>NZ_PVZG01000009.1 GCF_003002065.1 Pseudosporangium ferrugineum
TCGGTCAACACCAGCGGTGCAGTCGGGCGCCCGGTTCGTGCCATCAACCCACCCTACACCGACTTAACAGGCGAATTTCCGGCGCAGCACACTAGACGCGGTCGGCGGAGGCGGTGGCCCAGACCCGGGACCCCGCCGCGACCGGCACCGGGACAGCCGGGCGCAGGGACCGCGCGGTCTGCCGGGCCAGCATGGTCGGCGCCCGCAGTGCCGGCTGCGCGCCGTGCGCCCGCAGGAAACCCTCGACCGCCTGCGGCCAGCCGAAAAGCTCCGCGCGGGCCCGGGCAGCATCGCGGCGTTCCTGCTCAGGACGGTCCATAATTTTCCGTACGCCCTCAGCAAACGCCTCCGGCGTCCCCGGCACGGCGACCCCGGCCTCCCCGACGACCTCGGGCAACGCGCTCGCGGCGTTGACCACCACGGGCGTTCCGCAGGCCAGCGCCTCCAGGGCGGCCAGCCCGAACGTCTCCACCGGACCCGGCGCCACGGCGACGTCGGCGCTCGCCAGCAGCGCCGCCACGGCGTCACGGTCCGTGATGTGACCTGCGAAGCGGACCGGCAGCCGTGCCGCGCGGTAGGCGAGGGCGGCCCGGCGTGCCCCGTCGCCCGCCAGGACCAGCACGGCGGGGGCCTTGGCGGCGCGCAGCGCACCGATGGTGTCCACGGCCAGCTCCGGCCGCTTGTCCGCGGAGAGCCGGCTGCAGTAGACGACGAGCAGTTCGTCCGGGCGGGCGTACCGGTCGCGGACGGCGGGGTCGCGGCGGCTGGGGTGGAACTGGCGCAGGTTCACGCCGAGCGGGATCTCCACCAGGTTGGGCACGCCGAGGCGGCGGAACTCCGCGGCGGCGAAGGCGGTGGTGCAGACGATCTGGTCGAACGCCTCCGCCGTACGACGGTTGAGCCGGTCGGCGAGCGAGTCGCGGTGCGGCAGCCCCCAGACGCCCAGCAGGCCGGCGAGGCTCTCGTGGGAGACCATCATCGAGCGGACCCCGCGCTCACGGGCCCAGCGGCCGGTCCACCGCAGGGTGGCCCGGTCGGAGACCTCGATGCGGTCCGGGGCCAGCTCGTCCAGGAGGCGGGCGAGCTCGCGGCGGCCGGCCAGCACCCGGTAACCGCCGGTGCGCGGCAGGTGGTGGCCCGGCAGCGTGATAACACGGCCCTGCTCGGTCATCTCGTCGGCGCGTTCGCGGCCCGGCACGATCAGGATCGGCTCGTGGCCCGCCCGCCGGTAGCCCTCGCCGAGGTGGCGCAGGGCGGTACGCAGGCCGCCGGAACGAGGTGAGACGAAGTTCGCCAGTCGGACGATGCGCAGTCCGCGCCCGCCCACTGATCCACCGGTCATGCAGGGCACTCCAAGGTCACTGTCGAGTCGATGGTTCGCTCGTGCCGTCCCCTCGGCAAGCTCAGAGATCGTAGCGGGCACCGGGGCGTACCACCTCAACCGGACCCGCGTACGCGGCGCAGGCGGCCTCCACTGTAGAGGCCTCGGAACCCCATGCGGGCACCAGATGTGTCAGCAGCAGGCGGCGCACGTCCGCCTTGGTGGCGGCCTCGCCGGCCTCGCCGCCGGTCAGGTGCAGGTCAGGAGGGTTGGGGATGCCGTCGAGGTAGCTCGCTTCGCAGAGGAACAGGTCCGCGCCCTGTGCCAGGCGCAACAGCGGCTCGCAGGGGGCGGTGTCCGAGGAGTACGCGAGGACGTGGCCGCCGTGCTCTACGCGTACGCCATAGGTTTCGATCGGATGGTTGACCCGGTCGGCCGTGACGGTGAACGGGCCGATCGGGAAGGTGCCGGGCTGGAGGCCGTAGAAGGTGTAGACGTCGTCGACGGGCTCGTTCTCGGAGCTGTAGGCGGCGGAGATGCGCTCGGCGGCGCCGAGGGGCGCGTAGACCGGCAGCGGGGGCATCGGGCCGCCCGGGGCGTAGCGGCGCACCACGACGTAGGTGCAGGCGTCGAGCATGTGATCGCAGTGGAGGTGGGTGAGAAGGATCGCATCAACGGCATCGATGCCCGCGTAACGCTGGAGCGCGGACAGGGAACCCGAGCCGAAGTCGATCAGGAGCCGGAAGCCGTCGGCCTCCACGAGGTAGGCGGAACAGGCCGACTCGGGGCCGGGAAAACTGCCGGCACAGCCGAGAACGGTCAGTCGCATGCGGGTCCCTCTGGTTCACGCTCGGTCGTCCACGACTCCGCCGACTGACCACCGGCGAAGAATGCAGACCAGTCAATCACGCTGCGCAGCCTACGCCGGGACCAGCGCGTCACGTAAACGTCTGATCGATTTGTCGTCAAATCGACAACCTATGTCACACCCGCCGTGAGCTGGGTCATTTTCCGTCGCGTTACGCCTCGTGAGTCGAATCCGTTGCACACCGTGAAGGGGCACCCGGGGCATTTCGGAGGGGCGACAAGTGACGACGACGAATCTCGACAAAGCGGCCCGCCGGCGGGAAGTGACCGCGCCGGAGGTGGTTCCGTTCGGCTGGGAGCCGACCCGGCCGGCGGGCCGCGACGCCCATGACGCCCACGACGACGAGGAGGTGCTGTTCCGCTTCCCGGCCCCCGACGACCCGGCACCCGGCACCGGCCGCCTGCTGGGCATGTCGATCTACGCGTCGCTGCTCGGCCTGGCCGGCGTGGGCGTCGGCGTCCGCGGCATGGTGTCCCAGATCGGCGGCGGCGTACCCGGCTGGTACACCTGGGTGCTGGCGCTCCTGGGCATGATCAGCGTGGCGCTGTCGGTGGGCGCCTTCCTGTCGATCCACCGCCGGGTGCTGCCCGTGCTGCTGATGGTGGCCGCGGCGGCCCCCCTGACCGCGGACGTGCTGCTCGCGGTGGCCTACTAGCCACCCCGCCCGCCCAGGCCAGAAGACGGCCAAGCCACCGGCCAGCCGAGACCGGCGCGGTCACCGGCCAAGCGAGGTCGGCGCGGTCGCCGGCCGGACGAGGTCGACGCGATCACCGGCCAAGCGCGGTCGACGCGATCACCGGCCAAGCGCGGTCGACGCGATCACCGGCCAGGCGCGGTCGACGCGATCACCGGCCAGGCGCGGTCGGCGCGATCACCGGCCAGGCGCGGTCGGCGAGGTCGGCGGGGTTGCCGCCCAGGCGAGGTCGGCGAGTTCGGCGGGGTCGCCGCCCGGGCGAGGTCGGCCTCCCGGCGGCAAGCCGAACCGGCGGGCTGCCTGACGTCTCGGCTGCCTGGCCCGGCTAGCTAACCGCCCCGGCGGCCCGACCGCCCGGTGGCGCGGCCTTGCTCACCGACGCCCGGCACCCGGCAGCGGCTGTCAGGCCCAGAGCTGGCCTTCGAGGGCCTCCTCCGCGTCCGCCAGCGTGCCGCCGTAGGCGCCCGTCGACAGGTACTTCCAGCCTCCGTCGCAGACCACGAACGCTACGTCCGCTCGTCTGCCTTCCCGGACCGCCTCGTGGGCCACGGCGAGGGCCGCGTGGAGGATCGCGCCGGTGGAGAAGCCGGCGAAGATGCCTTCGACCTCGACGAGTTGGCGGGTGCGGAGGACGGCGTCGCGGGTGCCTACCGAGAAGCGGCGGTTGAGGACCGTGGCGTCGTAGAGCTCCGGGACGTAGCCCTCGTCGATGTTGCGGAGGCCGTACACCAGTTCGCCGTAGCGGGGTTCGGCCGCGACGATCTGGATGCCGTCGACCTTTTCGCGCAGGTAGCGGCCGGTGCCCATGAGGGTGCCGGTGGTGCCGAGGCCCGCCACGAAGTGGGTGATCGTGGGCAGGTCGTGCAGCAGCTCCGGGCCCGTCGTCTCGTAGTGGGCCCGGGCGTTCGCGGCGTTGCCGTACTGGAAGAGCATCACCCAGTCCGGGTGCTCCGCCGCGATCTGCTTGGCGACCGCCACCGCCTGGTTGGAGCCGCCCGCCGCCGGGGAGAAGATGATCTCCGCCCCGTACATGCGGAGCAGTTGGACCCGCTCCGAGGAGACGTTCTCGGGCATCACGCAGACCAGGCGGTAGCCGCGGAGCTTCGCGACCATGGCCAGGGAGATGCCGGTGTTGCCGCTGGTCGGCTCGAGGATCGTGTCGCCGGGGCGGAGGCGGCCGGACTCCTCCGCCTCGCGCACCATGAACAGCGCCGGCCGGTCCTTGATGCTGCCGGTCGGGTTGCGGTCCTCGAGCTTCGCCCAGAGCCGCACCGGCGGCGCCCCCTCGGGCACCGTCGGTGAGAGCCGGGGCAGGCCGACCAGCGGCGTGCCCCCGCAGGCGTCGAGGAGGCTCTCATAGCGAGCCATCGGGTTTACCGGCCTTCGGTCCGCTTGCGGGTAGCGGCGGACCGGTGGGACGGGCCCAGGAGGGCGGCCGCCGCCGCGAAGCCGAGCGCGCCGCCGGCCACGGCCGGGAGGATGGTCACGGAGTCGCCGTCGTTGAGCTTGGCGTCGAGCGCGCCCAGGAAACGGACGTCCTCGTCGTTGACGTAGATGTTGACGAACCGGTGCAGGCCGCCCTCGGGGGTGATGAGCCGCCCCTTGAAGCCGTTGTGCCGGGAGTCGAGGTCGTCGATCAGGCCGGACAGGGTGTCACCGGAGCCCTCGACGACCTTCGAGCCGCCGGTGTAGCTGCGCAGAATGGTCGGAACGCGAACTTCGATAGCCATGGTGGTAATGCTCCTTGCGAAAGAGTGTGCCGAGACGTTCGGGGACGGGTCGGGAGGTGTCGCTCAGCGACACTCGTAATAGACCGACGCCGGGCTCTGCCCGAACATGTACGACTGGACGGCGTCCCCGTCCGCACCCCTGTTCACGCGTCCACCGTCGCATCCACGATGTTGACCTCTTCCTCGGTCACCACACCGTCCACGATACGGAACGAACGGATTTCCTCGACATCCGGCTCACGGGTCGAGACGAGCAGGTAGTGGGCGCCCGGCTCACCGGCGAACGACACGTCCGTGCGGGACGGATAGGCCTCGGTCGCGGTGTGCGAGTGATAGATCACGACGGGTTCCTCGTCGTTGTCGTCCATCTCGCGCCAGACCCGCAGCTGCTCCATCGAGTCGAACTCGTAGAACGTCATCGACCGCGCCGCGTTGTCCATGGGGATGTGGCGCGTCGGCACGTCGCTCCCGATCGGGCCGGTGACCACGCCACAGGCCTCGTCGGGGTGGTCCCGGCGGGCGTGGGCGACGATCGCCTTGACGATCGCGCTGTCGATGGTCAGCACGCTGTTCACATTACCGTGACGTACGCGGTAACCGGGCGTGGCAGTGCTCACCCGCGTACCGGGAAGGTCGTCGGGTATGGGTTAACCATGAGGCAACGAAGCATTGGGAATCTTCAGGTCGGCGCGATCGGGCTCGGCGGCATGCCGATGTCCATCGAGGGGCGCCCCGACACCGAGCGGTCCATCCGTACGATCCACGCCGCGCTGGACGCCGGCGTGACGCTGATCGACACGGCCGACGCCTACCACCTGCACGCGAACGAGGTCGGCCACAACGAGACGCTGATCGCCCAGGCGCTGGCGAGCTGGGGCGGGGACACCTCCGAGGTGCTCGTCGCCACGAAGGGCGGCCACCTGCGGCCCGGGGACGGCTCCTGGACGGTGGACGGCTCCCCGGCCCACCTGCGGGAGGCGGTCGAGGGCTCGCTCAAGCGGCTGGGCGTCGACGCGATCGGGCTCTACCAGTTCCACCGGCCGGATCCCGGCGTCGCGTACGAGGACTCCATCGGGGCGCTGCGCGACCTGCTCGACGCGGGCAAGATCCGGATGGCGGGCATCTCCAACGCCGACGTGCGGCAGATCCGGCAGGCGCAGGAGATTCTGGGTGGGCGGCTCGTGTCCGTACAGAATCAGTTCTCGCCGGCCTTCCGGTCGTCCGAGCCGGAGCTGGAGCTCTGCGACGAGCTCGGGGTGGCGTTCCTGCCCTGGTCGCCGTTCGGCGGCAGCAGCCGGGCCGCGGAGCTGGGCAACCGCTTCGCCGCGTTCGGCCGGGTCGCGGAGGCGCACGGGGTCAGCCCGCAGCAGGTCACCCTGGCGTGGATGCTGGCCAAGAGCCCGGTGGTGATCCCGATCCCGGGTGCCAGCCGCCCGGAATCGATCACCGACTCGGTGCGGGCCGCCGAGCTGACCCTGGACGACACCGAGCTGCGCGAGCTCGACGCCGCCTGATGCCCGCCCGCCCGGCACCCACGGACAAGCCGCCCGGAACGGCCGGCCAGGGGCCGGGCGGCGCCGCCCGGCAAGCCGCCCAGAACGGCCGACCAGGGGCCGGGCGGCGCCGCGGACAAGCCGCCCAAGACAGCCAGGCAGGGGGCAGGGCCGACCTGCCGGGTCCGGCAGGGGAAGGCCGAGCGGGCCCGGCAAGGAAGGGGCGGCCCCGCGGGAGCCGGCCCGCCCGGAAGCCGGCCCGCCCGGAAGCCGGTCCTGCCGGGCAGGAGTGGGCAACCGGGCCGGGCGGCCCTGCCGGTCAGGCGCGGTGGTCGATGCCCGGGAGGGCGTTGAGCAGGGATTCCTGCAGGTAGCCCAGGTACGCGTACACGGAGAGCTGGAACACCCGGCTCGATGCCGGATCGTGGATGACCGCCTCGTCGAGCTCCTCGCCGAGGTCGGTGTCCGCCCTGATGTCGAGCCGGGTGGCCATGGCCAGCCGGGCGTCGTTGATCGCCCGGAGCCAGGCCTCGGCCTCCTCGCCGTCCAGGCGGACCTCGCCGGGGCCGTCGTCGGGCAGCGCCGCGAGGATGGCGCCGGCCTGGTCGATCTTGCCCGTCTTGAGGTCGCCCTCGGTGTAGAGGCGGAACTCGGCGGAGTCGTCGGGCCGGTCGGGATAGATGTCCGGGAAGAGCCGGGACACCACCGGGTCGGTGTGGTCGAAGCCGTCCATCAGGAGGCCGACGACCTCGCCGGCCACCTTGCGCAGCACCCGCACCTCGTCCACGGCGAAGGAGGCCACACACAGGTCGCCGTTGCGCCGGAACATCAGTCGATCACCAACCCCGTATCGAGCTGAAGCTGAAAAGTCACGCGCGGTCCACCGTCGCCCACAGACCGTAGCCGTGCAGCTGGGAGGCGTCCATCTCCATGCGCTCGCGCGCGCCGGAGGACACCACCGCCTTGCCCTTGTTGTGCACCTCCATCATGAGCTGCTCGGCCTTCTCGTGGCTGTAGCCGAAGAGCTTCTGGAACACCCAGGTCACGTACGACATCAAGTTGACCGGATCGTCCCAGACGATGGTCACCCACGGCCGGTCATCAGCCGGTACCTCCTCGATCTGCGGCGTCTCGACGGGAGCGACCTGAGGCAACGCCATGCCCCCCATCGTGCCACGCCCTCCCGGACGAAGCCTCCACCGCCGAGGGATGACACCGGAAGCGCGGGGGAATGACACCGGAAACGCCGGGGAACGACACCGGAAACGACAAGGGATCCGGCCCGGGAACGGCCGGAATCCCGGCGGGAAGCGGAGGACCGATGGGCGTACGGGCAGGCGCCCGGGGCCGCCCCGCCAGGCGGCACCCGGGCACGTCGCGCGGGGCACCGCCGAACCGTAAACGGCGGCGGTCCCGCGGGACAGATGCCGGGTTACTCACCCCCTGACCGGCTCATACTCAATGCCAGAAGGGGTACAGGCAGTGAACTGACTGTGACGCATCTCGATATGCTGACTCTCGTGGAGCAATGGGGATTCGTCGGCCGAACCGACGAATTGGCCCGCCTCCGTAGCGTCGCGACGAGCGACTCCGAACGTGGGCTGATCCTCAGCGGTGCGGCCGGCATCGGCAAGAGCCGGCTGCTGCACGAGGCTGTCTCGCCCCTGCCCGCCGACGGCCGGGCGGTCTACTTCGCCTCCGCCACCACCGCCAGCTCCGGACTGCCGTTCGGCGGGCTCGCGCAGATCCTGCCCCCGGATCCCCCGGCCGGGCTCTCCCCCGCGGGCCTGCTGCGCTGGGCCGTCGACGGCCTGCACGCGGATGCCGGGGGCCGGCCGACCGTGCTCGCCGTGGACGACGCCCACCTGCTCGACCCGCCGTCCGCCGCCCTGGTGCATCTGCTGGTCCGGGAGGGTGCCACGCTGCTCGCCACCCTGCGAGCCGCCGAGCCGGTGCCCGCGCCGATCACCGCATTGTGGACCGAGGGGCTGGTCGACCACGCCGAGGTGGCGCCGTTGAGCATCGACGAGAGCCGGGCGCTGCTGAACACCATGGTCGGCGGCCCGGTCGAGATCGGATCGGCGCGGCGGCTGTGCCACCTGGGCGGCGGCAACCCGCTGCTGCTGCGCGAGCTGATCATGGCGGCACTGCGGGGCGGCGCGCTGCTCCAGGCGTACGGATTCTGGCGCTGGACCGGCCGCCTGGCGCTGGCGCCGAGCCTGGCCGAGCTCGTCGACGCCCGCGTCGGGAGCCTGAGTACCGGCGTCCGTGACGTGCTGGAAATGGTCTCGCTCGGCGAACCGATCGGGTTACAGGTCCTGCTGCGCGCCGCCGACCCGGCGGACGTGGAGGCGGCGGAGGAGCGCGGGCTGATCCGCGTGGACCGCGACGAACGCCGCCACGACGTCCGGCTGGCGCATCCGCTCTATGGCGAGGTGGTGCGGCGGCGATGCCCGGTCACCCGGTCCCGGCGCCTGCTGGCGAAGCTCGCCGATCTGGTCGAGACCGCCGGTGGCCGGCGCCGCGACGACCTGCTGCGGGTCGCCGTCTGGCGCCTCGATTCGGGCACGGCCCAGGACGGCGCCCTGCTGCTCGACGCGGCGGGGCAGGCCTTCGCCCGGTTCGACGTGCCCCTCACCCGGCGCCTGGCGTCGGCGGCGTACGAGGCGGGCGCCGGCTATCCGGCCGCCGACCTGCTGGCCACGGCCCTGCTCTTCGCCGACGAGGCGGACGCGGCGCTCGCGGTCCTGGACGGCGCGCCCGACGACGGGGTACGCCGGATGACCGCCCGCGCGACCGTGGAGTTCTTCGGCCTCGGCCGCACGGAGGCCGCCGACGACCTCGCCGCCGTCACCCTCACCGACCCGGCCGACGCTGCCAGGGCGCACGCGGTCGAGGCGTTCCTGCGGCTGCAGATCGGCCAGGTCCCGCACGCCCGGGAGCTGGCCTCGCTGGTGGCCGACGCGCCCGAGGCGAGCACTCCGGCGCGCGGGCTGGCGAAGTGCGTGCTCTCCCTGCTCGCGGCGCTCAGCGGCGACCAGGACGGCGCGCGGGCGCTGCTGACGGCGGCCGGGGCGGAGACGATCGCCTGGCGGCGCGACATCCCGGCGTTGCAGTACGCGCTCCAGATGGCCGAGGGCACGCTGGTGACGGTGTCGCTGGACCTCCCGGCGATCGACCGGATCCTGGCCGCCGAGTTCGCCGACCTCGCACAGGCCGGCGGCTTCGGCTTCGGTTCGGCGTGGGTGTCGCTGCTCCAGTCCCGGGCGGCGTGGATGCGCGGCCGCACCGACGAGGCGCTGCGGGCCGTCGAGCAGGCCTGCGCCACGCTGTCCATGGCGAGCGTCTACGACGGCAGCGCCCACTTCGCGCGGGCCATCATCGCGGCGCAGCGCGGCGACCACCCCCTGGCCCGGGCGTCGCTGACGATCGCGGAGGCCGCCGCCGCCCGCCCCTCCGGGCTCTACTACGCGTGGCGGCAGCAGGCCCGGGCGTGGACGCAGGCGTGCGCGGGGGACGTGACCGGCGCCGTACGGATGCTGCTGGAGCTCGCCAACCGGCTGCGTGAGGACGGCTTCCACGCGATCGAGTTGATCGCTTTGTACGATCTTGTCCGGCTCGGCCGGGCGGACCTGGTCGCGGACCGGATGGCCGCGATGGCGCCGACGGTCGGCGGCCGGGCCGCACCCGTGCTGATCCGCCACGCCACCGCCGGCACCGACGGCGGCACCCACCTCGCGGTGGCCCGCGACCTCTCCGCGCTCGGCTACCAGGTGTACGCGGCCGAGGCGGCGGCGGGCGCGGTCCGCATCTTCCGGGCCGCCCGGGACGCCCAGGCGCTGGCGGCCAGCACCCTGCTCGCCGACGTGCTGGCCCGCTGCGACGTGCTGCGGACCCCGGCCCTGATGGCGGTGCAGCCCACCCTGACCGTACGGGAACGGCAGGTCGCCGAGCTGGCGGCGGGCGGCGTCCGGAGCCGGGAGATCGCCGACCTGCTCTTCCTCTCACCACGTACCGTGGAGAATCACCTACAGCGCGTCTACACCAAGCTGGGAGTGAACGGTCGCAACGAGCTTGCCCCCGCACTCCGCCTGCTTCCGCAATAGGGTGGGGGCGTGACGGACGAGTTCTCCCCCGCGCTGCTGACCGATCAGTACGGGCTGACCATGGTCAGCGCGGCCCTCAAGGACGGCACCGCGCACCGCCGCAGCGTCTTCGAGGTGTTCGCCCGGCGCCTGCCCACCGGCCGCCGCTACGGCGTCGCCGCCGGCCAGGGCCGGTTGATCGAGCTGATCCGCGACTTCCGCTTCACCGAGCAGGAGATCACCTTCCTGCGGAAGGCCGGCATCGTCGACGAGACGACGGCGGCCTGGCTCGCGGACTACCGGTTCACGGGCGACATCGACGGGTACGCCGAGGGCGAGCTGTTCTTCCCCGGCTCACCGATCCTGACGGTGTCCGGCGGCTTCGCGGAATGCGTGGTGCTGGAGACGCTCATCCTGTCGGTGCTCAACCACGACAGCGCCATCGCCTCGGCCGCCGCCCGCATGGTCACCGCCGCTCGGGGCCGGCCGATCATCGAGATGGGCTCCCGGCGTACCCACGAGCAGGCCGCGGTGGCGTCGGCGCGGGCGGCGTACCTCGCGGGCTTCGCCACCACGTCCAACCTTGCCGCGGGCAGCCGCTACGGCATCCCGACCACGGGTACGTCGGCACACGCGTTCACGCTCCTGCACGACGACGAGCCGGCCGCGTTCGCGTCGCAGGTGGCCGCGCTGGGCAAGAACACGACGCTGCTCGTGGACACGTACGACATCGCCCAGGGCATCCGCAACGCGATCGCGGTGGCCGGCCCCGACCTGCGCGCGGTCCGCATCGACTCGGGCGACCTCTCGGTGCTGGCCCAGCACTCCCGCGAACTCCTGGACTCCCTCGGCGCCACCGAAACCAAGATCATTGTCTCGGGCGACATGGACGAGTACGCGATCGCCACCCTGGCGGCGGAACCGGTCGACATGTACGGCGCCGGCACCGCGGTGGTGACCGGCTCCGGCGCGCCCACCGCGGGCCTGGTCTACAAGCTCGTCGAGGTCGAAGGGCGCGCGGTCGTCAAGCGCTCGGAGAACAAGGCCACGGTCGGCGGCCGCAAGACCGCCATCCGCCGGCACAAGCCCACGGGTACGGCGACCGAGGAGATCGTGGTCTCCCAGGGCGTGCCGGACCACCAGGCGAACGACCGGCTGCTGCAACGCTCGTACGTGGCCGCCGGCGAGATCGTCGAGGCGCCGACGCTGGCGGAATCCCGCGACCACCTGCGGCAGTGCCTGATCTCGATCCCGTGGGAGGGCCTCAAGCTCTCCGCCGGCGACCCGGCCATCCCGGTCACCGTCGTCCCGACCAGCTGACCGTCTTCTTTTCGGAGGTTCCGTGCCGCGCGCGCTCATCATCGTCGACGTCCAGAACGACTTCTGCGAGGGCGGTTCCCTCGCCGTCCAGGGCGGCGCGGGCGTCGCCGCGGCCATCTCGTCCGCGCTCGCCGGCTCCGCGGGGCGCTGGGACCACGTCGTGGCGACCAAGGATTATCACATCGACCCGGGCCCGCACTTCAGCTCGCACCCGGACTTCGTCGACTCCTGGCCGGCCCACTGCGTCGCCGGAACCGCCGGCTCGGACTTCCACCCGGCCCTCGACACCGGCCGCGTCGAGGCGATCTTCCACAAGGGCGAGCACGCGGCGGCGTACTCCGGCTTCGAGGGCCACACCGACACCGGCGAGGAACTGGCCGGCTGGCTCCGCACCCGCGACGTGACGGAGGTGGACGTGGTGGGCATCGCCACGGACCACTGCGTGCGCGCCACGGCCCTGGACGCGCGAACCGCGGGCTTCACGACGACCGTCCTGCTGGACCTGACCGCCGGCGTGGCCGAGGCGACCACGGCGACGGCCCTCACCCAGTTCGCCGAGGCCGAGATCGCCACAACGGGCAGGCCGGTAGTCCTCCCCGCCTGACCGGCGACCCTCACCTCACCTCGCGGGCGACGCAGCGTCGTCCGGCGCGGGGAGGTCGGTGGCCGGGCCGGCCATGCCGTTCTCCCACGCGTGGGCGTCCCCCGCCTGTGTGCCGGCCGCCTTTCGCCCCCGCCTGCGGGCCTCGGCCGGCAGCACCAGCACCGCCACCAGCAGACCCACACCGCCGACCGCCACGAAGCCCCAGGACGGCGAGGTCGAGTCCATCACCACGCCCGCCAGCGGGGCGCCGAGCGCGACGCCCACGGTCAGCGACGAGTTGTGCCAGCCCATCGCCTCGCCGCGGGCGGCCGCGGGGGTCAGGCGGCTGACCGCGTCGGCCGTGGCCGTGATCGTCGGCGCGCACAGGGCTCCCGCCGGCAGCAGCAGGAGGCCGAGCAGCCACCAGTGGCCGCCGCCGAGCCCCACCGGGATCGTGAGCAGGGCCATCGGCGCCAGCAGGGTCAGGGGCGAAAAACCCTTCTTGACCGTTCCGTACGCGAAACCGCCCAGCAACGAGTAGCACGCCCACATGGCGAGCACCGCCCCCGTCCACTGCACCTCCCCGGAGTGCTGCAGCACGGCGACCACCGCCACGTCCGTGCCGCTGAGCACCAGGGTGGCGGCGCTGCTGATGGCGAGCACGGCGATCAGCCGCGGGCTCAGCCAGGCGCGCCGGGGCACCCGTTCGCCGGCCGAGATCGGCGCCTCGCCCTTGCCGCGGATCGGCGGATTGAGCAGGTAGAGCCCGACGCCGGACAGCAGAATGCCGGCGCCGACCGCGAACATCGCCGTGCGGGCCCCGGCCGTCGTGGAGATCAGCACGCCCAGCGCCGGCCCGGCCATGAACGACAGCTCGGTGGTGATGGAGTCGAGCGCGAAGGCCGGCAGCCGGTGCGACTCGGGTGCCAGCGCGGCGATCGACTGCCGCGCGACGGCGAAGGCGGGCAGCGTCAGGAACCCGCCGACCAGCGCGGCGAAGAGCAGCGCCCAGTACGGCATGGCCTGCGCGGCGGTCCAGAACGTGACCTCGGCGACGGTGGTCAGCACGAGGACGGGCCGCAGCCCCTTCCGGTCGGTGATCCGGCCCATGACCGGCGCCCCGACCGAGCTCCCGATGGTGAAGAAGGCGCCGACCAGCCCGGCGGCCCCGTACCCGAGGTGCAGGTCCTGGGTGACGTGCAGGGTGATCGTGACCGTCCCCGCGGTGATCGGGATGCGGGCCAGCGTCGCCACGAACAGCAGCGACGGGATCCCGCGCAGGGCGAGGGTCTCGCGGTAAGGCGTGAGTGTCATCGGGGTCCTAACCTCCGCCCGCCAGTCTCCGTGAGGGGTACGACATTCCCAACGGATTTGATGGAGCTCACTGCGGGCCCCGGGAAGCCACTACCGCCCGGAAGCCCCCGGGAAACCCACCCGCCCGGACGACTTCGGACACACCACCCCGGACCGGACGAGGTGCGGGCCGGGAACACTGGGCAGCCGTGGACGCCGTCGAGGGTGGGAACGACGGCTCGGCGCGGGGCCGAAACAGCGAGCAGCCCGCCCCGGCGCCTGGCCGGGACGGGCTGCTCGTCGATGCTGCGGTGGCTACCTGGACGCGTCCTCGCGGTAGGTGGCGCCGCCGTCGGATTCGCTGGTCAGGGGGCGGGCGCCGCCTTCCGGCGGGCCCGCGATCGACTGCTCGCCGGCGGCGAGTTCCGGGTACTTGGCGTCGAAGGCGGGGCGCTCCGAGCGGATGCGGGGCATGCGGTCGAAGTTGCGGAGCGGCGGCGGGGACGACGTGGCCCATTCGAGGCTGTTACCCGCACCCCAGGGGTCGTCGACCGTGACGAGCTGGCCGACCTTGTAGGACTTCCAGACGTTGTAGATGAACGGCAGGGTCGAGGCGCCCAGGACGAACGAGCCGACCGTCGAGAACGTGTTGAGGAACGTGAAGCCGTCCGTGTCCAGGTAGTCGGCGTAGCGGCGGGGCATGCCCTCGGCGCCGAGCCAGTGCTGCACCAGGAACGTGGCGTGGAAGCCGATGAACGTCAGCCAGAAGTGAATCTTGCCGAGGCGGTCGTCGAGCATCCGCCCGAACATCTTCGGGAACCAGAAGTAGATGCCGGAGAACACGGCGAACACGATCGTGCCGAAGAGCACGTAGTGGAAGTGCGCGATGACGAAGTACGAGTCCGAGACGTGGAAGTCGATCGGCGGGGCGGCCAGCAGCACGCCGGAGAGGCCGCCGAAGAGGAACGTCACCAGGAAGCCGAGCGCGAACATCATCGGGGTCTCGAAGCTGATCTGGCCGCGCCACATCGTGCCGATCCACACGAAGAACTTCATGCCCGTCGGCACGGCGATGAGGAAGCTCAGGAAGCTGAAGAACGGCAGCAGCACCTGGCCGGTGACGAACATGTGGTGCGCCCACACGCTCATGGACAGCGCCGCGATCAGCAGGGTCGCGCCGACCAGGCCCTTGTAGCCGAAGACCGGCTTGCGGCTGAACACCGGGATGACCTCGGTGATGATGCCGAAGAACGGCAGCGCGATGATGTAGACCTCGGGGTGGCCGAAGAACCAGAACAGGTGCTGCCACAGCATCGGGCCGCCGGTGTCGACGTCGAAGACGTGGGCGCCGAGGATGCGGTCGGCGGCGAGGGCGAAGAGCGCGGCGGCCAGGAACGGGAAGACCATGATCACCAGGAGGCTGGTGACCAGGATGTTCCAGGTCATGATCGGCATGCGGAACATGGTCATGCCCGGTGCGCGCAGCGTGATGATCGTCGTGATGATGTTGACGCCACCGAGGATCGTGCCGAGACCCGAGAGGGCCAGGCCGACGACCCACATGTTGCCGCCGACGCCCGGCGAGTGCAGCGAGTTGCTCAGCGGCGTGTACGCGAACCAGCCGAAGTCCGCGGCCCCGCCCGGCGCGAGGAACCCGCCGATAGTGATCGTGCCGCCGAACAGGTACAGCCAGTAGGCGAACGCGTTGAGCCGCGGGAACGACACGTCGGGCGCGCCGATCTGGATCGGGACCACGAAGTTCGCGAACGCGAAGACGATCGGCGTCGCGAAGAACAGCAGCATGATCGTGCCGTGCATCGTGAACAGCTGGTTGTACTGCTCCGGCGACAGCAGCTGCATGCCCGGGCGGGCCAGCTCGGTGCGCATGAGCAGGGCCATGAAGCCGCCCAGGATGTAGAACACGAAGGCGGTGATCATGTACATGATCCCGATCTGCTTCGCGTCCGTGGTCCGCAGGATCCGCGCGAGGGCCGAGCCCTTGACCTGCTGTCGGACCGGCCAGGGCCGCGTCACGATCGGCTTAGGCGCAACGGTCGTCACGGATAGCCTCCGATGTCTCGTTCGTCCCACTGCGTACGCCCGTAGTGAAAGGCGTACCTCGCAGGCAGAATAGTCCCCGGCCGACCCCCGGCGGGCGCGGGGTGACCAAAGACCACCCAGGTCTCAGAACGGCTCGACCAGCGCTCGGTAGTGATCGGCGAAGATCTGCTGGCCGCCCTTGCGCAGCAGCGCGTCGCGCTCCTCCGGCGGCACGTCCCGGGTCCGGTCCCGCTCGTGGGTCCGCTCCCGGACCTGGTGACACCGGTGCCTGCGGCGCTGTTCGTACGCCCGCAGCGCCGCCCCCACATCCCCGCCGGCGCCCTTGAGCACCTCGCCGAGCACGACGGCGTCCTCCATGGCCATCGCGGCGCCCTGGGCCAGGCTGGGGGCGGTGGCGTGCGCGGCGTCGCCGACGAGCAGCACCGGCCCGGCGGACCAGCGGTCGATCGCCACCTCGTCCGTGCGCGCCACCTGCACCTTCTCGACGGCGTCGAGGATCGCCGGCACGCAGCCGCCGAAGTCGGCGAACAGCTCACGGAGGCGCACGACAGGGTCGGCGGGGCCGGGGGTGTCGGGCGCGGCGGTCTCGTCGGCGTAGATATAGAGCCGCCGGCCGCCCATCGGCATGGCGACGAACTGGGACCGGTGCCCGAGCAGGGCCGTCCAGTCGCTGAGCGCGGGCCCTCCGCCGACCACGCTGCGGTAGACGATCTGCCCGGTCGGCACCGCGGGGCCGCCCAGGCCGGCCTTCTGCCGGATCATGGAGCGCCGGCCGTCCGCGCCGACGACGAGGTCGTACTCCGCGACGCTGCCGTCGCCGAACTCGACCTTGGCGGCGCCGTCGATGAGGTCGAGGTCGCGCACGGCGGTGTCGTAGCGGACCGCGCCGCCGACGCCGGTGAGCAGCACCTGCTGGAGATCGGCCCGGGACAGCGCGCGCGACTCCCCCACCCCGGCCCAGAGCCCGGCGACGTCCAGCTCGAACAGCTCGTGACCGGCACTGTCCTGGAAGACCTGCCGGAAGATGAGGTCGCCGAGCGGGCGCAGGGGCGCGTCGAGGCCGAGCAGGCGCAGCGCGCGCGAGGCGTTCCCGGGCAGGTAGATGCCGGCGCCGGGCGCCATGCTGGCGGGGAGCTCCTCCACCACGTCGGGCCGGAAGCCCGCGATCCGCAGCCCTCGGGCCGCCGCGAGGCCGCTGATGCCGGCGCCCACGACGAGGATGCGCAAGGTCATCGCAGCAACGCCTCCGAGGGGTATTCGATACGCGTCGGAGCCAAGACACTACCCGGCGCCACCGAACCAGGAAACCCGCGATCACCGTCCTGTCCGATTTGTTCAATACGGACAGTCCGATGTGCGGGCGGCGAGCGAGGCCGCCGCGGCGGCCGGGTCATCGGAGCAGCTCGCCGAGGGGCACTCCGGCCAGGGCTTTCACCTCTCGGGAGAGGTGCGCCTGATCGGCATAGCCGGCCGCCACGGAGACGTCGGCGAAGGGGCGGCCACGCCGGGCGAGTCCGACGGCCGTCTGCATCCGGACGATGCGCGCGAGCGTCTTGGGCCCGTACCCGAAAGCGGCCCGGCATCGTCGTTGCAGGTGCCGCGGGCTGAGGCCGCACGCATCGGCGATCGCGCCGACCGGCGCACCGGCCCGCGTCCCCGCCGCGACCGCGACCATCGCCCGCTCCGGGGTCCGCCATCGTCGCCGCGCGAACTCCTCCAGGGCCGCGGCGGGATCCTCGGCCTCCCCCAGCTCCCGCACGACGGCGGAGGGGAGCAGGTCGTCGAGCGGGACCCGGCGGTCGGTCAGCTCGTCGGCGGGAACGCCCAGCACGCCCGGACCGGCCCCGTCCGCGAAGCGCAGCGCGAACAACCTGCTGCCGGCCGGCGCCGAGACCACCTGCGCGGTCGTGTCCGGACCGGCGACGTAGACGCGACCGTCCTGCCAGATCACGTCGAGGCAGCCGTCGGGCAGGATGCGGCTCGCCGGCGAGCCCGGCGGCACGGTGCTGCGCCAGGCGATCACATGCGGCAGTCTCGATGCCCGTTCGGCGTACATGGGTCGACCCTGGCACGGGGGTACGACACTTATCCGTGAATGACAACGGTGTAGTTCGGGCAGAGAATCGGGACATGACCGACCGCCTGGACGAGTACCGGCGCAAGCGCGACGCCCGCCGTACCCCGGAGCCCGTGCCCCGCACCCGCCCCCGGCCGACCGGCGGGAACAGGTTCGTCATCCAGCAGCACCACGCCCGCAGCCTGCACTGGGACGTCCGGCTCGAACGGGACGGCGTGCTCGTGTCGTTCGCAGTGCCGCGCGGTCTCCCCCGCGACCGCGCCCGGAACCACCTGGCCAAACACACCGAGGACCACCCGCTGGAATACCTCGGCTTCGCCGGGGAGATCCCGGCCGGCGAATACGGCGGCGGGCACATGACCATCCACGACCACGGCACCTACGAGGCGGACAAGTGGCGCGACGATGAGATAGGTGTCACGTTCCACGGTGACCGCACGTCCGGCCGCTACGTCTTCTTCCGGACCGGCGGGCAGGACTGGATGGTCCGGCGGATGGACCCGCCGGAACCCGGCTGGGAGAGCATGCCCGAGGCCGTCGAACCCATGCTCGCTGCCCGGGCCGCCGGCCTGCCGCCCGACGACAAGGACTGGGGGTACGAGCTGAGCTGGGCCGGCCGCCGCACCCTCGCGTACGTGTCGGGCGGCCGGGTGCGCCTCACCGACGCCACGGGAACCGACGTGACCTCCTGGTATCCGGAGATCCGCCCGCTCGGGGAGGCGCTCGCGCCGCTGGAGGCCGTACTCGACGGTGAGATCGTGGCGTTCGACGGCCCGGCGGTGTCGCCGCAGTCGCTGGAGCGCCGCAAGGCCCCGCGGGACTCCGCCGCCGCCCGGCGCGCGGCGGAACGCACGCCGGTGCAGTACCTGATCTACGACCTGTTGTGGCTGGAAGGGCACTCCACACTGGAGCTCGTCCGCTACGCCGAACGCCGCGAGCTGCTCGACGGCCTCAACCTGGCCGGCGACAACTGGCAGACGCCGCCCTACTTCCCCGGCGGCGGCGAGTTCGCGCTGGAGACCGCGGCGGCGCAGGGGCTGTCCGGCGTGGTGGCGAAGCGCCTCGACTCGCCGTACCTTCCGGGGCGCCGCAGCCGCCTCTGGCTCACCGTCGGCGCGAGCTGACCGTCCGGATGATCGCGCGCCGGTATCCGCGAGGCAATATTCCTTCAGCGGAGGCGGCATCATCCGATCAAGAGGGTTTTGCCAGGGCCCCGGCGGAAAGGTCTACGGATGCACACGGACATGTCTGCTGATCTCTGGAAGTCCGCCGCTTCCGTGCTCGACGGCAACTGGGCCCACGACCACATGGTGCCGTCCCGCCGGCTCTACCCCCACCAGTGGAGCTGGGACGCCGCGTTCATCGCCATCGGGCTGGCGTACGTGAACCCCACCCGGGCCTGGCGCGACCTGCGCAGCCTGTTCGAGGCGCAGTGGCCGGACGGCCGGGTTCCGCACATCGTCTTCGACCCCCTCACCGCCGAGGGCGACTACTTCCCCGGGCCGGCGTTCTGGGACGTTCCCGCGTACGGCAACCGTCCGGCCCGCGGCAGCACCGGGCTGGTCCAGCCGCCGATGCACGCCATCGCCGCCTGGGAGGTGTACCGGCGGGCGGCCTCGCACGGCGCCCGCTGCGCCCACGAGGCCGGCGAGCAGCTCAAATGGCTCTATCCCCGGCTCGTCGCCCAGCAGGAATACCTCACCGGGCGGCGCGACACCGGCGGGCGCGGCCTCGCGAGCATCGTGCACCCGTGGGAGTCCGGCCTCGACAACAGCCCGTCCTGGGATGCCGCGATGTCCGGCGTACCGGCCGACCTCGGCCTGCTCGACCGCTACCGGCGCCGCGACCTCCAGGTCGCGGACGCCGCCCACCGCCCCACCGACGTGGACTACGCGCGCTACCTCGGCCTGGTGATCAACTACCGGGACGGCGGCTACGAGGACGCGGGGCTGGCGCACCGGCACGCGTTCCTGGTGGAGTGCCCGTCCTTCAACGCCATCCTGGCCGCCGCCGAGCTGGCCCTCGTGCACATCGCCGCGGTGGTCGGCGCCGACCCGATGATCCACCGCCGGCGCGCGCGGCGGATCACCGAAGCCATCTCCACCCATCTGTACGACGAGCGCACCGCGACCTTCCGCTCGCGCGACGTGCGTACGGGAACCCTCAGCCCGGCCCGATGCGTCAGCGGCCTGATGCCGTTGCTGCTGCCCGACCTGCCGCGCGAGCAGGCGGAGGCGATCATGGCCGAGGCGGCGTCACCGCGTTTCGGCCTGCCGGGCACGACCGGGCTGCCGGTGCCCAGCTACGACCGGACCGCGCCCGGCTTCGACACGTTGCGCTACTGGCGCGGCCCGATCTGGATCAACGTCAACTGGCTGCTGCGCCGGGGCATGCTGGTGCACGGATACCGCGGCGAGGCCGAGGACCTGCGAGAAGCCATGGTGCGACTCGTCCACGACTCCGGGCATTACGAGTACTTCCACCCGGAGACCGGTGCGGGCATCGGCGCCCCGATGTTCAGCTGGACCGCCGCCCTCTCCCTCGACCTGCTCGCGGATCGTTCCGTGCCGGCGTACGCGAAAGCCGCCTAGAATTTCTCCGCGCCGATGGTCGTGTCCGGTCCGTGGCCCGTGTGCACGATCGTCTCCGGCGGCAGGGACAGCAGCCGGCCGCGGATCGACTGCTCGATCGTGGGCCGGTCACTGTACGAACGCCCGGTCGCGCCGGGACCGCCCTGGAAGAGGGTGTCGCCGGTGAAGACGCAGCCCAGCTCGGGGGCGTAGAGGCAGACGGCGCCGGGACTGTGACCGGGCGTGTGCAGCACCCGCAGGGTCGTCCCGGCCACCGCGATCTCCTGGCCGTCGCTCAGCGGCGCCGGCATCGGCACGCCCGGGTGCGTCAGCTTCCAGAGCACGTCCTCGGCCGGGTGCAGCAGCAGCGGCGCCCCGGTCTCCGCGGCCAGCTCGGGGGCGACCCGCACATGATCATCATGCGCGTGCGTGAGGACGATCGCGACCACGTCACGGCCGTCCACCACCTCCAGGATCGACCGTACGGAATGAGGTGCGTCGATGACCACGCATTCCGAGTCGTCGCCGACCACCCACACGTTGTTGTCGACGTCGAACGTCTCCCCGTCGAGCGAGAAGGTGCCGCTGGTGACCGTGTGACCGACGCGTACGCCCATCAGAAGATCACCACCGAGCGCAGCACGCCGCCGGTGTGCATCTTGGCGAACGCCTCCTCCACCTGGTCCAGGCGGATCTCCTCGCTCACGAAGGCGTCCAGGTCGAGCCGGCCCTGGAGGTACAGCTCGGTGAGCATCGGGAAGTCGCGGGTGGGCAGGCAGTCGCCGTACCAGCTGCTCTTGAGCGCCCCGCCGCGGCCGAAGACGTCCAGCAGCGGCAGCTCGATGGTCATCTCCGGGGTCGGCACCCCCACCAGGACCACCGTGCCGGCCAGGTCACGGGCATAGAACGCCTGCTTGTACGTCTCGGGCCGGCCGACCGCCTCCACGACCACGTCGGCGCCGTTCCCGCCGGTCAGCTCCTGTACGGCGGCGACCACGTCGGCGCCCTTCGCGTTGATCGTGTGGGTGGCACCGAACTTGCGCGCCCACTCGAGCTTCCGGTCGTCGGTGTCGATCGCGATGATCGTGGTGGCCCCGGCGAGCGCCGCACCCACCACGGCGCCGTCGCCCACGCCGCCGCAGCCGATGACCGCCACCGAGTCGCCGCGGGTCACCCCGCCGGTGTTGATCGCCGCGCCGATGCCGGCCATCACGCCGCAGCCCAGCAGGCCGACGGCGGCGGGCCGGGCGGCCGGATCGACCTTGGTGCACTGACCGGCGTGCACCAGCGTCTTCTCCAGGAACGCGCCGATGCCCAGGGCGGGCGACAGCTCGGTGCCGTCCTCCAGCGTCATCTTCTGCTTCGCGTTGTGCGTGTTGAAGCAGTACCACGGCTTGCCCCTGCGGCAGGCCCGGCAGTCACCGCAGACGGCGCGCCAGTTCAGCACGACGAAATCGCCCGGGGCGACGTCGGTGACCCCGGCACCGACCGACTCCACGACCCCCGCGGCCTCGTGGCCGAGCAGGAAGGGAAAATCGTCGTTGATGCCGCCTTCGCGGTAGTGCAGGTCGGTATGGCACACGCCGCACGCCTGGATCTTGACGACGGCCTCGCCGGGGCCGGGATCCGGCACGACGATCGTGGTGACCTCGACGGGTGCGCCCTTCGCCCGGGCGATGACTCCGTTGACTCGCTGGCTCATGCGACCACCTTGCCACCCCGTGCGGTGGGCGCGAAGTGTCGGACCGAGCATCTACGGTGTCCGGGTGACCTTCGCGCGCCGCGTACTCCTGCTGATCCTGGCCCTCGTGCTGATCCCGGCCCCCGCGCGCGCCGACCCGCCCGGCCGGCTGGCGACCCAGGTGACCGACGACGCCGGGGCGCTCGGCGGGCGCGCCGAGATCGACCGCGCGCTCGCCTCGCTCCAGCGCGAGACCGGGATCCAGCTCTTCGTCGTGCTCGTCGACTCCTTCGACGACACCGCGGCCCAGCAGTGGACGGACCAGACGGCCCAGCTCAGCGACCTCGGCGACCGCGACGCGCTGCTCGCGGTGGCGACCGACGACCGGACGTACGCGTATTCCTTCCCACCCTACGCCCGCATCACCGACGACGAGCTGGAACAGGTCGCGGCCGAGGACATCGAACCGGCCCTCGCCCGAGGCGACTGGTCCGGCGCGGTGATCGCGGCGGCCACCGGCTACGAGCAGGCGGCCGGCGGCTCCTCCTCGTACGCCTGGGTCCTGATCCTCCTCACGGCGATCATCGCCGGCGCCCTGCTCTGGGTCTTCCTCCGCCGCAGGCGGCGCGCCCAGGCCCCGCCCGTGCTCGGGGCCGGCCCGCCCACGGCCGACCTGACCGCCCAGGCCAACGCGCTCCTGCTGGAGCTCGACGACGACCTGCGCGCCAGCCAGAGCGAACTCGACCTGGCCACAGCCCAGTACGGCGACCCCGAGACGGCCCGCTTCCGCGCGGCGCTGGAGGCCTCCCGCCAGGACGTGGCCGAGGCCTTCCGCCTGCGCATGAGCCTCGACGAGAACCCCGCCCCCGACGAGGAGACCCGCCGCCGCACCCTCACCGAGATCATCGCCCGCTGCCGCGCGGCCGACGACCGCCTGGACGCGGAATCGGAGGCCTTCGACCGCCTCCGCGACCTCGAAACCCGCGCGCCGCAGGTGGCCGCCGAGCTGGAAACCCGCCTCGCTGCGCTGGAGGCGGCCCTGCCCGCGGCCACCACCACGGCGACCGAACTGAGCCGGCGCTGGTCAGGCCAGACGGTAACGGCGGTGTCGGGAAACGTGGACCAGGCCCGAGAGAGACTCCAGTTCACAACTTCGGCAATCGCACGGGCGCGAGCGGCACTGACCACCCCACCAACTCCCGACAGCGCGGCCGGACCTGCCTCGGGGGCGGGCGCGCGCTCGGGCTCGGGTGCAGGCGCGGGTGCAGGCGCGGGCGCGGGCTCGGGCTCGGGCGCAGGCTCGGGCGCGGGCGCGGGCGCAGGCTCGGGCGCAGGCTCGGGCGCAGGCTCGGGCGCGGGCGCGGCCTTGGGGGCGGGTGGTACCCCCGATGCGGCCGCCACCCCGGACGCGGGCCCTGCCCAACACGCCGGGCCCGCCTCGGGCGGGGTTTCCGGTGGGCGGGCCGAGGCGGCTTTGGCGGTGCGGGCGGCGGAGCAGGCCGTTCAGCAGGCCGAGCAGTTGGTGGCCGCGATTCACCGCGCCGCGACCGACCTCGAGGCGGCGCGATCGGCCGCCGACGCGCTGATCACCGAGCTCGAGTCGGAGATCGCCACCGGCCGCGCGACGCTGTCCAGCACCAGCACCAGCACCAGCACCAGCACCAGCGGGAACGGGAGCGGCACCGCAGCCGGTGGCGGGATGGCCAGCGGCAGCCCAGCCGGCGGCGGCCCGGCCAGCGGCGGCCCGACCGGTGGCGGGATGGCTGGTGGCGGGATGGCTGCTCCGCCCGGGCTCGCTGAGGCGGTTGCCGGCGCCGAGCGCACGGTCGCCGAGGTGCGCGGCCACCTGGCCGCCGAGCAGCCGGACCCGGTCGTGGCCGTCGCCGCCCTCCAGGCCGCCGACGCCATCCTCGACCGCGCCCTCGCCGAGGCCCAGGACGCGGCGCAGCGACTCGCGCGGGCTCGCGCCCAGCTCACCCAGGCCCTACCGGTAGCCAGGGCCGAGGTCGCCACGGCCTCCGACTTCATCACCACCCGTCGCGGCGCCGTGGGCACCGGCGCGCGGGCGTCCCTTTCCGAGGCCTTCCGCCACCTGGCGCTGGCCGAAAGCCTCGCGGAGTCCGACCCGATCACCGCGCTCGCCGAGGCCCAGCAGGCCCAGCGCCAGGCCGGGGCCGCGAGCAGCGCCGCCCACTCCGACGTGCAGGGCTGGGCGGCCTACGGCAGCGACGGCTCGGGCAGCTACGGTCCCGGTGGCTACGGCTCGGGCGGCTACGGTCCCGGTGACTACGGCTCGGGCGGCTACGGCCGGGGCGGGGCCGGTGGCTTCGACGCAGGAGCCTTCGCGGGCGCCGTGCTCGGCGGCATCCTCTCCGGCGGCAGCCGGTCCCACGGCCACTCCGGCGGCCGGGGCGGCGGCTGGTCGGGCGGCGGCTTCGGCGGAAGCGCCAGCCGCGGACGCCGCACGGGCGGCGGCGGAGCAGGCGGCGGTCGCCGGGGCGGCGGCGGCCGCTTCTGACCGACCTCCGCTGACCGACCTCCGCGCCGGTCGCCCTACCGAATGCCCGCGTTTCCCCACCGAGTGCCCGCGCTCGTGCGGGCGACCTCCCGCGACGCCCGCGCTCGGGCGAGCTGCATCCCGCGACACCCACGCCCGCGCGAGCAGCATCCCGTCGCGCGCGCGAGCAGCATCCCGCGACGCCCGACTCCCATTGACCCCGCCCGCGCGGACGGGGTCAATGGGAGTCGGGCGGGGTTTCCAGGAGGGATTCGCAGACCTTGGTGAGCTGGCGGATCTGGGTCGGGGTGAGACGGTCGAAGACGAGTTCCTGGACGGCGTCCGCGTGGCCCGGGGCCGTTTCGACGATCTTGTTGTAGCCCTCGTCCGTCAGGACCGCGATCTGGACCCGGCCGTCCTCCGGGTCACGTTCGCGGCGTACCCAGCCCTGGGCCTCCAGGCGGGCGACCACGTGGGAGAGGCGGGAGAGGGACGCGCTGGCCTTCTTGGCGAGGCGGCTCATCGGGAGGCGGCGGTCCTCGCGCTCCGAGAGGGTGGACAGCACCAGGTAGCCCATGTGGGTCACGCCCGAGTCCCGTTGGAGCTGGCCCTCGAGGGCGGCCGGGACCTTCACGAGGACCTCGACGAACTTGCGCCACGCCTGCTGCTGCTCGTCCGTCAACCACCGCGGCTCGTCCATGGCAGCAGGTTAATGACCTGCCCGGAAGCGACCATCGACCGGGTGGCTTGATCGTCGCGGCCCGGCGGCCGAACCCCGGTTCGCACCCGCTGCCTGCTCCGGCCCGGCGACAAACCCCCGAGAACCAACACTCGCGTACGCCGAAAGCCGCCCGCGGAACTGTCCGATTCGGAACGTCCGGAGCGGTCGGTCGTCGCCGCGCGGGCGTGGTGGCGGCCCGGGGTCCACTGCCGGCAACGACTTCGACGAATACGGAAACAAGGCCGTTGAGCTGCGACGGCACGGCATACGTTGGGGAACAGAAGCCCAACAAACGGGCAAGCGCGATCGACTTCCTTGAACGCTCAAGGGTAATGTTCGAGCCGGACTTTCCACCCCGGCACGGCGCCGGGATCGGCTGGCTGGGGGGCCTCGGCCGATCCCGGCGCTGTGTCGTTCGGGGGGAAAGTCACACACCGCGCCGGACGGTCTTCCGGAACTCGCACCTCTCGGCCTGACGCTCCTCGGGCCCGCCGCCACCGCCTACGAGCGTGGCCGGCCCTTCGGAAGTCGCACGCCGCGCCGGACGCCCTTGGGGAAGTTGCTCCCCACGGGGCGGCACGGCGGGATGCGGCTGTTCCGGGCTCAGGACTGCGGGGGCTCGTCCTTGCCGGCCTCTTCCAGCGCGTCCGCCTCTTCCTTCGTCTTGTGGACTGCACCCTCGGCGTGCTCGGGCGGGCCGTAGACGGTGTACAGGACCAGGGGGTTCGGGCCCTCGTTGGTGAAGTTGTGCTTGTGGCCGGCCGGCACCACCACCAGGTCGCCCTGGTTGACCTTGCGGGTCTGGCCGCTGACCTTGGCCTCACCCGTACCGCTCACGAACGTCAGGATCTGGTCCACCTCGTGGACCTCCTCACCGATCTCGCCGCCCGGCGGGATCGTCATGATCACAAGCTGGGTGTGTTTGCCCGTCCACAGCACACGGCGGAAGTCCGGGCTCTTCTCGGCAATCGTGGCGATCGTGTAGTGCTCCATGCAGGCCCGATACCCGGATCCTGCGGTCCGCAATCCTCCCGCTTCAGCCCGCCGAAACGGGACGAAAGCCGCGGTCAAGACGCAACAGAACGGCAGGGACCGCACGCCGGCCGGGCCGGCCGCAGCGCCAGGAAGGCGACGGGCAACGGCACCCAACGCTGCCGCCAGCGAGTGAAAGGCGCCAGGCGACGGACAAACGACGGGCGACGGACGTGGGTGACGCGGTGGGAGATGGCGGTGGGAGACGCACGGTGGGCAACGCGCGGTGGAAGACGCGCAGTGGGCAACGCGCGGTGGAGCGCGCAGTGGAGCGCGCAGTGGAGCGCGCAGTGGAAGCGCGCAGTGGAGCGCGCAGTGGAAGCGCGCAGTGGAGCGCGCAGTGGAAGCGCGCGGTGGAAGCGCGCGGTGGAAGCGCGCGGTGGCCAACGCGCGGTGGCCAACGCGCGGTGGCCAACGCGCGGTGGGTGACCGGCGAGGGGTGACCGGTGAGGGGTGACCGGCGCCAGACGACGGACGGTGGTGGGAGTGCGCGGGGTGGGGCGGCGGCGGGAGGCCGCTGTCAGGAGCGGCGGAGGCGGGGTGCCGGGCCGAGGTTCGAGAGCGGCCCCGGCCGGCCGATCAGGTAGCCCTGCACGAAGTCGACCCCGAACTCGCGCAGCATCCGCATTGTCGCCTCGTCCTGGACGAACTCGGCCACCGTGTGGATGCCGTACGCCTGGCAGACCTGGACCAGGGCCCTGACCAGCACCTGGTCCTGCGGGCTGTTGACCAGGTTGCGGACGTACTCGCCGTCGATCTTCACGAGGTCTATGGGGAACAGGCGGAGGTAGCGGAACGAGGCGTAGCCCGAGCCGAAGTCGTCGAGGGCGAGTTGGCAGCCCAGGTCGCGGATGCGGTCGGCGAAGTTGCGGGCCTCGGAGAGGTTGCCGATCAGCGCCGTTTCGGTGATCTCGAAGGTGAGTTGCTCCGGGTTCACCGCGTACCGTTCGATCAGGGCCTCGACCTCCGCGGTCAGGCGCGGGTCGCCGACCGTACGCCCGGAGAGGTTGATCTGGAAGGAGTGCGCGGGCAGCGACGCCGCGACCTCCATCGCCCGCTCGACCACCCAGAGGTCGATGTCGTAGACCGCGTCGAGGCGTTCCGCCGTGTCGAGGACGTGGGCGGGCGACTGCGGTTCGCCGTGCTCGTCGAGGACGCGCAGGAGCAGCTCGTGGCGGGGCACCAGGTTGGTCTGGAGCTCCAGGATGGGCTGGGCGAACAGGGTGAACCGGTCGGTGCCGAGGGCGTCGGCGACGCGGTTGCGGTAGGAGCCCTGGCGGTCCTTGGCCGGCACCGGGTCGGCGACCAGGGTCAGCGGGCGGTCCGCCTCGCGGGCCTGGCGCCAGGCGTGCTCGGCGTCGATGAGCAGGTCGTGGCTTCCGGCGTCGCCGTGCGGGCGGAAGCGGACGAGGCCGCCCCAGGCGCGGGCGTGGACCCAGGCGTCGGGCAGGACGAACGGCTGGCTGCGGAGCGCCTCGACGAAGAGGTCGGCCTGGCGGCGGGCCATGACCCAGGAGGCGCCGGGCAGCAGCACCCCGATCTCGTTCGGGCCGACGCGGCCGAGGAGGTCGTCCGGGCGGACGAGGCCTTCGAGTACGCGCGCGGCCCGGTGCAGCAGATCAGCGTTCAGGTCGAAGCGCATGCCGTCGGCCCGGTCGGGTTCGACGCGGACGATCAGGAGCGCGCCCCCGCCGGAGCGCTGGGTGCGGTCGATCTCGTCGGCGAAGCGGGCGCGGGTGAGGAGTCCGGTCGCGGGGTCGGGGTCGACGATGGAGGCCTGGACGGTCTCGCCGCGGCGGGTGAGGCGGGCCACCTCGCGGCGGGCGCGCTCCCGGGCGGAGACGTCACGCAACGCGCCGCGGATGCCACTCACGGTGCCGTCCGGGGCGTTGATCGGCTCCAGGCGGCAGTCCACGTCGAACCATCCGCCGTCGGCGCGCATCAGCCGTACGGTGGTCCGCACCGGCTCGCGCGCCGTCCAGGCGCGGGTGATCGAACCGAGCGCCTTGGCGTGGTCGTCGCGGTGCACGTGCCGGGCGAGGAGCTGCCGGCTGAGCTCGTGGTCCCTGGGCGGCCGGCCGAGCAGCGCGGCGAGGGCCTCGGACCAGACGATCCGGTCGCCGTCGGCCGTGTACGTGAACCACGCCTCGTCATCCACGGCCGCGCGCGACTCGGGCAGGTGCGGCTGGGTGGGTGCCGCGTTGGGGCTGAGCCGGGGTCGGCGGGAGAGCCGGTCGCGGAGGGCGCGCGGACGCGGGAAACGCTCGTCTGGTGCCGTCATGCGCCGCCGCCACCTCCCCTCCCGAATGAACGATGCCCCTGACCTATTACGACCCGTCACCGCTCTGTGTAACAGGGGGCGGCCGCGTCAATGTTTTCGCAGCTCGCCCAACAAAACAACGATCAGGGGCTCTTCGGCCGATCAGAGCGTGAATTTAGCCGATCGGCCGACGCCCTGGACACGGCGGTCGAGCAGCACAAAGTCCCCCTATCCATGACGGACAGTCACTGCGTGTGCTGACTGTGGAACCATGTGCGACACCTACCCAGTGACCATGCTCACTATGCACCCACCGCGTCCGGGGCGGTGCTCGCCGTAACGAGATCGCGAGACGGTGGATATGGTGGCCCTTCGGACACGTGAGCGAGGACCACGCATGGGGATCATTCGAGACATGCAGCGGGCGCACGCGACGCAGGCGGCCGCCGAGCAACGGGCGCGTACGGCGGCCACGCAGCAACGCCAGCTGATCCGGCGCAACGCCGACCTGGCGATCGCCGCGGCGCAGCAGGCCGCCGCCGACGCGGAACGTCAACGCGAGCATCGCCGGCTGTACGCGGAGGCCCGCAGCGCCGATGCCGCGGTGGCGAACGCGGACCTCCGCGCCCGGCTGTCCGACCTCGATTCCCTGCTGCTGTCCACGCTGGACGTGGACGACCACATCGACCTCGACCGGTTCAAGAAGCCGATCGCCGCGCCGCCGTTCGACCCGGGTCCGCTGGGCCGGCCGGCGCCCGAGCCGTCCTGGCCGAGCTACGCGCCGCCGGAGCCGCGCGGCGTCGGCAAGATCCTCGGCGGTGAACGCCTCCACCAGCAGCAGCTCGCCCAGGCCCAGCGGGCGTTCGAGGAGGCCAAGGCGCGCTGGGCGGAGAACGAGACCCGCCGGACCCGCCAGCTCGAGGCGCGCCGCCGCCAGTACGAGGAGAACCGCCGGCGGTACGAGGCGAAGCTGCTGGCGTACAACGCGGAGGTGGACCGGTTCGCCGCCGCCGTGGCCAGCGCGGACCCGGCCTCCGTGGTCGAATACTTCGCCATGGTGCTCGGCAACTCCGTGTACCCGGACGACTTCCCTCAGCACTTCCGGCTCGCGTACCTGCCGAAGAAGCAGCATCTGCTGATCGAGTATCACCTGCCGCCGGTCGAGGTGATCCCGGTGGTCAAGGAATACCGCTACGACCGGGTCCGGGACGATCTGGTGGCGGTGCCGCGCGACCAGGACGAGGTCCGCCGCCGCTACACGGAGATCATCTCCATGGTGGCGCTGCGGACGGTGCACGAGATCATCGAGGCGGACCGGGGCGGCCTGGTCGCCGAGGTGCTGTTCAACGGCATCGTCGACACCATCGACCGGCGTACCGGCCAATTCGTCCGTCCGTGCCTGGTCTCGCTGCGTACCGACCGGGCGACGTTCGCCGCGATCAAGCTGCGCCGGGTCGATCCGGTCGCCTGTCTCAAGCACCTGCAGGCCGGCCTCTCCGACAATCCGGACCAGCTCGACGGGGTACGCCCGGTGCTCGAGTTCGACCGCGAGGCGGATCGCGACTTCACCCAGGAGTTCAACGTGCTGGCGGACATCGACCAGCGCCCCAACCTGACGACCATGGCGGACGCCGAGTGGGAGCAGACGGTCGCCGACCTGTTCGCCAACATGGGCCTGTCGGTGGGCCCGATCGCCGACGGCCGCTGCGTGGCCACCGATCCCCGGCCGATCTTCGGCGGCCAGGTCGTGATCCACGCCGTACGGGGCCGCCCGGTCGACGCCGCCACCGCCGGAGCCCTGGCCGCCGCGGTCGCCGAGGCGGGCGCCACGAAGGGCATCCTGGTGGCGACGGACGGCTTCGACCCCGAGGCCCACGAGGCGGTCGCGGGCCGGCCCCTCGAGCTGCTCGACGGCCCGGCGCTGCTGAACCTGCTGGCGGAGCACTCCGGCGTCAAGGCCCGCATCGAACCCGCCGACCGGGCGGCCACGGTCTAGCGACCCACCGGCCCGCGGCGCCTCAGCCGCCCTCCGCCCGCGGCGCCTCGGCTGAAGGCGCCGCGGGCTGAGGGACCGCGGGCTGAGGGACCGCGGGCTGAGGGACCGCGGGCTGAGGGACCGCGGGCTGAGGGACGGCGGGCTCGGGGACGAACGGGGTGATGTTCAGCTCCTCGATGCGCTGCCAGAGGGGGCGCAGGGCCGCCTCCGGTTCGCGGGCGAAGATGCTGCCCCGGATGCGGACGAAGACGCAGTTGCCCACCCGTTCGAGCACCGCCTGCCGGCGCATGTCGCTCTCCCACTGCTCCGGGCCGTGGTACGCGTCCCCGTCGCACTCGATGGCCAGCCGCCGGCCGTCCGGCGCGTTGAGGACGAAGTCGATGCGGTAGCCGCCGATGCGGAACTGGGGTGTCGGGCGGTAGCCGCGGGCGACCAGCCGGCGCAGGACCTCGCGTTCGAAGTCGCTCTCGCAGAGCAGTTCCGCGTCCGTCTGCGAGCCGAAGGCGGTGAGGTTCAGCGCGTAGTTCAGCAGCAGCGCCCGGGCGTCGTCGGCGTGCAGCGAGGACGGGCGTACGGAATGGAAGATCCACAGTTGGTCCCGGGCGCGGGACGCGGCGACGTTGATCCGGCGGTGGTATTCGCGCTTGGTGAAGGCCGCCACCCGGCCGTCGTTGTCGGAGACGACCATCGAGACCAGCACCACGTCGCGTTCGTCGCCCTGGAACGTGTACGCGTCACCGACCCGTAGCCGGCGCGCCTCCATCTCGTCCTCGCCGATGGTCTCGCGCAGCCGCGACAGCAGGTACGACGCCTGTCCGCTGCTGCTCAGCAGGCTGATCACGCCGAGCGTCCTCCCCCGGTACGCCCGGTCCGCCACGATCGCCGCGACCCGTTCGACCAGCGCGTCCGCCTCGGCGAGGTTGACGTCTCCGAAGGCCGCCAGCGGCTGCCGGACGCCGTCCGCGACGAAGACCGCCCGGACCGGATCGAGGGCCGGGCGGTCGGCGCGCAGCGGCTGGATCTTGCCGTCGTAGTAGTGCCGCGACGAGAACTCGATGATCTGCGGTACGCACCGGAAGTGCTCGGTGAGCAGGATCCGCTCCGGCGAGCGCCGCACCGCGTGGTCGTACAGCGACGACTCCGGGTCGAAGTGCTCGGCGGACGGTATGTCGTCGAGGTGGCTGTGGATCAGGCCGCCGACCGACCCGACGAAGCCGAGCTGCGGCCCGATCTGCTGGTCGTCGCCGACCACGACGGCCCGCTCGGCGAGCGACAGCACCGGCAGCGCGAAGAGGTCGGCCTGGGACGCCTCGTCCACGATGACCACGTCGAAGCGGGCGCCGCCGGCGAACTGCTCGATCGCCCGGTCCACCGACATGACCCAGACCGGCACGGCCTCCACCGCGGACTCCATGGCCCGCTGGGCGTGCGCCTGCCAGGCGGCGGCGCTGCGTCCGGTGCCCTTGCCGATCTTGCGCAGGGCGGTGGTCCAGTCGGCGAGGGCGGCGCGGCGGCGGTCGTCGAGCGCGCGGGCGACCTCGAGCCACGCCGACGCCACGACCAGCTCACCGGTGAGCCTGCGGATCCTGTCCCGGCCCTGCTCGGCGCGGCGGTTGAGCACCGCCGGGTCGACACTGCCGACCACCTGGTCGAACCACGTCTGCGCCTGCCGCCACTGCCAGGCCTGGAGGCACGCGGCGCCGGAGACGGCGGGCACCACGCCCGCCGCGACCTGGCCGGCCCACTCGGGGGCGACCGCGACCAGGCGTCCGTGCAGCTCCAGGTAGCGCGCCACGTCCGGGCGCAGGGCGAGCAGCCGGTGCGCCTCCGCGAGCGCGTCGTCCCAGCCGTCGAGCGTGCGCCACGCCTCCGCCATCCGCGGCCACCGGGCCAGGTGATCGGCGATCGCCCGGTCGGCGGCGTCCAGCCGGTCGAGCTCGAAGACCACCGGGCCGTCGTCGAGCAGCGCCGAGATCTCCGCCAGCCGGGCGGCGTCGAGGGCAAGCTCTTCCTGGGGTACGAGCAGAGCGAGCCGGCCGGACAACTCGGGCCACTGCCGGGCGTCCCACCCCAGCGACTGCGCCGCCTCGGCGAGCAGCCCGCCCGCCCACACCTCCGGATCGCCCTCGCGCGGCGGGATGCCCAGGCGCTGGATCCACTCCGACCAGTGCTCGCCCAGCCGGCGTTGCGCCTGCGTGCGGCGTACCCAGGCGGCGGCGATCGCCACGTCGTCGGCCGTGCGCAGTGGCTCGCCGTCGACGCGTACCTCGTCGGCGACCTTCCACAGCGTGGCGTGGAGCAGCCGGTTGAGCCCCTTGCCGGCCGCGAAGCGCTCGGCCACCTCGTCGAGCGTGGCGGCCAGACGCCGGGGCTCGGCGGCGAGCGGCGGGGGCACGGCGACCCGGTGCCCGGCGAGGCGGCGGGTCAGGCCGGCGAGGGAGTGTTGCAGTTCCTCGGTGGCGGCGACGTGGTCGGTCCACACCGTGGCCCAGTGCGGGTCGGCGAGCAGGCGGCCCAGCCGGTCCGTCCACGTGCCCTCGCGCCGGTGCAGCCACGCGACGGCGTCCCTCAACTTGTCGATCAGGTCAGCCAGGGCTTCTGAGCCGTGTGCCCGTACGGAATCAGGGTCGACGCCGGCCGACGCCAAGCGTGACACCCGCTCCGCGGCCGACGCCCGGTCGGCCCGGTCCTGTTTCGCCTGCGCGGCGTCCGGCAGGACGGCGACGTCGGGCAGGTCGCGCAGCGCCGCCGCCCGGTCCGCCGGCGCCAGGCCCGCGGCCAGATCGAGCAGCGCGGCGAACTCGTCGGCGCTCAGCGGCGGCGCATCGTACGGATCGACGGCGTCCGGGATGCCGCCGTGCGTCGCGGCCCGTTCCCGCAGCCAGGCGCCCACGTCCCCGGGTGAGAGGGCGACGTCGTCGATGCTGTACGTGGCCGACTCGCTCTCCGCGATCGCGCGCAGACCGCCCAGCACCCGGGCCAGCTCCCGTTCCGCCTCCTCCAGCCGCTCGGTGAGCCGCGCGACCCGGTTCGCCTCGGCGCCCTTGTCCAGGGTGGCGGCCCGGTCGGACAGCTCCCGGGCGGCGAGCTGCAACTGCACCAGCTGGTCCGTCGTACGCCCGAGCACCGCCAGGCACAGCGCCCGCACCTCCTCGGGCAGCCCGTCGCGGAGCACCCGCAGCGGGTCCTCCTTCTGCGCGACGACCAGCACCCGCTTGCCGTTCGCCATGAGATGGCAGATCAGGTTGCGGATCGTGTGCGTCTTGCCGGTGCCGGGCGGGCCCTGCACGGCGACGTTGCGGTGGTGGGCGAGCCGGCGCGCGATCGACTCCTGCGCCTCGTTCGTGGGCAGCGGCATGAGCAGCCGCTCCCCCACCCGGTGCCATTCCTCCGGCCGGTCGTCGGGCATGCGCAGCCGGCTCGGCTCGTGCGCGACGATCGCGGCGAGCGCGCCGATGCTCGCGGTGTCGCCCGCGAGCAGCCGGTCCCGCAGGCTCTCCAGGAAGCCGCGCAGCAGCCGCTGCCGGGGGCGCGCGAACAGGACGCCGGTGTCGGCGATGTGCGGCCCGGCCACGACGTCGCCGGGGCCGGTGACGACCCGGTCGTAGCCCAGCCGGCCCAGCGCCCGCTCGAACAGTTCGCGCCGCTCGAGGTCGTTCCACAGGTCGGCCTCGATCGTCCCGGCGGGCCCGGCCAGGGCGAGCAGCTGCCCCAGGTAGCGCTCGTCGAGCCCGGTCAGCGCGTCGGTCTGTAGCCGCGACGGCCCCTGCGGGGAGACCGTGATGAGCGACCGGTCGGGCTCGTACTCGATGATCACCGGCGTCGCGACCAGCGGATACCGCACCCGCTGCCCGTCCACGACGGTCTCCAGGATGCCGTGGCCCCACACGAGCTCGGTGGTGGCCGCCGTCATGTCGATCTGGTGCATGAGATCGAAGAGCCGACGATGCAGGGTACGGGTCTGCTCGGCGCTGCGGCTCAGCAGCGACCACGGCCGCCAGACCTCCTCCCGCCAGGCGGCGAAGCCGTCGTCCTCGTCGTCGAGCCGCGGCTCGTCGGCGGGGGTGACCTCGTTGAGCCGGCGGCGCAGCTCGGCGGGCACCGGCGGCGGCCCGGGCAGCTCCGGCAGGCCGACCCGCAGCCAGGTCGTGCCGTCGGCGGCCGGGCCGTGCCGGCAGGCGGGGTGGGCGGGCAGGGTGTCGAGCCAGTAGGCCTCCGCGGGCACGGTGCGCGCCGGGCGTTCCATCTGCGCGCGCACGGCGAGCAGGTAGTCGGCGACGGAGACGGCCCGGTCCCGGATGACGGTGGGCGACTCAGGCTCGGGCATTCTTCGCAGGTTATCCGATGTGCGCCGCCGGTCGCCGTCAGCGGGACGCGGTGGCGAGCAGCCCCCTGAGCAGCAGCTCCAGCAGTTCCCCGAACCGAGTGGTGAAGTCGGCCCGCAGGCCGGCGAGGGACGGCTCCGCGTCGAGCGCGGCCATCACCGCCGGCGACGGGTGCGTGTGGTTCCAGACCGGACCGGCCACCATTGCCGCGGTGGCCGTGAACCGCAGCGCGTCGTCCTCGCCCAGCTCGGGCAGGTGGCGCCGGACGAGACGGGCCAGCCGGGCGGCGTCCCGCGCCGTCGCGCGCTTCGAGCGCACGATCATGGCCGGGGAGACGTTGCGTTCGAGGACGGCGGCCTGGGTGCCGGCAAGATCGCAGAGCACCGGGTACGCCTCCAGCGAGGCCGCGAGCTGCGTGGCGATCCGGTGCGCCCGTCGATAGGGATCGGCGGCCGCGTCGACGGCGAGGCTCTGCTCCAGGCCGGTGACCCAGGCGCGGGTCTGCTCCTCCATCAGCTCCAGCAGGACGGCCTCGCGCGATTCGAAGTAGCGCAGCACGTTCGACTTGGCCAGGCCGACCCGCCGGCTGAGCTCGTTGAGGCTGAGCTCGACCACGGGCATCTCGGCGAGCATCGCCGCGGCCGTGTCCAGGATCACCCGCCGGCGCTGGCCACGCTGCTCGTCGCTGCGGGCGCGCTGGAAGGTGACCACGGCACGATGCTACCGACCTTGTTAAGAGACCGTCAGTCTGTTAACTTCCGAAATAACAGACCGGCAGTCTCTTAGGAGTGGGCAATGTACGACGTACCCGATCAGACCGGCAGACTCGCCGTGGTCACCGGCGCCAACAGCGGGACCGGCCGGGAGGCAGCCGCCCGCCTCGCCGCCGCCGGGGCCCACGTCGTGCTCGCCGTCCGCACGCCCGCCAAGGGCGACCGGGCCCGCGCCGAGATCCTCGACGCCCACCCCCGGGCCGCCGTCGAGGTTCGCCGCCTCGACCTGGGCGACCTCGCCTCCGTCCGCGAGTTCGCCGAGGGCCTCACCGAGCCGGTCGACCTCCTGCTCAACAACGCCGGCGTCATGACACCGCCGGCCCGGCACACCACCGCCGACGGCTTCGAGCTGCAGTTCGGCACCAACTTCCTCGGCCATTTCGCGTTGACCGTACGGCTCCTGCCCCGCCTGCTCGCCGCGGACAACCCCCGCGTGGCCACCATGAGCAGCGGCGCGGCCCACTTCGCCCGGATCCGCTGGGACGACCTCCAATGGGAACGCGGCTACTCGCCCCAGGGCGCGTACGGCCAGTCCAAACTGGCCGACCTGATGCTCACCCTGCACCTCGCCGACCTGGCACGACGCCACGGCTGGCCCCTGCTCAGCACGTCCTCGGACGCCGGCTACACCCGCACCAACCTGACGACGACCGGCCCCGCCCTCGGCCGGGACCGGGCCTCTCTGCCCCGCCGGATCATCTGGCGCCTCCTGCCGTCCCAGCCGGTCTCACAGGGCGCGGAACCCCTCCTGTACGCCGCGACCAGCCCCGACGCGGTCGCCGGCGGCCACTACGGCCCCGGCGGCCCCCTCGGCCTGACCGGCCCGGCAGCGGCGGCGCGGGTGCCGCGGCGGGCTCTGGACGGCGAGGCCCGCGCCCGGCTGTGGGCCGAGGCGGAACGCCTGACCGGAGTCAGCGTGCCGACCGCGGTGTGAGCCCTCGCCCGCCCGGCGCATTGAGGGAGGGTGCCACTATCCATATAGTCACTGTGATCGATCTCCACAGTGGACCCACCCGCCTACCCTCAGGAGCAGACGTGCTGTCTTCCACCCCCGTGCGCCGGCTGATGGCCGCGCTCGCCGGCTCCCTCGCCGCCCTGGCAGGCGCCGCGGTGATCGCCACCCCGGCCGCCGCCGCCGACGACCCCGACGACGGTCCCATCCTTCTCGAAGAGGTCGTCGGCACCGCGACCTGCAACCCTGACCGTCAGGAATGGACCGTCGACTGGCTCGTCGGCACCAACGAGTTCACCACCGGCACGATCGTCCGCTGGGAGGTCGTCGGCCTCAACCCGACCAGCACCAGCGGCGCCATCACCCGGCCCGGCGTCTACATCCTGAGCTCCTCCGCCGGCTGGACGAACCTCATGCGCAAGGGACACAGCGTGATCCCGTGGTCGACGGGCCTGCGATCGGCGACGCTCAACGTGTGGTTCTACTTCACCGCGACCGGTCAGACGTCCCAGACCCCGTCAACGGGCACGGTGGCCATTCCGGAGGGCTGCGGCCCGACCGCGTGAGGCCGCTCCGGGCCGGCCTGGGGGGGTTCCCGCGCTCGCGGTAAGCCATCCTCGCCGTGTTGTGCCGCGGCCGGGCGACCGATCGGGCGGGCGGGCATCCGGCCGATCGGGCGGGCATCCGGCCGATCGGGCGGGCATCCGGCCGATCGGGCGGGCATCCGGCCGATCGCGCGCCCGGCCGATCGGGCGCATGGCCGATCGGGCGCCTGGCCCGCCCGGCCGATCCCGGCTTCCCTGCGGCGACCATCCCACGGGCTCGGGCCGAAGCGGGGCTCCCACAACCGCTGCCCGGCCGGAGCGAGCCTCCCACAAACGTCGGCCGGCCGGAGCGAGCCATCCACAAACGCCGCCCGGCCGGAGCGAGCCATCCACAAACGCCGCCCGGCCGGCGCGAGCCATCCACAAACGCCGCCCGGCCGGCGCGAGCCATCCACAAACGCCGCCCGGCCGGAGCGAGCCATCCACAAACGCCGCCCGGCCGGCGCGAGCCATCCACAAACGCCGGCCGGCTGGAGTGGGCCGCGCACAGCCGTCGCCCGCCTGGACCGGGTCCGGGCGGGCGACGGGTGGCGGGGTGGTCGGGTCAGGGGAACTGCATGCGGCGCGGGCGCGGGATCACCGGTGGGGGCAGGGGAAGGTCGTCGATGTGGCTCCAGTTGAGCGAGCCGTTGTCGGTGGACTTGATCTCGCCCAGGCAGGCGCGCAGCAGGCCGAGGTTCGGGGCGCCCGCGAAGCCGGCGATCACCACTTCCGGGGTGGGCTCGATGCGGGCGATCGCCGCGCAGATCTTGGCGACCTCGCGCTCGTCGACGGCGTCGAGCGGGAGTGGGAACTCGGCCTGGGAGCGACGCCAGGGTGGACCGAAGCGGCCGAGGAGTTCGCGGGCGAGGCGGCCGAACGAGCGGCCGACCGGCGCGTCCCGCATGGAGTCGCGCGCCGACTGGCCGTAGCACCAGGGGACGACGACGTGCCCGTTGATGACAACGAGCTGATAGACCGATTTGGGGACACTGATGATCTCGGCGCCGGGGAGGGTGCCCAGGAAGAGCACCAGTTCCTCGTACGGCAGGGGCCAACGCGGGTTGGCGAGGACTCGTTCCGCGGTCTGCGTCGTCGAGGGGTGTCCGCTGACCTCACGGTCGATCGCCGTGCTCAAGGCCTCGGGAACCCGGGTCCAGAGCTCGGCGGCGACCTTGTCACCGAACTGTTCGACCACCCACTCGCTAGGACCGACCAGAACGTCTGGACGCATTCGGTACCACCACCGTCCGTGTCGCTGGCGCTACGTCTGGCTAGAAGAGTTTCATCTCCGGAGATCGACAGGAAGAGGGTTCGTCCGAGATCTCAGAAACGTTCGTCAATAAAACCCGGCAGGAGGCTCAAACCCTCGCGGCGACGCTGGAGCAGCAGGTCCGAGACTCGTGAACATGCAACTTGCACGGCGAACCGCACGTGCAAGTTGCATGTCGGCTCACGAGTCAGTCCTCTATTTGACAGTCAATCGCGTCCATATTTCGAGCTCATGACAGCGATGCGAACATCACCGAAAGGTGATCACGGCCACCGAAGTTGGCACGGTCTCAAGTTGCCGGTGCGGAGGCTGTCGGCGTACAAAAGCTTGCAGTGGAAAGGAATCTCCTAATCGGACGGACGCGCCTTTCGGTCTGACGCTTCCGCGAAAAGCACGCCCCTCGGCTCGGTCTGACGCTTCGGCGAAAAACACACCCCTCGGCGGAATCGACGTCCGGCTCCACGGCAGCGCCGGCGAGGCGCGCGAAACTCGCTACGCCCCCGTCGAGGTCACCCGGAGCGACCCGGACCGGCGATCGGACGGCGCGCGGGTCGATGCTGCGAGGTGCGACGGCGTTAAGTCGACCACGCCGCCCAGCCGAGCCAGGCCGGTTCGGTGGGGCGGGGTCAGGTGGGGCGGGAGAGGTGGGCGAGCATGGCCTGGTTGGCTTCCCAGCCGTCGGGGAACTTGACCGGCACGCCGAGGTGGACCGGTTCCGTCGAGGGGTGGGCGTCCAGGAGCTCGGCGATGCCGGCGCGGGCCACCACCACGCACGCGTGACGGTGGCGGGAGGTCAGGACGCAGAGGCGGCCCGATTCGAGGTGGAAGGCGGTCGCGTCCTGGCGGCCGGAGAGTGGGTGGAGGACCACCGTCAGGTCGTACTCGCGGCCCTGGAGTCTGTTGGCGGTGTCGACCGTCACGTCCGCGGCCTCGGGTGGGAGGCAGGAGCGGATCGCCGCGACCTGGTCCCGGTGGGCCGCGCCGATGGCGATGCGGTCGGCGGTGAGCGGGGTTGTTCCGGCCTCGGAGATCGCGGTGCCGTTTCGGGCCAAGGCTCGGGCGGCGAGACCGGCGCAGGCCGCGGCGGCCTCGGCATCCGTACGGACGGTGAACCGCGCCGGCAGCTCGTGGAGGCCCCAACCGGTGGCCGCCGCCGTGTCGAGCACGTCGTCTAGGGGTGAGCCGCCCGGCTCCGGGAAGGTCAGCGTGCGGTCGCCGGGGCCGGTGCCGGAGCGGAAGCCGGTGAACGGGTAGAACGCCTCGGCCACCACGGGCGCCGCGGAGGCGGGGAGCCGCCACGACACGGGTAGCCGGTGTACGGGCAGATCGGGGTTGTGTCGCAGCAGGACCGCCACCGCGCTCTGCGTCGGATCCCAGGAGAGGCCGGTCCAGCGGTCCACCTCCACCGTGGAGAACGGGTCGAGCTGGCCCGGATCGCCGACGAAGAGCGCCCGCTCGAACCGCGGTGCCACGCGGAGCAGGGCGTCGGAGCGCATCTGGTACGCCTCGTCCACGATCGCCCACGGCCACGTGCCGTCGGTGACGGTCGCCCACTTGGCGGCGGTGCCGATCGTCACCGGAGCCCCGCCCAGGTCGGCCACCTTGGCGGCGACCCGGCACGACGGATGGGAGCGGACGCGCTCGGTCGCGGCGTAGTCCACCGCCGACAGCCGGCCCACCCCGAGCTCGGGCGAGGCCACGCCGAGACGGGCGATCAGGTCGTCCACCTGCTCGTTGGTCTGCGCCACGATCATCAACGGGGTGCCGGTCGCGGCCAGCACCCCGGCGGCCTTGACCACGAGGGTGCTCTTGCCGGCGCCGGGCGGCGAGTCGACGACGACGCCCCGGTGCTGCGACGTCGCCAGGTCGTGCAGGACGGCGTCGACGACCCGGGTGGCCTCGGCGGCGGGACTCTCCAGCGATGCGGTCACGGCGACCACCGTATCCGGCACCTCCGACACAATCCGGGAGACGCAAGTTCACCTGAAGTGAGGAATGGACTCTGCATCCGCACGGGGCCGAGATCTTTCGCTACTTTGAGTGAATGAACCTTTTTCCACCTGGCATCGAGCCCGATGGTGCCAGGCCGTCGACCAGCGGCGGGCACAGCCGGCCCCGCCACGTCGAAAAAGGTTCAAGGACTGTATTCACGGGACCCGAGGTCACGGAGGACGGTGTGTACCGCCCCATCCTGCGCCCTCGCCGGGGCGAGATGGCCGCCCTGCACCACCTCGACCCGGCCACGGCCCGCCGGGTGACCCCGATCGTCGAGGTCACCCCCGCGGAACGGCTGCCTCCGCTGGTGCGGCAGCTCCCACCCCGTACGGGCGCGATCGCCGTGGACCTCGGTGCCGTGCCGGATCCCCCGAGTCCGCTGGTGTCACCGCCGCTGGACCTCGCCGAGGAGCTGGCGGAACTGGGCGTGGCCATGTTGCCGGTGCTCAGGGCGTACGACAGCCGTCGCCGCCTGGTGGAGCACGGCCTCGCCGCTCGCATGCACCTGATGCGGGCGGTTCTTCGTCTTCAGCCGCACGTCGACGCGCACAACGCGGCGGCGGCGACCGTGACCACCGCCCGCATGCTCGCCACCGCGGGACTCGAGGCGGAACGCGTCGACCTCGTCATCGACCTCGCCGAGACGGCCTGCGCGGCCCACGCGGACCGCTTCGAGGAACGCGCCCGGCACGTCCTGCGCTGGGCCCGCTCGACGCCGTGGCGCTCGGTCACGGTCGCGGCCGGAGCCATGCCGCCCAACCTGGACGGCCTGCCCACGGACAGGCCGGTCACCGTCGGACGCCTCGACGCGCAGGTGCTGGCCCGGCTGAGCGAGCCGGGCGTCGGCTACGGCGACTACGGCGTGACCTCCCCGGTACGCCGCAACGGCGTCAGCCACCGCCAGCTCCCGACCCTGCGCTACACCGCGGACCACGACTGGTGGATCTACCGCTGGGCCCGCCGGGGTGGCCGCAGCGACGACCGCTGCCACGACCTGTGCCGCACCCTCGTCGATTCCCCGCACTGGCCGTCCGCCGGCGCCCGGTTCTCCTGGGGCGACGCGGAGATCGCCCGCCGTGCCCGCAGCGCGCGGGGCGGCGGCAGCTCGGCCAGCTGGATCGCCTGGAGCACGTCACACCACATCGCCCACGTCCTGCGGACGCTCACGCCGACCTGATCCCCGCGATCACCTCACCTTCCACGCGGCCACGACGTCCATCAGGGGATAGACGAAGACGATGTCGCCCTTCGCGCTGGGCACATCGAAGACGACCGACGAGGTGTACGTCCGCCCGGCCGACAGCCGCCGGAAGAACCCGCCGTAGTTCCGCCCGTCGCACCCGCTCCCGCCGACCGAGGGCAGCCACTCCCCGTTCGGTTTCTGGAAGCGGAAGGCGTACTCGCTGACCTCCGGCTCGCCCTGCAGCACCTTGAGCTTGAGCTCGACCGGAAGATAGCCGCCCTCCTCCGGCTTCACCGCATACGCATCACAGCCGCCCTTGCGGAACTTGCCCGCCTTGACGGTGATCCTGAACCGGGCATCACCCTCCCCCTGCACCACGAACGACTGCCCGTTGGCCAACTGCTGCGGCCCGAACCGCGCCCGCAACGGCACCGACGGCCGGGCGGACCCGGGCGACACCGGCGCGGCGGCCGGCGGACGTGCCAAGGGCCGGCTCTGGGACGGGTAGGTCCGAGGATCGGCGACGGTGGTGCCGGGCTCCCCGCCGTACGCCTTGAACGCGAGGTAGAAGACGGCGACCGTGCCGGCCAGCAGCAGAGCCAGACCACCGGCGAAGTAGGCGGTGATCAGCCGGGACGAGAGCCGTCCCGTGCCGCGACCGATGCGGACCGGCTTGACCGGGCCCGGCGGGGGCACGGCGGCGGCCGGAACCGTTTCGAGGTGCGCGGGGTCCTGGGAGGTCCAGTGCGGGCTCGCCGGAGCGGGACCCGCCGGCTCCGGATGCAGCCATCCCTGGTCCTCCGCGGCCAGGCCCGGCCACGGCTGCGCCCGGCTCTCGCCCGCGTCGCCCCGCGCAGCGGGCGGGTCCTCGCGGGCGCCACCTGCGGGGCGGACCTCCGGCTCGCGTGATCCGTCGTCCTTCCCGGACGCCGAATCGTCCGCGGCGGCTCCCGGCCGTTCCTCTTCCGGGCTCATGTCCGGCTCCGCCGCCCGGTCACCGTCGCCCGGATGCGCGAGCATGGTGTCGTCGGGCGGGGGCACCGGCTCGTAGCTCTCGACCGGAGGTACGGCGTCGGCGGGGGGCTCCTTCGTCACGGCGGCGGCTCACCTCGATCACGGTCGGCGGGGGCCCGGACGGGTCGCCGGGTCTGCGGTTGCGAGGCAGCATAAGCGGCATCGACGAACGGCGCTGACCCCCCTGTGGACAAGCTGCGGGACGCTCGCTCACCTCGTACACTTGTTCGAATGATGCTCGATGCTGCCCTCGCCTACGCCCGGCACGGGATCCCGGTCCTGCCGGTCCACACCCCCGGCCGCGACGGCGCATGCTCGTGCGGCAGGGCGGACTGCGACCGCCCGGGCAAGCATCCCCGCCTGCGGCGCGGCCTCACCGACGCGACGGTCGACCCCCGCCGGATCGAGATGTGGTGGTCACGCTGGCCGGAAGCCAACATCGGCTTGCGTACGGGCATAGTCATGGACGTCGCCGACGTCGACTCCGCGGCCGGCTGGCACGGCCTGCGTCACCTCCTCGACGGCACCCTGCCGGCCGGCCCCCAGGTCCGCACGGGCGGCGGCGGCTGGCACTTCTGGTTCACCCCGCTCGGGTACGGCAACCGCGTCCACCTCCTGCCGGGCGTCGACTGGCGCGGCACGGGCGGATACGTGGTGGCGCCACCGTCCCGGCACGCCGAAGGCACCTTCTATTACTGGGTGGTGCGGCCGACCGCCGATCCACCACAGGCGCCGGAGCCGCTGCGAGGCCTGATAGCGGGCCCGGATCCGCCGTCCACGGGCGGACGAGGGTTCGACCCGGCCACGATCCCGCCCCCGGAGAGCGACGCGGCGGCGAGCCCGCATCCGGGGCGCTACTGGGCGGCGAGCCCGCATCCGGAGCGCGGCGCGGCGCCGAGCCCGTATCCCGAGCGTGGCGCGGTGGCGAGCCCGTGTCCCGAGCGTGGTGCGGTGGCGAGCCCGCACCCCGAGCGCGGCGCGGTGGCGAGCCCGCGTCCGGAGCGCGGGGCGGCGCCGGAGAACTCGCATTCCCAGGGCTGTGCGGCGGCGGCGATTCTGCATCCCGAACGCTATGCGGCGGCGGCGCTCGAGGCGGAGACCGACCGGGTCGCGCACGCGGTCGTCGGCACTCGCAACGACACCCTGAACCGGGCCGCCTTCGCCCTCGGCCGGCTGGTGGGGGCGGGCCTGCTCGATGCCTCCGCCGTCGGGCGCGAGCTGACGGCCGCGGGTGCCTGGGCCGGGCTCGGGCGCACGGAGACGATCAGGACCATCCGCTCGGGACTGAACGCCGGCCGCCGCTCACCGCTCCCACTCGAGTCGAGGAGGCCGCACACCGCCCGCAGCCCGTCACTCCCGCCCGAGCCCGGGAGCCCACACACCGGCCGCCACCCACCGCCTCCGCACGAGCCCGGGAGGCCGTCGGCCGGCCTGCGCTCGCCGCTCGCGGAGGAGGCCGGCAGGGCGCGGGTCGGCGAGCGGGGCGGGGCTTCGCAACGAGTTCGAGACATCGATCCGCATCGGGTGGCGTGATACGGACAATACGGCAGGATAGTGAGCGTGACCTATGAACAGACGCCGAAACCGTACGAGGTGGAAATTGGCGTGGCCGCCGGGCGGGATGCGGTGTGGGAGGCGTTCACCCGGCCCGCCGTTCTGCGACGGTGGTTCGGGTGGGATTACGACGGGCTGGACGGCGAGATCCGCCAGATCTTCGTCGACGCGGCGATCGCGCTCGCCCCCGGGCAGATGGGGTGGCCCGACGGGTCCTATGTGGAGGTGACCGGGGACAGCAACCGCTCGACCGTGCGCGCGGTCCGGGAGGGGACGTCGTCCAGTGGCGCCGACCGGTACGACGCCATCGAGGAGGGCTGGCGTTCCTTTCTCGTGCAGTTGCGCCACCTGCTGGAAGAGAAGCCCCGGGGTGCGCGCCGGACGATCTACCTGACCGGCGCGACGACCGGGCGTCAGGCGCTCGACCTCGCCGCGGGTGACGGTGGCGGCGCCCCGCAGCGGGCCGGCACGCGGGTCGCGTGGCTGGTCGACCCGGACGAGCACCTCATCGTGATCGCCGGCCGGGAGCCGCTGGACAGCCCCGCCGTGGGCCCGATGGAGGTGACCGTGTCCACGTATGGACTGGACGACGCCGCCTTCGAGGTGGTGCGCAAGCGATGGGAGGAACGCTGGGCGCCGCTTGCACGAGGAGCCAAGGTCACGACTGCCGACACGCCCGCTCCCTGACACCCGCGGACCCGAGAGGGCGAGCGGCCCAGGAATGGGATCGGCCGGGCAGGGCCGGAGCAAGCCACGCCAAGACCCGCCAACGGCAGACGCCCGGCGGCAGCCAGCAGGAGCGAGCCGACGCCAGCAGGAGCGAACCGGCGCCAGCAGGAGCGAGCCAGCGCCAGCGGCAGCAGGCCGACGTGGGCAGGAGCGGCGCCACCGCCGGCAGCAGGCCGACGACGGCACGAGCGGACCCCGCGGCACGAGCGGGATGACGCCGGCAGCAGCGGGCCAGCGCCGGCAGCAGCGGGCCAGCGCCGGCAGCAGCGGGCCGGCGCCGGCAGCACGGGGGCGATGCGGGGTGGACGGCAGGGGTGAACGGCTGTTGGCGTGGCTGCGGGATCCGGTTGCTGCACGCTGCATGGTCCGGGGTTTCTGGGGGTAGCCTGGCTCCCGACCCGCCGGGGGGCGACGGTTGGAGGGGCATGGCCGAGCGCTTCGAAGCCGGCGCACCGGATCGGGGTGTGCTTGCTGATGCCGCGCGTCTTCGTTCGCTGCAGCGGGTTTGTGTCGGGGCGGAGTCCGATGAGGCTTTCGACCGGTTTGCTTCGTTGGTGAAGCGGCTGCTCGGCGTACCCGTGGCTCTGGTGTCGCTCGTCGACGGGGAGCGGCAGTTCTTTCCCGGGCAGGTGGGGCTCGGGGAGCCGTGGGGGACGAAGCGGGAGACGCCACTCTCCCACTCGTTCTGCCAGCATGTTGTCGTCGAGGGGGCGCCGAAGGTCTTTCCCGACGCCCGGCGGGATGCGCAGGTCAGGGACAATCTGGCCATTCCTGACCTCGGGGTGGTCGCGTACGCGGGGATGCCGTTGACCGACGCGGACGGGCGGACGCTGGGGTCGCTGTGTGCCATCGATACGCGGCCCCGGGCGTGGACCGCCGATGAGCTGGCGATTCTGACCGATCTCGCCGAGGCGTGCTCCTCCGAGCTGCGGTTGCGGATCGCGCGGGAGGTGGCCGACGAGGCGCGGCGGCACGCCGAGAGTGCGCACGATCAGCTGGCCATGCTCGCCGAGGTGACCGAGGCGTTCGCCAGCACGCTGGACGTCGAGGAGGAGATGCGGCTGCTCGCCGCCGGCGTCACGCCCCGGCTCGCCGACTGGTGCCTGGTCACGCTCGTCGATCCGAACGGCGTCGTGCGGCATGTGGCCGCCTCGCACCGGGATGCCGGCGCCGCCGCCGAGGTGGAGCGGTTCGCCGAGTTGATGGCGACCGGGCTCGGTGCGCGGTCCGCCGTGCTCGCCGTGCAGCGGACGGGGCAGCCGATCCGGCGCGACGGGGAGACCGCCGAGATGATTCTGGCGCGGACCACGAATCCCGAGATGGCCGAGATCGCGGGGCGGCTGGGGTATTCCTCGTTCGTCGTCGTGCCGGTCGCCGCGCCCGCCAGCCCGCGGGTGCTCGGGTCGATCACGCTGGTGAACGGGCCTCGGCGGGCGGCCTTCACCGAGGCCGACGAGCGGACCGCGCTGGACATCGCGCGGCGGGCCGGGCTGGCCATCGACAACAGCCGGCTGTACCGGCAGCAGCGGCACGTGGCCGAGGTGTTGCAGCACAGCCTGCTCACCGAGCTGCCGACGATCCCCGGGGTGGAGTTGCACGCCCGGTATCTGCCCGCGCAGGACGGCGCCGCGGTCGGCGGGGACTGGTACGACGCGTTCGCCCAGCCCGACGGCTCGGTGATGCTCGCGGTCGGGGACGTGTCGGGGCATGACATCGAGGCCGCCGCCACCATGGGGCAGCTGCGCAACCTGGTGCGCGGGGATGCGTACGGGCGCGACGACGAGGCCGGGCACCTGCTCACCCAGCTGGACCGGGCGATCCGGGGTCTGCGGGTGCCGGCGGCGGCGACGGCCGTGCTGGCCCGGGTGCGTCCCCGGGCCGACGGCTACGACGTGACCTTCGCCAACGCGGGTCACCCGCCGCCCCTGCTGTTACGCCCCGACGGCACGGTCGAGATCTGGTGGGTGAACCCGGAACCGCTGCTCGGCGTCGTGCCGCGGCTGCAGCGGGCCACCCACCGGCGTTCCGTCCCTACCGGCTCGGTGCTGCTGCTCTACACCGACGGGCTGGTCGAGGACCCGGGGCACATCCTCGACGAGGGCATCGCCCGGATCCAGGACGTGCTGCGCAGCAACGCCGGGCTGCCGGGCGACGAGCTGTGCTCCCTGCTCGTGGAGGCCGCAGCCCGCCGCGCCGACGACATAGCGTTCCTGCTGATCCGGATGCAGTAGAAGACGGCGAAGACCGGATGCAGTAGAAGACGGCCGAGACCGGATGGGGTAGAGGACGGCGGAGGCTAGTCCGGGCGCCGGGACAGCAGCTCGAACTCCTCGTCGGTGAGGACGACGTCCGCCGCGCCGAGGTTGTCCTCCAGGTGGGCGACCGACGACGTGCCCGGGATGGGCACGATCACCGGGGAGCGGCGCAGCAGCCACGCCAGCGCGAGCTGGGCCGTGGACGCGCCCTCGTGCCGCACCGACACCTTGTCGAGCGGTCCGCCGGGGCGGGCGAGGGTGCCCGCGTCGACCGGCGCCCACGGGATGAACGCGATGCCCTGGTCCGTACAGAAGTCGAGGACGTCCTCGGCGCGCCGGTCGCCGAGGTTGTAGCGGTTCTGGACCGACGCGACGGGGAGGCCGGCGTCCTGGGCCGCCTTGATCTCCTCGACGCTGACCTCGGAGAGGCCGATCTGCCGCGCCAGGCCCTCGTCCACGAAGGACTTGACCTCGGCGAACGTCTCCTCGCGCGGGGTCTTGGGGTCGATCCGGTGCAGCTGCCACAGGTCGATCCGGTCGACCCCGAGCCGGCGCAGCGACATGAGGACGCACTGCCGCAGGTATTCGGGGCGTCCCAGCGGCGGCCACACGTTCGGGCCGCTGCGGGTCAGGCCGCCCTTGGTGGCGATGACCACGTCGCCGTAGCCGGTGCCGTCGTGCAGGGCCTCGCGGATCAGGTCCTCGGACACGTACGGGCCGTAGGAGTCGGCCGTGTCGATGAAGTCGACGCCGAGTTCCACCGCCCGGCGCAGCACCCGGATCGCCTCGTCGTGGTCGTGCGGCGGCCCCCAGATGCCGGGGCCGGTGATGCGCATCGCGCCGAAGCCGAGCCGGTGGACCTCGCGTCCGCCGAGCTCGACGGTCCCACTGTTGATCACAGACATGACCCCACGTTAGTCCGGGCCGGGCGGCCCGCCGTGCGTCCACGGGGTGCGGTCCGGTTCCGGGAAGGCGGCGCCGGGACGGTACGCCTCGCTCAGCGTGGTCAGCAGCAGCCGCTCGCCGACCTCGGGGACGCTGCCCGGCTCGGCGACGAGCTTGCGGCCCATCCCGCCGGAGAGCTCGAGCAGCACCTCCGTCTTCGGGCCGTCCGCCGCGGTCACCGAGATCACCGTGGCCTTCTGCGCCGGCCGCGCCGGGGACGTCAGGGCGGCGCCGGGGGCGACGCGTACCGGCTCGGTGGTGACGACCATGATGCGGGGGCGCAGGACCGGGCGCTTGCCGGTGTCGTCGATGCGGTCGGCCTTGGCCAGGGTGACCTCGGCGGTGAACGCGGCGCCGGCCAGCCGGTACTCGGCCATCACCAGCGGGTCGTCGAAGGCGCGCTGGACGGCGTACCGGGCGGCGGCGTTCTCGAGGCGGCTGAGCCGGGCGGCCGCGGCGACGGCGCCGTCGCGGCGGGGCTGGGGCGGGCCGCCGTCGGCGAGGTGCTGCACGAACGCGGAGTAGGCGTCGCGGTCGCCGTCCCAGCGGCCGGCGACCCGGGAGCCCGGCGGCAGCGTGCGCAGCAGGCCGAGGGCGCGCCACATCAGCGTCCAGGTGGGCAGGAGCTGGCCGCGGAGCACCTCGGTCAGCGCCGCGACGTCCGGCTCGGCCACCGAGAGCAGCGGCGCGAGCACGTGGTTGTCGAACGACGGGTCGGTGGCCGGGCCGGCCGGGGGCGTCACCGCCGGGTCCTCGGCCCGCGCGGCCGCGGCGAAGACGGACATCCCGGGCGGCGGGGCGAGCCAGCCCATCAGGGCCGCGAGCTGGGCGTCCTCGGCACTGCTCTGCCCGGTCACCCAATGCGACGTCAGCGCCTGTACGGCGTTGAGCAGCAGCGACGAGCCCGGAACCTCGGCGGAGTTGGCGAAGAACGTCAGCCACCGCCCGAGCAGCGGCACCGAGGCGGGGACGGCGTACTCGCCCTCGGTGGTGCGGAAGCGGGTCGAGCGCCCGAACAGCCGCAGGAAGTCGACGCCGCCGGGGTTGGGCACCCAGAGCTGCGGCGCGTCGGTGAACCGGCAGCGCACGTCGCGCCCGCGGTCCACCGCCACCGGCTCGGCGACCGCGGTGAACGAGTCGGCGTAGGGCACCAGCACCTCGGCCAGCCGCGCCGCGAAGGCGAACCGGTCGTCGCGGTTGCGCGGCTGCGCCACGACCAGCAGCCGCGGGTCGTCCTCGGCGGTGCCGACCATCGCGGCGAGCGGGGCGTTGGGCTCGCCGGCCATCGTGTACGGGACGAGCACCAGCGGCCGCTCGTGCAGATGCAGGTGGCGCACGGTCGCGATCGGCTGAGCTCTCCCCGACGCGTGGGCCTGAGCGCGGGCGAGCGCCGTCAGCGTGCTCAGAACGCACTCTCCGAAGCGTGGGCCCGGGCACGGGCGAGCGCCGTCAGGGTGCTCAAGGCGTTGCGGCCCCGACGGCCTCGGCGCGCAGCCGGGCGGCGGCCTGGAGCAGGGCCGCGGCCTCGGCCAGTTCCTCCGGGGGCGTGGCGGTGCCCGCCGCGAGCGCGAGCGCCTCCGCCACGGTGTCGACCCCGCCGAGCGCGTCGCGGACCGGCCGGCCCAGCGCCGCGGTGGTGCCCGTTGCCTCGTGGCGGCAGAAGGCGGCGAGTTCGCAGGCGGAGAGGCATTCGGGGGCGTACTTGGCCCCGACCCGAGCGAGCGCGGCGGTCAGCGTCTCCGGCGGCAGGGCCGTGTCGAAGCTGAGGTCGTCCGGCAGGGCCGCGGCCAGCTCGGAGACCGAGGCCAGCCGGGCGAGCTGCCGCTTGAGGGTGGAGAGCTGCTTGCGGACGTCGACCAGCACGGCGGTCGGCTGCAGCGAGAAGTCGCGCGGGCACACCAGCACCGCGTCGTGGCTGACCAGTGCCGGGTCGTGGCCGAGGTCGGCGAGGAGGCGGCGCAGCGCGAGGACGTACACGGCGGCCTGGACGGCGGCGGCCGAGACCTTGGCGCTGTCCGCCTGGCCGTCGACGATCGCGAAGGACTTGATCTCCACGACGTGCAGCCGGCCGCCGGCGTGGAAGGCGATGAGGTCCGGTTCCAGGAAGACCGACCGGCCCGCCACCTGGAGGGTGAGCAGCGGGTGGTCGATGAGCGCGGCCCCGGCCGCCGCGGCGAGCAGGTCCCGGGTCCGCCCGTGCCGCGCGCCGAGCGTGGCGTCGTCGTCCTCGCCGAGGTCGTCGTACGAGACGGCCGGCTCGTCGAGGTGCAGCACGTCGCGCAGCACGGACAGCAGCAGCGCGCAGCCGTCGGCCTTGAGCATGGCCTCGAAGCCGTTGCCGCGCGCGAGCGCGAACCGGGACTGCCCGAAGTTGCCCGGGAAACCGATGCGTTCGGCGAGCCGCGGCTTGTCGATCCCGGCGGCGTCGAGCACGGCGCGCCGGGTGCAGCCGGGGTTGGCGGTCAGCGCGGCGATGGTCCGGGCGTTGTGCCGCTTGGCGGGCACGCCGCCGCGCAGCCGGTCGAACGCCGCGGTCACCCGCGCCCTCGCTGGTGGGGCAGACTCATCACGCCGAACAGCCGCTGCCGTTCGTCGAGGGCCGCCCAGCGCCGCTCGACCGCCTCGGGCACCGGCTCGGCCGGGACGTCGGCGAGGGCGGCGCGGGCGGCGTCGGCGAGCGCCCGCGGGTCGTGCACCAGGAACGCCTCGGCGCCGCCGGGAACCGTGTCGGCGAGGCGGCGCAGCAGGTCGAGGACGGCGCTGCCGGCGTGCGCCCGGATGGCGACGAACTCGGCGATCCGGACGACCGCGGCGAGCGCGTGGGCCCGCGCCGACCGCGGCGACACCAGCCGCTTGGCCGCCGGCCAGCCGGAGAGGGCCACCTGGCCGCGGGCCACCGTCAGGTCGTGGTGCAGCGCCGGGCAGATCCGGTACGCGGTGAGCGCGTCCGGGTCGTAGTGCCGCTCCTCCTCGCGCAGGACGGTGGCCAGGCCGGCCATCGACAGGTCGCCGTCGAAGAGGGCGGTGTGCACGTCCACGACGAGCCGGGCGGGGGCCGGGGCGCCGAGCAGCAGCAACGCGTGCCGGGCCTGCTCGCGGACGCCCGGGAGCGTGGGTGAAGTGATCATGGCGGGCGGCGCTTCCCGTGGGTGGGGTCCTGGGCGGATCGACCTTAGATCGTCGTGTACGGCGGGGGCAATGTCCGAATGTACGACGGCGTTTCACCCCCGAGAGGCGAATAAGTCGCACATATCGGACGGCGCCCGGACGGCGCGCTACGTTCGGGGTATGTCGAAGGCCATCTGGAACGACGAGATCATCGCGGAGAGCGACGACACCGTGGTAGTCGAGGGCAACGTCTACTTCCCGCGCTCCTCGGTGCGCGAGGACGTGTTGCGACCCTCCGACACGCACACCGTCTGCCTCTGGAAGGGCAAGGCCTCCTACTACACGCTCGAGGCGGGCGGGCACGTCAGCGAGGACGCGGTCTGGTACTACCCGGAACCGAAACCCGACGCGAAGGCGGTCCGGGACCGGGTCGCCTTCCGGAAGGACGTGAAGGTCGAGGCCTGACGCGTGCCGGCGCGGGCACCCGCCCGCGCCGCCTACCCGATCCGCGGGTGCGCCTCCTCGATGGCGGTCACCTCGAGATAGTCCAGCATGTCGCGCTGCTCCTCGAGGTCCAGCGCGCCGAACGCCTCGTAGGCGGCCGCCCGCGCGTGCGGGGTCTCCGCCGCCAGCAGCGCGATGATCGCCGACCAGGCCAGCGACACCCGGTCGAAGAGCCGCGCCTGGCGCAGCGAGCGCAGCCGGCTCAGCATCGCCACCTTGGTCGCCGCGTCGTCGTCGTGCGGGACCCGGTCGGAGAGCTCGAAGAGCGCCTTGCCCCGGTACGGGTGCTCGGCCTCCACCATGCGCGCCAGCTCGGCGTTGTCCATCCGGTCGACGGCGGGCGCGGGACCCCGGCGGGGCAGCGGCGGCCGCGAGTCCTCAGCGGGCACGGCTGTCCCGTCCGCTCTCGAACCCGACGCCGGGGTTCTGGTGCGGCAGCGTGGGCATGTTCCGGAAGGTGGGGAACGGCGGTGCCGGCATCACCGGCGCCTCGGGGGCGTCCTCGGCGCCGGTGTCCTCGGTCGCCTCGTCCTCTGCCTGTTCCTGCACCCGCTCTCCCGTCTCTCCGGCATTACGCCCCAGCACAGTTTGTCCTCCGTTGCCGACTTTCGCGGTGTTGGCGTCCTATGAGATCACGTCGGCGCCACCCGGGCGACCCCGACCTGGGACACGCCCGGACATCACCCGACCCGACGACCGCCGTAATGTGGCGGCAATAGATTGATCGTTGCTGGCCGACAACTAGCACCACCTGACGAAGGTAGGCGGACGTGGACGGGGGCACGAGCACCACCGGTGCGACACCCGAGTGGCGGTCGGCGATGATCGACGTCTCCGGGCTGTCGCTCACCGAACTCACCGCGGACGCCGACGCCGACGGCGACCCGGCGGACCAGAGCCCGCTCGCGTACTGCCTGCGCCGGCTCGCGGCGGACCTCGCGCACCCCGGCGAGCCGATCGCCGGATTCAACTCGGCCTTGTAGGAGGCAGGGCACGGATGGGAGCCACCGGAGTCACCGCCGCCCGGCCGCACCGGCTCAGCGACGCGGCGCTCGCCTCGCTCGGCGCCGGCCGGCCCGGCCCCGCGACCCTCGCCGAGCTGCGCCGCGCCCGGCTCAGCCGGCACCTTCTGCTGCTGCGGGAGATCGCGGTGCTCGCGCGTACGGAAGACTTCGCCGCCCTGGCCGCCGCCGAGCGTGCCGCGCCGGACCGGGTCCGCGAGCTGCTGGCCCGGCCGCTCTTCGGCGTGTGGGCGGCCCGCTGCCTCACCGCCCTGCGCGCCGGCGCGACCCCGGACAGCGCGGGCACCGGCCACCTGAGCGAGCTCGCCGCCCGCGCCCGGATCCCGCGGCCGCGGCGCGAGGACGGACGGCAGCTCACCGCCGAGCACGACGGGCTGCGGATCACCGTCCGGCTGGAGGACACCGACCCGCTGCGCGCGGAACTGGGCCTGCCGCCCACCGCGGCGCTGGACGCCGCGGAACACCAGCGCTGGCAGACGTTGTTCGCCGGCGCGTGGCGGCTGCTGGTGGACCGGGTGCGCCCCGACGCCGAGGTGCTCGCCGGGCTCCTCGACTGCGTGGTGCCGGTCCGCACCGACCCGGCCGCCCGGGGCATCAGCGCCACCTCCGCCGACGCGTTCGGCGCCGTGGCGATCTCGGAGCCCGCCGACGCGACCGCCCTCGCCGTGGGGCTGCTGCACGAGATCCAGCACAGCATCCTGAACGGCGTGCAATACCTCTTCGACCTGCTCGAGGAGCCCGGCGAGCTCGGCTACTCGCCTTGGCGCGACGATCCCCGGCCCGCCTCGGGCATCCTGCACGGCGCGTACGCGTACCTGACCGTCACCCGCTTCTGGCGCACCCGCCGCGACCCGCTCGGACAGTTCGAGTTCGCCCGCTGGCGCGCCGCCGTGGCGACCGCCGCCGGGGACCTGCGCGGCCTGACCCCGGCCGGCGAGCGCTTCGTCGGCGCCCTGCTCGGCGAGGTGCGGCCGTGGCTGGACGAGCCGGTCGACCCGCGGGTCCGGCGCCTCGCCGAGGGCGCCAACCGCGACCACCGGCTGCGCTGGCGGCTGCGCAATCTGCACGTCGGGCCGGCGGACGCGGCGGCGCTGGCCGACGCCTGGCGCCGGGGTGAGCGACCGCCGCCGGTCACGCCCGTGCTGCGCCCCGCGCCCCGGCGGGCCCTGGAGGCGAGCGCCCGGCTGGATCTGACCCACCGGCTGCTGCGCGGGCTGCCCCTCGACGGCGCCGCCGGCGATCTCGCGTACGTGCGCGGGGACGACGGTGCGGCGCTCTCGGCGTACCGGAAAAATCCGGGTGACCGGGCCGCCTGGGCCGGGATGGTCCTGGCCGGCGGGCTGGACGCCGCCCCCGAGCTCGCCGCGGCCGCCTACCGGGCGCTGGGTGACCAGGAACGCCCGGACCCGCTCGCCATGGTGAAGTGGGTTTCCTAAAGTCGCGGACGGCCGGACCGATCATGGTGCCCGTTGGAGGTGGACATGGCTCGGACCGGCAAGGTGATGGATCGTGTGCGTCGCGTCGTCGACGGCGCCATGATCCTCACGTCCCTGCTGCTCATCGCGGGGCCGATGCTCCTCGAGGGCGACCGCGGCACGGCGGCGCTGGTCGGCGGTACGGCGCTGGTCGCCGGCCTGTCCCTGATCGTCCTGCTGCTCGCCCGGCGCTGGCCGCTCGTGCAGTACGCCCCGGTCGCCGCCGCCGTGCTCGTGGCGGGCGTCCGGTTCGGCCGCGAGGGCTCCATCGGCCCCGGCCTGACCTGGCTCACCATCGCCGTCGCCGCGATCATCCTGATCCGCCAGTTCCTCGGCGCCCGCACCAACCAGGACCTGGTCCGCGACCTCACCCGGGAACGCGCGCAGCTCGCCCGGCAGGCGTCCCGCGACCCGCTCACCGAGCTGGGCAACCGCAAGCTGTTCATGGACCACGCCACCGACGCGCTGGCCGACGCCGACGACACCATGACCGCCGTGATCCTCGTCGACCTGGACGGGTTCAAGGAGGTCAACGACACGTACGGGCACGCCACCGGCGACGAGCTGCTGCGCGCCGCAGCCGAGCGGCTGACCGCCAACGTGCGGACCAACGACACCGTCTCCCGCCTCGGCGGCGACGAGTTCGTGGTGCTGCTCCCCCGCCTGGTCGACGACCAGATCGCCGACACCGTGGCGAACCGGATCCTGCGCGACCTCGCCCAGCCCCTGATCATCGGCGACGTGGTGCTCACCATCCCGGCCAGCGCCGGCATCGCCATCACCCGGGGCGCCGGCACCGCGGTCGACGAGGTGGTCCGCGAGGCCGACCTGGCGCTCTACCAGGCGAAGGCCGAGGGCAAGGGCCTCGCCCGGCGCTTCGACCCGGCCCAGTTCGCCGCCGCGGAGAGCCGCCGCCGCGAGGAGGCGGACCTGCGCCGCGCCCTCGACGCCGGCGAGTTCGAGGTCCACTACCAGCCCATCGTCGACCTCGAGGGCGAGCACACGGTCGGCGTCGAGGCCCTGGTCCGCTGGAACCACCCCGAGCGCGGCATGATCCCGCCGATCGCGTTCCTCGACATGGCCGAGTCGCTGGGGCTGCTCCCCCGCCTGGGCGGCTGGGTGCTGGAGGAGGCGTGCCGGCAGGCGGCGGCCTGGCAGGAGCAGAACCCGGGCTTCGAGCTGAACGTCAACCTCTCGGCCAGCCAGCTCGGCAACCCGGACCTCGTCGAGGAGGTACGCGGCGTGCTCGACCGCACCGGCCTCCCGCCGTCCCTGCTCGTGCTCGAACTGACCGAGTCGGTCGCCCTCGTGGACCTCGTCGAGTCGGCCCGGGTGCTCGGCGCGCTGAAGACCCTCGGCGTGCGGATCGCGCTGGACGACTTCGGCACCGGCTTCTCCTCGCTGAGCCACCTCGGCGCCCTGCCGGTCGACGTGGTGAAGATCGACAAGTCGTTCGTGCAGGCGATGCAGGAGGGCTCCGGCGCGTCGGTGGCCGAGGCGGTGCTGCAGATCGCGCGGACCTTCAAGCTCGCCCCGGTCGCCGAGGGCGTCGAGGACGCGACCCAGGCGTCCCGGCTCCGCGAGCTCGAGTGCGCCCAGGCGCAGGGCTACCACTTCGCCCGCCCGATGCCCGCCGGCGATCTGACCGACCTGCTCGCCCGCCAGGCCGCCCTCTCCAGCTAGGCCGGCTTCGGCTGGGTGAAGCGGATGTTGTTGCCGAAGGGGTCGCGCAGGCCGCAGTCGATCCCGTACGGACGCTCGGTCGGCTCGTCGGTGAACTCCACCCCGCGGGCCAGCAGCGTCTCGTAGGTCTTGCGGCAGTCGTCGGTCGCGAAGATCAGCGACCCGCCCGACGCGCCCTTGGTCACCATGTCGCGCACCTGCCGCGCGGTCTCCTCCGAGAGCGCCGGGGCGCCCGGCCGCTCGAGCAGGATCTGGCGCTCGGGGTGGCCCGGCACGTTGACGGTGAGCCAGCGCATGAAGCCGAGGTCGACGTCGGTGTTGACCTCCAGCCCCAGCTTGCCCACGTAGAAGTCGAGGGCCTGATCCTGGTCGAGTACGTAGATCTGCGAGTGCGTGAGTTCGGTGAACATGCTGCTCACGGTACTGAGCCGGGCGGCGGGAAACTTATCCGAAACTGCTCGGTCGCAGCCACGCCTTCGCGAAGCAGGTCGGCACGGCCAGGGTCGCCGCCCGGCGGCGGTACTCCCGCGGCGAGCGGCCGACGATCGCGCGGAACGTGCGGCTGAACGTGCCGGGGCTGCCGAAGCCGACCTCGAAGCAGATGTCGGTGACGCTGCGGCCGGTCTCGCGCAGCAGGAACATCGACCGCTCGACCCGGCGGCGCTGCAGGTAGCGGTGCGGCGTCTCGCCGAAGGTGGCCCGGAACGTACGGATGAAGTGCGCCTCCGACACGTGCGCGATCCGGGCCAGCGCGCGGATGTCGAGCGGCTGGGCGTACGCGCGGTCCATCGCGTCCCGGGCCCGGAGCATCCGCCGGTTGTCGTGCTCCGCCGGCGTCACAGCGGCGGGGGCTCGATCTCGGTCTCCAGGCGTACGCCGGACCGCGCCCGGGCGAGCAGGGGGTGGCCCTCGCCGTACACCTTCTGGAGCTCCTCGATCGCGGCCTCGGCCGACTGGTCGTCACCGGCGTCCAGCGCCACGTTGAAGGCGCAGGCCAGGGTGTCCGGGTGGTCGCCGCCGCGCACGCTGCGGGACCGGGTGAGGGTGTCGAGGGCGATCTCCCGCGCCGGCTGCCCCTCGCCGAGCGCGACCAGGTCGGCGGCGAGGCCGTTGGCGCAGCTCAGCGTGAACGGGTGGTCGGCGCCCACGCTGCGCCGCAGGCCGCCGAGCGCCTCCTGGTCGATGGTGCGTGCCTCGGCGTACCGGCCGGTGGCCCGGACCACGCCGGCCAGGTCGGCGCCGGCGGCGAGGGTGAACGGATGCTCGTCGCCGAGCACGGCGTGGTAGCGCGCGACGGCCCGCTCGAGCAGCCGGTGCGCCTCGTCGAGGTCGCCGGCGTCGCGGGCGCAGTGTGCCAGGGAGACCATCGCGCCGAGGGTCTCGACGTTGAGGTCGCCGAACTTCTGCCGGTAGAGCTCGGCGTTGGTGGTGGCCAGGGCCCCGGCGTCGGGCCGGCCGGACCGCCGCGCCGCCATCGCCGCGAAGCGTCCCGCCCAGAGCGCCATCGGGTGGTCGGGGCCCAGCGTGTCGAAGTGCCCCGCGGCGGCGAGCAGCTCCGCGGCGGCCGGGTAGTCGCCGAGGCCGTACAGGTCGAAGGCGAGCCCGGCCCGCGACGACAGCGTCTCCGGGTGTCCGTCCACGAAGATCATCTGCCGGTGCCGGAGCACCTGCTCGTCCAGCGCCCGCGCGCCCCGGAAGTCGCCGAGCAGCCGCAGGTCGGCGGCGAGGTTGTTGGCGCAGCGCAGGGCGGTCGGGAAGCTCTCGCCGAACAACCGCCGATAGCGCACCAGGTTGTCGGCGTCGAGCTGCCGGGCCTGCCCGAAATGACCCTGCATGCGAAGGTCGGCGCCGACGCTGTTGGCCGTCGCCAGGGTCTGCTCGTCGTCCCCGCCGAGCACCTCCCGCTGCGAGCGCAGGGTCTGGGCGTTCAGGGCGCGGGCGTCGGCCGTACGCCCCACCGCCCGCAGCGCGTTGGCCAGGTGGAAGGACGCGAGCAGGGTCTGCTCATCGGTCTCGCCGAGGCTGTCACGCCACCGGGCGACCGCCTGCGTGGCCAGGTCGCGGCTGGAGTCGTAGTCGCCGCCCGCGTACAGGTAGCGGACGCAGTTGATGACCAGGTGGCGGATCTCCTCGGCGTCGCCGCCCAGCACGTCGGAGTGGACCAGGTGCGGGACGATCTCGGCGTACCGGGGCCAGTGGGTCGGGTTGTCCGGGTCGCCGGGGTCCGCGGCGGCGAGCATCGCGCGCACGGTCCGCAGCAGGACGGCGTGCCGCTCCGAGCTCAGTTGCTGGCCCAGCATGCCGCGGACCAGCGGGTGCACGACCAGGCTGCCGCCCGGCGGGTCGAGGTCGGCCAGGCCGTAGCGGCCGATCAGCCGCATCGCGGCCTTCAACCGCCGTTCGATGCGCACCGTACGGGCCAGCTCCGGCGAGGCCAGCCCCCGCGCGGCCCACAGCAGCTCCCACGAGACCGGCGCGCTGGCCAGGAACGCGCTCAGCTCGAGCAGCTCGAACGCGGCCGGCGACGTCTCGGCGAGCCCGTCGGCGGCGAGGCCCCAGGCGACCCGGATCGGGGTGGGGAACGCCAGCTCGGCGGCGCGCTCGTCGTAGCGGCGCAGATAGTCGTCGACGCTCCAGCCGGCCGCCGACCGCACGGCGGCGGCCTCGTCGAGCGCCATAGGCACGTCGCCGAGGCGCTCGGCGAGGCGCTCGGCGTCCACCGCGGACAGATCGGGGCTGCGGCGCCGCAGGAAGTCCACGCTGTCCGTACGGTCGAAGACCGGCACCGGCACGGCCTGCGCGACCTCGGTGGTCCACCGCGGGTTGCGGGAGGTGACGAGCACGTGCCCGGCGCCGCTGGGCAGGTAGGGCTTGATGTCCTCGGGCCGGTTGGCGTTCTCGAAGACGACCAGCCAGTTACGGTACGGCTCCCCGCGGCTGAGCGCGTCGCGCACGGCGCCGAGCGTGCGGTTGATGTCCCGCGCCTCGGGAAGCCGCAGCTCCTGGGCGAGCCCGACCAGCGCGGCGCGCATGCCGGCCGTCTGCTCCGCCGGGATCCACCACACCAGGTCGTACGTCTCCGCGTACCGGTAGGCATATTCCACGGCCAATTGGGTACGTCCCGTGCCACCCAACTGGTGATCGGCGGACGGCAGCAGCACCACCGGCCCGTTGCCGAGCAGCCCGCGGACGTCGGCGAGGAGTCCCTCACGCCCGACGAATCGCGGATTGCGCGGCGGCAGGCCACCCCGGATCGGCACGCCGCCCCTCCCCACTGATGACCTCGCCCTCTACTGTCATGCTGCCGATTACCGTACGTGGAATCATCGCCACTACGGAAGATTCAGACTGCACCCTGGGAAGGCGCGCCGTGACCGACGAACCCGTGACGAGCTCGGACCGCGACGCCGACGTGGTCACCGTCGCCCTGCAGGGCGAGGTCGACGTGCTCAACGTGGATCAGGTACGGGTCGCCCTCGTGGAGGCGCTCGCCACCCGGCCGCGGGCGCTGGTGGTCGACCTGGAGAAGTTGTCCTTCATCGACTCCACCGGGCTGGGCGCGATCATCTTCGGCTTCCAGCGGGCCCGGGACGAGGGCATCGGCTTCTCCCTCGCCCGGCCGACCCGCGGCGTACACCAGATCCTGGTCCTCAGTGGCGTGCTCGAGGTCGTCGAGCTGGTGGAGTAGGCCGGCCCAGCGGTCAGGAGGCGGGCGCCGCCGGGGTGGCGGCGGCCGGGAAGGCCAGCCCGATGCCGGGACCGGCCGGGCCACCGTCGCGGGTGCGCCGCCCGGCGAGCAGCATCAGCGACAGCAGCGAGGCCAGCAGGGCCAGGGCGCCGGCGCCGTACCAGGCCCAGTCGTAGGCGCCGAGCCGGTCGCGGACGAGCCCCGCCGACGTGGCCGCGATCGCCGCGCCGAACTGGTGCGAGGCGAAGACCCAGCCGAAGACCACCGCGCCGCTCGCGCCGAAGTACTCGCGGCAGAGGGCGACCGTCGGCGGCACCGTGGCCACCCAGTCGAGGCCGTAGAACAGGATGAAGACGACCATGCTCGGGTGCGCCGTCGCGGCGAACAGCGAGGGCAGCACCAGCAGCGACAACCCGCGCAGGGCGTAGTACCCGCCCAGCAGCAGCCGGCTGTCGACCCGGTCGGTGAGCCAGCCGGAGGCGATCGTGCCCGCGATGTCGAAGAGGCCGACCAGCGCCAGCAGGCCCGCCGCGGTCGTCTCGGTCATGCCGTGGTCGTGCGCCGCGGGGATGAAGTGGGTGCCCACCAGCCCGTTCGTGGTGGCGCCGCAGATCGCGAAGCCGCCCGCCAGCAGCCAGAACGGCCGGGTCCCGGCGGCGTGCCGCAGGGTGCGCAGGGCGTTGCGCGCGGCGCTGCCGGGCGGGGTGGCGGGCAGCGAGGCGACGTCGTCCGGCCCCGCCCCGTACGCGGTGGCGCCCAGGTCGGCCGGGCGGTCGCGCAGCCGCCACCAGACCAGGGGCACGACGATCAGGGCGGCAGCCGCCACGGTGAGCGCGGCGACCCGCCAGCCGTGCGCGCCGGTGAGCCGGGCCAGCAGCGGCAGGAAGACGAGCTGCCCGGCCGCGCCGCCCGCGGTGAGGACGCCGGTGACCAGGCCGCGGCGGTGCACGAACCACCGGTTGGCGACGATCGCCACGAAGCCCAGGGCCATCGAGCCGGTGCCCAGCCCGACCAGGACGCCCCAGCAGAGCACCAGCTGCCAGCTGGCCTCCATGAACACCGTGAACCCGCTGCCGGCGGAGACCAGCACCAGCGCTCCGGCCACGACCCGGCGCATGCCGAACTTCTCCATGAGCGCGGCGGCGAAGGGCGCGGTGAGGCCGTAGAGCAGCAGGTTGACCGAGACGGCGGCGGAGATCGTGCCGAGCGACCAGCCGAACTCCTGGTGCAGCGGCTGCAGCAGGACGGACGGCGTGGCCCGGAAGCCGGCGGCGCCCACCAGCGCGATGAAGGCGACGGCGGCGACGAGCCAGGCGGGGTGCGGGCGGCGGAGAGTCACTCGATCATTCTGCGGAGCCCCGGCCGTACGGACGAGTGGCCGGGAAGCCATGATGCGCAAGAATCGGGCCATGACGCATTCCGTGGCGATGCTCGCCCTCGACGGCGTGGTCGGATTCGACCTCGGCGTGCCGCCGCAGGTCTTCGGCGCGGCGCGGGCCGACGACGAGACCCCCTACTACTCGGTCACCACCTGCGGCGTGGGCGGCCTCCCGGTCCGGCCCGAGCGCGGCGGGTTCCTGGTCACCCCCGACCACGACCTGACGCCGCTGGCGAGCGCGGACACCGTGCTGGTCCCCGGGGTCAGCGGCGGCTCGACGATGGTCGACGGCAGGGTGGCCACCGAGGTCACCGACGCGCTGCGCGCCGCCCACGAGCGCGGCACGCGGATCATCTCGATCTGCACCGGCGCCTCCGTGCTCGCCGCCGCCGGGCTGCTCGACGGCCGCAAGGCCGCCAGCCACTGGGCCTGGGCGAAACGGCTGCGGCGCCTCTACCCCCGGGTCGAGTGGGACTTCGAGGTGCTGTTCATGGACGACGGCGACGTGCTGACCTCGGCCGGGGTGGCCGCGGGGGCGGACCTGTGCCTGCACGTCGTCCGCCGGGACCACGGCAGCGCGGTCGCCAACCGGGCCGCCCGGCGGTGCGTGATGCCGGCGTGGCGCGACGGCGGCCAGGCGCAGTACATCGAGCGCCCGGTGCCGGCGGCGCACGGCACGGGCACCGAGCAGACCCGGGAGTGGGCGCTGGGCCGGCTGGCGGACCAGGTCAGCCTCGAGGAGCTGGCGGAGCACGCCCGGATGAGCGTGCGCACGTTCACCCGGCGGTTCCGCGACGAGACCGGGATGAGCCCGCGGCAGTGGCTGCTGCGGCAGCGCGTCGGGCACGCCCGGCTGCTGCTGGAATCGACCGACCTGAGCGTCGACGTGGTCGCGCGCCGCTCCGGGCTGGGCAGCGCCACCGCCCTCCGGCAGCATTTCCAGCAGACGGTGGGAGTGGCGCCGAGTGCCTACCGGCGTGCCTTCCGCCACCCGTGACCCCTGTGCTCAGTTCGCGGCGGAAGTGTCCGATGGGACAGACGTACCCCCGTACGTGCCGCTCGTGAGGATGTCATGGACCAGACCTTCCGCCCGTTGCTCGACGCCCTCAAGCAGATGGGCATCGACGAGGACGTGGTGGACGCGGCTGCCGACGAGGCCCAGAACAGCGGCCGGTCGGTCCGCGCCGTCCTGATCAGCGAGCGGATCGTCACCGAGGAGCAGCTGACCGAGGCGGCCGCGTACGCCTTCGGCATGAACACCGTCGACCTGGTCGGCTACCCCCTCGACCCCACCGCCCTGCGGCGCATCCCGCTGTCGGTGGTGCTCCGGCACCGCGTGCTCGGCCTGGCCATCTCCGACGGCGACCTGGTCGTCGGCGTCACCGACCCGGGCGACGTGGTGGCGCTGGACGACGTGCGCGCGGCCACCGGCATGACCGTCCGCCCGGTCGTGGTGGCCCGCAGCGAGGTACGCCGCATCATCGAGCGCCTCCAGCGCGAGTCCAGCGACCTCGCGGACCTCGCCGACACCTCCCTCGACGACCAGGCCGGCATGGCCGCGCAGGCCACCAGCGCCGACGACGCACCCATCGTGCGCTACGTCAACCAGCTGATCGAGCAGGCCGTCCAGAACCGCGCCTCCGACCTGCACCTCGAGCCGACCGAGGACGAGATGCGGGTGCGGTACCGGATCGACGGCGTGCTGCACGAGCTGGACACCGTGCCGCGGGGCGTCATGTCGGCGCTCATCTCGCGCCTGAAGATCATGTCCGGGGTCGACATCACCGAGAAGCGGGTGCCGCAGAACGGGCGCATCACGGTGGCGATCCGGGACCGCACGGTCGACCTGCGTACGGCGACGCTGCCGACCGTGTGGGGCGAGAAGATCGTCCTGCGGGTGCTCGACACCGGCGGCATCGACCTGGACATGAACAAGCTGGGCTTCACCCAGCACAACCTCAACCGCTTCGCCGAGTCGTTCACCAAGCCGCACGGCATGGTCCTGGTCACCGGTCCCACCGGTTCCGGCAAGTCCACCACCCTGTACGCGACCCTCGGGCGGATCAGCAAGCCGGAGATCAACGTGATCACGGTCGAGGACCCGGTCGAGTACCGGCTGCGCGGCGTCAACCAGGTGCAGGTCAACTCGAAGGCCGGGCTCACGTTCGCGGCGGTGCTGCCGGCGATCCTGCGGTCCGACCCCGACGTCGTGCTGATCGGTGAGATCCGGGACAGCCACACCGCGCAGATCGCCGTCGAGGCGTCCCTCACCGGTCACCTCGTGCTCTCCACGCTGCACACCAACGACGCCCCGGGCGCGGTCACCCGCCTCACCGAGATGGGCATCGAGCCCTTCCTGGTCGGCTCGTCGCTGGACTGCGTGCTGGCCCAGCGGCTCGCGCGGCGGCTCTGCGACTGGTGCAAGGAGGCGTACGTGCCGACCGACGAGGAGCTGGAGGCCACCCGCTGGCCGGTGCACGACCTCAAGATCCCGGAGACGCTCTACCGCCCGGTGGGCTGCCGGGACTGCGCCAACACCGGTTACCGCGGCCGCATCGCGCTGCACGAGGTCATGCCCATCTCGCCGGAGATCGAGTCGCTCACCATCCGGCGGGCGTCCTCCAACGAGATCCGCGAGGTGGCCCTCGAGCAGGGCATGTACGACCTGCGCTCGGACGGCCTGGCGAAGGCGGCCGGCGGGCTGACCTCCGTACGCGAGGTCTCCCGCGTCGCGATCTGAGCGGGCGGAAAGCGTACCGCCAACCGGGCCCGCGGCGCGCATTTCTGGCGGAAGAGGTCCTAAACCGGCCCCGCACGATGCCGAATGAGGGGGCGTCAGAGATCACCAGGAGATTGCCGGTGCAGCGGATGTACACGCTCGACCACCAGGTACCGCAGCAGACCGCCCCCGGCGCCCCGGCCGCGGGTGACCTGGCCGTACTCGACCAGATGCTCGTCTCGCTCGTCGAGGCGCGCGGCTCCGACCTGCACCTGACGGTCGGCTCCCCGCCGATGATCCGGGTGGACGGCGCGCTGCGCCCGCTGCCCGGGTACGGCAAGCTCAACTCCGCCGACACGGCCCTGCTGGCCCGCGCCGCGGTCTCCGCCACGCAGTGGGAGAAATTCCAGCACGAGCAGGAGATGGACTTCGCGCACAGCATCGTGGGCGTCTCCCGGTTCCGCGGCAACCTCTATATCCAGCGCAACTCGTGCGGCGCGGTCTTCCGGGCCATCCCGCACAAGATCAAGCCGCTGGACGAGCTCGGCATGCCCGACTCGGTGGCCCGCTTCGCCCACCTGCCGCGCGGCCTGGTGCTGGTGACCGGGCCGACCGGTTCCGGCAAGACCACCACCCTCGCCTCGGTGCTCGACATGGCCAACCGCAGCCGCGCGGCGCACATCATCACCATCGAGGACCCGATCGAGTTCCTGCACCCGCACAAGCGCAGCGTGGTCAACCAGCGCGAGGTGGGCTCGGACACGCACACGTTCGCCCAGGCGCTCAAGCACGCGCTGCGCCAGGACCCCGACATCATCCTCGTCGGCGAGCTGCGCGACCTCGAGACGACCGCGACGGCGCTGACCGCCGCGGAGACCGGCCACCTGGTGCTGGCCACCCTGCACACGCAGAGCGCCACCCAGACCATCGACCGCGTCATCGACATCTTCCCGCCGCACCAGCAGCTGCAGATCCGCGCGCAGCTCGCGGCCAGCCTCCAGGGCGTGGTCACCCAGGCCCTCGCCCCCCGCGCCGACAACAAGGGCCGCGCCGTGGTCTGCGAGATCCTCACCGCCACCCCGGCGATCCGCAGCCTGATCCGCGAGGGCAAGTCCCACCAGATCCCCTCGTTCATGCAGGCCGGCGGCAACGAGGGCATGCTCGCCTTCGACCAGCACCTCGCCGAGCGGGTCCGCGAGGGCATCGTGTCGATGCAGGCGGCCCTCGAGATCTGTCACTCCGCGGACGAACTCAAACGCCTGATCGGACGGGTGTGAGATGGCGGCGACCAAGACCTTCCACTACAACAGCATCGACTCGACTGGCCGCAAGACCAAGGGCACCGTCGAGGCGGCCAACGAGGCCGCGGCCACCCACATGCTCCGCCAGCGCGGCGAGGTGCCGCTGGAGCTGACCGCGGCCGGCCAGGGCCTGAACATGGACATCAAGATCCCCGGCCTGGGCAACCGGGTCAAGCTCAAGGATCTGGCCGTGTTCGCCCGGCAGTTCGCGACCATGACCGCCTCGGGCATGTCGCTGCTGCGCTCGCTGGCGATCCTGGAGGAGCAGACGTCCGCGGCGCCACTGAAGCGGGCGGTCGCCGAGGTCCGGGCGGACGTGTCCGGCGGTGTGTCGCTGTCGTCGGCGATGGCCAAGCACGCCAAGGTCTTCCCCCGCCTGATGGTCGCCATGGTGCGCGCCGGCGAGGCGGGCGGCATGATCGATCAGGCGCTGGAGCAGATCGCCGCGAGCATGGAGAAGGACACCGCGCTCCGCGGCAAGATCAAGGGCGCGCTGACCTACCCCGCCATCGTGCTCTCCTTCACGTTCGTGCTGATCGCGGCGGTGCTGATCTTCATCGTCCCGGTCTTCGAGGCGATGTTCCAGAACCTGGGCGGCGAGCTGCCCGGCATCACCCAGTTCCTCGTCGACACCAGCCACAACATGTGGTGGATCGGCCCGCTCGTGCTGACGATCGGGATCACCCTGGGCGTCGTGTACAAGCGGCAGAGCCGCGACAACCCGAAGTTCCGGCTGGCCGTGGACCGGATCAAGCTGCGGATGCCGGTCTTCGGCTCGCTGTTCGGCAAGCTCGCCATGAGTCGCTTCTCGCGCAACCTGGGGCTGCTGCTCAACGTCGGCGTACCGGTCATGCAGGCCCTCGCCGTGGTCGGCGAGACCACCGGCAACGAGGTCATCAACCTGGCCATGCACGACGTCCAGTCGGCCGTCCGGGACGGCCAGCCGATGTCCTCGGCCATGCGCCGGCACAAGGTCTTCCCCGAGATGGTCACCCAGATGATCGAGGTCGGTGAAGAAAGCGGTCAGATCAGTCAGATGCTCGACAAGGTTGCCGATTTCTACGACAGGGAAGTCGACAGCGCCGCCGAGTCCCTGACCGCTTCGATCGAACCGATCATGGTGCTCGTCATGGGCTCCGTGGTCGGCGGGATGGTCATCTGCCTGTACCTGCCGATGTTCACCATCTACCAGAACATCCAAGGCTGAGGCCCTGGAGCAGTGACGACCGGTCTCCGGTCGACGTCGGGCGCCCGAGCCCGGAAACCCTCAACCCAGCTTCACCCTGACGCCACTCTGGAGGCACCCCCAATGCAGGACATCATCAACCGGCTTCGCGCCAAGAAGGACGACGAGGGCTTCACCCTCATCGAGCTCCTGGTCGTCGTGGTCATCATCGGTGTACTGGTCGCCATCGCTGTCCCGGTCTACCTGAACTACCGGCAGGGTGCCGCCGACAAGTCGGCCCAGTCCGATGTCCGCAGCGCGGTCAGCGCGGTCGAGCAGTTCTACACCGAGAACGGCAACGCCTACCCGACGGCGGCCGTCGAGGTGGACAACACCAACGGCGGCACCCCGAGCAAGGAGCTGGCGACGGGCTCGACCCAGAAGTTCACCGTGTCGGACAAGACCAAGCTCCAGTACGTCCCCGGCACCGGCGGCGCCTACAAGCTGTGCGCGACCAACGACGGCGGCAGCAAGAAGTTCTACCTCTACGACAGCACCAAGGGCGGCTCGGTCGCCGAGTCGAAGACCATCACCACCGCGAACTTCGCCACCTGCGGCTGATCCGAGGCAAGCACCCCGAACCCACCGCGAGACCCGAGGAGGACCCGTGTCGCAGCTGCTGCTCGGCATCGCCGGCCTGCTCGGTCTCGCGGTGGGCTCGTTCCTGAACGTCGTCATCCACCGCGTGCCGCGCGGCGAGTCCCTCGTCCGGCCCGGCTCGCACTGCCCGCGGTGCGGCACCGAGGTGCGCCACCGGCACAACGTCCCGGTGCTGGGGTGGCTGCTGCTGCGCGGCCGGTGCGCCGACTGCAAGGCGCCGATCAGCGCCCGGTACCCGCTCGTCGAGGCGGGCACCGGCGCGCTCTTCGTCGCCGTCGCGGCCAAGTTCGGCTGGTCCTGGGAGCTGCCGGCGTACCTGTACCTGGCCGCGATCGCGATCGCCCTGGCCGCCATCGACCTCGACGTGCTGCGGCTGCCCGACCGCATCGTGCTGCCGTCGTACGCGGTCGCCCTCGCCCTGCTGACGCCCGCCACCGTCGCCGGGCAGAAGTGGGACGCGGCCCTGCGCGGATTTCTCGCCGCCGGGGCGCTCTACGCCTTCTACTACCTGCTCGCCCTGGTGCCCGGCGGGATGGGCGGCGGCGACGTCAAGCTCGCTCCGCTGCTCGGCTTCTACCTCGGCTGGCTGAACTGGAGCTCGGTGACCGTCGGCGCCTTCGCCGCCTTCCTGATCGGTGGCGCGGTGGCGTTCGGTCTGATGCTGCTGCGCCGCGCCGGCCGCGGGAGCCGGATCCCGTTCGGGCCCGCCATGCTCGCCGGCGCGCTGCTCGCCGTGTTCGCCGCCGTACCCGTCGCGGACTGGTACGTCACCCTGTTCGTCCCCACCGTCTGAGCGAGATCCCGTCCCCCCTGAGCGAGAGAGGAGAACCGATGGCTGGCGTCATTCCGATCGGGCTCGACATCGGCTCGTCCTCCGTTCGCGCTGTGGAGGTGCGGCGCACGAAGGACGAGTACAACCTCATCAACTTCGGCCAGATCCCGCTGCCCCCGGGCACGATGCAGGCCGGCATCATCGCCGACCAGATGGCAGTCACGTCCGCCCTGAAGCAGCTCTGGACGGCCTGCAAGTTCGGCACCAAGAAGGTCGTCCTGGGCGTGACCAACCCGCAGCTCGTGGTCCGGGAGACCTCGGTGTCGAACCTGCCCGCCAAGGAGCTGCGCCGCTCGCTGCCGTTCCAGGTGCGCGACCTGATCCCGCTGGCCGTGGAGCGTTCCCTGCTGGACTTCCGGCCGCTGGAGGAACCGGGCGACGACTCCAACGTCCGCGGCCTGCTGATCGCCATGCCCAAGGACGCGGTGATGGACCTCATCCACGCCGTCGACAAGGCCGGCCTCCACGTCGTCAACGTCGACCTCGCCTCCTTCGCCCTGCTGCGCTCCGCCTCCCGGCTGGACGCCCAGGTCGAGGCGCTCGTCGACATCGGCGCGGCGGTCACCAGCGTGATCGTGCACGCCGACGGCGAACCGCTGTTCGTGCGTACGGTCCCCCGCGGCGGATCGGAGATCACCGAGAGCATCGCCACCCGGCTGGGCATCCCCGCCCCGGAGGCCGAGGCGCTCAAGTGCCGCTTCGGGTTGCACGGCGACGACCGGCCGGACGCGGCGACGGCGGTGGCCGAGGCGATCCGCCCGCTCATCAGCGAGCTGCGCAGCTCCTTCACCTACCTGGCCTCCGGCGAACGGCAGAAGCAGGTCACCCGGATCGCGCTCTGCGGCGGCGGCGCCCTGATGCCCGGCCTCGCGGAGCACGTGCAGACCCAACTCGGCGTCTCGGTGGTGTACGCCGACAGCGCGAGCCGGCTGCGGGACCTCCGCAAGGCACGGCAGCGCGGCTTCGACAGTTTCCTGCCCTCGGCCGCGGTGTCGATCGGGCTCACCCTGGGAGCGACGTCCTGATGGCCACCACACTCCTGCCGGTGGATCCGGCCCTGTCCGCGCAGCGGGTCAGCCGGATCCTCACCATCTCGGCGAACCTGCTCCCGGAGGAGATCATCGCCGGGCGGAGAGCCCGCAGGTTCCGCACCTGGGCCGTCGTCGTGGTCATCATCGTCGCCCTCCTCTGCGCCGCCTGGGTGGTCCAGGCCCGGCACCGGATGAGCGAGGCCGAGAAGGACCTGGCGGCGGCCGACGCGCAGATCGTGGACCTGCAGCGCGCCCAGCGCCAGTACACCTCCGTGGTGCAGCTGCAGCGGGAGACCGACACGCTGAAGAGCCAGCTCAAGACGGCCATGGCCGACGATCTCGACTGGGCGGCGATGCTGAGCATGCTGCGCAGCACCGGTGAGCCGATGAAGGTCGAGATCGAGGGCATCAACGGCACGCTCAACACCGCCGGCAGCGGCAAGTCGGCGGCGGAGTCGACCCTGCCGAGCACCAGTGATTCGGCCAATGTCGGCGCCGCGATCGTCAACGGCACCGCACCCGACAAGGAGGCGGTCGCCGCGTACGTCGACGCCCTCGGCAAGAAGGCGGCCATCGCGAACCCGTACGTCACCAACGTCGCCTCGGACGCGAAGAGCGACAAGGACGACAAGGACGTCGTGACCTTCAGCCTGTCCGTCTCCATCACCCGGGACGCGCTCTGCGGCCGGTTCGGGGAGTCCTGCAAGACCACCGGGGGCAAGTGATGGCGGCAGGTCGTACCGATCGGCTGTGGATGCTGGCGGGCGTCGTGCTGATCGCCGTGCTGGTCGCGCTGACCTACTTCGCCGGCGTCAGCCCCACCCATGCCTCCACGGACGCCCTCACCCAGCAGGCCGCGGACGTCCAGACGCAGGCCATCACGGTACGCAAGGAGGTGGCGAGGCTCGCGGAGGAGAAGAAGAAGGAGAAGGCTCTTCAGGCGACCCGCGACGCGTACCGGGACGCGCTGCCGTCCGGTTCCGGGGTGCCGGCGTTCCTCCGCCAGCTGCAGGCCGCCGGCACCGACCTGGGGGTGGACGTCAACGGCGTCACCGTCGGCGCCCCTGTCAAGGAGGAGAAGCAGGAGAACGTCTGGTCGATCCAGATCCAGCTCACCGCCGAGGGTGAGCCGGCCGGCCTCGACGGATTCCTGCGCCAGCTCCAGGGCGGCGGGCAGAAGCGCGCGGTCCTGGTCGAGGCGGCGAACCTCGAGGCCGGCGAGAAACCGGAGGAGACCAGGCTCAGCCTGACGATCAGGGCCTTCGTCGCCCCGGCGGCCGGCGCGGGCGCTCCCACCGTCACGGTGAACTGAGCCGTGACCGTCGAGGGCGCGATGCAGACGCCGGACGGTGCCTGGCGGGTCGAGGTGGTGCGGCGCGGGACCACCCGGTGGTACCGGATCGTGCACGGCGACGACGTCCTCGACTGGCTGTCCATCGCCGCCGTCGAACGCGTCCTCGACGAGGGCGGGGTCGACCGCCGGACGCTCGTCGAGGTCGATCCGCCGTATCGGCCGCCGCAATCCTCAACTTCGGCCGTACGCGGGCGATGAGGACCTTGACCCTTCATTCGTACGAGGACAGGAGTGGCATTGGCCACCGTTCGCACCGGCACCGCCGCGCCGCCCGGCGATGAGGGGCTTTCGCTGCTCGAGGTGCTGATGTCGATCGTCGTCATCGGGACCGTGATGGCCTCCGTGGCGCCCTTTCTCGTACGGTCGCTGAACGTCAGCGACCAGCAGCGCGGCGACCAGATCGCCGTGCAGGTGGCCAACGACGCCCTCGAACGCGTCCGCGGGCTCGACCCGACCTCCCTGCTGACCGGCCGGAGCAAGGCCGCCACGGACGCCCAGTGGTCGAAGGCCCCGGCCGAGGTCAAGGATCTGCTGCCGGCCGGTCTGGCCGCCGACCCGATGCTTCCGGTCACCTCCACGGCCGGACTCCGGGCGCCGCTGCCGACCGAGGAGAATCCGTTCCCGGTCAACGACATGACCTTCAAGCAGCAGTGGTACGTCGGACGCTGCTGGCAGCCGAAGGCCGACGCCACCCACACCGACATCGGCGCGTGCGGCGGGACCGCCACCGGCGTGCCGTTCTTCCGCGTCGTGGTGTCCGTGACGTGGAAGCACCGGGCCTGCACAAGCGGCAACTGCATCTACGTCGCGTCGACCCTGGTCAGCAACGCCGCCGACCCCGTGTTCGACATCAAGCGCCCGGCGCCGACCGTCACCGACCCGGGCAACCAGTACGCGTACCTCGGGTCCCCGGTCAACCTGCAGATCGGTTCCACCGGCGGCCGGCTGCCGCTCACCTGGACCGCTACCGGCCTGCCGGCGGGCCTCACCCTGTCGCCGACCGCCCTCGTCACCGGCACGCCGACAGCGCTCGGCACCTCCACCGTGGTGGTGAAGGTGACGGACAAGGACGGACGTACCGACGACTCCACGTTCACCTGGACCGTGGTCAACGAGCTGGTCCTGACCAACCCCGGCGACCAGCTGACCCGCCCGAGCACCGCGGTCTCGCTGACCGTGGCGGCGACCGGCGGCGTCACCCCGCGCGCCTGGAGCGCCACCGGGCTGCCGGCGAGCATGACGATCAACCCGACGACCGGGGTCATCTCCGGCACCACGCCGGCGGCCATCCAGACCCTGAACGTCACGGTCACGGTGAAGGACGGTGGCACCCGTACGCTGACCGTCGCCTTCGTGTGGCGCATCGCCCCGCCGCTGGTCCTCCCCAACCCGGGCAACCAGTCGGCGACGATCGGCGACAACGGCGACTATCCGCTGGCGGCCTCGGGCGGCGCACCGCCCTACGCGTGGACGGCGGCCAACCTCCCGGCCGGCCTGACGATCAACCCGACCACCGGCCGCGTCTCCGGCATCCTCACCCAGGGCACCCGCTACATCACGACCATCACGGTCACCGACAGCATGGGCATCAAGCAGACCGTGAGCGTCGTCATCTCGGTGGCCAACCGGACCGGCTCCGACCTGCGGATCACGGCGCCCAACCCGGCGAGCCCGAACCAGACGACGGCCCTCGGTGCCACCGTGTCGCTGACCGCCACCGGCCTGGGCGCGAACAAGCCCAGCTACCAGTGGACCGCCACCGGGCTGCCGCCCGGCGTGGCCCTCGCCCCGGACGGCGTCTTCAGCGGCAAGCCGACCGCCAAGGGCGTCCACCGCGTGACGCTGACCCTGACGAGCGACCAGAGCGTGGCGACGATGATGTTCGACTGGACCGTGACATGACCCGCGCCGCGCGGCCGGAGCGGGACGACGCCGGGTTCTCGCTGGCCGAGGTGCTGGTGACGATGGGCCTGATGGGCGTGGTGATGATGATCTTCACCGGCGCGATCCTCCAGGTCTACCGCACCAACCAGGCCACCGAGACGCTCACCGAGGCGCAGGGCCAGCTCGCCACGGCGTTCCAGCGGTTCGACCGCGAGCTGCGGTACGCCTCCTGGATCAGCACCGTCGGCCAGGTGGGCACCCGGTACTACGTGGAGTTCGCCGGCGCCGACCCGACCCAGTGCCGGCAGCTGCGGCTCGAGACGGCCGCCTTCACCAGCGGCAACCAGGGCTCCGGCCTGCTCCAGCTGCTGTCCTGGACGAAGGGCTCACCGCCCGCCTCCACCGCCCGCGGCCAGACGATCGCCTCGCAGATCGTCACCACGGGAGTGCCGCCGTTCTTCACCCGGCAGCTCGCCAACGAGGCCCCGTACGCCAGCCCCAGCCCCAGTGCGGCCCCGGTCGGCGCGGACTACGTCAACGACTTCCAGCGGCTGCGGGTCCGGCTCACCACCCGGTCCGCCGCCGGCAAGGCGTCGATCGACGTCACCTTCACCGCCCTGAACACCTCACGCCTGACTCCGGCCGCGAACGACTGCAGCGAAGGGAGGCCCACCACATGACGCTCCTGCCCCGACGCCGGCGCCACCGTGCGGGCACGACCGGCGACGATCGCGGCTCGATGCCGATGGCGCTGCTGGTGACGCTGGTCGCCATGTCGCTGAGCGCCGCCATGGCGCCGGTGGTCATGACGCAGGTCTCGGCCACCCGTGCGGTCGCCGGCCGCACGACGGCGCTGGACGCCGCCCAGGCCGGCATCGACGCCGCGGTGGCCCAGTTGCGCGCGGCGACCGCCGCCGGCAACCCCAAGGCGGGTCAGCTCGAGAACCTGCCGCCGTGCGTGATGACCGGCAGCCAGGACGTCGGCAAGAAGGCCGGCACCAAGGAGGTCGGGCTGCGCTACCGGATCACCATCAAGTATTTCGGCCTGCCGGCGAGCGCCGTCGACGACACCCCGGAGGAATTGCCCTGTCCCCCGACGGACGTGCCGTCGACCGCGACGCTGACCGCCACGGGCACCGGGTCGGGCACCGGGGCGCTCACGCCCGGCAGCCCGAACTCGCGCACGATCGAGGCCACGTACACGTTCAAGACCAACAACCAGAACATCGACGGGGGCGCCATCCAGCTCGCCTCGCCCACGACCAACCGGCTGTGCATGGACGCCGGCAGCAGCCCGCCGCCCGCCACCGGCACCGCGGTGTTCGTCCGGCCGTGCAAGTCGGACATCGACGCGGCGAGCGAGCAGCGGTGGGCCTACACCACCGAGCTCAACATCAAGCTGGTCGGCTCCGACACCTCGGGCACGCCGGCCGGCCTGTGCCTGGACGCGCCCGTACCGCACGCGAACAACGGCGCCGTGACACTCCAGCCGTGCCTGGGACGGACCGCGCGGCAGCAGTGGAGCCTGACCGACAGTTCCACCTTCCGGGGCACCACGGACGGTGTGAACCTGGACAACTACTGCCTCAACGCCTCGGTCGCCGGGGCGACCGGAGCGCTCCTGCTCGGCGGCTGCAGTGCCACCTCCAACAGGAACGTCTTCCGCTCCCAGGCCAAGGTGGGCGCCGGCACGGCCTCCGCCGCCACCGGCCAGCTGGTGAACTACAAGCAGTTCAGCCGCTGCCTCGACGTGACCAACTTCGACGTGAACATGACGTACATGATCGTCTGGTTCTGCAAACAGGCACCGGACGGCAACGTGTCGTGGAACCAGAAGTGGACGCTGCCGCCGCAGTCGACCAGCCTGGCCACCGCGGTGCCGGAGCGGATCCGGACGGCGGGCAGCGGCAACCCGGGCTACTGCCTGCGCACCCCGACGACCACGGCCGGCTACGTCACCCTGGCGTCCTGCACGTTGAGCGGCCCACTCACCGATCCGCGGCTGATCTGGACCATCTACGGCGACACCGGCGACTACACGACGAGCTACCGGATCGTCGACAGCAACGGCTACTGCCTCACCCCGACCGACCTGACGGTGACCACCCCGGACACCCACTCCGACGGCACCAGCAAGGTCAAGGTCGCCACGTGCAGCGGCTCTGAGCTGCAGAAGTGGAACGCCCCGGCCAACTTCAACAAGCCGCTGGTGCTGACCAACACGCAGGAGAAGTGACCGTCACGGCTGGGGCAGGCGCCAGACGCCGGTCGGGCCGGGAACCGTGGGGCAGGCGAGGTAGGGCGCGCGGACCTCGCAGCCGTACGGCACCGCGGCGTCGAGCGATCCGACGGTGTGCGCCCTGCCGTCCGCCGGGTCGGTGACGCTGACCCAGGTCCGGCCCCGGCCGGTGTCCGTACGCAGCCGCACACCCTCCACCGTCAGCACGTGCCCCAGCCGCTCGACGGCCGCCCCCGTGCGCGGGTCGATCACCACCGACTCCGGGTTGTTCGCCCCCTCGTACGCCACCAGCACCCCGTCCGGCGTGACCCCCGCGGAGGTCCAGGCCGGCTGGGTCCAGAGCACCGACCCGTTCCCGGGGTCGAGCCCGCTGAGCCCGTGGCCGTGCGCGACGCACAGCACCGGCCCGCAGTCGTGCACGTCGCCGACCGGCACGTCCTTCGCCGTCCACCGCACGGTCAGCCCGGGCAGCCCGTACGCGGTCAGCGACGTGCCCTCCCGTTCCCGCCGCGACAGGTAGAGCCGCTCCCCGGCCACCGCCGCCGTCGCGTAGCGGGGCTGCGCCGGGTCGCTCGACAGGGGCACCCCGAGCCTGCCGTCCCCGAGCACCGACCCGTCGGCGAAGCGCAGCGTCAGGACCCGCCCGTCGAGGCCCACGAGGACGATCCGGTCCGGGTGCTCCGACAGGTCGTTGGCGATCTCCGCGCGGGTGTCGACGATCCGGGTCCATACCCGCATCCCGGTGCGCGCGTCGGAGAGCGTCAGCCGGGTGTTCGTGTCGCTCAACTCGCTGCGCAGCAGCACCCGGGCGCCGGTCAGCGCGACCGCCGAGGTGGCCGCGGACTCCAGGTGCCACAGGATCGTGCCGTCGGCCGCGTCCAGGAAGGTCATCCGGGGGCCGTTGCCGGGCCGCGCCAGCAGCACGCCGGAGTCCGGGTCGAGGGTCAGCGACCGGACGTTCTGCGGCAGCGCCGTCGCCCACGCCCGGTCTCCGCCCGGGAGGTCGTACCGGGTCACCCCGGGCTCGCCGTCGGTGCCGCGGCCGAGGGCGGCCGTGTAGAAGGCCGACGGCCCGAGGGTGAAGGCCGCCGCGGCGGCGCCCCCGGCCGACAGCACCGGCGCCATCGCCGTCCCCTGCGGTGCCGCCGCGCTGACCCCCAGCAGGACGGCCGCCAGCAGCGCCGGGACCACCATCGGGCGCGGGCCCTCCGACGCCGCCCGGGGGCGCGGCGGGGCCAGATCAAGATCGATCACCGGTACGGCGTTCGTCACCCGTTCAGCATGCGCCGCGAAGGGCCGCTACGGGTACGCCCACAGCCTCCGGTGACGATGAGTAGGCTGACTGTATGTCCTATACGGTCCCGCCGACCCGCACGGCCGCCGTGGTGCGCCAGCTCCGGAACGAGATCGTGACGGGTGAGCTCCCGCCCGGCACGCTGATCAAGGATGCCGAGCTCGCCGCCCGGCTCGGCGTCAGCATCACGCCCGTGCGCGAGGCGATCGCCCAGCTCTCGGTGGAGGGCCTGATCGACATCGCCCCCAACCGCACCCGCCACGTCACCAAGGTCACCCAGAAGAACGCGCTGGAGCTCATCGATGTGATGAGCGTCCTGGCCTGCGCCGGCTTCGAGTGGGGCGTGGAGAACCTGACCGCCACCCACCTCGATCTGATGCGGCAGCGGCAGAAGGAGTTCGTCGAGGGGCTGCGCACCGGCAATGTGCTCGCCGCCGGCGCGGCAGGCGCCGACTTCAGCACGATCGCCATCCTGGCCAGCGGCAACCGCGAGCTGCAGTCGATGGTCGATCTGGTGGTCGCGCGCACCCTGCGGATCCTGGCGATGGGCGCGGAGAGCGACCTCTGGCAGGTCTGGACGACCGGCCACGACGAGGTGCTGGAGCTGCTCGAGCGCGGCGACAACCAGGGCGCGATCACGCGTTACCGGCAGATCTACGCCGACTTCCGCACGCTGGTGGCCAACCACCTGTTCCGGGAGTGACTCACCCCCCGGCCAGCCGCGGCAGCAGCGGGCCGAGCAGATCAAGGGCGTTCCGGCGTACGGCGTAGCGCGTGATCCCCCACCGCTCGCGATGCCGGCGCACCGCCGCGACGATCTCGTCCGCGGTGCCCACCAGGACGAACGGCACCTCGTGCAGCTCGCTCACGCTCATGCCCAGCCGCTCGGCGTGCTCGGCCAGGAACGCGCCGGCGTCGTCGGTGATCTCGACGAGCTGCACCAGCGCCTCCAGCGCCGCGCCGCCGCCCGAGCGGGCCAGCTCCACCTGCGCGTCGATCTCGGTGAGCCGCCACCGGGCCTCGTGCTGGTGCCCGTCGGCCTTGGTGCGGCCGAAGCCGGTGAGCCCCACGATGTCGGCGTGCTCGCCCGCCCAGCCCAGCAGGCGCGAGTTCGCCGTGCCCACCAGCAGCGGGATCCGTTCCTGCACCGGTCGCGGCTTCTCGAGGACGGCGTTGAGCATCGTCAGCTCCGGGCCCGCCACGGTGACCGTCTCGCCGGCGAGCAGCCGTACGGTCGCCTCGGCCACCGCCAGGCACCGGTCCACCCGGCCGGGCACACCGGGCCGCACCCGGCCGACCGCGTCCCATTCCGCCGGGGTGTGCCCGGCGCCGATCCCCAGCAGCGCCCGGCCGCCGGAGACCACGTCCAGCGTGGCCACGTCGGCGGCGAGCAGGATCGGCTCCCGTACGCCGGCGTTGGAGACGTAGGAGCCGAGCCGGATCGTGGAGGTCACCGCGGCGGCCGCGGCCAGCGCCACGAACGGGGACGCGCAGACGCCGGGGTGATCGGCGGCGAGCAGCGTGCCGAAGCCGGCCGCCTCGGCCCGCCGGGCGGTCTCCAGCCAATCGGCGGCGTCTGCGGGCTGCACCTGGAGCGCGAAATCGGCCATTCCTGTCCGTCCGTTCTGGAGACGCTCTGACATCTGTTCGGAGACGTGGATAAGTACCCGGAACGCCCCCCATCATGACGTCATGGATAAATCTGTTGCCGCACGACGCCTTCCGCGGCGGACGCTGGCCATCGCGGCAGCACTCGTCGTATTTGCCGGCCTACTTGTCGCCAACCTCGGCGACGCGCTGGCCGGCGGGGCGAAGGCGCAGGCAGCGGCCAATCATACGGTTACTTTCGCCAATGACAGCGGAGAAAAGATCTGGATCGGCAGCACGGTGAACGCGGACGGCTCCGAGAACTTCGGGAGCCTGCCGATCCTGGAACCGGGTCAGCGGGCCTCGATCGTGATTCCGGAAACGTCCGGGCCGGGACACTGGCGGGGTAAGTTCTTCGCCCGGCAACGGTGCACCGGCGAGCCTGGTAGCACGTTCCACTGCGCGGTCGGTGACTGCGGCAACGCGATGGACCACTGCGCGATCAACTCCGAGAGGCCGGCGAGCCTTGCCGAGTTCAACTTCGACCCCTCGGACCCGTACGGTTCACCCTGGTACAACATCAGCTACGTCAACGCCGTGTCGTTGCCGATCACGATCACGCCCACCGGCGGCCCGGCGCCCGTGCCGAACTCCCAGCATTGCGGGGAGGCGGGCTGCGCCAAACCGTTCCTCAAGGTCTGCCCGGAGGGCAATCTGATCCGCGATGACCAGGGTCAGCCGTTGAACTGCATCAACCCCAACCGGGATGCGGAAACGGACTACAGCCGGGCGCTCAACGGCGAATGCCCGAAGGCGTACAGCTGGTCCAAGCAGGATGCCGTCATCGGCAACCAGACCATGTTCCAGTGCAAGGAATGCTCGGGTTTCACGATCACCTTCCACGGCAACGGCACGGCCCCCGCGCAGGCCGTGGTACCGCCCGCTGTCGTGCCGCCGGTGAAGAAGCCGCCAGTCGCGCAGTACAGCGGAGAGCGAACCGCCGTCTCCAGCGCGATCGTGAACGACTGGCAGGGCAAATGCCTCGACGTCCGGAACGGCAACCTGTCCGACGGAATTCCGCTACAGGTGTCCGCCTGCAACGGCAGCAGGGGGCAGAGGTGGACCTTCGCAGGCGGGTCCCTGCGGACCGAGGGCAAACTCTGCATGGACGTCGCCTGGGGGTCGAGGGACAACGGTGCTGTCGTCCAGATCGCCAATTGCAGCGGTAACCCGGCTCAACAATGGGTCCTGTCATCCGCCGGCGATCTGGTGAATCCGCAGGCGAACAAGTGCCTCGACATCAAGGACTGGAACGCGGCTGACGGCGCGCCGCTACAGATCTGGGAGTGTGCCGGGTCCGTCAACCAGAAGTGGCACACAGCCTGAGCCCGTCTGCTGAGCAGAACGCGGGCAGCGGACCTGACGTTCGCTGCCCGCGGTGCGCAGGGGACAGGCGACGTCCCTCAAAGGGACGTGCTGCCGGAATCTGCGCGCGTCCTCTCCGCCCGTGAACCGGGGACATCCTCCGTCCGTCTTGTGGTCGACCCTGCCGAACGGGCAGAGCAGCCATGGAGGAGCGCGTGTTCACAGTCGCCATCGTCGCGGAGCATCCCGTCTCCCGCGCCGGAATGGAGAAGCTGGCGTCCGACGACACCGGCCTGCGGGTCGTGTCCGCGGTGGGCTCGGTGGCGGAGCTACGTCGGACCGCCGGCTCGTACGACGTGGTAGTACTGGACCTTCCGCACATCGACCTGGTGAACGTGCAGGAAGTGGCGGAGGTGGCCGCTCTCGGCCGCGCACTGGTCAGCTCGACGTGGGGTGGCTCCCCGACGCTGCTCGCGACGATCCGGGCCGGCGCTCGGGGTTGCATCAGCCGTTTCGCCGAGCAGCAGGATGTTCGTGCGGCGATGCGAATCATGGTGCAGGGCGGGTTCTACATCTGCCCGCGGATGGTCGGACAGTTCCAGTTCGAGCTCGCCAACCAGGCGCAGGCCGAGCAGAGTGGCCTCGCGCCCCGCGAGATCGAGACGCTGCGGTGGATCGCGTCCGGCTTCACGCACGCCCAGATCGCCGCGCGGATGGGACTGTCACAAGCAACCGTGAACACCTACGCCAAGCGGATCCGCGCCAAGCTGAACGTGAACAACAAGGCAGACCTGACCCGCATGGCGATCGAGCTGGGCCATTTCTCGCACGGTCGGCATTCCACACCGGCCGCGTAAGAACCTGCCACCCCGACCACCGAGAGCCCGAACGCCCGTATCGGCGGCGCCCCGGTCGGGGCGCCGCCGATACGTTCCAGGAAGCTCCGGTACCCGCAGTGATCAGACGGACGCCCGGCGGCGACGGGTGAACCACAGCAGGCCGGTGCCCAGCATGATCGCCGCGGTGCCGCCGTAGACGTACTTCGCCAGGTCGCCGATCGACGGCCCGGTGGTCGGCAGGGCGTCGCCGGCGTTGACGTCGTCCGCGTCCTCGCCGCCGCCGCCGCTCTCGCCCGCGTTCACCCGGACGTTCGCGTTGACGACCACGCCCGACTCGACACCGGCGGCGGACAGCACGACGTCGCCGTCGAGGCCGGCCAGCTTGACCACGGTGGAGAAGGTGCCGTCGGCGGACGCCCGCACCGTCCCGACCACCTTGCCGTTGACGGTGATCCGCACGAGTTCTCCGGCGCCGAAGCCGCGGCCGGAGAAGCGGACGGAGCTGCCGGTCGAAACGCTGCCGTCGGACACCCCGGCGGCGGGCGGGCCCACCGGGTAGGGGTCGGCCTGTGCCGCGGTGGAGCCCAGGAAGATGGCACACAGAGCCGCACAGATGACCAGGAAACCGCGTAGTGCTCGCACAGGCATCCTTTCTACGGTTATTCGGATAAAAGATTCATATACCTACGAACTTAACTTAGCGGTCGGACGGGCAGACGTCCGCTGATTCGATCGACTCCTGCCAGGCGGCCACGGCCGGCGTCACCCAGAGCCGGGGGCGCACGGGTACGCGGGGCAACTCCCCGGTCAGCACGGTGACCTCCAGCGTGCGCGAACCCCCGGCCGGCACATCGACCACCACCTGCCCCACGCCGCGGCCCCGGTCCAGCCCCGAGCCGAACATCGTCCGGGCCCCGTCGAGGCTCATCCGCTCGATGTGACCGCCAGCGGGGCTGTAGACGGCCACCACCGTCCGCGCGGTGTACGGATCGCCCGCCAGGCCCAGCCCCAGCACGTACGGCGGAAGCCCGGCCCGGGGCGCCACCGACCGCAACGTCAGCCGGACCGTCAGCCGCCGCCGGCCGTCGGAGCGGCACCCGCCGGTGCTCACGGCCACCGACTGCCGCAGGTAGTAGCCCAGCTTTGCGCCGCTGCCGTCGTTGAGGAACAGCCCCACGGTCGGGCGCGCGCCGTCCGCGGCGGGCAGCACCCCGGTCAGCACCGTGCCCGCCAGCTGCCGGTTCTCGGCGTGCCGCGCGCTCCACACCAGCAGCCGGCGCTCCCCGGCCGCCCGGGCGAGCGCCGCCAGCAGCCGCGGCGCGTCGAAACTGCGGCTGGTCATCGCGTCGAAGGTGGCCCGGGCGGCGGCGGCGAAAAAGGCGTCCTGCCGCTCGACGGAGACGTCCCGGGCGTACATCCGCGACAGCAGGGTGGGCACGGTGTTGGCGCCGGTGAGCGCCGGGCCGCCCGGCACCGGAACCGGCCCGATCACCCGCAGCAGGTACGACAGCGCCACCGGGTCGGTGGCGAAGACCCCGTCGACCGTACGGCCGGAGCGCCTGCGGTACATCTCCCGGGCCAGCGAGGCGGCGGTGGGAAAATGCGGTGTCACGTTGACGTCCGCCGGGAAGACGCCGAGCTTGTCCGTCCAGAGCGAGCGGTCGGCGGGCCGCAGCGGCAGGACCGGGCGGTCGAAGACCAGCCAGTCCGAGGCGGCGCCCTGGTCGATGATGCCGATCCGGCCGCGGTCCGCCCGCAGGACCACGAAGGCGCCGGGCATCCCGCCGGTGGCCCGCAGCTCGGCGGGGTTCTGGAACAGCACCAGGTAGGTGCGCCGGCCCTCCGCCCCCAGCAGGGACGGCAGGAGGGTGGCGCTGCGGTCGGCGGTCGCGGTCACCGCCGCGGCGTCCGCCAGCTGCGCCCGCAGGTCGCCGACCGCCGACCGGACGGGTTCCCGCAGGCCGTCGAGGGCGATCCCGTCGACGCGCTCGCGCGCCCGGCGGACCGCCGCGTCGGCCGCGGCGAGGCGCGGGGCGGCGCGCTGGAGGGGCGCGAGGTCGATGCGTCCGTCCTTCGGCGTCAGCGCCGCCGGGCCGACGGTGGCGGCGGTCTCCACCAGGGCGGGCAGGCCGTCCCGGGCCAGGTCGTCGAGGGCGGCGGCCATCGTACGGACGGCAGCGATCTCATCCCCGACGGCGGGCAACCGGGCGGCCACCCGCCAGCTCCGGCCGCTGGTGTCCGCGCGGGCCGCCCGCGTCTGCGCCTGGAGCGCGGCGAGCGTCCGTGCGGCGCCCGGATCGCCGGCGGTCAGCTGGGCCCGCAGTTGCGGCACGAGGGCGGCGGCGGCCTGAAGATGGTCCCGCGCGCTCAATCCGCGGGCGCCCACCCACGTGCCGCCCGCCGCGACCAGGCAGCCGACGACGCCGGCCGCGATCAGCGAGCGCCGGACCCACCTGCGCCGCGGCGTCCCGGCCTTCGCCTGCTCGTCCGGTTCGGGGCCGGGAACTTCCCGCCTGGGATCCACGTCAGCAGCTCCTTCGTCGGACTCGACCGTCTTACGGTGATAGTTCCGGAATCTCCTACTTCGGGGGGCCGGTTTGGCTTGAATGGGTTTCGTGCTCGTTCCGGCGTATTCAGGCGATCCCGGGCCGACGACGTGAGAGTCGTCGTCCCGGTCGAGGCGCGATTCGACCGCACGCCCGACGGCCGCGTGTGGGGCCTCACCCCGCCCACCCGGTCCTTCTGGGACCGCTACCTCGCCGTCTTCGACCACGTACGGGTGGTGGCCCGGGTCCGCGACGTCCCCGCCCCGCCGGCGGGCGCGCTCCGGGTCGACGGGGACGACGTCGAGGTCTGGCCGGTGCCCTGGTACCGGGGCCCGGGCGAGTACCTGACCCGCGCCGCCGCGGTACGCCGGGCGGTCCGCGGCGCCGCCGGCCCCTCGGACGCGGTCATCGCCCGGGTGCCCTCGGCCGTCGCCGGGCCGCTGATCGCCGCGCGGCGCGAGGCCGGGCTGCCGTACGCGCTCGAGGTGGTGGGCGACCCGCACGAGGTCTTCGGACCCGGCGTGGTCGCGCACCCCCTGCGCCCGCTGCTGCGCGCCTGGTACACCCGCAACCTGCGCGCCCAGTGCCGCGAGGCAGCCGCCGTCGCCTACGTGACCGAGCACGTCCTCCAGCTCCGCTACCCCGCGAGCCCCACGGTGGTCACGGCCGGCTACTCCAGCGTCGACCTGCCCGAGTCCGCCTTCGCCGCGGCGCCGCGCGGCGGGATACCGGCCCCGCTCGCCCCCGTCCTGGTCTCCATCGGCTCCCTCGACCAGCTCTACAAGGGGATCGACACGCTGATCGAGGCGGTCGCCGTGTTGCGCGGACGCGGGACGGCGGTGCGCCTCGTCCACGCCGGCGACGGCCGGTTCCGTGCTGCGCTCGAGCGGCTCGCGGCCGCGCGCGGGGTCGCCGACCGGGTGCGTTTCACCGGCCTGCTGCCGACCGGCGCCGCCGTACGGGACCTGCTCGACGCCGCCGACCTCTTCGTCATGCCGTCCCGCACCGAGGGGCAGGGCCGCGCGCTGATCGAGGCGATGGCGCGCGGGCTGCCCGCGGTGGGCTCGGCGGTGGGCGGCATCCCCGAGGCGCTCGACCCCGCCGACCTCACGCCGCCCGACGATCCCGCGGCCCTGGCCGAGGCCATCCAGGCGTTCCTCACCGACCCGCCCCGGCTGGCGGCGGCCTCCGCCCGCAACCTCGCCCGGGCCCGGGACTTCGCCGCCGCCACGCTCGCTCCCCGGCGTACGGACTTCTACACGGCCGTACGCCGGACCTGCGCGGCCGCCCCCGGGCGCGCACGACGGTGACGCGGCCGGCCCTGCGCCGTACGGTGGCCGGCCCGGGGGCACCGGTGACCGGAATGCTCGCCTGGAGTCTCGGCGGGACCGTGCTGGCCGCCGCCGGCCAGTGGGTCGCGATCGTGGCCCTCGCCCGCGTCGGCACCCCCGGGATGGTCGGCCAGTACGCCCTCGGTCTCGCGCTGGGCGCCCCCGTCGTGCTGCTGGCCGGCCTCGGCATGCGCACCGCCCAGATCACCGACCCGGATCCGGAGTTCCGCTTCGGCGACTACCTCCGGCTGCGCATCGCGGGCATGGCGGTGGCGCTGGCCGTCATCGTGGTGGTGGCGCCGCTGCTGGCACCCGGCGGCGCGGCGGTCGTCGTCCTCGTCGGCTTCGCCAAGGCGCTGGACGGCATCGGCGACATCTACCTGGGGCTTTTCCAGCGGCACGACCGGATGCGGCTGATCGCCCTGTCGCTCGGCGCCAACGGCGTGCTGACCGCCGTGGCGCTCTGCCTCCTGCCGGTGCTCGGCAGCCTGGTGTGGGCGACCGCCGGATCCGTGGTCGCGTCGGCCGTCACGAGCGTCGGCTTCTGCGTGTGGGCGGCCCGGCCGCTGCGGGGCACGGACACCGGTTCCGCCGACGCCGCTCCCACCCTCGCGCGGCTGAGGCGGTTGTTCGTGGTAACCCTCCCGCTGGGCGTCGCGTACGGCTGCTCGTCGCTGACCGCCAACGTCCCCCGGTACGTCGTCGCCCACGAGCTCGGCCCGGCGCCGCTCGGCGTCTTCGCGGCACTGGGCTACGTGGTGGTCGGCGCGACCGTCGTGTTCGGCGCGATCACCCAGGTGGTGCTGCCCCGGATGGCCCGCATGCACGCGGCCGGGGACCTCGGCGGCGTGCTGCGGCTGACCCGCGGGCTCTGCGCCGGAACCCTCGCGTCCGGGGTCGTGGTGGTACCGGCCGTCGCCGTCCTCGGTCCGGCCGCACTCGGCGTGCTCTACGGGCCCGCGTACGCCCGCAACGCCCCGATCCTGACGCTGCTGACCGTGGCCGCCCTCCTGGGTGGCGTCGTCTTCTTCCTCAACGCCGCCCTGTCCGCCACCCGCCGCTTCGGCAACCAGCTCGCGGTCAACGCCGCGGCCCTGGTCTTCGCCGTCGCCGCGGCGGCCGTGCTCGTGCCGTGGCTGGAGCTGGCCGGCGCCGCGTGGGCCGTGGTCGTGACCATGGCCGGCGAAGGCGCGCTGAAGGCCGTGCTGCTGCGCCGGGTGAGGAACCCATCGTCCCGCGTCACCCGTCCGGTGAGGAGCCCAGAGGTATGACCACAACCGCGATCCGGCGGCCCGGCGCGCCGGCCCGCACCGCACCGGCGGACGACCGCGGCACCACCGCGCTGGCGGGCGTGCTGCTGTCGATGGTGAGCATCATCCTGGCGACGGTGGACCCGCAGCTGCGCCACTGGTTCCTGGTGCCGGTCACCATCTGCGCGGTCCTGCTGGGCGCGGACATCATCGAGTGGCTGCGCCGCCGGTGCGACGTCCTCGATCCCCAGGCCCTGCTCGCCCTGATGGGGCTGCACTTCTTCTACGTGGCGCCGATCCTGCACGTCGTCCTCGACTACTGGATGTGGGAGACGTACCCCAGCGACGGGTGGCGCGACAGCCTCGGCGCCATGGCGATCCTCAACATGGCCGGACTCGCCGTCTACCGGGTGATCCTGTCTATGAGGAGCCGGCCCTCCCGGCGCGGACCGCACCGGGAGCTGAACGAAGCGGTCTTCCAGCGGGCCGGGGTCGCGGCGGTGATGCTGGGCGTCACCGCGTTCGCCGCCGAGGTGATGATGTTCGGCGGCGTGCAGGGCTTCCTCACCACGATGACCAGCAACCGGACCGAGCTCGCCGGCCTGGGCTGGATGCTCATCGTCGCGGAATCGTTCCCGTTGCTGGCGTTCGCCGTGGCGGTGGTGCGCTGGCGCCGGCCCCTCGCCGAGCGTCCGGCCGTGCTGGTCTCGCTCTGGCTCGGCTTCGCCGCCGTGCAGTTCGTCGTCTCCGGAGTGCGCGGCAGCCGCAACAACACCGTCTGGCCGGTGCTCGTCGGCGTCATCCTCATCCACTACCTGGTCCGCCGGATCTCCCGGAAGACGCTGGCCGGTTTCGTCGCCGGCTTCGCGGTCTTCATGTACGCGTACGGCCTCTACAAGGGAGCGGGCACGGACGTCCTCGAGATCATCAACGGCCGGCGCACGGTCGCCGAGGTCTCCGACCGCACCGGACGGGACGTGCCGACGGTGCTCCTCGGCGACCTGGGCCGCGCCGACATCCAGGCCGCGATCCTCGACGGGCTGCGGTCCGGGCGGGTCGAGCCGGTCATGGGTGCCACCTATCTCGCGGCGCCGCTGATCGCCGTACCCCTGGGCGTGCTGCCGGACCGGCCACCGGGCAAGGTCGCCGTCGGCACGGACGCGCTCTACGGCACCGGCGCGTACGACGCCGGCCTGCGGTCCTCCCGGGTGTACGGCATCACCGGCGAGGCGCTGCTCAACTTCGGCATCGGCGGGGGCCTGCTCTCGTTCGCGGTGCTCGGCCTGCTGGTCCGCGCGGCCCGGCGCTACTGCCGGGAGGCGCTGCGCGGCGACCGGACCACCGCGAAGCTGCTGTCGGCATCGCTCACCGTGGTCACCATCAGCGTCCTGTCCTGGGACGCCGACAACCTGGTGTGGTTCTCGCTCAAGCACGTCCTGCCGGTCGTCCTCGTCATCCTCGTGACGCTGACCTGGCCCACCGCCGGGCAGTCGCCGCACCGGGCCGGGGGTGCGGGATGAAGGCCGGATTCCGTGGCGACATCCAAGGGCTGCGCGCCGTCGCCGTGGTCGCCGTGCTGCTGTGGCACGCCGAGCTGACCTGGCTCCCGGGCGGCTTCGTCGGGGTCGACGTCTTCTTCGTCATCTCCGGCTACCTCGTCACCCGGATGCTGACCGGCCAGTTCCGGGAGACCGGCCGGTTGTCCCTCACCGACTTCTACGCCCGCCGCGCCCGGCGCCTGCTGCCGGCCGCGTGCGTGGTACTGCTGTCGACCCTCGTGCTGACCCGCCTCTTCCTGCCGTCGCTACGATGGTCGGACACCGCCTGGGACGTGCTGGCGAGCAGTCTCGGCGCGGTCAACTGGCGCCTCGCGGCCCGCGCGACGGACTACCTCTCCCAGGACGCGGCGCCCAGCATCGTCCAGCACTACTGGTCGCTGTCCGTGGAGACGCAGTTCTACCTGGTCTGGCCGCTGCTGGTGCTGGTCGTCGTGCTGGCCTGGGCCCGGTACGCCCGCGCCCGCCACGACCACGCCCGGGTGGGCCGCAACAGCCTCCAGGTGTGGCTGACGGTCGCGTTCGCCGCGGTCTTCGCCGCCTCCCTCGCCGAGTCGGTCCGCGCCACGGCCACCGACCCCGGGACCGCCTACTTCGCGACGACCACGCGGGTGTGGGAGCTCGCGCTGGGCGGCATCCTGGCCGTCGCCGCCCCCTGGCTCCGGCGGCTGCCCGCCGTGGCCGCCGCCGGCCTGGGCTGGCTGGGCGTCGCCGCGATCGGGTACGCCGTCGCCGCGTACAGCAGCACCACGGCCTTTCCGGGCCACGCCGCGCTGCTGCCCACCCTCGGCGCCGCCGGCATCATCGCCTGCGGTGCCACCGCCGGACGGAAGGGCCCCGCGCTCCTGCTCGACACCGCTCCCCTGCGGTTCGTCGGTGCCCTGTCCTACTCCATCTACCTGTGGCACTGGCCGCTGCTGACGCTGGCGGAGGCACGCTACGGGCCGATGCCCGTCGCGGCGTCGGTCTGCGTGGCCCTCGCCTCGGTGCTGCCCGCCTGGCTGACCTACCGGCTGGTGGAGAACCCCGTACGGCGGGACCGGCGCTGGCACCGCACGCCCGCCGCCGCGCTGCGCTCCGGGGTGCTGGCGACCGGGGCGACCGTCGCGGCGGTGCTCATCTTCCTTCAGCTCTTCGTGTGGCCGACCGCCTGGCGCGCGACGACCGTCGACACTCTCGCCGCGGGCACCGCCGCCGCGGCCGGCGAACGGATCGGGGCGGAGGTGCTCCGCGACCCGCCGGGCGGCGACCGGCGCGGCGCACCGGTCGACCGGGTCGCCCGGCTGCTCCCCGACACCACGGCGATCCGCCTCGACGTGCCGGAGTCCTACGCCCGGAAATGTCACCAGGACGACCGCGGTGACGCGCCCCTGCGCTGCGAGTACGGCCACCGCACCGGCAGGTTCACGGTGGCGCTGGTCGGCGATTCCCACGCCACGCAATGGGTTCCGGCGCTGGAGGGTGCCGCCACCCGACGGCACTGGCGGCTGATCACGTACACGAAGTCGGCCTGCCCGTTCGCCGCTATGGAGGTGGCGCACCCGGTGCACAAGCCGTACGACACCTGCCTGCGCTGGAACGGCAACGTCCTCGCGAAGCTGCTGGCCGACCCGCCCGACCTGGTGGTGGTGAGCGGCAGCTCCTACGAGGTGGTCCGCGACGGCGAGATCCTCGGCGCCGGCGAGAGCGTGTCGGCGTCGGCCGAGGGCCTCCGCTCCCACCTGCGCGCGCTCACCGCGGCCTCCGTCCCGGTGGTGGTCCTGCGCGACACCCCGCACCCGCACCGGGACCTCGCCGAGTGCGTCTCCGCGCACCGCAACCGGCTGACCGCCTGCGCCTACGATCGCGCGTCGTCCGAGGGCGGCGCCGACCAGCTGGCCGCGGTCCAGGGAATGGCGGGCGTACGGCTGGTCGACCTCAGCGACGCCATCTGCCCCACCGACCCGTGCGCGGCCGTCATCGGCCGGGTAGTGGTCTATCGCGACTCCAACCACCTGAGTGCCACGTACGCCCGCACGCTGGCCGACCGGCTGGGCGACGCCCTCGTCGCCCGGAAGCGGTAGGCCCCCGTGCACGTGTTGCTGCTGCTCAAAACCGCCAACGGTGGACTGTGGACGGTGCCGCACATCGAGGAGCTGCGCGGCCGGGGCCATCGGGTCACGGTGCTGCTCCCGCCCGGGCCGGGCCGGCTCCGCGAGGCGCTGGACGAGCTGGGTGTGCCCACGGTGGAGAGCGCCTTCTCGTTCAGTTTCCGGCCGGCGCCGCGGACCCTGCTCGGGTTGTGGCGGCTACGCCGGCAGATCGGCGCCGTGGCGCCCGACGTGCTCCACTACCACCTCTACGCGTCCGCGCTCGCGGCCCGGTTGTGCAGCATCGGCCTGCGGCTGCCCCGGGTGCACATGGTCGCCGGTCCGCTCTATCTGGAGTCGCCGGTCATCCGTACGGCGGAGCGCGCGCTGGCCCGCCTCGACCACGTCACGGTCGCCGGCAGCGAGCACACCGCGGAGCGCTACCGGACGCTCGGCCTACCCGCCACCCGGACCCCGGTCATCCCGTACGGCGTGGACGTGTCCCGCTTCACCCCGCCGGACGCCGCGCGGCGCGCGCGGGCACGGGCGGCGCTCGGCCTCGACCCCGGCGCCTTCGTAGCGATCATGGTGGCCTACACGTACGCCCCCAAGCGCAGCGTGCACCGCGGGCGCGGGATCAAGGGGCACGACGTGCTGCTGGAGGCGTGGCAGGCGTTCGCCGCGCGGCACCCGTACGCCCGGCTCCTGCTCGTCGGCGGCGGGTTCGACGCCGCCGGGGAAAACCACCGGCGGGAGCTCATCGCCCGCTTCCGCCTCGCCGACGACCCCACCGTCGTCTGGCGGTCGTCGGTGCCCGACGTGCGGCTGATGTACGACGCCGCGGACGTGAGCGTCAGCCCGTCCCTGTCGGAGAACCACGGCGCCGCGGTGGAGGCCGGCGCCATGGGCGTCCCGTGCATCGTCAGCGACGCGGGGGCGTTGCCGGAGACGGTCGACGCGCAATGCGGCTGGGTCGTGCCCCGAGGCGACGCCGGGGTCCTGCTGACGGCCCTCGAGGAGGCGCATCTCGCGTTCCTCTCCGGCGGCCTGCCGGCGCGCGGGGCGCGGGCCCGGGAGCGGATGGTCGAGCGGTTCGACCGGTGTGCCGCCGCCGCCCGGCTCGCCGACCTCATCGAGCGCGTGGCCCGATGAGTCCCCGCGTCACCTGTCGCTGCCGAGGAACTCCACCGTCGTCGGTACGCCGTGACCGGAGATCCCGTCGCGGGCCACCACCGTGCGCACGGTACGGGCCAGGATGCGCAGGTCGAGGGCGGGGCCGCGCTCGTCGACGTACCGGACGTCGAGCGCGAACTTGTCCTCCCAGCCGAGCGCGTTCCGCCCGTTCACCTGGGCCAGGCCGGTGATGCCCGGGCGCACCTCGTGGCGCCGGGCCTGCTCGGGCGTGTACCGGTCGAGGTAGGCGGTCAGCAGCGGCCGGGGCCCGACGAAGCTCATGTCGCCCCGGAGCACGTTCCACAGGGTCGGCAGCTCGTCGAGGCTGGTGGCCCGCAGCAGCTGTCCGGCCCGGGTCATCCGCTGGGCGTCCTGCGCGATCCCGGCCGCCCCGCCGTCCGGCGTCATCGTCCGGAACTTCACCAGCGGGAACGGCCTGCCGAGGCGGCCGGCGCGAACCTGCCGGAACAGGACCGGCCGGCCGAGGGTGACCGCGACGAAGCAGCCGACGGCGAGCAGCACCGGCGAGAGCACGAGCAGGCCGCCGGCCGCCCCCGCGATGTCGGCCAGCCGCTTCACGACGTCGTAGCGCCGAGTCACCCTCGCCCCTCGGAACTTTCGGTCATAGTGGACATCAGCCGTTCTTCGCCCGACGCTCCGGAAGGACCACCGTGACCGCGGACCGCTTCGCCGTCCTGATCGTCTGCCACGCGAACCTGTGCCGCTCGCCGATGGCGGAATACCTGCTGCGCCACGCCCTCGAGAGCCGGCTCGGCCCCGCGGCCGGCGGGCTCGAGATCCTCAGCGCCGGCACCGACGCGTGGGCGGACCTCCCGATGCACCCGCTGTCGGTCGAGGCGCTCGGCGAGCACGGCCTCGACGGCACGGCGTTCCGTTCCCGCCGGCTCACCCCCGCGCTGGTGAAGCGGGCCGATCTCGTGCTCACCGCCACCCGGCGGCAGCGGTCCGTCGCCGTCGCCATGGAGCCCGCGGCGGTGAAGCACGCGTTCACCCTCCCCCAGTTCGGGCGGCTGGCCGCCGAGGTCGCCGTCGCGGCGCCGCTGGAACCGGGCACCCCGGCGCAGCGGCTCGGGCGCATCATCGAGCGCATCCCGATGGTGCGGGGTCACCTGCCCGTACCCCCGGCGGAGCAGGACGAGATCGCCGACCCCGTACGGATGCCGATCGAGGTCTTCCGCCGCTGCGCCCACGAGCTCGACCGGATCGCCGGCGTGACGGCGCAGCTCATCGCCCCGAGCCGATAGGTTCGTCGAGCCGGCGCTCCGGCGCGGACTCCGGCTCGCCGCACGCCATGAGGTCGCGCAGCTCGGTGGTGGCCGGCGCGCGCATCCGGTCCCGCCAGGCGCCGCGCCGGTGCTGGCTGGTCATGCCGTACTGCTCGTAGTAGTAGCCCTCGGGGCCCTTCGCCGAGACCATGTTGAAGACGCAGCCCAGCAGCCGGGCGTCGACGGACTGCAGCGCCCGGGCCGCGGTCTGGATCTGCGAGCTCGTGGTCTTGTGGGACCGGGCGAGCAGCAGCGCCCCGTCGGCGCGGGCGGCGACCACGGCGCCGTCGGTCACCGGCAGCAGCGGCGGGCAGTCCACGATGACCATGTCGTACTGCTCGCGGAACTGCTCCAGCAGGTCGGCCATGTGCTGCGAGCCCAGCAGCTCGCTGGGGTTCGGCGGCAGCGAGCCGCTCGGCAGCGCCCACATCCCCTCGCTCCACGGCTGCACGACGTCGGCGATCGACGCGCGGCCGGCGAGGACGGTGGTCAGCCCCACCGCGCCCTCCAGGCCGAGGTAGTCGGCGATCCGGGGCCGGCGCAGGTCCGCGTCGATGAGGAGCACCCGCTGCCCGGCCTCGGCGAAGAGACCGGCGAGCGTGCAGGCGGTCGACGACTTGCCCTCGCCCGGCATCGCGCTGGTGATGACCAGCGTCTTGACCGGCCGGTCCACGTCGACGAACTGGAGGTTCGTCCGCAGTTGCCGCAGCGCCTCGGACCGCGGCGAGTGCCCGCTGCCGGTGAGCCGCAGCGGACCGGAACGGGCGTCCGCGTCGAACGGGACCCCGGCCAGCACCGGCGCCCCGGCGAGCTCGTGGAGGGCGTCCGCCGTCTTGACCGTGGTGTCGAGCGTCTCGCGCAGCACGGCGGCGACGCCCCCGGCCAGCAGGCCGAGCAGGGCCGCCAGGGCGAGATTCCGCAGCGGCTTCGGCGACACCGGGGTGTCACCGCCCGTCGGGCCGGCGACCACCTCGACCTTGATCGGGGAGGCGGTGCGGTCGCGCGGAGTCTCCAGCGCCTCGACCATCGTCGTGAACTCGCGGGCGAGGACCCCGGCGATCAGGCGCGACCGTTCCGCGGAGCCGTCCGTGACGGTCGCCTGCAGCAGCACCGTCTCGGGCAGCGCCTCGGCGGTGATGCGCTCGCGGACCTCGGCCGGGGTGAGTTCCAGCCCGGGGGTCTTCGCCGCGACCACCTTCGCCAGCCGGTCGCCGGTCAGCAGGGTCGCGTACGACTTCACCCGCTGCTGCGAGAAGAGCCCGCCCTGGTACGCGTCGGTCACCCCGTTGTTGGGAGTGGTGACGAAGAAGGTCACCGACGTGGCGTACTGCGGCGTCATCTGCGACGTGAGGATGCCGGCGAGCCCGCAGGCCACTCCGATCCCCGCGAGCAGCATCCACCACCGCTTGCGCAGGACCCGCAGATAATCCCGCACGTCCATGTGACCTCCCGCGGATCGGCTAAAAGATGCCAAAAGGGTATAACCGTTCCCCGTACCAGCGGGAGGAATCGTCACTTTTGCGGCCATGGGGCCGAACCCTTATATAACGTCGCCTCCATCACCTACGTGCAGCGAGGGGACACCGTGGCAGTGCACTCGACGATCGCCCCGGTAGGCGGCGGCCTGCGGCGAATCGGACCGCTTCTGCTGGATCAGACGGCCTGGGCGGCAGGCATCATGCTGGCCGTCATCGCCCGGTACGGCCTGGCGATGGACGCCCCGCTCCTCGCCCGCGCGGCCGGCGCGGCCCTGGCGGCAGCCCTGGTCCACAGCGCGGTCGGCCACCTCGGCTACCTCTACCGCGGGCGCTACCGCTACGGCACCTTCGACGAGGCGCGGGCGGTCGCCGGCTCGGCCGTCATCACCTCGCAGATCCTGCTGATCGCGGACCTGCTCGTCCCGGCCCGGCCGGTGCCGGCCAGCGCCCCGCTGCTCGGCGGCGCGGTCGCCCTCGTGCTCATGCTCGCCGCGCGTTACGTACGGCGCGTCCAGCGGGAACGCCTGCACCGTCCCGATCCCGAGACGACGACGCCGGTGGTGCTCTTCGGCGCCGGCGCCACCGGGATCAGCGTGCTGCGCTCGATGCTGACCGACCCGCGCAGCGTGTACCGGCCGGTCGGGCTCCTCGACGACGACCCCGCCAAACGGCACCTGCGGGCCTGCGGCGTACCCGTGCTCGGCTCCCGCCGCGACCTGGCCGCCGCCCTCACCGCGACCCGGGCCACCACGGTGGTCTTCTGCGTCGCCAACGCGGACGCCGCGCTGATCCGCTCGATCCGCGGGATCACCCTCGGCGCGGGGGCCGAGTTCAAGGTGGTGCCCTCGATGAGCGAGCTCATCGACACCCGGGTCGAGGTGGCGGACGTCCGCGACGTCCAGATCACCGACCTGCTCGGGCGCCACCAGGTCGACACCGACGTGGAAGCGGTCGCCGGATTCCTCACCGGCAAACGCGTGCTGGTCCTCGGGGCGGGCGGGTCGATCGGGTCGGAGCTGTGCCGCCAGATCGACCGCTACCAGCCCGCCGAACTGCTGATGCTCGACCGCGACGAGTCCGCGCTGCACGCCGTCCAGCTGTCCCTGCGCGGACGGGCCCTGCTCGACGACCCGGCCATCATCCTGGCCGACCTGCGGGACGCCGACACCATCCGGCACGTGTTCGCGACCCGGCGCCCCCAGGTGGTGTTCCACGCGGCGGCGCTGAAGCATCTGCCGCTGCTCGAGCGCTACCCGGCCGAGGCGCTGTACACCAACGTGTGGGGCACCCTCGACGTCCTCGAGGCGGCCCGCGACGTCGAACGGTTCGTCAACATCTCCACCGACAAGGCCGCCGACCCGGTGAGCGTGCTGGGGTATTCGAAGCGCATCACCGAACGCCTCACGGCCCACACGGCGCGGGTCAGCCCGGGCACTTTCCTCAGCGTCCGCTTCGGCAACGTCCTCGGCAGCCGCGGTTCCGTCCTGACCGCCTTCAGCGCCCAGATCGCGGCCGGCGGCCCCCTGACGGTGACCGACCCGGAGGTCACCCGCTACCTGATGACCATTCAGGAGGCGGTCCAGCTCGTCATCCAGGCGGCCGCGATCGGCCGCGACGGCGAGGCGCTGGTGCTGGAGATGGGCAAGCCCGTGAAGATCGCCGAACTGGCCCGCCAGATGGCGGCCCTGGCCTCGAAACCGGTGGCGATCGAATACGGCAGGCTGCGGCCCGGCGAGAAACTGCACGAGGACCTTTTCGGTACGGGCGAGTTCGACGTACGGCCCCTGCACCCGGCCATCTCCCACGTGCCGGTGCCACCTCTGGACCCGGAGCGCGTACGCCTGCTCAACCCGTACGCCGAGCCCCCGGTCCTCGCGGCCGAACTGGCCCGCCTCTGCGTGGACGACACGGCCACCGCCGCGGCGCCCGGCGGCGTCCTCGCCTCCGTCGACCGCTCCTCCTAGCCCTTCCTAGTCGGCGGTCAGCCGGGACTTGTCGCGCTGCACCAGGAACGACCGCGACCGGGTCCACTGCCCGGGGCACACGCCGCGCCGCCGCAGCGACCGCAGGGCGCCCTCGGCGGAATAGACGCCCAGCATGCCGGCTCCCCCGGCCACCACGGCCTGCAGCACGTCCGCCCAGCTCAGCACCAGATCCACTCCTCGGTCGTCGATACCGCACCCATTCGGCCGCGGGGGCCCGGCCTTTACGAACCTCGCTCAGACGGTCGCCCCGGCTGCCGAAGAGCAGGGTATGTCTTCGTCGATCCTGCGTAAGGTCGCCCTCGCCTGCGCCGTGCTGCTCGGCTTCGGATTGGTCGCCGGTGCCGGCTTCTACCTCGCGCACACCCAGGCCGGCTCCCGGGCCAGCGTGCTGCAGGCCTTCGACGAGCGCGCCCGGCTGGCCGCCGGACTGACCGGCGACACGCTGCTGGCCAGCGACCCGAAGACCCGCGAGTTGGCGACGGCCGCCTTCGCCTCGGACGGCGACGCGCTCACCGAGGCCCTCGTGAGCACCCTCGACGCCTCCCTCCCCTGGATGGCCGTCATCAAGCCGGACGGGACCCCGCTCGGCGCGTCGTCGGACAGCGCCCTGAGCCGGGTCGCGAAGCTGGGCGGCGACGGCGCCCTCGACCGGGCACTCCGCACGGGCATGATCGCGTTCAGCGACCTCGTCACCGAGGACGGCGTCTCGTGGGTCTACGCCTTCCAGCCGTACAGCGTCGGCGGCGGCACCCGCATCCTGGTCATGCCGCAGCGTGCGACGGACATCAACATCCTGCTGCACAGCGTCGTCAGCGTGGCGGGCGCGAAGACGTACGTCGTCGACAGCACCGGCCACGTGATCGTCGCGGCGGACGCCACCGCAATCGGCGCGAAACTCCCCGACACCGCCCTCGCCGCGGCGGCGAGCAAGCCCGGCCGCGGAGTGGTGAATCACAACCAGTTCGTCGCCGGCGACGTCTCCGGCAGCGACTGGCTTGCGATCGTCGTGACTCCCCGCGCCGCCCTGCTGGCCCCGTACGACCGCACGGCCCGCAGCGCCTGGCTCATCTTCGCCGCCTTCGCCGCCGCCGTGGTCCTGATGATGGTCATCGGCGCGGGCATGCTGACCAGCTCGGCACGCGTCGCCCACGCCCGCCTCCACGACCAGCTCACCGGCCTCCCGACCCGCGCCCTGTTCCTCCAGAGCACCGAGGCCGCCATCGGCCAGTGGCGCCGCGAGTACGCGACCTCGGGCCCCGCCAGCGGCCCGGTCGCGGCCCTCTTCCTGGACCTGGACGGCTTCAAACCGGTCAACGACACGTACGGCCACGCCGCCGGCGACGCGCTCCTGAAGGCGGTCGCGGAACGACTCGTCGCGGCAACCCGCCCGGAGGACTTCGTGAGCCGCTTCGGCGGCGACGAATTCCTGGTGCTCTGCCGCGGCCTCCAGACCGAGGACGACGCCTTCGCCGTGGCGGACCGCATCCAGAACTACCTCAACGAGCCCTTCGAGGTCCTCGGCCAGACGGTCCGCATCGGCGTCTCCATCGGCATAGCCACCGTAGGCGAGTACGCCGACCAGGCCGAATCCCTGATCCACAACGCCGACACGGCCCTCTACCAGGCCAAGAACAACGGCCGCGGCCGCATCGAACGCTTCACCCCAGACATGGCCCCCGCCTGAGCCGTCAGGGAAGCGCGGTCACGTGCGCTCGGACGTGACCGCGCTACCCATCGGCGGACCGGGTAGCCCTGGCCCGTTACCAGCACCGCAGCGCGGCGTACAACGCCGGCCCGACGAGCGGGGGCGGAACCCCGCCCCCGCTCGTCCAGGAATGCCGCTCACCTAGCGTAGTGAACCTGCTTCTTCTGCTGGCCAGTGCTCTTCCGATGCGGCTTCGGCTGCTCCGTGACCATGTACGCGTCGGTGGTACTGGTCCGATTCGGCCCGGCATGGCCATAGGAGAACGCCGTCGACGAGTCAACCGGGTTGCTGATATTCAAGTTCGACATGTCTTGAAGCAGCGAATCGTCGGCTGGCATCTGCGTGGGTGATTGCGCAAAGTGCGTCGGCGAGCCGCCGGGAGACACCGGCGAGCCACTGCCCTGCGTCTGCGTGTGGTCATGGCCGCCGAAGTCGACACTCTGCCATCCGCCCTGCGGCGCCACTCCGCTCGAAGAACCGTAGGGAGCCTGAAAACCGCTCGAAGAGCCGAAGGTCGGCTGATTGTAGGTCGACAGTTCCGGTTCCGGTGAGGCCGGCCGCGACGGGTATTGGTTGGGGTGGGGCGCCGATGCGGTCAGTTCGACGTCGGCCGTCGCCTCCAGGTCGTCCGCCGGAGCTTTACCTTTTTCCGCCCTGTTCGTTGCCCACTGGCCCAGGCCGGCGCCCGCCATGGTCGCAAACGTGCCACCGCCCTGCAGGAAATTGCCCAGGGTCTCGGTCTCTTCATTACCACCGAGGTACTCGCCGGCTGCTTTCATACCTCCACCGGCCACGGCGCTGGCGGTGTAACCCGCGAGCATCACGGGATTGAACGGCCCCGCGCCGGTGAAACCGTTGTAGGCTTCCTTATACATCCCGGCAACGGCCGGAAGCGCCTCGATCGCGGCACCGACCGCCTTGCCGGTCGAATTGCCCATCATCTGGCCGATAGCCGTACCCGTCCCGGATGCCACGGCGCCGTACTCCTGCAGCGTCTTGAACATCGGACCGTTGGGGTTCGCGCGCTGCTTGACCCACTCAAACCAACCTTGCGACGAAGCATGCTCCGGCTCGGCGATTGCCATGTCAACCGCTTGCAAAGTCTGATCGGGATCTACTCCGGCGGCCACCGCCAGATCGGCGAGTTCCTGGGATGCCCGTCGGCCAAAATTGACGGGCTGGTAGGTGGTTCTGCGCCGCAGTTGATTGCTGTTACTTGACTGATTTTTCCTACTTGACCGACTTCCGCTTCCCACGATTCCTCCTGAAGATCAGTGGACTCTGTCCATCGCCGTTGCAACGGACACGAATAGGTCGAGGTTCACGGCCGCCGGGGCATATTGCCCAAAAAGCCGTCGTTCTCGATGGTGGGGCGTTCTTTGGCCCGGTGCGCCCCGGGCTTGCATCCGGCGAACGGTCCGGACGGGTTTCGGAGCGTTTCCATCACGTGACCCAGGCAGTCCCGATGCCATTCGAGCGGGCCGAGCGCCTCCGCCTCCGGGCCGGTCTTCACCTGCCACGCGAGCCACAACGCATGCAGCTGCCCGATCGCTTCCGGATGCTCGCGCCAGCGCGGACACCAGGGCGACGACGAGGTGACCTCGCCGCCGTAGACCGGCAGCAGCAGGCGCTCCACCCAGATCGCCAGGCGCCGGAGTTCCTCGACGTACTCCTCGCCTTCCAGATAGAAGATGAAGAACGCCTTTGGAGGGCGCTTCTTCTCAGGCTGCTCGGCCTCCTGCAACGCCTGTGTCATGAGTCATGCCTCTTCCCTCGGGCACCGGTTGCTCGAACAACGGCCGCCGCCAGGCCCGGGTTCACGAGTCCGGGAAGAAACGCCGAAGGCCGGTCCTACGGCCGTCCGGATCGACGCAAACGCCGGCAGCCTCGCCTGGGCCGGCCCGTGGCCGCGCAGCCCCGGCCGGACGGTCGGTCGGCCCGCCCTTCTCGGCCGACCCGCGCCCGAGCCGGCGCACGGATGCGCGAAGTGCCAGCGAAACAGCCCTTCGGGGCCCGGTGGCCGAGTTCCGGCGGAAAGCCCGCTGCACCACCGCCGACATGCGGGCGGCCGTCGATTGCGGGCGGCATCCCTCCGCGAAGTGCAGGCCATGGGGACGCTGGACGAGGCGGTGGACCCGCGAACGAAGGCCCGCCCGGGCTGCGCGCGAGGATTGAAACCCGATTCAGAGCCCGCGGCGACGCGCGTCGAGAACGACGACCGAACGGCTCACCGAGCCGAGTTGTGCCACATGCCGATCATCGCGGCACTACGTGCAGTGAGCGGAGGTCGGGCGAGGCTCAGTAGCTGCCGGCGCTCTGGAAGTGGTTCCAGGCTCCGCAGGGGCTGTTGTAGCGGCCCTTCACGTAGCCGAGCCCCCACTTGATCTGCGTCGCCGGGTTGGTCTTCCAGTCGGCGCCTGCCGAGGCCATTTTCCTTCCGGGCAGGGCCTGGGGGATTCCGTACGCGCCGGAGCTGCGGTTCTCGGCCTTGTAGTTCCAGCCGCTCTCGTGGGTCCAGAGCTTCTCGAGGCACGGGAACTCGGCGATTTTGAAGCCGGCGTTCAGCATGAGGGAGCAGCCGATCGCGCGGCTGCCGCTGTATTCGTTGCAGGAGGCCGGGATGGGGCCGTTGTACGGGACCGGGCCGCCGTTCGCCGCCTTCTCGCGGGCCTCTTTGGCCTTCTTCTCGTCGATGACCTTCTTCTCGAGCTTGCGGGCCTTGGCGGCGGCCGACCTGGCCTCGGAGGCGGCCTTCTCGGCGGCGGCTCCCTCGGCCTGGCGCTGCCACGCGCGGGCCGCGGCGTGGGCGCTCTGGCGCTGCTTGAGGAGCTGCATGTCGTCGAGTTCCGCGCGCAGGACGCCGGTGGTCGAGGCGGCCGTGCGCTGCTGCTCGGACTGCCGGTTCTGGCCGAGGTACACGCCGCCGGTCAGGCCCGCCAGCAGCAGGCCGACCGACGCGGCTCGTACTCCGACGCGGCTCCAGAGCCGATCCACGAGGCATCCCTTCGTCGGCGTCGTGACGCGGTGTGCATCGCGACTTCGGCGGGCCGTTACTTTTATGGACGTCTATGGGAATGGGGCTCCCGGACGGCCAGGGAACGGCGCTCGGAACACCTTGGCTTACCGCGTCCGCGATGGGAAACGACGCGCCGTAGATGTGTTATTGGTCTCAGGATCTTGCTTTTGTGGGCCGCTGGTGCATCAGGGGAGGACGATCGGCAGCTTGATGCCGTCCAGCGACTGGGCGCAGGCGCACGTACGCTCCCGCGGCAGCCGGGTCACCGCGTCCAGCAGGACGTCGCGGAGCCGCGCGGTGTTGTCGGCGAAGACCTTGAAGACCTCCTCCATGGTCACGCCGTGGTCGCCCTCCACCCCCGCGTCGAGGTCCGTCACCAGTGCGATGGCCGTGTAACAGAGTGCCAGCTCCCGGGCGAGTACCGCTTCCGGGTGACCTGTCATATTCACGATGGTGCCCCCGATCGAGGTGAACCACCGCGACTCCGCCCGGGTCGAGAACCGGGGTCCCTCGACCACCACCATGGTGCCGCCGTCGACCGCCTGCACCCCCTCCGCGGCGGTCAGCACCGCGCGCCGCCCGTCGGCGCAGTACGGGTCCGCGAACGACACGTGCACGGCGCCTTCGTCGTAATACGTCTGCTCGCGCCCGCTGGTGCGGTCGATGAGCTGATCCGGCACCACGAACGTGCCGGGGCCCAGCTCAGGGCGCAGACCACCGACGGCGCAGGGCGCGACGATCTGGCGTACGCCCAAGGAGCGCAACGCCCACAGGTTGGCCCGGTAGGGAATCTTGTGGGGCGGGAAGCGGTGGTCGCGGCCGTGCCGCGGCAGGAACGCGACCCGCCGGCCGCCGACCTCGGCAACCGTGATCCGGTCCGAGGGGGCACCGTACGGGGTGGACACCTCGACCTCGGTGGCTCCGTCGAGAAGCGCGTAGAGCCCCGATCCGCCGATGACGCCGATCTCCGCCGTTGAGGTTCGCTCGTTCATGCGCAGACCTTATCGGTGGCCGGAACCGCAAGCTAATGTCCAAGCATGGCGGGAAGGCAGGGTGGTCGTGTTCAGTGAAGAGCAGCGCATCGGAGGTCGGTCAGTGGAGTCGATGACCGGTCAACTGCTGGTCGCGACGCCGACTCTGAAAGACCCGAACTTCGACCGTACGGTCGTGCTGCTCGTGGCCCACGAGACCGGCGGCGCCCTCGGCGTGGTCCTCAACCGCGCGACCGAGGTCCCCGTCGCCGACGTCCTGGGTGACTGGGGCACCCTCGCCGGCGACCCGGCGGTGCTCTTCGAGGGCGGGCCCGTCCAGCCCGAATCGGCGATCTGCCTGGCCCGCACCCGCCCCGAGGTGAAGAAGCGCGTCACCGGCTTCCATCAGGTCGCCGGCGCCCTGGGCACCGTCGACCTCTCCGCCGACCCCGACCGCCTCCGCGAGAGCGTGGCCGGCATCCGCGTCTTCGCCGGCTACTCGGGCTGGTCCCCGGGCCAGCTCGAGGACGAGATCGCGTCCGGCTCCTGGTTCGTCTTCGACGCCCTCCCGGGCGACCCCTTCGTGAACCGCCCGGACGACCTCTGGGCCATGGTCCTGCGCCGCCAGGGCGACATCCTCGCGGCGGTCGCGCACTTCCCGCCGGACGTGTCCCTGAACTGAGGACCTCCCTGCGGTGGGCCCCTCAGGGGTGTGTACTATTTCGTGAGTGCCCGGGCGACCGGACATGGCAAGGGGCTGTGGCGCAGCTGGTAGCGCACCACACTGGCAGTGTGGGGGTCAGGGGTTCGAGTCCCCTCAGCTCCACGAGTGCGATGGGCGATCTGTGTCCGCGGAAAGCGCGGAGGTGGGTCGCCCTCGTCATGTCTGCTCAGGGGGCCGAGCCCCCTGAAACCCCACGTTGCGGTGGTGGCGGTCGGTGGTTTGCTTGCGCTGGGCGGTCGGGGGCGCGGTCAGTGGTTCGCGGGCGGTGGGTGGTCTGCTCGCGCGTGGCGGGCTGCTTTGGGTGCTGGTCTCCCCTCCCTGGTGTCGCTGGGGGCGACACCAGGGGCGATGGGCGGGTTCAGGGGGTCCAGTCGCCGGTCATTTCTACGTAGTTTTCGCCGGTTGCTTTTTTGCCCTGGTGGGTGCCGGTGAAGGTGGCTGCGGCTTCCAGGTAGCCGCCGCCGTCGGGGGTGGCTAGCTCCTGGTCCGGGTTTCCGGTGATGCGGACCTCCAGGTCGGACCGGAGGGCGGGGATGCGGATCCGCCAGCGGGTGGGGTACGTCTGGCCGGTGGACGGGCTGGTCCAGTGGTGGGTGGCCCGCTTCGCGAGTGGGTCGACGCTGACCACGTCGTACGATCCGTCGGGGTGCAGGACCGTCGCCCAGCTGTTCTTCGATTCGGCGCCGATCGTGTCCCAGACGGCGACCTTGTCGCCGTTGGGCATGCTGAGGTTCATCCACGTCCACCGGGTCAGTGAGCGGGGCATCTCACCCCATTGCCGGTCCAGCCACGAGGTTCCCTTGATCTGGTGCTTGCGCCCGTTGACGGTGAGGGTGCCGGACGTCCGCATCTCCGGAAGGGCGAATTCGTAATTGGGTACGCCGTCGACGAGATTGAAGACGCCCGTCGACCCGTAATTCATCGCCGGGCCCGTGGGCCTGAGTTGCGCGTCGAGGGAGCCCCACGGCGTTTCGACCCGGACCGACTGGTGCCGGGAGTCGCCGGTCCAGCTGAGGCCGGGCGCCTCGATGTCGAGCTTGCCCTCGCTCCATCGGTAGTCGCCCGGCTGGATCGCCGCGTCGTAGTCCCGGTACCAGCCGGTCGTCTTGTTGATCACCGCCAGGGTCCAGCGGTAGGCGCCCTCCGTCCTGTTCGGGAGGACGCGCGTGTGGACCTGGAGGCCGAACTTCTGGCCGTTCGCCTCCACCGCGCTGGTGAAGTAGATCGAATCGAACCAGGTCGGCTCGGGTCCGGCCGCATGCCGGCCCAGGTCGGCCGCGGCATCGATCACGGCGGGAATCCCCGTGCCGGCGGAACGGCCGGCGGGCGCGGCGGGCTGGGCGGCCGGCGGTGTGGATTGGGCATTCGCCTGGGGCGAGATGCCGGCGAAGGCGGCTGTCGCGGTGGCCGCCACCGCGGCCACCGCCAGGAGCGCCGGCCGGCCCATGGTCCGGATCGAGGGCATGAAGCTTGTTCCTCCCCTGTCGCGACGCCCACCGGGCCGTGGCGGCAAGCGTCCGCCGGGTCGGGAGCATCAGTTTGTATTACCAACAAGTTCATGATTGTTGGTAATACAAACCTTGTCAAGGCGGTCGGGTGCGCCCGCACCGCCGTCTGTCGCCTGATCGTGAGGGTCGCGCTCCACGGATTCCGTGGCATCGCCCGCCTGCTTACTGCGGGTGCGGGCCCAAGTGCGACTTCGCCTCAGCGTGGCGGGATCTGTGTGTCGGCGCCTGAGCTTGTTCGGCGGTCGTCGTTCTTCGTCGACGACGGTGAGGCCGCCGACTTCATTCGGCAGATGTACACGACAACACTCTCGGTTCGGGCCGATCCGCCGCGGTGTGCGGTCTTGCCGCTGACCCACGACGCGCCCGTGATGGGGGCGGGTCGGGTGCGCGCGTCCATGCGCGTGGCAAAGGCGAGAAGCACCGTCGCCCTCTCGGCGTGCCTTGCGGCGGGCTCAGGGCCCACGCCCACAGCTCCTATGCAGCCCGGCTGGCTCGGTCCGGTCAATGCTGGCAGGGTCAAATTTCGTCTGCTTCGTCCAGCGGCCGCGTTCTGCGGACGGCGCTGCGATTGCTTGGCTGAAAGCGAGGGTGCTGCCGAGGTGCGGGATGGGGCAGAGCCGGAGCCGGGATGGCGGCGACGGCCCTACGGACCGTAAGGTCGCGGCGTGCTGACGTGGCGGTCGATGCGATGTCTGCTCGGGACGCCGCCGGTGGACCTGCTCGCCGCGGCGCCGACCGGGCTGCTCACGATGCCGTGGATGGCCGCGGTGCGAGGAGCGGCCGCGGCTCCCCGCCGGGTGAGGTGGTGCTGCTGCTCGCAGCTGGGGCGATCGAGCCGAGTTGGCTATCCACTTGGTTGATGCTGAGGCCCACTGCGGGGTGCCGGCCGATCGAGGCTGGGAATGCGACCTCCCGCACCTCGCCTCGTCTGTACAGCCAGATCGCCCAATTCGCGAGCAATCAAGACGTCCCCCGCGCACCGCGAGCAGCGACGGCGTTAGCGCAACGACGACACTCACCGCACGCGGACTCCGAGGGCTCGGCCCTCGGAGCAGACATACGGAACGGCCCCCTGTTCGCGCAGTACGCGAACAGGGGGCCGCCAACCGTGGAGGTGCCGGGAATCGAACCCGGGTCCTTCGTTGTTTTGTCAGGGCTTCTCCGAGCGCAGCTCACTATGTCTCTACTCGGCCCCACCGCTCACGTGAGCAAGTTGGTGTGACGGGCCCAGTCGCTGATTGATCTCGCCGTGCGGTCCCCGCGACCGGGACCGGTTGGCCAACCTCCTAGCTGATGCCGGAGATCTGAGCCGGAGGTGTGCTCAGTCCGACAGACTTGCTACTTACCTCAGGCGGCAAGAGCGAAGTCAGCGCGGGAGTTATCCTTGGCGCTTATTGGTTTCCGACGACCGATTCTCGAGACGACGTCGGCTTCCTCGGCTCGCTTCCCCTGTCTCCACGTACGAAGTCGAAACCAGTCACCCCCCTGTTGGGTCTCCGCTGCTGCGGTGACGGTACAAGACTAACGCGTCCCGGGCCGGACTTCATTCCGGTATCAGCCTGTGCGGCAGGGGGTGCCGTTGACGGTGCAGCTGGTGGGGGCTGCGGGGCCTCGGGACTGCTTGGTGGCCTGGTAGCCGAAGTTGGCCTGGGCGCCCGGGGCGAGGTTGTCGGCGGTGAAGGTCCAGGTGTTGCCGGAGTGGCTGACCTGGGCGTTCCAGACGTTGGTGACGCGGACGCCGGCTCGGGAGCTGTAGCTGATGCTCACCCTCCAGGCGCCCGCCGCCGGGCCCGTGTTGGTGACCTGGACGCCGCCGATGAAGCCCTGGTCCCAGCTGGCGCCCGAGGCGTAGCGGGCGGAGAAGGTCGCCGTGGGCGTCGTGCGGGACGGTGTCGGCTTGGTGGTGGGTTTCGGCTTGGGCTTCTTCGGTACGGCGGACGAGCGGCTCGGCGTCGGGCGTGCTGAGGGCGTACGGGATGGGGTCGGTGAAGGGGTTGCCGAGGCCGGAGGCGAGGCGATCGGGATCGTCGACGGCAGCGCGGCACCCGCCTGGACCACCGGCGTGGAGGGCGGCACGACCAGGACCGGGGACTGGTTCTCGGTGGGGCCGGCCGCCCGGACGGCCACCCAGGCGACCAGGATCACGAGCAGGGTCGCGGCCGCGGCGATGAACGAGTAGCGGGGCAGGCCGAGCTGGCCCATCGTGTGCTTGCCGGACAACGGCGATCCCTTCGCACGGGTGGACTGGGACGCGGCGACGTTACCCGTCAGTCCATGCCCTTGCTGCGGCGGCCCAGGGAACGCTGAATCTCCCTGCTGGCGTCGCGGGCGGCGAGGTCCTGGCGTTTGTCGTACGCCTTCTTGCCCTTGGCCAGCCCGAGCTCGACCTTCGCGTACCCGTTGTGGAAGTAGACCTGGAGCGGGACGAGGGTGACGCCATCGTCGCGGAGCTTGCCCATCAGCTTGCTGATCTCCTCGCGTTTGAGGAGGAGCTTGCGGGTGCGGCGCGGCTCGTGGTTGGTCCAGGTGCCCTGGGTGTATTCCGGGATGTGCATGCCGTGCAGGAAGATCTCGCCGCCGTTCTCGTGGCCGAACGCGTCGACCAGCGACGCCCGCCCCGCACGCAGCGACTTGACCTCGGTGCCGGTGAGCGCCATGCCGGCCTCGTAGGTGTCGAGGATGGCGTAGTCGTGCCGCGCCTTACGGTTGGACGCGACGACCTTGCGCCCCTGTTCGCGCGGCATCTGAGCTCCCTGCACACCGAAAAACACCCCGAAAGGCCGGACCTTTCGATCCTACCGCCGGGTCAGCACAGACAGCTCGGCAGATAATTCAGCGGATTCTTCGGTACGCCGTCGAAGCGCGTCTCGAAGTGCAGGTGGTATCCGGTCGAGGCGCCGGTGGTGCCGACCCGTCCGATGACCTCGCCGCGGCGGACGTACTCGCCGGGGCGGACGTTGATGCGGGACTGGTGGCCGTAGCAGGTGGAGAAGCTGCGGCCCGCCTTCTTCCCGTGGGCGATGCAGGTGTATTTGCCGTACCCGCCGTTCCAGCCGGCCCGGATCACCTGGCCGCTCGCCGCCGCGTGGATCGGCGTGCCTCCGCCGGCGGCTATGTCGGTGCCGGCATGCAGCTGCCACACGTGGTAGTACGGGTCGTACCGGCTGCCGTAATCGCTGGTTTTCCACCCGTGGACGGGCATCAGAAGCTTGCCGCCGACGTACGGGCTCCCGCCGCCGTTCTTGTCGTCCCAGCCGCGCAGCGCGTTCTGGATGCGCGCCTCCTCGGCTTTCGCCTGTTCGTACTTGGCGAGCACGGCGGCGCGCTGGGAGCGGGCGAGGTGCAGGGCGGACTTGCGGCTCTCGGCGAGGCGGATGACGGCGGCGCGGGCGCGCTGGGCGGCCACCTGGGCGTTGCGGGCGGCCCGCAGCTTGCCGGCCGCCTCCCGCTCGGCCTCCTCGGCGGCGCGCTTGGCGAGTCCGGCCCGGTCCTGTTCCACGCGGGCGAGCCGGCGGGCGCGGGTGAGCTCGTCGACGTCCTCCTGCTGGCCGCGCATGACCTGGTCGACGAGGCCGAGCCGGTCCATGGCGTCCTGCGGGCCGCGGGCGCCGATCAGCACGTTGATCGTCGCGAAGTTCCCGCCCATGTACGACGCGGCGGCGATCTCGTCGACCCGGTCGTAGGCCTTCTCGACGCGGACCTGGGCGGCGTCGAACGCGGCGGCGGTCGTGCCGTACAGCTCCCGGGCCGTGTCGGCCTTGCGGCGGGCGGTGGCGGCCTGGACGGAGGCGGCGGCCACGACCCCGCGGGCGGTGGCGACCTTCTTCTGCGCGGCGGGCAGGGCGGCCGTGGCGGCCTCGAGGCGCCGGGCGGCGTTGCGGGCGGTCACGGTGGCGTGCTCGAGGATCGCCTCGGCCCGGTCGACGGCGCGGGCGGCCCGGCGGGCGTCGTCGCCCCCGGCGGGTCCCGCGGAGGCCGGCGCGGCGGTCGCGGCGAGCCCGGCGCAGCAGAGCACGCTCAGGCAGGCGGCCATCGCGGTACGGAACCGGTGGGGTCGGCGTCCAGTAAGCTCCACGAAGAGTCACCGTACTCCGACTTTCCGGCTCTTTTCGCCGAAATCGACCAGAACAGCAATCGCCGCGCATCCCGTACGGAATGCGCGGCGATCGTGGTGTTCGTGCTCGTCAGACCTTGAGGTAGAAGCGCAGGGTGATCCAGGCGGTGATCGCCGAGACGCCTGCGCCGACGCCCGCGAGCAGGGGCAGCATCAGCCAGACGTTACCGTCCGGAATCGGCGTCAGGACGTTCATCAGCGCCTGGAGCCGCCCGTCGAGCAGCGCCACCTTGCCGACGAAGATGAAGGCGAACCCGAGGATCGCGCCGATGAGGCCGGCCACCACCGCCTCGAGCACGAACGGCGCCTGGATGAACCAGTTGGACGCGCCGACCAGCTTCATCACCGCGACCTCGCGGCGCTTGCTGTACGCGGCGACCTGGATGGTGTTACCGACCAGCAACAGCGCCGCCAGGGCCATGAAGCCGGCGACCACCAGCGCCATCACCTGGATCGCGTTGAAGATCTTGAACACCTTGTCGAGCAGCTCGCGCTGGTCGACGATGTCCTGGATGCCCTGCTGGGTCCTGATCTGGTCGGCGAAGGCCTGGTACTGCTCCGGGTCCTTGAGCTTGACCCGGTAGGACGCGGGCAGGCTGTCCGGCTTCACCGACTTGACGAAGTCCTCGGAGTCCCGCCAGAGCACCTTGAACTTCTCGTACGCCTGCTCCTGCGTCTCGTATTCCTTCGACTGCACGAGCGAGTTCTGGTCGATCGCCTGGTTGATCGCGGCGCGCTGAGCCTCGGTGACGTCGTCACGCAGGAAGATCGAAACCTCGATCTCGCCGTAGTAATAGTCCTTCATCTGGTCGACCTGCATGTACATCAGCACGCTGGCGCCGAGCATGGTGAGCGACACCGACATGGTGATGATCATGGCGATGGTCATCGTGACGTTGCGCCACAGGCCGACCAGCACCTCGTTGAGGACGTACTTGAGACGCATCGGGGGGTTCCTTCCGGGACTCCGCGTTCGTAGATCAGGAAAACTGGGGGGCGGGGCCCGATGTCAGCCGTAGACGCCGCGGGCCTGGTCGCGGACGATCCGCCCGCTCTCGATCTCGATGACCCGGCGGCGCATCTGGTTGACGATGTTGGAGTCGTGCGTGACCATCACGACCGTCGTGCCGGTCCGGTTGATCCGGTCGAGCAGTCGCATGATCTCGATCGACGTGTCCGGGTCCAGGTTTCCGGTGGGCTCGTCCGCCAGCAGGATCAGCGGCCGGTTGACGAACGCGCGCGCCACGGCGACACGCTGCTGCTCACCACCGGAGAGCTCGTGGGGGTAGCGGTGCTCCTTGCCGCCGAGGCCGACGAGCTCCAGGACCTCGGGCACGACCCGGCGGGCCACCGCCTTGGTCTTGCCGATGACCTCGAGGGCGAAGGCCACGTTCTCGTACGCCGTGCGGTTGGGCAGCAGCCGGAAGTCCTGGAACACGCACCCGATGGAGCGCCGGAAGTGCGGGATCTTCCAGGACCGCATCGTGGTGACGTCCTTGGAGTTCACCACCACCTTGCCGCGCGAGGGTGCCACCTCATGCAGCAGGAGCTTGATGATCGTCGACTTGCCGGAACCGGAGGGGCCGATGAAGAAGACGAACTCACCCTTCTCGATACCGACGCTGACATCGTCCAGCGACGGCCGAGACGCCTTCGGATACGTCTTCGTCACGTTCTCAAGCTGAATCACGGGTCGAGAGTCTACGCGGTGTAACGAAAACGCCAACCCCGGCGGTGGCCACTTTTCGCGCCCACCGAGGCTGATCTTCGGTCCTGGTGCGAAATCTGCACCGAAGGTGAACGCCGCCTGACTCTTCGTTCAGGCGGCGTGTCGCGGACCGGTCAGCCGGCCATCTGGGTCTGCTTGCGCCACCGGATGCCAGCCTCGATGAACTCGTCGAGTTCGCCGTCGAAGACCGACGAAGGGTTGCCCGTCTCCTGCTCAGTGCGCAGATCCTTGACCATCTGGTACGGGTGCAGCACGTACGAACGCATCTGGTCGCCCCACGATCCGGTGGTGTCCTGCTTGAGGCCGGCCATCTTCGCCTCCTCCTCCTGGCGCTTGCGCTCGAGCAGGCGCGCCTGGAGGACCCGCATCGCGGACGCCTTGTTCTGCAGCTGCGACTTCTCGTTCTGACACGTCACCACGATGCCGGTCGGAATGTGGGTGAGCCGCACCGCGGAGTCGGTGGTGTTAACGCTCTGTCCACCAGGACCCGACGAACGGTAGACGTCGACCCGGATCTCGTTCTCGGGGATGTCGATGTGGTCCGTCTGCTCCACGACCGGCATCACCTCGACGCCGGCGAAGCTGGTCTGGCGGCGGCCCTGGTTGTCGAACGGGCTGATCCGGACCAGCCGGTGGGTGCCCGACTCCACGCTGAGCGTGCCGTACGCGTAGGGCACCTTGACGGCGAAGGTGGCCGACTTGAGGCCCGCCTCCTCCGCGTACGAGGTCTCGTACACCTCGGTGGGGTATCCGTGGCGCTCCGCCCAGCGCAGATACATGCGCAGGAGCATCTCGGCGAAGTCGGCCGCGTCCACGCCGCCGGCGCCGGCCCGGATGGCCACGACGGCCTCACGGGAGTCGTACTCGCCGGAGAGGAGGGTGCGGACCTCCATCTCCTCGATGGCCTTGTGCAGCTTCACCAGCTCGTCACCGACCTCGGCGACCGATCCGGCGTCCCCCTCGGCCTCCGCCATCTCCAGCAGCAGGGCGGCGTCGTCGAGGCGCGACCGGAGCCGCTCCATCTTCGAGATCTCGCCGGAGACGTACGACAGCCGGGAGTTGACGTCCTGGGCCCGGGCCTGGTCGTCCCACAGGTCGGGGGCGGAGGCCTGCTCCTCGAGCTCCGCGCGGGTGCGGCGCAGCTTGTCGAGGTCGAGGACGTTCTCGATGTTGCGCAGGGTGGCGTCGAGGGCCTTGAGCTGGTCAGGAAAGTCGGCTGCACTCACGACGGTCAAGAGTACGCCGCCCGGCCCCTGTTGCGGCCGGGCGGCCCTTACTCGGTGCTTCCCGCGTCACTCCGCCGGGGCGGCCTTGAGCCAGCTCAGGGCCGCTTTGTGGTACGCGACCGCGAACTCGAGCGCGGCGGCGCCGTACGCGTCGCCCGCCTTCTTGGCCTCCTTGGCCTGCTCACGCGCCATGGCCAGGGCCTCGGAGTGATATTCGTTCGCGCCGGTGTAGAGCGTCTTGAGCTGGCCACCGGCGTGCTGCTGGCCGAAGGCGACGCGCAGGGCGACCGGGTTGCGGATCGCGTCGCGGCCGGGTGCCTCGGCGAGCCACCGGCTGAAGGCACGCTTGCCGGCGGCGGTGATGGCATAGGGCTGGCTGGACCGTGGTCCCGGCTTGCCGAGGCGGACGTAGCCCATTTCGGCGAGGACGGGGAGTTCGCGGTAGACCTGGCTCCGCGTCATCGACCAGTAGGGCCCGAGGCGGCGTTCGGCAGCCGCCATCAGCTGTCCGCCGGTCATCGGCCCATCGTGGAGCAGGCCGAGCAGAGCGGCAGCTGTGGGATTGATTTGAGAGTCGGGCATGCCTTCTAAGCTGCCACTTTGTCGCTTCGGCGTCCAGGATTTCGCCCGATCCGTCCAATTTGCGTCTCCACAAACGACTGTCCCGCACAGACAGTCCGACCACGAGGGTCGTGACCGGGCGTTTCGCCGTTGCGGAGGGGCATCGCACGGTAAAATGGAGCGCGAAAACGGTCAGACGGCGCTCCCGGTCGGTAACGGCCCCAAAAGAGCGCGGATCGTCGCCCCCTCATTTCTGAAGAAAAGACGACGACCCGCAAACCAGACAATCACCCCATGTGGGGGTACTGCCACGCCGTCGGCGGCTCGAAAGTTTCCTTGATGGTCCGCGGCGAGACCCAGCGGAGCAGGTTCAGCATCGAACCGGCCTTGTCGTTCGTGCCGCTGCCGCGGGCCCCGCCGAACGGCTGCTGGCCGACGACCGCCCCGGTCGGCTTGTCGTTGATGTAGAAATTGCCCGCCGCGTTCCGCAGCGCCGTCCCGGCCCAGTCGACCACCGAACGGTCCGTGGCGAAGATCGAGCCGGTGAGCGCGTACGGGGAGACCGCCTCGGCCTGGGCCACCGCGCCCTCGAAGTCGCCGTCCTCGTAGACGTGCACGCCCAGGATCGGGCCGAAATACTCGGTCGTGAAGATCTCGTGCGCCGGGTCGCTCGACTCCACCAGCGTCGGCGACACGAACCAGCCCTCGCTGTCGTCGGCCGCACCGCCGGCCAGGACCGTACAGGCGGCACTGTTCTTGATCCGGTCCAGAGCAGCCGCATGCTTGGCGAACGCCCGGCCGTCGATCACCGCGCCGCCGAACGTCGACAGATCGGTGACGTCGCCGTACCGGATCGAGGCCACCGTCGCCGCGAGCCGGTCCCGCAGGCCGCCCTCCCAGATGCTGCGGGGCACGTACGCCCGCGACGCCGCCGAGCACTTCTGACCCTGATACTCGTACGCGCCCCGGACCAGCGCGGTGTGCAGCGCGTCCACGTCGGCGCTGGCGTGGGCGAACACGAAGTCCTTGCCGCCCGTCTCCCCCACCAGCCGCGGGTACGACCGGTAGCGGTCGATGTTGCCGCCGACCTCCCGCCACAGGTGCCGGAACGTGCCCGTGGAACCGGTGAAGTGGATGCCGGCCAGGTCCGGGTCGGCGAGCACCACGTCGGACACGGCCAGCCCGTCGCCGGCCACCATGTTGATCACACCGGGCGGCAGGCCGGCCGCCTCGAACAGCCGCATGGTGAAGTGCGCGGAGAACTGCTGCGTCGGCGACGGCTTCCAGACCACCGTGTTACCCATCAGCGCGGGCGCCGAGGGCAGGTTGCCGGCGATGGCGGTGAAGTTGAACGGGGTGATCGCATAGACGAACCCCTCCAGCGGGCGGTGATCGAACCTGTTCCAGAAGCCCGGCGACGACTGCGGCTGCTCGGCCAGGATCCGCTCGCCGAACGCCACGTTGAACCGCAGGAAGTCGATCAGCTCGCACGCGGCGTCGATCTCCGCCTGATAGGCCGACTTCGACTGGCCGAGGATCGTGGCGGCGTTCAGCGTGTCCCGCCACCCCCCGGCGAGCATCTCCGCGGCGCGCAGGAACACCGCGGCCCGTTCGCTGTACGGCAGGGCACGCCACCCGGGAGCGGCCCGCTTGGCGGCGGCCACGGCGGCCGCGGCGTCCTCGTGCGTGGAGTTGTGCGTGACACCGAGGACGTGGTGACGCTTGTGCGGCTGCACCACCTCGATCGGGTCGCCGCCACCGGGCCGCTGCACGCCGTCGATCGTGTTCGTCAGCTCCAGGCGCTCGGCGGCGAGCGCCTCGACCCGCTCCTGCAGGGTGGCGCGCTCCGGGCTGCCGGGCGCATAGCCGCGTACGGGCTCGTTCCGTGGCACCGGCACGGAAAACTGGGCGTCCATCACGTACTCCTCGACCTTGTGGGTTTGCGCTGCTGCGACATCGTGTGCCGGTTCCATCCTCGCACGCAGGCGGATCACGGCCGGGCGGTCGGAAAGGGCAGATCATCCGGGTACGGACGCGTCCCGCACGGGTGGTTCCGGGCGTTTCCGGCGGCGGGGCGGGCCAGTTCGGCCTCGTGCCGACGGGCGGTCGGGCTTGCTCCGGACCGCCGGTCGGGCTTGCTCCGGCGGCGGGGCGGGCGGGCGGAAAGCGTCGGTGGGTCCGCGTACGCTGTGGCGCATGAGTGAGGCGGACAGCGAGGCCATCGGGGCCGGAAGGGCAGCGTCACGCGGCATCGTGCTGGCGGCGACCGGGCTCGTCTGGGCGGCCGCAATGCTGTGGTCGGCCCGTGCCACGATCACCGGCCGCGTGGACGCCGAGATGGAGGTCACCTCCACGGCGTACGCGATGCCCGGAGCCGTCTCCGCCGCCCTCGTCGCCGGCGCCGCGGTCGCGCTCGCGCTCGTCGGCTTCTTCCCCCGCACCGGCCGCACCGGCCGCTTCCTCCTGGCGATCGGCGGCGGCCTCGCCGTGGGCCTGCTCGGCGCCCTGAGCATCATCACGATCAACACCGAGGGCTGGATCTACGCCGTCGTCGGCGGCACGATCGCGGCCGCGGCGACCATCGGCGGCGCGCTGGCCGGCTTCCGCTACCCCCGGGTGACCGCGGCCGTCTGCTGGGGAGCCATCGCCGTGTTCCTCGCCGGCGTCGTGCTCACCTTCCTCCAGGACGACCTCCTCCCGGTCTTCGGCGCCGCGGACACCTCGTCGTCCCAGGCCACCGCGGCGGGCTACTTCGGCTTCGCCCAGGGCGTGCTCGGCGGCCTCGCGGCGGGACTGATCGGCTACCGGCTGCTGCGCCGCGCCCGCCACCGCACCGGCTCCGACCTGAAGTGGCCGCTCTACGCCCTGACGGGCGCCGGCCCGGGCCTGCTGCTGGTGGTCGGCGAGATCCTTACGCGTACGGCGGGCTCCCGCGTCCTCGAACTGGCCGGCAGGGTCAGCGAGCTGGAACTGACGGTCCAGCAGATGCTGAGCGGTTCCCGCCTCAACAACGGCCTGATCGTCCTGTTCGTGGGAGCCTTCACGGCGATGGTGGCGGTGGGCCGCACCCTCGGCTCCCCCGCCACCGACCCCACCGGCCCGGACGACGACCCAGCCGGCTCCGAGCCCGCCCCTCCCGAACCCACTGCCCCGGCCGCCGCCGCGCCGGCTGCTGCCGTGGCTGCTGCCCCCGGCGCTGGTCAGCCAGCTGCTCCCGTGGCTGCTGCCCCCGGCGCTGGTCAGCCAGCTGCCGCCGTGGCTGCCACCCCCGGCGCTGGTCAGCCAGCTGCCGCCGTGGCTGCCGCCCCCGGCGCTGGTCAGCCAGCTGCCGCCGTGGCTGCCACCCCCGGCGCTGGTGAGCAGGCTGCTGCCGTGCAGGCCGGCGATTCCGCGGATTCTGAGGAGACCGCGCGGGGCGGGGACGCCGAGCCGGTCAGGTCAGTTCGTCGAGCTCGCTGACCGCGTACCACTCGAGTTCGTGGTCCTCGGCACCGTCGACGGTGAACCGGGCGTCGGGGTCGCCCGCCAGCGCCTCCTCGACCACGTCCGCGGCGGCGGCCACCGCTTCCGCGGCGTCGACTCCGTCCACGTGGATGGACGCGACCTCCTTCAGGGAGATGGGCTGCGGCAGCCTCACCGTGCTCGACCCCAGCTCGACGTCCTCCCGCACCAGCGCCCCGGCCGCCACATCGGCCGAGATGACCACCCGGCGGCGCGGCGCCCCCGGGTCGTGGCGCAGCAGTTGCAGGGCGGCCTGGGCGGCACGGGTGAAGGCCACGTACTCGAGCTCTTCCTCGTCGCCCTCGGCGTACCATTCCCGCAGCGCCGGGGTCACGGCATGCGCGACCACCGGCCCGTCACCGAGCCGCCCGGCCGCCCGCAGGCTGGCCAGCATCGGCACGGTGGCGGGAACATAGACCCGAACCAGATCGGTGATCGGCACTTGCATCTCCTGAACGGCTCGACCGTGTAACACACCGCCGCGCACGCTACCGGAAGCCGACGCCCACCCATCACCACCCGCAGCCGTGTCAGGCCACCGCCATCGCGGCCCTCACCATCGCGGCCCTCACCACCGCGACGCTCTCCGCGCGCCACTTTCTCCGCGCGCCACCTTCTCCGCGCGCCACCTTCCCGGCGCCGCAGACTTCCCGGGGCGCAACCTTCTCAGCGCCGCAGCGCTCTCCGCGCAACGTTCTCAACGCGCCTCTTCGGCGCCGTGGTCTACTCGAGTCCGCCGCCGGGGCGGGCTCTTGAGGGCGGGTCGCTCTCGGCTTGACCGGGCGCGCTCTTCAGGTTGGCGGCTCCGGTGATCGGCCGCTGCCGGTCCGGCGGCGGGTTCGGTCCGGCGGCCGGACGGGGCTCGGTACGGGGCTCGGTACGGGGCTCGGTACGGGCCTCGGTACGGCGGCCGGACGGGGTTCGGTCCACAGCGGGATCTGTGGGGCTTGCCGGGCGGGTGGGCCGGTATCCACCGGTCGGTGGGCGGTTGAGCCGTCGCAGGTAAACGGTGGCAAACTGAGCTTGATCGCTGCCGTGCGAGGTCCGGAGGAACCGTGGAGGCCAGGTTCATGCTGCTGTCCGAGGTGGCGACCGAGCTCAACGTCTCCGACTCGCAGGTCTACCACATGGTGCGCAGTGGCGAACTGCCCGCGATCAAGATCGGTGGGCGGGGGCAGTGGCGGGTGGAGCGGGCGAAGCTCGAGGAATACATCGAGCAGAAGTACGCCGAGACTGCGGCCTGGGTGCAGGACAACCCGCTGACCGAGCGGGACGCCGAGTAGAGCGCCACTGCTGGCCGGATCTCCCACAGCCACTTCTCGGCTGCGCTGCCACTCGGTCATGACTCTCGCGCCACGGCTGGACGTGGCTCTTTTCAGTTCACGTCGTCGCGCCGCTGGATTCGGCTGCGGCAGGCCGGCCTCGGCGAGTTTTCCACAGGCTTCGAACCTGGCATTGACGCTCACCTACGTGACCCGGAAAACTCGTCGTCGTAAGCAAACGAAGGCAAACGCAAGGATCGGGGTGCGGTGTGTCGACGGTCGCGGTGGAAACGCAGCAGGCAGCTCCGGCAATCAAGCTTCGTCGGGCGCCCCGTGCCGACCCGCTCTACGACGACGAACGAGAGCCTGAGGTCTGGTCGTCGCCGCACCAGCTGACGCTGGAATGGTCTCCGGAGGCGACTCACCCCCGGCATTCCGGTCCGGCGAGCTCGGAGGGGCCGGGTGGCTCGCTCGTCGGCTCGGGCTCGGGGCCGGGGTCGGGGCGGGAATCGGGGTCGGGGCGGGAATCGGGGTCGGGTAAGGATGTCCGGTTCCTGGGCTCCCGCGCGCCGGAGGAATCGAGCGGGCCCGGGGTCAGCGCCGGCCAGGCACGCTCCGGAAGCCAGGCGCGCGGGGGCGGCCAAACGCGCGGAGGCGGCCAGACACGCATGGGCGACCAGACGCGCGAGGGCGACCAGACACGCATGGGCGGCCAAGCACACGGGGGCGGCCAAGCACACGGGGGCGGCCAGGCACGCGCTGGAAGGCAGGAGCGCTCCGGAAGCCAAGTGCCGGCCGGAAGCCAGGTGCGGGCCGGAAGCGGAGTGCGGGCCGGAAGCGGAGTGCGGGCCGGAAGCGGAGTGCGGGCCGGAAGCGGAGTGCGGGCCGGAAGCGGAGTGCGGGCCGGCGAGACGGTTCGGGCCGGTGGGCGAGGCAAGGTGGCGGGCGGCGTCGAATTCACTCGGTGGGGATCTTCCGGGGCGGCGGGGTCGGGGAGGTGGGCGGCTGCGGGGGCCTCGCCCGATGCCAAGCTCGCGGTTCGGCGGTTTGTGAGTTCCTGTGTCGAGGTGCTCAACGGGTATCGGCCGGCGGCGCATCTTCGGCGGCTTTCGCAGCCGAGGGAGGCGGCCGCGGTGGTTGCTCAGGGGTTGGTCGGGGCTCGGAAGGTTGCTGCGGCTCGGCGGGGGCCGGGGGTGCCGGTGCGGCTTCGGCGGCCGGCGCCGGTGGCGGTCGTCAAGTCGAGTGTCTGTGAGCCGCGGCCCGGGGCCGTCGAGGCCGCGGTGGTGCTGGTGATCGGGGATCGGACGTGGGCGATGGCGTTGCGACTCGAACAGCACGACGACGCGTGGCTGGCCACGGTCATGCGTCTTCTCTAGCTATTTCCGAAGGCCACGGCATCCCCCGGGGCGTCCGCTGAGCAGTGGAGGCGGCGGCCGTCCTGGGCCTCACCACGTCAGAACCGCGAGAACCGGGAGGCAGCCGCCGAGAGCAAGTGGACGACGGCACCGAGAGCAGCGTGGCAGCACCGGGCAGGGGCGGACGGCGGGATGCTTCGCGGGCGAGCAAAAGCCGGCGGGCCTCCAAGCGACGGGCCCCCAAGCCGCGAGCCCTCAAGCCGCGGGCTCCAAGGCGGCGGGCTCGCAGGCGGCGGGCTTCGAGGTGGCGGGGCGGGCGGAGACGAGAAAAGCCCGGCCCCCGCGACGCGCTTGCGGGGGCCAGCCTTTCGGATGGTGATTACGCGGCGCCGGGGGCTCCGTGGCAGCGCTTGTACTTCTTGCCCGAGCCGCAGTAGCAGGGGGCGTTGCGGGACGGGCCGTTGCTTGCTTCTGCCTGGCCGGAGGTGCGGGCGGCGCGGTGGGCGCCCGTGTGGGCCGGGCTGGGCGGGACCACCGGGGCCGAGCCGATGCCGAGGGCCGGGGCCTGCTGCTCCGGGGCCTGCTGGATCTGGGGGGCGCCGGCGTCGGCCTCGCCGTCGATGGCGGGGGCCGTGTACTGCAGGTTCTGGGGGCGGCGGGTGCCGCCGAGGCCCTTGGCGCGGACCTCGACGTGCTGCTCCTGCTGGTCGGTGGCGGGCATCGCGCGGGCCTGGGTCGGGTCGACCGTGACCGTGGGGGCCTCCTCGACCTGGACCTCAAGGTTGAAGAGGAAGCCGACCGCCTCCTCCTTGATGCCCTCCATCATCTGGTTGAACATGTCGAAGCCCTCGCGCTGGTACTCGACCACCGGGTCGCGCTGGGCGTACGCCCGCAGGCTGATGCCTTCCTGCAGGTAGTCCATCTCGTAGAGGTGCTCGCGCCACTTGCGGTCGATCACGGCGAGCAGGACCTGGCGCTCGAGCTCGCGTACGGCTTCCTCGCCCAGCTCGTCCTCGCGGGCCTGGTACGCCCGCTGCGCGTCCTGCTTGATCTGCGCGACGAGGAAGTCCTGGTCGATGCTGCTGCGCTCGCCGCCCGCCTCCTCGACGATGTCCTCGATCGTGCGGCTGAGCGGGAACAGGCGCCGGAGGTTCGTCCAGAGCTGCTCGAGGTCCCAGTCCTCCGCGTACCCCTCGGTGGTGGCGGCGGTGACGTAGTCGGTGACCACGTCGTCGATCATGTGCTGGGCCTGGTCGTGCATGTCCTCGCCGTCGAGCACGCGCTTACGCTCGGCGTAGATGACCTGGCGCTGCTTGTTGAGCACCTCGTCGTACTTGAGGACGTTCTTGCGGATCTCCGCGTTCTGGCCCTCGATCTGGGTCTGGGCGCTGCGGATCTGGCGGGTGACCATCTTCGACTCGATGGGCACGTCCTCGGGGATGTTGAAGCGCTCCATGACCGCCTCGACCGCGCCCGCGCGGAACCGCTTCATCAGGTCGTCCTGCAGCGACAGGTAGAACCGGGACTCGCCCGGGTCGCCCTGGCGGCCGGAGCGGCCACGGAGCTGGTTGTCGATGCGGCGGGAGTCGTGGCGCTCGGTGCCCAGCACGTACAGGCCGCCGGCGGCGATGACCTCGGCCGCCTCGCGCTCGCACGCCTCCTTGACGGACGGCATGACCTCTTCGAGGGCCTTCGCGTACTCCTCCGGGCTCTCCACCGGATCGAGGCCGCGCTGGTGCAGCTCGGCCGCCGCGAGGAACTCCGGGTTGCCGCCGAGCAGGATGTCGGTGCCGCGGCCCGCCATGTTGGTGGCGACGGTGACCCCGCCCTTGCGCCCCGCCTGCGCGATGATCTGCGCCTCCTGGGCGTGGAACTTCGCGTTGAGGACGCTGTGCGGGATGCCGCGGCGGCGCAGCAGCTGCGACAGGATCTCGGAATTCTCGACCGAGACCGTGCCGACGAGCACCGGCTGGCCGGTGGCGTGCCGCTCGGCGATGTCCTCGATGACCGCGTTGAACTTGGCCTTCTCGGTCTTGTAGATGACGTCCGGGTGGTCGATCCGGATCATCGGCCGGTGCGTGGGGATGCTGACCACGCCGACCTTGTAGACCTGGTTGAACTCGCCGGCCTCGGTCTGTGCCGTACCGGTCATGCCGCCGAGCTTCTTGTAGAGGCGGAAGTAGTTCTGCAACGTGATGGTCGCCAGGGTCTGGTTCTCCTGCTTGACCTCCACGCCCTCCTTCGCCTCGATGGCCTGGTGCATGCCCTCGTTGTAGCGGCGGCCGTGCAGGATGCGGCCGGTGAACTCGTCGACGATCAGGACCTCGCCGTTCTCGTCGACGATGTAGTCCTTGTCGCGCTTGTAGAGCTCCTTGGCCTTGATGGCGTTGTTCAGGTAGCCCACCAGCGGGGTGTTCACCGACTCGTACAGGTTGTCGATGCCGAGGCGGTCCTCGACGCGGGCGACGCCGCGCTCGGTGATGGCGACCGTGCGCTTGGCCTCGTCGACCTCGTAGTCGCCCTCGCCGTCCTTGCCCTTCTGGAGGCGGCCGACCAGGGCGGCGAACTCGCCGTACCACCGGGCGGAGTGCTCGCCGGGGCCGGAGATGATCAGCGGGGTACGGGCCTCGTCGATGAGGATCGAGTCGACCTCGTCCACGATGGCGAAGTTGTGGCCGCGCTGGACGAGCTCGGAGGCCGACCACGCCATGTTGTCGCGCAGGTAGTCGAAGCCGAACTCGTTGTTGGTGCCGTACGTGATGTCGCACTCGTACGCGGCGCGGTGCTCGGCGGCGGGCCGGTTGGGCAGGATCACGCCCACGGTCAGGCCGAGGAACACGTGCACCCGGCCGACCCACTCGGCGTCGCGCTGGGCGAGGTAGTCGTTCACCGTGATGATGTGCACGCCCTCGCCGCTCAGCGCGTTGAGGTACGCCGGGAAGACACCGGTCAGCGTCTTGCCCTCACCGGTCTTCATCTCCGGGATGTTGCCGAAGTGCAGCGCGGCGCCGCCCATGAGCTGGACGTCGTACGCACGCTGCCCGAGCACCCGCCGGGCGCCTTCGCGGGCGACCGCGAACGCCTCGACCAGCAGGCTGTCCAGCGACTCGCCGTCGGCATACCGCTGTTTGAACTGCTCGGTCTGCTCCCGCAACTCGTCGTCGGTGAGGTCGGTGTAATCGTCCTCGATCGAGTTGACCGCGTTAGCGATCGCCTTGAGGCGTCGCACCATGCGGCCTTCGCCGGCGCGTAGGACTTTTTCCAAAATCGACACGGGTCAACGCTCCCCTAGACGGTCTGCCGAACCATCGTAGGCGTCTTCCGGGGGAAGCCGTGACCCGAGCCTCCCACTAACCTCACAAAGGGGACGAAACAGGGCTGAGAGTTCGCTGACAGCGCATCCCGGCGGCCGCCGCGACCCCCACGGAACCGCACGCGAGGGCAGGATGGCCCGATGCCCACCCCCGATCTTCACGTGGACGAGTTGCGGCTCCGGCCGTGGACACCCGGCGACGCCGAGGAGGTCTTCCGGGCCTGTCAGGACCCGGACCTGCACCGGTGGCTGACGGGACTGCCCCACCCGTACCGGATGGCGGACGCCCGGACCTTCGTGGGTAAGACCGCACCGGCCAAGCTGAGCGGCGGGCAGGCCGTGCATCTGGGCGTCTTCGACGATCAGGGTCTGGTCGCCGGCGTCGCGCTCAACGGCATCGACCGGCGGTCACGGACGGGCGGCCTCGGTTACTGGTCGGCGCCGTGGGCGCGGGGCCGGCGAGTGACCGAGCGTGCCGGCCGGGCGTTACTCCGATGGGCGTTCGAGGAGGAAGGCCTGACCAGAATCGACTGGGAGGCCACGGTGGGTAATCACGCCTCGCGCCTGACGGCGCTGCGGCTGGGCTTCCGCATGATCGGGACGCGGCCCGCTCCGGCCAAGTGGCTGGGCGCGCTGACCGGCGAGGATCTCACGCTTCCGGGGACGGACGTGCCCGATTCCGTACGCCGGGCAGCGCGCGTTTTCGGCGCGGAGCACCCGGCGATCCCGGCGGGAACACTCACACTGCGTAAGCCGGCCGAGCGGGACGTGCCGGCCATCGTCGCCTGCCGTAACGACCCCGCGGTCGTGCGGTGGTTCGGAGTGCGGCTGCCGTACACCGAGGCGGACGCCCTGCGACATGTGCGGGTCAACGTGCCCCGGCGCTGGTCCGGAGGCGAAGAAGCCGTATTTGCGGTTGTGGACGCCGATGACGCGTACAAAGGATTGGTCGATCTGAGATTGAGCGGCACGGACCCGGCGGCGGGCGAGGTGGGTTTCCTGATCGCCCCCGAGGTGCGCGGCCGGGGGTATGCGGTGGCGGCGGTGCGGGCGCTGTGCGACTGGGCGTTCGGGACGCTCGGCCTCGCCCGCATCGGATGGCGCGCCGAGGTCGGCAACGACGCGTCGCGGCGCGTCGCGCGGAAGGCGGGCTTCACGATGGAAGGTCTGCTGCGGCAGGCGCTGGTGATCGACGGGGAACGGCGCGACTGCTGGACGGCGTCGGTGCTGAGAGGTGAGATGGCGTGATCGTGCCCACGATTGCCGGGGACGGCGTGCGGCTGCGCGGCCTGCGCGCCGACGACGTGGACGAGCTGGTCGCCGGCTACAACGACCCGGAGATGCGGCGCTTCATGCCGATGCTGCCGGCGCCGTTCACGCGGGCGCACGCCGAGGAGTACGTGACGGACCTGGCGCCGCGGTTGTTCGCCGCGGGCGGCGGCTTCTACGCGGTGACCGATCCGGTGAGCGACCGGATGCTCGGCGGCATCGGGCTGGACCGGGTGCAGCCGGGACGCGCCCAGGCGGAGATCGGATACTGGACCGCCGCACGGGCGCGCGGGCGGGGATTGGCGACCGCGGCCGTGCGCGCCCTCTCCGAGCATGCCTTCCACACCGGTCTCGCCCGCCTCGAACTGCTCACCCAGCGGGAGAACGTGCCGAGCCAGCGGGTCGCGCTCGCCGCCGGCTTCCAGCCCGAGGGTGTACGCCGGGCGGCCCTGCCCGGCCACGACGGCGAACGCGACGACGTGCTCGCCTACGCCCGGCTCGCCACCGACCCGCCCGGCCCGGTCGAGCGGCTCCTGCCCGACCTGCCCGGCGGTGAACTCACCGACGGCGTGGTCACCCTGCGCCCGCTGACCGGGGCCGACGCCGGCTTCTACGCCGAACTCCACTCGCTGGAGGACATCGTCGCGACCAGCGTGCCGCCGATCCCGCCCACCCCGGAGCAGGTGCGCCGGCGCTGCGCCTGGGCCCCGTCGCACTGGCTGGCCGGCGACCGCGCGGACCTGATCATCGTGGACACCGCGACGGGTACGCCGGCCGGCGAGATCGACCTCTACTACCAGGAGCCGCGCACCGGCCAGGCGATGATCGGCTACAGCATGATGCCGGCCTGGCGCGGCCGGGGTTATCCGACCCGCGCGGCGCAGCTGCTGTCGCTGTGGGCGTTCGCGGAGACGGGGATCGCCCGTCTGATCGCGGGGGCGCTGCCGGAGAACCTCGGCTCCCAGCGGGTGCTGGAGAAGGCCGGGTTCAAGCGCGAGGCCTACCTGCGGTCGCGGCTGCCGGGGCTGGACGGGCGGCGCAACGACGACGTGCAGTTCGCGCTGCTCGCGGAGGACCTGCTGATCGAGGGGCCGCGGCTGGACGGCTGAGGCTCGTTCTCCGGTGGCTCCTGCGGGCAGTAAGCCGGTCGCGGCCGGTTCGCTTCCCGGAGGCGCCCCCTTGCCGGGGCGGGTTCGCCGCCCCGGATCGGAGTCGCCGGCTCAGCCCGCACCGGGGCGGGATCCCCGCCGCCCCGGAGGAGCCGCTGATCGCGTTACGCCGTCGTCTCCAGGCTGAGAATGCCGTAGTCGTAGCCGCGCCGCCGGTACACGACGCTGGGCCGGCCGCTCTCCTTGTCGAGGAAGAGATAGAAGTCGTGCCCCACCAGTTCCATCTGGAAGAGGGCGTCGTCGACGGTCATCGGATCGGCGGGGTGCTCCTTCTCGCGCACGATCCGCCACGGCTGGCTGTCGTCGTGCTCGGCGAGGTCGGAGGTCTCTTCGACCTGCGGCGTGAGGCTCGGCAGGTCGGTCGGGAGCCCGGCGGTGGCGGCGGCCACGGAGAGCGGCGCGTGCCGTCCACGGTGTACGCGGCGCCGGTCGGCTGCGCGGCGCAGACGCCCGTCGAGCTTGTTGATCGCGGCGTCCAGCGCGGCGTAGAAATCCTTGGCACAGGCTTCGGCCCGGATGACAGGCCCGCGGGTCACGACGGTGATCTCCACGCGCTGGCAGTTGTCCGACTGCCGCGGGTTGCGTTCGTGGAAGAGCTCCACGTCGACTCTGATCAGCTTCTGGTCGTAGCGTTCGACCTTGGCAAGTTTGTCGGCGACATGTTCCCGATAGTGATCAGGAACCTCAACGTTGCGGCCCTTGACGACAATGTCCACTCGTGACCTCCCCCAACGCTTGCACTTCAACGCGGTGTGCTGGTGTCGGTGACGACGGGGATCAAGGAGCGATCCCGCGCTCGTGACCGAATCGGCTTACGAGGACGCTCCTTTCCGGTGCGGCGGGTCGGACGTGATCGACTTCGCTCCGGTGGCGGGTAAGGCGTGTCGCTTACCCTCGTCACCAAGACGCTAACCTGCCGACGCCTGCCCGTCACCCCTCGTTCGGGGAATGGAACGGATGACTTTCGACCCTGGCAGGGCGGCGGCACGACCCCTGGGCGACGCGGGCCCGCGGACCTTGCGCAGCCGGGTCGCCGCCAGCACCGCAGCACCCGCGACCTGCATGTCCACCTCCCGCAGCCGGGTTGTCACCGCGGCCAGCGTGGCCCCGGTGGTGACGATGTCGTCCACCACTATCAGGGTGCCCCCGATAGCCCGCCGCCGTCGCGGAATACCGATCCCGTCACCCTTGATTCGCAGCGAACTCTCAGCAGCCGTCGCTCGTTCGGCTACGTTCAGTGACGCGGAGTCAGCACGCGGCAGCGCCCGCAACGGCCGCCGAAGCTCGGCCTCCCACCCCGCCCGCCGCAACCGTCGCACGGCGTGCCGGGCAAGCCGCGCCATGTGATCACCATGCCGCTCCCGCGCCGCCCGGGCCGTCGACGGCACCGGCACGACGATCAGCGGCCCGTCCCCACCGGCCCGCACGGCCATCTCCGCGACCGCGCCGGCCAGCAACGCCCCCAACGGCCGGGCGAGCCGGTGCCGGCTCCTTTCCTTGTACGCCAGCAGCACACCCCGCAGCGGCCCGGCATAGGGCCCCACGGCCACGCAGGCAGGCATGCCGGGCGGGGACGGGTCGGGAGCCGTCGGGTACGCCCGCAGCGCCTCCAGGACGGCGACACAGGCCGCACAGACGCCGTGGTGAAGCGTGGTGCCGCCGGCGCCCGTGGTGCCGCCGGCGCCCGTGCGGCTGCCGTGGCCCATGCCGCCGCCTGGGGTGCCGCCGCCTGGAGCGCCAGCGCCTCGGGTGCCAGCGCCGGGAGCGCCGCCGCCTCGGGTGCCAGCGCCTGGGATGGTGTCGCCTGGGGTCGCATCGCCTGGGGTGGCGTCGCCTGGGGTGGCGTCGGCGCCGCAGCCGGCGCACGTGGCGGGCAGAACAAGGTCGGCCAGATCGGCACCGAGCCGTCTCGCCCGCGTCAGCAACGCGGGCGAGACGGGCCGTCTCACCCGCGCCACCCGGGGAGTCGGCCCGGGGCAGCCCACCCGCGCGTGGACATCGCGGTCGACCCGGCCGCGTCGATCCCGCCGCGCACCTGCCGGCGGGTGGGGGTCTGCGGGGCGGCTCATGGGGGTCAGCGGAGGAAGAAGGGTGCGGTCGGCACCACGCCCGCCGGCGGGTTGGTCATCGGTTCGGCGAGGTCGCCGACGCCGATGCGGACCGGGCCGGAGAGGACGTCGAAGGACGCGCCGTTGGCCATGTACTGGACCACGTCCGCGGTCGACTTGCCGCTGACCGGGCTCACCGGGTAGGCCGCGAGATACGTGACCGTCTCCACGCCGATGTCCGGCTGCGGCTCGGTGGAATCCGTGCCGTCGATCGTGGTGTCGATGATGGCGACGCGGTCGCGGTCGGCGCGGGTTCCCGCCACGAGCACCGACGTCTCCGTGGCCCAGTCGACGGCGGAGACGGATCGCAGCGCCGGGACCTGCACCGGCTCGGGCGCGCCGAGCCGCGGGCCGTCGCCGTCGGCGGTGATCACGGCGACGTAGAGCTTGTCGCCGACGACCAGGGCGACCCGCTGCCCGTCCGGCGCCACGGCCACGGCGGAGATCCGCCCCGAGGGTCCCGTCCACGTCACCGGGCGCACCGGGGCACCGTCGGCGGAGAAGCCGTACAGCTTGCCGCCGACCACGATCAGGCCGTTGGCGCCGGTCTGCGGATCGTCGGATGTGATCGCCCACACCGGCTGGCCGGTGGAGCCCCCGGGCAGGGCGACCCGGCGCAGGTCCGTCTGCTGCCCCATCGCCGCCCCACCGACGCGCAGCACCTGACGGTTGCCTTCGGTCGTGACGAGCGCGGCGTACCGGCGGTTGGTGGAGCTCTGCGCCAGCGCGGCGGCCTTCACCTTGTGGTTGGCGTCGGGCCGGATGACCGGGATCGGCTCGGTGGCCGCGGGCGTACGCGACATCCGCCGGATCTGCGAGTTGTAGATCAGGAAGCGCTCGGGCGACTCGGCCAGCCGATACGACGGGTTGCTGGTGAGGTAGTCGTTGCCGTCGTAGTCGTTCGGCTCGTCGTTGCCGATCTTGAGCTCGAGAACCCGCGACAGGTTCCGCTTGAGCGACCACATCAGCTGCCGGCGGAGCCAGTCCAGCGCGGTCGGATCGTCGGCCGGCTGCACCGCCTGGGCGCTGAGGTTGATCTGCAACTTGTCGTTGTCCACGGCCGGCACGTTGCCGAGCAGCGCGGTGCCCTGCGGCAGCCGCTCCACGGCGTCGGCCAGCCACCGTGACGGCCCGTCGATCAGCCACTTGATGATCTGCTGCGGCTCCTGCTCGGAGGGCATGTCGGCGGAGAGATACCGTACGTCCGGCACGAGCGCGGAGTGGTCACGGTTCCAGAAGTAGATCGTCCGGCGCTCGAAGTACGTGGTGAAGGCGCTGTCGCTGAGCAACAGCACCGGAGGCGCCTTGGTGATGTAGAGCCCCTCCCGCCCGCTCAGCGTCGAGACGGTCAGCTCGTACGTCTGGATGCCGGTGTCCGCCTCCGAGTCGAGGCTCCCGTTGTTGCCGAGCACCCCGAGGGTCTTCACCTTGAGCGTGACCTTGTCGCTGCCCGGGTTGACGAGCGGCGTGTCGGCGAGGTGGACGACCCTGATGTCGCTGGGCGCCTTGAACGTGGCCGCCACGGCGGGCGCGAGGAACCTCCGCACCCGTTCGAGCGCACCGTCCGGATCGCCGGCCGCGGCCTCGAGGTAGTACTGCACGAACTCGGCGGTGTCGGTCGTCGACTCCCGCTCGTGCCGCGGCGGCGCGCCGTCGTCGCCCGAGGCGAAGCCGGGAGAGGGCCCCGGGCCCACCTTGACGACCTCGGTGTTGTCGGGGATGCCGCAGCCGCTCAGCAGCAACGAACCGCTCAGCACGACGGCGAACAGCAGATGCAGGCCCCGGCGGCGCGAGGCGGCCGGCAGCACAGGGATCAACCTCATCGACCCACCTCCGCGGGCTCGTCGGTATCACGCTCATCAGCCCCATGGGCCCGGCCTGCATCGCCGGACCGGTCGGGACGGGAAGCGTCATCGGGCCGGCCAGCATCTGCGGACCGGTCCGGGCGGGCGGCATCACCGCCGGACCGGTCGCGACGGGAAGCGTCGTCGAGAAGCTCCGGGTCGGCCGGAGCCCCCGCGGTCGGCCCCGTGGAGCTGGATCCTGTTGCCGGCGCGGCCGTGGACACAACAGCGGCGGGAGGCACGCCGGGCCCGAGAGCGGCGGCGGACGCGCTGGACCCCGGGGCGACGGCGGACGCGCTGGACCCCGGAGCAGCGTGAAGCGCGCTGGACCCCGGAGCAGCAGGAGGCGCGCTGGGCTGCGTAGCCCCGGGAGGTGCGACGGGTCCGGGCGGGGCTGGCGGCGCGACGGGTCCGGGCGGGGCGGGAGGCGCGGTAGCCGTAAGGGCCACGGGGGCCGGCGGTGACGGTGGGGTGGGCGCCAGGCGGGCGGCTGGGGGGTCGTCGATGGCGCGGTCTCGGGGGATCAGGGGTAGGGGGGCCGCGACCAGGCGGTCGCCGGAGCGGACCGGGAGGGTCAGGCGGAATTGGGCGCCGCCGCCGGGTTCGCCCCAGGCTTCGAGCCAGCCGCCGTGCAGGCGGGCGTCCTCGACCGAGATGGAGAGGCCGAGGCCGGTGCCGCCGGTCTGGCGGGCGCGGGAGGGGTCGGCGCGCCAGAAGCGGTTGAAGACGAGGCGTTCCTCGCCCGGTTTGAGGCCGACGCCGTGGTCGCGGACCGTGACGGCGACCGCGGCCTCGTCGGTGGCCAGGGTGACCTCGACCGGGCGGCGTTCGCCGTGCTCGACCGCGTTGCCGACCAGGTTGCGCAGGATGCGCTCGACCCGGCGGGGGTCGACCTCCGCGATGACCGGGGTGTCGGGCAGGCGCAGGTCGATGGTGACGCCGACGCGCTCCGCGAGGCCCTCGAGGTGCTCGGCGACCCGCTCCACGATCGGGACCAGGTCGGAGTGCTCGGCGTCGAGGGCCGCGAAGCCGGCGTCGAAGCGGCTGATCTCGAGCAGGTCGGTCAGCAGGCTCTCGAAGCGGTCCAGCTCGGCCTGGAGCAGCTCGGCGCTGCGGGCCACGGCCGGGTCGAAATCCTCGCGCTCGGCGAAGATCAGGTCCGCGGCCATCCGTACGGTGGTGAGCGGCGTCCGCAGCTCGTGCGACACGTCGGAGGTGAACCGCCGCTGCAGCCGGGACATCTCCTCGAGCCGCACGATCTGGCGCTGGAGGTTCGCCGCCATCTGGTTGAAGGAGGCGGCGAGCAGGGCCAGGTCGTCCTCGCCGTCGACCTTCATCCGCTGGTCGAGCAGCCCCGCCGAGAGGCGCTGGGCGGTGCGGGCGGCGACCCGGACCGGGGTGACCACCATGCGGGTGACCAGGCCGGCGACGACACCCAGCAGGATCACCAGCGCGATGCCGGTCACCAGGACCGTGGTGCGGATCTGGTTGGCCGCCCGGTCCTCGGTCGTCAGCGGTACGAGGTAGTAGAGCTCCATGTGGCCGAAGCTGGTCGGCACGGGTGACCCGTACACCAGGTATTTGGTCCGGACGCCGCCGACCTCGGCCGTGCGGATCTGCTGGGCCACCAGGCTCTCGCGGGCGACGTCGTGGACCAGCTCGTCGGTGATCAGCGAGGTGGTGTCGACCTTGGTGGAGGTGACCGGCTTGAGGTCGGGGAAGTTGCCGGCGCGCAGCGAGACGATCGAGCCGCCGCCCTCCGCCGGGGCGCCGTCGGCCAGGCGGGTGACCGTGTCGTTGATCGTCGTCGGCAGCTCGGGGTCGCGGACCTGCCGGTGCACGGTGAGCTGCTTGGTCGCGTAGTCGAGCTTGCTCTCCATCTGCGAGCGGACCTCGTCCTCGGCCCGCTCGAGCAGGATCTTGGTGCTGCGGTCGGCGATGAACCAGCCGAAGCCGCCGACCAGAAGGCTGGACGCGACGAGGGTGAGGGTGACGACCCGCAGGTGCAGGGAGCGCCGCCAGGCTCGGCGGGCGGGCGCGGAGAACCGCATCCCGCGGCGCACGGCCGCACGCCAATACCGCCGGACCACCCGTAGGGTGCGGCGGATCGGCATCGGGAGCCAGGCAGGAGCACGCATCGGGGGCAAGGTTAGCCCGTCCGGGGTCCCGCACCCGCCCCGCAAGGCTTACCGACTCCTGACGATTCACCCAAGCCGCCCGGTCCCCGCCCCGCGAGACCGGAGCCGGCCGCGCGGGATCGGGGGCGGGCGGGCCGTGGAGGGATCAGCCCGTGCCGGCCTTGTAGCCGACTCCCCGTACGGTCAGGATGATCTCCGGTCGTTCCGGGTCGGGTTCGATCTTGGCGCGCAGCCGCTGGACGTGCACGTTCACCAGGCGGGTGTCGGCCGCGTGGCGGTAGCCCCACACCTGCTCGAGCAGCACCTCGCGGGTGAACACCTGGCGGGGCTTGCGGGCGAGCGCCACCAGCAGGTCGAACTCGAGCGGGGTCAGCTTCACCTCTTCGCCGTCGCGGGTGACGGTGTGCGCGGGCACGTCGATGGTGATCTGGTTGCCGGGCGGGCCGATGGTGAGCAGCTCCGGCGCGGCGTCCTCGCCCCGGCGCAGGCGGGCGCGCATCCGCGCCACGAGCTCCTTGGGCTTGAACGGCTTGACCACGTAGTCGTCGGCGCCGGACTCGAGGCCCAGGACCACGTCGACGGTGTCGCTCTTGGCGGTGAGCATGACGATCGGGATGCCCGACTCGGTGCGGATGGCCCGCGCCACGTCGATGCCGCTCATGCCGGGGAGCATCAGGTCGAGCAGGACGATGTCGGGCCTGTTCTCCCGGAACGCGGCGAGGGCCCGCTCACCGTCGGCGACGAAGGAGGGCAGGAAACCTTCGCTGCGCAGGACGATGCCGAGCATCTCCGCCAGAGCGGGGTCGTCGTCGACGACGAGTACGCGGGCTCTCATGCGATCCAATATTGCACTGTCCCCTTCGAGCCCGTGTGACCGCCCGTCGATCAAGACCGAAAAGCCGGGACCTGATCAGGAGAACAGCGCCCGGCCCCAGTGGTCGCCGGCGCCCGTCACGCCCGGCGGGCAGGCGAACAACGCGAGCGACACGGGCTTCAGATACTCGTTCATGTCGTCGTGCCGTGACAGGTTGAGCTGCACCGGCACGAACTGCTTCCGCGGGTCCCGCTGGTACGCCATGAAGAACAGCCCCGCGTTGAGCCGCCCCAGCCCGTCCGACCCGTCCACGAAGTTGTACCCGCGGCGCAACAGCCGGGCCCCGCCGTTCAGATCCGGGTGCGCCAGCCGTACGTGCGCACCCTGCGCCATCGTGTGCACGTCCGGCTCGTCGAACTCCTCGGTGCGGCCCAGCGGCGCGCCGGTGCCCTTGTGCCGGCCGACGATCGCCTCCTGCTCGGACAGCGACGTGCGGTCCCAGGTCTCCACGATCATCCGGATCTTGCGGGTGACCAGGTAGGAGCCGCCCGTCATCCATTCGGGGCCGTCGCCCGGCTGGGCCCAGAGGTGCTGCTTGAGCAGGTCCGTCTCTTCGAGCTTGAGGTTGGCGGTGCCGTCCTTGAAGCCGAAGAGGTTGCGCGGGGTGGCCTGGGCCTGCGACGTCGAGGACGTACGCCCGAAGCCCAGCTGCGACCACCGCACGCTGACCACGCCCATGCCGATCCGGGCGAGGTTGCGGATCGCGTGCACCGCCACCTGCGGGTCGTTGGCGCAGGCCTGGACGCACAGGTCGCCGCCGGACAGCGACGCGTCGAGCACGTCGCCCGGGAAGTGCGGCAGGTCGTCGAGGGCCGGTGGGCGCTTCGCGGCGATGCCGAAGCGGTCCCGGCCGGAGGCATCGCGGAACAGGGTGGGGCCGAAGCCGACGGTGATGGTGAGCGCGGACGGCGGCAGGCCGAGCGCCTCCCCCGTGTCGTCCGGCGGGGCCTCCGGCACGCCGCCGACGGCGCCGATCTCGCCGGCGTCGCGGCCGGCGGTCATCCGGGCCGCGGCGGCCGTCCACTCCTTGAGCATCGTGACGAGGCGCTCGCGGTCCTTGGTGATGACGTCGAAGGCGACGAAGTGCAGACGGTCCTGGGCGGGCGTGGTGATGCCGGCCTGGTGCTCCCCGGTGAAGGGGACGGCGCCGTGCACCCCCGCGGCGTCGTCGTCGCCCGTCTCGCCGCGGACGAGGGCGCCGCCGACCGCGGCGGCACCGGCGATCCCGGCCACGCCGACGCCGGCGAGCGCGATGGCCCGCCGGCGCGACACGGTGCTGTCAGTCATGGGCCCGACTCACTTCTTCGAGACGACCGCGGCGACCTTGGAGATCGGCTCGGCGAGCGCGTTGATCGCATCCGACAGGCTCTTCAGGTCGGCCTGGGTCAGCTGGTTGTGCAGCTTCCATCCGTCGCCGGCGCGGTGCTTGCCGAGGGCGGCGTCGACGTTCGCGAACTCGGTGTCGAGGGTCTTGACCAGGGCCGGGTCGCGCTCCTCGAGGACCGGGCGCAGGGCGGCGACGGCGGCCTTCGAGCCTTCGACGTTGGCGTTGAAGTCCCACAGGTCGGTGTGCGAGTAGCGGTCCTCCTCGCCGGTGATCTTGCCGGTGGCGACCTCGTCGAGGAGCTCCTTGGCGCCGTTGGCGAGCTGCAACGGGGACAGCTTCTCGGCGTTGGCCCGGGCGACGATCTCCTTCACGTCGGTGAGGAGCTGGTCGGCGATCGGGCCGTCCTTGGAGAGGTCGGGCTTCGCGGCCCACAGATCCTTCTCGAGGCGGTGGAAGCCGGTGAACGGCATGCCCTCCTCGATGACCTCCTCGCGCCCGTCGATCTTCGGGTCGAGGTCGCCGAAGATCTCGGCGACCGGCTCGATGCGCTCCCAGTACGTGCGCGTGACGGGGAACAGCGCCTTGGCCTTGGCCACGTCGCCGGCCTTGACCGCGGCCACGAACTCCTCGGTCTTGGGCAGCAGCGCGGCGGTCTGGCTCTTGACGTAGCGGGAGTAGCTCGCGGTGGCGTCGGCGAGCTTCGCGTCGTCGGTCAGCGGCGCGGCCGAGCCGGAGACGGTGAACGCCGCCCGGATGCCCTTGCCGCTCATCCCCGGCTTGCAGGCCGTCTCGTACGTGCCGGCGGGCAGCTCGACGTGCAGTTCGCGGGACAGCCCGGGGGCGATGTTCTCCACCTCGCCCATGACCCGGTCGCCGGGGGCGTACACGTAGAACTCGGTGACCTTGTTGCCGCCGTTGGTGATCGAGAAGACGCTGGTGCCCGCGTCGACCGTGCTCTTGGCGACCTCGCAGGCGGTGTCCGAGGCCTTCACGGTGATGGGGCCGCCGCCCGGCGCGGACTTCGCGGAGCTGTCGCCGTCACTGCCGCAGGCCACCAGGCTGCCGCCGAGGAGACCGGCAGCGGCCAGCGCGAGCAAGGGGGTGGTACGCATGGAACGGTTCTCCTACTGCTGAGGCGCGGGCGCCGGGGCGGGGGTTTCACGTGCGGGCGCCGGCGCCGACCTGCGCGCGGGCCAGAGGAAGATCGCGAGCACGGGCAGCCCGTACGCGGCCCAGGCGACGGTCTCCAGCACCGACGCCGTCGGGGTGATGTTGAACATGCCGGTGAGCAGGGCGGTGTACCAGGCGTCCGGGTTCAGCACGCCGCTGACGTCGTACGCGAGGCTGTTGAGCCCCGGCAGGACGTTGGCCTCCTGGAAGTCGTGCACGCCGTACTTGAGGATGCCGGCCGCGACCAGGATCAGCAGGGCGCCGGTCCAGGTGAAGAAGACGGAGAGGTTGATGCGTACGGCTGTCGCGTACATGATCCAGCCGATGACGACGGCCGAGGCGATGCCGCCGAGCAGGGAGAGCAACGGCCCGGTGTTGGACGACGCGCCCTGGACGGCCGAGTAGAAGATCAGCGAGGTCTCGAGGCCCTCGCGCACCACGGCGAGGAAGGCCATCACGGCGACCGCGATGGAGCCGACCGCGAGCGCGTCCTGGAGCTTGCTGCGCAGCTCACCGGCGATGGACCGGGCGGCCTGGCGCATCCAGAAGATCATCCAGGTGACGAAGGCGACGGCGAGGATCGAGGTGACCGCCTCGAAGAGCTCGCGGTGCTCGTACTTCTGCAGCAGCGTGGTCGAGGTGTAGCTGAGCAGCCAGCCGAAGAAGACGGAGAGCGCCACGGCCAGCCCGACGCCGGCCCAGACCTGCACCAGGCGGTCCTTGCGGCCGGCCTTCACCAGGAAGGCGACGAGGATGCTCACCACGAGCGTGGCTTCCAACCCCTCGCGCAGGCCGATGAGGTAGGTGGCGAGCATGGCACTCCGTCTGCTAAGGCATCCCTAAGTAAGGCTCGGCATACCTTAGCCACGGCGGAGGCCGTTCAGTCAAGCTGGACCACTATCTGCCTGGTCACAGCCGCCAGAACGACGCGGGCGGCCGCGCGGGCCGCCCGCCCGCCGATGATCAGCGGTCGAACTCTCCGGCGCGGACGCCGGCGATGAACTCGGCCCATCCGAGCGCCCCGAACTCCAGCACCGGCCCCGAGACGTCCTTCGAGTCCCGGACGAAGACCGCGGAGGCCGCCGAGGCGATCTCCACACAATGCCCGGCGGCGGCGCTACGGCTGCTCTTCCGCCAGGTCAGAGCGTTGTTTTGCAAGGTCATACCCCTTCACGAATGGTTAATCAACCGCTTCAACGACACTCGATTCACCGAAGACCGTCACCCGTACGGGCGACGAGCTCGCGGGTCGCCCCCACCGACAACGCGCGCGAACGGAGGTCCGCGAAGGCGTCCCGGTAGACGGCGACGTCGGTGTCCCTGGTCCGCAACTGACCACCCATCAGATCCTCGCTGTGCACCACCGGCGCCTGCCCTTCGGCGAACTCGAAGATGACGAACGCCTCCCCCAGCGCCGCGTGCGCGCCGGCGGAGAAGGGCAGCACCCGCAGCTCGATCCCCGGGCGCTGGCTGGCGTCGTACAGTCGCTGCAGCTGACGGCGCAGGACGGCCCGGCCGCCGACCTGCCGGTGCAACGCCGACTCGTCGAGCACCACGCACAGGCTCGGCGGCGGCTCCCGGGTCAGCACGCTCTGCCGCGCCATGCGCAGGGCGGTCCGCCGCTGCAGGACCTCGGGATCGGTGACGTCGGCGCCCACCTCGATGACCGCATGGGCGTACTCGTCGGTCTGCAGCAGGCCCGGCACCACCTGGGCCTCCCACTCGCAGATCCCGGCGGCCTCGGCCTCCAGCGCCACGAACTCGTCGTAGCGGTTCGCGACCGACGAACGGTACGGCGCCCACCACACCCGCTCCCGCCCGCGCCCGGCCAGCTCGCGCAGCCGCGCCGACTCCCCCGGCGGCACACCCAACTCCCGGAGCAGCCGCTCCAGGTCGTCCTGGCTGATCCCGGTCCGCGCGGTCTCGATCCGGCTGAGCTTGGACTCGGACCACCCGAGCAGCCCCGCCACCTCCGCCCCCCGCCGCTCCCCCCGCAACCGCCGAAGCTCCTCGCCCAGCTCCCGCCGCGCGGCCATCGATGTCGGTCTCGCCACGCGCCCCACCGTACCGGCTACTCAGTGCAACTTGCATGACACTTATTGCACTTGCAGATCGGCCGTGACCATGTGCTAATAGGAAAAGAGGTATGAACTTGGTGCAGGTCGCCGGGCGGGGGACCAGGCACCTCGCGCATCGCCTGCGGGGGCGGCGCGCAAACAGGAAAGCGGACCGGCGGCGGCAACCACCGGTTCGCTTTTCCATTTTTTCAGTACGGCCACAGCGCCCCCGACCGCACCACCGGCCCACAGCCCCCACGCGGACGCGACCAGCGAGACTCCGGACCGCCCGACGGCGGCGCGCCGATCGTGCCGGACCCGGCAAGACCCGCGCTCCTCGACGGCAAGCCCGGTCGCGAGCCGCACGCGCGTGCGGCGACAGCCGCGGGTCCCGGCTGACAGATCCCGGACAGTGCCTCACAGGCAGCAACCTCGGACGACGGACCCGAGCGCGGCCCGAGCCCCGAGCGTCGGACACGGAAGCAGGTCGCGGGCGAGGACGGACAGCGAACGGGGCGGCAGGTCAAGACCTGCCGCCCCGTTCATCCCCCCGGTTTGGTACCGCGCGCGTCCGTGGGACCCCCCGATCACCAATGACGCTGCGTGGTTATAGCTTCACACTGCGCACACGCACCTGTCAAGCAAATCCTGAAATTTCCGTTTTTGTCTTGGGCGGTTGCCCGATGCTCGTCGGTGGCGCTCCTCAAGCCGAGGACGGAGGGCGGCCGTCGAGGGTGTTACGGGCGGGCGCCGGAACGCGTCCGCCTCGCGTCTCACGGGCGAGCGCCGGAGGGCCGCCTGCTGCGCGTGTCACGGGGCGAGCACCGGAAGCCGTCCACTGCGCGTGTCACGGGCGAGGGCCGGAGGGCCGCCTGATGCACGTGTCACGGGCGAGGGCCGGAGGGCCGCCTGATGCACGTGTCACGGGCGAGCGCCGGAGGGCGTCCACTGCGCGTGTCACGAGCGGGCGCCGGAAGCCACGTGCACCGCGACACCCGCAGTCCCCGCTCCGTTCGCTGCGCGGGTCACGGGCGAGGGGGCCGGAGGCCGTCCGCCGCGGGTGTTATGGGGCGGGAGCGGCCAGGAAGAGCTGGCCTACGCCCGCGGCCGTGGCCGGGCCGGTCTTGGCCGGGAGGTAGGCGGCCGTGCCCGGGGTGAGTTCGACCGGGGTGCCGTCCACCGCCTCCGCCACGTACACGTCGCCCTGGGTGCCGAGGACGATGCGGGGGCCCTCGGCCGGCAGGCTCAGCGGCGGGGTTGCCGGGCCCAGGTCGAGCCGGTAGAGGGCGAACTCGCGGACCGGGACCTGCCAGGTCGTGACGCCCGGGGCGAGTGCGGTCGGGGGCAGGATCGGGTCGGTCAGGACCTCGAAGCGCAGCACGTTGAGGAGTTCGTCGACGTCCACCCGTTTCGGGGTGAGGCCGCCGCGGAGGACGTTGTCGCTCGCCGCCATGATCTCGACGCCGGTGCCGGTCAGGTACGCGTGCAGGTTGCCCGCCGGCATCCAGATGGCTTCGCCGGGCTGGAGGCGTACGTGGTGGAGCAGGAGCGCGACCAGCACGCCCGGGTCCCGTGGGTACGGGGTGGCCAGGGCCGACGCCAGCGCCGACGCCCCCGACGCCACGGCCTCGGCGATCAGCGCCTCGCGGTCGTCCGCCGGCCACGTGAGCAGCGTGTGCACGGCGTCGCGCAGGCCGGGCGCGCCCCGGCGCAGGGAGTCGGTGACCGGCTTCAGGCGGGGGATGCCGAACGCGTCCAGGGCGTCCGCCGACTCCTGGGGGTCGCGGAAGCCGCACAGGGCCTCGAACGGCGTGAGCGCGACCAGCATCTCCGGCTTGTGGTACGCGTCCGTGTAGTTCCTCGGGGCGTTCGGGTCGGCCTCCTGGGCGGCGAAGGCCTCGCGGGCGTAGTCGGCGTCCGGGTGCGCCTGCAACGACAGCGGAGACTCCGCCGCGAGGACCTTCATCAGGTACGGCAGGCGTGCCCCGAACTCCGCGGCTGTCCCGGCGCCGAGCTGGCCGTCGGGGTCGCCGGCGATCAGGTCGGCGAGGCTGACCGGCCCCTCGTCCCCGGCGACCGTCGACGGGTCACCGGGGTGGGCGCCCAGCCACAGCTCGGCCTCGGGCTCGCCGGTCGGCGCCGGGCGGCCCTGGAGCTCGGCCAGCGAGGTGCGTGAACCCCAGGCGTACGGCCTGATCACGCCGGTGAGCGGTAGTACAGCAGCCACCGGGCCGCCCCCGTTTCCGTGTGTCGTGGAGGAACGCCGCTCAGGTGGCGACGGCCGGGTCCGCCGGGGACGACTGCGCCGCCTTGGCCGGGCGGTAGATGTCCGGCTCCAGGTAGATGACCCGGGCGATCGGCAGCGCCTCGCGGATGCGGGCCTCGGTCTCGTTGATGTGCCGGGCCACCTCCGCCGCGCTCTCCGTGGCCGGGACCGCGATCTTCGCCGCGACCAGCAGCTCCTCGGGGCCGAGGTGCAGGGTCTTCATGTGGATGATGCGCTCGACGCCGTCGCCCTGGAGGATGGCCCGCTCGATCGACGCCACGTCCTCCGGGTTGGCGCCCTCGCCCAGCAGCAGGCTCTTCGTCTCGATCGCCAGGATGGCCGCGATCGCGACGAGCAGCAGGCCGATCATCCCGGTGCCGACGGCGTCCCAGAGGCCGTCGCCGGTGATCAGCGTGAGCACCACGCCGAACAGCGCGAAGATGAGGCCGAGCAGCGCGCCGGCGTCCTCGAGGAGCACGACCGGCAGCTCCGGGGCCTTCGCGCGGCGCACGAAGTTCACCCAGGAGGTGTTTCCGCGGACGTGGTTCGACTCCTGGATGGCCGTACGGAACGAGAAGCTCTCCAGGCCGATGGCGACCACCAGCACGGCGACCGGCACCCACTGCCACTCGTGGATGCCCTCACGCTCGTGCAGCTTGTGGTACGCCTCGTACAGCGCGAACAGGCCGCCGACGCTGAACAGCACGATGGAGACGATGAACGCGTAGATGTAGCGCTCCCGGCCGTACCCGAAAGGGTGTTCCGGGGTGGCCTTGCGGGTTGCCCGCTTGCCGCCGAGCAGCAGGAGCGCCTGATTGCCGGAGTCGGCGACCGAGTGGATGGCCTCCGCCAGCATCGACGACGAGCCGGTCAGGATCCAGGCGACGAGCTTGGTGACGGCGATGCCCAGGTTCGCGGCCAGCGCCGCGACGATCGCCTTGGTGCCTCCGCCGGCGCTCACTGCAGTGCCTCGGGCATGGGATTCGACAGTTCCTTCATCTCGTTGATGGCCGGCACGGCCATGGGGTCGAGGCCGTGGGCCAGGGCCAGGTAGATGGACGCGAAGTCCGGTACGGCGGTCAGCGACGCGAGCCGCTCGAGCGCGGAGCCGCCCTCGGCGGTCACCACGTCGCAGCGCACGCCGCGGCGCTCGGCGAGGACCTGGACGGCGTCGGCGCGGCGTTCCTCCACCGCGATCGGCTCGTCGGCCTCCTCCTCCGGGTTGAGGCCGCCGTCGCGCATGATGACCAGGCGCAAACGCGTCGTCGGAGCGTCGTCGTCATCGCCGGGGTCGGCGAAGATGTCGCGGGTCGACTCGGCCAGGCCGCCGAAGGGGCCGTCGAGCAGGCCGACCCGGCCCCGGCCGGCCTCGCCCAGGGCGCCGGCCATCACCGGGTAGCGGGCGTTCGCGGCGAGCGTGTCGGCGAAGCGGCGGGCGGCGACCGTGGCGAGCGGGGACGAGCCCCACACGATCGGCACCGAACCGGCCAGGTCGAGGGCGAGCGACTTCGCCGGGTTGACGAACGACTCGGCGCCCGGACGGCAGCGCTCGGCGTCGGCGTCGAGGCGCGACGCGGTCTCGGCGAGGTCGGCCTCGTTGACCTTGACCAGGCCGAGGCTGCGGGCGGCGAGCAGCACCGGCACCGCGAGGCCCCACAGGCTGGCCCGGGCGGGCGCGCGCCGCGGCACCGGGATGAACGGCGCCCGGGCCCGCTCGGCGACGGCCTGCAACTCAGAGTCGGGGTTGCCGATCGCGACGAGCCGGGCGCCTCGGCGGGCCGCGGCGTCGGCGGCGGCCAGCGCCTCGGGGCTGCGGCCGGACGCGGACACGGCGATCACCACGTCGGCGGCGCCGACCCAGCCCGGCACGCCCGCGCTGCGGTGCCCGATCACCGGGACCGGGCAGCGCGGCCCGGCGACGGTGGCCAGGATGTTGCCGGTCAGGCCGGCCGTGCCGATGCCGGCGACGACGACCGCGCGGGGGCGGCCATCATCGGCGAGCAGGCCCAGGTTGGCCTCGGCGGCCAGCGCGGCCGACTCACGGACCTGGGCGCCGGCGGACGCGGTGGCCCGCAGCATCCCGCCGGGGTCCTTGGCGAGCATCGCCTTCTCGTCCTCGAGCAGCGACTCGTCGGCGACGCGACGGCCGGTGATCCCGGCCGTGCCGTCGTCAGGGCTCGCCATCAGGACACCTCCCCGAGCGGCGTGGCCGGGCGGGCCGTGATCTCCGGCGACTGCGGATCGAGGGCCACCGAGCGGCTCCTTCACGTACGCGGGACGGGACCAGGTGATCCTAACCGTGGACGCCGTCGCGCACCGCGCAGCGGCGGGCGGTGTGACCCGCCCGGTACGACCGGGCCCGGCCGGCGGGTCAGGCGGGGCCGGAGCCGGGCCGGGCCTCGTCGAGGAGCAGCACCGGGATGTCGTCGCGCACCTCGAAGACGCGCCCGCACTCGGTGCAGGTCAGCGTCTGCCCCGCCGCGTCGTACTCCAGCGGGGCGTGGTGCGTGTCCGGGCAGGCCAGGATGTCCAGCAGGTGCGGGTCGAGGGCCACCGAACGGCTCCTTGGGTACGCGGGGTCGAGTCTGACCCCGCGATCCTAGCTACCCGCGGACGATGGCGAGCACCTCGTCGCGCAGGACCGCCATCCGGTCCGGCTTCGGCGCCTCGACGTTCAGGCGCAGCAGCGGCTCGGTGTTGGAGGCGCGCAGGTTGAACCACGAGCCGTCACCGAGGTGCACGGTCATCCCGTCGAGCTCGTCGAACGTGGCGTCCGGGAACGCCGCGCGCACCTCGTGGATCTTCGCCGCGGCGTCCGCGACCGTCGAGTTGATCTCGCCGGAGGCGGAGTAGCGCTCGAACTCGGCCGCGAAGTGCGACAGCGGTTCGTCCTGGCCGCCGAGCGCGGCCAGCACGTGCATCGCGGCCAGCATGCCGGTGTCGGCGAACCAGAACTCGCGGAAGTAGTAGTGCGCCGAGTGCTCGCCGCCGAACACCGCGTCGGTGCGGGCCATCTCGGCCTTGATGAAGGAGTGGCCGACCCGGCTGCGCACCGGCTTGCCGCCGTTCTCCGTGATGATCTCCGGCACCGCCGCGGACGTGATCAGGTTGTGGATCACGGTGGCGCCGGGGAACTTCGCCAGCTCCCGCTTCGCCACCAGGCCGGTGATCGCGGACGGCGACACCGGGTCACCGTTCTCGTCCACGACGAAGCAGCGGTCGGCGTCGCCGTCGAACGCCAGGCCCAGGTCGGCGCCGTGCTCGCGGACGGCCGCCTGGAGGTCGACGAGGTTGGCCGGGTCGAGCGGGTTGGCCTCGTGGTTGGGGAACGAGCCGTCCAGCTCGAAGTACAGCGGCACGATCTCGAGCGGCAGCGCCGGGAGCAGCTGCTCGCCCAGCACGGCGGGGACCGTGTGGCCGCCCATCCCGTTGCCGGCGTCGACGACCACCTTGAGCGGGCGGATCCGGCTCAGGTCGACGAGTGAGCGCAGATGCTTCGCGTACCCCTCGAGCAGGTCGAGGTGCTCGATCCGCTCGGGCATCCCGGCGACGGCGTCGAGGTCGCCCAGCAGCTCCTCGGCCCGCAGCCGGACGATGATGAGGCCGCTGTCCTGGCCGACCGGCCGGGCGCCGGCGCGGCACAGCTTGATGCCGTTGTACTGCGCCGGGTTGTGGCTGGCGGTGAACATGGCGCCGGGCAGCCCGAGCGACCCGGAGGCGTAGTACAGCTGGTCGGTGGAGGCCAGGCCGATGTGCACGACGGCGGCACCGGCGGAATTCGCGCCCTCGGCGAACGCCGTGGCCAGCGCCGGGCCGGTCTCGCGCATGTCGTGACCGATGACGATCTTCTCGGCGTCGTCGCCGGACTCCCGCAGCATCTCCACGAAGGCGGTGCCCAGGGCCCGGGCCACGGTCTCGTTGAGCTGGTCGGGCACGACGCCTCGCACGTCGTACGCCTTCACGAGCTGGGACAGATCAGTCAACGCGCACCCCTCGGCAGAAATCTGGTCCCGCCGAGACTAACGGAGCGCGGGTAGCCGCCAGGTCGCATTCGCGCGGCGTCACCATCTCGGTGCGGTTACCGCAACGCGTCGCGGCAGGCCCGATCGGCGAGCCTGGTCGTCTCGGGCAGCCGGAACCGCGATGCGAGCCGCAAAGTCAACGCGCACGCGCCGTCGAGGTCCATCCGATGTCCGACGGACACGAACACCGGTTTCACCCCCTGGCGCGTCCGCAGCACCGCCCCCACCGTCTCGCCGGCGTCCACGAGGTCGGCACGCGCGCCCCGGCGGTCGTCCGGCTGCTCCCACGTGCCGACCAGCGGCGTCTTGCCCACCCCGTACGACGACAGGCCGGTGAGCACCCCCAGATGGCAGGCGAGCCCGAAGCGGCGGGGGTGGGCGAGGCCGTGACCGTCGCAGACGAGAACGTCGGGGCGGACGGTGAGCTTGCCGAGCGCCTCCAGCAGCGCCGGCACCTCGCGGAAGGCGAACAGGCCCGGCACGTACGGGAAGGCCGCCTCGCCGCGCACCACGGCGGTGTCCCGCACCCGCAGGTCGGCGGCATCGAGGACGACCACCGCCGCGGCCAGCCGTACGCCGTCCTCGTGGTAGGCGACGTCCAGCCCCGCGACGGTGGCCGGGGCGGTGGGGCCGTTGCCGAGGATGAGCCGGGACCGGAGGGCGTCCTGGGTGGCCAGGGCTTCCTGCTCGCCATAGAGAGCTGTCGCATCCACGCCGCCAGCCTATGCGGGTACGCCGGAGCTGAGCGGGACCTGTGGATAGCGCCCAGGTGTTGTCCGAAAGCGTGATGCGGGTCACGATGGGGTCTGGAGGTGCGCGCATGCCCAATCCCTGGCTCGCCCTCGACCTCGGCACCGACCCCGCGGAGCGGATCAGCCAGGTCGGCCGCGCGCACGAGCTCTTCGTGACCGGGGAGACCCCCGTCGACCAGGTGCGATCCGTGGTGGCCGACTCGTGGCGGCGCTCGGCCGGCGCCCTGCTCAGCCCGGACAGCCGGGCGCCCATCGAGCTCAGCGACGGCGAGCTGGAGGCGTACCGGGCGGCGCACCCGCTGGCCCGCGTGCTGCCGATGTTCCGGGACCTGCTCGGCGGGCTGGCCGACGACGGCGACCACCTGATGGCGGTCTGCGACGCGCACGGCCGCCTGCTCTGGGTGGAGGGGCACGCGTCCGCGATGCGCAGCGCCGAGTCGATGAACTTCGTGCCCGGCGCGCGGTGGGACGAGGCGCACGCCGGCACCAACGCGCCCGGCACCGCGCTCGCCGTCGACCACCCGCTGCAGATCTTCGCCACCGAGCACTTCAGCCGGGGCGTCCAGCGGTGGACCTGCGCGGCGGCGCCGATCCACGACCCGGCGACCGGGGCGCTGCTCGGCGCGATCGACGTGACCGGCGGCGACCACCTGGCCAACCCGCACAGCCTCGCGCTGGTCCGGGCCACCGCGCTCGCCGCCGAGGCCTATCTCGGTACCCGGCTGAGGCCGGCGCCGGACACCACCACGGTGTCGGTGCTAGGGCGCGAAGACGCCGTCGTGGCGGTCGGTGGCCGCCGCCTGCGGCTCGGCCGCCGGCACTCGGAACTCCTCTGCCTGCTTCTGGTCCACCCCGGTGGGCGTACGGGAGATCAGTTGGGTTTCGATCTTTATGCCGACGATCAAAATCCGGTCACCGTACGCGCTGAGCTGTCCCGCCTGCGCCGCATCCTCGGGCCCTCGCTGCTGGACTCCCGCCCCTACCGGTTGCGGGGCGAGGTCTCGGCCGACTTCCTCGAGGTGACCCGGCTGCTGGAGCAGGGCCGGCCCGGGGAGGCGCTGGCCGCCTACCCGGGGCCGCTGCTGCCGTCGTCGGACGCGCCCGGGGTGGTGCGGCTGCGCCGCCTGCTCGACTCCCGCCTGCGCACGGCGATCCTCGCGGCGGGCGACCACCGCCTGATCCAGACCTGGCTCGCCACCGCCTGGGGCGCCGACGACCTTCAGATGTGGGAGGTCTACGCCGCCGCGCTGCCGGCCGCCTCCCCCGCCCGCCTCCTCGCCGCCGAGCGGATCTCCGAGCTCACCGCCGATTACGGGCTTGCAACGTTCGTGCAACGTGCCCGTCATTAGCGTCCGCGTATCCACCACGGATACGGAGGTCGTGCTTCATGTCTGTCTACTCCCCGCCCGGTACCGACGGCGCGATCGTCACCTACGAATCCCGGTACGACCACTGGATCGGTGGCGAGTACGTGCCGCCGGTCAAGGGCCAGTACTTCCAGAACCCGTCGCCGGTGACCGGGCAGAACTTCTGCGAGGTCGCCCGGGGCACCGCCGAGGACGTCGAGCGGGCGCTGGACGCCGCGCACGGCGCGGCCGGCGCGTGGGGCCGCACGTCGCCCGCCGAGCGCGCGAACATCCTCAACAAGATCGCCGACCGGATGGAGGCGAACCTCGAGAAGCTGGCCGTCGCGGAGACGTGGGAGAACGGCAAGCCGGTCCGCGAGACGATGGCCGCCGACATCCCGCTGGCGATCGACCACTTCCGCTACTTCGCCGGGGCGCTGCGGGCGCAGGAGGGTTCGCTCGGCGAGCTGGACGACGACACCGTCGCGTACCACTTCCACGAGCCGCTCGGCGTGGTCGCGCAGATCATCCCGTGGAACTTCCCGATCCTGATGGCGGTCTGGAAGCTCGCCCCCGCGCTGGCCGCCGGCAACGCGGTGGTGCTCAAGCCGGCCGAGCAGACGCCGGCGTCGATCCACTACTGGATGTCGCTCGTCGCGGACCTGCTGCCGCCGGGCGTGCTCAACATCGTCAACGGCTTCGGGGTCGAGGCGGGCAAGCCGCTCGCGTCCTCGAAGCGGGTGGCGAAGGTGGCCTTCACCGGTGAGACCACCACCGGCCGCCTGATCATGCAGTACGCCTCCGAGAACATCATCCCGGTCACCCTGGAGCTCGGCGGCAAGAGCCCGAACATCTTCTTCGCCGACGTCAGCCGCGCGGACGACGACTTCATGGACAAGGCGCTCGAGGGCTTCGCGATGTTCGCGCTCAACCAGGGCGAGGTGTGTACCTGCCCGTCGCGCGCGCTGATCCAGCAGGGCCACTACTCGGACTTCCTGGCCGCCGGCGTCAAGCGGGTCGAGAACATCAAGCAGGGCAACCCGCTCGACACGGACACCCAGGTCGGCGCCCAGGCCTCGAACGACCAGCTCGAGAAGATCCTGTCCTACTTCGACATCGGACGGCAGGAGGGCGCGAAGGTGCTCACCGGTGGCGCCCGGGCAGACCTCGGCGGGGATCTGTCCGGTGGCTACTACGTCCAGCCGACGATCTTCGAGGGTGCGAACTCGATGCGCATCTTCCAGGAGGAGATCTTCGGCCCGGTCGTGTCGGTGACGTCCTTCACCGACTACGCCGACGCCATCAAGATCGCCAACGACACCCTGTACGGCCTGGGCGCCGGCGTCTGGACCCGGGAGATGAACCTCGCCTACCGGGCCGGCCGCGACATCAAGGCCGGTCGGGTGTGGACGAACTGCTACCACCTGTACCCGGCGCACGCCGCGTTCGGCGGGTACAAGCAGTCCGGCATCGGCCGGGAGAACCACAAGATGATGCTGGACCACTATCAGCAGACGAAGAACCTGCTGGTCAGCTACTCCCCCAAGGCCATGGGCTTCTTCTGATGGGTGCCCGGGTGGACGTGACCCCCGCGGCGGCGGAGCTGATCCGCTCGCTGCGGGGGCAGCACGGGCCGTTGATGTTCCACCAGTCCGGCGGCTGCTGCGACGGCAGCGCGCCGATGTGCTACCCGGAGGGCGAGTTCCGCACCGGCTCCAGCGACGTCCTGCTGGAGGAGCTCCGCATCGACGGGGTGGCGGAACCGGTGTCGTTCTGGATGAGCACCGCCCAGTTCGAGGCCTGGAAACACACCCACCTGACCGTGGACGTGGTGCCGGGACGCGGCAGCGGCTTCAGCCTGGAGGCGCCCGAGGGGGTGCGCTTCCTCATCCGCAGCCGGGTGCTCACGCCGGAGGAGCTGGCGGCCCTTCCCTGACCGGGCCCTTCCTGCCGACCGCCCAACGGAAGTGGTTCACCAGCAGATAACCCCCATCCCGATTCCGGTACGGCCGGGCAGCGGCGAGCACCGCGCCGGCCGCGCCGGGGTCCTCGCCCAGCAGGATGCCCCGGACCAGCTCGTCGTCACCGGCGGCCCGCCACGGCACGGCCACCAGGCCCTCCACGACGTCGTCGAGGCCGCCGTCCGTGAGCAGCTCGCGCAGGCCGCCGGGCAACCGCAGCTCCCCGTCGGGCGGCGGCGGGTCGTCGTCCAGCGCCTCCTCCAGGACGCGCAGGTCGTTGCGGGCCGCCTCCGCCCAGTTCGCCACCGCGACCCGGCCGCCCGGAACCGTCACCCGCACCATCTCGGCCAGGGCGTCGTCGGTGTCCTCGGCGAATTGCAGGGCGTTGAAGGAGGTCACCAGGTCGAAGGTGGCGTCGCCCCAGGGCAGCTTCTCGGCGCCGCCCAGCCGTACGTCCCCGGTGCGCCGGCGCGCCAGCGCCACCATGCCCGGCGCCGGATCGATGCCCGCGGTCCGCAGCCCCCGCCGGTCGCAGAAGGCCAGGAACTCGCCGCTGCCGCAGCCCACGTCGAGAACACGCGCGCCCGCCCCGACGCCGCCGTGCTCGAGGACCGCCCGCCACGCCGGCTCGGGGAAGTCGCCCCACGCCGAGGCCCACTCCTCGGCCACCTCGGACCAGGGATCGGTCACCATGCCACGGCCGGATCCGTCCGCAGGCGGCTGTAGAGCAGCACGTCGCGCCACTGCGCCGCCCGGAACTCGCACGCGCGGATCGCACCCTCGAAGGTGAAGCCGGCCTTCGTCAGGGACTTCTGCTCGGCGATGTTCTCGGGCTGGGTGCCCGCCTGGATCCGCTGCACCGTGGTGTTCGCGAACAGGTAGTCGCAGAGCATGGCCTGGGCGCGCCACCCGATGCCCCGGCCGCGCCACTCCGGCAGCAGCAGGATGCCGATCTCCCAGTAGCGTCCGCCGGGGCCGGACTCGCCCGCGGTCCACGACAGCAGCCCGGCCGTCTCGTCGTCCGCCTGCACCATGACCCGGCTGTCGTCGGCGCCCAGATAGCCGTCCTTGGCGAAGCGCCGCTCGGGGCCGGTGGGGTCGCGGAAGCCGTACCAGTTGTTGCAGACCAGTTCCCGGTCGTGGGTCATCCGCCGGAACAGGGGCAGGTCGCTCTCGGCGACCGGGCGCATCGCGATGCTCATCCCGCCAGCTTCGCCGAGGATCCCGGCCCGCGTCACCTCACCAGAGTTACACCTTCTCCCCGAACCGTGCCACGCCTGCGCCGGGACGCTCCCGTCGCGGCGTGACGGCAGCATATTTCTCCCCGTCCTGATTCGACGTACGGCGGACGGAGTCGGCGCGATGCGTACCCTCATGATCGGTGTGGCCCTGGCCGGGCTCCTCGGACTGGCCGGCTGCGGCACCGCGGTCGCCACCGAGGGCCGGCCCAGCTGGGTCGCCGCCGCACCGGCAGCCCCGTCGCCGTCGGCCTCGCGCCCGCCCGAGGTCGTCGTCTCCCAGTCCCCTTCGCACTCCCCCGCACACTCCGCCTCGCCGTCGCACGTGCCGGCTTCCGTCGTGACCGAGCGGGCGCCGCACAAGAAGAAGCGGCACCAGGACGGGCCGGCGGACAGTCTCATGAAGACCGGGCAGGCGGGCGTCGCGCTGACCTTCGACGACGGCCCCGACCCGGTGCAGACCCCGAAGATGCTCGACCTGCTCGCGCGGACCCACGTCAAGGCGACCTTCTGCCTGGTCGGTCAGAACGTGGCGGCACACCCGGACCTCGTACGCCGCATCGCCGCCGAAGGCCACACCCTCTGCAACCACAGCTGGCGGCACAGCCTGACCCTCGGCCGGCAGAAGCCCTCGGTGATCCGCGCCGACCTGCAACGCACCAACGACGCCATCCGCGCCGCCGTGCCGGGCGCGACGATCGGGTACATGCGGGCGCCCGGCGGCAACTTCACCCCGGCCTTCGTGGCCGAGGCCCGCAAGCTCGGCATGACCTCGATCTACTGGCAGGTCGACCCGCGCGACTGGGAACACCGGCCGGGCGAGCCGGACGGCGCGCACGAGGCCAAGGTGATCCGCGCGGTGAAGAAGCACGTGGGCAAGGGGGCGATCGTGCTCTCCCACGACTACGGGCAGCCGGACACGATCCGGGCGTACGAGAAGCTGATCCCGTGGCTCAAGCAGCGGTACACGCTGATCGCCCTGCCCTGACCGCCTGGCCGGACGGGCGCCGCTCAGGACGGGCGCCGCTCAGGACGGGCGCCGCTCAGGACGGGCGCCGCTCAGGACGGGCGCCGCTCAGGGCGAGCGCCGGGCGCTGGCCGGGGCGAGCGGGCTGGGGCGGGGCGGGCCGGGCGCTGGGGCGGGCGGCGGGTCAGTGGGAGGGCGGGATGACGCGGAGGTGGCCGCGGCGGCCGGTCTGGTGGCCCGGGAGGTTGTCGTGCTCCTCCGGGCGTGGCGGCGGGGCCGGGCGGGCCGCCTCGCGGACGGCGTCGGCCAGGGCCACGAGGTCGTCGGTGGTGGGCGGCGGGGGCGCGAAGTCGCCGTCGTGCCGGACGAGTTCCCAGCCGCGGGGCGCGGTGAGGCTGCGGGCGTGAGGTTCGCAGAGGTCGTACGTGTGCGGTTCGGCGAAGGCGGCCAGCGGGCCCACCACGGCCGTCGAGTCGCTGTAGACGTAGGTCAGGGTGGCGACCGCCTGTCGGGGACAGCCATTGCGGGAGCAGCGCCGTGGGGACCTCACGGCGGCACGTTATCTCTAAGCGCGCTCGCGCGGGGCCGATGGTCGCGCGACACGCCGACCCACCATGCATCACGATTTCGTCATGGCGTTCCGACACGCCGTCCCAATGGGGCGAATTCCCGGTGACGAAACGCGGCCGACACAGCCTGACCACGTACGACGGGCTTCGCGGGCTAGGCTGGTCGCGTGACCACCAGTCCCGACCGCCGCCGGGCCGGATCCGACCCCGGCCGGCCCGCGCGCAATCCCGGCCCGGGCCGCCCCGCCCGCCGCGACCGGCACGGCCGTGGGCTGCGCGGCCGGCTCGTCCCGGCGACCGTGCCGCTCGCCCGTACCAAAGCGGAGATCTTCGACGATCTCGTGCTGGACACGGTCGAGAGCCTCGAGCGCCGGTATGCGAAGGAACTCGCCGGCGTGGAGTTCGCGGTCGAGGACGTGCCGCCGGACCTCAACGTCTACGACTCCGACGTGCTCGAGGACGGCGAGGTGCCGCTGGCCCGCCTGCTGCCGGGCCGGCCCGGTCGCCAGGAGCTGCCGCCGCGGATCGTGCTCTACCGGCGGCCGCTGGAATTCCGGGCGATGGACCGCGAGGACCTCGCCGACCTCGTGCACGATGTGATCATCGAGCAGGTCGCCAACCTGCTCGGCGTCGATCCGGACGAACTCTCGTAGGACGGCCCCCCGGCGTCCGCACGAGAGCCGCGGTCACGCCACCCGGCGCTTGAGCTTGCGGCGTTCCCGTTCGGAAAGGCCGCCCCAGATGCCGAAACGTTCGTCGTGACCCAGCGCGTACTCGAGGCATTCCGTCTTCACGTCGCAGCGGCCACAGATGCGCTTGGCCTCGCGGGTCGAACCGCCCTTCTCCGGGAAGAATGCCTCAGGATCGGTCTGCGAGCACAGCGCCCGTTCTTGCCACTCGGGCGCGTCCCCGAGCAGGTCCACTCCTTCTACCTGCGCTTCCATCGGCGTGCCTCCTTTTCCGCGCCGGCAGCGATGCCAGCGCTGACCCCCCACGCACGCGGCGTGTTTCTTGCGGGAAATACGCGGTTCGCGGCGCCGCTTTCCCACAACCCCACCGAAATTACACGCGTGTAAGACGTGCGTCGTCAAGCCGAACCTGATAAATAGGCCCGTTATCTCGAGGCGCCGACGTCACCTCACGGTCCCGTTCCAGCCCTATCTCTCAGAGCCGCCGAGAGGTAACGCACAGTCGGCGCGTCGCGTCCAAATTACCCCCATTTGTAATCTTGCGACCAGTGGGTCGGCTAGCCCGCAACCGAACCGGACCTCCGACACGGGTACGCAGAGCGGATCCGCGGCCAACCGGCGCCCGGATCCCACCCGCGCGACGAGGCGCGCGGGGAAGGGGGACTCGGCTCGCCGGCCGCCCGACCGCAACGACCGCCCGACCGCCCACCCGACCGACCGCCCGGCCGCAGCGACCGCCCGCAGCGACCGCCGGGCCGCGCCGGCGCTGCTACTGGCGGCCGTAGACGGTGGTGCGCTGGACCGCCGGGCGGCCCGCTGCCGCCGCCAGTTCCTTCAGCTCCGACACCGTGCGCGCCGAGCCGTGTTCCGAGCCGGCCATCCGGGAGATGGTCTCCTCCATCAGGGTGCCGCCGAGGTCGTTGCAGCCGCCGTTGAGCATCGCGATCGTGCCCTCGTCGCCGAGTTTCACCCAGGAGCACTGGATGTTGTCGATGCGGCCGTGCAGGAGGATGCGGGCCATGGCGTGCACGACCCTGTTCTCACGCCGGGTGGGGCCGGGGCGGGCGATGCCGGCCAGGTAGATCGGGGCGTTCGTGTGGATGAACGGCAGCGCCACGAATTCGGTGAAGCCGCCGGTCACGTCCTGCACGCCGGCGAGGACCCGGAAGTGGCCGAGCCACTGGCGGGGGTGGTCGACGTGGCCGTACATCATCGTGGAGCTGGAGCGGATGCCGACCTGGTGGGCCGTCGTCACCACGTCGATCCAGGCGGCGGCCGGGAGCTTGCCCTTGGTGAGGACCCAGCGGACGTCGTCGTCGAGGATCTCGGCGGCGGTGCCCGGGATCGTGTCGAGGCCGGCTTCGCGCAGCTCGGTCAGCCACTCGCGCACCGGGACGCCCGCCTTCGCGGCGGCGGTGACGATCTCCATCGGCGAGAACGCGTGGACGTGCATGCCCGGCACGCGTTGTTTCACGGCCCGCACCAGGTCGGCGTACGCGGTGATCGGCATTTTGGGGTCGATGCCGCCCTGCATGCAGACCTCGGTGGCGCCGTCCCGCCACGCCTCCTCGGCCCGGTCGGCGACCTGCTCGACCGACAGGCGGTACGCGTCCGCGTCCTTCTCGCGCTGGGCGAAGGCGCAGAAGCGGCACCCGACGTAGCAGACGTTGGAGAAGTTGATGTTGCGGTTCACCACGTACGTGACGTCGTCGCCGTTGACGTCGCGCCGCAGGTCGTCGGCGATGCGGGCGAGCTCCTCCAGCGCCGAGCCGTCCGCGTGGAACAGGGCCATCGCCTTGTCCTCGTGCTCGGGCAGGAGCAGCTTCGCGGGGCTCTCGGCGGCGAGCTTCAGGCCGGCGAGGACGTCGGTCTCGATCCGCTCGGTCGCGTCGGTGGTGATGTGCGCCGCGACCTCCGTCCAGTCGCCGTAGACGGAGTCGAAGTCGCCGCGGCGGTCGGCGGTGCGGCCCTCGGTGTCGATGGTCGCGAACAGATCGGTGCGGCCGCCCGCGAACCCGTCGTCCGGTTCCTGCCAGGGCAGGCCCGCCGGCATCGCGTCCTCCCGGGCCAGCCCGGACGGCTCGGCGAGCGCCGCGACGTGCGCGGCGAGGCGCGGGTCGAGCCAGCCCTCGCCGCGGCGGACGTACTCGGGGTAGATGGTCAGCCGCTCGCGCAGCGCGAAGCCGGACCGGGCGGACATCTCGCGGAGCTGATCGATCTGCGGCCACGGCCGTTCGGGGTTGACGTGGTCCGGCGTCACCGGCGAGACGCCGCCCCAGTCGTCGATGCCGGCGCGCAGGAGAAGGTCGTACTCGCCGGCGATGAGGTTGGGCGGGGCCTGGATCCGGGCGCGCGGGCCCATGAGGACGCGGGCCACCGCGACCGTCGCCGCCAGCTCGCGCAGCTCCGCGTCGGGCATGCCGCGCATCGCCGTGTCGGGCTTGGCGCGGAAATTCTGGATGATGACTTCCTGGATGTGGCCGTACTCCCGGGCGGAGCGCCGCATCGCGAAGATGGCGTCGGCGCGCTCGGCGCGGGTCTCGCCGATGCCGATGAGGATGCCGGTGGTGAACGGCACGCCGACCCGGCCGGCGTCGTCGAGGACCCGCAGCCGGACCGCGGGCTCCTTGTCCGGCGAGCCGTAGTGCGGGCCGCCCGGCTCGGACCAGAGCCGGGTCGCGGTGGTCTCCAGCATCATCCCCATGCTGGGCGCGACCGGCTTGAGCCGCTGCAGGTCGGCCCAGCCGAGCACCCCGGGGTTGAGGTGCGGCAGCAGGCCGGTCTCCTCCAGTACGGCGATGGCGCACGCGCGCACGTAGTCGAGGGTGGAGTCGTAGCCGCGCTCGTCGAGCCACTGCCGGGCGGCGGGCCAGCGCTCCTCGGGCCGGTCCCCCAGCGTGAAGAGCGCCTCCTTGCAGCCCTGCGCGGCGCCCTCGCGCGCGATGGCCAGCACCTCGTCGCGCTCGAGGAACGCCGCCGGCAGCCGGTGCGGCACGGTCGCGAAGGTGCAGTAGTGGCAGCGGTCGCGGCAGAGCCGGGTCAGCGGGATGAAGACCTTTTTCGAGTACGTGACGACGCCCGGGCGCCCGGCCTCACGCAGCCCCGCGTCGCGCACGCCGCCGGCGATCGTGAGCAGCTCGTCGAGCAGCGCGCCCTCGGCCGCCAACAGGGCGGTCGCCTCGCCGGCGTCGATCGCCCTGCCGTCGGCGGCACGCTTGAGGGCGCGGCGGATGCTGGCTTCGGTCGGCGGGATGTCCTCGGCTGCCACCCGTGCAGCCTAGGCCGGAAAAAGCTCGCCTGCCCCCAGGGCACCGCCGGAGCGGGAGTGGTCTGGGACACGCCCCGCGGTCACGCCTTGGGTGGCTCCTCGCGGAGGACCCGGGTGCTGTCGTCGTCCTCCGTCCGGGCCGGGATCGCCTGCGTCGGATCGGCCGGACCGCCGTGGGCAGCGGGTCCGCCCGGCGGCGGGCCGTAGGAGGGCGCGGTGCCGGGAGCGTGCGGATTCCCGGGAGCCGGCGCGTAGGGCCCCGGCGGCGTGCCAGGAGCGGGAGGCGCCGAGGCCGGCGGCGCGAAGGCCTGGGGCGGGGAGGCCTGGGGCGGGGAGGCCTGGGGCGGGGAGGCCTGGGGCGGGGAGGCCGGCGGCCCGTAGGAGGGCGGCTCGGAAGCGGGAGGCGCGGAGGCGGGAGGGGCCGGGGGCTGCTGAGGCTGCGGCATACCCCACGGCTGCGACTGAGGCTGACCGGGGTGAGGCTGACCGGGCTGCGGATATCCGGGCGGGAACCCGGGCTGCCCCGGAGGGAATCCCGGCTGGCCGGGCTGCGGCTGCCCCGGCTGCGGGTAGCCCGGCTGGCCGTACGGCTGCTGGCCCCACTGCGGCTGTCCGTAGGTGCCGGGGGGCTGCGGCTTGGGGCGCGGCGTGGTGTAGAGGCTGCGCCAGATCGCGAAGACCGCGTACGCCGCCACCGCGAACACCGCGAGCCACGCCGCCCGGACCAGGAGCTCCTCGAACGCCACCCGGATGCTGAAACCGGCGATCTTCACGATGCCGATGAGGAAGCCGAAGAGGACCGCGAACGCGCCGGCCACCGCGTACTCGATCAGCGCCACCAGGGTGATCAGCCGGGCCTGGCGGTGCCGGGGCTCGATCAGCGTCGACAGCAGCACCGCCGCCAGGGGCAGCAGCACGATCTCGACGTTGACGTAGCTGTAGAAGCTGTTCTGCACCCGGGTCAGGAAGTCCTGCCCCACCCCGGACGGGATGAGCCGGATGATCGCCACGAACAGCCAGACGGCGGGCGCCGCGACGAAGGCGTACGCGGTCAGATCGCGCAGCGGGCGCAGCACCGGGAGCACGGGCCGTCCCGGTTCGGGCTGTGGCGGCGGGGGGCTGGTCACAGCGGGACTCCTGATCGGCCGATGGTGGGAGCTGGTCGGCTCATGCTAGGGCATGGGTCACCTCCCGATATCCGCGTCACACCGGTGACCCGGAGGCCGCGGATCGGCCGGGCGTGCGCAAGGATGGTCGGATGCGGATCGTGGTCCTGACCGGGGGGATCGGCGGCGCCCGGTTCCTGATGGGCGTGCGCGCGCAGGCGCGGCGCATCGGAGCCGAGGTCACGGCGGTGGTGAACGTCGGTGACGACGTACGGATGCACGGCTTGCAGATCTGCCCCGACCTCGACAGCGTCATGTACACGCTGGGCGGCGCGGCCGACCCCGAGCGCGGCTGGGGACGGGTCGGCGAGAGCTGGGTGGTCAAGGAGGAGCTGGCGAAGTACGGCGCCGAGCCCACCTGGTTCGGCCTCGGCGACAAGGACACCGCCACCCACCTGGTGCGGACGACCATGCTCAACGCCGGCTTCCCGCTGTCCCAGGTGACGGCGGCGCTCTGCGACCGGTGGCAGCCGGGCATCACGATGCTCCCGGCCACCGACGACCGGCTCGAGACCCACGTGGTCGCCGACGTCGAGGGCGAGCGCAAGGCGATCCACTTCCAGGAGTGGTGGGTGCGCTACCGCGGCGACGTCCCGACGCACCGGTTCGTGTTCGTCGGGGCCGAGGCGGCGAAGCCCGCGGCCGGGGTGCTGGAGGCGGTGGCGGGCGCCGACGTGGTGCTCGTGGCGCCGTCCAACCCGGTGGTCTCGATCGCGCCGATTCTGGCCGTACCCCAGCTCAGGGAGGCCGTGGCGGACGGACCGGCGCCGGTCGTCGGGGTGTCGCCGATCATCGGCGGGGCGCCCGTGCGCGGCATGGCGGACCGCTGCCTGGCCACGGTCGGCGTCGAGGTCAGCGCGGCCGGTGTGGGCGGGCTGTACGGCCCCCGCGGCGGCGACGGCCTGCTCGACGGCTGGCTGGTCGACACCGTGGACGCCGGCGCGGAGGTCCCCGGCGTACGCACGAGGGCTGTGCCGCTGTGGATGACCGACGAGGAGGCGACGTCCGCGATGGTCGCCGCCGCGTTGGAGCTGGCGGGGGTGGCGTGATGGACGGGCTGGAGATCCTGCCGGTGCGCGGCATCGGCGACGTGACGGCCGGCGACGACCTGGCCGAGCTGATCAGCCGCAACGCGCCGTGGCTGCGCGACGGCGACGTGCTCGTGGTGACCAGCAAGATCGTGTCGAAGGCCGAGGGCCGGCTGGTCGAGGTGCCCGCCGACGGCCCCGAGCGGGAGCGGGCGCGGGAGCGGGTGCTCGACGCCGAGACGCGCCGGGTGGTCGCCCGGCGCGGATCGACCGCGATCGTGCAGACCCACCACGGCTTCGTGATGGCGGCGGCGGGCATCGACGCGTCCAACGTCGACAAGACCCACCTGGTGCTGCTGCCGGAGTCGCCCGACGACTCGGCCCGGCGGCTGCGGGCGGCGCTCGCGGCGCGCGGCCTGCGGGTCGGCGTGATCATCTCGGACACCATGGGCCGCACCTGGCGCAACGGCCTGACCGACGTCGCGCTCGGCGCGGCCGGCATCGAGCCGTTCCGCGACCATCGCGGCGAGATCGATCCGTACGGCAACGAGCTGCAGCTCACCCAGATGGCGGTGATCGACGAGCTGGCCGCCGCCGGCGAGCTGGTCAAGGGCAAGTGCGACCAGGTGCCGGTCGCGGTGGTGCGCGGTTACCCGGGCGCCGGGCGCGCCGAGACCCCCGGCGCCGGCGTTCTGCTCCGGGATGCTGCCGACGACATGTTCTCCCTGGGTACGGCGGAAGCCCACGCCGAGGGACTGCGCACGGCGGCCACCCTTCCGGAGGCGGCGACGGACACTCCGGCGAGCCCCGGGGCGGTGCGGCGGGCGATCGCCACGGCCGGGCTGGCGGGTGCGGTGGCCGTGCCCTCGCCGCAGACCCTGCGCTGCACGGTCACGGACAGCCGTCCCGCGGGCCTGATGCGCTTCGGCGCCGACGTGCAGCGGCTTCGGGCCGCGCTGGCCGCGGAGGGGCTGGCGTCCGCCGTGGCCTACGACGAGGGCGGGGCGACGATCGCGGTGTCCGGGGCGGCGCTGTGACCCTCTTCGACGACGCCACCGCCGTGCTGTCCGGCTGGGAGCCCACGTCCGAGGCGGCCGCGGTCGCGCGCAAGCGTACGGTCGAGCTGCTCGGCGCCGGGCCGGTCGCGATGACCCGGGCGCACCGGCCGGGGCACGTCACCGCCAGCACGCTGATCGTCGACGAGCGGCGCCGCGTGCTGCTGTGCCTGCACGGCCGGCTGGGCCTGTGGATGCAGGTCGGCGGCCACTGCGAGCCGGGCGACGCGACCCTGGCGGCGGCCGCCCTGCGCGAGGCGACGGAGGAGTCGGGGATCGACGGACTGCGGCTCGACCCCGTACCGATCGATGTGGACGTGCACGCGGTGCGGTGCGCCCCGGCCGACGGTCAGCCGGCCGGGGAGTCCTGGCACTACGACGTGCGGTTCGTGGCGGTGTGCCCGGCGGGCGCGGTGGAGCGGATCAGCGACGAGTCGGCGGACCTGGCCTGGTTCACCGCCGACGCGCTGCCGTCCCCGCTGGCGAGCGGCGTGGTGCAGCAGCTCGCCCCGGCCTTCGCCCGCGTGCCTCAGATGTAGCTGTTCTCGCCCTTTTCCTTGAGCTCGTCGACGATCGACTTGACCTCCTGGGCGCGGTCGCGGGGGCAGACCAGCACCGCGTCGGGGGTGTCGACCACGATCAGGTCGCGGACGCCGAGCACCGCGACCAGGCGGCCCGAGTTGGGCACCACGACGAGGTTCTCCGAGTCGCGCAGGATGACACCCGGCGTCGCCATGGCGTCCTTGCCGACGACCACGTTGCCGGCCGAGTCGGAGGCGAGCACCTCGCCGAGCGTGTGGAAGTCGCCGACGTCGTTCCAGCCGAAGTCGCCGGGGACCGTGCCGACCCGGCCGACCGCCGCCGCGCCCTCCATCACCGCGTAGTCGACCGAGATGCGCGGCAGCAGCGGCCACACCTCGCCGAGCACCTCCTCACGCGCCGAGGAGTCCCAGGCCTGCGCGATGCGGGAGATGCCGGCGTGCAGCTGCGGCTGCTGGCGGGCGAGCTCGCTGAGGAACACGTCGACGCGCCACACGAACATGCCGGCGTTCCACAGGTAGTTGCCGGACTTCACGTAGCCCTCGGCCACCTCGTACGAGGGCTTCTCCTTGAATTCCTCGACCGCGAGCGCCGAACCCTGGCCGATCGGGCCGCCGCACTGGACGTAGCCGTAGCCGGTCTCGGGCCGGGTCGGGGTGATGCCCAGCGTCATCAGCAGGCCCTTGCGCGCGCCGGCCATGGCCTCCTCGATCACCCCGATGAAGCGCTCGCCGTCGGCGATGAGGTGGTCGGCCGCGAACGCGCCCATGACCGCCTCCGGGTCGTGCCGGGCGATCACCGCCGCGGCCAGGGCGATGGCCGCGCAGGAGTCGCGCGGCGACGGCTCGACGAGGATGTTCTCCTCCGGTACGGCGGCGAGCTGGCGCGACACCGCGGCGGCGTGGGCCACCCCGGTCACGACGAACACCTGGGCCGGGTCGGCCAGTGGAAGCAGCCGGGACACGGTCGCCTGGAGCAGCGAGGCGTCGGTGCCGGTCAGCGGGTGCAGGAACTTGGGGTGACCGGCGCGGGACAGCGGCCATAGACGTGTTCCACTGCCACCTGCGGGAATGACGGCGTACAGCCCGCCCCGATTCTCACTCATGCGCACGCATTGTAACGAATGTCAGGCGGCCACGCGGCTCCACGTCGCCACGTGCACCTCCGCGCTGGAGGCCCAGGTGAACTCCTTGGCCCGGTCGAATCCGGCCTTGGCGAGGGTGAGCCGGCGCGGCTCGTCGTGCAGCAGGTCGGCCAGGTCCGCGGCGATCCGGTCCGGGTCCTCCGTCGTGTACGCCACCGCGTCGCCCCCGACCTCGGGCAGGGACAGCCGGGGCGTGGTCAGCACCGGGGTGGCGCAGGCCATCGCCTCCAGGATCGGCAGGCCGAAGCCCTCGCCGAAGGACGGGTAGCAGGCGACCAGCGCGCCGCCGAGGAAGCCGGGCAGGTCGGCGTACCGCAGGTAGCCTGGGCGCAGCAGCCGCAGGTGCGACGGCACCTCGGCCACCGCCCGGTCGATGTCGTCGTCGTGGCCCTGGCCGCCGGCGATGACCAGCGCCGGCGGGCGCGGCCAGTCGGCGACCGCACGCGCCCAGCCGCGGATCAGGTTGGGCACGTTCTTGCGCGGCTCCTTGGCGCCGAGGAAGGCGACGTAGCCGGAGTCGCCGAGGCCGAGGCGGGCCCGGACACGGGCCTTCTCCTCGTCGCTGGGCGCGTGGAAGGCGGTCTGGTCGACGCCGTGGTACGCCACGTCGATGTGCGTGGGGTCGGCGTCGAGGAGCCGGATCAGCTCGTCGCGGGTGGCCTTGCTCGGCACGATGACCCGCGCGGCCCGGCGCAGCGAGGTCTTGATCGCGCTGCGGAAGAAGGTGCGCTTGGTGTTGTCGTAATGCTCCGGCTCGGTGAAGAAGGTCGCGTCGTGCACGGTGACCGTCACCGGGCAACCCGCCCGCAGCGGGCAGGTGTAGAAGGGCGAGTGCAGCACCCCGGCGCCGACCTGCTGGGCGAGCAGCGGCAGGCCGGTCTGCTCCCAGGCGAGGCGGGCGGGGCGGTGCGCCACGGCGGCGGGACCGGCGATGACCTCGGCCCCGGTGAGCATGCGGGAGTAACGCTCCGCATCCGAACGCTGCGCGACCACGACGAGGTCGGCACGCTCGGGACCGACCGCGCCGAGGGCGCCGAGCAACCCGTCGACGTATCTCCCCACCCCGCCTCGATCGGCGGGAACGCTCGTGGCGTCGACGAGGACACGGGGCGGGCGACCGGCGGTCACGTGGCAACTCCTCACATCTGTGGCTCAGACCACTGGCAAGGGTACGCCGCTCGATGCCTCCCGTGTCGACCGCGACGCCCTCCGACATCTCTTAGTTACTAGCTCTTTCCCCGCCCGATCGGAACGAGACCACTCCATCACTGTCAGTAATCCGACTATCGTCGAGGGCGATGAACGAGACGATCCCGGCGGCCCTCGCGGCGGCGGTCCGCAAGGACCCGACGACCCCCCTGCTCACCTGGTACGACGACACGACCGGCGACCGCACGGAGCTGTCGGGCGCCACGATGGACAACTGGGTGGCGAAGACGGCCAACCTGCTGGTGGACGGCCTGGGCCTGGGTCCGGGCGACTCGGCGGCGGTCCTGCTGCCCCCGCACTGGCAGACGGCGGCGATCCTGCTCGGCACCTGGGCGGCCGGCCTCGAGGTGTACACCGGCCCGGACCCCCGGCCGGTGGACGCCCTGTTCGCCTGGCCGGACACCCTGGAGGCGGCCGGCGCCTGGTCCGCCGGGGACAGCTACGCCACCGGGCTGCTGCCGCTCGCCATGCCGCTGCGGCCGGTCCCGCCGGGCTACGTCGACTACACCGTCGAGGTCCGCGGCTACGGCGACCACTTCGCCTCCCGCCGGCCCGCCCGCCCCGGCGACGCCGCCCTGAACGGCACGGACCACGGCACGATCTCGGGTACGGCCGCGGCCCGCGCCCGCGAACTCGGCATCGAGCCGGGCGCCCGCGTCCTGATCGACGCCCGCGCGTACCCGGACCCGGCGGACTGGCTGCTCACGCCCCTGTTCGCGGGGGCCAGCATCGTGCTGTGCGCCGCCCTCGACCCGGCGGTCACCGAGCGACGCGTCGCCGCGGAGAACGTGACCCTGACGCTGGCGTGACGTCGGTCACAGGGACCGCCCGCCGTAGTAGCGCCCCGGCCGGTCCATCCCCCGCACCTCGATCTCGACCCGGTCCATTCCCCGCCACTCGCGGGTCGCGTCCCCGGTGGGAGCGGCCGGCGGCTTGGGCCTCGGGCGGCCGGGACGGGCCGGAACGGACGGACGCCGCCGCCCGGTGCGCAGACCCCCGGCCGGGACGGCGACGACCGCCGCGCTGCCCGGAACGGGTCGCCGGGCGGGCTTTATCGTGAGCGGACCGCGGAACAGGGCGGGCAGGGCAACCCCGAGCCACACCGCGATGGCAAGACCGATCAGGAGCGGAAACCAGGTCATGGCGCGTCACCTCCGGCCGAATATAGACCGATGGTAATCGCTCAGTCACGGATTGCACATGGTCAGCGGCGCTTGGCGTACTCCTCGAACGCCGTCAGCGACTCGGGGTTGGCCAGAGCGCCCTTCGCCGCCGCCCGATCCGCCGGGGTGCCGGTCAGGATGCGCTTCACCGGCACCTCGAGCTTCTTGGCGGACAGCGTGCGAGGCACCGCGCGTACCTGATGGATCTCGTCCGGGACGTGCCGCGGCGAGAGCGCGGCACGCAGCTCGCGCCGGATCCGGCCGCGCAGCTCCTCGTCCAGCTCCAGGCCGTCGGCGAGCACCACGAACAGCAGCAGTTCGTCCTGGTCGTCGAGGTGGACGACGACCGAGTCGGCGATCTCGGGGATGCCCTCGACCACGGAGTAGAACTCGGCGGTGCCCAGGCGGACCCCGCCGCGGTTCAGGGTCGCGTCGGAGCGGCCGGTGATCACGCAGGTGCCGTCGGCGCCGATGGTGATCCAGTCGCCGTGCCGCCACACGCCCGGGAACACGTCGAAGTACGCCTCGAAGTAGCGCCGGCCGTCCGGGTCGTTCCAGAAACCGACCGGCATGCTCGGCATCGGCGCCGTGATGACCAGCTCACCCAGCTGCTCGAGGACCGGCTTGCCCTCCGGGTCGTACGCCTCCACCCGCGCGCCGAGCGCCCGGCAGGAGATCACGCCCTCGACCACCGGCAGCAGCGGCGTGCCGCCCACGAAGCCGGTGCAGACGTCCGTGCCGCCGGACAGCGACTGCAACTGGGGGCGGTCGCCCAGCACCTCGTAGATCCAGCGGTACCCCTCGGGCGGCAGCGGGGCACCGGTCGAGCCCACGCCCCGGATCACGTTCGCGGGCGGGCGTACGCCGGCCTTGCGGCAGGCCAGGATGAACGGTGCGGACGTACCGAAGAAGGTGACGCCGGCGTCGGCGGCGAGCCGCCACAGCTCGCCCAGGTCGGGGTGCCCGGGGTTGCCGTCGAAGAGCACGATCGCGGTGCCCACCGCCGGCCCGGACGCCAGGAAGTTCCACATCATCCAGCCGGTCGTGGTGAACCAGAGGAAGCGGTCGCCGGGGCCCAGGTCGTGGTGCAGGGCCAGCATCTTGAGGTGCTCGAGCAGGATGCCGCCGTGACCGTGCACGATCGGCTTCGGCAGGCCGGTGGTGCCCGACGAATACAGCACGTAGAGCGGGTGGTCGAACGGCACCGCGGCGAAGGTCAGCGGATCGTCGCCGTCGAGGCTGTCCCAGTCCCCCTCCCCGGTCAGGTACGGGATCGTGATCAGGTGCTCGACGCTGGGCAGGGCGTCGCGGATCGCGGCCACCTCGGCGCGCCGGTCGATCGCCTTGTCGCCGTACCGGTAGCCGTCGACCGCCACCAGCACACGCGGCTCGATCTGCGTCCAGCGGTCGATCACGCTGCGGGAACCGAACTCGGGCGCGCACGAGGAGAAGATCGCGCCGAGGCTCGCCGTCGCCAGCATGAGCACGTACGTCTCGGGGATGTTGGGGGCGTAGGCCGCGACCCGGTCGCCGTCGCCGACGCCGAGCCGGCGCAGCCCGGCGGCGACCCTCCGGACCTGGTCACGCAGCTGCCGGGCGGTGAGGGTGACCGGCTCCCGGGTCTGCGAGTACGCGATGACGACCGGATCGTCGTCGCCCAGCCCGGGCATGCGCAGGACGTGCTCGGCATAGTTGAGCGTGGCACCCGGGAACCACCGGGCACCGGGCATGACGGCCCCGTCGAGGGTCGACGCCGGCTCGGTGTGGGCGATGACCTCGAAGTAGTCCCAGATCGCCCGCCAGAAACCGGACAGGTCGGTGACCGACCACTCCCACAGCCCGGCGTAGTCGTCGACCTCGACGCCCCGCTCGGCGCGCACCCAGGTCAGAAACCGCCCCATCCGGGAGGTTTCGATGACGTCCGCCGGAGGATTCCACAGCACCGCGCCCGCACTCATGCCGCCACCCTAACGGTCGCTCAGCCGCGCGTCCTGGATCGCTTTCCTGCGGGCCAGGCGGTGTTCGCGCCGGATGAGCGCCTCCCGGAAGCGCCGCTCGTCCTCCGCCGTCTCCGGCAGGACCGGCGGCACCGGCCGCGGATGACCCGACACATCGACACCGACGAACACCAGGTAGGCGGTGGCCACGGTGATCGGATCGCCGCCGGCCGTGTCCCACCGCTCCGCGGTCAGCCGTACGCCGACCTCCATCGAGGTGCTCCCGGCCCAGTTCACCTGCGCGTACGCGTGCACCAGGTCACCGGTGTGCACCGGCTCGACGAACACGATCTCGTCGATGGCGGCCGTGACCGCCGTACCGCCGCTGTGCCGCGCCGCCGCCGCACCGGCCACGTCGTCGACGAACTTCATGAGGACGCCGCCGTGCACGGTCCCGTACAGGTTGACGTCGATCGCGCTCATGATCCGGCTCAACGTGACGCGCGAGTGCGAGGTGGGCCGCCCCACCGGCTGATCGCTCATGCCCGTTACGTTAATTCCTCCCGGTTGCCGCCCCCGGGTACGGTCCACGCGTGCGCCATCTCCGGTCGATCCTGTACGTCTCCGTGCTCGCCCCGTCGGCCTGGATCCTGTGCGGCGTGGGCCTCGACGAGAACCTGACGGGCCGGGCCCGCGACAACGGCGGCATCGAGTCGCTGGGCGGCCTCCTCCTGCTCTTCCTGGCCGGCGCGGCGTACGGAATCCTGCTCTTCGCCCCGATCTCCCCCGCCGGCCCCCTCCTGGCCGGCGCGACCTTCATCGCCATCGGCACCTGGGCCCGCTTCGTCCCGGACTCCTACGCGAGCATCTGGCCGGCCGAGGTCACCAAGGAAGGCTTCAACATCAGCACCCCCGGGTACGGCCTGACGGTCCTGCTCGCGGTCCCGCTGATCTGCACGGCCCTGAGCGCCCGCCGCTGGGCAGGCTACGAACCACCCCGGGTGGTATGGCTGGGCGTACTGGGCAGAGCCCGCGGCGAGGCCCGCGCCCCGGGCACCCCGATCGCGGCAGAACCGACAACGGCCTTCCCGGCGGCCGTCCCGCACCAGCGCCGCCCGATCGACGACGAGGAGAAAACGACGCTGCTGGCGGGCCTGTTCGAACCCGCACCCTCGTCCGAGCGAACGGTCGACGTGGCGGAATCCTCGGAGGCCACAACGGCCCTGCCCACCGCCGCCCTCCCCATCCCGCCGGCGTCTGTCCCGCCGGCCCCGGCCCCGTCGGCTCCGTCGGCCCCGGCCTCGTCGGCTCCGTCGGCCCCGTCGGCTTCGGACGGCGACAAGACTCAGGTGATCCGCCCAGCCCTCGCCGACAGCGCCGCCGAGCCCGACCCCGGCGACGAGGCCACCAGGCCGATGTCGATAACGGGAGAGGAACGCCCCGACCCGGCCCAGGACCCGACCACCCGCCTCACCCCGGTCCCCCCGAAGCCCCCGGGCGAGGCGACCACCCGCCCCACCACAACAGCCACCCACCAGGAACGCCCCGCCGACGAGGCCGCGGACGACACCCGCCCCCTGAACCTCCCCCACGACGAAGACCAGACCCGCCGCCTCCCTTGATAGCCTGCCATCGATCCCTGAAGGCGCCCGGGAAAGGCTGAGCCCGTGCCAGGAAGAGGCCGCAGCCCCGCCGACGGCGGCGACCCACCGGGCCACTCCTCCCGGCCCCGCGGAGCCCCCACCCCGGCCAGCATCCACGAAGCCCACGAAACAACCGCCGCCGAAGCCCAGGCAGGCCGTGCCACCGGAGCCCCGCGCCCCAACCCCCTGATCACCCCGAGCACCGGCCACCCCGGCGCCACCCCCGACGGACGCCCGACCCCCATCAAGACGTCCCAGGACGAGGACGTCCGCCGTTCCCTCGACCGCGAGAACTCGGGCGCCGCGATCCTGGCGGACCGGGGCTATCGCATCCAGCAGAACCCTTCGCTCGACGAGATCGCCCGAGCGCGGCAGGAGACCGGCGACACGGGCAAGGTGGGGTCGAAGCCCGACTACCTGCTCGAGGGAAGGGTCTTCGACTGTTACTCGCCGGCGGCCGACAAGCCCGTGCGCGGTATCTGGTTCGAGGTGAAGAAGAAGATCGACAAGGAGCAGACGCAGCGCGTGGTGGTGAACCTGCAGGACTGGCCCGGCGACCTGACGGCCCTGCGGCGGCAATTCGACGACTGGCCGGTCGACCGGCTCAAGGAGGTCAAAGCCATCGGCCCCGACGGTGAGATCATCCAACTCGTCCCGAACCCCGACAGGAACTGAGGGCCCGCCATGGCGCTTGAGTACGAGTTGACCCTGGCGGGCACCACGCCGGTCGAGGTTCTGGCGGAGCGCGCGCTGCCCGACCCCGAAGAGCGTCCGACCGGGACACCGCCCCTGCTCTCGGCGGCCCTCTGGGACCGCTACGGCTTCATGGTCACCGTCCTCGCCGGGCAGGACGGCTACGTGTCGGCCGGAGCGGACAGCGGCATGTGGGAGTGGGAGCCCGGCGCCTACGTGTCGCTGAGCTTCCGCCTGGACAAGTTCGCGGACCTCGACCGCGAGGTGACCGAGATGCTGACGATCGTCCGCCGGGTGCTGGACAGCGGCCCGGAGGACAGCACGTTCACCCTCAACGGCGACGTGCTGCTGTTCGCCCGGTTCGGCGGCGAGCTCGTGAAGCACCGGCGTGAGAGTTGGTGGTCGAGCTACGCCTCCGCCGATTCGATCATTGCCGGGTAAGGGTCGGCCACCCCGGCGAGCCGGCCTCTGCTCGCGCCACCCGCGTACAGAACGTCCGGCTCCACTGCCCACCAACTTCGCACCAGCTTCGCACTTACTTCGCACTTACTTCGCACCTCGCTTGTCAGAGTGCGAAGTCGAGTGGTGGGATGGGTCCGTGGGTGCTGAAACTGTCGAGGAGATCCTTGCTGTGCTGCGCAGGGTGGGCGGCGAGCCGACACAGGTGGAAGCCAAACGTGCCGCCGGCGGGATGCCGAAGTCCGTCCGGGAGACGCTTTCCGCATTCTCGAACACGGAGGGCGGGACGATTCTGCTCGGCGTCGACGAGGCGAGCGGTTTCAGCCTCGTGGAACTGGCTGACCCTTCGGCGCTTCGCGACGCGCTGGTGCAGATGTCGCGGGACGACATCACGCCACCGCTACAGATCAGCGTGGAGGTAGCCGAAGTCGAGAACCGGTGGCTGGTCGTCGCCGAAGTACCTCCGGCGCCGGCGGACCGGCGCCCTGTATACGTCACTGCACAGGGGATCTCGGGAGGTTCCTACCTGCGCGGCGGCGACGGTGATCGGCATATGACCGAAGCCGAGATCGCGCTGGTCATGGCCGCACGGACGCAGCCCTTGTACGACCGGGAAGCTGTCGACGGGACGACCGTACAGGATCTCGACGACGAAGCTTTACGCCGCACGTTCCGCAGGGTCCGGTCCGGGTTCCCCAAGCTCGCCCAATCGGACGATGCGACCATCCTTTTCCGGCTGGGGATCACCGCTGATCGCTCGGTCGACGCCCCGTTGACGCTTGCAGGGCTCTTGACCTACGGACAGTTCCCGCAGCAATACTTCCCCCAACTGATGGTCTCGGTCGTCGTGCACAGCCCGGATCGCGACTCAAGCACGAGATTCCTGGACAACCAGACCGTACGCGGCTCGATTCCCGAGATGATCGAGACGTCGCTGTCCATGCTCCGGCGAAACCTCGCCGTCCGAGCGGTCATCAGTGATCGCGGCTCGCGCGTCGACGAGGTCGAGTATCCGCTGGAGGCCGTCCGTGAGGCACTCGTCAATGCGCTGATGCACCGCGACTACAGCCCCGTGACCCGCGGCACGCAGGTCCAGGTCGAGCTGTTTCCCGACCGGCTCGTCATTCGCAGCCCGGGCGGCCTTTACGGTGGAGTCACCATCGACGAACTCGGCGAAGCGGGAATCTCTTCCTCACGCAATGCGGTGCTGGCCAGCCTCCTCGCCGACACCTACCTCCCCTCGTCGAACGAGCTGGTCGCCGAGAATCGGTCCTCCGGCATCCCCGCGATGCTCGCAGTAGCGCGCAGTCGCGGTCTCCCCCGGCCCAGCTTTCGCAGCTCCATCGCCAGCTTCATGGTCACCATGGCGCGGTCGGAGCTGCTCAGCCCTGACACACGCCACTGGATCGCAGGGCTCGGCGCGCACCTGCCCACACCCGCACATCAGATCGCCGTAGCGATGTTGCGCGAGGACTACCTGACCAACGAAATGCTCAGACAATGGGGTGTGGACCGCGTTACCGCCGGCCAGGTTCTGCGAGACCTCGTCGAGCAAGGCTTGGCCCTCAAGGAAGGCGGTCGCCGCTACGCGCGATACGTCCTCGACCCCGCAATTTCCGGACGGAAGAAGGCTCCCGACCTCTTTTCTGCGCTACCCGGCGAACTCGCGCCTGATGTAGGAATGGCACTCCAGGCAAGGGGCGAGGCGACCGCCACCGAACTGGCCGAAGTTGCCGGACTGTCCCGACGGGCGGTCCTGAACCATCTGCGCAGCATGGTGGAAGCGGGAACCGTAGAGGCAATCGGTCCGGCTCAAAGCCCTAAGCGCCGCTACCGGTGGATCGGGCAATCCGAGTCACCCGCCGGCGGCGAACCCCGCTCGACGTCGAAGAACCACTGAGTCAGCACCGATCCGGGGTGGACAGCAGAGCCGGCTGCCGAAGTCGGCTCTGCTGTCCGCACCGCCGACAAGGCCGCGGACGACACCCGCCCCCTGAACCTCCCCCACGACGAAGACCAGACCCGCCGCCTCTCGCGAGAGGCTCAGTACTGCGGCAGGTGGTCCCCGGGCGAGGTCTGCAACAGCCACCCTAACGGCATCTGCGCCGTCTGCTCGTACGCTCCGTCGGCGCTGAGCCGATGCAACGTCACGGTCAGTGCGGGATCGCGTCCGACCGTCCAGTACTGCGGGATGCCGGCGGCGGCGTACTCGCCCACCTTGGTCACCTGGTCGATCGCCTCGGAACCCCGCGAAACGATCTCGACCACCAGCAGCAGGTCGGTGACGCCCAGCCAGACCGCCCGCTCCTGCGGCTTCGACCAGACCGTGAGGTCGGGAATCCGCCCTCCGTCGCCGTCGGGGCCGGGAATCCGGATCCCCGCGACCTGCATCACCTGGTCGACCGGCACCCCCGCGGTGATCAACCACGCCATCAGCCGAGTAGCGATGACGACGCGCTCACTGTCAGGGGGCGGCACGACGGAGAGCACTCCCTCGGGGCTGGTCTCGTAGCGCCTGCCATGCGTATCGGCGGAGATCATGGCGGCAAGGTCATCGAGCGTGATGACGGCAGGCATGTACCGGCCGACAGCCTCCGCGCTCATACCGTCATGCTACTGGCCCAACCCCCGCCGGCCCCCGGACGCGACGGCCAGGTTCGCGGCCTATTGATAGCGTTCAATCAACTCGGCGAAGGGGGAGTCCGTGCCTGGAAGAGGCCGCAGCCCCGGCGACGGCGGCGACCCACCGGGCCACTCACCCTCCCGCCCCCCGCGGAACCCCCACCCCGGCCAGCATCCACGAGGCCCACGAAACAACCGCCGCCGAAGCCCAGGCCGGCCGCGCCGCCCGAGCCCCGCGTCCCAACCCCCTGATCACCCCGAACACAGGCCACCCCGGCGGCACCCCCGACGGACGCCCGACCCGGATCAACCCGGACGACGATCTCGAGACTCGCCGCTCGATCGAGCAGGAGAACACGACAGCCACCTTGCTGGCCGGCAGCGGCTACCACGTCCGGCAGAATCCGACCTCAGCCGAGGTCGCTCAGGCACGCCTGGACACCGGCGACACGGGGAAGCCGACCTCGAAGCCGGATTACCTGGTCGAGGGCCGGGTGTTCGACTGCTACTCCCCGACCAGGCCGACCAAGAATGTGCGAGGGATCTGGGGCGAGGTGCACGACAAGGTCGTCGAGCGGCAGCAGACCCAGCGGGTGGTGGTGAATCTCGCCGACTGGCGTGGTGATCTCTCCGCCTTGCGCAGGCAGTTCGCCGACTGGCCGATCGCCGGCCTCAAGGAGGTCAAGGTGATCACGCCCGGCGGCGATATCGTCCAGATTCCCGTCAACCGAGGAAACGACTGACAGCATGGCGATCGAGTATCGACTGACCCTGGCCGGCTCCACACCCGTCGAGCGACTGGCCGAGCGTGCGCTGCCCGACCCGGACGAGCGGCCCGCCGGCACGGAGTCGCCGCTCTCGGTGAACCTGGACGACCGGCTGGGGTTCGCTGTCTTCGTTTCGGCGGGGCGCGACGGGTACTTCGACGTCGAGTCGGACGACGGGCCGTGGGAGTGGGAGCCGGAACTCCACGTGTCGGTGACCTTCCGCATGGACAAGGAGGCCGACCCGCAGTGGAAGGTCACGAACATGATCACGATCGTCCGCCGGGTGCTGGCGACCGGCCCCGAGGATGCCGTCCTCGTCCTCAATGGCGACTACGTACTACTCAAGAGGTTCGGCGGCAAGCTCGTGAAGCACCGGCGTGAAAGCTGGTGGTCGAGCTACACCGCCGCCGATTCGATCCTTCCCGGCTGACGCCGAGGTGTCAGAAGTGACGAGAGGTAACCAGTACGGTTACTTGTTGGCCATGTTGACACCATCATCCAACGGTGTCATCCTGACGTAGTTGGTAACTATATCTGATACAGAGATTCGGTCGATGACACGGACCATCCCCCCTTCGATGGGTGGCGTACTCGAAGATCTGGAGCTTGAGCAGCCCACACTCGTCACCATCGAGCAACTCGCCCAGCTCGTCGAACGCCATGGGCTGCGCACGCCGACCCGGATCGTTGCCGCGCGACTGCGCGAGCGGGGTTGGCTACTGCCGACCGGGCAACGCGGCGTGTGGGAGTTCGCGCCAGCCGCCACCGCCGGCGCCTACTCTCGCAACGACCCGCTCACGCCCCTGCGAGCGTTCCTGGCCCAGCGGCCGACCGCGCGGTGCGCTCTGGCATTCCAGACCGCCGCTTGGGCGCACGGCTTCGCCGATCGCGTGCCGGCCCACATCGAGATCGCAGCCGGCACCACCGAGTTGGCCCGTCAGCTGCCCTCACGCGTCTCGGTCTCCGTGTTCACCCCCCGCCTCCCCTACCGCGAGCTGCGCGGCGTACCCGTGCTGGCCGTGGAGAGCGTCCTCGTCCATATGACGACGAAACCCGGCGCCGTGCGCTCCTGGACGAGCGCACTCGAATGGCTCCCGGAACTCACCAGCGAGCTGTCCTGGCAGCCGCTGGCCCTGGAACTGACCGACCGGCCCGCCGCCACCCGCGCCCGCACCGGCTACCTGCTCCAGGCAATGCGACCCGACCTCGCAACCGCGATCCGCCACCTCGGCGCCCTGGGCGGCAAGACCTGGTTCGGCCCCCGAGGACACCTCCTGCGCCACGACAACGCCTGGCAGATCGCCGACACCAGCCTTCCCTTCGATCCCCGCACCCTGCGAGCCACTTCATGAACGACATCGTCATCACCATCGGCCACATCGCACGACACACACCGCACGGAGCCGGCGCTCAAGGACGGGACGCCGCAATCGTCGACATCGCCCAGGATCTGCTGCTGCGCCACCTCCACGGGACGGGCACCCTCGACGCGCTGACGTTCAAGGGCGGCACCGCGCTGCGCAAGCTGTACGCGGGCAACGCCGGTCGCTTCTCCCTTGACCTGGACTTCTCCAGCACCCACATCGGCGCCGATCCCGACGACGCCCTCACCGACCTGATCGCCGCCGTCGACGGCCTCAAGGTCGGCCCGTTCGCCTACGGCGTCATCGAACGACGCGGCAAGTGGACACTCACCTACGAACACGCCTTCGGCGGCGACACCGGCGCCCTGCACAGCAAACTCGACCTCAACCCGCCCCCTTGGCTTCCGCCGGTACGACGCGGGTGGCAGCCCATGCCCATCCACGCCCGGTACGGGCCACCCGCCCTGCCACAACTACAGGTGATCCGCCTCGAGGAGAACATCGCCGAAAAGATCGCACGCCTGAACCGGGCCACGCCCGCACGCGACATGTACGACCTGCGCTGGGCAATGACCAATGCCCCCATCACCGGCAAACTGGATCACGCCCTCGTGCGCCGTCTCGCCGTCCTCAAAATCTGGGTCGATGCCAACGGCTTACACGCCGGCGACACTTTCTGGAAGCCGGGCCACGAAGGCCCCGCCTTCAGCCCCGAGAGATGGCTCCGTGACCGCAGCGCAGGCGAGTTCGACGAACAGGACATCGGAGCGCTCGCCGTCCCCGTCCCTACCGCAAGCGAGCTTTCCGAAGCACTCCGCACCCATTTCCGGTTCCTCGCCGACCTCGACAACGACGAACGGCTCCTCGCCCAGGCCCGAGAACAAGATCGGCCTCTCGCCCTACGCGCATTGGCGGCGTTGCCCGGCGGCCGACTGGCTGACGCCGGCCTGTACTGATCGATCCGCTGGAGGCCGTCCGTGAGGCACTCGCCGATGCGCTGATGCACCGCGCAATGCGGTGCTGGCCAGCCTCCTCGCCGACACCTACCTCCCCTCGTCGAACGAGCTGGTCGCCGAGAATCGGTCCTCCGGCATCCCCGCGATGCTCGCAGTAGCGCGCAGTCGCGGTCTCCCCCGGCCCAGCTTTCGCAGCTCCATCGCCAGCTTCATGGTCACCATGGCGCGGTCGGAGCTGCTCAGCCCTGACACAAGCCACTGAACCTCCCGCACGACGAAGACCAGCCCCGCCGCCTCTCGCGAGAGGTCAGTACTGCGGCAGGTGGTCCCCCGGCGAGGTCTGCAACAGCCACCCCAACGGCATCTGCGCCGCCCGCTCGTACGCTCCGTCGGCGCTGAGCCGATGCAACGTCACAGTCAGTGCGGGATCGCGTCCGACCGTCCAGTACTGCGGGATGCCGGCGGCGTTCCGCGGCGGCGTGGAGCTACGCCGCCGCACGCCACGACGCTCAGCCCTTCAGGAGCTGCCTTGCCATCACGATGCGCTGGACCTGGTTCGTACCCTCGTAGATCTGGGTGATTTTGGCGTCGCGCATCATGCGTTCGACCGGGTAGTCGCGGGTGTAGCCGTAGCCGCCCAGGACCTGGACCGCGTCCGTGGTGATTTCCATTGCCGCGTCCGAGGCGAAGCATTTTGCGGCCGCGCCGAAGTAGGTCAGGTCCGCGTCGCCGCGTTCGCTCTTGCCGGCTGCCACGTAGGTGAGTTGGCGGGCCGCTTCGAGTTTCATGCCCATGTCGGCGAGCATGAACTGGAGGCCCTGGAAGTCGGCGATGGGCTTGCCGAACTGCTTGCGGTCCTTGGCGTAGCCGAGGGCGTAGTCGAGGGCGCCCTGGGCGATGCCGACGGCCTGCGCCGCGATCGTCACGCGGGTGTGGTCGAGGGTCTTCATGGCGGTGGCGAAGCCCGTGCCCTCCGCGCCGATCATGCGGTCGAGGGGGAGCCGTACGTTGTCGAAGTAGACCTCTCGGGTGGGGCTGCCCTTGATGCCGAGTTTCTTCTCCGGCGCGCCGAAGGTGACGCCCTCGTCGGACTTCTCGACCACGAAGGCGGAGATGCCGCGGGAGCGGGCCGCCGGGTCGGTGACCGCGAAGACCGTGTAGTACTCCGAGACGCCGGCGTTGGTGATCCAGCGCTTGACGCCGTTGAGGACCCAGTAGTCGCCGTCGCGGACCGCGCGGGTGGTCATCGAGGCGGCGTCGCTGCCCGCTTCCGGCTCCGACAAACAGTACGAGAACATCGCCTCGCCCGCCGCGACCGGCGGGAGGTAGCGCTGCTTGAGTTCCTCGGAGCCGGACAGGATCAGGGGCATCGTGCCGAGCTTGTTGACCGCCGGGATCAGCGACGAGCTGGCGCACACGCGGGCCACCTCCTCGATCACGATGGCGGTGGCGAGGGCGTCCGCGCCGGCGCCGCCGTACTCGGCCGGGATGTGCGGTGCGTGGAAGTCGGACGAGCGGAGGGCGTCGTACGACGCCTTCGGGAACTCGCCGGACTCGTCCGCCTCGGCCGCGTGCGGCGCCACCCGCGCCTCGCAGACCTCGCGTACGGCCGCACGGATCGTCTCGTGGTCCTCCGGCAGCTGGTAGACGTCGAAATCAGACATGGCTGTGGCCCCTTCTTCGTGCGGCTCCCGGGCACATGTTACCGGCGCGTAGGGTACGCGCACTATCCTCGCCCCGGACGGCGGTCGGACCGGATGTGCGACGCCGTGAGAAGGTGTCTGACACGTTCCCGGCGCCAGGTCCCCCTCCCTGCGCCCCGTGTGACTGGAGTTCACAGCGTGACCATCCCGTACCCGACCACCCAGACCGTGCCCGCGTTTCCCGAGGTCGAGGTGCCTTCGGGCGCCCCGCGGCCGCGGCTGGCGTTCCTGGGCACGGGCTACCTCGGTGCGACGTACGCCATCTGTTTCGCCGAGCTCGGCTACGAGGTTCTGGGCTTCGACATCGACGAGCCGAAGATCGCCAAGCTGGCGGCCGGCCAGGTGCCGTTCCACGAGCCCGGGCTGGACGAGCTGCTGCGGGCGAACCTGGCGTCCGGGCGGCTGCGGTTCACGACCTCGTACGAGCAGGTCGCCGACTTCGCCGACGTGCATTTCATCTGCGTCGGCACCCCGCAGCGCGCCGACGGCATGGGCGCCGACCTCGCGTACGTGGAAGCCTCGGTGACGAATCTCGCCCGGCACCTGAAGCGCCGCGCCCTGATCGTCGGCAAGTCCACGGTCCCGGTCGGTACGGCCGAATGGGTCGAGCAGTTGGTGGCGAAGCACACCGATCCCGCGCTGGGCGTCGAGGTGGCCTGGTCGCCGGAGTTCCTCCAGGAGGGCTTCGCCGTCGAGGACGTGCTGCGCCCCAACCGCATCGTCGTCGGCGTCAAGACCGAGTGGGCGAACGGCATGCTGTACGCGGCCCACAAGGGCGTCTTCGACCTCGCCGCCACCGAGGAGCGCGAGGTGCCGCTGGTGGTGACCGACTTCGCCACCGCCGAGCTGGTGAAGGTCGCCGCGAACGCGTTCCTCGCCACCAAGATCAGCTTCATCAACGCGATGGCCGAGGTGTGCGAGGTGGCCGGCGGCGACGTCACCCAGCTGGCCAAGGCGATCGGCTACGACCCGCGGATCGGCAACCGCTTCCTCCAGGCCGGCGTCGGGTTCGGCGGCGGCTGCCTGCCCAAGGACATCCGCGCGTTCCAGGCCCGGGCGCAGGAGCTCGGCGCCGGGGAGGCGCTGCGCTTCCTGCACGAGGTCGACCTGATCAACCACCGGCGCCGCACCAAGGTGCTCCAGCTCGCGGCCGAGCTGCTCGGCCGCCGTTCCGGCCCGGCCGGCCCGGACCTGTCCGGCACCCGGATCGCCGTGCTCGGCGCCGCCTTCAAGCCCAATTCCGATGACGTACGCGACGCGCCCGCGCTCGCGGTCGCGGCGGGGCTGGCCAAGGCCGGTGCGGACGTACGCGTGTACGACCCGCAGGGCATGGAGAACGCGCGGGCGGTCCAGCCGGGGCTCGCGTACGAGACCTCCATGACGGACGCGGTCGCTGGCGCCGAACTGGTGTGCGTACTCACAGAATGGGCGGAATTCCGCAACGCGGACCCGCAGGCGCTCGGCGAACTCGCCGCCGGCAAGCGCGTCATCGACGGCAAGAACTGCCTGGACCCGGTCCTCTGGGCCCGCGCCGGCTGGCAGTATCGCGGCATGGGCCGCCCCGCACCAGCCCTCTAAAGCTTGACCGTTTTCCGGCCGCGGCCGCGAACCTGCCGGGTTCGCGGCCGTTTCCATTGATCTCGACCCGCTTGGGACTGTTCTAATGAGGTGTCGGGAGGGCATGCTTCGGTAGGGCGGGTCTAGGAGGTGCCGTGGCGCAGGCTGAGCAGCCGGACAGCTACGACGAGGAGTTGGCCCGCATCGACGCGTCGATCGCGGAACTGAAGATCCGTGACATGGCGGCGGCGAAGGAACGCGGGAACATCGCCAGTGCCATCCAGGCCGCGCAGTTCCAGCGCGACATCCTGGCGCACGCCAACCAGCAGCGGAAACGTGCCGCCGCGAAGGTGCGCCGGGTGCGCCGGCGGCCCGCGGAGACGGCCGCGCCCGCCGAGGGACGGCCGTCGTGGTCTCCGCCCGGCAGCCCGTACACGGGGACGCCCGGCGTGGCGTCCGACGGTGCCACGCTGCTCGTCGACGATCCGCCGCCGACCGAGGACCCGGCGCCCCCGCCGCTGCCGCCGCGGCGCAGGGTCGCGCCGCTGCCGCCGGAGGAGCCACCGCCGCACGCCCCCGAGACGTCCTCGCAGTCGGTGCAGAACATCCTGCTGGGGCTCAGCGCCCTGGTCCTCGGCGTGGCGGCGGTCGTGTTCGCCGGCGCCGCCAGCAACGCGATCGGCCGGGCCTTCATCCTGGCCCTCGCCACCCTGGTGGCGCTGGGGGCGGCGCCCGCGATCGCCCGCCGGGGCCTGACCTCGACGGGTGAGACGCTCGCCGCCGTCGGCCTCGTGCTGCTGCCGATGACCCTGTACGCGCTGCACGGCAGCCCCGCGCTCGGCGGCACGTCCGTCCCGGCGCCGGTCTTCCTCGGCGTCACGCTGCTCATCTCCGCCGCCGCGTCGTTCGTGTACGCGGGCATGACGAAGCTGGCCGCGCCCCGGTACGGCACCGTCGTCGCCGTGCAGCCGGTGCCGCCGCTGCTCGCGTACCCGATGATCGAGAGCCCGGCCGGATGGGCGGTCGCGCTGACCGCCGTGGCCGTGATCGACCTGCTGCTGCTCACCACGGTGATCCGCCAGGGCCGGCTGCTGCCGCGCTGGCCGGCGGGGCGGCCCGTGGCCGGCGACCGGGAGTCGCTGGCCGAGGCGGACGCCCGCGACATCGGCGCCCGCGACTTCGAGACCCGCCACGATCCCGCCGATCCGGGGTCCTACGACCCGGCCGCGCTCGCGGACCCGGCCGACCCGGCCGCCGCCGACGCCGCGTACGGCCTGCCGGACCGCCCCGAGTCCCGGCCCGAGGAACCCGACCTGATCATCGACGGGCTGACCGGCCGCCGCCGCTGGCGCTGGCTGCCGACCCGCATCTTCCCCGGCCCGCGCCCGGCCGGCGCGCCGCCCGCGGGCTCGGTGCCGCTCGCGCCGCCCGCCACCCCGCCGTCCGCGGGCTGGCTGCGGCAGCTGACCTTCGGCCTGCTGTGCCTGGCCGCGGCCGGGGCCCTGGTGTACGCGGGAGCCGGCCTGATCGGCGCGGACGCGATGGCTGACGCCGTACGGTCGGGTCTGATTTTGATCGTGGCGGCCCTGACCGCCTCGGCCGCCGCCCGGCTGGTCGACCAGATCCCGGCGCGCAACATCGCCGGGGCCGTGCTGACGCTCGCGGTCATCGGCGCGTGCGCCCGCATCGCCGACGTCGCCTCGCCGTCCTGGACCCTCGCCGCCGCGGCCGCCGCCGTCGCGGTCACCGGCGCCGCCGTGCTGTCCCTGCCCGACGAGGTGCGCCGGGGCCCGCAGTACGCGTCGGCCGCGGCGCTCACCCTCATCGGCCTGTTCGTGGCGGTCGACGCCCTGCGTGCGGCGCTCGCCCCGGTGCAGGCCGCGCGCCCGATCTGGAACGCCGACACCGCCGCGTACGCGGGCAGGATCTCGGCCGCCGCGGGCGGCTCCGGCTGGCTGCTGGCCCTGAGCGCGCTGCTGCTGACCGTCGCCGCGGCGCTCGCCCTGCCCGCCGAGTACCGCCGCGAGGGTGCCGTCACCGGCGTCGCCCTGACCGCGCTGGCCGTGCCCGCCTCCCTGGGTCTGCCCTGGTCGGAGGCGCCCTGGCCGCTGGTCGTCGCGGCGATCGGCATCGGCGCGGCGGGCCTGATGGCGCCGACCCGGCGGGTCGCGATCGCGCACCTCGCCGCGGCCGGGGTGGTCGGCCTGTTCGGCTTCGGCGCCGCGCTCAGCGCGTCGTGGCTGACGGCCGCGGTCCTGACCGCGCTGGCCGGCGCGGGCGTGATGGTCGCGGTCGCGGCCCGGCAGATTCCGGTACGCCTGTACGCCTGGCTGATCGGCGACTGGGCCTCCGGGGCGGCCGCCCTCGCCATCCCGGGTGCCGTGGTGACCGCGATGCTGGCCGTCAACGACCCGGGCGGCGGTCCCCCGCCGACCGAGGACGTCACGGTTCCGGCGCTGGCGCTGGGCTTCCTCGCCGTGGCCGGCACCCTCACGTACGCGGCGGTCTTCCAGGTGGCGCGCCGCGAGGTGAGCCTGCCGATGACGGCCGGGGCCGGGCTCGGCGCGATCGCGCTGGCGCTCGCCGCCCTGCTCTCCCCCGGTGCCACCGCGGCGGACATCTGGGTCGGCGCGCTCCTGCTCGTCGCCGCCGGCCTGCTGTTCTTCGCCAAGTCGCTGGACAACGGCCGCCGCGCCGACCGGATGCTCGACGGGCCGGACATCGCCGCCGCCGCGGCCACCGTGGCGGTCTGCGGCGCGCTGGCCCGGGTCGCCGCGCTCGCCTTCCCGGAGGCGCCGCTCGCCGTGGGGGCGATCGTGGTGCTGATCGTGGCGTTCGGCGTACGGTCGCTGCCCGAGGACTGGCGCCGCGGCCCGGTCCGCGGCGTGGGCCTGGCCGGCCTGGTCGTCGGCGGCATCGCCGGTTGGCAGGCCCTGGTGTACGCCGCCCGCATCGTCGCCGCCCCGGGCCCGATCTGGGCGTCGGACGTCAGCGGCTACCCGTCCACCGCCCCGCCCGGCGGCTGGCAGGCCCCGTTCGCCCTGCTCATCATCGCCGTCGCCGCGTCCGCGGCCCTGCCCCGCCCGGCGAAGTACGACGTGAGCGCGATCTGCGTCGCGCTGGCCACGATCGGGGCGCCGGCCGCCTTCGGCCTGCCCTGGTGGTCGCCCCTGCTGATCGGGGGCGCGGTCACCCTCGGGTACGGCATCGCCGCCGTCGCCGCCACCGACCCGCGCGCCGCCCTGTCCCGCGCCGGCGTGGCCGCCGTGGTGGCGCTGCACGCGGCCGGCGCGGGCCTGGTCCGCCCCTGGTCGACGGCGCTCGCGCTGGGCCTGATCGTGCTGACCGGCGTCCTGGTGGCCTGGCTGGCCCGCGCCGACCTCACCCCGGCCGTCCGCGAGGGCTGGGCCGAGCGCGCGGAGACCGACGAGGTCGTCGCGTACGCCCTGGACGACACGGGGATGCCCCGGCACCGCGCCCAGATCGGTGGCGCGGCGACCATGGCCGCCCTGCTCGCCGCCCCCGGCGTGCTCGCCGCGATCGCCGCCGACCAGGGCCGTACGGCGCAGGTGGTGCTGACCGCCGCGCTGGCCGGCTCGAGCCTCATGCTGGCGCTGCTCGCGGTGGCCGGCCGTGCGGTGCCGCAGTACCTGCCGTGGGCCACGGTCGGCCTGGTCGGCGGCGCCACGATCACCGCTCTGGCGTCCGTGCCCAGCGACTACCCGACCGCCCTGTACGCCGCCGCGGCCGCGTTGCTGGGGGTGGTCGCGGAGCTGCTGCGCGGCGCGATCCCGGCGCCGGGGCTGACGCTCGCGCCCCCGCACACCTGGCGGGAGCCGCGCTTCACCGGCCAGCGCCGGTCCCGGCTGCGCCCGAGCGGCCTCCGCGGACGCTGGCTGGTCGACCCGGCCACCGGCGCGGTCGTCGTCGCGGCCCTGCCCACGGTCCTGGCGCTGGTCTCCATCGCCCCGGCCCTGCGCGCGGCCCTGTTCGACCCGATGAACCAGTTGCGCGCGATCTGGGACGGGCCCGTCGAGGCGCTGACCCACCCGGCCTCCGGCAGCGTCGACGGCACCAGCGTGCTCGCCACGGTGCTGCTGACGGTGGCCGCCGCGCTCGCCGCCCTCGGGTTCGGCGGCAAGCCGGCTGAGGCCGTACCCGTCATCCTGCCCGGTCTTGCGATCACCCTGCTGATCGCGCCCATCGCGCTGGACGCCCGCTGGCCCGCGTCGACGTCGGCAGCGCTGGTGGTGTTCACGATCGCCATGCTCGGCCTGGCGCTGACCCCGCCGCCGGTCGCGACCCGGGCGACGCTGCTGCGCTACACCCGCACCATCGTGTTCATCATCGGCCTGCTCGCCGGCAACGCGGGCCTCGCCGGCAGCCTCGCCACCCAGCAGCTGACGCTGTTCACCCTGGGCAGCGCCATCGGCGTCGGCCTGGTCGCGGCGGTCGCCGGCAAGAGCCGCCACGCCCGCATCCTGGGCTGGCTCTTCACCGCGGTGATGGGCCAGTTCTTCGTCCTCACGGTCGCCCTGGTCGCCGGCCTCACCCCGGAATGGGCGGCGTTCGGCGTCCTCGCGGTCGGGGCGGCGCTGCTCGTCCTCGAAGCCGCGCTCCCCCGCCTCGGCCTGCCCGAGTACCGCCTGGAAGCGACCACGGTCGAATGGAGCGGGTACGCATCCGCGCTGCTCGCGGGCGCCCTCGCCTACAACTCCCCGGCGCACCTCGCGGCCCTGCTGGCGGCGTGGGGCGCGGTCCTCGGCCTGGCCGCCACCCGCCCCGGCCGTACGCCCCAGCAGCGCCGCAACCTGTTCTGGCTGGCGGTCGGCTTCGAGATCATCGGCATCTGGCTCTTCGTGGCCCTCGCGGACGTGGCCCTGCCGGAGGCGTACACCCTGCCGTTCGCGGCCCTGGCCCTGCTGGTCGGCGTCCTCGAGGCCCGCCAGCGCCCCGACCTGAGCAGCTGGGCCGCGTACGGCCCGGCCCTCCTGGCAGCCTTCGTCCCGACGACGGGCCTGGTCATCGCCACGGAAGCGGGCGACCTGCGCGAACTGCTCCTCCTCCTCGGCGCCGTCGCCACCCTGATCGTCGGCTCCCGCCTCCAGCAACAGGCCCCGGTCGTGATCGGCGCCGCGGCCACCGCGGTGGCAACGATCCACTTCGCCACCACCCTGGTCGGCCCCTGGCTGGTCCTGGTCCCAGTCGGCGTGATCCTCCTCTTCCTGGGAGCAACCAACGAAAACCGCCGCCGCACCCAGGAACGCCTGAGAGGCGCCCTCGTCCGCATGCGCTGACAGCAGACGTCACCGCCAGGCAGGGCCGAAGCCGATGACATTCCGCCGCCACGCCACCGCAGCCCTCTCCCGCTGGCGACTCGCCGCCCTGACATCGGCCATAGCCGCCGGCACCGCCACGGTCATCTACTCACCGCTGCTCCTCTACCGGCTGCTCGGCACATCCTGGCCGTGGAAGAACCTGGCGGACGTCGGCCAGGCCTACGGCGGCGCGTCGGCCCTGCTCTCCGGGGCAGCCCTCTGCGGGTTAGGCGAGATCGGCGAGGGTGTGCTTCGAGGCCTCATCGCCCGAATGTTCCGGAATCCCACGGCCTGGCAATGGTGGGACGAGGTCCACACCACCTGGATCACCGTCAAAGGGCGCCGCCGGCGTCGTTTCCTGCGGATCGTGGACGAGCAGTGGGCCAGGGCGGAACCCGGCCTCGCGTCGGACCCCGCCGCCGAGATCGCGCCCGTGCGGAAACAACCCGCTCTCAGACAGTTCGCTTGGGTGGGTCTGTCCGGGCTGGCGATCGGCGCGGGGATCGCGGTGTTCCTACAGAAGCGGCAGAACCTCGGCCGGCAGGCGCAACATCCCGGCCGGCCCTGACGTTGCCTCGCCCTAGCTAGCCCAGCAGTCGCTGGCGGAGGGCCTCGTCCTTCTCGGCCACGATCTGTTCGAGGTTGGTCTGGAAGGCCTGCATGCGCTTCAGCAGGACCGGGTCCGACGCCGCCAGGATGCGGACCGCGAGCAGGCCGGCGTTGCGGGCGCCGCCGATCGAGACCGTCGCGACCGGTACGCCGGCCGGCATCTGGACGATCGAGAGCAGGGAGTCCATGCCGTCGAGGTATTTGAGGGGCACCGGGACGCCGATGACCGGGAGGGGGGTGAGCGCCGCGACCATGCCGGGGAGGTGGGCCGCTCCGCCGGCGCCGGTGATGATGACCTTGAGGCCGCGGTCGGCTGCCGAGGTGGCGTAGTCGACCATTTTCTGCACCGTGCGGTGGGCCGAGACGACTCCGACCTCGAAAGGTACCTCGAATTCGGCGAGGGCCAGGGCCGCCGCCTCCATCGTGGACCAGTCCGAGTCGCTGCCCATGATCACGCCGACCGAGGGTGCCATCATTCGCCTTCCTGGAGCCGGCGGGCGGCGCGGGCCGCCCGGGCGCGTACCGAGGTCATGTCGTCGCCGAGGACGGTGACGTGGCCGATCTTGCGGCCGGGGCGCACCTGTTTGCCGTACAGATGGACCCGGACGCCGGGGTCGGCGGCGAACAGGTGGTGCAGGTGCTCGTCGATGGACATGCCGCCGTCGGGCCCGCCGAGGACGTTGGCCATCACCACCGCGGGCGCGGCCAGCGACGTCTCCCCCATCGGGTAGTCGAGCACGGCCCGCAGGTGCTGCTCGAACTGCGACGTCCGGGCGCCCTCGATGGTCCAGTGTCCCGAGTTGTGCGGGCGCATCGCCAGCTCGTTGACGACGAGGCCGTCCGCGGTCTCGAACAGCTCGACGGCCAGCAGCCCGACGACTCCGAGCGCGTTCGCCAGGTCGATGGCCAGCTGCTGAGCCTCGAGAGCGCGCTCCTCGGGCAGCCCGGGCGCCGGGGCGAGCACCTCGACACAGATTCCGTCCCGCTGCACGGTCTCGACGACCGGATAGGCGGCGACCTGCCCGAACGGCGACCGGGCGACGAGCGCGGCCAGCTCCCGTACGAGCGGGACCCGCTCCTCGACGATCAGCGGCGTCCCGGTCCGGACGAGTTCCTCGGCGGCGGCAGCGTCGGCGAGCATCCACACGCCCCGGCCGTCGTACCCGCCGCGCACGGCCTTGGCCACGACGGGCCAGCCGCCGGCCTCCGCGGCGAACCCGGCGATCTCGCCGGCCTCGGCGACCGGCCGCCACCGCGGCACCGGGGCCCCCAACTCGGACAGCCGCTCCCGCATCCGCTGCTTGTCCTGGGCGTACACGATCGTGTCCGCCCCGGGGTAGATCTTCACGCCCTCGGCGGCCAGCGCGGCGATATGCGCGGTGGGCACGTGCTCGTGGTCGAAGGTGACGGCGTCGCAGCCCTTGGCGAACTCCCGCAGGGCTGCCAGATCGGTGTGCGTGCCGATCCGCACGTCGGCGGCGACCAGGGCGGCACTGTCGTCGGGCGAGACCGAGAGGACCCGCAGCGACTGACCCAGTGCAATAGCGGCCTGGTGGGTCATCCGGGCCAGCTGCCCGCCGCCCACCATGCCGACAACAGGAAGACCGGTTCGAGTATCCATCGCCGGGCCAGCCTATCCACCCGGTTGTCCGGCTGCTGAGGGGGTGCGTCCGCCGGGCGCTCCGACCCACCGGCTCAGGGGCGCCGACCTCTTCGCGGCCCGCTTTCACCGCTGACCGGTCAGGCCTTCAAGCGGGCCTCCAGCTCCGCCGCCGTCGTGACCGGGCGGTCGCAGACAAAACCGCGGCACACGTACGCCGTAGAGCCGCCGCCGATCAACGGCCGGTCGGCCAGCAGCGGCACCCCCGGCGTGTCCGGTGCGCCGGCGACGATCACCGTGCCCGGGAGCGCGTACCGGTGGGCGGCCGCGAGGAGCGCATCGCCGTCCGGGTTCCGGGTGGCGACGGCGATCTCGTACGGGCCGGCCAGCGCCGCCTCGGCCACCGTTGCCGAGTAGCCGGCGAAGCGCGGGTGGCTGCCGATCAGGGGCGCCACCGTTTCGAGGGCCGCGTCGGCCGCCTCCCGGTAGGACGTCCGCCCGGTCAGCGCCGAGTACGCCACCAGCCCGGCGCACACCGCCGCGAGGCCGGACGGCGTGGCGTTGTCGGTCGGGTCGGCCGGGCGGGTCACGAGGCGTTCGGCGTCGTCGGCGGTGTCGTAGAACCCGCCCCCGCCGGTGCCGAAGTGCGCCAGCGCCACGTCCAGCAGCGACCCGGCCAGCGTGAGCCAGCGGCCCTCCCCGGTGAGCTGGTGCACCGCGCAGAACGCCTCCGCCACCGCGCCGTAGTCCTCGAGCACCCCGGCCGGTTCACCGACGACACCGTCGCGGGAGACGCGGCGCAGCCGGTCGTCGACGAGGTGGCGGTCGGCGAGGACACCGGCGAGCGCCACGGCCGCCGCACGGGACGAGGGGGCGTCCAGCAGCACCGCGTGCTCGGCCAGCGCGGTGATCGCCAGCCCGTTCCAGGAGGCCACGACCTTGTCGTCGCGGGCGGGCTGGGGGCGGTCGGCCCGTACGGCGAGCAGCCGGCCCCGCACGTCACGCCAGCGCGCCACCACCTCGTCCGCGGCGGCGTCGATGTCGCGCGCGAGGACCAGCACGCTGCTGCCGTGCTCGAACGTACCTTCGGTGGTGACCCGGAACAGGTCCGCCGCCCAGGTGCCGTCGTCCTCGCCCAGCGCCGCGATGAGCTGGGCGGGCGTCCACGCGTACGTCAGCCCTTCGGTGCCCTCGGTGTCCGCATCGAGCGCCGACGCGAGGCCCCCGGCGGGCGTGGCGAGGTCGCGCAGGAGGAAGGCGGCGGTCTCGTCCGCGATGCGGCGGGCGAGCGGATCCCCGGTGAGCCGCCACAGATGCGTGTAGACGCGGAGCAGCAGCGCGTTGTCGTAGAGCATCTTCTCGAAGTGCGGCACCGTCCACGTGTTGTCCACGGCATACCGCGCGAACCCGCCGGCGAGCTGGTCGTAGATGCCGCCCCGGGCCATCTGCTCGGCGGTGTGGCGGACGATCTCGAGACCCTCACCGTCCCCGGTGCGCTGGTGGTGCCGCAGGAGGAAGAGCAGGTTCATGTGCGGAGGGAACTTCGGCGCCCCGCCGAACCCGCCGTACCCCTGGTCGTGCTCCTTCGCCAGCTCCGCGGCCGCGGTGTCGAGCAGCGTCGCCGAGATCGGCGCGGTCGGCCCGCCGACGAGCTGGGCACCGCCGATCGCCTGGACCACCGCGGAACCCTGCTTGATGACGTCGTCGCGCTGATCGCGCCACGCGGCGGTGACCGAGTCGAGCAGCCGGGAGAAGGCCGGCCGCGGAAAGTACGTGCCGCAGAAGAACGGCTCACCGCCGGGCGTGGCGAAAACCGTCATGGGCCACCCACCCTGCCCGGTCATCGCCTGCGTCGCGGTCATATAGACGGCATCGACATCCGGCCGCTCCTCGCGGTCCACCTTGATCGCCACGAAGTTGTCATTGACCTGCCGGGCAATGCCCTCGTCCTCGAACGACTCGTGCGCCATGACATGACACCAGTGACAGGCGGCATAGCCCACCGACACCAAGATTGGGACATCTCGCCGCCGCGCTTCCTCGAACGCTTCTTCGCACCACGGCCACCAGTCCACCGGGTTGCTGGCGTGTTGGAGGAGATACGGCGAAGTCGCGCTGCCCAGCCGGTTCATGGGCCAACCTTGCCACATCGCGGCTTCTCGACGATCCGCATACGCAGCTCTGCAGTCTCCCAATCTCCGTGTAGCCTGAGCAGGACTGACGATTGGGAGAAGTGAGTACGTGATGACGAGCCGGACGATTGAGGTCGACGAGGAGGTGTTCGCCTTCTTGCAGCAACACTGCGAACCCTTGGTCGACACTCCGAACGACGTACTACGTCGACTCCTCCTCAGCGGACAACAGGTGGAGCCCTCGGAGAACGCTGCGCTTCCCGGGAAACGGCGGTTACGACGACCCGGGGCCCTCATGCCCCTGCTCGAAGCCGGCCTCATTGCTGCTGGCGACCTTCTGCGGCACGAGCAACCGCGGCGGCACATGGTTCACGAGGCGACTGTCACCAGTCGGGGCTGGTTGAAGCTGACGGACGGCCGCCAGTTCTCCACGCCGTCGCGGGCACTCGCTGAGCAGACCGGCACCACGATCAACGGCTGGATCTACGTGCATGTGCCTTCCGGCCGCTCGCTCCTCCAACTTCGCGCTCGGGTGAAGCGCGACTGAACTTGCGCTCCCAATCTCCAATCTCTACGATTGGGAGCGCCGAGCCGCCTTGCCGACATGGACATCGGCTCGATCAGGTCAGCGAACGGATGCCCTGGCTCCGAGCAAGCTCTTGACCGACACATGCAAAACCCCGGCAGCATGCTCTTGCGGAGCAGAGGCGAACCGGGGTCTTCAGCACGAATCATAGCGTGCTCAAACGACAAGAGGGAGCCGGACGTGCAGGCGGCCGAACTGACGGTGCTCCAGCAGCGTCTCTCACCTGAGCGCCTCGGCCCGTACAAGAGTGCATGCGGCGGCAGCCTCGAAGAGGCGTTTGCGCTGTATCGGTGGAACGCTGAGATCACAGCGGCGCTCGGGTCGACCATCGGCCACGTGGAGGTGACGTTGCGAAACGCACTCCATCAAGAGCTCGAGGCCTGGTCCGACCGAAGCTTCGGAGAGCCCCGCTGGTACCTCAACCCCTCGTCACGATCGCGGCCGAACGGGTTCCTCTTCGTCGAGGCTCGTGAAGACATCGCCAAGGCGCGGACTCGCGCCCTACGTGACGGAAGGCCGGAAACGCCCGGACGTGTCGTCGCAGAACTCAATCTCGGCTTCTGGCGGTTCCTCCTGGCTCGTCGGTACGACCGAGGGCTGTGGGTTCCGTGCCTGCACAGGGCATTTTCCCGGCAGAGACGCGATTCCGTCTTCGACGCGGTCAGCCGGCTACACCAAGCGCGCAATCGCATGGCCCACCACGAACCGATGTTCAACCGACCGTTGGCCGTCCTGTATCAGGATTCGCTACAGGTAGCGGAATGGATCTGTCCTACGACCCGGCGCTGGATCGAGCAGTGCAGCTCGGTCAGCACCGCGCTCGCTGCGCGACCGCCCAACACTTCGCTTCACGCTTGATCTCACAACCGGCGTGAAGTGATTGGCCGGTGAGGGGCGGCCACGCCTCAGGCCGGGTAGGGCTCGACAGGCGGTGCGGTCACCGCCGCACTGATCTCGTCATGAGCGCGTTTGAGGTCGCCAACGGCCACGTAATGCAGAGTGGTGCCGTATCCGACTCCCTTCACGAGTCCCGCCTGCTCAAGCCGCCGGATATCGCGGATCGACTGATCCCGGGACAGCATCTCCTCTTCCTGGTAGACATCCCGCCACAATTGACCGGTGGCGGCGGCATAGAGCGCGGCCACCGTCCGATCGTTCAGCCCGAGCCGGCCGGCCATCTCCTCGGCCGCTGTCCACACGTCTCGTCCGAGCTTCAGCCTCTTGCCGACCACCTGGGCCTGGAGGTGGTGGGCGCGCAGGCAGAACCGCACCCATCCACTCGCGCTCAGTTGCGGCTGGTAGGTGCCCCGGTTCGTCTCGCGAAGCACGCGATAGTAGTCGAGCGTGTTGACGTCATGTCCCAGCCATTCCTCGATCGAGCAGAATTCCGGGTACACCCGGCCGCCCCGCGCGATGACCAGAGTCTGCACGCATCGCGACATCCGCCCGTTCCCGTCGCGCCACGGATGGATGGCGACGAGATTGAGGTGCGCCATCGCGGCCCGTACCAGCAAGTGGGTGTCCAGGTCGCCGGCGTCGAGCCATTCAACCAGCTCGCGCATGAGAGGGGGTACCTCCTCGGCGCCGGGTCCGACGTACGCCGGCGCGAGCGGGTCCGTGCCGGTGACGGCAATGCCTTTTCGGCGGTACCGCCCCGGAGACTTCTCCTTCCAGAACCGGGTCATCATGAAGTGCAGCGCCGACAGCACGGTTTCGCCGTGTGCGAAGAAGTCCATGTCAGGGGTCTGCATGACCCAGGTCAGCGCGTCCCGGTAGCCGATCACGGCTTCCCTGGACTCTTCCGGAACGCTGGCCGGAACCGGCGCTCCGGCCACGATCGCCGACGCTGTGCTCAAGTCGACCGTGTAGCCCTCGATCGTGTTCGAGCCCCGAATCGCCCCGGCGACGAGCCGCTTGCGGACACCGCCCAACCACTCACTCGCCTTGGAACCACCGGTCGAACGCTCGAAGTCGGCGTAGAACTCGTCGATTTCGGCCAGGACCCGCTGATCGTCGGCGGTCAGGGGTGGCGTCGCGTACAACATGCGACAATGCTACGACAATCGTAGCGCCCGCGGCCCTACGAAGCGCCGTCGGCTCGGAGGGGGACGATCTTGGGGGGCGCCGCGTCCGCGAGTTGGCGGAGGGCCGGGACGATCTTGTCCGCGGGCAGGGGCCGGCTGAAGTGGTAGCCCTGGGCCGCCGTACAGCCGAGGGCCAGCAGGGCCGCCCGCTGGTCGGCGGTTTCGACGCCCTCCGCGACCACCCGGGCGCCGAGCCGCGCACCCAGCTCGACCGCGCCGCGCACGACGGCCGCGGCGGCGGGTGATTCGGTCATCTCGGTGACGAACGAGCGGTCCACCTTGAGCTCGTCGACCCGGACCCGCGTGACGAACGCGAGCGAGGAGTAGCCCGTACCGAAATCGTCCACGGAGATCTGGACCTGTAGCTCGCGGAGGGCGGCCAGGACCTCGTCCACAACGCCCTCGTCGCTCACCGCCATCGACTCGGTGATCTCCAGGACGAGCTGGGCGGGGACCATCCGGTGCCGGCGCAGGGCGTCGGCGACCTGGGCCGGGAAGGTCGCGTCGAGCAGGCTGCGGGCGGAAACGTTCACCGATACGGGTACGTCGATGCCGGCCGCCGCCCACCCCGCGGCGGCGGTGAGCGCCCGATCGAGGACATATCGGGTGAACGGGGCCAGCAACTCCCCGTTCTCGATCGTGCTCACGAAGATGTTGGGCGTCAGCATCCCGCGCCGCGGGTGGTTCCAGCGGATGAGCGCCTCGACGCCGGTCGGCGCGCCGCTCTCGAGGTCGACCTCGGGCTGCAGCATCAGCACGAGCTGGTCGTCCGCGGCGAGGGCCTCCTGCAGCTCGGCGGGGAGGGCCAGGTGGTCGGTGCTGCTGGCGTCGCGGGCGCTGTCGTACGCGGCCACGCCGAGGCGCTGTTCCTTGGCATGGTCGAGCGCGATGCTCGCCCGCCGGATGAGCTCGCCGAGGTCCGCGTGGCCGGCCTTCTCCACCACCACGCCGACGGCGACCTCGATGGCCAGCCGTACGCCGCCGATGTCCACGGGCTGCCCGATGGTGTCGACCAGCTCCCGCGCCCGCCGTACGGCCTGCGGCAGCGGGCTGGGCACGTCGTGCAGCGGCGTCGCGGAGTCGGTCAGCGTCGCCACGGTGGGCAGGAGCAGCGCGAACTCGTCGTCGCCGAGGCGGGCGACCAGCTCCTGTTCCCGGGCGAGATCGGTGAGCCGGGCTGCGACCGTACGCAGGACGTCGTCGCCGGCCCGATGCCCCAGCGTGCCGTTGACCTCCCGGAAGTTGTCAAGGTCGAGAAGCAGCACCGCGACCGGCTGGTCGCGGTGCTGCGACTGCAACAGGGCCTCGCCGTGGTGCAGCAGCGCGCGCCGGTTGGCCAGCCCGGTGAGCTGGTCATGGATGCCCTCGTACGCGACCTGCGCGTCCAGCACCACCAGCCGCTCGTGCGCGGCGGCATCATGCAGCGCCCCGGCCAGCGCATCGGCGTACGCGGACACCGCGAGCTCGTCGCGGGCCGCGGGCAGCGTCGGCTCCGCCAGCCACACGGTGATCTCCCCGACGACCGTCTCGCCGACCGTCATGGTCCGCGTGACGACCGGGCCGGGCGCGGCGCCGGGCAGCGGATCCTGCGGCGCGTCGTCCACATAGCGCCGGCCGTTGCGCGTCGCATCGGCCTCGATCAGGACCTGCGGCCGCGCCAGGGGTTCGGTGAGACGCGGCGGCGGGGCGTCGGCCACCGGACCGTTCTCCGGCGAGCCGGCCACGACGTGCAGCGGGCCGGCCGGCAGCGTCACCTCGATCTCGACCCGCCGCGCCCCGAAGACGTCGAGCGCACCCCGGAGCCCGGCCTGCACGACGGCGGCCTCGGTCGGGCCGCCGAGCGCCCGCGTGGCCCGCGCGAACGCCTCCCACACGCGCCGCTCCTCCTCCGCGCGCAGGTGGTACCGATAGGTGCGCTGCAGCAGCCACAGCACGGGCGGGAAGGCGATGAGCCACCACGGCTCGTTGGCCAGCGCGTAGAGCGCCGAGAGGCCGACCAGCACGTTTCCCACGAACATCGGCAACTTGGCGTGCAGGGCCCGCGCGGCGATCTGCACGGGTGTGGCATCCCGGTGCAGCGCCATGGTCAGCACCGCAAGACCAAGCGTGATCATCAGGTACGTCGCCGCGCCGGCGATCAGCCCGACCTGCGTACGCGTGATGCCGGCGGGAGCCTCCGGCCCGACGATCGCGTACGCCACCGCGGTCGCCCCGGCGGCGCCGAGGCTCAGCGAGGCGCCGAGATGGATCACATCGGCGACGGCCCGCTGCCCGTTGATCCACGTGATGAAGAACCACGCCGCGGCGGCCCCCACCAGCGTGGCAGCGGGCAACCACCCCGGCGGCGCGAGCGCGAACCCGAGAATGAAGGCGGTCTCACCCCACGAAACGCTGACGGTCCCCCGCCCGACCCGGAACCGGAGCCGCGCAAGCTGCGCGAAGGCGGCGAGAAGAACAGCGGCCCCCACCCCGACGGCGGCCGGATGCGTCAACACCTCGGGCCGCCGCCACGGCAGCAACGCCGCCAGCACGGACACCACAAGAGCAAGACCAAGAACAGACCCGGTCATGACACGTACGCCGGCAGTCCGCCGGCCAGAAGCAGCGGCCCGCTCCCCGGCGTCAGGACGAGCCAGCGAGGAGACAGCGGCAGGGGAAGTCACGCCGCCACCTCCCCGATCCACCGCACCGCCACCAGCCGGTCCCTCGCCCGCCGGCCGCCCGCTCCCTGACCAGCCCCGCGCCGGCCACCCGCGCTCAGACCAGCCCCGCACCGGCCACCCGCGCCCGGACCAGTCCCCCGCCGGCTACCCGCGTCCTGAACAGTCCCCCGCCGGCCACTCGCCCGCCGGGCCCCAGGACGGTCGCCCGCCGGACTCATGGCTCGGCCCGTCCCTACCTGGGCACGCTCCCAGCCAGACCCGTCGATGAGCAAGCGCGACCCGGAACGCTGGGTGACGGCTTCCCGGACCGCCCCGCGACGCGTCCCGGCGCAGATGCCCGAATGTGCAAAATCTGCACACGCACCGCCGAATCCGCCCCCCGAGGAGCCCGCACGGTCACCACGCGAGTGCCCCGAACGAGGCCCCGAAAGCCGTCCGAAAGCGATTCGATCAAGCCCGGAACGCCCGCCGCGCCCCTCCCGGAGCCCTCCGCCGGGCACCGCCGGAGAGGCCTCTTCGCGATCTTGTCCGAGGTCACACCACACGGCGCTGACCAGCGGCACAGGAGGATGCACGTGCATCTGCAGTGGAGAATGCGGGGGTCGGATGATGGTCATCGACGGCCCCCTTTCCGCGCAGGGTCGAGGGACGTCAAAGCCCCCCGGCGGAAGGCTAAGGCAATCCGGCGGAACGCAACAGGGGTTGACGGAGGAGCACTGTCGATGTTCGGACGGTGACCCCATCCACGAACGCCGTCACAAGACGACTTGACAAAGTGGACCCCAGCCCACGATTACTGAGCGCGCTCATCCCGCCCAAGGTCATCGCCCTCGGCGCGAACCCCGCCGACCCCGTCCCCATCAGCACGACCGTCGACATCGGACTCGCCGGCGGCCGACCCCCGGACCCCCGCCGCGGCATCACTGCGCGCAAGATCCGCGTCCGGCCTGGCAGTCTCCGCCTCACGCCCCGGAGCCGCCCCGTCCATAAAACTGTCAGGAAGCCGACGCAAGCGCTTGTTCATATTGCGAATAAGCAGAACCGTGGCGACCGACATCAACACGATGATGAAAAGCCCCATCGGCCCAGCCAGACCCCCGGACCGGGTGTCGCCGAAGTTGTTGACCGCCACGTCGAAGTTCACCCGTCAAAGGTACGCCCACACCCGCCCCGCCCAGCCACGGGATCCCGCACCCCACCCCAAGGACGCCCCCAGAACTCCCTCAGCCCAAGACGTCCTCAGCCCAAGACGTCCTCAGTCCAGGACGCCCTCAGTCCAGGACGCCCTCAGCCCGGACGCCCCCAGCCCAAGACGTCCTCAGCCCGGACGCCCCCGCCCAAGACGCCCCCAGCCAGAACGCCAGGGGCCTCGGCGGCGGAGACGGCGAACCGCCGCGCGGCCAGAAGCCGGCCAGCGCGGCCGCCCCTCACACCAACCACCCCGAAACCAGGCAAAATCACCTACCACCGGCCAAAAACCCGATAAGCCGCCAAAGACCCAGCTCGGTCGACAGCCACCTCAACCTGCGCGCGAACAGCAACCGCCCGCCGTCAGCAAGCCTCGACCAACGCGCACCCAGCAAACGGCCCCCGTCAGCAGCTTCGACCTGCGCGCACACCGCGACGGGCCCCGCCAGCAGGCCCCGACCTGTGCCCGACAATCGAGCCCCGCCCTCCGAACGGGCCCCGGTCAGCAGGCCTCGACCGACTCCCGGATTCCCGCGAACAGGTCCGACTCCGGCAGCGGGCTGTCGACCAGAGATCGCGCCAGCTCGAAGTCCTCGGTGGGCCACACCTTCTGCTGCAGCTCCAGCGGCACGTGGAACCAGAACCCGTCCGGATCCACCTGGGTCGCGTGGGCCCGCAGGGCGTTGTCGCGGACCTCGAAATACTCCCCGCACTCCACGCGCGTGGTGATCTTGTCGCCGCGGTCCTCGCGATCCCGCTGCCTCTCGAGCCACTCCGTGTACGGCGACTCCAGGCCCGCCGCGAGCATGCCCTCGTGCAGGGCGAGCATCCGGGCCCGGGTCCAGCCGGAGTTGTAGTACAGCTTCAGCGGCTGCCACGGCTCGCCGAGCTCCGGGTACTTCTCCGGGTCGCCGGCGGCCTCGAACGCCACCACCGAGATCTTGTGGCACATGATGTGGTCGGGGTGCGGGTAGCCGCCGTTCTCGTCGTACGTCGTCATGACGTGCGGCTTGAACTCCCGGATCAGCTTGATCAGCGGCAGCGCGCCCTCGACCGGGTCGACGAGGCCGAAGCACCCGTCGGGCAGCGGCGGCAGCGGGTCACCCTCCGGCAGCCCGGAGTCGACGAACCCCAGCCAGGCCTGCTTGACGCCGAGGATCTCCCGCGCGAGATCCATCTCCTTGCGGCGGATCTCGGCGATGTTCTCGAGCACCTCGGGCCGGTCCATCTTCGGGTTCAGCACGCTGCCGCGCTCGCCGCCCGTACACGTCGCGACCAGCACGTCCACGCCCTCGGCGACATAGCGCGCCATGGCGGCGGCACCCTTGCTGGACTCGTCGTCGGGGTGCGCGTGCACCGTCATCAGACGCAACTGCTCAGCCACTGAATTCTCCCTCGACCGGACCACATTCGGTGGGCCCGGCTCCGGCTGCGAAGATGGACAGGGCCATTCTGGCCGATGGCACCGACACTTTTCGCGGGAGAGGGTCCCTGGTGAGCGAGACGCGCGCCACAGCTCCGGTATTCCCGCCGGGTCGTTACGGCAGGCGACGGGACGGCCGCCGCAGGCTCCTCGGGCCGGTCATCGTCGCGGCGGTGGTCCTGGTGGCGGCGATCGCCCTGGCGGTGCGCCTCTACAGCCAATACGGGGATCCGAACTACGACGCCCAGATCGTCCGATGGACCGGCGTGACCGAAACCCGGATCACGATCGATTTCACCGTACGGGTGCCAGCAGGCGAATCCGCCACCTGCGGCCTCCGGGCGCGCGACTACGACGGCAACGTGGTCGGAACCCGGACAGTAACGGTACGGGCCGCCCCCGGCAGCCGGACGATCCAGGCGTCGGAGCCGGTGACCACCACCGCCAAGGCCTTCGTCGGCGAGGTCCTCAGCTGCCGGGCACCTGCCTGACCCGGTCCGGACGGCCACCCGCCCACCCGGCGTACGGAAAAGTGTCGGACCCTCGCGATACAAAGGATGAGCCGACGGGGATGAGCCGGCGGCACCGCCCGTTCCACCCTGCGGTCGCGCGGAGCAGGCCCTGTGGCCACCGCTGGTAAGCTAGGTGATTCGCTCCGTACGCCTGTCCCGCCCCAAGGAGAAGAGTCTGTGACCAGTTCAGAAGCGTCGAAGACCTGGCTCTCCCAGGACGCTTACGACCGGCTGCAGGCCGAGCTCGACGAGTTGATCGCAGCCCGGCCGGCCATCGCCGCCGAGATCAACGCCCGCCGCGAGGAGGGCGATCTGCGGGAGAACGGGGGCTACCACGCCGCCCGCGAGGAGCAGGGCAAGCAGGAGGGCCGCATCCTGTACTTGAAGGAGTTCCTGCGCAACGCGGAGGTCGGCGAGGCCCCGACGGCCGACAAGGTCTCCCCCGGCATGGTCGTCACCATCTACTTCGACGACGACAAGACCGACACCGAGAAGTTCCTGCTCGGCTCCCGCGAGATCGCCGCCACGACCGACCTGACGGTGTACAGCCCGGAGTCCGCCCTCGGCACCGCCATCCTCGGCGCGAGCAAGAACCAGACGGTCACCTACACCGCCCCGAGCGGCGCCGACATCAAGGTCACAGTCGTCGACTTCGCCCCCTTCGGCGCCTGACCACCGCACCCGCTCCCCCCGGGCCGGGGCCAGGTCGCGCGGGGGCCAGGTCGCGCCGGGGCCAGGTCGCGTCGACACCGGGCCGGGGCCAAGTCGCGTCCGGGGCCAAATCGCGTCGGCACCGGGCCGGGGCCAGGCGGCACCGGCACCGGGCCGGGGCCGGGGTCGGGTCGGACCGAGGACCGGGGCCGGCCAGTGCCGGGCTGCGCATTTCCGGACTCGGCACCGGCGGGCTGACACCCCGCATCGATGCCATGGTCAGCCGACGACTCGCTCGCTGGCTGACCAGGGCATCCGGCGCCGGCTCGGCGCGGGGCTGTCCGGTCTCAGGGGGTTCCGGACAGGAGCGTCACCGCGTAGCCCGAGCCGCGCAGTGCGCCGATCAGCGCCGTCGAGTGGTCCGGGCCCCGGGTTTCCACCGAGAGCTGCACCTCGACCTCGCCGAAGCTGAGCCGGGGGTTGTGCCGGGAGTGCAGCACGTCCACGATGTTCGCCCGGTGTTCCGCGATCTGGGTGAGGAGGCGGGCCAGTTCGCCCGGCTGGTCCTCGGTCTGGACCGAGAGGCGCAGGAAGCGGCCCGCTGAGGCCAGGCCGTGCTCGATCACGCGCATGAGCAGCATCGGGTCGATGTTGCCGCCCGAGAGGATCGCCACGACCGGTGGGGTGACCTGCACCTTGCCGGTCAGCAGGGCCGCCACCGCGGCGCCGCCGGCCGGTTCGACCACCATTTTGTGGCGTTCCAGGAGCATGAGCAGGGCCGCCGACAGGTCCTCGTCCGTGACCGTGACCATGTCGTCCACGAGTTCGCTGACGTGGGCGAACGTCAGGTCTCCCGGGCGCATCACGGCGATGCCGTCCGCGATCGTCGCCGACTCGGTCAGGGTCACCGGGGTGCCGGCTGCCAGGGACACCGGGTAGGCCGCCGCGCCCGCGGCCTGCACGCCGATGATGCGTACGTCTGGTTTGAGGGCTTTTGCCGCGACGGCGACGCCGGAGATCAGGCCGCCGCCGCCCACCGCGGTGATGATCGTGCCGACGTCGGGGCATTGTTCGAGGATCTCGAGGCCGACCGTGCCCTGGCCGGCGATCACGTCCGGGTGGTCGAACGGGTGGATGAGGATCGCGCCCGTCTCCTCGGCGAAGGCGCGGGCCGCCCGCAGCGAATCGTCGACGGTGGTGCCCGCGTACTCGATGGCGGCGCCGTAGCCCTTGGTGGCCGTGACCTTGGGCAGGGGCGCGTTCTGCGGCATGAACACCGTGGCCTTCGCGCCGAGCATGCCGGCGGCCAGGGCCACCCCCTGGGCGTGGTTGCCGGCGCTGGCCGCCACGACGCCGCGGGCCCGCTCGGCGTCCGACAGGCGCGAGATCCGGTGGTACGCGCCGCGCACCTTGTACGAGCCGGCCCGCTGCTGGTTCTCGCACTTGAGCCAGGCCGGGACGCCCAGCGCGCGGGACAGCGGCATCGAGTGTTCGAGCGGGGTGGTCTTGACGACCCCGGTCAGCACCGCCCGCGCGGCTTCGACGTCGGCGAGCGAAAGCAGGTCACTCATGGGGAGATCGTGCCACCCGCGGAAAAACGCTAGACGAAGGCGTGCCGCGTCCACGGGTTGGCGACCTCGAGCACCCCGGCGATCGACAGCAGCAGCAGCTCCGAGTCCGGCTTCCCGACGAACTGCACCCCCACCGGAAGCCCGTCCGGGCGGAGGCCGATCGGCACCACGATCGCCGGCAGCCCCGCGATGTTCCAGGGTCCCGCGTACGGGGCGTACCGAATGTTCTCGATCAGGTTGTGCCGCCAGCTGCCGCCGGAGTGGCCGTCGGCGGGCGGCGGAGTGGTCGCCAGCGCCGGCGTCAGCAGCACGTCGATGTTCTTCTCCTCGAAGAACGCGAGGCTCTTCGCCCGCCACGCGTCGCGCTGCTCCTGGCGCACCCAGCCGCGGTTCCACGCCATTTTCCCGAGCCGGACATGCCTTCGGGTACGCGGTTGCAGCGTCTTGAGGTCCAGCCCCGACGCCTGCGCCTCCCGGTACGCGGCGGCGAACCAGGTCAGCAGGCCGGCGATGCGTACGCCCGTGGTGTACGGCGGCTCGGCCGTGACGGTGTCGTGCCCCGCCTGGCCGAGGAGCTTCGCGGCGGTCGCCACGGCGTCGCGGTTCGGCTCGTCCGCGCGTACCCCCTGGACCGGGGAGCGCAACGCGACGCCGACCCGCAGCCTGTCCGGCGGGGTGAGCTTCGCCGGCGATCGGCCCGCGAGGACGCTGAAGCCGAGCGCCGCGTCCGCGACCGTGGTCGCGAGGATGCCGTTCTCGGCCAGGCCGAGCCAGTTGTCGACGCCCAGGTCGCAGGGGATCACGTCGCGGCCGGGTTTGAGACCGACGAGCCCGCAGCAGGCGGCGGGAATGCGGATCGAGCCGAGGCCGTCGTTGCCCTGCGCGATCGGCACCAGCCCCGCCGCGACGGCCGCGGCCGAACCGCCCGACGAGCCGCCCGGGGTGCGGTCCAGCGACCACGGGTTACGGGTGGGGCCGTCGGCGCCGTCGGTGGTGGCCCAGAGCCCCATCTCGGGCATCCGGGTCACGCCGACGACGACCGCGCCCGCGCCGCGCAGCCGGCGGACCACCTCGTGGTCCTCCTCGGCCACCGCGGTGCGCGCCGCCGCGGAGCCGTGCCAGGTCGGCAGGCCCGCGACCGCGGTGTTCTCCTTCACCGCCACCGGCACGCCGGCGAGCGGAAGGTTGGCGAGATCCTCCTGGTCGTCGACCTTCTCGGCCTCGACGATCGCCTCGCCGCCGCGCACCACGCGGAACGCGGTGAGCGCCGGGTCGGAGATCGCGATCTGCTCGAGGTGATCGGCGACCACCTGGGTGGCGGTCGTGTCGCCGCGCCGCACCGCCCGGGAGATCTGCTTCGCCGTGGCACCCACCCACGTGGTCGCCAGGTTGTCCATGGCCGTCTCCGCTTGTCTTGAGGAACCTCAGCCGAGCGCCCGCTCCAGATCGGCGAGCAGATCGTCAACGGTCTCGATGCCGACAGACAGTCGCACGAGATCGGCGGGGACTTCAAGCGGTGAGCCCGCGGCGCTGAGGTGTGTCATCTGGCCGGGGTGCTCGATGAGCGACTCCACGCCGCCGAGCGACTCCGCGAGGACGAACAGCTTGGTCCGGTTGCAGACGTCGATGGCCTGCTCAGCGCCACCCTTGGTGCGGAAGGAGATCATTCCGCCGAACCGCGACATCTGCTTGGCGGCGGTCTCGTGTCCGGGATGCGACTCCAGGCCGGGGTACAGGACCCGGGCCACCTTCTTGTGACCTTCCAGATAGGCCACGATCCGCTCGGCGTTGTCACAATGCCGATCCATCCGTACGCCCAGAGTCTTGATGCCGCGCAGAGTGAGCCACGCGTCGAAGGGCCCGTTGACCGCTCCCATGGCGTTCTGGTGGAACGCGAGCTGGTCGCCGAGGCCCTCGTCGGCCGCCACCAGCGCGCCGCCGACCACGTCGGAGTGCCCGCCCAGGTATTTGGTCGTGGAGTGGATGACCACGTCGGCGCCGAGACCGATCGGCTGCTGCAGGTACGGCGACGCGAACGTGTTGTCCACGGCGAGCATGGCGTCGTACTCGTGCGCCAGCGTCGCCAGCGCGGGGACGTCGGCGATGTTCAGCAGCGGGTTGGTCGGCGTCTCGGCCCAGATCAGCCGGGTGTGGCCGGGCCGGAACGCCGCGCGGACCGCGTCGAGGTCGTGGAGCGGCACCGCCGTCCAGTCGAGACCCCAGTTCTCGGCGACCTTGCTGAAGAGCCGATACGTGCCGCCGTACGCGTCGTCGGGGATGACCACGTGGTCGCCGGGACGGCACACCGTACGCAGCAGCGTGTCCTCGGCGGCGAGCCCGCTGGCGAACGCGAGACCCCGGCGCCCGCCCTCGATCGCGGCCAGGCATTCCTGCAGGGCGTCGCGGGTCGGGTTGCCGGAGCGGCTGTACTCGTACCCCAGCCGGGGCGAACCGACGGCGTCCTGCGCGTACGTGCTCGTCTGGTAGATGGGCGGCACCACCGCACCCGTCCGCGGATCGGGGTCCTGCCCGGCGTGGATGGCCAGAGTGTCGAAGCCGTACCCGTTGCCCGTCATCTCGTTACCCGTCATGAGGGGCAAGGCTAGTCTGCGCTGATGGTCGACTGCCTCTTCTGCGGGATCGTGGCGGGTACGGTTCCCGCGTTCAAGGTCGTGGACACCCCCGACGGCATCGGCTTCCTCGACATCCGGCCGGTGTTCAAGGGGCACGTGCTGGTGGTGCCGCGTCCGCACGTACCGGAGCTCACCGCCCTTGATCCGGATCTTCTGCCCGGCTTCTTCACGCTGGTGCAGCGGGTGGCCGCGGCCGTCCCCGCGGCAACGGGCGCAAAAGGGACGTTCGTCGCGATGAACAACATCGTGTCCCAGTCGGTGCCGCACCTGCACGCCCACGTCGTACCCCGGACGAAGGGCGACGGCCTCCGCGGCTTCTTCTGGCCCCGCCACAAGTACGACTCCGACGACGAGGCGGCAACCTACGCTTCCGCGATCGCCGGCGCGCTCGGGTAAGGAACCCCGGGTGGGTGGTGTTACACCCAGCGGATGAAGGGAGACACCGTGTTCCTGCGGTACAAGAAGCTCGAGCTGCCCACCCCCGACCAGGCCGTACCCGGTCGCCTGATCGAGATGCCGGTGGCCGACACGCACACGGTGCTCGGGACCCCGATGAAGGGCCCCTGGCCGGCCGGCCTGGAGACGGCGGTGTTCGGCATGGGCTGCTTCTGGGGCGCCGAGCGCATCTTCTGGCGCCTGCCGGGCGTCTACTCGACGTCGGTCGGCTACGCGGGCGGTTTCACCCGCAACCCGACGTACGAGGAGACCTGCTCCGGAACGACCGGCCACACCGAGGCCGTCCAGGTCGTCTACGACCCGGCCACAATCAACTACGAGGACCTGCTGAAGGCCTTCTGGGAGAACCACGACCCGACCCAGGGCATGCGCCAGGGCAACGACGTCGGCACCCAGTACCGCTCGGCCATCTACACGACGACACCGGAGCAGGCCAAGCTCGCCGAGGCCTCCCGAGCGGCCTTCCAGCCCATCGTGACGGCCGCCGGCCACGGCACCATCACGACGGAGATCAAGCCGCTGGACGCGTACTACTACGCGGAGGACTACCACCAGCAGTACCTCTCGGACAGCAAGAACCCGGGCGGCTACTGCAACCACGGCCCTACAGGGCTCAACTACTGTGCCCCTTCTCTGGGGCTGGACAGTACGTCCTGACAACGACGAACGCCCCGGCCAACTGGCCGGGGCGTTCCGCTGTTGTCGCAGCTAGGCAGCCTTCCGGGTTGGGTTTCGGCTAGGCACCGCGGCCCGCGCCGGTTCCACAGCCAACCGGAACACTGCGGCCACCCGTTCGAGAACCTCGGTGTCTTGAATCGTCGGGGGCAACCCCTGCTCTGCCCTCGATCGCGTCACCATCACTCGGATCTCTTCGAGGTGAGTTAGAACTGGGGTCCGGTTCGCCTGACCTTGATTCACCAGCGCGAGCCGTGCCGGTTCTTTGCTGAAACAGGCCGGGGCGGAGTACTCGACGGTCGGTTCGGCACCTTCAACGGCCCTCAGATGCATGCTGGCGGTCCCTCTGTGATTGTCAATGGGCGTACGGCATCCGGTCTCTCTGCGGCCATTTGCGCGTGCCGTGGAGAGCCACACTGAGCCAAGATTTCCGGCATCCGAGGGGTTTTGGGGCATACACCCGCGAGGGGCCGAATGTCCCTCTGTTTCAGCCAGTCAGTCACGGTGTCTCACCTTCTATATCGTCGCCCTTGTTTCCGCAGCTCAAAGCGGGTTGGGTGACACCAGTGACGGGGGTGACACCCGTGACACCCGGCACTCGATACCGGCCGCCCGGTTCAGCAGCGAGCTGCCCATCGGCAAGCATCCGAGTGCAGGTCTGCCGCACGGTGGCCGCCTTAAGGCCGACCGCGTTAGCGACGATCGTCGGGGTGCTGCCTGGCGCGGTCCGCAGGAAGCGCAGGATGACGGCGCGGGTCTCGCCGATCTGGTGGTCCTCGGCCGGGCCATCGAGCATCTGCCAGGCTCCCGCGTCGGCGTTGAAGGTCAGGGCGTACTCGGCTTCGTCGACGTCGCGGCCGGTCACGTGGAGCACCCCGTCGCCCTGGTTGCGTGCCCGCTTGAGGACCAACGTGGCGTCGGCGGCACCGGCGAGGCCGTTGGTGCCGGAGACCTCGGTGAGGAAGTCGTCTGATCCGGCTTTGCGGACGTGGTGGACCAGCACGAACGCCACGCCGTAGTCGTCGGCGACTTTCTTCGCCCGGCCGACGGCGGCGTAGTCCGCGTCGTAGGCGGATGCGCCGGGTGCGGAGTTGCCGCGCAGCTTGGCGAACACATCGATGATGACCATGCGCGCGTCCGGGTTGCGGTCGAGCCATGCGGCGATGGCCTGGTCTCCGCCTTGCGGCAGCGGCGGGCACTCGGTGGCGAGGGTGAGTCCGGCCGGGGCGGGCCGGTTGGCGAGGACCTTGCCGAGGCGGTTCTGTAGCCGCCGGGCGGTGTCCTCCAGGGCGAGGTAGAGCACCGGCCCGGGTTCGACCGCGATGGACCCGAACGCCTTGCCGCCGGCCGCGACGTCCACGCCGAGGCCGAGCGACATCCAGGACTTGCCGACCTTGGGTGGCCCGCAGAGCAGGTTCACGCCCTCGGACAGCACCCCGGGAACGGCCCACTTGGGCGGGGCGAACTGCATCGCCATGATGTCGACCGCCGACCACGAGGTGCGGATCCGCGCGGGCCGCGCCTGCTCGGCAGACAGCACCTCGGCCGCGTCGTCCGGTCCGGCGACGTGCAGGGCGGGGCGGTCCGGCCGTTCGGCCGGCACGCGGCTCACGCCGCCACCGTCCGGGGCCGCTTCGCTCCGGCGGAGAGCCCGGACCGGACGGTACGTAAGGTCTCGAAGCGGGTCAGCCCGATCGACAGCGCGGCCTCGATCAGCAGCGCCTCGGCCTGCTCGACGGGTAGCGCTCCCCCGGCGGCGAGCTGGCCGAGGGCGACGGCGGACACGTACAGCGTGTGGTTGCGCTGCCCCTCGGCGGCCCGCCGGAGGTGGTCGAGCTGGCGGCCGATCGCGGCCGTGACGTAGGCGCCGGTCCGTCCGGTCGGCAGGTCGACGGTGACCGGCTGCTGTGCGGGTAGCGGTGAGGGTCGCAGCCGTTCGGCGAGCCAGGCGGGCAGCGCGGCGACCTCGGTGTCGCGGGCGGCGGTGTACGGGCGTCCGGCGACGGTGGTTCCGGCGGCGACGACGTAGCCGCCGTGGGCGCGGGTGTCGATCAGCCAGCCGAGGCCGTTGCCGCGGTCCCCGGCGGTGTTGCGCAGCGCCGGGCCGCTGTCCGGGTGGCGGTAGTAGAGGTGGGTGCCGCCTCGGCCGGTGGTGACGGTATAGGTGCTCCACACCTCGGGTGCGCCGTCCTGGTCATGCTGGGCGCACAGCAGCCCGAAGACGTCAGATCCGTTGCGGCACAGGGGGTCGGACCATTCGGCGGGCGGGGTTTGCCCGTCCTTCGGGGTGTCGAGGTCGATCACGACCAGCCCGGACGGGCCACAGGCGACGCCGACGCCGTAGCCGGTGGTGGCCCAGCCCCGTCGGATGCGGTCGGGGTCGGTGGTGGCGCGGGCTTCCCAGCCGGTGTGCCCGTCGCGGCAGCGCGGGTCGCGGCCGGTGCAGGCGGCGGCCGGGTGGTCGGGGAACGCGGGCCGCTTGTCGTCCGGGCGCAGCGGGAAGACGTGCCAGCCGCGCGCGGCGGCCGACAGCGCCACGTCGAGCGGGGATCCGTTGCTGTGCATGGGTTGCGGCCTCCTGGCGGTAGGTGCGGACGGGTGTTCGCGGAGGTGCTTGTCGTGGGCGCAGGCGGCGCAGTAGCGCTCCCGCTCCCACCGGGCGACGGTCAGGGGTCGACCGGATGCGGTGTCCTCGGCCGCGACGGTGCGGGCGCAGAGGTGCGGGTACGGTTCGGTCGTCGGGACCAGGCGGCCGCGGAGCTGGCGGCGGGTGGCGTAGCCCTCCGGTGCGCCGCGCCACCAGTAGGTGGGCAGGCCGTATCGGTCGCCGTCCGGGTCGTGGAACACGGCGCGGATGCGGGACATCAGGCGGCCCTGCCCAGGTCGACCGTGCGGCCGGCGGTGGCGAGGAACGTGCGGCCGAGCCATGCCGCGTAGGCGGGTGGGATGGCCTCGGTCAGTTCTTCGCGGACGTCGGTCCAGTCGATGCCCATCGCGGTCTGCATCTCGGCCACGGTGGCTTTGCCGCCGCCGTCGCCGTAGGCGGCGACGTAGGGCCCGTCGTGGTAGACGCCGTGCCGCCACCCGCGAACCCGGCCGCGGTGCCGCAGGTGTACCGGCCGGGCCGCGGTCCAACCGCCCAGCTCAAAGTTGCGGTGCCGGATCACGCCGAGCCCGAACATCTCCCCGCACAGGGTCACGTCCTTGCGGACCGGGGCCTTACCGTTGGGTTGCTCGATCACGTACGGCACCCCGGACAGGTCCAGCAGGTCGCGCAGGTCGGGGATGAGTTGGACGTGGTCGCGGCCCCAGCCCATCGCCCGGTTCGTGCCCTGGGTCAACGCGCACCCCTCCTGACACGGCGGGGAGCTGTGGATCAGGGAGAACGCCCGGATCCCGCCCCCGGTGATCAGCCGGTCGAGGTAGGACAGGGCCTCAGCGCGCACGAACCGGAACGGGTAGCGCGGCCGGTCGGCGAGGTCCACGCCGAGCACGTCGAACCCTGCGGCGCGGTAGCCGGCGGCGGCCCCGCCGGCGCAGCAGAACAGGTCCAGCAGCAGCGGGCGCATCAGGCGGCCCTCCGTCCGATCGCGGGCCGCTCACCGTGGCCGGGCAGCGAGCGCGGCCGGATGACGACGGCGTCCAGCAGGTCACCGAGCAGCCGCACGAGGATGGCGAGCTGCCGGCGGGCGGTGTTGTCGTTGCGGTGCAGCGGGATCCGGATGACCACCTCGGCGTACTCGACGTCGGCGGCCCGGGTACGGGTCATGACGGCCCTCCCGCTTCCTCGGGCCGTGATGACGGGTCGGGCGCGGTGCTGGTCGATGCCGCAGGTGTGGTTCTGGACGCACCATGCGGTGTGCGGGGTTGCGGTGCGGGTGAGTCGGGCCATCGTCCGGGCGACCATCAGCGGGTGCCCTTGTCGTGCAGCTCGCGCAGGCTGTTGATGACGCGCCGACCGATCCGCAGGCGGCGGCCGTCGCCGTGGCAGCGTCGGCACAGCCCGAACGCGCGGCCGAACGGGCTACGGCGTTTGCCGGTGCCGTGGCAGCGTCGGCAGGCGCTGAACGGCCAGATCCAGCAGCCGAGGGCGTAACCGAGGGTGATCAGGACGAGGGCGAGGCAGAGAAGACCGGTCAAGGTCGTTTCGGGGGTCGCGGTCGCGGCGAGGGCAGGCACAGGAAGCCTCCAGAGGGCGTTTTTGGGCGTGAAGGGCTGGCGGCGCGACCCGCGACCGGTCGGTGTTGGTGCTGACCAGGCCGGTCGCGGGTCGGGTCGCGTGGGCGCGACCGGTCGCGGGTGAGCCGCGACCGTCAGGCGGCCTTGCGGCGGCCGATCGCGGCGTCGATGTCGTCGGCCTTGGCTCCCTTGAGGGCTTTGCCGGCCCGCTTGACGTCTACGCTGCGTACACCGAACGAGCGGACCTGAGCGGAGATCGACTCGGCGGTGACGTCGGCGTACGCCTCGGGCAGCCGGGCAGCGAGCCGGGTGGCGATCTCGTCCCACTGCGCGCCGGTCTCGCCGTGTTCGATGACGGACCGCACGTCGGCGAGCACGTCGCGGATCTCGCGGGCGACGTCCTCCCCGGCGGCCATGCCGGACAGAGTTCCGGCTTCCTCACGCAGCTTGCGCGCGGCTATGAGGATCTTCTCCGCGTCGTCGGCGTCGGCGAGGTAGGTCCGCACGGTCGGGGTGGCATCCGACGCGCCGCGCAGGATGCCGACACCCTTGTAGGACGGCAGCAGCGACGACGAGTCGTAGCCCTCGCTGTTGGCTCCCGCGCCGAGGACCAGGTCGGAGACGTTCCACGAGCCGGTACGCAGACTGAACCGGACCTGGTGGTTGTCGCGGAAGCTGATGAACTGGGTGGCGACCTGCCCACCGCCGACCCCGGACGGGCGCTGGGTGGCGTCGACGAACCCGACCCCGGCGGCCGGGGCGACCTTGACCAAGTAGACCAGCAGCGACGCGATTTCCTTGCTGATGTCGCCGAGGTCGAAGTACTCCTGGAACTCGTCCAGCACGACCAGCCGCACCGGCATGCGGTACTGCGGGTCACGGGCGATCTCGCGGGTCAGCTTGCCCTCAGGGCAGATGTCGACGGGCAGCTTCGACAGCCGCTCGTAACGGTCCTGCACATCGGCCTTGATCTCGCGCAGCGCTTCGAGGGCGATCTCGGCGGGGTCGCCATCGCGGGTCATCGCCAGCCCGAACGCGTACCGGTCGGCGACCAGGGAGAACTTGCGCCAGTCCGGCTTGCCGCCACCGTCCAGAACGGTCAGCTTCACGTACGGGTCCAGAGCGGCGTACAGGGCCAGGGCGCGGGCGGCGAACGTCTTGCCCTGCCGAGGCTGTGCTCCGATCAGGATGCTGTTCCACATCAAGTCGACGGCGACCTTGTTGCCGCGCTCGTCCAGCCCGAACGGCGCAGGCTGCCAGATGTCGGTGGGCTTGCAGCGCAGCAGCGGCGTCCGGCCCGCGCCCTGGGCGAGGGGGTCGCGGTCGGCGACCCACAGCACGTGCCGCCGGTGCGAGGACGGGTCACGGGTGATGAACACCTGCGACACCGCGACGTCGAGCCCGGACGCGACCGCGCCGCGCGCCTTCACCGCGTCGTCGAACGTCTTGCCGTAGGGCAGATCGATCGACACCTGCGAACCGGTACCGGAGGCGTCCCGGGCCATCGTGGACCCGAAACTGATCTGCTGGTGGGGCTTGTCGGGGTGGCCGAGCCCAGCGGCGTAGTAGGCGCGCAGGATGATGTCCGGGTTGACCCGGCGGAAACGGCCGGCCACGGTGGCCGGGGTGATGATGCGCCGATCCTCGGGGCGGCCGAGGTGCGCCAGCAGGATCACGGCACCGGCAACCACGAGGGCGAACGCCCACAGCGGCGCGGCGGCGTAGAGGACCGGGCCGCCGATGGCCACGGCGAGCAGCTCGGCCACCAGGACGACGGCCCGCCACGCGCGGGTGGCCTTGACCTCTCGGTGCAGCTTCAGCCACATCTGCGGGTCGTTGGCGTCCGCGGCGGCCTGCCGTAGGCCGTACTGCTCCGTCACCCACCACCACGTGAGCTGGCGGCCGATCAGCCGGAACAGGCCCACCACCGCCCAGAACGAGGCCAGCAAGGCGTACCAGGGTGAGCGCAGGGCGTGGAACCCGGCGCGGTAGGCGGTCAGCTCTGCGGCCTGCTTGAGGCTGTGCCGGATGTTCGGCCACGTCGACCAGTTGGCCGGCACGATCGGGCGTCGCCCGGACGGCCCGACCGGCGGCGCGTCGACCGGCATCCCGCCCCGAGTCGGCGTCTCGTCCAGAGCCACCTCGAAGTGCGTGGCGGACTCCGCTCCCGCGCGGCGGGTCCGGGCGGCGTCCAGGTCGACCACCTCAGCGACATCGGCCTCGGCGGCGGTCCAGTCGAAGTTGTCGGGGTGCGGGTTGGGGGTGCTCATGGTGGGTGTCCTCCCGGGGCTCTCAGGCGGCGATCACGAGGGCGGCGACGAACAGGAACAGGTAGTGGAAGGACTGGTCCAGGGCGTACGAGCCGGTGCCGAGCGACGGGTTGTCGTCATGGCCGGCACGCGGGACGCCGAGGGCGTAGAACCGGCCCGCGCCGAGGGCAGCGGCGAGGCGCTTGAGCGGGGTTCGCCGGTCGGCGATGTAGTGCGTGACCGCGCTGACCGTGAGCCCGGCGGCGACCTGACCGAGGTGCAACGGCAGGCCGAGGGTCAGCGCCATCGAGGCGAGCGCGACCAGCGCGGTGAGGGTGTAGGTGGTGACGTGAGCGGCGCAGGCGATGCGGCCAGGCCAGCCGGGGCGGCCCTTGCAGTCGGCCTGGTGCTGGGTTTGGATCCAGTGGTCGGCGACCTGGTGAGCGACGAACAGGGCGACGAAGACAGCGGCGAACGAGGCATGCATGATGGGTGTCTCTCCTGGTCTGTGATGGCTGGCGGGAGGGCCGGTGACGCGGCGCTTGCTTGGCGGTAGGGGCCGCGTCACCGGGCGAAGTCAGGCAACGGTGAGGGTGGGCGTTTCCGCAGGAACCGGGGCAGATGGTGACGCGTCGGTGGCGCTCAGCGCGGCGAGGTGACGCCGGGCAGTCGACGCCGATACACCGGCCTTGGCGGCAATCTGCGCGGCTGACGCGCCGGGCATCTTCGCGGCGACCTTGGCGACCTTCTCCGCCGACGCGGGACGCGGCATGACGCGCTTGGCGGGCGTCTTCTTGACCGCCGGAACCGGTGCGGGCTGCTCGGCGATGACCGGCTCAGCGACCGGTTCCGGCACTGCCACCACCTCGGCGGCCGGGGCGGCGAGCGCCGTGGCGCGGTGGGCAGTGGCGAGCAGGGCGGCCGAGGCCATGACCATCAGACCGTCAACCGCGAGTGGGCCGAGGTGCGCAGTCAGGAAATCCTCGCCGTAAAACCGCAGCAGCCCGGAACCGTGCTTGTACGACACGATCGCGGCGACCAGGGCAACCGGCAGCAGTCCCAGGAACCGCAGCGCCGTCCAGCGGCGGCCGACCGGCCACGCGACCCGGGCCAGGATCTCGGTGGCCACGAACAGAGCGACCGGCCAGAACACCGACCCAACGACCGCGCCGGTCGGCGGCGACCAGTCGGCCGGCGCACCGGCGGGCGGGACGTAGGAGTGAGCGACATTCGCCGCGATCGACACCGTGCCGCCAAGGGCGGCACCGATGTAGGCCCAACCACGGCCGCTGATGGTCGGCTTACGCATCACGCCACCGCCTTCAACACGACGGGGCGGGCAGCCAGCTCGGCGGCGACACGGGTCACCCGGGCCTCGGCCCTGCGCAGCCGACGCCAGTCCAGCGGCGACGGGCCGCCGTGGTCGGCGGCGTAGATGTTGGCGATCTCGGCGTCCAACACTGAAAGCTCAGCCTCGATCAGCGGCCATTCGGCCTCGATGCCTTCCAGGTCGACGGGGCGGGGGCCGAACATGTCGGCCGGTTGCTTACCCATCAGGTTCCTCCAGAACGGTTGTAGAGGGCGCCTACGAAGCGCTTCTCTGATGCGCTTCACGGTAGCGATACGCCGACCAGTTGCGCAATAGAGTGGCGGTAAAGTGTTTGTTATGGCCGATGAACGAAGCGCTCTAGCTGCGGCAACGCGGCGCTACGAACGAACAGAGAACGCTCACGAGGAGGCTCGACGCGACGCGATCGAGGCAGTGCTAGCGGCTTTGCGGGCAGGGATCGGGCCGTCTGAGGTGGAGCGGCTGTCGCCGTTCACCGCGGCCTACGTTCGGAAACTGGCGCGTGAGAACGGCATTCCGCCCGCTGCGCCAGGGCCGAAGCGAGCGGTCACCACCTGAGACTTGCACGTCGTCTTGGTCATGCCTCAACCATGGCGGCGAAGCGACCTTGGCGGCAGATGACAGACAGGGACACAGGGGGACAAGGGACATGTCCACGGACAGGGCAACGGCTGGACGGCAGCTCCAGCCCAACCTTGTACTGACCACGAAGCGCGAAGCGCGCGGCTGGACATCTCGCCGGCGGGCAGCGCGGGAGTTACACCGGATTTGGCAGGCCAATCTACCGGGATGCCCAGACATTGAGTCGCTTGAAAAAGCCCTGTATAGACACGAGACTGGGCGGGTGCAGGTCCGGGATGACGCCTATCGGAAGTTGTATTGCCTCGCCTATGATGCCACGCCGCAGGAGCTTTTCGGTTCTGTCGAGACGGACACAGGAAGTGCTAGTCGCCTTGTCGTGACATCCCACAAATTCATTCCGGTTTTCGTCGGCGTTGAGCGGGCCGCCCACCTTAGGGAGCGTCCGGATTTCATGCCCGGCGTCGAACATTGGTTGGATTGTCGCGTCGCGCCGGTCGATGTCATCAACGGGAAATGCGATCTCCACGTGTGGCCATTTGGCGTGGCCATTTTCCACCTCGTTGAGGAATTGGCACTACCCAATGTCGCGGCACTTAGTGTCTGGCGAGTCCAGTCGTACAAGGACAACATGGCGTGGGCGACGCGGAGGATCCGTGATCTCGGGGCCAGCGAAAGCACTGAGGCCGCCTACGTCCTGAGCTCGTACTGGGTAAACGAGGCTCCATGGGAGGGTGACACGCTCGACACGGCCTTGCGCATCCTCGCTATTCCGAAAGTGCTTCTTGAACGGGATATTGAGCCTGCGCATTCGCTCCACCGGGCAGAATTGGTAGAAAGGTCTCTACTCGCCGAGGGCTTCGAGCATCCCGACATGATCCCGTTTGGCATCAAGGGAATCTCGATGGGCTACGCATCCTGGTCAGGGGTGGTGTACTACCCCATTGCGGAACAGCGATCGTTGGCCGAGGATGATTTGGTGCACTGTGAGCTAGCGGTACAGTCGCTGTGGGCATACTCAGACCATCTCAACAGAATGATCGAGCGCGGATCCGATCCGGTTGTCCCGGACGAGTATGGTTGGCGCTTCGTCCGGGGAGCGCGGTCAAGAATTACCAACGCTAGGCCGCGAGAAACCGAACAACATCGCTCAATGAGGAATGCGATCCTTGCTACCTGCGACCTTGAAAGCAACCTTGCGCAAGCCATTGAAACACTTCGCGACAGCGCCGGAGGTTAGGCCGTGATTCCCAGCACCTCGGTTCTAGTAGTGGTCGACGTCCAGAACGGATTCATCCGGCCGCCATCCGCGCCCGTGGTTCCCGTAATCGCTGGCTTAGTAAAGCGATGGCAACAGGAGGGCGGTGCTGTTGTATTTACCCGCTACCTCAATTACCCCGGCAGCCCCTTCGAGCGCATGATTCATTGGCAGAAGCTTCAAGACTCTCCCGAGATCGATATCGTTCCTGACCTCGCGCAGTTGGCCGATAAGTCCATTACGCTGGACAAGCGGATATACAGCCTATTTTCCCCTGAGGGGATCAGGTTGGTGCGAGAGAAAGGGTGGAGCGACCTTTACATCTGCGGAATTGCAACAGAAAGCTGCGTCTTGAAGACGGCAGTAGATGCGTTTGAGCTGAACCTGACTCCATGGGTGCTATCGGACGCATCCGCCAGCCACGCCGGCCAGGAAGCGCACGACGCGGGAATGCTGGTAATCCGTCGCTTCATCGGCGAGGGACAGATCATCCGAGTGTCGGACGTGCCGCTCTCGGACAGCGCCGTCGTCTAGCCTGTCACGGGTGTCACCGCTGTCACCGGTGTCACTGAGGACCGTTTAAGCTGCGGAAACGCCGGTGACAGTCCGTGCGCCGGGCTGTCACTCTCTCTCAACTAAGCGATCCACTCGGGGACGAACCGGTCCGGATCCCAGCGCTTCCGCGGGTCTGCGGGATTGACCGTGATTGAGTGCAGGGTGGCGCTGAGAACCGCGCGTCGCTGCGAGACGTTCATGCGCTCCCAGCGCTGGTACATCTCCTGCAACGTACCGACGAATCCGCGAAGCACATGCCGGCGAGACTCCCGTGCCGCGGCGGCCCGGTTGCGCTCTAGCCGCTGCTCGACGACCACGCGGGCGGCCATCCACTCTCGGCGAGTGATCTCTTTGCGAGCCCACTGCTGGGCCAGCGCTTCGAGCTGTAGTTCGTCGTCCTTTACCGCGTCGGATGCCTCGGATCCGAGGGCCTGTCGGGACCGTAGCCGCTCGATGAACTCGGGTGAGTCTAACGCCACGATGACCAGGTCGCGGACGTGATCATCGGTCCGTGCCGTGTTCGTGGCGGTCTTGCCGCATGAGTCGTAGCCGGGGGCGTTGGAGCACACGTAGCGAGGCACACCCGATCGCGGCCGGCCGACGAGACGCGCGCCGCAGTGGCACACGAGTAGGCCGGTCAGGAGGTAGCTGTTCATGCGCTGGCCCGGTTGGCGGGTCTGCCGGTCGGGGTCTGTGAGGATCGCGCGTACGCGGTCGGACTCGTCCGCGGTGATGATCCCGGGCCAGACTGCATCGGCCACGATGTCACCGATGATCGGGCGCGTCGTCTCCCAGTTGCTCCGCGGTGTGTGCTCGCGGCGACCGCTGATCCTCGCTCGGCAGAGGAGCTGTCGCAGGCTTGTGACCTTGAAGCTGTTCCCCGCGGTCGTCGTGATGCCGCGCTGCGTGAGGTCGCGGACGATGCTCGCCAACGACTCCATCGCCAGCACGCGGCGAACGCACTCCCGAATGATCTCGGCTTCCTCCGGAACGATCGTCACCCGGTCGGCTTCGTAGCCGAACGGCCGGTGCCCGCCGCCGGCGACCCTCCCGGCCTCGGCCGCCTGGCGACGCTGGCGCTTCTGCCGCTCCGCCTTGTGCTCGGCTTCGTGCCGGGCGGCAGCGCCGAGCATCCGGGCCACGAGGCGGCCCGTGGGCGTGCTGAGGTCAACGTCTCCGGTGACCGTCGCCAGCTCGACGCCGTACTTGTCGGCGAGGTCGATCACGTCTTCCAGCTCCCGCGGCGATCTGGTGAGCCGGTCGACATGCCACCCCACGATCGCGTCTACGGTGCCCGCCCGGACGTCGGCCAGCAAACGTGCCCATGCCGGCCGCGGTGCGCCCGAGTAGGCGCTGACGTCGTTGTCGGGATAGACCTCGACGACCACCCATCCCCTGCCCTCGCAGAGGGCGCGGCAGTCCTCTTCCTGGCGGGCAACGCCTAGCCCTGCTCCGGCTCGGTCTTGGCTGATCCGGCAGTAGATCGCAGCACGCATACATCGACCGTACGCCGATGGGTCACATAGCTTGAGCCCTGCCCCACGGACTGTAGGTGCCCTCCTCTCAAACGCGGCCTTTGCGGGTTCTCCCCTGGAGCGCCCCGCTATTGACCCTCACAGGCTCAGTCCCCGACGTCGGTACAGCCGACCGGTTCTCTACGCTAGGAACCAAGCGCCGTCGAGCGGCTCAGGCACTATTGGGAGGCTGACCATCATGGCTACGGGCGAAGTTGACGTTCTAGTGCAGATGTGGTTGAGCCGCTGGGATCAGATACGGCACTCTGAAAGCCAACGAGCTACGGCAACCAATATGCTGCTGGTCTTGAATGCAGCCGGCATCGGTTTCATTGTTCAGAAAGGCTTGATAGCTGGAATGCTTATAGTCACGATAGGCATTCTAATTCTGGGCGCCTTTGGCGCACTACTATCCATCAAGTACTACGAGCGCTTCAGGCTTCACTTAAACGAAGCAAACGCTATTCGAAGCAGACTGGACGAGCTGATTCCATCCGGCAGTGTCAGGAATCTTTTCGAGGATGCTTGGTCGAAGCAGGTAGCCGAGCACCCTCGGATCCACAAAGTTCCACTACATCGCTTGTGGCTCGCTTTACACACAGGCGTTTCAATTACCGGAGCATCACTAACCGCGGTAATCCTTGCCCGTCTTTAAGTGGCGATCACCCCGGTCGGCTCTCACCCTAGAACGGAATATCGTCGTCCGCTCCGTCTTTAGCGCTACTATCTTCCGCTTGATGCTGCGCCGCGATTTGCCTTAACGGCGCACGCAAACGCCGCTTGCTCTTACTAAAGATCACCGTGGCGATTGCGCCCTGCTCCCCTCTTTCAATTTCCATGATCCGACCCACCCCGAAGTGCGGGTGCCTAATGAGTGACCCAACAGGAAACGCTGCTAAGAGGAACGGATCATCCTCTACACCCATGACTTTAGCGGACAAATCCAGGTTATTTATTGCACTTTCTAGCCAGCTTAGCCTTTGGGCCGATTGACGCAGCGATTCCGCTACGTTCATCATGTTCACTACGTCATTACGCGAGATCCTCAATCCTCTTAGCCCCGCAGCGTCAGGCTCACGTTCAAGCCCCCGCACACGCGTGACCAACTCACCCAACATATCCTGGACAGAACGGTGTGATTCCTTGCCGGGCTGGACTGGTGCCCTCCTCGCCTCTTCAACTACGCCTTCGAGGTCGGGCCACATTCTGTCGAAGAGTCGTTCAATAGCGTCTCGACGCTTGGGTTGTGGAGCGAGATCGTTCAAGTCGATTACAATATCCCTCATTCCGACTTCGTCAAGATGACGCCCCTGAAATGCCTGGAGAGGAGATGTGATATCGGACGGCATTAGGTCAATACATAAAGGTATTAGGCGCGATACTTCCAGCCTTTTTGCGAGCGCTCCGGCCTCGAACATCAGCCAAGCCGCCTCCTGGTTTGATCGCGTCACACACACGATCCCAAAGTCGCATTTATCTAGCGATTGTGCGATAGTCTCGTTCCATCGCGCGCCGCTACGTATCTCCTCATCTGACATCCACGGATCGACATGCTGCACCACCATGCTCAACCAACTGTTTAGAGCTTTAGCGACCGTTCTGCTCGGTTCACCGCTCCAAGAAATAAAGACATCCATGTTGGTGCTCCTGTGGCAAATTGACGCGGTAGATTCTGACGTGTCGCAACCGCGAGAGGTTGGGTAGTGTAGCCAACCAAGCACCCAGTGTGCACGCTCGGGACACGTCCTGAGGACGGGTCACATTGGTGCGGCCTCGTTCCCAACGGCTTGTCTTGCCCGGTTGGTGTCGCCCGCACGAACTGACGCTAGCTACCTCTGAGTTCGCGCTCGCTTCGGCGGGTGCGGGCTCAGTTCGTTTTGCCTGGCCATCCCGTCGGCCGTCGATCCACCCTCAGGGGATCGCGCCTCCGCCGGGGCCGCCGCTAAGCGCCGTAACGCTCAAGTTGCCGGAATCCGGGCCGATCGAGGCACCCGATACGACGCTGCCGCACCCGACGGGGACTTCTATGACCTACATACCACCCACCGTGGCGCCTGCCGGCTGGTACGCCGACCCGCACAACGCCGCGGCGCAGCGCTGGTGGGACGGCACCCAGTGGACCTCGCACATGCAGCTCGTCACGCCCCCTGTTCCGGCCTTCGCCGGTTCGGCGGACGCGCCGCTTCTCGCCTCGACAGCCGCTACCTACGTTTCCCAGCACGAGCCTCGTTCGGCGTATTCACTGCATGCCGGCCAAGCGGGCCGTCCGGCCGGAACCCGACTACCGCCCTGGCCCGTGATAGTGGCGGTGGCGGTGGTGGGCCTGTACGCCGTTCTGTCCTCCCTGCTGCGGCTGCTTGCCAACGGCTTCGGTGCGTACCAGGCAGGCGGGATGGTCGGCTCGGTGCTGGTGGCACTCGTGGCGTACCTGCTGTGGAAGGGGCGACGTGGGGCGTGGGTCGTGACGCTGGTTTTCGGGACGCTGGGAATCGTGAGCCGTCTGGTGATGGGCGACCCGCTGGGCGCCGCGTTGGCCGCAGCCGTGGTTCTGCTGCTCGCGACGCCGGAGTCTGCTCGGGCATGGTTCCGCTCCTGAGCTCCGGCCTGGCCGCTTGAGCACGTCACGGCCCTAACGTGGCTGATCGAGCAGGTGCCACTACACATCGCATGTTGAGCGCTGTTCCCACGGCATGACTTGCCCGGTCGGCGTCGCCAAGACCGAAGTCCGGCTGGATCCAGCGCCGCTGTCGTCAAGCCGTCACACGATCGGCGCGGCCCGAAGCTCGCGGATTGCTAGGGTCCTCGGCGTGCGGGTGGGTGTCTATGTCGACGGCTACAACCTTTATTACGGCGCGCGAGGGCTTTGTGGTCGCGGAATGCCCGGGTGGCGATGGCTCGACATTCGCGCACTGTCGACCTCGCTCGTGGCCGCTCGCACCAATTGGCAGGGAGCCACGATTCACCGGGTCGTCTATTGCACGGCCCTGATCGACGCGGCCACCAATCCCTCGGGGTACGCGGATCAGGACGTCTACATCAAGGCGCTGAACGGCTATACCAGCGTCGATCATGTGGAACTCGGGTATTACATGGCGAGGGTCAAACAGGCCCCGCTCGCCGTGCGGTCTCCCGGTCCGGCCGGTGTGCCACAGGTCGTCCAGGCCAACTGGCCCGTCATGGTCCAGGACTCGCAGGGCAACGCGGTGCACGGCGCGACGTTCATGGTCTCCTACGCCCACCGCGAGGAGAAGGGCTCCGACGTGAACGTGGCCTCCCATCTGCTGGTCGACGTTCTGACCGGCCAGGTCGACGCGGCGGTCGTGATCTCCAACGACAGCGACCTCCGCTTTCCCGTCCAATACGCCCGAACCCGGGTGCCGGTGGGGGTGATCAATCCGTCCCGGAACCACCTCGCCGGCGCCCTGCGCGGCACGGCCGGGGACGGAGTCGGACGCCACTGGTGGCGGCAGCTCACCGCTCAGGACGTCACTGATCATCAGCTGCCCGACCCGGCCGGCAACTACTCCCGCCCGCCTGGCTGGTGACACCCGGCGCCGGTTCCGATCGGAGCCGGCTCTGGTACCGTTGACGCATACACCACCCGGTTCCCTCGCGGAGCCGGGTTTTCTTTTTCCCCGGGCTCAGGCAGGACGAACCGCCGGGGCGTGGGGCGGGGTACCTCGTGCGGGTGTAGAAGATCGACAAGTGCCGAAGGGGTCTCACACACTGAATGGACCGACAATTCAGGAGGTAGCCCTCGGGAGGTGCCACCGTGCCCAGTTTCCACAACGATGACGAGCAGGGTGCCTGGGTTCTTGCCGAGGCGCTCATCGCCAAGGCTCTGACCATGATGCGGCAGGCCGAGAGTGCTCTGGAGACCTGGCGGATCGGTAAGGAGTTGAATCGGGTGCGGTGTGCTCGGCGGGGGATCAGTGAGTCGGATGCGGAGATCCGGTGGTCCGAGACCGCGTACGCGAAGAACGCCCTCACCGACAACAGTTTCCATGTTTCGCTGGCGACCATGTATTACGGCGCCGCCGCCGCGCATTACTCGCGGGCGCAGTATCTGCGGAGCCGGGGCGGGGCCCGGGTGTGAGGAAGCGCCGCTCCGACCGGGGCGGCGGGCGGAGCGGCGCTTCTGTCTGCCTGGAGAGCCTGCCGCTCGCACGGGGGACGAGCGCCGGACCCTCCAGGGGTCTTGATCCAGTGTGCGAGGGCCGGCTGAGAAACCGCTGTACGGACGCCCCGGATCAGCTGTGACATCTCGCTGAGCCGCCCGCTATCGGCGAGACTGGACGCATGCAGATGGCGACGGAGACCGAGCGCAAGTACGACGTACCGGCCGGGTTCGGGCTGCCCTCGCTCGACGGGGCCGGCGGGGCTCGCGGGCTGGGCGACGCCGAGACCCACGAGCTCGACGCCACGTACTTCGACACCGAGGATCTCCGGCTCGCGCGCAACAAGCGCACGCTGCGGCGGCGTACCGGGGGCAACGACGCCGGGTGGCATCTCAAGACGCCGGGGGACGGGTCCAGCCGTACCGAGCATCGGGTGCCGTTGACCGACGGCGACGCGGTGCCCGGCGAGCTGGCCGACGTCGTGCGGCTGATCGTGCGTACCCGGGAGGTGAAGCCCGTCGCCACGCTGCGGACGCGCCGGATCGAGACGCCGCTCCGCGACGCGGAGGGGCGGACGCTCGCGCTGATCGCTCAGGACGAGGTCGAGGCGGAGACCGGCGGGGACGTTCAGCGCTGGCAGGAGCTCGAGGTCGAGCTGGTGGACGGCGGGCCCGAGGTTCTCGACGCCGTGGAGGGCCTGCTGCTGGCGGCCGGCGCGACTCCCGCCGCCGGGCCGTCGAAGCTCGCCCGTGCGCTGGGCGATCGCCTCAGCGCGCCGCGCGTCGGCAAGAAGCGCAGGACCGACCCCGTTATCCGGTACGCTCGGGAGCAGCGCGACGCCATCGAGGCACAGGACCCGTCGGTGCGGGCCGGCGATGCTGAGGGCGTACACAAGATGCGGGTGGCGACCCGGCGCCTGCGCAGCACGCTGAAGACCTTCCGGGACGCGTTCGATCCGGAGCGCGCGGAGTCCCTCAAGGGTGAGCTGAAGTGGCTGGCGGACCGCCTCGGCGCGGTCCGCGACGGTCAGGTGCTGTCGCACAAGCTGGCCGCCGCGGCCGAAGGGTTCCCGGAGGTGGCCGCGCGCATCCGGGAGAAGCTGGACGACGACGTCACGCGGGGCCGCGACGCGCTGGTCGAGGCGCTCGACAGCGACCGCTACCTGGGACTGCTCGACGCGATCGACGCCCTGGTCGACGAGGGGCGGCCGGACGACGGGGGCGCGCTGCGCCGGGCCCGCAAGGTGCTGCGCCGGGCGGACGCGCTGCTCGACGAGGCGGTGGCCGACGGCGTCGACGCCGAGCTGCACGAGGCCCGCAAGAAGTACAAGCAGGCGCGGTACGCCGTCGAGGTGTTCGCGCCGGCCGCCGGCAAGCCGGGCAGGAAGCTCGTCTCCGCGCTGACGTCGCTGCAGGACGTGCTCGGCGCGCATCAGGATTCGGTGGTGGCGCGGGAGGTGCTGCGGGAGGTCGCGCGTACGGCGCCGGACGCGTTCGACTACGGCGTCCTGCACGCCCGGCAGGAGCGGGTGGGCGAGGAGACGTTCCACGAGCTGCCGCCGGCGGTCACGGCGTCGCGGAAGAAGCGGCTGCGCGCCTGGCTCGGCTGATCGGCACACGCCGTTCACCTTCCGTGAGTTGGTACGTCGCCGGCGGTGGGTATGACCCTGGGCATGGAGGCCGAGGAGCAGGACCAGGACCAGCGACCCGACCGCGACGAAACGACCGACGACGTGACGACTCCCCCGTACCGGGGGCCGGTCACGGAGCTCGGCGGGTATCGGGTGGCCGACGACGATGACGACGACCCGGTGCTGCTGAACGCCGACGGCAGCCCGGTCGACACGTGGCGCGAGGAATACCCGTACGACCAGCGGCTGGCCCGGCCCGACTACGACCACGACAAGCGGCTGCTCCAGATCGAGCTGCTCAAGCTGCAGAACTGGTGCAAGGCCACCGGCGAACGCCTGGTCATCCTCTTCGAGGGGCGCGACGCCGCGGGCAAGGGCGGCACGATCAAGCGCTTCATGGAGCACCTGAACCCGCGCGGCGCGTCGGTGGTGGCGCTGGAGAAGCCGAACGAGCGCGAGAGCACCCAGTGGTACTTCCAGCGCTACATCAAGCACCTGCCGGCGGCCGGCGAGATCGTCATGTTCGACCGATCCTGGTACAACCGGGCCGGCGTCGAACGGGTCATGGGCTTCTGCACCCGCGCCGAATACCTCGAGTTCATGCGCCAGGCCCCCGACCTGGAACGGATGCTCGTCCGCTCCGGCATCCACCTGGTCAAATTCTGGTTCTCCGTCTCCCAGGGCGAGCAGCGCACCCGGTTCGCGATCCGGCAGGTCGATCCCGTACGCCAGTGGAAGCTCTCGAAGATGGATCTCGAGTCGCTGGACAAGTGGGACGACTACACCGAGGCCAAGGAGGCGATGTTCTTCTACACCGACACCGCCGACGCCCCGTGGACCGTGGTGAAGAGCAACGACAAGAAGCGGGCCCGGCTCGAGGCCATGCGCTACGTGCTCAACCGCTTCAACTACGACGACAAGGACCCGGAGGTGGTAGGCACCCCGGACCCGCAGATTGTCGGCCCCGCCTCCCTGGCGGTGGAAGGTACCGAATTGTCCCCCCGAGTATTCCCGCGGCTGTAGTGACAAGAAAGGCGTTGTCGCGCGGCGTTCCGGTGGATAACGTGGCCGTACACGTGAAGGGAGGTGGTCCGAAGTTGTATAGCAACGGGACTCGTGAGGTGGCTGTCCGCTAGCCGCTGTCCTCGACAGCTTCGAGAAAGTTCTCTGCAATAACGTCGAGACCGTGTGGCAGCGGTGCGGCGAATACCAGACAGCCACCCGACCCCCGGGGATCCGGCCTTGTCCGACCGGACCGTGCTCCACCAGGCGCGCGGAAGTCCCCGGGGGTCGCTTATTTCCGGGAACCCACGATGCGCGAGCTGACGATCCTCGGCACGGCCAGTCAGGTGCCCACCCGGCACCGGAACCACAACGGCTACCAGCTGCGCTGGGACGACGAGGTGCTGCTCTTCGACCCGGGCGAGGGCACCCAGCGCCAGATGCTGATGGCCGGCCTCGCCGTGACCCCGCTGACCCGCATCTGCATCACGCACTTCCACGGCGACCACTCGCTGGGGCTGCCGGGCATCATCCAGCGGATCTCCCTCGACAAGGTGCCGCACCCGGTGCGGGTGCACTTCCCCGCCGGCGGCCGTGACTACTTCGACCGGCTCCGGCACGCCACCAGCTTCTACGACGTCGCCGACCTGGTCCCGGAGCCGGTCGCGGACGGCTTCCGCGCCGAGACCACCGGCGGGACGCTCACGGCGCTGCCGCTGCGGCATTCCATCGAAACGTACGGTTACCGCCTCGCCGAGCGGGACGGCCGCCGGATGGTGCCGGCGCTGCTCGCCGCGTACGGAATAACCGGTCCCGCGGTCGGGGAACTGCAACGCACGGGCCGCGCGGGAACGGTCACCCTCGACGACGTGAGCGCGCCGCGGCCCGGGCAGAAGTTCGCCTTCGTCATGGACACCGGCCTGTGCGACAACGTCTTCGCGCTGGCCGAGGGCGCCGACCTGCTCGTGATCGAGTCGACGTTCCTGGCCGAGGACGCCGCGATGGCCGCCCAGGTCGGCCACCTGACCGCGGGCCAGGCCGCGTCGGTGGCCCGGCAATCGGGGGCGCGCACGGTCGTCCTGACCCACTTCTCCCAACGGTACGGCGACAGCACCCGCTTCCTCGACGAGGCCCGCACGGAGTTCGACGGCGACATCATCCTCGCCGAGGACCTGATGCGGGTTCCCCTCCCGCCGCGGCTACATTCGTCGCATGAACGTGCGGCTACGCCCCGCGGCTGACCCCGACCTCCCCGCCGTCGGCGACCTGCACTACCGCTCACGCGCGTCGGCGTATGCGGGCCTGGTGTCGCCGGCGGCGCTGACGTTCGGCAGCCCGGCCGCGCTGGGCGAGTGGTGGGCGGAGCGCTGGAAATGGGAACGCGACACCCACCGCCTGACGGTGGCAGTCACCGCCCAAGCCGGCCCTTCGCAGACCGGTACGCCCCGGCCGGGCGACCCGCTGAGCGGCGCACCGTCCGACGAGCCGCGGCTGGCCGGCGCGCCGTCCCATGAGCCGGAGCCGGGCGGGCGGCCGGGCGGCGAGTCGTCCCACGGGCCGGGGCTGGGCGGCGCGCCCGGTGAGCGGCTGGTCGGTTTCACGTATCTGGGGCCGGGCGAGGACGACGGGGTCGCCGAGCTGAGCGCGATCCACGCCGACCCGGCGTTCGTCGGCACGGGCGTCGGGCGCGCGATGATGCTGGACGCCCTGCCGGCGCTGGCCCGCATCGCGCCGCGGGCGGTGCTGTGGGTGCTGGAGGGCAACGCGCGGGCCCGGCGCTTCTACGAGCGCGGCGGCTGGACCGCGGACGGCGTGACCCGCATGGACACGCTCGGCAACGAGCCGGTGCGCCACCTCCGCTACGCCCGAGCGGTCTCCCCCACCGACAGCTGAGAGCCCGGCACGCGGCCCACCGATCGAACCCCGGCCGCCGAATCTCAAGCCGGCGGGCGCTGGGCGCGGCGGACCTGGGCGGCATCGCGAGCCGGCTCATTCGTGCTGGCCGGACCGCGGGCGAGGAGAGCCGGTGCTTGCGCTGGGTTGCGGAGGGAGGGCGGGAGCGCGTGACCGAGTGAATGCGGGGGAACCTGTGGTCACGCACTCCCGCCTACCGCGCCCGCCCCTACCGGGGTTGCGCCTGGCCGGAGGCGCCGACCGGCGGAGGCGTGCCGGTCGATCGGTGGGGCGGGTCCGGGTGCGGGACATCGCTCGTGCTGGCGGGGCTACGGCGGTGTCACCGCGGTGGGCGTCGGTCCGGGCCGAGGAGAGTCGGTTTCTTGCCGGGGGACGGTCAAGTTCCCGGTGGACGCCTGGTCGGGTCAGTCGAAGCGGCCTCGGTTGAGGTCGTCGGTCTTGCGCGTCTCCGGGCGTATCCGGTTGTCGTCGAACACGCCGGGGAGGTCGCGCAGGCTGTTCAGGTCGTGGCGCAAGGTCCACGCCTCGCGCCACGGGCGCCGGGAGGCGGCGTCCGCGCGTTCGGCGATGCGCCGGGGGGCGCAGGGCCACCGCCATCCGCACCAGACGCAGTTGCCGTCGTGGCCCGCCTCGGTGTGGCGCCCGAGCATCCGCTGGGCGTCCTGCCAGAGGAGCCGGTCCACGATGCCGGCCGGTGCGGCCTGGTCGACGATGACCATGGTGTAGGAACCTCCGTCCGGGAACGCGGCGTTGTCGTACCCCATACAACCCCCGGGCCCCACCGGCCGATCGGACTGACTGTGCGACCTTCGCAACTGTGTGTCATGAGGCCGTGTTCGCCGTGGGCGGACGGGGGACGGACATCGATGCCGGCGGGCGGGGCGTTGCGGGTTTCATGGATACCGAGCACACGGGTGTCGAAACAGAGGCACTTGATGCCTACAGCAGTGTCGTGACCGGCGTCGCCGCCGGCCTTCTGCCCTCCGTCGCCGCCCTGAGCGTCCGCACCCCGCGCGGGGCCGGCGCCGGCTCGGCGGTGACCTTCACCGACGACGGATTCCTGATCACCAACGCCCACGTGGTCGCCGGCGCGAACGGCGGCACCGCCGAGTTCGCCGACGGCACCGAGACCCGGTTCGACGTGGTGGGCGCCGACGCCCTCTCCGACCTCGCCATCGTGCGGGTGCACAGCCCCGGCGCGCCCGCGGCCCCGCTCGGCGACGCCGACCGGCTGCGCATCGGCCAGCTCGTGGTCGCGGTCGGCAACCCGATGGGGCTGGCCGGCTCGGTGACGGCGGGCGTCGTCTCCGGCCTCGGCCGTTCCCTGCCCGCCCGCGACGGGCGGCGGGTCCGCATCATCGACAACGTCATCCAGACCGACGCGGCCCTCAACCCGGGCAACTCCGGGGGCGCGCTCGCCGATTCGACCGGCACGGTGGTGGGGGTCAACACCGCGGTCGCCGGGTACGGTCTGGGCCTCGCCGTGCCCGTCAACCGGACCACCCGCCAGATCATCGGCGAGCTGGTCGCCACGGGACGCGTCCGCCGCGCCTGGCTGGGCGTCGCCGGCGTCCCGGTCCCCCTGCCGCCGCCGCTGGCCGAGCGCCTCGGCCAGAAGCTCGGCCTGCGGGTGGTGGAGGTCGTGCCGGGCAGCCCGGCCGGCACCGCGGGCGTCTACCTGGGCGACATCCTCATCACCGCCGGCGGCGAGAAGGTGCAGACCGTCCAGGCCCTGCAGCGGCTCATGCTCGGCCCCGCGATCGGCAAGAACCTGCCGATCACGGTGCTCCGCAAGAACGCCCTGGTGGACGTCGTCACCGTCCCCGCGGAACTCACCTGAAACGGGGCCGGCGGCGAGACCGCGGTCGCGGTGCCCGCCGGAGCGAGGCGGAGGGTCTGCGGATTTTCCGGGCGCGACCACTCACGCACGTCGCCGGGGGCGGGAATCCGGTCATGAGCGCCAGCGAATGGATTCCCGCGCCCGGCCCTCGGCGTGAGCAGCGGTCCGGGCCCACCACCCCGCTACGACCTCCGTCTCTTGATCTTGATTTAGCTGAGGTGGGCGAGCAGGTCCTGACGGGTGAGGACGCCGGCGGGCTTGCCGTCGATGAGGACCATCGCGGCGTCCGCCTTCTCGAGGAGCGCGACCGCCTCGCTGACCGGCTGGCCGCCGCCGATCATCGGGAGCGACTCCCCCATGTGCCGCTCGATGGTGTCGTGCAGGTGGGCCTGGCCGGTGAACAGGGCGTCCAGCAGCGCCTTCTCGGCGATGGAGCCGGCCACCTCGCCGGTCACGACCGGCGGCTCGGCCTTGAGCACCGGGAGCTGGCTGACGCCGTACTCGCGCATGTAGTCGATCGCGTCGCGGACCGTCTCGGTCGGGTGGACGTGCACCAGCGGGGGCATGGCGCCGCTCTTGGCCGCCAGGGCCGTGGCCACCGTCGGGGAGCCGTCGCCGGTGGCCAGGAAGCCGTACCGGGCCATCCAGGTGTCGTTGAAGATCTTGGAGAGGTAGCCGCGGCCGCCGTCCGGGAGCAGCACCACGATCACGTCGTCCGGGCCGGCGCGGCGGGCGGCGTCGAGGGCCGCCACGACCGCCATGCCGCAGCTGCCGCCGACCAGCAGGCCCTCCTCGCGGGCGAGCCGGCGGGTCATCTCGAACGAGTCCGAGTCGGACACCTCGATGACCTCGTCGCAGATGTCGCGGTCGTACGTCCCGGGCCAGAAGTCCTCGCCGACGCCCTCCACCAGGTACGGCCGGCCGGTGCCGCCGGAGTAGACCGAGCCCTCCGGGTCGGCGCCGACGATCCGGACCCCGCCCTGCTCCTTGAGGTAGCGCCCGACGCCGCTGATCGTGCCGCCGGTGCCGACGCCGGCGACGAAGTGGGTGATCCGGCCCTCGGTCTGCTTCCAGATCTCCGGGCCGGTCTCCTCGTAGTGCGAGCGCGGGTTCGCCGGGTTGCTGTACTGGTCGGGCTTCCACGCGCCCGGGATCTCGCGGGCCAGCCGGTCCGAGACGTTGTAGTACGAGCGCGGATCCTCGGGGGCGACGGCGGTGGGGCAGACCACCACCTCGGCACCGTACGCCCGCAGCACGTTCTGCTTGTCCTCGCTGACCTTGTCGGGGCAGACGAAGACGCACCGGTAGCCGCGCAGCTGGGCGACGAGGGCCAGCCCCACGCCCGTGTTGCCGCTGGTCGGCTCGACGATCGTGCCGCCCTCCTTGAGCAGGCCGGCCTTCTCGGCGTCGTCGACCATCCGGACCGCGATCCGGTCCTTCACCGACCCGCCGGGGTTGAAGTACTCCACCTTGGCGAGGACGGTCGCCGCGATGCCGTCGGTGACGCTACGCAGCCGGACGAGGGGGGTATCCCCGATGATCTCGACGACGTTGTCGTAGTACCGCACGTCTTTGTGCCCTTCTCGGTGCTGACCAGTGACTTGTCAGCCCAGCCTACGGCTCAGGGCACGACCTGACCGGGCAGGACGGCGGCACGTTGCCGTTCCCACTCCAGGAAGCGGTCGGTCTCGCTCAGCACCGTGCCGGCCAGCCACGCGATCATCGCGGCGTCGTCGACCAGCCCGAAGACCAGCAGGGCGGCCTCGGGGATGACGTCGATCGGGGAGATCACGTAGGCGGTCGCGGCGGCCATCAGCGCCACCCGCAGGCCGCCGTCGTACTCGCCGCGCGCGGTCGCTCTCATCATCCTGGGCAACGCGGCCAGCCGCTTGCCGATCGAGGCGCCCCCGCGGTTGCCCCTCATCAGAGCCTTCGCGAGCGCGGTGAACGCGGCGGTCCGGCGCAACGTTCTAGCCATGGTCGTCCCCTTTCGCTGGTCCCAGCATGACGTCCATCCGCTAGTTGTGCCCGCTCGGCGCGGAGTTCAGGCCTATGTCGCACGCTCGCGTTAGCCTCGAAGACCCCACCATCGCCGGAAGCACGAGCGAGAGCGAGGGATAGCGTGCAGAAGGTGCGCAACTGGACAGACGCGGATCGCCGCCGGATCAAGCTGGCCGGCCAGGTCGCGGGGGGCCTCACGGGCGCCGCGGCGGGAGTCACGCTGCTCTCGGCGGGGGTGCTGCTCCGGCAGGCGGCCGACGCCCGCCGGATCATCCCGATGGCCGAGGCGCCGCCGCCGCGCGGCGACGGGGTGTACGGCCCGAAGTTCCCGGGCAAACCGCTGAACATGGTCGTGCTCGGCGACTCCTCGGCGGCCGGCTACGGCGTGCACCGGCCCCGGGAGACGCCGGGCGCGCTGCTGGCCACGGGTGTGTCGCGCCGGCTGCGGCGCCCGGTCCGGCTGCACCGGGTGGCGGTGGTGGGTGCCACGTCGGCCGGGCTTCCGTACCAGGTGGACGCCGCCCTCGAGTACGAGCCCGAGGTCGCGGTGATCATCATCGGCGGCAACGACGTGACCCACGCGTCCGGCCGGTCGGTGGCCGTGCGGCACCTCGGCGACGCGGTCCGGCGGCTGCGCGCGGTGGGCTGCAAGGTCGTCGTCGGCACGTGCCCCGACATCGGCGCCATCCAGCCGATCAAGCCGCCGCTGCGCTGGCTGGCCCGCCGCTGGAGCCGGCAGCTCGCCGCGCTGCAGACGGTGGCGGTGGTGGAGGCCGGCGGGCGGACGGTCTCGCTCGGCGACCTGCTCGGCCCCACCTTCGAAGCCGATCCGGTACGCATGTTCGGCGCCGACCGCTTCCACCCGTCGGTCGAGGGGTACGCCCGCGCCGCCGCGGTCATCATGCCGACGCTGATGGCGATGCTGGGCGAGGACGACCGCGCCCCGGCCGCCGGGCCGGACGGGGTGCGCAGCCTCCCGCAGGCCGCGCACGAGGCCGTCCGCGCGGCGGGCACCGAGGTCAGCCCGGCGCGGGTCGACGGGCGCGAGCGCGGGCCGGCGGGCCGCTGGGCGCAGCTGCGCCGGCACCCGTGGTTCGGCGAGCCGCGCATCTGGTTCGGCCGGCGGGCGACGGCGTGGGCCTCGCTCTCGCCGATCTCGGGCGGTCCGGCCTTCACCTCCGGCAGCGTCGCCGGGGCCGTCCGCGCCGGGGTGCACCGGGCCGGCGCCCGCGTTGGCCGTGGATCAAGCCGCTCGGCCGGCGGCGCCGTAGGCTGGACACCGGAGGATCATCAAGCGACCGTCGACTGAGGCGGCACGGAAGCACCCACGCGGCAGGGAGGCGACATGACGGGCCTGACGGGACGGATGGGCAGGGCGGCGGCGACGACGCTGTTCGCCTCGGCCGTGGGCGGCGTCGCCCTGCTCGCGGGCGAGGCCATCGCCGCCAAGACCCGGCGGTACGCCAAGCCGACCATGGGCCTCGCCCTGCGGACGTCGATGGGCCCGTCCGCGGCGCCGGCCCTGCGCCTGGTGCTGCTCGGCGACTCGGCGGCGATCGGCGTGGGCGTGGAATGGCTGTCGGAGACGGTCGGCGGCCAGCTCGCCCGGCTTCTCGCCGACGGCACCCCGGAGACGGGACGGCGGCACGTGCTGCTCTCCAGCGTCGGCGTGGCCGGCTCCCGCTCGGCGGACCTGACCACCCAGGTGGCCCGCGCCCTGCTCGGCGACCGCCCCGACGTCGCGGTCGTGCTGATCGGCTCGCACGACGCCACCGGGCTGCGCGGGCCCGAGGAGTCCGCCCAGCACCTCGGCACCGCCGTGCGCCGGCTCCGCGACGCGGGCGTGCAGGTCGTCGTCGGCACCTGCCCCGACCTCGGCGCCGTACGCTCCATCGCCCCGCCGCTGCGGCAGGTGACCGGCTGGCTCGGCCGCCGGGTGGCCCGCGCGCAGGCCGCGGCGGTCACCGCGGCCGGCGGCGTGGTCGTCGACCTGGCCGACGAGACCGGCGCGGTGTTCCGCGCCGACGCCGGCACGCTCTGCTACGACGGCTTCCACCCCTCCGCCGACGGTTACCGGGTGTGGGCGCACGCGCTCTACCCCGCGGTGCTGGACGCGGCGCAGGCGGCCGGGCGGCGCACGATCCAGGAGTAGGTCTCGCTCCCGGAGATGTGACGAACTGGTGCTTCCGCCGTAAGTTACCGGCGCGTTAACGTTGGCTGCATGCCGGAAGCTGTCATCGTCGCCACCGCCCGCTCCCCGATCGGCCGCGCCGTGAAGGGTTCGCTGAAGGACCTGCGCCCCGACGACCTCGCCGCCACCATCGTCGACGCCGCGCTCAGCAAGGTGCCCCAGCTCGACCGGACCCTCATCGAGGACCTCTACCTCGGCTGCGGACTCCCCGGCGGCGAGCAGGGCTTCAACATGGCCCGCGTGGTCGCCACCCTGCTCGGCCTCGACGGGCTGCCGGGCGCGACCGTCACCCGCTACTGCTCCAGCTCGCTGCAGACCACCCGGATGGCCTTCCACGCGATCAAGGCCGGCGAGGGCGACATCTTCGTCTCGGCCGGCGTGGAGACCGTCTCCCGCTTCCACCGCGGCAACTCCGACGGCCTGCCGCCGGACGCCCAGGAGCTCGTCGGCGGCGGCTGGGAGAACCCCAAGTTCGCCGAGGCCCGCGTACGCACGACCGACGCGGCGAAGAACGGCGGCGTCTGGCACGACCCGCGTGAGGACGGCGCGCTCCCCGACATCTACCTCGGCATGGGCTACACCGCGGAAAACCTGGCCCAGGCGTACGACGTGAGCCGGCAGGACATGGACGAGTTCGGCGTACGCAGCCAGAACCTCGCGGAGAAGGCCATCGCCGACGGCTTCTGGCAGCGGGAGATCACCCCGGTCACCACGCCGGACGGCACCGTGGTCGCCGCCGACGACGGCCCCCGCCCGGGCGTGACCCTCGAGGGCGTCGCCGGGCTCAAGCCGGTCTTCCGCCCCGACGGCCGCATCACCGCCGGCAACTGCTGCCCCCTCAACGACGGCGCCGCCGCCGTGGTCATCATGAGCGACACCAAGGCCCGCGAGCTCGGCATCACCCCGCTCGCCCGCATCGTGTCGACCGGCGTGACCGCCCTCTCCCCCGAGATCATGGGCCTCGGCCCGGTCGAGGCGTCCCGCCAGGCCCTCAAGCGCGCCGGAATGACCATCGACGACATCGACCTGGTCGAGATCAACGAGGCCTTCGCGGCCCAGGTCATCCCCTCCTACCGCGAACTGAACATCCCCCTCGAGAAACTCAACGTCAACGGCGGCGCGATCGCGGTCGGCCACCCCTTCGGCATGACGGGCGCCCGCATCACCGGCACGCTGCTGAACTCCCTGGAGTGGCACGACAAGTCGATCGGCCTCGAGACGATGTGCGTGGGCGGCGGTCAGGGCATGGCAATGGTTCTGGAGCGGCTCAGCTGACCTCTCCCGGCCCGGCCCGGCCGGGTCGCGGGTCGCGGGTCGCGGGTCGCGGGTCGCGGGTCGCGGGTCGCGGGTCGCGGGTCGCGGGTCGCGGGTCGCGGCGATGATCCTGCGCCAGCGCGGCTCGGCGCCAGCGCGGCTCGGCGCCAGCGCGGCTCGGCGCCAGCGCGGCTCGGCGCCAGCGCGGTTCGGCGCCAGCTTTCTTTCGCTGGGCGGCGCGGACCGCGTGCGCGGCGGGATCTCGTGGCGCACCCGTTGGCGTGGCGCTCGGGTGACCGGGCGGGGTCGCACGCCGTAGGTCTTCCGCTGGGTCCGGCTGCCGTTCAGGGCGCCGGGCCCGGCGGAGCTCAATCGGGCAGGGCGACGCTGGACCGGTGAACTGGGCAGCGCCGTAGGTCTTCCGCCGGGCTCGGCTGCCGTTCAGGGCGTCGGGCCCGGCGGAGCTCAACCCGGCGGCGGGTGGGTCAGCTCACAGGTGGCGGCGGGTGTCGAGGATGTCGGCCGTGGCGCGATCCAGGGCGGCGGTGGGGGCGTCGGCGGCGAGGAGGTCGCCGGTCATCACGCGTAGCTGGTCGGGCAGGGTCGTGTCGGGTTCGCGGGGTACCGGGCGGCGAGGGCGGCTCTCCGCGTCGGCGGCCAGGTCGGCGAGGCGCTGAACCAGGGCGTGGACGAGGTCGCCGCGGGTGCCGGGCGTGCCCGTGGCCAGGGCCGACCACCGGCCGGTTTCCCAGTGCCCGACCTGGGCGAGCAGGCGCTGGACCGCGGCGCGGAAATCTTCGGCAGGCACGCGGTGACCCTACCCAAGAGGAAAGCGCCCGGCCCTCACGAGGCGACTCCCCGGCCCATGGGCCGCACGGGACGATGGGGCTGTGCCGGGCCGGCCGGAACGACGCGGGCCGTGCCGAGCCGACCGAACGACGCGGGCTGTGTTAGGCCGGCCGGAACGACGCTGGCCGCGGTGGGCCTGCGGGAGAGTGGGGCTCGGCCGGGGATGGGAACGCCCGGTCCGCGGGAGGCGGACCGGGCGTTGGGTGCTGGGCGGGGCGGCGGGTTAGTCGTCGCCTTGGAGGAAGCTCAGGAGGCGGAGGATTTCGATGTAGAGCCAGATCAGGCTGACCAGGATGCCGAAGGCCGCGGTCCAGGAGTAGCGCTGCGGGAGGCCCATGCGGACCCCCTCCTCCACCTCGTTGAAGCTGAGGATGAAGCTCAGGGACGCGACCACGATGCAGACCAGGCTGAAGATGATGCCGAGGGGGCCGTTGTCGCGCAGGCCCGTGTTGACGTCGAAGAGCGACAACACGAAGTTGATCAGCATGACGGCGAAGAGGCCGGTCATGACGGCGATCATGCCGCGGGCGAACTTCGGGGTCGCGCGGATCACTCGGGCCTTGTAGAGGAAGGCCATCAGGAAGAAGACGCCGAAGGTGGCGACCACCGCCTGGAGGACCACGCCCTGGTAGCCGGCGATGACCTGGAAGAACTTGCTGACCAGGCCGACGAAGGCGCCCTCGATCACCGCATACGCGACGACCAGGGCCGGGTTTGCCATCCGGCTGAACGAGATGACGAAGCCGAGCACCAGGCCGACGATCGCCGCGCCGATCCAGGCGGGCCGGATCATGCTGTCGGGGATGAGGTTCCAGGCCGCGACGGCGGAGACGCCGGTGATGCCCAGCAGGGTCACGGTCTTGACGACGACGTCGTCGATGGTCATGGGTTGCACCGCGGGCGGCGCTGCGGGGTAGCCCGAGGCCGACGGGTACGGCTGGCCGTAACCCGGCTGACCGGCGGGCGGTCCGTACGGTCCGTATCCGGCCGTGCGCTCGCGTTCGGCCGCCTGGCCGAGCCGTGAGAGCACCGGGTTCGAGGTCTTCACTGCGTCCAGCCTCCCTTTGAGGTCGAGGCACGTAGGGGTCGTGCCCCTCAAGAGTAAGCGCACCACCAGCTCAAAGCCGCCTGGCAAAGCTGTGAACGACCTGAAAACCCCGCACGACCGGGACATCCGGGCCCGTTCAGACCAGGAGCACCCGCCGGCCGCGCGTGTGTCCCGCCCGGCTGTCGATCTGTGCCGTCGCGGCGTCGGCCAGCGGATACGACTTATCGACCGGGATGCGGAGTTTGCCCTGCGCGATGAGGCGGGCCGCCTCGGCGAGGGCCTCCGGCTTGTTCTCGGCCTCGCCGGAGAACCGGACACCGAGCTCCGGCGGGCCCATATCTGCGATGGAGATCACCTTGTGCGGGTCGCCGGTCAGCTCGACGAGCTCGCGGAGCACCCCCGCACCGGCCAGATCGAGGGCGGCGTCGACCGCGACCGGCCGACGACCGGAAGCGGCGTCGAACCCACGACCCGAGCCGGCGTCGAGGCGGCGACCGGAGGCGGCGGTGGCCAGGTGGCGGACCCGCTCGGCCCAGCCTTCGCCGTACGTCGTGGGGACGGCTCCGAGGCTGCGCAGGTAGTCCTGGTTCGCGGCGCTCGCCGTGCCGATCACGGCGATGCCGCGGTCGCGGGCGATCTGCAGGACCGCCGAGCCCACTCCCCCGGCCGCCCCGCTGACCAGCAGCGTCTCTCCGGACCGTACGCCGACCTGCCGGAGGATGCGCAACGCGGTCTCGACCACGGACGGGTATCCGGCCGCCTCCCCGAACGTCAGTCCCTCGGGCATGCGGGCCCATGCGGTCAGCACGGCGAACTCGGCGTAGGTGCCCGTGCCGAAGCCGAACACCCGGTCGCCGGCCTCGACGTCCTCGACGCCCGCGCCGACCTCGTCGATCACCCCGGCGGCGTCCAGCCCCACCTCGGCGGGGAAGGTCACCGGGCCGAACTGGCCCTCGCGGGCTCTCCAGTCGGCCGGGTTCACGCCCGCTGCCCGTACGGCGATGCGCACCTGGCCGGGACCGGCGTGCGGCTCCGCAGCATCGACGAGACGCAGCACGTCCGGGCCGCCGAACTCGGCGAAAGTCACCTTCTTCATGCCGGCGAACCTAGCACTAACACGTTAGCTTTTTGAACTTTGATAGCGTGATGTGATGAGCGCGACGACCGGGCGCCGCGAGCGCAAGAAGGCCGCGACCCGCCAGAAGATCGCCGACACGGCCCTGCGGCTGTTCGTCGAGCGCGGCTTCGAGGCGGTGGGCATCCGGGACGTCGCGGCCGCCGCCGACGTGGCCGTCACCACGGTCTTCTCGCACTTCGCCTCGAAGGAGGCGCTGGTGTTCGAGCGGGAGGACGACTTCGAGGAGCGCCTCCTGCGGGCGGCCACCGGCCGGGCGCCGGACGAGCCGCTGATCCCCGCCCTGCGCCGCGAGATCCTCGCCCTGGTGCGTCACTGCGTGGTCGACGAGGCGGCAGAGACCTGGCGCGTGATCGACGAGTCGCCGGCCCTGCGGGGGTACGAGGAGGCGATGAAGCGCCGCCACGCGACCACGCTGGCCGCCGCGATCGCGGACGACCTCGGCCTGCCCGGGGTCACCACGGCCTGCCGGACGCTCGCGAAGTTCGTCGTCGACGCCTACACCCTGGCCCGCGAGGCGGCCGACCCCGAGGCCGCGGTCGACGAGATCTTCCACATGATCGAAGCGGCCTGGACGGCCCGACCGGCCGCGGCCAAAGCCGGAGTCGAGGCCGGGGGCCCTGGTCAACGCGCGGGTCAAGGCCGAGGCTGAGGCCGCGGCCGGGACCGGGGCTGAGGCCCGGAGCAGGGCAAGGCCGAGAGCAGGGCAAGGCCGAGGAGCGGGGCTGAGGCCGGTCAGAGCTTGTAGGCGCAGGCCTTCTCGCCGCTCGTGGAGCCCCAGCGGCCTGATGACGAACGTCAGGTCGGTGCCGGACGGACAGCCCACGCTCGCGCCGATCGAGGTGACCTTGTAGGCCGGCGGGAAGACGTCCGCCTGGGCGCACCGGATCTCGCCGACGAACCGCGTCTCGAACGGGCCCTGTGTGACCGGGCTGCCCGGGTGCACGCAGTCGCCGGCCACGGTCGGGGGTTTGCCGCCGCCCGGCTCGTCCGCGTGCGGGCCCTTCGTGGCCTCCATGCAGGCGTACTGCCGGCCCTTGCCGGAGTACGCCTCCTCGATCGGCGGCTTGGCGTCCAGGTCGAGGTAGAAGTCGATCCCGTCGACGGTGCAGTCGTACTGGTATTCGCGGCCCGGCGTCGTGGGTTCGGCGATGTTGATCTGGACGACCTTCGCCACGGCGTCCGGGTCGGTGCACTCGATCTTCCGGTACGTGCCGGCGGGCTTGCGGTTGCGCGCGTAGCACCAGCCGGCCTGCGACTTCAGCGGCACGGTGGACACGGATACGGAGGGCGTCGGTTCGGGTTCCTCCGGGGAGGGCGAGGAGCAGGCGGTGACGCCCGCAAGGAGCATCGCCGTGATCACCAGCCGCTGCACAGCACGTCCCTTCGCGACGCGGGCGGCGCCGAGGGCCGCCGGCGCCGGATCGGGTGCTGCTCCGGCGCGGCGGTCCGGCGTACGGTCAGGAGTCGACCTTGATCTCGGCCTTGTCGCACGCCGTGCGGGCCTGGCGCAGCGCGCGGCTGATGCCCGGCGAGTCGCCGTTGGCGGCCGAGTCGAAGACGTCCTGGATGCGCCGCATGCAGGGCACCAGGACATCGCGCTGGGACGTCACGTCGGTGAGCTTGGTCTTGGACGTGCCGAGCTGAGTGTTGAGGTCGTTGGCGCGCTTCTCCGCCTGGGCCAGCTTCTCCTGCTGCTGGGTGACGATGGTCTTCTGCTCGTTCAGCTGCGCGGTGAGGTCGGCCCGGGTGGACTGCAGGCTGGCCTTCGTGTCGCCGACGGTGCCGCGTTCGTTGACGTAGAGCCCGAGCATCAGGCCGCTGAAGACCAGCAGCACCGCGGCGGCGATCGCCAGGACCAGCACGGTGGGCGGCCGGCGGGCCTCGGCGGCACCGTACGGGGTGCCCGAGATCTGCGGCGCGTACGCCGGTGCCGCGGGCGCCGGCGGCTGAGGCGGATACTGCACCGTGGGCTGCGGAACCGTGGATTGCGGAACCGTGGGCTGGGGCACGGTGGGCGGGTTGGCCGGGGACGGGAAACCCTCCGGGGGCGGGTAGGACATTGCTCCTCCTCAGCAGACGTCGAAGACTTTGCACGCGGTCTGGATCGGGACGGCGAGGCCGATGCCTTCCGCGTCCTGGGCTTTGGCGTCGGCGATGCCGACGACCTCCTTGCGGGTGTTGATGACCGGCCCGCCGGAGTTCCCGGGGTTCACCGGCGCGTCGATCTGGACCATCGTTCCGGGGCCGCCGACCCGCGCCCGGACCGCGCTGACCACCCCGGTGGTGATGGTGTCGGTGAGCCCGAGCGGGGCGCCGACCACCAGGATCTGCTCGCCGGGGGTCGGCTTCGCGCGGGCCGGCGTCAAACCGTTGATCTTGGCGGTGACGGTGAGCAGGGCGAGGTCGTGGGTCGGGCTGACGTCGACGATGGTGGCCCGGTAGCTCTTGCCGTCGCGCTCCAGCCGTACGGTCGACCCGCCGCCCGCCCAGACCGGCTTGATCACGTGGTACGCGGTCAGGATCGAGGTGCGCCCGGGTCGCGGCCGGCCCACGGCGAAGGCGCTGCCGGAGAAGTCGCCGGCGATCACCTGGAAGACGCTGGGCAGGGCCGAGGCGGCGACCGCGCGCGGGTCGAAGGCCTGCTGGTTGTGCTCGTCCAGCGCGGCCAGCCGGGTGTCGAGCGTCTTCGCCCGCTGGTCGAGCGCGATCAGCCGCTGGTCGACGGCGGCGGCGCCGGCGGCAGCGGCGCGGCGGGACTCGGCCGCCTCCCGCTCGAGCCGGTCGATCCGCCGGTGCTGGCCGGCCGCGACCACGGCGAGCACGGCGAGGAGCGCTGCCACCGTACCGGCGGCGGCCCAGCGCAACGCGGTGCGCCACGAACCTTGCGTCGACAGGTACCGCACCTTGCCCCCGATTCTTTCCCCTTCAAGGAAAATATCGAGCGGCGATGATGCGTGGTGGTGGTCGTTCGACCCCCATGTCAGAGCTCGTCGGTCGTGATCAGTCCATCCTGGAGGGCCCGGGCGACGAGGGCCGCCTTGGTGGGGGCCTCACGGCCGACGTTGGCGTACTTCACGCGTACCCGTTCGAGGCAGGAGTTGACCCGATGCACCGTGAGGTGCAGGCGGCGCGCGACCATCTCCTTCGATTCACAGTGGAACCATTCGAGCAGGACCTCGGTCTCGCGGGGCGACAACCGCGGGCGGTGGGGCCGGTCGTCGGTGCCGAAAGCGCCGGAGAGCGCCGGCGGCGTGTACGGAGCAGCCGCCACCGCCGCCGTGATCGCCCCGACCAGATGCTCCTCGCCCTCGACCTTCGTGAGGTACGTGAACGCGCCGATGTCCAGGCACGTCAGCACGGTCTCCCGGTCGGCGCGCATGCTGTAGACGATGACCTGGCGGCCCGCGTCGACCAGGCGTTTGAGGTTCCCGTACGCCGGGCCGGTGACGTCGAGCTGCAGATCGAGCACCACCACGTCGGCACCGGCGCCCGGCGGTAGCCACGCGACCGACACATCGGTTCCCCAGGCGACCACCTCGATCGGCGGGTCGGCGAGCGCGCACCAGGCCCGTACGCCCGCGTGCACCACCGGGTGGTCGTCCACCACGACAACGCTGATCACGGCGCCTCCCGCCAGACCGACTGGATCCACCAACGGTCGCCGTCGAGCACGGTGGAGCGGCGTACCCCGTCCCCGTCGGGGACCTCGGGCGGCGGCGCGCACCTCGCGATGACGCTGACGGTCACCGCGTCCCCGGTGCCCGCGATGGTCAGCCGCACCTTGCCGCGGGCCGTGGCGAGCGCCTCGACGGCCGGTTCGGTCAGCCGCCGCAGGGCCCGGGGAGGCAGTTCCGGGCGGGTGCCGTACTCGGCGAAGGAGACCGGGGTCCCCCGCCGCTCGGCCCGCTCGATGCAGGCCCGCAGCTCGCTCACCAGCGGGTCGGGGACCGTCGAGTATTCGGTGAGGAGCCGCCGCATCCGGGCCGCCTCCGCCGCGCACTCCTCGCGTACCGCCTGCTCCGCCGGGTCGAGCTTCCCGTCGGCCAGGCCCTCCAGCAACGGGACGGCCGTCGTGGCGAGGTCGGCGTACCGGCGTTCCCGGTCGCGGTGCAGCTGGCGGGCGACCTCCTCGGAGGTCCGCAGTTGTTCGGCGGCGCGCACGACCTGGGCGGAGGAGACGGCCAGCCCGCGCAGCACCGCGGCGATCATCCCGACGGCGAGCTGGAACGCGAGCACCAGCCACGTCGCGTTGACCACGCCCGCGACGCTCAGCGCCGCCTGCCCGTCCGCCGCGGCCTGGGCGAAGGTGAGGAGATACTGCGCACCGAGGACCGCGGCGAGGACCGCCACCCGGCTGTCCAGCAGGATCAGCACCACCTGCCAGCCGGCGTCGCCCTCCGACCAGTGCGCCGGCCCGAGCCGGTATTCGGGCCGGACCGTGGCGGTGGCGACGACCGAGCAGACCAGCACCACGGCGAGCAGCGGCCACCGCTTGACCGGCCGGTCGCGCCAGGTCGCGACGGCCGCCACGAGGGTCGTGCCGAGCAGCCCGGCCCAGGCGGCGAACTGCGCACCGAGCTGGGTGTACGCCTCCCGCCCGGTCAGCAGGTGCGGCAGGTCGAGCAGGACCAGGATGGCCAGGCTCACCAGCACGACGGCCCAGCGCAGGCCGCGCTGGAAGCCGGCGGCGATGAGGCCCTCGTCGCCGGGGACCTCCGGCTCGGACAGCGGGCACCGGAGCGTGACGGTGGTGCCGCCGCCGGGGCTGCTGACGATGCGCGCCTCGCCGCCGCGGCGGGCCATCCGTTCCCGCAGCGACCGGGTCACGCCGTGGCGGTCCGGTGCCACCAGGCCGGGGTCGAATCCGGCGCCCTCGTCGGCGATGTCGACCGTCACCCCGGCGGCGTCGCGGCGCACCGAGATCTCGGCATGGTCGACCCCCGCGTGCCGGACCACGTTGGTCAGGGCCTCGCGGACACCCCGGCTGAGCGAGACGGCGTCGACCGCCGGCAGGGCAAGGGATTCGGGGGTACGCCATGAGACCCGTAACGGCGTCTGGGCGGCCACCTCGCGCAGCAGCCCGATCAGGTCGAGCTCGCCGTGGTGCCCGGCGTCCGACCGGCCGATCTCGCGCAGGTCCCGCCGTGCCTGCTCGGCGAGCCAGGCCTCCCGTTCCGTCAGGACGCCGTTGCCGATCATCAGCAGGGTGACCGAGGCGGTGTCGTGCAGGGCGGCGAGATACTCCCGCTCGTCGGCGCGACGCGCGGTCGCGACGGCCGCGGTGCGGCGCATCTCCTGCCCCCTCTCGATCGTGCGGTCCGCCGTACGCGCACTGCGCCGCACGAACCTGTACAGCGCCCAGGAGAGCGCGACCTCCGCCGCGGTCCACGCCACCACTGCCTCGCTGACCAGCCACCCGCCGGGGTCCGCGATCATCGCCCCGGCGTAGTGCGCGGCGATGATCGCGGACGTGCCGGCGGCGAGAGCCGGCCAGGGCATCTGCCAGGCGTACGTGACGACGGTGATCACCATGGCGATGAGCACCCAGGTCCCGCCGCCACGGGGATCGGAGCGCACCGTCCAGAGCTGGGTCAGGCACACCGCGCACATGACGGCGATGTCGGCCACGATCCACCCGGCCGTACGGGTGCCGCGGAGCAGCTCGCGGGCGTACCAGAGGTTCCAGCCGTTGAGCCCGGCCACGACGGCCACGGTCACGCCCTGCCGCGGCGCCTCGGTCAGCAGGAGCGAGGCGGTGCTGGACAGCGCCACGACGATCAGGCGCAGACCGAGGGCGTAGCGCAGGCCCTGGCGCAGCAGGCTTTCCTCGACCGCGCCCATCGGCGGCCGGCGATCGTCCACATTGACCTGTCCGGCACCGTGCACGCCTCAGATTAACCGTGTCGGGACGCCCGTGGAGCGGCGCGACGACGCGGGTTCAGACGGATTACGGACCATTGCCCGGTCCCACCCCGTCGAGGGTGCGCCGGGCCGCCAGCCAGGCCGAGTCCTTGGCGGCCTTGGCCTTGAGGTCGTACAGGTCGGCGGCGCTCGGTTGGGTGGTGTCGAAGACCTTGGAACTCTTCTCCCCGTTGACCGCCGTGCACTCGTGCAGATAATGCGGCGGGTTCGAGCCGTGCACCTGGACGTACGTGCATCTGGGCTCCAGGTCCTTCACGATGTCGCCCATGAGCTCGCGATAGTCGGCCTCGGCCCGGGCCAGCGCCGCGGGCATGCCGGCATCGGTCGCCACCGTCAGCAGGGTCGGGTAGATGCTCTGCGCGGCCAGGGCGATCTGGTCCTTGGCCTTGACGCTGCTCACCCCGCGGTACTTCTCGAAGGCGTTGCCCGCATAGCCGGAGAGCGTCTGGCGTACGTACTCCGCCAGCCAGACCTCGTTCTCGCGGATGGCCTCGTAGTCGGCCATGCCGTACGAGATGGAGCGCAGGTGGCCCATTACCTCGCGGGCCTCGATGCTGTCGATGTGAGAGATCACGGCGTTCTCGGTCTCGGAGATCGCGCCGGTCAGCAGGCGTACGAACTGCACGGCCTGTTCGGGGGTGATCGCCCCGGCCTTGTAGACGTTCCAGGCGAGCAGCGCCAGGTCGACGACCTTGTCGGCGGCTCCGTCGGCGGCCCGGGCGGGTTGTGCGGTGCCGGTGAGGAGCATCGTGGCCGCCAGGATCACGGCCGCGACGCCCTGTCGTAGTCTTCGCATGGTCCGGAGTCTCGCGGTGCCGCCTGGGGCGCGTCTTCGTGAGCGGAACGCAATCGGGCAGCGAGGTTTGTCAATCGGCGTAGTGCTCCTCGGCGAGTGTCCGTGCCACCGCCGCGCTCAGCAGGCGGACGCCGGCGGTGGAGCCCGGGTCGACGCCCGTGACGTCGCGCACGCGGCGCAGCCGGTAGTCCAGCGTGCGCGGGTGGATGTGCAGCGCGGCGGCGGTCGTGACGCGGTTCATGTCGTTCGTGTAGTACGCGTGCAGGGTCATCACCAGGTCCGGGCCGGAGGCGAGAGCCCTCGCGTACGTGCGCAGCCATCCGTCGATCGCCGGCGTGTGCGTGAGAGCCATCTCGACGAAGAGGTCGGCGATGCCGGGCAGCCGGTCCGGGCGATCCTGCGGCGGCGCGACCCGGCTCACGCCCCGGGCCCGGGCGAAGGCCTCGGCCAGCCCGCCCGCCGGCCCTTCGGCGGCGCCCAGGCCGCAGGGCTGACCGATCAGCGCCGCGGCCCGGCGGGCCCGGTCCATGACGGCCGCCGGCTGGTCGGTGGCCGGCGACAGGACGGCGAGCTCGTCGCCGGCGAGCCAGGTCACCGGGACCCGGTCGGCGGCCAGGACCGCGACGACCTCGCCCCGGATCTCCGGCGACACCGGACGGCCCGTACGCAGCACGGTGACGTGATACCGCCCGCACCGGTGCAGGTCGGCCACGAACGGCTCCACCGGCTCGTCCGCGAGCAGGGCCCGGGCCAGGAGTTCCAGCCGGGTCGGCAGCACCCGCGCGGCACCGCCGCCGTGGGTGTAGCCGTGCAGGTAGGCGGTGCGGGCGCGCAGGCCCTGGGTGCCCAGCCAGCCGACGATCCGCAGCAGGCTGTTGACGTCGGCCGGGCGGGCCAGATCCTGCACCTCGCGCACCATCATCGCGGTGTGCAGGCCGAGCACGTGCTGCTGCGAGGACACCGACAACCCCGCCTCGGCGCGCTGCCGGCCGACCGCGGCGATGCCGGCCAGATCCTTCTCGGTGAGCGGCCGCTCGGCCGCGGCGAGATCGAGCGACCGGCGCCGGATGGAGACCGCGAAGTCGTACATGTCCAGCGGGCTTCCGGCGCCGGTCGGCATCGTCTGGTACTCGGTGACCTCGTGGGTGAACGTCTCGACCGCGTGCCGCGCGTTGGCCTCGACCCGCTCGCGCAGCGCGTTGAACAACACATCCATTGATGCGACCCCTCCCCGTCACGTCCACTTCGGAGCGATGACGGTGCCGGATGGCCGCGACCCGGCGGATTTCGGGGCTGTTGCTTCCCGGTGACTAGACCGGCAGGGTGCGCAGTTGCGGCAGCGCGTCCATCGCGACCCGGCGGCTGGTGTTGCGCGTCGCGTCGGCGTCCACCGCGGCGCGGTTGAGCGGGCCGTGGACCATCGTGAGGAGATAGTACTGCTCGTAGTCGGTCGCGACGTCGCCGTTGTAGGCCGTACAGGTGTAGTGGATCTCGGTGACCACCGGGCGGCCGCGGTCGTCGTACTCGGTCCACCGCCGCTCGTCGCAGGACGGCTGAAGCTTCGTCACCAGCGTCTCGTAGCTGCGGATCTGGTCGCGTACGAGCAGGTCGATGCCGTTGATCAGGCCGGCCTTGGCGCGGGCGGCGATGGCGATCGCCGAGATCTGGGTGATGGCGAAGCCGATCGCGTCGACGTGCGCCTTGGTCTGCACGGCGCCGACGTACTCGTTGGCCATCGCCGCGCAGCTCGTGGCGCTCTGCGCCCAGAGCTGCAGCACCGTCCGGCTCATGCTCTCGATGTCGCTGAACTCGATCGTGTGGGTACGGGCGCAGGCCTTGACCTCGGCGCTGGCGAGCTGGTCGATCTGGTTCAGGATGTTCTGCTCGGACGCCTCGACCGCGGCGATGATCTGCCGGACCGCGGCGTCCAGACTGGACGACGAGCCGCCGCTGTTGAGCGCCGCACCGGCCACCGCCACGATCGCGCTGACCCAGTCGAAAGCCAGGGCACTGACGGCGCCGCGGGCCGCCTGCGGGGGCTCGGCGGCCGCCGGTTGGGCGGTTCCGACGAGGCCGAGGGTGACCGCCAGGGCGCCCGCGGCGATCCCCCGGAGCAGTTTCGTACGCATGGCGACACCTCCTCTCCGATGCTCGGCGGACGGCCGTCGCCCGCCGAGCACAGGCTGGCAGGGCATCGACATCGGTGTCTTCGTCGCCGATGACAAGGCGGGCGCCCGTCACCCCGGCCGGGTTGTCACATCTGACAGGCCGGCCTCCTCGCCGCCGTTCAGGGGACCAGCACGACCTTGCCGATGTTCTTGCCGTTCTCCAGCAGGGACAGGGCCTCGGCCGCCTCGGCGAGCGGCAGGCTGGTGATGCGGGGCCCGGTCACCGTGCCGTCGGCGAGCCAGGTCAGCAGCCGCCCGGCCGCGGCGTACGCCGCCTGGGGGCGGTGGGTGAGCCAGTACGTGACGTTGAACCCGGTCAGGGTCTGCGCCGGGGCGGGGTTGTAGAGCACGCTCGCCAGGGCCGCCGGGTCGACGGTGTCGTCGTAGCCGGCGAGGCTGCCGTACGAGATCAGCCGGCCGAACGGGGCCAGGATCGAGATCGTCTCCCCCAGGTGCCGCGGCCCGACGGCCTCCAGCGCCACGTCGACCCCCGTGCCGCCGGTGAGCTCCTTGACCGCCAGCGGCCAGCCGTCCCCGTGGTAGTCCACCGCGTGGTCGGCACCCAGCTCGAGGGCGATCCGGCGCTTCTCCTCGGTGCCCGCTCCGGCGATGACGGTGGCACCGAGCGCCTTGGCGATCTGCACCGCGAAGCCACCGAGCCCACCCGCGGCAGCCGGCACGAACACCGTCTCCCCCTCGGTGACCTTGGCCGCCTCGATCAGCATGACGGCGGCGGCCACGCCGACCACGGTCAGCCCGGCCGCGCGCTGCGCGCTCAGACCCGGCGGGATCGGGAACAGCCCGGCGGCGCCGGCCGTCGTCAGCTCGGCCCAGCCGCCGTTGGCCAGGTCTCCGGACACCCCGAAGACCCGGTCACCCACCGCGACGTTCTCCACGCCGTCACCCAGCTCGATGACGGTCCCGGCGACCTCGGCACCCGGGACGAACGGCAGCGGCGTGGGGATGTCGAACGGCATTCCCTTGCGTCGCATGAGGTCCATGAAGTTGACCCCGGCGGCTTCCACGCGGATCAGCACCGCGCCTTCGCCGGGCCGCGGAGTCGGCAGATCGACCTGCTCCAGGACGTCGGGGCCGCCGGTCGCGCTCATCTGGATCGCCTTCATGAGGTACCTTTCTCAGAGTTATGTGGCTGGACACAGTATTTGTTGGCTAGCCACATAACTCAAGGTGTTGGTGGTCACACGAGATCGAGGAGGGCCCGTGTCCGAGGATTTGGCGAGGCTGCTGACGAACAAGCCCAGCCTGCTGCACCAGGCACCGCTGACCTTGAGCCTGCTCGCCCTGTCCCGGACGCTGCACGGGCTGGTCGCCGAGCAACTCCTGACGCTCGGCCTCTACCCCGGGCAGGAGCTGATCCTGATGCGCCTCTACGACCGCGACGACCAGATCCAGACGACGCTGCAGCAGTCGATCGGGCTGGACCACTCCACCCTGTCCCGCAGCATCCGCCGCATGCAGGACGCGGGTCTGGTGACCCGCCGCCCGGACGACCGCGACAGGCGCGCGATGATCGTCTCCCTCACCCCGGCCGGCCGGGCCCTCCAACCCCGCCTCGCCCAGATCTGGGAACAGCTCGAGGAGCTGACGGTCTCGGCACTCGGCCACAGCGGGCAGGACAGCCTTGTCCCGGCGCTGGAAAGCCTGGAACGCTCACTGACCGCGGCGCGCCGCAAGAGCTGACACCACACAAGCGCAGCCAAGAGGGCGTCGACGCTCCTCATTCACCGGCTGCACGCAGCGACGGGCATCGTGTCCGCGAACCGTTCCGAAGTCGGGTACCTTATGCGCTCCCTTCAGATTGAAAGGAACGTATGCGCACCGAAATCCTGCGCCGCTCCGTCGTGCTCGCCGGTGGCGCCCTGCTCCTGGCCGGGTGCTCCGCCTCGCCGGAGCCGCAGGCCGAACCGCCCGCTGCGCCGTCCGCCTCGTCGCCGGCGTTCAGGTTTACCGTCCCCGCCGAGATTGACGGGCTTCCGCAGACCACGACCGCGAAGTGGACCAAGGTCGCGCAGAGCGCCACCCGCTCCCTCAAACGAAACATCTTGCGCCCGCTCGACACCCTGACCGCGGTGTACGTCGACACCAGCGACCCTGCCGAGGGTGTCGAGCTGAGCGCCGTCGCTGGTGAGGTGGCCGACCCGGCGAGCCAGCTTCGCCTTATCACCGGCAACCTGACCGGTGAATGGCAGGACGCAGAGATCGAGGGTGGCGTCGGCACCTGCAGCGTGAATCGTGAGGAGCGTCCGCTGATCCGCACCGACTGCTACTGGGCGGAGCCGGGAAGCGTCGGACGAGTCTCCCTCTGGGGTCTGAAGGACCGCCGCAAAGACTTCCCGGCCATTCAACGGCAGTTCAACCGCGGCACCGTCTCGGATTGAGCACGCCGGCGCAGTCCTACAATTGCAGCTACGCCTATCCACTGCGCAAGGACCTGGTGTCGTGTCGGCCCCGCTTCGGCTGTCCACTCAGGGCACCCGCTCCCGGATTGCCACCGCCATACCCTTGATTGCGCATTGATCAATGTCGCTGAACTGGCACGGAGTCGCACCCCTGGGTGGCGCTGCTGACGATCAGGCTCGGCGACGACGGCGTCCTGCTGGACGGCCTCATTGACCGGGACCGGCGGTGTGGTGATTCGAGTTCGACGTGGGCCACGCCCCAAAGGGTCTCGTTCCGACGCCGGCGGATCTTGCCGACCGGATTCCGGTTGTGCCGGCCGGCCGGACCGATGAAGCCGGAGGTTCAGGGGCGGTCCCGTGACGACGACGGTCACCTTCGAGGTGATCGGTTCGTCTACCACGCTTCGGTCCATACTCTGGCGAACCCCTGACGGTGACACGACCGACCCTGTGTCGTCGGGAACGCTGCCCTGGTCCAAGACGGTGGAGATCAGTGCGGTTGAGGGGGTGCTCTACGTGAATGCTCCGGCATATGCGGCGGGTGTTTCCGACCCCCATGGAAGTTTGAGCTGCCGCATTACGGTCGACGGGCTCGTCGTCGAGCAGGACGGGCCGAGTTCCACCGGCCCGCGTTGCTGGACCACCGTGCAGCGTGCGCTGAAGGCCAAGGCCGAGCAGCACTAGAGCGGGCCCGGATTCCGCCACGACGTCGAGGAACGTGCGGCGGCGCTCGCCAAGGAGATCGCGGCTCCTCCGCGTCGGCGACCATGCTCGGCGCCACCGTGCGCGAGATCCTCGCTTCGGAGGGCGTTGCGGATTCGTTGCGTCCCTCCAGTGGGGCACGCAACGGACCCCACCGACGGCCGATGGCCTCCGTGCGGAGGCTCAGGGTGCCCGGGGCGGGTCTCGAACCCGCACGCCTTTTGGGCAGCCGCTTTTAAGGCGGCCGTGTCTGCCGTTCCACCACCCGGGCCGGGGCGCTGGTGCCCACCGTATCGGGTCGGGCCCACTCGGCACGATGGCGGATGGTCTCGTTGCGGTCAGCGCGCCGAAGAAGGCCGGGCGGGACGGGGTGGGACAAAGCGGGCTGGGCGGGGGTGGGTGGGACGGCAAGTGGCCCGCTCGGTGAACCACCGGGCGGGCCGGGCCGGCATCGCCCCGGTCAGCGGCGCACCCGGCCCGGAGATCACCGCCGCCGGCTCCGGCGCCGGGTTCGTGGGGGTCAGCGGGTGGCGGCTCCGACCGGCTCCGGGGTGCGGTCCTCGGTCACCTGGGGGGTGACGTGGGTGAACTCCTGGCGGGGCTGGTGCAGCTGGCCCAGCGAGATGACTTCCCGCCTCAGGACGAAGGCCAGCGTCCAGTCGACGAGCACGCGGGCCTTGCGGTTGAACGACGGGATGCGGCTCATGTGGTACGTGCGGTGCATCAGCCAGGCCGGGAAGCCCCTGAGCTTGACGCCGTAGATCTTTGCTACGCCCTTGTAGAGGCCGAGGCTGGCGACGCTGCCGGCGTACTTGTGGCGGTAGTTCTTCGGGGTGCCGCCGTAGACGACCTGGCGGATGTTGTCGGCGAGGACCGTGGCCTGGCGGACGGCGTGCTGGGCGCTCGGCGAGCACCAGGCGCCCGGGTTGGTCAGGTCGGGGACCTGGGCGCAGTCGCCCGCCGCCCAGGCGCCGTCGAGGACCTTGTCGCCGTCGGCGATCTGGAGCGTCGGCAGGCAGGTGAGGTGGCCGCGCGGGCCGCGGGGCAGGTCGGTCTGGTCCAGCATCGGGGACGGCTTGACGCCCGCGGTCCAGACGATCGTCTCGGCGTGGAAGACCTCGCCGTCGGAGAGGTGCACCTCGCCGTCGACGCAGGACTCCATGCGGGTCTCGAGGCGAATGTCGATGCCGCGCTTCTGGAGCTGGCGGGCCGCGTACGCGCCCATCTCCGGGCCGACCTCGGGCAGGATCCGGTTGGACGCCTCCACGAGGACGAACCGGACCTCCTCCTGCTTCAGCTCCGGGTAGTACTTGAGGCCGTCGCGGACCACGTCCTCCATCTCGGCCAGCGCCTCGACGCCCGCGTAGCCGCCGCCCACGAAGACGAACGCCAGGGACGCCCTGCGCACCTCGGGGTCGGGCGTCGCGGCGGCGACGTCGAGCCGGTCCAGGATGTGGTTGCGCAGGTAGATGGCCTCGCCGATGGTTTTGAAGCCGATGCCGCGGTCGCGCAGGCCGGGGATGGGCAGCACCCGGGAGACCGAGCCCGGCGCGACGATGATGTGGTCGTATGCGATCTCCTTGATGGGTCCCTCGATCGGCTGCACGGTCACCGTCCGGCGGGCGTGCTCGATCTTCGTGACCTCACCGGAGACGATGTGGCACCGCTTCAGCTCGCGGCGCAGCGGCACCACCGAGTGGCGCGGCGAGATGTTGCCGGCCGCCGCCTCCGGCAGGAACGGCTGGTACGTCATGTGCGGCTGGGGATCGATGACGATCACTTCGGCACGGCGGGCGTTGAGCTTCTTCGACAGGCGAAGGGCCGCGTAGAGACCGACGTGTCCTGCGCCTACCACCACGATGCGTTGCGGGTTCACGCATTCATTGTCCTGCGCGGAGCGGCCCGGCGCCCGGTTCTGTGACCAAGGACAAGTCCAGAAGTCAAGGGTCGTAACGCCGGTATTTCGGTTTCATTTCGCTGAGAACGTCATGGGCGCCGGAGCAGCCGGGCGAGCAGAAGGGTCACCCCGACGGCCGCCGCGAGGCCCACGAGGGTCGCCAGGACGAACGCGCCACCGGCCAGTTCCGCGGTCAGGCCCAGCGCCACCACGGTCAGCACGGCCGAGCCGAGGATCACCACGCCCGCGCGCACCAGCCAGGACGAGATCACGTCCGGGTTGACGAGCGCGTCGTACGGCAGCACCGCCGCGAGCGCCGCCAGCGAGTGCCCGGCGTAGAGCATGGTCGCGATCACCAGCAGCCGCCAGAGCGCGATGCGAGCGTCGTACCAGGTGGTGTCGACGATCCAGCCGCCGACGACGGCCAGCACGGTCAGGGTCACGCCCCGGCCGCGCGGCGCGAACGCCGGATAGACCGCGGCGACCGCGAGCAGGACGACGTAACGGCTCACCACCAGGGTGGCCGGCCACGCCACCAGCATCGCCGCCAGGAACGCGAGACCGATGCCGGCCCGCACCAGCAGGGGCAGGAGCGTCGCCCGGGCCACTGCCGTCCGCGTACGGTCGATCCGCCCCGCGATCCCGTTCAGCATGTCAGCGTCCCCTCGGGGCGGAAGCCAGCCGCGCCACGTCCCGCAGGACCAGGTCCAGGCTGCCCGCCCCGGCCCAGGTCACCACCGGCACGCCGTGCTCGCGCAGGCGGCCCAGCACGTTCTCCCGCTCCATCCGCCACAGCCGGGTGGCGAGCGGCGTCCACTCGCTGCGCTGCGGCGGCGCGGCGCCCTCCGGCAGCGTGTCCACCGCGACCGTGTACCGGCCCGTCTGCACGAGGCCGGCCAGCATGTCCGCGGCGCGCGGGTCGACCAACGGGGTCAGCACCACCACCAGCGCGTCCGAGGACACGTTGTGGGCGCCGAAGACGTGCTCGTGCGGCTCCCGGTCGGTGGTGTCGGCCCGCACGTCCAGGAGCCACTCGAGGACCGTGAGGTACTGCCGGCGGCCGGTGGCGGGGCGCAGGCGACGGGCGGTCGAGCCGTACTCGGCGAGCGAGACCCGGTCGCCGCGCTGGAGGTAGTGCTCGGCGATGGCGGCGGCCGCGCGGACGGTCGTGTCCAGCACCGACGCCTTGCCCTTCACCCCGCCGGACGCGCCCGCCTCGCCGAGAACGTCGAGCAGCAGCAGCACCTCGGCGTCCCGGTCCGACAGCGTCGAGGCCACGTGCAGGTCGCGGGTGCGCAGCGACACCCGCCAGTCGATGCGGCGCAGCCGGTCGCCGGGCGCGAACGGGCGTACGCCGGCCAGCTCGCCGCCCTCGCCGGGCCGCCGCGACCGGTGGTTGCCGACCAGACCGGCCGCCGCGGGCATCGCCTCGGTGGCGGCGAACGGCTCGGTCTCCGGGTAGACCCGCACGCCGCGGGCCGGCACCACCACCGGGCGGCAGGCCAGCAGGCCGCCGCACGCCGCCACCCGGGCAGCGGCCGGGCCGACGGCGTGCCGGCCCCAGCGCACCGCCGTGCCGGGCAACTCGACGGCCGTCCAGCCGTCCGGGGTCACGCTGATCGCGAAGGGCCGGTCGGCGTCCTCCAGCCGCAGCCACGGCGACGTGCGGGTACGCACCACCACCAGGTCGTAGTTGATGACGTCCGGGTTGGTGACCGTGACCGACGCCTCGACCTCGCCGCCCTCGACGATGTGATCCTCGTCCGCGTCGATCCGCAGCTCGGGGGCCGACCGCGGCATCCGGCGCAGCCCGACCGCCGCGCCGATCGCGAAGGGGGCAGCCAGCAGCACCAGGTCGACCCGGCCCAGCGCGACGCCGAGCACCAGCAACAGGCCGGTGAGCAGCACCGTACGGCCCAGCGCCCGGGTGGGCACCCACACCGGCGGCGCCCAGCCCTCCTCGGCCGCGACCTCGTTCGGAGGCACTGCGGCCCGCAGGTGCGGCGCTTCGGAGACGGTCACTGCTCGGCGTACCCGCCGGCGTACGTCGGAAGCGCGCCACTGGCCGGCGCCGGCACGTTCTGCAGCACCTCCTGGACCACGAACGACGGGTCGACCCGGCGCAGCCACATCTCCGGCCGCAGGGTGATCCGGTGCGCGAGCGCCGGCACCGCCACGTCCTTGACGTCCTCGGGCACCACGTAGTCGCGGCCGGCCAGGGCCGCGCGGGCCCGGGCGAGCAGCAGCAGGGCCAGCGAGCCCCGCGGCGACGAGCCGACCAGCGCCGAGGCGTGCTCGCGGGTGGCGGCGGTCAGCGCCACGATGTAGCGGCCGATCGAGTCCTCGACCGCCACCGACTCCAGCGCGGCCTGCATCGACATCAGGGTGCGGGCGTTGACCACGGGCGCGAGCTGCGCCTCCTCCTGGCGGCGGGACATGCGCCGGCGCAGCACGTCCCACTCCTCGTCCTGCGTCGGATAGCCGAACGAGACGCGCAGCATGAAGCGGTCCAGCTGGGCCTCGGGCAGCGGGTACGTGCCCTCGTACTCGATCGGGTTGGCGGTGGCCAGCACGTGGAAGGGCGGGTCGAGCCGGTAGGTGACGCCCTCGACCGACACCTGCTTCTCCTGCATCGCCTCCAGCAGGGCGGCCTGGGTCTTCGGCGGCGTCCGGTTGATCTCGTCGGCGAGCAGCATGTTCGTGAACACCGGGCCGGCCCGGAAGGCGAAGTCGCCCTTGCGCTGGTCGTACAGGAAGGAACCGGTCACGTCGGCCGGCAGCAGGTCCGGGGTGAACTGCAGCCGGCGGAAGTCCAGGCCGAGGGCCTGGGCGAAGCAGCGGGCGGTCAGGGTCTTGCCCAGCCCGGGCAGGTCCTCCAGGAGCACGTGCCCGCCGGCCAGGATGCCGGCCAGCACCAACTCGAGGGCGTCCCGCTTGCCGACCACCACGCTGCCGACCGACTCGAGGACCGCGCCGGCCAGCCGGCCCACCTCATAGGGCGGCATGGCCTCCACGCTCGCGTCCGTCACCGATCCACCCTTCTCAGATCTTCTCGAGCGCATCGACGTACGCCGACAGCTCCCGGGTCTTCGGCGGTCGCCGCCCCGGCTCGTTGAGCATCTGCCACAGCGGCTCGCCGAGCAGTTCCCGCGCCCGCGGAGGATCCGACGCGCGGGTGATGCCGTGCCGCAGCCGCAGGCGCTCGTCGGCGAGTTCCGCCAGCGCCGGCTGGACGATACGCGAGAAGCGCTCGCCGTCCTCCCGCGACCAGTCCAGTTGCTGCTCCCAGCGGCGTACGGCCACCCGCAGCGTGTCATTGCCGGCCCAGCGGTAGTCGCCGGACTCCTCGCCGCGCCTGTTCTGCGGGCGCGGCAGCGGCGGCGGGGCCACCTCCGACACCGCGAGCATGAGCAGCCGCAACGCGACGAACGCCGCCACCACCAGGAGCACGGAGACCTTGATGCCCTGCGAGCGCAGCACCGCGACGGTGACCGCGGTGGCCACCGCGACCAGCAGCAGGTTGCGCAGCACCCAGCCGACCCGCGAGCGCGGCTTCTGCTCGGCGGCGGGGGCCTCCTCCGCCGGGGCGGGCTGCTCGGCGACGCCGCCGAAGAGGTCCTCGAGCCCGCCGTCGGGATCGCGGCTCACGACGGCACCCCCGCACCGAGGTCGGCGCGCAGCCGTTCCAGCGCCGACACCGCCTGGCGGCGCATCTGGTCGTCCACGGTGTGGGTCGCGTAGCGCGCCTGGCGGTAGACGCCGGCGAACGGGGTCAGCACGGCCGCCTCGACCCGCTGCTCGGCGAGGAGGCGCGCGACCAGGTCGGTGGGGCTGTCCCCGGCGTGCCGGGGCGTGCCGGCCGCGGCGGCGGCCTGCTCGAGGCGCACCCAGCAGGCGATCACGGCGCGGCGCGGGTCGCGGTCGGTGTCCGACAGCTCCTGGAGGCCGGCGTCGAGGGCCGCGACCAGGTCCTCGGCCGTCCGCGCCTCCGCCCGCGGCCCGGCCCGGCGGCCCGTGCGCCGGCCCCGGCGCTTGCGCTGTTCGCGCAGCACCGCCCAGACGACCAGCACGAGCACGATGAGGGCGGCGATGCCGATCACGATCCAGGCCGCGGTGCCGACCCAGCCGGGCAGGCCGCGCGCCGCCTCGACCGGCTCAGGGGTGGACGACTCGATCGCCTCGGGGCTCGGCGGCAGCAGCGGCGCGGCGCTGACCTCGGCCTCCGCCCCGGCGTCCGGGTTGAAGCGCTCGAGCTGCGGCGCCGACCGGGTGGCGGCCAGCGAGGCGAGGAAGAGCAGCGCGAGGACGGCGGCCAGCGGCCACCAGCGACGCAGTGCGGCGAGATCCAATGCTCAGGCCCTGATCCATGATCGGCGGGAAAATCGGCAGGACACGAATCATGCCAGGCCCGCGAGCCGTTTCGCACTGCCGAACACATCGTCGAGCATGGCGGGGGTGAGCCGGCCGGTGAAGGTGTTCTGCTGCGACACGTGGTAGCAGCCGACCAGCTCCGGCGCCCCGGCCACGGACACCCGGGCGCCGTGGCCGAACGCGGGCCTCGGAACGGGCGGCTTCAGGCCGTACACGCTGGTCAGGACCGGCCACCACGCGGCCCAGGCGAACCCGCCCAGCGCGACCACCACCCGCAGCGTGGGCCTGATCAGCGACACCTCGCGGTGCAGCCAGGGCGCACAGGTGTCCCGCTCGACCGGCAGCGGCTTGTTGTCCGGCGGGGCGCAGCGGACCGCCGAGAAGATCCGGGTGTGCCGCAGCGCGAGGCCGTCGTCGGCGGAGACGCTGGTCGGCTGGTTCGCGAGGCCGGCCCGGTGCAGCGCGGCGAAGAGCACGTCGCCGGAGCGGTCGCCGGTGAAGATCCGGCCGGTGCGGTTGCCGCCGTGCGCGGCCGGGGCGAGCCCCAGCACGGCGATGGTGGCGTCCTCCGGGCCGAACCCCGGGATCGGTCGCCCCCAGTAGGTCTCGTCCCGGAAGGCGGCACGCTTCGTGACGGCGACCTCCTCACGCCACGCGACCAGCCGGGGGCAGGCGAAACAATCCGCGATGCCGGCGTCGAGCACGGTGAGTCCGGGCGCCGCGGCCGCGTGGGCGGCGACGTCCTCACGGGTACGGCTGAGCACCCGTCCAGCATCGCTCAGCCGGTACGCCGCAGGCACAGCAGGTACCCGTCGCCGGCCGTGCCGCGGTAGACGAAATACTCCTCGTCCGCGGCGAAGAAGGTCTCGCACGATCGGCTGCGGGAGTCGTTCTCGCCGTCGATCCGGCCGACGACGGCGTACGCCGCGGCCGGCTGGGAGCAGCCCACGACGCTCGCGTCGGCCTCCGCGTCCTCGTCCATCCGTACGCCGGTGGTGGCGGCAAGGCAGTCGCCGACGGCGGCGTCCTCGGCATCGTCCCCGCCGCCGGAGAGGGCCCAGACGGTCAGGACCAGGCCCGCGGCGACGGCGGCGGCCAGGCGGCGCGGATGTCTCACGCAGCCTTCAACGACTCACGAGCCGCCCGGGCTCACCTCGACGGCGTCGCGCTCGGCTTGGCCCGCGCGCTCTTGGACGCGCTGGGCTCGGAGCTCTCCGAGGGCCGCACGCCCGGCATCAGGAACGGCGCCTTGCTGGGACAGTACGGATAGACGTCGCTCTCCGCGTCGACGTAGGTGCCCTGCTCGTCGTGGCAGTACGCGTTGCCGAGGTGGATCGGCTGCCCCTCCTGGTCGAACAGCCGGGCGCCGGTGACGAGCCGCCCCTCGGCGTCGTAGACGAAGACGTCCTCCACCGAGCTGTACGGGTTGTCATAGTTGACGTCTGAATAGTACGAGTCCCGCTTGGTGCTGTCCGCGTCGAAGAAGCCCGCCAGCGCCACCATCGCGAGAACGGCGGAACCCGCGTACAGCCCGAAGCGCGGCCAGCGCGGCAGCCGGGTGACCCGCCGCCCGAACCAGATCGACGCCAGCACCGCGGCGGCCAGCAGCATCAGGGCCACGGCGTCGCTCCCGCCGATCCGCGGCAGCAGGCCGATCGGCTGCCCCCCGTCGTCGAGGGCGGCGGCGAGGATCATGGCCACCAGATAGCCGCGCAGCACCCACCAGGCCGGGCGCAGCAGGGCGAAGAAGTCGCTGGCCCGCTCGTAGCCCATCACCTTGCCCAGGCGCACGTCGGCCACCCGCAGCGGCGGCAGGATCTGCTCGCGAACCTTCTGCAGGTTCTCGCTCAGGCTCGGCGTCACCTGGTCGCGCAGGCCGACGAAGGGCTTGTGCCGGGCCGGCGGCGGGTCCGGGAAACCGCCCACGAAGGGGGTCGAGTTCCGCAGCTCGGCGGCGTACACCTCGGGGCTGCCGAGCCGGTCGACCAGCGAACCCTCGCCGTCCGCCATGACCTCGGTGAGATGCTCGGTAAGGTCCTGGAGCATCTCCTCCCGCACCGCCTCGGGCAGATCGCCGAGGGCCGCGCGGACCGCGAACACGTACGCGGTGATCTCGTCCTGAGCCGTGGGTTTCACGCCGTCTCCCGCTCGCGAAGCAGATCGTCCATCGTTGATGCGAAGTCCTGCCAGATCTTGCCCGACCGCTGCAACTCCCCCCGCCCGGCGGCGTTGAGCGCGTAATACTTGCGGTGCGGCCCCTCGACGCTGGGCACGACGTACGTGCTCAGCAACCCGGCGTTGAACAACCGCCGCAGGGTCCCGTAGACACTGGCGTCGCCGACCTCGGTGAGCCCGGAGGTACGCAGCCGGCGGAGGATGTCGTAGCCGTAGCCGTCCTCGTCGCGCAGGACGGCGAGAACGGCGAGATCCAGCACTCCCTTGAGCAGCTGGGTCGTATCCACGGGCAGCACAGTAGTGCGGTTCGCGCAGTAGTGTCCAATCGATGCGTCAGCGGCCCGGCTCCGGCCACTCGAAGACGTACCGGTTGCGCGAACGATCGAAGCTCACGGCCGGCGGCCCGGGCGGCAGGCAGAAATGCTCGACGGCCCAACCCGCGGCGGCCGCGGTCAAGCCCTCCACCTGGTAGTCCGTCTCCGGGTAGCGGACCGACCGCACGACCACATCGACCGGCCTGCCACCCGTGGCAGCCAGAATCTCGGCGGACCGCAAGGCGATCCCGGCCGAGATCGCGGCCATCTGCTCCTCGTCGAGCGCGGGCCCGTCGAAGTCCCACGTCACCTGTACGCCGTGCTCAGCCGGCCGTGCCTCAGCCACAAAATCGATGCTGATGCCCCACGAGCCGAGCAGCAGCCGGTATCGGTAAGTTGTCATGCCGCCCGCTCCGACCGCACCACACCGCAGAGCAGCGGGTTGCTGAACAGATCGCGCAATCCCGACGCACCCGATGCGCATCATTCCAGTCACTGCCCCGCCGAACGCCGAAAGATCCACCGCTGCCTCGCACCTCACTCCCAGCCGTGGTACCGGCAGGTTCAATCTTTCAGTTGCAGCTATCCAGCCAGCTTCTGGAGCCCTGGGTGGTCGCGACCCGGAAAGGGCACCGAGAGACTAGCCGAAATCTCCGGATCGAAGTATGTGCGCCGAGAGCTGCGGGTGATCGATCGAACTCGGCTCGCCATATTCCAGATCGTCTTCGGAGAAGTGAGCACTTCCCGCCACGACGAAGCCCGGCGGCCCGCCGGCGGCGCCGAGGGAGAAGACATGCGTATCCCGCTCCACCGCATCGATGTCGCCGCCGACGACTTTCGCTGCTTCCTCGAGCGGCACGCGATCCAGCAACAAATTCGCATACTCATTTCGCACCCGGAGCGCAGTTACGCCTCGGAACATCACGTCCACCCGCCCGGGCAAGCCAGGACGACTGTTGCTCCGAAGAAGCAACACACCGTGGCTGACATGGAAGGACCAGAGCTGAAAACGCCTGTCGAATTGAAGTGGAAATCGAATTTCTCCCACTGCATCATCTCCTGGCAACTCGGCTACCACCTGGGGCGGCACGCGATCCAGCGCCAAGCCCCGCTCCGCTCCGCTCCGCTCCGAAAGCGATTACCAAATCCTCGACCGCAGCTCATCGCCCACGAGGTCTGACATGAGCATCTCATCTCGGACTTCAGTCAGGATCGAATGCTCAAATCCCGGTGTTCGCGCAAATTCAACGAGCCAATTCGCAGCCCGAAGCATCCAATATTGACTGCCCGAATTCCATGCCGTTGAGATCGTGACAGAAAACAATGAGTCAATCGCGGGGAAGGCGGGAGTTCGCAACTCACTCCAGTGGCTGTCGAACTGATCACGGCATTCCGGCAAACTTTTCTCCATGAAGGGCCACATCGGCCTCATCCCTGCGGCTTCCAAGCTCGCTCGTTCTTCGGACTGCGTTCCTACGCCGAGCTCTCCGCTCGCCAGCAGGCCGATCCATGCCCCGTCACCCCGGTAGATGACGGGCCTCCATTTTGCGATCATCCCCACGGCCTGCACTCGAAGTCGAGACCCTTATCACTCAAGAATCCCTGAAACTGCTGACGCAAATCATCGGTCCAGCGACGGCCGTAATATCCACTGTTCTCGGTGAAGACGAGCTCACCGTTGTCACCAGTACCGCGGCGGCCACCACGACGAACACGGCGGTTATCGGATCAACGTGGACTCCGACTACTTCGACGTCCAGTTGGGCGACGCCGCGGGCGAGACCACGCTGACCCAGTCGTCGGTGCTGGTGAACCCGCACAACGGCAACCTGCAAGTGCGGTACAACGCGGGCGGGCAGCTCGGCGAGAACTACTGGAATCCGCTCATCAGGGCACCCTCGCATGCTCGGGCCTCGCGCGGGAGCTCAGCCAGGCTCGGCATCGCCCTTCAGGCCAACGAAAGAGGCGATGTCGTCGAGGGCGTCTTCGGCGCGCCCTCCTAGGGCCGGATCACTGAGAAGGCCACGCAGCCGGGTCACGATGTCGGGGCTGACGGCGCCGTGCAGACGGCCGACATGGCCCATGCAGGTGACCGCCAGCGCCCTCAGCTGGGGGTCGACGGCGGGCCGCAGGCAATCGAGCAGGATCTGTTCGACTCGCCTGCGGTCCGGATCCTCATAGGTGAGCGCCAGCAGCGCCCGCGTCGAGACCGCGACGTCCGAGTTGGTCAAGTCCTCGGCCCACTCGGCACGCCGCTGGTCGAGAGGCGGGTCCTCGGTCACGACGGCAACTCGATCAAGCCGGCCTTGATCGCGTTCCTGAGTGCCGTACGTGCCTTGGCCATGCCCTTGTCCGTATCCAAGTCCGTTCGCACATGCCCGTGGAAGACCTCGTTGTACCCGTCCGGAGTCGTGCATCCACAGGGCTCCTTGAGGGTCTGATCCAGGATGACAACGTCACCATTGGAGGGGTCGATGCCGACGCGGCGCTCGGATGTGGGCTTGACCTGCACCGAGTTGTCCAACGCACCCTGCCCGTCCTTCGGTTCGGCACTGTTCTCGCCACGGGAAGTGCTCCGAGACTCGCTCCCGTGTTTGCCTCCCGGCTTGTAGGTCCGTTCACCACAATTGTGCACGAGGACGGCAGTGGCAGTACGACCGGTCAGAACGTAGTACGTATGGATGTCGGTGACCGTCAGGTTGTGCACCCGCTGACCGAATGTGAGGAATCGCTTCAGCTTCTTGATCCGGACGTCTTTGCCACCGGAGATCCGAATGTCGTCCGTCTCAGTCAACTTCGACGCGGGCACCCATCGGTGCAGCGACTCCACCCAGAACGGGTGACCCGCGGTCGCCGTGATCCGGTCGCCGGGACCGACGGTGATCTCGACCAGGTCTTTGAGGCCCGTGCCGAGGATGGTCGCCTCGACCGGCTTGGCCGCGGTCTCGCCCGTCTCCGGGTCGGTGGCGAGCACCTCGTCGCCGACCTGCAGATCCTCGATCGGCTTGGCCGAACCGTCCGCCAGGAACACCTTCGTCCCCGGCACGAAGCTGTTCGTCTCGCAGCTGTCCTTGGCCTTGCCGCCGCTCGGGTTGTCGCCGTCGGCCTTCTTCGGGGACGTGTCCTTCGCGCCGGAAGGGGCGTCCTTCGGCTTGGCCGGTGGGGCCGGCTTCGGCGGGGTCGCCGCCTTCGGGGCCGCCGGCGGGACCACGTTGTCCGCGACCTTCGCCGCGTCCTCGGCCTTGTTCGCCGTCTTCGCCGTGTCGACCACCACGTCGACCGCGTCGATTGCCTCGTCGGCGTAGCGGGCGCCCTTGGCTGCCGTGGCGCCGTAGCCCGCGACCGGGATGGCCGAGGCGAACGAGAGGGCCGAGTCGACGTAGTTGCCCTCGGCGGCGTACCAGATGCCGTTGGCCACGTCCGCGACCTCGCCGACGACCGGGACCAGGCCGACCACGTCGAGGGCGAGGTGGCCGACGTTGCTCCAGCCCCACCAGAGGCCCGTCGGGTCGGGGAACGCGAGCGGGTTGTTGCGGCCGTACGCGTACGCGTTGAGCTGTTGCGGGTCCGTGAAGTCGACGACCGGGTCGACCGACAGGAATCTGCCGGTGGCCGGGTCGTACTCGCGGGCGCCGAGGTGGGTCAGGCCGGTGACCGCGTCGTTGGTGCCGCCGACGAAGCCCTTCTCGCCGGGCCAGGTGCCGGTGCTGCCGCGGACGCCGCCGAACGGCAGGGTGCGGCGCTGGGTCACCTTCGAGTCGGCCGCGTTGACGGAGATCTCCGCCGTGCCGTTCTGGCCGCCGGCCAGCCAGGTGACCGCCGCCTTGGTGCGCATGGCGACGGTGCGGCCGCCGAAGGTGTAGTAGCGGGTCGCCGTCTTCGCCTGGGTGGCCGTGTCCAGCTTGAGTTCGAGACCGCCGAGGTAGAGGGTGGTCGCCTTGCCCGCCAGGTCGCGGCGCAGCAGGCGCCGGCCGGCCGCGTCGTAGACGAACGAGGCGACGACCGTACCGTTCTTCAGGACCTCGGAGACGCGGCCCTCGGCGTCCCAGCGGTACTCCTCCCCCGGCTTGCCGGAGAGGTTGCGCTTGGTCGTGTTGCCGGACGGGTCGTACTCGTACGTGTCGGCCGTGGTGACGACCTTGCCGGCGGTCGTGCTGGTGATGTCGGTGCGCTTGACCGCGTGCGCCGGCTTCGCCCCCACGCCGTACGGGGTGTAGACCTTCTTGACGTCCGTGCCCGCCGACGTGGTCCGGTGGGTGAGCTCCTGGGTGCGGTTGCCCGCCACGTCGTACGTGAAGCTCTGCCAGTACGGCGCCGCGCCGCCCAGGACCGTCTCGGACGGCGTCGCCGCGCAGGTCGTCGCCTGCGACCACGCTTCCTTCAGCCGGCGCAGGTAGTCGTACTGGAAGCACTGGATGTCGGGTTTGGTGCCGCTCTGGCTGGGCTTGTCGGCGATGCTGAGGATGTTGCCGGCGGGGTCGTACGAGTACGTGGCGTCCGCGTCGGTGCCGGACACGGCCTCGCGGTCCACCCGGGCGTTGAGCAGGCGGCGGGTGCCCTCCTCGTACGACTGGGTCAGCCAGGTGTACTTGGTCGCCGTGCTGGTGCCCAGGGTGTACTGCAAGGCCTCGCCGAAGTCCGAGTACGTCGTGTCCCGCACGTAGCCGGACGTACCGGTGACGAACGTCGGCAGGCCGCGGGAGTTGTAGCCGTAGCGCAGGGTCTCCGCGGCCAGGTCGCCGGCGGCCGGGCCGGTGACCGTCTCCGGGCTGCCGTCGACGTTGTACGTGGCCGAGGCCGAGTACGTGCCGGCCAGCGCCCCCTCCGACGCCGGGATCGTGACCGACGTGCTCTTCGGCCGGCCCGCCACGTCGTACTCGGAGATCGAGGACGTGTAGGCGTTGGCGCCGATGTAGCGGGTGGAGCTCGCGGCGCGGCCCTTGCCCAGCTTCGCCGAGTCGTACGTCCAGGTCGCCAGCTTGATGCGGGCGGCCGCCGGGTCGGCGGGCACCTCCTCGAGCAGCTCCGGACGGCCGAGATCGTCGTACTTGTAGGCGAGCTTGCGCTTGCGCGCGTCGGTGGTGGAGGTGACCTGGTCCAGCCTGTTGTAGCTGGTCGAGGTGTCCCCGTTGTCGGGGTCGCTCGCGGAGGTCTGCCGGCCGAGCAGGTCGTAGCCGTACTTCCAGAGGTTGCCGGCCGGGTCCTGCACCTGCTTGAGGCGGTCCGCCTTGTCGTAGCTGTAGATCGTGGTGTCGGCGGCGCCCTCCGCCTTCGCGCCCTGATACTCCAGCAGGCGGGTGGTCAGGCCCTGGGCGTTCGTGTACGTGGTGGTCGGCGTCTGTCCCTTCGGCGGCGTCACGTCGGTGTGATCGCCGTGGTAGGTCGTCGACGTCCGCCACCGCTCCGTCTGCCCGACCTTGAAGATGGACTCCTTGGCCCGGCCGACGGCGTCGTACACGGTCTGGGTCAGCGGCAGCTTGCCCTCGGCCTTCGACGTGTCGACGAGGGTCGTGCCCGGCGCGTCCTTGTTGTAGAACGGCCCGGCCTTCTCCACCTCGAGGCCGCGCGAGTCGTACTGGGTGTCGGTGATGATCCGGCCGACGTTCGGCGACGGGTCCTGCGTCTGCCGCGGCCGCAGCAGGCCGTCGTACAGGGCGTAGGAGGTCTTGACGCCGCCGTTGGGCAGCAGCGTCTTCGTCGTGACGGAGACCGGGGCATCCGTACGGATGGAGTACACGTATTCGATGTCCGGCACGTCCGTGTCGACCGTGCGGCCGGCCAGCCAGACCTTCACGAGCCGGCCGAGGGCGTCGTAGCGCAGCGCGGTGCGCTGGTCGTTGGGGTCCTTCGTCTCGGTGACGAGGCCCCAGCCCGGCTCGACCGTCGAGGTGGTCGCCTGCTTCAGCGGGTTGATGACGGACATGCCCGTGACGGGGCCGCCGTCGGCCGGGAAGTACTTCGTCTCGGTCTCGTTGTCCTCGGCGTCGTACGAGTAGCGCAGCCGGCCGTACCTGTCGTAGGTGGAGCGCGCCACCGTGACGTACTTCGGCTGGCCGTCGGCGTACGACTCGGCCTGCTCGGTGCGGGTCACGTCGCCGTTGGCGGGCACGTCGTCCCAGGCGCCGCCGCTGTAGGAGGTGCGCACGTCGGAGACCGCGTCGTCCGGGAAGGTCGGGGTGTCCCCGCACGGCACCGAGACCGTACGAACCCGGCTGACCAGGGTCAGGAGCCGCTTGTCGGGGTTGCGGTTGTACCAGTTGCGGGTGCACGACTCGTCACCGGCGACGTCGAGGTCCCCGGCGTCGTCGGAGCTCTCGAGCATCCCGTAGCCGTCGTATTCGTGCACGACCGAGGTGCGCCGGACCTTGCCGCCGTCCAGCGTGGTCCGCGTGGCCGCCTTGCGGATCGCGAGCAGCCGGGCCTCGTCCTTGCCCTCGGTCGCGGTCGGCTCGGACAACCACGGCGTGTTGACCAGTCCGCTGATCTCGCCGCCGGAGACACCGTCGAACGTGCGCTGCTCGAGCAGGAAGCCCTGATAGCGATCGTTGTCCGTGACCGTGGTGCCGTCACTCGCCGTGACCGACTCGGACTTGCGGCCGCCGTCCTTCTCCTTGCGGTCGCCGTCCATGCCCCGCAGGAACGTGGCCTCGGTGCGCAGCCGGTCGGCCGTGCCGGTGCCGCCGACGATCGTGCGTACGGTCCTGAAGCCCCGGAACTGCCCCCAGGTCTTGTTCTTCGCCTTGGTGAGCTCGCTGTCGTCGTAGTGCCAGGCGGCCCCGCCGAGGTACTCGTAGCTGGTGACCTTGGCGACGCTGTTGCCCGTACGCCCGTTCTCCACGACCGATTCCACGACGTGCTTGTGGAACCAGTCGGTGTCCTCGCCGATCTGGCCCTCCTTCGACCAGAAGGACGGGTAGCACCGGCGGGTGTTGGTCTCGGGCGTCGGCAGGTCGCCGGGCTTGCAGTCGGGCTTGGCGTAGTTGACCGAGATCAGCCCGCCGGACTCGGACTGGATCGCGCCGATCCGGAACTTGCGGAACGGCAGCCGGTCGTCGCCGTCGCGGTCCACCCGGTTGTCGAGCGGCACCCTGGTGAAGGTGGTCCTCGGCAGGGTGATGTCGGCGCCGGCGCCCTTGCCGATGTGGGTGATCGAGTCGAGCCACAGCGCCGCGGTCGAGGCGTCGGCCGGGTCCGGGTACGACTGGTCGAGCTGCCAGACGTCGACGTCGCTGTACGCGCCGCCCTTGTGGACCTGGGTGGTGACCGACTTCAGCCGCTTGCGCGTGAAGAACGTCGGCGACCACTGCTCCTCGCAGCTCTCGTCGTCGGTGCAGATCTGGTCGAAGGGCACGTCGGGCCAGCGGGTCGCGGTGTCCTTCTTGAGGTCACCGGGCTCGCAGTCGGCGTCGTCGCCCTTGCAGCGCTCGCCCACCGAGAAGACCACGCGCATCGGCGCGGTGGTGTCGTTCTCGCTGCCGGCGCGCTCGCCGTACTCGATGCGCTTGAGGTAGCCGCCACGGTCGTACTCGACGGACTTGTCGTCCCGGTTCGCGCCGTAGCGGTTCGTCTCGATGCCCCAGTAGTAGGTCATCGTGTTGCCGTGCGCGTCGATGACGTAGTCGAGGTTCCAGCGCCAGGTCTGCTGGCAGCGGGAATCGGCGAACTTGTCGTCGTGGCACGGCTCGTCGGCGTCGTCGCCGTAGACCGGCACCTGCCAGGCCGAGTTGGTGTTCTCGCTGTCGTCGGCGCTGCGCTTGCCCTTGCCGAAGTAGTAGCGGGTGCCGTCGGTGGTGGTGACGACCCAGTACTCCTTGCCGTGGCCGTCGTGCGAGGCGCCGGTCTCCTTGGTGATCCGCGTGCCGTCGTCGGACTTGAGCCGCCACTCGTCGCCGGACTTCTTGACCAGCTCGCCGTTGCGGCCGGCGAACGACATGGTCGCGTTGTCGGAGTGCCAGCAGAGGTCGAACTTCTCCTCGCCCCGCTCGTCGTGGCCGTCGTCGGTGCACGAGCGGTAGGAGCGCTCGATGTAGCCGACCGCCATGTCGAAGCCCTCGCCGATCCAGGAGGGCTGGTTGTTGGTCGAGCCGACGCGGCCGTCGACGCTCGCCGAGGAGTAGCCGAGCGCGAGCTGCGGCGAGGGGCCGGCCAGGGCCGGCGGCACCCGCAGCGGGTACTGCCAGTTGAAGCCGCCGGTGTTGCCGGAGTTCTGCCAGCTGCCGGAGGGCGCCAGCGAGGTCGCCGCGTAGCTGCCCGTCGCACCGCTCGCACCGCTGGACAGGGCGAGCAGGCCGGCGCTCGCGGCGTTCGCGGCCGCCGCCCGCTGCTTGCCCGTGCCCGGCGCCGCCGGCGCCGGCACGTCCGCGACGACGCGCTCCCGTTCCTGATCGTTGCGGGTGTCGAGCGGCGTGGCGACCCGGCATTCCGGTACGTCCGGAGTGGACACCGCGCACGCCGGCAGGCTGGCCAGACGCAGCCGCGCCGCCCAGTCACCGCCGTACGCGTGGGCGAAGCCGCTGTAGTCCACGCCCAGGCTGACCTCCGCCGGGTTCGCCCTGCCGTCGGTCCGCGAGACCGACAGCAGCACGCCCTGCACGCCCGCGCGGGCGGCGGCGTCCTGGCCCAGCACCTCGACCCGCACCGCCCCGGCGGCGGGGCCGTCGGCGGGTGTTCCCACGGTGACCGGCAACCCGCCCGCGGTGGCGGTGGCGTCCGCGACCGGCACGGTGGCCGACGCCGCGGTGGGCCACCGCACGTCGGCGGCTCCGGCCGGGTCGTCGCCCGTCGGCAGGGACGGCTGCATGCCCTCCTCGCCGACCTCGATGGAGACGGACTCCTGGGTCTTCGGGCGGCGCGCCTCCCGGGCGGCCTCGTCGACCGGCTCGTCGGCCCGGGCCGGTACGGCCGCGAACGTGGTCAGCAGGAGACCGGCAAGCCCGACGAGCGCCGCACGGCGACGGTTGGTGATCGCACGCATCGATGTTTCCTTCCGCATACCGAGAAGGGGCTCAGGCGACCGGCGGCCGGCTGGCGAACCAGAGGCCGTCGATGTCGGCGGGGTCGAGGACGCCGGCGAAGACGCGTACGTCGTCGACGTCCCCGGCGAACTGGTCCACCCACTTGTCGTTCAGCCGGGCGCGGCCGAGCTGCAGGCTGCTCGCGCCGTTCCAGATCGTGCCGGTGTACTTGGCGGCGCCCTGCTCCTTGCCGTCCACGAAGATCCGCATCATGTTGTCCGCCGGGTCGAAGACGCCCGTCAGGTACGTCCACCGGTTCAGCTCGGGCGCCTCCGTGGACGCCGCCGTCACCTGCACCAGGTCGCCGGCCGCGAGGTTCGCCTTGTCGGCCTTGTGCCGGCCGAAGACCCACCGCTTCGCGGCGGAGGAATAGCCGAGCGAGAAGCCGTTCCCGTACGTGCCGGACTGGCTGACCACCGTGCCGTTGTGGGTGAAGTCCGCGGGCCGGACCCAGGCGGACACCGTGACGCCCTGGCGGGAGTCGACCACCGCGGCACCGGAGGCGTAGCCGGCCGTGCCGTCGAGGCGCAACGCCCCGTCGGCGGGGTCGGCGGCGCCGAGCTGGCCGGCGACCCGGGCGGCGCCGGAGACGGTCAGCGGGTGTTCCTTGCCGGAGGTGTCGGCCGCGGCGGTGCCGGTGGTCTCGTCCAGCAGCCACACGCCGGCGGCGCAGCTGTCGGCGGCCGGGTCCTCGCAGGCCCGGGTGGGCCGGAAGACGTACCGGAACAGGTCACTGGCGTTGCCGGCCCGGTCGTAGCTCTGCACGTAGAGCACGTTGGGGCCGAAGCTGGTGGGGGTGACCGGCGGCGTGGTGCCCTCGCCGCCGAGCGTGCCGTTGTTCACCGTGTTGGTCGGCACGTCGGTGGTCAGCGACCACTTGTAGTAGTCGATGTCGTTGCCGTACGCGGAGTCCTTGTTCGCACCGGAGCCGAAGGTGAACACGCCGCTCTGCCCCACCGGCTTGCCGCGCCCCTCGGCCGGGAAGTCGCCGGAGGTGACCACCGGCGGCACGCTCGGCTCCTCGAGGTCGACCGACATCTCGCACCAGTCGGACCAGGAGATGCTGTCCACGGACCCGTCGTTGCTCTTGGCCCGCCAGCGGTACGTGTGGCCGTGCACCATCTTGCCCGCGGGCACCCCGGCGAAGAAGTCGCCCTGCTGGTTCTGCGGGTCCACGGCCACGCTGTAGACGGCCTTGGCGGTGTTGGCCAGGTCCCACACCTCGAAGGTCACCTTGAGGTTCTGGCTCTTCTCGTCGTCGGCGGCGGTCACCTGCAACTGCGGGGTGGCGTCGCGGACGAACGGGCGGCCGGAGCCGGTGACGCAGCCGGTCGACGGGCTCGTCGTCTTCTCGTTGTACGGCTTGCCGGGCCGGGTGTTGAACGTGACGGACAGGGCCGCGTTGTCACCGCGGAAACGCTTCCAGCTGTTGCCGTCGCCCTCGTCCTTGGCGTTCAGCGAGAAGGCGATCGGCGAGCCGTTCGCGAGCTTCGTGCGTACGGTCGGGGTCAGGTTCTCGTTGGTCTCTTCCTTGTTGTCGGAGAACTCGACCCAGGACGCGGGCGCGTCGGGGTCGCACGACTTGCCCCGGCCGTAGGCCACCTTCCGGTCGACCATGAGGTCGCCGTCGTCCGGCTTGTTGTTCCAGTTGGTGCCGGAATTGACCTTGCCCGCGTCGACGAGGTTGAGGTTCACCCAGCTCGCCGTGCAGGAGAACGACCACGTCTCGTACACGCGGAAGACGGCCTTGCTGACCACCCGGTCCGCCCAGTCGGCCTTGACCGGCGTGAACTTGAAGTACATCCGGTTCGTGAACGGGCTGCTGCTGCACAGGTAGCCGCCCCAGTTCGAGCAGCGGCCCACGCCCTCGTCGTCCTTGAACTTGTAGTACTCCGTGCTCGCGTGGGCGCTGCTGACGTACATCCAGTCGGTGCGCTTCACGGTCTCGTCCGGGTCGATGTAGACCGGGTAGACGGTCGCCGGGTCGGCGAGCAGGTCCGCGTCGGGCACCAGGGTCAGCGTCCCGGCGGAGAGCCGGACGTCCACGTCGGCCACGCGGTCGCCGACGGTCGGCGCGACGGACTCGTCCACGGCCTCGGGGCCGCGCTGCGCGGTGGCCGCCGGCTCCGCCGCCGCGGCCCGGGACTTCGAGGCGCCCTGCGGCGCGACGTCGCCGGCCGAGTCCCACATGGACGGCTGGGCGCCCTCGAAGACGACCTCGCCGGCGGCGTCCACGGCGGCGATCCCACCCGACTCCGACCGGCGGATGTCGACGCCCTCGCCCCGGACGGTCAGCGCGAGGTTCGCCACCGTCGCGTTGTCGGCGGCGTCCGCGGACTTGACCACCATCACGTACGAGTAGCCGACGCTCGACGCGGTGAGCTTCAGGTCGACGCCGGGGAGGACCTCGGAGTACGTGGCCGTGTCGCCGGACAGCGTCGGTTCCGGCAGGTTCTTGGGCCAGCCGTACGCCAGCGCCTTGCCGTCGTCGGCGATCCGGATCAGGTCGTCGTCGTGCCCGCCGGAGAACGTGAGGTCGACGGCGGCGGCCTTCGGGCCGATCGAGCCGTCGGGCCGGCGTTCCAGCGTGGTGTCGAGGTCCGACCAGGTACCGTCCGCCCGCTGGACCCGCTGCGGACCGGCGGTGATCTCCGACGTGAAGGACCCGTCGGGGTTGGCCCAGAGCAGCTCGTCCTCGGCGCGTTCGGCAACGACCTCGACCGGCAGGCCGGTCGCCTGCGCCTCCCGGGAGGCGGCGTCGGCGGTCACCGGCGCGGTGGCCGGTTCGGCCCGCGGCACGGTCCGGGACGCGGCGGCGGGCGAGCCGACGGCGAGGCCGGCGATCAGGGCGGGAACCAGGACCGCCGGGAAAAGGGCAGGGTGCGGCGCACGACGTTTGAGCACAGATTTCTCCCCGTGAAACGCTCGACGTCGATCGAGCGAGGAGACGGTAACTCGGCGTGGCGGGCGCGCGCTGCCCCGAAGATCATCTATGTGACGCGTCCCACACGAGCGGGATCAGGCGCTCCGGGGACTCCAGCTGCGGAAGGTGGCCCGTCTCGGGCAGCAGCACGAACTCCGCGCCCGGGATGGCCTCCGCGTAGGCGCGGCCGTAGTCCGGGTCGGCGATGCGGTCGTGGTCACCCCAGATGACGCGTACGGGCACAGTCACGCCGGACAGCCTCGGCGCCAGCGTCGGGTCCATCATGGACGTCTTCCCGGCGTAGACGGCGAGCGCCTCCCGGTTGCCGGCCAGGACCGCCTGCTGCTGCGGCGTCATCGCGCCCGGGTCGATGAGGAACCTGGCCGGCTCGTAATAGCTGCGCTGCGCGATCTCGGGGAAGGTCAGCGCGAAGAAGTCGACCACCGGGTGGCCCGGCACCTCGATGCCGACCGCGTCGACCAGGGTGACGCTCGCGATCCGGGCGGTGTCGAGCAGGGCCATCTCGGCGGCGATCCAGCCGCCGATCGAGTTGCCCACGACCGCGACCTCGCGCAGGTCCAGCCGGTCGAGAAGGGCGACGTACAGCTCGGCGAGGCCGGCGATCGTGGTGAGCTCCGCCGGGCGGTCCGTGCCACCGAAGCCGGGGTGGGTCGGGGTGATGACCCGCGCCGGGTGCTCCGCGGCCAGGCGGTCGGCGAAGCCGATGACGGTCTGCGGGCCGCCGCCGCCGTGGAGCAGAAGGAACGGGCGGCCCCGGCCGCTTTCCGTGAAAGTGACGTCCATGTCAGGAACCTTAGATCAGCATGCTGATATAAGCAACCTGGTAATGTGACCCTCGTGCCTCGAGACATCGGTGAGATCGGTCTGTCCGTCAAGCGGCTCCAGATGCGGCAGCACCGGACCATCAACGAACGGCTCGCCCCGCTGGGCCTGTCGATCGTGCAGTGGGACGCCCTGCGCCACCTGCACGAGAACCCCGAGGCGTCGCTGCACGACCTGGCGCAGCTCACCTTCCAGCGGGACCAGTCGTTCGGCACCCTGGCCGCCCGGATGATCGAGCGCGGCCTCATCGAGCGCGTGCCCGGACCGGGCCGGGCCGTGCGTCACCGGCTCACGGACAAGGGCGAGGACCTCCGCGAACGGGGCCGCGAGATCGTCCGGGCGGCGCTGACCGACTCCTTCGCCGCCCTGTCCGAGGAGGAACTACAGACCTTCGGCGGCCTGCTCGCCCGGCTCCTCGCCGAGAAGCCCTAGGCCAGCGAGAAGGCGATCCCGTCGAGGATGTCGTGCTCGCTCGCGATCACCGACGCCTTGCCGGCCCGCTGCATGATGATCCGCAGGATGAGGGCCCCCGCCGCGATCACGTCGGCCCGGCCCGGGTGCATCACCGCGAGGTCGCGCCGGTCCGCCACCGTCGCGCCGAGAAGGTCGGCGGTCACCGTGGCCACGTCGTCGTACGCGATCCGGGCGTGATGGATCCGGCCCGAGTCGTACTTCGGCAGATGCAGGGCCAGGGCCGCGACGGTGGTGACCGAGCCGGCCAGGCCGATCAGGGTCATGGTGCCGTGGCCCGACACCTTGCGCAGCGCGCCGTCGACCGCCCGGGTGATGTCCTGCTCGGCCGCCGCCACCTCGGCCGGGGACGGCGGGTCGCCGCGCAGGTGCCGCTCGGTCATCCGGACGCACCCGATGTCGACGGAGACGGCGTGGTCCACCTTCTCGAAGCCGACGACGAACTCGGTGGACCCGCCGCCGATGTCGACGACCAGGTACGGCGGCTCCGCGTTGAGCCCGTGCACCGCCCCGGTGAACGACAGCCGGGCCTCCTCCTCGCCCGTGATCACCTCGGGATCGACGCCGAGCACCGAGCGGACCATCGACCGGAAGTCCTCCGCGTTCGAGGCATCGCGGGAGGCGGACGTGGCGCACATGCGGACCCGGTCCACCCCCAGTTCGGCGATCTCCGCGGCGTACCCGAGCAGGGCCTGGCGGGTGCGTTCGATGGCCTCGGGGGCGAGGCGGCCGGTGCTGTCGACGCCCTCGCCGAGGCGGACGATCTCCATGCGGCGGGCCACGTCGGTCAGCGAGCCGCCGGACACGTCTGCGATCAGCAGGCGGATCGAGTTGGTGCCACAGTCGATGGCGGCGACTCTCACACGGGGCTCCTAGAGATGCAGCAACATCCTCTTGTTGCCGAGCGTATTCGGCTTCACCCGTTCGAGGTCGAGGAACTCGGCAACGCCCTCGTCGTACGAGCGCAGCAGCTGCTCGTAGACGGCGTGCGGCACGGGCGCACCGTCGATCTCCGCGAAGCCGAACGAGCCGAAGAAGCGGGTCTCGAAGGTGAGGCAGAACACCCGGGCCACGCCCAGCTCCCGGGCGGCGCCGAGCAGTTCGGCGACGATGCGGTGGCCGATCTTCCGGCCCCGGTACGCGGGATCGACGGCGACCGTACGGATCTCCGCCAGGTCCTCCCACATCACGTGCAGCGCGCCGCAGCCGACGATCCGGCCGGAGTCACTGTCCACGGCGACCCAGAACTCCTGCACGCTCTCGTACAGGGTGACCGTCGCCTTGCTGAGCAGCCGCCGGTCAGCCGTGTACGTGTCCACGAGCGCCCGGATCGCCTTGACGTCGGCCGTCCGGGCCCGGCGGATCTCGACGGACACCGCGTCACCCCGCCTCGGGAGTCACGCAGGGACCGCCGGCCCACCACGGCTCGACGGCCGCGCGCACCTCGTCGCCGAACGGGTTGACGCCCGGACCGGCCGCCAGCGCGTGGCCGAGGTGCACGTGCAGGCACTTGACCCGGTCGGGCATGCCGCCGGCGGAGACCTTCTCGATCTCGGGCACGTGCTGCACCGCCTCGCGGCGGGCCAGATAGTCCTCGTGCGCGGACCGGTAGCGCTCCGCCAGCTCGGGATCGGCGGCGAGACGCTCCTGCATCTCCCGCATCACGCCGGCCGACTCCAGCCGGCTGCACGCGGCCGTCGCGCGGGGACACGTCAGATAGAACATCGTCGGGAACGGGGTGCCGTCGTCCAGGCGCGGCTCGGTCTCCACCACGTCGGGATTGCCGCAGGGGCAACGGTGCGCGACGGCGCGGGTGCCGCGGGGGCGGCGGCCGAGCTGCTCGGCGACGATCTCGAGATCGGTCTCGGAAGGAGTCGTCATCTACTTTCGGGATTCTGCGTTGGCGGCGGCGACGCTTCCCCACAGTGTGTCGTACCACCGGTCGGGGCTGCCCGCCGCGGTGCGGCCCGCGTCCCTGGCCGCGCCGGCCGGATCGTTCAGCACCAGCAGCGGCACCTCGCCCGGCCGCACGTAGAACAGCCGGTCACGGGCCTGGATGCGGACGTACTCCTGGTCCTTCCACTTGTCGACCTCCTCCTGGAGGCCCTTGATCCGCGCCTGCTGCGCGGCCTGATCGGCCTGCATCTGCGCGATCTCGGACTCCTGGGCGAGGTAGACGCGGACCGGATAGGTGTACGCGAGGGCCAGCGCGACCAGCACGACGATCAGGACGGTGGCACGCCCCGTGAACGCCCGGGGGCGGGTCGCTACTGTGCGTTTGGTGGCCCCGGCGGCGGCTGCCCGGCGCGCGGCCGCCGGCCTGCTGCCGGAACGGCCGATGTTGCCGGTCGTGCGGGCGGCGGGGGTGCGGCGCGGCTCGATCCGGGTCGCCCCGGTGTCGCGGGCACGGGTGGGTCGGGCGCCACCACGGACCCCCGGACGCCCCGCATAGCCGGTGGAACGACGGGACGGACCCTGCCCACTCGGTGTGCGGCGCTGCGTCATCCCTGCCCTCCCCCGGCACTCGCCCAAAGACCATGGAGTTGCGGCACCTGCTCCTGGACACTATGCCCACGAAACCGGGAGCCACAACTCCATGATCTTCGACGCAGGGTTACGCGGTGCGGTAACGCGGGAACGCGCCCGCTCCGGCGTACCGGGCGGCGCTACCGAGCTCCTCTTCGATGCGCAGCAGCTGGTTGTACTTCGCGACCCGGTCCGAACGGGCCGGTGCGCCGGTCTTGATCTGCCCGCTGCCGACGGCGACGGCCAGGTCGGCGATGGTGACATCCTCGGTCTCGCCGGACCGGTGGCTCATCATCGTGCGGAAGCCGGACCGGTGCGCCAGGTCCACGGCGTCCAGGGTCTCGGTCAGCGAACCGATCTGGTTGACCTTCACGAGAACCGCGTTCGCGGCACTCTCCGCGATGCCCCGGCCGATCCGGGTGGGGTTCGTCACGAACAGGTCGTCGCCCACGATCTGGATCTTCGAGCCCAGCTGCGCGGTCATGGCGGACCAGCCGGCCCAGTCCTCCTCCGACAGCGGGTCCTCGATCGAGACGATCGGGTACGTCTCGGCGAGCTTCGCGTAGTAGTTGATCATCTCCTCGGTCGACTTCGGCGAACCCTCGAAGACGTACGCGCCGTCCTTGTGGAACTCCGTCGCGGCGACGTCCATGGCGAGCACGATGTCGGTGCCGAGGGCGAAGCCGGCGGCCTGCACGGCCTCCGCGATCAGGTCCAGCGCCGAGGCGTTCGACGGCAGGCTCGGGGCGAAGCCGCCCTCGTCACCCAGGCCGGTCGACAGGCCCTTCTTCTTCAGTACGGACTTGAGCGCGTGGTAGACCTCCGCGCCGGTGCGCAGCGCCTCACGAAACGACGGCGCGCCGATCGGGGCGATCATGAACTCCTGCACGTCGACGTTCGAGTCGGCGTGCGCGCCACCGTTGAGGATGTTCATCATCGGCACCGGCAGCAGGTGCGCGTTCGGACCGCCCAGGTAGCGGAACAGCGGCAGCTCGGCGCTCTGCGCGGCGGCCTTGGCAACGGCGAGCGAGACGCCCAGGATGGCGTTGGCGCCCAGCTCGGACTTGTCGGAGCTGCCGTCGATGTCGAGCATCTTCTCGTCGATCAGGCGCTGCTCGCTGGCCTCGTACCCGAGCAGTTCGTCGGCGATCTTGTCCTCGACGTTGCTGACCGCCTTCTCGACGCCCTTGCCGAGGTAACGGCCCTTGTCGCCGTCGCGCAGCTCGATCGCCTCGAACGCGCCGGTGGACGCGCCGGACGGGACGGCCGCGCGGCCGATCGTGCCGTCGTCCAGACCGACCTCGACCTCGACGGTCGGGTTGCCCCGCGAGTCGAGGATCTCCCGGGCGACGATCGCTTCAATGGTGGCCATCTGTCGTGGCTCCTCAGTGTGTGCGTACGGATGGATTCCTCAGACCGCGACCCTGCGGCCGACCACGACCCTGAGCGTATCGAGCCGCGATGCCGGGCGTGGCGGCGGCCGGTGAACTTCGGCCGTCACATGTCTCATGCCGGTGCCCCGGCTGCCGATCACCGGGGTTGCCATGACTACTCCCGCGCAGCTCCCCGATGCCGGCTCGTACGTCGAGATGACCGCCTCCGACGAGCAGGCCGCCCGTGTCCGCGTCGTCCACGCCGAGGGCGCGGGCCTGACCCTGTCGGCGCCGCTGGCCGCCGTGCCCCGGGTGGGCACGTCCGTCACGCTGCGCTGGTCGGCCGCACCGCGCGGCAGGTACGCCCTGCCCTGCGCCGTGGTGGAGGTCGAGGAGAACCGGGTGGAGGTCCACCCGGCCGGCGAGGCGGTCGTGGAGCAGCAGCGCCACTTCGTCCGCGGCGGAGGCGGCGAGCAGATCATCATGCGCCGCCCCGGCTGGCGCGACGCGCACGGCTGGATCCGGGACATCAGCGAGAACAGCATGCGCGCCCACTTCGAGGGCACCAACGTCGTCGAGGGCGAGGACCTGCAACTCTGGATCCAGCTGGGCAGCGAGATCGTCGACATCCCCGCGGTCGCGTCCCGCGTGGCGATGCTGCCCCAGCAGGTGCCGCCCGGCCCCATGTCGGTGGAGATCGTCGCCATCTTCGCCACCGAGGAGTCGCTCGCCCGGATCATCCGCCGGTACGTGATGCGCCAGCAGTTGCTCAGCCGTACGCGCGCCTGACGGGCCGCTCCGGGTAATCGCTTGTTTACTGGTTTGCGCCGGGTTGCGGCCATCGGCAAAGGTGGTCACGTGCCCCTGCCGACTCCCCGTCCCCGCCTGGCGGCGGCCGCCCTCATCCTGCTGGCCGCCACGGCCGGCTGCTCGGACCCGGTCGACGGGTCGGGCGCCGGGCTCTCCCGCAACGACCTGGTGGCGGACCTGGCAGCCCAGCTCGCCGGGGCGACGGACCTCACGTACGAGGCGACGTACCAGCTCACCGGCGGCGCCACGGCGACGATCGCCCAGGCCCAGAAGCCGGCCCGCCGCGCGTACGTCTACCCCGGCGGCCAGGTCCTGGTGACGAACGACGCCACCACCGAATGCCGCACGACGGCGAAACCGGCCACCTGCACCATGACGGCACCGGCAACCCCCACCAGCCCACCCCCACCCTCGGTCTTCCGCGGCGCCGACGCCAGCGGCATGATCACCCCCGCCACGGTCCTGACCCTGCTGAACAAGGCGATCCTGGACCCGGACCTCGAGGTCGACCAGCACGACACGACCATCGCGGGCCGCCACGCCACCTGCGTCGACCTGACCGGCGTCGACGGCGCCGCAGCCCGCGACTTCGCCACCTGCATCACCAACGAGGGCGTCCTGGGCAGCTTCACCGGCGTCCTCGGCCAGGGCCGCATCGAGGTGGCGATGACCCACTACGCGGACTCGGTCCCGGACGACCGCTTCCGCACCCCGAAAGCCGCCAAACTCATCGACCGCCGCGGCACCTGAGCGGCGCTGTCCGCCACTCACGCGGGCCAGACCGCCCGGAGATAGTGGCCGTACGGCGGATCGCTGCGGCCAGAGCGGCACCTGAGCCCTTCGCCCGCGCGGGGGCCGCGCTCAGGCTCCGGTCAGGCCCGCCAGATCGGTCCGCGCCAGCTCGCCCGCCGTCCGGAAGTAGCGGGCGTGGGTGCGCCGGAGCGCATCGGCGGAGTCGGCGCCCAGAATGACCACCTCGATGTCCTTCGAGAGATTCCCCGCTCGCTCAGCCTTGAAGCGCGCCTTCAGCGCGGTGGCGCGGTCGAGGAATTCTTCCTCGCGGAGTACTTCGCCCCGCACACGGTCGAAGATCAGCAGGTAGTGCTTCATCCGTCGATCACCTCCCCCTCAACCGCCTCGGCCACCTTCGTCAGCATGTTCCGCAGTGCTTCTTCGGCAAGCGCCTCGGATCGCACATAGTGAAGGTATGTGAAATGTACCTCGCGCACCTCCGCCGGGACGTCCTCGTTCCTGGTCGAGACGTCCACCCCGGCGTTGCGCAACAACGCCGGAATGCCGAGGTCGACGAACCGGGCGCTCCGCCCCTCGTGCTCCCCCATGGCTTTGCTGCTGCTCAGCAGAAGCTCAACGATCGTCCGGCGAGCCTCTGCCGTCCGGGAAGACAGGCCGACGTCATCCGGAGGCCCGCCGTATCTGATCTGCCGTCCCCACACGTCAGCCAGCCGTTCGAACAATTGGGCCCAGAGGTCCTGGAGTTCCGTGCGGAACTGCACCTCCACGGGTAAACCGTCGATTCTCAGGATGACGTGCACGGCACGGTATCCCGATCGAGGATCCGCCCGGCGGTCGATCACCGACGGCACCGCCGTGCCGTCGGTGAAGGCTGTAACCACAGCACGGACTGCAGCGTCCTGGTCGCGCAAGGTCCCGGACAGCACGATGCGCGCCCCCGCGAGATCGTGGATCGTCTTCAAACTGGAGCTTCGATCCCGCCTCAGCTTGTCGATGATCGTGCCGGTCGTCTTGAGGCGCACCGTCGGGTCGAAGCCGAGCTGCCGCAGCCGGCCTCGCACAGCTTGGAGCGCCTCGTCGTAGGCACCGAGCACAGCCTCGAGCAGCTCGGAATCCCCGGCGGAGGGCGTGCTGGCATCCCGGAGCCGATCACCCAGCCTGTCCAGCTGCTTCTTGCTGACGGGTAATGTAGGCACGTAACTACCTTACTCTTGGCCCACCCGGCCGCGAGCGTGGGGAAAGTGGGGTCAGACGCCGAGGAGGAAGCGGAGGTGGCGGGGTGGTGGGGAGCCGTGGGCGAGCATGGCGTCGTGCCAGGCTTTGGGGGTGGCGCCGAAGGGGCGGGCCGCGGCGATCGCCGACATTTCCGTGTAGCCGACGAAGTAGGTCGAGAGCTGGGTCGAGGTGAGGAGGGCTCGCTTCCATTTGCCGGCGGCCTCGCCTTCCTCCTGGAAGCCCTGGGCCGTCATCAGGTGCATGGCCTCGGACTCCGGGAGGTCTTCGCAGTGGACGAGCTGGTCGATGACCGCGTTGAGGCTCATGCGGAGTTGCATCTTGAGTTGCTGGAGGCGGACCGGGAGGCCGCCGAAGCCGAGGGTGGCCATCAGCTCCTCCGCGTACACGGCCCAGCCTTCGACGAAGGGGCCGGAGAAGCCGAGGGCGCGGACGCGGGTGGCGGCTCGGAAGCGGCGGGAGTGGGCCAGCTGGAGGAAGTGGCCCGGCATCGCCTCGTGGACCGTGAGGTTGCGGAGCATGTGGTCGTTGTACTCGCGGTAGAAGGATTCGATGCGGGCCGGTGGCCAGTCGGCCGGGGCCGGGGCGATGCAGTAGAACGTGGGGACGTCCGCCGTTTCGAGGGGGCCCGGCGGATCGCAGTAGGCGACCGCCACGCCGCGGGCGAACTCGGGCATCTCCTCGATCAGGCAGGGGTCGTCGATCAGGGTCATCAGGTCGTGGTCGCGGACGAACGCGGTGGCCTCGGCCATCGTCACCTTGGCCAGGTCGACGATCGTGGTGTCGTCCGGGTGCTCGGCGGCGAGGGCACCGAGGGCGCGGCGCACGGTCTCGTCGGTGGCCGGGCCGCCGGTCAGCTCGGCCGCGGCCTCGCGGAGCTGGGCGCCGGCGGTCTCGAGGCTCTGCCGGGCGCGGGCGAGGACCTCGGCGGCGGGCAGCTCGGTGTCGAGCGTGTGCCAGAGCCTCGCCTCCCAGAGCGGGCGGCCCAGGCGGGGGTCGCGGCCCGGTTCGCCGCTCTCCAGGGTGGTCCGGAGCCAGCCGTCGAACTCGGCGAAGGCGTCCAGCGCCGCCGCGGCGATCGGCTCGAGGACCGGGCCGAGGCCGGGCGCCTCCTTGAGCAGGGTCGGCAGCTGGTCGCGGATCAGCGCCGCCGTGCCCGCGAACTGGCCGGCCGCGACCTCGGCGTGCAGGCGGGGCACGTCGCGAAGCACCGCGCGGGCGGTGGCGAGGGCGTCGGGGACCGCGGCGAGCCGGCCGCCGAGGGCCGTCAGCCGCTCCTCGACCGGCGCGAACGGGCGGGCGATCAGCGAGTGCAGCAGCGGGCCGGGGTTGTGGACGAGCGGGTTCCACTCGTGCTCGCGCACGTCGGCCAGCTCGAAGATGCCGCGCTCGACGACGGCGGCGAGGATGGCGTGGTCGACCTGGTCCTGTGGGTCGAGGGCGTCCGGGTCGATGCCGGCCAGGGCGTCGGCCGCGTCGCGCAGCATGGTGACCCGCTCGGCCACCGCGCCGACCGAGCGGTCGGGCAGCCGGTCGTCGCTGCGGTGGTCCCCGGCGTAGGACGCCAGGGCGGGGTCACTGTCGAGAATGGCGTCGACGATGCGCTCGGCGAGCGGCACGAACTCCGGCATGGACCGAAATCTACTCGGCGGGTCCGACATTCTCGCGTTGTCGCACCGCGTCCGCGTGGTCGAGCGCGGCCCGCCGCAGCAGCGCCTCGGGGTCGAGGCCGTCCGCCCGGGCGGCGGCCACCAGCCGCAGGAGCGAGGACCCCAGATCCGGACCCTCGGGCAACGGTACGTCCACCCCCGCGCGTTCCGCCCGGTGCAGGATCTTCGCGGCGAGCGACAGCGCCGGCTGGCTGAGCGCGATCCCCTCGAGGACCGAGTCCCGTGTCTTCTCCTGCCGCTTGATCCGCTCCCAGTTCTCGGTGATCGCCTCGATGCCGTCGACGACCTCCCCGGCGAAGACGTGCGGGTTGCGGCGGATCATCTTGTCGACGAGGTCGCCGGCCACGTCGTCGACCGTCCAGCGCTCGTCCTCGGGCAGGTCCTCGGCGAGGCGGGCGTGCAGCACGACCTGGAGCAGCACGTCGCCCAGTTCCTCGCGCAGGGCGGCCAGATCGTGCGCGACGATGGCGTCGTACGCCTCGTAGCTCTCCTCCAGCAGGTACGGCGCCAGGCTCTCGTGCGTCTGCTGCCGCTTCCACGGGTCGCCGCCGGGCGACGCGAGCCGGTCCATCACCGCGACCGCGTCGAGCAGCCGGGCGCCGGGCGGGTCCCAGGAGCCGTAGCAGAGCTCGAGCTCGGCCAGCGAGGGCTCCCGGGCCAGCCGCAGCCCCAGCCGCCGGGCGAAGTCCTCGTCGCCGGCCGCACCGGCGAGCCAGACGACCGTGGAGTGGGTGGCCAGCTCGCCGATCAGGCGTTCCGGGTCGGGCTCGACGATCGTGACGGTCACGCCGGCCGCCCGCAGCGCCGTGGCCTGCTCGCTGTCGGCGGCGGCCAGGACCGGCCAGGCGCGGACCAGGTCCCACGCGGCGGCCGTGAGCAGCCCGGCCGGCAGCCGGGGCGAGGTGACCAGCAGGACGATCCGGGCGGGCATCAGGCCAGGGTGGTCACGGCGGAGACATCGGTGACGTACGCGCCCTGGGAGCTGTCGCCGCCGGAGAGGGTGAGCACCACCAGCGGCACGTCCTTGCCGTCCGCGGACTGCGCGGACAGCAGCGTGACCTGCTGGGCGCCGTACCGGGGATTGAGCTTGACCTTGTCGTCCGCCACGATCTTCTCGAGCTCGGTGCGCATCGCCACGTACGTCTGCAGCAGCGTCTTGTTCTCCGCCGAGAGGGTGCTCTTGAACTGGTCGAACGAGGTGCCCGGGTCGGCGGCGCCGCCCTTGACCAGCCGCTGGTGGACGTCGCGCAGGTCGTCGTCGGTCAGCGTGGCCGGCGCCACCGCGCTCTGCAGGGAGGTGCGCAGCCTGTACGTCTCGGCGTAGAGCTGCGTGTATTCCCACTGGGGCGAGTAGTTGCGGGCCTGGGCCACCTGCTCGACGGTCGGCGACGCGGCCGGCTGCACGCCGTGCGCCTGCGCCGACTTGCGCAGGATGTCGACGCTCAGCAGGGTGTTGAGCACGTCCTGCTGCTTGATCGGCATGGTGAGCGGCGGCAGCGGCTCGGCGGAGGGGCCCTTCGCCCCGGCCTGCTGCTGGGCCTGCTCCCGGGCCGCGGTCAGCTCGTCGCGCACCTGGTCGTAGATCCCCTGGATCCGCTTCTCGGTGATCGTCCCGCCGGCGATGTACGCCGCGACGTCCGGCGACTGCCGGCAGGCGGACAGGCCGGTCACGGCGAGGACGGCGACGACGGCGGTGGATGCGAGTCGGCGGGCACGCTGCATGGTCAAGACTCTCTCACGCTCCGGATGCGACCCCCGGCACGGGGGCCGGAATGTCACCCAATACGTCCTTGAGCAGCTGCGTGCACCACTGCAGCAGCGCCTGATCGCGCAGCGGCTCGCCACCCACCCGGCGGGTGGCCGGCCGCGGCACGCTGACCTGGTCGTTGGTCGTCTTGTAGACGGAGTCCGGGTGGTAGCGCTTGAGCCGCAGCTGCTTCGAGTCGGGCAGCGGCAGCGGCGAGAACCGCAGGTGCTTGCCCTGCATCGAGACGTCGGTGAGGCCGTACGCGCGCGCCACCAACCGGAAGCGTGCGACCGCGATGAGGTTCACCACCTGCTCCGGGGGTTCGCCGTACCGGTCGGTCATCTCGGCGACGACCTCGTCGAGGCGTACGCCGTCGCGGGCCTCGGCCAGCTTGCGGTACATCTCGAGGCGCAGCCGCTCCACCGCGATGTAGTCGGTCGGCAGGTGCGCGTCGATCGGCAGGTCGACCTTGACCTCCGGCTCCTCCTCGGGCCGCTCGCCCTTGAACGCCTGCACCGCCTCGCCGACCATGCGGACGTACAGGTCGAAGCCGACGCCCTCGATGTGGCCGGACTGCTCGCCGCCGAGCAGGTTGCCGGCGCCGCGGATCTCGAGGTCCTTCATCGCCACGTACATGCCGGCGCCGAGCTCGGTGTGCTGGGCGATGGTGGCGAGCCGCTCGTGGGCCTGCTCGGTCAGCGGCTTCTCGCGCGGGTAGAGGAAGTAGGCGTACGCCCGCTCGCGGCCCCGCCCGACCCGGCCGCGGATCTGGTGCAGCTGGGAGAGGCCGAGCAGGTCGGCTCGCTCGACGATGAGGGTGTTCGCGTTGGCGATGTCGATGCCGGACTCGACGATGGTCGTGCAGACCAGGACGTCGAACTCCTTCTCCCAGAAGCCGACCATCACCTTCTCGAGCTGTTCCTCGCTCATCTGCCCGTGCGCGACCGCGATCCGCGCCTCCGGCACCAGCTCGCGGAGCTTGCGGGCGGCCCGGTCGATCGACTCGACCCGGTTGTGCAGGTAGAAGACCTGGCCGTCGCGCAGCAGCTCGCGGTGGATGGCCGCGGCCACCTGCTTGTCGTCCTGGGCACCGACGAAGGTGAGCACCGGGTGCCGCTCCTCCGGCGGGGTGGCGATGGTCGACATCTCGCGGATGCCGGTGATCGCCATCTCCAGGGTGCGCGGGATCGGCGTGGCGGACATGGTCAGCACGTCGACCGAGGCGCGCAGGGCCTTGAGCTGCTCCTTGTGCTCGACGCCGAAGCGCTGCTCCTCGTCCACGATGATCAGGCCGAGGTTCTTGAAGCGGGTCGAGTTGGCGAGCAGCCGGTGGGTGCCGATGACGATGTCGGCGGTCCCGTCGGCGGCCTGCTCCAGCGCCAGCGCCGCCTCCTTGGGCGTCTGGAAGCGGGACAGCTGCTTGATGTTGACCGGGAACTGGCTCATCCGCTCGGCGAACGTGTTGTAGTGCTGCTGGACGAGCAGCGTGGTGGGCACCAAAATGGCCACCTGCTTGCCGTCCTGGACCGCCTTGAAGGCGGCCCGGACGGCGATCTCGGTCTTGCCGTAGCCGACGTCGCCGCAGATCAGGCGGTCCATCGGTACGGCCAGCTCCATGTCGTGCTTGACCTCGTGGATCGCCGCCAGCTGGTCGGGCGTCTCGGTGTACGGGAACGCGTCCTCGAGCTCGCGCTGCCACGGCGTGTCCGGCCCGAACGCGTGACCCTGGGACGCCTGGCGCGCCGCGTACAGCTGGATGAGCTGGGCGGCGATCTCCCGGACGGCCTTGCGGGCCCGGGCCTTGCTCTTCTGCCAGTCGGAGCCGCCCATCTTGTGCAGGGTGGGCGACTCTCCGCCGACGTAGCGGGAGAGCTGGTCGAGCTGGTCGGTGGGGACGAAGAGCCGGTCGCCGGGCTGGCCGCGCTTGCTGGGGGCGTACTCGATCACCAGGTATTCGCGGTCGGCGCCGTTGACCGTGCGCTGCACCAGCTCGACGTAGCGGCCGATGCCGTGCTGCTCGTGCACCACGAAGTCGCCGGGCTTGAGCTCCAGCGGGTCGATCGTGTTGCGGCGCCGGCTCGGCATCTTGCGCATGTCCTTGGTGGACGCGCCGCGTCCGCCGCTGATGTCGTTGCCGGTGATGACGGCGAGCCGGGAGACCTCGTCGACGAAGCCGTGGTTGAGGCCGCCGCAGGTGACGAGCAGCTGGCCGGGCTCGACCGCGGTGGCGATGGAGTCGACCGGGGTGACGCCGAGGCCGGCGTCGCGCAGCAGCTCGGTGGCGCGCTGGGCGGTGCCGTGGCCCTCGAAGACGAGCGCGACGGCCCACCGGTCGCCGGTCCACTGCCGCAGGTCGGCGGCGAGCCGGGCGGTGTCGCCGTGGTAGAGCGGCACCGGCTGGGCCTTCAGCGAGACGGCGTCGCCGGCGTCGGGGCTGACCTCGACCGACGGCGTCTCCAGCCAGGGCAGGCCGGCGTCGGGCTGCTCGTCGGCGTCGGCCAGGCCGAACGGCGAGACCGTCCACCACGGCTGGTGCAGCGTCGCCGCGTGGGCGCGGACGTCGCCGAGGGTCCGGAACGCGGCGGCGCCGACGTCGATCGGCGCCTGGCCGCCCACGGCCGCGGCGGCCCAGCCGGCCTCGAGGAACTCGTCGGACGTCCGGGTGAGGTCGTGCGCCCGGGTGCGGATCCGTTCCGGGTCGCAGAGCAGCACGTGGGTGCCGGCCGGCATGCAGTCGATCAGCAGCTCCATGCTGTCCGTGCCCTGCAACAGGGCCGGAGCCAGCGACTCCATGCCCTCGACCGGGATGCCCTCGGCGAGCTTGTCGAGGATCTCGGCGAGCTCGGGGTGCTGCTCGGACAGCTCCGCGGCGCGGGCCCGCACCTGCGGGGTGAGCAGCAGCTCGCGGCACGGCGGCGCCCAGAGCCGCTCGGCGGGGTCGATCGTGCGCTGGTCGGCGACGGCGAAGGTGCGGATCTCCTCCACCTCGTCGCCCCAGAACTCGACCCGGGACGGGTGCTCGTCGGTCGGCGGGAAGACGTCGAGGATGCCACCGCGCACGGCGAACTCCCCGCGCTTGGTGACCAGGTCGACGCGGGCGTACGCCATGTCGGACAGCCGCCGCGCGACCTGCTCGAGCTCCGCCGCCCCGCCCGGCCGCAGCTCGACCGGCTCGAGGTCGCCCAGCCCCTTGAGCTGCGGCTGGAGCAGCGACCGGACCGGCGCGACGACGACCTGCAGCGGCGCGGAGCCCGCCTCGGCGGGATGGGCGAGGCGGCGCAGCACGGCGAGGCGGCGCCCGACCGTGTCCGAGCGCGGGGACAGGCGCTCGTGCGGCAGCGTCTCCCAGGACGGGTAGACGGCGACGCCGTCCGCCGAGATCAGGCAGCCCAGCGCGTCGGCGAGGTCGTCGGCCTCCCGGCTGGTGGCGGTCACGGCGAGCACGGGCCTGCCGGCTCCGCCGATCCCGGCCGGGCCGGCCACCGCGGCGACGACGAACGGGCGCAGCGAGGCGGGCGCGGTCAGGTCGAGAGCGTCGGAGTCGACCCCGCCCTTGCGGGCCAGGTCGCGGGCCCGGGCCAGCCCGCGGTCACGCAGGGCGGCCGGGACGAGGCCACTGAGTTGCATGAAAAAAGCTCTCTCCAAGGCACATCGAAAAACCCCGACGCCAGTTGGACGGGGGGTATGCCCCCAAGCTTAGTCCGCCACCCGGCGTCCCCGGTGTGACGGACCACTATCGGACAACATGTCCGACATAGCGGCAAACAGGCGGTCGAGACTGCCCGTTCGACGGTGGGGGCTGTTGTCTGGGGAGGCAATGTGCGGGTTCTTCTTCTGGTGTCCGCGTTCAACGGGCTCAGTCAGCGGGTGTGGTGTGCCCTGCGCGAGGCCGGCCACGACGTCGGCGTCCTGCTGGCGACCGGCCCGCAGAACATCATCGACGGGGTACGCGCCGCCCGGCCGGAGCTGATCCTCTGCCCGTTCCTCAAGGACCGCGTCCCCGCCCAGGTCTGGCAGCACGTCCGCACCGTGATCCTGCACCCCGGCCCGGTCGGCGACCGGGGGCCGTCGTCGCTCGACTGGGCCATCGCCGATGGCACCCCGACCTGGGGCGTCACGGCGCTGCAAGCGGTCGAGGAGATGGACGCCGGCCCGATCTGGGCCGCCCGGACGTTCCCCATGCCGGCCACTGTTCGCAAGTCCTCGCTCTACAACGGCCCGGTCGCCGACGCCGCGCTGGAGTGCGCCTTCGAGGTGCTGGCCAAGGCGGCCGACCCCGCCTTCGAGCCCACCCCGGCCACCGAGCTCACCGTCGAGGTGCAGGGTGCCCGGCCCCGGCCCGCGATGACCCAGGCCGACCGGGCCTTCGACTGGTCGGCGCCGGCCGAGCAGATCATCCGCCGGATCCGGGCCGCGGACGGGGCGCCGGGCGTCCGCACCGAGCTGGCCGGCCTGGAGGTCTTCGCCTACGACGCCCACGCCGGGCTGGCCCGGGGCGTACGGCCGGGGACGATCGTCGGACGCCGGCAGGGCGCGGTGCTGGTCGGCACCGGCGACGGCAGCGTCTGGCTGGGCCACCTGCGCGACGCGGCGGACCCCAGGCGGATCAAGCTGCCCGCCACCACCCTGCTCGGCAAGCGGCTGCGGGGCGTACCGCAGTCGCCGCTGGCCGCCGGCGTGGAGCCCGAGGCGCCGTCGTACCGGCAGATCCGGTACCGGCGTACCGGGCCGGTCGGCTGGCTGGCGTTCGACTTCTACAACGGCGCGATGTCCGCGGGCCACTGCCGCCGGCTGCTCGACGCGTTCCGCCACGCCGCCGCCCAGGACACCCGGGTGCTCGTGCTGCGCAGCGGCACCGACGCGTTCAGCAACGGCATCCACCTCAACGTGGTCGAGGCCGCCGCCGACCCGGCCGCCGCGGCGTGGGTCAACATCAACGCGATCAACGCCGTCTGCACCGAGCTGATCCGGTGCACCCGGCAGGTCGTCGTGGCGGCGTACGCGGGCAGCGCCGGAGCCGGCGGCGCCATGCTCGGCCTCGGCGCGGACGTCGTGGCGGCCCGCGAGGGCATCGTGCTCAACCCGTACTACGACATGGGCCTGTACGGCTCCGAGCTGCACACGTACACGCTGCCGCGGCGCGTCGGCCCGGAGACCGCCCAGCGGCTGATCGACGACAAGCTCCCGGTGAGCGCCCCGCGGGCCCGCGCGCTGGGGCTGGTCGACGAGCTGGGCCCGCGCCACCCCGAGGCGTACGCGGAGTGGCTGACCGAGCTCGCCCTGCGCCACGCGGACGCGCGCACCGCCCGCAGGACGCAGTCGGACAAGGCACGGCGGCTCGCCGGGGAGCGGATCCCGCTGGACGTGTACGAGGCGCGCGAGCTCGCCGAGATGAGCAGCGACATGTTCGGTGACCGCTCCGGCTTCGCGGCCGCCCGCCACGCGTTCGTCACCAAGGCGAAGCCCACGGCCACCCCCGCACGCCTGCTGCCGGCCGTTGCGCCGGACCGCGCGCGTCCGCGCCAGCTTCCCCGGACCCGCGGTGCCGCGGCGTCCGCCGAGGGCCAGCTTCGCGTGCGGTCCGCCGTACCCATGTCCGCCTGACAGTCCACACCGGACCCAGCGCAACCACCCCCGGCGACGCGGCACGGCGGTATTCCGCCGTGCTCGTCGCTTGCTGCGCGGCCCCTGCGAGAGGACACCATGACCGACGAGATACCCGCACCGCGTACGCCGGCCGATCCGGCGCTCGTGCGGGCGCTCAGCGCGCCCACGATGGTGCTGCCCGGACGGTACGAGTACAGCGGCTACAGCGTGCTGGCCGGCCCCGCCGAGGTCCCCGGCGACGGCCCGCAGCGGGTGCGGATGCGCCCGCTCGCCCGCCGCCGGCCGGTGCTGACCGTGCTCATCACGCTGTTCGCCTTCGCGTTCGAGAGCACGTTCTTCGCCTGGCTGCTCTCCTCGATCGAGGTGCCCGACCCCGGCATGCACCTGTGGCTGTACGCCGCCACCATCGCGATGATCGCGGCCACCGCGCTGATCGAGCTGTTCCGCCTCGTCAATGTGGTGACCCTGTGCCTGGCCACGCTGTGGGCGCGGGATCCGGTGCCGATGGTGCCGGACGCCGCCCTGCGGGTCGCGTTCCTCACCACGATCGTGCCGGGCAAGGAGCCGATCGAGATGGTCGAGCGCACCCTGCGCGCGGCGACGGCGATCCGGCACGCGGGGCCGTACGACGTGTGGCTGCTGGACGAGGGCGACGACGACGCGGTCAAGGCGATGTGCGAGCGGGCCGGCGTACGGCACTTCAGCCGCAAGGGCGTCGCGCGGTGGAACACGGAGGCCGGCGCGTACAAGGCGAAGACGAAGCACGGCAACTACAACTCGTGGGTCGACGCGCAGGGCAACAACTACGACGTCTTCGTCTCGGTGGACCCCGACCACGTGCCGATGCCGAACTTCTGCGAACGGCTGCTCGGCTACTTCCGCGACCCCGACGTCGCGTTCGTCGTCGGCCCGCAGATCTACGGCAACTACGACAACATCGTGACCCGCTGGGCCGAGTCGCAGCAGTACCTGTTCCATTCGCTGCTCCAGCGGGCGGGCAACCGGCTGGGCATCTCGATGCTGGTCGGCACCAACAACGCCGTACGCATCGCCGCGCTGCGCGCCATCGGCGGCCTCCAGGACTCCATCACCGAGGACATGGCGACGAGCCTGGTCGTGCACAGCGGACGCAACCCGGAGTCGGGTGAGCGCTGGCGCTCGGTCTACACGCCGGACGTGCTGGCGGTCGGCGAGGGGCCGTCGTCCTGGACCGACTACTTCACCCAGCAGCACCGGTGGTCGCGCGGCACCGACGAGGTCGTGCTCCGCTCCTTCGCGCGGTTCGCGTGGCGCCTCGGCTTCCGGCGCGGGCTGCACTACGCGCTGCTGATGTCGTACTACCCGCTGACCGCGCTGGCGTGGCTGCTGGGCGCCGGCAACGCGGTCTGCTACCTGGTGCTGGGCGCGAAGGGCGTCCAGGTGCCGCCGCAGGTGTGGCTGATGCTCTACGTCGACGCCGCGCTGTTCCAGGTCGGGCTCTACCTGTGGAACCGGCGGCACAACACCAGCCCGCACGAGGAGGCCGGGTCGTCCGGGCTGGCCGGCATGGTCATCTCGACGCTGTCCACGCCGATCTACGTGTCCTCGTACGTGGGCGCCCTGCTGCGCCGCAGCGCCGGCTTCGTGGTGACGCCCAAGGGCGACTCGGCCAGCCCGGACCGGCTGCTGACGTTCCAGCAGAGCCTGCGCTGGGCCGCCTTCTACGTCGCGCTGCTGATCGCCGCGCCGATCGGCGGCCACGTCGACGGCGCGATGTGGCTGTGGCCCGGCCTCAACCTCCTGGTCTGCCTGAGCCCCCCGGCGATCTGGGCCGGCCAGGAATTCCAGCGCCGCAGGGCGGCCCGGCGGCAGCCACCGCCCGCGCCGCCCGCCGTCAACAAGGAGACCGAAACACCCGTGGAGTCGTACGCATGAAGCCCCGTCCCCGCCCGTCGACGCCCCGCCGCCTGCTGAGCGCCGGCATCGCCCTGCTGGTGCTGAGCGCCATCGTGTTCGTGAACCGCCCCATGGTCGCCTTCGGCGCCGAGGCGTACCACGACTTCACCATCAACCGGCAGTCCTACAAGGAGAAGTACGGCCACTGGTCGCGGCTGCCGGTGCCGCACGGCTTCCGGGTCAACGCGATCCACGCCGCGCTGCTGAGCACCGGCAAGGTCCTGATCGTCGCCGGCAGCGGCAACAACCGGGACAACTTCGAGGCGGGCACCTTCCGCACGGTGCTGTACGACCCCGCGAAGGACTCGTTCTCGGAGGTGCCGACGCCGACCGACGTGTTCTGCGCCGGGCACACCTTCCTGCCCAGCGGCAACCTGCTGATCGCCGGCGGGACGAAGTCGTACGAGGTGCTGGAGAAGAACATCACCCACGCGGCCGGCGTCATGAAGATCAAGAACGAGTCGCCGGCCGGCGGCCCGCGGGAGTTCCCGAAGGGCACCACGCTGCTCGCCGCGGACGGCACCGCCTACCGCACGCGCGACAAGCTGACCGTGCCGCCCGCCAGGGCCATGAACCACGGCGGCACGGTGATGACCCACGCCGGCGAGGCCGAGGTCTGGGTGGACGCCGTCGAGGAGGGCGACGCGCCGGTCGTCGACCACCCGGCGCAGTACCGGGTCGCCGGGCTGACCGGCAAGGACAAGCAGAACGTGTACGGGCTGGCCGACAAGATCACCCGCGAGAAGCAGGAGTACGGCGGCGACAAGACGTCGTACGAGTTCGACCCGCGCACCGAGCGGTACATCCGCACCGGCGACATGGTCGAGCACCGGTGGTACCCGACGCTGGCCGAGCTGCCCGGCGGCGACGTGCTCGCCGTGTCCGGCCTGGACGAGTTCGGCCGGATGCTGCCCGGCGACAACGAGCGCTACGTCAAGGACCAGAAGCGCTGGGTGGACGCGCCCGAGCTGAAGCGGGTGTTCCCGACGTACCCGGCGCTGCACCTGCTGAAGGACGGGAAGCTGTTCTTCTCCGGCTCGAACGCGGGCTACGGCTCCGACACCGAGGGGCGCACCCCAGGGCTGTGGAACGTCAAGAACAACACCTTCCGCACGGTGCCCGGGCTGCCCGACCCGCGGATGACCGAGACGAGTTCCTCGGTGCTGCTGCCGCCGGCCCAGAACCAGCAGGTGATGATCTTCGGGGGCGGCGAGGTCGGCGAGTCCCCGGTCTCCACGGCCCGCACCGCGATCGCCGACCTCGACGAGCCGGCGCCCGCCTACCGGCGCGGGCCCGACCTGCCGAACCCGGCCCGCTACCTCAGCACCGTGCTGCTGCCCGACGACACCGTGCTGACCACCGGCGGCTCGTCCGGCTACCGCGGCGGCCGGTACGGCCGGAAGACCCGCAGCGACCTGTTCAACGCGCAGATCTACCGCCCGGCGACCGACCGGTTCGAGACCGCCGCCGAGTCCACGGTCGGGCGCAACTACCACTCCGAGGCGCTGCTGCTGCCCGACGGCCGGGTCATCACCCTCGGCTCCGATCCCCTGTACGACCCCAGCGGGCGCAACCCCGGCACGTTCGAGCAGCGGGTCGAGGTGTACTCCCCGCCGTACCTGTTCAAGGGCCGGCGTCCGGTGGCCGGCAAGGGTCCCGCCGCCGTGCAGCGCGGCACCACGTTCGCGATCGCCACGCGCGACGCCGGACGCATCCGGGCGGCCCGGCTGATGCGGCCCAGCGCGGTCACCCACGTGACCGACGTGGACCAGCGCTCGGTGGCGCTGGACATCAGCCCGGCTACCGGGGGGCTCGCGCTGTCCGTACCGAAGGCCCGGGGGTTGGTGCCGTCCGGCTGGTACATGCTCTTCCTCGTCGACGACAGGGGCGTGCCGTCGGTGGGCCGCTGGATCCAGGTGCGCTGATGTCCCGGCACGCCCGGCCGGCCCGTGCCCGGTGGCCCCTGGCGGCCACCGGGCTGGCGCTGGCCCTCGTCCTCACCGCCATCGTCGTGCTCTCGCTGCGCGGCGCGGACTGGCCGGTCGTCGCCGGTCCGCCCGCGGCGCGGACCTCGGCACCGCCGGGCCCGCCCGAGCTCTACGTCGACCCGAACGGGGCCGCCGCGGCGCAGGTGCGGGACTGGGAGGCGGAGGGCCGGCACGCCGACGCCGCGCTGGTGCGCCGGATCGCGGACCGCCCGGTGGCCACCTGGTTCGCCGACGACTCCCCCGGCTACGCCGACCGGGTCCGGCAGTTGGTCGCCGCGGCGTCGCAGACGGGCCGGCTCCCGGTGCTCACGCTCTACAACATCCCGGACCGGGACTGCTCGGGCCAGTCGGCGGGCGGCGCGGCCGACGCGGAGACCTACCGGCGATGGGTACGCGACATAGCCGCCTCCCTGCACGGCCACCGCGCCCTCATCGTGCTGGAGCCGGACGCGATCCCGCAGGCGGTCGAGGGCTGCCTCGACGACGAGGACACCGCCGAGCGGTACCGGCTGCTCGCCGAGGCGGTCGGCGCGCTGCGGGCGATCCCCGGCGTGCTCGTGTACCTCGACGCGGGCAACCCGACCTGGATCACCGAGCCGGGGCGGATGCTCTCGGCGCTGCGCCGGTCCGGCATCCGGCAGGCCACCGGGTTCTCGCTCAACGTGGCGAACTTCGAGACGACCGCCGACAACATCGCGTACGGGACCCGGCTGTCCGCACTGCTCGGCGGCGCGCACTTCGTCGTGGACACCAGCCGCAACGGCAACGGGCCGGCGCAGAAGGGCGCGGGGAATCAGCACTGGTGCAATCCGCCCGGCCGCGCGCTGGGCGAGCCGCCGACCCTGCGGACCGGGGTGCCGCTGGTGGACGCGTACCTGTGGGTGAAACGGCCGGGCGAGTCCGACGGCGCGTGCGGGGACGATGCTCCCCCGGCCGGCCTCTGGTGGGCCGCGTACGCCGTCGAACTCGCCCGGTGAGGGCTCAGTCCAGCCCGTGCACCGACGGCACCTCGAGGGTGCGGGCGTCGGGGGTGCCGCCCAGCCTGATCTCGCGCAGCGCGGTGTTGTTCGCCGTGCTGAGCTCGGTCAGCTTGTCGGCCGGGTTGGCCTTGACCTCGATGTAGTACGTGCCGTTCGGCAGATCGGTGATCTCGAAGGACTGGCCCGGCCGCTCCTGCGTGTACGTGTCACCGTTGCCGATGTCGAGCACCTCGCGCACCGCCACCGCGGTGTTCTGCCCGCAGGAGCTGGAGAGGTCGGTGTTGTCCGGCCGCCACTTGGCGCTCGGGATCGTGTAGTCGACCGCGTCCGTGTTGGCGAGGCAGAACGCCTCCTTGCCGCTGCGCACGGCCAGCTTCTGGTCCGAGCCGAGCAGGTTGTACTGCGCGAAGTCGGTGAAGTGCCAGTGCCGGTGACCCTCCCGGGCGTCCCACTCCATCGTGCCGGCCTCGACCGACCCGACCTCCTTGCCCTTGGCGTCGAAGAAGTACTGGTACGCGTCCATCAGCTCGGTGCCGGTCCGCCGGAAGCCGTCGACCAGCAGCGGCGACGTGCCGGCGTTCCACACGGTGGCGCCGAAGTTGACGAACCACTTCTCGTCCTCCTGCGACAGCGAGATGCCCCAGGCGGGCAGCGAGCGCAGGTCGGGACGCGGGCCCTTGGCGATCGACGAGGCCTTGACCGCCTTCGGCGCCTTGGCCGGCGGCCGGAAGCCGGGCTTGTACGCCGAGATCTGGAGCTTCGGGTCACCCTGGCCGGCGTGCTCGCCGTGCTCCGCGACGGCGGCCTGCTCGGAGGTGTCCTCGCCGGCCCGCGCGGCCTTGATGCGAGCCTCGGCGACCGCGGCGCCGCGCTTGTCGCGCTCGGCCGTGGTGACGGTGACGCCGACCGTGATCGCGGAGTCGTCCGCCGCGATCTTGAAGTAGTCCCGGTACCGCTGGTTCAGGGTGACCGTCGCCTTGTACTTGCCGTCGGGCAGGTCCAGCTCCTGGCGGCGGGGCATGCTGTCGACCTCGCCGTTCCAGCCGGCCTGGATGCCCCAGACCGCGCCGAGGGTGAACGGGTTGCCGCCGTTGCACCCCTGCGGGTACGGGGTCTCCGCCGGGGCGTCCCGCCGGGTCCGCGCCGAGTTGTACGAGTTCGGGCAGAAGTCGGTCTGGTAGTTCGCCACCTCCGTGCCGGCCTCGTTCGTGATCGAGACGGTGGTGAAGTCCTTGAGGCCGTACCAGTCGGTGACCATCCCGGCCGGCAGGCTCACCGCCTTGCGCTTGCCGTTCTTCACGACGTACTGCTGGGCGTCGATCGGGTCGGCGTACGACTTCCGGGTGGCCCGGATCTCGAACGGGTCCTTGCCCGCGATCACGTTGATGCCGAGATCGAGGTAGAGGTGCGCGCCCTCGTCCCACGTGTAGCGCTCCGCGATCACGTCGGGCGCGGCCGAGGTGAAGGCGAGCGGCGGCGGGTCAGCAGCCGCTGAGGCCACTCCGACACCCGCCCCCGCGAGTGCCACCGCTGCGGTAACCGCACCGGCAGTGAGCAACCGAGTCCTGCTTGTCATGCTTTTTCCTTCCGAGGGGGTTTGTGTCGCACAGGTAAACCGGAAAGGTGTGAAGCAGACGTAAGCCGCTATGAGACTTACCTCAAACCACGCAGCCAGGGCACCGCACCGATACGATCGCGGAAGTCGGGACAGCGCTGTCCTCCGCACGTGATGATGCAAAGGAGCGCCCCGGTGACAGACCAGCACGGCCAGCTCGACCCCGACGGCCCCGACGCCGCCCTGCGCGCGGACATCCGCCGCATCGGCACGCTGCTCGGCCAGACCCTCGCCCGGCAGGAGGGCAAGCCGCTCCTCGACCTGGTCGAGGAGGTCCGTGCGCTGGTCCGCGCGGACGCCCCCGCCGCCGCGGAGCGCCTCGCCGCGATGGACGTCACGACCGGCACCAAGCTGGCCCGGGCGTTCTCCACCTACTTCCACCTCGCGAACATCACCGAGCAGGTGCACCGCGCCCGCGACCTGCAGCGCCGCCGCGCCCGCGACGGCGGCTGGCTGGACCAGGCCGCCAAGCGGATCGCGGAGAAGGGCGTACCGGCCGACGAGATCGCCGCCGCCGCGCGCCGGCTCGCCGTCCGCCCGGTCTTCACCGCGCACCCCACCGAGGCCGCCCGCCGGTCGATCCTGTCCAAACTGCGCCAGCTGGCCGACTCGCTGGACGCCGAGGCCTCCGCCGCGGTGCTGTACGGCGCCTCCGACACCACCGCCTCGACCCGCCGCTTCGCCGAGCTGATCGACCTGCTCTGGCAGACCGACGAGCTGCGCCTGGACCGGCCGGACCCGACCGACGAGGCCCGCAACGCCGTCTACTACCTCAAGGACCTGTACGCCGAGGCCGCGCCCCAGGTCCTCGACGACCTCGCGGAGACGCTGCGCCAGCTCGGCGTGGAGACCGCACCGACCTCCCGGCCGCTGACCTTCGGCTCGTGGATCGGCGGCGACCGCGACGGCAACCCGTTCGTCACCCCGGCCGTCACCCGCGACGTGCTGATCATCCAGCACGAGCACGGCATCCAGGCCACCGAGGCGGCAATGGACGCCCTGATCGACGAGCTGTCGGTGTCCCGGCGGCTGCGCGGGGTGTCGCTGGACCTGTCCGCGAGCCTGGCCGCCGACCTCGACGCCCTTCCCGAGGTGGCGCCCCGGTTCCGCCGCGTGAACGCCGAGGAGCCCTACCGGCTCAAGGTGCGCTGCGTGAAGGCGAAACTGGCCAACACCCGGCAGCGGCTGCGGCAGGGCACCGCGCACGTGCCGGGCCGCGACTACCTGGGCAGCGACCAGCTCATCGGCGACCTCGAGCTCATCCGCGCGTCGCTGGCCCGCAACTCCGGGCAGCTGACCGCGGTGGGCACGGTCGCGTCGGCCATCCGTACGGTGTCCGCCTTCGGTCTGCAGCTCGCCACCCTCGACGTCCGCGAGCACGCGGAGAAGCACCACGAGGTGCTCGCCCAGATGTACACGCAGGTCGGCGAGGTGGACGACTACACCGCGCTGAGCCGCGAGGACCGCACCAAGGTGCTGGCCGCCGAGTTGACCGGTCGCCGGCCGCTGTCGTCGGCGGACACCCCGCTGACCGAGTCGGCCCGCAAGACCTTCGACGTCTTCAACACCATCCGCGAGGCGCAGGACCGCTTCGGCGCGGAGGTGGTGGAGTCGTACATCATCTCGATGACCCTGGGCGTCGACGACGTCCTGGCCGCCGCGGTGCTGGCGCGCGAGGCCGGCCTGGTCGACATCCACAGCGGGCGGGCGCGGATCGGCATCGTCCCGCTGCTGGAGACCCCGGCCGAGCTGGACGCGGGCGGCGAGCTGCTGGACGAGATGCTGTCCCTGCCGGCGTACCGGGAGATCGTCCGGGCCCGCGGCGACCTCCAGGAGGTCATGCTCGGCTACTCCGACAGCAACAAGGAAGCCGGCATCACCACCAGCCAGTGGTCGATCCACAAGGCCCAGCGGGCGCTGCGCGACGTGGCCGCCCGGCACGGCGTACGGCTCCGGCTGTTCCACGGCCGCGGCGGCACGGTCGGCCGGGGCGGCGGCCCCACCCACGAGGCGATCCTGGCCCAGCCGTACGGCACCCTCGACGGCGCGATCAAGGTGACCGAGCAGGGCGAGGTCATCTCCGACAAGTACACGCTGCCCGCCCTGGCGCGGGAGAACCTCGAGCTGACCGTGGCGGCGGTGCTCCAGGCCACCCTGCTGCACACCGAGCCGTCGGTGGAGCTCGAGTCGCTGAAGCGCTGGGACGCGGCGATGGACACCGCCTCGGCGGCGGCATACCGGCGCTACCGGGAGCTGGTGGAGAACCCGGACCTGCCGGCGTACTTCTGGGCGGCGACCCCCACCGAGCTGCTCGGCGCGCTGAACATCGGCTCCCGCCCGGCGAAGCGGCCCAACACGGACGCCGGCCTGGGCGGCCTGCGCGCCATCCCGTGGGTCTTCGGCTGGACCCAGACCCGGCAGATCGTGCCCGGCTGGTTCGGCGTCGGCACCGGCCTGGCCGCGGTCCGCGAGGCCGGCCAGGGCGAGGCGCTGCACGAGATGTTCGCCGACTGGCAGTTCTTCCGCACCTTCATCTCCAACGTGGAGATGATGCTGACGAAGACGGACCTGACCATCGCCCGGCGCTACGTCGAGACGCTGGTGCCGGCCGGCCTGCAGCCGATCTTCGCGACCATCGAGCAGGAGTACGAGAAGACGGTCCAGGAGATCCTCGCGATCACCGGCAGCGAGCAGTTGCTCTCCGCGCAGCCGGAGCTGTCCCGCACGCTCGGCGTCCGCGACACGTACCTGGAGCCGCTGCACCACCTCCAGGTCGCCCTGCTCCGGCAGTACCGCGACCTCGGCGACGGCGACCGCCAGCTGCCCACCGCGCCGGGTGCGCGCCGCGCGCCGTCGGACTCGACGGCCCTGGAGCGAGCGCTGCTGACCACGGTGAACGGCATCGCCGCCGGCATGCGCAACACCGGCTGACCCGCACGGACGAGCCGGGCCGGGCACCCCCGTGGTGCCCGGCCCGGCTCATTTCAGGTCGCCGGCGACGGCCGTGGCCCCGGCCAGCGTGGCGATGCCCTCCAGCCGGTAGGTCACCGTCCCGGTCGACCAGATCAGGGTAGGCGCGGCCAGCCGGCCCGTCGCGGTGCGTTCCTGGCCGGCGCGGTCGACGTACGTGACCGCGTGCGGGCCGGGCAGCCAGATCGCGGTGCTGCCGCCGACCTCGGTCCAGCGCGCCTCCCCGGAGGACTTCAGGAAGGCGGGCGACACGCTCCCGTCGAACTGATCGAAGCGCACGGCACCGCCGCGGAAGGTCATGGTCACGACCCGCGGCGCGCCGCCGGCATCCGGGTCGGCCAGCTCCACCCTGTCCGGTACGCCCAGAGCCGCCGGCACCACCACCGGGAACTGCGCGGCCGCCCGGGCCTGGGCGAGCGTGACCGGGCCCCGGGACGGCAGCGGGTCCGGCCGCGGCGGCAGCTCCCCGGGGCCGCCGGCGCGCACCTCGATGCCGACGATCCGCAGCACGCCGTCGACGGCGTCGACCACCGCGGCCCGCGCCGGGGACACGGCGATCACCGCGCCGGCGAGGGCCGCCACGGCGGCGGCGATCCAACGCTTCCGGTGCCGGATGCGGGCGGGGCGGGCTACGAGCCGGGCCCGGACCGCGGCGCGCCGGTCGGCGGGTTCGCCGGTGTCGAGCCAGGGTTCCAGGGCGCGGAGCTCGGCGATCAGGGCGTCGTCCTCAGGCACCGGCCACCTCCCCCAGCCGGTCGCGCAGCCGGGCCAGCGCCCGGGACGTCCGCGACTTCACCGTGCCCTTCGGGATGTCCAGCGCCTCCGCCGTCTCCGCCTCGGACAGGTCGAGGAAGTAGCGGCACACCAGCACCTCGCGCTCGCGGAAGTCGAGCAGGCGTACCTGGTCGACGAGCTGCCGGCGGCGTTCGACGGCCAGCGTCAGGTCGGCCGGATCCGGACTCAGCGGCTCGGCCTCCTCGCGGGCCGCGGCGCGCAGGGCCAGCCCGTCCCGGCGCTTGCGGGAGCGGTGCAGGTTGCGCGTCTCGTTGGCGACGGTGGAGAACAGCCACGGCCGGAAACCGGACTCGCCGCGATACCGCCCGAGCTGCCGGTACGCCTTCACGAACGCCTCCTGCACCACGTCGTCGGCGTCCACCCCGGCGCCGAGCAGCACCGCGAACCGGTGCGCGGGCGCGGTCCAGCGGGCGACCAGGACCTCGTACGCGTCCAGGTCACCGTCGCGGGCCCGCCCGGCGGCGGTCGCGTCATCGAGTTCGCCGACCCTGTTCAGCCTCGACACCTCCGCTGTGCCGACACCGCCCGGGGCGGATCGGTTCCCGGCCCGGGAACTTTTCCCCGCGCGGCGGTGTCGGCAGGTCATGACGACCCGGCGCACCTTCCTCATCATGGCGGGCTCGGCGGTAGCCGTGTCCGCCTGCGATCCCCCTCGCCGCCGCCCGGCGGTGGCCGTACCGGACGTGCTGGTCGCGGAGACCACCGAGGGCCTGGCGGTGCTCGACGGCACGCGGGTCCGGCCGCTCGGCAGGCTGGCGGCGGCCAGCCCGGACGGCAGGTTCCGGTACGCGGTCGAGGCGGACACCCTGGTCGGCCCGGCGGCGGCCGTACCGCTCGAGGCCGGCTGGGCACCTCAGGTGGTGTCCCCCGACGGCACCGCCTGCGTCCTGCGGCGGGGCGGCTCGCTCCTGGTCGCCCGCGGGGGCGGGCAGCGCCGGTACGACGCGCCGGAGACGGTCCAGCCGGACGCGTTCACCGCCGACAACACCGGCCTGTTCGTGCTGGAGTGGCTGCCGCCGGAGGACCCCGAGCGCTACCGGGTGCGGCTGATGGATCTGGCGACCGGCGCGCTCCGGCCGCTGCTGACCCGGGCGAAGGTGCCGGTGCCGGCGGGCGCCGAGGAGGAGATGCGCGGGCAGGGCCGCCAGGCGGTGCTCTCCCCCGACCGGCAGGTGCTCTACACGCTCTACACGCACCAGCCCGGCCACCGGCACACCCGCGACCTCGTCGCCGGCCGGCGGGGGAACGTGCACGCCTTCGTCCACGTGCTCCACCTCGAGCAGCGGTGGGCGTACTGCCTGGATCTCCCGCACCCGTTCGGCGAGGGGCCGGCCGAGTCGCACGCCATCGCCGTCGACCCCACCGGCGGGCGGCTCGGCGTGGTGGACGTGTCCTCGGGGTCGCTGGCATACGCCAGTACCGCCAACCTGACGGTCGAGCGGGTCGAATCCGTGCCGAACACGCAGGGCACCGCCGCGCTGGCCCTGGCGGCCGGCGGGCGCACGTACGCGGGCTCCGGCACCACCGTGACCGTCCTCGACGGCGGCGCCGTCACCCGCTGGACGACCGCGTCGCAGGTCCGGGGTCTGGCGCTGAACCGGGACGGGAGCCTGCTCTACCTGGGCGGCCCGGACGGCGTCACGTGGCTCGGCACGGCGTCCGGCGAGCAGCGCGACCGGGTGCGCGTCCCCGGGCTGACCGTCCTGCGCCACGTCGTCCCACGGGACTGACCTGCTGGGTTCCCGGAAGGTTACTGAGTCACCAATAAGTGCGCTCTTCCCAGCTCACGATCGCTCTCTTACGGTTTCTCAGTACCCACTGGAAACCGAGGAGAAGCAACCATGGCCATCACCCTGACGAACCCCGCCGGCCTGCCGGAGATCCCCGTGTACCGCCAGGTGGCGATCGCGTCCGGGACGCGGCTCGTCTTTCTCGCCGGGCAGGTCGCCTGGGACGCGGAGGGCACCAACGTGGGCGAGGGCGACCTCGTCGCGCAGGTGGAGCAGTGCTACCTCAACGTCGGCACCGCGCTGGCCGGCGCCGGGGCCACCTTCGACGACGTGGCGAAGCTGACCGCCTACGTCGTCGGCTGGACCCCCGACAAGATGCCCCTCCTCATGGACGGGATCGCCCGCGCGAGCGCCAAGCTCGGCACCACCCCGATGGCGCCGGCCACCCTGATCGGGGTCGCGGCGCTGGACGTACCCGAGCACCTGGTCGAGGTCGAGGCCGTCGCGGTGCTCGACTGAGCTCCGCCCTTCGATAGAGACGCGACTCAGGGGCGAGTCCGGGGCATCACCTGATCCGCGCAGGTGACAACTGTTCCTAGGCTGGCACCCGTGAGCCTCATCGAAACCCAAGGGTTGACCAAGACGTACGGCGGGCGGGTGACCGCCCTGCACGACCTCAGCGTCTCCGTCGAGCCCGGGATCATCGGCCTGGTCGGCGCGAACGGCGCCGGCAAGTCCACCCTCATCAAGATCCTGCTGGGCCTGATCCCGCCCTCGGGCGGGCAGGTCCGGGTCTTCGGCATCGACCCGACGGTCGACCCGGACCGGGTCCGGGCCAAGGTCGGGTACATGCCCGAGCACGACGCCCTGCCGCCGGACGTGTCCGCGGCCGAGTTCGTCACCCACCTCGGCCGGATCAGCGGCCTGCCGCGCACCGCCGCCCGCGAGCGCGCCTCCGAGGCGCTGCGGCACGTCGGGCTCTACGAGGAGCGCTACCGGCAGATCGGCGGCTACTCCACCGGCATGAAGCAGCGGGTCAAGCTGGCCCAGGCGCTCGTGCACGACCCCGACCTGCTGCTGCTCGACGAGCCGACCAACGGCCTCGACCCGGCCGGCCGCGACGCCATGCTCGCCCTGGTGCACCGCATCGGCACCGAGTTCGGCATCTCCGTGGTGGTCTGCTCGCACCTGCTCGGCGAGGTCGAGCGGATCTGCGACTCGCTGATCGCGATCGAGGGCGGCCGGCTGCTGCGCGCCGACCGGATCTCGGCGATGACCGAGGTCAGCGACGTGCTCGCGGTCGAGGTCTCCGAGGGTACGGAGGAACTGGCCGCCGCGCTCACCGGTCTGGGCCTGACTCCGCAGGTGGACGGGCGGCTGCTGCTCGTGCCGCTGGACCACGACGACACGTACGACCGGATCCTGCGCGCGGTCGCCGATCTCGACCTGCCGCTGCACCGTCTCGACCAGCGCCGCCACCGGGTGGCCGAGCTCTTCGCCCCGAGGGAGACCGCCGATGTCTGAGGCCAGCGTCATCCATGACATCGGGTACCAGCGCTACACCGGCCCGCGGCTGGGCCGGGGCGCGGTGTTCGGTGCGATCTTCGTGCACGGGCTGCGGGCCGCGTACGGTCTCGGCCGCTCGGCGAAGGCCAAGATCTTCCCGTGGCTGGTGGTCGGCATCGTCACCCTGGTCGCGGTGATCCTCGCCGCCGTCCGGTCCCAGACCGGCGTGGTGCCGCTCAACTACATCCAGTTCGCCGACGCGATGAGCTGGCTGATCATCTTCTTCGTGGCGATCGTCGCGCCCGAGCTGGTCTCCCGGGACCTGCGGGCCGGCGTCCTGCCGCTGTACTTCAGCCGCCCGCTGCGGGCCGCGGACTACATCGGCGCGAAGGTCGCCGCCATGGTGGCGGCCGTGTGGGGGCTGCTCGCCGTGCCCCAGCTCATCATGTTCCTCGGGGCGGCCTTCACCACCAAGAAGGGCATGTCCGACGTCTGGCACGAGCTCGGCGACCTGCTGCCCGGCTGGGGCTACAGCCTGCTGTGGGCGTTGCTGTTCACCGGCATCGGCCTGCTCATCGCCTCGCTCACCGGCAAGCGCGCGTTCGCGGCCGGCGGCATCGTCGCGGTGTTCCTGATGACCACCCCGGTGGTCGGCGTGCTGTCCATCCTGCCGTCCACCGACGCGCAGGAGATGGCCGGCCTGGCCAGCCCGATGACCCTGGTCAGCGGCGTGGGCCAGTGGCTGGTGCCGTCCGCGAACACCGGCCTCATGATCGGCAACTTCGGTCCGGTGTACGCCATCGAGGCGGCCACCCTGATCGCGGCCTGCCTGCTGCTCCTACTCGCCCGCTACCGGAGGGTGGCCGCGCTGTGACCACGGTGGACCTGCAGAACGTCTCGCGCTGGTACGGCAACGTCGTCGCCGTCAACGACATCAGCATGACCCTGGACCCCGGGGTGACCGGCCTGCTCGGCCCGAACGGGGCGGGCAAGACCACGGTCCTGCACATGATGGCGGGCTTCCTCGCGCCGTCCCGGGGCACGGTGACCGTCGACGGCACGCCCACCTGGCGCAACCCGGCGGTCTACCGGCAGCTCGGCCTGGTCGCCGAGCGCGAGGCGGTGCACGGCTTCCTGACCGCCCGCGAGTTCGTGCACGCGTCGGCGAAGATGCAGAAGCTGCCCGACCCGAAGGCGGCCACCGAGTGGGCGCTGAACATGGTCGAGATGGCACCGGCCGCGGACCGCCGCATCGAGACGTACTCGAAGGGCATGCGCCAGCGCACCCGGGTCGCGGCGGCGCTCGTGCACAACCCGCAGGTGCTGCTGCTCGACGAGCCGTTCAACGGCATGGACCCGCGGCAGCGCATGCACATGATGGGGCTGCTGCACGAGCTCGGCGACCGCGGCCACACGATCCTGTTCAGCTCGCACATCCTCGAGGAGGTCGAGCAGGTCTCCGGCACGGTCCAGGTGATCGTGGCGGGCCGGCTCGCGGCGTCCGGCGACTACCGCAAGATCCGCCGGTTGATGACGAACCGCCCGCACGTCTTCGCGGTGCAGTCGTCCGACGACCGCCGCCTGGCCGTCGCGCTGATCGGCGAGAAGTCGGTCACCGGCGTGGAGATCGAGGCCACCGGGATGACCGTACGGGCCGGCGACTACGGCAGCTTCACCCGCGCGCTGCCGCGGATCGCCCTGGACCAGGGCATCCGCCTGCGCAAGCTGATCCCGTCCGACGAATCCCTGGAGAGCGTCTTCTCCTACCTGCTGGAGGCCTGACATGTCGACGGTCGCGTGGATCACCGCCCGGGGCCTCTTCGGCCGCCGGCGGGCGCTTCTCCTGCTGCCCCTGCCGCTGCTGCTGGTCGGCCTGGCGGGGCTGTGCCGGGCGTACGACGTCAGGCCCTCGGACTGGGGCACCCCGGTGCTGGTGGGGCTCGGTCTCGCGGTGCTGCTGCCGGTGGTGTCCCTGATCGTGGGCACCGGCGTGCTCGGCTCCGAGGTGGACGACGGCACGATCGTGCACATCCTGACGAAGCCGCTGCCCCGCCGGGACATCATCCTGGCGAAGCTCGGCGTGGCGGTCGGCGTGAGCGCCGTGACGGCGGCGGTCCCGCTGTTCCTGGCGGGCTGGCTGGCCGACTCGGTGGGGCTCGGCCTCGCCCTCGCGGTGGCCTCGGTCGTCGGCGCGTTCGCGTACTCGTCGCTGTTCCTGCTGCTCAGCCTGCTGACCCGGCGGCCGGTCCTGCTCGGCCTGGTCTACATCCTGGTGTGGGAGGGCCTGCTGGGCCGCTTCGTGAGCGGCACCCGGGTGCTCTCCATCGAGCAGTACGTCATCACCATCGCCGACAAGATCACCCCGACGGCGCTGCTGGAGTCCAAGGTCTCCCTGCCGGTCGCGGTGGTGATGGGCGGCATCTTCGTGGTGGGCTGCGCGATCTACTCGGTCGACCGGCTGCGCTCCTTCTCGATGGCCGGCGAGACGAGCTGACCGCCGCGGGTGCCCGGGCCGCTCCGGCCCGGGCACCCGGCCCTCACGTTCCCAGCCAGCGGAGCAGCCCCTCGACGAGGGCTCGGCTCGCTCCCGCGAGCACCGCCCCGACGGCCGTCTCGGCCAGCGATCGCCGTCCCGCCGAGCCTTCAGCGCGCTCGCGTCGCCTGCGGACCATCCCATTTCCTCCCCGGATCGCCTGGCCGGCCGCTGTCCGGCCGGTGATGCCAGGGTGCGGGCCGCCGGGCCGGTCCGGCAGCGGCTCCGGACCGGTCCGAACCGTCGACGCCGTCAGGCTCGGCCGTCGGCCCGGGTCCGGAGGCGGTCCGGCGCGGTCCGGCGGGGGTTCGGCACGCGGCTGCGAGCCCCCAGGGCCGCCGCCGGCTCGCTGAAGACCGCTCCTCCGAGGGCCGCTTCTTCGAAGGCCGCTTCTTCGACAGCCGCGGGCCGCTCGGCGCCGGGTTCGAGGCCGAGGCGGTCGTCCAGCGGGTGCCGCACGCCGTTGCGGAGGAGATCGACGGCGCGGTCGTGCAGGCCCTCCTCCCGCAGCAGGCGGTACAGCCCGTGGCGGGCGTACGGATCCCCCGCCGTGATGGCCGCGTACCACTCGTGCTGGGCCTCCCGGACCCGCCCGGTGCGGTGCAGCAGCTGGGCGAGCTCCCGGCGGGCCGGCGGCTTGCCCTCGCGGACGGCCTCGCGCCACAGCTCGGTCGCGCCCTCGATGTCGCCCTGGGCGACGAGCAGATCGGCCAGCGCCCGGCGCGCACCCAGCACCCCGGCCGCCAGGGCGTCCCGCCACACCCGGGCCGCCTCCTCGTCGCGGCCGAGCTCGCCGAGCAGGTCGCTCAGCGCCCGCCTGGCCCCCGGGATCCCGGCGTCGAGCGCCTCCCGCCAGACCTCCAGCGCCTCCTCGCCGCGCTCCCGCCCCACCAGCAGCTCGGCGGACCGCCGCCAGGCCAGCACGTCCCCGGCCCGGGCGGCCGCGCGCAGGTATCCCAGCGCCTCGTCCACCGCGCCGTCCTCGACGAGGAGGTTCACCAGGCCGGTCACGGCCTCGGCGCGCTCCTCCGCGTCGCGCTTCATGATCTCGATGGCCTCGCCGCGGCGGCCGAGGCTGCACAGGATCTGCACGAGGTTCAGCTGCGCGCTCACCTCGCCGGCGGCATACCCGGCGCGCCAGACCTCCACCGCGTCCTCGTCGCGGCCCTGCCGCCGCAGCAGCTCGGCCATCCGGGACCGGGCGCCGGTGTTGCCGGCGCCGGCCGCGAGCCGCCACACCCGCTCGACCGCCTCCGCCGGGAGCACGTCCGGGTCCAGCCCGGCCGGCCATTCCACCGAGATCCGCGCCCCGGCCCGGACGGCCTCCTCGGCGATCTCCAGGGCCTCGCCGTAGCGCTTCGCCTCCTGGTGCAGGCGGCACAGCCGGCTCCAGGCGAACGGGTCGCCGGCCGCCACCGCCGCACGGCACTCGGCGATCACCTCCGCCTCCCGGCCCGTACGCCGGAGCAACTCCTCCAGGGCCTGCCCGGCACCGGGCAGCCGGCGCGTGCGTCCCCACCGGAGGATCCGTTCGAGGGCCGCGTCGTCCTCCAGCGCCTCCAGCAGGGAGATCACCGTCGCCCACGACTCGGCGTCGGGGCGGCGGCGCAGCGCACGCGTCCAGAGCTCCACGGCCTCCGCCTCGCGCCCGTGGTGGATCAGGTACGCGGCGAGCTGATGCCGGCAGTTGAACTCGCCCGCCGCCGCCCCCTCCTCCAGCACCCGGACCGCCTCGGCGGTGCGGTCCAGGCCGTCGAGCAGCCCGACCAGGGTCTCCCGGGACTGCCAGTTGCCCCGCGCGATCGACTCCTCCAGCACGGCGACCGCGGCGTCCGGGTCGCCCAGTTCCCGCAGGATCCGGGCGCGGCGGCTCGGGGCGTCGGGCCGGTCCGAGGCCGCGCCCCAGGCCCGCGCCGCGTCCTCCAGCCTCCCGGCCGCCGCGGACTCCTCGGCGAGCTGCGACCACGCCGCCGAGGTGAGGTCGCCGGGATGCTCAGCGGCCTCGGCCCAGGCGTCGTCCAGCCGGCCGGCCCGCAGCAGCAGCCCGACCAGCGGTTCTGCGGCCGTACCGGGCTCCACCGCGGCCTCGCGCCAGACCGCCTCGGCGTCGGCGATCCGGCCCTCGCCCTCCAGCAGGGCCGCCAGGCGCTCCCGGGCGTGCGGGAGGCCGCGGGCGGCGCCCAGCCGCCAGGCCTCCTCGATCGCGTCGCCGCGCCCCTGCTCGGAGAGGAGGCTGATCAGGGTGTAGAGCGCCGCGGCGGAGCCGGCCCGCACCGCGGCGCGGAAGAAGTCGCCGGCCGTCCGCGGCATCGCCCGGTCGTACGCGGCGCAGCCCACCGCGAGCAGTTCCCGCCGGTCGGCCGCGTGCGCGAGGCAGGCCCGCCAGAGGCTCGGCGGCAGCACCTGGCCGGCGCGCGTCCGCAGGGCGTGGTGCTGCAGATAGTCGGCCACCCGGTAGCCGTCGACGCGGCCCATCTCCCGGCCCACCGGACCCAGCGGCGAGGTGGCACCGTGCACGCGGGTGGTTGCGTACGCGAGGGACGCCGCGAACCAGTCGGGGGGTGCGTCGCCCCGCAGCGGCCGCGACAGGTAACCCGGCACGGCGTCGGCGAGCAGCGCGGCGGACGGCTCGGCGACGCCCAGGCGGCGGGCGTCGATCGCGGCGGTGATGAGGGCGTGCGCGTACGGCGAGGGCGCGTTCTGCCACCGGCGCACCAGCTCGGGGCCGGCCGCGAGGGTCTGGATGAGGCCGGCGTCCGAGTCCAGGGCGATGGCGATCCGCGGGTCGACGGCCGCCTTCTCCCGCGCCCGCGCGGTCTCGGCGCCGGACAGCCGCGGCCCGATGTCGACGACGTGGGCGTGCCGGAGCAGCTCCCGCTCGCGCTTGTACGGATCGCCGTCGGGCGTCCGCGGATCGGCGAAGGCGACATAGGTCAGGTAGTGCTCCGGCCACAGCGTGCCGATCAGCACGGTCCGGCGCCCGGCCGAGGTGAGCCGCCGGACCAGCGGGGCGTCCAGCCCGTCCGCGATGAAGCCGTGGATCTCGTCCAGCCACACCACGGTGTCGGCCGGCGGCTCCCCGGCGATCCGGTCGAGGTCCGCGAGGGAGCCGGGCTGCACCAGCGTCCAGTCGGGCAGCTCGCCGCGCGCCGCCTCGTACGCCGACCGGGTCTTGCCGACCGACGAGGCGCCGACGAGCAGGATGAAGCCGCCGGCCCGCAGCGCGGCCCGCAGCTGCGGGTCGGCGTCCCGGCTCACGTACGCCGGCAGCGCACCGGGCGCGCCGTCCACCTCGATGGCCGCGTGCACGCCCAGGTCGCGCGGGTTGCGCAGGGCGACCGCCTCCGGCCCGGGCCCGGCGGGGCGCCCGGCCACCCGTTCCCGGGCCGCCAGCCACGGCCCGAGGCTCGCCCGGTCGACGCCGCACGCGAGCAGCAGCGCGGTCAGCGTCTCGCGGGTCGGCACCGACTTGCCGGTGAAGGCGTCGCTGATGGTGCTCTTGGGCAGCCGCGCCGGCCGGCGGATGCGGTCGTACGTGAGGCCCCGGCTCTTCTTGAGCGCGACGAGCGCCCGGCGAAGATCATCCGGCGTCCGGACCTCCCCGGGCGGTGGACCGTCCGGAGCGCTCATCCGATCATCCCTGTTCGGGCCGGTTGCGGCGGGGTGGCGCGAGGCTCCCGTCAGGATAGTCCCCCGCCGCCCGCCGTCACGGCAGCGCCGGTGCCACCTCGACCTGGAACACCGGCAGTCTGCCGAGCCGCCGGTACGCGGCCAGCGACTCCGGCGTCGCGTCCACCGAGGACTCGCGCCCCTCCTGGTTGTGCGGCGTGTCGAAGTGGACCATGGCCCGGATCCGCGGGAACTTGCGGATCTGCCGGCCCACCTCCCGGTAGAACTCGGCCTTGTGGCGCGGGTTCCGCTTCGACGACCAGACGCCCCACTCGGCGACCATCAGCGGCTTGTCCGGGTGCTCGGCGGTGGCCCAGTTGTAGAAGCCGGGCCAGTTCGGCCGCGCCGACGACTGCCGGTTCAGCAGCTCGGCGAAGTCGCCGTGGCCGTATCCGGGGTCGCTGTACGCGTACGTGTCGAAGCCGATCCAGTCGACGACGTCGTTGCCCGGGTACATGTCGCCGAACCACTTCTTGCTGGTGTGCGGCACGTACGCCATGTGCACCAGCACCGTGACCAGGTTGTCCACGCCGTGCGCGCGCAGCCGCCGGACGACGTACCGGTACATGGCGGCGTAGTCCCTGGCGGTGTAGCCCGAGCCGGCCTTCTCCCGGATGTTGTCCTCGGCCTCGTGGTGCACGGTGAAGAAGAACTGCTCGGGGAAGTCCTCGTTGATGTGCGCGGCGAGCTTGTCGAGGAACTTGTCCGTCGCCCGGTCACCCTTGGCGATCTTGGCCCAGGAGGCGCCGCGCGGCTTCCAGTTGAGGAACAGCAGCCGCTCCTTGCCCCGCTCCCGGGCGATGGCGATCTCCTCCTTCGTCGGGAAGAGCTGGCCGTTGCCCCGGTGGTAGGCGTGGTAGATGTCCTGGTGCCGGCCGGTCTTCTCCTCGAAGGCCACGAGCGCCCGCCGGCCCCGGGCGTCCGTGAACGCCCCGGGCGCCACGCCCCACAGCACCCCGCAGGTCGGGACGAGCTTCTTTCCCGTACGGCACGAGCCGGCCGGCGCCGGGGCGCCGGGTTCCGTGCGGCCCTTGCCGGACGCGGCGGGTCCCGCAGTGGACGGTCGCGCGGCGGTGGAGGCGGCCGGTTCCCCGGTGCGGAGCGGCACGCCGGGCTCGGCCGGTGACGGCAGGTCCCGCGGCGCGCCGGGCAGCGAGGTCGCGGCCGGCCCCGGCACCAGGACGGGGTCCGGCCCGTACGGGAGGCCGAGCTGGTCCACCCCGCCCGTCCACGCCCAGGAGAGCGTGGCGACGGCCGAGATGCTGAAGACGGCCGTGATGGCGGTGAGGTGCAGGAAGAGGATGCGGCGCGGTCGACGTCTCACGATGGCCCAGTATCGGATCTAAAGTCCGTTTTGTCGACTACCCGACGCAGTCAGTCGGATCGCCACAGTCGAGAACGGACCGACTTCGGAGCCGCGCTCGACCCCGGCCGGTCCGACTGAGAAACTGTCCCTCAAGTCACTGCAGGGGGAGTCTTAGGTGAACGACGGTTCTGTGCTGCCCGAGGACGTGTTGCGCGACGCGCCGTCCTACACGCCGCGCGCGCACGAACTGGCCGATCTGGAGTTGCTGCTGGCCGGCGCGTACGCCCCGCTGACCGGCTTCCTCGGCCGCGCCGACCTGCAGGCGTTGCGCCGGCGCGGCAAGCTCGCCGACGGCACGCCGTGGCCGGTCGCGGTGACCCTCGAGATCCCGGCCGAGCTCGCCACCGGCCTGGACCTCGACGACCCGCTGCGGCGCACGGTGGTGCTCACCGACCCCGAGGGCGCGCCGGTGGCCGCGATCGAGATCACCGACGCGTGGCCGACCACCGAGGGGCGCTACGCGGCCGGCGGCACCGTGCGCCGGATGGGCGACGGCGGGCACGGGCCGTTCCAGCGGCTGCGCCGGACCCCCGAGGAGGTCAAGGCGCTGCTGCCGCCGGGGCGCGTGCTCGGGGTCATCGCCGACCGCCCGCTGCACCGCCCGCAGCTGGCGCAGATCGCGCACGCCGCCCGCACGCTCGCCGCGCACCTGCTGATCTTCATTCCGGTCACCGGCCCCGGCCCGGACGGGTTGCCGCCCGAGGCGCTGGTCCGCGCGGTCTTCGCGGCCCGCGACCGGATGCCCCCCGCGACCATCGTCGCGGTCCCGCTGATGACCCGCGGCGACGAGATGCGCGACGCCCTGCTGCGGGCCCGGGTGGTCACCGCGTACGGAGTGACCCACGTGCTGTCCACCGGCGACATGCTCTCCGGCGCCGGCCTGCGCGTGCTGGTGCCGCGCGAGCTGGCGTACGACAACCGGGACGGCCAGTGGCGCTGGCGCGACGACATCCCGCCCCGCAACCGCCGCCTCGCGATGACCGCCTCCGAGATCAACGACCTGCTGGACCGGGGCTTCCCGCTGCCCGAGTGGCACACCCCGCCGGCCGTCGCCAAGGAGCTGGCCCGGGTCCGCCCGCCGCGCCGGCACCGCGGCCTGGTCGTGTTCTTCACCGGCTTCTCCGGCTCCGGCAAGTCCACGATCGCCCGCGGGCTGGCCGACACGCTGCGGGAGAGCGGCGAGCGGACGATCACCTTCCTCGACGGCGACGTGGTGCGCCGCGAGCTCTCCGCCGGTCTGGGCTTCAGCCGCGCCGACCGGGACCGCAACGTGCGGCGGATCGGCTGGGTGGCGGCCGAGGTCGCGCGCCACCACGGCATGGCCATCGCCTGCCCGATCGCCCCGTACGCGCAGGCCCGCGCCGCCGTGCGCCGGATGGCCGTCGAGGCCGGGGCCGGCTTCCTCCTCGTGCACGTGGCCACCCCGCTGGAGGTCTGCGAGCAGCGCGACCGCAAGGGCCTGTACGCCCGCGCCCGCGCCGGCCAGCTGCGCGGCATGACCGGCGTGGACGACCCGTACGAGACCCCCACCGACGCCGAGCTGACCATCGACACCACCGACATGACGGTGCCCGAAGCCGTCGATTCCGTGCTCGCGTACCTCGTCGACAGCGGCTGGGTGGAGCCCGAGATGAAGTAACCGGTGGCGGCGGAGTAGTTACGCATCGGCGCACGGGCCGTTTACCCCTCGGGGGCGAAACGCCCGATTGCCGACAACTCCTACTCCGCCTGCGAAAGGGCCGCCGTACCGATGGAAGCGACTCGCCCGGTGTCCGCCGACCTCTCGCACTACCTGGGCGTGTTCCGCCGGCACTGGTGGCTCGTGCTGACCGCCACCGGCGCCGGCCTGGCCGTCGGGGCCGCCGTCACCCAGGCCCTGCCCAAGGTCTACGAGTCGTCCACGTCCGTGCTCGTGTCCCCCGTCGACCAGGACGCCAACGCGTCCGGCGGTCGCACCAAGGGCGCGATCAACCTGGACACCGAGGCCCAGCTGGTGCCGTCCGGCGCGGTCGCCGCCAAGGCCGCGGCGCTGCTGCGCTCGCCCGTCGCGCCGGTCGAGCTGGCCCGCGACGTGTCGGTCGAGGTGCCGGCGAACACCACCGTCCTGGTGATCCGGTTCGAGGCGGACAACCCGAAGGACGCCCAGGCCGGCTCGCACGCGTTCGCCGAGGCGTACCTGCGCAACCGCGAAGAGGCCGCGCGCTCGGTGCTGGACCAGCAGATCAAGACCCTGAACCTCAAGGTCAAGCAGCTCACCACCAACCTGACCAGCGTCAACAACCGGCTGGCGAAGGCGCCCCGGGGCAGCTCCGAGCGCAGCAACCTGGAGAGCCTGCGCAGCAACTCGCAGAACCAGCTGAACAACCTGACCGGCCGGCTCAACGTGTTGACCACCTCGACCGTCGGCGCGGGCAGCATCATCAGCGACGCCCGCCTGCCCGAGGAGCCCACCAGCCCCAACGCGATGCTCAACATCGCCGGCGGCACGATGGTCGGCCTCCTCGCCGGGCTGGGCCTCGCGTTCGTCCGGGAACGGTTCGACCGCCGGCTGCGGACCGCCGCGGACGTCCGCGACCGCGCCCGCATCCCGGTGCTCGCCGCCCTGGACGAGCGGACCACCCCGCACTTCGACGACGTGCTGCAGCCGTACGGGCCGGGCGGGCGGGTCTTCAACCGGCTCCGCAACGAGATCCTGGCCAGCCTGAACACCGGCGACCAGATCATCGTCGTCACCGGGGCCAGCCGGGGCTCGTCCACCACGCTGGTCGCCGCGAACCTGGCCGCGTCGCTCGCTCGTACCGGAAGCGATGTGGTGTTGATCGGGGCGCACCTGCCGGACAGCGTCGTCGATGCCGCGCCGCTGGCGCGGATGCTCGGGGTCTCCGCCATGCCCGGCCTGTCCGACCTGCTCGCCGGGCGGATCGGCCTCGCCAAGGCGCTCCAGCGCACCCCGCGGATCCCGTCGCTGCGGGTCATCACGACCGGCGGCGCGGCGACCGCGGCCGGCCTGATGCAGTCGCAGCGGCTGCGCGACACGCTCGAGGCGCTGCGCCGGCAGACCGGCTACGTGGTCATCGAGGCGCCGTCCACCAGCAGCAGCGCCGACGCCCAGAGCCTGGCCAGCCTCGCCGACGCGGCGATCCTCGCGGTCGAGCTGCGCCGCGCCAAGCGCCCGGCCCTGCTCGACGCCGCGGAACAGCTGAGCCGGGTCGGCACCCCGCTGCTCGGTGCGGTGGTCCTGCCGTCGCTCAGCGGCCTGCCGCGCACCTCACCCACGGACAACCTCCCGGCGGTGGCGCTGACCGCGCAGCGGCCGGACGAGACCGCGGTCCTCGACGAGGACCGGACCCAGCAGCTGCGCCTGCCGCAGGGCGGCGCCCGGCCGCCGCGGCAGGGTGACGGCACCGAGGAGGTCACCGCGATCATCGACCTGACGTCCGCGGCCAAGCCCTCCGGCGGCGCGCAGGCCACCAAGGCGGGCGACCAGAAGTGACGCTGGTCGTCCCCGGCGCGACGCAGCGGGCGGCACACAGCACGGCACCGGAACGACCCACCTGGCTGCCGGCGTGGCCGGTCGCGAGCATCCTCGCCCTCTATCCGCTGTGGTGGGCGCTCGGCCTCGGCGTGCTGATCTTCCCGATCATGGCCGTGCCGATGCTGGTCCTGCTGCTGCGCCGGCGCGCGGCCGGGCGCCCGCTGCGGCTGCCGCCCGGCTTCGGCTGGTGGGCACTGTTCCTCGCGGCCGTGCTGATCAGCATCGTGGCGCTGGGCGCCGACCCGGCCGGCACGGTGGTCGAGCACGCGACGGACCGCCTGCTCGCGGTCGTCTACCGGCTGGGCACGTACGCCGCCCTGACCGTCCTGCTCGTCTACACCGGCAACCTGACCGAGGCGGAGCTCCCCCGCCGCCGCCTGGTGAAGCTGCTCGCCTGGCTGTTCGTGGTGACCGTGGCCGGCGGCCTGCTCGGCATGGTCGCGGGCCGGTTCGAGTTCACCTCGCCGGTCGAGCTGCTGCTGCCCGGCGACATCCGGAGCATGGGCTTCGTGCAGTCGCTGGTGCACCCGTACGCGGCGCAGATCATGGACCTGGTCGGCGGCGAGAAGCCCCGGCCGGCCGCACCGTGGGGCTACACCAACACCTGGGGCAACAACTTCTGCCTGCTGATGGGCTGGATCGTGGTGGCCGCGTGGGGCACCCGCCGGGCCGGCCCGAAGCTGCTCGCGGTCCTCTGCCTGGGCGTCGCGATCGTCCCGGCGGTGGTGTCGCTCAACCGCGGCCTGTGGATCGGCATCGGCGTCGTCGTCCTCTACGTCGCCGTCCGGCACGTGCTGATGGGCCGCCTGTGGATCATCGGCGCGGTGGCGCTGGCCGCCGCCGGCCTGGTCGTCGCGCTGTCCGCCACCCCGCTGGGCGACCTGGTGAACGCACGGCTGGACAACGGCAAGAGCAACGGCGTCCGGTCGTTCCTCATCGAACGCGCCGTGGACGGCTTCGCCGAGTCGCCGATCATCGGGTACGGCTCCACCCGCAACACCATCGGCGGGCGCAACTCGATCGCCGTCGGGGAGAGCTCCGAGTGCCGGCGCTGCGGCAACTTCACGGTCGGCGGCAACGGCCAGCTCTGGCAGCTGATGTACGCCCACGGCACCGTCGGCACCGTCGCCTACCTCGGCTTCTTCGGCTACGGCCTGTGGCGCTTCCGGCGCGACCGGACGGCCGTCGGCATCGCCGGGAGCGCCGCGATCGTGAGCTCGTTCTCCGCGATGCTCTGGTACAACGCGACCCCCACCCCGCTGGCGTTCATGTTCCTGGCCTACGCGCTGCTGTGGCGCAACCACCTCGAGGGGGACGCACATGCCCGTTAAGACCGCGCCGGCGGAGCTGACCGCCGGCGACTCGGCGCTGCGCGCGCAGTACCTGGCGGAGGTGCTGGCCCTGCTCTACCCGGAGCCCTGCTCGACCGGGGAGCGGCGTGGCGAGACCGTCGCCGAGTACCTCGTCGTCCCGGACGCCCGGCGCCCCCGGCTGCTCGTGCCGACGACCTCGCGCCGGGTCGCCGCGGCCGCCGTCCGCCGGTACGCCGAGCCGCAGTCCCGGGCCGCCCGCCTCAAGCGCGACGCCGTGGTAGCCGCCCTGCGCACCGGCGCGTCCAGCGTGCTGCTGCGCGACCGGATCCGGGTGACCGGCCCGGCGGCCGGGAGCATCGACGGGCACCTGCGCGAGGCGCTCGGCCGCGACCTGTCGGTCAGCATCCACATCGGGCCCGCGCGGGCGAACCGCAAGCCCGTCCTGCAACTGATCAGCCCGGACGGCGAGACGTTCGGCTTCGGCAAGCTCGGCACCGGCCCGCTGACCCAGCGCCTGGTCAAGGCCGAGACCGCGGCGCTCACCGCGCTGGGCACGATCGGGCTGACCAAGCTGACCGTGCCCACGGTGCTGCACGCCGGCCAGTGGCGGAATTCCCAGGTGCTCATCCAGTCGGCGCTGCCGGTGTGGCTGCCCCGCGCGCCGCTGACCCCGCGCCGGCTCACCGCCGCGATGCTCGACATCGCCGGGTGCTGCGGCTACGCGAGCGGGACGCTGGCCGGGAGCGCGTACTGGGCCGAGCTGCGCGGGCGGCTCACCGCGGTGGCGGACCGGCCCGAGGGGGGCGCGCTGACGTCGGCCGCCGAGCTGCTCGCCACCCACGCCGGCGCCACCACCCTCCGGTACGGCGCCTGGCACGGCGACTGGGCGCCGTGGAACATGGCGAACCTCGCCGACGCGCTGCTGGTGTGGGACTGGGAGCGCTTCGCGAAGGGCGTACCGGTCGGGTTCGACGCCGTGCACCACGAGCTCCAGCGCCGGATCCAGACCAGCGGGGACGCGGCCGGGGCGGTGGAGGCCACCGTGCGCCGCAGCGACGAGCTGCTCCAGCCGTTCGGCGTCGCCCCGGAGGCCCGGGAGCTGACCGCCCTGCTGTACCTGGTCGACCTGGCCGCCCGGTACCTGACCGACCGCCAGGCCGAGGCCGGTGCCCGGCTGGGGGTGCTCGGTACGTGGCTGCTGCCCGTACTGATCCGCAGGGTGGAGGAGCTGTGATGGATGTTCGCAAGGTTCCGGCTCCGGTCAAGCGGGTCGTGCACCTCGGCACGAGGTCGTACGGCCGGCTGACCGCCCCCGGCCGGATGACGCCCTCGTTCCTCATCTGCGGCGGCCAGCGCTGCGGCACCACGTCGCTCTACCGGGCGCTCTCCGCGCATCCGGCGGTGCTCAAGGCCGTGCTGCACAAGGGCGTGCACTACTTCGACGTCTCGTACGACCGTGGCATGTCCTGGTACAAGGCGCACTTCCCGCTCCAGCGCCAGGCCGACAAGGTGCGGGAGCGGTACGGCGTACCCGCGCAGACCTTCGAGTCGAGCCCGTACTACATGTACCACCCGCAGGCGGCCGCCCGGATCGCCGCGGACCTGCCCGGCGCGAAGCTCGTGGTGCTGGTCCGGGACCCGGTGGAGCGGGCGTACTCGCAGCACCACCACGAGGTGGCGCGGGGCTTCGAGCCGGAACGCGACTTCGGCAACGCGCTGGCGCTGGAACCGGCCCGGCTGCACCGCCAGGAGGACCGGCTCGCGGCGGATCCGGCGTACTACTCGTTCGCCCATCAGCACCAGGCGTACCGGGCCCGGGGCGAGTACGCCCGCTACCTGAGCGTCATGGCGCAGCACGTCGGCCGCGAGCGCATCCACGTGGTCGAGAGTGAGCGGTTCTTCAGCCGGCCGGAGCAGGTCTACGACGAGGTGTGCGCGTTCCTCGGGCTGCCGATCAACCTCGGCCACCCGCCGTTCGAGCGGCACAACGCCCGGCCCCGGAAGTCCGACATGGACCCGGGCATCCGGCGGGAGCTGGCCAGCCACTACGCCTCGCACGACGAGGCGCTGATGACGTGGCTGGGCCGCGTACCGGTCTGGCGCGAGGCGTGACGACGGTCGCGGAGGCCCCCGCGACGAGGGGCACCCGGGGGGTGGCCCGCGGCGGGCTGGCCAACATGGCCGGCTCGGCGCTGGCCGGCGGCACCGGCGTGGTGGTCACCTGGGTGGTGGCCCGCACGCTCGGCGCCGAGCAGGCCGGCGCGTTCTTCGCGGCCACCGCGGCCTTCGTCCTCGTCGGCGGGCTGGCCAAGCTCGGCACCCAGACCGGTCTGGTCTACTGGCCGGCCCGGCTCCGGGCGACCGGCCGCGACCATCTGCTCGGCCCGTGCCTGCGGACCGCCCTCGTGCCGGTGCTGGTGGTGGCCGTCCTGCTGGGGGCGGCGCTGTTCCTCGCGGCCGCCCCGATCGCGCGCCTGACCGCCGCCGACTCGCCGCACGTGCTCGCCGAGCACACCACCGGCCTGCGGATCCTGGCCGTGTTCCTGCCGCTGCAGGCGCTGACCGACGCCCTGCTCACCGCCACCCGCGGCTACCGGGCCATGCGGCCGACGGTCACCCTGGACCGCATCCTGCGCAGCACGCTGCAGTTGCTGTGCGTCGGCGCGGCCGGGGTGGCCGCCCTGTGGACCGGGGCGTCGCTGCCGGCGTTCGCGTTCGCGTGGGCGGTGCCGTACCTGCCGGTGGCGATTCTGGCCGCGGTCTCGCTGCGCCGGATCTACCTGGCCGGCAAGCCGGAACGGTTCCGCTCGCGGCGCAGCGAGCGCCTCGACCTGCGCCGCGACTTCTGGCGCTTCACCGGCCCGCGCGCCCTGGCCAGCGTCGCGCAGCTGGCCCTGCAACGGGTGGACGTGCTGCTGGTCGCGGCGCTGGGCGGGCTGGCCCCCGCCGCGGTGTACGCGGTCGCCGGCCGGTTCGTGGTGCTGATCCAGTTCGCCAACCAGGGCATCTCCCAGTCGGTGCAGCCCCGGCTCGCCGAGGCGCTCGCCGTCGGCGACCGGGACACCGCCAATCACCTCTACCGGACCGCGACCGGCTGGCTGGTGCTGGTCACCTGGCCGATCAACCTGCTGGTCATCCTCTTCGCGCCGCTCTATCTCGGACTCTTCGGGGCCCACTACCGCACGGGTACGCCGGTGGTCGTGGTCCTCGCCTGCGCGATGCTCGTCGCCACCGGCTGCGGCATGGTCGACATGGTGCTGGCGATGGCCGGCCGCACCTCGTGGAACCTGTACAACGTCCTGCTCGCGCTGGTCGTCACCGCCGGCCTCGACGTCCTGCTGATCCCCCGGTACGGCGCGCTCGGCGCCGCGATCGGGCTGGCCTGCGCGCTGGTCGTCAACAACCTGCTGCCGCTGGTCCAGGTGGCGCGGGCGGCGCGGCTGCACCCGTTCGGGCGCGGGACGCTCGCCGCCGGCGCGCTGTCGGTCGCGTGCTTCGGCGTACTCCCGAGGCTCGTGACCGCGGTGACCGGGACCGGCACGACCGGCCTGGTGCTCGCGACGGTCCCGGCCGTGGCCGCGTTCGCCGCCGGCGCCTGGCTGCTGCGCGGCCACCTCGCGCTCGACGCCTTCAAGCCTCGCAAGCTCATGTCAAGGAGGACCGGTTGACCACCGACTACACCGAGGTGTTCCAGGACGCCGACGCCGTCGCCAAGTACGAGCACGTCACGTACGCGCCGGACAGCTACGCCTCGCAGATCAACGAGCGGCAGCAGGCGTACCTGCGCCGGCTGGTGCAGCGCGAGTTCGGCGCGAAGCTGCCCGTCCAGCACGACTTCGCCTGCGGGACCGGGCGGGCCATCCGGACCCTGCACGGCCTGGTCCGCGAGGCGCACGGCTACGACACCTCGGCCGAGATGATGGCGAAGGCCGAGGAGGTCGGCTCCCGGGCGCAGTGGCACCAGATCCCGGCGGACGGCCCGGTGCCGAACCCGGTCGCGGCCGGGCACCCGGCGATCGTCACCATGTTCCGGCTGCTGCTCAACGTGGACGAACAGGTCCGCGAGCGGGCCATCGCGTTCGCGGCGAAGGCGCTGCCGACCCCGGATGCCGGCCTGCTGGTGGTGGAGAACCACGGCAACGCCGGCTCGCTGCGGCACCTGCGGGCACGCCGGCGCGCCGGCCAGCGCTGGTTCGCCGAGCTGTCGCACGCCGACGTGGAGCAGCTCCTCGGCCGGCACGGCTTCGAGATCATCGACCGGCGCGGCTTCTCGATGCTCACCGAGTCGCTGAACAGGAACCCGCTGGCCCGGGCCGCGGACGCGGCGGCGCGCGCGCTGCCCGGCACGGACGGTTTCGCGGTCAACGTGCTGTACACGGCCCGCCGGAAGAAGTAGCCGCCGTGCGTCGCGTTACCGCCCTGACGGGGCTGATCGTGCTCGTGCTCGCCGGCTGCACCTCGCACCGGCGGGCCGAGCCCGAGCCGGTGCCGTCCCCCGACCTGACCAGCCCGCCGGTCGCGGTCGCGGTGAACCCGGGCCCGTTCGAGGCGGGACCGTTCGCGCCGCCTGCGGAGGGCGCCTACCTCGGCGCCTGGATCAAGCCGGAGGCCCTCACCCACGCCGGACGGGTCGAGGCGGTGGGTGAGCTGGAGGAGGATCTCGGCCGGCCGCTGGACATCGTCAACACGTACCGCCGTTTCGACCAGATGGTCGGCACCGAGTCCGACGCCGAGTTCCTCGACCGCGGCGCCACGCTGATGGTGAGCTGGGCGACCGGGGACAACCGCTCGATCACCGCCGGCGAGCACGACCGGTTGATCCGTCGGCAGGCCCGGGCCATCCGCAAGGTGAAGCGGCCGGTGCTGCTGCGCATCCGGTGGGAGATGGACCGGCCGAACCTGCGTGCCACGATGTGGTCCGGCGAGGACTACATCGCCGCGTACAAGCGCATCCGCGGGATCTTCGCCGAGGAGCGGGTCAAGAACGTCTCCTGGGTGTTCTGCCCGACCGCCGAGGGCTTCATCCGCGGCGACGCGCCGGCCTTCTACCCGGGCGACGACCTGGTCGACTGGACCTGCGTCGACGTGTACGCCGGCAACCTCTTCCAGCCGATCGGGCAGCTCATGGGCCCGTTCCTGACCTGGGCCGCGCAGCGCCCCAAGCCGATCGTGATCGGCGAGTTCGGCGTGGCGAAGGCGTGGGGCTCGGCGGGCCGGGCGGCCTGGTTGCAGGACGCCCGGCGCACCTTCAAGGCGAACCCGCAGATCAAGGCGGTCGTCTACTTCGAGTCCGATCCGGAGGGCAACGGGCCGAACCAGCAGTTCCAGCTCGCCGGCGACAAGCCCGCCTTCAAGGCCTTCACCCGGCTGACGAAGGATCCGTACTTCAACGGCGGCGGGCCTGGGCGAGGAGCCTGAGCGCGTACGGGGCGTCGTGCTTGAGGTAGCGCCCGGCCAGCCGGCGCGGCTCGGTGCCGAGCCGGTGCGCCCATTCCAGGCCGGTGCGCTGCATCCAGCGCGGCGCCCGCTCGATGTCACCGGCGACGAAGTTGACCGCGGCGCCGCAGCCGACGAACCACGCCCGCGGCATGGCGGCGCGCAGCCGGGTGATGACCGCCTCCTGCTTCGGGAAGCCCAGGCCGACGAAGACCAGGTCCGGCTCGGCGCCGGCGACCTTGGCGCAGAAGTCCGCGTACGCCTGGACGTCCCGCTCGAAGCCGTAGTCGGGGCAGAGCGTGCCGGCGATCCGCAGTCCCGCGCAGGCGGCGGCGAGCCGGTCCGCGGCGCGCGTGGCACCGTCCTTGACGCCGTCCGCCGCCGGGGTGCCGCCGACGACGAAGACGGACCGGTTGTCGTGGCCCAGGCCGCGCGACAGCGACCAGATCAGGCTGCTGCCCGCCACCCGCTCGGGCAGGGGCGTGCCGCTCAGCCTGCTGGCCCAGACGAGCGGCATGCCGTCGGCCACGACGAGGTCGGCGTCGTCGAGGTACGTCCGCACCTCGGCGTCCTCCCGCGACTGCCGCAGGATGTCGATGTTCGGGGTGAGGATCCGGCCGCCGCGCCCGGCCGAGATCGCCTCCCGCACGAGGGCGACCACCTCGCCCTCGGTGACCGGATCGAACCCGGTTCCGTCGAGCCGGACCCGGTCGAAAGCCTCGACTGACAACTCCACGCCTCCTTCACGCTCGTTCGCTCGTTATAGGAGCGAAACGAGCGAAGGTGGGCAGAAGTGGCACGCGTTGTTTATCTGGGCGGACTAGGGCGAAGCGGAACCACGCTCGTCGAACGCCTCCTCGGTGAACTGCCCTCGGTCTGCTCGCTCGGCGAGATCGTGCACCTGTGGCAGCGCGACATCCGGGACAACGAGCGGTGCGGCTGCGGCGCACGCTTCGCGACCTGCACGTTCTGGAAGCGGGTCGGCGAGCGGGCGTACGGCGGCTGGCACAACGTCGACGTCGGCCGGGTGCACGCGCTGCGCGACACCGTGGAACGCACCCGCTTCATCCCTCGCCTCGCCGCCGCCCACCTGCCCGCCGCCCAGCTCGCCGACGTCCGCGAGTACGCGAGCTTCTACGCGCGCGTCTACGCGGCCGCCGCCGAGGTCTCCGGCGCCGAGGTCGTCGTCGACTCGTCGAAGCACAGCGCGCTCGCCCACGTGCTGCGCTGGGCGGACGGCATGGACCTGCGGGTGGTGCACGTGGTGCGGGACGCGCGCGGGGTCGCGTACTCGTGGACCAAGACCGTCTCCCGGCCCGAGACGGACGGCAGCGACGAGATGACCCGCTACTCCCCCGGCCGCTCGGCCCTGCTCTGGAACGCGCACAACGCGGCCTTCGGGCTGCTCGCCCGGCGCGGCGTCCCGGTACGCCGGATCCGCTACGAGCAGTTCCTCGCCGACCCGCGGACGGCGCTGCGCGAACTCGCCGCGTACGCCGGGGTCCCGGTCACCGACGCCGACCTGGCCTTCCTCGGCGACGGGTACGCCGACCTGCGCGTCGGCCACAGCGCGGCCGGCAACCCCATGCGCTTCACCGTCGGGCGCCTGCCGCTGCGCCGCGACGACGCCTGGGTCCGCGCCCTGCCCGGCAACCAGCGGCGGCTCGTCGGTGCGGTCTGCGCCCCGATGCTGCGCGCGTACGGCTACCCGCTCAACCCCCAAGCACCCCAGGAGGCGTGATGAACTGGCCGTCCGTCGGCGTCGTGATCCCCACCCGCAACCGCCCCGAACTGGTGCGCAAGGCGATCGCCGCGGTCCGCGAGCAGCGCTATCCGGGCGAGATCAAGATCGTTGTCGTGTACGACCAGACGGAGCCCGACTACCTGCTCGCCTCCACCGAGGGCATCGAGGTCCTGGTCCTCACGAACTGGCGCACCTCCGGGCTGGCCGGCGCGCGCAACACCGGCATCCTCGCGCTGGACACCGAGCTCGTGGCGTTCTGCGACGACGACGACCGCTGGGTCCCCGACAAGCTGCGCCGCCAGGTGGCCGCCCTGGTCGCGGAGGCCGACGCCGAGTTCGCGACGTGTGCGATCGAGGTCGAGTACGAGGGCAAGTGCACCCCTCGGCTCGCCGGGCGCAGCCGGGTCACCGTCGAGGAGCTGGCCCGCTCGCGGATGGCGATGCTGCACTCCTCGTCGTTCCTGGTCCGCCGGGAGGCGCTGGGCGAGGACGCCATCGGCCTGGTCGCCGAGGACGCGCCGGGAAGCCAGAACGAGGACTGGGACCTGCTGCTGCGGGCGGCCCGGCGGGCGCCGATCGTGCACCTCGACGAGCCGCTGGTGCGGGTGCTGTGGGGCCGGACGTCGCACTACGCGTACGAGTACGCCACGAAGATCTCCTCGCTGCGCTGGATGATGCAGCGCCACCCCGAGATCAGCGGCTGCCGGCCCGGCGCCGCCCGCGTGTACGGCCAGCTCGCCTGCTGGTCCGCGGCCACCGGGAACCGCTCGCAGGCCTGGCAGTTCAGCAAGGAGGCGGTCCGCGCGAACTGGAAGGAACCGCGTACGGCCATCGCGCTGGCGGCCATGACCGGCGCCGTGAAGGTGGAGAACGTTCTCTCCGCCCTGCACAAACGCGGACGAGGTATCTAACACACTCTTTTGCGCACACCCGATCGGCAGGTAGTGTTCGCACGTGTTCGAAATAGTGCGGTTCACTTCGGCGGGTGGCTGATGCTCGCCCAGCAGCGGCAAGCTGCGATCCTCGACCGGGTCCGTGCGGCCGGCGGCGTCCGGGTCAGCGAACTGGCCTCCGAGTACGGCGTCAGCGACATGACCATCCGCCGTGACCTGGAATCCCTCGCGGACCGGGGCCTCCTCGCGAAGGTACATGGCGGGGCGACCACCGTGAGCCCCGGTTCCACGCACGAGCCGGGCTTCGCGGCGAAATCCGTACGCCAGCGCTCCGAGAAGGCGGCCATGGCCATGCGCGCCGCCGCCCTCGTCTCCCCGGGCGACGCGATCGCGCTGTCCGCCGGCACCACGACCGCGGGCCTCGCCCAGCGGCTCGTCGACGTGCCGGCGCTGACCGTGGTCACCAACTCCATCCCGGTGGCGGACATCTTCTACCGCGCCGGGCGCCCCGACCAGACCGTGGTGCTGACCGGCGGCACCCGGACGCCCTCCGACGCCCTGGTCGGTCCGGTGGCGGTCGCCGCGATCGGCACCCTGCACCTCGACATGCTCTTCATGGGCGTGCACGGCATGAGCGAACGGGCCGGCTACACCACGCCGAACCTCATGGAGGCGGACGTCAACCGCGCCCTGGTCGAGGCGGCGGAACGGCTCGTGGTGCTCGCCGACCACACCAAGTGGGGCACCGTCGGCATCTCGTCCATCGTCGCCCTCAACCGCGCGGACGTGGTCGTCACCGACGAGGGCCTGGACGAGGCCGCCCGCACCATCCTCGCGGAACAGGTCGAAGAACTCATGGTGGTGAGCGCTCAGTGATCGAGAAGCGGACGGCGATCAGGCTGACGGACGGCCGGGAGCTGATCTACTTCGACGAGACGCCGGCGGAGGACCGCACCGCGTGGCCGGACACCCGCGAGCTGCCGCCCCCGCCGCCGACCTCGCAGCTGCGCTACGACCCGCTGGTCGACGAGTGGGTGGCGGTGGCGGCGCATCGGCAGACGCGGACGTTCCTGCCGCCGTCGGACAAGTGCCCGCTGTGCCCGTCCACTCCGGACTTCGCCAGCGAGATCCCGGCGCCGGACTACGACGTCGTGGTCTTCGAGAACCAGTTCCCGTCGTTCAGCGACCGGGTCAAGGCCGGCGAGATCACCGAGCTGACCGACATGGTCCCGGTCCGGCCGGGCGTCGGCCGCGCCGAGGTGGTCTGCTTCACCAGCGACCACAACAGCTCCTTCGGCGCGCTCACGCCCGAACGCGTCCGCACGGTCATCGACGTCCTCGCGGACCGCACCACCGAGATGTCGGCCCTGCCGGGCGTCGAGCAGGTCTTCCCGTTCGAGAACCGGGGCATCGAGATCGGCGTGACCCTGAGCCACCCGCACGGCCAGATCTACGCGTACCCGATGATCACCCCGCGGACGAAGGCCATGCTCGCCGCGGCCCGCCGCCACGCCGACTCCACCGGCGGCCGCAACCTCTACGCGGACATCCTGGCCGCGGAGCAGAAGGCGGAGGTCCGCATCGTCGGCGCCAACGACCACTGGACCGCGTACGTCCCGGCAGCGGCCCGCTGGCCCTTCGAGGTGCAACTGGCCCCGAACCGCCACGTCCTCGACATCCCGGCCCTGACCCCCGCGGAACGCGACGCCTTCGCACCGCTGTACCTGGACATCCTGCGCCGCTTCGACGCCCTCTTCGCCAAGCCGATGCCCTACATAGCCGCCTGGCACCAGGCCGTGACCGGCGCCGACCGCCACCTCGGCTACCTCCACCTCCAGCTCTTCAGCATCCGCCGAGCCGCAGACAAACTGAAGTTCCTGGCCGGCTCCGAATCAGCCATGGGCGCCTTCATCAACGACATAATCCCCGAAAAAGCCGCCCAACAACTCCGCGAAGCCCTCTAGCCCTAAGCCCTAACCGCCCCCAAAGCCGCACTGCGCCCGCCTGTGTCGAGGGCGCCAAAACACACAAGGCGCCCTCTGCCGTGGTGTGTTTTGGCGTCCTCGACACAGGCTCCCAGGGGCGCAGTGCCCGCCGAGCGAAGCGAGGCCATGTAACAGCGGGGGGCCCGGGACAAGGCCCCCCGCAGGGAAGGGACGGCAGGCGATCACCTACCAGCCGCTCTCCGCCCGAGGAAACCGGTCGGCGCCCGGGACAAGGCATGCCGGACCGGCGGGCGACTCCTCGTGCGACGCGACCGTCATCCGTTCTGTTAGAGAAAACGAGCCGCGTACCCCTTGGTTACGCATCCTAAACATCACATTTGAGTGATCAGCGGCTTTCGCCGAAATACGCCGCCTTCATCAGCCGCTCCAGGTCGGTGAGCATCGGCATGCGGGGGTTTGCCGGCGCGCACTGGTCGAGGTAGGCGTTCATCGCCTGCTGCGGCACCGCGCTGAGGAACGTGTCGCGTTCGATGCCCAGCGCCTCGAACGAGGGCTCGATGCCTACCGCCGTCCGGAGGCGTTCGACGGCCGCCGCGTACGATTCGACGCCCTGCTGCGGGGTGTCCGCGGGGAGGCCGAGCATCCGGGCGATGTCCTGGAACCGTTCCGGGGCCACGTACCGTTCGTACTTGGGCCAGGCGGTCAGCTTCGCCGGCACCGTACCGTTGTGGCGGATGACGTGCGGCAGCAGGATCGCGTTGGTCCGGCCGTGCGCGATGTGGAACGTCGCCCCGAGGGTGTGCGCCATGGCGTGGACGATGCCGAGGAACGCGTTGCCGAAGGCCATGCCGGCGATGGTGCCGGCGTTGTGCATCTTCTCCCGCGCGACCGGGTCGGCCGCACCGTTGCGTACGGCGTTCTCCAGGTTGCCGAAGATCAGCCTGATGGCGTGCAGCGCCAGGCCGTCGGTGTAGTCGTTGGCGTAGACCGACACGTACGCCTCGGTGGCGTGGGTGAGCGCGTCGAAGCCGCTGTCCGCGGTCACGGCCGGCGGCAGGTCGGCGGTCAGCTCCGGGTCGACGATGGCGACGCTGGGCGTCAGCGCGTAGTCGGCGAGCGGGTACTTCTGGCCGGTCGCGGTGTCGGTGATGACCGCGAACGGGGTCACCTCGGCGCCCGTACCGGAGGTGGTCGGGATGCAGACCAGGTGGGCGAGCTTGCCGAGGGTGGGGAACCGGAACGCCCGCTTCCGTACGTCGAAGAACTTCTCGCGCATGTCCGCGAAGTCGACGTCCGGGTGCTCGTACAGCAGCCACATCACCTTCGCCGCGTCGATGGGCGAGCCGCCGCCGAGGGCGATGATGGTGTCCGGCCGGAAGCTCCGCATGACGGCGGCGCCGCGCTGCACCGTACCGATGCTCGGTTCGGGTTCGACATCGTCGATGACCTGGATCGTCACCGGGCCGGGGCGCTCGCGGAGGACGCGGCTGACCCGGTCGACGTAGCCGAGGCGGGTCATCGTCGGGTCGGCCACGATGGTCACCCGCTGCACGTCCGGCATGTCCCGCAGGTAGCGGATGGCGTGCGGCTCGAAGAACGTCTTCGACGGCACCTTGAACCACTGCAGGTTGTTCGTCCGGCGCGCGATGCGCTTGATGTTCAGGAGGTTCACCGCCGAGACATTGTTCGAGACGGACGTACGGCCGTAGCTTCCGCAACCGAGGGTCAGGGACGGCAGATACGCGTTGTAGATGTTGCCGATGCCGCCCTGTGAGGCCGGTGCGTTCCAGATGACGCGTACGGCCTTGACGCGCAGCCCGTACTCCTCCGACACGGCGGCGTCCCGGGCGTGGATGACGGCGCTGTGGCCGAGGCCGTGGAACTCGACCATCTGTTCGGCGTACCGGAATCCCTGCTCTTCGGTGCCGGCGCGCAGGACGGCCAGGACCGGGCAGAGCTTTTCCCGGCTCAGCGGCTCGGCCGGGCCGACGGAGCCGATCTCGGCGAGCAGGACCGACGTGTCGGGCGGGACGGTGAAGCCGGCCTGCGCGGCGATCCACTCCGCCGACCGGCCCACGACGGAGCTGTTCAGCTTGGCGCCCACGCAGTCCTTGCCGGCGCCGTCCGGCGGGAAGATGAACCGCTCGAGCAGCTCCTTCTCCTCCGGCGTGGCCAGGTACGCGTGCAGCCGCCGGAACCCGCCGAGCGCCTCGTCGGCGATGCTCTCGTCGAGGATGACGGCCTGCTCGGAGGCGCAGATCATGCCGTTGTCGAACGTCTTGGAGAGCACGATGTCGTGGACGGCCCGCCCGACGTCCGCGGTGGCGTGCACGTACGCGGGAACGTTGCCGGCTCCAACGCCCAGCGCGGGCTTCCCGGCGGAGTAGGCGGCCCGGACCATGGCGTTGCCGCCGGTAGCGAGGATGACCGAGACCCCGTCGTGGTGCATGAGCGCCCGCGTCGCCTCGAGCGACGGCTGCTCGACCCACTGCACGCAGTTCTCGGGCGCCCCGGCCGTCACCGCGGCGTCCCGGACGACCCGCGCCGCCTCGGCACTGCACCGCTGGGCGTTCGGGTGGAAGGCGAAAATAATCGGATTACGAGTCTTCAGCGCCAGCAACGCCTTGAAGATCACCGTCGACGTAGGGTTCGTGACCGGCGTCAGCCCGCACAGCACCCCGACCGGGTCGGCGATCTCCACGATCCCCTCGACCTCGTCCCGCCCGATGACCCCGACCGTCTTGAGCCCGGTCATGTGGTGCGTGACATGCTCCGCGGCAAACATGTTCTTGACCGCTTTGTCCTCGAACACCCCGCGCCCGGTCTCGTCGACGGCAAGCTGAGCGAGAGCACCGTGCCGGTTGAGAGCGGCAACCGACGCCTTCGCGACGATGTGGTCGACCTGCTCCTGCGTGTACGCCCCGAAATCCACCAGAGCCTTCTCGGCGGCGACGACCAGAGCGTCCACGGCCGCATCCACGGCCGTGCCGGCCGGCTTCCCGTCCACCTGCCCGGCGGTCTTCCCGGCCGGCTCGGCTTCCGGCGCCTCGGCCTTCTTCCCGGCCGGCTTCTCAGCGACCGGCTTCTCGGCCTTCTTGCCGGCCGGCTTCTCGGCGGCCGGCTTCTCGGCGGCCGGCTTCTCGGCGGCCTTGGCTTCCTGCGTCTCGGTCTTCTTGGCGGGCGGCTTCTCGGCCGGCTTCTTGGCCCGCTTCCCCGCCGACGTCTCCACCGGCGCCTCGGCCCGCGCACCGGTGACCGGCGTCTCCGCCGTCACCTCCCGCGGAACTCCTGCCTGCGTCGCCTGCGTCTGCGTCATCTTCGCCCCTCGGCCGCTCCCAAGGTGCGGACGCCGAAAGCTCGGCCCCGGCCCGCACCGGCGGTGTCCCCCGCCGGTTTCATCCTTGCCCGCGGCCACCCACCCGGACTGCGGGACAAAGTAACGGCGCCCCGGGCCGAAGGTCCTGTTGACCTCCGTCGCTCCCACCCGCACCTCCCCGCACGCACGAAGGCCCGCCGGCATCCGCCGGCGGGCCTTCGTATGCGTCGCGGACGTGCCGCCGGCGGGCCCTCCCGGTGCGTCGCGGGCCCGGCACCGGCGGACCCTCAGGGCGTCGGGGCGCGCGGCACCGCCGAACCCTCAGGGCGTCGGGGCGCGCGGCACCGACGGGCCCCTCCCGGTGCGTCGCGGACGTGCCGCCGGCGGGGCCCTCCCGGTGCGTCGCGGGCCCGGCGCCGGCGGGCCCCTCACGGCGTCGCGGGCGCGGCGCCTGCGGGCCCGCCATGGCGTCGTGGGCGTCGCGGGCGTCGCGGGCGTCAGGCCAGCTTGCGGGCCAGGTTCTCGTCGAGGGCGTTCATGAACTCGTCGGTGGTCAGCCACGGGGCGTCCCGGCCGATGAGCAGCGCCAGGTCCTTGGTCATCTGGCCACCCTCGACCGTCTCGACGCAGACCTTCTCCAGCGTCTCGGCGAACTGGGTGACCGCCGGGGTCTCGTCGAGCAGGCCGCGGTGCTTGAGGCCGCCGGTCCAGGCGAAGATCGACGCGATCGGGTTCGTCGACGTCTTCTCGCCCTTCTGCCACTGGCGGTAGTGGCGGGTGACCGTGCCGTGGGCGGCCTCCGCCTCGACGGTGCGGCCGTCCGGCGTCATCAGCACGGAGGTCATCAGGCCGAGCGAGCCGAAGCCCTGCGCCACGGTGTCGGACTGCACGTCACCGTCGTAGTTCTTGCACGCCCAGACGTAGCCGCCCTCCCACTTGAGCGCGGCGGCGACCATGTCGTCGATGAGGCGGTGCTCGTACGTCAGCCCGGCCTTGCGGAAGTCCTCCGCGAACTCGGTCTCGAAGATCTCCGCGAACAGGTCCTTGAACCGTCCGTCGTACGCCTTCAGGATCGTGTTCTTGGTCGACAGGTAGACCGGGTAGTTACGCGCCAGGCCGTAGCGGAACGACGCCCGGGCGAAGTCGCGGATCGACTCGTCGTAGTTGTACATGCCCATGGCGACGCCGCCGGCCGGGAAGTCGGTGACCAGGAACTCCATCGGCTGCGAGCCGTCCTCCGGCGTGAAGGTCAGCGTCAGCTTGCCGGGGCCGGGCGCCACGAAGTCGGTCGCCTTGTACTGGTCGCCGTGGGCGTGGCGGCCGATGATGATCGGCTTGGTCCAGCCGGGCACGAGCCGGGGCACGTTCGACATGATGATGGGCTCGCGGAAGACGACGCCGCCGAGGATGTTGCGGATCGTGCCGTTCGGCGACCGCCACATCTTCTTCAGGCCGAACTCCTCGACGCGAGCCTCGTCCGGCGTGATCGTCGCGCACTTCACGCCGACGCCGTGCCGCTTGATGGCGTTGGCCGCGTCGATGGTCACCTGGTCGTCGGTCTCGTCGCGGTACTGGATCGACAGGTCGTAGTACTCGAGGTTGACGTCGAGGTAGGGCAGGATCAGCTGCTCACGGATCTGCTTCCAGATGATCCGGGTCATCTCGTCGCCGTCGAGCTCCACGACCGGGTTGTTGACCTTGATTTTCGCCATCGGCCGGCGCTCCTCTCCCGGGACACATGCTTAGCAGTACGAGCGTACTGCCTTCTGGTTGACGACCGCCGCCGGGCCCGGCCTGGCGCGAGGGTTCTACGCTTTCTTGCGATGAACCGCACCGAGCACCGTGACGAACGGCCCGATCGGCCCCGGACCAGGATGATCCTGATCGTGACCGCCCTGGCCGCACTGCTGCTCGCCGTCACGATGAACAGCCTCTGGCTGGTCGGCGCGTCGGTGATCCCGGTCGCGGCCTACGTCCTCCGCGAGCAGTCCCCGGAACTCGCCGCCACCTCCACGGCCGCGATCCTGGCCGCCGCCGCGAGCCTGATCCTAATCGGCCTGGGCGTGGCGCACTCCTGATCCGCCCGGTATCCGGCCGCTGCTCCGCGGCCCGCTCACCAACCTCCTCTCGCGAATCGCACCCGGCCACCACGGCCGAGCCTCCCTGTCTCTCCGCGGTCACCGGCGTGGCCGCACCGGCGCTGCGGCCCGCCTTGGACCTCTTCGAAGATCGGCGGAACGGCCCGCCTTGGACCCCTTCGAGTATCGGCGGAACGGCCCGCCGGCGCTCCGGGCCTGTGGACAACCACGCGTTGTGGATAACCCTCGGACCGCCCTCCCGCGTCGATAGGGTTCCGCCCATGACTGCTGCCACCACCCGGTTCGGGCCCGTCACCGTCATCGCCCTCGACGACGCCGAGGGCCCGCACTTCGACCTGCGGGAGGACGCGTTCCCGGATGCGACGCCCGAGGACTGGGCCGCCGCCGACGCGCTCGACCCCGGCTCGCTCACCGCCGATGGCAGGTGGTGGCTGCGGTTCCGGAGCTTCGCCGTGCGGCACGGCGACGGCGGGCCGGTCGTGCTCGTCGACGCCGGGATCGGGCCGGCCGGGTCACCCGCCGCGGACTGGGCACCGGTGCCGGGGCGGCTGCCCGAGGCGCTCGCCGAGGCCGGGATCGGCGCCGAGGAGGTGTCGACCATCGTGCTGACGCACCTGCACACCGATCACATCGGCTGGGCGGTGCCCGGCGACTCGCCGCTGCGCAACGCGCGGGTGGTGGTGCAGCGGGCGGACGTGACGGCGTACGAGCGGGCGGCGCCCTCCGCTGTGCAGGACGAGGTGCTGCTCAAGCCGCTCAGGGAGCAGGGCCGGCTGGAAGTGGTCGAGGGCGACGTGCGGCTGTCTCCGGAGGTGCGGATCGTCTCCACTCCGGGGCACACGCCCGGCCACCAGTCGGTGCTCGTCGAGTCGGGGGACGACTCGCTGCTCGTCACCGGGGATCTCCTGGTGCACGCGGTGCAGTTGGTGCGGCCCGAGCTGGCGTATGGCCATGACATGGATGCGGAGCTGGCGCGCCGGTCACGGATGGCCGCGCTGGAGGGTGCTGCTTCCCGTGGCTCGTTGCTGGGGGTGTCGCATCTGGGGACGGCGTGGAGCCGTACGAGCGCGGGCCGCAGCTGGGGTGCCGCGGACCCGGACCGGAGAAAAGGGTGAAGGCCGGACCGCGACGGCCCGGCCTTCCACGACGGGGTTCAGAGATCCGCGACGTCCGCCTGCTTGGCGCGGACGGCCTCGGCGGCCTCCTTGAGGCCCGCGAGCTCGGCCTCGGTGAGGTCGGTCTCGACGACCCGCTTGACGCCGGTGGCGCCGATCTCGGCCTCGACGCCCAGGTAGACGCCCGAGATGCCGTACTCGCCGTCGACCCAGGCGCAGACCGGCATGACCGCGCCGGAGTCCTCGGCGACGGCCTTCGCCATGCGGGCCGCGGCGGCCGACGGCGCGTAGTACGCCGAGCCGGTCTTGAGCAGGGCCACGACCTCCGCGCCGCCGTTGCGGGTGCGGGTGACCAGCTCCTCGACCTTGTCGGCGGGCAGCAGCTCGGCCAGCGGCTTGCCGTTGACCGTGGACTTCGACGGTACGGGCACCATCGTGTCGCCGTGCGAGCCGAGCGTGAGGGTCTTGACGCTGGCGACCGGGACCTTGAGCTCCTCGGCCACGAAGTTGGTGAAGCGCGCCGAGTCGAGCATCCCGGCCTGGCCGAGGACCCGGTTCTTCGGGAACTGGGTGGCGATCTGGGCGAGCGCGGTCATCTCGTCGAGCGGGTTCGAGACGACGATCACGACGGCGTTCGGGGCGTACTTCGCGACGTTCTCGGCCACCTGGCGGACGATCTTGGCGTTGACGCCGAGCAGGTCCATGCGGCTCATGCCGGGCTTGCGGGGCAGGCCGGCGGTGATCACGACGACGTCGGAGCCCTCGATGGCCTCGTAGCCCTCGCCGTTCGGGCCGGTGGTGGCGCCGATGACCTTGGTCTCGAAGCCCTCGACCGGGCGCGACTGGTTGAGGTCGAGCGCGAGGCCCTCCGGCTTGCCCTCGACGATGTCGGTGAGCACCACGGTCTCGAAGATGTCGTACTCGGCCAGACGCAGTGCGGTCGTGGACCCGTAGAAACCGGCGCCTACGACGGTGACCTTCTTGCCCATGCTCTCACTCCCAGTCCGCGGGACGGTTTTCCGGACCGTATCAGTCGGTTAACGGCGCATTACCGGGCGGGCCTGATCGGGCGAGCTAAACCACTCAGCCGACCTCCACCCCGCCAACCGCACCCGAACCCAAGCCCGAGCCGGGCCAGGCCAGCCGAGCCAGGCCAGCCGGGCCAGGCCAGGCGGGCCAGGCCAGGCGGGCCGGGCCGGGCTCAGCCAATGATCGCGCCATGGGCCCGCGCGAACAGCCCGGCCTGCGCGATATCGATCTTGGCTCCGCTCAGGTCGACCCCTCGCAGCGCCACCCCGTCCAGCTCCGCTCCGCGCAGGTCCGCGCCCTTCAGCACCGTGTCCTTCAGCCGGGCGTACGAGAGATCGGCCCCCCGCAGGTCTGCCCGGGTCAGGTCGGCGCCCTCCAGGTCCGCCTCGCGCAGCCGGAGTCCGCCGAGCTTCGCGGCCGTCAGGTTCTGGCCTCGCAGCGACACGAAGCCCCAATCGCCGCCGTCGATCGTCAGGGGGCGCAGTCCACAGTCGAGGAACTGGGTGCCGGTGAGTTTGCAGTCGGTCAGCGTCGCGTCGAAGAAGTTGCACTTGCGCAGGGTTGATTGGAGGATCGCGCAGGTGGCGAGTTCGGCCGCGTTGAAGCGGACGTTGCCGAACTCGCAGTGGGCGAAGGTGCAGCCGGTCAGCCGCGCCTCCGACCAGTCGACGTCGTGGAACGCGCAGTCCTCGTAGACCGCGCGTTCCAGCTCCGCCAGTGCCCAGTCCTTGCCGGAGAAGGTCTGGTTGCGGACGACCTCGGGCTCCGCCACGTCAGTGGTAGAAGTGCCGCGTGCCGGTCAGGTAGACGGTGAGGCCCGCCTTCTCGGCCGCCTCGATCACGAGGTTGTCGCGGATCGAGCCGCCGGGCTGGACCACGGCCTTGACGCCCGCCGCGATCAGGACCTCGAGGCCGTCGGGGAACGGGAAGAACGCGTCCGACGCGGCCACGCTGCCCTTGGCGCGGTCGGCGCCGGCCCGGTTGACCGCGAGGTGGGCCGAGTCGACCCGGTTGACCTGGCCCATGCCGACGCCGACCGTGGCGCCGTCGTGGGCGAGCAGGATGGCGTTGCTCTTCACCGAGCGGATGGCGCGCCAGGCGAAGGCGAGGTCGCGCAGGTCCTCCGGGGAGGCCGCCTCGCCCGTCGCCAGCGTCCAGTTGGCCGGGTCGTCGCCCTCGGCGTCGATGCGGTCGGCGAGCTGCACGAGCACGCCGCCGCCGATCTGCTTGATCTCCGCCGGCGGGGGGTTCCAGGCCGGGGCGGCCAGCACGCGCAGGTTCTTCTTCTCCTGGAAGACGGCCAGCGCGTCGGGTGCGAACGACGGCGCGACGATGACCTCGGTGAAGATGCCGTCGAGCTGCTTCGCCAGCTCCACGGTCACCTCGCGGTTGACGGCGATGACGCCGCCGAACGCCGACACCGGGTCGCAGGCGTGGGCCTTGCGGTGCGCCTCGGCCACGTCCGCGCCGATCGCGATGCCGCACGGGTTGGCGTGCTTGATGATCGCCACGCACGGGTCGGCGAAGTCGTTGGCGCTGCGCCAGGCCGCGTCCGCGTCGACGTAGTTGTTGTACGACATCTCCTTGCCGTGCAACTGCTGCGCCTGGGCGAGGCCGGCGGGCGCGTTCGGGTCGGTGTACAGGGCCGCCTGCTGGTGCGGGTTCTCGCCGTAGCGCAGGGCGTTGTCGCGCTTGAGGGCGAGCCCGGCGAACTCCGGCCACTCGGCGGGCGCCAGCGTGGTCGCGCACCAGTTGGCGACCGCGACGTCGTACTCGGCGATGTCGGCGAACGCGCGAGCGGCGAGCAGTTTGCGCTGCGTCAGCGTGAAACCGCCGTCGCGCAGGGCGTCGAGGATCAGCGGGTACGCCGCCACCGCCGTCACCACCGCGACCGACGGGTGGTTCTTCGCCGCCGCCCGCACCATGGCCGGACCGCCGATGTCGATCTGCTCGACGCACTCGTCCACGGTCGCGCCCGAGGCCACCGTCTCGGTGAACGGGTACAGGTTGCTGACCAGCAGGTCGAAGGGCTGCACCTCGAGCTCGGCGAGCTGCTGCTCGTGAGCCGGCAGACGCAGGTCGGCGAGCAGGCCCGCGTGCACCCGCGGGTGCAGCGTCTTGACCCGGCCGTCGAGGCACTCCGGGAAGCCGGTCAGCTCCTCGACGCGGGTCACCGGCACGCCGGCACCCTCGACCGTCGAGGCGGTCGAGCCGGTGGAGACGATCTGCACCCCGGCGGCGTGGAGGGCCCGGGCGAGCTCGACGAGGCCGCTCTTGTCGTACACGCTCAGCAGCGCCCGCTTGATCGGGCGGCGGCCGTCGGAACTCATGGGATGGAGACCTTCCTGTCCGTGATGGTCCAGCCGTCGCGGACCAGCCTGCCGACGTACTCGACGAGCTGCCGGCGCTCGGCTTCCTTGATCCGCTCGGTCAGCGTCTCCTCCGTGTCGTCGTCGAGCACGGGCACGCTGACCTGGGCGATGATGGGTCCGGTGTCGACTCCGGCGTCGACGAAGAAGAGGGTCGCGCCGGCGATCTTCACGCCGTACGCCAGGGCGTCGCGCGGGCCGTGGATGCCCGGGAACGCCGGCAGCAGCGCGTTGTGGGTGTTGACGTAGCGGTCGCCGAACGAGGTCAGGAACCGTTTCCCGACGAGCTTGAGGAAGCCGGCCGAGATGATCAGGTCCGGCTTGTGCTCGGCGACGTGCGCGGTGAGGGCGGCGTCCCAGTCGTCCCGGGTCGGATAGGCCTTCACGGAGTCCACGAACGTGGGAACTCCCGCGGCGGCGGCACGATCCAGGCCGGCGATGCCGTCCCGGTCCGCGCCCACGGCGACCACCGTGGCGCCGTACGCGGGATCCGCAGCGGCGTCCAGAAGGGCCTGCAGGTTGCTGCCGGAGCCGGAGACGAGGACGACCAGGCGGGCGGGCGCGGGGTCTGTCACGCGAGCACCCTATCGCCGGGCCCGTCCGACACCGCAGACGGGTGGCTCGATGGACAGCGAAACCGCTGATCATCGGTTAGGCTGCGGGCCGCTCACGCGATGGTCCGCGTGCGCACGATCTGCACATGACCGCCGCAGTGCGGAGTTATCTGGAGGATTCGACCGTGACGCCACCGCCTTACTACGGACAGCAGCCCCCGGCTGCCGCGGGCAACGACAAGACGACGCTCTGGGGGGTCCTCGGCATCGTCTTCGCTCTCTGCTGCACGCCGCTCGCGATCGTGTTCGCGATCCTCAGCCTGCTCGAGGCCCGCAAGGTCGGCAAGCAGCCGATCCTGGCCTACGTCGCCTTCGGCGTCGCGGCGCTGGGCCTGATCGGCAACATCATCTACTTCGCGTCCGGCGGCTTCTCGCGCTGACGCCCCGCATCCGCGACGGGCGCTCCGGCTTCGGCCGGGGCGCCCGTCGCCGCTCCCCACCCAAAACCCCGCCCGCGCAGGTCTACCGGCAACCGCGGGCCTACCAGTAACAGCGGGCCTACCAGCAACCGCGGGCCTACTTGTGCACCGGGGCGCGGAACGCCCGCCCCGCCGCCGCCCCGATGCAGCACGACACGCCGACCACCACCGTCGCGATCAACGCGACGTGCCACGGCACCGGGCCGATCTCCGCCAGCCGCCCGTCGCCCAGCGGCCCGCCCGACAGCCAGGACAGCAGCCCCAGCACCAGGCCCGCCACCGGGCCCGCCAGCAGCCCCGAGCCGAGCACCAGCGACCACGCCGGCTCCGCGGGCACCGGGTCTCCCGGGCGTACGGTGTGGCGGTTGTCCCGCAGGTGGCCCTCGACGACGTGGTGCACGCCCATCAGCCGCCGGGTCAGCAGCCAGCCCGCGGCCATCGCCGCGAGCACCGGCACCGCCAGCAGCGCCGCGCCGCTCGCGCCCATCGGGCCGTTGGGCAGGCCGGCCAGCAGCGGCAGGGTGGGCAGCGGACCCACGGTCAGTTCGGTCAGGCGTACGGCCGAGTCCGTGCCCAGCAGGAAGCCGGGGCCGAGCAGGTAGGCGGCGGCCCACACCGCGCCGTTGGCCCCGTACGCGAGACTCACCAGGGTGATGCCCGCCTGGCCGGCCACCCCGGTCCGGTAGGCCGCGATCATGTCGGCGGCCTGCCCACCGCCCACCGCGACCGAGAGTCCGGCGAAAGCGGCGCCCGCGGCGAGGATGAGCAGCGCCGCCACCACCCCGGCGCGCAGGCCGTGGCGCAGCGGCGGCGGGATCTTGCGGGCGACCACGACCAGCGCGTCGGTGCCGCGCAGCGATCCGATCAGCGAGAACGCCAGCCCGGCCAGGAACAGGTGGAACGCGGCCCGCGCGGGCGAGACGTCCGTGCCGCGGCCGTCGACCACGAGGGCCGCGAGCAGACCGAGCATTCCGTACGCGACCCCGATCGTGGCCGCCACCAGCAGCGCGGCCCGCGGCGAGGCGCTGCGCCGGGCCCCGATGGCGCGGGTGACGTGCAGCCCGGCCCGGTTGAGCCGCCACCCGGCGAGCAGCGTCAGCAGCAGCGGAGCCAGCCCGAGCGGGCCGATCGAGGTGCCGATGGGTACGCCGTGCCCGAGCAGCCACCCGGCGAGCCCGGCATGCGCGGCCCCGCCCAGCCCGCCCTGGCCCTCGAGCGTGCGGGCGAGCCCGATGACCGCGGTGACCGGCAGGTACGAGAGCAGCGCCGCCCACAGGGTCGCGAAGGCGGCGGCCACCGGCAGCGGCGCGCGGCGACGTGACCCGCCGGGCCGGCGCTGACCGGGAAGCTTGACGGTGGGGTGCCGGCCGGTGTCGACGGGCACGGTCGGGTGGTTCCGCGGATCGACCGTGACGGTGTCCCGATCACGGCCGGCGCCGCCACGCCCCGAACCCACGCCACGCCCCGAACCCGCACGGCCGCGCTCGGAGCCAGCGCCGCCACGCTCAGAGCCCGCACCGCGCTCAGAGCCAGCACCACGCTCAGAGCCAGCACCACGCTCAGAGCCAGCACCACGCTCAGAGCCAGCACCACGCTCAGAGCCAGCGCCACACTCAGAGCCAGCGCCACACTCAGAGCCAGCGCCACACTCAGAGCCAGCGCCACGCTCAGAGCCTGCGTCGCCCTCGGAGCCCGCACCGCGCTCGGGATGCGAGCCGCCGCCCTCGGGGTCCGCGGCGGGCCGGGAGGACGGGGCGGGGCCGACCCGGACGGTGCTGTGGTCGGGCGCCGCCGGCCGCACCCCGGCGGAGATCGTGTCGCGGATGATGTCGAACGCGTCGTCCAGCGAGTCGGACGAGGAACCCCGGCCCTGCGCGGGGGCGGGCGCGGAGGCCGAGCGGCCGGGCGTGCTGCGGGCAGCATCGTCGGTGGCCTCGGTGGCCTCGAGCGGGTCCCCCGAGCCGGCGGCTCGACCGTCGGGACGGTCGGGTGTGATCGGCATCGTCGCCTACTTTGGCACGCCGCGCGGCACGCGGCGACGCGAAAACGGCGACTCGCCGCATCCACCCAGCCAAAACGCGAATCCGCCGCCGCCGAAAAGCCAGGAACCGAACCAGCCCCCACCGAAACCCCGAGGCCGCCCGACCCAGCCTCCACCGAACCCCCCAGGCCGCCCGACCCGGCCCCCGCCGAACCCCAGAGGCCGAGCGGACTGTCCCCCACCGAAACCCCGAGGCCGCCCGGCCTGTCCAGCGCCGGAACCCCGAGGCCCGGAACGGGAAAGCGCGCCGCCGTACGGGCCGGTGTGGTCCGTACGACGGCGCGCCTGTGGCCGTACCAAAGTCAGCTCATGACCTCGCGCATGAGCCGCGCGGTCTCGCTCGGGGTCTTGCCGACCTTGACGCCGGCGGCCTCGAGCGCTTCCTTCTTCGCGTCCGCGGTGCCCGCCGAGCCCGAGATGATCGCGCCCGCGTGGCCCATGGTCTTGCCGGGGGGCGCGGTGAAGCCCGCGATGTAGCCGACGACCGGCTTGGTCACGTTGGCCTTGATGAACTCGGCCGCCCGCTCCTCGGCGTCGCCACCGATCTCGCCGATCATGACGATCGCGTCGGTGTCCGGGTCGTCCTGGAACGCCTTGAGGGCGTCGATGTGGGTGGTGCCGATGATCGGGTCGCCGCCGATGCCCACGCACGTCGAGAAGCCGAAGTCGCGCAGCTCGTACATGAGCTGGTAGGTCAGCGTGCCGCTCTTGGAGACCAGGCCGATGCGGCCGGCCGGGGTGATGTCGGCCGGGATGATGCCCGCGTTCGACGCGCCCGGGGACGCGATGCCGGGGCAGTTCGGGCCGATGATCCGGGTCTTCTCGCCCTGGGCGATGTTGTGCGCCCAGAAGGCGGCCGAGTCCTGCACCGGTACGCCCTCGGTGATGACCACGGCCAGCGGGATCTCGGCGTCGATGGCCTCGAGCACGGCGGCCTTGGTGAACGCCGGCGGCACGAAGATGACCGACACGTCGGCGCCGGTCTCCTTGATGGCCTCGGCGACGGAGGCGAACACGGGCAGCGCCGTGCCGTCGAAGTCCACGGTCGTGCCGGCCTTGCGCGGGTTCACGCCGCCGACCACGTTCGTGCCCGCGGCCAGCATGCGGCGGGTGTGCTTCGAACCCTCCGAGCCGGTCATGCCCTGGACGATGACCTTGGAGTCCTTGGTGAGCCAGATAGCCATGTCGTCACTTCCCCGCAGCCGCGAGCTCGGCGGCACGCTCGGCCGCACCGTCCATCGTGTCCACCCGCTCGACGAGCGGGTTGTTCGCCGAGTCCAGGATCGCGCGCCCGGCTTCGGCGTTGTTGCCGTCGAGGCGGACCACGAGCGGCTTGCTGACGGTCTCGCCGCGCTCACCGAGCAGGGCGAGTGCCTGGATGATGCCGTTGGCGACCTCGTCGCACGCGGTGATGCCGCCGAAGACGTTGACGAACACCGACTTCACCGACGGATCGCCGAGCACGATCTCGAGGCCGTTCGCCATCACCTGGGCGCTGGCGCCACCGCCGATGTCGAGGAAGTTGGCCGGCTTGACGCCGCCGTGCGCCTCGCCGGCGTACGCGACGACGTCCAGCGTCGACATGACCAGGCCGGCGCCGTTACCGATGATGCCGACCTCGCCGTCGAGCTTGACGTAGTTGAGGTTCTTCTCCTTGGCCGCCTGCTCCAGCGGGTCGACGGCGGACTGGTCCACCAGCGCCTCGTGGTCGGGGTGGCGGAACCCGGCGTTCTCGTCCAGCGTGATCTTGGCGTCGAGCAGCAGTACCCGGCCGTCGCCGACCTTGGCCAACGGGTTGACCTCGACGAGGGTGGCGTCCTCGGCCACGAAGGCCTGCCAGAGCTTCTGCGCGATCTCGACGATCTGCTCGGACACCTCGGCCGGGAACTGCGCCGCGGTGACGATCTCGCGCGCGACCGCCTCGTCCACGCCCTTCACGGCGTCGATCGCGATCTTGGCGACCTTGTCCGGCTGCTCCTCGGCGACCGTCTCGATCTCCATGCCGCCGGCGACGCTGGCGATGCAGAGGAACGTGCGGTTGGCCCGGTCGAGCAGGTAGGAGAAGTAGTACTCCTCCTTGATGTCGGCGGTCTCGGCCAGCATCACCTTGTGAACCGTGTGACCCTTGATGTCCATGCCCAGGATGTCGGTCGCCCGGGCCTCGGCCTCGTCGGCGCCATCGGCCAGCTTGACGCCGCCGGCCTTGCCCCGGCCGCCGACCTTGACCTGCGCCTTGACGACGACCTTGCCGCCGAGACGCTCGGCGATCGCGCGCGCCTCCTGCGGGGTCTCGGCGACGCCGCCGCCCAGCACGGGCAGCCCGTGCCGTTCGAACAGGTCGCGCCCCTGATACTCGAACAGGTCCACGTGTCTCCTTTCGCTCGCGACGCTTGCCCCGGCAAGCCGCGTACCTGCGTCCCGACCTGTGTGCGCGGCGCGTCGTTGCGTCGCCGCCAGCGTGAGAGAAATGTCGGCCCCGGTGGTAGTGAGACCTCGATTCGCAGCCTAGCCACACGGGCCCGGCGAGGGGGCCGCTGGGTTGCACGCTGTGCCGTCTTGCACACCCCGGCAGACCTTTCTTCAGTACGCCGGACGGAGCCGCCAAGAGCATCACCGGCCGACCCCGCCTCCGGCGGCTACCGCGCCCGGCCCGCAGCCACTCCAGGCCGTCCCCCACCCCGGCCGGGTGGGGCAGCCGCCCACGACCCGCACACCCGGGCCGAACACGCCCGCACAGCGACCAGCCCCAGCCGCACAGGCGTCTCCGCCCTCACCCGCCAGCCCGCCTCACTCCGCGCGGCCCGAGGCACGGCCACCCCGCCCCAGCCCGCCTCCACCGGCGCCCGGCCCCAGGCACGGCCACCCTGCCCCAGCCCGCCTCCACCCGCACCCGGCCCCAGACACGGCCACCCCGCCCCAGCCCGCCTCCACCCGGCACCCGGCCCCAGGCATCCCTGGACCACCCCCGCGGCCGGAGGCACGCCCGGCCGGAAGGGGTGGACGGCCGGGAGTGGTCGCGGGCTTGCTGCGGGAGCCGCCGGAGGCGGGGCCGGGGGGTGTTGCGTCTGTCCGGGCCGTGTCCGCGTACCGGAGAAACCGCCTTTGATTTTTCGGCGGGCGCCGCGTAACCCCCCACTGAGGGCGTCGTTGAGTGTGATGTCGGAGCGCTGAGCGACGACGAAAGCGGCCGATGCCCTGTCGGTCGAGGGGTGGCGGCGGGGCATCGTGCATGAGAGGCCGGACGTGTGAGGGGTGCGTCCGGCCTCTCCCCTTAACTCTTCGCAGTTCTTTGGTGACTTATCCGTTAGGAAACGGGCGTTGCCACATTGGCGCGTACCCATTCGATGATGGATGCGGTGGTCGCGCCCGGGGTGAATATGTGGGCGACGCCGAGTTTCTCCAGTTCGGCGATGTCGTCGGCCGGAATGATGCCACCGCCGAATACCACGATGTCGGCCGCGTCACGCTCGGCGAGCAGTTCCAGGACCCGGCGGAAGAGCGTCATGTGGGCGCCGGAGAGCACGGACAGGCCGATCGCGTCGGCGTCCTCCTGGATGGCCGTCTCGACGATCTGCTCGGGCGTCTGGTGCAGCCCGGTGTAGACGACCTCCATGCCGGCGTCGCGCAGGGCGCGGGCGACCACCTTGGCGCCCCTGTCGTGCCCGTCGAGCCCGGGTTTGGCCACGACGACCCTGATCCGTGCTTCCATGTGCGACCCCTTCGGCGCGCGTCGAGTCAGACCTTAACGAACGGTAACCCGCCCCGGTTGAACCTTGGTAGCCGACGCCCCGTACTACCGGCGGGCACGGGAGCGTCCCGGCGGGCAAGTGCAAGCACCGTTTACCGTATTCCACGTCACATGACGTTGCGTTAGTAACGCAATTACAGAGAGGCAACCCTGCGGCTCCTCCGAAAAGATGACCAAGTCGGACATTCGCCCCCGAATGCCCAGAGGGAACTGTCAGGGAATTGGCGGTGCGACTTGTGACCGGCGTTGCGTTTCGTTACCGTGGCTCCCGGCTGTCAACCGGTTAACGCCGGACCGGCGGCCCGGCAAACCACCGTTCAGCACGTGTTCCCCCACCGGTGGCTGCCGTTCTTTGTCACCGACGGAGGGTTGTTCGTGCGTCAGCGCTTGTCGTCTGAGCCCGACCGCTATCGCGGCCGTCGCCGTGTTCCTACCCCTCCGCGCAGCCGTTATGCCGCGGTCGTCACGTCCGCCTTCGTCGGCGCCGGCGTGGTGGCCATCGGGGCGGCCTCGCAGCTCCCCGACGCCAAGGCCGTCAACCCGACGGTCCTGCAGAACCTCGGCGAGGTGTCGGCCGCCCAGGACGCGCTCGCCGACCGCTCCGCCGACGACGGCGATCGCGCCTCCCGCGGCGAAGAGCGTGGCGCCGCCACCACCAAGCTCAGCGAGGAACAGGCCGCCGCCGAGGCCTGGCTGCTGCCGCTCGACGACTACGAGTTCACGTCGGCCTACGGCGTCCGCTTCGGCAAGCTCCACGCCGGCATCGACCTCGCCGCCCCGGAGGGCACCCCGTACAAGTCCATCCACGCGGGCACGGTCACCTCGGCCGGCTACATGGGTGGCTACGGCTACGCGGTCACCGTCAAGCAGGACGACGGCACCGAGATCATCTACGCCCACTCCCGCCGCCTCCTCGTGCAGGCCGGCGACAAGGTGAAGGCGGGCCAGCTGCTCGGCGAGGTCGGCAACACCGGCTACTCGTACGGCACCCACCTCCACGTCGAGGTCCACGTCAACGGCTCCCCCACCGACCCGATCGTCTTCCTCCGCGCCCACGGCGTCGACATCAAGCTGAAGATCGAGTCCGTCCTCGGAGCCCTCGCCGCTTCCTGACGGCCCCCAAGCCGCCCCCGGCCCGGCCGCTGTTGTCCGGCGCCCGCACCGCTTCCGGCGCCCGCACCGCTTCCGGCGCCCGCCTCTCCTTCCTTGCTGCCCGCCTCTCCTCACTTGCTGCGCGCCCGGCTTCCTTTGCGAGCCGAGCGGTTCGTGCCACCTGCGCCAGGCCTTCTCCACCGCCGCGCCCGGCGGCTCTCGTGCCCTCTCGCTCGCCGCCCGACCGGTCACGGCCACCCGCTGCCATCCCTGACCGTCCGCCGGGCCTACCCTTCCCCTCCCGGCTCACCTGACCGTCCGCCGGGCCTGCCCTTCCCTTCCGGCTCACCTGACCGTCCGCCGGGCCTGCCCCGTCCCTCCCGGCTCAGCGGCCCCACCCCGGCCGCCGCCGCAACCGGCCGGCAACCGGGGAGGTAGCACGTCGTCGCCTCACCTCAAGGTCACCCGGGCGGTGCCGACAAGCAGAGGTCGGACCGACGTCGGGACCAGGAGGGTCAACCCACCGTGCAGCATCGCGCCCCCCGGAACACGCCCGGCCGGCACCGCAGGACGGAACCGCTGCACAGCCACCGTGCCCCGCGTGAGCCGATCGCCGAGAAGGGCCGCTACGCCGTGGCCGCGGCCCTCGTGGCCGGCGTGGGTGTCACCGGCGTCACCGCCGCGAGTGACGGCACCGCCCAGGCCGGCGGCGTGTCGACGCCCCGCACGCAGATCGCCGCCCAGGCCCTCCCGGCGACCGCGGCCGCCCCGGCACCCTCGGAAGCCCTCGCGGGCACCCCCACGACCACCGGACCCGGCACGCCGGCGGTCACGACCGGTCCCGCGGACCGGACGGGCGCCGACCCCACCGCAAGCCAGCCGGCCGAGGCAGGCGCCACAGCGACCGCCGCAGGCGAGGCGAACACCCAGGGCACCGGCACGGCGGACCCGGCCGACATCTCCTCAGTGGCTCAGCGCCGCAAGGTCAAGCCCCTGCCGCTCTGGGTGAACCCCATGCCGCAGGGCTCCGTCACCTCGTGCTTCGGTCAGCGCTGGGGTCGCCTGCACGCCGGCGTGGATCTCGCCGCCGCCTCCGGCACCCCGATCGTCGCGGCCGGCAAGGGCATCGTCGTGGCGGCCGGGCCGGCCGAGGGCTACGGCAACGCGGTGCTCATCGACCACGGCAACGGGTACCTCACCCACTACGGGCACATGTCGGTGATCACGGCCAAGCTCGGTCAGCGCGTGCGGGCCGGCGACCAGATCGGCGAGGAGGGCTCGACCGGCCACTCGACCGGGCCGCACCTGCACTTCGAGGTGCACAAGGGCTCGTACCAGAACCCGATCGAGCCGACCCGGTGGATGCGCGACCGCGGCGTCGACATCCCCGGCTGCACCGCCTAGATCTTCTCGATCGGGGCGTGCCGCAGGACCAGCCACATCACCTGGTCGCCGAAGTCGATCTGGGCCCGCGCGCCCGGGCCCTGGCCGTCGACCGTGACCACGCGGCCGAGGCCGTACCGCTGGTGGTTGACCCGGTCGCCGGCGGAGACCTTGGGCGGCTGTTTCATCTCGCTGGCCGTGGTCAGCTTGCTGGCGTCCACGCCGAGGCGTTCCGCGAGCCGTTGCGCCTTCGGTGTGCCGCCGGCGAAGCCGCCGCCGCGCCCGTAGTCGCGGCCACCCGTGCCGCCCCGGCCGCCCACGCCGCCGCCCGTGCCGGACCAGGACGTGTACGACCCGGCCGTACGCTCCCAGCGCACCAGCTCTCCCGGCAGCTCGTCGGTGAACCGGGACGGCGGGTTGTACTGCGGCTGCCCCCACGCCGAACGCGTCACGGCGCGGGACAGGTAGAGCCGCTGGCGGGCGCGCGTGATGCCCACATACGCGAGGCGGCGCTCCTCCTCCAGCTCGGTGTTGTCGCCGAGGGCGCGCATGTGCGGGAAGACGCCGTCCTCGAGACCGGTCAGGAAGACGACCGGGAACTCGAGGCCCTTCGCGGTGTGCAGCGTCATCAGGGTGACGACGCCCTGGTGGTCGGGGTCGTCGCTGGGGATCTGGTCGGCGTCGGCGACGAGGGCCACCTGCTCGAGGAAGCCGGCGAGGGTCGCGGCCTGGGCGTCGTCGTCCTCCTCCGCCTGCGCCTCGACGCGTTCGGTGTATTCGCGGGCGACGCTGACGAGCTCCTGGAGGTTCTCGACGCGGCCCTGGTCCTGCGGGTCGAGGCTCTCCTCCAACTCGGACAGCAGGCCGGACCGCTGGAGCACCGCCTCCAGCACCTCCTCGGGCGGGGCGGTGCGGGACAGGTCGCGCAGGTCGTCGAGGAGCTGCACGAAGTCGCCGATGCTGTTGACCGCGCGGGTGGAGATGCCCGGCGCGTCCTTCGCGTGGCGCAGGGCCTGGCCGAACGAGATGCGGTCGCGCGTGGACAGTGCCTCGATGCACGCTTCCGCGCGGTCGCCGATGCCGCGCTTCGGCGTGTTGAGCACCCGCCGGATGCTCACCGTGTCGTCGTCGTTGACCACCGCGCGCAGGTAGGCCAGCGCGTCGCGGACCTCCTTGCGCTCGTAGAAGCGCACGCCGCCGACGACCTTGTAGGGCAGGCCGACGCGGATGAAGACCTCTTCGAAAACCCGGGACTGCGCGTTCGTACGGTAAAAGACCGCGACGTCCCCCGGCCGGACCTCGTGGTTGTCCCCCAGCCGGTCGATCTCGCGGGCGACCCAGTCGGCCTCGGCGTGCTCGGTGTCGGCGACGTAGCCGACGATCTGCTCGCCGGCGCCCTGGTCGCTCCAGAGCCGCTTGGGCTTGCGGCTGGTGTTGCGGTCGATGACCGCGTTGGCCGCGGAGAGGATGGTCTGGGTGGAACGGTAGTTCTGTTCCAGCAGGATGGTCCGGGCGTCGGGGTAGTCGCGCTCGAACTCGAGGATGTTGCGGATCGTCGCGCCCCGGAACGCGTAGATGGACTGGTCGGCATCGCCCACCACGCACAGCTCGGCCGGGGAGACCTCGCCGCCGGCCGTCCCGACCAGCTCCTTGACCAGCATGTACTGCGCGTGGTTGGTGTCCTGGTATTCGTCGACGAGCACGTGCCGGAAGCGCCGCCGGTACGCCTCCGCGACGTGCGGGTGCGACTGGAACAGGTGCACGGTCGCCATGATGATGTCGTCGAAGTCGAGCGCGTGCGCCTCGAGCAGGCGGCGCTGATACAGCTCGTACGCCTCCGCCACGGCCCGCTCGTTGGGCCCCTTGGCCTTCTCCTTGAACTCCGCGGGGTCGACCAGTTCGTTCTTCAGGTTGGAGACCTGGGCGGCGAGGCCCCGCGCGGTGTAGCGCTTGGGGTCGAGGTCGAGCTCCCGGGCGACGAGCTGCATCAGCCGCCGCGAGTCGTCCGCGTCGTAGATGGAGAAGGTGCTCTTCAGGCCGGCGTGCTCGTGCTCGGCGCGCAGGATGCGCACGCACGCCGAGTGGAACGTCGAGACCCACATCAGCCGGGCACGCCCGCCGACGATCGCCGCGACGCGCTCCTTCATCTCCCCCGCCGCCTTGTTGGTGAAGGTGATGGCGATGATCTGCCCGGGGTGCACGTCGCGCTCGGCCAGCAGGTACGCGATCCGGTGGGTCAGCACGCGGGTCTTGCCGGAGCCGGCGCCGGCGACGATCAGCAGCGGGGAACCGGAGTGGGTGACGGCGTCGCGCTGCGGCCCGTTGAGGCCGGTCAGCAGCGCCTCGGGGTCGGGACGGCGCGGCGCCGGCCGCCGCGCGGCATCCTGCTGGACCGGAGGCACGGCGAACAGGGGCTGGGAGTTTTCTGGAAGGGCTCGCATCGCGCGGACAAGTCTATGCCTGGGGTCCGACAATGTTCTCCGGGCTCCGCGCCCCGGTGGAAAACCCCGGCATTCCACCGCCGAACGGTCGCGCGCAACCAAGCTGTCATCCGGAACCAGTAGCGCTGACCAGCATCGATACACCAGGCTGTCGGGGTTGGTTGCACCGTTACCCGACCGGGAGACCGAAGACTATGGACCACCCCCGCCGTCGCGGCCGGGCCGTACTGCGTCAGCTCGCCGTACCCGCCCTCGCACTGGCCGTCGTCGCCACCCTGCCGATGACACGTTCACCGCAGGCCCAGGCCGCCCCCGCCCACCAGCCCGGGATGGCGCCGGTCAGCGTCTCCTACGGGCTGTCCGGGCCGGCCGTGAAGGGCCAGTTCCTCAGCTACAACGACTTCCACGGTGCCATCGACCCGCCCGGCGGTTCCGGTGCCACCGTCAACGGCACGCCCGCGGGCGGCGTCGAATATCTGGCCACGTACCTGCGGAAGCTGCGCGCCGACGCGGCCGCGGAGGGCCGCAAGACCCTGACCGTCGGCGCCGGCGACCTGATCGGCGCGACCCCGCTGGTCAGCGCCGCCTTCCACGACGAGCCGACGATCGAGCTGATGAACGAGGTCGGCCTCCAGGTCTCCTCGGTCGGCAACCACGAGTTCGACGAGGGCGTCACCGAGCTGCTCCGCATGCAGCGCGGCGGCTGTCACCCGGTCGACGGCTGCCAGGACGGCGACGGCTTCAAGGGCGCGAAGTTCACCTACCTCGCCGCCAACACGATCAACAAGAAGACCGGGCTGCCGATCCTGCCGCCGATCGACATCAAGTTCGTCAACGGCCAGCCGGTGGGCTTCGTCGGCCTGACCCTGGAGGGCACCGCCGGGATCGTCAACCCGGCCGGCATCAAGGAGGTACGGTTCGCCGACGAGGTCGAGACGGCGAACAAGTGGGGCAGCGTGCTCAAGCTGTTCGGCGTCAAGGCGCAGGTGCTGCTCGTGCACCAGGGCGGCCAGCAGAACGTCTCCGAGCAGGTGCCGGTGCCCGGCGTCTCGGACTGCAACGCGTTCAGCGGCCCGATCGTGGACATCGTCAAGGGGCTCAACCCGGAGTTCGGCCTGGTCGTCTCGGGTCACACGCACCGGTTCTACTCCTGCTCGCTGCCCAACTCGAAGGGCACCTCGGTGGTCACCAGCGCCGGCACGAACGGCCAGCTGATCACGGACATCGACTACAGCGTCGACCGGCGCACCGGCCGGTTCGCCGCGATCTCGGCGAAGAACGTGGTGGTCGAGAACGGCGTGCCGGACGGCAACGGCGGCTGGAAGAAGGACGCCGCCGGCGTCTTCCTGAAGAACCCCGACACCGTGGACCCCAGGGCCAAGAAGGTCGCCGACAAATACCGTACGGCGGTAGCGCCGATCGCCAACCGCGTGGTCGGCACCATCACGGGCGACATCGTCCGTACGGCGGGCAGCAACGGCGAGTCCCCGCTCGGCGACGTCATCGCGGACGCCCAGCTGGCCTGGACCAGGACCGACAACGCCCAGCTCGCCCTGATGAACCCGGGTGGCATCCGGGCCGACTTCGACGCCGAGGCGTCCGCGGGCGGCGAGCCCGACGGCAAGGTCACGTACGGCGAGGCGTTCACCGTTCAGCCGTTCAACAACCTCGTGGTGACGCAGACCTTCACCGGCGCGCAGCTCAAGAACGTGCTGGAGCAGCAGTTCGTCGGCTTCGGCGGGCAGACCACCCAGCGCATCCTGCAGGTGTCGAAGGGTCTGACGTACACCTGGACCAGCACGGCGGCGCCCGGCTCGAAGGTGTCCGCCCTGGCCCTCAACGGCACCCCGATCGACCCGGCGGCCAGCTACCGGGTGACCACGAACGACTTCCTGGCCAACGGCGGCGACGGCTTCACCAACCTGACGGCGGGCACCAACCGTACGACCGCCCCGGGCTTCGACGTCGACGCCCTGGTCGGCTACCTGGGCGCCGGCACGCCGGTCGCACCGGGCCCGGCGGACCGCATCACCAAGGCGGGCTGAGCAGGCGCGACACGCGCCGTCCCACGGTTCGGGCCGTTTCCTTGCGGGGCGGCCCGGAGCGGGGGCATACTCGCTTCGTGATTCAGGACGCGCGATTTTACTTCTACGGCACCGGAAACCCGGCCGTAGGAAGCGTCTGAACGACAGGCCTACACCAAGCCCCGGGCTTCCGAGCCCGGGGCTTGATGCTGCCCGGGCCGGACCGACCGAGGCGCCAGCACCCGAGGAGCACACCATGACCGCCGATGTGATCGACCAGCCGACCGGCGCCGGCGAGACCCTGGCCGCCGACGAGATCAAGGCGATGCGCGAGCGGATCGACGAGATCGATCAGGCCATCATCGACCTGTGGCTGGAACGCGCCCGGCTCTCCCAGCAGGTCGGCAAGACCCGGATGGCCTCGGGCGGCACCCGCCTGGTGCTGTCCCGCGAACGCGAGATCGTGGAACGCTTCCGCGAGGCCCTCGGCGCCGACGGCACCCAGGTCGCCCTCATGATCCTCCGCGCCGGCCGCGGCCCCCTGTAGCCCGCCCGACCCGGGCCACGACACTCGCCGCGCCGGACGCCGCCCGCTGTAGCCGGCACGGCCCGGGCCCACGCGTCCGCCGCGGGCGGCGCCGGAGACGGAACCGGCCCGCGCACCCCCAGGGGCGGGCGGGCCGGTGGGACGAGACGGTCAGATCGAGCCGGCCTCGTGGGTCACCACGATCTCGCGCTTCTCCGCGAAGTGGCAGGCGCTCGGGTGGTCGCTGCCGCGCCGTTCGGTCAGCTCCGGCACCTCGGTCGCGCAGATGTCCTGGGCCTTCCAGCACCGCGTACGGAATCGACAGCCGGACGGCGGGTTGACCGGGCTGGGGACGTCGCCGGTCAGGCGGATGATCTGCTTGGTGTGCCGGACCGTCGGGTCCGGCACCGGCACCGCCGAGAGCAGGGCCTGGGTGTACGGGTGGGTCGGACGCTCGTAGATCTCGTCCTCGGAGCCGATCTCGACGATCTTGCCGAGGTACATGACCGCCACCCGGTCCGACAGGTGCCGGACCACCGACAGGTCGTGCGCGATGAACACGTACGCCAGCCCGAACTCGCTCTGCAGCTGGTCCAGCAGGTTCATCACCTGGGCCTGGATGGACACGTCGAGCGCGCTGACCGGCTCGTCGCAGACGATGATCTCCGGCCGCAGGGCGAGCGCGCGGGCGATGCCGATGCGCTGCCGCTGGCCGCCGGAGAACTGGTGCGGGTAGCGGTTGATGTGCTCGGGGTTGAGCCCGACCACCTCGAGCAGCTCCTGCACCTTGCGCCGCCGGCTGCCCTTGGGCGCGACCTCAGGGTGGATCTCGAACGGCTCGCCGATCAGGTCGCCGACGGTCATGCGCGGGTCGAGCGACGTGTACGGGTCCTGCATCACCAGCTGGATCTGGCGGCGCATCCGCTTCAGCGCCGGGCCCTTGAGGCCGGACACCTTCTCGCCGCGGTACTCCACCGAGCCGCTCGTGGGCTTCTCGAGGTTCATCAGCACCCGCGACAGGGTCGACTTGCCGCAGCCCGACTCGCCGACCACGCCCAGGGTCTCGCCGGCCTTCAGGTCGAAGGACACCCCGTCCACCGCCCGGACCTGGCCGATGGTGCGGCGGAACACCACACCCCGGGTCACCGGGTAGTACTTGACCAGGTTGTCGACTTTCAGGATGGTCTCAGTCACGGTTCACCAGTTCCTCGGCGAAGTGGCAGGCGCTGGCCCGGGTGGCACCGACCTTGAGGAGCGGCGGCACGTTCGGGATGCAGATGTCGTCCACCCGCATGGGGCAGCGGGGGTGGAACGGGCACCCGGACGGGATCGCCATGAGGTTCGGCGGCAGCCCCTTGATGGTGCGCAGCTCCTGGCCCTTCTCGTCGAGCCGGGGAATCGACTGCAGCAGCCCGATCGTGTACGGGTGAGCCGGCTTGGCGTACAGCTCGTAGACCGTCGCCTCCTCGACGATGCGGCCGGCGTACATCACCGCGATGCGGTCCGCGACGTCGGCCACGACACCGAGGTCGTGGGTGATGAGGATCAGGCCCATCTGCCGTTCGCGCTGCAGCTCGCTGAGCAGGTCCATGATCTGGGCCTGCACCGTCACGTCGAGCGCCGTGGTGGGCTCGTCGGCGATCAGCACCTCCGGGTCGAGCGCCAGCGACATCGCGATCATCACGCGCTGGCGCATACCGCCGGAGAACTGGTGCGGGTACTCGTTGACCCGCTGCTTCGCGTACGGAATCTTGACCTGGTCGAGCATCTCGATCGCGCGCTTCTTGGCGTCCTTGCGGCTCAGCCCCTGGCGGATGCGGAACTGCTCGGCGATCTGGAAGCCCACGGTGAAGACCGGGTTGAGCGCGGACAGCGCGTCCTGGAACACCATCGCGATGCCGTTGCCCCGGATCCGGCGGCGCTGCTCGGAGGTCATCGCGAGCATGTCGTCGCCGTGGAACCGGATCTTGCCGCCGGTGACGAAGCCGGGCGGTGTGTCGAGGATGCCCATGATGGTCTGGGCGGTCACGCTCTTGCCGGAGCCCGACTCGCCGAGGACCGCGAGCGTCTCCCCGGCGTTGACGTGGTAGGTGACGCCGTTGATGACCTTCGCGACGCCGTCCCGGGTGCGGAACTCGACGCGCAGGTCCTCGACCTCGAGCAGCCGGCCGGAAGGTTTGCCCGCCTTGGCGTACTGGGGGTCGGTGATGACAACTTCGGACAAGGGGTGCTCCTACCGGAGTTTCGGGTCGAGGGCCTCGCGGACGGCCTCGCCCAGCATCACGAAGGCCAGAACCGCCGTGACCAGGAAGGCCGACGGGAAGAAGAGAAGGTACGGCGACACCCGGATGTAGTTCTGCGCCTCGTTGATCATGATGCCCCAGGACACCACCGGGGTCCGCAGGCCGACACCGAGGAAGGAGAGGGTGGCTTCCGCGCCGACGAACGAGCCGATGAGGATCGTCGAGTACACCAGCAGGGGGGCCAGGCAGTTGGGGATGAGGTGCTTGAAGATGATCCGGCCGGGGCCGGCACCCATCGCCCGCGCCGCCACGATGTAGTCGGCGTCGCGCACCGCCAGCACCGACGAGCGCATGATGCGCATCGACACCGGCCAGGTCAGCACCACCAGCGACACCACGACGATGCCCATGATCGCCCACGGTCCGCGGTTGGAGCCCGGGCCGTTGAAGGTGAACAGGATGACGATGGCGCCGAGCACGAACGGGATGCCGGAGAAGACCTCGCCGAGGCGGGACACCAGCCCGTCGAGCCAGCCGCCGCGGTAGCCCGCGATGACGCCCATCATGCCGCCGAACAGCACCGTGCCGAGCGTGGAGGCCAGCGAGACGACGATCGAGGCCCGGGCGCCGTAGATGGCCCGCGCGAAGACGTCACGGCCCTGCACGTCGTACCCGAACCAGGCGTCGGCCGACGGCCCGACCCGGCTCCGGGCGAGCACGCCCTCGGTGGCGCTGGCGGACGTGAAGAGCGACGGCGCGGCGGCCATCACCAGGAAGAGCAGGATCAGCCCGGCGGAGATCCAGAACAGCGGCTTGCGGCGCAGGTCGCGCCAGGCGTCGCTGAGCAGACCGCGGGGCCTGTCCTTCTTCTGCTTCGCATCGGCACCGGGCTCGATCGTGTTGCCGACGGTCGGGTCGGCGGACGGCGGCGAGGTGACCAGCGAGCTGGGCAGCGGCTCATTCATAGCGGATCCTCGGGTCGAGCGCGGCGTACAGGAGGTCGACGACCAGGTTCGAGATCAGGTAGACCAGAACGAGGATGACGACGATCGACACGACGGTCGCGCCCTCCTTCGTCACGATCGCACGATAGACCTCGCGGCCAATGCCGTTGATGTTGAAGATGCCCTCGGTCACGATGGCGCCGCCCATCAGGGCGCCCAGGTCGGTTCCCAGGTACGTGACGACCGGGATGAGGGAGTTGCGCAGCAGGTGAACACCCACCACGCGCTTCATCGGCAGGCCCTTGGCGATGGCCGTACGAACGTAGTCGGACCGCCTGTTCTCCGCGATGCTCGTGCGCGCCAGTCGGGCGATGTACGCCATGGACGCGCTGCCGAGGACGAAGCCGGGCATGATCAGTTCGGTGAAGCTGGGCGGATTGGACACCGTGGGCTTGACGATGCCGAGGTCGACGCCGAGCCACTTCTGCAGCAGGAAGCCGAGGACGAAGATCGGCAGCGCGATCATGAACAGCGTCGAGACCAGGACCAGGTTGTCCAGGAAGCCGTTGCGGCGCAGGCCGGTGAGCACGCCCGCGGACAGGCCGATGACGGCCTCGATGATCAGCGCGACGACCGCGAGCTTGATGGTGTTCGGGTACGCGGCCGAGATCAGGTCACCGATCTGCCGGCCGCCGAAGGTCTGCCCGAAGTCGCCCTGGAGCAGGTTCTTCATGTACGTGCCGTACTGCACGATGACCGGCTTGTCGAGGTTGAACTTCTCGGTCATGAAGTCGACGTACGACTGGGGGCACGGGCGCTCGCCGCACTTGCCGGCGAAGGGGTCACCGGGGACGGCCCAGACCAGGTAATAAATGAGGAACGTGGTCCCGAAGAAGACGGGGATCAGCTGGAGCAGCCGCCTCAGCACGTATCGGCCCATGGGATGTTTCTCCTAGAAAGGGCGTGGGTGACGCCCATGACGAGTCCGGAGTCGCACGGGGTCGGCGCGACTCCGGCGGGGGGTAGAACTCAGGTCCGGCCCACCCCATGCAGGGTAGACCGGACCTGAGTATCTCGCCTTACTTGAGCTGGACCGAGGAGAGGTCGATCTCACCGACGTTGGTCGTCTTCACGCCGGTCACGCGGTCCGAGACACCCGACTGCTGGGTGACCTCGAACATCGGGATCGCCGGAACCTGCTGGTCGATGACCTTGGTGGCCTCGGCGAACTTGGCGTGCGCCGCCTCGACGGAAGGCGCCGCGGTGCCGTCCTTGTAGTTCTTGTCGACGTCCGCGTTGGTGAACAGGCCGTCGTTCGAGGAACCGCCGGTCACGTACAGCGGGCCGATCCAGTTCTCGACGTCCGGGTAGTCCTGCTGCCAACCGGCACGGTAGATGCCGGTCATCCTGTGGTCGTTGATCTGCTGGCGGAAGACCGCGAAGGTGGGCATGCCCTCGGCCCGGGCGTTGATGCCCAGGTTGGTCTTGATGCTCTGCGCGGTCGCCTCCATCCACTCCTTGTGGCTGGCGTCGGCGTTGTAGTAGAGCACCAGCTCGCCGGTGAAGCCACCGGCCTCCTGCAGCGCGGCCTTGGCGGCGGCCGGGTCGAACTTGCAGACCGTGCAGTCGTTGTCGGTGTGACCCGGCGCGAGCGGGCTCGACCAGCTGGTGGCCGGCTTACGCGTGTTGAAGAAGATCTTCTCGGCGATCTCGGCGCGGTTGATCGACAGCGAGATGGCCTTGCGCAGGTTCACGTTGGTGAAGCGCTTGTCGTAGAAGGGGATGCCGAGGATCTGCATCACCGGGATCTGCGCCTCGATGGCGCGGTCGCCCAGGTCGGCCTTCCACTTGTCGCCGGCCAGCGAGGAGACCGGGACCTGCTGCTGGAAGTCCAGCGTGCCGGACACCAGGTCGTTGTACGCCGCGGTGTCCTCCGTGGAGTAAGCCGCGCGGCGCGGTGCCCCTTGTGGGGGCCGTTTCCGCGCGACTCCTCCCCGAACCGGACGTGCGAGCTTTCCCCGCATCACGGC
>NZ_PVZG01000010.1 GCF_003002065.1 Pseudosporangium ferrugineum
GAGTACCCCCGAAAGGGCCTTTCCGCTCGACTTGCATGTGTTAAGCACGCCGCCAGCGTTCGTCCTGAGCCAGGATCAAACTCTCCAACAAAAACCTGTTGAACAATCCATCCCGGCAACATCAAATGCTGCCAAAGGAATCCAACCAGACCTCAGCCTGGCCAGGATAAATCATCAATTTGGCACTGGCTTATCAAGCACCCTGTTGAGTTCTCAAAGAACAACCACACACCGTTGAAAGAACCGCATTTCCGCGGCCCGTTCTCCGGGGCACTCGTTCAACCTTACTCCCGCTGTTTTCCCTCGTCAAATCCGGGGTTTTCCCGGTTCCGCCGAAAGGTGCGGACCCCATTCAGCACATCAGAAAAGCCGCGCACGGCTGTATCCGATGCTCTTTCTTGGGGTTTGGCAGGACGGCCGCTTGCGTCGTCCGTTTCCCTGCCGGCTCGAAGAACTTTACCCGGTCGGCTCCGCGGCTCCAAATCGGCCCCCCGAAGGGGTCCGGTCCGCACCACCCGGTCCAGTTGCGTACGGCATAGGTCACCGTGCGTACTGGGTTCTTCCGCCCGGGGAGAGGAACTCCCCCGCGGGCAGAGAGAAAGTTACGTCGAAGGTCTACGGAGCGTCAAATCGGGACGGGTTGACGTGGGTCACACCCGCTCGACCCCCGCGAACGTCCGCTTGCCCTTGCGCAGGACGAGGAACCGCCCGTGCAGCAGCGCCGACTCGGGAACGGTGGCCTCGGCGTCGGTGATCCGCTCGTTGTTCAGGTACGCCCCGCCCTCGGCGATCGTCCGCCGGGCCTCTCCCCCGCTCTTGACCAGCCCCGCCTGCTGCAGCAGCGCGGTGACGCCCGGAAGCTCCCCGCTGACCTCGGTCAGGCCGGCCTCGGACAGGGCGGCCCGCAGGGTGTCCGGGGACAGCTCCGCCAGGGAGCCCCGGCCGAACAGGGCCTGGCTGGCCGCCACGGCCTGCCGTGCCTCCTCCTCGCCGTGCACGAGGGCGGTGATCTCGAACGCCAGCTCGCGCTGGGCGAGGCGGGCCTGGGGACGCTCGGCGGTGGCCTTCTCCAGCTCCTCGATCTCCTCGCGGGACTTGAAGCTGAAGTAGCGCAGGTACTGCGAGACGTCGCGGTCGTCGGCGTTGACCCAGAACTGGTAGAACGCGTACGGCGAGGTCATGGCCGGGTCGAGCCAGACCGCACCGCCCTCGCTCTTGCCGAACTTGGTGCCGTCGGCCTTGAGCACCAGGGGGGTGGTGAACGCCTGGACCGGGCCGGCGCCGCGCCGGCGTACGAAATCGACCCCGGCGGTGATGTTGCCCCACTGGTCCGAGCCGCCGAACTGCAGCAGGCAGCCGTGCCGGGCGTGCAGCTCGTAGAAGTCGTTGGCCTGGAGCAGCTGGTAGCTGAACTCGGTGTAACTGATGCCGCTCTCGAGCCGGTTGCGCACCACGTCGCGGGCCAGCATCTTGTTGATCGGGAAGTGCTTGCCGACGTCCCGGAGGAAGTCGATCACCGACAGCGGGCCGGTCCAGTCGAGGTTGTTCACGATCGCGGCGGCGTTGTCGCCCTCGTACGCGACGAACGGCGCGAGCTGCGCGCGGACCCGCTCCACCCAGCCGGCGGTCACGTCGCTGGAGGTGAGGACCCGCTCGGAGGCCTTGCCGCTCGGGTCGCCGATCTGCCCCGTCGCGCCGCCGACCAGCAGCAGCGGCCGGTGCCCGGCGCGCTGGAGCCGGCGCGCGGTGACCACCTGCATGAGGTTGCCGACGTGCAGCGACGGCGCCGTGGGGTCGAAGCCCACGTAGAACGTGATCGAGCCGCCGTCGAGGTGCTTACGCAGCTCGTCGGGGTCGGTCGAGTCCTGGATCAGTCCGCGCCACTGCATGTCGTCAACGAGAGTCACCCCGCGATTGTCCTGCATCGCGCGGGTCCCCTGACAGCGGGTTTCCTTTCCCGGGCGTGCGAGGCTGGCCTGATGAGTCGTCTCGGTTCCGCCGCACCCCCCGTCGAGATGTCCCGGAAGAAGGCCGCCGACCAGCTGGAGGCGGCCCAGCAGCGGCTGCTCCGGCTCCGCCTGCTGCTGGGCGGCCAGCTGACCGGCCACAAGATAGGGCCGCCGCTGTGCGTGCTCTTCGAGGGCTGGGACGCCTCCGGCAAGGGCGGCGCCATCAAGCGGCTGGTCTCACCGCTCGACCCCCGGCACGTCCGCGTCTCGCAGTTCGCCGCGCCGACGTACGACGAGAAGCGGCACCACTTCCTGCAGCGGTTCTGGGCCGTGCTGCCGGGCTGGGGCGGCATGACCGTGCTCGACCGCTCCTGGTACGGCCGGGTCCTGGTGGAACGCGTCGAGGGCTTCGCGACCCGGGCGCAGTGGTCCCGGGCGTACGACGAGATCGTGGAGTTCGAACGCACCCTGACCGCCGAGGGCATGATCCTCATCAAGTTCTGGATGCACGTCTCCGAGGAGGAGCAGCTGCGCCGCTTCGAGAGCCGGGCGGCCGACCCGTTACGCGCGTGGAAGCTCACCGACGAGGACTGGCGTAACCGGGAGCGCCGCGGCGACTACGAGGCGGCCGTCGAGGAGATGATCGAGAAGACCGACCGGCCCAGCGCCGGGTGGCGGATCGTGCCCGGCGACAGCAAGCACTACGCGCGGGTCGCGGTGGCCGAGCACGTGTGCCACGTCGTGGAGCGCGAGCTGACCGCCCGCGGCTACGACCTCCACGACGCCGACTGAGCGACGGAGGGAGGGTCAGGCCCCGGCGGAGGAGGCCGAGGGCTCGTACGCCGGCAGGCTCAGCACCCGCCGGATCTCCTGCTGGACCTCCTCGGGCGACGGCCGCGCGTCCACGTCGTGCACGACCTCCTTGCGCCGGAACAGCTCGAGCACCGGCCGGGTCTTCTCGTGGTAGTCGCGCAGCCGGGCGGCAAGCGCCTCGGGGGTGTCGTCCTCGCGCTTGACCAGCTGGGTGCCGCAGATGTCGCAGCGGCCCTCGACCTCCGGCCGGTCGGCGATCAGGTTGTAGTCCATGCCGCAGCCGGGGCAGAGCCGGCGGCTGAGCACGCGGCGGCGGACCTCGTCGTCCGGCAGTTCGAGGTGGATGACGCCGTCGATGTCGTAGCTCTCCATGAAGAACTCGGCCTGGCGCCCGTTGCGGGGGAACCCGTCGATGACGAAGCCGAAGTTCCAGTCGTGCTGGTCCAGCCGGTCGCGCACCACGGACTCGACGAGGTCGTCGCCGACCAGCTCGCCGGCGTTCATCGCGCGGCGTACCTGGGCGCCGAGCTTGGTGTGGTTCTGCACGTGCCAGCGGAAGATGTCGCCGACGCTGATGTGCACCAGGTCCAGGCCGGTCTCGAGCAGCTCGCTCTGGGTGCCCTTGCCGCTGCCCTGCACTCCCATGATCACGTACTTGCGCATGGTGTCGTCCCTTCTCAGGCGGTGGCGCCCACGCGCAGCGGGCCCGGTGCCGTGCGTCCGTCGAGTTCGGTGGGATCGATGCTCCACCCTCCGGCGACACGCAGCACGTCGCGCTCCGAGACGAGCACGCCGGAGTCCTCCGGGAATTCGGCGGGCAGGCCTGCGGCGAGTTCGACCGGGCCGGGGTCGCCGTACCAGGAGGTGACGTCGCCGGTCTGTCCCACGTACCCGAAGGCCCGCAGCAGGGAACCGTCGTCGGCGCGCTGCCAGCGGTGGGTCTCGGTGACCCGGTGGGTGGCGAAGAACTGGACCTCGGTGTGCAGCTGTTCGGACAGTGTGGGCAGGTCGAGGACGGTGTCGGGGCGCAGCAGGTGCCGGCCGGCGGCAAGGACCCAGGTGCGGCCGCCGGCGCCGGGCAGCGGCGGGGTGACCGCGACCCGGTCGTCGGTCAGGTGTGCCAGGTCGATGCCGTCGCGCCAGCGCACCTCGCCGAGGTCGCGCAGGCCGAGGACGGCCAGCACCCCGGCCGGGTCGCCGTCGCGGACGGCCAGCCACGCCTGTTTGCCACCGAAACCGACCATGATGTCCTTGTTCACCGAATCCACGGTAGTGCTCAACCGCCCCTCAGCGCCGGTTATGCCCAGCCGTGGTCGCTACGCAGGGCCGCGGCCACCCGGTCGAAGCGCGCGCGGTCGAGGACCGCGCCCTCGCGCCGGATGCCGTCCTCGTCGACCTCCAGCACCCGGTCGAGCCGCACCCAGCTGGGCCGCGACTCGCGGTCCCACGATCCCGGGCCGAGGGCGAGCCAGTGGCGCTGGCCGTCCCGCTCGCTCTGGCTGGAAAGCATCAGGCCGAGCAGGGTACGGCCGTCGCGCCCGACCACCAGCACGGGCCGGTCCTTGCCCTGGCTCGGATCGTCCTCGTACTTCACCCAGGTCCAGACGATCTCGCCCGGGTCGGCGTCGCCGTCGAGGTTCGGCGCGTACTCCAGGCGGCGTCCCCGGCTCGCGGTGGGAACCTGCTGCGGGACCGGCCGCGCCGGCCGGGTGGTGCCCTGCGGGGCGGCGGCACGGCGGCCCACCACCCGGCGCAGCGTGCCGGCGATGCCGTTCAGAAGTCTGCTCACGCCCGGCACTGTAGCGAGCGGCGGGCCGCGCCTCGACGTCACGCCGGGCGGTAGGCCACCTCCGGGTCCAGCAGCGGCGCCCAGGACGGCCGCCAGCGCGCTTCGCGGGAGCCGATCTCGGTGCGCAGGTTGCCGAGCCACGGCCCGGACGGCCCGTTGTCCGCCCACCAGTCCGGCCACCCGTCGTAGCGGCGGTCCACCGTCACCGTGCCGGCCGTCGTCTCGATCCGCAGGAACAGCCAGCGGCCGTGGCTCTCGTCCGCCTCGGCGTCGCGCAGCCGGCGGACGAGGTCGCTCAGCTCCGCGAAGGACGCGGCCCAGCCGTCGCCGGGGCGTTCCTCCGGCGGGTGCTCGCCCTCCTGGGCCGCGGTCGAGGCGCTGTCGGCGTACATCAGAAGGGAGCAGCGGCCGTCGCCGGCCGGCGCGTGGCCGCGCAGCCAGGCCACGAGGTCGTCCAGGGCGGGCACCGGTGCCGGGACCGGCCGGGGGCGCTCCGGCTCGCGGCGCATCGCGTCCCAGACCAGCCGCTCGTGTCCGGACTCGCTGAGCGAGCGGACCCGGCGCCGGGCGGGTGGCGTGCCGGGCGGGACGCGGGGGACGACGGTCCCGGGCAGCAGGCCCGCCGTCGCGGCGACGGCGACTCCGGCGGGCAGATCCACGGGTACGCCGGTCAGCCGGCCGAGCAGGTCTCCGAGCGCCTCGGCGGTGAAGCCGCCGAGGAGGCGGGTGGCGGCCGAGCGGACGGCGTCGCGTTCCTCAGGGGTGTCGACGGTGTGCCGGCCCCACTGGAAGACGAATTCCTCGAGCTCCTGGCGGACGGCACCCTCGCCGAGGACCGGCCCGGCCGTCTGGCGCAGGCCGTCGTCCAGATCGTCCGGGTACGCGACGCGCTGCCAGGGACCGTCGCCCTCGTACCAGAGCACGTAGCCGAGCTGGTCGTCGGCCGCGAGCCGGGCCAGGTCGTCCCAGGGCAGCCAGTCCGGGGCGCCGGCGAGCAGGTCCAGGGCGGGTTCGGCGTACGTGGTGTCGCTGTACTCGTGGTCGTAGCCGTACAGGACAGCCCGGCCGTCCTCGACGAGGGCGAGGTGCGACCAGTTGCCGCCGCCGTCGTCGTGGTGGGCGCCGGTGGCTCCCACGCTCCAGACGTCCTCGTGGCCGAGCGGGGTCAGCGCGGCGGCCAGGGTGGCCCACCGCTGCCAGAGCAGGACGGGTGCGGGCAGGTCTGCGGTGCTGGTCACCGCCGCAGACTACTGAGCCTTCAGCGAGGCGATGAACGCGCGCCACGCCGCCCGGGGGAAGATCAGGGCCGGGCCGCCGGGATCCTTGCTGTCGCGTACGGCGACGATGTCCGGCAGGTTGTCGGCCACCTCGACGCAGTCGCCACCGTTGCTGCCGCTGCGGCTGCTCTTGTGCCATCGGGCACCGGTCAGGTCAGCCATCGCTCTCCTTGATGATCGCGCCGATGAGCTCCTCGGAGGCACGCTGATCGAGGGCCACCTGTTCCAGCTCCCGCCAGATGCCGCAATAAGTCTCCACTTCACGGGGCTTGTCGAGGTAGAGGGCGCCGGTCAGATTCTCGCTGTAGATGGTCGTGGGCTCGGGCGCCGCGGCCCCCACGGTGGGAAAGTCGAGAATGGTGAACGAACCGGCGCTGGACGCGATGTGCGGACCGGCCGAGAACGGCACCACGCGCACGCTGACCCCCGGGCGCTGGCAGATGTTCACCAGGTGGGCGAGCTGTTTCTGCATGCCGAGCGTGTCGGCGATGGTCCGGCGCAGCACCCCCTCGTCGACGATGACCTCGAGGGCCGGCGGGCGGGGGCTGTGCCGGCGCAGCAGCTCCTGGCGCTCGAGGCGTACGGCCACCGCGTTGCGCACGCCGGCCTCGTCGAGGTCGCTGCGTTTGCGGAACACCCATTCGGCGTACTCGCGGTTCTGCAGGAGGCCGGGGATCACGCTGGGCGCGTAGTGGCGCAACCGCTCGGCGGCCGTCTCCATGCCGACGTACAGCTCGAACCAGGCCGGCACGACATCGCCGTACGCGTGCCACCAGCCCTTGGCCTTGGATTCGCGCGCCAGGCCGACGAGCACCTCGGTGATCTGCTCGTTGGCGCCGTAGAACGCGCACATCGCGAGCACGTCGTGCTTGCGCAGGGACACCTCGCCGTTCTCGATGCGGTACATGCGGGCGCGGGAGAACTCGAGCTCCTCGGCCGCGGCCATCAGCGAGATGCCGGCCCGCTCGCGCAGCTGCTTCATCAGCCGGCCGGCCTGGCGTCTCGGGACGGTGGAACCTGTCTCGGCGGTCAAGGCCGGCCTCCTCTGTCGGGAAGTTTGCAGTTGTGCCGAACGAGACGACCGGATCGCCTGCAGCGAGACAGTGAGAATCCGGTTCCGGGAATCTCGCCCTCATCCATTGATGCCTGACACTAGGTCAAGCACGCTCCTCTGTGTAGTCCCCGCGTTGCTATCGGTCACTGCGGGGCGCGACGGGAGGATGCGATGGGGCTGGACACCGGCGGCGAGCGGCGAACGCCGATGACCCCGGCGCACGTACGGGTCCGGCGGGCGTTCCGGCGTACCCGCTGCACCTGCGGGCTGAGCTGGCCCTGCCCGGACCGCGAGCGGGACGAACGCCCCATCCCCGACGGCGAGGCCGCCCGGCCGCCCGGCCCCTGATCAGCGCCCGCGGTGAGCGGGCGGGATCTTATGTCTTCGTGTGTCGATCCTTAAGGGCTCCTGAGGTACGGCCCGGGGCCGCGGCCCGGCGGCGATAGTCGGTGGGCGCCGCCTCCGCGGCCGCCGGGTCGTGCCGTGGCACGGCCCGTCCCGACGAGTGCCCGAGGTGACCGAGTCCGTGGCCATGTCCGCTGCCCGACAGTTCCGGTACACGCTGGCGGCGGGTGCTACCGCCATCGTGATCGGGGTGGGGTTCACGGTGGTCGGGCTCAACCGGCATGCCGCCGAGCCGGCCGCCGAGCGGGCCGGTACGAACGCGCCGCTGGTCACCGAGGCGCCGATCGACCTGAACGGCGCGGGTGCCGGGCCCGACCTGCTGTCGGACGACTCCGCCGGGTCGTTGCCGCCCTCGGCACCGCCGGCGCCGGCGCCGGCCACGAGCAGCGCCGCGCCCGAGCCGACCACGGCGCCGCCGACGAGGAAGGCGACCAGCAAGCCGAAGCCGAAGGTGACCAGGCGGCCGACCACCGCGCCGCCCGCGCCGTCGGCCGGCGGCAGCGCGCCGGCGACCAGCGGCTCGATCCTCGAGCGGGTGCTCGGGCACATCAACGCGGCGCGGCGGGCGGAGGGGCTGCCGGCGTACACGCTGGACGATTCGCTGTCGAAGGCCGCCGCGCTGCACAACCGGCTGATGATCGGCGGTTGCGGGCTGTCGCACCAGTGTCCCGGCGAGGGCGGGATCGGCGACCGGTTCAGCGCGCAGGGCGTGCGGTGGAGCTCGGCCGGCGAGAACATCGGCTACGGCTCGGCGGGCGGCAGCGACGCGCAGATCGTCGCGGCGGCCGACGGGCTCACCGACAGCATGCTCGCCGAGGTCCCGCCCGAGGACGGCCACCGCAAGAACCTGTTGAGCAGCGGCTTCGAGCGGATCGGCCTGAGCGTGGTGCGCGACGGGGACGGTCTCGTCTGGATGACCCAGGACTTCGTGGGATGAGCGGGAGGAGCGGCGCGAGCGGGCCCGCCCGGCGGCGCCGGCGCCGGCGTCCCGAGTTCGGGCCGACCCGGCCGTTCGGCCCGAGCCGCCCCGAGGGCTGCTGCGGCCCGGTGCAGCGGCGCCGGCCGAAAGGCCCGACGCGGCCGACCAGCTGACGCTGTGCTTCGCTGGTGACGTGACGTATCCCTGGCTCGAGCTCCCCGCGGACAAGGTCGACGAGGCGGCGCGGCAGCTGCTCGGCTGGCGGCTCACCGCCGGCGGCGTGACCGTACGGCTGACCGAGGTGGAGGCGTACAGCGGGCTGGGCCGGGACCCCGCCAGCCACGCGCACCGCGGGATGACCGGCCGCAACGAGGTGATGTTCGGCCCCGCCGGAGCGCTGTACGTCTACCAGATCTACGGCATGCACTTCTGCGCCAACGTGGTGTGCGGCGAGCCGGGGGTGGCCTCGGCGGTCCTGCTGCGCGCCGGTGAGGTCGTCGGCGGGCTCGAGGCGGCGCGTGCCCGGCGCCCCGCCGCGAAGCGGGACCGGGATCTCGGGGCCGGCCCCGCCAAGCTCATGCAGGTGCTGGCGCTCGACCGCCGGGCGAACGGCACGTCGGTGGTGGACGGCACCGGGCCCGCGACGTTGCACGAGCCGGACCGCCCGGTGGGCGCGATCGAGGCGGGGCCGCGGGTCGGGGTGACCGCCGCGCACGACGTGCCGTGGCGGTTCTGGATCGCCGGGGACCCGACGGTGAGCGCGTACCGGCGGCATGTTCCGCGCAAAAAGCCGGAACTGCCCGTACGGGAGCGCACCGGGCGCTAACGTCCGGTGCGGTGAGATCCCGACTGGTGTTGCTGCTGCTGGACGTGCTGTGCCTGGCCGGCGTGCTGTGGTGCGCCTGGCTGATCGCCGGGCTGCTGCGCGGGGAGGCACCGCTGGCGACCGGGGTCGCGGTCCCGGTGGCCGCCGCGCTGGTGCTGCCCGGTTTCATCGCCGGGATCGTGACCAACCGGCGGGCGCTGCGCGGGCGCCGGCCGCAGAGCTGGTTCATCCGCGAGGTGTGGGCGCCGCCGGTCGAGCTGCCCCGCTGGGCGCTGGCCGCGGCCGGGGTGGCCGTGCTGGCCTTCTGGGTCGCGGGGATCAGCGCCTTCGCCGGGATCAGCGAGAACCCCCGGCCGGGCGACCAGGCGCAGGACCGGCAGGTCCGCCACGAGCAGCGCTTCGCCCTGGGGGTGCTGGGCGGCGTCGGCGTGGGTGGCACGGCGACGGCCGCGGCGACGCTGATCCGGGACCGGCGCAGCCGTTCACCTTATTGACAGGTGCCGATATTGGCGTGCTTCTATTACTTCCAGTTTGACAACGTTGTCACGTTGTTCTCCTGGAAGGGACGGCACTCCCATGCTCCGTACCCTCGCCGCGGCGGTCCTCCTCACCGCCGCAGCACTCTCCGTTCCGCAGGCGGCAGCCGCCGCCGAGCTGAACCTCACCCAGTACGTCAACCCGCTGGTCGGCACCGACGACAGCAACTCGCCCAACCCGGTCGGCGGCGGCGCCGGCGGGAGCACCTTCCCCGGCGCCACCGTGCCGTTCGGGATGGTGCAGTTCAGCCCCGACACCCCCAGCGCCTCCCCGTCGGGCTACCGCGACCGCGACCGCACCATCGAGTCGTTCAGCCTCACCCACTTCAACGGCGCCGGCTGCCCGAACAACGAGGACCTGCCGATCCTGCCGGTCACCGGCAACCTCGGCTCCTCGCCCGGCTCGGCCTGGACCAGCTACGCCTCGGCGTACACGAAGTCCAACGAGGTCGCGTCGCCCGGCTACTACAAGAACCGGCTCGACAAGTACGGCGTGGACGCGGAACTGAGCGCCACCACGCGTACGGGCGCCCTGCGGCTCGTCTATCCGGCGAGCACCACCGCGCGGGTGCTGATCAACGCCAGCCGCTCGGCCACCGGCGACCGCGACGGCACCGTCACCATCAGCGGCAACCGCGTCTCGGGCGAGCACACCGCCGGCGGCTTCTGCGGCGGCCGGACGTTCAAGATGTACTACTCGATCCTGTTCGACCGCGCGCCCACCGGCGTCGGGACGTTCAAGGGCTCGTCGATCAGCGCCGGCTCCACCAGCACGAGCGGGACGCAGACGGGCGCGTACGTCACCTTCGACACCACGTCGAACGCGGTGGTCAACGCGACGATCGGCATCTCCTTCGTGAGCGTGGCCAACGCGCAGAACAACGCCACGGCCGAGGCGGCGAGCTTCGCGACCGTACGCGGCAACGCCTCCTCCGCCTGGAACACCGCGCTGAACCGCATCCAGGTCACCGGCGGCGCCACCGCCGACCTGCAGAAGTTCTACACGGCGCTTTACCACGTGCTGCAGAACCCGAACATCTCGAGCGACACCAACGGCGAGTACCGGGGCTTCGACAACGCCGTGCACACCGCCTCGCACCCCGTCTACCAGAACTACTCGGGCTGGGACATCTACCGCTCCTGGGCGTCGCTGGTGGCCCTGATCGCCCCGGACGTGATGAGCGACATCGTCAAGTCCATGGTCCTCGACGGCCAGCAGGGCGGCCTGCTGCCGAAGTGGTCGCACCAGACGATCGAGGACTTCGTGATGCCCGGCGACCCCGGGCCGATCATCGTGGCCAGCGCGTACGCGTTCGGCGCCCGCGGCTTCGACCAGGCCGCGGCGCTGGCGCTGATGAAGAAGAGCGCGTCCGGCGGCAGCACCCAGGGCTACGTGCTGCGCGGCAACCAGAGCGTCTACCAGAACAGCGGCTACATCCCCGGAAACCCGTCGGAGACCCTCGAGTACGCGGCCTCCGACTTCGCCGTGGCCCAGTTCGCCAAGGCGCAGGGCGACACCGCGGCGTACAACACGTACAGCACGCGCTCGCAGAGCTGGCGCAACCTGTTCAACGGTGAGTCGTCGTACATCCACACCCGCGAGGGCGGCGGGGGCTGGTCCCAGCCGCTGAACCCGGCGCAGGAGAGCCCGTACGTCGAGGGCAACGCCGCCCAGTACTCGTGGATGGTCCCGCACAACCTCGGCGGCCTGATCACGCTGATGGGCGGCCCGGCCACCGCGGTGCAGCGCCTCGACCACCACTTCACCGAGCTCAACGGCGGGCTCGTGCGGCCGTACTTCTACATCGGCAACGAGCCCGAGCACAACGTGCCGTGGACGTACAACGCGGCGCGCAAGCCGGCCGGTACCAGCGACGCGGTCCGCCGGGTCATGACCGAGTCCTTCACCACCGGCGCGGGCGGCCTGCCCGGCAACGACGACCTCGGCGCCACCTCCGCCTGGTACGTCTGGTCCGCCCTGGGCTTCTACCCGGTCACCCCGGGCGCGGACACCCTGGCGGTGCACGGGGCGCTGTTCCCGAGCGTGCTCATCCAGCGCGGCCCCGGCGACATCACCGTCACCGGCGGCAGCGCCGCCAACCGCTACGTGCAGACCCTGTCCGTCGACGGCTCGGCGACCAGCCACAGCTACTTCCGGTACGGCGACATCGCGGACGGCGGCACCGTCGCGTTCACCCAGGGCTCCAGCCCGTCCGCGTGGGGCACCGGCGCGGGCGACGTACCCCCGAGCTTCGGCGACGGCCGCAACCAGCCGATCGCCGAGCCGGACCTGGGGGCGAACCTGGCCGCGGGCCGCACCGCGACCGGCACGGCGTCCTGCAACAGCGCCGAGTCCCCGGCCAAGGCGGTCGACGGCGCGATCGCCGGCAACAGCAAGTTCTGTTCCGCCTCGGCGCCGCAGTTGCAGGTGGACCTCGGCTCGGCGCGTACGGTGAGCTCGTTCGTGGTCAAGCACGCCGGGCTCGGCGGCGAGCCGACGAACTGGAACACCGGCGCGTACACGATCTCCACGAGCACGGACGGCTCCTCCTGGAGCGCCGCCGTCACCGTCACCGGGGCGCGGGCGAGCCGCAGCTACCTGCCGTTCCCGGCGCGCACCGCCCGCTACGTGCGGCTGGACGCGAGCCAGCCGGCCAACGACGGGAGCGGCACCGCCCGCCTCTACGAGCTCGAGGTGTACGGCAGCAGCAGCGCCCCCACCGACCTGGCCCTGCGCAGCCCGTCCACGTCGGACTCGTCGTGCGGGGCGGCCGAGGGCCCGGACAAGGCGTTCAACGGCAGCTGGCTGGGCGGCTGGGCCGACAAGTGGTGCTCGACGGGCGCCACGAAGTGGGTGCAGGCCGACCTCGGCAGCCGCCGGCGGGTGTCCACCGTGGTGATCCGACACGCCGGTGCCGGCGGCGAATATCCGGCCTGGAACACCCGCGACTTCGACGTCCAGACCTCGGACGACGGGTCCTCGTGGACCACCCGGGCACAGGTCCGCGGCAACACCGCGGACAGCACCTCGACAGCGGTCGATGTCGATGCCCGGTATCTTCGTATATCCGTGGTGACGCCCGCCTCCGACGGAAACGCCGCCGCGCGCCTCTACGAAGTGCTCGTGAACTGAGATACCCCCGGGGTGGGGGTCGGGTCCCGCGACTCCCACCCCGGGCCTCAGCCCGTCCGGCGGTTCAGACCGTGGCGATCGTGTAGGCCACCTCGTCGACCAGCTCGCGGGCCAGGAACCCGGTACGCCCGAACCGTGGCGCCAGCCGCTGGCCGCTCACCGAATGCGCGAACGCCGCCCAGCACGCCGCCTGCGCCGGCTCGGCACCGCGGCCCAGCAGCCCGGCCACGATCCCGGCGCGCACGTCGCCGCTGCCCGACGTGCCCAGCCCGGCGTCGCCGCTCTCCTCGCGCCAGGCCCGCCCGTCCGGGGCGGCGATGTGCCCGTAGAGCGAGACCGTGCAGTCGTAGCGGTGCGCCAGCTCCCTCGCCTCGGCGGCCAGGTCCTCGCGCGGCTTGCGGCCCAGCAGGTGCTCGGCCTCGGTCACGTTCGGGGTGAGGACCACCGGCTGCGGGCGGCCGGCGAGCAGGTCCGGCTCCTTGCTGAGGGCGCCCAGGGCGTACGCGTCCAGCACCACCGCGGCCTCCTTGCCGGCGGCGTCCAGCACCCGGTGCAGCAGCCGCCCGGTCTCGCCCACGTCGTCGAGGCCGGACCCGATGGCCAGCACGTCCGCGCCGGCGGCGAGTTCCAGCAGCTGGTCCGGTACGTCCCCGGCGACCGAGCCGCCGTCGGTCTCGGGCAGGCCCACGACCTTGGCCTCGGGCACCGCGATGCTCAGCGCCGCCGCGGTCGACCCGGTCACCGCGAGTTGCAGCCGCCCGGCGCCGGCCCGCAGCGCCGCCACCCCGGCGAGCAGCACCGCCCCGGGCGTGAACCGGGACCCGCCGACGACCAGCACGGTCCCCCGCGACTCCTTGCCGCCCTGCGGGTCCGGCAGCGGCCACGCGCGCAGCACCCGAGGGGTGATGACCTGCTCCTCAGACGGGCTCGGCATCGACGTCCTCCTGCCTCGTGGCGGGTGCGCCCTCCCGGTGCAGGTGGACGACCTCGTTGAACAGCTCCGCCCGCAGCGCGCCGCCGTGCCGCCGCCAGCTGCTGATCGAGCAGTTGGCCACCGTGGTGGCGTGCGCGACCTCCATCAGCTCGGCCTCGCTGAGCCGCTCCGCGAGGTAGCGTACGAGCAGCACGGTCGCCTCGTGGCCGAACAGCAGGACCCGCCCGTCCAGGTGATCCGCGCGCAGCTCCCGCAGCAGGGCGCGCAGCCGCAGCAGCACGTCGGCCCAGGACTCGCCGCCGGGCGGCCGGTAGTAGAACTTGCCGAGCCGGGCCCGCCGCGCGAACTCCTCCGGCAGCCGCGCCCGCACCCCGCGCGCGGTCAGCAGGTCGAGCACGCCCAGCTCGCGGTCCCGCAGCCGCTCGTCGACCACCATGTCGATGCCGCTGCCGGCCAGCGCCAGCTCGGCGGTCTGCCGGGTCCGCAGGTACGGCGACACGACCGCCACCCCGGGCCGCTCGTCCCCGGGCAGCCCGGCGAGCCATGCGCCCACCGCCTCAGCCTGCTCACGCCCGGTGCCGGACAACGGCACGTCGGCGTCCCGCTCCGGAATCTCGATCGCCTCGAGCCCGCCGGTCTCGGCTTCCTCGGCGATCACATTGCCCGTACTCTGGCCGTGCCGGACGACCCCGAGCCACTGCAGTTGCTCCATGACCCGCTCTTTACCCGTCCGGCGGCACGCTACGCCGCAGAAGGAGTGGCCATGCACGTCGCGTCCCTCATCGTCGACCCCGCCTACCGGATCGGGGAGGTGGATCCCCGGCTGTACGGCTCGTTCGTCGAGCATCTGGGCCGCTGCGTCTACACGGGCATCTACGAGCCCGGACACCCGAGCGCCGACCCGGACGGCTTCCGGACGGACGTCACGGAGCTGGTCCGGGAGCTGGGTGTGCCGATCGTGCGCTACCCCGGCGGGAACTTCGTCTCCGGCTACCGCTGGGAGGACGGGATCGGTCCGGTGTCCGAGCGGCCGGCCCGCCTGGATCTGGCCTGGCGCTCGCTGGAGACGAACCGGGTCGGGGTCGGCGAGTTCGTCGCCTGGGCGCGTACGGCCGGGGTCGAACCGATGATGGCGGTCAACCTCGGCACCCGGGGCCTCGACGCCGCCCGGTCGCTGGTGGAGTACTGCAACCTGCCCGGCGGCACCTACTGGTCCGATCTGCGGGGCGGTTCGCCGTACGGAATCCGGACCTGGTGTCTGGGCAACGAGATGGACGGGCCCTGGCAGATCGGGCACAAGACCGCCCACGAGTACGGCCGCCTCGCGCTGGAGACGGCCAAGGCGATGCGCCAGGTCGACCCGTCGATCGAGCTCGTCGCGTGCGGCAGCTCCAGCCGGCAGATGCCCACCTTCGGGGCGTGGGAGGCGACCGTGCTGGGTGAGACGTACGACGCGGTCGACTACGTGTCGATGCACGCGTACTACCAGCAGCACGGCGACGACCGGGACAGCTTCCTGGCGGCGGCCACGGACATGGACGGCTTCATCGACGACCTGGTGGCCACGGCCGACCACGTCCGCGCCGTGGGCCGGCACCGCAAGCGGCTGCACCTCAGCTTCGACGAGTGGAACGTCTGGTACCAGAGCCGCTTCGCCGGAGAGACCCACCTGGAGATCGCGGAGACCCCGCGGCTGATCGAGGACGTCTACTCGGTCACCGACGCGGTGGTGGTCGGCAACCTGCTGATCAGCCTGCTGCGGCACGCCGACCGGGTGCGCATCGGCTGCCTCGCCCAGCTGGTCAACGTGATCGCCCCGATCATGACCGAGCCGGGCGGGGAGGTGTGGCGGCAGGCGTCGTTCCACCCGTTCGCCCTCACGTCGCGGTACGGCCGCGGCACGGTCCTGCGCCCCGCGATCGACTCTCCCGTGCACGAGACGCAGCGGTACGGCGAGGTGCCGCTGCTCGACGCGGTCGCGGTGCAGTCCGCGGACGAGGTGGTGATCTTCGCCGTGAACCGGTCGCAGACCACGCCGATGGCGCTCGGGGTGGACGTACGGTCGCTGTCGCCGGCCCGGGCCACCCACACGGCCCTCTTCGACGACGACCCGGACGCGGTGAACACCCGCGAGCAGCCCGATCGGGTGACACCGCGCGCCCTGGACGACCCGGAGCTGGACGGCGGCCGGCTGGAGGCGGTGCTGCCACCGCTGTCCTGGAACATGATCCGGCTCGGCTGACCGCTTGTTAAATCTCCATAAAGTCGACCCAGTTAGTAGACAAGGCAGGGATTCTCGCCGAGACTCAGGCGATGGATCTCACCCTGGCGCTCGCCGGACTCGGCGTCGGCATCGTGGTCGGCCTCACCGGCATGGGCGGCGGCGCCCTCATGACCCCCATCCTGGTGCTCGTCTTCGGCGTGCCGCCGGTCGCCGCGGTCTCCAGCGACCTCGCCGCCAGCGCCGTGATGAAGCCCTTCGGCGGCTGGGTGCACGCCCGCCGCGGCACGGTGAACTGGCGGCTCGTCGGCTGGCTCTGCCTCGGCAGCGTGCCCAGCGCCTTCCTCGGGGTCCTCGTGCTGCGCCTGCTCGGCGACGACGCCTCGGTCCAGCACACGATCAAGGTCGCGCTCGGCGTGGCCCTCCTGCTCGCCGCCGGCGGCCTGCTCCTCAAGGCCTGGGTGAGCCGCCGCCAGCGCGGCGACGCCCCGCCCCAGCCGATCACCGTACGCCCGCTGCCGACGATCCTGCTCGGCGTCGGCGGCGGCCTGATCGTGGGCCTGACCAGCGTCGGCTCCGGCTCCCTGATCATCGTGGCGCTGCTCGCCCTCTACCCGAAGCTGCGCGCCAACGACCTCGTCGGCACCGACCTCGTCCAGGCCGTCCCGCTGGTCCTGTCCGCCGCCCTCGGCCACGCCTTCTTCGGCGACCTCCAGCTCGACCTCACCGCCGCCGTCCTGCTCGGCTCGATCCCCGGCGTCCTGATCGGCGCCCGCATCTCGTCCCGCGCCCCGGGCGGCATCGTCCGGACGGCGCTGGTGATCGTGCTGCTGGCCAGCGCCCTCAAACTGCTCGACGTCCCGACCCTCACGGTCGGCCTCGCCACCGGCACGGCGGTCCTGATCGCGGCCGGCCTGGCGATCGCCCGCCGGGCCCGCACGCCGCGCGAGGCAGCCGAGCTCGCGGCCCCGGCCGGCCGGACCGACGAGGACAAGGTCCCCGTCTGAGCGACGGGGGCGCCGACCGGACGGACGGCACCCCCGAAGTCGTCGTCAGCGCGGGACGACCGGTTCGATCGCCCACTCGCGCCAGCCGTCCAGCTTGTCCGACGCCGTCTGCAGCTGGTCGGCGACCGGGCCCGGGCCGGTCGAGCCGGGCGTGGTCCGTCCGGCCAGGGCGCTGCGGACGGACAGGACCTGGCGTACGGCCGGGTCGAGGTGCTCGCTGACCGTCTTCAGGTCCTCGTCGCTGACGTCCTCGAGCTCGCACTCGCGGGCCGCGCACAGGGCGACGAGGCGGCCGGTGATCTCGTGCGCGTCGCGGAACGGGACGTTGCGGCGCACCAGCCAGTCCGCGACCTCCGTGGCCAGGGAGAACCCGACCGGCGCGGCGGCGGCGAGCTTGTCCACCCGTACGGTCATCGTCGAGATCATGCCCGCCAGGGCCGGCAGCAGCAGCTGGAGCGTGTCGATCGCGTCGAAGACGGGTTCCTTGTCCTCCTGCATGTCGCGGTCGTAGGTGAGCGGCAGGCCCTTGAGCATGGTCAGCACCGCGACCAGGCCGCCGATCAGCCGGCCCGCCTTGCCGCGGGCCAGCTCGGCGATGTCGGCGTTCTTCTTCTGCGGCATGATCGACGAGCCGGTGGCGAACGCGTCGTCGAGGATCACCCAGCCGAACTCGGTGGAGGTCCAGAGCACCACCTCCTCGCCGAGGCGGGACAGGTGCACGCCGATCAGGCTGGTGATGAAGAGGAACTCGGCCACGAAGTCGCGGTCCGCCACGCCGTCCATCGAATTCTGCACCGGCGCCTTGAAGCCCAGCTCCTTGGCGACCGCGGCCGGGTCCAGCGGCAGCGACGAACCGGCCAGCGCGCCCGAGCCCAGCGGCGAGATGGCCGTCCGCTCGTCCCAGTCCCGCAGCCGCTCCAGGTCGCGCAGCAGCGGCTGGACGTGGGCGAGCAGCCAGTGCCCGAAGCTGACCGGCTGGGCGTGCTGCACGTGGGTCAGGCCGGGGGCCGGGGTGTCGATGTGCCGGCCGGCCTGCTCCATCAGCGCGTCGGCCAGCTCGACCACGGCGGCGGCCACCCCGCGGGCGTGGTCGCGCAGGTACAGCCGCAGGTCGGTGGCGACCTGGTCGTTGCGGGAACGGCCGGCGCGCAGCTTGCCGCCGAGCGCGCCCAGCCGCTCCAGCAGGCCGCGTTCGAGCGCGGTGTGCACGTCCTCGTCCTCGACGGTCGGGCGGAACTCCCCCGCCGCGCACGCCGACTCGAGGTCGTCCAGGGCCGCCAGCATCCTGCCGAGCTCGTCGGCGTCCAGCAGGCCGGCGCCGGCCAGCACCCGCGCGTGCGCCCGCGAGGCGGCGATGTCGTACGGCGCCAGCCGCCAGTCGAAGTGCACGCTCACGCTCAGCCGCGCCAGCGCATCGGCCGGTCCACCGGCGAACCGGCCACCCCACAGCCTGGTCGGACCTTCGGTCTCCGGCACTGCTCACTCCTCAGCTATAGGTCGGATATGGCAACGATAGGGTCGACTCCATGACGCTCGACCTGCACGATGATGTTGTCTCATTGACCCGCGCGCTCTGCGACATCCCCTCGGTCAGCGGCGCGGAGGCCGCGCTCGCCGACGCCGTGGAGGCCGCGCTGCGCAAGCTCGGGCACCTCGAGGTGCTGCGCGACGGCGACGCCGTGGTGGCGCGGACGAACCTCGGGCGGGACCGCCGCATCGTGCTCGCCGGCCACCTCGACACCGTGCCGATCAAGGACAACCTGCCCACCTGGACCACCGGCGAGGGCGACGCCGAGCTCCTGTACGGCCGCGGCACCTGCGACATGAAGGCGGGCCTGGCCACCCAGCTGCGCATCGCCGCCACGGTCACCGAGCCCCGGCACGATCTCACCCTCGTCTGCTACGACAACGAGGAGGTCGCGTCGGTGAAGAACGGGCTCGGCCGCCTGGTCCGCAACCACCCCGAGTGGCTGGCCGGCGACTTCGCCATCCTCGGCGAGCCGTCGAACGCCGGCGTCGAGGGCGGCTGCCAGGGCACCATGCGGGTGCGGATCACCCTGGCCGGCAAGGCCTCGCACGCGGCACGCGCGTGGGCGGGCCGCAACGCGATCCACCTCGCGGCGCCGGTGCTGGCGATCCTGGCGGCGTACGAGCCGCGGCGCGTGACGGTCGACGGCCTCGAATACCGCGAGGGCCTCAACGCGGTCAACATCCAGGGCGGCATCGCCGGCAACGTGATCCCGGACGCGTGCGTCGTCGACATCAACCACCGCTTCGCCCCGGACCGCAGCGTCGACGACGCGTACGCCCACCTGTGCGAGGTCTTCGCCGGCTACGACCTGGAGATCCGCGACCAGGCCCCGGGCGCCCGCCCCGGCCTGGACCTGCCGGCCGCCGCGGAGTTCGTGGCCGTGGTGGGCCGCGAGCCGGCGCCGAAGTTCGGCTGGACGGACGTGGCCCGCTTCGCCGAACTCGGCATCCCGGCCGTCAACTACGCCCCGGGCGACCCGCTGCTCGCCCACACCGACGACGAACACGTCCCCACCGCCCAGATCCGCGAATGCGAACGGGTCCTCCGCGACTGGTTGAGCTGATATATGGCCTCGCTTCGCTCGGCGGGCACTGCGCCCCGGGGAGGTCGTTGTCGGGGGCGCCGTTTTCTGGAACGGAAAGGGCGCCCTTCCAGAAAACGACACCCCCGACAACGACGGGCGCAGTGCGACTCTGGTTGCGGTTCGCGGGTTGGGCTGGGGCGGAAAGGGCGCCCTTCCGGGAAATGGCACACCCGACAACGACGGGCGCAGTGCGACTCTGGTTGCGGTTCGCGGGTTGGGCTGGGGCGGAAAGGGCGCCCTTCCGGGAAATGGCACACCCGACAACGACGGGCGCAGTGCGACTCTGGTTGCGGTTCGCGGGTTGGGCTGGGGCGGAAAGGGCGCCCTTCCGGGAAATGGCACACCCGACAACGACGGGCGCAGTGCGACTCTGGTTGCGGTTGGCGGTTTGCGCTGGATCGGGCCGGTACTCATTCCACATTTTTGGCGATGGCGCCGGGGATGGCGTACATGTGGGCGAAGGCTCGGGCCTGGTCGCCGGTCCAGAGGGATGAGCCGTAGCCGTAGACGACGCCCTGGCGGGTGGCCGCGTCCAGCAGGCTGTAGGGGCTGCGGCTGCCGAGCGGGATCACGTTGCCCTTGATCAGTTTGATCCGGACGTCGCCGGTGACGCGGCGCTGGCTGCTGTCGAGGAAGGCGCGGTAGTCGTCGAGGATCGGATCATAGTAGACGGCCTCGTGCAGCAGGTCGCCGTACGCGGTGCCGAGCTGCGCCTTGGTGGCCTGCTGCCGGTTGCTGAGCACCAGCCGCTCCAGCTCGCGGTGCGCGGCGATCAGGGTGAGCATGCCCGGCGCCTCGAAGCCGACCCGGGCGAGGTTGCCGACCATCGTCGAGCCCATGTGGATGCCCCGGCCGACGCCGTGCTCGGCGGCGAGCACGTTGAGGGCGCGCAGGATCGCGTAGTTGGGCGCGTCCGCTCCGGTGCCCTCGATCGGCTGGCCGTCCACGGTGGACGCCGAGACGACCTCGCCCTTGTCGAAGCCGAGGATCAGCTCGACGCCGTCGTCGGGCGCGTCGGCGATCGACCTCGTGTACGTCCACGCGTCCTCGGGCAGGTAGTCCCAGGAGCCGTACGTCTCCTTGCCGCCGATGGTGGTGCCGATCAGGCCCTCGTTGATCGAGTACGTGGTGATCTTGTCGGGGGTCTGGAAGCCGCGCTCGAGCAGGTAGTCCCGCTCGTACTCGCGGGTGAGCCGCTCGTCGCGGATCGGCGTGATGATCTCCAGCTGCGGCGCGAGGGCGCGGATGACCGAGTCGTAGCGCACATGGTCGGCGCCGGCGCCGGTGGAGCCGTGCGCGACCGCGTCGGCGCCGTTGTCGAGGGCCGCCTGGACGACCTTCTCGGCCTGCACCAGCCGCTCGGCGCCCACGCACGACGGGTAGCCGCCGTTGCGCAGGTAGTTGGCCTTGATCGCGTACGTGATGACGCGGGAGTACAGCTCCTCGCGGGCGTCGATGACGAAGTGCCGCGCCGAGCCCAGCTCCTCCGCGCGCTTGCGGACCGCGTCGGCCTCGCCGCTGTGCAGGCCCCCGGTGTCGATGTTCGCGGTGAGCACCTCCCAGCCCTGCTCCCGCAGGGAGACCAGGGCGTACGAGGTGTCGAGGCCGCCGGAGAACGCGAGGACGATCTTGCGCTTGGACATCAGTTTCCTTCGGACGGGTACGGGAGTTCGAGGATCGGCACGTACGACGTCCCGTCCTTGACGAGGTGACCGGGCCTGAGCACGTAGTACGTGTGCTCGCGGGCCTCGATCGCCTTCTGCATGGCACGCTGCCGCTCGTAGTCGAACGGGTCGAGCAGGAACGTGGGTTCGGGCTCGCTGCCGGCCACCGGGACGGTGAAGTCGTTCTCGTAGACGAACGATCCGGGCGAGGTGTGGAAAGGCACGGTGGCGACCATGATGCGCAACCGGCCGAAACGGGTATGCACGCGCAGGGCGGTGTTGTCGTACTGGGTCACGCCGTCGAGCTTCTGCGCCTGGTAGACGGAGAGGGCCAGGGCCTTCAGCGCCCGGCCCAGCCCGACGTTGGTCATCACCGACCACAGCGACCAGCCGACCCAGGTGCCGGGCGCCGCGCTGGGCGCCGCGCAGTAGCCGCCGATCGGGATCGGGCCGTTGTAGTCGCTCTGCTTGACCTTGTCGAAGACCGCGCGCAGGTGCCGCTTCGCGTCCTCGTCGAAGGCGCTGGTCTCCAGTGTCTCGGTGAACTGCGCCTGGGGCAGCGCGGCGATCACCGCGGCCGACGGCATCAGGATCAGGTCGACCATCACCCACTGCGGCATCGGGATGCCCCGGTCGCCGAACGCGATGCCGTTGATCACGTTGAACAGGTTGAGGAACTCGCCGGTGTCCCAGCCCTTGTCCGCGCTGGTGTCGGTGAAGTCCAGCCAGGCGAGCTTGTGGCCGTACGGCGCCTCGTTCAGGTACGGGCGAAGCGTGTCGTTCGAGGCCAGGTAGAACTCGAGCCCGTGCCCCTGAAGCTTCTGCATGTTGTCCGCGAAGCCGGGGAAGAAGGCCTCGACGGCGGGCTGCTGCGCGATCACGGCAGGGTCCCTTCGTTGTCCGTACGGCTCCACGCCGTGAGCTTGTCGGCGAGCCGGGCGCCGGACCCGGTGTCCGGCGCCGGTTCGCGCGCGACCACGAGAATGGTGTCGTCGCCGGCGATGGTGCCGACGACGTCCGGCAGCCCGGACCGGTCCAGGGCGCTGGCGAGGAACTGGGCGGCGCCCGGCGGCACCCGCAGCACGACGAGGTTGCCGCTGACGTCGACCGAGTTCAGCAACTCGCGCAGCAGCCGGATGAGCCGGGCCGGAGCCTGCTCGACCGGGCGCAGCGGGGGCCGCCCGTCCTCGGGGATGACGTACACGCCGCCGGCCTTGACGGCCCGCAGCTCCTCGAGGTCGCGCGACAGCGTCGCCTGGGTGACCTGGACGCCGTCGAGGGCGAGCAGCTCGGCGAGCTCCGTCTGCGACCGCACGGCCTTGTCCCGGATCAGGTCGACGATCCGCGCGTGCCGCGCCGCGCGGGTGCCCGGCCCGGTCATGAGGACGAGGTCTCCAGCAGCCAGGTCAGCAGCGCCTTCTGCGCGTGCAGACGGTTCTCGGCCTGGTCGAGGACGGCGCTCCGCGGGCCGTCCATCACCTCGTCGGTGATCTCCTCACCCCGGTGGGCCGGCAGGCAGTGCAGCACGATCGAGCCCGGCGCGGTCACGGCGAGCAGGTCCTGGTTGACCTGGTACGGCCGGAACGGCGTGAGCCGGTCGATCCCGTCGTCCTCCATGCCCATCGAGGTCCACGCGTCGGTGGCGAGCACGTCGGCGCCCTTGGCGGCCTCATACGGGTCCCGCAGCACGCCGATCGACCCGCCCGTGCCGGCGGCGATCTCGCTCGCCTCCGCCACCACCGCGGGATCGGGGTCGAACCCGGCCGGGCCGGCGACCCGCACGTGCATGCCCGCGGTGGCGCCGGCCAGCAGGTACGAGTGCGCCATGTTGTTCGCGGCGTCCCCGACGTACGTGAGGGTCCGCCCGGCCGTGCCGCCCAGCCGTTCCCGGATCGTCTGCAGGTCGGCGAGCAGCTGGCACGGGTGGAACCCGTCGGTCAACGCGTTGACGACCGGCACGTGCACGTCCGAGGCCAGCTCGGCGAGCCGCTCGTCGCCGGACGTACGGAACACGATCGCGGACACGTAGCGCGAGACGACCCGGCCGGCGTCGACCAGGGTCTCGCCGCGGCCGAAGTGGGTGGCCTGGGTGTCCACCACGATCGCGTGGCCGCCCAGCTCGGCGATCCCGGCCTCGAACGACAGCCGGGTGCGCAGGCTGACCTTGTCGAAGAAGACCGCGACCGACTTCGGGCCCTCCAGCGGCCGGTAGCGGAACCGGTCCGCCTTCATCGCCGCGGCCAGGTCGAGCACGGTGCCCTGCTCGGCCGGGCTCAGGTCGTCGTCACGCAGAAAGTTGCGGGTCACGGCAGTACCTCCCGGAAGGCGGCGACGAACGACTCGGCCTGCTCGACGGTCAGGATCAGCGGCGGCGCGAGGCGGATGGCGTCCGGCTGGACGGCGTTGACGAGGAAGCCCTTGTCGCGCAGCCGGCCGGTGAGCTCGGCGGAGACCGGTTCGGTGAGCACGATGCCGAGCAGCAGGCCGGCGCCGCGGACGCCGGAGACCAGCGGGTGACCGAGCCCTTCGACGCCGCGGCGGATCACCTCGCCGACCCGCTTGACGTGGTCGAGCAGGCCCTCCCCCGCGATCGTCCGGATGACCGCCAGCCCGGCGGCGCAGCTCACCGGGTTGCCGCCGAACGTGGTGCCGTGCAGGCCCGGCGTGAACAGGTCGGCGGCCGGGCCGAACGCGAGGCAGGCGCCGATCGGCAGGCCGCCGCCGAGGCCCTTGGCCAGGGTGACGACGTCCGGCTCGATGCCCTCGCTCTGGTGGTGGAACCAGTGCCCGGTACGCCCGATGCCGGTCTGCACCTCGTCCAGGACCAGCAGCGCCCCGGTCGCCGTGCAGATCTCCCGGGCGGCCGCGAGGTAGCCGGGCGGCGGCACGACCACGCCCATCTCGCCCTGGATCGGCTCGAGGATGACCATGGCGGTCTCCCCGGTCACCGCGGCCCGCAGCGCGTCGCTGTCGCCGTACGGGACATGGGTGACGTCTCCGGGCAGCGGCCGGAACGGGTCCGCCTTGGCCGGCTGACCGGTGAGGGCGAGCGCTCCCATCGTGCGGCCGTGGAAGCCGCCGTCGGTGGCGACCACGTGGCTGCGGCCGGTGAGCCGGGAGAGCTTGAACGCCGCCTCGACGGCCTCCGCCCCGGAGTTGCCGAACATGACCCGACCGGGCCGGCCGGCGAGGGCGAGCAGCAGTTCGGCGAGGGCGACCGGCGGCTCGGCGACGTAGAAGTTCGAGACGTGCCCGAGCGTGCCGATCTGCTGGGTGACGGCCTGCACGATCGCCGGGTGGGCGTGGCCGAGGGCGTTGACCGCGATGCCGCCGAGCAGGTCGACGTACTCGTTGCCGTCCTCGTCGGTCAGGACCGCGCCGGAACCGCTCACCAGGCCCAGCGACGGGGTGCCGTAGTTGTTCATGAGGCTCTGCTGCCAGCGTTCGACGAGGCTCATGCGGGGACCACCATCGTTCCGAATCCTTCCGAGGTGAAGACTTCGAGCAGCGTCGAGTGCGGGACCCGGCCGTCGACGACGTGCGCGGCGGGCACGCCGCCCCGGACGGCGCGCAGGCAGGCCTCCATCTTGGGCACCATGCCCGACTCCAGCCGGGGCAGCAGCTTCGCCAGCGCGTCCGTGTCGATCTGCGAGGTCAGCGACGAGGTGTCCGGCCAGTCGGTGTAGAGGCCCGGCACGTCGGTCAGCACGACCAGCTTGCGGGCGCCGAGCGCGATCGCGAGGGCGGCGGCGGCCGTGTCGGCGTTGACGTTGTGCACCACGCCGTCCGCGTCGGGCGCGACCGTCGCGACGACCGGGATGCGCCCCGCGGCGATGAGGTCGTCCACGGCCGAGGTGTCCACCGCGGCCACGTCGCCGACCTGGCCGATGTCGACCGGCTCGCCGTCGACCACGGCGTGCCGGCGCACGGCGGTGAACAGCCGGGCGTCCTCGCCGGACAGGCCCACGGCGAACGGTCCGTGCTCGTTGATCAGCCCGACGAGCTCGCGCCCGACCTGGCCGACGAGCACCATCCGGACCACGTCCATCGCCTCCGGCGTGGTGACCCGCAGGCCGCCCCGGAACTCGCTGGCGATGCCCAGTTTGCCGAGCATCGACGAGATCTGCGGGCCGCCGCCGTGCACCACCACCGGCCGGATGCCGGCGTACCGGAGGAACACCATGTCGGCCGCGAAGGCCCGCTGGAGCCCGGGGTCGATCATCGCGTTGCCGCCGTACTTGATGACCACGGTCGAGCCGTGGAACCGCTCCAGCCACGGCAGCGACTCGATGAGGACGGCGGCCTTCTCCTGCGGGGTCACGTGCTGTACGCCGAGTTCTCGTGCACGTACGCGTGCGACAGGTCCGTGGTCCAGATCGTCGCGTCCATCTCCCCCTCGTGCAGGTGCACCTGGATGGTGACGTCGCGCCCGGCAAGGTCCACCTTGGACCGGTCCTCCGCGGCGGCGCCGCCCCGGCACACCCACACGCCGTTGACGCCGACGTCGACCCGGTCGGGCGCGAACGCCGCCTTCGTCGTGCCGACGGCGGCGAGGATCCGGCCCCAGTTCGGGTCGTTGCCGAACAGCGCGGTCTTGACCAGGTTGTTGCGGGCGACCGTACGCCCGACCTCCACCGCGTCCGCCTCGCTCGCCGCGCCCAGCACCTCGATGGTGATGTGCTTGGTGGCGCCCTCGGCGTCGGCGATGAGCTGCTGGGCGAGCGCGTGGCAGGCCTCGGTCACCGCGGCGGTCAGCTCGTCCTGCTCGGGCTGCACGTCGGAGGCGCCGCTGGCCAGCAGCAGCACGGTGTCGTTCGTGGACATGCACCCGTCGGCGTCGATCCGGTCGAAGGTCAGCCGGGTGGCCTCGCGCAGCGCGGTGTCCAGCGCCTCCGAGCCGGCCACCGCGTCGGTGGTGAGCACCACCAGCATCGTGGCCAGCGCGGGCGCCAGCATCCCGGCACCCTTGGCGATGCCGCCGACGGACCAGCCGTCCCGCCGCACGTGCACGTTCTTGGCGACCGTGTCGGTGGTCATGATGGCCGCGGCGGCCTTCTCCCCGCCGTCGGGGGTGAGCGCCTTGACGGCGGCGGTCACCCCGGGCAGCAGCTTGTCCATCGGCAGCAGCTCGCCGATCAGGCCGGTGGAGCAGACGGCGACGTCGCCCGGGCCGATCAGCAGCGGCTTAGGCCCGCCGCGCAGCACCGCGGCGGCGTGCTCGGCGGTGGCGTGGGTGTCCCGGAAGCCCTGGCTGCCGGTGCACGCGTTGGCGCCCCCGGAGTTCAGCACGACGGCCCGCACGACGCCGCCCTTGAGCACCTGCTGGCTCCACAGCACCGGCGCGGCCTTGACCCGGTTGCCGGTGAAGACGCCGGCCACGGTGGCGTCGGGCCCGTCGTTGACCACGACGGCGACGTCCGCACCGCCGCTGGCCTTCAACCCGGCGGCGACCCCGGAGGCCCGGAAACCCTTGGGCGAGGTGACGGTCACGGCGCCACCCCGAAGACGGAGAGCCCGGCGGTCTCGGGCAGCCCGAGCATGAGATTCGCACACTGTACGGCCTGAGCGGCGGCCCCCTTGCCCAGGTTGTCGAGCGCGCTCAGCACGACGATCCGTCCCGAGTCGGCGTCCAGCGTGGCCTGCAGGTGGCACGAGTTCGACCCGAGCGTCGCGGCGGTGTGCGGCCACGCCCCCTCGGGCAGCACGTGCACGAACGGCTCGTCCGCGTACGCCGCCGCCAGCACGTCACGCGGAGGCGTGCGCCCGATCGGCCGCGCGGTGACCGTGGCGAGAATCCCCCGCGGCATCGGCGCGAGCACCGGCGTCATCGACAGCGAGTCCGCGCCGGTGGCCTGCTTGATCTCCGGCACGTGCTGGTGCGCCCCGACCTTGTACGGGCTCAGGTCCCCCATCACCTCGCTGCCGAGCAGATGCGCCTTCGCGGACCTTCCGGCACCGGACGTCCCGGAGGCGGCGACGACCACGACGTCGGCGGGATCGGCGACCCCGGCGGCGATGAGCGGCGCGAGCGCCAGCGTGATCGCGGCCGCGTAGCACCCGGTGTTGGCGACCCGCCCGGAAGCGGCGATCGCGGCCCGCTGCCCGGGCAGCTCGGGCAGCCCGTACGTCCAGGTGCCGGCGTGCGCCCCGCCGTAGTACCGCTCCCACGCCGCGGCGTCCCGCAGCCGGAAGTCGGCGCCCAGGTCCACGACCTTCACCCCGCCGGGCAACTGCGCGGCCAGCGCCGCCGACTGCCCGTGCGGCAGGGCGAGAAAGACCAGATCAGCGTCGCCCAGGGTGGCGGCCTCGGTCACCCCGAGCGTCAGCTCCAACCCGGCGAGCTGCGGATGTACGGCAGCAACGGGCGTGCCCGCCTGCGTGTGCGCGGTGGCGGCGACGAGGTCGAGCTCGGGATGCCCGGCAACCAGGCGCAGCAACTCACCCCCGGCATACCCACTCGCCCCGGCGACAGCAACCCGGATTCCCATACCTACCTCCGCATGACTATGCAGAGAACCGTATAACGCCGCCCGTCCGATCGGCAAGCACGTATGCGTCGGGTCACCCCGTAGAGTCGCCTGATGCTCCGATGCGATCGACGAAGCTACCGCGAACCGCCGGCCCCCGCCGTCCGGCGCACCGACGACGGAGCCGGCCGGTCCGCCGCCGAGCTGCTCGCCGGGGCATGAACGCGGCCCCCGCCGGACCGGGTGCGAGGGTCGTCGGCCGGCCCCGCGCCGCCTCGGTGCTCCTGTGGTGCGCCCTGCTGGCCCTGGGCGTCGCGGCGATCGTCCGGACGAGCGGCGTGAGCCTCGTCCTGGGTGTGCTGTTCGCCCTGTTCGGCACCGTCGGCCTGGCGTACCTGGCCCGGAGCCGGGTCTGGCTCGACGGCCCGGTGCTGCGTTACCGGCCGCTGGTCGGCGCTCGCCCGGCGCTGCGGCTCGACCGGCTGACCCGCGCCGAGCTGACGAATCTCGACTCCACGAACGGACGCCAGCTGCGGCTCGCCGACGCCGACGGCAACGCCGTGCAGCTCGACGCGACCAACCTCGACCTGCGGCGGCTGTACGAGGCGCTCGCCGGCCACCTCCGCGACGGCGACCCGGTGGCGAACGATCGCCTCCAGCGCCGGATGCGCGGATACCGGTCCGGCTACCCGGGCATCTGAGGTACAACCGAACGCAAAGCACCGGTTCCGGTACCGATTAACCGAAAAGCCGATCCCCGCGGAGGCCGGTACCGGTTCCGGGCTGTGCGACACTTCGGACGCTTGCCGATGTGTTGCCGTTCCGGGACCGTGCCCCCACGGTCGGACCGAGGAGAGTCGTGGCCGCTGCCGATCCGTACCGTGATCCCGCGCTGAGTGTCGAGCAGCGGGTCGAGGACCTGCTGGGCCGCATGACGCTGGCCGAGAAGGTCGGGCAGATGCTGCAGCTCGACGCCCGCCGCGACCTGAAGGACGCGGTCTCCGCGCGGCTGGCCGGGTCGATCCTGCACACCTCGCCGAAGAAGCTGCTCGAGGCCATCGACATGGCCGCCGACACCCGGCTCGGGATTCCGCTGATCACCGCCGAGGACTGCATCCACGGGCACGGGTTCTGGTCCGGCGCCACGGTCTTCCCGACCCAGCTGGCGATGGCCGCCACCTGGGACCCGGCCCTGGTCGAGCGGGTCGCCCGGGTCACCGCCGTCGAGGCGTCCGCGACCGGCATCCACTGGACGTTCTCGCCGGTGCTGTGCATCACCCGGGACCTGCGGTGGGGCCGGGTCGACGAGACGTTCGGCGAGGACCCGTTCCTGATCGGCGAGCTCGGCTCGGCGATGGTCCGCGGCTACCAGGGCGACGGCCTGGACGACCCGACCGCGATCCTCGCCTCCGCCAAGCACTTCGCCGGCTACTCCGAGACCCAGGGCGGCCGGGACGCGAGCGAGGCCGACCTGAGCCCGCGCAAGCTGCGCGCCTGGTTCCTGCCGCCGTTCGAGCGGGTCGCGCGCGAGGGCTGCCGCACCTTCATGATGGGCTACCAGTCCATCGACGGGGTGCCGATCACGGCCAACAAGTGGCTGCTCAACGACGTACTGAAGGGTGAATGGGGTTTCACCGGCACCCTGGTCACCGACTGGGACAACGTCGGGCGCATGGTCTGGGAGCAGAAGGTCTGCGCCGACGACGTGGAGGCGGCGGCCGTCGCCGTCCGCGCCGGCAACGACCTGATCATGACCACCCCCGCGTTCTTCGAGGGTGCCCAGGCCGCGGTGGAGCGCGGCCTGCTGGCCGAGGAGGAGATCGATGCCGCCGTACGCCGGATCCTGCGGCTGAAGTTCGAGCTCGGCCTGTTCGAGAACCCGCGCGCCCCCGACCCCGAGCGGCAGGCGGCGGTCATCGGGCACCCGGACCACGCCGCGCTGAACCTGGAGGTGGCCCGCCGGTCGCTGGTGCTGCTGCGCAACGACGGCACGCTGCCGCTGCCGGCCGGCGCCGCCCGTACGGTCGCGGTCATCGGTCCGAACGCCGACGACCCGCAGTCGCAGCTCGGCGACTGGGCCGGCGCGTCGGGCCAGGTCGACTGGATGCCGGACGGCCAGCCGCGCGAGCTGATCGAGACCGTGCTGGACGGCCTCCGGTCGGTGGCCCCGGCGGACTGGACGATCACCACCGCCCGCGGCGCCGACATCGAGCGGCTGGTGCCGGACCCGGTCGGCGAGTTCTACCACGACGGCCAGCCGCGCCCGCCGATCTCCCGGCCGGCCGAGGCGGATCCCGCGCTGATCGCCGAGGCGGTCGAGTGCGCGCGGGCGGCCGACTACGCCGTGGTCGTCGTCGGGGACACCGTCGCGCTGACCGGCGAGAGCAAGTCGACCGCCACTCTCGAGCTGCAGGGCGGTCAGATCGCGCTCCTCGACGCCCTCGCCGCCACGGGTACGCCGACCGTCGTCGTCCTGCTGAACTCCAAGCCCGCGGTCCTGCCGCCGTCCGCGCTGGGCGCCAACGCGATCGTGCAGGCGTTCAACCCGGGCATGCGGGGCGGCCGGGCGCTGGCCGAACTCCTGCTCGGCCTGATCGAGCCCAGCGGGCGGATGCCGCTCTCCGCCGCCCGGCACGTCGGCCAGCAGCCGATCTACTACAACCAGATCCGCGGCCAGCACGGCGACCGCTACGCCGACCTGAGCCAGGACCCGCTGTTCGCCTTCGGTGAGGGCCTCAGCTACACCACGATCGAGTACGCGGACCTGCGCGTCGACGAGGAGGACGTGGCCCCGGACGGCGCGGTGCGCGCGAGCGTACGGCTGACCAACACCGGCTCCCGGCCGGCGCTGGAGACCGTGCAGGCGTACGTGAGCGACCTCGTCACCAGCGTCACCTGGGCGGCCCGGGAGCTGAAGGCGTACCGGCAGGTGCGGGTGGAGCCGGGCGAGACCGTCACGGTGGCGATCGAGGTGCCGGCCCGCGACTGTTCCCTGGTCACCGCGGACGGGCGGCGCGTCGTCGAGCCCGGCGACTTCGACCTGCTGGTGGGCCCCGACTCGCGGGTGAGGAACCTGCTGCGCGCGCGGTTCCGCATCGGCTGACACCATCGGGGGGTGCTGACGCCGCCCGACGACCTGCCCGAGAGCGCGCTGCGGGCGGCGTTCGCCCTCGACGGGCCGCTGGAGTACCGGCCGGTCGGGTGGGGCAGCCACCACTGGGCGGCCGGCGACCGCTGGTTCGTCACGGTGGACGACCTGCTGGTCAAGCGCCGGCACGACGCCGAGGACCCGGACGCGGCGTACGAGCGGCTGCGCCGGGCCCTCGACGCGGCCGCGGCGCTGCGCCTGCCGTTCGTGGTGGCCCCGGTGCGGCCGGTGGTGCGGATCTCCGAGCGGTACGCGGCGGCGCTCTACCCGTACGTGAAGGGTGAGAGCTTTCGGTGGGGTGACTTCCCCACCGCGACCCACCGGGACGCCGTGCGGGACATGCTCGTACGGGTGCATGCCGTGCCGTCGGCGGCGCACCGCGAGGATTTCGTGGTCCCGCACCGCGACGTCCTCGCCGGGACGCCCTTTCCCGGCGCGGGCCCCTTCTCCCGGCGCGCGGACCGCCTGCTCGCGGACCACGCCGAGCCGATCGGCCGGTTGCTGGAACGTTACGACGTCCTCGCCGCTTCCGCCGACCGGTCACGGTTCGTGCTGACCCACGGCGAACCGCACCCCGGCAACACGATGCGCACCGCCGGCGGATGGAAGCTGATCGACTGGGAGACGGCGCTGCTGGCGCCGCCCGAACGCGACCTGTGGCTGCTCGGCGGCGACCCTGCGGCCTACACCGCGGCGACCGGCGTCGCGGTGGTGCCGGAGATGCTGGAGCTCTACCGGCACCGCTGGCTGATCAACGACATCTGCGTCGACGCGGACCGGTTCCGCCGCTCGCACAGCGGGAACGCCGACGACGAGGAATCCTGGGAACTGTTGCGGGCCAACGTGGAAAGAGGGCTGACATGACGCGCGTCGCGGTCACCGGCGGTAGTGGCAAACTCGGCCGGGCGGTCGTCGCCGACCTCGCCGGGCACGGGTACGACGTGGTGAACCTGGACGTCGCCGCGCCCCGGCCGGCGTTGAAGATCGACCTGACCGACTTCGGGCAGACCGTCGAGGCGCTCACCGCGATCGACGACCGGTACGGCTCGGTCGACGCGGTCGTGCACCTGGCCGCCATCCCGGCACCCGGGCTGCTGCCGAACGCCGCGACGTTCCACCACAACATCACGGCCACGTACCACGTCTTCCAGGCGGCGAAGCTGGCCGGCATCACGAACGTGGTGTGGGCGTCCAGCGAGATGGTGCTGGGGCTGCCGTTCACGACGCCGCCGCCGTACCTGCCGGTCGACGAGGAATACCCGGCCCGGCCCGAGTCGACGTACTCGCTGGTCAAGCACCTCGAGGAGCAGATGGCCGCGCAGTTCTGCCGGTGGAACCCCGCGCTCAAGATGATCGGCCTGCGCTTCTCCAACGTCATGGAGCCCGCCGACTACGCGGAATTCCCGTCCTTCGACGCCGATCCCCGCGCCCGCAGCTGGAACCTGTGGGGCTACATCGACGCCCGCGACGGCGCCCAGGCCGTCCGCAGGTCCCTCGAGCACGACGGTACGGGCTGCGAGGTGTTCGTCATCGCCAACGCCGACACGGTGATGAGCCGGTCCAGTGCGTCGCTGGCGGCGGAGGTGTTCCCGGGCGTACGCGTGACCCGGGAGCTCGGGGAGCACGAGACCCTGCTCTCGATCGACAAGGCCCGCCGGGTGCTGGGCTACGAGCCGGAGCACTCCTGGCGGAACCCGGCCGCGGCGATCCGGCGCAGCGAGTAGCCCGGCTTCCGCGCTGCCGCGGGTCACCGGACCGCTCGCCGGCGTCATCTGCGAGGCTCTGGTGGTGACCGGTACGGCGATCGCGGTGGCCGCCGTGGTGGCGGCGGCGACCCCGCTCCCACTGCTGCCCACCGCGCTGGGCCCGCACCGGCCGTGGTTGCCGGCGTCCTGGCTGGCCACCGCCCGCACGGACCACCGCCGCGTCCTGACCGTCCTCCGGTTCCCCCGCTCATGACCGGGCCGGTTCCTCCGCTCCTGACCGGGCCGGTTCCTCCGCTCCTGACCGGGCCCGCCGCCGACGCGGTCCGGGAGGTCTACGAGCGGGAGACGACGAGGGCCGGCGGCGCCTGGCACTCGCTCATCACCGCCGCCGGCACCGCGGGCGTCCGGCCAATCGTGGCGGACGACGCCGACCGGGTCATCGAGGGCTACAGCATGCAGAAGCTCGCCGTGGCCGTGGCCGTGCTCGACAAGGTGGACCGCGGGGAACTCGCCCTGGGCCACAAGCTCGACCTGACGGCGGAGCTCATCCTCGGCGGCTCCGGCATCTACGCCCTGCACACCGTCTGGGGCGACGCGCTCACCATCGCCAACGTCCTGACCGCGATGATCGTCATGTCCGACAACACCGCCGTACGGATGTGCGGGCGGGTCGCCCCGGCCGCCGAGATCAACGAGATCCTGGCCGCGAAGGGGTTCACGCACACCCGGGTCGAACCGGTCGCGGACCCGCACCGTTTCTACCTCGGCACGACGACGCCGCGCGAGACCCACGACCTGCTGTGGCGCCTGGCCACCGGCGCCCTGCTCGGCCCGGAGTCGTCCGCCTTCCTGCTGAGCCTCGCGCGCTGGATCGACGGCTACCACGACGGCGTACGCCGCACGATGTCCTCGGCGGAACGCAGCCGCGTGGCCACCAAGTACGGCGCCGACTTCAACACCCGCGGCGCCGCCCGGCACGAGGCGGGCATCATGTTCGGCCCGGACGGCAAGCCGGCCCTGACCTACGCGATGTTCGCCGACGCCCTCGGCGACCTCGACAACTACGGCTCGACCCACCCGGCGGTCCAGGCCCACGCCATCATCGGCCGCACCCTCCTCGACCACCTCCCGCACCTGCCGTAGCCGCTCCCCACAGCAGGCCGGCCCGCCGAGCCGCTGCCGCCGAACCACCTGCCGTCCGACCCGCCGCCGCGGCCGACGCCGGGCCGGCGCCCCACCCGGCCGGCGCCCCCACCCGGCCGGCGCTCCACCGGGCCGGCGCTCAAGCGGTCAGCTGCTCCGAGCGCTCCCAGAGCCGGCGGGCCAGGTCCGCATCGTCCGCGAGCCGGTTCAGGTTCTTGCCGGGCCGGCGCTTGACGTAGTAGCCGCCCGGCTCCCAGTCGACGCCCGGCCGGCTCGCCGCGAGCCAGACCAGCTGGTCGGCGCCCTTCTCCGGGGTGGTGAGCAGGGCGGCGCGGGAGAGGCGGTTGGTGGCGAGGAACCGCATCAGCCGGCTCGTGGTCTCGGAGCCGAAGTTGGTCGCCACATTGCCGGGGTAGAACGCGGCGGCCGAGATGCCCGCGGCGTGCCAGCGGCGGTGGAGTTCCCTGGTGAACAGGACGTTCTCCAGCTTGGCCGTGTTGTAGGCGCGCACCGGATCGTACCTGCGGTCGAGGTTCAGGTCGTCGAGGTCGAGCCCGCGGACCATGCCGCCGTGCAGGGTCGTCGTCTGGATCACCGTGGCGCGGGAGGCGATCAGCTTCTCCAGCAGCAGGGTGGTGAGCAGGAACGGCGCCAGATGGTTGATCTGGAAGGTTTTCTCGAAACCGTCGGCCGTCCGGGCCCGGTCACCGAAGACGCCGCCGGCGTTGTTCGCCAGCACGTCGATCTTTCCGTACGCGCTGTCGAGCGACGCCGCGAGCTTGCGCACCTCGCCGAGGTTCGTGAAGTCGGCGACGAAGAAGTCGGCGCCGATCCCCCGGGCGACCGCCTCGGTCTTCCCCGGGGAACGGCCGACGACGACCACGCGGTGGCCGTCCCGCTGCAGGCGGCGGGCGGCCGCGGCACCGATGCCGTCGCTCGCGCCGGTGATGACGATGGTCTTGGACATGACTTCAGAGTACGCCGAACCTGTCATTGACTGTCAAGTGAGACGTGAAGTGAAGCACTTTGTCGCGTCGTACACCGGAAACGCCGCCGGCAGCGATAGTGTCGGCGGACCATGACACCGAGCCAGGACACCCTCAGGGCGCGGACCCGCCGCGCGGTACAGCGGGAGATCGGCGACGCGGCGCTGGCGCTGTTCATCGAGCGCGGGTTCGACGCCACCCCGATCGACGCCGTCGCGGCGGCCGTCGGCATGTCCACCCGCAGCGTCTTCCGCTACTTCGCCACGAAGGAAGACATCGTCATCGGCAAGCTCGACCTGGCCGCCGACCGCATGCTGGAGACCCTGGCCGCCCGCCCGCCCGGCGAACCGGTCTGGGTGTCACTGCGGCACCTGTTCGACGTCGACGACCCTCGCCCGCAGGGGAGCACCGCGGCGATCCACCGGGTCGTCCTCGAGACGCCCGCGCTGCTCGCGGCGTACCTTCAGAAGCTTCAGGAAATCCAGGAGGCGGTGGCACTGGGCCTGCGGGAACGCGCCGCCGCGGCGGGCCGCCCCTACCCGGCGGACGACCCCACGCCGCGCGCCCTCACCGCCGCGGCCTTCGGCTGCTTCGTCGCCGCGCAGCACTCCTGGCTGGCGTCCGGAGCGTCCACGCCCCTCGCCGACGCCGTCGACCGCGCCATGGCGACCCTCGCCCCGGCAACCGAGGCCCAAGCCCCGGCCCAGACCCAGACCCAGACCCAAGCCCAAGCCCAAGCTCCGGCTCCGGCTCCGGCTCCGGCTCCGAGCTGACCCGGCAAACCCGGCACATCCGAGCCCCAGCCGACCGGCTCGGTCCCGCCCGGAACCGGCGGGACCGAGCCGGAGCAGCAGGACCGGGCCCGCCCAGGACCGGCCCGGCCCGCGTCGGCCGCCGCGTCAGGCGAGCGGCACCAGGGCGATCGCGTTGACCTGGGGCTGGTCGGCGCTGTGCCGGCTGAACGCGATGCTCACCGCACCGTCGGCGCCGACGGTGACCGGGAAGGCCTTCTCGACGCCGAACGAGTTCCGGCCGTCCGCGCCCGCCGTGATGGCCGCGCCGATGATGTCGAAGTCGTTCAGCACCGTCGTGCCGTTGATCGCCACGTCGAAGGAGCGCTGGCCGGGACGCGTGAAGTACCAGTCCAGGAAGTACAGCCGCGCCTCGTACGTCGCACCCGGCGTCAGCCCCGGGACGACGTACTGGAACTCGCCGTAGCGCGAGGTGTGCCAGATGTCGGCGGGGATGGGGTGCGCCACCGTACGGCTGAAGTTCGGCAGGCTGGGCGTACCCGCGGGCTTGGTGTCGATGCTGCCGCCGGTGCCGTAGACGTCCGCGACGAAGCCGCTGCCGCCGGCGCCGCCCAGGTCGATCGAGATTCCGGCGGGGTTCACCGGCGCCAGCGCGATGGCGTTGATCTGCGGCTGGTTGGCGGCGCCGCGGATGAAGTCGAACGTGGCGGTGCCGTCGGCGCCGACGGTGACCGGGAAGTCCTTCTCGACGCCGAACGAGTTCCGGCCGTCCGCGCCCGCCGTGATCGCCGCGCCGATGATGTCGAAGCCGGCCAGCACGGTCGACCCGTTGATCGCCACGTCGAAGGTCCGCTGGCCGGGACGCGTGAAGTACCAGTCCAGGAAGTACAGCCGCGCCTCGTACGTCGCACCCGGCGTGAGACCCGGCACGACGTACCGGGAGTCGCCGACGCGGGCGGTGTGCCAGATGTCGGCGGGGATCGGGTGGGCCACCGTACGGCTGAAGTTCGGCAGGCTGGGGGCCTCGGCCGGCTTGGTGTCCTCCCGCCCGCCGGTGCCGTACGTGTCGGCGGCGAAGCCCGTGCCGCCGGCGCCGCCCACGTCGATCGAGACGGCGCCGGTGAGGTCCGCCTGGGCGGCCGCGGGCGCGATCAGTCCGGCGCCCAGCGCGCCCAGCAGGACGGCGATCGCGGCAGCCGCGCGCCGGCGGGTCAAACGCATGCTCATTCTCTCTCCAGGGGTCGTGAGGGGGCGTTTGGAGAGCGCTCTCCAAGACCTCTTCAGCGTACGGAGGCCACACGGGGGGTCAAGGGCCGCTCACCAGGGCTGCACGATCGCACCCGGCGTACGGGTAAAGATCTGACATTGATGAGCATGGACACGTCGTCCGTAATGGACAAGCATGGTCAGGTATGACGGATCAGCGCGAGAAGCCCTCGTCCTCGCGACGCGCGTTCCTGTCCGCCTCCGCGGCCGTTGCCGCGACCCCCGTGCTCGGCCACGCCGCGCACGCCACCGGCCTGCGGAAACAGGTGCCCGACCCGGAGCTGAAGGCGCTGCTCCGGGAGATCGACCCGCACCGGATCGGCTCGATCGTCACCCGCCTGGCCGCCTTCGGCACCCGGCACACCCTCTCCAGCCAGGACGATCCCGAGCGCGGCATCGGCGCGGCGCGCGACTGGATCCACGAGCAGTTCCAACGGTACGCGGCACAGTCCGGCGGCCGGATGACCGTGGAGCTCCAGTCGTTCATCCAGCCACCCGGCCCGCGCGTGCCGGTGCCCACCCGGATCACCAACATCGTCGCCACCCTGCGCGGCGACCGCGACCCGGATCGGGTGTACGTGGTGACCGGCCACTACGACTCCCGGGCGACCGACGTGATGGACGCGACCAGCGACGCGCCGGGGGCCGACGACGACGCGTCCGGGGTGGCCGCCGTCATGGAGGTCGCCCGCGTCATGGCGACCCGGCGCACCGAGGCCACGGTCGTGTTCGCCGCCGTCGCGGGCGAGGAGCAGGGCCTCTACGGCTCCGACCACCTCGCCCAGCGGTACAAGGACGCGGGCGCGGACGTGCAGGCCATGTTCAGCAACGACATCGTCGGCACCGGGGACGCCCACGACGGCACCGCCGCTGATCCCCGTACGGTGAGATTGTTCGTCGAGGGGGTCCCCACGGCCGAGACGCCCGCGCAGACCTCGACCCGGCAGTCGGTCGGCGGCGAGAACGACGGCCCGTCGCGGCAGCTCGGCCGCTTCGTCCGCGACGTCGCGGAGAACCCCCAGACCGGCATGAAGGTCCGCGTGGTCTGGCGGCGCGACCGCTACCTGCGCGGCAGCGACCACATCTCGTTCCTGCTCCGCGGCTACCCCGCCGCCCGCCTCACCGAGCCCCGCGAGAACTTCGCCCACGAGCACCAGAACGTCCGCGTCGAGAACGGCATCCAGTACGGCGACCTCGTCGAGTTCTGCGACTTCCGGTACATCGCCCGGGTGGCCCGCGTGAACGCCGCCGCGCTCTGGTCCCTGGCCCAGGCCCCGGGCACCCCCAAGGGCGTGATCATCGACACCACCCAGCTCACCAACCAGACCACCCTGCGCTGGCAACCATCCCCCGCCACCGACCTCGCAGGCTACGAGATCGTCTGGCGCGAGACGACGGCCGCCGACTGGCAGCACACCCTCCCGGTGGGCACCGCCACCACGACAACGATCGACATCTCCAAGGACAACGTCTTCTTCGGCGTACGCGCAGTGGACCGCGAAGGCCACCGCAGCCCGGTCGCCGCTCCCACCCCCGGCTGAGATCGCCCACAGGCGAGCACCGACCAGCCGTTACCACTCGCCGGCGTCGTCCGGCCGTCACCCCTCTCGGCTGAAGGCGTTTACAGGCCGGCGTCGTCCGGCCGTCACCCCTCTCGGCTGAAGGCGTTTACAGGCCGGCGTCGTCCGGCCGTCACCCCCTTCTCCGGCTGAGAGCGTCCGCGGGCCAGGGCGGTCGCCGCTCCTCTCCTGGCAGCCATTGTGCACCGGCCGGTCCGGGCGGGCGGCGTTGTCCACAAGCCGGACCCGACCGGCTGACGTTGTCCACAGGCCCGGCCCGGGCGGCTCCGCGGCGGGTCCGTCCGGCGTAATGTCCCCAGGGCCCGGCCCGCCGGCCGGTGATCGCACAAACCCTGGGAGGCACGGGTGGCCTACGGCTACATCGGCACGATGCGCACCGTCCAGGACCACCGCGACGAGGTGGTCCGGATCCTGCTCTCGGGCACGCAGGGCCTCCGCGCAGCCGGTTGCCTTCTGTACGTCGTGAGCGTCTCCGACAGCGACAGCGAGCTGATCCACGTCACGGAGGTGTGGCAGAGCCGGGAGCACCACGACGCGTCCCTGCGGCTGCCGGAGACCCAGGCTGCCATAGCCCAGGCGATGCCCCTGCTCACCGGCGAGTTCACCCGCGAGGAGCTGACGGTCGTCGGCGGACTGGGCCTCGCATGACGGCGCCCTTCCCGCCGGTGATCGGCGAGACGCCTGCCGCAGACCGGGCCGGCACGACATGACGATCCTGGGCAGCGCCCTGGTCACCGGGGCCTCGCGGGGGCTGGGGGCGCGGATCGCGCAGCGCCTCGCGGGCGACGGCTGGCCGGTGGCCGTGAACTACCACTCCGACAGGGCGGGCGCGGAGCGGGTGGTGGACGCCATCGTCGCCGCCGGTGGGCGTGCGGCGGCGTTCCGGGCCGACGTGACCTCCGAGGACGAGGTTCCCGGGCTGGTGGCGGCGGCGGAGGCGGAGCTCGGCCCGGTGCAGGTGCTCGTCGCCAACGCTACCGGGCCGCAGCCGCTGGTGCCGGCCGCCGACGTGTCGTGGCAGGACCACCTGGACCAGCTCGTGTTCTTCGTGAAGAGCCCGGCGCTGCTGATGCGGGCCACGCTGCCGGGCATGCGCGCGCTCGGCACCGGCCGCATCGTGCACATCGGCTCGGACTCGTTCGAGCGGGCGCTGCCGGGGGCGTCGGCCTACAACGCCGCCAAGGGCGCGCAGATCGGCCTGGCCCGGACGTGGGCGCGGGAGCTGGGGGCGTACGGAATCACGGTCAACGTCGTCGCCCCGGGCTGGATCCCGGTCGAGCGCCACGGCGTCGTGACCACCGAGGACAGCGCCGGCTACGTCCGCGACGTGCCCCTCGGCCGGCTCGGCACCCCGGACGACGTCGCGGACGTGGTCGCCTTCGTGGCGAGCGACGCCGCCCGCTTCATGACCGGCGAACGCCTGACCGTCAACGGCGGCCACACCATCGACTGACCGGCGCCGCTTCCACCCAGCGGAGCTGCTCCCGGCCAGCGGGGCCGCTCCCACCCAGCCGAGTTGCGCTCCCACCCAGCCGGGACGCTCCCGGGCCAGCGGCGGCGCCACACCTGGCCAGCCGAGCTGCTCCCCGGCGCTCGGGGTCTCGGACAGCGGGGCCGCACCCGGCCAGCGGGCTACGCCTGGCCAGCGGCGCCAGCGCCTGGCCCTGGCCGCGATCGCCGTCGAGCCGGCCGCGGCGAGGCGGCCGGGCGGCGGCGGGCTCCCCGCCACCGGTGAGAGCCGGCCGGGCCCCCGCGCGGGGCGAGGGGCCCGGCCTTGGCGGTGTCTCGCGCGAAGCCTGGCTCAGGCGCCGCGCAGGGTCGCTCCCGTGCGCTCCGCGGCCGAGGCCACCGCTGCGTCGCGGGCCGCTACGGCCTCCTCGACCGTCAGGGTGCGGTCCGGGGCGCGGAACGTCAGCTTGTACGCGAGGCTCTTCAGCCCCTCGCCGAGCTGTGCCGACGCGTACACGTCGAAGAGCCGTACCGATTCGAGCAGGTTGCCCGCGCCCGCGACCAGGGCTGCCTCGACCGTGGCGGATGGCACCGATGACGGGACCACCAGGGCCACGTCGATCAGGGCCGGCGGGAAGGTGGAGATCCGGGTCGCCTGGGTGACCGGGCGGGGCGGGATCGCGTCGAGGTCGAGTTCCATCGCGCAGGTGCGCTTGGGGAGCTCGAGCGCCGACAGGACCGCGGGGTGGAGCTCGCCCGCGTGGCCGACCACGGCGCCGTCGACCGAGATCGCGGCGCAGCGGCCCGGGTGCCACGGCGCGTGGGTGGCCGCCTCGACGGTGACGCGGTCCGGGGTCATGCCGGCCGCGGACAGTGCGATGCGGGCCGCCTCCACCGCGTCCGACCAGGTGGCCGGGCGGCCCTCGCCCCACCAGCCGGCCGGGACGACGTCGCCGGTGAGCGCCGCGGCGAGGTGCCACGGCTGGGCCGGCACGATCGCGTTGGCCGCCGTCCAGTCCTCGTCGGACGGGCCGTGGTCGACGCCGAGCGGCGGCGGGGCCGTGGCGGTCAGGTGCGGCAGGAACACCGTACCCAGCTCGTAGAGGGCCAGGTCACGCTCGCCGCGGCCGAGGTTGCGCTTCAGCGTGGCCAGCAGCGGCGGCAGCAGCGACGTCCGCAGCAGCGGCTCCTGCTCGGACAGCGGGTTGGTCAGCCGGACCGCGCTGCGGCGCGGGTCGTCCGCCGGCAGGCCGAGCTGGTCCGCCGCCGCGGGGGCGACGAACGGGTACGACAGCACCTCGACGTAGCCGTTCTCGGCCAGCGCCCGGCCGACCGTGCGCCGCCGCGCCTGCTCGGCGGTGATGCCGCGACCGCTGTGGGCCGGCGGCAGCAGGCTCGGGATGGCGTCGTAGCCGCCGAGCCGGGCCACCTCCTCGATCAGGTCGATGCCGGCCACCAGGTCGGGACGCCACGTCGGCGGCGTGACCTCGAGCGGCTCCACCCCGGTGACCGCGCAACCGACCTGGCCGAGCAGCTCGGTGACCCGCTCGGCCGGGTACGCGACGCCGATCCGCCGCGTCGCCAGGTCGGTGGGCAGCAGCACCGGCGCCGGCGGCACCACGTGGTCGATGTCGAGCACGCGCTCGTCCACCGTGCCGCCCGCGTGCGCGGTGAGCAGCTCCACCGCGCGCTGCAGCGCCACCAGCGGCAGCTGCGGGTCGACGCCGCGCTCCCAGCGTTTCGCCGCCTCGCTGAACAGCTTGTGCCGGCGGGCCGTGCGCCCGACCATGACCGGGTCCCAGTGGGCCGCCTCGAGCAGCACGTCCACCGTGTCCGGCTGCACCTCGCTGGTCTCGCCGCCCATGACCGCGGCGAGCGAGATCGGCCCGGAGTCGTCGCAGATCACCATGTCCTCGGCGTCGAGCACGCGCGCGACGCCGTCCAGGGTGGTCAGCTTCTCCCCCGGCCGGGCGCGGCGCACGACCAGGCCGCCGCGCAGCAGGTTGAGGTCGAACACGTGCATGGGCTGGCCGAGTTCGAGCATCACGTAGTTGGTGATGTCGACCGCGAGCGAGATCGTGCGGATCCCGGAGGCGATCAGCCGGCGCTGCATCCACGCCGGCGACGGGGCGGACGGGTCGATGCCCCGGACCACCCGCGCGGCGAAGCGGTCGCAGCCGACCGTGTCCTCGATGCGGATCCCGTACGGGGCCTCGTCCGTGGCAGCCGCGGCCGCCGCCCGGCCCGGATCGGTGTACGCGACCGAGTACGCGTACGCCAGCTCGCGCGCGAGCCCCCGCACGCTCATCTGGTAGCCGCGGTCCGGGGTGATCTCCACGTCGAGGATCACGTCGTCGAGCCCCACGACCGGGCGCGCGTCGGCGCCGGGCGTCGCGGACTCCGGCGGCAGCACGATGATGCCGTCGTGGTCGCCGCTGAGGCCCAGCTCGGCCGCGGAGCAGATCATGCCGTGGGAGTTGCGCCCGTACGTCTTGCGGGCCCCGATCGTGAAGCCGCCGGGCAGCTCGCCGCCGGGTAGGATCACGACCACCAGGTCGCCCTCGGCGAAGTTGCGCGCACCGCAGACGATCTCCTGCGCGGCGGGGTTGCCGACGTCGACCCGGCAGAAGCGGATCGGCTTCTTGAACCCGGTCAGCTCCTCGATCTCCAGCACCCGCCCGACGACCAGGTCGCCCTTGATCGTGGCGGCCTGGTCGACGATGGACTCGACCTCGATGCCGAGGTCGACCAGCTTGCGCTCGAGCGCGGCCGCGTCGACGGCCGGCAGCTCGACGTACTCGCGCAGCCAGGACAGGGACAGCTTCATGATCAGACCGCCATACCGAAGTTGCGGGTGAACCGGACGTCACCCTCCACCATGTCGTGCATGTCGCTCACGCCGTTGCGGAACATCAGGGTGCGCTCGACGCCCATGCCGAACGCGAACCCGGAGTAGCGCTCCGGGTCGATGCCGCACGCGACCAGGACCCGCGGGTTGACCATGCCGCAGCCGCCCCACTCGACCCAGCGCGGGCCGTCGCGGTGCTGGGCGAACCAGACGTCGAACTCCGCGGACGGCTCGGTGAACGGGAAGTAGTGCGGCCGCCAGCGGGTACGCGCGTCGGCGCCGAACATCGCCCGGGCGAAGTGGTCGAGGGTGCCCTTGAGGTGGGCCATGGTGATGCCCTCGTCGACGACCAGCCCCTCGATCTGGTGGAACACCGGGCTGTGCGTCGCGTCGAGGTCGTCGGTGCGGTACGCCCGCCCGGGGCTGACCACGTAGATCGGCGGCTGCCGCTTGAGCATGGTGCGCACCTGGCCGGGCGACGTGTGGGTGCGCATGACCAGGCCGGGCAGGTCCACGTAGAACGTGTCCATGAGCCCGCGCGCGGGGTGGTCGGGCCCGATGTTGAGCGCGTCGAAGTTGGCCCATTCCAGCTCGAGCTCGGGCCCGTCGACGACGTCGTAGCCCATGCCGACGAACAGGTCGGACATGTGCTCCATGAGCGTGGTCAGCGGGTGCCGGGCGCCGCGCGGGCGCCGGTCCCACGGGAGGGTGACGTCGACGCGCTCCTCGACCAGCACCCGGGCGGCCCGCTCGAGCTCCAGCTCGGCGAGGCGGGCGTCGAACGCGCCCTGGATGGACTGCCGGGCCACGTTGACCCGCTTGCCGGCGTCGGACTTCGCGGCGGGCGGCAGGGAGCCGATCTCGCGGCGGGCCAGCGACACCGGCGAACGGTCGCCGAGGTGGGCGGGCTTCAGGGCGCCGAGCGCGTCGAGGTCGCCGGCCGCGGCGAAGGCCTTCCCGGCCTCGGCGACGGCGGCCTCGAGGGCCTCGGGGGCGAGCAGGGCGGCCTGCTTCGGATCGTACGGATCGTTGCGGTAGGACATGGTCGGGCGAACTCCCTCACACCGGATGAGCCATCGGGCAGTGTACGGAGGCGCGGCTGGGCCGCAGCCCGCCGGTCAGGGAGTTTGAGCGAAAGAGTCAGCCCGCGCGCCCGCGACCAGCGGGCTGGGTAAACATCCGACTCATGACGGTCTCCTCGGGGAGCGTTGCGCTCTCGCCGAAGCATACAAGCAGACGGCCGCGGCGGCACCCAGGTTAAGGCTCTCGGCGCCGCCGTAGATCGGCACGCGTACCCGCTTGTCGGCGGCTTTCAGCACGTCGTCGGGGAGCCCGTGGGCCTCGGAGCCGAACAGCCAGGCGGTCGGCGAGGCCAGCGAGCCGTCGTCGAGCAGCTCGTCGAGGTCGGCGTCGCCGTAGCCGGTGGTGGCGAGGACGAGCAGCCCGGCGGCGCGCAGGTCGGCGGCGACCGTCAGCGGCGCCCGCACCACGTCCACGTTGAACAGACTCCCGGCCGAGGACCGCACACACTTGCCGTTGTACGGGTCCACGGCGTCGCCGGCGAACACCACCGCAGCCGCCCCGGCGGCGTCGGCCGTGCGCAGCACCGTACCCGCGTTGCCCGGATCGCGGATCTCCGCGACGATCGCCACCAGCCGGGGTTGCTTGGCCAGGGCCTCGGCCAGCGGCACGTCGACCTGCTCGCACACCGCCACCAGCCCCTGCGGCTGGACGGTCTCGGCGAGCGCGGCCAGCCCCTCGTCGGTCACCGGGGACACCACGGGCGCCTGCAGGGCCAGGTCGCCGTGGCGGGTGAGCGCCGCGTCCGTACCGAAGAGTTCGAGGACGACGCCCGCGGCCAGGGCGGACCGCACCGCCTGGGGTCCCTCGGCGAGGAAGCGACCGGTCCGGTCGCGGTCGCGGCGGCGCTGCAGGCGCCGGGCGGCGACCACCCTGGGGGTACGCGGGGTGAAGGTCACGCTCTTCCTCCGGGGCGAGGAGCATCGGGGCGCCTCCCGGACGAACCGGAAGACGCCCCGAAAGGACTTGCTCAGGCGGCCTGGGCGGCGGCGCCGCCCGTGCCCTCGGCCGCGACGGCGGCGCGGGCGATCTCGACGATCGCCGCGAACGACGCGGCGTCGTTGACGGCCAGGTCGGCCAGGATCTTGCGGTCCACCTCGACGCCGGCCAGCTTCAGGCCCTGGATGAGGCGGTTGTAGGTCAGGCCGTTGGCCCGGGCGCCCGCGTTGATGCGCGTGATCCACAGCTGGCGGAAGTCGCCCTTGCGGTCACGGCGGTCGCGGTACGAGTACTGCATCGAGTGCAGCACCTGCTCCTTGGCCTTGCGGTACAGCCGCGAGCGCTGACCGCGGTATCCGCTGGCGGTCTCCAGCAACGTGCGACGCTTCTTCTGGGCGTTCACTGCCCGCTTGACGCGTGCCATTTCAGTACTCCTAACAGGGGAACGGTTGTGGCGCGCGCGTCAGCGGCCCAGCAGCTTCTTGACTCGCTTGGTGTCGGCCTTGGCCACGACGACCGTACCGGTCATCCGGCGGGTGACGTGGGAGGACTTGCCCTCCAGCAGGTGGCGCTTGCCGGCCTGCTCGCGGACGATCTTGCCCTTGCCGGTGACCTTCACCCGCTTACCCATGCCGGTGTGGCTCTTCATCTTCGGCACTTGAACGCCTACTCTCTCGGCCCCGCGATCCGGGGGGATTACCTACTCTGCGGTGGTGTCGGCTGCTACGGCCGGCGGTGCCTCGGCACCATCGCCCTCACGCGGCTCCCGCGGCGGGCGGGCGTTGGCCGCGACAGTCGCCGCGGCGGCGGCCTTGGTCGCCCGGTGGGGGGCCAGCACCATGATCATGTTGCGGCCGTCCTGCTTGGGACTGGCCTCGACGAAACCCAGCTCCGAGATCTCTTCGCTGAGCCTGCGCAGGAGCCGGAAACCCAGCTCGGGGCGGCTCTGCTCACGACCGCGGAACATGATCGTCACCTTGACCTTGTCGCCCGCCTTGAGGAACCGCACCACGTGACCCTTCTTGGTCTCGTAGTCGTGCGGGTCGATCTTCGGGCGGAGCTTCATTTCCTTGATGACGGTCTGTTGCTGGTTGCGCCGTGCCTCGCGCGCCTTGAGTGCACTCTCGTACTTGAACTTTCCGAAGTCCATGAGCTTGCACACCGGCGGACGGGCCATGGGCGCGACCTCGACCAGGTCCAGGTCCACGTCCGCGGCCAGCTGCAGGGCGCGCTCGAGCGGGACGATGCCCACCTGCTCACCCTCGGGGCCGACCAGTCGGACCTCTCGTGCCCGGATCTGTTCGTTAACGCGTGGTTCGACGCTGATGGGGCCTCCTCAGAACGAATGTCATGTCCTGGGCTCTCCCCGGTTTCCGGCCGCGGAAAGCCCTGCCAATGTCGGTCGGCCTCACGCCACCCCCGACGAGCCACGGGGCGACGGGAAAGCAGAAGGCCCCGGCGCATGCCAGGGCCCGCTCGACCGGTCATCGGCGTCCAGGAGGACGCACACCCACCGCGGGATATTCCCGTGATCGGTTGACCGGACCCGGACGCCACCACGCCCGATCAAGGGCGAGAGCGACACGGGTGGGAACCAGCGGGCTCCTCTTTCGCGCCCGGTACCCGTCGGAGCGGAGCTCGTCAGGAGAGAACGCAGGCGTGGTCGACTGTGAGCCACTCTACCAGCTCAGTCGGACGAGGCCGAATGAAGGGCCCGCAGCGCCCGGACCCCCTCCACGGCGTACTCCTTGTCGGCGGCCTGCAGCGCGTGTACCGGCACCGTCTCGTCGTCGTGCAGCTCCAGCGCCGCCCAGGCGGAGTTGCGGTCGAAGCGCACCGCCCGCACCGCCGACCAGGGCAGGTCGAAGTTCCCGATGACGTTGCGGATCTGCACGTGATCGGCGTCCGCCCGGACCCGCGGCCGGGTGAAGGCCAGGATGCCCAGCGCGGCGAGCACGCCCAGGCCGATCATCGCGGTCTGGTCGCCGCGCTCGAACTGTCCGAGGCCGTCGCCGGTGGACCCGTGCAGGCCGAAGCTGAGCGCGGTGAACAGGATCACCACGGCGGCCGCGGAGAGGCCGGCAACCCAGCGGATGCGCCGCGGCCGGAACACGACCACCTCGTGCGTCGGAGTCTTCACGCCCACCACTCTCTCACTCACAACCGGCAGTTGGAGATGTCGGTCACCAGGATGGCGCGGGCGCCGAGCTCGTACAGCTCGTCCATGATCCGGTGGACCTCGGCGCGGCGGACCATGGCCTGCACGGCGACCCAGCCCTCGCGGTGCAGCGGGGAGACGGTCGGCGACTCGATGCCCGGGGTCAGCGCGGTGGCGTTCTCCAGCAGGTCCGCCCGTACGTCGTACGCGAGCATCACGTAGCTGCGCGCCACCAGCACGCCCTGCAGGCGCCGGACGAGCTGCGCCGCCTTCGCCTCCGTGCCCTCGTCGTCGCGGCCGATCAGGATCGCGGACGAGCGCAGCAGCGGCTCCCCGAACGTGACCAGCCCCGCCTGGCGCAGTGTGGTGCCGGTCTCGACCACGTCGGCGATGAGGTCGGCGACGCCCAGGCGTACGGCGTTCTCCACGGCGCCGTCGAGGCGGACCACCTCGGCCTTGAGGTCGCGCTCGGCCAGGTAGCGCTCGACCACGCCGGGGTAGGCGGTGGCGATGCGCGAACCGCCGATCCCGGACTCGGACGAGGAGGCTCCGGCCGGTGCGGCCCAGCGGAACGTCGCCCCGCCGAAGCCGAGGTCGAGCAGTTCCCGGGCCGGGACGCCGGAATCGACCAGCAGGTCGCGGCCGGTGATGCCGAGATCCAGATCACCCGAGCCCACGTACGTGGCGATGTCGCGGGGACGAAGGTAGAAGAACTCGACATTGTTGTCCTCGTCACGGCAGACGAGGTCCTTGGCGTCGGTGCGCTGGCGGTATCCGGCGTCGCGCAGCATCTGGGCGGCCGGTGCGGACAGGGTTCCCTTGTTGGGTACGGCGATACGCAGCACGGACGTGCTCCTTCGATCGATCTCGATGGCGGCGGAGGGCACGTCAGAGATGTCGGTACACGTCCTCGAGCTCGAGCCCGGTGGCGATCATGAGCACTTGTGCCTGGTAGAGCAGCTGCGACAGCTCCTCGGCGGCCCGCTCGGGCCCCTCGTGCTCGGCGGCCATCCAGGACTCGGCGGCTTCCTCGACGACCTTCTTGCCGATGAAGTGCACACCCTTGTCCAGTGCCGCGACGGTGCCCGAACCCTCGGGCCGCTCCGCCGCCTTCGTCTGGAGCTCGGCGAACAACTCTTCGAACGTCTTCACGGGAGCCGATTGTTGCAGCTCATTACGGAGTGACGACGGACGGCCCCATCCCTTGGGACGTGGGTTAGCCTGCCCCTCATGGTCAGCAGAAACACCTTCGCGGCGCTGGGCGGCGCCGTTGTGCTCCTCGCCACGCTGGGCGCGTGCGCCCCGGCCGACGAGACGGGCTCCCCCGCCGCGGGCGGCCCGGCCTCGGCGTCGAACGCCGCGTGCGCGAAGGGCGCGCTCGCCACCCGGACCGCGGGCAAGCTCACGATCGGCACCGACAACCCGGCGTACGAGCCGTGGTTCAGCGACAACAAGCCGGCCAACGGCAAGGGCTTCGAGTCGGCGGTGGCGTACAAGGTCGCCGAGCGGCTCGGCTACCCGGCGGCGAACGTCGTCTGGACCCAGGTCACCTTCAACAACGCGATCGCGCCCGGGCCGAAGACGTTCGATTTCGACATCAACCAGTTCTCGATCACGCCGGAGCGCCGGAAGGCGGTCGACTTCTCGTCGCCGTACTACCTGGTCCGGCAGACCGTCATCACCACCAAGGGCTCGAAGATCGCCGCCGCGGCGTCGATCGCCGAGCTCCGGGACGCGAAGCTGGGCGCCCAGGTCGGCACGACCAGCTACCAGGCGATCGACGAGCTGATCAAGCCGTCCGCCAAGCCCCAGGTGTTCAACAACAACGACGACGCCAAGAAGGCCCTCGAGAACAAGCAGGTCGACGGCATCGTGGTGGACCTGCCGACGGCGTTCTACATGACCGCGGCGGAGCTCGACGACGGCCTGATCGTCGGCCAGCTGCCGCAGGTGGGCGTACCGGAGCAGTTCGGCCTGGTCCTTGATCTGGGGTCGAAGCTGACCCCGTGCGTCAGCGAGGCCGTCGAGCAGCTGCGCCAGGACGGCACCCTGACGGAGCTCGAGAAGACCTGGCTCGCCAGCACCGGCGGGGCACGCGAGCTTTCGTGACCACGGAGCTCTACCGGCCCAGCGAGATCCAGCGCGGGCGGGTCGCCTACCGCAGGCGGCAGACGATCCGCTCGGTGCTGCTCGCCGCGCTGTCCACCGCGGTGGCCGGCGCCGCCCTGGCCTTCGCGGTGACCGGCGCGCCCGGCTGGGACAGGGTGAAGTCCTCGTTCTTCGACCCGGACGTCGCGGTGAGGTACCTGCCCGACATCCTCGACGGGCTCTGGCTCAACATCCGGCTGCTGGTCGTCTGCGCCGCCGCCGCGCTGGCGCTCGGCCTGCTGGTCGCGGTGCTGCGCACGCTGCGGGGCCCGGTCTTCTTCCCGGTACGCGCGCTGGCGACCGGCTACACGTACGCGTTCCGCGGCCTGCCCCTGATCATCGTGCTGTACGTGTGCACCCTCGGCGTGCCCGGTCTGCGCCTGCAGGGCATGCCCAGCGTGCTGGTCCTCGGCGGCGCGGCGCTGGTGATCACGTACGGGGCGTACCTGGCCGAGGTGTTCCGGGCCGGCATCGAGTCGGTGCACCCGAGCCAGCTCGCCGCCGCCCGGTCGCTGGGCCTCACCTACCGGCAGACGATGCGCCACGTGGTGCTGCCCCAGGCGGTACGCCGGGTCGCCCCGCCGCTGCTCAACGACACCGTCGCTCTTCAGAAGGACGTGGGACTCGTGTCGCTCGCCGGCCCGATCGACGCCGTGCGCGCCGCCCAGATCGCCACGGCGCAGGACGCCAACTTCACGCCGTACATCGTGGCCGGGGTGTTGTTCGTGCTTCTCGCCCTGCCGCTGATCGGCGTGACCGACTGGGTGACGCTGCGCGCCGCCCGCCGCCAGTCCGCGGGGGCCTGACGTGCTGCTCTCCTGCGAGAACGTGCGCAAGACGTTCGGGCCCACGGTGGTGCTCGACGACCTGTCGCTGGAGGTGGACGAGCACCGGGTGGTGGCCCTGATCGGCGCCTCCGGCTCGGGCAAGTCGACCCTGCTGCGCTGCGTCAACCTGCTCACCGGCATCGACGACGGCACGATCCGGCTCGACGGCGAGGACATCACCGACCCGCGGGTCAACCCCGACCTGGTCCGCCGCAGGATCGGCATGGTGTTCCAGTCCTACAACCTGTTCCCGCACATGACCGTGCTGCGCAACATCACGCTCGCGCCGGAGAAGGTGCACGGCCGCCCGGCCGCCGAGATCCGCGACCAGGCGATGGAGTGGCTGGGCCGGGTCGGGCTCGCGGACAAGGCGAACAGCTATCCCGACCGGCTCTCCGGCGGCCAGCAGCAGCGGGTGGCGATCGTCCGGGCCCTGGTCAACAGCCCCCGGCTGCTGCTGCTCGACGAGGTGACCTCCGCGCTCGACCCGGAGCTCGTCGGCGAGGTCCTCACCATGATCCGTGGCCTCAAGGAGGAGGGCATGACCATGGTGCTCGCCACCCACGAGATGGGCTTCGCCCGCCAGGTCGCCGACCGGGTGGTCTTCCTCGACGGCGGCCGGGTGCTCGAGGCCGGGCCGCCGGAGCAGGTGCTCGGCGACCCGGTCGAGGCGCGGACCCGGCAGTTCCTGGCCCGCATCATCGAGGCCGGCCGGCTCTAGCTCAGCCCTTCTCGACGGCGCGGATCGTGAGCGCGGCGTCGAGCACGGCCACCGTGCTCTGCCAGCCCTTGTCCTCGATCGAGTCCTCGAGGCCGGCGCGGTCCTTGGCCTGGCCCAGGCTCTCGACGGTCAGCACGCCGTGCGCCACCGGGGTGCGCTCGTCGAGCGCGACGCGGGTCAGGCCCGCGGTCACCGCGTCGCAGACGTAGTCGAAGTGGGCGGTCTCGCCCCGGATGACCACGCCCAGCGCGACCACGGCGTCGCACTTCTTCGCCAGGGCCTGCGCGACGATCGGCAGCTCCACCGAGCCGGCGACCCGGGCCACGATCACGTCGTCCACGCCGCACGACTTCGCCGCCGCCTCGGCCCGCTCGACCATGTGGTCGACCAGGTCGGCGTGCCAGCGCGAGCCGACGATGCCGAGCTTGAGCCCGGCGGCGTCGACGGTCTGCAGGTGCGGATCCCCGAAACCGGCCATGGTGCCCCCTTTTTTCGTGTCAAATGCTGCCACAGCCGAGCCGGACGCTCAGCCCAACGCCTCGAACAGGTGCCCCATGCGATCCCGCTTGGTTCGCAGGTAGCGGACGTTCTCCGGATGGAGGCGCACGGGCATCGCCTCCCGCCCGGTGATGGTCAGCCCGTAGCCCTCCAGGCCGGCCCGCTTCGCCGGGTTGTTGGTGAGCAGCCGCATCGAGCGCACGCCCAGGTCGTAGAGGATCTGCGCGCCGGTGCCGTAGTCCCGCGCGTCGGCCGGCAGGCCCAGCTCGAGGTTGGCGTCGACGGTGTCCAGCCCGCGGTCCTGCAACTGGTACGCCTGCAACTTGTGCAGCAGCCCGATCCCCCGCCCCTCGTGCCCGCGCATGTACAGCACCACGCCCCGCCCGGCCAGCGCCACGCGCTCCAGGGCCGCGTCGAGCTGCGGGCCGCAGTCGCACCGCACCGAGGCGAAGACGTCGCCGGTGAGGCACTCGGAGTGGACGCGTACCAGCACGTCCTCGCCGTCGCCGAGGTCGCCGTACACCAGCGCGACGTGCTCGGCGCCGTCGACGGCCGCCCGGTAGCCGACCGCGGTGAAGTCGCCGTGCTCGGTCGGCAGCCGGGTCTCCACGACCCGCTCCACCTGCTGCTCGTGCCGCCGCCGGTACGCGATCAGGTCGGCGATGCTGATCAGCGCCAGGTCGTGCTCGGCCGCGAACTTCTCCAGGTCGGGCAGGCGCATCATGGTGCCGTCGTCGTTGACCAGCTCGCAGATCACGCCGGCCGGCCGCAGCCCGGCGAGCGTCGCCAGGTCGACCGAGGCCTCGGTGTGCCCGGGCCGGCGCAGCACGCCGCCCGGCCTGGCCCGCAGCGGCACCACGTGGCCGGGGCGGGAGAGGTCCGTGGGCCGGGTCTCGGCGCTCGCCAGCAGCCGGATCGTGTGCGCCCGGTCGGCGGCCGAGATGCCGGTGCTGATGCCCTCCCGCGCGTCGACCGTGACCGCGTACGCGGTGCCCCGCCGGTCCTGGTTCGTGTGGAACATCGGCGGCAGGTCGAGGCGGTCGGCCTCGTCCTCGGTGAGCGGCACGCACACGTACCCGGAGGTGTATCGCACCATGAACGCGAGCAGCTCGGGCGTGGCGTGCTCGGCGGCGAAGATCAGGTCGCCCTCGTTCTCCCGGTCCTCGTCGTCCACGACGATGACCGCCTTGCCCGCGGCGATGTCCTTGACGGCCCGTGCGACGTCATCCAACATGGCGGTCCCCCAGCATCTTCTCGACGTACTTCGCGATGACGTCGACCTCGAGGTTGACCGGGTCGCCGACGCCCTTGGATCCCAGGACGGTGAGCTTGAGCGTGGTGGGGATCAGCCCCACCTCGAACGTGTCGGCGGAGACCGCCATGACGGTGAGCGAGACCCCGTCGACCGTGATCGAGCCCTTCTCCACCACGTAGCGGCCGAGCCCGGACGGCAGCGAGAAGCGCAGCACCTCCCAGTCGTCGGCGGGCTCGCGCGCCACGATCGTCGCGACCCCGTCGACGTGCCCCTGGACGAGGTGCCCGCCGAGGCGGCTGCCGACCGTCGCGGCCCGTTCCAGGTTGACCGGGCTGCCCGGCCGCAGCGCGCCCAGCGACGAGCGCCGCAGCGTCTCGCCCATGACGTCGGCGGTGAAGACCCCGCCGTCGTTGTCGATGACGGTGAGGCAGACCCCGTTGACCGAGATGGAGTCGCCGTGCCGCGCGTCCGACGTCACCAGGGGCCCGCGTACGGCGAGCAGCGCCGAATCGCCGGCGCCTTCCGTGAGGCGCACGACCTCGCCCAGTTCTTCCACGATTCCGGTGAACATACAAGGTCCTCTATTCCGAATATGGGTGGCGGGCGGGGTGGTCGGATGGCTTCGGACGGACGATCGCCGTCAAGCGCAGGTCGGGACCGATCCGTTCCAGGTCGGTGAGGTCGAGGTCGAGGGCCTCGGCGATGGTGGTGACGCCCGCGCCGGCCAGCGCCGCCCGCCCGTCGCCGAGCAGCTTCGGCGCGACGTAGCCGACGACCCGGTCGACCAGCCCGGCGGCCAGGAACGCGCCGGCCAGGGTCGGGCCGCCCTCCAGCAGCGCGGCCCGGACGCCGCGGGCGTAGAGGGCGGTGAGCAGGGCGGAGAGGTCGACGCGGCCGTCCGGTCCGGCGCCGACCGCGGCCGCCGTCGCGATCCAGGTCCCGGCGGCGGCGTCGCGCACCCGCGCCTTCTGCGGGGTACGCCCGAGCGAGTCGACCACCACCCGCAGCGGCTGCTTGATCGCGAGGCTGCCGTCGCGCAGGTCGCGGACGGTCAGCTGGGGATCGTCGGCCAGCACCGTGCCGACCCCGGCGAGGATGGCGTCGACCGTGCTCCGCAGCCGGTGCACGTCGGCCCGGGCCGGCTCCGAGGTGATCCACATGCTGGTGCCGTCGGCCGCCGCCGAGCGCCCGTCGAGCGTGGCGGCGTACTTCCAGGTCACGTACGGGCGGCCGCGGCGCACGGCGGTCAGCCAGGCGACGTTGCCGGCTTCGGCCTCGGCCCGGCGTACCCCGGTCACCACCTCCACCCCGGCCCCGCGCAGCGTGGCCGCGCCGCCCGCCGCGACCGGCGTCGGGTCGTCGACGGCGATGACCACGCGCGTGATGCCGGCGGCGATGAGCGCCTGCGCGCACGGCCCGGTCCGCCCGGTGTGGTTGCACGGCTCCAGGGTCACCACCGCGGTGCCGCCGCGGGCGCGCTTCCCGGCCTGGGCCAGCGCCACGATCTCGGCGTGCGGGCCGCCCGCGTACGCGTGGAAGCCCTCCCCCACGACGTCGCCGTCCGGGCCGAGCAGCAGGCAGCCGACGACCGGATTGGGGCTGGTGGTGCCGAGCCCACGGGCGGCCAGCGCGACCGCGCGGCCCATCGCCTCGTGCTCGGTGACCATCTCCCTGCCTTTCCCTGACGCGGTGCGGTCACGCGCGGGAGGGAAAGGGATGCAGGGCCGGGAACCGGACATCGGGGGACGCGTCGCGCCGCCCCGGGGCGAGGGCACGCCGCGACGAGCCCTCGGTCCTGTTCCGCGCGCTGTCTCCCATCCGGACTGTCTGACCGATCGGCGTGTGCCGGTCGATCAACCGTCGGCCCCGGAATCTCACCAGGTCCACCGGCCGTCGTGGTACGACGTCCGGGTCGCGGGCTTACCCCCCGGTCAAGGGAGGATCACCGCCGGTTCGGAATTTCACCGAGTCCCGCCAGCGCGTGGTGGGTCACCGATCAGTCTTGCACGCGATCGCCGACTTGCCACCTGACGGGCGACCCAGGTCACAGCGGATCGTCGTTGTTCTCCGAGTCGAGGCGGCGCCGGTCGATCGCGACGTACGAGCCGGGCTGGCTCTTCGCGACCTTCTTCATCTCGGAGGCCACCGCCACCACCGCCCGGTGGTCCATGTAGTTGCGGCCCCCGGCGGTGGACTGCGCGACGCCGATCGAGAGCGTCACCAGGGCGGCCCGCTGCTTGCCGCCGCGCCGGTCCGGCACCTCGATGTAGCCGCGCTCGGCGTCCTCCGGGTCGTACAGCCGGTCGGCGGACGCCTCGAAGTCGGTGACCATGTGCTTGGTCAGCGGCAGCACCTGGTCGGGGTGGCAGATGAAGACGAAGTCGTCGCCGCCGATGTGCCCGAGGAACACCGACGGCCGGCCCGCGGCGGCCGCGGCCCGGTGCAGGCTGCGGGCCAGCACGGTGATGAACTCGTCGCCGCGGTCGAAGCCGTACACGTCGTTGACCGGCTTGAAGCGGTCGATGTCGACGTAGCCGACGGAGAATTCCCCGCCCGCCTTCATCCGGTCGACGATCTCCCGGGTCACCCGGGCGTTGCCCGGCAGCCCGGTCAGCGGCGACACCTCGCGGAACTCCTTGTTGCGCCGCAGCGTCGAGGAGACCCGGGCCATCAGCTCCGCGGTGTCGAACGGCTTGACCAGGTAGTCGTCGACGCCGGCGGTCAGCCCGACGACCTTGTCCACGGTCATGCCCTTGGCGGTCAGCATGATCACCGGCAGCGCCGAGGTCAGCGGCTCGGCGCGTAGCCGGCGGGTCAGCTCCACGCCGTCCATCCGGGGCATCATCCAGTCGACCACCGCGAGGTCCGGGCGGCGCGCCTCGATGAGCTCGAGCGCCTCCTGGCCGTCCCGGGCCCGGACGACGTCGAAGCCGTGCACCTTCAGGTTGAAGGCCACGAAGCCCGCGATGTCGTCGTCGTCGTCGACGACCATGATCAGGTCGGGCCGGTCCTCGGACTCGGTGCCGGCGGCGGCACCCGCGCTCATCGCCGCCCCGCCCGCGGCTGCCCGGCCGCTCACGCCCGGACGGTGGTGCGCTCGGCGAGCGCCCGCAGCCCGCGGATCGCCTCGGCGGGGTCCTGGGCGCCGTAGACGGCGGTGCCCGCGACGAACGCGTCCGCACCGGCCTCCGCGGCCTGCTCGATCGTGTCGGCCGCGATGCCGCCGTCCACCTCCAGGCGCACCTCGAGGTTCTTGGCGGTGATCCGCCGGCGCACGTCACGCACCTTGTCCAGCATCTCGGGCAGGAACTTCTGGCCGCCGAAGCCGGCCTTGATGGTCATGATGAGCAGCGTGTCCACGTACGGCAGGAGCTCGAGGTAGGGCTCCACGGGGGTGTCGCGGTCGATGGCCAGCCCGGCCTTGGCCCCCGCGGCGCGCAGCGTCTTGGCGAGTGCCACCGGGTTGTCGCAGGCCTCCGCGTGGAACGTGACGTTGTACGCGCCGGCCTCCGCGTACCCGGGTGCCCAGCGCTCCGGGTCGTCGATCATCAGATGCACGTCGAACGGGATGCTGGTCGCCTTGCGCAGGCTCTGCACCACCGGCAGGCCGATGGTCAGGTTCGGCACGAAATGGTTGTCCATGACATCCACGTGCACCCAGTCCGCCGCGCCCTCGATGTCGTGCACCGCGTCGGCGAGGTGCGCGAAGTCCGCGGCCAGGATGCTGGGTGCGATGATCGGCGATGACTCCACCGGAGAAGTGTATGGCCTCCGCGCGCCCGCCCGGGATACTCATCGGATTATGACGGAGAGGCTGGCATGCGACTTGCCGTGGCACTGACGGCGGTGATGGTCACCGCCGGGTGCACGACCGCGCCCGGCGGCGCCGACGGCGACCTCACCGACGACTGGCCGCCGCCGCCCGCCCCCTCCCCGTTCCGGCCGGCCGCGCACGCCTGCCACGTCCGGCTCCCCGAGACGGCGTCGGCGGCGGACCGCCCGGTGAGCTGCGACCAGGTCCACGTCAGCGAGACCTTCCACCTCGGCACCGCCGCCGACGCCGACGTGCCGCCCGCGCCCGGGACCCCCGGCGCCCGCGCGGCGTACCGCGAATGCTCGGACGCGGCGGTCACCTTCACCGGCGGCCAGTGGCGCACGGCCCGCCTCGCCGTCCACGTGGTGTGGCCGGCCCGGGAGGCCTGGTCCCGCGGGGCGCGCTGGTTCCGCTGCGACCTCACCCAGACCGATCTTGACGGGTACGGCCGGAGCGGACGTTCCGGCAGCCTCGAGGGCGAGCTGACCCGCCCGTCCCCGCTGCGCCTGACCTGCTTCGCCCCCACGGTGGACGGCGGGACGGTCACCGCGATGCGCCCGGTGGCCTGCGCCGCAAAACACCGGGCCGAGTTCGCCGGCCTCTGGCACGCGCCCGACGTCGCGTACGCGAACCTCCAGGCCGGCACCGCCCGCGCCGCGACGGCCTGCCGCAGCGTGATCGCCCGCTTCGCCGCCCTGCCCGACGACGCCGACATGCAGTACCGCAGCGGCTGGATCTCCTACAACCCGACCCGCACCGAGTGGCTGGCCGGCGAGCGCCGGGTCCGCTGCTTCCTGTACTTCGCGGAGCGGACCTGGACCCGGTCGTTACGCGGCGCGGGCCCGTCCGTGCTCCCCGCCGGCTGACGCCTATCGCCCGGAACGGTTCCGGCCCCGCTCGTTACGCGGTCCCGGAATGTTCCCGCGGGGCGCCAGCTCGTTCGGTGCCACCGCGCTCGCGCTCCGGTCGAACCGGTGCCGGCCCCAGGAGGAACTCCGGCGCCAGGGGGCGATCCCGGCCGTACGCGCGACGACGCCGTACGCGACCGACTCCTCGACCGTCGCCACGGGACGGGGCTCGCGCTCCGGACGCCACTGCACCACCGGCCCCAGCCGCGGCCATTCCAGCTCGAAGCCGTCGAGCAGATCCATGATCTCGGCGTGCCTACGCGCCCGGAACGGCCCGTGGCCCGCGCCCGGCGCGGAGAGTTCCCGGAGCCGGTCGGCGTGGGCGGGCCGGAGCGGATCGAACGTCACGTGCGACACCGCGAGGTACGACCCCATGGGCAGGGCCGTGCCGAGCCGCTCGACGACCCTGCGGGCGCGCCCCCGGCCGGGCAGGAAATGCAGGACGGCCAGCAGCAGCACCGCGACGGGCCGGCTGAGGTCCAGCGTGTCCCGGACGACGGGGTCGGCGAGCACGGCGTCGATGTCCTCGAGGTCGCCCGGCACGAACACGACGGCGCCGCCCGGTTCGCTGGTGAGCAGCGCGCGGGCATGCGCGCCGACGAGGAGGTCCACGTCGACGTACAAGACCCGGCAGCGCGGGTCGACCTTCGACGCCACCTGCGCCGGCCCGCGCCAGGTGGACCTCGTGGCCGTACCGGTCGGCGAGATCCGCTTCGGCCGCGCCGGGGCGCATCGCCGGCTGGCCGCCGCCTACGGCTACGACGTGACCCGCGACCCGCACTGGCCGCTGCTGCGCGAGGCGCGCGAGCTGAAGATGACGATCGCGGCGGTGCCGCTGCTCGCGAGCGGCGCGGGCGTCCGGGAGGAGTTCCTCCGGCGGATCGATTCCGTACGCCGGGCCGACACGACGGCTCGCTGGATCCCGTACGGGAAACTCAGCGCAGCCGCCGCGTCAGCCCCGTCCCGTCAGCGCGGCGAGCCGGCCTGAGCGGCGAATCCCCACCCGGGCACCGGGTCGCCGACGTCGTGGGTGGCGAAGAAGTCGGTGACCTCGGCGATCTCCTCGGCGTCGGGCTGGTCGTTCACGCACTCCGAGCCCGCCCACGCCCCGGACATCACCTTCTCGCAGGGGCTGCCGGGGCCCAGGTCGGGCAGCGACAGGATGTGGCCGAGCTCGTGCACGGCGATCCGGGACGGCTTGTAGAGCTGGGCGTCGCCGACCTCCAGATACACCCAGCCCTGGCCCAGGCCGTTGAGGAAGACGTGGGACTGGGTGCCGTTGGCCGTCTTGTACTCCTTCACCCGCAGCGCCGCCGGGGTGTTTTGCTCGACGATCCGGATCGACGGCACGGACCTGTTCCAGATCGTGATCGCCTCGCGCACCGCGTCGGTGTACGAGCCGGCGAGCAGCAGGTCGATCGGTACGACCTCCGGCCCCGGATCCGCGGCGCGGGCGGGACCGCCCACCGCCACCGAGGTGGCACACGCCAGCACCATTGTGGACAACAGCTTCAGAGCTCGGGTCACGGAGACGCCTCCATACACATCGATTGACGTCAGTGCAGAGTGACAAATCCGCGCAACCGGCGCGACGGCTCAGCTCGTGCGGCGCAGCACCGCCAGGAACATCGCGTCCGTGCCGTGCCGATGCGGCCACAGCTGCACCGTCGGGCCCGGGCCGAGCTTCGGCATCCCCGGCGGCAGCAGCGGCCGCGCGTCCACGAAGTCCGCCTCGACCCCGCTGCGCCGCGACCCCTCGGTCACCGTCACCTGCGTCTCCACCATGTGCGGCGAACACGTCACGTACGCCACCACGCCGCCCGGCCGCACCGCCCGCAGCGCCGCGACGAGCAGCTCCCGCTGGAGCCGGGTGAGCGGCGGCAGGTCGGCCGGCTTGCGGCGCCAGCGCGACTCCGGCCGGCGGCGCAGCGAGCCCAGCCCGGTGCACGGCGCGTCGACCAGGACCCGGTCGAAGGCCTCCTCGGGCAGGTCGGGGTCGCGGCCGACCGTACGCCCGTCGGTCGGCAGAACGGTGACCGGCAGCCCGGCGGTGGCCTGCTCGACCAGCCGGGCCCGGTGGTCGGCGACCTCGACCGCGGTGACCTCGGCGCCGCGCTGGGCGGCGATCGAGCCGAGCAGCCCGGCCTTGCCGCCCGGGCCGGCGCACAGGTCCAGCCAGCGGGTGTCGCGGCCCTCGATCGGCGCGGCCAGCAACGCCGCCGCGACCAGCTGGGAACCCTCGTCCTGGACGTGCGCGCGGCCGTCGCGGATCGCGGCGAGCTCGCCGGGCGCGCCACCGTTGAGATAGACCGCGTACGGCGAGAACGCCCCCGGCACCCCGTCGACCTCGTCAGCGAGCTCCACGGCGTCGGCCCGGCCGGGGCGGGCGCACAGGTGCACGACCGCCGGCTGGTTGTCCTCGATCAGCAGCCGGGCGGTGTCGTCCAGGTCGCCGCCGAGCGCCTCGGCGAACGAGCGGATGATCCACTCCGGATGGTTGTGCAGCACCGCGAGGTTGCCGACCGGGTCCTCGGCGTAGTCCGGCGCCAGCTTCGTCAGCCAGTCGTCCAGGCTCGTCTCGGAGATGCCGCGCATCACGGCGTTGGCGAACCCGGACGCGCCGGGCGCGACCGCCCGGACCAGGTCGACGGTCTGGTTCACCGCGGCGTGCGCCGGCACCCGGGTGAAGAGCAGCTGGTACGCCCCCAGCCGCAGCGCGTCCCGGGCGGGCGGGTCGATCCGCGCCACGTCACGACCGGCCGCCGAGGCGATGATCAGATCCAGCGTGCCGAGCGCGCGCAGGGTGCCGTACGTCAGCTCGGTGGCGAACGCGGCGTCGCGCCCGTGCAGCCCCATCCCCCGCAGGATGTCGGCGAGCACCAGGTTCGCGTACGCGTCGTCGCGGTGCACGGCGGCGATCGCCTCGTACGCCGCCTGCCGGGCCGGGTCCGACGGCGGGCGACCGGCCCGCGGTCCGCGTCCGGTGCGGGCGTCGCGTCCCTCGGTACGGCCGTAGCCGGGTCCGCCGGGGCGCCGCGGCCGCCCGGAGTTGTGCGGGCGGTCGGCGCGGTGCTCGGAACTCACTGAAGCTGCTCTCCCGGGTTGATCCGCAGGCCGCGCGCCCAGTCGCTCGCGGACATGGGCTTCTTGCCGGCGGCCCGGACCTCGCCGAGGACCACCGGGGTGGTGGCGGTGCCGGCGAGCACCTGGGTGCGCTCGACCAGCAGTTCGCCGGGTTTGAGGGTGACCGCGTTGGCCACCGGGCGCACCGGGCCGAGCTTGAGCCGCTCGTCCCGCAGCGTCGTCCACGCGCCGGGCGCGGGCGTGCACGCGCGGATCCGCCGGTCCACGGCGAAGGCCGGATCGTCCCAGCGCACCCGGGCGTCCTCGACGCTGATCTTCGGGGCCATGCTGACCCCGTCGGCCGGCTGCGGATGCGCGCGGGCGGTGCCGGCCTCGATCGCGTCGAGCACGGCGACGAGCAGCCCGGCGCCCTCGGTGGCGAGCCGGGCCAGCAGGTCGCCGGAGGTGTCGGTGGGGCGGATCTGCTCGGTGAGCGTGCCGTACACCGGACCGGTGTCCATGCCGGCCTCCAGCTCGAACACGCTGGCGCCGGTGACCTCGTCGCCGTGCAGGACGGCGTGCTGGACCGGCGCGGCGCCGCGCCACGCGGGCAGCAGCGAGAAGTGCAGGTTCACCCAGCCGTGCCGGGGAATCTCCAGCGCCGCGGGCGGGACCAGCGCACCGTACGCGACGACCGGCACGCAGTCGGGCGCGATCTCCCGCAGCCGCTCCTGGAATTCGGGCTCCCGGGGACGCTGCGGGGTGAGCACCTCGATGCCGCGCTCGTCGGCCCACGCGCCGGCGGGCGAGCGGACCAGCCGGCGCCCCCGGCCGGCGGGCGCGTCGGGGCGGGTCACGACGGCGACCAGTTCGTGCGAGGACGCGGCGATGGCGTCGAGGGACGGGAGGGTGACCTCCGGCGTACCGGCGAAGACGAGGCGCATGCTCATCGCCCCAGACCGAAGATGCCGCGGCCGTGCGGGCTCGCCTTGATCACCGGCGGCTTGCCGGCGTCGTACCAGTCGGCGGCACGGATCTGCTTCATCGCGTCCTTCCGGGCGGCGGCGTCGAGGCGGTCCAGGAACAGCACCCCGTCGAGGTGGTCGGTCTCGTGCTGCACGCAGCGGGCCATCAGCCCGGTGCCGACCAGCCGGATCGGGTCGCCGTGCTGGTTGAAGCCCTCCGCGACGACGTTCTGCCGGCGTTTGGTGTCGACGTACACGCCGGGGATGGACAGGCAGCCCTCGGGGCCGTCCTGTTCCTCCTCGTCGGGGAAACTCAGCACCGGGTTGACGATGTGCCCGACCACGTCGTCGACGTCGAACGCGAACACCCGCAGACCCACCCCGAGCTGCGGCGCGGCGAGACCGGCACCGCCCTCATCGCGCATGGTGTCGGTGAGGTCCTTGACGAGGGTACGCAGCTCCCTGTCGAAGTCGGTGACCGCGTCGGCCTGCGTACGCAGCACCGGGTCGCCGAACAGACGGATGTTCTGGACGGTCACGCGGTGCCACTCCTGCCTGGGGTACACATCTCGGTCGCCATCGGGTCTGTCGCCATCGGGTCGGTCGCCGTCCGGCGGTCGCCGCCTGGTCTGTCGTCGCCTAGTCTACGGAGCCCGGTGCGACCGGCAGCGCCGCCCATCCGCGCAGGGTGAGCCGGTCGCGGCGGACCGGTTCGCCGGCCAGCGCCATCCGCGGGAACCGGCGCAGCACGGCCGGCAACGCGACCTCCGCCTCCAGCCGGGCCAGCGGCGCGCCGAGGCAGTAGTGGATCCCGGCACCGAACGACAGCGGCGCGTTGCCGGACCGTCCGGGGTCGAACCGGTCGGGGTCGGCGAACCGCGCCGGGTCCCGGTTCGCGGCGCCCAGGAAGAGCATGATCTCACTGCCTTCCGGTACGGGCAGACCCGCGACCTCGGCATCCGCGCCGGCGAACCGCCCGGTCAGCTGCACCGGCGGGTCGAAACGCAGGATCTCCTCGACGTACGCGCCCACCGCCGCGGGATCCTCCCGCAACCGGGTCACGTGGGCCGGCCGGTCGAGCAGCAGCCGCAGCCCGTTGCCGAGCAGGTTGGTGGTCGTCTCGAACCCGGCGACCAGCAGCAGCGCCAGGTTGCCCATCAGCTCGCCCGCGGTCAGCTGGTCGCCGCCGGCGTCGTGGGCCGCGGCCAGGGCGGTGACCAGGTCGTCCCGGGGGTCCCGCCGCCGCACCTCGATGAGCGACGCGAAGTACTCCTCGAGCTCCCCGGCGGCCTCGTGCGCGGCGGCGGCCTGCGCCTCGGTCAGCTGCACCTCCAGCACGGCGGTCAACGCCTCGGCCAGCCGCCGGAACCGGCCCCGGTCGGCGGCGGGAACGCCGAGCAGCGCGCAGATGACCCCGATCGGCAACGGGTACGCGAGGTAGGTCATGAAGTCGACCACCCCGCCGTCGGCCCCCGCGGCCAGTTCGGCGACCGTCTCGTCCACCTGGGCGACGATGACGTCCCGCAGCCGAGCGACCCGCCGGGGCGTGAACACGCCGGAGGCGAGCCGCCGCATCCGCGTGTGGTTCGGCGGATTGTGCTTCAGCATCGAGTCCGCGAACAGCGCGACACCCTTGTTCCGCCGCCAGTCCGGCCAGTGCTGATCGAGCAGCCCGGAGTCGAAAACGATCATCCTCGGGTCGCGCAGCACGGCGTCGGCGGCGGCCCACCCGGTGACGAAGAACGCACCGTCGTGCCCGACGATCGGCCCGGCGGACCGCAGGGCGGCGTACGCCGGATAGGGGTCGAACCCGGCACCGGGCGAGAGCAGGGACCTGACGGCCGCGGCGGCATCCATCATCCGATTCTCACAGCAGCTGCGCCGGATCGATCTGCACCCGCACCGGCAGGGCGGCTTTCTTCGCGCTGCGCACCGCCGCACCCTCGTGCAGCGCCCGGGCCAGCGCGGCGGCCCGGCCCCGCGAGACCCGCACCAGCATCCGTTCCTGCTCCACCTCATCCCCGGGCTCACCGGCGGCGCGGACCGAGCCCGCGGGCACCGGCCCGAGCAGTTCGGCGCCCTCGGGCAGCCGGGACGCGGCGAGCAGCTCGGCGACCGCCTCAGCCCGCCCGGTCAGGCTCGCGAACCGGGCCGCGGGCGGGAAGCCCAGCTCACGCCGCTCGGCGAGCTCCCGGGCCGCGAACCAGCCCGGGTCCCAGCGCACCAGCGCCTGCACCGGCGCCAGCGAACCGTCGGCCACCACCACGACCCGTCCCCCCGCGGACGCCGGGCGGGCCAGCGCGGCGGCGGACAGCCACCGCCGCATCGTCTCCTCGGCCGCGCGCAGGTCGGCCCGGGTCAGCAGCGCCCACGTGTCGAGCAGCAGCACCGCGCCGTACCCACCCTCGGCGATCGGCTCGGCACCCGGCGTGGCCACCACCACCGCGGCGTCGCCGGGCACGACGTCCAGCACCTCGTCGCGGCCGGACGTGCGCACCGGCACGCCGGGAAAGGCCCGTCCCAGCTCCTCGGCCGTACGCCGCGCCCCGGTCACCGACGCCCGCAGCCGCTGCCCCCCGCAGGCGGGACAGGCGTAGGCCGCGGCGGCCCGCCCGCACCAGTGGCAGGCCGGCACGGACCGCGCCCCGGCCAGCCCGAGCGGCCCCGAACAGTGCGGGCACCGGGCCGGCGTGCGGCACTCGGCGCAGGCCACGGACGGCAGGTAGCCGCGCCGGGGCACCTGCACCAGCACCGGCGCCCCGCCCTGCAACGCCTGCCGCGCGGTCTGCCACGCCAGGCTCGGCAACCGCGCCGTGACCGCCCCGGGATCCCGCGCGAGCTGCCAGTCGTCCCCCGCCGGAGCGATCGCCGGACACCGCGCCCGCAACGTGTCCCGCCCCGCGATGATCTCCTTCGCCCACCCGGTCTCCAGAAGCAACTGCGCTTCCCCCGTACGAGCGAAGCCCCCCACAAGCGCAGCACACCCGGCCAGCTGTGCCCGGGTCAGCAGCACCTCCCGGGCGTGCGGATAGGGCGCCCGCGGCTCGGCGTGCAGATCGTCCCCGTCGTCCCAGATCACCACGAGCCCGACATCGGCGACGGGAGCGAACATCGCCGCCCGGGTCCCGGCGACCACCGAGACCCGATGCCGGCTCGCCGCCAGAAACCGCCGATACCGCTCGGAAGGCCCGGCGGCGGCATGCAGAGCAACATGCCGCCCCACCCCCAGCACCTTCCCCAGAGCCCGATCAACCCGCTCAAGATCCCGGGCGTCGGCCACCACCACCACGACACCCCGCCCACCCCGCACGGTCGCCGCCGCAGCCTCGGCGATCCGGGCAGGCCAGTCCTCCCCCGGCAGAGCCGACCACACGGCCCGGGCATCCCGCCCCCGCGCCAGCGCCCGCAGAAACGACACCCCGGCCGGATAAGCCCCCCACCCGTCGCCGTCCCCACCAGCCGGCGCCGTGTCTTCCAACCCCCCATCGCCGACCGCCCCGCCGATGATGACGCCGGGCCGAGCGGCGGACGGCCCGGGTCCGGCCGCGGGTCCGGCACCCCCGCCGTCGCCCGGACGTGCGAGGTGGCCGGACCCGGCAACAACACCGGCCGCGACCGCCACCGCGGACTCCAGCGTCGCGCCGCCCGCATCCGGCTCACCCGCCACGGCCGGCACGCCTGACGGAACCGGCCCACCCGACGCGGCCGACGGAACCGGCCCAGCCGACGCGGCCGACGGAACCGGCCCACCCGACGCGGCCGGCCCAGCCGATGCGGCCGACGCGGCGAGCTCACCTGGCACGGCCGACAGGACCGGCGTGGCCGAGGCGGCCGACGCGGCGAGCTCACCTGGCACGGCCGACAGGACCGGCGTGGCCGAGGCGGGTGAGGTGGCCGGCATGGCGGGCGTCGGGGGTGCCGCTTGGGCCTCGACGCGGGCGTGGCGGGGCGGGATCGCGAGGCGGAGCACGTCGGACAGGTTTCCGGCGTAACGGTCGGCGACCGCGCGGGCGAGGCGGGCGATCTCGGGATCCAGCACCCGCTCGGCGGAGACGACCTTCTCCAGGTAGGCGAGCTTGGCGTGGGCGCTGGTCTCCACGCGTTCGAGCAGGAAGCCGCCGACCAGCTGGCCGGCGAAGCGCACCTTGACCCGCACGCCGGGCTGGGCGGCCGCGTCGTCGGTGGCGGGCACGAGGTAGTCGAACGGCCGGTCGAGGTGCGGCAGCGCCACGTCGACGCAGACCCGTGCGACCGGCAGCGTCGCCGCCGGCTCCCTGTCCCTGCTCTTCCCCGTCACCCGCCCATTCTCCCGCCCGGGTACGACATCCCCCGCGAACCCTCACCACCGCCGAAACCCCACCGCCGCCGAACGGACTCCCGGCCACGGAACCAGCGCCAGAACCGGCAGACGAAGAACCGGCGCACAGACCGGCAAACGGAGAACCGGCGGACGAGCGGGCGGACGAACCAGCGCACGAACCGGCGGACGAGCCGGCGCACCAACCGGCCGACGAAGAACCGCCGGCGAAGAATCGGTTACGGAGCCGGCGGACGAGGAACCGGGCGGCGGACCGGGAGCCGAGGAACCGGGGGCAGCCGGATCGGTGGAGAGAGCGGCCGTCGACAGGCCCGGAGGCGGTGGAAACAGAGCGGGTGCCCCGGCCGTGGCCGGGGCACCCTTCTCGTGCGTCACAACGGCGGCGTCAGGCGGCCGCGTTCTTCAGGTCCTGGGCGCGGTCCGTGCTCTCCCAGAGGAGCTCCGGCACCTCGCGGCCGAAGTGGCCGTACGCCGCCGTCTGCTGGTAGATCGGGCGGAGCAGGTCGAGGTCGCGGATGATCGCGGCCGGGCGGAGGTCGAAGACCTCGTTGATGGCCTTCTCGATGCGCTCGACCGGGACGTTCTCGGTGCCGAACGTCTCGACGAACAGGGAGACCGGGTGGGCCTTGCCGATCGCGTACGCGACCTGGGTCTCGCAGCGCTCGGCCAGGCCGGCGGCGACCACGTTCTTGGCGACCCAGCGCATCGCGTACGCCGCCGAGCGGTCCACCTTGGACGGGTCCTTGCCGGAGAAGGCGCCGCCGCCGTGGCGGGCGTAGCCGCCGTACGTGTCGACGATGATCTTGCGGCCGGTCAGGCCGGCGTCGCCCATGGGGCCGCCGATCTCGAAGCGGCCGGTCGGGTTGACGAGCAGGCGGTAGCCGTCGGTCTCGAGGCCGAGGCCCTCGAGCTCGGGGGCGATGACGTGCTCGCGGACGTCGGGGGTCAGCAGCGACTCGAGCGAGATGTCCGCGGCGTGCTGGGAGGACACGACGACCGTGTCGAGGCGGACCGGGCGCAGGCCGTCGTACTCGATGGTGACCTGGGTCTTGCCGTCCGGGCGCAGGTAGGGGATGGTGCCGTCCTTGCGCGCGGCCGACAGGCGGCGGGCGAGGCGGTGCGCGAGCGCGATCGGCAGCGGCATCAGCTCGGGGGTCTCGGAGCAGGCGAAGCCGAACATCATGCCCTGGTCGCCGGCGCCCTGCGAGTCGAGGACGTGCTCCGAGTCACCGGACCGCAGCTCGATCGCGCTGTCGACGCCCTGGGCGATGTCGGGCGACTGCGAGCCGATCGAGACGCTGACGCCGCAGGACGCGCCGTCGAAGCCCTTCTTCGACGAGTCGTAGCCGATGCCGAGGATGGTCTCGCGCACGATGCTCGGGATGTCCGCGTACGCCTGGGTCGTCACCTCGCCGGCGACGTGCACCTGACCGGTTGTGATCAGCGTCTCCACCGCGACGCGGCTGCGCGGGTCCTGCGTCAGCAGGGCGTCGAGAATACCGTCGCTGATCTGGTCAGCGATCTTGTCCGGGTGGCCTTCCGTGACCGACTCGGAAGTGAACAGGCGGCGTGCCACGGTGCTCCTCAGATAGCGTCGAAGGTTCGTTCCGCGGCAGTGTAGTCACCGCCGCGGAGGGGGCGCAGGTGCGGCCTCACGCCGTCCCATCCTGCCTGGCCTGCGGCGCCAGGCGCGAGGTGACCTGGTCCCATATCGCATCCGCCACATCGTCTTTGGGGAGTTCCCCGAGCTCGGCGGTCGTGCCGTCGGCGCCCAGGATCGTCACCGTGTTGTGGTCGGCGCCGAAGACCAGGTCGGTGCCCACCTCGTTAACGACGATGAGGTCCGCGCGTTTCCGGGTGAGTTTGCCCCGGGCGTTCTCCAGCGCGTCGCGCGTCTCGGCGGCGAAGGCCACGAGCAGCTGACCTGGGCGTTTGGCGGCGCCGATCTCCGCGGCGATGTCCGGGTTGGTGACCAGCGCGAGCGTGGGCGCCGTACCGTCGCCGGATTTTTTGATCTTGTGGTCGGCGACGTCGGCGGGACGGAAGTCGGCGGGGGCGGCGGCCATCACGACGACGTCGGCGCCGGCGGCGGCCGCGACGGTGGCCTTGCGCAGCTCCTCGGTGGTGCCGACCGGCACCACGTCGGCCCCCGCGGGCGTGGGCAAAGTGACGTTCGCCGCAATCAGCGTGACCCGGGCACCGCGGGCCACCGCGGCACGGGCGAGGGCGTACCCCTGCTTGCCGGACGACCGGTTGCCCAGGAAGCGGACCGGGTCGAGCGGCTCGCGGGTGCCGCCGGCGGTGACGACGACGTGCCGGCCGGCGAGGTCGGTCTCCGCCGCGACACCCCGGCGCAGCACCCGCAGCGCGGTCGCGAAGATCGCGGCGGGGTCGGGCAGCCGCCCCTTGCCGGTGTCGGCGCCGGTCAGCCGGCCGACCGCGGGCTCGATGACGAGGTGGCCGCGCCCGCGCAGGGTGGCCACGTTGGCGCGGGTGGCGGCGTTCTCCCACATCTCGGTGTGCATCGCGGGCGCGAAGACTACCGGGCAGGTGGCCGTCAGCAGCGTGTTGGTCAGCAGGTCGTCGGCGAGGCCGTGGGCCGCCCTGGCGAGCAGGTCGGCGGTGGCCGGCGCGACCACGACCAGGTCGGCGTGCCGGCCGATGCGCACGTGCGGCACCTCGTGCACGTCGTCCCAGACCTCGGTGACGACGGGCCGGCCGGACAGCGCGGCCCAGGTGGGCTCGCCGACGAACTTCAGCGCCGAGGCGGTCGGCACGACCCGCACCCCGTGCCCGGACTCGGTGAACAACCGCAGCAGCTCGCAGGCCTTGTAGGCGGCGATCCCGCCGCAGACGCCCAGCACGACCTCGGTCATGAGCCACTCCCGTCGACGAAAAACCCGCGCCCGCAGAGCGGACGCGGGCGGTGGGACACCGGAGGCGTCAGGGCTGGTCGGTGGCCTCGGCCGTGAGCAGCCCGGCGTTGATCTCGCGCATCGCGATCGAGAGCGGCTTCTCCTGCGGCGTCGTCTCCACCAGGGGGCCGACGTACTCGAGCAGGCCCTCACCGAGCTGGCTGTAGTAGGCGTTGACCTGGCGGGCGCGCTTGGCCGCGAAGATCACCAGGGAGTACTTCGACGAGGTCTTGTCGAGCAGCTCGTCGATCGGCGGGTTGGTGATGCCTTCGGGGTTGGCGATGGTTCCCACGGAAAGAAATCCTCACGATTGGGGAGCTGAGCCTAGGGTTCGCCCGCTACGGCTCCGGCACCTGTGCCGGGGTCAGAAACGACGAACCGAGCAATCCTACCAGCTCATCGGCGGCCCGCTCGACGAAGTCGTTGACCACCGTACGGTCGAACTCCTTCTCGGCCGCGAGTTCGAGATCCGCGTGCTCGAGCCGGCGCCGGATCGTCTCCTCGTCGTCGGTGCCGCGCCCGATCAGCCGGCGCCGGAGCTCGTCGACGCTGGGCGGGGCGAGGAACACCAGTTGCGCGTCCGGCATCGAGGCGCGGACCTGGCGGGCGCCCTGGAGGTCGATCTTCAGCAGCACCGGCCGGCCCTGCGAGAGCCAGCCCTCGACCTGCGCCCGGGGCGTGCCGTAGAGGTTGCCGGCGAACTCGGCCCACTCGAGGAGCTGGTCGCCGTCGACGAGCCGCTGGAACTCCGAGCGGGTGACGAAGTGGTAATGCTCACCGTCGGTCTCGTAGTCGCGCTTCTTGCGGGTGGTCACCGACACCGACAGCTTGATCCATGGCGAGCGCGCCCGGATCAGCTCGATCACGCTGTCCTTGCCCACCCCCGAAGGGCCGGAGAGGACGGTGAGTCGGGCTGCCGGGCGCGCGTCGTCATCCATGCTCACATGGCTCATTCAACACGAGCCGGTGAGTCAGTTCGCAGCGAACTCCCCCAGGAGGGCCTTACGCTGCTGCTCGCCGAGGCCACGAAGGCGACGGCTGTCGGCGATCTTGAGCTTCTCCATGATCTGGGTAGCCCGGATCTTGCCGATGCCCGGCAGCGCCTGGAGCACGGCCGAGACCTTCAGCTTGCCGACGACGTCGTCGCCCTCGGCACGGTCGAGCACGGCGGCGAGGGTGGTCTTGCCCTGCTTGAGCTGATCCTTCAGCTCGGCCCGGGCCTTACGAATCTCCGCAGCCTTCTCCAGCGCGGCTGCACGCTGCTCGGGGCTCAGTGACGGGAGCGGCACCAGTTCTCCTCAGGTCCCTATCGCGCTGGTAGTTCAATACCGGCGCATCTGTGAAACGTGGTGTGCCAGGGAACCAAAGGGGCATGTGGTTCCCGGCGCCGGGAAAACTAGCGGTCAATGGCGCTTTCGGCAACGTGGGGGTACCCCTCACCCACGTGCGGCCGGGCCTGGTAAGCAGGCCGTTTCACCCGATCACGGCCCGGCAGGCGTCCGCCGCGCGGTCCGCCGCGGCCTGCAGAGAGACCCGATCCGGGCCGGCCGCGAGGACCTCGCGTGAGTACGACGGCAGCACGTTCCGCAGGCTCTCGCCGAAGATCGCTTTGAGTCCGGCGGGGTCTCCGCCCTGCGCCCCGAGGCCCGGAGCGAGCAGCGGCCCGTTGACCTCCGAGAGGTCGTGACCGGTCTCCCCGATGGTCGCTCCGACCACCAGACCGAAACTTCCGAGACCCTCCGCACCCCTGTTGAGCTGGGAAATCTCGTCGATCACGGTCTGCGCGACGGTCCTTCCGCCGGCCGTGCGGGCGTGCTGGATCCCCGGTCCTTCCGGATTGGACGTCAGCGCGAGGACGAACACACCGCCGCCGTGAGCGGTCGCCGCGTCGAATGCCGGGCGCAACGAGCCGACCCCGAGATAGGGACTGACAGTAATCGCGTCGGCACACAGAGAACTGTCCGGATCCAGGTAAGCGCCCGCGTAAGCGGCCATCGTGGAGCCGATGTCACCCCGCTTCACGTCGAGAAGCACCAGCACACCGGCCTCGCGTGACTGTCGGATAATTGACTCGAGGATGGCGACGCCACGTGACCCAAATCTCTCGAAGAAGGCCGACTGCGGCTTCAGTACGGCGACCCGATCGGCCAGTGCTTCGACGACCGTAAAGCTGAAGCGTTCCAGGCCGGCGACGTCGTCGGTCAGCCCCCACTTCGCCAGCAGGGCGGCGTGCGGATCGATGCCCACGCACAGCGGCCCCCTCGCGTCCGTGGCGGCCCGTAACCGCTGTCCGAAGGTCTCCATGGGGCGTTTCCCCTTTCGTGTCAGGCTGCGGACACCGCTGCGGCGATCCCGCTGGTAATGAGGGCGACGTCGGCGTCGCTCGCGACGTACGGCGGCATCGTGTAGATCAGGTTCCGGAACGGGCGCAGCCACACCCCGGCACCCACGGCGGCGGCGGTCGCGCCCGGCAGGTCGGCGTCGTGGTCGAGCTGCACCACGCCGATGGCACCCAGGACCCGGACGTCGGCGACCCCGGGAGCGCCCCTCAGCGGCTCCAGGCCGTCCCGGAGACCGCGTTCGATGCCCCGCACCCTCCCCCGCCAGTCCTGGGCCGTCAGGAGGCCGATGGAGGCGTTGGCGACGGCACAGGCGAGCGGGTTGCCCATGAACGTCGGCCCGTGCGCCAGGCCGCCCGCGCTGCCCGCGCTCACCGCGTCCGCCACCGCCGGCGTGCACAGGGTCGCGGCGAGCGTCAGATAGCCGCCGGTCAGCGCCTTGCCCAGGCACATGATGTCGGGCGTCACCCCGGCGTGCCCGGCGGCGAACAGCTCACCCGTACGCCCGAAGCCGGTCGCGATCTCGTCGAAGATCAGCAGCACGCCGTGCGCCCTCGTCACCTCCCGCAGCACGCGCAGGTACGCGGGATGGTGGAACCGCATCCCGCCCGCGCCCTGCACGACCGGCTCGACGATGACGGCCGCCAGCTCGTGCGCGTGCCGCGCGACGAGATCGGCCAGCCCGGCGGCGTACGCGTCGTCGTAGTCCACCGGCGGCACCCCGGCGAACAGCTGCTCGGGCAGCACCCCGGTCCAGAGCGAGTGCATCCCGCCGACCGGGTCGCACACGCTCATCGGGTGGAACGTGTCGCCGTGATAGCCGCCGCGCCACGTGGCGAGCCGGCGCCGGCCCGGAAACCCGCGGGCGAGCTGGGCCTGCATCGCCATCTTGATGGCCACCTCGACGCCGACCGAGCCGGAGTCGGCGAGGAACACGTGCTCGAGCCCGTCCGGGGTGAGTTCCACCAGGGTGCGGCAGAGCTCGACCGCCGGGGCGTGGGTGAGGCCGCCGAACATCACGTGGCTCATCCGGCCGGCCTGCTCGGCGAGCGCCGCGTCGAGCACCGGGTGCCGGTAGCCGTGGATCGCCGCCCACCACGAGGACATGCCGTCGACCAGCTCGCGGCCGTCGGCCAGGCGCAGGCGTACGCCCCGGGCGCTCTCGACCACCAGCGGCTCGGCCCGGCCGGGCATGGGCCCGTACGGATGCCAGACGTGTGCCCGGTCGAGGGCGAGCAGGTTCATCGGCGCGCCCTGGCCGCCGCCCTGACCAGTGCCGGGCCCCGGTAGATGAACCCGGTGTAGAGCTGGATCAGCGACGCGCCGGCGTCGAACATCCGGGCGGCGTCGTCGGCGTCCATGATCCCGCCCACGCCGATGATCGGCAGCCGGCCGCCGGTCTCCTGGTGGACGAAGTGGACGATCTTGCGGGCCCGCTCGGCCAGCGGCCGGCCGGACAGCCCGCCCGCCTCGCCGGCGCGCGGCCGGTCGGCCGCCGCCAGCCCGTCGCGGCCCAGCGTGGTGTTCGTGGCGATCACCCCGGCGGCGCCGTACGCGAGGCAGACCTCGAGCAGCTCGGCGATCGCGGGCTCGGCCAGGTCGGGGGCGATCTTGACCAGCACCGGCGTCTTGCCCACCAGCGCGCCGAGCAGCGCCGCGACGGCCGACTTGTCCTGCAACGTCCGCAGGCCCGGCGTGTTCGGCGAGGAGACGTTGACGGCGATGTAGTCCGCGTACGGGTGCAGCAGCTCGTACGAGGTCAGGTAGTCCTGGACGGCCTCCTCGAGCGGCGTCACCTTGGACTTGCCGAGCGAGATCCCGAGCGGGATCCCCAGCGGGCCCAGCGCCGCCAGGCGGGCGGCCAGCGCCGCCGCGCCCTCGTTGTTGAAGCCCATCCGGTTGATCACGGCCTCGCTGTCGCGCAGCCGGAACAGCCGGGGCCGGTCGTTGCCGGGCTGCGGCACGGCGGTGACCGTGCCGGCCTCGACGAAGCCGAAGCCGAGCGCGGGCCAGGCGGGCAGCGCGACGCCGTTCTTGTCCATCCCGGCGGCGAGCCCGACCGGGTTGGGGAAGCGCACGCCGAAGACCTCCACCGGGGCGTTCACCGCGTACCGGCGGCGCAGCAGGGAGCGGGTGCCGGCGCCGAGGCCGGCGAGGCGGTCCAGGGTGAACTCGTGCGCCTTCTCGGCGTCGCCGCCGCCCACCCGGAACAGCACCGGGCGGACGGCGGTCTCGAAGATGGTCACTCGCTCTCCCGCAGCGCCGCGTGCAGCTCCTGGAGCGGGCGTACGGACATGTCGCCGCGCATGAGCGCCTCGATGCCCATCACGGCCGCCGCGGCACCCGGCACCGTCGTGATGCTCGGGATGTCGTAGGTGACCGCCGCGCTGCGGATCTCGTAGCCGTCCGAGCGGGCACTGGCGCCCGAGCCCTGCGGGGTGTTGATGATCAGCGCGACCTCGCCGGCCCCGATCAGCGCCACCGCGTTGCGCCCCGGGCTCTCGAAGTGCTTGGGCACGATCTCGCACTCGATGCCGTGCCGGCGCAGCACCTCGCCGGTGCCCGCGGTGGTGACGATGGTGAAGCCCAGGTCGGCGAGGCGCTTGATCGGGAAGATCATCGAGCGCTTGTCCCGGTTGGCCACCGAAACGAAGACCTTGCCGCTGGTCGGCAGCGAACCGTACGCTGCCGCCTGCGACTTGGCGAACGCCGGGCCGAAGCCGGGGTCGATGCCCATGACCTCGCCGGTCGACTTCATCTCGGGCCCGAGCAGGCTGTCCACGCCCTTGCCGGCGGGAGTGCGGAACCGCTTGAACGGCAGCACCGCCTCCTTGACCGCGATCGGCGCGTGCGCCGGGGTCTCGCCGCCGTCGCGGCTGCGCAGCAGCACACCCTCCGCGCGCAGGTCCTCGATCGTGGCACCGAGCATGATCCGGGCCGCCGCCTTCGCCAGCGGCACCGCGGTCGCCTTGGAGACGAACGGCACCGTACGCGACGCGCGCGGGTTGGCCTCGAGCACGTAGAGGGTGTCGTCCTTGAGCGCGTACTGGACGTTGAGCAGGCCCCGCACCCCGACGCCGCGGGCGATCGCCTCGGTGTAGCGGCGCACCTCGGCCAGGTGCGAGCCGGCCAGGGTGACCGGCGGCAGCGTGCACGACGAGTCGCCGGAGTGGATGCCGGCCTCCTCGATGTGCTCCATGACGCCGCCGAGGTAGACCTCGCCGGTGGCGTCGCAGAGCGCGTCCACGTCGATCTCGATCGCGTCGTCGAGGAAGCTGTCGACGAGCACCGGGTGGTCCGGCGAGATCTCGGTGGCGCGGGCGATGTAGTCGGCGAGCGTGGGCTCGTCGTACACGATCTCCATGCCGCGCCCGCCGAGCACGTACGACGGCCGGACCAGGACCGGGTAGCCGATCTCGTCGGCGATGGCCTTGGCCTCCTCGAAGGAGGTGGCCGTGCCGTGCTCCGGCGAGCGCAGGCCGGCCCGGCCCAGCACCGCGCCGAAGGCACCGCGGTCCTCGGCCAGGTCGATGGACTCCGGCGAGGTGCCGACGATGGGCACCCCGGCCGCCTTGAGCCGCCGGGCCAGGCCGAGCGGGGTCTGCCCGCCGAGCTGCACGATCACGCCGACCACGCCGGGACCGCCGGCGGCCCGGCCGGAGGAGTCCTCGGAGTGGAAGACCTCCAGCACGTCCTCGAAGGTCAGCGGCTCGAAGTAGAGCCGGTCGGCGGTGTCGTAGTCGGTGGAGACGGTCTCCGGGTTGCAGTTGACCATGACGGTCTCGTACTCGCCCTTGAGCGCCATGACCGCGTGCACGCACGAGTAGTCGAACTCGATGCCCTGGCCGATCCGGTTCGGGCCGGAGCCCAGGATCAGCACCTTGGGCCGGTCCGACGGCGCGACCTCGGTCTCCTCGTCGTACGTCGAGTAGTGGTACGGCGTCTGCGCCTCGAACTCGGCCGCGCAGGTGTCCACGGTCTTGTAGACCGGCCGGATGCCGAGCCGGTGGCGCAGCGTTCGGACCCCGTCCTCGCCGGCCAGCTCGGGCCGCAGCGCGGCGAGCTGGCGGTCGGACAGCCCGCTGCGCTTCGCGCGGCGCAGCAGCGCCTCGTCGAGCACCGGCGCGGCCAGGATCTCGTCGCGCAGGTCCACGAGGGCCTTGATCTCGTCCAGGAACCACGGGTCGATCCGGCCGCTGGCCTCGTGCACCTGCTCGACGCTCGCGCCGAGGCGCAGCGCGGCCTCCACGGTGTAGAGGCGCCCGTCGTGCGGCACCCGCAGCGCCGCCAGGGCCTCGTCGCGGTCGGTGAAGGTGGGCGCCGTCCAGAAGCCGGCGGCCTTCGTCTCCATCGAGCGCATCGCCTTGTTGAGCGCCTCGGCGAAGTTGCGGCCCAGGCTCATCGCCTCGCCGACCGACTTCATCGTGGTGGTCAGCTCGGGGTCGGCGCCGGGGAACTTCTCGAAGGCGAACCGCGGGATCTTCACGACCACGTAGTCCAGCGCCGGCTCGAACGCGGCCGGCGTCTTCAGCGTGATGTCGTTCGGGATCTCGTCGAGCGTGTAGCCGATGGCCAGCTTCGCGGCGATCTTCGCGATCGGGAAGCCGGTGGCCTTCGACGCGAGCGCCGACGAGCGGGACACCCGGGGGTTCATCTCGATGACGACCAGGCGGCCGTTGTCCGGGTTGATCGCGAACTGGATGTTGCAGCCGCCGGTGTCGACGCCGACCTCCCGCAGCACCGCGATGCCCAGGTCGCGCAGGCGCTGGTACTCGCGGTCGGTGAGGGTCATCGCCGGCGCCACGGTGACGCTGTCGCCGGTGTGCACGCCCATCGGGTCGACGTTCTCGATCGAACAGACCACCACGACGTTGTCGTTCCTGTCGCGCATCAGCTCGAGCTCGTACTCCTTCCAGCCGAGCACGCTCTCCTCGATGAGCACCTCGTGCACCGGGGAGGCGGCCAGGCCGGCGCCCGCGATCCGCTCGAGGTCCGCGTCGCTGTGCGCCATGCCGGAGCCGAGGCCGCCCATGGTGAACGACGGCCGGATGACCACCGGCAGACCCAGCTCGGCGACGGTGGCCCGCACCTCGTCCATCGAGTGGCAGACGCGGCTGCGCGGGGTCTCGCCGCCGGCCTTCGCGACGATGTCCTTGAACAGCTGCCGGTCCTCGCCGCGGCGGATCGCGTCGATGTTGGCGCCGATCAGCTCGACGCCGTACTTGTCCAGCACGCCGTTCTCGTGCAGGGCGACCGCCGTGTTCAGCGCGGTCTGCCCGCCCAGCGTCGGCAGGATCGCGTCGGGGCGCTCGCGGGCGATGACCAGCTCGACGAACTCCGGGGTGATCGGCTCGACGTACGTGGCGTCGGCGAACTCCGGGTCCGTCATGATCGTCGCGGGGTTGGAGTTGACCAGGGAGACGCGCAGCCCCTCGGCGCGCAGGACCCGGCAGGCCTGGGTGCCCGAGTAGTCGAACTCGCAGGCCTGGCCGATGACGATCGGGCCGGAGCCGATCACCATCACGTGCTGCAGATCGGTGCGCTTCGGCATCAGGCCTCCACCTTCTCGACGAGCTCCACGAACCGGTCGAACAGGTAGTCCGCATCGTGCGGGCCCGCGGCCGCCTCGGGGTGGTACTGGACGGTGAACGCGGGCACCTCGAGCGCCCGCAAGCCCTCGACCACGTTGTCGTTCAGGCAGACATGGGAGACCTCGACGCCGCCGAAGTCCGTGTCGATCACGGTGTTGAGCGGCGCGTCGACCGCGAACCCGTGGTTGTGGCTGGTCACCTCGACCTTGCCGGTGGTCCGGTCGAGCACCGGCTGGTTGATGCCGCGGTGGCCGTACCCCAGCTTGTAGGTGCCGAAGCCGAGCGCCCGGCCCAGGATCTGGCTGCCGAAGCAGATGCCGAACAGCGGCACCCGGCGGCTCAGCACCGCGCGGGCCAGCGCGACCGGCCCGTCCGCCGTGGCCGGGTCGCCCGGACCCGGGGAGAGGAACACCGCGTCCGGGCTCACCGCCAGCAGGTCCTCGAGGGAGGACGTGGCCGGGAAGACGTGCGTGGTGACGCCGCGCTCGGCCAGCCGGCGCGACACGTTGCGCTTGATGCCCAGGTCGAGGGCGGCGACCGTGTACCGGTGCTCGCCGACGGCCTCGACGGTGTAGCGCCCGGCCGTGGTGACCTCGGCGGACAGGTCCGCGCCGGCCATCTCCGGCGCCGCCCTGACCCGGGTCAGCAGCGACGCCGGGTCGAGGTCGACGGTCGAGACGCCGACCCGCATGGCGCCGCGCGAGCGCAGGTGCCGGGTCAGGGCGCGGGTGTCGACGCCGCTGATGCCGACCACGCCCTCGGCGGCCAGGCGCTCGCCCAGGTCGCCGGTGGCGCGCCAGTTCGAGGGGCGCCGGGCCGGGTCGCGGACCACGTAGCCGGCGACCCAGATCCGGCCGGACTCGTCGTCCTCGTCGTTGACGCCGGTGTTGCCGATCTGCGGCGCCGTCTGCACGACGACCTGCCGGTGGTACGACGGATCGGTCAGCGTCTCCTGGTAACCGGTCATGCCGGTGGTGAACACGGCCTCGCCGAAGGTCTCCCCCTCGGCGCCGTAGGAACTCCCGTGGAACGTGCGCCCGTCCTCGAGCACAAGAATCGCTGGTCTGGTCATTTGACGGCCTTCCCGTCCAGGACTGTCGGCTCTCCCCGGAGGAAGGTCGCGACGATGCGACCCGGCAGGGTGGTGCCCGCGTACGGTGTGTTGCGGCTGCGGCTCGCCAGCCCGGCCGGGTCGACGACCCGGCGGGCGGACGGGTCCACCAGCGTGAGGTTGGCCGGCGTGCCGGCGCTGAGGTCGGTGCCGTGCCCGGCGAGGCCGGCGATCCGGGCGGGCGCCCGGGACATCCGCTCGGCGATCAGCTCCCACTGCTCACCGAGCACGCTCAGGACGACCGGCAGGGCCGTTTCCAGGCCCACCATGCCGGGACGCGCGTACGCCCACTCGCACTCCTTGTCCTCCACGGCGTGCGGTGCGTGGTCGGTGGCGACGATGTCGATCACGCCCTCGACCAGGGCCTCGCGCAGCGCGGTGACGTCGGACGCCGTCCGCAGCGGCGGGTTGACCTTGAACACCGGGTCGTAGGAGGCGGCCAGCTCGTCGGTGAGCAGCAGGTGGTGCGGGGTGACCTCGGCGGTGACGCGTACGCCCCGGGCCTTGGCGTGGCGCAGCACCTCGACCGACCCGGCCGTCGACACGTGGCAGACGTGCAGGCGGCTGCCGACGTGCTCGGCGAGCAGCACGTCGCGGGCGATGATCGCCTCCTCGGCGACCGCGGGCCAGCCGGTCAGGCCCAGCCGGGTGGAGACCTCGCCCTCGTGCATCTGGGCGCCCTCGGTGAGCCGCGGCTCCTCGGCGTGCTGGGCGATGATGCCGTCGAACGCCTTCACGTACTCCAGCGCGCGGCGCATCAGGCGCGGGTCGGCGACGCAGTGACCGTCGTCGGAGAAGATCCGTACGCCGGCCGCCGAGGTGGCCATCGCGCCCAGCTCGGCCAGCTGCCTGCCGGCCAGGCCGACGGTGACCGCCCCGATCGGCAGCACGTCGACCAGGCCCGCCTCGCGGCCGAGCCGCCACACCTGCTCGACGACGCCGGCGGTGTCCGCGACCGGGGAGGTGTTGGCCATCGCGAAGACGGCGGTGTAGCCGCCGAGCGCCGCGGCCCGCGAGCCGGTCTCGACCGTCTCGGCGTCCTCGCGGCCCGGCTCGCGCAGGTGGGTGTGCAGGTCGACCAGGCCGGGCAGGGCGACCAGGCCGTCCGCGTCGATCGTCTCGTCCGCCGTGCCGCCGCCGTCGGCGACCACCCCGTCGCGGATCAGCAGATCGGTGCGGTCACCGCCCAGGACCGAGACACCCTTGATCAGGTACGAGCTGGTCACGCTTTTCCTCCGAGCAGCAGGTAGAGAACGGCCATCCGGGCGCTGACGCCGTTGGCGACCTGTTCGACGATCGTGGAGCGCGACGAGTCGGCCACCTCGGGTGCGATCTCCATGCCCCGGTTCATCGGCCCCGGGTGCATGACGATGGCGTGCTCCGGCAGCTTGCGCATGCGCGGCACGTCGAGCCCGTAGCGGCGGCTGTACTCGCGCGCCGAGGGGAAGTACGAGTCCTGCATCCGCTCGGTCTGCACCCGCAACATCATGACCACGTCAGTGCCCGCGAGGACGCTGTCCAGGTCGTAGGACACCCCCGTCCGATTTTCTTTCGGTTTTCCGCCGCGGGAAGGCTCAGTTCCGGGCGAGAGCGCGGCGGCGATGTCGACCGGGATCAGGGTCGGCGGGCCGACCAGGGTCACCTTCGCCCCGAGGGTGGTGAGCAGCAGGACGTTGGAACGGGCGACGCGGCTGTGCAGGACGTCACCCACGATCGCCACGTTCAGGCCGTCGATCCTCCCGAGCCTCGACCGCATCGTGTACGCGTCCAGCAGCGCCTGCGTCGGGTGCTCGTGGGTGCCGTCGCCGGCGTTGACCACCGAACCGTCCACCCACGACGCGAGCCGGTGCGGGGCGCCGGAGGCCGGGTGCCGGATCACGACCGCGTCGGCGCCCATCGCCTGCAGGGTCAGCGCCGTGTCCTTGAGGCTCTCGCCCTTCGAGACGCTGGAGCCCTTCGCCGAGAAGTTGATGACGTCGGCGGAGAGCCGCTTGGCCGCGGCCTCGAACGAGATCCGGGTACGCGTGGAGTCCTCGTAGAAGAGGTTGACCACCGTACGGCCGCGCAGGGTCGGCAGCTTCTTCACCTCGCGGCCGGCCAGGGCGGCCATCTCGGCGGCGGTGTCCAGGATCAGCGTGGCGGTGCCGGCGTCCAGGTCCGCCGCCGAACGCAGGTGCTTGATCATGCGGCTCCTCCGTACAGCTTGACCTCGTCGGCGCCGTCGTCGGTCTCGGCGAGCGACACGCGCACCTTCTCGGCGAGCGCGGTGGGGATGTTCTTGCCGACGTAGTCGGCGCGGATCGGCAGCTCGCGGTGCCCGCGGTCGACCAGGACGGCGAGCTGCACCGAGCTGGGCCGGCCGACGTCGCTGAGGGCGTCCAGCGCCGCCCGGACGGTGCGCCCGGAGAACAGCACGTCGTCGACGAGGATCACCCGCCGCCCGTCGAGGCCACCGCCGGGGATGTCGGTCTTGCCGAGCGCCCGGGTGGCGTGCAGCCGCAGGTCGTCGCGGTAGAGCGTGATGTCGAGCGCGCCCACCGGGATGTCGATGCCCTCGAAGGCGTGGATCCGGGCGGCGAGGCGGCGGGCGAGCGGTACGCCGCGCGTCGGGATGCCGAGCAGGACGGTGTCCCGGGCGCCGGACGTCTTCTCGAGGATCTGGTGGGCGATCCGGTCGACGACCCGCTGAAGGTCGGACCCCGAAAGAATGATCTTGGTGGAACCGGTGTCGGCGCGTGGATATGCCACGGCGGACCTCCTTCCCCGCCTCACGGGACGGGTCGTTAAAGGACGTCTGGTGTACGGCCGGCGGGCACCCTGGCCAGGGCGGCTCGACGGCTGACGCTACGTTACCAGCGGCCGCGGCGATGACCATGGTGACCTGGCTGACCCACGGACCAGACGGGCGAATGCGGGCAAGTCTCCCCCGCGCCCGGCGACTCATCGGTAACCGACACTTGACCCGGGCTGGCAAACTCCGTACCGTCACGCAGCGTAGCGATCCGGAGGAAGAACCCTCCGGGCCAGCACAGTACTGGAGTGTCCGAATGCCGTCTGAGTACGCCAAGTCGCTGGGCGCCCGCCTGCGGTCCATCCGCCAGCAGCAGGGGCTGTCCCTGCAGGGCGTGGAAGAGAAGTCGAACGGCCGGTGGAAGGCCGTGGTGGTGGGTTCGTACGAGCGTGGCGACCGTGCCGTCACCGTCTCGCGACTGGCCGAACTGGCCGACTTCTACCGCGTGCCCGTCTCGGAGCTGCTGCCCGACGGCAGCGGCGTCCGGCTCGAGGCCACCAACAAGATCGTGCTGGACCTGGAGAAGCTGTACGACGCGGCCGGCGAGGACCTGGCCTACGTCGCCCGCTACGCCCGGGCCATCCAGCAGCAGCGCGGTGACTACAACGGGCGCGTGCTGTCGATCCGCGCGGACGACCTGCGCGCGCTCGCGATCGTGTACGACATCTCGCCGTCGGGCCTCATCGAGCGCCTGACCGAGGCCGGCGTCCTGGTCGCGGACCCCCGCGCCTTCTTCGCCAGCTGAACCCGCTCCACGGCGAGGGACCCACACCCGTGGGTCCCTCTTTGCCTTTTCCGGGCCGCCGCTGCCTTTGCTGGGCCCGCCGTCGCCTTTTCCGGGCCGGCCGCCGAGGCATCCGGTCGCTCACCGCAGTCAGATCAACAGTGACCGCAGGTGACCGGGCTGCCCGTGCACCGGGGTTCCGGGTGACCACTCACGCAGAATGAAGGGCCAGGGCCGGCGTCAGCTGGGCCCCGGCCCGGCCTCGACGGGAGTTGCGGTCCGCACCACCCACGAAGCTACGACATCAAGCTCTTGACCTTGATCTCGTTCCTACCGCGTGGCGAACTCCGCGATCCGGCCGAGGATGCCGTTGAGGAAGCGGGGGCTGTCGTCCGTGGACATCTGCTTCGCCAGCTCGACGGCCTCGGTGATCGCGACCGGGTCGTCGATCTCGGGCAGGTAGAGCAGCTCGTAGACGGCGATGCGGGCGAGGTTGCGGTCGACGACCGGCATGCGCTCCAGGGTCCAGCCCTCGGCGTAGCTGGAGATCAGCTCGTCGATCCGGTCGAGGTGCTTGGCCACGCCCTCGACCAGGCCGACCGTGTAGTCCAGGTGGTCCGGGTGGGGCTTGGCGATCCGCTCCAGGTAGGTGGCGAGCACCTGGTTCGGCGGCAGATCGCGCAGGTCGGCCTCGTAGAGGACGTCGAGCGCACGCTTGCGCGCCTTGCGGCGCGCCGGCATCTGCGTCTTGGGGCCCTCGGCCATCAGCTGCGGCCGAGGTAACGGCCGTCGCGGGTGTCGACCTTGATCTTCTCGCCGGTGGTGATGAAGAGCGGCACCTGCACGGTGGCGCCGGTCTCGACGGTGGCCGGCTTGGTGCCGCCGGTCGAGCGGTCGCCCTGCAGGCCCGGCTCGGTGTAGGTGACCTCGAGGAAGACGCTGGTGGGCAGCTCGATGTAGAGCGGGACGCCCTCGTGGGTGGCGACCGTCGCCTCGGCCTCGGGCAGCAGGTAGTTGGCGGCCTCGCCGACCGTGCCGCCGGGCACCGAGATCTGGTCGAAGGTGTCCAGGTCCATGAAGACGTAGTCCTCACCGTCCAGGTACAGGTACTGCATGGTGCGCTTGTCGACCGTCGCGGTGTCGACCTTGGTGCCGGCGTTGAAGGTCTTGTCCACCACCTTGCCGGAGAGGACGTTCTTGAGCGTGGTGCGCACGAACGCCCCACCCTTGCCCGGCTTGACGTGCTGGAACTCGACCACGGCCCACAGTTCGCCGTCGAGGTTGAGCACGAGGCCGTTCTTCAGGTCGTTGGTGGAAGCCATGTCCTGCCTTGTTCTTGATACGTGGAGGTGACCGGTGGAGTTTACCGGCGTATGGGGTCAGCGGGCGAACCGGGTCAATGCCGTCCCGCCACGTGGTGCAGGGCTAGCCGGTAGCCGTCGACGCCCAGGCCGGCGATCACCCCGGTGGCGACCGCCGAGACCACCGAGTGGTGCCGGAACTCCTCGCGGGCGTGGATGTTGGAGATGTGCACCTCGACCAGGGGCGCGCGCAGCATCGCGCAGGCGTCGCGGACCGCGTACGAGTAATGCGACCACGCGCCCGGGTTGAGCACCACCGGCGCCTGCTCGTCGGCGGCCGCGTGCAGCCAGCCGAGCATCTCGTGCTCGGCGTCGGTCTGCCGCACCACCACGTCCAGGCCCAGCTCCTTGCCGGTCCGCTCGCACAGGGTCACGAGGCCGGCGTACGAGGTGACGCCGTAGACGTCGACCTGGCGGGTGCCGAGCCGGCCCAGGTTCGGCCCGTTGAGCACGTAGACCCGGCTCACGACGCGACCGCCGCATACGCCCGGGCCAGCACCGACTCGTCGGAGACGGTGAGGATGCCGGGCCGGGCGAGGCCGTCCAGCACCACGAAGCGCAGGGTGTCCGCGCGGGCCTTCTTGTCGACGCGCATCGCCGCCAGCAGGTCGTCCCAGGCGTCGGCCCGGTACGCCACCGGCAGCCCCAGCAGCGACAGCACGGCGCGGTGCCGCCCGGCGGTGGCGTCGTCGAGCCGGCCGGTGAGACGGCCCAGCTCGGCGGCGTAGATCAGGCCGACCGCGACCGCGTGACCGTGCCTCCACGCGTACCGCTCGTTCTTCTCGATGGCGTGACCCAGCGTGTGGCCGTAGTTGAGGATCTCGCGCAGCCCCGACTCGCGCAGGTCGGTGCCGACGACGTGCGCCTTGACCCGGACCGCCCGCTCGACCAGCTCGCGCAGCACGGCGCCGCGCGGGTCGGCCGCCGCCGCCGGGTCGCCCTCGACCAGGTCCAGGATCGCGGGGTCGGCGATGAAGCCGCACTTGACCACCTCGGCGAGCCCGGCGACCAGGTCGTCGTGCGGCAGCGTGGCGAGCAGGCCGAGGTCGCAGAGCACGCCGGCCGGCGGGTGGAAGGCGCCGACCAGGTTCTTGCCCGCGGCGGTGTTGATGCCGGTCTTGCCGCCGACCGCCGCGTCGACCATGCCGAGCAGCGAGGACGACACCGGCACCCAGCGCACCCCGCGCAGCCAGCCGGCCGCGACGAAACCGGCGAGGTCGGTGACCGCTCCCCCGCCGACACCCACCACGGCATCCGTACGGGTGAAGCCGGCCGCGCCCAGCTCGTCCCAGCAGCGGGCGGCCACCTCGACGGTCTTGCCGGCCTCGGCGTCGGGCACCTCGATCGGCAGCGGGCGCACGCCGGCCGCCTCGAGCGCGTCGGCGACCGCCTCGGCGCGTTGCTTCAGCGGCGGGGCGTGCAGGACGGCGACGCGCACGGCGCCGTCGAGCAGGCCGGGCAGCGCGTCGAGCAGACCGGCGCCGACCAGCACGTCGTACGGCCGCTCGCCGGGCACGGGGATTCGGGTCACGTCGTCCATCGGCTCCGATGCTAGTGCCGCCGACATGGGGTTATAGACAGCTAACCCCATCCGGGGTTACATGTGGCCATGCCGAAAATCAACGTGTACCTGCCCGACGACCTCGCCGAGGCCGTCCGCGACGCCGGCGTGCCGGTCTCGGCCATCTGCCAGCGGGCCCTGGAGGCGGCCGTACGCCGGGTCACGGCGATCCGCCGGACGGTCCTCGGCGACCTGGACCAGGAGCAGCTCGCCGCCCGCCTCCCGCACTTCACCGCGCGTGCCGTGACGGCGTTGTCGCTGGCCACCGACCGGGCCCGGGAGACCGGCGCACCGAACGTGACCAGCGCGCACCTGCTGCACGGGATGCTCGCCGAGGGCGGCAACCTGGCCCTGCAGATCCTCGGCGCGATGGACATCGACCCGGCCACGATCACCGTCCCGGCCGGCACCGAGCCCGCCGGGGCCGCCGGCGAGGGGCTGCGGTTCAGCACCCCCGCGGCCAACGTCGTGGAGCTCGCCGTCACCGAGGCGACGAGTCTGGGCCACAACTACGTGGGCTGCGAGCACCTGCTCATCGCCCTGGCCGCCGAACCGGACGGGCTCGCCGGGCGCGCCCTCGCCGACCGGGGCGCCGACAGCCGGGCCACCCGCCGCGCGGTCGCCGCCGCCACCGCCGGGTACGCCCACCTGCGGGCGAGCACCCCGGCCCCCGAGGTGCTCACCGCCGTACGCGCGGAACTGGCCCCGCTGATCAGGCGGATCGAGGCGCTGGAGGTCAGCCGGGCTTGAGCAGGCCGGCGAGCTCGGCGGCGAGGTCGCCGGGGTCGCGCCCGTCGGTCTTCACGGTGTGCGTGGCGACCGCCGCGTAGAGCGGGCGGCGCTGCTCCATGAGGTACTTCAGCGTCGCCCGCGGGTTGACGCTCAGCAGCGGCCGCCCGGCGCCGAGACCGACCCGCTTGACCGCGTCGGACAGCTCCACCGACAGGAACACCACCGTGTGCGCGCCCAGCGCGTCGCGGGTGCCGTCGTCGAGGATGGCCCCGCCGCCCAGCGCGAGCACGCCGTCGAACGACCCGAGCGAGGCGGCGATCGTCTCGCGTTCCAGGCGGCGGAACTCGTCCTCGCCGTCGTCGAAGAAGATCTCCGGGATCGGCTTGCCCGCCCGCTCCTCGACCAGGTGGTCGGTGTCGGCGAACCGGACGCCGAGCAGCGCCGCGAGGGCCTGCCCGACGGTCGTCTTGCCGGCGCCGGGCGGGCCCACGACCACGGCCACGGGCGCCATCAGCGGATCGGCAGACTGTCGAGGTAACCGGCGAGGTTGCGGCGGATCTCGGCCACCGAGTCGCCGCCGAACTTCTCGGTCGCGGCCTCGGCGAGCACCAGCGCCACCATCGCCTCGGCGACGACCGCGCCGGCCGGCACCGCGCACACGTCCGACCGCTGGTTGATCGCGGTGGCCGGCTCGCCGGTGACCACGTCGACCGTCTGGAGCGCCCGGTTCAGCGACGAGATCGGCTTCAGCGCCGCGCGTACCCGCAGGTTCTCGCCGTTGGTGATGCCGCCCTCCAGGCCGCCCGCCCGGTCGGTGACCCGCCGGACGCCGTTGGGCGTCGGGATGATCTCGTCGTGCGCGACCGACCCGCGGGACCGGGCCTGGGTGAAGCCGTCGCCGATCTCGACACCCTTCACCGACTGGATCGACATCAGGGCGGTGGCCAGCCGGGCGTCGAGCTTGCGGTCCCACTGCACATGAGACCCCAGACCCGGGGGTACGCCGTAAGCGAGCACCTCCACGATGCCGCCGAGCGTGTCCGCCTCCCTCTTCGTCGCATCGACCTCGGCCACCATCCGCGCGCTCGCCTCCGGATCCAGGCAGCGCAGCGGGTCGGCGTCGATCCGCTCGGCATCCTCGGGCACCGGGATCAGGCCCGCCTTCGCGGCGACGGGCCCCAGCTCGATGACGTGCGAGACGATGTCGATGCCCAGTGCCTGCTTGATCAGGGCCTTCGCCACCACGCCCACGGCGACGCGCGCGGCGGTCTCCCGGGCGCTGGCCCGCTCCAGGATGGGCCGGGCGTCGGTGTGGCCGTACTTCTGCATGCCGGCCAGGTCGGCGTGCCCGGGCCGGGGCCGGGTCAGCGGCGCGTTGCGCGCCTGCGCGGCCAGCTCGTCCGGGTCGACCGGGTCGGCGGCCATGACCGTCTCCCACTTCGGCCACTCCGAGTTGCCGACGCGGATCGCCACCGGGCTGCCCAGCGTGAGCCCGTGCCGGATGCCGCCGACGATCTCGATCTCGTCCTGCTCGAACTTCATCCGCGCACCCCGGCCGTAGCCGAGGCGCCGGCGCGCGAGATCACGACCGATGTCCTCGCTCGTCACCCGCACCCCGGCGGGCACGCCCTCCATCAGGGCGACGAGCGCCGGACCATGGGATTCACCTGCGGTAAGCCAGCGCAACACGAGTCACAGTCTGGCATGCGGCGGTGGCACACCGCCGCCAGCCCACCACCGTCCCGCCAGCCGGACCGGCCCGGCCCTCAGCGGACGCCGGCGGCGGCGAGGAGGGCCTCACGCATGGCCCGCTCCGGCGCCGGGCGCACCCCGGTGAACTGCTCGAACTGCCCCAGCGCCTGGGCCAGCAGCAGGTCGAGCCCCGACACGACCCGCACCCCGTGCGACGCCGCCGCGGAGGCGAGCGGGGTCGGCCACGGGTCGTAGATCGCGTCGAAGAGCACCGTGCCCGGACGCCAGGTGACCTGCGGGGCCAGGCCGTCGGCCGCGCCCTTGGGGACGGTCGAGATCACCGCGTCGGCGTCGAACGCGGCCGGCGCCCCGGCCCAGTCGACGCCGGTCAGCGTCAGGCCCAGCGCCTCGGCGGCCGGCGCCAGCTCGGCGCGGGCCTCGGGACGGCGGGTCACCACGGTCACCCCGGTGGCACCGAGGGCGGACGCCGCGGCGAGCGCCGCCCGGGCCGTGCCGCCCCCGCCCAGCACCGAGACGGACGGCGAGCCGGTCAGGCCCGCGTCGGAGAGGACGCGGACCATGCCGGGCACGTCGGTGTTGTCCGCGAACCAGGTGCCGTCGTCACGGCGTACCAGAGTGTTGGCGGCGCCGGTCGCGAGCGCGACCGGCGACGCCTGCGCGGCCAGCGTCAGGGCCGTTTCCTTCAGGGGCATCGTCAGCGACAGCCCGGCCCATTCCGGGCCGAGACCGGCCACCAGCTGCGGCAGCTCGGCCTCGGCACACTCGATGGCCGTATACGACCAGTCGAACAGTCCCGCCGCGGCGAACCCCGCGGCGTGGATCACGGGCGACAGGGAGTGCCCGATCGGTTTGCCGCAGACGGCGGCCCGGCGGCCGGTGGGAGTTCGCACCCCACCGACCCTAGAGGACGCCGTTCTGCTTGGCCTTGTTGATGTTCCTCAGGTGCTGGTTGTAGTCACCGGTGAAGGCCGAGTGACCCTTCTTGTCGATCGCCACGAAGTACAGCCAGTCACCCTTCGGCGGGTCGAGCGCGCCCTTCATCGCGACCTTGCCGGGGTTGTTGATCGGCGTCGGCGTCAGGCCGTCCTTGCCGTGCAGCCGGTACGGGTTCTTGGTGTCGAACAGCTCGTCGTCGGTCATCTTGCCGGACGGCTTCGTCGGCCGGCCGGTGAGCTGGTAGTAGTAGTTGATGCCGACGTCGAACTCGAGGCACTGGCAGTGGAAGTCGTCGCCGTAGAGCCGGTTGTAGGCGACCCGCGCCACCTTCCCGAAGTCCTCCGAGTTGCCGCCCTCGGCCTGCGACAGCGACGCCACCGTCAGCACCTCGTACGGGCTGATGTTGCGCACCGTCTCGGCCTTCTGCACGAAGTCGAGCTCGTCCGCCACCTTCATGAAGTGCTGGACCATCAGCTGCAGGTAGTCGGCCGCCGTGCCCTTGGGCGGGAACTCGTACGTGTCCGGGAAGAGGAAGCCCTCGACGGACTTGGTGACCTTCTGCCCGTCCGTACGGTTGAACCAGAAGTCCGGGATGCCCAGCGCCTCGGGGTTCTTGCCGGCGTTCTTGAACTCCGCCACCGGGATGCCGGTCGCCTTCGACAGGATCGTGTAGACCTGGTTGGCCGTCTTCCCCTCGGGGATCGTGACACCCTTACTGACCCGCGCCTTCGGGTCGAGCAGCAGCGTCACCGCCTCCTTGGCGGCCATCTGCTTGCGCAGGTTGTACGTGCCCGACTGGATGTTCTTGCCCTTGGGGTTGGCGTCCGCGGCGTCGATGAAGGCCGCGGTGCTCTTCACCACGTCGGCGTCCACCAGGGTGTTGCCGATGTCGGTGAGGCTCGAGTTCTTGGCGATCTCGACCTGCACCGCGTCGGTGCCGGGGCCGTCGTAGTCGGCGGCGGTGAAGAAGCCCTTGATCTTCTCGTAGCCGAGGTATCCGCCGACGCCGAGGACGCCGAGCAGGATGAAGATCATGAGGAAGGCGACGGCGGACTTGCCCTTGCCGCCCTTGGCGCCGCGAACGCCCCGCCGATGGCGAGGTTTGCCGCGTTCGATCTGCTCATCGAACGCCAGGTCCAGCTCGTCGATCATCTCATCTGCCTCCGCTGTGCGTCCAGCCAGCTCTGCAGGATCTCCACCGCGGCCGCCTGGTCGACGACCGCCCGTTGCCGCTTGCCGCGGACTCCACGCTCGGCGAGCCTACGGGTTGCGACCACCGTCGACATCCTCTCGTCCGTGAGGACTACCGGAACCTGCCCGGCCGCATGTTCCAGCCGCTCAGCGTACGCACGAATGTCGATGGCGGCATCCCCTTCGGCACCGTTGAGGCGCACCGGGAGACCCACCACGATCTGCACCGCCTCGTGCTCCCCCACCAGGCGGACGAGCTCGGCAATGTCGCCGGGGACGGCGCCGGGCGCCGCCGCCATGTCACGGGGCACCGTGACCAGGGGGGTGGCCAGGATCCCGTCGGGGTCACTGAGTGCGACCCCGACGCGCACCTTACCGACATCAACACCCAGCCGCCTACCCCGCGGCAGCGCGTTCATCGGTCCGACCTCTCTCTCAGGCAGCGTCGCCGACCGCCTTCTCCACCGCCGCCAGCAGCGCCGGCACCTGGTCAGCGGGGATGCCGCCGCCCTGCGCGAGGTCGGCGTTGCCGCCGCCGCGCCCCGAGAGCGCACCCTTGACCAGATCCGCCGCGGACAGGCCACGGTTCTTCGCGACCGCATTGATCGCTACGATCAGTGACGCCTTGCCGTTCGACCGGGCCGCGACCGCGACCACCGCGGGACGACCGTTGTCGATCTTGCCCCGAATCTCCTGCGCAAGGGTACGCACATCGTTGGTCGCCGCGCCCTCGGGTGCCTCGGTGCCGACGAACGCCACGCCCCTCAGGTCCCTGGCCTGCGCGGCAAGCGCACCCGCCCCACCGAGCACCATCTGAGCCCGCATCTTCTCGAGCTCCTTCTCCGCGTCGCGCAGCGCCGTCACGGTCTGCTCGACCCGGTCGGCGACCTGATCGCCGGGGACCCGGAACAGCTCCGCGAGGCGGGTGACGAGGAGGTGCTCCTTGGCCAGGAAGCCGAACGCGTCGATGCCCACGAGCGCCTCGACCCGGCGTACGCCGGAGCCGATGGACGACTCGGTCAGGATCTTCACGAGGCCGAGCTGACCCGAGCGGGCGACGTGCGTGCCGCCGCAGAGTTCACGCGCGTAGTCGCCGACTTCAACCACACGGACCTCGTCGCCGTACTTCTCCCCGAACAGGGCCATCGCGCCGAGCCGGCGCGCCTCCTCCTGCGAGGTGATGAACGCATGGACTTCGAGGTCCCGCAGCAGCACCTCGTTGACCTGCTGCTCGACGTCGTGCAGCACGCCCGGCGACACCGCGCCGGGGGTGTTGAAGTCGAACCGCAGCCGGCCCGGCGCGTTCAGCGAACCCGCCTGGGTCGCCGACTCGCCGAGGAACGCCCGCATCGTCTGGTGGATCAGGTGCGTCGCGGTGTGCGACCGCGAGATCGCCTTGCGCCGGGTCACGTCGATCTCCGCGAAGCCCGCCTCGCCCGCGCGCACCTCGCCGCGCAGGACCCGCGCCTTGTGCACGATCAGGCCCGGGATCGGCTGCTGCACGTCGACGATCTCGACCTGGCCGGCGCCGACGTTGATCAGGCCGGTGTCCGCCTGCTGACCGCCGCCCTCGGCGTAGAACGGCGTGCTGTCGAGCACCAGCTCGACGTAGTCGCCCTCACCGGCCGCCTCGACGCGCGTGCCGCCGCTGCCGAGCAGCGCGCGCACCCGCGACTCGCGGGAGACCTCCGCGTAGCCGGTGAACTCGACCGGGCCGCCCGCATCGAGCACCGAACGGTACGCGGACAGGTCCGCGTGACCCGTCTTGCGCGCGGCCGCGTCCGCCTTGGCACGGTGCCGCTGGTCCGCCATCAGCCGGCGGAAGCCCTCCTGGTCGACACTGAGGCCCTGCTCCGCGGCGATCTCCAGGGTGAGGTCGATCGGGAAACCGTACGTGTCGTGCAGCTGGAACGCCTTGTCGCCGGGGAGCGCGCTGCCGCCCTTCGACTTGGTGTCGGTGATCGCCGTGTCGAGGATCGTGGTGCCCGCGCGCAGCGTGGACAGGAACGCCTCCTCCTCCGCGTACGCGTACGTGGAGATCCGGCCGAACTCCTCCGCGAGTTCCGGATACGACGGCGCCATGCAGTCCCGCGCCACCGGCAGCAGCTCGGGGAAGGTCGCACCCTGCCAGCCGAGGAGGCGCATCGCCCGGATCGCCCGGCGCATGATCCGGCGCAGCACGTAGCCGCGGCCCTCGTTGGAGGGGGTGACCCCGTCACCGATCAGCATCAGCGCCGTACGCACATGGTCGGCGATCACGCGGAGCCGCACGTCGTCCGGGTGGGACAGTCCGGCCTCGTGGCCGGAGTGCGCGCCGTACACCTTGCCGGCCAGCTCCGCCGCCCGCGCCAGGATCGGCTTGACCTCGTCGATCTCGTACAGGTTGTCGACGCCCTGCAGGATCGACGCGACCCGCTCCAGGCCCATGCCGGTGTCGATGTTCTTCTTCGGCAGATCACTGACGATCGTGAAGTTCTCCTTGCTCTTCACGTCGGTGATCTCGTACTGCATGAAGACGAGGTTCCAGTACTCCATGTACCGGTCCTCGTCGACCTCCGGGCCGCCCTCCTTGCCGTACGAGGGGCCGCGGTCGTAGAAAAGCTCGGAACAGGTGCCCCCGGGGCCGGGGATGCCCATGTGCCACCAGTTGTCCTTCTTGCCCCGGCGCACGATCCGCTCGGCCGGCACACCGGTGGTGCGCCACATCTCGGCCGCCTCGTCGTCGTCGAGGTAGACGGTGGCCCAGATCCGCTCCGGATCCAGCCCGAAGCCGCCCTTCTCCACGGGGTTCGTCGACAGCTCCCAGGCGAGCCGGATCGCCTCCGCCTTGAAGTAGTCGCCGAACGAGAAGTTGCCGTTCATCTGGAAGAACGTGCCGTGCCGGCTGGTCTTGCCGACCTCGTCGATGTCCGGCGTACGGATGCACTTCTGCACGCTGACCGCACGCTGGTACGGCGGGGTCCGCTGGCCCAGGAAGAACGGGACGAACTGCACCATGCCGGCGTTGATGAACAGCAGATTAGGGTCGTCGATAGCGGGCAGCGGGGCACTCGGCACGACCGTGTGCCCGTTGGCCTCGAAATGCGCCAGATAGCGCCGCTTGATCTCCGCCGTCTTCATCAGTGACCCTCCTGGGCGTGCCGCCCGTGTGAACCGCCCTGCTCGTCGCGCAGGTCGGCGAACTTGTCCTCGTAGAGCTCCCCCGCCGCGAACGCCGCGTGGATCTCCTGCTCGCGCTCGGCCATTCCCTCGCGCACGTCCTCCACGAAGCTACGCAGGGACTCGACGAGACCGCCAGCCGATTCCGACAGCGACGTGGCGATGCCGGACGGGGTGAACTCGTTGGCCTTCCTCGTGACCTTGCGCACGACGATGGCGCCGACGGCCAGGCCCACGCCCAGCCAGAGCAACCGCTTCATGAGTCTTCTCTCCGGTTCTTCCGCTCCGGTGTCTTCCGGCCGCTGCCGGCGTCTTTCTCCCGGCCGCCCGTCTTCTCGGCCCCGGCCGCCGCCCCTCGGCTCCGGCTGCCGTCTTCCCGGCCCCGGCCGCTGTCCCTCGGCCCCGGCTGCCGTCTTCCCGGCTGCCGTCTTGTCGGCCGCTGGGGCCTGGCCGGCCGCTGTTCGTCTGCTGGGTGCCGCCTTGCGGCGGCGGTCGTCAGCGGTCGGCGCGGGCGGCCTTGCGGCGCTGCTTCAGGGAGGCGCGCACCTCACGCTCGTCCTCGGCGTGCCGGCGTGCGGCGGCCGCCTTGCGCAGCCCGTACCCGAACGAGGCCACCTTGACCAGCGGGTTCGCCGCCGCCGCCGACACCACGGTGGCCAGGTTCGCGACGTTGGCCGTGACGTTCTGGGCGTGCTCGGTCATCGTGTCGATCTTCGCGAGCTGCAGGTTCACACCGTCCAATGAGACCTGGACCTGCCCCAGCGCGGTGTTCACGTTCTCCACCGTCTCGGTGACCCCGCCGAGCAGCGGCCCGGTCCGGTCGTTCAGGTCGTTGATCGCCTGCGTGGCGGCGTCCACGGTGTGCCGCAGCTTCAGGATCGGCACGGCCAGCACCAGCACGAGCATCAGGAAGGCGCCCGCCGCGATCAGACCTGCGACTTCTCCGGCGTTCATTACACGCGTCTCCTCTACCGACGGACCGCTATGCGCGACAACGTGCAGACCCTACCGTCAGTCACCGCGGTCCGCGTCACGACGCCGAGGGTGTCGGCTCCAGCAAGGGATCATTCGTCAGCACGGGGTCGGGCGTCTCGCCGATCAGCGACGGGTCCACGGGCGGCGCGGGCTTGCCCCGTACGTCGGTGACGGCGTTCTGCACCTTGATGCTGACGGTCGACCCGACACACTTCGCCGGATCGGTGGTGGGCACGACCCCGTCCGGCCCCGTCGACGGCACGGTCGCCGGGTTCTGCGCCGCCACCGCGTCGACGGCGCACTCGGGCAGGCGTACCCACAGGTCCAGAGTGAACTCGTCCCGCGTCCAGCAGGTGTACTTGCCCTCGGTGGTCGGCTGATCGGTGCACTCGCCGCCGCGCACCTTCCACCCGGCGGACCGCAGCGCGGCCGAATACGCCTGGTTCGTCTCCTCGAACGGCCGCTCGGACTGCGCGGTCCGCTCCCGGAACCGGCAGTCGATGAAACACCACCGGCTGCCACTGCTCCGATCGTCGACGTCCTTGTCGGCCCACGCGGGCACACTGAGCGCGTCGAGCGAATTGAACACCGGATCCCGGGTCGTGGACCGGATCCCGAAGAACAGCGGCAGCAGCCCGAGCACCACAACGCTCAGCGTGACCAGAGTCATGACCCGCAACCGCCGCCTGGTCCGCAGCTGCTGCCGCAACTCGGACCGCGCACCCATCAGCGTCCCCAACGGCCCGCCGACGGCCTCACCCCGCCCGGAATCATCATCGCCGGAAGCATCCCGAGCAGACGCGGCGGCGCGGATCTGGCCGCTCGGCCGCCCATCGCCCCCCGGGCCGGAAATCTCAGCCTGCCCAGGCACTCCGGCTCGACCGGGCACCTCAGCCCGACCCGGCACCTCAGCCCGACCCGGCACCTCAGCCCGACCCGGCACCTCGGCACGGCCCGGCACCTCAGCACGACCGGGCACCTGGGCCCGGCCAGGCACCTCAGCCCGACCCGGCACCTCAGCCCGGCCCGGCACCTCGGCACGACCGGGCACCTCGGCACGGCCCGGCACCTCGGCACGACCGGGCACCTCGGCGCGGCCGGGCGCTTCGGCGGCGGCTCGGGCGGACGCTACCGCGGCTGCGCGGATCGGGCCGGACGGTCCGTCTCCGGCACCGCGGCCCGCGGGGTTCTCACCGGGCACCCGACCGGCCGGCACGTCGCCGTCACCGCGCGCGGGTGCGCCTGCGGCGGCCGCACGACCGGCCGACGCGGCAGCCGCCGCACGACCGGGCGGGGTCGCCGCCCCCGCACGACCGGGCGGGGTGCCACGGCCGGCCGGGGCGCCACCCGCTGCCCCACGATCGGGTGGCGCACTCTCTGCCCCACGACCAGGCGGCACCGCCGCTGCGCCACGTCCGGGCGAGGCCGCGGCACGGCCAGGCGCAGTCACGGCACGGCCGGGCGGAGTCGCGGCACGGCCAGGTGGAGTCGCGGCGCGGCCCGGCGGCGTTGCGGTGGCGGGTCCGGGCGGGGCTGCGGTGGCGGGTCCGGGCGGGGCTGCGGCGGCACCCCGGCTCTGCGGCCCGTTCGGTGGGATGTCGGGGGGCACGCCGCCGGGGGGCACGTCGGTGCCACCACGAACGGGAGCAGCCGCGGCAGCCGCCCGACCGGAAGCGGCCGCAGCAGCGGCACGCCCGGGCGTAGCAGCGGCACGCCCGGGTGCGCCGGCACGCCCGGGTGCGCCGGGACGGTCGGGCGCGCCGGGACGGTCGGGCACGCCGGCACGACCGGGCGCGGCACGACCGGGCGCGCCTGCGGGGTGGTCGGGCGCACCTACAGGACGGTCGGGCGCGGCGGGACGCCCGGGCTGCACGACGGCTGCGGCGCGCACCGGCGGGACGGCGGCGGCCCCGCGACCGGGCTGTGCCGGGTCGTCGCCGAAGGGCTGGGCCACGTCCGCGGCGCCTCGGCCGGCGGGCATGCCGGGTGCGTCGAGGCCGCGCGGAGGGCCCGAGACCGGACGGGGTGCGCCCGAGACCGGACGGGGCGCACCCGAGACCGGCCCGGGCGCACCCGACACGGGCCGCGGGCCACCCGAGACGGGACCCGCCGGAGCGGCACCCGCACCCCTGGGCCGGGCAATTCCTCCCGTATTGCGGTCGACAGCGCCGCGCGGAACGGCACCCGTCCCCCGCGGACCGGCACCCGGCGGAATCGGACCGCTCCCGGACGGCGGCGCACCGGCGCCACGCGGAATCGGACCAGTCCCGGACGGCGACACACCCGCACCACGCGGAATCGGACCAGTCCCGGACGGCGACACACCCGCACCACGCGGAATCGGGCCGGTGCCTTCCGGACCGGCCGGGGGCCGAACCGGCGCCGCGGCCGCTCCCGACGGGCCTGGCCGGCCACGGCGGGCGGCGCGCCCGGGCGGCTGCGGGCCGGGCGGCATCTCCCCGGGCTCGGACCGGCTCGGACCGCCAGGACCCGGGACGGCGGTGCCGGGAGCGGCACGGCCCGGAACAGCGCGTCCGGGAACGGCACGCCCGGGAGCGGCACGGCCCGGCGCGCCGGGACCGGGCACGGCCGAACCCGGTGCGGAAGGGCCCGGCACGGCGGACCCGGGCGCGCCAGGACCCGGGACGCCAGGACCCGGGACGCCAGGACCCGGAGAGCCCGGACCGGGGGCGCCGGGACCCGAAGAGCCCGGACCCGGGGCGCCAGGAGCGGCGCGGCCCGGTGCGCCGGGGCCGGGCGGCGGGGCGGTGCCGGGCTGGCCGGGGCGGGGCACGCGGCCGGTGCCTCGGGGCGGGGCGCCCGGGGTGCGGGCTCCGGCCTGGGCGATCTGGCCGGTGGTGCCGATCACGCCCGAGGCGCTGCCGGCCATCGCGCCGGCGCGGCCGGGTAGCGGGGGTGTGCGGGCGCCCTCGCGGCCCGGTACGACGGGTGGGACCACGGCCGCCGAGGCGCGCGCCGGGGGTACGGGGCCCGGGGCATCGGGGCGTCCGCCGTCCGGGCCACCGCGGCGGCGACGGCCGGTGGCGGTGGTGTCGCCGGGGGCCGCGCGGCCGGTCGGGATCGGTCCCGAGGTCTCGTTCGGGTCGGGGCGGCCGTGGCGGCCTCCCTGGTCAGTGGGGGGACCGCCGGGCCGGACGGGTGCGTTCCGGGAGCCGAAGGACTGGCCGTCCGCGCCGGGGATGGCCGAGACGGGCCGGGGGCCGCCGCTGCTGGGACGTGCGGCGCCGCCGCCCTCGTGCCGGCCGGCCGGTCCGCCTGCCGGGTATCCGGGCTCGGGACCGTCGCCGGGTGCGGCCCGCCTGCCGCGGCGCGCGAACCCGCCGGTCGGCTCGCCGCCGTCCGGGTCGGGGAGGGCGTGCCCACCGGTACGCCCCGGGCCGCCCTGCCCAGCCACATGGTCGGGCCGTGCATGGCCCCCGGTCCGCTCGCCGGCCGCGTGCCCACCCGTCCGCTCGACGGCGGCATGCCCACCGCTGCGCTCCCCAGCAGCGTGCCCACCGGAGCGATCGGCAGCGTGCCCACCGGCCCGATCAGCAGCGTGCCCACCGGCCCGATCAGCAGCGTGGCCGCCGGTGCGATCGGCGGCGGCATGACCCCCGGCGCGATCAACGGCGGCGTGGCCACCGGAGCGCTCGACGACAGCGTGGCTACCGGTCCGGTCGACGGCCGCGTGCCCGCCGGTGCGGTCGGGAGCGCCGTAGACACCGTCGGGTGCGGCGTGACTTCCGTGGCGCGAACCCCCGCCGGGCGGGCCGGCCGGCGGAACCGCCGCGCCGCCGTGGCGGGGCTGCGGCGGCATCGCGCGGCCGCCCCGCTCCGGGTAGCCGGGGCCGGACGGTTCGCCCTGATGCCGTCCCGGTGGCGACACGGGCCGCCCGGGAATCTCGGGGGCGTTGCCGGAGGCCGGCACCGCAGAAGCCGGCCGCACGGCGGAGAACTGACCCGACGGCGAGCCAGTGGTCGGATACCCACCCGACGGCGAGCCAGTGGCCGGATACCCACCGGACCGCGACCCGGTCGTGGGATACCCACCCGACGGCGAACCCGTCGAGCCCGTGGTCGGATACGAGCCGGAGGGACCGCGGTCGTAGGAGGCGGGGTCGTAGGAGCCGGGGTCGATGGTGCGCCGCCCGTGACCGGGATCCGGCGCGGGACCGCCGGGCGCAGGTGGAGCGGCCGGGGCGGGCCATGGCCCCGGGCCGGGCGGCCCGCCGGCGCCGGGACGAGCGGCAGCGCCCCGGGGGCCGGCGCCGGGGCGGGCGCCGGGCGCGCCGGAAACCGGAGAAGCGGGCCCGCCCGGAATGCCAGAAGTCCCGGAGGGTGCGCCGGATGTGGGCAGCGGCGGGTACAGGTCGTCGCGGCCCGGGTCGTCCGGGCCGGGGGCGCGGCGGCCGCTCTTGCTGGTGCGGGCCTCGCCGGGGGCCGCGCCGGGGCCGATCGCGCCGCCCTCCTGCTTGGCGGTGCGGAGGTCGTCGAGCCAGCCGGTCTCCTCGCCGGGCACCTCTTCGGGCTCGACCGGCTCCGGACGGCCGCGGCCGAACAGCCGGCGCCCACGGCCGGTCTGCTCGGTGCGTTCGTCGTAGTCGTCGGGCCTCTCGGCACCGCGCCTGCTCACGGCTGGTCCTCTCCGGCGGCTGGGCCGCTGTCGTCGTGCTGCGCGGGCGCGGCGGGTGGCCCGCCCCGGACGATGCGGCGCAGCCGGGGCAGACGCTCCGACACCGCACGCTCGGCGCCGTGGTCGGTCGGGGCGTAGTAGTCCGCGCCGATCAGATCATCCGGCACGTACTGCTGCCTCACAACTCCCCGGGGGTCGTCGTGTGGATAGCGGTAGCCCTTGCCGTGACCCAGGCCACGTGATCCGGAGTAGTGGGCGTCGCGCAGCGCCGCCGGGACCGCGCCGCCGCGGCCCGCGCGGACGTCGGCTATCGCCGCCGAGATGGCGGTGGTCACGCTGTTCGACTTGGGCGCGGTCGCGAGGTGGACCACCGCTTGCGCCAGGTTGAGCTGGGCCTCCGGAAGACCGACCGACTGTACGGCCTGAGCGGCGGCGGTGGCCACCAGCAGCGCCTGCGGGTCGGCCATGCCCACGTCCTCGCTGGCGAAGATGACGAGGCGGCGGGCGATGAAGCGGGGGTCCTCGCCGGCCACCAGCATCCGGGCGAGCCAGTGCAGCGCCGCGTCCGGGTCCGAGCCGCGCATGCTCTTGATGAACGCGCTGATGATGTCGTAGTGGGCGTCGCCGTCGCGGTCGTAGCGTACGGCGGCGACGTCGACCGCCTTCTCCGCGGTCGCGAGGTCGATCTCGGTCGCGCCCTGGGCCTCGGCGGAGCCGGCCGCGGCCTCCAGCGCCGTCAGTGCCTTGCGGACGTCGCCGCCTGCCAGGCGTACGAGATGCTCCTCGGCCTGTGCACTCAGGGTGACCGCGCCGCCCAGGCCGCGCTCGTCGGTGACCGCGCGGCGCACGAGCCGGCGCACGTCCTCCTCGTCGAGGGCCTGGAGGGTGAGCAGCACGCAGCGCGACAGCAGCGGGGAGATGACCGAGAAGTACGGATTCTCGGTGGTCGCCGCCAGCAGCGTGACCGTGCGGTCCTCGACGGCGGCCAGCAGCGAGTCCTGCTGGGTCTTGCTGAAGCGGTGCACCTCGTCGATGAACAGGACCGTGGGTGGCCCCCCGGCGCGGCGTTCGCGGCGGGCCGTGTCGATGACCGCCCGTACGTCCTTGACCCCGGCCGTCAGCGCGGACATGGCGACGAACTTGCGGTCGGTGGCGGCGGCGACGAGGTGCGCGATCGTGGTCTTGCCGGTGCCGGGCGGGCCCCACAGGATGACCGACATCGGGGTGGTGCCGGTGACGAGCTGGCGCAGGGGCGCGCCGGGGGCCAGCAGATGTTGCTGGCCGACGAGCTCGTCGAGGTTGGCCGGGCGCATGCGCACGGGCAGCGGTGAGTCGGCGGCGGGCCGGGTGAAGCCGGACTCCGCGCCGGACGGTGCCGCGGTGCCCACGCCACCCGGCCCGGTCAGGGGGAAGAGTCCGTCGAATTCCATCGGGAACGACAGTACCGGCCCGCCCCGGGGTGCCGGAAATGCACCATTCAGGACGGGCCGGTAACGCTACGAGGCGTCAGGGAGCGGCGACGCAGCGCCGCGCTTCAGCCCCGGCCGGGACGACGGCCGTAGAACCGGCGGCCGCTGCCGTTGCCGGCGCGCGGGCCGCTGCCGACGCCCGCCAGGTACAGGGAGAGCAGCAGCAGGCCGAGCGAGGCGAACGTGGGGAAGTTGAACAGGTCGGTCGTCTTCACGTCGAGCAGGTCGAGCAGCAGGTAGATACCGAAAACGACGGCCGCGGCGATCGCGAGCATGGGAGCCTCCATCGGGGGGTGAGAGCGCTTGCACGAGCTGTTACCCCGGGGGTGGTCGCGCGCAAACCCTGCTCAGGGCGCCGGCATGACCTCCGTCGCGGCCGCCGGCACGGTCTCCGGCGCGCTCCGCCGGGCGACCAGGTAGAGCGGAGCGGCCAGCGCCAGCACCGCGGCGGCCACCAGCAGCGAGACGACCAGGCTTGCCGAGGCCGCGATCGCGGTGAGCACGACCAGCCCGAGGGAGCCGGCCGGCTGGCCGACCATGGAGTTCAGCGACACGAGGCTGGCCCGGTACGGGCCCTCGACCTGCCGGTGCAGCAACCCGCTGTGCACCGGGTTCGCCGCGCCGTGGACGGCGTAACAGAGCAGGAACGCCGCGATCACCCCGACCGGGCCGGCGAACAGGGCCATCCCGGCGACGGTGACACCCTGCACGATCCGCAGGGTGAAGCCGGTCCACGGTGCACCGATGCGCCGGGCGAGCACCGGGATCACGGCCGCGCCCGCCGCCGAGGCGAGCCAGGCCACCGAGCCGACCGGGCCCATCAGCGCCGACGCCCGGTTGGCGTCGCCCAGCACGTCGGCGAGGCGTACGGGCGTCAGGCTCTCGAACGCCACCATGCCGAAGCCCCAGAACACCTCCACGGCGATGAGCGCGAGGACGACCCGGGACCGGCGCACCAGCCCGAACGCGCCCCCGATCGCGGCCGGCACTCCCCGCACCGAGGCGGCCAGCGCGCCGAAACCCCGGTGCGTACGCGCCTCGGTCATCAGCGTCGCCACCGCCACCAGCGAGACGGCCTGCAGGAACAGGGCCACGTACACCGGCGAGCTGAGCGCGGTGACCGGCCCGTACGGCCCCAGCGCCACCAGCCCGCCGGTGATCAGGGCGCCCGCCGCGATGGCGACGCCCACGACCACGCCGCTGCGGCTCAGCCCGGCCTCGATGTCGGCGTGCTCGTCGGCGGCGAGGGCATGGTCGACGTACCAGGCTTCGAGGGGTCCGCTGTCGAGCGCCCGGTAGACCCCCTGTAGCAGGTAGAAGGCGAGGAACAGCGGGACCGAGTCGGCGAAGGTCAGCAGGCACAGGGAGGCGATGTCGACGAAGCCGGCGAGCAGCAGCACGGGCCGGCGGCCCATCGCGTCGGACAGGCCCCCGGTCGGCAGCTCGAGCAGCAGGACGGCGAGGCCCTGAAGGGCGGCGGCGGAACCGTACTGCGCGAGGGTGAGGCCGCGCTCGAGCGGGAGCAGGACGATCACCGGGATCATCAGGCCGACGGGCAGCCAGCGCAGGGCGAGGAGGATCAGGAAGCGGCGCTGGGCGCGGGCCGCGGTCAGGGTGCTCATGGTTCGTCCACTCTCGGCATGCCGTACAGGTAGAAGACGATCTGCCGGGAACCCGGTGCCGGACCGGCGGCCCGGTAGCGCTCGACCACCTCGTTCAGCTCGGTGTTGAGGGCGTCGAGCTGCTCGGCGGAGAGGTCGAGCCAGTAGTCGGAGAAGTTCGAGGCGCGGCGCCACTCCTCCGGCTCGTCGCGCTGGATCCGCTGCCAGGTCTCGGCCTGGGAGACGAGGCTGCGCAGCCACGAACCCTCGAGCCAGTCGGCGGCGGCGGTGGCGTCGGGGTCGCCGGCGAAGGTGTCGCGCTGCCAGCTGGTGACGTCGTGCGCCGAGCGCCACCAGCGCTCGCGGCCCCGGCCGGGCCGCTCCTCCTCGAGCACCAGGCCGACGTCGGCGAGTTGCCGCAGGTGGTAGCTGGTCGCGCCGGTGTTGGTGCCGAGCGCCCGGGCCAGCCGGGTGGCGGTCGCCGGGCCGTCCAGCCGCAGCCGGCCCAGCAGCCGGAACCGCAGCGGGTGGGCCAGCACCCGGATCTGCCGCGCGTCGAGATGGACTTCCTTCTGCTCCATAACTTGCACAATACCTGTGCACAGAACTTGTGCAAGCTTCTTATGCATGAGAAGTGTGCGACCATACGGCCATGATCGAGGCGAGACAGGGTGGACCGGCCGACGCCCCGGAGCTCATGCGGCTGCGGAAGGTGATGATCGATTCGGCCGGCGGCGAACCGGCCCCCGCCGGCGAGTGGCAGGACGCGGGCATCGCGATCCTGGGCGAGCGGCTCGGCGACCCGGCGGGCCCGCTCGCCGCGTTCGTCGTCGACCGCCCGGACGGCCCGGGGCTCGCGGCCTGCGTGGTGGGCGCGATCGACCGGCGACTCCCGAGCCCGGACAACCCGGGCGGACTGCGCGGGTACGTCTACAACGTCGCGACCGACCCGGGGTACCGCCGCCGCGGCTACTCCCGCGCCTGCATGACCGCCCTGATCGCCTGGTACGCCCGCCGCGGCGTCGACGTGATCGGCCTGCGTGCCTCGCCCGACGGGGAGCCGCTCTACGCGTCGCTCGGCTTCCGGCGTACGAAAGACCCGGCCATGCGTCTTGTCATCCCAGGGCGTTGACCGCCTTGGCGACGACCAGGGCGGCCGTGACCAGCGAGATGGCCGACTGGAGCATCATGGTCAGCTTCGCCCAGCGCGAGAGCGGCAGCGTGTCCGTCGGGCTGAACGCCGTCGCGTTCGTGAACGCGAGATACAGGTAGTCGGCGAACTGCGGCTCCCAGTCCTTCGGCGCCAGCTCCGGGGTGGTCATCTGAGGGAAGAGAAAGTCCGGGTACGGGTCGGCGCCGATCGCCCGCGCGAGCGGCCCGCCCCGATCCAGCTCCCAGTACCAGACGGCGAACGTCAGCACGTTCACCAGCCAGATCCCCGCGCCGGTGCCCAGCAGCCGGGCCGCAGACCCGGTGTCCACCCCGGTCGAGATGTCCAGCACCAGCCGGCCGACCGAGAACGCCGTACCCAGGCTCGCGACCGCGATCAGCACCAGCCCCAGCCGCCGCAGCGCGGGCGTGCTCCGCTCCACCCGGCCCGGGTTCGCGGCCACCAGCACCCCGACGACCACCACCTCGATCGCCGGCAGCACCCACCGCCCGCCGGCCGCGTAACGCTCGGGCAGCACGACCTGAAGAGCGATGATCACCACGTACGCGAGAGCGAACGGCCACCGCTGCTCCCCCCGGGTGATCCGCCGCCACGCCGGCCCCTCCTGCGCCACCGCCCCGTCGCCCCGTCGCCCCGTCGCTCAGCCGGCTCGGTCGCTCAGCCGGCCAGCTTGAACAGGAGCACGGTCTCCCACTTGTGCATGTCGGGCTCCGCCGCAGGATCGGTCATGAGCAGCTCCAGCCGAGCCGCCCACACCTCCCCCTCGGGCGTCTGCGTCCGATCCCACTCGAGCCCCCGCCGCTGCGCCCAGTCGAGCAGGCTCGCGGTCACCCCCATCAACTCGTCGGGATGCCCGACATGGCTGACGGTGGCGTACCGCCCGGCGGGCAGCACGTCCACGAAGCTGGGCTCCGGAACCTCGACCGCCGCGCTCACCGGAATGCCGGCCTCGACCACCAGCTCCGCGCCCTCGATGACCCGATACCGGAAGAACGGCGGCCCCGCGGCGGCAACGCCCCGCTCCCGCAGCCACCCGAACATCACCGGCAGCTGATCAGCGATCCGGCCGAACTCGGTCATGGTGACCGACTCCCGCCGCCCGACATAAACCTGCCCGGACCGCTCGACGACGGTCGGCTCCACCAGCATGCGCTCCATCATGACGGTTTTCCGGCCCGCCGCAATCAGCTACGCCCTCACCGATCCCCGCGCCGGCACCCACCTGCTCTTCCCCCGCGAAGGTCGGCGGTCACCATCTGCGGGCCCACCGTCCCGGGATCTTCGGCCGTCCGGTCACCGAGGACGGGGCGGCATCGCCCGGCGGAGGCGGCCCGGCGCTGCCGATCAGTCCACTGAGGGGTGTCGATTGTGGGTGAGGGTCTCGGCGACCGGGCGGGGTGGGGATTTGAGGAGGGTTGTGGCGCGGGTGGAGTCGAGGAGGAGGTGGGAGGGGCGGGGGCCGAGGCCTGCTTCCGCGGTGGTGCAGGTGGGGACGGTCGCCGGGTCGAGGTGGTGGGCGGCGGCGATGAGGCGGCCGAGGTCGGCTCGGCTCAGGGGGTCGGGGCCGGCCACGTTGATCAGGCCGGTGTAGTCGGTGGCCGCCAGTTCGAGGATCGCGGTGGCCAGGTCTGTCGCGTCGATGGGGCAGCGGTGCTCGTCCGTGAAGAGGGCGCCGCGGCGGCGGCCGGTGGCCAGGTCGAGGCTCAGCCGGACCTGTTTGCTGCGGGTGTCGCCGACGATCAGGGAGGTGCGGACCACCACCGCGGACGGGGCGATGGCCCGGACCGCCGTCTCGCCCGCCGCCTTGGCCGCGCCGTACGTGTAGACCGGGGTCGGGGGTTCGTCGTCGCCGTATGGGGCCGGGCGGCCGGCGTGGACCGCGTCGGTGGAGACGTGGACGAGGCGGGCGCCCGACTCGGCCGCCGCCAGGGCCACGTGGGCGGCGCCGTCCGCGCAGGCCGGCCAGCTGTCCGCCCGGTACGCCGCGTTGACGATCAGCTGCGGGCGTACGGAAGCGGTCAGCGCGAGGACCGCCGCGCGGTCGGTGATGTCCAGGGGTGACCAGCCGCCCGCCCGGGTCGTGGCCGTGCCCCGCACCTCGGCGCCGGCCGCCGACGCGAGCCGGGCCACCTCACCACCGAGGTGCCCGCTCGCGCCGACGACCAGCGTGCGCATCAGTGGGAGCGTGCGACCGGCGCTGCCTGGCCGTCGGTGCCGGGCGTGCCGGCGGCCTTGGGCTTGGCGTCGATGCCGGCCTCCTTGCGCTGGTCACCGGTGATCGCCGTGGGGGCGCCGGTCAGCGGGTCGAAGCCGCCGCGGGTCTTCGGGAAGGCGATGACCTCGCGGATCGACTCGTTGCCGGAGAGCAGCATGCACGTGCGGTCCCAGCCGATGGCGATGCCGGCGTGCGGGGGCGGGCCGTACTTGAACGCCTCCAGCAGGAAGCCGAACTTGTCCTGGGCCTCCTCCGGCGTGATGCCGAGCAGCTCGAAGACGCGGCTCTGCACGTCGGCGCGGTGGATACGGACGCTGCCGCCGCCGATCTCGTTGCCGTTGCACACGATGTCGTACGCGTACGCCAGGGCCCGGTCGGGCGCCGACTCGAAGTTGTCCATCCACTCCGAGTTCGGGCTGGTGAACGGGTGGTGCACGGCCGTCCAGCCGCCCTCGTCGGTCTTCTCGAACATGGGCGCGTCGACGACCCAGCAGAACGCCCACGCCGACTCGTCGATCAGGCCGGACCGCTTGGCGATCTCGATGCGGGCCGCGCCGAGCAGCTCCTGGGCCTCCCGGCGCTCGGTCGCCGCGGCGAAGAAGACCGCGTCGCCCGGCTTGGCGCCGACCACGTCGGCCAGGCCGGAGAGGTGGTCGGCGGAGAGGTTCTTCGCCACCGGGCCGCGCGGCTCGCCCGTCTCGGCGTCGAGCACCACGTACGCCAGGCCGCGGGCGCCCCGGGCCTTGGCCCAGTCCTGCCAGCCGTCGAGCTCCTTGCGGGTCTGCGACGCGCCGCCCGGCATGACCACCGCGCCGACGTAGCCGCCCGCGTCGATGGCGCCGGCGAACACCCGGAACTCGGTGCCGCGCAGGTAGTCGGTCAGCTCGGTCAGCTCGACGCCGTAGCGCAGGTCGGGCTTGTCGGAGCCGTACCGGTTCATCGCGTCGTGCCAGGTGATGCGCGGGATCGGGGTGGGCACGGCGTAGCCGGCGAGCTCGCCCCACAGCTTGGTGACGAGTTCCTCGCCGAGCTCGATGATGTCGTCCTGGGTCACGAACGACATCTCGATGTCGAGCTGGGTGAACTCGGGCTGCCGGTCGGCGCGGAAGTCCTCGTCGCGGTAGCAGCGGGCGATCTGGTAATACCGTTCCAGGCCCGCGACCATCAGGAGCTGCTTGAACAGCTGCGGGGACTGGGGCAGGGCATACCAGGTGCCGGGCTGCAGGCGTACGGGAACCAGGAAGTCGCGGGCGCCCTCGGGGGTGGATCGCGTCAGCGTCGGGGTCTCGATCTCGTGGAAGTCGCGGGCGTGCAGCACCTCGCGGGCGATCTGGTTGGCCCGGCTGCGCAGCTTGAGCGCCTTGGCCGGGCCGGAGCGCCGCAGGTCCAGGTAGCGGTACTTGAGGCGCAGGTCGTCGCCGGCCTCGATGTTGTCGTCGACGGGCAGGGGCAGCGGCGCGGCCTCGGAGAGCACGACCAGCTCGCTCGCCACGACCTCGACCGCGCCGGTGGCCAGCTCGGGGTTCTCGTTGCCGGCCGGGCGGGCGGTCACCTCGCCGGTCACCTTCACGCAGAACTCGTTGCGCAGCGCGTGCGCGTCCTCCTCGCGGAAGACGACCTGGACGACCCCCGAGGCGTCGCGGAGATCGACGAAGATCACGCCGCCGTGGTCGCGCCGGCGGGCCACCCACCCGGCGAGCGTCACCGTCTGGCCGGCGTGGTCGGCCCGCAGGCTGCCGGCGTCATGGGTACGGATCACGGAAACGTCTCCTCACAGGGGTTCACAGGGCGCACCCGACATTGTGTCAGGAGTGGCGCGGCGGCGTTCCCACCGGCCCGGCTCCGCGCGTACGGGCTAGGATCCCACGCATGAGCGGGCCTGTCGTGGCGAATTCCGCCGTCGCCGACCATCTGGACCGGCAGATCCTCCACGCGTTGCAGCTCGCGCCGCGGGTGCCGTTCGCCCGGCTGGCCGCGGTGCTGGGTGTCTCGGAGCAGACGGCGGCCCGCCGCTACCAGCGGATGCGCGGCGAGGGCATCGTCCGCGTCTTCGGCGAGGCGGACGCCGAGCGGACCCCGGGCGTGACGTCATGGATCCTGCGCATCGCCGTACGGCCGGGCACCGCGGGCGCGCTCGCCGATGCCCTGGCCCGGCGCACGGACACCAGCTGGATCACCGTGGACGCGGGCGGGGCGCAGCTGACCTGCAACGTCCGGATCGCCGACGAGCAGCGGGACGCCGGGCTGCTGCACCACCTGCCCCGGGCGACGAACGTGCTGTCGCTGAGCGCCCACCAGGTGCTGCACCGCTTCGTGGGGCGCGGCGAGGCGGACTGGGTGGTGTCGGAGTCCCAGCTCGATCTCGACCAGCGCCGCGAACTCCTCCTGGGCAGCCCCGAGAGCATGCCGGCCGCCGACCCCGGCCCGGCCGACGCGGACGGCCCGGCCGGAGCAGGCAGCCCGGGCAGCGCAGGCAGCGCAGGCAGCGCGGGCGGCGCGGGCGGCGCGGGCGGCGCGGGCAGCGCGGGCGGCGCGGGCGGCGCAGGCAGCACAGGCAGCGCGGGCGGGCCGGGTGGGGCGGGCGACGCGGGTGGGGCGGTTGTCGAGGCCGGTGACCGGCCGCTTCTCGCCGCGCTCGCCGTCGACGGGCGGGCCAGTTACGCCGCGCTCGCCCAGGCGACCGGCTGGACCCAGCGCAGGGTCGCGCACCGCCTGTCCGCCCTCACCGCCTCCGGGGCGATCCGGTTCGACATCGACGCCTCCGTCACCCGGCTCGGCTTCCGCAACGTCGCCCACCTGTGGCTGACGGTGGCCCCGGCGGACCTCGCGGCGGTCGGTTCCCGGCTCGCCAACCACCGCCAGCTCGCTTGGGCGGCGGCGGTGACGGGCTCGGCCGCCCTCGTGGCGAACGCGCTGTGCCGCGACGCCGCCGAGCTGTACCGCTACCTGACCACCGAGGTCGCGGCGATCCCGGAGATCCGCACCTGTGACACGGTCCCGATGCTGACCCGGGTCAAGCAGGCGGTCTCCCTCGTGGACAACGGCGTGCTCCGCGGCCCGGTCACCTGACCGCGGAGCGACCCGGGAAGCGCCGTCAGCCGGGCGAGCCGGCTTCCGCCGGAACGTCCTCGCCCGTGGGGACCGCCGCCGGCGAGCCCGTGGGGACCGCCGCTGGCAAGCCCGTGGGAGCCGCCGCCGGCAAGCCCGTGGGAGCCGCCGCCGGCGAGGCCGTGGGAGCCGCCGCCGGCAAGCCCGTGGGAGCCGCCGCCGGTGAGGCCGTGGGAGCCGCCGCCGGCCGCCGGATCAGGGCCAGCGCGGCGATCCCCCCGGCCAGGCCGGCCGCCGCAGCCACCAGGAACCCGGCGTCCAGGCCGGCCGCCGCCGCCCCGCGCAGCGCCGCGTCCACCGCGGACCGGGCCGCCTCCGGCACGGCGTGGAGGATGCCCCCGGCCTGCCCCGCCGCCAGCCCGTGCGCCACCCCGCCGGGGTCCGCCGCCACCCCGCCGAGATCCGCCGCAGGCCCGCCGGGACCCGTCACAAGCCCACCGGGATCTGTCGCAAGCCCAGCGGGATCTGTCGCAAGGCCGCTGCCGGCCTCCGCGAGGTGCCGTTCGGCCTGGGAGGCGAAGACCGTGCCCAGGATCGCGATGCCGATCGCGAAGCCGAGCTGGCGGGCGGTGTTGACCGCGCCCGCGGCCATGCCGCCGCGCTGCGGGGGCACCGAGCCCATCGCCGCCTCCGCGAGGGCCGGCATGACCAGGCCGACGCCCGCGCCGGTCACGGCGTACCCGGCGATCAGGGCGGGCCAACTGGCGTGGGCGTCCACCATCAGGGCGAGCAGGACGCCGCCGGCGCCGATGAGGAGCATCCCGCCGCCGATGATCAGCCGCGGCGAGCGGCCGTGCAGGCGGGCCCCGGCGACGCCCGAGACGATCACCGACACGATCGACATCGGCAGGCCGGTCAGGCCGGCCCGCAGGGGCGACATGCCGAGGAGCGACTGCAACCAGATCGAGGTGTACGTGAAAGCGGCGAACGCCCCGAAGTTGACCAGCAGCGCCGCCACGAGGATGCCGGCGAAGGACCGGTTGCGCAGCAGGGAGAGGTCGAACATCGGCGCGGGGCTGCGCCGCTCGACCAGGCCGAAGGCGGCCAGGGCCAGCACGCTGAGGAGCAGCAGCCCCCACGTCCGGGCGGAGCCCCAGCCCTCGGCGCCGGCGCGGATGACGGCGACGGTCAGCGCCGTCGCGGCGACCGTGAACGTGACCGTGCCCGCGAGGTCGAAGCGGCCGTGGCGCGCCTCGTGGCCGGGCTTGAGCACGGTCGCGCACAACGCCAGGGCGGCGACGCTGACCGGCAGGTTGACCAGGAAGATCCAGCGCCAGTCGAACGCCTCGGTGAGCAGGCCGCCGAGGATCGGGCCGGCCGCCGCCGACGCCCCGGAGACGCCGCCCCAGACGCCGTACGCGACGCCCCGGGACCGGCCCCGGTAGGCGGTGTTGAGCAGGGCGAACGTCGTGGTGAACATGGCCGCGGCGCCAACGCCCTGCAGCACCCGGGCGGCGATGAGGGCGCCGGTGCCGGTGGCGAGCCCGCAGGCCAGCGACGCCAAGGCGAACAGCACGAGGCCGGCGGCGTACAGCCTGCGGTGGCCGTAACGGTCGCCGAGCGCTCCGGCGCCGAGCAGCAGCACGCCCAGCGACAGCGCGTAGCCGTCGATGACCCATTGCAGGGCGGTGAACGAGGTGTGCAGGCCGGTCGCCATCTGCGGCAGGGCGACGTTCACGATGGTGACGTCGACGAGGAGCATGAAGGTGCCGAGACAGACGGTGACCAGGGGCCACCACGATTCCCGGCCGGATGAGTGTCGTTGCATGCCCCTACGATCGATCCGCCCGGCGCGAATCTCCCAGCCGGAGGCCCGCACGTGTCGGATTCCTCCGCCTGTCGGACCGGAGCGGCACGAATCGGGTTCAGAGGGCCGCTGGCGAGTCCTGATCCGCCACGTACCATCCGTCGCGCAGGACCGGGACGGAGGTGCTCGCACCGAACTCCGCGGCGATCGCGACGTCGCCGCCGAACCCGTGATCGTGCAGCTCACGCCCGCTGACGCAGGCGTCGAGGGAGGCGGCCAGGCCGTCCGCGACACTCCGGTACGCCGCCAGCGCCGCGCCCGCCTCGGGGGACGGTTCGTCGGCTCCCCGGCGTACCAGATGGGTCAGGAAGGCCCCCGCGCCCCACAGGTCCTCGACCGCCGGGCGCAACGCACCGCCGGGCCAGCGTTCGCCAGCGGCGATCACCGCGACCGCGCCGCCGGGCAGCCGGCGGCGCACCCAGGCCGCGGCCGCGGGCGCGTTGCGCAGCGAGACGCCGACGACGGTCGCGCCGCCGCCCGCGAGGCGCGCGGAGATCGCGGAGCCGTTCGGCGAGGGCAGCACGAGCCGCTCGACGCCGGCGCTGTCCCGCACGGTACGCGGCGACAGGCTGACCTGCCCCGGCGCCGCCTTCCGCCGCCCGACGGCCAGGGTCGCGCGCTGCTCCCGGGCGAACTCCGCCGCACCCGGACCCCGCCACGGGTACGGCCGCACGGCAATCCCCCGGTCGGCCGCCACGGTCAGCGTCGTCGTGAACGACAGCACGTCGACGACCGCGACGACCGACGCCCAGCGGCTCGCGGCGTCCGCACCGTCCGGCCCCCAGTCACAGTGGATCTTCATGCCGCCGATTCTGCCAAACCGGCCGCCGGCTACGAGAAGTCCGCGACGTCCTCGAACCCGGTCAGGTTCACGGCAGGATCCAGCGCGTTGAGCACCCCGGCGAGCCGCTTCTCCTCACCGAGAAAGTGCGTCTCGAGCACCGCCGCCAGCCCGTCGAGCTCGGCCCGCACCCCAGCCGGCCAATCCGTCCGCTGCCCGCCCGCACCCGGCCCGCCGCCCGCACCCGGCCCACCCCCCGGCCCACCGCCCGGCCCGCCGCCCGGCCCGCCGCCCGCACCTCGCCCACCGCCCGCGCCCGGCCCGCCGCTCGCACCCGGGTCCGGCCCGCCGGTCCCGGTCCCGGTCCCGCTCCCGGGCGTTTCTCCGCGGGTCAGTTCGGTCAGCCGGGCCAGCATGCCGGCGATCACCTGATGGTCGCGGGCGAGGTCGTGCAGAAAGGACCGCAGCTCCGGGTGCCGGGCCGCGAGCTCGGGAAACACCGTGAGATCCTCGCCCGTGTGATGCCGGGTCACCGCCGAGCAGAAGGCCAGGCAGTGCGCGCCCAATTCCCCCGCGGGCACCACCCCGTCGCGGAGCTCGTCCAGCATGTCGCGCAGGCGGGCGTGCACCAGGACAAGCTGATGACCGTACGCGAGAAAGCGTGCGTATTCACCCAAGGTAGTTCCCGAGGGTCAGCAGGGCGGTCATGCTGACGGCCACCACCAGCAGGGTCACCGCGCGCAGCCTCAGCGTCCGCTCGTATCCGCCCCACCGGTGCGGGCCCCGCTCATTCTCGGCTCCCGGCCAGGAACCGTGCTCCGTGTCCTTCATCCCCGTCCGCGACACCCTTTCTGCGATCGACGGCACACGCCGTACAGATGCAAGCGTCGCAGTGGCCGATCCCGTTACACAGCAAGATCGGCAGTTCGATCCACGGCTCGATGGGCGTCAACGCCGCAGATCGGCCGTCATCGCGTGGAGCTCGGCGAGCCGTTCGTCGAGGCGGCGTGGGTTTCCCGGCGCGTCCGGACGGGCATCCCACGGGCGAGGGCCGGACGGCGGCCGGTAGTTGACGCCCAGCGCGTCGAGCCGGGCCAGGTGCGGGGTCAGCCGCCCCTCGAACTCGGCGAAGCTCCGCCGCGGCGGGCTCCACACCACCTCGGCGAGGGCGCACAGCCGGGGGTACGTCATGTAGTCGACCCGCCGCGCCGACTCCATGTGCTCCGTCCACACGTTCGCCTGTGCGCCGAGGACGCCCGGGGGTGGCTCGAAGGCGTACACGTCGCGCAGCGTCAGCAGGGTGCCCACCGGGGTCGGCTCGCCCGGATCACCGGACTGCCGATAGTCCAGGTAGACCGACGTGTCCGGGCAGGACACCACCTCGTGCCCGGCCGCCAGCGCGAGCTCCGCGGGTGCGGCCCCGCGCCACGCCGCGATGATCGCACCCGGGGGTGCGCCGCCGGCCAGGATCTCGTCCCAGCCGAGGATGCGGCGCCCGCGCCCGGCCAGGTGGGCGGCCATCGCCGCGGTGAAGCGGGATTGCAGGGCGTGCCGGTCGTCCCCCGTCCACTCGTCCACCGGGCATTCGTCGCCGCCGATGCTGACGACCGGGGACGGGAACAGGTCGCACACGTGGTCGAGGACCCGGCGGCAGAAGTCCAGCGTCGCCGGTTCCAGGTTGAGCACGTGCGGCGAGATCCCCCACGACGTGCGCACTCCCCCGGCAAAACCGTTACCGAGCTCCGGGTACGCCGCCACGGCCGCCTGCATGTGCCCCGGCATGTCGACCTCCGGCACCACCGTGACGTGCCGCTCGGCGGCGTACGCGACGATCTCGCGCAGATCCGCGTCCGTGTAGTGACCGCCGTGCGGGCGTTCGTCGTAGCGCCCGTGCTGCCGGGAGCCGAGCATCGTGCGCGGACGCCACGAGCCCACCGACGTCAGCCGCGGCCACCCCGGCACCTCGAAGCGCCAGCCCTGGTCGTCGGTGAGGTGCAGGTGCAGCACGTTGAGCTTGTGGAAGGCGGCCAGGTCGACGAAGCGCAGGACGTCGGCGACGGGCATGAAGTGGCGGGCGACGTCGAGCAGCACACCCCGCCACCGGAAGCGGGGCCGGTCCTCGATGTGCACCGCCGGCACCGTCCACGGCCCGCCGCCGGCGCCGGCACGCCGCAACGTCTCCGGCGGCAGGAGCTGGCGCAGCGTCTGCGCGCCGTAGAAGACACCGGCCGCCGAGCCGCCACGCAGCGAGACGCCGTCCGCGCCCACGTCGAGCACGTAGGCCTCGTCCGCCAGCTCCGGGTCGAGGCGCAGGCGCGCCGCCACGCCGAGGGTAGCCCGCAGCCAGGAGGCGACACCCTCGGTGCCGGGACCGGGGCCGGGATCGCCGGGGGTGAGGGTGACGGCACGGCCGTCGTCGCGTACGGATGCGGGCCGGGGTATCAATCCTTCACCGCCCCGCCGAGGCCGGCCACCAGGCGCCGGCGCACGAGCAGGAAGAAGATCAGGACCGGGACCGTCATCAGGCTGGACGCCGCCATGATCGCTCCCCAGTCGTTCTGGTCGGGCTTGAAGAACACGAGCAGGGCCATCGGCAGGGTCTGCCGGTCGGTCGCGCTGATGATGAACGTACGGGCGAACAGGAAGTCGTTCCAGGCCGTGATGAACGAGAACACGCTGGTGGCGGCGAGCCCGGGCGCGACCAGCGGGAAGAGGATCCGCCACAGGATCGTGAAGCGGCCGGCGCCGTCCAGCTGCGCCGCCTCGTCGAGCTCGTCCGGGATCGCCGCGACGAAGCCGCGCAGCATCCAGATCGCGAACGGCAGGGTGAACGCGGTGTGCACGAGCATCAGCGAGCCGAGGGTGTTCAGGCCGACGCCGGGCACGGTGGTGCCGAGGTCGCGCACCAGGAAGAAGAGCGGGATGGTCAGCGCCTCGATCGGGACCATCTGAGCGATCAGGAAGAGGACCAGCACCGTCGTGCGGAACCGGAAGCGGAACCGGGTCAGCGCGACCGCCGCCAGGAAGGCCAGCAACCCGGACGCGGCGACCACCACGAGCGCCACCGCGACGCTGTTGAGGAAGTAGCGGCCGAAGTCGTCGACGGAGATGACCCGGCGGAACGCGTCCAGCGACGGGGCGAGGGTCCAGGGCCGCTGGTCCAGCGACTGGATCTCGCCGGGCGGCTTCACCGCGGCCAGCACCATCCAGTAGATCGGGAAGACGGTCACGGCCGCGACCACGATCGCGACCGCGTCGAGCAGGCGCCGGGTCGTCCTCACAGCGGCTCCCCCGATCGGCGCAACGTGCGGAGGTAGAGCAGGGTCACGACCAGCAGGATCAGCATCATCACCACGCCGATCGCGGCGCCCAGGCCGTACTCGCCGGAGGCGAACGCCTGCTGGTACGCCCACACGTTCAGCGTCAGGTTCTGCCCCGCGATGCCGCCGCCGCGGGTCATCACGTAGATCTGGGTGAAGACCTTGAAGTCCCAGATGATCGACTGGATCACCACGATGGCGATCAGCGGCCGCAGGATCGGCACCATGATCCGCCAGAACGTCCGCCAGGCGCCGGAGCCGTCGATCGCCGCCGCCTCCAGCACCGACCGGGGGATCGCCTCGATGCCGGCGTAGAGCGTCACCATCACGAACGGGAACGAGTGCCACACCACCACCGCGCCGACCAGGGCGAAGGCGGTGTAGCGGTCGTACATCCAGTTGTAGCCGTCCAGTCCGAGGACCTGGTTGACCAGCCCGAGGTCGGTGTCGAACAGGAACATCCACACCGTCGAGCCGGACACCGACGGCACCGCCCACGCCGCCATCGCGGCCAGCGACAGCAGCAGCCGCGGCACCCGGCTGATCCGGGTCAGCAGGACGGCGAGCCCGGCGCCGACGGCCAGGGTCGCCGCGACGCACGCCGCCGCGAACGCGACCGTGGCGGTCAGCACCGACCAGAACCGGGGATCGCCGAACAGCCGGGTGTAGTTCTCCGCGCCCAGGAACCGGGTCGGTTGCCCGCCGCTGACCTGCGCCTGCCGGAAGTCGAGCACGGACAGCAGGCCGAGCTGCCACATCGGATAGACGAACAGCACGCCCAGCACGACGGCCGTGGGCAGCAGCAGCCACAGCGGGGTCAGGCCGCGCCGCCGCCGGGGCGGCGCGGTGGCGACGGTGGTCACTTCCCGAGGGCCGCGTCGATCTGCTTCGCGGCCTCGGCGGTGGCCTGGTCGACGGTCGCCCGGCCGGTGGCCACCTTCTCGATCATCGTGGGCAGCACGGCCGACGCGTCCACCTTGCCCCAGCCCGGGTCGAGCGGCACGAACTTCGTCCCGGCGGCGATGGTGGCGACGAACGGCTTCAGGAACGGATCCTTGGCCGCCACCTCGGTGCTCGCGGACTTCAGCGTCGGCAGGTTGCCCATCGCCTCGTACATCCGGGTCTGATATTTCTTGCCGGCGAGCAGGGTGAGAAAGTCGCCGGCGAGGGCCGGGCGCTGACTGTTGCGCATGATGCCCAGGTTGTTGCCGCCGGCGAAGGCCGGCGCGATCGAGCCGGGCTTGCTGCCGGGCAGCGGCACGACGGCATACTTGCCCTTCGCCGCGCCGGCGTCGACGGCCGCGCGGTTGAAGTTGCCGAGAATCCCCATGCCGGCCTTGCCGCCGGCGAAAAGATCGACCGTCTTCCCGCCGGTGAGGTCCGCGCACTGCTGCGGCGGGCAGTTGTCCGGCGCGATCAGATTCGTGTACGCGGTGAGCCCCGCCCGCGACTGCGCGGAATCGAGCGAGGTGATGTCCCCACCCGCATCCCAGACGAACGGCATGGCGGCGTACGTGTACTTCCCGCCGACCGCGACGCCGAACATGTCGGGCTTCTTCTGCCGGATCGTGCGGGCGGTGGAGGTCAGCTCCGCGATGCTGGCCGGCGGCTTGAGCCCCAGCTCCTGGAAGATGTCGGTGCGGTAATACAGGGCCCGGACCCCGAGGAACCACGGTACGCCGAGCAGCGTGCCCTGATAGGTCGCGCTGGCCTTCGCCTCGGCGCCCAGGTCGGCCCCCTCGGCCCACCTGCTCACCGTCGGGCCGAGGTCGGCGAGCCCGCCGGCCGCCGCGTACTCGGGAAGGTCGGTGTTGCCGTACTCGACCACGTCCGGCGCGCTGGCCGGATCGTTGAAGGCCCCCTTGAACCGCTCACTGCGCGTATCCACAGCGATGTACGCGACCTCGACCTTCGTGTCCGGATGCGACGCCGTGAACTCGGCCACCGCATCCTTGACGACGGCCTCCTTGGGCGCCCGGTTCGGCTCGTCGAAAAGCCACACCTTGAGCGTCCCGCTCCGCGCACCCCCATCGGACGGCAAACTCGACGGCGACGACGTAGAAGGGGCACAGGCGCTCAGACCGACGGCGAGGACGGCAGCCACCGCAAGACGCAGCTTCATGAAAACTCCAGACGAACCACGTTCGTAAATAGTTCGTTGATCAGGTGCCCCCAGGGTGGAGCCCACAGCCCCGGCCGTCAACCCTCCAGCCAGGATCGAATCCCCGCCCCGACCACGACCACACCCCGCACCCGACCACCGCCACCCCCGAACCCGGCACCCCGGACGACGCCCTACCGCTGCGCCTCGAAGTGGTCCTTCATCGCCGGGTAGTAGTCCCCGAAGTCCGGCATCGCCCGCCCCTCCCGCGCCGCCACCAGCCCGTCCAGGTAGTACTCCCACCCCGGCCCGACCTCACCGACGCCAGCGGTGCCGCCGAGCCGCTGCGTGAATCGAAGCTCGGTAACACCCCCCACCTCGGTCAGCACCAGCTCGAGATGCCACCCCCCGAACCCGCCGTCCCCGCCGTCCCCGGAGCCACCGGCGCCCCCAGGCTCATCGCCGCTCCCGGAGCCGTCGCCACCCGCAGGCTCATCGCCAGCCCCGGAGTTGCCGCCGCCCCCGGACTCACCGCCACCCTCGACGCCGCCGCCGGCCTTGGACTCACCGTCGTCTCCGGGTTCGCCGCCACCGCTGGACTCGTCGCCGCCTTCGGGCTCACCGCCGCCTCCGGATTCGCCTCCGGGTTCGCCGCCGGCGGAGATCGCCAGCCGGTGCGGCGGCTCGCACGCGTCGATGACCATGTCCATCCACGGCCGGCCCTCCTCGTGAGCCATCTGCACCTTGACCGTGCGCCCGACCCCCGCCTCACCCTCCCAAGGACCGAACCACCGCGCCGTCCGCGCCGGATCCGTGATGCTCGCCCACACATCCTCGACAGGCGCCCGGAACGTACGGGTAAGCACCAGGTCATTGCCGAGCAACCGCCCGGTAGGTATCAAGCTCATGCAGTCTCCCTGTCAATACGTTCCCGCCCGGCGTCCCCTTCCAGCCCGGCGGCACGTTCCCGCCCGGCGGCCGACTGCCGCTCCCGGCGAGTCCGGTAAACCTCGGTCTCCAACGCGTCAAGGCGGTGCTGCCACCCGGAGGGCCCCATCAACCGCCCGAGCCACCCGGCAACCTCCTCGAGCGGCCCGGTCTCCAACGTGTAGACCCGCCGCCGCCCCTCCACCACATCCCGCACCAACCCAGCCCCCCGAAGCACCCGCAGATGCCGACTGACAGCAGGCCGACTGATCTCAAACCGCCCCGCGATCTCCCCCGCCGAAAGCGCCTCCCCCCGCAACATCACCAAAATCTCCCGCCGAACGGCATCAGCGATCGCCCCCACCACCTCGTCCACCGCAAAAGCGTAACCAACAGGTTACGCGTTAAGCAACGCCGAGCCCTCCACCGACCCCGACCGCCACCCCCATCGCACCCCGATAGGCCCAGTCGGCCCCCTCACCACCCCCAGCCGCCGAAGCCGCCCACCGGCACCCACCCCACCCCCGCACCCAAGGCCCCATGCCACCCAAGGCGCCCACGCCGCCAACACGCCCTCCCCGCGAAGGTGGACTTCCCGGCTGACCACGGCCCCCACGCCCCCACCCCAACACCCGCGCCACCCACCGCACCAAGGCACCACCGCACCGCCGCGCACCGCACCGCACCGCGCACCGCGACGCACCGCGCACGCGTCCCGGGTGTCGCGGTGATCCAGGCCGAGTCGTCCGCTCGCGACGCACCGCACCGCGCACCGCGACGCACCGCACGGCGCACCGCCCGCACCGCGGTACCACGCACCGCCGCACCGCCGCACCACTACGGTCGCCGGCGACCGCACCGCACGGCGCTGCGGCGCTCGGGGCGCCGCGCCGAGACCGACCCGGGCCTCAGCCCTCACACTCGGCCTCGCGGGCTGGCCAGGAGCCGAAGCCAAGGCGGCGGCGCACGAGCGGCGAGGCCGAACCAGAATGAGCTCCTCGATCCGGGGGCCATGGGCGGCCTGACGGCATCGGGACCCGGGCCGTTGCCGAGCCTCGAAGGACGAGCCGGGTCAACGGACGAGGGCAAGCTGCCAACCTTGGCAGAGGCACTCCGCTCGGCAGGTGCAACTCGGTCGGCAGAAGCGCCCCGGCCAGCAGGCGCGCTGCGGTCGGCCGACACGTCACGGCCAGTGGGCACGTTCTCCTCGGAACGTGCGGTCTGATCGGCGCCCCCGCTTCTGGCAGTAGGCGCGGTCTGATCGGCGCCCCTGCTTCGGGCGGCAGGTGCATTCTGGTCGGAGCCCCCGCTCCTGGCAGCAGGAGCAGTCTGGTCGGCCGGGGTGGGTTCGGGGTGGTGGGTGAGTGAGCTCTCCGGGCGCTCGGATCGGGGTCTGCGACATTCGGACGGCTTGCGGCTGGGAGGGCCGGGGTGCTGGTCCGCGCTTGGCGGCCTCTCGCGGGAGCGGCGGAGGCGTTCGGCGTGGCGCTGGGTGAGGCCCCAGGCGCGGTGGCGTTGGTGGGTGCGGCGGAAGGTTTCGGCTGTGGGTGAGTGGTTGCGGGATGCGGCACGGACGCGCATGGCGGCCAGTTCTGTGGGGGTGAAGAGCTGGAGCTGCCGCATGGGTCAAGTGTCTCGCGCCGAGGGGCCGGATCGCCGGTCTCCGCGGGGATGTCAGAAGACCGTATGAAGTTCAGCGCTGGTTCTTCGCGGCTGGCGTGTGATGGTTGATGCGGCTCCCGGACGGGCGGCTGGAGAAGCGTCACCGTCCTCTTCGGATCGAGCGTCGCGGGGCCGCAAACCGTTGCGGGACCGGAAGGTCCCACGCGTGCATGACGAACCGGAGGGCGCACACGTGAAAGCGTTGAGGGCAGCGAAGGGCCTGGCTCAGGCCGGCGGGTCGGGGTACGGCTGGTATTCGGTGACCAGGGTCCGGACGTCGTCGACGGGTTCGTCTATGGCCGCCCACTTGGCTCTGATGCGGGTCAGATATGAGCGCACCGTGGGGATCGTGACGTTCATGCGGCGGGCGGTGGCCGCCAGGGTGCTGCCTGTGCCGTAGAGGTAGAGGGTGCGCGCTTCCTGGGGCGAGAGTTCCGGCGGGTCGTCGTTGATGATGCTCATCAGCTCCGCGGTCAGGGCCGGTTGTCCGCTGTGGACCGTACGGATGGCGTCGGCGAGTTTGGCGTCGTCGTCGTCCTTGACCAGGTAGCCGCTGGCGCCGGCGCGGACCGTGGCTCGGACGTGGCGGCGGTCTCCGTGCACCGAGAAGACCAGGACGCGGACGCCGTGGCGGCGGAGTCTCACCACGTTGGTGGCCGCCTCGGTGCCGTCCTCGAGGCGGAGGTCGAGGAGGACGACGTCGGCTTCGGGGGCCGCGGACAGGTGTTCGGCGACGGTGGTGGCGGTGTGGACGACCTGGATGTCGTCGGTTGTCGCGAGGAGGGCGCGGAGGCCGGCGGGTACGAGCTTGTCGTTGTCGATGATCGCGACCCGGATCATGCCGGCCACCTCAGGTCGACCCGGGTGCCCTGGCCGGGGTGGCTGTCCACGCCGGCCGCGCCGCCGACCTCCCGCATGCGCTCGGTGATGGAGTGCCGGATGCCGTAGCCCAGCGGCGTGGTGTCCGGGTCGAAGCCCTTGCCCTGGTCGACGACCGCAACGGTGACGGTCGGCGCGGGACGCGGGTCAGCCGGGGAGACCGGGCCCGGCAAGGAGGCCGGCAAGGAGGGCACGGCTGGGGAAACGGGTGCGGCCGCAGAGGAAGGCAAGCCCGGAGAGGAAGCGGACGCCGGAGCACCGGGCAAGGAGGACGCCGGCAAAGCGGGCCCAGGCAAAGCGCGCCCAGGCAAAGCGGACGCAGGCAAGGAGGACGCAGGGAAGGCGGGCGAAGACGGCGGGGACGACGACGGGGGTAGGGAGGGCGGCGAGGGCGGATCCGCCGGGGAAGGTGCGGGCCGGTCGGGTGGGGTGGCGAGGGCGGTCAGGCGTACCCGGCTGCTGCCTGAGTGCCGGGCCACGTTGGCGAGGGCCTCGCCGGTTGCCAGGCGGAATGCTTGCAGGACCTCGGGTGGGAGCGTGTCCGGGAGGTTGGCGAAGTGGTATTCGACCCGCAGGCCCTGGGCCGCGCTGTCGTTTCCTGCCTCTATCAGGGCCAGGGAGAGTTCCGTGAGGGTGCCGCCCGGGTCGTCGGGGGTGGTGCCTCGCAGGACGTTGGCGCTGATCGCGGCCTGGCGGCGTACGCGGGGGTCCGGGTGTCCCGCGGGGCCCTGGCCGGCGATCGCGGTCAGGACGCGCAGGGGGCCGTCGTGCAGGGCGCGGTGGCGGCGTACCTGTTCGCGGAAGTGGCGGATGCGTTCCTCCGCCTGGCTGCGGCGGGCGGCCACGCGTTCGCGGGCGGCGATCACCTGGTCGGTGGCGGCGTCGACCGCGTCGGCTACGGCTCGGAGGCGGCGGATGAAGAGGCAGCAGCAGGCCGCCGTCACGACCTGCCAGCCGATGATGTTCGAGGTGGACGCCACGTCGGCGTAGTCGGGGGACGCGAACTGGGCCAGGGCGAAGGCCACCGCCAGGGCCAGGCAGCCGGCGATCGTGGCCCGCCAGGAGGCCGTCGCCAGGGCCACGGTGACCGCGGTGGAGACGGCGACCGGTTCGAAGTCGGGCACCGCCACCGTGGCGAACGCCTCGTCGGTGAGGGACCAGGGCAGGACCGCCACGGCGGCCGACGTGACCGTGACGTCGGTGGCCAGCATCCAGCCCGGGATCGGGTCGCGGGTGGCGATGGCGGGGACGAACGCGACACTCCACGCCGCGACCGTCAGGTAGGTGACCGTGGCGAGGGGCTTGTTCGCGTACCCGTCGGCGCGGGCCAGGGAGGCGATGCTCAGGGCGACCATGGCCAGGGTGCCGACGCGGGACAGCAGGACCACGCCGGTCGTGATCGCCCGGATCCGTTGATGCAGGTCGACCGCCCTCGGCAGGGTGACGCCGCCGTCCGGCTCGCTGTCCACGCCCGCAGCATCCCACGGGGCCGGACCCCGGTCCATGCCGCACATGTGCGGCATGGACCCGCCCCGCGTCCACTGTCCACACTCGCCATCAGAGACCGAGAAGGAGGGATTCCCTTGTACGAGACCGATGTCCACAGTGGTCCGCACGCCATACCGAGCCGGCCGAGCCCGGTGAAGACGCTGGCGATCCTTCTCGGCGTGTTCGGGGTGCTGGGCCTCCTGATCGCGTTCGTCCTCATGGCGGCCATCAACGACTCGAGCGGCCACGGCCAGTCCGTGCCGATCCTGCTGTACGTGCTGTTCTTCGTCCAGTTCGCGCTCTCCACGGCGCAGACGGCGAGCGGCGTGTTCCTCTGGCGGGGCCGGTCCTGGGCCCGGACGCTGGCGATCGCGCTGTGCTCGGTCAACATCGTCGGCGGCCTGGTGTCGCTGGCGACCGGCGCGATCTTCCAGGCCGTCGCGGGGATCGCCATCAACATCGGCCTGATCCGCCTCGCCAACAACGACGAGGTCCAGGCCTGGTGCGGCAGATGAACAGGACGGTGGACCGTGGAGCCGGCGACCCTGGTCTTCATGCTGATCGGCGCGGCGGGCGCCGCGGTTCTGCTGGCCGGGGTGCTCGGTTCGGCTCTGCTCGGCGCGTTCGGCTTCGGCCGGGTCGGGGGCGCGTCGGCGGAGACCGTGGCGGCCTTCGCGGGGGCGTTCGGTTTCGCCGCGGCCATCGCCGGCGAACTGCTCGGCGTCCGTACGGCGGGTGAGGTGGCGGCGGCCGGTGGGGTCGGGCTGGCTGCCGCCGTACCCGTCGCCGTCCTGGCCGTCCGGCTGTCGCGGTGGGCGCGGGACATGCCGACCGACGCCACCCCCGGGCGCGCCGATCTCGTCGGCGCCATCGGCGTCGTGGTCACCCCGATCGCCGAGCGCGGGTACGGCGAGGTGCGCGTACGGGTGGCGGGCCAGCCGGTGAAGCTCCATGCCCGCGCCGCGCGGGCCCTGCCCCTCGGCACCGAGGTGTTCGTGATCGAGGCCACCAGCCACGCCAGCGTCGTCGTCGAACCGGTCCCGTCCGCGAATTGAGGCCCGCGAACAGCCCTGACCCAGAGGCCGCACACCAGGAACCCAGAGAACAGGGAGCCCCGAATGTCTTTGCTGCTCGCCACGGCCGGTGGCGTTCTGGTCGTCTTTCTCCTCGTCATGTTCATCCTGTCCCGGATCAAGGTGGCCGGCCCGAACGAGGCCTTCATCATCACCGGGCGCAGCGGCAGGTCGGTGACCGACGAGCGCGGGGTGCGCTCCACCGACCTGTCCGGCCAGAAGGTGGTGATGGGCGCCTCCGTCTTCGTGCTGCCGGTCGTGCAGCGCAAACAGTCGCTGGATCTGTCCAGCCGGCGCATCTCCGTCGACATCCAGGGCGCGGTGAGCAAGCTGGGCATCCGCGCCAACCTGCACGGCGTGGCGATCGTCAAGGTCGGCGGCACCGAGGACGCGGTGCGCGCGGCCGCCCAGCGGTTCCTGCACCAGCAGAAGGAGATCGAGCAGTTCACCCGGGAGGTCCTGGCCGGCTCGCTGCGCGCGATCGTCGGCCGGCTCACCGTGGAGGAGATCATCGGTGACCGGGTGGCGTTCGCCAACGCGGTCGCCGAGGAGGCCGAGCACTCGATGACCAACCAGGGCCTGGTGCTGGACACGTTCCAGGTGCAGGACATCCTCACCGAGGGCACGTACCTGCAGGATCTGGGCCGTCCGGAGGCGGCGCGGGTGCTCAAGGACGCGGCGGTGGCCGAGGCGATCTCGTCGCAGGCCGCCGAGGAGGCCCGGCTGCTCGCGGACGAGGCGATCGCGACGGCCGAGCGCAACCTCAACCTCAAGAAGGCGCAGATCCGCGCGGAGGTCGACGCGGCGCGGGCCCGGTCGGCCGCGGCCGGTCCGCTGGCGAAGGCGGAGCAGAAGCAGGGCATCATCAGCGAGCAGCAGAAGGTCGCCGAGCGCCGGGCCGAGCTCAAGCAGCGGCAGCTGGACATCAAGGTGCGCCGGCCGGCCGACGCGGACCGCTACCGGGTGGAGCAGGCGGCCGAGGCGGCGCGCAGCGCGGACGTGCTCGCCGCGGACGCGGGGCGGCAGGCCACCATCGCCGCGGCGCAGGCCGACGCCGAGCAGGCCCGGCTGAGCGGCGAGGGCGAGCGGGCCCGCCGGTCCGCCCTGGCCGAGGCGGCCGAGCGGGAGGGGCTCGCGGAGGGTGCGGCGGCCCTGGCCCGCGGCCGCGGCGACGCCGAGGCGATGCGGCTCAAGGCCGATGCCTTCGCCCGGTACGGCGACGCGGCCGTCCTGGACCTGCTCGCCCGGGTCCTGCCGCAGGTGGTCGAGGCGGCCAGCCGCCCGCTCAGCGCGATCGACAAGCTGACCGTCATCTCCACCGACGGCGCGGCGGCGGTCACCCGTTCGGTGGCGGCGAACGTCGCCCAGGGCCTGCAACTCGGCACAGACCTGACCGGCGTGGACCTCGCGAGCCTGCTGGCGAAGCTGAACGGCCGGACCGCGGCCGAGACCCAGGAGCATTGACCGCTAAAAGTACGTGTGCAGCACGTCCACCACCACATCGTCGTCGTCGGCCACCGGGATGAAGCGCCACTTGTCGAAGGCCGTGCACGGGTGCGACAGGCCGAACCGGAGCACGTCCCCGACCGCCGCGCCGCTGCTGTGGACGTACGTGTGATGGTCGTTCATCTTGGTCACCTCGCCGGAGGAGGTGACCGGGAGGCCCTCGTCGAAGGGTGCGTCGCGCTTGCCCATGCCGACGATCGCGAGGCCCGGTTCCGGTGTGGACAGGACCTGGGCGTACATCTCCAGGCCGGGGGCGAGGGTGCCCTCGCCGGGCTCGCGGTTGAACGGGGTGCGCTCGCGATAGAAGCCCTCGTCGTGGGTGACCGAGGCGCCGCTGCGCAGGAGGGCGCGCACGGTGTGGCCGTCCAGCCACTGACCCTCGAGCGCCTTGATCACCCGGTCGAACCAGGCGCTGCCGCCCGCGGAGACGATCACCTCGGGCGGCAGCAGGCGGGCGACGGCCCGGGTCGCCTCGATCAGCGTGGCGAGGAACCCGTCGACCGCGGCGGCGTCGGGCAGGGCGCCCTCGTAGCCGGTCAGCCCGGCGAGGGTCACGCCCGGTGCGGACGCGGCGGCCTCGGCCACCGCCACGACCTCCGCGACCGTACGGCAGCCCGTGCGCCCGCCCGGGTGGCCGAGCTCGATCAGGACGGGCAGCCCACCCGCCGCGGCCACCGCCTCGACGCCGGCCACCGAGTCGACCTGGACGGTGACCTCCCAGCCGCGCGCCGCCTGGGCCGCCAGCCAGCCCAGGGCGGTGCCGTCGAGCACCTCGTTGGCGATCAGCACCCGGGGCACCCCGAGGCGCCGCAGCACCAGCGCCTGGTTCGCGGTCGCCACGGTCAGCCCCCACGCACCCGCCGCGAGCTGCGCCTCCAGCAGGGTCGGCGCCATCGTGGTCTTGGCGTGCGGGGCGAAGGAGAAGCCGTGACGCCGCGCGTACGCGGCCATGGTCGCGATGTTCGCCCGCACCGCCGAGTCCCGGACGACGAGCAGCGGCCAGGTGAACGAGCCGTCGAAGAGGGAGTGCCGGGCGGCGGCGAACATCCGGGCCGGTACCTCGCCCTCCGGCAGCCAGAACCCCTTGGCCCGCCAGTCGAGCAGATCGTCGGGGATGTCGAGAATCATCGGAGTCTCCCTTGACCGCCGGAGCGCCATCGCGCATTGTGTGGAAGCTACTACGGACCACTTACGAACCAACAGGTACGCGCGGGGAGGCGGCACGTTGTCCGCGGCTGAGCTGCCCCTGGACCGGAAGGGCACCGTGATCGGCCTGGTGCTGCACGCCGGCCACCGGGCCCGGTTCGAGGAGGCGGCCCGCACCCTCACCGGCGTCACGTTCGCCTGGGCCGTGTACGAGCGCGAGGACCAGATCCGCGACCGGGTGGCCGGGCTGCTGCGCGGGGAACACCTCGACGGGCTGCTGCTCGGGCTCGTCCCGTACGCGCGGGCCCGTGATCTGCTCCCCGCCGGCCTGCCCGTGACCGTCACCCGGTCGGCCGCGCTGGATCTGGCCCTCGCCTGGTCCCGGGCCCGGGGCAACGGCTGGCCGGCGACCCCGGTGAGCATCGACACGTTCACCCAGGAGACCGTCGACGAGGTCGCGTCCGCCCTCGACCTGGACCGGAGCGCGATCGCCTGCCTGCCCTTCGACCCCGCGCAGCCCATCGCCGAGGTGGTCGCGTTCCACCGGGAACGGCTCGCGGAGACCGGTGCCGCGTACGTGATCAGCGTCCGGACCGGCGTCGCCGCGGCCCTCGACGGCCGGGTCGCCGTCCTCAACGCGCTCGCCACCGCCGGCACGATCCGGGCCGACCTGCACGAGCTGGCCCTGCGGATCCGCAACAAGCAGGCCGACGGGCAGCGGTTCGCCGCCGGCGTCTTCCTGGTCGCGAAGGGCAGCGGCGGCACCGACCTGGACCGCGCCCGCGTCGGGCTGCTGCACCTCCTGCTGCACACCCCCGAGTTCGCCGACGCGTGGATCGACGACCGGGGGCGGCGCGGCGTCGTCGTCTTCGCCCACGCCGCCCTCTTCGAGGCGGTCACCCACCGGTGGGTCGGGCTGCCCGTGCTGGCCGAGGCCCGCGACACCCTCGGCGTACGGGCGGTGGCCGGTTTCGGCATCGGCGCCTCCGCCCGGGTGTGCGTGGCCCTCGCCGAGCGCGCCGCCGGCCGGGCCGAGCAGGACGCCGATCCGGGCGCGTACCTGCTCTCCGACAACGGGCTGATGATCGGGCCGATGGGAGCCTCGGGCGTGCCGCTGGCGTACACGTACCGGGAGCACGGCGGCCTGGAGGCGCTGGCGCGCCGGGCCGGGCTCAGCCCGGCGACCCTGTCCCGGCTCGCGGCCATCGAACGGACGCTGGCCGGGCGGCCCGTCTCCCCCAGCGACCTGGCCCGGTCGCTGGGCATCACCGACCCGAGCGGGCGCCGGCTGATCCGCAAGCTGAGCGAGTCGGACCTGGCCGTCGGCGACGGCAGCTCGCAGGTGCACCGCAAGGGCCGCCCGACGCGGCTCTACCGGCTGGCGATCACCGCGGCCCTGGAGGGTATGCGGTGACGTACGACCTGGTCCTGCGCGGCGGCGACGTGCTGGGGCACGGGACCGCGGACGTCGCCGTGCGGGACGGGCGCATCGCGGCCGTCGGCACCGGCCTCACCGGCACCACGGTCCGCGACGCCGGCGGCTGCCTGGTCACGCCCGGCCTCATCGACCTGCACACCCACGTCGGCCCGGGCTACTGGGGCATCGACCCCGACCCGATCGCCTGGTACACCGGCGTGACCACGTGGGTCGACGCCGGTTCGGCGGGCGCGTACACGGTGGCGGGCCTGCGGCGTACGGCGGCGGGCCTGAGCGTCCGGGTCCCGGCCCTGCTCAACATCTCGGCGCTCGGGCTGGCCGGGCGCACCGGGGAGAGCCGCGACTTGGCGAACTGCGACGTCGCCCTGGCCGTCGACACCGTGCTCGCGCACCGCGACCTGATCCGCGGCATCAAGGTGCGCATCGACCACGAGACGGTCGGCGAGAACGGCGTCGAACCGCTGCGGCGCGGGCTGGCGGCGGCGGAGGCGTGCGGGATCCCGGTCATGGTCCACATCGGTACGACCCCGCCCGCGCTCGACGAGGTGCTGGAGCTGCTGCGCCCCGGCGACATCGTGACGCACTGCGCCAGCGGCATCGCCTCCCCGCTCGGGCCGGCGGTGCGCTCGGCGTACGAGCGCGGGGTGCTGCTCGACATCGGGCACGGCTCGGGCGGGTTCGCGTTCGACGTCGCCGAGGCGCAGCTGGGGGCGGGGCTGCGGGCGTACACGATCTCCACGGACCTGCACGCCCGGTCGGTGCACGGCCCGGTCTTCGATCTGCCCACGACGGTCGCCAAGCTCGTCGCCGTGGGGCTGCCGCTGGCCGACGCCCTCGCCGCCGTCACCACGCATCCGGCCCGGGCCCTGGGCCTGCCCGGCGGTTCGCTGGACGTGGGCGCGCCCGCCGACCTCGCGGTGTTCCGGGTCGACGAGGGCAGCTTCGAGGTCGTGGACGCGCACCGGCAGGTCCGGCGGGCGCCGCTGCGGCTGCGGAACGTGGCCACGTACGTGGGTGGCCGGCTCCTCACGCCCCGGATGCCGGCGCCGTCGCCGCCGTGGATCCCGCTCACCGCCGCGCAGCGCGCCGCCCTGGACCGCCGCGACGACGACCTCCGAGCCCTGCTGGCGGCGCCTCTCGTGGGCGCCGACGGCCTGGCCGAGCAGTTCCCGAGAAACCCGACAAGGAGTTCCTGACATGCCCAAGCGCGCGATCGTGACCGACAAGGCGGCCCCGGCGGGCGGGCCGTACTCGCACGCGGTGGTGGCCGGCGACACCGTCTACCTGGCCGGCGCCATCCCGGCGCTGCCCGACGGCACCCGCGTGACGGGCACCTTCGCGGAGCAGGCCCACGCGGCGTTCCGCAATCTCGAGGCCGTGGCGCGGGCGGCCGGCGCGAGCCTCGACCAGGCCGTGCGCGTCGGCGTCTACCTGCGCGACTTCGCCGACTTCCCCGAGCTGAACGAGATCTACGCCCAATACATCAAGGGCGAGCACCTTCCCGTACGCACGACACTCCCGGTCCCGCTGGTCGGCTTCGACATCGAGATCGACGCCGTGCTCTACACCGGGCCCTGACCCTCAGACGGGCACCGGTACGGGCAGCACGGTCAGCGGGTCGAGGGCCGCGCGGACCTGGCGAATGTCCGGGCCGACGGCGCTGGCCAGCACGCCGGGGCCGGCCAGCGGCATGACCACGGCATCGCCGCCGAGCAGCCCGAGCCGAGCCGAGCCGGGGCCCGAGCCGGGATCAGCGGGATCAGGTCCGGAGCTGGCGCCCGAGCCGGAGCCGGGGCTGGGGCTGGGGCCGGGGCCGGGGCTGGGGCCGGCGACGATCAGCGAGCCGATCGCCCGGGCGGTGCCGAGCACGGCCGGGCCCGACCAGCCCGGGGCGGCCGGCCCGACGGCGAGCTCGTGGCGGTACAGCGTCCGGCCGGCGTAGCGGATCGTCACGCCGGACCGGACGTCGCCGGGTTCCTCGGCGTGCCGGCCGCACACCAGGTCGTCGCGCCAGACGAGGGTGCCGCCGTCGGCAACCGTCACGTCGGTGACCGCGACGTGGTCGCAGCCGGCCGCCGCGATCAGCGGTTCGGGGGCCCAGAGCAGGGCGCCGCCGGCCGCCACCGTGGCGGTGACGACGAGCCGCGACGGGGGTGCGCCGGGCCGTCCCGGCAGCGCCAGCTGGGCCGCCACGCTGCGGACCGACAGCGTGGCCCGCTCCCCGACGGCGATCGTCAGGCGCAGGTCGTCGCCGCGCAACGGGCCGGCCGCACCGCCGACGAGGTGCACGGTGACGCCCGGACCGCGGGGCCCGGTGCGGCGCAGCAGCAGCGGCGACTCGCCCCGGAGCACGGCGAGGCGGGTCCCGCCCGCGCCGTCCGCCTCCGCGACCAGCGACGCCTCGGCGCGCACCGGGTCAGCCGGCCGGGGCGCGGGTCGCCGCCAGCGTGCGGATCCAGTCCGCCACCGGGGTGGCCGCGCGGTCCTCGGTCAGCGACAGGAAGACCGTGGGCAGGTCGCCGCGCCGCGCCCGGGCGTCCCGGTCCATCACCGACAGGTCCGCGCCGACCAGCGGTGCGAGGTCGGTCTTGTTGATGACCAGCAGGTCCGCGGTCGTCACGCCCGGACCGCCCTTGCGCGGCACCTTGTCGCCGCCGGCCACGTCGACCACGAAGATCTGCCGGTCGATCAGGCCCTTGCTGAAGGTGGCGGTCAGGTTGTCGCCGCCGCTCTCCACCAGCACCAGGTCCAGCGGGCCGAGGGCCGCCTCCAGGTCCTCGACCGCGTCGAGATTGGCGGAGATGTCGTCCCGGATCGCGGTGTGCGGGCAGCAGCCGGTCTCCACCGCGCGGATGCGATCGGCCGGCAGGACCCCGTTGCGCAGCAGGAAGTCGGCGTCCTCGGTGGTGTAGATGTCGTTGGTCACGACCGCGAGCCGCAGCTCCTCGCCGAGCGCCCGGCACAGGGCGGCGACCAGCGCGGTCTTGCCGGAGCCGACCGGGCCGCCGATGCCGATCCGCAGCGCGCGGGGCCCGGCGGCGAGCGGGGCGTGCGGGTCGACGGACGGGTCCGGGTGGCTGTGCGGCACCTCGTCCGGGCCGTGCACGTGGTCGTCGGGATGCCGTTCAGGATGCAAAGAGACGCACCTCCCAGGTGGCGTGGCGCTCGGCGCCGAGGTCGAGCAGGGGTGCTCCCGCGGCCGTCAGGTCGTCGGGCGGGTCGTCGGTGCGGGCCGCCGCCACGGCCGCGAGCCGGTCGCATTCCGGGGCGAGGCGCGCGATCAGGGCGTGGACCGCGTACGGGTCCAGCCCCAGCAATCGGACCGCGGCGCTCGCGGGGCCGGTGACCGTGCCGTGTGCCGCCGCAACCGCCGCCGCCTCGGGACCGAGGCCGGCCGCCGACGCCAGCACGCCGAGGGCGACGGGGTGGTGCGGCTCCCGGCCGATCGGCGGGAGCGGCCACATCGCCCGGCCGGCGCGCAGCAGGGCCCGGCCCTGGGCCCGCGACGCCTTCCGCAGGGCCGGGGAGGGCGTACGGGCGTCCAGCGCGTCGTCGAGCCCGGACCAGCGGGACGGGTGCGCGCACGCGGCGGCGGCGAAGGCGGCGGCGACCAGTCCCGAGGTGGACAGCCGCCCCCGCAGGAACCCTTCGAGGTCCGCGACGCCGGCCACCCGCCCGGCGGAGACGGCCGCCTCCAGGCCGCCGGAGTGCGCGTGGCCTCCGGCGGGCAACCGCCCGTCGGCGAGCACGAGCAGGGTGGCGAGGCTCATCAGAACAGGTGGTAGCGCTGGGCCATGGGCAGCTCGGTGACCGGCTCCGGCTCGACGACCTCCCCGTCGATGCGCACGGTGAACGTGTCCGGCTCGACCTCGATGCGCGGGGTCGCGTCGTTGAGCGGGAGGTCCGCCTTGCCCACCGAGCGGGTGTCCGCCACCGGCACCAGGTCGCGCTTGACGCCGATCCGGTCGCCGAGCAGGGCGTCGATCGCCGCCGGCGCGACGAAGGCCAGCGACGTCACCGCCGGCACCACCCCGTACGCGCCGAACATCGGGCGGGGCAGCACCGGCTGGGGCGTCGGGATCGAGGCGTTGGCGTCGCCCATCTGCGCGTACGCGATCATGCCGCCCTTGATCACCAGCGCCGGGCGTACCCCGAAGAAGGCCGGGTCCCAGAGCACGAGATCGGCGAGCTTGCCGGGCTCGACCGAGCCGACCTGCTCCGCCATGCCGTGCGCGATCGCCGGGTTGATCGTGTACTTGGCCACGTAGCGGCGGGCCCGCACGTTGTCCGCGGCGCCGTCACCGGGCAGCGCCCCGCGCCGGGCCTTCATCACGTGCGCGGTCTGCCAGGTCCGCATGACGACCTCGCCGATCCGGCCCATGGCCTGCGAGTCCGAGCCGATCATCGAGATCGCGCCCAGGTCGTGCAGCAGGTCCTCGGCCGCCATCGTGGACGGCCGGATGCGGCTCTCGGCGAACGCCAGATCCTCGGGCACCGCCGAGTTGAGATGGTGACAGACCATCAGCATGTCGAGGTGCTCGCTGAGGGTGTTGCGCGTGTACGGCCGGGTCGGGTTGGTCGACGACGGCAGCACGTGGGGGTGCGAGGCGACCGTGATGATGTCGGGCGCGTGCCCGCCGCCGGCCCCCTCGGTGTGGTACGCGTGGATCGACCGCCCGCCGATGGCCCGCAGCGTCTCCTCCACGAACCCGGCCTCGTTGAGCGTGTCGGTGTGGATCGCGACCTGCACGCCGGACGCGTCGGCCACCTTCAGCGCGGCGTCGATGACGGCCGGCGTGGTGCCCCAGTCCTCGTGCAGCTTGAACCCGCCGGCCCCGCCGCGGAGCTGCTCCCAGAGCGACTCCTCGCTCATCGTGTTGCCCTTGCCGAGCAGCAGCACGTTGACCGGCCAGGTGTCGAGCGCCTCCAGCATCCGCGCCAGGTGCCACGAGCTGGGCGTGACCGTGGTCGCCTTGGTGCCCTCGGCCGGCCCGGTCCCGCCCCCGATGATCGAGGTGATCCCGGCGGCCAGCGCGGTGTCGAGGACGGTCGGGCTGATCAGGTGGACGTGGCTGTCGATGGCGCCGGCGGTGAGGATGCGGCCGTTCCCGGCAATGATCTCGGTGCCGGGGCCGATCACCAGCCCCGGGTCCACGCCGTCCATGATGTCGGGGTTCCCGGCCTTGCCGAGCGCCACGATCCGCCCGTCGCGGATGCCGACGTCGGCCTTGACCACGCCCCAGTGGTCGAGCACCACGGCGCCGGTGATCACCGTGTCCGGGGTGCCCTCGGCGCGGGTGGCCCGGGACTGCCCCATGGACTCGCGGATCACCTTGCCGCCGCCGAACACGACCTCGTCGCCGGGGCGGGGCCCGGCGCTGCGGTCCTCCTCGACCTCGATCAGCAGGTTGGTGTCGGCGAGCCGGATCCGGTCGCCGGCGGTCGGCCCGTAGAGGGCGGCGTACCGCCCCCGGTCCAGTGTGCTCACGCCGCCGCCTCGCACTGTGCGGGCCGCCGGCCGGCCGGTCCTGTCGCTCGCTCGTTCACCGCAGGCTCCCGTTCTCGGGCAGGTCCTCGTCGAGGGCGCCGGCCGGCTCGATGTCCTCGCGCGGCGACGGGTCCAGCGGGCCGCCGGCCAGGCCGCGCAGGCCGGGCACGATCCGCAGGCCGGCGAACGGCACGAGCGTCACGTCGCGCGGCATCCCGGGCTCGAACCGCACCGAGATGCCGGCGGGCACGGCGAGCCGGTGCCCCCACGCCGCGTCGCGGTCGAAATCCAGGGCGGCGTTGGCCTCGGCGAAGTGATAGTGCGAACCGACCTGGACGGGACGGTCGCCGGTGTTGCGAACGGTGAGGCTCAGCACCGTACGCCCGGAATTGATCTCGATGTCGCCGCTGCCGGGGATGATCTCGCCGGGGATCACGAGATGGGCCCGTGCACGGTGACCAGCTTGGTGCCGTCCGGGAAGGTGGCCTCGACCTGCACCTCGGGCAGCATCTCCGGCACGCCCTCCATGACGTCGTCGCGGGTGAGCACCCGCCGGCCGGCGTCCATCAGCTCGGCCACGGTACGCCCGTCCCGCGCCCCCTCCAGCAGGAAAGCGGTGATGATCGCGGTCGCCTCGGGATGGTTGAGGCGCAGGCCCCGATCGCGCCGCCGCCGCGCCACGTCGGCCGCGACGTGGATGAGCAGCCGCTCCTGTTCGTGCTGGCTGAGGAACAAACGAACCTCCCCTGATCGCCCCGCGATGCTCGCAGCCCGACGTTTCCGGAATGTTACCCACCGTCAGGTCACCCGCCTGATCAAAGCACGGGCGGCCGTGTACGTCTGGGCCGGGATCGCGTCGCCCTGCGGGCCGGTCGCGGTCAGGGCGTACGTCTGGATCCGCCGGCCGCGGCCCGGCGGGTTGGCGCGCGCGGGGCCGGCCGCACGGTCCGTGGGAACCGTGCGGCCGGGGTCGCTCCCGCTCAGGCGGCGAAGGCGATGGGCACGCCGTGGCTGTCCGTGAGTGCCAGCCGGGTGTGCAGGGTGCCCTGGTCCGCCACCCGGGCGAAGTACTCGGTGCGGCGGCGCTGCAGGCAGCCCTTGCGCGTACGCGGGCCCCCCGCGGCCACCGTCAGCAGCTCCGGCGCGAGCGAACTGTTCAGCCCCTCCCGCAGCAGCCGCAGCGCCTCGGTGCGCAGCTGGGAGATGCGGGACTCGGTCACGCCCAGCTCGGCGGCCACCTCGCTGAGCGGCTGCTCCTGCAGGAACGACTGGGTGACGACCATCCGCAGCCGCTCCGGCAGGGCCTGGATCGCCTGGTGCAGGTAGCCGAGGCGTTCCCGCTTGATCAGCAGGTCCTCGGGCCCCTCCGAGAGCTCCGGCACCATCTCCTCGGCGGCGCCGGTGGGAAAGCCCTGGAGGCTGAGCAGCGCGGCCTTCTGCACGTCGTCCTCGACGGCTGCCAGCTCGGCTACCCCGATGCCGAGCATCTCCGCGACCTCGGCCTCGGTGGGCGTACGCCCCAGCGCGGCCGTCAGCTCCTGCCGCGCCTGTGCGGTGCGGCGGGCCCGGGCGCGTACGGAACGACTGGCCCAGTCCTGACCGCGCAGCTCGTCCAGGAGCGCGCCGCGGATGCGTACGGCGGCGAACCGGTGGAACGGGATGCCGCGGCTCACGTCGAAGGAGCGGGCGGCACCGAGGAGCGCGGCGAAGCCGGCGGATGACAGGTCGTCGGAGTGAACATGGCCGGGCACGCGATTCAGCAGCTCCCGGACCAGGTGGCCCACCATCGGCATGTGCTCGCGGACCAGATCCTCGATGTCGCGCGCGGACGGCGCGTCGTGGGTCCTGCCGATGGTGGCGGGGAGTTCGGTCGTGACGGTCACGTAGTCCTCCTCGCTCGTACACGGCCGGCGGGTGAACCGGCCGTTGAGGAAGACATTTGCCGCCGACGGGTGCAGGGGCGCCCGAACTCGGTTGCTTTTATGGAGTTTTTTCGTAAAAAGACTCAGGTAACGGACGCCGCTCCCGCGCGCCGCTCACGCCAGGGCCACAAGCGAGGCGCGCCGCTCACGGCAGGGGTCACAAGCGAAGCGCGCCGCTCACGGCAGGGTCCGAAGGCGAAGTGCGCGCCGCTCACGGCAGGGGTCAAGAGGCGAAGCGCGCCGCTCACGGCGGGGTCAGTTGGCGAAGTGCGGGCTGCGCTGCGAGGCCAGCACGGCGGCCAGTTCCTCGCGGACCCAGCCCATCCGGCGCACCGCCACCTCGGGGTGGTCGCCGAACTCCGCGGCCACCCCCGCGGCGCACCCGTCGCTGCCGAAGCGCAGGATCATGGCGGTCACCGCCTCCTCGACCGCGCGGCGGCTCGGACACTGGGACGGCTGCAGGTCGGAGACGAACAATGCCTCCGCCGCCAGTTCCTGAACGGTGCTGATCATGTCGGACTCCCCGATGTGCGACGACTTGCTCGAGATCCAGCTAACGCTCGCGTCGGTGCGGACCGGGCCCGCTCAGGTTGCGGACCGGTATCAACCATCTTCCTCGCGGGCGTCAAGCGGGCCCGCAGGCACGCCGAGACGCTTTGCACCGTTTTCGGCGGGGCGTCTCGCCGTCGGCCGCCGCGTCCGCCGCGGGTTTCCCGTCCGGACCGCGACCGAAAGTGCCTGCCGGATCGATTTCGACTCTAATACGCGCGGAGGCGGCCGACCGCTACTCCGGTCGACCGCCTCGCCCTGTGTCGTGTTTTACCCAAAGACCGGAGGCCTTTACCCGAAGATCGGAGGCGGCGCGTCCGTGTCCACCGCGTCCGGGTCGTCCGACTGCATCGGCGGCGGCGTGGTCGTCGTGTCCAGGCTGGTGGGGGGTGTCGTCGGGGGTGTCGTGCCCGTCGGCGGCGGCTCCGGGGGCGGCGCGTCGTCATCGTCGGTGCCGGTCGTCGTCGGGCTGCCGGTGCCCGTCGAGGTTCCCGTCGGCGTGCTGGGCCGCGGCTCGGGAACGGAGACGGTCGTGGGCACCGGGACCGGGACGGCCACGCCGCCCGGCGCGATCGAGATGCCGGGGATCGGGGTGTCCTTGACCGGCACCGGGCCGAGCCGGATCGTGCCGTTGTCCAGGTGCTCGACCGGCCGGGACGGCTCGCCGGGCTTCGGCGACACGAACGTCTCGCAGGTCTGCCCGTCGAGCTTGAAGACCATCGGCGCGGCGTTGCTGGCCTTGTAGCGCCCGGTGAACTGCATGGTCTCGGTCGCCTGCGGGTTGAGCGTCCTGCGGGAGTTCACGGTGACGGCGCGGGCCTGCTGGTCGAGACCGAGCTTGCCGTTGCCGGAGACGACCTGGTCGCCGGGCATGAGGAACCACAGGTTCCAGTTCTTGATCGCCCGGACGTCGCGGTTGGCGATGGTGATGGCCGCCTTGAACCGGCCGCCGTCGTCGGACCAGACCGCGTAGCTCACCACGCACTTGTTGGCGCCCGCGACCTGGGTCGGCTGCGGGCCCACGCCGTTGGCGACGACCTTCTGCGGCGGATCGCCGGCGCCCATCGCCAGTGCCCAGGCCACGCCGCTGACCACCAGGACGGCCGCGCCGGCGAAGACCGCCACGCCGCGACGCCGGGTGCCGCCCGGTCGCCCGCCGGGCCGGGGGTCGGCCACCGAGGGACCACCGGGGCGCTGCGTGGGCGGGACACCGCCGGCCGCCTGCGCGTCGGGGCGGGCCGGGGGCCGGTCGGGCGCGGCGCCGAACGCGGGGCGCAGGGCCGGACCGTCGTCGGGACCTCCCGCGGCGGGCATGCCGACGTCGGGGCCGCCGAAGAGCGGGCCGGGGGGCATCGGCGGCGCCGCGGCGCCGCCGGCCGCCGGCGCCATGGGCGGCACCGGGCCGAAGCGGCTGTTGCGGCCGCCGCGCTGGGGCGGGGCCACCGCCGGAGCGCTGTTGGCCCCCACCGGGGCCTCGGTCTCGACGACCGAGATCGGCTCGGCCGGGCTGCCGGCGGCCGGGGCCTCGGGCGACCCCCCCGCCGCCGGGGGCACCGCGGCCACGCCGCGTCCCGGCGTGGCCGGGTCGCCGACCCGGGCGTGCCCGGGCCGCAGCCGGCCGAGGCCGTCGGTGTACGACCGCGCGGACGGCAGGATCGTGGTGTCCTCGCCGCTGTCGGCCCAGTCCGGCACGAACGCGCGGGCCGCGGGCACCCCGGCCGAGACCGTGCCCAGGACGTGGGCGAGCTCGGCGCTGGACGGGCGGTCCGACGGCCGCTTCTCCAGGCACCGGGCGATCAGCGCGGAGACGGCCGCGGGCAGGCCCTCGACGGGCGGCATCGGCTCGGGCTCGGTGTACTGGTGGGCGCGCAGCAGCGCGGTGGTGGTGCCGACGTCCCAGGGCAGCTGGCCGATCAGGGTGCGGTAGATGAGCAGGCCCACCGCGTACACGTCGGTGGCCGGGCTGACCTGGCCGCCCTCGAGCCGCTCGGGCGCGAGGTAGGCGGGCGTGCCGAGCAGGCTGCCGTCCGGGTCGATGTCGTTCTCGCCGATCAGCGCCGAGATGCCGAAGTCGACGACCTTGGCGCCGGCCGGCGTCAGCATGACGTTGGCCGGGGTCACGTCGCGGTGCACGATGCCCCGGGCGTGCGCCGCGGCCAGCGCGGCGGAGACCTCGGCGCAGATGCGTACGGCGGCGGGCCAGGGCAGGCGCTGGGCGCGGGCGAGCACGGCGGCGAGCGACTCGCCGTCGACCAGCTCCATCACGACGTACGGCACCGGCTCACCGTCGACGGTGGTCGCCTCGCCGTAGTCGTAGACGTTGGTGATGTGCGGGTGGCTGAGCCGGGCGGCCGCCTGGGCCTCCGCGCGCAGCCGCCGGCGGAACGACGGGTCCGCGCTCGTCGACGGCGGCAGCACCTTGACCGCCACCTGCCGCCCGAGGACCTCGTCGAAGCCTCGCCACACCACTGACATCCCGCCGGCGCCGAGCCGCTCGACCAGTCGGTAGCGACCGGCCAGCAGACTCGAACCGGGCAGGTCCGTCGTGCTCATGTGCCCCCACATGCGCGATCGGATGAAACACCGGAGGCACACCGCCATGTGTCCCGGCGCCGGGGTCGGCCGCGGTCCGGGACCGGACCTGGCATTCCCCATCGACGGCGAGGATCGTAGCGGACCCGCGGCCCCCGGTTCGACTCTTCGACTATCGCGATGACCTGCGGCTCGTCACCGTCCGTTCTGTGGCATGTGCCAGCGGTGCCCGTCGTCCCTTCCGGACAAAACCCCTGGTCAGGGCCGTACCGGCGGGACCTCGAACCGCTCCGCGCGGCCTATGCACCTTTCGTCGGAACTTGCGGCTATCCCCCGAACGGGGCGCATCTACAAGGGAATCTGCACGTGCAGTGGCTCTTGCATCACGCTGGGATGAGATTCGCCCGTTCCTGAGCGTCGCTCACGGAACGTACGGGTCATTCCTTGCCGAAGGGCAATGACCTGCGTCACCCCGCCCGATCGGATGAAACTTCCACGCCGATCATGCTTTGTTGGTCACGCTCACCGGAACGTGGGACAAACCGGGTCAGCTCGCCGCGGTGCCGGCACCGGCGAGGCGTACGGGCGCCGGACGCAGGCCGAGCACCGGCGGCGCCTCCACCGGCACCGCCCCCAGCTCCTCCAGGTGCTCGAGCATCGGCGTCAGCTTCTCGTAGAGCACGAGCACCACGTCACCGGGCACCGCGAGCCGCAACGCCTCCCGCACCGCCGCCCGGTAGCCCTCCGCCCGGACCGACCGCAGGTTCGGGCGCCGTCCCCGCATCTCCCGCTCGACCAGCGCCGACACCTCGCCCGGCCGGCGGCCCCGCGGGTCCTCGTCGTCGTAGAGCACCGCCCGGGTCACCCCGTCCGCCAGCACCTGCGCGGACGCGGCCAGCAGGTCGTCGCGGCGGTCGCCGGGCAGGGTCGCGGCGGCGACGCAGCGGTCGCGGCCGTAGAGGCGTTCGAGGGTGCGCAGCACCGCCGCCAGCGCCGCCGGGTTGTGCGCGTAGTCCACGAACAGGGACACCTCGCCCAGGCGCAGCACGGTGCCGCGGCCCGGGTTGTGCACCCGGGGCTCGAACTCGGTGAGGCGCTCGGTCACCACGCCGGCCGGGGCGCCCATCGCGCGGGCGGCGGCGATCGCGGCCAGGGCGTTGACGGCCGCGTACGGCGCCGCTCCCCCGAACGCGCCGGGCACCTCGGCCACCCGCAGCAACGGGGTGCGGCGCGCGCCGGTGGCCTGCACCAGCCAGCCGTCCTGGAGCAGGTACGCCGTACCGCCCCGGCCCAGGTGTCCGACGAGCACCGGCTGCTGCGGGTCGGCACCGAACCAGACGACGCGCTTGCGGTCGGCGCGTACCCGGGGCCGGTCCACCAGGCTGCGCACCCACGGGTCGTCGGCGTTGAGCACGAGCGTGCCGCCGTCCCGGACGCGCTCCGCCACCAGGGCCTTCACGTGCGCGATGTCCTCGACCGAGCCGAGCCCGTCCTGGCCGAGGTGGTCGGCCGTGATGTTCGTGACCACGCCCACGTCGCTCCAGTCGTACCCGAGCCCGCGCCGGAGCGTGCCACCCCGGGCGGTCTCCAGGACCGCCGCCTGGACCCCCGGATCGCCGAGGACCATCTGGGCGGAGCGCGGTCCGGTGGCGTCGCCGCGGTAGACCGTCCGGCCGTCGAGCGAGACGCCGTCCGTGGTAGTCAGCCCGATCCGCAGGCCACCCCCGCCGAGCAGGTACGCCGTCATCCGCGCCACCGACGTCTTGCCGTTGGTCCCGGTCACGGCGGCGACCGGGATGCGCCCGTCGGAGCCGCCCGGGAACATCGCCCGCACGATGGCGTCGCCCACGTCCCGGGAGCGGCCCGAGACCGGCGACAGGTGCATCCGCAGGCCCGGGACGGCGTTGACCTCGATGACCCCGGCGGCGACGTCGTCCGGGTCGGCCGTGGGCGGCACCGGCGCGGCGATGTCGGGCAGCCGCAGGTCGATGCCGGCGACGTCGAGGCCGACGACGGCGGCGACCCGCAGGCACAGCCGGGCCACGTCCGGATGCACCCGGTCGGTGACGTCGTGCCCGGTGCCGCCCGAGGAGAGGTTGGCGTTGTCGCGCAGCCGGACGCGCGTCCCGGCGGCGGGCACGGTGCCGGTCGTGCACTCCTGGCGGGCCAGGACCGCCTCGGCGATGTCGTCGAGGGCGATCCGGGTGAGGGCCCGGGAGTGGCCCATGCCGCGCCGCGGGTCGGCGTTGACCCGGGCCACCAGCTCCGCGACCGTGCTCTCCCCGTCGCCGATGACGTGCGCGGCGACCCGCTCGGCGGCGGCCACGACCTCCCCGGCCACCACCAGCACCCGGTAGTCCCGGCCGCCGAGCTGTCGCTCCACCACCACCTCGCCGCCGGCCGCCAGGACGGCCGCGTGGACCTCCGCGGCGGTCCGCAGGTTCAGCGCCACGTGCTCGCCCTGCCGGCCGCGCCGCGGCTTGACCACCACCGGGGCGCCCAGCTCGGCCAGCAGCCGGACCGCCTCGTCCGGCCCGGTGGCCGTGCCGCCGGGCGCGACCGGGATGCCGGCGTCGCTGAGCATCCGCCGGGTCGTCTGCTTGTCGGCGGCGATGTCGATGCCGACCCCGCCGGTCCGGTCGGTCATCGCCGCCCAGGCCAGGCGGCGGCGGGTACCCCAGCCGAGGCGCAGGAGGCTGAGGTCGCCGTACCGTTCGACCGGGATGCCGCGGCGGCGCGCCGCGGCGATGATCGCCGTGGTGCTGGGCCCGGTGGCCTCGCGCTCAGCGAGCCCGGCCAGGGCCGCCAGCCGCCGGTCGAGGTCGGCTCGGACGATCGAGGCGCCGGACGCCACCGCGGCGACCAGCTCGACCGCCGCCTCCAGCAACTGGGCGGGCAGGGAGGACTCCGGCGACTCGTCGCGCGGGCACTCCACGATCAGGTCGTAGATCCCGGGCTCGGCGGTGGAGACCGTACGCCCGAAGCTGACGTTCCGCCCGATCCGCTGGGACAGCTCGAGCATGACGTGCTCGGTGACGTGCCCGAAGTAGGTGCCGCCGCGCATCCGGCTCACGAAGCCGCCCGGCGCGCCGGCCGCGCAGTGGTGCTCGGCCAGCCCCGGCAGCCCCCGCAGCAGCCGTTCGGGGAAGCCCGCGACGTCCGTGGTCTCCCGGCCGGTGAGCTCGTCGAGGCCCAGCCGGGCCACCACCGCCGGCCGGGACAGGTGCACGTTGGGGCCGCGCAGGTGGCGCAGGCTGAGAATCTTCATCGGGCGGCTCCCCGTTCCCCGGCGGCCCCTGGGATCGAGGGGCAGCGGCTGGACAGTTCGAATCTGCTTCCGGCCGGCAGCACGTGGATGCGGGCCCCGGTGAACGCGATGGGGCCTTCCGCCGGTACCCGGATGTCGGTGGCCGCGCCGGCGTCGACGACGGTGACCGTGCCGGAGCCGAGCACCTGGAAACGGTCGCCGTCGGCCAGGATCGCGGTGTCCTCGTCGATGCCCAGGCCGAGCTCGTGCGGATACAGCGCCACGGCGGTGAGCAGCCGGTTGAGCCTTCCGCGCTCGGCGAAGTGCATGTCGATCACCACGCCGGGCAGGAACTCGAGCCCCGGCCCGGTCCGTACGCCCGCCCGGGTCAGCCCCGGCGCCTCGCCGCCCAGGATCATCGTGCCGGACATCATGGCCGCGCCGGCGCTGGTGCCGCCCAGCACGGTCGTGCCGCCCTGCACGAGGGTCTGCAGCGCCGAGTCGGCGAGGGTGCCGCCCAGCACGGTGGTGATCCGGAGCTGGTCGCCGCCGGTGAAGAAGATGCCCGTGGCGGGCGCGAGGGCCTCCACCACGGCGGCGTCGTTCGCCTGCGCGCGGGTGGTGATCCGCAGGCCGCGGACCTGCCCGGCGCCGAGGCCGGTGAAGAGCTGCGCGTACTCGGCCTCGAGGACCGCGGGCTCGCCGCTGGCCGTCGCGATGATCACGATGTCGGCGGTGGCTCCCCCGGCCAGCTCGACGAAGCGGCCGAGGATGGCGGTGCCGCCCGTGCCGTGGCGCTCGGCGCCGCCGATGATCAGCAACCGGGCCGCCACGCTGCACCTCCTCCGCCGCGCCGCTGCTACGGACCCGGCGGCTCGCCTTTGAGGTTAAACGGAACAAATAAGAAACATACGGCTAATCCGGGGAGTTGGCGGGCAGCAGATGGGTGACCGCGATCAGCGGCGGCGGGCGCCCGGACCGGGCCGCGGGACCACGTCACGGTTGTCGGTCACGGCGTGCCCGTCCGAGCAGTGCACGGCGGTACGGACCTCCGCGCCGCAGTCGCGGTGCACCATGGTCAGCGGCGGCCCCTCGGGCTCGGCGAGGTAGCGGTCGCCCCACTCCTTCACCGCCACCATCACCGGGTAGAGGTCGAAGCCCTTGGGGGTCAGGCGGTACTCGTGGCGGATCCGGGCGCCGGGCTCCTGGTACGGCTCGCGGCGCAGCACGCCGTGCTCGACGAGGGCGGCGAGCCGGTTGGTCAGGACCTGCCGGGGCATGCCGGTGTGCTCCCGCATGTCGGCGAAGCGCCGGACGCCGTTGAAGACCTCCCGCAGCACGACGAAGGTCCACTTCTCGCCCAGAATGCCCATGGCCCGGCCGATCGTGCAGGTCTCCATGGACCAGCCGAGCGCCTCGGGCCTCGCTGTGGTCTCGGTCATAGCCACCGAGGCTAGGTCTCATTGACAGACACAGCAAGCCCGTGGCAGCCTGCGTCCATGACGCAGACCCAGAGCGAGGCCCGGTCCCGTACGTTCGCCTGGAGCGACCCGGCCCAGCATGCGAGCCTGCGCGGCGACCGCTCGGGGCTCGAACTGCTCCGGGCGATGGCCCGCGGCGACCTGCCCGGCCCGCCGGTCATGAACATGATCGACATGTCCGGCATGGAGGTGACCGAGGGCAGCGTGACGGTCTACCTGGAGCCGCAGGAGTTCCACTACAACCCGCTCGGCACGGTCCACGGCGGCGTGCTCTCCACCCTGCTGGACACCGCCGCCGCGTGCTCGGTGCACTCCACGCTGCCCGCCGGGGTCGGCTACACCAGCCTCGACCTGACGGTGAAGTTCCTGCGTCCCGTGACGCTGGCCTCCGGCCGCCTCGCCACCACCGGCACCGTGCTCCAGCGTGGCCGGCGCACGGCGCTGGCCGAGGCCCGCATGACCGACACCGCCGGCCGCCTGGTCGCCCACGCCACGTCCAGCTGCATGATCTTCGACGCGCCCGCTACCGGGCCCCGCTGACCTCCGGGAGCAGGTCGCCGGCCGGCGGGGTCCAGGTCGCCGCGTCCGCCTCCACCTGCTCGCCCGAGCGGATGTCCTTGATGGTGTCCGGCTCGCCGCCGGCACCCGGGAACCAGACGTACGGGATCCCGCGACGCTCGGCGAAGCGGATCTGCTTGCCGAACTTCGCCGCCGACGGGGCGACCTCCGTGCTGATCCGCCGCGACCGCAGCGCCCGGGCTATCCCGTCGCAGCGCCCCCGCAGATCCTCGTGGGGCAGGGCCACCACGACGCACGTCGGCACGCTCCGCGAGACGGACAGCGCGCCGTGGCCGAAGAGCAGGCCGAGCATCCGGGACACGCCGATGGAGATGCCCACGCCGGGGAAGCGCTCGTTGCCCGCCGACGCCAGGTTCTCGTACCGGCCGCCGGAGCAGATGGAACCGAACCGCTCGTAGCCACGCAGCTGGGTCTCGTAGACCGTGCCGGTGTAGTAGTCGAGGCCCCGGGCGATCTTCAGCTCCGCCCGGATCAGACCCGGCGCGTGCTCCGCCGCGGCGTCCACGACCCGGACCAGCTCCTCCAGCCCCTCGTCGAGCAGCGCGTTGCTGACGCCCAGCGCACGGACGGCGTCCACGAAGGACGCGTCCCCGGTCGAGATCTCCGCCAGCCGCAGGCACGCCCGGGCCTGGGCGTCGGTCGCGCCGGCCGTCTCCACGAGCAGGGCCGCTACCTTCTCCGGGCCGATCTTGTCGAGCTTGTCCACCGTACGCAGGACCTGGTCCGGATCCTCCAGGCCGAGCCCGCGGTAGAAGCCCTCGCACACCTTGCGGTTGTTCACCAGGATCGTGGCCTGCGGGATCGGCAGCGAGCGGAAGGCGTCGCCGATCACCAGCGGCATCTCGGTGTCGTAGTGGAACGGCAGCGTGTCCCGGTCCACCACGTCGATGTCGGCCTGGAGGAACTCGCGGTACCGCCCCTCCTGGGGCCGCTCGCCGCGCCACACCTTCTGGATCTGGTAGCGCCGGAACGGGAACTGCAGCTTGCCGCTGTTCTCCAGCACGAACCGCGCGAACGGCACGGTCAGGTCGAAGTGCAGGCCGAGCGCGTCGTCGCCACCGCCGGCGGCCGGGTCCTCCTGGAGGCGGCGCAGGACGTACACCTCCTTGGAGGTCTCGCCCTTGCGCAGCAGCTGGTCCATCGGCTCGACGGCGCGGGTCTCGAGCGGCGCGAAACCGTACAGTTCGAAGGTCGACCGGATCTTCTCGACGACGTTCTGCTCGATCATCCGCTGGGCGGGCAGCCACTCCGGGAAGCCGGAGATGGGCGTGGGCTTGCTCATGGTGCTGGTTCTCCTGGTCTAGATACCCCGGCTGGGCGCGCCGGTCAGCTCCCGCAGGTACGGGTTCGCGACACGCTCCCGGCCGATCGTCGTCTCGGGTCCGTGGCCGGGCAGCACGACCGTGTCATCGGCCAGCGGCAGGATCTTCTCCCGCAGGCTGGTCAGCATCGTGTCGGTGTTGCCGCCCGGCAGGTCGGTGCGTCCGATGGAGCCGGCGAAGAGCACGTCACCGGAGAGGCAGATCTGCTCCGCCTCCCAGGACGTGCCGGCGCCGGGCAGCCGGAACAGCACCGACCCGCCGGTATGGCCGGGCGCGTGGTCGACGGTGATCTCCAGGCCCGCGAGGCTCAGCGTGGCGCCGTCGGTCAGCTCGGCGACGTCCTCGGGCTCGGTGTAGGTGAACCGGCCGCGGAACAGGTCCTCGATGCTCACGCCGAGGCCCTTGGCCGGGTCGGCGAGCTGGTCGCGGTCGGCGGGATGCACGTACGCCGTGATGCCGCGCGCGCCGCACACCGGCGCGACGGAGAAGGTGTGGTCGAGGTGGCCGTGGGTCAGCAGCACCGCGGCCGGCTGGAGCCGGTGCCGGGCGAGGACGTCGTCGAGCCGGTCCAGGACGCCGACGCCGGGATCGACCACCAGGCACTGCTCACCCGGGCCCGCGGCCAGGACGTAGCAGTTGGTGCCGAAGGCCTCGGCCGGGAAGCCGGTGACGAGCACTCCGCACCCTCCTCAGGTCGCAGGTCTGTGCCTCAGGGCCGCATTTCCGTGTCGAAGCCTAGCCGGACGCACCGTACCCACCGCCACGCAACCTCGCACACCACATTCTCAGGCGATACCCGTACACTCTTGCGGGCGTGTGGCGTGGCGCACGTGCCGCGGTGTGAGGCGTGAAGTGAGGAAGGAAGCCCTAGGTGGTCTCCAGCAAGGATCGGGCGCGGAAACTGGCGCGGGAGAAGCTTGATCGCCAGATGGCGCGCCGGGCCGCCAGGCAACGCCGGCGGCGGCAGATCCAAGCCGGTCTCGGCGCGGCTCTCGCGCTGGTCGTCATCGTCGGCGGCATCGCCTGGCTCGGCGGGGCGTTCGACAGCGACGACACGACGACCGACGCGGCCGACGCGGACGTGTGCGCGTGGACGACGCAGAACGCCGAGAGCAACAAGAGCCTCAAGGACGTGGGCGAGCCGCCGACCACCGGCATTCCCACCGAGGGCACCCGGCCGATGACGATCACCACCGACAAGGGCGCGCCCGTCGTGGTGAGCCTCGACCTCGCGAACGCGCCGTGCAGCGCCGCGGACCTGTCGTACCTGGCGGGCAAGAAGTTCTACGACAACACCACCTGCCACGAGATCACGACCGAGGGCGCGATCCGCTGCGGCGACCCGAGCGGCACCGGGCAGGGCGGGCCGACGTACAGCGTCTACAACGAGAACGTGCCGCTGGCGCCGGAGCCGACGCCCAGCGCGAGCGCCTCGTCCGCCCCCGCCGCGCCGCCGGCCGCACCGCTCTACCCGAAGGGCACCGTGGCGCTCATCGGCGACCCGCCGGGCAGCAACGGCAGCCAGTTCCTCATCTTCTTCAAGGACTTCACGCCCAAGGGCGAGCCGCCGTACCCGATCGTCGGCAAGGTCACCGGCGGGATGGACACGGTGGCGAAGCTCGGCAAGATCCCGGTCGTGGCGAACGCGGCCGGCGACAAGGTGAAGCCCAAGGACACGATCACCGTCCAGAGCATCACCGTCGGCGAGGCCACCACCGCGGCCGCGGCGCCCCCCTCGGCCGCCCCGTCGGCATCCAGCCAGTCCTGAATTTTCCGGAGCAGAATCCCCACCGACCGCAGCCCCTCAGTGCACGAAGGCATACCAGGAGGAACACCGTGTCGTCGATCAAGGACAGGCAGCGCGCGGCGGCGCGGGCCCGCCTCGAGAAGGAGATGGCCGAGCGGGCCGCTGCCGCGAAGAAGCGCCGCCAGCGCCAGGCCATCATCGGCTCGGCCCTCGCGGTCGTGGTGATCGCCGGTGCCGCGGTCTGGATCGTGGCCGCCCTCGGCAGCGACGACGACAAGGGTGGCACCAAGGCCGCCGCTCCCCCGCCGCCCGGCACCGTCGCCTGCAACTGGATCCCGGACGACGGCAGCGGCGGCGGCAAGGTGAAGGACACCGGCGGCCTGCCTCCGAACAACGTGCCGAACACCGGCAAGAGCACGCTCACGATGGACACCAACCTGGGCGCCATCACGGCCGCGGTGGACCTGTCCAAGTCGCCCTGCACCGGCGCGGCGTTCACGTACCTCGCGAGCAAGAAGTTCTGGGACAACAGCAAGTGCCACCGGCTCACCACCGAGGGCATCAAGGTCCTGCAGTGCGGCGACCCGATGGCCTCCGGCAAGGGCTACCGCGACACCGACGGCCAGGGCGGCCCGAACTTCAAGTACCCGGAGGAGAACCTCCCGACCAACGCGAAGCCCACCTACCCCAAGGGCACGATCGCGATGGCCAAGACCCAGGCGCCCAGCACCACGGGCAGCCAGTTCTTCATCGTGTACGCCGACACCGACCTCCCCGCCGACTACACGGTCCTGGGCACCATCACCAAGGGCCTGGACATCGTCGAGAACGTGGCCAAGGCCGGCAGCGACGACGCCAACGCCAAGGGCGACGGCCACCCGAAGCGCGAAGTGACCATCAAGACGCTGACGATGGCCGCGGCCCAGTAACGCGGAACCGGAAAGGGCGGGCCCGATCGGGCCCGCCCTTTTTTCGTCCGTCCGCCTCTTCGCCGTCCACGTCGGGCGGTCAGGCCCCCGACGTCACGCGGTAGGCGTCGAAGACACCGTCCACCTTGCGCACCGCGGCGACCAGGTGGCCCAGGTGCTTCGGGTCGGCCATCTCGAACGTGAAGCGGCTGACCGCCACCCGGTCGCGGGTCGTCGTCACCGTCGCCGAGAGGATGTTCACCCGCTCCTCCGACAGCACCCGGGTCACGTCCGCCAGCAGCTTGTGCCGGTCGAGCGCCTCCACCTGGATGGCGACCAGGAACGTCGACGCCGACGTCGGCTTCCAGCTCACCTCGACCACGCGTTCGCTCTGCTCGCGCAGGTCCTCCGCGTTGGCGCAGTCCTCCCGGTGCACGCTCACGCCCCCGGAACGGGTCACGAAGCCGAACACCGCGTCGCCCGGCACCGGCGTGCAGCAGCGGGCCAGCTTCACCCAGACGTCGCTGACGTCCTTGACCACGACCCCGGGGTCGTTGGCGGTGCTGCGGTTGCGCGGCGGCCGGGTCGCGACGGCGGTCTCGGCGATGTCCTCGACCGCGCCCTCCTCGCCGCCGAACCCGGCCACGAGCTTCTGCACGACCGACTGCGCCGAGACGGTGCTCTCGCCGACGGCCGCGTACAGCGAGGAGACGTCCGCCAGGTGCAGGTCGCGGGCGATGGTGGTGAGGTTGTCGCTGGTCAGCATGCGTTGCAGGGGCAGGCCCTGCTTGCGCATCGCCTTGACGATCGCCTCCTTGCCGGCCTCGATCGCCTCCTCGCGGCGCTCCTTGTTGAAGAACTGCCGGATCTTCGTCCGCGCCCGCGGGCTCTTGACGAAGCCCAGCCAGTCCTGCGTCGGGCCCGCCGTCGCCGACTTCGACGTGAAGATCTCGATCACGTCGCCGTTCGACAGCGTCGACTCCAGCGGCACCAGCTTGCCGTTGACCCGGGCGCCGATCGTCTTGTGGCCCACCTCGGTGTGCACCGCGTACGCGAAGTCGACCGGCGTCGAACCGGTCGGCAGCGGGATGACGTCGCCCTTGGGGGTGAAGACGTACACCTCCTGGCTGGACAGGTCGAAGCGCAGCGCGTCGAGGAACTCGCTCGGGTCGCTCGCCTCCCGCTGCCAGTCCAGCAGCTGGCGCAGCCACGTCATCTCGTCGATGTGCGCGGGCGGGCCCACGATCGTGGCGCCCTTCTGCTCCTTGTACTTCCAGTGCGCGGCGATGCCGAACTCCGCCGTACGGTGCATCGCGAAGGTCCGGATCTGCATCTCGACCGGCTTGCCGGTCGGGCCGATGACCGTCGTGTGCAACGACTGGTACATGTTGAACTTCGGCATCGCGATGTAGTCCTTGAACCGGCCCGGCACCGGCTGCCAGTTGGCGTGGATGACCCCCAGCGCCGCGTAGCAGTCGCGCACCGTGTCGACCAGGATCCGCACGCCGACCAGGTCGTAGATGTCGTTGAAGTCGCGGCCCCGCACGATCATCTTCTGGTAGATCGAATACAGGTGCTTGGGGCGGCCGGTGGTCTCCGCCTTGATCTTCGCCGACTTGAGGTCGAGGCTCACCCGGTTGGTGACCTGCCGCAGCAGCGCCTCCCGCTGCGGCTGGTGCTCGCCGATCAGCCGGTTGATCTCCTCGAACCGCTTCGGGAACAGCGTGCCGAACGCGAGGTCCTCGAGCTCCCACTTGATCGTGTTCATGCCGAGGCGGTGGGCCAGCGGCGCGAGGATCTCCAGCGTCTCCTTGGCCTTCTGCTCCTGCTTGGCGCGCGGCAGGAAGGTCAGCGTCCGCATGTTGTGCAGCCGGTCGGCCAGCTTGATGACCAGCACCCGGGGATCCTTGGCCATGGCGACGACCATCTTGCGGATCGTCTCCGCCTTCGCCGCGTCGCCCAGTTTCACCCGGTCGAGCTTGGTGACGCCGTCGACGAGCAGCGCGACCTCACCGCCGAAGTCGGCCCGCATCTGGTCGAGGCCGTAATCGGTGTCCTCGATCGTGTCGTGCAGCAGGGCGGCCACCAGCGTGGTGGTGTCCATGCCCAGATTCGCCAGGATCGTCGCGACGGCCAGCGGATGCGTGATGTACGGGTCGCCGGACTTCCTGTACTGCCCCGAGTGCCAGCGCGCGGCCACGTCGAACGCACGCTGCAGGGCCCGCCCGTCGGCCTTCGGGTGGCTGGCCCGGTGCGTGGCGATCAGCGGCTCGAGCACCTCGCTGACCTGGGTGCTCTGCCACGGCGCGTTGAACCGCGCCAGCCGGGCCCGCACCCGGCGCCCGGTCGGCGCGCTGGCCAGCCCGAACCCGCCGGCGGGATCGTCGCCCGGCCCGAGCGGCTGGGTGGCGTCGGCATCGGCCAGGGGCGCACCGGACACCGGCGCCCCGGCCGGCCTCGAGTTCGCCGACGCGGCCGGCCGCGGATTAGCCGCCCCGGCCGGCCGCGGATTCGCTGCTTCGACCGACCGCGGGTTCGCCGACGGGGCTGGCCGCGGGTTCGCTGCCCCGGCCGGCCGCGAGTTCGCCGTCCCGGCCGGCTGCGAGTTCGCCGCTTCGGCCGGTCGGGGGTTCGCCGCCGCGCTCGGCCGCGGCGTGGACGCGGTGGTCGCCGGCGCCGGCTCGGCGGGTGGAGTTGCGTCAGGCGTCACCGGCGTCGCCGAGTCACTCGGCGGCGTGGAAGCCTTGGTCGCGTCGGTCGGCTGCACCGTGCCCTCCGTCGGAGGGGCGACGTCGCTGGACACCGGCCTCCTCACGTCGCTACTGCTCACACCGGGTTGGCTGCTGCTCACCTGGTTGGAAACGCCATCCTACCCGCCCGCTCTTCCCCGGTGGCCCGCCCCGAAGGTCCGAATGACCGCCACCAGGTCCGGCGAAACGGATCAAACGGTCAACAGCGCATGCACCGTACGCGGACTGAGCCGCGCCCGCCCCTCCAGGAAGCCGAGCTCCATGACGACGGTGAAGCCCGCGACGGTCCCCCCGGCCTGCTCGACCAGGTCCAGGGCCGCCCCGGCGGTGCCACCGGTGGCGAGCACGTCGTCGACCACGAGAACCCGGTGCCCGGCGATGAACGCGTCCCGGTGCACCTCGAGCGTCGCCTCCCCGTACTCCAGCGCGTACGAGGCGGCGAACGTGTCCCGCGGCAGCTTGCCGGCCTTCCGGATCGGCACGACACCCTTACCGGTCGCGTACGCGATGGCGGCGGCGAGCACGAACCCCCGCGCCTCGACCCCGGCGACGACATCGAACGACCCGGCCCCGTAGTGCGCCACGATCCCGTCGATGACCTCACGGAACACCGGCCCGTCCGCGAACAGCGGCATCAGGTCCTTGAAGAGAATCCCCGGCTTCGGAAAGTCGGGCACATCAACAACCCGGCTCGCCACCAGCGCGGCGACCTCGGCGCCACTGTCCCCACGTACGTCCGCAGCAGTATCCGTCACGCGCCACAGCCTAGACAAAGCCGACGACCGGCCCCCGCCCGGTGGCGCACCCGCCCCGCAGCCCCCAGGCCCCCACAACCCACCTCGGCCAGCTCGGCCAACTCACCTCGGTCACCGCGCCCGGCCACCACACCCGGCACCGCACCCGGCACCACACCCGGCACCACACCCGGCACCGCACCCGGCACCGCACCCGGGCATCGCAGCCGGCCACCGCGCCCGGGCACCGCAGCCGGCCACGTTCCGCCCGGGCACCGCAGCCGGCCACGTTCCGCCCGGGCCCGCCCCGATGTCGCTGGCCGACGGCGCCTCGACCCGGGCTCCCGGGCTCAGTGCGCCGTGTCGAGGTCACAGCCGGCGAACGCCGCCATACGGTTCCCCACCCGCGCGGCGCCGGCGCCGGCGCCGCCAGCAAAACGAACCGCAACGCCCGCCGCGCCGCGTCCCGCCCCGCACGCAGCCCACACGCCCCGCCGGCAAGCGGCGACACCCACGCACCCCGCGCGCCCCGCCGGCAAGCGGCGACACGCACGCCCGGCTGGACGCCGGGCACCCGCACGCCCCACTCCGGGACGGCGACTCGCACGCCCGCCCGGGGACGGCGACTCGCACGCCCTGCCCGGGGACGGCGACTCGCACGCCCTGCCCGGGGACGGCGATTCGCACGCCCTGCCCGGGGACGGCGATTCGCACGCCCTGCCCGGGGACGGCGATTCGCACGCCCTGCCCGGGGACGGCGATTCGCACGCCCTGCCCGGGGACGGCGATTCGCACGCCCTGCCCGGGGACGGCAACCCCGGACGCCCCGACCGACGACGCGGTGACCCGGCCGGGGAGCCTCAACGCCGAACGGCGGCACCCTGAGGTGCCGCCGTTCGGCGGATGGCAGTCAGCGGCAGTGCCGCGACGAACCGGCGACGCTCCGTGCGGGCCGCGAGCCCGTCGCCAGCGACGCTCCTTGCGGACCGCCGGTCGGTGGTCAGCGGCGCTTCTGGCCGCCGCTCGGGCGGTTGCCCGCGCCGCCGCCTCGGTTGCCGCCGCGCTTGCCGGTCGGGCGGGCGCCCGGGCGGGGGGTGGCCGACGGCGTGGTGCCGGCCAGGGCCGGGACCTCGTCCGAGGTGGTGGTGGTGCCGGCGGTGCGGGTGCGCTCGCCGCGGGCCACGTCGCCCGAGCGGGACGACGAGCGGCGGGCCAGGACCCGGGCGTTGTGCGACTTGATCCGGGGTTCCTGGTCCTTGAGCGCCGCCAGCATCGGGGAGGCGAACACGATCGAGGAGAGGACGCCCAGGCCCATGCCCACGAACAGGACCAGGCCGAGGTCCTTCAGCGTGCCCGCGCCGAGCAGGCCGGCACCGATGAAGAGCAGGCCGCCGACGGGCAGCAGCGCCACCAGGCCGGTGTTGATCGAGCGCATCAGCGTCTGGTTGACCGCCAGGTTGGTCGCCTCGCTGTACGTCCTCGTGCTGCCCGCCGTGATGCCGCGGGTGTTCTCCTGCACCTTGTCGAACACCACGACCACGTCGTACAGCGAGAAGCCGAGGATGGTGAGGAAGCCGATGACCGTGGACGGCGTCACCTCGAAGCCCACCAGCGAGTACACGCCGGCCGTGAGCACGAGGTCGAGCAGCAGCGACGAGACCGCCGCGACCGCCATCCGCCACTCGAAGCGGACCACCAGGTAGCCGAGCACCAGCACGAGGAAGATGCCGAGGCCGAGCAGCGCCTGCTGGGTGACCTGGCCACCCCAGGCCGCCGAGACCCGGTTGTCGCTGATCGAGGTGGCGGGCACGCCCAGCTGCTGGACCAGCGACTGCTTCACCGCGTTGGACTCGGCCTGGGTCAGCGCGCTGGTGCGGACGTTGTACGTCTCGGTGCCGCCGCTGCCGACCTGCTGGGCCGCGCCGACGGTCGCCTCCTCGGAGACGTCGGTCTTGGCGATCGCCTCCTCCACGGCGCTCTGCGCCCGCTCCGCGCTGCCGACGCTGGCCGGCAACTGGAACTGGGTGCCGCCGGAGAACTCGATGCCGAGGTGGAAGCCGCGGATCACGAAGCTGCCGATGGCCAGGACCACCAGAGCCGCCGCGATGGTGAACCACATCTTGCGCCGGCCGACGATGTTGAGGTTCGCCTCGCCCATGTAGAGGCGTTCGGCAAGGCCCTTGGCCATGTCAGGCCTCCTTCTCGGTCGGGGCGCGCTTGAGGGCACGGCCGAGGCCGCTGACCCGCGGCGACAGGAACGCCCTCGTGTTCGCGAACATCGTCATGATCGGATGGCGGAACAGGAACACCACGACCAGGTCGAGGATCGTGGACAGACCCAGGGCGAACGCGAAGCCCTTCACCGCACCGATCGACACGATGTAGAGCACCACGGCCGCCATGATCGTGATGGTGTTGGCGGAAATGATGGTACGCCGCGCACGGGCCCACGCCCTCGGCACGGCGCTGCGCGCACTCCGCCCCTCGTGGATCTCGTCCTTCAGGCGTTCGAAGTAGATGACGAACGAGTCCGCCGCGACACCGAGGGACACGATGAAGCCGGCGATGCCCGCGAGCGTCAGCGTGAAGCCCGTGGTGCGGCCGAGGACGACCAGCGCGCCGAAGGTCAGCAGGCCGGAGAGCACCAGGCTCAGGAAGATCACCGAGCCGAGCAGCCGGTAGTAGAAGAACGCGTAGATCGCGACCAGGCCCAGGCCGATGGCCGCGGCGATGAGGCCGGCCTCGAGCTGCGCGATACCCAGCGTCGCGGAGACGGTCTGGGTGGTGCCCGGCTCGAAGGTGACCGGCAGCGCACCGTACTTGATCTGGTCGGCGAGCTCCTTGGCCGAGGTGGCGTCGAACTGGCCGGTGATCTGCGACTGGCCGCTGAGCACGCCCTGGATCTCGGGCGCCGAGATCACCTCTTTGTCGAGGACCACGGCGACGAGGCAGTGCGTGGCACCGGTCGACAGCGCCTGCGCGGCGGCCAGACACGGGTCGTTGGCCGGCGGCTGGAACGCCTCACGGGTCAGCTCGGTCCACTTGCCCTGGCCCGTACCGGTGAAGTCGAGCGAGACGACCCACTGGCTCTGCTGGTCGAGCTGCGGCGACGCGGTGTCGATGTCGGTGCCGACGACCTTGGCGACGTCGAGGTACATCTTCGCGCCGCTCTGGCAGGCGACGACCTTCGACTTCTCGGCGTCGATCGCGCCGGAGGGCCGCTTGTCGAGCTGCGCGCAGCTGATCGTCGGGATGTTGAACTGCATCTCCGGGGTCAGCGCGTTGACCTCAGCGCCGCTCAGCGTGCTGAACGCCTTGTACTTCTGGCCCGCCGTCGGGTCGGCGGACAGGTCCACCGGGTCGGTCAGCTTGCCGGCCGCGGCCCAGACCTCCGCGCCGACCTTCTTCTGGATCTCGGCGCGCAACTCCTCGGCGCTGGGCTGGTTCGGGTCGGAGCCCGACGGTGCCGGGGCCGGGGCGGCGGCCGGTGCGGACGCCGGGGCGGAGGGGGTGGCGCTGGGGGCGGGAGCGCGCTCGCCGCCGCCCTGACCGCCGGTCGGCGCGGACGGCTTGCCGCTGCCCGTGACGGCCGGCGCCTTGGTGGTGGCTCCGGGCTTCGGCGCCGCGCTGCCGGTCGGCGCCGCGCTCGGCGGGGCCGTGGGCGGGTTGACCGCCACCGCGGCGTTGTCGCCGGTCACCTTGAGGACCTTGCGGAAGCGCATCTGCGCGGCCTGGCCGACGTTCTTCAGCTGGTCGTTCGCCTCACCGGCGACGGACACCACGATGTTGCGGTTGCCCTCGACGACCACCTCGGCCTCGGCGACGCCGAGCGCGTTGACCCGCTGATCGATGATCTTGCGGGACTCCTCCATGCTCTCCCGGCTCGGCGCCTTGCCGTCGGCCAGCGAGGCGACGTACGTCGCCTGGGTGCCGCCGACCAGGTCGAGGCCGAGCTTCGGGTGCAGCCGCTCCTGGTAGCCGAGGTCCTTGGTGCCGGGTCCCCAGAACACCAGCACATACAGGATCGCGAAGAGGAGACCGAGCACGGCGAGTTGCCGCCCGGGATGCGGTTGTCCCTGTGGTGGTCGTGCCACGACTGTCGATCTCCTCGTGCTGAGAGCTGCCGCGGGAGCGCGGCCGCAGGTGGGGATTGGGCGGGGCAGGCCAAGTCGACCGGAAGCGGACTTCCAGCCGATTTGCCCGGCGACGATTATTCACAACTACGGGCCGTTCGGGTGCCCCACCCCGCGGCCCGCGGCCATCTCCCGTCCCGCGACCCGCCGCCGGCGGGTCGCGGGAGCGGCGTCAGTCCTTGGACTTGCGGGTCTCCACGACCGGGCTCACCGGCTCCTCGGCGGCCGGTTCGGCCGCCGCGGGCTCGGCCACGACGGGCTCGTCGGCGAGCTCGGCGGACTCCTGCTTGGTCACGCGGGCGATGGCGGGACGCGCGTAGCGGGCGTTGACCCCCGGAGCGATCTCGACCGTGACCACGTCGTCGTCGACCGCGACGACCGTGGCGTGCAGGCCGCCGATGGTGACGATCTCGTCTCCGGGGCCCAGCGCCGACTGCATGGCCTGCGCCTCACGGCGGCGCTTCTGCTGCGGGCGGATCATCATGAAATACATGACGCCGAAGAGCAGGACGATGAGAAGCAACGGCGTGAGGCTGCTGCCGCCCTGCGCTTGAGCTGCGTGATACACGAGGAAGAACCTTCCGTGGGGCCACCGTCGCGACTCGGGACGCGCGGTGTGGCGATATATACATCCCGCTGGACGGCGGCGAGTCTAATCCTTCTTCCTGGGAGAACCCCGGACGGCACACGTCACGTTCACATTACGGAGAGGTTTCCGCATCCCGGGCGAACAGGTCAGGCTGCTGCGGCGCGCCGGCCCGGCCCTCCGGCGGCGTCTTGCCCAGATGCCGCCAGCCCGCGTCGGTGGCGACCCGCCCGCGCGGCGTACGCGCCAGCAGACCGGCCCTGACCAGGAACGGCTCGCACATCTCCTCGACGGTGTCGGACTGCTCCCCCACCGCCACGGCCAGCGTCGAGAGGCCGACCGGCCCGCCCCGGAACGACTCGATGAGCGCCCGCAGCACCGCGCGGTCCAGCCGGTCCAGGCCCAGCTGGTCGACGTCGTAGACGGTGAGGGCGGCCTTGGCGGTCCCCTCGTCGACGATCCCGTTGCCCCGGACCTCGGCGTAGTCCCGCACCCGCCGCAGCAGCCGGTTGGCGATACGCGGCGTGCCGCGCGAACGCCCGGCGATCTCCGCGGCCCCCTCGGGCGTGATCGGCACCCCCAGGATCCGCGCGGAGCGGTGCAGCAGCGCGTCAAGATCGGCGGGCGAGTAGAAGTCGAGGTGGGCGACGAACCCGAACCGGTCCCGCATCGGCCCGGACAGCAGCCCGGCCCGCGTGGTGGCCCCGACCAGCGTGAACGGTTCCACGTCGAGCGGAATCGCGGTGGCGCCGGGCCCCTTGCCCACGACCACGTCGACCCGAAAATCCTCCATGGCGCTGTACAGCAGCTCCTCGGCGGGCTTCGCGATCCGGTGGATCTCGTCGATGAAGAGCACGTCACCCTCGCCGAGACCGGTCAGGATGGCGGCAAGGTCCCCGGACCGCTCGATGACCGGCCCGCTGGTCGTCCGGATCCCGGTCCCCAGCTCCGCCGCCACGATGTTGGCCAGCGTCGTCTTGCCGAGGCCGGGCGGGCCCGACAGCAGGATGTGGTCGGGCGGGGTGCCGCGGCCCATCGCGCCCTTGAGGAGGAGCTCGAGCTGATCGCGGACGCGATGCTGGGCGATGAAGTCGGCGAGGCGGCGGGGGCGGACGCTGGCCTCGGCGTCCAGGTCCTCGTCCTCGGCGTACGGGGAGACCAGGTCGTCGGTCATCGGGTCCGGCCCAGCAGGCGGATCGCCTGGCGGAGCAGGATCGGTACCGGGGGTGTCTCGCCGTCGAGGGATTCGGCGACCGCCGCGACGGCCTGGTCGGCCTGCTGGGCGGACCAGCCGAGCGCGATGACGCCCTGACGCACCTGCTCCTGCCAGCCGCCGCTGAGCGCGCCGGCCACCCCGTCGGTGCCGGTGGAGACGGCGCCGATGCGGTCACGCAACTCGAGGACCAGGCGTTCGGCGCCCTTCTTGCCGATTCCGGGCACGCGGGTCAGCGCCGTGATGTCCCCCGACGAGATCGCGCGGCGCACCGCCTCCGGCTGGTGCACGGCGAGCACGGCCTGGGCGAGCCGGGGCCCGACGCCGCTCGCCGTCTGGAGCAGCTCGAACAGGTGCTTCTCGTCGTCGTCGGCGAAGCCGTACAGGGTGAGCGAGTCCTCGCGGACGACCAGGCTGGTGGCGAGCCGGGCCTCGGCGCCGGCCTTGAGCCCGGCGAGGGTGCCGGGCGCGCAGTGCACGGCGAGCCCCACCCCGCCGACCTCGATGACGGCGCTGTCCGGGGCGATGGCGGCGACCACGCCGCGCACGCTGGCAATCATCGGGGCGACTCCAGTCCGGTCAACGGCAGAACACGTGTACGACACCGTAGTCCATCGACGGTTCCGCGACGAAGCGCGCAACGCCGCGACCTCCGAGGGGCGGGCTTCACGCCGGACGGCGGCCCGGGCCGCGGCCGGGCGGCGCGGCCCGGCGGGGTGCGGGGGCACCGGCCCGGGACACCCCGGCCGCCTTGACCGCCGCGGCGCGGAGCCGGTCGCGGGTGCCGCCGCGCCAGATATGGCAGATGGCGATGGCCAGGGCGTCCGCCGCGTCGGCCGGGCGGGGCGGGCCGTCGAGCCCGAGCAGGCGGGTCACCATGCTGGTGACCTGGGCCTTTCCGGCGGTTCCGGAGCCGGTCACGGCCGCCTTCACCTCGCTGGGCGTGTACGTCTGCACGGGCAGTCCCGCCCGCGCGCCGGCGAGGATGCCGATGCCGCTGGCTTGCGCCGTACCCGTGATGGTCTGGGTGTTGTGCTGGCTGAAGACCCGCTCGACGGCGACGCTGTCCGGCCGGTGCTCCGCCACCAGCTCGGCGAGCGAGCGGTCGAGATGCAGCAGGCGCAGGGCGATGTCGTCGTCCGGCTCGGTGTAGACGACGTAGTAGCCGACGAGCTTGCACGGCCGGCCCGGCACGCCCTCGACCACGCCGACGCCGCACCGGGTGAGGCCGGGGTCGATGCCGAGCACCCGCACGTGCGCCCCCTTCGCCTCGGACGTGTGTTCGACACATTAGTACGCGCCGCGGGGTACCCCGCACCGACACACGCCCTTGTGCGGTGAACGGCGTCCCTCGACGATGGAGGCGGAGGTCATCGTGGCTTATCTGTTCCCGCCGATGGACGACGAGCCGCCGCCGGACTACCTGCGGTTCGTGGCGACGCGCCTGGCCTGGCTGCACCGCGAGGCCCTGCGACTCTGCGGCGGCCAGGGCACGGACCCGGCGGACATGCTGGCCATGGATGCGCTGACCGACCTCGCCGGCCATTGGCGCCGGCTCGCCTGGGAGAGCCGCCTGCGGCACCGCGACGTGCGCGCCGACTACCTGGCCCGGCGCCTGACGAAACGCACCGAGCAGTGGCGCGAGGAGCGGCCCTACCCGGTCGAGGTCACCGTCCGCCCGGCCCCGCGGCTGTTCGCCGCCCGGTACGCACGTCCGGCGCCGGCCACGATCGCCCACCGCCTGGCCCTGCTGCTGCCGTCGACCGTACGCGACGAGGCCGGCGTCGTGGCCGAGGCGGAGATCGCCTGGGTGCACGCCTACCGCCGGCACGTCCGGCACCGCTACGCCCGCGTCTGCACCGCCGGTGTGCTGCTCGTCGGCTTCCTGATCCAGTTCATGTCCCAGGCGTCCGGCACCGGCTGAGAAGGGCCGCCGGGGCGGCCCCTCACCGGCGTCAGGCGTCGAGCGCCGCCATGATCTCGTCGCTGACGTCGAAGTTCGCGTAGATGTTCTGCACGTCGTCGCAGTCCTCGAGGACGTCGATGAGCTTGAACACCTTGCGCGCGGCCTCCTCGTCGACCGGCACGGTCATCGTGGGGACCAGCGACGACTCGGCCGAGTCGTACTCGATGCCGGCGTCCTGCAGCGCGGTGCGCACGGCGATCAGGTCGCCGGGCTCGCTGACCACCTCGAACGAGTCACCGAGGTCGTTGATCTCCTCGGCGCCGGCGTCCAGGACGGCGAGCATGACGTCGTCCTCGGAGAGCGAGCCCTTGGGGACGATCACCACGCCCTTGCGGTTGAACAGGTACGACACCGAGCCGGCGTCGGCGAACGTGCCGCCGTTGCGGGTCAGCGCCGTCCGCACCTCGGTCGCGGCACGGTTGCGGTTGTCGGTGAGGCACTCGATCAGCATCGCCACGCCGTTGGGCCCGTACCCCTCGTACATGATCGTCTGCCAGTCGGCGCCGCCGGCCTCGAGGCCGGAGCCGCGCTTGACCGCACGGTCGATGTTGTCGTTGGGTACCGAGCTCTTCTTCGCCTTCTGGATGGCGTCGTAGAGCGTGGGGTTACCAGCCGGGTCACCGCCACCGACGCGGGCCGCCACCTCGACGTTCTTGATCAGCTTGGCGAACATCTTGCCGCGCTTGGCGTCGATGACGGCCTTCTTGTGCTTGGTCGTCGCCCACTTTGAGTGGCCGGACATACGTAACCTCCGTGTCGTACTACCGCGCGTCTACGGCGTGGCGGACCATCTCGACGAAGTACCGGTGGACGCGGAGGTCGCCGGTGAGCTCCGGGTGGAAAGCCGTGGCGAGCAGGTTCCCCTGCCGAACGGCGACAATCCTACCGGCGGCGGGCCCGTCGCTGACGCGGCCCAGCACCCGCACGTCCGCGCCGACCTCCTCGACCCACGGCGCGCGGATGAACACGGCGTGGAAGTCACCGCCCGGAACGTCGTCGATACGCACCCCGGCCTCGAACGAGTCGATCTGCCGCCCGAACGCGTTGCGCCGCACGGTCATGTCGATCCCGGCGAACGACTCCTGGTCCGGCCGCCCGTCCAGCACGGTGGTGGCCAGCATGATCATGCCGGCGCAGGACCCGTACACGGGCATCCCGTCGGCGATCCGCTTGCGGATGGGATCGAGCAACCCGAACGTGACCGCGAGCTTGCTCATGGTGGTGGACTCCCCGCCGGGCAGCACGAGAGCATCGACGCCGTCGAGCTCCTCGATCCGGCGGACCGGGCGGGCCAGCACGTCGCTCTCGGCGAGCGCACCGAGGTGTTCCCGCACGTCACCCTGGAGGGCGAGCACTCCGATGTTCATAAAACCAATCCAGATCAAGAACAGGATGTCGTACCTGATTGCATGGTGCTGACCGTCGCTCCCGCCGAGGCCGGGCCGGGGCCCAGCTGACGCCGGCCCTGGCCCTTCATTCTGCGTGAGTGGCGAAAAAACCGGACCCCGCCGGTCCACAGCCCGCCCCAAGACCGGCAAACCCCGCGCGAATCACTGCGGCCCAAGGAGCCCCCGCACGCCCCACCGCCCCGGCGCGCCCGACAAGTCCGCCGCGATCCGAGGGGACCGACGGCATCCAACTGGCCCGGCACGCCCGAGAAGCCTGACGCGATCCGAGGGGCCCGACAGGCCGGCGCGAGCCGACCGGCCCGGCCTGACCCGAGACGCCCGACGCGACCGACAGGCCCGGCACTCCTCACCGGCCCGGCGCGACCCACCGGCCCCCACCGGGCCCACCGGCCCCCACCGGGCCCACGGGGCCCAGGCGAACCTGGCGGGCACGGCGCGGAACGGCAAACCGGCGGGCCGGCGCGACGCCCGCGAGCCCGCCCGGAACGGCGGACCCCGCGAGCCCGGTGCGGCGCGGTGAACCCGGCGGGCCCAACGGCGGACCCTGCGGGTCCGGTGCGGCGCGGTGCGGCGGGACCGGCGGGGCGGGCCTACCAGCCGCGCTCGGCGAGGCGGTGGGGCTGGGGGACGTCCTCGACGTTGATGCCGACCATCGCCTCGCCCAGGCCGCGGGAGACCTTGGCGATCACGTCGGGGTCGTCGTGGAACGTGGTGGCCTTGACGATGGCGGCCGCGCGCTGGGCCGGGTTGCCGGACTTGAAGATGCCGGAGCCGACGAAGACGCCCTCGGCGCCGAGCTGCATCATCATGGCCGCGTCGGCCGGGGTGGCGATGCCGCCCGCGGTGAACATGACGACGGGCAGCTTGCCGGCCGTGGCGACCTCCTTGACCAGGTCGTACGGCGCCTGGAGCTCCTTGGCGGCGACGAACAGCTCGTCCTCGGGCAGCGAGGTCAGGCGGCGGATCTCGGCGCGGATCGTCCGCATGTGCGTGGTGGCGTTGGAGACGTCGCCGGTGCCGGCCTCGCCCTTGGAACGGATCATGGCCGCGCCCTCGGTGATCCGGCGCAGGGCCTCGCCGAGGTTGGTGGCGCCGCAGACGAAGGGGACGGTGAACGCCCACTTGTCGATGTGGTTGGCGTAGTCCGCGGGGGTCAGCACCTCGGACTCGTCCACGTAGTCGACGCCGAGCGCCTGGAGCACCCGGGCCTCGACGAAGTGGCCGATCCGGGCCTTCGCCATGACCGGGATGGAGACGGCGTTGATGATGCCGTCGATCATGTCGGGGTCGCTCATCCGGGACACGCCGCCCTGCGCGCGGATGTCGGCCGGCACCCGCTCGAGGGCCATGACGGCGACCGCGCCGGCATCCTCGGCGATCTTGGCCTGCTCCGGCGTGACCACGTCCATGATCACACCGCCCTTGAGCATCTCGGCCATCCCCCGCTTCACGCGGGCGGTACCGGTGGTGGGCTGGCTGTCGGGCGCGCTCTCGGACACGGTGACTGGGCTCCTCACAAGATCGGGTTCGGCCAAATTTTACGCCCGGACCCCCCGGCCACCGATGGCCAATCGACCCCCCGGTGGCCTGCACCGCCCCCACCCGGCCCGCGAACAAGACCGGCGACGCGCTGGGTGCCGGGCAAAAGCCGCGCGTGATGTTCTGCCGGACCGCGACAACCCGACAACCCGGCCACCCGGCCACCCGGCCACCCGGCCACCCGGCAAACAGTCCGGCCGCGGCAGTCCACACGGACCCGGCAAGGCGGGGCGAGCCGGGAAAGCGGCGCGGGCAGGCGCGGCCGGACGCAACCGTGCAGCGAGACGGCCGGCGCGGCCCGACGGACCGAGGATCAAGCCCGCCACATCGAGCCAGGCAACCGCAGAGCCTCCGGCGGGTGCGGGAGTGCCCGGGGGTGCCGGCGGTGCGGGGGTGCGGGAGTGCCGGCGGTGCCGGCGGTGCGGAGGTGCGGCGGTGCGGGAGTGCCCGGGGGGTGCCGGCGGTGCGGAGGTGCGGCGGTGCGGGAGTGCCGGCGGTGCGGAGGTGCGGGAGTGCGGCGGTGCTGGCGGTGCGGGGGTGCGGCGGTGCTGGGGTCTCAGGCGGCGGGGATGCGCAGGTCCGCGGACTCGGCCGGGCGGGGGGCCACCGCCGTCGGCAGGGTCGGGTCGACGATGTCGAAGTAGCGGGGGCGTTCGTACTGGCGGGCCAGGCGCAGGAGGCGCACCACCGGGCGGTGCCGGGCGGTGAGGGCGTCGCGGACCAGGTCGGTGTGCACCTGGCGGGCCAGGACCGCGCGGCGGCTGGTGGCGACCAGGGTGGCGACGGCCGGGTCGCCGCCGGTCAGCGGGGCCGACTGGAGCTGGCGGGTGAGGTCGTTCTCGGCGGCCTCGCGTTCGTCGGGGGCGGCGTCGAGGGCGAGGCGGGCGGCGGCGTACAGCTCGACGATGTCGGCCTGCTCGGCGACCACGGCGGCCGCGGCGGCGCGGCGCAGGAGGTGGGCGTCCAGGGCCCGGGTGGCGGACTGGGCCCGCACGTGGACGCGTTCGACGCGGTGCGACGTCCAGGCGAGGTACGCCGCCAGCAGAGCGACGACCGCGAGCACACCCAGGAGCCACCACATGCCGGGCATCGTAGTGCCTCATCGTGTCGGAGAGTCACGTCCCCGAGCGTGGTTCCGCCCACTCTTCATCGAATACCCGCCCGTCCGTGGCCTCGATCGCCGTGGCGTACACCTCCAGGACACGTTGGGCGACGCTGGGCCAGTCGTACGCCTTGACTACTGTCCGTGCGCATTTGGCCAGCTCAGCGCGACGCGACGGGTCGTCCAGGAGGTCGCCGAGGACGGTGGTGAGCGCGGCCGCGTCGCCCGTCGGGAAGAGCGCGCCGGCCCGGCCGCCGTCGAGGACCCGGCGGAACGCGTCCAGGTCGCTGGCCGCGATGGCCGCACCGGCCGCCATCGCCTCGGTGAGGATCATGCCGAACGACTCGCCGCCGGTGTTCGGCGCCACGTAGACGTCGACGCTGCGCAGCATCCGGGCCTTGTCGGCCTCGCTGACCAGGCCCAGGAACTCGACCCGGGAGCGCAGCCCGGCCGGGATGCCGAGGTCGCCGGGGTCGCCGGGGCCGGCCACCAGCAGGCGCAGCCCCGGCCGTTCGGCGGCCAGCGTGACGAACGCCGTACGCAGCAGGTCGAAGCCCTTGCGGGGTTCGGTGAAGCGGCCCAGGAAGCCGAGGGTGCCGCCCTCCCCCGGCCATCCCGGCAGGGGTTCGGCGGTGGCGAACTTCGCCACCGCGACGCCGTTCGGGATCTCCACCGCGCCGCCGCCCAGGTGCTCGACCTGCACCTTGCGGGCGAGTTCGCTGACCGCGATCCGGGCGGTGATCTTCTCGACCACCAGCTGGAGCAGGCCCTGCGCGGCGGACAGCGCCCGGGAGCGGGTCATCGCGGTGTGGAAGGTGGCCACCACCGGCCCGCGCGCGGAGAGCACGGCCAGCAGGGACAGGCTCAGGGTCATCGGCTCGTGCACGTGGAGCACGTCGAACTTGCCGCGGGCCAGCCAGCGGCGCACCCGCGCGGTCGAGACGGGGCCGAAGGCGATCCGGGCCACCGAGCCGTTGTACGGCAGCGGCATCGCCCGCCCGGCCGGCACCACGTACGGCGGGAGTTCGGCGTCCTCGTCGGCCGGCGCCAGCACGCTCACCTCGTGGCCGAGACCGATCAGCGCCTCGGCGAGGTCCACGATGTGGTTCTGCACGCCGCCCGGCACGTCGAACGAGTACGGCGAGACGATCCCGATCCGCACGCTGACCCGCCCCTCAGACCCGGGCGCTCTGGTTGAGCCACATCTTCTGGAGCATGTGCCAATCCTGCGGGTGCTCGGCGATGCCGATCTCGAACGCTCTCGCCATGCGCTGGGTCGTCTCGCGGACCCGCGCGTCGAGGGCGCCCTCGGTGGCGAGCTCGATCCGGCGGATCCGCCCGGCCGTGCGCTCGTCGGTGAAGAACAGGTCGGCGGCGTACAGCGGTGCTCCCGTCCGCAGGGCGAGCAGCGCCGGGCCGGCGGGCATGCGGGTGCGCCCGCCGAAGAACTCGACCTCGACGCCGCGGGCGGACAGGTCGCGGTCGGCGAGCAGCGCGACCGCATAGCCCTGGGTGGCCTTCTCGGCGAGCACGTCGAGCGGGGGCGGCCCGCCGGTGAGGGGCACCACTTCCATGCCGAGCTTTTCCCGGTACGCGACGAAGCGCTCGAACAGTCCCTCGGGCTTGAGCCGCTCGGCGACGGTGATCATCCGGTGGCCGCTGGAGACGAGCCAGGCTGCCGCCGCGTCCCAGTTGGCCACGTGCGGCAGCGCGAGGATCATGCCCTTGCCCTCGGCCATGACGGCGTGCAGCTCGTCCGCCTGCTCGAGGTGGAAGTCGGTGAGGAACTGCTCCCGGGACTGCGAGGGCAGCCGGAAGGCCTCCATCCAGTAGCGGGCGTACGAGCGCAGCCCCGCGCGTACCAGATCCTCGAGGTCGGCGTCGCTCATGGCCGGACCGACCACCTGGCGCAGGTTGCGGCGCAGCCGCTGGGTGCCCGGACCGTTGCCGCGGGCGGCCCGGTCGGCCCCGGCGTCGAAGATCGCCCGGGCGGCGCGCAGCGGGAGCACCCGCACGAGCCGCCACCCGGCCGCGTAACCGAGCTCGGTGAGCCGGTCCTTCACGGCGTCTCCCCGGCCGGCGCCACCGGCGCGGGCGGCGTGGCGTCCGGCCGGTCGGAGCGCGCGGCGTGGATCAGCCGCTGGAAGACGGTGACCACCGACAGCACGGCGAGGATCCACAGGGCCGCGGGCAGCCCCCAGTCCAGGCCGGCGGCGCCGAGCAGGCCGCCGACGCCCAGGATGAGCAGGCGCTCGAGGCGCTCGGCGATGCCCACGTCGGCGTTCAGGCCGAGGCTCTGCGCGCGGGCCTTGACGTAGGAGACGACCTGCCCGCCGACGAGGCAGAGCAGGGCGGCCCACACGCCGCCGTACGGGTTGTCCTCGGTGGCGAGGTAGTAGACGACGGCCGCGAAGACGGCGCCGTCGGCGATGCGGTCCATCGAGGAGTCGAGCAGCGCGCCGAAGTGGCCGCCGCCGGGGCCGCGCATCCGGGCCATCGTCCCGTCGAGCGCGTCGGTCAGGGCGCTGAGGGTGACGATCACCGTGCCCCAGAACAGCATTCCGCGGGCGCCGAACCCGGCGCCGATGAGCACGCCGACGGTGCCCGCGACGGTCACCGCGTTGGGTGTCACGCCGAGGCGTAGCAGGAGTCGGGCGGTCGGGTCTACCCCGTACGCGACGAAGGCACGGGCGGGAACACTGACGATCTTTGCCATGGCCGTCCCACCATAACGGCGCCCGGCGACGGGCGGTACGGCGCCGGTCACGCGTCGCCGAATCGTCACCGGGGCCCATTGGTCCCGCCCCCGCGTGACTACCGGGGGTTGCGCGTCCGACTGCGGTGGGTGTCAGATCCAAGGACAGCGTCGTAACAGCCGGGAAACAATATGCGGTACGGATGGTGCGACGCGCCATCGCACCAGGCGGCGCCTCGGTCCGCGGCGAGCGGGTCGGGAAGAATGGCCGCCGACCGGCTGACAGGAGGTGCGTCAGGGATGGCGCAGAAGAACCAGGACAACACGGGCGGGCCGGTGGTGACCGAGCCCGGCAGAGTACGCAACGTGGTGCTGGTGGGCCACTCCGGTGCGGGGAAGACGACGCTGGTCGAGGCGCTGCTGGCGGCGACCGGCACGATTCCCCGGGCCGGAACGGTGACCGACGGCACCACGGTCTGCGATCACGACCCGGCGGCCGTACGCCAGCAGCGGTCCGTCTCGCTCGCCTGCGCGTCCGTCGTGCACCAGGGCGTCAAGCTCAACCTGCTGGACACCCCCGGCTACGCGGACTTCGTCGGGGAGCTGCGCGCCGGCCTGCGCGCCGCGGACGCCGCGCTCTTCGTGGTGTCGGCGGTCGACGGCGTGGACGACGCGACCACCGCCCTGTGGGAGGAGTGCGCCGCCGTCGGCATGCCGCGCGCGGTCACGATCACCCGGCTCGACCACCCCCGCGCCGACTACGAGGGCACGCTGCAGGACTGCCAGGACGCGTTCGGCGAGAACGTCATGCCGATCTACCAGCCGATGCTGGGCGACGACGGCACCTCGGTCGCCGGGCTGCTGGGCCTGGTGACGCTCCGGGTCCTGGACTACTCCGAGGGCTATCCGCCGCGGACCGCCGAGGCGGAGCCCGAGCACCTGAACCCGGTCCGGGACGACCGCAACCTGCTCATCGAGGGGATCATCGCCGAGAGCGAGGACGAGACCCTGATGGACCGGTACGTGGCCGGCGAGCTGATCAGCACCGAGACCCTCGTGCCCGACCTGGAGAAGGCGGTGGCGCGGGGCAACTTCTATCCGGTCATCCCGGTCTGCTCGGCGACCGGCGTGGGCCTGGACGCCCTGCTCGACGGCCTGGTCAACGGCGCGCCCTCGCCGCTGGAGCACGACCTGCCGGTGGTCACCGGCGTCGACGGCAGCCCGCGACCGCCGCTGACCTGCGACCCGGCCGGACCGCTGGTGGCCGAGGTGGTGAAGACCACGATCGACCGGCACGTCGGCCGGGTGTCGCTGGTCCGGGTCTTCTCCGGCACCCTGCGCCCCGAGCTCACCGTGCACGTCTCGGGGCACGGCATGACCGAGCGCGGACACCCCGACCACGACGCCGACGAGCGGATCGCCCACGTGTACGCGCCGCTGGGCGTGCAGCTGCGCGAGGTGTCCTCGTGCATCGCGGGCGACATCTGCGCGATCACCAAGTCGGGCAGCGCGGAGACCGGCGACACCCTCTCCGCCAAGGACCAGCCGCTGCTCATGGAGCCGTGGACCATGCCCGAGCCGCTGCTGCCGATCGCCGTGGTGGCCAAGTCGCGCTCCGACGAGGACGCGCTGGCCAAGAACCTGGCCCGGCTGGTCGCCGGCGACCCGACGCTGCGCCTGGAGCGCAACCCGAGCACGCACCAGCTGGTGCTGTGGTGCATGGGCGAGGCGCACGCCGACGTGGTGCTGGAGCGTCTCCGGGCCGGCGGCGTGGATCTGGACACCGAGCCGGTCAAGGTCTCGCTGCGGGAGACCTTCGGCGCCCCGGCCAAGGGCCACGGCCGGCACGTGAAGCAGTCCGGCGGGCACGGCCAGTACGCGGTCTGCGATCTCGAGGTGGAGCCGCTGCCCCGCGGCGCGGGCTTCGAGTTCGTGGACAAGGTGGTGGGCGGCGCGGTGCCGCACAACTACATCCCGTCGGTGGAGAAGGGCGTACGCGCCCAGCTGGAGCGCGGGATCGTGGCCGGCTATCCGGTCGTCGACCTGCGGGTGACGCTCGTGGACGGCAAGGCGCACAGCGTGGACTCGTCCGACGCCGCGTTCCAGACCGCCGGGGCGCTCGCCCTGCGCGAGGCCGCGGAGCAGGGTCAGGTGACGCTGCTCGAACCGGTCGACGAGATCGTGGTCCGGGTGCCGGACGCGTACGTGGGTGCGGTGATGAGCGACCTGTCCGGCCGCCGGGGCCGCCCGATGGGCAGCGAGGCGGACACCGACGGCGAGCACAGCCTGGTCCGCGCCGAGGTGCCCGCGACCGAGCTGGTGCGCTACGCGGTCGAGCTGCGCGCGCTCACCTCGGGCTCCGGCACGTTCACCCGCGCGTACGCCCGCCACGAGCCCATGCCGGCCAATCTCGCCGAGGCGGTCCGCAAGGAGCACGCCGCCGCGAGGTGACCCTCGGACGGCCACCGCCATCGGGTACGCGGGCAGCTCGATGGCGCTGGCCGCCTGGAACAGCGGCAGGTCTGCGGAGTGCCGGTGGAGTTCTCAGCTCCGGCACTCCGGTGTCGATCACACTCGCGTGCCCCGCCGACGCCGTGCCGAGCCTCGCGCCCTCACCTCCTGGCGCGTGCTGCTCGTCGTCGTCATCGCCGTCACCGCCACGGTGGCCGCCGGCGTGTACTCGCTCCAGGAGCAGATCCGGCGCCGGACGCTGGACAGCGCGCTGCAGGGGGTCGTCATCATCAGCTCGCTGGTGATCGACCGCAACATCACCCTGCACGACCTCACCGACGAGCTGCACCCCGCCAACCGGGCCCAGCTCGACACCGACCTCGTCCTGCTCCAGCAGAAGGGCCGGATCCACGGCCTGCTCATCTGGTCGCTGCCGGCCGGGCGCCTCGCGTACGCCGACCCCGCGCACGAGCAGGCCGGCCCGCTCGACGACGCGCGCCGGGCCACCGTGCCGCTCGACCGGCCCACCGCGCGCGGCACCGCCGACGTGGACACCGGCGAACCGCTGCTCGAGGTCGACTACCCGTACGACGCGAACGGCGACGGGATCGTGGACGGCCTCGCGGTCTTCCTGCTGCCCCGCGGCGACGTCGACACCTCGATCGCCCGCTCCACCCGGCTGCTGTACGGCGGCGGCATCCTCGTCCTGCTGGCCGCCCTCGCCGGCGTGCTGCAGGTCCGCCGCCGCCAGCGGGCCCAGGACCACGCCGCGGTGCACGACCCGCTGACCGGGCTCGGCAACCGCGAGAAGCTGCGCCGCGCGGCCGCCTCCGCGCTCGCCGGCGCCTCCGCGCAGCAGCCGGTCGCCCTGCTCGTGCTCGACCTCGACGGCTTCAAGGAGGTCAACGACACGCTCGGGCACCACGCCGGCGACCTGCTGCTCGCCGGCGTGGCCCAGGAGATCGAGCGGGTCGTGCGCGGCGGCGGGACGGTCACCCGGCTGGGCGGCGACGAGTTCGCCGTCCTGCTGCCCCGCACCGGCACCGAGCGGGCCCTCGCGGTCGCGGCGGCGGTCGGTGCGGCCGTACGCCGGCCCGTGCTGATCGAGGACCGCCCGGTGGCCGTCGGCGTGAGCATCGGCGTGGCCGTCGCCCCGGGGCACGGCCGCGACCTGAGCACGCTGCTGCAGCGTGGTGACGCGGCCATGTACCGCGCCAAGAAGGGCGACGGCGGCGTCGTCGCGTACGAGGACCGCATCCCGGCCATTCCCTCCCAGGTGGTATCGCCATGACCTCAGTCCGCAGGTTCGCCACGCTGGTGGCCGCGGCCGCGCTCGTGGTCACCACCGCCGCGTGCGGCGGGGACGCCTCCGCCGACGACGCCCGGATCACCCTGACCGTCGACGACTTCGGCAACTTCGGCTACCGCGGCCTGCTGCGCGAGTACGAGGCCGCCCACCCCGGCGTGCGGGTGGTGGAGCGGGTCAGCGACTTCACGCAGCACCACGAGGACCTCGCCCGGCGCCTCGACGCGGGCAGCGGCGCCGGCGACGTGGTCGCAGTCGAGGAGGGGTACGCCGTCCAGTTCCGCGAGCGCGGCGGCGACTTCGTCAACCTGCTCGACCTCGGCGCCGGCAAGCTCGCCGGCAACTGGCTGCCGTGGAAGTGGGACGCCATGCTCAGCGCGGACGGCCGGCGCCAGATCGGGCTCGGCACCGACATCGGCGGCCTCGCCATGTGCTACCGCCCCGACCTGCTCAAGGCCGCCGGGATGCCATCCGATCGCGGGTCCGTCGCGAAGCTCTGGCCCACCTGGTCCGCGTACATCGACGCCGGCCGCCGGTTCCGCGCGGCGGGCCTCTCCGCCCAGTGGACCGACTCGGCCGGCAACGTCTTCAACCAGATCCTCGCCCAGCAGCCGGTCGGCTACTTCGACCGGCAGGAGAACCTCGCCCTCGAGACCGGCCCCGGCGTCCGTACGGCCTGGGACCTGGCCGTACGCATGGTCGCGGCGGGCGAGTCGGCGAAGTACGTGCCGTACAGCGCCCAGTGGCGCGCGGCGCTGCAGGGCGGCCGGTTCGCGACGATGACCTGCCCCGCGTGGGCGCTGGGCTGGATCCAGCAGAACGCGCCGGCCACCCGGGGCCAGTGGGACGTGACCGTGGTGCCCGGCGCCGGCGGCAACTGGGGCGGGTCGTGGCTGACCGTGCCGAGGCAGAGTGCGCATCCGCGGGAGGCGTACGAGCTCGCGGCCTGGCTGACCGCACCCGAGCAGCAGCGGCGCATCTTCCTCGAGACCGGGAACCTGCCGTCCGCGCCCGCCCTCTACGACGATCCGGGGGTGACCGGCTTCCACAGCCCGTTCTTCTCCCAGGCACCGGTCGGGCGCATCTTCACCGACGCCGCCTCCCGCAAGCCGACGCAGTACATCGGGCTGCACAACGCCGCCGTGCGCGGCCTCGTCGAACGCAAGCTCAGCCAGGTGGAGATCGGTCAGCTCACGCCGGAGCAGGCCTGGCGGGAGGCGGTCGCCGAGGCGCGGAAGGTGCGCTGATCAGGCGAGCGACTCCCACGCCTTGGCGAGCAGCTCCCGGGTGTCGCCCAGCAGCTGCGGCAGCACCTTGGTGCGCGCGATCACCGGCATGAAGTTGCCGTCGCCGCCCCACCGCGGCACCACGTGCTGGTGCAGGTGGGCGGCGATGCCCGCGCCGGCCACCGCGCCCTGGTTCATGCCCAGGTTGAAGCCGTGCGGGCTGCTCGCCCGCCGGACCGCCCGCATCGCCCGCTGGGTGAACGCCGCGAGCTCGGCGGTCTCCGGCCCGGTGAGGTCGGTGTAGTCGGCGACGTGCCGGTACGGGCACACCAGCAGGTGGCCGGGGTTGTACGGGTACAGGTTGAGCACCACGAACACCTCGTCGCCCCGGGCCACCACCAGGCTCTCGCCCTCGGGCAGGCCCGGCGCGACGCAGAACGGACAGCCGGCCGGCTTCTCGTAACCGCCCTCGGGCCGGTCGGCCCCCGAGATGTACGCCATCCGGTGCGGCGTCCAGAGCCGATCGAGCCCGTCCGGTTCCCCTGCGTCGCTCACCGACCCACCCTAAGCCCGGCGCCGCGGCCCCGCCGCGCTACTCCGCGGTGGGCCCGGTGTTGACCCGGGAGCGCACGACCTCGACCACGTGCGCCACGGCCTCGTCCAGCCCGACCCCGTTGCGCTGCGAGCCGTCGCGGTAGCGGAAGGAGACCGTGCCGCCGTTGACGTCGTCGTCGCCGGCGATCGCCATGAACGGGATCTTCTGCTGCTGCGCCGTGCGGATCTTCTTCTGCATCCGGTCGGTGGAGTGGTCCACCTCGGCCCGGATGCCCTCCTTGCGCAGCCGCGCGACGAACTCCTCCAGGTAGCCCGCGTGGTCGTCGCGGATCGGGATGCCGACCACCTGCACCGGCGCGAGCCAGGCCGGGAACGCGCCCGCGTAGTGCTCGACCAGCACGCCGAAGAACCGCTCGATCGAGCCGAACTTCGCCGAGTGGATCATCACCGGCTCCTGCCGGGACCCGTCCGCGGCCTGGAACTCCAGCCCGAAGCGGGCCGGCATGTTGAAGTCGTACTGGATGGTCGACATCTGCCAGGTACGGCCGATGGCGTCCCGCGCCTGCACGCTGATCTTCGGGCCGTAGAAGGCCGCGCCGCCCGGGTCCGCGACGAGCTCGAGGCCGGTCTCGGTGGCGACCCGGTCGAGCACCTCGGTGGCGGTCGCCCACTGCTCGTCCGTACCGATGAACTTGTCGCTCTTGGGGTCGCGGGTGGACAGCTCGAGGTAGAAGTCGTCCAGGCCGAAGTCGCGCAGCAGCGACAGCACGAAGTTGAGCAGGTGCTTGATCTCGGCGGGCGCGTCCTCGGGGGCGACGTAGGAGTGCGAGTCGTCCTGGGTGAGGCCGCGCACCCGGGTCAGGCCGTGCACGACGCCCGACTTCTCGTAGCGGTAGACCGAGCCGAACTCGAAGAGCCGCATCGGCAGCTCACGGTACGACCGCCCGCGCGACCTGAAGATCAGGTTGTGCATCGGGCAGTTCATCGCCTTGAGGTAGTAGTCGGCGCCCTCCATGTGCATGGGAGGGAACATGGTGTCCGCGTAGTACGGCAGGTGGCCCGACGTGTGGAACAGGCCCTCCTTGCTGATGTGCGGGGTGCCGACGTACTGGAAGCCCTCCTCGATGTGGCGGGCCCGGACGTAGTCCTCCATCTCCCGCTTGATCACGCCGCCCTTGGGGTGGAAGACCACCAGGCCGCTGCCGATCTCGTCGGGGAAGGAGAACAGGTCCAGCTCGGTGCCGAGCTTGCGGTGGTCGCGGCGCTCGGCCTCGGCGAGCCGGTTCAGGTACGCCTTGAGCTCGTCGCGACTCGGCCACGCGGTGCCGTAGACGCGCTGGAGCTGCGGGTTCTTCTCGCTGCCCCGCCAGTACGCGGCGGCCGAGCGCATCAGCTTGAACGCCGGGATCAGCCGGGTGGTCGGCAGGTGGGGGCCGCGGCACAGGTCGCCCCAGACCCGCTTGCCGTCGCGGTCGAGGTTGTCGTAGTGGGTCAGCTCGCCGCCGCCCACCTCCATGACCTCGCTGTCGTCCACGTCGCCCTTGATGTCGACGAGCTCCAGCTTGTACGGCTCGTGCGCCAGCTCGGCCCGGGCCTCGTCGAGCGACGCGTACTCGCGGCGGCGGAACGTCTGGCCCGCCTTGACGATCTCCTGCATCCGCTTCTCGAGCTTCGCCAGGTCGTCGGGCTGGAACGGCTTCTCGACGTCGAAGTCGTAGTAGAAGCCGTTCTCGATCGGGGGGCCGATGCCCAGCTTGGCCTCGGGGAAGATGTCCTGCACGGCCTGGGCGAGCACGTGCGCGGCCGAGTGGCGCAGCACGTCGAGCCCGTCCGGCGAGTCGATGGCCACGGCCTCGACGTCGGCGTCCTGCCCGGGCGACCAGTCGAGGTCGCGCAGCCGCCCGTCCGCGTCGCGCACGACGACGATCGCCTTCGGACCGGACTGCGGGAGGCCGGCGGCGGCCACCGCGTCGGCCGCCGTCGTCCCCGCCGGCACGACCAGAGCTGCGGACACGGTGGTTCTCCTTCAGTTGACGTTCGGGTTCGCAGACGATGCTAATGGGTCGGCCCGGTCACCCTTCGCGCGACGCGGTCACCCACCCGGGCAACGGCTCCCGCGCGCCGGCCCACTCCCGCGGGATGCCGCCCGCCCCGGTGTACGCGGCCACGACACCACCGGCCATCGCCGCCGTCGTGTCCATGTCGCCGCCCGCGGCGATGCACGCCGTGACCGCGCCCGGGTAGTCGCCGAGGTGGTGCGCGGCGACCCACAGCGCGAACGGCACCGAGTCCTGCGCCATCGCCCGGGTTCCGGTGCCCAGCTCGTACGCCGCCACCACCGGGTCGGCGATGCGGGTGGCGGCGGCGAGGCCGTCGCGTACCCGGCTCTGCGGGGTGTGCGCGAGCACCGCGCCCAGCAGGTCCACCGGCCGTTGCTCCAGCCGGGCGGCCGCGGCCACCGCCGCGGCGACCGCGACCGCCACCCCGCCCGCGATGCCCTCGGGGTGCGCGTGGGTGACTTCCGCCGCCCTGGCACCCTGCTCGGCGGCGCGGGCCGGCGAGTCGGCGTGCCAGGCGCCGAGCGGGGCGGCCCGCATGGCGGCACCGTTCCCGGCCGAGCCCTGCCCGTCGAAGGCGGCAGCCGCCGCGATCGGCCAGGGGGTGCCCTCGCGGATCTGCCGCAGCATCACCACGGCACCCGGGCCGTAGCCGCGGTAGGGGTCGAAATGCCGGCCCAGCAGGTCGGCGAAGCGGTCGGCGTCCAGGTGCGTCTCGTCACCGGCCGTCATCGCCGCGACCAGGCAGCAGGCCTCCTCGGTGTCGTCGGTCCACGGCCACGGCGGTTCCGGCAGCACGCCGGGGCGATGGCCGGGAACGAAGTACTGGGCACCGAGAGCGTCGCCGACGGAGAGTCCGGCGAGGCTGTCGGCGGCCAGCGCGGCCCGGCTGTCCGGGAAAAGCGTGAAGGCCATAGTCGCTACTCTCCGTATCCAAGAGACCGCTCTGAATGACGGATTCGGTCTATCTTGCCAAGGGCAGTACCTTCTTCGCATGGCCACGGTGTTGCTCGTCGAGGACGATCACGTCGTGCGCGGTGCGATGCTCCGGTCGCTGGCCGACCGGGGGCACGCCGTGCACGCCGTCGGCACGGCCCTCGACGCCCTGCGCCGGGTCGCCGCCGAGACCCCCGATCTGGTCGTGCTCGACCTCGGGCTGCCCGACCTCGACGGCTCCGACGCGCTGCGCATGCTGCGTGGCATCACCGACGTGCCGATCATCATCGCCACCGCCCGCGACGACGAGCAGACCGTGGTGCGGCTGCTCCGCGCCGGCGCGGACGACTACATGGTCAAGCCGTTCACCGGCGCCCACCTCGACGCGCGGATCACCACGGTCCTGCGCCGCGTCGGCCGGGCCAGCCGCACCGCCCAGCCCGCCGTGCACGAGGTCGGCGAGCTGCGCGTCGACATCGGCGAGCGCAGCGCCAGCCTGGCCGACCAGCCGCTGGCCCTGACCCGCAAGGAATTCGATCTACTGGCATATTTGGCCGCGCGCCCGGGCCGGGTGGTTTCCCGTCGTGAGCTGTTGGAGGAGGTATGGCGACAGCCGTCAGTCGGCGAGGACCAGACGATCGACGTGCATCTGTACTGGCTCCGTCGGAAACTGGGCGAATCCGCGGCGAAGCCTCGCTACCTGCGCACCGTGCGGGGGGTCGGATTCCGGTTGGTGGCCCCGGACTGAGGGCCCGGCTGGCCTGTGTCAGCGCCGCCACCACCACCATCGCCGCCCTCGCGTTCCTCGTCCCGCTCGGCTGGGAGCTGCGCAACGATCACCGGGACAGCGCCATCGCCGCGGCCGAGCAGCGTAGTGCCACCGTGGCCGGCGCCGTCGCCGCCAACGCCGGCCGCAAGGGCGTGGAGAGCGCGGTCAGGGCGGCCGGCGGCGGGGTGATCGTGCACGCGCCCGGCACGACGCAGGGCAGCCGGGTGCCGGTCGAGAAGCTGGTGGCCGCCGCGCGGGGCCGCGAACCCGTCGAGGTCGGCGTGAAGGGCGGCGTCGTCCGCCTCCAGCCGGTGGCCGTCGGCGAGAAGACGTCGGTCGTCGAGGTCTTCGTGCCCGACGCCGAGCTCGACGCCGGCACCGCCCGGGACTGGTGGATCCTGCTCGGCATCATGGCCGGCCTGGTGCTCGGCTCGGTGATAGTGGTCGACCGGCTGGCCCGCGGCGCCGTCGCCTCGGTGCGCAACCTGGTGCACGCCGCGATGGCGGTGGGCGGCGGTGACCTGGGCGTACGCATCCAGCCGTCCGGCCCGCGCGAGCTCGCCGAGGCCGGGTACGCCTTCAACCGCATGGCGGACCGCCTGGTCACGTCCCGCACCAGCGAGCGGGAGCTGGTCGCCGACCTGTCGCACCGGCTGCGGACGCCGCTGACCGTGCTGCGCCTCGACGCCGAGGCGCTCGACCCCGACGACACCCACATCGGCGAGTTCTCCGCCGCCGAGCTGGACCGCCGGCGCGGCATCCGGCGCATCCGGCAGGCCATCGTCACCCTCGAGGGCGAGGTCGACCAGCTCATCAACACCACCCGGGCCGCGGTCGCCGCGCAGGTCGCCGACGCGGCCGAGGAAGGGCTGTGCGACGCCGCCGAGGTGGTCCGCGACCGCATGGTCTTCTGGTCCGCGCTGGCCGGCGACCAGAACAGGCAGTACCGGGTGGTCGGCGCCCAGCTGCGCATCCCGGTGCCGGTCGCGCGCACCGAGCTCGCGGCGGCCCTCGACGCGGTGCTCGGCAACGTCTTCCGCTACACCCCGCAGGGCACCGCGTTCGAGGTCGGCATCTCCCGCCGCGACGGCTGGGTCGCGTTGCGCGTCGACGACGCCGGCCCGGGCATCGACGACCCGGAGAAGGCGCTGCAGCGCGGGCAGAGCGAACAGGGTTCGACCGGCCTCGGCCTGGACATCGCCCGCCGGGCCGCGCAGGCCGCGGGCGGCTCGGTCAGCCTGGCCCGCGCCGCCATGGGCGGCGCCAGCGTGGTGATGCTGCTCGCCGACGCGGAGGCGCCGCCGAAGCAGGCGAGCCGGTTCGGCCTCGTCGGCCGGCTGGCCCGGGAACGCGATCCGGCCAAGCGGAAATGGCCGCACCAGTACCCGGAAGAAGCATGAGGTCCCCCCGGCAACGGCGCGGCGCGGAATTACCCCGGACGGTAGAAGCATTGCTTAGATCTGTATTAAGGGCGTTCCCCTGGCGGAGCCGGACTGGCACGCTCTACCCCGATCCCGTCCGGCTTCCCGGCCCGGCTCCCACAGCACGTCCCCACACCCCGGGCCGGAGAAGCCCCCGCGCGGTGGGAGGTGGTCACCCCATAACCCCCTCCCACCGCGCCCCCGCAGCACGAGGAGATGGTTTGCCCGCCCACCGACGGCCCGCGCTCGAGGGGGACGCGCCGCAGCGGCGGCGCCAGGCCCCGGACCGCGGGAGGCGGCGAGCCACGCCCCGGGCCCACCGGTTGCTCCCGGTGCTGCTCGGCATCAGCGTGCTCGGCATCGGCGGCGTGGTGGGTCCCAGCGTCGTCGGCGGAGCCTGGAGCCCGGACAGCGGCGGCCAGGACCGCGAACGGATCACCTACGCCTCGCTGCCCGACGACGACCCCGGTCAGGGGCTGGTCTACGACGGCCTGGTCCCGGCGGGCAAGGACTCGCTCTGCACCGGCACGTACGAGCTCGACGCCGAGACCTGCACGCACGGGCCGGACCCCACGCCGGCCGGCCTCACGGTGAACCGCGACGTCGCCCCGGTGACCGGTAAGGTCCCCGAGCCCGCCGAGCCGCGCCGCGAGGCCGCCACGGTGCCGCCGGACGCCGAGATCGTCCGCGACGAGGGTGGCAGCTCGCTCACCCCGGGCGCCCCCGCGCTGATCCCCGACGCGGCGCCGGGCCAGGCCGACTTCGTCATGGGCGCGCACGACGTGGCCTGCCAGGGCGACGGGCGTACGGGCAACCGCATCCAGGTCCTCTACCTGCACGAGTTCGGCACGCCCAGCCGCTACACCGGCTACCTGGGCTCGATCCGCACCTGGGCCGCCGGCGTGGACGAGATCTTCGACGCGAGCGCGGCCGAGACCGGCGGCTCCCGGCACATCCGGTACGTGACCACGCCCCAGTGCCGCGTGGACGTCGCCGAGGTGCAGATGCCCGAGGGCGCGCTGGCGTCCTTCACCCGCAACATCGCCGCGCTGCAGACCCTCGGCTACAACCGCAACGACCGCAAGTACCTGATCTTCGCGGACACCAAGGTGTACTGCGGCATCAGCACGTTCGTCGCCGACAACCGGCCCGGGCTGGGCAACCGCAACAACGGCGGCCCGTCGTACGGCCGGGTCGACGCCGGCTGCTGGGGCTCGGTGGCGGCGGCGATGGAGACCACCCAGATGCTGGGCGCGCTGCTCCAGGACTCCCCCAACTCGACTGGCGCCGGCCGGTGCACCGACGACCACGACCTGCTCTGCGCCGGGGACCGCTCCGGGTCGCAGCTGCGTACGGTATGCCCGAAGAAGCACGAGAACCGGCTGGACTGCGGGCACGACGACTACTTCAGCACCGACCCGAAGCCGGGCAGCTACCTCGCCGAGAACTGGAACGTCGCGCAGAGCGAGTTCCTGCTGCGCAGCGACGGCGGCGACGACCTGCCGGACGCGCCGAACGCGAACCGGCCCCCGCCGGGCACGACCCCGCGCGACACTCCCACGAGCCCGGCGGCACCGACCGCCGCGGCACCTCCGCCGGGCCCGCAGGCTCCCGTGCCGGGCGCCAGCGGCGGCGACGCCTCGGACGGTGGGGGCGACGCCCCGGCCGGTCCGGGCCGGCCCTCCGCGCCGACGGCCCCCGTCCCCACGAGCGCGGCGCCCGGGGCCACCGAGCCGGCCGCCCCCGCGCCCGAGAAGCTCGCCGCGCCGGTGCAGGCGGTGCTCGAGGTCCGCGACCCGACCAGCACCTCGGTGCGGCTGACCTGGAGCGCCGCGTCCCGCGACGCCAGGTACGACGTGGAGGTCGACGGGTCGAAGATCGCCACCACGTCGGCGACCCGGGCGCGGCTGATCGGCCTGCGCCCGGACCGGAAATACCAGGTGACGATCCGCAACGCCAAGCTCGGCTACGCCGCGAAGGGGGTCGCCCAGTCGGCACCCGCGGCCCGCCCTGCCGCGAACGCGTGGTTCGTCCTGACGAACTCGCTGACCGGCGGCGCCGCCGACCTGTACGCGGCCCGCACCGCGAACGGCACTCCGACCACCCTGGGCGGCGCGGACGGCGGCGCCCAGCAGCAGTGGAAGCTCGTCCCGGCCGGGGACGACGCCTTCGCCCTGCAATCCCGGGCGACCGGCAAGTGCCTGGGCCCGCTCGGCGGCAACCCGGTCGCCGGGGCGCCGCTGGTGCAGGGTGAGTGCACCCAGAACGACAGCGGCCGGTGGAAGCTCTACGCCACCGACCACGGGTTCAGCCTGCGCACCAGCGTGGGCGACCTGGCCGCCGGGGTGGGCAGCCAGCGCTTCGGCGCGTCCCGGCTGCTCGTGCTGCAGACCCCCGACCCGGCCCGGCACCAGAGTTGGACGGCGGTGCCCGGCTGAGAACCGGGCCAGGGAGAGGGACGATGCTGGACACGGACGTACGGCCGCAAGCACCCGTCGACGAGGACGACCGCGGACCGGTCTTCAACCGCCGCCGCCTCGTGCGGGTCGTGGCGGTCCTGACGATCGGCATCCTCACGGTCCTCGCGCTGTGGCAGGACCCGCTCTACGCGGACCGCTTCTAGACCCGCGCCTCCCGGACGCCCGTGCCCGCGTCTCTCAGGCGCCCGCTGCGTAGGCGGCGATCTCGGCGTGGAGGCGGTCCTTCTCCGCCGCCGGCAGGAACGACGCCGAGACGGCAGCGGCGGCCAGCCCGGCCACGCCCCGCGCGTCCAGCCCGAGCAGCTTCGCCGCGACGGCGTACTCCTCCTCGAGCGTGGTGCCGAACATGGGCGGGTCGTCCGAGTTGATGGTGACCGGCACGCCGGCGTTCACCAGCGTCGCCAGCGGATGCTCGGCGATCTCGGCCACCGCCCGGGTGCGCACGTTCGACGTCGGGCACACCTCCAGCGGAATCCCGCGCTCCGCCAGGTACGCCATCAGCTCCGGATCCCGCGCCGCCGCGATGCCGTGGCCGATCCGCTCGGCGCCCAGCTCGCGCAGCGCGTCCCAGATCGTCTCCGGCCCGGTGGTCTCCCCGGCGTGCGGGACGCTGTGCAGCCCGGCCGCGCGCGCCTTGTCGAAGTACGGCTTGAACTGCGGCCGCGGCACCCCCACCTCGGGACCGCCGAGGCCGAAGCTGACCAGGCCGGCGGGGCGCTCCTCCAGCGCGATGCGCAGGGTCTCCTCGGCGGCCGGCAGCCCCGCCTCGCCCGGGATGTCGAAGCACCAGCGCAGGTCGATGCCGAAGTCGCGGGCCGCGCCCGTACGGGCGTCCTCGATCGCCTCGCAGAACGCCGGCGCCGGAATGCCCCGCCGCACGTGCGAGTACGGCGTGATGGTCAGCTCGGCGTACCGGACCTGCTGCCGGGCGAGTTCCCGGGCGATCTCGTACGTCAGCATCCGCACGTCCTCGTCGTCGCGGATCAGGTCGACCACGGTCAGGTAGACCTCGATGAAGTGCGCGAAGTCGCTGAACGCGAAATAGTCGGCGAGGGCCGCGGGATCGGCCGGCACCGGCGACTGACCCTCGTGCCGGGCGGCGAGGTCGGCGACGATCCGCGGCGACGCCGAGCCCACGTGGTGCACGTGCAGCTCGGCCTTCGGCAGGCCGGCGATGAACGAGGCCAGCTCGGTCACAATGACTCCCTACAGGTGGGCCACGACGAAGATCCGGCGGAACGGGAACGCCACGTGTCCGCTCCGGGCAGGGTAGACCGCCGCCAGCTCCGCGCCGAGCGTGGCCCGGAAGGCGCCCCACCGCGTGTCGTCCATCGCCGCCCGCACCGGGCGCAGCGCCGTGCCCTCCATCCAGCGCAGCACCGGATGGTCACCGCCGTCGTCCGGAAGCAGATGCACGTACGTCGTCTCCCACGCGTCCACCGTCGCACCCTCGGCGAGAAACCGGGCGGCATACCCGGCGGCATCGTCGACCGGCGCCTCCCGCACGAGCTCCCCGACGGCATCCGCGTACGGCTCACGGCGCGCCACCTCCCGCAGCGCCCGATGCGACGGCGCGTCGAAGTTGCCGGGCACCTGAAGGGCGAACCAGGCACCGGACGGCAGCGCCCGCGCCCACCGGGTGAGCAGCTCGCCGTGCCCGGGGACCCACTGGAGCGCCGCGTTGGTCACCACGACGTCGGTGCCGGGCTCCGGCTCCCACTCCGCCAGATCCCCGAGCCGGAACTCCACCCGGGGCGGCGAGGATCGAGCTGCGGCGGGCCCGGCGTCACCGCTTCCCCGCCCCTCACCGCTTCCCCAGGCCACGCCGCCTTCCCGACCCTCGCCGCTCCCCCGGCCCTCGCCGCCTTCCCCACCCTCACCGCTCCCCCGGGCCACGCCGCTTCCCCGGGCCACGCCGCCTTCCCGACCCTCGCCGCTCCCCCGGGCCACGCTGCCTCTCCGGGCCACGCCGCTTTCCTGGTCCACGCCGCTCCCCCGGCCCTCGCCGGCCGGCGCGGCATGGTTCTCGGCGGGCTCGTCCGCCGGCCCGGGGGCGGTGGCTCCGGCGATCATCTCGGGCGAGGAGTCCAGCCCGGTGACGCGCGCTCCGGGCCAGCGTCCGGCGAGCGTCGCGGTCAGCTCCCCGGACCCGCAGCCGAGATCGACCACGCCCCGCGGCCGCTCGGCGCCGATGCGGGCGACCAGGTCGAAGAACGGGCGGGACCGCTCGGCGCCGAAGCGGTGGTAGACGGCGGGATCCCACATCGCGCTCTCCAAACCGTACGTACGTCTTTTTTGCAGCGTACCACCGGAGGACATAGGCTGACCTCGTGGAAAAGCGCAGATTCGGCCGCCTCGGGCGGGAAGTCGCAGTGATCGGTCTCGGCGCCTGGCAGCTCGGCTCCGACTGGGGCGAGGTGAGCGAGGAGGACGCCCACGCCACCCTCGGCGCCGCCGTCGACGCGGGCGTCACCTTCATCGACACCGCCGACGTGTACGGCGACGGCCGCAGCGAGCAGGCCATCGGCAGCTTCCTCAAGAGCCGCACCGGCCTCACCGTGGCGACCAAGATGGGCCGCCGGGTCGACCAGGACCCGGCGAACTTCACCCTCGCCAACTTCCGGGAGTGGACCGACCGGTCCCGCGCCAACCTCGGCGTCGAGACCCTCGACCTGGTGCAGCTGCACTGCCCGCCGACCCCGGTCTTCAGCACCGAGGCCGTCTACGACGCGCTCGACACGCTGGTGCAGGAGAAGCGCATCGCGGCGTACGGCGTCAGCGTCGAGAAGGTCGACGAGGCCCTCGCGGCGATCGCCCGGCCGGGCACGGCCAGCGTCCAGATCATCCTCAACGCGCTGCGCCTCAAGCCGCTCGAGCGGGTGCTGCCGGCGGCGGCCGAGGCCGGGGTGGGCATCATCGCCCGGGTGCCGCTCGCCTCGGGGCTGCTCTCGGGGCGCTACGACGAGCACACCACGTTCGGCGCCGACGACCACCGCACCTACAACCGCCACGGCGAGGCGTTCGACGTCGGCGAGACGTTCTCGGGCGTCGACTTCGCCACCGGGCTGGAGGCGGTGCGCCGGCTCCGGCCGTACGTGCCCCAGGACGCGACCATGGCCCAGTTCGCCCTGCGCTGGATCCTCGACCACCCCGCGGTGACCGTGGTGATCCCCGGCGCGCGCAACGCCGGCCAGGCCCAGGGCAACGTCGCCGCCGCCGCGCTGGCACCCCTGCCGCGGGAGGCCCACGACGCCGTCCAGGCGGTCTACGACGAGCTGATCCGCCCCCAGGTCCATGACCGCTGGTGAGCCGGTGCCGCCCGCCGCGGAGGACGTGCCGCTGAAGGGCTGGCCGTGGATGACGGGCGGCATGCTGGCCCTCGTGCTCGGCGTCCTGTGGACCGCCCAGGGCCTGGACCTCATCGAGGACAGCGTGATGAGCGGCGTCACCGCCTTCGCCGTGGCCGGCCCGGTGCCGGCCGTGGCGGGCCTGGCCCTGATGGTGACCGGCGTCCGCGTCCGCGCGGCCTTCAAGCGCCGGCAACTCGCCGCCGCCCCGGAGCACCCCGCACCCTGACCGGCCGCGAACAGACCGCCCCGCAAAACGCACGACCCGCGCAGGCAGCCCCGGAAGCGCAGGGCCCGGACAAGCTCAGGGCCCGGACAAGCTCAGGGCCCGGACCGAGAACGCACGGCCCAGGCAAGCAGGAGCGGGCAGGGACGCCGAGCCAAGCGAGCTCGAGGCAAACGGGCCCGGCACGCCAGGGCCCGGAGGCAAGCGGGCCCGGAACCAAGGGTCGAGGCGGTCAGGGCCGCGACGACCCGGGGCTCGGGCAACCAGAGCCGGGGTGGTCAGGGCCCGGGTCGGAAAAAACAAGGCCCGCATCCTGCCGGAACAGGATGCGGGCCCGCTTGGCTAGAGCCGGTCTCCGCCAGGCGACCGACTGCCGGCATCACGGCCGGCCGGTAGGTCTCAGAGGGGGCGAACCTGCTCCGCCTGCGGGCCCTTCTGGCCCTGGGCGATCTCGAACTCGACCCGCTGGTTCTCTTCCAGAGTGCGATATCCGCTCGTCTGGATGGCCGAGAAGTGGACGAACACGTCAGCACCCCCGCCGTCGACGGTGATGAAGCCGAAGCCCTTGTCTGCGTTGAACCACTTCACGGTGCCTTGCGCCATGCTGAACTCTCCTTCTGAAAATGCCGGCCCGGTGATGCGGGGCCGATGGTCGTTTTCGTGCGGTGGAGCCGCGAACGGCAATTCCACTTACACAAAAACTGGCCACACTGTACCCGAAGAACCGCCCCGAAAGCTTCCCCTCGGGCGAATCCCGTCGACTCCGGCAACAACGGAAAAGGCCCCCAGCAGCGCCGAGGGCCTTGACGGTGGTCTATACAGCTATCCCAGATATCAGTCCGGCCACGTGCCCGTAATCTTCCGGACACCTGCGGCGCCGCCGCGGTCGACGAGCGCCTTCACCGTGGCGAAGATGGCGCCCTGCAGCGCGGCCGCGGCGATGACCTCGCCCCAGCCGCGGTCCTCGTCGGTCGCGTTGGGGGCGTCGTCGTCGCCGGAGGCCAGCTTCCAGACCTCCTTGAAGACGAAGCCGGCGAGGGCGCCCGCGCCGATGCCCAGCAGCAGGCCGACCGGCTTGTACGCCACCTTCTGGAGCTTCTTGCTCACCGACGCCTCCCCCGCACGATCAGGATGATGCCCACCAGCGCCACGCCGGCCGCGAGCACCGCGGCGAACGGGACCGGGTTGCGCCGTACCTGCTCGCGGGCCTCCTGCGCCTTGTCGATCGCGCCGGTCTCGCGGACCTTGTCGAGGGCCGGCGTGACCTTGTCCCCGGCCTGCGACGTGGCCGCGCGGACCTTGTCGGACGCCACGGCCGCGGCGTTGGCCGCCGCGCCGCGGACCTTCTCGGTCGCCTCGTGAACCTGGGCCTTCGCCCGGGCCTTGGTGAGCTCGACCTGCTCCTTCGCCCGGGCCTTCACGTCCGCCTTGGCCGCCAGGGCCTGCACGGTCTCGCCCAGTTCGGCCCGGGTCTGCTTGATCTCCGCCCGGAGGGCGTCCACGTCGGGCTTGGCGCCCGACGTGCCGTTCTTGTCGCTCATTCCCGGCTCCTGCCGCTCTTGATCGCGTGCTTGACCTCGTCGACGTCCGCCTTCGCGCTCTCGATCGCGGACTTCGGCTCCGGCGGGACCGCCTGGGACACCTGCTTCTTGCCCAGCAGCGCGAGCAGCCCGGCCGCGGCGAACAGCACCACGGTGACGATCAGGGCGGCGAGCCACAGCGGCAGGAAGAGGTCCAGCACGATGATCAGCGTGGCGATGAGCGCGCCGACGCCGTACAGGGCGAGCACGCCGCCCCCGCCGAACAGACCCACCCCGATGCCGGCGTGCTTACCCTTCTCGGTGAGCTCCGCCTTGGCGAGAGCGATCTCGTCCCGGACGAGTCGGGTGATCTGCTCGCTCGCCTTCTGGACCAATTCCGAGGTGGACTGGTCGGTCCCCGGACGGACCGGGCTACCGTTCAGGACATCGGCCATGGTGTCCTCCTTTCACACCGAGCAGTATGCCCTGCCCAGGGCCGAATCAATCCTCTCCGGCGCAGACCGGACTCACCCGTGGTCACGGGGAGGGACGACGGCCTTGTCATCGGGTCCCGAGAAGGCCGCGGCGCGCTCGTCGCCGTCGCCTATTCCGCTGAAGACACGGGAATCATCTGACGATTCCCGGACGGGCGCGGCGTTGTCGGGCGTGGATTTCACCGGCCCGCGGGGAAGGGTGTCCACGTCGGCGCGCATCCGGGGCAGGGCGTCGCGACGGTGCTCGAAGACCCAGGCGACGAGTCTCTCGCGGACGAGGCAGCGCAGGTCCCACAGCGCTCCGGCATCGTGCGCGCTCACCAGGGCCCGCAGCCGGATCATGCCGCCGATCGCCTCGGTCACCTGCAGGACGCACACCCGGCCGTCCCACAGCTCGGTGCCCTCGCACACCGCCCGCAACTCGGCGCGCATCGGCTCGACCGGCGCGGACCAGTCGACGTCGACCTCGGCGGTGCCCAGCACGGCGGAGCCCGTACGCGTCCAGTTCTGGAACGGCTTGGTGGTGAAGTACGACGTGGGCAGGATCAGCCGCCGGTCGTCCCAGATCTGCACCGCGACGTACGTCAGGGTGATGTCCTCGATGCGGCCCCACTCGCCCTCGACCACCACGACGTCGTCGATCCGGACGGCGTCGCTGAACGCGAGCTGGAGCCCGGCGAAGACGTTGCCGAGCGTGCTCTGCGCGGCGAGCGCGGCGATCACCGACACGACGCCGGCCGAGGCCAGCACGCTGGCGCCGAGCGCGCGGACGCCGGGGAAGGTCATCAGCATGACGCCGATGGTGAGCACCACGATGGCGGCGACGGTGACCCGGCGCAGCATCTGCACCTGGGTCTTGAGCCGGCGGGCCCGCATGTTGTCCGGGACGTCGACCCGCCACCGCGCCAGGGCCAGGTCCTCCAGGACCAGCAGCAGCGCGCCGACCAGCCACGCCACCGCGGCGATCACCAGGATCACCAGGGCGTGCACCACGCCGGCCCGGCCGGGGAACTCGCCGGCGAAGCCGCGGACGGCCACCTGCACGGCGAACACGACGGCGGTGGCCAGGAAAGGCCGGTGCGCGGTGGTCGCCAGGTCGCTCAGCACCGCCGACCGGCGGCCGAAGCGCCGCACGATCCGGTGCACCACCTCGACGGTCACGAGCGCGGCGCCGGCCGCCACCACGACGGCGAGCAGGGCGGTCAGAAGGCTGGTCACGGTTCCCTCTCCTCAGCGGGGTTCGTCGCCAGCGTTCCACCTTGCCCTGCCCGCCGGAGCTTCCACACCGGCCCGCGCAAGATCGGACGTTGCTCACACCGCACCGGGAGGAAGGTTCACACCTTGCGGTAGCGCACCTGGAAGAAGCAGTAGATGCCGAACGCCGCGATGCCGAGCGCGATCAGGCCCAGCAGCCACGGCCCGTACTCCTGGCCGGCCAGGGTCTTGAGCGCGGCGTCGAGGCCGCGCGCCTTGCCCGGGTCGTAGGTCACGGCGGCGGCCACGATCAGCCCGCCCGCGATCCCGTACGCGACACCCTTGCTGGAGTAGCCGGCGACGCCGAGCCGGCGCGTGGTCCGGCGCACCGACGGGCTCATCTGCTGGGTGTTGAGGTGCTTCTCGAACTTCTTCTTGACGCCGTAGATCACCAGTCCGATGCCGACGCCGATCACGATCACGCCGATCAGTCCGACCAGGAACCGGCCGCCGCCGCTGTCCATCAGGCTGGACGCGTTGCGCTGCTGGCTGTCGCCGGTGGAGGCGTTCGCGCCGCGCAGCACCTTGATGCCCAGCCACGCGAAGTACAGGTAGAGGATCGTCCGGCAGCCGGAGATGAAGCGCTCCGCCAGGGCCGTGCGGTCCTGCTTGCCGCTCTCCCCGATGGCGGCCTCGAACGCCTGCCAGAGGGCGAGGCCGATCATGCCGACCACGGTGGCGACGACCAGGGTCTTGCCCATCGGCTGCTTCGCCAGCGTCTGGAGGGCGCCCGACTGGTCGCTCTCCCCGGCGGAGTCACCGAACGCCAGCTGAAGGGCGATCCAGGCGAAGATCAGATGAATGATTCCGTACGCGATGAAGCCACCGCGCGCCAGATATTCGAGGGGTTTGCTGTCGGCCGCGCGCGACGCTGTGCTGCGGACGTGCGAGGAGGCTGTCATGGCTGCCTAAGTGACCGGCCGCCACATTTTTCAAACCTGCCCCGCGCGCCCCCCCAGCTGTGCTAACGCGACACCTGGAAGCTGACCGAGCCGTCGGTGATGCTGTCCAGCGAGACCTGGAGGCCGCCGACGTCGACGGCCTGCTGGCCCTTGGTGAGCTGGATCTGCTCGCCGGCCACCTCGAGGGTGACGGTGTTCTGGTCGGCGCTGACGAACTTCGCCTCGACGCCGAGCACCTCGGCCTTGGCGTCGACGCTGCGGTCGATGGTGACGGTGCACTGGTCGAGGCCGCAGGACACATTGTCGCTGCTGCATCCGGTCAGGAGGGCGAGCCCGAGAGCGGCGGCGGTGAACAGGGCGGCGAGAGGTCGGGCTGCAGTCGTCGTCACGTGGTCCAGGATACGGGGGCCGGGCCAGCCCGGGCCCGCGCCGGCCCGGCGCCGCCGGTCAGGCGGCGAGCGCCTGCCTCGTGCGCTCGGGGACGCCCGCCCCGGCGAGGAGCTCGGCGGCGGCCTGACCGCAGGCGCGGGTGGCGCCGTACGTGGCCACATGCACTCCCCCGCTGACGGCGACCGGCACGCCCATCTCGACCACGATCGCGTCCGGGCGGACGGCGAGCGTACGCGCCAGCGCGTCGGCCACCCACGGGTGCCGGTGGGCGTCGCGGACCACCAGCACGAGCGGACGCGCACCGGTGCCGTCGAGGATCGGCGCCACCGGGTCGGTCACCCCCGCGAGGTCGTCGGCGGAGAGCCGCACCGACGTGGTGCCCGGCAGCAACGTGCCCAGCGGCGCGCCCACGCCCCACGGCGTCTCGGCACCGATCGCGATGTTGCGCGGTGGCGCGAACTCGACCACGTGCGGGGCGGCGGTCAACGGCAGCCGGGGAGCGTTCCCGCTGGTGGTGACCTTGACCGCACGCCGGGCGGCGGCCTGGCCGACCGCCGAGCCGCCGGTCGCCGAGCCGTCGGCCGCCGAGCCGCCGGCCGCCGAATCGCCGGTCGCCGCCGCCTCGGGCCGGGCCGCGGCCTGGCCGTCGGCCGCGCCGCCGGTGAGCGTGGCACCGGGCCGGGCCGCGCCGGCCGCGTCGGCGATCGCGCGGGCCCCGATGGCGGTCTGCGTCTCCAGCGTCCAGGTGGCCAGCCGGCGGACCCGGGCGGCCGCGTCGCGCAGGCGTTCCTCGGACAGCTCGCCGGCGCGTACGGCCGCCACGACGGCGTCGCGCAGGCGTACGGCGGTGTGCTCGTCGGCGTGGTCGCCGCCCACGCAGATGGCATCGGCTCCGGCGGCGAGGGCCCGGACGGTGGCGCCCTCCAGCCCGTACTTGCGGCGTACGCCCTGCATCTCGATGCCGTCGGTGACGATCAGCCCGTCGAAGCCGAGTTCCTCGCGCAGCAGCCCGGTGAGGATGCGGCGGCTCAGCGTGGCCGGCAGCTCCGGGTCGTACGCCGGCACGAGCAGGTGCCCGGTCATGATCGACTGCACGCCCGCGGTGATGGCGGCCCGGAACGGCATCAGCTCGCACTCCTCGAGCCGGGCCAGGTCGTGGTCGATGACCGGCACGTCGTGGTGCGAGTCGACGGCGGTGTCGCCGTGGCCAGGGAAGTGCTTGGCGCAGGCCGCCACCCCGGCCTCCTGAAGCCCCCGGATCCAGGCGGCGCCGTGGCGGGCCACCAGGGGCGCCTCGGCGCCGAACGCCCGTACCCCGATGATCGGGTTGTCGGGGTTGCAGTTGACGTCGGTGTCCGGCGCGTAGTCCAGGGTGATCCCCGCGTGGGCCAGGTCGAGGCCGAGGTCACGGGCGACGGCCCAGGTCAGTTCGGGGTCGTCGATCGCGCCGAGGCCGAGGTTGCCGGGGCGGGAGCTGCCGTGGCGCGACTCGAGGCGGGTGACGTCGCCGGCTTCCTCGTCGATCGCGACGATGACGTCCGGCCGCTCGGACCGCAGCTGCGCCGTCAGGGCCGCGACCTGGGCGGGCGTCTCGACGTTGCGAGCGAACAGCGCGACGCCGCCGAGTCCCTCCCCGAGCCGCCGGCGGACCCAGTCGGGCACGGTCGTCCCGACGAAGCCGGGCTGCAGTACCGTCGCGGCGAGTTCGGGCAGTTCGCCAGAATTCGGCATGAGTCGGCGTACCTCCGGTGACGATCAATACGCGCTCCGCGAGCGCGTCCCCCTCGGTGATCAGCCACAACCGTCATGGGCGCGGCGACGACCTATGGTCACCCACCACCCGGATTTAGTCAACAAACCTTTCTATTAGACCCGGACGAAGGGGCACGAACGGCGCCCGTTCGGTACGCTGCGACACGTGTCCATCCACCCCCTGGCGGCCTCCGGCGTCGACTGGTCCGAGGTGCACGCCGTACGCCTGCTCGGGGTGGCCCTCGCCGCCCTGATCCTGCTCTGGGCCATCCGCAGAATGTTCGGCGGCAAATAACCGGGGTATCCGCCGGTACATGCGAATCGGATACTTCCTGTCCAGCGAGGAGTACACCCCCGCCGAGCTCATCGAGCAGGCGAAGGGTGCGGAACGGGCCGGCTTCTCGGCCCTGTGGATCTCCGACCACTACCACCCCTGGGTCGACGCGCAGGGCCAGAGCGCGTTCGTCTGGTCCACCATCGGCGCCCTCAGCCAGGCCTGCTCCCTGCCCATCAACACCGCGGTGACCTGCCCGACCGTGCGCATCCACCCGGCCGTCATCGCCCAGGCCGCCGCGACCAGCGCCGTGCTCACCGGCGGCCGGTTCCGGCTCGGCGTCGGCACCGGCGAGGCCCTCAACGAGCACATCTTCGGCGACGCCTGGCCCGAGGCGGACGTCCGCCTGGAGATGCTCGAGGAGGCCGTCGAGATCATGCGCGAGCTGTGGAAGGGCGGCGTGGTCTCGTACCGGGGCAAGCACTACACGGTCGAGAACGCGCGGATCTACACGCTGCCCGAGAAGCCCGTCGAGATCCTGGTGTCCGGTTTCGGCCCCAAGGCGGTCGAGGTCGCGGCCCGGATCGGCGAGGGCTACATCCACGTCGAGCCCGACGGCGACGCGGTCCGCCGGTTCCGCTCGGCCGGCGGCGGCGACCGCACCTGTCAGGCGGGGTTCAAGGCGGCGTTCGCGGCCACCGAGGAGGAGGGCGCGCGGATCGCGTACGAGAAGTGGCCCAACGCCGGCGTGCCCGGCGAGCTGTCCCAGGTCCTGCCCTCGCCCAAGCACTTCGAGCAGGCGTCGCAGCTGGTCACCCAGGACATGATCAAGGAGGCGTTCGTCTGCGGCAACGACCCGCAGGCGCACCTAGAGATGATCGGCAGGTACGCGGAGGCCGGGTTCGACGAGATCTACGTCGCCAACACCGGGCCGCACTACCAGGGCCTCTTCGACCTGTACGCCGACCACGTCCTGCCGAAGCTGTAACGGCGTTTCGATGTCGCCGGGGCAGGGCACAATGGCCGCTCGATGAAGATCCCCGTCTACGGGCCCCGCCTGCGCAGGGTGGCCCGCAAACACTTCGGCTGGCCGTCCCTGCGCCCGGGCCAGTTCAAACCCATGCGAGCCGTGCTGCGCCGCAAGGACGCCCTGGTCGTCCTGCCCACCGGGGCCGGCAAGTCGGCGATCTACCAGATCCCGGCGGTCCTGCTGCCGGGGCCGACGGTGGTGATCTCACCGCTGCTGGCCCTGCAGCAGGACCAGATCGCCGCGCTCAACGCCCTCGACGACCCGAAGACCCGCGCCGTACGCGTCAGCTCCGCGGAGACCCCGGCGCAGCAGCGCGAGGCGATCAAGGAGATCCGCGAGGGCCGCGCCGAGTTCCTGTTCATCACGCCGGAGCAGCTCAGCGACCCGGAGCGGCTGGCCGAGGTCCGGGCCCTGCGCCCGGGCCTGGTCGCCATCGACGAGGCGCACTGCATCTCCGCCTGGGGACACGACTTCCGCCCCGACTACCTGTCGCTGGGCCACCTGATCAAGGGCCTGGGCCGGCCGCCCGTGCTGGCCCTGACCGCCACCGCCTCGCCGCCGGTGCGCGACGACATCATCGAGCGGCTGCACCTGCGCAAGCCCGAGATCCACGTGTCCGGGCTGGACCGCCGGAACCTCTTCCTCGAGGTCGCGCACTGCCCGGACGAGGACTACCGCTGGCGGCGGCTGACCGCGCTGCTGGACGAGGCGCCCCGGCCGGGCATCATCTACGTCGCCACCCGGCGCGCCGCCGAGGAACTGGCCGAGCGGCTCACCCGGGCCGGGTACGCCGCCGACTTCTACCACGGCGGCATGGCGGCCGGTGCCCGCGAGCAGCGGCACGAGGACTTCACCGCGGACAAGCTCGAGATCATGGTCGCCACCTCGGCGTTCGGCATGGGCATCGACAAGCCGAACATCCGCTGGGTGGCGCACGTGGCCCTGCCGGACTCGCCGGACAGCTACTTCCAGGAGATCGGCCGGATGGGCCGTGACGGCGAGCCGGGCCGGGCCCTGCTGCTGTGGCGCGCCGAGGACGAGGCCATCCAGCGGTTCTTCACCGGCGGCTCGCCCGACGCCGCCGAGCTGCGCGAGCTCGCCGCCGCCCTGCGCGCCGGGCCAGCCACCAAAACCGCCCTCAAGGAGCGGAGCGGCCTCGGCCCGCGCAAGCTCGGCCAGTTCCTCAGCCTGCTCGAACAGGTCGGCGCCGCCGCCGCGGGGCAGGGCAACAAGTGGACGGTGCCGGTGTTCGCCCCGCTCCCGGCCGCCGCGGCGGAGGCCGCCGTCGCCGCATACGAGCGCCGGCAGGTCGTCCAGCGCTCCCGCACCGACATGATGCGCGGCTTCGCCGAGACCCGGGCGTGCCGCACCCAGACGCTGCTCGCGTACTTCGGCGAGGACATGCGCAAGCCCTGCGGCCACTGTGACAACTGCGTCGAGGGCGTGGCCGAGGAGGTCGAGGAGGCCACCGGGGACGGGTTGTTCCCGGTGCACAGCACCGTGCGGCACCCGGAGTGGGGCCCCGGCATGGTGATGGGCTACGAGGAGGACCGGGTGACGGTGCTGTTCGAGGAGGTCGGCTACAAGACCCTCTCGGTACCCGTCGTCGAGGAGCATGCTCTCCTGGTCGCCGAGAAGAAGAAGTGAAGTGAGGAGACCCGTGACGGACGAACCGTTGTACGCCCAGTTCGGCTTCACCGACCCGGAGTGGGGGCTGCTCGCCGGCCTGCCGCAGTCGGTGCTGACCGCAGCCAGCGCGGCGACGCCCGACAGTGCCCGCAAGACCCGCCAGGAGACCGCGGCGGGCCTCGACCGGATCTCGGACGCCCGCGCATCGGCCAGCCCGCTGGTGGCCGCGGTCGCCAGGGCCGTGCTCGCCGCGACCGGCGACCCGGACCGCGGCGAGGAGCTGCCCGCCATCGAACCGGCCGACCCGGTCGGGTACGTCCAGGACGTGATCACCCGGGCGGCGGAGGCCGCGGCGCTGCTGGCCGCGAAGGCCACACCCGCGGACGCCGAGACGTACAAGCACTGGCTGGTCGAGATCGCCGAGTCCGTGGTCGGCGCCGCCTCGACGGGCGGGGTGCTCGGCCTCGGCGGCGACCAGATCACCGAGAACGAGCGGGAATTCCGCGACGAGCTGGCGAAGGCCCTGGCCGGCTGACCCACCCCGGATCCCGCGTCACGGTCATCGGGCCGTGACGCGGGCCGGGTCCGCCCGGCGGACCCGCCGTCAGCCGCCGAGCAGGCCGCGTTCGAAGGCCGCGGCCACTGCCGCCGCGCGGTCACGGACACCCAGCTTCGCGTACGCGTGCAGCAGATGCGTCTTCACCGTCGCCTCGCTGATGAAGAGCCGGGACGCCGCCTCCCGATTGGTGCACCCGCGCGCGATCAGCCCGAGCACCTCCAGCTCCCGCTGGCTGAGCGGCTCTCGGGCCGGCGAGCGCAGGCTGCCGATCAACCGCCCGGCCACCGCCGGCGACAGCACCGACTCGCCCCGGTGCGCCGCCGCCACCGCCCGGAACAGCTCCTCGCGCGGGGCGTCCTTCAGCAGGTAGCCGGTCGCCCCCGCCTTGATCGCCGGCAGCACGTCGCTGTCCGTGTCGTACGTGGTCAGCACCAGCACCCGCGCGGCGCAACCCTGCTCGCGCAGCGCCCGGATGGCGGTGACCCCGTCCATCACCGGCATCCGCAGGTCCATCAGCACCACGTCCGGACCGGCCGCGCGGGCCACCGCCAGCGCCTCGCGCCCGTCGGCCGCCTCGCCGCACACCTCGAAACGGTCGTCGCCGGCGAACATGCCGCGCAGCCCGTCGCGGACCACCGGATGGTCGTCGACGATCAGCAGCTTGATCATGCGGCGAGCGGGATCGCCGGTACGCACGCGGAGACGGCCGTGCCGGCACCCGGTTCCGACTCGACCTCGAGGGTGCCCGCGATCCGCCGGACCCGCTCGCGCATCGCGGTGAGGCCGAAGCCGCCGTCGTACGCCTCCGCGCGCGGGACCGCCGGGTCGAAGCCGCTGCCGTCGTCACGGACGTCCAGGGTCACGAGATCCTCCAGATAGGACAGGGTCAGGGCGACCCGCCGGGCGCCGGCGTGCCGGGCCACGTTGGTGAGGGCCTCCTGCGCCGTACGCAGCAGCGTCGCCTCGATCTCCGGGAGCAGCGGCTGCACCGTACCCGTGGTGATCATCTCCGCGGCCACGCCGTGCCGCGCCGACCAGCCCGAGGCCAGCTCGGCGAGCGCGGCCGGCAGCGTGGCCTCGTCCAGCGGGCGCGGCCGCAGTGCCCGGACCGAGCGGCGGGCCTCGGCGAGACTCTCCCGGGCGAGCTGCCGGGCGGTGGCCAGGTGCCGCTGCCGGTCGGCGGGGCGGTCACCGGCCTGGTCGGCGGCCTCCAGCTGGGTCACGATGCCGGTCAGGCCCTGGGCGAGCACGTCGTGGATCTCCCCGGCCAGCCGCTGCCGCTCGTCCAGCACCCCCGCCTCCCGCGCCTGCACCAGCAGCTGGGCGTGCAGGCCGGCGTTCTCGGCGAGCGCGTCGGCGAGCTTGCCGTTCGCCTCCTCCAGGCTGCGGACCATCTCGGCCCGGCGTACGTGATGATCCGCGGTGGTCATCGAGAGGTAGGTCATCGACGTGCCGATGACCACGTTGAACGCGACCACGACCAGGAGCGTGCCCCACTGCTGCGGCTCCCCCAGGATCCACAGGCCGCCCATCTGTGCGAGGGCCGTGCAGATACCCACCCCCGACGCACCGATCAGCCGCCAGCGGCCGCGGAGCGCGTACAGGACGTAGAGATAGCCGGTCCAGGCGAAGAAGCCGAACAGCGGGTTGCTCCAGATGAGCACGGCCATGAGGACGAGCAGGCCGGCGAAGAACACCGCCATCAGCCGGTCCCGCTCCTGCCACCGCGGGTGCACGGTGGTCAGCCAGAGCATCCACCCGGCCGTGACCGCGGCGACCGCGAACGACACCCCCAGCGGCTGCCGGGCGATCTCCGGCATGTCCCGGGCCAGCACCACCAGCGCGAGCGATGCGGCGAGGGCCGCGTACGGCAGCAGCCGCACCCGCCCGTCCATCTTCGTGCGCCACCGGCCGGTACCCGCGCCGGGCGCCATCACGTCCACCAGCATCGTCGCCTACTCCCAGCGGAAGAGCCTGGCCGCCGCCACCCCGAACACCACCACGTACGCCCCCAGCACGGCAAGGGCCCCCCACGCCGGCCACGACCCGCTCGTCGCCTCGTGCACGGCCCGCTCCCCCGCGCCCAGCGGCGTCAGGTCGGCGATGTCGCGCAGGAAGCCCGGGAACGCCTCGCGCGGGGTCCACAGTCCCGCGAAGAACATGGCCGGGAAGAACAGCAGCGTCCCGATGGCGTTCGCGGCCTTGCCGGAGGGGGCGAGCGCGGCGATGAACAGCCCGATGGCGAAGGCCGCGCCCGCGGTGAGCAGGAACGCCAGCAGGAAGGCGGCGGGCTGCCGCGGCAACGCCACCCCGAACACGACCCGGCCGACGATCAGCACCAGGCTCACCGACGCCAGGGCGGTCAGCAGGCACATCGCCACCTGGGCGCCGAGCAGGGCGATCGGGCGGGCCGGGGTGGTGGCGAGCCGCCGCAGGAACCCGGACTCCCGGTACCCCGCCAGCACCATCGGCGCCGATTGGAGGGCCAGGGTGGCGAGGGTGAGGACGGTGGCGATGCCGACGTACAGGTCGATCACCCGCAGCCCGCCGATCGCGTCGTCGGCCTCCCGGAACGCCGGGATGCTGCCGACGATCAGCACCAGGATCGACGGGAACGCCAGCGAGAAGAAGACGATCTGCGGTTCGCGCCGGAAGAGCCGCAGCTCGGAGCGGGTCAGCTGGACGAAGACGGACATGTCACTCCTCCCGGGCGCCGCGGCCGGTCAGCCGGACGAACGCCTCGTCCAGGCCGGCCTGCTCGATGCGCAGGTCGTGGGCGATGATCCGATGCGCCGCGAGGGTGGCGGCGACGACCTGCACCAGGTTGCCGTGGCCGTCGACCTCCACCTGGGAGCCGTGCCTGGTCACCCGGTCGACCTCGGGCAGCACGGTCAGCAGCGCGTCGTCGATCGGCGCCGAGGGCCGGAACCGCACCCGCTGCCCGGCCGAGACCCGCTCGACCAGGCCGGCCGGGGTGTCGACGGCCACCACCACGCCGGCGTCGATGACCGCGATCCGGTCGCAGAGCCGCTCGGCCTCCTCCATGAAATGCGTGACGAGCACGACCGTCACGCCGCGATCCCGGACCGCGCCGATCAGGTCCCAGGTGTCGCGACGGGCCTGCGGGTCCAGCCCGGTGGTCAGCTCGTCGAGGATGGCGATCCGCGGGTTGCCGAGCAGCGCCAGGGCGATCGACAGCCGCTGCTTCTGGCCGCCGGACAGCTTCCCGAACCGGGTCCCGAGCTTGCCGTCCAGGCCCAGCTCCGCGGCGAGTCGCCGCCAGTCGGCCGGGTCCGGGTAGAAGGCGGAGAAGAGCTCCAGGGCTTCGCGTACGGCCATCTTCTCGGGCAGCCGGCTCTCCTGCAGCTGTACGCCCACCAGCCGGCGCAGGGCGGGGTCGCGGGGGTCGCGGCCGAGCACGCGTACGGTGCCGGAGTCCGGCGTACGCAGCCCGGCGACGCACTCCACGGTCGTCGTCTTGCCCGCCCCGTTCGGGCCCAGGATGCCGAAGATCTCCCCCGCCTCGACGGCCAGGGAGACGCCGGCCACCGCGACGGTGTCCCCGTACCGTTTCCGGAGTTCTTCGATCTCGATGACTGTCATGCACCGAGCGTCACAGCCGCCGCGCGCCGGCGAATCGACCAGCGGGCGGCGGCCGGGGTCAACCGGTCGGTGGATGCGCCGCTACACCATCGCCTCGGCCTCGTTGTTGCGCCGGCCCGAAACCGCCGCGTAGACGGAGCCGAGCTGCGACGCGACGCGCTTCCAGGAGTACGCCTGACGGGCCCGGTCCAGCGCCGCGGTCGCGTACGCGAACCGCCGCACCTTGTCGTTGACCAGGCGCCGGAGGGCGCTGCCGAGCGCACGGGGGTCCCGGGCCGGCACCAGGTCGCCGGTGAGGCCGTCGACGACGGTCTCGTTGATGCCGCCGACCGGCGTGCCGATCACCGGGATGCCGCAGGCCATCGCCTCGAGCGGGGCCAGCTCGAACTGCTCCCGCCAGGGCGCCGCGACGAGCAGGTCGGCGGAGCGGTACCAGCGTGGCATCTCCGCGGCCGGCACGGCACCGACGAGCCGCACCCGGTCGGCGACCTTGTACTGCTCCGCGATGGCGCGCAGCCGCTCGGCCTGGGGGTCCTTGGCGAGCCGCTCGGCGCTCGGACCGCCGACGACCACGCACTCGGCGCCGGGGACGTAGCGCATGGCCTGGATGACGTCGCCGAAGCCCTTGCGCTCGACGAGCCGGCCGACGCTGAGGATGCGGGGACGCTCCGGGTCGCGCTCGGCGGCCGGGCCGTCCGGGGTGAAACGGTCGCTGTCGACGCCGGCCGGGACGACGGTCAGCCGCGCCCTCGGTACGCCGATCCGGACCAGCCCGTGCACCTCGTCCTGGGTCTGGGCGACGACCCGGTCGACGGCCCGGCCCAGCGCGCGCTCGTAGCCGCCCCGGGAGGTGCCCGGGCCGGCCGGCTCCTCGTCGGCGATCTCGTGGAACGACTGCACCACCGGGATGCCGACCTGCCGGGCCGCGGTGACGGCCGCCAGCCCGCTGGTCCAGAAGTGGGCGTGGGCGACGTCGGGCAGCCAGTCGGTCTCGCGCCACTCGTTGCGCAGCCACTGCGCGAAGTCACCCATGTGCCGCAGCAGTACGTCGTCCTGCAGCGCCTGGGCGGGGCCGGCGGGCACGTACACCACCTTGACCCCGGCCCGCACGCCGGCGCCGAGCGGCACGAAGGCGGGCAGCTCCGGGCTGTCCCGGCGGGTGTAGACGCGGACGTCGTGGCCGAGCTCGGCGAGCGCGGTGGAGAGCTCCGCGACGTGCCGCTGCTGGGCGCCCGCCGAGGCGCCGTCCGCGGGCAGCGGGGTCGCCTGCTCGCTGATCATCGCGATACGCACGGGGTCCTCCTGGCGACAGCTTGAATTCCGGCAGCCTTGATTTCCGGGAGAAGACCGGAGTTGGAGCTGGCGATACGCGGAGCGTCTTGCCCCTGTCCCGAAAGCGTAAACATCCGGCCAGCGGGTATGTGCCGCTCGTGGCTATCGTGCGGCGGGTCGTCCCCGCTCCCCCGGACCAGGTGTTCGCCGTCCTCGCCGACGGCTGGACGTACAGCGACTGGGTCGTCGGCACCGTGCACATCCGCGACGTCGACGAGAACTGGCCGCAGCCGGGGTCGAAACTGCACCACAAGGCCGGGCCGTGGCCGCTGTCCCTGCACGAGAGCTCCGAGGTGCTCTCCTGCGAGCCGGAACGCGAGCTGACCATCCTGGCCGGCCTGTGGCCCCTCGGCGAGGCGACCGTCCGGATACGGCTCGAGCCGGTCGACGGCGGGCGCACCCGGGTGACGATGGAGGAGACCTTCCGGGCCGGGCCGCTGCGCTGGATCCACACCAAGCTCAACGACCTCGTCCTGCACCGTCGCAACATCGAGTCGTTGCGACGTTTGTCGGACATCGCCGCCAGGGAAAAGAGCCGCCCGTGACCCAGAACATCGTGATCACCGGAGCGAGCGCCGGCGTCGGCCGCGCGGTCGCCGTCGCGTACGCCCGCCGCGGAGTCCGGGTGGCCCTGCTCGCCCGCGGCCGGGCCGGCCTGGAGGGCGCCTCCCTGGAGGCCCGCGCGGCCGGCGCGGCGGACGTCCGCACCTACCAGCTGGACGTGTCGGACGCGGAAGCGGTCCGGTCGGCGGCCGACGACATCGCCGCCACCTGGGGCGGCCTCGACGTCTGGGTCAACGACGCGATGACCTCGGTCTTCGCACCCACCTGGGAGATCAGCCCGGCCGAGTTCCGCCGCGTCACCGAGGTCAACTACCTGGGCACGGTCCACGGCACCCTCGCCGCCCTGCACCACATGAGGCCGGCCGGCCACGGCGCGATCGTCCAGATCGGCTCGGCGCTGGCATACCGGGGAATCCCGCTGCAGTCGGCGTACTGCGCGTCCAAGCACGCGATCCAGGGCTTCAACGACTCCCTGCGCGCGGAGCTCCTCCACGACGGCAACCGGGTCAAGCTCTCGATGGTCCAGCTCCCCGCCGTGAACACCCCCCAGTTCTCCTGGGTACGCACCCGCCTGCCCCACCACCCCCAGCCGGTACCCCCGATCTACCAGCCCGAGGTGGTCGCCCGAGCCGTCCTCTGGGCCGCCGACAAGGGAAAACGCGAGATCAACGTGGGCGGCCCCACCCTCAAGACCCGCCTCGGCAACATCGTCGCCCCGGCCTTCCTGGACCGCCTCCTGGCCAACGACAAGCGCGGCTTCCAGGGCCAGCAGACCCCCGAGCGGATCAACCTCGCCGACTGGCAGGACAACGTCGACAAACCCCTCGACGACAACCGCGACTACGGCGCCCACGGCATCTTCGACGACCAGAGCCGGACCAGCTCGTTCGCACTGTGGGCAACAATGCACAAGCCTCTGGTAACAGGCCTCCTGAGCGCAACCGTCGGCCTAGCCGCGGCCACCGCCCTCCGCCGCCGCTGACCCGGCCCTACGGCCGGGCCAGATCGAGGTAGTGGTTCAAGTATTTGTCGAGCATCGCGTCTATGTGCAGGGTCGATTCCTCCTGGAGCCCCTCGAACAAGTCCAGGTAATTCCGGATGTCCGACCTGCCCCGCGACATGACCAAGGTGTTGAACAGGTCGATCAGGAGCCATCTGTCGTCCACGACCTCGAACCCGTGCACCAGGGGTCCGGAGAGCTGAGCGTCCGCGGGAATGATGCCGACCGTGATGTTGTCCTGCCGGGCCAGCTCGCGGATCCGCTGAATCTGACCCACCATCTCGGTGGGACTGCACAACCGGTTGCTGAGGGCGGCCTCCGCCATGACGAAGAAGAACGACTTGTCGGGGTACGCCAGGATCTGGTGGCGCTGAAGGCGTGCGGTGACCGCTTCGTAGATGTCCGCGGGCGGAGGGTCGCCCGCACCGACATCCATCATGCGACGTGAGGCGAACATGACGGCTCGTGCATATTCACTCGTCTGCAAGAGCCCGATCACCGAGACCGGGTTGAATACCCTGATCTGGTGTCCGGCCCCTTCCACCTGGGCGATATCGAGCTGCCGAGTCGCCATGCCGACGCGGGTGGTGCGCCAATCGACCATGTGGTTACGGGCCTGTGTCGCCAGTTCCACGAGCCGGGTGATCTGCGCTTCCGTCAGTTCGAGCGCCCGTGCGAGTTTCTCCACGTCCACCGGATCAGCCGCGGTGACACCGTTCTCGATCCGGGAGACCTTGGCTTGACTCATGCCCGCCAGCCTGCCCAACTGCTGACCGGTGACGTGCTTGGTACGCCGGTATCGACGCAGTTCGGCACCTACCGACCGGTCGCCCTCAGGTGAACCGGACAAGTGTCGCTCCACGTCCCGCCTCCTCCGGGGAGAGCGGCAATCCGCCGGCCTGGGTCAGACGACGCTTCGAGCGGCTTCTTGGAGAAGGTCGACGGGAATCTCCACAAGGAGTTCCCCGGCCGGCAGATCGACCCCCGCCGCCTGAGCACTGACGGCATAGCCCTGAACCACCACCGTGCCTCGATCCGAGCGATACACGGTCGGACAGGTGCCGTGGTTGCAGGAGGCCGCGATCACCTGAAGATCGACGGGCTCGGAGCGATGGCTCGCCGCGGGCGGGGCGTCCGCGGAGGACGGTGACGAAGTCTGCACTGAGCGAGTGTGCCACAGCCGCCCCCTCGTGGATCACTCAAGAATGGAACCGGTGACGCGCATATTCGGAGATGGAGTGCATGACTCGTCGCCAGTTGGCTGACGGGAGTATTTCACACTGCTATGTGGCTGTGAATTTCCAGCTCAAGGGCCTTATTCGCACCAGGTGAATATTCGTTGCTACTCAGCGTGATGACCATGCATATTCAGGCTCAGACCTCGAGTATCGACGCTGTCGTCGCCCGATCGGGTAGGGGGACGGCGTCCGCGCCGGGGATCGCTGCTGTCCATTCCGCCGCCGAGCGGATCACCGATGGAGGTAGCCATGAGTTCCGACTTCCAGATCGGCAACCACCGGTCGTTGTATGTCCTGCTGACTGCTCTCTGCCTGGTCGTCGCGGTGCGCCACGTCAAGCGCGCCATCGCCCCCGTCGGCACTCTGGTCGAGGCGGCCTTCGCGGCCACGATCGTGGCGTTCGCGACCGGCATGGCCGTCGCCTTTGCCGCTGCCGCCGCTCTCAGCCGCTGATCGCCGCGTTCTCCGGGAGGTTGACATGACCCAGTTCCTGATCGCCGCTTCCGTGGCCGCCTTCGTGCTGATCGTCGTGATCGTGGAGTTGGCCGCGGCCGCGCTCCCGGTGCTGATCGTCGTCACGATGGTGCCGCCCGAGCAGCGGCCCGCGCTCGCCGCCTGCCTGGCCGCCGCCGACAGCAGCCGGCGATTACGGCTCTGGCCCGCGCTGCGGGCGGCGGTCGCGGCCCGGCGTCAGCGGTAGATGGCGTGGTGGGCGGCGTTGATCATTGACTGGTATGCCGGGCCCGTCAGGATGCGGTTGCGGGTCAGGGCTGCCCGGGCCGCGTTCGCGCCCGGGGCGCCGTGGACGCCGCCGCCCGGGTGGGCCGAGGCGCTGGCCAGGTAGAGGCGGTCCACCGGGGTGTCGGGGCGGCCGAGGCCGGGGACCGGGCGCAGGAAGAGTTGCTGGTAGGCCGCGGCCGTGCCGCCGCCGAGGGCGCCGCCGACCAGGGACGGGTTCTCGCGTTGGAGGTCCGCCGGGGAGAAGACGTTGCGGCCCGTGACCAGTTGGCCGAAGCCCGGGGCGTGTTCCTCCAGGACCGCCTCCATGCGTGCCACGTGGGCGTCGATCTCGTCCGGGGACCAGTGGGCGCGGTGCGGGAGGTGGGTGTACGCCCACACCGACTCCGTACCCGCCGGCGAGTGGGACGGGTCGGCGGTGGACATCTGGCCGAGCAGCAGGAACGGGTGCGGTGGCACCGAGTCGGTGGCGAGGTGGGCCGCGTACCGGGTCAGTCCGTTGAGGTCGGCGCCGAGGTGGACGGTGCCGGAGCCGGCCGCCGCCGGGTTCTTCCAGGGGAGTTTGCCGTCGACCGCCCAGTCGACCTTCACGGTGGCGCCGTCCCAGCGGAAGAACTCCAGGTCCTCGGCGAACCGGGACGGCAGCCAGCGCTCGCCGACCAGGTCCAGGAACAGGGCGGGCGCCGGGACGTCGGCGACCACCGCGCGCCGGGCCCGCCAGTTGCGGCCGTCCGCCGTACGGACGCCCATGGCCTTGCCGCGCGCGACCAGGATGCGCGAGACCGGAGTCTCGTACTCGATCCGGCCGCCGCGGGCCTCCAGGCGGTCGACCAGGGCCTGGGTGATGCGCTGGGCGCCGCCGACGGGCACCGGCCAGCCGTACTCCTGGCCGAGCATGGCGAGCAGCCAGCCGTAGACGCCACCGCCGGCCTCCTCGGGCGACAGGTCGGTGTGCAGCGCGCAGCCCGCCAGCGCCAGCTTGGCACCCTCGCCCTCGAACAATTCCGACCCGAGCTCGCGTACGGACAGCAGCAGCCGCCGCGCCAGCCGCAGCGAGCCACCGACCCGCAGCCGCCGGGCCAGTTGGAGGCCGGAGCGCACCGGCGGGAAAGGGGTGAACAACACTTTCAGCATGTCGGCGGAGACGGCGCACCAATCGTCGTACGCGTGCTTCCAGCGCTCCCCGTCACCCGGGGCGAACTGCTCCATCGAGGCCATGGTCCGCTCGAGATCGCGGTTGACCGTGGCCGCGCGGCCGTCGGGCAGCAGATGGGTGAGGACGTCCGGGGCGTGCGTCCACTCGAGGCCGTACTCGTCCAGCCCGAGGCCCCGCATCACCGGCGACGCGAAGCCGAGCGGGTAGAAGGAGCTGAACAGGTCGCTGAGATAGCCGGGCGCCGTCACATAGCCGGAGCGGACCGCGCCGCCGGGGTGCGGCGTCGCCTCCAGCACCTGGACGTTCCATCCGGCGTCGGCGAGCAGGTTCGCCGCTACCAGGCCGTTGTGTCCCGCTCCGATGACGATCGCGTCCGCTCGCTCCACGGGCCGACCGTACCCCCGGCAGTTTGCGGCAAACCAACGCCGGGTAGTGGCCGGTGCGCACGGTGTGACGGATGGGAGCCGAGATCAGATGACAGCCGCCACGACCCGCCCCGACGTGACGCCGCTGCCCAGCCGCTTCCGCCAGCTGCGCTGGTCGACGTGGCGCGGGGTGCTGTGGCGCAGCGTCAACGGCTACCTCGACGACGAGTGCGGGGATCTAGCGGCGGCGCTGACGTACAACGCGGTGCTGGCGGTGTTCCCGGTGGTGATCGTCGTGGTCGCGCTGGTCAACCTGGTCACCGACGGGCGTACGGCGGTCGGCACGATCCTGGGCATCCTCGAGGATCTGGGCGCCGGGTCGGTGATCGGCAACCAGAACTTCACCGCGGTCCTCGACGCGATCATCGTCCAGCAGAGCTCGGCGAAGGTCCTGCTGAGCTTCGGCCTGCTCGGCGCGCTGTGGTCGGCCTCGAACTACGTCGGCGTCTTCACCCGCGCGTCGAACCGGGTCTACGGGGTCAAGGAGGGCCGGCCGTTCTGGAAGCTGCGCCCGCTGCAGCTGGGGCTCAGCGCCGTCGGCCTGGTGCTGATGGCGGTGGTCGGCACCGGCCTGGTGATCAGCGGCCCGCTCGTCGACGCGGTCGGCAACGCCCTGCACGCCGGGAGCACCGCCCGTACGGCCTGGTCGATCGGCCGGTGGCCGGTGCTGGTGGCGATCCTCATGCTGCTGCTGTCGCTGCTGTTCTGGATCGCGCCCAACGTCCGCCAGCCGCGCTTCCGGTGGCTCACTCCCGGCGGCGCCGTGGCCCTGGTCGCCTGGGCGCTGGCCTCGTTCGGCTTCGGCCTCTACGTCGCTAACTTCGGCTCGTACGACGAGACGTACGGAAGCCTGGGCGCGATCATCGCCTTCCTGGTCTGGCTCTACCTGGCGAACTCGGCGCTGATGCTGGGCGTCGAGATCAACGCCGAGGTGCAGCGTGGGCGCCAGCTCCAGGCCGGGGAGAAGGACCCCGATCCGCCGCTGCCGCCGAAGGAACCCGCCGATCCGCCGGTTTAGCCGCCCGAGGGGCGGGCACCAAGCTGTCATGCGCAAGGTCTGGGACGCCTTCGACGCGTACCAGGCGGGGAAACCCACAAGGAGGGAAACACCGTGAGTACAGTCACCGAGTCCGTCGACGTCAGCGTGCCGGTACGGACCGCGTACAACCAGTGGACCCAGTTCGAGGAGTTCCCCCGGTTCATGGGTGGCGTGGAGGAGATCCGTCAGCTCGACGCCACGACGACCCACTGGAAGACGAACATCGACGGCGTGAAGCGCGAGTTCGACGCCAAGATCACCGAGCAGCTCCCCGACGAGCGCGTCGCGTGGACCTCCACCGAGGGCAGCAAGCAGGCCGGCGTGGTGACGTTCCACCGCCTCGACGAGACCCACACCCGGGTCACCTGCCAGATGGACTTCGAGCCGGACGGCGTGGTCGAGCAGGCCGGCGACAAGCTCGGTTTCCTGGACCGCCAGGTCAAGGGCGACATGAAGCGCTTCAAGGAGTTCATCGAGAACCGCGGCGGCGTCGAGACCGGCGCCTGGCGCGGCGAGGTGGACCGCCCCCAGCCGTGAGGCAGATCGAGAAGGCCGCCGGATTTCCGGCGGCTTTTTCGTGTCCCCGGCCCGCTGTCCGGGTACGCCGGGAGCATGACTGATCGCAATGACGACGGCGTGTGGCGCGACGAGGACAAGCTCTCGGTGAAGGACCTCGGCGAGGCCATGGCCAGCTGGGACACCGACGGACAGGGCGACCCCACCGGCAACGACGCGGGCGAGGAGCAGGCCTTCGGCCACGACGCCCGGGTACGCCCGGAGGCGGCCACGGACCGGACGGACCCGGACCGCGAGTACCGCCCGAGCACCACGGGCCGCGGCGGCCCGCACTGACCCTCGCTCAGCCCACGACGGTGACGGTGCCCACCTCGGAGTCGACGTCGAGCAGGTAGCGGTCGGTGGCCGTACCGGACCCGGCGGGGGCGACGACGGCGCCCGGCGCGGCAGGGGATCGGCCCGCCCACGGCACCGCGACCATCCCGGCGCCACCGCGGAGCCGCAGCCGGACCGCGGTGGCCGCCGGGACGGCGACGGCCAGCTCCCCCACCGCACCGGTCAGGTCCACCGGCACCGAACCGGTCGGCGCCGGCAGCCGCAGGCTCACCAGCCCGGTGCCGGAGCCCAGCTCCAACCGCCGGATCCGCCCGGCGGCGAGGTCGAGATGCTGCTCCCCGGCACCGGCGGGCAGCCGGATGTCCCACCGCACGCCCCGGTTCAGCAGGATCTCCACGGTGTCGGGCCCGTCGGCGCCGGTCGGCACCAGCCCCACCCGCACCCGCCCCGGCGCCCCGCTGACCAGCGGGGACAGCCCGGAGTCGGCCGGCGTCGTGACCCGGTAGAGCAGCCCGGGAAGGTCGGCCAGGCGCACCTCGACCCGCGAGGCGGCATCCCGGACGATCAGGAAGGCTCCGGTACGCCCGTGCAGGGCGCCCGCCTGCACGTGAGGCTGCGGACCGTCGTCGGCCGGCACCTGCCGCGCCCCGATCGTGGCGGCCGGCGAGCAGGCGGCCACCGCCAGCGTCGCCACCGCGGCCGCCCCGAGCCGGCCTCGGCGGGCGACGGTCTCCACGGACCGGACGAATCGGGTGAGAGACGCAGCATTACGGCGTCCCGAGCGAGCCCCGCTTTCTGTCACGAAAGGTATAAACGCCCCAGAAAGCCGCACCGATGCTCCCACCAGCGATGCATCCTCGGGAGGGCTCGGGCGGCCGGCCCGACCATCCGGCTCTGACCTGGGGAAACGGGAGTTGAGTACGGCTCGTGGAAAGACGACGACGCTGCGCAGTGGGCACTATCGGACAACCCGAGATCGTCCGAACGGGTGACGGCGAAGCGCCCGAATCGGGCCACACTAGCCGGATGCGATCTGCCGGTTTCCTCTCCGAGCGTCAGCGCCGACTCGCCTGGGTGGGCTTCCTGCTCGCCGCGTTCCAGGCGCCGTTGGCCGCGTCGCTCATCGATGACGCCTCCTGGTTCTTCGCCGTCGTGGTGGCCCTCCTCGTCGCCACCGTGATCATCGCGGACGACGCCCAGCGCCGCCGCCCCCGCGCCGAGGCGGAGTAGACCGCCCCGGCCCGCTCCCCCGGCGCCCCGGTCACGGGCGGGCTTCGTGGCCGCGGCGGCCCCGGGTCCGGCGCCGCTCCTTGAGCTCCGCCTCGTACAGGTGCCGCCGGCCTTGGACGAGCTGGTCACGCGCGTCCTTCTCGAGGGCCCGGAACTCCGCGTAGTAGCCGTCGTCGAACTCCTCGACGATCTGGAACGTCCAGCGCCCGCCGATGACGTTGCGGCCGATGAGTTCGTGCCGGATGCGTTCGGCCAGGTCGTGGTGCCCGGCCCGGCCGAGCAGTTCCACCGCGTCGTCGAGCTTGAAGTCCGCCTCGCCGACGAGCTGGTGCAGCGTGTACAGCTGCCCGCGGACGCGCTCGACGACCTCCAGGGCCTCGCTCAGTTTGCCGAGCGCCTCGACCGTGGTGTCGCCGACCCCTTCGGGCCGGCGGTGCTCGCTGTCGGGACCGTCACTCATGCCGGGACCATTTCCCCCCGGTACGCCTTTCAACCAAGCTGCACCGATCGGAAGAACCGTTGGCTACCTCCGCCTCCCTAACGTTTCTTCTCATGAATGGCCTGTTCAGCGGCGCTGCCGCCCGCGCTGCCCTGCGTTCCGCCCACGCCAGCCTCGCCGAGCTGATGTCCAGCGTCGGGGTCACCGGCCTCGAGGCCGCGGCCCACTCGCCGGGCCTGCTCGCGATCGTCGACCAGCACGAGGCCGGCATCCGCGACAGCCTCACGACCGAGGCCCGCCCGCTCACCCCGGTGATCCTCGCCGCGTACGCCGAGGGTGTCCGCGACGCCGCCTTCAAGCACGGCTGGCGCGCCCCGGCCGGCCCGATCGACTGGGCCGCCAACGACTGGGTCCTCAACCGCCTGCTCGCGGTCTGCTCCCTCGCCCGCACGCTGCCCGCGGCCTGACCCGGGACACCCGTCCAGCACCGCCCGGCAGGCCACCCGATCGTCCCGGGGCCGGCACCTCCACCGAGGTGCCGGCCCTTCCTAGTACCCGCTATCCGGGCGTGTGGGACGGCTTGATCACCTGCGTCTCCTCGCCGTCGGAGGGTTCGGCCGGGCCGGGGATCACCTGGGTCCGCTCGTCACCCTGGGGCGAGATCACGAACGCCGTGGTGTCGTCGTCCTCGTCCTCGTCGTCGTCGAAGCCCGGGACCGGATTGCTGCTGCGGCGACGCGGCCGCTTCACCGGAATGACCTGGGTCGGCTCGGAGTCGTCGGCCTCCCCCGCCGCCGTCTCCACCGGCGCGTCAGCCCCCGCCTCCTCGGCGAGTCGAGCCTCCTCGGCCTTCCGCGCCTCCTCAGCCTTACGCGCTTCCTCGGCCTTGCGGGCCTCTTCAGCCTTGCGCGCTTCCTCGGCCTTGCGGGCCTCTTCAGCCTTGCGCGCTTCCTCGGCCTTGCGGGCCTCTTCAGCCTTACGGGCCTCCTCGGCCAGGCGCGCCTCCTCCGCCTTGCGAGCCTCTTCGGCCTTGCGCGCCTCTTCCGCCAGGCGCGCTTCCTCCGCCTTGCGAGCCTCCTCCGCGCGGCGCGCTTCCTCGGCCTTGCGAGCCTCCTCCGCCAGGCGCGCTTCCTCGGCCTTGCGGGCTTCCTCCGCCAGGCGGGCCTCCTCGGCGCGGCGGGCCTTCTCCTCGGCGTACGTGCGGGCGTGCTCCCGGATCACCGCGGACTCGGCGCCCGCGCGGTCGAGCCAGATCTCCCAGCGGCGCTGCATCGGGCGGATCAGCCCGCCGCCCACGCCGACGATCACCACGCCGGCGACCGTGGCCAGGACCGCGATCAGGACGGGCTGGGTCACCGCCGTCGCGATGTGGACCTGCTCGAGGGCGGCGATGATGCCGAGGGCGACGATCAGCCAGTACGCCACCTGGGCCAGCACCCGCCCGTACGCGAGGCCGCCCAGCGCGCTGCCGATCAGGTCGCGGACCGCGCCGCCGATCGCCGCGGCGACCACGATGATGACGATGGCCACGAAGGCCCGGGGCAGCCAGGCGATCAGCGCCGTGAGCAGGTCGCTGACCGCGTTGGGCCCCCAGATGCCGAAGGCGAGCTGGATGGCGAAGAGCAGCACCGCGTAGAAGGCGATCTTGGCGCACAGGTCGCTGGGCTCCAGCCGGCCGCCGAGGGCGCGCCCCATCGCGCCGCGTTCCACCGCGCGGTCGAAGCCCACCCGGTGCAGGGTCTTGGCGACGACCGTACGCCCGAGCCGGGCCAGCACGTAGCCGATGAGCAGGATCGCCACGAAAGCGACCGCCGTGGGAACGAACAGCAGCACGGAACGCCACATGTCGCCGAGCGCGTCGCCCAGATCCGAGCCGTTCATCGTTCTCCTCGTCAGAATGGGGGGCAGGCCTGAGAAGAGGTTAGATCGGCGCTCCCAGCCCCGCAGCGGCCCGGGCCCGGCAGGCACATCGGGTCAGGTGTGGCGCATGGGGCTCCCCCGCGCGTACCGGGTAGAACCGGACGTCCGTACAGTGGCCCCATCGTCCGAATGGCCGAGGCGGGCTAGGCTCAACCCATGGTCGGCATGGGCAGTCCTTCGGCGGCGACGATGGCCGCGCGGGACGGGGGGACGGCACCGCGCACCCCCGACTGCGCCCGGCTCGTCGCCGAGCACCCGTGGGACACCACCTCGCTGGGTCCGATGGAGAGCTGGGATCCGGTGGTGCGCGCGACCGTCGAGGTGGTCCTGTCCTCGCCGGTCCCGATGGCGCTGGCCTACGGCGACGACTACCTGCTCCTCTACAACGACGCGTACGCCGAGGTCATCGGCCCCAAGCACCCGGGCGCGCTGGGCCGGCCCGCCGCCGACGTGTTCGGCGACCTCTGGCAGGCGCCGGGGGTCGGCGGGGTGATCGACGACGTCTACCGCTCCGGGCAGTCCTTCCTGGAGGCGGAGGCCCAGGTGGCCGTCCCGCGTGACGGGCAGGTCGAGCAGGCGTCGTTCACCCGCGGGCATTCCGTCGTCCGCGACCGGCACGGTTCGGTCGTCGGCGTGCTGACCGTGGCGGCCGAGACCACGCAGGTCACCCGCCGGCTGCAGAGTCTCGGCGAGCTGACCGCGCGGCTCGCCTCCACGCTGACCATCGACGACGTCGCGCGCGTCGTGCTGGCGTACGCGATGGCCTCTTTCGATGTTGATCACTGTGTGTTCGCGGTGGACGACGGCGCCGGGTTCCGTTATGTGCGGCGCATCCGCGGCGAGATGGTCGACGAGGTCGACGAGCGCCTGCCCCCGCTGTGGAAGCGGATCGGCAACGACCCGGCGTTCCCGCTGGCGGTGGCCGCGCAGAGCGGCCGGCCCTCGTTCCTGCCCGACGGTTCCCCGCTGGCGAAGGTGGCGACGGACCGGCACGAGCGGCGGATCCGGGCCCTCGCCGCGATGCCGCTGCGCACGCCGTCCCTGCACGGCGCCCTCACCATGGGTTACCGCTCCGCCCACACCTGGCTGCCCGCCGAGCGCGCCCTGCTGTACGCCGCGGCCGAGCTGGTCGCCCAGGCGGCCGAGCGGGCGCGCCGGTTCGAGGCACAGCACGGCACCGCGCAGCTCCTGCAGCGCAGCATGCTCCCGGAGCACCTGCCGGAGCTCGACCGGTTCCGCATCGCCGCCCGCTACGACGTGGGCGTGGACGGCAACGCCGCGGGCGGGGACTTCTACGACGCGTTCGAGCTGGGTGACGGCCGGCTGGCGATGGTGCTCGGCGACGTCGCGGGCCACGACGTACGCGCGGCCGCGGTGATGGGCCAGGTCCGCGCGGCGCTGCGGGCGCTCGCGCTCACCGATCCGGCGCCGCAGACGGTGCTGGCGGGGCTCGACCGGCTCGTCGGGTCGCTCGGCGCGGAGTCGCGCAACGAGGAGATCTTCGTGACGGTCGTCTACGGGGTGCTCGACCAGGCCGACGGGACGATCACGCTGGGCAGCGCCGGCCACCCGCCACCCGTGCTGCGCCGGGCCGGGCAGGGCCGGGCGTCGGCCCAGTTGGTCGCGGTGCCGCCGGGTGCGCCGCTGGGCCTGGGCGGTTCCTGGCGTACGACGACCGTACGGCTGGAGCCCGGCGACACGATCCTGATGTTCAGCGACGGCGTGGTGGAGCGCCGGGGCCGCCCGCTCAGCGCCGGCCTCGACGACCTGGTACGCGCCGCCGCCGCTGCCGCCAGCGGCGACCCCCGCAACCTCTGCGCGCTGGCCACGGCCGCGGTCGCCGGGCGTACGGATGACGACGTGGCCGTTCTCGCGGTCGAGCGGGCCGTGGCGCAGAGCCGGTCCGCGACCATGCAGGTGCCCGCGGAGCCGACCGGGCCGAGCCGGGTGCGGCAGTGGATGACGACGCGGCTGCGCGAGTGGGCGGTTCCCGAGCCGGTCATCGGCGCCGCGATCCTCTGCACGAGCGAGCTGACCACGAACGCGCTGCTGCACGCGGGCACCCCGGCCCAGGTGCACATCGATCTGAGCGCGGAGCGCCTGCTGGTCTCGGTCGCCGACACGGGTACGCGCGGCAGCGTCACCCGCGCGCGTACGGAGACCCTGAGCAGCCGCGGCCGCGGGCTGGGCCTGATCGAGGAGCTCAGCGACACCTGGGGCACGGATCCCACGGTGCGCGGGTCCACGGTGTGGTTCGAGATGCTGATACCCCAGGCGGAAAAGGGGTAATCCGGGAGGCATGACGGCCAAACGGGGAGTCCTCTTCGACGTCGACGGCACCCTCGTCGACACCACGTACCTGCACACGGTGGCCTGGTGGGAGGCGTTGCGTCAGCACGACGTGGACGTACCCATGGCGGAGATCCACCGGGCGATCGGGATGGGCTCCGACAAGATCCTCGACCACCTCCTCGGCAGCGACCGGGACACCGGCGCCGACGACGACATGTCCGCGGCGCACGACATCCTGTACGGCGCCTGGTGGGAGCGGTTGCGCCCGCTGCCCGGCGCCGCGGACCTGCTGCACGCCTGCGCGGAGCGAGGGCTGGCGGTCGTGCTCGCCTCCTCGGCCAAGGGCGCGGAGCTGGAGAAGCTGCGCCGGGTCGTCGGCGCCGACGACGTGATCACGGCGGCCACCTCGTCGGCCGACGCCGAGCAGAGCAAGCCGGCGCCGGACATCCTGGAGGCGGCGCTCGACCAGTCCGACGTGGACCCCGAGCACTGCGTCTTCGTCGGCGACGCGGTCTGGGACGTGAAGGCGGCGGGCAAGCTCGGCATCCCGTGCATCGGCCTGGAGTGCGGCGGCACCAGCGCGGACGAGCTGCGGGCGGCCGGCGCCGTCGAGACGTACGCCGATCCCGCCGCCCTGCTCGCCGCCCTGGACCGGTCGGCGATCACGAAGCTGACGGACTGAGCCTCGCGCGACCGCACGACAACCGCGCGGTCGCGCGCATGTTTTGCCCCCGCGCCGGGCAGTGTGGGCTGGTGCAACTGCCCGACCTCCTCTTCGCGATCTTCGGCGTGGGGGCCCTGCTGGCGGGCATCCTGCCGCGGGTCCTCGAGCGCCGCCCCCTGTCCATGCCGATCGTGTTCCTGGGGCTGGGCGCGGCGCTCTTCGCCCTGCCCCTGGGCCTGCCGGAGGCCGATCCCCTGGCCCACCCGGCCCTGACCGAGCACCTCACCGAGATCTGCGTGATCGTCGCCCTGATGGGTGCCGGGCTGAAGATCGACCGCCCGCTGGACCGGCGGCGATGGTCCTCGACGTGGCGGCTGCTGGGCATCGCCATGCCGGTCACCATCGCCGCCGTCGCCCTGCTGGGCTGGTGGTGGGCCGGCCTGGTGCCGGCGGCGGCCCTGCTGCTCGGCGGCGCGCTCGCCCCGACCGACCCGGTGTTGGCCTCGGACGTGCAGGTCGGCGAGCCGACCGACGAGGAGGATTCCGAGGACGAGGTGCGGTTCGCGCTGACCTCGGAGGCGGGCCTGAACGACGGCCTGGCCTTCCCCTTCGTGTACGCGGCGATCGCGATGGCCACGGCCGCGGTGACGCACGAGAGCTGGCTCGGCGAGTGGGCGCTCAAGGACGTGCTCTACAAGATCGTCGTGGGGGCGGTCGGCGGCCTGCTCATCGGGCGGCTGCTCGGCCGGCTGTTCTTCCGCGCCCGCAACAAGAAGCTGCGTCTCGCCCATCATTCCGAGGGCTTTCTCGCCCTGGCGGCGACGTTCCTGGCGTACGGCCTGGTCGAGGTCGCCGGCGGCTACGGGTTCCTCGCGGTGTTCGTCGCCGCGCGGGGGATCCGGTCGGCGCAGCGCTCGCACGAGTACCACCAGGTGTTGCACGACTTCGCCGAGCAGATCGAGCGGCTGCTGACCGTGCTGCTGCTGTTGCTGCTCGGCGGGGCGGCGGTGGGCGGCCTGCTGTCGGCGCTCACCTGGGAGGCGGCCCTGATCGGGCTGGCCCTGGTGTTCGTGATCCGGCCCGTGGCGGCGTTCCTGTCGCTGCGCGGGGCGCCCGGCCACCCGGCCGAGCACTGGGTCATCGCCTGCTTCGGAATCCGGGGGATCGGGACGTTCTACTATCTTGCGTACGCGATGGGCCACGCCACGTTCCCGGGAGTGGATGTCGTATGGGCGACAGCCGCCTTCGTCGTTCTGGTGAGCGTGGTGTTGCACGGCGTGGCGGTCACGCCCGTGATGCGGCTTCTGGACCGATACAACGAACGGTCGCGCACCCCGGAGGAGCGACACGCACAGTAATCGGCATTGCTCTGAGTAATCGCAGCTCCGCGAAACCGTAGTTTATTTAGGACATTGAACCCGGGTGTAGTGGCGGAGCGTATTCATGGCTGTAAAGTGATCGGCACCTCCCCCAGGCCGGTAGTGAGGATCGCCCCCGTGCGCGACCTCATCCATGATGGAGCGACGAAAGGTGTGGCCGATGCGTATACGGGGCTTTGCGCCGGGAACACCCTGCTGGGTCGAGCTGGCGAGCACGGATCCCGCCCGGGCGGCGGACTTCTACGCCCGCCTCTTCGGCTGGGAGCCCGCCGGCGACCGGTTCAAGCTCAACGGCCGCGCGGCCGCCGGCCTGACCCGCGCCCGTGCGGACCGCCCCGCGGGCTGGCTGACGTACCTGACCGAGCACAACCTCGAGGCCTCCGTCATGCGGGTGCGTGAGGCGGGCGGCCGGCTGGTCAGCGAGCCGGCCGAGGGGCACGGCGGCCGTTCCGCCGTCATCGCCGACCCGGCCGGCGCGATCCTGGGCATCTGGGAGCCGCGCGAGTTCACCGGCGCCCAGATCGGCGGCGAGCCGGGCACCATGACCTTCCCCGAGCTGCTCACCGACGACACGGTGACGGCCGCCAACTTCTACGGCCAGGCGTTCGGCTGGCTGCTGCGCGACGAGTACGGCAGCGACGGCACCCGCGGCGAGTGGATCACCACGGCCCACGACGCGATGGCCGGGCTCGCCCCCAGCCGGGGCGGTAGCTGGTGGCGCGCCGCGTTCCAGGTCGCCGACTGCGCCGAGACCCTGGAGGACGCCCGCGCGTACGGCGCCACGGTCATCTCCGGGGCCAGGGACATGGGCTTCGGCACGTACGCCGAACTGCTCGACCCCTGGGGCGTCCCGTTCTCCATCGCGGCCCCGGCGGTGATCCCGATCGAGTTGACGATGTCCTTCACCCCGAATTCAGGCATGGAGCTGACGTTCGGCGGGTAGTGGTACGCCTGTTCGAATCACCATCGAGGAGGCGGCGCCATGGCGGCGACGGAGCAGGATCCGGCATCGAACACGATCAAGGACCCGGCGGACTGGACCACCGGCGACGAGCCGGCCACCGGAGCACAGCAGTCATATCTGCACACGCTGGCTTCCGAAGCGCACGAGGAAGTGCCCGAGGACCTCACGAAGGCGGAGGCGTCGGAGCGCATCGACGAATTGCAGGAGAAGACCGGCCGCGGCCGGTAGGGGATCACTTTCGCGAGGAGGGCCGGCCCGTCGGGCCGGCCCTCTTTCCGCCCTCGCTGTCAACCCGGGTTGACACCGCGCGAGCTGTCAACGTAAGTTGACAGCATGACCGAAGCAACCGATCTGGCCGCCGCCGCGGGCAGCACCGATCCCCGGGTCGGGCTGCGCGCGGTGGTGGCGCTGCGCCGCCTCCTGGAGGGCCTCGAGCACCTCCAGGTGGCCAACGCCCGCCGCAAGGGCTGGTCCTGGCAGGAGATCGCGGACGCCCTCGAGGTGACCCGCCAGGGCGTGCACAAGAAACACGCGAACCGCGTGCCGATGCAGGACCCACGGGAGGGCTGAGATGTTCGAGCGATTCACCCACGCCGCGCGCGAGGTCGTCGTCCGCGCCAAGACCGAGGCGCTCGACCTCGGCCAGGCGCCGGTCGGCACCGAGCACACTCTGCTGGCCCTGCTGGCCGACCCCACGATCGCGGCGGCGCCCGCCCTCAAGGGCCTCGACGCCCGCACCGTCCGGGCCGAGATCATCCGCCGCGTGGGCACCGGCACCGCCGACCCGGCGGCACTCGCCGACCCCGACGACGCCGACCGCGAGGCGCTCAAGGCCATCGGCATCGACCTGGACGCGGTCCGCCGGGCGATCGAGGAGAACTTCGGACCGGGCTCACTGCACCTGCCCCGCCCGGCGGCCCGCAAGCGCAAGGGCCTGATGCGACGCCTCTCCGGCAGCAACCACACCCCGCTCTCCCCCCGCAACAAGAAGGTGCTGGAGCTGTCCCTGCGCGAGGCCCTGCGGCTCAAGCACAACTTCATCGCCCCGGAGCACATCCTGCTGGGCCTGCTGCGCGAGGGAAACGGCCTGGCCGCCCAGATCCTGTCCGCCAACGGCGTCGACTTCACCGCCCTCCGCGACGACGCGACCCGCTCCCTCAAGTCGGCAGCCGCTTGACCATCTCGGCGTACGAACTGCCGTCCCACGCAGTGGCGAGCCGGTCGAGGACGTACCCGTTGGCAAGGTAGAACCCCCGCGCGTGCAGGGCCACGCCGGCCCGCACGAGCCGCCGGCCGGTCCGCTCGCGCACCTCGTCCTCGACGCGGCCCACCAGCACCGTCGCGATCCCGCGGCGGGTGTATCCGGGATCGACGTACACGTGGCGCAGCCGGTCCCCCACGCACCCCGCCAGTCCGACGATCACCGTGCCGGCGCGCGCCACGAACAGGCGTGCGTCGGCAGCCATCGCGTACAACTCGTCCGGGTCGACGTCGGCGATCAGCGTCTCGACCTCCGCCGGGGAGTACGCCTGCGGGGCGTGCGCGGCGAATGCGGCGTGCCGGATCTCCAGCAGCCGCGGCACGTCCGCGGCCGCGGCCGGCTCGGTCACGATCTCGTTCACAGGCCTATTTTCCCAGCGGGCGGGGTACCGAGGGCGCCATGACGTACCGGGTCGATTACAACGGCGAGGACGCCGAGCTTGCCACGCTGGATGCTGCTCTCGACACCGCCAAGGAGGCGATCGCGGCGGATGTGGGGCCGGTGAGCGGCTGGGCCGTCGAGCACGACGAGACGATCAACGACTGGTTCGTGCAGGGTGTGCTCGACGGCAAGGCGGTGGGGGCGACCGCCGTGGTCTCCGGCCCCGAGCCGACGACGGCCGCCCAGACCTACCCGCGGCCCGCGCCGGCGGCCGGTGAGTCCGCCGTACGCTGCATGACCTTCACCGGGGCGACCCCCGCCGAGGCGCTCGACATGGCCGCCTCCTGGCTCGCCGGGCGGCCCGAGGTCGTCGAGGTCGACGACCTCGGCTGGCACCCCCGGCGTACGGGGTACGTGATGCGGGTCTACTACCGCTCCTGAGCCGCCCACTCCGCCAGGGCCGCCTCGCTGGTGACGTGGTCCAGGCCGAGCACCGCCGCGCCCTGCAACGGTCCGTCCTCGCCGTGGGCCGCGTCGACGACCTCGGGCGGGCGTACCCGGTGGAAGGCCATGAGCGCGTCCCGGTAGGCCTCGTCGAACGCCGCGGGCGCGGCCCGGCGCAGCGGTGCCGCCGCGCCGCCGAGCGTCACCAGCGCCGGGTCGTGCGCGTTGACCAGGGCACCGACGCCACCGCCCAGCGCCGAGGCCACCGTGGCGACGGCGGCGCGCATCGCCGGGTCCGGGGACCGCAGCACCGCCCGTGCGAAGGCGATCGGGTCGGCCGGCTCGGTCACCCCCAGGTGCCGGGCGAGCGCCCGGCCGTCGACCTCCAGGTCCCAGCAGCCGCGGGCTCCGCAGGGGCAGATCAACCGCTTGTCACCGTACGGCTGGTGCCCGTACTCACCCGCGGCACCGTGCGAGCCGGTCACGGGCCGTCCGCCGGCGGTGACCGTGCCGCCGATGCCGACGCCGGTCATCAGGTGCAGCGCCGTGGACGCTCCCACCGCCGCCCCGGTGCGCGCCTCCGCCACCCCGGCGAGGGTGGCATCGTTGCCGAGCAGCAGCGCCGGGCCGCCCGCGAGGTCGCCGAGGTCGGCGTCGCGCCAGCCGAGGGTCGCGGACTGGACCAGGCGGCCGTCGTACACCGTGCCCGCGACCGCCACCGACACCGCGCGCAGCCGTGGCCCGTACGCCTCCCGGACCGCCGTGACACGCTCGCGGACCGCCGCCAGGACCGCCGCCGCGGCCCGCGAGGCGTGCCGGGTGATCGTCACGTCGTGCAGGGCACCGTCGATCGTGACCAGGGCGGAGCGCCAGTCGTGCGTACGGACGTCGAGCGCGAGCAGCACCGGACCGGCCGGGTGCGGTCCCAGCAGGGTCGTCGGCCGGCCCCGCCCGGTCCGCGGCGCGGGCGTCTCGACGAGCAGGCTCGAGGCGCGCAGCCGCCCGGTCACCTCGGCGGCCAGCCCGCTGGCGAGCTGGAGTTCGCTGGTCAGCGCCGCGCGGGTGGCACCGGGGTGCTGCCGGATCCAGGCCAGCACCCGGCTCGCGGTGTGCCAGCGCGCCTCCTCGGCCCGCAGCCGCCCGGGGGTTGCCGTCACAGGGGTTCACCACCTTATCCTCGGAGCACGAGAATATTGGAGGAAGCGTGGACCTGACCAGCATCGAGGCCGTGCTCTTCGACATGGACGGCACCCTCGTCGACTCCGACGCCGCCGTCGAACGCGCCTGGCGGACGTGGGCCGCCGAGTACGGCGCCGACCCGGCGGCCGTGCTGGCCGTCGCGCACGGCGCCCCCGCCGGACGCACCGTCCACCTCGTCCGCCCCGACCTCGGCGAGGCCGCCGTGACCGCCGCCGCGGCCCGCCAGCTCGAATTGCAGTACGACGACCTCTCCGACGTCGTGGCCACCCCCGGCGCGAAGGAGCTGCTGGCCGGGCTGCGGCTGCCGTGGGCCGTGGTGACCAGCGCCGACGTACGGCTCGCGAAGGCGCGGCTCGGCGCGGCCGGCATCGACGTACCCGTGCTGGTCACCGTCGAGGACATCCACGCCGGCAAGCCCGACCCGGAGGGCTATCTGCGCGGCGCCGAGCTCCTCGGCGTACCGGCCGGGCGGTGCCTGGTGGTCGAGGACGCCGAGGTGGGCGTGACCGCGGGCCGCGCGGCCGGCGCCGTCGTCGCGGCCCTCAAGGGCCTGGCCGCCGATCTCTCGATCCGGGACCTCGCCGAACTGGCCGTCCTGCTGCGGCGATGACCGTGGCGACCCGGTCGCGGGTCCTGCGGGCGGGCATCGCCCAGGCCACCCCCGGGTACGCGATCACCGGCCTCGGCGCCTGCATCGTGCTGCTCGCCCGCGACCTGGCCGTGGCACCGCAACGCCTCGCCTGGCTGCCCGCCACGTTCGGGGCCGGCCTGCTGGTCGTCGCGGCCACGGGCCCGGTGCTGCTGCGCGGCGGGCCGGGGCGCGCCCTGGTCGGCGGCTCGCTGGTGCTGGCCACCGGCGTCACGGTCCTCGCGCTCGCGCCGGCCCTGCCCCTGGCGGTGCTCGGCGCCCTGCTGCTGGGCGTCGGAGGGGCCGCGTTCGTCCTGGTCACCCCCGCGCTGCTGGCGGGGCCGGAGGCGGCCGTCCAGCTCTCCCGGGTGGTCGGCGTCTCGAGCGCGGCGGCCGTCCTCGCCCCGGGGGCCATCGGCGCGCTGGACGCCTCCGGGGTCGTGGGCGGGCGGCTCGCGCTGCTGGTCGCCGTACCCCCGCTGCTCTTCCTTGCCTGGAATGCCCGGGAGCCGGAACCGCCGCCACCACCGCTCCCCGCCGCCAGGCCGGCGGCCGGCCCGGTGGCCCGGCGCTGGATCGTCGTGGTCCTCGCCGTGTCGGTCGAGTTCTGCTTCACCATCTGGGCGGTGGCGCGGCTCGCCGACTCGGGGCTGACCCCGTCGCGGGCGGCGGTCTTCGGCACCGCGTTCCCCATCGGCATGGCCGTCGGCCGCCTCGCCGCCCCCCGCGGTCCTCGGCCGCATCCCGGTGGTGCCGATCGGCGCGGCGGTCACGGCCGCGGGCGCCGTCGTCGTGGCCGCCGCCGGCCACCCGGCCGTCGTGATCGCGGGCCTGCTGGTGGCGGGGGCCGGCATCGCCACGCTCTACCCGGTGACACTCGCCGCCCTGACCGGCACTCCGGGCCTCAGCGGCGCTCACGCCGCGTCGCTGGGAGCACTGGCCTCGGGTACGGCGATCCTGGCGGCCCCGGCGGCGCTGGCCCGGGTGGCGGACGTTACCGGCCTGCGCCCCGCGTTCCTGATCACAGTGCCGCTCCTGGCCCTTTTGCTGGTATTTAAGATTTGAAGGAGTTAGTCTCTCTGTCATGGCCGAACCCCTCGACTCCGCGCAGCAGGCGTGCTGGCGTGCCTACATCGAGAGCAGCTGGGCGCTGCAGACCCGCCTCGAGGACGAGCTGCGGGCGCAGACCGGGCTGAGCATGGCCGACTACCACGTGCTCGTGGTGCTCTCCGAGGCGCCCGGGCACCGGCTGCGGATGGGTGAGCTGGCCGGCTTCATGGTCTTCTCGCCGAGCCGGGTCACGTATCAGATCACCTCCATGGTCAAGCGCGGCCTGGTCCGCAAGCAGAGCTGCCCCGCGGACGGCCGCGGCCAGGAGGCCGTCCTCACCGCCGAGGGCCTGGCGGCGCTGGTCGCCGCCGCCCCGCTGCACCTGGCCACCGTCCGCGACAGCTTCATCGACGACCTCGAGGACGCCGAGCTCGCCGTTCTCGCCCGCGTCTTCACCCGGCTCGGCGCCCGCCTGCGCCCCGCCACCTCTTGAGGGAGAGCCATGCCCGCGATCACCGTCGACGACGTCCTGGTTCTGCCGCGCCTGCCGCGGCTCGACCCGGCCACCACCACCTACCGCCCCGTGCGGCGGCTCACCACCGCCCCGAGCGGCTACGAGGGCGAGGGCTTTCCCGTACGGCGGGCCTTCGCCGGCGTACCGATGAACGAGCTGGACCCGTTCATCCACCTCGACCAGATGGGCGAGGTCGACTACGCCCCCGGCGAGCCGAAGGGCACGCCGTGGCACCCGCACCGAGGCTTCGAGACCGTGACCTACATGATCGACGGCACCATGGACCACCAGGACTCCCACGGTGGCGGCGGCACGATCACCAACGGCGACACCCAGTGGATGACGGCCGGCGGTGGCATCCTGCACATCGAGGCGCCCCCGGAGCAGCTCGTCATGAGCGGCGGCCTCTTCCACGGCCTCCAGCTCTGGGTCAACCTCCCCCGCGCCGCCAAGATGATCGCCCCGAAGTACCAGGACCTCCGCGGCCGCGAGGCGGCCCTGCTCACCACCCCGGACGGCGGCGGCCTCATCCGCGTCATCGCCGGCACGATCGCCGGCCACGCCGGCCCCGGCTCCACCCACACCCCGATCAACCTCGCCCACGTGACCCTCCAGCCCGGCGCCCGGCTCGAGCTCCCCTGGCAGCCCGGCTACAACGCCCTCGTGTACGTCCTGGCGGGCCGCGGCACGGTCGGCGCGGAGCAGCGTCCGATCCACCTCGGCCAGCTCGCCGCCCACGCCATGGGCGACGCCCTCCGCGTGGACGCGGACCCGGCGCAGGACTCGAACATCCCGGCGATGGAACTCTTCATCATGGGCGGCCGGCCGATCCGCGAGCCGGTGGCCCACTACGGGCCGTTCGTGATGAACACCCGGGAGGAACTCATGCAGGCCTTCGAGGACTTCCAGAAGGGCCGGCTCGGCGTGATCCCCGCGGAACGCATCCCCCACACCGGCTGACGCCCTGTCACCCTCACGGGGAACGGTTTTGTCGGTGGTCGCCGATACCCTGTCCGGCATGGCTGTGGACATCGGCGAAATGCTGGATCGGCTGCTGACCGAGGGCGCGCACCGCTTCGACGACGCCCACGACTGCCGCATGACCATGATCCCGCTCGGCGAGGTGACCGTGCCGACGGGCCGCATCGTGGCCTGCGACCCCTTGATCCACCCGGGTGAGACACCACCGTTCACCGTGACGGCGCCACCGGGCCGCTACCCGCTGCGCGCCTGGGTGGCGGTGGTGCACCCGGCGGGAAGCATGCTCGCCGCGGACCCACCCGCCACCGCACCCGGCCCGGCCACCACCCGGCCCGGCGGCAACGACGCCGGGGGCGCCGGGCGGCTCGCCGGGCTCCCGATCGAGGCGGACCGGCGCACGGCCGCCCTGCAGCTGGTCGTCCGCGACGAACCCGTGGCCACCTGGGAGCCCGCGGTGCCGGCCGGACCGGGTCCGTCCATCCTCGACGAGGACGGCTTCGCCACCTACCCCGCGGATTCCGGCACCGGCGCCCTGGCCGACGAACGGGCCCTGGCCGGCCTCCGCACCTGGAGCTACGCCCGCGTCGAGCAGACCTACCTCCCCGAACCCGGCCCGCCCGCCCTCAGCGCCCTCGACGCGGTGACCGACCCGGCCACCGGCGCCAACGTGGTAGCGGTGGCCACCGGCGACGGAGACGGCGGCTACGCGACCTTCATCGGCCGCACGGCCAGCGGAAAGGTCGCCACCTTCGTCACCGACTTCCGCGTGATCTGACGCCCGCCCCGGGCACACTCCGGGCGGCCCCGCGCGAGAGCGCCGCCGCACTTTGCCCGCCGGCGCGTTCGACGAGGCCACCGCACCACCGGTCCCGGGTGATCACCCCACGACGCCCCCGGACCCCGCGCATGACCAGCCCGCCGCACCACCGACCCTCACGCGTGACCAGCCCGCCGCGCCGGCGCACCGGCAGTCTTCATCGGTCGGGCGGCCGGGCCGCCGCGCCGCTCAGGGTGCGGGGTCAGTTCGGGAAGGCGTTGGGGTCCACGTCGCTGGTGGAGGCGTTGCCGCCGATCATCGGGGTCAGGGTGATGGTCCAGATCGACGACGAGAACGACGTGGTCGTGAACTTGAACGTGTCGTCGAACTTGCTGAAGTGGCAGTTGCGGGTGAAGCCCTTCTTGCCCGCGTTCCAGTCCTGGCCCGACGCCGTGTAGATGCGGTACGTGCCGTCGCGGATGCCCTTGGCCGTGTAGGTGCCGCCCTTGCGGACATACACGGTGAAGACGGGCTTGGGTTTTTTGCCCTTGTTCGGCACCAGCGAGATCAGGGTGTCCGAGGCGCCGTTCTTGATCTTCAGGTGGCCGAGGCCGCCGGTGCTCGATCGTTTGACGAACGTGCCGGTCTTGAGGCGGCGGTTCTGCTGCTTGGGCTCGGCCGGGAGGAACGAGCCGAACCGGTAGGCCGGGTCGGCCGCCACGAGCTTCTTGGCGTCCTCGCGCAGGCCGTCGGCCCAGCCGGACTGCAGGACCGCCGCGTACGGGGACGCCGCCGGGCATTCCTGCTTAGTGCCCGCGGTCTCCTCGACCATGTCGCCGAGGTTCTCGAGCCCCTGGGTCAGCCGGAAGTGCACGGACTCGGCGCCGGACGGCGGCTTCGTCGACCGCAGCTTCCCGGCCTCGGCGCGGATGGCGTTCGCCGCGGTCGGGGCCGCCCTGGCGAACGCCGCGTTGTCGCCGGTGTTGAGCCTGGCGAACGGCGCCTTGATCGCGGTGTCGGAGGCGGCCAGCACCTGCGCGTACTGCTCGGGCGTGACGGGGCCGGCGGTGGTCGGCGTCGTGGCCACGATCCCGTTGCGCTTCTTGGCCTGCGGGGTGTCGTCGTCCCCACCGGAGAAGAGCCGGACCACACCGCAACAACCGAGCCCGACCAGGAGTACGCCCACAAGCCCGCCGGCGATCAGCTGGTTGCGCCGGCGGGTGGGCGGCGCCGCCGGAGGACCCGCGAACGCCGGGCCCTGGCCTGGCGGATACCCGCCGGGCTGGAAGGCCCCCGGCGGATAAGCACCCGCCGGGTAGGCGCCAGGCGGGTAGGCGCCGGGCTGCTCAGCCCCGGGTGGGTATGCACCGGGCTGACCGGCGCCAGGCGGGTACGAGCCGGGCGGGTACGAGCCGGGCGGATACGCGCCGGGCTGGCCGGCGCCCGGCGGGTAGGCACCGCCCGGGAACGAGCCGGGCGGATAGCCACCGGGCGTGGACCCGTCGGGCGACTGCGGATAGCCGGCTGCGGGCGTGATGCCGGGCGGATAGCCCGCCGCGGGCGGCGGGAACGCTCCCGGCGGATAGCCGCCGGGAACAGGGTGGGCGCCCGGCGCGGGAAAATCGGAAGCCGGTGCACCGGAAACCGGAGGCGGCCCCCAGGCCGGCGGACCCGAAGCGGGCGGCACCGACGAAGGCGGACCCGATGCGGGCGGCCCGGAAGCAGGCGGCGCGGACGAGGGCGGCCCGGACGAGGGCGGCGCGGAAGACGGAGGCGGCGCGGTGGGGAGCACGGCCGTCGGGTCGGCGGCGGGCGCTGCCGGGGAGCTCGGCAGGACGGCCGTCGGATCGGCGGCCGGCGGGTCCGGGACCGGGAAGGGCGGCGGGGGCGTGAAGGCCGACGGCACCCGGATGGTCACCGCGACGGTGCCGCCCGGGGTCTCGACCCACAGCACCGCGCCGTCGGCCGTGCCCGGGGGCACCTCCACCGTCACGGGGCCGTGGGTCGCCGTGAAGACCACCTTCGTGGCGCCCGCGGCGGCCTCGGAAGGTGGGATTTCGATCGATGCGCTGCTGAAAGCCGGCTCCCCCGTCATGCCGACGAGTATGTATGAGCCTCGCGGTCGAGCGCTGCCCGCTTTCCGTCTCGAATTGTCACCGGCTGATGGGACGTACGTCACGGTCCGGGGCGTGGCCGCATCTGAGAAGCGGCGAACCGGGCAAAGGGCTTCAGGACATCATCAGCATCGCGCCCACGCCCAGGAGGACCATGAGCAACATGGCGATCAGCAGACCTCGTTCGGAGGAGGCGGCGGCGTCGGCGGATACGGCGGTCGTGGTCATAGGCTCGCTGCTCATGAGGGGTCCTTCGCGGGGGCGGGCTACGGGCTCAGGGTGCGGGCGGGCGTCAAGGGGCCTACCGTGAGGGCGTCGTCGACCTCGGAGGGGCTGCCCGTGTCACCGGACGACTGGTTCCTGACCGCCGACGAGCGCGGCAACCCGGACTCACAGATACCCACCTGGACGGCGGGAAACACCGCCGAGCCGCTCTTTCACGGCGGAACATATTTCGATCGGCTGGTGACCGAGGTGGAAGCGCTCGGTGACGGCGACCATCTGTTCTTCACCGACTGGCGGGGCGACCCCGACGAGCGGATGCGCGACGACGGCCCGACCATCGCCGAGCTGTTCGCCGCGGCGGCCAAGCGGGGTGTCGTGGTCAAGGGCCTGCTGTGGCGCTCGCACCTCGACAAGCTGGCGTACAGCGAGGAGGAGAACCGGAACCTCGGCGAGGACATCCGGGCCGCCGGCGGCGAAGTGCTGCTCGACCAGCGCGTACGCCGCGGCGGGTCGCACCACCAGAAGCTCGTCGTGCTGCGGCATCCGGGGGCGCCGGAGAAGGACATCGCGTTCGCGGGCGGGATCGACCTGTGTCACAGCCGGCGGGACGACGCCGATCATCGGGGCGACCCGCAAGCGCTGGCCATGGCTCAGGCGTACGGTAGGAATCCGCCCTGGCACGATGTGCAGCTGGCCCTGCGGGGGCCGGTGGTGGGTGCGCTCGACCTCACGTTCCGTGAACGCTGGAACGACCCGGCGCCGCTGGATCAGCACGGTCCCGTGAGCACGGTGACCGACAAGCTGCGGCACGCCGACCTGCGCGCCGACCGGCTTCCGCCGCAGCCGCCCGACCCGCCGGAGTGTGGCTCGCACGACATTCAGGTGCTGCGGACCTATCCTGCGATGCGTCCCGCGTACGGATTCGCGAAGCTGGGTGAGCAGAGCATCGCGCGAGGTTACACAAAGGCCATCAAGAGGGCACGCCGCCTCATTTACCTCGAGGATCAGTATCTCTGGTCCAAGGAGGTGGCGCAGTTGTTCGCCGACGCGCTCAACGACAACCCGGGGCTGCACCTGATCGCGGTCGTGCCCCGGCATCCGGACGTGGACGGGCGGTTCGCGCTGCCCCCCAACCAGGTCGGGCGCGCGGAGGCGATCGCGTTGTGCCGCAAGGCCGCACCCGACCGGGTCCACGTCTTCGACGTCGAGAACCACGAGGGCGATCCCGTGTACGTGCATGCGAAGGTCTGCGTCGTCGACGACGTGTGGGCCAGCACGGGCAGCGACAACTTCAACCGTCGTTCGTGGACCCACGACAGCGAGCTGTCCTGCGCGGTGCTGGACCGCACGCGCGACGAGCGCACGCCGGTGGATCCGGCCGGGCTGGGTGACGGCGCCCGCGTCTACGCGCGCGACCTGCGGCTGGCGCTGCTGCGCGAGCACCTCGATCGCGACGACGACGAAGGTCTTCTCGACCCCGACGACACCGTACGCGCGGTGAGCGAATCCGCCGACGCGCTCCGGGACTGGCACCGTGGCGGCGAGCAGGGCCCCCGGCCGCCGGGCCGCCTGGTGCCGCACGAGACCGAGCGGCTCCCGTGGCATCAACGGCTCTGGGCGGTCCCGGCGTATCGCCTGGTCTACGACCCGGACGGCCGGCCGTGGCGGGCCCGCCGCGCCGGCACATGGTAGTGCTGGGTATACCCGAAGACTATCCGTAGACGGCTGGGACGGGGCTCCACCGCGACCTAGCGTGGCGAGGTGTCCACGAATGATGCCCCGCTGCAAGCCCTCCTGCACCGCCGGTACCTGCTGTCGGCCGGTCCCTGGCGGGCGTTCGTCTACGCGCTGACCACCCTGCCCGTGATGGCGCCCGTCGGTGCCGCGATGGGCCTGCTGGTCCTGCCGTGGGTCGCCGCGCTGTCCTGGCTGACCGAGGGCACCGCGCCGCACCGCACCGTGCTGTTCCTCATGGTGCTGTCGCTGGCACTGTTCGCCGGCGTCGGCCCGTTGTTCGCCATCCCCCTCGGCGTGGTGGAACGCGCCCGGCTCGCTCTGCTGGACCCGCGTCCGCTGCCGTCACCGCATCCGCCGCTCGTCGCCGGCCCGCCGGCCTGGGCGCGGGCCCGCTACGCCGAGACCGCCACCTGGCGCGAGCTCTGCTATGCGGCCTTCCTGGGCCTGATCGTCCCCACCGTCTACTTCGGATACGGCCTGGCGGTGCTGCTCGACGTCGCGTTCGTGCTGAGCCCGCTCTTCGCGAGCACCGGCACGGTCGGCTGGACGTTCGGGGCGTTCACGGTGCATTCCTCCGGGGAGGCGCTGCCGTTCGCGATCCTCGGCGTGCTGCTGGCACCCGTCCTCTGGTATCTGCTGGGACTGATCGCGGCGGGCCAGGCCGCCACCGCCCGGGCCCTGCTCGGCGCCCGCGCCGACGGCGCCGCGCCGCTACCCGTCCCGCCGGCCGGCGACCCGGTGGGTCCGGGCTTCGTGACCGGACCGGGTCCGGCGGCCGACGCGTTCGACCGGGATCGGCGGCGCATCGCAGGCGACCCCACCCTGGTACGGGTCGAGTTCCCATGGCGATGACCTCCCGTCCGCGGTGGCATCGCTGCTCCGGTCCCCTGCGCCTGGCGTCGGCCGCTACCGGTCGAGTTCCCAGGTCGCCGGGCACCAGATCGGGGCGTCCGGGTCGCCGGTGCGCTCCAGCGCGATGCGCCACGCCTGCATCCGGGGGCGGGCCGCCGCGTCCCAGCGGTCCAGCACCTCGGCGGCCTCCGCGGCGTAGCGCAGGGCGTGGCCGCCGCCGGCCAGGATCGCGCCGTCGGACAGGATCGCGGCGCCGCCCGTACCGGTCTCGTCGAGGAGCGTGAGGGTGCTGCCGTCGCGACCCCGGATCGCGGCGTGGGTGGCGCGGGTGCTCCAGACGCCGGCCGCGTAGGAGAGGTCGCGGTAGGCGTACGGGTCCAGCGGTTGCGCCCAGCGGGCGGGGGTGGCCTCCTCGAAGGCGCTGAGGGCGTCCGGTGGCACGGGGTGCGGATGGGAGCGGGCGTGCGCGGCGGTCAGCGGGCCGGCCGCGGTCATGAAGCCCGACGGGCAGACGACCTTCGCGGCCACGGGACCGTCGGCGGTGCCGCGCACGGCCAGCACGGGATGGGTGCCGGCGTGTTCCACGGGCGCGATGATCGGGCCCGGTCCCACCTGGGCGAGCCAGTGCGGCGACACGCCCGCCACCCCGACCGTCACGATCACCCGGTCGAAACGCTCCCCGGGGACGCCCCGGTAGCCGTCGGCCGCTATGACGCGTACGCCCTCGACCCGGGCCCGGGCCAGCGCCGCGCGGGCCCGCTCGGCGACGTCGGCCTGCACGTCGACGCTGGTGACCCGGGCGCCGAGCGCGCTGAGCAGGGCGGCGTTGTATCCGGTGCCGGCGCCGATCTCCAGCACCCGGTCGCCGGGGCGGACGTCCAGCGCCGCCAGCATGATGGCCATCAGCGACGGCTGGCTGGACGAGCTGACCGGCAACCCGCCGTCGACCTTGGTGACCAGCACGTCGTCGCGGTAGACCGTGTCGAGGAAGCCGCGGCTGCCCGCCTCCACCCAGGTGCCGTCCCGGCGCTGGAACCCGCCGGCCACGAAGGCCTCACGGGGAACGGCGGCGAAGGCGGCGGCGAGCGCGGGCGACAACGGCGCGCCGTTGTGCCGGAGCTGGTCGACGAAGCGGCGCCGCAGATCGGTCACCGCTCCACCGTAGGTCGTCCCGGCCCACCCCGCCGCCCACGTCCACCGACCGTGCCACCCACCGGACCGGCCGGTCCACCGCCCGACCCGCCGACCGGGGCACCGCCGGCGCGCCGGGAGCGGGCCGGCCCACCGGGACAGGGCCGGCCGGGACAGGGCCCGCCGGGAGAGGGCCCGCCGGGAGAGGGCCGGCCGGGAGAGGGCCGGCCGGGAGAGGGCCGGCCGTAGGGCTCAGCCGAGCTGGGCGGCGGTCGTGACGGCGGCGTGGAGGCGTTCCGGGACGTCCTGCTCGTGGTAGGGCCGCTCCGAGTCCTCGATGTGGTCGAGGAACTCCTGGTAGAGCGCCGCCGAGCGGAGGGCCGCCACCGGGCGCATCAGCGCCGCCGCCGTCTCCGGGTCGCTGTCCGGGGCGTTCTCCCGCCAGCGGCCGGCCCACTCCGCGATCAGCGCCGCGGCGTCCGGCTCCGGGAGGTCCGCGGTCAGGCGCAGGATGTCCAGCGCGGGATGGGACACGATCGCGTCGCCCCAGTCGACGATCACCCGCCGGCCGGACGCCTCCCGTACGTTGCCCGGGTGCAGGTCGCCGTGCACGAGCGTGTCGGGCATCCCGCACGCGTCGATGGCGGCGAGCCGGGCGGGCAGCTCGTCCATCAGCTCCGCCAGGCCGTCCACAGTGTCCAGCCACGGCTCGGCGACCCGGGCGAACCGGTCGAAGCTCAGCCGCCGGTCGGGCACCCCCGCGGCGAGGAGCTCGCCGGTCCGGGTCGCGAAGTGGGCCTGCACCGGATGGAGATCGGCGGCCACCCGCGTACAGAAGGCTGCTCCGGCGCCGTAACGGTCCTCGCCCGGGACGTGGGCCAGCAGGGTCCGGCCGGCGTCCCCGGCCGCCAGCACGGCCGGCACCAGGCCGGGCGCCGCGGCGGCGACCAGGCGCAGGACGGTGGCCTCGTGGGCGAGGAGGACCGGCACCTGCTTCAGCCAGGCGACCGGCTCGCCGCCGCCGTCCTCGAGGCGCCAGATCGCCGACAGGTTCCAGGTGCGCTGCTGGACGGCCACCAGGTCGCCGCGGCCCAGCGCCGCCGCGGCCCAGCTCAGCGACGCGGCCGGGCCGCCCGGCACGGCCCACGGCGCCCGCAGCGGCGCCGGATCACGGTTGTCGTCCCACGGCTTCAGCGCCACCTCCACCGGCTCGCGGACCTGCGCCAGGTAGGTGACCTCTCCCCCGGGCGGCGCGGCGTTCGCCGCCGACAGAAGACGCAACACCGTGACGCGTACGCCGTAACGGGCGCGCGCCTCCGCGACCACCTCGGAGACCTCCTGCCACCACGGCAGTTCCACGTCGAAGGGTGGCAGCGCGCCGAGCGTCTCCCCGGCGGCGTCCACGAGTACGAGAGTCACGGTCCGGCCCACGCGAGAGACCGTAACGCCCTGCCGCACGCCCGTCGATCAGGTGGTGGCCTCGTAGCGGGCGCGCAGGGCGGGACCGTCGGGCCGGCCGTACAGATGCAGCCGGGCCATGCCCCCGTCCGGGAAGATGTCGAGCCGCACGTGGGTGGCGACCGGCACCACCGGGATCGGGAAGCGGTGCCGGGTGTCCGGGCTGAGGCGCACCTGCGGCAGCAGCTCGAACCAGTCGTCCGGATCGTCGAGCAGCCCGGTACGCGTGTCGATGCCGCGCAGGGTGGCGCTGCCCGGGGCGTTGCCCTTGAAGTGGCTGGTGTCCAGCTCCGCGAGCTCGATCACGGCCGGCGCCGCGAGCTGCACCAGCACCCAGTCGTTGGCGTCGTCGCGGCGGCGGGCGGTCTCCCAGCCGTCGCCCATCGAGCGGGCCAGGCCGGGGTTGAGCATGTTCTGCGGGTGGCCGTAGAACATGTTGCTGCACCCGGCGATCCGGGCGCCGTGTTCGGCCGCGGCGACGTCGAAGACGCTGGGCAGCAGGCGCGGGTCGGGCACCACCTCACCGTGCACGCGCAGGCGCGCCACGCCGCCGTCCGGGTAGATGGTCAGGCGTATGTGGGTGTAGCGCTGCCGCGAGTCGACGGCGAACAGGTTCTGGCTGTCGCCGGCGAGCGGGGAACGGGGCACGAGCGGCACCCACGGCGCGTGCGCCAGCTGCAGCGCGTCCGGGTAGCCGTCGAAGGCGCAACCGTCCACCGAGGCGTACGGCGGATAGTTGCCGGTGAAGAACGCCGTGTCGATGTCGATGCCGTGCACCACGCCGGGGGCACCCAGCCGGATGATCGCCTCGTCGTGCCCGGGTTCGCGGCGGCGGCGCGTCTCCCAGCCGTCGTACACCTGGCCCTTGTGCCCGAAGGTGTGCGGCGCGAACACCGGGGTGGCCGGATCGACGAGGTGGTCCGCCGCGGCGAAGAACTCGTCGTTGGTGAACACCACCCCGCCGCCGTACAGGCGCGACGCCAGGTCGGGCAGCAGCGTGAACTCTTCCATCAGGAGGCCTCCCGGGTGAGGAATCGGCCGTGCGGGGCGGCGCCGGTCACCGTCCGGCCGCGCAGCCAGGTGGTGCGGACCACCCCGGTCAGGGTCTTTCCCGCGTACGGCGTGACAGGGTTGCGGTGGTGCAGGCGCCGGGGATCGACCACGAAGGTCGCGTCCGGGTCGAAGGCGACGAGGTCGGCGTCGGCGCCGACGGCGATCCGCCCCTTGCCGGCGAGCCCGGCGAGGTCGGCGGGGCGGCGGGCCATCCAGTCGGTCACGTCGGCGAGGCTGTGCCCGCGTTCCCGGGCCGCCGTCCAGACGACCGGCAGTCCGAGCTGCACCGAGGCGATGCCGCCCCACGCCGCCGCGAAGTCGCCGGTGTCGCGGCGCTTGAGGTCCGGCGTGCACGGTGAGTGGTCACTGACGACGCAGGTGATCAGCCCGTCGGCGAGCGCTGCCCACAGCAGGTCCCGGTTGGCGGCGTCGCGGATGGGCGGGCAGCACTTGAACTCGGTGGCGCCGGCGGGGATCCCGGCCGCATCGAGGGTCAGATAGTGCGGGCACGTCTCGGCGGTGACCCGCAACCCGCCGGCGCGCGCGGCGGCGATCAACGGCAGCGCGGTGGCGGCGGACAGGTGCAGAATGTGCACCCGCGCCCCGGCGACCCGGGCCGCCTCGATCGCGGTGGCCACGGCGGCGTGCTCGGCCTCGGGCGGCCGGGAGGCGAGGAAGTCCGCGTACGCCGGCGACGACGCGGCCGCGTGCAGATGATCGGGATCCTCGGCGTGGATGACGAACTGCGCGTCGACCGCGGCGAGCGCCTCGGCGAGCTGGGCCGGGTCGAGCGGCGGGAACTCGGGCACGCCGGAGTCCGCGAGGAACGCCTTGAAGCCGTACACCCCGGCCCGGTGCAACCCGGGCAGGTCGCCGGCGTTCCCCGGGACGGCCCCGCCCCAGAAGCCCACGTCGACGTGGATCTGCCCGGCGGCGGCCTCTCTCTTCAGCTCGAGCGCGGCGACCGTGACGGTGGGCGGCAGACTGTTCAGCGGCATGTCCACGATGGCGGTGACCCCACCCGCGGCGGCCGCCCGGGTCGCGCTGGCGAACCCCTCCCACTCGGTCCGCCCCGGCTCGTTGACGTGCACGTGCGTGTCGACCAGCCCCGGCAGCAGCGCAAGCCCCCCGAGATCGACGTCCTCGGCCGCCTCGACGACGGCGTAGTGCTCCCCCACGGCAACGATCCGCCCGCCCGCGACCGAGACGGCAGCGGCCCGCTCCCCGCCCGGCAGGACGGCACGGCGGGACCGCACCACGAGATCGACCATGGACCGAGCCTAACTGCCCAGCGTTACCGGATGGCTACCTCGGGCGAAGCCGCCCCGAGAAGTCGCCGCACCCCACGACACGCATCGGCCGCGGCGGCGCCAGCGCATTCGAGCAGGGCGCGCGGTCCGGGCGGAAGGTGTGCGGGTGACGGCCGCCGGGAAAGGCCGCGCACCCACGATCTGGGCTCGAACCCGGCGGCAGCGCACCCCCGACCCGAGCCGATTCCCGGCCGCGCACCCCCGGCCCGAGCCCCACCCGGCGGCCCACCCCCAGCCCGAGCCCCACCCGAGGGCGCGACCGCGACCCGGGCCCGTGCCGCGCAGGCGGGCGCTCGGTGGCGGGTCAGGTGAGGTCGCGCAGGTCTTCTCGGGTGAAGGGCAGGCTTTCCGGCGGCAGCGCGCCGCAGTCCAGCCCGCGCAGCAGGTAGCCGGCGAGCGCCCGCGCCGTGGCGGGCTCGTCGAGGATTCCGCCCGCCTGGCGGTCGAGATAGCGGCGCAGCCGGCCCACCGCGGCGTCCGTGCCGTCGGTGAAGAAGGCGTAGGTGGCGGCGAAGCGGGTGGGGAGTTGGGCCGGGTGGAGGTCCCAGCCCTGGTAGAAGCCGTGTTCCAGGGAGCGGCGGACGAGGCGGTGGTGCAGGGCCCAGGCGTCGTGGACGGCGACGTCGGTGCCGACCGGGAGGATGTTGGTGGAGCCGTCGGAGAGGCGCACGCCGGTGCCGGCGGCCGCGGCCTGCATGACGGCCTTGGCGTGGTCGGCGACCGGGTGGTCCATCGCCTGGTGGGCCGCCGCCACGCCGGCCGCCGCGCTGTAGTCGTACGTGCCGTAGTGCAGGCCGGTGCAGCGGCCGTCCGCGGCGGTGATGAGGCGGGCCACCGTCGCCGTGCCGTCGGCGCCCAGGACGGCGGACGGCAGCTCGATCTGGATCTCGAAGCGCAGCGCACCGCCGGCCAGCCCGTACGCCCGTTCGAGCCGTTCGCAGAGCGCCACCGCCGCGGCGGCCTGGTCGGGGCCGCTCACCTTGGGCACCGTGATGACGAACGGCTCGGGGTAATGCGTGAGCCACAGGTCGAGGGTGCGCAGCGCCCGGTGCCGGGTCGGCGCCTCCAGCGATTTGACGCGCACCCCCACGAACGGCGGCCGGGGGCCGTCGAGCAGCACCGCGGCGGCCTGTTTGACCGCCGCGTCCTCCTGGTCGTCGTCGCGGACGCCGTACCCGTCCTCGAAGTCGACGCGGAGGTCCTCGATCGGCTCGGTGGTGAGCTTGGCGCGGACCCGGTCGGCGAGCGCGGCGGGAAACGGCAGCGGCGGGTGCTCGTCGAGCACCGCGAGGGCGCGGGCGCCCCACTCGCGGAAGCCGCCGATCCGGTCGGCCGGGATGTACACCGTGTGCACCGGCTGCCGCCCCGGCCGCTCCCCGGGGTAGCGGACGGCCAGGAAGGCGTCGTGGGCGGCGAGCCGGTCGTCCAGCGCGGCGTAGTCGTCGTCGCGGAGCCGCACGATCAGTCGATGGAGTCGTAGGCGGCGGTGGTGAGGAAGTCGGCGAAGTCGTCGGCGAGGGCGACCCGCTCGAACAGCTTGCGGGCGTCGTCGAAGCGGCTCGCCGCCCAGGCCTCGTCGCCGAGGCTCTCGCGGATCCTGGCCAGTTCCTCGTCCTCCAGGCGGCCGACCAGCTCGGCGGTGATCGGCGTGCCGTCGTCGAGGCGGACCTCGTTGTGGATCCACTGCCAGACCTGGGAACGGGAGATCTCGGCGGTGGCCGCGTCCTCCATGAGGTTGAAGATGGCCACCGCGCCGTTGCCGCGCAGCCACGCCTCCAGATATTGCAGCGCGACGGAGACGTTGGACCGCAGCCCGGCCTCGGTGACGGCCCCGCCGGTCGCGGCCACGTCGAGCAGCTGGGCGGCGCTCACCTCCACGTCGTCGCGGCGCTTGGCGAGCTGGTGGGGGTTGTCGCCGAGCACCCGGTCGAAGATCTCCCGGCACACCGGCACCAGGTCGGGGTGGGCCACCCACGAGCCGTCGAAGCCGTCGCCCGCCTCCCGTTCCTTGTCCTCGCGCACCTTGGCCAGCGCCACCTCGTTGACCGCCGGGTCGCGCCGGCTGGGGATGAAGGCCGCCATGCCACCCATCGCGAACGCCCCGCGGCGGTGACAGGTCGAGACCAGCAATTCCGTGTAGGCCCGCATGAACGGCGCGGTCATCGTGACCGCCGCCCGGTCGGGCAGCACCATCGCCGGGTTGTCGCGGAAATACTTGATGATGCTGAACAGGTAGTCCCAGCGGCCGGCGTTGAGCCCGGAGATGTGCGGGCGCAGCGCCCAGAGGATCTCGTCCATCTCGAAGGCGGCCGGGATCGTCTCGATGAGCACGGTGGCGCGGATGGTGCCCACCGGGATGCCGAGCGCCTCCTGCGCGTGGGTGAAGACGTCGTTCCAGAGCGCGGCCTCGTGGTGCGACTCCATCTTGGGCAGGTAGAAGTAGGGCCCACTGCCCCGGGCGAGGAGCTCGGCCGCGTTGTGGAAGAAGTAGAGCCCGAAGTCGACGAGGGCACCGACCGCCGGCTCGCCGTCGACGGGCAGGTGCCGCTCGTCGAGGTGCCAGCCGCGGGGCCGCATCACGATCGTCGGATAGGGGCCGTCGCCCAGCTCGTAGGTCTTCGTGCCGGTCTCGAGCCGGATCGTGCGGCGGACGGCGTCGTGGAGGTTCTGCTGGCCGTCGACCACGTTGGCCCAGTGCGGGGTGTTGGCGTCCTCGAGGTCGGCGAGCCACACCTTGGCGCCCGAGTTGAGGGCGTTGACGGTCATCTTGCGCTCGGTCGGGCCGGTGATCTCGACCCGGCGGTCGGTGAGGTCGGCGGGCGGCGGCGGCACCGTCCAGTCGCCGGCACGGATCTCCGCGGTCTCGGGGAGGAAGTCGAGGGAGCCACCGGCGGCGATCGCGGCACGGCGCTCGGCGCGGCGGGCCAGGAGCTCGTTGCGGCGGGGACGGAACCGGCGGTTCAGGTCGGCGACGAACGCCACGGCCTCGTCGGAGAGGATCTCGGTCACGGGCGGCGACTCCCTTCAACAGGTGGCTCTCCGTACCGTATCGGTCCCGGCGCGGCCGCGCTCCCGGCCTGTGGACAACGAAGAACGGCGGTCCCCGCGGGGAATCGGGGACCGCCGTCTTCCTCATTCCTTCCGACCGGTGGTGCGGGGATGGGTCAGAAGTTTCCGAACGAGTCGCATTTGGCCTTCTGGGTGATGCAGTTGCGGACCCGCTCGGCGAGCGGCTTCGTCTCCCACGCGTTCATGAAGTCGCCGTGCATGGACGAGGCCAGGCCGCTGGCGAGCTGGAAGCCGGCGGCGCCGCCCGAGGTGGGATAGCCGATCACGAAGGACACCGAGGGGATCGCGACCGGGAACCTCCCGCCGGCGCAGGTACCGTCCGGGCCGGTCGGTCCCACGTGCGACCGGTGGTCGGGGCTGTCCAGGTGCTCGCCGTCCCAGCAGTCCGGGAAGGTGAGCTGGAAGGTGACCTCGGCGGTCTTCGCGCACACCGGCCAGTTGCCGTCGGCACTGCGGCCGGTCTCGCCGCCGGCGCCGGCGCACCAGAACTGCCCGGGGGCACCCTTCGGGGTGGCTACCTGCCGCTTCGCGTCCCCAGCGATCATGCGGAAGCCCTCGGGGAAGGGCACCGTCCGGGTCGGGTCCTTCAGGCGCGAGCCGTAGTAGACGGTGACACCGTGCGGGTCCACCGGTCTGCCGTTCTCCAGGAGCGTGGGGATCCAGTACGCGGACCGGTCCTCCTTCGGATCGCAGCTGGTGCCGGCGTTCGCGAACAGCGAGGCGTTCGTGGACGTCGCGCTCGTGCTCCTGTTGCCCATGAACGTGTGCAGGTGGGAGGCGCCCGCCATGCCGGGGAAGACGATCGGGTCGTCGGGGAGCCGGTGGCTGACCTTGCAGCTCGCGTTGAACTCGGGCACCCGCACGTTGCCGGCCGGCACCGGCTCGGCCGCGGTGGCCTGGTACTCGGCGAGTTGCGTGGCCCACCTCGCCTTGTCGATCTTCACCCAACCGGCCGCGGCGGACGGCGACGGGGAGGGGGACGGGGACGGGGACGGGGAGCCGCCGAAGGTGAACCAGTTGATGTTGACGAAGTCGTTGCGCTGCGCGCTCTTCAGCACCGCGAACACCGTCCGCGCACCGGCCGGGACCGAGGACGCCGTCGCGCCGACGGTGGTCCACTTCTGCCAGCCGCCCGTCCGCTTGACCGGGAACGTGGCGAGCAGCGCCCCGGTCCGCGACCCGAGGCGCAACTCGATCGAGCCGCCCGCCGGATTGTCGGACGCGATCCGGGCGGCGAGGCCGGCGCCGCCGACGGTCACCCGGTCGAAGCGCAGCCAGTCGCCGCCGGCGAGCCAGCCGACGTTCCTGCCGCCGTCGGTGTCGGCGGTCCCCTCGGTCCGCGCGCCGGACTGGGCCGCGAACGACTCCGCCTGGACGCGGCCCGGGACCACCGTTTCCGCCGCGTCGGCCGTGGCGACGTACACGCCGCTCGCGCCCAGCGTCGCGGCCACCGCCGCGGCGAGAACGAGGCGGGTGCCGCCGCTACGCTTCCGGGGGTCTCCGGGATTCCGCATGACCGGTCCTTTACCTGGATTGGCGTTTCCAGGAGGGAGTATGCGGAGGTAAGGACGCTTACTACAAGCCGCGAAAGAAGATTTGAGAAAGCCCTCCGGAGGCGCCGCAGGTCGCCGCGATATCCATTCCGGATAACCTTTTTCTCGGGCGCCGGAGCTTAAATGTCGCTTAAGAGTTTCCGATGCGCGCGGCGGGCGGCGCGGGCCAATGAGCCGGCGTCGGCGTGCACCAGCTCGCCGCGCTCGACCACCGGACGGCCGCCGACCAGCGCCAGCTCGACCGGCGCGGCCGGGCCGAACACCAGCGCCGCGACCCGGTCCTCGATCCCCGCGTGCCCGAGCCCGTCGAGGCGCCACAGCACGAGGTCCGCCAGCTTACCGGGCTCCAGGGAGCCCAGGTCGTTCTCGCGGCCGAGGCAGCGGGCCCCGCCCATCGTCCCCAGGCGCAGCGACTCGCGGGCGGTCAGCGCGGCCGGGCCGCCCCGCAGCCGGGCCACGTACAGCGCTTGCCGCAGCTCCTCGCCCAGGTGCGCCGCCTCCTGCGACGCCGAGCCGTCCACCCCGAGGCCGACCGGGACGCCGGCGTCGAGCAGGTCGCGGACGCGGGCCAGGCCGGCGCCGAGGCGGGCGTTGGAGCTCGGGCAGTGCGCCACCCCGGTGCCGGTGGCGCCCAGCTTCGCCACCGCGGCGTCGTCCAGGTGTACGCCGTGAGCCAGCCACACGTCGTCGTCCAGCCACCCGAGGCGCTCGGCGTACTCGACCGGGGTGCAGCCGAACTTCTCCCGGCAGAAGTCCTCCTCGTCGTCCGTCTCGGCGAGATGGGTGTGCAGCCGTACGCCCTTGCGCCGGGCCAGCTCCGCCGCCTCGCTCATCAGCCGCGACGTCACCGAGAACGGCGAGCACGGCGCCACCCCGACGCGCAGCAGGGATTCCGGCGACGGGTCGTGCCACCGGTCGATCGCCGCCTCGGTCGCCGCGAGCGCCGCGTCGGTCTCCTCCACCACGTGGTCCGGTGGCAGCCCGCCCTGCGACTCGCCCAGATCCATCGAGCCGCGGGTGGGGTGGAAGCGCAGCCCGATGCGCCGGGCCGCCTCGATCTCCGCCTCGAACACGTCACCGCCGTCGCGGGGGAAGACGTAGTGGTGGTCGGTGCTGGTGGTGCAGCCGGACAGGGCGAGCCAGCCCAGCCCCGCCGCGGCCGCCGCGCCGACCGTCCCGGCGTCGATGCGGCCCCAGATCGGATAGAGGGTGGTCAGCCAGCCGAACAGCGTCTCGTCCTGGGCCAGGCCGCGGGTCGCCCACTGATAGAGGTGGTGGTGCGTGTTCACCAGGCCCGGGGTGACCAGGCAGCCGGTGCCGTCGACGCGGCGCGCCGCACCGGGCACCTCGCCGGCGGAACCCGGTCCCACGGCCGCGATCCGGCCGTCGTCGCCGGCCACGACGTGGCCGTCGGCGTACTCGGTGCCGTCGCCGTCGACCGTCGCCACCGCGACGTTCTCGATGACGATCACCGGTACCACTCCGGGTCGGCCGACGGGCCCACCGCCGGGTTGTCGCGGGTCACGGTCCCTTCGATGAGCCCGTACGGCCGATCGCCGGCGAGGAACACCTCCCCCGGGTTCTCCAGGTCGAACGGCGACAGGTCGACCAGGTAGTGATGCTTGTTCGGCAGCGCCAGCCGGATCTCGGCGATCTCGGGCCGGCTCTCCAGCACCCGCGTGCCCATCGAGAACAGGGTCTGCTGCAACGAGTAGCTGTACGTGTTGACGAACGCGTTGACCAGCGCGTCCTTGGCCTCCTCGAACGACTCGCCCCAGTCCGCGGTGTCCGAGAGATGCCGCCAGCGGGCGTCCACCTCGGTGGCGAGGATGCGGTCGGTGGTCTCGGGCAGCGTGGTGTAGCGGTCGCGGGCGAACCCGTGGAACTCCGACGCGGTCGTGTTCAGCACCACGAAGTCCTTGAGGCCGGAGACGACCTGGGCGGAGTCCGCCCCCACGGTGACCGTGCACAGCCGGGTGAAGTCGCCCTTGCGCCGGAACGAGTGCGGGCCGAGCCGCTCCCAGCCGTACGCCTCGATCCCGACCCGCGCGGTGACGATCTGCGGCAGGCCGGCGACGAAGTGGCGGCCGAGCCGGAGCGCGAACGCCTCGGGCTGGCCGACCCCGTGCTCGCGGGCGAACGCGTACACGGTGTTCTTCATGGTGTCGGTCGGCAGGACGGCCGAGTTGTCGCCGGTGAAGTGGGTCGCCGTCAGGTCGCCGGAGAGCGCGATGCTGACGTTGAGGTCGATCAGCTCGTGCGTGTCGCCGTCGCGCGTGACGTGCACCAGGCGGGTCTCCGCCTTGCCGTATCGGTGGGGTCCCAGCACGATCGCCACGCGTCAGCTCCCTCGGTAGGTGGTGTAGCCGTATCGGCTCAGCAGCAGCGGCACGTGGTACGGCCTTCCCGGGTCGCGCACGTGGAAGGCGACGGTGATCTCGGGGAAGAACGCGTCGCCGCCCAGGTACGCGTCCACGGCGAACACGAGCCGGTAACCGCCCGCGGCCCACTCGTGCGCGGGCAGCCGGGGCCGGAGCCGGCCGTCGTCGTCCGTGCGCCCCTCGGCGACCGTCCGCCACCCGCCGGCGTCGCGGCGGTCCAGGCGCACCCCGACGCCGCGGGCCGGTTCCCCGGAGACCGTGTCCAGGACGTGCGTGGAGATCGGCTCAGCCGGGTCCATCGAGCAGCCTCTCCAGCCGCAGCAGCGCGATCCTGCGCAGCTCGCCCACGACGACCGGCCGCTCGGTCCGCTCGTCGTGTCCGAGCCGCTCGCGGGCCGCCGCCAGGATCTCCTCCTGCGACCTGCCGGTGGCGAAGATCAGGAACACATGACCGAACTTCTCCTCGTACGCCCGGTTGACCGCGATCAGCTCGGCCTTCACCGCCTCGTCGGTGCCGCCCGCGGCGGTGGACTGCTCGCGGCGCGACCAGGCGGCCTCTCGGGAGTCGCCCCGCGCCCGTTCGCCGATGCGGGGGTGGGCCGACAGCGCCCGCAGCACCTGCTCCCAGCTCAGCGCGTCGACGGCGGCACCGGCGGCGGCGAGCAGCGCGGCGCGGGAGGCGTAGGGCCGTCCCGCCGCGACCGCCGCGGCCCACTCCGGCGCCGCGCACACGGCGAGCAGCTCGGTTTCGGGCAGGGAGTCGAAGGCCTCGATCCGGTCCACGGTTCACCCCCTGTCGTCGGCGAAGATCAGTCAATCACACCCGCCGCACGGCATAGGCGAGACTTGTCCGGTGCTGATCGCCCCCGACGCCCTCCCGGACCTCCCGATCCGGCCGGTCCTGCCCGCGGTGAGCGCCGCCCTCGCGGCGCACGGCGCGGCGGTGCTGGTCGCCCCGCCCGGCACCGGCAAGACCACGGTGGTGCCGCTCGCGGTGGCGGAGGCCGGCGGCGGCCGGGTGGTGGTGGCCGAGCCGCGCCGGGTGGCCGCCAGGGCGGCGGCCCGCCGGATGGCCGCGCTGCTCGGCGAGGAGGCCGGCGAGCGGATCGGTTTCACCGTACGCGGGGAGCGCCGGGTGTCCGCCCGTACGCGCGTCGAGGTGGTCACCACCGGCGTGCTGGTACGCCGCCTGCACCGCGATCCCGAGCTGGCCGGCACCGACGTGGTGATCCTCGACGAGTGCCACGAACGCCACCTCGACTCCGATCTGGCGCTGGCCTTCCTCGTCGAGGTCCGCGCCGCCCTGCGCCCCGGCCTACGGGTGCTCGCCACGTCCGCCACCGCCGAGGCCGGACGCTTCGCCACCCTGCTCGGCGACGTCCCGGTGGTGGCCGCCGAGGCCGCGCTGCACCCGGTCGACGTGTCCTGGTGCCCTCCCCCGCGGCCCGTCACGCCCCCGCACGGCCTGCGCGTCGACCCGCGCCTGCTCGACCACGTCGCCGCGACCGTCCGGCGGGCGCTGGCCGAGGGGGACGGCGACGTCCTCGTGTTCCTGCCGGGCGCCCGGGAGATCGAGACGGTGGCCGGGCTCCTGCGCGGCGTCGATGCCGCCGTGGTGCCGCTGCACGGGCGGCAGCCGGGTGCGATCCAGGACGCCGCGCTGCGCCCCGGCCGGGGGCGGCGGGTCGTGCTCGCCACGGCGGTGGCGGAGAGCAGCCTGACCGTGCCCGGCGTACGCGCGGTCGTCGACGCCGGGCTCAGCCGGGTCCCGCGGATGGACCACGGCCGGGGGCTCGGCGCGCTGGTGACCGTGCCGGTGTCCCGGGCCGCCGCGGTGCAGCGCGCCGGACGGGCCGGCCGGGAGGCGCCCGGCCGGGTCTACCGCTGCTGGTCGCAGGCGCAGCACGACCGGCTGCCCGCCCAGCCGGAGCCCGAGGTGGCCGCCGCCGATCTGACCGGCTTCGCGCTCGACCTGGCGCTGTGGGGACATCCGGACGGCAGCAGCCTGGCCCTGCCCGACGCCCCGCCGCCGGGCGCGCTCCAGGCGGCGAGGGCCACCCTGCGGGCGCTGGGCGCCACCGGGGACGACGGGCGGATCACCCCGCGCGGGCGCCGCCTGGCCGACGCCGGCCTGCACCCGCGGCTGGCCCGCGCCCTGCTGGACGGCGCCGCGCAGGTCGGGGCCCGGCGGGCGGCCGAGATCGTGGCGCTGCTCGACGCCGACCGGGCCGCGGACGACCTGGTCGCGGGGTGGCGGCGGGCACGCGCCGACCGCGACGGCCCGTGGACGGCCGAGGTGCGGCGGCTCACCGCGGCGCTCGACCGGCATCCGGCGGCGGAGGCGGGCGTACGGCTGACCGACGACCTGGCGGCGGGGCTGGTCGTGGGGCTCGCGTACCCGGAACGGGTGGCCCGGGCCCGGGAACCGGGCTCCCGGGCGTACCTCATGGCCGGCGGGACCGCCGCGGAGCTGGGCGGCGGCAGCAAGCTGGCCGGCACGACGTGGGTGGCGGTCGCCGACGCGGACCGCGCGCCGGGGGCACGGACCGCGCGCATCCGCAGCGCCGCCCCGCTGGACGAGGCGACGGCCCGGGCGGCGGCGGAGACCCTGGCCGTGACCGCGACGGAGATCGGCTGGATCGACGGGGACGTGGTCGCGCGCCGGGTCGAGCGCCTCGGGGCGATCACCCTCGCCGAGCGGCGGATCGACGACCCCGACCGGGAACTGGTGCACGCCGCGCTCCGGGAGGGCCTGCGCCGGGAAGGGCTGGCACTGCTGACCTGGACGCGGACGGCGACCGCGCTGCGCGAGCGGCTGGCGTTCGCGCACGCGACGCTGGGCGGGCCCTGGCCGGACGTGTCGGACGCGGCGCTGGCGGAGGCGGACTGGCTGGAGCTGGGCAGCGCCCGCCGGCGCGCCGACCTGGCCCGGCTCGACGTCGCCACGGCGCTGCGCCGGCTGGTGCCCTGGTCGGTCGCGGGCCGGCTGGACGAGGTGGCGCCGGAGCGGCTGCCGGTGCCCAGCGGCTCGGCGGTACGGGTCGACTACACCGACCCCGCGGCGCCCGTGCTGGCGGTGAAGTTGCAGGAGACCTTCGGCTGGCAGGACACGCCGAAGCTGGCCGGCGGCCGGGTGCCCGTGGTGCTGCACCTGCTCTCCCCGGCGGGCCGGCCGCTGGCCGTGACCAGCGACCTGGCGTCCTTCTGGGTCAACGCGTACCCGCAGGTGCGCGGGGAGATGCGCGGGCGCTATCCGCGCCATCCGTGGCCGGAGGACCCGGCCACGGCCGTGCCGACGCGGCGGACCAACCGCCGGGGTCAGTAGCGGAAGTTGCTGATGCTCTCCTGAAGCTCGCCCGACATCCGGGCCAGCGCCGCCGCGGACTCCTTCGCCTCCTCCACCGACTCCGCGGTGCCCCGCGCGGTGGTGGCGACGCCCTCGATGCTGGTGCTGATCCGGTTCGTGGCGGCAGCGGCCTCGGAGACGTTGCGGTTCATCTCCGCGGTCGTCGCGGCCTGCTCCTCGACCGCCGACGCGATCGTGGTCGTGTACTCGTTGATCCGCTCGATCACCCCGGCGATCTCACTGATCGCCTCCACCGCCGAGCCGCTGTCCGACTGGATCGCCTCCACCCGCCGCGAGATGTCCTCGGTCGCCCGGGCCGTCTCCTGCGCCAGGTCCTTCACCTCACTGGCGACGACCGCGAAGCCCTTGCCCGCCTCCCCGGCCCGCGCCGCCTCGATCGTGGCGTTCAGGGCCAGCAGGTTGGTCTGCTCGGCGATCGACGTGATCACCTTGATGACGTCACCGATCTGCCGGCTCGACTCGCCCAGCGTGGCGATCGTCCGGTTCGTCGACTGCGCCACCGAGACTGCCTGGCCGGCCACCTCCGCGGCGGCGTTGGCGCTCTGCGCGATCTCACCGATCGACGCGCCCATCTCCTCGGTGCCGGCCGCGACCGTGTTCACCCCGGTCGACACCTGCTCCGACGCCGCCGCCACGTCCTGCGCCTGCGCTGACGCCGCCACGGCACCCTCGCTCATCCGCGCCGAGATCGCCGTCGTCCGCTGCGCCGCATCCGCCAGCGACTGCGACGCCGCACCCACCGAACCGACGACCTGACGGATACCGACCCGGGCCCGGCCCAGCGCCGCCGCCATCCGGCCCACCTCGTCGCGGCCGGTGACCGGCACGTCGACGGTCAGGTCCCCGGCCGCCATCGCCTCCGCCGAGCGGGTCAGCTCGGTCAGCGGCCGCACGATCAACCGCGCCACCAGCAGCGCGAACGCGATTGCCAGGAGCAGGCCCACGGCCAGGACGACGGCGATCGACACGTAGGCGGCGCGATAGGTCGAAGCTCCGGAGTCGGCCGCCGCGGCCGCCGCGGACCGTTCCTGCGCGGAGAGGGCGTCGATCGACTCGGTGAGGTTGGTGTTCAGCGCGACGATGCCGGGCTCGTCGGTGGGCATCACGAAGCCGGCCGGCGGAGCGGCGCCGAAGAAGAACACGTCCCGGAAGTTCCGGTACGCGGCGAGCGCCTCCTGCGCACGGGCCACGCCCGCCTCCCGCTCGGCGGTCGAACCGCCCTTGGCACGGTAGCCGGCCAGTGAGGCGTCGATCCGCCCGTCGATGCCCTTGACGATCTCCTGGTACTTGGCGACCCCCTGCTTGTACTCCGGGGAGTCGGGCTTGACGCGGTCGCTGAGGGCCGCGGAGCCGATCAGGTAGTAGTACATCTCCATGAGCCCGGCCCGCGTGTCGGACAGCTCGACCATGCGCTCGAGGTTCTGCTCGCGCATGACCTGGAGCCGGTCGTTCATGACGTGGAGGCGGTTCAGGCCGATGGCGCCGACCGCCACGGTCACCACCGCGAGCAGGGCCACGATGGCGAGGATCTTGACGCGGACGGGACGGTTCGCGAGCAGGCCGCCCCGGGCCGGCTTCGCCGATTTTTCAGGCACCATGCAATCATCATCGGCCTGCCGGGAGGCCGACTTGAGCCGTTCTTGAGATTCGGGTCCCGGCGGTCAGGACGTGAGGTTCGCGGTCGACGGCGGGCCGGCCTGCGACGGCACGGCACCGGCGAGGCGGTGCGCCGGGGCCGGCTGGCCGAAGAGGTACCCCTGGCCGAGGGCGCAGCCCAGCGCCGTCAGCGCCTGCGCCCGGGCCGGCGTCTCGACCCCCTCGGCCACCACCGCCACCCCCAGCTCGGCGCAGATCCGCAGCACCGAGCGGCACAGCGCGCCGGCCCGCTCCGGATCGACCTCCACGTCGGTCAGCGTCGAGTCCAGCTTGACGATGTCGACCGGCAGGGAGTGCAGCTGGGCGAGCGCGTTGTAGCCGCTGCCGAAGTCGTCGAGGGCCACCCGGACGCCGTGCCGGCGCAACCGGTGCAGCACCTCGACGGCCCGCGCGAGGTCCGGGATCCGGCGGGTCTCGGTGATCTCCACGACCAGGCGGGAGGCGCGTACGGAGTGCCGCTCCAGCGCCCGCAGCACCGCCTCCTCCACCCCGGGCCGCCCGAGGCGCGCGGCCGAGACGTTGACGTGCACGTCGATCGGGCGGCCGTACGCGTTCGCCAGCCGCGCCGCGTCCGCGCACGCCCGGTCCAGCACGAAGTCGTCGATGGCCGCGACCAGCCCGGTGCGCTCGGCGACCGTCACGAACACGTCGGGATCCACCGGGCCGGCGACCGGATCGGTCCACCGGGCCAGCGCCTCGACCGCCACCACGGCGCCGTCGGTGAGGCGCACGATCGGCTGGTAGAAGGTCGCGAAGCCGTACTCGGCCGGCGCCCCCACGGCCCGGGCCAGCAGGTGCGGCAGGTCCGCGTTGGGACCGCCGTCGGCGCCGGCCGTGTAGCGCTCCATGGCGTTCTTGCCGCGGCGCTTGCTGACGTACATGGCCGCGTCCGCCCGGCGCAGCAGCACGTCCGCCGAGAGCTCCTTGTCGCCCGCCTCCGGCAGGACCAGGCCGAGGCTCGCGCTGACCACCACCGACTGCCCGTCGATCAGGTACGGCTCCCGCAGCGCGTTCAGGATCCGCTCGCCGGCCTCCTCCGCCTCGGGCGGCCGGCGCTCGAGCAGCACGGCGAACTCGTCGCCGCCGAGCCGGGCCACCAGGTCGTCGGGGCCGACGGCGGAGAGCAGGCGCTCCGAGATGAGCCGCAGGAGCTTGTCGCCCATGGCGTGACCGAAGCTGTCGTTGATCAGCTTGAAGTCGTCGAGGTCGGCGAAGACCAGGGCCACCGGCACCCGGCGGTAGTGGTACGCGTCCAGCGCCAGGACCAGCCGCTCGCGGAACAGCGCCCGGTTGGCGAGGCCGGTGAGCGGATCGTGGTACGCCTGGTGGTGCAACTTCTGCTGGCCCTCGGAGACCCGGGCGAGCAGCACCATGTTGTCCACGATGGTGAACATCTGCCGCGCCACCACCAGCCCGAGCACCAGCCAGCCCAGGTACGCCTCGTACGACGTCAGCCGCCCCCCGCTGCCGGTGCGCACCGCGATGAAGACGCCGGTCGCCACGACGGGCACGTACGGCAGCAGCAGGTGCAGCCACTCCCGGTCCACCCGCTCGAGCCCCGGCACGTCGTCGGGGAGTCCCCGGTTGCTCAGCGCCGCCAGCCCGAGCAGCGCCGGCCCGAGCAGGTATCCGGCCGATTCCACCGGGCTCCAGGCGCCGGTGCTCAGGTGCAGCAGCCGCAGCGTGTCGGAGCAGCCGAGCGCGGCCATCGCCGCCACCAGCAGGCGCAGCGGTCCCCGGGCCGCCCGCGAGGACGGCCGGGTGATCATCAGCAGCAGTCCCATGACGACCAGCACCAGGTCCACGACCGGGTACGCCGTCGCGATCCCGACGATCCACGGGTCCTGCCCGGCCGGGTCGAAGAGCCGCCCGGGCAGCGCCGACCGGGCGATCGCCAGCAGCGACCCGCTGATCAGCACGCTGTCGATGACCAGCGCGACCCGGTCGCGGCGCAGCGACGCCTGGATCGGGCGGGGCAGCGCCATCGAGCCGACCACCAGCGCCACGAAGGTCAGGATCGGCAGGGTCAGCAGGCCCACGTCGGCGACCGTGACCGCGGGGGCGCGGCCGGGCTCGCCGAGGTCGCGGACGGTCCACCAGAGCCGCACCAGCGTCCAGGCCACCAGGGCGGCGCCGAGCAGGTTGCGCCAGAGCGCCCGCCGCCCGGTGCGTTCCCGCGCGGTGACGAAGCAGACCGCCGCGGCGCCGGCACCGACCAGGAACTCGGTGACGTCGGCGAAGACCCGCTGGGCGGCACCGGCGGGCACGGCCCACGTGCCGACGGCCGTGACGGCGGCGACGAGCGCCAGCGTCACGAGCAACCGCGCGGGCAGCCGTACCGTCGTCATCACCACCCGCAGAGCCGGAGGAGGTTGCCACCGCCCGGCTCAGCCGCCGCGCGACCGGAGTAAGGTACCGCAGCCCGCGACACCTGCAAGAAGGCTGTTCCGCGGGTCACCCGCGGGGCTCAGCCGGCGACCGTCAGATCGGCGACGATGACGGTGATGTTGTCGGGGCCGCCGCCGCGCAGCGCGAGCTCGACCAGGTTCTCCGCGCAGGCCTGCGGCGCGTCGCAGCCGAGCAGCTCGGCCTCGATGCGGTCGGGCGGCACGACCGTGGTCAGGCCGTCGCTGCACAGCAGCCAGCGGTCGCCGGGCTCGGGCTCGACGATGACGTACGACGGGCTCACCGGCTCGCCCTGCAGTGCCTGCGTGACCACGGCGCGGCGGGGATGGCTGCCGGCCTCCTCGGGCCGGATCAGGCCCTGGTCGACGAGCATCTGGACGTACGTGTCGTCCTTGGTCAGCTGGTTGAGCCGGCCGTCGCGCAGCAGGTAGGCACGGCTGTCGCCGACGTGGGCGAGGGCGGCCCGGTCGCCGGAGAAGATCACGGCGGTCAGCGTGGTGCCCATGCCCTGGAGCGCCGCGTCGCTCGCGACGGTCTCCGCGATCCGCCCGTTCGCCACCTCGAGGGCCTTGTGCAACGAGTCCATCTGATGCTCGTTGTCGATGGGCACGTCCAGCGAGGCCATGGCCTCGACGGCGAGGCGGCTGGCGACGTCACCGGCGGCCATCCCGCCCATGCCGTCGGCGACGACCAGCAGCCGGTCACCGGCGTAGTAGCAGTCCTGATTGCTGCTTCGCACGTGGCCTTTATCGGTGACGGCCGCCCACCGCAGGTGCAAGGTCATGGCGTGCAGCCTGCCAGGTCGGGTCCAGCCTGTCTGCACGCGGTCGGCGGCGCGCCGGGAGGAGTGCCCACGAACTGCGGAAAGAGGCAACCTGTCATGGTTTCAAGGGCCGGCCGAGGCAGCGGGGGTCGACGTCGGTCACCGGTCTGGTGGGCGCCACCCACTCCAGCGCGGACTGATCGACCGCCCATCCGCGTACGGTGATCCGGCTGTGCTGGGCCCGGACCGGCTCCGGGCAGAGGGTCTTGGACCGCACCTCGGCGTTGGGCACGAAGACCACCTCGCCGCCGCGCCGCAGGATCGTGGTGGCCGTGTCGTCGACGGTGATCAGCTGCCCGCGGATGACCTGGGTCGGCCCGGTGCCGGCGCCGACCTCCACGGCGCTGTCGGGCAGGACGGGCGCGCGCAGGAACACCACGCCGACGACGAACGGGGCGACCAGGGCCGCGCCGACGGCCGGCCAGTGCGTGGCGATGCGGGCGGCGCGTGGCGGCACCGGGCCAGTCAGCAGCCAGCCGAGCAGGGGCGGGGCGGTGAGCAGCACGACGGTGCTCATCTCGCCGGCGGAGTGGGCCGCGCGGATGCCGGGCCACACCCAGATCAGCTCCAGCACGCCGAGCACGATCGGGATCACGATGGTGACGACGAGGAGCATGCGGTGCTCGCCCGGATAGCGCTGCACCGCGGTCAGCCCGAGGATCGCCACCACGAGCATCAGCAGCACCGGCAGCATCCGCATCTGCCAGGTGAAGCCGGCGAGGCCCACGGCCAGCAGCACCACCCAGTCGGGCATGCGCAGCGCGGTGAGGGCGAGCAGCGAGCGCCGCGCGGCCTCGTCCTCGTCGGGGGCACTCACCAGCAACAGACCGCCGAGGGTACGCAGCACGAGCACCACCGCCGGCACCGTCCAGACCAGCGTGATGACGAGCGCGCTGATCATGCCCAGCGGGCTGATGTACTGCACCAGCAGCAGCATCGTCGGCAGGTCCTGGCGGCTCAGGTACCAGAGCCGGAGCACGAGCAGCACCAGCGGGAACGCCGGCAGCGCGGTGAACAGCCAGTTGAGCTGGGAGCGCCGCAGCCGCGGCCGCTCGTACGTCCGCACGGCGGCGGTCACGAGAGGACCTCCTCCCACGGCAGCTCCCGCACGTCCGGCCGGCGCGGGGGCGGCTGCTGCGGGCGGGCGAGCGGCACCGGGTGGCCCTCGGGGTCGACGTTGGCGCGTACCTCGGTCGCGATCGTGCTCTCGTACGCCCGCTCCCACCGCGAGTCCTTCGGATCGGTCGCGGAGCGGTAGAGGGTGAGGTCGACGAGGTCGCGCAGCGCCTCGTTGTTGCCCACGCTGACGCCCCACGCCTCGGTCTTGTCGTCGCCGAGGTCCCAGTGGTCGTAGCGGCCGGGATCCCGCGCCTTGTAACCGCCCAGGATGGTGGCGTCGGTGCTGACCGCGTCGACGTGGTTGCGGTTCAGCTCGTCGAAGCACTGCGAGACCCGGTTGCGCCGGATCAGCACGGCCCCGGAGGAGGACGCGGTGTCCGCGCTGGTCGAGGCGGAGAGGGTGCAGACCTTCTTGTTCTTGAACTCCTCGAGGCTGGAGACCTTGTCGTGCCCGCGCAGGGTGATCACCGACTGCTCGGTGTGCAGGTAGGACGCCGTGAACATGACGTTCGGCTCGGCCTCGCGCTTGGCGGTGATGCTGTAGCTGGCGATCACCATCTTCACCGGCACCGGGTTGCCGGCGAGGTCGGTCGCCTCCATCCGGGCCCGGTCCTCGCTCTCGATGCCGTAGAACCGCACGTCGTCGCGGCGGAACCCGAGATCCTCGGCGATCATGTACGCGATGTCGATGTCGAACCCGCGCCAGCTGCCGTCCCCCGGGTCCCGGTAGGCGAGGCCGGGCTGATCGTCCTTGACGCCGATGGGCAGCGTGCGCCACTCGTCGACGCCGGCCGCCCGGCGCAGGTCCTCCACCGAGGGCGGGCCGACGTGGAAGAGCCGCACCCAGGCGAAGCCGAGCACCAGGATGATGACCACGCCGACGGCCGCCAGCCGCCACGGTGCCAGCGAGGCGCCGAAGGTGCGGGCGAACTCCTCCGGGCGCGTGAAGGTGCGCCGCAGCCCGGCCAGCGCGCGGTCGCCCCGGCGTTCCCGGGCACCGGCCGGCCGCGGCGCCCGGCGCCTCGTGATCTTGCGGACCGGCGGGCGGTCCCCGTCCATCGTCGACACTGCACTCCCGTCCGGCGTAGCGGAGCGACCATCGTGGCAAGCCCAGGTCACGGAACGGGGTCGGCCGTCCCGTACGCCACGCCGGGCCGGCACCGGCGCAGCCGTCCGGCGGTCAGGATCAGCCCGCGCCGGGTGCCGTAGCGCTGCACCGCCTCCAGCCCGTACGCGCTGCACGTGGGGGTGTAGCGACAGCGGGTGGGCAACCGGGGCGAGACCCGCCGGTAGCCGCGGATCGCCGCGGTCACCGCGCGGGCGGACCCCGTCCGCGGCGCACCGGCCGCCCCGGCGAACCGGGCGAAGACGAGCATAAGGGTGCTCAGCAGACCGAAGTCGCAACCCGGGAGGTCACAGACATCGCAGTCACAGTCGCAGCCGCCCCTGTCCTTTTTCTTGCGCTTCCGCCGTCGTTCGCTGCCCCACATGGTCACCATGGTGAGGCATGGCCGCGACAAACCCGGGTACCCGGGCACCATGAGAATCGGGCGTGCACTCGTGGCGGCGGGCGTGGTCGCCGCCGGGGTGCGGGTCGCGCACTCCCGGACCCGCCGCTTCCTGCACCCGGACGGGCGCTCGTTCACCGGCGAGCTCGAGGTGTGGGGGCTCGGCGCGCCGACCGGCGCCGCCCTGCTCGACCGCCCGGGGCGGCATCCGGTCACCCTGCGGATCTCCCGGGGCGCGGGCACCCCGCCGGGCTACCCGGACGTGCTCGGCGTGGCGGTACGCGTCCACGGCCCGGTCGCCGGCCGCCGCCACGACCTGCTCTTCTCGACCGCCGGGCGGGGCCGCTGGACCCGCCACCTGCCGGCGCCCCGGTTCGAGTTCGACACCCTGTACGGCTCGCTCCTGCCGTACCGCACGGGCACCGGGCGCAAGCTCTACCTCGCCGTGCAGCCCGACCTGTACGCCCGCGCGCTCGGCCGTACGCTCGAATCGGTCGTCGCCGCCGCCCGCCACGACGGCGCCCGGCTGATGCTGACCGCCGCCACCGGGTCCGGCCCGTTGCGCCCGGCCGGCCGGATCCACTTCGGCCAGGTGCTGCCCGCGGGCATCGACGCGGCGCTGGCCTTCGACCCGGTCCGCAACGTGCCGGCGGACCTGCACCCGACCGGCCTGATCCACGCGTCCCGGGCGCCCGCCTACCGCCTCGGCCAGCGCTGGCGCGGCGCGCGCCCCGCCGAGCCGGACCAGGCGGCGGTGGCGCGCACCGCCACGCACGGCTGATCAGCGGGCCAGGACCACCACGGCGGTCTCCGGCGGCAGCTCCACCCGGTCGCGCTGCAGCACCACACCCTGCTCGGTGGCGAGCAGCACCTTGCTGGGCACCGAGCGCAGGCTCACCGTCTGCGGCACCGGCGCGAGGTTCGCCGCCACCACGCACCGGCCACGGCGCATGACCACGTGCTGATCGCCGTGCCACACCTCGACCCGGTCGAGCCGGGGGTCGGAAAGATCGGCGTGCGCGCGGCGCAGGGCGATCAGCCGCTTGTGCAGCTCCAGCATCTCGGCGTGGCCGGGCTTGTCGCGTTCCGCCCAGTCGAGTTTGGACCGCTCGAACGTCGCCCGGTCCTGCGGGTCGGGCACCTCGGCCTCGGCCCAGCCGTGCGAGGCGAACTCGCGCCGGCGGCCGTTGCGGACCGCCTCCGCGAGCTCCGGCTCCGGGTGGCTGGTGAAGAACTGCCACGGGTTGCCGGCCGCCCACTCCTCGCCCATGAAGAGCATCGGCGTGAAGGGCGACGTCAGCAGCAGCGTCGCGCCGACCCGGAGCAGGCCCGGCGACAGCGTCGCCGACAGCCGGTCGCCGATCGCGCGGTTGCCGATCTGGTCGTGATTCTGCAGGTACGCGACGAAGCGGTGCCCCGGGATCCGGGCCCCGTCCACCGGCCGGCCGTGCAGCCGCCGGCGGAAGCTCGACCACGTGTTCGCGTGGAAGAAGGCGCCGGTCAGCACCGTCTCCAGGCAGTCGAGCGAGCCGAAGTCGCCGTAGTAGCCCTGCCGCTCGCCGGTGAGCAGCGCGTGCAGGGCGTGGTGCACGTCGTCGTCCCACTGGGCGTGCAGGCCGTACCCGTTCGCCTCGCGCGGGGTGATCAGCGTGGGGTCGTTGAGGTCCGACTCGGCGATCAGCGAGAGCGGACGGCCCAGGTGCGTCGACAGGCTCTCCACCTCGGTCGCCAGCTGCTCGAGCAGGTGGACCGCGTTGTGGTCGACCAGCGCGTGCACGGCGTCCAGGCGCAGGCCGTCGACGTGGTAGTCGCGGAGCCAGCCCAGCACGCTGTCGATGATGTAGCGGCGTACCTCGCCGGAGAGCGGGCCGTCGAGGTTGACCGAGGCGCCCCACGGGTTCGACCCGGCCGCGCTCAGGTACGGCGCGAACATGGGCGCGTACGCGCCGCTGGGGCCGAAGTGGTTGTAGACCACGTCCAGCACCACGCCGAGCCCCCGGGCGTGGGCCGCGTCGACGAAGCGCTTGAGCCCGTCCGGGCCGCCGTACCCCTCGTGCGGCGCGTACCAGCAGACACCGTCGTAGCCCCAGTTGTACTCGCCGTTGAAGGCGTTGACCGGCAGCAGCTCCACCAGGTCGACGCCGAGCTCGGCGAGGTGGTCCAGCCGCTCGATCGCGGCGTCGAACGTACCCTCCGGTGTGAAGGTGCCGACGTGCAGCTCGTAGAGGACGGCACCGGGCAGCTGACGCCCCGTCCAGGCGCTGTCCGTCCAGGAGAACTCCGCGTGGTCGTACACCCGGCTGGGCCCGTGCACGCCCTCAGGCTGCCACCTCGACCGGGGGTCGGGAAGCGGGCTGTCGCCATCCGGCAGAACGTACGCGTAGTCCGTGCCGGGCCCGGCCCCGGGCACGTCGAGCCGCCACCAGCCGTCGTCGCCGCGTTCCATGTCGCGGTCGCCGCCGTCGAGCCGGAGCTTCACGGTCTTCTCGGGAACCCACACCTCGAAGAGGGTCATGGCTACTCTTTCACCAGGAGAGCGACGGGGTACGTGTGCAGCAGGTCGGCCACGGCCAGCCGGCTCCCGCCGTAACTGGTGTTCGTGAAGACCTCCGTCCAGGTGTGGCCGTCGAGGGTCAGCGTGGTGTCGTGCCAGCCACCGTGCCGCGACAGGCCGACCGGCAGCCGCGTCGCCACCGCCACCGCACCGCCGCGGTCGAAGGCCACCACGTGCTCGGCGACCCGGCCGTCGGCGAACACCGGCCGGTACCCGCCGAACAGCTCCGGCCGCTGCCGGCGCAGCCGCAGGGTGCGGCTGGTGACCAGGAGCTTGGCGGCACCGCTCCCGTCGACCGGCGGCTGCCATCCGTCGTCGATGCGGGCCAGCAGCTCGCGGCGCAGGCCGAAGTCCACCGGGCGCCGGTTGTCCGGGTCGACCAGCGAGTGGTCCCACAGCTCGGTGCCCTGGTAGACGTCCGGCACGCCGGGCATGGTCAGCTGCACCAGCTTCTGAGCGAGCGAGTTGGACCAGCCCGGCCCGCTGATCGTGCGGGCGAACGCGTCGACCTCGGCGTGCAGGGCCGGGTCGTCGTAGATCCGGTCGACCATCGCCCGCAGCGCGGTCTCGAACCTCTCGTCCGGCCTGGTCCAGGTGGTGCCGACGCCGCTCTCCCGGGCCGCCTTCAGCGCGTACGCGTGCAGCCGCTCCCGGTCGAGCGGCCACGCACCGACCGCGGCCTGCCAGATCAGGTGCGCCAGCGCCGGATCCGGCAGCGGCGCGAGGCGCACCCAGCGGCGTACCACCTCGGTCCAGTCGCCGGGCAGCTCGGAGAGGACGGCGAGCCGGGCCCGGACGTCCTCGCTGCGCTTGGTGTCGTGGGTGGACAGCGACGTCATGCCGGCCGGCCACCGCCGCTGGCGCTCCGCCGCGGTGTCGTGGAACTCGTCCAGGTTCACGCCGAACTTCGACGGGTCGTTGCCCACCTCGTTGCGGGCCGTGAAGCGGGTCCACCGGTAGAACGCGGTGTCCTCGACGCCCTTGGCCATCACCGCGCCGGTGTACTGCTGGAAGCGGACGGCCAGCTCGTCCGCGGGGTTGCGCAGCCGGGCGGTGAGCTGGTCGAGGGCCGGGATCAGCCCCGGCCGGCGGCGGCCCGCCTCGGACCGGGCGCGGGCCAGGTGACGCGAGCCGAACGGCAGGTACGAGCGGTACACCGGGAAGCAGGCGGCCAGTTCGGCGAGGGCCTTCGGCGCCGCCTCGATCTCGGGCACGAGCCGGCACATCCGGGCCAGCTCGGCGGCGAGCTGGGTGGTGGCCAGGTGGTACTTCGTCCCGTGGACCAGGTCCTGCCAGCTGGTCTCCCCGCCGGTCAGGTGGTGGTCGAGCGTGTCGAAGAACCGCTCGGTGGTGGTGTCGACGAAGACGCCGCAGACCTCGGCGAGGGCGTCGTATCCGGTGGTGCCGTCGATCGGCCAGTCGGGGAGCTCCTCGCCGGGCTCCAGGATCTTCTCGACCACGAGCCAGGCGTCCGGCGCGGCGTCACGCAGCCGCCGCAGGTAGTCCCCCGGGTCGCGCAGCCCGTCCGGGTGGTCGACGCGCAGGCCCTGGACGGCGCCCTCGGCGTACCAGCGCAGGATCTCGCGGTGGGTGGCCTCGAAGACCTCGGGGTCCTCGACGCGCAGGCCGGCGAGGTCCACGATGGCGAAGAACCGCCGGTAGTTCAGCTCGGCGTCGCCGCGGGTCCAGGTGACCAGCTCGTAGTGCTGCCGGTCGTGCACCTCGCGGGCGGTGCCCTCGCCGGTGCCGTCCGCGATCGGGTAGCGCTTGTCGAAGTAGTGCAGCTCGCCGTCCTCGACCCGCAGCTGGTCGAGCGCGTCCGGCTCGTCGGCCAGCACCGGGATCAGCAGCCGGCCCCGGGACCAGTCGATGTCGTAGAACTTCGCGTACGCGGACTCCCGCCCGTGCTTCAGCACGTCCCACCACGTCGGGTTGGCGGCGGGCACCCCGACCCCGGCGTGGTTGGGCACGATGTCCACGACCAGGCCCAGCCCGGCCGCGTCCAGGGCGGCCTTGAGCGCGAGCCGGCCCTCCTCGCCGCCGAGCGCCGCGCTGACCCGCGTGTGGTCGACGACGTCGTAGCCGTGCTCCGAGCCGGGCGCCGCGGTCAGGATCGGCGCGGTGTAGAGGTGGCTGACGCCGAGGTCCGCCAGGTAGTCGGCGAGCTCGGCGGTGGGCTTGAAGCCGAAGTCGGGGCGGATCTGGATTCGGTACGTGGAGGAGGGCATGCCTTCAGTCCGGTCGTGGGCGGCGGTGGGGAGGTCGGATCGGGGCATTACACCGTCCTGTCGAGCACGATGAGCGAGCGGTCGGGCACGAGGATCGTGGAGCCGGCCTCGACCACGTTCGGGCGGTCGGGCGATGGTTCGGCGGTCTCGATGACCTTCTCCCATTTCTCGCCGTACTCGGTGGGCGGGGTGGCGAACTCGATGGGCGCGTCGTGCGCGTTGAAGAACAGCAGGAACGAGCTGTCGACGTGGCGCTGGCCGTACTGGCCGCGCTCGCGGATGCCCTCGCCGTTGACGAAGAGCGCGACCGCCCGGCCGAAGTCGTTGCCCCAGTCGTCGCCGGCCATCTGCCGCCCGTCCGGGGTGAACCACTCCAGATCCGGCAGCGGGTCGCCGCCGCCGCGCGCGGTGACCGGCAGGCCGGTGAAGAACCGCCGCCGCTGGAAGACCTGGTGGCGGTGGCGGAACGCGGTCAGCTTGCGGGTGAACTCGAGCAGCGTCTCGTCGGCGTTGTCCCAGTCGATCCAGCTGATCTCGTTGTCCTGGCAGTACGCGTTGTTGTTGCCCTGCTGGGTGCGGCCCAGCTCGTCGCCGTGCGAGATCATCGGCACGCCCTGGCTGAGCATCAGCGTGGCCAGGAAGTTGCGCCGCTGCTTCGCGCGCAGCGCCAGCACGGCCTTGTCGTCGGTCGGGCCCTCGGTGCCGCAGTTCCACGACCGGTTGTGGCCCTCGCCGTCGCGGTTCTCCTCGCCGTTGGCCTCGTTGTGCTTGTCGTTGTACGAGACCAGGTCGTTGAGCGTGAAGCCGTCGTGCGCGGTGACGAAGTTGATCGAGTGGAACGGCTTGCGGCCGTCGTCCTGGTACAGGTCGGCGGAACCGGTGATCCGGCTGGCGAACTCGGCGAGTGTGGCCGGTTCCCCGCGCCAGAAGTCGCGTACGGTATCGCGGTATTTGCCGTTCCATTCGGTCCAGTTCGGCGGGAAGTTGCCGACCTGGTAGCCGCCCGGCCCGACGTCCCAGGGCTCGGCGATGAGTTTCACCTGCCCGACCACCGGGTCCTGCTGCACCACCTCGAAGAAGGTGGACAGCCGGTCCACGTCGTAGAACTCCCGGGCCAGGGTGGACGCGAGGTCGAAGCGGAAGCCGTCGACGTGCATCTCGGTGACCCAGTACCGCAACGAATCCATGATCAGCTGGAGGCTCTGCGGGCTGCGCACGTTGAGGCTGTTACCCGTACCCGTGTAATCCATGTAGAAATTGGGCTGGTCGTCGACGAGCCGGTAGTAGGTCCGGTTGTCGATGCCCTTGAGGCTCATCGTCGGGCCGAGGTGGTTGCCCTCCGCCGTGTGGTTGTAGACGACGTCGAGGATGACCTCCATGCCGGCCGCGTGCAGCGCCTTGACCATGCCGCGGAATTCCTGGGTCTGCTGGCCGAGCGAGCCCATCGCCGAATACCCGTGGTACGGCGCGAAGAAGCCCAGCGTGTTGTAGCCCCAGTAGTTGCGCAGACCCAGGTCGGCCAGGCGGTTGTCGTGCACGAACTGGTGCACCGGCATCAGCTCGACCGCGGTGACGCCCAGCTTCGCGAAGTGCTCGATGACGGCCGGGTGGCCCAGCGCCGCGTACGTGCCGCGCATGTCCTTCGGCACCTCGGGGTGGCGCTCGGTGAGACCCTTGACGTGCGTCTCGTAGATCACCGAGTGGTGGTACGGGATGTCCGGCCGGCGGTCGTTGCCCCAGTCGAAGTACGGGTTGACCACGACCCCCTTGGCCATGTGCGGCGCCGAGTCGAGGTCCGACATCTGGTCCGGATTGTCGAAGTCGTACGCGTACAGGCTCGGATGCCAGTCGATGTCCGCGTCCACCGCCCGCGCGTACGGATCCAGCAGCAGCTTGTGCGGGTTGCACCGCAGCCCCCGCGCCGGGTCGTACGGCCCGTACACCCGATAGCCGTAACGCTGCCCCGGTTCCACCCCCGGCAGGTACGCGTGCCACACGAAGGCGTCCTGCTCGTGCAGCTGAACCTTGCGCTCGTTGCCCGACGCGTCGAAGAGACACAGCTCGACCGCCTCGGCGACCTCCGAGAAGATCGCGAAGTTGGTGCCCGTCCCGTCGTACGTCGCGCCCAGTGGATACCGGTGACCCGGCCACACCTGCATGTGCTGCTCCCACCCTCGACCGTCGGTGCCCGCGGTCGCGAGGTCTCCCCCGCGGGCGGGGCACCGAGTGCCCATCCGAGCGGTGGTTCAATCCTGTGCGGCCGCGTCAGCGGTCATTCTCACCGATGCGACTGACAACGTCTGCGCGACTGTCCGGTTACCCCCAGATACTTCCCCCGGACCCTGTGCGGTCGATCACGGTCCACGCCCGGTTCCCCGCCCCGGACGCCCGGATCGGACCGCCGCGCGGCCGGCGCCCGGTCAGGCGCCGAGGATCTCGTCGGCGAAGCACCATTTCCAGTGTTCGCCCGGCTCGTACGAGCGCATCACCGGGTGGCCCGTCTCCTCGTAGTGGCGGGACATGTGGCGCCTCGGGGAGGAGTCGCAGCAGGCCACGTAGCCGCAGGTCAGGCAGAGCCGCACGTGGACCCAGTCCTGGTACCCGTCCTCCACGCATTCCGGGCAGCCGGCGCCCTGCGGCGCCTGCGGGTCCGGCTCGGTCGCGTTCTTGAGGTGCTCGCAGGTCACTCGTCACTCCGGGTCAGCTGGGATTCTTCGAGGTCGAGCTCGCGCTGGGCGCGGTTGAGCACCTCCTCGGAGATGCGCCCCTCGTTGCGGGCGATCTTGAAGACGTGCCGCTCGGCGGTAATCATCTCTCGGCGCAGGCGGCCGTACGCGGCCGAGGGGGTTTCCTGTTCCTGGTTGCCGAGCCGTTCCCAGGCGCCGTTGGAGCGGCTGTCGGTGAGCGCGCGCAGCCGTTCCACCACCGAGGCGGGCGCGCCGTCCGCCTGAGCCTCGAGCCGTTCCCGGGCCGCCCGGCTGGCCGCGTGCTGGACGTTCGCCTCGGCCAGCGCGTCGGCGGTGGTGGTGTCCTCGCGGACGCCCAGCCGGCGCGCCACCATGGGCAGCGTGGTGCCCTGGACCAGCAGGGTCAGCACGATGATCGCGAAGGCGACGAAGACGAACAGGTCGCGGGTGTACGGGCCCGGCACCTCCTCCGTCGACGGCAGGGTCAGCGCCGCCGCGAGGGTGACCACGCCGCGCATGCCCGCCCAGCCGATGACGGTCGGCACGGCGATCGGCGGGCGTTCCTCGCGGGCCCGGACGCCGGGGAAGAGCCGGGCCAGGTACGTCGCCGGGTACATCCAGACGAACCGCGCCGCGACCAGGGTGAGGAAGACCAGGCCGGTGACCCGTACGGTGGTGGCCAGGTCCGTCTCCAGGTGACCGATCAACTCCCGGAGCTGGAGGCCGACGATGAGGAACACCACTCCCTCGAGCAGGAACGTGATGAGCCGCCAGACGGCGTCCATCTGGAGCCGCGAGGTGGCCGAGAGCAGGTACGGGATCCGGTGCCCGAGGTACAGCCCCGCCACCACGACCGCCACCACGCTGGACGACCGCAGCTCCTCGGCGATGATCACCACGACGAACGGGGTGAGCAGCGACACGGCGTCGTCCAGCAGCGGGTCGGTGATGCGCTTGTGCAGCCAGGCCGCGCCGACCGCCGCCACCAGGCCGAGCAGCACGCCGACCCCCGCCTTCAGCGCGATCTGCCCGGTGATCTCCCAGAAGCCGACCGCGGAGCCGAGCAGGGCGCCGGTGGCGATGCGCACCATCACCAGCGCGGTCGCGTCGTTGAGCAGGCTCTCGCCCTCGAGGATGACGACCATCCGGCGAGGCAGGCCGATGCGGCGGGCGATCGCCGTGGTCGACACCGCGTCCGGCGGCGCGACCACCGCGCCGAGGGCGATGCAGGCGGCCAGCGGGATGTCCGGGAGCAGCGCGTGCACCACGAAGCCGACGATGAAGGCGGTGAACACGACCAGCCCGACGGCCAGCAGCAGGATCGGCCGCAGGGCCCGGCGGAAGGCGACGAGGTTGGTCTGCAGCGCGGCCACGTACAGCAGCGGCGGAAGGATCCCGATCAGCACCAGTTCCGGCTCGACGTGCACCTCCGGCAGGCCGGGCACGAAGGAGAGGCCGAGGCCGGCCACCAGCAGCACGAGGGGGGCGATGAAGCCGAGCCGCCGGGCGAGCGCCGCGCCGAGCACGCAGATCGCCACGATCACGACCGTGTCGACGATGGGTTCCATGCCGGAAAGCTTAGAGAAGACCCGTACGGGCCAGCGCCGGAGCCGCGGGGCCTAGCGAGAATGAGCCGTTCTACTCACGCCGCGGACCCCGGCCGTGCTGAAGGCTGGCGCCCATGACCTCGACCGTTCCCCCCGTGGGCATCACCGCGGTGGCCAGCGTCCTGCCCGACCGGGAGGTGACCACGGCCGACCTGCAGCAGCGGGTCGCCGCCGCGAGCAACCTGCCGCTGCCGCCCGGAATGTTCGCGCAGGCCACCGGCATCGACCGGCGCCGGGTCGCGGCCGCCGACGAGTACGCCTCCGACCTGGCCGTCCGCGCCGCGCGACGGGTGCTCGACGAGACCGGCCTGGACGCCCTCGACATCGACCTGCTGCTGTTCGCCTCGGCCACCCGCGACATGGTCGAGCCGGCCACCGCGCACGTCGTGCAGGCGGCGCTGGGCAGCCGGGCGCACGCGCTCGACGTGACGAACGCCTGCAACAGCTTCCTCAACGGCATCGACCTGGCCCGGTCGATGATCCTGGCGGGCCGGGCGCAGCGCGCGCTGGTGGTGACCGGGGAGACCCCGACCCGGTCGATGCGGCCGCGGCTCGACGGCATGGTCCAGGCCCGCAGCGCGTTCGCCGGGTTCACGTTCGGCGACGCCGGGGCGGCGGTGCTGGTCGAGCCGGTCGGCACAGGCGGGATCCTGGACGTGGACAGCGAGACCCACTCGGAGCACTGGCAGGTCGGCGGCATCTTCGGCGGCGGTTCGCGGCATCCGCGCGGCGACGAGCACACCTACTTCACCGGCGACGGGCACCGGCTGCGCGGCGTCTTCGAGAAGATCGGGGCCGGCCTGCTGGAGCGGGTCGCGTACCGCACCGGGTTCGGGTGGGACGACTACGCCCGGGTGCTCGTGCACCAGGTGACGATGCCGTACCTCCAGCGGTTCGTGGAGGTGGCCGGGGTGCCGGCGGAGAAGCTCGAGGTCACCGTGCCGGAGCTCGGCAACCTGGCCAGCGCCTCGCTGGGCGTGCAGCTCGCGCGCGTCCGCGACCGGCTCTCCCCCGGCGACCGGGTGCTCTTCGTCGGCCTCGGCGGCGGCGTCTCCCTGATGACCATGGTCTGGGAGGTGTCCGCGTGACCGAGTTGTGGGTGATCGTGCCGGCGTACCAGGAGGCGGCGCGGATCGGGCAGACGCTGGCGGCGCTGGCGGACCAGACGGACACGGACTTCGAGCTGCTCGTGGTGGACAACGGCTCCACCGACGGCACCGCGGAGATCGCGCGGGCGTTCGCCGCGCCGTTCCCGGTGCACGTGCTGGTGGAGACCGAGAAGGGCGTCGGCTGCGCGGTCGACACCGGCTTCCGGCACGCGATCTCGCGGGGGGCGGTGCTGCTCGCGCGGACGGACGCGGACTGCCTTCCGCGGCCGGGCTGGGTGGCGGCGGCGCGGGCCGGCCTGCTCGGCGGCGCCGGGCTGATGTGCGGCCGGATCACCGCCCGCCGCGACGAGCACGGACCGGCCGGGCGGGCCCTGTTCCGCCTGCTGGTCGGCGTCGCGGCCACGTTCGGCCGGCTGCGGCCGGCCCATCGGGAGCGGGGCTACCGGGCGCCCTACCGGATGCACGCCGGCAACAACATGGCGATCACGGCGGAGCTCTACGAGGCGTGCGGCGGCATGCCCCGGCGCCCGTCCCCCACCGACCGCACGTTCCTCAACCGGGTACGCCGGACCACCGCCGCCATCCGGCACAGCCGGGACATGGTCGTGGAGAACTCGACCCGGCGGCTGAGCGCGTACGGGATCGTCGGCACCGCGAAGTGGTATCTCGACCGCGGCAGCGGCTCGCTCACGGCGGATCCGCGCTGATGCTCGGCGACCTGATCGCGGGCCTGCGCGAGGACGATCCGCGCCCGGCCGTCCTCGGGGCGCGGCGCGGCGGCCGTACGGTCGCCCGGGCCACCCGCGGCGACCTGCACCGGCTCACCACCGGCTACGCCGCCGCCCTGCACGCCCGGGGGCTGGCGGCCGGCGCCACGGTCGGGGTGGCCGTACGCCCCGGCCCCCGTTCCCTGGCCGTGCTGCTGGCGGCGTACCACCTGGGCCTGCGCGTCGCGGTGCTGGACCCGACCGCCGGCCCGGACGTGCTGCTGGCCCGGCTCGCCCTGGCCCGGCCGGAGCTGGTCCTGGCCGACGCGGCCGCGCAGGCGGTGGCGGGCTGGGCGGCGCCGCTCGCCCGCCGCGCCCACCTCGCGCTGCCCGACCTCGCCGCCCTCGCCCCGGCCGTGACGATCGGGCGGCGGCTGCCCGGCAGCGCCCCCGCGCTGGCGCCCGCCCCGGGGCCGCGCCCGCGCGGGTTCGACGGCGACGGCGACGCGGTGGTGGTCTTCACGTCCGGCACCACCAGCAGGCCCCGGGCCGTGGTGCACACCCGGGCGAGCCTGACCGCCGGCATGCGGACCGTGCACGACCTGGTCCGCCCGGAGCCCGGCCGGCCGGTGCTGGGCGGGACCTTCTTCGTCCTGGTCCCGTCCCTGGCCGGGGGCGCGCCGGTGGCACTGCCCGCGGGACGGCCGGCGGCCCTGGTGCGGCAGGCCGCCGGGCTCGCGCCCCAGGCGACGTACCTGACGCCGCCGCAGCTGCGGGCCGCGCTCGCCGCGGGAATCCGCTTCACCGGCCGGGTCTACAGCGGTTCCGCCCCGGTCAGCGCGGAGCTGCTGTCCCGGGTCCGGCGGGCCGGCGCGGACGAGGCCTGGGGCGTGTACGCCCTCACCGAGGTGTTCCCGGCCGCCGCCGTCGAGGCCACCGCCAAGGCCGCGCACACCGGCGGCGGCGATCTGGCCGGCGACCTGCTCCCGGGCGTACGCGCCCGCACCGGCGAGGGGGGCCAGCTGCTGCTCGCCGGCCCCAACGCGGCCGACCGCTACCTGGGCGAGGAGCCGCACGAGTGGATCGCCACCGGTGACGTGGGCCGGGTCGAGGACGGCCGGGTCGTGCTCGGCGGCCGGTGCAAGGACATGATCCTGCGGGGTGCCGAGAACATCTATCCCGGCCTGTACGAGCCGGCGCTGCACGTGCCGGGCGTCGAGCTGGCGGTGATCGTGGGCGTGCCCGCCGGGGACGGCGACGAGCGGGTGGTCGCCGTGGTGCAGCCGGTCGCCGGCGCGTCCCCGGACGCCGTGCGGGCCGCCCTGCGCGCCCCGCTCGCCCGCATGGGCGCGGCCCGGCCGGACGCGGTGATGCTCGCCGACGTCCCGCTCGCCGGGCGCTCCCGCAAGCCCGACCGCGCCGCGGCGGCCCGGCTGGCGGCGGCCGCATGAGGGACCTCGCCGTGGTGGTTCCCGCGTACAACGAGGCCCGGCTGCTGCCCGGTGCGCTCGCCGCGCTGGCCGCGCAGACCGACCGGGAGTTCACCCTGGTCGTCGTGGACAACGCGTCGACGGACGGCACCGCCGAGGTGGCCGCCGGCTTCCCCGGCGACGTCGTGGTGGTCGCCGAGCCCGCGCCGGGCGCGGGGACGGCCGCCGACACCGGGTTCCGGTACGCGATCCGGCACGGCGCGACGAAGCTGCTGCGTACGGATGCGGACTGCCTTCCCGCACCCGGCTGGGTCGCCACCGGCCGGTCCCTGCTCGACCGGGCGGAGCTGGTGTGCGGCCGCAGCGTCCCGCGCCGCGACGAGGAGCCGACCTGGGCGCAGCGCCGGATCTACCCGGCGGTGGTGCGTCTCGCCGCCCGGATCGGCCGGTGGCAGCACCGGTCGGCGTCCGCCCGAGCGCCGTTCGTGCTGGTCCACGGCCACAATCTGGCCATCACCGCCGACCTGTACGAGCGCTGCGGCGGCACGCCCCGGGAGGCCCTGGAGGACGGCTCCGAGGACGTGACGCTGCTCAACCGGGCGCGGCAGCACAGCGACCGCATCGTGCGGTCCGAGGAGCTGGTGGTGGAGACGAGCCTGCGCCGGCTGCGCGGCTGGGGACCACGCCGGACGCTGCTGTGGCACTGGGACCGGCGCTACCGGCCCGCCGGCGACGCGGTGCACGTGCGATGAGGGCACGCACCCGCGACCGCCGCGTCTACCTGGGCAGCCACCCGGTGCTGTTCGCGCTCCTCGCCGCCACCCGCCGGCGCCCCGTCGTCCGGCTCGGCCGCACGCTGCTCGTGCACGACCGGGAGGCGTTCGTCGCCGGGCTGACCCGGATCCCGCTCGACCGCACCGCGGCCGGCACCACGGGCGGGGCGGCCGGGCGGCTGGCCGGCGGCGGCCTGCTCTTCGACCAGCAGGGCGACGGCCACCGCCACGCCCGCCGGGACGCCGCGGAGGCGCTCGGCGCGGCGGGGGTGGCCCGGCTGCGCCCGGTCTGGACGGACCTGCTGGAGCGCGGCCTGAAGCCGCTGGCCGGCGGCGACCCGGTCGATCTCGTCCCGCTGGCGGCCGAGCTGGCCGGGACCACCGCCGCCGCCCTGCTCGGCGTGGACGTGGACGGGGTCGCGCTGGCCGCCGCGGCGCGCGACGCGGCGGCAGCCGCCGCCCGTGATCACCTGCCCGGCCTGCCCCGCCCCGGCGCCGGGCGCGCGGCCCGCGAGGCGACCGGGCGGCTGGCCGCGCTGCTGGCACCGGCCGGGCCGGACCGCCTCCCGCTGGCCACGATGCTGGCGGTGGCTGCGATCACGACCACGGTCGCCGCGGTGCCGCGGGCCGCGGCGTGGGCCTGCGACGCGGACCTCTGGGCGTACGCGGACAGCCCCGCCCTCGCCGACGAGCTGCTGCGGGTCACCGCGCCCACGCCCCTGCTGCCCCGGGTCGCGGCGGACGCCGGGGAGCTGCCGGTGCCCGGCGGGTGCCCGGTGCGCGGCGGCGACCGGATGCTGCTCGTCGCCCGGCACGTGCTCGACGCCCATCACCTCGATCCGGATCCGGCGCGGCCGGTGAGCGCCCGGATCGCCCAACTCGCCTTCGGCACCGGGCCGCACGCCTGCCCCGGCGCCCGGCTGGCGCGGACGCAGCTCGGCGACGTGCTGCGGGCGCTGGCGCCGTACCGGCCGGTGGTGGTGCGGGCCCGGGTGGACCGGCGCTCGGCCCTGCCGTCGTGGCGCTCGCTGGTGGTGCGGCCGTCATGAGGCTCGCCGTGACCGGTGCCTCCGGCTTCTGCGGTACGGCCGTGGCCCGCCTCGCCGCGGCAGCCGGGCACGACGTGGTGTGCGTGGGCCGCCGCCCCGGGCCGGTCGGCGGGTACGTCCGGTGGGACGCCGCCCGCGAGGTGCCCGGCCTGGCCGGCGCGGACGCGGTGGTGCACCTCGCCGCCGCCGTCGGGGATCCCGCGCCGGGGCGGCGGGCCGAGGCGGCGTACCGGGCGGTGAACGTGGACGGCACCGCCCGGCTGCTCGAGGCCGCCCGGGGACGGCCCGTCGTGTGGGTGAGCAGCGCCAGCGTGTACCGCCCGGGGCCGTACGGGGGCCCGGTGGGCGAGGACAGTCCCGCGGATCGGCAGCGCAGCGCGTACGGACGCACCAAGGCCGCCGGTGAACGGCTGGCGCTCGCGGCGGGCGCGGTGGCCCTGCGGCCGCGGGCCGTCTACGGCGACGGCGACCGGCATCTGCTGCCGCGCCTGCGCCGGGTGGTCCGGGGCGGGCGGGCGTGGCTGCCCGGCCCGGACGTGGCGATGAGCCTGACGGCGGTGGAGAACCTGGCGGCGGCCTGCCTCGCGGCGGTGACCTGGCCGGCCGGGGCCTACAACATCGCGGACGCGCGCCCCTACCGGCGCGACGAGGTGCTGGGCCGGGTGCTGGGCGTGCCGGTCCGGCACGTTCCCGTGGGCCTGGTCCGGGGCCTCGCCGCGGCGGTGCCGTCGCTGACCCGGTACGCGGTCGACCAGCTCACCGACGGCATGGTGCTGGACCTGTCCCGGGCGTACGGCCAGGGTTACCGCCCGGAGCGGGACCTGACCGACTACCTGGTGTAGATGACGTGTGAGCGCAGCAGCGTGCCGGCGTGGGTGCCGTCACCGCTGCGCCGGGTCACGACCGCGTCCAGCGAGAACACGTACCCGGTCTTCCGGTCCAGGTTCCTGATCGTGGCGGTCATCGGGCCGCACGCCGTCCTCGGCTTGATCCGGATCCACCCGATGTCGCGCTGGTTGCCGACCTTCAGGTCGTGGCTGATCGCGGTCAGGCGGTACTCGACCAGGTTGTAGCCGCCGACGTTGTACCAGCTCGCCGTGGCGCTGGTGGTGCCCGGCGTCACGGCCAGCGCCCCGACCCGGGAGAAGTGCACGGTGTCCGGCGCGCACGTCGGGGTGGGCGTGGTCGGCTGCGGGGTCTTCAGCGGCAGGAAGCCGGTCGCGGCGGGAGTCGGGTACGGCGGGATGCCGCTGCTCGGCGTCGGCGAGGGGGTGGGGCTGCCCCGCTCCACCACGAGCCAGGAGTTGCCGCCGCCGGCACCCGCGCCGGCGGCTCCCGAGGACGGCGAGGCGCCCGTGGTGGCGGACCCGCCGAGGCCGCCGCAGCCGGTCAGCAGGAGGGGGGCGAGGACCAGCAGCCACCGGCGACGGTGCTTCATGCGGTCCTCCCTCCGTGCGAGTGTGCCGGGCCGTTACCCGAGACACATCGACAGCGGCGAGCGGAACTTTAGGGGCGTCCGTACAGCTCACGCGTGCGCCGGGCGAGGTCCTTGGTGGCGCTGGAGTTGACCCAGGTGCCCAGGACCACCGCGGCGCCCGGGATCATCTTGGCGAACATCCGCTTGGCCGCGCGTACGCCCGCCATCTGCGCGAGTTTGACGCCCAGCTTGAGCATCACGCCGCTGAGCGGCCGGTCGGCGGAGTCGGCGAAGAGCCGGCTGGCCCGCTCGCGCCCGGCGGCGACGCCCAGCGCCACCCGGGCGGTCTCCGCCAGCTTGTGCACCTTCTGCAGCACGAGGAGGTCGGTCGCGCGGTCCGGGCTGGTCGTGTCGACGCCGTACGCCGCGGCGATGTGCAGCACCATGCGGGACTGGGTCCAGGCCAGCACGCCGACGTCGACGACGGCGCCGGGCAGCCCGGTGGCGCCGGAGACCGCCCCGGAGAGCCGGGCGTGGTTGATGAAGCGCTTGACGGCCTGGTCGGCGAGGGCGTCGGCGGTGATGCCGGGGTGCTGCTCCCGGGCGTGCTCCGCCCAGTCCCGCGCCTGGGGGCCGAGCCGGCGCACGGCCTCGAGGGCGAGGTGTTCCGGGGCGTACTGCGGGTCGGCCTTCATCCGGGCCCAGAGGGTTCCCGGAGGGCCCGCATCCTCGGACGCCGGCGGTGACGGGGGTGACGGAGGTGCGGCGGATTCACTCACCAGTTCGCTCCAGGGGAGGAGGGGGTTCCCATTGTGCCTTGCAGATGCACGTGCATGACAGGTCTGGGGAAGATCCCACGCTCCGCAGCCACGTGGTTACGCGTACCCGGCACCCGTTCTGCTCAATCGCCTCGCAGTCCGACCGATCAGATAACCCGGAAGCTCGGTTCTCCAGGAGGGCAACGCCGGATGACGGTCGACGAACGGCAGGTGGAGCGGCTGCGCCCGACTCCGATGCTGCTGACGGCGGCCGCGGTTCTCGCCGCCTCTGTCGTCCTGTTCACCGTCAACTACGCGGAGCAGCGTACCCAGGTCGTCTGGGGCTGGATGCCGGCCATGGTGGGCACCGCGGTGGCCGGCTGGGAGTGCTGGCGTACCGCCTCGGTCCCGGATCTCGACCGGGTCACCGCGCGGGTCTGGCGCTCCTTCGCCGGCGCCAGCGTCATCCTCGTCCTGGCGATCACCGGCGACGCCCGCCACTACGTGCTCGACCCCGGGGCGCTCGGTCAGGACCACGACCTGCCCACCTCGATCGCGTACGGCGCGGCGGTGCTGCTCCTGCTCTGGGCGCTGCTGCGGCTCCCGATGAGCGGCTACCAGCGCGACCGGCTCATGCTGCGCTTCGTCCTGGACTCCGCCACGGTGACCATCACGCTCGGCGTCTTCTCGTGGTACCTGATCACCGAGGTGCTCGACGCCTGGCAGGCGGGCAGCACCCGGGCCGTGCCGATGCTGATCCTGACCGGCATGGGGCTCGTCGCCGCGCTCGCCTTCGTCAAGGTGGCGGTCAGCGGCTTCGGCGGCCTGGACCGGGTCGCGCTGCGCCTGCTCGCGCTCGCGGCGGCGATCGGCGCGGCCGGCGGCGGCCTGGTCCCGCTCTTCCTCACGCTGCACCCGGGCCTGAGCGGCTCGATGGTGTTCATCCCGGCCGCGATGCTGTGCGTCGCCCTCGCCGCGGACCGGCAGCGCCGGGCCGCCCGCGTGGAGCTCCCGCCGCGGCGTCCCCGCTCGTTCAACGCCGTGCCGTACCTCGCCGTCGCCGCCACCGACGGCCTGCTCCTGTTCGTCGCCGGCATGGCGGGCGCGGTCGTGCTGACCGTGGCCCTCGCCGCGGTCGTCCTCACCGTGCTCGTGGTGGCGCGCCAGATCAGCGCGCTGTCGGAGAACGGGCGCCTGCTGCGCCGGGTCGACGCCAACCTGCTCGAGCTGAACAGCTACCAGGATCAGCTGACCCACCGCGCCACCCACGACGACCTGACCGACCTGGCCAACCGCTCCCTGTTCGAGCAGCAGACGAGCGAGGCGCTCGCCCGGGTGAGCGGCCCGGACGGCGACGCGCCGGAGACGCTCAGCCTGGCCCTGATCGACCTCGACGACTTCAAGGCCATCAACGACCGGCTCGGCCACGCCGTCGGCGACGCGCTGCTGGTGGTGGTCGCCGACCGGCTGCGCGAGGCGGTACGCGCCGACGACATCGTGGCCCGCCTCGGCGGCGACGAGTTCGGCCTGCTGCTGAACGGGCTGCGCAGCGACGAGGCCACCGAGGTGCTGGACCGCATCGCGGAGTCGCTGACCCGCCCGGTGCACGCGCTGGGCTACGACCTGCTCGTCAAGGCCAGCATCGGCCTGGCCGAGGTGTGGCCGGAGGCCAGCCCGCAGGAGCTGCTGCGCCGCGCCGACCTGGCGATGTACGCCGCCAAGGAGCGCGGCAAGGGCCGGCACGCCGTCTACGACGCCCGGCTCGAACAGGACCAGGCCGCCGACGCCCAGCTCGGCGCCGAGCTGCGCCGGGCCCTCGACCACGGCGACTTCACCCTGGTCTACCAGCCGATCGTGGCGCTGCCCGACGGCCGGTGGACCTCGCTGGAGACGCTGGTCCGCTGGAAACACGCCGAGCGCGGCTTCATCGGCCCCGACGTGTTCATCCCGATCGCCGAGCGCACCGGCCTCATCGTGCCGCTGGGCGACTGGATCCTGCGGACCGCGCTGCGGCAGGCGGCCGACTGGCAGGAACGCTTCGGTACGGCCGCACCCGGCGAGATCGGCGTCAACGTCTCGGCGCGCCAGCTGCGCGAGCCGGGCTTCGCCGCCGACGTGCGCGCGGCCCTCGCCGACTCCGGGTTCGACCCGGAGAAGCTCGTCGTGGAGGTCACCGAGACCGCGGTCTTCGACGGCGGCGTGGCCCTGGACACCCTGCAGAACCTCGTGACGCTGGGCGTGAAGGTGGCGCTGGACGACTTCGGCACCGGGCACTCGTCGCTGGGCCTGCTGCGTACCTGCCCGGCGGACACGCTGAAGGTCGACAAGTCGTTCGTCGACGGCATCGGCGGCCGCTCGGAGGAGGCGGTGATCGCCACCGCGATGATCCAGATCACCAACGGGCTGCACCTGCAGGCCATCGCCGAGGGCGTCGAGACGGCCGAGCAGGCGGAGACGTTGTACCGGCTCGGTTACCGCTTCGCGCAGGGCTACCACTTCTCCCGGCCGCTGTCGGCGGAGCAGGTGGACGAACAGCTGCGGGCCCACCGGCCGCTGACCGTCTGAGAAGGCGATCTGGGCCATATAACCTCAGTGGAACCGAGCCGCACCCGATAGTGAGGGCCAGGGGCGATAAGGCCCGAGCCGGAACTACCGCGAGGTCACCACCAGATGCCTTCCGTCAAGAACGTCCTGTCCTTCCGCCGGCCCGCCTTTCGCAACCCCGCCCAGGCCTGGCTCGCCGACCGGTCGCTCAACACGAAGATCATGCTGATCGTGGCCACGCTGACCCTGGTCGCCGCGACCGTGGGACTGGTGGCGCTGGCCCGCCTGTCGCAGGTGAACTCCGTCGGCCAGCAGCTCTACAGCAAGAGCGTCGTCGCGTCGCAGCAGCTCGGCCTGATCACCTCCGACGTCGGCACGATCCACGCCCAGGTGCTCTCGTACGGCCAGTCGCCGACGCCGGAGATCGCGGCGAGTATCAAGCTGCTGGACGCGAAGGTCGACGCCGACAACGCCGCGTACCGGGCCAACACGGTGAACCCCAAGCTGATGGACCAGGCGATCTACCTCTGGGGCAAGTACCGGGAAGCGCGCAACGGGTTCATGAAGGAGGCGGAGGCCGGCAACGCGGCGAAGACGCTCATCGCCCGCGACGTCCTGGTGCAACCGGCGATCATCCGCGCCAAGGCCAACCTCGAGCAGCTCGCCCTGCAGGAGGACGCGGAAGCCAAGAAGGCGGTCGCCTCGGCGGCCTCGTCCTACCGGTCGGCGCGGACCTTCGTGATCGTCGTCCTGGTCGCCGGCCTGGTGATCGCCACCCTGCTGGCCCTGACCGTGGCCCGCGGCATCATCACCCGGATCAAGGGCCTGTCCGCGGTGATCGACAGCATCGCCGCCGGCGACCTGACCGGCCGGGCGGACGTCACGGCGAAGGACGAGATCGGCCGGATGGCCAAGCAGCTCGACCGCGCCACCGGCACGCTGCGCGAGACGATCTCGCGGATCACCGGCAGCAGCCACACCCTGGCCGGGTCCGCCCAGGAGATGGCCCAGGTGAGCAGCCGCATCGCGGTCAACGCCGAGCAGACCAGCTCCCGCGCCGGCCTGGTCTCGGACGCCGCCGGTACGGTCAGCAGCAACGTCGACACGGTCGCCGCCGCCAGCGAGCAGATGACCGCGTCCATCCGGGAGATCGCCACCAGCGCCGCCGACGCCGCCGGCGTGGCCCGCGGCGCCGTCGCGGTCGCCCAGTCCGCCAACACGACGGTCGCCAAGCTGGGCACGTCGTCCGCCGAGGTCGGCAACATCGTCAAGGTGATCACCTCGATCGCCGAGCAGACGAACCTGCTCGCCCTCAACGCCACCATCGAGGCCGCCCGCGCCGGCGAGATGGGCAAGGGCTTCGCCGTGGTCGCCAGCGAGGTCAAGGACCTGGCCCAGGAGACCGCGAAGGCGACCGAGGAGATCTCCAGCCGGATCCAGGCCATCCAGACGGACACCTCGGCGGCCGTCGACGCGATCGGGGAGATCGCCGCGGTCATCGAGCGGATCAACTCGTACTCGGACACCATCGCCTCGGCCGTCGAGGAGCAGACCGCCACGACCAGCGAGATCGGGCGCAGCGTCGCCGAGGCGGCGGGCGGCTCCACCGAGATCGCCCGCACCATCTCCGGGGTGGCCGAGGCCGCGCAGAGCACGAACCAGGGCGTGACCGAGTCCCGGCGTACGGCCGAGGAGCTGGCCCGGCTCGCCGAGGAGCTCCAGTCGCTCGTCGGGCAGTTCCGGGTCTGAGCACCCCCGTTCCGGCACGCCGCGGCCCGCACCGGGCCGCGGCGTCCGGCGTGCTGCGGGCGTACGGAAAGATCATGAAGGCCGGGAATGGACCCGGACGGACGGTTGTTGTTATCCGATTGCCCCGCCATTGCGGGCGTTCGTTTCGAGGAGGTCCGCAGCGTGCTCGACCCACACGGGCTCTACGAGTTGGCCGACGACCTGCCTGACCTGGACGGCGTGGTGCTCGTCCAGGCACTCACCGGGTTCGTCGACGCGGGGAGCGCCATCCAGCTCTCCCGGGAACACCTTCTGGAGCAGTTCGAGGGACGCGTCCTGGCGACGTTCGACCTCGACCAGCTGCTCGACTACCGATCGCGCCGCCCTCCGATGATCTTCGTCGAGGACCACTGGGAGAGCTACGAGCAGCCGAGCCTGGCGCTGCACCTGCTCAAGGATCTCACCGGCACCCCGTTCCTGCTGCTCGCCGGGCCCGAGCCCGACCTGCAATGGGAGCGCTTCATCGCGGCCGTGCGCACGCTCATCGACCGGTTCGGCGTGAGCCTGACCGTCGGCCTCAACGCCATCCCGATGGCGGTGCCGCACACCCGCCCGGTCAGCGTCACCGCGCACGCCACCGACCGCCGCCTGCTCGGCGAGCGCGAGTCGTGGCTGCAGCGGGTGCAGGTGCCGGCCAGCGTCGGCAACCTGCTCGAGTTCCGCCTCGGCGAGTCCGGTCACGACGCCATGGGCTACGCGGCCCACGTGCCGCACTACCTGGCCCAGGCGAGCTATCCGGCGGCTGCCGAGCTGCTCGTCGAGTCGGTCGCGAACACCACCGGCCTGGTGCTGCCCACCGCGGCGCTGCACGAGGCCGCGACCGAGATCCGCGAGGAGATCGACAAGCAGGTCGCCGACGACGAGCAGGCGGGCCGGCTGGTGACCTCCCTGGAGGCGCAGTACGACTCCTTCCTGCGGGGCCGGTCCGGCAACCTGCTCGCCGAGCCGAGCGGCGGCCTGCCGAGCGCCGAGGAACTGGGCGCCGAGCTGGAACGCTTCCTCGCCGAGCAGTCCCGCGACAACGACTGACGGACCGGGCGGCCGGTGCACGCCGGCCGCCCGGTTCCGTCAATCCGCCTCCTGCGGCGCCGCCGTTGCCCGATGATGGGTGCAGCACGGCGTGACGAGTGACAGGAGTGCCCGGTGGTCTCATTCCGATCGCGGGCGGCGGAGACGAATCCGCTGCGTCCGATCCCCCGCGACGTCGAGAGTCTCGAGAAGCTCATTCTGGACCTCGAGAACGTGACCGACGAGGAGACCGCCTGGCAGGTCACCGTGGACAGCACGGTCGACTCGCACAACTTCAGCTACGGCGCGGTCTGGCGGCCCACCGGCAACGGTCAGGTCGTCGTGCAGTACGAGACCGGCGCGATCGTGGACGACCTCCGGGCCGTGATCGCCGGCCGGCCGGTGCCGATGGACGCCGGCCTGGTCGGCCGCGCGGTCCGGACCCGGCAGCCCGTGTACGTCGGCTCGGTCGAGCAGTGCGGCGACTGCCTGCGCTGCCAGGCCGCCGCGGAGGCGGGCATGGAGGCGGCGGTCGTCACCCCGGTGCTGCGCGACGGAGAGGTCATCGCGGTGCTCGAGTACTACTCCGCGGAGCCGCTCTACATCGACGGGCCGCGCAGCGAGAAGTGGTCGACGATCGCCCGCATCGCCGAACGCGCCCGCTTCTCCGCCCTCGCCACCGCCGAGCTGCGCCAGGTGGCCGACGACCGGCTCGCGGTCACCGAGGTGGTCACGGCCCTGGGCCGTGCCAAGGACACGTCGTCCACGCTGCGCATCGCGCTCGACTCGGTGCGCACGGCGTTCGGGTGGGCGTACGGGTCGTACTGGGAGATCGACGACAACGACGACCTGCTGCGCTTCAAGGTGGAGTCCGGCTCGGCCGGCGAGGAGTTCCGCAAGGTGACCCTGGCGGCCACCTTCGCCGAGGGCGTCGGCCTGTCCGGCCGCGCCTGGCGCGCCAACGATCTGGTCTTCGTGAAGGACATCGGCGAGCTGACCGACTGCGTACGCGCCCCCGCGGCGCAGCGGGCCGGCGTCCGCTCGGGCGTCTGCCTGCCGATCAGCCGGCACGGCCGGATCGTCGGCACCATGGACTTCTTCACCACCGACCGCATCGAGCTCTCCGACTCGCGCGCCTCCGCCCTGCGCAACGTGGGCCAGCTGGTGTCGCAGCGCCTCGACATCGTCCGGGGCAACGAGGTCGCCGCGGACAACGCCCGCTCGCTGCTCGACACGGTCTCCCGGCTGCGCGCGGCGAGCGACGACGCGACCCGGGTGGCCCAGGACGCGGTGGCCCGCGCCTCCGAGATGACCCAGGAGGTCGAGGCGCTGGGCCAGGCCTCGACCGCCATCGGCGACGTCATCAAGATCATCTCGTCGATCGCCGACCAGACCAACCTGCTCGCCCTCAACGCGACGATCGAGGCCGCCCGGGCCGGCGAGGTCGGCCGCGGCTTCGCGGTGGTGGCCGGCGAGGTCAAGGACCTGGCACGGGAGACCGCCGAGGCCACCCAGCGGGTGTCGGAACAGATCAACGGCATCCAGCACAGCGCGCGTACGGTATCGAGCGGCATCATGACCACGAGCGACACGATCGGGCAGATGGACGCGGTGCAGGCCCGGATGAACGAGGTCCTCGAGGAGCAGGCCCGGATGGCGTCGGCCCTACAGTCCTGACAGCCCTCAGGTCAGCGGCAGCCAGTCCAGGACCGAGCGGATCTGGGTGTCCCAGTAGCCCCACTCGTGGTCACCGGGGCCGAACCCGGCGTCGACGTCGACGCCGTGCCGGCGGCAGGCGGCCACGAAGCGCTCGTTCTGCGCCAGCAGGTGATCCTCGGTGCCGCACCGCAGGAACAGCCGGGGCAGCACGCGCTTCTCCTCCGGAGACTTGTGCTCCACCAGGTGCACCAGGTCGTCCCCGGTGCCGGCGACCGGGCGGTCGCCGAAGACGCGGGCCACCAGCTCGGTGATGTGCGGCCGCTTGTCCCACTCGTAGAGGTGGGCCAGGTCGACGGCCCCGGACAGGCTGGCCGCGGCGGCGAACCGCTCCGGCTGCCGCAGGGCCAGCTTGAGCGCGCCGTACCCGCCCATCGACAACCCGGCGACGAAGGTGTCCTCCCGCCGGGTCGAGACCCGGAAGAACGACGAGACGAGTTCGGGCAGCTCCGCCGAGACGTACGTCCAGAACTTGTGGCCGTACCGCTCGTCGGCGTAGAAGCTGCGATGCACCTGCGGCATGACCACGGCGATCCCCTTGGCCGCGGCGTAGCGCTCGATGGAGGTGTAGCGCGTCCACGCGGTGTCGTCGTCGCTCAGCCCGTGCAGCAGATACAGCACGGGCGGCGCGGCGTCGGTGGCCTGCCCCGCGAGGCCGATCTGGGTGGCCGCCCGCTGCGGCAGCAGCACGGTCATCGAGGTGCCGAGCGCGAGAGCCTCGGAGAAGAAGTCGCAGCGGATCAGGGCCATGCCCCGAGTATCACCCGGCCGCCGATCACCGAGGCCCACGACCCGCGGCCGGGCACTACACTGCCGCGCGTGGCAGAGACGCACGCCGATGGGCGAGAGCACACTGTGGACACTCACGACGGGCAGCCGATAGGCCCGGTGACCGCGCTGGCCGCCGGCCGCTGGGCGGGGCGGCCGGTGTTCGCCTCCGGCGGCGCCGACGGGGCGGTGCGCTTCTGGGACACGGCCACGCGGCAGCCCGCCGGGCCGGCCCTGACCGCGCACACGGGCGAGGTCGATTTCGTGGCCTTCGCCGGGCCGGACCGCGACCTCCTCGTCACCGGCGGCGACGACGAGGTGCTGCGCTGGAGCCCGGGCGACGGCGCCCCGCACGCCGAACCCGTCGTCCGGTCCGGCTCCGTCATAGCGTACGGAATGACCGAGCTGGACGGCTCCGCGGTGGTGAGCGTCGGCACCCGCGACGGCTGGGTGCGGCTGTACGACGTCGCCACCGGCTCGCCGCGCGGCGAGCTGTACGCCGGCCAGGACGTCCACCTGCTGGAGGGCGCCGACATCGGCGTGCTGGACGGCCGCCTCGTCGCGCTGACCGTGGTGCACGACCGGGCCGTACCCACCAGCGCCATGCTGCCGATCGCGACGGTGTGGGACGTGGCGTCCGGCAAGCCGCTGCACGACGAGCCGTGGCGGGTGCCGGAGGAGACCGCGACCGCCTGCCGGCTCGTGACCGTGGACGGGAGGCTCATCGCGGTGACGGGGATCGACACCACCGCGCAGTACGACGTGGAGGACGAGGACGACTTCCCGTACCAGAGCGAGTTCTTCTACGAGACCGTCCTGCACTTCCGGCTGGCCGACGTGGCGCGGGACGAGGAACTGAACTACTGCACCGTCGGGGCGCCCGGGCACGCGACGGTCGCCCGCTCCGCCCGCGGGCCGGTCGTGCTGGTCGCGCTGGACTCGTCGGAGGTGGTCGCCCTCGACCCGCACCTCGGCGACAAGCCCGGCGAGTCACCGGAGTTCTGCTACACCTGGCACGGCGCGCCGGTCACCGGCGTCGCAACCGCCGAGGTGAACGGCCGGACGATCGTCGCCTCCGGCGATCGGGGCGGCAGCCTGCGCTTCTGGGACCTGGACGCGCCCGACCCGGACCGGACCCACACCATGCTCCACCAGTACTGAGGCCGCACCGGTCCGCGCGCCTGCCCACCCCGGCGGATTTTGCTGCATGCTGATCCTGGATGCTCCGGCGGTCAGCCGACGACGGGGCTGCGGCGTTCGATGAGGGTGACGTCGCGCCAGACGCCGTGATGCCGGCCGACCCGCCGGCGGGTGCCGACGGTGCGGAAGCCGCAGGCGGCGTGCAGGGCCAGGCTGGCGGTGTTCTCGGGAAAGACCCCGGACTGGATGGTCCAGATCCCGGCGGCCTCGGTGGCGGCGATCAGCTCGGTGAGCAGGATCCGGCCGACGCCGCGACCGCGGGCGCCGGGGTGGACATAGACGGAGTGCTCGACGACGCCGGCATAGACGCACCGGTCCGAGACGGCGCTGCACGCGATCCAGCCGAGCACCGCGCCGTCGCCGTCGAGGGCGACGAAGCGGTGCGCCGGAAGCCTGGAGGCGGTGAACCGGGCCCAGTCGGGTGGTTCGGTCTCGAAGGTGGCGTTGCCGGTGGCGATGCCGTGCCGGTAGATCTCCAGGACCTGCTCGGCGTGCTCGTCGCCCATCGCGGCGACGACGACCTCGGCGCCGGCGCGGCGGGCCGGGTTCACGCGTCGGCCGTGGCGGTCATGGCGGACGCGTCGAGCAGTCGCGACAGCGCGGCCAGGGCGGACGGGACGACCCGGTAGTAGACCCAGGACGCACGCCGTTCACCGGTGATCAGGCAGGCGTCGCGCAGCACCTTGAGGTGGAGCGAGATGGTCGGCGCGGTCTGGGTGAACGCGTCGAGCAGGTCGCAGACACAGACCTCGGCGCCGGCGCGGGCGGCGATCATCGACAGCAGCCGGAGCCGGACGGGGTCGCTGAGCGCCTTGAAGGTCCGGGCGAACGCGACGGCATCGGGCTCGCTGACCGGCTCGGCGACCATCGGCGCATCGCAGCAGCCCTCGCCCGGGATCACCCGCACCTCTGGATTCGACACCGGCCGAGTTTGACACCGGTCGAATCCGACGGCAAGCCGCGGATCGGATGGGCGTCTGGTCAGGTTGCGGGTCGCCGACGGGGAGCCGGGCCGGCGATCCCGGAAGCCGAGGTGGTGCGATCCGATTTGGGAGTGCTTCACGTCCTCCCCAGCCGGTTGGGAATGTCGTACCCGTCGATTAGTATGTGTGTACGAAAACAGCCTCTGAGCTGCGGGGAGATCAACGTGACCACGCCTGTTTTGTCCGGTTCGGTGCCGACCGTGCCGCCGTACGCGACGATGCTCGGCTTCACGCGCTACGTGGCGCGCACAGGCCCGGCGAAAGCGACGTTCGTGGGCGGCCTGCGCCGTCAGCGCGAGCGCCGCACCGGCTTCAACCCCCACGGCCAACTCGTCAAGGCCCTCAAGGCGGACATCGCCTTCCGCACCGGGGGCAGCTACCTGACCGGCGTCATCGACCTGGTGAAGCCGCGCTGGAAGCCGCTCTACGAGGCGGTCAGCGCCGGCGCCCTGACCTACCTGCACTCCCTCGGCGACCCCGAGACCGTGAGCCTCGCCCAGACCCGCGAGGCCCTCGCCTCGGTCGGCCCCCTGGCAGTCAAGATCAACCCCCACTTCGGCCTCCGGTACGCCGACAACCGCCGCGAAGCGGTCCGCCTCCACTTCGACGAGGAACCCCCCACCCCGGAAGCCCTGACCGCCACCCTCCACCTGATGGCCCGCCACATGGACCAGATCCTCCCCCACGCGGAACCCACCCTCGTCGACCTCCGCCGAGGCACCACCCACCGCCTCGACCCAGCCGCAAAAACCCACGACGTGGAACGCTGGCTGGCCGGCGAAGCAGCAGCCTTCACCGCAATGTGGACAGCCACAGCAGCCTGACCCCCAGCCCGCCCCGGCAGCCTGACCCCTCGCCCCGCCCCGGCCCTCACCGCCGGGGCGGGCCACACCGCCGGGGCGGGCCACACCGCCGGGGCGGGCCACACCCCGCCGACGGCCCACCACCCGGAACCACCGCCCACCGCATCGCCGCACGCCTTCTGCTCACCGCCCACCCGCGCCCAATCCCGCCCCGCGGGCAATCCCGCTTCCGGCTCACGCTGACAGCCGGAGCACCGCGCCACGCAAGCGCACCGCATCCCGCTCACCGCCCCCGAGCGATCCCGCCCCCGGCTCACCACTAACGACCAGAGCACCGCGCCACGCAGGCACGCCGCATCCCGCTCACCGCCCCCGGAACGGCTCCGCTCACCGCTGTCGGCAGCCGGAGCACCGCGCCACGCGGGCACACCGCGTACCGCTCGCCGCTCGCCGCTGAGCAGGCGACAGTCGGCCGACCGCCCGAGATCGCACGGGCGCTCCACCTCACCATCGCGGCCGGCCGGCCGGCCGGGCAGGCGGGGCGAGCCGCGCGCCCCGACCCGGCCAGCCGCACGCCCCGACCCGGCCAGCCGCGCGCCCCGACCCGGACACCGGGCGGGGAGCACCGGACGAGCACGTTGCGGCCGGTTTCCGGGCTCGCGGCGCGCCGACTTTCGGGTTGTTATCGGGGGTTTCGGGTGGTCTTCGGCGACGGGGTGGGGGCGCTTTGCCCGAACGGCTCGGAAATCTTCTGGTTTCGGAGTGGGAAGTTCTTAGGTGCAGCGCGGTTGCGACGATGCTTCGGAGGTAAGCGGGGGCTAGACGTCGGGGGGCGTAGGTCATGTCGGTGCCGGGGCGGATTGCGGGACATCTTCTGGTGGCGGCGGCGGGGGTCGCCGGGGTGAGTGTGGCCGCTCCGGCGCCCGCGGCGGCTGCGGTGCCGGGCATGCCGAGCCTGATCGCGTACGTGCGCAGCGGGGATGTGTACGTCAGCAAGGGTGCCGCCGAGACGCGGGTGACCACCGGCGGCGGGTGGTCGCGGCCGCAGTGGTCGCGGGACGGCCGGATGATCGCGCTGCTCAGGGGCGGGCAGCTGTGGACCATGAAGGCCGACGGTACGGCGAAGCGGCGGCTGACCACGCGGCCGGCCGCCGGGCCCTCGTGGTCGGCCGACGGCAGGGAGATCGCGTTCGCGTCGCTGTCGTGCTCGGGCGGGCCCGGGGTCTACACGATCTCGGCGACGGCCGTGAACGCCGTGCCCAAGGTGTTGTTCCCCGCGTACTGCCGGGACGAGGAACTGCCCGCCGAGCCCGCCGTGAAGGCCGCCGCGACCGGTTCGCTCAGTGAGCGGCTCCGGTACGACGACGCGGTCGCCTGGTCGCCGGACGGGGCGAAGGTCGCCTTCCGGGGCGGGGACTGCGAGTCGATCGCCGACGACTGCCTCAGCGTGGGCACGGTGGCGACCGGCGGCGAGAAGGCCGTGGACTCGTACGGCGGAGGCAGCCGGCAGAACTCGGGCTTCGCGGTGATCCCCAGCTGGAACCGGAGCGGGACGAAGCTGGCGTGGACGGCGTACCAGAAGGGTGAGACATCGGCCACCGACCTGCCGGTGCACGTGGTCGAGTACGACACGGCGACCGGGGCGAAGCGCACGGTGGGCGCGAGCCAGGACCGCGAACTGGCCTACGTCGACACGACCCGCGCGGTCGTGACCGGCACCTACAAGGCCGGCTCGTGGATCATGATCGTGAACCTGGGCACCGGCGCCCGGACGCCGTTCCGCCAGGGCTCGCAGCCCAGCGTCCAGCCCATCCGCTGACCGCGCCACGCAGAGCACGAGGGATCGGGCGAGCAGGAAAACCGGAACGAGGCGGAAGCGCCGGGCGCAGGGGCGCCCGGCCCTTGGCCGTCAGGATGCGGAAGCGTCCGGCCGCTCGCCGTGAGGATGCGAGAGCGCCCGGCCGCTCGCCCATCCGGCCCGGGGGTGGGCGGCCCGTCGCACGTCCGAGGGTGGGGGTGGCCGGCCCTTCGGGCGGCGGGGGGAGGGGGTCTGGGGTGGTGCGTATCGTGGGGGGCCTGATGAGCGACACGACCGAGCGGGCCATCCGGACCTTTCATCCCCGGCGGGGCCGGATGAGTAACCGGCATGCCGATGCCTTCGCCGAGTTGTGGCCGCGGCTGGGGCTCACCGTCGTCGACGGGGACCGGACGCCGATCGATCTGCGGGAGTTGTTCGGGCGCGATGCTCCGCGCGTACTGGAAATCGGTTTCGGGATGGGTGAGACCACCGCGGCGATGGCCGCGGCCGATCCGGGGCGGGATTATCTCGGGGTCGAGGTGCACACGCCGGGCATCGGGAATCTGCTCGCGCTCGTCGGGGAGGCCGGCCTTTCCAATGTACGGGTGGCGCACGGCGACGCGATGGAGCTGGTGCGGCGGCTCCCGCCCGGCAGCCTCGACGCCGTCCACTCGTTCTTTCCCGATCCGTGGCCGAAGGCGCGGCACCACAAGCGGCGGCTCGTGCAGCCCGCGCACGTGGCCCTGCTGCGGGAGCGGCTGCGGCCCGGCGGCACGCTGCACTGCGCGACCGACTGGGCGCACTACGCGGAGGCGATGGCCGCAACGCTGGACGGCGACCCCGGGCTGGTCGACGCGCACGGCGGGTACGCGCCCCGGCCGGACCATCGGCCCGTGACGAAGTTCGAGCTGCGGGGCGTGCGGGCCGGGCGGGAGATCTTCGACCTGATCTACCGGCGACGCTGAACCGTTTTACCCGCTTTATCGCTTTCGCCGCCGTAGGCTGGGGTGCGGAGGTCGGAGCATGCCGCGAAGTGATCTTGGCCTCGAACGCCGGACCGAACGCACCACCGGCCGCCGCACGCCACCCGGCCCGGAGCCGGAAACCGGCCCCGGGCTGCCGGCCACCCCCACAACGCTGTCCGGCCCCGCGACGCCGGCCGCCCTCACAACGCCAGCCGCCCCCGCAACGCCGACCACCCCCGCAACGCCGACCACCCCCGCAACGCCGACCACCCCCGCAACGCCGACCACCCCCGCAACCCCGGCCACCGCCGCAACGCCAGCCGCCCTCACAACGCCGACCACCCCCGCAACGCGTTCCGGCCCGGCAGCCGATAGGGCGGCCGCGGCCGACGACACGCCCGCCGACGACACGCGGGCCGGTGCGAAGGTGGCCGGCAGCGCGACGGCCTCGGCCGTGGAGGCGCCCTGGATGACCGGCGTCGACGGCCGGGCGGACGCCGGACCCCGCGTCGCCGCCCTCGACCGCAGCGCCCTGACCACCGGCGCCGCCGACCAGGTCGCGGCGCTGATCGCCCGGGCGACCGGCTCGAGCTGCGGGCTGGTGCACTTCGTCGACGGCGACCGTCTCGTGCTCTACGGCGGCCACGGGCTGCGGTCGCTGCGGGAGGAGTACGCCGACATCCCCATCGCCCGCACCCTCGGCGGCCTGGTCGTCGAGGCCGACGCGGAGGTGGCGGTGGAGGATCTGACGGCCGACGAGCGGGTCCCCGGCACCTCGCCGATCCGGCGGCACGGCGTGCGCGGGGCGTACCTGGGCCGGCCGATCCGCGACGAGCAGGGCGCGATCCTGGGGGTGTGCTGCGCCGTCGCGACCCGGCCCCGGACGTGGACCGCGGAGGATCGCGCCGCCGTCGCCGAGGCGGCCCAGGTGGGGACGCTGCTGATCACCGAGCAGCTGGCCCGGCACGAGGTGGACCGGCAGCGGCGGTTCCTCGACGCCGTGCTGGACAGCCTGCACGACGGTGTCACGGCCTGCGACGCGAACGGGCGGATCGTGCTGGTCAACTCCCGGATGCAGGCGTTGTGGGGTGCGGCGCGGATACCCGGGGAACTCGACGACGGGAACGCCATTCCGGGGCTCACCGACGGTCACGGCGATCCGGTCAGGCCGGACGACATCTCGCTGTACCGGGCGCTGCGCGGCGAGCGGGTACGCGACCACGAGCTGGTCCTGTCCCGCCGCGGCAGCCGGACGCGCTACTACGTCGTGGACGCGACGCCGATCGTCGGGCCGGACGGGCGTACGGTCGGCGCGGTCCAGGCGGTGCAGGACGTGACCCGGCGCAAACGGGCGGAGCGGTTCCGTACGTGCCAGCTGAACGTCATCACGGCGCTGGCCGAGGCACCCAGCGTGGAGGCCGCCGGCCCGCGCATCCTCGAAGCCATCGTCAGCACCCTCGGCTGGACGCACGCCGAGCTGTGGCTGGTGGACGAGTCGGCCGGGGTGGTGCGGCCGGCGGCCCGGTGGAGCATCCCGGGGTGGGACGCGCGCATCGAGATACCGGGCGAGCTCCCGTACGGCACGGGCCTGGCCGGCCGGGCCTGGCTGGCCGGCAAGCCGCTGTGGATCCGCGACGTCGGCCTGCCGCAGAGCCTGATCTCCCCCGCGACCGCCGAGGGCTCGCAGCTGCACGCCGCCCTGGCCATCCCGGTGCGGCACGGCCTGGAGACCGTCGCCGTCCTCACGGTCTTCGCCGACACCCCGGAGGGCCCGGACGACGAGCTGGTGGCGCTGATGTCCGGGTTGGCCGCGCACATCGGCCAGTTCGTGGAGCGCCGCATGGTCGAGGACCTGCAACGTCAGCTGACCCGGACCAAGAACGAGTATCTGGCGCTGATCGGGCACGAGCTGCGCACGCCGCTGACGTCGATCGGGGCGTACACGGAGCTGTTGCGGGAGGCGGACGAGAAGACGCTGGTCCAGGACGGCCCGGCGATGCTGGAGGTGATCGACCGCAACACCACCCAGCTGCGGCACATCATCAGCGAGCTGCTGGAGCTGTCCGCGCTGGACACCGGGCACGCCTCCGTGCAGCTGGCGCCGCTGGACCTCGCCGAGCTGGTGCGCGAGGCGGTGGCGGCGACCCGCACGGCCGTGGCGGACGAACCGCTCACGATCGAGGCGGATCTGCCGGAGCATCTCGTCCTGCCCGGCGACCGCCGCCGGCTGCGGCAGGTCGTCGACAACCTGCTCGGGAACGCGGTCAAGTACAGCCCGGACGGCGGGCGGGTCGCGGTCACCCTGCGCGCCGACGGCCGCGCGGCCGAGCTGTCCGTGTCCGACACCGGCATCGGGGTCGCGCCGGAGGAGCGGGAGAAGATGTTCGCCGGGCTCTACCGGACGAGCCGGGCCCGGGACCGGGCGATCCCCGGTTCGGGGCTGGGCCTGACGCTGAGCCGGGCGGTGGTGCAGCGGCATCACGGCAGCATCCAGCTGACCGGGCACGACGGTCCGGGCACGACGGTGCTCGTTCGGCTACCGCTCGACGAGCGTTGACAACCTGTTGACGGTTGTGACCCTGTTCACAGCCCCGTGCCGCGGCAAGGATGAGGGTCATGACCCGCTGGACTCCTGACCCGACGTTCTATCCCTCCCCCCGGGACGCCCTGGCCGCGCCCGCCGAGCAGCTCGCCTACGTCGCGGCCTTCGACCGCTCCGCGACGAGACCCGACGCGATCGTCGTGCTGGACACCGATCCCGCTTCCGGGGCGTACGGGAAGGTCGTGGGCTGGACCGATCTTCCGCACACCGGCGACGAGCTCCATCACTTCGGCTGGAACGCGTGCAGCAGCGCGTTGTGCCCGACCGCACCGCATCCGCACGTGGAACGGCGCTACCTGATCGTGCCGGGGCTGCGTTCGTCGCGGCTCTACGTGCTCGACACCAAGGACGATCCGCGCAGCCCGAAGCTGGTCAAGGAGATCCCCGCCGAGGAGCTGGCCGGCAAGGCGGGGTATTCGCGGCCGCACACCGTCCACTGCGGCCCGGACGGCATCTACGTGTCGGCGCTCGGCGGCGCCTCCGCCGAGGGGCCGGGCGGCATCGCGGTGCTCGATCACACCACGTTCGACGTGCGGGGGGCCTGGGAGCACGACCGGGGGGACCAGTTTTTCGCGTACGACTTCTGGTGGCACCTGACCCGCGACGTGCTGGTGTCCTCCGAGTGGGGCACGCCGTCGATGATCGAGAACGGGATCGATCCCGAGTTGCTCGTCGGCCGCCGGTACGGCCACCGCCTGCACTTCTGGGACCTGGCCAAGCGCACCCTGGTGCAGACCGTCGACCTCGGCGACCAGTACCAGATGCCGCTCGAGCTGCGCCCGGCCCACGACCCGCGCCGGGAGTACGGCTTCGTCTGCGTCGTCACCAGCGTCGAGGACCTGTCCGCGTCCGTGTGGGTGTGGCACCGGGAGAACGGGCAGTTCGCCGTCACGAAGGTGATCGACATCCCCGCCGAGCCGGCCGCCGCCGCGGACCTGCCCCCGGCGCTGCAGCCGTTCGGCGCGGTGCCGCCGCTGATCACCGACATCGACCTGTCCGTGGACGACCGCTTCCTCTACGTCTCCTGCTGGGGTACGGGCGAACTCAAGCAGTTCGACGTCTCCGACCCGTTCCACCCCCGCGAGACCGGCTCGATCCGGCTCGGCGGCGTCACCGGCCGCGTGGCCCACCCCGCCTCCCCCACCGAACGCCTGGCCGGCGGCCCGCAGATGGTGGAGATCTCCCGCGACGGCAGCCGCGTCTACGTGACGAACTCGCTCTACGGCTCCTGGGACGACCAGTTCTACCCGGACGGCGTCGGCGCCTGGATGGCGAAGATCGACGTGGACGCCGGGGCCGGCGGGATGACCCTCGACGAGCGCTTCTTCCCGCACGGCGACGACTTCCGGGGGCTGCGGGTGCACCAGACCCGGCTGCAGGGTGGCGACGCGTCGTCCGACTCGTACTGCTTCCCGTGACCGGTGGCCAGCTGGCCGCGCTCGCCGCGCTGGGCGCCTTCCACGGCCTGAACCCCGCGATGGGCTGGCTCTTCGCGGTGGCGCGGGGCATGCAGGAACGCAGCCGTACGGTGCTGCTCGCGTCGCTGCCCCCGATCGCCGCCGGGCATCTCGCCTCGGTGGCGATCGTGGCGGCCGTGGTCTCGGCGACCGAGTCGGCCGTGGCCGGCAACACCGTGGCGATCGCAGGCGGGGTGGTCCTGGTCGGCTTCGGCCTGTGGCGGCTGCTGTCCGCCCGGCACTTCCGGTGGGCGGGCATGCGGCTGTCGCAGCCTCAGCTCGCCGGCTGGTCGTTCCTGATGTCCTCGGCGCACGGCGCCGGCCTGATGCTGCTCCCGGTGCTGGCGACGACCCGGTCCGGCACGGGGCCGCACATGGCGCACGCCGTGGCCGCGGCGCCGTCCGGCGCCCTCACCGGCCTGCTGGCCGCCGGGGCGCACACCGTGGCGATGTTCGCGGTGATGGGGGCGTGCGCGGTGATCGTGTACGAGTTCGTCGGGCTGAGCGTGCTGCGCCGGGCCTGGTTCAACGTGGACAGGCTCTGGGCGGCGGTGCTGGTCGCCGCCGGCGCGCTGACCATCGCACTGACCGCCTGAGGGAGGGCGGGCCGGGTGGCTCGCCCTCCCCGCGGGTCTCAGCGGCGCGGCACCACGACCGCCGCCGATCCGCCGCCGCGGCGGGCGGGTTCCGCGGTGGCGATCAGGCCGCCGTACGGGGTGAACTCGATCGCCGTGGCCGCACCCAGCTCCACCACGTCCGGACCGAACGTGTGACCGAGCGCTTCGAGGGCCGGACCGTACCGCTGGTGGAACGCCGGCTCGGCCTGGATGCCCGGGCTGTTGCGCTGCGAGGCGCGCGGTGCCGCCATCGCCTCCGGCAGGGTCATGCCCAGGTCGACCCGGTTGATCAGCACCTGGAGGACCGTGGTGATGATCGTCGCGCCGCCCGGGGAGCCCAGGGCCAGGAACGGCTTGCCGTGCTTCAGGACGATCGTCGGGGCCATCGAGCTGCGCGGGCGCTTGCCGGGGCCGGGCAGGTTGGGGTCCGGCGCCGTGCCCTGCGTACCGACGAAGTTGAAGTCCGTCATCTCGTTGTTGAGCAGGAAGCCGCGGCCGGGCACGACCATCGCGTTGCCGCCGGTCTGCTCGATCGTCAGGGTGTACTCGACGACGTTGCCCCAGCGGTCGGCCACGGTGAGGTTGGTGGTGCTCTGGCCCTGCTCGACCGGGCCCCCGACCGGCGCCGGGGTGCAGCCGCTCGCGTTGATGTCACCGGGCGGCACCGGCTTGGTCAACGCCCGCGCGGGGTTGATCTGGCAGGCCCGCTGGGCCGCCCAGCCGTCGCTGATCAGCTTGTCCAGCACCGGCTGCGGCGTGTACGCCCCCACGTAACGGTTGCGGTCCGCGAAGGTGAGCGCGGTGGACTCGGCGTACTGATGCAGGGCCTGGGTGATCGTGGCCTTGGACAGGTCGGTCCGCTCGAGGATGTTGAGGGCCTCGCCCACCGCCGTGCCGCCGCTGGACGGGGTGGACATGCCGTAGACGGTCAGCCCGCGGTAGCCGGACTTCGTCGGTGCCGGGTAGCGCACCCGGTAGTTCCTCAGGTCCGACATCCGAAGATCCCCGGGCCGGATCGGGTACGCCCAGACGCCCGTGGGGTCGTCCGCGACGGGCGGGTGCTGGACCGTACGCACGATGTCCGCACCGACCGCGCCGCGGTAGAAGACGCCCGTGCCGCGCGTGGCGATGAGCCGGTACGTGTCCGCGAGGTCGCGGTTGCGCAGGGTCGTGCCGACCGCGGGCGGGGCGCCGCCGGGCAGGTACAGCTCCCGGGTGGAGTCGAACTGGCCGAACGCGGCGGCGTTGTCGGCGACCTGCTGGCGGAAGGTGGCGTCGACCGGGAAGCCCTGGTCGGCGACCCGGGCGGCCGGCAGCAGCAGGCTGCTCAGCGACCGGGTGCCCCACTTCTTCGCCGCGGCCTCCCAGGTGGCCAGCGTGCCCGGGGTGCCGACGGACAGCCCGCTGACCCGCGCCTCCGGGAAGTCGTACGGCAGCTTGTCGGCCGGGTCGACGAAGATGTCCTCGGTCATCGTGGCCGGCCCGGACTCGCGGCCGTCGATGGTGCTGACCGTGCCGCGCCGGGCGTCGTAGTACACGAGGAACCCGCCGCCACCGATGCCCGCCGAGAACGGCTCGGTGACGCCGAGGGTGGCGGCGGCGGCCACCGCGGCGTCGACGGCGTTACCGCCCCGGCGCAGCACGTCCAGCCCGACCGCGGTGGCGGTCGCGTCGACCGTGGAGACCGCGCCACCGAACCCCACCGCCGTGGGTCCGCCGTTGCGGGTATGGGCGTTCGCGCCGGTGGGCGCGACGGTGACGGTCGTCAGGGCGAGGGTGGCGGTGGTGGCTAGCGCGAGAGTGAACCTCATCGTGCCTCCGGCGCGATAGAGAGAGTGTGGACGATCCCTCTCTGCCTACCGGCCCCGGCCACCGGACACAACCCGGGACACGCGCCTCACCCGCGGTGATCGGCGCCGAAGTCAGCCGGGCTGACGATATCCCGCGGGCCGCCCCGGGCGCTTGCCCACGCCGCCGGGCGCTGGCTCGACGCCGGGGCAGGACGTGCCGGCCGCGGGTGGGCGTACGGTCAGCAGGTATTGATCCACCGCCGCGGTCACGCAGGCGCTGCGCCCGTAGACGGCGTGCCCCCACCCGTCGTAGGTGACGAGCGTCGCCGCCGGCCCGAGCTGGGCCGCCACGGTGCGGGCCCACGCGTACGGGGTGGCCGGGTCGTGGCGCGCGTTGATCAGCAGCACCGGGCCGGTCCGGGCCGGCGCCGGCACCCGCTGCGGGTTGTCCGGCGGCAGCGGCCAGCCCAGGCACCCGGTGACCGAGGCCAGCGCCAGCGGCGACACGGGCATGTCCGGGTTGTCGCGGGCCAGCGCCGCGAGACGGTCGCGCAGGTCCGGCCAGCCCGCCACCGGCATCGACCAGTCGTCGCAGAAGACCGCCGGGAAGCTGTGCTCGACCTCGGTGAGGTCGCGGCGGACGCGGCGGGCCGCCGGGGCGGACGCCTCCTTCAGATAGATGGCGAGCGAGTGCCACTGCGGGCCGTAGAACGAACCGAAGGCGACCCCGAGCAGGTCGTGCGGGCTCATCCGGCGGGCCGGGTCGTACGGGTCGCGCAACGTCCCGCGCCGCGCCCGGTCGAGCAACCCCGCCCAGATCCGGCGGACGTCCCGGCCGTGCAGCGCGCACGCGGTGCGGCGGGCGCACCAGCGCACGAACTCGTCGAAGGAGTCCTGCGCCGCCCGGGTCTCGGCCTCCAGGAACGCTCCGGTGTCGCCGCTGTGGTCCATCACGCTGTCGAGGACCAGGGCGCGGACCCGGTGCGGGTACCGCTCGGCGTACTGCGCGCCCAGGAGGGTGCCGTACGAGACGCCGTAGAAGCTGATGCGCTCCTCGCCGAGCGCCGCGCGGACGGCGTCCATGTCCCGTGCCACGGTGAGCGTGTCGGCGTGGCCGAAGACGGCTCCGGAACGCCTGGCGCAGTCGGCGGCGAGCCTGCGGTTGTAGGCGATCGTGGCGGCGTACGCGCCGGCGCTGTCCACCGGCACGGACGGCCCGGCGGCGAGCAGCGACGCCGAGCACCGCACGGGGTTGCTGCGGGACACGCCGCGCGGGTCGAAGCCGACGATGTCGAAGCGGCTGCGCAGCCGCGCGCTGAGGAACCAGGGGCTGTCGAGCGCGAAGTCCACCCCGGAGCCGCCGGGACCGCCGGGGTTGACCAGCAGGGCGCCGATCCGGTGCCGCGGGTCGGTGGCCGGGCGACGGGCGACGGCGATGCTCAGCGAGGGCCCGTACGGGTCCGCGCGGTCGGCCGGCACCCGCACGGTGGTGCACTGCGCGGTCCGGTCCTCGGCGCAGGGCTTCCAGCCGGGTCCGCGGTCACGGGCGGCGTGGGCGGGACCGGCCACCGTCCCCGCCGCCGTGAGGACGGCCAGGACCACGGCCAGGATCGGCCGGTTGGTTGCTCGCACCGCGTCGTCACTCCGCCCTGCACAGCAGAGCGCCGCGCGCCTCATGTCTAGACGAAGCGCGCGGCGCAATCCACCGAAATGGGGACTTAAGCCCCGAAAGGACTAAACTCCGAGGTGCTTCAGGGCCCGCTTCATGAACGCGTCCCGTTCCGCGGCGGTCAGCGTCTCCAGGCCGAAGCCGGCGTAGACGCTGTCCTTGGTGGTGACCGCCGCACCCGCGTCGAACGCGAGCTGGCTACGCGTCCAGTCGGAGGTGTTGGGCCCGGAACCGGGCGGCGGGCCGGCGACCGTCCAGCCGCCGAGGTCGCTCTCGAACGAGGTCTGCTGTCCGGCCGTGCCGCCGGTCTCCACCCGGACGTCGTCCAGGAAGACCCCGAGGCCCTGCGTGCCCCAGTCGGACACGTAGCTGATCGAGACCTCGACCTGCTTGCCCGCGTACGCGGACAGATCGGCGTCGAACTCCTTCCAGCCGCCGCTGTTGCCGGTGGCCGCGTTCCACGTGCCGGTGGTGCCCGTCGGCGAGCAGTCCGCGCCCTGGTAGTGCGCGAGGAACGGGTGCAGGTCGACGATCCCCGACGCGCAGCTGTCGCCGGTGACGGTCGTGGTGAGCCCGTTGGCGTCCGGCAGGGTCGTCCAGTCGTCGGTGCCCACCGGGTGCGCCTCGACGGTGAAGAAGTCCCACTCGTTCTCCGTGTCGAACGAGGTGCGGAACTTCAGCCGCGCGGCCTGCGCGCCGGTCAGATCGATCGTCTTGGTGAGCCGCTTGTACGACGCGTCCGACTGCCCGCTCCACAGATACCAGGCACCGTCGTACGGGTCGTACGGCGCGGCGCCCGGCAGCTTCCAGTCGAGCGGTGCCGCCGAGTCCGCGAACTGCGGGAACTGCTTCGGCGGCAGGAAGCTCGAGGTGGCCAGCAGGGACGCGGTGTGGCCAGCGCCCGGCGTGGCCGTGTAGCCCTTGAACGCGCCCGCCTCGCCGATCAGCGGCAGCGGCTTGCCGTCGGCTCCGGTGCCGCCCTCGTCGACGTACGAGTACGCCCCCAGCCAGTACTGCTGGAAGTCGTTGAACAGTTGCAGACACGCCGGGTTCTGCGGGTCGGTGCACTCCCCCGGCCCCTCCGGCAGGTAGCTGAACGCGCCGTTGGCGCCCTGCGCGTACCCCGCGTTCTTGCCGCTGAGCAGCAGCTTGCCACCCTCGTTGAGGTAGTCGCGGACGGCGAGCTCGGTCTCCAGGGCGTTGCGGGCCACGGTGCCGGACGGCTGCCCGGACGCGCGCGGGATGATGTCGTCGCCCGTCTCCCACACCACCGCGCGGTAGTGCGACAGCACCCCGAGCGGGTGCGGCGCGACCCGGCCGCGGGTGTCCAGGTCGTAGACGTCCGCCGTACGGCCCGCCTTGCGCAGCGACGCCACGTGCTCGTCGGCGTACCGGGCGCTGGTCGCGCCGTCGGTGGCCGCGGGCGAGACGCCGGTGACGTCCTCCGCCGCGATGACCAGCACGTCACCGCCGATCTTGTCGGCCACGGTGTAGGTGAAGTTCGCCGAGGTGATCGAGGCCTTGCCCTTGCGGGCGGTGAACCAGACCTTGACCTTGTCGCCGGGCCGGGCCCGGGGCACGGTGCCCCGCCGCTCGGCGAAGTAGCGGTCGAGGACGTCGCCGTAGCGCTCGCCGCCGCGCCACTCGGACGTCGGGGCCGTCCGCGCGCGCCCGCCGTTGATCGAGTAGTGCAGGGTGACGGCGTGCAGGCTGCGCCGGGCCGTCACGGCGACCTGCTGGCGGGAGCCGTACGAGACCCCGAAGCTGTCCACCGCCAGGTCGGTCGTGCTGCGGCCGACCGACGACACCGGGTTCGCCGGGTCCTTCGCGGACTGCGCGACCGAGAGCGCGAACGGCAGGTTCTTGACGAACTCGTCCTGGACCAGCTTCTCGTCGTCCGGGAAGTTGAAGCCGCTCTCGCAGTCGGCCGGGTCCCACTGGTCGTCGGGGTCCAGCCCGGAGATGGTCGCGCAGGTGCTCATCTCCGGCGTGAAGCCGATCGCCCCGGTGCGCACCTGGGCGTGGTAGTCGGTGTCGCCGTTGGTGGTGTAGAGCTCGGCCGAGATGTCCGGGTCGTAGCCGGGCACCGCCGGGTGGGCGTCGTCGCCGACCAGGGCCACCGCGATCTGGTCGTCCGGGCTCGGCGTGCTCACCTGCCAGCCGATGCCGTAGAGCAGCAGCTCGGCGGCCGAGTGGTAGTTGATCAGGAACTCGAAGCCGACCCGCTTGGTGAAGGCGTCGATGGCCTTGGTCTCGGGTTCGGAGTTCGGCCCGGTGCCGCGGTAGGTCTCGCTGGCCGGGTCGGGCGACGATCCCTCGTTGTCGTAGCCCCACTTCTCCGCGAAGTTGCGGTTGAGGTCGACGCCGTCGCCCGCGGTGATCTGCCCGTCGCCGTTGTTGTCGCGCAGGTTCTTGCGCCAGAGGCGGTTGCCCTCGGTGAACGTGAAGTCGTAGCCGTCCGGGTTGGCGACCGGCAGGAACCACAGCTCGGTGCTGTTCAGCAGCTTGGTGATGGTCGCGTCGGTGCCGTAGCTGTCGAGCACGTGGTGCAGCAGCCGGCGGTTCATCTCCGGCGTGATCCACTCACGGGCGTGCTGGCCGCCCATGTAGAGCACCGCCGGGCGGCGCCCGTCCGGCACCAGGCGCGCGTCGCGGGTCACCTTCACGGCCTGGATCGGTACGCCCTTGAGCGACGTGCCGATCGTCACGAGCTTGGCGAGCCGCGGGTGGCTCGCGGCCGTGGCGGCCAGTTCCTCGCGGAGGCCGCCCTTCGGCGCGTACTGCCGGAAGACCGTGGGCGCCGCGGCGGCCTCGGCCCGCATCCGGGCGGTGCTGCGCTTCGGCGACAGCGGTACGCCGGCCGCGATGAGCCGGTCCGCCTGGCGCCGGCCGAGAATGGTCTCGACGGCGATCTTGCCGTTCGCGGCCGCGGTGGCCGCACTCTCGTCGTGGTCGAGTCCGACGGCGCGCAGGCGTTGGAGCTGCGCGGCGTCAAGGGTGCCGACGTACACCGCGAGGGTGTCGTCGGAGGGAGCCGCGGCGGCCGGCGCGATCCCCGGCAGCACCGCGGCGGTCGCGGTCGCAAGGGAGAGCACGCAGGCGGTCGCCCAGCGGGCTGGTTTCATGATCAGGGCCTCCATGGCTGGGAAGGTCGTGAGTGGACCCTCGCCGCACCCCGGGAGGCTGTCAAGCATACGGTCGGGTGAATCTTCAGTTTTCTCACAGGATGCCGTAGCACGGTAGAGGGATGACCTTCGCCGCCCGCTGGGGAATCGCCGTCGCCACGGCCAGTGCCGCCCTGCTCACCGCGTGTTCAGGAGGCGAGGATCCGGCCGCCGGCGGGCCGGCCACCGCGGTTCCCCCGGCGTCGTCGGGCCCTGCCTCTCCGGCCACCCCGCCGCCCTCCGGGGGCACCCCCGACCTGGGCGAGCCGGAGACGGTGGCGACCGGCATCGAGACCCCCTGGGGGCTGGCCTTCCTGCCCGACGGCAGCGCCCTGGTCGCCGAGCGGGACAGCGCCCGCGTGCTGCGGGTCACCGCCGGTGGCGGCCCGCCCCGCGAGGTCTACCGGGTTCCGGGCGTCTCCGCGTCCGGCGAGGGCGGCCTGCTCGGGCTGGCGGTCGCGAAGGACCACGCCCGAACCCGGTTCGTGTACGCCTATCACACGGCGGCCGACGACAACCGGATCGTGCGGTTCAAGCTGGGCAGCGACGCCGCGCCGGAGGTCATCTTCGACGGCATCGACAAAGCCGGTATCCACAACGGCGGCCGGATCGCCTTCGGGCCCGACGGCATGCTCTACGCCGGCACGGGCGACGCCGGGGACGGCTCGGCCTCCCAGGACCCGGACGACACCAACGGCAAGATCCTGCGGTTGACCCCTGAGGGCAGGCCCGCCCCGGGCAACCCGACGGCGGGCTCGCCGGTCTGGAGCCTGGGCCACCGCAACGTGCAGGGGCTGGCCTGGTCGGCGGACCGGACGATGTACGCCGTCGAGTTCGGCCAGAACCGCTTCGACGAGGTCAACAAGATCGAGGCCGGGCGCAACTACGGATGGCCCGAGGTCGAGGGCAAGGCCGGCGACGACCGCTACGCCGACCCGCTGATCACCTGGCCGACCGACCAGGCGTCGCCGTCGGGCGCGGCGATCGCCGGCAGCACGCTGTACGCGGCGGCGCTGCGCGGGGAGCGGCTCTGGACCGTACCGCTGGGCGGCGGCAAGCCGAAGGCCGAGCTGTCCGGGCGCTACGGCCGGCTGCGGACCGTGGCGGTCGCCCCGGACGGCGCGCTCTGGCTCACCACCTCGAACACCGACGGCCGGGGGGACGTCCGCGACGGCGACGACCGGATCCTGCGGTTCCCCGCCCGGTGAGGGGTGCGGACGGGGAACCGCAGGAGGTCAGCGGTTGTTCGGGGGCAGCAGCGGCAGGCTGCTGATGACCTGGGCGTACTGGGCGATCTGCCGGCCGTTCGGCACCACGCCGACGCTGCGGAGCTGATCGTTGATGGCCTGCACGACGGCATCCTCGGACTGGCCGCGATGCGTCTGCATGACCTTGTTGACCACATAGTCAACGCGAAGCTGCATCTGCCAGCCGGCGGGGCGCGACGACGCCCCGCCGGCGAGGCTCACTGAGGCGAGGGGTTCCATGCCCCTGAGTATCGGAAGCAGGGCGCCCTCACCGTAACCATCGGGGGGGCAGTGCAACCACCCTGCACCCGAGCGACACCCGATTGTTCCTCAGACCGCATCCGACGGTCACTCTCAGTGTTCGGCGGGCCGATCGCCGGCCGATCGCAGCTCCTCGGCGGAGGGCACCCGCGTGGGCCGCCACCACTGCCAGAGCAGGAACAACCCGCCGAGCACGAGCATGGACAACCCCATCCAGAGATTGATCCGTACGCCCTGAGCCTTCTCCAGGTCGGTGCCCGAGTCGAAGAGCCCGAGCAGCGTGACGATGACGCCGTACACCACGAACAGGCCACCGATCACCCGGCGCACGTCGAACAGGCGCGCCGCCGCCGACCGCTTCTCCAGGTCCTCGCCCTGCTCGACGAACTCGTCGTCCGGACGGTGCAGTTCCTCAGCCATGAGAACACCTCTGTCGCTGTCGGCCGGTCACCAGACCGGGATGTAGAGCAGGAAGGCCAGGACGACCGCGATGGCACCCAGCAGGGCCGGGTTGCGCCACCAGACCCGGTCGGCGGCCAGCACCGCCTCGCCGGAGGTGGCGCCGCCGGCCAGGCCGTACACCAGGCCGCGCAGGTCGCTCTCGGGCTTGGGCCGGGTGAACAGGGTGACCACCACGGCGACCACCACGGCCGTGCCGAAGGCCAGCCCCGCGCCCCAGAAGCTCTCCTCCAGGTCGGAGTTGAACTTGGCGACGTCGGCGAGGTAGAGCAGGTACAGGGTGAGCGACGACAGGGTGCCCAGCAGCAGGGACCAGAAGCCGGCCCAGGCGGACATCCGCTTCCAGAACATGCCGACGATGAACGTCGCGAACAGCGGGGCGTTGATCAGGGAGAACAGCGCCTGGATGTAGTTCATGATGTTGTCGTAGCCGGCCGCGATGAAGGCCGTGCCGATGCTGATGACGATGCCGGCGATCGTCGCGATCCGGCCCACCCGCAGGTAGTAGTCGTCCGGGCGGTCCTTGCGCACGTACGACTGCCACAGGTCGTACGTGAAGACGGTGTTGAAGCCGCTGACGTTCGCCGCCATGCCGGCCATGAACGAGGCGACCAGCCCGGTCACCGCGACGCCGAGCACGCCGTTGGGCAGCAGGTCGCGCATCAGCAGCGGGATCGAGTTGTTGTACGTCAGGTCCCCGGTCTTGGCGCCCAGCCCCTTCACCGTCACGATGGCGATGAGGCCGGGGATCACCGTGATGATCGGGATGATCAGCTTCGGGAACGCGCCGATGATCGGCGTACGCCGGGCCGCGCTCATGTCCTTGGCCGAGAGCGCCCGCTGGACCTCGGCGAAGTTCGTGGTCCAGTAGCCGAACGACAGCACGAAGCCGAGGCCGAAGACGATGCCGATCCAGTTGGCGCCGAGCGGGTTGTCCGAGCCCGCCGTGCCCTGCCACGTGTGCAGCGCGGCGTCGCCGAGCCTGCTGTCCCGCACGGCGTCGAACAGGCCGTCGATGCCGCCGACCTTGACCAGGCCCACGATGGTGATCGGGAGCAGCCCCGCGATGATCACGAAGAACTGCAGCACCTCGTTGTAGATCGCCGAGGAGAGCCCGCCGATGGTGATGTACGTCAGCACGATCGCGGCGCCGACCACGATCGACGCCCAGAGCGGCCAGCCGAGCAGCGCGTCCAGGATGAGCGCCAGGGCGTACAGGTTGACGCCGGCGATGAGCACCTGGGCGATCGCGAAGATCGTCGCGTTCAGCAGGTGGGTGGGGCGGTTGAAGCGCAGCCGCAGGAATTCCGGGACGCTGCGGACCTTCGAGCCGTAGTAGAAGGGCATCATCACGATGCCGAGGAAGACCATCGCCGGCACGGCGCCGATCCAGTAGTAGTGCAGGGTCATCAGGCCGTACTGGGCGCCGTTGGCGGCCATGCCGATGATCTCGAGGGCGCCCAGGTTCGCGGAGACGAAGGCGAGGCCGGTGACCCAGGCGGGCATCGACCGCCCGGAGAGGAAGAAGTCGGCGCTCGTACTGATCGCTCTCCGGGCCGCGAACCCGACGCCCAGGACGGTCGCGAAGTAGATCGCGAGGATGAGGTAGTCGAACACGTCCAGATCGAGCCTGACCCCGGGCCCTTCCGCCGCGAACAGGTACATGCGCACCTCCTGTGCAGTCGGACGCGTCGTACCCCTGTCGAAGATCGTTCACACCTGCTCGTGGCTTCACTCCGGGACGCTTCTGCGATCGAATGTCATGGATATCGATTCCGCGGAAGGAAGCCCCATGCCGGTTCCCGTACCCCGTGTCCTGTTGGCGGTTCTGTTGGCCGCTCTCGCCGTACCGGCCCCGGCGCAGGCCGCGCCCGGCGGCCGGCCGTACGTGCGCGGCGGCGAGACCGTCCCCGTCTACGACTACGCCGACGCCGTTCGGGAGAGCGTCTGGGTGCAGACCCCGGACGACGCCGACGAGGACGGCATGATCGGCAAGTCCTGGGACGGTTCCATCGCCAACGGGGTCGCCGCCACCGGCGTCGAGGGCCTGGAGACGATCGTGCCCATCTCGGCGATCTCCAGCTGGTACGACTACATGCGCTACCGCGGCACCCTGCGCGCCACCGGCTACCCGAGCTACCTCCAGTCGGTGGTGAGCGACCGGATCGGCGAATGCGCCGCGGTCACCGAGTCGCTGGCCACCGACAGCGAGGACGACACGGCCGACTACAACGCGTTCTGGCGGGCGCGCGACTACCGCCCGGCCGCGTCCCGGGTGCACGCCAGCGTGTTCGTGGTGCACGGCGTCAACGACCTGAACGTGACCACGCGGCAGTTCGCCGAGTGGTGGGACGAGCTGGCCGAGCGGGGCGTGCCGCGCAAGATCTGGCTGCACCGGACCGGCCACGTCGACCCGTTCGACGTCCGCCGCGAGGCCTGGGTCGACACCCTGCACCAGTGGTTCGACCGCTGGCTCCAGGGCCTGCACAACGGCATCGAGCGGGCGCCGCGGGCGACCGTCGAGACGGCGCCGGGGGTCTTCACGGACGCCCGGGACTGGCCGCTGCCGGGCACCCGGCCGGTGGCGGTGCGGCTGGGCGCGGGCGTCGCCTCGTACACCGACGCCTCGCTCTCCGAGGAGGAGGCGGTGGCCGACCCCGGGGCGCAGGTCCCCGGCCGGCTCGCCCTGCGATACGGGCCGCTGACCTCCCCGCTGCGCCTGTCCGGCTCGCCGTCGGTGCGGCTGCGGGTGCGGGTCGACCGGCCGACGACCCAGCTCACCGCGCGGCTGGTGGACTACGGCACGGAGAGCAGGGTGGAGTACGACCGCGGTGAGGGCGTCCGGACGCTGTCCACGGAGTCGTGCTGGGGCGCGTCGACGCCGGCGGACGACGCCTGCTACTTCGACGTCGCGGAGCGGATGGCCACGACGGACCACGCGGTGCTGACCCGGGGCTGGCAGGACGCCGCCCACCACGTCTCGCTGCGCTTCGCCACCCCGCTGCGCCCGGACCGGTGGTATGCGATCACCGTGCCGGTCAACGCGTACGACGTCACCGTGGCGGCCGGTCACACGCTCGGGCTGGTGCTGACCCAGAGCGATCCGGAGTTCACTGAGGCGCCGAACACCGGCGCGACGGTCGAGGTCGACCTGGCCCGCAGCACGCTGGTGCTGCCCGTCACCGGCCCGGCGACGCTCAAGCCCACGAAGGGCGCGCCGCGCACCACGAACGGCCTCACCGCGGAGGTGCGCCCGCAGCGCCTGCTGCCCCTGCGATAGGCGTTCATGAATATTGGCCTCTTCCCCGCGTAACGTGTGTGAAATAGAGTCCGAAACCATGCGGACGTTGTCCTTTGTGTTCGGTCTTGTGCTCACCGCGACCCCGTTGGCCGTGCCGTCCCCGGCATCGGCCGCGGCCGGATGGACCGTGAGCGGGCCGGGCGGCGGCGTCTCCGCCCGGCTCGCCCTCGACGACGCGGGGCGCCTCAGCTTCGGCGTCGACCGGCAGGGCGCCCCGGTGCTGGCGCCGGCGCCGATCGGGATCACCACCGCCGGGACGGACCTCAGCACGGGGCTCACCCTCGCCGGCCGCAGCAGCCGTACGGTGCGCGAGCGCTACACCCGCACCACCGGCAAGCAGCTCGAACGTGACGTGACCCTGGCCGAGTCCACGTTCGCCTTCACCGGTGCCGGCGGGGCGCGGCTCGACGTGATCGTCCGCGTCTCCGCCGAGGGTGCCGCGTACCGCTACGTGCTGCCCGCCGGCGGGACGGTGACCGGCGAGGCGTCGTCGTGGACGCTGCCCGCCGACGCGCCCGCGTGGCTGCTGCCGTACAACCCGAACTACGAGAACGTCCGGGTGCAGACGACCGCCGGGAGTGCCGCCGCCGGGGACTACGGCTTTCCGTCGCTGTTCCAGGTGGGCGCGAACTACGCCCTGCTCACCGAGTCCGACGTGGACGGGCGGTACGACGGGGCGCGGCTGACCCATGCGGCCGGCTCCGGGGCGTACCGGATCGTCCTGGCCGACCCGGGCATCACCGCGACCGGCCCGCTGGCGACGCCGTGGCGGGTCGCGGTCGTCGGCGACCTCGCCACCGTGACCTCCTCGATGCTGACCGACGACCTGGCCCCGCCGTCGAGGCTCACCGACACGTCCTGGGTACGCCCCGGCATGGTCGCCTGGTCCTGGCTGTCGGAGCACAGCAGCCCCTCGGATCCGGTGCGCCAGAAGCAGTACATCGACTTCGCGGCCCGCAACGGCTGGCCGTACGTGCTCATCGACGAAGGCTGGAACGCGGCCTGGGTGCCGGAGGTCGTGCGGTATGCCCGCGCCCGCGGCGTCGACGTGCTGCTCTGGCTGCACTGGACCAGCCTCGACACCGACCAGGAACGGGACACCCTGCTGCCGCGGTTCCGCTCGTGGGGCGTGGCCGGCGTCAAGGTCGACTTCATGGACTCCGACAGTCAGGACCGCTTCCGCTGGTACGACGACATCCTCGCGGCCACCGCGGCGCAGCACCTGATGATCAACTTCCACGGCGCCACGATCCCGCGCGGCATCCAGCGCACCTGGCCGCACGTGATGACCCTGGAGGCCATCCGCGGGGCCGAACAGTTCCGCACCCGCGCGGCGACGAACACGATGTTCCCGTACACCCGCAACGTGGTCGGCGGGATGGACTACACCCCCGTCACCTGGGCGGTCACCGACCGGGACACCACCGATGCGCACGAGGTGGCGCTGGCCCTGGTGTACGAGTCGGGCTGGACCCACCTGGCGGACAGGCCGGAGACGTACGAGGCGCACCCCGAGGCGCTGCGCACCCTCAGCCGGCTGCCGACGGTGTGGGACGAGACCCGGCTGCTCACCGGCGCGCCCGGCCGCGAGACCGTCGTCGCCCGGCGCCACGACGACCGCTGGTACGTCGGCGGCATCTCCGCGGTCGCCGCGCACACCGTCGCCGCCCCGCTCGGCTTCCTCGGCGGCGGGCGCTACCTCGCCGAGACCCTCCGCGACGGCGACCACGGCCTGGTACGCGAAAGCCGGATCGTGCGCCGCGGGGACACCCTGGAGGTGCCCGAGCCGGCGAACGGCGGGTTCGTGACGGTGCTGTGCGCGTACACCGGGGCGGCGACCTGCGACCGGCCGGTCCGCCGGGTGCCGGCCACCACCCTCACCCTCGACCCGTCCACGACCGACGTCCACCCGGGCGGGTCCGTCACCGTCGAGGCGGCGTTCACGCTTCCCGCCGGCGGCCCGATCACGGGCGTCAAGCTGGCGGCCCGCGCACCGCAGGGCTGGACGGTACGCGGACCGGCGGTCGCGGACAGCGGCATGCGCGGCGGCGACACCCTCCGCGGCACCTGGACGTTCACCGCCGGCGCCGGCGTGCCCACCGGCGCCACCGAACTCCCCGTCGCCGCCGAGTTCACCTTCGCCGGCGACCCCGGCTCCCCGGACACCCCGGGCAAGCGGCCGGTGCACGTCGAGGAGGTGGTCCGGGCGCTGGTGCCGCCCGCCGACCCGAGCGGCACGCCCGCGGTGAGCGACCTGCCCTTCCTGACCGAGAGCAACGGGTACGGCCCGGTCGAACGGGACCGGTCCAACGGCGAGTCCGCGGCCGGCGACGGCAACCCGATCACCATCCGCGGCACCGCGTACCCGAAGGGCCTGGGCATGCACGCGCCGGGCGAGGTCACGGTCTGGCTCGGCGGCGCCTGCACCCGCTTCTCCGCCCAGGTCGGCGTCGACGACGAGGTGGCCCAGTCCGGCTCGGTCGACTTCCGCGTCCTCGGCGACGACCGCGAGCTGGCCTCGAGCGGCGTACGCCGCAGCGCGGACCCGGCGGCGCCGCTGACCGCCGACGTCAGCGGCGTCCGGATCCTGACGCTGCGGGTGACCGACGGCGGCGACGGCAAGAACTTCGACCACGCCGACTGGGCGGACGCCCGCCTCAGCTGCGGCTCCTGATCAGCGCAGCTTCTCGACGGCCTCCACGGTGAGGTCGTCGAGGGTCTCGATCACCAGGCTCGCCAGCGCCAGCGCGTCGGGCGCGGGCGGGTAGACGCCGTGCGGCACCGCGATCACCGCGAGGCCCGCGGCGCCGGCCGAACGGAGGCCGTTGCTGGAGTCCTCGACCGCCGCGCACGCCCGTGGGTCGAACCCGAGCCGCCCGGTCGCGGCGAGGTAGACGTCCGGGGCCGGCTTGCCGCGGGGAACCTCCTCGGTGGACAGCGTGGTCCGGAAGGCGCCGGTCAGGCCGGCGGTCTCCAGCACCTGGTCGATGAGGATCCGCGCCGACGAGCTCGCCAGGGCCAGCGGGAAACGGTCGGCGAGGCGGCGGACCGCGTCGACCGAGCCGGGGATCAGCGGCAGGGCCTCCCGGTAGCGCCCGGCCATGCGGCCGAGGACGTCGGCGGCGACCTGCTCGGGCGTACGCGGCACGCCCACGTCCTCGCTCAGGTGCCGCGACCACTCGCCGGTGCTCATGCCCATCATCCGGGTCTGGGTGTCGGGCAGGAACTCGCGGCCGTGCTCGGCGACGTAGCCGCGGCGGACCTCCTCCCAGACCTCCTCGGTGTCGATGATGACGCCGTCCAGATCGAAGACCACGGCCTCGACGGTCACAGCGCCTCGATCGCGGGCAGCACCCGGGTACGCAGGATCTCGATCTTGTCGAGGCTGGGGAGGCCCGGTATCCCGCCGTGTCCCACGGTGAACCCGAGGCCGGCCAGGCGGGTGAGCGCGGCGACGATCGCGTCCACGTTCTCGCCCTTCTCCCCCGGGTCGAGCGGCACCAGCGCCGTCTTCTCGATGTCGTCGTAGTCGCGGCCCTCGGCCTCGCAGTGCTGCCGCAGCACGTCGAGCTTGTGCCCGATCTCGGGACTGTCGAAGAGGTTGCAGGAGTCCGCGTACTTCGCCACGAAGCGCAGGGTCTTCTTCTCGCCACCGCCCCCGATGAGGATCGGCGGGTGCGGCCGCGACAGCGGCGCCGGGGAGTTCAGCGGGCGCCCCAGCCGGTAGTGGCGGCCCTCGTACGGCGTCTCGTCGCCGTGGAACATGCGGTGGCAGATCTGCAGGGTCTCCTCCAGGCGCTCGAAGCGCTCGGCGGTCGGCGGGAAGAACAGGCCGAGCCCCGCGGACTCCTCGGCGTTCCAGGCCGCGCCGATGCCGAGCATCGCCCGGCCCCCGGAGAGCACGTCCAGGGTGGTCACCGCCTTGGCGAGCAGGCCGGGATCCCGGTACGTCACGCCGGTCACCATGGTCAGCAGCTTCGCCCGCCGGGTGTGCCCGGCGAGAAACCCGAGCGCCGTGTACGCCTCCAGCATCTCGTGCTCCGGCGGGCCGAGGAAGCCGATCTGCCAGAGATGGTCCATGACGCTGATCCGGTCGAAGCCCGCCTCGTCGGCCGCCGAGGCGATCTCCGCCAGCTGCGGTCCGAGCCGCTCGGCGCCGCCGGGCCAGGTGAAATCGGAGATGTGCAGACCCAGTTTCACGGGGGTTCCTTCCCTCGGGTGATTCCCCTGGAACCCTACTGCGACAGTCGGGATGATCTCCCCATACTGTCCGGTCCGGTTGACGCAACGTAATCAATTGGTAAGTTGTCTCCGGTCCCTGGACCCCGCCCCCGAAAGTCCCGCCGCCGAGGAGCCACCGCCATGCCTCCCTCGTCGCGACGCCCGGTGCCGACCCACGCCGCGTCGTCACCGACCGTGACAGTTGTGATACCCGCCCTCAACGAGGAGGACAACCTCCCCCTCGTGCTGGAGAACCTGCCGCCCGTCGACGAGGTCGTCGTCGTGGACGGCCGCTCCGACGACGACACCGTCGCGGTGGCCCGCGAGGTGCGCCCCGACGTCGTCGTGGTGCGCCAGACCCGGTCCGGCAAGGGCAACGCGCTCGCGTGCGGCTTCGCCGCCGCCACGGGCGACATCGTGGTGACCGTGAACGCCGACGGCTCCGCGGACCCGCAGGAGATCCCGCGCTTCGTCGACGCGCTGCTCTCCGGCGCCGAGGCCGCGCACGGCTCGCGCTTCCGCTACGGCGGCGACCACCGCGACGCCCTGCCCGCCGAGCGCCTCGGGCACGCCGTGCTGAGCCGGCTCGTCAACCTGCTGTTCCGGACCCGGTTCACCGACCTGAGCTGCGGCTACAACGCGTACTGGCGGGAGCTGCTGCCCGTGCTCGGCCTGCCCGGACCGGAGGTGCCCGGGCTCAGGCGCGGCCGCCTGGCCTGGGGCGACGGGCCGGAGAGCGAGACCCTGATCACGATCCGGATGGCGACCCGCGGCCTGCGCGTGGTCGAGGTCGCGACGATCGGCTATCCCCGCATCCACGGCGACCGGCCGCGGCGGCTGCTCCCGGCGGCGCTGCGGGTGCTGCGCACGGTCGTGACCGAGTACGCCCGCCGCTGGCGCCGCCCGCCGTCCCGGCCCGCGCTGCCTCCCGCGTTCCCGCCGGCCGCACCCTCGGCGTCGCCCTCACCCTCATCCTCGCCCCCGCCCTCGCCTTCCGCGGAGTCCGGGCGGCACGCCGCACGGCACTCCGTTGCGCCGCCGCCGCGCACCCGTCGCCGTCCGGACCTGCGGGTGATCCGGGGCGAGGGGCGCGACGAGCGATGGGACGGCCCGTCGCAGTACCGGGCCGTGCCGGGCGAGAACTACCGGCCCTACTGACCCTTGGCGCGCTCGCGGAGGCGGGGCAGCACCTCGTCGCCGTACACGCGCAGGAACCGGTCCTGATCCGGGCCCGGCGCGTGGAACACCAGGTGCTTGAAGCCCATGTCGAGATACTCGGCGACCTTGGCGGCATGCTCGTCGGGGTCCGACGAGACGATCCAGCGGGTCACCGTACGGTCGACGGACAGCGCGTCGGCCCGGCGCTGCATCTCGATCGGGTCCTCGACGCCGGTCTTCTCCTCGGGCGACAGCGCCAGCGCGCCCCAGTAGTGGGTGTCGTTGCGGGCCTTCTCCAGGTCGGGGTCGAAGGAGACCTTGACCTCGATCATCAGGTCGATGCCGTCCAGCGAGCGGCCCGCCTTGCCGGCGCCCTCGCGGACGGCGGGCAGCAGCGTGCCGGTGTAGAGGTCGTGCCCCTTGCCGCTGGTCGTGATGAAGCCGTCGGCGACCCGCCCGGCCAGGCGGGTGGCGGCTGGGCCCGAGGCGCCGATGTAGATGGGCACCGGCTGCTCCGGCTTGTCGTAGATCGTGGCCAGTTCGGTGCGGTAATACGTGCCCTCGAAGGTGACCCGGTCCTCGGTCCAGAGCTGCCGGATGAGCGCCACCGCCTCCTTGAGCCGGGCGAAGCGCTCCTTGCCCTCCGGCCAGGTCAGGCCCAGCGGCACCTCGTTGAGCGACTCGCCCGAGCCGACGCCGAGGATCACCCGGCCCGGGGCGAGGCAGCCCAGCGTCGCGAAGGCCTGGGCCACGACCGCCGGGTGGTAGCGGAACGTCGGGGTCAGCACGCTGGTGCCGAGCAGGACCCGCTCGGTGCCGGCGGCCAGGGCGCCGAGCCACGGCAGGGCGGCCGGGGCGTGCCCGCCGTCGTGCCGCCACGGCTGGAGGTGGTCGCTGACGAACACGGAGTCGAAGCCGTGCTGCTCCGCGTCGATGCCGTAGCGCAGGAGCTCACGCGGCGCGAACTGCTCCGCCGATGCCTTGTAGCCGAACCGAATCATGGTCCGACCCTATCCCGCGGCCTTGTACGCCTTACCCGCCTCGGTCGGCGTCCGCGCATCCCGGTACAGCCCGAAGTCGACGCTGTCGCCGACGGCCGGGAGCCCGAACCAGGCGTAGCGCTCGACGTACGAGCGGGACTCCAGGCCCCGGGTGCTGCCCTTGATGAACGCCACCTCCTGGGCGGCGCTCGGATACTTGGGGCTGCCGGAGAAGTTCATCAGGCCGTACTCGGTGACCCAGACCGGCAGGTCGTACCGGCGGTGCACGGCGTCGACGTAGCCGAGGAACTGGCCGACCGCCGCGCTGCTGAAGTCGGAGCCGTACCAGTGCAGGGTGATGAAGTCGACGCGCAGGTTCTTCTGCTTCGCGCCCTTCATGAACCGGTCGAGCCAGCCGCCCGAGGTGTCCCCGCCGTACGCGACCGCGGGACTGCCCAGCCGCAGGCCGGTCGCCTGGAGCCGGGGCCACGCCGCCAGCGCGTCCTCGACGCTCATGTTCGCCTGGCCGCCCATGTCGGGCTCGTTGAAGCCGAGCAGGACGTCGCCCTCCCGCTTGACCTTGGCCAGGGTGGCGTCGGTGACGTTGGCCCTGCCCCACACCATCGGCACGAACTCGACGTCCGCGGGCGCCGGCATGCTGTCGTTGTCGGGCGCCCAGTTGTAGTACCAGCCCGCGCCCACGTCGTCGAGCGCGCCCTTGATGCCGTCGAACTGCCAGGTGCCGACGCCCTTCTTCGCGGACGTCGCGGTGGGCGGCACCGGGGCGACCGCCCTGGGCTTCTTCTTCGTGGGCGACGGCTTCGCCGACGGCCGGGCCGAGGTGACGCTCGGCGTGACGGACGCGGGAGCGGGCAGCGAGAGCCGCGGCGCGGGGGCCGTCGTGGTGACCACCGCCGCGCTGGCGACCGGCTTGTCGTCGTCGGCGTAGACGACCACCGCCGCGCCGCCGCCGGCCACCGCGCCGGTGGCCAGCACGGCCGTGAGCACCCGCCGGCCGACGCCCACCGTGCCCTTGACCGCGATCTTCGCCGCCAGCGCCTTGCCCGAACCGGCCGCCGCGTGCGCCCCTGAACCCGCCGCGTGCGCCCCAGAACCCGCCGCGTGCGCCCCAGAACCCGCCGCGTGCGCCCCTGAGCCTGCCGCGGCTTGCGTCCCGGCGGTCGCGGCGCCCGAGCCGGCCGCGCCGAGGCCCGGGAGCGCTCCCGCGAGGGTGTGCGGCAGCGGCACCAGGGCCATCCCGACCAGGAGCTTCTCCGCGGCCACCAGGCCCGACCAGGCCGGCGAGCACTGCCGGCAGTCACGGGTGTGGCGGGCGATGCGCTTGCGCCACAGCGGCCCCGGCCGCCCGTCCCAGCCCGCGGTGACCAGGCCCAGCTCCGGGCAGGACGGGGCGGCGGCGAGTGCCCGCACCACCACGCGGGCCGTCTCGAGCTGGCCCTTCATCCGCTGGATCCGGACCGCCGCGTGCTGCCGGGACACCTCGATGGCGTCGACGATCTCGTCGCGGGTCAGCTCCCCGGACGCCTCCAGCCACCACAGCGCCAGCAGCTCGCGGTTGTCCTCGTCGAGCCAGCGGGTGGCCTCCGCGGTCTCCCGGCGCTGACCGGCCAACTCCAGCCGGGTGATCGCCAGGTCGGTGAAGTCGGCGCCGGGGTCGCGCAGGTCGTCCGGGAGCAGCTCGTCGGGGGCGGCCCGGCGTACCCGGTAGCGCTCCCGCACCTGGCGCACGGTGATCGCCACGAGCCAGGACCGGAACGCCGCCGGATCGCGCAGGTCGCCGAGGTTGCGCAGCACCCGGAGCATGGTGTCCTGCACGACGTCGTCGACGTCGGCGTGCCCGTCCAGCGCCCGGCCGACGATCGTGTAGACCAGCGGCAGGTACCCGGCGACGAGGCGGTCGACGGCGGCCGGGTCGCCGGCGCGGGCAGCCACCACCGTCGCGGTGTCCGGTTGAAACGCCATCAGTCCTCAGAACCTCTCCGTGGGGCATCGATCATCGCTCGCGGCCGCGGATCTGACGACCACGGGTAGGGAGACGGCCCGAACGGGCTGCGATAACAGGAAGTTCGGCCGAGGCCCGGGGCGACCCGCGCCGACGAACTCCGGGGCGGCCGTGATTAGGCGGCGGCCGGGCCGGGAACATCAGGACCGGGCCCGGCGGGGGCCGCACCGGCAGCGGAGGAGGCGGGCATGCGTATCTCGGTCCACCTGAATCTGCCGCGCGAGGTCGGCAGCGTCCCGGCCGTGCGGCGGCTGCTGCGGTGCGCCCTGGCGACCTTCGGGGTCGACCGGCAGGACGGGGACGACCTCGAGCTGGCGCTCACCGAGGCGTGCGCCAACGTGGTGAACCACGCGGCCGGCGCGGACAGCATCCAGGTCCGCCTCGACGTCGCCGCCGACCGGTGTGCCATCGACGTGGCCGACAACGGTGCCGGTTTCGACACCGGCGAGGTGGCCGAGCCCGACGCGACCAGCGACCGGGGCCGCGGACTGTTCCTCATCAAGGCCCTGAGCGAGAACGTACGGATGCAGTCCGTCCCGCGCCGGGGAAGCCTGATCCACTTCGAGAAGTCGTTCGCCGGAGCGCGCTGACGCCGTACCCCGCAACGCCCCGGCCGATCGCCACGCGCGGCCCGGCGCGACGCCGCCGTACGCGTTTCCTATCATTCTTGCTCTACAGCAAATATTGCCGTCCCGGCGAGGCGAAAGAGGGGTCCATTGTCCGACCGTCCGACTCCGGTGAGCGCGTCGCTGCGGGCGGCGCCGCCGGACCGGCTGCCCGAGGTGGTGGCCGAGCACCTGCGCCGGCACCACGCCGCCGGCCGGATCGAGGTGCTGCTGGGCGACCTCACCCTCACCGGCCTCCAGCCGCTGCTCGACCCGGACGGGCCGGGCGGCAACGCGCTGGCCCAGCGCTGCTTCGGCAGTCAGCGGCCGGTCGTCGACATCGCGCCGGACGCCAACCGGGCGTACCTGCCGCTGCACGTCTGGGGCGAGCGGCTCGGCGTCCTGGTGGTGGAGACGACCCTGCCCGCGGGCACGCGCCTCACCGAGGAGCTCACCGCGGTGGCCGACGACCTGGCCGTCGCCCTGCAGGCCGCCGCCCCGCTCACCGACCGCTACCGCCGGGCCGTCCGGCTGGCCCGCCTCACCATGGCCGCCGAGTTGCAGTGGGAACTGCTGCCGGGCCGTTCGCTGGGCGACGACAGATTCCTCGTCGCCGGTCAGCTCGAGCCGGCGTACGCGGTCTTCGGCGACCACTTCGACTGGACGCTGAGCGGGGAACGGCTCACCGTCACCGTGCTCAACGGCCACGGCGACGGGCTGGAGGCGGCGCTGCTCACCACGGTCGCGGTCAACGCCATGCGCAACGCCCGCCGCTCCGGCGCCAACATCGTGGAGCAGGCGGAGCTCGCCTCGGACGCCGTCTACGCCCGGTACGGCGGCGCCGCGCACGCCGCCACCCTGCTGCTGGAGATCGACCTCGTCGGCGGGCGGGTCGAGGCGGTCGACGCCGGATCGCCGCGCGCGATGATCGCCCGCGACCGGGACATCCGTACGGTCGCCCTCGAGCAGCAGCTCCCGCTCGGCATGTTCGGCGAGACCCGGTACGAGACCCAGCGGTTCCGGCTCGAACCCGCGGACCGGCTCCTCGTGGTCAGCGACGGAGTGCACGCGGCGTCCCCCGGCGGGCGTACCCCGTACGGTGAATCGGCCCTGCTGAGCGCCCTGCGACGGACGCGGTTGCAGCCCGCCACCGAGGCAGTGGGTACGGTGATGCGCGGCCTCCGCGAATACCATGCGGGAGCCGAACCCGACGACGACGCCGTCACCGTCTGCCTCGACTGGCGCCGGTGACGCTTCAAAACCTCGGCGAACGGGTACGGGCGGCCTGCAACTCACTCAAGTTCCTGCGTACAGAGGACCGGCATGGAGCGCCTCACGGACGTCGCCGCAGCGGTGCAATCGACGGTGGAGTCGCTGCTCGGCGTCTTCGAGAGCGCCCGGCTGGCCCAGTCGCCGGCGGTGCCGCCCGCCCAGTTGCGGGTCCTGACGATCATCTCGCGCAACGAGGACACCAACATGAGCCGGCTCGCCGAGACGCTCGACGTGGTGCCGTCCTCGGCGAGCCGCCTCTGCGACCGGCTCGAGGCCACCGGCCTGCTGCGCCGGGTGCCCGACCCGCGCGACCGGCGCGAGGTCCGGCTGCTGCCCACGCCGGCCGCCCGCCGGCTCCTCGACGAGCTGCGGGAACGCCGCCGGTCGGCGCTGGCCGAGGTGCTGGAACGGATGAGCCCGGCCCGCCGCACCGAGTTGGTCCGTGCTCTGGCCGCCTTCGACGACGCGGCCACGGCACCCGCGGCCGGTGAGGGCGACGGCCTGCGCACGGCCTGATCCACCCCTGGGGTACGGTCCGTCGGTGCGCATCGGCATCGTGATCCTCCCGGACGACCGCTGGGCCTCGGCGCGGCACCGCTGGCGCCGGGCGGAGGAGTACGGCTTCGACCACGCCTGGACGTACGACCACCTGGGCTGGCGCGACCTGGTCGACGGCCCCTGGTTCGACGCGGTCGCCACCCTCACGGCCGCCGCGACGGTCACCGAACGCCTCCGGCTGGGCACCTTCGTGGCCTCCCCGAACTTCCGCCACCCGGTGCACTTCGCCCGCGAGGCGCTGGCCGTGGACGACGTGTCCGGCGGGCGCCTGCTGCTGGGCGTCGGCGCGGGCGGCACCGGCTTCGACGCCGAGGTGCTGGGTGCCGCGGCGCTGACCCCGGGCGAGCGGGTGGCGCGCTTCACCGAGTTCCTCGAGCTGCTCGGCCGCCTGCTGACCGAAGACCATGTTTCGTACGCCGGGAGCTACTACCGCGCGGTGGACGCTCGTACGCTGCCCGGACCGGTCCAGCAGCCACGCCCGCCCCTGCTCGTGGCGGCGAACGGCCCGCGCGCGCTGGCCCTGGCGGCGCGGCACGGCGACGGCTGGATCACCACGGGCGGGCAGGGCATCACCGACGAGAAGGCCTGGTGGCAGTCGGTGCGCGAGGTCTCCGACCGGTTCGGCGCCGCGCAGGAGCAGGCCGGCCGTACGGGCACCGACCGCTATCTGAACCTCGACTCCTCCCCCGTCTACTCGCTCAGCAGCGCGGACGCCTTCGAGGACGCGGTGGGCCGCGCCCGCGATCTGGGTTTCACCGACGTGATGGCGCACTGGCCGCGGGCGTCCAGCTGGTACGCCGGCGACGAGGCGGTGCTGGAAACGGTGGCGGCGATGCTGCCCCGGCTGCGCGCGAGCGGCGGGAACGGATAAGCCCGCAATCCTTGCGGGAGTACAAGCCTTTTTGCGCAGGACTGCCGGGCGCCCGCCCTATCCGCCCCGGAACCTTTCCCGCGGGCCCGGGCGCCCGCACCGCCGCGGACCATTCGCGCGACGGGCGGCGCCATAAGTCGAAACGCGGCGCGCTCCGGCCGGCGATCGGTCGGCATTCACCGCCTGCGATGCACCCGGGCGGCCCCCGCACCGCTGCGCCCGGCCGCGGCCGTCCATTACGACCGGCCTTTCCGCGGAGCGCTGATACCGTTCACACCGTTGCCGCGCCGATCCCGGGCCGACCGATCACGACCCGGATCGGCGAACGGTGGATCAGCGGCCGTGCGCGGCCCGGTACGCGCTGCTGACACTCTGCGGGATGCGCCCGCGCTCCGAGATCTGATGCCCCTGCTCGGCCGCCCACTCCCGGATGAGCCGGTTCTCGTCGCGGCTGCCGGCCGTGCGCGCCGGGGCGGTCCGGCCGGCGACCCGCGCCGCCCCGGAACGGCCGATCCGCGTGCCCGCCTCGATGAACGGGTCGAGCGCCTTGCGAAGCTTGCCGGCATTGGCCTCGGACAGATCGATGGTGTAGGCCGTGCCGTCGAGGCTGAACTCGACCGTGCGGTCGGCCGGCTTTCCGTCGATGTCGTCGATGAGGGTGGTGATTACCTGCCGCGCCATAACGACTCCTGAGAAGAAATCCGAAGAACGGGCTCAGTGTGGCGTGCGATGCGCTCCGGGCGCAACAGTTCTCCCGGAGTTCATAGAATATCGCCGACGCCGGGCAATTATCGAGCCAAGGTCGGCGGTAAATGCGCCGACGTTATTCCGCGGACAATGACCGGGCCCGGCACGGATGCCGGAACCGGCCGCCGGCGGCGGTGCGCGCAGCGGCGGGGAGCGCTTGGAGACTCTGGTGGGCGTCGGCACCGGGATGCCGTTAGGGTCGTCGCCATGGACGCCGACGACCGTGCCGCGCCGCACCGGCCCGACGCTCCGAGCCGGCCCGACACCCTCGGCCCGCCCAACGCCCTCAGCCCGCCCGACACCCTCAGCCCGCCCGACACCCTCAGCCCGCCCGACACCCTCAGCCCGCCCAGCGCCCCTGGCCGGCCCGACACCCCTGGCCGGCCCATCGGTCCGACACCGGCCGCGGGGCACGCGGCCGCGCTCGAGGCAGGCCGTGCCGCCGAGGCCCGGGAGGCGGGCGACCTGCTGGCCGCCTTCGTGCGCCGGGCCGCGGACCGGGGCCTGGTACCGGGCCCGCTGCGGGCGGCCTCCTTCGACGGCCGCACGACCTACCGCACGACCCTCCGCGGCTGGTACCTGAAGAAGAACCGCTCGGTGGCCGTCGGCGCGGACGGCAACTACTACGTCCTGACCGTGCCCTCCTCGCTGCGCGCCCGCTTCTCCGGCGCCGACGTGCCCCCCAGCTCCCCCCGGCTGGTCGTCGGCGCAGGCGGCGGCGACGGCGAGACCATCCCCCTGGCGCTCCTGCTGGAGCGCCGCCTCGAAGCAGGAGCCGTCTGGCCGTGAGCCCTGGCGTGACCCCGCCCCGCCGCATCACCGCGGCCCTCGCCGCGTGCACCCTGTCCGCGGCCGTCCTCACCACCCCTGCCCCGGCCACCGCCGCACCCATCGCCCGGACAGCCGCCGTTCAGCCCGCCGGCGGGTGGGGATTCGCCGCTGCCGGGGGCCACCCGCAAGAGGCCGCGGGACTGCGAGCGCCGGCCGGGCGGGCCGCCGAGGGCCTGCCGCGAGCAGCCGCCGGTCACGCCTCCACGGGGCTGCCGCCGGCCGCTGCCGGGCAGGCCGCCGCCGGGCGGGCCGCCGCCGCGCCGGCCGTGCCGTGTCCCCGGCCGAACGTGGCGCCGCCGCCCGGCCGGCCGCCGCGGCCCACTCCTCCCGCGGACGACCCCGTCCAGCGGGCGGTCGGGGGCGACGATCTGGCCACCGACGGGCTCGTCATCCCGCGCGGGGCGAAGAAGCCGCCCGCCCTGACCGCGACCAGCTGGCTCGTCGCCGACCTGGACACCGGGGAGGTGCTCGGCGGCTGCGGCCCGCACGTGTACGGCACCCCGGCCAGCGTGCAGAAGCTGCTGCTCACCGCGACCGTCATCGACAAGCTGGACCCGCGGAAGACGGTCACGATCACCGAGGGGGACCTGGCCATCGAGCCCGGGAGCTCCGCCGTCGGGCTGGTCCGGGGCGGGCGGTACCCGATCTCGACATTGTGGCTGGGGCTGCTGCTCAACTCCGGCAACGAGGCCGCGAACGCGCTGGCCCGGCTGGGCGGCGGCGAGGGCGGGGTCGAGGCGACGGTCGCGGCCATGAACGCCGAGGCGAAGCGGCTGGGGGCGTACCAGACGCATGCGGTGACGCCCTCGGGGCTCGACGGCCCGGGACAGTTCACCAGCGCGTACGACCTGGCGTTGATCGCCCGGAAGTGCTTCGCGTCGGCGGACTTCCGGAAATACGCGCTGACCCGCACGACGCAGATCCCCGCGCAGAAGCGGTTGCGGCAGGGCGGCTTCCAGATCCAGAACGAGAACAAGCTGATCTTCAACTATCCGGGGGCGCTCGGCGGCAAGACCGGCTTCACCCAGCTCGCCCGGCACAGCTACGTGGGCGGCGCCGAGCGTGGCGGGCGCCGCCTGGTCGCCACGCTGCTCGGCGCGGAGGCCCGGCCGATGCGCGGCTGGCAGCAGGGTGCGGCGCTGCTCGACTGGGGCTTCTCGCTGCCCCGGGACGCCTCGGTGGGCAAGCTGGTCGCCCCCGACGAAGCCACGGGTACGCCCCCGGCCGCGAAAGCACCCCCCGGCCCGGAATCGGCGAACGGCCCCGCCCCGGCACCGGCCGCCCGGCCCGCCCAGTCCGGCCTGTCCCTGGCCGCCGCGGCCACGCTCGCGGTGATCCTCGCGGCCACACCCCTGCTGCTCCTGCTCACTCAGCGCCGCCGCCGCAGGATCCGCCGCCGCCCCCGTCGCCGTCCCCAGCCCATCGCCTGACCCGCCGCCGATCCCGCGGTGAGGGCGGCGCGGCTCGGCCTGCCCGGCGACGGATTGCGTAGCGGCCCGCCCCGAGGTCCGACGGCCGGGGGGGACGGCGCTCGGACGCACCGGCCGGGCCGGGCCGTCGTCGAACGCGCCGCGGGTCGGCTCGCCGCAACCCCGATCGCCCGGCCGCCGGACGGCCGGCGGTCAGGTGGCGATGAGGCCGAAGACCCAGATCACCGCGATGGCCAGCGCCGCGGCGAATTCGACGAGCAGGGACAGGCCGACCGCGCCCAGGGCCTGCCGGGTCGACGGCCAGGCCTGGCCGGGGCCGAGGCGCAGCCGTTCGGCGAGGAAGAGACCGAGGACGAAGCCGAGGACGAGGCCGACCACCGGCACCACGAAGAAGCCGATCACGCCGAGCACCCCGCCGGCGAGCATCGACGAGGTCGGCACCCCGGTGCTCTTCAGCCGGCGGCCCGGCCACAGGTACTTGACCACCGTGCCGCCGACCGCCACCAGGGTGGCCAGGGCCAGCACCACCCAGCGGCCGCCCGACGCGTCGCCGAGCAGCGCCCAGAACAGGACCGCCGCCCAGCAGAGGAGCAGGCCCGGCAGCACCGGAATCACCACGCCCAGCACGCCGGCCAGCATGGCGATGCCGGCGATGACGGTGACGGTCGTGCCGGTGTCGCTGAGGTCCATGGGTCAAGCCTGCCGTAGTCGCGCCACAACCCTCAACACCGGGGCCGGGCCGCCGATGGACACTCAGCGCCGCCCGTCGGGGGTCCGGCCGCGAGGCGAGGAGGGGTCCGGTGGCACGCAGCGTCCTGGCCGTCGGCGCCCGCCCGGGTGATCTGGAGCTGGGCTGCGCGGGCACGCTCGCCGCGCATCGGGCCGCCGGGGATCCGGTGACCATGCTCGTGCTCTCCGGCGGGGACCCGGGCGATCCGCTGACCCGGCGTACCGAGGAGTCCGCCCGCGCGCTCGACTGCCTGCTGGTCTGGGGGCCGGACGCGGCCGAGCGGCGGCGCGACCGGGACCGGCGGGTACGCGCCCGCGCCAACGAACGCCGTACCGGGAGACTGCCGGCCGGAAGGCCCTGGGACGGTGCCGCGATCGCCGCGATCGAGAACGTCCTGACCGGCGTCGATGCCGACGTGATCTACGTGCCCGCCGGGGAGGACGCCGACGCGGAGCGGCGCGCGGCGGCGGCCGCGACCGTGGCGGCGGCCCGGCACAGCCGCCGGGTCCTGCACTATCCCGGCGAGTCGACGCTGCGCTTCGTGCCGGCCCTGTACGTCGACATCACCGCCCACCTCGGCACCAAGCTCGCCGTGGTGGCCGACGCCGAGCTGCCCACCGCCACGGCCCGGCACTACGGCGCCCAGGCGCGGGTGCGGTACGCCGAGGCGTTCGCCCCCGGGCGCTTCGTGTGGGACCTGAGCGGCGCGGACCGGGGCGCCTGACGAAGCAACTCAGCGGCAACTGTCCGCAACCGGAACCTGTACCCCTGGTCACCCAAAGTTTCTCCCTGTCAGCCGGTGCGCCCACCAGCCACGGGCCGCCGACGAATCCGGGGGAAACGACATGACCAGCACCATGACGACCGCTGCCGACTGCCAGGCCGACACCGCGACCGCCGTGCCGGCCCTGTCCGTTGCCGAGCAGGAGGAGTACATCCGCACGCACATGCCGCTCGTCGGGCACCTCGTGCGGGACATGCTCAGCCGCATCCCGAACCACATCCACCGCGACGACCTGACCAGCGCCGGACTGCACGCGCTGGTGACCGCCGCCCGCGGCTGGGACCCGACCCGTGGCATCCCGTTCCCCCGGTTCGCGACCACCCGCATCCGCGGCGCGATCCTCGACGAGCTGCGGTCCCTCGACTGGGCCACCCGCTCGGTGCGGACCAAGGCCCGCGCGACCGACACCACCCGGCAGAACCTCACCACCACGCTGGGCCGCACGCCCACGGCCGAGGAGCTGGCGCAGGCGCTGGGCACCACCACGAACGACCTGCACCAGACCGACAACGACGTGCAGCGCGCCACCGTGCTGTCGTTGCAGGGCTTCACCAGCAGCAGCGCGGACGACCTGGTCACCGAGCCGACCCCGGGCCCGGAGGACATGCTGCTGCGCCGCGAGCAGATCGGCTACCTGCACCACGCGATCGGCTCGCTGCCGGAGCGGCTGCAGTACGTCATCACCGAGTACTTCCTCAAGGAGCGCCCGATGGCGGAGATCGCCGCCGACCTGGGTGTCACCGAGAGCCGCATCTCGCAGCTGCGCGCCGAGGCGCTGTCGCTGCTCAAGGACGGTCTCAACACGCACCTCGACCCGCACCTGGCGCCCGTGCCGGAGAACCCGGAGAGCATCACCGCGCGCCGCCGGGCCACCTACTACGCCACGATCGCCGGGAACACCACGATGCAGTCGCGGCTGTCCATGACCAACGCGTACGGTCACACCCCGTTCGCCCAGGGCGCTGCCTGACGGGTACGCACGAGCAGGGCCGGCGCGGCTGCGCCGGCCCTGCGCCGCTTCTCACGCCAGGGCGTCGAGCACCTTGGGCAGCTCCGCCGTGTGCAGGACGCCGAGGCGCCGGGTGGCGCGGGTGACCGCCACGTACAGGTCGCTGAGGCCGCGGGGGCTCTCCGCGATGATCTCGTCCGGCTGGACCACCAGCACGCTGTCGAACTCGAGGCCCTTCGCCTGCCGTACGGTCATCAGCACGATGTGGTTGCGCAGGTCGGGCTGCTCCCCCACCGCGGCCCCGGGCACCGCGCCGGTCAGCGCGCCGCCCAGCGACTCCTCCAGGGCCGAGGGCACCAGCACGCCCACGCGGCCGTCGGTCACCGTCGCCGCCTCCCGCCGCACGGCGGCGATCAGCTCCTCGGCGAGCCGGTCGGCCGGCACCCGGGTCGCCCACGGCACACAACCCGATTCCCGTACGGACCGGGGCGGCTGCAGCGACGGGTCGACGGCGGCCAGCACGTCCGCCGCGACGGCCATGACCTCGGCCGGCGTGCGGTAGTTGACCGTCAGCTCCGCGATCCGCCAGCGCTGGCCCACGTACGGCTCGAAGACCTGGTCCCAGGTCGTCGTCCCGGCCAGCTCGCCGGTCTGCGCCACGTCCCCGACCACGGTCATCGACCGGCTCGGGCAGCGGCGCATCAGCAGCCGCCACGCCATCGGCGACAGCTCCTGGGCCTCGTCGACGATCACATGACCGAACACCCACGTACGGTCGGCGGCCGCGCGCTCGGCCGCGGTACGCGTGTCGATCACCTCGTGCCGCTCGACGAAGGCGCTCGCGTCCACCACGTCGATCGCGGAGAGGATCTCCTCCTCCTGGTCCTCGAAGTCGAGCGAGCGGGAGCCCTCGACGATCTCCAGCACGCCCTCGGCGTACTCGATCGCCTGCCGTCGTTCGAGGGCCGCGGCCCGGGCCTTGAGGGTGTCGTCGACGCCGAGCAGCTCGGCGAGCTCGTCGAGCAGCGGGACGTCGGCCGGGGTCCAGCGGGCGGACCGGTCGCGCAGCAGCAGCCCGCGCTCGTCGGCGCTCAGCTCGGGCGCCGCCGATTCGAGCCGGTCCGCGTCGGAGAGCAGATCGCGCAGCACCTGCCGCGGGGTCAGCACCGGCCACAGCTCGAAGAGCGCCCGCTGCACGTCCTCGTCCTCGCGCAGCTCCCGGCGGGTCTCCGCCAGGTCCGCCTCCTCCAGCAGGTTGTCGCCGCCGAGCGGGTCGGCACCGATCCGCTCGGCGATCTGCAGCGACAGCGCGTGGATGGCCTCGGTGACGAACATCTGCCGGGCCACGTTGTGCGGACGGCCGGACCGGCGGGCGGCGGCCCGGGCGTCCTCGCAGACCGAACGCTCGATGCGCAGCGGGTAGCCCTCGTGGTCGACCTCGACGTGGTCGTCGGGCACGGTCTGCCGGTCGGCCACCGCCCGCGCCAGCACGTCGAGCATGGCGAGCCGGCCCTTGAGCGCCGCGGCGGCGGGTGACTCGCTCGCCCGCGCGGTGACCCCGGGGAACATGTCGCCCAGGGTGGCGAGCAGCACGCCGGTCTCCGCCAGCGACGGCAGCACCTGGGAGATGTAGCGCAGGAAGGTCGCGTTCGGGCCGAGGATCAGGACGCCCTGCTTGGTCAGCTGGGCGCGGTGGGTGTAGAGCAGGTACGCCGCTCGGTGCAGCGCCACGGCCGTCTTGCCCGTACCCGGGCCGCCCTGCACGACCATCACCCCGGCGAGACCGGACCGGATGACCTCGTCCTGCTCGGCCTGGATGGTCTCGACGATGTCGCGCATCCGGCCGGTACGGCCGGCGTTCAGAGCCGAGAGCAGCGCCGCCTCGCCGGTGACGTCCTCCCGCCCGTCCGGGCCGCCCGCGTTCAGGTCGAGCACCTCGTCGTCGATGCCGGTGAGCTCGCGGCCGCGGGTGCGCAGATGCCGGCGCCGGGTCACCCCCTCGGGGGACACCGCCGTGGCGAGATAGAAGGGCCGGGCGGCCGGCGCCCGCCAGTCGATCAGCAGCGGGTCGCGGTCGCGGTTCTCGGCGAACAGGCCGAGCCGGCCGATGTAGCGCGGATTGTCGGCCGCGAAGTCGAGCCGGCCGAAACACAATCCGTTCTCGACGGCATTCATCTGGGCGACCTGTTCGGCCCAGTGGCTGCGGGTGGCCTCCCGGTGCGAGCGGCCCTGCGGCGTGCCGGCGGCCTCGAGCAGAATCGCGCGCAGCCGCTCCGCGGCCTGCTCACGGAGCTGGTCGAGGCGGCCGTAGAGGCCGGAAAGGTAGGCCTGTTCGGCCTCGATGTCATCGTTCCGCATGGTGTCCGTACCGTCGGCGGAGCTTGACAAGACCACTCCCTATCGTGGTAAAATCCGTCAGTCCGCAGCCATTTATGGCTGCGTTTTTTTGTTGCCTGCAAACGCTCAGAATAGCCGACGGATGTTTCCGGGGACGAGCACGTGAGCGGGGTTACGGCGCGATCCGACACTGTCGGGAATCCGTCATCATCGGCCCTTGCCGTTACGTGGCGGCGGGTCCCGGGTTGAACCGGGTCATGAACCGCAACCACCCGTTCCGGCGTGCCGGCGCCCTGGCCCTCGTCGCCGTCGCCGCCCTCGCCTTCAGCTCCGCCTGCTCCGACGACGCCGACAAGGACCCCGCCGGGAACGCGGCCGCCGCGGCCGGCGGGCCCGAGCCGAAGACCATCGACGGCGCCAAGGCAGCCGCACAGACCGTGTTCGACCGCTTCAGCGGCGGCGACTTCGGCGGCGCGTGGGACATGTACACCGCCGCCGGCAAGGCCGCCATCAGCAAGACCGACTACATCAAGCTGAACGAGACGTGCTCCCGCAAGGGCCTCGCCATCCAGCTGACCAGCGCCCGGATGGAGGGCGCCGACAAGGCCGTCGTCATCGCCAAGCAGCTCGTCGCCGCGCAGTCGTACACGATGGTGTACGAGCAGGACGGCTGGCGCCTCGAGCCCGCCAAGGAGGGCCTGGCGCTGTACGCCAAGGGCGCCGACCGCGCCATCGCCGTCCAGAAGAAGGCCGGCACCTGCGCCAACGCCTGATCCGCCGACAGCACGGGGCCCGGTCACCGCACGGGTGACCGGGCCCCGGCTCTGTCAGGCGGCGACGGGCAGCCCGTCCGGGCCGGTCACCGCGAGCCGGTCCCGCAGCGTGCCGCGGGTGGCGATCTGGTCGTAGTAGGCCGCCCGGCGCCGCGCGACGCAGCCGTCCTTGGGCGCCGCGGCGAGGCTGGGCTCCAGGTGGGTGTTGAGCCCGTCCTTCAGCAGCGACAGCGCCTCGGCCCGCAGCTGCGACACCCGCGACTCGGTCACCCCGAGGTCGGCCGCGATCTGCGCCATCGGGCGCTCGTCGAAGAAGTAGCCGGTGATCACCGCGCGCAGCCGGTCGGGCAGCACGTCGACCGCGTGCCGCAGGTAGCCCATGCGCTCGCGGCGGATCAGCATCTCCTCCGGCCCGGCGCTGGGCTCGGTCACCATGTCGTCCGCGCCGGCCGTGGCGAAGCCCTGGAGGCTGAACACGACCGCGCGCTGCACGTCGTCGTCGGCCGACTCGATGTCCTGGACCGAGCAGCCCAGCCGCTCGGCGACCTCGGGCAGGGTGGGCGTGCGGCCCAGCTCGGCGGTCAGCTCCTGGCGGGCGGAGTCCGTACGCCGCGCCCGCTGCCGCACCGAACGGCTGGCCCAGTCCAGGCCGCGCAACTCGTCGAGCAGGGCCCCGCGCACCCGGGCCGCCGCGAACCGGGCGAACGGCACGCCACGGGAGTCGTCGAAGCCCCGGGCGGCCGCGACGAGCGCCGCGTACCCGGCCGAGAGCAGGTCGTCCCGGTTCACGTGGGACGGCACCCGGGCCAGCATCTCGCGGACCAGGTGCCCGACGAGCGGCATGTGCGCTCGTACGGCGTCCTCGCGACGGCGGTCGACGACCTCAACAGCACCGCTCATAAGGGGGTCTCCTCCGCTGTACCTGGCCGGGTCGGGGGGAGACACCGGCGCTGAGGAGAAACATTCCGGTTCGCCGGGTGCAGGACGGTTCGTCCACGGGTGCAGCGGGGTTGCGGTGGGGCTCACAGCCGGGTGCGGCCGGGCCGCGGCGCGCGGGCGCGTACACTTGATCTCGCGGTCACGACCAGTTCTGCCTCGGGCCGCGTTACGGATCGACCACCACGCGCCGCGACCCGTGAGGTCTGCGCCGGGCAGGACGACCCCTTCAGACGTTCGGAGTTCACACCTACATGTCCTCGTTCACCGACCTCGGCGTGCCCACTGAGCTCGCCGCGGTTCTCGCCGACCTCGGCATCACCTCCCCGTTCCCGATCCAGGCCGCGACGCTGCCCGACTCCCTGGCCGGCCGCGACGTGCTCGGCCGCGGCCGCACCGGCTCCGGCAAGACGTACGCGTTCGTCCTGCCGGTCGTCGCCCGCCTCGCCGCCTCACGCAACCCGCGCCGGCCGGGCCGCCCCCGCGCGCTGATCCTGGCGCCGACCCGGGAACTCGCCAGCCAGATCGACGCCACCCTCGCCCCGCTCGCGACCGCGATGGGCCTGCGCACCCTGACCGTGTTCGGCGGCGTCGGCCCCAACCCGCAGATCAAGGGCCTCAAGGCGGGCGTCGACATCCTGGTCGCCTGCCCGGGCCGGCTCGCCGACCACCTGCAGAGCGGGTACGCGAGCCTCGACGCGATCGAGATCACCGTCCTCGACGAAGCCGACCACATGGCCGACCTCGGTTTCCTCCCGGTCGTACGCCGGCTGATGGACGCCACCCCGCGCGACGGGCAGCGGATGCTGTTCTCCGCCACCCTCGACGGCGGCGTGGACGTCCTCGTCAAGCGCTTCATGCACAAGCCGGTCACGCACCACGTGGACGCGGCGGCCGAGGCTCCGGTCGAGATGGCGCACCACGTGCTGCACGTACGCCACGACGACCGCTTCCCGGTGCTGGTCGACCTCGTCGCCGCGCCGGGCCGCACGGTCGTCTTCACCCGCACCAAGCGCCGGGCCAAGACGCTGACCCGGCAGCTCGTCGCCGCGGGCGTACCGGCCGTGGAACTGCACGGCAACCTCGCGCAGAACGCCCGCAACCGCAACCTGTCCGCGTTCTCGGACGGCAGCGCCGCGACCCTGGTGGCCACGGACATCGCCGCGCGCGGCATCCACGTGGACGACGTGGCGCTGGTGATCCACGCCGACCCGCCGGTGGAGCACAAGGCGTACCTGCACCGCTCCGGGCGTACGGCCCGGGCCGGCGCGCAGGGCACCGTCATCACGCTGATGACCGACGATCAGCAGGGCGACGTGCGCGACCTGACCCGCAAGGCGGGCATCAAGCCGACGACCACCAGGACGCGCCCGGGCGACGCGCTGCTGGCCCGGCTGGCACCCGGCGAGCGGACCTTCAGCGCCCCCGGGCCGGCCGCACCCGCCGACGACGAGCGCCCGGCCACCGGCGGCGCCCACGCGGGCCGGTCCCGGCGCGGACGCGGCGCGAGCCGCCCGGCCGGCGCGGGCCACGACCGGGCGGCCACGGCCACCGGCGGTGGCCGCGGACAGTCCGGCGGGCAGGCCCAGGCCACCCGGAGCGGCCAGCCGGCCCGCGCCGGCCAGAGTGCCCGCGGCGCGCAGGGCGGCACCCGCGGCGGCCAGGCCGGCACCCGCGGCGCGCAGCCGGCGCGCGGCCAGGGCGGCCAGTCCCGGGGTCGCCGGACCGGCGGCACCGGCTCGACGCCGGTCCACACCAGCCAGTCGGGCGGCGCGGCAGCCTTCTCGGCGGGCAGCCGCGTCGGACGCCACGGCCGCTGAGCCTGCCCGGCGTTCCCTGCCCGGCGTTCCCGGTCCTACCTGCCGGCGTTCCCGGTCCTACCTGCCGGCGTTCCCGGTCCTACCTGCCGGCGTTCCCGGTCCTACCTGCCGGCGTTCCCGGTCCTACCTGCCGGCGTTCCCGGTCCTACCTGCCGGCGTTCCCGGTCCTACCTGCCGGCGTTCCCGGTCCTACCTGCCGGCGTTCCCGGTCCTACCTGTCCGGCGTCTTCCCGGCCTCTCCGGCCTTGCGGCCCGCGGTCCTGGTGTTTCAGGACGGCGGGCCGCTGTGCCGCTCCGGTCCGCGGGCCGGCATCTCAGGACGGCGGGCCGTGCAGCACGCAGAACTCGTTCCCCTCGGGATCGGCGAGGACGGTGAAACCCTCCTCGCCGGTCTGGCCCACGTCCGCCCGGCGGGCACCCAGGCCGAGCAGGCGTTCCACCTCGCCCGCCGGGTCGCCGGCGGCGCTCACCAGGTCCGGATGGTTGCGGTTCTTGCCGGACTTCGGCCCCGCCGACGCCTGCAACCACACGGTCTGGGCGCCGGGCGGGGCGTCCTCCGGCGGATACAGCTTGGCGGAGCCGTCGTCGCCCGCCTCGACGCGGTAGCCGAGCGCCCCGGCCCAGAACCGGGCCATCACGGCGACATCCTGCACGTCGAGCGTCCATTGCGCGATGCGACTGGTCATCGGCGTCGCGTACCCGCGGGAGACCCGGGTCACACCCCGGATCAGGGAATGTGGACCGCGATCTCGTCGGCGAGCCGGTAGCCGTCGCACAGCTCCAGGTCGTCGCCGCTCCAGAACCGGCCCGGGTCGTACCAGCTGGGCTGCTTCCCCCGCGGCAGCAGCCCCATCTCCTCGTAGGTCACCGCGACCACCTCGGCGCAGTACGCCGTCTCCAGGTCGGCCTCGGACCGCTCACCCTTCTGCCACGGCAGGCGCAGCTGCGGCACCCGGCCCCGGGCCCAGCGCCAGGCCAGCTGCGCGCTCGACGGGAACGGGGTGCCGTCCAGCCGGGCGACCGTCCTGAGCGCCCGGTCCTCCATGATCTTGGTCACCGGCTGCTCCAGCTGGCGCAACCAGCCGCGCTGGCCGTACCGATGGGCCCAGACCGTCACCGCGTCCCGCAGATCGTGCAGCTGCACCCCGCGCTGGAAGGTGCCCGACCACAGGTCGGGCAGCGACTTGCCCAGCTCGGCGTGCCACATCAGCGGCGGCATGTCCTCGATCACCAGGGACATGCCGACATGGTTGACCGGGCTGTTGGTCATGGCCTGGATGGCACGGTCCGGGCCCGAACGGCCCCGGAAGAGCCAGATGTCACCCGTACGCGTCAGATCGATGGCCTCTTCGAGGCTGATGTCGGCAACCACGTGTCTATCCTCGGCAGATGCGTTGGTGGAAAGTAGCGGGACTGGCCGGACTGGCGGGAGTGGCCGCCACGGGTGTGGTGCTGGCGCGCCAGGAGCGGCGCCGGCGGTCGTACTCGCCGGACGAGATCCGGGAGCGGCTGCACGCCCGGGTCGCCGAGGCGGACCGGGAGCCGCGGGCGACGGCCGGCGAGGACTGAGGCTCACACAACGCCGGTGTCCCGCAGCAGCGACCACAGGCCCGCGCCGTCCGGCGCGGAGAACCACGTCTTGCCGCCCGAGCCGACCGCTTCCGGGCCACCCGACGGCCCGGGTACGGCGCCGGCCAGGACCGCCTGCGTGGGCGACAGCCGCCGGATCGCGACCGCGGCCACGCTGTCCGGATGGGCGTGCGCGAACTCGGAGTAGATCTCCTGGTCGTGCTGGCCGTCGTCGCCGATGAGCAGCCACCGGATCTCCGGGAACTCGCTGGAGAGCCGGGCCAGGGTGTTGCGCTTGTGCTCCTGGCCGCTGCGGAACCACCGGTCCGGGGTCGGCCCCCAGTCGGTCAGCAGCAGTGGCCCGGCCGGGTAGAGGTGCCGCGACAGGAACCGGCTGAGCGTGGGCGCCACGTTCCAGGCCCCGGTCGACAGGTAGAAGACCGGCGCACCCGGGTTGGCGGTGACGAGCCGCTCGTAGAGGACGGCCATCCCGGGCACCGCCGTGCGCGCATGCTCGTCGAGGACGAACGTGTTCCACGCCGCGAGCAGCGGGCGCGGCAGGGCGGTGACCATGACCGTGTCGTCGATGTCGCTGATCACCCCGAACCGGGTCGCCGGGTCGACCACCCGGATCGGCGCCTCGACGGGCTCGGCGCCCTCGGCGACCAGCCGCACACAACCCCACCCCGGCTCCAGGTCGCCGCGGACCCTGGTGTCCACGTAGCCGCTGCGATCCGTACGCGTCTCATGCACGCGGTCGCCGATGTGGATCTGCACGGGCGCGTTGTTCACCGGGGAGGTCGTGAAGCTCCGCCACCCCCGCACCTTCTCGCGCTGCCTGCGCACCTGCGAACGCCGCGTCAGCACCACCCGCGCCATGACCCGGGCCCACCCGGGCGCGCCGTAGCCGGTATACGCGGTGATCACCGGCTGCCACCCACGCTGGCGCAGCCGGCGCTCGATGACCTCGTGCACGGCATCCTCGATCCGTGCGGCCCGGTGCAGCCGCACGGCGGGCGGCCTGCCCGCCGGGGTCAATGACACTTCGGCCTCCTGCCGTCTCACGGTCAACGCCCCTGTGACGGTACCTGGCCTGCCTGAGCGCCGCGTCCCAACGGGTGAACGCAAGCCGTCCACTCTGGAGCGCTCCGGCGTCGATCGGCCGGCAATCCCACCCCGCCCGGCGGGTCGTGCGGAACCGCCGCGCACGACGGGTCTCGACCGGCCAGCATTGCTGCCACACCCGACGGGTCTCGACCGGCGTTGCTGCCACACACGACGGGTCTCGACCGGCCGGCGTTGCCGCCACGCACGACGAGTCTCGACCGGCCGGCATTGCTGCCACACACGACGGGTCTCGACCGGCCGGCGGCGCTGCCACCGGCTGGCGGTGCCGCCACCGGGCGGGTCGACGGACGGCCGGCGGTGCCGCCACGGGCGGGTCGACGGCGGCCGGTGCGCTGCCCGCCGGGCTCGGGTGGCCGTGATGGTTCACCGGTCGTGGCGGTTGCGGGCCCGGCCGAGGCGATGCGGACGGGTGGTCAGTGGGCGGCCAGGGTGGCTGCCGGGCGGGCGACGGGCTCGGCGGTGCTCCGGCGGCGGCCGGCGTCCTCGGGGCGCAGGTCGCGGCCCACGCGGAGGCGGGCCGCCACCGCCTCGGCGCGCAGGCTCCGCAGGGCGGCGGCGGCCTTCTCGACCTCCGTCCACGCGGCGCGCTCCCGCTCGGTCGCCGCCTGGTACGCGGCGAAGCGGTGCTCGCGGACGGCCGCGCGCAGGGCGGTCTCCTGCGCCACCGGGTGCTTGCGGGGATTCCAGCCGTCCCGGTGCGCCAGGACCTCGTTGAGCTGGGCGATCGACAACTCCTTGCGGCGGCAGGCGGCGACCGCGGTGCGGTGCAGGAAACGCTCCCGGTCGGCGATCTCCACCCGGGTACGCCGCTGCTTCAGCACGGGGAAGGCGGCCGCGGCGGTGCACCGCCGGGCCGTCCGGTCGGCGGCGTCGAAGGCGGCCCACGCCTCGTCCACCTCCGCCTGCGCCCGCTCCCAGGCGACCCGCCGGCGCCGGGCGGTCTCGGCGGCCCGTTCGGCGGCGACCGCGACCTCCTCGGCGTAACGGTCGGCGTCGAAGGCGGGATACTCGTGCGCGGGAAACCGCCGGCCCGTCGTCGGACGACCGCCCGCCGCAGGACGACCGGCCGCCGCAGGACGACCGGCCGCCTCGAGAAGGCGGCGACCCGTCCGGGGCCCCCCGGCCGCGCCCCGCCGCCGGCTTGCCCGGTCGGCGCTCTCGTTCCGCGCGGCCACGTCGGCGAGGCTGCGGCGGGCCGGACGGTTGGCGGCTTCGTTGCGCGCGGGTGCCTCGGTGGGGCGGGGGCGGCGGGGGATGGCGAAAGCGGCCGTCGCGGAGGCGACGGCGAGGAGCAAGGTCATCCAGATGACGGCAGCGGTTTCCACGGTTGACACCGGTTTCTCTCGTGCGTCGGGGGGATCGCTTTCGGTGGTGGGTGAGGGGTGCCGGCGCAGCCACGGGGCAGCGCCCGGGACGCGGGGGTCCGGGGTGGGTGGCTGGGGTGGCTCAGGCGAGCGGGGGGCCGCGACCGGCGTGCGGGCGCTGGGCGACGCTGCCGGGGTGGCGGTCGTCGCGGTCGCAGAGCGGGCCGGTGGCGGTGCGGTCGACGGAGAGGACGACCGTGGCGGGGGATTCCGCGGGGGCGCCGGCGGCGGCCGGGGTGGGCTCGGCGATCCGGTCGGCCGCGGAGCCGCTGAGGGGGGCGTCGACCGTGGTGACGACCACGGCGGGGGCCTGCGGCTCGGGCGCGGCGGCCAGCGCGGGCGCCGCGAAGGCGAGCGCGATCAGGGCCAGGCCGGCGAGGAACTGCAGCAGGCGGCGCCCGTCCCAGAGACGGGGAAGCAGGCGCGCGACGTCAGCCACCCGATCAACTTACCGTGATCCGCAGGTCCGTGCACAGATCACATCGACTGAGTGCTTCGTCCCACTCCGCCGGGTGACGAAAGGCCCGAGAGCGAAACGCCGGGCAACGAAAAGCCGGGTGACGAAAGGCCCGGGAGCCGAAACGCCGGGGCAACCAAAAGCCGGGCGACGAAAGGCCAGGGTGACGAAAGGCCGTGGCCGAGAAGCCAGGCGGCGAAAGGCCAGGATGGCGAAGGCCGGGCGACGGGCCGGGTGACGAGGGCGACGGGGCCGCCGGGCGCAGCGGTGAGGGACCATGGAGGGGTGGAACGAGTCGACGAGCTGGCCGGTTGGGTCGGTGACGGTGGGGTGGTCGTGCTCAGCGGCGCCGGCCTCTCCACCGAGTCCGGCATTCCGGACTACCGCGGGCCCTCCGGCGCCGCGCGGCGCACCACCCCGATGACGTACCAGGTGTTCACCCGTGATCCCGTGGCGCGGCGGCGGTACTGGGCGCGCAGTCATCTCGGGTGGCGGACCATCGGCGACGCGCGGCCCAATGCCGGGCACCGGGCGGTGGCCCGGCTGCAGGAGCTCGGGCGGCTGGACGGGATCATCACCCAGAACGTGGACGGCCTGCACCAGGACGGCGGCGCGCACGGCGTCGTCGAGCTGCACGGCAACCTGGCGCGGGTGGTCTGCCTGGACTGCGGGCACCGTACCGGGCGCTCGGAGCTGGAGCGGCGGCTGGACGCGGCCAATCCGGGGTTCGCGGCGGCCGTGTCGGCGGTCAACCCGGACGGCGACGTGGAGATCGACGACGCCGAGCTGGACGGCTTCACCGTGGTCGGCTGCGACGTGTGCGGCGGCACGCTGAAGCCCGACGTCGTCTACTTCGGTGAGACGGTGCCGCCGGAGCGGGTCGCCCGCAGCTTCGAGCTGGTCGCCGGGGCGCGGACGCTGCTGGTCCTCGGGTCCTCGCTGACCGTGATGTCCGGGCGCCGGTTCGTGCTGCGCGCCGCGAAGGACGGCATCCGGGTGGCCATCGTCAACCAGGGCGTGACCCGCGGCGAGCCGTACGCCGGCCTGATCGTCGACGCCCCGCTGGGCCGCGTCCTGCCGGAGATGGTCCGGCGGGTGGAGGGGTCCCCGGCGGCCGGGCGGGGGCGCGCGTAGACTCCGGTCGATTCGTGCACCTTCGGCCGCTCTCGCGCAGTCCTATAACGAGCGTGCCTGCCCTTGGTTACCGTCTCGAAACCTAAATAAAGGCGCCGACGCGTTGACGTGACCCGGCTCACCGGAGTTTACTGCCGGAACCGCTCCCGAAACCGGTTCCGAAACTGCGGTGTTACCGCCCGGACACAAGTCGGAGGACCAGTGCCGATCACCATCGCCGATGTCGCGGCCCGGGCCAAGGTCAGCAAGACCACGGTCTCGCGCGTCCTCAACGGCAAGGGTGAGCTGGACGAATCCACCGCCGCCCGGGTCCGCGCCGTCATCGACGAGCTGGGATACGTGCCCAGCTCCCGCGCCGTCGGCCTGGCCCGCGGCCGCACCCGGGTCGTCGGCATGCTCGTACCGTCGCTGACCTGGCCCTGGATCGGCGAGGTGCTGCAGGGCGCGGTCGACGTGCTGGAGACCGAGCGCTACGGGTTGCTGCTGTTCACGTGCAACCGCGGCGAGGAGTCGATGCGTCAGTTCGGCGCCCAGGTCTCCGCGAAGAGCTTCGACGGGCTGCTGGTCATCGAGCCGGAGGGCACCCTCGACTACATCGCCACGCTGCACGCCCGCGGGCTGCCGGTGGTGCTGATCGACGACCGGGACGTGCAGCCGGGCCAGATCCCGAGCGTGGGCACCACCAACTTCACCGGCGCCGGATCGGCCGCGCGGCACCTGCTCGAGATCGGGCGGCACAAGCCGCTGGTGATCGCCGGGCCGGAGCGCTTCGGCTGCACCGTCCAGCGCCTCGAGGGCTTCGCCACCGAGTACGCCGAGGCCGGCCACCCCATCCCGGACGACCACGTGCTGCCCGGCGACTTCACGATCGCGTGCGGCTTCGAGGGCGTGAACGCGGCGATCGAGGCCGGGCTGGACTTCGACGCGGTCTTCGCCCACAACGACCTCTCCGCCACCGGCGCCATGCAGGCCGTGCTCGACAGCGGCCGGCGCATCCCGCAGGACGTCGCGGTGGTGGGCTTCGACGACATCCCGATGGCGGCACACACCCAGCCGCCACTCACCACAGTGCACCAACCGTTGCGCGAGATGGGCGAGGCCGCGGCACGCACGCTGCTCGCCCACTTCGAGGGCTCACCCCTGCCCAACCGTCCGACCGTCATCCCCGCCACGTTCGTGGCCCGCGCGTCGACCGGCGCGGACCCGGCCACTGCCTGACCACCCTCGCCGGATGCCTCCGCGCGCCCGGCCGCACCGCCGCCCTTCCTCGGGCACCCCTCTCACCCGAATCCGCAATACCTGAGGAGATCCAGAAATGCAGAGAAGGAAATTGTTCGCGGTCGCCCTGGCGGGCGTGCTCGCCTCGGGCGGGCTCGCCGCGTGCAGCGACTCGCCGAACGCGGGCAACAAGAACGCGTCCGGCGGCAACACCTTCCTCACCGTGGGCATGCCGAACGGCCCGCAGACGGAGAACCACAACCCGTTCCTCACCACGTCGGCGGGCGCGTCGCTCGGCTACCGCTGGATGCTCTACGAGCCGCTGATGATGTGGAACCCGGTCAAGCCGGCCGACCCGGCCAAGCCGTGGCTCGCCACCGGGGCCGAGTGGGCGCCGGACTTCAAGAAGGTCACGATCACCGTACGCGACAACGCGACCTGGTCGGACGGCCAGAAGGTGACCGCCGAGGACGTCGCCTTCACGTTCAACCTGATCAAGAAGAACGACGCGATCAACCTCGCCGCCACCCCGTACGGCGAGGTCACGGCGACCGGCAACACGGTCACCGTCACGTTCAAGAGCTCGATGTTCGTCTACAAGGACAAGTGGCTGGGCCAGACCCCGATTGTGCCCAAGCACGTCTGGGAGAAGATCAGCGACCCGAGCAAGGACCCGAACAAGAACCCGGTCGGCTCCGGCCCGTACACGCTGAAGTCCTTCACCCCGCAGACCACCACGCTGTCGGTCCGCACCGAGGGCTACTGGCAGGCGCTGCCGCAGGTCAAGGAGCTGCGCTACACGTCGTACACCGACAACAACGCGCAGACCACCGCCCTGTCGGACGGCTCCAACGAGTGGAGCTTCGTCTTCATCCCCAACTACAAGACGGTCTTCCTCGACAAGGACCCGGCGCACTACAAGGTCTGGGCGCCGCCGGTGCTGGGCATCCACGGCCTCTACATCAACACCACCAAGAAGCCGTTCGACGACCCGAAGCTGCGCCAGGCCATGAACATGGTCGTCAACCGCGAGGACATCTTCAACCAGGCCGAGGCCGGCTACTTCCACCCGCTGATCACCAGCGTGACCGGCCTGCCGTCGCCGGCCGGTGACGCGTTCATCGCGCCCGAGTACAAGGGCAAGAACCAGACCGTCGACGTGCCGGGCGCCAAGGCCCTGCTCGAGCAGGCCGGTTACAAGCTCAACGGCAACACGCTGAACGACCCGAGCGGCAAGCCGGTCAAGCTGACCCTGACCGACCCGAGCGGCTGGTCCGACTACCAGACCTCGCTCGAGATCGTGAAGAGCAACCTCGCCGAGATCGGCATCCAGGCCAGCGTCGACAAGGCCAACCAGGACGCCTGGTTCCGCAACGTCGAGGAGGGTAACTTCGACGCGACGTTCCGCTGGACCAACGGCGGCTCGACGCCGTGGGACATCTACCAGACCGTCATGGACGGCAAGGTCATGAAGCCGATCGGCACCGCCGCCCCGGGTGGCAACTTCGGCCGCTTCAAGAGCGACGCCGCCACCAAGGCCATCGCGGACTACGCGAACGCCTCGGACGACGCCGCCCGCACCACCGCGCTGAACACGCTGCAGAAGATCTTCGTCGAGCAGGTCCCGATGATCCCGGTCGGCGCGGACAACGTCGGCATGGCGTACAGCACGAAGAACTGGGTCGGCTGGCCCGACGACACCAACCCCTACGGCGCCGGCCAGCCCACGCAGGCCAACGCCCTGGACGTCGTCCTGCACCTCAAGCCCGCCAACTCCTGATCCGCTCCGCCGCCCCCGGGACCCGCGTCCCGGGGGCGGCCCGCGGCGGGTCCGACCCCCCTCAAAAGGAACTCGACCATGACGTTGAGCCCCGACGCGAAGGCGCCGGCCGGCGAGGTGGTGCTTGAGGCGATCGGCCTGACCAAGCACTTCCCCGTACGCCGGAAGCTGCGCGACCTGTTCAAGCGCGAGCACGACGCGGTGCACGCTGTCGACGACGTGAACCTCACGCTGCGGCGTGGCCGGGTGGTAGCCCTCGTCGGCGAGTCCGGCTCCGGCAAGTCCACAGTCGCGCGCCTGCTCGCGCAGCTGTACCCGCGGACGGCCGGCGACATCCAGCTGCACGGCGAGTCCACCCGGGTCAAGGGGGGCCGGCCGTTCCGGGCGTACGCCCGCCGGGTGCAGATGATCTTCCAGGACCCGTTCGCGTCGCTGAACCCGGTGCACACGATCCGGTACCACCTCACCCGGTCGCTGAAGATCCACGGCAACGCCGGCACGTCCGCCGACGACCTCGAGCGCGCCCTGGCCGACCTGCTCACCCGGGTCAGCCTGACCCCGCCCGAGCGCTACCTCGACAAGTTCCCGCACGAGCTCTCCGGCGGCCAGCGCCAGCGCGTCGCCATCGCCCGGGCGCTCGGCGCGAACCCGGAGGCCCTGCTCGCCGACGAGCCGGTGTCCATGCTGGACGTGTCCATCCGCCTCGGCGTGCTCAACCTGCTGCGCGACCTGAAGGAACGGCTCAACCTCGCCATCCTCTACATCACCCACGACATCGCGTCGGCGCGCTACTTCGCCGACGAGACCCTGGTCATGTACGCCGGGCGGATGGTCGAGGGCGGCGACAGCGAGAGCGTCACGCAGGCGCCGGCCCACCCGTACACCCGGCTGCTGATCGATTCGGCCCCGGACCCGGACCGCATCCACAACATGCTCGAGGACACCGGGGACCGCGGCAACGGCGAGCCGCCCAGCCTGATCCGCCCGCCGGCCGGCTGCCGCTTCCACCCGCGCTGCCCGATGGCGATGCCGCGGTGCACCACCGACCTGCCGGTACGCCTCGAGATCGGCGACGCCCCCGGTCACTGGGCGGCCTGCTGGCTGTACGACGAGGGCACGGTCGCCGCGCAGCAGCCCGGTTCCGCCGCCGCCGCGGATCTCGTGAACGCGGAGGGCACCCGATGAGGTACCTGCTCCAGCGGATCCTGTTCTACGTCTTCACCGCGTGGGCCGCGATCACCATCAACTTCTTCATCCCCCGCATGATCCCCGGCGACCCGGTCAAGTCGCTGCTCGCCCGCTTCCAGGGCCAGATGAGCACGGACGCGATCGACTCCCTGTACGTCCTGTTCGGCCTGGACAAGGACGCCAGCATCTGGAGCCAGTACCTCGACTACTGGAAGCAGCTGTTCCACGGCGACCTCGGCCTGTCGTTCACCGCGTTCCCGGCGTCGGTCTCGCAGGTCATCTCCGACGCGCTGCCGTGGACGGTGGCGCTGGTCGGCATCACCACCATCATCAGCTTCCTGCTCGGCACCGGCCTCGGCGTGCTCGCCGGCTGGCGGCGCGGCTCGTGGATCGACGGCCTGCTGCCGACCACGACCTTCCTCTCCTCGGTGCCGTACTTCTGGCTCGGCCTGCTGGCGATCTACCTGCTCGCCGGCCCGGACAGCTTCTTCCCGTCCTCGGGCGGCTACGAGCCGGGCCTGGTGCCGGCCTGGGACCAGTACTTCATCCCGAGCGCCATCCAGCACAGCCTGCTGCCCGCGCTGACGATCCTCATCTCGTCGGTCAGCGGCTGGATCCTCAGCATGCGCAACATGATGGTCACCGTCGCGGCGGAGGACTACATCACCGTCGCGCACGCCAAGGGCCTCTCCGAGCGCCGGGTGGCCCTGGGGTACGCGGCCCGCAACGCCCTGCTGCCCAACGTCTCCGGCTTCGCGCTGTCGCTGGGCTTCATCGTCGGCGGCACCCTGCTGGTGGAGATCGTGTTCTCGTACCCGGGGCTGGGTTTCCTGCTCTTCCGCGCGGTGGGCGCCAAGGACTACCCGCTGATGCAGGGCATCTTCCTCGTCATCACCATCTCGGTACTCGTGGCGAACCTCATCGCCGACATCGCGTACCTGATGCTCGACCCGCGTACCCGCAAGGAGGGCTGACCGGTGACCATCCCCACCTCCAGCGTCGAGCAGGTCATCCCCGGGCAGGGCGCGATGGCGCAGCCCGAGCCGGCGAAGCCCGGCCGGGCGCGGCGCAAGCGGTTCCGCTTCGTCGCCAACGGCAAGGCCCTCACCGGCCTGATCGTGCTCGGCCTCTACCTGCTGTTCGCGATCATCGGGCCGTGGGTGGCGCCGTACGACCCGGACGCCCGCGGGCCGGCGCTGACCGCGCCGCCGTCGGCCGACCACTGGTTCGGCACCACCCACCTCGGCCAGGACATCCTCAGCCAGGTGCTGGTCGGCACCCGCGGCGTCATGCTGGTCGGCCTCGCCGCCGGCGCGCTCGCCACGATCCTGTCGGTCCTCATCGGCGTCACCGCCGGCTACCTCGGCGGCGGCTGGGACGACAGCCTCTCCGCGCTGTCCAACGTCTTCCTGGTGATCCCGGCGCTGCCGCTGATCATCATCGTGACGGCGGCGGCGCCCGGCGGCGGCGACACCCTGGTCGCGCTGATCATCGGCTTCACGTCGTGGGCGTGGGGCGCCCGGGTGCTCCGGGCGCAGACGCTGTCGCTGCGCAGACGCGAATACGTCGAGGCGGCCCGCGCCAACGGCGAGTCGACCTGGCGGATCATCATCTTCGAGATCCTGCCCAACCTGACCGCCATCATCGCGTCCGGCTTCGTCGGCACCGTCATCTTCGCGGTCACCTCCGAGATCACCCTGGCGTTCATCGGCATCGGCTCGGTGTCCAGCTGGAACTGGGGCACCATCCTGTTCTGGGCGCAGAGCCAGCAGGCCCTCGCCCAGGGCGCCTGGTGGTGGTTCGTGCCGGCCGGCCTGGCGATCGCCTTCCTCGGCACCGCGCTCTCGCTGATCAACTTCGGCATCGACGAGTTCGTCAGCCCGCGCCTGCGGAGCGCCGGCAAGACCAAGATCAAGACCGCCTCCGGCCGCACGGTACGGATGCGCGTCGGCTTCACCCCGGTGCTGAGCAACTCGTCGGCGCCGCACACCCACGCGCGGCCGATCCCTGTCAACACGGCGGCGGCGACGCCGGTGAACCGCAGCAAGGAGGCCACGCAATGAGCGGCGAGCCGGTCCTGGAGATCAAGAACCTCAACGTCGACTACGGCCTGGGCGACCAGGCGGTGCGCGCGGTCCGCGACGTGAACCTCACCCTGCACCGGGGCGAGGTGCTGGGCCTGGCCGGCGAGTCCGGCTCCGGCAAGTCGACCCTCGCGTACGGCCTCACCCGGCTCCTCGCCCCGCCGGGCGTGATCACCGGCGGCGAGGTCATCTACCACCCCGAGAACGCCGAGCCGTACGACGTGCTGGGCCTCGACGACCGCGGACTCCGCAAGTTCCGGTGGGCGGAGACGGCCATCGTGTTCCAGGGGGCGATGAACTCGCTCAACCCCGTACACAAGATCTCGACGCAGTTGAACGATGTTCTCGAGGCCCACGAGCCCAAGATGTCGGCGCACAGCCGCACCGCCCGGGCCCGCGAGATGCTGAAGCTGGTCGGCATCTCGCCGGACCGGATGGACGCCTACCCGCACCAGCTCTCCGGCGGCATGCGGCAGCGCGTGATGATCGGCATGGCGCTGATCCTGCAACCGCAGGTGGTCATCATGGACGAGCCGACCACCGCGCTGGACGTGGTGATGCAGCGGCAGATCCTGGGCCAGCTCATCGAGCTGCGGGAACGGCTGGGCTTCTCGGTCATCTTCATCACGCACGACCTGTCGCTGCTGGTGGAATTCTCCAACCGGATCGCGATCATGTACGGCGGCCGCATCGTCGAGGAGGCACAGGCGACCGCGCTGTACCGCGACTCGCTGCACCCGTACAGTGCGGGCCTGCTCGGCTCCTTCCCCGCCCTGCGCGGCGCCCGCCGGGAGCTCACCGGCATCCCCGGGTCCCCGCCCGACCTCAAGGGCATGCCGACCGGCTGCTCGTTCCACCCGCGCTGCCCGAAGGCGTTCGACCCGTGCGCCGGCAACATCCCGGTGCTCGGCAACCCGGACACCCCGGACGGGTCGGCCCGCACCGTGGCCTGCTGGCTGCACCCGGTCAAGCAGCCCGTCGCCTAGACAGCGTTCTCCGACGGCCCCGGCCCCCGCGCGCCGGGGCCGTCCCCCATCCCCACCAGGAGAAGCATGAACCCCACCGTCAGCTCCGCCCCCGGGCTGCTGTTGCCCGCAGCCGACTTCCCCCCGTCGTTCAAGTGGGGCGTGGCCACCTCCTCGTACCAGATCGAGGGTGCCGTCGCCGAGGACGGGCGCACACCGTCCATCTGGGACACGTTCTGCCGGGTGCCCGGCGCCGTCGCCGGCGGTGACCACGGCGACGTCGCCTGCGACCACTACCACCGGATGCCGCAGGACGTCGCGCTGATCAAGAGCCTCGGCGTGGACACGTACCGGTTCTCGGTGGCGTGGCCGCGGGTCCAGCCGCACGGCCGCGGCCCGGTCAACCCGGCCGGCCTCGGCTTCTACGACCGGCTCACCGACGAGTTGCTCACGGCCGGCGTCGACCCGTGGGTCACGCTCTACCACTGGGACCTCCCGCAGGAGCTCGAGGACGCGGGCGGCTGGCCGAACCGGGACACCGCGTACCGGTTCGCCGACTACGCGATGCTGGTCTTCGACAAGCTCAGCGACCGCGTCGAGACCTGGACCACGATGAACGAGCCGTGGTGCTCGGCGTGGCTGGGCTACGCCACCGGCGTGCACGCCCCGGGCCGCAAGGACTTCGACGCCGCGCTCGCGGCCGTGCACCACCTGCTGCTCGGCCACGGCCTCGCCACCCAGCGGATGCGGGCCGCGGCGACCCGCGAGCACACCTTCGGCATCACCCTGAACATGGGTACGGCGGACCCCGCGACCGACACGCAGCGGGACCGCGACGCCGCCCGCCGCGCCGACGGCATGGGGCTGCGCATCTACCTGGACCCGCTGCACCGGGGCGCGTACCCGCAGGACATGGTCGACGACCTGGCCGCCCGCGGCGCGTCGTTCCCGGTCCAGGACGGCGACCTCGAGATCATCTCCACGCCGTTCGAGGTGCTGGGCGTCAACTTCTACTTCGGCCAGGACTTCAGCGGCACCGACGAGGACGGCAACGAGGTCGACGCGGACGGGCACCCGGTGGTCCGCGCGGTCATCCCGGACCGTCCCCGCACGGCGATGAACTGGCCGATCACCCCGGAACGCTTCACCCAGCTCCTGGTACGCCTCCACCGCGACTACCCGGGCCTGCCGCTCGTCGTCACGGAGAACGGCGCGGCCTTCGACGACGCGGCGGACGAGTCGGGCTTCGTGGCGGACGAGGACCGCACGGCGTACCTCGCCGAGCACATCGCGGCGGTGGCCGCGGCCCGGGAGCAGGGCGCGGACGTACGCGGCTACTTCGCCTGGTCCCTGATGGACAACTTCGAGTGGGCCGAGGGCTACGCGAAGCGCTTCGGCATCGTGCACGTGGACTACGAGACCCAGGAACGTACGCCGAAGCAGTCGGCCCTGTGGTACCGCGACACGATCAGCCGCCACCGCAACGCCTGACCCGCAACACCTGACGCCGCACCCCCGGGCGCGACGGTCTCCGGACCGCCGCGCCCGGCCGCATTCCAGCCCAGCGCGACCGACCCACCCGGCCGCATCCCAGCCCAGCGCGACCGACCCACCCGGCCGCATCCCAGCCCAGCGCGACCGACCCACCCGGCCGCATTCCAGCCCTGCGTGACCGACCCACCCGAGGTCCGGCAGCGACGACCGGCCGGCGTTCCGTCGGCGCGGGTCGCGGCGGGCATCCGGCTATGGACGCCTGCGGCGACCGGGCCCGACCCGGCGTTTCGGGGGCATCGGACGGGTGACCACAGCTCCACCCCGCGGTCGCGCTCCACCGCCACCACCGCGAGGAACCGCCCTGCCGTGACCCGCCGGCCCCGCGCGTCCGGCCGGCGTTCGCGGAGGCGCTGGGTCAGTGGCGGCCGCGGCTCAGGGAGCGGCGGTGGGCGGCGCGGGACATCGGGGCCGGGCCCGCCGTCGACGGGAGGCCGCCGTCCGCGAGGAGCCGGGCGATCGGGAGGGTCGCCGCGCCCATCGCCACCGCGTCCGGCCCGAGCTGGCACAGGTCGATGCGGGTGCGGGAGTAGGGATGGCGCAGGGCGTTCCGGGCGGCCGCGTCGCGAATGTCGGGAAGAAAGCGCTCTCCCAGGGCCAAGCCGGCCGGGCCGCCCAGCACGATGCGCTCCGGGGAGAACAGGTTGACGAGTCCGGCGATGCCCGCGCCGAGGTAGCCGACGGTCTGCCGGATGACCTCCGCGACCTCCGGGTCTAGGGCGCCCTCGGCGGCGAGCACCCGCGAGAGCAACTTCGGGTCCGGGCTCTGGCCGGTCACCTCGGCCAGGCGGGCGATCACCTTGTCGCTGCCGATGTACGCCTCCAGGCACCCCTTCGCCCCGCACCGGCAGACGTCGCCGTCGTACACGAGGGTGGTGTGTCCCCACTCCCCCGCGTTGCTGTGCGCGCCGCGGTAGCTGCGCCCGTCCATCACGACGGCCGCGCCGACGCCCTGGCCGACCATGACGATGACCGCGTGGCGTGCCCCGCGGCCGGCGCCGAACCACATCTCGGCCTGGCCGACGGTCTTGGCGCCGTTCTCCACGTAGACCGGGACGTCAGTGCCCTCGCGCAGCATCCGGCCCAGCGGCACGCCGTCCCAGCCGGTCGTCTGCGAGTGGACGACGGGTGCCTCGCCGGTCTGGTCGACGACCCCGGCGACGCCGACGCCGAACCCGAGCACCTCGGACTTCTCGATGCCCGCCTCGGCGACGACCGCGTCGAGCCCCTCGAGCACCTTCGCCGCCGCCAGCTGCGGATCCGCCGCGACACCGCCGCCGGCCGGCCGGGTGCCCGCGGTGCCGGCGGCCGTCAGGGAGAACTGGGCGAAGCCGAGGCGGGACATCGCCAGGTCGTACAGCTCGACCGTCACCCGGCTCTCGCCGACGTCGGCGCCCGCGACGTAGCCGTAGCCGGGCGCGACCCGCAGCAGCGCGCGCGGCCGGCCGCCGTCCGAGCCGACCAGGCCGGCCTCCTCGACCAGGCCCTCCTCGATCATCTCGCCGATCAGGTTGCTGACGCTGGCCTGGCTGAGCGCGGTGGTGTCACCCAGCTCCTGCCGGCTCTGGCGTCCGCCGTGGAACAGGTCGGTGAGCAGGCTGGCCCGGTTCGCTCGGCGGACGTCCCGCACGGTCGTACGCCTGGCTTCCACACCCGCACCACCTTCGCATCAACTGTGTCGACCCGCCATCTAACGCTACGCGCTCAATATGATGTGCCACGGGCCGCGGGAAAACCACGGCGCGGGTGGAGGGCCGGTGCTATAGCGTCGGCGATCATGAGCGACTACCGCGACGTCAACCGCGCCAACTGGGACGAGCGCGCGCCCGTCCACGCCGCCTCGGCCGGTTACGACCTTGCCGCCTTCGCCCGGGATCCCGCCCACCTGAGCGACACCGTCACGTTCGACCGGCCGCTGCTCGGCGACCTCGGCGGGCTGCGCGGCATCCACTTGCAGTGTCACATCGGCACGGACACCGTGTCCCTGGCCCGGCTGGGCGCGAGCATGACCGGCCTGGACTTCTCCCCGGCGTCGCTCGCCGAGGCCCGCAAGCTCTCGGAGTCGGCCGGCAACCCCGTCGACTTCGTCGAATCCGACGTGTACGGCGCTCCCGGCGTACTCGGGAACGGCGCTTTTGATCTTGTTTACACCGGCATCGGGGCGATCGGCTGGCTGCCCGACATCCGGCGGTGGGCACGGGTGGTGGCCACCCTGTTGAAGCCGGGCGGACGGCTGTTCATCCGGGAGGGGCACCCGGTGCTGTGGTCGTTGCAGGACGGGCGCGACGACGACCTGCTGGTGCTCGAGTACCCGTACTTCGAGCACGAGGAGCCGTTGATCTTCAACGAGGAGGGCACGTACGTCGAGGCGGACCACACGTTCGTGCACACGACCACCCACTCGTGGAACCACGGCCTCGGCGAGATCGTCACCGCGCTGCTCGAGGCGGGGATGACGATCACCGGCCTGGTCGAGCACGACTCGGTGCCGTGGGAGGCGCTGCCGGGCGTGATGACGCGGCTGCCGGGCGGCGAATGGCAGGTCAAGGACCGTCCGCGGCGGGTGCCGCACACCTACACGCTCCAGGCGGTGCGCACGACCGTTTACTGAGCTTTTGGGGTCAGGGTCAGGGTGGCGCCAGTCCGCTGGTGGCGAGGAATCCGTAGGCGAGGGTCGGCCGGTATTGCATGCGTTTGAGCCGGTTCTTCGCGACTCGGAGTAGGTCGTCGGTGCGGCCCGGAGCGAGGTTGGCCATGCTGCGTTTGAGGCTGGACCACAGGTTCTCCACGGGGTTGAGTTCCGGGGCGTAGCCGGGAAGACGGTAGACGCGTAGCCAGGGCCGGGCGGTGATCAGGGCGCGCATCTTGGCGGATTTGTGCGCGGGTAGTCCGTCCCAGAGCAGGACGATCGGCGCGTTGAGGTGTTGGTGGGCGGCGTCGAGGAGCTTGGCGAAGTGGTCTTCGCCGAAGCCTTTCGGTTCGCCTTTACGTCCTCGGTGGACCATGGTGCGGTAGATGATGCGCGGCTGATGTCCGGCGTGGTAGGCGACGATCCCGGCGAGGGAGAGTTTGCGGCCGCCGCGCCCGGCGACGGTGACGATGGGGGTGGTGCCTCGCCGGGCCCAGGTGCGGGCCCGGGCTGGTCTCAGCGAGATGCCGGACTCGTCGGCGAAGCAGATCCACGCGCCCAGCCTGCG
>NZ_PVZG01000011.1 GCF_003002065.1 Pseudosporangium ferrugineum
CCGAAACAGCATGTCGGCGGTCGACCCGCTCTGCCACTCGACGCCGTCGACGCGAAACGACAGGGTCAGGTCGCGGGCATCGCCGGCCTCATCCGCGGTGACGAGCCACGGCCCGAGCGGCGTGGTCCGCCGGCGAAACTTCCGGTTGTCGGCGGCGCTGCCCAGTCGGTTTGCGGCACAGGATCGGGCCGGCGTATCCGTAGAGCGCGCAGGAATCTGTCCCAGAAGCGCAGCCAGCGGGAACGGCTCTCGGCGGGTGACGGGTAAGCCATGATGACGCCTCGGGTCGATCTACTTCACGTGGCCGTTGACCAGCCCGGCATCTCCACATGGGCGACAGCCGCTGACGTCACGTGCCGCCACGTACGCAGACATCTGCAGGTTCACGGGGGAGCGCTGCGACCTTGGTGGATCGAGTGCTCGACATGGCGCGGGGCGCGGATGGCCTCCTGCATGATCGTGGCCCTGCGAGACGGAGCTGCACATAGTTACGGAAGCCTGCAGAATAACGCTCAGCGATCAGGCAATGACGAGGATCCCTTCGAGGACCACCTCCTGCGCCACCGAGAGCAGCACCCACATCGCCCACCGCACCGGTTTGCGTTTCCCACATCGGCGAGCCGACCTACCGCGACGCCGCCCACCACCTTCTACGAATTGTTGTACTGACTGGAGGGCGCGAACGATGGGTATCAATAAAGATACCCATCGTTCAACTTCATTGGTCACCCACGGCGTACCTTTATAGCGTCGTCAACCGCGGGTGCCCTTGCGCTTCTGCCCGCTGGACTTCCTGGGCCGCGCTGGATCGTGACGCCGCATGTGTTGATTGACTGCCTGACCGAGGTTGGTTCTCGTCTGGGCGGAGGATACCCCGGCTGCAGCCGCCCGTCGAGAAGCTGAATCATGCAGAGCGATGTTGAAATCTAGCTGCTCCTCCGGGACATCGGCACCTTCCTCCCATGCCTGGGCGCTTGCGTAGGTCTGCTGCCAGGCATAGAGATTGGTGCTCGCATAATCGCGGGTGTCGGCGTACGCCTGATACTGGTTGACGTCCGCGACCGGGGGCGGCCCAGCAGACGCTCCTGCTCCGTCGGATCGGATGTCATCATCTGAACAGCAGCATCCTCGGCCCGGTCCTGCATTGTTCCGAACCTGTCCTCTGCCGCTTTCATGAAGTTCTTAGAGGTCTGTAGTGGCTGCTGCACCAGGTACGGCGACGGTTCGGCTTGAGGATATTGGTACCCATCCGGCATGCTGTGCCTCCTGTACGAGACGATCGACGGACGTATCCGCGCTCCGCCGCATCGAGTTGGTAGGACTTGTGTGGTAGACGGCTCCGGCCGCCCTAAGGTTCACTGCCGAGTCACTCAACGGGATGGTGCCCTTCAGCCTTCTTAAGCCCGAATGCCCCACGACGGAGCATCGACGGCAAGAGTGAGGCTGCGATCGCACCGGAAATCGCCCGGCCCATCGGCCGCAGGACCTCGTCGGGCGGTGTGCACCTTGATCACAACCCTTGGCTACCGGGCGGAAATCGTGTTGCCCGCCGGCTGACCGATTTGACCGGCGTCTGAGTTGCCGGCGATCGGGAGGGGCGCGTCGTGGGGGTTGCGGGGCAGGGTTGGACCAGCGGGCGCCGGTTGGCTGTCAAGATCGGGACGGGGGTGGCCGCCGCCGGGCTGGTGGTGGGGCTCGGGGCTCCCGTCATCGCCGCCAGTGATGTGTCCGCGGCTTCCGGCATGCCTGTTCCCGTCGGTGCGCGGAGCACCGAGCCCTTCATGATCACCAATGCGCGGCCGACGCCGGCGGCGGAGGTGAGCGGGGACGACTTCCAGGCCACTCGGGTCATGCCGCTCGGGGATTCGATCACCCGGGGAGCCGGGTCGCCTACCCGGTCGTCGTACCGGATGGCGTTGGCGGAGCGGCTGCTCAAGGGTGGCCTTGAGATCAACTATGTGGGGTCGCAGACCGATGGCACCGGGTCCGACGTCAACCACGAGGGTCACGGCGGCTGGACCATCGATGATCTGTCCGCCGAGCTTGACGGGTGGCTGGACATGTACCGGCCCGATGTCGTGCTCGTGCATGCCGGCACGAACAACATCACGCAGGGCGACGGGCCCTATGTCACGGCCCGGAAGCTCTCCGCGATGATCGACCAGATTCGGGTCGCGCGGCCGGGGGCGTACATCTTCGTCTCCAAGATCGTGCGGTCCCGGGTTCCTCGGGAGGCGGCCCAGGATCGCGTCTACAACAGCCTGATTCCGCAGCTCGTCGCTAAGAAGCGGGATGCGCGGCTGAGCGTCGTCGACCAGTCGTCCGTCGGGGGCATCGACCTGCACGATCTGCACCATCCGAACGACTTCGGATACTCGAAGATGGCCTGGAACTGGTACCGGGCCATGGCGCCGGTGTTCGGGACCTCCGGCGACACCGGGCCGAACCCGTACCTGATGCGGGACACGGTGCGGTGCCTGGCGGCGAAGGTCGTCGAGGACGGTGAGGTGCATCACCGCACCGAGTGCCGCACCTGGACGCTCCGGACGATCACCAAGACGGTCAACGGCGTCAATCGTCGGGTACGCGCCTGGCAGACGCTCCGCGAGTTCCGGCAGACCTACCGCGTACGCGTGGACGGCAAGCTCGTGGAACGCACCCGCCTGGTCCGGCGCTGGACCGGCCCCGGAAACCTGTCGGAGTTCTAGCCCCGGCAGCCAAGGAGCTCCGGCCCCGGCTCCCCAGGGGCCTAGCCGTTCTCGAACATCTCGAGGACGCCGGACACGTCGAGCACCCGGTGGACGAGGCCGTGGGCGTTGACGATCGACAGCTTCACCCCGGCCGCGCGCCCGGTGAGGTAGCCGTCGATCAGGGCGCTCATGGCCTCGCTGTCGAGGAACGTGACCCGGTCCAGGTCGACGACGATGCCGCCGGCGCCGTCCTCCTCGATGGCGCGGGCCAGCACCGCCTGCAGCTCTTCCCGGGCGTTGATGTCGAACTCGCCGGACAGCCGGACGACGCCCGCTTCCCGGGTGAGCTGGTAGTCGGCGTCCGTCACGCCGCGATCATAGGTCAGCCGGAGATCGGGAACTCGGCCCAGACGTGCTTGACCTCGGCCTCGACGTACCAGCCGATCTCGAGGGCGAACTTCTTCGCGAGTTGGAGGCCGAGGCCGCCCTGGCCGAGCGGCCGGCCCTCGCTGAACTGCGGTGCCGCCTCGGGTGAGTGGTCGAGGACGTCGAGGACGAAGCGGTCGCCGGCCCGGCCCAGCCGGACGATCGTGGGCGGCAGCCCGTGCCGGAGCGCGTTGGTGGCCAGCTCGGTGGCGACCAGCACCATCTTCTCCGGCACCTCGTCGAGGGGCGCGTTCTCGGCGAGCACCTCACCGGTGATCGCCTTGTGCAGCGACGCGCGCAGGATCCTCAGCTGACCTGGGCTGTCCAGGACCCATTGCTGCAGCTCGATCATGCTGGGCGGGCTCTGCGCGCTGATGAAAGCCATGCCCCGGTTATGCCCGCCCGCGCCGTGAATCATGTCTCTGACCGGCGCGATGAGCTGGGCGTCAGCCTTTTTGACCTTTCTTGCATGCACCTAGCGCAACCGGCACCTGTTACGTACTGCTATCCGGGAACCAGATTCGCGGGAGGTACGACGTGCTGAAATTCAAGAACGCCCAGGAGCAGGCTGCGTGGGCGCTCGCCGAAGCACTCAGCGAGAAGGGCATGGCGTGCATGCGCGAGGCGGAACAGGCCGCCGAGAATTTCCGGGTGGGCAAGATGCAGATGCGCCGCAACTTCAAGGCGCGGGGTCTCTCCGAGGTGGACGCCGACATCCGCTGGTCCGGCATGACCCAGGCGAAGAAGGCCCTGGCGGACAACGGCTGGTACATGTCACAGGCGTCGATGTACAACCAGGCCGCGGCCGCGCAGTATGCGAAGGCGCTCTATCTCAAGAATGGTGAAGGCCTCTAGCGCCACCCAGGTCCGCCGTGCGGCCCGCCGAGTAGCCGTCGCGGTGCCCGGTGCCGGCCAGGCGTCGCGGGCCCAGCCGGGTGAGCCGGGGGTACGTCTCGTCGCGCCGGCGCTCGACCAGCTCGGTGCGGTCGACCAGAACCAGTTCGGCGCCGGGTGCCGAGGCGGCCGCTTCCCGTTCGGCGGTGGTGAGCCGGGCCCGGACCGCTTCCGTGAACCCCGCCAGCCAGGAGCGCCGGAAGGCCGCCGGGTGGTCGTACGCGGGCACCTCGGCCGCGGCCAGGCCGTGCGCCGCCTGGATCAGCAACGAGGTGAAGAGCAGTTCCACGCGTTCCAGGTCGGCGGCGTGCCCGAAGAGATGCACCCGCGCGGTGCCGCTGCGTTCGAGGTGCACGACCTTGCAGCGCAGGGCGATGGCGACGGCACCGAGCAACGCGGCCTTGTCCCGGGAGTACGGCGGCTCCACCGTCACCACCCGATCGCCCACCGGGTCGAGGGCGGGGTCCGCGCCGGCGAGCAGCGCCTGGTCGATGCCGTACTTGGCGATCAGCTCGGTGGCCTTGGTCAGGAACGCCTCCGCCTCGGGCGGCGTACACGCGGGATCTTCGGCCTTGGCCAGGAGCTTGCGCACCCGGGCGAGCAGCGGATCCTCGGCCACGGATCAGGCCGCGCGGTGGCGCAGGGTCGCCACGGTGGAGCCGGCCAGGGCCAGGAGGCAGTCGGGGAGCTGGCCGTCGGCGATGGCCGCGCCGAAGAGCGCCTCGCCGGTCGGGATGTCGCCGTTCACGTACGCGCTGACGAACCGCGCCACCCACCGCTTGTCGTAGCGCGCGTCGTCGATCCCGGGGAAGTCGAGGGTCCACGCGCCCCCGGTCGGCACGTTCTGTCCCACCATCGTCGCGGCGAGGCACCAGGCCACGTCGTACGCCCCCACGACACCCGACCGGTCCACGACCGCGTCGAAGGTGCCGACCACAGCGTCGCTGTCACCGCTGAGCGCGCAGTGGAGCACTTCCGCCGCGTCGTCCAGTGCATGCTGTGGTACGTCGGTCACGTCAAGAAAGGTACGCGGATTCGTCAACCGTCGCCGTTCAAGCGCCTCGGAGCAGGCACGTCAGCCTCGCGGTGCACACCCGGTCGCCGTCCTCGTCGGTGATGACGATCTCGTAGGTGACCGCCGTACGCCCGCGGTGCACCGGCGTGCCGACCCCCGTGACGACGCCGGAGCGGACCGCCTTGTGGTGGGTGGCGTTGATGTCGACGCCCACCGCGAACGGGCGGTCGACCGTGTGGCCGTGCAGCACCGCCCCGACCGAGCCGATGGTCTCGGCGAGCACGCACGAGGCGCCGCCGTGCAGCAGCCCGTACGGCTGGGTGTTGCCCTCGACGGGCATCGTGGCCACCACCCGCTCGACAGCCGCCTCGGTGATCCGGATGCCCATCCGCTCGCCGAGGGCGCCCGCGCCCCCGCTGCCGAGGTAGTCCTGCCTGCCGTCCGCCCCTGTACTCACGTCCGCCCACGTTACTTCTCGGGTCGCGGGGTGTTGACCGGGCCTCTACCTTGATACCGACCGAGTCCGCAGCCGCAGCGAGGAGACAGCCATGAGCGAGCCCCAGGAGATCGTGGAGACCCGCGGGGACGACCGCGTCGACCTGCTCGCCACGGACACCAACGGCGACGGCAAGCCGGACGTGTGGGTGGCCGACACCGACGGCGACGGCAAGGCGGACCTGTTCCAGTTCGACACGAACAACGACGGCAAGGTCGACATCACCATGGTCGACCTGGACCAGGACGGCAATCCGGACACGATCGTCGACGGCGACGGCGGGCTGCCGCCGGCCGTCTGACCGCCCGCTCAGCCGCCGCCGAGCGTGCTGATGGCGGCCCAGAGCACCGCGATGGCGAGGGCCGTGGAGAAGACCGTGGAAGCCGTACGCCGCCACGGCCCTCGGCCCTCGGGCACGACCGCTTCCGGGTGCCCGAGCTTCGTGAGCGTGCGGCGCTGCCGGCGTACCTCGTGGCACCAGCGGGTGAGGTCGGGGGTGCCCCGGCTGATCTCGACCGCCAGCCGGGCCTGGGCGCGTTGCAGCCGGCGTACGGCTGCCCTGGCCCGGATTCCGGCCCTGACCCGCGCGTGCCGGCGGGCGCTCGCCCGGCGCGACCCGAACTTGAGCGCCTCGAGCTCCGCGGGCGTGACCAGTTCCGGGTCGTCGAGCGTCGCGAGCTGGGTCGTGTAGTAGTCGGCCTCCCGGTCGTGGGCGGCCCGCACGAGCAGCCAGATCAGCAGCAGCGGCGGCAGTCCCTTGAAGACGAGGACGGCCAGCAGGGCCAGCGCACCGTTGCCGAGGCCGTCCCGCAGCAGCGGCGAATTCCACAGCACGTGCGACGCCCACGCGCCGAGGACGGCGAGCATGGCCACGCCCATCCGGGTGCGCAGGTTCCGGTCGCCGCGCACCACGAGGTAGCCGATGCCGGCCCCGGCCAGCGCGCCGAAGAGGGTGTGGCTCCAGACCCCGGACAGGAAGCCGCGCAGCAGGAACGTCGTGACGACCGGCTCGACGGCGTCGCCACGGCCGGCGAGGGCGACCGCGCCCATGGCGTACACGATGTCCTCGACGATCTGGAAGCCCAGGCCGACCATGGCGCCGTACACGACGCCGTCGAGGACGCTGTTGACCTGGGCGCGGGCGATCAGCACGACGGCGACCACCCCGAGGGTCTTGGCGATCTCCTCGACCGTCGGCCCGGCCAACGCGGCACCCCAGTCCGCGGCGAGGTGCGGCGAGCCGAGCTTGGCGATGATGTCGTCGAGCGCCGCGCTGCCCGGGATCGAGACGGTCGTCGCCACCAGCCCGCCCCAGGCGAACGCCAGGACCAGCAGGGCGGGCGGCTCCCGCTCGAGGAAGTCCAGCTCCGAGACCACGAACCAGAACGGCACGGCCAGCAGGGCGAAGAGGGCGGTCGCGGTGAGCAGGGCCCGGGGGTACGCCTCCGCGAACCGCGCCGTGATCAGGCACATCCGTACGGCCCCCGCCAGCAGCAGCGCGAGCACGATCCAGAACGCGGGGCTGCGCACGAGGCCGAGGTCGGGGTCGGGTCCGGGCTGCACGGGTGCGGACCGGGCACTGCGCAACCGGGGCTCCGCGGTCATCCGGCCTGCTCCGGCGCGTACCGGAGGGTCCGGGTGCTGGCGTCGATGGCCGGCAGCGTCCGGCCCAGATCGAGGTCGGCGCCGCTGACGGTGACCTCGATGGTGTGACCGTCGGCGACGAAGACCGCGTAGCGCCCGCCGCGTCCGGGCCCGCTGTAGCCGCCCTGGATCCCGTCAAGGCCGCCGGCCGTGGCGACGGTGAGCTCGGTGCCGGTCACCTGGTAGCCGGCGGTCCCGGTGATGCGCTGGCGCAGCCGGGCGACGGCGGTCTGCAGGGTGCCGTCGAACGGCTGGACGCTGACCAGGTAGCGCACCGGGCCCAGCCGGAACAGCACGGTCCCGGAGCTCGCGGCCGGCCGGGTCTCGGTCACGTCGATGCGCGCGCCGGCCGGCGGCACCACCGACACCCCACCCCCGATTTCGTACGGCCGATCCGTCGGCACCGGCCGGTCGGAGGGCAGCATCTGGTTGAGGGCGGGCAGCCCGAAGGCGATCGCACCGAGGGCCGCGACGAGGCTGATCGCACCGAGGAGATTCGTCCGCTGACGCCCGGTAACCCTCCCCATCCCCATACGCTAACGGTCCGCGCGGGCAGGCTCCCGATGGAGAGTGTTTTGTCCGTTTACTCGGAACGTTCGTGGAAATGTCCCGACGCCAACGACGTAGAGTTCGGCGCGGGGCTCACGGGGACAACTCCATGACCGCAAGGTAGTAAGGGCGGTCGGCGGTGTCGACGGATTTGAGCCGCCACCGGGTGCCCTCGAGCAGCCCCGTCAGCTCCTCCACCGAGCAGTTCAGATAGTCGAACCAGTCCGTGGCCAGCAGCCGGTAGCGCAGCCGCAGCCGCAGCTGGCCGCCGAGCCGCCCGCGTTCCCTGTTCCGCCGGTGGTAGGCCACGTGCACCGGGTCGGTCGTGCCGTACGGGTCGGTGCCCTGCGCGATGATCCGGGCGCCGGGCCGGGCCAGCGCGGCGAGCGCGGTCAGGAAGGCGGGGGCGCGCTCCGGCCCTTCGAGCAGCCCGAGGTTGTTGCCGAGCAGCAGGAACGTGTCGTAGCGGGCGGTCGCGCGGGCATAGTCGTCGACCGTGGCGATGACCGTGTCGCGCAGCCCTCGATCGCGGGCGACCTCGACGGCGCCGGCGGAGGTGTCGAGGCCCGTGACGGCCATGCCGCGGCGCTGCAGTTCGAGCGCCGTACGCCCGGCCCCGCACCCGATGTCCAGCACGGCGCCCCGGCAGAGCCGCAGGGCGCGCACGTCGTGGGGCTGCCACTCGGCCGGCTCGGCGAGGTAGTGGTCGGCGGGGGCGCCGTTGATCAGGCCGTCGTCGCGCTCGATGATCTCGATGACCGGCCGCGGCACCCGGCCGCCGGCCAGGGGGCGGGGGCCGATCCCGGTTCGCACGGCGTACGCGTCCCGGATCATCTCTCCGAAGACGTCGCCGATCACAGGCTGATCCATTGTCACTACTCTTGAGGCATGGCGACCCTGGAGCAAATCGCTGCCGAGAAGTACGCCCTGCTGACCACGTTCCGCAAGGACGGCCGGGCGGTGGCCACGCCGCTCTGGGTCGTGCCCGACGGCGCGGGTATGGCCTTCTGGACGGTCAAGGGCACCGGCAAGCTCAAGCGCATCCGCAACAGCGGCCGGGTGACCGTGGCACCGTGCGACGTGCGGGGCACCCCGAAGGGCGAACCGGTCGAGGCGACCGCGCGCATCGGCGACGAGGCCGACCTGGCCCGGGTCCGCCGGCTGCTCAAGCGGAAGTACGGCGTGACCGGCCGCCTGGTCCTGCTGGGCAGCCGCCTCCGCCGCGGGGCGCAGGGCACCACGACGATCCTGGTGTCCTGAGCACGCCGCCGCCGGGGACGAAGAAGGGGCGATCGCCTTCCCCGGCGCTCGCCCCTTGCTCGATCTCTCGGTCGACTGCGGTTCGTTCAATCGCCCTGACGCTGCGTGGGGATCTGCCCCTGCAGCAGGGCGCGAACCTCCGACTCCCGGTAGCGTCGGTGCCCGCCCAGGGTGCGAATTGCGCTGAGCTTGCCCGCCTTGGCCCACCGGGTGACGGTCTTCGGGTCGACACGGAACATCGACGCCACCTCGGCCGGTGTTAGTAGCGGCTCAGGATCGTGCGTACGCGATGCCATCGGTCACTCCTCCACAGGTACCTAAAGACATCGGCCGGGGTCCCGCCGGCCGGTGCGTCTCTCATGGTCCGGCTAGTCCCCGATGTCCGACATGGGCCGAACGGCCGAACGTCCCTAGATAGACGGTTGAAGCATGCCCGATTTATCCGGGCTTTATACGCCAGAAAGTGTCGCGTTTGGACCGAAAATCACGCTTCGAGCGACGATGGCTACGAAGAGTATTCGCCTTGGGAGCGTTCCCAGGGGCAGCGATCCGTGCCCCTTCGTACCCTTTTCGCTGGTCAGGGCGTTACCCTCGTCGATCAGTTGCAGCGCTCCAGCAACTGCACAGCGCGCCACCGGGCGACCAGTTTCTCGTACGCCTCGGTCGCCGCGTCCGCGTCGCCCCGCGACAGCGCCGACAGGCCGGCCGCCACCAGCCCGGGTGAATCGTCGTCGTGCAGGGCGTCGTTCTTCAGCAGGCCGGTGAGGCCGCCGTAGTCCAGCTCGACGATGGAACGCGGGTGGAACTCCTCCAGCCAGCGCGTACCCTCCTCGACCGCCTCGGTGATCGGCGCATCGCCCAGGGACTTGCGCAGGACGGAGACGCCCCGGTGCGCGCGCCGGCGGGCCTTGGAGATCTCCGTGCGGTAACGCAGCGTGCGCTTGCCGCCGGTCAGGTTGATCTCCCGCTCGTCCAGGTCCACGAAGACGAACCAGCGCAGCGGCACGCCCCACGTGGCGATCTGCTCGTGCACCCGCGGCACGCCGTGCTCGAGCACCTTCGCGCCGCTGCGCCAGTCCTCGACCACGGCCTTCGCCTGACCGGCGAGCACCGGCGGCACGAAGGCGTCGGCGAGGACGCTGGGCACCCCGTCGCGCGCGTTCAGGGCCGCCTCGGCGACCCGGAGCCGCAGATTCCACGGGCAGACCAGCAGCGTGTCGCCCCACTCCATCACGTACGCCTCGTCGGGCAGATCGGGCAGCCGGGTCCAGCCGGCGCCGAGCGCCTCGAGCACGGCGGTCCGCTGCCGGACCGGCCCCTCGACAGGGCCCAATGCCCGGCCTTCCCGGGCATAACGACGCCAGAAAAGCTGACGGTCCCGGTCGAAGGCGGTCAGCGGTTCGTAAACGCGCAGGTACGACGCGAACAGTGACGGCACGGCGCGATCCTTTCACGAAATCGCCGCCGATTGACTTCCCGCGCGGAGCCAATCAGGTGGCACCGCGCGCGACTAGGCTCGTTGATGTCCGGCACACCCCGCCGGAGCAGGCAGCGCGTCCCACGAGGGCGTGCACCCACACACCTGTAGGAGAGAGCAGCCATGGGCGTGTTCGTAAGCAGCGACGGCACCGATGCCGCCGGGCACGAGCAGGTCGTCTTCTGTCAGGACCGGCACACCGGCCTGAAGGCGATCATCGGTATCTACTCGACGGCTCTCGGGCCGGCGCTGGGCGGGACCCGGTTCTACCCGTACGGGAGCGAGGAGGCGGCCGTCACCGACGTGCTGAACCTCTCGCGCGGCATGGCGTACAAGAACGCGCTGGCCGGCCTCGACCTCGGCGGGGGCAAGGCGGTCATCTGGGGCGACCCGGCGCTGGACAAGACCGAGGCGCTGCTCCGGGCGTACGGGCGCTTCGTCGAGTCGCTGCACGGCCGCTACTACACCGCCTGCGACGTCGGCACGTACGTGCCGGACATGGACATCATCGCCCGCGAGACCCGCTACGTGACCGGCCGCAGCGTGCAGCACGGCGGGGCGGGCGACTCCTCGGTGCTGACCGCCTGGGGCGTCTTCCAGGGCATGCGCGCCGCCGCCGAGCACACCTGGGGCAGCCCCACCCTGGCCGGCCGCCGGGTCGGCATCGCGGGCCTCGGGAAGGTCGGCAAGTATCTGGCGGGTCACCTGATCGAGGACGGCGCCTCGGTGGTCGCCACCGACGTCAGCCCGGCCGCGCTCGACTGGGCCCGCACCACGTACCCGCAGATCGATCTCGTCCCGGACACCCGGACCATGATCACGAGCGACATCGACGTGTACGCGCCGTGCGCGCTCGGCGGCGCCCTCGACGACGACACCGTGCCCGTCCTGCACGCCAAGATCGTGACCGGCGGGGCGAACAACCAGCTCGCCCACCCCGGCATCGAGAAGCTGCTGGAGGAGCGCGGCATCCTCTACACGCCCGACTACGTGGTCAACGCGGGCGGCGTCATCCAGGTCGCCGACGAGATCGAGGGCTTCAACTTCGACCGGGCCAAGCTGCGCGCCACGAGGATCTTCGACACCACGAGCCAGATCCTGCGGCTCGCCGACGACGAGGGGGTGCCGCCGGTGGTGGCCGCGGACCGCCTCGCGGAGCGCCGGATGGCCGAAGTCGGACGACTCCGCAGTATCTACCTGGGTTGAGGCTTTTGTACGCCGTCGCGCGCCGCGTCCCCGACACGCCGCGACGCGCGACGGTGGTACACGTAACCCGAGGTGCCGAAGGCGGCATCGTCCATGTACCGTAAGACCCACGAGAGATGCCTGACGTCATCGGGGCCCGCCTTCGGGCTGCCCCGAATTCTGTGCGAGGGGGTCGAGCCATGGGGCGCGGCCGTGCTAAGGCCAAGCAGACAAAGGTGGCCCGGGAGTTGAAGTATCACTCCCCGAACACCGACCTCACCGCCTTGCAGCGCGAACTGGCGGGTGCTGGTAAGTCCGACCATCACTTCAACGACGACGACAACGAGTTCGTCGACGATGAAGACGATGACGATGCGGACGACGAGCACGACAGCTGGTCGCCTTCGAGGCGCTGACCCGTATCGCACAGAGCACGCGGCTTCCCGCGTGCTTCCGTGTGTCGCGGTCGTTCCGGCAGTTCATGGTGCCCCCGCAGCCTGACCGCGCGGGCATCATGTTCTCGTCGTAGTCGTTCCCTTCCACCGCGCGGCCTGCGCGGCGCTCCCGCACGTATCTCGGCGTACGGGAGCCGCCGACGCCTGCCGACAGTCGGTGCTGGGCGTTTCCGGGTCCCCCGCAGGGGTGGTCAACGGCGGCTTCGGCATGTCCGAAATCGGTCAACGCCGTTCTCAGCGCGGCCGGTTGTTCCAGTTGTAGAACGTCGGGATGTTCTCGAAGTGGTTCCAGGCGCAGACCGCCGAGCCGTCCTTCGTCACGGACTCCGCGCGCCGCTGCCGGGCCTCCTCTGCCTCCTCGATCAGGGCGGCCAGGCCCGTACGGGTGTCGCGCACCCGCGCCGTCACGGGGTCCGTCTCGGGGTCAGACGGCCGTGGGCTCGTGATCTCGGGCATGGTCCAGCACTCCGTCCAGTAGGCGAATCTTGCTGTTGAGACAGTGGTCCGTCGTCGTCACGTCGAAACGGCCCCGCTCGAAGTAGCGGTTGGCCGCATGCGCGCCGCCGCAGAAGCCGAAATACGGGCACCGGTCACGGCAGGCCTCGACGCCGTCCAGAAACTCCCGGATCCACGGGGTGCCGGTTGCTCCGGCGAGGATCTCCGCCAGCGGGGTGGTCAGGACGTTGCCGCTGCTGAAGTCGCCGTACCGGGGATCGGAGAAGCCGGCCAACTCGGGCGAGAGCAGCACCACGCTGCCGTCGTGCGCCACGGTCGGGATCGGGTCGAGGCGCCGGGGCAGCACGGCGTCCGCCGTACCGTCGAGCACCGCCGCCACGTAGCGCAACGACCACTCGATCTCCCGCAGGTGGATGCGGGGGTCCCGCCGCCAGGCGCCGACGAGCTCGGACCAGAAGGCCGTCACGTCCTCCTCGGGATGCCGGTTGGCGCGCAGGTTCACGCCCTCCAACTCCTCGACGTTGATGCCAAGGACGTCGCAGCCCAGCTCGAGGAAGTAGTCGTACAGCTCGGTGGCCAGGCCGGGCACGGGCCGCCCGACCACGCACAGCGCGGAGAACGGGATGCCGTGCCGCTTCAGGGCCTCGATCCCCCGCACGATCCGCGCATACGCCGGCTTGTCACCGGCCGTGACGCGATCGCCGTTACGCGCCTCGGGCCCGTCGACGCTCACGCTCACCCGGACGCCGTGCTCGGCGAAGAACTCGCACCACGCATCGTCGATCAGGGTCGCGTTGGTCTGCACGTGGTGCTCGACGCCTTCGGCGAACGGCCGCATCAATTCCGCCAGGTGCGCCCGTCCCGCCGCGAGGGGCTCACCCCCGTGCCAGACAACCGAGAATCTTCCCGTACGGGCCCAGGGGTTCACAGAAGCAGCGACGGCGCGGGCCACCTCCACGGGCATCTTCCGGTCCGCCCGCCGCAACGGCAGGTAGCAGTAGGAACAGTCAAGATTGCAGAGTGTGGTGGGCTGCATGACGACATAGGTAGGAACCGTGGCGATCCCGCGCATACCGCTCCAGCGATCCCGCACAGCCACCTCCCCGTCCGCGCCGTCGTCGGCTCAGGGCCAGGCTAAGCGCCGACGTCCACCCGAGTGTGCCCCGCCCGGCCCCGCACGACGAAAAGATCCGCGGGTGCCCTCACATCGACACACGCGGATCATTTCACACGAACCCGAGAAAGCCTCACACCTCGCCCAGAATGCATCCCACACCCGGACCCGCCGCGGACCGCCGGACCGCCGCTGACCCGAGCGTTCGGGTCCGGCACCCCGCCGGCCCGCCCGCTGCCCAACCAGCCGCCGGCCGGGGTGTCCGCCTGGCCGCCCGCCTGCTGGACTTCCTGACGCTGCCCTACCTCCCGGCGGGCGGTTCCGCCGGTTCAGCCGCGGGTGTACTGGCCCATCATCTGCACCTGGCCGGTGCCCTCGATGACCTCGCCGACCTGCCACGCCTCCACGCCGCGGCCGGTCAGGTAGGCCATGGCCCGGTCGGCGTCGTCGGCCGAGACGATCGTGAACATGCCGACGCCCATGTTGAACGTGGCTTCCATCTCGGTGTCCTCGATGCGGCCCTTGGCCTGGATCAGGTCGAAGATCGACTGGGGGCGCCAGGACGACCGGTCGACCACCGCGTCGGCGTGCTCGGGCAGGATGCGGACCAGGTTGCCCGGGATGCCGCCGCCGGTGACGTGCGAGAACGCGCGCACGTCGGTCTCCTCGATCAGGCCGAGGCAGTCCTTGGCGTAGATCTTCGTCGGGGTGAGCAGCTCCTCGCCGAGGGTGCGCTGCTTGCCGAAGTCCTCGACCACCGTGTCGAGCCGCATCCGTCCCGCGCCCAGCAGCACGTGCCGGACCAGCGAGTAGCCGTTGGAGTGCAGGCCGGACGAGCGCATCGCGATGACCGCGTCGCCGATCTCGACCCGGTGGGCGCCGAGGATCTCGCTCTCCTCGACCACGCCGACCCCGGTGGCGGAGACGTCGTACTCGTCGGGACGCAGCACGCCCGGGTGCTCCGCCGTCTCGCCGCCGAGGAGCGCGCAGCCGGCGTACCGGCAACCGTCCGCGATGCCGGCGCCGATCTCGGCGACCTTGTCCGGCACGACCTCGCCGCAGGCGATGTAGTCCAGCAGGAACAGCGGCTCGGCACCGCAGGCGACCAGGTCGTCCACCACCATGGCGACGAGGTCGATGCCGATCGTGTCGTGGATGTCGAGCTGCTGGGCGATGACCAGCTTGGTGCCCACGCCGTCGGTCGACGAGGCCAGGATCGGGCTCGTGTACTTCTGGGTGTTCAGCTTGAACAGGCCCGCGAAGCCACCCAGGTCACCCATCACCTCGGGGCGGGTGGTCTTCTTGACCTTGCTCTTGAGCAGCTCGACCGCGCGCTCACCGGCGTGGATCGAGACGCCGGCGTCCGCGTACGTCACCGTGCGCTTGCGTCCGGGCCGGCCGGCGCCCGCTGACCAGGGCTGGCGGTCGGCGCCCTCGGCACCGTTCGATCCGGCACTGCTGCGCTCGGACACGTGCGTCACGGTTCTCCCCTTTGATGGTGGTGCTGCTCGGCTGGGCCGCTGAGTTCGACGTCGGGTGCTGGTGGGTGGTACCGCGTACTACGGTCGGTGCAGGGCGTCCACGCCGCCCGGGCTGCCGACCAGCGGCTGTGCCGGCTCGCCGTCGGCGTACTGCTCATCCTCGTACTCCTGCTCGAGTCCGGCCACCGCAGCGGTCGCCGCATCCTTCGAGGCGTCGGGCATCGACACGCGCTTGCCGACGCTCTCGAGCAGGTGCTTGCCGATCAGGTGACCGGCCGGAAGCTCGATCGGATACTGCCCATCGAAGCAGGCCATGCAGAGCCGTGTCTTCGGCTGCTCGGTCGCCTGCACCAGACCGTCCAGCGAAACGTACCCGAGGGAGTCGGCGCCGATCGAGCGGCGGATCCCGTCGATCTCGAGCCCGTTGGCGATCAGCTCGGCGCGGGTGGCGAAGTCGATGCCGTAGAAACACGGCCACTTGACCGGCGGGGACGAGATCCGCACGTGCACCTCGAGCGCCCCGGCCTCCCGCAGCATGCGGATCTGCGCGCGCTGGGTGTTGCCCCGGACGATCGAGTCGTCGATGACCACGATGCGCTTGCCGCGTACGACCTCGCGCAGGGGGTTGAGCTTCAGGCGGATGCCCAGCTGGCGGATCGTCTGCGAGGGCTGGATGAAGGTGCGGCCCACGTACGCGTTCTTCATGAAGCCCGCGCTGTACGGAATGCCGGATTCCTCCGCGTAACCGATCGCGGCCGGAATGCCCGATTCCGGAACGCCGATGACCAGGTCCGCCTCGACCGGGTGCTCCTTGGCCAGCCGGCGGCCGACCCCCACCCGGGCGGCGTAGATGTTGCGGCCGGCGATGGTGGTGTCGGGACGGGCAAGATAGACGTACTCGAAGAGGCAACCTTTCGGCTCCGGCGTCGCGAACCGGCTCGAACGCAGGCCGTGCTCGTCGATCGCGAGGATCTCGCCGGGTTCCACCTCGCGCACGAAGCTCGCGCCGACGATGTCGAGGGCCGCCGTCTCGCTGGCCACGGCCCAGCCGCGCTCCATCCGGCCGAGCACGAGCGGGCGTACGCCCTGGGCGTCGCGGGCCGCGTACAGGGTGCCCTCGTCCATGAAGACGAAGCTGAAGGCGCCCCGCAGGCTCGGGAGGACCTCCATGGCCGCGGCCTCGACCGACAGGTCGGGACGGCTGGCCAGCAGGGCCGTCACGAGGGCGGTGTCCGAGGTCGCCATGTCGGCCTCGAGGCCGCGCTCGGCGACCTCCCGGGCCAGCTCGGCGGTGTTGACCAGGTTGCCGTTGTGGGCCAGGGCGATCGTCGTGCCCGCCGTGGTGGCGCGGATCGTGGGCTGGGCGTTCTCCCAGTTAGAACCGCCGGTGGTGGAGTAACGGGTGTGGCCGATGGCGAGATGACCGCGCAGGCTCGCCAGCGTCGGCTCGTCGAAGACCTGGGAGACCAGGCCGAGATCCTTGTAGACCACGACACCGGAGCCGTCACTGACGGCGATGCCGGCAGCTTCCTGGCCGCGGTGCTGCAGTGCGAAGAGGCCGAAATAGGTAAGTTTCGCGACCTCTTCCTCCGGGGCCCAGACGCCGAAGACGCCGCAGGCATCCTGGGGTCCGCGGTCCTGGGGGTCGAGATCGTCGGTCAACCGGCCGTCGCCTCGGGGCACGCGCTTGCTCCCTCATGCTGATCTGCTCGGACTTGCTCGTCTGTACCGACCGACCAGTGTACGCGAGGCCAGGGGCCTTCAGCTCGGGTGCACAGGGAGGTACGGAGTGAGATCTGTGCGTATTCCACTGGCCCGGATCCGGTCGGAGGACACCGCATCGGACCAGCTCAGGCGGCCGGTGGCGACGAGGAGCCAGGTCATCGGATCGGTCTCGACCACATTGGGCGGAGTGCCGCGGGTGTGCCGGGGACCGGCCACGCACTGAATAGCACCGAAAGGTGGAATACGGACCTCCACCGATCGGCCCGGAGCGGTTCGCGCGAGCTCGGCCAGCAGCGCTCGCACAGCGTCACGAAGCACCGGACGCTCGGGTTCGCCACCGGCGTCCAGCGCGTCCAACGCCACGCCGACGGCTTCGGATTTATTGTGCGCAGGAGACACGTCGGGACAATACGACCCGGCGAATGGCCACAACCCGGCGGCCCTGACTCGCGCTGAAGTCGTCCGACAGGGCATAGTGGCCGACGGTGTGTACTCGTCGCGGGATCCAGAGGGCAAATCCAAGGCACCCCGGGGACCGCGCGACCGGAAGGCGGTGGACGTGACAACGCACCTGAGAGCCCGGGCAGTCCTGGCCGGTGCGTTCCTGGCGGTGATCGGTGGCGTGTTCGTCGCACCCACCGCGGCGCTGGCGGCGGGCCCCACGGTGGCCATCACCGGCTTGTCGTCGGGAGACATCCCGTCCGGCGGCAAGACCACGCTGAACTACTCCATCACCAACTCGAACCCCGCCCTGGCCGCGAACGTCACGGTCGTCATCAGCGCCGACGGCATGAGCTGCGACCGGTGCAACTTCGACGACAGCATCCCGGCGGGCGGCAAGAAGGACTACACGGCCAACCTGACCGCCGGCACCGTCGAGCCTGGAGAGAAGGACGACATCCAGCTGCGGATCGTGGCGACCGTCTCCGGTCCCGGCGGCGGAAGTGGCAGCGCCACCCGCGGGATCACGGTCCGCGGTCCGGACAAGCCGCAGGCGGTGCGCCAGGTCAGCGGCAAGGTCAAGGACCAGGACGGCAAGTCCGTGTCCGGCGCGTCGGTCGCGATGCGGGACAGCGCCGGCCGCAACTTCAACAGCGTCTCCGGCAACGACGGCGGCTATTCCTTCCGCTCGACGGAGGGCAACCCGATCGCCGTCGGCTCGCTGCTGGTGATCGCCGGCAAGCAGGGCTACAAGGGTGATCCCGTCACCGCGCAGGGCCGTGCGGACAAGTCCGTCAACGTCCCGCTGACGATCAAGCTGATCGCCGCCACGACCTCGCCGACGGCGACGCCCTCGTCCTCCCCGAGCGCCACCCCGACCGAGGAGGTGACCGACGAGGAATCGGAGGCTGCCACCGACGAGGAGAGCGCCGCCGCCGGGCCGCCCACGGACAAGGCGTCGGGCGAGGACAAGGGCTCCGGCTCGATGCTGTTCATCCTGCTCGGTGGCCTCCTGGTCGCCGCGGGCATCGGCGCCATCGTGCTCATGTTCATGCGCCGCAAGAACAACCCCGACGACGACCCGGACGCCGCCGGCGCCGGCGGCACCGTCCCGCCCACGCCCGGCCGCTACGGCGGGGGCGGCGTCGACGAGACCCGGCTGGCAGCCCCGGTCGGCGGGCGCGGCGGGGACGCCACGATGATCGCTCCGCGATCCGGTGCACCGTCCATGGCGGACGCTCCGACGATGATCCAGCGTGCGCCCGTGGTCGACCCGGTGGACGAGTTCCCGGACCCGTACGGCGCTCCCATGCCGCAGAGCGGGGCGTACAACGCACCCGGTGGCTGGGGCTCCGCTCCGGCGGCGGGCGCTGCCGGGGCCGCGGGAGCGTACGGTGCTGCCGCCGGAGCCGCGGGCACGTACGGCGGGGCCACTCAGTACGGCGGCGCGCCGGTGCCGGCCCAGGGCGGTGGCTACGACGACGCCGACGCCAACGGCTACGGCGCGTACGACGACCGTGGCGGGTACGCCGAGCAGGCGCCGTACGAGGACCCGACCGGGTTCGCGCCGGCCGCCGCGGCGCCGCAGCGCTACGACGAGCCGACCGGCATGTACCGGCCCGGCCAGGAGGCGTTCGACGACCAGGCGGGCTACCAGGCGCCGGGCTACGACAACGGTTACGCCGGCGCGCCGGCCGACGACTTCGCCGCGCCCGCTCAGGGTCACGCGTACGGCGCCGGCGGGTACAACGACCAGCCCGAGGGCGACTACGGCTCCTGGGACGGCCCGGGCGGCGGTCTCGACAACGGCAACGGGTACGGGCCGCAGCCGGGCGCGGGCACCTACGGCGGTGCCGCGCAGTCCGGTGGCACGTACGGCGGCGGCCAGAGCGGCGGCACCTACGGCGGCGGAGCGGCACCGGCCGCCGGCACGTACGGTGGCGGCGCCGCGAGCGGTGGCACCTACGGCGGCGCGGGCACGTACGGCGCGGCGGCCGACGACGGCTACGGCAACGACCCGGGCTACGGCGATCAGGGCGGCTACGACCAGGGCGGCGGCTACGGCGGTGCTCCGCAGGGCGGCGGCACGTACGGTGGCGGCGGCTACGGCGGCGAGCAGCCCGGCTATGGCGACCAGGGCGGCTACGACCAGCGCGGTGGCACGTACGGCGGCGACCAGCAGGGCGGCGGCCGGCGGGCCGCCCGTCCCCAGCCGCCGGAGGGTTCGCAGCCGGGTCAGCGCCGGTCCCTGGACTGGCTGGACGACTGATCCGCCGCTAGCGCGCCTTACCCACGAAGAAGGCCGGCCCCGTCATTGCGACAGGGCCGGCCTTCTCGTCATGCCGTGCGGTGGAGGTCAGTCCTTCTTCTCCGCCGGGGCCTGCTCGGACTTCTCAGCGTCGGCCGGCTTCTCGGACTTCACGTTCTCGGCCGGCTTCGCGGGCGGGACCTCGGCCGCCTCGCCGGCGGGACCTGCCGCCTCACCGGCGGGACCGGCTGCCTCGTCCGCGGGGCCCGTTGCCGGCTCGGTGGCCTCCGGGGTCACAGACCGCTCCTCGGCTTCGCCGGCGCCCGACGAACCAGCCGCGCCCGCCAAAGCCTCCGCGACCGACGTGGCCGACGAAGCGTCCGAGGCCGACGTGGCCTCCGAGGCCGACGTGGCCGACGTGGCCGACGAAGCGTCCGTGGACGACGTGGCCGACGAATCGGCCGCGATCGACGTGGCCGCTGAAGCATCCGAGGCCGACGAATCGGCGGCGGCGGGCGAGCCCGTGGCCGCTGAAGCGTCCTCGGCCTGCGGATCGGACGTAGGCGCGGCGGACGTGAGCGCGGCGGGCGCGGGGATCGCCGCGGCGGGCTCGGCGACCGGCGGGGCCGCTGCCGGGCGGGGGCCGAGTTCGGCCGGGCTGCCGAACAGGTCGCGCATCGTCGCGGTGAACGCCTGGCGCAGCTCGTCCAGGCCGATCGAGAACTCGCCCTGGATGTCCAGGACCGGGTCCTGCGACGTGACGCCGATCGCGGTGCACGGCACGCCGTGCTCCGCCGCCAGGGCCACGAACGCCTTGTCGTGCCCGCGCGGCACCGCGACCAGCACCCGGCCCGCGGACTCGCTGAAGAGCCAGACGAACGGGGTGACCGCCGCGTCCTGCTCCGGGAGCGTGACCCGGGCGCCGACGTTACGGCGCAGGCAGGACTCGACGAGGACCTGGGAGAGGCCACCGTCCGACAGGTCGTGCGCCGCCACCACGTGCTCGCGCTCGGACGCCTGCGCCAGGAGCCGGCCGAGCCGCTGCTCGTGGGCCAGGTCGACCTTCGGCGGGCGACCGCCGAGGTGGCCGTGGGTCACCCAGGCCCACTCCGAGCCGGACAGCTCGCACTCGGTGGTGCCGAGCACGAACAGCAGGTCGCCGTCCGCGGTGGGCGGCGGCGGGAAGCCCATCGGCACCCGCCGCGCGACGTCCTGGAGGATGCCGAGCACGCCCACCACCGGAGTGGGGTGGATCGCCGCGGCGCCGGTCTGGTTGTAGAAGCTGACGTTGCCGCCGGTGACCGGGATGCCCAGCTCCTGGCAGCCGTCGGCAAGACCGCGGACGGCCTCGGCGAACTGCCACATGACCGCCGGGTCCTCCGGGGAACCGAAGTTGAGGCAGTCGGTGACTGCGACGGGCTCGGCGCCGGTCACCGCGACGTTCCGGTACGCCTCGGCGAGACCTAGCCGGGCACCCTGGTACGGGTCGAGCCGCGCATACCGGCCGTTGCCGTCGACGGAGAGTGCGACACCGAGGCCGGTGCGCTCGTCGATGCGCAGCACACCCGCGTCCTCGGGCTGGGCCAGCACGGTGTTGCCGAGCACGTACCGGTCGTACTGCTCGGTGACCCACGTCTTGTCGCACAGGTTCGGCGAGGCGATCATGCGCAGCACGGTCTCGCGCAGCTCGTCCGACGTCACCGGACGCGGCAGCGTCTCGGCCCGATCGGCCTGGAGCAGGATGAGGTCGGCCGGTTCCCTTATCGGGCGGGCGTAGACCGGGCCGTCGTCGGCGAGCGAGCCGGGCGGCACGTCCACCACGACGTGGTCGTTCCAGCTGATCACCAGGCGGCCGGGCAGGCCCTCGGTCTCGCTGGGCGTGACCTCGCCGATCGCGGTGGCCCAGACGCCCCACTTCTCGGCGACGGCGAGCACCTCGTCGAGCTTCTCCGGCGCGACGATCAGCAGCATGCGCTCCTGCGACTCGCTGGCCAGGATCTCGGTCGGCGACATCGACGGCTCGCGCAGCGGCACCCGCTCCAGCCAGACCCGCATGCCCGTGCCGGCCGCCGCGGCGGTCTCGGTGAGCGCGCAGGTGAGGCCCGCGCCGCCTAGGTCCTGGATGCCGACCACGAGCCCGGCGTCGTACAGCTCGAGGCAGCTCTCGATGAGCAGCTTCTCCATGAACGGGTCGCCGACCTGCACCGACGGGCGGCGCTGCTCAGCGCCCTCGTCGAAGGTCGCGGAAGCGAGCACGGACACGCCGCCGATGCCGTCACGGCCCGTACGGGCGCCCAGCAGCACGACGACGTTGCCGAGGCCGGCCGCCTCCTTGTGCTGCAGCCGCTCGACCGGCAGGACGCCGATGGAGAGCGCGTTGATCAGCGGGTTCCCCTGGTAGCAGGGGTCGAAGACGATCTCGCCGCCGATGTTGGGCAGGCCGAGGCAGTTGCCGTAGCCGCCGATGCCGGCCACCACGCCGGGCAGCACGCGGGCGGTGTCGGGGTGGTCCGCGGCACCGAAGCGCAGCGGGTCCATCACCGCGACCGGGCGGGCACCCATGGCGAGGATGTCGCGCACGATGCCGCCGACGCCGGTCGCCGCGCCCTGGTACGGCTCGACGAAGCTCGGGTGGTTGTGCGACTCGACCTTGAACGTGACGGCCAGGTCGTCGGAGATCTGCACCACACCCGCGTTCTCACCGATGCCGGCGAGCATCCGGGTGTTCTTCGGCGCCTTCTCGCCGAACTGGCGCAGGTGCACCTTGCTCGACTTGTACGAGCAGTGCTCGCTCCACATGATCGAATACATCGCCAGCTCGGAGGCCGTCGGGCGGCGCCCGAGGATCTGCCGGATGCGGTCGTACTCGTCGTCCTTGAGGCCCAGCTCGGTGTGCGGCTGGAGCTCCTCCGGGGTGTTCCGGGCCCGCTCGACGGTGTCGGGTCCGCCGTCGAACTGGTTGACCAGCACGTCGGTGGCGGCGAAACCGCTGGGCTTTCCCGGCGGTGCGGCCGACGGCGGCTGGGTCGGCACGCCTCGGGAGGGCGCCGCGCCGCTGGTCGCGGTGTCGGGCTGGGTGGTCATCGCTGGGCTCCCCCTGTGAGCTGCCCGCCCGCGGCCGTCCCGGCCAGGTGCCGAAGGGCGGAGGTGAAGAAGCCGAGGCCGTCGAGCGACGGGCCGGTCAGCGCCTCCACCGCGTGTTCCGGATGCGGCATGATGCCGACCACGTTGCCGGCAGCGTTGGTGATGGCCGCGATGTCGCGCTGCGAGCCGTTCGGGTTGCCGCGGACGTAGCGCGCGACGACCCGGCCCTCCCCCTCGAGCTCGTCGAGCGTCCGCTGGTCGGCGACGTAGCAGCCCTCGCCGTTCTTCACCGGGATCAGGATCTCCTGTCCGTCGGTGAAGCTGGTCGTCCAGGCCGTCGAGGTGCTCTCGAGGCGCAGGTACTGATCGCGGTTGCGGAAGTGCAGGTGCTGGTTGCGGGTGAGGGCGCCGGGCAGCAGGTGGGCCTCGCAGAGGATCTGGAAGCCGTTGCAGATGCCGAGCACCGGCAGGCCGCCGCGGGCGGCGTCCGCGATGGTCTCCATCACCGGGGCGAACCGGGCGATGGCGCCGCAGCGCAGGGCATCGCCGTACGAGAAGCCGCCGGGCAGAACCACGGCGTCGACACCGTGCAGGTCCGCGTCGCCGTGCCAGAGGCGCACGGCCTCACCGCCGGCGATGCGGACCGCGCGGGCCGCGTCGCCGTCGTCCAGCGAACCGGGGAAGGTGACGACGCCGATCCGCATGGTCACGCGCTCATCCGCGCGGCGTCACCGGCCGGCTCGTCGACCCGGATCGAGAAGTCCTCGATGACCGGGTTGGCGAGCAGCTTGTCGGCGATCTCGCGGGCGGTGTCGAGATCCGGTTCTCCGGCGAACTCGATCTCGATGCGGCGTCCGATGCGTACGGAGGAGACGTCGCTGACGCCGAGCCTCGGCAGCGCGTTGGCGACCGCCTGGCCCTGCGGATCGAGGATCTCCGGCTTGAGCATGACGTCGACGACGACGCGAGCCACGGGCACTCCTGACTGTGTAGGTGCGCAGTTGGGTGGCCCTCTAAGGGGCGAGCGGGCAAAGCCTACCTTGTACGGCCGCCGATCGACCCATCGGCCGGTGTCGGCAGGCTGACGGGGAACGCGCTGAGCAGGGAATCTCGGCCGTGATCTCCACCACGGGGGTGGCCACGCGCCGCGATCGGGCGATGACCAGCGGCGACATCGTTGCCATCACACCGTGATAGGTGTCAATTGGAGTCTTGCCGCCGGCGGTGGGCGACCTTACGTTCGGTCGACCAAGTTCGATGTCACCCCCAGCATCGACGAAATCGGAAGGAGCCCGGCGTGCGCATCCGCATCGCTGTCGCCTCTCTGGCCGCCGCCCTGACCGGCGTGCTGGCCGTCCCCGCCGCCGCCGACGCCGCCGACGACGGTCCCCAGCAGATCATCGGCGGCAGCACCGTCTCGTCGGCGCCCTGGGCCGCCGCGGTCCTGAGCAACGGCAGCTTCACCTGCTCCGGCACGATCATCTCGGCCAACTACGTGCTCACCGCGCGCCACTGCATCAGCGGCACGATGTCGGTCCGGGTCGGCAGCGTGAACCGCACGTCGGGCGGCGTCACCCGTACGGTCAGCTCCACGACGACCCGCAACGACCTCGCGCTGATGCGGCTGAGCAGCTCCGTCTCGACCTCGTACATGCCGCTCTCCAGCGCCTATCCGCCGGTGGGTTCGACGAACTCGATCTACGGCTGGGGCCAGACCTGCTACAGCGGCTGCGGCGCGTCGACCACGCTGAAGACCGCGACCGTCCAGGTCACTTCGACCAACCAGACCGACGCGTACGGGGGCCGCGCGATCGGCAGCACCGCGGTCAACGGCAACGCGTGGCGCGGCGACTCGGGCGGCCCGCAGGTCTACAACGGCGCCCAGGTGGGTGTCGCCTCGACCGCGGACGGCACGAGCCGCCAGTACTACGGCAGCGTCGCCTACAACCGGTCGTGGATCACCTCGGTGGCCGGCGTCTGACGGAGATTCCCTCGGGGGTGGCGCGAGGCTGACTCCGCCGCCCCCGACGGGCGTTCAGAGGATCGGGGCGGGCGCGTAGCCGGCCGCTTCCGGATGCGCGGCGACGATGTCCGCAACCCGGGCGGCAACCGCCTCGACCTGGGCGGGCGCCGCACCCACGAAGGCCGCCCGGTCGGCGACCAGCGCGTCGATCTCGGCCCGGGACAGGCTCAGCCGGCCGTCGGCGGCGAGCCGGTCGAAGAGGTCGTTCTCGGCGATGCCCTTCTCGCGCATGGCGAGCGCCACGCCCACCGCGTGCTCCTTGATCACCTCGTGCGCCACCTCGCGGCCGACGCCCTTGCGCACCGCGGCGACCAGGATCTTCGTGGTTGCCAGGAACGGCAGGAAGCGGTCCAGCTCGCGGCCGATCACCGCCGGGTACGCCCCGAACTCGTCGAGCACCGTCAGGAACGTCTGGAACAGCCCATCGGTGGCGAAGAACGCGTCCGGCAGGGCCACCCGGCGGACCACCGAGCAGGAGACGTCGCCCTCGTTCCACTGGTCGCCGGCCAGCTCCCCGACCATCGACAGGTAGCCGCGGACGATGACGGCGAGGCCGTTGACCCGTTCCGACGAGCGCGTGTTCATCTTGTGGGGCATCGCCGACGAGCCCACCTGGCCCGGCTTGAAGCCCTCGGTCACCAGCTCCTGGCCGACCATGAGCCGGATCGTGGTGGCGAGCGACGACGGCGCCGCGACGACCTGCGCCAGGGCGGAGACCACGTCGAAGTCCAGCGAGCGCGGGTAGACCTGGCCGACGCTGGTCAGCACCCGTTCGAAGCCGAGGTGCCCGGCGACCTTGCGCTCCAGCTCGGCGAGCTTCGCCGCGTCGCCGTCGAGCAGGTCGAGCTGGTCGGCCGCCGTGCCGACCGGGCCCTTGATGCCGCGCAGGGGGTAGCGGCCGATGAGGTCGTCGAGCCGCTCGTACGCGATCAGCAGCTCCTCGGCCGCGCTCGCGAACCGCTTGCCCAGCGTCGTGGCCTGCGCCGCGACGTTGTGCGAGCGACCGGTCATGACCAGCTCACTGTGCTCGACGGCCCGCTCGGTGAGCCGCGCGAGGGCCGCAACGACCCGGCCGCGGATGAGCTCCAGGGACGCCCGGATCTGCAACTGCTCGACGTTCTCGGTGAGATCGCGCGACGTCATGCCCTTGTGGATGTGCTCGTGCCCGGCGAGCGCGCTGAACTCCTCGATGCGGGCCTTCACGTCGTGCCGGGTGACGCGCTCGCGCTCGGCGATGCTCGCCAGGTCGACGTCGTCGACGACCCGCTCGTACGCCTCCACCACGCCGTCCGGCACCGTGACGCCGAGGTCGCGCTGGGCGCGCAGGACCGCGAGCCACAGCCGGCGCTCCATCCGGATCTTCTCCTCGGGCGACCACAGGTCGACGAGGTCGGCGGACGCGTAGCGGCTGGCGAGGACGTTCGGGATGCTCACGCCGGCAATTCTTCCATGGGCTCCGGCGCGGTCCGTCCGCGCTCGGGCGGGCGGTGGCTCAGGTTACGCACGTCGCGGCTGCTCAGCATGCCGAGCACGGCGAGCGCGATCAGGCCGGCCGCGCCGACCAGCGTCGGCTCGACGCCGACGGCCTCCGCGATGGGTCCCGCGACGACCTGACCGATCGGGATCGCGATGAAGGAGCCGACCATGTCGTACGAGTAGACGCGCGCAAGCATGTCGGCGGGCACGTGCTCCTGCATGGTCGTCTCCCAGGCGACGACGAACTGCTCGATGGCGAGCCCGGTCACGAAGGTCGCGCCCATCAGCAGGCCGAGGTGCGGGGCGAGGCCGAGGGTGAGCAGGGGCAGCGCCAGGAAGGACGTGCACAGGACGCCGACGAACAGCAGCCTGCGCACCTTGATCCGCATGGCGATGAAGGCGCCGAGCACCATCCCGGCGGTCTCCGCCGCCAGCACGAAGCCCCACGCCCGGCGGCCCACGGAGGCGTCGGCGACGAGCGGGCCGAGCACGCCCAGGCCGCCGCTGAGGCACGCGTTGATCAGCCCGAACGCCGCGACGATGACCCACAACCAGGTCCGCGAGCGGAACTCGGTCCAGCCGGCCCGGAGGTCGGCCACGATGCCGCTCCGGCCCGATTCCTCGCCCTGCGCCGCGCCCGGGATCCGGAGGGCGGCGAAGCAGAGGCCGCCGATCAGGAAGGCAATCGCGTCGATCCCGATGCCCCAGCCCGGGCCGACGGTCGCCACCAGGACGCCGCCGAGGGGCGCGCCGACGATGAACGCGCCGTTGAACACCATGCGGTTGAGGCCGTTCGCCTGCTGGCGCAAGTCGGCGGGGATCAGCTGGGGCAGGATCGCCGACGACGCGGGCATCGCGAGGGCGGACACCATGCCGTTGACCGCGGAGAGGGCGATCAGCAGCGGGACTGTGGCCGTACCCGTCAGCACGAGGGCCGCCACCGCGCCCTGGGTGACCGCCGCCGCGGCGCTCGACCCGACCATCAGCAGGTGTTTCGGCAGGCGGTCGGCGAGCGCGCCGCCGAAGAGCAGGAACAGCACGTTGGCCAGCACCCGCGCGCCGACGACGAGGCCGAGATCGCTCGCCGATCCGGTGAGGTCGAGGACGGCGAAGGCCAGCGCGACGGGGGCGACGGCGTTGCCGAGCGCGGTGACGGTCCGGCCCGCGAGCAGATAGCGGAACGCCACGTGACGCAGCGGCGCGAACGCACTCATGAGTCCCCCATGCGGAACATCGCGATGGTGGTGCTGGTCCGGACGGTTCCCGGCGTCCGCGGGGCCTGCGCGGCGTCGTGCAGTTCGCGACTGGCCCGAAGGATGCGGTCGCGGATCTCCCGGAAGACGACGGGGTCGACCCACAGCTCGGCGTCGGTCATCGAGGCGCCGACCGACCAGTCCGCTTCCGCCGTACGCCTGATCAACTCGTTCCCGAGAGCCGCGAACAACGCCCGTTGCGAGTCGGCGTCGGCGGGCCGGAACGTCTCCTGATCGCGCTCCCGGTCCCGCACGCTGTCGTAGCGGTAGCGCTTGGCCACACCGCCGCGGATGCGCTCCTCGCCGTCCTGCACGATCAGCCCGCCGGACAGCAGGTTGCGCAGGTGGTAGCTCGCGTTGGCGTGGGTCAGGCCCAGCTCCCGGGCGATGTCGGCGGCGGTCAGCGAGGCCCCGGTGAGCAGCGACATGATCCGCAGCCGTACGGGATGGGCAAGCGCACGCAGGGCGGCCTGGCGCTGGTCCGGAGCATCTCCCAAAGACATGTTGGGGAGTCTAGGAGAGACGGGGCTCACTGTCCAACACTTCTTGGGAGGTTGAGACACTGCGATCCGACGCGGCAATCGCTAGGGTTACTCGTGAGTAGGTCTAGCGCTCATCCCGAAAGGTCCACCGATGACTGATTTCAGCCCCGAGTCGCTCGCCACCATCGGTCCGAAGGAGTTCGCCGCGCTGGTGAAGTCCACCCCGGATTCGAAGATCGCCGAGGTCATGGGCTCCGACAGCCGCAGCAAGATCCTGGACGAGGTCTTCGGCCGGATGCCGACGCTGTTCCGCGCGGACCGGGCCGGCTCGACCCAGGCGGTCATCCACTGGAACATCACCGGTGGCCCGGCCGGCAGCACCGACACCTACGAGACGGTGATCGAGAACGGCGCCTGCACGGTGACCAACCAGCCGGTCCGCGAGCCCAAGCTCGCCATGACCATGGACCCGGTCACGTTCCTCAAGGTCGTCTCCGGCGACGGCAACCCGATGATGATGTTCATGACCGGCAAGATCAAGGCCAAGGGCGACCTCGGGCTCGCCGCCCAGGTGGCCAAGCTCTTCGACATCCCCAAGGGCTGACCGCCCCCACGACCGCCCGCCGGCCCGGACCATCGGTCCGGGCCGGCGCCGTTCGCCGCCCGACCCGAGCCGACCCGAGCCGGGCGGCGGCGCCGGCGCTGTCAGAGCGTGACGCGTCCCTCGACCGCGGCGAGGGCGATGTCGGTGCGGTGGTGCGAGCCGTCCAGGCGCACGCTCTCCACCAGCTCGTAGGCCGCCGCCCGCGCCGCCGCCAGATCGGGGCCCGTGGCGGTCACGCTGAGAACCCGGCCGCCCGAGGACACCAGGGCGCCGTCCTCGCGGCGTGCCGTCCCGGCGTGGATCACGCCGGGCCGTTCGCCGCCCTCGATCACGTCGCCCGTGCGCGGGGTGCCCGGATAGTTGTGGCTGGCCACGACCACGGTCACCGCGGCGCCGTCGTGCCAGCGCAGCGGCGGGAAGCCGGCCAGCGCGCCCGTGGCGGCCGCGCGCAGCAGCTCGCCCAGCGGCGAGGCGAGCAGCGCCAGCACCACCTGGGTCTCCGGGTCGCCGAAACGCGCGTTGAACTCGATGACCTTCGGGCCCTTCGAGGTCAACGCCAGCCCCACGTAGAGCAGGCCGGCGAACGGTGTGCCGCGGCCCCGCATCTCGGCGAGTGTCGGCACCACCGTCTCGGCCATCACCCGGTCGACCAGATCCGCCGGCGCCCAGGTCAGCGGCGCATAGGCCCCCATGCCGCCCGTGTTGGGTCCCGCGTCCCCGTCGCCCACCCGCTTGAAGTCCTGCGCGGGCATCAGCGGCACGGCGGCGGTGCCGTCGGTGACCACGAAGAGCGACACCTCGGGCCCGTCCAGGAACTCCTCGATGACGACCCGGCCGCAATCCCGCGCGTGCTGCACGGCGGCGTCGATCGAGTCGGTGACCACCACGCCCTTCCCCGCGGCCAGCCCGTCGTTCTTCACCACGTACGGCGGGCCGAACTGCTCCAGGGCGGCGGTCGCCTCGGCTTCCGACGCACAGGTGAAGGAGCGGGCGGTCGGCACCCCGGCGGCCGTCATGATCTCTTTGGCGAAGGTCTTGGACCCTTCCAGCTGTGCCGCCGCCGCGCTCGGGCCGAAGCAGGCGATGCCCTTGGCCCGCACGGCGTCGGCGACGCCCGCCACCAGGGGCGCCTCGGGGCCCACCACGACGAGGTCGGCGGCCACCTCGACGGCGAGGGCGGCGACCGCGTCCGGATCGGTCGCGTCGACGTCACGCAGCGTCGCGACCGAGGCGATGCCCGGGTTGCCGGGAGCCGCGGTCAGCCGCTCCACCGAGGGGTCCGCGGCGAGGCCGACGGCGAGGGCGTGCTCGCGCCCACCGGATCCGATCAGAAGTACATGCACGCCGCAGATCCTACGGGCCGCCGGGGATCTCCCTCACGGTCGTCCACAGGTCCACAATGCACGTGCTGCGACGTCGGGATGACGCCTTGTGGATAACTCGCGAAGCCTGTGGATAACCGGTCCGACCTGTGGACAACCCCCCGGCGGCCAGGGACGACGTCACGTAAACTTCGGCAGTACCCGGGCCTCTCCGTGTACGACGTGTTGGCAACGGAAGGCGTCAGTCAAGTGCCGGTGATCGTGTTGGTCGGTGCCCAGTGGGGCGACGAGGGCAAGGGCAAGGCGACGGACCTGCTGGGCGACCGGCTGGACTACGTGGTCAAGTTCAACGGCGGCAACAACGCCGGCCACACCGTGGTGATCAAGGGCGAGAAGTACGCCCTGCACCTGCTGCCCAGCGGCATCCTCACCCCGGGCGTCACCCCGGTGATCGGCAACGGCGTCGTCGTCGACCTGGCCGTGCTCTTCCAGGAGCTCGACGTGCTCGAGGCGCGCGGCATCGACACCTCCCGGCTGCGGATCAGCGCCAACGCCCACGTCATCGCGTCGTACAACCGGTCCCTCGACAAGGTCAGCGAGCGGTTCCTCGGCGCCCGGCGGATCGGCACCACCGGCCGCGGCATCGGCCCGACCTACGCCGACAAGATGAACCGCCTCGGCGTGCGCATCCAGGACCTCTTCGACGAGTCGATCCTGCGGCAGAAGGTCGAGGCGGCCCTGTCGTTCAAGAACCAGGTCCTGTCGAAGATCTACAACCGCAACGCGATCAAGGCCGACGAGGTCATCGCGGAGCTGCTGTCGTACACGGAAAGATTGCGTCCGATGGTCGGCGACACCGCGCTGGAGCTCTCGCAGGCGCTGGACGCCGGCAAGGTGGTGTTGTGCGAGGCCGGCCAGGCCACGCTGCTCGACGTCGACCACGGCACCTACCCCTTCGTGACCAGCTCCAACGCCACGGCCGGCGGCGCGTGCACCGGTTCCGGCATCCCGCCCACGCGGGTCGACCGGGTGGTCGCGGTGCTCAAGGCGTTCACCAGCCGCGTCGGCGAGGGGCCGTTCCCCACCGAGCTTCACGACGCCACCGGCGATTACCTGCGTGAGGTCGGTCACGAGTACGGCACCACGACCGGCCGCCCCCGCCGCATCGGCTGGCTCGACCTCGTCATGGGCCGGTACGCCCAGCGCATCAACGGAGTCACCGACTTCGTGCTGACCAAGTTGGACAATTACGACGGTCTGGACGAGATCCCGGTCTGCGTCGCGTACGAGGTGAACGGCGTCCGCCACGACGAGATGCCGGTGAGCCAGTCCGATTTCCACCACGCGGTGCCGATCTACGAGACGCTCCCGGGCTGGAAGAAGGACATCAGCGGCGCACGCCACTTCGAGGACCTGCCGGAGAACGCCCAGCGCTTCGTCGAGTTCGTGGAGAGCCGCATCGGCGCACGCATCTCGGTGGTCGGCGTCGGTCCCGGCCGCGAAGAGGTCATCGAGCGCCACTCCGTGCTCAGCGAGGCCTGAGCCGTGTACGACGTGATCCTGCTCAGCCTCGCGGAGGGCGGCGGCGGGTCGGGCCCGGGTGCCTGCGGCGGCGCGTGCGGCAGCTGCGACTCCCCCGCCGCGCCCGCCGGCTCCGCAGCCGCGACCGCCGGCGCGAGCTCCGCGACCGGCGGCGTGAGCTCCGCGGCCGCGCCCGGCGGTGATTCCGTCGAGACGGCTGAGGCGTGCGGGACGCCGCGGGTGCCGGTGCTGAAATGTGCCGAGGCTCTCACTCGGGCCGGGGCGCGGGTCGAGACGGTCGTCGCTTCCTCGGATGCCGACATCGACGCCGTCATCGCGCGCTTCGACGCGGCGCCGCGGGCCGACGGGCTCACCTGGCCCGACCCCGACAGCAAGGTGCGGCTGGTCGTCGCCACGGCCACCGACGGCCAGCTGCGGGCCGTCATGCGCCGGCTGGTCCGCCGGTACGCGCCACCGCCCAGCAAACGCCCCGGCGACCTGGCGGAGAACCGTACGGTGCCGGATCTGCCGCCCGTGGCGATCCTCCCGCTGGACGCCGGCAACCGGAACGACCTGGCCGCCCAGCTGGGGCTGCCCCGCGATCCCGCCGCCGTGGCCGCCGCGGTGCTCGGCAGCAGCGTGCGCCGCCTCGACCTGCTGCGCAACGACGGCGGATCGGTCACTGTGGACGGTGCGCTGGTCGGCGGCGTCGACGACGACGGGCGCGCGGTGCCGTGGCGGGGCCGCATCGAGGTCGACGACACCGTCCTCTCCGACGGCACCGAGGGCATCCTGGCCTGCGCGATCGGCAACGGCGGCGGCTACGCGGAGTTCGACGGCCTGCGGCTGCTCCCGGCCGGCGATCCGACCGACGGCCGGGTCGAGGTCGCGGTGGCGGTCCCGGTCGCGGTCAAGCAGCGCTTCAGGAAGACGACGGTACGCGTGGAAGTGCGCCGGGCCCGGGGCCGCGCGGTGTCCGTCCTCCCCCGCGACGGCGAACTCCAGTTCCTCGACGACGGCGTGGCGGGCAGCACCAACCGCAAACGCTCGTGGTGGACCGAGCCCGGGGCCTGGGCGGTGTACGCAGCATGACCGTTTGTGCGAGTCTGAAGTAGCACGCAGGTACGAGAGAACGCATTACGGGAGGTCGCATCCGTGGAGGACGAGAACGCCGACCGCGTCTACGTCCCGGGCACCAACGGCTCACCACCCGACCGGGATGTCGAGCCGTTCTGGCCGCCGGAGGAGCTGAGCCCTCCCGTACACGGTGGCAAGCCGGTGCCGCACGACGCCTCGCCGGCCTTCCCGCTCCCGCCGGTGACGGCTCCGACGCCCCACCCCGGCGTTCCCGCACCTCACCAGGCCGGCCCGGGCATCCCCGCAGCTCAGCACGGTGGCCCCGCAGCGCAGCACGGTGCCCCGGCGGTCCAGCAAGGTGGGCCGGGTCTATCGGCGCCGCAGCAGGGTGACGCGGGGCTGTATCGGCCGGTGGACAGGGCCACCGCGCTGGCGCCTAACTATCAGCCACCCGGCCCGCAGTTCGGGGCGCCCGATCCGGCGGTCGCGGCTCGGCGGCTGGCCGGGCAGCCGCCGAGCCGCGACAGTTCGGGCAGGCCATGGGCGGGCACGCCGGCCGACAGCGTCAACAAAGCGGGCACGGGCTCGGAGACCGAAGAAAGCAGTGCGGAACAGTCGCACACCGCCGATTCTCCGTGGGCCCAACCGCTGCAGCGCCCGACTACCGCCGGCACGCCGGTGACCAGCGCAAGCGCGCCCGCGTCCCGGCCGGCGGCCCCGGTCTCCGGCACGGCCGCCGCGCCGAATTCCGGCACGCCGGGTCCCGCGCCCGTCTCCGGCGCCGCCGCAGCACCGGGTCCCACGCCTGTTGTCGGCACGGCTGCTACACCAGGTCTCGCGCCTACTTCCGGCCCTGCCGCGACATCGGTCCCGGGCACGGCCGGCTCCGGCACGCCCGCGACGCCGAGCTCCGGTGCCGTCGTGACGCCTGCGTCCGGTAAGGCGGCGGAGCCCGTGTCCGGCGGAGCCGAGCCGAACAGCACAGGCGCGGTGTACCGCCCGGGTCCCGTGACCCCCGGCCCGCGCCAGGCACCGACGGCACAACCGACTCCGAACCCGGCAGTCCTGCCTCAACCCGGCCCGCACCAGCCGGCCCCGCCGGCCCCGCCGGCCCCGCACCAGGCAGGCCCACACCAGAGCACTCCGCCGGGCCCCCACCAGGCAGGCCCGCAACAGGCAGGCTCGCAACAGGCCGCCCCGGCCCAGCCCGGACCACCCGCGGCCTGGGTCGCCAACGGCCGCCAGGCGCCGCCGGTTCCCGGCCCGTACCCGCCTGCCGTCGCGCCCCCGAACCAGGGGCAGCAGCCCGGTCCGAATCCGCCGCCTGTCGACCCGTACCAGCAGCTGCCGTGGGTTTCGGACGGGACGCCGACCGCCGAGGAGTTCGCGCGGCGGCGGTTGGCGAAGCCGGCCGAGCCGGTGGCCACCATGGGGGCCCGGGCGATGCTGCAGAAGGGCACGATGGGCCTGGTCCGGCTCGCGCCGGGCAAGCGGGAGCAGGAATACAAGCAGGACGTCGAGATGGTGCGGCGCAACTTCGGCGGGCTGCGGCAGGTGACCGTGGTCAACCCGAAGGGCGGTGCCGGCAAGACCGTCGCCGTGCTGCTGCTCGCCATGACGTTCGGGCAGAAGCGCGGCGGCTACGTGCTGGCCTGGGACAACAACGAGACCCAGGGCACCCTCGGCATGCGGGCGCAGCAGGACTTCCACGCTCGTACGGTGCGCGACATGATGCGGGATCTGCACCTGTTCCGTGGTTCGCACGGGCGGGTGGGCGACCTGTCGCAGTACGTCCGCGCGCAGGGCGAGGGCATGTTCGACGTGCTGGCGTCGGACGAGTCGGCGACCGCCGGCGAGATGCTCACGGCCAGCGCGTTCGCCGAGATCCGGGAGATCGTCAGCCGGTTCTACAAGCTGATCTTCGTGGACACCGGCAACAACGTGCGCGCCCAGAACTGGCAGGCGGCGATGGATGCCACCGACCAGCTGGTGATCACGATGTCGGCGCGCAACGACTCGGCGGAGACGGCCGCGCGGATGCTCGACCATCTCGAGCAGAGCGGGCGGCAACGGCTGGTGCGGCAGGCGGTCAGCGTGGTGACGATGCCACCGACGCGCAAGGACATCGACCTGCCGGCGATCCAGCGGCACTTCGCGGCCCGGACCCGGGCGGTGCTGCTGGCGCCGTACGAGAAGCTCATCGACTCGGGCGAGCCGCTCCGCTACGGGCACCTCTCGAACGGCACTCGCGACTCCTGGCTCAAGATCGCCGCCGCGGTCGCCGAGGGCCTGTAGAGGGAGCCGAGGGCTTGAGGAGCCGAGGGGCTGTAAGGGAGCCGAGGGCTTGTAAAGGAGCCGAGGCCTGTAACAGGAAACGCCAGGCCGGGGAACCGGCCTGGCGTTTCGCGGTGGTGGGTCAGGTGAGGGCGTCGGCAGCCGCCGGGTCGCTGTCACGGAGGAACTGGGCGCAGCGGGCCGCCTCGTCCGCCTCGCCGATCTGCGCCGCGGCCTGGGACAGGCTGTGCAGGCAGCGCAGGAAGCCCTGGTTGGGCGCGTGCGACCACGGCACCGGGCCGTGGCCCTTCCAGCCGTTGCGGCGCAGCGCGTCGAGGCCGCGGTGGTAGCCGGTGCGGGCGTACGCGTACGCGGTGACCGGCTGCTTCTCGGCCAGCGCGTTCTCGGCGAGCGCCGCCCAGCCGCCGCTGTACGCCGGGAAGCGCGCCGCCACCTCCTTGTACGCCTCGTCGGTGCCGGACTTCGCCGCCTCGGTCAGGGCCGCGTCGGCAGCCTCGTCGGCGGGCAGGCGCGTCGCCGGAGGCTCGGGAAGGAGATTCTGCATGCACCCATTCAACCCGCCGGGACGGGCCGCATTCCGGACGCCCCACTGAGAGGTGCGGCACGATCAGTCCCAGGCGTCGCCGAGCGCTCGCAGCCGGTCCGCGTACTCGATCCGGTTCTGCCATCCGGCCGGCCAGGCCGCCATGCCCAGCGCCGCCCCCGCGAACGCCCCCGCCAGGCACGCGATGGAGTCCGAGTCGCCCGACGAGGCCGCCCCGCGGCCGAGGACCGCCACCGGCTCCTCGGGCGAGATCAGGTAGCAGTAGAGGGCCGTGGCCAGCGCCTCCTCGGCGATCCAGCCCTCGCCGGTGGCCAGGCACGGATCGCCGGAATGATCTCCGCGGCGCAGCGCCTCCTCGACCCGGGCCAGTGCCGCGGCCGTTTCGTCCCATCCGGCCGCGATGAACTCCGACGGGCTGTCCACCCCGGGCCGCTGCCACAGATCGCCGAGCCATTCTTCCCGGTAGATCCGCCGCTGGGTGGCGCAGCGGTCCCGCAGAGCGGACAACAGCTCCCGAGGATCAAGACCGTCGGCGAGCCACCGTACGCCGAGAGCGGTCAACTCACTCGCCGCCAGCCCGGTCGCGTGCCCATGCGTCAACCCGGCCTGCAACTGCGCCCCGCCGGCCCGCTGGTCCTCGGTCAACCCCGGCGCCAGGCCCAGCGGCGTGACCCGCATGTTCGCGCCGCACCCCTTCGAGTGAAGCTGCGAGGCGCGCTGCCAGGGCCGGCCGTCGGAGAGGTCGGCGCACGCCCGCAGGCAGGTCATGCCCGGTGCCCGGTTGTTGTCCGGGCTGGCCGCCCAGTCGAGGAACGCTCGCCGGAGCACCGGTTCGTAGCCCTGTGGCGTGACTGCCGGGGCGGTGACCAGCGCCTCGCCGACCGCCAGCATCATCTGCGTGTCGTCGGTCACCAGGGCCGGGTCGCCGTCGAGTTCGCGCGGGCCGCCGGGGCCGTACCGGGCGACGATGGTGGCGTAGTCCTGGAATTCCGTCGGCTTGCCGAGCGAGTCCCCGTAGGCCAGCCCGTACAACGATCCTGAGGCGTTTCGCACGGTGGCTACCCTACGGGCATGTTCGGGGACCTCTCTCACCCTTTCGACGCCACCGAGTTCGAGGTGGAGTCGCGCGCCGAGTTCGACGTCCACCTCGCCAAGCGGTCGCTGGCCGGGCTCATCGTGCTCGGTCTGCGCCTCGACCGGGACCCGCCCGACTTCGCCGGCGTCGACGTCTCGGACACCCTCTTCGTGGGCTGCAAGCTGGCGTCCGCCGAGGTGGAGGTCGACCTGATCCGGCGCGGCGCGCATCTGGTGCCGCCGTTCGACGCGCGGCCGTACCCGACGCATCCGGCGCAGCTCTACACGCCGGAGGATCTGGCGTTCGGGTTCGCCGCCGAGGGCTTCGCCGGGATGTACGACACCCGTGTCTACCAGCACTTTCTCGAGCACGGCGGCGCGGCGCCCGACCTGCGGGAGGCGATCGCGCAGCGGCTGCACGACGCCGGCATCGACAACGCGCTGGGCAAGGCGCTGGCCGCGTGGGTCGGGGCGCACGGCCCCCGGGGTGCGGTCGGGATCATGGGCGGGCACGCCGAACCGCGCGGCTCCGACCCGTACCGGATGGCGGCGACCCTGGCCCACCGCCTGGCCGCGGCGGGCCGGCTGATCGTGACCGGCGGCGGTCCGGGGGTGATGGAGGCGGCCAACCTCGGCGCCTCTTTCGCCACCCGGACCGAGGCCGAGCTGTCCCGGGCCATCGACACGCTCGCGCCGACGCCGGACTTCCTGGACCACGACCCCTACACCGCGGCCGCCCTGGCCGTCCGCGAGAGGTTCCCGGTGCCGGAGACCGTCGCGGCGGACGTGGTGGGCCGGCTCACGCACGGCGGTCTCGCCCTCCCGACCTGGCTGTACGGCCACGAGCCGGCGAACCTCTTCGCGGGCCAGATCGGCAAGTACTTCTCCAACGCGGTCCGCGAGGATTCCATTTTGCGGCTGTCCCGGGGCGGGATCGTGTTCGCCCCGGGCTGGGCAGGCACGGTGCAGGAGGTCTTCCAGGCGGCGACGAAGACCTTCTACCGTACGGACGGCCCGTCGGGCGCCTTCGTCTTCCTCGGCGTCGCCCACTGGGCGCAGCTGCCGGTGGAGGAGCTGCTCAGGCCGCTGCTCGCCAAGTCACCCCACGGCGACCAGTCGGACCTGATCGTCGTCACGGACTCGCTGGACGAGGCGATGGCGGCCCTCGGCGCGGAGTGACTCAGGCGACGTGGACGCGGCGCCAATTGATCACGGGCAGGTCCGTTTCGGGTACGTCGGTGAGCCCGTTCTCGTCCATCGCGTTGTAGACGGCGAGTCGCGCCCCCTCGAAGAGGAACTCGACCGCGTGCAGGACGCGGGGCCGCCATTCCGCCACCGTGGTCCGCTCGATGATGTTGACCTCGCGCAGCGTGCGCCCGCGGGCGTTGCGCAGCGCGGCGTGCGGATCCGCGCGCCAGTCCAGCTGGATGCCGGTCGCGTACCAGTCGATCGCGGCGCTCATGTCCACCTGGTTCCAGGTGATGGCGCATTCGTCGAACTTGCGGTGGGTGACCTCGACGTTGGTGCCTCCGAAGCCGAGGATCACCGGACCGTCGGCGAACCAGCCGCGCTCGGAGAGGTCCCACATGAGCCAGCCGTGCAGCAGTTTGCGCCCGATGAGCCGAGCGAACCGTGCTCTGTGGACGGCGGCGAGAGCGTGGGCGTCGTAGTGCCACTCCGGTTCGTAACCTTCGATCCCGAGCAAGATCACCGCCTCCCGGGCCTCGGTCCTGGCCAGCAGACGACGATCGTACCCACGGCCGAGCGGCACCCCGCAACACGAGAGCGGCCGGCCCCCGCGGAGGGGGGACCGGCCGCTACCGGTTGGTTACTTGGCGAGAGTGGTGCCCGTCGAGCGCAGGTGCTCGCAGGCCTCCACGACGCGCTTGGCCAGGCCGTTCTCGGCCAGCTTGCCCCAGGCGCGCGGGTCGTACGCCTTCTTGTTGCCGACCTCGCCGTCGATCTTCAGCACGCCGTCGTAGTTCTTCAGCATGTGGTCGACGACCGGGCGGGTGAACGCGTACTGGGTGTCGGTGTCGATGTTCATCTTGACCACGCCGTAGTCCAGGGCGCCGTGGATCTCCGAGAGCAGCGAGCCCGAGCCGCCGTGGAAGACGAGGTCGAACGGCTTCTCCTTGCCGTACTTGGCGCCGACCGCCTCCTGGATCTCCTTGAGGATCTCCGGGCGCAGCTTGACGTTGCCCGGCTTGTAGACGCCGTGCACGTTGCCGAACGTGAGGGCCGTCATGTAGCGGCCCTTCTCGCCCAGGCCCAGCGCGGCGGCGGTGGCCAGGCCGTCCTCGACGGTGGAGTACAGCTTGTCGTCGATGGCGGCGGAGACGCCGTCCTCCTCGCCGCCGACCACGCCGACCTCGATCTCGAGGATGATGTGCGCGGCGGCAGCCTGGGCCAGCAGCTCCTCGGCGATCTGCAGGTTCTCCTCGACCGGCACCGCCGAGCCGTCCCACATGTGCGACTGGAACAGCGGGGCCTTGCCGTTGGCGACGCGCTCCTTGCTGATCGCGAGCAGCGGGCGCACGTACCCGTCGAGCTTGTTCTTGGGGCAGTGGTCGGTGTGCAGCGCGATGTTGATCGGGTAGTGCTTGGCCACCTCGGTGGCGAACTCGGCGAGCGCGACCGCACCGGTGACCATGTTCTTGACCGTCGGGCCCGAGACGTACTCGGCGCCGCCGGTGGAGATCTGGATGATGCCGTCGCTGCCCGCCTCCGCGAAGCCCTGCAGGGCCGCGTTCAGGGTCTGCGAGGACGTGACGTTGATCGCGGGGTACGCGAACGCGCCGGCCTTGGCGCGGTCGAGCATCTCGGCGTAGACCTCAGGGGAAGCGATGGGCATCGGTAGCGCTCCTTGATCTTTCTGACGGAAGGCAGAGGGCAGGACCGCGCTGTCCTCCAGCAGGCAGTATTCCGCAGCCGGGGACGGTGACGGAAATCGCCCCGCGACCGGCGCACCGGTTTGCCCGGCGGGACGGTTGGGGACCGGGCACCATTGACGGTGCCCGCAACGGCGAGAGGGAGTCGGCTGATGACGTACCCGAGCAACGACCACGACCTGGAGACACCCGAGGTGGACGCGGCGGAGCAGGCGGTCGAGGCGGCCCCGGGCTGGCTGGACGAGAGCCGGGAGGACGTGGAGGCGCCCACGGCGATCGAGGTCTCGGAGTGGGACGCCCAGGAGCAGAGCCGGATCGTCGAGATGGAGGACGACTACCGGTAAGGCAAATCGTTCGCCCGGTCCGGGCGCCCGCTGAGATCATCGGTCGGTGCTGCTCACCGTGACGACCACCCACCGGCCGGCGACCGATCTCGGTTATCTGCTGGTCAAGCACCCGGACCGGGTGCACTCCTTCGACGTGCCCACCGGCACGGCGCACGTGCTGTTCCCGGACGCGACGGGCGACCGGTGCACGGCGGCGCTGCTGCTCGACGTCGACCCGCAGAAGCTGGGCGCCGCCCGCGGCGGTCGCCGGCAGCAGGCGGCGCCGGAGTCGTTCACGCTCGGCCAGTACGTCAACGACCGCCCGTACGCGGCCTCCAGCCTCCTGGCGAGCGCGCTGGCCAAGGTGTTCCGCAGCGCCCTGCGCGGGGAGTCGAAGGACCGCCCGGAGCTCACCGGCGAGGCGCTGCCGCTGGAGATCCGCGTGCCGGTTCTGCGCTGCAAGGGCGATCCGGTCGCGCTCTTCGCGCCGCTGGGCTGGGAGGTCACCGCGAGGCCGATCCCGCTCGACGACGTGCCGCAGGGTCACCCGCTGGCCGGTGACAGCCCGTACGCGGACCTCACCCTCACCGGCACCCTCCGGTTGTCCGACGCGCTGAACCACCTGTACGTCCTGCTGCCCGTGCTGGACGACGCCAAGCACTACTGGGTGGCGCCGGACGAGATCGACAAGCTGCTGCGCGCGGGCGACGGCTGGCTGGCCGGCCATCCGGAGAAGGTGCTGATCACGCGGCGCTACCTGGCGCACCGCCGGTCCCTGGCCGCGACCGCCCTCGAGCAGCTCGACCGTGACGAAGCCGACACCGTCGACGCGCCGGTGGACACGGCCGCCGACGAGGAGGCCGAGCTGCCGGTGGCGCGCAAGCAGTCGCTGGCCGAGCAGCGGCGGGAGGCGGTGCTGGCCGCGCTCGCCGAGTCGGGCGCCACCCGGGTGCTCGACCTCGGCTGCGGCGGCGGCGCGCTGCTCGGGGCCCTGATCAAGGACAAGCGTTACACCGAGATCGTCGGTACGGACGTGTCCTCGCGTGCCCTCGACCTGGCCCATCGCCGCCTGCGCCTGGACCGGGTGCCGGAACGGCAGCGCGGTCGCGTGACGCTGTGGCAGTCGGCGCTCACCTACCGGGACGACCGGCTGAAGGGCTACGACGCCGCGGTGCTGATGGAGGTCGTGGAGCACGTCGACCCGCCGCGCCTGCCCGCGCTGGAGGCGTCGGTCTTCGGCCACGCGCGCCCGGCCACCGTCGTCGTGACCACGCCGAACGCCGAGTACAACGTCCTCTACCCGGGCCTGACCGGCATGCGGCACAGCGACCACCGCTTCGAGTGGAACCGCGCGGAGTTCGCCGGCTGGACCGCGAGGACGGCGTCCGCGCACGGCTACGACGTCACGGTCCGCGGCGTCGGCGAAACGGACGAACGGCACGGAAGTCCCACCCAGATGGCGATCTTCACGCGGAAGGAGGCGGCATGAGCGAGCTCGACATCCCGGAACTGGCGCTGGTCGCGCTCGTCGGCATCTCCGGATCCGGCAAGTCGACCTTCGCCCGGGAGCACTTCGCGCCCACCCAGGTGCTGTCCTCCGACTACTTCCGCGGCCTGGTGGCCGACGACGAGAACGACCAGTCCGCGTCCGGCGACGCGTTCGACGTGCTGCACTACGTGGCCGGCAAGCGGCTCAAGGCCGGCCGGCTGACCGTCGTGGACGCCACCAACCTCCAGCCGCACGCCCGCGCCGGGTTGATCAAGGTAGCGCGCGAGCACGACGTGCTGCCGGTCGCCGTGGTGCTGGACGTACCGGAGGCCCTGGCCTGGGAACGCACCCAGGCCCGCGCCGACCGCACGTTCGGCCGCCAGGTCCTCACCCGGATGCACCGTGACCTGCGGCGATCCCTCGGGCAGCTGGCCCGGGAGGGCTTCCGCAAGGTGCACGTGCTGCGCGGCCCGGAGGAGATCGCCGGCGCTACGATCCGCTACGAGAAGCTGTTCAACGACAAGCGGGAGCTCACCGGCCCCTTCGACATCATCGGTGACGTGCACGGCTGCCATGCCGAGCTGGAAACCCTGCTCACCACGCTCGGCTACGCCGTGAGCCGCGACAACGCGGTGCATCCGGAGGGGCGTACGGCGGTCTTCGTCGGCGACCTGGTCGACCGCGGGCCGGACTCACCGGGGGTGTTGCGCCTGGTCATGGGCATGGTGCGCAACGGTACGGCGATCTGCGTACCGGGAAACCACGAGCAGAAGCTGGCGCGCAAGCTCAACGGCCGCAACGTGCAGCTCACCCACGGCCTGCCCGAGACCCTGGCCCAGCTCGACGCCGAGCCGCCGGAGTTCGTGCAGGAGGTCCGGACCTTCATCGACGGCCTGGTCAGCCACTACGTGCTAGACGGGGGCAACCTCGTGGTCGCGCACGCCGGCCTGAAGGAGGCGTACCAGGGCCGGGCGTCGGGCCGGGTGCGCTCGTTCGCGCTCTACGGCGAGACCACCGGCGAGACCGACGAGTACGGCCTGCCGGTCCGCTACCCGTGGGCGCGTGATTACCGGGGCTCGGCCGCGGTCGTGTACGGCCACACCCCGACGCCCGAGCCCGAGTGGATCAACAACACGATCTGCCTCGACACCGGTTGCGTGTTCGGCGGCAAGCTCACCGCCCTGCGCTGGCCGTCGCGCGAGCTGGTCTCGGTGCCGGCCCAGCGGGAGTACTACGCCCCGGCCCGGCCGCTGGTCGCCGAGACGGCCCGGCCGGACGAGGGCCTGGACCTGGCGGACGTGACCGGGCGCCGGCATCTGGACTACGGGTACGGCCGCACGACCGTGGCCGCCGAGAACGCCGCCGCCGCGCTGGAGGTGATGAGCCGCTTCGCCCTGGCGCCGGAGACGCTGATCTGGCTGCCGCCGACGATGGCGCCCTGCTCGACGGCGACCGTGGACGGCTACCTCGAACACCCGTCGACCGCGTTCGCCGACCTGCGATCCGCCGGCGTGGACAAGGTCGTGTGCGAGGAGAAACACATGGGCTCGCGGGCGGTCGTACGCATCTCCCGCGACGGTGTGGGCGACGCGATCTGGACGCGTACCGGACGGCCGTTCTTCGACGCCGGCCGCAACGCCGCCCTGCTGGCGAAGGTCCGCACGGCCGCGATCGCCGCGGGCGTGCTCGAGGACGGCTGGCTGCTCCTCGACACCGAGCTGCTGCCCTGGTCCGCCAAGGCCGGCGGCCTGATCCGCGACCGGTACGCGGGCGTCGGTGCCGCCGGCCGGGCCGCGCTGCCGGCCGCCCTGGAGGTGCTGGACCGGGTGGCCGCCCGGGGTCTCGACGTCGGCATGCTCCGGGAGCGGATCGAGCTGCGGGCCGCGGAGATCGCCGGATACTCGGACGCCTACCGCGCGTACGTGCGGCCGACCGACGGCCTGACCGGCGTGACCGTGGCACCCTTCGCCGTGCTCGCCGGGCCGGGGGTCAGCCACAAGGACCGGGACCACGGCTGGCACCTGGACCTCGCGGACCGGCTGGTCGCGGCCGATCCGGTGCTGTTCACGCCGACCCGGCGGCGGGTGGTGGACCTCGCGGACGCGGAGGCGGAGCGGGCGGCCACCGACTGGTGGCTCGAGCTCACCGCGGCCGGCGGCGAGGGCATGGTCGTCAAGCCGTACGCCGGACTGGGCGCGACCGACGCCAAGGGCCGATTGGTGCAGCCGGGGGTCAAATGCCGTGGAAGGGAGTATTTGCGGATCATCTACGGCCCCGAGTACACCCGGCCGGAGCAGCTCGAACGGCTGCGGCAGCGGCACCTCGGCCGCAAGCGTGGCCTGGCCCTGCGCGAGCACGGCCTGGGCCTCGCCGCGCTCGACCGGCACGCCCAGGGTGCCCCGCTGTGGCGGGTGCACGAGCTGGTCTTCGCCATCCTGGCCGCGGAGTCCGAACCGGTGGACCCCCGGCTGTAATCCACAGCATCCGTACAGGCGCCGGCGGGGCAGCGGCCGGTACCCTTCCTTCTCGTGACTTACCGTGCGCTGACCGAGCAGCTCGCTCTCAACCCGATGGACCCGAAGGACCTGCTGCAGACCTTCGGGTTGATCGGCGTCTGGGCGATCCTCTTCGCGGAGACCGGCCTGCTGGTCGGGTTCTTCTTCCCCGGGGATTCCCTGCTGTTCCTGGCCGGCGTCGCGGCGTCACCGGTGGCCGACTCGATCTTCGGCGACGGCACCCGGATGTCGCTGGCGGGCCTGCTGATCGGCGCGCCGCTGTGCGCGATCGTCGGCGCCCAGCTGGGGCACGTCCTCGGCGCCAAGTACGGCCGCCGCATGTTCGAACGCCCGGACAGCAAGCTCTTCAAGCGCGAGTACGTGGAGAAGGCCGAGTACTACTTCCAGAAGTTCGGCCCGGCGAAGGCGGTGGTCCTGGCCCGGTTCATCCCGATCGTCCGGACCTTCCTCAACCCGGTCGCCGGCACCCTGGGCATGCCGGCCCGCCAGTTCTTCCTCTGGAACGTGGTTGGCGCGATCCTCTGGTGCGACGGCGTGCTCCTGGTCGGCTACCTGCTCGCCCAGCAGATCTACGACGCCATCGGCGACAAGATCGACCACTACATCCTGCCGGTGGTGGCCCTGATCGTGCTGATCTCGGTGCTGCCGATCCTCATCGAGATGCTGCGCGAGCGGAAGGCCAAGAAGCGGGCCGCCGAGCTCGGCGTGCAGGAGGAGGCCGGTCCGGCGACCGCGATCGGCGTCGTGGCCGCCGCCACGGTGGCCGGCATCGCGGAGGAGTTCGCCGACCACGACGAGGACGACCACCGGCACCACCGGCCCCGGCACTCCGCCTGATCGTCAGATGCTCACCGGCGCCGGGCCGGACAGCCGGCTGAGGAATTCCTCCGGCACCTCGCGCAGATTGTCGAGCCGGCCCAGGGTCAGCGCCCGGTAGGTGAGCTGGGCGGCCTCTTCGAGGTTGCGCGCCCGCTTGTGGGCCAGCTCCACGCTGTCGGCGACGACGACGCACCCGTGCTGGCTCAGCACCAGGCAGTTGGTGCCGTCGGCGGCCATCGCCGCGGTCAGGGCGGCCACCTCGATGCTGCCCGGCAGCCGGAACGGCACCGTGGAGACCCGGCCCAGGTAGTAGGCGTGGTCGGTGGTCACGATCCGGATGTGCTCGCCGAGGGCGTCCAGCAGCAGGGCCGTCTGCGGGTGCAGGTGGACGATCGCGTTGACGTCCGGCCGGGCGCGGTAGAGCGCCAGGTGCAGGGCGAGTTCGCTGGTGGGCTCGAGCCGGGGGGCCGGGACCGCGCCCGTACCGATCATGGCCGGGGCGCCGTCGCTGATGCGTACCGGCGCGAACGTCGAGCGGCCCAGCCGCTCCAGCCAGGAGCCGCCGGCACTGACCCAGCAGGCGTCCTCGTCGGGGATGCGGGCCGACAGGTTCCCGCCCGAACCGCAGACGAGGCCGGCCTGGACGACGTCGTATCCCACGTGCGCGAGCTGGTCGCGCAGATCTCCGGGCACGTAGTTCACCCGTCAACTCCTTCGGGTCCTGGGGGTGGAGCCTGATGGAGGGTGTCCCGCCTGGCGTCACGCTCGTCCTTCGGTGACGCCAGGCACCTTCCCGCCGAAGCTCGGCGGCCTTGCCATGTCTGCCCGCTCACGCGGGTCTTCGTGCCTGTCCGTCCGGCCCGTGCGGCCGTTCCGACCCACCTGCCCGGCGCGGATCCCGCCCTCGGGTCAGCGGCCCGCCCACCCGTGCGGGCCGTTGCGGCGGACGTCCGGTCGCACCCCGGCCGTTCCACCGCCCGCTCGTCGCTGAGCGGGCCTGCCCGTGGCCCGCCCGGTCGGAGCGGGCTCCGCTCGACGTCGGCCCGCTGTCAGCGAGCCTTCTTCGTGGCCCGCTTGCGCGGCGGGGTGAGCAGATCCGCGATGGTCGCGATCGCGGTCGGCACCAGGCGGTAGTACGCCCACACGCCACGCTTCTCCCGCTCGAGCAGTCCCGCCTCGGTCAAGATCCGCAGATGGTGACTCACGGTCGGCTGCGACAGCCCGAGCGGCGCGGTGAGGTCGCAGACGCAGGCCTCACCGTCCGTAGCGGACTGAATGAGGCTGAGCAGCCGGAGCCGGGCGGGGTCCGCGAGTGCCTTGAGCACCCCGGCCAACCGCTCCGCATCCGCACGTTCAATAGGCTCGCCGGCCAGCGGCGAGATCTGAGGCATTGTCATTTCCGCCAACGCAGTTCCCACGATCTCCATCCTTCCACCAACTGCATCGATTCTCCTGCATGTGCGCAGGAACGAACCGGCTGACTTTCAGGCCGTAAGGCCGAAGTCGATCGAACGGTAGGCCGATCGGTACGTCTGTCCGGCACCCCGCACGGCAGCGTCCGCACCCCGATCGACCATTCCCCCGACACCGACTTCGGTCTCTGCCTCCTGCAACGCCTCAGCCGCCGTCTGGTCGCTGCCCATCGTCGTCGAGCTCCTCGATCCCCGCCCCCGGAGTGAGCCGCCCCACATTTCGATGTCGCGATCAGTACGGCCGCCGCCCGGCCCCCGCCCGTTCGCCGGGACCGCCGTGTACTGCACCGTCACACGGCGGGGTCGCCCACCGCAGTCGTCTTCACGACCCGATGAAAGCACGGCACAACGCTGCGCGACGGGCAATTCAGTGATGAATTTACGCAGGTCGTGATGGGCTTCCATGACATCGAGCGTACTGGCTGCACGAAAACTGGAACGTTCTGCCCTGGCGGGGCGGAAAGGAACTATTGACCCTCGGCTAAACCTCGTCGTAACAGGAAATATTGTTAACTGAACCACCGGCCACGACCCCTTTGCTGCAGGCATAGATGCAGCTCAAAGCACATATGCCCACCTCGGTTCCCAAGGCCCGAGACAACGACGGTCATCAACTGAGTACGCACTGACACCGATGTCATACCGGCAGTTCTGCCCGTCCTCGGGGAAAGCCCGTCCGGACAGCGCCGTCGAACGGACCCTCGTCGCTCAACGGTACCCGTTCGGGTGACGCACATCCGTCGATGTCGTCTACCCCGTCAGCTGGACGGACGCGTCCCGGAACCCTCGTCGGGAGGCTGCGGGGCGGGGGTGGCGCCGGCGGCGTCGGGCGTGGCCGGGAAGTCACCCGCGGGCGGCGCCGTCCACGGCGAACCCGAGGCGGGCTCCGCAACGGACGGTGAGGCGGCCGGGGCGGCAGGGGAAACCGGAGGCGTCGGTTCGGCGGCCGGCTCGGCAACGGAGGGTGAAGATTCGGGGGCGACGGGCGCGGCCCACGGGCTCGGCTCGCCCGGGTTCTCCACCGGGGGCGTCACGGCGGGGGCGGACGGGTAGGGGGCTCCGTACATCGGCTGGGGCGGGTAGCCACCCTGAGGCGGCCCGTACGCGCCGGGCGGGCCGTACTGGGCGGGCGGGTAGGAGCCGGGCGCACCGTAGCCCTGAGGAGCTCCGTAACCGGGCGGAGGCCCATAGCCCGGCGGAGGCCCATAGCCGGGCGGGGGCGCGTAGCCCGGCGGAGGCGCGTAGCCCGGGGGAGGTGCTTGACCGGGGGTCGCCGACCGGCCCTGCTCGGTCGCCCTGCCGAAGAAGGCTCGCGGGGCCGTCAGCAGGAGCAGGGCCACCACCGCGTACCCGATCATCTGGGCCACGCTCAGGCCGACGTTCAACCCGATCCACGGCCCCGGGTACGCGTCCGACAGCGCCGCCCCCACCGAACCGGGCAGGGAATTCCAGCCCTCCTGCGCCACCATCGTCAGGGTCGCCGCACCACCGGCCAGGAGACCCAGCACACACACGACCAGGGTGGCGATGCGTACGCCGTTGCTGCCGCGGCGCAGCCCCAGGGCGAGCACGACGTACAGGGCGAAGAGGAGCACCGCCAGGACGGCGCCGACGGCCGCGCTGATCCACACCACGGTCACGTACCCGTCGACGTCGGGACGGTCGCCCGCCGCCTGCCGGAACCGGTCGACCGTGCCGGGCGCGACGGCGAGCGTGGCCACCGCGTACCCGAGTCCCACCACCGCCATGACCAGCAGCAGGACGGACGCGAACGCGACCGGGACCGGCCGGCGTGGCGTCGCGGCGGGCGCGGGACCGGCCGCGGCGGCCGGGTGCTGCACTGCGTACGACATTCAGGTCTCCCGGGTGATCCGTTGCGGACGAACCTACCTGGACGCGCGACGCGCCGCCGGGCTTACCCGGCGGCGCGCGAGAGCACTGCTGTCAGGACGGATCGGTGGGCTGCTGGCCGGGCTGCTCAGGCGGCGAGTCCGGCCCGGCCTCCGGCGCCGGCGGCGCATCCCGCTCGGATGCCGGCGGCGCATCCCGATCGGGCCCGGACGCCGGCGGCGCATCCCGATCGGCGGGCGCGTCCGGCGAGGAGGACGGTGAGGGGGACGGCGACGGTGGGGCCTGCGGTGTCGGCACGCTCCACGGATCGGTCGCCGGCACGCTCCCGGTGTGCGGCGCCTGATCGGACGGCCCCGGCGGCGGCGTGACCGGCGGTGGCGTCGACGGCTCCGCGGTCCCCGGGTACGGCGGGTACGACGCCGGCGCCGGATACGGCGGCTGACCCGGCTGCGGATACCCGACCGGCGGGTAGCCCGGCGCCGGATAGCCGGGCTGCCCCGGGTACGGGTACGGCATCGACGGGTCCCAGGTCGCCTGCGGCTTGCGGAAATACGCGTTCGCCGCGGGCAGCACGAGCAGGATCAGCGCCGCCAGCATGGCGAGCACCAGGACAACCGTCAGCGTCGTCGTGATCGGTGTGTACCACGACGGGAGGGCGTCGGAGAGTCGCTGCTCGATCTCGCGCGCGCTCGGCCCGGTGGTGCTGCCCGTGTCGAGGTTCATGCCGCTGGTCGCCGCGTTGCCGATCAGGCCGAAGCCGTTGCAGCACAGGAAGATGCCGCCGATCACCCACGTGGTGATCCGGGAACCCTGGCGGCCCCGGCCGTTGAACAGGCCGAGGATCACCAGCCCGACCGCGAACAGGACGTTGATCGCCACGCCGACCACGCTGACGCCGACGATGATGTTCTCCAGCCCGCTGTCCGCGGTGTCCGCGTAGAGGTCGCGGTAGACGTCGGAGATCGTGCTGATGGTGGTGAGCGACAACAGCGCGCTGACGACCGACGCGGCGGCGCTGAAATACAGCAGGTACGACGACACGGTGACGACCGTGGGGCGTGAACTCGGTGCCGGTGCTCCCGGATACATCGGCGCTCCCTCCTAGATCCACACACGGTAACGGGCGGCTGCCAGAATCGACGATCCGCCGGTACAAGATCCGCAACTGTGGCAATATCGCCCGACATAGGACGAAATCGGATGAAACAGGTCGCTCGTTCGAGGGGGCGACAGGAGTCGATCCCGACCCATACACTTCCATCCCGTGGCGCGCCGCAGGCAACTGAGTCCCTCGGCGCCGCCCTGTGCCCGACCGGGTCGCCGCCCCCGCTCCTTCCTCGCCGGGGCCCAGGCAGACCGGATCAGGGCGCCTTCCCGATTGCGCAGGCCGCGTGTCCACACCGCGGCCGCCCCAGACCCCGTAAGGACCGGTGAGTCCCATGCCGCACGCAGACACCCTGACCGTCGTTCACCATGACGACACCCGTACCCGTTACACCGACGTCCGGTACCAGCTCCACCGCGACGGGATCAGGATCTGGTCCGACGAGGGCGAGCACGCCCTCACGGACATCCTCATGACCCACGCCTACCGCCAGCGGGAGGCCCGGGCCAGCTGACAGCGAAGGGCCCCGAGGAAACTCGGGGCCCTTCGTCATGAGCGGGCGTCACGCACGGGCGACGCGCAGCCCGTCCTTCTGATCTCTCAGGTCGACCACGACCGTGTCGCCGTCGACGATCTCCCCGGCCAGCAGCGCCTTGGCCAGCGAGTCACCGATCGCCGACTGGACCAGCCGGCGCAGCGGCCGCGCACCGTAGATCGGGTCGTAGCCGTGCTCGCCGAGCCAGTGCACCGCCGCCTCGGTGACGTCGAGGCTGAGCCGCCGGTCGGCGAGCCGGCTGCGCAGGCGGCCGAGCTGGATGTCCACGATGGCCGCGAGGTCCTGGGCGGTCAGCGCGTGGAACACCACGATGTCGTCGAGCCGGTTGAGGAATTCCGGCTTGAAATGCGAGCGCACGGTCGCCATGACCTCCTCGCGCCGCTCCTCCTCGCCGAGGGTGAAGTCGGAGATGACCGACGAACCCAGGTTCGAGGTGAGCACCAGGATCGCGTTGCGGAAGTCGACCGTACGGCCCTGGCCGTCGGTGAGCCGGCCGTCGTCGAGCACCTGGAGCAGCACGTCGAAGACGTCCGGGTGGGCCTTCTCCACCTCGTCCAGCAGCACCACGCTGTACGGCCGCCGCCGCACCGCCTCGGTGAGCTGTCCACCCTCCTCGTAGCCGACGTACCCGGGCGGGGCGCCGACGAGGCGGGCGACGGAGTGCTTCTCGCCGTACTCGCTCATGTCGATGCGGACCATGGCGCGCTCGTCGTCGAAGAGGAAGCCCGCGAGCGCCTTGGCCAGCTCGGTCTTGCCGACGCCGGTGGGCCCGAGGAACAGGAAGCTGCCGGTGGGGCGGTCCGGGTCGGCGACGCCCGCGCGGGCCCGCCGTACGGCTCCGGAGACGGCCGCGACCGCCTCGGCCTGACCGACCACCTTGGCCTGCAGCGACTCCTCCATGCGCAGCAGCTTGGCGGTCTCGCCCTCCATCATCCGGCCGGCCGGGATGCCGGTCCACGACGCGATGACCTCGGCGATGTCGTCGGCGCCGACCTCCTCCTTGACCATCGGCGGCTCGGTCTTCTCGTCCTCCGCCGCGGCCGCGGTCTCCAGCTCCCGCTCCAGCGCCGGGATCTCCTGGTATTGCAGGCGGGACGCCCGCTCCCAGTCGGCCTCGCGCTGGGCGCGTTCGAGCTCGGCCCGGGTCTCGTCGAGCTTCTTCTTCAGCTCGCCGACCCGGTTGAGGCCGCCGCGCTCGCGCTCCCAGCGGGCGTTGAGGGCGGTCAGCTCCTCCTCGCGGTCGGCGAGGTCGCGTTCCAGCCGCTCCAGCCGGGCCACCGAGGCGGGGTCGGTCTCCTTCTCCAGCGCGAGCTTCTCGACGCGCATCCGGTCGACCTGCCGCTGGAGCTGGTCGAGCTCCACCGGCCGCGAGTCGATCTCCATGCGCAGCCGCGACGCGGCCTCGTCGATCAGGTCGATGGCCTTGTCCGGCAGGAACCGGTCGCTGATGTAGCGGTCCGAGAGGGCCGCGGCGGCGACCAGCGCGGCGTCGGTGATCTGCACCCGGTGGTGGGCCTCGTAGCGGCCCTTGAGCCCGCGCAGGATGCCGATGGTGTCCTCGACGGTCGGCTCCCCGACCACGACCGGCTGGAAGCGGCGCTCCAGGGCCGGGTCCTTCTCGATGTGCTCCCGGTACTCGTCGAGGGTGGTGGCGCCGACCATGCGCAGCTCGCCGCGGGCCAGCATGGGCTTGAGCATGTTGCCCGCGTCCATCGAGCCCTCGCCCTTGCCGGCACCGACGACGGTGTGCAGCTCGTCGAGGAAGGTGACGACCTGGCCGTTGGAGTTGCGGATCTCCTCGAGCACGCTCTTGAGGCGCTCCTCGAACTGGCCGCGGTACTGCGCGCCGGCCACCATCGCGCCGAGGTCGAGCGAGACGAGCTTCTTGTCGCGCAGCGTCTCCGGCACGTCGCCGGCCACGATGCGCTGGGCCAGGCCCTCGACGATCGCGGTCTTGCCGACGCCGGGCTCCCCGATCAGCACCGGGTTGTTCTTCGTACGCCGGGAGAGCACCTGCACCACGCGACGGATCTCGGCGTCCCGCCCGATGACGGGGTCGATCTTGCCCTCGCGTGCCAGCGCCGTCAGGTCGACGCTGTACTTCTCCAGCGCCTTGTACGTCTGCTCGGGATCCTGGTTGGTGACCCGGCGGTCGCCGCCGCGCACCGACGGGAAGGCCGCGACGAGCGTCTCCTCGGTGGCGCCGACGTCGCGCAGGACCTTGCCGACCGGGCCACCGACCCGGGCCAGGCCGGCCAGGAGGTGCTCGGTGGAGATGTACTCGTCGCCGAGCGGCTTGGCGATCAGCTCGGCCTCACCGATGGCGTTGACGAACTCCCGCGACAGGCTGGGCTCGGCGGTGCTGGAGCCGCGCGCGGAGGGCTGCTGCTCGACGGTCCGGGCCGCGGCGCGGCGAACGTCGGCCGGGTTGGCGCCGACGGCGCGCAGCAGGGCCGGCGCGGTGGACCCGCCGGTGTCCAGCAGGGAGAGGAGCAGGTGCCACGGCTCGACGGTGGCGTGCCCGCGCTGGTTGGCGTCGGCGACCGCACCGGTGATGACGTCGCGGCTCTTGGTGGTAAGGCGTTCGGCGTTCATGAGCTCCCCTGATCGGATCTTCCAAGAGATGCAGCATCCGCGTGGATCAGCGATCTGAGACTTGAGTCTATTCCGCTCAACTCTAGGTCGGCGAGTCCATACCCGGAAAGAGACGTCCGTTACCGCGATATCCGGCGGCGGACGCCCGCCGCGGCCCGTAACGTCCGACGTATGGCCCCCGGAACCGTGCGGCATACGCCGCGGCTCACTCGCGCGCTCTTCCCCCTGGGCCTGCTCTTCCTCGCGGTCGGCATCTCCACCGCGCTGGTCATGCCCTTCCTCTCGCTCTTCCTGAGCACCGACGTCGAGGCCGGCCCGCTGAAGGTGACCGTCTTCCTGATCGTCGCGCCGCTCTCCGGGGTGCTCGGCTCGACCGTGGTCGGGCGGCTGTCCGACCGCGGCCCGGTGCGGCGCCTGCTGCTCATCGGCGGAGCGCTGGCCGGGATGGCCGGCTGCGCTCTGACGGCGGTCGTGCGCGACTACTGGATCCTGCTCGGCCTGACCGTCACCGCCCTCGCCGTCGCCAACTCACTCTTCCCGCAATCCTTCGCGTACGCCCGGCAGGTGCTCGAACGCGACGCCCCCGACCGGGCCGCCATGGGCATCAGCGGGCTGCGGACGGTCTTCTCGCTGGCCTGGGTCGCCGGGCCGCCGCTGGCCGCGTTCCTGCTCGCGACGGGCGGCTTCACCTGGGTCTACGGCGGCGCCGCGATCATGTACGGGCTCGCCGCGGTGGTCGGCATCTGCTGGCTGGACGAGGTCGGGGCGCCCGCGGCGGCGCCGGCCACGGACGATGCCGGGGCCGTCGACGCGCCCGATGCCGCCCGCTGGACGCTGCTGCTCACGGCCGCCGCGTTCACCCTGATGCAGACCCCGCTCACCCTGGCCGTGCAAGCTCTGCCGCTGTTCATCCGTACGGACCTGGGCGGCGAGGTCTCCGACGCGGGACTGGTGCTGGGTCTCTGCGCGGCGCTGGAGATTCCCCTGATGCTCGGGCTGGGCGTGCTCTCCACCCGGCTGCCGCTGCGGTTGCTGCTGTTCGCGGGGGCCGGGTGCGGGGCCGCGTACTACGCGCTGACCGCGGTCGCCACGAGCGTGTGGGTGCTGGTCGGGGCGCAGGTCCTCAACGCGTTGTTCATCGCGGCCGTGTCCGGGCTGGGCATCACCTACATGCAGGACATGCTGCCGCGGCATCCCGGGCGGGCCACCACGCTCTTCACCAACTCGTTCCCGCTGGGCGCGATGCTCGCCGGGCCGCTGTTCGGGGTCGCGCAGCACTTCGGTTACCGGCTCGCGTACGTGATCTGCACCGCTCTCTGCCTCGCCGGTCTGGCACTGCTGACCGTGGTTCGCCCCGGCACCGGTTACCGTGGATCGCGTGCGCGTACGGGTAGAACAGACTCCACTTCCGGGTATCGGCGTCCGTCATGACCTGGTGACGTCCTCCGGGCGTACGGTCGGCGTGGTCTCGCACCGCAACGGCCGTCGCGACCTGGTGCTGTACGACGTGGACGACCCCGACGCGTGCCTCGCCGCGATACCGCTCACCGACGACGAGGCGGAGGCCCTGGCCGACGTCCTCGGCGCGTCCCTCATGCTCGGCCAGCTCTCCGGCCTGCGTCAGCAGGCGGCCGGACTGCTCACCGAGCAGATCGCCCTGCCCGCCGGCTCCCCGTTCGTGGGCCGGCAGCTCGGCGACACCCGGGCCCGCACCCGGACGAGCGCGTCGATCGTGGCCGTGCTGCGCGACCGGGAGGTCATCGCCTCCCCCGGCCCGTCCTTCGTCTTCGAGGCGAACGACGTGGTGGTCGCGGTCGGCACCCGGCACGGCCTGGACGGCGTCACCGCCATCCTCGCCGGCGATACCCGCGACTGAGGCGCCGGTGCACAGCACGACGATCCTTCTGATCGAGGTCGGCGCGCTTCTCTTCGCGCTCGGCATGCTGGGCCGGCTCGGCCGCCGCATCGGGCTCTCGCCCATCCCGCTCTACCTGCTCGCCGGGCTCGCGTTCGGGCACGGCGGTCTCCTCCCGCTCCAGGCGAGCGAGGAGTTCATCGAGATCGGCGCCGAGATCGGCGTCATCCTGCTGCTGGTGATGCTCGGGCTGGAGTATTCGGCGACCGAGCTCGTCGGCAACCTGCGCTCGGCCGCCCCCGCCGGGCTGATCGACGCCCTGTTCAACGCCCTGCCCGGGGCCGGCTTCGCGCTGCTGCTCGGCTGGGGCTGGGAGGCGGCGCTGGTGCTGGCGGGCATCACCTGGGTCTCGTCGTCCGGCGTGATCGCGAAGGTCCTCGGCGACCTCGGCCGGCTCGGTAACCGCGAGACGCCGGTGATCCTGTCCGTGCTCGTCATCGAGGACCTCGCGATGGCGTTCTACCTGCCGCTGGTCACCGCGGTGCTGGCCGGCGTCGGGCTGATCGGCGGGGCGAAGGCGCTGGCCGTCGCGGTGCTCACCGTGGTCGCCGTCCTCGTCGTGGCGATCCGGTACGGCCACGCCATCTCCAGCTTCGTGTCGGTCAAGGACGCCGAGGCGCTGCTGCTGAGCGTCCTGGGCCTGACCCTGTTCGTCGCCGGGGTGGCCGCCGAGCTCAAGGTCTCCGCCGCGGTCGGCGCGTTCCTGGTCGGCATCGCCCTGTCCGGGCAGGTGGCGCACAGCGCGGTGCAGATGCTGTCGCCGCTGCGGGACCTGTTCGCCGCGGTCTTCTTCGTGTTCTTCGGCCTCTCCACCGATCCGGCCGCGATGCCGGGGGTGCTGCTGCCGGCGCTGGGCCTGGCCGTGCTGACGATGCTCACCAAGGTGCTGACCGGCGTCCTCGCCGCGCGACGGGCCGGCATCGCGCTGCCCGGTCAGATCCGTACCGGCCTCGCCCTGATGCCCCGCGGTGAGTTCTCGATCGTCATCGCCGGGCTCGCCGTGGCCTCCGGCGTCGAGCCGGAACTGGCCCCCGTGGCGACCGCGTACGTGCTGATCACCGTGGTCAGCGGGCCCCTGCTGGCGCGCCTGCCCGATTACGCCTGGTTCAAGACTTTGGTACGCCGGCGGATGGCGCTGCGCCATCCGGCCGGTCCGCTGCCCGCAACCGACTGACCTGCACCGGGGCCAGGCAGCTCAAAGCTACCGGCCAGTATCCGAAAGTGATACTTCATCACTTCCGCCGGAGTGTTCCCACGCGCTACCGTGTCGCCGCGACAACATCGAGTTACAGGGTGACCAGCGACACGCCGGACTTGAGGGGGCTCTCCGGCGCAGGCGCGGGCCCTCTGCCGGAGGAGGACGGCGGAAATGACCCATCGTGACGAGGCGGCATCGTGAGCGTGCGCGAGTCGACGTTCTTCGGATTCGCCAACCCGGTCGACCCGAGGCCGGAGGAGTTGCAGGCGTGGGCCTACCACCCGGAGGCCGTGCCGCTCGACGCCATGCCGTCGGACTGGGACCTGCTGATCTCCGGTGACGTGCTGGCACCGACCCTCTTCGAGCTGGCCATGGACCGGCAGTGCCCGGCCCGGCGGTTCGCGCAGCACTGCATGTACATCTACGCCGCCGACGGCGTACGCCCCAACGCGTCGTCGCAGCGCAAGCGCCGGCTGAAGAAGTACGTGGAACGCGCGGAGGAGGTCGGCGACGAGCCGATGTCCATCTGGGCGCACAACTGCCGGGTGCTGATGACCCGCCCCGAGCTCTTCGACTACGAGGACTGGATCGAGGGCGGCCTGGTCCGCCACCCCCGCCGCCTCGCCATGTTCGGCCGCCGCTGACACTCCGCCCGCCGGCTCACCGCACGCCGCCGGCGCTCCGCCCGCCGGCTTCCCGCAAGCCGCCGCATTTCCGGCCGCCGCTGACGCTCAGCGGCGGCCGTCCTCGTCATCGCTCGCCGGAACGCCGCGGGCGCCACACCACCAGCGCGGTCGAGGCCGGCTCCCGGCGCACCAGGTCGCGCCCCGGGTACGGCCCCACCGACTCGAGCTGGGCGATCCGCTGGTACGCGGCCTCCAACTGCGCCTCCAGCTCGGCGACCCGCTCCTGGAGCTCGCCCGCCAGCTGCTCGAGCCCGATGATCCGCTTGATGCCGGCCAGGTTGACGCCCTCCTCCTGGCTCAGCTTCTGCACCTCGCGCAGCAGGGCGACGTCACGCTCGCTGTAGCGGCGCCCGCCACCACCGGCCCGGCCGGGCTGCACCAGGCCGAGCCGGTCGTACTGGCGCAGCGTCTGCGGGTGCATCCCGGCCAGCTTCGCCGCGACGGAGATGATCAGTACCTTCGCGTCGGAGGCCTGCTCCATCGAGATGCTGATCTCTTCATACATGCGCCACCTCCCGAAGGTTCACCGTCATCCCCGGCGCAGCCGGGCCTCGATCCGGCCGCGTTCCGGCGTCGGCGTCAGCTTCGCGAAGCGCTCGAGCGCCTCCCTGGCCTCGTCCGACACCCCGGCCGGGACCTGCACCTCGATGGTGACGAGCAGATCCCCCGCCTGTCCATCGCGACGTTGCACGCCCTTGCCCCGGGCCCGCAACGTCCGGCCGCTGGGGGTGCCCGGCGGCACCCGCAGGGTCACCGGCGTGTCCAGGGTCGGCACGCGCAGGTCGGTCCCGAGCACCGCCTCCGCGAAACTGATCGGCACGGTGAGCGTGATGTCGTCGCCGGTGCGGCCGAACAGCTCGTCCGGGCGTACCCGGACCTGGACGTAGAGGTCGCCCGCGGGCCCGCCCTTCTCGCCGGGCTCGCCGCGGCCGCTCAGCCGGATCCGCTGACCGTCGGCGACGCCGGCGGGAAAGCGGACGTTGATCGTGCGGTTCTTGGTGACCCCGCCGGTGCCGCGGCACTCCGGGCACTTCTCGTCCACGATGCTGCCGGCACCCTGGCACTCCCGGCACGGCTCGGAGAAGCTGAACGACCCCTGGTTGCGAGAGATCAGTCCGGAGCCGTGGCACTGCGGGCAGGTCCGCGGCACGGTGCCCGGCTTGGCGCCGTTGCCGTGGCACGTGTCGCACACCCCGGGCGAGCGCAGGGTCAGGGGCAGCGTCGTGCCCTTCACCGCGTGCGCGAAGTCGAGCGTCACCTCGGCCTCGACGTCCCGGCCGCGCTGCGGGCCCCGGCGTCCTCCGGTGCCCGCACCCCCGCCCGAGAAGATCGAGCTGAAGATGTCCGAGAAGCCGGCACCGCCGAACCGCCGGTCGCCGGCACCGCCGCCGGCGCCCGCGCCGGCCCCGGAGAACCCGCCGAACAGGTCCGACGGGTCGAACTGACCGCTGCCGCCGGCCCGGGCACCACGACGGAACGCGCCCGAGCCGAACAGGGAGCGCATCTCGTCGTACTCTTTGCGCTTCCGGTCGTCGGAGAGCACGTCGTACGCCTCGGACGCGGCCTTGAACCGGTCCTCGGCGTCCTTGTTCCCGGGGTTGTGGTCGGGGTGGTTCTCCCGGGCCAGCTTCCGGTACGCCTTCTTGATCTCGTCGGCGGTGGCGGACTTGCCCACCCCGAGAACGGCGTAGAAGTCCTTCTCCAGCCAGTCCTTCGAACTCATCCTGCCCACCTCCTCCAGCGGGTGCGACGACTCCCGCCCACCGGCCGGTGGGCGGGACGGGACATCGTCACTCCGGATCGGCGACCGCGACCATGGCCGGCCGCAGCAACCGTTCGCCGAGCGTGTAGCCGCGGCGCATGACCTCGACGCAGCTCGGCTCGGTGACGTCGGCCGACGTCAGGTGGGCCACCGCCTCGTGGCGGGTGGGGTCGAACGGGTCGCCCTTCTCGCCGAACGCGACGAGCCCGAGCTTGCCGACCACCGCGCCGAGCGATTCGGCCACCGCGGCGAACGGGCCGACCAGGTCGCCGTGCTCGCGGGCCCGGTCGATGTCGTCGAGCACCGGCAGCAGCGCGGTGAGCACCGCGCCGGTCGTCTGCTCGGCGGCCGCGCTGCGGTCCCGGTCGACGCGCTTGCGGTAGTTCGCGTACTCGGCGGTCACCCGCTGCAGGTCGCGCGTGCGCTCCTCCAGCTCGGTCCGCAGGGCCTCGAGCTCCGCACCGAGACCCGGCGTGGGGATCGTCTCGTCCTCGGGTTCCTCGGCGGCGCGGTGCGCGCCACCCCTGGTCTCCTGGGACTCCTCGGCCTCCTTGGTCACCGTGGTGTCCTTACCCTTCACGTCGATCTTGCGGCGATCGCGGATGACGACGCGCTCGGTCGCCTGACCGTCGTTCTCGTCGTCCGCGCGGCTCACTTCTTGTCGTCCTCGACGATCTCGGCGTCGACGACGTCATCGGCGCCACCCTGCGGGCCGGCGCTCGCACCGGCCGCGCCGCCGGGCGCGCCCTGGGTGCCGTCCGGGCCGGGGGTGTCCTGCGTGCCGTCCTGCTGCTGCTGCGCGTACAGCAGGGAACCGGCCTGCTGAGAGACGGTGGCCAGCTTCTCGTGAGCGGTCTTGATCTTCTCGATGTCGCTGCCGCCCAGCGCGCCGCGCAGGTCGCCCAGCGCCTCGCTGATCTGGTTGCGCGAGTCCTCGGGCAGCTTGTCGCCGCTCTCGGCGAGGAACTTCTCGGTCTGCCACTGAAGCTGCTCGGCGAGGTTGCGCGTCTCCGCGTCCTCCTTGCGCTTCTTGTCCTCGTCGGCGTGGTCCTGAGCGTCGCGCATCATGCGCTCGATGTCGTCCTTCGGCAGCGCGGAGCCGCCGGTGATCGTCATCTTCTGCTCCTTGCCGGTGCCCAGGTCCTTCGCGTGCACGTTCACGATGCCGTTGGCGTCGATGTCGAAGGTGACCTCGATCTGCGGCACGTTGCGCGGCGCCGGGGGCAGGCCGGTCAGCTCGAAGGTGCCGAGCTTCTTGTTGTACGCCGCGATCTCACGCTCGCCCTGGAAGACCTGGATCAGCACGGACGGCTGGTTGTCGTCGGCCGTGGTGAAGACCTCGGAGCGCTTGGTCGGGATCGTGGTGTTGCGCTCGATGAGCTTGGTGAAGATGCCGCCCTTGGTCTCGATGCCCAGCGACAGCGGGGTCACGTCGAGCAGCAGGACGTCCTTGACCTCACCCTTGAGCACACCGGCCTGCAGGGCGGCGCCGACGGCGACGACCTCGTCCGGGTTCACGCCCTTGTTGGCGTCCCGGCCGGTCAGCGACTTGACCAGGTCGGCCACGGCGGGCATGCGGGTGGAGCCGCCGACCAGGATGACGTGGTCGACGTCGGAGACCTTGACGCCGGCGTCCTTGATCGCCTGCTCGAACGGGCCCTTGCAGCGGTCGAGCAGGTCCTGCGTCATGCGCTGGAACTCGGCGCGGCTCAGGCTCATGTCGAGGTGCAGCGGGCCGGACGGGCCGGCGGTGATGTACGGCAGGTTGATGCTGGTGGTGGTCGCCGCGGACAGCTCGATCTTGGCCTTCTCGGCGGCCTCCCGGAGGCGCTGGAGGGCCATCTTGTCCTGCGACAGGTCCACACCGTGCTCGCCGCGGAACGTCTTGACCAGGTGGTCGATGATCCGCTGGTCCCAGTCGTCGCCGCCGAGGTGGTTGTCACCCGAGGTCGACTTGACCTCGATGACGCCCTCGCCGAGCTCGAGCAGGGAGACGTCGAAGGTGCCGCCGCCGAGGTCGAAGACCAGGACGGTCTGCTCCTTGGAGCCCTTGTCCAGGCCGTACGCCAGCGCGGCGGCGGTGGGCTCGTTGACGATGCGGAGCACGTTGAAGCCCGCGATCTCGCCGGCCTCCTTGGTGGCCTGGCGCTGCGCGTCGTTGAAGTAGGCCGGCACGGTGATGACCGCGTCCGTGACCGTCTCGCCGAGGTACGCCTCGGAGTCGCGCTTGAGCTTCATCAACACCCGCGCCGAGATCTCCTGCGGCGTGTACTTCTTGTCGTCGATGTCGATGGACCAGTTGGTGCCGACCTCACGCTTGACCGAACGGATGGTCCGGTCGGGGTTGGTCACCGCCTGACGCTTGGCGACCTCACCCACGAGCACCTCGCCGTTGCGCGCGAAGGCGACGATGGACGGGGTCGTCCGAGCACCCTCCGCGTTGGCGACGACGGTGGGCTCGCCTCCTTCCAGAACGCTGACGCAGGAGTTCGTGGTGCCGAGGTCGATGCCGACCGCTCGTGCCATGTTGCTTCCTCGCTTCTGACCAGGCTTGTAAAGCTGTGCGGTACTCAAGTTGAGTGGACCGGACTCAATGATGCCACGGGATCACCAGACTGCAAGTCGAAGTTGAGTCAACCCGGCGCAAGTTGAGTGCCGAAGGTTCCCGTCCGGTCACGACGGGTGGGGTACCTGTTGTCTGCGATGGATAGATCGGGCACGCTTTACCCGTGACGACGCACGGTGACGCGGTCGGTCCGTCGGCCACGCCCGCCGTAGCCGACGGACCGCCCGAAAAAGCCAAGGCCAACGGTGGTCCGGCCAGGTCCTCCGGATTTTCCGGTACGCCCACAGCCTCCCCGAACGCAGCACCCCACGAGCCGGAATCGATGGCAGACAAAGGCGAACCCGAGGAACGAGGCACTACCGCGCCCTCCGAGCCCCCGGAGGCGCCGGCGGCTCCCACCGACGCGCCCGACACCGTGACCACCGACACCGTGCCACCCGAGCCCGAGCCCGCCTCGCCCTCATCCCCAGCCTCCGAATCGCCCGACGTCGAGGAGCCGGAGCCGGAAGCGAAACCCGAGGCCGAGCCCGACGCCGAGCCCGCCGAGCCCGAGACCGAGCCCGTTGCCGCCGCCGAGCCGGACACCGAGCCCGTTGCCGCCGAGCCGGACACCGAGCCCACCACCGAGCCGGTCGCCGTCGCTGAGCCCGACATCGAGCCCGTCACGGAACCCGTCGCCATCGACGAGGAGCCCGAGACCGAGGCTGTTGCTGCCGCTGAACCCGAGCCCGAGCCCGAGCCCGAGCCCGCTGGACCGCCTGCCACGCCGCAGTGGCCGCCGGCCAGCGCCTCCACCACCGGCAACATCGTCACCACCCAGAGCCGCCCCGCCACGCTCGACGACCTGTCCGCGCGTCCCACGGCCGAGCCGAGGCCGGAGAGCGCTCCCGCCCGGCCGGTGCGGCTGGCGGCCCAGCCCGGGCCGCCCACCGAACCACCCGCCGCCCTCGGCCGGCTCGCCACGGCCCTGTCGCAGCTCCGCGCGGCGATCGGCGGCACCACGTACCCGCTCGTCATGCCGTCGGCCGACGAGGCCGGGCGGGTCGGCGCCGCGCTCGTCTCGCAGCTGGACGACTACCTGCTGCCCCGGCTGGCCCGGCTCGACGCCCCGCTGCTGGTGGTCGTCGGCGGTTCCACCGGCGCGGGCAAGTCCACGCTGGTCAACAGCCTGGTGCGGGCCCCCGTCAGCACCGCGGGCGTACTGCGCCCCACGACCCGCTCGCCGGTGCTGGTCAGCCACCCCGCCGACGCCTCCTGGTTCCGCCAGGGCGAACTGCTGCCGGGGCTGACGCGTACGGCGGAGTCCAGTGCCGACCCGAAGACGCTGCAGCTCGTCTCGGCCCCCGCGCTCGGCCCGGGCCTGGCGTTCCTCGACGCGCCCGACATCGACTCGGTCGTCGACCGCAACCGGCAACTGGCGGCGCAACTGCTGGCCGCGGCGGATCTGTGGCTGTTCGTCACCACCGCCGCGCGCTATGCGGACGCCGTACCGTGGGAACTTCTGACGACGGCCCGGCTGCGCGGCACCGTGATCGCGCTGGTGCTGGACCGCGTGCCCGCGGAGGCCGCCGGCGAGATCTCCGCGCACCTGGCGGAGATGCTCACCGAGCACGACATGGGCGCGGCCCCGCTGTTCGTGCTGCCGGAGACCACCCTGGACGGTCAGGGCCTGCTCCCCGAGGACGCGACCCGGCAGCTGCACGACTGGTTCGCGCAGCTCGCGGCGGACGCCGACGCCCGCGCCACCGTGGTGCGGCAGACGCTGGACGGCGCGCTCGCCGCCCTCGGACCGGCCGTGGAGGGGCTCGCCGCCGCCGCGGACGAGCAGGCCACCGCGGCGAAGGCGCTCGACGAGCGGGTCGTCGCCGCCTACCGCAACGCCCGGCGGACCATGGAGCAGGGCCTCCAGGACGGCCGGCTGCTGCGCGGCGAGGTGCTCGCCCGCTGGCAGGAGTTCATCGGCACCGGCGAGTTCCTGCGCACCCTCGAGTCGCGGATCGGTCAGCTGCGCGACAAGGTCGTCGCCGCGGTCACCGGCCGGCCGGCCCCGGGCCGCAACCTGCAGGTCGCCCTCGAGTCGCAGCTGGTCACGCTGCTGCGCGGGGTCGCCACGGACGCCGCGGAGAGCGCGTACGCGTCGTGGCAGGCGCATCCGGCGGGCGCCGGGCTGCTGGAGCCGTCGCTGCAGAAGCCGTCACCCGACCTGCCGCAGCGGGCCGAGCGCGTGGTCCGCGACTGGCAGCAGTGGGTGCTCGAACTGGTCCGCACCGAGGCCGGCGACAAGCGCTTCGTGGCCCGCGGTGCGGCGTACGCGGTCAACGGCGTCGGGCTGGCGGTCATGATCGCGGTCTTCACCTCCACCGCGTTCATCCCGACGGGCGCGGAGGTGGCGGTGGGCGCCGGCACCACCGTGGCGGCCCAGAAGGTGCTCGAGGCGATCTTCGGCGATCAGGCCATCCGTACGCTGGCGGCCCGGGCGCGCGAGGAACTCGTGTCCCGGGTTAACGTGCTGCTCGACGCGGAGGCGGCCCGCTTCACGGACCGCACCGCCGCGGTGGGGCTCGAGCTCGAACCGGGTACCACCCTGCGGCGGGCCGCGGCCGACGTGGAGCAGGCCAGGGAGGAACTCGCGTTGACCGGTACGCCGTCATGAACCTCGCCGAGAAGGTCAAGCGCGCCTTGACCGGCGACGATCGCATCGACGCCGAGCAGCTCACCGAGCGGCTGGACGCGTTGCAGCGGTTCCTGCGCGTCACCGACCCGTACCTTCCGGACAACGACCTGGTCGCCGCGCACACGCTGGTCGAGCGCGCGGGCAGCCGGCTCGCCCTGTCCCAGGATCACACCGTGGTCGCCCTGGCCGGCAGCACCGGCAGCGGCAAGTCCAGCCTGTTCAACGCGCTGGCCCGGCTGAAACTGTCGCCGGTCGGCGTGCGCCGGCCCACCACCGGGGTGGCCCACGCCTGCGTGTGGGGGCCGCTCGAGCCCGCCAACCGCCTGCTCGACTGGGTCGGTGTGCTGCCACGCCAGCGCTTCATCCGGGAGAGCGCGCTCGACGGCGAGGACGAGGCCGCCCTGCGCGGGCTGGTCCTGCTCGACCTGCCCGACTTCGACTCGGTCGAACGCGGCCACCGGCTCGAGGTGGACCGCCTGCTCGGCCTCGTCGACCAGGTCGTGTGGGTGGTCGACCCGCAGAAGTACGGCGACCGCATCCTGCACAACGCGTACCTGCGCCAGTTCCGGTCGCACGGCGACGTCACCATCGTGGTCCTCAACCAGGCCGACCGGCTGTCACCCACCGACACCGAGCTCGTGCTGACCGACCTCAAGCGGCTGCTCGAGGAGGACGGGCTCACCGGCGTGCCGGCGATGGCCACTTCGGCGAAGCAGCCGGGCATGCTCAACGAGCTGCGCTCGGCCCTGGAGAAGACGGTCGCGGACCGGCAGGCGGCGCTGCGCCGGCTCGCCGGTGACCTCGACACGGTGGCCGAGCAGCTCGCCGCCGCCATCGGGCCGCCGGCCGCCGAGGACGAGGTCGACCGCGCCACCGTACGCCAGCTCAGCGACGCCCTCGCCGCCTCCGCGGGGGTGCCGGCGGTGGCCGAGGCCGCCGAGGGGGCGTACCGGCACCGGGCGATCGCGAGCACCGGATGGCCGCTGCTGCGCGGCGTACGGAAGCTTCGTCCTGATCCTTTGAAGCGGTTGCACATCGGCTCGGACAAGCCCACCGAGGAGACGCCGTCGCAGGAGCTCGTGCCGGTGTCCCGGACCTCCCTGCCGGAGGCCGACGCCGCGCAGAAGTCCGCGGTCGGTCTCTCGGTGCGGGCGGTGGCCGCGCGGGCCGCCGCGCCGATCCCGGACGTGTGGGCGCCGGCGCTGAACGCGGCCGCCCGCTCCAAGCTCGGCGACCTGCCCGACGCGCTCGACCGCGCGGTCGCGAAAACCGATCTGGGCATGGACCGCAAGCCGTTCTGGTGGACCGCCGTCGGCCTGCTCCAATGGCTGCTCACCATCGCCGCGGTGGCCGGCCTCGGCTGGCTCGTCGCCGGCTACGCGGTCCGCGTCCTCGGCCTGCCGGAATTCCACGATCCCAAGATCGGCCAGGTGCCGCTGCCGACGTTGCTGCTGCTCGGAGGCTTGATCCTCGGACTCCTGCTGGCCGTGCTGCTGCGCCCGATCGTCAACGTGGGCGCTCGCCGCGCCCGCCGGCGGGCCGAGCAGCGGCTGCGCGCGTCGGTCACCGAGGTCGGCCGCGAGTACGTCGTGGCGCCCGTCCGCGAGGTGCTCAACGGGTACGCCCAGGCCCGCGAGGCGCTGACCGTCGTCCGTTCGGAATAGGGCCCGGCGCCTGCCGTACCGGTAGGCTCGGCGACATGGCGGCACCTCAGAATCCGTACGACGCGGTCCTGCACGCGGCCCGCGACGTGGCGAAGCTCGGCTGCGCACTGGACGCCGAGATGCTGGGCACCGCCCTCCTCGGCAGCGTGTACGCGATAGCCACGACGGACCGCGCTACGGCGGTCCGCGACTTCGTGAGCCAGTTCCTCGCCACCACCACCCGCCGCCGCACGGCCTCCGCGACGACGATCCGCGAGGTGTTCGCCGCGCTCGTGCCCGACGCCGAGGGCGCCGCGGAGGTCCGGCGTGGAGCCCAGGCCCCCGAATGGGTCGCCCAGCTCGGCCGGGTCCGGCCGACGGGCTGCTACGCGTACGGCGATGTGTACGGCGACCAGACGTCCTACCTGGTCACCTTCGCCTACGACGACCCCGGGGACGGCGGCCTCGACCACGCGGTGGTGGCGCTCGTGGACCACAACATCGGCATCACCAAGGACGTGTTCGTGGGAGCCCCCGCGGAACGCATCCTCGGCCAGGTCCGCGAGATGTGCGCGGGCGACGAGCTGACCTGGTTCCGCGAGGAGGACCCGGGCCGCCTGCGCGCCGAGGTGGGCCGCCACCTCGAGGTGACGGACGACATCAGCGACCTCCCCCAGGACGGCAACCTGGCAACGGACCGCGCGCTGGCCACGGCCCGCCTGGCCCTGCTGCCGAAGGCGACGGTCCCCCCGCTGCCGGAGCCCCCGGAGCTGAGCGGCCCCGACCGGGAAAGACTCCTCCGCGACTTCCTCGCCTCCCCGGAAGCCCAGCGCTTCGGCCTGGACACCATCTCCGCCGACGACGAGCTGGCGTCCCTGCACTTCTGCCTCAGCCTCCTGCTGGACCATGCGGCCAGCCTCCCGGACACCGACCCGCTGCGCTGGAGCCCGGCGGTGGCAGGCCTCTTCCTCCTCGACTGGGTCCACCGCCGCGCGGTCCTCGACATGGACGACGCCGCGATGCTCCCCCGCGTGACCAGGGCCTGGTCGGCGTACGCGATGAGGAAGAAGGGCCTCCCGGAAGCCGCCACGGAACAGACGGACACGGTGGTCGAGGAAATGATCCCGGAATTCGCCCGCCTGTACGCCACAGGCGAGAAGCGAAGCCCGGCAACGGCGGCGGTGGCCCAACTGATCTCGGAAGGCGTCGACCCCAACGACCCGGACGCCATCGACGCCTGGATCGAAACCAACCGCCACCGCCTGACGGACGACTCCTGACAGCACACGCCAGAAGCCCGGCCGCGCCGTCGGCCGGACACCGCCGGGCCTCCGCGCAACGACCGCTCACGCGCGACGACCGCTCAGCTGACGGCGGTCGTCGGCGGTGGCCACCGCCGACGACCCAGGCCGCTAACGCCTGACCAACGACGCTCCGCGCACTTCCTACCGCCCCACCGCCGACGACCCAGGCCGCTAACGCCTGACCAGCGACGCTCCCCGCGCACTTCCTACCGCCCGACCGGCGACATCCGCTGGATGCGGGGTTTGTCAGCGGTGGGGGCGGTCGGGTTCGGAGTGGTGGCGGCCCGATCCGGCGCTGCGGCGCAGAGCCGCCGTGCGGTGGTCCTCGGGCCGGTGCAGGCGGCCGGCCCGGTGGCTGCCCCGGTAGGCCCGCGCGGCGAAGGACGTGTCGTCCTGCTGCCCGGCCGCCGGCTGGTGGCGGTGGCTGTTGTGCGTACGTCCGGCGGCTCGGGCGGACTTGAGATTCTGCGGGCGTTCGGACATTGCCGACCTCCGGCTCGTGACGGACCGGGCACGCTGGGCCCGGCGGTGACTGACGGTCTTCGGTTGTTCCGCAGCCGGCCGGTCATCCACAGGACTGCTGTGGACAGTCACACCCCCACGCCGCGCATCCACAGACAGCGAGTTGTGGATGACGGCAGCCCGCCGCCTATCCACAGACGGCGGCATGTGGAGGACGACAGCCCGCCGTTTATCCACAGACCGTGACCTGTGGACAGTGACAGTCCGCCGCCGGTCGTCCCGATAGCGTGATCGGTGCGTACGACGGTCGGCGTCATCGCAGTCATGACGGCCGGACCAACCCGGGCGATGGTGATGCGCCGGCCGGGACGAGCAGTGCCACCGATCCGAGCACCACGGCGGCCGAACGGGCTTCCCCGGCGGAAGCTCCGGCGAGTCGCCAGAACCCCCCGGCCCCCCATGCCCCCCGGAGTCGCCATGATCGTCCCGCCCGTTCGGATCGTCCGAACCGTGGTCGCCGTCGGAGGAATGGTTGCCGTCGGTGGGGTAGTGCGGGTCGCTTCCCGATCCCGGCCCCGGTCCCGACCCCGGCTCCGATCCCGGTCCCGGTCCCGGCTCAGCCGGTTCTGCCGGTTCGGCTGGTTCAGCCGGATCGGTCGGATCGGTCGGAGCGGTCGGAGTGCCCGGCTTCTCCGGCCGCCCTCCCGACGCCGGCGGTTCACCACCGTCGGGCTCGACCACCTTGACCGGCGCTTCCGGCTTCACGACGGGATCGGGCCCGGACCCCGGCAACGGCCGGCCCCACCCCGGCGAATGCGGCCCGGGCGCCGGCGATCCGGGCACATGCGACCCGGGGCGATCAGACCCGGCCGAAGACGCCTCCTCCCCCGCCGAGAGCCGGTCCGAACCTCCCTGGGGCCCACCCGGCCCCGGCGAGAACCGGCCCGGTGCAGCCCCGGCCCTCGACGGGCCCGGGCCCTCGTCACGTCTGCTCCCGGCGTACACCCGGATCTTGCGTTTCTGGGCCTGGCCCTGCACCGGCGCCGAGCCGGTCGCGGGCGGCGGGACCGACCCCGGGGAGACCCCCTCCGGCGGGACCATCACCGGTCCGCCCGACGGCGGTGGGATGAAGGGCACGTCCGTGACCGTCGATCCGCCGTCCGCGAGTTCCTGGGAGCCCGCCGTGATCGCCGCCAGGGTGGGCAGGGACGCGAGGCCGACGAGCATCACCACCAGGAGCACATACCGACGGGTCGGGCCGGTGAAGCCCTCCGCGCTGTACACGCCGTTCAGGCGCTTGCGCAGCACCTTGATCGGTGGCACGAGGCCGTCGTCGTTCGGCTGCTCCGGCACGGCCGGCACCCTCCCCAGAGTTTGTAGATCCACATGGATCTGTCGGCTGCTGGGGTGAACGAGGCATGCGGCGTTCGGGAGCGGTGCGCATCGGCCGTTCAGACGGAAGTGAGGGTACGAAAACCGCGAACCCGGACAAACACGGTTACCGATGATCCTGCAAGATTTCGGATCTGTGATCGACCTGACCTGTGGCGCCACTCACGTTCTCTGCGAGGATGGGGGCGACGGCACCGCCGCCGTTGCCTGCCCACCAGCAGGGCGGTGGGGGTCGTCACTCCCCGGCGGGGCGTGTGGTCCCGCCGACCAACCGCGCGGCAACCTCACCCGGGCCAGGCGCGGCGCATTAGCGGTCAGCCGCGCGGACGGGCAACACCCGCCGTGGGCGCAGAGATGAACAGGGAGACACGGATGGCGAACGACGAGAGCCAACCCGGGGCGGACGCCCCGGCCGGCGGTTTCGTTCAACTGCTGACGCCCGACGGTGAGCGCGTCGACAGCGTCACCACGGCGGAGGGCGTCACCTACTCGGTCGACTTCACCGACGACGAGTATCGCGGGCTGTACCGGGACCTCGTCACGGTCCGGCGCCTCGACACCGAGGCGACCGCCCTGCAGCGGCAGGGTGAGCTCGGCATCTGGGCGAGCCTGCTGGGCCAGGAGGCCGCGCAGGTCGGCTCCGGGCGGGCGCTGCGACCCCAGGACATGGCGTTCCCGACCTACCGCGAGCACGGCGTGCTCTACACCCGCGGCATCGACCCGATCATGCCGTTCGGCCTGTTCCGCGGCGTCGACCAGGGCGGCTGGGACCCGAACGAGTTCAAGTTCAACCTGTACACGATCGTGATCGGCTCGCAGACGCTGCACGCCACCGGCTACGCCATGGGCGTGACCATGGACGGCAAGACCGGCGGTCCCGACGGTGAGGCGGTCATCGCGTACTTCGGCGACGGCGCCACCAGCCAGGGCGAGGTCAACGAGGCGTTCGTCTGGTCCGGCGTGTTCAACGCGCCCATCGTGTTCTTCTGCCAGAACAACCAGTACGCGATCTCCGAGCCGCTCGAGCGCCAGACGCGTATCCCGCTGCACCGCCGGGCCGACGGCTACGGCTTCCCGGGCGTACGCATCGACGGCAACGACGTGCTCGCCACCTACGCGGTGACCCGGGCGGCGCTGGACAACGCGCGGCACGGCCAGGGCCCCACGCTGATCGAGGCGTACACGTACAGGATGGGCGCGCACACCAGCTCCGACGACCCGACGCGCTACCGCATCGCCAGCGAGGTCGAGTCCTGGAAGGCGAAGGACCCGATCAGCCGGCTCAAGGCGTTCCTGACCAAGCAGCAGCTGGCCGACGACACCTTCTTCACCGAGGTCGACGAGAGCGCCCGCACGCTGGCCCTCGACCTGCGCGAGCGGGTCCTCGCCATGCCGGATCCGCAGCCGGTCACGCTGTTCGACAACGTCTATCCCACCGGCTCGCCCGAGGTCGACGCGCAGCGCCGGCAGTTCGCCGAATACCAGGCGTCGTTCGAGGGGAGCGCACACTGATGGCCGAGACGATCACCCTGGGCAAGGCCCTCAACCACGGCCTGCGCCGCGCGCTCGAGAACGACTCCAAGGTCGTCATCATGGGCGAGGACGTCGGCAAGCTCGGCGGCGTGTTCCGCATCACCGACGGCCTGCAGAAGGACTTCGGCGAGGACCGCGTCATCGACACCCCGCTGGCCGAGGCCGGCATCGTCGGCACCGCGGTCGGCCTGGCCATCCGCGGCTACCGGCCGGTCTGCGAGATCCAGTTCGACGGGTTCGTGTTCCCGGCGTACAACCAGATCGTCGCGCAGGTCGCGAAGATGTACTACCGCTCGCTGGGCAACGTGCGCATCCCGATCGTCATCCGGATTCCGTACGGCGGCGGCATCGGCGCGGTCGAGCACCACTCCGAGTCGCCCGAGGCGTACTTCGCGCACACCCCCGGCCTCAAGGTCGTGACCTGCTCCAACCCGGCGGACGCGTACGCGATGATCCAGCAGTCGATCGCCTCGGACGACCCGATCGTGTTCTTCGAGCCGAAGCGGCGCTACTGGGAGAAGGGCGAGGTCGACCTGGGGCTCGACCTCGCGGGCGCGTACCCGCTGCACGCCTCCCGGATCGCGCGCCCGGGCACCGACGCGACGGTGATCGCGTACGGCCCGATGGTGCGGGTGGCCCTCGACGCCGCGTCGGCCGCGGAGGAGGACGGACGCAGCCTGGAGGTCGTCGACCTGCGTACGCTCTCCCCACTCGACCTGGCCCCGGTCTTCGAGTCGATCCGCCGCACCGGCCGGGCCGTCATCGTGCACGAGGCGCCCGGCAACGCGGGGCTGGGCGCGGAGATCGCCGCCCGGATCACCGAGGAGTGCTTCTACTCCCTGGAGGCGCCGGTGCTGCGCGTGACGGGCTTCGACGTGCCGTACCCCGCGGCCCGCCTCGAGGAGGAGTACCTCCCGGACCTGGACCGCCTCCTGGACGCCGTCGACCGCTCCTTCGGCTGGTGACGCCGATGTCGCGGATCAAGGAGTTCACCCTGCCCGACCTCGGCGAGGGCCTGACCGAGGGCGAGATCCTCGCCTGGCTCGTCAAGGTCGGCGACACGATCGAGCTGAACCAGCCGATCGTCGAGGTCGAGACGGCCAAGGCCGCGGTCGAGATCCCGGCGAAGTGGGCCGGCGTCGTGACCCGGATCTTCCACGAGGCCGGCTCGACGGTCGAGGTCGGCGCCCCGATCGTCGCCATCGACACCGACCCGTCGGCGGGCCCGCTGCCCGCCGGCGATCCGGCGCCGTCCGCACCGGCCGGCTTCGACGGTCCGGTCCCGTCCGCCGAATCGCTCGCCGCGGTGCAGGTCGCGCCCGCCGAGGGTGCGGTCGAGCCGGGCCTGATCGGTGGTCCGGCTCCGGGCGGCCGGACGGCGGTGCTGGTCGGATACGGCCCGCGCACGGTCACTGCAAAAAGAAGAGCCCGCATCGGTACGCCCACAGCGTCGCCGACCGCAGCACCGGCCACCCCGCCTGCGGCGGCTTCGGCTGCCCTCACGGCCGTTCCCGCGGTGCCGGCCCCCGCTCCGGCACCACCCGCCGACCCGGTGCGCGCCACCGGGCCGGTTCTCGCCAAGCCGCCCGTCCGGAAGCTCGCCAAGGACCTGGGCGTCGACCTGCGTGCCCTGGCCGGCAGCGGCCCGCTGGGCTCGGTGACCCGGGAGGACGTCCACGCAGCGGCGGCGGCCCTGGCCGCCCCGGCTCCGGCGGCGGTCAACGGCCGCGCTCCGGCGCCCGCGGTGTTCGACGCGTCCCGCGAGCAGCGGATCCCGATCAAGGGCGTCCGGAAGCTGACGGCGGAGAACATGGTCGCGTCGGCCTTCACCGCCCCGCACGTCACGGAGTTCCTGACCGTCGACGTGACCCGGTCGATGAAGTCGCTGGAGCGGCTCAAGTCCAGCCCCGAGTTCCGTGACGTACGGATCTCGCCGCTGCTGCTCGTCGCCAAGGCCGTGCTCCTCGCGATCAAGCGGCACCCGATGGTCAACTCGACCTGGTCGGGCCCGACGAACGAGATCGTGGTCAAGGAGTACGTGAACCTGGGCATCGCGGCGGCGACCGAGCGCGGCCTGATCGTCCCGAACGTGAAGGACGCGGGCCGGCTGAGTCTGCGCGAACTGGCCGAGGCTTTGAACGGTTTGGTGCAGGTCGCGAAGTCTGGCAAGACGCCACCATCCGACATGTCGGGCGGCACCTTCTCGATCACCAACGTCGGAGTCTTCGGCGTCGACACCGGTACGCCCATCCTGCCCCCGGGCGAGTCGGCGATCCTGGCGTTCGGCGCGATCCGTCCGACGCCCTGGGTGCACAAGGGGAAGATCAAGGTTCGCCAGGTCACGACGCTGGGCCTCTCGTTCGACCACCGGATCGTGGACGGCGAGCTGGGTTCGAAGTTCCTCCGCGACGTCGGCCGCTTCCTCGAGGACCCGGAGGGCGCACTGCTCGCCTGGACGTAAATCATCGGCATACGGTTACCCTGACCTTAGATTCTTAGGCGGGTAAGCGAGGTCACCCCCTAAATCGTTGGCAGCCTGTGTCTCGGTGCGGTTCAATGGACTCAGCGCCGAAACACAGGCACCACAAGCGACGAGGCCCACGAGGCCGAGGGAGTGACAGCACCATGAGCGTCATCGACCGCATCCGTAACCGTCGGCAGATCAAGCGCAACCAGCGCGCCATCGACCGCGCGTGGAGGTCGGCTCCGACGCAGTCCATGCGCGACGAGATCGCGTACTTCGCCCAGCACCAGCGCATTCTCTGATCTCGCCCGCGCCGCGCCGCCGTTCCCCGCGGCCGGCAGCGGCTCCCAGAACCCACCCGACCGCGCTCGTGAACGACGCGGTCCCCGAGGCCCCGACCGGTGCACAGGTCGGGGCCTCGTGGCGTTCCTCATCGGACCGTCCGCCCCGTGATCACGTTCGGTGGTATCCGGACGGCCGGGGCGCTCCGGACGGCGTACACCGGGATTCCGAGTGTCGTCCCCGACCGGTACGGTTGGGCACGGTCACCCGCCCCGGCTCGGCCGGTCGGGGATAGTGATCGGGGTCACGCCCAGCTCTGCAAGGTCGGCCGCGTTCGTGCCTAAGCTGGCACGGCCGACAGTCATGGAGGAGGCGGATATGACGTCCGAGGGCCAGCACGCCGGCCGAGTGCCGGGGGCCGCGCCGGGCGGCGGTTCCGAGCCGTTCGGCAGCGAGGGCTACCCACCCGACGCCTCCCCTGCGGACGCGGCCTATCCGCACGCGCAGGACTCGATGCCGAGCGCGTACGGGCCCCCTCCGCACTCCACGCCGAACGGTGGCTCGCCGTTCGTGGTGCCCGCGGTGCCGCCGGCCGGCCAGGGCCCCGCCTTCGGCCCGGGCGCCGCCAAGTTCGCCTCCGCGGGTTCGGCGCGCGTGCCCCAGGCCGAGCCGCCCGTTCCCGGACCCGCCTATTCGCCGGGCCCCGGCCAGCCCGCGGCCCCGAGCTCGCCGTACGCGCCGGAGCAGCCCCCGGCCGCCGCACAGCAGCCGTTCGCCGCCGCACAGTCCTCGTACGCCCCAGCCTCGGACGAGCAGCAGTCCGCCTGGGCCCCTCCGCCGCCCGCGCAGCCGTCCAGCGAGAGCAACCCGTTCGAGCCCCACCCGTACCGTCAGGGCCAGGGCGGCGACCTCCCCCAGCGCTCACCGGGCATCGCGGGCGGGCCGCTCTCCGGCCCGGTCGGCGAATTCAACGGCTTCACCCCGACCCGCGCCCCAGCGGTCCCCCAGCAGCCCGACGGCCCCCGCCGCAGCCCGTTCGACGCGGCTCCCGGCGCCTTCGGCCCGTCCTCATCCGACGCGTCCGGCGCGTTCGGCCCGTCTTCCTCCGGTGCGTTCGATCCTTCTTCATCCGGCGGCTTCGGTCCTTCCTCGGGCGACGGCTTCGGTCCTTCGTCGGGCGACGGCTTCGGTCCTTCCTCGGGCGGCGGCTTCGGTCCTTCCTCGGGCGGCGGCTCCACGGACGAGCAGTCGTCCGGCCGGCCGCCCGGCGTCTCCGCCTTCGGCGACCAGCGCGTCAGGGTGCCCGGCGCCACGCTGACCGGCCTGCCCGACACCCCGCCGGCCGGCGCACCCGACAGCGGCGGCTTCCCCATGCGCGGCCACTCACCGAACGGCGCCAGCTTCCCGCTCCGAGGCAGCTCCTCCGGCGACTCCCCGGCCGACGACAGCTTCGGCGGCAGCCCCTCCACCCCGTTCGCCACCGACGGCGGCAGCAGCCCGTTCGCCACCGACGGCGGCAGCACCCCGTTCCGCGCCGACGGCGGCAGCAGCCCGTTCGCCGCGGACGCTGGCAGCTCTTCCGCCCCGTTCGCCCCTTCCGCTCCGATGGCCACGGACGGCGGCCGCAACGACGGCGACCGCCCGGAGAGCGGTTACCCGCAGCGCATTCCGGGCGCATCGTTCGCCGACCCCGACGCCGGCCGGCCCGACTCCCCCGGCTACCCCCAGCGGGTGCCGGGTGCCGCCCTGAGCAGCGGCGGCGCCCCGATCGCCACCGAGCCCCGCAGCGGCGCCCCGATCCCGCAACCCCGCGACGCCGCCGAGCAGCCCGAGCCGGGCACCGACCACCCCGCCCCGGCGAAGGGCTCCGCCCGCCCGGTCTCGGCAAGCGCCTCCGTGCCGGTAGCGAGCCGCGTCGCCCCGGTGGACCCCGACGAGGTCCCACCCCCGTCCCCGGCACCCCAGTCCCGCGTCTACGGCCGCCCCGCCGCCGCCCCCGACCAGGACGAGCCGGCCTCCGCAGCACCCGCCCCGACCTCCGACGGCTACAGCACCACCCCGGACAGCCCGTTCGGCCCCCGCCCCGGCTCGGAATCGCCTTTCGGCGCCCAGCCCAGCCCGGAATCGCCGTTCGGCGCTCAGCCCGGCGCGGACAACTCCTTCGGTGCTCAGCCCGGCGCGGACAACTCCTTCGGTGCCCAGCCCAGCTCGGGCAGCCCGTTCAGTCCGCCCGGCGCGGGCAGCCCGTTCAGCACCCCGCCCGGCACTGACAGCCCGTTCGGTGCCCCGCCCAGGACTGACAGCCCGTTCGGGAACCCGCCCGGCTCCGACGGCCCGTTCGGCCGGCGGCCCGGCACCGACTCCCCGGACGACCAGCGGATGTTCGGCACCCCGCCGTCCGCCGACCCGTCCCCGGAGCGCCACACCTCCGAACCGTTCCCGGAGCGCCACGGCGACGCCTTCCCCGCCTCCCCGGCGAGCGGCGCGACCCCCGGCGGTTTCGACGACCAGCAGGACCGGTTCGCCCCGCCGCCCAACCGCCCCGGCACGTACGGAACCCCGTCACCCGCACGCCCCGACAGCGCCCCGCCGGCCGAGGCACCGTTCGGCGCCGCTTCCGCCCCGGGCACCTACGGCTCCCCGTCGACGGCCCGGCCGGACAGCGCGCCGCCCGCCGACGGAGCATTCGGCCCCGCTCCCACCTCAGGTGGCGGCGAGGGCCGCGTGGCCGGCCGCGCATCGGCCAGCGCCCGGGTGGCACCCCCCGGCCAGCCGTTCACCCCCGCGCCGCACTCACCGCCACCGGCCAACCCGCAGGACGCCCCCAACCCGGCGGCCTTCAGCGAGTACACGACCGACATCGCCGGCCGGGGCCGCCCGGGCCAGCCCTCCCAGCCCGGTCCGGTGCCCGGCAACCCCGCCGCCCGCACCACCCCACCCGACTTCGCCGAACACGCCCCACCCACCGACTTCAGCGACGCCGCCCGCGCCACACCCCCCGACTTCGGGGAGCACGCCGGCCGCAGCGGACCTCCGGACTTCGGCGATCACGGCGGCCGCACCGCGCAGCCCGACTTCGGGGATCGCCAATCCGGCCGCGCCGCGCCGCCGGACTTCGACGGCTACCAGCCCGACGCCCCCGGCCGCGGACCCGAGCAGCCGTACGTGCCCGCCCCCGCCCTCCCGACGATGCACGCCGCACCGCCGCTGGAGAACGGCTTCCCGCCGCCCGACTCGACGCAGCCCTTCGGCGACCACTCCCGCACGGGAGGCGCCTTCTCCGGTCCGGCGAACCGCGCCACCGTGGCGCCCCCGCCGGATCCCGAGGCAACGGCCAGTTGGCCCGGCAGCGCTGGCCACGACCAGGACGGCAACGACGAGGAACAGGACCGGTTCAGCTCGTTCCGCCCGGAACCGCAGCCGCCCGCGGAGCCCCCGAAGTCCGAAACCCCGCACGTACGCATGTTCCCGGTCCTCCTCGGTGTCATCCTCGGCGCGGGCCTCCTGGTAGGCCTGACCCTCGGCGTCACCTGGCTGATCGCCCGCGGCTCGGACAGCGGCTTCTCGGTCAACATCGGCGACTGCGTGAAGCGCGAAGGCGACGCCGCCGTAACCGCCAACTGCGGCGACGCCGGCTCCTTCGAGGTGACATCGATCGTCGACGCCAAGGAGAAGTGCTCCGACCCGGGCCAGCCCTACGTCCTCAACCCCGCGGGCGACGACAAGTCCAAGGTCCTCTGCCTCAAGCCCCGAGCCTGAGCACCCAGGGCCCGGCACAACGCCGGGCCCATGACCCCCGCCCCGAGCCCTGCCCGACACCACGGGCTCGCCCGGCCGGGCACCACAGGGCTCGGACCGCCAGCGCCACGTGACTCGGCGCGGCCGAACCCGACGCGGCCGGGCGCGGGGCCCGACGCACCCCGAGCGGGTGTCCCGACGCAGCCCGAGCGCGGGGCGCGAGGCGGCCCGAGCGCGGGGCGCGAGGCGGCCCGAGCGCGGGGCGCGAGGCGGCCCGAGCGCGGGGCGCGAGGCGGCCCGAGCGCGGGGCGCGAGGCGGCCCGAGCGCGGGGCGCGAGGCGGCCCGAGCGCGGGGCGCGAGGCGGCCCGAGCGCGGGGCGCGAGGCGGCCCGAGCGCGAGCGCCTCCAACGGCGGCAGGCACGCTCGCAGCCCGGAGAGATGCAGGTCACGGCGGGGCGAGGCGTCGGTCACCCCGACCCGTTCCGGCGGAGATCATCGGGCACGATGGGCGCATGAGTGCGCGCGTGCGGGCGCCCGAGCTGCGGGGCCGGGCCTGGTTGAACACTGGCGGCAAGGAGTTGAAGCTGGCCGACCTCCGGGGTCGTGTCTGCGTCTTGGACTTCTGGACCTTCTGCTGCATCAACTGCCTGCACGTGCTCGACGAGTTGCGGCCGCTCGAGGAGAAGTACGGCGATGCCCTCGTGGTCATCGGGGTGCATTCGCCGAAGTTCGAGCATGAGCGTGACCCGCAGGCCCTGGCCGCCGCCGTCGAGCGGTACGGGGTGCATCATCCCGTGCTGGATGATGCCGACATGGTCATGTGGCAGCAGTATGCCGCGAAGGCCTGGCCCACGCTCAGCGTCGTGGATCCCGAGGGTTACGTCGTCGCGTCGATGGCCGGGGAGGGGCATGCCGAGGGGCTCACCCGGCTGCTCGACGAGTTGATCGCCACGCACGAGGCGAAGGGCACCCTGCACCGCGGCGACGGCCCTTACGTGGCGCCGCCTGCCGATGACACGCTGTTGCGCTTTCCGGGCAAGGTTATCGAGCTGCCGAGCGGGAACCTGCTGGTCTCCGACTCGGCCCGGCACTCGCTCGCGGAGTTGACCCCGGACGGCGAGTCCCTGGTACGCCGGATCGGCACCGGGCGGCGCGGGCGTACCGACGGGCCGGCCGGGCAGGCGAGTTTCTCCGAGCCGCAGGGGCTGTGCCTGCTCCCCGACGGCCGGACCGTGGTCGTCGCCGACACCGTCAATCATCTGTTGCGGGGCTTCGACCTGGAGTCGGGGCGGGTCAGCACCCTGGCCGGCACCGGGCGTCCGTGGCGGTCCGCGGCGGACGACGGCGTGTCGCTCTCGTCGCCGTGGGACGTGACCTGGTTCGAGGGGCGGGTCGTCGTCGCGATGGCCGGCATCCACCAGCTGTGGTGGTTCGATCCGGAGTTGCGCACCACGGGTGTCCTCGCCGGCACCACCGTCGAGTCGCTGCGCGATGGCCCGATCCCCGACGTGTGGATGGCCCAACCTTCGGGGCTTTCCGCGTACGGGAAAAAGCTGTGGATCGTGGACAGCGAGACGTCCGCGCTGCGCTGGGTCGAGGACGGTGAGCTGCACACCGCCGTCGGTCAGGGGCTCTTCGATTTCGGTCACGTCGACGGCCCCGGCAAGGAGGCGCTGTTGCAGCATCCGCTGGGGGTGAGTGCCCTTCCGGACGGTTCGGTGCTGGTGGCGGACACCTACAACGGTGCCGTGCGCCGGTACGACCCGGTGTCCGGGGAGATGTCCACGGTCGATTCCGGGCTGGCCGAGCCGAGCGACCTCCTGGTCACCCGCGCGGGTGAGGTGTTCGTGGTGGAGTCGGGCGCGCACCGGCTCGTGCGGCTGGCACCGGGCGCGGTGCGGACCGTCGAGGGCGAGCGGCACCGCACCGAGCGGCCGCCGTCTCCGCTGGCGCCGGGCGAGGTGACCCTGGACGTCGTGTTCACGCCGGCGCCGGGCCAGAAACTCGACGCCACGTTCGGCCCGTCGACGCGGCTGGTCGTCTCGGCCGCACCGCCGGAGCTCCTGCTGGAGGGCGAGGGTACGGGCACCGACCTGTCCCGGCGGCTGGTGCTGAATCCGGCCGTACCGAAGGGGATCCTGCAGGTTGTCGCCCAGGCAGCGACCTGCGACGCGGACGTGGAGCACGCGGCCTGTCACCTCACCCGGCAGGACTGGGGTGTGCCGGTCGTCCTCGACCCGGCGGCGCCCGACCGGCTGCCGTTGATCCTGCGCGGGCTGGACGCGTGAGCGGCTTCACTACCCACGGGTAACCTACGGTGCCGTAACCTTGAGGCCGTGACATCGACCCCGTTCCGGATGAAGCCGGCCGACCTCGGCAAGCCGCGGTTGCGTGGCCGGCTGCACCAGTACGCGTTCTTCGTCGCCCTCGTGTGCGGCGTCGTGCTCTGTTCCATCGCCGCCACGAGACCGGGGCTGTCGCCCCTGTTCAGTTGCCTGGTCTACAGCCTGACCGTGTGCGGCCTGTTCGGCATCAGCGCGCTGTATCACCGGCGGGTCTGGAGCGAGCGCGGCTACCAGATCATGCGCCGGATGGACCACTCGATGATCTTCATCTTCATCGCCGGCACGTACACGCCGTTCTGCGTCCTGCTCCTGGACGGCGGCAAGGCCACGGTGATGCTGAGCCTGATCTGGGGCGGCGCCCTGGGCGGCGTGGCCCTCAAGAGCATCTGGCCGCACCTGCCCCGCTGGGTGGGCGCCCCGCTCTACCTGGCGCTGGGCTGGGGCGCGGTGGCGATCCTCCCGGAGATCATGCGCAACGGCGGGGTGGCCACGCTCGTGCTGCTCGCCACCGGCGGCCTGATCTACAGCATCGGCGCGGTGTTCTACGCGCTCCGGCGGCCGAACCCGTGGCCCACCGTCTTCGGCCACCACGAGTTCTTCCACGCCTGCACGCTGGTGGCCGCGATCTGTCACCACATCGCGATCTACTTCGCCCTGTACGCCTGAGTCACACCTTGACGGCGGTCCGGGAGTCGTAGGCCTCCCGGGCCTCGACGACGTCGCCGATGTGCTGCTCGGCCCACTCCTTCAGGGCCCCGACCAGCCCGAGCAGGCTGCACCCCAGGCTGGTCAGGCCGTAGTCGACGCGGGGCGGCACGACCGCGTGCACCGTACGCGTGACCAGCCCGTCCCGCTCGAGCCCGCGCAGCGTCTGGGTGAGCATCTTGGGGCTGACGCCGGGCACCCGCTGGGCGAGTTCGGTGTATCGCAGCGATCCGCCACTGAGCGACCCGACGATCAGTACGCTCCAGGCGTCGCCGATGCGATCGAGCAGCTGGCGGCTCGGGCAGTCTTTGGCAAACACATCGGGTTCCACCTGCACACTATCCCTCAGGTAAGTACTGCACTTCAAGGTGCTCACTCTCCATCGGGAAGTGACGTTCGACCACCGCCGTTGTGCTCGTACGGCGGTCGACCGGCCGCCGTACGAGCAAAGGGAGTTCACTGATGACCATCGTCGTCACCGGCGCCACCGGACACCTCGGCCGCCTCGCGGTCGAGTCGCTGATCGGCCGCGGAGTGCCCGCCGCCGAGATCGTGGCCATCGGCCGCAGCGTCGAGAAGATCCAGGATCTCGCGGACCGCGGTGTGGTCGTGAAGCAGGCCTCGTACGACGAACCCGACACGCTGCGGGAGGCGTTCGCCGGCGCCGACAAGCTGCTCTTCGTCTCGGCCAGCGAGCCGGGCAAGCGGATTCAGCAGCACACCAACGTGATCGAGGCCGCCAAGGAGGCCGGGATCGGCAAGGTGGTCTACACCAGCATCCCGCGCGCCGACACCTCGCCGCTGATCCTCGCGAGCGAGCACCGCGTCACCGAGCAGGCGCTCACCGAGTCCGGCGTCCCGTCGGTGTTCGTGCGCAACAGCTGGTACCTGGAGAACTACGACCTCAAGGGTGCGCTCGAGCACGGCCTCTACGGCGCCGCGGGCGAGGGCAAGATCAGCATCGCGACCCGGGCGGACTACGCCGAGGCCGCCGCGGCGGCGGTCCTCACGGACGACGAGCAGCGGGTGTACGAGCTGGGCGGCGAGGGTGTGACGCTGGCCGAGCTGGCCGCCGTGGTGTCGCAGCAGTCCGGCCGCGAGGTCGCGTACACCGACCTGGGCCCGGAGAAGTACACGGAATTCCTGGTGAGTGTCGGCGTACCGGAGGGCTTCGCCGCGATCCTGGCCGACTCGGACAAGCACGCGGCCGAGGGCGCTCTGCACACGGGCACCGAGGACATCGAGAAGCTCCTCGGCCGGCCGGTGACCCCGCTCGCGCAGGCCGTCGCGGCGGCCCTGGCCTGATGCGGAAGAGGGGGCGCCGGGTGGCGCCCCCTCACGCTCACGCGCCGTACGGCGGAGGCGGCGGCTGGCGCCGCGTCTCGCGGTACTCCTCCACGACCTCGCCGTCGCGGTAGACGGGTTCGTTGCGCACGACCGGGCGCTGCTCGACGACGGTCGCGGGGCGACGCCGGCTGTTCCAGTACCAGACCGTGATGATCAGACCGATCAGGCCGGCCAGCATCAGCACATAGCCGACCACGTTGATATCCAGACCGCTGATGTCCGCGTTGACGGCGAACGCGAGGATCGCGCCCAGCGCCAACAAGAAGATGCTTCCACCGATGCCCATCGGGACCTCCCTGGCTCGCGGCTGCCGCACCGAGCCGCGGCAATTCGTCGTTGCGGGTGTCTACCCAGACGGGCCGAAGCTCAATCAGGCATGCTCTTCCCATGACCGCACGCACCCTCGTCCTGCTCCGCCACGGCAAGGCGGAAACCCCCGATGAGCGGCCGGACTTCGACCGCCGGCTGACCGACCGCGGGCGCGCGGACGCGGCCGTGGCCGGTGCCTGGCTGGCGGCGCAGAACCTGCGGCCGGACGTCGTGCTGTGCTCGCCGGCCGCCCGGACCCGCGAGACCTGGGACGCCGCGGCGGCCGCACTGGCCGCGGCCGCGCCGGAGGGCCCGGTGCCGCAGGTCCGCTACGAGGACGGCCTGTACGCGGGCGGCCGCACCGAGCTCGTCGACCTGCTCCGGGCACTGCCCGACGCGGTCTCGACCGTGCTGGTGGTGGGGCACAATCCGACCGTGTCCGACGTGTCCGTCCTGCTGCGGCCGGACGACACCGGGGCGTTCACCGAGGGCCTGAAGACGTCCGGGATCGCCGTACACCGGATGGAAGGGTCCTGGTCGACGACCGAGCCGGGGTCGATGCCGCTCCTCACCGAGCACACGGCACGCGGCTGAGCACACGAAAAACCGGCGGACGCCCTTGTCCGCCGGTTTTCCGTGTTCAGGAGAGCACTCCGGGGAGTGCGAAGCTCAGAATGCCTCTTCGGGCAGGTCCATCAGGTCGAGCGTGGTGTTCTCGATGATCCGGCGGTCCGCGCCGATCCGGGGCAGGATCTCGCGGGTGAAGAACCGGGCCGCGGCGACCTTGCCCTCGTAGAAGGCCTTCTCCGAGGCGCTCAGGTCGGTGCCGAGCTTCTTGAGGGAGACCTCGGCGCCACGCAGCAGCAGCCACGAGACGACCACGTCGCCGAGCGCCAGCAGCACCCGCCGCGAGGTCAGGCCGACCTTGTACAGCTCGCGGGTCTCGCCACCCTGGACCGCCTGCAGCCAGCCCATCTGCACGCCGAGGATGGCCTGGAGCTCGCCGAGCGCCTTGCCCAGCGCCAGCCGCTCCTCCTTGAGCTGACCGTTGCCGGCCTCGCTCTCGATGAACCCCTGCATCTCGGTGGCGATCGTGGCGAGCCCGACGCCCTGGTCCTTCACGATCTTGCGGAAGATCAGGTCGAGGCTCTGGATCGCGGTGGTGCCCTCGTACAGGGTGTCGATCTTGGCGTCCCGGACGTACTGCTCGAGCGGGTAGTCCTGGAGGAAGCCGGAACCGCCGAAGGTCTGCAGCGACTCGTGGCCGAGCAGCTCGTACGCCCGCTCCGAACCCACGCCCTTGACCAGCGGGAGCAGCAGGTCGTTGACCCGGGCGGCCGACTTGGCGCCCTCGGTGTCGCCGGCGGCCTCGGCGATGTAGACCTTGTCCTGCCAGGTCGCGGTGTAGATGACCAGAGAACGCAGGCCCTCCGCGTACGCCTTCTGCAGCATCAGCGAGCGGCGTACGTCCGGGTGGTGGGTGATCGTGACGCGCGGGGCCGCCTTGTCGGAATTCTGCACCAGGTCGGCGCCCTGGACGCGGTTCTTCGCGTACTCGAGCGCGTTCTGGTAACCCGTCGACAGGGTGGCGATGGCCTTGGTGCCGACCATCATCCGGGCGTACTCGATGATCATGAACATCTGCCGGATGCCCTGGTGCTTCTCGCCGAGCAGCCAGCCCTTGGCCGGGGTGCCGTGCTCGCCGAACGTCAGCTCGCAGGTGTTCGAGACCTTCAGGCCCATCTTGTGCTCGACGTTCGTGGCGTAGACGCCGTTGCGCTCGCCCAGCTCGCCGGTCTCCGCGTCGAAGTGGAACTTCGGCACGATGAACAGCGACAGGCCCTTGGTGCCCGGGCCGCCGACGCCGTCGACACCCACCGGACGCGCGAGCACGTAGTGGATGATGTTGTCGCTGAGGTCGTGCTCACCCGAGGTGATGAAGCGCTTGACGCCCTCGATGTGCCACGAGCCGTCCGGCTGCGGGATCGCCCGGGCGCGGCCGGCGCCGACGTCGGAACCCGCGTCGGGCTCGGTCAGCACCATCGTCGAGCCCCACTGCTTGTCGACGAAGAGCTTGGCCCACTTCTTCTGCTCGTCCGTGCCCTCGACGTCCACGACGTGCGCGAACGAGGGGCCGGAGGAGTACATCCAGATCGGGGCGTTGGCGCCCAGGATCTGCTCGGCGATGGCCCACCAGAGGGACCGCGGCGCGAGCGTGCCGCCGAGGCGCTCGGGAAGGTCGAGGCGCCAGAACTCGGACGCCATGAACGCGGCGTACGACTTCTTGAACGACTCGGGCAGCGGCGCGGTGTGAGTCGCCGGGTCGAACTTCGGCGGGTTGCGGTCCGCATCGGTGTAGCTGGCCGCGAGATCCTCGCGGGCGAGCCGGTTCACCTCGGCGAGCACATCCCGTGCGGTCTCGGCGTCGATGCCGTCGAACGGCGCCTGCCCGAACGCACGATCCGCCCCGAAGACCTCGAAGAGGTTGAACTCCAGGTCGCGCAGGTTGCTCTTGTAGTGAGTCATGTGTTCTTGGCCCCGCTCTCCGGACGCGAGTTACCCGTCAGTAACCCCACTGTATTACCCACTGGTAGGACCCGACAAGTCGCGTCCGATCATTCGGGCCAGGGCCGGCCGGCCTGAGCGGGCGGGACGATCTCCGGCGGCTTGGGGGACGAACGCCGCCGAATGTCCGAGCGGGCCGACCACCGTTCGGACATTTGCAAGCCGCCGCGCCGCAGGGACGTATCGACGTGTGCGCCGCGTCGTTGCTTTCGATGTACGCGCAGGACGTACGCAGACCCGGGGAGGTCTTTCATGTTCGCCACGATCAAGAGCCTGATTCCCGAGCCTCGCCAGGCCGACCAGCCCCGCCACTACGTCGGGCGGCACCGGCAGCCCGAGACGGTGACGGCGATCGCCGCGGTTCCCGTCGTGCCGGTCCCCGTGCCGGCTGGGGGCGTACCGTCGCAGGTGACGCCGTCCACGACGGCGAACGCGCCGCTCGCGGAGGCCGTGGAGTCCCCGGCCCCGCGGGTCGGCTAACTGCCGGCGGCGCCGACCTCCCAGCTGGGAATCGGTACGGCCGGACCACCGTCGGACCCGGCGTACTCGAGCAGCACCAGGGCGATGTCGTCCTCCAACTGCCCGTGCACCCAGTCGACGAGAGCCGTCTCCAGCGACGCGAGCCCGTCGCCGACCGTGCCGTGACCCAGCAGGCGCCACGCCCGGTCGGCCGTCGGGAAGAACTCGCCGTCGCGGCGGGCCTCGCCCAGTCCGTCGGTGAACAGCAGCAGCCGGTCGCCCGGCTCCAGGCGCTCGATGCGCGGCTGGGCGACGGGCATGAAGCCCAGCGGAGGCGCCGGGGCCGGCGGGTCGAGCGCGATGACCTCACCCCGCCGCAGCAGCAGCGGCGCCGGATGTCCACAGTTGACGATCGTGAGCGTGCCGCCGCGCTCCTCGACCAGCGCCGCCGTCACGAAGTCCTCGTCGCCGACGCTGCGGGCCACCGCCCGGTCCAGGTCGGTGACGATCGCCCGCAGATCGGCCCGCTCGTACGCGACGTGCCGGTACGACCCGAGCACGATGCTGGCCAGCCGGACCGCGTCGAGGCCCTTGCCCCGCACGTCGCCGATGATGATCCGTACGCCGTACGGGGTGTCCAGCGCCTCGTAGAGGTCTCCGCCGATGTCCGCGGCGGCGGACGCCGAGATGTACCGGCCGGCCACCGCCAGGGCGCCCACCTGCGGCCCCACCGGGCGCAGCACGGCCTGCTGGGCCACGGCCGCGAGCCGCACCAGCTCCGCGATCCGGGTGGCCTGCCGCTGCCGGATGGTCGCCACCGCCGCGGCGATCCCGGTGGAGAGCATGATGCCCGTCACGTTGATCATGCCGACCGAGCCGAACGAACCGCTCGCGGTCGCGAAGACCAGGCCGACGGCGGTGGCGAGCGCACCCACCGACAGCACCGCCTGCCAGTACGCGAACACCGCGGCGAGGAACGGCACCGCCGCGAAGAGCCCGACGAAGTTGGCCTCGAGGCCGTCCGTGATCTCCAGCCCGGACACTGCGGCGAGCAGCACGAGGGCCGCGCCGAGACCGGCGCGGTTCCCGGGACTGAGCGGGCGGCGGCCCGACGGCAACTTAGGCATGGGTACGCCGAACAGCATGCCTGATCCGCACCGGCCGCTGCATCATCTTGACCCCTAGTCTGACCGCGTTCTGTCCACTCGGCGGCTGTCGCGGGCACGGTGGTGACAGCATGTTCGCGTGACATCCGAGCTGCGTGACCTCCTGCGTGCCGAGTTCCGCTGGACCGAGCCGGAACCCGGCAGCGGCCTGCTCGTCAGCGACCGATCCGGGTGGTGGCGGCACCCACGGATCCTCGACGGCCTGGGACCCGGTCTGGCCGGCCTCTTCCCCGGCAGCAGCCCGACGGTCGTCGTCTCCCCGGAGGTGACCGGCTTCCTCGTCGGGCCGCTGGTGGCGCGCGCGCTGGGGGTGGGCTTCGTGGAGGCGTACCGCGCCGGCGCCCGCCGGCCGATCGCGGAACCGATGACCTGGGTGGACATTCCGGCCGATCACCGCGGCGACGCGCAGCGTCTGGGAGTGCGTACCCATCTGATCGGTACGGCCGACCGCATCCTGATCGTGGACGACTGGGCGGTCACCGGCGCGCAGACCCACGCCCTGCACATCCTCGCGGGCCGCCTCGGCGCGAGCGTGGCCGGCACCGCCGTGATCGTGGACGAGTGCCCGCCGGAGGTCGCCGCCGGACTCGGCCTCCGCGGCCTGCTCACCGGGGCGGATCTGAGCTAGGTACCGGGTGGCGCCTAGGTACCGCTACTCAGGAACGGCCGTCGATGGCTTACCAGGATGGTCGGCATGACCAAGTTCTTCTTCGGCAACTGGGTGACCCGCATCTATCTGTTCGCCGTCGCCATCACCGCGGTCATCCTGATCGGTGCCAACCTCGCCACCGGCGATCAGGAGCCGTCGTTCGCGGCGATCTACCTGATCGGCCTGACCGCCCCGGTCTCGGTGATCTTCGCGCCGATCGCGCTGCTCGGCGACGGCTGGCCGGCCATCGGCATGCTGTGGGGCAGCGTCGTGGCCGGGCTGCTGCTCAACACGCTGCTCATCAACACGATCGTGGGCGAGGTCGGCCGCTTCCGCTCCCGCCGCGCCTGACGTCCGCAGCCCTCGCTCAGGCCGGGCTCTTCCAGTCGGCGAGTACGCCGCGGGTGGGCGTCCAGCCGGTCGCCGTGTACTCGGCCACGCCGCGAAGGACGTACGGATCCTGCGCCATCAGCTCGCGGGCCTCCTCCTCGGTGCCGACGCCGAGCAGCACGACACCGCCGACGGCGGGATCCTGCCGGCCGGCCGAGACGACCAGGCCCCGCTCCTCCAGGCCCGCCAGGAACGCGAGGTGCTCGTCGCGCACCCGGTCCACCTCGTCGAGCGGGACAAGATACGTCGAGATCATCAGGTACACGATGGTGGTCCTCTCCGGCACGGAAGCTCGCGGTCATCGTACGATCGCCGGCCCGCCCGGGTGTTCCGGCCCGATTGTCAGCGACGGGGTCTAGCGTCCGGGACATGACAGCAGAGCAGGCCCCCCGACTGACGGTGGAATCGGTGAACATCGACTGCGCCGACCCGGAACGCCTGGCCGCCTTCTGGGCCGCCGCGACGGGCGGCTCGGTCACCGGCCGCTACGAGGACTTCGTCTTCGTCTCCCCACCCGCTCGCGGCGGCGTGAAGCTGTACTTCCAGCGGGTCGCCGGCACACGCCCCGGCCGCAACACGATCCATCTGGACCTCGCGACGCCGCCGGGAGGCCGCGAGACGGAGGTGCGGCGGCTGATCGGGCTCGGCGCCACCAAGAAGTGGGACGTGATCGGCGAGGTGCCCTGGGTGGACTGGACGACCATGGCCGACCCGGAAGGCAACCTCTTCTGCGTCGGGGCGACCCACCGCTGAGCCTCGCCCCTTCCGCTCAGGCGGTCGGCCAGGTGCGGAAGTTGTGGGAGCTCCGGCTCGGCGTCGGCCCCCGCTGCCCCTGGTAGCGCGAGCCGTACACGGCTGACCCGTACGGATGCTCGGCCGGGCTGGAGAGCCGGAAGATGCAGAGCTGGCCGATCTTCATGCCGGGCCACAGCTTGATCGGCAGATTGGCCACGTTGGACAGCTCCAGGGTGACGTGCCCCGAGAAGCCCGGGTCGATGAACCCGGCGGTCGAGTGGGTGAGCAGGCCGAGCCGGCCCAGGCTGCTCTTGCCCTCCAGGCGCCCCGCGAGCTGATCCCCCAGCGTGATCACCTCGAGCGTCGACGCCAGCACGAACTCGCCCGGATGCAGCACGAACGGCTCACCGTCGCCGACCTCGACCTCGGCGGTCAGGTCGTCCTGCCGCTCCGCGGGGTCGATGTGCGTGTACAGGTGGTTGTTGAACACCCGGAAGAAGCGGTCCAGTCGCACGTCGATGCTGGAGGGCTGCATCAGCTCCGGCTCGAACGGCTCGAGCGCGAGGTTGCCCGACTTGATCTCGGCCACCAGGTCACGGTCGGAGAGCAGCATCGGCACACCATACCGACCAGCCCTTTCTGCGTGTTCGAGTGGTCGTCTCGTACATATGTTCGATATGATGTTGCCATGGCTTCCTGGTCCGAATTCACCGCCGCCGAGCCCGACCTCGCCGCGGCCATCCGCGCGCTGCTCCAGCAGTACGGCCCCGGCATGGGCTACCTCGCCACCGTGCGCGCCGACGGTGGCCCCCGCGTGCACCCGGTCTCGCCGGTGATCACCGACGAGGGCCTCTACTGCTTCGTGGTCGACTCGGCGAAACGCCGCGACCTGGAACGCGACGGCCGCTACGCCCTCCACTCCTACCCACCGGAGGAGAGCGACGACGAGGCCTACCTGACCGGCCACGCCCACCGCGTCACCGACCCCGCCGTGACCACCCGCCTGGCCGACGCCCTCCGAGCCTCCCCCCACATCGACTGGCGCCTCTTCGAACTCACCATCGAAACAGCCATGCTCCGCCGCCATGGCCCCGCCGGCGCCCTCCCCCTGGCCATGAGCGTCCGCTACCCACCGATCACCCTCACGTGGCACGCCCCCGACCCCCACGCCACCCCGCCCCAGCCGGGCCTCGCACCCCACTCCACCACCACCGTGACCCTCGCCACCCCCACGGTCGACCACCCCCTACCTCCCACCAACCCGGCCGCCGCCCCCGCACCCCCAGCCGCAGCCGCCACCTCCCTCGAGAAGCCGGCCACCCCACCCTCACCCCCGACCGAAGCCTCCACCACCGACCAGCCCCGATCCCCCAAGCCACCGACCCCGCCGGTCCGCCCCCTCCGCCCAGCCACCCGCCTCCTCCAAGACCTGTCCCCCGCCACCACCAGTGCGTAGGCGCCGACCGGAAACCGCGATCTGCGTTCGCGGGGCGCTGCCAGGCCCGGAGGGAGCTGGGCCGCGCCACCTCCGGTCGGCGCCTACCCCAGGGCGGTCCCGCCACAGAACCCCAACATCGGGTACAGTGGGGCCGCCCGCGGGTGTAGTTCAATGGCAGAACATCAGCTTCCCAAGCTGACAGTGCGGGTTCGATTCCCGTCACCCGCTCAAATCCGGGAAGCCCCTGTCCGCAAAGTGCGCGGACCAGGGGCTTTTCGCATGCTGGCCTGGGGGGCGCCCCCCCAGACCCCCACGTTGCAGTGGTCGCTCTAAGAGCGGCGGGAGCGGCGGGAGCGGCGGGAGCGGCGGGAGCGGCGGGAGCGGCGGGAGCGGCGGGAGCGGCGGAACGCCGGAGCGGCGGGGTGGCATTGGGGTGCCGTTGGCTTGGGCGGGCCGTCTTGTCGGTGCTTGGGCGGGCGCGTTGGCTTCGTTCGGCTGGCTTGCGGGCTGACGCGCGGTAAGGCCGGACAGCGGGAAGATGTGCCTCCTGCTGCCCGGCCTTCGCCATGCCGGCGCGTTTCGGGGGTGGAGCAAGGCGGGTCAGCGTAGGGCGGAGACCGGGGTGGGGATCGCTCTTGTTACGACCGTGCGGTCGGTGTCGAGGAGTTCGTGGACTCGGGGGGCGATTTCGTCCGTCCAGCGGGGGTTTTCGTAGACCGCGGCGTAGCGGCGTTCGCGGTCCTGTTCGTCGTCGAAGCGGCGGATCCAGAGGTAGGCGTCGTCGTCTTGTTCGTCGATGAAGGAGCCGGTCACCGACATGCCCTGTTCGATCTGGTACGGCAGGACCACTGATTCCATGTAGGCGACCCACTCGTCGCGGCGGCCGGGTTTGGTCCAGTAGCGACGGATTTCGTAGAACATGTCAGGCTCCCTCGACCCGGAGGATCAGTTTGCCGCGGGTGCGGCCGCGTTCGCCGCGTTCGTGGGCGGCTGCGGCGTCGGCGAGGTCGAAGACGTCCTCGATCTCGGTGGTGACGATGCCGTTGTCGATCAGGGCGGCGATGCTCATCAGGGATACACCGTCGGGTTCGACCAGGAACGGCGTGGTGCGTACCTCGTGTTCCTGGGCGGCGGCGGCGAGTTCCGGCGAGACTCCGCCGGGGACGGCGACCAGCAGGCCTCCGGGGCGGAGGGTCGGCACCGACCGGAGGCCGGTTTCCCCGCCGACCAGGTCGAGAACCACGTCGACGTTGCCGACCGTGTCCTCGAACCGGGCTGTGCGGTAGTCGATCAGCTCGTCGGCGCCCAGGCCCGTCAGCCACTCGTGCCGGGCCGCGGACGCGGTGCCGATCACGTGGGCGCCCAGGTGCTTCGCGAACTGTACGGCGAAGTGTCCGACACCGCCGGCGGCCGCGTGCACCAGTACTCGCTGCCCGGCCCGTACTCCGGCGGTGTCGACCAGAGCTTGCCACGCGGTCAGTGCCGCCAGCGGCACCCCGGCGGCCTGCTCGTGGGTCGCCTTCGCGGGCTTCCTCGCGAACTGGCGGGCGGGAGCGGTCACGTACTCCGCGTAGGCGCCGGCTTGCCGAGGGAACCACGGCATCCCGAACACCTCGTCGCCCACCGCCAAGGTCGTCACGCCGAAGCCGAGCTGCTCGACGACGCCGGAGACATCCCAGCCGAGCACGAACGGCGGCGCGCCGAGCACGCCGGCCATTCCCGAGCCGGCCCGAGTCTTCCAGTCGACCGGGTTGATGCCGGCGGCGGTCACCCGGACCCGGACCTCCGTCGGCAAAGGATCGGGCAGTGGCACCCGCTCGACGCGAAGCACCTCGGGGCCGCCGAACTCGTGCTGGACCACGGCTCGCATCGTCTTGTCAGTCATCGTTACCTCCACGACGTCAGGTGAACGGGACCGTAGCCGCCGAAGCCTGGTAACCGGCAAGGACGCCTAGGCACCTCGAGGTAACCAGCCCTGACCCCGAATGCGCTGCTCACACGCGCCTCTCCGGCCCTGGAATGCGAGCTGGAGCACTCCGCCCACCTAGGCTGCGCGGTTGGCCTTGCGGCGCTGTTTGGTGTCGTACATGGCGGCGTCGGCCTGCCGGAGGACGTCGTCCGGGCTGGACAGCCCCTCGACGGACGTGGCGACGCCGACGCTCGCGCCGACGCGGATCTCCTGGCCGTCCAGAAGGATCGGGTCGACGAACAGGGTACGGATGCGCTCGCTCACGTGGTTCGGGCCGTGGGGCAGGTCCACCCCGTCGAGGAGGATCACGAACTCGTCGCCGCCCAGCCGGGCCGCCGTGTCGCCGTCGCGCAGCAGTCCGTGAAGTCGCCGCGCGACGTACACCAGGAGCTGGTCGCCGGTGGCGTGCCCGAGCGAGTCGTTGACCTGCTTGAAGCCGTCGAGGTCGAGGAACAGCAGGGCGAACCGGTGGCCCGGGTCGGCGGTCGAACGCTGCCAGGCCTGCCGCAACCGTTCGGTGAAGAGGGCGCGGTTCGGCAGACCGGTCAGGTCGTCGTGCAGGGCCGCTTGACGCAGCCGCTCGTCGCTCTCCCGCAGCGAACGCAGCAGGGCGTCCTGCTCGAGCGCCATCGCCAGCAGGGCGCCGGAGTGGTTCATCATCTCGCGTCCCGGCGGTGTGGTGTCCTGGATCCGGCCCACGGCCGCCAGCAGCCCCCAGTCGTGAGTCTCGCTGCGTACCGGAACGACGAAGACGGTCTCGTCGGCCGCGCCGTCGGCGAGCGCGAACATGTCGACCGGGGGGAACTCCCGGGCCAGGACGAGTCCCTTCGCCGTCTCCGGCTGCTGCCGGCCGGCGCTGAACGCGCCGACGATCTCGATCTCGCGCTCCGGGATCGTTCCCGCCGGGTCGTCGGCCGTACGCCAGAGGCCCAGGCAGCCACCGACAGCGGGGGTCCGGCCCAGCCAGCTCAGGTCCAGCGGGTCCCGGTCGTGCCGGCCGAGAAGTTCGAAGCTCAGCCGATACTGGATGTTGAGGGTCTGATCCAGGTAGACGTTCTCCTGGAACATCGCCCGGTAGGTGGTCTCGGAGATCTCCAGTTCCTTCGGCGGGCACCCGCACGAGTCCCGGGCGACGAACACGGACGGCACGGTGTGCGTCGCCGCCGACCGGTTCTCCCATCCGTCGGTGAGCAGGTCGTACGCGACCCGCGCGAGCCGATCCAGCGGCTGCTGCACGCTGGAGAGGCTCGGCCGCAGGAACTGGGCCTGGGGGATGTCGTCGAACCCGACCACGGCGACCGCGCCCGGCACGTCATGACCGGCCGCGGCCAGGGTCTCCATCAGGCCGACCGCGTTGCGATCGGTGCCGAGCACGACCGCGGTGGCGGGCATGCCGGCCGCCAGCAGCTTCCCGGCGAGCAGCCGGCCGCCGGTCTCCATGTTGTCGGGCGTGGTCAGCAGGAGGGCCGGATCGGGGTCGATGCCGTTGTCCAGCAGCGCCGTCCGGTAGGCCTCGTAGCGCTCCCGGACGTCGAACGTGTCCAGGTCTCCGCCGAAAGCGATCCGTTCGTGGCCGTGCGCGATGAGATGGTTGACGCTCTCCTCGACCCCGCCGCGGTTGTCCACCAGGACGACCGGGACGTCGGCGCCGGGCAGTTCGTGGCCGATCGCCACCACCGGAACGCCGCTGTCCCGCAGGGCTTTCGCGTACGAAGGGTGGATCGCTCCGGGCAACACCAGCACGCCGTCGAGGTAGCTCCACGCGATCGGCTGCCGGAAGTCGGGCAGGCCGCTGGACTCCGCGTCGACCGCCCCGGGGTTCAACGTCTGGATCGCGATGATCCGGTGGGCGGCCTCGACCGCGGCCCGGTTCACGCCGGCGATCAGGGCACCGAAATAGTCGCCGCCGACGAAGGGGGAGAGCACTGCGAAGGTGCGGATGTCGGGCACGCCGCCTCCGTTTGTCGATACCTCCGGTGCCCAGCTGTCCGCCGTAGGCGGCCCATCCCCACTTTCGGCAGGGCCGGCCGGATCCTGAGGAGGCATGCCCGGCCCCGTCACGAAAGTCCGGCCGAACCGAGGCGGCGCGAGCGACCGGCGCTTCGGCCGTTGGCAGCCGCCGACCTGCCCGAAGGTGGTGGTGCCCGATTCGTATGATCGCCGCCGTGCCGTTCGTTCCGCCGGCCTGCAACGGTTCCGGGACACCGTCGTGGGGCTGGGCGGTGACCCCGTCCACTACGCCCGGGAAGCCGGTCTGCCCGTGGCCGCCCTCGACACGGACGACCTGCTGATCCCGGACGCCGCGCTGGCGGCGGCGCTGGAGATAGCGGCGGTCGATCTGCGCTGCCCGGACCTGGGCCTGCGGGTGGCCGCCGCGCAGGAGCTGAGCATGCTGGGCCCGTTGGCCGTCGCCATCCGGCATGCGCCCTCGATGCGCGACGCGCTGGAATGCACCGCGGAGTACATGTTCGTGCACTTCCGCGGCGGGCGCCTGTCCCTGATCGGGGACCGGGAGGGCGAGCCGGGCATGACCGGCATGCGGTACGCGTTCGGCGAGGGCGTCCGGCCGCTGCCCCAGGCGATCGACATGACGATGCTGTTCCTGCACCGGTCGATCGCGTTCCTGGTCGGCGGCGAGTACGGCCTCCGCTCGGTGGATCTCCCGCACCCGGCCGCGGCGCCCGCCGAACGCTATCGGGAGGCGTTCGGCGTACGGGTGCACTTCGACCGGCCGGAGGCGGTGCTCCGGCTCCCGGTGAGCCTGTTCGACCGGCCGCTGAACGGGGCCGACGCCACGTTGCGGAACCTGGCGCTGGCGTTCCTGTCCCGGCAGGCACCGAAACCCGCGAGCGACGCCGCCGCGCGGGTGTACGCGGTCCTCGCCCGGGAGCTCGGTTCCGGCTCGGCAGAGCTGGCCGACGTCGCCCGGGTGCTGCTGATACACCCACGCACCCTGCAGCGCGAGTTGGCCGGCGAGGGCCAGTCCTTCGCGCGGATCCTCGACGACCTGCGCCGGTCCCGGGCGCGCATCCTGCTGACCACGACGGACATGTCGCTCGGCCAGGTGAGCCGTGCGCTCGGGTTCGCCGGCCAGGCCGTGCTGAGCCGCTGCGCCCACCGATGGTGGGGGATGAGCCCGTCCGCGTTGCGCCGGAGGGCCGGGTCGCACGAGGGCGCACCACGGTGAACGGGCGTCGGCGACCTCAGAATTTGATCGAGCGCGAAAGGAGTTTGATGTAGCGCGGCCTTTCCCCGGAGACCCGGGTCAGGTCGTTGCCGGCGGTCGGGGCCGGCAACATACTTCCCGGCATGTCACTGAGCGTACGCACCCTGGGCGGACCGAGGCCGCTGCCGTTGGTCGGCAACCTGCCGGAACTGACGCGTGGCAACCGGCTGCACCGGGTGCTGACCGACTGGGCCGACACGTACGGCCCCACCTATCGCTTTCGCATGGGCCGTACGGACGTCGTCGGCACCGCGGACCCGGCGCATCTCGATGTCGCCCTGCGGCGGCGCCCGGACGACTTCCGCCGCGCCCGGCGGATGGCCGAGGTCCTCGAGGAACTGGCTCCCCACGGTGTTTTCACGGCCGAGGGCAAGCAATGGCGCCGGCTTCGCCACGTCGCCACGCAGTCGCTGAACGCCGCCTATCTGCGGCAGTACTTCGCGACCATCACGCGGGTGACCGAGAGGCTGCTCGGGCGCTGGGAGGCCGCCGCCGCGGCGGGTGCCCGGGTCGACGTGCTCGACAGCATGCTTCGTTTCACCCTGGACGTCACCGCCGGCCTGGCCATGGGCGTCGACCTGAACGCGCTGGAGGATGACGGCACCGGGCTGCCCAGCCGGATGGCCACCCTCTTCCCGGCGATCGCCGACCGGCTCTTCGCGCCCTTTCCGTACTGGCGTTACGCGAAGCTGCCCCGCGACCGGCGGCTCGCGGAAACCCTGGACGAGTTCGCCGCGGTGGTCCGGGAACACTTCGCGCTGGCCCGGGACCGGGTGAACCTGGGCCGGCCGCCGTCGAACTTCCTCGAGGCGCTGGTGCGACCGCTGGAGAACGAGCCGGAACTCACCGACGAGGAGGTTGTCAGCAACATGCTCACCATGTTGGTGGCCGGTGAGGACACGACCTCGTCGCTGATCGCGTGGTCGCTGCACTTCGTCGCCGAGAATCCGGACGTCCAGGAGAGGCTGCGCGCGGAGGCCGACGAGGTTCTCGGGAGCCGGCGGACGCCCGACGATCCGCCCATGGTCGGCCGGCTGAAGTATGCCGCCGCGGTCGTCCAGGAGGCGCAGCGCATGTGCCCGGTCGCGCCGTACCTCATCGTGGAGCCGACCCGCGACCTGACGCTGACCGGCCAGGACCGGCGTGAGCTCTTCCTGCCGGCGGGGCAGCAGATCTTCCTGCTGAACACGTACGGCGCACTTCGCGACGTCGAGCGCTTCCCCGACCCGTACGCGTTCCGCCCGCAACGATGGCTGGACGCCGAGCCGACGGCCGAGACGTTTCCGTTCGCGCCGTTCGGCGGCGGTCCCCGCTTCTGTCCCGGCCGCAACCTGGCGCTGCTGGAGGCGGGGGTGGTCGTGTCGGTGCTGGCCCGGGAGATGGAACTGGTGCCCGACCGCTCGTCCGGCCCGGTCGGGGAGAAGGCGGCCTTCACCGTCTTTCCCACGAATCTGTTCCTGCGCCCGCGGAGCCGCGAGACCCGCCCGGCACGGGGCTAGTCTTTCGGCCGTGAAGCAGCTACATGATCCGGGTCAGCGGGGGTTCGCCAGCGACAACTACGCCGGGGTGCATCCCGAGGTGCTTGCCGCGCTGGCCGAGGCCAATGGCGGGCATCAGGTCTCGTACGGGGCCGACGTCTACACCGAGCGGCTCGCCGAAGTCATGCGCGGGCATTTCGGGGACCGGGCCGAGGTGTTCCCGGTGTTCAACGGGACCGGGGCGAACGTCACCGCGCTGACCGCTCTGCTGCCGCGGTGGGGCGCCGTCATCGCCTCCTCGAATGCTCATCTGCACACCGATGAGAACGGTGCTCCGGAGCGCATCGGCGGGCTCAAGCTGCTGACCGTCGACACCCCCGACGGGAAACTCACGCCGGAGCACATCGATCGGGAGGCGTGGGGGTGGGGCGACGAGCACCGGGCCCAGCCGCTGGCCGTGAGCATCACCCAGACCACCGAGCTGGGCACGCTCTACACGCCCGGCGAGATCCGGGCGGTTGCTGAGCACGTACACGAAAAAGGGATGGCGTTGCACATGGACGGCGCCCGGATCGCTAACGCGGCTGCCGCTCTCGGGGTGCCGCTGCGGGAGTTCACGACCGACGCTGGTGTCGACATTCTCAGTTTCGGAGGGACCAAGAACGGCCTTCTGTACGGCGAAGCGATCGTGACCCTCACTCCGGGCCGGGCCGACGGGCTCGTCTATCTGCGCAAGCTCAACATGCAGCTCGCCTCGAAGATGCGTTTCGTCAGCGCCCAGCTGCTGGCCTTGTTCGACGACGACCTGTATCTGCGCTCGGCCGGCCGGGCCAACGCGATGGCCGCCCGGCTGCGGGCGGCGCTCGAGGACGGCATCGCCCGCGGCGAGATCAGCGGCCTGGGTTTCAGCCGGCCGACGCAGGCGAACGGCGTCTTCGCGGTGCTGGCCAACGACGTGGCCGACCGGATCCGGGAGCGGGTGAAGTTCTACGACTGGGACCGCGCGGCCGGCGAGGTGCGCTGGATGACCTCGTTCGACACCACCGAGGACGACGTCGACGCCTTCGTCGCGGTGATCCGGGAGGAGCTCGCCCGCTGAGAAACGGGGCAGCGGAGGCGAACAGGACCATCTACGGTGGCCGATGACCGACCAGGAAAGGACACCGTGTTCCGTCTTCGCTCTCTCGCCGCGTCCCTCGCCGTTCTCGTCTCCGCCGTCGTCCTCGCGCCCGCCCCCGGCCACGCCGCGCCGGCTGCCGGCTCCGGCGGAACGATCGCCGGCACCCTCACCACCGCCAAGGGCGCACCCGTCGCCGGCATCCGCGTACAGGTGAAGTCGTCCACCGGCGCGGACGACCAGCTTCCCCTCGTCCGCACCGACGAGGCCGGGCATTACGAGCTCGCGCCGCTGCCCGCCGGGCAGTACCGCATCGGCTTCTACTTCCCGGAGACGCTGTCGACGCAGTGGGTGCCGCGGAAGGCCCGGGAGTCCCAGGCCACGTGGTTCACCGTGCGTGACGGCGAGACGACCATCGTCGACGAGGCGCTCTTCCCGACCGGCGGCCTGCGGATCACGTTGCGCGCGGCCGACGGCGCGAGCATCCCGGGGTTCTGCGTCGACGCCATCGGCGAGCTCTACCTGAAGGCCGGCTGCACGGCTGAGGGCGTACTGGTGCTCTCCGACCTTCCGGTGGGCACCTACGCGCTGTCCGTGGCCGCGGACGGCAACCAGGGTGTGAGCCGGACCTTCACGCGCGTCGTCGAGGACGTCGTCACGCCGGTCGAGGCCAGGCTGCGGTAACGCCCTACAGGATGGTCAGGAAGACGTTGTCGATCTGACCGGCGAACTGGTCGTTGCCGCGGTTCGGGCCCTTGCCTCCCACGCGCAGCGGCTCGGCGTTGGCGATGGACAGGTCCGGCGGCACGGCCACGGAGGCCCGCGGCACGCCGTCCACCGCCAGCTCCAACCGGTTTCCCGTACGGGAGCACTCCAGCTCGTGCCATGCGCCGTCGGCCACGTCGACGGCGGGCTCCGCGCGGTAGATGCGCGTACGGCTGGCGATCACGCAGCTGGGGTGCCCCTGCCGGTGGTCGACCTGGAGCTTGAACTGGCTGCGGCCGCCGACCGAGTAGCCCTTCTGGAGCACGTTGGCGCCGTCGGCCAGGTCGCTGTGCGTCATGAGGATCGACGCGCCGTACCGCATCGGCCGGGTGCCGGGGTTGAGGTCGTCGTCGGGCAGGCCCTCGAGGATGGCCCGCGGGCACTCCCGTTCGCGCGGCAGCGTGCAGCGCTCGGGATACTGCACGGCCAGGCCGTTCCCCTGGGGTACCAGGCTCAGCGTGCCGCCGTTCTGGCCGAGCGGCCGCAGCTCGAAGCCGCCGCGCTGGTCGGTGATCGGCTGGTGGACGCCGCCGTCGAAGGTGTAACGGACCGTCACGGGGACGGTCGCCACGCCGGGCCTGCGGGTCCGGTCCGGCGCCTGGAAGCCGAAATCGGCGCCGGGGGTGAGCACGCCGCCGGAGGGGTGCGGCTGGACCAGCGGCGCGAGCCGGGGCGCGGCGTCGCTGCGCTGCGCGAAGTGGGCGACGGTCAGCAGGCCGACGCCGAGGACGGTGGCGGACGCGAGGGCGCCGAGCGGGCTGAACCAGGACCGGCGGGTGGCGAACATGCGGCTATTGTCCGAAACTCGGCTACAACTGTTAAGTACAAACTCCGCGTCGGCGCAAAAGTGGCGTAAAGCACCCGATTGCGGTCACCCGAACGGTCCGCGCCAGGCCACGGCCCGGCCCCGGCCGGCGGCCCGCGGTCCGGCTCAGGGCCGGGTGACACGCGCCCGACCCGCGGCCCCGCCCGCCGGTTCCGGGCGGGCGGCACCCGCTCAGACCGCGGCCCGGCCCGCCGGTTCCGCGGTCGAGGTGGGTTCGCCGATGACCGCGTGCAGGACGTCGTCCAGCGCGATGACGCCGAGCGGCCGTCGCCCGTCGCTCACCAGCACGATGTGCCGGCGGTCGCGGCGCATGGCCAGCAGCAGGTCCGCCAGGTTCCGGTCCGGCGGCACCACGGCGAGCGGCCGGATGATCTGCGCCGGGACCGGTTGCCGCCGCTCGGCGCCCTCGTAACCCAGGACATCCTTCACGTGTACGAAGCCGAGCACGCGCCGCGTCTCCCGCTGCACCACCGGGAACCGGGACCGGCCGCTGCGCGTGGCCAGCGCCTCGATCGTGGCGGGAGAGGCGTCGTCCGCCACCGTGGTCACGCCCGACCACGGGCGCAGGGTGTCCGCCGCGGTCCGCTCGTTCAGCCCGAGGGCGGCGTGGATGCGCGCGTACTGCTCGGTGCCCAGGAGTCCTTCCGCCCGCGCCTGGCTGACCATGCCGGCGAGCTCCTCGGCCGTGAAGACCGTCTTGACCGCGTCCGTCGCCTCGATCTTCCACAGCCGCAGCACCGTGCGGGACGCCCAGCGCATGGCCGTGAGGATGGGCCTGGTCGCCGTACAGAAGGCAAGCATGAAGGGCCCGAGGATCAACGCCGAGCGCTCCGGGCCGGCGAGCGTGATGTTCTTCGGCACCATCTCGCCGACCACCGTGTGCAGGAAGACGACGACGCCCAGGGCCAGCACGAACGCGACCGGGTGGACCGCGTTCTCGGGCAGGCCGGCCGCCTCGAACGGGCCCTCCACCAGGTGGGCCAGCGCCGGTTCGGCGATGGCGCCGAGGCCCAGCGAGCAGATCGTGATGCCCAGCTGCGCTCCCGCGATCATCAACGGGATCTGGTTCATCGCCGACAACGCCCAGCGGGCCGGGCGCGACGACTCGGCGAGCGGCTCCAGCGCCGTACGCCGGGACGCGATCAGCGCGAACTCGCCACCGACGAAGAGCGCGTTGCCCAGCAGCAGCACCACCGTGACCAGCAGTTCAGTCATCGGCGTGCTCCGGCGGCGCGACCACCCGGACCTGCTCGATGCGGTGCCGGTCCACCTCCATGACGGTGAACTCCCAGCCCTCGTCCTCGAGCGACTCGCCCGGCGCCGGGATGTGCCCGAGGCGGGCGAGCAGGAAGCCGGCGAGCGTCTCGTACGGGCCCTCGGGCAGCCGGAAGCCGGTCTGCTCGGCCAGCTCGTCCTCGCGCAGCAGGCCGTCGACCAGGAACGTACGGTCACCGCCCGGCGCGGTCAGCGTGGCGCTGCCGGCATCGGTGACCTCGACGTCGTACTCGTCGGCGATCTCGCCCACCAGCTCCTCGATCAGGTCCTCGACCGTGACCACGCCGTCGGTGCCGCCGTACTCGTCGACGACGATCGCGAGGTCCGCGTCCGCCGCCCGCAGCGCCGCCAGCACCCGGTCCAGGCCGAGGCTCTCCGGGACGTAGACCGGCTCCCGGGCCACCGCCGACACCGGTGTCGTGGCCCGGCGGTCGGGCCGTACCCCCAGGGCGTCCGGCACCCCGACGACGCCCACCACGAGGTCGAGCGTCGACTCGTACACGGGAAAGCGGGTGTGTCCGGTCTCGCGCGCGACCTTGATCAGATCCGCGACGCTCGCGGTGGTCTTCAGGCCGACCACGTCGACGCGCGGGGTCATCGCCTTCGCCGCGCGTTTCTCGCCGAAGCGGATGGTGCGGCGCAGCAGCGTCGCGGTCTCCGCGGGCAGCGCGCCGGCCCGGGCGCTGATCGCGGCGAGCAGGCCCAGCTCCTCCGGGGAACGCGCGCTGGCCAGCTCCTCCTGCGGCTCGATGCCGAGCCGCCGGACCAGCCAGTTGGCGGAGCCGTTCAGCGCGCCGATCAGCCATTTGAAGAGCCGGGAGAAGGTCCGGAGCGGCGCGGCCGTCGCCAGGGCGACGCGCATCGGGCGGGCAAGGGCGGCGTTCTTCGGTACGAGCTCACCGAAGAGCATCGACACGAGCGTGGCCAGGACCAGCGCGAGCAGGTGCGTGATCGTGTCGGTGTGCCCGCCGGCGATCGGCGCGATGGCCGGGGTGAACAGCCGGGACAGCGCGGGCTCGGCGAGGTAGCCGGTGAGCAGGGCGGTCAGCGTGATGCCCAGCTGGGTGCCGGAGAGCTGGAAGGAGAGCTCGTGCAGGGCGTGCCGGACCGTACGGGCCCGGCGGTCGCCCGCGTCGGCGCGCTTGTCGATCTCGACCCGGTCGACGGTGACCAGTCCGAACTCGGCTGCCACGAAGAACGCGTTGCCCAGCGTGAGCAGCGCGAAGGCCGCCAGCGGGAGCACCGCGGTCAGGAGCAGGCCGTCCATGATCGGTTCACCTCGGCCCTCATTGTGCCGGAACGAGGCTGAGGGGGCGCCGTCAGGCGGAGGTCTTGTCACCCTTGATGCTGCGCAGCAGAACGCTGGCAACATCGATGACTTCGACGTTCTCCTGCTCGCCCTTGCCGGTGACCCCGTCGCCGATCATCGTGTAGCAGAACGGGCAGCCGACCGCGATGGTCTTGGCGCCGGTCGCGAGGGCCTCCTCCGTGCGCTCCACGTTGATCCGCTTGCCGATCTTCTCCTCCATCCACATGCGCGCGCCGCCGGCGCCGCAGCAGAAGGAGCGTTCCTGGTTGCGCGGCATCTCGACGAGGTTGGCCGCCTCGCCCAGAACCTCCCGGGGCGCCTCGAACACGCGGTTGTGCCGGCCCAGGTAGCACGGGTCGTGGTACGTGACGTCGCCCTCGATCGGCTGCACGGGCGTCAGCTTGCCCTCCTTCACCAGGTGGGCCAGCAGCTGCGTGTGGTGCACGACCTCGACCTTGAGGCCCAGCTGCTCGTACTCGTTGCCCAGGGTGTTGAAGCAGTGCGGGCAGGTCGCCACGATCTTCTTGACGTTCGCCTCCTGCAACGTCTCCACGTTCTGCTGGGCGAGCATCTGGAACACGAACTCGTTGCCGATCCGCCGAGCCGGGTCGCCCGAGCAGGTCTCGCCCTCGCCGAGGATGGCGAAGTCGACGCCGGCCTCGTGCAGCAGTGTGGCCACCGCGCGGGTGGTCTTCTTGGCCCGGTCCTCGAACGCGCCGGCGCACCCGACCCAGAACAGGTAGTCGAAGTCCGCCTCGCCGACCCGCTTGATCTCGAAGTCGAGGCCCTTGGTCCAGTCCTCACGGGTGTTCTGCGGCGCGCCCCACGGGTTGCCCTTGTTCTCCAGGTTGCGCAGCATGACGCCGGCCTCGGCCGGGAAGTTCGACTCGATCAGCACCTGGTAGCGCCGCATGTCCACGATGTGGTCGACATGCTCGATGTCCACCGGGCACTGCTCCACGCACGCCCCACAGGTGGTGCAGCTCCACAGCACGTCCGGGTCGATGATGCCGTTCTCGTCGGCGCCACCGATCAGGGGCCGCTCGGCCTCGGCCAGGGCCAGCACGTCGACGCCCTTGAGCTGCTCCTCGGTCGCCTTCTCCTCGCCCGTCAGGTCCTTGCCACCACCGGCCAGAAGATACGGGGCTTTCGCGTACGCGTTATCGCGAAGCGACAGCACGAGCAGCTTGGGCGACAGCGGCTTCGCCGTGTTCCAGGCCGGGCACTGCGACTGGCAGCGGCCGCACTCCGTGCACGTGGAGAAGTCCAGCAGGCCCTTCCAGGTGAACTGCTCGACCTGGGCGACGCCGAACTGGTCCTTCTCGGGGTCCGCCTCCTCGAAGTCGAGCGGCTTGCCCTCGCTCATCATCGGCTTCAGCGCGCCCAGGCCGGAACCGGCGGGCTTCTCCGGGCTGCGCTTGAAGAAGATGTTGAAGAAGGCCAGGAAGCGGTGCCAGGCGACGCCCATCGTCACGTTGAGCGCGATGGTGATCAGCCAGCCCATGGAGATGCACAGCTTGACCAGCGCGACCCAGGTCGGCCCGTCGGCGGCGGCCGGCAGCAGCGCGCCGACGCCGTGGCTGATCGGGGTGGCCCAGGTGGGGAACTCGAACGTGTCGTTGGCGACCTTGAAACCCCGGATCAGGAACCCGCAGATCAGTACGCCGATGATCACGGCCTCGACGAAGTAGCCCTGCCACATCGTGGAGCCGGTGAACCTGCTGCGCTTCTTGTTCTTGTCGCGCTGCCGGCGGTAGATCAGGTAGCTGATGCCGACCAGGCCCAGGGCGCCGATCACCTCGGTGACCAGCCCGTAGATCGTCCAGTGCCCGACGATCGGCAGCCCGCCCTCGGGGTCGACGACCTCGAAGTACGCCTCGACCACCAGCAGGAACAGGATCATGAAGGAGACCATCACGAACCAGTGCGCGGCACCGATCGCGGTCCACTTGAGCATCCTGGTGTGGCCCAGGGTCTCCTTGAGCATCGTCCTGGTGCGGAGGCCCCTGTCACCGGAGCGGGTGGGGTCGGGCTTGCCGAGCCGGATGACCGCGATCATGGACATGACGGCGCGCACCGCGAGCACGACCGCCACGAGGGTGACGGCGCCCGCCAGGACGGTGGCGACGATCTGCGCGATGCCCATGTGCCTTGTGCCTCCTCGGTCGGGGGTGCCGACCTATGTTACCCACGGGTAATCGTTTTGCGTGCGGGAGATCGTCTCCGGTGTTCACGCCGCAGCCGAAAGCGCACCTCATGGCCGGGAGCCCTGAGGTGCGCAGTGGGGACGAATCAGACCTTACGGCGGCTACCGCCAGCGCGAGAGAAGTCCCAGGGAAGCCACCATGCAGCCGAAGCCGACGAGCAGGTTCCAGTAGCGCCACGCCTCGACCGGATACTGCTGCTCGGAGAGGTAGTAGACGACCAGCCAGCCGATGCCGAAGACGATCAGGAAGACCGCCGTGATCGGCAGCCACACCGGGCTCGGCTTCCGGGACGCGGCCGTCGCTGCCGGGCGGACGTCCGTCGGCGGCGTGTAGACCTTCTTCTTGCGGACCTGTGACTTCGGCACGGTGCTCTCCTGAGGGCAACAAGTGGTGAACAACCCACCGCTGAGCGGCTCCGGGGACCCCGAATGCTGCCCGTGGCGAATACTGTTCGATAGCTAGCGTAGTCAAGGCGGCGCGCGTACAGGCACCCGCCGGTGGGTTTTTCGGACCAGCACGGGTTTTTCGGACCGGTACGGGTTCGGATGGACACGGGGAGGAAGGCGGACGTGGAGTACACCACGGGGACGCCCTCGTGGCGACTTGTCATGCGCCGCGCCCTCGGGGGGCTGCGGCCGCGACGGCGAGGACAGCGGCAACGCGGGTGGTCGGTGGGCGTACCGCTCATCGCGCTGGCGGCCGGGCTGCTCTTCACCACGTCGGCCACCACGGCGAGCGGCACGGCCCTGCGCGACGATCGCCGGCCGCAGCTCGCCCAGCTCATCACCGACAAGCGCGTACGGCTCGAGGAGCGCGAGCATCAGGCCGCGTCCCTGCGTACGACGGTCGACCAGGACGCCGCCCGGCTCGCCGACGTGGACGAACCGGTCAAGGAGGCCCGCCAGCGCGCCGACGGCATGCGCGAGCCGGCCGGCTTCACGGAGCTGCGCGGCCCCGGCGTCACGGTCACCCTCAACGACTCGTCGCGGCGGCCCGCCGACGGCGGCGACGACGCCCCGCAGAATGACGATCTCGTCGTCCACCAGGGTGACGTCCAGGCCGTCGTGAACGCCCTCTGGGCAGGTGGGGCCGAGGCAATGTCGATCATGGATATCCGCGTCATCTCCACGAGCGCGGTACGCTGTGTCGGCAACACGCTGCTGCTACACGGCCAGGTCTTCTCGCCGCCATTCAAGATCACGGCGATCGGCGAACCCACAGCGATGCATCGGGCGTTGGAGTCCGCAGAGGGAGTCCAACAATTCCGGAGTGCGGTCGCCGATTACGGCCTCGGCTACACGGAAACCGTCGAGAGGAACGTGACTGTGCGGGCGTACGACGGGTCGAGTGACCTCCGATCCGCCGAGGTCACCGAGTGATGGACCCGTCGAACGCCCCGGGGGGCGCGGCGAACTCGGGTCGGCACCGCGCACCGGACGGTGACGCGCAGACGGCGTTCATCCCCCGCATCACCGACGTGTCGGCCGACGGCGTACCGGGCGGCCCGCTCGACCCGCAGCCCGCCCCCCTCACCCCTCCGTGGCCCGGATCTTCGGCACCAACCTCGGAAACCGACGTTCCCCCGCAGGCTGCTACAAATCAGACACTCCCGGCCCCCGACGGCATCGACCCGGAGGTGGCCCGCGCCGCCGCAGCGGCGCGAGCAGCGGCCCGCAAGGGCACCCCTCCCGTACGCCCGAGCGCCCCGGCCCCGGCACCCGTCCCGGGAGAATTCGACTTCTTCGCCCCACGAACAACCCCCGCCGCCACCCCCGCCGGCCCGACGCCGCCAGGACCCGTCGGCGGTGCAGCTTCCGCGGGCGCGGCAGCCCCGGCCGGCGGATCGGGTGCCGGGGCCCCCGGACCGATCAGCGGGGCCGCCCGCACGGCCACGGCCGGGCCGGTCAGCGGCATGAGCTCGGCCGGGCCGGGCGGCGACGCGAGCTCGGCCGGGACAGCTGGGCCCGTCAGTGGCATGGGCGCAGCGGGCACGGCTAGGTCGGTCAGCGGCATGAGTCCGGCCGGGATGGCTGGGCCGGTCAGCGGCGGGAGTGTCTCCGGGCCGGCTCGGCCGGTTCCGCACCCTGCGTCGCCGGCTCAGTTGCCCAGCGACGTAGCAGCGCAGGCCGCCGCCCATCTCCCCACCGCGGCGTATCCCGCCATGCCGCCACGCCCCACGTCTCCACAAGCGCCCGTGCAACCCGCTGGGCCGCACGAGGCCGCACTGCGGCAGCCGGCCACGCCGCAGTCCGTCGCGCCGTCCTCCGCGAACGGCCCGCACGCCGCCGTGCCAAATGCCCCCGCAGCGCCCCGGTCGCCTGCCGCACCGCCTTTCGCCGCCACGCCACCGCCGCCTGCCGCACCGCCCTTCGCCGCACCGCCGGCTACCGCACCGCCCTTCGGCGCTGCGCCACCGTCGGTCGCCACACCACCCTTCGCCGCCACGCCACCGTCGGCTGCCGCACCACCCTCCGTCGCTGCGCCACCGCCGGTCGCCGCACCACCCTCCGTCGCTGCGCCACCGCCGGTCGCCGCACCACCCTTCGCCGCCACGCCACCGCCGGTCGCTGCGCCACCGGGTCCGGCGCCGTATGCCGCCGCGCCTCCGAGTGCCGCGCCGTATGCCGCCGGTCGGCCGTCGGCTGCTGGCATTCCGCCGCATGCCGTCGCGGCCGGGTCGGGTGTGGGCGGATCTCCGAGCGCCGGTCCGTCGGGGCGTCCCGCCGACCATGCCGGGCTCGCCGAGCCGACCGCGATCGTGCCGTCGCTGCGCGACGCCGCCCCGCAGCGGACGGCCGCCTGGCCCGGTGAGCACGCGGAGGCTCGTCCGCACGGCCACCCGGGGGCCGCCGCGGATGCTTGGCGTGAGCCCGGAGCCGACCGCACCGGAGCCTGGGCCGCTGCCGCGCCGGCCGGGCGGGCCGATCTGGCCGGGCGGGCCGATCTGGCCGGGCGGGCCGATCTGGCCGGGCGGGCCGATCTGGCAGGGGCCTGGAGTGGGCCCGCTGACACCTGGTCCGGTCCGGCCGACGGTTGGTCGGGGTCGCGGGAGAACAACGGCTGGGGCGAGGAGCACGCCTGGACCGGCGCCAGCGACACCGGCGCGTGGGCCGACCGCAGCCCCGCCCGATCCGCGCCGACCTCCGCACCGGCCGCCGGCCCGCGCCAAGAAGCCGACATGCGCCAGGAAGCTGGCCCGCGCCAGGAAACCGGCCTGCGCCAGGGGGCCGACCCTCGTCAAGGTCGCGAGTTCGGCGGCGACCTGCGCCAGGACGGCCTGCGGCGGCCCGATGAGGGTGAGTTGCTTCCGCACAGCGACCTTCGGCGGGGTGACGGCGATCTGCCCCCGCTCGCCGATCGGCGGGACGGAGCGCAGCGGCGGCGGGGGGCTGAGCGGCGCGGTGCGGAGCAGTTGCCCGTGGCTGCTCAGGCGGCGGGGCAGGATCCGTCCGCCACCGCGGTGATCCGGACTGCTGATGCTCCTACCGGGCTGCTTCCCGCCGTACGGAAGAAGGATGATGCCAAGCCGGTGCGGCCCGCCGTGAAGGACAAGGGTGATGCCGTCGGGGCTGCTTCCGTGGCCGCGGCAGCGGCGGCGGCCCGGGACGGCGGTGGTGACGAGCCGGCGGAGGAGACGAAGCCGAAGCGCGGCGAGAAGGTTGTCAAGCTGCGCCCCGAGCAGACCGGCGAGGGCTACAAGAGCGTGTATTCGGAGCTGACCCGGCCGACTCTCGGTTCGCGGATCCGGACCGGGGTCCGGGTGTCCGGCGAGCTGATGATCACGTTCGGCCTGATCGTGCTGTTGTTCGCCGGGTACGAGGTGTTCGGCAACTCGGCGAAGGTGGAGGACGAGCAGGACACCCTGGCCAACCAGCTGGACGAGCAGTGGAACGATCCGACGGTGGCGCCGAGTACGGGGCCGAGCAAGGCCGCGCCCGCCGCGCCGGGCAAGGATCTGGTGGGGCGGCTCTACATCCCGAAGCTGGGGATGAACTGGGTGGTGGTCGACGGCGTGGAGCCGCACGACATCCGGTACGCGCCCGGGCACTATCCGCAGTCGGCCAAGCCGGGCAAGATCGGTAACTTCTCCGTCGCCGGGCACCGCATCCGCAAGATCTTCTGGCGGCTGGACGAGTTGCACCCCGGCGATGTGATCGGGGTGGAGACGCGCAGCAACTGGTACGTCTACAAGGTCAGCAGCAGCGAGGTCGTGCGGCCCACCCAGATCGAGGTCGTGGCGCCCGTACCGGGTCAGCCGGGGAAGAAGCCGACGAAGGCGATGCTGACGCTGACGACGTGCAACCCGAAGTTCAACAACTATCAGCGGCTGATCGTGCACGCCGAGCTGGTGGAGACCGTCAAGCGGGACCCGAAGCTGCCCGACGCCGGCCGGCCCGCGGACATCAAGAAGAAGGCGTAGGAAAGTCCCGTGTACGCCTGGATCTGGCGCAAACTGCCCTTCGGCCTGTGGGGCAAGCTCACCGGCTCGCTCGTGCTGATCGCCACGGTCGGCGCGCTGCTCTGGTACGTCGTCTTCCCGTGGGCGACCCCGCTGCTGCCCTTCGACGACGTGCAGGTCGGCACGGGCACCGAGCAGCAGGGCCCCGACTCGGTGGTGCCCGGCGACGAGAGTGTGCTGGGGCCCGACGAGATCCCGTACGACCAGCACACGAACGACCCCGACCCGTCCGCGAGCCCCAGGTGACCGCCGTGCGCATCCTCGTGATCGACAACTACGACTCGTTCGTGTTCAACCTGGTCCAGTACCTCGGTCAGCTCGGCGCCGAGTGCGAAGTGCGGCGCAACGACGAAATCTCGGTCGCCGACGTCGGCGGCTTCGGCGCCGCGGGGGTCCTGCTCTCACCCGGACCGGGTACGCCCGAACGCGCCGGCATCACGATGGACGTCATCCGCGCGTACGCGGGAAAGCTTCCCCTCTTCGGCGTCTGCCTGGGCCACCAGGCGATCGGTGCGGCGTTCGGCGCGACGGTGACCCGTGCCCCGGAGTTGCTGCACGGCAAGACGTCGTCGGTGCAGCACAAGGGCGAGGGCGTGCTGGCCGGCCTCCCCGACCCGTTCACGGCGACGCGCTACCACTCGCTGGCGGTCGTGCCGGACACCCTGCCCGACGAGCTCGAGGTGACCGGCTGGACCGGGTCCGGCGTGGTCATGGCGATGCGGCACCGCACGCTGCCGATCGAGGGCGTCCAGTTCCACCCCGAGTCGGTGCTGACCGAGGGAGGCCACACCATGCTGGCGAACTGGCTGGCGGCGTGCGGGCTGCCGGAGGCCCGGGACCGCGCGCCGGAGCTGGCGGCCGAGGTCGAGACCCGCCGCCGCTCCGCGTTCGCCACCACGTAGCGAGGGGCCCGGCTCCGGCTAGTTGTTGCGGCCGAGGATGCCGCCGACGCCGGTGCCACCGGTGCCGCCTTCACTGCCCGGCGGCGTCGTGGTGCCGCCCGGGTCGGGCGTACCCGAGCCGTCCGGGTCCGGCACCTCCGCCGCGATGACGGTCAGCGTGATCTTCGTCGAGGACGAACGCTGCTGCTTGGGGCCGGGGGTCTGCTCGACGACCGTGCCGGGAACGCCGTCCTGGTTGGATTCTTCCCGCACGATGTTGGTGAAGCCGCGATCCTCCAGCCGGGCCTTGGCGACCTCGAAGGGCTGGCCCGTCACGTCCGGGATCTCGTGGAGGTTGCCGCGGGACACCTTCACGGTGATCGTCGTGCCGCGGTCGACCACCTTGCCCTCGTCCTCGACGGAGACCACGTCGCCCTCGTCGGCGATGTTGTCCACCCGGTCGACGTTGATCTTCAAGCCCCGGGCGGCCAGCGCGTCCCTGGCCGCGTCCTCCGAGCCGCCGACCAAGCCGGTCGGCACGCGGGAGGTCTCCGGGCTCTGGCACATCACCAGGGTGATGGTGCGGTCGACCGGAACCGTCTCGTTCGGCTGGGGGCTCTGGCTCTTGACCGTGTCCTTGCAGTCCTGGGTCTCCTCGGGCGTACCGAGCACGACCTTGGAGAAGCCGGCCGCGGTGAGCCTGTCCCGGGCGTCCTTCTCGGACAGGTTCGTGACCTTCGGCACGGCCGCCTGCTTGACCGGGTCGGGCGTGTCGTCCTTGTTGTTGGCCAGGGCGAGGCCGATGCCGAGGGCGATCACGGCGAGCACGCCGAGCGCCGCGAGGACGGCCATGACCCAGGAGGACGTCCTGCGCTCCTGCGGCGGCGGGCCGACCGGGCCCCGGGCCCCGGCGGGGATGGCGCGCGTGGTCGCGGTCGGCGCCTGGCGCATCGGGCCGCCGGTCATGGCCATGGTCTCGGCCTCGGTCATCACCGGGGTCGCCATGACGGGACGGCCGGAGACGGCGCGCAGGGCGTCCGCGCGCATCTCCTGCGCGCTCTGGTAGCGGTTGATCGGGTTCTTCGCCAGCGCCTTGAGGACGATCGCGTCGACGTCCGGCGGCACCTCGCGGACGATGTCGCTGGGCGCCTTCGGGTCCTCGCGGACGTGCTGGTACGCCACGCTCACCGGGCTGTCGCCGACGAAGGGCGGGTGTCCGACGAGGAGCTCGAAGAGCACGCAGCCGGCCGCGTACACGTCGGAGCGGGCGTCGACCGACTCGCCGCGGGCCTGCTCCGGGGAGAGGTACTGCGCCGTACCGATGACCGCACTGGTCTGTGTCATCGTCGTCGCGCCACTGGCCAGGGCCCGGGCGATGCCGAAGTCCATGACCTTGACCTGCCCGTTCTGCGTGATCATCACGTTGCCGGGCTTGATGTCGCGGTGGATGATCCCGTGCCGGTGGCTGAACTCGAGGGCGGCGCAGATGTCGGCGATGATCTCGAGGGCCTTGCGGGTCTGTAGTCGCTGCTCGGCCGCGAGCACCTCCTTGAGCGTCCGGCCGTTCACGAACTCCATGACGATGAACGGCTGACGCTCACCGGTCGACGAGGTCTCCTCGCCGGTGTCGTAGACGGCAACGATCGCCGGGTGGTTCAGGGCCGCCGAGTTCTGCGCCTCGCGCCGGAACCGCTCCTGGAAGGTGGCGTCGCGGGCGAGATCCGACCGCAGCATCTTGATGGCCACGTCGCGGCCGAGCCGGAGGTCGCGACCCCGGTGCACCTCGGCCATGCCGCCGTATCCGAGCAGCTCGCCGACCTGATACCTGCCACCCAGCAGGCGGGCCTGCGCCGTCATAACGTCTGTCGTCCTTCGGTCGCGGGGTTCGGGCTGTGCGGGGCGCCAGCCTGCTTCGTAAGACGGTACGACGACGACGCCGTGTACGGTTCGGTCGCGCCCATGGCGGTGTTGCCCTCCTTGAGGAGGAACGAGATCACGCCGGCGCAGAGCAGGACGAGCAGCGCCAGCACCACGGCCAGCACGATCAGGACCTGCCGCCCGCCCGAATTGTCGCTCTGCTTGCCGGGGGTCATCGCCGGGTGCTGCATCGGCGGGGCCGAGGGGTGCCGGTACGGCTGCTGCAGCGGCGGCACCGAGGCCGCGCCGCGCGCACCCTGGCCGCCGGACACGGGCCGGGGCACCGGCGGATACGGCGGCCGGGCCTGTCCGGCGTTCGGGTGCCCGGTGGGGCCGGACGTGGGCGCGCCGGAATGCGGCCGGTTGGCGACCGAGGGGCCGCCGGACTGCGGACGGTTCACGGCCGGTCCGCCGGACATCGGGCGTCCCTGCTGGCCGGCGCCGTTGACGGCCGGCTGATGCACCTGCGTGGTCAGCGACGACGCGGCCTGCCGCGCGACGGAGGCCATCGCGGACGCCGTGGGCCAGCGGGCGCCCGGGTCCTTGGCCATCGCCCGGTCGACGATCGCCCGGACCGCGGGCGGGATGTCGGCCGGCAGCGGGCGCGGCGAGTCGCGTACGTGCTTCATCGCGATCTCGATCGGCGTCGCACCGTCGAACGGCCGGTGCCCGGACAGGCACTGGTACGCGACCACGCCGAGCGCGTACACGTCGGAGGCGGCGGTGGCCACCGCCCCGGATGCCTGCTCGGGAGAGATGTAGGAGGCGGTGCCGAGGACCGAGCCGGCGACCGTGAGCTGGCCGACGAGCGCGGAACGGGCGATGCCGAAGTCGGTGAGGACCAGCGTGCCGTTCGGGCGTACGAGAAGGTTGCCCGGCTTGACGTCCCGGTGCACGATCCCGTTCGCGTGGGCGGCCTGCAACGCGTCCGCCGCCTGGGCCACGAGCGCCATGGTGCGCGCGGGGGTGAGGCGGCCGACCCGGCTGAGCGTGCGGGAGAGCGCGTCGCCCTCGACGTACTCCATCACCAGGAAGGCGAGCTGCTGGTCGCTGCCGTAGTCGTAGACGTCCACCACGCCGGGGTGGTTGATGGTCGCCATGGTCCGGGCCTCGCCGCGGAACCGCTCGGCGAACCCCGGCTCGTCCAGCAGGGCCGGCAACAGGATCTTGACCGCGACCGTACGGCCGAGCACCTCGTCGGTGCCGCGCCACACGTCGCCCATGCCGCCGCCGGCGATGCGCTCGTCCAGGCGGTACCGGCCACCGAGGGTCACCCCAGGGCTGATCATGTCAGTCCCCTCCCCCGCCGGCCGCGGCCTTCATGATCTTCCCGGCGATGCGGGCGGCTTCGGCGCTCGCGTGACCGCCGGACACGTTCTCCAGCATGACGCAGACCGCCGAGACGGGCTGTCCCTTGTCGTTGAACGCGAAGCCGACGAACCAGCCGTGCGGGTCGGCGCCCTCGGCGTTCTGCGCGGTGCCGGTCTTGCCGCCGACCTCGTACCCGTCGATCTGCGCCCGCTTGCCGGTGCCGTTCTCGACGACGCTGACCATCATCTCCTTGAGATCACCGGCCACCTTGCTGTCGATCGGCGTCCGCAGGGTCGTCGGGTCGGCGTTGTAGATCGGCCGGCGGTCCGGGCTGAGCTCCTGCTGCACCAGGTACGGGCGCATCTGACGGCCGCCGTTGGCGACGGTCGCGGCCATCAGCGCGCCCTGCACGGTGGTCATCCGGACTTCCCTCTGCCCGATCGACGACTGGGCGAGGGCGGCCTGGTCGATGCTGCCGTCCGCGTTCTGCATGGCGCCGGTGCGGCTCGCGGTGACCGGCAGGCCGCCGTCGCGGAGGCTGCCGATGGTGAGGTCCTCCTGCTCGAAGCCCCAGGCCTGGGCCTCCTTCTTGACCTTGTCGCCGCCCAGCTCGACGCCGAGGCGCGCGAAGCCGGTGTTGCAGCTGTCGGTCAGCGCCTCCTTGAGCGTCACCTTGCTCGACGGGCAGGTCTCCGCCTCGGCGTTGCGGATCGGGGCGCCGGAGCCCGGCGCGATGTACTCCGGGCCGGCCTGGATCTCGCTGCTCTGCGTGTAGCCGTTCTTCAGCGCCGCCGCCGCGATGATGACCTTCATCGTCGAGCCGGGCGGGTAGTTCTCGGACGTCGCCCGGTTGAGCAGCGGCTTGTCCTTGTCCTCGTTGAGCTTCTTGTACGCCGCCCCCGACACCTTGTCGTCGTGGCTGGCCAGCGGGTTCGGGTCGTAGCTGGGCATGGTCACCAGCGCCTGGATCGCACCCGTACGCGGGTCGATCGCGACCGCGGAACCCTTCTTCGCGCCGCGCTCGTTGTTCGTCAGCTGCTTCCAGGCGACTTCCTGCGCCTTCGGCTTGATCGAGAGCACGACGTTGCCGCCGGCCGGCTCCTCGCCGGTGAACATGGCGCTGATCCGGTCGGCGAAGAGCTTGTCGCTGGCGCCGGAGAGGAACTCGTCCTCGCTGCGCTCGATGCCGACCTCGGCGCCGCCTACCGGCTTGTAGCCGACGATCGGGGCGTACACCTGCTTCTCCGGGTAGACGCGGAGGAACTTGAGCTCGCCGTCGGTGGCCTTGCTCTCCGCCAGGGCCTGCCCACCGGCCTCGATGACGCCGCGGGGGATCTCGTACTCGGCGACCCGGACCCGGCCGTTGCGGTCGGTCGTGCGGTATTCGTCGCCCTTGTACGCCTGAACCCAGTTGAGGTTGGCGAAGAGCAGCCCGAACAGGACGAGGATGACCACGCCGGCCTTGCGCAGGGGAGCGTTCACGGCTTGATCACCTCCGTCATGGCGCCGTGCAACTGTGCGGGTGGCTGCTTGGGGCCGCCGGCCTGCACCGCCGGCCCGCCCGTCGCGGGTTTGCGGCCCGCGTCGGAGATCCGCAGCAGCATGGCGACGAGCAGCCAGTTCGCCATGAGCGACGAGCCACCGGCGGACAGGAACGGCGTGGTCTGCCCGGTCAGCGGGATCAGGCCCGTGATGCCACCCAGGATGACGAAGACCTGCAACCCCAGGGTGAAGGCCAGGCCGCCGGCGACCAGCTTGCCGAACGAATCGCGTACGGCCAGCGCCGCGCGCAGCCCCCGCTCGACGATGAGCAGGTAGCACACGAGCAGCGCGGACAGGCCGAAGAGGCCGATCTCCTCGCCGAGGCCGGCGAAGATGAAGTCGGTGCGCACCTCGGGCACGATCCAGGGCGAGCCTCCACCCGGCCCCGAACCGAACAGGCCGCCCGTGCCCAGGCCGAGCAGGCCCTGGACGAGCTGGTAGCTGCCGCCGAACTCCCGGTTGTAGAACTTGTCGGCGAACGGGTCGAGCCAGACCGAGGCGCGGTCGTAGAAGTTGGCGAACGGGCCGCCCACCGAGGCGCCCAGCAGGTACGCCACGTAGACGCCGCCGAAGAACATGAGCAGGCCGATGATCAGCCAGCTGGCACGCTCGGTGGCGACGTACAGGGTCACGACGAAGAGGCCGAAGTAGAGCAGCGCCGTACCGAGGTCCTTCTCGAAGACGAGGACCAGCAGTGAGAGCAGCCACACCGTGACGACCGGGCCGAGGTCCCGGCCGCGGGGGAAGTCGATGCCGAGGAACCGGCGGCTGGCCAGCGACAGCACCTCGCGCTTGCGAACCAGGTAGTACGCGAAGAACGACACCAGCGCCAACTTCGCGAACTCACCCGGCTGGATCGAGAAGGAGCCGATCCGGATCCACAGGCGGGCGCCGTTGACCTCGGAGATCGATGCCGGCAGGACCGCCGGGATCATCACCAGGACGATACCGACCAGGCCCAGCGTGTACGCATACCGCGAGACGGTCTTGTGGTCGCGGACGATCACCAGCAGCAGCGCCGCCAGGATCAGCGCGAAGAGCGTCCACATGAGCTGCCGGCCGCCCACCGCACCGAAGATCCCGGGGATGGGCTCCTTGCGGGCGATGGCGCGTTCGAGGTCCATGCGCCGCAGGAAGGCGACGCCCAGGCCGTTGATCAGTGCGACCGCGGGGATCAGCACCGGGTCCGCGTATACCGCCCGGAAGCGGACGACCAGGTGGAGCCCGACGAACAGAACGGTCAGCAGCGCCGCCGGAACCCAGAACGACGAGGACAGCTTGTCGAGCTGGTTGATCTCCGCCGTGGCGCCGAAGAGGGCCACGATCACCATCGCGAACAGGAGCAGACCCAGCTCCGCGTTGCGTCCCGTCCTCGTGCCCGGGACGCGCGGCATCTCACCCGTGGTGGCGGGTGTGGGAGCCGGGAGGGCGGGCGCGGTCAAGAAGAGTCCCCAGACTTCGGTCGGGCGGCGCTCAGTCGACGGGCCGGCACCCGACCGGGTCGCTGGTGACCGGCGGGTTCGGGTCCGAAGGCTGGGCGTCCGGCGTGGAGGCGGGCGCGGTTTCGGGCGCCCGGGAGGCGGTGCCCCGGGTGGGGGGCGTCGTCTTCCCGGAGGGCGGTGTGGTCCGCCCGGTCGGCGGAGTCGTGGGACCGGTCGGCCCGGCGGACGGCGGCGCGCTGCTGGGCGCGCACACCGGCTTGAGGTTGGGGTTGGACGCGTCCTCGCTGGTCAGCTCGAGCAACCGGCGCTGGGCGTCGGTCCTGCTGTCGGCGTGGATGCCCTGCTTGACCCGGTCCTGCGCGACCGTGGTCAGATCGTCGAGGCGTGCGGCGCTGGTCTCGTTGACGCTCGACAGGTCGAGGCCGGCGATCTGGCCCGGCACGCCGCGGAAGATGGCCAGCTGGCCCTGCTCCGTGGCGCCGACGTAATACTGATCCTGGGTGTACTTCCAGCCGCTCCACAGGCCGCCGCCGAGCACGGCGAGGAGCAGCAGGACGAGGAGGCTGGTGCGGACCGGGTGCCGCTTGGGCGGCGGCTCCGGGTCCTCGCGCTCGTAGGCGGGCCCCTCGGGCTGGGCCGGGCGCGGAGGTGCCTGCAGGGCCGCCGCACGGGCCGCCGCGCTGGAACTGTCCGCCACGGTCGAGTTGCCGCGGTCGCGGGCGGCCGCGCCGCCGACGATCGGTGCCTGCTCGACGATGTCCGCGTCGGTGGCGTCGGCGACCACCACGGTGATGTTGTCCGGACCGCCGCCGCGGAGCGCCAGCTGCACGAGCCGTTCCACGCACACCTGCGGGTCCGGGATGTCCCGCATGCTCTCGCCGATGGTTTCCGCACTCACCACACCGGAGAGACCGTCGCTGCAGATCAGGTAACGGTCGCCCTTGAGCACCTGGCGTACCGAATACTCCGGGTCGATGTCGCGGCCGTCGAGGGCGCGGGTGAGCAGCGACCGCTGCGGGTGGCTGCTCGCCTCCTCCGGGCTGATCCGGCCCTCGTCGACGAGCATCTGAACGTACGTGTCGTCCTTGGTGATCTGCGAGAACTCTCCGTGGCGAAGCATGTACGCGCGGGAGTCCCCGATGTGCACCATGCCGATCTTGCTGCCGGAGAAGAGCACCGCGGTCAGGGTCGTACCCATCCCCTCCAGGTGGGGATTGGCGTCCACGGTGTCCCGCAACTGCTGATTGGCCGTCCCGACGGCGTGCCGCAAGGCGTCCACGAGCGCATCGCCCGGCACGTCCTCGTCGAGCGGCGCCATGGCGGCGATGACGATATTGCTGGCGACGTCACCGGCGGCCATGCCGCCCATGCCGTCGGCGACGGCAAGCAGCCGCGGTCCGGCGTAGACGGAATCCTGGTTTCCGTCTCGGATCAGACCGCGGTCACTCTGGGCGGCGTAGCGCAGGGTCAGGGTCATGGCCGTAACTCGAGAGAAGTGCGGCCGATCCGGATCGGCACGCCAAGGGGGACGGGAGTAGGTCCGGAGACCTTACCGCGATCGAGATAGGTGCCGTTCGTCGAGCCGAGATCCTCGACGAACCACTGGCCGTCACGCGGCACGAGCCGGGCGTGCCGCGCCGACGCGAAGTCATCGGTGATGACCAGCGTCGAATCCTCAGCACGCCCTATGGTGATCTGTGCCTCACCGAGAGTGATCCGGGTGCCGGCCAGCTGACCGGCCGTCACGACGAGCTGCCGCGCCGACTTGCCGCGCTTCGCCTTCGCCGGCCGGCCAGGAGCCATCACCCCGCCGACCCCGCGAGGCGTGGCGACGATGCTCTTGGACCGGACGCCGGCGAAAAGATCCTTCCGGATGACCCCGACCACCGTGAACACGAAGATCCACAGCAGGATGAGGAACCCGAAGCGGGCGACGGTGAGGACGAATTCGGGCAAGGTGCTTAGCCGTCCACTCGGAACGTCAACGTGGTCGTACCCAGCTGGATCATGTCGCCCGGGTTCAGCGCCACGGCGGACACGCGCTGGCCGTTGACCATGGTTCCGTTGGTCGAACCGAGATCGGTCAGCACCACCTGGCTGCCGTCGTAGTCCAGCCGGGCGTGGCGGCGCGAGATGCCGACATCCGGCAGCCGCAGATTCGCCTGATCGCCGCGGCCGATCACGGTCGAGCCCATCTGCAGCGGGTACGTGCGCCCGTCGCCGGACACCAGGCCGACGTTGCGCCCGTTGTGCCCGTGCTGCTGATAGCCGCCCGGCTGCTGGTCGTACGGCGAATAGGCGGGCTGGGCGTCGTACGCCGGCTGCTGCACCGGGGCGACCTCGCCGCCGGTGTACACCTCCGCCGTGACCCGGAACATGCCCGTGTCGAGCCCGTCGCCCCGCTCGATCTCCACGATCACATCGCCGTAGACCGTCCAGGCCTGCTCGCCGATGAACTCCGCCTGCGACTGGGCCAGCTCCTGGGCCAGCGCGGCGGCATACGGCGCCAGCCTGCTGTGGTCGTACGGCGAGAGATCGATCACGTAGCGATTCGGCACGAGAGTCCGGCCACCGGCGAGGATAGCCTTGTGTGCCTCGGCCTCCCGCTGCATGGCATTCAGAATCTCCACCGGGTGCACGACACCCTTGAACACCTTCGCGAAGGCCCCCTCGACCAGGCCTTCCAATCGCTTCTCAAAGCGCTGCAGCACGCTCACCGGCTCCTCCTCGGGTTCCGAGGACATGATGGTATCCGGCCGCCGCTTGTGCATCTCTGCGACGAGCGGCCGGTCGCTCCTGACCCTCGTATGGCGGCCCTCGACGCCGTGCTAATCTTCCCTGGCGTCAAGGGCAGTACCTGCTCGCGATGTAACGAGGGACAGCGTAATCTGTTCCGGCTAACGCAGTGCCACGGGGATGTGGCGGAATGGCAGACGCGCACGGTTCAGGTCCGTGTGTCCGAAAGGACGTGGGGGTTCAACTCCCCCCATCCCCACGAGCGACCAGGCGACCTCTGCCCGCGGACAGCGCGGGGCAGGGGTCGCTCTTTCTTTCTGCTCCGGGGGCCGAGCCCCCGGAGACCCCGCGTTGCGGTGGGCACCCCAGGAGAGTCGGTTGCCCTCAAACCGGGCGTGGCGGTGGGCACCCCAGGGGTGATGGTTACCGTCGAACCTGGGCGTGGCGGTGAGTCAGCTCGGGCGTGGCGGTAGGTCGGCTCGGGCGTGGCGGGTGGGGCGGCGCTCTTGCCTGGGCTGAGAGGGCTGTGGGATCGGGCGTTATGCTCGCGGTCGGTTTTTTTGGTGTCGAGGGGTCTGGGGTGTTCGCTCGTGGCCGTTGCTCTGGTAACCGGATCGGGTGGTCTCATCGGGTCGGAGGCGGTGCGGCACTTTGCCGGGCTGGGGCTCGACGTGGTCGGGATCGACAACGACATGCGGCAGGAGTTCTTCGGGGCGGAGGCCTCGACCGCGTGGAACGTGCAGCGGCTGAGCTCTGAGCTGGGGTCGGCGTACGAGCACCACGGGGTCGACATCCGGGACCGGGACGCGGTCGGGCGGATCTTCAAGCGGTACGGCAAGGACATCGCCGTCGTGATCCACACCGCGGCGCAGCCGTCGCACGACTGGGCCGTACGGGACCCGTACACGGACTTCGACGTGAATGCCGGCGGCACGCTCACGATGCTGCAGAACACCCGCGAGCACTGCATCGAGGCGCCGTTCCTGCACTGCTCCACCAACAAGGTGTACGGCGACACCCCCAACCGGCTGCCGCTCGTCGAGCAGGAGACGCGCTGGGAGCTCGATCCCGCGCACCCCTACTACGACGGCATCACCGAGGACATGTCGATCGACAACTGCCTGCACTCGATCTTCGGCGCGTCCAAGGTCGCGGCGGACGTCATGGCGCAGGAGTACGGCCGCTACTTCGGGATGAAGACGGCGATCTTCCGCGGCGGCACGCTCACCGGCCCGGCCCACTCCGCGACCGAACTGCACGGCTTCCTCGGGTACGTGATGCGCGCGAACATGGAACGGCGCACGTACCGGATCTTCGGTTACAAGGGCAAGCAGGTCCGCGACGCGATCCACAGCCACGACGTGCTGAGCGCGTTCGAGGCCTTCTTCCGCAACCCCGGCTCGGCGAAGGTCTACAACCTCGGCGGCGGACGCCACTCGAACTGCTCCAACCTCGAGGCGTTCGCGATCGCGGCGAAGATCAGCGGCACCGAGATGATCACCGAGTACGTGGACGAGAACCGCGTCGGCGACCACCAGTGGTGGATCGGCTCGATGGCCGCCTTCCAGGCCGACTACCCGGAGTGGAAGCAGGTATACGACGTGCCGATGATCCTCCAGGAGATCTACGAGGCCAACGTCGACAAGTGGGTCCCCGCGTCATGATCGACCAGGGCAAGCGCAACGTGCTCGGCGTGCTGGTCGACGCCGTCGACTACGACGCGGCGACCGAGAGGATCATCGAGGCGGCCCGCGAGCGCCGGCCGTACGCGGTGACCGCCCTGGCCGTGCACGGCGTGATGACCGGCGTCCAGGACAAGGCACACAACGCCCGGCTGAACTCGTTCGACCTGGTGACGCCCGACGGTCAGCCCGTACGCGGAGCATTGAACCTGGTCCACCACGCCGGCCTGACCGACCGGGTCTACGGCCCGGAGCTGACGCTGCGGGTTCTGCGCCAGGCGGCGGCCGAGGGCCTGCCGGTCTACCTGTACGGGTCGACCCAGCCGACGCTCGACAAGCTGATCCCGGCGCTGGAGCGGATGTTCCCGGCGCTGAAGATCGCCGGCGTCGAGGCGTCCAAGTTCCGCGCGAACCACCCCGGCGAGGACGTGGAGATCGCCGACCGGATCAAGGCCTCCGGCGCGCGCCTCGTCCTGGTCGGCCTGGGCTGCCCCCGGCAGGAGATCTGGGCGTACGCGATGCGCCCGCACCTGGACATGCCGCTGCTCGCCGTCGGGGCGGCCTTCGACTACCACGCGGGCCTGCTCAAGAACCCGCCGCCGTGGATGCAGAAGTACTCGCTCGAGTGGCTGTGGCGCCTCGGGCTCGAGCCCAAGCGGCTGTGGAAGCGCTACGTGCTGCTGAACCCCGCCTACGTCTCCCGCCTCGTCGCGCAGAAGACGGGCCTGTGGAAGGCGAAGCCGCCGGCGCCGACGAGCGAGCCGGTCCGTACGTTCGCGGTCTGACCGTCCGGTGGTGCCGGAACCCCGCCGTGTCGAGCGGGGTCCCGGCCGACCTCCCCAGGTCGAGCCCGTCATCCCGGCAAGCGGCGCACGTCGTGACAAAAAAGATCGATGCACCGGGACGTCTGGCACCCGACATTAGGACACTCGTCACGATCACAACAGAGGGCATTGTCCGCTTCGCCCATTGGAATGAGTGCATGCCGTAGCCGGGTGCAAGCGTCGAGTCACCGCCCCCACCCCTACGGGTCACCGCTCCGGTGATATCCCGGTTCTGCGGGTTGCGTCATTGGTGAAGGCTGTCGATGTGAACACCACGACGGACCTCATCCTCATCGGCGCTCTCGCCGCGGTCTGGCTCACCGCCGGGCTGCTCGCCGATGCGCTTCCGGTCGCCCGTACGGCCCGGGAGCTCCGGCGCCGCGCCCGGGCGCTGTCCGCGCTGGTCGGTGCGGGCGTCGCGGTGTTCCTCGCCGTGCCGCTGCTGACCAGCCTGCTTCCCGGCGAGTCCGCGGCCTCCACCGCCGCCCTGCTCGCGTCCATCCCTGCCCTCGTGGTGGTAACGGTGACAGCGCGCCGGCTGACCCAGATCCGCCGCGGTGCCGCCGCCTTCGCCACCGCCCCGCTCGCCCCGGCACCGCCCGCGCTGGTGGCCGCGGCCGCGCACCCGCTGGTCGCCACGCCGCTGCAGGTGACCGGGCTGGCCGCGCTCGCGGGCGTACCCATCGCCGCCGGCCTCATCGAGGTGCCGGGCGCGAGCGTCGCGGGCATCGTCATCACCGTGACCGCGGTCGTGGTGCTGGCCCTGGCCGTCCGGCACGTGGTCCGGCACAGCCGCCTGAACCTCGCGGTGCTGGCTCCCCTCACCCGCGGACGCCTCCGCGCCCGCCCGGCGGCGGTGTCCCGCTCCGAGGCGTACGTGATGCTCCCCGAGGAGCCGACGGCTCCCGCGAAGCCCGCCACCCACGAGGTCGACCTGGCGGCGTAACACTCACGCCCACCGCCGGACCGGGACTGCCCGGACCGGGCTGCCGGACCCTGCCGGACCGGGCTGCCGGACCGGGGCGGAGCCGGTGGACCGCCGCCGCCACGGCGGCCCACCGGGCCGGGCGCACTTACTGGCGCTTGGCTTCCTGGACGTAGAGCAGCTCGAGGATCGACCGGGCCGCCTCGAACCACCGGTCCAGCCACTCCGACGGCGGCATGGTGCCGCGGGCCGGCAACTCCAGCAGCAGGCCGCGGAGCAGCGGGTGGTCCGCCATCGACTGCGACGGCGCGGCGTCGACCCAGCCGCCCGACGGGAACACCGGCTCGGTGAGGCCCTGCATGTCGAGGGACGGCAGCTTCGCCGCCCGGTCCAGCGCACTGGTCGGCTCGATCGGGGTACGGGTCGGCAGCCCCGACGAGGACAGGCTCGGGCCGCTGCCCCGCGCCACCAGCTCGCCGTCCTCCGAAGCCAGCGCCTCCCGCCGGTTCTGCCGGTACGCGCTCACGCCGCCGCTGAACCGGTCCTGTGCCGTCGAGGACCCGTTGCCCAGGTTGTCGGAACCAATCGTCATCTGATCTCGCCTTGCCTCGCTCGTTGAGTTGGCTCTGCCCGCACCGTCACGCGAGGGGGACGGTCAGCCGTACGGGCAAACAGCGGTACGCCGGCGCGGTCCGGCCCGCGCTTAAGGCGTTCAACGAGGAGAGTCCCCACCGAGCGACGGCGCAAATCAGCCGAAATGTGACCGGCAGAGCGGCAGGCGAGGCGACTGCCGCCGAGGCAACCGCCGGGGGCGACCTGCCGGCGGGGCAACTGTCGGCGGGGCGACGGGATGCAGGACGGCCGCCGTCGGGGTCGGCGGCGGCCGTCGGGTCTTGCCTCGTGCGTAGGCGGCGGCGTCCTAGAGGTCGAACTCGCCGTCCTTGGCACCGCCCACGAACGCGTCCCACTCGTCGACGGTGAAGATCAGGGCAGGTCCCGTCGGGTTCTTCGAGTCACGGACCGCGATGGCCTCGTCCACGAACGCCACCTCGACGCAGTTGTCGCAGTTGGGGCCGCTGCGCGTGCTCTTGAACCACTGAGCGCGGCTCAGATCGATCCGGAAACCCTTGGTCTCGACTTCCACAATGGCTCCTCTGCCAGCATTTTGATCATGTCACTGGACTCCTCGGGTGAGAGGGCCGTCGCCCGGATGGTGTCGAAGATGGAGTTGTACTTGCGGAGTTCGTCGGTCTTCTCCAGGAACAGCCCGCCGGTGGCGTTCTCGGCGAACACCACATTCGGGTCCTCGGCATCGGGAAAGTCGAGGATCGCGAATGTGCCGTCCATGCCGGCATGGGCTCCCGCCGCGAACGGCAGGATCTGGAGAGTGACGTTCGGCAGCTGGGTCATCTCGGCCAATCGGAGTAATTGATCTCTCATGACCTCGTCGCCGCCGACCGGCCGGCTCAGCACCGCCTCATCGAGCACCACCCAAAGATCGATCGGATCGTCCTGAATCAATAACGCTTGGCGAGCCATGCGGACTCGTACCCGTTGCTCTATTTCTCGGTCGGTGTCACCCAGTCGAGCGGCCCGAATCATCGCAATTGCGTACTTGTCGGTCTGCAGAAGTCCGGGCACCACCTGCTGCTCGTACGCCCGGATGGATTTCGCGGCGGCCTCCAGCCCCACATAGGCCCCGGTGAGAACCGTGCTGAACGGGTGCCACCACCCCTTTTGTCGCGCTTCGCGCGCAATCTGGACTAATTCGTCGGAGGCTGCCCCAGCCACGCCGTAAATGTCCAACATGTCCTTTACATCGCGCGGGGTGGCGCTCGTGTGCCCGGTCTCGATCCTGGACACTTTGGACGGTGAGCAACCGAGGCGTTCGGCCGCCGCGTCTATCGTCACGCCGGCGGCGTCACGGTATCTGCGCAGCTCAGCGCCGAGTCGACGGCGGCGGATGGTGGGGCTGCGGCGCGGATTCACGCGTACCTCCGGGGGTGCGGCGGAACGGCGAGATGCTCCGCCGTACGGCGTTTGTCGGTTCCAGTGTCTCTGGTGATCTCTTGATCCTTCAAGCGTCGACAGTGATCACTTGGTCACGGACGGCTGACGTGCAACTTGCATCGATGGTGGGTGTGGTGCAATCTTTCGGTATGGCGGACGTCACTTAGTGTTCCGTTCAGCGTTGCTCAGCCCGACACCACATCGACGTGATGCTGAATGTGGAGTCGGCTCCAACCGAATGTCCTGCGTGGACTGTGAAGTCGCGGGGCCCTGGCGGGGGCCGACGGCGGCGTTATGGCTTTGTTGCGAGGATTGGCATCTTCGTAGCCTTGCGATGACGCACGAGCCGGGCACACTGGAACATCTGTGTACTGTGCGGCAAATCGGTTTTGCCCCGAGACTTTTTTCAGGACAGGAGTTGACGTGCTTCCTCGGTCCGGCGATGTCATCCATGTGACGAAGGCGGCGAGCGTCCAATTCTCATCGCCGATGATTTTCCGCGTGATCCGGGTCCATGACTGGCCGACGTACGACGGCTGGATCTGGCTGGATGGCTACGAACTCAACACCGCGGGTGACGCCGTCGAACGCCGGTCCATCTTCGTGCAGGTCAGCGGCCTGCGCCAGGTCGGCAAGGCGCCGGACCCGCGCACCCGCAACGGCCGCCAGCCGGGCATGACGACGGGCTCGATCCCGGTCCGCGCCTTCCGCGCCAACCGCTGACCGACCCGCCCGTCGCCGCACGCTGGGCAGCCCAGCCGCACGTCGAGCAGCCCAGCCGCAGGTTGAGCAGCCCAGCGCACGCCCAACCCGGCCCAGCCGCACGCCCAACCCGGCCCAACCCGGCCCAGCCCGCCGCAACGCCCAGCCCGCCGCACGCCCAGCCCCAGGCCGCCGCATGCTGCGTCCGACCCGTCCGCACACGGTTCCCGAACCATCCGCCGGACGATGCCTAACCTCGCACGACGGGCATCACCACGGCCGTGCCGCCCATCCCGGCCCGGCCGCACCACCCGGGCGTCACGCCCGCCCCGGCCGCCGACCACGGCCGGTCCGCTCGCCGCTCGATCCGGCCGTCAGTCCTCGTCCGCTCCCCCGGACGTCGGGGCCGGCGTCGTCGGCGTGGGAGCGGTCGTGGTCGGCTCCGCGGCGATGATCAGGTTCACGATCGTGTCGCCCGGGACCTGCTGGCCCTCGCTCGGATCGCTGCCGATCACCGTTCCCGGAGGTGCTTCCGTGCTGGCCACATAGCGCAGGCGGTAGTTCAGCCCCTTGCGGTTGAGCGCCGCACGGGCCTCGTCCAGCGACAGCCCGCGCAGCGCCGGGATCGCAACGTCGGTCGGTGAACTCACCGGCGCGCTGGAGGGCGCGGTCGTCGTCGGCGCGGTCGTGGGCGCCTCGGTGGTCGGCTGCGTCGTCGGCGCCGGAGCCGCCGAGGTCGTGGCCACGGGCGCGGGCGTCTCGTCGTCCTCCCCGGACGTCGACTGCAGGATCAGGTAGACCCCCCAGCTCAGCACGCCCAGCAGGAGCAGCGCCACGATCCCCACCACGATCGGCGTCCACCATCGGCCGCGGGGCTCGTCGGCCGGCACCGCGGCCCAGTCCGTACGCGTGGCATCGTCGCCGGGCCGCGGCGGACGCACCCCGGCGCGGCCCGCCCAGACCTGGTCGTCGTCGGCCCAGTTGTCCGTGGGCCGCACCGGCGGCTGGACCGCGGTCGGGTCGGCCCGGCCGGTCACCCTGGTCGCGTCGTCGACCGGCGACACCAATTCCGTACGGTCGGAGCCGGCCGCCGGCAGCATTTCCGTGCGGTCCGCCGGCAGCATTTCCGTGCGGTCCGCCGGCAGCATTTCCGTACGGTCGGAGCCGGCGGGTGTGGCCGGCATCCGGCGGGTGGCGTCGGGCTCGTCGTCCCCCGTCCGGGGACGCCCGTTCGGGTGTCTTTCGTCCCCGCCGGAGGAATCCTCGCGGAACGGGAAGTACTCGCCGGTGTCGTCGGACATCGCCGCACCCTCCCGCTCGCCTCGGACGTCAACGGTCAACTTAGCCAATCTTGAAGGATGCTCTCATCGATTCGCAGGCATGGTCCCTCCCGGCTACAGTGCCCCGCATGGCCGCGAAGGGCTGGACAGCACGGGTAGCAACCGCGGCCGGGGTGGCCGCGGGGACCGGTGCCGCCCAGCTCGGGCTCGGCTACGGCCTCGGCGTGGTGGTCTGGCCCGCCGGCATCGCCGACGACGACAGCGTCTGGCTGGGCAGCCTCGGCTGGGCGACCTGGATCGCCGCGAGCGCGACCGTCTTCGGCGCGGTCGTCGCGGCGCGGCTCGGCCGGCCGCTGGGCGGACCCTGGCGCTTCGCGCTGGCGGCCTCCGCGGCGGTCGGCGCCCTGCTGACGGTCGCGCTGATCGCGCTTCCGGCCCGGGCTGCCGTACGCGCGGACACGTTCTCGCCCGAGACGGTGGCGGGCGGATACGCGGTGATCGGCGTCCTGCTCGGCCTCGCGATCGCGTACTGGGCGGTGGTGTCACGCCCGGTGGCCGCCAACCTCATCGCCACCGCCGGCTGGCTCTGGGCCCTCGCCGTGGCCGCGATCGTGGCGGACGTCTTCTGGCACCGCCCCACGGCGACCTACCTCTCGAGCTGGCAGTTCGCCGCGGCCGACGGCGGCACCCACGGCACGATCCACTGGCCCAGCGCGCTGCTCACCCTGCTGGCGGCCTTCGTCATCGGCGTGCTCGGCGCCGCACCGTCCGCCCGCCGCGGCGACCTCGGAGCGGGCGCGGCCACCTCCGGGGCGGTGGGCCCCCTGCTGGTGGCGGCGGCCTTCTTCGTGCTCGCCCCGAAGCTGACGCCGGCCCTGGGTGCGCTCGGCTCGGCCTACCTGATCGCCCCGTACGCGGTGCTGGCCGGCCTCGCGGGCTCGGCAGCAACGATCGCCCTGGCCCAACAGCGAGCCACCCGCCGAGCAACTCGCGCAGCCACCCCGCAGTCAGACGCGTCCCCATCAAGCGGCCCTCCATCCGGGGGCTCGCCGTCAGGGGGCTCGCGGTCGGGCGGATCGCAAGTGAGCGGGTCGCAATCGGGCGGGAGCGGGGTGGGCGAATCCGTCGCGGTGCCGGCGCCTCGTGTTCCGCGGGCTTCGAGCAGCCCGGATACCGCGACCCGGGCCGGCGTTGTAGCCGCCGAGGCACCCGCGGAGGGCGAGTCGTCCGCCGGTCGGCAGCGGCCGTCGTTGTTCCGGCGCATGCGACGCGGCCGGGACGCGGCCGCCCCGCCCGTCGACCCGAGTTCCGTGGCAACGGGCAGGGCCCAGGCACCCGCGCCGGCCCGCTCCGCGCCACCAGCTCCGCCGGCGCCCTCTCAAGGGCCAGCCCCTCAGCCGTCGCAGCGCCAGGCTTCCGCGCCGCAGTCACCCCCGCGCCAGACGTCCGCGCCGCAGTCATTACCCCGGCAGGCCTCCGCGCCGCAGTCACCACCCCGGCAGGCCTCCGCGCCCCAGCCACCACCACGGCCGTCGTCGGCGCCTCAGCGGGAGACCGTGGCGCGACCGCCCGCCAACCCGGCCGTGGCGAAGATCAACCCAGTGGCAGAGGGCACTGCGTCTGGGCAGCCGAAGGCCTCGCCAGTCCAGAAGACCGCCTCAGCACAGAAGGCCGCGCCAGCCGATAGAGCCGCGCCGGCCAAAGCGGCGCCGGCTGAGAAAACCGCCCCAGGCGACAAGCCCGCGTCGCCCCAGAAGGCCGCGCCGGCCAAGAAGGCCGCGCCGCGGAAGGCTCCCGCCAGGCCGGCCCAGCCCACGAAGCCGGCCGGACCGACCGATGCGACCGGGACCAGCCCGTCCGCCGGGGCGGGCCCGCAGTCGAAGACCGCGCCGCCGGCCAGGACGTCGGAGCCGCCCCGGGCCGGGCAGGGGAAGGCCGGGCAGGACCCCGCCTAGTCGACGGGCCAGGTGTGTACCGGTTCGTTCGTCTGCTGGTGGGCGCTGTAGCGGAGCAGCATGTCGTGCAGGGCGGCGTACCGGTCCAGGCCCCGGTCGTGTTCGGCGCGCCACACCGCCTCGGTCTGCCAGGTGGCGCCGTTGCGGCCGGTGCGGCAGCGTTCGTCGATGATGCCGAGCAGGCGGTCTCGGTGGTGCGCGTCGACGCCGAACTTGGTCAAGCCCTGGTGTGCCTTGGGGAGGAGGACGTCGCGGACGAGGTCGGTCACGGGGCTCTCACCCGTACCCGGCCAGAAGATTGTGGTTTCTATGCCTCTGCGGGCCGCGGCGTGGAAGTTGTCCTCGGCCACCGCGAAGGTGAGCCGGCTCCAGATCGGGCGTTCCTCCTCCGCGAGCTGGCGGGTCAGCCCGAAGTAGAAGGCGGCGTTGGCCAGCATGTCGACGACGGTCGGCCCGGCCGGCAGCACCCTGTTCTCGACGCGGAGGTGCGGACGGCCGCCCATCACGTCGTAGACCGGGCGGTTCCAGCGGTAGACAGTGCCGTTGTGCAGGCGCAACTCGCCCAGGCGCGGCACCCCGCCCCGTTGCAGGACCTCGACCGGATCCTCGTCGTCCATGATGGGCAGCAGCGGCGGAAAGTAGCGGACATTCTCCTCGAAAAGGTCGAAGACCGAGGTGATCCAGCGTTCGCCGAACCACACCCGCGGGCGTACGCCCTGAGCCTTGAGCTCGTCGGGCCGGGTGTCGGTCGCCTGCTCGAACAGCGCGATCCGGGTCTCCGCCCACAGCTGCCGGCCGTGCAGGTACGGCGAGTTCGCGCCCACCGCCACCTGGATCGCCGCCACCGCCTGTGAGGCGTTCCAGTACGCGGCGAACTTCTCCGGCGGCACCTGCATGTGGAACTGCACGCTGGTGCACGCCGCCTCGGGCGCGATGGAGTCGGTGGTCGTACGCAGCCGCTCGACGCCACGGATGTCCACGCTGAAGTGTTCGCCGCGCGCCCCGACCATCTGATCGTTGAGGGCGCGGTAGCGCTCGTTCGCCGAGAGGTTGGCGAGCACGAGATGGTCGGGCTTGAGGGTGGGCAGGCTTCCGATGAGCACGATCGTGGCGTCGGACTTGCCGGCCCGGTTCTCCGCGCGTCCGAGGCTGGCCAGCAGATCCTGCTCGTAGTCCTGGAAGCCGTCGCCGCAGATCAGCCGGGGTCGGGCGTTCAGCTCCAGATTGAACTGACCCAGTTCGGTCTGGAACATGGGGTCTGCGAGGTTTGCGAGGATCTCCGCATTGCGCATGGCCGGCTCGGCGTCGGCGTCCATCAGGTTCAGTTCGATCTCCAGCCCGGTCATCCGGCTGTCGGTGTCGAACATCACCGGACCGGCCGGATCCGGGTTCAGCGGGCCCGCCGAGCCGGCCGGATCCGGGTTCAGCGGGCCCGCCGAGCCGGGCCGGTCGATCGCGGGGTCCTCGCGGCGGTCGAGCATCAACGCCAGGACGTCCAGACAACGCCGGACCTTCTGCCGATAGCGGACCCGGTCCTCGTTGGAGAAAACGGCAACGGACAGGTCCTTACCCATCGATCCTCCTGGCACGTTCGCGTGACGCTCTCACGTTAAGTGGACCCGGTAACCGTGGCCAGGGACGAAACGGACACACATCAGCGCTCGGTGAGGGCGCGGCAGCGCTCGGTCCACCATCGCACTCCGGCGTTCGCATCGCCAGCGGGTGGGCGAGGACCGGCCGGACGGGGGAAGGCGCTGGCCGGAGCGGTCGAGCGGCCGCCGGAGGGCGGCGCGGTGGGCACGCGAGCGGCGGCGCAGGGAACAAATGGGGTGAAGCTCGCGAGCCGGCACCGGCAAGCGCGGCAGAGCCGAGGTGGGCGACCCGGGACGTGCGAGAGGCGCCACCCCGGGTCGGGTGGCGCCTCTCGCGGGCGTACTCCGATCAGGCCTGGCGGATGGCCTCGCCCTCGATCTCGATCTTGACCTTCTTGCCGATCATGACGCCGCCGGACTCGAGCGCCATGTTGTAGGTGAGGCCCCAGTCCTCGCGGTCGATCTCGGTGCTCGCGCTGAAACCGAAGACCTGCTGACCGTACGGGCTGACGGTCGCACCCTCGAACTCGACGAGGAGCTCGACGGGCTTGGTGACGTCCTTGATGGTGAGCTCGCCGTCGAGCACGAACTCGTTGCCGTCGAACGACTTGATGCCGGTGCTGCGGAACTCGATGGTCGGGTACTTCTCGGCCTCGAAGAAGTCGCCGGTGCGCAGGTGGTTGTCGCGGTCCGCCTGGCCGGTCTGCACGCTGGCGGTCTGGATCGTGGCGGAGACCGAGGACTCGAGCGGGTTCTCGCCGACGGTGATGGTCGCGGTGGCCTCGGCGAAGTTGCCGCGCACCTTGCTGACCATGAGGTGGCGCACCATGAAGCCGACCCGCTTGTGCGCGGCGTCGAGCTCGTAGGTGCCGGCGGCCGGGATCTGGAGACCCTGGAATTCGCGGGTACCAGTGGCGGCGGAGTCGGTCATGACGTGTCCTCTCGAAGCGGTGCCAGTAGTTGTCTGACGGAGCAACTATATCCCAGGCAATATTCCCCGTGTCAAGAGTTCGCTGGTATCGTGGGTGCCGTGGGAACCAACTTCGACGACCCCCGATTCACCGCCATCGGCCTGTTCATGGAGGCCTACACCGGCCTGACCAACCGGTTCGCCGCCCAGTTCGAGCAGCACAGACTCTCCCCGGTCGAGTTCGAGGTGCTGATGCGGCTGGCCCGTTCGCCGAACAACCGGCTCCGGATGACGGACCTCGCCGGGCAGACCTCGCTGTCCACGAGCGGCGTCACCCGCGTCGTCGACCGCATGGACCGCGAGGGCCTGATCCGGCGCGAGGCGTGTGCGAGCGACCGCCGCAGCTCGTACGCGGTGATCACCCCGGCCGGAATCCAGCGCCTCGAGGAAATCCTGCCGGGTCACCTGGACCTGATGCAACGGTGGTTCATCGGACAACTGTCCCCGCAGCAGCTCGACCAACTGATGGAATCTCTGCGCCTGATCCGCGACGCGGTGAACCCGTGCGCCACCGCGGGCACCGACGAGTCGTTGCCCGGGCCGGCCGCGCCCACCCGCTGACCGCCGCCGGATCACGGGCGAGCTCCGCGAGGGCAGGCGCCGCAGCGTTGAGTGACGGGCGACCGGCTCTACGTAAACGCTTGCGGAGATGTAGCACCACTACTGGGTGAGCGACCGGCAGAACTACCGGCAGAACCGGATCCGCCGTGGGTCGAATCCGGCCTATCCCCCCATATCCCCAGGCCTGGCTGGCTAGGGTGATCTCCGCAGGGGGACGCGGCGCGGCCGAGGCCGAGGCGGGGCAAACGGGGGTGCCATCGTTCTCGCCGCGTAACCGGGGCGTTGTGACGACCGGCGTTGTGGGGGGCACGGAAAACGCCGGTCGTCCACGCCGCGGTGGGCCGCCTCCCCCTCTGCCTCCCCGCTGCCCAGCTCCTAGCCGTCGAGCGGCTTCCCGATGAGGGTCCAGTCGCGGGGCAGAAGCGCTATCCCGGCCTCCCGGCACATCTCCGTCAGCCGGTGCACCACCTTCGCCCGCTGCTCCGGCTCCGGGGTGGCGCGGATCAGCCCCACCAGCGCCTCCACCGTGTCGCGGGGATCGTGGCCGCCCTCGTACGCGACGATCGCCGCCTCGAAGCTTTCCGCCGCCTTCCGGGAGTCGCCGCGGAGCAGGGCCAGCGCTCCCTCGACCACCGCGCAGGGCCCGTCGACCGGCCCGCGGGGGTCGGACGGCCGGAGCTCGGCCAGCACCGCCTCGGCCTCCGTCGCCCAGCCGGCCTCCGCCAGGGCCAGGCCCACGGTGGCCAGCACCCGGCGGCGGTGGCCGGGGTCGCCGACGTCCTCGAGTTCCGCGATCGCGTGCCGGCCCAGCCGGGCCGCCTCCTCGAACCGGCCGTCGAGGCGTTCCACCTCGGCGAGGTTGGCGACGGCGACCGCCCGCAGCCGGTGCTCGCCGCAGCGGCTGGCGAGCTTGTCGACCTCGGCCAGACGGACGCGGGCCGCCGACAGGTCGCCTTCGCGTACCTCGTACCAGGTGAGGTTGTTCTCCGCCACGGCCATGTCCCGGATCCGGCCGCTGCGACGGGCGAGGTCGAGCGCCGCCAGGCCGTGGCCGCGGGCGCGGTCGTACTCGTGGGCGGTCATCCACAGGGTGGCGAGCTGGGTGTGCGCGGTGAGCCGGCCGGCCACGTCGCCCAGCACGGTGAACTCCTCCAGGGCCGCGGTGGCCGTCTCGATCTCCTCGGCGCCGGAGCCGTGCTCCAGGGCCAGCTGCGCGAGGCCGACCTTCGCCCACGCCCGGATCACCGGATCGGCGTCCGCCGTACGGGGGTCCGCGAGCAATCGGCGCAGCCACTGCCGCCCGGTCACGTCGCGTCCCCGGAACCGCCACCAGCGTGGCAGGCAGGCGGCCAGGCGCAGGGCGGTGTGCGGGTCCTCCTTTGCCGCGTACGTGAGGGCGGCGCCCAGGTCACCGGCCACGTCGTCGAGCCGGGCCGCCGCCTCGGCGAGGTTGGCGTCCTTGAGGCCGGGCGCGATGGTCAGTGCCAGGCCGGCCATCACCTCGGCGTGGCGGCGGCGCGCGGCGGGCAGGTCGCCCTGGGCCGCCGCCTGCTCGAGGGCGTAGTCGCCGACCACGTCGAGCAGCCGGAAGCGGAACGCGCGGGCGCCACGGGCGCTCAGCAGGCCCAGCTCGAGGAAGCGGTCGAGCAGGTGCACCACGTCGAGCGCCGGGTTGCGGTCGATGATCTCCTCGGCCAGGTCGAGGGACCAGCGGTTACGGAACGTGGCCAGGCGATGCAGCGCGATCTGCTCCTCTGTGGAGAGCAGCCGGTAACTGGCCGCGACGGCTTCGCGTACGGAGACCAGGTCCCGTATCGGCGCCGCGCCACCGTCGGTAGGACGGCCGGAGAGGTCGAGCACGCGGTCGCCGTACCGATCAAGGATCTCGGCGACCGTCAGCACCCGGCCGCGGGCCGCCGCCAGCTCCAGGGCGATGGGCAGGCCACCGAGGCGGCGGACGAGCGCGGCGAGCGGCGCGACCTCGTCCGGCTCGACGGGCGTGCCCCGGACGCGGGTCAGACGGTCCAGGAAGAGGGCCGCGGCCGGGTAGGCGGCCACCTCCGCGAGGGTCGATCCGGCGTCGGCGGGCGGCGCCTCCAGCGGTGCGACCGGCCAGACCCGTTCGCCGGGCAGGCCGACGGGGTGCCGCCCGGTGGCCAGGAACCGCAGGGTGGGGTGGCGCGCGAGCAGCTGGCCGAGGGCTTCCGCGAGGGCTTCGGGGGCCCGCTCGACCGCGTCGATGAGCAGCAGCGCCGCCCGGCCGGCGAAGCGCGGGGCGAGGTCGTCGGGCCGGCCGACGCCGAAGACCGCGGCGACCCCGCCGAGGACCTCGCCGGTGGTCGAGCCGTCGGTGACCACGATGCCGGCCACGCCGCCCGGGTACGCCTCCACGACCCGATGCGACACGGTGAGGGCGAGGCTCGTCTTGCCGACCCCGGCGAGGCCGACGAGCGTGACACCGCGTGAGCCGTCGCCGGCCGGTTGCGACAGCCGGGTGACTATCCGCGCCACGTCGTCGTCACGCCCGATGAGATCGCCGGCGGGCGGTAGCCGTACGTAGCGCGCCGGCGGCTGGGAGCGTGACGACTGGCCCCGGGCCGCGGCGAGGAAGGCGAGCCGATCGGCGCCGGCGAGCCCGAGTGCCGCGGCGAGCAGCTCCACGGTGGTGCGTTGCGGCCGGGACGCCCGCCCGCGCTCCAGATCACGCACCGTACGCACACCGACGGCCGCGCGCGCGGCGAGCTCCTCCTGGGTCAGCTTCGCCCGCAGCCGGTAGCTGCGCAGCACGGCGTCGAATCCCGGACCTTCCTGGTCCGCCCCGTGATCGGACGTCATGGAGTCGAACCTATGCAGGCACGTTGATGAATGCCGAGTTCAGACGGCGGATTGTCGACTAACCGACGCAACGGCCGCCGGATTTGCCGCGGATCCTGCCCCGGCGTCCAAGATCTACAGTCCGAGGCCCCGGGCGACGATCATGCGCTGCACCTCGGAGGTCCCCTCGCCGACCTCGAGGATCTTGGCGTCCCGATAGAACCGGCCGACCGCCGACTCGTTCATGAAGCCGTAGCCGCCGTGCACCTGGGTCGCGAACCGGGCGTTGTCCATCGCGGCCTCGCTCGCGTAGAGCTTGGCGAGGGCGGCCTGGTGCTTGAAGTCGTCGCCGGCCAGCATCCGGGCCGCGGCGTCGTAGTAGCCGAGCCGGGCGTTGCGGGCGCGCATCTCCATGTCCGCGATCATGAACTGGACGGCCTGGTAGTTGCCGATCGGCCGGCCGAACGCGTGGCGCTCGCGGGCGTACTTCACCGACTCGTCGACGCAGCCCTGGGCGAGGCCGGTGGAGAGCGCCGCGATGGCGATCCGGCCCTCGTCGAGGATGCGCAGGAACTGGGCGAAGCCGCGGCCGCGCTCGCCGAGCAGGTTCACGGCCGGTACGCGTACGTCGTCGAAGGCCAGCTCGTGGGTGTCCGAGGCACACCAGCCGACCTTGGAGTATCCCGGCGCGACGGTGAAGCCCGGGGTGCCCGACGGGACGATGATCGTGGAGAGCTCCTTCGAGCCGTCCGGCTTCGTGCCGGTCGCCGCCATCACGGTGACCAGGCTGGTGATCTCGGTGCCCGAGTTCGTGATGAACGCCTTCGAGCCGTTGATCACCCACTCGCCGGTCGTCTCGTCCAGCACCGCGCGGGTGGTCGTCGCGGCGGCGTCCGAACCCGTGCCCGGCTCCGTCAGACCGAAGGCGGCCAGGGCTTCGCCGCTGGTCAGCTGCGGGAGCCAGCGCGCCTTCTGCTCCGGCGTACCGAAGCGGTAGATCGGCATGGCACCCAGCGAGACGCCCGCCTCCAGGGTGATCGCGACGCTGCTGTCGACCCTCGCGAGTTCCTCCAGGGCGAGGCAGAGCGCGAAGTAGTCGCCGCCCATCCCGCCGTGCTCCTCGGCGAAGGGCAGCCCGAACAGGCCCATCTTGCCCATCTGCCGGACCAGGTCGTACGGGAAGGTCTTCTGCTCGTAGTGCTCGGCGATCACCGGGGCGACCTGCTCGCGGGCGAAGTCCCGCACGGTGTCCCGCAGCGCCTCCTGCTCGTCGCTGAGCCGGAAGTCGACCATGACGTGTCCCTTCGAGACGGTGAACTAGACGGGGGTGACGCCGTGGCGGCGACGGGAGAACGTGCGGTCCTTGCCGCGGGCGGCGGTGAACCGGCGGATGAGTTCGGCGCGCAGGTCGGTCGGCTCCACGATCGCGTCGATGACGAGCTCGCCGGCCAGGCGCAGGATGTCGATGTCGCGCTCGTACTCGGCGCGGCGCTCGGCGATGAAGGCGGCGCGGTCCTCCTCGGGCAGCGCCGCGATCTTGTTGGCGTAGACGGCGTTCACGGCCGCCTCCGCGCCCATCACCGCGATCTTGGCGGTGGGCAGCGCGATCGTCGCGTCCGGGTCGAAGCCGGGGCCGGCCATCGCGTACAGGCCGGCGCCGTAGGCCTTGCGCACCACGACGCAGATCTTCGGGACGGTCGCCTCGGAGATCGCGGTGATCATCTTGGCGCCGTGCCGGATGATGCCCTGCTTCTCCACCGCGGAGCCGACCATGAAGCCGGGCACGTCGGAGAGGAACAGCAGCGGCACGTTGAAGGCGTCGCAGAGCTGCACGAACCGGCTCGCCTTGTCGGCCGAGTCGACGAACAGCACGCCGCCCTTGAACATCGAGTTGTTGCCGACCACGCCGATGACCTGGCCGTCGAGCCGGGCGAAGCCGATCGTCAGCTCCTTGGCCCACAGCGCCTGGATCTCGAAGAACGAGCCCTGGTCGACGATGCCCTTGAGGTAGCGGCGCATGTCGAACGCCTGCCGCTCGCTGACCGGCACGAGCGCGGCGAGGTCCACATCGGCCGGTGCCGCCGCGGTGGCCGCAGGCGGCTGCTCGGTGTAGTTGGGGGGCAGGTAGGAGAGGTAGTTGCGGACGACGTCGAGGGCCTCCTGCTCGGTCTTGCACAGGAAGTGACCGACGCCGGACTCGGCGCAGTGCACCCGGGCGCCGCCCATCGCCTCGAGCGTCGTCTTCTCGCCGGTGACCATCTCGACCATGCGGTCGGAGCCCAGATACATGCTCGCGTTGCCCTCGACCATGGCCACCACGTCGCAGAACGCCGGGATGTAGGCCCCGCCCGCGGCCGACGGCCCGAACAGCGCGCAGACCTGCGGGATCGACCCGGACGCGCGGACCTGGTTGTGGAAGATCTTGCCCGCTCCGCGGCGGCCCGGGAACAGGTCGACCTGGTCGGTGATGCGCGCGCCCGCGGAATCCACGAGATAGACCATCGGTACGCCGTTCGCGTACGCCCGCTCGATGATCCGGATGATCTTCTCGACCGTACGGGCGCCCCACGACCCGGCCTTCACGGTCGAGTCGTTCGCCATGACGCACACCTCGCGCCCGTCGATGCGGGCGTTACCGGTGATCACGCCGTCCGCCGGCAGCCCCTCGGCCAGGCTGTTGGCGTAGAGCCCGTCCTCGACGAACGAGCCGTCGTCGACGAGCAGGGCGATCCGCTCGCGCGCGAAGAGCTTCCCCTTCGCGGCGTTCGCGGCGTGGTACTTCTCCGCGCCGCCCGCGACCGCCCGCTTGCGCGCCTGCGCCAGCGCTTCCTCGTCGAATGCCACGTGTCCCCCTCGTTCGTCCTGAACGATCGTTAGGGTAGCGCACTCGGCGACCTTGGGCCAGACGCGAACGGGAGCCCCCGCAGGCTGCGGAGACTCCCGTCCGATGTGCCGCCGGTGCTGTGGAGGAGCACCGGTTTTCTTTTTCCTGCCCGGCGCCTCGCGGCGCCGCTCGGGTCACGCCCGGGACCGGCGCGACCCGGGTCTCTCCTGTTACTTGAGCAGCTTCTGGACGTCCAGGCCGCCCAGGTTCACGCCACCGGCGTTGCTCAGGTTCTGGGTGAGGCCGTCCACCGCGGTGCCCTCGGTCTTGGCCGCCTTGGCCGCGGCCTTGTGCGTACGCGGGTGCTCGCCGTACGGGTCGTCGTTGCCGGTCGCGCCGCCGTCGCCGCCGACCTGGTCACCGTCGTCGTCGCCCGGGTAGCCGCCGTTGTCGCCACCGTTGTCGCCGCCGTCGTGGCCGCCGTTGCCCTTGGTGTCGTTCGAGCAGGCCGCCGCCGCGTCCGCCGCGCCCAGGACCGCGAGCGCGTTGCCACAGACGTTGACCGGGATCGTGATCGGCGCCGCCACCTGCGTACCGTTCAGCACGCCGATGTTGCCGTTGCTGTCCTGCTTGATGCCGTTGCCCTTGTGGCCCGACTCGTTCTGCGACGCGCCGGCCGCGTTCGCGACGCCGAGGACGCTCGCGGCGTTGCCGGTCACGTTGATCGGGGCGTACACCGGCAGCGCGACCTGGGTGCCGTTGCCGAGGCCGATGTTGCCGTTGCTGTCCTGCTTGATGCCGCCCTCGGTGGAGTGCCCACCGTTGACGCAGGCGGCCTGCGCGTTGGACAGGCCGAGGATCGCGAGCGAGTTGCCGCAGACGTTGACCGGCACGTCGATCGGCGCCGCCACCTGGGTGCCGTTCAGCACGCCGACGTTGTCGTGCGAGTCCTGGTCGACCTTGCCGCCCTCGGTCTTGCCGCTCTCGGTCTTGTTGACCCCGGCGCCGGCCGCGTTGGCCACGCCCAGGACGGAGACCGCGTTGCCGACCACGTTCACCGGCACGGTGATCGGCACCAGCACCTGGGTGCCGTTCAGCACGCCGATGTTGCCGTGCGACTTCTGGGTGTACTTGCCCTTCTTGCCGCTCTCGACCCAGTTGATGCCCTGGCCCGCGGCGTTCGACTCGCCGGCCACGCCGATCGAGTTGCCGACCACGTTCAGCGGCACGGCCACCCTGGTGAACACCTGCGTGCCGTTGGCGATCCCGACGTTGTCGGTGCTGCTCTGAGAGACATCGGCGTGCGCCATTCCCGGTGCGAACAGGAGGGCGCCCGCGGCCAGCACACCGACGCTCAGAGTCTTACGAACCCAAGTCTTCATGGAGAGAAGATGCCTTTCACAATGGTCAGAAAATGGTGAGTCGCGTATTCAATTGAATGGTGCTTCCGGGCGCAGCGGTGCCCTGGCTGTTTTCGGCTGCCCTGACCCCGCCGGCGTTATCGCCCGGCGGTACGTGACGACCTGGCCTGGAAATGATTCGCCGCTTGTTCGCAAACGGTTCCAGGAATCGGGCCTCGTCGCCCGGGCGCGCTGCGCCCGGCGGTCGGCCGTCACTGAACCCCGCTCGACCCGGCGCCGGGAGTACCGGCCACGCCACGTCGAGCAGAGTCGCTAGTCAGGTGAGACGGTCGGTGCCTCGGCGTCGTGGCGCCGGACCTCGACATCGGTCGCGAGCGGCAGCCGATGGCAGGCCATCGTGCTGTCCGCGACCGCTGACGGAAGGACGGCCGCAGAGGGGCCACCGTCCGTCGCGGTTCCCGCTCCGGAGACCGGGAACCCGTTCGCTGCCCCGAGGTTGACCCGCAGCGGAGCGGGCCCGTCACCATCGGGTTTCTCGCGGACCGTCTCCGGCACGGCGACCGCGGGAGCGGCCGGATGCCAGACGGCGGTCTTTCCCACCGGGTGCCGCACCGGAGCCTTGTGCAGGACCGGCGCGGACTTGTGCCCACCCGTGGCCACCTCCGCGGCGGGTCCCTCCGTCGGCGGGACGCCGGGCGTCGTGGCACCCGCGTCCGGCTCCGGACGGTCCTGCTGCGGTGCCGGCTCCGGCCCCGCCGCGTCGTGCGGCAGGCCGGACGCCGGGGCGGGCTCCGGCTCCGCCGCGTCCTGCGACAGGCCGGGGGCCGGGGCGAGCGGCCGGGCATCCACCGCGTCGCCGATGAGGCGAGTGGGGGCGGTCAGATCCCGGACGACGTGGGTGACACCCGCGTCCTTCGTACCGTGCGTGACCTCACCGACCGTGTCCACGAGCCGCTGAGGGACCGCGGTCACCGCGCCGAGGACGGTGCGGTGCCGGTCGGATTCCGACGGCTTGACCACCGTACGCAGAACCCGATCGACCAGTGGCCGTTCCCCGCCGTTCTGGACGGCGTGCTCCCCACCGTGCTGGACGGTGCCGAGGAGCGATGAGCCGCTGGGCTGCACGGCGTGGGTGACCGCTCCGGGGAGCAGACCGCCCAGCGTGGGCTCGTGGTCGGCGGCGTGAGCGGCGGCTCCGGAGAGCAGCCACGCCGCGCCGGCGAGCCCGCCGACGACCAGTACGCGCAGACCCCATCGGGATCCGGACCGGTTCCCCCGCCGCCGCTCCGCCTCCTGGCTGTGAGGCGGCATGAGCGCGGAGCCGGCGGACGGAACAGCCGGCGGACGGCGTGCCGGGCGCGACTCGCGCTCGACCCCCCAGCCCGCCATCGGTCCCGCCCCTCGTCGTCGAATCGTGACCCCGCGGCCGACGGATCGGCCACTCGGTATTGGTAACGAAGCGACACAGTCAGGGTCACGCGGACGAATGGAGAAAATCGATCGGACGTTTTCCCCATGCGGTCCGGGAATGCGAAATCGAGATCACACCAATCGGGTACGCGGCCCGGCCCGAAGAACACCCGACGGCAGCGCGCGCCCCAGCAGACCCTCGGCCATGGCGGCGACCCCGATCAGCGCGTCGAGATCGATCCCGGTGGAGATTCCCATGTCCTCGAGCATGTGCACGAGTTCCTCGGTCGCGATGTTGCCGGAGGCGCCGGGCGCGTACGGGCACCCGCCGATCCCGCCGACGCTCGCGTCGAACTCGGTCACCCCGAACTCCAGCGCGGTGAGGACGTTCGCCAGCCCCGTACCCCTGGTGTTGTGGAAGTGCAGGAGCTCAGGGCGTACCTCCGAAAGCAGGTCGCGGACCCGGCGGGGAGTCGCCATGCCGGTCGTGTCGCCGAACGCGACGCGGTCGGCGCCGTCCGCACGGACCCGGTCCACGATCCCGGCGACCCGCTTCGGGTCGATGTCCCCCTCGAACGGGCATCCGAAGCTCGTCGCCACGATCACCTCCAACGTCGCCCCCGCCTCATGGACCAGCGGGATCAGCGCGGCGATGTCGTCGAGCGACTCCTCGGTGGAGCGGTTCAGGTTCTTCCGGTTGTGCGTGTCGCCGGCGGAAACGACGACCTCGATCTCGCGGAAGCCGGCCCTGATCGCCCGCTCGGCGCCACGCGTGTTCGGAATCAGCGCCGAGTAGCGGATGCCGGGGTTGTGCCAGGCCCGCGCCCACACCTCGTCGGCGTCGGCCATCTGCGGGATCGCCTTCGGATGCACGAACGAGACCGCCTCGATGCGCCGCACCCCCGTACGCGACAGCGCGTCGATCAGGCGCACCTTGTCGTCGGTCGGGATGGGCTCCTCGTTCTGAAGCCCGTCCCGCGGAGCCACTTCCCGGATGGAGACCGCGGTGGTCATGTCCCGCCCCTCTCTGCTCAGCGCATCCTGCTCACGATGCCGGCGTCGTAGCCTGCTCAGCGCATCCTGGTCACGATGCCGGTGTCGTAGTCGCCGGAGAGGAACTCCTCGTTCTCCAGCAGTTCGGCGAAGAACGGCAGGTTCTGCTTCGGCCCGGCGATCTCGAACCCGGCGACCGCGGCGCGCGCCCGGGCGATCGCCTCGTCCCGGTCGGCGCCGAAGAGGATCAGCTTCGCCATCAACGAGTCGTAGAACGGTGTGACGGTCGTGCCGGCCGCGTACCCGGAATCCACCCGGACGCCCGCACCGGCCGGCTCGACCCACGTCGCGACCGCGCCCGGCCCCGGCAGGAACCGCTTCGGATCCTCGGCGTTGATCCGCAACTCGATCGCGTGGCCGCGCGTCGCCGTGCTCGTCACGTCGAAGCTGGGCGCCTCCCCCGAGGCGATGAGCAGCTGCTGCTCGACCAGGTCGATGCCGTGGATCAACTCGGTGATCGGGTGCTCCACCTGGAGGCGCGTGTTCATCTCCAGGAAGAAGAACTCCCCGGTCGCCGGGTCGAGCAGGCACTCCACCGTGCCGGCGTTGCGGTAGTTCACGGCCTCGCCGGCCTTGACCGCGGCCGCCAGCAGGCGCTCCCGCAGTTCGGGCCCGACGGCGGGACTCGGCGCCTCCTCGACCAGCTTCTGGTTGCGCCGCTGCACCGAGCACTCCCGCTCGCTGAGGGCGATCACCCGGCCGTCGGCGAGGCCGAGGATCTGCACCTCGACGTGGCGTACCCGGGGAAAATAGCGCTCGATGAGCACCGAGCCGTCGCCGAACATCCGCTCGGCGAACGCCCTGACCTTGTCGTACTCGGTGCGCAGGCCGGCCTCGTCGTTCGCGACGGCCATGCCCATGCCCCCGCCGCCGGCCGCGGCCTTGACCATCACCGGATAGCCGATCGAGGTCGCCGCCGCGATCGCCGCGTCGACCTCGCCCGCGGGATCCTGGCTGCCGGGCGCCACCGGCACGCCGGCCGCCGCCATCAGGTTCCGAGCATTGATCTTGTCGCCCATCGCGCTGATCGCCTCGGCGCCGGGCCCGACCCACACCAGCCCGTTCGATGCGACCGTACGGGCAAAGTCGGCGTTCTCGCTCAGGAACCCGTACCCGGGGTGCACAGCCTGCACCCCGGTCGACTTCGCGGCGGCGAGGATGGCATCGACATTGCGATAACTCAACGCGGGATTCGCGGGCCCGACACACACGGCCTCATCCGCCTCGGCGACGAACGGCATCCCGGCGTCGGCCTCGGAATGCACGGCAACCGCCCGCACCCCGAGCCGCCTGGCCGTACGAATGATCCGGCGGGCGATCTCGCCCCGGTTGGCGATGAGCAGCGAATCGATCATGTCGCTCTTTCCTCGCTCGGGTCCGGACGGGTACGCCCGGAGGACGGCGGAAGGGAGTAGGACGCGAGAGGGATCACCTCGGCGGCGTCACGGGTGAGTGGGACACCTGGCTGCGGGTACGCCTTCCGTCCGGCGCGCGTTTTCCCCTGGCCGGTCGCTTCGTCCCGGCCGGCGGGGCTCCCGGGATGGCCGGGCCGTGGTCAGCACGGGGTGGCCCGGCCGCTTCGACGTCCCGTGGCATGGGCCGACCCGCACGGCCCATGGTCAGCGTCCGAGGAGGGCGTGACCCGTTGCCTCACGCAGCAGGTCGGCCCGCCGCCGCCGGTCGACCTCCCCGCCCAGGAACGGCGTGGAGTTCATCAGGCCGAACGCGGAGTGCGCCAGCACCCGGGCCTCGCCCGCATCCAACTCGGGGCGAAGCGTGGAGAGCACCGCGACCCACTCCTCGACGTACAGCCGCTGCAGCCGCCGGATCTGCCGACGAGGCTCCTCGGGCAACCGGTCCAGCTCGTGCAGATGCAGGGCGATCACCGCGGGATGGGCCAACGCGAACTCGACGTGAAACTCGATCAGATCGCTCAACGCGGCGAGCGCATCGTCGGGATGCCGGGCCACCCGCTCCTTGCCACCGTGCAGCAGCCCCTCGCTCACCGGAATGAGCGCGGCCGCCAGCATGGCCTCCTTGCCGGCAAAGTGGTGATACAGCGCGGGACCGGTCACCCCGGCCGCCGAACCGATGTCATCCATCGACACGCCGTGATATCCCCGCGCGGCAAAAAGCCCGACCGCGATCTCCAGAATCTCGTCCCGCCGCGAACGTCGGCGGGGAGCCGGCGGTCCAGGACGCTGCTGCTGATCTACCGTCACCTCGCCACTCTAACCCCCTGTCAACCCCGGTACTTAACGCACGTTCAGGCGAATCACGGAGTCAGATGATCCACATGATGGCGTTTTGCGCCCCGGGACCCGGCCCTCCTGTGACCGGAATGACAGAACTGCCCAGGCGAGAGGCGGTGCGCGCGCCCAGCGGCCCCTGCTCACCCCATCAGCCGCCGTCCCTCGCCGCCGTCCCTCGCCGCCGCCGCTCGCCGCCGCCGCCCGCCGCCGCCCCTCGCCGCCGCCCCGACATCCGCTCGCTGGTGGCCCGGCAACGCCGGGCCTAATCCGCCGAGGCCGCCAAGTCGCCATGGCTACCCGAGCCGCCATCCCCCACCGACCGGCCCGCCTCGCCGACCGGCACCGCGTTCGCGCGCACGGGCCCGTCCTCGTCCGGGAATGCCGGCGTCTCTCGCCTGCGGGGAGACGCTGACCGCGACCACCAGCGCCGGGACGCCGCCGCGGCCAGGACGGCGCCGAGCGTGTTGACCAGGACGTCGTCAAGGCTCGACACCCGGCCGATGCTGAACACCCATTGCAGCGCCTCGATGGTCGCCGACGTGGCAGCGGCCACGACCAGGATCCGGGGCAGCGACGCCACGGCCGCGAACCGAAGCGGCAGGAAGAAGCCGAACGCCGCGAGCACCATCAGGTTGCCGCCCACCTGTGCGGCCGCCGTACCGAAGTCGCCGCTCAGCCACGACGGAAGGTCGTGGAGAGGCACCAGATCGATCGACCGCGGGGCCCTCTGCGGTGTGAACACCATGACCAGCCACGGCAGCGATCCAGCGACGATCCCGACCTCGGCCGCCGCCCCACGACGGGACCGGCTCCGGCTCCGCCATCGGTAAGCGCCGAAGCTCAGAAGCGGCAGAAGTAGCGCGGCGACCACGATCGTCGCCCCATGATTCCGCCAGACGTCCCCCACACCGCCGCAATCTAGGCCGCGCCGGCAATGCGCTCACCTCCGTTCCCGCGCGCCTCCCGGCGTGGAACGGCTGCTGGGTGCCGCGCCGGATGTCGAGGGCGCCACCACGACCGGTCCCGCAGTCACCGCGCCGAGCCGCCGGACAGACGGCGGCCCGGCCGGCAAACACGGACGGGGCCCGGCCGGCGAACACGGACGGAGGCGGCCCGGCCGGCGAACACGGACGAGGGCTCGGCGGGGTGGGGCCGGCGGGGTGGGCGGCTCGGGAGGGATAGGTCACCGCCGGGCGGCGTCCGGGAAACAGCAGGTCAGGACAGCCCGCCGGGCTCCGGCCCCTTCGCGATGGGGGCGCGGACCAGGTTGCCCCACTCGGTCCAGGAGCCGTCGTAGTTGCGGACCTGCGGGTAGCCGAGGAGGTGGTGCAGGACGAACCAGGTGTGGCTGGACCGTTCACCGATCCGGCAGTACGCGATGATGTCGTCGCCGCTCTCCAGGCCGAGCTCGTCGCGATAGATCTTGGTCAGCTCGTCGGCGGGCTTGAAGGTGCCGTCGTCGTTCGCCGCCGACTTCCACGGCTTGCTGACCGCGCCGGGGATGTGGCCGCCGCGCAGGGCACCCTCCTGCGGGTACGCCTCCATGTGCGTCAGCTCGCCGGTGTATTCCTGCGGCGAGCGGACGTCGACCAGGGGACGGCCGCTCGAGATGTGGCCCATGACCTGGTCACGGAAGGCGCGCAGGGACCCGTCCGCCCGAACCGGGACCGGGTACGTCGCGGGTGGGCGTACCGTCTTCTCGCGGGTCAGGTCCCGGCCCTCGGCGACCCACTTCTGCCGGCCGCCGTCCAGTAGGCGCACGTCGCGATGGCCGAAGAGACTGAAGACCCAGAGCGCGTACGCCGCCCACCAGTTGAAGTTGTCGCCGTAGAACACGATCGTGTCGTCCCGGCCGATCCCCTTGGCCTCACAGAGCGCCGCGAACTGCGCCGGGTCGAGGTAGTCGCGGGTGAGCTGATCGTTCAGCTCGAGATGCCAGTCGACCTTGACCGCGCCCGGGATGTGGCCCGTGTCGTAGAGCAGCACGTCCTCGTCCGATTCGACGACGACCAGGCCGGGGGCGTCGAGGTTGGCGGCGAGCCAGTCGGTGGTGACCAGCTTGTCGGGATGGGCGTACGCCTGTAGGGACGGCGCTGGATCGTTCGCAACGGACATGTCACTCACGCTATCGCTTCGATCGGGGCGAGCCGGGGACGCTTCGCTGTGGACGCATCGTCGGAGACGGCGCCGGCCAGCCGCCGCTTGATCCAGGGCGCCAGGTGCTGCCCGGCCCATCGCAGGTCGGCACCGCGCGCAAGGAGCCACGGCGTCGGAGCCGGCATCGGCGGCACGAGCAGCCATTCCTCGTCCACGCCGACGCCGAGCGCGTTCAGCACCTGGCCGGCGACCCGGCGGTGCCCGGCGGCCGAGAGGTGCAGCCGGTCGGCGCTCCAGAGCAGCGGATTTCGGAAGGCGTCGTCGGCGAAGAGGTCGATCAGGTGGGCGCCGTGGCGCTCGGCGATGCGGCGGGCGCCGTCGTTGAGGACCGCCGCACGCGGACCGACGATGCGCTGCCCGGGCAGGTGGACGGTGACGTCGGCGAACCGGAAGAGGACGACGTCGGCACCGGTCTCCCGGATCCGGCCGACCAGCGAGTCGACCTTGTTGACCAGCGCCCACGGGTCGACCTTGCGGCGCAGCACGTCATTGCCACCGGCCGCGAAGCTGACGAGGCCGGGTCGCATCATCAGGGTCGGCTCGAGTTGCTCGGCGACGACCTCGCCCAGGAGCTTGCCGCGGACGGCGAGGTTCGCGTACCCGAAATTGGGGCCGGCATCGACGGCCAGGCGCGCGGCGACCAGGTCGGCCCATCCGCGGTAGGTGCCGTCGGGATAGCTGTCGTCCAGGCCCTCGGTGAAGCTGTCCCCCATGGCCACGAAGCTCTTCCAGCTCATGAGCACCCCCTGAACGCTCACTCATGTCCACCGACTCCGCTGAGTTTTCCACCGCCGGGCCGCGGGCGGGACGTGACGATGGCGACACTGAGGAACCCCGGAATAACGGGGTGTTTCTGTCACAGCCCCTCCCTAGGCTCGTGGGCATGCTGATGCGAATGTCCTCGATGCTGCTCAAGACCCTGCGTGAGGAGCCGGCGGACGCGGAGGTGCCGAGTCATCGGCTCCTGCTGCGGGCCGGCTACATCCGTCGCGCGGCTCCGGGCGGCTACACGTGGCTGCCGCTCGGCAAGCTGGTCCTTGACCAGGTCACCCGCGTGATCCGCGAGGAGATGACCGCCATCGGCGGCCAGGAAGTCAGCTTTCCGTCACTGCTGCCCCGCGAGCCCTACGACGTCTCCGGCCGCTGGACGGAATACGGCGACGACATCTTCACGCTGAAGGACCGCCGCGGCTCCGAACACCTGCTCGCGCCCACCCACGAGGAGATGTTCGCGCTGCTCGTGCAGGACATGACGAGTTCCTACCGCGACTTCCCGCTGGTCCTCTTCCAGGTGCAGACGAAGTTCCGCGACGAGGCACGTCCCCGCGCCGGGCTGCTGCGGGGGCGGGAGTTCCTCATGAAGGACGCCTACTCCTTCGACCTCTCCGATCAAGGGCTCATTGATGCGTACGGGAAACAGCGCGCGGCCTATCAGCGCATTTTCGGACGGCTGGGCCTGGAGCACACCATCGTGGCAGCGGTCTCGGGCGCGATGGGCGGCTCCGCCTCGGAGGAGTTCCTGGCGACCTCCGACGCGGGCGAGGACACGTTCGTGGGGTGCACCACCTGCGACTACGCGGCGAACACCGAGGCTGTGGTGACCCCGGCGCCGCCCGCCGACACGCGTGAGCACAAGCCCCTGGCCGTGCACGACACTCCCGAGACTCCCACCATCGCGTCGCTGGTCGACCTCGCCAACACGCGCGCCCTCGAGGGCCGCACGGACTGGACCGCCGCGGACACCCTCAAGAACGTGGTGGTCACCGTTCACCACCCCGGCAAGGACGACGAACTGCTGGTCATCGGCGTGCCCGGCGACCGCGAGGTGGATCTCGGACGGGTGGACGCCGCGCTGAGCCCCGCCACGGTCACCATGTTCGACGACTTCGCCTCCCGCCCCGACCTCGTCCGCGGGTACATCGGCCCGCAGGGCATCAAGGTCCGCTACCTCGCGGATCCCCGGGTCGCCCCCGGCACCGCCTGGCTGACCGGCGCCAACGAGCCGGGCAAGCACGCCACCTCCGTGGTGGCCGGCCGGGACTTCACGCCCGACGGGACGATCGAGGCGGCCGAGGTCCGCGCGGGAGACCCCTGCCCCCGATGCGGCACGGGCGAGCTCACCATGCGCCGGGGCATCGAGATCGGCCACATCTTCCAGCTCGGGCGCCGCTACACCGACGTGTTCAAGGTGGACGTGCTGGGCGCGGACGGCAAACCCGTACGCCCGACCATGGGTTCTTACGGCATCGGCGTCTCGCGCGCGGTCGCGTCCATCGCCGAGCAGCACCACGACGAGCGCGGCCTTCTCTGGCCCGACGAGGTGGCCCCGGCCGACGTCCACGTCATCGGCGCGGGCAAGGCCGGTCAGATCGAGGCGGCTCTGACCCTCGCGGCGGAACTGGAACGGGCCGACCTGCGCGTGCTCGTCGACGACCGGCCGCAACTGTCACCCGGGGTCAAGTTCACCGATGCCGAGCTGATCGGCATCCGCCGCTCCGTCGTGGTCGGCCGCCGTCTCTCCGACGGGTACGCCGAACTGCGCGACCGCCGTACGGGAGAAAGCCGCGACGTCCGCCTCGAGGAGGTAGCCGGTGCATTTATGGGGTGATCACCCGGATTTCACGCGCGTCCGTCCAGGGTGTATCGGTGAAGGTGCCGGGTACCCGCCTGCGTAACGGGCGGGCAGGATCGCGTGGAGGTACAGCCATGGCTAGGACGGCAGTGGCGGACGTCATGACCAGGAGGGTCGTCTACCTGCCGGGCGACACCATGCTCGACGAGGCCGCCCAGGCGATGCGCGACCAGGGCATCGGCGACGTGGTCGTCACCAACGGCCCGACGATGGCCGGCCTCGTGACGGACCGCGACATCGTCGTACGCGCGATCGCCGAAGGCCTCCCGCCCCGCGCGACCACCCTGGCATCCGTCGCGTCGCTGGAGCTCATCATGGTGGAGCAGTCGGCCAGCGTGGAGGACGCCGTGCAAGCCATGCGCGAACGCGCAGTACGCCGCCTCCTCGTCTGCGACGCCGACCGCAAGGTGGTGGGCATCCTCAGCCTGAGCGACGTCGCCCTCATGCCGACATCCACCCCGGCCTGAACCCGGAGCCGGCCGCGCCCAAGCCTGACGCGGCCCCGCCTGCCTCCTTACTCCCTCGGGCTGGCGCGGGACGCCCTCGGGCTGGCGCGGGCTTGCCGACCTGCCCACGCCCGCCCGGCTGAGACGGCCCGGCCTGCCTCCCTACGCCCTCGGCCGACGCGGGCTCGCCGACCTCCCCACGCCCGCCTGAGGCAACCTTCCGGCGCGGCCTTTCTGACCCGCCCGCGCTGCCGGATTGGCACGGCCTCGCCATCCTGGCCAGCGCCTCTCGGGCCGCTCGGCCTCGACCTGGGACCTCTCCATCTCGGCCGGGCCCACCGCGCTCATCGACGAACCGTGGTGCCGGGCCGGCCCCAGCGGCGATGGGCGTCGACGACGTAGGGTCCAACCGTGAGTGACATGCCTCCGAAGCTGGCCGAGATCGTGGACGAGTTCGCCGCCGCGCCGCGGGAGGTGGTGCTCGAGATGTTGCTGGAGTTCTCGGACGCCGTGCCGCCGCTTCCCGACGAGCTTCGCGGGCACGAGGGCATGGAGCAGGTGCCCGAGTGCCAGACCCAGTTCTTCCTCCGGGCGGAGGTGCAGCCCGACGAGACGGTCAAGACGTGGTTCGACTGTCCGCCCGAGGCGCCGACCACGCGCGCCTTCGCCGGCATCCTGGCGGAAGGGCTCGACGGCGCGACGGCCGCGGAGATCCTCGAAGTGCCGGACGACCTCTACAGCAGGATGGGCCTGGCCACGGCGATCAGCCCGCTGCGCATCCGCGGTGGCACGGCGATCCTGGCACGGCTCAAGCGTCAGATCCGCGATCAGGAGGACGGCCGGCCGTGAACATCGAAGTGTGGTCGGACGTGATCTGTCCATGGTGCTACCTGGGCAAACATCGTCTCGAGGAGGCGCTGCGGGGCTTTCCCGAAGTCGTGACGGTGACGTTCCGGGCGTACCAGCTCGATCCGTCTCCCGTCCCGCGCGCGTTGCCGATCAAGCAGGCCATGATGGCGAAGTTCGGTGGCCCTCAGCGCGCGGAGCAGATGTTCAGCCACGTCACCGAACTCGGTGCCCGCGACGGCCTGACCCTGGACTTCGACCGAGCGATCATGGCGAACACCTTCGACGCGCACCGGCTCGTCGCCTGGGCGGCCGGGCAGGACCTGCAGCTGATGATGATCGACAGGCTGCAGCGAGCCCACTTCGCGGAGGGCGTCGACCTTGGCTCCCACCCCGCCCTCGCACGGCTGGCGGCTTCCATCGGGCTGGACGAGCGAGCAGCGCTTGCCCACCTCGAGTCCCCGGCCGGCACGGACGCGGTCAACGCCGACCTCGCCGAAGCACGCGAGCTCGGCATCACCAGCGTCCCGACCTTCGTGATCGACCGGAAGTACGCGGTCCAGGGCGCCCAGGAGGTCCCGGTTCTCCGCTCAGCCCTGGAAGAGATCGCCCGCCGGGAGGCCGTCAACGCCCCTCGGTGATGTTCCACGTGAAACACACGGGGAGGCTCCCCGCGACGTTCCACCAGCAGTGCAACGAACGCATCGCTCTCGCCCTCCCTGACGGATGCCATGGCCGGGGCCGTGACGCCCGGCCTTTTCAATCGGGCGGCGCTACCTCCCTGCGCATGGCGATCCGCTCCACCGGGTCCAGGCCGTGTCGGGCCTCGACGGCCATCAACCGAGCCAACTCCGGCCCGCGCTCACCCTCCGCCAACTCCACGAACCCCAGCCGCGCGTAGTACGGCGCTTTCCACGGCACACCCCGGAACGTCGTGAGAGTCATCCCGGACATCCCTCGCTCGCCGGCCCACCGCCCCACATGGTCGATCAGCCGCCGGCCGATCCCCCTCCGGGCGTAGGGCGGATCGACACTCACCTGCTCGATGTGCGCCAACCCATCGACCACCTCCACCAGCACATACGCAACCGGCATCCCACCCGCCAGCTCCGCCTCGGGACCAGCCGCTCCCGGGCCAGCTGCCTCCGGACCAGCCTCGCGAAGACCAGTCGCCCCCGGGTCAGCCGCCCCCGGGTCGGCCGCGCCAAGACCAGCCGCTCCCGGACCGGCCGCCCTCAAACCAGCCGCCGTGCCCGGCAACGCGAACGAAGGTCGGGCGGAGCCCTCGACCACCACCCAACTCCGCCCCGCCCGCACGAACCGGGCCAACACCGAAGCCGCCGGCACCGGATGCCGGGCGATGTCCGGCATGCCGACGTCATAGAACAAAGTCCCGGCCCGCGCCTCGATCCCCCGGATCGCCTCAAGGTCGCCGGCACGCGCCGCCCGAATCCGCACGAGCCGAGCGAAGCAGTCCGCCTGTCGCCCGTCCAGCCCTTTCGATCCTGGGCGACGGGTTCACACGGACGTGGAAGGACCCCGCAGCATCCGCTATGCCTCCCGTGCCAACCCTTCGATCACCTCCGCGCCTGGCAGTGCACCCAGCGCCGGCCCCGCGATCGCGATCTTGCTGTGCCGTACGCCCGAGCCGATGATCACGTGCGGCGCCGCCGCCACGCGGGCGTCGACCAGCACCGGCCAGTCCTTCGGGAGGCCGATGGGGGTGATTCCGCCGTACTCCATGCCGGTCAACCGCACCGCATCGTCCATCGGCGCGAAGCTCGCCTTGCGGGCATCCAGGTGCCGCCGCACCACGCCGTTGACGTCGGCTCGGGTGGTCGCCAGCACGACACAGGCCGCATACCGGGTCACGTCGCCACGCTTGCCGGCCACGATCACGCAGTTCGCGGAGATTTCGAGCCCCACGCCGTACGCCTCGCAGAAGGCCGCGGTATCGGCGAGGTCGGCCTTGATGGGTGCGACCAGCACCTGGTCGCCGTCGATGGGGGCGTCCACCGGCCACACCTCGAGGGCCGCCGCCACCGGAGGCGCGAGGAGGTCGAGCCGGGAGATGGCGGGTTCGAGCTTGAGAGATCCGATCACGGTGGTCATCCTGCCCGCATCCGCGCGGCGTAACCAGCCGGCCCACCCCACGCCAACTGCGGAATCCCCAGGCTCAAGGGGCGGCTCCAAAGGCCCATCCCGACCCAGCCGACCACAAACACGCCCGCGCCGCCGACCGGGCCGGCCACGAACACACCCAAGCCACTGCGGCCCCGCCCACGCCCGCGCCACCGTGCCGCCGCCCACGCCACCACGCCGCCGACCCGGCAGGCAACGAACACGCTCGCGCCGCCGTGTCGCCGACTCGGCAAGCCACAAACACGCCCGCGCCGCCGTTCCCCCGACCCGGCAGGCCACGAACACGCCCGCGCCGCCACGCCGCCGACCCGGCAGGCCACAAACACGCGCCCGCGCCACCAACCGACCCGTTCCCCCGACCCGGCACGCGGCGCACTCCCGACCGACGGTGGCGAGGCAGCAGCCGGACCACCGGCGGCCCGGTTCGCGAAAGGGCTCAGCAACGATCATGAAACCGCCGCCCGCCTCAGCCATTCGACGATCTTGCCGACTGTCAGGTGATGTGAGGGAGAGACGCGTCGCACGGATCGGCACGGTCAGCGGCCTCGCCCTGCTCACCGGCGGTACCGCCATCGCGGCCGTCGCCGGCGGCGCACATTCGGTCTTCGCGACAATCATGCTCGGCATGCTCGCCGCCGGACTCGGTCACGCCCTGCTCACCGAGATCCAGCGCCAGGCCCGCCGCGCCACCGGCCGTTGGGCGCGCGCGGACACGATCAACACCGTGTTGCTCTCGGCCTGGACGGCCGGCGCGCTCACCGTGGCGATAGCCCCATTTCGCCTGCGGGCCGTCGGCCTCCTGCTCTTCCTCGCGTACGCCCTGAGCACCGCCCACTTCGTCGTCGAACGCCGCCGAGCGATCGCCGGCACGCCCGCCTCCGACCGCAGGGCCGGGTCAGCCGACCAACACCACGCACCCTCGAGCACCACAGAACTCTCGAAGGATGCGACGCCCTCACGTGAGCCGGAGCTGCCGAGCACCGCCGGAGAGAACTCGACGCCCACCCCGCAGGATGGGACCCGCGACCAGCAGGATCAGCCGTCCGCAACCACCCGGCCGTCCAGCCACCCGGCTCACTGAAGGCGCAGCGCCACCACCATCGGCGGCACGGGAACGAGCCCGGCCTCCCCCGGCGCCACGTCCGGCAGCGGAATCCAGTCCAGCCCGATCGGCTCGGGCCCGGTCACGTGCGGCCCCAGCACCGGCTCGCCGTCCGCCACGGTGCACGCGAACACCGAGGTCATTCCCGACGGGTACGGCAGGTCCTGCAGGTAGCGGGCCTCCTTCACCACCAGGCCGACCTCTTCCAGCACCTCACGCCGTACCGCATCCTCCGCCGTCTCGCCCGGGTCGATCCCGCCACCGGGCAGCGTCCACCATTCCCGGCCTTCGTCGCGCCGGCTCCGCTCATGCACCATCAGCACGCGGCCGTCCCGAACGATGATGGCTGCGGCTCGTCTCCGTCCACTCACGAATGAAGGCTACTCACGACCGGGCGACATCCACGCGAACGGACCGGCACGCACCCGCGAACGAAATGCCGACCCGAACTTGTCAGACCCTCACCGTACGGTCAGAGCATGAACCCGAGGACCCACCGAGCCGGCGGCGTCGGCACCCCGTCCAATTCGCTGGCGACCCCCGCCGCGCGTCCCTAGGTTGGGCGGAATGCGCTACAGCTCCCCTGACGAGGACAGCGCCCGCTGGGACGGATTTCCGTTCCGCGAGGGCGACATCATCATCAGCACAAGGTCGAAGAGCGGCACGACGTGGATGCAGATGATCTGCGCCCTGCTCGTGTTCCAGGACCCCGAGCTACCGGCCCCGTTGCCCGAGCTCTCCCCATGGCTCGACTGGCTCATCGTCCCCCGCGACCGGGTATATGCCCAGCTCAATCGCCAGGAGCACCGCCGCTTCATCAAGACCCACACGCCCCTCGACGGCATCCCGCTTGACCCCCGCGCGACCTATATCGTGGTGGCCCGCCACCCGCTGGACATGGCGGTCTCCCTCTTCCACCAGGGCGAGAACCTCAACCGCGAGCGCATGGCCCAGCTCCTGTCCGAGCCTCCCGGCACACCGGTCGAGCGGTCCCCCGCAGCCCCGCCGGCAGAAGCGTCGACCGCACCTGACCCGACGGCCCCGCCGTCCATCCGCGACTCCCTGCTCGCCTGGATCGACCGGGACGTCGCCCCGGCGGACGCGCTGGATTCGCTGCCCGGCGTCCTGTGGCACCTCACCGACGCGTGGCGCCGCCGGCACGACCCGAACATCGTCGTCGTGCACTACGCCGACCTGGTCGACGACCTCGAGGGCGAGATGCGCCGACTGGCCTTCACCCTCGCCATCGACGTCCCCGAGGAGCGCTGGCCCCTGCTCGTCGAGGCAGCCGGCTTCACGCAGATGCGCGCCCGCGCGGAGCGGCTGGCCCCCGACCCGGCCGGCATCATGAAGGACCGCAACGCCTTCTTCCGCCGGGGCGGCTCCGGGTCGGGACGCGAGTTGCTGACCGACGACGAGTTCGCCCACTACGAGAAGCGAGCCGCCGAACTCGCCCCGGACGACCTCCTGACCTGGCTCCACCGATGACCCCCGCCCGCCCGGGAGCCCGCCCGCCCAGGAGCCCGCCCGCCCAGGAGCCCGCCCATCCAGGAGCCCGCCCATCCAGGAGCCCGCCCGTCCCGACGGCCGACGATCCCCGAAGGCCGACGATCCTCGGACGCCGGCCTGGAAACGAGGCACGGCGCAACTGCCCGGCTGTCATCCCGGTCACGCTCGGGCCACCTTCGAGCCCGAACCCCGCCGCCCCTGGCTCAGGCCGGCCAGCCGGCCCGGGTGGCGGGCATATCGCTGGAACCGTCGCGCCGAGCCTTCACGCACAGCACCTGGTTCACCCCGATCCGCCCCTGCTCGAACGCGATCGCCGACGCCGCCATGTACAAGCGCCACACCCGGGCCCTTCCCGGCGAGGTCAGCCGCACGGCCGTCGTCCAGTCCGCCTCGAGGTTCGCCACCCATGCGCGCAGGGTCCGCGCGTAATGCTCGCGCAGGGCCTGCACGTCACGCACCTCGAAGCCGGCCCGTTCGAGCGCGCTCACCGTCGTGCCGACCGGCGCGAGCTCGCCGTCGGGGAAGACGTACGCGTCGATGAACGTCCGTTCGCGGCGGCCCGGCAGCGGTTCCGGATGCAGGGCCGCGATCTGGTGGTTGAGCAGTCGGCCACCCGGCTTGAGCTGGGCGTACAGAATCCGGGCGTATTCCTCGTACGGCTCGATGCCGACGTGCTCGGCCATGCCCACGCTGGCGATCGCGTCGAAGGGTCCGTCGTCGACGTCGCGGTAGTCCTGAACGCGGATCTCGACGTGTGCGGTCAGGCCCGCCTCGGCGACCTGCTTGCGGGCATAGTCCGCCTGCTCGCCGGAGAGGGTGACGCCCACGACGTCGACGCCGTACCCGCGGGCCGCATGCAGGGCGAGGCTCCCCCAGCCGCAGCCGACATCGAGGAGCCGCATGCCCGGTTTGAGGTTCAGCTTGCGGCAGACGAGATCCAGTTTGTCCCGCTACGCGTCCCCGAGGCCGTAGCCACCGGACTCCTCGTCGCCAGTCCAGTAGGCACACGAATAGACCATGCCGGCGCCGAGCACGATGCGGTAGAAGTCGTTGCCGACGTCGTAGTGGTGGCTGATCGCCTGGCGGTCGCGGTGCCGGCTGTGCCGCCTGCCGAGCAGCGCGATCTCCTCCGGCGGCGGCTTCGGCCGGGCACCGGCGATGCCGAGGCTCAGGAGGTCGGCGGCCACCGCCCGCATCGGCAGCGCCCCCGGCTTACCACTGTTGCCCCACAGTAGGCTGGCGAGCCGGCGCAGCGCGTCGTAGAGGTCGCCCTCCAAACCAAGATCGCCCGACACGTACGCCCGAGCGAGCCCCAACTCGGTGGGCTGCCACATCAGCCGGCGCACCGCCCGGCGGTTGTGGACGATGAGGGTCGGTGCGTGCGGGGGTCCCGCCTCGGAACCGTCCCAGGCGCGCAGCCGTACGGGAAGATCGGTCTGCAGGAGGTTTTCGAGCAGGTCACGAAGTTTGGTCGCAGTCGATCGCATGGCGACTCCCCAGATACTCCAACCTGCCGAATATCCACCCGCCCCGGGCAGATCCATAAGGAGCTTCGACAAGTTTGTGAGACAGGACTCGCTCAGACAGTCCGCAGAATCCGCTCGAAGGTTTCGGGTCGCATCGGACGCGCACGATCACGACGACTCTCCGCGAAAGCCGCCAAAACCCGCCGGCGTTCGGCCTCACTGAGAATGCCGGCGAACGGCGACCGTTCCCGCAGGTGAACCGCATACTCGGCGGAAGAGGTCAGCGCGTCCAGCACCGCCTCCACCCCCTCATCGAGCACGGCATCCCACCGATCGAGCCACTCCCACGAGCCGCCCTCACCGTGGAGCCGCCGCAAACTCCGCAGGGTGATCCGAGCCGCCGCCACGACCGCCCCCGGATCCCGCACCAGCCTGCCGGCCACGGCCCGATGCAGCCACAGCAACCGCAACTGCTCCCGGCTCATCCCCGGCCGAATCAGCGCCTCGACGTCGCAACGCCGCATCCGCCGCTGCCCATCAATCCGCACATACGGCAACAACCCCCGCAAACAAAGATCGACGACATGCGTACGCGACGAGCGCAGCAAAACCGCCGCCTCACCGGTCGTCATCCAACTCCGTGTGCGCATCGTCACAGGTGAATATTGATCCCGGTAGCCCGCCCCCGCAACAACCGAACGGCCGATGGTTCTTTCATCCAGGTGGCAGAGCCGTCAGGGCCGGTGAAGTTCCACGCCGGTCCACGGCAATCAGTTCACGGACGGTACGTGGTCGGCGAAGTAGATCAAGTGGCGCTCCGACCACCCATCACGCGGACCCGAAGGAAGTCCAGCGAGCGCCGCGGCACGCCATGCTTCAGATCATGTTGGGAGCTACGTCCACGGTCTGGCCGCGCCACGAGCGACGCCGAGGTGGTGGGAGAACACGCCTGATAGAAGCCGAGCGTGAAGCGCGCGAGCGGCTCCGGCGCGCCCCGGGCTGCCTGAGCGAGCGTCCAACACCAACCGGCACACCGCACCGTGGGGCTTCCGGGGGCTCGGCCCCCGGAGCCAACAAGACGAGCGGCTCCGGTCCGCGCATTCCGCGGACAGGGTCCGCCCGCCGCTCGTGGAGCCCAGGGGACTTGAACCCCTAACCCCCGCCTTGCAAAGGCGGTGCTCTGCCAGTTGAGCTAGGGCCCCCGGAACTGCGGGCTCAGCGCAGGTCGGGCGCGGTGGTGGCCTCGTGCCAGAGGGCGCGCTCGTCGCTGGAGGCCTTGACCCTCTTGACGACCAGGGCGGCCGCACCGACGATGCCGGCGACGATCAGGAGCTTCTTCAGCATGGCCGGGGTCCCCTTTGATCTGCGGCGGAGGACGTGCGAGGTGGGGCTAGCTGGAATCGAACCAGCGACCTCAGAGTTATCAGCTCTGCGCTCTAACCGACTGAGCTATAGCCCCGTGACAGCGACACGAAGATTACCGTACCCGGTTCCGGTCGCCCAAATCGGGGGCCGTAGCGCCGCCTCGGGGAGTCGGCGCGGGGTGAGGGTTCCGGAGGATCGACCGGGCGCAAACGCGGATGCCGCGCGGAGAGAACAACCCGGGCATACAACTCCAGGCGAAGCCGACCCGGAGGGCCCGAGGCGCCGCACGACGGTGTCGGCCCCGAACCCGGAAGCCGGTTGAGCACGGCGCCGGATAGGGCCGGACGAGGAGCAGGCAGGCCGCGGACAGAACAAGCGTGACGGACCGCCGAACGGCGGCTCAGCGGGTGGGGGCGTTCGGCGCGCAGCGAAGCGGCCGCCGTGTCGGGACGCGGCGGCCGCTTGTGCTGGGCTGGGTCAGTCGCGCTCGGCGAGCGTCAGTTCGACGCCGCCAACCAGGTCGGCGCAGACGTTGTAGATGAAGGCGCCGAGGGTGGCCAGGGCCGTGAAGAGGACCACGTTCACCGCGCCGATCAGCATTGAGGTGCCGATGACGCCCCAGGCGGTGATGCGGAAGCCGGTGTTGGCCGATTCCGTGCCGCCGCTGGCGTTGACGAGGCTCTGGAGGCTGGTGTTCACCTCGCTCCAGACGCCCATGGCGTCCAGGGCCAGGTAGAGCACCGAGGTGGCCACGACCACGACGATGAACAGGACCACGGAGACCGCGAAGGCGAACTTCATCACGGACCAGGGGTCGATCCGCTTGAGGTTCAGGCGCGCCCGGCGGGGGCCGCGGGCCGCGGCCGAGGACACGGTCGAGCGGGCCGAGCGTACGGCCTCGGAGACCCGGGCCGCGCCGACGGCGGCCGAGCCGCTCGCCGCGCCGCCGGACGGGGGCTTCGGGGCCGTGCCGGGCCGCTGCGGGACCGTGGCCGGCTTGGCGGGGGGCGGGGCGACGCCCGTACGCCCGGTCGGGGTGCCGGCCGCCGGGGCAGCGCCGGGCTTGCCCTTGGTGACGACCGGCACAGTGGCCGAGCCCTTCGCCACCGAGGGGCCGCCCGGTCGTTTGCCATCGGCCTGGCCCTCTCCGTCACCGCTCGGCTCCCCCGGCGGCGGGGGCATGCCCGGGGCGCGGGTGAACTTCGGCGGGGACGGGGCATCCGCGGGGACCGTCGCGCGGCCCGCGGCCTCACGCCCGTTCGATGCGGCGCCGTCCTTCTTCGGCTCCTCATCGACGGGAGTCGCCGAGGACCCCGGACCTCCCGACTTCGCCTGTGTCTCCGGCATCAACTAGTCCTGTTCGTCAGGCTCGTCGGCATTACGAGCAAGCGCCACGATGGTTACACCTTCTGGGAGGTCCATCAGCTTGACCCCCATTGTGTTCCGATCCCGCGTGCGCCGTACAGGCTTCACGGGAGTCCGGATGACACCACCATTGCTGGTGATGGCAAACAGTTCATCCTCCGGGCTGATCACGAGCGCTCCGACCAGACCACCACGACGCTCCGTGATCTTCGCGGTCAGTACGCCCTTGCCACCCCGCCCCTGCACGGGGTACTCCTCGATCGGCGTCCGCTTGGCATACCCGCCGTTGGTGGCGACCAAAACGTCCATGCCTTCCCGGACCACCTCCATCGCGAGCAGCTCGTCGGCCTCGCCGAAGCGCATGCCGATCACACCGGAGGTCGCCCGGCCCATCGGCCGCAGGGCCTCGTCGGTCGCGTTGAACCGGATGGCCTGAGCCTTCTTGGAGACCAGGAGCAGGTCGTTCTCCGGTGCGGCCAGCGTGGCGCCCACCAACTCGTCATCCTCCCGCAGGTTGATGGCGATGATGCCACCGCTGCGGTTGGAGTCAAATTCCTCGAGCCGGGTCTTCTTCACGAGGCCATTCTTGGTGGCGAGCACAAGGTACGGCTCGACCTGGTAATTCGGGATCTGGATGACCTGCGCGATGTGCTCGTCCGGCTGGAAGGCGAGCAGGTTGGCGACGTGCTGACCCTTCGCGACCCGGTTCGCCTCGGGCAGCTCGTAGGCCTTCGCGCGGTAGACCCGGCCCTTGTTCGTGAAGAACAGGATCCACGAGTGGGTCGAGATGACGAAGAAGTGGCTGACGATGTCGTCCTGGCGCAGAGATGCGCCGCTCACGCCCTTGCCGCCGCGCTTCTGGGAGCGGTAGAGATCGACCTTGGTGCGCTTCGCGTAACCGGTGCGTGTGATGGTCACCACAACGTCCTCGCGCGCGATGAGGTCCTCCATCGAGACCTCGCCGTCGAACGGGATGATTTGGGTCTTTCGCTCATCTCCGAACCGGGAGACGATCTCGGCCAGCTCCTCGGAGACGATCGCCCGCTGCCGCTCCGGCTTGGCGAGGATGTCCTTGAGGTCGGCGATCTCGACCTCGATGCTGGCGAGCTCGTCGATGATCTTCTGCCGCTCGAGGGCCGCGAGGCGCCGCAGCTGCATGTCGAGGATGGCCTGCGACTGCACCTGGTCGATGTCGAGCAGCTGGATCAGGCCCTGGCGGGCATCCTCGACCGTCGGCGAGCGCCGGATGAGGGCGATCACCTCGTCGAGCGCGTCGAGGGCCTTGACCAGGCCGCGCAGAATGTGCGCCCGCTCCTCGGCCTTCCGCAGGCGGAACGCGGTGCGCCGGCGGATGACCTCGACCTGGTGGTCGACGTAGTAGCGGATGAACTGCGCCAGGTTGAGCGTGCGGGGCACGCCGTCGACCAGCGCGAGCATGTTCGCGCCGAACGTCTCCTGCAGCTGGGTGTGCTTGTAGAGGTTGTTCAGCACGACCTTCGCGACCGCGTCGCGCTTCAGAACCAGGATCAACCGCATTCCCGTACGCCCGGACGACTCGTCCCGGATGTCGGCGATGCCGGTGAGCTTGCCCTCCTTGACGAGCTCGGCGACGCGCTCGGCGAGGTTGTCGGGGTTCACCTGGTACGGCAGCTCGGTGACCACGAGGCAGGGCCGGCCGCGCTGGTCCTCCTCGACCTCCACGACGGCGCGCATCCGGATCGAGCCGCGGCCGGTGCGGTAGGCGTCCTGGATCGCCTGCTGGCCGACGATCAGCCCCCGCGTGGGGAAGTCGGGTCCCTTGACGATCTCCAGGACCGCCTCGAGCGTCGTGGCCTCGTCCGCCTCGGGGTTGTCGAGGTACCACTGGACGGCCGAGGCGATCTCGCGCAGGTTGTGCGGCGGGATCTTGGTGGCCATGCCGACCGCGATGCCCTCGGAGCCGTTGACGAGCAGGTTGGGGAACCGCGCCGGCAGGATCGTGGGCTCCTTGGCCCGGCCGTCGTAGTTGTCCTGCATGTCGACGGTGTCCTCGTCGATGTCCCGCAGCATCTCCATGGCGAGCGGCGAGAGCTTCGACTCGGTGTAGCGCATGGCGGCCGGCGGGTCGTTGCCCGGCGAGCCGAAGTTGCCGTTGCCGTCGATCAGCGGGTAGCGCAACGACCAGGGCTGCCCCATCCGGACGAGCGCGTCGTAGATCGACGAGTCGCCGTGCGGGTGGTAGTTGCCCATGACGTCGCCGACGACGCGGGCGCACTTCACGTAGCCACGGTCCGGGCGGAAGCCCGAGTCGTACATCGCGTAAAGGATCTTGCGGTGCACCGGCTTGAGGCCGTCGCGCACGTCCGGCAGGGCCCGGCCCACGATCACGCTCATCGCGTAGTCGAGGTACGAGCGCTGCATCTCGACCTCGAGGCCGACCGGCTCGACGCGCTGCCCCACGCCGCCGCCGGTGTCGTCCTGCGGCTCCTCGGCGGGGTTCTCGGGAGTATCCGTCACAGTTAACCCTTACTTACGGTCGAACCCGACAAACGGGCCCGAGCTACGCATTTCGCTGTGGATAACGCTGTGGAAAGCAGTGGAACGCTGTGCATAACCCGAGGTGAGCGGGGCCGGGAGGCCCCGCTCACCGGCGGATCAGATGTCCAGGAAGCGCACGTCCTTGGCGTTGCGCTGGATGAACGAGCGACGGGCCTCGACATCCTCACCCATGAGGACGCTGAAGAGCTCGTCCGCTGTGGCAGCGTCGTCGAGGGTCACCTGGCGCAGCGTGCGCGTCGCCGGGTCCATGGTCGTGTCCCACAGCTCGCGGAAGTTCATCTCGCCGAGACCCTTGAACCGCTGGATGTCGTCCGGCTTGGCGTTCGGCTTCTTCTGCTGGCGCAGCGCGATCAGACCGTCACGCTCCCGGTCGGAGTACGCGTACTGCGCGTCGTCGCCCCGCTTGTTCCACTTGATCTTGTAGAGCGGCGGTGCGGCCAGGTAGACGTGCCCCACCTCGACCAGCGGACGCATGAAGCGGAACAGCAGGGTCAGCAGCAGCGTCTGGATGTGCTGGCCGTCGACGTCGGCGTCCGCCATCAGCACGATCTTGTGATAGCGCAGCTTGGCAATGTCGAAGTCGTCGTGGATGCCGGTGCCCAGCGCCGTGATCAGCGACTGGACCTCGTTGTTCTTCAGCACCCGGTCGATGCGGGCCTTCTCCACGTTGAGGATCTTGCCGCGGATCGGCAGGATCGCCTGGATCTGGCTGTCCCGGCCCTGCTTGGCCGAGCCGCCGGCCGAGTCGCCCTCGACGATGAACAGCTCGGAGACCCGCGGGTCGGTGGACTGGCAGTCGGCCAGCTTGCCCGGCATCGAACCGGACTCCAGCAGCGACTTGCGCCGGGCCAGCTTGCGGGCCTGCTGCGCGGCGATCCGCGCCCGGGCCGCCTGCGAGGCCTTCGTGATGATCGTCTTGGCCTCGGCCGGGTTGCGGTCGAACCAGTCCGCGATCCGCTCGTTGGCGACCTTCTGCACGAAGCTCTTCATGTCGGTGTTGCCGAGCTTCGTCTTCGTCTGGCCCTCGAACTGCGGGTTCGCGAGCTTCACCGAGATGATCGCGGCGAGGCCCTCGCGGATGTCCTCGCCGGAGAGCTTCTCGTCGTTCTTGAGGAACTTCTTCTCCACGCCGTACCGGTTGACGGTGTTGGTCAGCGCCGCACGGAAGCCCTCCTCGTGCGTGCCGCCCTCGTGCGTGTTGATCGTGTTGGCGAAGGTGTAGACCGACTCGCCGTACGACTCGTTCCACTGCATGGCGATCTCGAGGGCCATCCCCTCCTCGGGGGACTCCGACTCGAACCCGATCACCGACCTGTGGATCGGGGTCTTGGTGTTGTTCAGGTGGCGGACGAAGTCGGCGATGCCGTCCTCGTACATGAAGGTGACCTCGCGGGGCTTGCCCTCGTCGTCGACCTGGTCGGGCCGCTGGTCGACCAGGTGGATGGTCAGGCCCTTGTTGAGGAAGGCGTACTCCTGGATCCGGCGGTAGATCGTCTGCCAGTCGAACTCGACGGTCTCGAAGATCGTCGGATCCGGCCAGAACTGGACCATCGAGCCGGTGGTCGAGGTGGCCTCGCCCTTCTCCAGCGGGCCCGGCTTCGACATCGTGTAGTGCTGCCGGTAGACGTTGCCCGACTTGTGGATCTCCACGAACATCTTGGTGGAGAGGGCGTTGACGACCGAGACGCCGACACCGTGCAGACCGCCGGAGACCGCGTACGCCTTGCCGTCGAACTTGCCGCCGGCGTGCAGGACGGTCAGCGCGACCTCGACGCCCGGCTTCTTGAGCTTGGGGTGCAGGTCGACCGGGAAGCCACGGCCGTTGTCGGTGACCGAGACGCCGCCGTCGGCCAGCAGGACCACGTCGATGGTGTCGCAGTAGCCCGCGAGCGCCTCGTCGACCGCGTTGTCGACGACCTCCCAGACGAGGTGGTGCAGGCCCCGCTCGCCCGTCGAACCGATGTACATACCGGGGCGCTTGCGGACCGCCTCGAGGCCTTCGAGCACGGTGATGGACTCGGCACCGTATTCCTGCTTCTTATCTGCCACCCTCGGCCACTTTCTCGCACCGGTCCCCGGGAGGGGCCCGGCCACGGGGTTGGCGGGCGAGCTGCGGGCGGCCGGCGAGCAGGGCGAACCACAGACGAGCGAGCCGCGAGAACGGGGCGGACCACCGGTGGAGCCGAGCGCGCCGGTCGCCGCGGTCGTCCCGCGGATCGTGATCGGCTGGAAAAAACGCGTAGCGTGACGATTGCTCTCCGCAGAGGGGCGTCCGGCACGTGTCGCACTTTCCCGGTCTCCGTCGATTCTACTCCGTCCGAGCGAGTTATCGGGGGTCCGGCACCCTCGTACGGGCACCTCAGATTGCCGTAGGGCGGCGGAAGGCCGTTCCCACGAGTCCCCCTACACGGAAGAAGCACCCACCGCAATGGTGCACTGTCCGGCCGGTGACCGCTGAGGCGCGCCTGCCGGGGCCCGGCGCCACGCGCTGCGACACTGCCTCACACCGGTGGGCGAGAGTGTCGTAACCTCGCCCGCGCGGGCCGCAGCGTGGCCGGACGGCCCGCACCGGGCGGGAGCGAACCCCGCCGGTGGGTCCGCAGCCGGCGGTCGAGGAGAGGTGGTAGCCCCATGGCGCACGACAAGGGGCTGGACAACGTCGCCGTGCACTGGCCGCGGACGAACCGGTTCTACGACCCGGTCGCCCCGGCGGAGTTCGTCGACTTCGGCGCCGTCGCGGACGCGCCGGACATCGCCGCGCCCACCGGAGCGCTCGCGCTGCACATCGCCAAGACCGGCACCGTACGCGCGACCGCGTACACGGAGCTCGTCGATCTTCTTCTGGGGCTGGAGGGCGTCCTCTACGCGACCGATGCCGCGGCCGAGGACGAGGACCCGGTCATCGACCCCGACGGCTGCGCCTGGATCGCCGGCGGCCTCGAACGGTTCGTGGAGGGCCACCAGCCGCACGGCGACCTGGTCACGTTCGACAGCGTGGCGGAGGTGATGCGGGCCGCGGTGGCCGGCGGGCGGCTCGCCGAGCAGCAGCTGCGCTGGCTCGAGCAGCGGCTGGCGGCGTTGCGCGACGACGCCGGCAACGCACCGCACTGGAGCTTCGCGCGTACGGAATTGGCGATCTTGGCGGGCTTCTATCGCCGGTGTGCCGACCGCGGGTACGCCGTCTTTGCCGACTACTGAGCCGCGCCGGAGGACCTCAGCCGTAGGTGTCGCGGGGGCCGCGGCCCTGGACCCGCCGCGGGCCGCGGTTCCAGGACGGTGCCGCCGGGCCGTGGATGTTCAGCCTGGTCACGACGTTGTGGCCGACCTCGGCCGCGATGTTGCGCAGCAGCGTCGCGGCCAGCAGCCGCAGCTGGGTCGCCCAGGCCGTGGACTCCGCCTCGACGGTCAGGACGCCGGCGTCGAGCTTGATCGGCTTGCTGTGCTTCGCGATGTCCGGGCCGACGACCTTCTCCCAGGCGCCGAAGACCGTCGCCTCCGCCGCCGGCTTCTGCCAGCCGCGCTGCTTCAGGATCCGTTCCAGCACCGCGCCGAAGAGCTGCGGATCCCGCGGGTCCGGGCCCGGACCGGAATAGCCGCGCAGGCGTCTGCCCTCGCCCTCGGCATTGCCCGTACGGTGGCGGGGTGCCCGCTGGGCGGCCCGGCGCTTCGCCAGGGCGGCGTCGAGCACCGCCCGCGCCAGCTGCGGGCCCGACTGGCCCTCGGCGGGGCCTGAACCGGCCGCTGCGCCCTTTTCGGCGGATTCCTCAGACACGGGTCACCGTTCCTGGTCCGACGTCGTAGCGGGCGCCCTGGAGGTCCGCGGGGACATCCTCCGCCACCGCACAGGTCACCAGCAACTGCGTGGCGTCCGACACCAGGGCGGCGAGGCGCTCGCGGCGGCCGGCGTCGAGCTCGGCGAACACGTCGTCGAGGACCAGCACCGGATCGATGCCGTCGGTGCGCAACAGGTCGTAGGCGGCCAGCCGCAACGCCAGGGCGAACGACCAGGACTCGCCGTGGCTCGCGTACCCCTTCACCGGAAGGTCTCCCAGGACCAGGGTGAGGTCGTCGCGGTGCGGGCCGACCAGGGTGACGCCGCGCTCGGTCTCCGCCTGACGGCGTTCGGCGAGCGAAGCGAGCAGGGCCTGTTCCAGCGCCGGGCGGTCCGGTGTCAGGCCGTCGCCGAGACGGGACGCGTACGCGACAGCCGCGGAGGACCGGCCGGCCGCGACCGCGTCGTACGCCTTCGTCACGTGCGGCCCGAGGGCGGCGACCAGCTCGATCCGGCCGGCCAGCAGTTCGGCGCCGTGGTGGGCGAGGTGCTGATCCCACACCGCGAGAGTGGACAGATCCTGCCCTCGGGTCCCACCGACCTTGCGCGTCAGGTAGGCCGTACGCAGAAGGGCATTTCGCTGCTTGACCACCCGGTCGTAGTCGGCGCGGACCCCGGCATAGCGTGGCTGGCGCGCGACCAGCAGCTCATCGAGGTAGCGGCGGCGCTCCGACGGGTCACCGCGGACGAGCTCCAGGTCCTCCGGCGCGAAGAGCACCATGCGAAGAGCACCCAGAACCTCCCGCGACCTGCGTACGGGTGACCTGTTCAGCCGCGCCCGATTCGCCTTGCCCGGCACGATCTCCAGCTCGACGAGCAGCTCGCGTCCGTCGTGGACGATCTCGCACCGGATCACCGCCGAGCTCGCCCCCGCGCGGACCAGCGGGGCGTCGGTGGCCACCCGGTGACTGTCCAGCGTGGCCACGTACCCGAGGGCCTCGACCAGGTTGGTCTTGCCCATGCCGTTGCTGCCGACCAGGACCGCGACGCCCGGGTCGAGGTCGACGGCCACCCGCTCGTACGAGCGGAAGTCGGTCAGCTCGACCCGGCGCACGTGCATGGATCAGCGCTTGACGGCGTGGCCGCCGAACTGGTTGCGCAGCGCGGCGACGGCCTTCATCGCCGGCGAGTCCTCCTGGCGCGACGCGAAGCGGGCGAAGAGCGACGCCGCGATGACATTGGCCGGCACGGCGAGACGCACGGCCTCGTCGACGGTCCAGCGGCCCTCGCCGGTGTCCTCGGCGTAGCCCTTGAGGCCTGCCAGCTCCGGGTCCTCGTCCAACGCGCGGTCCAGCAGGTCGAGCAGCCAGGACTTGACGACCGAGCCCTCGCGCCAGCTCTTGATCACGGCGGGGACGTTCTCGACCAGCTCGGAGGCCTTGAGGATCTCGTAGCCCTCGGCGTACGCGTGCATCAGGCCGTACTCGATGCCGTTGTGGATCATCTTCGAGTAGTGGCCGGCGCCGTGCGGGCCGGCGTGCGCGAAGCCGAACTCGCCGGCCGGCTTGAGCGCGTCGAAGATCGGCCGGCAGTGCGCCACGATCTCGGCGTCGCCGCCGACCATCAGGGCGTACCCGTTGGTGTTGCCCCAGATGCCGCCCGAGACGCCGACATCGAGGTAGTGGATGCCCTTCGCCTTGAGCCGCTCGGCGCGGGGACCGTCGTCGGTGAACTTCGAGTTGCCGCCGTCGATGACGATGTCGCCCTCGGAGAGCAGCTCGGCGAGCTCGTCGATCGTCTTCTCGGTGATCTGTCCGGCGGGAACCATGGTCCACACGACGCGCGGCGCGGCGAGCTTCTCGACCAGCTCGGCGAGGCTGGCGACGTCGGTGGTCTCCTTGTGGTGGTCGTAGCCGACCACCTCCTGGCCGGCGGCGCGCAGGCGGTCGCGCATGTTGCCGCCCATCCGGCCTAGACCGATGAGGCCGAGCTGCATGATGTTCCCCCTAGGTGTGTGTCTCTGTGCCCAAGTATCAGCGGGTTACCCGGATCGGCATGATCAGATAGCGGTATCCGGGCACGATTTCGCCGTCTTCGCCTGCGGGGGAGATCACAGCCGGCTTGAAGGCGTCGACGAACGACAGAACCGCGGTGGGGGCACCCAGATTCTGCAGGCCGTCGATCAGATACTGCGGGTTGAAACCGATCGTCAGGGGCTCGCCGGTGAAGACCGCCTCCATCGCCTCGCTGGCCCGGGCCTCCTCGGTGCCGCCCGCCTCCACCACCAGCCCGTCCTCGCCGAAGGACAGCAGCACCGGAGTGGTGCGCTCGGCGACCAGCGCGACGCGGCGGACCACCTCCACCAGCGCAGACACGGTCACCCGCGCCTCGGCGTTGTGGCTGGCGGGGAAGAGCGAACGCACCGGCGGGTAGTTGGCGCCGTCGAGCAGCCGGCTGGTCGTACGCCGGGTGCCGCCCGCGAAGCCGATCATTCCCTCACCGGCGTTGCCCTGGGCGAGGGCCAGGGTGACCGAGCCACCGATCGGGCCCAGGGCCTTGGCGGTGTCGTTGAGGGTCTTGGCGGGCACCAGCGCGTTGAGGCTGATGTCCGGGTCGTCGGGGTTCCACTCCAGCTCCCGCATCGCCAGGCGGTAGCGGTCGGTGGCCAGCATCGCCATCGTCGAGCCGTTCAGCTCGATCCGTACGCCGGTCATCATGGGCAGCGTCTCGTCCCGGCCCGCGGCGACGGCGACCTGGGCGACGGCGACCGCGAAGGCCTGCGCGTCGACCGTGCCGGCGCTCGACGGCATCTCGGGCAGCGTCGGGTAATCCTCGACCGGCATCACCGGAAGGGTGAACCGGGCGCTGCCGCACACCAGCTCGAGGTGCGACCCGACCGCGGCGATGTCGGCCGGCTTGGCGGGCAGCGCCTTGGTGATCTCGGCGAGCAGCCGGCCGGAGACCAGGGCGGCCCCGTCGGCGTCGGCCTGCACCTCGACGCTCACCTGGCTCGAGACCTCGTAGTCGAAGCCGGAGACGTGCAGCCTGCCGTCGGTCACGCGCAGCATGACGCCGGCCAGAACCGGCACCGACGGCCGGCTGGGCAGGCTCTTGGCCGTCCACGCCACCGCGTCGGCGAGTGCGTCTCGCTCCACCCGGAACTTCATGCCATGCCCTCCGCGTCACTTTCCTCGACGAGAACTTCGGATGTGCTGATGGAGCCCACTGAACTCTATGGCGCGGGCGGGTCGTTCGTCCGCCCGGCCCCCGCTCCCCGGCCCTACTGCCGTGCCGGGTGGCGCTGCTCCTCGCGCCGGGGGTGGTCTTCGCTTCCGGTCCTGCTGGTCTTCCGGCCTTCTGGTCCTACTGATGCCCGGCTTCTGCTCCGGCTTCCTGGCTGCTCTCCCAGCTGGCTTTCTGGCTGCTCTCCTGGCTGGCTTTCTGGCCGGCTCCTGGCCGGCTTCTTCGGCGGTGCTGAGGGGTGGCCCGGATTGCAGGATCCGCGACCGGGAGCCCCGGTGCTCCCGGTGCTCCCGGTGCTTGTTCCTCCGGTGCTGGGGTGGATCCGGCCGCGAGCGGCTCACCCACACCCTCCACAACGCTGATCATTGCCTTTTGGATTTTCCGAGAGAGATAACAGTCGTAATCATCGGGGCTGTGCATAGTGTGGAGAACTCGAGTCTTCGCAGCTCAGCGGGTTATCCACCGGTGATTCACATGTGGGCAACCAGGGTATAAACCCGGGCCCGCGTCCACAGTCGCCGACGCGACGCCGGTTGTCCACCGTTGTCCACCGGTTGTCCACCGGCTATCCACCGGGTTTGTCCCCCGGCCTGGGGATAACGCCGGGACGCTACCGGCTCGTCGTCCCCAGAACCTTCAACAGGAAATCCACACTCGTCCACAGGGTGTGGAGACCTTGGTGACGCACAGTGTCTGTCCACATCGATTTCCCCAGGACTTCTCCACATCTGTGGGGTCGGGTGCCGAGCGTTGTCCACCGTTGGGGATGAAGCCTGTGAAGTCCTGTGGATTGGTGTGGAAAACGTTGGCACGAAACGGTCTCGTCGCGACGTTGACAAACCAGCTCAGCGGATGATCGGGATCTTGGCGGGTGGTGCGGCCATCCCAGGTTTCGTCGCCGGCCGCCCTGTGGACGGCTGTGGACGCCCTGTGGATAAGCGGGTACGGCGGGTGGCGGCCTCTCGATCGCACGGGTCGGGGCGCGGCGGGATGCGGTTCTTCCGGGCTCGCTCCGGTGCGACTCGGTGTGACGCTCGCGGGCTTGACCGGTGCCAGCGGTAGGTCGCCGCGTGCCGGGTCGCAGCCCTGGATACGGCTTTCGATGATCAGGTCGCCGGGCCGCCGACCTCGACGCGTCTCTCGGGTGGGGAGGACGTGCCGGATCGCCGACGCGACGCGGCCTTCGGCTCAGCCGGGTTGCAGGTCGGAGCGGCGACACCGGGCGGTGAGGCTCAACCGGGTTCCAGGCTGGAGGCCGACGCCGTCGGCTCGACCGCCTCATCGGCTTGAGGGGACGACGCCGGCGGCTCGACCGGGCTCCTGGCGGAAGGGCGACGTCGTCGGCTCACCGGGTCAGCTTGCTGGAAGGGCGACGCCGCCCGCTCGGGGCCGGCTGGGCTGCCGGCTCGAGGGGCGACGCCGGGTGGGCGGGTCAGGCGGTTTGCCAGCCGGTGGGGTCTACGCCGCCGGGGATCGGGGGTTCCGGGGCGTAGGGGTGGCGGGTGAAGACGAAGGTGCCCAGGTCCAGGTGGGTCACCGAGCCCGTGGCGTCGCGGTGGATCGACAGGCGTTCGCCCGCGTAGTAGCCGTTGAGTCCGGTCCAGGTGCCGTCGGTGGCGGGGCGGAGGCGGGTGCCGCGGCCTCCTCCGGCGAGCGGGGCCAGTTCCAGGTAGCCGTCCGGCAGCGGGCGGAGCACGAACGGGGCCGTCGCCCAGTACCAGGGGCCGGCCAGGTCCAGGAGGAGCGGGTCGATCGAGGGCAGCGGGCGCCACGGCGGGGGGATGCGGGGCTCCCGGTCGGCGACCGTCTGCAGCAGGTCGGCGGCCAGGGTGCCCGCGGGCAGGCCGGTGGTCACGTTGCTCAGGACGACCGTTCCCAGGGAGTCCTCGGCGCTTGTCCACACCGTGGCGACGAACCCGGGCATCGAGCCGGTGTGGCCGGCCAGGAGTCTGTCGTCGCGGCGCAGGAGTTGCATGCCGAGGCCGTAGCCGCCGTCCCAGGACGTCGCCTCCGGTGGGCTCGCCGGCCTGCGCATCTCGGCGAGGGTGTCCGCGTGCAGCACCCGGTCGTCGCCGTCGAGGAGGAAGGCGACGAACGTGGCCAGGTCGTTCGCGGTCGACCAGAGTTGCCCGGCCGGGGCCATCAGGCCGGTATCCACAGCGGGCTCGGGGAGCAGGACGTCGGCCCAGGGGTGCACCGCCCAGCCCGCGGCGTGGGGTGCGGACGGCTGTAGGGAGGTGCGGGTCATCGCGAGCGGCTCGAGGATCTCGTGGCGCAGGACCTCACCCCAGGCCCGGCCGCGTACGCGCTCGACCAGCGCGCCGAGCAGGGCGAAGCCCGGGTTGGAGTAGTGGTGGCGCTCCCCCGCCGGGTGTACCTGGGGATCGTCGCCGAGGATGTCGGTCAGTTCCGGCCGCAACGTTCCCGGGGTTCGTTCCCACCACGGACCGGGCGCTTCGGAGGCCAGTCCGGCGGTATGGGCCAGCAGGGCGCCGATCGTGGCCCGGCCCGCCGCCGTGCCGGGCAGGTGGTCGTCCAGCTGATCCGTCAGCGCGAGTTTGCCCTCGTCGCGCAGGCGCAGGACCAGCACCGCCACGAATGTCTTGGTGATCGAGCCGATGCGGTACTGGACGTCGCCGTCCGGCACCTGGCCGTCCACGGTGCCCCGTCCGTCCAGCCAGACCGGACTGCCGTCGCGCACCACGGCGGCGACGACCGAGGGTGCTCGTCCCTTCACCTGGCCGGTGGCCAGTTTGTGGAGCAACGCGCGTCTTGTTTCGGGCAGCAGGTCCGCCGGGGTCGATGACATACCGCCGAACCTACTGAGCCCGGCGCCGATCTACGGCCCGGAGTGGTTACGGCCCGGGTGCGTGAGGTCGCCGGCCACTGCGGTGCGGTAGGGCCGGGGTGCGGCCGTACCTGAATCAGGTGTTCTGTTTGATGCGGTTGGTCAGTTCGGCGATCTGGTTGTAGAGCGAGCGGCGCTCGGCCATGTGCTGGCGGATCTTGCGGTCGGCGTGCATGACCGTGGTGTGGTCGCGGCCGCCGAATGCCTGGCCGATGCGGGGCAGTGAGAGGTCGGTCAATTCGCGGCAGAGATACATCGCGACCTGGCGGGCGTTGACCAGGACGCGGGAGCGGGAATGGCCGCGGAGGTCCTCGAGGCTGACGCCGAAGTAGTCCGCGGTGGAGACCATGATCTGGTCGGCGGTGATTTCCGGGCCGGCGCCGTCGGGCATGAAGTCGCGCAGCACCTCCTCGGCCAGCGAGAGCTGCACCGAGCTGCGGGTGAGGCTGGCGAAGGCGGTTACCCGGATGAGCGCGCCCTCGAGTTCGCGGATGGAGTTGGAGACCCGGCTCGCGATGAATTCGAGGACGTCGTCGGGGGCGTACATGCGTTCCTGAGCTGCCTTTTTCTGCAGGATCGCGATGCGCGTCTCGAGGTCGGGCGGCTGGATGTCGGCGAGCAGGCCCCATTCGAATCGGGTGCGCATGCGGTCCTCGAGCGTGGCCAGCTGGCGTGGGGAACGGTCCGAACTGATCACGATCTGCTTGTTCGCGTTGTGCAGCGTGTTGAACGTGTGGAAGAACTCCTCCTGCGTCCGTTCGCGGTTCTCGAGGAACTGGATGTCGTCGATCAGCAGGATGTCGACGTCGCGGTAACGGCGCTGGAAGGCCTGCGTCTTGTCGTCGCGCAGGCTGTTGATGAAGTCGTTCGTGAACTCCTCGGTGGAGACGTAACGCACGCTGCGCGCGTGGCCGAGGGTGGTCGCGTAATGGCCGATCGCGTGCAGCAGGTGCGTTTTGCCGAGCCCCGAGCTGCCGTAGATGAAGAGTGGGTTGTACGCCTTCGCCGGCGATTCCGCGACCGCCACGGAGGCCGCGTGCGCGAAGCGGTTCGACGAGCCGATGACGAAGGTCTCGAACATGTACTTCGGATTGAGGCGGTTGCCGTCGTTGCCGCCGGGGCGGGCGCCGGGCTGGGCGCCGCGCATGTCGAGCGGGGTGCGGCCCGGGCCGTTGTCCCCGCCGTGGCGCATCTGCAGGGTGTCGTCGCGGCGGTCCTGGCCGATCAGCGCCGGACGGTCGTCGGGGCGGCGCTGGTTCTCGCGGAGCTGGGCCGGCTCGGTCGCCATGCGGTGACCGCCGGCCTCGTTCGGGCTCTCCGGGAAGTGCGGCATCTGGCGCGGCGGCTCGGGCTTGGACTTCTTTTCCTCCGCCACGGAGGATTTGGCCGGCTCGGGCTGGCCCATCGGCAGCGGCGGCGCGAACAACGCGTCCTGACTGTCGCGCGCGGCGGGAACGTTGCGCTGGAAGGGCGCCTGCGCCGACCCGGTCGGTGCGTCGTCCGGCTCGTAAGGCTCCGGGTACGCGGCGGGCTGTGGATAACGATCCGGGTACGCCGGCGGCGGCGCGTCCGCGTAGTGCGCGGGCGGCTGGCTGGACGGCTCCGGCGGCGGGTTGCCGTAGACGGTGCCGGGACGTCCCGAACCGTCCTCGGGCGGCCGCACGGTCACCGCGACCTGTATGGGCCGGCCGAGCCTGCGGGACAGCGCCTCGGTGATCGCCAGCCGCAGCCGCGACTCGATCACGTCCCGCGTGTACGTGTCCGGCACGGAGAGCAGCGCGGTGTCCTCCACGATGGCGCGCAGGCGGGTCAGCCGAAGGTACGCACGCTGCTGTGCGGACGCGATCTCGTCCGCCAGTTCGTCCGTAGCCGCAGCCCACACCCCGCCAAGGTCGACCGTATCGGCCACCGCCGCGCACCCCCATCGCCCCGGAATCCCGGTGCCCTTGTCCGGCTTCCGCCCTTGCCCGCCGTCACCCGTACGGGCGACGGACCGGCTCCCCCCAACCCAGCACATTCAACGTGCTGAACATGCACGGCGCCACCGGCTGTCCACAGGTTATCCACAACCTGTGCATTCGTCGGCGGTCGCTCCCCGGCCGGATGGTCGGCAGACTTCCCGGAGCCTGTGCTGGCGCGGGAAAACAGGCTCACCGTGCCGAACGATTCACCGCCTCGTCGGTTCCTACCCGGGTCCCGGCGAGGGCGGTCTGCGAACAGCGCTGAAGACCAGCAAACGGGCACGCTAACAGCGCGGCAGCGTCCGCATCAACCGCCGGTCCCCACCCCGGAGCAGACGTGGCACGAAAAGATTCATTCCGTACGCGCGTAGACCGGCGTGAGTGACGGACGCGTGGGTGACGGACGCTACCTCACGGCGCGCCGCCAGGCGGATAGTTGACCACCCCGGGGGTGCTGCGTAGGGTCGAGCGGTTGCTCCGCCGCGCTCTGCTAAAGTGGCGTCTTGCAGCTTGATGCCCCCTGGACGTAGTTGAAGACGGAGTTCTGACGTGAGCAAGCGCACCTACCAGCCGAACAACCGCCGGCGCGCCAAGACCCACGGTTTCCGGCTGCGCATGCGCACCCGCGCCGGCCGCGCCATCCTCTCCTCCCGCCGCACCAAGGGCCGCGGCAAGCTGTCGGCCTGAGCCGACCGCGGGCCGGGTCGGATGCCAGGTAGTCGTGCTGGCCGCTGCGCAGCGACTGCGGCGTAGCTCCGACTTCGCCGCAGCGGTTCGCGGTGGCCGCCGAGCCGGCCGTGGCACCGTTGTCGTACACCTGCTTGTCGATGAGCCGGCGCAAGCCCCCGAGGCGCGCGCCGGCTTTGTCGTGTCCAAGGCCGTGGGCAACGCGGTGGTCCGCAACAAGGTCCGCCGCCGGCTCCGCCACCTGGTACGCCCCCGGCTGAGTTCGCTGCCGCCCGGCACCTCACTGGTCGTCCGCGCGCTGCCGGCGGCCGCCGCCGCGTCCTTCGAGACCCTCGGCACCGACCTCGACGCGGCCCTCGCCGCCGCCCGCGCACCCCGGAGGCGGCGATGACACCCGTTGCCCGGCTGCTGACCGCGCCGATCGTCGCGTACCGTCGTTATGTGAGCCCGGCTCTGCCGGCCCGCTGTCGGTTCTACCCCTCGTGCAGCGCGTACGCCCAGGAGGCGCTCGCGAAGCACGGCGCGTTCCACGGGACCGGCTTGGCGATCTGGCGGCTGCTGCGCTGCCACCCTTTCCACCCTGGCGGGTTCGACCCGGTGCCCGATCCGATCCGTCACCGTCCTGCCGATGTGACTGGAGCATGAATTGAGTCTCGACTGGATCTACTACGCCATTTCGTGGATCCTCCTGCGCTGGCATGCCCTGTGGGACACCATCGGCATCCCCGACGGCCGGGTGCTCGGCACCAACTGGTCCTGGATCCTCTCGATCGTCTTCCTGGTGGTGACGCTGCGCGTCATCCTGTTCCCCGTCTTCGTCAAGCAGATCAAGTCCCAGCGGGCGATGCAGGCGCTGCAGCCCAAGGTCAAGGAGCTGCAGGAGAAGCACAAGGGCGACCGGGAGACGCTCCAGAAGGAAATGATGGAGCTGTACCGCGTCGAGAAGGCCAACCCCCTGATGGGCTGCCTCCCGATGTTCCTGCAGATCCCGGTCTTCCTGGGCCTGTTCCACGTTCTGCGCCGGCTGAACCCCGACAACCCCCAGCCCAATCTGTACGGCTGGACCGCCGACCAGTTCCGTGACGCGACCCACTCGGCGCTCTTCACCGCCCCGCTGCCCGCGAAGTTCGGCTCATCCGCCACCGAGCTGACCCAGCTGGGCGCGAACAGCGGCGTCACCGTGAAGATCATTGCCGCGGTGCTGGTCCTCACCATGATGGCCACCACGTACCTGACCAGCCGCCAGATGATCCTCAAGACCGGCTGGGCCGAAGACCCGCAGCAGAAGATGATCCAGCGGTTGATGCTCTACGGCATCCCGCTGTCGTTGCTCGTCTCCGGCGCCCTGTTCCCGATCGGTGTGGTCATCTACTGGGTCACGAACAACCTCTTCAGCCTGGCCCAGCAGCAGTGGGTGCTCCGCAAGTTCCCGCCGCCGCAGGTCGCCGGGAAGCCGGGCACCACGCCGGCCCGCTCGGCCAACGGCGCGACCGCCGCGAAGGGCACCACGAAGAACCCCGTGCAGCCCGCCGGTCGTGGCCTGTTCGGCCGCAAGCAGGCCGAGCCCGAGCCGCAGACGCCGGTGGTCGACACCAAGGCGCTCGCCCCGAAGCCGGGCGCCAAGCCGGTGAACCCGAAGAAGGGAACCAGGCCGGCCAACAAACCCAAGGGATGACGCAGCAGCGGCCCGGGCCTCGCCCGGGCCGCGCGCGGCCCCCGGGTGGGCGGCGACAAAGACCTCCCCGAGCCGGCGATGGACGACGCCGGCACGGGAAACAGCGGACCGAGCAGGTCCGGCCCGAGAGTACGGAGATGAGACCGTGACCGACACCAGCACTCCCAGCACCGAGGAGACGGCCGCCGCCACCGCGGAGTCGACCGGCACGGAGGAGACCAAGAAGTCGGAGAGCGTGACCTCCGACTCCGACCTGTTCCGGCAGAGCGAGATCGCCGCCGACTACATCGAGGGACTGCTCGACATCCTCGACTACGACGGCGACATCGACGAGCTCGTGTCGGCGGGCCGGCCGATGGTCGAGGTCGTCGGCGGCCGGCTGCAGCCGCTCGTCGGCCAGCGCGGCGCCACGCTGGAGGCGCTGCAGGAGCTGACCCGCCTGGCGATCTTCCGGGCGACCGGCTCCCCGAGCCGCCTGCTGCTCGACATCGGCGGCTACCGCGCGACCCGCCGCAAGGAACTGACCGCGGTCGCCCGCAACGCGGTGGAGAAGGTCAAGGAGCACGGCGACGCCGTACGCCTGGAGCCGATGTCGGCCTTCGAGCGCAAGTGCGTGCACGACGTGGTCAACGCGATCCAGGGCGTGGAGAGCGAGTCCGAGGGCGTGGAGCCCAACCGTCGCATCATCGTGCGGCCGGCGGACTGATCGCGCGACATGACTGAACCCCGCTTCGGCGTGGGAGACGGCGGCTCGGGTGCTGTGGTGCCCGGGCCGTCTTCGTCTTCCCCGTCTGCCGCCTCCTCTCCGCCGCCCGCTTCCGCCGGGCTCTCTGCTTCCGGTGGCCCCTCCCCTTCTTCCTCTTTTTCTGCCCCTCCTTCTGGCTCGCCTTCGGCCTCCGCGTCCGAGCCTGCGTCGGCGTCCGTCTCCGCGGGGGCTGAGTTGCTGGAGCCGCCGGTCGAGCATCGGGCCGCCGCGGAGTCCGTCTTCGGTGAGCGCCTCGCTCTGGCCGGCCGGTATGCCTCCCTGCTGGCCACGGACGGCGTCGTACGCGGATTGATCGGTCCCCGGGAGGCGCCGCGACTCTGGGAACGCCACCTCATCAACTGTGGCGTTATGTCCGAGATGATCCCTATAGGTGCTTCGGTGATTGACGTGGGGTCTGGTGCCGGTTTGCCCGGTATCGTGCTGGCAGTGGCCCGGCCTGATCTCACGATCACCCTGGTCGAGCCGCTGGCACGACGTACCGCTTTCCTGTCCGAAGCGGTGACAGCGCTCGGCCTCGACGCGACGGTCACAGTCGTCCGGGGGCGAGCGGAAGACCTCGCCGGTGGACCCCCCGCCCTCGCCGATGTCGTCACCGCCCGCGCCGTGGCGCCGCTGGACCGGCTGGCCGGTTGGTGCCTGCCCCTCGCCGCCGTCGGCGGCCGGCTCCTGGCCCTCAAGGGTGCCACGGCCGACGAGGAGGTGGCGGAGCACCGCGGGGCAGTCGACCGTCTCGGCGGCGGCGAGCCGGTCGTCCGGCTCTGCGGGATCGGTCTGATCGACCCGCCGTCCACGGTGGTGGAGATCGTGCGGGAACGCGACGTCGTGGCACCACGGCCGAGGCCGTCCAAGCGGGCGGCCACCCCGGGCCGCTCTGCCGACGACGCCGGCGGACGCGGCTCCGGCAAGAGGAGATCGCGGAGGAGATAGATGGCCAGGCGGGGCGCGCGGAAACGTACGGGGAAACAGCCACGACCCGCGCCCGGGCCATCCCCCGCCTCGCCGCGGTCCGGGATTTCGGTGTCGGCGGGTGTGCCTGCCCCGGTGAGCGTCGGGGAATCCGGCGGTGTCGGAAGGGCAGGGACCGGCGTCGCTGCCGGTTCGGGTCCGGCTCCCGCCCCTGGCACGCCCGGTTCCGCCTCGGCTGGTCCCGCCCCTGCCCGGCCCGCCTCGACTGGTCCCATCTCGGCCGGTCCCGCCCCTACTCGGTCCCTCTCGGCTGGTCCCATCACTCCTGGTCCCGCCTCCGCCGGTCCTCCCTTGGCTGATCGCGCCATGACTGGTCCGGGCTCTGCTGGTTCGGTCTTTGGTTCTGCCGCTTCGCTGGTCGCTAGGGGCGTTGCGCTGGCCGCTTCCGACCATGCCGCGGTTGAGCGCCGCCCCGAGGAACCGAGGTCGATCCCCGAGCGGGCTGACGAGCCGGAGGTCCCCGCTTACGCGGTCGTCAGGGGTTCGCCTCGGCGGTCGGCTTCCGGACTCGGCTGGCCCGATTCCGTTCGGACCTACGGCGGCAAGCTGCGGCTCCTGCCCGGATTCATGGTCTTCGAGACGTCTCCGATCCTGTCGGTCTGGACTCAACAGGCGGACAACCGTGGCAACGCTCGCCCGACGGCCGTAGGCTGGCCGCGCGTCGATAGTGTGGACCGGACGGCAGGCGCGACCGCGCCGCCGTTTCCTGCCGGACCGCACGCTCGCGGTGCCGACTCAATCCAACCAGGCAGGGATAAAACGGTGCATGAGTATGGCAGGGGCCCGGACGGCGACCCCGGCTGGGATGGTGTTTCACGTGAAACCGATCCCGAGGCCGGGTCCGACCGGAGTGTGAGCTTGAGTGTCAGCTTCAACAGCGGCGACCAGGGCGTCCCACAGCCTCGCGCCGGCAACGGCGGGCAGGTGTACGGCACCCCGGTGAGCACGCCGGACTCCCCGCTGACCGATTCTCGTAGACCGGCCCCGGCGCCTCGAACAGGCCCGCCCGCGGCGCCGGTGTCGGGCTCTGCGCCCGTACCGTCGTCTGGTCCGAGCATGCAGCCCGGCGGGGAATACGCGGCCCGGCCGACCTCGGCGCCTCCCTTCTCTGCGCCCACGGTGGCGGTGCCCTCGGTGTCCGCTCCCCCGGCCGCCGCCGTCTCGGGGCCGCCGACTGGTGCGTCATTGGCTTCCGGATCGCCCGGCGTGGGGTCTCCCTCACCGGCGACTCCTTCGCTCGGGGCCGAGTCTCCTTCGCTCGAGGCCGCCAGCTCGCCCGGCGGTACCGCCCGCGGGGCCACGGCGTCGGCCGATGGAGCTGCCGGCTCGGCTACGGGGGTTTCCGGCGCCGGTGCGCCCGGGCCGTCGGTCAATGGCGGGGCCGAACATGTTTCACGTGAAACGCCGAACCGGGATGAGGATGATCCACCCTTGGCCATGGAAGCGTTGCGAGCTGTGCAGATCCTCAACCCGAGCGGCGAGATCTCGATGCCCCGGCCCGATCATCCGCGGGTCCTGTGCGTGGCGAACCAGAAGGGCGGCGTGGGCAAGACGACCACGACCGTGAACCTGGCTGTCGCTCTCGCGCTGCACGGCAACCGCGTTCTCGTGGTCGACCTGGACCCCCAGGGGAACGCGTCCACCGGGCTCAACGTGCCGCACCACGCCGGCGTGCCCGACGTCTACGACTGCCTCATCGACAACGTGCCACTTGCCGAGGTCGCGCAGCCGGTGGAGGGGATTCCGAACCTCTTCTGCGTACCGGCAACGATCGACCTGGCCGGCGCGGAGATCGAGCTGGTCTCCGTCGTCGCGCGGGAGTCGCGGCTCGCCCGCGCGATCACCGCGCACCCGGAGAAGTTCGACTACGTCTTCATCGACTGCCCGCCGTCGCTCGGCCTCCTGACGGTCAACGCCCTCTGTGCGGCGCAGGAGGTGCTGATCCCCATCCAGTGCGAGTACTACGCGCTTGAAGGCCTGAACCAACTGATCAACAACATCAATCTGGTACGCCAGCACCTGAACCCCACGCTGGACGTCTCCACGATCCTGCTGACCATGTACGACCGCCGTACGCGCCTCGCGGACGCGGTCGAGCAGGACGTTCGCAACCACTTCGGCGACAAGGTGCTGGAGGCGGTCATCCCCCGCAACGTACGGGTGTCGGAGGCTCCGAGCTACGGCCAGTCCGTGATGACCTACGATCCGGGTTCGCGGGGCGCCACGAGCTACTTCGAGGCGGCTCTGGAGATCGCTATGCGCGGGGTCAACACGGGAGGCACGGCATGAAGAACCGTCCACGAGGTGGCCTCGGCCGCGGCCTGGGGGCCTTGATCCCCACGGCACCGCCGGCCGGCGCCGCGGTGGTCACCGAGGATCCCCCGCCGGCGACCGCACCCGCCCCGGCGCAGCCGTCCGCGCCGGCCAGCTCGTCCCCGGCCGAGCCGTCGACACCTCCCGCGGCTCCTTCCTCGGCTCCTTCCTCTGCACCGACCGAGTCGGCACCGGTCCCGCCGGTCGCCGCGCCTGACCCGGCCGAGCAGGGTCTCGCTCCGGTCCCGGGCGCCCGCTTCGCCGAGCTGCCCGTCACGGCGATCGTCCCGAACCCGAAGCAACCGCGGCACGTCTTCGACGAGGAAGCGCTCGAGGAGCTCAAGACCTCGATCCAGGAGGTCGGCTTCCTGCAGCCGATCGTCGTCCGAGACCTCGGCGACGGCAAGTACGAACTGGTCATGGGCGAGCGCCGTTGGCGCGCGGCCCAGGCGGTCGGCAAGGAATCCATCCCGGCAATCGTCCGCGAAACCCGCGACGATGCCATGCTCCGCGACGCCCTCCTCGAGAACATCCACCGCGCCAACCTCAACCCTCTCGAAGAGGCGGCCGCCTACCAGCAACTGCTGGAGGAGTTCGGCGCCACACACGAGGAACTCGCGCGTCGGATCGGCCGCAGCCGCCCCCAGATCTCGAACACCATAAGGCTCCTCAACCTCCCCGCACCGGTCCAGCGCCGCGTCGCGGCGGGGGTGCTCTCGGCCGGCCACGCGCGCGCCCTGCTCGGCCTGGAGGACAGCGACGCCCAAGAGCAACTCGCGCTACGAATCGTGGCCGAGGGTCTTTCGGTACGCGCCACAGAAGAGCTCGTATCGCTCGCCGTCGCCGACGGCCCGTCGAAGAAGTCGGCCCCGGCCCGCCGCCCCAAGGTGCACGCACCGGCCCTGAACGATCTGGCCGACCGCCTCTCGGATCGCTTCGACACCCGCGTGAAAGTCGACATCGGCCGGAACAAGGGCAAGATCACGATCGAGTTCGCCACGGTCGACGACCTCGAACGAATCGTCGGCATGATCGGCGTAGAAGACGAGGGCGCCGCCTCCTCGGACTGAGCGTGGTCCGGTTGGTTTTATCTTGCTGACCGTCCTCCGGCTCACCGCACGAGTCGAGACTCACTCCTCTCGGCTCGTGGCTGGTGGCAGACAAAGCTCGTGTCTTGTGCCGACAGGAAGCTCGTGGGTCGTGCCGACGACAGGAGAAGCTCTCGGTTCTTGCCGACGACAGGAGACGCTCTCGGCTCTTGGCCGACTGGAAGGCCGCTGAGCCGGCGGCAATGATCGATTGACAGACAGGCACGTGAGACTCGCGGATCACGTGCCTTCTTCATGTCCGAACCCTGACCGCTTCGGATCACCTGCTTGTGTGGGCTCGTCCCCTCAGTCGATCAAGACAGACTCCTTCCGTTGGGGCCGAATCCGGTTCTGTCAGAACGATTCTCCTGGGATTTCGCCGCCCTCAGATTTCTTGATCCCCGGCAAATCCGACGCCCTAATTGGGCTGATTTGACCCACCAGACACGAAGCGTTGATCGAGCAACTCGAAAACGCGAGATCGAATCGCATTTTGGCCTGCTTCCGGGTTGCGATCAGCGCCGTCAGTGCAGAGCCCTTCCGCCACGACCTGTGCCGGAACCAGCATGCAATTGAACGCTCATGGCGGGGATGGCCGCTCCCGTTACCTCATGAAGGTCTCGGCCTTCGGCAAGGCACGTGAGCTCCCTGTCGTTGTCATGCCATTCGGCTCGCGACTCGAGGAACTCTTCAACGAGCGCAGCGCCGATGACACGTCGCTCATGACCGCGTGGTGCAAGCGGCCGTGATGCTGGTTGTCGGCTGGCGGTCCCCTTACACCCGGCCGGAGCAGCGGAGTCCACCTACCGTTCCCCATGCTGCCCCAGGGTGCTGGACCGCGGCGTGCACCTCCGGACCGGTTGCCAATGGCAACCGGAACTCCATCCGATCGGTAGATCGAGATCGGGCGGTGGTGTGCCGGCTCGAACCGCGTTACCCGCGACGGAGAACTCGCCCGCTGGCGCGAGTGCCAGCACACCCTGGCCACCGACCCAGAAGCTCCTGGATTGGCGGTCCGCACTTCCGTTTGACTCATGTCGAGCGCAGGAGTCCTGGGCAATGCAGAGCCGCACGCGATCCCCCCGCCGCGGGGCACACCAACTCGGCTCTTCCCCGGCCCCCCGGACCGTCGGGCAACTCCCCAGCCGTTCCCACGGATCCGACGACGTCGCCGCGCCAGCAAGCTGCGATCTCCGTCAGTCGGTACGTGATCTCTTTCCCGGCACCTCGCCGCCGCCTCTTCTCGCTGCTCGAAGACCCAAGCCCGGTCGCGCGCTTGAATCACCAGCCAGCGCTCGTTTCACGTGAAACGGGGCCCGCTCGCTGAGCGCCGATCATCCCAAGCCGACCGCGCCCCGCAAGTCATTCAGGCGAGTGCCGAGGCGTGAGCGCTGAAGCAGGGCGCGGCGCCCCGTCGCCAGCCGCACCAGCGTTACAGCGATGCCTGCCGCGCCTACCCCTGCCCGCAGCAGCAGGGCCATGGTCGCCACCAGGAGGACGAGACCTCGCGCACGGTGCGCCCCATTGAGCCGTCATCTGGCACTTCAGCCGCATAACCCTCCGCGACCTCAGCACCGCCCTGTGACCGCTGTTGATCTGCCCCACCGATCCGTTCGAGCGGCGCCCTTCCTTCGTTGCGGCGCCAGCTAGCCGGAGGCATCCGTCGTAACCATCCGAACAAGCACCGCGATCCGCCCGCGGCCCAGCGTCGCCGGAACAGTGCCACGCCGCCGCGGCGGTCCTTATCAACTGCGTGCTTGCCACATCCGGCCGATCCTTTCGCCGGCCGACCCTGTGTCAGCTCAGAGCATCCGTTCCCGGTCCCGACCGTCCGTTCCCGGTCCCGACCGTCCGTTCCCGGTCCCGACCGTCCGTTCCCGGTCTCGACCGTGCCGCGGCGGCTTTCCGTCGTCCGCTGGGGCCATTTATCGCTCGCCGGGGCCACTCAACGTTCTCGGGCCTCGCCTGACAATGTGCGGCCCCCGCAGCGCTCGACGGCTTAGTGCGGCGGCCGTTGGCCGGGCGCGAGCGTCGTCGACGACCCCTTATCGCGTTCGCCGACCGGCGACGTTTGCCACCCGGACTTCTCACCCCGGAGGTCGATGGGCGCGCCGACCACCAGGTGTATCGGCCCTCGACTTGGCCATCAGCGGCATCCATTCCCGCACCAACTGGCGACCTTCGTCTCCGCATATTCCAGGCCCGGTCCCAGGACTCGCTGCGGCGCTGGTCGATAGCGCTCTTCCGGGCCCAGTCCTCGCGTGGCTGATCGCGTTTCACGTGAAACGCGGGTTGCGGGAGCTGCTCGGTTGGTCCGTGGGGTGAAGCGCGGCCGGCGGGTTCGGCGAGCCTATGGAATCGGGCCTAGCGGTGTGGAGGGCTGTGGTGGTGTGGAGGGCTGTGGTGGTGTGGAGGGCTGTGGTGATGCGGAGGGCTGTGGCGACGGAGAGGAGTCCGGCGATGGGAGGAGTCTGGCGGTGCGCCTGGGTCTGGCGTTGGGGTCAGCTGCTTCGGATTTCGGGCTTCAGCTTCGGCGGCTTGAAGGAGGTCGGACCGCCGAGTCACACCCTTGACTGTCGGTATCAATCCAGCGGCCCGACCACTTCCGCATGGCAGAAGGTCGTTTCACGTGAAACGAGAGCGGGTCGGTCGCGAGGCCTCATGAGGCCGGAGTCCTTTCGGAGCGCGCCTCGACAATCTCCATAGCCATGACGCACCATCCTCGGTGCCGGGTGCCGGGTGCCGGGTGCCGGGTGCCGGGTGCCGGGTGCCGGGTGCCGGGTGTTCCACGTGAAACGAAGACGGTGCCTATCGGAGATCCGCTCCTGAGATGTCGGCACGAGGGAAGCCGATCAGGCCACAGCGAACACGCGGTCCGACCGCAATGGCTGGCGTCGGAATGCCGGTCCCGTTCGGCCGCAGTCTGGGCAACGAGCCCCCACCTGAGGGGCCCATACAGGGTGCGCGATAGGGCTGATTGGGGCAGCGCCGACGAGCGAGACCTGAGAGGAGTCCGCGCGCGAGCTGAGGGGAGTCGCGCGAGCTGAGGGGAGTCGCGCGAGCTGAGGGGAGTCGCGCGAGCTGAGGGGAGTCGCGCGAGCTGAGGGGAGTCGGCGCGCGAGCTGTGAGCAGCCCGCGCACGAGGGAAGAGCCCACGCACGAGCTGAGGGCGGCGACGCCCACTAGAGCTCGGTGGGCCACCGCCGGGCTTCAGGTGGTAGCCCGCTGCGCCGAGGCTCGGAGCGGCTGCGCAGGCGGGGATCGTCGGTGCCGGCGGGGATGGCGGTGTCGGAGCCTTGACCGCGTAGGCAGATACGCAGCAGCTTCCGCTGCGCTCCGCGCGGGACAGTCTGCCGTGGGGCGATATCGGTGACGAGGGTCCGCGGCGGGTGGCCGGTGTTGGTGGCACGAGGCGGTGGGGGGATGGTCCCGCCTGGTTGCGTCTAGAGCGGGCGTGAGGCGGTGGCGGGATGGTCCTGGTTGGTCGCGCCTGGAGTGGGCGGGGGTCGGGCTGGGATAGGTGGGCGGGAGTATCCACATGTTGTGGGCAGGGCTGTTGATGACGCGGCCCGGGTCCGTTTCACGTGAAACGGCGTGGATGTGGGGTGGGGTTTCCACTGCGGTAATCCACAGGCGGTGCAGGCCTGCGACATGGCGTTTCACGTGAAACGGGTCGGCCTGTGGATAACTTCTGTGGATAACTTTGTGGGTGGAAGGGTGGAGGACCTACGGTGATGAGCGTCGACGTGTGAGTGGTGTCTGAACGGTGGAGGACCGGGTGGCGAGTTCGGTGGGAAATTGACCCGGGACAGTGCCATGCCGACTGCACTAGGGTCAGCGTCGTGCCTGAGTACACCCCCTCCCTGCCCGACTTCACGCGCTGGCCGTCCTTCCCCTTTGAGGGCGACATGCGGGTCAAGCCCCTTGCGCCTCCTGTTGCGGTCGAGCCTCCGAGGAGCGGGGAAGACGCCTCTGACTGCGTCGCCTGTAGCACGCCGGATGATGCGTACATCTGGGTTAGTGAGCGGTGGCGGGTCCGGGCCATGGACCGGCCGACCGGGTTGCCGATGGTTCTGATTCTTGAATGCCGGTCGCATCTCGACCTTGGCGATCTGCCCAATCTCCTCGCGGCCGAGCTGGGGGTCATGACCGTACGCCTGGAGCGCGCCATCCGTTCCCTCGACGGCGTCGCCCGGGTTCACGTGAATCGGTGGGGTGATGGCTCGGCGCACCTCCACATGTGGTTCCTCGCGCGTCCGTACGGGCGGCTTCAGCTCCGGGGCACCTTCCTCTCGCTGTGGGACGACATCCTCCCCGTGATCCCCGAGGAGCAGTGGCGCGGGAACCTGGCGCTCGTCGCCGCCTGGCTCGGGGAGTTCGGCGGTCGGGCGATCGCCGAGCCGCCCCACATCCACTGGGAGTCGCCGGCGACCTTCAGCGACCAGCCGAGCGCCACCGTCTCGAACGGTGGGGTCGGGGCGGCCGGGGCGTCGGGAAACGGCGAGGCACGGACGTTCGACGATGGCGAGACCCGGGATCTGACGGCCTACGCGCAGAGCCCGGTGGAGCCGAGTGCCGCGTCGGATCAACGCGCCGTCGTGGAGAGCCCCGCGGGAGAGGGGCCGGATGCCCCGGGTGCGGTGGAGTCCGCTGCGGCCGAGTCGAGGGCCGCGGAAGACGGCGAGGCCGAGCAGCCCACGGATGAGCTGAGCGCGGCCGAGTCGAGGGCCGCGGAAGACGGCAAGGCCGAGCAACGCACGGATGAGCTGAGCGCGGCCGAGTCGAGGGCCGCGGAAGACGGCAAGGCCGAGCAACGCACGGATGAGCTGAGCGCGGCCGAGTCAATGGAAGCGGAGGGCAGCGGGGTCGAGGGGCCGGTCGCGGAAGAAGTCGCGGACCAAGAGGCCGCGCCGAGAGAACGGCCGGATCACGCACCGACTCCGGACGGGGAACGGTCGGAAGGGGTGACGGCTCCGGATGGGGAACGCTCGGATCACGCACCGACTCCGGACGGGGAACGGTCGGAAGGGGTGACGGCTCCGGACGGGGAACGGTCCGGGCCGCCGGCCGCGAATCGACCTACCGGCGGCGAGACCACACCCGCCCCCGCCGGCGAGAAGTAGCCGGCGCTCAACCCGCCTAGCCTCGGCGAGCGGCCGCCCGGCTCACCAGCGTTGCCAGGATCTTGCCGAAGTCCAGGCCGCCTGCCTGCACCGCCAGCGGCAGCAACGACGTCTCCGTCATCCCCGGCGAGACGTTGACCTCCAGCACGTGCGGCACCCCGTCCGCGTCCACGATCAGGTCGACCCGCGACAGGTCGCGGAGCCCCAGGGCCTCGTGCGCGGCCAGGGCCGTCGATGCCACCGATTCGGCCACCGGCGGGGACAGGCGGGCCGGGGTGTGCCAGGTGGTCAGGCCGGCCGTGTACCGGGCCGCGTAGTCGTACACGCCGTTGCGGGGGACGATCTCCACCGCCGGCAGGGCGATCGGGCCCTCCCCCAGGTCCAGGACCGAGACCGCCACGTCCATGCCCGCGACGTACCGTTCCACGAGCGCGGTCGAGTCGTACGCGAAGCAGCCCACCATCGCCGCCGGGAGTTCGGCCGGGTCGCGGACCACGGCAGCCCCCAGGCCCGAGCCGCCCTGGGCCGGCTTCACCATCAGCGGGAGGCCGAGGCGGTCGGCGATCCGGTCCAGCACCGCCACCGCCCCGAGCTCCGAGAAGCGGTCGTGCGGGAGGGCGACCCAGTCCGGCGTACGGATGGCCTTCTCGCGCAGCATCGACTTGGCCGACGGCTTGTCCCAGGCGAGCCGGGAGGCCGCCGCCGTGCAACCGACGTACGGGACCTCGCACAGATCGAGCACTCCCCGGAGCGAGCCGTCCTCGCCGGTCGCCCCGTGGAGTGCGATCACCACCGCGTCCGGAGGGTCCTCCCGGAGCGTCGGCAGCAGGGATACGTCCGCGTCGCGCAGCTCCGCCGACAGGCCCGCGCCGCGTAGCGCGTCCAGGACGCGGCGGCCGGAGCGCAGGGAGACGTCGCGCTCGTACGAGAGGCCGCCGGCGAGGACGAGGACATGCGGTTCTGTGGACGTACCCATGGGATTGATCATGCCAAGTCGGGACCGGGAGCGTCCGCGGCGGCCGGGCCACGACGGCGGTGCGGGGTCGTCGGGCCGAAAACCGCGTGCATGGCGAGCTCCTGCTCCATCACGCCCGCGAGCCGGCGCACGCCCTCGCGGATGCGGGCCGGCGGCGGGAACGAGAAGTTGAGGCGGAGGTTGCTGCCGCCGGTGCCGTCGGCGTAGAAGCCGGTGCCCGGCACGTAGGCGACGCGCGCGGCGATGGCGCGCGGCATCATCGCCTTGGAGTCGAGGCCCTCGGGGAGCGTCGCCCACACGAACAGCCCGCCCGCCGGCCGCGTCCAGGTGGTGCCCGCCGGCATCAGATCCTCGAGCGCCTCGAGCAGGGCGTCGCGGCGCTCGCGGTAGACCTCGCGGTACGTCTTGATCTGCTCGCGCCACGGCATGGTCGACAGATACTGCGTCACGGCACCCTGGGCGAACGCGCTCGGGCACAGGATGTTCGCCTCGCTGGCCATGACGAGCTTTTCGCGTACGGCGTGAGGCGCCAGGATCCAGCCCACCCGCAGCCCCGGCGCGAAGGTCTTGGAGAACGTGCTCAGGTAGAGGACGCCGTTGCGGCGGCGGGCGCGCAGCGGTCGCGGCGCCTCACTCTCGAAGCTGAGCATTCCGTACGGGTCGTCCTCGATCACCAGCAGCCGGTGCCGCTCGCAGATGTCGAGGATCTCCTCGCGGCGTGCCTCGGTGAGGGTGACGCCGGCTGGGTTCTGGTAGGTCGGGATCGTGTACAGGAACTTGGCTCGACCACCCGCCTCTGCTATCGCTGCCTCAAGGGCGGCGGGGACCAGGCCGTCGGCGTCCATGGCCAGGTGCCGCACCTGTGCCTGGGCGGCCTGGAACACGCCGAGTGCGCCGACGTACGTCGGCCCCTCGGCGAGCACCACGTCGCCCGGGTCCAGGAACAGCCGTGCCACCAGGTCGAGCGCCTGCTGCCCGCCGACCGTGACCACCACGTCGTCGGGGGACGCGCCGTTCGAGGCGTCGATGCCGGACAGGGACATGACCTCGCAGATGCGTTCGCGGAGCTCGACCGTGCCCTGGCCGATCCCGTACTGAAGGCTGGTCGTGCCGTGCTCCGACGCGAGCCGTCCCATCATCTCGCCGACCGCGTCGAGCGGTAGCGCGGCGATGTACGGCGACCCGCCGGCCAGCGACACCACCTCCGGCCGGCTGGCGACGGCGAAGAGGGCGCGGATCTCCGAGGTCGTCATCCCCCGTACGCGCCGCGCGTAGCGATCCGTGTAGTCGTCTTGAGTCGTGCCGGTCATGCGGCTTCACCTCATCCGTTGGTTGAGCACATCGGGATCCATGCTAGACATCGGACTCTTCGGAACCCCCGGCATACTCAGCCAGCGGGACGGCCCGGCGGGCGGGGCCGGGCCACCCGATGGAGTCCGATCCGCTCCCGTTCAAGCCGATTGCGGCGTAGGATCCGTCCGGGGGCGCGGACGAGCACGTGACGAGGACCGTGCCGCACGTCCGAATGTCACCGACTTCTCGAGGGGTCCCGCATGTCGCGACGCCTGGTCAACCTGACCCTCGACACTCTCGAGGACCTGCCCCGGCCGTGCCGTGGCTGCGTCTACTGGGAGCTCGACCCGGTCTCCGCCGAGCGGGCCTGTGCCACCGGCGACCCGGGGCTCGAGAAGGAGGCGTGGGTCTCGCAGACGCTGCTCGAGTGGGGTTCCTGCGGGAAGCTCGCGTACGTCGACGGCATGCCGGCCGGGTTCGTCATGTTCGCGCCGCCGGCGTACGTGCCGCGGTCGATGGCGTTCCCCACCTCGCCGGTGAGCGCCGACGCCGCCCTGCTGATGACCGCCCACGTCGTGGCCGCGTTCGCGGGGGGTGGACTGGGCCGCATGCTGGTGCAGGGCGTCGCCCGTGATCTGACGAAGCGGGGCATCAAGGCGATCGAGGCGTTCGGCGACGCCAAGTTCGGGGAGGCGGGCGAGGGCGAGGAGGGCTGCGTCGCCCCGGTCGACTTCTTCCTGTCGGTGGGCTTCAAGACCGTACGCCCCCACCCGCGCTATCCGCGGCTGCGGCTGGAGTTGCGCACGGCCCTGTCGTGGAAGTCGGACGTCGAGTACGCGCTGGAGAAGCTCCTCGGCTCGATGAGCCCGGAAACGCTCCTCCGCCCGGTCCGTCCCGTCACCGCCACCACCTCCACCGACAGCTGACGTCCCGCGGGACGTACGTTTCAGCTGTTGCGTGAGGCGAGCGCCAGCCGCAGCTGCCGGACGTCGATCGAGCCCGTGGGCACGTCCGCCTCCACCGGGAAGTACATCCGCTGCACCGCCGCCAGGATCGCCTCGACCATCTGCTCGCGGGACAGCGGGTCGATGAGCCGCTGGCGGTCCGTCGGCGAGGAGAGGTAACCCAGGTCGACCCGGACGGCCGGCATGCGGGTGAGTCGCAGGAGCTCCCACGTCTTCGAGTGGATCCGGCAGTCGCGCATGCCGGTGCGGACGACGACCTCGCGCTGGACCAGGTTGGCCAGCCGCTCCCCCACCGTCGACGTCACGCCGTTGCCCGTCCCGTAGTGGTACGTGGCCACGCCGTCGGCGGCCGGCGTCTCCTGCCCGTCGAGGTGCAGCGAGATCAGCAGGTCGGCGCCGAGGCTGTTCGCCAGGGCGGCCCGTTCCTGGCCGGTCATCGACTGGGCGGGCGCGGGGCCGCGGGTCAGGTGCACGCGCATGCCGGCCGCCGCGAGCCGGCCCTCGAGCCGGGTCGCGATGTCGAACACGAGGTCGGCCTCGGTCCAGCGCAGCTGCCCGTCGGGGACGACCACGCCCGGGTCCTCCTCGCCGCCGTGGCCGGGGTCGATGACGATCGTCTTGCCGACGAGGCTGGAGCCGGACTGCCGGAACGCCTCGGCCTCGCGGAGCCAGTTGGGGCGGCCCCCGACGACCTTGCGGCCGAGCCGGCGCAGCGCCTTCATCGTGTTGGGCCCGCACGAGCCGTCCGGGGTCAGCCCCACCTCGCGCTGGAACTGGGCGACCGCCCGTGCCGTACGCGGGCCGTAGATCGCATCCGCCCGGCCGGTGTCGAAACCCATCTCGAGGAGGCGCTCCTGGAGGGCCCGCACGTCCTCACCCACGAGCGAGGTGGGCACCGAGTGGAACAGCGTGCGTGCGCCGAGCTTCCAACGGGCGCCGTCGAGCGCCGACCACGTCTCCTGGCCGACGAGCCCGTCGACGCCGATGCCGCGGCTCTGCTGGAAGGCGCGCACAGCGGTCTCGGTGGCGGTGTCGAACTCGGTGCCGCCGGCCTCCAGGAGTTCGAGACCCACCAGGATCGACCGGATCTCTTCGACGGCCGGCCCGGTGTCTCCACGTCGGATCGAGCGCACGCGCGGCTCCCTAAGAACTGAGGGGGATGTGCAGAGGGCAACTCTCGGAGCGTACTCCTCGCCGCCGCGGAGGGCCCGCCGTCGATGGCCGCTCCGTGCGTCGCATCACGAACGAGACCGGAAGACAGGACGCCCCGCATCCACGCGGATGCGGGGCGTCGCAGGGGGTCGGGTCAGAGGGCCGACTCGATGAAGTTCACGAGGGCGCCCTTGGGCTTGGCGCCGGCCACCGAGTTGACCGGTTCGCCGCCCTTGAACAGGGTCAGGGTCGGCACGGACATCACCCGGTAGGCGCGGGCCGTCTCGGGGTTCTCGTCGATGTTGACCTTGACGATCTCCACCCGGTCGCCCATCTCGGTGGCGATCTCTGCCAGCAGCGGGTCGACCTTCTTGCACGGTGCGCACCATTCGGCCCAGAAGTCGACAAGTACCACCTTGTCGGACTGCAGCACGTCACTCGCAAAAGTGGCGTCGGTGACGGCCTTGGTTGCTCCCACTAGGACCTCCTGGTCTACAGCTCTACGAATGATGCGATGAAGCGCTCGGCGTCCAGCGCGGCGGCGCAGCCGGTGCCGGAGGCCGTGATGGCCTGACGGTAGGTGTGGTCGACCAGGTCGCCGGCGGCGAACACGCCGGGGACGTTGGTGCGGGTGCTCGGGTGGTCGACCTTCACGTAGCCCTCGTCGTCGAGCTCGACCTGGCCCTTGAACAGCTCGCTGCGCGGGTCGTGGCCGATGGCGACGAACACGCCGGTGACGTCGAGCACCTTGGTCTCGCCGGTCTCCACGTTGCGCAGCCGGGCGCCGGCGACCTTGCCGTCGTCGCCGAGGACCTCCTCCACCACGGAGTTCCACTCGACCTTGATCTTCGGGTTGTCCAGGGCGCGCTTCTGCATGACCTTGCTCGCCCGGAACGAGTCGCGCCGGTGCACGATCGTCACCGTCTCGGCGAAGCGGGTCAGGAAGGTGGCCTCCTCCATCGCGGAGTCGCCGCCGCCGACCACGATGATGTGCTGACCGCGGAAGAAGAATCCGTCACAGGTGGCACACGAGGAGACGCCGTGGCCGAGCAGCTCCTGCTCGCCGGGCACGCCCAGGGGCCGCCACGCGGAACCGGTGGAGAGGATGACCGCGCGCGCGAAGTATTCCTTGTCGCCGACCCAGACGGTCTTGAGGCCCTCGGTGCCGGGCTCGGTGGGCTTGTCGCCCAGCTCGACCCGGGTGGCGTCGTCGGTGATGAACTCGGCGCCGAAGCGCTCGGCCTGCTTGCGCATGTTGTCCATGAGCTCCGGGCCCATGATGCCCTCGGGGTGGCCGGGGAAATTCTCCACCTCGGTGGTGGTCATCAGCGCACCACCGGACTGCACACCCTCGATGACCAGCGGCTTGAGGTTGGCCCGGGCCGCGTAGAGCGCCGCGGTGTAACCGGACGGTCCCGAGCCGATGATGATCAGGTTTCGGACCTCGTCCACTGCCGACTCCTCAATCTGGGTTCGCCGGGTCACCGGCGACATCGCACGCTAGAACGTCATGGTAGGAGAGCAACATTCCCGCGCGTCATGGGCTTGTGGGCCCCGGCATAGTGGGGGTGCTCACGACGGCGGGCGTCGGTTCAGCCTACCTTCGCGGACCCCAGCTTGTCGGCGCCGGAAGCGGGCGTGCCACAGCCGGCGCCGGCCGCCCAGACCCACGACCCGTTGGCGGCCGTGAACTGCACGATCAGTGCGGGTGCGCCCTCGTACCGCGCGTAGTCGATGGTCTGCGCGGTGACCGGCCCGGCACCGTTGGCGCCGGCGATCGCATCGAGGCAGGCGAGCAGCGCCTCCCGGACGCGCAGCCGGTCGAGCGCCTCGTTCCGCTCGGCCATCACCCCGCCGGTCGGCTCCGCGCCCTTGTTCCGGGAGTCGTCCGCCGCCCCGGTCCGCGGGGCCGGCGGTTGCTGACCGGGAGCCCGCGGCGCGGACCCGGTCTGCCCGGTGTCGGCCGGCGCGGACAGGGCCTGCGCGGCGGCCTGCGCGAGCGTCCCCCGGTTGTAGTCGATGCCGCTCGACGAGATCTGTCCCGGACCGGCCGGCAGCGCCAGCGCGTGCTCGGCACCCTGCGCCGACCCGGCCGCCGAACTGTCGTCCGCCGAATCCGCGCCGCCCAGCTGCTGCACCCCGAACCCGACGAAAGCCAGGACCCCCGCCGCGATCCCGGCCGGCGCGGCCCACTTCCACCGCCGGACCCGCTTCCGGGCCGTCGTGGCCCGCTCTTCCCCATCCGGTACGGCGACCAGGTGCCGGCCAGGAGCAGCACCGTCGCCACCCGGCGCCGAGTGGATCGCGCCGGAAGCCGCAACGTCGAACTCCCCGGCACGGGGGCTGCTCCCGGAAGCGGCACTGCCACTCCCCGCCTCCCCACCCCCGGCGGCCTCGGCGGCGAACGCGGCATCGAGCCGGGCCACGAACTCCGCCGGCATCGGCTCGGGCTCCTCGCCCCAGGACCGCAGCGCCGAAGTCATCGCGCCGGCCGCCGCGTCGAGCTCCGCGTGCGCCCGCCGCCACCCGGGATGCCCGACGATCAGCGCGGCGACCACGGCCTCATCGGGGGTGCCGTCCAGCGCGCCGCCGACATAGTCGGCCAGCAGGTCGAAGTCGACCTCGCTGAACTCTGCCCCGGTCACGCCTGTTCCCCCCTGTCACCCGGCACCGGCGGATACGTCGAAGCCGGCGTCGATCCCGTCGCCGGAAGCGGCACGGTCGCGCCCGACCCCGATGGGACGCGCCCCGCCGCCCCACGGTTCCCGCCGTGATCGGCGTCTCCCGGCGCACCGCCGTGATCGGCGGTGCCGCGTTCCCCGCCGTCGGCGCGTCCGCGTTCCCCACCGCGGTCGGCGCGTTGGCGTTCCCCGCCGTGATCGGCGCGTCCGCGCTCCCCGTGGTGATCGGTGTCTCCCGGCGCGCCGCTCTGAGCGCCGGCCCCTCGGGCGGGGCCACCGGCGTCCCGGGCGGAACCGCCGACCGGATCGAACCCGACCCGCAGATGCCCCAGGGCCAGCGCCATCCGCGCCCGTCCTCGCGCGCACCTGCTCTTGATCGTCCCCTCGGCCACCCCGAGGATCCCGGCGGCCTCGACCACCGGGTAGCCCTGCACGTCCACCAGCACCAGTGCGGCCCGCTGCTCCGCCGGCAGCGCGGCCAGCGCGGCGCGTACGACGAGGGCGGTGTCGTGGTCCTGGACCGGGGCGGCCGGCTCTCCCCGGGCGCCGAGGCCGCCGTCGTCGGTGTGCGTACCGTCGGGGAGGGGGACGGTCGGGTGGGCCTGCCGGCGCCGGATCCGGTCGAGGCAGGCGTTGACCACGATCCGGTGCAGCCACGTGGTGACCGCCGAGTCACCCCGGAACCGCGCGGCGCCCCGGTGCGCGGAGAGCAGCGCGTCCTGCACCGCGTCGGCGGCTTCCTCACGATCCCCGATCGTCCGCAACGCCACGGCCCACAGCCGGTCGCGATGCCGCCGCACCAGCTCCCCGAAGGCGTGCTGGTCGCCGTCGACGTGGGCGCGCAGCAGCTCGGCGTCGGTGGGCTCCGAGCCGGGCGCCTCATCGCGTGCGTCGCCGGAAGTCACGCCAGCAATCTAGCGGAGTGGAGCGACTCGACCCCACCCGGCAACCGCCGGGGGCGCCGGCCTCAGTTGCCGTGCACCTCGACGTTGGAGATCTCGAGCCGGTACCTGCCGTCGTTGTCGCGGGGCAGCTCGGTGACGAAGACCATGAGGTACTGGTACTTCACGCCTTCCTCGAAGACGGTGAAGAACGTGTTGGTCCCGTCCGTCTTCGAATACTCCCCGTCGCGGCAGGCCTTCTTGGCCGCGTTCGTCTCCTCGCCGTCCGGGTCGCCGAGCTTCTTCCAGGTCTTGACGACCTGGTCGTCGCCCTGGCTGCTGTCGCCCGGGTCGGAGGTGCCGGTGCAGATGCCCATCGCCGCGCCGGGCGAGGAGGCCTCGACCCGGACGTCGCTGATCGTGTGCGGCGAGCCGAGGTTGATCAGCAGGCCCATGCCCGGCTTGTTGTAGAATTTCGGCTCCTGGAATCCGGCCGTGCGCCAGGCGGTGTCCTTGTCGTCGTCGACGGTGAGCTTCGCCTCGGCCGCGTCGGTGCGGTCGCCGGTCGGCGGGTCGACGATGCGGACCATGTCGGCGGTGAGCGGGATCTTCTTGGGTGCCGCCCCCTGCGTCTCCGAGCCGGGGGTGGTGGCGTCGCCCTGGTTGCCGCCGCCCTGGGGGGCGGTGTTCGCCTGGGTGGTGCCCTCCGGCTTGTTCGAGCTGGAGTCGCTGATCGCGCGGATGCCGAAGATGAGGCCGATCACCGCGATGACCGCGAGGGCCGCGATGCCCAGGACGATCTTGCGGTTGTTGCGGACCGGTTCCGCCGAGGTGCCCTGGGTGAAGCGGAGCGGGCCGACCTCCTCGTACTCCTCGTCGGCGGAGTCGAGGCGGGCCAGCTCGCCGGTGAGGGCGTCGCTCTCGGGGGTCGCGACCCGCTTGTCGAGCAGGTCCATCGTGAGGTCGTCGAGATAGGCCGGGACGCCGGCGCGGATCTGGCGGGGCGCGGAGAGGGCGCCGTTGCCGTCGCGCATGGCGTCGGGCAGGGACGAGGGGCGACCCATCTCCGTCTGGGGCCAATGGCCGGTCAGGGAAAAGTAGAGGATGCCGCCGACCGCGCGGACGTCGGACTCGGTGCTGTCGGACGCGTCGGCCCGGGCGTCGGCCAGGACCACCCGGCCGTCGTCGCCGATGAGGGTCGTGCCGGGGTGCACGTTGCCGTGGACCATGCCGGTGGCGTGCACGGCGGCGAGCGCGTCGGCGATGGAGTGGGCGATCGCGATGGCGCGGGCCGGGTCGAGCGGACCCTCCCGCGCGATCAGCTCGCGCAGCGCCTCGCCGTCGACCCACTCGCGCACCACGTAGGCGCGCTGGCCCTCGTCGATCGCGTCGTAGACGCCGACCAGATTGGGGTGGATCACGCGGCTCGCGTCGACCGCCGCCTGCAGCATCTCGGCCGCGGGATCGCCGCCGGGGTAGCGCAGCACGACCGCCACCGGGCGCCGGAGAATGACGTCGATGCCCCGCCAGACCTGCCGGCCAGCACTGTCGTTGTTGACGTGCTCCTCGAGCTGATAGCGCTCGGCCAGGATCTCACCGACGGTGGGCGCACCGAAGGTCATGACCGGTCCGGCCTCGTCGGCCGCGGTCTCGTGGCCTTCGCCGACCTGGGTCACCCGTCCTCCCTCGGTGGGTTCGCACGTGTCGCCCCTGACCTTACCCGCCCGCGGCCAAGGTCCCACAGGTCATCCCCGGGCGACCTGGGGGTCCGAGACGTTCCGCGGGGGCTGTACGAGGCTCTGGGCGTACACGAATCAGCAGTTCAGGGGGTTATCCACAAGGTTGTCCACAGGGCCTAGCGCCCGAGTTTGCGGCGCACCATGCCGACGACCTGATTCACTTCGTGGACCTTGAACAGGGTAGCCGCCACGAGGTAGACCAGCATGATCACCCCACCGCCGACCACCACCTGCAGCGCCGCGTCGAGCCGCCCGGGCGTGTCACCGCCGGGCAGGAAGTGCACGACCAGCAGGCCGGCGGCCGTGGCGGCGCCCGCGGCGGCGACGACCTTGAGCAGCGCGACGGCCACCGAGCCGAGGTTGAGCCGGCCGATCCGGCGACGCAGCACGGCGAGGGAGATCAGCGCGGAGAGCAGATAGGAGATCGCGTTGGCCGCCGTCATGCCCGCCGCCGCCAGCGACTGTGACAGCACCTGGGCGAGCACGAGGTAGCCGGCGATGCGCACGGCGACGACCGGCAGGTTGATCAGCGCGACCGTCTTGTTGCCCTGCAGCGCGTAGAAGGCATAGGTACAGAGGTAGCTGACGGACAGCGGTATCACCGCGAACGCCGCGACGACCAGGACGCGGCCGGTGGCGAACGCCTGGTCGTAGTTGAGCGCGCCGCCCTGGAAGAGGGTGACCGCGATCGGCACGCCGAGCACCCCGTACGCGACGGCGATCGGGGCCAGCGCGGTCGTCGTGAGCCGGATGCCGCGGCTGACGTCGGCGCTGACGTCGGCGAACCGGCCCTCCGCGGCGGCCGCGCTCATCTTGGGCAGCAGCGCGGTCATCACCGAGACGCCGATGATGCCGTGGGCCATCATCGTGAGCAGGAAGACGTTGTTGAAGGCCAGCGTGCTCGCCTGCTTGCCGTCCGACACCCCGCTGAGCACCCGGACCACCAGGAAGACCGCCAGCTGGTTCGCGACGACGAAGCAGAGCATCCAGCCCGCGAGCCGGCCGATCTCGCCGAGGCCCAGTTCGCGCGGGGCCCAGCGCCACCGCCACGAGAAGCCGACCTTGCGCAGCGCGGGCAGCAGCCCGATCGACTGCACCACCATGCCGAGCAGGGTGCCGCCGCCGATCAGCGCGATCTCGGCGCCGGACATGTCCTCCGGCTTCTTCAGGCCCGTACCGAAGACCGCGATGAAGACGCCGCACGTCGCGATGACGACGAGGTTGTTGAGGATGGGCGCCCACATCGGCGCGGCGAAGTGGCCGCGGACGTTGAGCACCGCCGCGATGAGCGCGGAGAGGCCGGTGAAGAAGATGATCGGCAGGATCAGGTACGCCAGCGACGTGACGAGGTCGCGGTAGCCGTCGCCGGTCTGGCTGCTCGACTGGATCAGCGTGATCACCGGCGCTGCCACGGTGACCAGCACGGTCGCGATGCCCAGGGTCGCCACGGCGAAGGTGAGCAGCTGCTGGGTAAAGAGCTGGCCGTCGTCCGGGTCGGCCTTGCGGCGACGGACGAGCAGCGGGATGAGAACGCTGGACAGGATGCCGCCCAGCAGCAGCTCGTAGATCTGGTTCGGCAGGAACTGGGCGCTCGTGTACGCGTCGCCGACGCCGGCGCCCAGCGTCATGCCGATCAGCATGTTCCGGACGAACCCGATCAACCGGCTGACCAGGCTGCCGGCCGCCATGATCGCGCTGTTGCCGGCGGTGCTGCGCCCCTGGCCCGCCGTGCTGGGCGCGGCCTCCGGCCCGGCCGGCTCGGCGCGTGACGAACTGCCGTAGACGGTGCCCGAGCCGGACGACTCGACGACCGTCGGCGGGAACACCTCCGGCGGAAGCGCCTGGTCGGCGGCCGCGGTCGGCAGCGTGCCCGTGCTGTCGACGGAGATCAGCATGGCGCCGTCGGACGGCTCCGGCTCACCGTCGGGCGCGGCGTGCGCGCTGCGGTACAGGCCGCCGCTCACCAAGACCTCCCCAGGGGTACGGACACAGACGTCACCCTAGCCACGGGCCGCTCACACGTGATGGCGGACCAGGGTGCCCGGCGGCGCACCCGCCAGCGTCTCGACCATCCAGCAGGCCTCGAGCGGTACGAGCGGTTCGCTCAGCGCGTCCAGCACCGTCGGGTGGTCGCAGCCGGCCTCGGTCAGCACGCTGAGAAGGGCGCGGACCGGGCCCAGGTCACCGGTGTCGGCCATGTGCCGGGCGAGCGGGCGGACGTCGGCGTACCACTGCTCCTCCGGAAGCTGGGACAGCCGGCGGGCTGCGCGGCGTACGAGCTCGGCAAGCCCCTCGTGCGGAAAGCGTAAGCCGCCCCGGACCTGGAGGTGCGACGGTGCCTGCGCGGTGTAGGCCGCGATCGCGGCCTCGTCGAGGACGTGGGGCGACGGCACCGGCGGCTGCGGCCACCAGTCGTCGCCGGTGAAGAGCGGCAGCGGCGCCTGCTCCGGGGCGTTAGGTGTGGGCTGCGGCACATCACGGCGCAACGATCGGTACGCGGCCTCGCGCACCGCCGCGACCGCGTTCCCGTCGTCCTCCGCGGTCGCCGGCGCGAACGGGCCCAGCAGCGCCACCACCAGCCCGGGATGCGGCAGCGTCGGATCCTCCAGGGCGATCACCCGGGCGCACAGCTCCAACTCGTGCCAGCGCAGCGCCGCCGGGTACGGCCGGCCGGGCGCCGCCCAGCCCAGCTGCACCGGCTCGCTGGTCGCCGGCCCGCGCAGGCCCAGCGTCTGCTCGCCGGTGGCCAGGTCCAGGTCGAGCACGAGGCCGTACCCGCCGGTCACGGGCAGGTTGATCCGCAGCTCGGCGGGCTCGGGGTCGTCGATCGCGCCCTCGTCCGCCCGCAGGCGGGACCAGAAGGCGGGATCCTCGCTGAGGCGGCGCAGCGCCTCGGTAACGGGCACGGTCCTATCCTGCCCGCTGCGCCCGGTGACCGCACGACCGCACTGACCACCGGCTCCGATACGCTGGTCGTCCCATGTCTGTGTTGAATACGGCCCAGCGCAATGCCGTCCAGGAGCTGCTGCGGGTCTCCCCCGTCGCCGACGAGCTGGGGCGCCGCTTCGGTGCCGCCGGCCATGAGCTGCACCTGGTGGGCGGTTCGGTGCGCGACGCGCTGCTCGGGCGCCTCGGCGACGATCTCGACTTCTGCACCGACGCGCGTCCCGAGCAGACCCTCGCCGTGGTCAAGGGCTGGGCGGACGCGATCTGGGAGACCGGGCGCGAGTTCGGCACGATCGGCGTGCAGAAGGACGGCCTGCGGCTCGAGATCACGACGTACCGGGCCGAGGCGTACGACGGGGTCACCCGCAACCCGGTCGTGGAGTACGGCGACAACCTCCTCGACGACCTGCGCCGCCGCGACTTCACGATCAACGCGATGGCGGTCAGCCTGCCGGGGCACGTGTTCACCGACCCGTACGGCGGGCTCGAGGACCTCGCGGCCGGCCTGATCAGGACCCCGTCCCGCCCCGAGGAGTCGTTCGGCGACGACCCCCTCCGGATGCTGCGCGCCGCCCGTTTCGCGGCGAAGCTCCGGTTCACTGTGGACCCGCCTGTGCTCGCCGCCATGCGTGCCATGGCCGCCGACCTCGACCGGATCACCGCCGAGCGGATCCGTGACGAGTTCACCAAGCTCCTGTGCGGCCAGGACCCCGTCGGTGGCCTGCGCCTGCTCGTCGACACCGGGCTCGCCGACCGGTTCCTCCCCGAGCTGTCCGGGCTCAAGCTGGAGATCGACGAGCACGCCCAGCACAAGGACGTCTACGAGCACACGCTGATCGTGGTCTCCAACGCCGTACGCCTCGAGGGCGACACCGGCCCGGACTTCACGCTGCGGATGGCCGCGCTGATGCACGACGTGGGCAAGCCGGCGACCAAGGCCGTCGGCCGCGACGGGCGGGTCAGCTTCCACCACCACGAGGTGGTCGGTGCGCGCCTGACCAAGCAGCGCATGAAGGCCATGAGATACCCCAAGGACGTGACCTCCGCGGTGGTCGAGCTGGTCGCGCTGCACCTGCGTTTCTACGGGTACGGCCGGGGCGAGTGGACCGATTCGGCGGTGCGCCGCTACGTGACCGACGCCGGCGACCTCCTCCCCCGCCTGCACAAACTGACCCGCTCGGACTGCACGACCCGCAACCGGCGCAAGGCCGCGGCGCTGGCCGCCGACTACGACGCGCTGGAGGAGCGGATCGCCCGCATCCAGGCGGAGGAGGACCTCGCCCGGGTCCGTCCCGACCTCGACGGCAACGCGATCATGGAGCTGCTCGGGGTGCCGCCGGGCCCGATCGTCGGCCAGGCCTGGCGCCATCTGAAGGAGCTCCGGCTGGACCGCGGGCCGCTCGACCGGGACGAGGCCGAGGCGGAACTGCGGCGCTGGGCCCGGGAGCACGGCCACATCTCCTGAATGTCGTACCGATGGAGCACAATCGGCTCGTGCGGCTCCTCATCGAAACCCCCATCGGCCCGCTCGGCGTCGAGCTCGACGCCGGAACGGTCATCGGTGTCCGCTTCGGCGCCTCGGCGGCCTGGGCGGGTGACGCCGGCGACGGCCATCGCGTCCTGACCGAGCTGGCCGGCTACTTCGCCGGCACGGTCACCGACTTCGGCGTCCCGATCGAGCTGCGCGGTGGGTCGGCCTTCGAGCGGGCGGTGTGGGGCCAGATCGCCCTGATTCCGTACGGCGAAATGGTCACGTACGGGAAGATCGCGACCGCCCTGGGTGATCCCGGCGCCGCACGGGCCGTCGGCACGGCGTGCAACCGCAACCCGATCCCGGTGATCGTGCCGTGCCACCGGGTCGTCGGGGCCGGCGGGAAACTGGTCGGCTTCGGCGGTGGCCTGCCACGCAAGCGTCAGCTGCTCGAGCTGGAGGCGCGGGTGGCGCTGGAGCGCGCCTGGAGCTGAGTCCTCGGCCGGCAGACGGTCGCGTGGACCTGGGCTCGAGCTCTCAGACGGCGGCGCAGGAGCCGTCGGTGGTGCGGGGGGCGAGCTGTCAGGTGGCGGCGCAGGAGCCGTCGGTGGTGCGGGGGCCGAGCTCGAACGTCGGGCCGGTGGCGTCGACGATGCCGTAGACGCAGGCGTCCCCCACCGCCCCGCGGAACGAGAGGTCGGGGCGGACCGTGGCCTCGAACCCGTGGCGGACGAGACTCCGCCGGAGCGTTTCCCGGCCGAGGCTGCCGCTCGCCGCGAGGAGGGTGAGCTCCGGCCGCAGGAGATCGATGCAGGCCTCGGCGGCAGGCAGCGCTCCGGCGGGGACCGGGGCGCGCTGTGGTGCCGGGCTCCTCGCCGCGGCCAAGGCCCGGCGGTGTCTTTCCTGCTCCTCGCTGAAGGACGCGGTCGGCTGCGGGACACTCGGGCCGCCGGCCCGTCGCGGCCCGCCGGCCGGCTGTTCGCCGCAGCGACTGATCGCCCGGCCGGGTGCGACGGCTACTACCCCGGGGGAGTGAGGAATCAGCCGGGGCGCGGGAGGAACGGCGACGGCGCTGGCGAACAACGTGACGTTTCGGGTGGGCGTACCCGTGGGGGTGTCGCCGGGCCGGGCACAGGCGGCGACCGTGGCGATCATGCTCAGGGCGACGCCCGCCGCCGTGATGCGGGTCATACCCGCATGATATCGATGGACGACGAAGGCCGGACCCCCTGCGGGATCCGGCCTTTCGCGTGGGTCGTCAGCGCTCGATCTCACCCTTGATGAACGCCTCGACGGCCGCCTTGGCGTCGTGGTCGTTGTACTGCACCGGCGGGCTCTTCATGAAGTAGGAGCTGGCCGAGAGGATCGGGCCGCCGACGCCGCGGTCCTTGGCGATCTTGGCGGCGCGCACCGCGTCGATGATGACGCCGGCCGAGTTCGGCGAGTCCCACACCTCGAGCTTGAGCTCGGCGGTCAGCGGGGTGTCGCCGAAGCTGCGCCCTTCCAGCCGGATGTAGGCCCACTTGCGGTCGTCGAGCCACGGCACGTGGTCCGACGGGCCGATGTGCACGTCGCTCTTCGCCATCTCGTGCGGGATCTGGCTGGTGACCGACTGGGTCTTCGAGATCTTCTTCGAGACCAGGCGGGTGCGCTCCAGCATGTTCATGAAGTCCATGTTGCCGCCGAAGTTGAGCTGGTACGTGCGCAGCAGCTCGACACCGCGGTCCTCGAACAGCTTGGCGAGCGCACGGTGCACGATCGTCGCGCCGACCTGGCTCTTGATGTCGTCGCCGACGATCGGCAGGCCCGCGTCCTCGAACTTCTTCGCCCAGACCGGGTCGGAGGCGATGAAGACGGGCAGGGCGTTGACGAAGGCGCAGCCGGCGTCGATCGCGGCCTGGGCGTAGAACTTGTCGGCCTCCTCGGAGCCCACCGGCAGGTAGGACACCACGACGTCGACCTCGGCGTCCTTGAGGGCCTTGACCACGTCGACCGGCTCGGCCGAGGACTCCTCGATGATCTCGCGGTAGTACGTGCCGAGACCGTCGAAGGTCGGTCCACGCTGGACGGTGACACCGGTCGGCGGCACGTCGGTGAGCGTGATCGTGTTGTTCTCGCTGGCGACGATCGCCTCGGCCAGGTCCATGCCGACCTTCTTGGCGTCCACATCGAACGCCGCGACGAACTTCACGTCGGATACGTGGTAGTCGCCGAAGGTCACGTGCATGAGACCCGGGACGCGGTCGTTGGGGTCGGCGTTGCGGTAGTACTCCACGCCCTGGATCAGGGACGAGGCGCAGTTACCCACACCGACGATGGCGACGCGGACGGAGCCCATCGCGTTTGCCTCCTTGTTCATCACGGCCGGTCCTGGTGCGGAGCCGGGTCTTCGGGGGGTGCCCCGGCCGCCTGATCGGCGGGCGGGTGGGTGGTGCCGCTCTCCGTGCCGTGTCCGGCGGAGGGCGTACGCCCGGAGCGCTCGTTGGTGATGAGCTCCTCGAGCCAGCGGACCTCGCGCTCGCAGGCGTCCAGTCCGTGCCGTTGCAGTTCCAGCGTGTACGCGTCGAGCCGGTCCCCGGCGCGCGACAGCATGTCCCGCAGGCCCTCCCGGCGTTCCTCGATCCGGCGCCGGCGGCCCTCGAGGATGCGCAGCCGGGTCGCGCGGTCGGTCCGGGAGAAGAAGGTGAAGTGCACGCCGAAGCCCGCGTCGTCGTACGTCTCGGGCCCGGCCTGGGCGAGCAGCTCGCCGAACCGCTCCTTGCCCTCAGCAGTGATCTTGTAGACAATCCGGCCCCGTTTGCTGGTCATCGGCGGCACGATGTCGGTCTGGGTGGCCTGTTCGCTGATCCAGCCGGCCGAGTGCAGGCGCTTGAGCGTCGGGTAGAGCGTGCCGTAGCTGATCGCCGCCCGGATGGTGCCGAGCTTGGTGGCCAGCTCTTTGCGCAGCTCATAGCCGTGCATCGGGGCCTCTTGGAGGAGGCCGAGAATCGCCAGTTCCAGCATGAGGCCACCTCCCTTGCCGCGATGTATCGGGCTGATACATCGCAACCGTAGATCGGGGCGAGACGGATGGCAAGGCGGTGATGCGTGGTCGCCGCCACGCCACGCTGCGTGATGGCTGTCGCCCTTCGGGTGCGGACCGCGTACTCTCTTCGCCATGCGCACGCAGCGGCAGGTCGTCGACTACTCGCTACAGAAGCGAGCGTTGCTGCGTGACGTGCACAACGGCAAGATCGGGACGCTCGAGGTCTGCGATGCCTCGCCGTACCTGAAAAACGCAGCTCGGTTCCATGGCGAGCCCACGGACGAGCGCTGCCCGGTCTGCCGCCGCGACAACCTCACCCTGGTCCACTACATCTACGGCGACGAGCTCAAGCAGTCCGCCGGCCAGGCCCGTAAGCTCGCCGAGCTGCCGGTCCTGGCGATGACACTGCGTGAGTTCCAGGTCTTCGTGGTCGAGGTGTGCCAGTCCTGCGCGTGGAACCATCTGATCGAGCAGTACCTGCTCGGCAGGGACGCGCTCCAGCCAGACGAACAGCCACAGGGCGCGACGGCCGCCGCCGCGTCCGCCTCGGGCCGCCACCGCGAGACAGGGCCGTCGTCACATCGCCGGGAGGGCCGACAGTGATCGCCCTCAACGTCGCTAACGTTGACACGACCCCGACCGACACGGGCATCCAGCGCCGCAATCGGTCATTCTTGACATCCGACAGGGCGGCTGCGGGGATGCAGCCCAAATTGTCCGCTCGTGGCAGAGCCGACGGGAGTCCCTCCAGGGCTCCCCGGGCACGCCACCGCGACCGGTAGGTGTAACCGAATGAACTCGTACGGCGATCCGCAGTCTGCACGCGCCCGGGCCCGAGTGCCCGGGCCGTCCGCTGCTTCCACGCCTGACGACGACCAGTCCGGCTACGACGAACGCCCCGCGCCCGACGCGTACCGGCGCTCGACCGGCGGCCGGGCCAGCGTCAGCGGTGCCGCGTCCGTCGGCTCCGCGTCCGTCGGCTCCGCCTCGGTGGGCGGCCGAGCCTCGGTGGGGTCAGCGCGTCCCCCGGCCGGCTCCGCGCCGGTCGGCTCGGCCCGGGTGGGCGGCCGCGCGTCGGCCGCCGCGCCCGTGAACGCCGGCCCCGGGCGGGCCTCCGTCGCGCGCGCCGCGGTCCGGCCGGTGTCCCCGGCCGTGGGCGGCGGTCCGGGTCCGGACGGACCGGGCGGCCACGGCCGCCGCGGCGATGCCGAGAAGATCCTCACCAAGGCCGCCAAGCGCCGCCGCCGCACCAACATCCTGACCGCCGCGGCCGCCGTGGTGGTCATCCTGCTCGGTGTCGGCGTCGTCGGCGGCACCTACTTCTTCGACGACGTCGACCTGCCGCCGCAGAAGGAAGAGGCGCAGACCAACGTCATCCTGGACGCCAAGGGCACGATCCTGGCCAAGCTGGGCGACCAGAACCGCACGGTGGTCCCCCAGGCCAAGATCAGCAAGGTCGTGCAGCACGCCGTCGCCGCCGCCGAGGACAAGAACTTCTACCGGCACAACGGCATCGACATGAAGGGCATCGTCCGCGCCGCGTGGAACAACTTCACCGGCGGGGACACCCAGGGCGCCTCCACGATCACCCAGCAGTACGCCCGCCACGCCGCCGATCTCAAGGAGATCAGCTACAACCGCAAGCTGCGGGAAGCCGTCATCGCACGCAAGCTCGAGTCCAAGTACGAGAAGGACGAGCTGATGGCGATGTACCTGAACTACATCTACCTCGGCGAGGGCCGCTACGGCATCGAGGCCGCGGCGCAGGGCTACTTCGGCAAGTCGGTGATGACGCCCGAGGGTTCGAAGGGTGCGATCACGCCGTACGAGGCGGCGGTGCTGGCCTCGATCATCAAGCAGCCGGAGCCCACCGCGACGCACAAGGGCTACGACCCGAACTACAACCCGGTGGACGCGAAAGACCGCTGGGAATACACGATGAAGAACATGCTCGAGGAGAAGTGGATCACTCCCGAGGTGTACGCCGCTCGTCAGTATCCCAAGGTCAAGCCGGTCTCCAAGAACAACTGCAAGACGTGCGCCGCGGACAAGCCGGTCGGCATGATCATGCGGCACGTCAACTTCGAGCTCCGCGAGATGGGCATCACCGAGGCGGAGTTCCAGCGCGGCGGCATGACGGTCACCACGACCATCGACCCCGAGGTGCAGAAGGCCGCCGAGGAAGCCGGCTCGCGCAAGAGCAAAGAGTCGCCGATGAACGGCAAGCCGAAGTCGTACCAGGCGGCGGTGATCGGCATCGACCCGGGCACCGGACGGGTGCTCGGCTACTACGCCGGCGACGACCCCAACGGCACCGACTACGGCAGCTACATGAACGGCGAGGGCACCGGCTTCAGCGGTCGCGGCCAGTCCCCCGGCTCGACGATGAAGATCTACACGCTGGCCGCCGGCCTGCGCGAGGGCATCTCGTTCGAGACGATCTGGGACAGCACGAAGAAGCGCGCGAACGGCCGGGAGATCAACAACGCCGGCGCCGACCCGGGCACGATCTGTGGCGGTAAGAAGAAGAACTGTGACCTCGAGACGGCCACGGTCAAGTCGTACAACTTCCCGTTCTACTGGATCGCGGACGGCATCGGCCGGGACAAGGTCGTCGCGGCCGCCCGCGACGCCGGCCTCGAGCACATGTGGCCGGACAACGGTCCGGTCGTCGACCTCACCAAGACCGACAAGTCGACCTGGCGGAAGAACTTCGACAACGAGGTCGCCTTCGGTCAGTACCACGTCGTCCCGCTGGAGCACGCCGAGGGCGTGTCGACCATCGTGAACCAGGGCGTCCGCAACAAGGCGCACTTCATCAAGAGCGTGAGCTCGGTCGACCCGGACACCGGCAAGAAGAAGGTCGTCAAGCAGGAGAAGCTCGCCCCGAAGCGGGTCTTCGACAAGGACCAGATGTCCGACCTCTCGGGTGTCATGGCGAAGATCCCGGCGCACGCCGAGAACACCCTGCGCAACGGCCGGCCGGCGATCGCCAAGTCCGGCACCTGGGAGTTCGACGACGGCAAGGACAACCACACCGGCAGCGGTGACACCTGGTTCGTCGGCGGCATCCCGCAGCTGGCGGCGACGGTCTGGGTCGGCGGTGCCGGCAACAAGGTGGAGCTACGGGACAACGGCGGCGACATGTTCGGCTCCGGCACCCCGGCCGCCATCTGGGAGAAGTTCATCGACTCCGTCACCAAGGCGCTGGACTGGAAGCAGGAGCCGTTCCCGGAGCGGGTCCGCACCGGCGACAAGAACAGCCAGTACGCGAACGGTGAGGCTCCGCCGCCGCCGCCGGAAAACCAGCCGCCCGACCTCAACCAGAACTGCCAGTACTTCCCGCAGTTCTGCAACAACGGCAACGGCAACGGCAACGGTGGCCCCGGCAACGGCACCGGCAACGGTGGCCCGGGCAACGGCACCGGCAACGGCGGTCCCGGCAACGGCGGAACCAACGGCGGCGGCACCGGCGACGGTGGCGGCGACAACCTCCCGGGTGGTCCCGGAAACGACACCGGCACCGGCGGAGGCGCCGACAACGAGGAGAACAACACCGGAGGCTGACCTTCGGCAGACGTGACGAACCGGCGCCCACCCCCACTGGGGAGGGCGCCGGTTCACTCTGTGCGGTGGCTCCTCCGCCGGGACCACCCGCCCGGGCGGCACGGCGTGCGGTCGGGCGCCGCCTCGCGTGCCGGATGGGGCATGATGCGGAGTCATGAGCGCGCCTTCGCCGGAGACCGACCGGACCGACCTGCCCGCCGAGTCCGATGGGTTCGTCCGCGGACTGTCGCAGGCGATCGGCGGCCCGATCGGTGAGCACGCCGCCCGGCCGGAGGCCCGCACCGACCGGTTCTGGACTCCGCAGCGCATCGTGCTGGCCCTGGTCTGCCTCACGCTCGCCTTCAGCTGGGTGCAGAAATCTCCCTGCCAGGACGGCGACTGGCAGAAGAACATCCAGTACACGCGGTACTGCTACACCGACGTGCTGGCCCTCTACTACGCGGAAGGGCTGAACGAGGGCAAGGTGCCGTACCGCGACCACCCGGTCGAGTACCCCGTGGCCACCGGCTACTTCATGGGCGCGCTCGGCCTGCCGGTGCACGCCCTCGGCGAGCGCTACCCCCAGATCAACCAGGGCCGGTGGTTCTACAACGCCAACGCCCTCGTGCTGTCCATCCTGGCCGTGGCGTCCGCGGCGATGCTCCTCGCCCTGCGGCGCCCCCGGCCGTGGGACGCCGCGATCTTCGCCCTGTCGCCCATCCTGCTGGTCACCGCGACGGTCAACTGGGACTTCCTCGCTATCGGCCTGGCGATGTTCGGCCTCTACGCGTGGGCCCGGCGCTGGCCCCTGGTCGCCGGCCTCCTGCTCGGCCTCGGCGGCGCGGCGAAACTGTGGCCGCTGTTCATCCTCGGCCCGCTGCTCGTGCTGGCGTTACGCTCCCGGCGCGTGCAGGCCTTCCTGCTCGCCCTCGGCGGCGCGGTCTTCGCCTGGCTCGCGACGAACCTGCCCGTCGCCATCCTGTACCGCACCAGCTGGACCCGCTTCTTCGAGCTCAACGAGACCCGCCCGATCGACTGGGGCACCCTCTGGTACATCGGCCGTTACCTCGACGGCAAATGGAACACCGACGGCGACCGCGGCCCGTTCCAATGGCTCAGCGACCACATCCCGACCCTCAACGCCCTGACCCTCGTCCTGACGATCGTCGCGTGCCTCGCGATCGGGCTGCTGTGCCTGCTCGCCCCCCGCCGTCCCCGGCTCGCCCAGCTGGCCTTCCTGGTGGTCGCCGCCTTCCTCATCTTCAGCAAGGTCTGGTCCCAGCAGTACGTCCTCTGGCTCCTCCCGCTGATCGTCCTCGCCCGCCCCCGCTGGGGCGCGATCATCGCCTGGACCGTCGCGGAGATCGGCTACTTCGCGGCCTTCTACGCCGAGCTGCTCGGCGCGGGCGGCAAGCCGGTCATTCCGGAGGGGACGTTCGTGCTGGCCTCGAGCCTGCGGCTGATCACCGTCGCGGTGCTGTGCGGGCTGGTGGTCCGGGAGATCTGGCGGCCGGAGCTGGACGTGGTGCGCCGCACCTACGACGACGACCCGGACGGCGGGGTGATCGACGGCGCACCGGACGCGGCGTGGGTGGCGTCGCTCCGACGGTTCTTCCACGTGACGCCGGCGGCCGGGTCGTCCTCGCCGGCGTCGCCGACGCCGGCCGCGGTGGGCGGCAGCTGACGGCTGCGGCCGAGGGCGTCGCCCGGCCCGGCGCAGCCCGCCGTGCTCGTCGAACCGGTCGGCCGGGACCGGTGGCAAGCCTCGGCGGCGTGGCACCCGGGCGGGAGCGTCAGTTCAGGCGGAACAGGACTGATTCGTTGTCGAGGTCCTCGCGGGTGATGCCGAGCGCGTCGACCGGGAGATCACCCGAGCGTTCCCAGACGGTTCCGGCCGCCTGGGAGCGGAGCAGCAGCACCGTGCCGACGCCGAGCGTCCGGAGGTACTGCACGCTGGCCGCGTCGGGGAAGGCCGCCACCGATCGGCGCAGCTCGGACTGGCGGCGGGGCGCGAACCCGCCGCTGCCGTTGGCCAGGTCCTGGAAGCGGGTCGTCGACCAGAGCATCACGGTCTGGTCGCTCAGCGTGCCGGTGGGCAGGACCAGCATCGGGCCCGTCACCGTACGCATGGCAGCGGGCTGAGCCGGCACCACCGGATGCGCGGTCGCGTTCCAGGTCTCGAGCAGGATCAGCAACAACGGTACGAACGTGGCCAGGCGCAGCCACGGCCCCGGCCACGGCGGGATCCGTGACGCGGTCAGATGCTCGGCCCGCCGGACGAACTCGGCCACCGCCCCGGCCGCGAGGATCGCCAGGAACAACGTCACCCACACCATCAACCGCCCGGGAATCCGTACGCCGAAAGACGACGGCAGATGCCCGAACAGCGGCAGATAGGTCCAGCGGCCCTCGAAGAAGGTGGTGCCGAGGGTGAAGACGGCGCTGACCAGGACGGCGGCGAGCAGGAGGAGCCGTTGCCACATGCGCCAGACGGAGAAGACCAGCCCGACGAGGGCCAGCGCGTACAGGACGAAGCCCGGCAGCAGAGACATCTCGGCCGACCAGGCCAGGGACTCGCGCGCGACGGCGTGCGGCGCACCCCAGATCCGCGACTCGGCGGGACCGATCAGCAGGCTCCGCACGGGCGGCGAGAAGAACGAGATCTCCGTGCCGGCCGGCACGGTGTCACCCACGCGCAGGTACGGCACGGCGATCAGCGCGCCGACTCCGGCGACGATCAGCACCCCGAGCAGGTCGGTGACGAGCAGCCGCCAGCCCAGCACGGGCACGGGCGACCGCCGCCGCAACCGCCGGAACAGCACGCCGAACGCGACGACCACGATGAGCCCCGCGAGCACGTACGCGAACGGCAGGCCCAGGGAGAAGCCGAGACTGACCTGCCACGTGGCGACGGCCCACCCGGCCGCGGCCCACCCGGCGTGCCGGCGACCGGGCCGGAACCCGTACCGGAGCGACCAGCCGTGCCCCCGCGCCAGCATCGCGAGGGCCAATGGGATCCCCCCGGCCGACACGATGTCCAGGTGCCCCTCCTGCGCGAGCCGCCACGGCGCGTACGCGAAAGCCACGGCCCCGACCACCGCCCCGGTACGCCCGGCGCCGAGCTGTCGCACGAGCGCGTACCCGCCGATGGCCAGCAACGCGTGGGCCAGCACGAACAGGATGTTGTACCGCAGTACGGCGGCGAGCGGCCCGCTCCCGATCATCCCGGCGGGCGCATACCCGAGCAGGCTGTCCCCGAAAGCGAAGCTGTACCGCTCCGGGAAGAAGGCGTTGGCCTGCCAGAGCCGCACGGGCTCGGTGGTGAGCACATGCCCGGCCCACGAGACCTGCCACGCCTGCCGGGCCGGATCCCAGATGTCCTGCGGGAACGTGTGCAGCGGATAGCGCAGGGTCGGCCAGGTGAGCGCCACGGCGAGCAGCAGCGAACCGTAGATGACGAGGGCATACTCGTGGATCAGCGCCCGGCCGGTGACCCGCAGCGCCCGCCGGAGTCGCCCGGGCTGCCGCTCGGAGGTCTGGGCGAAGACGGTCCAGGGATCGGGCGGTGCGCCGGGCGGCCGCGTGGACGGCAACGCGGCCTTCCGCCGCCGGAATCGCCCGGTCGATTCCGCGGGCTTGCCGTCGCTCCCCGCCTCGGCCTCCCCGTCCGGCTTGGCCTCCCCGTCCGGCTTGGCCTCCCCGTCCGGCTTGGCGTCGCCGTCCGGCTTCGTGTCCCCGTCGGGCTTGCCGTCGCTGGCCGGTTTGGCCTCCCCGTCGGGCTTGGTGTCGGTGACCGGCTTGGTGTCGCCGTCGCGGTTGGTGCCGGTCTTGGGGGTGGCGTTGCTGCCGGGCTTGGCGTCCCCGGGCTGCGGGCCGTCGGTCGCGGGCTTGGTGTCGCCGGGAGTGGCCGAGAGGGAAGCCGTTTTGCCCTTATCGCTCTCGTCGCCGTCCGTCTTCGAGGCGGAACCGGCAGGCCGGGGTGGCACCGCGGGCCGCAAGCTCGGGCTGTCACCCGCTTTCGTGCCGCGGGCCCTTCGCAGCCCGCCCCACCGCCGAATGCTCGGCGCAGCCACCGCCTCGGCCTGCTCCTCGCTGGCCGCGCGGGAGCCGCTGGCCGTGCCGGAGCCGCTGGCCGTGCCGGAGCCGCTGGCCGTGCCGGAGCCGCTGGCCGTGCCGGAGCCGCTGGTCGCGCCGGCGCCGGAGTCGCTGGCCGCGGCCGTGCTGGAGCCGCTGGTCGGCCCTGGCGCCGTGCCCGTGCCGGGTCGGCCGGGTGGGCCTGCCGGGGTGGCATCGGCGGCGCCGACCTGCGGTTGCTCGGTCGTCATCCCGCTCCCTCGTGCTGCCGGTTCAGCTGCCTGCCCGCTCCCGCAACAGGGCGATGTCCGCGGACTGGCCCTCTGCTCCGCCCGGGGTCTCGACGATCGCCGGGGCGTCCGCCGCGCGGATGGCCGCTACGACCAGGTCTGGGTCGATCTTGCCATTGCCGAGGTTGTCGTGCCGGTCTCGGCCCGAGTCGAAGGCGTCCTTGGAGTCGTTGGCGTGGATCAGGTCGATGCGGCCGGTGATGGCCTTCACCCTGTCCACGATGTTCAGCAGTTCCTCGCCGCCCGCGTGGGCGTGGCACGTGTCGAGGCAGAAGCCGGCGCCGAACTCGCCGACCGCGTCCCAGAGGCGGGCGAGGTTGTCGAAGCGGCGGGCCATGGCGTTGTCGCCGCCGGCCGTGTTCTCGATCAGGACCGGCAGCGGCAGGCCGCCTTCCTTCTCCGCGTACGCGAAAGTCTTGCGCCAGTTGTCGAATCCGACCGCGAGGTCGTCGCCGGCGTTGACGTGACCGCCGTGGACGATCATCGCCCGGGCGCCGATGGCGGCGGCCGCGCGGGCGTGCGCGAGCAGCAGCTTGCGGCTCGGGATGCGGATGCGGTTGTTCAGCGTGGCCACATTGATCACATAGGGCGCGTGGACGTAGATGTCCACGTCGGACGCTTGGAGTGCCGCCGCGTCGGGTCGCTCCGCGGGGGACTTCCAGCCCTGGGGATCGGCCAGGAAGAACTGGACCGCGTCGGCGCCGCGGGCGGCGGCTGCGTCGAGGGGATCGGCGGGATCGACATGGGCTCCGATGCGCATGGACCGAGCCTACGACGTGGGTACGACGCTCACCCTTTGTCGCGGGACGGACACCGAACGCGTCACCGGCGGGAACAAGGCGTCGTTAATCGAGGGTATTGCACTCGATCCGGGGAGATGGTGGCATGTCGCGGCAAGTCCGACACCGTATGACGACGATCGCGCTGGGCGGTTTCCTGCTCGGCGCGGCGATCGTCACGACGGGTACGGCCAACGCCGAGCAGGTCGACGAGGGTGGCCGCCAGGTCGTCTTCGCAGGGGGCGGCATGCTCGGCCTCTCCTGCCGGTCCACCCCGTCGGTGGATGCGATGACCGTCCCGGCCGAGAGCACCGTACGCGTGGTGAACCGTACCGGGCACGGCGCGAGGCTCCTGCTCAACGGGGCTTCCCGGGGGTCCATTCCGGACGACGGCGCGACGGAGGTCGTCTTCCGGCGCGGCACCACGGCGGTGACGCTGGACCCCACCTGCGCGGTACCCGACCAGGCCACCCCGGTGCTCGTCACCGCCACGCCGTCGTCGTCGCCCACGCCGGTCCCGTCGTCCTCGTCCGCCTCCGGAGGTGCCGTGAACGGGGGTACGGGCACGCCTTCCGGGACGCCGGCCTCGTCGCAGCCCGGATCGGGCACGCCGACGGCCACGCAGCGCCCCGGCGGCCCCGGCCTGGGGCTTCCGCTGACCGCGCCGCCCGGAAGGTCGCGTCCCACCCTGGTGCGGGATCAGGCCGAGGTCGTCGGGTCCCTGCCGCAGGGCGGCGCCACCTCGCGGGTGAAGACCAAGCTCATGAGGGGTACGGCGGGAGCGGACGTACCCGCGTTCTCGGGGATGCCCCCGGGGAGTGACAAGAAGGTGCTCCCCGGCGTACCGACGATGGAGTTGACGCCGACGGAGGCCGCGCCGGCCCTGGGTGCCCTGCCGGCGCCGGAGGTCGCGGCGGCGGAGCCGGTCGCGGCGATGCGGCCGATGGGTGGCTCGCGCCCGATCGGGCTGCTCGCTGTGGTCGCGATGGTGTGCGCGGCGGGGGTCGCCGTGGGAGCAATTCGGGCATTCGTGTCACAACGTGCATCTCGGGCGAGCGTCGCGTAGGATAGTCCGCAGAAGCTCCGCGGGGCGGCCGTTCCAACCTCATCGGTGTGGTCGTTCCTCCCCAGGTCCCACCCAGCGAATGCGGGACGGGCGCCCCGCGGCTTGTCCTCGAGGAGAGCCCCGTCCACCGACGGGGCTCTCCTTTTGGCTGGCCAACCCGGCGCGGGTATGCTTGCCCGGTTCGCAGCATCGCCGTGGGGCAACCACCCACGGTTTCTTTCTGCGACAGACACAAGACCTCCTGCCACGGAGAGACCGTGGCCGTCAAGCCCACAGGAGGTGAGAACGTCTTGCGTCATTACGAACTCATGGTGATCCTCGACCCTTCGCTCGAGGAGCGCACCGTCGCCCCGTCGCTCGACACGTACCTGAACGTGATCCGGACCGCGGGCGGCTCGGTCGAGAAGCTCGATGTGTGGGGCCGTCGCCGGCTCTCGTTCGAGATCAACAAGAAGTCCGAGGGCATCTACGCCGTCGTGGATCTGCAGGCGACGCCCGAGGCCGTGGCGGAGCTGGACCGTCAGCTGCGGCTGAACGAGTCCATCCTGCGTACCAAGGTCATCCGGCCGGAGACCCGCTGACCCTCGTTTTTGTCGTAGGGCTCTGAGAGCCTTTGCGCGAACGAGAGAAGCGGCGAGGAGAAGATCATGGCAGGAGAAACCACCATCACGGTCGTCGGCAACTTGACCGACGACCCTGAGCTGCGCTTCACCCCTTCGGGTGCGGCAGTCGCCAAGTTCCGCATCGCTTCCACGCCGCGGACCTTGGATCGGCAATCGGGCGAGTGGAAAGACGGCGAGCCACTCTTCCTCGCGTGCAACATCTGGCGTGACGCCGCCGAGCACGTCGCCGAGTCGCTGCAGCGTGGCGCTCGGGTGATCGTGCAGGGCCGGCTGCGCCAGCGGTCTTACGAGACCCGCGAGGGCGAGAAGCGCACCGTCTACGAGCTCGAGGTCGACGAGATCGGCCCGTCCCTGCGCTACGCCACGGCGAAGGTGCAGAAGATGAGCAGGTCCGGCGGGGGCGGCGGCGGCTTCGGCGGCGGCGGTGGTGGCAACCGGCAGTCCAGCGGTGGCGGCGGAGGCGGCAACAACTTCGACGACCCGTGGGCGACGGCGGCCCCGGCCTCCTCCGGCGGCAACCGCTCCGGCGGTGGCGGCGGCAGCTCCTCCTCTTTCGACGACGAGCCACCCTTCTAAGCCCGACGGGCTTTCTTGAGTTCAGGAGTCAGAGCAATGGCAAAGGCTGCGGCGCTTCGCAAGCCGAAGAAGAAGGTGAACCCGCTCGACAAGGACGGGATCACCTACATCGACTACAAGGACACCGCGCTGCTGCGCAAGTTCATCTCCGACCGCGGCAAGATCCGTGCCCGCCGCGTCACCGGTGTGACCTCCCAGCAGCAGCGGCAGATCGCCCGCGCGGTCAAGAACGCCCGCGAGATGGCGCTCCTGCCGTACACGGCCACGGCGCGCTGAGGGGAGGCACCGAGATGAAGATCATCCTCACCCAGGAGGTGTCGGGCCTCGGCACCCCCGGCGACATCGTCGAGGTCAAGAACGGCTACGGCCGCAACTACCTGCTGCCGCAGGGCTTCGCGATCCAGTGGAGCAAGGGCGCCGAGAAGCAGGTCACGGTCATCAAGCGGGCGCGCGACGCCCGCGAGATCCGCGACCTGGGTCAGGCCACCGAGGTCAAGGGCCAGATCGAGGGCCTCAAGGTCACGCTGACGGCGCGCTCCGGCAACGGCGGCCGCCTGTTCGGCTCGATCACCCCGGCCGAGATCGTCGACGCGGTCAAGGCCGCCGGCGGCCCGGCCCTCGACCGTCGCCGCCTCGAGCTGCCCGGTCACATCAAGACCACCGGCTCGTACCCGGTCAAGGTCAAGCTGCACCCTGAGGTGACCGCGACGTTCCCGGTGAACGTCGTCGCCGCCAAGTAACAGCAGCGCCGGGAAAGGCGCGTCACCCTCCGCGGGTGGCGCGCCTTTTTCATGTACGCCGCCGGCCGCCGAGCCTCCCGCACCGTGGCGGGATGCGTCAGGACCGCATCCGGCTCCATCCCCCCGGTCGTTGGCCTTCAACGGCAGGTCCCGCCGGGCTCGGGAGCGCCAGGTGTCGCGCCGCCGGTCACCACCCGGGTCCGCCGGCGCGCCGGGGTTGCGCTTGTCGGGCACCCACCTGGGTCCGCGGGGCTGCGCTTGTCGGGTGCCGCTCGGGTCCGTCGGGGTTGCGCTTGCCGGGTGCCGCTCGGGTGCGCTCGCGGGTCAGCTCAGGGACTGGCCGGTGATCGCCGAGGTCAGCACCGTGGCCAGGCCGCCGCCCATCACCGCCGCCGCCAGGCCCACGCTGGCCGCCTTCCATGATCCGCTCGCCCAGCGCAGGCCGACCGCCACCAGCATGCTCAGCACCAGCGACAGGCCGAACTGCGGCGCCGCTCCCGCCAGCGTGCTGAGGGCGTGCGCCTGCTGGGTGCCGTTGAGCACCAGCATGTAGAGGACGAAGAGCACGACCGGCACGCCGTACCAGACGACGGTGTAGCCGACCGCCGCGAGCGGGCCGCCGGTGTCCTCCTCGAGTTCCTCGTCCGGCTCCAGCAGATCGTTCTGCCGCGCCGTGGCGGCCGCGAACGTGCTGACCGGGCGGCGCTCGTACGTGCCCGCGGACGAGGCCATGACCGCGCCCCTCGGCGGCCATTCGGTGTCCGGCGGATCCTGCCAGCTGGCCCCCGTACGCTCGATGACCTCCGTGCGGCCCTCGGACGCCGAATTGGCGGCCGGCACCTTGACCGACGCCGAAGCCCCGTTCTTGGACGGCGGCCGGAACGGCACGAAGTCACTCGTGCCGAAGCGCCGGGACTCGCCGTCGGAGAGGTTGCTCTCGGCGACCAGCTCGCGCCGCCAGTCCCCCGATCTGCCCTCGCGGTACGTCGCCCCGCCACCCCGGGGACCCTCGTCCCGCTCGGCCTGCTGCCAGGCCGGCTGGTCGCCCCTCGGGCGGATCTCCGTCGCGTCGTCCGGCGCCACCCCCTCCTCGGCGCGCAACTTGCTGCGCCAGGCGTCGGTGCGGGCCGCGGCTTGGGCCTCGGCCCGCCACGCGCCCGGCTGCGCCGAGGTGGGCCGAGCGGCGCCGCCGCCGGGCTGGGACGAGGTGGGCCGGGCCGCGCCGCCGCCGGGCTGGGACGAGGTGGGCCGGGCCGCGCCGCCGCCCGGCAGAGAAGAGGTCGGGCGGGCCGAGCCGCCGGGCTGGTAGGAATCCGGTTCGGCCGCGGCGGCTGACCGGGCCGTGCCGGTGGGCTGCTCGGGCCGGGCCGTGCCGTAGGTCTGCTCGGATCGGGCCGTGCCGTAGGTCTGCTCCGGCCGGGCCGTGCCGTAGGGCTGGTCGGGGCGGGCCGTGCCGGTGGGGCGGTCCGGTCCGGGCGGGCGGATGGGCTGCGACGAGACGGGGCGGGCCGCGCCGGCGGCGGGCAGGGACGAGGTGGGACGTGGCGCGCCGCCGCCGGGCTGGGACGACACCGGCCGGGCCGAACCGATGGCGGGCCGGGACGAGCCCGGGTCGGGCTGCCGGGACAGGTCGTCCCCGGGCGCCAGGTCCCGGAGCCACGCGGTCGGGTCCTCGTCCGGCACGGCGACCGGACGACTCGACACGGGCCGGGTCGGAGGCTCGTTGTCGCGGCGGTACACCTCGGGATCGAGCGGAGGTTCGGCGCGGGCGGTGAGCTCCAGCGGACCGTCCGGCGCCCGGCGGCGACCCACTCGCGGGCCGTCCTCTCGCGGGTCTCGATCGCGCGGGCCACCGTCGCGCGGGTCTCGGTCGCGGAGGTCGCGGTCGCGGGGGTCTTCGTCGTCCGGGGCGCTGCGCCGGCGGACGGTTTCGCCGCTCTCGAGGGCAAGCGGGCCGCCGGGGACGTTGTCGTCGTCCGGCCGGGCCCTGCGCCGGCGCCGGGGCTGCCCGTCGTCCTCGTCGTCCTCGTCGTCGTCGACCTCGGCGCGGTGCCACTGGCCGGTGTCCGCGTCGCGGAGCCAGACGTCCGACTCCGGGTCCCGGTGCCAGTTGCCGGACTCGAGGTCGCGCTGCCAGCTCGTGTCGGGTTCGCGCCGGCGAGCGTACGCGGCCGGGCCCTCGCGGCGGGGCGTGCCCGGGCCGCGCTGAGCGTCCAGACCCCGGCGTGGCTCGTGGGGCGCCTCCGGACCGCGCTGGCGTCCGGGGCGGCGGCCGCGGGTGGTCTCGGGATCGCGCTGCCAGGAGCCGGTGTCCGCACGGGCGCCGGACTCGATCTCGCGCCGGCCCTCGCCCCGGCCGCGCCCGTCCTGCCGCCAGGAACCGGTGTCACGCGGGTCGTCCCGCTGCCAGGAACCCGTGTCGCGGAGGTCGTCCCGCTGCCAGGAACCCGTGTCACGCAAGTCGTCCCGCTGCCGGGAGCCGGTGTCACGGGAGTCGTCGCGCTGCCAGGAGCCGGTGTCGCGGAAGTCGTCGCGCTGCCGGGAGCCGGTGTCGCGGGAGTCGTCGCCCCGCGGCGAACCGAGCGCCTCGCGGGACCACGAGCCGGTGTCACGCGGGTCGTCTCGCTGCCAGGAGCCGGTGTCCGTACGGTCGGATCGGCCGCGCCGGCCGCCACTGTCGGCCGTCCCGGGGTCGCGCTGCCAGGAGCTCGTGTCCGCGCGGCTCTGCCAGCCGCCACCCTCGGTGTCGCGGGGCTGCAACGGGAGCGGGATCACGCCCGTCTCGGAGGCATTCTGGGCCCAGGGGTCCGCGGGCTCCGCGTCCCGCCGCCACGAGCCGCCGTCGCGCCAGCCGTCCCGCGAACCGCCACGGTCCTGATCGCTGCCCCGGCCTGCCTCGTCCCCGCTCCGCCAGCCGTTGGTGGTGGAGCTCGTGCGCCAGCTGTCCGAGGGCGCGTCGCGGCGCCAGCCCGGGGTGTCGGCGGCGGGGTCCTGGAAGGCCGGGATGCTGCCCGTGTCGGTGTGCCCGGCCCAGTTGTCGGCGTCCGAGCGCACCGTCCAGCCGGTGCCTCCGCTCGTACGGGATCCGGGGTCGGAGGCCCGGCGGCGGCCCGCGGAGCGCGACCCGTCGTCCAGGCCGGCCTGGCCGGCGGCCGATTCCCGCCGCCATTGCGCGCGGTCGTCCTCGCGGACCAGGTGCCGGCCGTTGTCGAACGCGGACCAACTTCCCGTGTACGCCGAGGGCTGCGGATTCTGCCAACTCGGCGGATCCTGGGGCCGATCGGCGGCCGGACGGCTCGGTTCACGCGGGGGTGCGGACTCCGAGCGTGACTCGGTGAACTGCTGCCAGCTCGGGCGCGAATCCCATGACGGGCGGGGCAGCGGGGCGTCGGCGGGCTGCTGTGCCGGCCGGGCCGACGTCTCCCAGGGCGGCGCCGGCGGAGCCGTCGGCGGCGCGGCGAAGGCCTGCCACGACGGGCGCTCCTCGATGCGCTGCCAGCTCGGCGCGGCGTCGGCCGGGCGCTGCTGCCAGGACGGCGTGCTTTCCTCCGGGCGCTGCTGCCAGGACGGGGTCGCGTCCTCCGGGCGCTGCTGCCGGCTGGGGGCCGCATCTGCCGGCCGCATCTGCCAGCTGGGGGTGGCGTCCGCCGGCCGTTGCTGCCAGGCGGGGCCGGCGTCGGCGGGGCGCTGCAGCGAGCCGGGAGCGGGATCGGCCGGGCGCTGCTGCCAGCTGGGGGTGGCGTCGCCGGGGCGGGTCTGCCAGCTCGGGGGCGCGTCGCCGGGGCGCGTGAGGTCGGCCGCACGCTGCCACGACGGCGGGGCGTCGGCGGGACGTTGCTGCCAGGACGGGGTGCTCTCCGGGGGAGCCGCCCGCTGCCAGGAGGGGGTGTCGGCCGCGGGCTGCTGCCAGCTCGGCACGGACGACGACGCCGGCGGCTGCTGCCAGGACGGGGTGGCGGACTGCTGCCAGCTAGGGACGGCCGAGGCCGGCGGCGTGGCGGACTGCGGGTCGGCCGAGTCGGGGGTGGGCCAGGCGGTGCCCGAGATCGCCGGCAACCGGGTCGGCGGCTCGGTCGCGGGCGGGACGAAGCCGTCGGCGTCACCCGCCTGCCACGCCTCGGTGGTGGTGCGCCAGCCGTGCCTACCCGAGGCGGAGCGCCATTCGGTGGTCTGTCGCCAGTGCGCGCTGTCCGTGGTGGCACGCCACTCCGCTGTCGACGTACGCCAGCCCACGCCGTCGGCGGGAATCGGCGGGCGACCGGTCGCCTCGACGTCGGACCAGCGGCTCACCGTGCCCGAACTGGACTTTTCGACCGCCTGGTCCTCATTCTGCGCCCAGGCCTCGGCGCGCAGTGACCACGCGACCGCTTCGGGAATGGGCTGCATGCTGCCGGTGTCCGTGACGGACCCGGTGCCCCAGACGGTGGCGCCTGGCTCCGCATTCGAGGAGGAATCAGGACTTTCCGGGCTGGCTGTGGATGACCAGGGCTCCGCACCGCTCCTTTCGCGCGGCAGGCGGGCGCCGTAGTCCCACTCCCGTTGGTCCACCTGAAAAGCGTGACGTGCGTTCCCCGGTTCTGCAACGCCCTAGGGCGATGGCTTCGTCACGACCGGCACCTTTTTATTCCCTCCACACGGTGGGGACGGTGAAATGGCAGGTCACGGCCGCGCCTCGCGCCGCGGCGGCTGGTGTTTTACACAGGCTGTGCACAGGGCCACGCACAGGCGCGGCCCCGTTGTCCACAGGTTGTCCCGAGGCTCGTCCACCGCCCCTGTTGGGCCGATGACGTGCTGCTTCGTATGGTTACCCGCGCCGGATCACGCGTACGGGTCGATTCGGGCCGGGCGTCCCGGAGTTTTGGGGGATTTGGTGGTCTGTGTCACTCGGCCGGGTCGCGCTCACTCGAAAGTGTCGTACCCGGGTTGTTTGATCGACTCGAACGGGTGATCGGGAGGCGCGGGCTGCGCTGCCTCGGTGGGCGGTGCGGCGGGTTCCGGCAATTCGCGGTGGGATCAGGCAGGCGGGGAAGGGGAGGTCGGAGTGTCGATCACCGATGACGCACGGCCGGAGTCCCGGCCACAGTCGTCCGGCGGGCGTCCGGGCGGCAGCGGCAGGCCCCCCGGCGGCGGCGGGCCGCCCCCGGCCGAGGGCGGGTTCGACAAGACGCCGCCCCAGGACGTCGCCGCCGAGCAGAGCGTCCTCGGCGGCATGCTGCTGTCCAAGGACGCCATCGCCGACGTGGTCGAGATCCTCAAAACCCACGACTTCTACCGCCCGGTGCACGCCACGATCTTCGACATCATTCTTGATCTGTACGGCCGGGGCGAACCCGCCGACGGCGTCACGGTGGCGGCGGCGCTGGCCGACTCCGGCGACCTCCAGCGCATCGGCGGGGTGCCGTACCTGCACACCCTGATCGAGAGCGTGCCGACCGCGGCCAACGCGGCGTATTACGCCCGCATCGTCTCCGAGCGCGCCGTCCTGCGCCGGCTGGTGGAGGCCGGCACCAAGATCGTGCAGCTCGGCTACGGCGCCAACGGCCACGGCGGCCGGGACGTGGACGACATCGTCGACCTGGCCCAGCAGGCCATCTACGACGTCACCGAGAACCGGGTCAGCGAGGACTTCGCCACGTTGGGCGACATGCTGCAGCCGACCCTGGACGAGATCGAGGCCGTGGGCGCCTCGGGCGGCATGATGACCGGCGTACCGACCGGCTTCAACGACCTGGACCGGCTCCTCAACGGCCTGCACCCCGGCCAGCTGATCATCGTGGCCGGCCGCCCCGGTCTCGGCAAGTCGACCGTCAGCATGGACTTCGCCCGCAACGCGGCCATCCGCTCCAACTGCGCCAGCGCCATCTTCTCCCTCGAAATGAGCAAGATCGAGATGGTCATGCGCCTGCTCTCCGCGGAGGCCCGCGTCCCGCTGCACTCCCTGCGCTCCGGCCAGCTCTCCGACGACGACTGGACCAAGCTCGCCCGCCGCATGGGCGAGATCAGCGAGGCACCGATCTTCGTCGACGACACCCCGAGCATGAACCTCATGGAGATCCGAGCGAAGGCCCGCCGCCTCAAGCAGCGCCACAACCTCAAACTCCTGGTGATCGACTACCTGCAGCTCATGACCTCACCGAAGAAGACGGAGAGCCGCCAGCAGGAGGTCTCCGAACTGTCCCGAGGCCTGAAGCTGCTGGCCAAGGAGATCGAGTGCCCGGTGATCGCGGTGAGCCAGCTGAACCGAGGCCCGGAACAACGTACGGACAAGCGCCCCCAGCTCTCCGACCTGCGTGAATCAGGCTCCATCGAGCAGGACGCCGACGTCGTGCTCCTCCTCCACCGCGACGACTACTACGACAAGGAATCCCCCCGAGCGGGCGAAGCGGACTTCATCGTGGCAAAGCACCGAAACGGCCCGACGGACACCGTCACGGTCGCGGCCCAGCTGCACCTGTCCCGCTTCGTCGACATGGCCATCGTCTAGCGTCGCTGGTCCGCTCGGCGCCCCCTGTTCCGGGCGTCGGCATCCCGAGCTGTCGTGCGATTCCACGGCGGGGACGACTGGTGTTTTCGGGCGTCGGCATCCCGAGCCGCCGCGCGGTCCCACGGCGGGAACGACCGGCATCCCGGGCCGTGAACCGCTCAGGCGCTGACGTTGATGTCTCCCGAATCGCCCCGCCACCCGACAGACCCACCGTCGCCGGTGAAGACGATCATCCGCTGACCGGCGCCGACGTCCCGCCCCTGCCGGCGCCAAGCCTCCAACGTCCGCCGAATTCCCCGCACCGCCCCGTCGATCGTCAACCCGACCGGCCGGCCGTCGACAACAGCAACGGCAACCCGGGAATCCAACCCGAACGACTCCCGCAACCGCTGCTCCACCCGGCGCGAAAAATCGGCATCGTCACCACCCGCCGGCTCCCGAGGATCAAGCCACGAAAGATGCCCGTACGAGCCGGCATCCTGCGCATCGACGCGAACGATCACCCGATCAGCATCAACACCCCGAACGTCGTACGAATCCCCCAACCGCTCGGCGGCCCGCCGCTGCTCGGCGTACCCGAGGACCTCGGCATAATGGGCCCCCACCTGGAACGCGGCACCCAGCGCACCCACCACCAGCCCGGCCCGATCCCCACGCCCGGAAAGCCCACGCCCCCCGATCAACCCGCCGATCTCAATGGTCAGGGACGGGGCGGACCGTACTCCCACCCCATCCTCTCCCCCTCCTGACACATCTCCAGCAGAGCCGTCTCGCTCGGCAACTCCACCCGAAGCACCTCCCGAGCGATCTCCTCCGCCACCAACCGATCGATCACCCGTGTTCTGCCCTGGTACTTGTGGTCGTACAGGATCGGGACGGCCAGCGCCGGGGCGTAGATCCAGTCCTTCCGGGGAACGCTCCAGATCACCGCCTGAAGGGGGCTGTCCGGCAGGACCTGGTACGCGATCAGGCTCGTGATCGTCCCCGACATGTCCGCCTTCAGGACTGCCTGATAGTCGAACGGCTTGTCGGTCATCTCCGCCATCCGATCTTGTAGTGCGGAGCGGCTCCGCTCGGGTGAGGCCATGATCAGCCAGCAATTCGTCGAATGATCTGCCCAGCCGGTCCAGGTGGCGAGCGTACTCGCGCCACAAAGCCGGCTCGTCGGCAATCGAACGCCGGAGAGACGTGTCGACATTCTTGGTGATGGGCAGTTGATCGATGCCCCGCGGTTGGTGGTCCGCCATTCCTGCCTCACGGTTGAGGCGCACCATCATGAGCAACGCTTCGGCGCGGGGTACGGCGGGTGCTCGCTTGTAGCGAAGAACCTCATACGCGCTGTGGGTAGCCGTCGAGACTTCGCGTGAAAGCGCCGTCGGGAACTGAAGTTCGAACGTGAAGCCCGAGGGATCGGCGATGGTCACGTTGAGCCCGTTGTGGCGGCCCTCGGCGTCCCAGAAGTTCACCATCTTGCCGGACGTGAAACCGGCCTTCGCCAGCTCGTCGAGGGACGCTCGGACAGAGGCGACGTAGTCATCTTCCGAAACTTGGATGGAGAAACGAACCCGGTCCTTGGTGTTCGCGAGGAAGGTGGGCACGTCCAGGTCCTCGAACGCAGACTCGACGGCGAACGCGCGAGCAAGCGAATGCGCCGTCTTGACCCGGTGCTCCTCCCCGACGATTCGAGGCGGAGGGGACGCCTCGAGCGAGTGGAGCGAACTCACGGCTCGGTGAAGACCGGCGGAAATTCGAGGAGCCGCCTCCTCCGCCTCGGCCACGGAGGCGACGAGCAGCGCACGGTCGCCGGCGGCGAGAGAGGCGAGCAGGCGTCGCTCCTCTGCTTCCGGATCGAATTCCGGTCCCGAGTCGGGGCGTGCCTCGGGTTTGCGCTGCACTTCGCTCTCGACCGCTGTGGTGCCAGGGGGTTTGCTGGCGATGACTCGTTCTCGGAGGAAGCGTCGCGCGGGGGATTCGTTGTTGGTGCGGGGGCGGATGGTCAGGGCCGCGGTGTCGGGTTCGAGGAAGGTTGCTGATCGGGCGGGGGCCGGTTCGGTGGTGGGGTTCAGGTTTTCGATGCCCGGGACGTCTTCCGGTTGCAGGGCCCAGTGGGCGAGCGCCTCGTTCAGGGTCATGTCGTCGGCGGCCAGGGCTTCGCAGTAGGTGGTCCAGGCTGCGGCGCCTGTGGGGGTGGTGGTCCAGCGGGCCAGGGAGGTGTCGACCGGGATGATGCCTTCGAGGGTGGGGATGCCTTCCGGCTGGTGGGCCGGCATTGCGTGGAGTTTGTTGATGGTGAGGGTGGCCAGGAAGGCCTCGACGCGTTCGATGGGGGTGGGGTTCGGGAGCTCTTGGAGTTCGCGGGTGTGGCTGTCGACCGTACGGGACAGTTCCGTGGGGAATTGGAGTTCCATGCGGAAGCCGGCGGGGGTGCGGACGGTGACGTCCAGGCCGTTGCGGTGGCCTCGGCCGTTGTTCCAGTAGCTGGCTATTTCCAGGGCTTGGCATCCCGAGGCCTCGAGGTGGGCGAGGGCCTGGACCAGGCGGAAGGCGTAGTCGGATTCCGGGAGGACGACCGAGAAGCGCACCCGGTCGGTGGTGGCCTCCAGGAATTCGTCGACGGAAGAGGCGGTCGCGGTGAAGGCGCTGATCAGGGACGCCGCGGGTCTGACGCGATTCTCTTCGTCCACCACTTCGCCACCGATCGCGGCGGCGAGGTCGCGGATTCGGGGCAGTGCGGCGTCGGCGACCGATTGTGCTTCGGTCACCGAGGTTGTCAGGGCGGTGAGTTGTTCCTCGGTGGGCGAGTCCGCGTGGTGCTGCTGGTGGTCGTGCTCGCCCTGATCGTGTTCCAGCGTGGCGCCGGTCGGCTCCGGGATTTTGCGGCTCCACAAACCCGCTTCGTGGTAGGGAAGCGGCGCCGGATTGCCCAGGGAGTCGACCACCAGGGCGTCCATGGAGACGACGTTGTCCGGGGCGGTCGTTCCCCTGTGGGCGTACAGCGGGGTGGTTTCGGAAATGCGGGCCGTCTGGGGGTCGAGGAACAGGATCGTGCCGTTCTGGTTCACGGCCGTCCAGGCGTGTGCTGTCCCCTGCTCCGAATCCGTGACGATGAAGGCGAAGGCGCCGGGCCCCGCGTTGTACAGGTGATTGTGCAGGTTTGTCATGGCCTGATCGACCGCGGCTTTCGCCTGCTCCGGGGGGAGCGCTCCCACGTACGGGCAGAGGCCCTGGAATTCGGCGCCGGTCGTTTCCTCGATGCGGGCCAGGCCGGATTCCTCGGCGCCGAGCGGGCGGGTCGGCTCGCCCTGGGCGTACGCGTCGAAGGTTCTCGGTGCCGCGACCCGCGGGCGGCCGTGCACGTAGGTCTCGAACAGCGAAAGAACGGCGTCGACGCAGTTGATGCCGCGCGTGGGGTCGACGGCCGGGCCGCCGTCGTTGGCCCGCGCGAACCAGCCGCCCTCCCGCGGATCGGCCAGGCGCTGCACCCGGCCGTCCGAGCGTCGCGGCATCGCGCGCTCAAGATCAAGCTGGTGTACGGCGAGAGGCGGGCGAAGGCCACCCCGTTTCCCGTACGGGCGGGAGCGGTCGATCGGGGGCGGATCGTCGCCGCCGGTGAGCGCCGACTCGTTGCCGGTCTCGACGCCGGCGGTGGCCCTGAGGTCGAGGTCGTCGTTCAGGCGGGCCCAGGCGGGCGGGGTCAGGTGGGTGGGGGCGGGTGCTCCGGCGCGTACGGAATCGATCCGGTTTGCCAGGTTTTGCAGGTCTTGCTGGGTGAGGCGGGCGTCGGCCTGGAACTCGTCGGTGGGGTGGTGGCGCTCGGCGGCGTCGGCGAGGTGGTGGATCTTCGCGCGGTGGGTGTCGGCGAGGTGGATCAGGTAATCGGTGTGGTCGTCGCGCCGCACCCGATCGCGCGCGGCCGGAGCGGCATCGACGGTCGGGTTCCCGGTCGGCTCCGCGGCGAAAGCAGGCGGTTCCGCGGCGGAAGTAGTCGGTTCCGGGGCAAGAGCGGAAGGTTCCGCGCCGGGAGACGTCGGCTGCGACGCAGGAGCGGTTGGCTCCCACGCGGCGGCGGTTGGCTCCGCGGCGGGAGCCGGCGGGTTGGGAGAGGGAGCTGACGACGAGCCGAGCGTGTCGGTCGCCGCGGCAGGATCGCGGGAGGCGCGCGGGTTGATCGTCGGTAGTTGGCCGGTGGGGGTGAGCATCGGCTGGGGGTCGGCGGGGGGCGCCTCGTCGCGGTAGGCGCGATGCCAATCGTGGGGCGCGCGCGTGACCAGGGTGGTGTCGACCGGTGTGTGCCGCAGGTCGGTGAGTTCCGTCTCCGCTCGGCCGACGGCCAGGGAGGCTTCGATCACGTCCGCCTCGAAGAACTGGGCCAGCGCCGGGTCGAGCTTCAGGAACTTCGCGACCCGCAGGGAGCGCCGCGCGTGCCGGGCGCGGCGGCGGGCGCTGTCGACCTTCTGCGCCAGCGCGTCGAGTCTGTCTTGCCGCCTGAGCTGGGCGTACGCCTCGCGCTGCTGCGGTGCGGACGCAGCGGCCGGCGGCGCGCCGGGTTCGGCCGGTCGCGCCACGAACGTCGTCGCAAGATCCTCGGGCACGTCCACAGCTTCGTCCCGATCGCCGCCGCCGGGAAGGGCGCTGGTCGTGGGAACTGTGACGGAAACGCCACCCGATGCGGGTGTCGATACGGAAGGTGGCGGGCTTGTGACGGAAACGCTCACTGTCGCGGGATACGGCCCAGCGATGCCCGCTGAAGAGGGGGCCGCGACGGAACTGCCGGCTGGTGCGGCCGCTGCGACGGAACTGCTGGTTGATGTGGGCGCCGCGACGGAATTGCCGGCTGGTGTGGTGGGTGCGGCGGAGAGGCTGGCTGTTGCGGGATACGAGTCGGAAGTGCCCGTGGGTGTGGCGGTGGTGACGGGCATGCCGGCTGGTGCGGGAGGGCCCGCCGGGTCAGCAAGGGCGGTGTCGGCAGGAAGAGAGGGACCGCTGGGCGGTGCTGAAGCGGCGAGGGAGGTGTCGCCCGGAGGCCCTGCCGGTGGTTCCGGGGAGACCCGGACGGCGGAATGGGTGGAGGTCGGCGGCGCGCTCTGCGATGCATGATCGAGTGCCGCGACGGACGATGCGGGCCCGGCAGGCTGAGGCGCCGTCTGAGGTGTCAGGCTGCGCCCGCCAGTCGACCCTGCCGGATCGAGTGCCGCAGGCGCAGGCTCCAGCGGGTCGAGTTGCGGCACGGTGAGGCCCGTCATGTCCGGCCGGGTGGAGTCGAGCGCCGCTCCCGCCGCCCCCGAGCTTGCCGCTTTGCCCAGGTCCTCGAGGTCCGGCAGGTCCCCCGAGACCGCCGACGCGCCGAGCTCTCCCAGCACCTCCGCGCCCATACCGCGGGAAATCCCGGTGGGTGGTCCGCTGCGTCCCAGGCCGGCCCCGGCCGCCGCGAAGCCGCCCACGAAGCCGCCGGCCGCCGACTTCGCCGTCCGCTTCCACTCCGGGCCGTCCGCCCGACCGGTCGAGGTCTGGTGGAGCTGGATGCCCGCGTCGGTGGCGGCTTCCTCGCCCATCTCGGCCAGGCCCTCGGTCACCGCCTCGCGGCCGAGGTGTTGGAGGCCCTCGCGGGTCGTCAGTTGCTTCGCCGCCCGCTCGCCGGCCTCCTTCAGCGTCTTCTTGAGGGCCTTCCTGCCCAGCCGCTCGACCAGGCGCTGGAAGATCTGCTGGATGGCGAACCGGGTGGCGGCGATGAGCCCGCCCGCGGCCGGGGACGCCGCGCCCAGGGTCAGGGTGACCACGATCGCCGCGCCGACCAGTTCGGTGAGGAACAGGCCGATCTCGATCCAGGCCTCGAGTTTCGCGCCCTCGATGTCGCGGCCGCATTCCTCGACGAGTTTGCCCAGCTCGTCGGCGATCTCCAGCAGGGACATGAGCGGCGCCCGGTCCTCGACCGCGACCTTGTCCCAGGCGCCGATGAAGGCCTGCGCGCTGACGCCGGTGCCGCCGCCGTAGCCGCTGATCACCCGGTGGGCGGCGTCGAACGCCTCGTCGCGGGGGTCCGCGAGCAGGTTGGCGATCCTGTACCAGCGGTCGGCGACGTCCCACGTGGCCTGCTCGTCCCCCTCCGGCCAGTCGAAGCCGACGACCCACTCGAGCGCCTCGTAGGCCCAGCCGGGCACCTCGAACGGGGAGAACTCGAGCGGGTGGGGGATCGGGCTGGGGAGGATCGTCACGACCTTTTCCTGTACGTGTGCTCCACGCGTACCGATGCGGCGTCGTCCGTCCGCGTGGCCTCCCGGACGGCCTGGACCACCGCGTCGCCGAGGCCTTCCACGTAGCCGCCGAGCTTCTCCCAGGCCTGGAGGACCTGCTGCTCGATGGGGCGGTAGTTGCGTTCGAAGGCCTGTCCGGCGTCGTCGCTGCCCCACGGGCGGGTGTCGCTGCGGGCCGCCACCTCGGCACCGGCGCCGTTGCGCAGCTCGGTGAGGTGCCGGCCGGCGTCCGTGAGGTCCCGCCCGCCGGCCGCCGCCCGGCCGGGGTCGAGCCAGAGCTCACCCATGGCCCGGGTCCGCCTCTCGCATGGCCGCGTCCTGCCGGTGCAGCAGCGAGCCGAGGTCGTCGTCGCGGAGGTAGCGCATCGGGCCGGAGTCGACCGGCAGGTAGCCCGCCATGAGTCGCTGCACCTCGGCCGCCGCCAGCTCCGCGGCGCGGGCGGTCGTCTCGACGATGGCGTGGCTCAGCCGACCGGCGTCCATGTCCCGGTAGATGCGGCGGTCGAGGCGCAGGTCGAGGAGCTGGCCGCGGGGGCCGACGGTGGCCCGGATCAGCCCGTCCTCGGATTCGGCGCTGATCCGCACCTCGGCGAGGCGGCGTTGGATATCGTCCACATCGGACCGCAGACGCTGATAGCGGCCGAACACGTCGTCGAGGCGTGCCCGCAAGGGGTGGTTGGCGTCGCGGTCCGCCGTCTCCGGCACGGTTCCTCCTCCCTCGGCGTCATCGACGGGGATTGACCCTACCGGGCGACGCGGGGCGGTGCGTTCCGGTAACTTCAGCGCGCACGCGGTTGGCACACGAGGGGGCCCGATGATCACACTGGCGGAGGCCGAGGAGATCGCCGCCGGGTGGGCGCGGGGCGAGTCCGAGCGCCGGGGGTACGAGTGCACGCCCATGGTGAGCGAGTTCGACCTCGGCTTCGTGGTCTGGACGAAGCAGCCGTCGAGCGTGCTGCCCATTCCCGGCGACGGTGTGCGTACGGTGATCGACCGCGAGACCGGCGCCGTGTCGACGTTTCCCGGGGTGCCCGTCGCGGTGGTCGCCGACCTCTACCGCCAGCAGCAGCCCGAGGTGGCGGCCCGGCGGCGGACCGTGGCTCCCGAGGTGGAGCTGCGGCGTAACGCCCGGCGCCGGCCCTCGCCGACGACCGCCGCGCACCTGACCGTGGACGGTCGCCTGTTCATCGCGCGGGGCGCGAAGGGCGATCAGCGCATCGACCATCACCCGCTGGTGGCGGCCCACCTGCGGGCGATGGAACCCGGTTCACGCGTACGCGGCACCGAACGTCACGCCGAGCTCATCGTGCTGTCCGACGTCCTGTACGAGGCCGACCGGCTCCGCGCCGTCCCATTGACGCTGGACGAGGCCCGCGCGTGGTTGCGGACGGCGGAGTTCGAGGCGGTCCTGGTGCGGGAGCCGGGCGATCCGCTGGCCGGGGCGCCGGCGCGGCCGTGCGAGTCGTGTCTGGTGACGCTCGTCGACTTCGCGCTCGTGCCGTGGCCGCAGCTGGCGTTCGTGGAGCCGCTCCGGCCGTACTCGGAGAATGTGGCGCAGCCGGGCCGCTTCCCGGACCAGGTCGCGGGCGCGCTGGCCGACGCGGGCTGGCGGCCGATGCACCGGATGGTGGCGGAGGCCCTGGCCGACGGCATCATCGAGGACGTCGTCGCGGTGCCGGGCCGGCGCTTCCCGCACCGGTCGTTCCCCGCCGCACGCAACGCGATCATGGACTTTCCGGGCATCTTCTGCGGCCTGCGCGTGCCGGGCGCGCAGCGGCAGGTCCGGTGGCTGTCGCTGGAACCGGCGGCGGCCGCGCACACCGCCGACGTGCTCGGCGAACTCGCCGAGGTGATCGGGGCGGCGCTGTTCCCCCTCGGGGTGGAGGCGAAGGGCGACGCGATCGTGGCGATCGACGAGCGGGGGCGGCTGTTCGCGCTCGATCAGGGCGGGGAGTGGTTCCTCGGCGAGACGCTCGACGAGGGCCTGGTCAGCCTGCTCACCGGCGACGGACCCGCGGAGCGGATCCGCGACGACGGCACCTGGTAACCCACGGCCGGTCGGCACAGCAGCGGCCCACCCGCGAGTCCACCGCGCCGGCCCACCGCGCGGGCCCGCCCGCCAGTCCACCGCGGCGGCTCGCCGGCCGATCGGGCTGGCCCGCCGGTCGATCCAGTGCGCCGGCCCGCCGTCCATCGCACCGGCCCGCCCGCCGGTCGATCGGGCTGGCCCGCCGGTCGATCCACTTCGCCGCTCGCCGTCCACTGCGCCGGCCGCCGTGTTGGCCCTGCTGGGCGCGACGGGAGTCGGCGGGCGGCGATGGGCGGCGGCCGGCGTGGGGCTCGGAAGCCCGCACGCCGGTGGCGACGATCAGTCGAAGAGTTCGCCGAGGAAGCTCTTCCGGCGGCGGTAGTGGCCGTGGTGGCCCTGGCGCCGGTAGTGCCCGTGGTAGCCGCCGTGCCCGTACTGCGGCGCGCCACCGTACGCGGCCGGCGGGTAGGCGGGCTGGCCGTAGGCGGGGGCGGGCGGCGGCGGGGACGCGTAGCCGCCACCGTGGGCGGGCGGGGGCGGCGGAGGCGCGTAGCCACCGGGAGCCGCGGGCGGGGGCGGTGCCTGAGCGGGCCGCGGCGGCGCGCTGGCGGGGGCCTGGCGGTTGTTCCAGTTGGCCTCGGCCTCGAAGAGTTTTTCCAGCTCACCGCGGTCGAGGAAGATGCCCCGGCATTCGGTGCACTGGTCGACGGTGACGCCGCTGCGCTCGTAGACCCGCATCTCGCCGTGACACTTGGGACAGGTCATCTGCATCTCACAAACGGTACAAGGCGTTGTCACTCCGCGGTGCCGTTGTTCCTGTGGGTTGCCTGAGGACCAGCGCCGGGGCCCAGACCAGTAGCGCCAGCGGATACAGCAGGTAGCCGAAGCGGGTCGTCGGCATGAGGAGGATCGCGGCGAGCAGGCCGTACCCGCAGAAGAGCGCGGCCGTCGCGGCGGTGACCGGCGGGCGGCGGACGAGCACGACGGCGATCGCCAGGGCCGCCGCGGCGAGCAGCGCGATCGCCACGAAGCGTCCGCCGGGCACGGCCTCCGCGATCAGGTAGCCGGGGAACGGCGACTGCGCGGGGCTGGTCACGATGCCGTGGCCGAGCGGGAAGCGGATCACGTTCTCCACGAAGGCGTCGCCGTCGACGAGGAACGCCGGCAGCAGCGCGAGCACGGGCAGGCCGAGCGCGCCGGGCAGGAAGCGGCGCAGGTTCCCGGTGGTGAAGGCGAGCACGATCAGGACGGCCACGACCGGCAGGGCGAAGAGCTTGAGCGCGGCGGCAGCGCCCACGGCCACCCCGGCAGCCCCGAAGCGGCCGGCAGCACCCGCGGCCGGGCCGGCGGCACTCAAGCGGCCGGCGGCACCCGCGTCCGGGCCGGCACCGCTCACGGCCGGGCCGGCGGCGCAGCATGCCAGCGCGAGCAGGCACAGGGCCAGCACCGGCAGGTCGTCGCCGCCGGTCGCGAGGGTCAGGGCGCAGATCGGGAGGACCGTGGCGAACTGCAGCGCGCGTACCGGGGAGGAACGCAGCAGGCGGACGGCCGTGACCAGGGCCGCCGCGGTGACCACCGCGAACCAGATCCGCGCGTCCGTCCACCAGACGTCGCCGAAGGCGGCGCGGGGCAGGCCGAACACGGCCATTCCCGGCTGGTACGGGGCATAGCCCAGCAACCGCTCCCCCGCGGGCAGCGCGCCGATCGCCTCCGGCCCGAGGTACGGCGTGCCGGTGTGCGCCAGCCGCTCACCCATGTGCTCGACGACGAGCACCTCCTCCTGGGCCCGGTCGGCGCGCCCCGCCGAACGCTGCACCGCCTGCACCACCAGCGGAAGGAGCGCCACCGCGGCCCAGGTCAGCCAGGTCAGCGGCGCCCGGAGCGCGGGACGCCGCAGGCCCAGTTGCAGGGCGACGGCGAGGAAGGCGGCGACGTAGCCCCACACCGCGACGCCGCCCCAGGCGCGGTGCGGCAGCAGCGTGGAGGTCAGCGCGGTGACCAGCGCGAAGACGGCGGAGAGCCCGTAGAGCACGGCGTCCGCGAGGAGGCCGCCGGCGGCACGATCGATCCGCTGCAGCACCCTCACGCAGGCAAGTGTGGCAGAGGCGATCTCGGGTTGCGGCGGCGCGCCATCCGCACCACCGATCCGGACCTGTGCAGCGGGCCGGCCAGGAAGCCCGGGCGTCCCTCGGAGCCGCGCTGGAGGGTGGCCAGCAGCCGGCCGGCGCGCATCGGGCGCGCGAACAGGTGGCCCTGACCGGCGACACAGCCGAGCTCCCACAGGGCGTGCCGCTGCGGTTCGCTCTCCACCCCGTCCGCCACCACGGCGAGGTGGAGGCTGCGGGCGAGGTCGACGGTCGAGCGGACGACCGCGGCGGCCTCGGCGGAGGTCTCGACCGCGACCACGAACTCGCGGTCGACCTTGAGCTGGTGGACCGGGATGCGGGACAGCACCGAGAGCGAGGACACGCCCGTGCCGAAGTCGTCGAGGGTCAGCTTGACGCCGGCGTCGCGCAGCTCGGTGAGCGCCCGGTCGACCACCTCCAGCTGGCTCAGCGTGAGGGTCTCGGCGAACTCGAGCACGAGCCGGTCCGGCGGTACGGCGTGGCCGGCGAGCCGGTTCAGCACCGCGGCCGGGAAGGTCGGGTCGAGCAGGCTGCGCGGCGACACGTTGACGGCGACGGGCAGGTCGAAGCCCGCCTCCCGCCAGGCGCCGATCGCGGCCAGCGACTCGTCGAGGACGGCGTCGGCGAACGCGGGCAACTGCCCGGACCGCTCGACGGTCTCCAGGAACTGCATCGGGGTGAGGTCGCCGTGCTCGGGATGGTGCCAGCGGGCCAGCGCCTCCGCGGAGACGACCTCGCCGCTGCTCAGGTCGACGATCGGCTGAAAGTCCACGACGAACTCGCGCCGCGCGACGGCCCGGGTCAGTTCGCCGCCGAGCACCAGCCGGCCGACGTCCGCGGTGTCGCGGGAGTGGGCGTACATGGCCGTCCGGCGGCCGCCGCGTTTCGCCTCGTACATGGCCACATCGGCGCGACGCATCAACTCTTGCACCCCGCCGCTGCCGGGGGCGAGGGCGATGCCGCCGGCCGCTTCGACCGTGAGCTGCATGCCGTCGACCTCGATCGGGCGGTCCAGGGTGGAGAGCAGTTCCGCGGCGCGGTGGGTGGCGACGGCCGGGGCGGGCAGGCCGGTCAGCAGGACCGCGAACTCGTCGCCGCCGAGCCGGGCGACCAGGTCGCCGGGGCGGGCCGCGTCCTCCAGGCGCCGGGCGACCGCGCGCAGCACCTCGTCCCCGGCGGCGTGCCCGAGCGTGTCGTTGACCTCCTTGAAGTGGTTGAGGTCGATCAGCAGCATCGCGAACATGCCGTCCGGGGCGCGCTGCCCGAAGATCCGGTTGGCCTCGTCCAGCAGTTCGCGGCGGTTGGCCAGGCCGGTCAGCGGGTCGTGGGTGGCCGCGTACGCGTTCTCGGCGTTGATCCGCTTGAGTTGCGCGTACGCCCGGGCATTGCCGATGGCCGTGGAGAGCGACGACGCGAACGCCTGAAGCTTGTACTGCTCGGATTCGTTGAGCTTCACCGGCTTGCGGAAGCGCAGCCGCAGCACCCCGATGCTCCCGGTCTCGGGGCCGTCCAGGCGCGCCTCGACCACGGCGCCGACCCGGGTGGGCGCGTCGCGCAGGGCGCCCTCGAAGCCCAGCCGTCCCGCCGCGCCGCGCACGATCCGGGGCGGTTCGACGTCGTCGAGCTGGATCTCGGCCTCGTCGGCGGAGAAGAGTTCGGGGGTACGCGTCACCGCCGCGTGCAGCACGGCCGAGAGCTCGGTCACGTTGAGCCGGTCGGTCGTGCTGGCCAGCCGGCGCCAGGCCTCCAGGTCGGCCCGCTGCCGGATCTTCGCCCGGGTGGTCAGCTTGACCACGAGCACCACCGGGACGATGGCCCAGATCAGGTGCTGCTCCTTGCCGATGGCCAGCACGACGAGCACGGCGAACACGAGGTTGACGAGGCGGAGCCAGGCCTGGACGTCCCAGATGCGGCGGGCCGCCTGGCGCCACGAGGTGCGCGTCGAGAGGGCCAGCACCGTGTGACCGAGGAGGTCGTCCACGATCGCGTAGGCGAACGCGGTCAGGGCCAGCCCGGCGACCAGGCGCTCGAGCGGCGGCGGCGCGGAGACGAAGTCCGATGCCGGCCGGATGCCGGCGAGGTACGCGGCCGAGGCGCCGGCGGTCGCGGCGACGGTGTCCTTCGCGACGTTGAAGGCGGCCTTCATCGGCTGTTGCCGGATGAGGACCTTGGAGGCGAGGACGCCGACGGCGGTGCAGAGGATCACCCAGGGCAGGGGCACCGTGGCGACGGCGATGAGGATCGAGCCGGAGGTGGCGGAGAAGAGACGGTTGTCCGAGCGGACCCGCAACTCCATGAAGTGGCCGCTGGCCGCCGCGATGATGGTGGTGAGGGCGAGGAGGAAGGGGAGGTCGCCGACCAGCACGCCGGGTGCCGACACGGTCGCGCGGATCAGACAGCAGACCCCCAGAAACGCGACTAGGCCGACATACAGCCGGAGCTGCTTGTCGACCTTCGCGTCGTTCACTGCGGACGCCCCATGCACCCATGGTCCCCCGCTGCCCATACAGGCTGTCAATCCCTCGTCATCGGTGAGTAGCAATCTGCTGGTCGAGGCTCAGCCCCAGTCGGTCTCACTCATGTCGCACCTCCACCCCTGCGAGCCGTCATTCCGTCATCGGTGAACTGGTGGGCTCAGCCCCAGTCGGTCTCACGCATCGCGCACCTCCGCTTTTGTGAATGGCGTCGGCCGGCCATTAGGCGGCCGGCCCGGGGACAAATCTCGTCGTGCTGTCCGTGCCGTTCTCTGCCCAAGAGGTTAGGAAAAGAACGACCAGCATGGAAGAATGATTTGTCGCTCGTTTCACGAATTGCGAGTTGCGCGCACTTTGTGCCGAATCCGTGACGGATTACTGACGCTCCGCAGTGGAGGCTTGCCCCCGTCGTCATCGCCCCAAACGGGGTAAAATCCCTGCTGCGGGCCGTGGCGAGCAGGATGAATGTACGACGCCGGGTGCCTTCAGGCCGAATCCGCAAAGCGTGGTGCGGATCAATTCACTGCGTAGAACGGATTGCAATCCGAATTCGCTACGCAAAGCGAAGGATCGCTGACGATGCGCAAATGCCGGGCGCGCCGAATTCCGGGGGCGGCCGGCCGGTGGATAGTCTGGCCCATGTGACGAACGCAGCGAAAATGACGCATGTCGACGCCGACGGCGCGGCCCGCATGGTGGACGTGTCGGCCAAGACGGTGACCGTACGCCGGGCCGTCGCCGCCGGCCGCCTGGTCACGACCGCCGAGGTGGTGACCCTGCTGCGCGGCGACGGCCTGCCCAAGGGGGACGCCCTCGCCGTCGCCCGGCTCGCCGGCATCATGGGCGCGAAGCGGACACCCGACCTCGTGCCGCTCTGCCATCCCATCGGGCTGCACGGCGTCACCGTCGACCTCACGATCACCGACACCGGGGTGGACATCGTCGCCACCACGCGGACCGCCGACCGCACGGGCGTCGAGATGGAGGCGCTCACCGCGGTCGCGACCGCCGGGCTCGCGTTGATCGACATGGTCAAGGCCGTCGACCCGGCCGCCAGCATCGAGGCCGTCCGCGTCCTGCGCAAGGAGGGCGGCAAGACCGGCGAATGGGTACGCCCGCAGGACCGCCCGTGATCCGCGCCCGCGTCATCGTCGCCTCCAACCGTGCCGCCGCCGGCGTGTACGAGGACACCAGCGGTCCCCTGCTCGTCGCCGGCCTGCGCGACCTCGGCTGCGAGGTGGACGCGGCGCCGGTGGTGGTGCCCGACGGTCCCCCGGTCGCCGAGGCCCTGCGCGCGGCCGTCGCCGACCGCGTCGACGTGGTGCTGACCAGCGGTGGCACCGGTGTCACACCCACCGACCGCACCCCCGAGGCGACCCGGCCGCTGCTCGACTTCGAGGTGCCCGGCATCGCCGAGGCGATCCGTGCGTACAGCCGGGACAAGGTGCCGGCCGCCGCGCTGTCCCGGGGGCTGGCCGGGGTCGCCGGGCGTACGCTGATCGTGAACCTGCCGGGCTCGTCGGGCGGCGCGCGGGACGGGCTCGCGGTGCTCGGCCCGATCCTCGCCCACACCGTGGAACAGCTCCGCGGCGGCGACCATAAGCTGCACGGGTGAGCGCACAGAGCATGCCGATCGACTGGGACAAGGCCCGCACCCTGGCCTACGAGGCCGGACGGGCGGCGGCGGGGCCGGCGGAGCACGTGGCCCTGGCCGGTGCTGACGGCCGTACGCTGGCGGAGCCGCTCGTCGCTCTTGCCGATCTGCCCGCCTTCCCCACCTCGAGCATCGACGGCTGGGCCGTGCGCGGCGAGGCACCGTGGCGCCCGATCGGCCGGGTGCTGGCCGGCTCCACGCCGCCGCCGCTGACCGAGGACGGCACGTGCGTCGAGATCGCCACCGGCGCGATGGTCCCGTCCGGCGCGGCGGCCCTGGTCCGGGTCGAGGAGTCGGCCCGTGACGCCGAGGGACGGGTCAGCGGCACCCCCCGGCCCCAGCCGGAGTGGCGGCTCGCGGGCGACGAGGCGCGCCGCGGCGAGGAGCTGCTCCCGGCCGGCACGCCGGTGGACCCCGCGGTGCTCGGCATGGCGGCCACCTGCGGCTACGACACCATTCCCGTACGCCCGCAGCCCCGCGCCGCCCTCCTCGTCTTCGGCGACGAGCTGCTGACCAGCGGCCCGCCGGGCGAGGGACGGGTCCGTGACTCGCTGAGCCCCCTGGTCCCCGCGTGGCTGCGCCGCTATGGCGCCACCGTGGATTCCGGCGCCGTCCTGGGCCCGGTGCGAGACACCCTCGAAGCCCACCTGGAGGCGATCCGGCACGGGCTGGCGGTCGCCGACGTGGTCTGCACGACCGGCGGCACGATGCACGGTCCCGTCGACCACCTGCACCCGGCCCTGTCCACCCTCGACGCCGAGTACGTGGTCAACACCGTCGCGGTCCGCCCCGGCTTCCCGATGCTGCTCGCCCGGGTGGCCGGACCGGACGGCCGCCCGCGGTTCCTCGCCGGGCTGCCGGGCAATCCGCAGTCCGCGGTCATCGCCCTGGTGTCGCTGGTCGCGCCGCTCCTGGCCGGCCTGCACGGGCGCGACCTGCCGGCGCTGCCGCGGGTGGAGCTGGCCGCGCCGGTGCCCGGCCGGGGCGGCTTCACCCACCTGGCCCTGGCCGCCCTCGACGCCGACGGCCGCCGGGCGACGCCCGTGGGCCACGCCGGCTCCTCCATGCTGCGCGGTCTCGCCCGCGCGCACGGCTTCGTCGTGGTCCGCCCGGACCGGCAGGCCGCCGCCGGCGAGCTCGTCTCCTTCCTGCCCCTTCCGCTGTCTCCCGGGGAGCGCCCATGACCAGCACCGACACCGTCCGGATCGCCGAGGTCGGCGACGTCGCGCTGGACCTCGCGGCCCACGAGAAGGCGGTGGCGGACCCGCGCGCCGGGGCCGTCGTGTCCTTCCAGGGCGTCGTCCGCGACCACGATCACGGCCGCGGCGTGACGGTCCTGGAGTACGAGGGCCACCCGACGGCCGCGGCGGTGCTGCGGGAGGTCGCGGACGAGATCGCGGCGGACCCCGACGTCTACGCGGTGGCCGTCTCGCACCGGATCGGCACGCTGCAGATCGGCGACGTGGCGCTGGTGGCCGCGGTCAGCACCGCGCACCGGGCGGCGGCGTTCGCGGCGTGCGGCCGCCTGGTCGACGAGGCCAAGGCCCGGCTGCCGATCTGGAAGCGGCAGGTCTTCACCGACGGCACCGAGGAATGGGTCAACTGCCCCTGACGAGCGGCTCCCGCGGCGGCGGGATGATGGCCGGCCGGTCGGAGGCGACGCGCGGCGCCGGGGCGGTGGGCGCCGCGCCCGGTCGCCACGGCAGGGCGTTGACCAGCAGGATCAGGGCCAGGGCGTACGAGTTGCGGGACACCGGGTCGGTCAGGCCGCTCATCGGGGCGAGCACGACCAGCAGGTACGTGAGCACGGCGGCCGTGGCGAGCCCCGATCCCGGCCGGCGCGGGCGCAGCGACGGCGGCCGCCGGGCCGCGAACCGGCGCCGGGCCGCCTCGTCGAGCAGGACCAGCACCGCGGGCAGCACCCAGACGAGCTCGTGCGTGCCGGTGACCGGGCCCGTGATCGCCGCGGTGATGCCCACCAGGGTGAACGCGGTGACCTCGTCGCCCTCCGCGTGCGCGGACCGGGCCCGGATCATCCCCACCGCCACGACGAGCAGCGAGAACGACAGCCACAGCAGCAGGGGCGTGGAGGCCGAGTCGTACAGCCGGGCCAGCACGCCGGCCAGCGACTGGTTGGCGGGCGCGTCGACCGGGCCGCTGCGGTCGATCCGCCACAGCACCTCGCCGGCCCAGGCCACGGTCTCGTGCGGGGCGATCAGCAGCGCGCCCGCCGCGGCCGCCGCCGTGGTGGCCGCGGCGGTGAGGGCGGCCCGCCACTGCTTCGTCACCGCCAGGTAGCCGATGAAGAACGCCGGGGTGACCGCCAGCGCCGTGGCCAGGCCCACGCCGATCCCGGCCCAGCCGCCCTCGATCCGCATCCGGCGCAGCCTGGGCGCGGGTACGGCCGGGGCCGGGCGTCCGGGCCACCAGCGCGCCCGCCGGTCCGCGCAGGCCCGCCGGCGCAACGCCACGATGTCGGCGGTGACCAGCCCGAACACCAACAGGTCGAGGGTGCCGAGGCCGAGGGAGGCGCGTACCGGCTCGGCGGTCAGGGCGAGGGCGCCGGCGGCGAGCACCACCGGCCAGCGGCGGCGGCCGTATCGCCGGGCGACCGGGCCGGCCAGGGCGATGAGGGCCAGCGCGAGCGCCGCGACGCCGGCGAGCGCCACCAACCAGCCGGCGACCGGCAGCGGCAGGACGGCGGCGAGCGCCACGAGCAGCGCGGCGGGCGGCGGCAGGGCGGTGCCCAGGTGGCTGTCCGGGGCCCGGTACGCGTACAGCCCGTCGCCGGCCAGCCAGCTCGCCGCGGCGCCGCGATCCAGGGCGAGGCTGCTGAAGCCGTACCGCTGGGCGATGGTGGTGATCGCCGCCAGGATTCCGACGCAGGCGAGGCCGACCACGACGGACCGGGAGGTCAGGGGGCGTGCCGATGTCCGCATAGCGGGCATGCCCGACCTCCCGTGGCTCGTCCGCTCGGTGCTCTGACCGCTTAACGGCGCGACGCCCGGTTTGGTGATTGCCGGATGATCAACCCGGGAGGCGACGGGCGGCGACCGCGGACCGGGCGGCGATCCTGGCCTCGCGCCGGGCCGTGCGCACCGTGCGCCGCGCGGACCGCTGGGAGCGCTCGACCGCGCGGCTGACCGATCGCTGCGAACGCCCGAGGGCGTGGCTGGTCCGATACCGCAGGCCGGGCTTGCCCTGGGTGTCCACCGCCGCGAGCAGCAGCCCGCCGAGCAGCGCCACGTTCTTGAGGAAGTGGGTCTCGTGCTGGGTCCGCTCCGGCTCCGGGAACGTCCAGAACGGATGCCCGGCGATGGTCGTCGGCACGAGCCCGGCGGCGAGCACCGCGGCGGAGGGCCGGGTGAACCGCCCGGTGGCCAGCAGCAGGCCGGCGGCCACGTCGCTGGCGGCCTTGAGCCGGACCAGGGCCCGGGCCTCGCTCGGCAGGCGCGGATCCACCTTCTCGATCATCGGACCGACCCGGTCGGTCACCCGCTTGGCGGCGGCGACCTTGGAGTCGGGGTTGAGCACGATGCGGGCTCCGCTGACGACGAAGATGGCACCGAGCATGGCACGGGCGGCGGCGCGTACGGGCTTCATAGCCTCGTTATACCCGGGTCCACCGACATTGACCCTGCCATCAGGGCTGGGTGCGCAGGTACCGGCCGAAGTGCGGGACGGTGAAGGCGACCGTGCCGCGCTCGCCGGAGTAGATCAGCCCCTTCTTGATCAGGGCGTCGCGGGCGGGCGACAGGCTCGCCGGCCGCCGCGAGAGGGACGCGGCGATCTCCGAGGTGGGCACCGCCGCGTCCATGTCGTTGTCGGCCTCGCCGGACAGCGCCGCCATCGCGCGCATGTACTCCCGCTCCGCCGGGGTGGCCCGCTCGAACCGGGAGCCGAAGAAGCCCACGGCCAGCTCGGCCTCGGCCTCGGGGGCGGCCACCAGGACGTCCTCCGCGGTCACCGGCGAGGTCGGCGCGTGGTCCCAGGTCGCCTTCCCGTACGCCTGCACGAAGTACGGATATCCGCCCGACTTCTCGTAGAGCAGGTCGAGCGCCTTGGCCTCGTACTCGACGTCCTCGCGTGCCGCCGGGGCGCACAGGGCCAGGTCGGCGGCGATCCGGTCGAGCCGGTCGATGCGCTGGTAGCGGAACAACCGCTCGGAGTACGACTTCGCCGCGGACAGCACGGCCGGCAGGTGCGGCAGGCCGGCACCGACGACGATCAGCGGGGCGCCCAGCTGGGACAACTCGTGGCACGCGGCGCAGAGCGCGGACACGTCCGCGGGGCCGAGGTCCTGCATCTCGTCGATGAACAGGGCGATGCCGGTGCCGACGTCGGTGGCGAGCGAGGCGGCGTCGGTGAACAGCTCGACCAGGTCGATCTCGATGTCCCCGGAGTCGGCCCGGCCGCGGGCGGGCGGCACGTCGATGCCGGGCGTCCATCGGTCGCGCAGCTTGGCGTTGGCGTCGTTGGCGCGCAGGGCGAACGCCTTGAGGACCGCCAGCACCTCGTCCACCCGGTCGGGGTTGCGGTGGTGCGGGGCCAGCTCGCGGATCGCCATGTGCAGGGCGGCGGACACCGGGCGGCGCAGCGACTGGTCGGGACGGGCCTCGATCTTGCCGGTGCCCCAGAGCCGGCCGATCGCCGCCGACCGCAGGGTGTTGAGCAGGACGGTCTTGCCCACGCCGCGCAGGCCGGTCAGCACGAGGCTGCGTTCGGGGCGGCCCCGGGCCACCCGCTCCAGCACGACGTCGAAGGCGTCCAGCTCGCGGCCGCGTCCGGCCAGCTCGGGCGGGCGCTGCCCGGCACCGGGCGCGTACGGGTTCCGGACCGGATCCACGGATAGCACCGTATCGGGCCGTCTAGCCGAAAAGCTAGAGTTCGCTAGGCGAGCCCTCTATACGGCTATCTAGGATCAACGCTAGATCGCACTAGCCGGCGCCATACTCCTTCAGGCAGAGCACGAAGTCGAGGCTGTCCAGCTCGCTGTCGTAGAAGTACCACTTCGTGTACTGCTGAACCTTGCCGCACTTGTTCTCGGCGTCCGCCTCGCCGGTCGTGCGCCCGTCGACCCGCTTGAGCACCTGGTACGTCCCGGTGGCGCAGGACACGATCTTCAGGTCGGGGCTGTCGTCGGCGTTGCCCTCGTTCCGGACACACTGGCCCTTCTTGACGAACCGCGCGTCCTCGCTGGTCTGCGGCTCGGGGGCGGCCACCTCGTTGGTGGCCGTGGTGGCCGGCACGGTCGGCCCGGAGGCTCCATCGGCGGTGCCGCTCCGAGACACCAGCCAGGCGGTCGTGCCGAGGCCGCCGCAGATCAGCAGGCCCAGGACGATGACCAGGGCGACGATCGGGGCGTTCCGCCGCTTCCGGGGCAGGGGCATCGGCGGCTGCTGCCAGGGCGGCGGCGTGTTCAGCGGCGGCGGCGTGTTGAGCGGCGGCGGCGTGTTGAGCGGCGGCGGCGTGTTGAGCGGCCCCGACGGGTAGGCCGCCGGCGTGTACGCCGTCCCGGTCGGCGGCACGGACAGCGGCTGGCCGCCCCACGCATGATCCGGCGCCTGCGCGTCACCCCACGGATCGGCCGGCTCGGTGTACGGCTCCTCGGACCCCGGCGGGCCACCGTTCTGCCAGCCCTGGCCGGGGTACGGGCCGTTCTGCGACATCGGGTTCCTCCAGGCGGGATTCGCTGTACGCCACCGTAGCGTGGACCTCCCGCGCCATCCCTCCCGGAATCGCGCCGACCAGCCCGACCTGTCGGTAACAAGACGCGCCGGATCACCCCCGCCCCGGCTACCGTTGCGGCCCATGTCCCTCTCGGTGGCCGCCTGCTCGGCCGTGTCCGGCGGCGCCGCGGCCGCCTTCCTCCCCCGCATCGCCGAGCGCCTCGCCGTCCCCCGAGGCACACCACCCCGGTCCGCTTGCGCTCACTGCGACACGCCCTTTCCCGATTGGGTACGCGCGGGAGCAGCGTGCCCGTGCACAGCAGCCCCGCTGTGGACAGTGCTCGCGGGCGCCCTCGCCTCGGGCATACTGGGCGCCACGATCGGCCCGTCGCCGCTGCTCCTGGTCCTGCTGCCCGCGACGGTCCTCGGGCTGCTGCTGGCCATGATCGACCTGCGCTGCCTGCGCCTGCCCGATCCCCTGGTCGGCGCGCTGGCGGCCGGCACGGTGCTCCCGCTGGCCGCCGGGGCGCTGCTCGCCGGGGAGCCGGGGCGGCTCGGGCGGGCGGTCGTCGCGGCGGTGCTGGCGGGGACGGCGTACGCGATCCTCGCCCTCCTGCCCGGCGACGGCCTGGGTCTGGGCGACGTGAAGCTGGCCACCGTCCTGGGGTTCGTCCTCGGCTTCGCCGGCTGGCCGGCGGTGGCGGCCGGTCTGGCCGCGCCCCACCTGATCAACGGGCCGGTGGCCGTGGTGCTGCTGGTCACCCGGCGCGCGGGACGCCGCACCGCGCTGCCGCTGGGCCCCGCCCTGCTCGCCGGCGCCGTGCTCGGCCTGGCCCTGACCGCCTGACGGCGACCCGCCGCGGCGCTCGGCCCGGCCGTGTGACCCTGCTCGGCCGCCGGCGGCCGAGCAGGGGTCGGGGCTAGAGAAGGCGCAGCTGGCGGTCCTTCGGGCGGGACGGGACCGTGTCGCCCATCCGCTCGAACAGGCCGGCGTCGATCGCGTCCAGGAACGGCGTCGGCGACTGCTCGCGCTCGCTGCCGTGCCGGAAGCGTCGCGCCGCGTGGCTCACGTACAGCCGATCCTGCGCCCGGGTGAGTCCCACGAAGAACAACCGGCGCTCCTCGGCGACCTCGTCGTCGGACGGCGCCGAGCCCGGCCAGCGCAGCGGCAGCAGCCCGTCCTCGCAGCCGACCAGGAACACCACCGGGAATTCCAGGCCCTTCGCGGCGTGCAGGGTGAGCAGGTTGACCGCCTCGGCCCGCCGGTCCAGCGCGTCGACCTCGGCGCCGGTCGCGATCTCCTGGAGGAAGCGGGACAGGTCCTCGCCGGTCCGCTGGGCCAGCGGCATCAGCAGGTCCGCGGCGGTCCAGATGTCCTCCGGCGCGAGCTGGTCGGCGTCGAGGGTGGGCGCGGCGTACCGCTGGGCGAGGACCTGGGCGGCGGCCTTCACCCGGGCGGACAGCGTGCCGCCGGCCGCATGCCGCAGCTCACGGGCGAGAACCTGCACCCCGGCACGGTCCCGCAGGCGGTTGTGCGACCGCTTCTGCACCGGTACGCCCGCCCGGGACAGCGCCTCCACCACGGCCTGCGCCTGGGAATCCGTACGGTAAAGCACCGCAATGTCCGAGAACGACAACGTCCCGGGCGCCACCGCGCGAGAGTCGACGCGTCCCGAGTCCAGCGACCGGTGCGACAGGCCGCCGACGAGCTCGTCCACCGTACGCACGACGAAGTCGGCCTCGTCCGCGACGCTCGCCGCGAAGTACCGCCCGACCAGGGGCGACTCGGGGTTGACCCGGGCCGGGTCCAGCCGCCGCCCGCTGACCAGCGACGTCGGCGCGATGGCCTGCACCGCCGCGGCGAGGATCGGCGCCGACGACCGGTAGTTGCGGGTCAGCCGCACCAGGCGGGCATCGGTGAAGTCCTCGGCGAAGCGCAGGAAGTAGCCGACGTCCGCGCCCCGGAACGAGTAGATCGCCTGGTCCGGGTCGCCGATCGCGCACAGGTTGCCGTCCGCCGGGCTGAGCAGGCGGAGCAGCTCGTACTGGGTGTCGTCGACGTCCTGATACTCGTCCACGAAGATCCACTGCCACTGCCGGCGGTACTTCTCGACCAGCGCCGGCTCGTCCCGCAGCAGCGCCACCGGCAGCGTCAGCAGGTCGTCGAGGTCGACCAGGTCCTGCTGGCGCAGCAGCTTCGTGTACCCGGCGTCGTCGTCCCCGGCCTGCTCCCGCGCCGCGGCCCGTTCGGCGTCGTCGGCGATCCGCCACCCGGCGCCCAGCCCGGCGGCCTTGGCGTTCTCCTTCAGGATGGTCAGGCCGACGGCGTGGAACGTGCCCACGGTGATGTCCTCGGCGGCCTCACCCATCAGCGCGTCGAGCCGGGCCCGCATCTCCTCGGCGGCGCGCCGGGTGAAGGTGATGGCCAGGCAGCGGTGCGGGAAGACCTGCATCTCCGCACACAGGTACGCGATCCGGTGCGTCAGCGTGCGCGTCTTGCCGGTGCCCGGCCCGGCGACGATGAGCAGCGGCCCGCCGGGTGCCGACGCCGCCACCCGCTGCATCGCGTCCAGGCGGTCGAGCAGGCCGGTGCCGACCTCCTCCATGCCGGCCAGCATCGGTTCGAACGGCTCGTGCGGGGACGCCGGCGGCTGCAGCGGCGGCGCCGGGGCTTTCTTGCGTACGGGCTCCTTGGCCTTGGGCACGGCGGCGCGCCCGATCGCCGGCTCGGTGCGGCGCTGCTGCGGCACCGGCACCGGCATCACGTCGAAGAGCGTCTCGGCCTGCGGCGCGCTCTGCTTGTTGCGCAGCTCACCGGGGTCGAACAGGGTGATGACGCCGTACTCGCCGTCGTAGCCGGGCACCCGCCGCACATCGCCGCGCCGCAGCCGGCTGATCGCCTCCCGCAGGTTCTCGCCGCCGTGCTGGCCGATGGCGTCGAGCGGCACGTTGCGCAGAATGTCCAGCTCGGCGCCGAGGTTCGCGACGAGGTGGTGGAGCTGCCCCTCGACCGTCTTGGACTTCGGGCCGACGCCGTTGATCTCGCCCACGATCTCGGCGAGCTGGATCAGGTGCTCGACGCTCTGCGCCCGCGCCCGCCCGCTCTCGCGGTCCGCGAGGTCCTCGACCCGGCTCAGCACGCCGACGGTCAGCGGTTTCCCGCATTCGGGGCAACGGCCACCCGCTTCCCGCGTACGGGCGGGCTCCCAGTTGACGCCGCACGCCCGATGCCCGTCGGCGTGGTACTTGCCCTCCTCGGGGAAGAACTCGATCGTGCCCGCGAGGGTGTGACCGTCCTTGACCGCGAAGTAGTCGGGCGTGCCGGTGAAGAGGGTCGCCTCCCGGCCGAGCGCGGCGGGCGAGTGCGCATCCGAGTTGGACACCAGCCGGTAGCGGTCGAGGCTGGAGACCCGCCAGTTCATCTCGGGATCGGACGACAACCCGGTCTCGACGGCGGTGATGTGCTCGGCAAGGTCGGCGTAGCAGTCGGCGATGGCGTCGAACCCGGACTTCGAGCCCAGCGCCGAGAACCAGGGCGTCCAGATGTGCGCGGGCACCAGATAGCCGTCGGGGCTGGCCTCGAGCACGATCTCGAGGAGGTCCCGCGAGTCGAGCCCCAGGATCGGCCGGCCGTCGGCGGTCAGGTTGCCGATCCGCCCCAGCGCGGTGTTGAACCGGGCGGCCGCCTCGAGGTCGGGCAGGTAGATGAGGTGGTGCACCTTGCGCGTACGGTCATCCCGCTTGTAGATCGTGGAGATCTCGACGCTGAGCATGAACCGCGCCGGCGCGCTCCCCTGAAGCGCCCCGGGCAGCCGCTGCGCGACCTCCTTCTCGGCGTCGGCGCTCAGCCGGAACAACCCGGGCTCGCCGGCGGGCCGGAGGCTCTCCCGCAGATGATCGAACCACGCGGGGTGGGTGAAGTCGCCGGTGCCGAGCAGCGCGATGCCCTTACGCCGGGCCCACCAGGCAAGATTCGGAAGGGTCAGATCACGGCTACAGGCCCGCGAATACCGCGAGTGAATGTGCAGATCCGCGACGTACGTGTCCGCGGCAACCGAGGACCCTGCGCTGTCCGAGGCCACGCTGCATCCTGTCACGACCACGCCGCACGCCTGAAGCCGCCACGCGCGAAGTGACATAACCGATCCACGATTGAATCCTGCGCAAGCAACGACCGTGGCTCGTCCGAACCACCCAAGATTCACTTCTTCGAGGTACGCCCAGAGCAACCGACCGCCCGCAGCCGGCCCGCTTGCCACCGCCCCGCGGCCCGCCTGTCGCCCGGAGCCGGCGCGCGTGTCGCCAACCCCGCTGTCCGTCTGCTGCGCTGTCCGTCGGCCGCGCTGCCCGTCCGGCGCCTTGACCGCCTCCCCGCCGTCCGCCTGCCGCTCGCAGCCGGTGCGCGTGTTGCCAAACCAGCCGTCGCCCCGCCGTCCGCACGCCCCGCAGCCCCCGTCACCCGACCGCCGTCCGACCGCGCCCGCCCGTCGCCCGCCCGTTGCCCCGTCGCCCGACCGCGCCCGACCGCCGTCCCGTCGCCCGACCGCCGTCCTGTCGCCCGACCGCCGCCGCGCTGTCTTGTTATGGCGTGCGGAGGTCGATCACCGAGACCTGCGGCGGCGCCCCGACGCGGACCGGCGGCCCCCAGAACCCGGCGCCGTTCGTCACGTACACCGGCACCCCGTCGACCTTGCCGAGCCCGCTCACCACCGGCTGCTCCAGCTTGACCAGCAGGTTGAAGGGCGCCATCTGCCCGCCGTGGGTGTGCCCGGAGACCTGGAGATCGACCCCGTACGGCGCCGCGTCCCGGGCCGCGAGGGGCTGGTGCGCCATCAACACGACGGGCCGCGCCGGATCCCGGTCCCCGAGCGCCCGCTCGAAGTCGGGCCCGTCGCCGACCTCGACGCCCCCGAGGTCGTTGACGCCGGCAAGGTCCAGCCCGTCGAGCTCCAGCCGCTCGTTCCGCAGCGGCCGTACTCCCAGCCGCGCCACCTCGGCCATCCACTCCTGGAACCCGGAGTAGTACTCGTGGTTCCCGGTCACGAAGTAGGCCCCCCGGCGAGCCTGAATGCCGGCCAACGGAGCCGCGGCCTTCCCCAGCTCGGCCACGTTCCCGTCCACAAGGTCCCCGACAATGCAGACAATGTCGGCGTTGACGGAGTTGATCAGCTCCACGATGCGCTCGGTGTGCCGCACGCCGGTGAGCGGCCCCAGATGAATATCGGACACCACGGCGAGCCGCGTACCGTCCATGGCCCGCGGAAGCTTCGCCAGCGGCAACTGCACCCGATCAAGCCGCGGCCCCCCGAGCGCGGTCTTCACGCCGTACCCGGTGATGCCCGCGGCAGTGAGCCCCGCGAAGATCGCGGCCCCCCGCGCCAGCAGCAACCGCCGCTCAACCCCCCGCGCCTCGGGCATGAGGGCCTCGGACGGCGCCGACGCGTCGCTCCCACCGCGCGAGGAAGGCGCAACGTCGCCGACTGAAACCCCGGCGCCAGAATCCGCGCCCGCGCTCGCCCCCGCCCCGGAGCTCGCGCCCGAGCCCACACCCACGCCAACGCTCGCGCTGGAGTCCCCGCTCGCGCCCGCGCCGGCGCCGGAGTCCCCCTTCACGCCCACGCCAACGCTCGCGCCGGAGTCCCCGCTCGCGCTCGCGCCGACGTTCGCGGCCGAGTTGGAGTCGGGCTCTGACCTTGAGCGGGCGCGGATCCACAGGTTGGCGATCAGCCGGGGGATCTCCAGCGCCGCCAGGATGACCAGCAGGTAGAACATCAGCGCGAGCCACAGGTAGCCCGGCCAGGCCAGCCACTTGCCGAACCCGGCGCGCGTGCCGATCAGCGTGGTCGGCACGAGGAGCGCCAAGAGCACCACCGCCGCAGTCCCGAGGCGGCGGGCCAAGCCCTTGCGCAGCGGATCGCGGACGAGGCGTTTCCACAGGTAGAGGTGGATCAAACCGGTGACGGCGAGGACCACCCCGAGCAGGCCGATCAAGCTCAGCCCCCTGCGAACGGCGGAAGGATGTCGACGGTCGCCCCGGCGGGCAGCGCCGCCCGGCGGTCATGGCAGGCGAGCCCGTCGACCAGGAAGCTCGCGGCCTTCAGCACCACGGCGAGCCGCTCACCGTGTCGTTCGACGAGGACGGTCGCCAGGTCGTCGAGCGACGTGGCGCCGATCGACTCTTCGTGCACGCCGCCAGCGGCCGCTCGGGCCCCCGCGAAATACCGCACCTGAAGCACTCCTGTCACCCGCCGATCGCGGACATGGGCCGCACCGGCTGGAGGAACTTCGGGTCGTCGATGCCGTGACCGGGCTTCTTCCCCCACATCGCGGCACGCCATGCGTCGGCGACCTCGTCGTCGGAGGCGCCGCCACGCAGCAGCCCCCGCAGGTCCGACTCGCCGGTGGCGAAGAGGCAGTTGCGCACCTGGCCGTCCGCGGTCAGCCGGGTACGGTCGCAGTCCCCGCAGAAGGGCCGGGTCACACTCCCGATCACCCCGACCCGCGCGGGCTTCCCGGCCGCATCCACGTACCCCGGCACCACCCACGTCTCGGCCGGCGCGGTTCCACGTGAAACCGGATCAGGCTCCAGCCCGTACGCCTCGAGCGACTGAAGAATGGCCTCCGCCGTCACCATCTCGTGCCGGTCCCACTGGTGCTGAGCATCCAGCGGCATCTGCTCGATGAACCTCAGCTCGTACCCATGGTCCAGCGCGAACCGCAGGAGCGCCGGCGCCTCGTCATCGTTGATGCCCCGCATCAGCACAGTGTTGATCTTCACCGGTGTCAGCCCGGCCGCCGCCGCCCCGGCCAGCCCCTTCAGCACGTCGGCATGCCGATCGCGGTGCGTGAGCTGCTCGAACCGCGACGGCGACAACGTGTCGAGCGAGACGTTCACCCGGTCGAGCCCGGCGTCCCGCAGCGGCGCCGCCATCCGTTCCAGCCCGATCCCGTTCGTGGTGACGGACAGCTTGGGCCGCGGCCGGAGCGCGGCGGCAGCCGACACGATGCCCAGCAGCCCTCGCCGGATCAAGGGCTCGCCGCCGGTGAACCGCACCTCGGTCACGCCCAGCCCTTCGACCGCGATCCGGATGAGCCGCCCCACCTCGTCATCGGTGAGTTGCTGCTCCCGGGGCATCCACGCCAGCCCCTCCTCGGGCATGCAATAGGTGCACCGCAAGTTGCAGCGGTCGGTCAACGACACCCGAAGGTCGGTCGCCACCCGGCCGAACCGGTCGGCAAGCACGCCCCGCCGCACGGAATCCCGCGGCGGCACGGCAGGCACAGCAAGCTCGGTCACTGATCGAATTTAGCGCTTGGGTGTGACATTTGGCCGCACGCATACCGGAGTGCGGTACAGCCCACGCCGCCGAACCACCCCACCGCCCGCCCGACAGGCACCGAGCCGCCGGCGGCCGGACACCCCGCCTAACTCCTCAACGCAGCCTCCGCCGCGGCTCGCACAGCCCCCCGATATGCCTCCCCGAACGCCGCGGTGTGCACGAGCAGCAGGTGGAGCTGATGCAGCGGCACCCGTTCCCGCCACCCCTCGCCCAGCGGCCAGGCCTCCCGATAGGAGGCGAGAATCGTCTCCAGGTGCGGAGCCCCGCCGAACAGTGCCAGTTGCGCCAGATCGCTCTCCCGATGCCCACCGTGCGCCGCCGGGTCCACGAGCCATCCCCGCCCGTCCGCGCCCCACAGCACGTTCCCCGGCCACAGGTCCCCGTGGATCCGCGAGGGCGCCTCGTCCCCGCCGTACGAATCGATCCGCGACAGGATCCGCTCGACGAGCGTGACGTCGGCCGCCGAGAGCGCGCCGCGATCGGCCGAGATCCTCAGGTACGGCCGCAGCCGTCGCTCCGCGAACCAAGCCCCCCACGGCCCCGGCGAAGGCGTGTTGTCCAGCGACAACGGCCCGATGAAGCCGGTCCACTCCGCCCCGAAGCTCTCCGCCCCGGCCCGATGCACCCCCGCGAGCTCCCGCCCGAATCGTTCGGCGGCCGCGGACGAAGCCGGGCCGGGCTCGACCCATTCGAGGGCGAGCATCTCGTCGAGCGCGACGAACACCTCGGGAACCGGCGTTGCCCCGGCCTCGCGCAGCCACCTCAGCCCCGCCGCCTCCGTCGCGAAGAAATGCTCGGGCGCTTTCCCCGAGGGCCACGTCTTGGCGAACAGGGAGAAGCCGTCGTCCAAGGTCAGGCGCGATGCACGGCACACATCACCCCCGCTGACGGGCGTCTCACGAATCCGCTGATGGGTGAGAAATGTCGGGAGGTGCTGCGGGTGCGCGCGCAGATACGGCAGATCCACCGCCTTATCTTCCACTTCGGGTTACGGGCCACTCGAATCGGAGTCAAAATGTCGGCATGACACCTGTGGCTGTGCGTTCGTACCGGCCGAGCGATCACAGTTCCGGCCGCCGTCTGTGGTCCGAGCTGACGGCCCAGCGCGACCGGATGTACGGCGACGCGCCCGACGACGGGGGCGCCGGCTTCGAGGAATACCTGACGCGCCTGGATCTCGGCGGCCTGTGGGTCGCCGATCACGCGGACGACGGGGTGATCGGCCTGGTCGGGCTGATCATGCGTGGGCGCGCGGGCGAGGTCGAGCCGGTCGTCGTGACGGCCACGCACCGGCACAAGGGTGTGGGCCGCCGGCTGCTGAGTCACGTGGCGCAGGAGGCCAAGAAGCGCAACATGCTGTCGCTGACGATCTCCCCCGCCTCCCGGAACGTGGACGCGATCCGGAGCCTGCACGCGGCGGGCTACGACGTGGTGTCGTCGATCGAATTGACGATGGATCTTGACCGCCACTCGCACGAGTGGCAGCAGGACGGCCTGGAACTGCACGAGCTTCAATTCCGCTCCTGAGGTCTCGGATCGGGCGGACCGCCAGCGTTCCACGGCCCGGTCGGCCCGGACCGGTTATCCACAATGCGCCGTTATCCACAGCCCCGAGCCTTCGGCACGCGGCCGCCGGGCGATCCGGGCCACGCTGCTGGGCATGACGAAGCTGAAAGTGCGCACGCCGGCCGACCTCATCTCGGCGGTGCCGTTCCTGATCGGTTTCCACCCCGAGGACAGCCTGGTGGTCGCCGCGGTGAAGGGCGCCGAGCTCGCCTTCGCGGCCCGCATCGACCTGCCGGAACCCGGCGTCCCCGACCTCGAGGCCCGCGCGCCGGTGCTGCACCTCGCCACGCTCATCGCCGAGCAGCAACCCGAAGCCATAACCCTCCTCGGGTACGGCGAGAGCGCCCGCGTCACGCCCGCCCTCCGACGGCTCTCGAGCGCCCTGAGCCGGGCCGGCATCCTGATCATCGACGAGTTCCGGGTCACGGACGGGCGGTACTGGTCCTACAAGTGCACCGACCTGTCCTGTTGCCCGGTGGAGGGCAGGCCGTGCGACCCGCCCGACAGCGTCGTGGCCACGACGGCGACCTTCGCGGGGGCGGTCGCGCTGCCCAGCCGCAAGGACCTCGAGGCTCAGCTCACACCGGTGACCGGTGACGAACGCCGGCGGATGGCCGAGGCCGAGATGCGCGCGCTGGCCAGGATGTTCGAGCTTGTTCCGGCCGGCGCGCCACCCGGAGCGGCAGGCGACGACACGCCAGGCCCGGAGAGCCCGCGCGATCGCCGCCTGCTTCTGCGGGCCGGCCGGGCGGCCGTACGGGCGGCGGAGCGGCGCTACCGGTCGGGAGGCTGCCTCACCGACGACGAGGTGGCCTGGCTCGGGCTTCTGCTGACCTTCGTGCCCGTCCGGGACTACGCCTGGGTCCGCAGCGGCACGGACAAATGGCAGGTGGCGTTCTGGTCGGACGTCGTGCGCCGGGTCAACCCGTCCCGGGTGGCGCCTCCGGCATCACTGCTGGCCTTCGTCGCCTGGCGTGCCAGCCTGGGCGCGCTGGCGACCATCGCGGTGGACCGGGCGCTCGAGGCGGACCAGCACTACGAGCTGGCCCTGGCGATGAACGCCGCCCTGTATGCGGCGATCCCACCGTCCGCCGTCAAGGGATGGCCGGCGCCCGTGGGCAGAGGCCGCACCTGTGACGCCGGTCCCCGGCCGGGAGGTGCCAGGTCCGGCAGCAGGCACGAGCGCACCCGCCGCCGGACATGAGGCGCCGCTGTGCGCTACGGCCGTACGGTCTCCTGCTGCACTGTTGCGGCACCGAGGTCTCCGGCACGCAGCGCGGAGGTTCCGCCCGGCGTGGGGGTGTCGGCGGTCTGGTGCAGGCCGGGCACGCGGTCCTCGATCACGAAGGTCGCCCGGGTGTGCGCCGGCGCGTCGGGCCTGGTCACGTACGGGAGGACCCGGAAGTCGGCGGTCATCGCCGAAGAGGTGATCGTCGTGCGGACGTACCCGCGCTGGTTGTTGTAGAACCGCAGGTGCGGGTTCCAGGCGGCCCACGGGTGGATGCCCGGCACGACGTCCGCCCCGTCCCCCGTCGAGGTGATCGAGGAGCAGACCAGCTCGGTTCCCACCGTGCGCGACGTCGGGTCCGTCCAGTCGAGCTTGAGTTCGTCGGCCCAGTGGGCGTGGACGTCGCCGGTCAGCACGACCGGGTTGCGCACGCCGGCGTCGACCCATCCGCGGGTGATCCGGTCGCGGGAGGCCGCGTAGCCGTCCCAGCTGTCCATGCTCACGACCTTCGCGGGGCCCGAGTTGTTGTCGCGCTGGCCGAAGAAGACCTGCTGGCCCAGGACGTCCCAGCGGGCCGTCGAGCGGTGGAAGCCGTCGAGCAGCCAGGCCTCCTGCTCGGCGCCGGTGATCGAGCGGGCCGGGTCGATGGCGGCCGGGCAGTCCTTGTATCCGTCCCCACAGCCCTGGTCGTCACGGAACTGGCGGGTGTCGAGCATGTGGAACGTGGCCAGCCGTCCCCAGTGCAGCCGGCGGTAGAGCTGCATGTCGATCCCCTGCGGAAGGGAGGTGCGCCGCAGCGGCATGTTCTCGTAGTACGCCTGGAAGGCCGCCGCCCGCCGGGCGAGGAAGTTCGGGTCCGGCTGCTCGGGCACCTCGTCGGCCCAGTTGTTCTCGATCTCGTGGTCGTCGAAGACCACCGCCCACGGCGCCACGGCGTGGGCGGCCTGCAGGTCGGGGTCGGTCTTGTACTGGGCGTGCCGCTGCCGGTAGTTGGCCAGCGTGACGGTCTCGGGTCCCAGATGATCGCGCGGGTTGCCGCCCGGGGCGTTGTACGTGCCGGCCGCGTACTCGTACTGGTAGTCGCCCAGGTGAAGCACCAGCTCCGGCTCGTCCTCCGCCAGCCGCCGGTACGCGGTGAAGTAGCCGTGCTCGTACTGCGAACACGACACGAAGGACATGGCGAGCGAGGCGGGCATCGCCCACCGCGGCGGAGCCGTGCGCGTACGGCCGACCGGGGACAGGTACCGCTCGGCGCGGAACCGGTAGAAGTACTCCCGCGCGGGCAGCAGGCCGTTCAATTCCACGTGTACGGCGTGAGCCGACGACTGCCGGGCCACGACGACACCGCGGCGGACGATCTTCCGGAAGCGGGAGTCCGCGGCGAGTTCCCACTGGACGGGCACGTCGCGGGCCGGCATCCCGCCGAGCCCGTCGTCGGCCAGCGGCGTGGGCGCCAGCCGGGTCCAGAGGACGAAACCGTCGGCGTCGGGGTCTCCGGAGGCCACCCCGAGGGTGAACGGGTCGGTGCGCAGCGGTCCGCGGTACGGCGCGGCCGAGGCGGCCAGTGGCCAGGTCGTCGCGGCGGTGGCCGCACCGACCGCCGCACTGCTGAGCAGGAGGGTACGTCGCGACAGTGCCATGTCGGGGCTCCCAGCGATCCAGGGGTACGGACGCTGGCCAGCCTCATGACCGTGAATGTCAGCTCCGGGTGGCCCGGATTAATGGGCCCCGAAGACCTAACGAACTCAGACGGTTACGCGCTCGGTTCCCGTGTAGACGTTCATCGACCGGCCGCGGAGGAAGCCCACCAGGGTCATCCCCGCCTCGTCGGCGAGTTCGGCCGCGAGCGTGCTGGGTGCGGAGACCGCCGCGAGCAGCGGAATCCCGGCCATCCACGCCTTCTGGGTCAGCTCGAAACTCGCCCGTCCCGACACGAGGAGCACGTGTCCCGCCAGCGGCAGCCTCCCCTCGCGCAGGGCCCACCCGACGACCTTGTCCACCGCGTTGTGCCGGCCGACGTCCTCGCGCAGCACGACCAGGTTCCCCTCCGCGGTGAAGAGCCCGGCCGCGTGCAGCCCGCCCGTACGCGCGAACGTCCGCTGCGCGGCCCGCAACTTGTCCGGCAGCTCGGCCAGCGTCCGGGCCGCCACGGCCGACCGGTCGGCCCCCAGGTCGAACGGCGATCGGGTACGCACGGCGTCGATGCTCGCCTTCCCGCACACCCCGCACGAGCTGGTCGTGTAGAAGGTGCGGCTCGGATCGGTGACCGGCGGCGGTACGTGCGCCCCGAGCACCACCTCCACCACGTTGTACGTGTTCGGCGCGTCGGTGCCGGCACACAGCTGGGCGGTGACCACGTCTTCCTGCGTGCGGATGATCCCCTCGGTGAGCAGGAACCCCATCGCGAGGTCGATGTCCTGTCCCGGCGTCCGCATGGTGACGGCGAGCGGTTCTCCGCGCAGCCGGATCTCCAGCGGCTCCTCGGCGGCCAGATCGTCCGGCCGGCGCCGGGGTCCGGCCCCGTCAAGATCGATCTTGACCACGGGCCGCCGGTTCATCGTCCGCGCCATACCGTCAGCGTAGGCCGATCTCCGGAAACCGCCCGCGGGCGCGACCCACCGTCCGTCCGCGCCGGCTCACCGGCAGCCGCACGTCCGACCCGGCGTGATCGTCTCGCCCAAGCCAGTGGGCTGCCGCACGTCCGATCCGGCGTGATCGCCTTGCCCAATCCAGCGGGGCTCCCGCGTCCGATCCGGCGAGGTCGTCTTGCGCAAGCCAGCGGGCTACCGCGCGTCCGATCCGGGCGCCCGGACCGGCGTTCTCGGGTTGTCGCGCTCCGCACAGTCACGCTCGCGGGCTCGGCGGGATACGGTACGTACGTGGGGGGATTCGCGGCGGTGGTGCTGGCCGGCGGTGCGGCGCGTCGGATGGGTGGAGCGGACAAGGCTGCCATCCCGGTCGCCGGGCAGTCGATGCTGACCCGGGTGCTGGCCGCGGTGCATGACGCCGATCCGCAGGTGGTGGTCGGGCGCGTGCCTCCCGACCTGCCCGTCGAGGTGGCTTCCACGAGCGAGGAGCCGCGCGGCGGCGGCCCGGTGGCTGCCACCGCTGCCGGTCTTGCCCTGGTGCCCGAGGACGTGAGCTTCACCGCGCTGCTCGCCGCCGACCTGCCGCTGCTGACCGGCGAGGCGATCGATGTGCTGCGTCTCACCGTCGAGTCCGCGCCGATGCAGGGTGCGCTCTACCGCGATGCCGAGGGGCGGCGGCAGACGTTGTGCGGGGTCTGGCGTACGGCGGCCCTGCGCGAGGCGGTCGCGAAACTCGCCGAGGAACGTGGCGGTCTGCACGGTGCCTCGATGCACGCGCTGCTCGAGCACCTGCGGTTCATCGAGGTCTCGTGGCGCCGCCCGGGGCCGCCGCCGTGGTTCGACTGCGATACCGACGACGACCTGCGGACCGCGGAGGAATGGGCCAGGTGAACGTACTCGAGGAGTGGCTCAAGGTCGCCGCGGCCGAGCTGGGGCTGAGTCCCGCCGACGTGCAGCGGACGGTGGTGCTGGACGTGGCCCGCGATGTCGCGCACAACGTCGTGCGGCCGGGGGCGCCGCTCTCGGCGTACCTGATGGGGGTGGCCGTGGGACGCGGCGCCGATCCCGCGGACGTGGCCGCGCGCCTCACCGAGCTGGCGCTGAAGTGGCCCGCCGACAACCGCACCAGCGGCCCACCGGTGACCGCGACCGGAACAGATCCTGACGACCCCGGGCAGCACCGGCCCGAGGGAACGCAACGTCGGGAATGAGACGCGGCCGCTGTCCGTCCGCGTCGCTCGATAGGGTGGCGGGGCGGAGGTGACGATCATGACGGCGGAGAACACTGCTGACCAGCCAGAGGGCGTCCTGCTCGACGAGCCGACCACGGCCGACCTGCGGGCGAAGGTGACCGAGGCGTGGCGGGAGTTCGCTGCGGCGCTCGCCGTGCTGTTGCCGACCCTGAGTCCGGGGGCGCACGTCGATCTCACCCTGGATCCGACCGCGTCGGGCACCGGTGACGCCGTGTATTCGGTGAGCATCCGGCTGCTGCCGGATGGGGTCGTCGAGGCGCTCGCCGTCGGTAACGCCGGGCTGCCCGCCGGGTTCCGGATGGACCGCGCCACGGTCGCTGACCTGGTCGCGCTGGGGTGGTCGCCGCCGGGTGTGCTGGCCGGGTCGGGAGATTCGTTCGGGTTGCGGACCACCGTCGACGGCGCGAAGCAGCTGGCGACCGTGGTCTCGCGCACGCTGCGTGATGTGTACGGCGCCCCGCACCCGGCGTTCCTCGTGTATCTCGTGCACGACGAGGACGACGAGCCGATCGAGACGACGCCGCTGGCCACCGCCCGGCACGAGCCGTCGATCGACGAGGAGTTGAGCCTCGACGACCTGGACGAGGACGGGGTGCTCTCCGAGGCGCTGGCGAACGCCGCCGACGAGGTGGTGCCGCTCGAGGAGCGGGTGCGCACCGTCGTCGCCACGATGTCCAAGACCACCGTCGATCAGCTCCAGGTCGACACCGACGGCGACATCGGCATCCGGGCCGGCTCGGCGATGGTTTTCGTCCGGGTACGCGACAACCCGCCGCTGGTCGACGTCTTCTCGCCGATCCTCACCGAGGTCGAGCCGACGGAGCAGCTCTACGTGAAGCTCTCCGAGCTGACCAACCGGATGCCGATCGGCCGGCTGTACTGCGCGCAGGACACCGTCTGGGCGTCCATCCCGGTGTTCGGCCGCAACTTCCAGGCCACCCACCTCATGCTGGCCGTGCAGGTGATGACCGGCCTCGCCGACGAACTCGACGACCGGCTGCACGGCGAGTTCGGCGGCAAGCGCTTCTTCGGCGAGGGCGACAAGCCGGCCCCCGCCAAGGACAAGACCACCGGCGAGGACCACCGCCCGGGCATGTACCTCTAGGAGCCCTCCGGAAGAACGGCCCGAGCGATCAGGCGTTAGGCAGCCAGGCCACCCGCTCCATGGTGGACAGGCTGGACGCCTGTAGTCCCCCGTCCGACAGCGTCCACAACACGTCCCCGATCACCAGCGACCTCCGGATGGCCGGCTGCTTCAGCGTCGCCACCCGCGTCACCCCGGCCTCGCCGACCCGCAACGCCAGGGCGCCGTCCGTCGTCGTGCCGCCGTCGAAGGAGTACGCCGACACCGGCACGACCAGGAGCTTCGTCGCCGGCCACCAGAGGAGGGCGTGCGGGTCCCATTCGGCCTCGGACTGGCCGCCCGGGATGTGGTGCTGGGCGAGGCGCCGGGGCCGGGCCGGGTCCGAGACGTCGAAGAGGGACACCTGGGTGCCGCGTGTCCGGCCGTTCCCGTCCGCCTCCTGGCCCACCCCGATCAGCCGCCCGTCGCCCGCCGGCTGAAGGTGCGCCGAGTAACCCGTGATCTTGAGTTCGCCGGTCACCTCCGGCTTCGCCGGGTCGCTCAGGTCGACGCTGTACAGCGGGTCGGTCTGCCGGAACGTCACTACGTACCCACGGGGGCCGATGAAGCGTACGGAATAGATCTGCTCGCCCTTGCCGAGGCCCTCGACCACCCCGGTCTGCACGAGCTCCCCGCCCTGCTGCCGGAGCACCCGCACCGCGGAGGACGTCGTGGCGGCGGAGGACGTCGTGGCGGCGGAGGACGTGGTGGCGACGCGCAGGTGGCCGTCCCATTCGGACAGCGCGTACTGGTTGATCAGGAAGCCCGGCACCTTGCCGGCCGCGGCGTACGCGGGAGGCTGGTTGCCCGTGAGGGTGAAGCGGTAGAGGTCGGTCTCCTGCCGGACCGGCATCGCGGCCCGCCCGCGGAACCGGTCGAGGCGCCAGCGCTGGTCGCTGGCCAGGTAGAGGCTGGTTCCCGTCGCGTACACGGTGTCACCGTCGGCGACCACCGTGACCGGGTCGCCGCTGCCGAGCTCCGGCCGGGTCAGGTCGAACGTCAGCACGCTGACCAGCGAGGCGGCGGAGAAGTCGGTGGGACGGCTCACCCGGCCGCAGTCCGTGCGGCCCCTCTCGGTGTCAGCACCCGTGGTGACCTGCCAGGACGGCAGCCACGCCGCGACGTCCGCCCGGTCGATCGCCTTGCGGTTGGCCTCGATGCGGTCGTTGTCGTCGTCTCCCTTGTCGGGGAACGTGATCCGGGGTGCGGCGCGCAGCACGACCCGGGCGGTGGTGCCGGTGAGGCGGGCGTCGACCACGGTGCCCTCGCCCTCGTAGCGGCTGACGAGGCGGGGCGCGCCGGTCAGGTCGACGGACAGCACCTGCGGCCCCGCCTCGACCGGCATCTTCCGGTCCGTCACGTAGCGGCGGACGCCGCCCGGCACGAGCACGAGCGCGACGTCGCCGGAGAGCAGCAGCTCGACCGGGCCGCCCACGGTCTGCAGCGGCAGGTCGAGCTTCCCGGTCTGGCGGCGGGTGGCGGCGTCCACCACGCGCAGCGCGCCCTGGTCGACCGTCACGATCCGGCGCCCGTCGGTCTTCACGATGTCCGGCTCGTCCGCGTCCTGCTCGTGGTTGTTGGTGCCCGAGTGGGCCGGCCCGGGCGGGGGCGCCTGCGCCTCGGCGGCGTCCGCCATCGTCCGGGCGCCGCGGACCGAGGCGTTGGCGGGCAGGATCTCGTTGCCGGGGAATCCGTACGGGCCGACGCCCGCCTTCGCCGCCCGCTTCAGATCGGCCTCGAGCTGCCGGCAGGAGTCGAAGGCGACGAGCCGCATCGGTCCCGGCACGGGCGGGGGCGGCGTGGGTTCCGGTGAATCCGCCGTGCACCCGGTGAGCGGGAGCGCGACGGCGAGCGCGGTGCAGAGAACGAGTCGGCGTGCCATGGGGGTGGGACGCGGGGTGGCCGCCGCGGGTTCCGGCTAATTGGTCGCGGGCACCGGGGTGGGGGTCTCGACGAGGCGGGACAGCACCACCATGCTGCGCGTGGAGGTCACGAACGGCTCGGCGCGGAGCCGTTCGAGCGCCTGCTCGAGGTGCGCGATGTCGGCGGCCCGCAGGTGCACGAGCGCGTCCGCCTGCCCGGAGACCGTGTACGCGCCGACCACCTCGGGGTGCCGCCGGGTCGCGACGGTGATCTGCGCCGGGGTGGTGCGGCCGGTGCAGAACAGCTCGACGAAGGCCTCCGTGGTCCAGCCGACGGCGGCCGGCTCGATGACGGTCGTGAATCCCTTGATGACGCCGCTGGAGCGCAGCCGGTCGACGCGCCGCTTGACCGCCGGCGCGGAGAGGGAGACCTTGGCGCCGATCTCCGCGTACGAGGCTCGGGCGTCGGCCACCAGCAACGCAATGATTCGCTTGTCTACGGCGTCCATCTGCAACGATTCGCCTCCGACGAGCAAGGGATTGAGCTGTTTCGGCCGTCTCAGCCTACCTACCCTTTACGACATGAGCCACACGGAGCGCTTGCCGCGAAACAGGACATACCTCATGTGTCCCCCCGAGCACTTCACGGTCGAGTACGCCATCAATCCCTGGATGGACACCACCGTCCCGGTCGACCCGGCCCTCGCGCTCAAGCAGTGGCATCTGCTCCGTGACACCCTCAGCGACCTGGGGCACGCCGTGCATGTGCTCGACCCCGCCCCCGGCCTGCCCGACATGGTGTACGCCGCCAACGGCGCGTTCTCCGTCGACGGCAAGGTGTACGGCGCCCGCTTCCGGCACCCGCAGCGTGCCGCCGAGGCCGACGCGCACCGCCTGTTCTACGCCGGCGGCTCGTGGACGTACGCCGACCCGCTGCACATCAACGAGGGCGAGGGTGACTTCGCGTACCTGCCGGGGGCGTACGGGGGCCTGATCCTGGCCGGGTACGGCTTCCGCACCGACCCGGCCGCGCACGCCGAGGCGCAGGAGGTCCTGGGCCGTCCGGTGGTGTCGCTGCGGCTGGTCGATCCGGCGTTCTACCACCTCGACACGGCCCTGGCGGCGCTCGACGACCGGCACATCACGTACTACCCCGAGGCGTTCTCGCCGGCGTCGCAGCGCGTCCTCGCCCAGCTCTTCCCGGACGCGGTGATCGCCGACCGCGCCGACGCGGAGGCCTTCGCCCTCAACCTCGTGAGCGACGGGCATCACGTCGTGCTGAACACCGAGGCGATGGCGATGGGCGAGAAGGTCCGCGCGGCCGGCTACACCCCGGTGCATGTGGAGCTGAGTGAGCTCAAGCGGGGCGGCGGCAGCGTCAAGTGCGTCGTGGCCGAGCTGCGCCCGTAGCGAAAGCCCCTGATGTGGGGCGGTGGTGGATGCGAGGGAAGATGGATCGCATGACCGACGACACCCGCACCCAAGACAAGCAGGAAGACGGCTCCGTCATCGTGGTGGGCCCCGACGGCCGCCCGCTGGGCACGGTGGAGTCCGACGGCACGATGAAGGCGGAGGAGCCGGGCAACCTGATCGAGCAGCCGGCCAAGGTCATGCGGATCGGCAGCATGATCAAGCAGCTGCTCGAGGAGGTCCGGGCGGCTCCTCTCGACGAGGCCAGCCGGGGCCGGCTGCGGGAGATCCACCAGCGCTCGATCAAGGAGCTGGAGGACGGCCTCGCGCCCGAGCTGCAGCAGGAGCTGGAGCGACTGTCCCTGCCGTTCGAGTCCGAGACGCCGCCGAGCGAGGCGGAGCTGCGCATCGCCCAGGCTCAGCTCGTGGGCTGGCTGGAGGGGCTGTTCCACGGCATCCAGGCGGCGCTGGTCGCGCAGCAGATGGCGGCCCGGCTCCAGCTCGAGCAGATGCGCGGCGGGCAGGGGCGCCCGGCGCTGCCGATGGGCCCGAACGGGATCATCCCCGGCATGCCCGGCCAGGGCGGCGGCGACGGCACCGGCCGCACCGGCCAGTACCTATAACCCGAACAGCTCCTCCAGGTACGCGGCCACCCCGTCCTCGTCGTTGGTGAGCGCCACCTCGTCGGCGATCTCCTTGACGGCGGGGTGCGCGTTGCCCATCGCCACGGAACGGCCTGCCCACGCCAGCAGGGGCAGGTCGTTCGGCATGTCCCCGAACGCGACGACCCGCTCGGCCTCGATCCCGTCGCGCTCGCAGAGCCAGGCCAGGCCGGCGGCCTTCGTCACGCCCGCGGCGGAGATCTCCACCAGCGCGGACTTGGACGAGTGGGTCGCCTCGGCCAGAGCACCGAGGGTGCGGCTGACCAGCGCGGCGAACTCGTCGGGGCCGTGACTCGCGGAGCGGGCCAGCAGCTTCACCGCCGGTGCCGAGGTCAGGTCCTCCGGGGCGGTGAGCAGGCGTACCGAATCGTGGTCGCCGTCCCAGTGCAACGGCCAGCTCTCCTCGTACCAGAATTTTCTGCCGTCCTCGACCTCCACCGCGAGGGTGACGTCGGGCACCGCCTCGCGCAGCCGCTCGGTCACGTCGAGGAGCAGGTCCACCGCGAGCGGAGCGGCCCGCAGAATCTCGTCGGTGCCGGGGTCGTAGACCACGGCGCCGTTGGCGCAGACCGCCGGCAGCGGCTCGGCCATCTGGTCGTAGAGCTGGCGCAGCCAGCGCACGGGCCGGCCGGTGACCAGGACCGCCGGCACGCCGCGGTCCTGCAACCGGTCGAGGATCTTGATCGTACGGGGACTGAGCGTGCCGTCGCTGCGGATCAGGGTGCCGTCGATGTCCGAGGCGACGAGGCGGAATTGCTGAGGCATCACCTCGACAGTAGCCGGTCGAGATAGACCGCCACCCCGTCCTCGTCGTTGCTCGACGTGACCTCGTCGGCGACCGCGAGCAGGGTGGGATGCGCGTTGCTGACGGCCACCCGGCCCCAGCCCGCCCAGGCGAACATGGGCAGGTCGTTGGGCATGTCCCCGAAGACGAGGACATCCCCGGGATCCACCCCGACGGCCTGCGCGACCACGGCGAGCCCGGTGCCCTTGTCGACGTCCGGCGGGCAGATCTCGACGTAGTTGAGCCCGGCCTGGGTGACCGTCGCCACCTGCGGCGGGATGATCCGCTGGGCGGCGGCGAGCAGGTCGTCGACGTCACGGGTGAAGGACCGCGCGAACGCCTTGATCACCTCGCCGGTGAGGCACTCGGCCCGGGTACGCGCCTCCACGGTGACCGGGTAGCGCCAGGTCGGGTCGAAGTCGCCCCAGAGCGGGGCGTCGTCGTGCTCCAGCGCCTCCACCATGACCGAGAGCGGCCCGACCTCGGCCTCCAGGTTCTGCAGCGCGATGGCCAGGTCCCGGCCGGGCAGGCGCGTGCTCCGCAGCAGCTGGGACTCGTTCTGGTCGATGACCCAGCCGCCCTGCGCCAGCACGAGGAAGTCGGCGGCGCGGATGTCGTTGCGGGTCAGCTCGGTGAGCCGGGGCCCGCGGCCGGTGGCGCCCACGATCCGGATGCCGGCGGCCCGGACCCGGTCCAGCACCTCGTGCGTGTACGCGGAGACCGTGTCGTCGCTGCGGACGAGGGTGCCGTCCAGGTCGGTCGCGATGAGCTTCGGCAGACCGGGTCTGGTCATCTGAACCTCCGAGGGTGGGGCTACCCCCGCGGAGGGCGGAAGGAAAACGTTACACCGGCCCCGCTACCAGCGGCTATGACTTCAGGTAGCGGGACGGTGGATTAACGGTTAGCGAATCGGTTCCAGGACGTCCCGGCCGCCCAGGTACGGCTGGAGCGCCTTGGGGACGCGTACCGAGCCGTCGGGCTGCTGGTGGTTCTCCAGGATCGGGATCAGCCAGCGGGTCGTGGCGAGCGTGCCGTTGAGCGTCGCCGCCGTCTGCGGGCGGCCGTCGGCGTCCCGGTAGCGGATGTTCAGCCGGCGCGCCTGGAACGTGGTGCAGTTCGACGTCGAGGTCACCTCGCGGTAGCGACCCTGCGACGGTACCCAGGCCTCGCAGTCGAACTTGCGGGCCGCGCTCGAGCCCAGGTCACCGGCGGCGACGTCGATCACCCGGTACGGCACCTCGACCTTGGCGAGCATCTCCTCCTCCATGGCGAGCAGCCGCTGGTGCTCGGCCTCGGCCTCCTCGGGCCGGCAGAAGGAGAACATCTCCACCTTGTCGAACTGGTGCACGCGCAGGATGCCGCGGACGTCCTTGCCGTGCGAGCCGGCCTCCCGGCGGTAGCACGACGACCAGCCCGCGAACCGCTCGGCGCCGCCGTCGAGGTCGAGGATCTCGTTCGAGTGGTACGCCGCCAGCGGCACCTCCGACGTACCCACCAGGTACAGGTCGTCGGCCTCGAGCCGGTACACCTCGCTCGCGTGGCTGCCGAGGAAGCCGGTGCCCTCCATCGCCTCCGGGCGGACCAGCGACGGGGTGATCGACGGCGTGAAGCCCCGCTCGACGGCCTGGGCGATGGCCATCTGCAGCATGCCGAGCTGCAGCAGCGCGCCGACGCCGGTGAGGAAGTAGAACCGCGAGCCGGACACCTTCGCGCCGCGCTCGGTGTCGATCGCGCCCAGCGCCTCGCCGATCTCGAGGTGGTCGCGGGGCTTCTCGATGGCCGGGATCTCGCCGACCTCGCGCAGCACGACGAAGTCGTCCTCGCCGCCCGGCGGCACCCCGTCCTGCACCAGGTTGGGCACGGCCAGGTGGGCCCGGCGCAGCGCCTCGTCCGCCGCGGTCGTCGCCGCCTCGGCCGTCTTCACCTCGGCGGCCAGCTCCTTGGTGCGGGCGAGCAGCGCCGCGCGCTCGTCGCCGGAGGCCTTCGCGACCTGCTTGCCGAGGGACTTCTGCTCGGCCCGTACGGCCTCGAACCGCTGGGTGGCGGCCCGTCGCTCCTCGTCGGCGCGCAGCAGCTCGTCCACCTTGCCGGGGGACTCGCCGCGCAGTCGCTGGCTGGCGCGGAACAGCTCGGGTTCTTCGCGGAGCAGTCGCAGGTCAATCACGATTGATGAGCCTACCGGCGCCCGTGTCCGGTCTTCACCTGGATATGCCTAGCTGGGCTTGTCCCGGCTGTCGTCGGAGGCCGTCCACGGCTGGGCCGGGGTGACGGTCAGGTCGAACGGCGCGTCGGGCGGCGTCTCGTCCTCGGCCGACGGCCGGCGCCACGACCACACCGGCGGCGGCCCGGCCTCGGCCTCCTCCCCGGCCGCCGGCTCGCGTCCCGGCGCCGTGACCGGCGGGTACAGCCGTCCGGCGAGATACACGGCGAGCAGCACCAGGACGACTCCGAACGCCGCGCACCACGGGCCGCGGCCGAGCGTCAGCGTGATCTCGTCGCTGTCCAGCCCGCTCACGTCGAGCTGCCCGGCCACCCGGGTCGTCTCGTCGAGCGACGACCACAGCGCCAGCACGATCGCGAGCTGCACACCGCCGGTGCTCAACGCGGTGAGCCGGGCGTACACGCGGCCACCGGGCGGCCCGAAGAGGGTGAGCACCACGCTCGCCGTCAGCAGGAACAGCCCGACCAGGTACGCCGCGCCCCAGCCGCCGAGGTCGGCCACCGTGGCGCCGAACGCGCGGGTGCCGGTCTGCACGTCCCGGAACACCGTGGCGTCGATCTCGGTGAGCTGCCACTCGGAGACCAGCGACCCGAACAGCGCCAGCGCGCCCAGGGCCGCGGCGAGCGGCACGAGCCGCCGGTCGGTGGCGAGGCCCCGGAGAAAGGCCGGCACGCCGGTCCGGCGGGACGGCGGCGGTTCCGGGCCGAATTCGACCACGGCCTCCTGCGGTTCGGACATGCCCCAATCATTGCCCGCCCGGCGTCCACCGGCCAGCATCGCCGGCGATGGACTAGCGTCTGAGGCATGCCTATTCGCACTGCTTCCGCCCGCTGGTCGGGCAACCTCACCGAGGGCTCCGGCTCCATCAAGACCGGAAAGGGCGGGTACGAGGGGAACTACTCCTTCAAGTCCCGCTTCGAAGAGGGCGAGGGGACCAACCCCGAGGAGCTCATCGGCGCCGCGCACGCCGGCTGCTTCTCGATGGCCTTCTCGAAGGCGCTCGCCGACGAGGGCTTCACCCCCACCTCCGTCGAGACCACCGCCAAGGTGCACCTCGACAAGACCGACGCCGGCTTCAGCGTCACCCGCATCGACCTGGAGACCGTCGGTGACGTCCCGAACGTGGACGCCGGCACCTTCCAGAAGATCGCCGAGGCCGCCAAGGAGAACTGCCCGATCTCCCGCCTGCTCTCGCCGGGCGCCGAGATCACCCTGAACGCCACGCTTTCCTGAACCACCCGCGATCCGGTGCTCCACCCGCTCTCAGGTGGGTGGAGCACAATGGTCCGGTGCCGGTCGAGATGAGCCGTGAGCGCTTCGAGGAACTGGTGGGCGAGGCCCTCGACGAGGTGCCCCCTGACCTGCTGCAGAAGATGAGCAACGTGGTCATCCTGGTGGAGGATCTGCCGCCGGACGGCAGCCTCGGGCTGCTCGGCCTCTACGAGGGCACCGACCTGACCCGCCGCGGCTGGGACTACGCGGGCGTGCTCCCCGACCGGATCACCATCTACCGGCTGCCCACCCTCGCGGTCTGCGACACCGAGACCGACGTCATCGACGAGGTGGCCATCACGGTGGTGCACGAGATCGCCCACCACTTCGGCATCGACGACCAGCGGCTGCACGAGCTGGGTTGGGGTTGATCGCTTGTCGCCGGGCCTTACTCTCTGAGAGTCAACGCCTACAGGAGGACCTCCATGCGCAGCGAACTGTTCTCGGCCGACAATCTTGAGAAGGAGTCCTCCCAGCCGGGGCTGCGACTCCAGAATTCCAAGCTGCTCAAGGCGGAGCTGAACGGCGAGTTCATGGCCCGCGTCGGCTCGATGGTCGCGTACCAGGGCCAGGTGCAGTTCGAGGCGCTCGGCTCCGGCGGCATCGGCAAGTTCCTGAAGCAGAAGCTGACCGGCGAGGGCGTGCCCCTGATGAAGGTCAGCGGCCACGGCGACGTCTTCCTCGCCGAGAACGCCGCCGACATCCACCTCATCGACCTCGAGCCGGGCGACGGCCTCTCCATCAACGGCGCGAACGTCCTCGCCTTCGACGCCACCCTCAACTACGACATCAAAATGGTCCAGGGCGCCGGCGCGCTCTCCAACGCGGGCCTGTTCAACTGCGTCTTCTCCGGCTACGGCCGGATCGCGGTGACGACCAAGGGCACCCCGGTGGTGCTCACCGTCGACCAGCCCACCTACGTCGACCCGCAGGCCGCGATCTGCTGGTCGGCCAACCTGCAGACCGGCTACCACCGCGCCGAGCAGCTCGGCCTCGGCACCCTCCTGGGCCGCACCACCGGCGAACGCTTCACCATGAGCTTCGCCGGCCAGGGCTTCGTCGTGGTCCAGCCGTCCGAGGAACCCCCGGGCGGCCTCGCCGGCGCCGCGGGCGGCCAGCAGCAGCAGGGCGGCATCCTCGGCAACCTGCTCGGAAACTAGATCAAGAGCTTTCTGTCGTAGCTCGGTGGGTGGTGCGGACCGCAACTCCCGTCGAGGCCGGGCCGGGGCCCAGCATCCGCTGGCCCTGGCCCTTCATTCTGCGTGAGTGGCCACCCCGCCTCGCTGCGCCTCGGCGCCACCCCCAACGGAGCCGCCGCCGGGTCGCCGCCGCGGAGCCGCCGCTGGGTCGCCGCCGCGGAGCCGCCGCTGGGTCGCCGCCGGGTCGCCGCCGCTGGGTCGCCGCCGCGGAGCCGCCGCTGGGCCGCCGCCGGGTCGCCGCCGCTGGGTCGCCGCCGCGGAGCCGTCGGCGTTGAGCTGGCCCGGTGAGCCGGTTGTGAGATGAGCCCGTGAGCTGCCGCTATGAGGCCTCGCTCGGCTTAGCCGGCCCGGTGAGCCGACTCGGAGGCGTCAGGAGGGTTCGCCGGTGCGGAGGCGGTCGAGCCAGGCCGCGCTGTCGGCGAAGTCCTCGTTCGTGAGGCCCGGCTGGGAGGGCGGCGGCTCCTCGCGGGCCTTCTTCGACCAGCGGTGGCGCGGGTACGAGCCCAGGAACCGCACCTCGGCGCAGAGGCGGCGGAGGCCCTGGAGCGCCTCGCCCAGCCGGGTCTCGGCGACGTGGCCGGTGCAGTCGAGGAAGAACACGTAGACGCCGAGCTGTTCGCCGGTCGGGCGGGACTCGATGCGGGACAGGTTGATGCCGCGTACGGCCAGCTCGGTGAGCACGGAGAGCAGCGCGCCGACCCGGTCGTGGGCGATCGAGACGGCGAGGGAGGTCACGTCGTCCCCGCTCGGCGGCGCGGGCGGCCCGGGGCGGGAGAGCAGCGCGAACCGGGTGACCGCGTCCGCGTGGTCGGCGATCTTCTCGGCCAGCACGGTGAGGTTGTTCCGCGGCACCCCGATCGGCGCGCAGATCCCCGCGTCGTACTCCCCGGCGGCGGCGGCGATCGCGGCGGCCGCGTTGGACAGGACGTCCACCACGACGGCGTCGGGCAGGTTCGCGCGCAGCCAGTTGCGGCACTGCGCGGACGCCTGAGGGTGCGCGGCGACCGTACGGATCGAGGCCATCGGCGTCAGCGACGCTGAGGCCAGCACGAACTCGACCGGCAGCACCACCTCGCGGGTGATCACCAGCGGGCTGCCGGTGCCCAGCTCGTCCAGGGTCACCGGAACGGCCCCGCCCACCGAATTCTCGAGCGGCACCAGGGCGGCATCGGCCTCGCCGTTGCGCACGGCCTCGAGCGCCTCGGGCACGCTCCGGGCCGGGGTCCGGATGCCCCGCTCGGCGGCGGGAATCGTGCGCAGCGCCTGCTCGGTGAAGGTCCCCTCGGGTCCGAGGTAGACGAAGCGGGTAGGTGGCGTCCCGGGCATTCCCCCACCCTAGAGCCACCGGCCGCGGTCCGTGCCGACGCCGCCCCGGGTCAGGCGCAGCTCCGCGTCAGCGCTGGGCAGGGTTGGGCGTCGGCGTGGTCAGGCGCCGCAGGCTCGGACCCGGACGCCGGGGGGTGCGTCGTCCCGCACGCGCTTGCTGCACACGTCCGTGCCGGCCTCGACGAGTTGCAGCGCCGCCGGGCTGCCGGTGGTCACCACGAACAGGGGCTCGTACTTCTCCTCGCCGCGCCGGGCCACGATCTCGATCGTCGCGAATTGCCACGTACCCGAGCAAAATGGTCCGTCGATGACCTTGAGCTCGCGGTCCGGGATGCCGGCCGTTCCCTCGACGACCGCGACGATCTGCGCCGGGCTCGGGCCGCCGGTGCACTTCGGCGCGGGCGGCGGCGCCGGCGTCGCGGGTGAGGTCGTCGGCGGGGTCGTGACGACCGGCGGCGGCGTATACGGCACGGTCGGCAGCGTGGCGTTCGGCAGCCCGGTGGGTGGCAGCACCCCGGTGGGCAACGTCGTCGGCACCACCACGGGCGGATATCCCGGCGCGGACGCCGAGGCGGTGACGGTGCCGGCCGGGCCCGGTGGCGGCGCCGTCAGGGGCGGGGCCGGCGGTTCGCCGCACCCCGCCAGCACCCCCGTGCCGCTCACGACCAGCGCGAACAACGCGCAGGCCCGGCGGCGACCATTGCGCAGCACGCGCCCATGGTAAGGCGTCCGAGGCCGGTGAAACCGTATCGATTCGGTCGCGCCACGCCCGTGGAAGCCCGGCCGGTCCAGGGACCGCGAAACGCACCCTGCGCGGGTGGGAGCCCGGCCGGTCCGGGGACCGCGGAGGGCATGCCGCGCGGGTGGGGGCGCGCGCTCGGTCTGGGAGCGCGAAACGCATACCGCGCGGGCGCCGGGGGACCGCGCAACGCATCCCGAGCGAGTGCCGCGGACCGCGAGATGCGAGATGCGAGACGCGAGATGCGAGACGCGTGGGCGGGTCTCGGGGCCGTGCGGGAGGTGGCGGGCCGCGGCGCCGGGGCTCAGGCGGTGATGCGGTGGCCTACGGCCGTCAGGGTGTCCATCGCCTCGGTGAGGCGGACCTGCGGCACGAGCAGGTAGTCCGTGTCGTACGTCGAGAAGGCGACGATGTTGACCCGGGCGTCGGCCAGCGGTCCGACCAGCGAGGCGAGTATCCCGGTCAGCGCCAGGTGCATCGGCCCCACCACGCGCAGGCAGCGCCACGCCGCCTCCACGGTGGCGCCGTCGGGGATGCGGTCGCTCGGGCAGATGACTGACATCTCGTCGGGTGCCCAGGTGACCGAGATGACGCCCTTGTCCGGACCGCTGCTGAGGGAAGCAGGCAGGGCGGATCCGGCCGGCAGCCGGCACACCGCGTACTCCTCCGGTAGCAGATCTAGATCGAGCATGAGGGGAACACTACGGTCCGAACCCCGTTCACCCCAATGGGTTACCGGTGCGGTGATCGCCACACGAACGGACGGACTGTTCCGGTGTCAGTAGCGGATCGCCGAGAAGAACGTGAGGGAGGCGACGACCCGGCCGTTCTCGAGGATCGGGGTGGCGATCGCGTCGACCGTCACGTGCCGCTCCTCGTTCGGCTGCTGGATGCGCATCAGGCCGCGGGCCAGCCGCTCGGAGGTCAGCGCGAGCCGGGGCGGGATCTTCTCGATCTCCTGCTCGGTCAGGTCGCCGCCGCCGGCGGTGAAGTCGATGAGGCGCAGGGCGCCCTCGCCGCCGAGCAGGGGACGGCCCACCACCTCGGCGCCCTTGCCCAGGCCGAGCAGGTCGCTGGCGGAGGGCGAGACGGCGACGATGCTGTAACCCACGTCGATCACCAGGCACGGCTCGACGGCCTGCCAGACCGTCGCGGCCCACCGGTCGATGTTCGAGACGAACTCCGATTCGTCCGGCGTCCGCGCCTGGGGCACGAACGCTCCCGACAGTGAGAGCTCGACGTGCGCCACCCGCACCTCCCTGTTATCCGTGCCTCGGGCGAACCTGACTCCGGCCGGACCGACGAAGCCGAGATCCGCGGCTCCGGAAAGGCTCCGGAACCCACCGTCTCACACTTCGAGTGTCCGGCCGGCGTCGCTCGCGTCAAGCCTCGACCACGAGCGGTGCGCTCCAAGGAACGTTACCGGCGGGTCGCCCGCTTGTCAGCGGCCGTTTGGCCCCCGGCGTACCAGCGGTAGTCACCGCCGGGGCGGTAGGGCGCGTTTGCCCAGGTGGCGGGGTGTTGAGCGACCTCGGAGAGTTTGTTCGCGGTGGCCGGCGAGATGCGCGCACCGCCGGCGATCAGGAGGCGGTCGAGCTCCTTGTGGGTGGCCACGAGACAGTCCTTCGGCAGGCCGTGGACGCTGATCACGCCGGAGCCGACGAAGGCCAGCACGGGCGTCACCGGCACGGTGAGACCGACGGCGGAGCTCATGGCGCGACCGGCACGCTTCGCGTCGCGGCGCGCGTCAGCCACGTACGCGGGACGCTTGCCGTTGATCTGCACCACGTCACCGGCGATCAGGACGCGGGCGCGACCGTGGTCGGCGACGGTGACCGCGTAGACGCCACCGGGGCCGATGGCGAGGAAGCCGGCCCGTTCGTCGCTGGGGTCGTGCTCGTAGCCCAGCGAGTCGGTACGCGGCCAGTCGACGATGTGCCAGGCGGGTCCCAAGCGGTCGAGGCGGGTCAGCGCGCGGGCGCCGGCCGCTTCGAGCCGGCGCGCGTCACGTTCGGCGCGACGACGACGGGCCCACTCGACGGGGCTGGGCCGGACCGGTTCGATGGCCGCGGGCGGTGCGGCGCGTCGAGGGTCGATCGCGGGGGGTTGGGGGCGATGGGGGATGGGCAGGGCGGGGCGAGCGGGGAAGACAGTCACTGCGACCTCCGGCAAAAGGTCCATCGGGCTCTCTGTCCACTACGGTAAGTGTTGGACCCGGTACAGAAGCAACCCATCGAAGGGGAAAGAAAGCGGAATGAGTGGGGATGAATGCCGCATTCACGCACAAGCTCTTTTTCCGTATGGTGCATCACGCGACCTAGGACTCCCCTGGGATCCGAAACATCCTCCGCCAAGTTAGCGTGCCCTTAGCGCGAGCGCATCCGTGTCCCGGATCTTGGCTCAACGTCACACCGCGGATGCGGACAGTGGGGACAAAAGCGGCTCGCCGCGCTGCCCGATCCCCGAGGTTCTAGGCTCGGTACGTGCCCCCTTACGTGGACAGTGAAGTCGCCAGGCTCGCCACCGTCATGTTGCACCGGCCCGGCGCGGAGCTCGCGAGGCTGACGCCGAGGAACAACGACAGCCTTCTCTTCGACGGCATCCCCTGGGTCGGCCGCGCCCAGGAGGAGCACGACAGGTTCGCCCAGGCGCTGCGCGACCGCGGCGTCGAGGTGCTCTACCTCGGCGAGCTGCTGGAGCAGACGCTCGAGGTCGCCGAGGCCCGCGCCGAGCTGACCGAGGGGGTGCTGGCCGGCCCCCGGCTGGGCGACAGCCTGCGCGAACGGGTGGCGGCGCACCTGGCCGACCTCGGGCCCCGCGACCTCGCCCACGTGCTCATGGCCGGCCTGGCCCACGAGGAGGTCAAGCCCGGCCCGGGCAAGGCGGGCGGCCTGGTGTACGAGCTGATGGACCGGCACGACTTCGTCATCGACCCGCTGCCCAACCTGCTGTTCACCCGCGACTCCTCGGTGTGGGTACGCGACCGGGTGGCCGTCACCAGCCTCGCGATGCCCGCCCGCAACCGGGAGACCACGCTGACCCGGGCCATCTACACGCACCATCCGCGGTTCGCCGGCACTGAGCTGCTCTACACCCCCGGCCTCGAGCATGTGGAGGGTGGCGACGTGCTGCTGCTCGCCCCGAACGTGCTGGCCATCGGGGTGGGGGAACGCACCACCCCGGCCGGCGCCGAGCGGCTCGCCCGCCGGGTGTTCGCGGCCGGGCTGGCCCACACCATCCTCGCGGTGCCGATCGCGCAGGAGCGGGCCACCATGCACCTCGACACCGTCTGCACCATGGTGGACGTCGATGCCGTGGTGATGTATCCGAATGTGGCTGACGTGCTCACGGCGTACCCGGTGACCTCGGGTTTCGATGGTGAGCCGGTGGTGGGTGCGGCCCGGCCGTTCCTGTACGCCGCGGCGGAGGCGATGGGCATCGACCGGCTGCGGCTCATCGACACCGGCCTGGACCCGGTGACCGCCGAGCGCGAGCAGTGGGACGACGGCAACAACACCCTCGCGCTGGCACCCCGGCTCTGCGTCGCCTATGAACGTAATGTCGAGACGAACGCCCAGCTGGAGCGGGCGGGCATCGAGGTCATCGCGATCAGCGGCTCGGAGCTCGGCTCGGGTCGTGGCGGCCCCCGCTGCATGTCCTGCCCGGTCGAGCGCGCGTCGCTCGAGTCACCCCGTAAGTGCGACACGATGAGCTCGGGCACCGGCACCTCGGCCGAGTCCGCCCTGTCCGGGAAGTCGGAGACCGCGAGCATGAGCTGCACGGGATAGCCGGGTGCCTGGCCGACCCGCTTGATCACCTTGCCGTCGACGGCGAAGGTGAGGGAATCCGGCGCCCAGTCGACCGCGTACGTGTGGAAGTCGGCGACGTCGATCTCCAGCCGGGGCGCGGACCAGTCCTCGGTGAGTGCCGGGTCCCGGAACCGGTGCAGCCCCATGCCGACCTCGCAGCTTCCGTCGCGCACCGACGAGCCGAAGATCTCCATCACGCAGATCTCGCCGGAGCGCTCCGGGACGTCCTCGATCCCGGACATCCAGAACGCCACCATGGACCGCGGCGTCACCACTCCCCGGGCGCGCACCTCGACGTGCCCGTAGAGCGGTGTATAACCCCGGAATTCGGGTTCTTCGTACGCGACCAGCAACCCGTCCCGGAACGGCTGCCCGCCGACCGTGCTCCCCACCGGACCGGAGAAGCTCGCACTCTGGATGCCGGAGACGCGCAGCGGCCCGTCGTGCACCCCCTCGCACCACAGGCCCTGCTCCGGCGGGATGCTGAGCCGCAGCTCCCCGCCGGAGACCGTGTACGTCGCCGCCGACGCCTCCCGCGAACTCCAATGCGGCAGGTAGTGCGGCAGCCAGCGGCTGGTGTCCAGCGCGTCCCCGGCGAAGAGCTCCTCCACGACCGGCTACCGCAGGGTGAGCTGCCGGCCGATCAGTCCCTGCTTCGCGCGGCGGGCCGCGGCGTCGAGCGGCCCGGTCTCGGCGAGGGTGTCGGCGTAGCGCTTGGCGAAGTCGGCCAGCGGTGCCTCCCAGTCGGCGCCCTCCGGCTCGCCCGGCAGGTCCCACACCGGCACGAGGAGCCCGTGCGCGCGGAACATGCCGGCGAACTTGGTGTCCTCGCCGAGCAGCAGGTCACCGACCGCCGAGAGCCGGGCCAGGGCGTCCAGCGCCGCGTCCTCTGGGTCGGGGAGGACCCAGCGGACGTGGGCCTTGTCCGGCACCCGGCACCAGTACGCCGCGTGCGCCGCCGACAACCGCACCGTCGGGTAGATCGACGCGTTCGCCCGCTCGAGCGACGCCTTCACGGTGGCGTCCTCGGCCTGCTCGGCGTCGAGCCAGTACTCGAAGCCCTCGTGCATCTCGACCTCGAGCGGGCCGTCCACGAGGATGTCCTGGAGCCGCGGGCCCTCGCCGGGGAGCGCGGGCACGGCCACGGTCGCGCCCGGCTCGGTGCGCAACGCGCACAGGATCGCCTCGGCGACGTCGCGCGACACGTCCCCGGACTGGATGTGGCGCTGGAGGCCGACGAACACGCGGCCGTCCTGACGGGTCATCGCGGGCCAGGCCATCGGCAGGACCGTGGAGAGGGTGACCGGGCGGTCGCCGTACTCCTCGAGGATCTCCGGCTTGAGGGTCAGCGGCGCCGAGGCGGCCGGGACCAGTTCGCGCAGGGCGATCCACTCGGTCTCGTCGGCCAGGCCCTCGAACGGCCGGGCGACGAAGATGTCACGCACCTTGGGCTTGGACGCCGCGCCGGCGGCTCGGGGGTTCTTTCGACGCTTGCTCACGGCGACCCAGCCTAGGCGGTGCCGCGACGATCCGGGGTACGCGGCCCACCCGTGTCCACATCGATCTCGGATTCCTGCCCTTGGATGCCCGGGGCGCTCAGGCGCGCGGGAAGCGGACCTCGGCGACGGTGCCGCCGCCCTCCCGCGGGCGGAGCGACACCCAGCCCTGCTGCCGTTCCACGATCCGCCGCACGAGGTAGAGGCCGAGCCCGGCGCCCGGGTTGCGGGCCTGGTCCGCGGTGCCGCCCTGCCAGTACCGCTCGAAGGCGCGCTCGATGTGCTCGGGGCGTACGCCGACGCCGCGGTCGGCGACCCGGAACATGACCGTGGCCTCGTCGGCCGCCGCGGTCACCGTCACCTCGGTGTCGGCCGGCGAATACTTGTCGGCGTTCGTGGCCAGCTCGGTGAGGACCGTGGCGAGGGAATCCCGGTCGCCGAACGCCTTGGGCAGGTCGCCGGGCAGGTTCTCCAGCACGAGCCGGCGGCTCAGGTCGGCGGGGAGCTCGTCGGCCGCCGCGCGCAGGGCCTCCGCCAGGTCGAAAGGCCCCGGCGGGGAGCCGCCGACCTCGCCGTCGTCGCTGGTGGCCGAGAGCAGCCGGTCGACGAGCCGGGCCAGCTCGCCGGCGCGGGCGTTGACCACGCGTACCGCCTCCTGGCGCCCCTCCTCGCCGAGGGACTCCCAGTGGTTGGTGAGGGTGTCGGCGTACCCCTTGATCACGGTGACGGGGGTGCGCAGCTCGTGGCTGGTGACCGCGACGAAGAGGTCGCGGTCCTCGTGCCGGCGGTCCTGGTCGGTGGAGTCGCGGAAGGTCACCACGCGCATCGCCGGGGTGCCGGGCAGGTCGCCGGCGGTCACCTTCAGCCAGCGCCCGGACGGCAGGCGGTGGACGAGCACCTGCCCCGGCGGCGGTACGGGGAAGGGAAGCTCGCGGTCCAGCGTCTCGGCGGCCGTACGCCCGGTGAGCCGCTCGGCGGCCGGGTTCCACAGCTGCACGACGCGGTGGCGGTCGACGATGGCCAGCCCGTCGGCGAGCGCGGCCACCACCGGGCCGGCGCCGTGCACGGGCAGGCCGGTCTGGTCGCCGTACATGTGGGCGACCTGGGCGGCGAGCAGCTCGATGACCGCGTGGTGCTCCGGGGTGGGTTCGCCGGCATCGTCGCCGTACGACACGTGCAGGGCGCCGACGATCAGGCCGCCGACCTCGCACCGCCCCGCGAGCAGGTGGTGCACCCCGTCCCGGTCGGCATGGCGCTTGCGCATCTCGTGGAACGGGATGACCCGGGTGCGGCCGCCGGCGGACGGGTCGGCGTCGAGGCGCGGCACGCGCTGGCCCACCGAGCGGGTGCAGGCGCCGGTCGCCGCGATGATCCGGCCGTGGCGAGGGCTGTACTCGGCGAAGCCCGCGCCGATGCCGCCCAGCACCTCCCGGGCCAGGGAGACCAGCTGGTTCAGCGCGGCGAGCCCGGTTTCGCCCGCATTGATCCGGTCGAGGAGCGCGATCTGCCCTCGCGTGAGCGCGGCGTAATCGGGTCGATCCGGCATGCTGCGAGTCTGCCTCGCTTCCGCCGGTTTGGGCAGGGCGGTTCGTGGGGATCTTGCCGATTATCGGCGGGGAGTGGCCAGGGTCACACTCCGGGTGCGTTCTCCAGCCGGTCGATCACGAAGCGTGGGCGGTCGGTGATGATGCCGTCCGCGCCCTGGGCGAGCACGAGGTCGAGATCGGCCTCCTGGTTGACCGTCCACACGAACGTCCGGATGCCGGCGGCGCGCAGGGACTCGATCAACTGGGGCCGGGACCGGACCAGACCGACGCCCGGGCCGGCGATCCGGGCGCCGAACGGCAGCCGCCCCCGGCTCACGCCGGGAGGCAGGATCTCCAGCAGATACACGGTCGGGATGGCGGGTGCGAGCGCGCGGATCCGGCGCAGGGCGAGCGCGGCGAAGGACATCACGGTCACGCGTACGGGCGAGTCGGGCACCGGATCGGCCAGCTTGTGCCGCCGGAGCGTCTCGACCAGCCGGCGCTCGACCTCGGCTCCGTAGCGTGACGGATGTTTGGTCTCGATGAGTAACTGCACGGGCCGCCCGGTGTCACGCAGCGCCTCCAGGAGCGCGTCCAGGGTGAGCAGCCGGGTGTGCTCGCCCAGCGGCTCCTCCAGCTCCGCCGAGGAGGGGTGCCACGACCCGAAATCGAGCGCGTCGAGCTCCGCCAGGGTCTTGGTGCTCACCCGGCCCCGGCCGTTGCTGGTGCGGTCGAGACGCCGGTCGTGGACGCACACGAGGTGCCCGTCGCGGGTCAGCCGGACGTCGCACTCCACGCCGTCGGCACCCTCGTGGAGTGCCCGAAGGTACGCGGCGAGGGTGTGCTCGGGCAGCGCGTCGGCACCGCCCCGGTGGGCGAAGACGAGCGGCCGGCTCACAGCACGCGGGCCGGCTGACCGTTCTCACTGACGACGTCGCGCCCGTCGGCGGCCCAGGCCTGCATGCCGCCGTCGAGGTTGCGCACGTTGTCCCACCCGTTGCCCATGAGATAGGAGACGACCTGGCCGGAGCGCCCGCCGGAGCGGCACACCACGACGACCTCGGTGTCGTGCGGGATCTCGGCGATGCGCGCCGGGACCTCCATCATGGGCAGGTGGTGGGCGGCGGGGGCGTGGCCCGCCTGCCATTCGTCGGGCTCGCGCACGTCGAGGAGATAGGCCGACGCGTCGACCTGCGCGGGCGTCACGCTGGGTACCTGAGGTCCGAACACGCCCCCAGCGTAGAACTACTTCTCGTTGGCGACGACGTCCGGGTTGGCGAGGATGAACTCCGAGAGCTTGTCCTGCTTGACGGCCCGGTACATCTCCATGCTCTTCGGCGTGATCGTCTCGCGGCCGTTGCCGTTGCCGGCGAAGGTGCCGTTGTTCGTCCGCAGCAGCACCATGTCGTTCGCCGCGACGCCCTTGAGCCCGAAGATGAAGTCGGCCACCGGCACGTCGCCGGTGTCGAGCACGAACGCCTTGCCGGCCGCCTTGATCAGGTTGTTGACCTTGACCGGGTTCGTCATGACGCCGCTGCTGGCCGCCTTCTTGGCGATGGCCTTGATCAGCTGCTGCTGGTGGCGCTGGCGGTCGTAGTCGCCGTTCTTGAGGCCGTACCGCTGGCGGGCGTAGTCCAGGGCCTCCCAGCCCTCCATGTCCCGGCAGCCCTTCTCGTGCCAGACCTCTTTCTGGTTCCCGCCGACCTTGCGGGCCTCGGCCAGGTACATCGGCTTGCCGTCGACGAGCTTCATGTGGTGCGACTTGACCCGCTGGTCGACGCACATGTGTACGCCCTTGAGCGCGTCGATCACGCTCTTGAAGCCGTTGAAGTCGATGATCGCGGCGCCGTCGAAGGACATGCCGGTGTTTTCCTTGATGGTCTGCGCCATGAGCTGCGCGCCGCCCGCCCAGCCGCCGCCGTTCTGCGCCCCGTGGAAGAACACCTCGGTCGCCTTGGCGGTGCCGCCCGCGTACTTCGCCTTGGGGAACGCCGGCACCCGCATCTCGGTGTCCCGGGGGATCGACACCAGGTACGCCTGATCGTGGCTGGCCGGGATGTGCAGCGCGATGATCGTGTCGGACCGCAGGTCGTCCACCGCCCAGCGCTTGCGCGCGTCGACGCCCATCAGCAGGATGTCGACCGGGCCCTTGATGTCGCCGCCGCCCTCGGACGACTTCTTCACCGTGCCGCCGAGCAGGTTCTCCTGGGTCACCGCGCTGGTCGCGTTGCTCACCAGCCACTTGGTGCCCGCGACCCCGGCGCCGCCGGCCATCATCAGCACCGCGCCGAACACGATCGTCAGCTTGGCCCAGAGCGGGTCCTTGCGCTTCTTCGGCTTCGGGGGCGCCGCCGCGGCGGCTGGTCGACTGCTGCGCTGGGGTCCGCGATTGCCATCCGGAGCCGGCGTCGAGGGGCGCCGGGTGGTCTGGACGGACATGCGCTCTCCAAGCGGTCGGGGCCAACGGCGGAAGTCACTGTACGTTCAACTTCGATCTCGTGCGAGGCCTCATCTGTTTCAGAGGCATACACGCACCGTTAACCTGCCCGGCGCGGGCGGTCATTTCTGCCGACCCGCGCCGTTTGACCGATTCGGCGAATCAGTTCCGCGCGGGGCTGGACGGCTTGGTGTTGTTCTGCGCCATCCAGTCACCCATCTTGTCGGCAGCCATCGCCTTGTACATAGCCAAAGCCTTCTCCCGATCGGCGACCACGACGCTCTGCCCCGAGATCGTCTCGCTGCCCTTGTTGGGGCTCGTGATGAAGGTGAGGTTCTCGCCGCGGAGGCTGCGGAACTGTAGGGCCATGTCGGTCAGCGAGAAGTCCTTGTCGGCGGTGATCGCCTTGGTGACCGCCTTGAGGAAGTTGTTGAGCTTCGCCGGGTTCGACAGCGTGCCGCCGCTGGCCGCCTTGTCCATCAGCGCCTTCAGGAACTCCTGCTGGTGCTGCATCCGGGCGAAGTCGCCACGGGCGAACTGCTTGCGCTGGCGGATCCAGTCGAGCGCCTGGGCGCCGTTCATGTGCATGGTGCCCTTGGTGAACTTGCGGTACGGCTTGTGGATCGACGTGATGGTCTGCTCCACCTTGAGGTCCACGCCGCCCAGCGCGTCGGTGACCTCCTTGAAGCCGCCGAAGTCGATGGCGAGCACGTGGTCCAGGTGGACGTCGCTCATGCACTCGACGGTCCGGACCGCCCGCGGCAGGCCGCCGAAGGCGAACGCGGCGTTGATCTTGTTGCGGCTGCCATTGCTGCACTCCGCGTTGTTCGCCGACGGGATGTTCACCCACAGGTCGCGGGGGATCGAGACGAGCTGGGCCGACTTGTGGTCGGCCGGGATGTGCATGACGATCAGCGTGTCCGCGCGCCAGGCGTTCGTCGACTCCTTGGTCGCGTCGGGGTCCCGCGAGTCGCTGCCGACCAGCAGGATGTTCAGCGCGCCCTCGACCTCCTTGACCGGCCGGCCGTTGGTGAGGTCGGAGAACGCATCCGTGCGCTTGAGGTCGTCGTTGAGCCCGTCGGCGTAGCCGTAGAGCGAGATGCCGGCGATGAGGCCGGCCACGAGCACCGCGGCGCCGGCCACCATGGCGATCCGGCCCCAGCGCGGCTTCCGCTTGCCCTTGTACGGGCGCCCGCCGGGTCGTCCACCCGGGCCCTGCGGCGGGTCCACCGGACCGCCGGGGCCGCCACCGGCACCGCGCGGCGGCCACTCCTGCGCGCCGTCGCCGTAGGCCCGGCCACCGGGGCGGGCGCTCGCGCCGTACGCGCGGCCGGTCGGGCGGTCACCCGCGCCGCCGTACGCGCGGCCGGTGCCGGGGCCGCCACCGGCGCCTCCGGCGGGGCGGCTGGTGCCCACGCGGCCGGAGGAGCCCGGCACCGAAGCACGGTTCATGGCACCCGGCATACCCGCCGAGCCCGGCACCGAAGCCCGGCCGGCAGGGCTACCCCAAGGGGACGAAGTCGCAGACATGGTTTCAGGTTACGTACCGGCCACCAGGCAAAGCGCGCATCGACACCGGCTCGGCACGAAGGGAGGAGACAATTACCGTTCGTGAAAAGTTCACTACCGAGACGAATTGCTCACTTCGCGAAGAAGTCGATCGTGCGGCGCAGGCCCTCCTCCGGCCCGACCTGCGGCTCGTAGCCGAGCAGCTCGCGAGCGAGGGTCAGGTCGGGGCGGCGCTTCTCGGGGTCGTCGGCCGTACGCTCGATCAGCTCGACGCGGGACTCGCTGCCGGCCAGCTTCACGATCAGCTCGGCCAGGTCGAGCATGGTCAGCTCGTGCTCGGTGCCGCAGTTGATCGGGCCGGTCTCGGTGGAGTCGAGCAGCAGCAGGATTCCGCGCACGAGGTCGTCGACGTACGTGATCGAGCGGGTCTGCGCGCCGGTGCCGTGCACGGTGATCGGGTCGTTGCGCAGCGCCTGGGAGATGAAGGTCGGGATCGCCCGGCCGTCGTCGGGGCGCATCCGGGGGCCGTACGTGTTGAAGATCCGCACGATGGCCGTGTCGAGCCCGTGGAGGCGGTGGTACGCCATGGTGGCCGCCTCGGCGAACCGCTTCGACTCGTCGTAGACCGCGCGGACGCCGATGGGGTTGACGTTGCCCCAGTAGCTCTCCGGCTGCGGGTGGACGGCCGGGTCGCCGTACGCCTCGGAGGTCGACGCCATCAGGAAGCGGGCCGAGTCGGCGACGGCGCGGTCGAGCAGCGCGAGGGTGCCGGCCGAGCCGACCTTGAGGATCTCCACCGGCAGCTTGGCGAAGTCGGTGGGGCTGGCGGGCGAGGCCATGTGCAGCACGGCGTCGAAGCGCTCGGCCAGCGCGGGGTGATCGGGCAGCGGCTCGGTGACGTCGGCCTCGATCAGGGTGAACCGGGGCTCGGTGGCCAGGTGCGCGATGTTCTCGGCCGAGCCGGTCACGAAGTTGTCGATCGCGACGACCGTGCAGCCGCGGGCGAGCAGCGCGTCGGCCACGTGCGACGGCACGAAGCCGGCACCGCCACTGATGAGAATCCGATGTCCATCGCCGAATCGCTGCTGCACTGACATGAGGGCAACTGTAGGCGAAAGGGGCCGACGCGCAATTTGCGCATCGGCCCCCTCGTGTTCACCTGTGCCGGATCAGTGCGCTCCGTGCCCGGTCAGGGACCGGACCTCGAGCTCGGCGTACTTGTCGGCGTCGCTCTCCTTCGACACGATCGTGCCGATCCAGCCGCAGAGGAAGCCGATCGGGATGGAGATGATGCCCGGGTTCGACAGCGGGAACCAGTGCCAGTCCGAGTCCGGGAACATGGCGGTGGGCGTACCCGACACGACCGGGGAGAAGAACACCAGGAACACCGCGGAGGTCAGACCGCCGTAGATCGACCACAGCGCGCCGGAGGTGTTGAACCGCTTCCAGAACAGGCTGTAGAGGATGGGAGGCAGGTTTGCCGACGCGGCCACCGCGAACGCGAGGGCCACCAGGAACGCCACGTTCAGGCTCTGCGCGAAGATCGACAGCACGATCGCGATCGCGCCGATGACGAACGCCGAGATGCGGGCGACCCGTACCTCGTCGCGCTCGCCGGCCTGGCCGCGCTTGATGACGCTGGCGTAGAAGTCGTGCGCCACGCTCGACGACGAGGCCAGGGTCAGGCCGGCCACGACGGCCAGGATCGTGGCGAAGGCGACCGCCGCGATGATGGCCAGCAGCACCGCGCCGCCGGTGTCGCCACCCAGGTAGGTGATGCCGAGCTCCTGGGCGAGCTGCGGGGCCGCCGTGTTGCCCGCCTTGTCCTGGGCGGTGATCGCCGTGCCGCCCACCATCGCCGCCGCGCCGAAGCCCAGGGCCAGGGTGAACAGGTAGAAGGTGCCGATGATGCCGATGGCCCACAGCACGCTCTTGCGGGCGATGCGGCTGGTCGGCACGGTGTAGAAGCGGGTCAGGATGTGCGGCAGGCCGGCCGTGCCGAGCACCAGGGCGATGCCCAGCGACAGCAGGTCCATCTTGCTGTAGAAGGTCTTCGCGGCGTCGGCCGTCTCCACGCCGTACCGAAGCCCGGGTTCGAGGAATGCCGAGCCCTTGCCGGACCGCGACGCCGCCTCGCCGAGCAGCGACGACAGGTTGAACTTGTAGTGGGCGAGCACCAGCAGCGTCATCACCAGGGCGCCGGTCATGAGCAGGAACGCCTTGACGATCTGGACGTACGTGGTGCCCTTCATGCCGCCGACCACCACGTACACGATCATGAGCGCGCCGACCAGGACGATCGTGGCGATCTTCGCGGTGTCGGCGTCCATGCCGAGGAACGTGGTGCCGGGCTTGATGCCGAGCAGCAGGCTGACGAGCGCGCCGGCGCCGACCATCTGGGCGATCAGGTAGAAGATCGACACGACGATGGTGGAGACGGACGCCGCGGTACGCACCGGGCGCTGGCGCATCCGGAACGCGAGCACGTCGGCCATCGTGTAGCGGCCCGAGTTGCGCAGGAACTCCGCGACCAGCAGCAGCGCGACGAGCCACGCCACCAGGAAGCCGATCGAGTAGAGGAAGCCGTCGTAGCCGTACAGGGCGATGAGGCCGGCGATGCCCAGGAAGGACGCCGCCGACATGTAGTCGCCGCCGATCGCCATGCCGTTCTGGAAGCCGGAGAACTGCCGGCCGCCGGCGTAGAAGTCGGTGGCGGTCTTGGTCTGCCGGCTCGCCCAGATGGTGATGCCGAGCGTGACGGCCACGAAGACCAGGAAGAGCGTGATGGTCAGGGTGCGGCTCGTCGAGCTGGACGCCTCGGCCGCGAGCTGGAAGTACGGCTCCATTACTTCGCCCCCTCCGGGTCCGTGGTCGCCGTGGTCGTGGTGGTGCCGGCGGTGGTGCCGGCGGTGGTGTCGGTCTCCACCGGCTCAGGGGTGGCCGCGACGGTCGTGCCGGCCAGTTCGTCGCCGATCTTGTCGGCGATCGGGTCGAGCTCCTTCGCCGCGTAGCGGGAGTAGTACCAGGCGATCAGGAACGTCGACACGAACTGCAGCAGCCCGAACAGCAGCGCGACGTTGATGTTGCCGACGAGCTTCACGGACATGAAGCCGCGGGCGTACGCGGACAGCAGGACGTAGAGCGAGTACCAGAGGAAGAACGCGATGGTCATGGGAAAGACGAAGTTGCGCAGCTTGCGGCGCAACCCGGCGAATTCGGCGGACTGCTGGACCTCGAGGTACTTATCGGTCGGGGTCGCATCGGTCGTCAACGGGGCTCACCACCTTCGTGGGGGCGGGTCTTTTCCCGCACCGTACGAAGCAGTGGCGTCGATCACTGACTGCCGGTCGGGGGGTGCGCCGAGCGGCAGTCAGCGTGCGCTCACCGGTCGAAGTTCCGGTAACGCCCCCGATAATGCATCAGCGGTGCCGGGTCGCCGTCCCCGATGACCACGTGCTCGACGGTGGCCTCGACCAGGAGGGCCCAGCCGTACGGCCGCTCGCCGTCGAGCCGGCAGCCGGCCCAGGTGGTGGCCCCGGCGGGCACCGGACCGTGGCCGGTCTCCGTCCAGTCGCCGTTCGCGAAGAGCCCGCCGGGCGCGGGCATCAGGCCGGCGAACCGGTCGGCGAGCTGCTGGTCGCGGGGGCCCAGCGGGGTGATCGCGAACCGGCCGGAGCGTGACACGGCGTCCCAGAAGTCGCTCTCCTCGTCGACCAGCCCGAGCACCCGGCCGGGGTCGCCGTCCGCCACCAGCATCGACGAGACGGTCAGCCCCGCGGGTCCGGGGGCGGTCCACAGGGTCACCGGCGCGGCCAGCCGTCCCCGCAGCCGGCGTACCGGGGACTTGTCCTGGTCCGGGGTGGCGAACGGGTCCGTGGAGTGGATGTGTCCGCCGGCGTCTGGATTCACGTGAAACATTGTGCCGTCCCGCGGGTAGACTCGTCGGCGTGAACACCGCGCGCGTACAGGGCTGGTGGCCGTCCTAGGGACGGCTTCCCCTCGCGCTCGGGCCGTCCGTTCGGACGGCCCGTTTCTGTTTCCGCCGGGCTGTCCGACAAGCCTGAGGAGACCGACGATGACCATCACCACCACCCTCCCGCTCGAGCAGCGGATCGCCGCCGATCCCCGGAACTTCCGGGTGCTGACCGGCGACCGGCCCACCGGGCCGCTGCACCTCGGCCACTACTTCGGCACCCTGCGCAACCGCGTCGAGCTCCAGCGGCGCGGCGTCGAGATGTTCGTCATCGTGGCCGACTATCAGGTGCTCACCGACCGGGACGTGGCCGATCGCCTGGTGGAGACGGTGGACGGGCTGCTGCTCGACTACCTGGCCGCCGGGCTCGACCCGGAGCACGCCACGGTGTTCGCGCACAGTGCCGTGCCCGCGCTCAACCAGTTGCTGCTGCCCTTCCTCAGCCTGGTCAGCGTGCCGGAGCTGCAGCGCAACCCGACCGTCAAGGACGAGATCGCGCACTCGCGGCAGAGCTCGGTCAGCGGCCTGATGTTCACGTACCCGGTGCACCAGGCGGCCGACATCCTCTTCTGCAAGGGCAACCTCGTGCCCGTCGGCCAGGACCAGATGCCGCACGTCGAGGTCACGCGTACGGTCGCCCGGCGCTTCAACGAGCGGTACGGACCCGTCTTTCCGGTGCCGGAGGGGCTGCTCAGCATCGCCCCGGTGCTGGCCGGCACCGACGGCCGGAAGATGAGCAAGAGCCGCGGCAACGCCATCGCGCTGTCCGCCACCGCCGACGAGACGGCCCGGCTGATCAGGAGCGCGACCACCGACGCCGACCGGCACATCACGTACGACCCGGAACGGCGGCCGGGGGTGTCGGGGCTCGTCCACCTGGCCGCGTTGTGCCTGGACCGGGACCCGCACGAGGTCGCGGCGGAGATCGGTGACGCGGGGGCGGCGGCCCTGAAGCGGACCGTCTCCGAGGCGGTGAACGAGTTCCTCGCGCCGATGCGGGAGCGGCGGGCGGCGTACGCGAAGGATCGGGGCCTCGTCCGGGACGTGCTGCGCCGCGGCAACGCGCGGGCGAACGCGATCGCGGATCAGACCCTGCGGGAGGTGCGCGAGGCCATGGGCACCGTCTACTGAGCGGCGCTGACCGTGGCGAGGAGCTCGGGGGCGCGCCGGTCCAGCATCGGGCCCGCCAGGCGGAGGCCGAGAAGGAAGGCCGCCGAACCGTACGCCACCCCGGCGGGCAGCCCGAGCCACAGCCACGCGTCCCCGAGCAGGTACGACCCCAGCTGCAACGGCAGGGTGGCGACCGACGCGCCGACGAGCGCGGCGAGGCTGAGCAGGCCCTTGGCGAGCCCGCCGCCGGAGGACATGGCGAACGGGTTGGCGGTGTCGGGCAGGGCGTACGCCGCGCGTACCGAGATCGGGAGCACGATCGCGAGGCCCACCCCGTACGCCGCCACGAGCGAGCCGAACAGCGCCGGTATCGACCCCGGCCGGCCCGCGACCAGGCCGGCGACCAGCGTGATCACGACCAGGGCCGGTCCGGCGTACGCGGAGAACCCGGCCGCCCGCGACGCCAGCTCGAGCCGGCCCGGCACCCCGGCCACGACGTTGGCCGCGTAGGCGCTGCCGTCGAAGCCGAACTGGTTGGCCAGGCTGACCGCGGCCAGCGCGCCGATCAGGACGAGCAAACCCATCCGCGCCCCCGCGCCCCCGCTGCCGGCCGCCATCATGACCGGAAGGAAGATGCCGACCACGCCGAAGGTGATCAGGCTCGCGCGGCGGCGGGCGTCCCGCCACCAGTAGCGGGCCTCGCGGGCCGTCAGCGCACCGAACCGCGTCCGGGGCAGCCAGCGCGGCACGAGCTGGGAGACCGGGCCGCGCGAGGAATCCGTCCGCCGCCGGGCGCCGGCCGTCGCCGCCGCGCCGAGCATCGCCCGCTCGAGCGTCGCGGACCACCACCACAGCAGCAGGCCGATCGAGGCCAGCACCAGCGCGAGCTTGACCGGCACGGCCCAGGCCCGTCCCGCGGCCACGTCGAGACCCAGGCTGTACGGCGCCCCGAGCGGCGTCCAGGCCACCACGTCGGCCACCCGCGCGACCCGGTCCCAGTCGGCGTGCTCGGCGCCGGCCAGCGCGGCGAGCTGGAGCGGCCCGAGCAGCGCGGCCGTGCCGGCGAGCAGCACGGTGGCCAGGTCGCGCGCCCGCCGGCTGCGCAACGCGGTGGCGAACGCGCTGGTCACCGCACGGCTGATCGCTACGCAGAGCAGCAGGCCGGCCGTCACGCCGGCGAGCTCCGCCAGGGCCGCGCCCGTTCCGCCCAGCCGCGCCGCCGTGTGGACCATGCCCAGCGTGCCGGCGAGGGTGGCCACCGCGGGCACCCCGGCCAGCGCGGCGGCGAACAGCCCGCGGAGCAGCACCCGGCGGGGCAGCGGCAGCAGGGCGAACCGGGCCGGGTCGAGCGACTCGTCCACCCCGAAGAACACCAGCGGGAGGAACAGCCAGCCCAGCACCACGGCGGCGCCGCCGAGCGGGAGCAGGGTCCCGGCCGCCCGGTCCTCGCCGAGCAGGCCGGGGAGGCTGAAGACGGCGTACCCGGCCACGGCGGCGAAGGCGGCCAGCAGGCAGCCCAGCACGAACAGGACCACCCGCCAGGTCCGTGCGCGCAGGCCGTTGGCGGTGAGGCGCAGCTTGAGGCGGACGAAGTGGCGGGCGCTCACAGCCACGAGAGTTCCGAGCCGGTCGCCGTACGCCCACCGACCACCTCGACGAACCGGTCCTCCAGCGAGCTGGCGCCGCGGACCTCGTCCAGCGTCCCGTGCACCCGGATCGCGCCGCCCGCCATGATCGCCACGTGGCTGCAGAGCCGCTCGACCACGGTCATCACGTGACTGGAGAAGACGACCGTGCCGCCGCCGGCGACGTAGCGGTGCAGGATGTCGCGGATCAGCGCGGCCGACACCGGGTCGACGGCCTCGAACGGCTCGTCGAGCACGAGCAGCCGGGGCGCGTGCAGCATCGCGCAGGCCAGGCCGATCTTCTTCGTCATTCCCGCGGAGTAGTCGACGACCAGGGTGCGGTTGCCGGCGCCGAGCTCCAGCACGTCCATCAGCTCGGTGCTGCGCCGGTCGACCACCTCGGCGTCCATGCCGCGCAACAGCCCGTGGTACGCCAGCAGCTCCGTGCCGGTGAGCCGGTCGAAGAGGCGGACGCCGTCCGGCAGCACGCCGATCTTCGCCTTGGCCGCGGTGGGGTCGGCCCACACGTCGTACCCGAGGATCCGGGCCTGGCCCGCGTCGGGCCGCAGCAGACCGACCGCCATGGACAGAGTCGTGGTCTTCCCGGCGCCGTTCGGGCCGAGCAGGCCGAAGAAGGATCCCGCCGGTACATCGAGGTCTATTCCGGCAACCGCGACTTTCGACTCGAATCGCTTGACCAGGCCCCGCACCGCCAGGGCCGGCTCGGAGCCGGAGCGCTGACGGGGGACGGTCATGCCGCCAACCTAGTGGCACGCGACGGCCCGGGCCACCCCCCGCGGGTAGCCCGGGCCGCAGGTCACGCCGGTCCTCGGGGGTTATCCGACGCGCTCGATCACGGCACGACGAATGAGGAATTTGCCCGCCTCGCGCACTTCCTCGAACGCGGCGTTGTTGAGCAGGACGCAGCTGCCGGACGGGGTCGCCACCTTGACGGTGATGCTCTTGTTGTTGTCCAGATTGGTCACCTTGAGGGTGGTGCCGATCGGGAACGTGCCGCTGGACGCGGCCGGGGCGCCGCCCTCGCCGGAGAGCGTGACGGTCGAGCCCTTGCAGACGACGTCCCCGCCGCCCTGCGCCGGCGGTTCGGCCTGGCCTTGATCCTGGGCCGGCGGCTTGGCCTGGCCTTGATCCTGGGCCGGCGGCTTGGCCTGGCCTTCATTCTGGGCCGGCGGCTGGGCGGGAGCCTGGGCCGGGGGCTGGGCCTGGACGTCGCCCGTGCAGCCCGCGGTGGCCCGGCGCTGGTTGATCAGGTCGACCACGGCCTGCCGGTTGGCGATGCGCGCGTCGGAGAGCGCGTCCGGGTTCGCCTTCTGCCCGGCGATGAACGTGAGGTTGTTCTGCAGGGCGGTGTCGAGGCCGGCGCAGCTCTCGCCGGCGCTGCTCATGCCCGTACTGACGGCGAAGGCACCACCGGCCAGCGCCGCGGCGGCGACGCCGATCAGCACCTTGCGCGTCCGGCCGGTCATCCTGCTTCTCCGGTACATGCACCGCTCCTTCGTGGTCGACGAGCTGCCCCGTTGCAGCATCGTTATGTACGGAGGGTGGGTGCCGAAGAGTTCAGATAAGTTTCCTAAAAAATCAGAGCCGCAGCGATTCGGGCGCGTGCAGCCGCAGCATCGTGGCCCCGATATCGGCCGGTACCCGGCGTTTCGTCACCAGCGAACCGACGACCATCACCGCGAAAGCCAGCGGCACCGTCCACGCCGCCGGCTGCGCCACGAGCTGGGCGGGCCAGCCGGTGAGCGGCGGCCCCATGACGGTCAGTAACACCGCCCCCATCGCCGCGCCGCCGCCGATCACGATGCCCGCCGCCGCGCCGATGTCGGTCAGCCCCCGCCACCAGATGCCCAGCACGAGCAGCGGGCAGAAGCTCGACGCCGCCACCGCGAAGGCCAGCCCGACCACGCGCGAGACGTCCATGTTCGCCACATAGATCGACAGCACCATCGGTACGACCGCGGCCAGCACCGTGGCCAGCCGGAAGTCCCGCACCGAACCGCCCCGATCGGCGTGCAGGATGTCGGTGAAGACCACGCCCGCGACGCTGGTCAGCAGGCCGGACGAGGTGGAGAGGAACGCGGCCAGGGCGCCGGCGGTGACCAGCGCGCCGAGGAACTGGCCGAGGTGGCCGCCGCCCAGCGCCGCCTCCGGGAGCAGCAGGACCACGGCGTCGGTGCGGCCGGTCATCAGCAGTTGCGGGGTGTAGATCCGGCCGAGGACGCCGTACAGGGTCGGTAGCAGGTAGAAGAGGCCGACCAGCGCCAGTACGACCAGGGTGGTGCGGCGGGCCGAGGCACCGTCCGGGTTGGTGTAGAAGCGGACCAGCACGTGCGGCAGCCCCATCGTGCCGAGGAACGTCGCCAGGATCAGCGAGTAGGTGGCGAACAGGCTGGCGTCGCCGCCCGGCAGCAGCCAGGACGCGGCGCGGTTGTCGTCGACCGTGCTCACGTCGGGCACCCGGTCGCCGGGCTCGAAGGTGAGCCGGTCGCCGGCGTGCACGCGTACGGTGCCGTCGAGCACGGCGTCCTGCTCGACGACGACGGTGGTCGCGGTGGAGAAGACCGGGCCGGCCGGGGGCGTGACGGCCGGGCGTCCGTCCGACTGCCACTGCAGGACCAGGAAGATCACGGGTACGGCCAGAGCGGTCAGCTTCAGCCAGTACTGGAACGCCTGCACGAAGGTGATGGCGCGCATCCCGCCGAGGGCCACGTTGGCGGTGACCACGACGCCGACGAGGAGCGCGCCCCACTCGTACCGGGCGCCGGTGACGGTGGTGAAGGTGAGGCCGGCGCCCTGCATCTGCGGCACCAGGTACAGGCAGCCGATGAAGATCACGAAGACGGTGGCGAGCCGGCGCAGCAGCGGGGACCGCAGGCGCACCTGGCAGAAGTCGGGCAGGGTGAACGCCCCGGACCGGCGCAGCGGCGCCGCGACGAACAGCAGCAGGGCGAGGTAGCCGGCGGCGAACCCGACCGGGTACCAGAGGACGTCGACGCCGTACCGCAGCACGAGGCCGGCCACGCCCAGGAACGACGCGGCGGACAGGTACTCGCCGCTGATGGCGGCGGCGTTCCAGGACGGGCTGACCGACCGCGAGGCGACGAGGAAGTCCGAGGTGGTACGGGCGAAGCGCAGCCCGTACGCGCCGATGCCGACCGTGACCAGCACGACCACGACCAGCCCCGGTACGACGTACGGGTTCACGCTTCGGGCCTGCGGATGACGGCGGTGAAGTCCTGCTCGTTGCGTTCCGCCCAGCGCACGTACGCCCACCCGACGCCGACGAGGAACGGGAACGAGAGGAAGCCGAGCAGCAGCCACGGCAGGTTGATGCCGAGCACCTTGATCCGGCCCACCGCGGGCGCGGCCGCGAAGAGCAGCGGCAGCGATCCGAGCCCGGTGACGACGACCAGGCTCAGCCGGACCGCCAGCGCGAGCTGCGCCCGGACCAGGCCCTTGACCAGCGCCTCGCCGACCGGCGTCCCCTCGGCCAGCTCGGCCCGCGCCGGGTCCGGCGGCCGGCGCCGGGCGGCCGCCTCGCCGAGCACGACCCGGGTGCGCGGCGGCCTGCCCGCCGCCCCGGTCTCGTCGCCCATGACCGGCAGTCTTGCCGCTCCGCCGGCAAAGTCAAGGCCGGCGCGGGCGCGCCTCAGCGGGTCGTCGGATACTGCCCCGGGCAGCCGGTGTGGGCGGCGGGCGGGTCGCTCCGCAGCACGTCACGCGCCCGCGCCCGGGCGAGGTTCGCGCCGCGCCAGTCGTCGCGGTGGGTGTCGAGGTGCTCGTGCACCGGCTCCAGCGCGCAGTCACGGTGGTAGCCGCTCAGCCGATTGAGGGCCGGAACCGCGTCGGCGGAGAGCTGGGACAGGTACGCCGTGTCGATCCGCCCGGTCCGCTCGAACAGGGTCACGTTGCGGTCCGCGATGAGGTGGTCGGGGTCGGCCGCCGCGAGACCCAGCAGCGCGAGGACACCCGCGGCCACCACCGCGCGGGGCAGCCACGCCGCCCTCAGCCGCAGGCCGGCGCCGAGGACCAGCACGAACACCGCGCCGAGCCACATCTCGCAGACCGCCACCAGCACGCGCAGGCGGGTCAGGCCGTAGGTGTCGGCGTACAGGTCCATGCGGTGCAGCGCCGACGCGACGATCACGAGGGTGAGCGCGGCCAGCGCCCCGAGCACCACCCGGATCAGCACCCGGTCGGTACGCGTCTCCCGCGGCGCCCACCGCGCGGCTCCCGCCAGGACGAGCAGGGTGAGGCCGGTGACGATCAGCAGCTGCCAGAAGCCGCCGCGGGCGTACTCGGCGTACGTCAGGCCCTCGGTGCCGAGGACGTGCTGCGAGCCGCCGAAGAGGACCGTGATCTGCACCCCCACGAACAGCCCGAAGAGCAGCACGAGCAGCGTCAGCGGTACGGCCCACTCGAGGCGGCCCACCCGCCGGCGGCCCGGACCGTCCAGCCCGGACAGGTCGGGCGGCGCGGCACGCAGGAAGGCGGCGCCGCCCACGATGCCGGTCGTGACGCCGAAGACGAAGATCCAGCGGGTCACGGTGCCGGCGTCGATGTCCGGCACGACCGCCGTGATGATGTCGGCGAACGCCGCGTCCGCGGAAGCGAACAGCGACCCGAACACCAGAAGCAGCGCGACCGACACCGCCACGGTCGCGGCGATCCGCGCGCCCCTGCCGCCGCCCCGGTGCGCGGTCGTGGCGCCGCGCACGAGCCAGATCAGCGCCCGCGGCGCCGCGAACGGTGCCAGCACCGCGGCCAGCGCCATCCCCCGGGCGGAGCGGCCGCCCGTCACGGCGAGCGCGCCGGTCAGCAACGCCGTGGCGAGGCAGAGCACGAACAACCAGCCGGCGGCGCGGACCGTGCCGACGGCCAGCAACGCGACCGTCGCGGCCGACCAGGCGAAACGGGCGGGGCCGAGGGCGCGTGGCCGCCATTTCACCAGCGGCCGGGGCGCCGTGGGGGCGAGCCTGTCCGGCACCACGCGGGCGACGATGAGCGCGACGACCCCGCCGATCGCGGCGACCGACCATCCGACGCCGGGACGGTCCAGGGGCACGCTCAGCGCCGCGACGACGGCGGCGAGCAGGACGGCGACCATGGCTGCGAGGGAGGCCGGGCGGCCGGGGCCGGGCCAGCGGCGTCCGAAGATCGAGGAGTCGGCCCAGGGCCCGTACAGCGGGGCCACGGCGGGCGCCCCGGGGGCGGGCCGGAACGAGCCGGGCGGACCGGCCGGGGCGATCGCCGCTCCCGCCTGGGAGGGAGCCGGCTGAGACGGGGCTGCCTGAGACGGGGCTGCCTGAGACGGGGCCGGCTGGGACGGGGCCGGCTGGGACGGGGCCGGCTGGGACGGGGCCGGCTGGGACGGGGCCGGCTGGGACGGGGTCGGCTGGGAGGGGGCTTGCGCGGCTGCCTGGGGCGGAGTCGGCGCGGCCGGCCGGTCGGGCGGCGGGCTGGTCGTCGGCATGGTCTTCTCCTGCGGTCAGGCCGGTGCGAGCGGCAGGGTCACGTGGATGTGGCAGCCGGGCCCGGGCCGCACGGCAGCTCCGTCGCCGGCCCGAGGGGCGGCGCCGGGACCGGCGGTGGGTGCGGCGCCGGGACCGGCGGTGGGTGCGGCGCCGGGACCGGCGGTGGGTGCGGGGCCGGGGCCGGCGGTGGGTGCGGGGCCGAGGACGGCGGCGGGCGTGGGGCCGGGGTCGGCGGTGGGTGCGGGGGTGGGGATGACGGCGGGATCGACCACGGCGATCGTGCCTCCGTGCAGCTGCACGACCCAGTGCGCGATGGCCAGGCCGAGGCCCGTGCCGCCGTGCCGGGCCCGCTCGCCCCGGGTGAAGCGTTCGAAGACGCGTTCGCGGTCGGCCGCCGGGATGCCGTCGCCCTCGTCGGTCACGGCGATCCGTACGTGGTCCTCGTGGCGCTCCGCGCGGACGGTGACCGTGCCCCCGGGCGGGCTGTGCCGGGCGGCGTTGTCGAGCAGGTTGGCGAAGAGCTGGTGCAGGCGTTCGCGGTCGCCGGTCAGGCGGATCTCCGGGACGGCGACCTCGAACCGGACGTCGTGCCCGGCGCCGTCCGCGGTCACCCGGGCCTCGCGGACCACCTCGTCGAGGAACGCCCGCAGGTCGAGCGGCGCCGGCGTCAGCGGCACCACGCCCGCGTCCAGCCGCGAGAGGTCCAGCAACTCGGTGACCAGCCGGCCGAGGCGCTCGGTCTGCGACAACGCCGTACGCATGGTCTCCGGCTCCGCGCTGGACACGCCGTCGACGATGTTCTCGAGGAGGCCGCGCAGCGCCGTGATCGGCGTCCGCAGCTCGTGCGACACGTTGGCGATGAGCTCGCGCCGCTGCCGGTCCGCGGCGGCCAGGTCGGCGGCCATCTGGTTGAAGGCGGCGGCCAGCTCGCCGACCTCGTCGCGGGAGGTCGCCCGGACCCGCCGGGTGTAGTCGCCGCGCGCCATCGCCTTGGCGGCCACCGTCATCTCACGCAGCGGCACCGTCGCGCCGTGCGCCATCACCTGGAGCGTGACCAGGCCGAGGGCGACCGCGATGGCGAACCAGGACAGCTCGACGCGCACCCAGTCCAGGCTCCACCAGAAGATCAGCAGCCCGACCCCGCCGGCGATGCCCAGGGCCACGGAGAGCTTCGCCTTGATCGAGCGCACCGGGTCGAGCGGCCTCGGCAGCCAGCTCAGCACCCATCGCAGCAGCGTCATCGGGCGACCTCCAGGGCGTACCCGACGCCGTGCACCGTGCGGATCAGGTCCGCGCCGAGCTTGCGCCGCAGGCCCTTGATGTGGCTGTCCACGGTCCGGGTGCCGGAGGCGTCGGCCCAGCCCCACACGTCGGCGAGCAGGCGTTCGCGGGGCAGCACCGTGCGGGGCCGGGCGGCCAGGTGGACCAGCAGGTCGAACTCGGTCGGCGTCAGGTGGGCCTCCCGGCCGGCCCGGAGCACCCGGCGCTCGGCGAGGTTGATCTCCAGGTCGCCGAGGCGCAGCAGGCCGGGCTCGGGCTCCGGCTCGGGCGCCGGGACGCGGGCCGCCCGGCGCAGGAGCGCGTGCAGCCGTGCGGTCAGCTCGCGCATCGAGAACGGCTTGGTGAGGTAGTCGTCGGCGCCGACCGCGAGCCCCACCAGCAGGTCCGTCTCGTCGTCGCGGGCGGTCAGCATCAGCACCGGCACGGGCCGCTCCGCCTGGATGCGCCGGCAGACCTCCAGCCCGTCGAAGCCGGGGAGCATGACGTCCAGGACGATGACGTCGGGCCGGATCCGGCGGGCGGCCTCCACCGCGCCGGGCCCGTCGGCGGCGAGGTGGACGTCGAAGCCCTCGGCGCGGAGCCGGGCGGCGACCGCCTCGGCGATCGTCCGCTCGTCCTCCACGACGAGCACCCGCCGGGCGGGCGCACCCGCGCCGGCCTGCGGCGCGGCCTGCCTCCAGCCGGTCGTTCCGTCCATCTCGCTGCCTCCCACCCCACGGCGTCCCCGCCGTGCGGAGGCAGCCTATTGAAGAGGCGTGCAGGGGCGGGGGTGGAGTTGTGGACAACTCGTGAAGATCGTCATCCTGTGGATAACTCTGGGGACAACGCTGTGGACCTGTGGACAACTCTGTGGATCAGCGGGTCCAGTCGTTCTTCACGGCGCGGATCAGCCGGTCCTTCAGCTCCCGGGTGTGGCGGCGGCTGACCGGCAGCTCCGCGCCGTCGATCGTCACCACGTACCCCGATTGGGTGAGCCGCAGCTCGGCGACCAGCCGCAGCTGAACCAGGTACGACCGGTGGATTCGCACGAAACCGGCATCCGCCCAGCGCTCCGCCAGCGTGGCCAGCGACACCCGGACGAGGTGCGAGGCGTCGGAGGTGTGCAGGCGGGCGTAGTCGCCCTGGGCCTCGACCCAGCGCACCGACGAGCGCGGCAGCATCCGGGTGGTGCCGGCCAGCTCGACGGGGATGCTCGGCTCCTCCTCCCGCTGGACCGGGGCCGGCGGGGGAGTCGCCCGCAGCCCCGCCACCCGGCGCAGCGACTCGCCGAGGCGCTCGGCGCGTACCGGCTTGCGGACGTAGTCGGTGACGCCCAGGTCGAACGCGTCCACCGCCCCGTCGTCGTACGCGGTCACGAACACGATCGCCGGCGGCCGGGCGAACCGGCGCAGGATCCGGGCCAGCTCCATCCCGTCGAGCCCCGGCATGCGGATGTCCAGGAACACGGCGTCCACCTCGGTGTCCCGCAGCACCCGCAGCGCCTCGGTGGCGTCGCCGGCCCGGTGCACGAAGGCGACCCGTCCGTCGGCGTTGAGCAGGTACGCGAGCTCGTCCAGCGCCGGCGGCTCGTCGTCCACGGCCAGCACCACGAGGCTCACGCCCGTACCCCCGGATGGAACTTCGGCACTCGCATGCTCACCTTCGTACCCGCTCCCGGTGCGGTCTCCACCACCAGGCCGAAGTGGTCGCCGAACACCGAGCGCAACCGCTCGTCCACGTTCGAGAGGCCGACGTGCCGGCCAGCGTCGTCGCCCTTGCCGATCGCCGCCTCGGCCACTCCCTCGGCGAGGGCCGCCGGGTCCATGCCCACGCCGTCGTCCTCGACCGTGATGTGGCATTCGGCCCCCGCGTCCCGTGCCGCGATGCTCACCATACCGACGCCGGGCTTGCGCGACAGGCCATGCCGCACGGCGTTCTCCACCAGCGGCTGAAGGCACAGGAACGGCAGCCCGACCGGCAGCACCTCGGGGGCGATCTGCAGGCGTACCTGCAACCGGTCGCCGAAGCGGGCGCGTTCGATGGTCAGGTAGCGGTCGATCGAGCGCAGTTCCTCGGCCAGCGTCGTGAAGTCGCCGTGCGCCCGGAACGAGTAGCGGGTGAACTCGGCGAACTCGAGGATCAGCTCCCGGGCCCGCTCCGGGTCCGTACGCACGAACGAGGCGATAGCGGTGAGCGCGTTGTAGATGAAGTGCGGGCTGATCTGGGCGCGGAGGGCACGCACCTCGGCGCGGGCCAGACGTTCGCGGGACGAGTCCAGCTCCGCCAGGGCGACCTGGGAGCCGGCCCAGCGCGCGGTCTCCATGGTCGCCTGCACGAGCCCGGGCGCGGGCCGGTCGTCGGCCACCGCCACCAGCGCCCCGAGGGCCTGGCCGTCGGTGCCGGTCAGCGGGGTGACCACGGCGCCGCGGACCACGCAGTCGACCCGGTCGCAGGGCAGGTCGGCCGTGCCCAGCACGATGGACCGGTTGTTCTTCACCGCGCGCCGGGCCGCCGCCACGAACTGGTCGGTGTGGTGGCTGCCCCGGCCGTCGGACGCGAGACACTCCTTGCCGTCGCTGACGACCAGCCCGGCCGCGCCCACCAGCCGGCGCAGATGCTTCGCGGCCTTGCCGGCCGAGGCGACGGTCAGCCCGCTGCGCAGCGGCTCGGCGGCCAGGGACGCGGCGTGCAGCACCTCGTACGTGGCGCGCTGACCGGCCGTGGCAATCCCGCGCCGGGCCCGCAGCCGCACCACCGCCACGACCGCCCCGGCCAGGGCGGCGAGGACGGCGACGACCGCGAGGACACTTCCGGCCTGACCGCTCACGCCCGGAGCGTAGCGCCTGCTAGTACGCGCCCTTGCGCTGCAGCACCACGCCGATCGTGCGCCACAGGATGCTGAGGTCGTAGGTCAGCGACCAGTTGTCGACGTAGTAGAGGTCGAGCCGGACCGCCTCGTCCCACGACAGGTCCGAGCGGCCCGAGACCTGCCAGAGGCCGGTGATGCCGGGCCGGACCAGCAGCCGGCGCCGGACGTCGCCCAGGTAGTCGCCGTCGTCGGCGGGCAGCGGGCGCGGCCCGACCAGTGACATCTCGCCCTTCAGCACGTTGATCAGCTGCGGCAGCTCGTCCAGCGAGGTCGCCCGCAGCTTGTTGCCGAAGGAGAAGATGCGCGGGTCGTTCTTCATCTTGAAGAGCATGCCGTCGGAGTCGTTGAGCTCCTCCAGGCTGGCCTTGCGCTCCTCGGCGTCGACGTACATGGTCCGGAACTTCCAGACCCGGAAGGTGCGGCCCTCGTGGCCGACGCGGGGCTGGCGGAAGAAGACCGGGCCCGGGTCGGAGAGCCGGATGCCGAGCGCGATGATCGCCAGCACCGGGGTCAGCAGGAGCAGGCCGAAGAACGCGACGACGCGGTCCATCAGGTTCTTGGCGAGCCAGCCGGGCCCGGAGAGGGTCGGCTCCTCGACGTGCAGCAGCGGCAGGCCCTCGATCGGGCGGATGTGCACGCGCGGGCCGGCGATGTCGGTGAGCTGCGGGGCGACCACCAGGTCGACGCCGGTGCCCTCGAGCTGCCAGGCGAGGCGGCGCAGCTCACCGGGCTCGGCGCTGGCCGAGCCGCAGACGGCGATCGTGTCCGCCCCGCACTCCCGGACGAGGGTGAGGACGTCGCGGGCGGCGTACACGGGAACCGGGGTCTCGATCCCCCGGGCGGCCGCGTAGCCGTCGGTGATGTGGATGGCGACCGGGATGAGGCCGGCGGCGGGGCTGCGGGTGACCGCCGTGTAGACCTCGAGAGCCTCCGGCAGCGTGCCCATCAGGATCATCCGGTGCGCGCCGTGGCCGGTCTTCTTGCGGGCCACGTGCAGGATCTGCCGGGCCGAGTAGCGGCAGAACAGGATGAAGATCAGCGAAGCGGTCGTGACGTAGGCGATGGTGACACGCGACAGCTGGGTCTTCGTGGCGAACGACAGCAGGGACACGCAGGCCACGACCGTGACGAAGCCGCGGACGACGCGTTTGAACTCCTCGCTGCCCAGGCCCAGGTAGCGGCGGTCGTAGCTGCCGTTGCCCCAGAGGACCACGATCCAGCCGATCGGCAGGGCGGCGAACGCGACCAGGTAGAAGATCTCCTCGCGGCCCTGGAAACCGGAGTTGGCCTTCTCGATGAACGTGACGGCCAGCCAGCTCGCCAGCGTCGCCGAAAGAAGATCAAGAAGGACCAGGATCGCCGTGTACGGCCGGTGCCAGCGCGACAGCCGGCGATGCGATCGGGTCCATGCGGACCGGGGCACGCCGTTACTGGGCGGCGGCTCCTGCTGCCACTCGAAGCTGTCGTACGGCATGCCGCTCCGGCTGTTGCTGGTACTGGTCGCCGGGCGATGGAGGCTCGTGGTCACCTCGCCTATGTCCTCCCGCATCACGTACCGCCCACACGAAGAACATTACGCACTGCCACGACCCCCGGGGCTCCGGCGGGACCGCCGGTCCCCTGCGCGCCGCGGACGAAGCGTGGGACCGGGCCACTATACCGATGGAACGACGGAGAAGAAGGGGACGTTGTGGTCGCTTTCCCCCGGGAGACCAAGCGCTTACCCTGCGTGACTATCGGATCAACTTGGACAGCCGTCGATCCGCGAGCGGCTTGCCGCCCGTCTGGCACGTCGCGCAGTACTGCAAGCTCTTGTCCGCGAACGAGACCTCACGCACCGTGTCGCCGCAGACCGGGCAGGGCAGCCCGGTCCGGGCGTGCACCCGCATCCCGGCGCGCTTCTCGCCCTTGAGCTCGGCCGCCTTCTGCCCCACCGACCGGGTGACGGCGTCGGTCTCCACCTGCCGGGTCGCCTCGTACAGGGTGGTGATCTGCTCGTCGGTCAGCTTGCTCGTCAGCGCGAACGGCGACATCTTCGCGACGTGCAGGATCTCGTCCGAGTAGGCGTTGCCGATGCCGGCCAGCACCTCCTGGTCGGTCAGCACGCCCTTGATCTGCCCGTTGCGGCCGCGGATCCGCTCGGCGAACTGGTCGCGGTCCACCGCCAGGGCGTCCGGCCCCAGCCGGGCCACGCCGGGCACCTCGGCCGGATCGCGCACCAGATAGGCCGCCAGCGACTTCTGCGTCCCCGCCTCGGTCAGGTCGAAGCCGGAGCCGTCGTCGAGGCGTACCCGCACCGCGATGGGCCCGCTGCCCGGCTTGAGCGGCGCCGGCGACTTGAACGCGTCGCGGTAGTGCAGCCAGCCCGCCCGCGCGAGGTGCACCACCAGATGCAGGTCCTCGCCGAACGTGACGTCGAGGAACTTGCCGTGCCGGCCGGCGCCGGTGACCGGCAGCCCCGCGACGGCGCTCGGGGCCGGATCGTACGTCTTCAGCGCGCTGAACGAGGACACCTCGAAGCGCTCCACGGTATGGCCGACCGCACGCTCCCGCAGGTACGCGGCGAGCGCCTCGACCTCGGGCAACTCAGGCACGCCCTCAACGGTAGCGTTTGTCGCCGTGAAGGTCGTCGTTGCGCACAACCGGTATCGCGAGGCCATCCCCTCGGGGGAGAACGTCATCGTCGACACCGAGATCGCCCAGCTCACCGCGGCGGGAGTCGAGGTGCTGCCGTTCCAGCGCGCCTCGGACTCGATCGGTGACCTGCCGGCGAGCCAGAAGCTGCTGTTGCCGGTCTCGCCCGTGTTCGGCCGGGCGGCGCAACGGGACCTCGCCGAGTTGCTGCGCCGGGAGAAACCCGACCTGGTGCATCTGCACAACCCGTACCCGCTGCTCTCGCCCTGGGTGGTACGCACCGCGCACGCCCACGGGGTGCCGGTGATCCAGACCGTGCACAACTACCGGCAGGTCTGCTCCTCGGGTCTGTACTTCCGCGACGGCCACAACTGCACCGACTGCCGCGGCAAGGCGCTCGGCTGGCCGGCGATCCAGCACAAGTGCTACCGCGGCTCGGCGGCGCAGAGCGCGCTCATGGCCACCACGCTCGCCGTGCACCGGCCGACCTGGAAGTCCGTGGACCGCTACATCGCACTCACCGGGCGGATCGCCGCGCATCTGCGTGATTACGGCATTCCGGGCGAGCGGATCGCGATCAAGCCCAACGGTCTGCCGGATCCGGGCGAGCCCGCCCCGCTCGGCGAGGGTTTCCTGTACGCGGCCCGCCTGTCGCCGGAGAAGGGCCTGGCCCTGCTCCTCGACGCCTGGCGGCAGCACCCCGACGGCAGCCTGGGCCCGCTGCGCATCGCCGGCGACGGGGAGCTGCGGCCGCTGGCCGAGCGGGCCGCCGCGGAGCGTACGGACGTGACGTACCTGGGTGCCCTGGACCGCGCCGGCATGGAGGCGGCCCGGCGCGACGCCGCCGTGATCGTGGCGGTGCCGACCTGGAACGACGTCCTGCCGACGGTGATCCTGGAGGCGATGGCCGCCGGCCGCCCGGTGCTCGGGACGGACGTGGGCGGGATCCCGTACCTGCTCGGGCTCGGCGAGACCCCGACCCCGGCGGGCTGGGCCGTGCGCCCCGAGGTGGCGACGCTGGCCGCGGCGCTGCCGATCGCCCGGGTGGACGCGGCGCAGTTCGCGCCGGCCGCCCGGGACCGGTATCTGAGGGCGTTCCACCCGGACGTGGTGACCGGGCAGCTGCTCGACATCTACGCGGGCCTCACGGCCGGCCACGACGCCGCCCCGAAGTGAACCGCCGGGCCGGCGCGGCCCGCCCGAGGGCAGGCGGCTGAGTCGTGCGGCTCAGCCGCCATCGCGGTGGCGCGGCCCGCCGCGCGGGCTCAGCCGCGCGGGCTCAACCGCGGAGGCTCAGCCGCGGAGGCTCTGGCGGCCGGCGAAGGCGATGCTGGCCGCCAGGAACGCGCCGTTGATCAGGGTGAACGCGCCGATCACCCAGATCGTCCACTGCGGCGCCACGGTCAGGACGACGCCGGCGAGGGCGATCACCGCGCCGTAGTCGCGGACGAGCTTGACCACGCGGACCGGGAAGGACCGGCTGGTCACCATGCTGGCCGCCTGCGTGCCGGACTGCATCACCGACGTGACCAGGTTGACCATCCAGGTGCCCGCGAACGCCGCCAGCAGCCAGGCGGGGGTGGCCGGGATCTGCGCCTCCGCCGTCGCCGACAGGGCCGCCACCAGGGCGATCTGCGCGGCCACGTCGCAGAGCACGTCGACCCGCCCGCCGGCCGGACTGGCCTGGCCGGTGACCCGGGCCAGCTGGCCGTCCGAGCAGTCCAGCGCGTACGCGAACTGCCAGCCCACCAGGGCGAGCAGGCCGACCGGCCAGGCCCAGACGCGGTCGTCGGCCACCGGGCCCGCCGCCGCCACGACGACGAACGAGACCAGGCAGCTCAGGCCCAGGTTCGCGACGGTGAGCACGGTCGGGGCGAGGCGGCGCTTGTGCGCGAAGACCGCGATCCGGGCGCCGATCCGCTGGCTGACCGCCTCGCTGAAGAGTCCGCCGCCGCGGTTGACCGCGTAGTAGTCCGCCGCGGTCGGGGCGGCGCCGGCCACGGTGGTCGCGTTCGGGCTGCCCGCGTGGGGGTCAGCGGCGGGCGACGGCGTCGACATACTCGGCCAGCTTCCTGCTGATCTCGTCCGGGGTCATGGCGAGGTGCTCGATGATCGTGTAACGGTCCGGCCGGGTCTTCGGCGCGAACTCCACCACCTCGACGAACTGCTGCGCCGACAGCCCGACGTCGGCCGGGGTGCGGGGCAGCTGGTGCCGGACCAGACAGTCCGACATCTGCGCGAAGCGCCGCTCGTCGCCGCGCAGGAACGTGCAGAACAGCGCGCCGAGGCCGGCCAGCTCGCCGTGCGAGGCGGTGCCCGGGAACAGCGAGTCGGTCGCGTGCATGATCTCGTGGCAACCGCCGCTGGACGGCCGGCTGCTGCCGCACACGGCCATGGCCAGGCCGCTGGAGATGAGGGCCTCGGCGAGCACCGTGACGAACGCGTCGTCCGACATGTCGCCGGGCATGGTGAGGACCGCCTCGGCGCCCATCCGCGCCAGGGACGCGGCGAGGCCGTCGACCGGCTCGCCGCGGACCTCGCGGGCCAGCTCCCAGTCGGCCAGCGCGCTGATGTTGCTGATCACGTCGCCGATGCCGGACCGGTTGACGCGTTCCGGGCCGTTCTCGACGAAGTCCAGGTCGACGATGACGGCGATCGGGATGTGGACGCCGTACGAGCCCTTGATGCCGTCGTGGATCAGGCTGGCGACCGGCGACGCGACACCGTCGTTGGCCAGGCTCGTGGCGACCGAGACCATCGGCAGCGCGTAGCGGGTGGCCGCGTACTTGGCGGTGTCGACGGTCTTGCCGCCGCCGATCGCGACGACCGCGTCGTACGCGCGGGACCGCAGCTTGGCGCCGAGCTCGATGGCGGCGTCGAGGGTGCCGCCGGCCGTCATGTAGACGTCGGCGGAGCCGAGCGACGGCCGGATCAGGTCGGCGATCTTCTCGCCCTGGCCCGGTCCGACCACCACAGCGACGTCACCGCCGGAGGAGATGCGACCGTCGGCGAGGATCGCCCCGAGGTCGCTGACCGCGCCCCGGCGCACGTCGATGTGCAGCGGGGTCTGGACGCTGCGGGCTAGTAACGGCATGCGATGTCCCGCGCCTTGGCCAGGTCCTCGTGGTTGTCCACCTCGACCCAGGGGATGTCGCCGATGGTCGCCGCGCGGATCTCGCCGCCGCGGTTGGCGTACTCCTGGTAGCCGTCCTCGTAGTAGAGGTTGGGGTCGCGCTCGAAGGTGGTCTTGAGCGCGTCGGCGAGCTCGGCGGCGGCGGAGGCCTCGATGACGGTGGCGCCGATGTACTCGCCGAAGGCGTCGGCCGGGTCCATCAGCTTCGTGATCTTCGTCAGCCGGCCATCCTCCGAGAAGATGGTCTTCATCTCCTCGTCAGCCAGCTTCTTCACATTGTCCACGGCGAGAAGAATGCCCGGGCCACGGTTCGCGAGGAGGGTCTGCTCGACGCTGACCGGATGCACGGTGTCGCCGTTGACAAGGAGCGCACCCTGCGCGAACTGGTCACGGGCGAGCCACAGCGAGTACGCGTTGTTCCACTCCTCGGCCTTGTCGTTGTGCACGAGGGTGATCGTGACGCCGTACTTCTCCTCGAACGCGTCCTTGCGCTCCTCGACCGCGCGGGCGCAGTAGCCGACCACGATCGTCACGTCCTTGAGACCCGCCGCCGCCAGGTTGCGCAGCGAGATGTCCATGATCGTGGTTTCCCCGTCCACGGGGACGAGCGCCTTCGGCAGCGTGTCCGTGTACGGACGCAGCCTGCGTCCGGCGCCGGCGGCGAGTACCAGACCGATCATGGGGTGGTTCCTTCCGGGTCGAGGGGGGTGCCTGCCGAGGATAGCGGTGCGTTCATATACCGAGAGTGTGCAGGACCGTGAAAGCTGTTCGTACGGAGAAAGCTTGCGCCGGACTCAGCGGTCGCGTGGAGAAAATGCGGCGGCCCCCGCGCCGGACGGGAGCACCCGCCGGGGGGTCCCGGGCCGGGGTACACGCGGAAAAATGACATAGGGCCTGCTCGTAAGCTTGGGCCATGACCGCAGAGCAGTTGATCTCATTCGCCCGAGGCGCACCTTCGCTGGACATCGTCGACGTCGCCGGCCTCAAGGCCGCGGCCGCCCGGGCGTTCGACGCCGATCCGGCCGGGGTGACCGCCTACGGCACGTCCGTCGGTTACATCCCGCTGCGGAAGTGGATCGCGGAGAAGCACGGGGTCGCCCCCGAGCAGGTGATCGTGACCAACGGCTCGCTGCAGGCGGACGCCTTCCTGTTCAACCACGTGATCCAGGCCGGCGACGACGTGGTCGTCGAGAAGCCCACGTACGACCGCACCCTGCTGAGCCTGCAGAACCTCGGCGGCAAGGTGCACCAGGTCACCATCGAGCCGGACGGCATCGACGTCGAGGAGCTACGCGGGCTGCTCGCGAACGGCCTGCGTCCCAAGCTCGCGCACATCATCCCGAACTACCAGAACCCGGCCGGTGTGACGCTCTCCCTGGAGAAGCGCCGGGTGCTGCTCGAGCTCGCGGCCGAGTACGGCTTCCTCATCTTCGAGGACGACCCGTACGTCGACATCCGCTTCCGCGGCGAGGCCCTGCCCTCGATGCTGTCGATGGACGAGAACAACTCGGTGGTGCACGCCTCCAGCTTCACCAAGACCGTGTGCCCGGGCGTCCGCGTCGGCTACCTGGTCGGCCCGGCGGCGCTGATCGACGCGATCGCGAAGAAGGCGACGAACCTCTACATCTCGCCCGGCATGGTGTCCGAGGCGATCGTCCACCAGTTCTGCGTCTCGGGCGACATCGACCGCTCGATCCGGACCGTCAGCGCCGCCCTCGCCGAGCGCGCCGGGGTGCTGGCCGCCGCGCTGCGCGAGCACATCCCGGGTGCGACGTTCACCGAGCCGGACGGCGGCTACTTCCTCTGGGTGGATCTGCCGGAGGACATCGACGTGGACAAGCTGTTCCCGGTCGCCATGAAGAAGGGGGTGGCCATCGTCAAGGGCAGCGACTTCCTGCTCGACGGCGGCAACCACTCCGTACGCCTGGCTTTCTCGGCCGTGACGGTGGAGCAGATCGACGAGGGTGTGCGGCGCCTTGCCGAGGCCATCAGGGATATTCGCGTGTGAAACCTGTTTGACTGTCGGGTTTCCGACAGTCGAGCCTCTGCGCCGGTTCTGGGTTTCCCCCAGGACCGGCGCACGGCTCACAATGCTTGCGGCGTCAGGCTGCATGACCATGCGGTGCGACGCGTCGACACCCACCCCCGCCCCCCGGCGCCGGGCGGGCCGCTCGCACCCTTCACCCCCCGAAATGCGGCCGGTCCGTCCGGCGCCACCTTGCCGGCCGGCGCCGCGCTTCGGTGGCGTAAGGACTGGGCAACCTCCCGGGCGTAGCCTCGGGCGGGCCCGCCACCGAGGCCCGGGCTTCAGCACCCTTGGGGGAGGCAGTCATGAGCGAGAGCAGCGTGCGCCGCAGCCGGTCGACCGGCGTGAACAGGTCGCTGTCGCGAGCTTGGACGGCACCCGTACGGGCGATGAACCGGTTCCTCGGCACGGTCGACGGCGAGCAGGGCGGCCCCCGCGAGGAGTTCCACGGCAGCGCGGTCGTCGACTGCGGCGTCTACGTCGACGGCAAGCGCGAGCCGGGCGACTTCAGCCCCGACGAGGCGCTGCGCGAGGCGTGCAGCCGGGAGAACGCCTTCGTCTGGCTCGGCCTGCACGAGCCGTCGCAGGCGGAGATGGCCGCGGTCGGCCGGACGTTCAACCTGCACGAGCTGGCCGTCGAGGACGCGGTCAAGGCCCAGCAGCGGCCCAAGCTCGAGCAGTTCGCCGGCATGCACTTCCTGGTCCTCCGCACGGCGCGCTACGTGCCGCACAGCGAGCTCACCGAGACCTCGCAGATCGTCGAGACCGGGCAGATGATGATGTTCGTCGGCGAGCGGTTCCTGATCACGGTCCGGCACGGCGACGCGATCCAGCTCGCTCCCGTACGCGCCGACATGGAGGCCCGCGGCGATCTGCTCGCGCAGGGCCCGTGGGCGGTGGCGTACGCGGTGACCGACCGGGTGGTGGACGCGTACGTGGCGGTCGCCGACCAGGTCGAGGCCGACCTCGACATCATCGAGGAGGGCGCGTTCTCCCGGGAGACGGGCAGCCCGGTCCAGGCGATCTACCAGATGAAGCGCGAGATCGTGGAGTTCCGGCGGGCCGTGGTTCCGCTCCAGCGCCCGCTCGCCACCATCACCTCGCCGCAGAGCCGGCTGGTGCCCAAGGAGATCCGCCGGTATTTCCGGGACGTGCAGGACCACCTCACGCGTACGGTCGAACAGGTCTCCTCCTACGACGACCTGCTCAACTCCATCCTGCAGGCGCGACTCGCGCAGGTGACCGTCGACCAGAACAACGACATGCGCAAGATCGCCGCGTGGGCCGGTATCTCCGCGGTGTGGACGGCCATCGCGGGCGTCTACGGCATGAACTTCCTGCACATGCCCGAGACCCAGTGGCAGTACGGCTACCCCGGCGTGATCACGATCATGCTGGTCATCTCGGTGCTGCTCTACCGCGCGTTCCGCCGCAACGGCTGGTTGTAAGCCCGCCCCCCAGCGACATCCCTCGACCTTTACAGTGAGGCCTGTCATCGCGGGGAGGGAAGTCGCGTGCCGTCTCGGCAGGATCAGCTGCACTCGTACCAGTACGCGCAGCAGCGCGTGGTGGCCGCGCTGGTCACCCACGACCCCGACCCGCACCGCTCGCCGCTGCGCCGGGCCGGCACCACGGTCCTGGTCAGCCTCGTCGTGGCCGCGCTCGCGGTCGGCGGCGCCGCGGTCTACGGCCTGCTCAAGGGCCGGAGCACGGTCGAGCCCCGGGACGAGTCGGTGGTCTTCCTGGAGAAGGGCACCGGCGCCCGGTACGTCTACCTGAAGTCCGACGACAAGATGCACCCGGTGCTCAACTACGCGTCCGGGCTGCTCATCGCCAACGCCCCCGCGCCGGAGATGAAGAACGCGTCCCGGGAGAGCCTCGCCGAGGTGCCGCTCGGCGACCCGCTCGGCATCGCGGACGCGCCCGACTCCCTGCCGCCGGCCAAGGGCGGCCTGGTCAAGAACCTCTGGACGGTGTGCTCGCAGGCCACCCAGGGCCCGGCCGGGACGCAGAGCGTGCTGTCGGTCGGCGAGGGGGCCGGCGGCGGCACCACGCTGCCCGTGCCGCAGGCCGACACCCCGGCCGACCAGCTGCGCGGGCTGCTGGTCACCGACCCGGCCGACCGGACGTTCCTGGTCTACAACAACAAGCGCTTCCTGATCCCCGCGAGCCGCCTCCAGCAGACCCGGGTGTGGTTCCGGTGGAACCAGGCCGCGCTGCCGGTGTCCGCGGCGTGGATCAACGCGGTGCCGATCGGGCCCGACCTCAAGCCGCCGGCGATCCCCGACTGGGGCGACCCGTCGGCGGAGATCTCCGACTACGAGGTGGGCCAGATCCTGCGGATCCACAGCGACGGCAACACCGCCGACCAGTGGGGGGTCGTGCTCGGCGACGGGGTCGCCGACCTGACCGACGTGCAGGCGAACCTCATGCAGACCGATCCGGAGGCGTACAGCGTCCGGGAGATGGACCTCACCCTGTACGGCAACCTGCCCCGCTCGAAGACGCAGCTGGTCACCGCGGCGAACGCGGCCGGCCTGCCGCCCGCGGTGCCGGTGCTGCTCAACGGCCCGGACAGCGTCTGCCTGACCTACGACGGCGCCGCGAACGGCGGCGTCACGATCCGGATCGGCGCGGCCATGCCGGGCGGCACCGCGGTCACCGGCGAGCCGGCGGCGCCGGGCGGGGTCCAGGTGGACCGGGTGCACGTGCCGCGCGGCAAGGGTGCGGTGGTCGTGTCCGCCGCCTCGCCGAGCGCGCCCGCCGGCAGCGGAACGGTCAGCGTGATCACCGACACCGGTCGCCGCTACCCGCTCGCCGACCGCGAGGTACTGGCGAAACTCGGCTACGGCGGCGTGCAGCCCCAGACCGTACCGGGCCAGCTCGTCGCGCTGCTGCCGCAGGGCCCGGCCCTGGATCCCGAACGGGCGCGACAGGCGAACGCCGAACAGAAGAACCCCTGACGCGTACGCGGAGCAGCGGACGACCCTCCGGGAGGGCCGCCCGCCGTACCGTCTGCAACCGGGGGTTCAGCTCTTGTTCTTGCCGTTGGCCATCCGCGCCACCTCGGGGCTGTGCAGCGCCGACGTGGTCTGGTCGCCCTCGGGCAGGAGCGCCGGCTCGGCGCCCGCCTTCAGCGCCGGGTCCGAACCGGTGCCGCCGACGACCGGGCCGGTGCTGCCGGCCGGGGTGACGAAACCGGACGGGCCGGACAGGTCGGCCGGCTCGAACGCCGCGTCCTCGGCGCCGGTGGTCAGGGTCGACCGGTTCACCGGGCCGGTGGGGTCGTACTCGTCCCACTGGTCGCTGCGGCGCTTACGCAGGACGTAGGCGCCCGCGGCACCGACGGCGGCCCCGGCCAGCGCGAGCTTCACGAGCTTGCCGCCCGTGCTGCTCTGCTTGCGGCCGACGGCCTTGTTGGCCCGCTTCTCGAGCTTCCGGGCGTTCCTGCGGCCGGCCTTGGCGGCATCCTTGTTGGCCTTCACGGCCCGCTTGTTCGCCTTCTTGCCGGTCTGCCTCGCGTTCTCGCTCGCCGCGGCCACGAGCGGGCCGAGGGTGGCGATGGCGCTGCCCCAGCCGCTGGTCGCCGCGCCCTTGGCCTTGCGGGCCGCCGGCTGCACGCGATCCTTGGCGGCCGCGAACTTCGGCCCCACGGTTGCGCTGGTCTCCTGTGCGGCGAGCGAGGCCGCACGCTTGAAGTGATCAACGCTCTGGCCGAGCTCGCTCTTCATCTTCGCGTTGCGGTTCTTCCGTCGCATAGTTGCGAACACCAGTGCACCTCCTGTGGTTTCTCCCGGGTCCATGCTGCCCCCTCGGGTACCCCCGCGTAGCCGGTTCAGACACATGGGGCAGGATCCGAACTGCAAGGAACTTGTCCAACGCCGATAGGAGTACCCGTGGCTGAGAAGCTTTACGCCACCCTGCACACCAACCACGGCTCGATCCGGCTCCAGCTGTTCCCGGACCACGCGCCGGCCACCGTGCGCAACTTCGTGGACCTCGCGGAGGGCACGAAGGAGTACGTCGACCCGCGTACCGGCCAGAAGGGCAGCGGCCCCTACTACGACGGGACCATCTCGCACCGGGTCATCGCGAACTTCATGGTCCAGATGGGCGACCCGACCGGCACCGGCCGCGGCGGCCCGGGCTTCCAGTTCGCCGACGAGTTCCACCCGGAGCTCCAGTTCGACCGGCCGTACCTGCTCGCGATGGCGAACGCCGGCCCGGGCACCAACGGCTCGCAGTTCTTCATCACGGTCAGCCCCACCCCGCACCTGAACCGCCGGCACACCATTTTCGGCCAGGTCGCCGACGAGGCGTCCGCCAAGGTCGTCGACTCGATCGCGACCACCCCGACCGGCCCCGGCGACCGCCCCCGCGAGGACGTCGTCATCGAGCGCGTCGAGATCGAGCGGGTCGCCGACTAGTACACCCGCACGGGTACCTTTGAGGGCATGAATGAGTCTCCGGTGACGGCTCCGGTCTGCTACCGACACCCGTCGAAGGAGACTTATGTCCGGTGCAGCCGCTGCGATCGGCCCATCTGCCCGGACTGCATGAACGAGGCCTCGGTCGGGCACCAGTGCCCGGAGTGCGTCGCCCAGGGGCGGCGGACCCAGCGGCCGGCCCGCACTGCCTTCGGCGGGAGCGCGGCCGGCCGGGCCGGGACGGCCACCAAGACCCTCATCGGCGTCAACGTCCTCGTCATGGTCATGTCGATCCTGTCGGGCGGCGCGAACGCCGTCGCCGGCGGCGGCATGGGCGGCCTGCTCGGCTCGAGCACCCCGTTGACGCAGTGGGGGGCCGTCCTCGGCAGCGCCGTCTACGGCCCGGCGGGCGACGTCAGCCTGCACGGCATCGCCGGCAACGGCGAGTGGTATCGCCTGTTCACGGCCATGTTCCTGCACTACGGCGTGCTGCACCTGCTGATGAACATGTACGCGTTGTGGATCCTCGGCCGCGACCTGGAGCGCGTGCTCGGCCCGCTGCGGTTCGTCGGCCTCTACGTGCTCGCCGGCCTCGGCGGCAACGTCGCGGCGTACGCGCTGGCCGCACCCAATCAGGCGACGGCGGGCGCCTCCACCGCGGTCTTCGGCCTGATGGCGGCCATCTTCGTGCTGCTCAGGCGGCTGAACCTCAGCGTCGCGCCGATCCTCCCGGTGATCGTCATCAACGTGATCTTCACGTTCGCGGTGGCCAGCATCTCGGTCGAGGGACACCTGGGCGGCCTGTTCACCGGGTTCGTGGCCGGCGGCATCCTCGCGTACGCGCCCCGCGACAAGCGCAACCTCGTCCAGGGCGTGGGCCTCGCGGCGGTGTTCGTGATCCTGATGGCGATCGCGGTCTACCGCACGCTGATGCTCACCTGACGACTGCTCACCTGACGACTCCGGCGCGCAGGTCGTCGAGGGCCCGCGTCACCTCCTCCGGCTCGGCGCCCAGCTCGTGGACGCTGAACAGGTGCAGGCTGTCGCCGGCGTCGATCTCGAGCAGCTCGCTGCGGATGCCCCGGCGGGCACGGCGGTCCACCCGGATCCGCTCCACCTGCGCCCAGGGCAGATGCCGGCGCCGCGCGAAGCCCACCACCACGGTGATCCCGCCCGGGTCCGCCATGAGCCGTACGGGCCGGACGAGGTCGCGGACGGCCCACAGCGTCAGCCCCGCCGCGCCGGCCCCGGCCAGCACCCACTGCACCGGATCGTGGCGCCCGAAGGCCGTCACCAGCACGACGAGCGCGACCGCGCCGAGCAGTTTCGTCACCGGCAGGACCGGCTTCACCCGCCACTGAAGAGCCGACATGGGCACAACTATCGCAGGCTCGCGTACCGTCGGCCTATGCGAGATGCGGTGATCGTGGGCGCGGTGCGGACTCCGGTGGGGCGGCGCAACGGCGGGCTCGCCGGCGTCCATCCGGTGGAACTGGCGGCGGGGGTGCTGCGCGCCCTGCGGGAACGGACGGGGCTCGACCCGGCCGACATCGAGGACGTGCACTGGGGGTGCGTCTCGCAGGTCGGCGAGCAGTCGTGGAACACCGGGCGCAACGCGGTGCTGGCGGCCGGCTGGCCCGAGTCGGTGCCGGCCACGACCATGGACCGGCAGTGCGGCTCGAGCCAGCAGGCGCTGCACTTCGCGGCGGCGACGGTGCTCTCCGGCCAGGCCGATCTGGTGGTCGCCGGCGGCGTCGAGTCGATGAGCCGGGTGGCGATGTTCTCCAGCATCGCCGGCCAGGACCCGTACGGGCCGTCGATCCGCGAGCGCTACGGCACCGACACCTTCCACCAGGGCGTCGGCGCCGAGATGATCGCCGCCCGCTGGGGCTTCTCCCGGCAGCAGCTCGACGAGTACGCGCTGGCCAGCCACGCGGCCGCGGCCAAGGCGCAGGACGCCGGCGAGTTCGACACCGAGATCGCCCCGGTCGGGGACGTGACCCGCGACGAGGGTATCCGCCGGGACACCACGCTCGAGAAGCTCGCCGGGCTGAAGACGCCGTTCCGGGCCGACGGCGTGGTCACCGCGGGCTCGGCCTCGCAGATCTCCGACGGCGCCGCCGCGCTCGCCGTGACCACCTCACGCTGGGCGGCCGCGCACGGCCTGCGCCCGCTGGCGCGCATCCACACCGCCGTGGTCGCCGCCGACGATCCGGTCATCATGCTGACCGCGCCCATCCCGGCCACCGCGAAGGCGCTCGCCAAGGCGGGGCTCACCCTGGACGACATCGGGGTGTACGAGGTGAACGAGGCGTTCGCGCCCGTACCGCTGGCCTGGCTGGCGGAGACCGGCGCGGACCCGTCCCGCCTCAACCCGCGCGGCGGGGCGATCGCCCTGGGCCACCCGCTCGGCGCGTCCGGGGCCCGGATCATGACGACGATGCTGCACCACATGCGACAGACCGGCGTCCGCTACGGCCTGCAGACCATGTGCGAGGGCGGAGGAATGGCGAACGCCACGGTGGTCGAGCTCCTGTAATTCGATATTCATCGTGACACGCCCGCGCCTTCCCCCGCGCGTCACCGTTAAACGCCACATGGACGTGTTCTCCCGTACGTTCCTTCCCGCCGCCGCCGAAGCCGGGGTCCCGATCCCCACCGTGAGCCGGCACATGCCGATCTTCCGCCGCTGCGTCGAACCCGACGACGCCACGGTCCTGGTCACCCGCTGCGTGAATCCGGACCGCCCGCTGGCCGGCGACTTCCTCCTCCTGCTGACCTATCGCCGCCTGGTGATCACCCAGGAGACCCGGGTCCTGCACCGCCTGCGCCTGCACCTGAACGCCAACCTCCGCCACCTCAGCGACGTGACCTGGAACCCGGACCTCCGCCAGTCGGCGGTCGAGGTCGCGGCCACGGCGGTGGACGGCGTCCGCGAACGCTTCCGCATGCGAGTCACCGAACCGGACCGCGTCTGGCACTTCGACGCCCTCCTCAAGCACGTCTTCCGCGACCGCCGCCCGAGCCTCCCGATCGCCGCCTAACGGTTCAGGAACGCGCCGATCGAGGTGCGGAGGCCGGCCGGGTCGAGGCCGTGCCACCGGGCGTGGTCGAACGGGGAGCCGTAGCGTCGCTGTTCCGTGCGGCCCACCCCGAGGTGCAGTTCCCGATGGGGTACGGCGGACAGCGCCGCGGCCACGACCCGGCTGGACGTGCCCGACAGGTACGGCTCCACCACGACGATCTCCTCGGTGACGAGTTCGCGCAGCCGGTTGACGTCGAGCGGGCGAGGCGTGTTCGTGTACGCGACCGTGACGTCGAGGCCGGCGTCCAGCACCGGGTCCAGCATCGGGCCCACGGCCAGCACCACCGCGCCGCCCGCCGGGCCCCGGCGGATCACCTTGAGGTCGGTCCCGGGGTACGCGTGCCGGTTGTGCTGGGTGGAGAGCCGGACGTACACCCGGTCGTCGTGGTGGGCGGCCGCGCGGAGCAGGGCGGGGACCTCGTCCGGGTGGCCGGGTACGTGCACCGCCCAGCCCTCGAGCGTGTCGAGCAGCGCGACGTCGCCCGGTGACTGGTGGGTGTAGCCCTCGCTCGACGCGTCGTACGAGGCGCCGATGCTGACCAGCACCGCGCCCGCGTCCTGGTGACCCAGGTCGAGTTTGAGCTGCTCGTACGCCCGGTCCACGACGAAGGGCGCGTACGAATGGACGTACGGTCGCATCCCGGTGAGGGCGAGCCCGCCCGCGACGCCGGCCATCAGCTGCTCGCGGATGCCCACGTTGATGACCCGGTCGGGGTGCCGGCGGGCCGCGCCGGCGAAGGCGTCGGCCGAGATGTCGGCCAGGACCACCGCGGTTCTCGGGTCCTCCTGGAGGAGCGCGGTCGTGGTGGCGACGAAGGTCTCCCGCATGATCAGTGTCCCTTCGGTTCGACGGTCGCGATGACGACGTGCGGCCGGTGCCGGGCGGCCGGTCGCAGGGCCGCCTCGAGCGCGTCGTGGTCGCGGCCGTCCACGATGGCGCAGCTCCAGCCGATGAACCGGCTCGCGATGCCGCCGGGCCAGCCGTGCGTGGCGGACTGGTTGTCGATCACGATGGCGGTCAGGGGCAGCCCGATCGCCGCCGCGTACGCGATCGCCTCGTGGTTGGAGCCCTCGTCCAGTTCGGCGTCGCCGAGCAGGACGTACGTGTGCGCTTCGGCGTACCCCTGCGCCCTCAGTCCCAGCGCCGTGCCGATGGCGAGGCCGAGACCGTGACCCAGCGACCCCGTCCCGATCTCCACGCCGGGGATCAGCACGCGGTCGGGGTGGTGGCCGAGCCGGCTCGTGCTGCCGGCGAGGTCGTCGAGCCATTCCACGGGGATGAACCCCTTCGCGGCGAGCACGGCGTAGTAGGCGGCCGGTCCGTGCCCCTTGGAGAGCAGGAACCGGTCGCGGTCCGGTTCGTCGGCGGTGCCGGGTGAGACCCGCAGGATCCGGTCGTAGAGCACCCACAGAACATCGAGCGTCGAGTACGCGCTGGGCGCGTGCTTCCGGTCGCCGGTGATCCGGGTCAGCAGGGATCCCAGCAGATCTGGCCTAACCGCCGTCGTCGTCATAGCCTCACTCTGCAACTTGAAGTTCACTTCAACTCAAGGAAGGCTCGAGTGGAGCTGCTCACCATCGGCGACCTGGCGGCGCGCAGCGGGGTGGCACCGTCCGCGCTGCGCTTCTACGAGCGCGAGGGGCTGATCCGCTCCACCCGGACCACCGGCAACCAGCGCCGGTACGAGCGCCACGAGCTGCGCCGGGTGGCGTTCATCCGGATCGCCCAGCAGGTCGGCGTCTCGCTCGGGGAGATCCGCGGCGCGCTGGCGGGGCTGCCGGAGAACCGGACCCCGACGAAGGCGGACTGGGCCCGGCTGTCCGCCCGGTGGCGCCGCAAGCTCGAGGACCGCATCACGCTGATGGAGCGGCTGCGCGACCAGCTGACCGGGTGCATCGGCTGCGGCTGCCTGTCCCTGCAGCGGTGCACCCTGATAAATCCGGGCGACCGGCTGGCGGAGCGCGGCGAGGGGCCGCAGATGCTGATCAACCCGCCGGCCTGAACCCGAGGGGATTGCCGCGCAACCGCGGACCCCTTCCAGGCGTCAACAGGGCATGTCCGCCCCGCGCGAGAAAAAAATCGATCACGATGCAACCGGGGGTTGCGTCCGGGCGTCAACCTGGACGAAACCGGTCACGGGGCCGGGGCCGGTGAGCGTCGGGGGAGATCTGTTCGATGCGCGACGCGGAAGAGTTCGACGCCTTCTACGCGGGCTCGTCACGCCGTGTCCTCGGTCAGGTGTACGCCATGACCGGCAACCGCGCCGAGGCGGAGGACGCGGTCGCCGAGGCGTACCTGAAGGCCTGGGACCGATGGGGGACCGTCCGCGAGGCGGACAGCCCGGAGGCCTGGGTACGCCGGGTGGCGTCGCGCAACGCCGTCAGCGCCTGGCGCAAGGCGGTCAACCGGGTCCGGGCGCATCACCGGGACGCGGTGGACCAGGAGATCGAGGGGCTCAGCCCGGACCACGTGGCCCTCGTGCACGCCCTGAAGCAGATCCCGGCCGACCAGCGCCGGGTGATCGTCCTGCATCACCTGGTCGGCCTGAGCGTCGGCGAGATCGCCGAGGAGGTGGGCGCGCCGACCGGCACCGTCAAGGCCCGGCTCGCCCGCGGCCGGCGCGCCATGGCAGCCCATCTGTCCGAGTCCGACGAGTACATGACGGGGAGGGTGAATCACGATGCCTAGCAACGACTTCGGCCGCGACCTGAGCGCGCTGGCCGCGCACGGCGAGCGTACGGGTCACCTCTCCCCCGCCGCGGCGATCCGGGCCCGGGCCGACCGCCGGCGCCGCAACCGGCAGGTCGCGACCGGCGCCCTCGCGTTCCTGGTCGTCGGCGGCATCGGGGTGGGCATCGCGGTGAACCAGCAGCCCCGGAAGGCCGCGCCCCCCGCGGTCACGCCGACGGCCCCGGCCCCGTCCGTCACGAACACCCCGCCCGCCCCCCTACCGTCGACGCCCTCCTCGCCGCCGTCGCGGCCGCCGTCCAACTCGACCCCGACCAGCACGCCGCCGACGAGTAAGCCGACGTCCAAGCCCCCGAGGACCGTGACGGGGAACGTCTTCGCCGGCGATCGGGAGGTCCTGCTGCTGCCGGAGAACAGCGAGGCGACGGTGGCGCTCGACGGCAACGAGCGCGCCACCCTCTCGGACAACTTCGGTGACCGGGCGCTCTTCGTCCTGAACGAGGTCTCCGGCGGCCGGTACTGGATCCAGACCGCGCGGATCCGCAGCGGTGGCGAGGCCCTGTGCCTGGAGGCCGGAGAGACCTCGGGCGCCGCGGCGCCGGTCACCGCGGAGGGCTGCGACGCCGCCGCCCAGCGCCAGCTGTGGCGGTTCCGCAAGGTCGGCGAGACCTCCGACGGCAAGCCGAAGTACACGATCCGCACCGCCGGGGACTACTACCTGGTGCAGGACCCGGACGGCACGCTCTCGGGCGGCGGCGGGACCGGCATCGTCGCCGCGTACATCGGGGAGGGCACCCCCGACATCGACACACCGTTCGTGTTGCCCGACCGGGGCGAGGCCTCCCAGCCCTCGCTCGACTGAGACCCCCTCATCCACCCCTCGGATCCAAGGAGAGAACCGTGCGAATCACGTCCCGAATCACCCGCATTTCCGCCGCTTCGGCGGTGCTGGCCGGCCTGATGCTGACCCAGCAGGCCTGCGCCGGTGGAACGCCCTCGGCCGCACCCCCGCCGGCGCCGCAGAAGGTCTCCGCGACCGCCACGTCGGACGCGCCCGGCTCGGTGGCCGCCTCCGGGAAGAAGCCGGAGACCACGAAGGCCACCCCCAAGAAGAAGGCGACCAAGAAGGCCGCGGGCGACGTCTTCAGCGGCACCCGGGAAGTGTGGGTGCTGCCGGTCAACAGCGAGGGCACGCTCGGGGTCAGCAGCTCGCGCAAGGTGGAGCTCTCCGACGCCTTCGACGACCGGACGCTCTTCGTGCTGACGAAGGTCCAGGGCGAGCGCTACTGGATCCGTACGGCGCGGGTCCGGGCCGGCGGCGAGGCGCTGTGCCTCCAGGTCGAGAAGGACAGCCGGGTCACGGCGGCCGCCTGCGACGCGGCGAAGAGCACCCAGCTCTTCCTCTTCCGCAACACCGGCACCAGCAACGGCAAGCTGAAGTACACCATCCGTACGAACAACAACGTCTACATCATCGTGACGCCCGAGGGCGGCGTCCGGGCGGTGCCGATCGGTGAGGGTACGCCCGACATCGACACCCCGTTCCTGCTGCCGGACCGCGGCGAGGCGCACCTGCCGGACCTCGACTGATTCCCGCGGCCCATGGTTGGATACTCACGAGTAACAACCATGGGCCGCCCCGCGGTGGCCGGAAGGTCGGTGACTCCGTGGACGTCTCCAGCACCGGGCGTACGGCATATCGCACCTGCCCCCTCTGCGAGGCGGCGTGCGGCCTGGAACTCACCGTCGACGGGGATCGGATCGCCGCCGCGCGAGGCGACCGCGAGCACGTCTTCAGCCACGGCTTCGTCTGCCCGAAGGGCGCCACCTTCGGGCAGCTGACCGCCGACCCCGACCGGTTGCGGCGGCCCCTGATCCGGCGCGGCGACCGGCACGAGGAAGCCGGCTGGGACGAGGCGTTCCGGGCCGTCGAGGCGGGACTGCGGCCGGTCCTCGAGCGGCACGGCCCCGACGCCGTCGCGGTCTACGTGGGCAATCCCAACGTGCACACCATGGCCGGCGGCCTCTACGTGACGCCGTTCCTGCGCGCGCTCGGGAGCCGCGGTGTCTTCTCGGCCAGCACGGTCGACCAGATGCCGAAGCACGTGTCGTGCGGCTACCTCTACGGCAGCCCGCTGGCCATCCCGGTGCCCGATGTGGACCGTACGGACCTGCTGCTGATCCTCGGCGCCAACCCGTGGGAGTCCAACGGCAGCCTGGCCACCGCCGCCGACTTCCCCGGCCGCCTCCGAGCCCTCCAGGCGCGCGGCGGACGGTTCATCGTGGTCGACCCGCGCCGCACCCGCACCGCCGAGCACGCCGACGAGCACGTCTTCATCCGGCCGGGCACCGACGCGTACCTCCTCTTCGGCATCGTCCACACCCTGTTCGACGAGAACCTGACCGACCTCGGCGCGCTCGCCGGCCACGTCACCGGCGTCGACGAGGTCCGCGACCTGGCCCTCGCCTTCCCGCCCGACGAGGTGAGCGGCGTCTGCGGCGTACCGGCCGACCGGATCCGCGGCCTCGCCCGCGAACTCGCCGCCGCGCCGACCGCCGCCGTGTACGGCCGCATCGGCACCTGCACGGTCGAATTCGGCACCCTGACCAGCTGGCTGGTCGACGTCGTCAGCATCCTCACCGGCAACCTCGACCGGGCCGGCGGCGTCATGTTCCCGCTCGCCGCGCACCTGCGCGCCCAGGCCCGCCCGGGAGGCAAAGGCTTCCGCACCGGGCGCTGGCACAGCCGGGTCCGCGGCCTGCCGGAGGTGAAGGGCGAACTGCCGGTCGCTGCCCTGGCCGAGGAGCTCGAGGCGCACGTACGGGCCTTCGTCACGGTGGCCGGCAACCCGGCGCTCTCGACGCCGAACAGCGGCCGGCTCGACCGCGCGCTCGGCGGGCTCGACTTCATGGTGAGCGTCGACCCGTACCTGAACGAGACCACCCGGCACGCGGACGTGATCCTCCCGCCCCTCGACGCCGCGCGGAAGGGGCACTACGACTTCTCGTTCCTGGGGCTGGCGGTGCGGAACTTCGCCGCGTACTCGCCGCCGGTCCTGGCGCCGGACCCGGCCGGGATGGACGAGTGCGACATCCTCGCCCGCCTCCACCTGATCGTCACCGGCAAGGGCGCCGACACCGACCCAGCCGTACTCCACGACGGGATGCTCGACGAGGCTCTCCAACGTGCGGCGGCCACGACCGGCCGGCCGGCGACCGACCTCCGCGCCCTGGTGGACGGCGATCACCCGGCCGAACGACTGCTCGACGTCGCGCTGCGCACCGGCGCGTACGGTGACGGTTTCGGCACCCGGCCCGGCGGTCTGTCGCTGAGCCGGCTCCTCGCCAGCCCGCACGGCATCGACCTGGGACCGCTCCAGCCGAGAATCCCGGAGGTCCTGCGCACGCCGAGCGGCAAGGTGGAGCTGTGCGCCCCGCCGCTCGCCGCGGACGTCCCCCGCCTGCGGGCGGCGCTGCACCGCCGGAACCCCGAGCTCGTCCTCATCGGACGCCGCCATCTGCGCTCCAACAACAGCTGGATGCACAACGTCCCGGCCCTCGTGAAGGGCCGGGACCGCTGCACCCTCCAGCTCAACCCCGCCGACGCCGCCCGCCTCGCCCTCGCGGACGGCGACCCGGCCGAGGTGACATCACGGGCAGGGGCTGTTTCCGTACGCGTGGAAGTGACCGACCGCGTGATGCCGGGAGTGGTGAGCCTGCCGCACGGCTGGGGCCACGACCTGCCGGGCGTACGCCTGACCGTGGCGACGGACCACCCGGGCGTCAACAGCAACATCCTCACGGACGAGCTGGTGGTGGACCCGCTGTCCGGAAACGCCGTGCTGAACGGCATCCCCGTGGAGGTCCGTCAGGGCTTGAACGACGCCATGTCACACTCCCGGTAGATCCGGAGGTACTCCTGCCCGTCGATGCCGGCCCGCCGCTTGCCGAACTTGAGGAACTCGTCGTCCCAGTTCCCGCTGACCTCGACGCCCTTGCTGTTCATGCAGGTCAGCCAGTTCCGGAACTGGTCGGCGTACTTGGGATTCCTGGTCTTGTCGAGCAACGGATCGAGATAGGGCTCCTTGGCGTCGCACGCGTGGTAGCCCTCGGGGTTGTCCTTCTTCTCCTGGGTCGGCACCTTCGGCCCGCCCGGGAACTTCTCCTGCATCCGCACCCCGTGCCCCTCGAGGCAGGCGTAGTACACGTCGTACACGGCTTTCCGGTCGGCCTCGGTCATGTCGATGCGCAGCATGGCGCCCTGCTGCTCGGCCCCGGCCGGCGTCGACGGCGCGCCGGAGATCGTCGCGACGCGGCCGCCCTTCCCAGCCGGAGCCGGATCGTCGCCGCTGCAGGCGGTCATCGTGGAGAGGCTGAGCAGGGCAGCGCACGCCAGGCCGCCGCGCAGAACATGGTCCCGAGTCGTTGGCATGGCGACATCGTGACGGCCGGGTGTGAGGAACTGGTCAGCAGCCGACGCCCCGCTGAATACGCCCTCGCCGAGCAATCCGAGCGACGTGGCGCCGTCGCTCAGTAGATCTTGAGGAAGGTGACCGAGATGCCCCGCTCGGGGTCGGACCCGAGATCCTTGTGCTCGTTCTTGCCGAAGTCCACCCGCTGGGCGCCGTTACGCAGAATGACGTAGCCGGCGTTGTTGCCCGACCACAGGCGCACCGACTGGGCGATCATCCTGCGTGACGTCTTCACAGTTCTCCCCAGGTAAAGATCAACGTCGGCATCGATGCTAAGCCGCTCCGGACCCCGGAGCGGCTGAACGGCGGCCTAATTGATCATGACTTCCCCGGGTCGGGTCCGGCGTGCTCACACGGCCTCCTTCTTGTACGGCGTCCTTCTCGCACGGCCTCTTCTCGCGCGGCTTCCTTGTCGCGCGACTCCTTGTCGCGCGGCGTCCCTCTCGCGCGGCTTCCTTCTGGAGGGCGGGGCCGAGGAGGAGGCCGCCGTCGATGACGTACTCCGATCCGGTGATGAACGACGCGTCCGACGACGCGAGGAAGAGCAGAAGCCGGGTGACGTCGGCCGGCTCGCCGAGACGCGGGACGGCGAACGGCTCGGGTGAATAGAAGTCGGCGATCGCCGCGGTGGCGCCGGCCGCCGGCTCCTGGATGAAGGGGGTCGCGATCACGCCCGGGTGGATGGCGTTCACCCGGATGTGGTCACGGCCGAGTTCGAGCGCCGCCGTCCGGGTGAGACCTCGCACCGCCCACTTGCCGGCGACGTACGGCGCGTAGTGGGCCGTGCCGCCCAGGCCCATGGTCGAGCCGATGTTCACGATGGCTCCCCCGGCCGAGCGGCGCAGAGCCGGGGCGGCGACCTTGATGCCGAGGAAGGTCCCCGTGAGGTTGACGTCGAGGATGCGCGACCACGTGGCCCGCTCCGTGCCCTCGATCGGCGCCGGCGGATTCTGCACCCCGGCGTTGTTGACGAGCACGTCCAGGCCGCCGAAGGTGCTTTCGACGGCCTGCACGGCGGCGGACCACGAGCCCTCGTCGGTGACGTCGAGACGGACGAACTGAGCCCGGGCCCCGAGCTCGCCGGCGAGGGCGGCCCCCCGTTCGGCGTCGATGCCGCCGATCACGACGTTCGCTCCCTCGGCGTGAAAGGCGCGCACATGGCTCGAGCCCTGCCCACCGGTCCCACCGGTCACGAGCACGGTGAGGTCGTCGAAGCGGTTCATCAGACGCTCCTTCGGTGCGTAATGGTGAGCCGATCGACTCACCATTGCCCGACCCTAGGCCGGGTGCAGTGGTGAGTCAAGCCACTCACCTCGTATGCTCGGCCGATGAGCAAGGTCGTGACGACGTACCACCAGCGCGTAGCCCAGGAAAAACGCGCGCTGATCATGGCGGCCGCGACCGCCCTGTTCCTCGAACTCGGCTACGACCGCACGTCGCTGCTGCGAATAGCGGAACGCTCCGGCGTTTCAAAGGCCACCCTGTTCAAGCAGTTCCCGACCAAGGCCGCCCTGTTCGACGCCATCGTCACCGAGTCCTGGTCCACCGCCGACGACCAGGACCCCCCACCGCCCGGCAACCTGATCGAAGGCCTCACCACCATCGGCCGCCGCTACGCTGACCTGCTGAGCCGCCCCCGAATGACGGACCTCTTCCGCATCGTCATCGCCGAACTGCCCCGATTCCCCGAACTGGCCCAAGCCCAGTTCTCCCAAGGCAAAATGCCCTACTTCGAATCCGTACGCCGCTACCTCTCGGCCGAACACACCGCGGGAACAGCCCGGATCGACGACGTAGAACTCGCCGCCACCCAATTCCTCGGCATGATCTCCAACTACATCTTCTGGCCGTCCCTCCTCGTCCCGGGCTGGCAGGTAACCACGGAACGCGTCACCCAGGTGGTCGACGAAGCGGCCCAAACCTTCGCCGCCCGCTACGGCATGCCCGGGGACCCCGCCATCGACTGATGGCTGGCGAACCCACGGAGACGCGGAACGCCTCACCGGTCTTCAAGACAGGGAGCGGCAACGGATTGACCTGCCTGGACGTCAAGATGGACGGACTCTCTGTCGCACTATGGTCGTGGGCGCACGCAGACGGCCTCTTTGATCATCGGAGCACCACGACCTCTGTTCGTGTCAAAGGCGATCTCCGGCGGCCACGGGGGGCGCAAAGGCACCGCAAGCTCGCGTAGAGGTTCGGTCAATGCCTGTGCTCGTCCAGAGCTGTATGGCTCGATTCATTCAGCTCTGTCGGGAAGCGGATCGTCAGCCGAGCCTCAGTCGACGCTTCTTTGGGTTCGTAAAGGGTCAGCCACCGACTCTCATGCTATAGCCACACCGACTTGTCGATCGGATGATCAGTGGTGGTGCGGCAGCCGCCGGCCAGGTGGCAATGCGGTATTCCTCTCCCGTGTTGTCGACGATTTCATCGTAGTGGCGGTCTCGACCGCGTGCATACACACGAAGCCGGTACGTCCCAGACCCGTCCGCGCTCATGCAGGGCAGGCGCGGTGGTGTGTCGAATGGTCCGTACGCGAGTTGGTGGATTTCCAGGTTGCCATGCGGCGCGTGGACGCTAACCTCGGCTATGTCATCCCACTGCTGGGCGTCCTGCCAGGCATTCGGCGACCAGATATCCGGTGCTATTTCGGCATACGCTGCCTCGACGGTCACCCTACCTTTGTTGGCTCCGGTGTAGATCAACGCACCGACGTCCATCTGGGCGCAGAGTCCGGTGCTCCAATTTGCGCTCTCGAGCGGAAATTCCGGCCCATCAACCAAGGCGAAGAGGTGGTCCTGAGTGATCAATTTCGCCGCTGCGGACATCTCTGGAGACCTCTTTCGCACTGGATTGAGAAAGCCGGATACCCGGCACGATGATCTTACCCGCGCCGGGCAGCCGCTGCGATATTAGTCAGGGGCCAACCTCGACGAGGAATGGATCGGTGTCGAGGACCCGGTTGAAGTAGTAGAAGCCCGACATCAAGCCACCCTGAGCGCTGTTCTCACTGGCGGTGATCATGCAGGCGCTGGCCCCGAGGCGACCGGTGACGTTGGTCGGTGCGTTGATCTGACATCCGGTGAAGGTTCGCCGGGTGCCGCCGTAGCGCAGGCCGTTGTAGGTGGTTGCCAGCGGGTATTCGTCGCAGCTGAGTCCGGGCAGACTGGGTGCGTCACCGCAAGCCAGTGCCCGGTTGGTGCTCTCGTCGGCCGGGTCGGTGCTGCGGAACAGCGGATCGGCCCAGTTCAGACCTGGTAGGCCGGAAGCCTGGGCGCGGGCCACATGTGAGGCCAGGGACGGATAGCGGCTCTGGCTGTAGACCACGGATTCGGCGTACCAGGGCACAACGCAGCCAGGGCGTACCGGGTTCTGAAGGTAGCCGCCGACGGCGTTGTCGCAGCGGATCTCGCTGAGGGCTCCGGCGCTAGCGACGACGGGGTTGTAGCCGGGAATGGCCCAGGTCAGGCTCCAGGCTGTGGAGCAGGTGCCGACTGCCCCGGCGGCCAGCGCGGTGGTTCGGGCTGAGCCTTCGCCGGAGCGGATGGTGCCGTACGGCAGCATCGGTTGGGAGGGGAAGCTGAAGTTGCCGTTCACGGTGCATTGCCCGGCGACACCGAAGCTGCCGGTGACCGTCGAGGCTGTCGGCGGGCCGTAACTGCCGAGTTGCACGGCGACGACTCCACCCTGGTGATTCCAGTTCGGCAGGTCGGGGCTGGAATATGTCCAGTCCCAGAAGTCGATGTACAGCCGGCCGGTCTCCCGGGTGACGCCGCCGGTTGTCTGTGTGGTGTACAGATATGCGCCGGTGAGAACCCGGCACACCTGCTTTCGGCTGTCGGCATAGATGACGCCCCCGTCGGTTCCGCTGTCGGCACAGATCTGCGGGTACGGGTTGACGGCCGAGGTGGTCGGTGGCACAGTGCGGCTGCCGGCCTTCTTCTCCCGCTCGTATCCGAAATTCAGACACGCCTGTTTGCCGCTGGTGGACGGCGAGCAGACTGTATCTACCGATGATCTGGCCGCTGCCTGACGGCGATACTGAACTTCTCCCACGTTCTGGGCCGGAGGTGCGGGCTGATCGCTTTGCGAGCTCGCGGTTGCGGATCCTGGGACAATGTTGGCCGCCAATATGCCGGCGATGAACGTCGCCATGATTTTGGACGCGGTTCGGCGATGCATGCACCCTCCCGTTGATCAAGCGTGTCGCTTATCGATGCTGTGGCAGATAGCACCATGAGCATCGGCAACAGTCAATGACTGCTACGCAGCGCAGTTTCAGCATCGATCTTCCCGAGTAGAGAGCCCATGCGTGCCATTGACGCTGGTGAGGAGAGGGTGCGGAGAGCTTCGCCGACCGTCGTATCGAAAGGGCCGGAATCCGCAGCGCGCCGTACAGTGATGGATCTGCCAGGAGTAACCTTCGGGTCGGCCATTCTTCAAATGGTGCATAACCGCCTGCAGGACTACGCCGCGTTCACTCTCCAGCTCCAGCCGACCGCTGTACCAGTGTGGGGCTAGCCTCGATCCGTCAGAGGTTTTTGCTCCCTGTCTGACCGTTTCGGCTTGACCGTTTTGTCCACTCACGGTGGGTGCGGGATCGCCACGTGTCGCTG
>NZ_PVZG01000012.1 GCF_003002065.1 Pseudosporangium ferrugineum
CAGAACGACGGCACCAACCGCGCCCGATCCACCTCACCCCGGAAACGCGCCCGGAACTCCGGATCATGCGCCAACGACGCATGAATCAGCTTGATCGCGACGTATATGCGGTCGGCGTTCTCGGCGAGGTAGACGACCCCCATGCCGCCCGAACCGAGCCGGCCCAACAACCGGTATTCACCCAGCCACTCGGGGTCACCCCGGCGCAGTGGACTCACGCGATACGCGGTGTCCACGATCAACTCCCCACTGAGGTACGGCGACGGCGGGACAGCAGGAGCGCTGCCAGCACGAGGACGGCCAGCACGAGCACGAACCAGCCCGCGCCCAGCCGCCCGACCAGCCCACTCAACTCGCGCTGGGCATTCGAGGCAAGATTCACTACCGGATCCTGCCCGGAAGTCCTCAAATCCTTGACAATGCGCAGTTCATACCAGCCGTAGTAGGCCACATACGCTCCGGCGATGATGAGGACGGCGCCGCCCGCCCGGGGCACATACGCCGCAACTCGGCGTAAGCGGGCGACTGCGGAAACGCGTACCAAAGCGACCGCAATGGCCGTCACCCCGATGACCAGGCCCATTCCGGCGGCATAGGCGAGGAAGAGGGCCAGGCCGGCCGCCGCCGACCCGGCGCGCAGACTCGAGACCACCAGGGCGAGAAACGGCCCGATCGCGCAGCCGAGCGACGCCACCGCGTACGCCATCCCGAAGAGCACCATCGACGCCGCGGTGCCGGTCAGCCGGGGTGCGCGCGACAGGCGGCCGGGCGCCGGCAGCGACCGGCCGCTGAGCAACCAGCCGCCGAGGATCGCCAGCCCGGCGCCGAGCACCACGGTCAGCCAGGGCAGCCGGGGCTGGAGCCAGCCGGAGACCGGGGTCAGGAGCAGGCCGAAACCGGCGAAGACCGCCACGTACCCCAGGGTCAGCGCTCCCGTGCAGCGCAGCGCGCGCCCGACGGCGGCGAGACCCGCCCGCGGCCCGGCGGTCCCCTCGTCGCCCGCGACCAGGACCGACAGGTACGCCGGCAGCAGCGCGAACCCGCACGGGTTGACCGCACCGAGCATCCCGGCGGTGAGGGCGAGCAACAGCGGCGGCGCCTCCACGCGTCAGGCCACCAGCGCCTTGACCTTCGACGTCAACTGCAGATCGTCGAGGTAGCTGGAGACGACGACCTTGCCGGTGCGGTCGAGGATGACGTACGTGCTCTGCTCGGTGATCCCGAACTTCCTCCAGATGGCGCCGGGCTCGTCGTCGAGGTGCGGCACCGAGCCCACCTCGAGGTCCGACACGAACTCGTGCATCGCCTTGTTGCCGCCCATGCCCGCGATGCCGAGGATGTTGAGGCGGTCGCCGTACTCCTCGCGGATGTCGCCGATCGACATGGCCTCGCTGGCGCAGGTGGCGCACCACGGCGCCCAGAACCACAGGATCGTGGGCTTGCCCGCCAGGGTGGCCGCGTCGAATGCCGTACCGTCGATGGTCCTGCCCGTGAACTTCAGCGTCGCCGGGACGGCGGCCGGACCGGCGGACCCGGCAGCGGCCGCCGGAGCGGGGGAGGGCGCCGGGGTCGCGGCGGCGCACCCGGCCGTGGCCAGGACGGCGGCCGCCGCGGCCGTGGCGAGCAGGACCTTGAGCGTCACTTCTTGCCCGCCTCCGTCAGTCGCAGGGCCAGGGCCGGGCAGACGTTGACCGCCTTGCGGGCCCCGTTCTCCAGCCACGGCGGCAGCGGGGTCTGCGGGAACGCCGGGAAGCCGTTCGCGTCCAGCCGGATGATCTCCGGAGCCACGGCCGAGCAGAGCCCGTGGCCGTCGCAGCGCGACCAGTCCAGCGCCAGCTTCCGCGCCCCCTGCGCCTGGTGGTACGGCAACGGCAGGATGCCGCGCACCTGCTTGCCGCAGCCCTCGCCGTTGGCGTGCAGCTCCACGTCGCGGGCGAACACCTCGAGCGCCGACAGGGCGAAGCGGGAGGTGCCGTCCGGGTGGCTGCACGCCCCCCGGCCCTTGACCACACCGGCCGCCTGGCGCACGTTCTCCAGCGCGCTGCCGCCCAGGGCCACCAGCGTCACCGCGCGGGCCAGGTCGGGCAGGCCGAGCCGGCACGGCCCGCACTGCCCGGCGGACTCGCCGGCGAGGTACTGCACGACCTGGGCGACCTCGCCCAGCGGGCAGGTCTGCGAGCCGATCGGGATCAGCATGCCGGCGCCGAGCGTGCCGCCGACCTTGGCGAAGCCCTTGCGGGAGATGGTGACGGTCTTGGCGGCCTCGGCGGTGATCCATTTGCCGTGGTAGCCGCCGACCAGCAGGCCGGGGCCGATGTCGGCGCCGCACATCTCCAGCACCTCCATCAGCGGGGTGCCGGTGGGCGCCTCGACGACGGCGGGCGCGGTCGACGAGCCGCCGACGGTCAGCATGACCGTGCCGGGCTCCTCCGGGATGCCCACCGAGTTGTACTCCCAGGGGCCGAGCCGGGCGGCGATGGCCAGCTGCGAGTACGTCTCCGCGTTGGACAGCAGGGTGGGCAGGCCGGCCACGCCGTTGTCGCTGGAGCGCACCTTGCGCCCCGGCGGGATGTGCGCCTCGCCGTTGATGCCGCGGACCAGGGCGCCGCCCTCGCCGGAGATGAACCGGTGCGGCACGGTGACGATCCGGGTGGGCACCGGCATCCGGCGCTCGGCCAGCGCCTCGGCCAGCGACTCCATCCCGATGCCGTCGTCCGCGACGCCGATGACGATCTCCTCGGCGTCGAGCGCGGCAGCGGCGAGGGCAGCGCCGTCGAGGATCAGGTGCGGGCCGCGGGTGAGGACGGCCTTGTCCTTCCAGGACGGCGGCTCACCCTCGGTGGCGTTGACCACGATGATCGGCGGCAGGTCCTGGCGGCGGCACGAGTCGAGCACCGCGCGCAGCTTGCGGGCGAACGGGAAGCCGGCGCCGCCGCGCCCGCGCAGCTCGATGCGGTCCGCGAGGCCGATCAGCTCGCCGCTCGACAGGGCCGCGAACCCGCCGTGCACCTCCTGGTGCGCGAGCAGGTCGAGCCGCCCGTACTCGTCGAAACCCGCGGTGATCCGCGGCGTCCCGATCGAGGTGACGGGCGGAACCTTACTACCAGTCACTGTGCTTCCCCTCGCAGCTGCGCCCAGTACCGGTCGTCAGCCACCTCGTCGGCCGCGCGTCCCGGAGATCCCCTGCGGGCCCCCCGGCCCGTTCCGGTGCGCACGGGTTCCTGCTGTGCCGCCCTGCGGGCGCGACGTTGCGCCATGTCGACGAGCGTGGGTGTCTCGTCGGGCTCCAGGTAGTTCGGGTCCTCGGCGAGGTCCACGAACTCGCTGCGGCTGTGCCGTCCCGAGTCGGCGCGGTCGACGTCGGCGCCCCGGTCGCGCCGGGCCCGGGGCGCATCCTCGTCCTCCTCGGCGTAGCGGGAGGACCGCGACGGGCGCGGCGGCTCGTCGTCGGCGTACCGGGGGGCGCGGCGGCGCGGCGGGGCGTCGTCGTAGCGGTCGTCGTCGGCGTACCGGCGGGAGCGGGGCTCGTCGTCGGCGTACCGGCGGGGCAGGTCGTCCTCGGCGTACCGGGAACGCGGCAGGTCGTCGTCCGCGGCGCGGCGCGCCCGCGGTGCCGGCAGGTCCTCCTCGTCCGCGTAGCGGCGGGCCCGGGGCCGGGGCGCGTCCTCGTACGCCTCCTCGGCCCGGCGGCGTCCGCGCGGCGCCGGGATCTCGTCCTCGTCGGCGTAGCGGCGCGGGCCGTCCTCCAGGGCGCGGCGCGACATCGCACCGGTGGGCTCGTCGAACCGCTCGTCGAACCGGTCCGCGGGGCGGCGCTGCCGGGGCGCCGGCAGATCGTCCTGGTAGCGGCGCGGCGGGGCGTCGTCCTCGTAGCGCCGGGAGCGCGGCGCGGGCATGAGGTCCTCGTCCTCGAACTTCCAGTGCTGGGTGGGCGCGTCGTCGTACTCGCGGTGCCGGCGGGCGTGTTCCTCGTCGTCGACGTAGCGGCGCGGGCGGCGCTCCTCGCGGGCCGCCGGGGCGGCGCTGACCGGTGCCGGCGCGGCCGGGCTGACCGGGCGGGAGACCGGCCCCACGGCGGGCGAGACCGGGCGGGCGGGCGCGGCGGGCACCCAGGCGTCGACGGCGTTGGTGCGGTCGGAGACCACCGCGTCGTCGCGGCGCTTGCGGCCGCCGCGGCCCTTGACGATCGGGCCGGCGGGCGCGAGCTTGCCGACCGGCTTCATGCCTCCGGTGCCGCCGGCCGTGCCGGTCTGCGAGGCGAAGTCCTTGCGGCGGTTCAGGCTGACCGCGATGCGTACGGCGAGACCGATCAGCACGCCCAGCACGCAGACGACGTAGCTGACGATGACCCAGACGGCGGCGGGGCGGCCGGCGTTGAGCCCGTGCAGCAGGGCGATCGGCCACATCAGGTAGGACACGCTGTGCACGGCGCGCCACATCCACGGCTTGCCCCGGCCGATGAACCGGGCACGGGCGATGCCGGTCCACATCACCAGGACCATGATCCAGGCCGACAGCGTGCCGAAGCCGACGAAGACCTTGTTGAAGCCGGGGTAGAGGAACGGGATGAAGATGTCGATCAGCCGGATGTGGCTCTCGGCGAACTTCGTCCAGAGGTGGATGCCGAGGGCGGAGACGGCCATCACGCCGGTGGTGCGGTGGGCCGACTGGAGCAGCAGGCGCTGGCGGATCGACAGGACCAGCCGGTCGGTGGAGACCAGGCCGATCATGATCGTGATCGAGAGCGACACGAGCGCGAGCACGCCCATGTAGTACTCGAGGTAGTAGAAGATGTAGACGTAGGCGACACGGCCCGCGGGGATGAGCATCATCACGGCCCAGATCGCCGCGAGGACCGACGTGGCGAACAGTGCGACGGTGAGCTTGGAGGGCGGCGTACGGCCACCCGTGGAACCCATCTCGACGTCCACACGGGTGGCGGATCGTTCTTTCGTCTTCGTCCGGGCCATAGCTCCTCGTTCTCCGCAGCGGTCAAGGCGTCCGTCGTGGGCGTTCGCAGACGCCGGCATCCGTGGGGGATGCCCCGCGCTCGTTACTGTCGGGCGGTCCGGTGGTCCTTCCTTTCCTCACGGTGTGTCGTCTCCGGTCCCTGCCCTCCTCCATCTACGTGCGCGGGACGGGTTCGGATGAACGTTCGGGCACTTCTTTGCGGCAAAGTTTGCGCGACCCTGCTACCCCACCCCCGTCGAGCGGCTCTGACCAGGGAAGACACCGGTTCGAAACCGGAGGCTAAGGCAAAAATAATGTCCCGCGGCGGATGATCCTTCACCGGCGGTGAACCTTTCGGCCCGCTGCGCCGAACTACCTGACGTTGCGGGTTCTCCCATGACTATGCGTTAGGAGATGATCGCTGTGCGGCATCGTGCTGTGCTGGCGACGACCGCCCTGGCCGTCGCCGCGGCGAGCCTCGTCCTGTCCGGCCGGGCCACCGCGGCCGAGCCCGGCTTCGAGGTCCGCATCACCGAACTGCCGGCCACCTTCGGGGCGGGGGCCGAGAGCCGGACGCTGACCGTCGTCGCGTCCACCGACCGCGCCCGGTGCCAGAAGGTCCGGTGGTCGCTCATCCTGCGGGTGCAGGGCCCCGAACTGGACGAGGCCGAGGTCGAGCGGGTGGAGGAGAACGGCTCCTTTCCCGTACGGGTGCAGACGGACGACGACGTCGCCCGGATCACCGACGTCCAGCTCGACCCGGGCCAGCTGTGCCGTGGCCGTACGGTGACGGCCCGCTACCGGATCAGCTTCGACGACGACGCCGACACCGGCCGGGTCACGTTCCAGCCGCAGGCGTTCAGCGCCGGCGGGACCCTGCTGCAGGAGGCGTCCGGGCAGAGCCCGGTGGTCGGCCAGAAGTCGTCGGCGACCGAATCCCCCACCGGGTCCCCGACCGGCTCCCCCACGACGGCGCCGACCGGCGGCGCGGACGAGGCCGACGATCCCGAGTACGGCGAGGCCGGCGACGAGGCCACCGCCACGCCCGAGCCGGCGCCGTCGGAGGACGATCTGGCGGCGGTGCCCGCCTCGGCCGACGGCAGTTCGCCCTCGCTGCTCATCCCGGGTCTGATCGTCGGCGCGGTGCTGGTGTTCGTGGGGGTCGCGCTGCTGATCCGCCTGCGCAGCCGCACGCCCAAACACTCGGTGGCGACCGGGTTCCATCCGAGCCGATGAGGGTCTTCAGCCGGATCTGCGGAAGACTTCAGGAACATTTAAGACACCGTCGCTGACCGTAGCCCTAGGGTGGGTCAGGCGCTACCACACAGTGGACGCCGGAGACCTTACCGAGGGGCCGGATGCCGGTGTCCCGCCGATGCGGTGGGACACCGGCATTCTTCTATCCGATCAGCGCCTCGAGCAGCGCGGCGCGGGCGGAGGAGTCGGCGACGCGGTGCCACGGGCACGCGATGTCGAGCAGCACCACGCGGCCGGTGGCGCGCAGCCGGCGCACCGCGGCGACCACCTCGGCGGCCGGCGGTCCACCGGGCGCCGGGAAGAGCAGGCCGGGCAGCTCGGCGGCGTCGACCACGTCCAGGTCGACGTGCACGATCAGCGGGCCGGGCGGCGCGTCCGCCGCGGACAGGCCGCTGACCGTGGTGCGGCGTACCCGGCTCCCGGCCAGGAACGCCACCTCGGGCGGGTCGAGGTCGCGGGCGCCGACCAGCACCACCCGCTCCTCGGCCACCGGGCGCAGGCCGAGCCGGTCGGCCAGCACCTCGGGGTTGCCGCCGAGGGCCAGCCGCAGCGCCAGGCCGCCCGGATAGCCGGAGGTGGTGGTCTCGAGCGTGTGCACGTCGCCGTGCGCGTCGAACCAGACGAGCGCCGGGTCCCGGCCCGCGCGCTGGGCACCGGCGAGGCCGGCCACGGCCACCAGGCAGTCGCCCGAGACCATGGTCACCGGGTCCGGCGCGGCGGCCACCGCCCGGGCCACCGCCTCGTCGAGCGCGGCCAGCCGGGCCCACAGGTCCCCCGCGGGCAGCTCGGGGTCGACGACCACCGCCGGCGTCCCGGCGGGCAGCGGGAGCAGCGCGGCGGGCAGCCGCTCGTCCTGGTGATAGGGGACGACGATCAGCGCCATCGGATGAGCCTAGGCCCGCGGGCCGTCGAGGCGCAGCACGGTCTCCTCGATCTCGTGCCCGCGTGCCGTCGCGTACGCGACCTCGGTGCCGACCTTGCGGAAGCCGGCCTTGCGCAGCACCCCGAGCGACCCGGCGTTGTCGCTGGCCGCGCGGGCCGTGATGGGCCGGACCGGGATGGTGGGCAGGAGCTGGCGGACGGCCTCCGACGCGATGCCCCGCCCCCACCACTCCCGGCCGAGCCAGTAGGTGATCTCGGTGTCGCCCTCGACCACGAACCAGCCGATCGTCCCGGCGAGCTCGCCGTCCACGGTGATCGCGCGCACGGTGATGTCCGGGCTGGTCCGCAGCCGCGTCATGTGCGCGTCGAACTCGGCCCGGTCGTCGGGGTCGCGGGCGGTGAACGCGGCCATCCGGGCCGCCTCGGGGTCGCGCATGAAGTCGAAGATGGCGTCCAGGTCCTCGTCGCGGATGAGGCGCAGACCGATCTCGGGCATCGCCGTCCCCCCGTTCCGGCCGCGATCAGCGCGGCCGTCGCATCCTCCCCGCCGCCCCACCGGACGGCGCGGGTGGCGGCAGCCTACCGAGCAGCGGGCGGCCCGTCGGCGCGCACCGCCGACGGAGGCGTGCGCGGGGGTCCGGCGCGCGCGCCACCGCCCGGCGAAAAGGAGCGGAAAGTTTCGATGCGATGACGTATTGATGTCGTGGGAGCGCTCCCATACTCTGAAGCCGTCGCCGGTTCAGTGACAGGCTTCAATGACCGGCGGCCTCTTCCGGCTGCGCCTGCCCCGGGCGCAACCTTGTCCTCCAGGAGCGCTCGCGCATGAGACCACATCCCCACAGCGTCGCCCGCGGCCTGGCCGCCGCGGCCGCGGTCACCCTCCTCACCGGCGCCGGCATCGCCGTCGCCGCCTCCCAGGCCAGTGCCGCGGCCGGCTGCCGCGTCACTTACTCGGTCAACCAGTGGAGCACCGGCTTCACCGGCAACGTCGCGGTCACCAACCTCGGCGACCCCATCACCGGCGGCTGGACGCTGGCCTGGGACTTCGCCGGCAACCAGCGCGTCACACAGGGCTGGAACGGCACCTTCACCCAGTCCGGCCAGCGCGTCAGCGTGGCCAGCCCGTCGTACGCGAACAGCCTCGCCACCAACGCGACGGCCACGCTGGGCTTCAACGCCGACTACTCGGGCACGAACGCGGCCCCGGCGAGCTTCACCCTCAACGGCACCCAGTGCACCGGGCAGGTACCGACGACTCCGTCCTCGCCGTCGAGCCCCACCCCGTCGGAGCCGACCCCCTCGGACCCGACGACCCCCGGCACGAAGGCCGACAACCCGTACGCGGGCGCCCGCGGCTACGTCAACCCGGAGTGGAAGGCCAAGGCCGACGCCGAGCCCGGCGGCAGCCGCGTCTCGAACAACCCGACCGCCGTCTGGCTGGACCGGATCGCCGCCATCGAGGGCACCCCGGACTCCAGCTCGAACGGGGCGATGGGCCTGCGCGACCACCTCGACGCCGCGCTCGCCCAGGGCGCCGGCTACATCCAGCTGGTCATCTACAACCTGCCCGGCCGTGACTGCTCGGCGCTCGCCTCCAACGGTGAGCTCGGGGTGAACGACCTGCCGAAGTACAAGGCGCAGTACATCGACCCGATCGCCGCGATCGAGAGCGACACGAAGTACCGCAACCTGCGCATCATCAACATCGTCGAGATCGACTCGCTGCCCAACCTGGTGACCAACACCAACCTCGCCACCTGCGCCACGATGAAGCAGAACGGCGGCTACGTGCAGGGCGTCGGGTACGCGCTGAACAAGCTCGGCGCCATCCCGAACGTCTACAACTACGTCGACGCGGCGCACCACGGCTGGATCGGCTGGGACAGCAACTTCGGCCCGAGCGCGGACATCATGCTCGAGGCGGCCCGGGCGTCCGGCAACGTCCGCAACGTGCACGGCTTCATCACCAACACGGCCAACTACTCGGCGCTGACCGAACCGCACTTCACGATCAACACCAACGTGAACGGCACCTCGGTGCGGCAGTCCAAGTGGGTCGACTGGAACTACTACGTCGACGAGCTGACCTTCGCCCAGGCGTTCCGGCAGAAGCTGGTCCAGGTCGGCTTCGACTCCGGCATCGGCATGCTGATCGACACGTCCCGCAACGGCTGGGGCGGCACCGGCCGGCCCGCCGCGGCGAGCACCTCCACCAACGTCGACACCTTCGTCAACCAGTCCCGCATCGACCGCCGGGCGCACGCCGGCAACTGGTGCAACCAGGACGGCGCGGGCCTCGGCGAACGCCCGAAGGCGGCCCCCGCCGCCGGCATCGACGCGTACGTCTGGGTCAAGCCGCCGGGCGAGTCGGACGGCTCGAGCACCGAGATCCCCAACAACGAGGGCAAGGGCTTCGACCGGATGTGCGACCCCACGTACGGCGGCAACGACCGCAACGGCAACAACCCCACCGGAGCCCTGTCCGGCGCCCCCATCTCGGGTGCCTGGTTCTCGGCCCAGTTCCGCCAGCTCATGGCGAACGCCTATCCCCCGCTCTCCTGACCACAACCCGGGGGCGGCCCGGCGCTGGTGCGCCGGGCCGCCCGCCCGTCCGCTACCGGAACAGCTTCGCCGCGGTGATGGCCGTCTGGATGACGCCGTACCCGAGCAGGATCGCCACCAGGGCCCAGGAGACCACCAGCCGGACCGTCGAGGTCTTCATGCCACCGCCTCCTTCTCGCCGGCGCGCTCGTGGTAGCGCTCCGGCACCGGCTGCACGAGCAGGTTGGCGACGAAGCCGACCAGCAGCAGCCCGACCATCGTGAACAGGGCCGGCTGGTACGCCGACGCCGTGAGGGTGCCCGGCTTGCCCTGGGCGTCCAGGAAGCCGTTGACGATCAGCGGGCCGGCCACGCCCGCGGCCGACCAGGCGGTCAGCAGCCGGCCGTGGATGGCGCCGACCTGGTACGTGCCGAACAGGTCGCGCAGGTACGCCGGCACGGTCGCGAACCCGCCACCGTAGAACGACAGGATGATGCCGGCGAGCAGGACGAACAGGGCGACCGCGGCGTGACCGACCGAGGCGAGCAGTGCGTACAGGATCATGCCGACGCCGAGATAGACCAGGTAGATGCGCTTGCGGCCGATGAGGTCCGAGGTCGACGACCAGACGAACCGGCCCGCCATGTTGAACAGCGACAGCAGCCCGACGAAGCCGGACGCGGCGGCGACCGCGACGGTGGACTTCCCGCCGTCCTCCCGGAAGAAGTCCTGGATCATCGGGCTCGCCTGTTCGAGGATGCCGATGCCGGCGGTCACGTTGCAGAACAGCACGATCCAGAGCAGCCAGAACGAGCGCGTCCGGATGGCGTTCGCGGCCGAGACGCTCGCGGTGGTGACCAGCGGCTTCTCGCGTACGGAAGCAGGGTCGAAACCCGCCGGCACCCACCCCTGCTCGGGTACGCGGATGTTCAGCACGCCGAACATCATGACGGCGAAGTAGCCGATGCCCAGCGTCAGGAAGAGCGCGACGAGCGCCCCGCCGGAGGCCACCGAGGTGGACACGTCCGGGTCGTAGCCCCCGTCGTAGAACGACAGCAGCTGCCGCGACAGCGGGCTGGCGATCAGCGCGCCGCCGCCGAAGCCCATGATCGCCAGGCCGGTGGCGAGCCCGGGACGGTCCGGGAACCACTTGATCAGCGTGGAGACCGGCGAGATGTAGCCGATGCCCAGGCCGATCCCGCCGAGCACGCCGTAGCCCAGGTAGACGAGCCAGAGCTGCTTCGTGCCGATCCCGAGCGCGGCGACCAGGAAGCCCGCGGCCCAGAAGCACGCCGAGACGAACATCGCCTTGCGCGGGCCGTTGGCCTCGACCCAGGTGCCGCCGACCGCCGCGGACAGCCCGAGCATGACGATGGCGATGCTGAAGATGATGCCGACCGCGGTCTGGCCGGCGTCGAAGTGCGCGATGAAGGAGTTCTTGTAGACGCTGGTGGCGTACACCTGGCCGATGCAGAGGTGGACGGAGAGCGCGGCCGGCGGGATCAGCCAGCGGCTGAAGCCGGGCGGCGCCACGGAATGCTTGCGGTCTAGCGCGGACAGCATGACGGGTGCCTCCCGAGCCGGTCGATGATGATCGATGAACCTCATCTTCGGCCCGGTCAAAAGTTGCCGCAACAATTAGTGCCCGGCCGGTCATGAGGGGATGTGACGACGCAAACGCGACAAGGTTCGCCTCGTCGACGGCTCGGCCCTGCCCTGGCTGCTGGTGGTGGCGGGCAACTGCGCCCGTAGCAGCCGCGCCCGGTCCCGTCTGGGTTCGAAGCTGGGGAGCAGCGATGAGTGAGCCGATGACCCTTCCCGCCGACCGCGATCTTCCGCCCGGCCGCGCCGCCCGGATGCGCGGCGAGCTGCTGCGGGCCGCGCGCGGTCGCCCGCGGCGGTCGCGCCGGTGGCTGCCGGCCCTCGCGGCGGCGGTGGTCGTGCCTCCTCGGGCGTCGACGGCGGCGCCGTGACGGTGCTGGGCCGGGTGAGCACCCGGGTGCACCGCCTGGTGCTCGACCACGGCACCGGCCGCACGACCGGGGCCCGGCTGCGCGACGGCGCGTTCGGGCTGGTCAGCCGCGCGGCGGACGTGCGGCCGGACGCCGCGCTGGTCAGCTACGACGCCGGCGGCGGGCAGCTGGGGTGGCTGCCGCTGTTCCGCCGCGGGGACCGGCCGGAGCCGTGCTACACCGGCCCGGACGGCGCCGTGCTGTACGGCCGGCCCGGCCCGGACTGCCGCCCCGCCGAACGCTGGGGGCGGTAGACATGCGGGAGCCGGGCGCGGCAGGTGCCCGCGCCCGGCTCTCCGGGGGGTGTCAGTTGCCCGAGGCGTACAGCTGCTTGATCTCGGTGTCGGACAGGGCCCGGTCGTAGAGGTGCACCTGGTCCACCGTGCCGTCGAGGTAGTCGACGGGGTTGCCGTTGTACTTGCCGCGGCCGATGATCGTGTTGCCGGTCGGCGCGGGCTGCGGCAGGCAGGCGCTGGTGCGGCCGGCCGGTTCGCCGTCCACGTAGAGCCGCAGCTCACCCTTGACCGAGTCGCGGACGCCGGTGAGGTGGTACCAGCGGCCGGCCTCCGGCTTGACCGGGCCGAGGGCCCGTACGCCCGCGAAGCTCATCGCGAAGCGCTGGTCGGCGCCGGAATACTGCAGGAAGAAGTCGCTGACGGTGGCGCCGTCCTGGCTGACGATCGTCTGGAACGCCCCGTCCGCCTTGTCGAGCTTGACCCACGCCGACGCGGTGTAGTCCGACGCCGTGTTCAGGATCGGCGCGCCGGTGTCCACGAACTGCGACGAGCCGTTGAGGTCGAGGCCCTTGCCGTTCTTGGCGTCCACGTAGCCCGGTCCGCCGACGAGGGTGCCGTCGTGGTCGCCGGCCGCGTCCTCGGCGGTGCCGTCGAGCGGGTAGAAGGAGACGCCGGTGAGGCCCGGGGTGCCGGGAGCCGGCTGCGGGGTGTTGCCCGGGGTGCCGTCGGCCTTGGCGATGATCTCCCGGTTGATGGCCCGGACCTGCTTGAGGTCCATCTTGGCCACCTGCCGGTCGTACGTCCAGAAGCCGTTGAGCTCGGCCTCGACGTCGGTGATCTGGGTGTAGATCGCCGCGCTGATGCCGCAGGACTGCGCCGCGGTGATGACCTTGCGCTGGTTGTCCACGTACTTGCGGGTCAGGGTCGCGGAGTCCGGCGTCATCTCGTACGCCTGCCCGTCGCCGAACCACATGTGGTTGGAGACCTTGAGGCCGTACCCGCCGTGCTCGCCGTCGATCGAGGCGCGGGTGGCGTCGGGCGACGGCGCCGCGGGGCCGCCGTTGTTGTACTCGTGCCAGTCGATGATGTCGCCCCTGCCCGAGTCACCCTTCGAGTTGCAGCAGTTCACGCCGCTGTGCGCGTTGACCAGCCGGCTCGGGTCCTGCCGCTTGACGTCGTCGGCGATGCGGCCGGTGGCGGTGCGGTCCCACTCGCCCCAGCCCTCGTTGAACGGCACCCAGGCGATGATCGAGGTCCAGCTGCGGTGCTCGCGGACCATCTCGTGCAGTTCGGCCTCGTACTGGGCGCGCCAGTCGGCGGGGATCGGGCCGGTGTTGGCGGCCGGCATGTCCTGCCACACCAGCAGGCCCAGCTTGTCGGCCCAGTAGTACCAGCGGTCGGGCTCGACCTTGATGTGCTTGCGGACCGCGTTGAAGCCCATGACCTTGTGCTGCTGCAGGTCGAACTTGAGGCCGGCGTCGGTCGGCGCGGTGTTCAGGCCGTCCGGCCAGAAGCCCTGGTCCAGGGTCGACATGTTGAACAGGATCTTGCCGTTGAGGGCGATCCGGAGCTTGCCGTCGGCGCCCTTGGCGGTGCCGATCTCGCGCATGCCGAAGTAGGACTCGACGGTGTCGACGACCCGGTTGCCGGCGAGCAGCGTGACCTCGAGGTCGTAGAGGAACGGGTCGTCCGGGGTCCACAGGTGCGGCTTGAGGACGGGCACGCGGATCTCCGTACCCGTGGCTCCGGTGGCCCGGCCGACCACCTTGCCGCGGCTGCGCGCGACGGCCCGTACGGTCAGGCCCTCGCCCTTGACCGCGTTGGCGGTGAGCTTGAGCGACGAGGTCCTGAGATCGGGGGTGAGGCCCAGGTCGGTGATGCTGGAGGCCGCCACGGGCTCCATCCACACCGTCCGCCAGATGCCGGAGCTGCCCTGGTAGAAGATGCCGCGGTCGCTCTGGCGGCGCTGCTTGCCGATGGGCTGGCCGGTCGCGTCGGTGAGGTCCTCGGCCCAGACGATGAGTTCCTGCGGGCCGGTGCCGGTCAGGGCGTCGGTCACGTCGACGTCGAAGCCGTCGTAGCCGCCGCGGTGGGTGGCGACCTGCTTGCCGTTGACGAAGACCTTGGCGTCGTAGTCGACGGCGCCGAAGTGCAGCTGGAGGCGCTGCCCCGAGCCGATCTTCCAGGACGACGGGACGGTGAAGGTGCGCCGGTACCACATCCGGTCCTCGTGGCGCTGGATGCCGGAGAGCGCGGACTCGATCGGGTACGGCACCAGCACCCGCTCGCCCAGCGACTGCCCGGCGGGCACGGCCTGACCCACCTCGGCCTTGGCGAACTCCCACACGCCGTTGAGGTTCTGCCACCTGTCGCGGACGAGCTGCGGGCGCGGGTACTCGGGCAGGGCGTTGTCCGGGCCGACCGCGTCCGTCCACGGGGTGGCGATCGGCGGGATTCCCTTGTGCCAGGTGGTGCCGGCCTGCGCGGCCACGGCTCCGGTGAGCTTCGGGGCCGCTGCCGGGGCGGCGGGGGTGGGTGCGGGCGCCGCGCTGGCGGGCACCGCGGCGCCGACGGCCAGTAGGGTGGCGGCGGCAGCGAGGGCCTGCCGTCGGCGGGTCCGGGCTAGGTTCACGCGTGGTCCCTTCGGAGCGGAAGTGACGCGGGCAGCGCCGGGCAGCACTCCACCGTGGAGGACGGGATTCGGGAGCGCCTGAGTGGACCGCCCATGAGTTCACACATTTCAACAAGGTTGCTCAGGTAACGTCAAGATTTCCGCCGAAGAACTTCGATGCTCAGACACTTTCCAACATGGACGCGCAGCGACGCCCCATGCCGTTCAGCCGGGTATGGGACGATGCGCCGGTGCCGATATCGATCTTGGAAGTCATCGCTCTGACCCCCGCCGACGCGGTGGCCGCGCGCGAGGGCGGGGCCGACCGGGTCGAACTGGTCACCGACATGCGCCGCCAGGGCCTCACCCCGGCGATCGCCACCTACGCCGCGGTCCGCGAGGCCGGCCTGCCGGTCCGGGTGATGCTCCGCGGCCAGGACGGGTACGCGCTCGGCGACGCGGAAGGGCTCGTCCGGGCCGCCGCGGCGCTGCGCGAGGCCGGCGCGGACGAGTTCGTGCTGGGCTTCCTCGACGCCGCCGGCGCGGTGGACCTCGCGGCCGTCGAGGCGGTGCTGACGGTGATCGAGGGCTGCCGGTGGACATTCCACCGGGCGATCGACCATGCGGCCGACCGCGCCGCCGCCTGGGCGGCGCTGAGCGGCCTGCCGGGACTCGACTGCGTGCTCACCGCGGGCGGCCCGGACGGCGTCGGCGCCGGGCTGGCCACGCTGGTCGCCGAGGCGGGTCACCGGCCGCGGGTGCTGGCCGGGGGCGGGCTGCGCCCCGGGCACGTGGCGCCGCTGCTCGACGCCGGGGTCGACGCGTTCCACACCGGCAGCGCGGTCCGGCCCGGCGGCCGCTGGGACGCGCCGGTCGACGCCGCTCTCGTCCGCGCGTGGCGCGCCCTAGCGTGAGGGCGGCGGGGGCGGGGTGGTGGAGCTGACCACCTCGAACGACACCGGCCGGGGCATCTCCTGTTTGTCGCCGCAACCGCTGAGCAGAACGAGCAGGGCCGCCGCGGCGGCGAGGGGAAGAGTGCGCATGACCGTGCACGTTCGCAGGCGGATGTCAGGAAGTTGTGCGCATCGGCGACCCGCTTTTCAGCGTCCGCCGACCGACAGGTACCGGTAACCCAGCTTCGTGAGCCGGTCGCGGTCCAGCGTGTGCCGGCCGTCCAGGATGACGGGGGTACGCATGAGCGACGCGAGCTTGCCCCAGTCGAGGTCGAGATACTGCTTCCACTCGGTGACGAGCACCACCGCGTCGCTGTCGTCGAACACGTCCTCGACGTCCCCGGTCAGGTGCTCGGCGAGCTCCGGCTGCTCCAGGCGGAACCGCTCGGCGGCGACCGGGTCGTGCAGCCGGATCCGGGCGCCGCGCTCGGCCAGCATCCGGGCGATGTCCAGGGCCGGGGCGTCGCGCAGGTCGTCGGTGTCGGGCTTGAAGGCCAGCCCGAGCAGCCCGATCCGGCGGCCCTTGAGGATGCGCAGCTCCTCCAGCAGGCGGTCCACCACGAGGCGGCGCTGCAGCTGGTTGACCGTCCGGGCGGCGGTCACGATCGGCATCTCGTGGTGGTACTCGGCGCCGGTGGCGATCAGGGCGGCGGTGTCCTTGCCGAAGCACGAGCCGCCCCAGCCGATGCCGGGCTGCAGGAACCGCGGCCCGATCCGGGTGTCCAGGCCGATGCCCCGGGTGACCTGGCTGATGTCGGCGCCGACCCGGCCGGCGAGCTGCCCGATCTCGTTCGCGAAGCTGATCTTGAGGGCCAGGAAGGCGTTGGCCGCGTACTTGATCAGCTCCGCCGAGGCCAGGTCGGTGGAGACCATCGGCACGGCGCCGAGGCCGGCCGGGCGCGGCAGGTACGTCGGCGGGGTGAAGGTCTGGTTCAGCAGCGTGCGGTAGAGGCGGTTCAGCACGTCGAGGCTGCGCGGGTTGTCCGAGCCGACCACGACCCGGTCGGGGTAGAGGGTGTCCTGGATCGCGGCACCCTGGCGCAGGAATTCCGGGTTCGACGCGACCGAGAACTCGCCGTCGCTGCGCCGCTCGTGCGTACGCTCGAACGACTCCCGCAGGATCGAGTCCACCCAGTTGCTGCTCCCGATCGGCACCGTGGACTTGTTCACCACCACGGTGAACTCGCCGCTGATGTGACGGCCGACACTCTCCGCCGCCGACCGCAGGTAGCGCAGGTCCGGGTTGCCGTCCGGGAGCGACGGGGTCTGCACGGCGATGAACACGACGTCGGCATCCGGCACCGCCTCGGCGTAGTCGGTGGTGAACGTCAGGCGGTCCGCGGCGTCGGCGAGCAGCGCGTCCATATGCGGCTCGTAGATCGGCGAGCGGCCGCCGCTGAGCAGGTCGACCTTCGCCCGGTCGAGGTCGACGCAGGTGACGTCGTGGCCGAGAAACGCCAGGCTGACACCGGTGGTGAGACCCACGTAGCCGGTTCCGACGACGCACACCCTCATGTCCGTACTCCCTCTCGCGGCGGTGCCCGGCGCGCATACCCGGACCACCGAACGGTAATCCGTCGTGTCGCGTACCACGTCCCCCCGGGATGCTCAGGCGCGTCGCCGGCCTGCCGAATCTTGCGTCCGTGACCCTGCGCAGCGCGACGCGTGCCTCCGGTGGCGATCTCATCGCCGGTGCGCTGCTGCCCGCCCTCGACGAGCAGGCCCAGCTCCTGGCCGACCTGGTCGAGGTCATGGCCCGCGACATCCCCTCGCTGGACCACATCCTCGCCATCGTCGACCGGCGGCTGAGCGGGTCGTGCGGCATGACCGCGGCCACGGTGTTCACCCTCGACCCCGACGACGGCAGCCTGCGCCCCGCCGCCACCCGGGGCCCCGCCGCCGCCGACGACCTGCGCGTCGCCGGGCGGGTGTTCCGCGTCTCGGCCGGCGCTCCCCCGGTGCGGGCGGGCGACCGTACGGCCGTACGGCTGCGCATCGGCGGCCAGACCGTCGGCGTCCTCGTGCTCACCGGCACCGACCTCGACCGCCTGCGCCCGGAGACCGCGGCCGGCACCGCCCTCCAGGTCGCCGCGACGTTGCAGGTCCTCGCGGCTGAGGTGCACCGGCAGTACACCGCGCACGCCACCGCCACCATCCGCAAGCTGTTCGAGGAGGGCGCGACCGCCACCTCCGTGGAGGCCGCCGGCCAGCTCCTCGCCAAGGCCACCGGCGAGGCGTTCCGCACCGAGCGGGCCGCCGTGCACCTGGTCGGCCCGGACGGCACCATCCGGTACGCCGTCGGCGTCGGCCTCACCGACGAGATGGGCGAGGAGCTGCGCCGCAACCTCGTCGGCCGGTCCGCCCAGGACTCGCCGGTCTGGAAGATCATGCAGGAGATCGACGGGCCGGTCCTGGTGCCGGACGCGCGCACCAGCGACGTCCGCCCCGGCGGTTTCGTCGAGACCCTGCGGCTGCGCTCGTTCCTGGCCATGCCGCTGATGTCGGCGTCCGGCCCGGTCGGCGTCGTGCTCTGCGGCGACTCCCGGCCCCGCGAGTGGACCGGCCGCGACCACGCCCTCGCCCGGCAGGTGGCGATGGAGGGCGCCCTCATCGTCGACGGCGCCCGGCTGCGCCAGGCCGAGCAGCAGCACGTCGCCGAGCTGACCCGGCAGGCGTACCACGACGCGCTCACCGGGCTGCCGAACCGCTCGCACCTGATGGAGCGGGCGGAGCGCGAGGTGGAGATCGCGACGGCGACCGGCGGGCGGATCGCCCTGCTGCTGCTCGACCTCGACGGCTTCAAGCGGGTGAACGACACCGTCGGCCACCACGCCGGCGACGCCCTGCTCCAGACGGTCGGGCTGCGGCTGCAGACCGCGCTGCGCGATCACGACGTGGTCGCGCGCCTGGGCGGGGACGAATTCGCCGTCCTGCTGACCCGCAACCCCGACGGCGAGTCGGCGGCGGCCATCGCCGGGCGCATCCACGCCCGGCTGAGCAGGCCGTACGACATCGAGGGCCGCCGGGTGACCGTCGGCGCCAGCATCGGCATCGCCCTGTTCCCGGCCGACGCCGACGACATGGCCGGCCTCATGCGCAACGCCGACGCGGCCATGTACCGCGCCAAGCGCTCCGGCGGCGGGGTCCTCCCGGCCGGCTGACCGTTAAGCTCACCGCAGACCGCTAGGGAGGTCCGATGGAGCCGATCCGGGTGACCGTCTGGGGCGAGAACCGCCACGAGCAGCGCGAGGAGCACGTCCGCCGGATCTACCCGGAGGGCATGCACGCCGCCGTCGCGGCCGGGATCCGCGAACATCTGGACTGCGTCGTGCGTACGGCCACGCTCGACGAGCCGGAGCACGGGCTGACCGAGGACGTCCTCGCCGCCACCGACGTGCTGACCTGGTGGGGCCACGCGGCGCACGGCGAGGTCGCGGACGAGGTCGCCGAGCGCGTACGCCGCCACGTGCTGTCCGGTATGGGGCTGATCGTCCTGCACTCCGGCCACCTGTCGAAGGTGTTCACCGGCTTGATGGGCACGACGTGCACCCTGCGCTGGCGCAACGCCCACGACCGCGAGCTGATCTGGACCGTCGACCCGGCCCATCCGATCACGGCGGGCGTGCCGCAGCCCGTGGTCATCGACGAGGACGAGATGTACGGCGAGTTCTTCGACGTCCCGCCCCCGGACGAGCTCGTCCTGATCAGCTCGTTCAGCGGCGGCGAGGTGTTCCGCAGCGGCTGCACCTGGCGGCGCGGGCACGGCCGGGTGTTCTACTTCCGCCCCGGCGACCAGGACTATCCGACGTACCACCACCCGGACGTCCGCCGGATCATCGCCAACGGGGTCCGCTGGGCCCGCCCCGTACGCCCGGAGCGCACGCTGCCGGCCCTGCGCCGGCACGAGACCGGGGAGTTCTAGTGCCGCTGCGCGTCGTCCAGGCCGGGGCGGGCGCGATGGGCCGGGCCTGGCTGGCCGCCGTCGCCGCCGACCCGGCCGTGGAGCTCGCCGGCGTGGTGGACCTCGACCTGGACGCGGCGCGGGCCGCGGCTCCCGGCGTACCCGTGGGCACGGACGTGGTGACGGTCGCGGAGCGCACCGGCGCCGAGGCGGTGATCGACGTGACCGTCCCCGCGGCCCACCATCCGGTGACCGCCGCCGCCCTGGCGGCCGGCCTGCCCGTCCTCGGCGAGAAGCCGGCCGCGGACACGGTCGCCCGCGCGTTGTCGCTGGCCGCGGCGTCGGAGGTGGCCGGGAAGCTGTTCATGGTCAGCCAGTCCCGGCGGTGGAACCCGCGGCTGGCCCGGCTGCGCGAGACGGCGGCCGGGCTCGGCACCCTCGCCTTCGCCGCCACGGACTTCTTCCGGGCCCCACGCTTCGGCGGCTTCCGCGAGCGGATGGCCCAGCCGCTGCTCGTCGACATGGCCATCCACGCCTTCGACGCGGCCCGCTACCTGCTGGCCGCCGACCCGGTCGAGGTCTCCTGCCGCACCTGGAACCCCGCCTGGAGCTGGTACGACGGCGACGCCTGCGCGGCGGCCACCTTCGAGATGACCGGCGGCGCCCGGTACGTCTACCACGGCAGCTGGTGCGCGCCCGGGGCCGACACCTCGTGGAACGGCACGTGGCGCATCACCGGCGAGCACGGCACCGCCTCCTGGGACGGCGACACCGACCCGCCCGGCCCGCCGCCCGCTCCCGGCCCGGAGGGGATCGCCGCGGCGCTGGACGCCTTCGCCCGCGCACTGCGGACGGGCGTCGCGCCGATGGGCGAGATCCACGAGAACGTGCTCAGCCTCGCCATGGTCGAGGCCGCCGTCACGTCCAGCGACCGCGGCCGTCCGGTGCTGATCGACGACGTGCTGCGGGACGCCCACCGCCGGGCGCTGACCGACGAGCGGGACCCGGCCGTCCGCGCCACGCTCGCCGCCTGGCCCGACGTCCGCACCCACCTGCGCCGCTGACCCCCGCCCTCAGGCCGGGACGTGGGCGAGTTGCCGGGCCAGGACGCCGATGTCGGCCTGGTCGGTGAAGAGACCGTCGATTCCCGTACGCAGGAAGGCGATCTGCTCGTCGATCGCGCGCCCGTACCCGGCCGGATCGGCGCCCACCCGGTGGTCCGCCGGCAGGAACTGGTTCTCGGCGCGGAACGTGTACGGCATGACCTTCAGCCCGGCGGCGTGCGCGTCGGCGACGAGGCGGGTCGGCGTGCCGAGCGTGTCGTCGGGGCGGCGCGGGATGATCTGGCCCTTGTCCGGCCCGATCGCGGCGGCGTACCGGGCGAGCTGCCTCAGGCCGGACGGCGTCAGGTAGTCGGCGTAGGACCGGGGGTCGCCGAACGGCCCGCCGGTCGCACCGGTCAGGAACACCAGCGGCACGCGCAGCCGGTGATCGTCGTGCAGGGCGCGGAGGTTGCCCGCCTCGAACGACTGCACGAACACCTTGGCGTCACGGCGGTCCAGCCGGTGCCCGCGCAGCGCTTTCACCAGCGGCGTCTCCAGCTCGAGCCCGAGACCACGGAAGTACGTCGGGTGCTTGGTCTCCGGGTACACGCCGATCTCGCGGTCCAGCTCGTGCGACAGCCGCTCGCGCAACCGCAGGATCTCCTCGAACGTCGGCACCTCGAACCGTCCGTCGTAGAGGGTGTTGTGCTGGCGTACCTGAGGGATCCGCTCGGTGGCCCGCAGCGTCTTGAGCTCGGCGAGGGTGAAATCGTGGGTGAACCACCCGGTGACGCTCACCCCGTCGAGCACCACGGTGCGCCGCCGCGCCGCGAACTCCGGCCGCGACGCCACGTCGGTGGTGCCGCCGATCTCGGGCTCGTGCCGGGCGACGAGCACGTGGTCCTTCGTCGCGACCAGGTCCGGCTCGAGGTAGTCGGCACCCATCCGCGCGGCCAGCTCGTACGACGCCAGCGTGTGCTCGGGGCGGTAGCCGGACGCGCCCCGGTGCCCGATGACCAGCGACGACCGCCCGCCGGGCGACGCCTGCGCGGGGGCGCCGGTCGCGCCGAGCACGGCGGGTGCCCCGGCCGCCAGCGCGCCGATCCGCAACACCTGTCGGCGATCCGCCACGATTCCTCCACGGGCCCGGCCGGCGACGGTCGCCGGACTTCCCCCGGCAGGAGTCCAGGCGATCACCGCGACGCCCCGGCGAAGTCGCCGTGACCGCCCGGGAAACGCCGCCCGAAAGGATCACCGCAGCGGCGGCGAGGCCGGTCGGCACGTGTACGGACGCCCGTTCCGGGGAATGACATCGGTCAGAGATACCTGTCCGTTCATCCCTTGAGGCGTGTTTCGTGGGCGGCTTAGGGTGGTGATCCGAACGCTCACTGTGAAAAGCCTGCGTGGAGAGACACCATGGGATTTCTCGAGCGTCGCGCCGAGCAGCATCGGCAACCGTCCCGCCCCGGCGACCGGTACCGGACCCGGCAGGGCTCCAACGAGCCGCTCTTCGGCGCGGCCCGCCGCGCCAACCCCCACCCGGTCGGCCTGCCGCCCGCCACCCCTCCTGACGCGCCCGCCACACCGCCACAGGCGCCCGCTTCCCCCGCGCCTGTGAGCGGCCCGCCGGTCGTGCCGGCGCGCACGGACCCGAGCGTGCTGCTCGGCCGTACCGTCCTCGAGGCCCGGGTGCAGGACATCCTCCGGGAGTACGGCCTCGTCCCGCCCGCCGGCACCGGGCCGTCGCGCGTGTACCTCGCCCGCGAGTCCGGGGTGGAGCTCGCCGCCGACCTGCACGGCATGATCACCACGGTGTTCCTGCACTTCCACGGCGACGACGACTTCGCGCCCTACACCGGGGAGATCCCGGGCGGCGCCGGCCGGGTGCCGCGCCGGGCCGGGCTGTGGGCGTCCCTGGGCCACCCGGGCGGGTCGGGTGACCCGTACCGCGACCGCTACCTGGGCGACTACGGCCCCTGGGACAAGTGGGCGCTCGACGGCTTCCACCTGCACGCCCAGTACGCCGACGACGGCGAGACCCTCACCCGCGCCACCCTCACGCTCGGGTAGCCCGCAGAATCTCCACGGTCAGCGACACGTGCCGGTCGAGCAGCGCGGCGGCCGTGTCCGCGTCCCGGGCCAGCGCGGCCTGCTCGAGATCCCGGTGCTCGCCGAGGTGGTCACGCTCGGGACCGCGTTCGGCCGGCCAGTGGCGGGTGAGTTCGCTGGCCAGCCACAGCCGCTCGAACGTCTCCAGCAGCACCTGGTTCCCGCAGCCGTCCAGCAGCGCGCGGTGGAAGTCGTGGTGCGCCCGTGACCACTCCGGCCGTACCCCGCGATCGTCGAGCACCGGCGTACGGCTCAGCCGATGATGGGCGGCCCGCACCCGGGCCTCCCAGTCGAGGTCACCGCGGGCGATCGCCATGCGCAGCATGGCGGGTTCGACCGTACGCCGGGCCTCCGCGAGGTCCTGCCACCGCTGATCGGACCGGCTCGGCACGGCAAACCCCCGGTTGGTGAGCCGGTCGGCGAGCCCGTCCCCGACCAGCCGCACGAGCGCCTCCCGCACCACGGCAAGGCTGACGCCATGGCGGCCGGCCAGCTCCTGCGGCTTGAGCGCCGCCCCCGGGGCGAAGTCGCCGCGCAGAATCGCCTCGCGAAGGTCGGCGTACACCTGCCCGGACAGCATCTGCTTCATGACCGCCATCATAGACTATTTGACAGATAATCGATTATCAGTGTTATCGTCGATGGCGACACTCCGTCTGGGAAGGAACCGTCATGAACGACCCGTACGCCCGCCTCCCCGAGGCGGCCACCTTCACGGTCACCAGCACCACCCTCACCGACGGCGCACCCCTCGGCGCCGCGCAGTATTCCGGCCTGTTCGGCGTACCCGGAGGCAAGGACGTCTCCCCCCAGCTCACCTGGACCGGCGCCCCCGAAGGCACGAGAAGCTATGCCGTCACCGTCTACGACCCGGACGCCCCGACCGGCTCCGGCTTCTGGCACTGGGCGGTCGCCGGCCTCCCGGCCACGACGACCTCCCTCCCGGAGAACGCCGGCGACGCCACCGGCACCGGCCTCCCGGAGGGCGCCTTCCAACTGCCCAACGACGCCCGCCTGTCCCGCTTCGTGGGCGCGGCCCCGCCCGCCGGCCACGGCGAGCACCGCTACGTCATCACCGTGTACGCCCTCGACACGGAAGACCTCGGCGTCCCGGCGGACGGAACCCCGGCGTACCTCGGCTTCACCATGGCAAGCCACACCCTGGGCCGGGCGACCCTGACCGCGATCGGAGAAACCCCGGCGAACTGACCGACAGGACCCGGCCACCATCCACCCGGACGGTGGCCGGGCACCCCCGAAGGAGGCGCGCACGTCCGGGACGGGTAGCGCGGAACACGGCATTCAGTGCGAACGGCATCAGCACGTGAGCACGCTTCACCGCCTTACGCCGGCGATATACTCGGAAATTCCCAGGACACGCCGGAGGCGATCAGTGAGCACAAGGCGTCCGAATGCCGTGCCGACCCTCGCCTTCGCAGCAGCCGCAATAGCCTCGGCCGGGTTTGTCATCGCCCCACAAATGCACTCACCGACACCTGTGACGGGCCCCGCAGCGCCACCGGCGAACGGCTGCCCCGCCGATATGATGCCGCCGGCAGCTGAGGTGCACACGGCCGGCGGTGAGGTCGTGTATTCGATGGATGTCGTTGCAGGGCCCATCGATGCCCGAGCCGAAAGTCGATGCCAGCCGAAGTCTCTGCCCTCACCCCCGCCACCGGTGCCGAAGCAATCACCGTCCAGGTGATTCGAAACACGCACCGCCGAACCGAATTCCGATAAGCAGCGTTTTCGCGGGTCAGAGGCGTAGTTCGCGCCAGTCGAGCAGGCCTTCGCCCAGGTCGCGGACCGTGGCCAGCAGGCCGAGGCGGGCCGCTCGGACGACCGGATCGTCGGCCATCACGTAGACCGAGTCGAAGAACGTCGTGGTCGCGGGGGCGATCCGGGCCGCCGCGGCCGTGAAGGCGGTCAGGTCCGGCCCGGGCGGGGCCAGGGTGGACACCGCGTCGTGGAGGGCGAGCTCCGCCGGTTCCTTGAGGTGGGACGGGTCGTAGGTGGCGGGGGTGCCGTCCGGGACGATGCGGCGGGCTCGCTGGAGGGCTTCCGCCAGGGCGCGGAAGTCCGGGTCCGTGACCAGGCGGCCGAGCTGGGCCAGCAGCCGGTCCGCGATCGACGGGCGGGCCGCCTGGGGCAGGACGGCGCGGACCCGGTCCACCGGGTGGCCCTCCTCGGTCAGGACCTGTTCGAGGCGGCGGGTGAGGAAGTCGCGGGCGGCGGCGAGGACGGCCGGGGGCACCTCGACCGGTTGCAGCGCCGCGGCGCGGTCGAGGGCGGTGAAGAGGTCGATTCCGGACAGGTCCGGGTGGGCGCGGTGGACGGCGAGCAGGCCGAGGATCGCGCGGCGGACGGCGTACGGGTCGCTGCTGCCGGTGGGCAGGCCGACCGTTGCCGCCAGGCCGGCGACCAGGTCGAGGCGGTCGGCCAGGGACAGGAGGGCACCGGGTACGGACTCCGGCAGTTCGTCGCCGGCGTGGCGGGGCAGTTCCGCCTCGTACAGGGCCTGGGCCACGGCCGGGTTCTCGCCGGCGTGCCGGGCGTAGTCGCGGGCCATCACCCCGGCGAGGCTGGTCATCTCGGTGACGAGCTGGGAGCCCAGGTCGGCCTTGACGAGTGCCGCGGCGCGGGCGGCGATGTCCGCGTCGGGGCCGGTGACGCCCGCTGCCGGGGCGAGCAGGGCGGTGAGGGCGTCGATGCGGCCCGCGCGGTCGGCCATGCTGCCGAGCCGGTCGGTGAAGGTGAGGCGGGCGAGCCGCTCGCGCATCACCGGCAGCGGGGTGGCGCGGTCGGCGCGGTAGAAGAACGCCGCGTCCTCGTAGCGGGCGCGCAGCACCGCCTCGTTGCCGGCCCGGACCAGTTCGACGTCGACCGGGCCGTTGGCCACGGCGACGAACAGGGGGAGCAGGTTGCCGTCGTCGTCGCGTACGGGAAGGTAGCGCTGGTGTTTGCGCATCACCGTGGTCAGCACCGGGGCGGGCAGGTCCAGGTAGCTCTCGTCGAAGCGCCCGAGCAGCGGGGTGGGCTGCTCCACCAGGTACGTGATCTCGTCGACCAGGGCGTCGTCGGCGACGCGGCCCTCGCCGTACACGAGATCCTGCGCGCCGGAGACGATCAGCTCGCGCCGGTCGTCGGGGTCGGCGAGGATGCCGTTGATCGCGACGGTCTCCATGAACGTCTCGGCGGAGGCGACGGGCAGCACCGGCGTCGCGGCCGTCCGCAGGAGCCGGGTCTCGCGGCCCGCGCGGAGGGCGCCCACCGCGACCGGCACCACGTCGTCGCCCAGGAGCGCGACCAGCCAGCGGACCGGGCGGGTGAAGGCGAGCCGGGGGTCGTTCCAGCGCATGTTCCGGGCCGAGCGCAGCCCGGCGACGACCTTCGCGAGCACGCCGGCCAGCACGGCGGGTGCCGCGCCGCCCGCCACGTGCCGGCGCACGACGAAGATCCCGTCCACCACTTCAAGATCGTCCACGGGTACGCCCTGAGCCCGCGCGAACCCCGCCCGGGCCTGCTCCGGCGCCGTGGTCCGCGGACCCTTCACGGTGTGCGTGTGGTCGTCCTCGCGCGCCGCGACCTGTCCGACGACCGCGATCAGGCGGCGCGGCGTGGCGTACACCCGGACGTCGCCGTGGCCGAGCCGGGTCTGGCCGAGCAGTTCGGTGAGCGCGCGCCGCACCTGCTCGCGGGCGGCCCGCGCCTCGGACGGCGGCATCTCCTCGGTGCCGATCTCGAGAACCAGCGTCCGGGGCGACCCGCCGGGCCCGGCAGCGGAAACCGGTCCGGCGGAGACCGGCCCGGCGGCGGCGACCGGCGCGGCGGCGACCGGCGCGGCGGCGACCGGCGCGGCGGCGACCGGCGCGGCGAGCTCGGGCAGCGGTTCGGCGACGCCCAGCGGGTGGCCGAGTTCCTCGCGGCGGGCGACCCAGAGCCGGGCCACGTCGCCGGCGAGGCGGCGCATCCGGGCGAACTCGGCGGCCCGGTCGGCGGTGGAGACCGCGCCGCGGGCGTCGAGCACGTTGAACGCCTGCGAGCATTTGAGCACGTACGTGTGGGCGGGCACCGGCAGGCCCTCGCCGATCAGCCGCTGCGCCTCGGCGGCGTACAGCTCGAGCAGGCGGCGGTTGGTGGCGACGTCCGCGTCGTCGAGGTAGTAGCGGGACATCTCGTACTCGGCCTGGCCGTGGACCTCGCCGTAGCTGACGCCGGGGGCGTACTCGATGTCCTTGAAGTGGGTGACGCCCTGCAACGCCATGATGATGCGCTCGATGCCGTACGTGATCTCCACCGACACCGGCTCGAGCTCGAGCCCGCCGGCCTGCTGGAAGTAGGTGAACTGGGTGATCTCCAGCCCGTCGAGCCAGACCTCCCAGCCCAGCCCCCACGCGCCGAGGGCGGGCGACGCCCAGTTGTCCTCGACGAACCGCACGTCGTGCGCGGCCACGTCGATGCCGAGCGCGGACAGGCTGCCCAGGTACAGCTCCTGCGGGTTGCCGGGGTCGGGCTTGAGGATCACCTGAAGCTGGGTATGGGTCTGCAGCCGGTTCGGGTTCTCGCCGTAGCGCGAGTCGTCCGGCCGTACGGACGGCTCCGGATACACCACCCGCCACGGCTCCGGCCCGAGCACCCGCAGGAAGGTCGCGGGGTTGAGGGTGCCGGCGCCGACCTCGGTGTTCATCGGCTGCACGACCAGACACCCCTGACCGCTCCAGTACGCCGTGAGCCGGGCGAGCGCGTCCTGCATGGTGAGCATGGGCACGAAGTCTAGTGAGCAGGAGGCCGCCGGGCGGCCGGGCGGCGGGCGGCTACGCGGGCTGGATCCAATCGAAGGTGCGTTCCACCGCGCGCCGCCAGTTGCCGTACTCGGTCTCGCGGCGGGCCGGGTCCATCGCCGGGAGCCACTGGCCGGCCCGGTGCCAGTTGCGGCGCAGGTCCTCCAGGTCCGGCCAGTAGCCGACCGCGAGGCCGGCCGCGTACGCCGCGCCCAGTGACACCGTCTCGGCCGCCAGGGGGCGGACCACCGGCACGTCGAGCACGTCGGCGACGGACTGCATCAGGAGGTTGTCGGCCGTCATGCCGCCGTCGACCTTCAGCGTGCGCAGGGTCAGGCCGGAGTCGGCGTTCATCGCGTCGACCACCTCGCGGGTCTGCCAGGCGGTCGCCTCCAGCACCGCGCGGGCCAGGTGCCCCTTCGTGATGTACGAGGTCAGGCCCACGATCACGCCGCGGGCCTCGGAGCGCCAGTGCGGGGCGTACAGGCCGGAGAAGGCCGGGACGATGTAGCAGCCGCCGTTGTCCGCGACCGTACGCGCCAGGGTCTCGATCTCCGGCGCCGACGCGATCAGCTCCAGCTGGTCGCGGAACCACTGGACGAGCGAGCCGGTGATGGCGATCGAGCCCTCCAGCGCGAAGTGGGCCGGCGCGCCGCCGACCTGGTACGCGACCGTGCTGAGCAGGCCGTTGTCCGAGCGTACGAGCTCCGTGCCGGTGTTGAGCAGCAGGAAGCTCCCGGTGCCGTACGTGCACTTGGCCTCGCCCGGGATGAAGCAGGTCTGGCCGAAGAGCGCCGCCTGCTGATCGCCGAGCGCCGCTCCGATCCGTACCCCCGGAAAGGCCGCCGCCGCCGTCCCGAAGACCGCCACCGACGGTCTGACCTCGGGCAGCATGGCCCGGGGGATGCCGAAGAAGCGCAGCGACTCCGGCGACCAGTCGAGGGTGTGCACGTCGAGCAGGTTGGTGCGGCTGGCGTTGGTGACGTCGGTGACGTGCAGGCCGCCGGTCAGGTTCCAGATCAGCCAGGTTTCCATCGTGCCGAAGAGGACCTCGCCGCGTTCCGCGCGTTCCTGCAGGCCCGGCGTGTGGTCGAGCATCCAGCGCAGCCGCGGCCCGGCGAAGTACGTGGACAGCGGCAGCGCCGCGCGTTGCTGGACCACGTCCGCGCCGGGCCGGGTGAGCAGCCGGTTCACCAGCGAGTCGGTGCGGGTGTCCTGCCAGACCAGGGCGCGGCCGATCGGGGCGCCCGTACGCCGGTCCCAGAGCACCGTGGTCTCCCGCTGGTTGGCGATGCCGACCGCGGCGACCTGGTCGAGGGTGATGCCGGCCCGGCGCAGGGCCTGCGGGGCGAGCCGTTCCACGTTGCGCCAGATCTCGGCGGCGTCGTGCTCGACCCAGCCCGGCTTCGGGTAGAACTGCTTGTGCTCCTGCTGGGCGAGGGACACGAGCTGGCCGCGGCGGTCGAACACGATGCACCGCGTCGACGTGGTGCCCTGGTCGATCGCGACGACGTAGCGCTCGGTCATGAGGTCCCTCCCCCTTGAGGTTCAGCGCCGGGCGGCTCCGAGGTCCCGGGAGACCGCCCGGGCGGCGTCCCGGACGTAGCCGACCAGTTTCGGCTGCGGCCGGTACCTGCTGTCGCAGATGCGTTCGACGAGGCCGGAGACGCCGATCGCGCCGACCACGAGCCCGCCGTACCCGCGGATCGGTGCGGCGACGGCGGCCTCGCCGACGGTGTACTCCTCCACGTCCGCACCCCAGCCCGCCTCGCGGACCCTCTCCAGCTCGGCGGCGAGCTCCTTGGCGGCGACGACGGTGCGGTGGGTGTAGCGGTCGAGGTCCGCGGCCGGCCGCTCCGCCCGGTACGCGAGCAGCACCTTGCCGAGCGCGGTGGCGTGCAGCGGCAGCAGCGTGCCGATGTCGAGGGTCTGGAAGGTGTCGTCAGGCCGGAAGACGTGGTGCACGACCAGCACCCGTCCCTCGAGGACGGTGCCGATCCGGACGGCCTCGCCGGAGCGCGCCGCCAGCGGGTCCGCCCAGTTGATCGAGCGGGACCGCAGCTCGTTGATGTCCAGATAGCTGGTGCCGAGGTGCAGCAGGGCCGCGCCGAGCTGGTAGTGGCCCGACCCCCGGTCCTGCTCCACGAAGCCGACGTGCTGCAGCGTGCGCAGGATCCCGTGCACGGTCCCCTTCGCGAGGTCGAGGGACCGGGCGATCTCCGCGAGCCCGAGCCGCCCCGGGCCACCGGCGAGCATCCGCAGGATCGCGGCCGCCCGCTCGATGGACTGGACTGTTCCAGGCACGTTACGGACTCTATGCCAGCTCGTGACCCCCGGCGACCTGAGAGCGTTCGACAATGCCGAACGCCGTTCATTGTCCGGCCCCGGCGCCGTCCATAGCGTCGCGTCATGGCAGCACAACGGAAAGTCCCGGCGCTGGCGGGCGAGCTTGCCGCGGAGTTCGCCGGGACGATGATCCTCATCCTCTTCGGCGTGGGTGTCGTCGCCCAGGTGGCGGGCGGCGGCATCGGCGACCACGACAGCATCGCCTGGGCCTGGGGGCTGGGCGTGATGCTCGGCGTCTACGTCGCCGGACGCATCAGCGGCGCCCACCTCAATCCCGCGGTCACCATCGCGCTCGCGGCCTTCAAGGGCTTCGAGTGGCGCAAGGTGGCGCCCTACTGCCTCGCCCAGTTCCTCGGTGCGTTCGTCGCCGCCCTGCTCGTGCGATGGAACTACACCGAGGTCCTGCACCAGGCGGACCCGAACCTGACCATCAAGACCCAGGGCGTCTTTTCCACCCTGCCGGGAAACGGGACACTCCCGGTCGATGAGTGGGGCGCCTTCCGCGACCAGATCATCGGTACGGCCATCCTGCTCTTCCTCATCCTGGCCATCACCGACGCGGCCGGCACTCCCCCGGCGGCCAACCTCGCGCCGTTCGTCATCGGCCTGATCGTGGTGGCCATCGGCATGGCGTGGGGCACCAACGCCGGATACGCCATCAACCCGGCCCGCGACTTCGGCCCCCGCCTGGCGAGCTTCTTCACCGGTTACGGCGGGGCGTTCCGCGATCAGACCGGTTACCTGTATTTCTGGATACCGATCGTGGCGCCGGTGCTCGGCGGCCTGCTCGGTGCCGGGCTGTACCAGGCGCTGGTCGGGCGCTTCCTGCCGAAGGAAGACGCACCGGAGCCGGGCCGCATCCCGGCCCAGGACACCCCCGAGACCGTGGAGGCACGACGTGGCTGACTTCGTCGGCGCAGTGGATCAGGGCACCACCAGCACCCGCTTCATGATCTTCGATCATGGCGGCAACGAGGTGGCCCGCCATCAGCTGGAGCACGAACAGATCCTGCCGCAGGCCGGCTGGGTGGAACACAACCCGGTGGAGATCTGGGAGCGGACGGTCTCGGTCGTGCGTACGGCCATGCAGAAGGCCAAGCTCCAGGCCTCCGACCTGGCCGCGCTGGGCGTCACCAACCAGCGCGAGACGGCGGTGGTGTGGGACCGGCGCAGCGGGCGGCCGTACTACAACGCGATCGTCTGGCAGGACACGCGTACCGACCGGATCGCCTCGGCGCTGGACCGCGACGGGCGCGGCGACGTGATCCGGCGCAAGGCCGGGCTGCCGCCGGCCACGTACTTCTCCGGCGGCAAGATCCAGTGGATCCTGGACAACGTCGACGGGGTGCGCGAGGCCGCCGAGCGCGGCGACGCCATCTTCGGCAACACCGACAGCTGGCTGCTGTGGAACATGACCGGCGGCGTCGAGGGCGGCAACCACGTCACCGACGTCACCAACGCCAGCCGCACGATGCTGATGAACCTCGAGACCCTGGACTGGGACGACGAGCTGCTCGGCTTCTTCGGCATCCCGCGGCGGATGCTGCCGGAGATCCGCCCGTCGTCCGACCCGAACACCTACGGCGTGGCCCGCTGGCCCGGCACGCTCGGCGGCGAGGTCCCGCTCACCGGCGACCTCGGCGACCAGCAGGCCGCCACGGTGGGCCAGGTCTGCTTCAACGTCGGCGAGGCCAAGAACACCTACGGTACGGGCAACTTCATGCTGCTCAACACCGGCACCGAGCTCGTACGGTCGGAGCACGGCCTGCTGACCACGGTCTGCTACAAGTTCGGCGACCAGGCACCGGTCTACGCCCTCGAGGGTTCGATCGCGGTCACCGGTTCGGCCGTGCAGTGGCTGCGCGACCAGCTCCACGTGATCAACGACGCGGCCCAGAGCGAGACGCTGGCCGCGCAGGTCCCCGACAGCGGCGGCGTCTACTTCGTCCCGGCGTTCTCGGGCCTGTTCGCGCCGTACTGGCGTTCCGACGCCCGCGGCGCGATCGTCGGGCTGTCCCGCTTCAACACCTCCGCGCACCTGGCCCGGGCCACCCTCGAGTCGATCTGCTATCAGACCCGCGACGTGGTCGAGGCGATGGCGCAGGACTCCGGCGTGACCCTGGACGTGCTCAAGGTCGACGGCGGGATCACCGTCAACAACCTGTGCATGCAGATCCAGGCGGACGTGCTGGGCGTCGCGGTGAGCCGGCCGGTGGTGGCCGAGACGACCGCGCTGGGCGCCGCGTACGCCGCGGGCCTCGCCGTCGGCTTCTGGAAGTCGACCGACGAGCTGCGCGACAACTGGAACGAATCGCAGCGCTGGCAGCCGGAGTGGTCCGCCGGGCAACGCGAGGAAGGGTACGGCCGCTGGAAGAAGGCCGTCGAGCGCACTCTCGATTGGGTAGACGTTGACTGACCACACCGCCCTCTCCCCCGCCGGCCGGGTGGCCGCCCTCGAGGCGATGGCCGACGGTGAGCTGGACGTGCTGGTCGTGGGTGGTGGCGTGGTGGGCGCGGGTTGCGCCCTCGACGCCGTCACCCGCGGCCTGTCCGTCGGGCTCGTCGAGGCCCGCGACTTCGCGTCCGGCACCTCCAGCCGCTCCAGCAAGCTGATCCACGGCGGGCTGCGCTACCTGGAGATGCTGGACTTCGCCCTGGTCCGCGAGGCGCTGCGGGAACGCGGCCTGATCCTGCAACGCCTCGCGCCGCATCTGACCCGCCCGGTGCCGTTCCTCTACCCGTTGCAGCACCGCGTCTGGGAGCGGCTGTACGCGGGCACCGGCGTCCAGCTGTACGACCTGATGGCGACCACCCACGGCGGCCTGCCCCGGCACCGCAACCTGTCCCGGCGCGGCGCGCTCCGGGCCTTCCCGGGGCTGAAGAAGGATTCCCTGGTCGGCGCGCTGCTGTACTACGACGCGCAGCTCGACGACGCCCGGCACACCATGTTCCTGGCCCGGACGGCAGCCGCGTACGGCGCCCACGTCGCGTCCCGCGCGGAGGTCGTCGGCTTCCTGCGCGAGGGTGAGCGGGTCACCGGCGTACGGGTGCACGACCTGGAGCACGACCGCACCTTCGAGGTCCGCGCCCAGCAGGTGGTCAACGCGACCGGCGTATGGACCGACGACACCCAGGCGCTGGTCGGCGAGCGGGGCCAGTTCCACGTCCGCGCCAGCAAGGGGATCCACCTGGTGGTGCCGCGGGACCGGATCCGGTCCACCACGGGCCTGATCACGCGTACGCCGACCAGCGTGCTCTTCGTCATCCCGTGGGGCCGGCACTGGATCATCGGCACCACCGACACCGACTGGACCCTGGACAAGGCGCACCCGGCGGCGTCCAGCACCGACATCGACTACCTGCTCGACCAGGTCAACCGGGTGCTGGCCACGCCCCTGGACCGCACCGACGTGCAGGGCGTGTACGCCGGCCTGCGCCCGCTGCTCTCCGGCGAGTCGGAGTCGACCTCGCAGCTGTCCCGCGAGCACACCGTGGCGAGCCCGGTCCCGGGCCTCGTGGTGGTGGCGGGCGGCAAATACACCACCTACCGCGTCATGGCGAAGGACGCGGTCGACGCGGCGGTCCACGGCCTGGGCCGCTCGGTGGCCCGCTCGTGCACCGACCGGGTGCCGCTGCTCGGCGCGGAGGGCTACCAGGCCCTGTGGAACCGCCGCCGGGTCCTGGCCGGCGAGTCGGGCCTGCACGTGGCCCGGGTCGAGCACCTGCTCCACCGCTACGGCAGCCTGGTCCACGAACTCCTGGACCTGATCCGCGCCGACCCGGACCTCGGCCGCCCCCTGGAGGGCGCCGAGGACCACCTGCGCGCGGAGATCACGTACGCGGCCGGCCACGAGGGAGCCCGCCACCTCGAGGACGTCCTGACCCGCCGCACCCGCATCTCGATCGAGACCTTCGACCGGGGCGTGGGCGCGGCCCCCACCGCGGCCGCCCTGATGGGCGACGTCCTCGGCTGGACCGACGACCAACGCGAACGCGAGGTGGAGCACTACCGCCTCCGCGTCGAAGCCGAACGCGCCTCCCAGGAACAACCCGACGACGAAACAGCCGACGCGACCCGCCTGGGCGCCCCGGACGTCGTACCCCTCCAACTCCGCTGACCACCGGCCGCCCGGACCCGCCCCGGGCGGCCGGCCACCATCTCAGGCGGCGGCCGCATCCATCAGCGCCGCGCCGCGCGAACGCAGGACCGCCAGCAGTCGAGTCTGCTCGGCCGCGGTCAGATCGGTCGTCGGGATGCTCAACCTCCGGAGTCTGCCGCCGGACAACCCGCCGTGCGAGAGCAAAATCTGGCCACGCACCCGGCGCACCGCACCGATCGCCGACCAGGGCAGCGTGCTCGTCGAGAAGGCGTGGGCGGTGTGCACCCCCACGGCATCGATCCGGAAGGCGACCGGCCCGCCGATCTTGTGGGCAGCCCGCGCCACCGCCAGCTGCGGTCCGGCGATCAGCAGGTACAGCGCGGCGAAAACGCCGCCGCCGAGAAGGGACAGCGACCGGCCACCCGGATCGCCGGCCCGGTACAGCAGGGCGGAGGCGACCAGCACGGCGGCGACGATCACCGTGACGATCGGAAGAAGGCCACGCCGTAGCGACGCCTTCACCAGCTTCGGGTTCGTCCGGGTCTGAAAGGTCAGCTGCCCCGTGTCTTCCATGCGCGCATCATAGGGACGTCAGGCGGGGACGGTCGTCAGGGCGGTGCAGATGCGGGGCACCGCCGTGGCGATCGGCTCGCGGAGCACCGCGGTCGCCAGGTCGTCGTACGGGGTCGGGTCGCGGTTGACGATCACCAGGCGGGCCCCGCCGTTGACGGCCGTGGCGCACAGCGACGCGACCGGTTCGACCTGGAGGGAGCTGCCGATCACCAGCATCAGGTCGCTGTGCGAGGCGATCCGCTCGGCGAGGCCCACGGTGGCGGCGTCGAGGTGCTCGCCGAACATCACCACGGCCGGTTTGAGCACGCCGCCACAGTCCGGGCAGCGGCGGTCGCCGGGGTCGCCGCCGGTACGGGCCGGCGTGCAGGCGCCCCCGGTGCGGGTGGGCGTGCGGGCGCCGCCGGTGCGGGTGGGTGTGCGGGCGCCGCATCCGGTGCATACGGTCTCGCGGATCGAGCCGTGCAGTTCGAGCACCTTGCGGGGGCTGGACCCGGCCCGCTGGTGCAGCCCGTCGACGTTCTGGGTGAGGATCCGCACCGCCGGACCGCCGCGCTCGAGGGTGGCGAGGGCGCGGTGGGCGGTGTTCGGCTCGGCGGTCCAGGCCGGGTGGTCCGCGTACGAGCGCCACAGCGCGGCGCGCACCTCGGCATCCGCCATGAAGGACCCGTACGTGAAGGCCTTGACCAGCGTGGGGTTCCGCGTCCACAGGCCTTCCGGGCCGCGGTAGTCGGGGATGCCGGAGTCGGTCGAGATGCCGGCCCCCGTCAGCACCGCCATCCGGGTCACGCCGCCGGTCCAGCTCGGGTCCATGGTGGCCGATGGTAGGTGTCGCCACCGACGGCGGCGACCGCATTTTGCGCACCGGTGAAGGACGACGGGAGCGCTGCCGGGATCCGGCAGCGCTCCCGTTCGGGGGCGTTCGTCAGTCGTTCAGGCCGCAGGGCGCGAAGCGCTCCAGGCCCTCCGGCTTGGCCGCGTTCCGGCCGATGGCGGTCTCGATGCGGTTGAGCACCGCGACGCGCTTGTCCTCCAGCGGGCCGAGGACCGCGTTCTGGATGAAGTTCGGACCGCCCTCGCCCACGCTGTTCGCCAGGCGGGTGTTGGCCTCGGCGATCTGGGTGTCGAGCAGCTCGAGGTTGCGGACGACCTCGTCGCGGGCCTGCGCCGGGATCGACGGGAGGCCGGAGACGCCCGGGCAGTCGACGGTCGGCGCGGCGCCGTCACCGGCATTGCCGTTGCCGTTACCGGCATTGCCGTTGCCGTTGCCCGCGTTGCCGTTGCCGTTGCCCGCGTTGCCGCCCGGTGCGGCGGTCGGCTCGGGGGCCGCGACGCCGCCGCCGTTCTCGTTGAGGGTGCAGGTGGCGAGGGAGTCGACGGCGAGGACCGGCTTCGCCGCGTTGCGGCCGATCGCCGTGGCCATCCGGTTGATGGTGGCGACCCGCTTGTCCTTCAGCGGGCGCAGGATCGCGTTCTGCACGAAGTTGGCGCCGCCCTCGCCCACGCTGGTCGCCAGGCGCCTGTTCGCCTCCGCGATCTGCGTGTTCAGCAGGGCCAGGTTGCGCTCGATCTCGGCCCGCGCCTGGGCCGGCACGCCGCCCAGCGAGCCGGCGACGGCCGGGCAGGACACGGTGCGCAGCGCGCCGCCGCCGGGCGTGCCGGGTGCCGGGGCGGGATTCACCTTGGTCGGTTCGGGGGCCGCGGTGCCGCCGCCCTTGCGGTTCAGCGAGCAGGCCGCGAGCGACTGGACGTTGAGGTTCGGCTTCGGCGCGCTGCGGCCGATCGCGGTCGCCATCCGGTTGATGGTGGCGACCCGCTTGTCCTTCAGCGGCGTGAGGATCGCGTTCTGTGCGAAGTTCGCGCCGCCCTCACCCGCGCTCGTCACCAGGCGCCTGTTCGCCTCCGCGATCTGCGTGTTCAGCAGCGCCAGGTTGCGCTCGATCTCGGCCTGGGCGCGGGCGGGGACGGCGCCCAGCGAGCCGGCCACGCCGGGACAGCTGACCGTGGGTGTGGCGCTCTCACCGGCCGAGGCCACGCCGAGCCCGACACCGGTCAGGGCCACGGCGACCGCGGCGACGCCGGCGATCTGCCAGCGACGGGCGGAACTACGGGAGAATTGCATCTTCGCCTGAGCCTTCCTGTCAGAGGACCTCGGCGATCAGTACGGAACCGCTCCCACGTCGGATCACGCGGCGGCGCCGCCTAAGGAACTCTTAAGAATCGCGCCGTTGCGCTCCAGCTCGGCGAGGACCTCCGGCGGCACTCCGACCACGTCGGCGAGGACGGCGCCGCGCACCCGGCGGCTGAGCGAGAACCCGTCGACCCGCTCGCCGGTCCGCATGTCGTACGCGCCCACCCGCCCGTACGCCGACGCGACCACCAGCAGGTCCGTCCCCGGCACGATCGCGAACCCGCTCACCATCGGCAGGTCGTCGACCACGAACCGGGTCCGCATCGGATCGGCGGCGAGTTCGAGGACGTGCACCCGGTCGTCCACGACGACGGCCGCCACGCTGGCCGCCTCGTCGATGGAGCAGCTCCGCCGCCGGCTGAACGGGTAGTCGGGGATGCGCCCGGACACCCGCTCCGGCGGAAAGCGGATGTCGCGCTGCGTCCCCGCCGCGAGGTCCAGCGTCGACAGGATCATCTCGTCGGTGCCGTACCGGACCAGGGCCAGGCCGCCCGGCCGGAACCAGAAGAGCTCCCAGCCGTTCTCGTCCGCCTCGAGCCCGTCGATCGGGACGGGCACGAGGGTCAGCGTGCCGTCGGCGGCCGTCGTCAGCTCCACGAGCGAGTCCGCGGTGGTCTGCGAGGCCGTCGTCAGCAGGCCCATCACCCGGCCGGACCCGTCGGCGGAGAACGAGGCGTAGCGGATGCCGGGCAGGCGCACCTCGGCGATCGGGGTGAGCGCCTCGGGGTCCAGGGCCTCGACGACCGTGTCCTCGTCGGAGAAGCTGCGGGCGAGGATCACCGGCCGGTCACCGAGCAGGACTCCGGTCGCCCAGCCGCCGCCGGGCAGGTGGAACACCCGGTGCCCGCCGGTGCGCGGGTCGACGAGCAGGCACCGGACCCCCAGGCCGTCGTCGAACTGGTTGGTGCTGACCACGAGCCGCCCGTCGGGCAGGGTCGAGATCTCCTCGTCGTCGATGGCCTGACGCTCCACGAGCAGGGCGGGCGGCTCGCCCACGGTCCAGCGGTAGAGCCGGTCCTCGCGGTCGACGAGCAGGACGTCCCCCGCCGGGGTGGTCCGGACGTGCTGGACGGCGCACCGTTCGAAGCCCAGGTAGGTCGCGCCGGTCAGGTCGGCTCCGGTGAGGTCCGCGCCGGCCAGCACGACGTCCTCCAGGTCGGCGTTGCGCAGGCGGGCGCCCCGCAGCGAGGCGCCGGTAAGGTCCATCCCGGTGCCGCTGTGGTCGAGGACCGCCCCGTCGAGGAACACGCCGTCGAGGTTCCTGCCGCGCAGGGCACGGCGGTCGGCGGCCCCGATGATCGCCAGCAGGCTGGCGCCGGTGTGGCCGAGGACGTCCGGCTCGAGCCGGCGGGTCTCCTGGAGCACGGCGACGATGTCGCCGAGGGTGCCCGGCACCATCATGGGCAGCCAGAGATCGATGACGGCCCCGTCGATCGCCGCGTCCCGCAGCGTCGCCGCGACGGCCTCCAGCGGCTCCGCCACCCACCCGCCGGCGGCGGCCCGCTCCGCCGGCGTGGCCGCGGTCAGGCCGGACCAGGGGAAGGACGCGGGCCCGGCCGGGTCGGTGGAGCCGATCAGGGCGAGGAAGTCGCCGTCCATCACCCCGAGCTCGGCGGCGATCTTGTACGCCACGAAGAACTCCAGCAGCGACCGGTGCGCCGGCGTGTAGTTGCCGTCGGCGTCGCGGACCAGCATGGTCTGGCCCATCATGTCGTAGTGCCAGTGGTCCAGGTCCTTCTGCTCGCGGACGACGTCCTTGAAGCAGGCGCGGATCCGGTCCGGGATCTCCCGGTAGTTGATCGTCATCACCGACTCGGTGAGCATGTGCGACGACAGCTCGCAGAGGAAGAACACCTTGTCCGCCAGGGAGGTGAAGGTGCGCTCCGCCTTGATGTCGGCCTCGATCTTGCGGTGCACGGCGTAGAGGTAGACGCGGGAGATGTCCACCTTCGCGCCCTGCTCGATGGCCGGGAGGGCGTCGAGGACCAGTTCGGACATCACCGGCCGGCGCATGAGGTCCATGAGCTCGCCGTTGCCGAGGACGCCGGCGCGCGTCGGCTCGTCGGTGAGCCGGGACAACAGCAGGTCGATCTGCTCGTCGTCGAACGGCTGGAGCTCGACGACCTCGAACTGGGGCGGCTCGCCGCTGAGCGCGGAGGTGGAGGCGGCGAGGCGGGCGCCCAGCACGTCGCGGCCCTGCTGCGCCTCCGGGAAGTGCTCGGAGCGGCAGGTCAGCAGCACCTTGGAGCCCGGCACGACGGCCCGCGCCAGCTCCCAGAAGTTGTTGACCATCGCCTGCCGGTCGACGCGGGCCGCCATCTCGTCGAAGCCGTCGAAGATCAGCAGCAGCCGCCCGAGCCGGTTGAGCGTCTCGAACACGCGGTAGCCGTTGGGCAGGATCTCGTGCTTGCGGAAGAAGAACTCGGAGAACAGCGACTCGACCGTCACGGCCTTGGCGTAGTCGCGCAGCGGGACGACCAGCGGCAGGCGTGGCCGCTTGCGCCCGGCCGCCTTGGCGGCGCGCCACTCCTGCGCGAGGGTCCACGCGTAGTGCAGGCAGAACCAGCTCTTGCCCATGCCGAACTCGCCCAGCACGGACAGGTGCTCCTTGGAGTCGTCCTCCATCCAGCGGCTGACGTACGCGTCGAGCCCGCCGTCCGCCCACCCGTAGACGCTGGTGCCGCCGACCTTCCCGGACCGCCGGTCGATGTCCTCCTTGGCGCAGGACAGCGGGATGTACCGCTCCTCGATGCGGTGCGACCGGACCTCCTCCTCGAGCCAGCGCAGGTACGGCTCGAAGTCGGCCCGCTCGTCGATCAGCTCGTCCAGCGTGTAGCAGTAGATCTCGGGCAGTTCCTCGTCGGCGGCGCGGGCCGCCCGGCTGATCCGCTGCGGCGCGACGACCCAGCCCTCGCCGGCCCGGTGGGTGCGGACCAGCTCGGCCGCCCGGGCGACGTCGGGCGCGCTCAGCTCGCCGCCGATGCCCAGCACCACGACCCAGTCGTAGCCGCGCCGGGCCGGCACGCGCACCCGCCAGACGAACTCGCCGGGGCCGCTCTCCACCTCCTCGGCGATCTCGTACTCGACGGCGGCGAACCACTCGCGCAGCTCGGCGGCGAGGACGGCGGCGGGGGAATCGTCGCGCACCAGGTAACGGACGATCTCCTCGGGGCTCTCCATCCGGTCGAGGCGCTCGACGAGGTCGTGGAGCGTCTGCTGGATGTCGGTGACGCCGCGTTCGAGCCGTGCCCCGGCCGCGGTGCGGGTCTTGTCGACAAGCTCGTCGAAGACCGCCCGGAAGCCGGTCACCTCCAGGGCGAGGTTGTAGTCGATGCGGCCGAGCCCGCCGGTCTCCTCGTTCCACTGCAAGATCTCGTCGACCTCGCGCCGGAGGTGGCTCTCGTCGCCGGACTCGAAGGTGCGGCGGAAGGCGGCGCGGACGTACTCGTTCTGGAAGAGCCTGACGACCGGTTCCGGCTTGCCGTAACAGAACTGCACGATCGCGTACGTGTAGACGCCGTCGAAGTCCGCCGGCGGGCGCTCGGGCGCGAGCCGGAGCTGGTGCAGGATGCCGACGACGGCCTCCTTGCGCTTGAGGCGCTCGGTCACGGGCTTGGCACCGAGGGACAGGGCTCTGACCAGAATGGAGGTTTCGACTGCTGCCACAGACGAACCCTAGTCGGCGGTGAGCGTCTTCCCGTGGAGCTTGTGGAAGCCGTCGCCGATCAGCGTCCGGAGCACGTCCCGGTCGATGTCGGCGAGGCGGCGCAGGTGCAGGCAGGAGCGTCCGGTGCGGTGCGGGCCCAGCCGGGTCAGCAGGTCCTCGTCGTAGCCCGCGGACAGGTAGACGGTCAGCGCGGTCCGGCGGGGTGACAGGCCCACCGGCGGCCAGTCGCCCTCCTGGCCGGAGGCGTACCGGTAGTGGTAGCGGCCGAAGCCGACGATGCTGTCGCCCCACATCTCCGGTGGCACCCCGGTGGCCTCGGCCATCAGCGCGCACAGCGTCCGGGCGTCGGCCCGGCGTACCGGATCGGGCACGGCGGCGAGGAAGTCGCCCACGCTCGCGCCGGTTCGTACGGTCTTGACTGCCGCCATCGTGCGCACCGCCCTCCCGGGTCCCGCGACTCTAACCCCGCCGCTGTGATCGGCGCCACACGCCGCCAGCAGAAGGCTACTTTCCAAACACCCTGTGTAACGAAGGGCGCTGATCACCGGGGTCCGCCGAACGGTCCGTCTGTCATGGATGATCGGCCACCCTCCGCCTGGTCAGCGACGTAACGGCGATCTCCGTCCGAACCTGGCACGATACCGCTCCCCCACATCCGCGGCCCGCACAGAGAGTAGTGAGCGGAGGCCCCGAGGGACGGGCCCTTCTGCACGAGCGGAGAACCGGTGGAGCACATCAGCGCAGAGCTGCTCAGCGCAGTGGTGACGGTGGTCGGGGGTCTCGGTGTCAGCGGCCTCACCCGGGCCTGGATCCTGCACCGCACGAGATTGCAGCTCGCCCGCGAGAGATCGGCGCGGGCGGCGGCCCGCGCGGCCGGACTGACCCAGCTCGCCGGGCGGCCGGGCAGCGTACGCATCGACGAGCGCGACGAGGACGGCCACCGGGTCGTCGAGCTGCACGGCCCCGGGCGCGCGGCCGCCGGGGAAGCGGCGTGAGGGTGGTGGGCTCCGCCGCGGCCGACGGCGACGAGACCGCGGAAACGCTGCGGGAGGCCGCGCTCGACGCCACCTTCAGCGGCTTCTTCACCCGGCACCACGCGGCGGTGGAGCGCTACCTGCACCGGCTCGAGGCGGACCGGGGCATGGTCGAGGACGTCACCCAGGAGGCGTTCCTCGCGGTCCGGGCGAAGTGGGCGGACGTCCAGCACTACACGGATCCGCGGGCGTGGGCCATGGCGGTGGCCCGCAACATGCTGCGCGACGAGCAGAAGCGCCGCGGCCGCACGCCGGCGCTCTTCTTCGACGACATCGGCATGCCCGAGGTGCCCGCGCCCGCCGATCCGGCCGAGGCCGAGGACCTGCTGGCGAGCTGGATCCAGCTGCTGCCGCCGCGGATGGGCGAGGTCTTCAGCCTGTCGCTCGACGGCATGGCCGACCGGGCGATCGCCCTGACGCTCGGCATCTCGCACAACACCGTCCGGGAGTACAAGGTGGAGGCGCGGCGCAAGCTCAAGCACCTGGCCGAGGCGGACGGCTTCACCACGCCCGCGGGCAGGCGGCGGCGATGAACCTCGACGACGTCATCGCGCTCGCGTCCGCCCGTACCCCGTCGCATCTGGACCGGGCCCGCACCCGCCGGGCCGCGCGGCAGGTGCTGGACGCGTACGCGCGAACGGCGGCGGACGGCCGCGACCCGCTCGGTGACCTGGACGCCGGCGACGTGCTGGGGCCGCAGGCCGACGAGGCCGGCCGGATCACCCGGGCGGCGCAGTCGGCGCGGGCCGGCTGGCTCCGCTGGGACCGCGCGACCGGGCGGCTGACCTGGTCCGACGCGATGTCCCAGACGTTCGGCTATCCGGCCGTCACGCCGGTCATCACCGTGGACGTGCTGGCCGCGGGGGTGCACCCGGAGGACTTCGCGGAGGCGGAGGCGGCCGTGCGGCGCGGCTGGCGCGACCGGGTGCCGGTGGAGCTGACGGTCCGGGTGGTGCGCCCCGACGGCGCCCTGCGGTACGCCCACTGCCTCGTCGAGCTGCTCAGCGACGACGGCCTGACGCCGACCGGCATCGTCGCGACGGTGCACGACATCACCCGCCGCGAGCTGGACCGCCAGGAGCACGACCGGCGCCGCCGCCGCGAGCGCATGGCACCGCACCGCCCGCCCGCCGCGGACGCCCCGCCGGCGCTGATGACGCGCGCCGGTTTCGCCGACGCGGTGGACCTGGCCGCCCACGCCGGCACCGGCGCGGTGCTGGTCATGTCGCTCGAGCCGGTCGGCGGCGCCGAACCTGAGGCCGGGGCCCTGGAACGGGCCGTGACTCCCGTCCTCGGCGGCGCCGGGGACGCCCGCGGGTCGCTCGGCATGTTCGAGTTCGCGGTGCTCTTCCGCGATCCCGCGGCCGCCGCCCCGGCCGCGGCGGAGCTCCAGCGCCGGCTCGGCACCGTCACCGTGGGCGGCGCCCGGCTGCGCGCCTCGGCCGGGCTCGTGCCGCTCGCCGGCCCGGACCGGCCCAGCGGCCACGACGTGCTGCTCGACGGCGAGTGGGCCGCCGCGGAGGCGCACCGGCGGCGCGTGCCGCTGCACAGCCTGCCGGGTCCCCGGCCGGCCGCGCGGCGCGAGCGGGCGGTCCGCGACCGGATCGACGCCGCCGTCCGGGGCGGGCAGCTCTGCCTGTACGCCCAGCCGATCCTCGACCTGGCGCTGCACGAGGTCACCCGGCACGAGATCCTGCTGCGCGTGCGCCGTCCCGGGCGTACCGCCCCGGAGCTGCCGGCCGCCTTCCTCGCCGCGGCCGAGCGGGGCGACGGCATCGTGACGGTGGACCGCTGGGTGATCGACCGGAGCCTCGCCCTGATCGGCCAGGGACCGCAGACCTCGCAGTTCCAGATCAACATCTCCGGCCGTACGCTGTCGCACCCGGGCACGGCGGCGTACGTGCTGGACGCCCTGCGCCGGCACGACGTCGATCCGCGGCGGATCACGTTCGAGATCACCGAGTCGCTGGTGATCACCAACGGGACCGCCGCGGCCGAGTTCGCGGCGGCCGTCACCGCGGTGGGCTGCGAGCTGGCGCTGGACGACTTCGGCACCGGCTACTCGTCGCTGGGCGTGCTGCGGGCGCTGCCGATCGGCCTGCTGAAGATCGACGGCGGCTTCGTCGCCGGCCTGTCCGGGTCGCCCGCCGACCGGGCGATCGTCAGCTCCCTCGCCGGCATGTCGCGGGCCCTGGGCGTCCGCACGGCCGCCGAGGCGGCCGAGGACCCGGCCACCGTCGAGCTGCTGCGCGACCTCGGCGTGGACTTCGCGCAGGGGTACGCGATCGGCCGGCCACACCCGTTCGCCGCGTCGCCGGCCGCGGACCTCACCGCCGGCCCGGAGCTCGGCCGGGCGACCGGCTGAGCCCCGGACGTGCTCAGAAGGCCTCGGCGTCGACCTTGCGGACGGCGGCGGCGAGGATCGCCAGCCCCTCGCGGGCCTCGTCCTCGGTCAGGGTGAGCGGCGGCCCCATCCGGATCACGTTGCCGTACAGGCCGCCCTTGCCGACCAGCAGCCCGCCCCGGCGGCACTCGTCGAACACCCGCAGGGTCGCGGCGGCGTCCGGCTGGGTCGAGCCGGGGCGGACGAACTCGACCGCCAGCATCAGGCCACGCCCGCGGATCTCGCCGACGATGCCCGCCCCGCCGGCCTCGGCGCGCAGCCCGTCGAGCAGGATCGTGCCGACCCGCTTCGCGTGGTGCTGGAGGTCGTGGTCGAGGACGTAGTCGAGGACCGCGTTGCCGGCCGCCGTCGAGATCGGGTTGCCGCCGAACGTGGAGAAGCTCGTCGCCGGGACCGCGTTGACCAGCTCGGCCCGGCCGACCACGCCGGCCAGGGCGAAGCCGTTGCCGATGCCCTTGGCAAAGGTGATCAGGTCCGGCTGCACGTCGTGCGCCTGATAGCCCCAGAAGTGGTCGCCCGTACGCCCCCAGCCGGTCTGCACCTCGTCGGCGATGAGCAGGATGCCGTGGTTGTCGAGCTCCTTCTTGAGCGCGCCGAGCAGCCCGTCCGGGGCGTGCACGAAGCCGCCGACGCCCTGGATCGGCTCGGCGATGAGCGCGGCCACGTCGCCGGCCGTGGTGGTGGCGAGCACCTCGCGCAGGTCCTCGACCGCGGCCTCGACGTGTTCGGCATCGGACAGGCCCGCCATCCGGCCGCGCAGCCGCTCGCCGGAGTGCAGCCAGCTGACCTGCAGCGGGCTCAGGCCGCTCGCCGACCAGCTGCGGTGCCCGGTGATCGCCATCGCTGCGAAGGACCGGCCGTGGTAGCTGTTGCGGACCGCCAGGATCTGGTTGGACCGGCGGTGGTTGGTGGCGAACAGCAGCGCCGCCTCGTTGGCCTCGGTGCCGGAGTTGGCGAAGAAGACCCGGGCGTCCGGGATGCCGGAGACCCGGGCGATCTTCTCGGCCAGCTCCACCTGCTGCCGGATCAGGTACAGGGTGGAGCTGTGCACGATGCCGGTGGCGAGCTGCCGCTCGACCGCCTCGCGGACCTCGGCCACGTCGTAGCCGAGCATCGTGGTGAGCACGCCGCCGAAGAAGTCCAGGTAGGTCTTCCCGGTGCTGTCGGTGACCCGGCGGCCGGAGCCGGCGACCAGCTCGATCGCCTCGTCGCCGTAGTAGGTGGTCACCCAGGAGGGCAGCACCGCCTGGTGCCGCGCGAGCAGGTCGTCGGTCATGTGGGGCCTCCGTGCGTCAGCGCCAGCCCCGCGGGTGCGGGCGGCTACGGGATCCGCTGCCGCGGGCACCGGCCCGGGCCGCGGCGGCGAGGATGTCGGCGAGGTCGGCGTGGCCGTCGCGGATCAGGCCGGCGGTGATCCGTACGTGGTCGGCGCCGAGCGGGGTCACGGCGAAGGGCGCGCCGGGTGCGACGGCGATGCCGTGCGCGGCGAGGGCCAGCATCGCCATCTGCTGGTCCTCGACGGTCATCCACAGGTTGATGCCGTCCGCGGCGGTGGCGGGCACGTCCCGGGCGGCGAGCTCGGCCAGCATGACGGCGCGGCGGCGGGCGTACTCGTCGCGCGCGGCGGCGACCTGCGCCTCGGCCTCCGGCGAGGTGAGCAGGTCGAGCAGGACCGCCTGGAGCAGGCGGCTGGACCAGCCGGGCCCGAGCAGGCGCCGGTCGGCCACGGCGGTGATCACCCCGGCCGGCCCGCCGAGGGCGGCCAGCCGCAGGTCCGGTCCGTGGCTCTTGGAGAACCCGGCGACGTGCACGGTCCGGTCCGGCAGGCGGGTGCCGAGGCTCACCGGCGGCGCGGTGGCGATGTCGCCCGCGTGGTCGTCCTCGACGATGGTGACCTGCGGATATCCGGCCAGCACGTCGGCCAGTTCGGACACCCGCCGGGCGCTGAGGCCGGCGCCGGTCGGGTTGTGCGCCCGCGGCTGCAGGAACACCGCGACCGGGTCGTACGCCTTGAGCGCCGCACCCAGCTCGCCGGGCCGGAGGCCGTGCTCGTCCATCGGCACGCCGACGACCGTGGCGCCGACCGCGTCGAGCAGGTCGAGGACCGGCGGGAAGGCGGGGTTCTCGACGAGCACGTGGTCGCCGAGCCGGACGAGCGTCGCGGTGATGCGGTCCAGGGCGTCGAGGGCGCCGTCGACCACGGTCAGCTGCTCCGGCGGGTACGGCCACCGCTGCCGCAGCACCGTCTCCAGCGGCGGCAGCACGGCGGCCTCGAGGTAGCTGGTGGTGAGCCGCGCGTCGCCGATCCGCCGCAGCGCCCCGGTCATGCTGGGCAGCAGGTCGTAGTCGGGGACGCCGGTGGAGTAGTCGTGGGCGACCGGGCCGAGGCCGGCGCCGAGCTGGGCGTACCGCAGGCGGCGGCGGGGCAGCACGGGGGCGGCGACGTACGAGCCGGAGCGCCCGCGGGTCTGGATCGCGCCGGCCCGGGCCAGGCTGCGCCACGCCTCGCTGACGGTCGTCGGGCTGACCCCGAGCTCGCGCGCGACGTCGCGCACGGTCGGCAGCCGCGCGCCCGTGGGCAGCTCACCGGCGGTGACGAGCCGGCTCACGGCCGCGGCGATCCCCCGCGCACTGCGGTCCTCGACAGCGCCGGCGATGACTGGAAGCAAATTACTTCTCCGAAACATTTGGTAACAGCAGGGCAATTGTCCGCCCTGAGCTGTGTCATTAGTGTCCTACGACATCGACCCGGGATGTCAAGCAAAGCGCAGGGTCGATGACAGGCGGTGCCAGAGCGATCACAATCTAAACCGTGACGTACGCCACCACCGCCGATACGGCCACCAGAGAGGGGCAGCGAGCATGAGCAGAGTCGTTCGCGCCGCGCTCGTCCAGACCACCTGGACGGGCGACAAGGAATCGATGATCAAGGCCCACGAGGACTACGCCCGCGACGCCGCCGCCCGGGGCGCCCAGGTGATCTGCTTCCAGGAGCTGTTCTACGGGCCGTACTTCTGCCAGGTCCAGGACGCCGCCTACTACGAGTACGCCGAGTCCGTCCCCGGCCCCACCACCGAGCGCTTCCAGGCGCTGGCCGCCGAGCTGAACCTGGTCATGGTCCTGCCGATGTACGAGCAGGAGCAGCCCGGCGTCCTCTACAACACCGCCGCGGTGGTCGACGCCGACGGCTCGTACCTGGGCAAGTACCGCAAGCACCACATCCCGCAGGTCAACGGCTTCTGGGAGAAGTTCTACTTCCGCCCCGGCAACCTCGGCTACCCGGTCTTCGACACCGCGGTCGGCAAGGTCGGCGTCTACATCTGCTACGACCGGCACTTCCCCGAGGGGTGGCGCACGCTGGGCCTGAACGGCGCGCAGATCGTGTTCAATCCGTCGGCCACGAGCCGCGGGCTGTCGTCGTACCTGTGGCAGCTGGAGCAGCCGGCCAGCGCGGTGGCCAACGAGTACTTCATCGGGGCGATCAACCGGGTCGGCATCGAGCCGCTGGGCGACGACGACTTCTACGGCCAGTCGTACTTCGTGGACCCGGAGGGCAAGTTCGTCGGCGACGTCGGCGACACCCACGAGCCGGAGCTGATCGTCCGCGACCTGGACCTGAGCCTCATCGAGACGGTCCGCAACCGATGGCAGTTCTACCGCGACCGCCGGCCGGAGAGCTACGACGGGCTGGTGCAGCCGTGAGCTATCTGATCAAGGGGGGCACGGTCGTCTCCACCACCGGCCCGAACCCGGCGGACGTCCTGGTCGACGGCGAGCGGATCGTCGCGCTGTTCGCCCCCGGCACCGGGCCGCAGGAGATCGAGACGATCGACGCCACCGGTAAATACGTCATCCCCGGCGCCATCGACGCGCACACCCACATGCAGATGCCGTTCGGCGGCACCGAGGCGAGCGACACCTTCGACACGGGTACGCGCGCCGCCGCGTTCGGCGGCACCACCACGATCATCGACTTCGCGATCCAGCGGTACGGCGAGGTGGTGCAGGACGGGCTGGCCGCCTGGCACGCCAAGACGGCCGGCACCTGCCACATCGACTACGGCTTCCACATGATCCTCGGCGGCGTGGACGACGAGTCGCTCAAGGCCATGGACCAGCTCGTCGCCGACGAGGGCATCACCAGCTTCAAGCTGTTCATGGCGTACCCGGGGGTGTTCTACAGCGACGACGGGCAGATCCTGCGGGCCATGCAGCGGGCGCGGGACAACGGCGCCATGATCATGATGCACGCGGAGAACGGCCCGGCCATCGACGTCCTGGTCAAGCAGGCCCTCGAGCGCGGCGAGACGGACCCGTACCACCACGGCGTGACCCGGCCCCAGGAGCTGGAGGCCGAGGCGACGAGCCGGGCGATCTGGCTGGCGAGCGTGGCCGCGGACTGCCCGCTCTACATCGTGCACCTGTCCGCCTCCAAGGCGCTGGAGCAGGTGGCCGCCGCCCGCGACCTGGGCCGCAACGTGTTCGCCGAGACCTGCCCGCAGTACCTCTACCTGACGCTGGAGGACCAGCTCGGCGCGCCCGGCTTCGAGGGCGCCAAGTGGGTCTGCTCCACGCCGCTGCGCAGCAAGCACGAGAGCCACCGCGCGGACCTGTGGCGCGGCCTGCGCACCAACGACCTCGCCATGGTCTCCACCGACCACTGCCCCTTCTGCATGAAGGACCAGAAGGAGATGGGCGTCGGCGACTTCTCGAAGATCCCGAACGGCATCGGCGGCGTCGAGCACCGCGTCGACCTGCTCTATCAGGGCGTCGTCGACGGCAAGCTCTCGCTCGGCCGCTGGGTCGAGACGATCGCCACCACCCCGGCCCGGATGTTCGGGATGTACCCGCGCAAGGGCGTGATCGCGCCCGGTTCCGACGCCGACATCGTGCTGTACGACCCGGCCGGGCGGACCCGGATCGGCGTGGACACGCACCACATGAACATGGACTACTCCGCCTGGGAGGGCTGGGAGATCGCCGGCCGGGTCGACACCGTCATCTCCCGCGGCACGGTCATCGTGCGGGGCGGCGAGTACGAGGGACGCGCCGGCCACGGCCGCTACGTGCCCCGCGGCCTCTCCGACTACCTGGTTTAGGGGCACACATGCGAGAGATCAAGCACTGGCTCGACGGTACGGCCGTGGACGGCACCAGCGGCCGGCGGCTCCCGGTCTGGGACCCGGCGACCGGCGAGCAGCAGGCGTACGTGGTGGCCGCGACCGCCGCCGAGACCGAGCGTGCCGTGGCGTCGGCGAAGCGGGCGTTCCCGGGCTGGCGGGCGGCGTCGCTGTCCCGCCGCGCCGAGGTGATGTTCCGCTTCCGCGAGCTGGTCGACGCCAACCGCAAGGAGATCGCGTCGCTGGTCAGCGCCGAGCACGGCAAGACCGTGGCGGACGCGGCCGGCGAGCTGGCCCGCGGGCTGGAGAACGTCGAGTTCGCCGCGGGCGCGCCGCACCTGCTCAAGGGCGGCTACAGCGAACAGGCCTCGACCGGCGTGGACGTCTACTCGATCCGCCAGCCGCTCGGGGTGGTCGCCGGCATCACGCCGTTCAACTTCCCGGCCATGGTGCCGATGTGGATGTTCTGCAACGCCCTGGTCAGCGGCAACACCTTCGTGCTCAAGCCGAGCGAGAAGGACCCGTCGGTGTCGCTGATGCTGGCCGACCTGCTGCGCCAGGCCGGGCTGCCGGACGGCGCGTTCAACGTCGTCCAGGGCGACCGCGAGGCCGTCGACGTATTGTTGGTACATCCCGATGTGCAGGCCGTGTCCTTCGTCGGGTCGACGCCGGTGGCGAAGAGCATCTACCGGACCGCCACCGAGCACGGCAAGCGGGTGCAGGCGCTCGGCGGTGCCAAGAACCACATGGTCGTGCTGCCGGACGCGGACATCGGCTCGGCGGCGGACGCGGCGGTCAGCGCCGGGTACGGCTCCGCGGGCGAGCGCTGCATGGCCGTGTCGGTCGTGGTGGCCGTCGGGGCGAGCGCGGACCCGCTGGTCGAGGCGATCCGGGAGCGGATCGGCCGGATCGCGGTCGGCCCGGCGAGCGACCCGTCCGCCGAGATGGGCCCGCTGATCAGCCGCGAGCACCGCGACCGGGTGGCCGGCTACCTCGCCGACCCCGGACCGGCCGAGATCGTGGTCGACGGCCGGGCGGCGCCGATCAGCGACGGGCCCGGCTTCTTCCTCGGCGCGTCGCTGGTCGACAGGGTGACGGCCGACTCGCCGCTCTACACCGACGAGATCTTCGGGCCAGTGCTGTCGGTGGTCCGGGTCGACACCTACGAGCAGGCCCTGGAGCTGGTCAACAGCAACGAATACGGCAACGGTACGGCCATCTTCACCCGCGACGGCGGCGCCGCCCGGCAGTTCCAGTACGACGTGGTGTGCGGGATGGTCGGCGTCAACGTGCCGGTGCCGGTGCCGGTCGCCTACTACAGCTTCGGCGGCTGGAAGTCCTCGCTCTTCGGCGACCTGCACATGTACGGCCCCGAGGGACTCCAGTTCTACACCCGCAGCAAGGTCGTCACCTCGCGCTGGCCCGACCCGGCCACCTCGGAGGTCGACCTGGGCTTCCCGAAGGTGCGGTGAGCCGGATGGACATCGGCGTCGTCCTGCAGTGCGACCCGCCCTCCGCGGAGGTCGTCGAGCTGGCGAAGCGCGCGGAGGAACTGGGCTACAGCCACGTGTGGACGTTCGACTCGCACGTGCTGTGGCAGGAGCCGTTCGTCATCTACAGCAAGATCCTCAGCGAGACCCGGCGGGTGGTCGTCGGCCCGATGGTGACCAACCCGGGCACCCGCGACTGGACGGTCATCGCGTCGCAGTTCGCCACCCTCAACGAGATGTACGGCAACCGCACCATCTGCGGCATCGGCCGCGGCGACTCCGCGCTGCGGGTGCTCGGGCTGGCCCCGAACACCCTCGGCGAGCTGCGCGAGAGCGTCGGGATCATCCGGGGGCTCGCCAACGGCGAGAAGGTGACCGTACGCGGCCGCGAGCTCGAGTTCGCCTGGGCGCCGCACAGCCGGCTCGACGTGTGGGTGGCCGCGTACGGTCCCCGGGCCCTGGCCCTGACCGGCGAGGTCGGTGACGGCTACATCCTGCAGCTCGCCGACCCGGACATCGCGGCCTGGATGATCGGGGCGGTCCGGGAGGCCGCCGAGCGGGCGGGCCGCGACCCGGCGGCGATCCGGTTCTGCGTGGCGGCACCGGCGTACGTCGGCGACGACCTCGCCCACCAGCGGGACCAGACCCGCTGGTTCGGCGGGATGGTCGGCAACCACGTCGCCGACATCGTGGCCCGCTACGGCACCGGCGGCGCGGTGCCGCAGGTGCTCACCGACTACATCCAGGGCCGGCAGGGGTACGACTACGCCCAGCACGGGCGGGCCGGCAACGAGCACACCACGTTCGTGCCGGACGAGGTGGTGGACCGCTTCTGCATCCTCGGGCCGGTCGAGAACCACCTGGCCCGGCTCGGCCGGCTGCGCGAGCTGGGCGTCGACCAGTTCGCGCTCTACCTGCAACACGACGACAAGGAAGCGACGCTCGAGGCGTACGGAAAAAGCGTGATTCCGGCGGTCTCATGAGACGCGTCCTCAGCGTCCTCGCCGCGGTGGTGGTGTTCGTGGCCCTGTGGGAGGGCTACAAGGCGGTCGGCGACCCGGACGGGACCGTGCTGTTCGGCACCCGGGTCCTGCCGCGCGCCGACGACCTGTCCATGCCGCACGTCTGGGACATGCTGCGCCGGCTCGGCCGTCCGGAACTCACCGGCGGCCGGCCGGTCTGGCAGGTGGTGCTCGGCGCGTGCCTGTTCACGCTGGGCATCACCGTGGCCGGGTTCGCCGCCGGCGCGGTCGTCGGGCTGCTGCTGGCGGTCGCGATGCAGCGGTTCCGGCTCGTCGAGCGGGGACTGCTGCCGTACGTGATCCTGTCGCAGACCGTGCCGCTGGTGGCGCTCGCGCCGCTGATCGCCGGGTGGAGCGGGAACCTGTCGTTCGGGCCGTACCCGTGGCAGGACTGGATGACGGTCGCGGTGATCGCCGCGTACCTGAGCTTCTTCCCGGTGGCCGTCGGCATGCTGCGCGGCCTCCAGTCGCCGCAGGCGAGCGGGGTGGAGCTGATGCGCAGCTACGCCGCCGGCTGGTGGCGCACGCTGATCAAGCTCCGCCTGCCGGCGGCGCTGCCCTACCTGTTCCCGGCGCTGCGGCTGGCCGGCGCGGCCGCCGTCGTGGGCGCGGTGGTCGGTGAGATCTCCACGGGTACGCGCGGAGGCATCGGCCGCCTGGTCATCGAGTACTCGCGGGAGGCCACCAGCGACCCCGCGAAGGTCTACACCGCCATGCTCGGCGCGGCCCTGCTGGGTCTCGTCGTGGCGGCCCTGGTCAGCCTGCTCGAGCTGCCGCTGATGCGGCACCGGCGCCGAGTCCCGGTGGTGACGATGTGACTGCTGTATCCGTCTCCGGTGTCACCCAGGTCTTCAACCGGGGCCGCCCCGACGAGGTGACCGCCCTGTCCGACGTGGACCTGACGGTCGCGGCCGGCGAGTTCGTCTCGCTCATCGGCCCGTCCGGCTGCGGCAAGAGCACCCTGCTGCGGCTGATCGCCGACCTGCTCGCACCCACCACCGGCACGGTCGAGGTGTCCGGCAAGCCGGCCCGTCAGGCCCGGCTGGAGCAGGCCTACGGGATCGCCTTCCAGCAGGCCGGGCTCTTCGAGTGGCGTACGGTGCAGCGCAACGTCGAACTGCCGCTGGAGCTGCGCGGGCAGTCGAAGGCCGAACGCCGCGAGCGGGCCGCCGAGATGCTGGAGCTGGTCGGGCTCGCCGACTTCGCCGGGCACTATCCCGCGCAGCTGTCCGGCGGCATGCAGCAGCGGGTGGCGATCGCCCGCGCGCTGGCCGTGCATCCGCCGCTGCTGCTCATGGACGAGCCGTTCGGCGCCCTCGACGAGATGACCCGCGAACGCCTGCAGACCGAACTGCTCGCGATCTGCGCGCAGACCGGCACCAGCACCGTCTTCGTCACCCACTCCATCCCCGAGGCGGTGTTCCTCTCCGACCGGGTCGTGGTGATGTCGCCGCGCCCCGGCCGGATCACCGGCACCGTCGGCATCGACCTGCCGGCGCGCGACGAGGCCGTCCGCCAGTCCCCCGACTTCTTCTCCCACGTGACCCTCGTCCGCAAGACCCTGCGCGGTACGCCGTGAGACGCGTCCTGCCGCCGGTGATCGTCGGCGTGCTCGCCCTCGTCGCGTGGGAGCTGACCGTCTCGCTCGGCCGGATCGCGCCGTTCATCCTGCCCGCGCCGTCGGCGATCGGGCACGAGCTGGTCGCCCAGCGCGACAACATCCTCTCCGCCGCGGCGGCCAGCGGCCTCAACGCCCTGATCGGCCTGCTGTGGGGCGCGGCGGCCGGCATCCTGGCCGCCATGGCGGCGAGCCGGTTCCGGCTGCTGGCCGACGTGTCCCTGCCGGTGGCGGCGGTGCTCAACGCGCTGCCGATCATCGCGCTGGCCCCGATCCTCAACAACATGTTCGAGTCCACCTCGAACCTGCCGCGCCGCCTGGTCGCGGGCATCATCGTGTTCTTCCCGGTCTTCGTCAACACGCTGCGCGGGCTGCGCGAGGTGGACCCCACCCACCGCGAGCTGATGACCAGCTACGCGGCGAAGGGCTGGACGTTCACCCGGCTCGTCCGGCTGCCCGGCGCGCTGCCCTTCGTCTTCACCGGCCTGCGACAGGCGTCCTCGCTGGCCGTGATCGCCGCGGTGGTCGCCGAGTACTTCGGCGGCCTGCAGAACGGGCTCGGGTCGCGGATCACCTCCGCGGCCGCGTTCACCGCGTACCCCCGTGCCTGGGCCTTCGTGGTCGGCGCCTGCCTGCTCGGACTGATCTTCTACCTCACCACGCTCCTGCTGGAGCGTCTCGCGATGCCCTGGAAAGCCCGCCTTCTCTCGTAGGAGTTCGTGTGCGTCGTCCCTTGCTGGCCACCCTCGCCGCCGCCGTGCTGACCCTCGCGGCGTGCGGCACGGCCGACACCCCCGCCACCCCGGCCGCCTCCGGCGGCGTCACCCCGATCAAGCTCCAGCTGCAATGGTTCTACCAGGCCCAGTTCGCCGGCTACATCGCCGCGGTGGACCGGGGCTTCTACTCCGAGCAGGGCCTCGACGTCCAGCTGCTGGAGGGCGGCGTCGACATCGTCCCGCAGACCGTGCTCGCCCAGGGCAAGGCCGACTACGCCGTCGCCTGGGTGCCCAAGGCGCTCGCCTCCCGCGAACAGGGCGCGAAGATCACCGACGTCGGCCAGATCTTCGCGCGCTCCGGCACGTACCAGGTGGCCTGGAAGAACAGTGGCATCGCCGGGCCGGCCGACTTCAAGGGCAAGAAGGTCGGCAACTGGGGCTTCGGCAACGAGTTCGAGCTGTTCGCCGGCATGACCAAGGCCGGCCTCGACCCCGGCAGGGACGTCACCCTGGTGCAGCAGCAGTTCGACATGCAGGCGCTGCTGAAGAAGGAGATCGACGCGGCCCAGGCGATGAGCTACAACGAGTACGCCCAGCTGCTCGAGGCGAAGAACCCGGCCACCGGCAAGCTCTACACCGCCGACGACTTCACGGTCATCGACTGGAAGACGAACGGGTCCGCGATGCTCCAGGACGCGGTGTGGGCGAACACGGAGAAGCTCGGCGACCCGGCGTACCAGCAGCAGACGGTGAAGTTCCTGGCCGGCACGATCAAGGGCTGGGCGTACTGCCGCGACAACCCGGAGCAGTGCCGCGACATGGTGGTGGCGAAGGGTTCCAAGCTCGGCAAGAGCCACCAGCTCTGGCAGATGAACGAGGTCAACAAGCTCATCTGGCCGTCGAAGGCCGGCATCGGGCTGATCGACGAGGCCGACTGGAAGCAGACCGTCGACCTCTCCATGACCACGAAGAACCAGACCGGCGACACCGTCCTCACCAAGCAGCCCGAGGGCGTCGCCTACACCAACGACTACGTCCGGAAGGCGCTGGATCAGGCCAAGGCCGCGGGCGTCGACGTCACGGGCGCCGGCTTCAAGCCGAGCACGGTCACCCTGTCGGAGGGCGGCGCCTGAGGATGCCCGCCGGTTCCGGGCCCGGTCGCCGCCACGGCCGGGCCCCTACCGGTACGCCCGGACGAGGGGCAGGAACACCTCGTCGACGATCTGCCTGATGCTCTCCTCGGACAGCGGCCGGAGGGTGAGCAGCGCCTCGCCGCGGAACAGGTCGAACGCCGTGTCGCGGACGCGTTTCGGCAGGTCGGCCGGGGCCTCGCCGCGCTCGGCCGCGCGCTGGAGGATCCGGTCCGTGGCGGTCGGCCGACCCTCCAGGTACCTCTCCCGTACGTCGGCCAGGCTGGTGCCGGTCTCCTCGAAATAGGCGCCGAGGTGCGCGCTGACCAGCGCGATCAGCCCGGCCCGCGCCTCGTTGACCGCGGTGAGCAGCGCGTACATGTCGCCGCGCAGGCTCCCCGTGTCGGGCACCGCCGGCGTGTTGCGCTCGCCGACGTGCTGGATCGCCGCCATCAGCAGCTCGCCCCGGCCCGGCCAGCGCCGGTAGAGCACCGGGCGGCTGGTCCCGGCCCGCTCGGCGACCGCCTCGACGGTGAAGCGCGGATAGCCGCCCTCGCACAGCTGCTCCCACGCCGCGTCCAGGATCGCCTCCTCCAGCTCGGCGCCGCGCCGACGGGTGGCCCGCCCCTCTTGAAGACTCACGCCTGTATCTTATACCGTCGTCATAAGAAACATTGGCGTATCTAAAGGAGGTGCGGGATGGACGACAGAACCGTCTCCCGTACGGCATGGGCCCTGATCATCGGCGGCCTGGCACCGATCTTCGACAGCACGATCGTGGCCATCGCCCTGCGCGACCTGACCACCGACCTGCACGCCCCGGTCGACGAGATCCAGTGGGTGACCACCGCCTACCTGCTGGCCCTGGCCGTCGCGGTCCCCCTGGCCGGCTGGGCGCAGGCCCGGCTCGGCGGCAAGCGGCTCTGGCTGCTCGCGCTGACCGTCTTCCTGGCCGGCTCGGTGCTGTGTGCCTGCGCCTGGGACGCGCCCAGCCTGATCGCGTTCCGGGTGGTCCAGGGCCTCGGCGGCGGCCTGATGCTGCCGCTGATGCAGTCCCTGGTGGTGCAGGCGGCCGGCGGGCGATCCCTGGGCCGGGTGGTCGCGCTGGTCAGCCTCCCGGTCGCCCTCGGGCCGATCCTGGGCCCGGTGCTCGGCGGCGTGATCCTGCACAACCTCACCTGGCCGTGGCTCTTCCTCGTCAACGTCCCGCTCTGCCTCGCCGGCCTCGCCGTCGCCGCCCGCATGCTGCCCGTCGACCCCCGCCCGGGCGCCCCGGGGCCCCGGGGGCGGGCGAGGCTGGACGTGACCGGCCTGCTCCTGCTCGCGCCGGGCCTGGCCGCGGTCCTGCTCGGCCTCTCGAACGTGGCCAAGGGCGGCGGCGCCGGCCGCGCCGACGTGCTCGTCCCGGCCGTCGCCGGCATACTCCTCCTCGCCGGGTTCACCGGCTACGCGCTGCGCCGCGGCGACCGGGCGATCGTCGACGTCCGGCTGCTCGCCGCCGGCTCCCTGCGCTCCGCGACGACGATGCTGGCCTTCAGCGGCGCGGTGCTCTACGGCGCGATGCTGCTGCTGCCCCTCTTCCTCCAGGAGGACCGCGGCCTGAGCGTGCTCGACGCCGCGCTCTTCCTCATCCCCCAGGGCGTCGGCTCCCTGGTGCTGCGCACCCTGGCCGGCAAGCTGACCGACGCGATCGGCGCCCGCTGGGTGGCGGCGGGCGGCTTCACGGTCGTCGCCCTCGGCACCCTCCCGTTCGCCTTCGCCGACGCCGGCACCGGCACCCTCTGGCTGGCCACGGTCCTGTTCGTCCGCGGCCTCGGCCTGGGCGCCGTGCTGATCCCGGTGATGACCGTCGCCTACCTCGGCCTCGACCACGACCGCATCCCCCAGGCCAGCATGATCACCCGCATCGCCCAGCAACTCGGCGGCTCCTTCGGCACCGCGATCATGGCGGTCGTCCTGTCCGGCGCCCGCAACGGCTCGAACCCGGACGGCGCGTTCCGGGCCGCCTTCTGGGTGGCCACCGCCATCTGCGTGGCCGCGATCGGCCTGTCCTTCCTCCTCCCGGCCCGCCCTCCGGCCCCCGACCAGCCACGGCCCGAGAAGAAGGAGGCCCCCGCCCCCGCCCACTGACCCTCGATCCCGCCCCCACCGGCGCGGCACCTCGGACCCCTCGCCGTGGGAGCGGTAACCACAGCGGCCGATCTGCCGATACAGCAATGACGCCGGACGCGATCATGATCATCGCCTATCGGCCTGAGCCGCCCTCGCCCCGCGCGGAGCAGCCGCTTCGCCTCGGCGCGGGCACGCGGGCCGGGACTGGGCGTCAGTGCCGCCGCAGGTTACAGTTGTTTCGGATATCGTCGGCGCGAGGGAGCTGAGATGGCGCGTTCGAGCGTGCTGGGAGAGGCCACCCGGATCGAGCCGAACTCCGAGGATCGTGAACGCGCGGCCGAGATCAGCCGCGCGGGTTCGAACCTCTCGCAGGCGAGCCTCCGGTTGTCCAGCGGGGAGGACATCGCCCTGCCCGCGTCCTTGGCAGCAGTGCTGGTCGCGGCCGCGGGGCAACTGTCGCAGGGGCACGGCGTCACCGTGCTCGCCACCGAAGTTCTTCTGACTCCGGCCGAGGTGGGCGAGTTGCTCGGCCTGTCCCGTCCGTTCGTGGCCAGGCTGCTGGACGCCGGCGAGATCCCCTCGGAGCACCTGCCCGACAGCAGACACCGTGTGGTGCGTTTGGTGGACGTGCTGGAGTTCCAGGCGCGCAGGGAACGCCGGCGGGCAGGCCGCCGCAGGCTTGCCGATGCCGCCCAGGCCGCGGACCTTCCCTACTGAAAGCCGAGGCGATCTCGATGGCCAGAGCCTTCGTCGATACCAACGCCCTGTCCCGTTCTCGGTCATGGATCTCCTGCTCGCCCTGACCGAGGACGGCGTGCACGACGTGCTGTGAACCCAGGCGCTGCTCGCCGAACGGGAGCGGGTCATCGTGCGTGCACGACGCCGGTCCGCCGCCTCCGCCGCGGCGATCACCTCCGCGAGCCGCTGACTCCGGCCGAGTTGGCTGACTCGTGTCCAAAGCCGGCGTGCCGGCGTTCGCTCAACGACTGCAGGTGATGCTGGCGGACCGGGAGGACTGAGAGGGCCGGGCTGGATGCCCCCGGCGGAGCCTTCGCGGGCTGCTCTTCGTAGGCAGGCGGGCGGCTACGCGGAGACGAGGCGGGCGGCGAGGGCCACGGCGGTCAGGTCGCCGTCGCGCAGGCGGGTGGCGGCGTCCGGTTCGCCCAGGCCGGCCAGGCGCTCGGCCGCCGTTCGGATCAGGCGGTCGTCGCCGTTGAGGAGCTTGCGGGCCAGGTTGGCCTGGATCGGGCTCAGCTCGGCGTACGCGCACTTGTCCAGCGCCGCGATGGTCTCCTCGTCGAGGGTGCCGGCGAGGGCGCGTTCGGTCACGATGCGTAACAGCCAGGCCGGCCACCAGCTGTAGCGGCCGATCAGGTTTCCGGAGCGTACGGCCTCCGCGGGCGTCTGGCCGCCCTGCAACAGCCGCAGGGTGAGCGGGATGTCGAAGCGTTCCCGGCGCAGCGCCGTCACGAAGAGGCGTTGCAGCTTCGCGGCGCCGATCAGGGGTTCCGCCGCGGCCGCCGCCTCGCCGTAGTCGCCGCGCAGGGCCGACAGGACGACGGCCGCCTCCTCGGTGGAGATGGCCGAGCCGGTCGAGCGGTCCTCGATGCGGGCCAGGGTGTCGGCGAGGCGGTCGATGGCCTCCCGGGCGTACTCCCGGCGCTCCTCGTTCGCGGGCCGTTCCAGGTAGCGGACCACCGTGTCGGCCGCGTTCTGCACCTCGCGGCGCAGCAGCGGGGCCTTGATCTGCGGCAACAGCAGCTCACCGAAGCCCTCGACCAGGTACGCCCGGTCGAAACGGTCCGACTCCGCCAGGAATCCCGCCCACCAGGACGCCAGGTGCCGCTCCACCCTCCCAGGGTGGCGGACGGGCACGGCGGATGGGGCCCAAACGCCCGACGTCACCCGGCAAAGCACGTCCCGGACCGCCCGCCCGGGCGCGGCCGGCTCCCGGTGGACGGGGCCGGCCGCGCCGGGAGTGCGGGCGGTCAGTCTCCGGACGGGGTCAGGACGACCGTGTCCGAGCCGCTCTGCGGCGGGGTGCCGGAGTCCGTGTACTCCGCCACGAACACCGCCGTCAGGTTGTCGGCGCCGGCGTGGCCGCCGTCGACGAACGTGGTGATGGAGCCGGAGCAGCCGGACGCCGTGGAGAGCGGGTGGCCGTGCTGGTCGTGGCCCAGGACGTAGGTCACCGTCACGCGGGAGCAGTCGACCGGCTGGTCGTCGGTCACGGTGACCCGGAAGTCGACCGTGTCACCGAACTCGAACGGCTGGCCCTCCGTGGGCGTCACCAGGCTCACCCGCGGTGCGAGGGTGCCGACCGGCAGGATCACCTCGGCGGACGCCCAGCGGCCGGTCGGGTCGGTGACCTTGAGGGTCGGCCGGTAGTTGCCGTTCGCGGTGAACGTGTGGACCGCGTTCGGCTGCCGGGAGTCGACCACGCCGTCGGCGTCGAAGTCCCAGGCGTAGCGGAGGCTGTCGCCGTCCGGGTCGACGGTGCCGGCGCTGGAGAAGGTCACCGTCAGGGGTGCCTGCCCGCTCGTCGGCGTCGCCGTGATCTTCGGGATCGGGCTGCGGTTGCCGCGTACGTAGTCGATGCGGGCCAGCTGCGCCTCGGGGTTCTCCGAGAAGTAGCCGTCGCCGTACTCGAGCACGTAGAGCGAGCCGTCCGGGCCGAACTCGAGGTCCATCGGGTTGTCGAAGACGATCGAGGGCAGCACCGGCTTGATCGAGGTCACCTCGTTGGCCGGCCCCAGCGTGAACTCCTTGACGTAGTCGCGGGTCCACTCGAAGAACAGCGGCTTGCCGTCGTAGTACTCGGGCCACTTGGTCGCCGAGGTGCTGGCGGCGTCGTAGTCGTACGCCGGGCCGCCCATCGGGCCGATGCCGCCGGTGCCCAGCTCGGGGAACTGCGCGCTGGGGCCGTACGTGTAGACGACCTCGGCCTTCTCCACCGGTGGCAGCTCGCGCTTGCCGGTGTTGTGCGGTGAGTCGTTCACCGGCGCCGCGCAGTTGAACGGCGCGCCCGAGGTCCGGGTGGCGAAGTCGAAGTCCACGTAGGGCATGTCCGGCGCCACGCAGTACGGCCACCCGTAGTTCGCGGGCTTGTCGATGGCCGCCCAGCGCCCGTGCCCGGCGGGTCCGCGCTGCGGGTTGGGGTTCTGCGCGTCCGGCGAGTAGTCACCGACGTACACGACGCCGGTCTGCTTGTCGACGGCGAAGCGGAACGGGTTGCGCAGGCCCATCGCGTAGATCTCGGGGCGGGTGTACGCCGTACCCGGCTTGAAGAGGTTGCCCTTCGGGATCCGGTAGCCGCCGTTGCCGGTGACCTTGATCCGCAGGATCTTGCCCCGCAGGTCGTTGGTGTTGGCGGCGGTGCGCTGCGCGTCGAAGGCCGGGTTGCGGTCCGGCCGCTCGTCGATCGGCACGTAGCCGTCGGAGGCGAACGGGTTGGTGTCGTCGCCGGTGGACAGGTAGAGGTTGCCGGCCGCGTCGAAATCGATCTTGCCGCCGACGTGGCAGCAGATGCCGCGGTCGGTGGGCACCTCGAGGATCTTCTGCTCCGAGCCGAGCGCCAGGGTGTTGCCGTTCAGCTTGAAGCGCGACAGCCGCAGGACGCCCTTGAACCGGGCGAAGTCCGCGGCGGTGCCCTGCTCCGGCGCGTCCCCCTCGTTGACGCCGGGCGTCGCCGGGTCGTCGGACGGCGTGTTGAGCGGTGGCGAGTAGTAGATGTAGACCCACTTGTTCGCCGCGAATCCGGGGTCGATCGCGATGCCCTGCACGCCCTCCTCGTCGTGCTGGTAGACCGGAATCGTGGCGGCGAGGACGTTGCGGCCGCTCTTCGGGTCGTTGATGCGTACCTCACCCTTGCGGGACGTGTGCAGCACGCGCTTGTCGGGCAGGACCGCCAGGGCGATCGGCTCGCCGGGGAAGTCGTTGAGCGTCACCTTCTGGAAGTCGGAGTCGGGCGGTGCGGCGGCGGGCGCGGCCCCGACCGGGGCCGCGGGCGCCATCAGGGCGGTCGCGACGAGCGCGAGCGCGGGTACGGCGGTGAGCATTCGCTTCACGGGTGTCCCCTCTAGAACCGCAGGTTGGCGAGGAAGTCGTAACCGATCTCCGCGGTGACCAGCGCGTCGGCCGGGGTCCGCGGCGGGGTGCCGGCGTCGTCGCGTTCCACGATGTACTCGACCAGGCCGGCCTCGCGGGAGTGCTCGAAGATCCGCGCGAAGTCGATGAGGCCGGCGCCCGGGTCGGTCATGCCACCCGAGTTGGCGAGGTCCTTGACGTGCACCTGCCGGATCCGGCCGCGGTGCTGGTGGATGAGGTCGACGGGGTCGTGGGCGCCGCGGATGGCCCAGAACAGGTCCACCTCGAGGTGGACCAGGCCGGGGTCGGTCTCGCGGGTCAGGATGTCGAACCCGGTACGGGTGCCGCCGTCCTGCCGCGCGAACTCGTTCTGGTGGTTGTGGTATCCGAAGCTCAGCCCGTGCTTGCGGGCGAGCGCCCCGGCCTGGTTGAGGTCCTTGGCGAAGGCCTTGTAGACCGCGCTGTCGCGGACCGGCTGGCCGTTCGACGCCTGGCCGAACCACGGGTGCACGATGTAGGTGTTGCCGACGATCCGGGCGTCCTCGAGCGTGGCCTCCCACGCCGCCGCGTTGAACGGCTGCGGGATGCTGGCGTGCCCGGACGTGGCGCGCACCCCGGCCCGGTCGAGCGCGGCGCGGAACTGGGTGGCCGTGCGCCCGACGAAGCCGGCGTGCTCGACCCGGGTGTAGCCGATCTCGGCCAGCTCGGCGAGGCTTCCGTCGAGGTCGATGGCGAGCTGGTCGCGCAGCGTGTAGAGCTGCACGCTGATCTTGTCGAGCGGGACGCGGGACGGGCGTCCCCCCTTGCCGTGCGCCTCGGCGGGGCCGGCGGCGAGGGCGCCGGTGCCGATCGCGGCGGCGCCCACTGCCGCGGCGCCCAGTAGGTTCCTGCGGCTGACGGTGGTCTCGTTCTGCATCGCTTGCACTGCCTCCCGGTCGATGGTGCGGGAACGGCGTGGGCACGCCGAAGCGGCCGATCAGGCAGCGGCCCGCGGGCCACGTGCCACGCCGGAGCACGTGTCTTGCATCGAGGTCCTTCGCTGACTGATGTTAATCACAGGTTTCGCTGCCGTGGCGAAAAGAATCTTCGAAAAATCCAAAAGTTTCGACGCGCCCGGCGATAAGTCCCCGCCAAAGGCATCTAGCCCGACCATGCGGACATGACGGGCATTCGGCGATCTTTCCGGGGCTCAGCCGCCGGTGAGGGCCCGCTGCCGGGAGCTGAGCAGCGTGGTGAGGGCCGTCGCGGAGAGCGGGCGCGACAGGTGGTAGCCCTGACCGAAGCAGTATCCGAGGGCGCGCAGCTGCTCGGCCTGCGCCTCGCTCTCGATGCCCTCGGCGACCGCCTCGAGGCCCAGCGCCCCGGCCAGCTGCACCACGGCACGGGCGACGGCCTGGCGGGCGTCCCGCGCGGCGGCGTCCGCGTCGTCGATCTCGATGCCGTCCACGAAGGACTTGTCCAGCTTCACGATCGCCGTCGGGAACGCGCGGAGCAGGCTCAGCGAGGACTCGCCCGTACCGAAGTCGTCGAGCGCGAGGCGCACGCCCGCCTGGTCCAGGTCGTGCAGCGTACGGGAGACCTGACTGCCGCGGAGCACGGCGGACTCGGTCAGCTCCAGCACCAGGCGGTCGGAGGTCAGGCCGTGGCCGTCGAGGGTGGCCAGCACATGAGCGACGAAGCCGGGGTCGTGCAGCTGGCGCGCGGACACGTTGACGCCGGCGTGCCCCGGCGCCGCCGGGCCGAACTCGGCCAGCCACGCCGCGAGCTGCCGGCACGTCCGGTCCAGCACGAAGCGCCCGAGGTCCGCGATGAGGCCGGTGCGCTCCGCCGCCGGGATGAAGTCGCCCGGCATGACGAGGCCGCGCTCCGGGTGGTTCCAGCGCACCAGCGACTCGACGCCCACCACCCTCCCGGTGTCCAGCGCCACGATCGGCTGGTAGACGACCTCCAGCTCGTCCTGGTCGAGCGCGCGGCGCAGCTCGCCGCCGAGCCGCATGTGCGCCAGGACCGGCTCGGCCATCCCGGGCAGGAAGCGCACGTAGCCGGCCTTGCCACGCTGCTTGGCCGCGTACATGGCGACGTCGGCCTCGCGCAGCACGGTGTCGACCGTGGCGCCCGGCTCGGCGGTGGCGATGCCGATGCTGGCCTGCATCAGCAGCCGGTGCTGGCTGATCGGGGACGTCAGCGCGTCCAGGATCCGCTGCGCTACGGTCTCCCCCACGGTCGTGCCGCCGGTCAGCAGCACGGCGAACTCGTCGCCCCCGATGCGTACGGGCAGACCCTCTCCCGCCTGCTCCCGCAGCATCCCGGCGAGCGACACCAGCAGCTCGTCGCCGACGTCGTGGCCGAGCGAGTCGTTGACGGTCTTGAAGTCGTCGAGGTCGACGAGCAGCACCGTGGCGCCCCGGCCCCCGGCGAGCGCGGCGTGCAGCCGGTCGCGGAACATCGCCCGGTTGGCGAGGCCGGTCAGGCTGTCGTGGCTGACCTGGTGCTGGAGCCGTTCCTCGTGGGCCCGGATGTCGTGCAGCAGCCGCGCGTTGTCCCGGAACGCCACGAACTGGCGTACCACCACCAGCACGCTGACCACCACGGCGGCGACCAGCACGATCCGGTCGGGCCAGCGCACCTCGCCCGCGGCGATGGCCACCAGCGGCACGTCGACCGCGGCGACCGCGAGGTAGGGCAACAGCGACGGCGACGAGCGGCGCGACGTCCGGCGGGGGCGCAGGACGGCCGACCACTGCGCGCGTACGGCGAGCACCAGCAGCAGCGGCGCCAGCGGCAGCACCACCGCCTGCGACGGCGGCCCGCCCGCGTCGCCGTACGTGGTGGCGAGCACGGCCACCCCGGCCGCGGTCAGGCCGATGCCCGCGACCAGGCGCAGGGCGGTGGGGTCGACCGGCCCGCCGCCGAGGTACGACACCTTGGTGATGGAGACGACCGACATCAGGAACGCCAGGCCGACCAGGGCGAGGGTCTGCGGGCTCCAGCGCTCCTCGGCGGTGATCATCGGGGCCATCCCGAAGTACCAGAGCAGCGTCGAGCAGCCGAGGAAGGCGATCGTCCGGTCGAGGGTCCGGCGGCGGCGCTCGCCGGGGCCGGTGGCGCCCACCGGCACCCGCGCGACGGCCCACATCGCCAGCCCGAAGCCGAGCGCGATGGTGGCGGCGGCCGGGACCGTCATGTCGGGCGGGTCGTCGCCGGTCGTGTAGCGGATGGCGTTGACCGCCATGTGCACGTACCCGACCGTCATGAAGGCCGCACCGATCAGGAGCCCGCGCCAGAAGCGGCCGGCGACCGGCTCGGGCCGGACGATGCGCCACAGCCGGTGCAGCGCGACGACCGCCACCATCCCGCCGAGCGGCACGGCCACGTACCCGAGCCAGACCGGCCCGGCGCCGACGGTCGACCACAGCAGGAACCATCCGGAGCTGGCGAGCACGAGGGCGGACACGATCCACCCGTAGCGCTGGGGTACGCGCCTGTCCTCACCCATGACCGTTCGATCGGCCGTACCGCGGCACGCGTTAGGAAATGGATCGGCCGAAAGACAGAGGGCCGCGCGGCAAGGCCGGTCCCCGGTCTGATGCGCCGCCGGTGGGCGTACGGCGATGCTGGCTGCACTGTGCCGGCCGAGCTCTCAGGGGGAAACATGACGTCCGGGCCGTACTCTTCCGACACCGCGCCGCTGGTGCACTCGGATGTGCTCGTCCTCGACTACCTGGCGGCGCTCTGGGCCGCCACCGACGATCTCGAGCCGGAGCTGCGCGACGAGCTGATGACCACGGTCGCCGACTACATCGCGATGCGGCGGGCGGCGAACGGGCCCGTGCCGGACCACGCGCAGATCCTGCACCGCCTGGGGCCGCCGGAGGCGCTGGCCGCCGCGGCCCGGCGCGGGCGGGTGCCCGCGCACCTGCGGCGGCCCAGCCGCGAGCCGGTGGCGCCGATGCCGGCGCCTCCGCAGCCCTCGGCGGGCGGGGAGTACGCGGGCATCGCCCTGCTCAGCGCGGGCTCGGTGATGCTGCCGGTGATCGGCCCGTTCGCCGGGATGCTGCTGGTCTCGGGCTCGGCCCGGTGGAGCACCGCGCAGAAGACCGCGGCGTGGGTCCTGTCCGGCGGGCCGGTGCTGCTGGCGTTCGTCCTCGTGGTGCTCAGCGCGATGGTCGGCGGCGGCGCGGAGAGCCTGATGGTCGGCTACCTGATGATGGTCGCCGGCGGTTTCGTCGCCGCCCTGTCGCTGCTGCCCGGGCTCACCGCACGGCGGCACTACCCGCAGGGTTACTGAGAGCCGGCGGCCGGGCCGAGCAACGGGTCGGTCAGCAGGTTCTCGAAGGCCAGTTCCGCCGCGCCGATCAGTGGCGCGTCCGGGCCGAGGGCGCCGGCGCGCAGCTGGAGATGCTCGCGGGAGGCCGGGAGCGCCATCGTGTCGACGCGGTGGCGCACCGTTCCGGCGGCGGCGGCGTACACCTCGCGCAGGGTGCCGCCGAAGACGACGATGTCCGGGTTGAAGACGTTCACCAGGTTGGCCACGCCGAAGCCCAGCCAGTCCGCGACCCCGTGCAGCGCGTCGCGGGCGGTGCTGTCGCCGAGCGCGGCCGCCCGGACGACCGCGAGCGCGCTGGTGCCGGGTGGGGCCGCCGCCCGGCGCAGCAGCGCCGCCACCCCCACCTCGGTCTCCCAGCAGCCGCGGGAGCCGCAGCCGCAGCGCCGGCCGTGCGGGTGGACCACCATGTGGCCCACCTTGCCGCTGCGCCCGCCGTGCCCGGTGACGAGCCGGCCGCCGGTCACGATGCCGGCGCTGACGCCGAGGTCGCCGTGCAGGTAGACGAGGTCGTCCACGCCGGCCGCGACGCCGCGGGTGTGCTCGGCGAGCGCGGCGATGTCGGCGAGGTCGCCCCAGACGAAGCCGCGCCGGCCGGGCCCGTCGCCGACCAGCGCCGCGTCCAGCGCCACCGCGAAGGTCTCGTCCCCGCCGGTCACGTGCACCGTGCCGTCGTCGTCGCGGGTGGTGTCGGCGACGGCCGCGGCGCCGCCCGCGCAGAACGCGTCCGCGGCCAGCTCCCGCTCGGACTCGCGGATCAGGGCGGCGACCGCCGGCACCGCGTCGAGCAGGGCGGAGCCGTGCGGGCGGGGCGCCTCCCGCAGGTCGAGGATGCGGCCGCCCAGACCGATCCGGGCCACCCGCAGGCGCTCCGGCTCGACGCTGACCGCGGTGGCGTAGACCCGGACCGAGCGGGGGCTCACCACCAGCGACGGCCGGCCCGCCCGCCGGGGGGTGGTGGGCACCTCCTCGGTGACCAGGCCCGAGGCGACGAGCTCGGCGGCCAGCGCGCCGATGGTGCTGCGGTTCAGGCCGAGGCGGCCGGTCAGCTCCGCGCGCGAGGTGGGGCCGTGCAGGTGGACGTAGCGCAGCATCGCGCCCAGGTTCTGGCGGCGGATCTCCTCCTGGCCGGCGGCGGGCGGCGGCGGGGCGGGTGGCTGCTGCGGGTCGGGCGCCGGGGCGGAGCCGGCCCGGCGCAGGGCGCGCCGCAGCGGGGTGACCACGGGCGGGGCCTCCTAGCGCGCGGGCGGAAACGGCGAAGGGTCCCCGGAGACGGACTCCGGGGACCCCAAGGGCCGTCAGTTACCTAACGGAATTACTTGGTGAGCGGCGCGAGCTTCGGGTCGTTCGCGTACGCCTCGGCCGCGTTGTCCTTGGTGACGGCGACCGGCGGGAGCAGGTACGTCGGGACGATCTTGCTCTTGTTGTCGTACGACTTGGTGTCGTTGATCTGCGGCTCGGTACCGGCCTGGAGGGCCTTGACCATGTTGATGGTCTCCTTCACCAGGTTCCGGGTGTCCTTGTTGATCGTCATGTACTGCTCGCCCTTCATGATCGACTTGATCGACTCCACCTCGGAGTCCTGACCAGTCACGACCGGGACGGGCTTGTTGCGGCTCTTGATCGACTGGATGATCGCGCGGGCCAGCGTGTCGTTCGGCGAGAGGACGCCGTCGATCGCCTTGCTGCCGTACGTCGAGGTGAGCAGCTGGTCCATGCGGGCCTGCGCACCCTCGGCCTTCCAGCCCTGGATGGCGATCGACTTGAAGTCCTTCTGACCCGAGCCGACCACGACGTTGCCCTTGTCGATCTCCGGCTTGAGCACGTCCATCGCGCCGTTGAAGAACACGGTGGCGTTGTTGTCGTCCGGCGAGCCGGCGAAGAGCTCGACGGTGTACGGGCCGGCCGGCTTCTTCTTCTTCATGCCGTCCAGCAGGGCCTGGCCCTGGAGCTGGCCGACCTTGAAGTTGTCGAACGCGACGTAGTAGTCGAGGTCCGGCGTGTTCAGGATCAGGCGGTCGTACGCGATGACCTTGGCACCGGCGGCGTGCGCGGCGGCGACCTGGGTCGACAGCTGCGCGGCGTCGGTCGCGCCGATGACGATGGCCTTCGCGCCCTTGGTGACCATGGCGGTGATCTGGGCCTGCTGGTCGGCGACCGTGGTCGACGCGCCGGCGTACTGCACGTCGCTGGTGAAGCCGGCCTCCTTCAGGCCGCTGGTGAACAGGTCACCGGCGAGGACCCAGTTCTCCGAGGTCTTCGCGGGCAGCGCGACCCCGATGAGGGAGTTCGCGGCGAAGCCCTTGGCACCGGAGCCGCTCGAGTCCGTGCCCTTGCTGTCGTCGCGGCCGGAGCCGCAGGCCGTCAAGGCCAGCACGGCGATGGCGCCGACGGCCACCGACTTGCCGAAGAAGTTGCGCATTGGAGGGTGATGCCCTTCTTGTGAGTGATACGGGGGGTGAGAGGGGGTTGGTGGACCGTCAGCCGGCCACCGTCGTCTTGGCGGGCTGGCTGCCCGCCTCGGACGAAGAAGCCGGTTCGGCGGATGCCTCCCGGCGGAAGGGGCGGGTGATGCTCCCGATGACCGAGAAGCGCCCCTGGCTCTTGTTGTAGACGTCCAGGGCGACGGCGAGCAGCAGGACCAGGCCCTTGATGATCTGGACCCGGTCGGTGCCGACGCCGAGCAGCTGGAGGCCGTTGTTCAGGACGGCCATGACCAGACCACCGACGATGGAGCCGGAGATCGTGCCGATGCCGCCGGACACGGCCGCGCCACCGATGAAGACGGCCGCGATCGCGTCGAGCTCCCAGCTGAGACCGTCCTGCGGGCCGGAGGCGCCGGAGCGGGCCACGAAGATCATGCCGGCCAGCGCGGCGAGGACGGACATGTTCATCATGACGAAGAAGTTGACCCGGCGGAGCTTCACACCGGACAGCTCGGCCGCCCGGGAGTTGCCGCCGACCGCGTAGATGTGCCGGCCGCCCGCGGTGTTGCGGGTGTAGAAGCCGTACACGAGCACCAGCACGACGAGGATGAGCCCGGAGATCGGGAAGCTCGTGCCGACCCGGCCGCCGGCGAACCGCAGCGTCACGAAGATCAGGAGGCCGACCATGATCGCCATCCGGATCACCGACACCCACATGGGCGCGGGCTCGGCGTTCATCTCCTTGCGGGTACGGCGCAGCTGCAGCTCGCGCCACACCACGGCGACACAGGCGGCCAGGCCGAGCAGCAGCGTCAGGTTGTTGTAGCCGGTGTCCGGGCCGGTCTCCGGCAGGAAGCCGCCGCCGATCTTCTGGAAGGGCGCGGGCACCGGGATCGTGTCGGCGTTGCCGACGTACTGGTTGGCGCCGCGGAACAGCAGCATGCCGGCCAGCGTGACGATGAACGCCGGCACCCCGACGTACGCCACCCAGAAGCCCTGCCAGGCGCCGATGACCGCGCCGATCGCGAGGCCGAACAGGATCGCCACCGGCCAGGGCAGGTCCCAGTCCGCCATCGCCTTGGCCACGAGGATGCCGACGAAGGCGGCGATCGAGCCGACCGACAGGTCGATGTGGCCGGCCACGATCACCATCAGCATGCCGATGGCGAGGATGAGGATGTAGGAGTTCTGCTGGAACAGGGCGATCAGGTTGTCCGACCGCAGGGTCAGGCCGTCGCCGAAGCCGACGCCCAGGTCGCGTGCGGTGAGGAACTGGAACAGCAGGACGATCGCCACCAGGGTGAAGATCATCCCGAACTGGCGGGCGTTGGAGGTCGTGCCTCCGAACAGGTTCTTCTGAAGGTCCTTGATTCGGCTCATCGGGTCTGCATCTTCTTCGTCGAGGTCATCTGCTTCATGAGGGTCTCCGGGTTCGCGTCCTTGCGGGCGATGTCACCCGTGATCTGGCCTTCGAACACGGTGTAGATGCGGTCGCAGAGCCCGATCAGCTCGGGCAGCTCCGAGGAGATGACGATGACGCCCTTACCCTGGTCGGCGAGCCGCTGGATGATGCCGTAGATCTCGTACTTCGCGCCCACGTCGATGCCGCGGGTGGGCTCGTCGAGGATCAGCAGGTCGGGGTCCGTGAACATCCACTTCGCCAGGACGACCTTCTGCTGGTTACCGCCGGAGAGCTTGGAGACGCCCTCGTCGACGGTGGGTGCCTTGGTGCGGAGTTCCCTGCGGTACTCCTCGGCGGCCTTGTACTCCGCGACCTGGTCGAGCACGCCGCGCTTGGAGATCTTGGAGAGCTTGGCCGCCACCGTCGACGTCTTGATGTCGTCGAGCAGGTTGAGGCCGATCGCCTTGCGGTCCTCGCTGACGTACGCCAGGCCGTGGTGGATCGCGTCGGCCACGGTCTTGAGCTGGATCTCCTTGCCGTCCTTGAAGATCTGGCCGCCGAGGTAGACGCCGTACGAGCGGCCGAAGATGCTCATCGCCAGCTCGGTGCGCCCGGCGCCCATGAGGCCGGCGAAGCCGACGATCTCGCCGCGCCGCACGTGGAAGCTCTCGCCCTTGCAGACCAGCCGCTCGGCGGAGATCGGGTGCCGGACGGTCCAGTCGCGCACCTCGAAGAAGGTGTCGCCGATCTTCGGGGTGTGGTCCGGGAACCGGCTGCCCAGCTCGCGGCCGACCATGCCCCGGACGATGCGGTCCTCGTCGACGCCGTCGCGCTGGATGTTGAGCGTCTCGACCGTCTTCCCGTCCCGCAGGATCGTGATCTCGTCGGCGATCGCCTCGATCTCGTTGAGCTTGTGCGAGATCATGATCGAGGTGATGCCCCGCTCGCGGAAGCCGCGCAGCAGGTCGAGCAGGTGCTGCGAGTCGGCCTCGTTCAGCGCCGCGGTGGGCTCGTCGAGGATGAGCAGCTTGACGTCCTTGGCGAACGCCTTGGCGATCTCCACCAGCTGCTGCTTGCCGACGCCGATGTCCTTGATGAGGGTGTCCGGGTCCTCCCTGAGGCCGACCCGGGCCATCAGGTCCAGCGCCTGGCGCTGCGCGGACTTCCAGTCGATCGCACCCCGCTTGCGGGGCTCGTTGCCGAGGAAGATGTTCTCGGTGATCGACATGTCGGGGATCAGCGCGAGTTCCTGGTGGATGATCACGATGCCGGCCCGCTCGCTCTGCCGGATGTCGGAGAAGCGCACCTGGGAGCCCTGGTAAACGATGTCACCCGAGTACGATCCGTACGGGTAGACGCCGCTGAGCACCTTCATCAGCGTGGACTTGCCGGCGCCGTTCTCCCCGCAGATGGCGTGGATCTCGCCGGCCCGGACCAGGAGGTTGACGTCGGAGAGCGCCTTGACGCCGGGGAACTCCTTGGTGATGGAACGCATCTCCAGGAGGACGGGTGCGGTCGTCGTCATCGCACACACCACCTCACGAACGTCATGGATGCCTCCGGGGGGATCTGATATTTCCTCTTGTTTTGTTGCCGACGGCAACCTATTCCGCCCCGAAGACGCTTCGCAAGTTTCGAGATCCTCCTGTCATGTAACAATCCGGCAATGAAAGGGCAGGCTGCCGTAACGGCAGCCTGCCCTTAAACGGTTAAGATGTCCGTCAGACGCCGACCGGAACCTTGTCCGATGCCTGGTCAAGCTGCTTACGGAGCTTTTCGCCCTCGATGTCGACGTTGGGCAGCGCCCGGTTCAGCCAGCCGGGCAGCCACCACGCAGCGCGACCGAGCAGGGAGATCACCGCCGGCACGATGGTCATCCGGACGATGAAGGCATCGATGGCCACCCCGATCGCGAGGGCGAAGCCCATCGACTTGATCACCGGGTCGTCGAGCAGCACGAAGCCGGAGAAGACCGAGGTCATGATCAGCGCGGCGGCGGTGACCACCCGGGCGCCGTGGCCCATGCCGCTGATCGTCGCCTCCTGCGGGCCCTCCCCGTGCACGAAGTCCTCGCGCATCCGCGACACCAGGAACACCTCGTAGTCCATCGCCAGCCCGAACAGGATGCCGATGAGCAGGATCGGCAGGAAGCTGATCAGCGGCGCGGGCGTGTCGAGCCCGACCAGGCCCGCCAGGTGGCCCTCCTGGAAGACGAGGACCGTGATGCCGAACGTCGCCCCGACCGTGAGCAGGAAGCCGAGCGCGGCCTTGATCGGCACCAGCACCGACCGGAAGACGAGCATCAGCAGCAGCACCGACAGGCCGACGACGAGCAGCAGGTAGACCGGCATCGCGTCGGAGAGCTTCTCGGAGACGTCGATGCCGACGGCGGTCTGGCCGGTCAGCGCGACGTCGGCGCCACCGAGGCCGCGGGTCCGCTCCCGGACCTCCTGCACCAGCTTCTCGGTCGCCTCCTCGGTCGGGCCGGTCGTCGGGATGACGGCCAGCAGGGCGGTCCGCTGGTCCCGGCTGAGGTTCGGCGGGGTGACCGCGAGCAGGCCCGGCGTGCCCTGCAGAGCCTGGTTGACCTCGCCCACCGCGGCGGCCGTGCGCTGCGGCGAGTCGCTGGAGACCACGAGCGCGAGCCGGCCGGTGAAGCCCGGGCCGAAGCCCGCCTTGATGAGATCGGCGGCGGCCCGGGCGGGCGTGCCCTCCGCGGCGGCACCGGCGTCGGGCAGCGCGACCCGCATGTCGGCGGCGGGCAGCGCCAGCGCGCCCAGGCCGAGGATGCCGACCAGGATCACGGGTACGCGCAGCCGCGTGACGAGCCGCGCCCACCGGAACCCGAAGCCCTCGCGCGACGCCGCCTGCCCGGTCCGGTCCCCGCGCAGCCGGCGGGGCAGCACCCTGGTGCCGGCGAAACCGAGCAGCGCGGGCAGCAGGGTGACAGCCACCAGCACCGCCACGGCGACCGTGCCCGCCGCCGCCAGGCCCATCACGGTCAGGAACGGGATGTTGACCACGGCCAGGCCGGCCAGCGCGATGATCACCGTGATGCCGGCGAAGACCACGGCCGAGCCCGCCGTGCCGACCGCGCGGGCCGCCGCCTCCTCCGGCTCGGTGCCCTCGGCGAGGTGCTGGCGGTGCCGGGAGGTGATGAAGAGCGAGTAGTCGATGCCGACGGCGAGCCCGATCATCAGGGCCAGCACGGGGGCCGTGCTGGTCAGCGAGACCACGCTGCTCAGGGCGAAGAGGCCGGCCATGCCCGCGCCGACGCCGATGAGCGCGTTCAGCATCGTCATCCCGGCGGCGACCAGCGAGCCGAAGGTGATGACGAGGACCACCAGCGCGATGATCACGCCGATGGACTCGGTGCCGCCGACCTCGGGCTCGGCGTTCATGACCTCGCCGCCGTGCTCGACGCGCAGGCCCGCCGCCTCGGCCGCGGCGCCGCTGTCCTCGTACGCGTGGCGCTGCTCGGGGGTCACGTCGTCGGAGCGATCGGCGAACTGCACCTGGACGAGCCCGTACCGCCCGTCCTGGGACAGCGCCCGGGACTGGAACGGGTCCACGGCGCCGACCACGCCGGGCAGGCCGCCGGCCTCCTTGACCAGGCCCTCCACCGCGGACTTGAGCTGTGGATCGGCGAGCGTACGGCCCTGCGGGGCGGCCACCACGATGGTGCCGGTGGCGCCGCTGGCCTCGGGGAACTCCTGCCGCAGGGCGTCGATGGCCCGCTGGGACTCGGTGCCGGGCATGGTGAAGTTGCTGGCGGTCTCCCCCTTGAAGGCGAGCGCCGCCCCGCCGAGGGCGGCGAGCACGACCAGCCACAGGACGACCACCAGTTTGCGGCGGCGGAACGAGGCCCGGCCGAGCCGATAGAGCAGGGTTGCCATGTCAGTCCTTGTCGTGAGGGGAGTCGGAAGGGGAGAGCAGGGCCCGCCGGGCGACGCCGATCAGGGCGGCCCGCAGCTCGGCGGCGTCCCGGTCGGTGTCGATGACGACGGTGACGATCCCGGTCAGCACCACCTCGGCGGCGACACAGGCCGCGACGGCGGCGGAGCGCCCGGCGAACGCGGCGCAGAGTGCCTCGGTGTGCGGGAGCAGACCGGCGAACGCCGGTTCCGTGATGAACTTCGGGATGCCGCTGTAGACGAGCGCGGCCTCCCGCCGGTGGCGCAGGACGAGATCGACGAACCCCTCGATGGCGGCGGCCTGCGCGGCGTCGTCGTCGAGGGGTTCGAGGGCCGCCACGAGCTCGGCGAGCTCGCTCGCCGCGGGGGCGGTGAGCTCCGCGAGGATGGCGTCCTTGCTCGCGAAGTGGTAGAGCAACGTGGCCTTGGAGCAGCCGACCTCGGCGGCGATGTCCTGCAGCGAGGTGCCCTTGTAGCCGGTGTGGGCGAACTGCTCGGCGGCGACGCGGAGGATCTCGTCGCGGGTGTTGACGCGAACCATGGGCACCAGCATGCCTGACCGATCGGTCAGAGACTGGCCGATCGGTCAGAAAGTGGCCCAGGTTACAGCCGGCCCGGCCCCTCCGGCGGGGGCGAGGAGGCCAGCGACAGCGCGGGGACGGGGGTCCTGGGCTGCGGCAACGCCCCGACGACGCCCTCCGGCGCGGCGGCCCTCGAGCGGCGCGGACCGGGCAGCAGGAGCAGCACGGTGCCGAGCAGCGAGACGGCGACGAACGCGTCGAGCCAGTAGTGGTTCCCGGTCGCGACCACCACGGCGAGCGTGAGCACCGGGTGGGCCAGCCAGAGCCAGCGCAGCCGGGAGGTGGTGGCGGCGATGAGGGCGATCGCCACGGCGACGGCCCAGCCCACGTGCAGCGACGGCATGGCCGCGTACTGGTTGCTGACCGCGTCCGCGGCCGGCGAGCCGTAGACGGCCGGGCCGTAGAGGTGGCCGGTGTCGAGCACGCCGGCGAAGGCCATCATCCGCGGCGGGGCCAGCGGGATGACGAGGTGCACCACCAGGGCGACGGCGGTGAGGCAGGCGAGCGTACGGCGCATCCAGAGGTAGTGGGCGGGCCGGCGGAGGTACATCCAGACCAGGGTGACCGCGGTGGCCGGGAAGTGCACGTACGCGTAGTAGCAGTTGGCCAGCCGCACCAGGAAGCGATGGTCGATGATCGCCTCCTGCACCGACGACTCCGCGGGCAGGCGCAGCGCCCGCTCCAGCTCCCACACCCGGCCGGCGTTGCCCATGGCCTCGGCCACGTGGCCGGTGGCCAGCATCCGCCCCGCCTGATACGCGAGGAACAGCAGCCCCACCAGCAGGATCTCCCGCACCGCGGCCCGCACCACCAGCCGGCGCCCCGCGCCGGCCTGTTCCACCACCGTCACGGCAGCCCCCGTCTCCGCGCCGGACCCCTGCGACGACGACGGCGCGGACGGCACTCAGGGAGATCTTGGACCTCCGGACATCCGGACGTCACCTCCCGGACGGCCGGATGTGACCAGTCGCTCACCGTGAAGGGGTGTGCGGGGGCAGCTCAGTCGCGGAGTTTACGCAGGATGCGGGTCAGCTCGGCGCGGTCGGCGGCGCTCAGCGCGGCGAAGAACCGTTCGCTCTCCGCGTAGCGGGCGGCCTTGATCCGCTCGCCGGTCGCGCGGCCGGCCGCGGTCAGCGACACCAGCGTGGCCCGCCGGTCGCCCGGGTCCGGTCCGCGCTCGACCAGGCCGCGCCGCTCCAGGTCGTCCACCACCTCGGTGGCGGAGCGCGCCGCGATGCGCAGGTGCTCGGCGAGCGCGCCCGGGCGCATCGGCCCGTGCCGCATCAGCACGGCGAGGGCCCGGCCGTGGGACGGGGAGACGTGCAGCGGCTCGAGTGTCTCGCGGCTGAGGTGCCGCAGGCGGCGGGCGACGCCCCAGAACAGCTCCGAGAGGGTGTTGTCCTCCACGGGAATACCGTACCAGCGGTTGCGGTTGTTCCCTCATGTTGAGGTAACCTCAGTAAAACTCCGGAAGAAGGTACGCACTTGGAAGCCCCCCGACGCCCCAGAACCGTCAGTGCCGCCGAGAAGGCCCAGGCGCGAGAGGTCTCGCTCCGCCGCATCGGCCGGCTGTTCACCGCCCACCGCGGGCAACTCGCGCTCGTCGTCGCGATCATCGTGGTCTCCTCGGTCGTCTCGATGGCCTCGCCCTTCCTGCTGCGCGAGGTCATCGACGTCGCGCTCCCCGACCGGAATCTCACGCTGCTGGCCTGGCTGGTCGCCGGCATGGTCGCCGTCGCCGCGCTCACCTCGGCCCTCGGCGTGGTGCAGACCTGGATCTCCACCACCGTCGGCCAGCGGGTCATGCACCGGCTGCGCACCGACGTGTTCCGCCACCTGCACCGCCAGTCCGTCGCGTTCTTCACCCGTACGCGCACCGGCGAGGTGCAGTCCCGCATCACCAACGACATCGGCGGCATGCAGTCGGTGGTCACCTCGACGGCCACCTCGGTCGCCTCGAACCTCACCACCGCCGTCGCCACCGCGGTCGCCATGGCCGCCCTGAGCTGGCAGCTCTCGCTGGTCTCGCTGGTCGTGCTGCCCCCGGCGATCCTCCTGACCCGCCGGGTCGCCCGGATGCGCCGGGAGATCACCGCCCGGCGCCAGCGGGAGCTGGCCGACCTGAACGTCACCGTCGAGGAGGGGCTGTCGATCAGCGGCGTGCAGCTCAGCAAGACCCTGGGCACCGGCGCCACCCTCGTCGACCGCTTCACCGCCTCGTCCGAGCGCCTGATCGACCTCGAACTGCGCGCGGAGCTGGCCGGCCGCTGGCGGATGGCGTCCATGAGCATCCTGTTCGCCGCGATCCCCGCGGTCATCTACCTCAGCGCCGGCCTGCCCTTCACCGCGGGAACCCTGAGCATCGGCACCCTGGTGGCCTTCACCTCGCTGCAGGCGGGACTGTTCCGGCCGCTGATGGGGCTGCTCGGCGTCGGCGTGTCGCTGACCAGTTCCCTCGCCCTGTTCGCGCGCATCTTCGAGTACCTCGACCTGCCCGTCGAGGTGGACGACCCCGAACACCCCGTGGACCTCGACCCGGATCGCGTACGCGGGCACCTGCGCCTGGAGGACGTGACCTTCACGTACCCGGGCAGCGCGACCGCCGCGGTCGCCGGGGTGACCCTCGACGTCCCGGCCGGCACCTCGCTGGCCCTGGTCGGCGAGACCGGTTCGGGCAAGAGCACGCTGGCCGGGCTGATCGCCCGCCTGCACGACCCGGACGCCGGGCGGATCACCGTCGACGGCGTCGACCTGCGCGACCTGCGCCTGGCCGACCTGGCCCGGATCGTCGGCGTGGTCAGCCAGGAGACGTACCTGCTGCACACCACCGTGCGGGAGAACCTGCGCTACGCCCGGCCGGACGCCACCGACGAGCAGCTCGAGCAGGCGGCCCGCGCGGCGCGGATCCACGACCTGATCAGCGCGCTGCCGGACGGCTACGACACCGTCGTCGGCTCACGGGGCCACCGGTTCTCCGGCGGGGAGAAGCAGCGGATCGCCATCGCCCGTACCCTGCTGCGGAACCCGCGCATCCTGGTGCTCGACGAGGCGACCAGCGCGCTGGACACCGAGACCGAGCGGGCCGTGCAGCGTGCCTTCGACGAACTGGCGCGAGGGCGTACGACGGTGACCATCGCGCACCGGCTGTCGACCGTGCGCGACGCCGACCGGATCGCGGTGGTCGACCACGGCCGGATCCTGGAGTCCGGGACGCACGACGCCCTGATCTCCGAGGGCGGCCGGTACGCGGCGCTGGCGGCGTGACGCGACCAGCATGCCGGCGGTCACCACGGCGATCCCGGCGACCGCGTCGAGGACCCAGTGGTTCGCGGTGCCGACCACCGCGACCACGGTGATCGCGGCGTACAGGCCGCCGAGGACGCGCAGCAGCGGGCCGCGCATCACCCAGGCGACCCAGAACGCCCAGCCCACGTGCAGCGACGGCATCGCCGCGAGCTCGTTGGTGAGGTGGCCCATCCCGGCTGGCGCCGACGCGTGCGCGGACCACCAGCCGAGGTCCGAGGTGCTCGCGAGGGTGTCAACGTAGCCGGACGGCATGAGCCGCGGCGGGGCGGTCGGCATCAGCACGTAGCAGACCAGCCCCATCGCGGAGGCGAGCACCAGCCCGTTGCGGGCCGGGACGTAGCGGCCGGGGTGGCGGCGGAACAGCCACAGCAGCACGAGCGGCGTGACCAGGTAGTGCAGGGCGGCGTACCAGAAGGACAGGCCCGCGGCCAGCCAGGGCGTGACCGTCACGGCATGGTTGAGCCCCGCCTCGACGTCGAGGCCCACGAGCCGCTCGGCGCCCAGCAGGGCGGTCGCCTGCTCACGGGCCGCGCCCAGGTCCGGATCGGCCAGCATCCGCGCCGCGCTGTACGCCCCGAACAGGCCCAGCAGCAGCGCGATCTCGCGCCATCCTCGTCGTGACACGTGTCCCTCCCCCGTTCGGCGATCGAGGGAAGCTTCGCGTAGACACGAGCTTGCGCGAATCTGGCGCGCGGCTGAATCCGATCTTTCCTGTTCTCCTCCTTTCGGCCGGTACGCCGTCGCGCCGCTACTCTCCGCCGCCGTCGGCACCCGCGGGGACCCGGCGGCGCTCGAACGGGTCGCCGTACGCCCGGACCGCGGCGCGCGCGTACGCCTGCTGGAACGTCGCCACCCGCTCGGAGCGCCCGCGGCCGAGGAAGCTGACGAACCAGTGCAGCACGGCGGTCACCCTGTTCTTGAAGCCGACCAGGTAGAGCAGGTGCACGACCAGCCACATCAGCCAGCCGAGGAAGCCGGAGACGTGCACCTTGCCGATGCTGGCGACCGCGCTGAACCGCGAGATGGTCGCCATGCTGCCCTTGTCGAAGTAGGTGAACCTCTGGCCGGTCTCCCTGCCCGCGAGCCGGCGCTTGATCTGATCGGCGGCGTGCCGCCCGCTCTGGATCGCGACCTGCGCGACCCCGGGCAGGTCGTCCAGGGCCATCATGTCGCCGACCGCGAAGATCTCCGGGTGCCCGGGCAGGGTGCAGTCGGGCTCGACCCGGATCCGGCCGGCCCGGTCGGTCGCCGCCCCGGCGGCCTCCGCGAGCCTGCGGGCCAGCGGCGGCGCCGCGACGCCGGCGGCCCACATCTTGGTCATGGCCCCGATCCGCTCGTGCCCGCGCGGGGTCTCCACCTCGATGCCGGTCGCGTCGACGCCGACCACCTTCGTCTCCAGCTCGACCTCGACGCCGAGCAGGTGCAGCCGGCGCAGCGCCCGGGTGGACAGCCGGTCGCCGAACGTCTTGAGCACCGCGTCGACCGCGTCGATCAGGATGATCCGGGCCTTGCGCGGGTCGATGTGCCGGTACTGGCCGGGCAGGTTGCGATGGGCCAGCTCGGCGATCTGGCCGGCCATCTCGACGCCGGTCGGTCCCGCACCGACCACCACGAAGGTCATCCAGCGCTCCCGCTCGGCCGGGTCCGTGTGCAGGTCGGCCAGCTCGAACGCGCCGAAGATGCGGGCACGCAGCTCGAGGGCGTCGTCGATGCTCTTCATGCCGGGCGCGTGGTCGGCGAACTGGTCGTTGCCGAAGTACGACTGGGAGGCGCCCGCGCCGACGATCAGGGTGTCGTAGTCGACCGTGTAGTCGATGCCGGGCGCCTCGACGGACACCCGCCGGGCCTCGACGTCCACGTCCGTGACCCAGCCCAGCTTGACGTCGACGTTGTCCTGCCGCTTGAGGATCTCGCGGATCGGCGGCGCGATCTCGCCCTCGGACAGGATGCCGGTGGCCACCTGGTAGAGCAGCGGCTGGAACAGGTGGTAGGCGGTGCCGTTGATCAGCGTGATGTCGACGTCGGCCCGGCGCAGCGACCTGGCGGCGAAGAGACCGCCGAAACCGGCCCCGACGATCACCACCCGGTGCCGGCGAGCAGCGCTTTCAGCCATGATCGGGGCCTCCGGTGTTCGAGTCGTCCTCCGCGTACGGTATCAACGCAGGGTGGATCCTGAGTTTGTCCTGTTCCCGGGCCGGCACCATGTACTCACCCGGTTCCAGGCCGATTACCTTTCCCGCTTCGGCGGCGCGACGATCGTGTGGGCCGTCACATCGGCGAATCACGAGAACACGAAGCGCAACCCGGTGCCGTACCACCGCCGCGAGGCCGCCATCGAGCGGTTCAGCGCGCTGGAGGGGCTGCGGTCGCTGGTGGTGCCGGTGTTCGACACCGCGCCGACGGACCGCTTCGCCGAGGTGACGCTGAAGAACATCACGGTCGCCACCGGGCTGGAGCTGACCCCGGAGAACTGCCTGGTCGCCTGCTCCACCCCGCAGGTCGCGGCCCTGTACGAGGCGCTGGGCTTCGGCATCGCCGGCGTGGAGGCCGGGGTCACGCCGGCGCCGGAGCGGCCGTGGGACGTGCTGCTGCGGCTGGCCGCCGGCGACGAGTCGTGGCGCGAGCTGGCCCACCCGTCGACCGTGGACGTCTTCGAGCGCTACCGCCTGGTGGACGCCGTACGGTCGGTGGTCAACGACCCGGTGGTCGGCGACGAGGGCGGGCTGACCGCCACCCGCGACTACCGTACGTACGCGTCGGCCTTCGCGGACGCCGCCGGCCGCAAGTGGGACCTGGTCCGCGGGCACGTGCGGCCGGGCCGGATCGTCGACATCGGCTGCGGGGCCGGCGCGGTGCTGGAGCTGGCCGACGCCGAGCCGGCGCTGCGCGAGAGCGACCTGATCGGCGTCGAGATCGCCCGTCACCTGTTCGAGGAGTGCGTGCACAAGAAGGCGCAGGGCGCGTTCCGCAACGCCAACGTCTACTTCTACCGGCGCAACGTGCTGGGCGGGGCCATCTTCCCGCCGCGCTCGATCGACACCACGCTGACCTTCGCCCTCACCCACGAGATCTGGTCCTACGGCGACCGCTGGGAGTCGCTGCGCGCGTTCGCCCGCGCGATCTACGAGCACACCGCGCCGGGCGGCGTGTGGATCAACAGCGACGTCTGCGGCCCGGACGGCCGCGACGTCCCGGTCCGGCTCACCCTGCGTGCCGACGACGGCGACAACCCTCCGGCCGTACGGACGGACCTGGCGTCCCTGCCCTCGGCCGAGGTGTCGGCGTACGTGGCCGGATTGTCCACCCGCGCCCGCCTCGACCAGTTCGCCGTCGACTACCGCTTCCCGTTCGGCTACGAGCCGGTCGGCGCGGACACCGTCGAGCTGCCCCTGGGCGCGGCGATGGACTACCTGACCCGCAAGGACTACCCGGACAACTGGCTCTCCGAGACCCAGGAGCAGTTCTGCGGGCTGGAGTTCGCCGACTGGAAGTCGCTGCTCACCGACGTGGGCTTCGAGCTCGACCCGGCGTCGGCCCCCAGCCGCAACGACTGGATCGTGAGCAACCGGCTGGCGCCCACCGCGTCGCTGGCGACCGTGCGCGGGGAGCCGCTCGACTGGCCGGTCACCCATGTGCTGCTCGTGGCGCGCCGTCCGTTCAATACCTGACCTGCCGTTCCGGGCCTATCCTGTGCGGCATGCGGACCGCTCAGCTGTTCTGGGGTGTCGTGCTCCTCAACGTCGCCGTCGTGTGGGCCCTGTTCTTCACCGTGGCGCCCGAGCCGAAGAACGCGATCCTCGGCGCCGGCCAGCTCCTCGGCCTGCACGTCGCGCTGCTGATGATCCTGCAGCTGACGCTGATCGCCCGGCTGCCCTGGCTGGACCGGCGGATCGGCATGGACCGGCTCACCTCGTGGCACCGGTGGACCGGGTTCACACTGTTCTGGGTGGTGCTCGCGCATCCGCTGTTCGTGCTGGCCGGCTACGCGACCGCCTACGACTCCACGATGTGGCGGCAGTTCCTCAACCTGGCCGTCATGGTGGGCTCGCTGGCCGGCATGATCGCCCTGGTCCTCGTCGTGGTCGCGGCCGGCGCGTCGATCCGGTACGCCCGCCGCCGCCTGCAGTACGAGACCTGGCACGCCGTGCACCTCATTCTCTACCTGGCGATCACGCTCGGGCTCATCCACCAGCTGTTCGAGCTCTCCACGTTCACCGCGTCGCCGGTCGCCACGGCGTACTGGTGGACGCTGTGGACCTTCGCGATCGGCGCGCTGCTCATCGGCCGGATCGTCCTGCCGCTGTGGCGCAACGCCCGCCACCGGTTCCGGGTGGCCGCCGTGGTGCCCGAGTCCGACGACGTCGTCTCGGTCCACATCCGCGGCCGGGACCTCGACAAGCTCCCGGCGCGGGCCGGGCAGTTCTTCATCTGGCGCTTCCCCGGGTACGCCCGCTGGTGGCAGGCGAACCCGTTCTCGCTGTCGGCCGCGCCGGACGGGCGCTCGCTGCGGCTGACCGCGAAGGCCGTCGGGGGCGCGAGTGCGGCCCTGCGGCACATCCCGGTCGGGTCGCGGGTGTTCGCGGAGGGGCCGTACGGCGCCTTCACCTCCCTGCACCGCACCCGGGAGAAGACGCTGCTGATCGCCGGCGGCGTCGGGGTCACGCCGATCCGGGCGCTGCTGGAGGAGTCGGCCGGCGACATCGTGGTGCTCTACCGGGTGCATCGGCGGGCCGACGCGGTGCTGCTGCCCGAGCTGGAGGCGCTGGCCCGGGAGCGGGGTGCGCGGGTGGTGCTGCTCTCCGGCCGTACCGGATCCGGCGATCCACCGCTCGCGCCCTTCGAGCCGGCGAACCTGGCGGCCGAGGTGCCGGACGTCGCCGAGCGGGACGTGTTCGTGTGCGGGCCGCCGGCGATGACCTCGGCGGTGCTGCGGTCCCTGCGCGCCCTGCGGGTGCCCCGCCGCCAGGTGCACGCGGAACGCTTCAGCCTGGCGGCCTGACCGCTTCCGTTCCACCGGGGAGGCGCGACGATGAGAGCGCCGAGGGGTCGGCGGCGCGGGGCCGGCCGCCTTCCCTCGCCCCCGTGGCGCAGCGCCTCCGCGCGGCACCTCCCCCGGTGGGCGCCGCGGCCGGGCCGCGGCGCGTGCGGCGGTGTCAACTGGGAATCCCTCGTAAGCCCGTCTTCGGGCTCCCCAGTTGACAACTAGCGTCGAGCATACGCATGATCGCCGCACATGTGTCAACCGGACAGTCGATGAGGTTCGATTGGTGGCACGTATAGTTGACGAACTGTGGGGACCACTATGGACAGCACGCCGGAGGATCCCCGGTTCGCGACCATGCAGGGCCGGCTCAACTACCTGTTCGAGACCGTGCGACCCGTCGGCAAGAACCGGTACACCTACCGCGACGTCGCCGAGGCCATCAAGCGCGACCAGAATTTCGAGATCACCGCGGCGTACATCAACTACATCTGCACCGGCAAGCGCGACAACCCCGGCGTGGAACAGGTCCGGGCGCTCGCCACGTTCTTCGGCGTGCCGGCCGCGTTCCTGTTCGGCGAGGGCGACCTCAGCCGGATCACGTCCGAGCTGGAGCAGTTGCGCGCCGTCGTCGCGGCCCGTGAGCAGCAGCAACTCGCCGACGAGGCGATGAGCGACCCGGGCGTGCGGGTGGTCGCCATGAAGGCGCGGGGGCTCTCCCCCTCGCATCTGCAACTTGTTTCCGCCATGCTCGATCAGGTGCGGCAGCTCGAAGGTCTCGACGAATGAGACACCGCGCCACCCGTCCCGCGCCGGGACGGACTGTGGCACCATCGGCACCTGTGGATGCCGTACGGGGTGGACAGCGGTGAAGGCCCGTCAGATCAGGCGGTACGAGCAGCGCCTGCGTGACCTGGACATCACCATTCCCGTGCCCTTCGACGCCCGGACCTTCTGCGCGCACATCGCGGAGCGCCGGGGCCGCCCGATCCACGTCCTGTCGCTGGACACCAGCGCCGCCGCCGCACCGTGCGGGCTGTGGCTGGCGACCGACAAGGCCGACTACATCGCCGTCGACGAGAAGGCGCCGCCGGTCCTGCGCAGCCACATCCTGCTGCACGAGCTGGCGCACATGCTCTGCGACCACACCGGCCGGCTCGAACTGGACACCGCGACGCCGGCCTTCACCATCCTCGACCCCGAGATGGTCAAGCGGGTGCTCGGCCGCACCAGCCGCTACCCGGACGAGCAGGAGCGCGAGGCCGAGGGCCTGGCCAGCGTCTTCATCCGGTTCGCCGCCCAGCGCTCGCCGGTGCCGCGGCCCCGCGGATCGGACGACAGCGCCACCGCGGAGCTCGACCGGGTCAGCGCGGCACTCGCCGCCGACCGGAGCTGGAAGTGAGCGATCCCGTACCGCTGGTCGCGGCGGCGATCGCCTTCCTGGCCCTGGCACCGAAGACGGTCCAGCTCGTCCGGGACCCGCGGAACCCCGCGCTGCGTGCCACCTGCGGCGTGCTCGGGAGCCTCGGCCTGGCCCAGATCGTCGCGTGGCAGCCGAGCTACCACGCGATCGGCCAGCTCACCGGCGTGCCGAACCTGGCCCGCTATCTCATGCACCTGTGCGCGCTCGTCGCGGCGGCCGTCGTCCAGTCGTTGTTCCTGCACCTGAACGACCCGGCCACGGCGCGTACCCGGGCCCGGTGGCGCTGGCTGCTCCTGGCCGTCGTCGCGGTGGTCATGGGCGTCTCCTTCCACCTGGCCGACTTCGCCGTCGAGGACGCCCGCACCTTCGCGGACCGGTACGCGACCGCGCCGTACATGCGCGAGTACATGCTGGGGTTCCTCGCCTACCTCGCCCTCGCGATGGTCGACATCATGCGCATGTCCCTGCGCTACTCCCGCCGCCTGCCCCCGTCCGCGCTGCGGTTCGGCCTGCGCGTGCTGGCCCTCGGCGCGCTCGACGGGCTGCTCTACGTGATCCACAAGACGACCTTCATCCTGGTCGCCGCCCGCGGCGTCGACGTGCCCTGGCCGGAGGCACCGACCGCCCAGTTCCTCATCTCCCTCGGCATCGCCCTGGTGAGCAGCGGCCTGGTCATCCCGTCGGTGGCGAAGGTACTCGTCGCCGCCCGGCAGTGGCCCGGCTCCTACCGCCTGTACCGCGACATGCTGCCGCTCTGGCAGGCGCTGTACGCGCTCGACAACAGCGTCAACCTGAACCCGCCGGGCCGCCGGCCGCCGCTGTCCACCCTGGACATCGAGATGTACCGCCGGATCATCGAGATCCTCGACAGCATCCGCGAGCACAGCGCCTACCTCGACCGGGACGCCAGCGAGGCGGCCTCGCGGGCCGCGCTCGAGGCCGGCCTGCCGCCCGGGGAGGCCCGCGCGATCGGCGACGCGGCCGCGATCGCGGCGATGATCGACTACGTCTCGCGCACCGCGCCGGCGGACCGGGTGCCCGCCGCCGGCGGCGACGCGGACACGCTGGTGCTCGCCGAGGAGCACGACACCGAGGCAGCCCGGCGCCTCGCCGCCATCTCCCGCGCCTTCGCCGGCTCCCCCATCGTGCGGGCCCAGCGCGAGGCCGCCGGGGCGGCCGGCCGATGACCGCCGCGGCGCCCCCCGGGGCCGCGGCCGGCCCGCGGACCGCGGACCGGGTCGCGAGGCTGCTCACCGAGATCCTGTCCCCCGCGGTGCTCGTCGCCACGGTGCTGCTGGCGGTCGCCTGGCACGCCGCCGACACGCCCGGTCAGGCCCTGCTGTGGGGCCTCATCGCGGCGGCGGCGGCCAGCTTCATCCCGATCACGTACATCATCCGCGGCGTACGGCGGGGGCACTGGACCGACAAGCACGTGGGCGTCCGCGAGCAGCGCAAGCTGCCGCTGCTGGTCTGCCTCGTCTCGACGGCGGCGGGCTCGGTGACGCTGGCGGTCGCCGGCGCCCCCCGGGAGCTCCTGGCGCTCATCGCGTGCATGGTGGCGGCCCTGGTGGTCGCCGTCGCCGTGACGCTCGCCGGGCGGTGGAAGATCTCCGTCCACTCCCTGGTGGCGGCCGGCACCGCGATCGCCCTGGTCGTGGTCGGCGGGCCCGCCCTGCTGGCCACCCTGCCGCTGGCCGCCGCGGTGGGGTGGTCCCGGGTCCGGCTGCGCGACCACACCCCCGCGCAGGTCGTCGCGGGCGCGGTCGTCGGGGCGTGCGCGACCGGGCTGCTGTTCCCGGCCCTGGCGTCCTGACCAGGGCCGGGAGCCCGCCTCAGCGCTGCACGAACACCGCCACGGACCGGGCCGGTACGGAGAACGTACCGGTCGCCGCCGCGAACGACGCCGTCCGCAGGGCCGGGTCCGCCGCCGTGCGCTGCACCGGGTGCAGCGCCACGTCCGCCCCGCGCAGGGCGCCGACCCGCTGGGTGGCGGCGGCCGGGGTCGCGTTGAACACGACCGTGACCGACTTCCAGCGCTTGTCCAGGCCGCGCCCGTCGAGCGTCATGGTGAGGACGCCGGGGGTCTCGGCCGTGCCGGAGAGCGGGAACGACAGCCGCTTCTGCACCTCGGCCGCGTCCGGCAGCCCGAAGACCGGCGAGGAGCCGCGGATCTCGAGCAGCTCCCGGTAGGTCGCGTCGGCGAGACCGATCGCGGCGCAGTCCGGCTTCAACGCCGGATCGGCCAGCAACGGCTTCGCGTACGGCCACTTCGCCTCGTTGTCCGCCGCCGGGGGCAGGCCGCGGCCGAAGCCGTTGCCCTTCGCGCAGTCCCACTCGATGCGGTTGAACCAGTCGCCGGAGTTGAACGAGTTGCGGTCCAGCGACTTGGAGCGGAGCCGCTCGCTGCCGGCCGTCACGAACCCGGGTCCCTGTCCGAGCGCGGTGGTGGCCAGGGCCAGGGCCTGCATCCGGGCCCGGTCGGTGGCCGGCGTCGACTGCGGCAGCTTGTACGCGAGCGCGTCGTACAGGATCTCGTTGTCGTGCGCGTCCACGTACGTGATCGCCTCGACCGGGCGGGCGTTGTAGCCCGCCGGCGAGCCGTTGTAGTCGATCTGCGCGCCGGACCTGACCGTGCCGTCGGAGGCGGTGAACGTGTACTTCGCGAGGTTGCCGCTCAGCCCCACCTTGATCAGGTCCTGGTAGTGCAGCAGCCGGGCCCGCTGCTCGGCGGCGGTGCCGTTGACCGGGTCGCCGTTCGGCGCGGTGAACAGCCCCGAACCGAAGCCCTGCACGCGCGGGTTGTCGTCGAACGGGCCGCCGCCGCGGACCGCGTCGCGCAGCCGGTCGTTGAACGTGCCGATGCCCGTACCGGCCAGGTTCGCCTGGGTGGCCTGGACGAAGCGCGCGTTGCCGGCCACCTCGCCGAAGTCCCAGCCCTCGCCGTACACGTAGATCTTCTTGCCGTCGACGCCGTCGCGCGCGACGGTGAGCTTGTCGAGGGCGGCCCGGACGGCCAGGATGTTCGCCTTCGGGTGGTGGCCCATCAGGTCGAACCGGAAACCGTCCACCTTGTACGCCTTGGCCCAGGTGACCACGGAGTCCACGACCAGCTTGCCCATCATCGCGTTCTCCGGCGCGGTGTTGGCGCAGCAGGTCGAGTTCGCGACCGAGCCGTCCTCCAGCAGCCGCTGGTAGTAACCGGGCACGATCTGGTCGAGCACCGAGTGCGGATCGGTGCCGGCGGCGGAGGTGTGGTTGTAGACGACGTCCATCACCACGCGCAGGCCGGTGCCGTTGAGGCCGGCGACCATCTGCCGGAATTCCCTCGTCCGGGCCGCGCCCTCGGGGTTCGTGGCGTAGCCGCCCTCCGGCGTCGTGTAGTGCAGCGGGTCGTAGCCCCAGTTGTAGCCGTCGGCGTCGGCCACCGCCGCGACGCACTTCTGCTGCTCGGCGGAGTCCGGCGGCAGCGCCGCGAGGTCGCAGGCCGGCTGCTTCTGGTCGGCGCGCCGCTCCGGGATGGTGGCGAAGTCGAAGACCGGGAGCAGGTGGACGTACGTGGTCCCGGCCCGTGCGAGCTGCCCGAGCTGCTTCATCCCGGCCGAGCCCGGGTCGGTGAACGCGGCGTAGGTGCCCTGCGCGGAGAAGTCGCGTACGGACAGCTCCGAGATCTGGATCTTTCCGGGCGCGGGCTTGCGCAGCCGGTCCCATCCGGCCGGGGCCAGCGCCGGGTCGGCCAGGTCGGCGATCTGGCTGTGCGTGGAGTTCGCCGACAGCGCCACCGAGTACGGGTCCGTCACGCTCGCCGTGACCACCTTGCGCGCGACGGGCTGCCACGCGGTGACCCGGTAGCGGTAGAACTTGCCCTTCCAGTCCTTCGCCCCCGCCACCGACCAGACGCCGGTCCGCGAGTCGCGCACCATCGCCACGTCGCGGGCGGCGCCGCCCGGGGTGTCGGACAGCTCGAGCCGCACCGACTGCGCGGTCGGCGCCCACACCGCCAGCCGGGGCCGTCCGCCGTCGAACGTGGGCCCGAGCCGCGCGCCCGTGGCGGCGGCGTAGACGTCGTCGAGCACGCCGGCCGTCTGCACGCCGGTCGCGGAGAGCAATGTGCCCTGCGCGTCGCGCTCGGTGACCGCCACCTGTCCCCGCACGATGTCCCGCACGTCGGTGCCGCGGGGCAGGGTGAACGCGCCGTACTGCCACAGGTGCGGGAACTTCTGCCGCTGCGCCTCGGTCAGGCCGTTGCGCTGGGCCCTCAACCGGACGCTGTGCCGCGGCGCGGCCGGGTCGAGGCCGCCGCCGGGCGCCCAGATCAGGTCGTAGACGCGGCCGTCGGTGCCCGCACCGACCGGTTCCAGGGTGCTGCCGGTGCCCGTCTTCCAGGCGATCGTCGAGCGGTCCAGCCACACCGCCGCCGACTTCGTCAGGTCGACCGTGCCGCCGGCGCCGGCCCTGCGCACCACGGGCAGCAGCCGATCGGGTACGCCGGCCAGCAGCCACACCTCCCGCCCGGCCGACGCGAAGTCGAGCCGCTGATCCGCGGGCAGGTCCTTGGTGTCGCCGTTGTGGAGGATGTAGTTCAGCCCGGTGGCCCCGGCGGCGAGCGGCACCCGGAAGGTCGCGCCGAAGGAGTCGACAGAGGCCGGTGCCAGCGGCGCGGACCATTCGGTCGGGTTCGCGGCGCCGTCCCACACGTGCAGGCCCCAGCCGGTGTAGTCACCCGCGGCACGGCGATAGTGGATGACCGCCGTGTCCTGGTCCTGCGTCACCGGCGGCGGCTCGGTGCCGACCGCCGCGTCGCCCTGCTTCAGCCAGACCTCGGGGTGCACCGTCGGGTCCAGGAACCGGTCGGCGGCGACGTCCTTGGTGCCGTTCTTGTCGACCACGATGAAGCCCACGTTCTTGGCACCGGGCTTCAACTTCACCCAGGCGAAGCGACCGTACGCGTCCACGCCCGCGAACGGCTGCCCGGCCGGCCAGGTGGTCTGCGCCGACTCGTCGATGTCGCCGAAGGCGTACAGCCCCCAGTCGTCGTAGTCGCCGTCCGGCCGCTGGTAGTGCACCACCGCGTAGTCCGGTCCCGCGGTCACCACCGGGGTGCCGACCCTGATGCCGCCGGTCGTCGACGCCGTACGCCCCTTGCTGTCCCGCACGGTGGCCCGGTACGTCACCGGCGTGGCCCCGGCGAGCCCGGTCAGGTCGTGGTAGACCCGGTACGGCGCGGTGTCCGCCGTCCCCAGGGTCCGCCACTGCCCGTCGCCCACCTTCGCCTCGAACCGCACGGTCGCCAGCGGGTCACCGGTCACGGCGGCCGTCAGCTCCGTGCGCGTGGGCACGAACGCCCCCGCCTCCGGCGAGGTGATCCGCACGCCGGGCGCCGCGGCGGGCGGGGGGATGGCCCGGCCGGCCCGGTACGCCACCGCCGACAGCGCCGGGACGGTGATCGTCAGCTTGCCGTCGGCGCCGGAGGTCAGGCCGCCCGCGCCGCCGTAGATGCCCTGGAACGGCGAGCCCGGCGTCCAGGTCTCGACGGTGACGGTCTGCGCGGTGGTCGCGTTGTTGACGGCGATCACGTACTCCTGGCGCTTCGCCCGGTCGATGCGGGACGCGGCGAAGATCCCGGGGCCGTCCGCGGCGTACCGGGTGACCTGCGAGCCGTCGCGCAGGGCCGGGTGGGCCTTGCGCAGCGCCCCGAGCGACGCGATGGTCCGGTAGACCGGGTGCTGCGTCTCGTAGTTCGCCTGGGCGTGGGTGCGGTCGGTGCCGAGCAGGTCGTCGTCGAGGTAGTCGGGCGTACGGCTGGCGAACATGTCCTGGCGGGCGTCCTTGTCGCCGCCGGGGCCGGTGAAGCCCTGCTCGTCGCCGGAGTAGATCACCGGCTGGCCGCGGGTGAGGAACATCAGCTCGTGGGCCAGCTGGTCGCGGCGCAGGTGGGTGGCCGGGTCGGTGCCGCCCCCGGCGATGAACGAGCCGATCCGGCCCATGTCGTGGTTGCCCAGGAACGTCGGCAGCCGGTCCGCCGAGGTGTCGTCGGTGGTGTACAGGTCGTCCTTGGCGTACAGGTCGGAGAGCGCCTTCGCGGAGCCGCCGTCCGCGGTGAACTTCTTCGCGGCGTCCTGGAAGGAGAAGTCGAGCGTGGCAGGCAGCCCGCCGCGGCGCACGTACGTGGACTCGATCTCCTGGTCGGCGCTGTAGACCTCGCCGAACATGAAGAACCCGGGCTTGCCGGCGTTACGCGCGGCGACCTCGATGCCGGCCGAGAACTGCGGCCAGAAGTCCAGGTTGGAGTGCTTCACCGTGTCGAGGCGGTAGCCGTCGATGCCGGTGTCCCTGATCCAGTCCGCGTAGATCTTCGTCATGCCGCGGACCACCTCGGGGCGCTCGGTCCAGAGGTCGTCGAGGCCGAAGAAGTCGCCGTACTCGCTGTTCTCGCCGACGAACGTCGTGTCGCCGCGGTTGTGGTACATCAGCGGGTCGTTGAGCCAGCGCGGCACCTTGACGTCGCTGTCCTTCGCGTCGACGACCGGCGTGTACGGGAACGACTTCGCGTTCACGGCCGGGAAGGCACGGGTGCCGTCGGCGTAGTTGCGGTCCTCGAAGGTGCGTCCCTGGGCGTCCCGGTACGGCTTCGTGGCCTTGTCGACGTACGCGTACTTGTCCTCCGCGTACTTGATCACGTCGGCGGTGTGGTTGACGATGATGTCGAGATAGATCTTCATGCCGCGCTTGTGTGCGAGCCCGACCAGCCGCTTGAGGTCGGCGTTCGTGCCGAAGTGCGGGTCGACCTGGGTGAAGTCGGTGATCCAGTAGCCGTGATAGCCGGCCGAGACGTCGGAGCCGCTGCCCTGCACGGGCCGGTTCTTGAAGACGGGCGCCAGCCAGATCGCCGTGGTGCCCATTCCCTGGATGTAGTCCAGCCGGTCGATGACGCCCTTGAGGTCGCCGCCGTGGTAGAAGCCCTTGTCGGCCGGGTCGTAACCGGTCGAGAGCCGGTCGCCGGGGAGGCCGCCGCGGTCGTTGCGCGGGTCGCCGTTGGCGAAGCGGTCCGGCAGGACGAAGTAGAACTGCTCGTTGGCCGTGGCGCTGCCGGGCCGGTCGAAGCCCCAGTCGCCGCCGGGCGGGGCGGCCTGGGCGGGCGCGGGAACCCACCCGCCGAGTACGAGCAGGACAGCGAGCAGCAGCCTGCTCAACCGGGAGATCTCCACATCGAGGCCTTCCTATCGGCGGGGACGACGCACGCTAACCCCCGCCGCACTCCCATGCAAGAGTTTGCAAGGTCTGTCGTGTCATTACATCGCATCGTGCAAGAAACGCTGCGGACATCTCCGGCGGAGGGTGGATGATCAGGCACATGAGTGAATATGACGTCATTGTGCTGGGCGCGGGGCCGGTCGGCGAGAACGTGGCCGACCGGGTCGTACGGGGCGGCCTCAGCGCGGTCCTCGTCGAACACGAGCTCGTCGGCGGCGAGTGCTCGTACTGGGCGTGCATGCCGTCGAAGGCCCTGCTGCGCCCGGCCCAGGCCCTGCGCGCCGCGCGGCACGTGGCCGGCGCCGCCCAGGCCGTCACCGGCGAACTGGACGTCGCCGCGGTCCTCGCCCGGCGCGACTCGTTCACCAGCGGCTGGAAGGACGACGGCCAGGTCGAGTGGGTCCGCGGCGCCGGCATCGACCTGGTCCGCGGGCACGGCCGGCTCAGCGGCGTACGACAGGTCACCGTGGACACCGCCGACGGCACCGCGACCGTCCTCACCGCCCGGCACGCGGTCGTCGTGGCCACCGGCTCCGACGCGCTCATCCCGGACACCGAAGGGCTGCGCGACGCCCGGCCGTGGACCAGCCGCGAGGCGACCAGCGCCGAACGGGTCCCGGCCGGCCTCGCGATCATCGGCGGCGGCGTGGTCGCGACCGAGATGGCATCCGCGTACGCGAGCCTCGGCAGCACCGTCACCCTCGTGGCCCGCGGCGGCCTGCTCCGCGGGATGGAACCGTTCGCCGGGGACCTCGTCGCCGCCGGGCTGCGCGACCAGGGCGCCACGGTGCTGCTGGACACCGCGGTGAGCCGGGTGACCCGCACGGACGCCGGCGTCGAGGTGCACACCGGCGACGGCACGGTGATCACCGCCGAGGAGGTCCTGGTCGCGACCGGACGGACGCCGCGGACCACCGGCATCGGCCTGGAGACGGTCGGCCTCGCCGCCGGGGAGTGGCTGACCACCGACGACACCCTGCGCGTCCCCGGCCACGACTGGCTGTACGCCGCCGGCGACGTCAACCACCGGGCGCTCCTCACCCACCAGGGCAAGTACCAGGCACGGGCGGCCGGCGACGTCATCGTGGCCCGGGCCACCGGGGCGCCGGTCGCGGACCAGCCCTGGGGCCGGCACGTGGCGACCGCCGACCACGCGGCCGTGCCGCAGGTCGTCTTCACCGACCCGGAGGTCGCCTCGGTCGGGCTCACCGAACGCGCCGCCCGGGCGGCCGGGCACGACATCCGGGTCGTGGACTACGAGATCGGCAACGTGGCGGGCGCGAGCGTGCGCCAGGACGGGTACGCCGGCACCGCCCGCATGATCGTCGACGAGCGCCGCCGGGTGCTGCTCGGCGTGACGTTCGCCGGCCCCGACGTCAGCGACCTCCTCCAGGCCGCCACGATCGCCGTGGTCGGCGAGGTGCCGATCGAGCGGCTGTGGCACGCGGTGCCGGCGTACCCGACGGTCAGCGAGATCTGGTTGCGCCTGCTGGAGGCGTACGGAAGATAATCATTGGCCCTGCTCGGCCTCGACCCGCTGGTTCCACTCCCGCTTGCCGGCCTGCCAGCCGTCCTCGTCGAGGCCGAGCCGCCAGTACCCGGAGATCGACAGCCGGGCGGGCGGCACCTGCCTCTCCACCCGCAGCAGCCGGCGCAGCTCCTTGACGAACGTGGCCTCGCCGTGGACGAACGCCTGCACGTCCCCGGCGGGCCACTCCAGCCCGCGCACGGCCTCCACCAGCGCCGCACCGACCGGCCGGTCGCCGCGGTGCAGCCAGGTGACGTCGCCGTCCAGCTTCTGCTCCTCGGCCGCGCCGGCGACCTCGACGAAGGCGTGCACCCGCGCACCGGCCGGCATCCGCTCCAGCGCGACGGCGATCGCGGGCAGCGCACTCTCGTCCCCGGCGAGCAGATGCCACCCCGCGGCCGGGTCGGGCGCATACCCCCCGCCGGGCCCCATGAACCGCACCGGATCCCCGGGCCGCGCGGCCACCGCCCACGGCCCGGCGATCCCCTCGTCCCCGTGCACGACGAAGTCCAGCCACAACTCGGGAACCACAGGATCCCAATGCCGCACCGTGTACGTCCGCACGACCGGCCACGCCTCCCGCGGCATCGTCTCGCGGATCGACCCCATGTCGAACGGCTCGGGATATGCTACCCCCGGCTGCGGGAAGATCACCTTGACGTAGTGGTCGGTGAACTCCCCGGCCCGCAGATCCCGCAGCCCGTCACCCCCCACCACGATCCGCACCATGTGCGGAGTGAGCCGCTCCACCCGGGAGACGACACCGGTACGAGCGGGCCGCGCTGGTCTGTTCGGCATGCGGGTAAGGCTACCCTCAGCCATCCACCGCGTTCGCCCCTCGGCTTGTGGCTACGGTGAGCGGCATGGTGCGGGACGTGTGGGAGAAGGGTGAGGCGTACGAGGCGTACGTCGGGCGCTGGAGCCGGCGGGTCGCCGGGCCGTTCGTGGCGTGGCTCGGCCTGCCGCCGGGCGGGCGGTGGCTCGACGTGGGCTGCGGCACCGGCGCCCTGAGCGCCGCGGCGCGGGAGGCCGGCGCGGGACTGGTGGTCGGCGCCGATCCGTCCGCCGGCTTCCTCCGGGCCGGCTCGGGCCCGCGGATCGCCGCCGACGCACGGGCCCTGCCGCTGGCCGGCGGGACCTTCGACGCCGTGATCAGCGGGCTCGCCCTCAACTTCGTACCCGACCCCGGCCGGGCCGCCGCGGAGTTCGCCCGGGTCGCGACCCCGGGCGGCACGGTCGCCGCGTACGTCTGGGACTACGCCGACGGCATGCGCATGATGCGCTTCTTCTGGGACGCCGCCGCCGAGGCCGACCCGGGCGGCGCCGCCGACGAGGCCGCCCGCTTCCCCCTGTGCCGCCCCGAACCACTGGCGGCGCTGTGGCGGGCGGCGGGCCTCGCGCACGTCACCGTGCGGCCGATCGAGATCCCCACGGTCTTCCCGGACTTCGCCGACTACTGGGACCCGTTCCTCGGCGGCCAGGGCGCGGCCCCGGCCTACCTGATGTCCCTGCCTCCCACCCGCCGCGACGCCATCCGCCACCTGCTGAAGAACCGCCTGCCCGCCGCCCCGGACGGCTCGATCCACCTCACGGCCCGCGCCTGGGCGGTCCGCGGCACCACTACCGGCTGAGTAGGCTATCCGGCGCGCCGACCTGCGGTTTCGGTCAACGCCTTTCGATCTGCGGCGGGTCGGACTTTCGATCTGCGGCGGGTTGGACTTTCGATCCGCGGGGCGGGGCGCGGTGGCCCGGGTGGGGACCGCCGCGCCGCGCACGCTCTCTGTCAGACGGTGAGGAGGGCGTAGAAGCCGCCGACCACCGGGCGGGCCTGGAAGCCCTGCTGGCGGCCCGTCAGGACGTCGTACCAGTCGGTGATCGGGACGCGCTGGTTCGTGGTGGTGGCGAAGTGGTGGAGGCCGTCGATCAGGAGGTCGCGGAGGTCGTGGTGGTCCTTGAGCCACGCCGCCGTCCACATCTCCCAGTCGGCCTTCGTGTAGCCGTGGCGCAGGTCGAGGGGGACGCCCTCGGTGGCGGCGCGGGTCAGGTACCAGGCTGCCTCGCGGGCCGCCACGGACGGCGGGATCAGGCCGAGGCCGAGGAGCCTGTCGGCGTAGCCGTTGTACTTGAGGCTCCACGTGCCGTCGAGGTCGTACGCGAGCTTGAGGTGTTCGCCGGACGGGTCGGTGGCCATCCGTTCCCAGTCGGCGATGTACCGGCGGGCGGTGGCCAGGTAGGTCGTCGTGCGGCCGGCGTACCCGGCGATCCTGCTCATCGCGCCCAGGCCGACGATGCCCTTCAGCGCGAGGTTGACGCTGTGCGCGATGAAGCCCGTGAAGTCGTCGGTCTGATTCTGCAGGTCCGGGTCCAGCGCGTGCTCGACCAGGTAGTCGGCCCACTGCTGGAAGATCGGATAGTGCTTGATCGCGTACGCCTGCCGCTCCGCCGCCGGGACGCGGGCCAGGTACGCCGCCGCCATGATCAGCATGTTGGCCGATTCCTCGACCGGCATGTCCTCCTCGCCGGTGCCCGAGAGGTGCCCGTCCGCGTTCGGGTAGTGCGCGCCGAGGTCGTGCGGGGCGAACTCGTGCGGGTAGCCGCGCTTCTCCACGTAGTCGAGCACCGGCGCGAGCAGCAGCCCGAGGTACTGCGGGTCGGCGTACAGGAAGACCGGCATGGCGGGGTAGGTCACGTCGACCGTCTGCATGTTGCCGTTGCTGGAGATCTCCTTGAGGAACGCCCACGGCTCGCCGTCGTTGTCCACAAGGTCGGTCGCCGCGTACGCCTGCCGGAACGCGAGGGCGCACAGCGCCGCGTATCTCGGCCCCCCGGCCCGGGTCGCGTCCCGTTCGATCCTCGCGTCGAGTCTCGCGCCGCGGGCGACCGCCGCGCCGTGGTCGGCGTGGAAGGCGGCGACCATCTCCGGCCAGCCCGGCCAGTATTTCTTCCACAGCGGGGGCAGTTGCCGGCCGAGGTAGCTGACCACGGGCTCGCGGACGTGCCCGATGCTGAGCACGAACGGCGCGCTGCGGTCGCGGCCGACCGTGCCGAGGTCCTGGTGGAACGCGAACACCGGCCACCGGTCGTTGATCGGGCGCGGCTTCTGCGGGTCGACGGTGCCGGGCAGGCTGCCGCGGGCCGCGAACTGTCCCCGCACCTCGCCGTCGGGCCCGATCTGCCAGGTCAGGCCGGGGCGGACCGGGGCGGACAGCACGACGGTGCCCCATTCGGCGCTGTCGCCGGACTCGGCGAGCACCCGCGGCTCGCTCTGCGTGAAGCTGAGGCTGACCACGCCGCCGGTGGTGCGCTGGTCCCAGGTGATCGGGCGCCGCGCGTCGCCCGACGCCCACTCCCCCGACACGTCGGCGTACACGCCGACCCGGTGCGCGGCGCCGTCGAGGCTGCGGGCGCTGACGCTCACGTAGCTCAGCGGCTGCGACTGCCGGCGCAGGTCGCCGGGCGTGACCGGGGACAGGAACGTGACGGTGAGCTCCACTCCGGCCCGTTCCAGCACGAACTCGGACTTCGTCGCGGTGACGGTCAGCGAGGTCTGCCGGAGGCTGGGGAACGGGTAGGGCCCCGGCGCCGACGGCGAGCCCAGGAAGAGGAACGGTTCGCCGTCGATGACGGCGAGACCGGTCATGGCGGTGGTCCGGCCGGTCCAGAACGAGGGCCAGCTTCCGGGCAGGTTGTCGGCGGCCAGCCAGGTGCTCAGGTACGGCGAGCGCACCGCCAGCGGCACGGCGGGCGGCCGGAGGTCCCCGGCCCCGGGCGAGGGGTGCGCGGCCCCTGGCGAGGCGTGCGCGGCCCCGGGCGAGGCGTGCGCGACGCCGTCCGGCGCGAGCGCCCCGGCCGCGATCCCCGCCACACCGACCTGAAACAACCGACGTCGCTCCATGAAGCACCCCGTTTCGCGCACGTTGCGAACACAAGTCAACGGGATCAAACTAGACCGGACACGGCGGCGTGCGCTAGAGACAAACGTCGATGCGACCGAGGTCCGCGATGGACAGCAGCAGGTGGTAGGACTCGGGATGCCAGATGTCCGAGTGGGCGCCCTGGGCGGCCCGGGGGCCGTCCCGGAACCGCCACGTCGCGTCCACAGTGGTGAGCCGCGCGAAGTCGCCGGCCCGGTAATCCTCGGTCAGCGGCCGCAGCGCCACGACCGGTGCCCCCTCGGCCCCGGCGGCCCCGATCCCGGGCACCCCCTCGATGCGCCGGTGCCAGGCCGACAGGGCCGTGTCGTGGCCGCTCATCGTCACCACCACCGGGCCCGAGATCGGCGCCTCGCCGTCGACCAGCGCGGTGAAGTGATCCCGGAACGCGCGGGGCGGCGCGGCCATCTGGAAGACGACGAGGCTGTCCGCGGTGAACGGGTGCCGCGACGGCCACCGCCGGCCCATCACCGGCGGCTCCGGCGGGTCGGCCGCCCACGTGACGGCCTCGCCGAGCATCCGGCCGCCGAACGAGTGCGCGACGCCGTGCAGGTACTGCCCGCCGGCCGTGGCCAGGACGTCGGGGCCGCCCGGCCGGGCCCGGCCCGCGTCCAGGTACCCGAGCAGCATGCCGATCACGTGCGCGGCGTGGCCGGTCGAGGTCATGGCGTGCGCCCGGTCGCGGATCCGGCGGTAGCCCCCGGGCAGCGGCGCGCTGGTGGAGGGCCAGTGCACGGCGACCACGTGGGGCACGTACGGGTCGAGGTGCGGATAGCAGCCGGGCGCCCGCCGGTGACCGTCGAGCAGTCCGCGCAGCAGCGCCCCGGCAGTGCCGAAGGCCTTCTCCCGGTCCGTCTGCCAGCCGTGCACGTACACGTAGATGTCGGTGGTGTCCTCCGGGACGTCGACCAGGTCGGGCAGGCGCAGGCCCAGGTCCTCCTCGGGCACCCGGCGGCCGTGGTGGAGCAGGGTGCCGTCCTCGTCGAGCACGATCCCGTCGATGCGGCCGGGTTCCTCATCCGGTGACATCCGGTCCCTCCGGGCAGAGATGGCTGTCGGTGCCGTGGTAGACGCTGAAGGTCAGCCCGAGCGGGTTGTCGAAGCGCTCGGCGAAGTGCACGGCCACCGCGTGGACCGCCTCGCCGACGGTCGCCCGGTGGCCGAGGACCTGGCCCAGCAGCCGCGCGGCGAAGCTCCGGGCGAACGCCGTCGGGATGTTCACGTACGGTCCCACCAGGCAGTTCGCGCCCTGGTTCAGCAACGTACGGCTGAAGTGGTGCGGCGACGCCTCCAGCCCCGCCGACCGGCAGGCGGTGATGAACACCAGCGGGTTGGCGGTGAGCCCGGAGCCCCGCAGCCAGATGTCGAAGTTGGTCGTGGACACCGCCGCCCCGGGCAGCCGCAGCTTCGCCGAGCCGTTGCCGTCGGGCACGCAGTGGCAGGAGAAGTACATGACGTGGTAGCGCCGCGCCGGGCCCCGCAGCTCGTCCTCCAGCTCCCTGCTGGAGGCGTTCTGCCGCAGGTCGGTGTGCGCCCGCAGCATCCGCAGCGCTGGCTCCGCGACGTTGTGCCCGCGCCGGGTGGCCAGCTCGGGGTCCACGAAGGACCCGGCGAGCGGGCGTACGGCGTAGCGCGTGTGCGGGGCACTGCGGGCGGGCCCGTTGAAGCAGTGCTCGATGACGTGCCGGAGGCCCCAGAAGCCCGACCGGTCGACCGGCGCGTCCCCGGACAGGTCGTCCGCGGGATCGGGCGGCACGTAGAGCATCGCCCACGGCACCACCACCTCGTCCGAGTGCACGCAGATGACCTGATGGTCGGCGCGCAGCGCGTCGGCGAGCCGGTCGCCGATCCACTTCAGCTCGTCGTCCTGCCCGTGGAACAGCAGCTTGAACAGGTCGTGGCCGGCGCGGGCCAGGGAGCGCCACACCGCCTCGCGGTCGGCCGTGGCGGTGCGGGCGAGCAGATTCACGTGCTCCGCGTACGGATAACCGCCGTCCCGCCGCCGCCTGATCACCGACCCGTCCCACTGCTCGTGCAGGTAGGCCACCCAGTCGTCGACCGCGGCCCGGGGCACCTGCACCCGGCCGAGCCACCGCTCGCTGCCGTCCTCGGGCATCGCCGAGCCCTGGATGCGCAGCTCGTAGCTGCTGTCGGTGGCGACGAAGTCGATGAACAGCGTGCGGGCCCGGCGCGGGCAGGCCGGCGGCGGGGCGGTCAGCCCCGCGCTGTTGTCGACCACGACGCGCAGCGGCTCGGTCACGAGGGGGCGTCCTCGAGCGCGGGTCCGGTCACCTCGCGGGGGCGGGCCTCGACGTGATGCAGCAGCGTGCCGTCGTCGGCGTCGTAGACGAGGAAGCCGAGCACCAGCCGGCCCGGCGCCGCCGGCGTGACCGCGAAGCTCAGCGGGGCGAGCGGCGCCCAGGCGTCGAGGCGGGCCGTCCGCTCCGGCGGGTTCACGTCCGCGCCCGGGGCCACCAGCACGACCCGCACGTAGCGGGCGCCCACCGGGTACCGGTCCGGGTCCAGCCCCGGCGGCCCGACGGAGTACGTCACGTCCAGCACCCGGCCGGCCGCGGGTTCGCCGTGGAGCCGTACGGCGGGCTCCCGCCCGGCGGCGCCGGGCACGGGCGGCGGCGCGGCGGTGCCGAGGACCATCCGGCTGGTGCGCTCGTCGCCGTGCGCCAGCAGGAGCGCGGCGGCCGCGCGCAGGTCCAGGTCGCCCTCGCCGCGGAGACCCTGCTCGGTGAGCAGGTCGCCGCGGGCCCAGCTCAGCGCCGCGTACACGGTCGACAGCGGGTGCGACACGACCGGGTCGAGCCTCGCGAACCCGCTCAGGGCGAGGGCCAGCTGCTTCTCGGCGTCCTTGGGGCGGTGCAGCCGGACCAGGGCGCGCACGAGCAGGCAGCGGGCCCGGACCACGCCGACCCGGTTGCCCAGCCGCTCGTAGCCGTGCAACGCCTCCGCCGCCCGCCGCAGCGCGCGGCGCAGGGTGTGGCCGGCGTCCACCGGCGCGCCGTAGCGGTGCTCGTCGAGCCGCAGGTCGGCCATCCGCGCCAGCAGATCGCAGCTCAGCGCGACGTCGTCGGCATAGCGGTGGCGCAGCCGGCGCAGGCGGTCGGAGGCGCGCTTGTACGCACCGCCGTGCCGCTCGGACTCCGCCATCGCCGACTCGAACCACAGGTACAGCTCGTCGTCGGCGCCGGCGTACCCGTCCCCGGTCAGGCTCCCCGGCTCGATGTGGGCCCGCATCAGCGCGATCAGGCGACGCAGCCGCGGCTCCCCGCCCGCCGGGACGAGCCGCTCGGCGCGGGTCAGCTCGAACGCCGCCTCCCGGTACATGCCGGCCCGCAGGTGGGCGGCGGCGAGCCGGCGGTGGGTGTCGCACTCGATCCCGGGCGCGGCCCGTTCGTGCGGGTCGCTGCGCGGGCGGCGGCGTACGGCGGCCAGCGGCCGGAGGTGGTTCGCGGTCAGCGCCGCGCGGTGGAAGTCGTCGTACGCCGGCGAGTACGACTCCCGCCGGGCCAGGTGGTCGGCGCGGGCCAGCAGCACCTCGGCCTGTGCCCGCCGGGCGGCGCTGCGGTGCCGCAGCTGCGCCGCCGCGTCGAGCCCGAGCGCGAAGGTCCTCGTCAGGTCGTCCGCCGGAGCCCCCTCGGGCACGCACTCGCCGAGCCGGGCGGCCACCCGCCAGCAGAGGCTCCAGTGCTCCCGGCGGTGCGCCGCCGACACGCAGCGGATCAGGTTGCGGGACTCGGCGCGTACCCAGCCCTGCGGCAGGGCGCCGATGTCGCGCGGCAGCGACGAACCGGCCGGGAACCAGCGGCGGGGCAGGCGCGGCCCGCTCTCCCGGCGGTAGAGGTCGTCCCCGGCGGCCAGGATCAGGTCCACCGCCTCCAGGTAGGCGTCGTCGAGGCGGCCCAGCGCGGGCCCGGTCAGGCTCTCGTCCTCGCCGCGGCGGTGCTCGGCGAAGATCCGGACGACCGGGTGGAAGCGGTAGCGGTCCAGGCCGGTGACGTCGTCGCGGCCGGCCGGTTCCAGCAGTTGCCGCTCGGCGAGCCGGCCGATGAGCTTCTCCGCCTCCAGGTGGTTGAGCCGCTGCTCGTCGCCGACCAGCGGGACCAGCACCCACGGCACGAAGCTGGCCGAGTCCACGAGGGAGAGCAGCCGGAAGGCCAGTTGCTCGTCGCCGGACAGGCGGTCGTACTCGGTGTCGATCCGCTCCTCGACTCCCCGGCCGTTGTTGCTCAGCAACGCCTCCAGCGCCGCCCGGTCGCGCAGCCGCCGGGCCACCCCGGCCAGCGGCTCGGCCCGCTGGGCGACCAGGTCACCGACCGCGCTGATGGCGAGCGGCAGCCGGCCGAGGGTGTTGACGATCTCGACGGCCGACTCGTAGTCGTACCCGGTGTCACCGGTGCCGGCCGGTTCCGGGGAGATCATCGCCAGCAGCATCTCCAGCGCGCCCTCGACCTCGGGCAGCACCAGCCGGTACGGCTTGATGCCCAGCGCCGGCGCCAGGTCCCGGCGGCTGGTGACGATGACGGCACAGCCCCTCGCCGCGGGCAGCAGGCGGGTGACCTGCTGGTGGTCGCGGGCCGCGTCGAGCACCACCAGGATCTCCTTGCCGGCCGTGGCGGACCGGAACAGCGCCGCGCGTTCCAGCGTCGGCCCCGGGATCTCGTCCTTGGGTACGCCCAGCGCCATGAGGAAGCGGTTCAGGACGTCCGCCTCGGCCCGGATGCTGCCGGCGTTGCCCAGGTTGGCGAAGAGCGCCCCGTCGGGGAAGTGCACGGACAGCTGCCGGGCCAGCTCGTGGGCCAGCACGGACTTGCCGACGCCGGGCATGCCGTGCACGGCCAGGATGATCGCGCCGTCCGCCGCGTCCGGCGCGCGCAGCGCCTCGAACCGCCCGAGCAGCTCCTGCAGCTCGTGCCGGCGGCCGGCGAACGTGACCAGCGACGTGGGGCGCCCGCTGAGCCGTACCGAGATCGCCGGGGACCGCGGCGTCCGGCCCCGCTCGGCGTCGGCGCTCTCCTCGCCGCGGGTACCGCGCTGCCGTGCGAGGTGCCGGACCACCGCGAGATGCGCGAGGGCGAGCAGGCCGGCGACGAACGCGGACCACCCCCAGCGGAGCCCGAGCGCGGCCGCCAGGGTCACCCCGGCGGCGACCGCCAGCGCCCTCGTCATCGCTTCTCCCGGGCGCGCAGCGAGGCCCGGACGACCCGGGCCCGGTCGTCGGCGCCGATGGCGGCGAAGAGGTCGTGGGCGTCCTGGAGCAGCTCCGCCGCCGCGTCGGAGCGCCCGGCGCCGTCCAGCGCCCGCGCGAGGTATTCCGCCGTCACCGCCTCGATCCAGGTGTCGTCGCAGTACCGGAAGCCGGCCAGCGCCTCGCCGAGCAGGGCACCGGCCCGGCGGTGCTCGTCGCGGGCGAGGGCCACCCGGCCGAGCAGGAGCCGGCAGTGCGCGGCGCCGTAGCGGTGGCGCATCTCCCCGAACTCCTCGAGGGCGCGACCGGCGAGCAGGTTCACCTCGTCGTCCGCCCGCGCCTCCGCACGGCAGTAGCCCTGCTGGTAGGTCAGCCACACCGCCCACAGCCGCTGCCCGGTCCGCCGGGCCTGCCGCTCGCCGTCGGCCGCCTCGCGCTGGGCGTCGCCCGGCCGGTCCAGGTTGACCAGCACCCAGCTGCGGGCGTACGCGATGCCGGCCCACTGGTCCTGGTGCTCGTTGCTCAGCTCCGCCGCCCCGTCGAGCAGTTGCAGGCCGCGCTGCGGTTCGGGGCCGAGCGCCGCGACGATGGCGGCCTCCTGCAGCCGGCGTACCTCCTCGACCGGGTCGGACAGGTCGACGTTGAGCCGGCGCGCCGCCTCCAGGTCGGCGCCGGCGCCCTCCAGGTCCCGGCGGCGGCGCCGGATCCGCGCCCGGATCCGCAGGGCCCGCAGCCGCGCCGGGGGGAAGCCGGAGGCCAGCGGGTCGACGACCAGGTCGTCGTGCTCCTCCAGGCCGCCCAGCTCGGCGTGCAGCTCGGCGAGCATCGTGGTCGCCTCGGCCTCGGCGGCGCCGGCGTTCTTGTCCCGGGCCAGCGAGACCTGGTCCCGCGCGTCCTTGAAGGCCCGCGAGATGCGGCCCTGCTCGAACGTGCGGTTGAGCTGCTCGAAGATCTCTCCGCCGGCGTGCGCCGCGGGCTGCCGGCGCCGGCTGCGGCGGACCTGCAACGCCGTACGCCGGGCACTGCGTTCCTGCTCGGTGAGCGTACGGCCGGCGAGCTGCTGGGCGTAGAGCTCGACCCGTTCCAGGGGCCGGAACAGCTGCACGCCGACGGCGTCGGGGCTGTGCCGCTCGAGCAGCCCGGCGTCGGTGAGCCGGTCGCACAGCCGCCACGCCTCGCGCTCCTGCGACTCCTCGGTCTCGCGGGCGCTGCGCAGGTCGCCGGCCATCAGGGCGGCCAGCTCCCACGGCGCGAACCGGTGCCCGGGGCGCCCGAACAGCCCCACCGCCATCAGCGCCCGCTGCTCCTTCTTGGTCAGCATGGCGTGGCTCAGGTCCAGCGCCGTGTCGCCGGTCGGCGGGTGGCCGCCGGTGCCCGCGCGCATCCGGTCGTGGGCGACCGCCAGCCGGATGTTCGGCCGGTTCGCCAGCGCCATGCCGACGAGCTGCACGGCGAGCGGGCGGCAGCGCGCGGCGGCGACGATCCGCTGGGCGAAGGCCGGTTCGGCGCGCACCCGGCCGGGCCCGATGATCGCCCCCAGCATCTCCACCGCCGCGGGCAGCTCCAGCTGGTGCAGGACGAACTCGCGGGTCGCCGGCAGGCCGCCCAGCTCCGTACGGGTGGTGACGACGACCGCGCACCACGGGCTCGCGGGCAGCAGGGCACGCAGGTGGCGCGCCCGGCGTACGTCGTCGAACACGATCAGCAGCTCGTTGTCGCGGCCGAGGCGGGAGAACAGCCGGCGGTACTGCGACCGCTGCTGCCACGGCCAGAACGGCAGCGCGTCGCCGGTGCTCAGGGCGGCGATGATCCGCTGGCGGACGTGCCGCACGATGCGCTTGTCGGCCGGGTCGAACCGGAAGAAGAGCTCCCCACCCGGGAACTCGCGGGCGACGTCGTGCGCCACGTGCAGCGCGAAGGCCGTCTTGCCGATGCCCGGCTCGCCCGCGACCACGGCCAGCCGGCGGCTCCTGCCGTCGGCGGCGGTGAGGTGCGCGGCGAGGCTGGTGGCGTACGCGGACCGTCCGATCAGGTTGGTCGGCGGGGGCGGCAGATTGGACGGTGGCAGCCGGCCGCGCTCGCCGCGCAGCCGCGGGCGGGGCACCCAGGTGCCGAGGCCGGAGGTGCCGACGGTGCACAGCGCCAGGGTGCCGGTGAGCCACCACGGGAACCGGTCGAGCAGGACGGCGGCGACCAGGGCCGCGGCGAAGGGCGCGGCCGCGAACGCGACCAGCCGACCTGCGCCTGCGTCCACGGGGCACTCCCTACGCCGGGTAGAGCCATCATGACGCAGCGATGCTCATCAGGCCACTCAGCGTCACTCTCCCGACGGGACGGCCAGCGCCACGGTCAGCAGGAGCAGCCACTGCGGGTCCTTGAGGCGGTCGCCGTACAGCTCGCGCAGGCGCGACATGCGGTAGCGGACCGTCTGCGGGTGCACGAACAGCTCCGCCGCCACGTCCTCGCGGCGGCCCTGGTGCAGCAGCCAGCTGCGCAGGGTCTCGACCAGCTTCGCCGCGGTCGCGTCGCGCTCCTCGGCCAGCGGCGCCAGCGCCCGTTCGCGCAGGTCCGCCAGGGCCGGCGGGTCCGCGGTCACGACCAGGGCCAGCAGGTGCTCCTCGGTGTCGACGGCCGCCGGGCCGGTCCCGCCGGCGCCGAGCCGGTCCACCCGGATCGCCCGGGTCACCGACTCCCGGGTCCGCAGCCACGGGCGCGCCGGGCCGACCACCGCGCCCCGGCCGGCCAGCACCCGCAGCAGGTGCGCCCGCGACGGCCCGTGCGCGTCGGGCACCAGCAGCACCGAGGTCTCCGGCAGGTCGGGGGCCGCCTCGGCGACCTCGAGGGTGCGCGGGTCGAGCAGGTCCGCGACCGGCCGGACGGCGTGCCCGGGCACCAGGACCGCGGTCAGGCTCTGCGGTGGTGCCCATTCCGCGCGCTCCGCCGCGGCGATGACCACGTCGGCCGGCTCGCCGGTGGCCAGGGCCTGGGCGAGCAGCTCCAGCTGGCGGCGGCGGGCCCGGCCGGAGGAGGCCAGCTCGTCCGCGTGCCCGGCCACGCTGGCCGCCGACAGCTCGTCGATGTACGCGAACACCAGCTCGGCGAAGCGGGCGATGGTGTGCGCGGGCTGGCCGGTGGCGACGCTGATCGCGGCGAGCTCGCGCCAGGCCACCCGGGCGCCGACCCGGTACGCCGCCAGCAGCGCGTCCAGGCTGCGGCCGGAGCGGGCCTCGCCGCGGCCCAGGGCGTACGCGGCCTCGATCGCCGGGCCCAGCGGCGCACCGGGGTCCGGCGCCGAGCGGGAGACCAGGTGCAGGAACGCGCCGAGGGCCGCCCGGACCGCCCGCTCGATCTTGGCGCCCAGCTCCCCCGCGAACGCCTCCGCGTACGCCGGGACCGTGGCCGTGATGGCGGCGATCGTCTGCACCGCGACGTCGGGCAGCCGCTGGCGCAGCGGCGCGACGATGTCCTCGGAAAGCCGGAAATCATTCACCCCGGACAGCGCCTCGTCCATGTCCACCCCGCGTTTGACGGCCAATACTTGTACCCAGCGAACAATAACGCCCGGGGGATTCACTTCGACAGGTCAGGCATTCGTTCTCCCGACACAGCACCCTTGAATGATGGCAGTCACGCAGACCCTGCGGTCGGGGGCCTGGCGAGTCGTCGAACTGATCACGACACCGCTCGTCCCCGCCGACTATCTCGACGCGGTCGCCCCGCTCCGCAATCCGACGGTGCTGCGGGCCCGGATCGCCGGGGTCCGGCCGGAGACCGCGAACAGCGTCACGCTGACCCTGCGGCCGGGGCGCGGGTGGCGCCCGTTCACCCCCGGGCAGTACGTGCGGCTCGGCGTGGACGTCGACGGCGTCCGGCTCTGGCGCTCGTACTCGGTGACCAGCGCGCCCCGCCGCGACGACCACCGGTTCACCGTCACCGTCAACCGGATACCCGGCGGCGCGGTCAGCACCCACCTCGTACGGCACGCGCGGGCCGGGCAGATCCTCCACCTCGACGTGCCGGCGGGCGAGTTCACCCTGCCCGCCACGGCGCCGGCGAAGGCGCTCTTCGTCACCGCGGGCAGCGGCATCACCCCGGTCATGGGCATGCTGCGCAGCCGCCTGTCCGAGCTGGCCGACGTCGTCGTCGTGCACTCCGCGCGCACCCCCGCGGACGTGGTCTTCGGCGCCGACCTGCGCGAGCTCGCCGCCCGGGGCCACCTGCGCCTGATCGAGCGGCACACCGGCACCGACGGCCGGATCAAGCCCGCCGACCTCGACGAGCTGGTGCCCGACCTGTTCGAGCGGGAGACGTGGGCGTGCGGCCCGAACGAGCTGCTCGACGACCTCGAGGAGCACTGGGAGCAGGCCGGCGAGCGGGCGCGGCTGCGCACCGAGCGGTTCCGGCCGACCGTGATCCCCGACGGCGCCGGGGGCGGGGACGTGACCTTCACCCGTACCGGAAAAACGGTCGTGGCCGGCGGCGGGCAACCGCTGCTGGACGCCGGCGAGGCCGCGGGGGTGCTGATGCCCTCGGGCTGCCGCATGGGCATCTGCTTCAAGTGCGTGCTGCCGCTGCGCGAGGGCGCCGTGCGTGACCTGCGCGACGGCTCCCTCACCGTCGCCGAGCCCGGCGACACCATCGCCGTCCAGACCTGCATCAACGCCGCCGCCGGCCCCTGCCGCATCGATCTGTAAGGAACCACCGTGACCACACTGCAGCGCAAGAACGTCAACCCGATCGCGCACCTGACCCCCGAGGACATCGAGCAGATCGGCATCGAGCTCGACGCGATCCGCGACGAGATCGTGGAGAGCCGCGGCGAGCGCGACGCGAAGTACATCCGGCGGGTCATCGCCGTGCAGCGGCGCCTGGAGCTGAGCAGCCGCGCGGTCCTGCTGTTCTCGCTGTTCCCGCCGGCGTGGCTGGTGGGCACGGCCGGGCTGTCGGTGGCCAAGATCCTGGAGAACATGGAGATCGGCCACAACATCATGCACGGCCAGTGGGACTGGATGCGCGACCCGAAGATCCACTCCACCGCGTGGGAGTGGGACAACGCGTCGCCGTCCGAGCAGTGGAAGCACTCGCACAACGAGCTGCACCACACGTACACGAACGTGGTCGGCCGCGACAACGACCTCGGCTACGGCATCATGCGCGTCGACGAGGACCAGCCGTGGCACCCGGTCTACCTGGGCCAGCCGCTGTGGAACTTCGTCAACGCCTGCTTCTTCGAGTACGGCATCGCCGCGTACGACCTGGAGCTGGGCCGCAACCTCAAGACGAAGAAGCGCCGCCGCTCGCCGGAATTCCGGGCCCGCCTGAAGGAGGTCCGCAAGAAGATCGGCAAGCAGGTGCTCAAGGACTACATCCTGCACCCGGCGCTGTCCGGCCCGTCGTTCCTGCACACGATCGCCGCCAACGCCACCGCCAACCTGGTCCGCAACCTGTGGACCCACTCGGTCATCATGTGCGGCCACTTCCCGAACGGCGTCGAGACCTTCGAGCGCACCTCGATCGAGGGCGAGACCCGCGGCGAGTGGTACCTGCGCCAGATGCTGGGCTCGGCGAACATCAGCGGCAGCAAGCTGATGCACATCATGACCGGCAACCTGTCGCACCAGATCGAGCACCACCTCTTCCCCGACCTGCCGAGCAACCGCTACGCGGAGATCGCCCCCCGGGTGCGGGCCCTGTTCGACAAGTACGACCTGCGCTACACCACCGGCCCGCTGCCGAAGCAGGTCGCCTCGGCGTGGGCCAAGGTGTTCCGGCTGTCGCTGCCCAACCGCGGCCCGGCGTCCGTACGCCCGCCCCGCAAGGTGATCGACCCGGCGGCCGAGCCGGTGGCCCGCTGGCAGCGCGCGCAGCCCAAGCCCGCCGGCTCCTGAGCCCGGCACGGCCGGCGCGGGGCGTACTAGGCTCTTGACCATGACGACCCTCGCCGGCCGCACGATCGCGGCCCTGCGCAGCGAGCACGACACGCTCGCCGGCACCGTTCCCGGACTCACCCCCGAGCAGCTCTCCGGCCCGTCCGGCGCGTCCGAGTGGACGGTCGCCGACGTGCTGTCGCACCTGGGCAGCGGCGCCGAGATCGCGCTGCGGGACCTGCGGGCGGCGCTCGGCGAGGCGGAGCCGCCGGGTCCGGGGTTCAACCAGAGCGTGTGGGACCGGTGGAACGCGCTCGGCCCGCGGGAGCAGGCCGCCGGCTGGCTGGAGTCCGACACCGCGCTGGTCACCGCGCTGGAGGCGGTGCCCGCCGAGCGCCACGACGAGCTCCGGGTCAAGCTCGGCTTCCTGCCGGAGCCCGTGCCCTTCGCCTCGTACGCCGGCCTGCGGCTGAACGAGGTGGTCAACCACGTCTGGGACGTGCGCGCGGGCCTCGACCCGGCGGCGGGCCTCACCGAGCCGGCCGGGCTGGTGGCGGCCGAGCACCTCGCCGGCGGCCTCGGCTTCCTGCTCGGCTTCGTGGGCAAGCCGGGCGAGGTGGGCCGGCCCGTCGTGCTCGAGATCGCCGGCACGCCGTACCGCGTCGTCCTCGACGAGCAGGTCCGGCTCACCACCGAGGAGTTGCCCGCGACCGCGACCTTCACCGGGCCGGCGGAGGCCGCCGTGCGCCTGCTCTCCGGGCGGCTGACGCCGAAGTTCACCCCGGCCGGCGTCGCGGTCACCGGCAACGTCACCCTCGACGAGCTGCGCGCGGTCTTCCCCGGCTACTGATCCCGCCCGGCGGCCCCGGCCGTGCCGACCTGCGTCCGGCTGATGACCGGGGCCTTGTCCGGCCGGGGGCCACCGTCGAAGCTGGACCCTGTGCGGCGGGTGGTGCTGTGGGTCGCGCTGGGCTACACGACCGGCGCGCTGCTCGCGTGGACGCTGCTCGGGACCGCCGACACCGCCCCCGTCTTCTTCGCGTCGGCGGGGGTGACGTCGGCGGCCCTCGTGCTGTCCCGGACGGGCCGCTGGCCGGCCATCCTGCTCACGGTCGCCCTCATCGAGGTCACGGTCGACGTCCTGCACGGCTGGGAATTCCGCTTCGCGGCGGGTTTCGCCCTGGCGAACACCGCCGAGCCGGTGCTGGGCGCGGTGCTGCTGCGACGGTACGCCCGCAGCACACCCGACCTCACCCGCCGCCCCGGCGTGGTCGCGTTCGTCGCCTGCTGCGTGCTGGCCGGCCCGCTCGCCGGGGCGCTGATCGGCGCGACCACGGTGGCGGTGGGCCGCGGCGCCGAGTGGGCGAGCCTCTTCCTGCCGTTCTGGGCCGGCGACGCGGTGGGCGTGCTGACCGTCGGCAGCGCCGTGCTCGCCTGGCACGGCTCGCGCGCCGGGCGGCGTACCGGCGGCCTCCTGCTCGCCGCCCTGGCGACCTCGGCGGTGACGGTGGCCGGATTCTGGCCGCTGCACGTACCGCTGCTGTTCCTGCCGATCCCGGTGCTGTTCTGGGTCGCCGTACGCCGCGGGGTCCCGGCCCTGACGCTGAGCGGCGTGGCGCTGGCGGTGACCGCGAACGTCGTCTCCGCCGCCGGCCGGGGACCGTGGCGCGATCTCGGCGATCCGTGGCTCGCCGCCGCCACCCTCCAGGTCTTCGTCGCCGTCACCGTGCTGACCGCGTGGGCCCTGGCGGTGACCGCCCGGGAGCGCGAGGACGAGCGGGCCCGGGCGGCGGACTTCGAACGGGACCACGAGGCGGCGCACCGGCTGCAGACGGCGTTGCTGCCGGTGCTGGCCGAGCGGCTGCCCGGGGTCCGGGCGGCGGGGGCGTACCAGCCGTCGGAGGTGCGCAACGAGGTCGGCGGCGACTGGTACGACGTGTTCCGGCTCGGCGACGGGCGGATCGCCTTCGCGGTCGGCGACGTGGTCGGCCACGACCTGCCGGCGGCGGTGACGATGGGCCGGCTCCAGACCGCCCTGCGCGTCGCGGCGCGCACGTCCGGCTCCCCCGCCGCGGTGGCGACGGTGCTGGACGGGGTCGCCGCCGACGTGCCGGGTGCGTTCTGCACGTCGCTCGGCTACGGCGACTACGACGGGCCGAGCCGCATGCTGCGGTACGTGTGCGCCGGTCACCTGCCGCCGCTGCTCCTGACGGCCACCGGGGTCCGCTTCCTCACCGGCGGCCGGGGCGCGCCGCTGGGGGTACGCACCCGGCGCGCCCGGGAGGAGGCGAGCCTGCTGGTCCCGGCGGCGGCGACCGTCGTCTGGTACACCGATGGGCTCGTCGAGCGCCGCGCCGAGCACCTCGACACCGGCCTCAAGCGCCTCGCCGAGGCGGCGGAGCAAGTGCGCGGCGAGACCGGGCCGGCGGCCGTACGGGACCACCTGATGGCGACCCTCACCGCCGGCGGCCCGCTGCCCGACGACGTCGCCGTGCTCTGCCTCCACCTGCCCTGAGTCAGCCCAGCAGCTCGTCGAGCCAGGGGTTGCGGAAGATCCCGCGCGGATCGAACTCCCGGGCGAGCGCCACGAAGTCGGGGAAGCGGTCGTACCGGGCGCGTACGGTCTCCGGGCCGGCCGTGAAGACCTTGCCCCAGTGCGGGCGGGCGTCCAGCGGTGCGAGCGCCTGCTCCAGCTTCGCGACCACCGGCAGGACCGCCGCGGTGTCGGCGATCCACGTGAAGTGCAGGGCGAACGTGTCGCGGCGGTAGTTCGGGCTCAGCCACAGCTCGTCGGCGGCGATCGTGCGGAGCTCGCAGATCTGCAGGACCGGCGCGACGTCCGCACCGATCGCCCGCACCGCGTCGACGGCTTCCAGGGCGCGCTCGCGGGGCACGTGATATTCGGACTGGAGCTCCTCGCCGCTGCTCGGCGTGAACTCCATCCGGAAGTGCGGCAGGCGGGTGTGCCAGGGCCCCGGCTCACCCGTCTGGTCGGTGCTGTTGCGCGCCGGCATGCCGGGGACCGGGTGGCGCGGGCTGTCGGCGCGGCGGGCGCCGTACCAGTCGCCGGCGGGCATCGGGTCGCGGCGCTTGACCCAGGCCATGGTGATGCCGGGACCGGTCCAGGTGGTGAAGAGGCTGACGCTGTAGCCGTCCGCGAGCATCTCCGGCAGGTACGCCTCGACCGAAGCGCGGGGAATATCGTCGTAGACGTACTGCCGCAGCTCGTACGCGGGCTCCACGTCCAGGGTGAGCGCCGTGATCACGCCGAGGGCGCCGAGGTGCACGACCGCGCCGGCGAAGCGGTCCCCGTCGGTGTCGCGCCGCAGCGTGACCAGTTCGCCGTCGCCGCGGATCAGCTCGATGCCGGAGACCGCGGTGGCGAGGTTCGCGTGCCGGACGCCGGAGCCGTGGGTCGCCGTGGCGACCGCTCCCGCCACCGAGATGTGCGGCAGCGACGCCGTGTTGTGCAGGGCGAGGCCCTCGGCGTCCAGCCGGGCGAAGAGGTCGCCGTAGCGGATGCCGCCGTCCACCCGGACCGACCGGCGGTCCGGGGCGATCTCGACGACCCGGGGCAGCCCGGCGAGCGAGATCAGGTCACCGCCGGTGTCGGCCATCCGGTTGAAGGAGTGCCCGCTGCCGAGCACCTTGACCGGGTTGCCGGCCGCGACGAGCTCCCGCACCTGGTCGACGGAGGCCGGCCGGTGCAGCCGGCGCGCTCCGAAGACGATGTTGCCCGCCCAGTTGGTCACCCGTTCGTCTGTCATGGGTCCAGCACATCACGGATGCGCCGGGCGGGACATCGGACGTCAAGATCTCCAAGATCGGGGCGGGGTCCAGGTGGTGGGCACGTGCCCCACCCGTACCCGCTGGGGGTGGTCGCCGACCGGCACCGACACGACCCGGCGGCCGGTCGCGAAGCTGATCGCCGTCACCCGGTCGGCGCCGGATTCGGAGATCACACAGTCCAGCCCGTCGCCGCTGACCGTCGCCCAGTACGGCTTGCTCGCGGTGACCAGCTCCCCGGGGGTGAGGGAGGCCCGGTCCACCACCGTGGCGTAGTCGTCCATGGTGCCGGCGACGCACAGCTTGCTGCCGTCCGGGCTGACCGAGAGGCCGTGGTGGCGCGAGTCGTTCACCCAGGTGGTGCGGTCCTCGCTGGTGGCGGGGTTCTTCGGCAGCTCCTTGACCCGGGTCACCCGGTCGCCGGCCACGTCGTACTCGACCAGCCCGTTGAAGAAGGAGACCTGGAAGTAGAGCTTCGACTCGTCCGGCGTGAAGACCGCGGGGCGGACGGCGTCGGACAGGTCGGCACGCCCGAACGCGTCGAGGCGGGGACGCATGTCGATGGTCCGTACCGTCTGGAAGGTCCGGGCGTCGGCGACCGTGATGTGCCGGTCGCCCTTGGTCCAGTCGGCGGAGGGGTCGTCGAGCGACGTGTTGACCTCGCCGATCGACATGTTCCACAGGTACCGGCCGCCGTCGGTGTAGATGTTCTCGTGCGGCTTGTCGCCGCCGGTGAACGAGCCGAGCTGCCGGCCGGTCACGATGTCCAGCACGTGCACGGTGTTCGACGTCGAGGCGGACACGGCGACCGCCCGGCCGTCGGGCGAGACCGCCATGTGGTCCGCGCGGAAACCGGAGACCGGGAAGCGCCAGCGGACCGCCCCGGTGGCCACATCGATCGAGACCACGTCGGCGAAGCTGGGCCGCGACACCACCAGCGCGGTGCCGTCCGGCGTCGTGTACATGTCGTCGACGAGCTGGTCGTGGCCCTCGCCGGGGCCGAGCTGGACGCCGAGGTAGAACGCCAGCTTGATCGGGTTGAGGTAGATCTCCCACAGCCGCTCGGTCTTGTCCGGCACGACGTTGATCCGGCCGAGCTTGGCGAAGTCGCCGCGGGACGCGATGACGTCGACCGTGCCGTCCCAGTTGTTGCCCACGAACATGACCTCGCGCAGGGCGGGCGCCGCCTGCGCGGGACCGGCCGAGGCGACCGGTGCACCGCCCAGCACGCCCGCGAGCAGCAGGGCGACCAGGGCCCGGGATCTCTTCGGTACGGACGCAGCTCCCACGACGCCTCCCGGGCGGACGGGCGGGGCGCGGTCCGGGCGGTTCCGCCGGGCGTCCCGCGATGTTACTTTGCGGTAACGCATAGGGAACAATGAATTTCCGCGTGCCGGTAGAGGACGGGGACCAATGCCGCAGCAGCCCGTTGTGCACCGCCCACAACCGCGCGAGGACGCCCTCACGGCACTGGTGGAGGACCTCGCCCGGGACACCCAGCTGGTCGACGACGTGGTGCGCGCGGCCCGCGCCGAGTCCGCCGAGGTGGCGCGGCTGCCGTGGGCGGAGAGCCGGCGGCACGTGGCCGCGCTGCTGGCCGCCGGGTTCGCCGCGTTCACCGCCGTCGGGGAGCCGGACTTCGCCGAGGCGGAACGGTTCGGGCGGGAGCGGGCGGCGCTGGGCGTACCGGTGGCGGCGCTGCTCTCCGGGGTGCACGCGGGCCGCAGCCGGATCCTGGAGGTCGCCGTCGAGCGGGGGCGCGCGGCGGGCCTGCCCGACGACGTCATGCTGGCGGCCCTGCTCCGGCTCGACCGGTACGGCACCCGGCTGGAGCGGCGGGTGGTGGACGCGTACCGGGCCGCCGAGCGGGAGCTGGGCCGCGACCACCGCGGCGCCCGGATCGCCCTGCTGCGCCGGCTGCTGCTGGGCGAGGAGGGTGAGGGTCCGGCGCCGGACCCGGCCCGGTTCGGGTTGCGTCCCGGCGGGCGCTACCACTGCCTGATCTCCGACGCCGCCGACCCGGCGCTGGTGCGGCAGCTCGAGCACGCCTTCGCGCGGTGCGGCGGCGTGGTCGCCCCGGTGGCGGGACGGCTGGCCGGGCTGGCCCCGCGGCTGCCCGCCCTGCCCGCCGGGACCGCCGCGCTGGTGGTGACCACCCCGGCCGTGCCGCTGGACCGGGCGCCGGCCGCGTACGGGCTGTGCCGCACGGCCCTGGACGCCGCCGCCGGCGAGTCGCTCAGCGGGATGCACGACGTGGTCATGCTGGCCGGTGAGACCGCGCTCGCGGCGCAGCCGATGCTGGCCGGGCTGCTCTGCGAGAACCTGCTCGGCGCCCTCGACCCGGGCGACGAGTTCCACCACAACCTGGTGACCACCGCGCTGGCCTATCTCGACCAGGGCCAGCGCCTGGACCGCACCGCCGAGGCGCTGCACCTGCACCCCAACACGGTCCGCTACCGGCTGCGCCGCCTCCAGGAGCTCACCGGGCTCGGCGAGCGGCTGACCGTGCTCGCCACCGTGCGCTGGTGGTGGGCGCTGCGATCCTGGCCGGCCGCGCGCGACGGCGTACATCGAAGATGATTCATGTCTTGACGGTGCTTCCGGGCCGGGGTTAACGTCCGTCCATCCAGAAAAACCAGCTTTTCTGGATCCTCTCCGGACAGGAGCGACGACGGTGACCGATCCCCGCCCCCCATCCCCGGAAGGCCGCACCCACTGGCGTCGCTTCGGCGTGGTGATGGCACTGAGCACCGTCGCCACCGCCGGCGTGGTGTCGCTGATCTCGCAAGGCGCGCTGGCGGCGACGTTCGTCGTCTCCGGACAGCAGTTCAAGGTCAGCGCCGACGAGCTCGTGGCCACCGGCTTCATCCAGTACGGCACGGTCGACGCCCGCATCGAGCCCGGCAGCGACCCGCAGTCGCAGCAGCCCGAGCCCGTCGCGGTCTCGGCCATGAAGACCGCCACCCTCACCAACCTGTGCCAGTCCGTCGTCACCGACCTCGGCGACTTCGGCTCGGTCAGCCTGGTCATCCGGGCCGGCACCGGCGGCCAGCCGGTGACCGCCAAGAACATGGTCGTCGACATGTCCCAGCTCGACGGCAACGCCAAGTTCGAACAGATCGAGATCGGCCGCGACGCGTCCACCCTGGACAAGGGCCCGGAGAACGACCCGGGCGAGAAGGCGCAGCGCCGCGAGGGCTTCTTCAGCCAGCAGGCCGACAAGGTCACGATCACCAACCTGAAGCAGGTCGCCTGGTCCACCTCGGCCGGCGAGTTCAACCTGCGCAACCTCAAGCTGGCCCTGCACTGGGGCAAGGACGAGTGCTTCTAAGGAGTTGAGATGCGACACCTCCGCCGTACCGGCGTCGTCGCCGCCGCCCTCGGCCTCGGCCTCGGCGCGCTGCCCGCTGCACCCGCCCTCGCGCTCGCGCCGGGCACCACCGTGGGGCCCGCCGGGCACGCGTACACGGCCTCCCTGGTGAGCGGGACGACCGCCACCTTCGTGGTCGGCAGCACCACGGTCACCTGCAACCGGTCGGGCAACACCGGCCAGGTGCCGGACGAGCCGGGCAACACCAGCGCGGACGGCCCGGTGGTCTCCGCCCTGACCCCGGCCACGTTCAGCAACAACGGGAACAACTGCCCCACCAACGTGCTGTTCACGACCGCGCGCACGGTCTCCAACAACACCAACGGCGACTGGACGATCGGCCTGCAGTACGACCCGGCCGGCTCGACGGGCACGATGACCATCCCCACCGCGGGCGTGGTCACCACCATCTCGGGCCTCGCCTCGTGCACGGTGACGGTCGCCCCGAACGGCCCGGCATCGATCAGCGGACCCTGGATCGACGGTACGGACACCAGCGCACCGGTGCTCGACTTCTCCGCCGGGGTCAGCCTGCCGATCCGGGTGACCGGCGGCCTGACCTGCCCCACCGGCGCCACGTCGGCGACGTTCCGCGCCCGGTACGCGGTCACCGACACGACCGACGCGGCCCAGCAGATCACGGTCACCGACGGCACAGTGGTCACCCCGCCCGAGGGATGAGCGCCCGCGCTCGGCCCTGAGCCGGCTGGCGTGGCCGGCCTCAGCGGAGCCCGGCCTTGAGCCGGCCCGCGTGGCCGCCGGGCGGCCTTGAGCCGGCCCGCACGGCCGGCGGCGGGCGGGCCGCGGGGCTCAGCCGGAGGCGGCCACGCGGGCCGCGGCGGCGGGGCCGAGGAACGGGACGAGGACGAAGTAGGTGAGATCGGGCAGGCGGTCCGGGAGCTCCGCCGCCCGCCCGGTCGACACCAGGTCGAAGATGACGCCGTAGACCCCGGCGATGACGGCCTCCACCACCCCCGGCGGGACGGCCGGCCCGCCGGGGCGTTTCGGCACCACGGCGAAGAAGCCGGCGTAGCTCTCCAGCAGCGACCGCCGCCGCTGCCGGACGCGTGGGCCGGCGGCCAGCACCTCCACGACGGCGAGCACCGCGAACGCCGGCTCCGCGGCGAGGATCCGCAGCAGCGTGTCCAGGCCCCGGTGGATGCGCTGCGGCCACCGTGCCGGCCGGGCGAAGGCCTCGGCGACCGACCGCTGCATCAGCTCCACGCCCAGGTCGAAGGCGGCGAGCAGGCAGGCCTCCTTGTCGGCGAAGTGCTCGTAGAACGCCCGCGTCGACACGCCCGCGGCGGCGCACACGTCGGTCAGCGAGGCGCTGGCGTAACCCTTCTCCGCCACCACCCGGGCCATCGCGTCGATGAGCCGGTCACGCTGGGTCCGGGAGACGAACTCGCGCGGCAGGTCGTGGCGCCCGCGGGGCAGCCGCCCCGGGTCAGCGGCGGCGCGCGAGCCGGGAAGGCGGTCCCGTTCCGCGACCATGGCCGATCAGTCCCCGTCCCCGCGGTCGCCCGCGGCGGCGGTCATGGCGATGCTCACCCGGCTACCGTACGCGCGAGGCCACCCACCTCCGCAGCCCGCGGCTCAGGTCAGGGCGCCCGCCGCGGCGGTGACCCGGGCGCGCAGGGCCGCCGGGAGGGGCGCGTAGCCCAGCTCCGCCGCGTCGCGCTGCCCGGCCTCGCCGGCCGCGTACCGCAGGAAGCCGCCGAGCAGGGCGACCGCCGCCGGACGGGTGCCGTCCCGGCAGACGATCTCGTACGTCACCAGCACGATCGGGTACGCCCCGGCCGCCCGGGTCGCGTAGTCGACGTCCAGCCGCAGGGCGTCGCCGACCCGTGCACCGCCCACCGTGAGCGCGACCGCCTCGTCGGTCAGGCCGGCGAACTCCCCCGCGCCGTTGCCGACCCGGGCCGTCGTGAGGTGGTGGACGTCCGCGTACGAGCGCTCGACGTACCCGATCGCGCCGTCGGTCCGGGCGACCGCCTCCGCCACCCCGTCGCTGCCCTGCACCGCCGTCCCGCCCCGGGCCGGCCAGCGGGAGCCGGAGCCGGCCCGCCACTGCGCGGGTGCCGTGGCGGCGAGGAACGCGGTGAAGTTCGCGGTGGTGCCGGAGCCGTCGGAGCGGTGCACCGTACGGATGGGGGTGGCCGGCAGCACGGCACCGGGGTTGTCCGCCGCGACGGCCGGATCGTTCCACACGGTGACCGTCCCGGCGAAGATCCGGGCCAGGGTCGCCGGGCGCAGCCGCAGGCCGCCGGACCCGGCCACGTTGTGGACCACCGCGATCGGGCCCGCCACCATCGGCAGGTGCAGCACCGGGCCGCCGCACCGCGCCACGGCCCGCGCGCGGTCCCGCGGCGACAGGGGCGCGTCGGAGCCGGCGAAGTCCCCGTCGCCGGCGAGGAAGCGGGCCACCCCGGCGCCCGATCCGGTGCTCTCGTACGCGATCGACGCCTCGGGGCACGCGACCTGGTAGCGCTTGATCCACAGGTGCATCGCGGTGGTCTGCGCCGAGGAACCCCGGCCGGCGATCGAGCCCGCGGCGCAGTCGATCCCCGCGCCACCGTCCACCGCGGGGGCGGGACCGGCCGTGCCGCACGCCGCGAGCAGCATCACGACGACGCCGGCCGCCATCGCGCGCCGGGCCGTGGTGCCGGTCGCCGGCCTGCGCCGGGCCCTCACCGGTACTCCGCCAGCCGCGCGCGGACGCCGAGCGGCGCGAGCAGGATCACCAGTCCCGCCGCGGCGGCCGGGATGACCGTCCAGCCGCGCAGCAGCCGGCCGGCGCGGGCGACCTCCCGGCCGAAGTCGCGGTCGTGGCGGGCGGCGACCGCGCTGACCGCCGTGTCGAACGCGTAGAAGTCGAAGGCGGCGTCGCCGCGGCGCAGCCCGGTCAGGCCGGCCACCGCCTCGGCGCGCCGGCCCGCGCCGGCCAGGGCGACGATGCGCTGGTGGTCGCGCCGGTAGCCGAGCCAGCGTTCGGCCAGCTCGGCGCTGCCGGAGAGCGCGGCGAGGCCGTCGCGGTCGCCGGTGAGCAGCGCCGACTTGCGGGCGAACTCGCGGTCGTAGTGGCCCGGGTCGGCGCCGAGCAGGGCCCGGCCGGTGTCGGCGGCGGCGTCGTAGCTCACCGCCCGCGCCCGGGACAGCGCCAGGAAGGGCGAGAGGCTCTCGGTGCGGGCGGCGCGCAGGCACTCCCCCTGCGCCACGAGCACGGTCGCGGCGCCGGCGGCGAGGCCGAGGACCGCCACGGTCGCGGCCAGCAGGGCGGGATTGACCAGCCGGCGGAACGTACGGGTGAGGAAGACCTGAAGCCGCACGAGCAGCACGAGCAGCGCCCCGCCGAGCAGGACCGCGACGGTCACCCCGGCGATCTCGGTGCGCAGGCCGGTCGCGTACGCGTCGCCGAGCCGTTCCTCGCTGCGGTCGCGCAGCTCCGCGGCGGCCGGGAGCAGCTCGAGGTGGAGCACGTTGGTCGCCTGCGTGTAGGCGCCCTGGGCGTCCGGGCGGGCCGCGGCGGTCAGCGCCTGCCCCACCCGTTGCCGGTAGACGGCGAGCCCGTCGAGCAACCGCCTGACCACGGCCTCGTCGGCGGGGCCGGCGACGCCCAGGACCCGCCGCAGATCGGCGTCGACCTGCTCGCTGCGCCGGTCGTACGTGCCCAGCGCGTCGATGCGGCTGCCGGCCCGGGCGTCGTCCCCGCCGATGAGCACCATCCGGGCCACCTGGGCGTCGAGGTCGCTGAGGGCGAAGTAGAGGTCGGCGGCGGTGGCGGCCTGCGGGGCGGCGGCGTCGCCGATGGCCCGGACCTGCGCCCGCGCCGCCACCATGGCGGCGGTGAGGGTGGTGAGCAGCGCGGCGGCGACGACCACGACGGCCGTGGCCCGGCGCCGGAGGACCGCCGGCGTGTCGGAGCGTGGGGGCACGCCGTCACGGTAGGGCGGGACGGCATGCGGCCAAACCGGCGCGGACACCGTCCTATCGGGACGATCGGCCGCACCACTTCATGAGCCGGCCGGGCGCCGTTCACGCAGTGTTCCCCGGCCCCTCCCGGCCGGGCCGCCGGGCAGCCCGTCAGGCGGTGGCCGTCCAGGCGCAGTCGGGGCAGAGGTCGAAGGCCGCGTAGCGGCGGACGCGGCCGCGGTCGCAGGCCGGGCAGCGCACCGGGCGCTCCCCCGGCGGGTGCGGGCCGGCGAGCGGCAGCACCACGAAGTCGAGCACCGGGCGCAGCAGGCCGTCGCCCGGGTCGACCGCCAGGGTGCCCGTCGCGTCGCGTACCGCGGCCCGCACCACGAGCCACGGCCACACGTGCGGCGACGGTTCCTCGGTGAGCAGCGGGGCCACGTCCGCCGGGGCGACCTGGTCGACGCCGGAGACGACGACGGCGCCCGGGCGTACCCCCGGCACGCCGAGGCCGTGGCGCCACGGGCGGGCCGGGCCGGCGGGCGGCTCGGCGAGGTGGGCGCGGAGCACCAGGCACACGCGGCCGGTGTCGGTGCCGAGCATCCCGATCTTCACGCCGGCACCGCGGCGGTCGTTGAGGCCGGTCAGCCGCGCCGGCTCGTCGGGGGTCGCCGCGCCGGGGTGCAGCAGGTGCGCCGTCCCGCGGACGAAGCGCCACAGGGTGGCCCGTACCGGTGGGGTGACGACCTCGTCGCAGCGCCTCTCGGCCCAGGTCAGGCCGGGTGCCGGGCGCGTGGGTCCGCCGGTCCGGGGCCGGCGCGGGGGTACGAAGATCGCGGGGTGCGGGCGGGACGGCCCGTACGGCTCCGGGAACGCCGAACGCATGGGGGAATGGTGTCACCACCCGTCCCGCCCGCAACCGCCGGGCCCGCCCCCAAGATCGCTCCCACGCCGGCCCGGCGCCGGGCCGCGCCCCGGCCCTCGCGGGCGACCCCGGCCCGGCCCGCCGCGCGAGAGCGGCGGGCGTCACACCCGGGCCGCAGCGCGGGCGGTGCGCGGCCGGGCGTGGTTACGTGGGGTCGTGGCTGACGGAATCGGACTGCGCTCGCGGCGAGGGCCGGTGCTGGCCGCGGTCATGCTCTCGACCGCGCTGGTGGCGATCGACTCGACGATCATCGCGACCGCCGTACCCTCCATCGTGGCGGACATCGGCGGGTTCGCCGAGTTTCCCTGGCTGTTCTCCATCTACCTGCTGGCGCAGGCGGTCTCGGTGCCGGTCTACGGCAAGCTGTCCGACCTGTTCGGCCGCAAGCCGATCGTGCTGTGGGGCATCGCCCTGTTCCTGCTCGGCTCGATCGGGTGCGGCGTGGCCTGGAACGTGTGGGTGCTGATCCTGTTCCGGGTGGTGCAGGGCCTCGGCGCCGGGGCCGTCATGCCGACCACCGTCACCATGATCGGCGACATCTACACGGTCGAGGAACGCGCCCGGGTGCAGGGCTACCTCGCCGGCGTCTGGGGCGTCTCGTCGGTCGTCGGACCCACGCTGGGCGGCGTGTTCAGCGAGTGGGTCTCCTGGCGGTGGATCTTCTTCATCAACATCCCGCTGTGCGCGGCGGCCGCCCTGATGATCGTGCGGCGGTTCCACGAGCGGGTCGACCGGGGCCGGCCGGTGATCGACTACCGGGGCACCGTGCTGCTCACCACCGGGCTGACCCTGCTGATCCTCGGCGTTCTCGAGGGCGGGCAGGCCTGGGCGTGGAGCTCCCCCGCGAGCATCGCGGTGCTCGGCGCCGGGGTGGTCCTGCTCGTGGCGTTCGGCTTCGCCGAGCGCGGCGCCGGCGAACCCGTGCTGCCGCTGTGGGTGTTCCGGCGCCGGCTCCTGGTCTTCAGCGGCCTGACGTCGGCCGGGGTGGGTGCGATCCTGCTGGGCCTCACCTCGTACGTGCCCACGTACGTGCAGGTCGTGCTCGGCACCGGCCCGCTCGTCGCCGGGTTCGCGCTGGCCACCCTGCTGCTGGGCTGGCCGCTGACCGCGAGCCTGTCGGGCCGGGTCTACCTGCGGCTGGGCTTCCGCGGATGCGCGCTGATCGGTGCCACGGTGGTGCTGGCCGGCACGGCGCTCCTGCTGCTGCTCGGGCGCGACTCCAGCGTGCTGGAGGTGGGGGCGTACTGCCTGGTCATCGGGCTCGGCATGGGCCTGACCGCGCCGCCGACGCTGGTCGCCGCCCAGTCCAGTGTGGGCTGGCAGGAACGCGGGGTGGTGACCGCCAACAACCTCTTCCTGCGCTCGCTCGGCAGCTCGCTGGGCGTGGCGGTGTTCGGCGCGATCGCCAACGCGCGGATCGGCTCGGACACCGCCGACCCGGCACGCCTGGCCGCCGCCGTGCACGACATCGCCATCGGGCTGACGCTCGTCGCCGTACTCATGATCGTGATGGTCTCGGCGATGCCGCGCGGTGACCGGCCGGAGCCCGGCGCGGCCGCGGAGCCCGAGGCCCGTGCGGTTGACACCCCCGTACGGCGTGGGTGAGTGTTCCTGGGTGACCCCTGACTGGCCGGCCGCGGGCGACCTGCTGGCCCACCGCTATCGCCTGGTCACAAGGCTGGAGTCCGGCGGCATGGCGGACATCTGGCGTGCCCGTGACGAGCTGCTCGAGCGGCCGGTGGCGCTGAAACTGCCCACCGGAGGCACCGCGACCAGCGCGGAGGCGCTGCACCTGGCCTGGAAGGAGGCCCGGATGGCGGCCCGCCCGGCGCATCCGGGCATCGCGGTGGTGCACGACTACAACGGCGCGGTACGCCCCGACGGCTCGGTCGCCCCGTTCGTGGTGATGGAGCTGCTCACCGGCGAGACCCTGGCCGCCCGGGTCGAGCGGGCGCCGCTGACGTGGCGGGAGGCGGCGCGGGTGGGCGGGGCGGTCGCCGGCGCGCTCGCCGCGGCGCACGCGAGCGGGGTCGTGCACCGCGACATCAAGCCGGGCAACGTCATGCTCACCCCGGCCGGCGTCAAGATCCTCGACTTCGGGATCAGCGCGATCACCGGCGAACCGGACGACGACGAGACCGGCGCGACGTTCGGCACCCCGGCGTACGTGGCGCCGGAACGCCTCGACGGCAAGCCCGCGGAGCCCACCACCGACGTGTACGGCCTGGGCGTGCTGCTGTTCGAGATGGTCACCGGGCAGCCGCCGTACCCCGTGGACACCTGGGAGGAACTGGAGGCGGCACGCCTGCGCGGCCCGTCCCGGCTCCCGCACGAGGTGCCGGCCGAGTTCCGCGCCCTGGTCGCCGACTGCCTCGCCGACGAGCCGGGGCTGCGCCCGACCGCCGAGGAGGTGGGCGACCGGCTGGCACCGCTCGCCGACGAGCCGCCGTCGCCCCGGCACGCCGCCCGCCGCCGGATCGCCGTTCCGGCCGGTCTCGCCGCGGTCCTGCTCGCGGGCGTGGCGGCGCTGATCCTCGGCACCCGCGACGGCGGGCCGGGGAGCGAGCGGGCGGCGCCACCCGCGGTGGCCCCGCCGGCCGTCGTGCCACCGCCGTCGGCCGCGTCGCCGTCCCCCTCGCCGGCGCCGGAGCGCCCGTCCGCCCGGGCCACCACCGCGCCGGGGCGGACCACCGCCGCACCGGCGGGGACCACGGGCGCGCCGGGGCGGGCCACCGCCGCGACGACGCGGCCCGCCCCCGCCCGGCTCGACTTCGACGACGCGGTGACCCGCTTCCGGAGCGCGGTCGAGGACGGCCGCGCGACCGGGGAGATCCGCTCCGACGTCGCCACCGACCTGCTCAACGTGGCCCGGACGCTGGACGGCCCGGACGCGGCCGGCGTCGAGGCCCGCCTCACCGACCTGGCCACCAAGGTGGAGGCCCGCGCCGGCGAGGGCAGCGTCGAGCGCGAGCGCGCCGCCGTCCTGCGTTCCCGCCTCGACGACCTGGACCGCGCCGCCGGACTGTAGGGCTGCGCACCGTTGCCAAGTGGCGGGGCCCGCCGTATCGTGCTCGGCAGGAAACGGCGGGCTCCGCCGTTTCGTGTTCTCGTGCTCGGTGGCATCCCCGGGCGGCGGAGGAGTGACCGACATGGACGGAACACCGCAGGCCGGCCCGGTGCGCTGGGTACGCGACGACGACGGCGTGCTCACCGTGACCTTCGACCACCCGGGCCGGGTCGGGAACCGGATGAACCAGGGCTTCCACGACGGCCTGTCGGCGGTGCTGGACGAGCTCGAACGCGACGGCGCCCGGGGCGTGGTGCTGACGTCGGCCAAGCGGTCCTTCTTCAGCGGCGACGACGTCTTCGAGGACGAGGTGCCCGACGAGGAGCTGGCCCGCGCCTACCAATTGCAGCGTCCCATCAAGGCGAATCTGAGGCGGCTGGAGCGGCTCGGGGTCCCGGTCGCCGCCGCGCTGGTCGGCAGCGCCCTGGGCGGCGGCTTCGAGATCGCCCTCAGCACCCACCACCGGGTCGGCCTCGACGCGCCGCACGTCGTGTACGGCCTGCCCGAGGTGACGTGGCGGATCCTGCCCGCCTGCGGAGGCCTGGTCCGCTCGGTCCGCGCCCTCGGCGTCACCCGCGCCTTCACCCGGGTCCTGGCGCCGGGCGAGCACCTGAGCGCGGCGACGGCGGCGGAGATCGGCCTCGTCGACGAGCTGGCGCCGACGCGGGAGGCGGTCCTGTCCGCGGCCCGGCGGTGGGTGCTCGGTCAGGAGCGGCCGTACCGGCAGCGCTGGGAGCGCCCGGGATACGAGATCCCCGGCGGCCTCCCGGAGCAGACCGACGCGGACGGCCTGCTGCGCGACGTGGACCCGGCGCGGCTCACGCTGCTGTCCGGGCCGTCGGCGGACGCCGTACGGACGATCTACCGCGTCGCCCGCGAGAGCGTCCGGCTCGACCTGGACGCCGCCCTCGACCTGGAGACCGAGAAGTTCGAGGCGCTCCTGGCGGCAGCCCGAGGCTAGGCGGAGCGGCGGACCACGAGGCTGGTGCTGAGCACGATCGGGTCCGACGGGTGGTCCGCGCCGTCGATCTTGGCGAGGAGGAGGCGGACCATCTCCTGGCCCATCTGCTCGATCGGCTGGTGCACTGTGGTCAGTGGCGGGTCGGTGTGGCGGGCGATCACCGAGTCGTCGAAGCCGATCACCGCCACGTCGTGCGGCACGCGGCGGCCGTGTTCGCGCAGGACGCGCATCGCGCCCGCGGCCATCATGTCGGAGGCGGCGAAGACGGCGTCGAGGTCCGGGTGGCGTTCGAGCAGCGAGGCCATCGCCGCCGCGCCGCTCTCCTCGCTGAAGTCGCCGTGGGCGATCGGGCCGGTGCCGACCACGTCGAGGAAGCCGTCGAGGCGGGCGATGCCCGCCGCCATGTCGAGCGGGCCGGTGATGGTGGCGATCCGTTGCCGGCCCTGGCGGCGCAGGTACGCGACGGCGTCCCGCGCCCCGCCCCGGTTGTCGGCGTCGACGTAGCACCCCGGCTCCGGATTGGTGGGGCGCCCGGCGCGCACGGTGGCCACGCCGCGCTGCTCCAGTTTGGCCGGCAGCGCGTCGGTGCCGTGCAGGGACAGCAGCAGGACGCCGTCGACGTGCTGGCGGGTGAGGTAGCCCTCGAGCCGCTGCCGCTCGTGCGGCGCCTGGGCGATCATCAGCACCATCTGCAGGCCGCGGTCGACCAGCCCGGACGAGATGGCCTGCACGATCCGGCCGAAGAAGGGCTCGGTGAAGAACCGCTGGCCGGACTCGAAGATGACCAGCGCGATCGAGTCGGTGCGCTGGGTGACCAGGGTGCGCGCGGCCCGGTTCGGCACGTAGCCCAGCTCGGCGATGGCGGTCTCCACCGCGGCCTTCGCCTGGGGGCTGACCTGGGCCGAGCCGTTCACGACCCGGGACACCGTGCCGCGGCCCACCCCGGCCAGGGAGGCGACCTGGTCCAGGGTCGGTCGTCCACTGGACCGGCTCCGTTCCGCCGTCATCGCGCCGCACCTCCCACTCACGCCGAACACAACTTACAACCGGCGCGCTCAGATGAGTCCGGCGCGCACCGCGTACGCGACCGCGTGCGGCCGGTTGCGCAGGTTGAGCCGGTGGGTGATGCCGTACATGATGTTCTTGACCGTGCGCGTGGAATAGCTCAGCGCCTCGGCGATCTCGTTGGTGTCCAGGCCGTCGGCGATCAGCCGGAGGATCTCGACCTCGCGCTCGGTGAGGCCGCCCGTCACGGCGGGCGCGGTCTCCCGCAGGTCCCGTTGCAGCCGGTCGACGTGCTGAAGCAGGCCGCCCACCAGGTCGGGCGGCATGACCCCGCCCCCGGCGGCCACCGCGGTCACGCAGCGGGTCAGCACCTCGGCCGACACGAAGCGGCGCGGCACCACCGACATCACCCGGTAGCGCACCACCGTCAGCAGGTCGTCCGGCGAGAGGTCGTCGGCGATCAGGACCACCGGCAGGCCGACCTCGCGGGCCGTACGGCTGAGCAGCCCGGCCAGCTCGGCGTTGAGCGCGCCGGCCGCGACCACGAGCACGTCGGCGCGCTTCTCCTCCCCCTCGCCGAGCACCGCGAGGGGGGAGCCGGCGCGCAGGAGCGCGGCCAGCCCGGCCCGGCTCAACGGGTCGGCGGCGCGTACCGCGACGTACAGGCGTCCCCCGGTCATGCCGACGACGCTAGCGAGCGCATGCACGTCCGTCGTCCTCCTACCGCGGGCTCCGCACTACCCCGCTGGGGGTAGCCGGGGATACCCCTCGCGGAAGACGAGTGCATGACCGGGACCCGGCTAGGGTGTGCACCGTGCGGACCCCCCTTAAGCCGCTGTTCATGGATGTGCTGCTCGCGACGGTTCTGACCGGCCTCACCCTGGCCACTTTGGTGGGCCGGCCGGACGCCGCGGTGACCCCGGCGTCGGTCGGGCTGGCCGTGCTGAGCGCCGCGCCCCTGGCGCTGCGTCAGCGGCTGCCGATCGTGGTCGCCCTGGTCGTCCTGGGAGCGCTGGGTGCGGCCAGCGTGATCTACAACGACCTGCCCAACAACGGCGTGGGCATGCTCGTGGTGATGTTCACCGTCGCGACGCTGCGGTCCCGGGTCGCCGCCACGCTGATCTTCGTGCTCGCGATGGTGGTGACCTCGGTCGCCTTCGAGCAGACCGGCCAGTCGTTCGTGGTGTCGCAGGTGGCACAGGTCGGGCTGCTCCTGGTGGGGGCGTGGGTCCTCGGCGAGGGCACCCGGCACTGGGCGACCCGCACCGAGCGGCTCGCGGCGCAGGCCGCCCAGGCGGTGAGCAGGGAACGGGTCCGGATCGCCCGCGAGCTGCACGACATCGTCACCCACCACATGTCCGTGATCTCGTTGCAGGCCGGCGTCGCCGAGTACGTCATCGACGCCGACCCGGCCACGGCGAAGATCGCGATCGCCACGGTCGGCGACGCCAGCCGCGCGGCCCTGCTCGACATGCGCCGGCTGCTCGACGTCCTGCACGTGGACCACGGCGACGCGTCGGAGTACGCGCCGCAGCCGGGGCTCACCCAGGTGCCAGAGCTGGTGAACCGGATCCGCGGCGCCGGGCTGGAGGTCGCGCTGGTGGTCACCGGGCAGTGCCGGGAGCTGCCGGCGGGGGCGGAGCTGTGCGCGTACAGGATGATCCAGGAATCTCTGACGAACGTACTCAAGCATGCCGGGCCGGCCCGCGCGCGCGTCGAGATCGACTACGGCGCCCACATGCTGACGGTGAAGGTCAGCGACGACGGCGCCTCGGGGCGTCCGTTCGACGAAGCGGCGGCCGCGCACGGCATCCGCGGCATGCGCGAGCGCGCCGAGTTGTACGGCGGCGTCCTCACCGCCGGTCCCCGCGAGGAAGGTGGTTTCACCGTGCTGCTCCGCCTGCCGACGGACGAGCTGCGATGACGATCCGGGTTCTCGTCGTGGACGACCAGGCGCTGATCCGCGCCGGGCTGACGGCGCTGCTGCGGGCGGCGCCGGGCCTCGAGGTCGCCGGTGAGGCGTGCGACGGCGCCGAGGCGGTCACGATGACCGAGCGGACCCGCCCCGACGTGGTGCTCATGGACATCCGGATGCCGGTCCTCGACGGCATCGGCGCCACCCGGCGGATCCTGGCCGCGCCCGGCGACCACCGGCCGCACGTCGTCGTGCTGACCACCTTCGACCTCGACGAGTACGTCTACACCGCGCTCGGCGAGGGCGCGTCGGGCTTCCTGCTCAAGGACACCCCGCCGCAGCGGATCATCGCGGCGATCCACACCATCGCCGCCGGCGACATCCTGCTGGCGCCGCGGATAACCCACCGGCTGGTGGAGACGTACGCCCGGCAGCACCGCACCAAGGTCCCGGCCCCGCACCTGGGCGCCCTGACCGCGCGGGAGACCGAGGTGCTGGGGCTGGTCGGCAACGGCCTGAGCAACGCCCAGATCGCCGAGCGGCTGGTGCTCAGCGAGGCCACGGTGAAGACCCACGTCAAGCGGATGATGGCCAAGCTGCGGCTGACCAGCCGGGCACAGGCGGTGGTGGTGGCGTACGAGAGCGGCCTGGTGGTGCCCGCGCCGGGCGACCGGTAGCGGCCCGTCAGGCGTCGCGGGCCGCGCAGACCCCGCGCCGGACCGCCTCGGCCGCGAGCCGGGCCCGGCGGCGGTCGGCGTTGGTGGTGAGCCCGAACTTGTCGTACAGGCGCGTCAGGTGCTTCTTCACGGCGCTGTCCGACAGCCCCAGCCGGGCGGCCAGCTCCCGCACCGACGGCGGCTCCGGAAAGGCGGCACCGCCGGTCGTGTACGGCGCGCAGAGCAGGTCCAGCACGTCGCGCTCGCGGCGGGTCAGCGGCGGCGGGGGCTCGGCCGGCTCGGCGCTGACCGTCTCCGTCGCGGGGTGCCCGCGCGGTGCGTGGAAGAGCAGCCGGGCCGGGCCGATCTCGATGCGGTCGCCGGGGCGCAACTGCCGGGCCTGGCGCAGCCGCGCGCCGTTGACCGTGGTGCCGTTGGTGCTGCCCAGGTCGCGGATCGACCAGCCGGCCGGGAAAGGTTCCACGACCGCGTGCAGCCGGGAGACCCGGTCGCCGGCCAGGGTCAGCTCGTTGGCCGGCGAGCGGCCGATCGTCACCGGGCCGGCGGTCAGCGGGACCAGGCGTACGGCGCCCGCCTGGTGCACCTCCAGGTAGGTCATGGGCAGTGACCGCCGGTGGCCACGTCGAGCGGGCCGGGCACGCCGGTGCCGGTCATCGTGACGGCGGCCCGGGTGCAGCCGGCGGGCGTCACCGGCTCGGTCCACAGCTCCAGCGGCTGACCGGCCGAGCGGACCCGGTCGCCGTGGCCCGCGATGCCCAGGGCCACCGACCAGGTGCCGCGCGGACCGGCGTTGTCGCGATACTGCTTCCAGACCCAGGTGTACGCCATGACCTTGCGGCAGCCCGGCGACCAGTACTGCTTCACGGAGATCACCTTCTGCCCGCCGGCGTAGCCGTACGCCGACCGGCCGACCTGGTACGCGTCGGCGTAGCAGGGTCCCGGCGGCGGGTCGTCGTCGGTCGCGTACGACAGCAGCCCGGAGCCGGCGACGTCGACCGTACGGCCGGGCAGCCGCAGCGTGGCCCGGCGCGGTCCGGTGCCGGCCGGGGTGAACGCGACGCGGACCTCGCAGCCGGCGCCGGCGGCGAGGGTGTGACCGCCGCAGCCGTCCGCGACGATCCGGAAGTCCGGCCCGTCCAGGCTCACCGCGCGGATCAGCGCCGGCCGGGTGCCGTCGTTGCGGACGGTGACCGGGTGCTCGGCGCCCGGGCCGCTGATCTCCTGGCCGCCGAAGTCGACCGGGCCGGCCGCGAGGCGCGGGGCCGCGACGGTGGCGGATCCTCCGGCGAGCGCGAGGGTGGCGGCCAGCGCGAGCACCGCACCGCCGGCCCGGGCCGGGGCCGGCGTCCGCGGCGCGGCGCCGGCCACCGTGGCCGAGAATCCCCCGGCTGCCCGGAAGCCGGCCGCCGGCCCCGCGGGCGCCGCCTGCGCACCGTCGCCGTCCGGATCGTCCACCAGCAGCGGGGTGACGGGCTGCCCCTCCTGTCGCTGCGCCTCCCGCAGCTCCTCGGCGAACCGGTCCGCGGTGGCCGAGCGGGCTGCCGGATCCTTCGCCATCGCGCGCTCGATCACCGCGCACACCGGCCCGGGTACGCCGTGATCCCGCAGATCCGGCACCGGGGCCGCGGCGATCCGGGCGATGGTCTCCCCGGCCCGCTCGCCCGGCGCGGCGGCGAACGCGGTGCGCCCCGACAGCCACCAGAACAGCGTCGAGGCGAGGGAGTAGACGTCGGACGCGACCGTCGCCGGGTCGCCGCGCAGCACCTCGGGGGCGGCGTGCAGGAGCGTCGCGGTGACCGTGCTCGGCGGCGGGGTGTCGCGGCGGACCGGGCGGGCCAGGCCGAAGTCGGCCAGTTTCGGGTCGCCGTACCGGGAGATCAGGATGTTCTCGGGTTTGACGTCGCGGTGCAGGACCCCGGCGCGGTGCGCGCTCTCCAGGGCGCCGGCGATCGCGATGCCACCGGCGACGGCCGCGGGCCACGCCGCCGCGGGTCCCCGGCCGGCCAGGGAACCGCCCTCCTCGTACGCCATCAGCAGGTACGGGTTGCCGCCGGCGGTGAACCCGGCCTGGTGCACGGTGACGATGTGCGGGTGGCCGGAGAGCCGGCCCATCGCCTGCACCTCCCGCTCGAAGCGGCGCCGGGCGGCGCGGTCGAGGCGGTCCGCGGCGAGCAGCTTGACCGCCACGGTCCGGGAGTACGCGGGCTGCCGGGCCCGGTAGACGACGCCGAAGCCGCCGCGGCCCACCTCGACGGCGTCGCGGCACCCCGGCACGCCGAGGTCCAGGCCCGGGCCGGCGGTGCTCTCCAAGGCTTCTCCCCCGTGCTCCCGGCGCCCGTGCGGGCGTCGGCGGCCATCGATGATACCGAGGGCGCGGCGGGGCCCGAGGGGAGGGAACGGTGGCCGGACCGGCACCTGTCCGGCCGCCGGTCTGGCTGGTTTTCTGGTGCGGCACAACGGATTCGACGAAGGGAACCCGATGTCCATGCTCCGCCGTACGCTCTCCGGCGCGGTCGCCCTGGCCGCCGCCGGGGTGGCCACCCTGGTCAACGCCGCACCGGCGTTGGCGAGCACCCCGCCGAGCTGCTCCAGCGTCCGCCAGATCGGCACCACGCGGGTGCTCACCGTCGGCGGCATGGAGGCCGCGTCGGTGAAGCAGTACTACGGGTGCGGGTACAACTACGCGTACATCTACGTGTGGGAGCAGTACCGCGCCACGCACAGCAAGTGGGACCTGTACGTCCACGTCATCGACCACTCCGACAGCGGCTCGGACTACGGCGTCGGCGAGCTGAACAACACCACCCGCGCCGAGCTGTGGGGCGCCCCCGCCAACACCGCCGCACACTGCACGCACGTCACCGGCTACCTGAACTCGACCGGGGGCTCGACCAGCACCGTCTGCTGACCCACGGGGGACCGGGACCGGGGACCCGTCCCGCGGATCAGGGCGACGCCGGGCCGGCGCGTCAGGATCCCCGGGACACCTCCTGGTCCCGGTGGGCCGGCTGGGCGCTGAGCCGGCGGGCCTCGGTCACGTCGGCCATCAGCCTGTCCCACACCGGGTCCGGCCGGAACGGGTCGAGCGGCAGCCGGGCACCGACCCGGGCCCACATGTACTCCCACCAGGCGGCGACCCGGACGGGCCAGAGGCCGACCCGCACCGCGCCGGCCAGGAAGCAGCGGTGCACGAGCAGGGTGGCCGCCAGCGTGCCGAGGTCCAGGTCGAGGTCCTCGTCGTCGATCGCCCGGCCGAGGGCCCGGACGTCGCGGTGCATCTCCGAATACATCACCATATGCGGCATGGCGGGCACCTCGAGGCGGGCGCCGGGCACGAGCATGTCGGCCGCGTACGCGGGCATGAACGCCACGTCGTCGACGGTGACGATCAGCGGCAGCTCCTCGTGGCCGCGCCGGATGCCCAGCTCGAGGCCCGGCGCGCCGGTCGGCACGATGATCTGTTCGAAGCCGAGCACGTCGCGCATCGCGACCCGGACGGCGTCACCGATGGCCGGCACGCCGACCGTCACCACGCCGGCGGCGACGGACACTTCGGTGCCGGCCAGCTCGTCCAGCAGGCCCACGAGCGCTTCATTGTGCATGCGCCCGGTTATACCCGACGGGCGCGAGTTCGCTCAGAAGCGCTCGAACTTGCTCTCGAGATCCGGTACGGCCACCTCGCGCCGGTGCGCGGTCACCGGGGTGTTCTCGTTGTAGCGGGCGGCGTCGCGTCCCGCCCGCTGATAGCTCTCGTTCCCCCACCCGCCCCGGGCGGCCGGCTGCACCGTCCCGGTCACCACCGGGCGCGCGGCGGCTCCGGTCACGAAGAAGTCCATGAGCTGCTTGAGCTGGGCGGTCTGGGCCGACATCTGCTCGGCGGTGGCGGCCAGCTCCTCGCTCGAGGAGGCGGTCTGCTCGGTCACCTTGCCGATCTGGGTCATCGCGACGTTGATCTGCCGTACCCCGGTGGACTGCTCGCCGCTGGCCGCCGCGATCTCCTGGACCAGGTCCGACGTGCGGGTGATGCTCGGGATGATCGTGTTGAGCAGCTCCCCCGCGCGCTCGGCGGTCTGCACGCTGCCCGCGGCCAGCTCGCTGATCTCCTGCGCGGCGACCTGACTGCGCTCGGCGAGCTTGCCGACCTCGGTGGCGACGACCGCGAAGCCCTTGCCGTGCTCACCGGCCCGGGCCGCCTCGATGGTGGCGTTGAGCGCGAGCATGTTGGTCTGGAACGCGATGTCGTCGATGATGCCGATCTTGCTGGTGATCTCCTTCATCGCCGCGACCGTGCGCTGCACCGCGTCACCGCCCTCGTGCGCCTCGGCGGCGGCCTTGGTGGCGATGCCCTCGGTGGCGATGGCGTTCTCGCTGTTCTGCGAGATGCCGGCGGTCATCTCCTGCACGCTCGTGGTGGTCTCCTCCACGCTGGCCGCCTGCTCGGTCGCCGCCTGCGACAGGCTCTGCGAGGCGCCGCTGATCTGGTTGGACGCCATGTTGAGCTGGGCCGCGGAGTCGACGACGGTGCCGACCGTCTCGCTCAGCCGGTTCATCGCCCGGTTCAGCGCCTCGCCCATCCGCCCGACCTCGTCCTGGCCGCGGACCGCGAGCCGCTGGTCGAGGCGGCCGTCGGCGAGGCCGGTGAGCACGTCGACGGTCTCGCGCAGCGGGCGCGAGATGGCCCGGGTGATCAGCTGCACCACCACGAGGGTCAGCACGAGGGCGAGCACCACGAGGGCGATGAGCACCGTACGGGCGGTGTCGTAGGCCGAGGCGGACGCGTCGAGCGAGGCCTTGGCCTGCGCGTCCTCGTCGGCCACCAGGCCGTCCACGGCCTGATCGATGGCCTCGGAGACCGGGTCCACCTCGGCCGCGGAGATGCGGCTGTACGCCTCGAAGTCGCCGGCCGCCGCGGCCGGCTTGAGCTTCTCGTTCGCGATCGTCTTGTACGAGGCCCACGCCGACTGGAAGGCCTGCTCACGGCTGCCCGCGGCGACGGTGCGGCTCTCCGCGAACGTGGCCCACGTCTGGTCGAGCCCGCCGAACGCGGCGTCCACGGAACGGTTCGCCGCGGCCCGGTCGGCGGCGGCCGACATGGCCAGCTTGCGCATCTCGATGCGTACCTGCTTGTAGCCGGCGCGGACCTCGCCGAGCGTCCGTACGTCGTGCAGGTTGCTGTTGTAGAGCTGCCTCAGCCGGTCCTGGGTGTGGCCGAGCTGGACGATGCCCACGATGCCCACCGTCAGCAGCAGCAGCCCGGAGATGAGCGCCAGCCCTCGCAGCTTCCAGGCGATCGGCAGGTCCCGGAACGAGAATCCGTTGCGATGGCGGCTTCCGGCCGTCTCGGCCATGTCAGGCTCCCTTGATCCCCCGCCGGACCGCGCGGGGATTCGTCGCGCCGGCCCATGACGGGCTCAGTCTATCGACGCCCGACCTGCGCAAAGGTGGAATCCGAAGGCTCCTCGCGAATATTCGGGAGGCCCTGCGGAGGCCGCCCCCGGTCTGGTCGAATGACACCGGCAGACGACCCGGGGCAGGCGGGAGGACCGGCGGTGACCACGAGTGCGACGGCCGGTACGGCCACCGAGTCGGCCCGCTACCTCACCTTCACCCTCAACGGCGAGTCGTACGCGCTCGACATCTTCCACGTCAAGGAGATCCTCGAGTACCGCACGCTCACCGTGGTGCCGATGGTGCCGGACTTCATCCGCGGGGTGATCAACCTGCGCGGGCGCGCCGTGCCGGTCATCGACCTGGCGATCCGCTTCGCCCGCGGCACCACCACCGTGCGCCGCCGCACCACGATCATCATCGTGCACATCAGCGAGTCCGTGCCCGCGGCCGGCGAGACGGACGGCACCGGGCTGGCGCGCGGCGGGCAGGACGGCCAGGACATCGGCATCCTGGTCGACGCGGTGAACAAGGTCGTCACGCTCGACGAGGGTGACATGGAGCCCGCCCCGGCGTTCGGCGCCGGCATCCGGGCCGACTACATCAGCGGGATGGCCCGCCGCGACGACGACTTCCTCATCGTGCTGGACGTCAGCCGGGTCCTGTCCATCAGCGACATGGTGAGCCTCGGCGAACTGGCCCGGGAGCAGCCGCCCCCGGCCGGCGACGCGGCTACCGAGCCGCGGTGATGCTGCCGCTCGCGGCCTCCCGGCAGCTCACCGGCGACGAGTTCCGGCACCTCACCGGGCTGCTGCGGGAGCACACCGGGATCGCGCTGGGCCCGGGCAAGGAGGCCCTGGTCGCGAGCCGGCTCGACAAACGGGTCCGGCAGCTCGGGCTCGGCGGGTACGCCGACTACATCTCGCTGCTGCGCGACAGCCACGACGAGGTCGAGCTGCACCGGATGATCGACCTGCTCACCACGAACGAGACGTTCTTCTTCCGCGAGCCCCGGCACTTCGAGTACCTGAGCGCGGTGATCGTCCCACAGCGGCAGCCGGGCCGGGTCCTGCGGATGTGGAGCGCGGCCAGCTCCACCGGGGAGGAGGCGTACACGGCGGCGATGGTCCTCGCGGAGTCGCTGCCGGCGGCGCAGTGGGAGATCCTCGGCAGCGACATCTCCACCGAGGTGGTGGAGACCGCGCGGCGGGCGCTGTACCCGATCGAGGCGGCCGGGAAGATCCCGCCGCCGCTGCTGCGCCGCTACTGCCTGCGCGGCCGCGAGGAGTACGAGGGCCTGCTGACCGTCTCCCGGCAGCTCCGGGAGCGGGTGCAGTTCCACTGCCTGAACCTGATGGAGGACATCCGCCGGCTGGGCAGCTTCGACGTGATCTTCCTGCGCAACGTGATGATCTACTTCGACCTGCCGACGAAGCGCGACCTCGTGGACCGGATGCAGGACGTGCTGGTGCCGGGCGGCCACCTGATCATCGGCAGCTCGGAGTCGCTCAACGCGATCCCGTCGCGGCTGCGCATGGTCGAACCCTCGATCTACCGGCTCGAGGGGGCGGGCGGTGCCTGAGCCGGCCGACCTCCACCTCAACCCGGGCGACTTCCGTTTCGCGGCCGGCGGCACCCGCCTGCACACCCTGCTGGGTTCCTGCGTCGCGATCACGCTGTGGCACCCCGGGCGGCTCATCGGCGGGATGTGCCACTACCTGCTGCCCAGCCGCCCGGGGCGGGACCGTTCCCGCCACCTCGACGGCCGGTACGCCGACGACGCGGTGGCCCTCTTCCACCACGAGGTGCGCCGGCACGGCACCCACCCGGACGAGTACGTCGTCAAGGTGTTCGGCGGCGCCGACCAGTTCCCGGACATCTCCGGCCCGCTCGGCGGGGTGGCGGGCCGCAACGCCGCCGTCGGCCTGGAACTGCTGCGGTACCACGGGTTCCGGGTCTCCGCCTGCGAGGTCGGCGGCCGGGGCTCGCGCCGGATCGTGCTCGAACTGGCCACCGGACACGTCTGGCTGCGCAGCCTGCAGAGCCTCGACGAGCGGGCGACGGCATGACCGGGCGGATCGGCGTGCTGATCGTCGACGACTCGGCCGTCGTGCGGCAGGTGCTCGCCGCCCGGCTGCGCGGCAGCGCCGGGATCGAGGTCATCGGCGCGGTGCCGGACCCGATCTTCGCCATGGAGCACATGAACCGCGCCTGGCCGGACGTGGTGGTGCTGGACATCGAGATGCCCCGGATGGACGGCCTCACCTTCCTGAAGAAGATCATGTCCGTACGGCCGACGCCGGTGGTGATCTGCTCGACGCTGACCCGGCGAGGCGCGGAGACCACGATGGAGGCGCTCGCCGCCGGCGCCGCGGCGGTGATCGCGAAGCCGGACTCCGGGCTGAAGCGGTTCATGGAGGAGGACTCCGGCGACATCGTCGCCGCCGTCCGCGCCGCGGCGGCGAGCAATGCGAGCCGGTTGCGGCAGGCGCCGCGGTCCCTCACGTACGCGGCCGTGCCCGCGGCCCCCGGCCCCGCGCCCGGACCGCCGGGGACGGAACCGGCACAGCTCGTGGCGATGGGTACGTCCACCGGCGGCACCCAGGCCCTCGAGGTGGTGCTGCCGGCGCTGGCGCCCACGTGCCCCGGGATCGTGCTCGTCCAGCACATGCCGGAGAAGTTCACGGCCGCGTTCGCCGAGCGCCTCGACGCCCTGTGCCGGGTACGCGTCCGCGAGGCCGCCGACGGCGACCCGGTCCTGCCCGGCCAGGTCCTGGTGGCGCCGGGCGGCCGGCACATGGAGCTGCGCCGCACCGACACCTACCGGGTACGCGTCTTCGACGGGCCGCCGGTCAACCGCCACCGCCCGTCGGTGGACGTGCTGTTCCGCTCGGTGGCGAAGGTGGCCGGGCGGCACGCCGTCGGGGTGATCATGACCGGCATGGGCGACGACGGCGCCCGCGGCCTGCTGGAGATGCGCCGGGCCGGCGCCTTCACCGTCGCGCAGGACGAGGCCACCTGCGTCGTGCACGGCATGCCCCGCGAGGCGGTCCTGCGCGGCGCGGTCGACCGGGAAAGCCCGCTGGGCTCGATCGCGGAGGTGATCCACCGTCATGGCTGAGCTGATCGGTATCGTCCTGGCCCTGCTCGCCGGGGCCGGCGCGGGTTACGGCATCGCCCGGTGGCGCGGCACGCGTACGGAGCCGGACGCCGTCGCCGGACCCGAGCGGCCGGCCGGCGACCAGCTGGCGGGGCTGTCCGAGTTCGCCGGGGCGGTGGCGCCGGTGTGGTCGGCGCAGATCGACTCGTCGCGCGGGCAGATGGAGTCCGCGGTCGGCCGGCTGACCGAGAAGTTCGCCGGCATCGTGGAGAACCTCGACGCCGTGCTCACCTCGTCGTCGGGCGCGCTGCACGACGAGAACGCGGCGGCCTTCGAGCGCAGCCGGCGGCGCCTCGGCGAGGTCGTCGGGACGCTCGACCATGCCCTCACCGCGAAGCGGGCGGCGCTGGACGAGCTGCGTACCCTGCTCGACCTCAACGACGAGCTGCGGCAGATGTCCGGCGAGGTCACCCGGATCGCCGCGCAGACCAACCTGCTCGCCCTCAACGCCGCCATCGAGGCGGCCCGGGTGGGTTCGGCGGGCGCGGCCTTCGGCGTGGTGGCCCTGGAGGTACGCGAACTCGCCGAACGGTCGCACAGCACCAGCGAACGGATCTCGGCGAAGGTGGCCGGGGTGGCGTCCGCGATCGGGTCGGTGCTCGCCAGCGCGCAGGAGAGCGCCGGGCGCGAGGACGAGGCGGTGGCGCAGGCCAACGAGGAGGTGCAGGCGGTGCTGGAGGATCTCCGTACGGTGCTGTCGGGTCTGCAGAGCTCCTCCGCCGAGCTCGAGCAGGCCGCCGTCGGCATCCGCACCGACATCAGCCAGTCGCTGGTCAACCTCCAGTTCCAGGACCGGGTCGGGCAGATCCTCGAGCATCTGCGGGACAGCATCGACCAGTTCCCGGCGGTCGTCACCGAGGCCGGCGAACGGCCGCTCGACGCCCGGCAGCTGCTGGACGCGCTGGCCGCGAACTACACGATGGCCGAGGAGCGCGAGGCGCACACGTCCGGGGCGGGCGCCGCGCCGTCCACGTCCGAAATCACGTTCTTCTAGGGGGGACGATGGCCAAGACCATTCTGATCGTGGACGACTCCGCGTCGGTGCGGCAGGTCGTCAGCATCGCGCTCAAGGGCGCGGGCTACGACGTCATCGCGGGCGTCGACGGCAAGGACGCCCTGGCCAAGCTGAACGGCCAGCGGATCCACCTGATCATCTCCGACGTGAATATGCCGAACATGGACGGGATCACGTTCGTGGCGGAGGCGCGCAAGCTGCCGGCGTACAAGTTCACCCCGATCATCATGCTGACCACCGAGTCCCAGGAGGACAAGAAGCGCCAGGCGCAGGCGGCCGGCGCCAAGGCCTGGGTGACCAAGCCGTTCCAGCCGGAGCAGATGCTCAGCGCGGTGGCGAAGCTGATCGCGCCATGAGCACCCGCGAGCTGCGCCGGATCGCCCTCGACGGCGAGCTGACCATCATGACCGCCGCCGAGCAGAAGGAGCGGCTCCTCGCGGCGTTGCAGGGCAGCGGCGGCCTGCGCGTCGACCTGTCCGGCGTGGAGGAGCTCGACACCGCCGGGCTGCAGATCCTGCTGCTGGCCCGCCGCGAGGCCGCGCGCCTGGACCTGCCGTTCGAGCTCGGCGCGCCCGCCGGCAACGTCGCCGCGGTGCTCGCCCTGGCCGGCCTGGCCGCCGAGGAGGAGTGATGTCCACGGACGACGACATGCGCGAGGCGCTCGACACGTTCGTGACCGAGGCCCGGGACCTGGTGCAGCAGCTCGAGGAGGGGCTGCTCGACCTCGAGGTGCGTCCCGCGGCGGCGGACACCGTCAACACCGTGTTCCGCGCGGCGCACACGCTCAAGGGGTCGTCCGGGCTCTTCGGCCTGCGGCACCTGGTGCAGTTCACCCACGTGGTCGAGACGGTGCTGGGTTCCGTACGGGAAGGGGATCTGGAGGTGTCGCCCGGGCTGGTCAGCGCGCTGCTGCCGTGCGCCGACCACATCGGCACGATGATCGAGGGGCTGGCCGGCGGCCGGCTCGAGCCGGATGCCGCGCAGGCGGCCGAGGGGGCCGCGCTGCTCGCCGGCCTGGAGCCCTACCTGGGGGACGGGCCGGGAGCGACCGCCGTCCGGCACGCCGAGGACGCGGGGGCGGCGCCCGAGCGGTCGTGGCGGCTGAGCCTGCGGTTCGGCGCCGACTGCCTGCGCAACGGCATGGACCCGCTGTCGTTCCTGCGCTACCTGGGCAGCATCGGCACGGTGTCGCGGGTGTCGGTGGACGACTCCGGGCTGCCCGCCGCCGAGCAGATGGACCCCGAGACCTGCTACCTCGCCTTCGAGGCGGAGCTGCTGAGCGGCGCCCCGAAGGAGGAGATCGAGGCCGTCTTCGAGTTCGTCCGCGAGGACAGCGACATCCGGATCGTGCCGGCGGAGCACCAGCTCGACGCGTACGTGCGGGCCATCCGGGCGATGCCGGAGAGCGACCGGGTCGGCGACGTGCTGATCAGCAGCGGCGCGGTGACCGAGCTGGAGATGGCCGAGGCCCTGCACATCCAGCAGGAGCAGGCGGTGCGCAGCGGCACCCGCCCGGTGCCGATCGGCGAGATCCTCGTCGAGCACGGGATCGTGCCGCGGCCCATCGTGGACGCCGCGCTCAACCGCCAGCGCAAGACGATCGAGACCCGCTCCCAGGACACCCAGACCATCCGGATCGACGCCGCCCGCCTCGACCGGCTCATCGACCTGGTCGGCGAGCTGGTCATCGCGCAGTCCAGCACCGGGCTGCGGGCCGGGGCCGGCGGCGAGGCGCAGAGCGAGGTGATGCGCCTGGTCGACGAGGTACGCCACAGCGCGCTGGCGCTGCGGATGGTCCCGATCGGCACCACGCTGCGCCGCTTCGAGCGGGTGGTCCGGGACGTGTGCGTCGAGCTGGGCAAGGAGGTGTCGCTGGTGATCACCGGCGGCGACGCCGAGATGGACAAGGCGCTGGTCGAGCGGATCAGCGACCCGCTGCTGCACCTGGTGCGCAACTCGCTCGACCACGGCATCGAGGCGCCGGCCGAGCGGCGGCGGCACGGCAAGGCGGCGCAGGGGACGTTGCGGCTGAACGCGTACCACGACGCGGGGAACATCGTGATCGAGGTCGGCGACGACGGGCGCGGCCTGGACCGGGAGAAGATCCTGGCCAAGGCGGTGGAACGCGGCGTGGTCGACGCCGACGCGGTGCTCACCGACGCCGAGGTCCACGACCTGATCTTCGAACCCGGCTTCTCCACCGCGTCGACGGTCTCCAGCCTGTCCGGCCGCGGGGTCGGCATGGACGTGGTCCGGCGCAACGTCACCGGCCTGCGCGGCAGCATCGAGGTGGAGACCACCCGGGGCGCCGGCACCACGATCCGGATCCGGCTGCCGCTGACCCTGGCCATCATCGACGGTTTCCTGGTCGGGGTGGGCCCGTCGTCGTTCATCGTGCCGCTGGACCGGGTGACCGAGATCGTCGAGCTGCCGTCCGGGCCGCTCGGCCGCGACTGCATGAACCTGCGCGGCGAAGTGCTGCCGTTCATCCGGCTCCGCGACCTTTTCGACATTCCCGGTGAGCCCGCGAGGCGGCAGAGCGTCGTCATTGTGGAGCAGTCCGGTCAGCGCACCGGACTGGTCGTGGACGCGCTCCTGGGCGAGCTGCAAACGGTGATCAAACCGCTCGGGGTGTTGTTCAGCGGGCTCTCCTGCATCAGCGGCTCGACCATCCTGGGCAGCGGCGAGATCGCCCTCATCCTGGACGTGGGGCCGCTCGTGGCGGACCATTCGGAACGGGAGCACGTCCGGGCGCGGAGAGCCGCCTAACCATTTCATTCCGTTATCGTACGGCTACAGAAAGTTATATCTACGCCTATCTACAAATTCACGAGGACTAGACTCCGAGTACTACGCACCCGCGCACTTGTCCCCGCGGGTTATCGGACAAAGAATCGCTTCATGACGTTCGGCAAGAAGGACCTACCCTTCCCGTATAACCAGGACTTCTCTGGCATCGTCACGCGTGTCAAGGGAGTCCGGGAGGCCACCCGTGCCGCGCTGGTCAACTCGCCGAAGGTGGCGTCCTACCTCAAGGCGGGCGCCAACCTGGTCGAGCAGAACCTCGGCGTCTGCGACGGGACCCCCGCCGGGGACGGGCGCAAGCAGTACTGGTCCGGCCTCCGCTTCCTGACCGAACGTGCACTGTCCCGCGAGATGGAGAACCTGGAGCCGCCCTTCCTGCGGCAGAAGGGCGACGGCCCGTACCGCGCCACCTGGGCCACCCACGACGACTACCTGAACGACCTGCTCACGTTCCTGTTCCACGCGATGAACTACGACCCGCAGTACGACGCGGAGGACGAGACCCGCGACTGGCTGGACGACGAGGAGAGCTTCGTCGACGCCATCGACCGGGCGACGTTCCACGAGTTGCAGGCCATCTGCCGGATGCCGCTGTTCCGGCTGCAACTGATCATGGTGGCCACCGCGGACCGCAACGACGGCATCCACGACGCCATCGCCAACCAGTACGCCGGCGCCCTGGAACCGTGGAAGAAGATCTACGAGTCCACCTTCGCCTCCCGCGGCTTCCAGCTGCGCCCCGGCGTCACCCTCGACCAGCTCGCCAACATGCTCGCCGCCGTGACGGAAGGCTTCGCCCTGCACCACCTGGGCGATCCCGCCGCCGGGATCGTCGGTGAGGAGATCGCCGACAACCTGGTCGGCATGGCCGTGCTCGGCATCCTCAACAGCTATCTCGAACCTGTCGCTGAACCCACCGGCCTGACGTTGCGTGAACACTTCCGAGGCGTCTCGAACAGAGCGCGTCCTGCCGACCGCACCATCGACGACAGCGGGGACATGCCATGACGAGCACGACGCACCAACCGGTTCTGCCGGCCGGCGAGCCGCCCTCGTGGTGGGAGCGGCAGAGCGACCTGATCATGCGCCGCCCGATCAACGAGTTCACCTTCACCCACATGAACTGGCTGATCCCGACCGAACGGGTCGCCCGCGGTCACGCCACCCGGTCGCTGCCCGCCGCGCCGCTCCCGCTCGACCTCACCTACCGCTACGACGACACCGACCACACCATCGCCGACCTGCACCGGCGCACGTTCACCACCGCGTTCGTGGTGCTGCACCACGGCACGATCGTGCACGAGAGCTACCCCGGCGCCTTCGCCGGCCCGCGCACCCGCATGCAGCTGTTCTCGCTGTCCAAGTCGGTCACGTCGGTGCTCATCGGCATCGCCCTGGCCGAGGGCGCCATCGGCAGCGTCAAGGACCAGGTCACCGACTACCGGCGCGACTTCCGGGGTACGGCGTACGACGGCACCACCCTGGCCGACCTGCTCGACATGACCAGCGGCGTCGGCGACCTCGAGACCTGGGACGGCTCCGACAGCTTCATCCGCCAGTTCGAGCGGGCCGTGCTCAGCGGCGGCGACGTGGCGGCCATCATCCGCCGCGCCCCGCGCACCGCGGACATCGGCGAACGCTTCAACTACTCCACCTTCGACGCCCAGGTGCTCGGCTGGGTGCTCGAGGCGGCCACCGGGCGGTCGCTGGCGGCGTACGCGTCGGACCGGTTGTGGCGCCGCATCGGCGCCGAGCGCGACGCGTACTACGGCCTCACCCGCTCGCACCCGCGCACGGCCATCGGCGCCGGCGCCTTCAACGCCACCGCCCGCGACCTCGCCCGGGTCGGCCTGCTCATGGCGAACGACGGCATCGTCGCCGGCGAGCAGGTCGTGCCCGCCGACTGGGTCCGCCGCAGCCGCGGCGCCGACCTGCCCCACCTGGCCGTCGGCGCCCTCGGCCCCAGCGGCTACGACCACTACGGGTACGCCAACCAGTGGTGGACCCTCGGCGAGAGCTGCTTCCAGGCCTTCACCGGCCTCGGCGTGCACGGCCAGTACCTCTTCGTCGACCCGGTCGCCGACGTCGTGATCGTCAAGTGCAGCGCCTGGCCCACCGAGGACGACCCGGCCCGCGACCACGAGACGATCACCGCGCTGCGCCGGATCGCCGACCACTTCGCCTGATCCACCCCGCTCCCCCACCCCCTGCCGTCCCACCCGGCTACCCCCTTGTCCGCGGCCCCCCATCACCGCGGGTACGCCGGAGCGGTTACCACCATGCCCGCATCACTCCGCGCACCCGGAAGGAACACATAGATGAGAACTGCGCCCCGGCGGCGATTCGCCGTCAGACTGGCCGCCGCCCTCCAGGCCACCCTGCTCATGTCCCTCGGCATCGTGGTCAGCACGGGCGGCCCCGCGAACGCGTGGCTCTCCCCCGGCACCGTCATCACCTCGACCACCGCGACCCTGCCGCCCGAGCTCGCCCCCCTCGCCAACGGCAAGCGCATCCAGTACTTCACCACCTCGGTCACCGGCGCGACCACCGTCGCCACCGGCCTCGTCCTGACCCCGAAGACCGGCAAGACCAACCGGACCGTGGTCTGGAGCCACGGCACCACCGGCATCGCCGACAAGTGCACCCCGTCCACCAACCAGGCGGTCTTCTGGCCCGAGGCCCGCGCCGCGATCGCCGCGCTGCTCCGGAAGGGCTGGACGGTCACCGCCCCCGACTACCCCGGCCTCGGCACCCCGGAGGCCCACCCGTACCTGGTGGGCAACAGCGAGGGCCGCGCGATCATCGACAGCGTCAAGGCGGCCCGCAGCCTCGACCCGGCCCTGAGCACCCAGTACGCCGTCGACGGCCACTCCCAGGGCGGCCAGGGCGCCCTCTTCGCCGGCCAGCTCGCCCCGTCCTACGACGGCTCGCTCGTCCTCAAGGGCGTCGCGGCCATCGCCCCGGTGTCCAACCTCGACATGATCGCCCCGGAGATCCCCGGCAGCCCCGGCCAGGGCTACCTGGTGATGGCCCTGTACGGCATCAACGCCGTCGAGCCGACCTTCAACCCGAACAGCTACCTGGCCAGCCCCGCCAAGCAGCGCACGTCGGTGCTCCAGACCGGCTGCCTCAACGAGATCCTGGAGGCGTACGCCCCCCTGAACGCCGACGAACTCGTCCCGAACGGCGTCGTGTCCCCCACGGTCCTGTCGAAACTCGCCCAGTACGGCAACCCGGCAACGGTCCCGCCGAGCGCCCCCATCCTGATCGTCCAGGGCACCGACGACGACGCGGTCCCGTACGCCATCACCGCCGGCCCCCTCCTCGACGAACTCGACCAGTACGACCAGGAAGTAACCTTCGTCCCCATCACCGGAGCCAGCCACGACGGCGCGGTCTTCGCCTCGGTGGACACGGTGACCGCCTGGATCGCCACACACTTCTCCTGACGTCCCGATCCGCCCCCTCGGGACCGGCAGCACCCCACGCGACCACCCCCGCGTGGGGTGCTGCCACGTCTCCCCCCACCCCCGTGCGGGATGCGGCCATGTCTCCCCCCACCCCCGCGCGGGGTGCGGCCATATCTCCCCCCACTCCCGCGCGGGGCGCGGCCACTTTCCCGCGGCCCACCCTCCGCGGCCCGAGACGCTGCTTCCAGGGCAATCCCACCACCGCGTCCACTTGGAGAACGACGGCGCGCACCACCCTTGACGCCGGCCGCCGGCTTTCGCGCTCCCCCGCTGCTCGGGGGCCGCCCGGGTGACCCCGACGTCGGCTCCGCCGGCCACCGACCGTGGCTCTCTGCGGGGACCTGTCCCTGGACGCTGCCTCCGCCGCCCAGCGACGACCTGCCCACCCCTCCAGATCCGACGCGGCGCGTGAGGACGGGCGCGGCGCGCGAGCACCGACGCCACGCGTGAGGACGGGCGCGGCGCGTGAGCACGGACGCCACGCGTGAAGGCGGGCGCGGCGCGCGAGCACGGACGCGGCGCGTGAGGACGGGCGCGGCGCGCGAGCACCGACGCGGCGCGTGAGGACGGGCGCGGCGCGCGAGCACCGACGCCACGCGTGAAGGCGGGCGCGGCGCGCGAGCACCGACGCCACGCGTGAAGACGGGCGCGGCGCGCGAGCACCGACGCCACGCGTGAAGACGGGCGCGGCGCGCGAGCACCGACGCCACGCGTGAAGGCGGGCGCGGCGCGCGAGCACCGACGCCACGCGTGAAGGCGGGCGCGGCGCGCGAGCACCGACGCCACACGCGAGCACGCACGCCACACGCGAAGGCAGACGCAGCGCGCGAGCACGGACGCAGCGCGTGAGGGCGGCGCCGGGGTTCAGCGGGGGTCGGCGACCGCCGCGCGGATCGCGTCGGCGACGGTTTCGGTGGCGACGGCGCGCAGGAGGTCCACGTCGACGGGGTCGGTGACCTCTCCGGTCGCCAGGGTCACCACCGCGTCGCCGTCGTAGCGGGAGTGGGCGGGGTGGATCGCCCGGGCGAAGCCGGTGTGGCCGCTCTGTGCCAGCAGGAAGCAGTCGGTCTTGCTCAGTCGCGCGTTCGTGATCACCACCGCCAGGGTCGTGTTCCCCCGCCCGAACATCGCCTCGACCGGGCCGGCGGCCTCGCCCCGGCCCGCCGGCTCGGAGGCGTCCCCCTGGCCGGCCGGGGCGGCGAACATGGGCCGGCCGTCGGCGGCCAGCACGTCGCCCCAGGCGTTGACCACGGCCACCGCGGCGACCCGCGCCGGACCGGCCGCCCGCTCGGCGACGCCCAGCCCGCCCGGATCCAGACGCCCCCGCCACTTCCCGCTCGAAGCCCCCGCCCCGGCACCCACCCGCCCCGCGCGGCCTTCGCCACCCGGGCCACCCGGGCCACCCGCAAGCCCTTCGTCACCCACGAGATCCTCGCCACCCGCAGGGCCCCGGCCGCCTCCGACACTCCCGCCAACCGGGAGACCCCCGCCACCCCGGCCACCCGCGAGGTGTTCACCACCCGCGACGCCCCCGCGACCCGCGACGCCCCCGCGACCCGCCACACCCTCGCCACCCAAAACACCCTCGCCACCCACGAAGCCGTCGCCACCCGCAAGGCCCCCGCCACCCGCAAGATCCCCGCCACCCGCAAGATCCCCGCCAACCGCAAGGGCCCGGCCGCCGGCGGTGAAGGGGGTGCCGGAGAGGGCGGCCAGGGCGGCTTCGCGGCCGGCCGTCGCGTCCGGCGGTGCGGTGCTCACCGACGCGTCGAAGATGGACATGGCTACCACGATGGGGACCGGGCCCGCCGGGGTCGGGAAGCCCGTTCCTCGTTCGCGGAGGACGGACATCACCCCGTCGGCCGCCGCAAGGCCGAAGGCGGAGCCGCCCGACAGGACCACCGCGTCGACGCGGTCGACCAGGCGGGTGGGGTCGAGCAGGGGGAATTCGCGGGTTGCCGGGGCGCCGCCGCGGACCTCGCCGGAGGCCACGGTGCCCGGTGGGGGCAGGATCACGGTCACGCCGGTGCCGGCGCCCGTCCAGTGTCCGGCGTACGCCGACAGCAGCTGCGGCCCGTCCATCCTCCGATCATGCCTCAGGTTTGCGCGCCACCGCCCCGTACTCGTCGACCTCGCGCAGGTCCTCGGCGGTCGCGCCGGGGGCGGGACGCCAGCGGGAGCACGGCACCAGTCCCGGCTCGACGACCTCGAGCCCGGTCAGGAACGTGGCGAGCTGCTCCGGGCTGCGCAGGTGGTAGGAGAGCGGCGCGTTGGCGTTCCACACCGCGATGGCCTCCTCGAACGCGGGCCCGTCGATCACGTTGGTGCCGTCCGCGGTGACCAGGTAGCTGCCCGGGGCGAGGCCGTCGAGCAGCCGCCGGACGATGGCGCCGGCCTCGTCGAGGGTGGGCACGTGGCCGAGGATGTTCATCAGGATCAGCCCGACCGGCCGCGACAGGTCGAGGGTGCTGCGGCCGGCCCGCTCGAGGATCGTGGCGGGGTCGCGCAGGTCGGCGTCGAGATACTCGGTCACCCCCTGCGGGGTGCCGGTCAGCAGCGCCCTCGCGTACGCGAGCACCATCGGGTCGTTGTCCACGTACACGATGCGGGCGTCGGGGGCGGCGGCCTGCGCGACCTGGTGGGTGTTGTCCACGGTCGGCAGGCCGGTGCCGATGTCGAGCAGCTGCCGGATGCCCCGCTCGGCGACGAGGTGGGTGACCGCCCGGGTGAGGAAGGCGCGGGAGCTGCGCGCGACCACCTCGATGTCGGGGTAGAAGCGCGCGAACTCGTCGCCGACCTGGCGGTCGGCCTGGAAGTTGTCCTTGCCGCCGAGCCAGTAGTTCCACACCCGGGCGGAGTGCGGCACGGTCTCGTCGATCTGCGCTCGCTCGCTGCTCACCGGCTCACCCTAACGACTTCCGTCCACGATGGGCGATGCCTGTGGACAACGGATCAGGCGGCGTCGAGGCGGGCCAGCTGCTCGGCGGTCAGCTTGAGGCCGAGCGCGGGCAGGGCATCCTCGAACTGCTCCGGCGTACGCGGCCCGATGAGCGGCAGCACCCGGGGCCGGGTCTGGTGCAGCAGCCACCCGAGGACGAGCTGGTTCGGCGTCACGCCGGCCTCCGCCGCCGTCTCGGCGAGCACCGCGAGACGGGCCTCCGAGTCGGGTCCCGCGTACGCCTCCATCGCCCAGTGCCCGCCGCGCTTGGCCGGGTCGTCGTACACGCCCTTGAGGATCGGCGAGTACGCGACCAGCGTCTGATCGTCGTGTTCCCGCAGGTAGTCCAGCTGCTCGGCGCCCGTGATCGACACGCTGTCCACCCCGCCCCGCGGCCGCAGGTACGTGTGCTGCTGCTGCACCGCCACGGGCAGCGGCCAGCCGTTGCGCGCGCACAGCTGCCGGATGCGTTCGAGCCGCCACGTCCGTACGTTGGACCAGCCCAGGTAGCGCACCTTGCCCGCCCGGACGAGCCCGGCCAGCGCCTCCAGGGTCTCCTCGAGCGGGGTGGCCCGGTCGTCGACGTGCACGTAGTAGAGGTCGACGCGGTCGGTGCCGAGCCGCCGGAGGCTGCCGTCGAGGGCGTCGCGCAGCGTCCGCGCCCCGGCCCCGGCGAACGTGCGCCGGGCCAGGTCCCAGTCGGGCGTACCGTCGGCGGCCCAGAGGTCCGGCGAGTACGCCGGCAGCGCGCTGCCCTTGGTCGCCAGGAAGATCTCGTCGCGCCGGCCGCCGGCACGCATCCAGCGGCCCAGCAGTTCCTCGCTCTCGCCGCCGCGGCTGCCCGGCCGGGCCCACCATTCGTAGCAGTCGGCGGTGTCGATGAACGACCCGCCCACCTCCCGGTAGCGGTCGAGGATCCGGACCGAGCCGGCCTCGTCGGTGGCGTTTCCCATCTGCATGGCGCCCAGGGCGAGCGCGCTTACCCGCTCGCCGGTGCGCCCCAGTTCCGTCGTCTGCACGGCACCGACGTTAGGACCTGGAGCGCGCTCCAGGTCAAGGGGCGAGAATCGGCGGGACACGACGCGAAGGGGGACGCAATGGCGGACAACGGCAGGCCGGTGACCGGTGTGGGGCTCATCCTGGTCGATCCGGGCGGCCGGGTGCTGCTCGGCCACCGGATCACCGCCGGGGAGGCGCCGAGCTGGAGCCTGCCGGGCGGGCACGTCGAGGCCGGGGAGACCTGGGAGCAGGCCGCCGCCCGGGAGGCGGCGGAGGAGGCGGGGATCGAGGGTACGGCGCCGGCCGTCTTCGCGGTCGGGGTACGGACCCGGGGCAGCGGCGTGACGGCGGCGGCGGTCGCGGAGTGGCCCGGTACCCCGCCGCGGCTGTTGGAGCCGCACGCGTTCGACGCCTGGACCTGGTGCGATCCCGACGATCTGCCCGGGCCGCTGTACGAGCCGTCGGCGATGGCGCTGGCCACGTGGCGCGGGCGGCCGGCGCCGGACGGCTGGCGGGTCTACCGGGTGACGGCCTGAGATGGACGTGCTGTTCACCGGCGGGCCGCTGTTCGGCACCGGCGGCACGGCGCTGCTGGTGCGCGACGGCCGGATCCTCGCGACCGGGCACGACGACGTCCGCGAGCTGGCCGGTCCCGGCACCGAGGTGGTAGACCTCGCCGGGCGGCTGCTGCTGCCCGGCTTCCAGGACGCCCACGTGCACGCCGTCCTGGGCGGCATCGAGCTGGGCCAGTGCGACCTGAGCGGCACCGTCGACACCACCGAATACCTACGGCGGATCCGGGCGTACGCGGACAGCCACGCCGGCGCCCCCTGGATCGTCGGGGGCGGCTGGTCGATGGAGAGCTTCGCCGGCGGCGTACCCGGAAAGGATCTTCTGGACCGGGTGACCGGCGGCCGGCCGGCCTTCCTGATGAACCGCGACCACCACGGGGCCTGGGTGAACAGCCGGGCGCTGGAGCTGGCCGGGATCACCGCGGACACCCCCGACCCCGCGGACGGCCGGATCGATCGGGGTCCCGGCGGCGAACCGGCCGGCGGCCTCCAGGAGGGTGCCATGGCGCTGGTCGCCGCGCTGGTGCCGCCCGTGACGGCCGCGGACCGGCTGGCGGGGCTGCGGCGGGCCCAGACGCTCCTGCACTCGCTGGGCGTCACCGCCTGGCAGGACGCGCTGCTGTGCGGGTCGAACGGCTATCCGGACGTGTCCGACGCCTATCTGACCGCGGCCGGCGACGGTTCGCTGGTGTCGCGGGTCGCCGGGGCGCTGTGGTGGGACCGCGACCTGGGTGCCGGGCAGATCCCGTCGCTGGTCGAGCGGCGGGAGCGGTTCACGGTCGGGCCGCTGCGCTCGGGCACGGTGAAGCTGATGCTCGACGGGGTGGCGGAGAACTTCACGGCCGCCATGACCGAGCCGTACCGCGACGGGTGCGGGCATCCCACCGCGAACAGCGGCCTGTCGTTCCTCGACCCGGCGGCGCTGCGCGGCTACGTGACCAGCCTCGACGCCCTGGGGTTCCAGGTGCACTTCCACGCCCTGGGTGACCGGGCCGTCCGGGAGGCGCTGGACGCGGTCGCGGCGGCCCGGTCCACGAACGGGATGCGGGACACCCGCCCGCACCTGGCGCACCTTCAGGTGGTGCACCCGGACGACGTGCCGCGCTTCCGGCGGCTCGGGGTGACGGCGAACCTCCAGGCGCTGTGGGCCGCCCACGAACCGCAGATGGACGAGCTGACCATCCCGTTCCTCGACCCGGCGCTCGCCGCGCGCCAGTATCCGTTCGGGGATCTGTGGCGCGCCGGGGCGCGGCTGGCGGCGGGCAGCGACTGGCCGGTGAGCAGCCCGGACCCGCTGCTGGGGGTGCACGTCGCGGTGAACCGGGTGCACCTCGGGGAGGATCGGCCGCCGTTCCTGCCCGGGCAGCGGCTGGATCTGGGTACGGCGCTGCGGGCGTACACGAGCGGGTCCGCCTTTGTGAACCACTCGGACGACAGCGGCCTGCTGAGGGCGGGACACCGGGCGGACCTGGTGGTTCTCGACCGGAACCCGTTCGCCGGGCCCGCCGGGGCGATCGGCGGGACCCGGGTGGCGCTGACCTACGTCGGGGGTGAGCGGGTCTACTGCTCGCGCGACGCGTGAGCGCCGTGCCGCGACGGCCCTTCCTCCTCGGTCTCGGCGGCCTCGTCGTCCTCGAGCTGCTCCTCGGCGGGCTGCTCCGGCTCGGCCTGCTCGGCGACCGGCTCGGCCGTCACGGCGGGGGCGGCCGGGGCGGGCACCTCGGTGATCTCGCCGGTGACCTGCGGCTGGTCCACCCAGAGCGCGCGCAGCTGGCCCTGCATGAAGGCGGTGAGCCGGCCGCGGTACTCCCGGTCGAACTGCTCGAGGGCCTCGATCTGCTGCTGCAGCGCCTCGCGCCGGGCGCCGAGGCTGCCCACCATGTCGTCGTAGCGCTGCTGGGCGGCCAGCCGCAGCTGGTCGGCGTTCGCCTGGGCGTCGGCGGTGATGCGGCCGGCCTCGCCGCGGGCCTCGAGCACCACCTTGGCGGCGCCGCGCTGGGCCTCCTCGGCGCGCGCCTGGGCCTCGCGGGCGGTGTGCTCGGCGGCGGCCCGGGCGTCGAACAGCACCTGCTCCGCCTCGCGCCGCACGTTGTGCGCGTGCATCTGCGCCTCGCGGCCGATCTCCTCGGCGGCGGCCAGCGCGTCCGTACGGATCTTGTCGGCCTGCTGCTGCGCCTTGGCGAGGTGCTCCTCGGCGGTGCGCTGCGCCATGGTGAGCACCTGCAACGCCTGGTTGGACGGCACACCCGGCCCGGCCGGGGAGATCAGCGCGTGCTCCGAGGTGGCGCTTTCCGGGGAAGTCCCGTTGAACATGACCTTCACACGATCCTTCATCCGATTGTCCGACACGCAGACCCTCCACAGGTGGCCCGAGAACGGCGGCATGCTATCAACGTGAGCGCCCCGTACGCGAGAGGTGACTGGGTGACCGGCCGAGCACCGTGAGTAATATGCGAATGTTCATATCGGCGGATTCCGATTCGCGATTCCGGTCGCCCGGCGATTTCGGTGCTAGAGTGGCGGCGTTGCAGTTTTGATATCCGTTGACGTTACCGGCGCCTGATGGGATCCGAACCCGCCAGGCGCTTCTGTTTTCCGCGCCATCACCGGGCGGGCGTCTCTCCGTTCCGCCGGAAACGGGAGATCAACGCGGGCGACACGGGTTCCGCACGGTGCGGGTCCCGCGCAGGTGCGAGGAGCAGGCATGGCTTTCGGAACCGTCAAGTGGTTCAACGGCGACAAGGGTTTCGGTTTCATCACCCAGGACGACGGCGGCGCGGACGTGTTCGCGCACTTCTCCGCCATCGCGGCTGACGGATACCGCAACCTGGAGGAGAACCAGCGGGTCGAGTTCGACGTCACGCAGGGCCCCAAGGGCCTGCAGGCGGCGAACATCCGCCCCCTCTGACCTTCCCGCAAGACGAACGGCCCGCTGGTTCAGCGGGCCGTTCGTCGTGTACGGGGAGGGCTCACGGCTGCCGGCCGCGGGCGCGGAACACCGCCGGGCGCCGCTCGCGATGGTCGTCGGCCGGGCCCAGGTGCAGCTCGTCGTACTCCGCCAGGCGGTCCAGCCGGCCCTCCGGCACGTGACCGCGGCCCGGGTCCCCGGCGAGAACGAGCACCCCGCGGGCGGCCACCCGGTCGAGGAACGCCAGGACGCGCACCGCCAGAGCCGCCTCGTACAGCGCGTCGCCGGCGAGGATGACCTCCGCGCCCTCGCCGTCGCCGTCGAGCACGTCGTGCGGCACGGCGGTCACGTCCACCTCGTTCGCCCGCGCGTTGGTGACGATGGCCGCCGCCGCGTACGGATCGACGTCGTTGGCGAGCACGCTCGCCGCGCCGGCCCGCGCCGCGGCGATCGCGACCAGCCCCGAGCCGGACGCGATGTCGAGCACCCGGCGGCCCGCGACGAGCTCCGGGTGGTCCAGGACGTAGCGGGCCAGCGCCTGCCCGCCCGACCAGGCCGACGCCCAGAACGGCGGGCCCAGCCGCCGCCCCTCGGCCGCCTCCAGGCGGGCCCAGAGCAGCGTCGGATCCTCGGCGAGGAACAACGCGACCTCGGGAACGAACGCGACCGGGCGCAGGGACAAACCGTCGGTAGCCGGTTGTCCCGCCGCCGGATCACCGGTCAGCCACGGCCCCAGCGGGGCCGGTTCCACATTTTCCTGCTCACGTATTTTGATGTCATATCACCCACCGACGAATTTAGCACGGCGGAATTTCCCGGCATATTCGCGAATGGGCGACAGGGTGGATCAGGCACTTCCCGGCGTGGTCAGAGCGGCGATCACCGGGGCCGCCGCATCGAGGCCGGGCACGCCCAGCGCGGAGTTCGACCCGCCGCTCGCCAGCGCGAGGATGAAACCGCCGCAGACGCACAGGAGGATGACCAGGGAAATGACCATCAACACGATCGTGACGGCCATGCCCGGGTACTTCTGCGGTGGCGCGCCGAGCGCACCGCCGATGAACGCGATCATCGGGGCGCGGTACTCGAGCTCGACCGTCTGACCGGGATGCACCGGTACGCCGAGATCCGCGGAGCCGATCCGCGGCGGCAGCAGATAGGGCACGTGGACGTGCACGTGGTGCTGCCCGGCCGGCACGGGGATCACGGTACGGCCCCACGCGTTCGCCGCGGGGTGACCGTTGATCTCCACCTGCGGCTTGAACAGCCCCAGCATGAACGCCAGCGGGTGGTACTTGGTGGTCAGGGCGATGGCGCCACCACCCTGCGGCGCTCCGGGCGGCTGGGCTCCCCAGGGCTGGTGCGGCTGCTGCTCGTACACGATGTTTCCTTCCCCCGACGACGGCCGACGCAGGATACTTGCCGGTCAGGGCGGGTCCGGCGGCCGGGTCCGGAGGAAATCCGAAAAAGTCGCGAACACCGTTGCACAACCGGCGCGGGTGCGGCGTCCTAGACGATGTGACCTTCGAGCAATTCGCGGTGGCCCGACTCCCGAGCCTGCTGCGGTACGCGGTCGTCCTCACCGGCGATCGCGACCTTGCGCAGGACGTCGTCCAGGAAGTTCTGGCGAGAGCGCAGGTGCGCTGGCGCCGGATCAGTGACGCAGACTCCCCGGAGGCGTATGTCCGCAGAATGGTCCTGAACGAGTATCTGTCCTGGCGGCGCAGCTGGGCGGCACGCAACGTGCACGCCGTGGGTGAGCGGCTGGTGGATCTCGACGACGCGCGGGGCGGAGTGGGCGACCACGCCCAGGACGTCGTGGAGGCCGACGAGTTGTGGCACCGCCTTGCCACGCTCGGCCGCAAACAGCGGGCGGTGCTCGTGCTGCGCTACTACGAGCAACTGGAGGACGAGGCGATCGCCGATCTGATCGGCTGCTCGCCGGCGACCGTCCGCAGCCACGCGTCGAGGGCACTCAAGACCCTCCGACTGACGTCGGAGCGACACACCATGATCCACGCCGAGGAGACGTCGTGATCGATAACGGAGAGAAGCTCCGCGAGGCCTTCGAGAAGCACGAGACCCAGACCCCGGATCCGGCGGCCGTCTACGCCCGGGTGCAGGAGCTGTCGCGCACCTATCAGCGCCGCAGGTGGGGCGCCCAAGCGGCGGGTGGTGCCGTGCTCGGCGCCGGCCTGATCGCCGGCGTGATGACCCTGCCGGGGCTGCTGCCCGGGCAGCCGTCCACCGACGCGGGCAACGCAGGCATCCAGGCCGGCGCCCCGGCGGCGCCGTCGCCGCTGCCGTCGCTCATCAAGCCGAAGACGCCCGGGAGCACGCCGACGGTGTCGGCGGCCGACCTGAAGCGGGAGCGGGAGCGGGAAGCCTTCTTCAATGCCGGCTACGACTACGACGACGCGGTCGAGCTCGCCAAGATCTGGAAGATGGAGACCGACGACATCGGCTCGGTGAAGGCGGCCGCCGGCAAGAAACTGCTCGCCGGCAAGAAGCTGCCGATCGAGGCGGGCAGCGCCCCGGAGGCCCCGGCGCCGCCGACGTCCAAGGAAGACAAGCAGGTCGACGCCTTCTTCAACGCCGGCTACGACTACGACGACGCGGCCGAGCTGGCCAAGATCTGGCATAAGAAGACGCCGTACGACGCGAAGGTCCTCGGCGGCAAGAAGCTGCTGGCCGGCGAGACCCTGCCCATCCAGCCGTGACCGCACCGCTGCACCGGCGTACGGGATTCGAGATCGAGCTGATGGCCCCGCCAGGCCTCAGCCGGCAGAGCCTCGCACGGGACCTGGCCGGCCGCCACGGCGGCCGGGTCCACCCGGTGTGGCACCACGACAGCGAACCGTCCCTGGTCCCCGGCCTGGGACGGTTCCTGCATCTGACCCAGGGCTTCGAGGTACGCCGAGCCGACGGCAGCCCGCTGTGCACCCTGGTGGACGACGTCACCCTGCTGGCCGGCCTGGAGCCGCGCACTCCCCCGCCGCCCGGCTGGTTCCGCGTCCTGACCGACGACTCGCGGCTGCTGCGCCTGCTCGCCCGGCACAGCGACCCCGGCGGCACCATCGGCGCGGCGCTCGACGCCACCGCCCAGCTCTGGGGCACCCGGGTCGAACGGCACGGCGCGATCCACCACCTGGCCGACGCCGCCGGCGCGACCATCGCGATGGCCGCGCCGCAGGGCGGGGAACGCGAACGGCCCTGCGAGATCGTCACTCCCCCGCTGAGCACCGGCCACGCCGAGGCGCTGGAGGAACTGCTGGCCCCGGCCCGCGAACTCGGCTTCACCGTCCCCCACGAGGCGGCCGTGCACCTCCACCTCGACGGCGCCCCGTTCCGGCAACCCCACGCCCTCGCCAACGTGGTACGCCTGTTCGCCTCCTGGCGCGAGGCACTGCGGGTGGTGCTCCAGACCAACCCGGCCTGCCGCCGCCTGGCCCCCCTGCCGGAACCCCTGGTCCGGGCGGTCGAGGGCACCCCGTCGTACGAGGAGCTCCGCGAGGCGGCGGAGCTCGGCAACCTGACAAAATTCTTCGACGTCAACCTGACCCAGCTGCTGACGAGCACGCCGCTGCGCGACACCATCGAGATCCGGATCCTGCCGGGCGCCATCACCGCGGACGAGATCGTGCACCGGGCCGCGCTGGTCGAGCTGCTCCTGGACCGCTGCTGCGAGCCGGAACCCTTCCCGGCCGCACCGGACGGGCTGGACGAGGCGGTCACCCAGCTGCTGCACCTAGCCGCGGAGTCCCTGTCGGGCCGCTCACCGGCCGCGCTCTGAGCCCAGCTGCGCTCTCAGCCCGGCTGCGCTCTGAACTTGGCTACGCTTTCAGCCCGGCCACGCCCTGAACCCGCCTGCACTCTGAGCCCGGCCACGCTTTCAGTCTGGCCGCGCTCTCAGCCCGGCCGTGCCCTGAACCCCGGCCACGCTCTCAGCCCGGCCGGCTCTGAGACCGGCCGCCCTCCGAGGACCGATGCGCTCTGCGGGCGGCCACGCTTCTGGGGCCGGCCGGGCCGGGACGCGTTCAGGCCGCGCCGCCGGTCAGCTGGGCACCTCGACGAGTTCGATGGCCGGGCCGTGCGCCAGCCCGTCCAGGTACACGAATCGGCCGCGGCCCGGGATGGTGGCGTCGAACTGGATGTCGACCGGTTCGCCGGCCTCCCGGAGACCGTCGAGGTAGGCGTCGATCCGCTCGACGAAGTAGGCGAGATGGTGCACGCCCTCGCCGCGTTCCTCGAGGAACGCGGAGTAGGGCGACTGCCCGGAGAGCGGCTCGATGAGTTCGACCTGGGAGGCGCCGGTGTCGACGAAGCGGTACCGCGCCGACACGTCGACCGGCACGCCGCGGAACAGGGCCTGCGGAAGGTCCAGGTCGAAGGGCTGGCCGGCGGCGACACCCCATCGGCGCTCGAAGTCCGCGGCGGCCGCGGCGCTGTCGGGGACGACGACACCGACATGATGGAGAGCGGGCAGCGGGATCGGCATGAAGATCACGTTATCCCCGCCGCCGGGCCCGCCACCGCTCCCGGCGGCACCGCAGCCCGATGGCCCACACACCCTGCCCGGAAGTGCCCAAACCGGTCAAGGCACGCCACGGCAACGGCCCGGCCCGGGGATAAGCGGCCAGGGATAGGCACGCCGGAGAGCATGGTCCGGACCGCTGGCCCAGGGCACGGCCCGGCCCGGAAGCGGCACGGCTCGGGCGCAGCACGGCCCAGGGGCAGCATGGCCCGGAAGCGGCACGGCCCGGAAGCAGCACCGCCCGGGAGCGGCACGGCCCGGGAGCGGGTCCCGGGCCGTGTCGCGTGGGTGGTCAGCGGATGGTGACCAGGTCCCGCAGTTCCGCCCGGTCGACAGCCCCGGACGTGCTCAGGCTGCGCGCCGCGGCGGCCGTCGGGTCCGGTGCCGGGACCGGGACGCACTGCTTGTCGGAGCGGTTGCCCGGGACGCGCTCGGGCAGCGCGCCGGTGTCCAGGTACGCCGCGATGGTGTCGTCGGTGCACGCGACCCCGTTGAGCGAGCCGGAGTGCGTGGTGCCGCCGACGCCCTCGACGAGGACCGAGCGCGGGAAGCGCTTGCGGACCTCGAGGCTGCCGGTGTACGGCGTCGCCGCGTCGTTGGTCTCGCCGATGAGCAGGATCGGCGGGGCCTTCTTGCCGTTGACGGTGACGGGCTTGCCGACCTTGCCGCCCCACGTGCGGCAGGGCGCGTTGAACCAGGCGTTGTTCCAGGTGATGAACGGCGCCTTGGCGTACACGCGCCAGTTGTCGTACTTCCACTTGGTCCAGCTCAGCGGCCACTGGACGTCGGTGCACTGGGTGGCGAGGTACATCGCGTACCCGTTGTCGGCACCCGGGTCACCGGCCTCCGGGTAGAGGGCGAGCAGCAGTTCGGCGTCGCCGTCGTTGACCCAGCCGGAGAACGCCTGCGCGATCACCGTCCAGTCGAAGACGTAGTAGCCGGCCGACACGAAGATGTCGTTCCACTCGTCGGGGCCGATCAGCCCGCCAGCCGGCGCCTTGCGCAGCTTCTGCAGGGTCGCGTAGTACTTCTGCTTGACCGTCTTGCCGGACTTGCCCAGGTGGTAGAGCGAGTCGTACCTGGCCACCCACGCGAAGTAGGTGTCCATGTTCTTGTCGAACGCGACGTCCTGGTCGAGGTTGGCGGCGTACCAGACGCGGCGGGGGTCGACGTTGCCGTCGAACACCATCCGGCGCACCTTGTCGGGGTGCAGGGTCGCGTAGACCTGACCGAGGTACGTGCCGTACGAGAAGCCGTAGAAGTTGATCTTCTCGGCGCCCAGCGCCTTGCGGATGCTCTCCATGTCGGCGACCGAGTCGGTGGTCTTGACGTGGTCGAGCAGCGCGCCGCCGGCCCGGTCGCAGGCCTTGGCGTACTTCGCGGTCTTGGTCAGCCAGGCGTTCTCGAGCTGCCGGTTGACCGGCACGAAGTAGGGCCGGTTGTAGCCCGCGTACTCCGGGTCGCAGGTCAGCGACGGCTGGCTGGAACCGACGCCGCGCGGGTCGAAACCGATCCAGTCGTAGTCGCCGCCGACGCCGCCGGGCACGTACTCACCGAGGACGGAGAGGGTCAGGCCGGAGCCGCCCGGCCCGCCCGGGTTGGTGAGCATGACGCCCTGGTAGTCGGCCTCGGACGACTTGTGCTTGATCCGCGACACGGCGAGCTTGATCTTGGTGCCGCCCGGCCGGGCGTAGTCCAACGGTACGGTCAGGAAGCCGCACTGTGCCCCACGGGCCTGCAGTCCGGCGCTCTCACAGGTGCCCCACGCGATCGGCGGCGGCGTGTATCCGCCTCCCGGGTGGGCCTGGGCCGGCGACAGCACGGCGCTGCCCCCGCCCGCGAGCCCGAGCGCCACGGCGGCGGCAGCCGCCAGGATTCTTCTCATCCCAAGCCTTTCCACTGGGCCGCCCGTCCTGGGCGACCTTCGGAGACTAGTCATCGAGCCATGCGCATCCGCCAGGACCGTAAGGCCGATGTCGGTGACCGGATAGTGCCACCCCACCCCCAGCGGCGCCGTTCACAGCTCGAGCACCTCGACGGTCACCGGCGTGGTGTCGCCCGGCTCGAGCCGCTGCGCCCGGCGGACGGCGCGCTTGACGGGCAGCACGTACGCCGCGCGCGCCTTGTCCGGAAAGATGGAGGTCGTCCAGGTGGTGGCGCCGATCCGGACCCGGACGCGCACCGCCCCGAACCCCCGGCGCAGGCCCCCGGTCAGCTCGCGGATCGTCTCGGACTCCTCGACGGGCAGGCTGACGAAGGTCCAGCTGTCGCCCTTGCGGGCGTCCCAGATCCACAGCTCGGCCTCGAAATCGATCACCACGGCGCCAGCATGGCACGGGGGTACGACAGGATCGCCCGCGGGAACGCGACGGTGAGCCGAACCGCGACGACGGTCACGGCGCCGTCGCACAGCCCCTCGCTCGCGGCGGGCGCGTCGGTGACGATCGGTTTCACCGCGAACGGCGCTGCCACCACGCCGGACGGGGTCGAACTCGGCTCGGCCACCTGCGCCTGAACGAGCGGAGCGCTCCCCGGCTGGAACGAGCGGAGCGGGGTCCGGAGGACCGGACCCCGCTCGGCGCGCCGGAAGGATGTCCGGAACGTAGGACGCCGCTGCGAATTCCACGGGGGAAGAACTCGCAACGGCGTGGCATCAATTTATCCGACCGGGCCGCTCGCGTCCAATCGGGAGCTTCCCCGGCGGCCCAGGACCGCGTGGTCGGCCAGGATCCGGCCGAGGCTCGCGGGCCGCGCCAGCAGGTATCCCTGTCCGTAGTCGACACCGAGGCGGCGCAGCATCTCGAGTTCCGCCGGCGTCTCGATCCCCTCGGCCACCAGGATCGCGCCGATGTCGCGGGCGAACGAGACCAGGGAGCGGGCCAGCGCCTGCCGGGAGGCATCGGTGTCGACGTCGCGTACCAGGGTGAGGTCCAGCTTGATCACGTTGGGGCGCAACTGCAGGATGTGCTTGAGGCTCGCGTAGCCCGCACCGGCGTCGTCCACCACGATGCGGATGCCCGCCGCCCGCATCCGCTCGGTCACGGAGATCAGCGCCAGGTAGTCGCTGACCTGCGTGTGCTCGGTCACTTCGAGCCCGATGCGCCGGTCCGCGTGCGCCAGCAGGGCCCGCTGCACCCGGTCGTCGAGCAGCGCCTCCGCCGACAGGTTGACGCACATCATCATGTCGGCGGGCACGGCGGGCAGGAACGCGAAGGCCCGGCGTACGGCCAGGAGTTCGAGGTCGACGCCGAGCCGGAACCGGCTCGCGGCCGCGAAGGCCCGGTCCGGGGTCGGGAACAGCTCGTGGTCGAAGCGGGCCAGCGCCTCGACCGCGGTGGGCACGCCGTCGCTCAGCCGTACGGCCGGCTGGAACACCATCCGCAGCCCGTCGGCGTCGAACAGCGACCGCACGGCCCGCTCGACCCGGGCCGCCGCGTGGTGTTCCTGGAGCTCGCGCCCGCCGATCAGGTCGCCGAGCATCGCCGCGACCGTCTCGAGGTACGCCAGCGAGCGCTCCTCCAGCCCGGGGTCGGGGTGGCGGCTGACGCAGCACAGCATGCCGCCGACGGCGCCGTCGGGGGTGCGCCACGGGACGCCGACGTAGGAGCCGATGCGCAGGTCGCGCGTCACGGCCAGGTCGCGGGTCACCGGGTGGCGGCGCGCCTCGCCCACCGCGGCGGGCAGCCGGCCGGCCAGGACGCGTACGCAATAGGAGCCGTCGGCGTCGGTCCCGTCCCCGACCACGATGTTCATGGCCGCGGTCTCCCCGGCGGCGGCGACGATGACCTGCCGGCCCTCGGCCAGCACCGACGCCCAGGCGACCTCGGTGCCCAGGTGAAGCCGGACGAGCGTGAGCAACCGTTCGACGACGGGGAGCTCGGCAGTGTTCACGCCGGGCCATTACGGCGGCCGGACGCCCGACTTGAGGCAATCACCCGGCCGGGTGGGTCCGTTGGTGCCGTAACCGCCTCCGGCCGGCCGAGGCGCCGCCTGTCGAGCGGCGGACCCTCGACAACCGGACGAGTGATTGTCAGGCCGTACCGCATGGACAAGGGTGATGATTCCCGGCCAATTCGTCCGTCGATCGCACCGAAGGTGACCCGATGAGTTTCTCCCCGCCGGCGTCCGTCAGCCTGCGCCTCCCGCAGGACTGGGCCGAGCTCGACCCGCGAGCCGGCGACCTCGCCGCCGACCTGCGGCGCGCCGTCGAGGCCCGGTGGGCGGCGCACGACCTGATCAGCACGGAGCGCCTGGTGGCCCTGCTCACCCCGCCCGCCCGGGAGCTGCGCCGGCAGGGTGAGCAAGCGTACGTCGTGGTCGTCGGCCTCTACACGGACGTCGTACCGGTGGCCGGTTCCACCGAGCCGCTCGTGGTCACCGCGCACGCGATGCTGAGCATGTCGCCGCCGGTGGGCTCGCTCGACGACGTACGCCGCGACCTCGGCGAGGCCGCGGAGACCGTGACCCTGCCGTCCGGCCCGGCCGTGCGCCTCAGCGGCCCGGTCCCGGTCCCCGCCCCGGACGGCCCGGGTGCCGCCTACCGCCGCTGGTACGTCGTGCCGGTCCCGGGCACCGACCGGGTGGCCACCCTGGCCTTCCTGACCCCGAACACCGAGCTGGCGGACGTCTTCAACGACGTCTTCGACGCGGTCGCGGACAGCCTGACCTTCGGCTGGAAGGACTGACGGCGCCGGCGCGTCCGGAGCGGGCGCCGCATCGGCAGGACGACCCGCAAGGGCGACGGACGCGGGCCGCGACCTGCACGGTCGCGGCCCGCGTCGCGGGCTCCGGCTTCCGGGGGCGACGGGGTGGCCTGCCGGACTGCCGGGCCGGGGGCCGGGCCGGGCTCTCACCAGGGGACGGGGCGCCCGGCCCGGAGCTCAGGTGGTCACGAAGTTGGCCATCATCGCCATGTCCTCGTGCTCGAGGTTGTGGCAGTGGAAGACGTACCGGCCGCGGTAGCCGGTGAAGCGCGTGATGACCTGGACCTGCTCGTTGGGCTTGAGGTCCACCGTGTCCTTCCAGCCGGCGTCGTAGACCCCCGGCTCCTTGTTGTTGCGGCTGATCACCTTGAACTGCACCAGGTGCAGGTGGATCGGATGGTGGAAGTCCGACTGGAACTGCCAGATCTCGGTGTCGCCGAGCTTCGGCATCGCGTCGTACCGGTGCGGGTCGAACGGCTTGCCGTTGGTGAGCCACCCGGTCATCGCGCCGACGCTGCCCGTACGGAAGGTGAAGTCGCGCTGGACCGTCGCCGAGGCCGGCGCCAGCGCGGGGGTGCTGGACAGGACGTCCGGGACCCGGCTGTCGTCGGTGGCCTTGGCACCCACCCGGAACTGCATCACCTGCCGGGTCGAGCCGGCGCCGAGCTCGTTGACGAGGTTGACCCGCTGGCCGGGGTTGTACCGTCCGAAGTCGACCACCACGTCGAAGCGTTCCGCCGAGGCGAACTCGATAGCGTCGTGGGTCACCGGCCGGTCGAGCAGGCCGCCGTCGGAGCCGATCTGGACGAACCCCTTGCCGCCCGGCGGCGGCGGGTCGAGGACCAGCCGGTAGCGGCGGGCGTTGGAGGCATTGAGCAGGCGCAGGCGGTGGCGCACGGCCGGGACCTCCGCGTACGGCCAGAGCACCCCGTTGACCAGGATCGCGTCGCCGAGCACGCCCGACGCGTACGCGTTCCGCACGCCCGGCTGCTTCGCCATCGTGGGGTCGAGGGCCGGGTATTGCAGGGTCCCGTCGGCGGCGAAGGACCGGTCGACGATCATCAGCGGCAGGTCGCGTCCCTCGGCGGGCAGGCCGAGCACCCCCTCCTCGTCGTCGTGGACGAGGTGGAAGCCGGCCAGCCCGCGCCAGACCGAGGCGCCGGTGTAGTCCATCCGGTGGTCGTGATACCAGAGGGTGGCCGCCCGCTGGTCGAGCGGGTATTCGTACTGCCGCTCGCCCTGGTGGAGCGCGCCGTGCAGGTGCGTGGCCATGCCGCCCCACGCACTGTCGTCCTTGGCGCCCACCGGCAGGATGAAGTCGATCGGGTAGCCGTCGAACTCCGGCGGGGTGTGGCCGCCGTGCAGGTGCACCACGGCCGGCACGGGCAGCTCGTTGCGGTGCTTGACCACCGTGCGGCGCCCGCTGCGGGACACCAGGGTGGGTCCGGGGAAGATCCCGTTGTATCCCCAGATCGGGGTGCGCACGCCGGGGATCAGCTCGGCGTCGGCCACCCGCTGGGTGATCTCGTAGTAGTCGGTGGTGCCGTCGGTGCGGGTGGGCCGCAGGACGGGCGGGATGACGAGCGGCTGCTGGTACGGCTCGGGCAGCGCGCGCCCGCTGCGCAGCAGCACGCCGGCGGACGAGGTGCCGCGCCAGTTGAGGCCGAGCGGCACGGCGACACCCGCGGTAGCGACGGCGCCGGCGCCGGCCAGCCCCGCCCGGAAGAGCGTGCGCCGGGAGATCTGACGGCTCACGAGCGCTCCTCGGCGGCCGCGTCGTCCTTGCCGTTCGCCCGCGGCCACCAGTCGTGGGGCTTCGGCCGCCACACCCACACGAGCATGAGGACGGTCACGACGACCAGGCCGACGCCGAGCGGGACGTGGATCACCAGGGAGCGGGAGAAGCCCAGCACGATCTGCAGGGCGATGAGCCCGAACATGCCGGCGGTGTAGAAGGCGGGCCAGAGCGGGCCACCGCCGGGCCAGCGCAGCAGCACCGCGGCGATCAGCTGCACCAGCAGCACGATGCCGGTGTAGGTGGCGTTCTCCCGGTGCACGTGCAGGGCGGGGAAGTCGCCGGAGAGGAACCGCCCGGCGTAGACCGCCTGGTCGAAGATCAGCACCGTCTCGACGAGGGCGACGACCCGCAGCGGCCAGTAGGCCCAGGGCCGGGCCACCCGCGCCACCTTGCCGGTGGTTTCGGGACTTCCCAGGGTCGCCGGCGCCTGATCGCCGATCTCGAGCCGTGAGCTCATCGTGCCAATTCCTCCTGAGAGCCGGGAACGGACGGCCGCCGGGCGACCGGCGTCTGGGGCAACACTAGCATCGCTATATAAAGCGTGGCACACCAAGAGTTGCTACATAATGGCGAGCGGCCGCGGGTGCCCCTCGAGCCAGATCCGGCCGAGCGCGCCGAGCAGCGCCCGGTGCTCCACGCCCGGCCTGCCGGCCCGCACCGGCATGGCGGCCACCGCGTCGCTGCGTCCCTCCAGCACCGCCGGGTGGGCGCGCGCCGCCATGGTCAGCGCGCGCCCCGGGCCCGCCTCGACCAGCAGCACGTCGCGCTCGGTGAGCAGCGCGTCCAGGGCGTCCCAGAACAGCACCGGGGTGGCGACCTGGCCGGCCAGGAATTCCGGGTCCACCGCCTGCCGGTCGGTGAGCCGGCGCCCGGTGCGGGTGGAGTAGATCGGGATGCGGGGCGGCGCCAGGGTCGTCGCCGCGAGCGCCTCGCGGTACCGGCGGGCCGTCGGCGCCATCAGCGGGGAGTGGAACGGCACGGGGATCTGGGCGCGTACCGGGGCGCGGCCCGCGTCGATCAGGCGCTGCTCGGCGACGGCGAGCGCGGCGTCGGTGCCGACCACGAGCGTCTGCCGGGGGCCGTTGCGGACGCCCACCGTGGCGCCCGGCGGCAGCAGCCCGGCCACCCAGTCCGGGTCGGCCGCGACGGCGAGCAGGCCGCCGGGCGGCGCGGAGGAGTAGTGCGGGGCCCGCGCGGCGAGGTGCCGGGCGGCCTCCGCGACGCCGATCACGCCCGCGACGGCGAAGGCGGCGAACTCGCCGACGCTGTGGCCGATCAGGGCGGCGGGCTCGACGCCCGCCGCGGCGAGGTGACCGGCGATCGCCACGTCGAGGGCGAACAGCAGGGGCTGCCCGCGCTCGGCGGCGTGCACCGGGATGCGGGGGCGGGCGGTGAGCCAGTCCGCGTGCAGTTCGGCGCCGCCGGGCCCGTACGCCCGCAGGAACCCGTCCATCGCCTCGGCCACGTCGCCGAACGCGGCGTACAGCTGGACGCCCATCCGCGGGTACTGCGAGCCGTGGCCGGGCAGCAGGAGCGCCACCGGACGGGCCGCGCGCTCGTCGGTGCGGCGTACGCCCGCGAACGCCGGGCGGGTCAGCAGCGCCAGGTCGGCGGGGTCCCCGTCGGTGACGAACGCGCCGCGTACGGGATGATCGGGGTCCGCCTCGGCGGCGAGCCGATCGGCGAGCGCGACCAGCGCGGAGTCGCCGGCCGCCGCGATCCGCCCCGGCAGCCGCTCCCGCAGCTCCCGCTCGGCCTCCGCGGTCGGCGCCGACCAGGTCAGCAGCACCGGCCGCGGCAGCCGGTCCGGGCGCACCCCCGTCGCGACGGGCACCGCGGCGGTCACCGCAGCGCTCCGACGGAGACCGCCGGGGCGGCCGGCGCCCGGTCCAGGAACGGGATCGCGCCGGTACGCCGGCCGATCCGGCGCAGCACGTCCGCCGGCCCGGCGTCCCACAGCGCCGCCACGCCCCGCTCCGCCGCCGCCGACGTCGCCTCGTGCCAGCGCACCGGCAGGACCAGCCACCGGGCCAGCAGCTCGGGCAGGCCGGCGGTGTCGGCGCGCACGCAGAGGTCCACACTGGACAGCAGTGGCACCCGCGGCGGCCGGAACCGCACGTTGGCGACGGCCGCCTCCCACTCCTGGAGCACCTCGACCATCAGCGACGAGTGGTACGCGCCCCGGATCTGCAGGCGCCGCGCCGAGCCCACCCCCTCCCGCACCCGGCGGACCATGGTGTCGACGGAACGCTCGTCGCCGCAGAGCACCGTCTGGCGGCGATCGTTGAAGCCGGACGGCTCCAGCACGCCGCCCGACTCCGCGACGACCAGCCGGCGCTGCCACTCGACCGTGTCCCGGTCCAGGCCGACGACCGCGACCAGGGCGCTCGGCCGGCGCCGGTACTGCTCGTCGCCGATCTCGCCGAGCGAGCGGACGAGCCGCAGCCCGTCGTACGGGTCGATCGCGCCGGCGTACGCCATCGCGGTGATCTCGCCCATGCTGTGGCCCATCGCCACCGGCACCGGCGCGTCCTCGCCCCCCGCCGCCCAGGCGCCGATCAGGCCCAGGGCGTACGTGCACGGCTGCGCCACCCGGGTGTCGCTGAAGTCGGCCGTGGCGGGGTCGTGGTCGATGACCTGCTCGAGCGCGCGGACGAGCGGATGGTCGCGGTGGCGCTGCAGGCCGCGGCCCAGCGCCTCGGTGTCACTGATCTGGCCCGGAAAGGCCACCCCGGGCAGGGTCCCGGACGGGTCGAACGGCATCGGCTCAGCTCTCCTTCGTCAGGCCCGGTACGTCCAGCCGGCGGCCCGGAAGCGCTTGGCGTCCAGCGCGTACCGGCCGTCGATGAGGTTGCGGCGGCGCACGGCGGTGCCGAGGGCCAGCGGGTCGAGGCGGCGGAACTCGTCCCACTCGCAGAGCAGCAGCACGAGGTCCGCCTCGGCGACGGCCTCGTCGAGCGAGCCGGCCACCGACAGCTGCCGGTACGCCTGCCGCACGGCCGCCCCGGCAACGGGGTCGTAGACGACGACGTCCGCGCCGGCGCGCTGGATGCCCGACGCCACGTGCAGCGCGGGCGAGTCCCGGATGTCGTCGGTGCCCGGCTTGAAGCTGGCACCCAGCACGCACACCCGCGCACCCCGGTACGACCCCAGCAGCTCCAGCCCGAGGTCGACCAGCCGGCGCCGGCGCCGCAGGTTGACGTCGTCGACGGCCTCCAGGAAGGACACCGCCCCGCTGACGCCGAGCTCCCGCGCGCGGGCGTGCAGGCCGCGGAGGTCCTTCGGCAGGCAGCCGCCGCCGTAGCCGAGGCCGGGGTGGAGCGAGCGGCGACCGATCCGCGGGTCGCTGCCCAGCGCGTCGGCGAGCGCGAGCACGTCGGCGCCGGTCGCCTCGCAGATCTCGGCCAGGCCGTTCACGAACGAGATCTTGGTGGCCAGGAACGCGTTGGCGGCGGCCTTGACCAGCTCGCTGGTGGCCGGGTCAGTCACGTGGACCGCGGTGCCGGCCGACACCAGCGGCTGGTACGTGAGCCGCAGCATCTGCTCGGCCCATCCGGACGACACCCCGAAGACGAGCCGGTCCGGGGTGAGGGTGTCGGCCACCGCCTGGCCCTCGCGCAGGAATTCCGGGCTCCACGCCACCTCGACCCGGCTGCCCGCCGGCGCCACCTCGGCCACCAGCGCGGCCATCCGCTCGGCCGTGCCGACCGGCACGGTCGACTTGCCGACGATCAGCGCCGAGTGGTCCAGGTGCCTCGCCAGGTCGCGGAACGCCTGCTCCACGTGGCTGGTGTCCCACGCGTCCGAACCGGCCTGCTGCGGCGTGCCCACGCAGACGAAGTGCACGTCGGCGTTCAGTGCCACCTCGCGGAAGGACGTGCCGAAGCGCAACCGTCCACTGCGGACGTGCCGGGCCAGCATCGGCCCCAGATCGGGTTCGTGGAAGGGCATCTCGCCGGCGGCCAGCCGGGCCACCTTCACCGGGTCCACGTCCACGGCGACGACGTCGTGCCCGAGCTCCGCCATGCACGCCGCATGGGTCACGCCGAGATAGCCGGTGCCGATGACGCCGATCCGCAGTCGGACAGGTTCCATGTCGCCTCCTCCGTCGACCACCGACGCTATTGACCGCGCCGCCGCGGGTCGCCCACCGCGGTGATGAGGTTCCGGCTCCTCCCCGGAGCCGGTCGCCGGCCGCCCGTACGCGCCCGCCCGAACGCCCCTGACCTGCGCGGGCAGGCCCGCAGCAGGGTGCGCGTCCACTGTGCGGGGGACGCCGCCACCACCACCGCGGTCGGAAGACTCCCCCGCCCGTGCGGACCTAGGTTCACCCGTGTCGGCGCAACCGGCGCCGTCTTCCGCGAAAGAGGCACCCGACATGGCGACGCAACGAACGAGTCCCCGCACCGCCGGCGTGCGGACCCCGCCCCGCGCGGCCGGGGTCCTGTCCCGCGAGAGCGGTCACGAGCAGGTCGTCTTCTGTCACGAGCCGCGCAGCGGCCTGCGGGCGATCATCGCGATCTACTCGACCGCGCTCGGGCCCGCGCTCGGCGGCACCCGGTTCTACCCGTACGCGTGCGAGGAGGACGCCCTCGCCGACGTGCTGGAGCTGTCGAAGGGGATGGCGTACAAGAACGCCATCGCCGGCCTGGACCTGGGCGGCGGCAAGGCGGTCATCATCGGCGACCCCGAGCGCGACAAGTCCGAGATGCTGCTGCGCGCGTTCGGCCGCTTCGTGCAGTCGCTGGCGGGGCGCTACATCACGGCCTGCGACATCGGTACGTTCTCCGCGGACATGGACGTGGTGGCCCGGGAGAGCTCCTACGTCACCGGGCGCAGCACCGAGCTCGGCGGCGCGGGCGACTCGGCGGTGCTGACCGCCCACGGCGTCCTGCTCGGCATGCGGGCCGCCGGCGAGCAGGTGTGGGGCCGCTGGGGCGCGCCGTGGCAGCGGCGGATCGGCATCCAGGGCGTCGGCAAGGTCGGCTTCCGGCTGGCGCGGACCCTGGCCGAGGAGGGCGCCACGGTCATCGTGCACGACGTCGACCAGCGGGCGCTGGACCGGGCCCGCGCGGAGATCCCCGGCGTGCAGATCGCGCCGGACCTCGACGCGCTGCTCACCGCGGACCTCGACGTCTTCGCGCCGTGCGCGATGGGCGGCGTGCTGGACGAGCGTACGGTCTCCCGGCTCAGCGCCCGCGTCGTGTGCGGCGCCGCGAACAACCAGCTCGCCGACGAGACCGTGGCGAAGCTGCTCGACGACCGCGGCATCCTGTACGCCCCCGACTACGTCGTCAACGCCGGCGGGGTCATCCAGGTCGCCGACGAGATCGGCGGCTTCGACCTGGTCCGCGCCACCAAGCGGGCGGACCGCATCTACGACGTCACCCGCGAGATCTTCCGCCGCGGCGCCGCGGACCGGGTCCGCCCCGACGTGGCCGCCGCCCGGATCGCCGAGGCCCGGATGGCCGACCTGGCCGCCGTCCGCACGGTGCACCTGCCCCGGACCGCCTGAGCGCCGTCCACCCCTTCCCGAACAGGAGCGAACAACATGTGGTCTTCCGTGCTCACCGGCGTCAGCCTCGTCGGCAGCGGCATCCAGGCGGGTGCCCTGCTCATGGTCCTGTACGGCGTCTGCCCGACGTTCCGGCGGATTCCCGTGCCCGAGTGGATGCGCCTGCACGTGGCGCTGGACAGCAGCATCGAGCGGTACATGCCGGCCCTCAACATCGTCACCGGGCTGACCACGCTCATCCTGCTGTTCCTGCCCCAGGAACCCGAGGTACGCGCCCTGCGCATCGTGGCGCTGGCGCACAACATCGCCCTCGCGGTGGTGTCCGAGATGGTCAACGTGCGCATCAACAAGGACATCGCCGCCCGCGTCCTGGTGCCGGCCGGCGGCGTGCCGGGCCCGTCCCTGGACGAGCTGACCGAGGACGAGACCGAGCGCCTGGTCGCGGTCCGCGAACGGTGGATCCGCACGCACGGCTGGCGGACCCTCATCATCGTGACCGGCTTCGTCGAGTACGTCATCGCGGTCCTGCTCACCACCTGAGGGCGCGAAAGAGGCCCCGCCGGCTCACCGGCGGGGCCTCTTCCGTGTGCTCAGCCGACCGCGCCGAGCACCAGCGCGCTGTTGAAGCCGCCCACCCCGCGGGCCACGACGAGGGCGTGACGCAGGCGCTCCGGGCGTACCGGCTCGGTCACGAACGTCAGGCCGTAGCCGGCGGAGGCCGGGTCGAGGTTGACGGTGGGCGGGATGACGCCGTGGCGCAGCGCCAGGGCCGCCCACGAGACGTCGAGCGGGCCGCCGCCCGAGTAGAGCCGCCCCACCATGCTCTTCGGGGCGGTCACCGGAATGCCGCCGGCCGCGTCGCCGAACACCTGCCGCAGCGCCGCGACCTCGATGCCGTCGGCGCCGCGCGCCCCGGCCGCGTCCGCGAACACGACGTCGATGTCGTGCGGGGCCAGCCCGGCCCGCGAGATGGCGGTCGCCATCGCCCGGGCCAGCTGGCGCCCGCCGGGGTCGGGCTCGGTGTGGTGGTGGGCGTCGTGGGTGGCGGCGTGACCGAGGACCTCCGCGTACGGCTCGGCGCCGCGGTCCCGGGCGGAATCGAGGCTCTCGACGACCACCATGGCGCCGCCCTCGCCGGGCAGGTAGCCGCCGGCCGCCGCGTCGAACGGGCGGTAGCCGTCGCCGGCGTCGCCCGCCGTGCTCATCGCCTGCAGGTCCGCCTGGCAGACCAGGGCGTACGGCGTCAGCGGCGCCTCGGTGCCGCCGACCACGACGGCCTGGCCGCCGCGGGTGATCACCCGGCGTGCCTGGCCGAAGACGTCGAGGCCGCCCGCGGTGTCGGCGACGAGCACGCCGCAGCTCCCCCGCAGCTTGTGCAGGATGGAGATCTGGCCCGAGCTGGCCGCGTAGAACCAGGCGATCGACTGGTACGCGGTGACCGTCTCCGACCCCTGCGCCCACAACGACTGGATCTCCCGCTGCCCGAACTCGTTGCCGCCGGACGCCGCCGCGGTGACCACCGAGACGGCGTACGGGTCCATCGACGCCGGGTCGAGCCCCGCGTCGGTGAACGCCATCGTCGTCGCGGCCAGCGCGAACCAGGTGAACCGGTCGGTCTGGACGATCAGCTTGTTGCTCACGTGCGCCCGCTCGTCGAAACCCTCGACCTGCCCGGCGAGCTGGATCGGCGAGGTGTCCGGGTACCGGGTGAACGGCGTGATGCAGCACTTGCCGGCGAGCGTGGCCGACCAGTGGTCGGCCACGCCGATGCCGGTGGGCGCGACGACGCCGAGCCCGGTGATGACCGCCCGAGGCGTCATCGTGACCTCCCCACTTCCGAGAACACCATCGCGGACTGGAACCCGCCGAACCCGCTGCCGACCGAGAGGGCGTGCGGCACCGCGACGTCGCGCGCCTCCACCGGCACGTAGTCCAGGTCGCACTCCGGGTCGGGCTCGTACAGGTTGGCGGTGGGCGGCACGGAACCCCGGTCGATGGCGAGCGCGCACGCCGCCATCTCCAGCGCGCCGATCGCGCCGAGCGAGTGGCCCAGCATGGACTTGATCGAGCTGATCGGGGTGCGGTACGCGGCGTCGCCGAGGATCCGCTTGTACGCCCCGGTCTCGTGCCGGTCGTTCTGCTTGGTGCCCGAACCGTGCGCGCTGATGTAGCCGAGCTGCTCCGGCGCCACCCCGGCCTGGCTCATGGCCAGCCGGATCGCCTCGGCGAGCTCCAGCCCGTCCGGGTGCAGGCCGGTCATGTGGAACGCGTTGGCCCGGCTCGCGTAGCCGGCCACCTCGCAGTAGATCGCCGCGTGGCGGGCCTTGGCGCGTTCGTACTCCTCGAGCACGAGCATCGCGCACCCCTCGCCCATGACGAAGCCCTGGCGGGTGTTGTCGAACGGGCGGGACGCGCGGACCGGGTCGTCGTTGTGCGGGCTGGTGGCGCGGATCGCGTCGAAGCAGGCGTACGAGATCGGCGAGATCGGCGACTCGCTGCCGCCGGCCAGCATCACGTCGGCCTCGCCGTCGATGATCTGCTGCGCGGCGTGCCCGATGGCGTCGATGCCGGACGTGCACCCGGTGGAGATCATCGTGGCCGGGCCGTGCGCGCCGAACTTCATCGACACCTCGGTGACCAGCGCGGACGGCACGAAGACCGAGTACATGAACGGCATCGCGTACCGGCCGTCCACCTCCCAGTTGCGGCCGCGGTCGCTGACCGCGACGTACTCGGTCTCCAGCCGGGTGGTCGCGCCGACGGCACTGCCGACGCTCACCCCGACCTGGTCGCCGTCCCACCGGAGCGGGTCGAGCCCGGAGTCGGCGATCGCCTCGGTGCCGGCCACCAGCGCGAACTGGGCGAACCGGTCGTTGCGCCGGATCTCCTGCGCGGAGAGCCCGCCGGCGACCGGGTCGAAGTCGCACTCCGCCGCGACCTGCGAGCGGAACCCGGTGGGGTCGAACAGGGTCGCCCGGCGGGTGGCCGGCACGCCGCTGAGGATGCGCTCCCAGAACGCCTCCCGCCCGGGCGTGCCGGGTGCCACCACGCCGATGCCGGTGACCACGACGCGTCGTTCCGCCATGCTCAGCCCCCGACTTCGGAGAGCGCCGCCGAGGGCTCGGCGACCTCTTCCGTGTCGACGTGCCCGAGCTCCGGCGACGGCGCCAGCGGGCTGAGGAAGAACACGGCGACCGCCGGGCCGCCGCCCGCGTTGACCATCCGGTGCCGTACGCCCTTCGGCACGAACAGCGTCTGGTTCGCCCGCACCGTACGCGGGTCGCCGTCGAGGTCGATGCGCAGCTCACCCTCGACGACGTAGAGGAATTCCTCGGAGTACGGGTGGTAGTGCTCGGAGACCGTCTCCCCCGGGGCGAGCCGGACCGCGCCGGCGAAGCCGGAGGTGCTGCCCACGGTAGCCGGCGACAGCAGGGTGCGCAGATCGCCGCCGCGGCGCCGGTTGGCCGGCACGTCGGCGAAGTCCATGACCCGCCGCCGGGCGAGCTCGACCCGCTCCTTGATGACGGCCATCTGCACGACCGTGTTGGCGTTCAGCCGGTCCCGCATGCCCGCGTCGTCGATCGGCGCGGAGGGCTTCATGGCGAACGTCTGCCGCCACCGCATCCGGGTGCTCTCCGGGCCCAGTTCCTCGTACTGCCACTGGATGTTCATGTGGTCGAACGGGCCGGTCTCCACTCGGTGCGCCCGGACCGACCACGTCGCGCGGTCGGTGGTGCGCTGCGACACCCACGACCACACGGTGCCGTTCTCGTCGGGGTGCATGCTGAGCCGGAAGGTGACGCTGCTGCCCGACTCCTCGAGGATCTCGGCGGAGGCGTACTCGGTGAACAGCTCCGGCCAGCGGCGGACGTCGTTGGTGAGCTGCCAGACGAAGCCGATGGGCGCGTCGATGACGATCTCGTTGTCGGTGCTCTCCGGCATCGCGGTCACACCTCCGCGAGCGACGCGAAGACGAGCCGCCGGATCGAGTTCGGGGTGCTGTCGTCGTGCACGGCGTCCTCGACCTCGACGCCGCTGTGCTGCTTGACGCGGGCCGCGAACTCGGCGCGGGCCAGCGAGTCGAGGTCGAGGTCCTCGAAGGTGGAGTCGAAGTCGCCGGTCGTCACGGCGGGGCTGGCCCCCACCGCGATGAGCAGGTCGATGACGGTCTGGTCGCTGAGTACGTTGCTCATGGCGGCGTTGCTCCTGATCACTTGGCGCCGGCGGGGACGCCGGCGGGCGGGGCGAATCGGCTTCCGGTGGCGAGGAAGCGCATGTCCTCCGGAGCCTCGGTGGCGAGCCACCGCATGAGCTCCTTGAGCATCTCCCTGGTCGGGGTGATGAAGCGGGCGTCGCGGTCGGCGAAGCCCAGGCTGGGCGCGACGAAGTCGGCCTTGGCGATCCGGTCCATCAGCGTGCGGCCCGCCTCGCCGGCCGGGATCCGCCCGGCCTCGACGGCGGCGCAGAGCCGCACCATCTCGTCGAACAGCTCCCGGTACGCCGGGGAGTCCGGCCACCACAGCCCGATGTTCTCCGGGTGCTCGACGCCCGCGAAGACGGCGTCGTCCCCGCTCGCCTCGTACTTGTCGATGAGCCGCTCCAGGCGCAGGTTGCCCGGCACGCCGCCGTACGCCCACACCCGGAACACCGCGTTCCAGAGCTCGTAGTGCTCGAACGCGATGAACGACGCGTTGACCATGGCGTCGTTGAAGTCGATGAGGCCCTGCTCGAGCCGCTCGACGAAGCGGAACCGCTCGTCCGAGAAGTCCCCGTCGGCCAGGGCGCCGAGCAGCCGCGACGCGAGCGCGTTGACGACCTCGGCGGTGTTGGAGATGCCGCGCGAGAACAGCGGGTCGATGAAGCCCGCGGCGTGCGACATCAGGCACCAGCGGTGGCCGACGGTCTGCCGGGACGAGTACTGCAAGCGGCCGGTGCGGACCCACTCGCGCACCGGCCGGGCGTCGGCGAAGACGCGCTGCACGACCGGGTACTTGGCCGCGTAGAACTCGAACTCCTCGGCGGGCGTCAGGTCCTCGCGTACGGGGTAGAGCCGCTCGTCGAGGGTGAGCCCGACGCTCACCAGGGGGTTGCGCGACTGGGCCTCGTTGTTGAACGGGATGGACCAGAACCAGCCCCGCGGGAACATGTGGTGCATGGTGCCCTGGAACCACGGCACGGGCGGCAGCTCCGACGACGGCATCGCCAGCACCTCGTCGGTCGTCTTCACGTTCACCATGTGGGTGAACAGCGACCGGGAGTGGTGCTTGAGCCGCGACGGCTCCTCGCGCAGGCCCAGCTTGGTGGCGAGCACGGACCGGAAGCCGCTGGCGTCGACCAGGTAGCGGCCGTGGTGCCGGCCGCCGTCCGGGCCGACGACGCAGACCAGGTCCTCGCCCAGCTCGACGTCGGTGACGCGGTACTGCTGCCTGGCCACGCACCCGTAGCGGATCGCGGCGTGGAACAGGTACGCGTCGCTGTCCTGCCGGAACAGGTGGCTCGACTGGTTGAGCTTGGCCGGCGCGTTGAACTGGTTCACCTCCCGCGGGTCCGGTTCCTCGCCCTCGCGGTGGAGCATGAAGCCGAAGTGCTTCTTGATGCCGAACGAGCGCCCGATCTCCGACAGGCACGAGTCGTAGGAGGTGAGGTACTCCAGCTCGGGTACGCCGTACCGGCGGGCCAGCAGCTTGAACAGCACGAGGGTGTGCGGGGTGGTGGACTCGCCGACCACGAACCGCGGGTGCGTCGCCGCGTCGATCAGCAGCACCGAGGCGCCGTTTCGGGCCAGGATCGCGCCCAGCGTCGACCCCGCGATGCCACTGCCGAGGATGACGACGTCGTACGGATCCGTCGCAGATCCCTGTGGTGAAACCATTCTCTTGCCTCCCATGGACGGGTATCGCGAGTGGGGTCAGGCTATGAACGGGCGCGGGACGGCGTCGTCCACTGCGCAGCGGAGGGGTCTCCTCAACCCCGGGAGGACAGCCCCCTGCGGGCGGACCACACGCCGACCGGGATGCTCGAGCGCCGCGACAGCCGGTTGGCACGCCACAGCTGCCGGATCCGGCCCACCGGGTTGCCCCAGCCGTACGGCGCGCCGACGATGACCATCCCGGCGTCCAGTTCCCGGATCAGCCGGGTGCTGTGGACGAAGCTGTCGAGGACGACGAGCCGCCACGGGATGCCGATCGGGTCCAGGGCGCGTACCAGGGCCGTGGTCAGCTGCAGGTCGTAGTCGTCGGCGAAGGTCGGCAGCGTCAGCGGGCCGGCGGCACCGAGCCACACCGTCGTCGGCCGCAGCACGGCGACGGTGAGCCGCACGTCGAGCTGACGGGCGAGGCAGGCGGCCTGCCGCGCGGCGCAGAGGTCGGCGTCGGTGAAGGACACCACCGCCACGACCGGCCGCCGCCGTGGCCCCATCATCCGGGCGAGCCGCGCGGGATCGTCGGTGACCTGCGGGCTGAGCAGATCCGTCATGGCGTGCCGCCCTCCGCCGCGCGGGCGAGGAAAGCGTCGACGAAGTCGGTCGTGTGCTCGCCCGCCCGGAACTCCGGGGTGTTGATGAGCCGCCGGGCCAGCGGGATCGTCGTCCGTACGCCCGGCCCCTCGACCTCGAACTCGTCCAGGGCCCGGGTCATCCGGGAGATGGCGGCGTCGCGGTCGGGCGCCCAGACGATCAGCTTGGCCAGCAGCGAGTCGTAGTACGGCGCGATCGTGTCGCCCTGCTCGACGCCGCTGTCGACCCGGACGAACGGACCGCCGGCCGGGCGCAGCGAGGTGATCAGGCCGGGCGTGGGCCGGAAGCAGGCGGCCGGGTCCTCGGCGTTGATCCGGCACTCGATCGCGGCGCCGCGGGGCACGACCTGGTCCTGGCGGAAGGAGAGCCGCTCGCCGGACGCGATGCGCAACTGCTCGCGGACCAGGTCGATGCCGGTGGCCATCTCGGTCACCGGGTGCTCGACCTGGATGCGGCCGTTGAGCTCCATGAACGTCGCGCGGCCGTCCGGGCGGACGAGGAACTCCATGGTGCCCGCGCCGAGGTAGCCGATGGACCGGGCGCCGCGGACGGCGTACTCGGTGACCTGTTCGCGCTGGGCCGGGGTCAGCAGGGCCGACGGGGTCTCCTCCACCAGCTTCTGCCGGCGCCGCTGCAGCGAGCAGTCCCGCTCCGCGACGTGCACCACCTCGTGCCGGTCGGCCATGATCTGCACCTCGATGTGCCGGGCGCGGTCCACGAAGCTCTCCACGTACACCTCGGCGGCGCCGAACAGCGCGCGGGCGATCGTGGTGCTCTCGGTGAACGCCCGTTGCAGCTCGGCCCGGTCCCGGGCCCGGGTGATGCCGCGGCCGCCGCCCCCGGCGGAGGCCTTGACCACCACCGGGTAGCCGATGTCCGCGGCGATCTCCTCGGCCTCGCCGACGGTGGCCACCGCGCCCACCGAGCCCGGCAGCACCGGCAGCCCCGCGGTGATCATCCGGGCCCGCATCTCGACCTTGTCGCCCGCGAGCCGCATCACCTCCGGGTCGGGGCCGATGAAGACGAGGTCGTTGTCGGAGCAGACCTCGGCGAAGTCGACGTCCTCGGAGAGGAAGCCGTAACCGGGATGGATGGCGTCGACGCCGTGCTTGAGCGCGGCCTCGATGACGTTCGGCACGTGCAGATAGCTGGCCTTCGCCGGCGGCGGTCCGATGTGGACCGCCTCGTCGGCGGCGCGGACGGCCGCCGACGCGGCGTCCGCGGTCGAGTAGACGACCACCGAGCGGATGCCGAGCTCCCGGCAGGCGCGCACGACCCGCAACGCGATCTCGCCGCGGTTGGCGATGAGCACCTTGTCGAACACGGCGGCCTCAGCTCCCGTCGGCTTTGACGCGGACGAGGGTCTGCCCGAACTCGACGCCGTCGGCGTCGGCGACGTCCACGGCCACGACCACCCCGGCGACGTCGCTGACGATCTGGTTCATCAGCTTCATCGCCTCGACGATGCCCACCGGGTCACCGACCTCCACCCGGTCGCCGACCTCGACGAACGGGTGGGCGCCGGGCTCGGGGGCGCGGTAGAAGGTGCCCACCATCGGCGACGTGACGCTGTGGCTGTCGTCGGCCGGGGCCGCCTCGGCGACCACGGTGACGGGTGCCGCCGGCGTCGCCGTGACGGTCACCGCCGCGGCCGGGGCCACCGGCGCCGCGGGCGCGACCGCCGGCTGCTCCCAGCTCATCTCCACGACGCAGTCGCCGACCTCCAGCCGCACCCGGGTGCAGCGCGCCGGGGCTGCCGAGATCAGGGCCAGCGCCTCCCTGCGGATCAGCGCGATGCGGTGCTCCTCGGTGGTGGCGGCGTCGAGCGCCGCCCGGCCGGTGTCACTCATCGCCGCTCCCCGTCGTCGCCGCGGCCACCGAGCCGATCCGGCGGAACCGTCCGTGCCGCTGCGCCCGCAGCTCGTCCGGGCCGATCCCGGCGAGTTCGGACAGGCTCTGCAGCAGGCAGCCGCGGAGTTCGGCCGCGGCGGCGTCCCAGTCGGCCTGGCTGCCGCCGGCCGGCTCGGCGACCACGCCGTCGACGACGCCGAGGCGCAGCAGCTCGGGCGCGGTGATCCGCAGCGACTCGGCCACCTCGTCGGCCCGGCCGCGGTCGCCGAAGAGGATGGTCGAGCAGCTCTCCGGACTGATCACCGAGTAGCACGCGTTCTCCATGACCAGCACGTGGTTGGCCACGGCGAGCGCCAGCGCTCCCCCGCTGCCGCCCTCGCCGGTGATCACGGCGACGACCGGCGAGCGCAGCTCCGACATGGTGCTGATCGACTCCGAGATCGCCCAGGCCTGCCCGCGCTCCTCGGCGGCCTGCCCGGGGAACGCGCCCTGGGTGTCGACGAGCGTGACGATGGGCAGTCCGGCCCGGTCCGCCATGCGCATCAGGCGCAGCGCCTTGCGGTAGCCCTCCGGGTGCGGCATGCCGAAGTTGCGGTGCACCATCTCGCGGGTGTCGTGGCCCTTCTGGTGCCCGACGAGCATCACCGGGATGCCCGCGATCGAGGCGAGCCCGCCCACGACGGCGTGGTCGTCGGCGAGGAGGCGGTCGCCGTGCAGCTCCACGAATTCGTCGCAGACCCGCAGCACGTAGTCCAGGGTGGTCGGGCGCTGCTGGTCGCGGGCGAGCTTGAGGGTCTGCCAGGCCGGGCGCACGGGCAACCGCCGCGGGTCGCGGAGCTGCACCTCGGCCGCGCCCGCGGGTGCGGTGCCGGGCCGCGCCAGGGCGATGAGCCGGGCGAGCTGGGGCCGGAGCCGGTCGCGGGGCTCCACCCGGTCGAGCAGGCCGTGCTCGAGCAGGTACTCCGCGCGCTGGAACCCGTCGGGCAGCCGGGATCCGGTCGTCTGCTCGACCACCCGGGGACCGGCGAAGCCGATGAGCGCGCCGGGCTCGGCGACGAGGATGTCCGCCAGCGTGGCGAACGACGCGGTGACGCCGCCGAAGGTCGGGTCGGTCAGCACGCAGATGCTGAGCACGCCCGCCTCCCGCAGCCGGGCGAACGCGTGGCCGGTCTTGGCCATCTGCATCAGCGAGATGGTGCCCTCCTGCATCCGCGCCCCGCCGGAGGCGGTGAGGACCACCAGCGGGCGACCGGTGCTCAGCGCCTGCTCGGCGGCCGTGGTGACGACCTCGCCGACGGCGGCGCCCATGCTGCCGCCGAGGAACGCGAAGTCCATCACCACGACGACGACCTCGTGGCCGAGGATCCGGCCGGTGCCGTGCACCGCGGCCTCGGAGCCGAGCACGGCCGCGGCGTCGAGCCGCTCGGTGTACGGGCGGCGGTCGACGAACCCGAGGACGTCGCGCTCGACGGTTACCGGCGGCGCCGGCTCGTACGTGCCCTCGTCGATCAGCTGGGCGATCCGCTCGGCGGGGCGCAGCCGGTGGTGGTGGCCGCATTCGGGGCAAACCCCGAGCTTGCGGGCCAGCCGGGGCCGGTAGACGGTGGCGCCGCAGCCCGCGCAGTGACGCCAGCCGCGCTCCTCGGCGGCGAGGGGGGCCGGGGCGGGCGCGGCCGGGGCGGGCGCGGGGGCCGGGGGTGCGGCGAGGCGGACCGGAGCGGCCGCCGGCGGCGAGATGCTCACTGGACGACCTCCGGCCCGGTCGCCGGCGTCCACCGGTAGAACTCCGTCGCCATGGCGTCCGCCGGGCTGCGCCAGGTGGCCGGGTCGTACGGGGTGACGTGGTCGTCCAGGGCGACGCTCAGCTCCCGGAAGTCCTGCCGTCCCGCGGCGGCCCGCAGGGCCTCGTGCCGCTCGCCCTCGAACTCGACGTAGTGGAAATAGAGATCCCGGTAGGCGAAAAGATGCCGCCGCCGCACGCCGAGCAGATTCGGCAGTTCTCCGGAATCAGATTCCGCGAACAATTTCGCTATTTCCGGAGAACCACCCGGATTCAATCGGGCGACGATGAGAGACCGATCACTCATTCGCTTTCCTCCACGGTATCCGACAGTCGTCCAACGACGACGGGAACCGATTCAGATTACGAATGCCGCATCGGCGTCACACCCACCCGGATGGGGAGCCGCATTCTCGTTCGCGGGTCTAGCGCTTCCACCTGTCGGCGGAGACGAGCCCCACCCCCGCCTGGATCAGACCGTGCTCGTACGCGTAGATGACCACCTGCACCCGGTCGCGCACGCCGAGCTTGAGATAGATGTGCTGGATGTGCGACTTCACCGTGCTGTCGCCCACCACGAGCCGGCGGGCGATCTCGTCGTTGCGGTAGCCGCACACCAGCAGCTTGAAGACGTCGAGCTCACGGTCCGTGAACGTGACGAGCTCCGGCGCGTTGATCCCGGAGGCGGCGGGCCGGCTGGCGAATTCGGTGATGAGCTTCGCGGTGGCCTCGGGCGCGAGCATGGCGGACCCCTCGGCCACCGCCCGGATCGCCTCGACCACCTTCTCGGTGGGCGCCGTCTTGAGCAGGAAGCCGCTGGCACCGGCCCGCAGCGCCTCGAAGAGGTACTCGTCCTGCTGGTAGACCGTCAGGATGAGCACCCGGGGCCGCGGGTTCTGCAGCTCGTTGCAGATCTGCCGGGTCGCCTCGACGCCGCCCATCCGCGGCATGTCGATGTCCATCAGCACCACGTCGGGACGCAGCAGCCGGGCCATCTGCACGCCCTCGACGCCGTGCTGCGCCTCCCCGACGATCTCGATCTGGGGATCCTGGGCGAGGGTGACCCGCAGCCCGCTGCGGACGATCGGCTGGTCGTCGACCAGGGCTACCGTGATACGTCGCATGGCTGAAGACCGTCCCGTCGCTCGGAGAGGGTGGTGGGCGCCGGGTAGGTCCGCAGCGGTATGCGGACGGCCACCTCGTACCGGCCGTTGTCGCCCGGGCCGCTGCGGAACTCGCCCTCGACCGATTCCACCTCCTCGGCCAGGCCCCGCAGGCCGAAGCCGAGGCTCATCCCGGCCGCCACCGGGCGCCGCAGGCCGCGGCGGGCCCGGGTGATCACCTGCACCGTCAGCTGATCGTCCACCGCGATGTGGACGACCGCGTCGTGCAGCACGCCGTGCTTGGCGGCGTTGACCAGCGCCTCCCGGATCACCCGGCAGGCGACCGTCATCGTCCGGGCCTCGACCGGCCGCACGTCGCCGGTCAGGCAGATCCGCACGCCCGGGACGACGTCGCGGACCTCCGCCACCACCCGGCGGACGGCCTCGCCCACGTCGGTCGGGCCGCGGCCCTCGGCGCGCTTGCCGTTGCGCAGGTCGTGCAGGATCCGCCCGACGTGGTCCATGGTCTGCTGGGCCGTCTCGTCGATCCGGGCGAGCTGGTGCTCGGCGGGCATCCGGCGGCCCATCCGGGCGTACAGGGAGATGATCGTCAGGTTGTTGCCGATGGTGTCGTGCAGATCGCGGGCCAGCTGGTGCCGCTGCTCGGTGAGGCCGTCGTCGGCGTCGCCCGAGGGGCGGCGCGGCGGCCGTTCCTCGTGCCGTCCGTGCCGCGCGCACAGGATCGCGAGCGCGTCACAGAGCAGGACGACGGTCTGGGTGATCGCCATGACGCGAAAGGAATGCACGCTCCAGAGCAGGGCGAGCATCGCCGCGTGCTGGGTCAGCAACGCGCAGACCTGCAACAGGAAGTGCCCGGGCCGGCGCCCGCTGCGGAAGAGCAGCACCATGCCGGCCAGCACCACGAACCAGAGAAGGACGCTCACCAGCGCCTCCCGGTCCGGGGCGGGCACCTCGAGCGAATAGAGCTCCATAACGTACTGGAAAGAAAGCGGTCCCCCGAGAGTCACTACGTACTCCGCACTTTTTCATCCAAGAACGCGAATACATATCAGAACTACCACGCGGAAAGGTTACTCGGCGTGGCTACACATGGCAAGACCGGTCCGACGCAGAGTGACCTATTTGATTACCGACAGTTTTCGAAACGGTTCACGACCGCCGCCACCGGCGGTAGACGGCGGAAGTCACCACGGATCAAGTCAAGCCTGTCCAAATAGATGGAGTCGCCCGAAACGGTGCGCACCGCCGCGCGCACACTCTCCGCGGTCAGGGCCGCCGGATCCAGGGTGGGTACCGGACCCTGCCGCGCATTCGCCAGGTTCACCCCGAGGCCGAGGTTGGCCAGGTGCATGCTCACGACCGGCTGATCGGCGGAAAGAGGCAGGTAGACCATCGGTACGCCGTGCGCGATCGCCACCAGCACGGAGCTGAACGATCCGTGACACAGGAACGCGGCACAGTGCGGCAGCAGCGCCTCGTGGTCCACATAGGGCACAAGATGGACATTGTCCGGGACGTCGCGGTAGGACGCCGGATCCGCCCCGCCCGTCGAGATCACCACGCTGACCGGTTCGCCCGCGAGCGCCTCCATGACCGTGCGCTGGACCTGCCGGGCCGGCGCCGAGTCGGAGAAGGTGGTGCCCAGTGACAGATGTACGACCGGACGGTCCCCGAGGCCGGCGAGCCAGTCCGGCGCCGGCACCGGCGGCCGGTCGAACATCGCCGGGCGGTAGCGGAACTCCTCGGTCAGGCGCTCGCCGTACGGCAGGTCGAGGATCCGCGGCTTGCGGTGCACGTAGAGGTGGCCGAACATGCGCCTGAGCTCGGGGTCCGGGGCGAGGCCGTACCGGACGGCGAGGTCGCTGAGCTCCGGGCCGGTGAGCGCGGCGATGATCGGCCGGGGCGTGCCCATGGCCGACGCGACGCTGGCGGACGGGATGCCGAGCACCTCCGCGGCGATCCAGCCGCCGAACTCCATGGCGTCCCAGACGATCAGGTCGGGCTTGACCGTCTCGGCGTGCCGGAGCAGGTCGTCGACCATGCCGCGGCCAGCGACCACGGTGAACGCCTTGATCGGCGGCCCCTGCGCCTCGTGGAACTCGGGCAGCGAGGCGGGGTCGGACTGCGACCAGTCGAAGCCGCCGGCCAGCACCGGCACGTCGAGGCCGGCGAAGAGGTCCGCGGACGAGGCCGCGGTGACGACGTGGACCTGGTGCCCGGCCTGACGGGCGGCCACGACCAGCGGCCGCATGGCGTTGACGTGGGCGCGGCCCGGGATGCAGGTGAAGAGGATCCGCATGGTGGCCTTCCGTGATCGATCGATGACGCTAGTGACCGTAGGAAGCGACGCCGGTGCTGACAACCGTCGGTAGGAGGAGAAGTCTCCCCCGCCTGTAGGAGTACCTCCGTCCCGGCGAGGCGGCTGACCTGCGGGCGGCGCGGCGCGGATCCCACCGCGGGCGGACCCACCGGTACGCGCGGGCGGCGGGTGGCTGTCCCCATCACGGTGGAGGACGGTTCGAGGTTGCGGCCGTACCTTCGGCACGGTGCGGCATCCGCCGCGACCGTACACCCACGACGGAGGCGACCGGTGGACGAACCAGCCCCGAGACCGAGGACGCGCCGGACCGGCCTGTCCTATCTGGTCATCGCGTCGGCCGCGATGGCGCTCGCCCTCGGCGTGGCGGCGTTGCTGACCCTGGGCACGGACGATCCGGCCCCCGCCGTCGGGGCCGCGCCGTCGCCCGCCGTTCTCGACACCACCGCCCGCTTCCTGCTGGCCCTCGTCCTGGTGCTGGCGCTGTCGCACGGGCTCGGCGCCCTGCTGCGGCGCCTGGGCCAGCCCGCGGTCGTCGGCGAGATGGCGGCCGGGATCGCCCTCGGCCCGACGATCTTCGGCGCGCTCCTGCCCGGCGTCTGGCACGGGCTGTTTCCCGCGGCGGTGCTCGGCGGCATCGACCTCGCCGCGCAGCTCGGCCTCGTCGTGTTCATGTTCCTGGTCGGCTGGGAACTGGACCTGAGCACCCTGCGGCCCCGCGGCCACACGATCACCGCCGTGAGTTTCGCCAGCCTGGCCGCACCCTTCGTCGCCGGCCTGGCGCTCGCCCTGTGGTTCTTCCCCGGCTTCGCCGGCACCGGCGTCAGCTTCCGGGCGTTCGGCCCGTTCGTCGGGCTGGCGCTCGCGGTCACCGCCCTGCCCGTCCTGGCCCGCATCCTGGAGGAACGGGGCCGGCTGCGCACCCCGATCGGCGCGCTCATCGTCGCCAGCGCCGCCGTGGAGGACGTCGCCGCCTGGGCCATGCTCGCGGTCACGCTCGCCCTCGCCGGCCTGACGACCGCCCTGCCCGGCGGGGTCGTCCTGGCCCTGACCGCCGCCTTCGTGGTGCTGATGCTCGGCGCCGCCCGCCCCGGCCTGCACCGCCTGGTGCACACCCTCGAACGGCGGGAGAACGCCGAGTTCGCCCTGCTGCCGCTGGTGCTGGTCGGCGCGCTGGCGGCGGCGACCGCCACCCAGGCCATCGGCATCCACGCCATCCTCGGCGCGTTCCTGTTCGGCGTCATCATGCCGCGGCACACCCGGACGTCCGAGACGCTGGCCACCCGGATCCGCTCCTTCACGATGGCCGCCCTGCTGCCGCTGTTCTTCGCGGCGGCCGGCATGCACGTGTCGATCGGCGGCGTGGGCAGCACCGCGGCCGCCTGGGTGGCGCCGCTGGCCCTCGTCGTCACGGCGATGCTGACGAAGCTGCTGGGCGCCGGGATCGCCGCCCGCGCCACCGGCCTCGGGCGGCGGGACGCCTACCGGGTCGGCGTGCTGATGAACTGCCGGGGCCTGACCGGCATCGTGATCGCCGACGTGGGCCTGCAACGCGGCGTCATCGACGAGCGGATGTTCACCGTGCTCGTCCTGACCGCCCTGGTCACCACCGCCGTGACCGTGCCGCTGCTCGCCCTCGCCGGCCCCTTCGGCTCCCGGCCCGGCCGCTCCGGCGGCGCCGCCGGGCCCGTACCCGCCGTACCGGAGCCGGTCCCGGCCCGGACCGTCGCCACCTCGGAAAGGTGACCGCCATGACCGACACCCACCTGCTGCCCTCCGGCCTCGACACCCGTGACCTGCGTTCCGCGCTGGGCCGCTTCGCCACCGGGGTGGCCGTGGTGACCACCCGCGACGCCCGGCACGCCGTGGGCATGACGGTGAACTCGTTCTGTTCCGTCTCGCTCGATCCACCGCTCGTACTGTTCTGTGTCGGTCACCGTTCGCAACTACGCAGAGTGCTGTCCGCCTCCACCGCGTACGCCGTGAACCTGCTCGCGGCCGGCCAGGAACGGCTCTCGGGCCAGTTCGCCCGCCCGGGCCTCGACCGCTTCGGCGCGGTGCGGTGGCGCCCCGGCACCACCGGCTCCCCGGTCCTCATCGACGCGCTCGCCGCGCTCGAATGCATCACCGAGCAGGTCATCGCGGCCGGCGACCACGACATCGTGCTGGGCCGGGTCGTCGAGGTGCATCCGGTCACCGAGGCGGACCCGCTGGTCTTCTTCGGCGGCTCCTACCGGCGCCTGCAAGGAAATGTGTGACCGTTCCGCGATGCCTGTCGACACTACATATGCGGGTCACATAACATGCAGGTCATGCGGGCAGAGGCATTGAAGGGTCACCTGGAAGGACTGCTGCTCGCCGTGCTGCGCGAGGAGCCGTTGCACGGTTACGCGGTGCTCGAGGTGCTGCGCGAGCGCAGCGGCGGCCAGATCGATCTGCCATCGGGAACGGTCTACCCCGCCCTGCACCGGCTGGAGGCGATGGGCCTGGTCGCCAGCGGCTGGTCCCAGGTCGGCGGCCGGCGCCGCCGGGTCTACCAGCTCACCGACGACGGCGTGCGCACGCTGGAGGAGCACCGGCGGTCCTGGCAGACGATGGCCAAGGCGGTCAGCACGGTGATGAACGTCGGCCCGGCCGCGACCCGCAGCCGCACGGTCTGACCTTCCTGCCGGCACCTGGACGCCGCGCGGCCCACGGGGACCGCGCGGCTCTGCACACCCTCACCGAACGGCGAACGCGGGCCGCGCGGATGCGGCGCCGCCGCTACTGACGGAGAACGCCGGTCGCGCGGCTCAGCGCTCCCCCTACTGACGGGGAACACGGGCCGCGCGGATGCGGCGCACGTCACGCAACGTCAGGCCCAGCAACGTCGGCGTGAGCAGGCCCGGCAGCGCCGCCAGGGCCCAGGAGATCGCGGACGGCCCCGAGCCGGCGCGGTAGATCAGCATCGCGATCAGCACCAGGTTGGCGGCGGCCGTGCCGGCGCAGGCCCAGACCGCTGCCCACGACGGCGCGCGACCCCGCAGGACGGCACGCCGGCGGTCGATCAGGATGGCGGCCGAGCACACCACGGCGATGGTCACCGAGGCGCCGAGCAGCCGGGTGGCGATGAAGATGAAGGTCGGCTCGGTCGGCCACGGATCCCGGCTGAGCAGGACGACCAGGGCCCAGGCGACCGCCAGGACGGGCGTGGCGATCAGGATGCGTCCGGCGAGGCGGCCCGCGTTCGCCACCGAGCCGATGCCGTTGAACTGCTCGGCCAGCTCCCGCGGCGAACCCCAGTCGCGCAGCACGCGCCGCTCCGCCTCGTCGGCGTCGAGGTCTTCCGTCTGGACGTCGGAGATGGCGCAGGACAGCCCGTCCCGCATCTCGGCCTCGACCCGGCGCCGCCAGGCCCCGCGGCCGTCAAGGTGTGCCGAGAATTCCGCCAGGAACTCCTCGGCAGGTCGACCGGAGGCCTTCATCCCCATGCACCTCTCGCCGCACGAATACGTGTGGTGGGACGAACCTAACGCATCCGTACGCCCGATGTCGACGGCGGCACGACGGCGGCGGGGCCGGCCGGCGGCGGCGATCAGCCGCGGATCGCGCGCCCCGGATCGGCGGCCGGGGCGGCGCCCACGGGCAGCCGGTCCGCCCGTTCGGGGCGGAAGCCGACCGCGATGAGGCGCGCCTTCGCCCGCTCGAACGGGCCGAGCTTGAACAGCTTGCGCAGGATCCTCGGCGGCTGTCCCCCGGTGCGGCCGGCCAGCAGCGGCACCAGGAACCGGTTCTGGATCGTGGCCTGCAACCGCTGGGTCAGGACCGTGGCCGGCATGCGTCGGCGCTGCACAGCGGCGAGATCGCGGTCCCGCAGCCGGCCCCGGGCGAGCTTGGCGGCGAGCAGGTTCGCGGTCGCCACCGCGTCCTGCACGGCCAGGTTGATGCCCACCCCGCCGACCACCGACATGGCGTGGGCGGCGTCGCCGATCGCGAGCAGGCCGGGCCGGTGCCAGCGCACCGCGCGATTGAGCTGGACGTCGAGCCGGTGCACGTCCTCCGGGCCGCGCAGCTCGGCGGTGCGCCCGTGCAGCCACGGCAGCAGGTCCTCGAGCCGGTCGCGGAGCTGTCCGATGTCCGACTCCGGCCGGCCGTTCGCGTCCTTCGGCACCACGTACGCGGCCTGCCAGTAGGTGTCGCGGGCGATCATCGCGAGCATCTGGCCCCGGGTGAGCCGGGCGAACGAGTACGCCGGGTCGTCCGCCTCCCGCGAGATCCGGAACCACAGCAGGTCCATCGGTGCCCCGAGGGTGCGTACGGAGAGCCCCGCTGCCTCGCGTACCCGGGAATGCCGTCCGTCCGCGGCGACCGTGAGCAGCGCACGCACCTCGTGCTCGGCACCCTCGTGCCGGTAGCGCAGCCCGGCGACCCGGCCGTCCTCCTCGATCAGCCCGGTCACCGTGGCGTTCATCCGGATGGTGAAGGTGTCGTAGCGCGACGCCTGGCCCACCACGTAGTCGAGGAAGTCCCACTGCGGCATGTAGGCGATGAACGGATACTTGATCTTCAGTACGCCGTAGTCGGCGAGCAGCATCTCACCGTCGTCGGTGATCGCCCGGTTCCCGGTCTGGCGCTGGTGCGGGCGCGCGAGGAAGTCGTCCACCACGCCGAGGTCGTCCATGATCTGGATGGTCGACGAGTGGATCGTGTCGCCCCGGAAGTCCCGGAGGAAGTCGGGGTGCTTCTCCAGCACCAGCACCGGGATGCCCGCGCGGGCCAGCAGCCAGCCCAGCATCGCGCCGGCCGGGCCCCCGCCCGCGATGACGCACGTGGTCCGCGTGACGTCGCTCATCGTTCGCCCACCAGGTCTCTCTCCGTCTCGGCCGGCACCGCCGCGGGGCTGCGCCGGTAGTGGATCGCGACGCTGACCAGGACGCCCACGAGGCCGGCGGCGCTCATGAGCTCCAGGGCCACCCGCGCGTCGGCCCGCTCGGCGAGCCAGCCCAGCAGGGGCGCGCCGATCGGCGTGGTGCCGGTCATCAGCACCGTGAACAGGGCCATCACCCGGCCGCGCAGCCGGTCGTCGGCCCGCAGCTGGAGCGCCGAGTTCGCCGCGGTGATGAACGTCAGCTGGGACAGCCCGACCGCGACCAGGCTGACCGCGAAGCCCGCGTACGTGGGCATCAGCCCGGACAGCATGTTGCAGACGCAGAAGCCGATCGCCACCCAGACCACGAAGCGGGTGCTGACCCGCTTGCGGCGGGCGGCGAGCGCGGCGCCGCCCAGCGAGCCGATCGCCAGCACGGAGCCGAGCAGGCCGAACTCGCGGGCGCCCCGGTCGAAGACGGTGGTCGCCATCAGCGCGTTGGTCACCGCCGAGTTGGCCGCGAACGTGCCGACGAACCCGGTGACGGCGAGCAGCAGCAGGATGTCCCGGTCGCCGCGCACGTATCGCAGGCCCTCGCGGAACATGCCCCGGCCGCCGCCCGTACGCGGGGTGAGGTGCAGCCGGTTCACGTCCATCCGCAGCAGGGCCACGATGGGCCCGGCCACGGTGACCGCCGCGATGACGAACACCGGGCCGGTGCCCGACGCGGCGATCAGGGCGCCGGCGACGGCCGGTCCGACGAGCCGCGCCACGTGGAACGACCCGCCGCTGATCCCGACCACCGTGGTGAGCTGGTCCCGCTCGACCAACTCGAGGACGAAGGCCTGGACGGTCGGCTGGAACACCGCGCTGGCCAGGCCCAGCACCACCGCGACGACCATGACGTGCCAGAGCGCGATGGTGTGGGTCAGCACGAGGACGGCCAGGGCGGCGGCGCAGAGGCCGACCACGACCTGCGTCCACAGCAGGGTGTGGCGCCGGTCGTAGCGGTCGGCGATGACGCCGCCGCCGGTCGTGCCGACCAGCAGGATCGGCAGGAACTGCAGGGCGGTCACCAGGCCGAGGGCGGTGCCGGAGCGATCGGTCAGCTCGAGGACCAGCCAGTCCTGCGCGATCCGCTGCATCCAGGTGCCGACGTTGGCACCCGACAGGCCGATCAGCCACATCCGGTAGTTACGGTTCTGGAGTACGGACACGAACGCTCCCCATCCGGGCCCCGGTCAGCGGGACGGCCGCACCTGCGCGGCACCCGGCACGCCGCCGGTCGCCGACATCCACTCGAGCTGGCGTTGCAGGCCCTCCCGCAGGCTGACCGCCGATCGGTAGCCGATCACCCGCTCGGCCTCCTTGACGTCCGCCCGGGTGAACGGGACGTCGCCCGCCTCCGCCGGCGCGAAGGTCACCGGCACCGGCCGGCCGGTCACCTCGCCGACCAGGTCCAGCAGGTCGAGGACCGTGACGATCTCGCCGGTGCCGACGTTCACCACGGCCGTCCGCGCGTCCGCGCCCATCGCCAGCAGGTTCGCCCGCACGACGTCGCCGACGAAGGTGAAGTCCCGCTGCTGGCGGCCGTCGCCGAAGACGGTCATGGGCTCGCCGGTCAGCGCGGCGCGGATCATCCGGCCGATGGCCATGTCGTCGCGCTGGCGGGGCCCGTACACGGTGAAGTAGCGCAGGGCGATCACGCTGACCGTCGCGTCCGGGCGCATCGCGTGGACCAGGGCGAGCTGCTCCCCGGCGAGCTTGGTGACCCCGTACGGCGACATCGGGCTGGGCGCCAGCGACTCGTCGAACGCGGCCACGTCGGTGCGGCCGTACACGCTGGACGACGAGGAAACGACGACCCGGCGTACGCCCGCGGCTGCCGCCGCCTCCATGACCCGGTGGGTGGCGAGGATGTTGCTGTCGCAGTACTGGCCGAACCGGCTGCCCCAGGACGTCCGTACGCCCGGCTGCGCGGCCAGGTGGAACACGGTGTCGACGCCCTCGAACTCCTCGGCCGTGACGTCAAGCAGGTCGGCGCGCAGGAGCCGGAAGCCGTCGTGGCGTTCCAGGGGGGCGAGGTTGCGGCCGACGCCGTCCGGGTCCCGCAGGCAGCTGTCGATGCCCAGCACCTGGGAGCCGTAGCCGAGCAGCGCCTCCGCGACGTGCGAGCCGATGAAGCCGGCGGCGCCGGTGACCACGGTGCGCCCGGGCACGGTCACCGGCGCACCGGCCAGGTCGTCGCTCATCGGCCCGCGCCCGGGGCGTCGGCCCCGTCGACGGCGAGGTGGTAGATGGTGCGCTCCACCGGCCCGGCCCAGAACTCGCGGAACGGCACGGTCATCTCCCGGTGCACGGGCGCGTCCTCCCAGGCCCGGAACTTCTCCTCGCTCTCCCAGGTGCCGAGCAGGACGAAACGGTCGGCGTCCGAGCCGTCGCGCAGCAGCCGGTCCGACACGTGCCCCGGCGTGCCCTTGACGGTCGCGCTGACCTTCGCGAACGCCTCCTCGAAGCCCGGGCCGCTGCCCGGCTTGACCTTCGCGGCGACGGTGACGAAGACGGTCATGAGAACTCCTTGTGGTCGATGATGGTCAGCACGTCCATGCCGACGCTGGTACGCAGGTCCCGCAGCGCCGCGGTCTGCTCGTCCTGGCGCCGGCTGTGCTCGAAGCGGCTGTACGACAGCGCGTCGGTCCAGTCCGAGGTGATCACGTAGCGCAGTTCGCTCTCGCCGGAGCGGCTCAGCGTCTGGCGCAGGCACCCGGGCTGCTTGCGGACCCACTCGGACACCCGGCGCCACTCGCGTTCGAAGTCGGCGGCGGCCGCCCGCGGGACGGTCATGGTCAGCACGGCACGGACGGCGCCGGTGGGGGTCGTCATCAGATGCCCCCGTCGACCACGATCGTCTGCCCGGAGACGAAGCGGCTGAGGTCGCTGCCCAGGAAGAGCACCACGTCGGCGACGTCGGCGGCGGTGCCCAGCCGCTGCAGGGCGGCCAGCTTCTCGTACCGGGCGCGGATCTCGGGCGTCATGCCCGCGGCCTGGTCCGTCTCGATGATGCCGGGCGCCACCACGTTGGACCGGATCCCGCGCGGCCCGACCTCCTTGCACAGCGACCGGTTGAAGCCGACGACGCCCGCCTTCGACGCCGTGTAGTGGGTGCGGGCCACCATGCCCACCGCGGCCACCGCCGAGGCGATGTGCACGATCGACGCGCCGTCGGCGAGCAGCGGCAGCGCCGCCCTGGTCACCGCCATGGTCCCGCCGAGGTTCGTGGCGAGCACCCGGTCCCACTCCTCGTCGGGCATGTCGTCGAGGGTCCGGTGGCTGACCACGCCGGCGTTGTTCACCAGCACGTCGATGCCGCCGAGCGCCTCGCCGGCCCGGGCCACGAACGCCGCGGCGTCCGCCCGCGAGCCGATGTCGGCCACGTCGACCACGTTGCCGTCGCCGTGTTCCTTCAGCTCCTGCCGCAGCGACGCGGCGGCGGGGCTCTCGGTACGGCCACAGGTGTGCACCGTCGCACCCTGCGCGGCGAACGCCACGGCGATGGCGCGGCCGATGCCCCGGGTGCCCCCGGTCACCACGACCCTCGCGCCTGTTACGTCCACGTTCACGGTTTGCTCCTTCAGCTCGTCAACTGGTGCGCGGGCGCGACCGGCAGGCCGTACAGCGCGGCGGCGTTGCCCTCGGCGATGAGTTCGCGGTCGGCCGGGGGCAGGCCGGCGCCGGCGACCATGCGCACGGTGCGGTCGAGGACGTCCATCAGCGGCGGGGCGTCCGTACCGAAGAGCACGTGGCCGGCGCCGAAGGCCGTGACGTTCGCGGCCAACGCGGCCGGGGTGGGGTTGGAGGTGTCGACGTAGATCCGGGCGAGCGACTCGCTCGGCGGCCGGCGCAGCGCCGGCCGCTTGATCTCCGCGTGCGGCGGCCGGGGGCTCGCCGCCATCACGTCGAGCTTCTCGCCGAGCAGGGCCAGCCCGCCGCCGCCGGCCGCGGCCACCAGGACCAGGTCCGGGTAGCGCTCCAGCCAGCCGGCGCAGACGATCGACGCCACGCCCGCCGTCACGTCGTTGAACCGGGCCAGGTGCTCGACCATCGCGAGGTCGGTGAAGCTGCCCGAGCCGACCGGCGCGGCCGGCGGGTGCAGCAGCACGGGCACCCGCAGCTCGTCGGCGAGGGCGAAGAAGTCCGCCGCGCGGGGCGAGCCGAGGTATTCGCCGTCGATGCTGGTGTTGACGACGAGGCCGGCGAAACGCCAGTCCGCCACCAGGTCGCGGGCCTGCGCCAGCATGGCGTCGCCGCCGAAGGGATCCACGTACGCGTACGTGCGCAGCGCCTCCGGATAGCTGTCGACCAGCCGGGCCATCAGCTCGTTGTGCGCCTTGACCTGGTCCGCGCTCTGCCGGTAGTTGTCCGCGGCGCCGGTGGGGAGCATGCTGCCCGCCCCCACCGGACTGCCGATGACGGTGTACCGGATGCCGAGCGCCCGCTTGCGCTCGATGGCCGCCGCCGGATCGCGCAGGGCGGGCGGTCCGCCGCCCCGTTCACCCGGCGGGCTGAGATGCCCGTGTACGTCGATGAAAGTCATCGTGTCCATCACGTTCTCCGTTCCGCCGGGTGCCGGGCGCCGGGCTACAGCCGGCCGATGGGTGGCGCACCCGGCGGCGGCGCGGCCAGGGCGGTGGAGAACTCGAACTTGCCGAGCACCGGGATCGTGGCGCCGTAGAGGCCGTCCGCGGCCGGGCTCAGCAGGAAGTCGACGACCTTCGCCACCGAGTCCGGCTTCGTCGCCTGCTCGAAGTCGGCGTGCGGCCGCTGCCGGCGCGCCTCGGGCGTGTCCGCCATGGTCATCACCACGATGTTGGCGTGCACGCCACGGTGCTTGACCTCGTGCGACAGTCCGCGCACCCAGGCCTGGAGCGCCGCCTTGCTGGCGGCGTAGCCCGCGAAGCCGGGGAACGGCTCGCTGGCCAGCACCGAGCTGATGTAGACGAGGTGGCTCTTCTCGCCCAGCTGCGGCAGCACCGCCTTGGTCGCGGTGATGGCGGCGAGGACGTTGGTCTCGAACAGCCGCCGGTACGCCGCCAGGTCGGTCAGCATGACCGGCCCGACCGCGAAGTCGCCGATGAGGTTGACCAGGCCGTCGACGTGGCCGAAGCGCTCGACCACGTCGCCGACCGCGCGGCCCGCCAGCAGCGGGTCCGCCATGTCGGTGACCACCGGGAAGACGGCCTCCTCGCCGTACTCGGCGGCCAGCTTCGCCAGCTTCTCCTCGTTACGGCCGGTGATGACCACCCGGTGACCGGCGGCGACCAGGCGGGCCACGACGTCCGGGCCGAGCGCGCCGGTGGCGCCGGCGACGAGGATGACCCGCGCGTCACTCATGCTTGCCGGCCGAGGCAGCGGTGGGGACGTAGCCCTCCGGGATCCGGCTGGTGACGGTCTTCATCATCGCCTTGGCGAAGAAGGCGCGGGCACCCTCGGGGGTGCTCATGTCGCGCTTGTCCTCCTCGACGAGGTACTTGTCGAGCTCCCGCTCCACGTACTGGATGCTGGGGTCCTGGGACAGGTGCGCCATGATCTTCGGGAACGCGCCCTCGAACTCGATCATCCGCACGACGGTGCCGCCCCGCATGAACACCGAGGTGCTCACCAGACGGGTGTTCTCGTCGATCTGCGGCTGCGGCGGGTCATAACTCGACAGCAGTTTCTCCACTGCTTCCTCGGTCCCCGGACGGACCCGGAACGTTACGGCGTAACGCGGCATCGTGCGCCTCCATCGTCTCGATCTGCTGACGCCCCGGGGCCCTTTCCGGGCCCGGCGTCCGGCACGACCCGAACGCTACGGACGCGTTTCCGGACGGTCTTCCCACCGCCGTAGGGGACCCCCGCTCCCCCGCCCGGAGGAGACCCCCGCCCACCTTTCTGAGGGTCGCCCCACAATGGTTCGCCGCCGTGTCCGGAGAACACGACGGCGAACCATTTTCGGTACGGTCTATTGCGGATCGACGCTCCAGTGCACGGTGTCGGTGAGCCGCCTGCCGCCCGCCGACGACACCGCGGTCACCACGTTGTCTCCCGGGGCGAGCCGCACGCCCGGCCACGTCACCACGTGGTAGGCGTCCGGGCTCCGGGTGCCGGCGGAGACCCCGTTGACGTACAGCGTCACCGGGCCGCTGTTGCCGAACGCCGTCACGTCCGCGACCGTTCTCGGCCGTACGGTGAAACGCCGCTCGGTCAGATACAGCATCGGGTCCGGGTTCCAGTTCGCCTTGTAGTAGAAGAAGGCGTCCTTGCGGACCGTACGGTCGTCGGTGATCAGTCCCTTGTTGTTGAGCCCCTGCACGCCGCCCTCGTCCCGCCCGTCCGACGCGAAGTCGAAGAGCACGAAGGCCCAGCTGGCGAACAGGTACGGCCGCTGCGCGATCTGCCGCCAGTGCGAGTCGTGGAAGCGGGTCTGCAACTCCTCGTACGGCGGGTCGAGGTACGGCGACTCCGACGGCGGCGGATCCTGCGCGTGCAGGGCGGGACTGCCGCCGGCGCCGTACTCGGTGACGGCGAACGGCTTGTCCGGCTGGGCCGCGTGGTTGGCGTCGGCCCAGAGCCCGAACAGGTCGGAGGTGCCGAAGTACCAGCCCTCGTAGCGGTGGTAGCCGGTGGCGGTGGTGTACCCGACGGACGGGTCGTCGTCGGCCACGCAGCACGTCGCGTACGCGTCGACCCGGCTCGGATCCAGGGCCCGCAGCAGCGCGCTCAGCTCGATCAGCACGTGGTTGGGGTCCGGGCCCTCCTTGAACGTCACCTCGTTGCCGATGCTCCAGAACGCCACCGACGGGTGGTTGAAGTTCTGCAGGACCAGCTCGCGCAGTTGCTGCCGCACGCCGGCGATGAACGCGGGATCGTCCGAGGACTTGTGCATGAACGGAATCTCGGTCCAGAGCAGCAGGCCGTCGGCGTCGGCCCGGTCGTAGACGTACGCGTCGTGCTGGTAGTGGACCAGGCGCACGCTGGTGGCGCCGATCTCGCGGACGACGTCCAGGTCCCGGGCCATCTGGGCGCGGCTCACCGCGAAGCCCTCCGGCTCCCGCCCCTGGTGCATGTTCACCCCGTACAGCCGGTACGGGCTCCCGTTGAGCAGGAAGCCGCTCGTGGAGTCGACCGCGACCGTACGGATGCCGAGCGGTTGCACCACCGTGTCGGAGCTGCGGGCCGCGCCGGGACGCACGACGTCGACCCGGATCCGGTACAGGTACGGGTCGATCCGGCCCTGCCACAGATGCGGCCGGGCGATCCGCACCGTGCGCGTCACGCTGTTCACCGCCCCGGCGGCCAGCCGGATCCGGCTCGCGGCGACCGGCGCGGCGGGACGGCCCCGGGCGTCGGTGACGCTCACGACCACCTCCACGCTCCGGGCCGCCCCGGTGTCGTTGGCGACCCGGGTCTCCACGGAGACGTCGGCGGCGCCGTCGCGCAGCGCCGTCCGCGCGTACACGCCGGGGGCGCCGTCGTGCAGGAGGTCCACGTGGACGTCGCCGGTGCGGACCAGGCGTACGCCGCGGTAGAGGCCGCCGTACTGGACCCAGTCGTCGCTCAGCGGCGCCACCGCGGGATCGGGCGCGTTGTCGACCCGCACGGCGACGACCGCCGTGGCGCCGGGCCGTACGCCGGTCAGCGGGGCCCGGAACCGGCTGTAGCCACCCTTGTGGGAGGCCACCGGCCGGCCGTCGACGTACACGTCGGCCACGGCGTTGGCGCCGTCGAACTCGAGGTGGCCGACGCCGGTGGCGGGCGCGGTGACGAGCCGCCGGTACCAGCCGGCGCCGCGGTAGTAGCCGGAGACGCCGTCGTGGCCGTCGATGTCGTTCCAGGTGTGCGGGAGAGCGACCGCGGACCACGAGCTGTCGTCGAAGTCCGGGAGCCGTGCGCCGGCCGGGTCACCCTTCGTGAACCGCCATCCGGTGGTCAGTTCGGCGGTGGTGCGGCCGGCCGTCGCCGGGACCCGCGGATCACCCCCGGGCGTCGCGGCCGAGGCCGGGGAGGCCGACGCGACGGCGGCGGCCAGCATCATCGGTACGGCGAGCAGCGCGAGGCGGCGCCGTAACGGGCGGACGGTATGGAAGCGGCCGGCAGCGCCGGCCGTAACGGGGAAAAACGGGGCAGACATAAGGCACCCCTTTCGTGGGCTGCCCGACGCTAGCCGCGTGACCTGCGCAGAGTCGCCCACCGCCGGGGCGACGGCGACGGCCCCCTGGCCGGTGGAGAACGATCCGGAGGCGATGGATGAACGGCCGAGGCGGGGTCGGCGCTCCGGATCGCCGCGGGGCCCTTTCCGGCTCCTCCCCCGGCCGTGCCCACCAGGTGAACGGCCGGTTACGCGGAGTGTCGTGTGACCCGCGCGGGAACACCCGTCAGCTCGAGCGTCGTATCCATCGACGTCCCGGGCCACCCGGACGGGTCGGCGTGCCGTGCGGGCCGCGCCCGGTGCGGCGGTGGCGGCGGCTCCGCCACCCGGGTGGCCGCCCGTACCAGCCGCTCCCCGAGCAGCACCACCAGCCCGATCCCGGCGCCGGCCAGCGCGCCACCGCTGTTGTAGAGCCAGTCCGCGGCGGAGGCGACCCGCACCCCGCTGACCGCCTGCCACCCCTCGATCCCGAAGGACAGCACACCCCCGCCGACGGCGGTCCACACCGCGCGGCGGGTGGCGAGCGCCCCGAGGACACCCAGCGGAACGAACAGGAGCAGGTTCGCCACCCGCTCGTCGTGCGCGGCCGGGGCGTCCAGAGCGGCCCGGAACGTCGACTCGTGCAGGAACGACCGGACGTAGTCCGCCATCCGGTGCACGGCACCGTCCTGCCACCCGGGCGCCTCCACCGGCACGGTGAAGACCAGGATCGGCGCCAGCGACAGCAGCGCCGGCAGGCTCCACCCCGGCCGCCACCCCAGCAACCGCGACAGCGGCCAAAACAGCACGCCGGCCGCCAGGGCACAGCACACCAGCAACGCCACGGCCCCGGGCCGACCGAGCGCCAGGTCCAGCTGATATCCCACCGAACGTCCCTCCCGACCGCGACGACAACCCGGCCGAGTCTGCCGACCATGACGTATGGGGACGATAAAAGCGCTGCTCAGAGGCGGTTCGGGGGCGGCGCGGCGGGCGCCGGGCCGGGCGGCCCGGGTTGCCCGGTCACGCGAGCGCCTCTAGCGTCATCGCGGCCGGTCGGCGCAGGTGGAGCGAGGGTGAGGGAGGCGGGATGCCGGATCAGGAGGCCGCGTTCCGTGCCTTCTTCGAGAAGCATCACGCCGAGCTGGCCCGGCTGGCGTACCTGCTGACCGGCGAGGCGTCCGTCGCCGACGACCTGGCCGCCGACGCGCTCGTGGAGGTGTGGCGGCACTGGACCCGGGTGCAGGCGGCCGACGATCCGGCTGCGTACGCTCGGGGCATCGTGGCGAACCTGACCCGGAAGTGGATCCGGGGCCGGGTCCGTGACCGGCACGGCCTCCTCGGGCTGCGCCTGCTCAGCGGCACCCGGGAGGGCGGCGACCCGGACCTGCCCGCGGTGCTCGACGTGCGCAGCGCGTTGCGGCAGCTGCCGCACCGGCGGCGGGCGTGCGTGGTGCTGCGCTACGCGTTCGACCTGTCGGAGCGCGAGGTGGCGCAGGCGCTGGGAATCTCGGTCGGCGCGGTGAAGAGCCAGACGTCGCGGGGCGCCCGGCAGCTGGCCGAGTTGCTCGGCGGGCCCCACGGGGCGACCCACATCGACGGCTGGGAGGCGGCGCGATGAACGACGACGACCTGCGCGGCGTGCTGAGCCGGGCCGCGGCGGAGCATCGGCCGGACCGTACGGCGATGCTCAACCGGATAGCGCGGCAGCGTGCCGCGGGTGGCGCGGCCCAGCACCGCCGCGCCCAGGGTCCCCGCTTCCGGATCGCCGGGGCGGCGCTGGCCGTCGCCGCCGTGCTCGGCGCCGGGGGCGTGACCCGCTGGGCCCTCGCCGGGGACAACGGCCCGGATCGCGCGCCCGTCGCTCCCCCGGTCGCCGCGGCGTCCCGCACCGCTGCGGCACCGCCGGCGCCGGTCACGCCGGAGGAGACGACCCCCGCCACCACCCGGCCCACGACCGACCGGCCCACGACCGAGCCGGCGCGACCGTCCGTCCCGCCGGCGCCGACCGGCGCGCAGACGACGGCGACCGGCGGGCTGCGGTGCGACGGCTCGGTCGTCCCGGACGGGAACGACGCCGCCCGCAGCGAGATCACCGTCAAGCTCACCGAGCCGGTCACCGACCTGGAGATCACCGTACGCGTGCAGCTGACCCCCGGCCTCACCGACCAGGGGGCGGTCCACGACGTCACCGGCCCGCGGATCGACAGCCAGATCCTGCACGAGCCGGCGGCGCTCACCTACCGCTTCACCCTCGCCGCGGGCGAGACCCTGCCGAAGGGCACCCACGTCTTCGCCGCCAAGTACCGGTACACCGGCGGCGCCCGCGACGCCGGCGACGACTCCTACCGGGCGGTCGCCACCACCGCCACCGGCCGGAAGCTGACCGTGTCCGGAGACTTCTTCTAGGGGGGCCGTCTCAGGGTCGGCTCGGGGTATGACCCGATGGTGCCGGCGCCTCCGGGTGACGAGGCTGGGGTATGTGATCGCCGACCTGATGAGCGCCGCGTCCGCTTTCGTCGACTGGCTCGCCACTCTCGACGAGTGGGCGGTGCTGCTGTTCACCGCGCTGTCCAGCGCGGTCGAGACGACGTTCCTGCTCGGGCTGCTCGTGCCCGGCGAGTCCGTGGTCATGCTGGCCGGCTCGCTGCCGCACGGCCCGGCCGGGTTCGCCCTGGCCGTCGTCGCCGGCACGGCGGGCGCCATGGCCGGCCAGATCGCCGGGTACGCCGTGGGCCGCGTCCTCGGCGCCCGCCTCCGCGACACCCGGCTGGGCCGGCGGATCGGCGTGGAGCGCTGGGACCGCGCCGAGGCGTACCTGCGGGACCGCGGGGCGGCGGCGCTGGTCGCGGTCCGCTTCCTGGCGGTCATCCACGCCGTCGTCCCGATCGTCGCCGGCACCGCGCGGATGCCGTTCGGCCGGTTCGTGGGCTGGTCGGCGCTCGGCACCACCATGTGGGTGGCCGCCTTCGCCGCGGTGGGCGCGCTGACCGCGGGCGCCGACGACTCGGGCGGCACCGGCGTCGTCCTCACCGCCGTCGGCGCCACCTGCCTGGGCGCCGTGCCGCTCGCCGGCCGCCTGCTGCGCCGCGGCACCAGGCACGCGGCGCCCAGCCTCTCCTGAGAGGCACCCCGGGGCGTGAGCCGCCCCGGGGTGGCTCATCTCAGTGGAAGGCGCCGGGCTTCACCTGCACCAGCTTCCCGGCGTGCTGACCGCCGAAGAACGACGCGATGCTCCACGAGGTCGCGTACAGCCGCCCGCCGGAGAACTCCACCCCGGTCGGCATCGTGACCCGCGCGTGGGTGACCCGGCCCGACTGGATCCGGGTGAGCCTGCCCACGGTGGACGGGTCGAAGCCGGGCGGCGGCTGCTCGGCCGGCGCTCCGTGCAGGACCTCGGAGGCGTAGAGCGTGCCGCCCGGCGCCACGGCGATCCCGGTCAGCGACGTGAAGCCGCGCCACACCCGCAACACCCTGCCGGTGCGGCCGTCCAGCTTCCAGATCGCGGCCGCGCCCGGCTGCTCCGCGCCGAGAGTCGAGACATAGACGTGCTTTCCGTACGCGACGACGCCCGTGGGCACCGAATCGCAGCCGACCGTACCCGGATTCGCCTGTGCCTGGGGTTTCAGGCATTCGGGGGTGCGCGGGTTCGGCGGGACGAAGAACGTCGACACCCGGCCGGTGCGCGGATTCACCCGCAACACGTCGTTGGCGCCCCCGTCGGCGACCAGCAGACCCCATTTCGTGTACGCGACGGCGAACGGATTCGACAACGCGTCGTACGCCTCGTGCGCGTCGTTGAACTGCTTCTGCCGGTCCGGGTTGTACTTCAGCTCGTAGGCCAGCAGGTCGGCCAGGACCCGCACGCCCTTCCCGTCCGCCCGGGCCACCAGCAGCGACGCCGGCGGATAGGCGGAGGGCGGGGGCGCACCCTGCTCGCTGCCGCCGCCGAGCAGCACGAAGATCTTCCCGTCGTGCGAGGCCACCCCGGACGGTCGCGGCAATCCCGACAGAAGGGTCCGCTTCGCTCCCGTACGCAGGTCGACGGCGGTCACCTTCCCCGAATCCGCCTCCGTCACCAGCGCCCGCCGCGACGACTGGACATCGAGGCCGTACGGGCCGTCCAGCTGGGTCGTGATGGTGCGTACGTCCGGCGACGGTTGCCGGCCCGCGGCCTGTGCCGACGCGGCCGTGAGAATCATCAGCACGCACGCCCCCGCGGCGGCCGACGCCTTCATGACTTGATCGATATTCATTCGTTCCTCTCGGCGCAAGTGCCGGTTCATCGCAATTTCCGTCCCCCTTTCTATGCCCTTTCCGGCATTTCCCCGGCGCGGGCGGCACGGTGCCGCCGCGCAACCCACCGAAAGGGTGGCGGTCCCGGGCTGTCCACAGGCCCGGCCACGACCGTCGCGGATCGGCGTAGCTTGTGGGGAGCGGTTCGCCCCGCCAGCCTTCCCGGTGAGGAGCCATCGATGAACAAGCTCATCAACGATCCGGCCAACGTCGTCTCCGACGCGCTCCGCGGCGTCGCCGCCGCCCATCCCGAGCTGCGTGTCGATCACGAGCAGCACATCGTCTACCGCGGCGACGCGCCGGTCCGCGGCAAGGTCGGGCTGATCTCCGGCGGCGGCTCGGGGCACGAGCCGTTGCACGCCGGCTTCGTCGGTCCCGGCATGCTCGACGCCGCGTGCGCGGGCGAGATCTTCACGTCCCCGGTTCCCGACCAGATCGTGGCGGCGACCAAGGCGGTCGACGGCGGCGCCGGCGTCCTGCACATCGTCAAGAACTACACCGGCGACGTGATGAACTTCGAGATGGCGGCCGAGATCGCCGAGGCGGAGACCGGGGTCGCCGTCACCGCCGTGGTGACCGACGACGACGTGGCGGTGCAGGACAGCCTCTACACGGCCGGGCGCCGCGGCGTCGGGGTCACCGTGCTGCTGGAGAAGATCGCCGGTGCCGCCGCCGACCAGGGCCGGCCGCTCGACGAGGTCGCCGCCGTGGCCCGCAAGGTCAACGCGAACGGCCGCAGCATGGGCGTCGCCCTCACCTCCTGCACGGTGCCGGCCGCCGGCAAGCCCACCTTCGACCTGCCCGACGGCCAGATGGAGGTCGGCATCGGCATCCACGGCGAGCCGGGCCGCCGCCGGGTGCCCACCGCCCCGGCCGCCGAGATCGCCGAGATGCTCGTCGGCCCGATCCTCGCCGACCTCGACTTCACCGGCGACTCCGGCGTCATCGCCTTCGTCAACGGCATGGGCGCCACCCCGCTCCTCGAGCTGTACGTGGTCTACCACGAGGTCGCGGCCATCCTCGGCAAGGCGGGGATCCCGATCGCGCGGTCCCTGGTCGGCCCCTACATCACCAGCCTCGACATGGCGGGCTGCTCGGTCACCCTGCTGAAGGCCGACGACGATCTCCTGCGGCTGTGGGACGCCCCGGTGCGCACCCCCGCGCTGCGGTGGGGGGTCTGAGCGCCGATGACCGACAGTGTGGACACCGCGGCGCTCACGGCCTGGCTGCGGGAATTCGCCCGGCTCATCGCGGCCGACAAGCAGCTGCTGACCGACCTCGACGCGGCGATCGGCGACGCCGACCACGGCGCCAACATGGACCGCGGCATGACGGCCGTGCTCGCGGCGTACGAGGAGGCGCCGCCGGCCACCCCCGCCGAGCTGTTCAAGCGCACCGGCATGACCCTGGTGAGCAAGGTCGGCGGCGCCAGCGGACCGCTGTACGGCACGGCCTTCCTGCGGATGGCCGCGGCGGCCGGGGAGGCGACGTCGCTGGGCGTGGACGACCTGGCCCGGGTGCTGCGGGCCGGGCTGGACGGCATCCTCGCCCGGGGCAAGGCCGCCGTCGGGGACAAGACGATGGTCGACGCGCTCACCCCGGCGGCCGACGCGCTCGACGCCGCCGCGGCCGCCGGCCGGCCGCTGCCCGAGGCGCTCAAGGCGACGGTGCGGGCGGCCGAGGAGGGCCGGGACGCCACCATCCCGCTGACCGCCCGCAAGGGACGGGCCAGCTACCTGGGCGAACGCAGCGCAGGCCACCAGGACCCCGGCGCCACGTCGGCGACCCTGCTGCTCACGGCCGCCGCGACGGCCCTGACCGGCGCGGCCTGACGGCATGGTCGGCCTGGTGGTGGTCAGCCACAGCCGCGCCCTGGCCGAGGCCGCGGTGGCCCTGGCCGCGGAGATGGTCCCGGACGGCCGGGTGCCGCTCGAGGTGGCCGCGGGCCTCGACGAGACGACGTTCGGCACGGACGCGATCGCCATCTCCGAAGCCGTCACGACCGCCGACCACGGCGACGGCGTCGTGGTCCTCATGGACCTGGGCAGCGCCGTGCTCTCCGCGGAGCTCGCCCTCGACTTCCTCCCGGACGACCAGCGCGAACGCGTCCTGCTGACCCCGGCCCCCCTGATCGAAGGCCTCCTCGCCGCCACGGTGACCGCCGCCGGCGGAGCAACCCGCCACGAGGTAGCCGCCGAAGCAACCGCCGCCCTGTCCGCCAAACAGTCCCACCTCGCCCCCACACCCTCCCACCCCGCCCCACCACACCCCGCACCTCCCGCCCCGCCGGACCCCTCGCCCCCCGCATCCCCTCAGTCCGCCGCAACACCCGGGCCGCGCTCCCCCACCGACTCCGCGCCGCCGTCCCGTGAAGCCGGCCCCGCACCCGACCCGCCACCTCACCCGGCCGGACCGACACCCCTGCTGCCATCCCCCCAAGCCGACGCGGCATCCGCGCCGCCATCTCCCCCAGCCGACGCCGCACCCGCGCCGCTGTCCCCGCAAGCCCACGCCGCACCCGCGCCGCCATCTCCCTCAGCCGAGGGGGCACCCGCGCTGCTGTCCCCGCAAGCCGGCGGGGCAACCGGGCCGCTGTCCCCGCAAGCCGACGCCGCACCCGCGCTGCTATCTCGCCCAGCCGACGCGGCACCCGGGTTGGCATCTCCCCCGGCCAGGCCGGCGGCGGGTTCGGCTGCTGTCGGGGCGGGTGCGGGGGGCTTGCGGGCCGGGGAGGCTGCGGTCGCGATCACCGTGGGCAACCGGCACGGCTTGCACGCGCGGCCGGCCGCCCGGCTGGTCACGACAGCCCGCGGCTTCGACGCGACCGTGGAGGTGCGCAACGCCACCACCGGCTCGCAGTGGGTGCCGGCGGGAAGCCTGTCCCGGGTCGCCACCCTCGGCGTGCTCCGGGGCCATCGGGTCGAGGTGCGCGCCTCGGGGCGGGAGGCGGCCGTGGCGGTGGACGCCATCGCCGGCCTGGCCGCCCGCAACTTCGACGAGCCCGGCGCCGCGACGCCTCCACCCACCGGCCCGCCGCCGCTCCCGGATCCAGCGACCGGCGACGGGCAACCGGCAACTCCAGCCAGCGACGACCCACCCGCGACAATCCCGGCCGGCACGGGCGAACCGGCGAAGGCTTCGGGTGGCGGCGAGGAAGCCACGACGACTCCGACCGCCAACGGCGAACCCACCACGAAACCGCACGGCGACGGCGGACCCGGGAGGACTACGGCAGATGTTGACGGGTCGGCGGTGGCTGAGGATGGCGGCGGCGCGTCCGCGACTGTTCCGGCCGGCGAGGGCGGACCGGCGGAGGTTGCGGGTGCGGGTCGCGAGCCGTTGGGGGGTGTGGGCGGGGGTGGTGGGGGCGCCTCGGACCCGGTCGTGGGGGCGGGGTGTTCTGGGGCCGTACCGGAAAGGGTTCTGTGGGGTTTTCCTGCTTCTCCGGGGGTGGGGATCGGGCCGGCGCGGCGGGTGGACGGGGGCCCGCCCGAGTTGCCCGACGTGGCGTCGCGGGGGGCCGGGCCGGAGGGGTTGCGGGTCGGCGGGGCGCTGGAGGCGGTCCGGGGTGAGTTGCGGCGGCTCCGGGCGGGTGTGGGCGGGGAGGTCTTCGATGCTCATCTGGCGTTGCTCGACGATGAGGAGTTGCTGGCCGACGTGCGGTCGGAGCTCGACGGCGGTTCGGCGGCGCCGCAGGCGTGGGCGGCGGCTGCCGCGCGGGTCGCCGGGGCGTTCGACGCGCTGCCCGACCCGTACCTGAGGGCCCGGGCCGCCGACGTGCGTGCGGTGAGCGCCCAGGTGCTGCGGGCGATGCTCGGTTCCCCTGCCGCGACGCTGGACGATGCCGGGGTGATCGTGGCGGGCGATCTCGCGCCGGCGGACGTGGCCGGGCTCGACCTCGGGCGGGTCGGGGGAATTCTGCTCGCGGGCGGGAGTCCCACTTCTCACGCGGCGATTCTGGCGCGCACCCGCGGCATTCCGGCCGTGGTCGGGGTCGAGCCCGCGCTGCTCGACGTCGCCGACGGTACTCCCGTCGCGTTGGACGGTGCCAGTGGCGAGGTTGTCGTGGATCCGTCCGGGCCGGTGCTGGACGGGCTGCGGGCGCGGGCCGCCGAGCAGGCGTCCGGCCGGGCGCGGGCCCGGGCTCGCGCGACGGAGGCCGCGGTGACCAGGGACGGCGTGACGCTGGCCGTGGGGGCGAACGTGGGCTCCGTCGAGGACGCGCGGGCCGCGGCTGCGGGCGGTGCCGACCTGGCCGGGCTCATCCGGACGGAGTTCCTGTTCCTCGGCCGGGCCTCGGCGCCCGGGGTGGACGAGCAGGAGGCCGTCTACCGCGAGCTTGCCGGGGCGCTCGGCGGACGCCGGCTCACGATCCGGACGCTCGACGTCGGTGGCGACAAACCCCTGCCGTACGCGCGTGCGGAGCCCGAGACCAACCCCTTTCTGGGGGTACGCGGGATCCGCCACTCCCTCGCCCATCCGCGGCTGTTCGCCGACCAGCTTCTCGCGATCGTGCGGGTGGCGCGGGACGTGCCCGTCAGTGTCATGTTTCCCATGATCAGCACCGTGGACGAGGTGGTGGCGGCGCGGCGGATGCTCGACGACGCGGTCCGGCGGGGCGGTGCCGGTGCGCCGCCCGGGCTCGAGGCCGGGATCATGATGGAGGTGCCCGCCGCCGCGCTGAAGGCCGCCGTGCTCGCGCCGTACGTGGACTTCTTCAGCGTCGGCACCAACGACCTGACCCAGTACGCGCTGGCCGCCGAGCGGGGCAACGCCGCCGTCGCCTCGCTGGCGGACGGGCTGGATCCCGGGGTGCTGCGGCTGATCGACGCGATCTGCCGGGGTGCGGGCGAGCGGGTGACCGTCTCGGTGTGCGGGGAACTCGCCGCGGACGAGGCGGCGGTGCCGGTGCTGGCCGGGCTGGGGGTGCGGGAGCTCAGCGTGGCCCCTCCCGCCGTGCCGGCGGTCAAGCAGGCCGTGCGGGCCCTCGATCTCGGTCGGGCGGCCGGCGTCGCCGCGCGGTCCCTGTCCGTGGAGAGTGCCCGTGCGGTGCGGGCCCTGGTCGCGGACCGTCCACAGGCGACCCCCGAAAATGTCGTACCCCACCGATAGGTTCCTGGCATCGACGCGCACCGAGCGTGTCCTCGTTCCCGATGCCGAAAGGTGGCCCCGATGCCGGCCGACACGACGTACCTCGAACTGTCCGAAGACAGCGGGAGCGCCCACAAGTTCTACGAGGTGACCGTCGACGGCACGGACCTGACGATCCGCTACGGGCGCATCGGCGATCGCGGTCAGGTGAAGCAGGCGTCGTTCACCACCTCCGACAAGGCGCGGGCCGAGGCGTCCAAGAAGATCGGCGAGAAGGTCCGCAAGGGGTACGCCCCGGCCGTGCCCGGCGGCCGGCCGAAACGCTCGGTCTCGCGGCGGCAGATCGTCAGCACCCGCTCGACGGCCACCCTCGCCCCGGTGCTGTGGCGCTACGCGTCGCACAGCCCGGCGTTCGGCATCTTCGTCGACGGTGACGTGTGCATGGTCGGCAACGAGAGCGGGCTGATCACCACCCTCAGCCACGACGCCCAGGTGGTGCAGCAGTTCCGGCTGCCCGACGGGGTGAAGTGCATCGTCGCCGACGACGGGTGGATCTACGCCGGCTGCGACGACGGCAACGTGTACGACCTGTCCGGCAAGGTGCCGCGGCTCGCCTACCGGATCGCCCCCGAGATCGACATCTACTGGCTGGACATCCACGACGGCGTGCTCGGCGTCTCGGACGCCCGCGGCGGCATCTCGGCGATCGACCACGAGGACGAGTTCCTGTGGCAGCGGCCCGGACGCGGCAGCTCCGCGTGGATGGTCCGCTGCGACGCCGACGCCGTGCACCACGGCCACTCGGGCGGCGTGACCAGCTACGACTGGCGCACCGGCCAGGAGCGGTGGCACACGCGCACCGGGGCCGTGCTGTTCGGCTGGCAGGAGCGCGACACCCTCTACGCCGGCACCGCCACCCGCCAGGTCGTCGAGCTGGGCAAGGACGGCTCCCACCGGCAGACGTACCGCTGCGACGCGCCGGTCTACTCGTGCGCCACCGCCGAGGACGGCCGGTACGTGTTCGCCGGCGACAGCGCGTCGTCCATCTACTGCTTCGACACCGACGGCACCCGCCTGTGGAAACTTGGCACCGGCTGCGGCTCGGCATACTCGATGCAGTACCGCGACGAACGCCTCTACATCGTCACCACGGACGGCTCCCTGGCCTGCATCGACGCCAGCGAGGCGGCGATCCGCTCCGCGATGGGCGGCACGGTCCCCCAGGTCGTCGACGTCAAGGCACCCCCGCGCATGTCCGCCCTCGCCCCCTCCACCACAGTCGACATCGTCCACGACGTCTCCGGCGGCGTAGTCGTCGAATGCGTCGAGGAAAGCGGCCGCCTCCGCATCCGCGTCGTCTCCTCCGGCTACCACTCGGACTGGCAGGTCCAATTCCCCAAGGGCATCCGCGAACGAGGAACCCGCTACGTGGTAACCGGCGTCCGCGAAGCAGCCCGCGGCGGCTTCTACCGCACCTACGGCGAAATCCGCCGCCTCGTGTAACCCTCCCCAGAGCCGCCCGGCCTCCGGTCCGGTGCACGGAGACATGCGCACCGGACCGGAGAGATCGCCCTTGGTCCGGGTGACCGGCCAGGCTCAAAACCTGGCAGGGGATCGATACAGTTCGTTGGATGGAACGGCCGCACCGGGAAGCGGGGACCGCGGATGTTCGATGATGAACCGGCGGATGCGCTCGGCCGGATCGACCGCTGGGAGGAGGCGATCCGGCGCCGGGCGGAGCAAGCTCAGGCGTTGGCCCGGCGTACCGAAGGGCTTTCCGCCACCGCCCGCAGCAGGGATCGCCTGGTCGAGGTCACCGTGGGTCGCGAAGGGCAGATCGAAGACCTACGGCTGGCGGAAGGCATCCGGCACCAGCCTGCGGCTACCACGGCACGCGAGATTCTGGCGACCCTCCGGCTCGCGAAGGCGGACCTGGTGCGGCAGTTCGACGAAGCGACCGCCGCGACGGTCGGTGTGGATACCGAGACCGGCCGGGCGCTGATGCAGTCGGTGCGGAATCGCCTGGGTCCGGTCGATGACCAGCAGCCGGCCGATCCCTCGGGCGGACAATGATGACCAGCCCGGGGAAGGAGTTCCAGGTCGACTCGGCGGCGCTGCGGGCGCACGCGGGCGAGGTGGATCGGATCGGCGACGGTCTCACGACGGCGGCGCAGGCCGGCGAGACGGTTCGCACCGGCGCCGGCGCGTACGGCCAGCTGTGCCAGATCGTGCCGGCCCTGCTCAACAGCCTCCAGCAGGCGATGGTCGACGGGATGGCGACAGCCGCCGCCTCCGCGCACGACACAGCGGACGCCCTGCGAGCCGTTGCCGCTGATTACGACGAGACCGACCGGGGCGCGGCCGACCGGTTGCACGGCACGCGGTGATACGCCCGTGACAGCGCCCGATCCGCTGGTGGCGGCGGCTGCGGGAGCGCCCGTCGATCCCTGGGCCGGGGTGTGGATCGCCGAGGACATCGAAGCCGTGATGGCCGGCGTCCGGAACGGGAGCTGGATCGACGCCTCGATCGGTGCCGTCTCGGCGGGGCTGGACGCGCTGGCACTGGTCTCGGATCCGATCGGGTCCCTGCTCCAGTACGGCGTCGCCTGGATCATCGAACACGTCAAGCCCCTGTCGGAGGCCCTGGACTGGCTTGCGGGAGACCCCGGCCAGATCGCCGCGCATGCCCAGACCTGGCGCAACGTGGCTTCCGCGCTCCAGGACCGGGCCGCCGACCTCGACCGGGCAGTCCGTTGGGACACCAGCGAATGGACGGGCAGGGCGGCCGAGTCCTACCGGTCCTGGACGAGCCAGCAGAGGGACGCCGTGCTGGCGCTGTCCGGAGCCGCCGGCACCATGGCGGCCATCACGGAGGGCGCCGGCCAGCTCATCGCCGGCGTACGGACGATGGTCCGCGACGCGATCGCGGTCCTCGTCTCCCGGTTGATCACGTACGCCGCCGAGGAGGTGTTCTCCCTCGGGGTGGCCACTCCCCTGGTCGTGGAGCAGGTCAGTACGCTGTGCGCGTCCTGGGGCGCCAGGATCGCCCGATGGCTCAAGGGCCTGATCAAAAGCCTGGAGCAACTGCGTGGCCTCACCGCCGGAATGAGCAGGGCCCTCGAAGCCGTCAAGAAGCTTCTCGGCCGCCTGCGCGGTGGCCACGGGTCCGGGCGCACCAGCCCGTCCGGCACACCGGACCCGAGCCGGAAGCCCCGCGGCGAACGCACCGAAGCGCATCCGGCGAAGAAGAAGGATCGGCCGCTGCGCCGGGAGAACGAGTCGGCGGACGCGCTTTCGCGGCACGGGTACGACGTCGAGCAGAACCCGCCCACGAACGTGAACGGCAAGAACCCCGACTACAGGATCGAGGGGGAGTATTTCGACTGCTACGCGCCGAGCAGTACCAACCTCGACAATATCCGCGACCAGATGAGCGGCAAGGTGAAGGAAGGACAGACGGAGCGGATCGTGCTGAATCTCGACGACTGTCCGCGGTCGGCGGAGGAGATCCGCGGTGTACTGGAACGCAAGCCGGTCACCGGGCTGAAGGAGATCCTGGTCGTCAAGGATGGCAGGGTCGTGCCGTTCTACCCGAGCGAGTCGTGAGGAAACCATGGCCACCGAGTACACGTACTACAGCGCGGCGGACCTTACTACGGACCGGCTGAGGTCCCTGGTGGCCGCGTCCCTCGCCGGTGCGGCCACGTCCGACGGCACCGTCGTGCGGGAAGGGCTGAGCGCCTTCGCGTGGCGGGTGGACCCGGGTGAGGAGGCGACGGCGCCCACGCTGTTCGGGTTCGAGCACCGCGTGACGGTGCGGTTCCGGTTCTCCTCCGTCCGGCCCGACCTGGAAGAGCACAACACCGCCCTGATGGTCGGTGCCGTCCTGGCGCTCGTCGACCGGACCGGAGCCGACAGCGTGCTGCTGTTCAACGGCGAGGAGGCCGTTCTGCAAAGTGCGGGCGGTGCCGCGTCCTTCGCCGCCCAGTGGGAGGACTGGCAATCCATGCCGGAGGTCTCGGCGCTCATGTCGGGTCGGCAGGTTTCGGTCCTCGCGCAACCTCTGCTCTAGCGGACGACCGCGGCGGAATGCCGACGTCGGAGCGGCCGGCTTCGGTGGGCGGGTTCCTCGTGTACGGAGGCGGGGGCGCCGGCGGCGTTGCGTACTCCGGGGTGCGGGTTGCGTAGGTGGCACGGATGGCAACGGGGCGTGGTTCTCGTAGCGTCGGGGTTGTTCGGGCGGGCCGTTCGGGAGGTAGGTGCGATGCTCGACGACGCGATCTCGGTCATCGTGTGCGGGGCCAGTGCCGCGGTGCTGTTGCCCTCGTATGCGATGCAGTTGCGCGCCACGACGCGGCAGCCTGTGCGCTTGTTGCTGACGTACAGCGCGGAGCAGTTCGTGCAGCCTCGGACGTTGGGGTGGTTCGCCGACGAGGTGTACGGGTCCGCCGACGCCGAGCTTGTGCCCACCGAGTTCGCCCGGCGGTCGCGTCTGCTGGTGGTGCTGCCGGCGAGTGCGCACACGATGGCCGCCGCCGCGCTGGGGCTGGCCGGGTCGCCCGCGCAGACCGTGCTGCTCGCGGCGACCGGGCCGGTCCTGTTCTTCCCGTCGATGAACCGGGCGATGTGGGAGCGGCCGTCGACGCGGCGGCACGTGCGGACGCTGCGCGAGGACGGGCACCGGGTCATCGACCCGATCGAGGCGACCGTGTACGAGAACTGGCAGCGTCGCAGCGTACAGGCGCCGTCGCTGCCGGGGCCGGTGGACGCGGCCGCGCTGATCACGGCCGAGGCCGGCACCCGCAGCATCGCGGCTGCGAACGGGGCCTGGTCGTGACGGACCTCGGGGTACGGCCGGCGATGGCGGACCGCCGGAGGCAGCGCGCCACCGGGAGTGGCGGGCCGCGGGGAGCAGCCGGCCGCGGGGAGCGGGGAGCAGTCGCGGGGAGCAGTCGCGGGGAGCAGTCGGCCGCCGCGTCGGGTTCAGACCTCTATGGGTGAGGGGGCCGGGCGCAGGGCCCGCCGGGAGGTGACGCCCAGCTTGCGGTACACGCGTGACAGGTGGCTCTCGACGGTGCGTACCGACACGGTGAGCCGGTCGGAGATCTCGCGGTCGGACAGGCCGGTGGCGGCCAGCCCGGCGACCTCCGCCTCGCGGACGGTCAGCACCTCGCGCCCGGCCGGGCCGGGGCGACCCCGGAGCCGATCGAGCAGGACGCGGGCCTCGTCACGGCGGGTGGCGCTCAGCAGCGGGGCGGCCGACTCGGCGAACCGGCACGCCTGCGCGGGCAGACCGGCGTCCGCGAGGCGCTGCGCGTACGCGAGCAGTTCGTCGCCGTCCGAGCGGGTCAGCGCAAGGGTGGCCGCACCGAGCAGGCCGAGCCGCGCCGCCGCGACCACCGGCAGCAGCACGCGAATCCTGTCCGCGACGGAGCCTGTCACGTCGCCGCGCCACCGGGCCGCGCGGATCAGGTGGTCGAGTTCGGGCAGGGCCGCACCCGCGTCGTGGGCCGTGCGGATCGCCGTGTCGATCTGGGTTCCGGCGGTGAGCAGGTCGCCGCGGGCGGCGGCGATCGTCGCCCGGGCGGCCGCGACGGCTCCGGGCACGACGTTGAGTCCGCCTGCCGCATGCTCGGCGAGGATGCGGGCGGCCTCGTCGGGGTCGCCCTGCTCGGCAAGGCATGTCGCCAGCCACGCCGCGGCCTCCGTTCGCAGCGGCTGCGGTCCCGGGTCGCCGACCGCCTCCCGCCACCGCCGCACGGCGCCCGCGATGTCACCCCGCAGCCACCGGGCATAACCGTCCACACTCGCCGGGCCAGCCACCGAACCAGCCGCCAGATCCGCCGCCGGGCCAGCCGCCAGATCCGCCGGCGGGCCGACCGTCGGGCCGACTGCCTGGCCAGTCGCCGAAGGAGCCGCCGGAGGAGCAGTCGGACCGGTCCAGGCGACGGCCGCACCCGCGGGCATCGAGCCGTCCCATAACGCGGCCCAGGCCACGACCGCGGAAGCCGTCGCGTCTGCGGCCGGAGGCGGAAGATCGGCCGGCGGCCGGCCCATCAGCGCCCCGGCCGCCGCGCGCACCGCCCGGACCCCCGCCGCGAACGCCGGCTCCGGCGTCGTCGTCTCCAGCAGCGCGTCGGCGCGGTGCCAGGCACGGCGCGGTTCTCCCGCGAGCAGAAGCAGCAGGCTGTCCCACGCGACAACCTCGGCAGTGCCGATGCTGGCCACCTCCAGCCGCGCTCCCGCCGGGTCCCGGTCGGCCCAGCAGCGCAGCCGGGACCGCACCAGCGCCCTCTCCACCCTTTCCCCGGGGGTTCCGGCGTCGCACTCCCTCAGCACCGACCGGGCCGTCGAGTAATCGCCCAGGTGGGTGAGGGCTGCGGCGTACGTGAGGCGGGCGGTGGGCGTACCCGTGAGGTCGGTGACCTGGCCGGCCAGCAGGGCCGCGGTCCGGGGGTCCGCTTCCCGGACGCGCGCCGCCAGCCGCAGCAGGTCCCCGGGCCTCGCGGTCTCGGGGGCCGCGAGATGCCATCGGGCGCGGACCACCGGCTCGAGGTCGGCTCCCGCGTCCGCCGGGTGGCGCCCCCGATCCGTGAACGTCATCGCGTCCACCGCGTGGCGCCCCCGATCCGTGAACGTCATCGCGTCCACCGGGTGGCGCCCCCGGTCCGTGAACGTCATCGCGTCCGCCGGGTGGCGCCCGCGTTCCGTGAACGTCATCGCGTCCGCCGCGTGGGTGGTGAGGAGCAGGGCCGCGACCCGTTGCCGCCGGGTGGCCGGGACGCCGGCGGTCAGGGCGGCTCCGAGCAGCGGGTTCGTCCAGTGCAGCACGGTGCGGCAGGCGGTCGTCACCGGTCGTACCACGCCGTGTTCCTCCAGGCGTTCGGCGGATCCGGGCGCGAGCATCTCGGCGTCGGCGAGTCGCAGCGGGGTGCCGAGCGACAGCGCCGCGATCACGTCCCGGTCGGCGGGTGTGATGCCGGCCGCCTCCTCCGCGAACAGCTCCGGCAGGCACGGCGGCGTACCGTGCGGGTCGTGCCACCACAGGCCGGCGCGCTGGCGCAGGTGGCCGTGGGCGACCAGGGCGGCCAGCAGGCGCGGGTTGCCGTCCGTCCAGCGGTGCAGCAGGTCCACGGCCGGTCCGGCGGCCTCGCCGCCGAGCATCGCGGCCAGGGCCCGCCCGGTGGCGGCGGCATCGAACGGTTCCAGGACGCAGACCCGCAGGTGGTCCTTGATCAGGGTGCGCAGCGCCGCGGACCGTAGGTGGCCGGGCCGGGCGGTGATGATCAGGCGTACGGCGGGGAGCAGCGCGAGCAGGTTCACGGCGTCCCGGTCGCCGAGTTCGTGCGCGTCGTCCACCACCAGCACCGGCACCCGTCCCCGCGCCCGTTCCCGCAGGTGGGCGATCAGCGGGACGGGGAGCGCGGTGAGCCAGGTGGTCGCGTACCGGGCGGCGGGCAGCGTCTCCGCGACGGCCCGGGCGAACGCGGTCCGGCCGGTGCCGGCGGCGCCGAGCACCGCGACGCCCCGGCCGGCGGCCACGGCGGCCAGCACCAGGTCCCGGTGGGGTTCCCGGTCCACGAGCCGATTCCCCGATTCCCGCAGTGGCACGCCTGTTCCCTCCGCCGAGCCGGACGCGTCACCCTCACCCTGCCCCGCGGACGATCGGGCGGACAGGGACGACGACCCGGCCCGTCCGGGACAACGTCCCGGCCCGCGAGACAGCGGCGGCCGGAGAACGACAGCGCCCGAAAGGACAGCAGCGAACGGACGGCGACAGCGGCCGAAAGGACAGCAGGGCCCGAAGGACGGCAGGGCCCGAAGGACCGGCAGCAGCCCGAAGGACCGGCAGCAGCCGGAAGGACGGGCAGCGGCAGGGGCCGGAAAGGCGGCGGTCAGGACAGCGGGATCGTGGCGGACAGCCGGGTGCCCGGCGAGAGCGCGGTGACCGTGAAGCTCCCGCCGAGCTCCTCGCACCGCTGGCGCATCGACGCCACCCCGACCCCGTCGGGGCGTTCCCGGACCCCGCCGGTGCCGTCGTCGCTCACGCTCAGGCACAGGTCGTCGCCGGAGCGGCGGACGCGTACGTGGGCCGTACCCGCGCCGGCGTGTTTGACCACATTGGTCAGTGCCTCGTCGACGACGCGGTACACCGCCACCTCCACCGCGGCGGGCAGTTCGGTGAGTTCGCCCTCGACGGTCAGCCGGGCGTCGAGGCCGCTCGCCCGGTGCCGGTCGACGGCGTGGGTCAGCGCGGGTGCCAGCCCGTGGTCCAGGGCCGGCGGGCGCAGGCCGTCGACGATGCGGCGTACCTCGCCCGCCGCGTCGGCCAGGTTGCCCTCGATGCGGGTCAGCAGGTCCGCGGTGTCGCCGCCCCGCGCGGCCCGGGCCAGCATGCGGGTGCCGGACAGCAGCGGCCCGACGCCGTCGTGCAGGTCGCGCTGCAACCGGCGCAGCTCCTCCTCGCGGGCGCGGACCAGCCGTTCCCGGGCGGCCTGGAGGTCGCGGGTCAGGTTGACGGAGGCCGCGGCGGGCGCCAGCTGGGCGACGAGGTGCCGCATCAGGGCCCGTTCGCGCCGGGACCACGGCTCGTCGGGGGCACGTTGCTGGACGATCAGGCGGCCCACCGGACGGCCCTGGTGGATCAGCGGCAGGGACGTCACCGGCCAGTCGCGGGGCCGGCCGTGCACGGCCTCGGCCGGCTCGCGGTCGCCGGAGTGCACCGCGACGTACGGCGACTTCAGGCCGGCGCCGATGACGCCCGCGGCCGCCGCGAGCACTTCCTCGGGCGTACGGGCGTGGCCGACGCGGGTGCCGAGCAGGGTGGTGAGCGCGTACGGGTCGGCGCCGAGGCCGTACAGCAGCCGGCGCAGCGCGTTGTCGATGCCCTGCCGCAACGGCAGCAGCGCCACGACCGTGACGGCGGCGGCGATCGGTCCGACCCCGGCCGGTACGTGGCCGGCGACGAGGGCGACCGTGGCGGCGTACGTGATGATCAGGGTGAGGGTGGACAGCCCGGACACCAGGGCCCGGTGCACGAGCAGGTCGATGTCGTAGAGCCCGTAGCGGACCACGCCGATCGCGGTGGCCAGCGGGATCGCCAGGGCGCCGCCGAGCCACACCAGCGGCACGCCCTCGACGGTGTCGAGGACGAACGCCGTGAGCAGCAGGGCGGCGTTGGCGGCGCCGGCCACCAGCACGCCGCGGCGGGCCGGCCGGGACCGCACGGCACGCCACCCGAGCGACACGACGGCGAACACCGCCGCGACGAGCACGACGCCCATCGAGACGAGAATGGTGGTGGTGTCCCACGAGGGACGGACGGGCGCACCGGCGGCGAGATAGTCGCGGGGTGCGCGGAGTGCCAGCGCGGCCAGGGCGACCGTGCCCGCCGCGGTGGCGACCGTGGTCGCGGCGACCGCCACGCGCCCGGTGCGACCGGCGGGCCGGCCGTCGGGGAAGAGCAGGACGACCAGGACCAGCAGGCCGTACCCGGGCCACCACAGCCATTCGCGCAGCCAGCCGGCGGCGGGCCCGCCGGCGGCGGAGGTGGCCACGGTCGCCGCGCCGAGCACGCCCACCGCCAGCACCAGCCACCCGCAGGCGTTGCGGGCGGCGTGGGTGGCGACGCGCGCGCCGAGCGGCGCGCAGACGACGGCGAGCAGCCAGTCGCGCCCCTCGACCGCGAGGCCGTCGCGGGTGCCGGCGAGGGCGGCCAGGGCGGTGCCCGCCACCAGGGCGAGCGCGACGCCGGCCAGGCCCCACGCCAGCCGTACCCGTACGGCGAAGCCCAGGACCGGCACGGGTCGCGTGGCGAGGCTCAGTGGAAGTCCCCGAGGATGCTGTGCAGCAGATTGTGGCTGGTCGACCCCTTGTTCGGGTGGTCCGGCGGCGGGGGCGCGGCGATCGACGCGGGCACGGTGCCGGGCAGCGGCGGATATCCGAGCTCTCGCACGGACCAGGGCTCGCCGTCGGCGCGGATGTTGGCGGCGATGGCCCGCCACACCTGGTCGAGGCTCACGACGGTGCGCGGGATGCCCGGGTGGGCGTGGGGCCAGTCCCCCTCGCCGGACAGGGCGGACGCGATGAACTGGTCCATCCACTGCTGGTCCTCCGGCCCGCCGTCGTCGACGAGCACGAGCCGGGCGCTGGCGGCGATCTCGGTGTTCTGCACCTGCTTGACGCTCGCCGAGCCGCCGGCCGGGCGCAAGGCAACGGTAGAGTTCCGGACTGTGAGTATTTCGCCTGGTGGGGGCGGCGTGGTCCTGGTCGTCGACGACCATCCGGTGGTCCGCCAGGGCTTCGCCGGGCTGCTCGGCACCCAGCCCTGGGTCACCCGGGTCGTGCCGGCCGGCACCGCCGCGGACGCCCGCCGGCTGGCCACCCTGGAGGCCCCGGCGCTGGCGATCGTCGATCTGGGCCTGCCGGACGCCGAGGGCACCGAGCTGATCCGGCAGCTGCACGCCGCCGTGCCGCGCTGCGCCCTCGTCGTGGCCACGATGAGCAACCACGCCGAGCTGGTCCACGCCGCGCTCGCGGACGGCGCCCGGGGCTATCTGCTGAAGGACACCGAGCCGGACGCCGTGCTCGCCTGCCTCGCGGCCGTGCGGGCCGGTGCCCGGGTCATCGGCCCGGGAGTCGCCGCCGAGGCGTCCCCGGCCGGCGGCCCCGCCCCGCGGCCGGCCGGCCCGGCAGGCGACCTCACCCCTCGGGAGGAGCGGCTGCTGGCGCTGATCGGCGCGGGCAAGCGCAACCAGGAGATAGCCGCGGAGCTGTCGGTCAGCGAGAAGACCGCCCGCAACCTGGTCGCGCTGCTCATCGCCAAGCTCGGCGTCACCGACCGGGTCCAGGCGGCACTGCTGGCGAACCGCCGGTAGCGCGGCGGGGCCGTGGGCTCAGGTGTGCTGCCGCAGCCACTGCACCAGTTCGGCGAACTCGGCGGAGGCGGCGGTGTCCGAGCCGGTGAGCACGCTCGTCCCGGTGTCCTGCTCGACCGTGACGGTGTAGCTCATCGCGTCCCGCGCCCGGCCGGGCCCGGCGGCGGCACCGGCCGGGGCGTCGAGGGCGGCCCGCACCAGCCGGGCCAGCTCACGCGCCTGTGCGGGCGGCAGCGCGCCGGCGTCGGCCACCCGGGCCGGCGCGGCGCGGTGGACGGCCGCCGCCAGGCCGCCGTGTTCGGTCAGGGACACCCTCATGGCCGCGCCCGTCCCGCGCTCAGGGTCGTCCGGACAGGGCCTGGATGTCGGTGGCGAGCGCCCGCACCTGGGCGTTGAGGGCCTCGACCTGCTGCGACAGCGCCGCGATCGTCGCCTCGGGGGCGCCGGGCGCCTCGGGCGCGGCGGTGGCGACCGGCACGCCGACCGAGCCCCACGCCTCGGCCACGGCCTGCTGCTCCGCTCCCCCGGCGCCGAACAGGTCGCCGGCCACCCGGTGGGTGGTGGTGGCGAAGTCGGTGAACTGGGCGAGCGGGGTGGAGGCCTTCAGCGACTCGTACCAGATGCGGCCCGGCGCCTCCCACGAGTTGCCGCCGAGGGCCGTCGCGAGCAGGTGGAAGGCCTTGTTCGGGATGCCCGAGTTGACGTGCACCCCGCCGAAGTCGCCCTCCTCGGTGTCCGGCGAGCGCACGTAGTCGTCCATGTGGGCGGGCTGCGGATCCTTGCCGAACAGTTCGTTGTCGAACGCCGTGCCGGGCGCCTTCAGCGAGCGCAGCGCGTCGGCGTCGACGCCCGGGGTGAACACGTCCGCGCCGATCAGCCAGTCCGCGTCGGCCGCGCTCTGCTTGAGCGCCCACTGCTTCACCATCGCGCCGAAGACGTCGGACATGGACTCGTTGAGCGCGCCGGACTGGCCGTGGTACTCCCAGCCGGCGGTGAACTCGGTGACGCCGTGGGCGAGCTCGTGCGCGATGACGTCCAGCGAGCCGGTGAAGTCGCTGAAGATCAGTCCGTCACCGTCGCCGAAGACCATCTCGCTGCCGTCCCAGAAGGCGTTGTTGTAGCGCACGCCGCGGTGGACGTACCCGTGCAGGCGCATCCCGCGGCCGTCGATCGAGTCGCGCTCGAACACCTCCCGGAGGAAGTCGCGGGTCACCCCGAAACCGTCGTACGCGCGGTTGACCGAGTCGTCGGCGACCGCCGGGTGGCCCTCCGACCGGGCGATGACGGCGAGCCGCAGGACGATGCCGCTGCGGCAGTCGAAGACCGTACGGCGGCCGTCGACCGGGGCCGCGGCCATGCCGGACAGCGCGGCCCGGAGCTCACGCTGGCCCCGCAGCTGCGCGGTGGAGACGAGGGTGGCGAGGGCGGCGCGGCGGATCTGCGCGTCGTCGCTGCCGAGCAGGTTCTGCAGGATGTAGGGCGGGGTTATGCAGGTCAGACGTCGATGGACGGTCATGGCTTCACCTCCGAGGCGCAGGTCGCCTTCCCTCGTCACGGTGAACCCGCCACCGGGCCCGGTCCAGCGCTCAGTCCTGATGGCGACACGTCAAGTGGCTGGACGTTCACGCACCGCACCCGGAGAATCGGTCCATGACGGACTCCCGTACGGAATTCGATCTCTTCTCCCCCGCGGCGATGGCCGAACCGATGCCGCTGCTGCACCGGATCCGGGCGCAGGAGCCGGTCGCCTGGCTCCCCCAGCTCGGTGCCTACCTGCTGACCCGGCACGCCGACGTCGTCGCCGTCCTCAAGGACCGCCGGCTGGACGTGGCGAACATGGCCCGGGGCATGGACCGGCTGACCCCGCGGGAACGGGCCGAGCTCCAGCCGCTGTTCCGGTCGCTGCAGCTGTGGATGGGGCACACCGACCCCACCGATCACGTACGGTTCCAGAAACTCCTGAAGCGCTACTTCACGCCCGCCACGGTGGAGGCCCTGCGCCCCCGGGTCCGGCAGATCACCCACGACCTCCTCGACGCGGTGGCGCCCGGCGGCCGGATGGAGGCCGTGCGCGACCTGGCCTACCCGCTGCCCGCCAGCGTGATCGCCGAGATCCTCGGCCTGCCGGCGACCGACCGCGACAAGCTCCAGCAATGGTCGCGGGACATCCTCGCGGTGTTCGGCATCGCCGACGTGACGCAGTTCCGGCGCGCCCAGGCCAGCGTCCTCGCCATGCAGGACCACCTGCGCCCGCTGCTCGACGAGCGGCGGCGCGCGCCCCGCGAGGACGTGCTGAGCGTCTTCGCCGAGGCCGAGCGGGAGGGCCTGGTCACCGAGGAGGAGATCCTCGCCAACGGGGTCCTGCTGCTGTTCGCCGGGCACGAGACCACCGCCGGGCTGATCGGCAACGGGCTGGCGCTGCTCTTCGAGAACCCCGGCCAGCTGGAGCTGCTGAAGGCGAAGCCGGAGCTCATGCGTACGGCGGTCGAGGAGATGCTGCGCTACGACGGCCCGGCCGGTGTGCTCGTGCGCGTGGCCGCCGAGCCGGTGACGGTCGGGGGCCGCGAGTATCCCGCCGGCACCCAGTTCTACCTGGCCATGGTGGCCGGCAACCGGGACCCCGAGGTGTTCGCCGACCCGGACCGCTTCGACATCACCCGTACGCCCAACCGGCACACCGCCTTCGGGCTCGGGACGTTCTACTGCCTGGGCGCGGCGCTGGCCCGGATGGAGACCGACGAGTGCCTGCGCATCCTGCTGGAACGCTTCCCCGGGCTGCGGCCCGGCGAGGGCGGGCCGGTCTGGCAGCCCTCCCTGCCGGTCGGCCACCGGCTGACGGCCCTGCCGGTCGAGCTGGCCTGAGCGCCGGGGTCTCACGCGGGCCAGGGCGGCGTGACGCCGCGGTAGCCGACCTGGAGGATGACGTCGGTGACCGCATCGTCGGCGAACAGGGCGGCGATGCGCTCGTTCGCCGCGGCGTCGCCGGCGGCCAGGTCGAGCCGCCACTCCCCGGCCGGGACGGCGCCGGCCATGCCGAGCCAGGCGGCGCCGTTGCCGCGGCGGGTGGAGACGATCCCGTTGACCGTGGCCGCGGTGCCGCCCGCCGGCGCGCCGCCGTCCGGGGTGAGCACGAGCCCGACCGGCCCGATCTCCTCGGTGACGCCGTCGGCGCGGGCGAACGCCAGCACCACCTGCTCGATGCGGGGACGCTCCACGTTGCGCGGGAAGTCCCCCGGCGCCGTCCGCACCGTGACCCGCATGCGCTGCGCGGGCTCGAGGAGTCCGGGATTGTGCAGGTCGTACCAGGCGTCGGGGAAATGCGTCCGGAAGCTGTACGCGCGCTCCCCGCGTACGGTCGTGCCGAGCCTGCGTTGCACCTGATCGCGGTATTCCTCGCTGTGCAACGCGGTGTACTCGATGGTGACGACCACGTCGGCGATGGACGCGAAGTCGAGGGTGTTCGCCGCGCGCGGCAGGCGCAGCTCCCAGGTGGCGTCGACGCCGGTGCCCTCGAACGGCAGGTACATCTCCGCGGAGCCGTCGTCCACGAGTTCCAGGACGCCGCCGCTGTCCACCGGCGCGCTGAGCGCGATCGTCTCCGGGTCCCGCCGGACCGGTACGGTGCCGAACACGTCCGGCCCGATCACCACCCGGGAGATGCCGGTGCTGGACAGCGTCGCCCGGATGCCGTCGACGGGCGGCACCAGGGCCACGACGGTGGTGCGTACCCGTCGGATCAGGCGCAGGTAGTGGCCGGGGAAGTCGCGGTCGAACAGCTCCATCGGGGTGCCGAAGACCAGCACGCCGGTCTCCCGGAACCGCTGGAAGTCGACGGGGACCAGCCGGGCCAGGGACAGGCTCTTGACGATCGGCAGCCGCCGCTTGCGGGTGTCGAAGGCGTGCTGGTCGAGCTGCACGAGGTCGCGCAGCAGCCGCGCCGAGCCGGTCAGGTCCGCGCCGCCGCCGGGATCGCCCGTGGTGGCCGGCCCGGACGCCCAGTAGTCCTCGCGGACGATGCCCGTTCCCGGCTCCTGGCGTTCGAACGCGAGCTGGTTCTCCGCCATCCTGGCCGTCGCGGTCGCCTGTTGCAGGAAGAACCGGGCCACGCCCTCGAGCACGGTGGCCATCCGGTCGTGCTGCTGCACGGTGCCGAAGCGGCCGGCCGAGAGGAACTCGATGACGTCGGTCGCGTTGCGGGCCTCGAGCTCGGCGATGGACCGCTCCTGGCCGATCACCGCGGCGCCGTCGCGCACGATCCGGATCTGCTGGTCGCTGATCACCCGGTCCTGGTCGGCGAGGGCCTTGGCGAGCGCCCACTCCTGGCGGCGGCGCTCCAGGCCGGCGTACAGCTGGTTGATCTGGAGGTCGGCCTCCGCGCCGGCCAGCGCGCCCTGCGCCTCCATCAGGTTCTGCGGGTTCTGCGCCGCGGAGTTGAGGATGTGCGCCCCCGCCGACAGGAAGTCCATCGTGAACATGCCGAGGAAGCTGGACTGGACCGCCTCGAACCGCGCGATGTCCAGCTTGGCCTGCGACGCCGCGACGATCGCGTCGATCATCTTGTCCTCGGACTCGGTGAGGCCGGCCTCGGTCCACTCGGTGTAGGTGCGCGACTGGATCTCGGCGCGCTCGCCCTGCAACTCCGCCAGCCGCACCTCGGACGCCGACTGGGCCAGCCGCAGCGTCTGGAGCTGCACGCCGGCCTGGGCCAGTCCCAGGCTCTGCCGGGCCTGCAACAGCGTGAACCCGGCGTCGTCGCGGCGCAGCAGCGCGGCGAGCAGTTCGCTCTCGATCTGCGCGGCCACCTGCACCAGTTGCCGGGCCCGCTCGATGAGCGTGACGTAGCGGTAGAGGGTCGGCCGCACGCCCGCGCCGGACGTGCCGAGCAGGGCGCCGGTCGCGCTGACCGCGGTGCCGGCGACGCCCTCGTACGGTGCCGGCTCCCGCTTGATCCCGGCGATGTTGCGGCAGGTCCGCATCTTGCGCAGGTTCAGCTCGGCCCGCAGGCGCAGCGCCCGCACCATCGGGTTGGGCGGCACGCAGAAGCTCAGCGGCGGCACCGGAACCGGCACGGGCACCGCCCCGCCCGCGCCGAGGGTCTTGCTGAGGCCGTGCACCACCGTGTCGATGCCCGGCTGGGCCAGCACGGCGCGGTGGCCGAGTTCGAGCAGGGCCGCCGAGTTGCCGATCGACGCGCCGACGGTGGCCGGCGGGGGCAGCTCCGCCACGGCCGCCCCGGCCATGGTGCGCAGCGCGTCCAGCGTCAGGTCCCAGCCGGCCGCGCCGGAGGCGGCCTTCGCCAGCACCACCCTGATCTTGTCGTGCAGGATCAGGCCGCCCGCGCCGCCGAACGCGCCGCCGGTGGTCAGCTCGTCGAGGATCTCGCCGACCGCCGCCACGACCTCGGGCGGCGCGGCCTCGCCGGGCGCGATCCGCAGCCGGTGCAGGAGTTCGCCGCACCGGTCGGTGGACTGGTCCAGGAACGGCAGCCCGAGCAGGTCCAGGGCGGTCGCGTAGGACATCCGGGCCCGTTCGAGCGCCTCGGCGGTGAAGTCGGCGTCGGCCCGGTCGAGCAGGCACGCCACCTCCGCCATGACGACGTAGCGGGTGAGGGCGTACCGGCGGGTCAGCGCGATCCGGTGCGGGTTCACCGGGTCGAGCAGCCACCCGGCGGTGAGCTGGAGCGTGGCCGCGTCCGGCAGGGCGGCGTCCTGGACCAGACCGTGATAGATCAGCCGCTCGTCGCCGGCGGCCTGGTAGTCGTAGACGGTGCGGTAGAGGTCCAGGGCGGCGACCAGGTCGCCGCCGGTGCGCAGCTTGCCGGCCAGGAGCAGCGGCAGCCAGGCATAACCCTCCTCCAGGTACGTCGTGACGGCCGGCGGCGCGCCCGCGTTGTCCTGGAACGCCTTGGCCACGGCGGCCCGGTGCGACTGCAGCCCGGGACCGTCGAGTCCCACCGGCAACGGCGTCCACAGGGTGATCCGCGGTACCACCTGGCGCTTCGCCGAGGCGTCGATCCGGTCGCCGGCGGTCGCGTACCGGTAGACCCACACCCGGTCGGTCGTGTCGGTGTAGACCAGTTGCCCCCGGCCGGTGTTCCCCGAGTTCCGGGCGATCGACCGCAGGCCGGCCAGGGTGGTCCGGACGGTGCCGGACTCCGGACCGCCGCCGGGGCCCGTGCGGCACTCCCGGTAGCGGTTCTCCCCGTCGGCGGCGTAGAACACCCAGATCGAGGAGCCGGACGAGCCCTGCCGGAAGCCGGGGAGCGCGCCGCGGACCGTGGACACGCCGGCGTCGAGGTCGCCGGAGTTCTGGCCCTCGATCCAGACCCGCTGCCCCTGGTACGAGCGGTACACCAGCCACGTCTTCCGGTTGACCCGCAGCGCCGCCTGCACCTCGACGGGCGTCTCGTCCATGCTGTTGTCGCCGTTGCGCGTCCGCGGCTGCACCTTCCACGGCGCCCAGTCGCCGGGGGCGCCCTCGAACGCGTCGCCCGCGACGGTGAGCGGCCGGATCCACACGGTCCGGCCGGCGGCGGAGTCGTGGAACGCGAGCCGGGGCGGCTCGGCGGGGCTGTCGTTCTGCACCGGCAGCACGGTGAGCGAGGCAAGCGGGCCCGGCGGCAGGTCGGCGAGCTCGCCGGTCGTACCGGACCAGGCCTGCGTGCCGCCGAAGCGGTCGAGGTCGAAACGGGTGACCCGCAGCTTGCGGCCCTGCACCGGCACCGGCGCCGGCTCCTGGGTGTCGAGCACCAGGTGGATGTGGTGGGCGCCGGCCGCGTCGCTCTGCCACGGCAACGCCCCGACGATCCGGTTGACCGTGAACGGCGGTTCCCCGGCGGCGAGCGGTACGCGCTCCCAGAACGACTGCGCGTACCCGGACGGCTCGTCGGCGTCGATCGTGGACCAGTAGACCCTGCCGCCCCGGGACAGCCCGAAGACGTACGTGAGCGGGCGCCTGACCGGCGGCCGGGGATGGCAGTGGTCGCCGGCGGGCACCTCGGTCCACGGCTGGCAGGTCGCCTGCACCTTGAGCGAGATGACGTCCTTGAGGTGGTCCTCGTAGCGGCGCAGCAGTTCGCAGGCGGTGCGGAGGCTGAGGCCGCGGGCGCCCTCGGTGGCCTGCACGACGTCGCGGAAGACGGGGGTCTGCCGGGGCCGCAGGGACGGCTCGAGCAGGTTCTCCGGGTGCAGGAAGACGAAGGTGGCCGAGCGCCAGGCGGCGTACGAGCCGATCAGGCGCCACTCCTCGTCGAACGACGGCGCGGCGAGGTCGAGCCGCCGGTCGGCGACCTCCGTCCAGGCGGTCCAGCCGGTGCCGGTCTCGAACGCGCGGTGCCACAGGTTTCCGCCGCGGAGGGCGTACACGTCGAGGCTGCCGGCGGCGCGGGACACGATCGCCGGGGTGCCGTCGATCGCGGGGTCGCGCGGGTCGAGGCCGGCGTCCAGGTCGGCCCAGGGCTGCCAGGCGCCGGTGAAGGCGCGGTGCCACAGGTGCCCGCCGCGGTTCTGGACGACGTTGACCCGGCCCGTGCCCCAGGACACGGCGGCCGGCTGGCCCGCCAGGTTCCCGTCGAGCACGTCGTCGTGCCAGACGCCGTCCCACCAGTGGTGCACGGGCGCGAACGCCTCGCCGGGCGGCCGGCTGAGCACGACGTCGAGCCGGTCCGGGCCCCACGACGCCGGGGCGGGCCAGCGGCCGCTGGTGGTGCCGTCGGCCGTCCACGGCGACCAGGTCCCGTCGAAGCGCCGCTGGAGCAGGGTGGACTCGCCGCCGCGGAGCGCGAACGCCTCGAGCCGGCCGGCGCCGGCGGCGACCAGGCCGGGGTCGCCCTGGATCCGCTGGTCGTCGACCCGGCGCCAGAGCGACCAGGCGCCGTCGTGGACGCGGTGCCAGAGCCGGTCGTCGCCGCCCCGGACGACCAGGTCGAGCCGGCCGTCGCGGGCCGCCACGGCCGGGTCGGACGGTTCCACCGGGCCGCCGGCCGCGGGCAGGGCGCCGCGCGGGCGCCAGCCGCCCCAGCGTTCGCCGGTGACCGTGCGCTGCCACAGCTCCCGCTCCGGGTCGCGGCCGAACAGCTCGACCCGGTCCGGCGAGGTGGCGACCGCGCGCACCGAGCCGATCGGCGTCACCGGGCTCGGCCCGTCCTGCGGGAACTGGCCGGTACGCAGGCCGAACAGCAGCCCTTGCAGCGTCTGGATCGCCTGCTCCACCCGGGTCGTGGTGGCGCAGCCGGAGGTGCGCGTGTCGACCAGCAGCCGCCGGCCCAGCCACTCGGACCGGGCGTCCGGGGTGTCGCCGTCCGCCCCGGCGGCCTCGGCGAGGGCGTCGCGCAACGCCGGGAGGGCCGCCTCCTCGGCCGAGTCCACGGCGGCGCGCAGCTCGTCGGCGACGGACCGCTCGGCCTCGATCCGGGCGGCGAGCGTGTCGCGCCGGTCGCGCGCGGCGGCCCCCGTGTCCAGCCACAGCGGCATCGGGCCCGCGGGCGGCCCGGCGTCGGTGAGCGTGAAGAAGTCCGGCGACAGGGTGAGGCCCGCCGCCCGTTCCTCGTCCCGCCACGTGGCGGCTTCCCCGGCGGCGCGGGCACGGACGAGGGTGGCCTCGATGACGGCCCATTCGTCGTCGGAGAGGGCCTGCCCCGCCGCGGCGATGGCGTGGGCGCCGACGAGGTGGGCGAGGCTGCCGCCGGTCAGCCCCGCGGCGTCGAGCCGGGCGGCGACGTCGTGCCCGTCGGCCCGTTCCGCGGTGAGCGCCTCGAGGTCGGCGACGGTGACCGGGGCGCCGGGACGGCCGAGTCCCAGGGCGACGACGGCCTCGACCGCGGCGGCCGGGTCCGGCGCGGCGGCGCGGGCCGCCCGCAGGTCCGTGAGCAGCGCGCCGGCCCACGCCTGACGCGCCTGCCAGAGGTCGAACGCGGGGTCGCCGGCCACCACGCGGCGCAGGTCGGCGGGGCCGATGACGAACGGGTCGACGATCGGCCGGGCGCCGGCCGGCGGGACGGCCGGATGGTCCTGCGCCAGCCACAGGGCCCGCAGGCCGCGGTGGCGCCAGGCGGCCAGGGCGGGCACGGCACTGACGGTGAGGTCGGTGTCCGCGGTGTAGTCCAGCTCGACGGTGCCGGACAGGCCGCTGCCCCCGGCCGGGGCGAGGCGTACGCGCCCCCGGTCGGCGCCGCTCTCGCCGAGGGCCACGGGCCGGGTGTGCGCCGCGTCGGCGAACGCGTGGACGCCCACGGCTCCGGGTGCGAACTTGATCACGCGTACGTGCACCAGCCCGTCGGCGTCGGTGCCCCGCCCCCACACCGCACCGTCCAGGTTCCACCGCGGGAGCTGCGTGCCGGGGTCGCCGCTCTTGGCGCCCTCGCTGAGCGGGTCCCGGGTGGTGTCGGCGAAGCCGGTCAGCCGTTCCAGGTTGGCCTCGGTCAGCGCGCGCGGGTCGGTGCCGGGCAGGCCGGGGTCGAGCAGCAGCCGGTCGAGCTCGTCGCCGCCGGGCGTGGCCGGTCCGAAGCGCGGGGTGGTGAGCGCGATGCCGAGCCGGGCGGCGAGGGCGGCGCGCTCGGCGTCGGAGCCGGACCGGGCGCGGCGCAGCTCGGCGTGGCCGGTGCCGAGCCCGGCGAGCACGGCCCGGTACGCAGCCAGCCGGTACGCCGCCTCCGCCCGCGCCAGCGCCGCCTCGCGGGCGGGCTCCGGCAGCGGGCGCCCGCCCAGTTCGGCCCGGAGCACCTCGGCGGCGAGGCGGGCCACCCGTACCCGCCGCCCGATCGCCTCGCACGTGGTGGGCAGGCCGGCGAAGGGCTGGTGGAAGCGGGCCTCCAGGCCGTCGAGGGACAGCGCCGCGCCGTCCTGGCGTACGTGCTTGAGGGTGTAGTCGAGCAGGTGGGTGAGATAGGCCGCCGGCCCGAGCGCGGACTCGCAGTCGCTGCACCCGCACGACCCGAACCCGGCCTCGACGGCGTCGGCGGGCGCGTCGGCGCCGAGCCCGACCGGCGGCATCCCGCCGGCGCCGAGGGGCGTGAACCCGGCGGCCTGGTCGGCGGCGAACCCGCCGAGCACGTGGTCGAGGAACGCGGACTGGACGACCGCCTCGGCGTGGACGGCCCGGAGTTCCTCCTCGCCGAGTCCCTCGACGCCGGCGGTCAGCAGCGTGCCGAGCGGCGTGGCGGCGAGGCTCCGGACGCTGCCCAGGCCCCGGGCGTCCAGCCGGGCGGCGACGGCCGGGTCCAGACCGAGCCGGTCGAGGTCGGCGACCGCCTCCAGGGTCCGGGCGGCCCGCACGTCCTCCGGCCCGGCCAGGCCCGCGATGCCGCCGTGGCGGCGGACGTCGGCGAGGGTGCCGATCCCCTCCCCCGCGAGCGTGCGCAGCAGCCCGTCCGGGAGGCCGGTGACCGCCTCGACGGTCCGCAGCTCCCGTCCGGGCAGCGCGACGGAGACGACGGCCGGGTCGCCGGCGAGGCTGACGGCGGCCTCGGCCCGGACCTGGCCGCCGACGGTGAACGCGAGGGTGCGGCGGGCGTCGGCGGGCGCGTCGGCGCTCAGGCGCAGGTCGATCGTCACGCGCCCGCCGGAGTCGGTGACGGCGGTGCCGAGCTCCCGGTCGCCGTCGCCGGCGTCGCTCGCCGTGACCGTCACCCCGGCGAGGGGCGCGCCGAGCGGGTCGGCGAACAGGACGGTGACCGGCCGGACCGCCAGGTGGTGCCGGGTGATCGCGGCGGCGGGCGCGGCGGCCCGCTCGGCCACCCAGGCGGGAACGAAGCGCCGGTCCGCCGCGGCCCGCAGCGCGTCGGCCAGCCTGCCGGGGTCGGTCCCGGTCAGCTCGCCGAGGATGCGGTCGAGCAGCGGGTCCCGCTCGGCGTCGGCGGCGACCCGGGCCAGCTCCGCCCACCCGTCCGGCAGGCCGGCGCGCGCCCAGCCGTAGAACGCCTCGGGCGGCACGCCGGTCCGCGCGGACAGCTCGTGGGCCGAGCGCAGCCACTCGATCAGCGGGCCCTGCCGGGGCGGCACCGCCAGGTCGCCGGCGAGGAACCGGACGTCCTCGGTGGTCAGCCCGGCCGGGGCGACGCCGTCGAGCAACGGGGTGATCTCGGCCAGGAGCCGCTCGTACTCCGTGTCGCCGACCACGGCCCGGGCGTCGATGCGCAGGACCAGGTCCAGCTCGGCCGGGGCGTTGAACAGCGGGGCCGACGGGTCGGCGGCGTCCCGGGCCCCGCGCGGCTCGACGGCCACGACGGGGATCCGGTTGCCGTCGACGGTGACCCGCAGGACGAGGTCCGCGAGGCGCTTCTCGGCCCGGCGGAACTGCTCGGGGCCGTACACGATCTCGCAGGCGCCCTCGGCGTCGGTGTCGGCCCGGCCCAGCCACTGCTCACTGCGCAGGTCGCGGTCGTAGGCGTCGACGACGGCGTCGGGTACGGGCGCGTCGTCGAGCGAACGGACCCGGGTACGGACGATCAGTCGCTCGGGCATGGCGGTCTTCCCTCCGCGAGGCTCAGGGGCGGAACTCCGGCAGGCCCCGGTGTTCGAAGATGCGCATGTGCTCGCCGTAGCTGCGGCAGATGTGCTCGGCTGCGGTGTCGGTGGTGCAGACGTCGTAGAGGACGCCGTGGATGCTCTCCCAGTCGGCCTGGTGGGCGCCGCCGAGGTGGGTGAAGTAGCCGCCGGCGACGTCGTCGACCCGCAGCGCGTCCTCGATCATCAGCTCGAGGGTCTTGCCGTACGCCATGTGCAGCAGCGACATCGCGAGCCACGGCGCGCTCTGGGAGAACTTGAGGATGGCCCGCATCCGGCCCGGCTGGTACGCGGCGATGAGGCTGAAGTCCCAGTTGCGTACGGCGTTCTCGAGCCGGGTGTTCTGCTGCCGCGCGATCCGGACGAAGGCCTGGTCCAGCTCCGCCGACGTGGGGGTGGGCGCGTACGTCAGCGGCTGGTGGCCGGGCACGGTGAGCCCGGCGACCAGCACGACGGCGGCGCCGGCCGCGACCTTGCCGGCCACCGCCAGCCCCTCGCCCAGCCCCGACGCGGCACCGGGCGCGATGGCGGTCTCCGTCGCCCCGGTCGCCCCGGGTGCGATCGCTCCCTCCGCGGCACCGGCGGCGCCGGGCGCGGTCACCGGGGCGCCGCCCGGGGCGGAGGGCGCGTACGCCCACCCGCCGTTGCTCAGCCCGGGCGCCTCGATCACCAGGTCGGCGGCGCCCGGGCTGATCATCGGCGGGGCGGTGACCGGCGGGACCGCCCGCGGGATCAGCACCCCGCCGGCGGCGAGCACCCCGGCGCCCTTGGCGTCCGGCAGGCTGTACGGGCTGGGCCACGTCGGCACCGGCGCGGCCCCCGGTCCGGCCGCCGTGGACTCCGTCGACGTGGGCGGATTCGGTTGCTGCGCCCCGGTCCCGGACACGTCGGTGGGCCCCGCCCCGGCGTCGCGGTAGCCGTCGTCGGCCGGCTCGCTGTCGGTGCCGGCCGGGTCGACGCGGCTCACCGGATTGTTGCGGGCGTACGCGAAGAGGTTGGGCCCGTCGGCCGGACCGGCCGGGTCGGCGCTGACCCAGCGGCCCAGCCAGGGCGCGTAGTGGCGGGCGCCGAACGCGTACAGGCCGGACGCCTCGTCGCGTTCCTTGTCGGCGAACCGGTAGCGCTTGCGGGCGTAGCCGCCGAACGTCGTGCCGCCCCAGGGGCCGTACTCCTCGCGGCGGACGAGGCGGGCGTCCGTGGCGTCCGCGCCGCCGACGACCACGGTGCTGGAGCCCAGTTCGTCGGCGAGGTGGTAGACGACCGGGCTGTCCGCCGCGCCGTCGCCGGGCAGCGCGGCTCCGGCGCGTACGGTGGCGATCCGGGAACGGTCGTCCAGCACGTGCAGGACGCTGCTCGTCACGGCGCCGACCGTGTGCCGCTCGAAGGCGCCGTCGAGGGTGATGCCGGACTCGGCGGGCCCGTTCTGCTTCTGCACGAACCGCTTCACCCGGTTGCCGGCGGCGTCGTGGAGGTAGGTGACGCGTACGGACGCCGGCCCCGCGCCCGCCTGCACCCGGAAGCCGCGCAGCCGCCCGGCGTGGTCCCACTCGAAGTGCCGGGAGGTCGTCTCGGCGATCAGGTTCCCGGCCGCGTCGTACTCGTGGTCGAAGCCGGACGGCCCGGAGTCCACGCGCGCCAGCCGGTTGCTGCCCGGCTCGCAGGTGAACGTCCGGGTGAACGCGCCACCCTCCGCGGCGTGCGCGACGACGGTCAGGTTGCCGGCGTCGTCGTAGCGGTACGTCTCGGCGTACCGCCGGGTGGACGTCGGATCGACGCACCCGGGCCCGGTGCCCCAGGGCTGCCCGTCCGGCGGGAGGTCGCACTCCCGCCCGTCCGCGGCGACGAGCCGGTAGCACGCGTCGTAGGCCAGGGTCCGGTCGAGCGCGCCGGGGGTGACGCCGACTCCGGCACCGGGCGAGCGCTCGTGGATCGCGGTGGTGTTCCCCGCCAGGTCGTGCTCCCAGGCGGTGTCGCGCAGGGCGGGCCCGGTGGGCGTCCACCCGAGCGGCCCGGGCGTCGCCCGCCCGCACCAGACCCGGCGCAGGCGCGACGTCGCCGGGTCGTGCGCGCTCGCCTCGATCACGCCGTTGCCGTAGACGACGAGGGTGCGCTGCCCGGCGGCGTTGCGCGCGATGCGGTCCACGTAGACCTGTCCGGCGAGGGTGATCCGGCGCAGCCCGCCGCCGGCCTCGTACGCGGGCCTCAGCTCCTTGCGGTCACCGTCGGCGTCGAGGGGGTAGCGGGCCACGACGACCCGGTCGAGGGCGTCGTGGCGCAGGTCCCACCGCAGCGCCGCCGGGTCCAGGACCGCCTCCGCGTCCGGGGCGTCCCAGGCGGCGACCCAGCCGGCGGCCAGCGCCGCATCGCCGACCACCCGGCGGGCGCGGGCGCGCTGGTTGCCCCGGTGGTCGTACGCCTCCACGTCCAGCCGGCCCGCCTCGTCGTGGTGGGTGACGAGCTTGCCGAGCCGGTACGCCGCCCGGTTCGCCGCCCGTTCCGCCGCCGGTTGCAGGGGCGTGCCCCCGTCACCGTACGCCATCCGCTCCCGCAGGGTCACCGGCCCGGCAGCGTCGTCACGGGCCCACACCGCCATCGGGCGCCCGCACCGGTCCCCGGCGCGCAGCACGCGGGCGCCGCGGCCGTCGCGCGCCTCGACCGGGTTGCCGGCCGCGTCGAACACGAGCGTCCGCAGGCCCGCGTCGATGCTGTCGGTGCGCAGGGCCCGCCCGGTCAGGTCGTGCACCGAGCGCAGGGCGGTCCGGCCCAGCGCGTCGATCAGCGCGATCCGGTTGCCGCGCCGGTCGTACACCTGACGGGTGCGCAGCTCCACGACCGGCCCGCCGGCGACCCGGTTGCGCGTCGTGGTCTCGACCGGCCGGCCGGCGGGGTCGGACCGCACGCTCGCGGGTGTGTCGAGGTGATGGGCCGGCACGGGCGCGCCCGGACCGTGGCTGCGCGCGGCGTTGTCGTTGGCGTCGTAGCTGGTGGCGACCCACGGCGTCGGCTCGGTGCCGCCCGGGTCGGCGAGGTCGGCGGGCAGGCCCGGCACGACGAGCTTCTCGGCGCCGTCGGGCAGGACGGTCCGCGTCACGCTGCCGCGCGGGTCGTAGTGCAGGTGTACACGGGCACCCAGCTGCGCCGCCGCCGGCACGGCGTACGCCCAGCCCCGGTCGTAGAAGGGCGCGTACCGCTCGACGGGCCGCCCCTTGGCGTCGTACGTCTGCCACCCGCCGACGATCACGTTCACCGGGTCGCCGGCGGCACGGGCCCGGCCGGCGATCGGGCCCGGCACGCCGTCCTGGCCGGCCGGGACGACGGCGTCGCCGGTGTGCTCGTCGCCGAAGCGGAGGTCCCCGGTGCGGGTCCGCGCCTGCAGCAGCCGCCCGAAACCGTCGGAGTAGTCGCGCTTCTCGACGGTCTCGTCCCGCTCGCCCGCCGGGACGTCCGGGTCGCCGTCGGCGTGGACCCGGCGCACCACGTGCACGAAGATCGGCTCGCCCCGGTCCGCGAACGCGCGCAGGTCGTAGGTGAGGACGACGCCGGGCGCGACCCGGTCGCCGTCGCCCGAGGCGCCCGTGATCCAGCTCGCCGCCAGCCGGCCGAGCGGGGTGAAGGCGAACCGCATGACCGTGCCGTTCGGGTCGGTACTGGTCCGCGGCTGCCCGGCCCGGTAATCCATCTCGACCGTGGTGAACAGCCCGGCCGGGTCGGTCACCCGCACCGGGAACAGCCCGAAGGCGTCGTGCTCGACGGTCGTGTCGCGGTCGCCGGGAGCCTCGCCGTCCGCCCCGAGCGCCGCCCGCGTCGCGATGCGCAGGCCCCGTGGCTCCCGGGCCGGGTCGTGGAAGTCGTAGCGGTGCCGCTCCGTCGGCGCCCACCAGCCCCGGGCCCGCACCGCGTCGCCCTCGGACCAGGCGTAGCCGGCCCGCGCGGGCAGCGCCGCGCGGAACCCCGCCGGGTAGTCGCCGGTCCAGGCCGCAGGCTCGCCCCGGGTGAGATAGGGCGGCGGGTCGGCACCGTACGCGGCGGCGACGATCTCCTCGGTGAGCACGAGCTTCTCCGTACGCACGAGCGCGCCGAACGCCCCCACCCGCCCGGCCGGCAGCCCGGTGAACGCCGGCCCGTCGTAGTGGTGCACGGTCTGCCCGGTCAGCCCGGCCGCCGAATCCGGCAGGTCACGCAGCGCGGGCACGGTGGCCCCCGCGCCCGCCTCGAGGGCGAGGCCGGTGACCCGGGCGATCCGGTCCAGGATCCGCGTGCCGCCGTCCGGGACCGCGTAGGCGGTGCGGGTGCGCGTCACGACGGCCCCCTCGGCGCTGTCCGCCAGGGTGCGCCAGCCGCGGGGGCAGGCGATGTCCGTCGTACTCCCCGGCCGGCCGAGATCGTCGTGGTCGGCCGCGAAGCCGAACCGGGTCATCGGGTCGTCGCCGCGCTCCCACTGGGTGATCCGCGAGCCCGTCCCGACCGTCGCGAACACCGGGCGCCGCGGGTCGCCGGGCGGGAAGGCCGGAAGCTGGGCGGCCGTCGGGCGCTCGACCAGCACCGCCTCCGGCCCGTCCTCGACCACCAGCCGCACACCGTAGGACCGTTCGGTGACCGTGTACGGCCGCAGCGCGCGCGACGTGCCGTCGAGGGCGTACACCTCGGTCCGCAGCACCCGGCCGCGCAGGGCCCGCAGGGCGTCCCGCCGGGCCCGGCGCGTGCCGGCGGTGACCGGGAGCGCGGCGGTGAACGCGGCGACCGCGGCGCGATGGCCGAGCAGATCCGGGTCGCCGGCCCAGTGCTCCGGGCGGCCGTCCCACTCCCGCCAGCCCTCGGCGTCGTCGCCGACCGCGCCCTGATGGAACCAGGTACGGGTCAGCAGCGGCACCACGTCGCCGGCCGCCGTGGTCTCCGTGTCCAGCTGGTCGACGAGCCCGAAGCCGCGCAGTTCCCGTTCGGCGCCGTCCCAGTAGCCGTGGTGGTAGCGGTACCCGGTGGTGAGCCGCCCGCCGGTGATCGCGTCCGTGGTCTCCACGCCGGCGACCACCTGCACCGGGATGGGCAGCGGGGTCCGCCAGCGCGTCGCCGGGTCGGTCCGGTCGGCGAGGAAGTAGCGGGTGGAGGGGGCGTACGAGATCCGGGTCACCGCCCCGATCCGGTTGTCGACCCGGTCGAGCAGGTAGGGCTTCGTCCCGCCGGTGAGGTCGAGCACCCACAGCCGGGTGTCGCCCGCGCCGGCCGCGTCGGTGCTCCACACCAGCTGGTCGGTGCCGGTGCCGAGCAGGTCGGTGACGCGTACGGCGCCGGGGCCGGTCAGCGGCGGCGTGCCGGTGATGACGACGGGTTGCCCGCTCCAGCCGTTGCCGCCCTGGTTGAACCAGACGAGGACCCGGCCGGCGTCGACGTAGACGAGGTCCGCCGCGCCGTCGCCGTCCAGGTCGCCGAGATGCACCCGGCGGATGTCGTAGCCCTCCGGCAGCGCCGGCGCCGACCGCATCGACACGCGCGCACCCCAGTCCCCGCGGCCGAGGCTGGGCCAGTACTCCACGTTGCGGTCGTGGACGAGCACGATGTCGCGCAGGCCGTCCCCGGTCATGTCGGCCAGCCGCACCCGGGGGTCGGAGAACCGCACGTCCGGGAAGAGCGGCGCGGGTCCCCGCTCCACGGCCCGGGTGGTGTGCCAGCCGTCCTCCCGGCTCTGGAAGAAGCACTCCATCCGGCTGCCCGAGCGGATCGCGTCGGTCACGCCGTCGCCGTCGAGGTCGACCAGGCGCACCTCGGGATCGGCGAGGTCGAAACTCGGCGCGCTCGCGTACGCCCGGAACGAGCGCTTGTCCCAGCCGCCGCCGAACCGGAGCGGGAAGTAGCCGCTCAGCCCGGGCCGGGTCACCACCAGATCGGCCCGGCCGTCGCCGTCGGCGTCGAGCAGGGCCACCCCGGCGGTTCCGGCGCCGAGCAGCGACGGCGCCTCGGCCATCGGCCGGGGACGGTCGAACCGCCCGCCGCCGAGGTTGCGCCAGTACCGGATGCCGCCGTCCAGCTCGACGAGGTCCGGGAGCCCGCTGCCGAACAGGTCGACCAGCTCGGTGCCGTCGCGCAGCCCGTGCGCGGGCATCTGGTCGCCGCCCGCCGGCAGGAACCGGCGCCCGGCCGGGTCGAAGGTGGTGTAGCCGAGCTCGAGGGCGGGCAGTTCCTCGACCGCCACGCCGTCGTCGCCGAAGCCGGCCAGCCGCACGCTCGCCAGCAGGGACACGTTGTTCACCGGGTCCTGCCGGTAGGCCAGCCGGTACTCGCGGACCGGCCGTACGGCGTCGGTGTCGGTCTCGATCCGGATCGCCGCGCAGCGCCGCGTGGTCCGCACCTCGAACCCGGACCGGTAGTCGCTGACCGGGTCGGGACGATCCTCGTAGGAGAACCGCACCCGGACCGCGAACGAGGGGTCGTCGCGGTCGCCGTGGTCGGCGTACGCGATGCCGGTCAGCAGCGGCTGGTTCCAGCGGTGCGGCCCGTCCGACCCGCTGTCCCGGGCGTCGTACGCGTACCGGATCTCGTTGCCGTACGGGTCGGTGGTCCTGGTCAGCAGCCACTCGGCGGGCACACCGGCGGCGCTGCGGTGGTTGCGCACGACCGCCGGGTCGGCCCACCCGGCGGGCGCCCCGGCCGGGCGCGGGGTGCCGTACCAGCTCGTCCGGCCGTCGACCGCCCGCACCCGCCAGTAGTTGCCGGACCCGTCGCGCACGTGTTCCACCAGCGCGAACAGTCCCTCGGTCCGCGGCCGGTACCGTGCGGTCCCCGGGTAGCCGCCGGCGACCCGGACCAGGTCCTCGGCCCCGGCCAGCAGGAACGTGTCGGCCAGGTCGTCGTAGCGCGGCACCCCGGCGGAGACGCGGCGGCGTACCCCCGGCACCGGCAGCGTCCAGCCCAGCCCGAACAGGCCGCCGCCGTTGCCGGTCGAGTACGCCAGGGAGAGCCGGGGCCCGAATCCGTCCCGGCCCGCGGGCAGCTCGAGCGGGATGCCGAAGTTGCCCGTGCCGGTGTGCGGGTCGGGCGCGAACGTCTCGCCGAGACCGCTGAGCGCCCCGCCGCCGCTGGGCAGGCTGAGCTCCGCCGTTCCCGCCATGCCAGCCGCTCCGATCCCCCGGCCGTGCCGCCCACCTGCGCAATCGCGGCGGGTCGCCGATCAATTGCACAGCGTTCACGGCGACGGTCACCCCCAGCGTCGCGTTTCCGACATGGAGATCACCCGTTCAGGCCGGGGGCCGGTGGCTTGACGACAGCCCTCCGGCGCGGCTAAGTTAACGACGTAAGAAAATCTAACAACGATAGAAGGAGCAACGACATGAAGAGGTTGATCAACGCGCGCGGCCTGACTGCCGCAGTGGCCGCCCTCGCGATGACGGGCGGCACGCTCGCGGCCGGAGCGGTGGCATCATCGGCGTCCACACCGGCACCACGAGCGGCGTCGGCCGTCGCGGGAGACGAGCGGGTGGCCCACCTCGAGCGGGGCCACGCGGTGCCCTCCATCGCGAAGCGCTGGACCGATGCCTGGACGACGCCCGACACCCAGGATCTCGCCCGCCTGTACACCAGGGACGCGGTGTACACCGATCACACGCTCGGCCTGGTGTTCCACGGCCGCAAGGGCGTCGCCCAGTGGGAGGCCGGCAGCCGCCAGCTCATCCCGGATGTCGAGTACGTTCTGCAGAGCGCCTTCCGCGGAGGCGACAGCGTCGTGGTCCAGGGCCTGTTCCGCGGCCGGATCGCCGGCGCGCCCAAGCCCTTCTCCATTCCCATCGCGACCGTTCTGCACCTCCGCGGAAACCTCGTCCAGTCGAGCTACGACTACTACAACCGCCAGGACGTTCTCGTGCAGTCGGGCCTGCCCCTGGACTGGAAGCCGCCCACCGGCTGATCTTCGGCAGACCGGCCTGACCGGGGCCCCTCCGGCCCGGTCAGGCCGCGCTCGGTGCCCCGAAGTACCAATGTGGACCGTTGTCCGCCGGGTCACCCTACGATCCTCATCCATGCTGTGGGGAAGACTTCTCGCCGTTCTCGCCGTGGCCGCCACGACGGCCGCTCCGGCCCTGATCGCCACGCCGGCCGCCGCCTCGCCGCGGATCGCCTCGCCGCGGATCGCCTGGGGGCCGTGCGCCGACCCGGCCTTCGCCGCCGCCGGTGCCGAGTGCGGCTCGCTCGCCGTCCCGCTCGCCTACGACGACCCGTCCGGCCCCCGGGTCGAGATCGCCCTCAGCCGGGTACGGCACCGGGTCCCGGACGCGCAGTACCAGGGCGTACTGATCACCGTCGCCGGCGGACCCGGCGGGTCCGGGCTGCAGACCTTCACCGCCTCGGGCCCCCGGGTGCCGGATCACGCCGCCGAGGCGTACGACTGGGTCTCGTTCGACGCCCGCGGCGTCGGCGCGAGCCGGCCCGCCCTCTCCTGCGACCCGGACTACATGGACTATCGCCGCCCCGACTACGTGCCCACCACCGAGAAACTCGAACAGACCTGGCTGACCCGGGTACGCCGCTACGCCCAGGACTGCGGCGCCAAGAACGATCCGGCCCTGCTGGCCAACATCAAGACCGCCGACACGGCCCGCGACATCGACGCGATCCGGGCGGCTCTCGGCGTCTCCCGGGTCACCCTCTACGGCATCTCGTACGGGACCTACGTGCTCCAGGTCTACGGCACGCTCTTCCCGACCCGGGTACGCCGGATGGTCCTCGACAGCACCGTCGACCCCCGCTACGTCTTCTACCAGGTCAACCTCAACCAGGACGTGGCGATGAACCGTAACCTCGGCGCCTGGATGGAATGGACCGCCCGGTACGACCAGGTGTACCACCTGGGCACGACGGCGGCGGCGGTGCGCAAGGTCTACGACGCCCAGTTCAGCAGGCTGCGGGCCACCCCGGCGGGCGGCCTCGTCGGGCCGGACGAGCTCACCGACATCTTCGTGATCGCCGAGTACGGCCAAAGCGGCTGGCCCACGGTTGCCGACGTCTTCGCCCGGCTCGTACGCGGCGACTGGCAACCGGCGAAGGAACTGTTCGACGCCGTCGGCGGACGCGGCAACGACAACGGCTACGCGGTCTACCTCGCCACCCAGTGCACGGACGTCCAGTGGCCCACCGACTGGAACCGCTGGCACGCGGACAACTGGCGCACGTACCCGCAGGCATCGGACTTCACCTGGATGAACGCGTGGTACAACGCCCCGTGCATCGCCTGGCCGGCCCGCGCGGGCACGCCGGTGACCATCGACGGCAAAGGCGTGCCGAGCGTCCTGATGGTCGGCGAGGAGTACGACGGTGCCACCCCCTTCCCGGGCAGCATCGAGGTCCGCAAGCGCTTCCCGGGCGCCTCGCTGATCCTCGAGCCGGGCGGCACCAGCCACGCGGCGAGCCTGAGCGGCAACCCGTGCGTGGACCCGGCGATCGCCCGCTACCTGCTGACCGGCGAGCGTCCGCCCCGCAAGCCCGGGGACGGCCCGGACGCTCTCTGCGCGCCCCTGCCCGAGCCGGTACCCCCGTCCGCCTGAGCCCGGACGATGTCTGGTCGAGAATGGGTGGGTGACGGACGAGGACGGGTGCACCGGTGCGGGGTGAGGCGAGCATCGCGCACGTCGATCTGGACGCCATGTTCGCCGCGGTGGAGCAGCGCGACAAGGTCTCGCTCCGCGGCCGGCCGGTGATCGTGGGCGGGGTCGCCGGCCGGGGTGTCGTCTCCACCGCGTCGTACGAGGCCCGCCGCTTCGGGGCGCGGTCCGCGATGCCGATGGCCGAGGCCCGGCGGCGGTGCCCGGCCGGCACGGCGTTCCTGGCGCCCCGGTTCGCCGCGTACCGCAAGACCAGCGACGTGGTGATGGCCGTGCTCCACGGCTTCTCGCCGCTGGTGGAGCAGGTCTCCATCGACGAGGCGTACGTCGACCTGGCCGCGGCCGGCGACCACGACCTGTCGGTGGACGGCGTCACGGCGGTCGCCGGCCGGATCACGGCCGCGATCGCCGCGGCGACCGGCGGGGTGACCGCCTCGATCGGGGTGGGCACCTCGAAGCTCGTCGCGAAGATCGGCTCGGACCTGCACAAGCCGGCCGGGATCACGGTCACCGCCGCGGGCCGGGAGCGGGAGCTGCTGGCCCCGCTGCCGGTGACCCGGCTGCCCGGGGTCGGCCCGGCCACCGCCGAGCGGCTGCGCCGCGCCGGCGTCGGCACCGTCGGCGACCTCGCCCGGGTGCCCCTGCCGGAGCTGCTCGACTGGTTCGGTCACGCCCACGGCACCGGCCTCCACCGGCTGGCCCGCGCCGACGACGACCGGCCGGTGGTCAGCGAGCGCGAGGCCAAGTCGGTGTCCGCGGAGGAGACCTTCGACGTCGACCTGACCGACCGCGCCCGCCTGGAGGCGGAGCTCGACCTGCTCGCGGCGCGGGTCGGCGGGCGGCTGCGGGCGGGCGGCCTGTCGGCCCGCACGGTCACGATCAAGGTGCGCCACCACGACTTCACGACCATCACCCGCTCGACGACGCGCGACCAGCCCACCGACGATCCCCGGCTGGTCACCCAGCTGGCCCGCCGCCTGCTCACCGGCGTCGACACCTCGGCCGGCATCCGGCTCCTCGGCGTCGGCGCCACCACCCTGGCGGACTTCGTCCAGGACGACCTGTTCGCCGCCGCGCCCGGCAGCGCCGCGCCCGACCGCCCGGCCGCCACCGCCGCCGAGGAGCCGCCCACCGATCAAGCCCCAGATCAGGCCCCAGCCGCCCCCGCCGCCGCACCGCCGGCCGGGTGGCGTCCCGGCCAGGACGTCCGCCACGACGTCCACGGCCCCGGTTGGGTCTGGGGCAGCGGCCGCGGGCTCGTCACGGTCCGCTTCGAGGGCCCCGCGACACCGCCCGGACCGGTGCGCACCTTCGCGGACGACGACCCGGCCCTGTGCCCCGGCGACCCCCCGGAGTGGGCGCCCGGCGGCTGATCAGGCAAAGATCATCTCCCCATCGCGCAGAAGCCCGCCGAGACGACCCCGGCGGGCGCGGGGGCCGCACGGTTCCGCAGCGCATCTGAACTGCGGTTCCGCGCCGACGCACCGTCGCGGCGGGGCTCGGGCACACGTGGCGCGTCCCGCCTACCGTCGTCGGCCGGAGCGGGCCCGTGCGGTGACGCCCGGATGCCGGAGAGGTGGGGAACAGAGGGTGGATCACGCTTACCGGGTCAGTCCGTTGCGCTCGGCGGATCCCACGAGGCTCGGTGACTACGAGTTGATCGGCCGCCTCGGGGCCGGCGGCATGGGCGTGGTCTACCTGGCGCGGGACGCGGCCGGCCTGCCCGCGGCGATCAAGCTGATCCACCCCGGTCTGACGGCCGACCCGGAGTTCGTCGCCCGATTCCACAGCGAGGTGGCGCGGGCGCGGCAGGTGCCCCCGTACTGCACCGCGGAGTTCCTCGACGCCGACCTCGACCACGAGCCGCCGTACCTGGTCGTGGAGTACGTGGACGGACCGAGCCTGCCGGAGATCGTCGAGGAGCGTGGCCCGCTGACCGGCGGTGCGCTGCACTCCCTCGCGGTCGGTGTGGCCACCGCGCTCACCGGGATCCACGGTGCGCACGTGATCCACCGCGATCTGAAGCCGGACAACGTGTTGCTGCCGCCGAGCGGCCCGAAGGTGATCGACTTCGGCATCGCCCGGCCGTTCGCGCCCACCCGGGCGCTGACCCACGTGGACATGATGGTGGGCACGGTCGCCTACATGGCGCCGGAACGGTTCTCCGACCAGGAGGTGCCGGTCTCGTCGGCGGCCGACGTGTTCTCCTGGGGTTGTGTGATCGCGTACGCGGGAACCGGCAGAACCCTGTTCCGCGGTGACTCACCGTCGGCGACCGCGGGCCGGATCCTCACCCATCAGCCCGAGCTGGACGGCTTGCCGGACTCCCTGCGCCCCATCGTGCGGCTGGCGCTGGCGAAGGACCCGGCCGATCGCCCGGCCGCGGCGGACCTGCTGGGCATGCTGGTGGGCCGGATTCCGGTGCCGGCACCCGGATCCGCGGCGGCGAGCGGCACGGGCGCCGGGCTTCCGGCGGCACGGAAACCTCGTTCGCGCCGCATCCTCGCCGGCGGTGTCGCCGTCCTGGCCGCCGTGGGGGCGTTCGCCGCCCTGCGGGGGCCGGGGGAACGCGGTCCGGACACCGCCCCGCCGTCGAACGACCGGAATCCCGTGGCCCTGCACTCCGGCGGTTCGGCATCGCCCACCGCGGCACGGTCGGCCCGGACGCCGCCGGCCGATCGGATGTCGCTGGCGCGGCCGAGTGCGACGGCCTCCTCGCGGGAGGCCGGGAGCACCCGGCCGCCGGCCTCGAAGTCCGCCGGAAAGCCCCGGGCGGCCGTCAACACGTCCGGCCGGAACCTGGCCCTGCACCGTCCGGCCGCGGCGTCCACCTCGGAAGGCGACGCGTGGGCGGCACCGAACGCGGTCGACGGCGACGGGTCGACCCGCTGGGGCAGCGCGTGGAACGATCCGCAGTGGCTCCGGGTGGACCTCGGCGGCCGGTGGCAGATCACCGAGATCGTCGTGCGATGGGAGCGCGCCTACGCGAAGAGCTATCGCGTGGAGATCTCCGCCGACGGCTCGCGCTGGTCGACCGTCTTCCGGACCTCGGCCGGTGCCGGCGGGACGGTGAGGGTCCCGGTCGACCGGTCGACGGGCCGCTACGTCCGGGTGTACGGCACCCAGCGCAGCGGCGGCTACGGCTATTCGCTCTACGAGCTGGAGGTCCGCTGACCCGGTCGCCGCGCGGAGCGTGGGAGCGCGGCTCCCTGGATGCCCGCGTCCGCGGCGGGGCACGATGGGTACATGCACCGTGAGCAGCTCGCCGACTTCCTGCGCCGCCGCCGCGAGGCGATCCGCCCGGCGGAGGTCGGCATCGCCGACGGCCCGCGGCGGCGCACCGCCGGGCTGCGGCGCGAGGAGGTGGCGATGCTGGCCGGCATGTCGGTGGACTATGTCGTACGCCTGGAGCAGGGCCGCAGCAGCCAGCCCTCGACCCAGCTGCTCGGCGCGCTGGCCCGGGCGTTGCGCCTCTCCGACGACGAGCGCGCGCACCTGTTCCACCTGGCCGGTCTCCGCCCGCCGGCGGCCGACGGGGTGGCCCGTTTCGCCCGGGCCGGCCTGATGCGCCTGCTGGACCTGCTCGGCGACAACCCGGCCATGGTGCTGTCGGACCTGGGCGAGGTGCTGGCCCAGAACAGGGCGTCCGTGCTGCTCGTCGGCGATCACACCGGCTTCTCCGGCGACGCGCGCTACCTCGCGTACCGATGGTTCACCGACCCCGGGTACGGACCGCACCTGCTGCCGGACGAGCGCGAGGACCACGGCCGTCAGCTGGTCGCCGACCTGCGGGCGACCGCCGGCCGCAGGTCCGGCGATCCCGTGGTGACCGGCCTCGTCGAGCGGTTGCGGGCGGCGAGCCCGGACTTCCGCCGCCTCTGGGCCGAGCACGAGGTGGCGGTGCGCCGCGCCGGCCGCAAGACCTTCGACCACGCGCGGGTGGGGCGGGTGGTGATGGACTGCGAGACCCTGATGACACCCGACCTGGGCCAGCAGCTGGTGGTCCTCACCCCGGCCGACGAGGGGTCGCGCGAGCGGCTGGCGCTGCTGCTGGTCCTCGGCGTCGAGGAGTTCCCCGCCGGGAGCGCGTCCGCGGGCTGAGCGGCACCGGTGCGGTATGCGGATCGGCCCGATGCGATGTGAACTACGATTCCGCAATGGCCAACACCGATCCGAGCGATGCCTCGACGTCCGACATCCAGGCGGTCGCCCGCGTCGGCCAGATCTGTGCCCTGTTCGGCCCCCGCGTGCCCGAGCTCTCGGCCGCCGACGTGGCCGAGCGCACCGGGCTGAACCGCACCACGGCGTACCGGTACTGCGCGTCGATGGTCGCCGCGCGGATCCTCGAGCGGGGCTCGCGCCGCGGCACCTTCGCGCTGGGGCCGCTGATGCTGGAGCTGGGGACCCTGGCGCTGGGCCGGCAGCGGGTCGTCGACCTCGCCCGGCCGCACCTGCGCAAGCTCAGCGCCGCGGTCCGGATGACGTCCGTGCTCAGCGTGCTCGGCGCACAGGGCCCGGTCGTCGCGCTCGCCCAGGAGGACACGAGCCGGATGCTGGTGGTGACCGTGCACCCCGGCACGAAGCTCGACGTGACCGCGGCGCAGACCCGGCTGTTCCTGGCCCACAGCGCCAACGCGGCGCTGGACGCGATGCTGGAGGAGCTGCCGCCGGTCGAGCGGGCGCGGCTGGAGGCCGAGGTCGACGCGGCCCGCCGCCGCGGTTTCAGCTTCGTGCGGCCCAGCGGCGGCCCGTTCGTGGTGGCGGCGCCGGTGTTCGACGAGGGCGGGCTGGCCGCCACGGTGGCGATCCTCGGCGCCGGCGAGCTGCCCGACCTGACGCCGGTGCTGGACCAACTCCTGGCCGCCACGACCGCGCTGAGCGATGAGCTGGGCGCCCCGCCCGGCGCCCCGGCCCTGCAATGAGCCGGGACGCCGGAGGCGGGGTCCCTACCTGTAGCTGACGGTCACGTCGTGCCGGACCGGCTGCGGGCCCGCGTGCACCGTGAGGGTGCGCGCGGCGGCCGAGTACGTCCAGGCCGTACGCGCCACGGCGTGCCCGTTCACCCGGACGCTGCGCGGCGCCGCGGCACCGGCGAACACGACCGTCCAGTCCCGGCCGGTCACCTGGCCGGGGTGCCGCCCGCGGACCGCGTCGATCCGCAGCGTGCGCCCGGCGTCGCGGACGCTCAGCGCCGTCGTGGCGTGCCGGGTGTGGTCGGTGCCGTCGTCCTCGTACAGCTCGCCGCCTCCGTTCGCGCCCACGCCGACGGTGACCGTGGCCGCCCTCAGCGGGTTGCCCACGTCGCCGCTGACGTCGCCGGTCCGCGTCACCACCGCACCGCCGGAGCGGACGAACACCGGCATGGTGTCCAGCGTGGTGGTGATGTCCGCGGTGGTGCCGCCCCGGTACGTGACCCCCGTGAAGAAGTCCGTCCAGGTGCTGCCCGGCGGGAACCACACGGAGGTCGTCGCCGTGGTGCCCGGCTCGGTCACGGGTGCGACCAGCAGGTCCGGGCCGTAGAGGTACTGCGAGCCGGCCGTGGCGTACGCCTCCTGCTCACCGGGGTAGGCCAGGTACATCGGCCGGGTGATGGGCAGACCGTCCCGGTTCGCCCGGGCCGCGGCGGAGTACGTGTACGGCATCAGCCGCTCCCGCAACCGCAGGAAGTCGGCGGACGACTTGTGCGCGGCCGGCCCGTACTGCCACGGCAGCCGGTCGCTGTGGTTGGAGTGCAGGCGGTCGATGGGTTGGAAGGTGCCCATCTGGACCCAGCGGGCGTACAGGTCGTCCGGGAGCTTGGTGCTGCCCGGCTCGGTGCCCGGCTCCTGGAGCCCGAACGTGTGCCCGCCGATGTCGTGGCTGATCGCGGCCAGCCCGGTGGCGGCCGACTCCCCCGGCGTGTAGCCGACCTCGTAGCGCAGCGTCTCCCAGTTGGAGATGGTGTCGCCGCTGAAGTGCAGGGTGGTGCGCTTGTCGGCCCACGGCCCGGTCGGCACGGCGGTCGGGTTGCTGTAGCCGCCGGCCTGCAGCGATCCGTACGCCCGGGAGAACGCGAATCCGTTCTCGGCGGCGTACTGGTGGTTGATCCACGCGTCCGGGGTCACGCCCGGCAGTGAGGACGACGCCTGGTCGCAGCACCAGTCCAGCCACCAGGCGTCGATGCCCAGGTCCTGCATGTCCTTGTGCAGGCCGAAGTACGCGGCGAGCTGGTCCGGGTCGGCCCAGTCGAACACGTAGCAGTCGGGGCCGCTGTTGCAGCCGGCCCGGCGCAGCTTGCCCTTGGCCGTCTCCTGCGCCGCCGCGAACTTCGGGTCGGAGCCGTCGATGCTCGGGTGCACGTTCCACGAGGTGTGCAGGCCCTCGGCGTGCAGCCAGTCCAGGAAGCCCTTGGGGTCGGGGAACCGGGCGGGGTCGATCTCCCAGCCGTTCCACTTGTCGCCGGCCTTGAAGTCGGTGTCGACCACCAGGGCGTCCAGCGGGATGTTCTCGCTGCGGAACCGGGGCACGATCGTCTGCTGGAAGTCCGCGGCCGACCGGTCGTAGTACTCCGAATACCACACGCCGTAGGTCCAGCGCGGCAGCAGCGCGGTCGGTCCGGTGAGGACGGACAGCTCCCGCAGCGCGCGGGCGTAGTCCCGGCCGTACCCGAAGACGTAGCCGTCCTGGTAGCCGCCGGGGTGCGCGGACCGCTGCGTCACCGTCCGCGCGCCCGGCTCGTAGAGCGCCGATTCGGTGTCGTCGAGCAGCGACCAGCCGTCGGCGTAGAGCAGGCCGGGCGCGGTCAGCGCGCCGCCGTCGACGCCGTCGAGCGAGCGGCGGTATCCGCCGAGCGCCGCGTGCGGGGCCAGGATCGGGGTGGCCGGCGCGACGAACGCGACGGTGTCGATGTTGACGTTGCAGCTGTCGGCGGCGGGGCAGCCCAGGGTGACGGTGCTGGTTCCGGCGGGGAGCGTGACGGGCGCGGACACCGTACGCCAGTAGTCCCAGCCGCTGGTCGGGGCGAGCGCCACCGTGCCCGGCGCGCCCTGCCCCACCGCCACGGAGACCGTACGGGACCGGGGCGCCTGCGCACCGGCGCGGGCGTTGGCGTAGCGCAGCTGGAGCCGGTAGGTGCCGGCCTTCGGCACGTCGGTGACGGTCAGCGTGGCGGAGGAGGCGGTGCGCTCCAGCCCGGCCAGGAAGCCGCCGCCGGAGTAGCCGTTGTGGTCCCGGGCGAGCTTGGCCCCGCCGGCCAGCACGGCGGCGTCCGCCTCGCAGAGCGCACCGAACGCGCACTGCTGCGGGGCCGGCGGCTGCGGCTGCGGGTACGCGTCACCGGGCCGCACGACGGCGAGGCTGTCCACGTTGACGTGCCCGGAGTCGGCCGCCTCGCGGGTGAGCGAGATCTCGTGCCGGCCCGCCGGCAGCGCCACGGCCGCCGTGGCCACCGCCCAGGTGTCCCAGGATCCGGTGCTGGGCAGGGAGACCTGCGCCGCGGCGGTGCCGTCGACGGCCACGCTCAGCGTCCGGGTGGTGTTCTGGCCGTCGCCGCCCGTGCTGTTGGCGTAGCGGACGGCGTACTGGTACGTGCCGGCGGCGGGGACCGTCACCGCGTACGTGAGGAAGTCTCCGGCGGCCTCGAAGCCGGCGGCGAACCCGGGCCCGGTGTAGCCGCCGTGGTCGGTGGCGACGCCGGGGCCGCGCAGCTTGGCGGTCTCGGCCTCGCACAGCGCGCCGACGGCGCAGGCGGGGGCGGCCCGGTCGGCCCACGGCGCGGCCTGGACGACCTGCCGGCCGTTCCTGAGCCGTACCGTCAGGTTGTCGGTGGCGAACGGCCCGGAACCGACCTTGTAACGCAGGGTGAGCGCGCCGGTGTCAATGGTCAGCCAGCCGTCACGGGTCCGGCTGGTGAACTTCGGCGGTGCGAAGCCCTCGCGGTTGACGGCGTTGAAGGTGTCCGCGTCGACGAACCGGGAATCGCCGGCGTACTCGGTGCGGATCAGGGTCGGGGAGAGAACCTCGAAGCGGGCCGGCCCGGAGACCACGGCCGAGCGGGCGACGGAGCGGTGGCCGGCCTGGGCCGCCGATCCGGGCACGAGGAGCAGGGCCGGCCCGGCGAGCAGGGCGGCCACACCGGCGGCGAACCGCCTGGTGGAGGAGCGTGTGAGCATGACGAGACCTTTCCGGCGACACCCGTCGATGCGTGCACTATAAGGTTTCCGGCGTGTTGCACAACCGAGGCTGCCCGTTCGGGCGGCGCGGGGACTCAGCCCGCGGCGTCGGTGCGGTCCGGGGCCGGCCGCCACGCGCGTGAGCCGGCGTGCCCGGCCTCGACCCGGTCGGCGATCCGCCGGCCGATCTCACGCAACGCGTTCACCTGCTCGTCGCTCAGCGCATCGAACACGTGGTGCCGGACCGCGGCCACATGCCCCGGGGCGGCCCGCTGCACGACGGCCATCCCCTCGTCGGTGAGGATCGCCTCGATGAACCGGCCGTTCTCGGCCCACGGGACCCGCGTGATCCAGCCCCGCTGCTCCAGGCGCTTGGCCACGTTGGAGAGCCGGGTCACCGAGCCGTTCACGTGCTGGGCCAGCTCGTTCATCCGCAGCCGCCGCCCCGGCACCATCGACAGGGCCGACAGCACGAGGTACTCGAAGAAGGACAGGCCGCTGTCCCGCTGGAGCTGCGCCTCGAACTCGCCGGGGAACTTGACCATCAGCCAGCACAGGGAGATCCAGGCGTCGCTCTCCTCGGGCGACAGCCACCGCGGTTCGTCCCGGCCATCCACGCGGCGATCCTACCGGCCCGGCGAGGGCGGAGATCGGCCCCGCGGCGCCGGGCCGGTTCACGGCGCCACGAGCCGGTACTCCCCCGACGCGAAGGCCCGGCGGACCTCGTCGACCGTCTCCGCCGCGTCGAGGGCGCCGGTGTCGATCGCGTGGTGCTCGAGGTCGCCGAGCCGCGCGAACGCGCCGTGCAGGCCGGTGATCGCCTCGACGTCCCTCAGCTCGGCGCCGGCCCGCTCCCGCGCGCGGGTCAGCGTCGTCTCCAGGCCGGGCCGCAGGACGACGTACGAGACCGTCAGCTCGTCCTCGGCGGCGACGGCCAGGAAGGGCGGCAGGAACCAGGGCCCGACGATGCCGTCCACCACCACGTCGTAGCCGCCGCGCGCGAACGCACCCACGGCCCGGACGATCGCCTCGATGACGACCGTGTTCTGCCGCTCGGCCGCCGGCAGGAACGGCAGCACGAAACCGGTGCGGATCGAGCGGTAGAACCAGTCGGTCGCCAGATGGACCGTCGGCACGCCGGCGCCGGCGGCCAGGAGTCCGGCCACGGTCGTCTTCCCGGCGGCCGGGGGCCCGGTCAGGATCATGACTTCACCGTTCACGCCCCGGACGTTAATCAGCGCCCGGCCCGGGAAACAGTCTTGTCTTTCCCGCCGCGCCGATCGCGCTAAGATGCGGCGGACCCCGCCACTTAGTCGCCGAGGTGACACCATGCCGGTCCAGCGCGCGGACGCCCGGCGCAACTACGCCCGCCTGCTCGCCGTCGCCGCGCAGGAGGTGGCCCGGCACGGCGCCGACGCCTCCCTGGAGCAGATCGCCCGCGTGGCCGGGGTCGGGTCCGCCACCGTACGCAGGCACTTCCCCGGTCGCCGCGCCCTGCTGGACGCCGTCTTCCGCGAGCGGATCGACGCCCTGCGCACCCTCGCCGCGGAGCTGGCGGACCGGCCCGACGCCCGCGCCGCCCTGCTGGAATGGCTGGGCGCCGTCACCCGGTACGCGTCCACGATCCGCGGCCTCGCGGTCGCGCTGAACCTCGACCTGGCCGCCGACCCCGGCGGCACGGAACCGGCCTGCGCGACCGCCCAGCTCACCGAGGCGGGCGACCCGCTGGTCCGCCGCGCCGCCCGGCAGGAAGCGGTCGCCCCCGGCGTGACCATCACCGACCTGCTCGCCCTGATCACCGGCATCGCCCTGGCCACCGAGCACCTCGCCGACCCCGGCGCCGCGGCGGACCGGCTGCTCGCCCTGACCGTGGCCGGGGTGAGCCCGCTCCCGGCCTGAGCCGGCCGTCCCGGCGCCCTTGTCCCCCGTGCGAGCTACCCGCAAGTGTCCACCGTCCGGTGACGATTCCGGGCCCGCGGATCCATAGGTTTCTTTCCAGCCGCGACGCACCGCCGCGGCACCCTCGGAAGGAGCCCCCCCCCAATGCGCTTCATCAAGCAGTTCCTCGCGGTCGCGGCGGTCGCCGTCGTCGGTGGTCAGGCCGTCGCCGCGGTCAACGACAACAACTGGCTCAAGCTCGTCTTCGGCCTGCTGACCGCCGCCCTCGCGATCCCGGTCTACGCGTGGGTGGTGCGCCGTACCGAACGCAGAGCCCCCACCGAGGTGGCCCGGGAGGGAGGCGCCGGCCGGCTCCTGCTGGGCATGCTGATCGGCATCCTCATGTTCGCGGCGGTCATCCTGAACATCGCCTTCCTCGGCGGCTACCACGTGCACGGCATGGGCTCGGTGCCCGGGGCCCTGGGGCTGCTCGGCTTCATGGCGGCCGCGGCCGTGACCGAGGAATTGCTGTTCCGCGGCATCCTGTTCCGCATCATCGAGGAGCGCATCGGCACCTGGCTCTCGCTGGCGATGACCGGCCTCGCCTTCGGCGGCATGCACCTGGTCAACCCGGACGCCACCCTCTGGGGCGCCGCCGCCATCGCGATCGAGGCCGGCTTTATGCTCGCCGCCTGCTACGCCGCCTTCCGCAGCCTGTGGGTGCCGATCGGCCTGCACTTCGGCTGGAACCTCGCCCTCGGCGCCATCTTCAGCGCGCCGGTCTCCGGCAACGGCGCCTCCAAGGGCCTGCTGGACGCCACCTTCTCCGGCTCGTCCCTGGTGAGCGGCGGCGACTTCGGCCCGGAGGGCAGCCTCTACACGATCGGGGCCGGCATCGTGCTGACCGTGGTGTTCCTGTGGCTGGCCCACCGCCGCGGCACCATCTTCCCCCGCCGCCGCCGCGCGACCGGCGCGCAGCCGACCGCTACAGTCTCCCAGTGATCGACATCCGGACGATCCCGGACCGGTGGCGGCGAGCAGACGTCACGGTCCGGGATTTCCCGCTGGCGCTGGCCCTGATGCTCGGATCGCTGGTCCCGGGCCTGGAGGAGTACGGCACCCGGCTGGGCGACCTGCCGAGCCACCCCTTCGACGGGCTGGCGGTCCTGGTGGTCCTCCTCGAGTGCCTGCCGCTGGCCGTACGCCGCCGCTGGCCGGCCGTCTGCGTGATCCTGGTGTGCACCGGCTTCGCGATCGACCAGCTGCGCGGGTACCACCTGGTGGCGTCCAGCGCCCTGCCGTTCGCACTGGTCAGCGCGGGTATCTACCTGGAACGGTACCGCCGGCCGATCATGCTGCTGCTCACCGTGGCCTACCTGCCGCTGGCGAGAGGACTGGATTCGCTGGGATCGGGCGAGGGCGTCACCGGGTTCCTGACGTTCTTCCTGGCCCTCATCCTGGCCTGGGGCCTCGGGGCGTGGCTGCGCCAGACCCGGCGGGCCGAGGCGGAACGCCGGCTGCGGCTCGAGGAGAGCACCCGCACCGCCGAACGCACCCGGATCGCCCGCGAGCTGCACGACGTCGTCACCCACCACGTCACCGCGATGGTGGTGCAGACCGAGGCGGCGCGCTACCTGACCGCCGCGCCGGAACGGCTCGACCAGACGCTGGCGGCGGTCACCGACACCGGCCGGCGGGCCATCTCCGACCTGCGGCAGATGCTCGACCTGCTCAACCCGGACCACGGCACCGCCACCGGCACGCCGCCGGTCGGCGAGATCAGCGCGCTGATCGAGCAGACCCGGCGGGCCGGGCAGCCGGTGGAGTTCACCGAGGAGGGGCGGCCCCAGGAGGCGGCGGGCAGCGCCGAGGCGGCGGCGTACCGCGTGGTGCAGGAAGCCTTGACGAACGCCCTGAAGTACGACCACGGCGCCCCGACGGCGGTGCACGTCCACTACGGCGCGAGGGAGATCATCGTGAAGATCAGCAGCGACGGCTCGGGGTCGAACTCCGCGTCACCCGGCGGCAGCGGGCGCGGCCTGGCCGGGCTCCGCGAGCGGGTCGAGGTGCTCGGCGGCGAGTTCAGCGCCGGCCGGCTGCCCGAGGGCGGCTTCGCCGTGCGGGCGGACATCCCCAACGGGACCCTCTCGTGACCGCCCCCGTCCGCGTCCTGGTCTGCGACGACCAGGCTCTGATCCGCACCGGCTTCGCCACCATCATCGACGCCCAGCCCGACCTCGAGGTCGTGGCCGAGTGCGGCGACGGGCGCAGCGCGGTCGACCTCGCCGCCAAGGTGCACCCCGACGTCGTCGTCATGGACGTACGGATGCCGGTGCTCGACGGCATCGAGGCCACCCGCCTGCTCGCCGGCGCGGGGGTCGCCCACCCGGTCAAGGTGCTCGTGGTGACCACCTTCAACCTCGACGAGTACGTCTACGAGGCCCTGCGCGCGGGCGCCAGCGGGTTCCTGCTCAAGGACGCCCCGCCGGCGCAGCTGCTGCACGGCATCCGTACGGTCGCGACCGGCGCGGCCCTGCTCGCCCCCGAGGTGACCCGCCAGCTCGTCGGCCGGTACGCGGCCCGCATCCGCCCGGCCGACGGCGGCCCCGCCGACGTCGCGCTGACGCCGCGCGAGCTGGAGGTGCTGCGCCTGATCGCCAACGGCCTGTCCAACAGCGAGATCGCGGCGACGCTGGTGATCAGCCAGGAGACCGTGAAGACGTACGTGTCCCGCATCCTCACCAAGCTCGACCTGCGCGACCGCGTCCAGGCCGTCGTCTTCGCCTACCGCAACGGCCTGGTCACCTGAGGCCCAGGACTTCTTCCGTACGCTCCCAGAGCCGCGCCGCCAGCACCGGATCGGCGGCCTGTGCGTGGCTGCGGCGCACCTTGCCGTTCTCGTGGTAGGCACCGGCCTCCCACCCGCTGCCCGGTTCCGTGGTGACGAAGCGTGCCAGCTGGTGGGCGGCCACGTCCGCGGGGCGCAGGATCAGGCGGCGCAGCAGCGGGGAGCCGAACACGTACCGGACCGGACTGGTGGTGTCCTGGGCGAAATTGGACCGCACCCCGCCCGGATGGAACGCGGCGGCGGTCAGCCCCCGGTCGTGGAACCGGGTGTGCAGCTCGCGGGTGAACAGGATCAACTGCAACTTCGCCGTCCCGTACGCCCGCGTCGGCGTGTAGCGCACGGTGTTGCCGAAGTCGTCGAGGTCCACCCGGCCGTTGAGCTTCGCCGCGTTGCTGGACGTCTGCACGACCGTCGCCCGGCTCTCCGTCAGCTTGCCGAGCAGCAGGTGTGTGAGCAGGAACGGCGCCAGGTAGTTGACCTGGAGCGTCTCCTCGAAGCCGTCCACCGTCTCGGTACGCTCCCGGCGCAGCGCCCCGGCGTTGTTCGCCAGCGCGTCGATCCGCGGGTAGCGGGCGTCGAGCGTCGCGGCGAGCGCCCGCACCTCGTCGAGCCGGGTGAAGTCGGCGGTGTGCCACGCGCAGCCCAGCCCGTCGGCCACCGCGCGCACGTTGCCGGCCGACCGTCCGACCAGGACGACCTCGTGTCCCTGGCCGGCGAGCAGGCGTGCGGAGGCGGCGCCGAGGCCGGAACCCGCGCCGGTGATGATGATCGTTTTCGGCATGCCGGGACCCTACTTCGCGACCGGCCGGCGGTCCGCGACGCTCGGGGTCCCGGGCCGCCCGCTGCCCGTCGCCTTCGGGGTGTCTGCCCACTTGTACCGGGACCCGGCGTCCCCGGCGTGTTCCCGCGGGACCGGTCGTCCGGCCCGGTACGACGCCGGGCACCCTTCAGCGGTGCGACCGTTCAGGGGATCGGCCGGGCGGCGTCCGTCCGCTAGGGTCGGTGGCCTGCCGGGACCGCGACTCCGGCGACGGAGGTGCACCGTGCCCGGGGAGATCTCGCCGCAGGACGACGACCGGCTGGCGACGCTGGACACCAGCGTGGCGCATTCCGCCCGGCTCTGGAACTACCTGCTGGGTGGCCGGGACAACTTCGCCGCCGATCGGGAGGCGGCCGAGCAGGTGCTGGCGTTCATGCCCGAGCTGGTGCAGTCCGCCCGGTTCAACCGGGAGTTCCTCGGCCGGGCCGTGCGCCACCTCGTCGGGTCGGGCATCCGCCAGTTCCTCGACATCGGCACCGGGCTGCCGACCGCCGACAACACCCACGAGGTCGCGCAGGCGAGCGCGGCGGAGTCGCGGGTGGTCTACGTGGACAACGACCCGATGGTGCTGGTGCACGCGCGGGCGCTGCTCACCAGCACCCCCGAGGGTGCCACCGACTACGTCGACGCCGACATCCGGCAGACCGAACGGATCCTCGACACCGCCGGACAGACGATCGACTTCCGCGAGCCCGTCGCGATCATGTTGCTCGGCATCCTGAACTTCGTGCCGGACGACGCCGAGGCCCGGCGCATCGTGGAGACGCTCGTCTCGGCGGTCCCGGCCGGCAGCTACCTCGTGCTGTCGCACCCGACCCGGGAGGTGGCGCCCGAGGCGGTGGACCGGGCGGTGCAGATGTGGAACGCGGGCGGCGCCGCGCAGATGGTCGTCCGCGACCCGGCGGACATCGCCACGTTCTTCACCGGCCTGGAGCTGCTCGATCCGGGGGTGGTCACCTGCTCGCAGTGGCGCCCCGACGGCAACGACACCACCCCGGCGTCGGAATACGCCGGGGTGGCCCGCAAGCCGCTCTGACCGGTCCCTACGCGGGAGCCGCCTCGTCCTCGACGATCGAGAGCGCGCCCGCGGGGCACAGTTCGACGGCGGTCCTGACACCCTCCGCCGCCGCGGCGTCCGGCCGGTCGGTGAGCAGCGTGACGATGCCGTCGGCGTCCTGGTCGAAGACGCCGGGATCGGTCAGGACGCACTGACCGGCCCCGACACAGACGCCGGTGTCCGCTGTTATCCGCATCAGGACCGCCTCACCAGGTGACCGGCAGCTCGGCCGCGCCGTAGATGACGGCGTCGGGCTTGAACGTGACCTCGTCGATCGGGACGGCGAGCCGGAGCGTGGGAACCCGCCGGAAGAGCGTGTCGAAGACGATCTGCAGCTCGAGGCGGGCCAGGTTCTGGCCGAGGCACTGGTGCGGCCCGTACCCGAAGGCGAGGTGGTGCCGGGCGCCCCGCGCGATGTCGAGGGTGGCGGGGTCCGGGAAGGCCGCCGGGTCCCGATTGGCGGAGAGGCCGGAGACGATGATGCCCTCGCCGGCCGCGACGGTGACGCCGCCGATCTCCACGTCCTCGGTCGCCACCCGGGCGGTCGCCGCCTCGACGATGGCGAAATACCGCAGCAGTTCCTCGACGGCCATCGGCGTACGGCCCGGGTCGGCCCTGAGCGCGGCAAGCTGATCGGGGTTGCTGAGCAGGCCGACGACGCCCAGCGAGATCATGTTGGCGGTCGTCTCGTGGCCGGCCGCCAGCAGCAGGAACGCCATGCTCACCAGGCCGGGGCGGTCGAGTTCGCCCTGCTCGCGGCGGCGGGCGAGCTGCCGGCTGAACAGGTCGTCGCCGGGCTCGGCCTCCTTGCGGGTGATCAGGTCGGAGAGGTAGCCGCGCAGGTCGTCGACGGCACGGCCGCGTTCGTCGTCCGGTGTGGAGCGGCTGACCAGCTTCGCGGTGCAGTTCTGGAAGAAGTCGTGGTCCGCGTACGGCACGCCGAGCAACTCGCAGATCACCAGCGACGGCACCGGCAGCGCCAGCGCCCGCACCAGGTCGGCGGAGCGGTCCGGGGCGGCCAGCAGGTCGTCGATGAACCCGTCGACGATCTCCTGGACCCGGGGCCGCAGGGCGGCGAGCCGCTTGACGGTGAACTCGCCGATGAGGGCGCGCCGCTCCGCCGCGTGCTGCTCGCCGTCCATGCCGATCATGCTCGGCGGCTGACTGCGGAAGCGCTCGCGGACGGCCTTGTCCGCGCCGGGCAGCGGGAAGCCGTCGCGGCGCCGGTCTGACGAGAACCGGGGATCGGCCAGGACCGTGCGTCCCTCGGCGAGCCGGGAGACCCACCAGGCCTCCTCGCCGCCCCGGACGCGGACCTTGCGGACCGGGCTGCGCTCGCGGGCCCACGCGTATTCGGCCGGCTCGGCGAACGGGCAGGCCCGGGCGACCGGGAACGCCACGTCGTCGAGCTCCGCGGGCACGGTCGTGGCGGGTACGGCTTCTGTCACGCTGACCACCTCAAGGGGTATCTGGACGATTTTCCTCCGCTTATGAGCGTACCGAAGCGGAGGAATTTCGTCCACACCGGACGGATGGGTCGGCGTTCGCGGGCCGGACCGGCACGGCCGTGCGATACTCCGGCGCGAGCACGGCGAGAGGGTGATGGCGTACGTGAAGCAGCAGGCAGCGGCCCCGTTGCGGGCCGACGCGCGCCGCAACCGGGAGCAGATCATCGAGGCCGCCCGGGCGATGTTCCTCCGCGAGGGCACGGACGTGCCGATGGAGGAGATCGCGCGCGCCGCCGGGGTGGGCATCGGCACGCTGTACCGGCGCTTCCCCGACCGCGGCGAGCTGATCAAGGCGGTCAGCCTGGACAACCTGGAGCGGATGAACGAGCTGGCCGCGCGGCTGGAACGGGAGGAGCCCGACCCGGCGGCGGCCCTCGAGGCGTTGCTGCGCGCCGTCCGCGACCAGTACCTGGGCATCGTCCTGACGTCCGCGGCGGCCATGGCGTTCCGGGCGGCCGGCGACCTGCCGGCGATCGAGGAGCGGCGCGACGAACTGCTCGGGGTGATCGACCGCCTGCTGCACCGCGCCCAGGAGCAGGGCGCCGTACGCCGCGACGTCCGGGCCGGCGACGTGCTGCTGATGCTCGTGGCCGTGTCCCGGATGCTGCCGGCCGGCGGCGACGGCCTGGGCGCCATGGTGTTCGAGCGGCTGTTCGCCCTGATGCTGGACGGGTTCCGGCCCCGGGCGGAGTCGCCGCTCCCCGGCCGGCCGGTGGGCTACGACGACGTCGAGCACCTGCGCCGGCACGGCATCATCGCGGGCCTCGGCCGCGCCGCCGAGCGCTGACACCCCGGGGGCCCTGGGACCCGCCGGGCCGTCACCCGGCCGGGTCGCTCCCAGCGGGCGCTACGCGGGGCGGGAAGAGACACAACCTCCGGGGCACTGCGCCGGCTCGTCCGCGGCGCTATTGTCTCCGTGACGACGCATGGACACCGACCGTGGCCGCATGACCGCGAACGGTGTGTCCGGAGCCCAGGGAGCTGGTGCATGACCGAACGCTTCGCGGTGCAGCGGCACGACGACGGAGCGGGTACGGCGCGGCTGGCGGTGCTGGGCACCGTCGACGCCGACACCAGCGAGACTCTGCTCGCGCTGATCGACAACGCCGCCGCCCGCCCGGAGATCGCCGCCGTACTGCTCGACCTGCACCGGGTGTCGTTCCTCGACGCCGCCGGGATCAGGGACGTGCTCACCGGCCGGGACACCGCACGGCGGCACGGCTGCGGCTACGTCGTGACCGGAGTGCAGGAGACCGCGCGGACGGTGCTCGAGGTGACCGGCGTGCTCGACGTCCTGGAGATCGACGACGCACCCGCCCCGGCGCCGGCCCGCACCCGCCCCAGCGCCGGCTGACGCGCTAGCGGGCGGTCGGTAGGGTCGCCCACACCACCTTGCCGCCCTCGGCCGGCAGGCTCCCCCAGCGCCGCGCCATCGCGCCCACCAGCACCAGTCCGCGGCCGGTGGCCGGGTCGGCGGGCGGCGCCGGCACGATCCGGGGCACGGCGCTGCTGCCGTCGCGGACGGCGATCATCAGGTAGCGGCGCCCGAGGGACAGCCGCAGGTCGGCCATCGTCCTGGCGTGCACGACGGCGTTCGTGACCAGTTCGCCGGCCACCAGCGCGGCCGGAGCGGTCAGGTGCGGCAGCTCCCACCGCAGGCACGCCTCGGTGGCCACGTCGCGGGCCCGGCGGGTGGCGCCACTGACCGGCAGCAGCCGATCGCTGATCGCGGTGAGGCGGCGCGCGGGCGGCACGGCCAGGGCCTGCGCCACGCTGGGGAAGACCTTGAGCCGTCCGTAGCCGCCGCCGGTCAGCGCCGCCGCGAGCGCCGGGCCGGGGACGCAGATGAGCAGCGGCGTGCCCGGCCACACGGCCGCCTGGCGACTCACCGCCGGGAACACCGACAGCGCCGCCGGCTCGGCGACCGTCAGCCGGGCCAGGTCCACGACGAGCGCGTCGGGCTGCTCGACCAGGCACTTCGCCAGCACCGCACGCACCGCGGGCACGCCGGGCAGCGTGAGCTCACCGGTCAGGTGGACCAGCGTCCGGGTCCCGACCTGGACGATCTCGCAGTGGACAGCGGGCACAGCCCCCATTGTGACCTCCCGCCGCACCGCCTACGCGCGCAGCGTGCGGGCCCAGGGCGCGTCGACCGCGGCCGCATCGATGGCCACCATGACGTTGCTGAGCAGGGCATCCGCGAAGTAGCGTCGGATCTGCTGCTCGGCGGCGCCGGAGACGGCGCGGACGTATTCGACCTGACGGGCGTAGCAGCGGCGCACGGCCTCACCGATCACCGGCTCACCCGCGCACCCCTGGGCGTGCAGGAGGATCATCAGGAGCTCCCGGTCGGCGATCACCTCGTCGTACGACGCCGTCAGGGCCTCCAGCACGTCCTGCGGCTCGGTGCTCCGCGCCGTCGCCGCCGCCGCGGCCACCGACTCGCGCAGCCGATCCGAGCAGTGGTCGACCACGGCGGCGAACAGCGTCTGCTTGTCCTTGAACAGCCGGTAGAGGTACCCCTGCGAGATCCCCGCCGCCGCGGCCACCTCCATCGTGGAGGTGCCGTAATACCCGCGCGCGGCGAAGGCGGCGACAGCCGTGCGCAGCACGGTGTCCCGCCTCTGCGCCGCGGTCGACCGCTGCCGCACCCCGGTTGCCATGCGAGTAATCAACCAATTCCCGGGCGGCGGGTCAAGCCGCCAGGGCCTCGGCGACCACCTGCGGATTCCAGTAGTCGACGTAGCGGCTGATCAGGCCGTCCCGGGTCTCGACGAGCGAGATGTACTTCTGCCGGTACGGCCGCCCGGTGGCCAGGGCGACGCCGTCGCACTCCAGCTCCGCGATCACCAGCGCCGGGTCGACGGTCTCGTGGAACCGCACCCCGGTGAACTCCACCCGGAAGGTCCGCGCGAAGCCTTCCTGGTGGGCGAGCAGGTCGCGGCGGCCCGCGACCCGCCGGGGGTAGCCCTGCGGCGCGTACGGGAACTCCAGGACGCCGTCCTCGGTGAACAACTCCGCCCATTCGGCGCCGCGCCCCGCCCCGAGGAGCTCGACGTGCCTCAGGAACGCCTGCTGGGCGCCGGAACGCACCGTCTTGTGGTTATCCACTCACCAGTCTCCTACCTGTGAGAACGGCATCTTCCATGACACCGCGTCGCTGGTAAGTAATTAGCCACTCTCATAAGGCGCCGTCAAGATCGATCTCCGTGTCAGTGAGCGGACGGGCGACGCAGGCGAGGATCCAGCCCTCGGCGCGCTCCGGGCCGGTCAGGCAGTTCGGCTCGGCCATCGTCACGTCGCCGCGCCGCAGGCGGACGCGGCACTCGCCGCAGCTGCCGACCGTGCAGGAGTACGGCATGGGCAGCGCCGCCTCGAGCCCGGCGGCCAGCAGCGTCCGGCCGGCGGCGACCGCGACCGTGCCGAGGTTCCCGACGGTCAGCCGCTGATCCGTGCCGGTGGCGGATCCGGCCGGGGCGGCGCTGAAGAGCTCCTGGTGGCGGCGGTCGGCGGGCACCCCGAGCGCGTCCAGGACGGCGCGGATGCCGTCGAGCATGGGCGCGGGGCCGCAGGCGTAGTAGTGGGCCTCAGCGCCGGGGGCGAGGGCGGTCAGCTCCCGGCGTACGGTGTCCGGGTCGAGCCGTCCCCGCGGGCCGGCCCAGTCCGGACCGGGACGCGACAGGACGTGGCGGACCGTGAGGCGGTCGTGCGCGCCGGCCAGGGCGGTCAGCTCGCGGCCGAAGATGATGCCCGATTCCGTACGGTTGCCGTAGAGCAGAGTGATCCGCGTGTCCGCCGCGGTGGCCAGGGTGGCCCGGAGGATGCTCATCACCGGGGTGATCCCGCTCCCGGCCGCCAGCAGCACCAGCTCCTTCGGTGGCCGCGCGACGTGGAACGAGCCGGACGGGCCGAGCACCCGCAGCTCGTCGCCGGGACGGACCCGGTCCTGCACGTACGCCGAGCAGACCCCGCCCGGGGTCCGCTTGATCGTCAGGGCGAGCCGCCGCGAGCCGGGCGCGGACGACGCCGAGTACGCCCGCCGCACCCCGCGCCCGTCGATGTCGAGGACCAGCGTGAAGAACTGGCCGGGCAGGAAGTCGAACGGCTCCCCCGCCGGGTCCTCGAGCACGAGCGTCGTGGCCTCGGGCGTCTCCCGCACCACCTCGGCGACCCGCACCGCGCGGCCGGGCCGCGGGGCGGCCGGCGTGCCGGTGGCGTACCCCTCGCTGCGCAGTTGCCTGCGATAGCCGGCGGCGAGCAGGCGGCGGGTGAGCCGCGGGAAGGCGGTGACCGGCTTGCCGATCAGGCCCAGCAGCCGCCCCTTCCAGCCGCCGGCGACGTTGGCGGCCAGGTGCCCCATGGCGACGGCGTTGAGGTCCGGCGCGGTCGCCGGGTCGAGATGCCGGCCGCGGTCCCACACCCCGGCCGAGGCCAGCACGCCGTCCGGCCGGAGGTCCGCCGTGTCGACGGTGAACAGCACGGCGGCGTGCGGGACCTGCCCGCCGGTGGCCATCGTGGCGAGCAGCGCGGGGTCGTCGGTGATCCGGGCCCGGCCGCCGAGGTGCAGCACGTCGAGCCGGCCCGGCACGAGCACCGCGGCCGAGATCCGGTCGTCGCCCAGCACGTTGCGCAGCGTGTCGGCGCGTTTGTTGCCCCGCCGGTCCGGCAGCGCGAGCGTGCGGCCGTCGAGGATCCGCAGGAAGCCGGGGCCGTCGCCGCGCGGGCTGGTGTCGCTGCCACCGCCGGCGTCCCACGACGAGACGACGAGGAACGGCGCCGCGGCCAGGAACGCGGCGACCGGCGGCGCGGCGAGCGGCCCGTCCCCGGCCGGGGCGCCGGCGACCGCGACCGGGCGGGGCGGCCCCCACAGCGCGGACCGCAGCACGGCCCGGGCACAGTGGACGTACGCCTGTTCCACGGCCACGACCAGGCGGTCCGTGACCTCGTGCACCGAGCCGTTGAGGCGCAGCACCTCGCCGATCCCCGGCAGCAGGAAGACGAGCGAGACCCCGGTCCCGGCGGCGGGAGCGGCCGCGCCGCCGGGAAGGGTGAGCGAGAGCCGGCGGGGCGAGTCGGCGCACGCGAAGCCGGGACGACCGCCGGCCAGGATCGTGCGGGACCGCCCGGCGGCATCGCGGTAGCCGAGCCCGGCGAGCGGCGCGGCGGCCAGGACGCCGCGGCACCCCTCGTCGAGGATGCCGATCTCCTTGCGCAGTACCAGGTCCGGGGGTCTGCCGATGATCGCTTCGAGCTCGCCGAGGGTCGTGATCCGCTGCATGCCCCGATTGTTCGGCGCGTCCACTGTGGTGTCCAAGACAACGTTTGCATCACTCCGAGACCTCACAGGTCTCGGTCGCGGAGGCCCGAGGCGAGAAGGCGTCGACAGATACGAATCTGTTAAAGCTCCTAACAATCCCCTATAGTGACGGCCGTGCTTCTGCGTACCCGAGCCGCCGCGTGCCTGCTCCCCCTCGCCGCCGCCCTGGCGGTGGCGCCCTCGTCCCCCGCCGCCGCCGTCCCGGACGGCCCGGTGCGAACCCCGGCCGGCGCCCGCGTCGTCACCCTGATCACCGGTGACCGGCTCGCGGTCCGGCCGGACGGCCACGGCGTCGTCCGGCTGCCCTCCCCCGGCCGCGCGGACGTGCCCTTCCTGACCCGGCGCTACGGCGGCCGGCTCGAGGTCGTGCCCGCCGACGCCCTGCCGCTGCTCGGCGCCGGGAGGCTGGACCCCCGGCTGTTCGACATCACCACGCTGCTCGACGCGGGCTACGACGACGGCCGGGCGGGCCCGCCGCTGATCGTCGAGTACGCCGGCGGCGACCGCGGCGAGCGGGCGGTGCGCTCCCGGGCCGCCGCCGCGGACGCCACGGTGGTCAAGGATCTGGCGGCCGTCGACGGGCTCGCCGTCGAGCAGCGCCGGGGCCGGGCCGCCGCGCTGTGGGAGGCGCTCACCGCTCCGGCCGCGGGCGGCACCCGTACGCTGCGGTCCGAGGTCGCCAAGGTCTGGCTCGACGGCAAGCGCGAGCTGCGGCTGGACGAGAGCGCCGCGCTGGTCGGCGCGCCCGCCGCGTGGGCCGCCGGGCTGACCGGCGCGGGCGTGCCGGTCGGCGTGATCGACGGCGGCGTGGACACCGCCCATCCCGACCTGGCCGGCCGGGTCGAGCAGCGCGACTTCACCGGTACGGGCCTGACGGACGCCACCGGCCACGGCACGCACGTCGCGTCCACCATCGCCGGCGGCGGGCAGCGTTCGGAGGGGCGCTACCGGGGGATCGCGCCCGGGGCCCGGGTCTTCAGCGGCAAGGTGTGCCCCGACCGGTTCTGCCCCGAGTCCGCCATGCTGGAGGCGATGCGGTGGATGGCGGCCGACCTGCGGCTGCGGGTGGTCAACATCAGCATCGGCGCCCCCGACGAGCCCGGCACCGACCCGCTCGAGCAGGCCGTCGACACGCTGAGCCGCGAGTACGGCACGCTGTTCGTCGTCGCCGCGGGCAACGGCGGCGCGAACGGCGCGGTCGAGTCGCCGGCCAGCGCGGACGCGGCGCTCGCGGTCGCGGCGACGACCAAGAAGGACGTCGTCGCCGACTACTCCAGCGGCGGGCCGCGCGCCGACGCCGGGGTGTTCAAGCCCGAGATCGCCGCGCCGGGCAGCGACATCACCGCGGCGGCGGCCGCGAGCGTGGACAGCGGCAGCGGGTACGTCGCCCTGAGCGGCACCTCGATGGCCGCACCGCACGTCGCCGGCGCCGCCGCGATCCTCGCCCAGCAGCATCCGGAGTGGACGGCGGAGCAGCTCAGGGCGGCGCTGACCGGCTCCGCGCACCCCACGGCGCCCGAGGTGTCGGCGTACCGGGCCGGGGCCGGGCGGCTCGACGTGGGCCGCGCCGTCACGCAGACGGTCACGACGTCGCCGGCGACCGTGCAGGTGGACGACGTGACGCCGGACGGCGCGGAGGCGACCCGGACGGTCACCTACCGCAACGACGGCCCGGCCGACGTGACCCTCGCGCTCAGCCTCGCCGGGCGTACCGCGCTGGACGGGCCGGCGCCCGAGGGCATGTTCCGGCTGGGCGCGGACTCGGTCACCGTGCCGGCCGGCGGCTCGGCCGCGGTGGACGTCGTCGTGGACGCGCGTACGGCGACCCGGCCCGGCACGTTCGGCGGCGTGCTGACCGCCACGGGCGACGGGGTCGGCGTGCGGACGCCGATCGGCCTCGACCGCGAGCCGTCCGTCCGCCTGACCCTGCGCCACCTCGACCGCGACGGCGCGCCCACCTCCATCGCCCGCGTCGTCGTGGCGGGGCTCGACAACCGCATCGTGCGGCGCACCGACCAGCTCAGCGGCGGCAAGCTGGAGCTGCGACTGCCCGCCGGCCGGTACCTGGTGTCGTCGACGGTCATGACGCTCGCCGGGACCGGGCGTACCGTCACCATGCTCACCGACCCGGAGCTCGATCTGCGCGAGGACGCCGACCTCACCATGGACGCCCGGCTCGGCAAGGCGGTCGCGCTCACCAACGACCGCCCGGGTGCCGTGCAGATCGGCGGCTATCTCAACGTGGCCGCGACGGTCGGGGCGGGGGCGCTGCTCGCGTACGGGATCGGCGGCCCCTTCGGCGAGGTGTTCAGCGCCCGCGTGGGCAAGGGCGCCGAGGACCACGTCGAGTCGCGGATCAGCGCGGGCTTCGCCGAGCCCGGCAGCGACGGCCACGGCACCGGCAGCCCGTGGACGCTGAACGTGGCGCTCGCCGAGCCGGGGGTGCTGGACGGCTGGTCGCGGACGGTCGGCACGGCCGGGGCCGCCGCCGTACGGCAGGAGATGGCGTCCGCGGTGGACGGCTCGACCGGCGACGTGTTCCACACGCCGTACTGGCCGGACCACGGGCCGGACGACTTCGCCACCGGCGTCGAGTCCGCGCTGCCCGGCAGCCGCACCGACTACTTCACCGGCGAACCGGGCGTCCGCTGGGAGACCCAGTTCTGGCACAACGCGCTCGGGATTGCCGACTTCCCGCCGGGCGTGCCCACGTACGCGAACAGCGTCGTCGCGGAGCCCCGCACGTTCCGGGCCGGCGAGGAGTACACCCAGCGGTGGAACCGCGCCGTCTTCGGGCCCGCCTTCACCCCGGGCTCCGGCACGCTGGTGCGCGACGGCGACCGGATCGTCGGCGCCCCCACCATGTACAGCGACGACCAGGGCCGCTACGGCAGCGCGATCACCGTCGGCACCGCCGTACGCCTGGAACGCAACGGCGAGACCGTCACGGCTCAGTCGTACCTCGCCCTGGACGCCACCGTCCCGGCCGCGGCGGCCACCTACCGGCTGATGGTCAACACCGGCCGGCGCCCGGCCGTGGGGCTCGCCACCCAGAACATGATCACCTGGACGTTCGCCTCGGCGCGGACCGGCTCGGCGGAGCCCCTGCCTCTGTCGATGCTGCGGTTCCGGCCGCAGGTGGACGACCGCAACAGGGTGCTCGGCGAGGACCGCTACACGCTGGCGTTCGGTGCCGAGCGCCAGCCGGGTTCGGCCGCCGCGCCGATCCGGGACGTGACGCTGGACCTCTCGTACGACGGCGGGCGCACCTGGGCGCGGCAGGCGGTGGAGCAGAGCCGGGGCACCGGCACCGCGCTGATCACGCGGCCGGCGGGCAGCGGCACGGTCTCCCTCCGCAGCACGGCGACCGGCGAGGACGGCGGGGTGGTCGAGCAGACCGTGATGAACGCCTTCCGGTACTGAGGCTCCCGCCGGCTATCCGAGGGCGATGTCGCTGGAGCGCGACTCGATGGCGTCGAGGGAGGCGAGCGTCGCCGCGTCGAGGGTGATCCGGGCGGCGGCCACGTTCGCCGCCAGGTGGTCCGGGTCGGCGGTGCCGGGGATGAGCAGCACGTTCGGCGCGTGGTGCAGCAGCCAGGCGAGGCCCACCTGGGCGGGGGTCACGTCCAGCGCGGCGGCCACCTCGCGCACCACCGGCTCGTCGGTCGCCTTGGGCAGGCCGGGGAACGCGCCGCCGAGCGGGAAGAACGGCACCCAGGCGATGCCCTCGGCCGCGCACAGCCGCAGCATGCCCTCGTCGTCGCGGGACACGACGCTGTACGCGTTCTGCACGCAGACGATGCCCGCGGGCAGGGCCCGCCGGAGGCCGTCGATGGTGACGCTGCTCAGGCCGATGGCGCCGATCTTGCCCTCGTCGCGCAGGGCGGTCATGGTCGCGAGCTGGTCGTCGAGGTCCACCGCCTGGTCGCCCTCGGCCCGTACGCCCGGACCGGTGTCGGCGCGGCGCAGGTTGACGACGTCGAGCCGCTCGGTGCCGAGGCTGCGCAGGTTGTCCTCGACGCTGGCGCGCAGTTCCTCCGGCCGCTGCGCCAGCCGCAGCGGCGGGCGCCCGCCCTCGACCGGGTCGGCGCCGACCTTCGTGACGACCAGCACGCCGTCCCCGGGCCGCAGCGCCTCGCGGATCACCTCGTTGGCGAAGCGGAAGCCGTAGAACTCGGCGGTGTCGACGTGGTCGACGCCGAGCTCGACCGCGCGGCGCAGCAGGGCGACGGCGTCGGCGCGGCGGTCGCTCAGCCGTTCGAGCTGCAGCGCGCCGAAGCCGGCCCGGAAGACGGTACGGCCGGCGAACGGGGCGGTCGGGACGGTCATCGCGGAGCTCCTCGGGCGGGTGCTGACGGGTGCGGCCACCGTACAAGTTCTAGATGACAGATTTCAAATATTGTCAGCCGGAGTCTGCCCGATCGGGCTGACATACTGGGGAAACTGTCGGACCGGTGAGGAGATCCATGCGCGCAGAGCCACTCGACGCGGCCACGATCGTGTCGGCCACCGAGGACGTGCTGCGCCGCCACGGCCCCGGCAAGGCCACCGTGCTCGACGTGGCGCGGGCGCTCGGCGTCAGCCACGGCAGCGTGTACCGGCACTTCGCGTCCAAGCAGGCGCTGCGCGAGGCGGTCATCCGGCGCTGGCTCGACGGGGTGCGCGGCGACCTCGTCGCGGCCACCCGCGAGCCCGGCCTGGCACCGCCCGACCGCCTCCGCCGGCTGCTGACCACCATGTTCGCCGTCAAATGGCGCAAGGCCAGGGAGGACCCGGAGCTGTTCGCCACCTTCCGGGTCCTGGCCGCCGAGCACAGCGCCGTCTCCGCCGCCCACGTCGCCGCCCTCCTCGACCTCATCCGCGCGATCGTCGCCGACGGCATGGCCGGCGGCGACTTCGCGCCCGGCGACCCCGCGCTGCTCGCCCGCGACGTCTTCCACGCGGTCACCCGCTTCGTGGATCCCTCGCACGCCGCCGAGTGGAGCTCCCCCGCCATCGAGGCGGAATCCGACGGCGTCCTCTCGCTCGTCCTCGACGGGCTGCGCGCCCGCTGACGCTCACCGCGGGCGGCGACGCGAGCGAGCCGGCCTACTAGCCTGCTGTCCAAGGGGTCGCCCAGGAACGGAGCATCGATGCGCGCCGTGTGGATCACCAGGGCCGGGGGCACCGAGGTGCTGGCCGTACGCGAAAGCCCCGGCCCGCAGCCCGCCCCCGGCGAGGTACGCATCGCGGTGCGCGCCGCCGGCCTGAACTTCGCCGAGGTCATGGCGCGGCAGGGCCTCTACCCGGACGCGCCGGAGCCGCCGTGCGTCGTGGGCTACGAGGTGGCCGGCGTCGTCGACACCCTCGGCGCGGGCGTCACGGGCGTCGAGGTGGGACAGCGGGTGCAGGCGCTGGTGCGCTTCGGGGGACATGCCGAGGCGGTCTGCGCGCCGGTCGAACGGGTCGTGCCGATGCCCGACGACCTCACGTTCACCGACGGGGCCGCGCTGCCGGTCAACTACCTGACGGCGTACCACATGCTGTTCCGGGTGGCGAACCTGCGCCCGGGGGCCCGCGTGGTCGTGCACATGGCCGCCGGAGGCGTCGGCATCGCGGTGCTGCAACTGTGCCGCACGGTGCCGGGCGTCGTCACGTTCGGCACGGCGTCCGCGGCCAAGCACGAGGTGCTGCGCGAGGAGGGCTGCACCCACCCGATCGACTACCGCACCGAGGACTACGTGGCCCGGATCCGCGAACTCACCGGCGGCGAGGGCGCCGATCTCGTCCTGGACCCGCTCGGCGGTCGCGACTGGCGGCGCGGCCTCAGGCTGCTGCGGCCGGTCGGTCAGCTCGTCGCGTACGGCTTCGCGAACCTCAGCACCGGCGAGCGGCGCAGCCTGCGGCGGATGGCCAGCCAGCTCGCGAGGGTGCCGCTGCTGACCCCGTACGGGCTGATGGACCGCAACCACACGGTCAGCGGGGTCAACCTCGGCCACCTCTGGAACCGCGCGGACCTGCTGCGCGAGGAGCTCGAGGCCGTGCTGGAGCTGTGGCGCGCGGGCGCGGTGCGGCCGCGCGTCGACGCGGTCTTCCCGTTCGAGGAGGCGGCGGCGGCCCACCGCCGGATCGGCGAGCGCCGCAACGTCGGCAAGGTCGTGCTGGTGCCCTGACCGGTCACGCCGCCGGCCTGATCCGGAAGCTGTCCAGGATCTTCACCAGCACGGGCCGGTACTTCGCCCAGTCCCTCCGCAGGCCCGACGAGGTGTTCGACCACACCCGCACGACGATCGTGTACGAAGCGGTGCCGGCGGCGGTCAGCACGATCCGGTGGATCTCGCGCCGATGCCCCCAGATCGGATACTTCGGCAGGGTGGTCACGTACTCGGCCTCGCTCACGCTCCCGGCGCCCGCGATCACCGGCAGGTCCGTCTTGCGTACGGGCCGCTCGTCCCCGTCGTCGGCCAGCAGGGACCGTGCCGTGGACCCCTTCTTCCGCGGCCCGTAGTTGACCTCCACCTTGACGAGGGGGTTCGCGAGCCGGCCGCCGGGCGCCTGCCACCCGGGCGGATAAGAATTCGCCCATTCCTTCGGTACGGCCAGGCTGAAGCCCTCCCCCGTGACGGTCTCGTAGCCGCGCGGCGGTGGCGGCGGCGACCACGGCTTCGACGGGGCCACGACGGGATTCGCCCGGCCGGCCGACGAACCGGCGGACACGGGCGGATCACCGGCGGCCGGGGTGTCGGAGCGGCGCTCGCCCAGCCACACCGCCACGCCCAGCAGCACGATCGCGAGAACGGGGGCGACGAGGACCTCGGCGATCCTGATCCCGAGCGGTTTGCGGCGGACGGGCGCGGTGTCGAGCCTGGTGACGACCGGCCGCGGCGCCGGGCTCCGCGCCGGCTTCGCCCGGGCCGGCTCCACGGGCGGTGCCGGTGCCGGCGTTACGGCCGGCGTCGGCACCGGCTTCGCGGGCGGGGCGGGGGCCGGCGACTTCTCCGGCTCAGGCCCCGGCTCCGGCTTCTCCGGCTCCGGCTCCGGCCTCTCCGGCTCCGGCCTCTCCCGCCTCTCCCGCCTCTCCGGCTGGGGTGCCGGGGGCGGGGACACGTCGTCGGGGCGGGCGCGGCCGGGCAGGAACGTCTTCGGCCGCCCGGGCAGCGGGGTCTCCGCCAGGACCGTCAGCATCGGCATCACGTCGGGCCCGGTGAGCCGCCGCTCCGGGTCCTTCTCCAGCAGCCCTCGCACGGCCGGCCACATCGGACTGTCCACCCGCACCGGATCGCTGGCGAGCACCGCCGCCAGTGTGGTCCGGGTATCCTCGCGGTGGAACGGCGACCGCCCGGTCAGCGCCGCGTACAGCGTGACGCCCAGCCCCCACAGGTCGGCCGCCGCCGTGGCGGGGAGCCCGCTGATCCGCTCCGGCGCCAGATATTCCGGCGACCCGATGATCAGTCCCGTGCCGGTCAGCCCGGTGGCGCCGTCGATGGCCGCGATCCCGAAGTCGGTCAGCACCGCCCGGTCGCCGGCCAGCAGGATGTTCGCCGGTTTCACATCGCGGTGCAGAATTCCCTGGCCGTGCGCGGCTTCCAGCGCGTCGAGCACCTCGAGCGCCACCGCGGCGGCGGAGGCCGGCGGCAGCGGCCCGTCCGCGGCGATGACCTGATCCAGCGACCGGCCGCGGATCAGCTCCATCACGATCCAGGGCCGCCCCTGCGACGTGACGACATCGTGGACGGTCACAATGCCCCGGTGCCGCAACCGGGCGGCTGCCTGCGCCTCACGCAACGCCCGGCGCACCACGAGATCGACATCCCCGGCGTACGGTCCGTGAATCTCCTTGATGGCGACGTCCCGCCCGAGCAGAACATCGTGCGCGCGCCACACCACGCCCATCCCGCCGCGCCCGAGCGGCCCGGTCAGACGGTAACGACCCGCGATCACCCGGGCCGCCCCCTCCGCCATCCCCGCAATCTACCCGCTCGACCCCCCGCCCGGCGCCCTCGGCCGGCCGCCCTCCGGCACTCCCGCCCGGCACTCGGCCGGCACTCGGCCGACCGCCGTTCGCGGCGCTGTCATACCGCGGCGGTATCACCGCAGTATCGTTGTCCGGTGGACACGCTCGAGACCCGTGAGCTGCGGTACTTCGTCACCGTGGCCGAGGAACTGCACTTCAGCCGGGCCGCCGGGCGGCTCGGTATCGCCCAGCCGCCGCTGTCCCGCGCCATCCAGCAGCTCGAACGGCGCCTCGGCGTCACCCTGCTGGACCGCGACCGCCGCGGGGTCACCCTGACCCACGCCGGCCGGGTGCTGTTCGACGAGGCCCGCGCCCTGCTGGACAGCGCCGAGGCGGCCGCTCGCCGCACCCGCCGCGCGGCGGCCTCCACGAACCGCCTGACGCTGGCCACGAAGGCCGGCGCGAACCACGAGCTGCTGCGCAAGCTCCTCGACGCGCACGCCGCCGAACCCGGCTCGGCCGAGATCGACGTGGTGCTGTGCGGCATGGGCGACCAGGCGCGGATGCTGCGCGACGGCCGCGCCGACGTGGCGTTCATGCAGCGGCCGTTCGACGCCCTCGCCGGCTTCGACACCGAGGATCTGCTGACCGAGCAGCAGGTCGTCATCGTGCCCGCCGCGCATCCGCTCGCCGATCGTCCGTCGCTGACCACGGCCGACATCGCCGACGTGCCCGATCTGCCGGTCGCCCGCTGGCCCCGCCAGGACGGCACGTACGAGCCCGGCCCCGGCCCGGAGATCCAGGACCTGTCCCAGCTGGCCCAGCTGATCGCGCTCGGCCACACCTCGGCCGTCATCTGCGCCTCGGCCCGGGCATGGCTGTGGAGCGCCCACAAGGCGGTGCCGCTCACGGACGCACCGCACGTCACCACCGTGCTCGCCTGGCCGGCACACAGCCGCTCGCAGGCGGTCGCCGCCCTCGTCCGCACGGCCGCCAGCCTCTGACCCGCGGGCCGGAGAACGCCGCCGAGCCGGAGAACGCCGCCGGGCCGAAAAACGCCGCCGGGCCGAAAAACGCCGCCGAGGCCGGAACACCGCCGAAACGGACAACGTCGCCCGCACGCAGAAGGCCGCCGGGACGGACAACGCCGCCGCACGCAGAAGGCCGCAGGGACGGAGAACGCCGCCGAGCAGGCCGCGCGGACGCGATGGCGGGAGGGCGAGCAGGGGTCGGGCCGCCGCGCTGATCATGGTGGCTCAGTTCGCCGGGCGAACTGCCGACCGGGAGGGTATGCAGCGTCTGCCCGGCCTGGAGCCGGTCCGGGAGCTCGGCCGCGGCGCCGGCAGCGTGGTGTACGAGGCCCGCAGGACGGCCGGCCCCGGGCGTACGGGCGAGCACTATGCCGTGAAGGTCCTGACCGGGCCGGCCGGGGCCGGCCGCACGGCCGCGCTGTGCCGCGAGGCCACGCTGCTCGCCTGCCTGGACCACCCGGGCCTGGTGAAGATCCACGAGGTCGCCACCGTCGACGGCCGGCCGCACCTGGTCATGGACCTGGTGCACGGGCAGACCCTCACCGAGATCCTGGCCGGGGGCCCGCTCCCGGCCGACCGGGCCGCCGGGCTCGGCGCCGAGCTCGCCGACGCATTGACCAGCGCCCACAGCGCCGGCCTGGTGCACCGCGACCTCAAGCCCGACAACATCATGGTCACCACCGCCGGGTACGCCCGCCTGCTCGACTTCGGCCTCGCCACCCGCGCCGGCGACCAGGACGAGGACGCCGCGGTCGGCACGTTCCTCTACGCCGCGCCCGAGCAGACCGGCGCGCTGCGGCGGATGGTCGACGCCCGGGCCGACCTCTACGCGCTGGGCGTCGTGCTGTTCGAGTGCGTGACGGGCGTACCGCCGTTCACCGCGCCGGACGTCGCCGAGCTCGTCCGCATGCACCTGGCCGTGCCCGCGCCCGACCTGGCCTCGGTGGCGCCGGGCACTCCACCGGCCCTGGCCCGGGTGGTGGCCCGGCTGCTGGCGAAGGACCCCGACGACCGCTACCAGAGCGCCCAGGGCCTGAGCGCCGACCTCGAGCGGATCAGGGCGGGCGAGCACGAGCCGTTTCCGCTCGACACCGCCGGCGCCGCGCGGGAGATGCCCGGGTCCCGGTCGCTCATCGGCCGCGCCGCCGAGGCGGCCCAGCTGGCGGCCCGCTGGCGGCGGGCGGCGGCGGGCTACGGCGGCATGGCGCTGGTCTCCGGCCCCGCGGGCGGTGGCCGCGGCCGGCTGGTCCGCGAGCTGGCGGCGACCGTACGGGCCGGGCACGGCGTGACCCTGCACGGCAAGGCGGTCGCGGAGGGCTCGGTGCCGCTGGCCGCGCTGCGGGACATGATCGAGGGGTACGCCCGCCGCGCGCGGTCCCGCGGTGGGCCCGAGGGCGAGGCGGCGCGGCGGCGGCTGCGCGAGCTCGTGGCGCCGACGGCCGCCCTGCTGCGGGCGGTGTCGCCGACCCTCGCGACGATGGTCGACGCGGCCGATCTGCCGGGCGGCGACTACGAGACCCAGCTGGCCGAGGCCGTGACCGCGTTCCTGACCGGGCTCGCGCGTACGGAGAACGGCCTGCTGCTGCACCTGGACGACGTGCAGTGGTGCGACCCGGGTTCCCGGCAGGTGTTGCGCCGCCTGGCCGCCGTGGCGTCGGACGTACCGCTGCTGCTGGTGGCGACCGCCCGCGACGACGAGGACTGCCGGGCGGCGGTGGCGGCGTTCGAGGCCGACATGGGCGGGGCGCTCGACGTACGGATCAGCCTCGCGCCGCTGGACGAGGCCGCGATCGCCGCCCTGCTCACCGCCGAGCTGGGCGCGTCGGCGCCGCCGGCCGCGCTGCTGGCCCGGCTCGCCGGCCGGGGCGGCGGGAACCCGCTCGCGGCCCTGGAGTACCTGCACGCCGTCATCGACGCGGGCCTGCTGCGCCCGTCCTGGGGTGGCTGGGTGCTGGAGGAGTCGGGCCTGGCCGCGATCCCGCTCGCCGCCGAGGTGATGGACCTGGTCCTGCGGCGCATCGACAGCGTCGGCCCGCGGGCGCGGGAGGTGCTGACCGTCGCGGCCGCGGTCGGCGTACGGTTCCCGCTGCCGCTGGTGGCCGCGGCGGCCGGGCTGGACGTGGAGGACGCCCGCGGGCTGCTCGCCGAGGCCGTGTCCCGGCACCTGATCGAGATGGCGCCGGGGGGCGGGTATCTCTTCGTGCACGATCGGGTCCGGGAGGCGCTGCTCGGCGGCCTGGACGAGGCGGCGCGGCGGGACACCCACCAGCGGATCGCCGAGCAGTGGGGGCGGCTCGGCGGCGGCGACGGCACGGCCGCGTACGAGATCGCCCGGCACTATCTCCGGGGCCGGGTCGGTGACACCCCGGACCGGGCGGTGGCCGCCGCCGTGGCCGCCGGCCGTCTCGCGCTGCGCCAGCAGGCCCCGACCATGGCGCTCGACCTGCTGACCGCCGCGGCCCGGGTGGCCGCCGAGCACGGCGTCGCGCTGGACACCCGGTTCCACGCCGACCTCGGCCAGGCCGCGTCCACCACGGGCGACTACCCCCTCGCGGTGGCCGAGCTGCACGCCGCGCTGGAGGCGGAGACCGACGAGCTGCGCCGGGCGCTGATCCACACGCATCTCGCCCGCACGTACATGATGCGGTTGCAGGGCCACGACGCGTTCACCGCCGCCGGGCATGGACTCGCGGAGCTCGGCCACCCGCTACCGGAGCGTCCCCGGCAGTGGATCCTCTCCACGATCGGCCAGGTCGGCTGGGGACTGGCGCTGAGCGCCCTGCCGGCCCGGCTGCGCGTGGCGTCCGGCGAGGAGGCCGAGCGCCTGCGCCGCCGCCTCGTGCTGGTGGATGCGTGCGCCGCCGCCGCCAACGTCGCCCTGCGGGTGCCGGCGACGGGCGCCCTGGCGTTGCGCACCCTGCCGCTGGCGCAACGGCTGGCGGACGGCCCGGAGTACCTGCTGGCGCAGACCACGCTCGGCACGCTGGAGGCCCTGATGGGGCGCCTGCGCCAGGCGGACCGCCGGATGGAACGGGCCATCGCGGCGGCCGTACCGCTGGGCGACCCACGGCTCATCGCGCAGATGCGGATGAACCAGAGCATCTACTACGACGCCATGCAGCCGATGTCCGCGACCACCGGCGACTACCTCGAGCGGATGCTGCGCACCGAGGGGCAGTGGCTGGACGCGGGACCGTACTTCGCCGCGGCGGGGCTGCTCCAGGTGTACTCGACGTACCGGGGTGACCTGCGCCGGGCGACGGAATGGCAGCAACGCGCCCGGGAGGTGGGTGCCGGCAGCGGCCTGCTCACCGACAGCTTCGCCGGCGTCGCCGACGCCGTCATCGCGGCCCTGGCCGGCCGGCCGGCGGAGGCGGCGTCCCGGCTGGCGGAGATGCGCGCGCAGGTGGACGCCAATCCCGGCAACGCCATGCTGCGCGTCAGCGTCGCCGCCGCCGCCATGTTCGTGCTGCTGGAGCAGAACGAGCACGGCGAGGAGTTCGACAAGGCCGTCGCGGCCTTCCACGCCACCGGCATCACGGTACGGTCGGCCGTCGGCCCGATCCGCTGCGCCTGGATGGTCCGGGCGTTCGGGCGGCTGGCGCGCGCCGCCGCACTTCCGGCGGACGCGCGCGGCGAGGCGCTCGAGCAGGCCGGGAAGGCCGTGGCGGCCCTGGGCCACGCCGCCAACGGGCCGGTCCTGAAGGCCGCGCACGGGGTCGCCCGGGCGAGCCTGCGACAGCTGTGCGGCGACGACAAGGCAGCGCTGGCCGGGCTCGCCCGCCTGGACGACGCCGCCGCGGACCTGGACATGCCCGTGCTGGAGTACGAGATCGCCCGCGTCCGGGCGCGGGCCTGCCGCGCCCTCGACCGGCCGGGCCCGGCGTCCCGGCACGCCCGTACCGCCCTGATGATCGCCACGGATCACGGCTGGCCGGTGCGCGCCCGGTGGATCCGCGCCGAGTTCGACGTCTCCGCCGGTCCCTCCACCCACCAGACCTCGTCGGCCGTCGTCGGCCGGGGCGACCTGACCCAGCGCCGGTTCGACGCGCTGCGCGAGGTCAGCGTGGCGGCGAGCACCGTGCTCGACCCGGCCGAGGTCACCCGGGTGGCGCTCGACGAGATCATCCGCATCCTCGGCGCCGAACGGGCCTTCCTGTTCACCGCCGACGACGCCGACGAGTTGCTGCCGTACCTGGGCCGCGACAGCGCCGGCGCGGACATCGAGCAGCTCACCGGGTACGGCTCCAGCCTCGTGGAACGCGTGCACGCCACCGGCACGCCGCTCGTGGTGACCGGCAGCGACGAGGGGGCGGCGCTCGGCTCGCTGAGCACGGTCGCGCACGGCCTGCGCAGCATCATGGTCGCGCCGCTGCTGCTCAAGGGCCGCACTCTCGGCGTGGTCTACCTCGACAGCCGGGTGGCCAAGGGCGTGTTCGCCGGCGCCGACCTGGAGCTGCTGCAGGCGATCATCAACCATGTCGCCGTCGCCCTGGAGACCGCGCGGGCGGCGCAGCTGGAGGTGGCGGTGGAGGCCACGCGCCGCGAGCGCGACACCGCCCGCACGCTGCACCGCACGATGAGCCGGCTGATCGCGGACCTGGACCTGGAGCAGGTGACCTCGACCCTGCTCGGCACCGTACGGGAACTGTTGAACGTCGATCAGGCCGTCCTGCTGCACCGCCAGTCGGAGGCCGAGAAGTACACGGTCGTCGGTGCCGGCCCGCTGGACGGCGCGCCGGTCGACACCGGTGCCGACCCGCGCCTCACCGCGCTGCTCGCCACCGCGAACGTCACCAGCGGCACCGATCCGCTGCCCGACCTGCTCGGACCGGGCACGTTCACCTGGCTGGCGCTGCCGCTGACGGTCCGCGGCGAGCACCGGGGCCTCATCCTGGCCGCCGCCGCGGGAGACCGGCGGTACACCGAGGCCGAGGTGGACCTGGCGGTCGCGCTGGCCGGGCAGGGCACGATCGCGCTGGAGAACGCGCTGCTCTTCCGGCAGACGCAGGACCTGGCGATCCGCGACGGGCTCACCGGCCTGTTCAACCGCCGGCACTTCTTCCACCTGGCGACGCGCTACCTCAGCGCCCGGCAGCGCAACCCGGAGCCGCACGCCGTCGCCATGATCGACATCGACCACTTCAAGCGGGTCAACGACACGTACGGCCACGCCGTGGGCGACGACGTGATCCGCGAGGTGGCCTACCGGCTGGAACGCGCCTGCCGGGAGGCGGACGTGCTCTGCCGCTACGGGGGCGAGGAGTTCGCCATCCTGTTGCAGACCTGCCCGCCGGAAGCGGCGCGGGCCGCGGCGGCCCGGGTGCACGCGGCGGTCACCGAGACCCCCGTACCCACCGGGGCCGGGCCGCTGGAGATCACCATCAGTGTCGGCCTGGCCGTGGCCGACGATCGTACGGAGGACCTCCAGACGCTGCTGAACAACGCGGACGCGGCCCTCTACGACGCCAAGCGCGCGGGCCGCGACCGGGTGGTGCAGCACCGGGCGGTCAGTAGCTGAAGCGGGTCACCAGGGTCTGCAGCTGCTGGGCGGCGGTGATCAGGTCGTCGGCCGCCCGGCGGGTGTCGCCGACGGTCTCGGTCGTGCGCCGGGCCGCCTCGGACACCCCGTTGATGCCGGCGGCGATGTCGCCCGCGCCGGTGGCGGCGCCGGTCAGCGTACGGTTCATCTCCCCCGTGGTCGCCGTCTGCTCCTCGACCGCGGAGGCGATGGTGAGCTGGATGCCGTTGATCCGCTCGATGATCGCCGAGATCTCGGCGATCGCGGTCACCGCGCTGCCGGTGTCCGCCTGGATGGCCTGCACCCGGCGGGAGATGTCGTCCGTCGCCTTCGCGGTCTCCTGCGCCAGATCCTTGACCTCTCCGGCCACCACCGCGAAGCCCTTGCCCATCTCGCCGGCGCGGGCGGCCTCGATGGTCGCGTTGAGGGCGAGCAGGTTCGTCTGCTCCGCGATGGACGTGATCACCTTGATGACGGTGGCGATCTCGCTGGACGACTCGCCCAGCCGGGAGACGATGGTGTTGGTGGCGGTGGCGACCTCGACCGCCTTGGCGGCCACCTCGGACGCCTCGCTGGTGGAGACCGAGATCTCGCGGATCGACGCACCGACCTCGTCGGAGCCGGTCGAGACGACCTGAAGGTTGTCGGACACCGCCCGGGCCGCCTGCGCCACCGAGCCGGCCCGGGTGGAGGCGTCCGAGGCGGCCGCGTCGACCGCGCCGGACACGGCGGTGAGCTGGCCGGCGGCGCCCTGCAACGTGGTGGCGGTGCCGGCCAGCTGCACGATGTCGGCGCGCAGCCGGCCGATGGCGTCGTCGAGCGCGCCGGCCATCCGGCCCACCTCGTCGGTGGCGGTCACCCCGGAGGTGCGGGTCAGGTCGCCGCGGGTGAGGCCCTCGGCCAGGTGGGCGACGCCGCGTACCGCGCGGCGGATGCCGTTCATCACCCGCAGGCCGATCAGGATGCTCAGGACGATGCCGGCGGTCAGCAGGACGCCGATGGTCAGCATGGCGTTGCACGCCCGGTCCTGGGCGGTGCGGATGCTCTGGCTGGTCGCCGCGGCCGCCCGCTCCCGCAGGCCGGCCTCGTCCGCGGCCAGCGCGCCGTAGAGGGTCTGGTAGTTCTGCAGCACCGCGTTCAGGTCCTGGCCGGACGCTTCTCGGCCGGCACCGAGGTGAGGTACGCGACGAACGCCTTCCAGTCCTGCTCGGCCTTGCCCACGAGCGCGACGCCCTTCGCGTCGCTCGCCAGGGCCTTCCGCAGCCCGTTCAGCGCGTCGGTGATGGCCTGCTGGCTCTCGTTCTGCCCGTCCTTGATGACGTCGGCGAGCCCGGGGAAGAGCTCCGCCGCCCACAGGCCGCCGCTGTACGCCTCGATGTTCTTGCCGAACGCGGCCACCGCCGTGTCGACGACGGCGGTATGCCGCTGCGCCGCCTCGGCATCACGGTTCAGCCGCTGCACCGTCTGGATCCCGACGGCACCGACCACCAGGCCGCTGATGATCGCCGCGAGCATCGCCGCGCTCATCTTCGTCCTCAGGGAACGGTTGTCGAACGCCCGCGCCACGCCCATCCTCACACCCCCGTATGAGTTGCTCTCCTCCGGGAATCCTCGTTGACCCGGCCTCGTCCGCGAGGCCGATTCGCGATTCCGTGAGGCCCGGGGCATCGATGCATGATCGATCAGGCGGCGGCCTCAGCCGATGGCGGCCCGCGACGCGGCGAGGAAGGCGCCCCTCAGCACATCCAGCTCGGCGTAGAGCGACTCGATCTGCGGCACGCCCTCCCAGACGGCGCCGTTGATCCGCTCGAAATACGCACGGGCCGCGGTGTGCACGCCGGACGGATAGAGCACCTGGAGCATCCGTTCGGCGACCCAGAGCCGCTGCATCACCTCCTGGGCGGAGGCGGACCACGCGTCACCGGGAACGAAGTCGCCGGGCCGCCCGAACGCGACGCGCTCCGCCTCGGCGGCCACCGCGATGAAGCGCTCCAGATGGGTGAGCTGCTCGGCGCGGCGGCTCTCGGCCCGGGCGAGGTCCTGCTTGCGCTGCTCGATGCGCGCGCTCATGCGCTGGGTGTTGTTCTGCACCAGGAACGAGAGACCACCACCGAGCACCACGCCGCCCAGGGAAGTGATCGCGGTGACGAGCTCGCCGGCCATCGCGACACCCTAACGGACTTCCCGAAGGACTGGCGCCAATCGGTTTGCTGTGGAAACCTATTGGCATGACCACTGAATCGGTGCCCGCCGGCGGCGATCCCCGCCGGCTCCTGTCGGACGTACGCACCCTCGCCCACCGGGTCCGCCGCGATCAGCGCGTCACCTGGTTCGCGCTGCTGGTCCTGGCCGTCGTGACGCTCGCCGGCATGCCGTTCGACTGGTACGGCATGAAGGTCCACTGCGCCCCCGGCGGCGGCTGCGAATTCGCCCGGCGGGGCGTGCTGCTCTACTGGCCGCCCGCGCTGCTGCTGGCGTACGCGGCGATCGCCGTCTGGTACGTGCGCGCCGCCCGGGCCCGGGGGCTGGGTGCGCGCGTGCTCCCGTACGCGATCACCGGTGCCCTGACGACCGCCCTGTTCACCGCCGCGTGGGTGGCGGCGGCCCTGTACTTCCCGAGTCACCCGCAACGGTTCCCGGAGTGGGTGCTCGTGTTCGACCGGCTGCTCACCCCCTGGGGGATGATCGGGGTCGCCCTGCTGGTGCTGGCCCGGCTGGAACGCAACGTCCCGCTGCTGGCGTTCACCGCCGGCTACCTGGTGCTGGTGCTCGCGCCGGTCACCTTCGGCATGGACTTCGAGCCCCGCTGGGGGATCCGGGCGGCCTTCCTGCCGCAGCAGATCGTCAGCGCCGCCGCCCTGCTGCTGGGCGCGGCCGGCTTCGCGCTGGCCCGCCGGCGGCAGCGGTGACCGCCGTGGCCGGCGGCACCGGGCCGCGGGCCGACGGCCATCCGGTCACCGGCCTGGACGAGGTCGTGCACCAGCGGGTCCGGCTGGGCATCCTCACCATCGCGCACGAGGCCCGCCGGGTCGAGTTCGGCTACCTGCGCGACCAGTTGCAGCTGACCGCCGGCAACCTCTCCAAGCACCTGAGCGTGCTGGAGGCGGCGGGGATGATCGGCGTCGAGAAGGGCTATGAGGGCCGCCGCGGGCGCACGTGGATCACCCTCACCGCCGCCGGGGACGCCGCGCTCGCCGCGGAGATCGCCCGGTTGAAGCTGCTCATCAGCCGCATCGAGACCACGGACACCGCACCGGACCGGTGACAGCGCCACCGGTCCGGTGCGACGGGTGGTCGTCACCCGCGCGCGGGCCCGAACCACCGGGTGGCGGCCCGCGCGAACGCCGCCGGATCGGGGTCGCGCTCGCCGGCCCACGCGACCACTCCGTCCGGCCGGATCAGCACCGCGCCGCGGCCGAGGTCGTTCCGCGCCGGGCCGGCGGCGTACCGGACGCGGTCCGCCCAGCCCGCCGCCGCGGCGTGCAGGGTGCCGCCGGCGGTGAGGTCGAGCGCGACGCCCTGCCCGGCCCGGAGCAGGTCACCCACGCCGCGGCCGTCCGCCAGGCGCAGGTCCGGGGCGTTGCGCCCGATCAGCGGGTCCTCGCCGCCGAGGGGGTAGCGGACGGCGGTGCCCGACGTCCGCTCGTACGCGTAGGTCGTGCCGTCCCGGGTCCCCAGCAGCTCGCCGATCAGGGCCTGCAACGCCGGGGCGAGCGGACCCGGCTGCATCACCGCCACCTGCGCCCGGGACCAGTCGAGCACCCGGGCCCCGACCGGATGGCGCTCGCCGGTGTACGTGTCCAGCAGCCCCTCCGGCGCGTCCCCGCGCACGGTGGCCGCGAGCTTCCACCCGAGGTTCATCGCGTCGCCGATGCCCAGGTTCAGGCCCTGCCCGCCGAGCGGCGAGTGGATGTGCGCGGAGTCGCCGGCGAGCAGCACCCGTCCCCGGCGGTACGTCGTCGCCTGCATGGCCCGGTCGGTGAAGGTGGAGGCCAGGTGGACCTCGTCGACCGACACGTCGGTGCCGGAGACGCGGCGCAGGACCGCCTGGAGGTGCTCGCGGCCCGGCGGCTGCGACCGGTCGTACGCGCCCCCGTCGAAGTCCATCATGCCCAGGTGCCCCGGGAACGGCGTGCGGACGTACATGCCGGTGGGCGTCAGGTGGAACCCGAGGCGCAGCTTGTCCGGATCGTCGAGGGTGACGCGCGTGGCGTACCCGGTGAGCCGCGGATCGGTGCCGGTGAAGTCGAAGCCCGCGAGCCCCCGTACGGTGCTGCGGCCGCCGTCGCAGGCGACCAGCCAGCGCGCCGCGTACTCCTGCTCCCCGGCCCGGACGACCACCCCGCCGTCGTCCTGGCCGACGGCCGTGACCTCGGCGCCGCGCACGATCCGCACGCCGAGCTGGGCCGCGCGGCCGGACAGCACCGTCCCGACCGCCTCGAGGCTGGTCATCAGCCCCTCCATCGCCGGGCTCGGCAGCCGGAAGGGCAGCGCGGCGACGTCGATGGCGGCCGCGTCGAGACTCAGGCCGGCGAAGTGGCTGACGGCCCGCGGCGGCGGCGCCTCGGCCACGTCGGGCTTGACGCCGGGATCCTCCCGGGCCCCGGACGCCGCGAGCAGCGCCTCCAGCATCCCGCGGCGGTAGAACGCCTCGACCGAGGCCGGCGACAGGCCGCGCATGCCCAGCGGCATCGCCGTCCACTCCGAGCGGGGTTCCGGATCCCGCTCCAGCACCACGACGGAGCAGCCGGCCAGAGCGAGCTCGCAGGCGAGGAACATCCCCACCGGGCCGGCTCCCACGATGATGACGTCAGACATGGTCGGGTGAGCGGCGTCCGGGGTCCGGTCCCGGCCGCGGGTCGTTTCGGTCATCGGTTGCCTCCGTTGGTCGTGTCGGGCAGCCACAGAGTGGGCCGGGACGCTCACACGGCCCGCACACGCCGCTCACACGACCGGATTTGGGCACCCGGCGGTGGCCGCGGGAAGATCGGTGGATGGACGGGGGTGCACCGCTTCGCGTCACGCTGCTCGGCGCCTTCCGCGCGTCCCGGGGTGACACCGTCCTACCCGTCGCGGGTGCCCGCCTTCAGGGACTGCTCGTGCGGCTCGCGCTCGCCGGTGGCCGCCCGGTCGAGCCGGCGGTGCTGGTCGACGCGATCTGGCCCGAGAAGCCGCCGGCCGACCCCGCGCACGCGTTGCAGGCCCTGGTCTCGCGGCTGCGCCGGGCGCTCGGCTCGGCCGACGACGTCACCCAGGTCGCGGGCGGCTACCGGCTGAACGTGGACCCCGCCGACGTCGACGCCCTGCGCTT
>NZ_PVZG01000013.1 GCF_003002065.1 Pseudosporangium ferrugineum
GCAGCGATCTGGCACAACAACAAGACCGGCGCACCCGTCACCCGGTCACTGATCGCCTACGACCACTGACCGGGATATCGGAACTACTCGTCTAGCGTCTCGGTCGATGGCCGTTCCCGAATCGCTCTCCGTCGCGCAGGCCCGCCGCATCGCGCTGGCCGCGCAGGGTTTCACCGACCCCGTACCCGGTGGTGCCACCGATCTGCGGCACCTGCGCCGGGTGCTGCGCCGCCTGCACCTGATCCAGATGGACTCGGTCAACGTGCTCCAGCGGGCGCACTACATGCCGCTCTACAGCCGGCTGGGACCGTATGCTCCGGGCCTGCTGGAGCGGGCCGCCTACCGCGCGCCCCGCGAGCTCTTCGAGTTCTGGGGGCACGAGGCGTCGCTGATCACCGTCGACCTGCAACCGCTGTTCCGATGGCGGATGGAGCGGGCGAGGGACCACGCGTGGGGTGGCATGGTGCGCGTCGCTACCCAGCAGCCCGAGCTGGTCGAACGCGTGCTCGCCGACGTCCGCGACCGGGGGCCCCTCACGGCCGCCCAGATCGAGCACGACGTGCCCCGCACCAAGGACCACTGGGGGTGGAACTGGTCGGCGGTCAAGCAGGCCCTCGAGTGGCTGTTCTACACCGGGCAGGTGACCGCCGCCGAGCGCACGACGTCGTTCGCGCGGCGTTACGACCTGCCGGAGCGGGTGCTGCCCCGCCAGGTCCTGGAAGCGCCGACCCCGGCCCCGGAGGACGCGTTCCGGGCGCTGGTGGAGATGTCGGCGCGGGCGATGGGCGTGGCCGCGGAGGCCGAGCTGCGCGACTACTTCCGGCTCCCGGTCGCCGGCTTCCGGCGCGCGCTGGCCGAGCTGGTGGAGGACAAGGTCCTGCTCCCGGTCACGGTCAAGGGCTGGAAGAACCTCACCTACCTGCACCACGAGGCCCGGCTGCCGCGCTGGGTGCGCGCGGCGACGCTGGTGAGCCCGTTCGACCCGCTGATCTGGGAACGGGCCCGCACCGAGCGACTGTTCGACATGAACTACCGCATCGAGATCTACGTGCCCGCGGCCCAGCGGCTGTACGGCTACTACGTCCTGCCGTTCCTGCTCGGCGACCGGTTCGCCGCCCGCCTCGACCTCAAGGCAGACCGCAAGGCGGGGGTCCTGCAGATCCCGGCGGCGTGGCTCGAGCCGTCCGCCGACCCGGACGAGACGGCGGAGGCCCTGGTGGTGGAGCTGCGCAGGCTGGCGTCGTGGCTGGGGCTGTCGTCGATCGCGACGCCGGAGCGGGGAGACTTCGCGGGGGCGTTGACGGCGGCGCTCAAGGGGGCGTCGTGAGGGACCGGGCGGGTGTCGTGGCCGGTGTACCGTGGCGGCCATGAGCAGCGCGACCGAGCCGGTGGCTTCCGCACAGCCGGACGTGGCTTCCGCGGCCGGGTCTCCGGCTTTTGCGGCTTCCGCGGCCGGGTCTCCGGCTGCCATGGCTTCCGTGGCCGAGTCTCCCGTTTCCGCGGCCGGGTTTCCCGCTTCCGGTTTGCCGGCCGGGGTCGCGTGGGCGGGGTATCCGGCTTACCAGGAGCCGCAGCAGGACCGGGTCACCCGCTTCGTGCAGCGCAAATGGCGCAATTCGCCGATCTGGGTCGCGCCGGCCGCGATGCTCGTCTGCATGGCGGGCGCGGTCGGCTACACGCTGGCCACCCACCCCACCGAGGCGAACGCCGGCGCCGCCCCGAGCTGCCTGCTGAAGTACACGACCGGCTTCATCTGCCCCGGCTGCGGCGGCACCCGCGCGGCCTGGTTCCTCCTGCACGGCGACCTCCCGGCGGCGGCCCGCCACCACGCGCTGTTCGTGTTCGCGGTGCCGTTCCTGCTCTACATGTACGTCGCCTGGGCGGGGAAGCGCCTCTTCAACTGGAAGCTGCCGCAGCTCACGCTGTCGCCGGGGGTGATCGGAGCCTTCATCGCGGCGTGGGGGGTGTTCAGCGTCCTCCGCAATCTCCCGTGGGCCCCGTTCACCTCCTTCTACGTCTGACCCACCGTCTATCGGCCCACCGGGCCGACCAGCTCCGGGGCTGACCGCTCCGGGCCGGCCCGCGCCGGGTCGCTCGGTCCTGTGCCCACCGCCCCGGGCCGCGTCGCTCCGGGCCGCCCCGGCCCGCCTTGCTCTATGTCTGCTCCGGACCGGCCCCTTTCCGGGCCTGCCGGGCTGCCCCCTCGTCCTGCCTGGCCGCCTTCCCACCCGGCCGGGCGCCCCCTCCGACCGCATCGGCGACCGAGCCCCACGGCGCGGCGATGCGGCGTCCGATAAGTTGTTCGGTATGACGCACGACCCCGCGCGGCCCTTCGGCCGGTTGATCACGGCCATGGTGACCCCGTTCGCCGCGGACGGCTCGCTCGATGCCGACGGGGCCGCCGCGCTCGCCACCTACCTGGTCGACGAGCAGCGGCATGACGCGCTCGTCATCAGCGGGACCGGCGGTGAGTCACCGACGACCACCGATGCCGAGAAGGAGACGCTGCTGCGGGTCGTCACCGAGGCGGTGGGGAACCGGGCGCGGATCATCGCGGGGGTCGGCACGAACAACACCGCGCACACCGTCGAGCTGGCGCGGGCCGCCGAGAAGGCCGGCGCGCACGGGCTGCTCGTCGTCACGCCGTATTACAACAAGCCTCCGCAGGCCGGGCTGCTCCAGCATTTCACCACCGTCGCCGACGCGACCGGGCTGCCGGTGCTGCTCTACGACATTCCGCACCGGTCCGGCGTGCCGATCGCCACCGAGACCCTGGTGCGGCTCGCCGAGCACCCGAACATCGTCGGCGTCAAGGATGCGAAGGGTGACATCGCGGCCAGCTCCGACGTGCTGAGCCGCACGGACCTGGCGTACTACTCCGGCGAGGACGCGGCGATTCTCCCGCTGCTGTCGGTCGGGGCGGTCGGGGTCGTCGGCACCTCCACGCACTTCATCGGGGCGCCGACCAAGGACATGATCGAGGCGTACGAGCGCGGCGACGTCGCCGGCGCTCTCGCCCTGCACCGGCGGTTGCTGCCGTTGTACACCGGGATCTTCCGCACCCAGGGCACGATTCTCGTGAAGGCCGGCCTGCGCGCCCTGGGCCTGCCCTCGGGTCCGGTGCGATCGCCGCTGGTGGATGCCACCGAAGCGGAAGTGAACCAGCTGCGCCAGGACGCCCGAGCGGCCGGCGTAAACCTCTGACAACGGAAAGAAACACATGAGCCAAGCGCACGTCGAGCTGGATCCGCCCCCGCCGCTTCCGGAGGGCGCCCTGCGCGTCATACCGCTCGGTGGGCTCGGCGCGATCGGCCGCAACATGACGGTCTACGAGTACGACGGCAAGCTGCTGATCGTCGACTGCGGCGTCCTGTTCCCCGACGTGGAGCAGCCGGGCGTCGACCTCATCCTGCCCGACTTCGACCCGATCCGGGAGCGGCTGGAGGACATCCAGGCGATCGTCCTGACCCACGGGCACGAGGACCACATCGGCGCGGTGCCGTACCTGCTCGCCCTCAAGCCGGACATCCCGCTGGTCGGGTCGGAGTTCACGCTGGCGCTCGTCGAGGCGAAGCTGGCGGAGCGGCGGCTGGACCCGTACACGCTGACCGTGCGGGAGGGCGGCGTCGAGCGGCTCGGACCGTTCGAGTGCGAGTTCTTCGCGGTGAACCACTCCATCCCGGACGCGCTGGCGGTCGCCGTGCGTACGCCGGCCGGCCTGGTCCTGCACACCGGCGACTTCAAGATGGACCAGGTGCCGCTCGACGGCCGGATCACCGACCTCGCCGGGTTCGCGCGGCTCGGCGCCGAGGGCGTCGACCTGCTGCTGTCGGACTCGACGAACGCCGAGATCCCCGGCTTCGTGACGCCGGAGCGGGACATCGGCCCGGTGCTCAACTCGATCTTCGGCAAGGCGCGCGGCCGGATCATCGTGGCCAGCTTCGCCTCGCACGTGCACCGGGTGCAGCAGGTCATGGACGCCGCGTACGAGTACGAGCGCAAGGTCGCGCTGATCGGCCGCTCGATGGTGCGCAACATGGGCATCGCCCGCGACCTCGGGCTGCTGCGGATCCCCGACGGCCTGCTGGTCGGCCTGGACGAGGCGGCGAAGATGCCGCACGACGAGATCGTGTTCATGTCCACCGGTTCGCAGGGCGAGCCGATGAGCGCGCTGGGCCGGATGTCCACCGGCGACCACCGGCACATCACCATCGAGTCCGGCGACACCGTCGTGCTGGCCAGTTCGCTGGTGCCCGGCAACGAGACCTCCGTTTACCGGGTCATCAACCAGCTCGCCCGGGCCGGCGCCACGGTCGTGCACAAGGACACCGCCAAGGTGCACGTCTCCGGCCACGCGCCGGCGGGGGAGCTGCTCTACCTGCTCAACGTCGTACGCCCGAGCAATTTGATGCCCGTGCACGGCGAGTGGCGGCACCTGCGCGCCCACGCCCAGCTCGGCATCGAATCGGGCGTCGCGCCCGACCGGGTCGTCCTCTGCGAGGACGGCGACGTCGTGGACCTGGTCGAGGGTCACGCCCGGCACGTCGGCCGGGTCAAGAACCGTTACGTGTACGTGGACGGCCTCGCCGTCGGCGACGTGAGCGAGTCGCTGCTGACCGAGCGGCGCATCCTCGGCGACGGCGGCTTCATCTCCGCCACCGTGGTGATCGACTCGGTGACCGGCAAGGTGGTCGGCGAGCCGAGCGTCTCCGCGAAGGGCTTCTCCGAGGACCCGGAGGCGTTCAGTCCGGTGATCCCGTTGCTCACCGCCGCCCTGCACCGCTCGGCGGAGGAGGGGATCACCGACACGCACCAGTTGCAGCAGGTCGTCCGCCGTACGGTGGGCCGCTGGGTCAACGACGCGTACCGCCGCCGCCCGATGATCGTGCCCACCGTGGTTGAGGTTTGACCATTTTTTGAACTGTTCCGGGCTCGCCCTCGTATCGATGAGCACGGTGCCGCCCCCACGGCACCGAGATGCGAGGGGAGTACCGAATGCAGCGCAGAACGGTCGTCGCGATCGCGGCGACGGTGACGGCGGCGGGAGCAGCGGTGGCCTTCACCCTGCCGTCGATGGCGGGCACGACCCCGTCCCGGCGTACCGCCGTGCAGTCCGCGGACGGGGTGGCCCCCCAGCTGCTCGCCGCGATGAAGCGCGACCTCGGCCTCAGCGCCGACGAGGCCACGGCCCGGCTGCAGCGGGCGAAGTGGGCCAGCGGCGTGTCCACCCGGCTGCGTAGCGCCTCCGGCGACTCGTACGGCGGCGCCTGGCTCGGCAAGGACGGCATGACGCTGAACATCGCGATCACCGACGCGAGCCTCGCCGACGACGTCCGCGCCGCGGGTGCCCAGCCCCGCCTGGTGCAGCGCAGCGTGGCCCAGCTCGACCGGGCCAAGCAGGCGCTGGACGCGACCGCCACCAGGGCCGACCGTGACCTGCCCGGCTGGTACGTGGACGTGGCGGCGAACCAGGTCGTGGTGCAGGCGCTGCGGGGCGACGCCGACCACGCCAGGGAACTCGCCGACGACGCGGGCATCCCGGACTCCGCGGTCAAGGTCGTCACCGTGAAGGCGGCCCCGCGGCCCCTGGCGGACGTGATCGGCGCCCAGCCGTACTTCGTCAACATCGGTGGTGGTCAGGCCCGCTGCTCGATCGGCTTCGCGGTCGAGGGCGGCTTCGTCACCGCCGGCCACTGCGGCGCGGAGGGCACGCCGACCATCGACCTGGAGGGTGACGCGCAGGGCGAGGTCGCCGACTCGGTCTTCCCGGGCAACGCCGACTTGGGCTTCGTGCAGACCGGCGCGAACGTCGAGCTCCAGCCGTTCGTCGACGACTTCCGCGGCAACGCGCTGCCGGTCGGCGGCTCCATCGAGTCGCCCGTCGGCGCGGCGGTGTGCCGGTCCGGCTCCACCACCGGCACCTTCTGCGGGACGATCCTGGCGAAGAACCAGACGGTCAACTACCCGGAGGGCGAGGTCACCGGCCTCACCCGGACGAACGTCTGCGCCGAGGGCGGCGACTCGGGCGGCCCGTGGCTGTCGGGTGACCAGGCGCAGGGCGTCACGTCGGGCGGTTCCGGCGACTGCACGGTCGGCGGCGAGACGTTCTTCCAGCCGATCAACGAGATCCTCGACCGCAACAACCTGACGCTGCTCACCACCGGCACCGGGGGCGGCGGCGGCGGGGCGGTCCCGTCGGCCGGGGCGACCACCGCACCGCCCGTCGAGGCGGACGACCCGCCCGCGGACGACAACGGCCGGCAGGGTGGCGGCCACTTCCGCCGGGGGCACCGCAGCCACGGCTGACGCCCCCACTCCGAACGTGCTGCCCGCGTAGGTCATCCTCCGTCCTACGCGGGCAGCGCTCTGTCGCTAGCTTGGTAGCCGTGGGCTACTCACTGCTGATCGCCGCCGCCGTCGGGGCGCACTTCGCGTTCCTGGCGTTCGGCATCTTCGGCGGCTTCCTGGCGTGGCGGTGGCCGTGGCTGATCCGGCTGCAGGTGGTCGCCGCGCTGTGGCTGCTGATCATCGTCGTGGCCGGGTTGTACTGCCCGCTCACCTGGCTCGAGGACCGCGGCCGGGAAGGGCTCGGCAGGGCTCCGCTCGAGGGCGGCTTCCTCGACAACCACGTGGCCGGCGTGTTCTATCCGCACGGCTACGAGTGGGCCGCCCAGCTCGTGGTCGCCGTGCTGATCCTGATCTCGTGGACGGGCTTCGCGCTACTTCAGCGCCGCGACCGCCTCCGCAAGCTCGACGCCCGTGGCGATGCCGCAGATCATCACCTGGTCTAGCTGCTCGGGCGTGACGCCGTGCTCGAAGTCCGCGCCGACCTCGCCGACGATCCGTACCACCCCGTCGTCGTCGGTGTGCACGTACGCCTTCGGCCAGAGCCGGTCGTGGTTCCAGGCGTTGCAGAACGCGTACAGCTGGGGCACGTCGTCGGTGCTGAACTCCGGGTGCGTCAGCGCCCGGACCTGGAAGATCTCCTGGTTCTTGCCGAGCCGGAAGAAGTAGATGAGGCAGCCCTGCCAGTTGCCGCCGATGTCACCGTCGTCGTCGACGAAGTGGGCGAACTCGCGGGCGGTGAGGGCCGAGACGATCATGTCGTGGCTCAGCTGTTCCAGGGGCGCGGCCATGGTGATCATCCTAATCGGGGAAAAAGCGAAACCCGGTCACGGTGCGGCGCGCGGGCTCGCGGGCGTCCCGCCGTTACGGTAAGGGGCATGGCGGGCCGAACTCCTCCGGCGAGCCGGGGCCGTGCCGCGTCCAAGGGCGGCTCCGCGTCGGCGCGCGCCCGTCAGCCGGGACGCCAGCCGGTCCGCAAGGCCGCCGCCGCCCCCGCTCGCAAGACCACCGCGGCACGCAGCCGCGCCCGCAGCGCCACCCGCGCCCGGCCCAGCGTCGGCGCGGCCGTCGCCGGTGGCCTCGGCCGGGGCGTCAGCGCCCTCTGGATGGGCGTGGCGCACAGCGTCGGCTGGGCCGCCCGCGGCGTCGGCCGGCAGGCGGCCACCGCCAAGGAGATCGATCCCGAGCACCGCCGCGACGGTGCCGGCCTGCTCATGCTCGGCTTCGCCATCCTTGTCGGGGTCGCGGTCTGGGCGGGTTCCGCCGGTCCCGTCGGCACCTGGCTCGCCGACGCCGTCCGGCTCTTCTTCGGCGGCCTGGGCGTCCTGCTCCCGCTGCTTCTTCTGTACGGCGCCATCCGCTTCATGCGCAAGCCGGCCGACCCCGAGCACCGGGGCCGGACCGTGGTGGGGTGGAGCGCCCTGCTCATCGCCACGGCGAGCCTGCTGCACATCGGCCGCGACCCGGCCACCGACGTCGAGCTGACCAGCGCCGGCGGGCTCGTCGGGTACGGCGTGGGCGCGCTGCTCGAGCGGGCGGTCACCGGCTGGGTCGCCGTACCGTTGCTGATTTTGCTGTTCGTCTTCGGTCTGCTCGTCATCACCGCGACGCCGATCAACCGGATCCCGGAACGGCTCCTGCTCCTGGTCGACGTGCTGCTCGGCCGGTCGACGGCACGCGCGCCGCTGCCCGAGCCGGCCCTGCCCGAGGACGACGACGAGGCCGGGGAGGAGGAGCCGAAGCGCCGCCGGCCCGCCCGCCGCCGGCAGGGCTCGCTGGCCGACATCGGCCTGGCGCCCGACGAGGATCCGCCGGCCGAGGACGAGATCCTGCACGACACGGTCGCGGTGCCCCGGGGCGCCAAGCTCCCCACCGTACGCAAGCCGCCCGAGCCGCCGGACCACTCGCCGCTGCCGACCCGCGCCGAGCAGCTGGAGATCTCGTCGGTGCCGGGCGACTACCGCCTGCCTCCGCCGAACCTGCTCGGCAAGGGCACGCCGCCCAAGTCCCGCAGCCGCGCCAACGACGAGATCATGGCGGCGCTCACCGGCGTCTTCGACCAGTTCAACGTCGACGCACAGGTCACCGGCTTCACCCGCGGCCCGACGGTCACCCGCTACGAGGTCGAGGTCGGGTCGGGCGTCAAGGTCGAGCGGATCACCCAGCTCTCGCGCAACATCGCGTACGCGGTGAAGTCGCCGGACGTGCGCATCCTGTCGCCGATCCCGGGCAAGAGCGCGGTCGGCGTGGAGATCCCGAACACCGACCCGGAGAACGTCTCCCTCGGCGACGTGCTGCGGTCGCGGGCGGCCACGGCCGACCACCATCCGATGCTGGTCGCGCTCGGCAAGGACATCGAGGGCGGGTTCGTCGTCGCCAACCTCGCCAAGATGCCGCACATCCTCATCGCGGGCGCCACCGGTGCGGGCAAGTCGTCGTGCCTCAACTCGCTGCTGGTGTCGCTGCTCACCCGGGCCACCCCGGACGAGGTGCGGTTGCTGCTGGTCGACCCCAAGCGGGTGGAGATGACCGCGTACGAGGGCATCCCGCACCTGGTCACGCCGATCGTCACGAACCCGAAGAAGGCGGCGGACGCGCTCGAGTGGGTCGTCCGCGAGATGGACATGCGCTACGACGACCTCGCGGCCAACGGCGTACGGCACGTGGACGACTTCAACCGCAAGGTGCGCAGCGGGGAGATCACGGCGCCGCCGGGCAGCGAGCGGGTCATGAAGCCGTACCCGTACCTGCTGGTGATCGTCGACGAGCTGGCCGACCTGATGATGGTCGCGCCGCGCGACGTCGAGGACTCCGTGGTGCGCATCACCCAGCTCGCCCGTGCGGCCGGCATCCACCTGGTGCTCGCGACCCAGCGTCCCTCGGTCGACGTGGTGACCGGCCTGATCAAGGCCAACGTGCCGTCCCGGCTGGCGTTCGCCACCAGCTCGCTGGCCGACTCGCGGGTCATCCTGGACCAGCCCGGCGCGGAGAAGCTCCTCGGCCGCGGCGACGGCCTCTTCCTGCCGATGGGCGCCTCCAAGCCGATCCGCATCCAGGGCGCCTGGGTGGACGAGAAGGAGATCGCCGAGGTCGTCAAGTTCTGCAAGGACCAGCGCGAGCCGGAGTTCCGCGAGGACGTGACCACCCCGGTCGCGAACAAGAAGAAGGAGATCGACGAGGAGATCGGCGACGACCTGGACGTGCTGCTCCAGGCGATCGAGCTCGTGGTCACCTCGCAGTTCGGCTCCACCTCGATGCTCCAGCGCAAGCTGCGGGTCGGCTTCGCCAAGGCCGGCCGCCTGATGGACCTCATGGAGACGCGGGGCATCGTGGGGCCGTCGGAGGGGTCGAAGGCGCGCGAGGTGCTGGTGAAGCCGGACGAGCTGGAAGCGACCCTCGCGACTCTCCGCCTCGACGATTAGGCCGTTGTCCACAGGGAGCCGAGCGGGGGACGCTGGCGTCAGCGGGGCCCGGTAACCTTGGCGGAGTGTCCGTGACTCCTTCCCCCCGCCGCGTCGCTCTCCTCACCCTCGGCTGTGCCCGTAACGAGGTCGACTCCGAGGAGCTCGCCGCGCGCCTCGACGCCGGGGGGTGGCAGGTCAGCACGGACGCCGCGGGCGCCGACGTGGTGGTGGTCAACACCTGCGGCTTCGTCGAGAAGGCCAAGCAGGACTCCATCGAAACGCTGCTCGCCGCCGCCGACACCGGCGCCAAGGTGGTCGCCGCCGGCTGCATGGCCGAACGGTACGGGCGGGAGCTCGCCGAGAGCCTCCCCGAGGCACAGGCCGTGCTGGGCTTCGACGACTACACCGACATCGCCGCGCGGCTCGACGGCGTGCTGGCGGGGGAGAAGTTCGACGCGCACACCCCCCGCGACCGCCGGGAGCTGCTGCCGCTGACCCCCGTCCACCGGCAGGCCGCCAAGGTCGTCGTCCCCGGCCACGCCACCGTCGACGAGCACACCCCCGCCCACCTGCGCCCCGTGCTGCGCCGGCGGCTCGACACCGGGCCCGTGGCCAGCCTCAAGCTCGCCAGCGGGTGCGACCGCCGCTGCTCCTTCTGCGCCATCCCGGCCTTCCGCGGCGCCTTCGTCTCCCGCGACCCGCAGGAGCTGCTCGCCGAGGCGGAGTGGCTGGCCAAGACCGGCGTCCGCGAGCTGGTGCTGGTGAGCGAGAACAGCACGTCGTACGGCAAGGACCTCGGCGACCCGCGCGCCCTCGAGAAGCTGTTGCCGCAGCTCGCCGCCGTGGACGGGATCGTGCGGGTGCGCGCGAGCTACCTCCAGCCGGCCGAGACGCGCCCGGGCCTGGTCGAGGTCATCGCCACCACGCCGGGCGTCGCGGCGTACTACGACCTGTCCTTCCAGCACTCCAGCGAGCCGGTGCTGCGCCGCATGCGCCGTTTCGGCTCGACCGAGAAGTTCCTGGAGCTGCTCGCCTCGGCGCGGACCCTGGCCCCCGAGGCCGGCGCGCGCAGCAACTTCATCGTCGGCTTCCCCGGCGAGACCAGGCAGGACGTCGAGGAGCTCGTCCGCTTCCTCACCGAGGCCCGCCTCGACGCCATCGGCGTCTTCGACTACAGCGACGAGGACGGCACCGAGGCCGTGGGCCTGCCCGGCAAGGTCCGCGAGGACACCATCAAGCGCCGGTACGCCCGCATCAGCGACCTGGCCGACGAACTCTGCGCCCAGCGCGCCGAGGACCGCCTGGGCTCGCTGGTCGAAGTCATGATCGACACCGTCGACGCGGGCGAGATCGAGGGCCGCGCCGAGCACCAGGCCCCCGAGGTCGACGGCTCCACCACCCTGGTCGCCGGCGCCGGCGCCGAGGCCGTGGACCTCGCGGCCCTCCACCCGGGCGACCTCGTGCGAGCCCGCGTCACCGCCACCGAAGGCGTCGACCTGATCGCCGTCCCGATCGCCATGATCTCCGCAGCCCCCACGGCCCGCACGCCCTCCCCGGCGCCGACGGCAGCGCCATGACCACCCCGCGCCCCTCCGGCACCGCCGACGGCCGGGCCGTCGCCACGCGCGCCCTGGGTGTCGGCGGCGGCGCCGTGACCACCCCGCGCCTCTCCGGCCTCGCCGACGGCCGGGCCGTTGCCACCCGCGTCCTGGGTGTCGGCGGCGGCGCCGTGACCACCCCGCGCCTCTCCGGCCTCGCCGACGGCCGGGCCGTTGCCACCCGCGCCCTGGGTGCCGGCGGTGGCTATCGCGCCACCGCCCTCCGGGATCCGCGGGTTGCCGGTGGCGGTCGGGGCACGGCTGGTGTGATTTCGTACGGCGGGGGCCTCGGCGGTGGGGTTGGGCCGGGGTCATGACCGACGAGCCGGTGCCGGTCGCTGTCCCGCGGCGTGTGCCGATCAACAATCCGGCCAACCTGCTGACGGCCGTGCGGATCGTGCTCGTGCCCGTCTTCGTGGTGCTCGTCGCCGCGTCCGAGATGACCGAGTCGGCCTGGCGGATCGCGGCCTGCCTGACCTTCTGCGTGGCCTCGGCCACCGACTTCGCCGACGGGTGGATCGCCCGGCGCTACGAGCTTGTCACGTCGTTCGGCAAGGTGGCGGACCCCATCGCCGACAAGGCTCTGACGGGCAGCGCGCTGATTCTGCTGTCGGCGTACGAAAAATTGTCCTGGTGGGTAACGGGTTTGATCCTGCTGCGCGAGTGGGGCGTGACGGCGCTGCGGTTCTGGGTGATCCGCTACGGGATCATTCCGGCGAGCCGGGGCGGCAAACTCAAGACCGCCCTGCAGATCGCGGCGATCGCGTGGTTCCTGTGGCCCGTCCCCGAGCCGTTCGACCTGGTCGGCGTCGGCCTGATGGTGGCGGCGCTCATCGTGACCCTGGTCACCGGCGTGGACTACGTACTCCAGGCGACACGAATCCGGCGCAGCGCGGGCGCCGGCCTGCGAGCCCCCAGCGACACAGACGCCTGACGGCCGGGCATCCGGTGGCGGCGGTGTGCGGGTCGGCGAGCGAAAAGGCGAACCAGCCCACCACCGAGAACCTCAGCGCGAACCGCCACGCCGTCCGCGAATCGCCCACCGCGCCTTCGCAGGGCCGCCGCACCGCCGCGCCGCGTCCTCGGGATCAGCCGCACCGTCGCAACGCGCTTTCGCGGACCGCCGCACCGTGCCGCGTCGCACCGCCGCGCCTCCGCCGTGCCGCGTCGCACCGCCGTGCCGTGCCGCGTCGCACCGCCGTGCCGTGCCGCGTCGCACCGCCGTGCCGTGCCGCGTCGCACCGCCGTGCCGCGCCGCGTCGCACCGTGCCGCACCGTGCCGCGTCGCACCGTGCCGCACCGTGCCGCGTCGCACCGTGCCGCGCCGTGCCGTGCCGCGCCGTGCCGCGCCGCGCCGCGCCGCGTCGCACCGTGCCGCGCCGTGCCGCACCGCGCCGCGCCTTCGTCGCACCGTCGCGTCGTGCCCTTTCAGGCCTGCCGCGCTGTTTCCGGCGCGTGCTCTCGGTGGCGGCGCTTTCGGGGAACTCGTGCCGCGGCTGGTCTCGGTGGGGAGCTGGGTCGAGTAGGGGCGGATTTTGCGGGCATATGGGCGGGGTCTCCGGGCGCCGCTCGCGGGGTGGGCGTTCGGACGGATGGGGGGAGTGGGGGATATGGATACCGGGGTTGCCGCGGCGGCCGCTGTGCATGCGCTGGTGGAACGGCGGGAGACGTTGGCGGTGGCGGAGTCGCTGACCGGGGGGTTGCTGGCGGCTACGGTCGTGGAGATTCCGGGGGTCAGTTCGGTGTTCCGGGGCGGGATGGTCGTGTATGCGACCGATCTGAAGCACTCGCTTGCCGGCGTACCGGAGGATCTGCTTTCGGAGCGGGGGCCGGTCGATCCCGATGTGGCCAAGTCGCTCGCGGAGGGTGTCCGGAGTCGGTGCGGGGCCGACTGGGGGCTTGCCACCACGGGGGTCGCCGGGCCCGAGCCGCAGGACGGCAAGCCGGTCGGGATGGTGTTCGTGGCGGTGGCGGGGCCCGCGCGGACCATCGTGCAGGAGCTCAAACTCGCCGGGTCGCGGGAGGATATCCGACACGAGACGATGGTGGCCGCACTTGCCCTCCTCGTCGATGAGCTGCGTGGTTCCGGGGTCGGCTGAGGGTGGCGTTCCGGATGCGTGAGCCGCTTCGCCGGTGCGTGAGCTGGGCGAACCGTGGCGGGGGAACATCCGGTGGGGGAACGGCGTTCCGGATACGCGGCGATCGCCGTGACAGGCCCGCGGGCAGCGGTGGTTCCCGGGCGTCCCGGAATTCGGCGGGGCGGGATGTCGGTGTGGCCCGCAGCGGGTACGGTTGCGGGAAGCCTCCGGCGGCTGCCGGCGGCCCCGCCGCAGGAGGAGGTGCCATGGTCCTGCTACGCCGGGTTATCGGTGACGCACTTCGGGCGCGTCGGCAGGGACAGCACCGCACGCTGCGTGAGGTGTCGACCGCCGCCAACGTCAGCCTGGGGTATCTCTCCGAGATCGAACGTGGCCAGAAGGAAGCGTCGAGCGAGCTGCTCGCCGCGATCTGCGAGGCCCTGGGCGCCCGCCTGTCCGAGGTGCTCGGCGAGGTGAGCGACACGCTCGCGCTCGCGGAGGGCATGGACGGCGTGCTGGTCCCCGTGGAGACCGCGCCCACCCAGTCGACCGGCTCGAATGCCGCGGAGACGCCCGTCAAGGCCGCCGCGGCCGCGAAGATGGCGTCCGCCGCCGGGAAGATCGCCCAGCGTGCGTCCGGCGCCGGGAAGATCGCTCAGCCTTCGACCGTGATCGCGCAGCCCGCCACCGCGGGCGCGATCGCTCAGCCCGCCACCACGGGCAAGATAGGCCAGCCTGCGCCGGCCGGCGCGAAGATGGCCCAGCAGGTGACGACCGACGGCACCGTGTCGGTCTCGGTCCGCCAGGACACACCGCTCAAGGCCACCCTCCGCACCCGCCGCAAGCGCGACCGCGACGTGGTGTACGCCGCCTGATCGTCGGCCGGCTTTCCTCCGGGGGCGGGGGTGGGCCGGCTCCGTACCCGTAGCGGGCCGGGGCAGCTCCTCGATGTGGGCTGCCCGTGGCCGGCTGCGGGTTTTCGCGTCCTGGCGGGTTCGGCGCGGGCTCTCGCGTCCTGGTGGGCCTGGCGCGACGTGGGCCTGGCGCGACGTGGGCCTGGCGCGACGTCGATTCGCTGCGGGCGTTCCCATCGGGGGCATTCGGCCCTCGTGGGCGTCTTCGTCCGTCCTAGCGGCTTTCACTTGTTCTGGGCGTTCGTCTGGTCCTGGCGGCTTTCGCTTGGTCTTGGCGGCCTTCGCCTGGTCCTGGCGCGGCCTTCCCCGGCGTGCTCGGCTGCTCCCGGTCCGCCGGCCTGCCGGGACGGTCGGCGGGCGTGAGCGCTGTGGCGTCGCCGGAAAGCCGATCGGCGCGTAGCCTCGACGTGGGGGATCCCCCAGTTCACCCTGAGATCCCCCCGAGGTCACGTGACGCCGGTGGCGAAGAGCTGACACGATGGACCCCGCGCCATCGTGAAGACCCCTCGGGCCCGCGTCGGTGGCGCGTCCGATGCAGCGACATTGAGGGGATACCGCGGATATGGCGAACCCGTTCGTCAAGGGCTGGCGTTACATGATGGCGCTCTTCGGCGCCAAAATCGACGAGTACGCGGACCCGAAGGTGCAGATCCAGCAGGCCATCGAGGACGCCCAGCGGCAGCACCAGGCCCTTGTGCAGCAGGCCGCGGCCGTGATCGGCAACCAGCGGCAGCTCGAGATGAAGCTGTCGCGGCAGATGTCCGAGGTCGAGAAGCTCCAGGGCATGGCCCGGCAGGCGCTCGTCCTGGCCGACCGCGCCCGGGCCGGCGGCGACGAGGCCGAGGCCCAGAAGTACGAGTCGACCGCGCAGACGCTCGCCACCCAGCTCGTCTCGGGCGAGCAGTCGATGGAGGACCTGAAGACCCTCCACGACCAGGCGCTCGGAGCCGCGGGACAGGCCCGCAAGGCCGTCGAGAACAACGCGATGGTGCTCCAGCAGCGCATCGCCGAGCGTTCGCGGCTGCTCAGCCAGCTCGAGCAGGCCAAGATGCAGGAGACCGTCGCCAAGTCGCTCGAGTCGATGTCGTCACTCGCCGCGCCGGGCAACACGCCGTCGCTGGACGAGGTCCGCGACAAGATCGAGCAGCGGTACGCGAACGCCATGGGCCGCGCGGAGCTCGCCTCCAACTCGGTCGAGGGCCGCATGCTCGAGGTTCAGAAGTCGAGCCTCGATCTGGCGGGCTCGTCGCGCCTCGAGCAGATCCGGGCCAGCATGGCCGGCGAGAAGCTCGGCAGCGCCCCCGCCCAGCCGGCGGTCGAGCAGGCCCCCGCGGCCGACCCGGCCTCGGTCGCCCGGCTCGACGAGATCCGGGCCAGCATGAACAGCAAGCGCGGAGACACCACAGCGGCAGGCTGAACCGCGACCAGCGGCGCTCCGGCCCGGTCCCACCGCCGGGCCGGGTGATGCGGCGGACGGTTCGGTCACGGCCGGGCCGGGTGATGCGGCGGACGGTTCGGTCACGGCCGGGCCGGGTGATGCGGCGGACGGTTCGGTCACGGCCCGGACGGCGACGCGGCGGACGGTGGTTCGGGCCGGGTTGCGGCCGGAGCCGGTTCGCGTGATCGGACGAGGGGAGCGGACGGTGGACGAGAGGACCAGGTACTTCCGGCGGCTCAAGCGCCTGCGCGGCTCGGCGCGGCGGTGGAGTGTCATCGGGGGTGGGCTCACCGCGGCGACCGCTGTGCTGACGCCGTACGCGGGTATCGGGGTTGCCGATGCTGTCTGGGCCGCCTCGGCCGGAGCGTCCGTCGCCCTCGCGTGGTGGCGGTGGAGCGACCACCGCGAGCTGGCCGCCATCCCCGCCCCGCCGGCACCACCGCCCGCCCTCCCGGGCCAGCGCCTGGTCGCCGCGGTCGAACGCTTCCCGGCCGGCCGCCAGGTGATCGAGGAGGTACGCCGCCAGCGCAACCGGTACGCCGTCCGCGGCTCCGCCGTCGCCCAGGCCTGGGACCGGCTCGACCGCGCCTCGACCACCCTCACCGGGCTCACGGGGCGGCTGACCGGCCCCGGCGAGGGCGCCGTGCTGGAGGCGGCGGTGGCCGAGCAGTGGCTCCGCGACCTCGGCCAGCGCGTCGCCAGCGTCGAGCGGGCCATCCCCCTGACCCAGCCCGACCGGCGCGCCACGCTGGAGCAGTCGCACGACAGCCTCGCCAAGCAGTTCACCGAAGGCGTGTCGGCGTACGAGCGCCTGGTCGCGGCGGCGGCGAGCTATGTGGCCGAGGACGGGCACCCGGTCAGCGGCCAGCACCCGGCCCTGACCAGCCTCATCGACGCGACGGACCGGCTGCGCGGGATGGCCGAGGGGTTGTCCGAGCTGAAACGCCCGTCGACCCCGGCCGCCTGAGCCGGGACCATTGAGCCCTGACGGCCTGACCGGCGCCGGCAGGAAGCGCTGCGGCGAGCGCCGGCCAGCCCGCGCCGGAGCGGGTCAGGGTTTGGGCTGGCAGCGGGGACACCAGTAGGTGACCCGGTCGTCCTGGTCCGCCTTCTGGATGGCGGCTCCGCAGCGGCGGCAGGGTTGTGCTCTGCGGCCGTACACGTAGCTGGTCTGGCCTCTGCGCAGTGAGCCCGTTGTCGTCTGCGTCCAGCGGCCGCGGTTGGACGCCACGAGTTTCTGGGCGAGGGTGACGGTTCCGGCCAGGTCCGGCACGTCCGCGACCGGGATCCACGGCCACAGGCCGCGCAGGAACAGGGTTTCCGCCTTGTAGAGGTTGCCGACGCCGGCGAGGTTGCGCTGGTCGAGGAGGGCCTCGGCGATGCTGGCCGTGGGTGTGGCCGCGATGCGGCGGACGGCCTCCGCCGGGTCCCAGTCGTCGCCCAGCAGGTCCGGGCCGAGGTGGCCGACGAGGGAGCTCTCGTCGGCGGTGGGGACGAGCGTCACCTCGTGGAGGTGGTAGCCGACGGCCACCGATCGCTTCGTGCGCAGGACCACCCGGATGAGGTGGGCCGGGCGGCCCGCCCAGCGTTCGCCCGGGGTGTACGCGCGCCAGGCGCCGTCCATGCGCAGATGCGAGTGCAGGGTCATGGCGCGGTCGTCGCGGGTCAGCCGGAGCAGCAGGTGCTTGCCGCGGCTGGCCGACTCGGCGACCGTCCAGCCGGCCAGGTCGGTGGTGGCGAACCGGGGCACCCGGAAGTCGGAGCCGGTGAGGACGTCGCCGGCGAGGGCGCGTTCGAGGACGCGGGCGGTGTTCCAGACGGTGTCACCCTCGGGCATGCCTCCATCCTGCCCCCAGCGGACCAGGCCAACCGCGGGACCTCTACCGCTCCGACACCCGCAGGAGGTCGCCGGGGCGTACGGACAGGACCACGACCGCGCGGCCACCGTTGACGGCGATCGCCACGCGGCCGGCGGAGTCCTCGTACACGATCAGCTCTCCCGGGCCCGCGTCGCCGAACGTCTGGGCGCGGCGGGCCTTGACGCCGCCCACGACGAGTTCCGGGCCGAGGCCGCTGAGCATGGCGCCGCCGGCCGCGAGCTGCACGTTGCCGAACCGGTCGACCGTGACCACCTCGGCCTCGATCCAGCCGTCGCCGACCGCCACGACGGGGTCGGGGAGGCGTACCACCGACTTCGGGTCGATGGCCGGGCCGGCGTCGGACAGGGGCGCGCCGAGCGCGATGCGGGCCGCCACCGGCGAGAAGACGTCCCGGCCGTGGAACGTGCGCGACACGTCGCCCAGGAACCAGTCCTGGTTGGTGAGTTCGACCACGGTGTCGAGGCCGCCGAGCGCCTCGGCCGCCCACACGAGCAGGCCGTTGTCCGGCCCGACGAGCACGCCGTTGGGCGTCCCGACGGCGATGCCGCGCCGCTCGGTGCCGACACCCGGGTCGACCACGGCGACGTGCACCGACGACGGCAGATGCGGCGCCGTCTGCGCCAGGACGGCGGCACCGCGGGCGACGTCGGCCGGCGGCACGTGGTGGGTGACGTCGATGACACGTACGGCGGGAGCAACGCGCGCGATCACCCCGTGGCAGGCGGCGACAAAACCGTCGAACGTGCCGTAGTCGGTGGTGAGGCTGATCCATCCATAGGTGCCCATGGGGAGTTAGGTTACTGCCCCGGCACGCTCTGTGTGCGGCACGTCCCACGGGCGCGTCGCCGGGTCTGGCAGGGTTGATCCATGCGCCTCGTCATCTTCACCGAACCCCAGCAGGGTGCCTCCTACGCGGACCTGCTCCGGGTGGCCCGGCTCGCCGAGGAGGCCGGGTACGACGGCTTCTTCCGCTCCGACCACTACCACGCGATGGGCGGCGACGGGCTGCCCGGCCCCACCGACGCTTGGGTCACCCTGGCCGGCCTCGCCGTGCAGACCTCCCGCCTCCGGCTCGGCACCCTGGTCACCTCGGCCACGTTCCGGCTCCCCGGACCGCTGGCGATCAGCGTGGCCCAGGTCGACGCGATGAGCGGCGGCCGGATCGAGCTGGGCCTCGGCGGAGGCTGGTTCGAGGCCGAGCACACCGGCTACGGCATCCCGTTCCCGCCGCTCGGCGAGCGCTTCGACCGGCTCGAGGAGCAACTGGAGATCGTCACCGGGCTGTGGACCACCCCGCAGGGCGACAAGTACAGCTTCGACGGCAAGCACTACCAGATCGTCGACTCGCCGGCGCTGCCGAAGCCGCAGCAGTCGCCCCGGCCGCCGATCATCGTCGGCGGCGGCGGCAAGAAGCGCACCCCGGCGCTGGCGGCCCGGTACGCGGACGAGTTCAACGCCCCGTTCGCCAAGCTCGAGGACCTGCCGGCCATGTACGACCGGGTCCGGGACGCGGCCCGGGAGGCCGGCCGCGAGACGCCCCCGGCCCTCTCCGCGGCGGCGGTCCTCTGCGTGGGCCGCGACGACGCCGAGGTGGCCCGGCGTGCCGCGGCGATCGGCCGCGACGTCGACGAGATGCGCGGCAACGGCGGGGTCGTCGGCACCCCGGACCAGGCCGTCGACATCCTCGGCCGGTACGCCGAAGCCGGCGCCACCCGCCTGTACCTGCAGACGCTCGATCTCAGTGACCTCGCCCACGTCGAGCTGGTGGCCGAGGCGGTCGCACCGCAACTCAGCTGACCAGCAGTTCCTGCTCATACCGGTCCCGTCCGGATACTCAACCTGGCCGGGGCCGGTATGTCGGGGTTGGTGGAGATGACGGGGTAGATCGTAAAGTCACCAACCGTGGAGATTGTCACCGCACGGCTGACTTTGCGCCGACCGGTCCCGAGCGACATCGACGCGATCTACGAGCTCCACCACAACCCGGACGCCTGCCACCACAACCCATCGGACCTGCTCGCCACCCGTACGGACGCCAAGACCGTCTACACCCGCTGGGACGACCACTGGCGCCGGCACGGCTTCGGTTACTGGGTGGTGGCGGGACGCGACGACGCCGCGGCGACGGCCGGCTTCTGCGGCCTCAAGTTCGTGCGGTTCCGCGATCGCGAAGTCCTCAACCTGTTCTACCGCCTGGACCCCGCGGTCTGGGGCAGCGGCCTGGGCACCGAGGCGGCTACGGCGGTGGTGAGCTGGGCAGGCGAGCGCCTGCCGGAATGGCCGATCCTGGCCCGGGTACGCCCGGGAAACGTCGCGTCGCAGAGGGTCGCGTCGCGCGCGGGGCTGAGCCGGTCGGAGGAGCTCGACGAGCCGGGTGAGGACGGGCTCGACTGGATGTACACGCTGCGCTGGGATGGCCGGGGGCAGGCGTGAGGCAGGCGGCGTAGAGGCACGGAGAACCGCGGCCAGGCAGGCGGCGAGCGGCGAGTCGCCGCCGGCGCGGCGGGCGGCAACGGCGGCGGTGCGGGCGGCAACGGCGGCGGTGCGGGCGGCAACGGCGGCATGGCGGTGCGGCGGCGCGGCGGGCGGCATGCCGGGCGGTGCGGCGGCGGGCGGCACGGCTGCGGGCGGCTGCGGGCGGCACGGCTCCGGGCGGTGGCGGTGTGGTGCGGTGGGCGGCTGCGGGCTGCGGCGGTGCGGCTGCGGCGGTGCGGCTGCGGCGGTGCGGCTGCGGCGGTGCGGCTGCGGCGGTGCGGCTGCGGGCGGTGGCGAGTGGCACGGCGGCGGCACGGCTAAGGGCGGGGGCTGCGGGCGGTGCGGCTGCGAGCGGTGCGGCGGCACGGCTAAGGGCGGGGGCGGTGCGGCAGCGGGCGGCCAGCGGAAACGACCGCGTGAGCGGCCGCCCCGCTGAGGCGCGCGAGGGAGGCGCCGCCACGCCGAGGCTGGCGAGCCGAGGGCCGCCACCCCGAGGGGCGGTCGTCAGCCGCGCAGGCGCAGACCGCGGGGTGTGGCGCGGAAGCCCGCCGTCGTCAGGGCGTCGCGGAGGGGGGAGGAGTGCACCGATTCGCCGTCTGCTCGTTCCACCGACATGGCGCCGAGGGCTCCGGAGCGGACCGAGGCCGCCAGGGCCTGGCCTGCTGCCAGGAGGGATTCGGGGTCGTCGGTGAAGGAGAGGAGGGTGCGGCCGCCGCGTTCCACGTAGAGGATGAGGTCGCCGGCGACGAGGACCACCAGGGCTCCCGCCTTGCGGCCCGCTCGGTGGCCGGCGGCCGGGGTGGTTTCGCCGTTGCCGCTGTCGACGACGCGGTCGGGCCAGGGGAGGGCGGCGCCGTACGGGTTGGCCGGGTCGGTGGCGGCCAGGACCACGGCCGTGGTGCCGGTGCGCTTGGCGAGCTCGGCCGGCTCGGAGAGGGCCCGGAGGCGGTCGACCGCGCCGGGGACCGCGAACTGGGCCGCCCCGAGGCCCTCGACGAAGTAGCCGCGGCGGGCGGCGCCGCGTTCCTCCAGGGCGCCGAGGACGGGGTAGACGGCCGCGAAGCCGCCCGTGACGCCCTCGGCCATGACGGCGCCGCGGGTGACCACGCCGTGGCGTTCGAGGAGGAGGTCGGCGAGGGCGGCGGCGCGGCGGGTGGGGTCGAGGTCGCGGTCGGGGAGGCGGGACCAGCGGCCCGCCATCACCGGGGGGCCGCTGCGGGAGGGCATGGTGGGGCGTCCCGGGCGGCGGTAGCGGGTGCGGGCCGGTGCGGCCTTGGCGCGGTGGGCGCCGCTGCCGCCGAGGAGGGCCCGCAGCGGCGCCAGGGTGTCGTTGGTGAGCCGGCCGGCCCAGACGAGGTCCCACACCGCCGCGGCCAGGGCGGTGTCGTCGGTGGAGCCCACCCGGTCGGAGAGGGAGCGGAAGAACAGCGCCTGCCCGTCGCCGAGGGCGTCGAGGATCGCCCGGTGCAGCGGGGTCGTCGCCAGGTCGTCGTCCGGCGGCGGAAGCAGCAGCGGGGCGCTGTCCGCGTAGGCCAGGGTGACCCAGCCGTCGCCGCCGGGGATGCTGCCGGAGCCGGCCCAGAGCACGTCGCCGCCGGCGCAGAGCTCGTCGAGCTGCGGGGGCGCGTAGTCGGCGACGCGGGCGGGCAGGATCAGGCGCTCCCACGCGGAGGCGGGCGCCGCGATGCCCTGGAGCTGCTCGAGGGAGGCGGCCAGCGCGTCGACGCCCCGGGAGTTGCCGCCGATCTGGTGCCAGCGGGGCAGGAACGCGGCCAGCACGCGCGGGGCCACCGGCTCGATCTCGCGGCGGAGCGCGGCCAGGGACCGGCGGCGGAGCAGCCGCAGCACCTCGGCGTCGCACCACTCGGAGCCGGCGCCGCCCGGGGAGAACTCGCCGGCGACCACCCGGCCGGTGGCGCTGAGCCGCTTGAGGGCCTGCTCGACGACGAAGACGCCGAGGCCGAAGCGGGCCGCGCAGGTGGCCGCCGCGAACGGGCCGTGGGTGCGGGCATAACGGGCGACGAGGTCGCCGAGCGGGTCGGCGACGGGTTCGAGGTACGCCTCCGCGACGCCGACCGGCAGCGCCACGCCGAGCGCGTCGCGGTAGCGGCCCGCGTCCTCGACGCCGATCCAGCGCTCCTCGCCCGCGATGCGCACCCGGATGGCGCGCCGGAACGCGGCGAGCTGGTCGAGCCAGGCGAGGTCGACCGAGCGGGCGGTCAGCTCGGCCGGGGACAGGTCGCCGAGCAGGCGCAGCATCTCGGCCGCGTCCTCGGCGTCGCGCGGGGTGCGCTGCGTGGTCAGCCACTGCAGCTGGCTCTCGCTCTCGGTGACCACCACCGGATCCAGCAGCTCGCGCAGGTCGACGCGGCCGAGCAGCTCGCCGAGCAGGGTGGAGTCGAGGGCCAGCGCGGCGGCCCGGCGCTCGGCCAGGGGCGCGTCGCCCTCGTAGAGGAACGCGCCGACGTACCCGAAGAGCAGCGAGCGGGCGAACGGCGACGGGCGCGGCGTCTCGGCCTCCACCAGGCGCACCTTGCGGCCCGCGATCTCGCGCATCAGGCCGACGAGGCCGGGCACGTCGAAGACGTCCTGGAGGCACTCGCGGGCCGCCTCCAGCGTCACCGGGAAGTCGGCGAACTCGCGCGCCACGTCGAGGAGCTGGGCCGAGCGCTGGCGCTGCTGCCAGAGCGGCTGCCGGCGGCGCGGGTCGCGGCGGGGCAGCAGGAGCGACCGGGCGGCGCACTCGCGGAAGCGGGAGGCGAACAGCGCGGAGGTGCCGACCGACTCCTCGACGAGCTGGGTGATCTCCTCGGGGTCGAAGGCGACCAGCTCGGCACCCGGCGGCTCCTCGGCGGTGTCGGGCAGGCGCACCACGATGCCGTCGTCGGACGGCATGACCTGGCCGTCGACGCCGTAGCGCTCGGTGAGGCGGCGGGCGATGGCGAGGGCCCAGGGCGCGTTGACCCGGGCCCCGAGGACGCAGTGCACGGTCATCCGCCAGTCGCCCAGCTCGTCGCGGAAGCGCTCGACCACGACCGTCCGGTCGTCCGGCAGGTTGCGGGTCGCCTCGCGCTGCTCGCGCAGATAGGCGACGAGGTTGTTCGCGGCCCACTCGTCGAGGCCGGAGTCGCGCAGCGAGGAGACGGCGGTGTCGTCGCCGGCCCGGGTGAGGCCCCGCAGCCGGGCGCCGATGGCCCGGCCCAGCTCGACCGGGCGCCCCAGGGCGTCGCCCTTCCAGAACGGCATGCGCGCGGGCGCGCCGGGCGCCGGCGAGACCAGGACGCGGTCGGGGGTGATGTCCTCGATGCGCCACGACGTCGAACCCAGCAGGAACACGTCGCCGACCCGGGACTCGTAGACCATCTCCTCGTCGAGCTCGCCGACGCGGGACGCGCGCTCGGAGCCGGCCAGGAAGACGCCGAACATGCCGCGGTCGGGGATGGTGCCGCCGCTGGTGACGGCGAGCCGCTGGGCGCCGGGACGGCCGGTGAGCGTGCCGGTCGTCCGGTCCCACACCAGCCGGGGGCGCAGCTCGGCGAACGCGGTGGACGGGTAGCGCCCGGAGAGCATGTCCAGCACGGCGTGCAGGGCGGAATCGGGCAGCTCGGCATAGGGCGCGGCGCGGCGGACCAGCGCGGCGAGGTCGTCGAGGTGCCATTCGTCGAGCGCCACCATCGCGACGACCTGCTGGGCGAGCACGTCGAGCGGGTTGCGCAGGTAGCGCAGCTCCTCGATGGCGCCCTCGCCCATGCGCTCGGCGACGACCGCGCAGGAGACCAGGTCGCCGCGGTGCTTCGGGAAGACGACACCGCGGGAGATCGCGCCGACCTGGTGGCCGGCGCGGCCGATGCGCTGCAGCCCGGCGGAGACCGAGGGCGGCGCCTCGATCTGCACCACCAGGTCGACGGCGCCCATGTCGATGCCGAGCTCGAGGCTGGAGGTGGCGACCACCGCGGGCAGCTGCCCCGACTTGAGCGCCTCCTCGATCTGCTTACGTTCCTCGCGGGACACGCTGCCGTGGTGCGCGCGGGCGATCACCGGCGGGGCGCCGCCGGCCTCGCCGGACTGCGCCATGACCTGCGCCGGCGGGTGGGTCGCGGTGGCCGGCTCGCCGCCGGCGCGTTCCAGGGCGAGCTCGTTGATCCGGGCGCAGAGCCGCTCGGCACCGCGCCGGGAATTGGTGAACACGATGGTCGAGCGGTGCTCCTGGATGAGGTCGAGCACGCGCTCCTCGACGGCCGGCCAGATCGACGGCGAGTGCCGCCCGGCGCCGGGGTCGTCCGCGTCGGTGTCGGGCACCTCGTCGAGGCGGGTCATGTCCTCGACCGGCACCTGCACCGAGACCTCGATGGTCTTGGCGCTGCGGGGCTGGACGATCTCGACGTCGTGGCCGCCGCCGAGGAAGCGGGCGGTGTCCTCGATCGGTCGCACGGTCGCCGACAGGCCGACGCGCTGCGCGGGCCGGGCCAGCAGGCCGTCGAGCCGCTCCAGCGACAGCGCCAGGTGCGCGCCGCGCTTGGTGGCGGCGACCGCGTGCACCTCGTCGATGATCACCGTCTCGACGCCGCGCAGCGATTCCCGGGCGGCGGAGGTCAGCAGCAGGAACAGCGACTCGGGGGTGGTGATGAGGATGTCCGGCGGGGTCCGCGCGAAGCTCCGCCGCTCGTCGGCCGGCGTGTCGCCGGTGCGCATGCCGACGGTGATGTCCGGCGGCGGCACTCCGAGCCGGCCCGAGGCCTGGCGGATGCCGGTGAGCGGGGCCCGCAGGTTGCGCTCGACGTCGACCGCGAGCGCCTTGAGCGGGCTGATGTAGAGGACCCGGCAGCGGCGCTTGGGGTCGGCGGGCGCCGCCTCATGGGCCAGCCGGTCGAGGGACCAGAGGAACGCCGCGAGCGTCTTGCCGGAGCCGGTCGGGGCGACCACGAGCGCGTTGCGCCCGGCCCCGATGGCCCGCCACGCGCCGGCCTGGGCGGCCGTGGGCGCGGCGAAGGCGGCCTTGAACCACTCCCTGGTGGCCAGGCCGAACTGCTCCAGCACGTCTTGCACGCTCACCATGGTGCCCCGCGGGTATGACAAAAATGCGGAGAGGCCGGACCGGACGGACCATGGTGCGGATCTGGTGACGTACGGCACATTGATGCCTGCCACCGAGGTTCGACCGACCACTGGAGGCCCCGTGACCCGCATCGCCGCCGCGCTCGCCGTGCTGGCCGCATTGATCCTGCCCGCGACGCCGGCCCGGGGCGCGGGCGCCGGATACGTCCGTCTCGCGCACCTCTCGCCGGACACCCCGGCGGTCGACGTCTACCTCAAGAGCGCGAACGGCGCGGTCAAGGACCAGAAATTCAACGGTGTCGCGTACGGTGCCATGTCCGGTTACCTGCGGCTGCCCACCGGCGCGTACTCGGTGGCCATGCGCAGGGCGGGCGCCGCCGCGAGCACGCCGCCGGTGCTCACCACGCAGGTCACGGTCGACGACGGCGCGGCGTACACGGTCGCGGGCGTGGGCCGTTACGCCGACCTGGGACTGCGGGTGCTCAAGGACGACCTCCGGCTCCCGGCCGCGGACGAATCCAAGATCAGGATCATTCAGGCTTCCGTACGCGCACCCGTGCTCGACGTCGGCGGCGCCAACGGCCGGAGCATCGCGGACGGCGTCGCCTTCGCCACCACCACGGCGTACCGGCAGGTGAGCCCCGGCAGGTGGACCGTGCGGGTGCGGCCCAGCGGCGGCGGCGAGACCAGCGACCTGCCCTGCACGCTCGGGGCGGGCAACGTCTACTCCCTGCTCGTGCTGGACGACAAGGGCGGCGGCCTCAGGCCGGAGCTGCACATCGACGCGGCACGGCAGGGCGGTGTGCCGAAGGGCGGCGTGGCCACCGGCGGCGGTGGCATGAGCAGCGGCGCAAAAAGTGGCGGCGGCGCAAAAAGTGGCGGCGGCGGTGGCATTAGCAGCGGCGTTACAAGTGGCGGCGGTGTCGTGGGTGGCGGCGTTACAAGTGGCGGCGGTGTCATGGGCGGCGGCGTAACAAGGGGCGCGAGTGGCGGGGGAGGCGTTCCGGAGCGTCCGCTGGCGGCGGCGGTGCTGCTCGGCGCCGGGGCGGCGGTGCTGGCCGGCGGTGCGGTGGCCCTCGTCAGGCGGCGCCCCGCAGTGGCGGGTCGCGGGGGCCGGACGCCGGCACCGGGCCGCCCCGGGCGAGGCGGCGCAGCGCGGAAGGCCGGATGACGGCGCGGCGCGCCCTGCTGCCCGTCGCGGTGGCCGTGGTGACCGGGCTCGTGGTCGCGGCCGGTTACCTGATGACCCACGAGCCGCGGGCCACGGCGGAACCGGGCGGGCCGGGCGGGTCACGGGCGGGAGCCGCCCCGCGGGGCGGGACCGTCGCGCCGGTCGCGTCCGGTGTGCTGGTCGCGCCTGCTGCGGCCGTACCGTCGGATCGGCCGGAAGCGGAAGCGAAGACGGACCCGTTCGGGACCGCTCGGCCCGCCCTCGACGGCCCGCCGACCCGCCTGCGGGTCGCGGCCGCGGGCATCGACACCGCGCTGGAGAAGCTCCATCTCGGCGCCGGCGGCGAACTCGTGCCGCCGGAGGGCGACGACCGGGCCGGCTGGTACGCGGACGGCACCGCACCCGGCGACGTCGGCCCCGCGGTCCTCGCCGGTCACGTCGACTCCCGCAGCGGCCCGGCGGTGTTCTACCGGCTGCGCGAGCTCGGCGCCGGCGACCGGATCGAGGTGACCCGCGGCGGCCGGAGGATCACCTTCACCGTCACCTCGACGGCCTGGTACCCGAAGAAGGCGTTCCCCACCGCCCGTGTGTACGGCCCCACCCCCGACCCGCAGCTGCGGCTCATCACCTGCGGCGGGGTGTTCGACCGGAGCCTGCGGTCCTACCGGGACAACCTGGTGGTCTACGCGGTGGCCGGGTGATCGTGGTATGCGGCCCCTGAGCAGGGCGACTATCGTGACGACGAGGCGATGAGGCGGTGCGGATGGCGGTCAGGCGGATGATCATCGCCAGTCGGTACCGGCTGCACGAGCCGGTCGGCACCGGCGGCATGGGACGGGTGTGGCTGGCCCGCGACGAGATGCTCGACCGGGACGTCGCGGTGAAGGAGTTCGTCCCGCCGGACTGGATGACCGACGACGAACAGGCCCGGCTGCGCACCCGGACGCTGCGCGAGGCGCGGAGCGCGGCCCGGATCGACCACCCGCACGTGGTCAAGATCTACGACGTGGTGCACGCCGGGGACCTGCCGTGGATCGTGATGGAGTACGTGCCGTCGCGCTCGCTGCACGAGGTGATCGCCGAGGAGGGGCCGTACCCGCCGGCGGAGGCCGCCCGGATCGGCCTCGACGTGCTGGAGGCGATCACCGCCGCGCACCGCGCCGGGGTGCTGCACCGCGACATCAAGCCGCACAACGTGCTGATCGGGGCCGGCGGCCGGGTGGTGCTCACCGACTTCGGCCTGGCCACGTTCGTCGACGACGGCTCGGTGACCGGTCCCGGCCTGGTCGTCGGCTCCCCGCAGTACGTCTCGCCGGAGCGCGCCCGGGACGGCGCCTCCACCGTCGAGTCGGACCTGTGGTCGTTCGGGGCGACCCTGTACGCGGCTGTCGAGGGCCGCGCGCCGTTTGCCCGGGAGAACGCCATGGCGACCCTGATGGCGCTGGCCACCGACGAGCCGGATCCGCCCGAGCTGGCCGGCCCGCTGGCCCCGGTGCTGCTGGGCCTGCTGCGGCGGGAGCCGGCCGAGCGCCTCACCGCGGCGGAGGCGGCCGAGCGGCTGCGGGCCGTGATCGCGGGCGCGCAGCGGCAGGTCGTGATCGCGGTCGCGGAGCGGCACCCGGTCATCCCGGCGCCGCGGAAGTCCACCGAGAACTTCCCTCCCGTGCCCCGCGCCCGGCTGGTCGTCGCCGGTGTGGTCGCCGCCGCGCTGCTCGGGTTGGGCGCGGTCGCCGCCGGCCTCAGCGCCCTCGACGGCGACCGGGCGTCCGCGCCGGTCGCCATGGGCAGCGCCGCCCCGTCCTCCGGAACGGGCGGGAGCGGCGGTGGCTTCAGCCCGGCCGGCTGCCTCGGCCGGCCGTCCGCCGTGCTGCCCCGCACGCCGCAGCCCGGCGCGGCCCGGCTGCGCGACGGGTGGGCGCTCTACCGCGGCTGGTCCTACTTCAGCCAGGACGATTTCCACATCGCGGTGCCGGACGGATGGACGTACGAAAGGGTCGGCACGACGCTCTGCTTCCGCGATCCCCGCAACCTGCGGGTGCTCAGCATCGACCCCGAGCGCCGCGCCGTGGGCGACCCGGTCACGGCCTGCCAGGACGAGGCGGCCCGGCTCCGGGCGGCGGGTGGCCTGCCCGCCTATCAGCAGTACGCGATCAGGAAGGTCCCGGCGGTCACCCGCGCGGCCGACTGGGAGTACGCGTTCGACGGCCCGGCCGGCGAGCGCATGCACGCGATGACGAGATGGATCGCCTCCGGCGGCAAGGCGTACGCGTTCGGCCTGATGACCCGCGACCTGGACTGGCCGGCCAACTTCGCCACCTGGGGCATGATCGTCAGCACCTTCGCGACCGACGCGTAGAAATATGGCCGAGTCGATATGAGCCATAGACGCGCTTCTCTGTAATGCTCGGCGTGGCCGCCGCCACACCCTCGGCGACGGCGACCCCGAGCCCGCGGAGGACTCCCTTGAGAGCACTACCCCTGATCGGCGCGACGGCCCTGCTGCTCACCGTCGCGGCCGCGGCACCGGCGCAGGCCGCCGCCGTCGCCGCGCCGGACATCCCGCTCGCCAACGTGAAGAACCACCTCTCCCAGCTGCAGTCGATCGCCACGGCCAACGGCGGCAACCGCGCGCACGGCCGCCCCGGCTTCCTGGCCTCGGTGACCTACGTCAAGGGCCTGCTCGACGCCGCCGGCTTCCAGACCCAGCAGCAGTCCTTCACGTACGGCGGAGCGACCGGCTACAACCTCATCGCGGACTGGCCGGGCGGCGACACCAGCGACACGCTGATGGTCGGCGCGCACCTCGACAGCGTCACCGCCGGGCCCGGCATCAACGACAACGGCAGCGGCTCGGCGGCGAACCTCGAGGTCGCGCTCGCCGTGGCCCGCAGCGGCTTCCAGCCCGACCGGCACCTGCGGTTCGGCTGGTGGGGCGCCGAGGAGCAGGGGCTGCGCGGCTCGACGGCGTACGTGAACTCGCTCAGCGCGGCGCAGAAGGCGGCGATCACCGGCTACCTGAACTTCGACATGGTCGGCTCGCCGAACCCCGGCTACTTCCTCTACGACGGCGACAACTCCGACGGCACCGGCTCGGGTCCCGGCCCCGCCGGCTCCGCCGAGATCGAGGACACGCTGGAGGCGTACTTCACGTCCATCGGCGTACCGACCCGGGGCACCGACTTCGACGGCCGCAGCGACTACGGCCCGTTCATCGCGGCCGGCATCCCCGCGGGCGGCATCTTCACCGGCGCCGAGGGCCGCAAGACCGCCGCGCAGGTCCAGCTCTGGGGCGGCACCCAGGCCGCGTTCGACGCCTGCTACCACCGGGCCTGCGACACGGTCACCAACATCGACGACACGGCGCTGGACCGGAACTCGGACGCGATCGCGTACGCGGTCTGGACGCTGGCCGCCGGCACCCCCGACCCCGGGCCCTCCGTCTACGCCGACGACTTCGAGACGGCCACCGGCTGGACCACCGACCCCGCCGGTACGGACACCGCCACCGCCGGAGCCTGGGAGCGCGGAGACCCCGCCGCCACCTCGTCCGGCGTGGCCACCCAGCTGGGCAGCACGGTCAGCGGCAGCAACGACCTGGTGACCGGCGCGGCAGCCGGGGCCAGTGCCGGCGCGAACGACGTCGACGGCGGCACCACCACGGTCCGGTCGCCGGCCATCACGCTGCCGAGCGGCGGATCCTCGCTGTCGTTCTCGTGGTACCTCGCGCACCTCAACAACGCCACGAGCGGCGACTACTTCCGGGTCCAGGTGATCTCCGGCAGCACCGCCACCACGGTGTTCAGCCAGGCCGGGTCGGCGGCCAACCGGGCGGCCGCCTGGCAGAAGGCGACCGTGAGCCTGTCCGCGTACGCCGGGCAAACCATCCGCCTGCAGGTCGAGGCGGCGGACACCGGCACGGCCAGCCTCGTCGAGGCGGCCGTCGACGACGTCGTGATCACGCAGTCCTGACGCCCGGGCCCCGGGCGGGGTGTGACCCGCACCCCTCCCGGGGTTCTTTCAGCGGATCTCCAGCGGGCGCTGCTACCGTTTTGCGGATGATCGGCAGTATCAGGCCGGGCTCGGCCCGGCCTTTCGCATCCCCGGCCCCGCCATGTTGATCCTGGTGGGCCTCCTGCTCGTCGTCGTGGTGACGGCCGTGACCGGCTACTTCGTCGCCCAGGAATTCGGCTACGTCGCGGTGGACCGCGGCCGCCTGCGCCAGGAGGCGGAGAGCGGCGACAAGGCCGCCGGGCGTGCCCTCACCGTCACCGAGCGCCTCTCGTTCGTGCTCTCCGGCGCCCAGCTCGGCATCACCGTCACCGCCCTGATCGTCGGCTACATCGCGGAGCCGTTCCTCGGCGCCGGCCTGGCCGACCTGCTCGGGGTCGCGGGGATCCCCGAGGCGGTCAGCCTGCCGGCCTCCCTGGTGCTGGCCCTCGTGATCGCGACCGTGGTCCAGATGGTCCTCGGCGAGCTGGCGCCCAAGAACCTCGCCATCGCCCGCGCCGAGACGGTCGCGAAGGCCCTCGGCCGGTCCACGCTGATGTATCTCACCGTCTTCGGCCCGGTCATCAAGCTCTTCGACCGCGCCGCGGAGCGCCTGCTGCGCCGGGTCGGCATCGAGCCGATCGAGGAGCTGCCCGAAGGCGCCACCGAGGAGGATCTCGAGCAGATCATCGCGGAGTCGCGCGCCGAGGGGCACCTCGATCCCGAGCTGTCGGCGCTGCTCGACCGGGGGCTGGACTTCCGCCGGCGGACGGCCTCCGAGGTCATGGTGCCGCGCGTCGACGTGCACACCGTGCAGGCCTCCGACCCGGCCGCGCAGGTCGTCACCCTCCTGGACACCGGCCGGTCCCGCTTCCCGGTCCGATCGGGTACGGGCGTGGACGAGATCGTCGGCGTGGTGGGCATCGCGGACATCCTCGCCGTGCCCCCGCCCGACCGGGCCACCGTGCCGATCTCGGCGATCGCCACCCCGCCGCTGTTCGTCCCCGCCTCGCTGCGCCTGCCCACGGTCCTCGACCGCCTCCGCGCCGGCCACCGCCAGCTCGCCTGCGTCGTCGACGAGTACGGCGGCTTCGCGGGCATCATCACCCTCGAGGACATCGCCGAGGAACTGGTCGGCCCGATCCGCGACGAGGACGACCTCCCGGAACCGGCCCCGGCCCGGCAGGAGGACGGCTCCTGGATCGTCCCGGCCCGCTGGCGCATCGACGAGGTCACCGACGCGACCGGCGTCGCCCTCCCGGAAGGCGCCGGCTACGACACGATCTCCGGCCTGGTGATGTCGCATCTCGGCCGGGTGCCACAGGTCGGCGACGCGTTCTCGCTGGATTCGGGGGCGGCGCTCGCGGTGCTGACGGTCGACCGGCACGTGCCCGGATCCGTACGCCTCTCCGCGCCGGTCGGCTCGGAGGTGGCCGGATGATCCCCGCCTCGCTCGCTTTCCTGTCCGCGCCGGTGGTTGTCATTCACCCGGGGGTGACTCGATGAGCACGACCTGGGCTGTTGTCTTCTCGTTCGTGCTGCTGGCCGGCAACGGCTTCTTCGTCGCGGCGGAGTTCGCCCTCGTGGCCAGCAAGCGCTACCGCCTCGAACACGCCGCCACCGAGGGCAGCCGGGCGGCCCGCGCGGCCCTCGACGGCAGCCGCGAACTGTCGGTGATGCTCGCCGGCGCCCAGCTCGGCATCACCCTGTGCTCGCTGGGCCTGGGCGCCCTCGCCGAGCCGGCGATCGAGCACCTGCTGCACCCGCTGCTGCACGCCGCGGGCCTCCCCGACGTGCCGAGCACCGTCATCGCCCTCGTCATCGCCCTGATCGTGGTGACGTTCCTGCACCTCGTCCTCGGCGAGATGATGCCCAAGTCCTGGGCGATCACCGACCCGGAACGCTCGGCCACCCTGCTCGCCCTGCCGTTCCGCGCCTTCGTCCGGCTCGCCCGCCCGGCGCTGCTGGCCCTGAACGGCCTGGCGAACCTCGCCCTGAAACCGTTCGGCGTGCACCCGCAGGACCAGCTCGCCCAGGCGCACGGCCCGGAGGAGATGAACATCCTGCTGGAACGCTCGCGAGCGGAAGGCCTGATCGGCGCGGAACAGACGGAACTGCTGACGAGCATGCTGCAACTCCAGCAGATGAAGGTCGGCGACCTCCTGATCCCGGACGACCAGCTCGTGACGGTCCGCCCGGACTCCTCGGCGCTGGAGGTGGAGGAAGCCTCGATGCGCAGCGGCCGGTCCCGGCTGGCGGTGCTCGCGCCTTCCTCCCGGCCCGCTTCCGCGGCTTCTCCGTCGTCTCCTTCCCGGGCTCCGTCCGCTTCCTCGGGTGCCGCGGATGTCGTGGTGGGTGTGGTGCACGTCCGAGAGGCGGTCCGGACGACCACGGCCGGCGCCTCGGCGACCGCCGAGGACCTCATGGACCCGCCGTTCGTGGTCGAGTCGAACGTGGCGGTCACCGACGCCGTCACCGCCATGCGCGCCGCCCGCGCCCAGCTGGCGATGGTCACCCGTCGCGGGGAAAGAGTGGGCTTCGTGGCCCTCGAAGACCTGTTGGAGCAGGTCATCGGCGAGTTCGACGACGAGACTGATCCCGTACCGGTGGGCAGGCGCATGCGCTGAGAGGGGTCCGACGATGGTCTTCGAGAAGGTGCTGCGCGCTTTCGGCGTGGGAGGCCCGGTCGTCGACACGGCCCTGGCAACCCCGGAGGCCTACCCGGGCGGCGAACTCCTCGGCGCGGTCCGCCTCACCGGCGGCGACTACGACGTGGAGGTCGAAACCCTGGCGGTCGGCCTGGTCACCCGCGTCGAGGCCGAGGACGGCGACGCCCTCGTCGAATTCCACCGGGCGTGGGTCGCCGCGGGCTTCACCCTCGCGGCAGGCGAGCGCCAGGACATCCCGTTCGCCATCACGCTGCCCTGGGAGACCCCACTGACCTTCGCGTACGGCAAAAAGCTGGCCGGAATGTCCCTGGGCCTCCGCACAGAACTGACGGTCGAACAGGGAGTAGACACCGACGACGCCGACGCGCTGACGGTGCACCCCCTCCCGGCCCAGGAGGTGGTGCTCGACGCCCTGACCCGCCTCGGCTTCCACTTCCGCCACGCCGACGTAGAACGAGGAGCAATCTTCGGCGTACGCCAAGACCTCCCCTTCTACCAGGAAATTGAATTCGACCCACCACCCGAGTGGAAACAAGCGATGGACGACCTGGAACTCACCTTCCTGGCCGACCCGGAGGGAGTGGAGGTAATCCTGGAACTGGAAAAACACGGAGGCCTCCTGCACCGAGCCGAGGACCGGTACGCCCGCCTCCGGGTAAACCACCTGGAAGCGGCGTCGAAGGACTGGGCGGCCGAGGTACTCCGGGCCGTCCGGGAGGCAATGCCCGCGGGTGCGGGGGAGTTCCCGGGGCCGGGGGGAGGGATGCACGCCCAGTGATCCCGCGAGCCGGGCTGCTGGTGGTGGCGGCTTGGCGCGGGCGTGCGTTCTGAGGCGTTCCGCGCGTTTGGCCGGCGGTTCTGGCGCTGCTTCTCGGCCTTGGCTGGCCGCCCTATCCGTCCCTCGTCCCGGCCCGCCTGGACGTTCCTCCCCTTCTTGCGCGGTCTCGTTCCGGGCTCGCGCTGTCTCGCCCCTCGCGCCGCCCCGCCTCGCCCCGGCCTCGCGCCGTGTCGGGCCGTGCCCGCCGCGCCCGTCTCGCCCCGGGCTTCGTGCCGTGTCGGGCCGCGTCCGCCGCGCCCGTCTCGCCCCGGGCTTCGTGTCGCGCCCGCCGCGCCCGCCGCGCCCGTCTCGCCCCGGGCTTCGTGCCGCGCCGCGCCGCGCCCGCCTCGCCCCGGCTTCGTGCCGCGCCGCGCCCGCCTCGCCCCGGCCTTGTGTCGCGCCGCGCCCGCCTCGCCAGGGCCCGCCGTGGGGTGCTGGCCTGGGGCGCGAGGTCTTCGTCCTGGAGGAGAGATCCGTGGGGTGCCGGCGGTGGCTATCCCGCGGTGGCCGTGGCGAGTTTGACGCCGAAGCCGACGAAGAGGACGCCGATCCCGGTGGAAGCCGCCGCGGACAGCCGGCGCCGCCGTCGGAACTGGCCCGCGAGGAACTGACCGCCGAAGATCAGCCCACTCAGGTAGAGCGCGCTGAAGAACTGCAGGACGGCGCCGAGCACGAGGAACGACAGGGCGGGGTGGGCGTACCCGGGCTCGACGAACTGGATGAAGAACGAGACGACGAACAGGATCGCCTTCGGGTTCAGCAGGCTGACGATCAGCGCCCGCCGGAACGGCCGCTGCATGCCCGCCCGGTCGGCACCCCGTCGCCGGGCCGTCTCATCACCGGCATCCGCGCCGCTGGGCACCGCGCTGCCGGCCGACTGCGAGCCGGTCTGCTCGAGAGGCCAGGGGCGGACCATCGTGTTGTCGGGCGCCTGCTCGCTGTGGGCGATCGCGTCGCCCACCGTGCTGCCGTTCGCGGTGCCCCGAGCCCGCCATTTCCGCCAGGCGCTCCGGATGATGCCGAGACCGACCCAGGCCAGGTAGGCGCCGCCCGCGTACTTGACCACCATGAAGATCGGCGGATAAGCCTGGAGCAGGGAGGCAACCCCTGCAGCCGCCAGCACCATCAGCACGGTGTCGCCGAGGAACACGCCGAAGGCGGCCCGGTAGCCGGCGCGCACACCCCGTTGAGCGGCAACGGACAGCACGAAGATCGAGTTCGGCCCCGGCAGCAGAACAATGGCGGCGGTGCCCAGCACGTACGTCCAGAAGTCGGTGATCCCCAGCACCCACCCATGCTCGGACCGCCGGCGCGGGAAGGGCACTCCTCCGGACAGCCAAGAACTTGTGGCCTTGAGCACCCCCACCACCCACTCCCTGTTCGCTGGACCTGCCGGCTCCGATCGGGCGTCAGCCCGCTGCCAGCCGGGTCCGCAAGCGTTCCCTGGCGGCCGGCCACTCGTCCACGGTCATCGCGAACAGCACCGAGTCGCGCCACGTGCCGTCGGGGCGTAGCCGATGTCGCCGGATCACTCCGTCCCTGCTGGCTCCGAGCCGGGCGATGGCCCGCTGCGAGCGTTCGTTGCGGATGTCCGTGTACCAGAACACCCGCTCTGCGCCGAGCACCACGAACGCGCGCTCGAGCAGCAGCAGTTTGGCCTCCGTGTTGACGCCGGTGCGCCACCAGCGGCGGCCGAGGATGGTGTGGCCGATGCCGAGCGCTCCCTTCTCCTCGTCCACGTCGTGGTAGCTGGTCATGCCCATGACCTCGCCGGTGGCAGGGTCACATTGCGCCCAGGAGATGCGTCCGCCCGCCCACTGCTGCTCTGCCGCGAGCGCCACCTGCTCGGCCATCTCCTCGTGCGTACGCGGCTTCGGGCTGGGCAGAAACTCCCACACCTCGTCGTCCGCCAGCGCGGTCAGGAGGCCGTCGACGTGCGCCGGCGCCAGCGGTTCCAGGGCGACGTGCTTGCCCCGCATCGGTGCGGCCGTTGTCCACGGTGACCGTCGCTGTGGCAGGTAGCCCGGGGCCGCCGATTGCACTCCGGCATCAGACTGTGGCGGGCCGGCCACGCGTTGGAGGGGCAGCACTCCGGCCCAGTGCGGCAGGGGGAGGTCTTCGGGCTCGTCGACGACTCCGCCTGCTCTCGCTCGTACGGAAACCTCGGTCAACGGCAGTGCGAGAACGACGGTGCTTGCCAGCTCGCGGTTGTTGGCCGGGCGGCTGTCGGCCGCTCGGCCCGCCCCCAGCTTCTCGACCAGGGCGGTCATCGCGGCAGCCTTCTCCGCCTCGTCCGTGACCGGCCGTGCCGTGCCGTGGGCGACCAGGGACCGATAGTTGGCGCTGTGATGGAACTGCGAGCGCGCGTAGACGAGCCCGTCCAGCAGGGTCACCGAGACGCAGACCCGCGCACCGCCATCGCGCGACGTCAGGCCGAGCCGGCCACCTGTGGACGCGTGTATATAGAGCGTCTCGCCGATGCGAACATGCAGCGTGGGCAACGCACGAGGCTCCCCGTCGACCACGAAGGCGACCGTGCAGTCCCAGGCCTCATCCAGGATCGCGTGCGCGGAGTCGCGGTCGTAGTGCATCCGGTCGCGGTTGCGGGTAGCCGTCGTCCGCTCGGTGAGCTGGTAGAGGTCGGTCACGGGGCCTCCTTGCCAAAGCTTCTGTACTAGTACAGAATCGCTGCTGTGCCAGAACAATATCAGGTCAGTGGTTCGACCGCCGCATCGATTTCCGGGAGCATCGAGGCCGGGGTCCGCAGCGGCGACTGGGTCTGGGGAGATGCGCTCCCGTCGATCCGGGTCCTCGCCGATCAGCTGCACGTCAGCCCCGCCACGGTCTCGAAGGCCTACCAGGAGCTGCGACAACGCGGCATCGTGGAGACCTCCGGGCGGCGTGGCACGCGCATCCGGCACCGCCCTCCGGTCGCCGGGCCGCGGTCCGCCATGCGGCTGCCCGTGCCGCCGGGCGCGCTGGACCTGTCCTCGGGAGACCCCGACGTCCGGCTGCTGCCCGCTCTGGGCAGGCATCTCGGCGCCATGTCCGAAGTGGTCGGCCCCCCTCTCGGGTACGCGGACGCCGGCGCGATGCCGCAGCTGATCGACGTGGCGCGCAGCCGTCTCGAAGCCGACGGCGTCCCGGTCGAAGACGCGTCCATCACCGTTACCAACGGCACCCTGGACGCCATCGAACGCCTGCTCACGACCCATCTGAGACCGGGGGATGCGGTGGCCGTCGAGGATCCCGGCTGGGCCAATCTCCTCGATCTGCTCGCGGCGCTCGGTCTGACGGCGATCCCGGTGCTGATGGACGACGAGGGTCCGCTGCCCGACAGCCTGTCGAGCGCGATCGAAGCCGGTGCGCGCGCCGCCGTCATCACCGCCCGTGCTCAGAATCCGACAGGTGCGGCAGTGACCGCCGAGCGCGCCGCCGCTCTCCGGGAGGCGTTGTCGCGCCACTCCGAGGTGCTGCTCATCGAGGATGACCATGCCGCCGAGCTGTCCGGTGTGCCGCTGCACTGCCTGAGCGGTGCCACGAGTTCCTGGGTCTTCGTCCGGTCCGCGTCCAAGCCGTTCGGGCCCGACCTCCGCGTCGCCGTGCTGGCCGGCGACGAGGCCACGATCGCCCGCGTGGCGGGCCGCATGCGGATCGGCACGGGCTGGGTGTCCACGGTGCTGCAACAGCTTCTGCTGCGACTCTGGCAGGACCCGGCGGTGGCGGAGCAGATCACGGAGGCGGGCAGGAGCTACGACCATCGCCGCGGTGAGCTGCGCGAGGCCCTGAGATCCCGCGGGGTCGAGGCCCATGGTCAGACCGGCATCAATCTATGGGTACGCGCAGCCGACGAGACGCGAATGATCACGGCCTTGCGGGATGCCGGATATGCGGTGGCTCCGGGCTCGCTGTTCCGCGTCGAGGCACCCCCGGGCGTACGGATAACGGTCAGCCCGCTCGACGAGGAAGCGATCGAGCCGCTTGCCGAAACCGTGGCCGCGGCGGCCCGCCCGCTCGACGTGGGCGTGCCTGGCCGATGATTCGCCTGCTCACGCTCGTTCGGGTGATGCCGCCGGGCGTGGACCGCGGGGGAGGGGGTAAAACGGTGGCATGCCGAGGACCGAGGCGCCCATCGGAGCGGAGCACTTCATTCCGCCCGGCGCGCGCGAGTTGGACGAGCTCAAGGCCGCCGCCGCGCACTGTGAGGGGTGTGAGCTCCACCAGAACGCCACCCAGACGGTGTTCGGGCGCGGAGCCGCCGATGCCCGGGTGGTCTTCGTCGGCGAGCAGCCCGGGGACATCGAGGATCAGAAGGGCCTGCCCTTCGTCGGCCCGGCCGGCCGGTTGCTGCGCGAGGCCGTGGACGACTCCGGCATCGACCCCGGCAACGTGTACATCACCAACGCCGTGAAGCACTTCCGCTTCGAGCTGCGGGGCAAGCGCCGCATTCACCAGAGCCCCGGGCCGGCGCACATCACGGCGTGCCGTCCCTGGCTCGTCGCGGAGTTCGCGCAGCTCAGGCCCGAGCTGCTGGTGGTGCTCGGCGCGACTGCCGCCAAGGCCCTGCTCGGCCCGTCGTTCCGCGTCACCCGGTCGCGGGGCCAGCTCATGCCGTGGCCGGCCTCCGCTCAGCACCCGGAGGACTTCCCGGTGGCCGAGCTCCAGGCGCTCGCCACCATCCATCCCTCCGCTGTGCTGCGGGCCGACGACCGCGACGCCGCGTACCGGAGCCTGGTCGACGACCTCAAGGTCGCCGCCACCGCACTTGCTTGATCAGTACGGGCTGAGCAGCGCGATCCGGCCGAGGCGAGCCTCCACGCCGCATCGATCGCCGTAGTGACTCATCTCTCACGGGGCGGTGCGCCAGCGCTCGCTCACGCCGGTGGCCGAGGCGCCGCGAGTAGGCTTCCAGGGTGCGATTGACGGACTTCTGGCAGCGCCTTGAGCAGGCTTTCGGCCCCCTGTATGCGCGCAGCTTCGCCGCCGATCACGCCTTCTCGGACCTGGGTGGACGGACGATCGACGAAGCCATCGCCCAGGGTGTCGACACGGCTACGGTCTGGCGAGCAGTGGTGGCCGCGTACCCCGATCGGGTGCCCGTACGGCTGCGCTGACCAGGTTTTCGTACGTTTGTTCTGGCGTGTCGCTCGATCGTCGTACACGTGTTCGGCTATTGTCGCGAGCGGCGTGGTCATCCACAGCTCACGGCCGGGCAGTCGTTTTCTGTCAGACCCAGCGTCTAGCGTGACCCGCGTGAACAGAAGCTCATCGGCGAAGACGCCTGCGAAGTCGAGTACAGGGGTGGCGGACATGGTGGCAGGACCTGACCGGGACAAGGCTCTCGATCTGGCGTTGGCACAGATCGACAAGCAATTCGGCAAGGGCTCGGTGATGCGGCTGGGAGAGCGGCCGGTCGTGCAGACCGCCATCATCCCGACCGGCTCCATCGCCCTGGACGTGGCGCTCGGCGTCGGCGGTCTGCCGCGCGGCCGGGTCATCGAGGTCTACGGACCCGAGTCCAGCGGTAAGACGACGGTGGCCCTGCACGCGGTGGCCAACGCCCAGCGGGCCGGCGGCATCGCGGCCTTCATCGACGCGGAGCACGCGCTCGACCCGGAATACGCGCGGGCTCTCGGCGTCGACACGGACGCGCTGCTCGTGTCCCAGCCCGACACCGGTGAGCAGGCGCTCGAGATCGCGGACATGCTGATCCGCTCGGGCGCGCTCGACATCATCGTCATCGACTCGGTGGCCGCCCTCGTGCCGCGTGCCGAGATCGAGGGCGAGATGGGTGACAGCCACGTCGGCCTTCAGGCCCGCCTGATGAGCCAGGCGCTGCGGAAGATCACCGGTGTCCTCAACAACTCCGGCACGACCGCCATCTTCATCAACCAGCTGCGCGAGAAGATCGGCGTCATGTTCGGCTCCCCGGAGACGACGACCGGTGGCCGCGCCCTGAAGTTCTACTCGTCGGTGCGCCTGGACGTGCGCCGCATCGAGAGCCTCAAGGACGGCACCGACGTGGTCGGTAACCGCACCCGCGTCAAGGTCGTGAAGAACAAGGTCGCCGCGCCGTTCAAGCAGGCCGAGTTCGACATCATGTACGGCAAGGGCATCTCCCGCGAGGGCTCGCTGATCGACGTGGGCGTCGAGCAGAGCATCATCCGCAAGTCCGGCGCCTGGTACACGTACGACGGTGACCAGCTCGGCCAGGGCAAGGAGAAGGCGCGCGAGTTCCTGAAGGAGAACCCGGACGTCGCCGCCGAGATCGAGAAGAAGATCCTGGAGAAGCTCGGCGTGGGCCAGACCACCGGCGACGCCGCGGGCGGCCCCGAACTCCCGCCGGTCGACTTCTGACCGAACCGCTCCCGGTGACCGGCCGGGGCGGGTGGGTTGCGCGTCGCTGAGGCGGCCACGGCTGTTTCTCCAGGCCTCCAGACCGCTGGGTGGGCTACGGCCGTTTCCCCGGCCTCTGGAACGCTGGATGGTTCCCTCGGGATCCGGACCGCTGGGGAGCGACGGCCGGTCCGTCGAGCCTCGGTGGCGGCGCTGTCGCGGGCGCTTCGAGGCGGTGCGGCTGGCTGCGGCACGTCCTTCGAGGTGGGTGAGCCGCGTTCTCCCCGGCCGCTCCGGCCGGGGAGGCGGCGATCGAGGCTTGACCGTCGCCGGCGGGCTCCTCGTCGCCGGCTTGCGCGCCCGAAGCCGCATGGCCGGCTCGGCGGGGCGTCAGGCCGGTCGTCGCAGCGGCAGGCAGCTCGAGCCAGGGCCCGGTGCCTGTTGCGGCCGCGCCTGCGCGTGTGTCAGCGCGCCACCGGGTAGCGGCTGGACAGGGCGGCGTGGGCCGGCACCGTCAGGCCCGGCCGGGCAACCGGGTCACGGCTGTGACCCGGTGGTGGCGTGCGCTGCGGGCGGTGGGTGATGCCGCGGGCGGCCGGGTGATTGAGTGCGATACGGGGATTCGAGGAGGCGTAGAGCAGTGGCCGGACGACGAGGGGCGCGGGCTGGGCGGGGCTGGGACGCGCTGCCTCCCCGGGCGGCCGGAGACGAACCGGCCGGACGCGCGGGCTCGGCTCGGGGGCGTGGCGGGAGGCGCACCGCGGACGGGGCTGAGCGTCCCGTGGAGCCGCCGAAATCCGAGTCCGAAGTGGCTCGGGAGATCTGCCTGCGGCAACTGGCCGTGCGGCCGCGGACCCGTGCGGAGCTGGCCAAGGTGCTGGTCCGTAAGGAGATCTCCGAAGAGGTGATAGCCGAGGTTCTCGACCGCTACGACGAGGTCGGCATCATCGACGACGCCGCGTTCGCGCGGGCCTGGGTGTCCAGCCGGCACCAGGGTCGTGGTCTGGCCCGGCGCGCCCTCGCCAACGAGCTCCGGCAGCGCGGGGTGGACGCGGAGGTGGCTGGCGAAGCGCTGGAGACCCTCGACGAGGACGAGGAGGCGGCGACCGCCCGGGCGTTGGTGGACCGCAAACTCCGTACGGCCACCGGCACGCCCGACCAGGTGTTCCGGCGGCTGGTGGGCATGCTCGCCCGCAAGGGCTACCCGGCCGGGGTGGCCATCCGCGCGGTGAAGGACGCGCTGGCCGCCCGGGACGCCGAGGCGGCCGAATTCGCCGACCAGATCGACGCCGACGCGATGGCCGACCAGGAAAACGACAGTCTCTCCTGACGTCGCAGGCAACAGCTCCCGGCGGCGAGATTGCCCTTGCCTCTGCCGTCCCGCAGCGGACCACCTCGCCCGGGCGTGGATGGCAAGGCTTGTCGGTGCCTGCGCGGCACAGGCCCGAGTGGCTCCGGGCGGGTCATTTGTCTGAGCGGCCCAGGGGTGATCGACGCAGTAGCGATTCGGGTGTGGATGGGCGAATTGGTGGTGGCGAAGAGTGGGAGCGATAGACGGCAGTGGCGGGTGTTCTCATGCATGTGACCCGGTGAAGCTTTGTCCACTGCATACGTTGATCAACAGTGGGTGGCGCTTCGGGTGATGTGACTTGATAACGCTTTCGTATCGACGTACGGAAGATTGGCGATTTTGGTCCGGGGTTTTCGGGGTGGCCGGGCTGTCGGGTGGATTCGCTGGTCCGGGGCTGTGCGGGGGATTCGCCGCGGGTGGGGCGGGCGGCGATCGGGTGCCTACGGTGTGTTGACGCTGGCCGCGGCGGACGTCCGACTTCGACCATATTGTCAATGGTGGATGGAGGAGATCCGCTCCTTGCCGGTAATCTGCTCGTCCGGACTCATGGAAATGATTGTCCACTGAAGACTGATCAGTCTGAAGTACGGGGAGGAACATGCGAACCAATCAGCTCGCGCGCCGTCGTGGCGTGCGTGCCGTAGCCCGGCTCGGCATCATTGCCGGTGCCGTCGGCGTAGCGGCTCTCGCGGGGGCGTCCGCCGCGGCTGCGTCCACCACGCAGATCTACACCCGCGGTGTCGTCGTGCTCGACGAGCCCGCGGTCACGACCGGCGACTCGGTCACCAAGGCCGCCGATGAGGGCGACGAGCCCGGCTCCGACGACCCGGACAACCCGGGCGGTGGCGGCGGCGGCGATGAGCCCGGCGGCGGTGACGAGCCCGGCGGCGGCGATGAGCCCGGCGGTGGCGATGAGCCGGGCGGTGGCGGCGGTGACGAGCCCGGCGGCGGTGGCGACGAGCCGGGCGGTGGCGGCGAGGACCCCGGTGGCGAGGATCCGGGCGGCGAGGACCCGGGTGGCGAGGACCCCGGAGGCGAAGATCCGGGCGGCGAGGACCCGGGCGGCGAAGATCCGGGTGGCGAAGATCCGGGCGGTGAGACGCCCGGTGGTGGCGGCAACCCGACCGACCCGACGACTCCTCCGGGTTCCGGTGAGGGTGGCGGCACCGGCGACAACGACGGATCCGACGATGGTTCGGACGGCGGTGACGACAAAGGTGGCGGCAACGGCGGTGACGACAACGGCGGCGGCAGCGGCAACGGTGGTACGAACAACGCCGGCGGCACCGGCGGTGGTTCGAACGGCGGCGGCCTTCCGGTCACCGGCGTCAACGTGGTCAGCATCGCGGGCGTCGGCGCGGCCATTGCCGCGGGTGGTGTCGGTCTCATTCTCGTGACGCGTCGTCGTCGCACCGAGGACGTCGAGGCCTGAGTGGCGTCGCGCGCCCGAGTTCGCTGAGCGGCCCGGGCGCGCGGTTCCCGGTCGGCCCTCGGGCCTTCTGGGCTGCGGGTCCATTCGTATTCGTGGATCTTCGCGGGGCTCGCCGATCGCCCCCGACTGGTAATCTGCATCGTCGTGACAGACGACTCCCGCGGCGCCCGGAGCGGTGGCCTCCCCCTCCCCGGGGACGCCGGTGCAACGCCCGCGGCCGGGCCGGTCCCGGGAGCGGACGATCCCGCCGAAAAGGCCGCCACGCAGCAGGCCGGCGGCTCCGCGGGGCCGGGCGGGGAGCAACGGAACAGCGCAGCCGAGGGGATGGGTCCGGTGAGCGAAACGGCCCAGGCATACGGTACGGCTCCGGGCGAGCGGCCCGGCGGCGACGCAGCGGGCGCGGAAGGGACAGCGACCGGCATCGCGCACGTCCCGAATGGACCGGCCGCGGCCGGTGCGCCCCCGGCAGGCGGGCCGCCGATCGACGTCAACCCGGCCGACGGTACGGACCCCGCCTACTACCACGCGGCGTCCTCCACGCCCCAGTTCGGCGCCCACTACGGCGGGATACCGACGCAGGGAACGACCCCGTCCTACGGCCCGTTCCACGGCACTCCGCACGACAGCCACTCCACCGCGGCGCCGTGGAGCCCCGCGGCGCCACCGGCTGCCACCCCGGCCTCGGGCGCCGCACCGATCCCCGGCGCCGCACCGACCCCGGGCACTGCATCGATCCCGGGTTCTGCGCCGATGTCGGGTGGTGGTCCGATCCCGGGTGCTGCACCGATCTCGGATGCCGGTCCGATCTCGGGGGCCGGCCCTGCCTCCGGATGGCCCCCGCCGGAGGCCGTGACGCCGACCTCCGGCGCCGGCGTGGACGAGTACGGCCTCGATATCGGCGGCCCAAGCCACTTCGGCCCCACCAGCGGCGCGGGCGCTCCGGGCGGTTTTGCCCCGACGAGTGGTGCGGGCGCTCCGGGCGGTTTTGCCCCGACGAGTGGTGCAGGCGCTCCGGGTGGTTTCGCCCCGACGAGCGGCCCGGGTGCTCCGGGCGGCTTCGACCCCACAAGCGGCGTAGGCGCCCAAGCCAGCTTCGCCCCACCAACCAGCCCAGGCATGTCCAGCCCGGTCATGTCCAGCGGCGGCATGGCCAGCCCCGGCATGACCGGCTCCGGCTCGATCCCCGACGCCGACCGTTTCGGCTTCGAGGTCGCCCCCGCCTACGGCCCCGGCCCCCGCATCGAGCCCACCCCCAAGCAACCCCGCGGCCGCTTCCTCATCCCCGCCCTCGCCGGCCTCGTCACGGGGCTCCTCGTCTTCGGTACGGCCGGCTGGTTCCTCGGCCGCTCCACCGCCCCCGGCCCGGAGCCCGTCGTCGCCCAGCCCACCCCGTCCCCCACCGCCTCCACCCCAGCCCAGGGCGTCTACGAGCAGAACCAGATCGCCATCAATCAGCCGAAGTTCTCCGGTTCGCTCGGTCCTGTTTCGCAGGGGTGGCTGCCGTACCTCTCCGGTTGTTCGCGGAACGGCGAGAAGAGCGGGCCGAAGCTCAACAAGGGCGAGAAGGCTCGCGTACGGTGCGAGATGGACGCCATGAGTGTGATCTTCGTCGAGTACGTGACCACTGCCGACCGGGACAAGGCGCGGGTGGCCACGCTCGGGCAGAACGTCGACGCTCGTACGCTGACCCCGGGTGTGGGGGCCGCCGCCGAGCGGGCCGCTCCTTCCGGGCGTACCTCCGGAAATTATGTCGAGTACGCCTACAAGGTCTCCGGCCGTACCGTCGCGGGCATCTGGTGGGACGACACGGCCACTCCTGTCGCGGCGTATCTGCTCGCGTACTGGAAGGAAGGGACCGGCGAGAAGTGGGAGCCGATGCGCGACGTCTGGGCCCGCTACGCCTGAATTGCCCCTCAACGTACCTGAGCAGGGCGTGAGTGAGTCTGTGCCGTACGTCCCATCCGCTGCCGAATCATGAGTCCTTGACCGAACCGGCTCTCGCGACCTAGCCTCGCGTTACAAAGGTTTGCTCGACCATCGAAGGCTAAGCGCACAACATAGATCGCATTACTTTTCGGCATCACTTCCGGTCCTGGTTCGATCGCCCGGCGACACCATCGCCGCCAGCGGACGACCTCCGGCGGGCGGAATGTCCGGCGACGCCATCGCCGGCACGGACCCTCCACCGACCGGCGGAACGCCGGGCGAGGTCCTCCCCTCGCCGCGGGCGGACCATCCCTGACCCACCGGCCACCGATCCTGACCACGGCCACCGGCCACCGGTCCTGACCGACGGCCACCGGCGAGCGATCGCCGGGGACCCGAGCCTCGCCGGCCCGGGCAGCCCACCCGATGAAAGGATTCATCGAAGGGCCGCTCACCGGCAGAACGGCTGCACCTGCGAAAAGCCCGGCCACACCGACCGACCAGCCTCCGGCAACCCCCGCCGGCACCGGCCGACCGGCAACCCAGGCAGGCAGGCCTGCAAGCCAGCCAGGCAGGCAGGTAAGCCAGGCAGCAGACAGGCAAGTCAGGCCCCAAGGCGCGGCCCCAAGGCACGGCAGCAAGGACCGAAAGACAGACGGACCGGAAGGCAGATACCGAAACACCGAGCCGCCGCCCGACGGAGCCCAACAGCCCCCCGAGCAAGGCGCACCCCCCGCCCGCAGACCGCGCGGACGGCGGTAAGCATCACCAGCGGTCGCCGACCGGCAACGGCACCCCGCGGCTCCCAGCCGCGTCGGCCCCCGACCCGGCTTGCGACCGTACGCGCGGTCATTGGCCTTTGGTCGGGCATCCCTTACCCGCGCTTCGCGCAGGACATCGAACGGTCCGCATTTCTGCGGCGTGGCGAAGGGAGTGTGGCGGCGAGATGACGCCCCTGGTCTGGGTGCTCGTGGTGGCGGTCGTCGTTCTCGCCGGCGCCGTCGTGGCCGGTCTGGTCATCGGTGCGCGCACGGTGCGTAACCTTCAGGAGAGCAGGTCCGCCGATCACGAGAACCGTGAGCGGACGTTGCACGCCGCCAAGGCCAAGGTCGACGACGCGAACGCCAAGGCCGCTTCCGTACGCGCGGAGGTCGCCGCCGCCAAGGCCGAGGCCACCGCCGCCCGGGCCGAGGCGCGCCGGGTTCTGGAGTCGGCGCACGAGGAGGCCGACACGATTCTCGAGCACGCGCACCGCCAGGCCGAGTCCGACGCCGAGCAGGTCCGCACGGCGGCCCGGCGCAGCGGCGAGCGGGAGGTGGCGCTGCTCAACACCACCGTCAAGGAGCAGGCCGCCGAGGTCGAGCGCCGCGCCGCGCGGATCGACGAGCGGGAGCGCCTGCACGCCGACGAGGTCGAGCGGCTGGTCGAGCGGGAGCGCCGGCTGGCCGCGATGGACGCCGACCTGTCCGCGCGGGAGGCCGCGCTGAGCGGCCGGGAGGCGGAGGTCGCCGAGGCCGAGGAGCAGCGCCGCCGGGAGCTGGAGCGGATCGCGAACCTCACCGCCGAGCAGGCCCGGGCCGAGCTGATCGAGGGGATCGAGGCGCAGGCCAAGCGGGAGGCCGCGATCCTGGTCCGCGACATCGAGACCGAGGCCAAGCGCACCGGCGACACCCGGGCGCGGCACATCGTGGTCGACGCCATCCAGCGGATCGCCAGCGAGCAGACCGCGGAGAGCGTCGTCAGCGTGCTGCACCTGCCGAGCGACGAGATGAAGGGCCGGATCATCGGCCGCGAGGGCCGCAACATCCGGGCGTTCGAGTCGACCACCGGGGTCAACCTGATCATCGACGACACCCCCGAGGCGGTGCTGCTGTCGTGCTTCGACCCGGTGCGCCGCGAGGTCGGCCGGCTGACCCTGGAGAAGCTCGTCCTCGACGGCCGCATCCACCCGCACCGCATCGAAGAGGTGTTCGAGAGCGCCAAGAACGAGGTCGACCGCCTCTGCGAGCGGGCCGCCGAGGAGGCGCTCGTCGACGTCGGCATCACCGATCTCCACCCGGAGCTGGCCACGCTGCTGGGCCGGTTGCGCTACCGCACCAGCTACGGCCAGAACGTGCTCAAGCACCTGGTCGAGACCGCGCACATCGCCGGCATCATGGCCGCTGAGCTGGGCCTCGACGTGGCGACGATGAAGCGCGCGGCGTTCCTGCACGACATCGGCAAGGCGCTCACCCACGAGGTCGAGGGCAGTCACGCGCTGATCGGCGCGGACCTGGCCCGCAAGTACGGCGAGTCCGAGGACGTCGTGCACGCCATCGAGGCCCACCACAACGAGGTGCCGCCGCAGACCATCGAGGCCGTGCTCACCCAGGCCGCCGATGCCTGCTCCGGCGGGCGGCCGGGCGCCCGGAGGGAGAGCCTGGAGGCGTACGTGAAGCGCCTGGAGCGGATCGAGGAGATCGCCGGCGGCAAGCCGGGCGTCGACAAGGTCTTCGCCATGCAGGCGGGCCGCGAGATCCGGGTCATGGTCCGTCCCGAGGACGTGGACGACATCGGCGCCGCGGTGCTGGCCCGCGACGTGGCCAAGCAGATCGAGGAGGAGCTGACCTACCCGGGCCAGATCCGGGTGACGGTCGTGCGCGAGTCGCGCGTCACGGAACTGGCCCGCTGAACCGCAAGATCAAAATCCGGAGGTCGTAGCTCGGTGGGTGGTGCGGACCGCAACTCCCGTCGAGGCCGGGCGCGGGCGGCCGAGGAGCTGACGCTCCAGGACAGCCACCCGCACCCTTCATTCTGCGTGAGTGGTCCCGCCGAAAACCGCGGTCAGCCCTGCGGCTCGACGGCCGTCGCGCCACCGACCGGGGTCAGGGCGCCCGGCGGGGTGGTGCGGCGCGGAGCCCGGCCCGTGCGCCGGGTGCGCCGTTCCAGATATCCGGCGAAGAAGGTCAGCGAGGCGTTCAGCGCCACGTAGATGAACACCGCGACGATCGCCGCGGCCACCGTGTTGCCGAAGTTGGCGCCGAGGGTGTTCACGCCGTCCTGGAGCAGCTCCGTGTAGCCGATGATGTAGCCGAGCGCGGTGTCCTTCACCAGCACGACGAGCTGGCTCACGATCACCGGCAGCATCGCGCGCGCCGCCTGCGGGACGAGGATCTCCCGCATCACGTCGGTCTTGCGCATGCCGATCGCGTACCCGGCCTCGCTCTGGCCGCGGGGCACCGAGCGGATGCCGGCCCGGAAGGCCTCGGCCAGCACCGAGCCGTTGTAGAGCGTCAGGCCGATGACCACGGCCCAGAACGGCGGCATCGGGCTCTCGGTGAGGAACGGGATGCCGAAGAAGATGAAGAACATCATCAGCAGCAGCGGTACGGCCCGGAAGAACTCGACCACCACACCGGCCGGCACGCTGACCCACCAGTGGTCGGAGAGCCGCCCCACCGAGAAGACCAGGCCGAAGATCAGCGAGAACACCATGGCGACGGCCGCGGCGCTGACCGTGGACCACAGGCCCGGCAGGATGTAGTCGGTCCAGGTGGAGCCCTCGAGGAAGGGGCGCCACAGGGGGCCGGCCCACTGGCCCTTCTCGTCGAACTTGCGGTAGATCCACCACAGCAGCGCGAGCAGGGCGAGGCCGAAGACGACCGTGAGGATGAGGTTGCGGGTCTTCGCCCGCGGGCCGGGGTGGTCGTAGAGGACCGCGTCGGTGTTGGTGCTCACCGCTTCACCGCCAGGCGGTTGGCCAGCCAGCCGAAGAGGTAGCCGGTGGGGATGAGGACGAGGGCGAACGTGCCCGCGAAGACCAGGAAGATCGGTACGACCGCGTCGCCGTTCGCGTTGATGAGTTCCTTCATCGCGCTGGACGACTCCATCAGGCCGATCGTGCCGACGATGGTGGAATTCTTCGCGAGGGCGATGAAGATGCTGCCCAGCGGGGCGACCACGGCGCGCGCCGCCTGCGGCAGGATGACCACCGTCAGGGTCTGGAGGAACGACATGCCGATGGCGCGGGCCGCCTCGGCCTGCCCGGCCGGGACGGTGTTGATGCCCGAACGGATCGCCTCGCACACGAACGCGGCGGTGTAGACCGAGAGGCCGACCACGCCGAGCCAGTAGTTGTTGCGGTCGATGTCGTCGGAGAGCTCCAGCCCCAGCGCCGAGTACAGGCCGAAGTAGCAGAAGAAGACGATCAGCGTCAGCGGGGTGTTGCGGAACAGGTTCACCCAGCCGGTGCCGAAGCCGCGCAGCACGGGGATGGGCGAGACCCGCATCGCGGCCAGCACGACGCCGAGCACCACCGACCCGACGGTCCCGGCCGCGGTGAGTTTCAGGATCCAGAGGAACCCGACCTTGTACGTTTCGAAGTTGGTGGGGTCCGAGAAGACGTCCATCGCCCTCGCTTCCTCGCGACGCTGGAGGTGCTGTGAGCCGCCGTCAGGCGACGCCGGTCAAGAAGGGTGCTGCTCGAAGACGGTGCCGGGCCGGGTGACGGCAGCCGCCCGGAGGCGGCGGTAACCCGAGGGCGGCGGTAACCCGAGGGTGGCCGTAACCCGAGGGTGGCCGTAACCCGACGGTGGCCGTGGCAGCCGGGAGGGCCGCGGCCGGCCGGTGACAGAGGGGCGGGGCCGGCTCGACGCCGGCCCCGCCCGCCCTGCGGTGGTTCAGCTGCAGTTGGTCAGCTTGGTGACGTCGAGTTCCGGCGCCGCCTTGCCGCTCTTGCCCAGCGTGTTGTCCCAGGCGGCCTTGTACGAGCCGTCGGTCACGGACGCCTTCAGGATCTCGTTGATCTTGTTGCAGCCCTCGGTGTCGGACTTCTTCAGGCCGATGCCGTACGGCTCGTCGCTGAACTTCTTGCCGACCACCTTGAACTTGCCCGCGTACTGGTCCTGCGCGGCGTAGCCGGCGAGGATGATGTCGTCGGTGGTGACCGCGTCCACGGAGCCGTCCGACAGCGCCTGCACGCACTTCGAGTACGAGTCGAACTGCTGGAGCTTGGCGTCCTTGTAGTCGGTCTGGATCCGCTTGGCCGGCGTGGAGCCGGACACCGAGCAGACCTTCTTGCCGGCGAGACCCTCCGGGCCGGCCAGCGTCGACGCGGCCGGCACGAGCAGGTCCTGGCCCGCGACGTAGTACGGCCCGCCGAAGTTGACGACCTTCTTGCGCTCGTCGTTGATCGTGTACGTCGCCACGACGATGTCGACCTGGCTCTGCTGGATGAACGGCTCGCGGTTCGCCGACACCGTGGTCTTGTACTCGATGCCGGTCTCCGGCACGCCGAGGCCCTTGGCGATGATCTTCGCGATCTCGATGTCGAAGCCGGTGTAGGTGCCGCCGGTCTGCAGGCCGAGGCCCGGCTGGTCGGCCTTGACGCCGACGACGAGCTTCTTCTGGCTGCTCGCCTTGCCGACGATGCCGCTGGCCTTACCCGAGCCGCTGTCGTCTCCGCCGCATGCTGCCGCGGCCATGGCCAGGGCCAGGGCCCCGACGGCGGCCGTCAAACGGGTGATGCGCATCGTCACGCTCCTCATGCTGTGTTACTTGGAATGCCTGTCCGGATTGGACGGATCAGTGCGTCAGGATCTTCGACAGGAAGTCCCGGGCGCGTTCGCTCTTGGGGTTCTCGAAGAAGTCGACCGGCGTGGATTCCTCCACGAGCTGCCCGTCGGCCATGAAGACCACCCGGTCCGCCGCGTGCCGGGCGAAGCCCATCTCGTGGGTGACCACCACCATGGTCATGCCGTCCTTGGCGAGCGACGTCATGACGTCGAGCACCTCGCCCACCATCTCGGGGTCCAGCGCGCTCGTCGGCTCGTCGAAGAGCAGGGCCTTCGGCTGCATCGCCAGCGCACGGGCGATGGCGACGCGCTGCTGCTGGCCGCCGGACAGCTGGGCGGGGTACTTGTCCGCCTGGCTGGCGATGCCGACCCGGTCGAGCAGGCTCATCGCGCGTTCCCGTACGGAATCCGGCTTCTCCTTGCGGACCTTGACCGGACCCAGCATGACGTTCTGCAGGATGGTCTTGTGCGCGAAGAGGTTGAACGACTGGAACACCATGCCGACCTCGCTGCGCAGGCGCGCGAGGGCCTTGCCCTCCGCCGGCAGCGGCCGGCCGTCGAACGTGATGGTGCCGCCGTCGATCGGCTCCAGCCGGTTGATCGCCCGGCACAGCGTCGACTTGCCCGAACCCGACGGTCCGATCACGACGACCACCTCGCCGCGCGACACGGTCAGGCTGACATCCTGCAGGACGTGCAACGGGCCGAAGTGCTTGTTGACGTGCTCGAGGACGATGAGAGGCTCACTCGTCGTCACCGTCTGACCACCGTCCCGTCGTTGGGTTCACTCGGATGGGGTCACTCTAGGGGGACCGGTGTATCGGATCGCCCAGAGAATGGTCACGGAGCAGTAACACCGCAGATGCCTGGGTAAGGGGATGTCCACGATGAGCGGTATGGCTGACGCCGATCCGACCGACGGCCTGTGGAACTGGTGCGCCGCGGGCATCCTTGCGCCGCAGGTCGTGCGCGAGGCCGTGGCCGGCGCGCTGCAACGGCCGGTGACGACCCTGGATGCGCCGGGCGGCGACGCGGTGCTGTGTGACGTCTGGCACGCCGGCGGCGATTTCCCGACGCTCATCGACTGCTACCTCGCCCCCGGGGACCTCGCCGAGGCGACGATCGCCAGCGCCGTCGCGGTCCGGCTCGGCGCCGATCTCCTGCTGCCCGACGACACCCTCAACCCGACCCGGTACGTCCTGGCCGAGCCCGACGGCACGCTGCGGGCCGTGCACGTGGACGAGACGGAGACCGACGACGGTACGGAGCGACGCCACGTACGCCCGTGCACCGGCTCGGATCCGGACTGCGCCGCCGGCCCCGGCTGCTCCCGCTCCCGGTGGAAGCCGGCGCCCGATCGGCCCGCGGCCGCTTAGGGTTTCGGCGCGCCGGGGGACTACCCTGGTCAATTGCCATGACTGAGACTTCGCAGAGCGCCGCGCCCCGCACCTACGACGTGCGCACGTACGGCTGCCAGATGAACGTGCACGACAGCGAGCGCATCTCCGGCCTGATGGAGGACGCGGGCTATGTCCGCGCCGCCGAGGCGGACGCGGCCGACGTCGTGGTCTTCAACACGTGCGCGGTCCGGGAGAACGCGGACAACCGGCTCTACGGCAACCTCGGCCACCTGCGCCCCACCAAGCTCAAGAAGCCCGGCATGCAGATCGCGGTCGGCGGCTGCCTGGCCCAGAAGGACCGCGGCGACATCGTCAAGCGCGCGCCCTGGGTCGACGTCGTCTTCGGTACGCACAACATCGGCTCCCTGCCGGCGCTGCTCGAACGCGCCCGGCACAACCAGGAGGCCGAGGTCGAGATCCTCGAGGCGCTCGAGGTGTTCCCGTCGACCCTGCCCACCAAGCGCGAGTCGACGTACGCGGGCTGGGTGTCGATCTCCGTCGGCTGCAACAACACGTGCACCTTCTGCATCGTGCCGTCGCTGCGCGGCAAGGAGAAGGACCGCCGCCCGGGCGAGATCCTGGCCGAGGTCGAGGCGCTGGCCCGCGAGGGCGTGCTCGAGGTGACCCTGCTCGGCCAGAACGTCAACTCGTACGGCGTCGAGTTCGGCGACCGCCTCGCGTTCGGCAAGCTGCTGCGCGCCTGCGGCGAGATCGACGGCCTGGAGCGGGTCCGCTTCACCAGCCCGCACCCGAAGGACTTCACCGACGACGTGATCGCGGCGATGGCCGAGACCCCGAACGTCTGCCACTCCCTGCACATGCCGCTGCAGTCCGGCTCCGACCGGGTGCTCAAGGAGATGCGCCGCAGCTACCGCTCGGAGAAGTACCTCGGCATCATCGAGAAGGTCCGCGCCGCGATGCCCGACGCGGCGATCACCACGGACATCATCGTCGGCTTCCCCGGCGAGACCGAGGACGACTTCCAGCGCACCCTCGACGTGGTCCGGCAGGCCCGCTTCTCCAGCGCCTTCACGTTCCAGTATTCGAAGCGCCCCGGCACCCCGGCCGCGACGATGGCCGAGCAACTGCCGAAGCAGGTCGTGCAGGAGCGCTACGAGCGGCTCATCGCGACCCTCGAGGACATCACCTGGGCCGAGAACAAGCGCCTGGTGGGGGAGAAGGTCGAGGTCCTGGTCGCGGTCGGCGAGGGCCGCAAGGACGAGCGTACGGGCCGGATGAGCGGCCGCGCCCGCGACGGCCGCCTGGTCCACTTCGCCACCGGCGCCACCGCCCCCCGCCCCGGCGACGTGATCGAAACCCTGGTCACGTACGCGGCCCCGCACCACCTCAACGCCGACGGCGACCCGCTGACCCACCGCCGCACCCGAGCCGGCGACGCCTACGAGGCCGGACGCACCCCCCGCATGCCGGGCGTCTCCCTGGGCCTGCCGACCATCGGCGTCCCGGCCCCCCTCCCGGCCTCCACCGGCGGCTGCGCCCTCTGATGGGCCCCACCGCCGGCGCGCCCGCCCGGCCCGAGGCCGGCGCGCGCGTCCCGCTCCCCGCCGGTATGCGCGTCTTGCGCGCTCCGCTCCCGGTCGGCGTGCGCGTCTCGCTCGCGGTCCTCGCCGGCGGTGGCGTGCGCTGATGGATCTCACGTTCGCCGATGTGCTCGCGGCCCGCGAGGTCGTCCGCCGCCACCTGCCGCCGACGCCGATGTGGAACTATCCGGTGCTCGACGCGGCGGCCGGCGCGACGGTCCACGTCAAGCACGAGAACGTCCAGCCGGTCGGCGCCTTCAAGATCCGTGGCGGCCTGACGTTGCTCGACGCGATGTCCCCGGACGACCGCGCCCGCGGAACGGTCACCTACTCGACCGGCAACCACGCGCAATCCCTCGCGTACGCGAGCGCGCTCTTCGGCGTACCGTGCACGATCGTCATGCCGGCGGCGGCCAACCCGGCGAAAGCCGCCGCGGTCCGCAGCCACGGCGCGGAGGTCGTGCTGACCGGCGACAATCTGGAGGCGGCCCAGCGCCACGCCGAGCAGCTCGCCGAGCGCAAGGGTGCCCGCCTGGTCAGCCCCGGCGACACCCCGGAACTGCTCGCCGGCGTCGGCACCCTCTACCTGGAGATCCTCGAGGCCCAACCGGACCTCGACCTGCTCGTGGTCCCGGTCGGCAGCGGCACGGGCGCGAGCGCCGCCACGGTCGTAGCCCGCGAACTCGCCCCGCGCTGCCGCGTGATCGGCGTCCAGTCCGCGGCATCCCCCGCCGCCCACGACTCGTGGCGCGCCGGCACGCTCCTCCAGCGCCCCAACCGCACCCGTGTGGACGGCCTGGCCACCGGCCGCGGGTACGCCCTGCCCCAGCGCATCCTCGCCGCCGGCCTGGCCGACTTCCTGCTGGTGACCGACGACGAGATCGGCGAAGCCCAGCGCCTGCTGGCCACGCACGCCCACACCCTCGCGGAGGGCGCGGGCGCGGCAGCCCTGGCAGCGGTCCTGACCCGCCAAAACCTCTTCGCCAACCGCACCGTCGCCGTCGTCTGCACCGGCGGCAACGCGGACGCGGCCGAGCTCCGAGCCCTGGGCACCCCGCCCTGACCCCACCGCGCCGCGCCTATCGCTCACTACCGGGCGTCCCGGCCCTCGTAACCACCCGACCCGAGGCCGACGTAACGCACCAGCCCGGCGCCGGCCCGGCGCAGCGCGCGCCCCACCGCACGCCCTCCCGCCGACCCGACCCGGTCTGGATCGGCGGACTCAGACCCACGCCGCACCTGGCGACGGCCGCTACCCGCCCACCCGAGCCCGTTCCCCGTTGCCCCGCCTCCGGCCCCGGCCCCGGCCGCTCTCCCGCTCCCGGCGGCTCGGGTCGGTGATGCGGTACATCAGGCTGACGCTCGCCCGCCGGCTGAACAGCCGCCCCGCGACCGCGCCCATCCGGTTGGCGCGCCCGTCGATCACGCTGGGTCCCGGGTCGCGCCGGGCGAGATGGGCCAGCGCGGTGGCGACGACCGCTTCCGGCGTACGTTTCCTGGCTCCGGCGGTGGCGTCCTCGGTCCCCACGACCTGGTTGAATTCGGTGCTCGTGGCGCCGGGGGACAGGGCGAACGCGACGACCCCGACGCCGCGCAGCTCGACCCAGAGCGCCTCGGTGAAGTGGAGCACGAACGCCTTGGCCGCGCCGTACACGGCCATCCGGGGTGAGGGCGCGTAGGCGGCCATGCTGGCCACGTTGATGACGAAGCCGGAGCCCGCCCCCACGATCTGCGGCAGGAATGCCGCCGTGAGCTGGACCGGCGCGGAGACGTCGACGGCGATCTCCCGGGCGAGACGGTCCGGGTCCGCCTCGGCGAACGCGCCGAAGGAGCCGAAGCCGGCGTTGTTGATCAGGCTGGTCACCCGGATGCCGCGCTGAGCCGTGGCGGCGAGCAGATCGGCGCCGGCCGACGGCACGGACAGATCGGTCGGAATGGTGTGCACGGTGGTGCCGTGGCGGTCGCGCAGCTCGGCCGCCAGGCTTTCGAGCCGGTCGGCGCGCCGGGCGACGAGGACGAGGCCGGCGCCGCGCTCGGCGAGGGCGCGGGCGAAGCTGCGGCCGATTCCGGAACTGGCGCCGGTGAGCAGCACCGTCTGGGTGGCGAAGTCGATGGTCATATCGACACCGTACGCCATCCTGGCACCAAGTGCCAGGATGGCATCTCCTGTAGGGTCGGGGCATGGCGAAGCTGACCGCATGGGACCGTCAGCGCGTCGCGTTGCGGGCGGAGATCACCACCGCGGCGTGCGCGCTCTTCGTCCAGCAGGGGTTCGAGGAGACGACCGTCGACCAGATCGTCGAGACGGTCGGGATCTCCCGGCGCTCGTTCTTCCGCTACTTCGGCAGCAAGGAGGACGTGCTGCTCGGCGACCTGTCGGCCCGCGGCGACGCGGTCGCCCGCGCTCTCGCCGAGCGCCCGGACGGCGAGGATCCGTGGGACGCTCTCCGCGCCGCGCTGGTCGCCGCGGCCCCCGAGACCTTCAGCGACCCCGTGGCGGACCTCGCCATCGCGCGCATGATGCACGAAACCCCGTCGCTCCGCGCCCGCCTCTTCGAGAAGCGCCGGCACTGGACGGACGCGCTCGTGCCACTGACCGCCCGGCACATCGACGCCCCCGACGCGCAGTTCACCGCATCAGCCATCGTCGGCGCGGTCCTGTCCTGCGTCGACACCGCGTCGGACGCCTGGATCGCCAGCGAGGGCAAGGCCGACATGGCCGACCTCTACGACAGAGCCGTCACCGCGATCAGAACCCCCCGCCGGCAAGCAGCCGCCGGCGAGGAGGCAGCGGCCGGCCAGGAAGCAGCCGCCGGCAAGGAAGCGGCTGCCGGCTAGAAGGCAGCGGCCGGCCAGGAGGCAGCGGGCCGCGAGGAAGCAGCCGGCCAGGAGGCAAAGGCCGACAGGCGAGCGCCCCCGCCCGGGGGACGCTCGAAGGGCGGACGACCGGTCAGCCGGCCTGCTCCGCCAGCGACAGGAACTGCTTCTTCGAGGCGAGGGCCTGCTCCGCCTCCTTGATGCGGCGGTTGTCGCCCGCAGCCTGCGCCCGGGCGAGCCGCTGCTCCGCCTCCGCGACCTGCTCGCGCATCTGGCGCAGCAGGGGGTTGTCCTGCGGGGTGGTCTTGCGCCAGGCCGAGTCCATCGCGACCCGGATGCGGTCCTCCGCGGCGCGCCAGCGGCGGTCGAGGGAGGCGGCCGATTCGCGGGGGACGCGGCCCGCGTCGTGCCAGGCGGCCTGGGCGTCGCGGAGCTTGTTCTGGGCGCCGCGGGGGTCGGCGTCGACGTCGATCGCCTCGAGTTCGGCGAGGATGGCCTGCTTCTTCTCGAGGTTGCCCTTGTATTCCGCGTCGCGGGCCGAGAAGACCTCGCTGCGGCGGGTGAAGAAGGCGTCCTGGGCGGCGCGGAAGCGTTCCCAGAGGCGCTGCTCGGCCTCCTTGGCCGCGCGGGGCGCCGCCTTCCACTCGGTCATCAGCTCCTTGAGCCGCGCCGCGGTCGGGCCCCACTCGCTGGACTCGGAGAGCGTCTCCGCCTCCTTGACCAGCTCCTCCTTGGCGGTCTGCGCCTGCTTGCGCTGGCCGTCGAGGGTGGCGAAGTGGGCGCCGCGGCGGCGGGTGAAGCCGTCGCGGGCGGCGGCGAAGCGCTTCCAGAGCTCACCGTCGGTCTTCTTGTCGACGCCGCGGATGGTCTTCCACTCGTCGAGGATCTCCTTGAGCCGGTCGCCCGCGGTCTTCCAGCCGGTGGCCTCGGCGGCGATCGTCTCCGCCTCCTCGACCAGGGCGGTCTTGCGGGCGAGCGCCTCGGTGCGGGCCACCTCGCGGGCGGCCTTGGCCTCGCCGGCCTTCTCCTCGGCGATCGCGGTGAGGCGGTCGAGCCGGGTCGCGAGGCCGTCGATGTCGCCGACCACGTGCGCCTCGTCGAGGGTGGTCCGCAGCCGCTTGATGCTGGTCAGGGAGTGCGACGCGTCGGCGGCGCCGGACTTGAGCCGGGCCTCGACGAGGTCGACCTCCGTGACCAGGTCGGCGAACCGGCGGGCGAAGTGGGCCAGGCCCTCCTCGGGGGTGCCCGCCTGCCATGAGCCGACCACCCGGTCGCCCTCGGCAGTCTTCACGTACACGGTGCCGTCGGCATCCACGCGCCCGAAGGTCGTCCAGTCGTTCATGAGCCCATCCTCGTTCTCCCGGCGTCGCGAGCCTCGCTGCCCGTGACCGCCGCCATAGCGCAGTCGAATGCCATCATTCCATCGGCATTCTTTCTCGCGCATTGTCACAGGTCCAACCCGGTGCCGGGGAAGCGCCCGAGGATGACCGTGACCAGCCCGTTACGGTGACTCCGTGCCGTTGCTCCCACCCCCTCCGGTGGTCGCCGTCGTCGGGCCCACCGCCGCCGGGAAGACCGCGCTCAGCCTCGCCCTCGCCCACGCCCTCGGCGGCGAGGTGGTCAACGCGGACTCGATGCAGCTCTACCGCGGCATGGACATCGGCACTGCCAAACTGCCCCCCGACGAGCGGGAAGGCGTGCCGCACCACGTCCTCGACCTGTGGGACGTCACGTTCCCGGCGAGCGTCGCGGAGTACCAGGAGGCCGCCCGGGCCGCCGTCGAGGACATCGCCGGGCGGGGCCGCGTACCCGTGTTGGTGGGGGGTTCGGGGTTGTATGTGCGGGCCGTTCTCGAGGAGTTCGAATTTCCCGGCACGGATCCCGCCATTCGGGAACGCCTGGAGGCGGAACTGGCCGTGTCGGGCCCCGGGCCGCTGCACGCCCGGCTGCGCGAGGCCGATCCGGACGCCGCGGCGCGGATCCTCGCGTCGAACGGCCGGCGCATCGTCCGGGCCCTGGAGGTCATCGAGATGACCGGCGCGCCGTTCACCGCGGCCCTGCCCGCGCCGAAGCCCTTCTACGACTCCGTCCAGATCGGTGTCGACCGCGGGACCGAGGAGCTCGACCGGCGGATCGCCGAGCGGGTCGACCTGATGTGGGCGAGCGGCCTGGTGGACGAGGTACGCCGGCTCGACCGCGCCGGCCTGCGCGAGGGCAGGACGGCGAGCCGCGCGCTCGGCTACCAGCAGGCCCTCGCGCAACTCGACGGCGTGCTGAGCGAGGAGGAGGCCAGGGCGGACACCGTACGCGGCACCCGCCGTTTCGTCCGCCGCCAGCGTTCGTGGTTCCGCCGCGACCCCCGCATCACCTGGCTGGACGGCGCCTCGGAGACGTTGCACGCGGACGCGTTGGCGGCTTGTCGCGCGGCTGCGCGATGATGGACCGCGTGTTGTTCACCAAGGGCCACGGCACCGGCAACGACTTCGTCATCCTCCCCGACCCCGACGGGGCGCTCGACCTGACGCCGGCGCTGGTCGCCGCGCTCTGCGACCGGCATCGCGGCATCGGCGCGGACGGCGTGCTGCGCGTCGTCCGCAGCGCCAAGCACCCGGACGGCGCCGGCTTCGCGGGCGACGCGGAGTGGTTCATGGACTACTGGAACGCGGACGGTTCGATCGCCGAGATGTGCGGCAACGGCGTGCGCGTCTACTCCCGCTATCTGCTCAGCCAGGGCCTCGCGACGGCCGGCCCCGAGGGCCTTCCGGTCGCCACCCGGGCCGGCGTCGTGCTCGCGGTCCCCGGTGAGCTCACGATCGCGGTCCGCATGACCACCCCCCGGGTGTACGCGGCGAGCACCGCGACCGTCGGCCCGCTGACGATCCCCGGGCTGGCCGTGGACTGCGGCAACCCGCACCTGGTCACCGCCCTCCCCGACGGGGTGGACCTGGCCTCGCTGGATCTGCACCTGGCGCCGGGGTACGACCGCGCGGTGTTCCCCGAAGGCGTCAACGTGGAGTTCACCACCTCCGGCGCACCCGTCGAGGACGCCGACCTGCACGTCCACATGCGCGTGTACGAGCGCGGTTCCGCCGAGACCCTGTCCTGCGGTTCCGGTGCCCTCGCGGTCGGCGCGGTGGCGCTGCGCGACGCGGGCCGCGAGACGGGCGTGGTCGCCGTCGACGTGCCCGGCGGCCGGCTCACCGTCACCGCGGACGACCGGGGACGATGGTGGCTGGCGGGCCCGGCCGTGCTGCTCGCGACGGGTGAGGTCGACGCGGCGGCGCTGAGCTGATGGGGTCGCTGCACCGCGTGGCGCACCGCGGCTACTCGGCCGTCGCGCCGGAGAACACCCTGCCCGCCCTCGCCGCCGGCGTGCTCGCCGGTGCCACGTTCATCGAGTTCGACGTCCGCACCACGGCCGACGGCGTGCCGGTGGTGGTCCACGACCGTACGGTCGACCGCACCACCGACGGCTCCGGGAAGGTGTGGGAGCTGGAGTTCGACGAGATCGCCCGGCTGGACGCGGGTTCGTGGTTCTCGCCGGCGTACGCGGGGGTCGGCGTGCCGCAGCTCACCGAGGTGCTGGACCTGTTACGCCCGCACGCCGTCCTGGCCGACTCGGCGGGCGATGCGGGCGTCACCCCGGCCGTCGCGCCGCGTGTCGAGTTGCTCCTGGAGATCAAGCCGCCGGCCACCCTCGAGCAGGTGAAGTTCATCGTCGGGCAGGTCGCGGACGCGGGGCTGCTCGACCGTACGGTGGTGCAGAGCTTCGACCCGGCCATCGTGCGCCTCGCCGGTGAGGCCGCCCCCGACGTACGCCGGGGGCTGTTGCGGGATGCCTTCGACACCTCGCAGGTCGAGGTAGCGCAGGAATTGGGCGTGAGTTTCTGCAATCCGTCCATGAACGCGGTGCTGGGCTCGCCGGGCACGGTCGCCGCGCTGGCCGACGCCGGGGTCGCGGTCATGCCGTGGACCGCCAACGACGTCACGCTCTGGCCCGACCTGGTCGAGGCCGGTGTGGCCGGCCTGATCACCGACCACACCGGCGAGCTGACCGGCTGGGCCGCCGCCCGCTAGAAGGTCTCCTCGGGGGCCTCGTCGAGCTCGGCGGCGGGCGTGGCGGCCGCGTTGTGCGGGGCCGGCGCGCCCTTCACCGTGGCGCGGATGGCGGCGGCCACCGCGGGCGTGACCCGGGCGTCGAAGACGCTGGGGATGATCACCGTCGGGTTGATCTTGTCCTCGCCGACCACGTCGGCGATCGCCATGGCCGCGGCCAGCGCCATCTCCTCGGTGAACTGCTCGGCGCTGACGTCGAGCATGCCGCGGAACACGCCGGGGAAGGCCAGCACGTTGTTGATCTGGTTGGGCTGGTCCGAGCGGCCGGTCGCGACCACCGCGGCGTGCTGGCGCGCCTCCCGCGGGTCCACCTCGGGGTCCGGGTTGGCCAGGGCGAACACGATCGACCTGTCCGCCATCTTCGCGATGTCGGCGCCGGTGAGCAGGTTGGGCGCGCTGACCCCGATGAAGACGTCCGCGCCGGCGATCGCGCCGGGCAGGTCGCCCGAGTAGTTGTCCCGGTTGGTGTTCTCCACCAGCCACTGCCAGGTGGCGTTCAGGTCGTCCATGCCGCGGTGCAGGGCGCCCCTGCGGTCGTACGCGATGATGTCGCCCACGCCCTGGCGCAGCAGGAGCTTCATGATCGCCGTACCCGCGGCACCGGCGCCGGAGACGACGACCTTGACGTCCGCCAGGTTCTTGCCGACCACTCGCAGCGCGTTCGTCAGCGCGGCGAGCACACAGATCGCGGTCCCGTGCTGGTCGTCGTGGAAGACCGGGATGTCGAGCAGCTCGCGCAGCCGCGTCTCGATCTCGAAGCAGCGCGGCGCGGCGATGTCCTCGAGGTTGATCCCCCCGTACGCCGGAGCGATCGCCTTCACGATGCTCACGATCTCGTCGGTGTCCTGGGTGTCGAGCACCACCGGCCAGGCGTCGACGCCGCCGAAGCGCTTGAAGAGCGCGGCCTTGCCCTCCATCACCGGCATCGCCGCGGCCGGGCCGATGTTGCCCAGCCCGAGCACCGCCGAGCCGTCGCTGACCACGGCGACCGTGTTGCGCTTGATGGTCAGCCGGCGCGCGTCGGCGGGGTTCTCCGCGATCGCCATGCAGACCCGCGCCACGCCCGGCGTGTACGCCCGCGACAACTCGTCCCGGTTACGCAGCGCGACCTTCGACGACACCTCGATCTTGCCGCCGAGGTGCAGCAGGAACGTACGGTCGGAGACCTTGCGGACGTCGACGCCGTCCTGTTCCTCCAGGTTCTTCACGACCTGGTCGGCGTGGGTGGAGTCGGCGGTGTCACAGGTGAGGTCGACGAGGACCCGGGTGGGGTCGGAGTCCACCACGTCGAGCGCCGTCACGATCGCGCCCGCCTCACCTACGCAGGTGGTGAGCCGGCCGATGGACGAGGCGTCGGCGGTCACGGCGATCCGGATCGTGATCGAGAATCCTGCGCTGGGCAGGCGGGTGGTCACCACGGGAGTCCCTCCGTCGTTGGCGGGTGAGTACCCGCATTCTTGCGCTTCGGGAATCGTGATGGCCATCGCGGTGGTTACTGATGAGTCAGACACTCTGCGACAACGTTCAGCCCGCTTATGTGGATGCGCCGGGTGCTCCGGCGTGCCACCATCGGGCTGAGGAGGTCACCTTTTGCGAACAGAGCTTTTCGAACCCGACGTCACCACCGGTGAGCTGGAGCTGGAGGAACGGCACTCGCTGCGGCGCGTCGCCGGGCTCTCCACCGAGCTCACGGACATCACCGAGGTCGAGTACAGGCAGCTGCGGCTCGAGCGAGTAGTCCTGGTCGGCGTCTGGACCGAGGGCAGCGTCTCGGACGCGGAGAACTCGCTCACCGAGCTCGCCGCGCTGGCCGAGACCGCCGGCTCCCAGGTGCTCGAGGGCCTCATCCAGCGGCGTTCCCGCCCCGACTCGGCCACCTTCATCGGCCGCGGCAAGGTCGAGGAGCTGCGCGACGTGGTCCTCGCCACGGGCGCCGACACCGTCATCTGCGACGGCGAGCTCTCCCCGTCCCAGCTGCGCAACCTGGAGCAGCAGACCAAGGTCAAGGTCGTCGACCGTACGGCGCTGATCCTGGACATCTTCGCCCAGCACGCGAAGAGCAAGGAAGGTAAGGCGCAGGTCGAGCTGGCCCAGCTGCAGTACCTCCTCCCGCGGCTGCGCGGCTGGGGTGAGTCGCTGTCCCGCCAGGGCGGTGGGGCCGGCGGCGGCTCCGGCGGCGGTGGCGTGGGCACCCGTGGTCCCGGTGAGACGAAGCTGGAGACCGACCGGCGCCGGATCAACCACCGCATCGCGAAGTTGCGGCGTGAGATCAAGGCCATGCGCACCGTACGGCAGACCAAGCGCTCGCGCCGCTCCCACAGCGGCGTGCCGGGCGTGGCCATCGCCGGTTACACCAACGCGGGCAAGTCGAGCGTGCTCAACCGGCTGACGTCGGCGGGCGTGCTGGTCGAGGACGCGCTGTTCGCCACCCTGGACCCGACCACCCGGCGTACGGCCGCGGAGGACGGGCGCGTCTACACCCTGTCCGACACGGTCGGTTTCGTCCGTCACCTCCCGCACCAGATCGTCGAGGCGTTCCGCTCGACCCTGGAGGAGGTCTCGTACGCGGACCTCGTCGTGCACGTGGTCGACGGCGCTCACCCGGACCCGGAGGGGCAGGTCTCGGCGGTCCGCGAGGTGCTCGGCGAGGTCGGCGCCGACCGCATCCCCGAGCTGCTGGTCGTCAACAAGATCGACGCCGCGGACGAGGAGACGATGCTGCGGCTCAAGCGGGCCTGGCCCGACGCGGTCTTCGTCTCGGCCCGCTCGGGGCAGGGCATCGCGGACCTGCACGCGGCCATCGCGCAGCGGCTGCCGCGGCCGGCCGTGGACCTGCGGGTGCTGCTCCCGTACGACCGGGGTGACCTGGTCGCGCGGATCCACCGCCGGGGTCAGGTCCTCGACACGCGGCACACCGACGAGGGCACGGAGCTGCGCGTACGCGTCGACGAGCGGCTCGCCGCCGAGCTGGACGGCTACCGCACGGCTCCATGATGGAAGGGGGTGCGTCCGCACCCCGGCGTGGTCCATTTGCCCAGGCTTGATCCACGCGTAACACCGGCACGGGACACTGCATGCGACACTGATCCGATGCGGCGTCTCGTGTTCCCGACCATCCTGGCCTCCGGGCTGGTGGTGTTGGGGGCCGTGCCCGCCTCCGCCGAGCCGGCCCCCGTGGCCACGCAGGCGAAGGCAGTGGCCGGCAAGAAGGTGTGCAAGGTCACCGATCCGCTCCTGAACGAGCTCTCGGGCATCGTGGCGACCGACGACGGCTACGTCGTGATCAACGACAGCTCCGAGGGCTCCCGCCGGAGGGTCTTCTACCTCGACGGTGGCTGCGACATCACCAAGAAGGTCGAGTTCAGCGGCAACGGCCCGCGCGACACCGAGGACCTGATCCTGTCCCCGGACGGCAAGACCCTGTGGATCGCCGACACGGGCGACAACGGCGTGCGCCAGAAGCCGCCGGACCACCGCGACACCATCAGCGTCTGGACCATGCCGGTCGACGGTTCCAAGCAGCCCAAGATCCATCGCCTGAAGTACCCGTCCGGCGACTACCACGACGCGGAGGCCCTGCTTCTCGACGGCAGCGGCAAGCCGATCATCGTCACCAAGGAGATCACCGGCACGGCGCTGCTCTACACGCCGGCCGGGCCCCTGAAGACGAACAACACCGAGGGCGTGCCGCTCAAGCGCGTCGGGCAGGTGCAGCTTCCGCGTACGGACACCGAGGGCAGCGCGCTGGCCCGGCTCGCGCAGGGCGTCGTCACGGGCGGGGCGGTCGCACCCGGCGGGACGAAGGTCGTGCTCCGGACGTACCTGGACGCTTTCGAATGGGATGTCGCCAACGGTGACGTGGTCGCCGCGCTGAAGAACAAGCCGCGCGTGACGGGCCTGCCCAACGAGCCCGGCTACGGCGAGGCCATCACCTACAGCGCGGACGGCAAGACGTTCGCCACGGTCTCCGACTTCGGCGACGTCGACGACGAGGACACGGCCAACCACATCCGCCGCTACACCCCCGCGACCCAGGTCCTCCAGGCGAAGGCCGCGGCCAAGGACGGCAAGGCCTCGGACGACGGCCCCAGCTGGTTCTCCGAACTGAGCATCTCCGACATCACCTACCTGGTCGGCGGCGTCGGCGTCCTCGGCGCGATCCTGGTCGGCGCCGGCATCTTCGGCATCGTCCGCGCCCGCAAGAAGCCCCTCCCCGACCCCCCGGCGAAGCCCACCGAAGGCACCGGCCCGAAACCGATCGACGCCGAAACCGAACTCCTCTCGGTGGGCGGCCCACCCCAGCGCCCGGCCTACGGCTCCGGCGCGGCGGCCTCCGCCCCCGGCGTCTACGGCGCCAAGGGCAGCGGCGTCTACGGAGGCGCCCCGGCATCCGGCAGACCCGGAGCGGCACCCCCCGTCGGCCGCCCCGGCGCAGCCCAACCCGGCCGCCCGGGAGGCACCCAGGCCCGTCCCGGCGGCGGCCAGCCCGGCGCAGGCGGTCACCCCGGTCGCCCCGGCGCGGGCCAGCCCGGCCCCGGCGGTCAGCCCGGCCGTCCCGGCGGCAGCCAGCCCGGTCGTCCCGGCGGCCCGCCCGGCGGTCAGCCAGGTCGTCCCGCCGGTGGTCAGCCCGGTCGCCCGGCCGGCCCACCCGCCGGTCAGCCCGCGCGTCCCGGCGGTGGCCAGCCCGCCCGCCCGGCCGGTGGTCAGCCCGCTCGTCCCGCCGGTCAGCCGGCACGCCCGGCCGGTGGTCAGCCCGCGCGCCCCGCCGGTCAACCGGCCCGTCCCGGCGGTGGTCAGCCCGGTCGCCCGGCCGGCCCACCCGCCGGTCAGCCCGCGCGTCCCGCCGGTCAGCCGGCACGCCCGGCCAGCGGCCAGCCCGCGCGCCCGGCCGGCGGCCAGCCCGCGCGCCCGGCCGGCGGCCAGCCGGCTCGTCCGGCAGGCGGCCAACCCGCTCGCCCGGGCGGAGGCGGCGGCCAACCCGGCCGCTCCGGCGGCGCGCCCCCCGCCGGCCCACCCCGAGGCGGCCAACCCGGAGCCCGCCCCGCAGGCGGCGGCCGCGGCGGAAGCGTCTACGGAGCCCCGCCACCCCCACCACCCCCGGGCGGCGGCGGAGGCCGCCAGGCAGGCACCTCCCGCCCGACCGGCTTCCACGGCGCCCCCGGCGCGGCCCAGACCCCGTCCGCCAGCCGCCAGAACGGCCCGATCAACTCCATGAGCAGCACCCGCGACGGCCGCCCGGACTACGGCCCCCCGCGCGGCTACTGACCGCCCCAGCGCGTCCGACCGGCCCCGCGTGTCCGACCGGCCCAAGCGACGGCGTCTGACTGCCACAGCGACGGCATCTGACCGCCCAAGCGTGTCTGACTGCCGCAGCGACGGCGTCTGAGTGCCGCAGCGACGGCGTTTGACCGCCGTGGCGCGTCTGACTGCCACAGCGACGGCGTCGCAAAGCCCAAACGGGCCGGCACCCGCCTGGCGTGGGCGCCGGCCCGTTTCGCTCATTACCCGTAGGCCGGCCGCCCTCGTCGCGAGCAGCAGTGCGCCGAGCAGGCCGAGGCGTCGCCTGCCGGCCCGCGTCGGCCGGCCCGGCCTTGTTGGCCCATGCCGGGGTCGCGTGCCGGCTCGCGGCGGCCCGACGTGCCGGCCCGCCCGACCCGCCCGGCCCACCTCGAGACCATCCCGGCCCGGTCAGACCCGGCGGAGTACCGCCACGACCCGCCCCATCACCGTCGCGTCGTCGCCCGGGATCGGGTCGAAGGCGGGGTTCGCCGGCATCAGCCACACGTGGCCGTCCCGCTGCCGGTAGCTCTTCACCGTCGCCTCGCCGTCGATCATGGCCGCCACGATGTCACCGACGTTGGCCGTGGGCTGCTGGCGGACGACGACCCAGTCCCCGTTGCAGATGGCGGCGTCGATCATCGAGTCGCCCTTGACCTCGAGCATGAACACCTCGCCCTCGCCGACCAGCTCGCGCGGCAGCGGGAAGAACTCCTCGACGGCCTGTTCGGCGAGGATCGGCCCACCGGCCGCGATCCGCCCGACCAGCGGCACGTACGCCGGGGTGGGCCGCGCCGACCGCAGCGTCTCGTCGTCGACCATGTCGCTCGGCGACCGCACGTCGACCGCCCGGGGCCGGTTGGGGTCACGGCGCAGGAAGCCCTTCTTCTCGAGCTCCTTCAGCTGGTACGCGACGCTGGACGGGGAGACGAGCCCCACCGCTTCGCCGATCTCGCGGACGCTGGGCGGGTATCCGTACCGTTCGACCCAGTCCTTGATGAATTCCAGGATCCGGCGCTGGCGGGCGGTCAGGTCGGCGGTGACCAGATCGGGGAACTGGCTGACCACCGGGGTGACCGACCGGAGCTGCGGCGCGTCCGCGCTGCGCGCCCGGGCCGGGCTGCGGCGTCGCATCGCCGCTCTGGTGTTGGTGGCCTCGGGCTTCAGGTCCTTCTGGTCTTGCCGGCTCGTCCGGTCGTCGGTCGACACGTCCGCCCTCCTTGTCGGCCAGTGCCTCATGGGCACGTGGTGCACTCGCGGAGCCGGACACCCGCCGTGGGGATGACGTCTGCCCGGCTGACCCCTCTTGATGGAGAACCGTATCGGCGCGGTACGACATATTCAAACATCTGTACGACTTTCTCTCGGCGTGTCGCCCGGAAGTGCTCGACTTCCGTACGCCTGTTCTGATAGACCGTCGTACGGGCGTTCGATCGAACGCGCGTACGAGCGACGTATGCGAGGAAAGGAATATGCCGTGGTAGCCGCCGGTATGCGTCAGGGGCCGCACCCCCCGTTGCGATTGACGCGGCGAGGCCGGATCGTCGTGCTGACATTCTTCGTCCTGATGGCCTCCCTCGCCAGCGCAGTGTTGTGGACCACTGCCTCCCGCGCCGACGAACCCCCGACCGGCCCGGCCCCCACGGTGATCGTCCAGCCCGACGACACCCTCTGGTCCATCGCCGAACGAGTGGCCCCCGGCCGCGCACCCCGCGAAGTGATCGATGACATCCGCAACCTCAACGGCATCAAAGGCTCCTACGTGTACGCCGGAGACACCCTCCTCGTCCCCACCGACCACTGACCGCCACCCTTGCCTCGCCGCCTCGCCGCCTCGCCGCCTCGCCGCCTCGCCGCCTCGCTGCGTCGCCGCCTCGCCGCCTCGCCGCCTCGCTGCCTCGCTGCGTCGCCGCCTCGCCGCCGCTCCGCTGCCTCGCCGCTCTCGCCGCTCTCGCCGTCGATGTGTCCGCTCCGCGCCCCGCTTGCTCGTGCTGCGCGCCGTCCGGGCCCTTCGGTGATGCGTGGCGTGGGCTTTCCGCTCATGCGTCGCTTGAGCTCCCCCGGCTATGCGTGCCGTGAGTTCCCGGCCGCGCTGTCCCGCTGCGTCCACTCCTCCCTCTGCCCCCTCGCGGCGACGCCGGCCCTCGCGCCCATCCACCGCCATCCCCGTCCACTCCCGGCCGCCGCCCGCCGCCGGAGATTGTTGATCAAGGGATCGAAGCTGCCCGTGACCGCCGCGGCACCCGTCGTGTTGAGGTAGAAAATACGGCGCGCCGACGCGCCGGTGAACTTGCGCCGGGGTCCGCGGCGGCATAACGTCGACCCCAACATCTAGTAGTTACAAGGGTGTAAGTCGTCCACAGGTTGGGGTTAGGTCCCTCCGTAATCCACAGGCTCGTCCACAGCTTCGAGGCGGATAATGATCACCGCGGGGCTGGGGTTCGACGTGCCCGGATTGCGGGAATGCCGCACTCCACTCCCTGGGGACGACAGCCCGGCGACAGGAGGATTGCGGTGCGGTGTCCGTACTGCCGACACGCGGATTCGCGCGTGGTCGACTCGCGTGAGGCCGATGACGGTCAGTTGATCCGTCGTCGTCGGTCGTGTCCCGAGTGCGGCAAGCGGTTCACCACCGTGGAGGAGGCGGTGCTCGCGGTGGTCAAGCGCAGCGGCGTCACCGAGCCCTTCAGCCGGACGAAGATCATGAGCGGGGTGCGCAAGGCCTGCCAGGGCCGGCCCGTCGACGAGGACTCGATCGCTCTGCTCGCGCAGAAGGTCGAGGAGACCGTGCGGGCCAAGGGCGCGGCCGAGGTGCCCAGCCACGACGTCGGGCTGGCGATCCTCACCCCGCTGCGCGAGCTGGACCAGGTGGCCTACCTGCGCTTCGCGAGCGTGTACAAGTCGTTCGACTCCCTCGACGAGTTCGAGCGCGAGATCACCGAACTGCGGGAAGCCGCGACGAACAGAGAGTCGCGGGAAGCCGCGACGGGCAAGGAGCCGCCGGTGCGGCATGTCGTCACCACCAGACCCGGAGGCCGGACACCCAAGATCGGAGACCGAGCGCCCTAGGAGCCGGAAGCCCTGGGAACCGGAAGCCCTGGAAGCCGGACGCGCTGGGAGTCCGGACAGGCTGGGAACCGGCCGCCCAAGGAGAACCGCCGCGCATCGGTGCCGACGGGGCGCTACGGGAACTCCGCGGGTCGCCGCCAGGCGGTCAGGCCGCCGGGTCGCGCAGTCGGCCCACGAGGCCAGGCGGTCACCTGGCCACCGGTCACACGCCGACGACCCGGGCAGCCAGGCCGCCGGCGCACCCGGCCGGACCGGGCCACCCGGCCAGGGCGCCCAGCCAGACCGGGCCGGACAACCCAGCCGGTCCACCCCGGCAAGGCCAGGCACCCGGCAAAGCCAGGCACCCGGCAAAGCCAGGCACCCGGCCAGGGCGCCCAGCCAGACCGGGCCGGACAACCCAGCCGGTCCACCCCGGCAAGGCCAGGCACCCGGCAAAGCCAGGCACCCGGCAAAGCCAGGCACCCGGCCAGGCCAGGTCTGGGCGCCAGGCCAGGCCAGGGCACTGGGCCAGGTCAGGCACCCGGCCAGGTCAGGCCGGGCCGCCGGGTCTGGCCACGCCACCCGGCGCCGACCACCTGGTCAGCGCCAACGGCCGATGCCGGCCGGTCCACCCGGACCGGCCGCCGCGCCGGCCCACCACTGCCGTGCCGCGTCCGGACCGCGTGACCGGCACGGCAGCACACAGACGATCGCCCGGTTCACGGACCAGGGCCACGCCGCCGGACCTGCGGGTTTCGGCGGCCAGGCAGCCGCCCGGCTCAGCCCGGGCGGACGCCAGCAGCAAGCGCGAGAACTGCACCGCCGATGCGGGGCGCCGCGCGTACCGGAGGGCCTGAAAGAGGAAAGCGGATCGCGGTGGGGAATCGCGATCGTTCGAGGGGGAGCACACATGGCCGGTGACGGCATGACAGCAGGTAAGCAGCGCACTCGCGCTGGCAACGGGGGCGCCACGGTCGGGGGGCTGCGCGTCGAGCGGGTCTGGACGACCGAGGGTGTTCACCCGTACGACGAGGTCGAGTGGGAACGCCGCGACGTCGTGATGACGAACTGGCGGGACGGCTCGATCAACTTCGAGCAGCGTGGGGTCGAGTACCCGACGTTCTGGAGCGTCAACGCCGCGAACATCGTCACCACCAAGTATTTCCGGGGTGCGGTCGGCGCGCCGGAGCGCGAGTGGTCGCTCAAGCAGCTGATCGACCGGGTCGTGAAGACCTACCGCAAGGCGGGGGAGGACCACCGGTACTTCGCCTCGCCGGCCGATGCCGAGGTGTTCGAGCACGAGCTGACCTGGATGCTGCTGCACCAGGTGTTCAGCTTCAACTCGCCGGTGTGGTTCAACGTCGGCACCTCGTCGCCGCAGCAGGTCAGCGCGTGCTTCATCCTGTCCGTGGACGACTCGATGGACTCGATCCTGGACTGGTACAAGGAAGAGGGCCTGATCTTCAAGGGCGGCTCCGGTTCCGGCGTCAACCTCTCCCGGATCCGCTCCTCCCGTGAGCTGCTCTCCTCCGGTGGCACCGCCAGCGGCCCGGTCAGCTTCATGCGCGGCGCCGACGCCAGCGCGGGAACGATCAAGTCCGGCGGCGCGACCCGCCGTGCGGCCAAGATGGTGATCCTCGACGTCGACCACCCCGACATCGAGGAGTTCGTCACCACCAAGGCCCGCGAGGAGGACAAGATCCGGGCCCTGCGTGACGCCGGGTTCGACATGGACCTCGGCGGCTCGGACATCGTCAGCGTGCAGTACCAGAACGCCAACAACTCGGTCCGCGTCAGCGACGAGTTCATGCGGGCGGTCGAGGAGGGCGGCACGTTCGACCTCCGGGGCCGGCTGCACGGCGAGGTCATCGAGACCATCGACGCCAAGAAGCTGTTCACCGAGATCGCCAAGGCCGCGTGGGAGTGCGCCGACCCGGGCCTGCAGTACGACGACACCATCAACGACTGGCACACCAACCCCGAGACGGGCCGCATCACCGCGTCGAACCCGTGCTCGGAGTACATGTCGCTGGACGACTCTTCCTGCAACCTGGCGTCGCTGAACCTGATGAAGTTCCTCAACGCCGACGGCGGCTTCGAGGTGCAGAAGTTCGTCAAGAGCATCGAGTTCGTCATCACCGCGATGGAGATCTCCATCGCTTTCGCGGACTTCCCGACCCCGAAGATCGGCGAGACCACGCGGGCCTACCGCCAGCTGGGCATCGGGTACGCGAACCTGGGCGCCCTGCTGATGGCGTCCGGCCTGCCCTACGACTCCGAGGCGGGACGCAACGTCGCGGCCGGCATCAGCTCCCTGATGACGGGTACGGCGTACCGCCGCTCCGCGGAGATCGCCGGCGTCGTCGGCCCGTACGACGGCTACGCCCGCAACGCCGAGGCGCACAAGCGCGTCATGCGTAAGCACGCGGCGGCCAACGACGAGATCCGCCCGAGCAGCCCGGTCGCCACGGCGCTGGTCAAGGAAGCCACCAGGCAGTGGCAGGACGGCATCAAGATCGGCGAGAAGAACGGCTGGCGCAACGCCCAGGCGTCCGTGCTCGCGCCGACCGGCACCATCGGCCTGATGATGGACTGCGACACCACCGGCATCGAGCCCGACCTGGCCCTGGTCAAGTTCAAGAAGCTCGTCGGCGGCGGCTCGATGCAGATCGTCAACCAGACGGTTCCGCGCGCGCTGCGCAGCCTCGGCTACCCCGAGGAGCAGGTCGAGGCGATCGTCGAGCACATCGCCGACCACGGCAACGTCGTCGACGCCCCGGGCCTCAAGCCGGAGCACTACCCGGTGTTCGACTGCGCCATGGGCGAGCGGTCCATCGCGCCGATGGGTCACGTACGGATGATGGCCGCGGTGCAGCCGTTCATCTCCGGCGCGATCTCCAAGACGGTCAACATGCCCGAGTCGGCGACCGTCGAGGACATCGAGCACATCCACTTCCAGGGCTGGAAGCTGGGCCTCAAGGCGCTCGCCATCTACCGCGACAACTGCAAGGTCGGCCAGCCGCTGTCGGCAGCGAAGCGGTCCACCGCCGAGACGGCGGCGGACCAGAAAACTCCAGTGGGCGCGGTCGAGAAGGTCGTGGAGAAGGTCGTCGAGTACCGCCCGGTCCGCAAGCGCCTGCCGAAGAAGCGCCCGTCGGAGACGGTCTCGTTCTCGGTCGGCGGCGCGGAGGGTTACCTGACCGCGTCGTCCTACCCGGACGACGGCCTCGGCGAGGTCTTCCTCAAGATGTCGAAGCAGGGCTCGACCCTGGCCGGCGTCATGGACGCCTTCTCGGTGGCGATCTCGATAGGACTCCAGTACGGCGTCCCGCTCGAGACGTTCGTCAGCAAGTTCACCAACATGCGCTTCGAGCCGGCGGGCATGACCGACGACCCGGACGTGCGCATGGCGGCCTCGGTGATGGACTACATCTTCCGGCGCCTCGCCCTGGACTTCCTGCCGTACGACACCCGCGCGGAGCTGGGCATCTTCACCGCCAAGGAGCGCGCGGCCCAGGTCGCGGCCGAGGCGGCGGCGGAGGCGGCCAACGTGGACCTGGCCGGCATGGCCGCGTCCGCCCCAGTCTCCGCCCCGGTGGGTGCCGCCTCGGCTCCCACGGCCGCGGCCCCGGGCACCCCGGCGGTCGAGGCCAAGTCCCCGCTCGACGCGGAGAAGGAAGCACCCAGCGCGGCGCACTCCTCCACGGAACTGCTCGAGATCGTCCTCGGCACCTCGGCGGACGCCCCGCTCTGCTTCACCTGCGGCACGAAGATGCGCCCGGCGGGCAGCTGCTACGTCTGCGAGGGCTGCGGCTCCACCTCGGGCTGCAGCTGACCGCCCCCGGCGCGGTAGCCGCGAGCCGACCGGACGGCTCCCGGCGCAATAGCCGCGAGCCTGAAGGCTGACCTTGGGGAGTCCCCCGGACCATTGCGGTCCGGGGGACTTCTCGATTTCCGGTCCATGCCAGGCCGCTGAGGAGCCGAAGCCGGCCCGCCCACCGCCGAAGCCGGCCCGCCCACCGCCGAAGCCGGCCCGCCCACCGCCGAAGCCGGCCCGCCCACCGCCGAAGCCGGAGCCCGCATCGGCGGCGCAACTTCCGGTGGCCGCGATCTGTGGATTACCGATCGCTTTAACGGTTAAGTTCGAACGGTGACCGTCGTCGACCGCTCCCGTCTCGAACTTGCCAAGATCGCCGTCGGCGTCGCGTTTGCCGCCAATGGCCTCGCTCTCGGCGGGTGGCTGGCCCGTGCTCCCGCCATCCGGGCCGATCTGGGGCTGTCGTCGGCCGGGTTCGGGCTGTTGCTGCTCTGCCTGTCCGGGGCGTCGATTGCCGCGATTCCGCTGGCCGGGCCGCTCGTCCAGCGTTTCGGGCCGGCCCGGTCGGTGCTGTACGCCAGCATGTCCGTGGTCGTGGGGCTGGCCGGTCTGGGCACGGGGACGGCGGCCGGTTCGGTGCCGTTCGCCGGGGCGGGGCTCGTGTTCATCGGCGTGGGCGTCAGCCTCTGGGACGTGGCGATGAACGTCGAGGGCGCGGACGTGGAACGGCGGCTCGGCCGTACGCTGATGCCTCGCTTTCATGCCGGTTTCAGTATCGGCACGGTGGCCGGGGCCGGGGTCAGCGCGGCGGCGGCGACCGCGGCGGTGACGGTCACGACCCAGGTGTACGCAACGGCCGCCGTGATCGCGGTCGTGATGCTCTTCACCGTGCGCCGTTTCCTGCCCGTCCCGGAACTGCACCGCGAGGAGTCGCCGGGCGGCCGGGTGCGGGACGCCTGGCGTGAGCCGCGCACGCTGCTGATCGGCGTACTCATCTTGGGGTTCGGATTCACCGAGGGCGCGGCCAACGACTGGCTGGCGATCAGCCTGGTCGACGGCTACGGCGCCACCGAGGCCGTCGGCGCGATCGGCTTCGGGTTCTTCGTCGCGGCGATGACCCTCGGCCGGATCTTCGGTCATGCGGCGATCGAACGCTGGGGCCGGGTCGTCACGCTGCGGCTGACCGCGGTCTCCGCCCTGGCCGGCCTGCTCCTGGTCGTTTCCGGCATCGGCGTGCCGGTCGTGCTCGCCGGGGCGCTGCTGTGGGGCGCGGGCGCGTCGCTGGGCTTCCCGATCGGCATGAGCGCCGCGGCCGACGACCCGCTCCGGGCGGCGATCCGGGTCTCGGTCGCGGGCTCGATCGGGTACGGCGCCTTCCTGGCGGGCCCGCCGCTGATCGGCCTGCTCGCGGAGCACGTCGGCGTGCTCCCCGCGCTGCTGGTCGTGGTGGCGGCGATCGGCCTGGGCCTGCTCGGCTCCGGCGCCGCCCGCCCCCTGACCCCCGAAAACGCCCCGCACCCGCTCGCCGAGAGCGAACCGCACAGCACGGAACCGCAAGGAGAGCGCTGACCCCATCCCCGGGAGGGGGAGCGCCGCCCCTCACCCCTCCAGGAAATCCCCAATGATCTTGGCCAACAGCTCCGGCTGCTCGATCACCATCGCGTGCGAAGCGTCCGCCAGCTGCAGATACCGCATCCGCGGGTTCGCCTTCGCCCCCGCGGCCGCCTGCTCCACCAGGAACCGCCGGTGCGCCGCATACAGCTCCGCGAAGGGTTCCTGCTCCGGCAGGTCGCGGGTGGCCAGCACCGCGAGCGTCGGCGCGGGCGTCGAGGCGTAGGCGGGACCCAGATCAAGATCGTTCATCAGCGTACGCAGAGAGCCCGTGGTCTCCGCCGTCGGCCGCGTCGACGTCTCGCCGTCCCTGTGCACGAGGTTGCGCCGGAAGCCCTCGATCCACACCTTCTCGTTGGCGCCCATGTCCCGCGCCGCCATCTGCTGGCGTTCGACGAGGTCGGGAAGCTCCGCCGCGGGAATCACGCGGCCGGCACCCGCCTGGATCCCGTCGAAAAGCTCGTGCAGCCGGGCCAGTTCGGCGGCGGCCTTCTCCGGATCGAGCCCGGGAAGCTGCCCGGCGTGCGTCGGCGGCGGATTTCCGTCGAGGCTCACCACCCCGGGCGTCTCGGGATGCCGTTGCCCCCACAGCACCGCGAGCATCCCGCCCAGCGAGTGACCGGCAACGGCAGGACGATCCAATTCCATCTGTACGGTCACCGCCGCGAGGTCACCCAGCGCGGCATCCCACGACCACGGACCGTCACCGGAACGCCCGTGTCCCCGCAGGTCCATCGCGATGACCCGGTGCCGCGGCCGCAGCGCCCGGGCCAGCGTGGTGAGCATCGCGAGGTTGCCGCCGGCCCCGTGCAGCAGGAGCAGGGGCGGCCGGTCGCCGCCGAAGTCGCGTACGGCGATCGGCAGGTCCCCGGCGTCGACCAGGCGGTCATTGATCATCGCTGTCTCCCAGCTCGTCGCACAGTCTCAACCGTTCCCGTACGGCGGCAGCGGGCACCCCGCCGTCCGGGTGCCGCGGCAGCTTGCCGCGGCGTACCAGGTCATGCACCGCCTGGCGGGTGATGCCGAGCATCGCCCCGGCGGTCGCGAGCGACACGGACTCCGCGGCGGGATGCCCCACCCGCGCCGCGACCACCCGCCCCAGCGGCGTACGCCACCACTCCAGCGGCGGATCGAACGGCCGGTCGCCGGGGTACAGCGTGGCCACCAGCCGCATCGCGGCCCCGCCGGCCGCCCGGTCGTCGTCGCCCCGCATGAGGTCGGCCCACCGCCCGGCCCGTACGCGAATGAGCCGTCGCAGCGCCGCCACCGTGTCGTCGCCCTCGAGAAGGATCTCCAGCGGGTCGACGAGGCGGATGTCGAGCAGCCGCACGACCTGCTCGACGAGCTCGGCACGCGTCGGCATCGACCCATCCTTCCGCTCCTTGACGGCGAGTGTCAAGTAGCACCCGCTAGGGTCGGGCGGTGGACGATGAGCTGGCCCCGCGACCGCTTTCCGAGCCGCATCCGTCGCGTCTCGCCCCCGATCATCCGCGCCGGGCGGAGATCCTCGCCGCCCATGACGCCGCGCTCACCGAGGGCAGGGCGGGCTACCCCGACCCGGGCACCGGACTCTTCGTGCTGACCGCCGGCTTCCTCGCCGCGCGCGGCACCTGCTGTGGCAGGGGGTGCCGTCACTGTCCGTACATTAATTGTGTCTAAGTAAGACTTCCGGCGGGACCCTCCGGGCCAGTACGGTGTGCCCGAATTATTCGGGAGGACCCAGGTGCGCAAGCGTCCCATCGCCCCCGCCGCTGCCGCCGCGGCGCTGCTCGCCCTGACCGGCTGCACGACCGAGCAACCGGACACCGTGGCGCTGCCACCCGTGCCGATCGTCCAGCAGCCGGCGGCCTCCGCGGGCGGCGCCTGCATCCTCTGGGACTACCAGTTCATCAAGGAGAAGATCGGCGTCGAGTTCTCCATCGCCGCCTCCGACCAGGCCGAGAAGACGTCGACGTGCGTGGTGCAGACCGCGTCGGCGGAATGGCCGTACCTGGCGCTCTCGGTCGTGGAGAGCACCAAGGCCGACGCGGACCTTTTCCTCGAGGCCGTGATGCCGGCCAAGGCCACGAAGCTGAAGGGCCTCGGCAAGGCCGGCTACCGCCTGGTGTCGAAGCCCGCGAACGGCCACGGCCCGTCGATCGAGATCGGCTGGCTCAGCGGCGCGGAGCAACTCCAGACCCTCCGCTTCACCTTCGCGGAGGGCGCGCCCCCGGCAGACGTCAAGAAGATGCAGACCAGCCTGCTCTCCCTGGCCCGCGCCATGAACACCACCGACGGCTGACCGCCCCGCCCGAACCCGCACCCGGCCTGAGCACCCCCGCCCGCCACAACCCACGCACGGGCCGACTGAGACGCGCCCTGCCGCACCCACGACCCGCGCACCCGCCGCTCCCGGCGCGCCTGCCGGGACTCGCGCGCCTGCCGCACCCCACGATCCGCGCGCCTGCCGCTCCCGGCGCGCCGGCCGCGACTCACGCGCCTGCCGCACCCCACGACCCGCGCACCTGCCGCACCGCGGGCACCTCCGCCCGCCGCGCGCCCGCCGCACCCCGCGCGCCGGCCGCACTCGGCGACCCACGCACCTCAGGACCCGCGGACCCGCCGCGACCCGCGCGACAGCCGCGACCCGCGCGTCAGCTTGCGATTCCGGGCCGGGAACAGCCGGGAGTGGGCCTAAGGACCCGGCTCAGTGGGCGTCGACGAACACGCGGGAGGCGACCTCGCGCGGCAGGCGGATCTTGTCCCCGGACCGGTCGATCGTCACGCCGTCGCGTTCCTGGGCCACCGTCACCGTCGCGCCCGGGTCGATGCCCGCCTGGTGCAGCTGCCGCAGCACGCCCGCGTTCGTCTGGACGCTCTCGCAGATCCGGCGCACCACCACGCTGCCGCTGAGCCCCGGGAACGCCAGGTTGCGCTCGCCCGCGGTGATCACCGTGGAGCTGCTCTCCAGCGGCTCCTCCGCCGGGATGCCCAGCACCTCGAGCCCCGGGATCGGGTTGCCGTACGGCGAGCGGGTGGGCCGGTTGAGCAGCTCGTACACCTTCTTCTCGACCGAGTCGCTCATCACGTGCTCCCAGCGGCAGGCCTCCTCGTGGGCCTCCTCGTAGGGCATGCCGATGACGTTGACCAGGAGCAGCTCGGCGAGCCGGTGCTTGCGCATGACGGCGACCGCCGCGACCCGGCCTTCCTCGGTCAGCAGCAGATGGCGGTCGTTCTCGACGGTCAGGAGGCCGTCGCGCTCCATGCGCGCGACCGTCTGGCTCACCGTGGGACCGCTCTGGTGCAGGCGCTCGGCGATACGTGCGCGCAGCGGCGGCACGCCTTCCTCCTCGAGTTCGAGGATCGTGCGCAGGTACATCTCGGTGGTATCGACGAGATCATTCACAGTGCGGCCCTCCCAGCAGCGATATTACCTCGTAGCCGGGGGTTGACTTCACGCCGACGAGGTGGGTGAGCAGACCCTACCGGAACGGCCGCGGCTCGGCCCTGATGGGACAAATCGGCGCACCACATTCTGTCGGACCGGCGTGGCAGAGTGACGGGCATGGCGGACGGGACGACGGCAGTGATCTGGGACGAGGCGCTGCTCGCGTACGACATGGGTGATCACCCGCTCAATCCGGTGCGGGTCGAGCTGACCATGGCGCTCGCCCGCGAGCTGGGCGTCCTCGATCGGCCCGGGGTGCGCACGGTGGTGCCCGCGCCCGCCGGCGACGACGCGCTGATCCGCGTGCACCGGCCCGACTACCTCGACGCCGTGCGGAGGGCGCCGCTGGATCCCTTCTTCCGCGGCTGGGGGCTCAACACGCCCGACAACCCGGTCTTCGAGGGCATGCACGAGGCCTCGGCGCGGATCTGCGGCGCGACGATGGCCGCCGCCGACGCGGTCTGGTCCGGTGCCGCCACCCGCGCCGTCAACGTCTCCGGCGGTCTGCACCACGCGATGGCGGCGCGGGCGGCCGGCTTCTGCGTCTACAACGATCCCGCCGTCGCGATCACGCGCCTGCTCGACCAGGGTGCGCAGCGCATCGCGTACGTGGACGTCGACGTGCACCACGGCGACGGGGTGCAGGCGGCCTTCTACGACGACCCCCGGGTGCTCACCGTCAGCCTGCACGAGTCGCCCCTGGCTCTGTTCCCCGGCACGGGCTATCCGGGCGAGACCGGCGGACCGGGAGCCGAGGGTACGGCGGTGAACATCGCGCTGCCACCGGGCACGGGCGACGCCGGCTGGCTGCGCGCCTTCCACGCGATCGTGCCGTCGGTGATCCGCGCGTTCGAGCCGCAGCTGCTGTTCACCCAGTGCGGCGCCGACGCGCACCGGCTCGACCCGCTCGCCGACCTGCGCCTGACCGTCGACGGGCAGCGTGCGGCATATGTCGCTCTGCGCGCCCTGGCCGACGAGCTGTGCGAGGGCCGCTGGGTCGCGACCGGCGGCGGCGGGTATGCGCTGGTCGAGGTGGTCCCGCGAGCCTGGACCCACCTGCTCGCCGTGGCCACCGGCGAACCGCTCGACCCGGGCACCCCCACCCCGCCGGCGTGGCGCAAGCTCGCCGCCGAGCGCTGCCCCGGCCGCCCCGTCCCCACCGAGCTGACCGACGGCACGCCGCCCCCGGTCGAGCGGTGGGAGCCCGGCACCGCCCCCGACCCCGTCGACAAGGCCATCATGGCCACCCGGATGGCGGTCTTCCCGCTGCACGGCCTCGACCCCCACGACCCCCGCGACTGACCCGATGCCCCCGCCCACCTCCCGCCGACGCCCGCGAACCCCCGCGGCCACAACACCACGTCGCCCGCCGCCCGCCGCGCCTGCCGGGCTCGCGGCGCCTGCCGGGCTCGCGGCGCCTGCCGGGCTCGCGGCGCCTGCCGGGCTCGCGGCGCCTGCCGGGCTCGCCGCGCTTGCCGGGCCTGTCGCGCTTGCCGGGCTTGCCACGCCTGCCGGGCTTGCCACGCTTGCCGGGCTTGCCACGCTTGCCACGCCTGTCGCGCCCGCCGCGCCGCGACGCTTACCGACCGCTCGACGCTGCCGGCCGCGGACCCCCGCTGCCGGGGCGCCGCGACGCCAGATTGGGAGGTGATCCCGGTGACCAGGGAAGCCGACGTGCTGCTCTCCGACGGCAGCGCCGTGCACATGCGGCCGATCCGTCCCGACGACGCGCCCGCCATCGTGGAGTTCCACTCGCGGATGAGCGACCGCACCCGCTACCTGCGGTATTTCTCGCCGTATCCGCGAATTCCGGAACGCGACCTCGAGCGGTTCGTCAACGTCGACCACCACGACCGGGAGGCGTTCGTCATCGTCTCGGGCCCCCGGATCATGGCGGTCGGCCGGTACGAGCGGCTCGGTCCCGGCTCGCCCGAGGCGGAGGTCGCGTTCGTGGTCGAGGACGCGCACCAGGGCCGCGGGATCGGCTCGGTGCTGCTCGAGCACCTGGCCGACGCCGCGCGGGTGAACGGCATCTCCCGGTTCGTCGCCGAGGTGCTGCCGCAGAACGGCGGCATGCTGCGCGTGTTCAGCGACTTCGGCTACCAGATCCAGCGCAGGTACGCCGACGGCGTGGTGCATCTGAGCTTCTCGATCGCCCCGACGGAGAAGTCCCGCGAGGTGCAGGAGAGCCGCGAGCAGCGCACCGAGGCCAGGTCCATCGCCCGCCTGCTGCACCCGCGCGGGGTCGCGGTGTACGGCGCGAGCGCCAGCGGCCAGGGCATCGGCGCCGCCCTGCTCGGCCACCTGCGCGACGGCGGTTACACCGGCTCGGTCGTGCCCGTGCACCGCAGCGCGGCCCGGGTGGCGGGGCTGCGGGCCTACCGGTCGGCCACGGAGGCCGGTGCGGCGGTTGATCTGGCGCTCATCGCCGTACCCCCGGACGGGGTTGACGACGCCGTCGCCGACGCCGCCGCGGCCGGCGCGGGAGGCCTGGTGGTCGTGTCGGCCGGCTTCGCCGAGGCCGGGCCGGAGGGCGTGCTCGCTCAGCGTGCGCTGGTCGACGCGGCGCACGCGGCCGGCCTGCGCGTGGTCGGCCCCAACTGCCTGGGAATAGCCAACACCGATCCTTCCGTACGCCTCAACGCCACGCTCGCGCCGCGACTGCCGGCGGCGGGCCGGGTGGGCTTCTTCAGCCAGTCCGGTGCGCTCGGGGTGGCGCTGCTCGCCGAGGCCGACCGCCGTGGCCTGGGCCTGTCCAGTTTCGTGTCGGCGGGCAACCGCGCCGACGTCTCGGGCAACGACCTTTTGCAGTACTGGCAGGACGACCCCGGCACCGACCTCGTCCTGCTGTACCTGGAGACGTTCGGCAACGCGCGCAAGTTCGCCCGGCTGGCGCGGCGGATGAGCCGGGTCAAGCCGGTGGTCGCGGTGGCGTCGGCGACGCGCCCGCCGGGGCTGGCGGGAGACCTGCCCGGCCCCGACACCAAGGCGGTGACCGCGCTGTTCGCCCGCTCCGGCGTCATCCGCGTCGACACCGTCGCCGAGCTGTTCGACGTCGGGGTCCTGCTCGCGCACCAGCCGCTGCCGTCCGGCCGCCGGGTGGCCGTGGTCGGCAACTCCTCGGCCCTGTCCGGCCTGGCCGTCGCCGCCTGCCGCGCCAACGGGCTGACCGTGGCCGAGGGCTATCCGCAGGACATCAGCCCGCAGGCCGGCGCGCACGACTTCGCCGACGCGCTGGCGGACGCGGCCGTGGACGACCGGGTCGACGCGCTGGTGGTGGTGTTCGCGCCGCCGCTGCCCGGCCAGCTTCCCGACGAGGACGCCGACTTCGCGGCCGCCCTGGGCAGCGTGGCGCTCGCGGGGGAGAAGCCGACGGTGGCGACGTTCCTGCTCGGGCAGTTGCCGGCGAAGGTGCCGTCGTACCCGTCGGTGGAGGAGGCGGTGCGGGCGCTCGGCCGGGTCGCCACGTACGCCGACTGGCTGCGCCGGCCGCCGGGGGTGCTGCCGGTGCTCTCCGGTGTGGACCCGGGCGCCGCCGAGTGCGAGGGGCCGCCGTCCGAGCTGCTCGCCGCGTACGGAATCCCGGTCGAACCGTCGACGTCGGCCGGGACGATCGACGAGGCCGTCGCCGCCGCGGAGGCCCTCGGTTATCCGGTGGCGCTGAAGGCGGCGGGCCGGGCGCTGCGCCACCGCATCGACCTGGGCGCCGTACGCCTCGCGCTGGCCGACGAGGACGATGTCCGCGCCGCGTACCGGGAGCTGGCGGCGGCGTTCGGCCCGCACGTCCTGGTCCAGTCGATGGTGGCACCGGGCGTGGCCTGCACCGTCGAGGTGGTGGAGGACCCGGCGTTCGGCCCGGTGGTCGGCTTCGGCCTGGGCGGCGTGGCCAGCGAGCTGCTCGGTGACCTCGCCTGGCGGGCCGCCCCGCTCACCGACCGCGCGGCGGCGGCCCTGGTCGACGAGCCCCGCGCGGCACCGCTGCTGCACGGCTACCGCGGTTCGGCGCCGGTCGACCGGGACGCCCTGATCGATCTGCTGCTCCGCGTCGGCCGCCTCGCCGACGAGCACCCCCGCGTCCGCGCCCTGTCCCTGAACCCGGTCCTGGCCCGGCCGGACGGCTATGCGGTCCTGCACGCGTCCATGGAGATCGGGGAGCCCGGCGTACGCCCGGACACCGGTCCCCGCCGCCTCGAAGCAGTGTGAGGCCGGCCACGAACAGCGGCCGGCCTCACACGTGGTACGGGGGAATCAGCTGGCGTACGCCTCCAGGCGCGCCGCCCGCTGCGGGTCACGCAGCTTGGACATCGTCACCTTCTCGATCTGGCGGATGCGCTCGCGGCTGAGGCCGAACTCGCGTCCCACCTCGTCGAGGGTGCGCTGGCGGCCGTCGTCGAGGCCGAAGCGGAGGCGGATCACTGCGGACTCGCGCTCCGACAGGGTGGCGAGCACGATCTCCACCTCGTTGCGCAGCTCGCCCTGGGTGACCGTGCTGCCCGGCTCGGCGTTCGGGTCCACCGCGGCCACGAAGTCGCCGAGGGCGCTCTCGCCGTCCTCGCCGACCGCCTGGTCCAGGCTGACCGGCTCCCGGTCGTACGAGATCAGCTCGATGATCTGGAATTCCGGCACGCCCATGGCCTGGGCGATCTCGGCGACGCCGGGCTCGCGGCCGAGCTGGGCGGCGAGGTCGCGGCGGGCCCGGACCATGCGGTTGACCTGCTCGACCATGTGCACCGGGATGCGGATGGTGCGGGCCTGGTCGGCCATGGCGCGGGTGATGGCCTGGCGGATCCACCAGGTGGCGTACGTGGAGAACTTGTAGCCCTTGGTGTAGTCGAATTTCTCGACGGCGCGGATGAGGCCGAGGTTGCCTTCCTGGATCAGGTCGAGGAACGCCATGCCGCGGCCGGTGTAGCGCTTCGCGATGCTCACCACGAGGCGCAGGTTCGCCTCCAGCAGGTGATTCTTCGCGGCGCGGCCCTCGGCGACGATGATCTCGAAGAGGGGTGCCAGGTCGTCGCTCGCCTCGGGGAGCTTCTCCTCGGCGTAGAGGCCGGCCTCGATGCGCTTGGAGAGGGTGACCTCCTCGACCGCGGTCAGCAGCCGGGTGCGCCCGATGCCGTTGAGGTACGCCCGGACGAGGTCGGCGGAGACGCCGCGCTCGTCGGTGGCGTCCAGGTCGGCCAGGGCCTCGACACCGTCAGTCATGATGTTCTCGGCGGTTACCACCGTGGACTCCGTCGCCTTCATCTGCAGGACCACCTTTCAGTCCCCTCCCCGCGTCAACCGATGTCGTTCCCCAGCCGCATTCGTGCCGGTGATCAAAAGTTTGGACCGGGGGGCGTTAAGCGGAGGTGAGGAAGGCGTCCGGGTGGCATGAATCAGGGAGAACCCTGAGGTCGCCCGCCCGGCAACCCACCCGGATTGATGGGAGATGGACTGAATCGGGCGCAATTCCGATTACCTTGTTCAACCCCGGTAATCTGCAGGTGGAACGTTTCGCCAGGAGGAGGTTCGGTGGTCTTCAAGCGGATGATGCAGGCGATGGGTGTGGGCGGGCCGTCCGTGGAGACGGTGCTCGCGAACCCCAACTGCCGGCCCGGCGGCTACCTGGAGGGCCAGGTGCACGTCATGGGCGGGGACCACGCCGTCGACATCGAGTACGTCGCGGTCGGCCTGATCACCCGGGTCGAGGTGGAGAGCGGCGACAGCGAGTACAACACCGACCAGGAATTCCACCGTCAGCGCCTGACCGGCTCGTTCAAGCTCGACGCGGGCGCGCGCTACGACGTCCCCTTCCGCTTCGACGTGCCGTGGGAAACCCCGATCACCGAGGTGTACGGGCAGCACCTGCACGGGATGACCATGGGACTGCGTACGGAGCTCGAAGTGGCCCGGGCGGTCGACAAGGGTGACCTGGACGCCGTGGCGGTCCACCCGCTGCCGGCCCAGGAGCGGATCCTCGACGCGTTCCTGCGGCTCGGCTTCCGCTTCAGCCGCGCCGACGTGGAGCGCGGCCGGGTGTACGGCGTGCAGCAGACGCTCCCGTTCTACCAGGAGATCGAGTTCTACCCGCCGGCCCAGTTCGCGCACGGCATCAACCAGCTCGAGGTGACCTTCATCCCGACGCCGCAGCAGCTCCAGGTGGTGCTGGAGATCGACAAGCGCGGCGGGCTGTTCACCGAGGGGCACGACGCCTTCGGCCGGTTCGATGTCGACTACCGGACCGTCGACCAGATCGACTGGACCGCGCAGCTCAACGGCTGGCTGCAGCAGTCCGCCCAGCGCCGGGGCTTCTTCTAGGAGAACCCGGGGGCTACAGCTCCAGGAGGACGGTTCGGGGGCCGACGTTGACGCTTTCGACGAGCATGTGGGTGCGGAAGCGGCCCGTCTCGACCGGGGCGCCCCGGGCGCGCAGGGCTTCGACGAACGCGGTGAACAGGGGTTCGGCCAGTTCGGCGGGGGCCGCGGCCGACCAGGTGGGGCGGCGGCCCTTGCGGGCGTCGCCGTACAGGGTGAACTGGCTGACCACCAGCAGGGGCGCGGCCAGTTCGGCGGCGGAGCGTTCGTCGTCGAGGATGCGCAGGTCGTGGACCTTGCGGGCCAGGGTCGCGGCCAGCGCCGGGGTGTCGGTGTGAGTGACGCCGAGCAGGACGAGCAGGCCGTCCTCGATCTTGCCGACGACCTGCTCGTCCACGGTCACGCTGGCCCGGCTCACGGTCTGGATCAAAGCCCTCATCGCGAGCGACGATAGCGGGTCAGTCGACCGCCGTGCTGCTCGCGTCGCTCGTGTAGGTGTTGTCGGCCGGGTCCAGGGCGCCGGTCGTCGCGTCGCCCATGGTGGTCGGGGCGACGCCCTCGCCGTGCCGGGCCCGGGGGCGGAAGCTGTTCGGGCCGGCCGTACCGCCCGTGGTGGTCATGATGCCGCCGTCCGCGGGCGGCGGGCCGCCGTTCCTGAGCTGCTCCGGGTCGGTGCCCGCGGCGATGGTGCTGGACAGGCCCGGGTCGTCGTCGCCCCGGTCCGGGCGGGTGTTGCTCGGCACGTCCCGGACGGCTTCGGTGTCGTAGTCGCTCATGGTGGCAGGGTTGCCCGTACGGGGCGGGGGCAAACCGGGGTTGGCCGCCGCCCGCGGGGCCGACATCATGGTCGGATGTCACGGGGACTGCGCTACGTCGATGCCGTCCGACTGCTCGACGGGGCCGGCCCCGCCGCCAAAGCCGTCGACGACCTTCTCGGCGGGCTGCTGTCCGTCGCCACCGCCGGCGGCTCCGAGGTCGCGTTGTCGCTGTTCGACGCCAAGACCGAGATGGTCCGGCTCGGCCGGGAGGTGACCGGCAGGCTTTCCGACACCGTACGGGGACTGTCGCGCCACGACCGCAGCAACCGGCTCCAGGCCGCGCACGGCGTGCTCGTGCTCGCGGCGTACTTCGAGGTGCTCGACGAGGTGGTGGTCGCCGGTGGGGTGGGCTCGCCCGAGCTGACCCGCGACGAGCAGCTCCGGCTCGCCACCGGCACCCGCGTCGACGGGAACTGGCTCGAGCACCTGCTCACCGCGGCGATCCCCGTGCCCTCGGCCGAGCTGGCCGAGCGGGACCTGTTCGCGGGCCTGACCCACTATTACGTGGCTGCGAGCGTACGGCTGCATCAGTTTCTTTCGGGTCTTGCCGTGTGGGAGGGCGCGAGTGACGCGGACCGGCTCGCCGCTCAGCGGCTGGTGGGGCAGGAGTTGCCGGCGAGGGCGGTGCGCCGGTATGAGGAGATGAGCCGGCGGCTGGCTCTGGACGTACCCGAATTCGGGATCTGGATGCAGCGGACCGAGTCCCGGGCCATCGGGCAGAGCCTGCGCGAGCTGCGGGAATTGCTGGAGCGCTCGGATTCCGGGCGGCGCGCCGAGGGCAGGCGGGCCGCGCTCGCGGCGGCCTACCGGGCCGACCTGGCGCAGCCGGTGGTCCGCGGCGATGCCGGCGACGTGCGCGTGCCGGCGCTGGGGGAGGCCTACCTGGACCCGCGGTTCCGGGTCCGGACCGCGACGCCCGGCGCGAACCCGGCGGAGGAGTCGTGGTGGACCGGCGACGTCCGCGACGACCTGGCGGCGTTCCTGGCCCGCTACCTGACCACGCCGCGGGCCGCGGAGGCGCCGATGGTGCTGCTCGGCCAGCCGGGGGCGGGCAAGTCCGCGCTGACCCGGGTGCTGGCCGCCCGGCTGCCGGCCGCCGACTTCCTGGTGGTCCGGGTGGTGCTGCGCGAGGTGCCGGCCGAGGCCGAGATCCAGGACCAGGTCGAGCTGGCGGTCCGCGCGACGATCGGGGAGAGCGTCGCGTGGCCGGAGCTGACCCGGGCGGCCGAGGGCGCCCTGCCGGTGCTCCTCCTCGACGGGTTCGACGAGCTGATCCAGGCCACCGGCATCCACCAGTCCGACTACCTGCAGCGGGTCGCCGCCTTCCAGCAGCGCGAAGCCGTCCTCGGGCGGCCGGTCGCCGTGGTCGTCACCAGCCGCCTCGCCGTGGCGGATCGCGCCCGGCTGCCCGGCGGCGCGCTGGCCGTACGGCTGGAAGGCTTCGACGAGGCGCAGGTCACGGCCTGGCTGGCGACGTGGAACCGCGGGAACGCCGGCGTCGGCGGTTACCGTCCGCTGCCCGCCGGGGTGTTCGACAGCTTCCCCGACTTCTGCGAGCAGCCGCTGCTGCTGCTCATGCTCGCGCTCTACGACGCCGCCACGCACGCGTTGCAGGAGGACCGTACGCTCGGGCGGGCCGAGCTCTACGAGCGGCTGCTGGGCAGCTTCGCCGAGCGGGAGGTACGCCGGCTGCACCCGCGCGCCCCCGAGGCGGTCGTGCCGGAACTGGTCGAGGACGAGCTGGTCCGGCTGTCCGTGGTGGCGTTCGCGATGTTCAACCGGCGCCGCCAGTCGGTCACCGAGCGGGAACTCGACGCCGACCTCGCCGCGCTGGGCCTGACGGCGGTGCGGCCGGGGCACACCGAGGCGTTCCACCGGCCGCTGACCGCGGGGGAGGAACTGGTCGGCCGGTTCTTCTTCATCCAGCGGTCGCGGGCCACCCAGGACGACCGCCTCCAGCAGACGTTCGAATTCCTGCACGCCACCTTCGGCGAATTTCTCGTGGCCCGGCTCGTGGTGCGTGCGGTCCGCGAGGTCACCGCGCGGGCGGCCGTCGCGCGACTCCCGCTCAGCGGCGGGCAACGCGACGACGGGCTGGTCCGTACGCTGCTGGGATTCTCGCCGCTGGGCACCCGGGCGACCGTGCTGCCGTTCGTCGCGTCGATGCTCGCCGGCGAGGACCGCGTGGCGATCCGCGCCTGGCTGGTGGACGCCTTGCGGGCCGCGCTGCTGCGACCGGGGTACCCGGCGCACGAGTACCGGCCGGTCGACAAGCGGATCGACCATGCCATGGCGACGTACTCGCTGAACCTGGCGTTGCTCGCGCTGGCCTGCGGCGAACCGCTCCGGGCCTCGGAGATCTACGTCCACGCGGCGGACCCGGCCTTCTGGTTGCACGCCGCCGCGCTGCAGTGGGAGGCGGCGGTCCCGTCGGGCATGTGGCACGAGCTGGTGGCCACGCTGACGGTGATCCGCACCTGGGACGGTGACCGCCGGGACCTGGTGCTCGACCCCACGACCGAGCGCCGCTTCCCCGCCGTCGACGTCGACTGGCTCGCCGCGGACGCCGCGGTGCCGTACGACCGGATCGCCAACCGCCTCCAGCTCACCGTCGACACCGGGGCCGACCTCGTGCGGCTGGCCGCCGAACCGCTCGCCCGCTGGGTGCCGGACGCCGTCACGACCGTCGTACCCGTCGGCGGCGACCGGTCCGGCACGGTCGCCCACTGCCTCACCCGCGTCTGGGTCGACTCGGCCCGCCGCGCCGACGACCTGGCGGCCGCGTACGAGCCGGCGATGGCGGCGGTCTTCGGCGGCGGCGCCGAGCAGTCGGCATCCCAGCTCCACTTCGGCCGCTCGGCGCGCATGCTCCTCGGCATGCTGGCGCGCGACGCGGGCCGCCTCCCGGTCGAGGACGTGCTGGCCTGGCTGCGGCTGGTCACCCGCAGCACCTACTTGCGCCGCGCGGTCCCGGAGGTCCTGGAATGCCTGGCCGCGGTGCGGACCCCGGACGGGCAGGCGCTGATGAGCGTCATCGGCGAGATGGACCTCCGCCGCCTCCGGCTGGCCCCGGTCGACCAGCTCCGCGCGCTCGCAGCCCTGGCCGGCCTCGACGGCGCGGTGCCGCCGGCCCGGCTGCTCAACCTGCGCGGCCACCTCGTCCCGGACCCGGCCGCGACGCTGGCCGACCCGGACGCCCGCCGGGCGCTGGAAGCGGACCGGACCCTGGCGGCGGGGGTGGAGCGCGCGCTGGCCCAATAGCCGGCGTCGGTGTCGCTTCGGGTCCGAACGGCCTAGCTCGCCCTGGAGCGCGGCCCGCGTGGTCACCCGTCAGGCAGGCAGAAGACCGGCCTCGGCGAGCCGGCGCGCGGCTACCGCAACGTGCTTGTCGGTGAACATCCGGGCCTTGCGCAGGCTCCAGGAGGCGACTCGCTCGGCAAGAGCGCCATGATCGGCCGTCTCCGGCTCGTGGCCGGAAGCGAAATGCACCGTGGCGAGAAGTTCCAGGCTGTATGGGGTTTCGAAACCGTCGACCAGTTCCAGCAGCGTCGTGAGGCGGCGAAGGCCGGCAGGCTCGTCCTGGAGGAGCCGCTCGGCCTCCTCGACACTTTCTCGGACAGGGTTGATCGGGGCGAATTCGGTCACCCGCGCCGATCTGTCGCCGAGCCCGTTCAGGTGGTGCCCCTCCAGCATGTCCAGGGTGCGGCTCAGCGCAGGGGCATACGGCCCGTAGGTTCCCCGGACGAAGGTCAGGCGGAGGGGAGCCCCGAGCACTTGGAGGAAGTAGGCCAGCTTCTGGATCTCGAGCTCACTGACGCCGTCCCGGACTTCCTGGAGCCGTGCGCGTATCAGGTACCGGCTGATGGTCGTCAGCAACAGGGCCCGCGACGGGTTGAGAGGTGGTCGCGGCATGGCGTTCGGCATCGCTGTCGGTGACGGGGCGCCCTCCGGCGGATAGACCACCACGCGCACCCCGGGCATCCGGTCGGCGGCCCGCTCGATCAGCGGTCGTACGTCCTCCCAGGCCAGGCCGCCGTTCCCGCACCCGAGTGCGGGAATCGCGACCGAGGTCATCCCTCGGTCGAGCACGGTCGCGACCAGCGACTCCAGGCCGGCTGCGATGTCCTCGAGCCGGGAGTCGTCTCGCCAGTGCGACTTGGTCGGGAAATTGAGGATGTATCGTCGCGGGCCCAGGACACCCGTGTCGAAGGCCCAGACCACCCCGAGTTGGACCTCACCCCGGGAGCAGGCGGCCCGGTAGGCGCGGAAGTTGGCCGGGAAGGCCCGCTTGAACTGGAGTGCGATGCCCTTGCCCATGACGCCGACCGTGTTGACCGTGTTGACGAGTGCGTCGACCTCGGCCGTCAACAGGTTGCCCGAGCCCTCCTCGATCACCTTGCTCACCTCCGTCCGAACCCGTAGTACCAGTGGGGTCTGACGACAATCCGCTCTCCGAGAGCATGATCCATAAGTAGTTTACCGACTTGAGACCTGACCTGGTTGTTGTGCACCCCTACCCATCGGACGAGCGTCAAGGGCAGCGAGCGGTGCACGAGAAACTCGGCCTGACGTCGTCGCTGGCGGTCGGGGTCTTCGGGAGTGTTGTTCCAGCGTTCGGCGCCCATCAGCTCCCAGTCGACCATCCGCGCCATGTCGTTCAGGTCCGACGTGAATTCGCTGGTCGCAGTCGCGGCGTTGCCATCGGTGGCGACCCACGTCAGTCCGGCTTCCACCACGGCCTTCACGGTGGTGACCAGGTAGACCAGGGGTAGGTCGCCGCCCTGGTACCGACCCGGCACGCTGTCACGATGGTCGCACGCGATGCGGTACATCATGGGCGAGCGAGGTGCGAAATAGAACGGTACGTAATCACCGACATGGCCCGCCGGGGGGACTGGAATGGTCCGTTGCCGCCGCGCCTCCTTGATGTCCGCCGCGCCGACCTCTGATCGCGTCATGCCACGCCGCGCTACGACGTCGCAACTCAGGCAGCCGGCATCCCGGATGGCGGTCACGTTGTCGACGTGTGTGAAGTGGTACAGCCAGCGGTCGACGGTGGCTGGTACGACTGCGTCGGTCATGCTGTAGTTGGTCTCCGAATCCCCGAACGGCCGCGACGGCCGGTGGCGGGAACAGGATGTCATCGACGGAGCGTGCTGAGCCGGCGGCGCGGCGGCGCCTTCACGAAAGACAGGAATCGATCATGGCCATCGCCCTCCCGATCGGAGAAGAAGCGAACGAGCTGCTCAATCAGGACCCTCTCGCCCTCCTCGTCGGGATGGTTCTGGACCAGCAGATTCCGCTCGAGAAGGCGTTCAGTTCGCCGTACGTGCTTGCTCAGCGGCTCGGGCACCCGCCCACCGCGACCGAGCTTGCCGGGTTCGATCCTGATGCGCTTGTCGCGATCTTCGCCGAGCCGCCCGCGCTGCATCGTTTTCCGAAGGCGATGGCCGGACGGGTGCAGGAGGTGTGCCGGGTCATTGTGGGCAGCTATGACGGTGACGCTGCGAATCTGTGGCGGGAGGTCGCCGACGGCCGGGAGTTGGTCAAGCGGATCGCCGCGCTGCCCGGGTTCGGGAAGCAGAAGTCGCAGATCTTCGCCGCTCTGCTCGGGAAGCAGTACGGCGTGCGGCCCTCGGGGTGGCGGGAGGCGGCCGGCGGGTACGGCGAGGAGGGGGCGTATCGGTCGGTGGCCGACATCGTCGACGGGGATTCGCTTGTGCGGGTGCGGGCGTTCAAGAAAGAGATGAAGGCGGCGGCGAAGGGTGCGACAGCAGGGTGAGGACGTCGCCCGCCGGGAGGGGCTGCGCGAACAGGTAGCCCTGGCCGATGCCGCAGCCGAGGAGTTGCAACTCGGTGGCCTGCTCGGTGGTCTCGATGCCTTCCGCGACCGTGGTCAGATGCAGGGCGTGGCTGAGGCGCAGGATCGCCTCGGTGATGCCGGCGCCCTCCGGGGTGCCGTTCAGCTCCGCCACGAAGCTGCGGTCGATCTTCAGGATGTCGACCGGGAGCCGGGTCAGGTAGTGCAGCGACGAGTAGCCGGTGCCGAAGTCGTCGATCGCCACCCGGATGCCGTGCTCGCGGAAGGCGGCCAGCATGGTGATCCCCGCGGCGTCGTCGACCAGGGCGGACTCGGTGATCTCGAGGACGAGCCGGGCCGGGGGCAGGCCGGTGGCGGCGAGGACCGCCAGGACGTCCTGGAGCAGGGTGGGCTCCTGGAGCTGCCGCGGCGACAGGTTGACGCTGACGTACGTGTCCGCGCCCCACTCCACGACCTGGGCGCACGCCTCGCGCAGGACCCACAGGCCGAGGGCGCTGATCGAGCCGTTGCGTTCGGCGATCGGGATGAACCGGGCCGGTGACACCGTGCCGTGGGTGGGGTGCTGCCAGCGGACCAGCGCCTCCACCCCGATCGGGCGGCCGTCGGTGAGGTCCACCAGGGGCTGGTAGAGCACCGTCAGCTCGCCGCGCTCCACCGCGCCGGCCAGGTCCTCGCCGAGCTGGGCGTCGGCCGCCCGGCGGTCGGTCATCGACGGGTCGTGCAGCTGGACGCCGTGCGTACCGAGGTGCTTGGCCTGGTACATCGCGATGTCGGCGCGGCGCAGGAGGTCCTTCGGGGTGTCGCCGGGGCGGGCGGTGGTCACGCCGACGCTGGCGCGGATCGGGACGCTGTCGTCGCCGAGGCGCACCGGGGAGGCGGCTGCCGCCGACACGACGCGCTGGGCCGCGGCGATCGCGGTCTCGGCGTCCGGGATCTCGGTGAGGAGCACCACGAACTCGTCGCCGCCGATGCGGGCGGCCACGTCGTCGGCGCGGACGGTCGCGCGGAGGGTGTGCGCGAACTCGGTCAGCACCGTGTCGCCGGCGGCGTGCCCGTACGCGTCGTTGACCAGCTTGAAGTCGTCCAGGTCGATGAGCAGCAGCGCGATGTCCGCCCGGCGCCCGACCGTCCCGGCGAGCCGGGCGTCCAGGCCGGCCCGGTTGACGAGCCCGGTCAGCGGATCGTGCAGGGCCATCTGCCGCAGCTCGTTCTCCCGCTCCCGCAGCTTGGTCTCCACCGCCTGCCGGCGCGCGATGTCCCGGCGCAGCGCGGCGGTGGCCACGTCGACCCTGGTCATGGCCCGGTTCCGGGCGCCGGTGAGCAGTCCGATCAAGGCGGTCAGCAGCAGCGTGATGGTCAGCGCGACGGCCCAGGTGGAACCCACGATGCCGCGTTCGGTCTCGTCGAGCATCTGGGCGCTGGGGTGCACGTGCAGGGTCCAGGTGCGCAGCCCGGCCGCGACGACCGACGTCCGGTCGAGGGCGGCCGACGGCCGGGACTCCCCGGTCGCCTCGGCGACGGCCCGGTCGCCGGTGCCGGACGGATCGGACAGCTCGGCGGTCACCGCGCCGTGCGCCTGTTCCCGCAGCGTGTCGTTGAGCAGGTCACCGCCGTGCACGCTCATGATCAGCCAGGCGCGGAAGGTGCCCCCGACGAAGTACACGGGTACGGCGAAGGTGAACGACCGCTGTTGCGCCGCGGCCGGCCGGTCCCGGTCCTCCGGCACGACGTACGCCGGGCTGACCGCGAACCCGCCCGAGGCCCGCGCGTCGTCGAGGGTGGCGACCGCCTCGGGCGCGACGCTCAGGTCCAGGCCGGCCGTCAGCCGGGTGCCGTCGAACGAGCGGGTGAACACCGTGAAGGCGTGCTCGACCCCCGTGCCGATCGGGCGGAGCCGCAGGTCGGCGACCCCTTGGCCGCGCCAGTAGCCGCCCACCGCGGCGACGTCCCCGTCCGGCGCGGGGACCACGAAGGCGAGGGATCTCGCGCCGGGCATGCGCCGGTTGCTCACCTTGGCGGTGATCCAGTTGAAGTCGGCGGCGGAGAGGTCGCTCTGGGCGCCGAGGGCGATGGCGACGTCGGTGAGCGTGTCGGCGTACCGTTGCAGCTCGGTGTTGATCGCCCGGGTGAGGTCGGCGGTGTAGCGATCCATCAGCTGGGCGGCGTAGCGCCGCTCGTCGGCGCCGACGTTGCGGGCCGCGCCCCACGAGGCGAGCGTCCCGACGAGGGCGACCACGACGACGAGCGCGATGCCGGCCCACCGGCGTCGCTGCAACAAGGAGGTCGCCCGCACGGCCTCTAGATCGGTCGGCGCGCGGCGTACTGAAACACTTGGCGACGACCGGAGGCCTGCGTCGAAACTGGTCGGCGCCCCCCTGTCGGTGCAAGGATGAGCCGGTGAAGAAGCAGCCGGAGCGGCCGGTGCTGATCACCGACGCCGCCCGCAGCCAGAACGACCAACTCCGCAGCCGGGAGATCCGCTACGTCTCGATGATGGCGCTGCGCGCCGCCTGCCTGATCGTCGGCGCGATCCTGATCAGCGTCCGGCCCCCGCTGCTCCCGCTGTGGCTGACCCTGTGCGCGGCCGGCATGGTCTTCCTGCCCTGGGCGGCGGTCCTGATCGCCAACGACCGCCCGCCGAAGAGCCGCGCGAACCCGCCCGCGCCCCGGCCCGCGCCGGCGCCGCGCGCCCTCGACCAGCAGCCGGACCCGCAGCCCACGACCCCCCGCACCATCGACGTCGAGCCCACCTGAACCGCCGGCCGAGCTGCCTACTCACGGCCGCGCGGCTGCCTTCTCAGGGGCGCGGCTGCCTTCTTAAGGCCGCGCGGGCGTCTCTCAGGGCCGCGCGGGCGTCTCTCAGGGCCGCGCGGGCGTCTCTCAGGGCCGCGCGCCGACCCGCTGCACGGCCGCCGCGCCGAGTGCGGCGCCGGCGGCGAGCGCGGCCTGCGGCTCCGCGCCGGAACACCATGCCTCGAGCAGGCCCGCGGCGAAGGCGTCACCCGCACCGGTCGGATCAAGCGACCGTACGCGGACACCCGTCACCGACCGCAACACCCCGTCCCGGATCTTCCAGACGGCGCCGTCCCCACCACGCTTGACGACCACGTTCCGGGCATAGGCGGTGAGGAACCCCGCCTGGTCCTCCGGCCGGCCGGGGCCGGCCAGCACGTCCGCCTCGTCGGCGTTGCAGAGGAGCAGGTCGGCTCCGCGTACGAGCTCGAGAAAGTCACCCACCTGCCGCAAGGGCGCCGCCGAGGCCGCGTCGACGCTGGTCGTCAGGCCCCGCTCGGCGGCCGCGGCCAGCGCCGCCAGCCCGCCCGGCCGGGAGCCCGGGTGGAGCAGCGGATAGCCGGACAGGTGCAGGTGGCCGGCGTCGCCGGCGCCCTTGACCGCGGCCGCGACGTCGGCCGGGTCCAGCAGCACCGCCGCGCCCCGGTCCGTGATCATGGTCCGTTCGTCGGGGGTGCTGAGCACGACCACGCTCCCGGTCGCCGCGTCCGGATGGCGCCGGACCTCGCAGCGCACCCCCGCGTCCGTGAGCTCGGCCACCCGTTCCCGGCCGGCCGGGTCGTCGCCGACCGCCGCGACCAGGGTCACCGCCGCGCCGGCGTGGGCAAGCCAGGCGGCCGTGTTCGCCGCCTGGCCGCCGCCGCCGACCCGGATCCGGGCGTCGGTGTCCGACCCGGCGGCGAGCGGGCCGGCGCGCACCACCAGGACGTCGGTCACCAGATCACCGACGACGATCACCCCCGCACTGGAGCGCCTCATCCCGATTGCCTCATCCCGGCAGGGAGAAGCCGAGCGCCGCGTGCGCCGGGGTGGCCGCGGCGGCGATCTGCGCGGCCAGCGCCGCGTTGCGCAGGATGATCCGGACGTTGACCTCCAGGCTGCGACCCTCGGTGCTGCTGTGGAAGTGCGCCAGCAGGAACGGCGTCACCGCCTTGCCGGTGACGCCGTCCCGCGCCAGCAGCTCCAGGCCCTCGGCCAGAGTGCGGTCGTGCAGGGCCGGGTCGAGCTGCTCATCGGCCGGCAGCGGGTTGCCGAGCACCAGCGCGCCGGCGCCGACGCCCTGCTCCTCGCGGGCCGCCATCACCGCCGCCACCTGCGCGGGGGAGTCGAGCTGCCAGTCCACGTCGAAGCCGCCGTCGGTGACGAAGAAGCCGGGGAAGCGGCGGGTGCCGTAGCCGGCCACGGACACGCCCAGCGTCTCGAGGCGCTCCAGCGTCGCGCCCACGTCGAGGATCGACTTGACGCCGGCGCACACCACCACGATCGGGGTGCGGGCCAGCGTGGTCAGGTCGGCGGACTCGTCGAACGTCGCGCTCGCCTCCCGGTGCACCCCGCCGAGGCCGCCGGTCGCGAACACGCCGATGCCGGCCGACGCGGCCACCGCGCTGGTCGCGGCGACGGTGGTGGCGCCGTCCGCGCCGGACGCGGCCGCGACGGCCAGGTCCCGGACGGAGAGCTTCGCCACGCCGTCCGCGCCGGCCAGGTGCTCGATCTGGGCGTCCGACAGGCCGACGATCAGCTCGCCGCCGATCATCCCGATCGTGGCGGGGACGGCGCCGTTGTCGCGTACGGTCCGCTCGATCTCGCGGGCGACGCGCAGGTTGTCGGGGCGGGGCAGGCCGTGCGAGACGATCGTGCTCTCCAGCGCCACCACCGGGCGGCCGTCGCGGCGGGCCCGGGTCACGTGATCGCCGTAACGGATGGTGAAGCGGCCCACCGGCCGCGTGGAATCGGTCACGATGGCAACGGTACGGCGCCGCGCGGGGCGCCCGTCGTTGGACCGACCAGGCGTGAGGTGCCAGACTTGCGGGTTGGAGCTTCCGCCGCGGAGACCGGGGGGCACGCGGCAGCAGTCACACCGACGAGAGCTTTGACACCGACGAGCTTGGACCCTGACGAGAGGCAGATGCTGTGAGCACGCAGATCCTCGAGCGCCCGGAGACGAAGGACGCCGATACCGGGCCGGAGATGTTCCACTACGTGCGCAAGGAGAAGATCGCGGAGAGCGCCGTCATGGGCACCTTCGTGGAGGCGCTGTGCGGGGAGAAGTTCCCGGTGACCAAGTCGCCGAAGCCGGGTTCCCCGGTGTGCCCGCAGTGCAAGGAGATCTACGAGTCGATGCAGGTCTGAGCGAGGAGAACACGCCGTGACGGGAAGCTACAGCCTGCTCGTCGCGGACCTCGTCGGAGTGGCGGTCTTCGCGGCCTCGGGCGCCGGAGCGGCGGTCGCGAAGCGGCTCGACGTGTTCGGTGTGGCCTTCGTCGGCTTCGTGGCGGCGCTGGGCGGCGGCATCCTGCGCGATCTCGTGATCGGCGCGGCGCCCCCGCTCGCCTTCTCCGACTGGCGGTACGCGGTCACCGCCGTCGCCGCCTCGCTGGCCGTGTTCCGCTTCCACCCGCAGCTCAACCGGCTGCGGCGCGGCGTGCTGCTCCTGGACGCGGCGGGCCTGGGCCTGTTCACGGTCACCGGCACGGTCAAGGCCCTCCACGCGGGCGTACCGCCGGTGGGCGCCTGCCTGGTGGGGATGCTCACGGGCATCGGCGGCGGCGTGGCCCGCGACCTGCTCACCGCCGAGATCCCGGCGGTGCTGCAACGCGACATCTACGCGGTGGTGGCGCTCGGCGGTGCCGTCGCCGTCACCGTCCTGAGCTGGCTGGGCGTCGCCGATCCGGTCACCCTGGTCGCCGCGGCGGCGGGCATGACGGCCGTACGCCTGCTCGCCCTGTACCGCCGCTGGTCCGCCCCGCTGGCCGTGCCGTAGCCGTGGTGCGGGCGGCCTCCGCCGCTATGCTGGGTTCCGCCCCCGCGGCATTCCGCGGGGGCGTTTGTGTGACTGGCGTTGTGTTATGGAAGGGATCGCCGCAGCTTGAGTCCGCCGTTGCCGAACCTCGAGACCTTCCCCCCGCTGCGCGACTGGCAGCGCAAGGCGCTGGTCGGTTACCTGCGCAAACGGTCGCCCGACTTCATGGCCGTGGCGACCCCGGGCGCGGGCAAGACCACCTTCGCCCTGCGCATCGCCGCCGAGCTGCTCAACGACGGCACGGTCGAGGCGGTCACCGTGGTCTGCCCCACCGAGCACCTGAAGACCCAGTGGGCGAACGCCGCGGCCCGGGTCGGGATCCAGCTCGACTCGGCGTTCCGCAACTCGGACGTGCACACGGCGCGCGACTTCCACGGGGCTGTGCTCACGTACGCCCAGGTGGGCATGGCGCCGGCGGTGCACCGGCGGCGCACGATGACCCGCCCCACCATGGTGATCCTCGACGAGATCCACCACGCCGGTGACTCGCGCACCTGGGGCGACGGCGTCAAACAGGCCTTCGACCAGGCCGAACGCCGGCTGATGCTGACGGGGACGCCGTTCCGCTCGGACGAGAACCCGATCCCCTTCGTCGAGTACGAGCGCGGCGGCGACGGCCTGCAACGCTCCCGCTCCGACTCGGTGTACGGCTACAGCGACGCCCTGCGCGACGGCGTCGTCCGGCCGGTGATCTTCCTCGCCTACTCGGGGGAGACCCGCTGGCGCACCAACGCGGGCGACGAACTGGCGGCCCGCCTCGGCGAGCCGATGACCAAGGACCTCGTCGCGCAGGCGTGGCGTACCGCCCTGGACCACCGCGGCGACTGGATGCCGCAGGTGCTGCGGGCGGCCGACGCCCGGCTCTCCCGCCTCCGCTCGCACGGCATGACCGACGCCGGCGGCCTGGTCATCGCGAGCGACCAGCAGACCGCCCGGGCGTACGCGAAGCTCCTCGACGAGATCACCGGCGAGAAGGCCGTCGTGGTCCTCTCCGACGACCAGGGCGCCTCGGCCCGCATCGCCCAGTTCGCCCTCTCCGAGCAGCGCTGGCTGGTCGCGGTCCGGATGGTCTCCGAGGGCGTCGACATCCCCCGCCTGGCCGTCGGCGTGTACGCCACCAGCGCCTCGACGCCCCTCTACTTCGCCCAGGCGATCGGCCGCTTCGTCCGCGCCCGCCGCCAGGGCGAGACCGCGACCGTCTTCCTGCCCAGCGTCCCGCACCTGCTCGGCCTCGCCAGCGAGATGGAGGCCCAGCGCGACCACATCCTGGGCGCCCCCAAGGACCCGGACGGGCTCGACGACGACCTCCTCGAGCGCGCCCAACGCACCGAGGACGCCGAGGGGGAGCTGGAGAAGCGCTTCGAGGCCCTGTCCGCGACGGCGGAACTCGACCAGGTCATCTACGACGGCACGTCCTTCGGCACGGGCGCCCGTACGGGCACACCCGAGGAGGAGGAATACCTCGGCCTGCCCGGGCTGCTCAGCCCCGACCAGGTCGCCGTCCTGCTGAACAAGCGCCAGACGGAACAGCTCGCGGCCCAGAAGAGGGCGGCCGCGTCGGCGTCCAGGGAAACGGTCCCGTCACCCCGCGAACCCGTGGTGACGATGAGCGCGGCGGAACGGCGGGTCGCCCTGCGCCGGCAGCTGAACACGCTCGTGGCCGCTCACCACCACCGCACCAACCTGCCCCACGGCAAGATCCACGCGGAGCTGCGGCGGCTGTGCGGGGGGCCGCCGAGCGCCCAGGCGACGATCGAACAGCTCGAGGAGCGGATCGCGACCATCCAGACGTTCTGAGCGCGCCCCCAAGCGCCCGGGAGGGCGCGGGCGGTCCTGGGCGGCGTTCCGGGCCGGCAGGTCCGGGACGGAGCCGCTGAGCGGCTGCGCCGGGGCCGCAGGGCCGTGGACGGGTGCGTCGGCGTCCGTGGGCGGGTGCGGGGTGCTCGCAAAGCACGACGGCTCGGAGGCCTCTGCGGGCGTCTCCGCCGCGTTGCGCACGTCCGGCATGTTCGGCCAGCCGGGCAGCCGGGCAGCCGGCCGGGCAAAGGCGGCCGGCGGCCCCGGTGGCGGAGGCAGTCGGCTGGTCCGGGCGCGGGAGAGCCGATGGGCACGGTCGGGAGAGCCGATGGGCGCGGGGTCGGGAGAGCCGACGGGCGTGGGGTCGGGAAATCCGACGGGTGCGGGGTCGGGAAATCCGGCTGATGCGGGCGCGGGCAGGCGGCGGGTGGGTTTCGGGGACGGGAAAAGGGCGCCCCCACACCGGGACGCCCTTCCGTTGCCTATCCGGGGATTAGTTGGAGTTAGACATCATTTCCGCGCCGCGCCACGTGAACTCGGGGTCGGCCGCGTACTGAACCGCGATCTTCACCAGGTCCTCGGCGTACCTGTTGGCGTGGTGTCCGCAGAACACCAGCTCGCTGCCACCAGCCAGAGTCAAACGGAGCTTCCCGGCTGCATTGCAGCGGTCGCACCGTTCATCGGCTGCTGTTCCGGCCACGCTTCCCGCCGGCGGCGTGAGAGTCGGGGTCATCGCCTTCCTCCTCTGGTCGTCACCGATGAACATGTTCCTCGGCTACTGCTCACCCATCGTGCAACACCCTTGGCCGTTGCAGCCTTCCCACTGTGCCCTGGGGGGACCCAAGTCACACGTGGTCCGGCTAGTGTGCCGTGCCCCAAGGGTGCCACGTCAACGATCACTTCTGCACAACGGTCTGATGACCACCCGATGATGTACGGGTGGTGACGAAAAGGGCACGCAATGTTGACTGAATGGCGGGTTCTCCCGTATTGATCAAGTGTCCGTGTCCAGTACCTGACAGCGGATCTTGAGCCCCGCTTGAGCCCGGGTTCCGCCGGCGGCGGGTGCACGGGGCACCACCGCCGGCGGGATGGCCGGGATCAGTCGAGGTAGTCGCGCAGCACCTGGGAGCGCGACGGGTGCCGCAGCTTCGACATCGTCTTCGACTCGATCTGGCGGATGCGCTCGCGGGTCACCCCGTACACCTGGCCGATCTCGTCGAGCGTGCGCGGCTGCCCGTCGGTGAGGCCGAAGCGCAGCCGCACCACGCCCGCCTCGCGCTCGGAGAGCGTCTGGAGCACCTGCTGGAGCTGGTCCTGGAGCAGCGAGAACGACACCGCGTCGACCGCGACGACCGCCTCGGAGTCCTCGATGAAGTCGCCGAGCTGGCTGTCGCCCTCGTCGCCGATGGTCTGGTCCAGCGAGATGGGCTCCCGGGCGTACTGCTGGATCTCCAGCACCTTCTCCGGGGTGATGTCCATCTCCTTGGCCAGCTCCTCCGGGGTGGGCTCGCGGCCCAGGTCCTGGAGCAGCTCGCGCTGGATGCGGCCGAGCTTGTTGATGACCTCGACCATGTGCACCGGGATGCGGATGGTGCGGGCCTGGTCGGCCATGGCGCGGGTGATGGCCTGGCGGATCCACCAGGTGGCGTACGTGGAGAACTTGTAGCCCTTGGTGTAGTCGAATTTCTCGACGGCGCGGATGAGGCCGAGGTTGCCTTCCTGGATCAGGTCGAGGAACGCCATGCCGCGGCCGGTGTAGCGCTTGGCCAGCGAGACCACGAGGCGCAGGTTGGCCTCGAGGAGGTGGTTCTTGGCGCGCTCGCCGTCGCGGCCGATCCAGCGCAGGTCGCGCTCGAAGTTGCGGTCGAGCTTCTCCTCGCCCTCGTCGCAGGCGCGCAGCCGCTCGGCCGCGTACAGCCCGGCCTCGATGCGCTTGGCGAGCTCGACCTCCTGCTCCGCGTTCAGCAGGGGGACCTTGCCGATCTGCTTCAGGTAGGCGCGGACCGAGTCGGCCGAGGCGGTCAGCTCGGCGTCGCGGCGGGCCTGCTTGAGCGCCTCCGACTCCTCGTCGTCCCACTCGAAGTCGCCGTCGGTGGCCGAGCTGGCGGCGTCGGTGGCGGCGGCCTGCACCAGGGCGGGCGGCTCCTCCACGACGACGTCCTCGATCTCGGCGGCGAGCTCCTCGGGATCGATCTCCTCGCCCTCGGCGGGCCCCTCGCCCGGAGCGGCCGCCTTGGTGGCCTTGGTCGCCTTCGCCGGACCGGCGGCGGCCTTCTTCGCGGGGGCCTTCTTGGCGGCCACCTTCTTCGCGGCCGTGGCCGGCGTGGCGGCCGGGGCGGCGCCGCCCTCGGCCTGCGCCGGCGCGGGAGCGGCCTTCTTGGCCGGGGCGCGGGTCGCCTTGGCGGTGGTGGCCTTCGAGGCCGGCGTCGCGGCCCGCGCGGCGGCCACCCGGCGGCGGGTGCTCGCCGAGCCGTCCACGACGACCGTGACGCCCGCGTCCACGAGGGCACGGAGGATCTTCTTGGCCTGGGCCGGTGTCACCTCGGCGGACTCGACCGTCTGCACGACCTCGGCCGACGTGATCTGCCCACCCGCACCCTGCGCGTGGGCGATCAGGGCCTCGGTGAGAGAGCGAACGTCGGCACCGGTCTGGTGGGCTTCTGTCACGAATGACCTTCCGGAGGGCGATGAAACACGGCCATGGGCCCGGCGCAGCACGCGGCGGAACGGGGCTGGCCGGTGTGGTGTGGGAGCCCGCGGGACGCGGACGGGCTTGCGGGCGGGTGTCCGTGAAGCGTGGGCAGGGGTGAATTGTAGCGCCGTCCAGCGAGATCCTCCCGCCGCAGCACGCCGCGGGGGGTCGCCGACCTCTCTTCGGGCGCCGGGCGGGAGAATGGTACCGGCTGAAAGGGCGGTGTGGGGTGGCTGAGAAAGCCGGGGTATCGACGCCGGAGGAGTTGCTGGCGATCGCCGTACGGATCGCACGGGAGGCCGCGGGGACGGCCCGGCGCATGCGCGCCGAGGCGATCACCGACGTGCAGACGAAGAGCACCGACACCGATGTGGTGACGGCGGCGGACAAGGCCGTGGAGCGTCAGGTCGTGGAGGCGCTGCGGCGCGAGCGGCCGGGCGACGGCGTGCTGGGTGAGGAGTACGGCGACAGCACCGCCGCCACCGGCGGGGTCCGCTGGATCCTCGACCCGATCGACGGCACGGTGAACTACCTCTACGGCCTGCCGCAGTACGCGGTGTCGCTGGCCGCCGAGGTGGACGGCACCGTGGTGGCCGGGGTGGTCCGCAACGCCGCGACCGGCGACGAGTGGACGGCGACCCTGGGCGGCGGCGCGTGGCACGGCGACCGGCGGCTCGGCGGCTCGGCGCGCACGACGCTGGACCAGTCGCTGGTGGCGACCGGGTTCGGTTACGACCCGGCCCGGCGGGCGCACCAGGGTGCGGTGCTGGCCGGCCTGATCACCCGGGTGCGCGACATCCGCCGCTTCGGCGCCGCCTCGCTGGACCTCTGCATGGCGGCGGAGGGCAGCGTGGACGCGTACTTCGAGAAGGGGCTCAACGCCTGGGACCACGCGGCCGGCGGGCTGGTCGCCACCGAGGCGGGGCTGGTGGTGTCCGGACTCGACGGTCATCCGGCCGGCAAGGACATGCTCGTGGCCGCCCCGCCGGCCATCTTCCCGGCCCTGCACGACGCGCTCGTGGAGCTGGACGCGGCCGGCGGTCCCTGAGCCCGGCGGCCGCCCCGCACCGGTCAGGAGTCCTTCTTGTCCGGTGCGGCGCACGCGCCCGGCGGGAGCTGCGGCTCGCCGAGCTCCACCAGCGACTGGTTGACCTCGGTGGTGGTGGCGAGCTGCTGGAACCGGCTGCCGATGACGATGTCGACCACGGCGCCCTTGCGCTTGGGGTTGTACTGCACGTCGGCCTGGTTCAGGAAGTACGCCCGCAGCAGCCACGCCGAGCCGACCGCCTCGGGGCCGTACCGCATGACCGCGACGCCGTCGGTCTTCTTGTTGTTCTCCGCCGGAGGCTGGGTCTTGAACCGCCGGTTCTTGAACTCGTTCGTGACGTTGTCGGCGCGTCCCTGCTGGTCGGTGCCGTTGTAGACCTTGACGGTCACCTGCTCGGGGTCGTCCGGCAGCGTAATGTTCGCCAGGACCGAGCCGTCACCGCAGCCGCCGTCGGCCACCGCGCCCCGCTGGGTGTCGCGGACGAGGGCCACGACGACGAAGACCACGGCGGCGACGGCGAGAACGCCGACCACGACGAGCGCTCGGACGCGCGCAAAGCTCATGGGTGGAGAACTCCCCGGTCAGGTGGCAGAAGGGTCTGCCGGTGAGGTTAGCGTCTGGCAAGCGCGCGCGCGGAAAGAGGGAATGTTTCCGGCGCGGCGACGATGATCTACGCGCTGGGGCCCCTACCTTGATGTCGCCTCAGTCACATCGGGAACAATTGGCCGCCTGCGGACGTACAAGCGTCCCACGAGGGCGGTAAGGTGCCGCGTTTGCCGGGGCAGTTTCACGAGGGGGTGGGGGCGCCTCGGCGGATGGTCGTTCCCTGCTGTTCGGGCCGGGAGAAAAGTCCGTCACAACGGGAACCGAAACGTCGTCGCCGGCGTTACTTACGCCAAGTGACACATCGATACAGGAGAGTGAAAACCGATGGCCACCGACTACGACGCTCCGCGTCGCGACGAGGTCGACCTCGGCGAGGACAGCCTCGAGGAACTCAAGGCCCGCCGCGCCGACTCGCAGTCGGGCGCAGTGGACGTCGACGAGGTCGAGGTGGCGGAGAGCTTCGAGCTCCCCGGTGCCGACCTGGCCGACGAGGAACTGACCGTCAAGGTTCTGCCGATGCAGACCGACGAGTTCCGCTGCGCCCGCTGTTTCCTCGTGCATCACCGCAGCCAGCTGGCGGTCGAGCGCAACGGGGAACTGATCTGCCGCGAGTGCGCCTGACCGCGTCCTCGCCGCAGGAACCACCCGGTCGTCGTCGACGGCCGGGCGCCGCGTGACCCTCCGGGACCCGTCCCGGGGACGTGCGCGGCGTGTGACCCGTGTGCCCGCCTGATTCACTGGATACAGGGGTCTTCGACGGCAGACGTAACGGGGAGGTCGACCACCATGAGCCGCCCAGACGAGAACTCGGCACCGACCGCAGAGCCGGGGCGTGAGCTCATGAAGGTCGACCCGGCGGGAACGCCGGAGCAGGTCACGGAGGACGCCGAGATCGGTGCCACCGTGGCCGCGCTGACCGCCGACGACTTGGCGCCGGAGAAGCGCCGGCACCTGCTCGGCCGCCTGGTGGGCGACGTGCGCCGGCGGGGGCTGGGCCAGCTGTTCCGGCCCCGGGCGGCGATGCGCTGGATGGCCGATGTGGTCGCCGACGTCGCTCCGCACGTACCGGTCCGTGACCTGGCGACGCTGCGGCGCCACCACGACGGCCTCGACGGCGACGAGCTCGCCGAGCGTCTCATCCGCAACGCCGCCCGGGCTACCGCCGGGGTGGGTGCGGCCGGTGGCGGCGTGGCCTCGGTCGAGTGGGCCGTCACGCCCACGCTGCTCTCGGCGCCGGTGCTGCTCGCCGCCGAGACGGTGGCGGTGGTCGCGGTCGAGCTGAAGCTGATCGGCGAGCTGCACGAGGTGTACGGCGTCCCGGTCGCCGGCACCGCCGGGCAGAAGGCGGTGGCGCTGGTACAGGCCTGGTCCGGCCAGCGCGGGGTCAACCCGTTGGTGCCGGGCGTCGGCGTGGCGACGGTGCTGGGCACGGCGGCCCGCAAGGAGTTGCAGGGCACCCTGCTGCGCCGCTTCGGGCGCAACCTGACCACGATGGGACCGCTGCTGACCGGCGCGGCCGTGGCCAGCTACCTGAACCGCCGGGCGACCCGCTCCCTCGGCGACAAGCTCGTCAAGGACCTGCGCAAGAAGCGCCCGATCAACCCCGCTTAGCCGCCAGCAGGGCGGTGGCCAGCTCGACCGGGTGCCGGGTGCTGATCACCCAGAAGGGTGTCGGGTCGGCCGGGTCGTCGAGCACCACCTGGACCGCGCCCTTGATCCAGGGTCGCTGCACCACGAACGCCAGCGGATGCGATCCGACGCCGAGCGCCTCGCGCTTGCCGTCCGCGTCCAGCGCCAGCACGTCCCCGATCGCCCACAGCGGCAGCCGGGCGTCGTCGACCTGGAACTCCGTCGCCGTGACCGCCACCCGGAGCCGTCCCAGCCGCCACGGCAGCAGCGCCGACAGCGGGAGCAGGACGGCGAACGGCACCCATGCGCGCAGGCCGTCGCTGCCCATCCAGATCTCGGCCGCGAGCAGGGCGGCGACGCCCGCCGCGGCCGGCCACATCCACCAGGGCGCGCGCAGGCGTTCGGCGTACGCGGTGGGTCCGGCCGTGCGTGCGGAGGCCTCGGATGTCACGCTGGTGAGGGTACGGCGCGCCTCCGTCCCCGGCCACGGCAGGATGGCAGGGTGGGTGCCGCCACGAACCGCTCGACGTGAGGACTTCCGCCCGTGGACATCCAGGTCCGTCTCCTCGACCCCGGCCTGCCGCTGCCGGCGTACGCGCACCCCGGCGACGCCGGCGCCGACCTGTACGCGGCCGAGACCGTGGAGCTGCCCCCGGGCGCGTGGAAGTGCGTGCCGACCGGGGTCGCGATCGCCCTCCCGGACGGCTACGTGGGCCTGGTGCATCCCCGCTCGGGGCTGGCCGCTCGCCTGGGCGTGACGGTGCTGAACGCGCCCGGTACGGTCGACGCCGGTTACCGCGGCGAGATCCTCGTCAATCTGATCAACCACGACCGGGAACACAGCGTCAAGATCTCCCGGGGGGACCGCATCGCCCAGCTGGTCGTCCAGCGGGTCGAGCGGGCCGTGTTCCACGTCGTCGAGGAGCTCGGCGACAGCGCGCGCGGTGCCGGCGGCCACGGTTCCACCGGCGGTCACGGCGCCCTGCCGCAGCAAGGTGCCGGGCCGGGCACCCCGCCGGTGGAGGCGCCGGCGCAACAGCAGTTCTAGATCGGGAAGGTGGCAAGCAGATGTTCTCCCGCAAGCGCGGAGGCCCGCGGCACGTACGCCCGGACGACGCGCCGCAGTCGGCGGCACTCGCCCAGAGCATGGGTGATCTCCCGCCGGCGCCCGACTTCGGCCCCTGGGACAGCGCGCAGGCGCCCGGCGGGATCCAGCGCCTCGACCTCGGCAGCCTGCTGATCCCCGCGGTCGAGGGGGTCGAGGTGCGGGTGCAGGCCAACCCGGACGGCGGCGTCGAGCAGATCGTCCTGGTGCACGGCAACAGCGCCCTCCAGCTGGGCGTCTTCGCGGCGCCGCGGAGCGAGGGCATCTGGGACGAGGTGCGCGAGGAGATCGCCACCGCGATGAAGTCCGACGGTGCCGCCCCGCGCGAGGTGGACGGGCCGTACGGCATCGAGCTGACCGCGCGGGTGAACACGCCCGACGGCCCGGCCGACGTCCGCTTCGTCGGCGTGGACGGCCCGCGCTGGATGGTCCGCGCCCTCTATCAGGGCCTGGCCGCCGCGGACCCGTCCCAGGAGGGCGTGCTCGGCGACTGCCTGCGCGGCCTGGTCGTGGTCCGGGACAACGAGGCCCGGCCGGTGCGCGAGGCGCTGCCGCTGCGGCTGCCCCGGGAGATGGCCCAGGCGGCCGAGGAGCACGCGCACGACCACCATCACCACGAGGATCCGACGCCGCCGGACGTGGCGCCGAACCAGCAGGCGCCGGGCGTCAACGGGCGTCACGCGCGCTGAGCCCGGGCGGTTGATCGAATTCGCCCCCGGTGACGTGGGTCACCGGGGGCGCTTCCGGCGTACCGTGGTCGGAGGGCCTGCTCCCACACTGAGGCCTCCACCGGTATCCCTTCCGGTGGTTCCGTGGCTTGCCGACAGAGGTGGCAGAGGTCATGACGACCGATGAGCGCACCACCGGACTGCGCCGGTTCTTCGAGCGGCTGACCGCCTCCGAGGAGGAGCTCGACGCGCAGGAGTTGCAGCGCGACAGCGCCAAGTGCGGCGCCGTGCCGGCCGGGACGTGCCAGCGCGGCCAGGTCGTCTCCGTGTCGGGCCGGCTGCGCACGGTGGCGTACACTCCCCGGACCAACCTGCCGACGCTGGAGGCCGACCTCTACGACGGCAGCGACGTGGTCACGCTCGTCTTCCTGGGCCGCCGCTCGATCGTCGGCATCGAACCGGGACGCCAGCTCACCGCGCGCGGCCGGATCGCGATCCGGGACGACCGCAAGGTCATCTACAACCCGTACTACGAGCTGGAGGCGCCCCGGTGACACCCGGCAACGAGCCCCGTCACGCCGCGCACGAAACGGTGGAGGAGCGGGTCGCCGAGGAGGTTGTCGAGGAACTCGACCTGCACCCGGTGAAGGAACCGGGCAGGGACGAGGACGAACCCTTTCCCTCGATGAGCGAGCAGATCTCCGAGCAGCTGGGCGGGGTGCGCGGGCTCATCGAGTCCAGCCTGCCGGTGCTCGTGTTCGTGGTGCTCAACGTCCTGCTCGGGGACGCCGTCCTGGACCTCGGGAAGAAGACCGCCCTCTACTGGGCGATCGGCGGCAGCGTCGGCTCGGCACTGGCCATCGGCGCCTACCGGCTGAGCCGCAAGCAGCCGATCCGGCACGCGGTCAACGGCCTCTTCGGCATCGCCGTCGGCGCCTTCCTGGCCTGGCGGACCGGCGACGCCAAGAATTTCTATCTGCCGGGCATCCTGCTCACCCTGGGACAGGTGGTCCTGCTGATCGCGTCGGTCGCGGTCCGCCGCCCGATCATCGGGTACGTGTGGGGCGTGCTGGCCAACGGCGGCAAGCACGACTGGTTCGACAACCCGAAGCTCTTCCGTACGTTCCAATGGCTGACGTTGCTCTGGGCCGCCTCGCTCTTCGTCCGCGCGGGCGTGCAGGGCTGGCTCTACCTGGCCGACGAGGCCAACGCGATCGGCATCGTGCGGGTCCTGATCAGCTGGCCCATCTACGCGGCCACGTTCGCCTTCACGGCGTGGGCGGTGCACCGGGTGACCTCGGCCCAGGCCGCCGAGCAGGAACCGGCCGAGGCCGCCTGAGGCCTGAGCCGGGCCGGCCGTCCGAGCCAGGCTTGGGCGGGGGCGTTCCCCGGACGGGGCGGGGCCGGACCCGCCGGACGGGCGGGGTCGGTGGGGTCAGCCGAGGTCGCCGGTCTTGCCGAGGACGACGGCGCGGACCGCGTCCTCGACCTCGGAGGTGCAGACGAAGATCAGTTCGTCGCCGGCCTCGAGCGGGTCGTCCGGGGTGGGCACCAGCACGCGCTTGCCGCGGAGCACGGCGACCAGCGCCGAGTCCCGGGGCATCGGCACCGAGCGGACCGGCTCGCCGACGTACGGGGCGTTCGCCGGCAGCGTGATCTCCACCAGGTTGGCCTCGCCCTGCCGGAACGTCATGATCCGGACCAGGTCGCCGACGGTGACCGCCTCCTCGACCAGGGCCGCCATCAGGCGCGGCTTGCTCACCGCGACGTCGACGCCCCACTGCTCGGTGAACAGCCACTCGTTCTCGGCCCGGTTGACCCGGGCGACCACCCGGTTGACCGCGAACTCCGTCTTGGCCAGCAGCGAGACCACCAGGTTCGCCTTGTCGTCGCCGGTGGCCGCGATGACCACGTCGCAGCCGGCCACGTCGGCCTCCTCGAGGCTGCTCACCTCGCAGGCGTCCGCCAGCACCCAGTCGGCCTCCGGCACCCGTTCGGGGCGCAGCTGGCGGGGCTGGCGCTCGATCAGCATGACGTGGTGGCCGTTGCCGATGAGCTCCTGGGCGATGGACCGGCCCACGTTGCCGGCGCCCGCGATGGCGATCCTCACCGGTGACCCCCCACCTCGGTGGTCGCGGCGGCCGCGAGCACCTGATCGACGATGTCGTCGGTGACCAGCACGAAGACCTGGTCGCCGTCCTGCAGCACGGTGGACGGCGTGGCCAGCGAGCCGATGCCGAAGCGCATCAGGTACGCCACCCGGGCGCCGGTGGCCTCCTCCAGCGCCTTCACCGTGTGGCCCACCCACTCGCGGTGCAGCGGGGCCTCGACGATCGAGATGGCGCTGGTCGGGTCGCGGAACACCTCGACCGTGCCCTCGGGGACCAGGTGCCGGACCATGCGGTCGGCGGCCCAGCGGATCGTGGCCACGGTCGGGATGCCGAGGCGCTCGTAGACCAGCGCGCGGCGGGCGTCGTAGATGCGGGCGACCACGCGGGACACGCCGTACGTCTCGCGGGCCAGGCGCGCGGAGATGATGTTCGAGTTGTCGCCGCTCGACACCGCGGCGAAGGCGTCGGCGCGCTCGATGCCGGCCTGCCGGAGCACGTCGCGGTCGAAGCCGATGCCGGTGACGGTGAGGCCGCTGAACTCGGCGCCGAGCCGGCGGAAGGCGTCGGAATTCTGGTCGATGATCGCGACCGAGTGGCCGCGGGCGTCGAGCTTGTGGGCCAGCGTCGAGCCGAGCCGGCCGCAGCCCATGATCACCACGTGCAACGTCGTCTGCCTTCCCGCGGGTTGCCTATGGGCAGAGCGTGCCATGTCCGTGCGACGGACGCTGGCCGGGGCGGCCGACGGCGTGGCGCCTGCCGCCGTACTCTTGGCGCTTGTGGCGAGTTCGACGTCCCTAGCCAAGCGCCTGCTGCTCGGCCGGCCCTTCCGCTCCGACCGGCTGCAGCACACGCTGCTGCCGAAGCGGATCGCGCTGCCCGTGTTCGCGTCCGACGCGCTGTCGAGCGTCGCCTACGCGCCCGACGAGATCCTGCTCACCCTCTCCATCGCGGGGGCGGGTGCCTTCCTCTACTCACCGTGGATCACGCTGGCCGTCGCCGTGGTCATGGTGACCGTGGTGGCGAGCTACCGGCAGAACGTGCACGCGTACCCGTCGGGCGGCGGCGACTACGAGGTGGCGACGGTCAACCTCGGCCCGAAGTTCGGCGTGGCGGTGGCCAGCGCGCTGCTGGTCGACTACATCCTGACGGTCGCCGTGTCGGTCAGCGCCGGCGTCTCCAACCTCGGCTCGGTGGTGCCGTTCGTCGCCGAGCACAAGATCGGCATCGCGATCGCGGCCATCGTCGTGCTCGGCGCGCTCAACCTGCGCGGCCTGCGGGAGTCCGGCACGGCGTTCGCCGTCCCGACGTACGCGTTCATCATCGTCATTCTCGGCATGATCGTCACCGGCCTGGTCCGGGTCTTCGTGCTCGGGCAGGACCTGCGCGCGCCGAGCGCCGGCCTGGTCATCGACGCCGAGGAGCACCACCTCACCAGCTTCGCGTTCGTGTTCCTGCTGCTGCGCACGTTCTCGTCGGGCTGCGCGGCGCTGACCGGGGTGGAGGCCATCTCCAACGGCGTGCCCGCCTTCAAGGCGCCGAAGAGCAAGAACGCGGCCACCACGCTGCTGCTGCTCGGCGGCATCGCCATCATGATGCTGGTCGGCATCGTGATGCTGGCCCGCGCGACCCACCTGCAGTTCGTCGAGGACCCGGCGCAGATCGTCGGCGGCCCGCCCGGGTACGTGCAGAAGACGGTCACCACCCAGCTGGGCGAGACGGTCTTCGGCAACGGCTCGATCCTGCTCTACCTGGTCGGCGCGGTCACGGCGCTGATCCTGTTCCTGGCCGCGAACACCGCCTTCAACGGCTTCCCGGTGCTCGGCTCGATCCTCGCCCAGGACCGGTACCTCCCGCGCCAGCTGCACACCCGCGGCGACCGCCTGGCCTTCAGCAACGGCATCATCTTCCTGGCCGTCGCGGCGATGACCCTGATCGTGGCGTTCGACGCCGAGGTCACCCGGCTCATCCAGCTCTACATCGTGGGCGTCTTCGTGTCGTTCACGCTCTCCCAGGCCGGGATGATCAAGCACTGGAACAGGCTGCTGCGGACCCAGCGCGATCCGCTCAAGCGCCGGCAGATGTTCCGCTCCCGGGCGATCAACACCTTCGGCATGGCGATGACCGGCGCGGTGCTGGTCGTCGTACTGATCACCAAGTTCCTGCTGGGCGCGTGGATCGCGATCGCCGGGATGGTGCTGATCTACGTGCTCATGCTGAGCATCCGCAAGCACTACGTGCGGGTCGCCGAGGAGTTGCAGCCCACCGAGGAACGCCCGGTGCTGCCCTCGCGCAACCACGCGATCGTGCTGGTCAGCAAGGTGCACCTGCCGACCCTGCGGGCGGTGGCGTACGCGCAGGCGACCCGGCCGGACACGCTGACCGCGGTGACGGTCAACGTGGACGACAAGGACACCCGCAAGATCCAGGCGGAGTGGGAGCGGCGGCAGATCCCGGTGCCGCTGACCGTGGTCGACTCGCCGTACCGGGAGATCACCCGGCCGATCATCGACTTCGTCAAGAGCGTGCGCCGCGGCTCGCCGCGCGACGTGGTCACCGTCTTCGTCCCCGAGTACGTGGTGGGCCGCTGGTGGGAGAACCTGCTGCACAACCAGAGCGCGCTGCGGATCAAGGGCCGGCTGCTGTTCGAGCCGGGCGTGATGGTGACCAGCGTGCCGTGGCAGCTGCGCTCCAGCCAGGACCGCGACCTGGACCGGCTGGACCGCGACCTGAGCCGGGCGCCGGCGCGGGGCCCGCGGACCCGCCGGACGGACCACGCGGTGCCGGCGGGCGCCAAGCAGCCGGAGACGCCGCCCGCCTCCACGGAAACGGGAGAGAGCCGATGAGCACGGCCGGGGACGAGCTCGTCGAGGGCGACCGGGTCGAGGTCACGGTCGGTGCTCCCGCGCACGGCGGGCACTGCGTGGCGCGGATCGGCGACGAGCACGGGCAGGTCGTCTTCGTGCGCCACGCGCTGCCGGGGGAGCGGGTCACCGCCGAGATCACCGAGTTGCACCGCGGCTACCTGCGCGCCGACGCCGTGGCCGTGCACCGGGCCTCGCCGGACCGGGTCACGCCGCCCTGCCCGTACGCGAAGCCCGGTCTCTGCGGGGGTTGCGATCTGCAGCATGTCGCTCCGGCCGCGCAGCTGGAGTGGAAGACCGCGGTCGTGCGCGAGCTGCTCACGCGCATGGGCGGCCTGACCGACACCCTCGGCGTACGCGTGGAGCCGCTGCCGGGCGGCCCGCTCGGCTGGCGCACCCGGGTGCGGTACGCCGTCGACGCCGCCGACCGGCCCGGCCTGCTCAAGCACCGCTCGCACGAGGTCGTCCCGATCGACCGCTGCCGGATCGCCCACCCGCTCGTGCAGGAGCTGGACGTGACGGCACGCGCCTGGCCGGGCGTCTCCGCGGTCGAGGCGGTGGCGTCGACCGGCGGCGACGTGACCGTGTACGCCCGCAACACCGCCCCCGCCCCCGGCGACCTGCTGGACGAGGCGCACGGCGGCGACCGTGCCCTGCTGGCCGGCTCCGCCGAGGTGCGCGAGCTGGCGGCGGGGCGCGGGTGGCAGGTGCCCGCCGAGGGCTTCTGGCAGATCCACCCGGCCGCCGCCGACACCCTCGTCGCCACGGTGCTGGAGCTGCTCGACCCCCGCCCCGGCGAATCGTCCTGGGACCTCTACGGCGGCGCGGGCCTGTTCGCCGCGGCCCTCGCGGAGCGGACCGGGGCGCGGACCACGGTCGTCGAGTCGTCCCCGGCCGGGGTGGCCGCGGCCCGGCGCAACCTCGCCGACCTGCCCGTCGAGGTGGTGGCGGCGAAGGTGGACGTCGCGCTGGCCCGGCGGCGCCTGGCCGGCCCGGTCGACCTGGTCGTGCTGGATCCGCCGCGGTCCGGGGCGGGCGCGAAGGTGGTCAGGGGCATCGCGGCGGCCGGGCCCCGGGCGGTCGCGTACGTGGCCTGCGACCCGGCGGCGCTGGCCCGGGACGTGCGCACGTTCACCGAGCTGGGGTGGCGGGTCGCGGGGCTCAAGGCGTACGACTGCTTCCCGATGACCCAGCACGTGGAGTGCGTGGCGCTGCTCGTGAGATGAGTCATGGCTCGGGCGTTGTGCAGATTTTGTGGAGGACGTCGCAGTAGCCGATCGCGCCAGGTGCGGAAGAGCCGTACGCGGATAGACTGACGCCTCATGAGCGAGCGCAGTGATCAGACGTCGTCCGGCATCCTCGGCACCATCGCGACGCCCGGCGACCTGAAGCGGTTGAGCCCTGAGCAGCTCACCCTGCTCGCCGCCGAGATCCGCGACTTCCTGGTGGCCAAGGTGTCCCGCACCGGCGGGCACCTGGGCCCCAACCTGGGCGTGGTCGAGACGACGCTGGCGCTGCACCGGGTCTTCGACTCGCCGCGCGACCGCATCCTGTTCGACACCGGGCACCAGGCGTACGTGCACAAGATCGTGACCGGCCGCCAGGACGGGTTCGACCTGCTCCGGCAGCGCGGTGGCCTCTCCGGCTACCCGAGCCGCGCCGAGAGCGAGCACGACCTGATCGAGAATTCCCACGCCTCCACCGCGCTGTCCTACGCGGACGGCATCTCCAAGGCGTTCGCCCTGCGCGGCGAGGACCGGCACGTGGTGGCTGTGGTCGGCGACGGCGCGCTGACCGGCGGCATGTGCTGGGAGGCGCTCAACAACATCGCCGCGGCCAAGAACAAGCTGGTCATCGTCGTCAACGACAACGGCCGGTCGTACGCGCCCACGATCGGCGGGCTCGCCGACCACCTGTCCACGCTGCGCCTCAACCCGGGCTACGAGCGGGTGCTCGACCTGGTCAAGAACGCGCTGGGCTCGACGCCGCTGGTGGGCAAGCCGGCGTACGAGGTGCTGCACGCGGTCAAGAAGGGCATCAAGGACGCGGTCAGCCCGCAGCCGATGTTCGAGGACCTCGGCATCAAGTACATCGGCCCGGTCGACGGGCACGACACCCAGGCCATGGAGTCGGCGCTGCGCCGCGCCAAGGGCTTCAACGCGCCGGTGATCGTGCACGCGGTGACCCGCAAGGGCTACGGCTACCGGCCCGCCGAGGACGACGAGGCGGACTGCCTGCACGGCCCGGGCGCTTTCGACCCGCAGACCGGCGCGCTGACCGCCAAGCCCTCGGTGAAGTGGACGCACGTCTTCGCCGAGGAGCTGGTCGCGATCGCCGACGAGCGGCCGGACGTCGTGGGCATCACGGCCGCGATGGCCGAGCCCACCGGCATCGCCGCGCTGGCCAGGAAGTACCCGGAGCGGGCGTACGACGTGGGCATCGCCGAGCAGCACGCGGCCACCTCCGCGGCCGGCCTGGCCATGGGCGGCCTGCACCCGGTCGTGGCGGTCTACGCGACCTTCCTCAACCGCGCCTTCGACCAGGTCCTGCTCGACGTGGCGATGCACGAGCTGCCGGTCACCTTCGTGCTCGACCGGGCCGGCATCACCGGCCCGGACGGCCCCAGCCACTACGGCATCTGGGACATGAGCGTCTTCGGCGTGGTCCCCGGCCTGCGCATCGCCGCGCCCCGGGACGCCGCGACCCTGCGCGAGGAGCTGCGCGAGGCGGTCGCCGTGGACGACGGCCCGACCATCGTGCGCTTCCCGACCGGCTCGGTCGCCGCGGACCTCCCGGCGGTGCGCCGGGCCGGCCCGGTGGACGTGCTGCGCGAGGGTGAGCGCAAGGACGTGCTCCTGGTCGCCGTGGGTGCCTTCGCCAAGCTGGGCATGGAGGTCGCCGAGCGGATCGCCGGGCAGGGGTACGGCGTGACCGTCGTCGACCCGCGCTGGGTCCGCCCGGTGCCGATCGAGCTGGCCGGGCTGGCCGGCACGCACCGCCTGGTCGTGACGCTGGAGGACGGCGTACGCGCCGGTGGCGTGGGCGAGGCCGTGGCGAGCACGCTGCGGGACGCCGGCGTCGACGTGCCGCTGCGGAGCCTGGGCGTGCCGCCCGGTTTCCACCCGCACGGCAGCCGCGCGGAGATCCTGGCGGCGCTGGGCCTCACCGCCCAGGATGTGGCGCGCGACGTGACCGAGTGGGTGTCGCGGCTCGAGGACCCGGCGGGGGTGCGTCAGCCGACTTCCTGACGCGGGCGGGCGTTTTCGTTATTAAGCCGTTACCTTTGAGGGTATGGCGGCGGAGACGTTCGGCGGTGCGACGGTAGTCATCGACCTGGGCCTGGACCGCGGTGAGCCCGACGAGTACGCCGCGCCCGGGCACTCGACCGTGCCGCGCTGGTTCGCGCCGGTGCTCACCGCCGTCCTCGTCCTGCTCGGCTCCGCCGCGTCCGCCTCGCCGCGCCCACCCGCCCTGTCGCCGGTGTTCTCGGTGCGGGTGGGGCCGGCCGATCCGTACACGCTGACCGGGGACGGCGACCTGCTGGCGCAGAGCCTCGGCACGCTGGTGTCGTACGACCTGGCCGACGGGCGGCAGCACTGGCAGGCCGGGTCCGAGGCGCCCACGTACCGGCTGCGTACCGGGGAGGGGCTGGTGCTGCTGCGGCCGTACTCGGGCACCACCCGGGTCGACTACGGCACCACCGCGGTCTCGCTGGCGGACGGCACGCCGCGCTGGCGCCGCGCCGGCAGCGTGGTCACGGTGGCGGGCTCGCCCGCCCTGCTCGCGGTCTCCAGCGTGCGCAGCTTCTCCGGCCCCGGCCGGCGGGTGCAGGGCCCGGTCGAGGCGGTCGACCCGGCCACCGGACGGACCCGCTGGCGGGTGGACGTGCCGTCGACCGCGGTGCTGGCCGGCGTGCCCGGACCGGCCGGGGAGGAACCCCGGATGCTGCTGCTGCACGACGACCGTACGGCCGTCGTGCACGACCTCACGACGGGTGCCGTGCTCGCCCGGGCGCAGCTCCCCGCCGCCGACTACGGGCCGGACAACCCGGTCGTCTCCGGCGGGCTCCTGCTGCTGCGGCACCCGACCCTGACCGGCCGGGTGGTGTCCGCCTTCGACCCGGTCACGCTGCGGCAGCGCTGGACCCGGCCGGCCGGCTTCGCCTTCGGCGTCACCACCTGCGGCGCCCTGACCTGCCTGGCGGGCCCCGACGGCGTACGCGCGGTGGACCCGGCCGACGGCGCCACGAGCTGGTTCCGGCCCGAGTGGCGCAGCGTCGAGCAGCGCGGCGGCCTGGTCGTCGCCTTCGGCACGCCGGCCGGCGAGACCGACCCCGCCGGCATCATCGACCCCGCGAGCGGCCAGGTCGTCGTGGACCTGCACGGCTGGCGGATCGTCCCGGGTACGGGCGGAGACCACCTCCTCGTGGCCCGGACGGTGGACGCGGGTGCCCGTACGATGGTCGCGATCGCGTCCCCGGGGGCCGGGCGCCCGGAGCTGCTGTCCGACCTCCCCGCCGGCACCGGCGACTGCCAGGCGGCCCCCGGCCGGCTGGTCTGCCGCTCGACGGCGGGTGAACTGGTGGTGTGGGCGTACGAACGAAGGGGATAGCGTGGCGCTGATCGAGCTGGGCCCCGGCACCCCGGCCCCGCCCGTCCCGGCCACCCCGCCGCCCGCGTACGTCTACCGCCGCGCCGGCCTGCTCGTCGCCGTGCTGCTCGTCCTGGCCCTCGGCGGTGCCGCCCCCACCTCGTCCCTGCTCTGGCAGCGCATCGCGCTGGTGCCGGTCGCCGACCGCGCCGAGTTCCAGCTGCTCGACGGCCACCTCTACGTCGTCGACTTCCGCGGCGACCAGCCCCGGGTCGGCGCCTGGTCGACGGACCCGGTCCGGGAGCTCTGGAACGTCCCCGGACCGCCCGGCAGCGAGGACAAGCCGTACTACATCGCCGGCGGAGGCGACGGCCTGGTGATGCTCACCGTCGGCCGGACGACCACGGTCCTCGATGCCGCCACCGGCGCGGTCCGCTGGCGGTCGCCGACCCTGCTGCAGCGCCTCGACGACCGCCTCGGCATGGTCCTGGAGGAACGGTTCCGGCCGGGCACCGAGTACGACCAGGAATCCGGCGCCCCCGGCGGGCTGTACGGCGCGTCCAGCGACGTCCTGCACACCGAACCGGCGCTGAGCACCTCGCTGTCCGGCGTCGACCTGGCCACCGGCCACCGGCGCTGGACGGCGACGGTGCCCGGCTCCGTCTCCGTGGTCTGGACCGGTCCGGCCCGCCGCGCCATCGCCGTGCTCTCCGACGCGCGCCTGACCGTCCGCGCGCCCGACACCGGTGCCGTGCTGCGCGAACGGGAGATGCCGCGGGTCGGCGGCCACGGGCCGACCTGGTTCGAGGACGCCGGCACGGCCCTGCTCGTGCACTACGGCCCGTTCGGCGAGGGCGGTCTGGTCGCCGCGTACGCCTCCGACACCCTCGACGAGCTGTGGCAACAGGAACTGCCGGACCCGCAGGGCGCCTCCGGGACCTGCCGCGGGCTGCCCTGCGCCGAGACCCGCGCTGGGGCGGCCGTCCTCGACCCGCGGACCGGGGCGACGCTGTGGCGGGCCGGCCCCTCCGCCGACCTGGTCGCCTTCGACGACGACACCGTGCTGGAGCTCGAGCCGGCGGGCCGCCCGCGGCGGGTGCTCGACCGGCGTACCGGCCGGGCGCGGATCGACCTGCGCTACTGGACCAGCCTGGCGTCCGCGCCCGGCGACGAGAACGTCGTGCTGGCCACGGTCGGGCCGGCCACCCCCGGCACGGCGGTCGGCCTGCTGCGGCCCGGCGCGGCGGCGGTCCAGCCGCTCGGCCGGGTCGCGGGCGGCACCGACTTCCACTCCGGCGGCGACCTCGTCGGCTGCCGCGTCCCCGGCGGCGTCGCGATCTATCGCCACCTGGGCTGACGCACGCGGGCGGTCGCCACCGCGCCGTGCCGGGCGCACAATGACGGCGTGGGCGACGTCGTCATCGAACTCGGCGAGCTGCACCACGAGCGGCAACCGGCGCCCCTGCCCGTCCGGCGGTCCCCGCACCCGTACCGCGCCGGGCTTGCCCTCGCCGCCGCGGTGCTGCTCGCGCTGGTCACCGGCGCGGTGCCGCGGGAGGCGCCGTGGCGGCCGGTGATCGTTCCCGCGCGGCTGGGCGATGCCATGTTCGTCGAGCACGATCGGCTCTACGTGGTGGACGCGCCGCCCGCGCAGCCGACGACCGCGGTGCAGAGCCGGATCGTGAGCACGTACGCGCTGCCCGGCGGCGAGCTTCTGCACCGGAGCACGGCGGCGGTCACCGGGGCGGTCTTCTCCGTCACCTCGGCCGGGTCCACCGTGCTGGTGTCGTACCGGGTCGACACCATGGGCGCCGAGGCGACGGTCGCCGTCGCGGCCGGCACCGACCGGGCCCTCTGGCGCGCGCCCGCCCGGATGCTCAGCGTCTCGGCCGCCGACGGCCTCGTCCTGCTCCACGAGAACATCCCCGAGTCGGGAAAGCTCAGCTGGTACGGCGTCGACCTCGCCACCGGCCGCCACCGCTGGGTCCTGCGCGAGCCGGCGCTGGCGTACACGGTCGAGACCGGGTACGGCGCCGACGGCTTCCCGCACCGGCTCGTCACCGCCGCCGTCGACGGCCACCTCGACGTGCGGGACACGGTCAGCGGCCGGGTGGTCACCGCCGCCGACCTGCCGGTGCCGCCCAGCTGGTCGCGGCGCGGCATCACCCTCTGGCCGGCCGGCGAGATCCTGCTGGTCGGCGGCCCGGCCGGAGTCACCGCGTACGCCCTGAGCGACCTCACCGAGCGCTGGGCGAGCCCGCTGGATCTCTCCGGGCGCTGGGTGGAGCCCGATTGCGCGGGCGAGATCTGCCTCTTCGGCTACCGCGGCGGCGTGCAGGTCGTCGACCCCGTGACCGGTGCGGTCCGCTGGACCAGCCCGCGCTGGGCCGCGGCGGCGGCTGCCGGGACGTACCTGCTGGTCGCTGGGCGGGAGGAGGACCAGGCGCGGTCACCGCTGGCCGTGGTCGACCCGCGTACCGGCGAGGTGCACGGCGACTTCGGCCTCTGGCGCCCCGCCGGCCGGGTGCGCGCCGACGGGACCGTCATCGGGATCCGGCAGCTCATCGGCGACGACATCGTCTGGTACGCGTCCCTGGACCCGCGGACGCTGGCCGTACGCGTGCTGGGCGAGGCCACCGACGTCTCCGGCGACTGCCAGGCCACCACCCAGGTCCTGGTCTGCCGCGCCCTCGACGCCTCCGTCGCGCTGTGGCCGCTGACCGATGGCCGGATCGTGACCGGCGGGTAGCCTGCACTCACAGCCTCTTAACGCGGCGGCGGCAAAGCTGGTCGGCGGGCTGAGAAGGATCCGGAGGACCCTCGGGTGCGCGTGCTGGTGGTGGAAGACGAGCGGAACCTCTGCGATGCGATCGCGCGGGGACTGCGACGCAAGGGGATGGCGGTCGACGTCGCGTACGACGGCCTGGCCGGTCACGAGATGGCGTACGTGACCCGCTACGACGTCGTCGTCCTGGACCGAGACCTGCCCGGCATGCACGGCGACGAGATCTGCGCGGCGCTCGTCGAGTCGGGTGCGCTGACCCGGGTGCTGATGCTCACCGCCAGCGGCACGGTGGCGGACCGCGTCGAGGGCCTGCAACTGGGCGCGGACGACTACCTGCCCAAGCCCTTCGCCTTCGACGAGCTGGTCGCCCGCGTCCAGGCGCTCGGCCGGCGGGCCACCCCGGCCGCCCCGCCCGTGCTGACCGTCGGCAACCTGGTGCTCGACCAGACCCGCCGGGTGGTGACCCGCGGCGGGGTCCCGGTCGACCTCACCAACAAGGAGTTCGGCGTCCTCGAGGAGCTGCTCAAGGCCCGCGGCGGCGTGGTGTCGAGCGAGGAGCTGCTGGAACGCGTCTGGGACGCCAACACGGACCCGTTCACCACGACCGTCCGCGTCACCGTCATGACCCTGCGCAAGAAGGTCGGCGACCCGCCGCTCATCGAGACGGTGGTCGGCGCCGGCTACCGGGTGCCCGAGCCGGTCGTGATGACGCCTGCCGGAGGCAACCCGTGACCGTGTACGCCACCCGGCGCGAGCAGATGCGGCTGCGGCCCACGCTCCGGCTTCGGCTCACGTTGCTCAACGGCATCCTCCTCGTCGGCGCGGGCGCCATCCTGGTGCTGCTCGCCTGGCTGCTGGTCGGCGACGCGCTGCACCCCGCGGACGAGCTCCAGGGCGGCACCCAGGTCGTCCTCTCCGACGGCAGCCGCCTCGACGCGCTCACGTGGCAGACCCAGCTCGTCGACCGCGCGTCGCAGGAGCTGCTGGTCAAGGGGCTGATCGCGCTCTTCGCCATCGGGATCATCGGCATCGCGGGGGCGTACGCGGTGGCCGGCCGGGCGCTGCGCCCGCTGCACCACGTCACGGCGACCGCCCGGCGCCTCGGCGAGGAGACGCTCGACCAGCGGATCCGCTACTCCGGCGCGGACGACGAGGTGGCGGAGCTCGCCCGGACGTTCGACGCGATGCTGGACCGCCTCGCGGGCGCGTTCGAGTCGCAGAAGCGCTTCGTGGCCAACGCCTCCCACGAGCTGCGTACGCCCCTCGCGGTCATGCGCACCGAGATCGACGTGACGCTCAGCGACGACGAGGCGGACGTGGCCGAGTACCGCCGCATGGCCAAGGTCGTCCGCAACGCCTCGGAGCGCGCCAACGGCCTGGTCGATGCGCTGCTCGTGCTGGCGCGCAGCGAGGCCCAGTCCGGGCGGCGGCTGGTCCGCAAGGTCCCCGCCGACCTCGCGACGAGCGTCTACAACGCGCTGTCGGCGGTCAAGGCGGAGGCGGAGCGGCTCAAGCTCGACGTGACGACGGACCTCCAGGCCGCGAACGTGGTGGGCGACCCGAGCCTGCTGGACCGGCTCGCCGGCAACCTCATCGAGAACGCGATCCGCTACAACCACCTGATGGGCAAGCTCTGGCTGCGCACCGCCAACGTGGACGGCCAGGCGCGGCTGGTGGTGGGCAACACGGGCTACGAGGTCGACCCGGGGGACGTGCCGGGCCTGTTCGAGCCGTTCCGCCGCGGCGGCTGGGAGCGTACGGGCTCGCGCGGCTCGGGCCTGGGCCTGTCGATCGTCCGGGCGGTGTGCGACGCGCACGGCGGCACGGTGTCGGCGATCGCGCAGCCGGGCGGCGGCCTCGAGGTGACGGTCAGCCTCCCGGCCGCGGACACGACGCCGGTGGTGGCCGCCTCGGCGACGGTGCCCCAGACCAAGGGCCTGGGCGTGGCCCCGGGCTGAGGCGTCCGGGCCCGGCCCCGCGGAGCCGGGGTGGCCCCGGGCTGAGCCGGGGTCAGGCGGCCAGGCGGAGGCCCTTGGCGGCTTCGGCCTCGCGGCGGATCGTGCGCCAGCGGGCGGTGCTGATGCCGAGCTCGGCGGCGAGCTGGGCCTCGGTCACGCCGGGGCGGGCCGCCCGGATCTTCTCGGCCGCGGCCAGCGTCTCGGCCGGCGTGCGACGCACCTTCGCGGGCTTCGCCGTGGCCTTCGCCGCCGGCTTCGCGGTGGTCAACGGGCGCGCCTGCCCGGTGCGCGTCGGCGTGAAGGCGGAGGTGGCCGCTTCCGCCTCGGCCACCCGGCGGGTGGCGGCGGTCCGGGCGGAGTCGGCCCGGGTGGCGGCAGGCCGGGCGGAACTGGCCGGGGTGGCGGCGGTCCCGGCGGAGTCGGTCCGGGCGTTGGCGCTCCGAGCGGTGGCGGGCCGGGCCGGGTCGGGCCGGGTGGTGGCGGGCCGGGTGGCGGGTTTCGGTCCGCCGGCCTTGGGCAGCGCGGCGGCCACCTCGGCGAGGGCCTCCGCCGTCAGGCGTCGTGCCGCCGTGCCGGGGCTCTCCTGCGCGGGCATCGGGATCAAGCCCGGGACGGCCGCGGTCGCCGAGGCGTGCGCGGCCTCCTGTTCCGCGGTCGCCGGCGTGCGGCCGGGTCCCTGCTCCGCGGCCGGGGTGCGGCGGGCCTCCTGCTCGAGGGTGGCGATCCGGCCGCCCAGCTCCACCAGGCAGATGCTCGCCACCACGATCAGGCCGTCCACCGACAGGGGCAGCAGGTACGGCGACGCCCCGGTCTCCCCGTAGCGGGCCGCCACGCCGGCCATGTGCCAGTACGAGACCCAGGCCGCGATGCCCGCGATGGTGGCCGTGGCGACGAGGCGGGCGAAGGCGAGGGAGCGGCGGTGGACCGGGACCCGGGAGATCAGCTCGACGGTCAGCAGCAGGGCGAGCGGCGGCCAGGCGGCGATGGCCTGGCTGATCGGGTTGTCGAGGGCGTGCAGGATGTTCGCGACCACGGAGGCCGCGACGCCCAGGACGAGGGTCGCTCGCACGGCCCAGCGGACGCGTCGAAGCTGCGGGAGGATCACCGTACGCTCCTCTACCAGTCAAGATGGGTGACGGGGGACCCGGCGGGTCCGGCGAACCATCCTGGCCGCTCGATGTTTCGGTACGGCATCGGGCGGCCCGGCGAGGAGGACCGCGTCACGTTCGTGACCGAGGTGCAATGAACGTGTGACGCGGCTTGACGGCGTGTCAGTTTGACTTCTTCTCGACCTGTCCTCGGAGGGTGGCCAGCTCGGCCTTGGCGTCGCTCATCGACTCGTAGTACCAGAGCAGCCAGCCCACGCTGCCCTCGTCGGCCCAGCCGCACATGATCAGGGGCGCGCCGCCCGCCTCGCCCCGGCCACACTTGGCGTAGCCGCCCAGCGGGCCCGGCGGGGCGGTGGTGAGGCCGGTGATCTCCAGGCCGCCGACGCCCACGCCGAGGAAGATCCCGTCCAGCTCCCGGCGGGGGTCGGAGACCTCGGCCGCCGCGGCCGCGACGATGACGATGTTCTGGTCGGCCGGGGTGCCGTAGAGGCCGCTGACCGTACGGGACGCGCCCGGCACCTTGGCCAGCCCCCGCTTCAGCTGCTCGGCCGCGCCGGCGAACTGGGCGTCGGTGAGCTTCGGCCGGCCGCCCAGGGTCCGCGGCTCGACCACGGTGATGACGCCGCGGGGTGCCGTCCTCGTCGGGGTGGTCGTGGGGTCGGTGACCACCACGTCGTCCGCCGCGTTGCGGCCCGCCAGGTAGACCGCGGTGCCGCCGCCGACGCACAGCACCAGGAAGACCGCGATGGACACCAGCGTGATGGGTACGGCGCGGCTCTTGGGCTTCGGCGGCGGCGGATAGCCACCGGTCATCGGCGGACCGGACTGCGGGTAACCGGGTTGCGGGTAACCGGGCTGCTGATATCCGGGCGGAGGACCAGGTTGCTCGTAACCCGGCTGCTGATACCCCGGCTGGGCGCCCGGCTGCTGATACCCGGGCTGGGTGTAGCCGGCCTGGCCGTAGTCGACCTGCGTGTATTCGGGTTGGCCGTAGGTGGGTTGCGGTGGGTAGCCGGGCGGGACGGATGCCGGCACGTCGGGGTTGGGCTGACCCTGGTAGGGCGCCGAGGGATATCCGGGCGGGCCGCCGTAGCCGGGGCCGGGCTGCTGGTACGGCTGCCCCGAGGGCTGCTCGGGGTAGGGCGGGCCGGGATATGGCGGCTGCGACATCAACGCTCCAGGGTTCGGGCTGCGGCGAGCTTAACCGCAAGGGCCGCCGCACGGCGTCCCACGATCGTGCCGCCCTGCACGCTTCCGGTCTCGGAGCCGGACGGCCCCTGACGCGCCGGCCGTGGGCTCTGACGCGCCGGCCGGGGGCTCTGACGCGCCGGCCGTGGGCTTCGACGCGCCGGCCGCGAGCCCCGGCGCGCCGGCCGGGGCCGGTGTGTCGGCCGCGGGCGCGGCCCTGACGCCCTGGCCGGGGCCGGGGCGTCAGGGGCGGTGGGTCAGGACTTCTTCTCGATCTGGCCGCGCATCGAGATGAATTCCTTCTCGAGGTCCGCCTTGCCCTTGAAGAGCATCGCGATCATGCCGACGCTGCCGTTGTCGGACCATACGCAGACCGCCATCGGTACGCCGCTCGTGTCGCTGTCGCCGCACTTGGCGATGCCGCCGAGGGGGCCCGGGTCGGTGTCGGTCAGGTTGTCGAGCTTGATGCCGCCCTGGCCGAGGCCCTGGGAGAACTCGTCGTAGCGGCTCTGCGCGGAGCCGCTGATCGACGAGGCCGCCGCCACCATGACGATGTCCTGTTCCTTGGCGTCGCCGTAGATGGCTCCGATGGAGCTGGTCGCGCCGGGGATCTTCGACATCTCGCTGTCCAGGCCGTCCACGCTGCTCTGCAGGGTGGGGTCGCTGGCCTTGGGCCGGCCGCCGAGGGTCTGCGGCTCCACGACGGAGATCTTCGCGGCGTCGACGACCTGCTCGACCTTGTCCTTGGCGGCGTACACCGCGACGCCGATGCCCGCGACGCAGAGCAGGGCGATCACGCCGGCGACGATCAGCACGATCTTGAGCGTCGAGTTCTTCTTGGGCGCCGGCTGCGGGGCGCCGTACTGCGGAACGCCGCCGGGCGGCGGCGGGTAGCCGCCGGGACCGCCGGGCGGCGGCGGGTAGGCCCCGGCACCGGACGAGGGCGGCGGCGGGTACGCGCCCGCACCGGACGAGGGCGGCGGGTAGGCCCCGGCACCGGACGACGGCGGCGGCGGGTAGGCGCCCGCGCCGGACGAGGGCGGTGGGTACGAGCCCGGGGGCGGGTAGGAGCCGGGAGCCGCCGGCGGCTGGTAGCCACCGCCCGATTCGGGGCCGGGCTGGCCGGGCTGGGGCGGGTAGGGCGGCTGTGACATGGGAGCTCCAGAACTAAAGACGTCAGCCGGGGGAGCCTACCCAGCCCAGGTTGCCGGCGGCGTCGGCTACCCGTCACTGTTGCGACACAGTGCTGTCACGAAGACGCCCCCGCACCAGGGACGGGCGCGGGGGCGTCGGTTCGCGAGGATCAGGCCGGCAGGCTGCCGACTCCCCGGGGCAGGAAGCGCTTGCCCGTGACCCGCTCCGAGGTGCCGCTGCGGTCCAGGTACGGCGTCACGCCGCCCAGGTGGAACGGCCACCCGGCGCCCAGGAGCATGCACAGGTCGATGTCCTGGGCCTCGGCGACCACGCCCTCGTCGAGCATCAGGCGGATCTCCCCGGCCAGGGCGTCGAGCGCCTGGCGGCGTACCTCCTCGGCGGTGAGCGGGGCGGAACCGCCCTCGACCAGCGCGACCACCTCGGGGTTGATCTCGTCGTCGACCATGAGCGGCAGGCCGGCGTCGACGATCTTCTTGAGGTTGGGGCTGTCGCCGAAGCGGTCCGGGTACGCCCGGTGCAGCGTCCCGCCCACGTGGTAGGCGACGGCCGGCCCGACGAGCTGGAGCAGCGCGATCGGGCGCATCGGCAGGCCCAGCGGGTCCAGCGCGACGTCCACGGTCGCCAGCGGGGTGCCGGCGTCGATCGCCTTGAACACCTCGCTGGTGAAGCGGGTGAGCAGGCGGTTGACCACGAACGCCGGGGCGTCCTTGACCAGCACGCAGGACTTCTTCAGCTCCTTGCCGACCGCGAACGCCGTGGCCAGCGTGGCGTCGTCCGTACGCTCGCCCTTGATGATCTCGAGGAGCGGGAGGACCGCGACCGGGTTGAAGAAGTGGAAGCCGACGACCCGCTCGGGGTGCTCGAGGTCGGCGGCCATCTCCGACACCGACAGCGACGAGGTGTTGGTGGCGAGCACGGCCTCCGGCCCGACGATCTTCTCGATCTCGGCCCAGATCTGCTTCTTCAGGTCGAGGTTCTCGAAGACGGCCTCGATGACGAAGTCGGCGTCGGCGAAGACGGACTTGTCGACCGAGCCGCTGACCAGGCCGCGGAGCTTGGCCGCCGTACCCTCGTCCATCCGGCGCTTGCCGACCATCTTGTCGATCTGGTCGCGGACGTACTGGACGCCCTTGTCCACCCGGGTCTGGTCGAGGTCGGTGAGCACGACCGGCACCTGCAGCCGGCGCGCGAAGAGCAGCGCGAGCTGGGAGGCCATGAGACCGGCACCGACGATGCCGACCTTGGTGACCTTCCGGGCCAGTTCCTTGTCGGGTACGCCCACCGGCCGCTTCGCGCGGCGCTGGACCAGGTCGAACGCGTACAGGCTGGCGCGCGACTCGTCACCCATGATCAGGTCGGCCAGGGCCTCGGTCTCGGCGGCGGTGCCGTCCTCGAACGTGGCGTCCTTGGCGAGCGCGAGCAGCTCGAGGGCCTTGTTGGCGGAGGGGACGGCGCCGTGCAGCCGCTCGTCGAGCTGCTGCTTCGCGAAGAAGAGCACGCCCTCCCACATGTCCCGGTCGACCTCGGGGCGCTGCACCTCGACCTCACCCTTGACCACGCCGGCCGCCCACTCGAGCGAGCGCTCCAGGAAGTCGGCGGGCTCGAACAGCACGTCCGCGACGCCCAGCTCGGCGGCCTGCTTCGGCCGGAGCACCTTCTGGGTCAGCGGGTTCTGGAGGATGACCTGCGCCGCGCCCGGCACGCCGATCAGGTTGGGCAGCAGCTGGCTGCCGCCCCAGCCGGGCACCAGGCCGATCGCCACCTCGGGCAGGCCGAGCGCCGCCGCGCCGCCGGAGACCGTGCGGTAGTGGCAGTGCAGGGAGACCTCGAGGCCGCCGCCGAGGGCCGCGCCGTTGATGAACGCGAACGTCGGGATGCTCGAATTCTTGAGCCGGGCGAACACCCGGTGGCCCAGCTCGCCCAGGGCCACGGCCTGGTCCCGCTCGGTGATGAACGGCATGCCGGTGATGTCGGCGCCGACGCAGAAGATGTACGGCTTGCCGGTCAGCGCGATGAACGCCGGGTCCGCCTCGGTGGCCTTCGTGATCGCCTCGTCGAGCGAGCGCAGGCCGGCCGGGCCGAAGCTGTTGGGCTTCTTGTGGTCGAACCCGTTGTCCAGGGTGATGAGGGCGGCGGGCTTCGCCAGCCCCGGCACCTTGACCAGGCGGACGAGCGCCTTGGTCACGACCTCGTTCGGGTAGTCGGGCAGAGCCGTCACTTGTCGTTCCCCTCCCAGTTCGGGTTCTCCCAGATCACGGTGCCGCCCATGCCGATGCCGATGCACATCGCGGTGAGGCCGTAGCGCACCTCGGGGTGCTCGGCGAAGTGGCGCGCGAGCTGCGTCATCAGCCGGACACCCGAGGAGGCGAGCGGGTGGCCGATCGCGATCGCACCGCCCCACGGGTTGACCCGCGGGTCGTCGTCGGCGATGCCGAAGTGGTCGAGGAACGCGAGCACCTGGATGGCGAACGCCTCGTTCAGCTCGAAGAGGCCGATGTCGTCGATGGTCAGGCCGGCCAGGCGCAGCGCCTTCTCGGTCGACGGGATCGGGCCGTAGCCCATGACCTCCGGCTCGACGCCGACGAATCCGTACGAGACGAGCCGCATGGCGACGGGCAGGCCCAGCTCGCGGGCGGTGTCCTCGCTCGCCAGCAGCGCCGCCGTGGCGCCGTCGTTGAGGCCGGCCGCGTTGCCGGCGGTTACCCGGCCGTGCGGGCGGAACGGGGTCTTCAGGCCGGCGAGCTTCTCCATCGAGGTCTCGCGGGGCGCCTCGTCGGCCGTGGCCAGGCCCCAGCCCTCCTCGGCGCTGCGGACGGCGACGGGCACCAGGTCGGGCTGGAGCTTGCCGTTCGCGTACGCCTTCGCCGTCTTCTCCTGCGAGGCGAGCCCGAACGCGTCGGCCCGCTCCTTGGTGATCTGCGGCAGGCGGTCGTGCAGGTTCTCCGCCGTGGCGCCCATGACGAGCGCGGACGGGTCGACGAGCTTCTCGGCCAGGATCCGCGGGTTCGGGTCGACGCCCTCGCCCATCGGGTGCCGGCCCATGTGCTCGACGCCGCCGGCGATGGCGACGTCGTACGCCCCCATCGCGATGCCGCCCGCGACGTTGGTCACCGCGGTCATCGCGCCGGCGCACATCCGGTCGATGGCGTAGCCGGGAACGGTCTTGGGCAGGCCGGACAGCAGGGCGGCGGTACGGCCGATGGTCAGGCCCTGGTCACCGATCTGGGTCGTGGCGGCGATGGCCACCTCGTCGACCCGCTCGGGGGGTAGCTGGGGGTTGCGGCGCATCAACTCACGGATGCACCGGATCACCAGATCGTCGGCACGGGTCTCGGCGTACATGCCGCCGGCCTTGCCGAACGGGGTGCGGACGCCGTCGACGAAGACGACCTCGCGACTTACTCGGGGCACAACAAGCCTCCTTGCAGGCGTGAACCCAGGGCGTTGACGGGCCAATGTTACTCGCCGGTAAGGAACTAAGGCTACTGACCTGGCTGTGCGACCGGTGCGAGGTTCGCGGCATGCCGACGGCCCGGCGGAGGGGGTTCCGCCAGGCCGTCTTCCGTGCTGCCTACTTGTCGATCTTCACCCACGTGCCCTGGGCGGCCGGATCGGCCGGCTGGAGGCCCCTGGTCAGCTGCTCGACCTGGGCGTTGCCGAGCGCGCCGTCCAGATCGACGACATCGATCAGGTGGTCGCCGCGGACGATCACGCAGTTGGCGCGGGCGGTGTAGCAGTGCACGCCGTCCTTGCCCGCGAGCGAGGCGTTCTTGAGCTTGCCCTTCGACACCTCGATCTTGATGGTGCGCGGCGGCAGCTCGTCGACCCGGGTGACCGGGTCGGCCATCGGGCCCTGGTGCAGGTACACCGTCGACACCCGGTTGCTGGTGTCCGCGTCGGTCTGCTCGGCCCCGACCACCTGCCAGCCCTCGGGCAGGTAACCGAACCGGTACGGCGCCTTCACCTCGCGCTTGGCGCCGAGGGTGAGGCCGCCCGCGATCTTCAGCGCGTCCGCCCGGCTCACGGCCCCCTGGCCGTCCCGCGGCACGAACGTGGCCCACGCGTTGTCGGCGTACTCCCAGGCCAGGGCCGTCTTGACCCACTTCTTGGTGCCGTCGGCGGGCGAGATGTAGGTCAGGTCGATGCCGAACCCGGGCCGCCCCTCGACGGTGATCGGGTACCGCTTCCCGGGCTTCTGCGTCGCGCTCTCGTCGAAGGCGAACGACTCCGGCTTGTAGAGCTTCGCCCGGTAGGCGGTGATCGTTCCGGTGGCCAGCGGGTATTTGACCCCGTCGTCCCCGGGCCAGGTCTCGCCGTCGCGATAGACCGGGAGCTCCTGGAAGCCCGCGGTGACCAGGCCGGGCGGCCCGGCGTGGTACGCCCCGGTCCGGTAGCCGGTGAGGGTGGTGACGAAGTCGATCCGCTTGACCGGCAGCGGCGCCGGCGCCGACACCTGAGGTGCGGGTGCCGAGACGGCCGGCTGGGCCGGTGCGGACCCGCTCGGCTGGCCCGCCGCGCCGAAACCGGACGAGGACGCGCCCGAGGTGGCCGCCGCGCTCACCGCGACGGTGACCGCGGCGATGCCGGCCACCGCGCTGCCGGCGACCGTGGCGGCGGTCCGGCGGGTCCGGCTCCGGCGGGCCCGGGCGATGATGTCGTCAGTGGTGGTGTGCGGTGCCGGTGCGGCCTCTTGCACCGACTTCAACACGTCCTGAATGTGGTAGGACATGGCCGTTCCTCTCGAAAGTGTGCAGGGTGATTGCCTCGGCGGCCAGGACGGTCCGCAACGTGTCGAGTCCTCGGGCGCTCTGGCTCTTGACCGTCCCGGGCCGGCACCCGAGGATCTCCGCGGTCTCCTCGACGCTCAGGCCCTCGAGGAACCGCAGGACGAGCACCGCCCGCTGCCGTTTCGGTACGTGGCTCAGCGCGGCCCGCAGTCGCAGCCGCTCGTCGACGTCGCCGGACGGATCGGGGCCGGCCACGTCGGGCAGCGCGTCACCGGCCGAGCGCTCCCGCCGCCAGGGCCGGCGTTTCTCCCGGATCGCTGCCCGGACGACCATCGTCCGGGCGTACGCGTCCGGCGCCGCCACCTTGTCCCAGCGCATATAGAGGCGGGCCAGGGCACCCGCCACGGCGTCCTCGGCGGTCTGCCAGTCACCGCATGTCACATAGGCGAGCGCGCGCAGCGGTTCGAACCGTCCGCGGACGAACTCGCGGAATTCCTCCGCGTTCTTCGTTTCCACTCGGTCGTGCTCCCTTCGTCGCCATAAGGAGCCAGGGCGGCGCTCGCGGGGTTGCACGCGAGTGGCCTCATTCTGGCGGCGAGGGCAAGAGCACCGACGAACACGCGCCGGCCGGGTGGACCCGGTCGGCGCGTGGCGGGGGTGGGATCAGGCGGCGGGCGCCGGGTCGGGGAGGACCTTGGCCAGGCCGTCGGCGATGAGGGTGACCTGCCAGTTGCGGGCGCCGAAGCCGCGCAGGGTGTCGGCGATCGTCTGCGGGGTCACCTCGGCCGGCGGCGACCAGGCCAGGCGGCGGATGAAGTCCGGGCTGATCAGGTTCTCCGGCGGCAGGGTGTGCGCCTCCGCCGTACCGATGACGATCTGCCGGCAGCGCTGCAGCCGGGCCGCGGCGACCGGGTCGCGCTCGGCCCAGCGGTGCGGCGGGGGCGGCCCCTCGACCGGCTGGTTGACCGGCAGTTCGTCGTCGCCGAGGGCGCGGGCGGCGTCCAGGGCGTCCAGCCACACCCGGGCCAGCCGGCGCACCGAGCGGCCGCCGAAGCCGGGCAGGCCGAGCAGGGTGCGCTCGTCCTTCGGGTCGAGCTCGGCCGCCGCGATGATCGCCGAGTCGGGCAGCACCCGGCCGGGCGCCGAGTCGCGGCGGGCCGCCACGCCGTCGCGGGCGTACCAGAGGGCGCGGACCCGGGACTGGGCGCGGGCGCCGCGGACCCGGTGGATGCCCGACGTGCGCCGCCACGGGTCGGGACGTGTACGCGGAGGCCGGTCGGCGCCGGCCACCAGGGCGGCGAACTCCTCGGCCGCCCACTCCGCCTTGCCCTGGCGTTCCAGCTCGTCGGCCAGGCGGTCGCGCAGGTCCGTGAGGAGTTCGACGTCCAGGGCCGCGTACGTGAGCCACGACTCGGGCAGCGGGCGGGTCGACCAGTCGGCGGCGGAGTGGTGCTTCTCGAGCGAGTAGCCGAGCAGCTGCTCGGTGATGGCGGCCAGGCCGACCCGCTCGAAACCCGCCAGCCGCGCGGCCAGCTCGGTGTCGAACAGCCGCCGCGGCTTCATGCCGATCTCGGCGAGGCAGGCGAGGTCCTGGCTGGCCGCGTGCAGCACCCACTCGGTGTCGGCGAGCGCGGCGTCCAGGGTGCCCAGGTCGTCGAGCGGCATCGGGTCGATGAGCACCGTGCCGGCACCCTCGCGGCGCAGCTGCACCAGGTAGGCCCGCTGGGTGTAGCGGTAGCCCGACGCCCGCTCGGCGTCGACGGCGACCGGCCCGGAGCCGGCCGCCATCCGGGCGACGACCTCCGCCAGCTCGCCGGCGGACTCCACCGGGCGGGGCGTGCCCTCACGGGGCGCGGTCAGGGGAACGGAGGCGCGGGCAGGCTCGGGACCGCCAGACGTCGGGTCGGGCGGCACGTCGTGCGGTCCGTCGGTTTCGTGGTCCGGCGTGTCCCGACGGGGCAGGGGTGCTTCGTCGGTCACACCGTAACCGTACGGGGATGCATCCCCCCGCGTGTGCAGCCGGGTACCGGCGCGTCGGAGCTCGATCGACTTCATTGCGGAAAATGGATGCCCGGGACCCGTCCGCGGGGGCGGTTCCGTGCGTACTACCTCCCGGAAGCGCACGCCCGCCGACCCGGGAGTTTCATGACCACCGCCTACGATCCCTTCGGGATGCCGGGTCAGCGCCGGCCGCCGCAGGATCCGCTGTTGAGCCTGCCCGACCACCCCTCCGGCGAGTGGGCGACCGCCGCCCGGCCGCCGGCGCCGCTGCCGCCCCGGGTGGGTCATCCGCGCCCGGCCCGCCACGACGGGCCCTACCTGCCCTCACCGGCCGGGGGAGCGCCGTACCCGGTGGTGGCCGATCCCGAGGCGCGCCGCCGCGGCCGGCTCGCGCCGATGCTGCTGGTCCTGCTGCTGCTCGCCGGCGGCGGTTTCATGATGTGGCGGCTGGACCGGGCCGACGGCCGGCTCGGCGAGCGGCTCGCGGCGTCCCAGCAGCGCGAGTCCGACCTGGCCAAGCGCGCCGACCGGCTGGAGAAGCAGCTCGCCGGGGTCTTCGACCCCGAGGCGATCTCGTCGACGGTGCTGCCGAGCGTCTTCCGGGTCCGGGCCGGCAACTTCACGGGTACGGCCTTCTCTGTCGGCGACCGGGCCGGCAAGGGCAAGGCCAACCTGCTGACGAACTTCCACGTGGTCGAGTCGGTGTGGGAGGCCGGCGACCGGAAGGTGTTCCTGGAGCGCGGCGGCGACGAGTTGTCGGCCACCATCGTCAAGGTCAGCAAGGGCGAGGACCTGGCGTTGCTGCGCGCCAACCGCGAGGTCGCGGGGCTGGAACCGGCGCCGGGGACGGTGAAGCCCGGCCAGCAGGTCGTGGTCGTCGGCGCGCCGCTCGGGCTGGAGGACACCGTGACGACCGGGGTGGTGAGCGCCTACCGGCCGGCCGACGCGGACGGGCCCTCGATCCAGTTCGACGCGCCGATCAACCCCGGCAACTCCGGCGGGCCCGTGGTGAACGCCGCCGACGAGGTGATCGGGCTGGCCACGGCGAAGGCCCGGGACGCCGAGGGCATCGGGCTGGCCGTACCGATCAAGACGGCCTGCGACGCCTTCAAGGTGTGCTGAGGCGGGTCAGGGCGCCGCGGCGCGGTGGCGGTTGAAGGTGGTCACGCCCGGCGGGGGCAGGCCCGCCGTGGAGGCCAGCATCGTGCACCAGCCCTGCAGGTGGGCGCCGAGGTCGTCGGAGGTCGGCGTCCAGGAGGCGCGGATCTCCAGGTCGGCCGTCGGCGCCGGGCCGGCCAGCTCGCCGAAGCGGGTCGACGTGGTCTGGGTGATCGTGCCGCCGATCGCGGTGTAGGCGGCGCCGTGCTGCTCCAGGCCGTCGGTGAGCCAGGTCCACGCGACGGCCGGCAGCAGCGGGTCGCCGGCCAGGTCCGCCTCGAGCTCGGCGGTGATCAGCGTGACCAGGCGCAGGTTGCCGCGCCACGCCTCGTGCCCCGCCGGGTCGTGCAGCAGGATCAGCCGGCCGCTGGCCACCTCGTCGCCGTCGCGCAGGACGGTGGCGCTCAGGGCGAAGGCGTACGGAGCGAGCCGCTGCGGTGCCGCGATCTCCTCGAGCAGGATCTCCTCGCGCGGGGCGGTCGCCCGCAACCCGGCCACCGCGCGGGTGAACGCCTCGGGTGCAGCGGACGTGGGCGCCATGGAGGAAGCCTATGCCGATCACTGCCTCACGTCCGCGCGCGGCGCGCCGCAGGGCCCCGTTCACTCACGTGGCACGATGGCGCGGGTGACCAACTCTCCCGCGGATTCCGCCTTCGTACGCGCCTGCCGCGGCCTGGACGTGCCGCACACCCCGGTCTGGTTCATGCGGCAGGCGGGCCGGTCCCTGCCGGAGTACCGCAAGATCCGCGAGGGCGTGGGCATGCTCGAGTCCTGCCGCCGTCCCGACCTGGTCACCGAGATCACGCTGCAGCCGGTGCGCCGCCACGACGTCGATGCGGCGATCCTCTTCAGCGACATCGTGGTGCCGCTGGCCGCCGCCGGGATCGACCTCGACATCGTCGCGGGCACCGGGCCGGTGGTCGCCGACCCGATCCGTACCGCGGCCGACGTGGCGCGCCTGCGGCCGCTCGAGCCGGGCGACGTCGCGTACGTGGACGAGGCGGTCCGCCTGCTGCTGCCGGAGCTCGGCGCGACCCCGCTGATCGGCTTCGCCGGTGCGCCGTTCACGCTGGCCAGCTACCTGATCGAGGGCGGCCCGTCGCGGACGTACCTGAAGACCAAGGCCATGATGTACGGCGACCCGCAGCTCTGGCACACGCTCTGCGACCGCCTGGCCGACATCACCCTCGCCTTCCTGCGGGTGCAGACCGGGGCGGGGGCGAGCGCGATCCAGCTCTTCGACTCCTGGGCCGGCGCGCTCTCCGAGGCCGACTACCGCGAGTACGTCCTGCCGCACTCGGCGCGGGTGCTCGCCGGGCTGGCCGGCGCGGGCGTGCCGCGCATCCACTTCGGCGTGGGCACCGCGGTGCTGCTGGGGGCGATGGGCGAGGCCGGGGCGGACGTGGTCGGCGTCGACTGGCGCACGCCGCTCGACCGGGCCGCGGCCGTCGTCGGGCCGGACCGCTCGGTGCAGGGCAACCTGGACCCGGCGGTGCTCTTCGCGCCGTGGGAGGTCGTCGAGCGGGAGGCCCGCCGGGTGATCGCCGAGGGCCGGGCGGCCCGCGGGCACGTCTTCAACCTCGGCCACGGCGTCCTGCCCGAGACCGACCCGGACGTGCTCACCCGCCTGGTGTCGCTGGTCCACTCGGCCGGCGCCTGAGCGGGCGGGGGACCTTCGGCCCTGGTATCCGATCTTGACGGCCCGGCAGGGTGGTGCCGTGCCGCTCACATCGAACGACCCCGGTGGCCGGGGGACGACCGAACCTGTCAGGGTGGAACGCGTGCGGAAGCGGGTGGCGATCGTCGGCGGCGGCATAGCCGGGCTGGCCGCCGCCGTGCGCCTGCGTGACCGCGCGCCCGCCGACACCGAGATCATCGTGTACGAGCAGTCCGGCCGGCTCGGCGGCAAGCTGCGCACCGGTGAGCTCGCGGGCATCACCGTCGAGCGCGGCGCCGAGTCGTTCCTGATGGGCGCCCCCGGCGGCGAGGAGTCCGCGGCGGTGCGCTTCGCCCGCCGGCTCGGCCTCGGCGACTCGCTCGTGCACCCGGCCCCGGTCCCGGCCGCCCTGGCCATCGGCGGACGGCTCGAGAAGGTGCCGGCCGGGACGCTCATGGGCGTACCCGGGGATCCCGGCCTGCTGGGGACGGTCGCGCGGCCGGTCGCCGGCGCCGACCCCGACGACGGCCGCCCGCTGCTCGGCGAGGACGAGGACGTCGCGGTGGGCGCGCTGGTCCGGGCCCGCTACGGCGACGAGATCGCCGACCGGCTGGTCGACCCCATGCTCGGCGGCGTGTACGCGGGCCGCGCCGACCAGCTGTCCCTCGCCACCACCATGCCCGCCCTGGCCCGCACCGCGCGCGCCGAGCACACCCTCGCCGCCGCCGTCCGGGCCGCCCAGGCCGCCTCGGTCCGGGTGCCCGGCCGGCCGATCTTCGCCGCGGTCGACGGCGGGATGGGCCGGCTGATCGGCGCCGCGGCCGCCGCGAGCGGGGCCCGGATCAGCCTCGGCCTGCCCGTGCGCGAGCTGACCCGCACCGCGCACGGGTGGCGGCTCCTGCTCGGCCCGGTCCCCGAGCCGCAGACCGACGACGTCGACGCGGTCGTGCTCGCCGTGCCCGCCCGTCCCGCCGCCCGCATGATCGCCGGGGTGGACCTCTCCGCCGCCGCCGAGATCGAGGCGCTCGACTACGCGAGCGTCGCGCTGGCCGCGTTCGCCCTGCCCCCGGGCACGCCGCTGCCCGAGTTGTCCGGCTTCCTCGTGCCGCCGACCGAGGGCACCCTGGTCAAGGCGGCCACCTTCTTCACCCGCAAGTGGGCGCATCTGGCCCGCGAGGACGGCCCGGTGATCGTGCGCGCCTCGCTGGGCCGGGCCGGCGAGGAGGAGACGCTCCAGCACGACGACGCGGTGCTGACCGCGACCGCCCACGCCGAGCTGGGCCGGCTCATCGGCGGGGAGCTGCCGCCGCCGGTGGCGTCGTGGGTGCAGCGCTGGGGCGGGGGACTCCCGCAGTACGCACCGGGCCACCTCGACCGCGTCGCCCTCGCCCGGGCGGCGCTCGGCGACCGGCCCGGCCTCGCGCTGGCCGGCGCCGCGTACGACGGCGTCGGCATCCCGGCGTGCGTGGCCAGCGGCGAGACCGCCGCCGACGACGTCCTGAAATACCTGGAGGAGCGATGAGCGAGCCGCAGAGCAACGCCGCCCGGATCAACGAGCTGAACTCGACGATCCGCTACACGATGTGGTCCGTGTTCCGGGCCTCGGAGCCGCTGGGGGCGCTGCGCGAGGGGCTGGCCGGCGAGGTCGACACGCTGTTCGAGCAGCTCGCGGGCAAGGACGTGACGGTGCGTGGCACGTACGACGTCGCCGGGTTGCGCGCGGACGCCGACGTGATGGTCTGGTGGCACTCCGGCTCGCCGGACGCGTTGCAGGAGGCGTACGGGCTGTTCCGGCGTACCGGGCTGGGCCGGCACCTGACCCCGGTGTGGTCGCAGATGGCGCTGCACCGGCCGGCCGAGTTCAACAAGAGCCACCTGCCCGCCTTCCTCGCCGACGAGGAGCCGAGGCCGTACATCTGCGTGTACCCGTTCGTGCGGTCGTACGAGTGGTATCTGCTGCCCGACGAGGAGCGCCGCAACCTGCTCGCCGAGCACGGCCGGATGGCCCGCGGCTACCCGGACGTGCGAGCCAATACCGTCGCCGCGTTCGCGCTGGGCGACTACGAGTGGATGCTGGCGTTCGAGGCCGACGAGCTGCACCGCATCGTCGACCTCATGCGTGACCTGCGGGCCTCCGGCGCCCGCCGGCACGTGCGCGAGGAGGTGCCGTTCTACACCGGCCGCCGCCGTTCGGTCAGCGAGATCGTCGCGGCGCTGCCCTGATCAACCCCGTCGCATCGGTACGTGGGGGATGCCGTCCTCCACGTACCCGTCGCCGGAGATCTCGAAGCCGAAGCCGCCGTAGAAGCCGGCCAGGTGCGCCTGCGCGCCGAGCACCGCGGGCCGGTCGCCGATGACGGCGAGGGCGTGCTCGATGAGCCGGCCCGAGTACCCCTTGCCCCGGGCCTGCGGCGCGGTCACCACGCGGCCGATCCGCTCGACCCCGCCGTCGTCCAGGATCCGCAGGTACGCCAGCACGTCGTCGCCGCGGGCCAGCCAGACGTGCCGGGTGGCGGCCTCGGTGTCCCGCCCGTCGATGTCCGGGTACGGGCACCGCTGCTCGACGACGAACACGTCCACGCGCAGCTTGAGGATCGCGTACAGGGTGGTGACGCCGAGCTCGCGGAACGACGCCACCCGGATCTCTTCGCGGGGTTCCGGAGGCACCCGGGAATCTTATGCGTCACTTCTCGCGTCCCCGGCCGTTGGTCCCTGCGGAGACCGGCATTGGGGGCGCGCGGATGATCAAGCGGAGCAAGCTGTTCGGCAACAAGACCCGGGTGACGTTCTGCCTGCCCCGGGACACCCCGGAGGGCCCGGTCAGCGTGGTCGGCACGTTCAACGACTGGCAGCCCGGGCTGCACGAGCTCAAGGTCCGCAAGGACGGCATGCGTACGGTGACCCTGCGGCTCGACCCCGGCCACTACCGGTTCCGCTACCTCGCCAGCGACGGGGTCTGGATGGACGACGACCACGCGGACGCGGTGGGCCCGCAGGGCAGCGAACTGCTTCTCTGACGTTTCACCCGCGGGGCCCCGGGAACTTCCCTACGTTTGTTGGCGATCCTATCAACGACGGAAGGGGCCCTCGTGGCTAACGTCAAGCTGGCCGTCATCTACTACTCGTCCACGGGCACGATCCACGGCATGGCCGAGCGGCTGCAGCAGGCCGGCGAGAAGGCCGGCGCCGAGGTACGCCTGCGCCAGGTGCCCGAGCTGGCGCCGGAGGAGGCCATCGCGTCGAACGCGGCGTGGAGCCAGCACTTCGACCGCACCAAGGACGAGCCCAAGGCCACCGCCGACGACGTGGTGTGGGCCGACGCGGTGCTGTTCGGCACGCCGACCCGGTACGGCAACGTCGCCAGCCAGCTCAAGCAGTTCATCGACACGCTCGGCCCGCAGTGGGGGCAGGGGCTGCTGGCGGACAAGGCGTACGCGGGCTTCACCGCCTCGATGACCGCGCACGGCGGCCAGGAGTCGACGCTGCTGGCGCTCTACAACACGATTTACCACTTCGGTGGCGTCGTGGTGGCTCCCGGGTACACCGATCCGCTGAAATTCGCCGACGGCAACCCGTACGGCGTCTCCCACGTCACCGGCGGCACCAACGACGCACCGCTGACCGACGTCCAGTTCGCCGCGCTCGACCACCTGGCACAGCGCATCGTCCGGGTCGCCGGCAAGCTCGCGGGCTGACCGCCGGGGCCCGCCACCTCGGCTGAAATGCATTCTGACCTGCTGGCACACTGTCCGCCGTGGTCAACAAGTTCGAGCTGAACCTGAGCGGCGCACAGTGGCGCCGCAGTGCATCGTCCGACGAGTCGGCGGTCGAGGTCGCCCTCCTGGACGACGGGGTGGCGGTCCGTGACGCCCGCCGCCCGGACGGCGATGTCCTCTTCTTCACGCCGGCCGAATGGGACGCGTTCGTGGGCGGCGCCAAGGACGGGGAGTTCGACCTCTAGCGGGTCAACCCGGGCATCGCCCGCTTTTGCGGATATCAACCCGAAGAAGGTTCATTTCTCGCTACTGTGCGGACATGACCAATCACGAGCGTTCGGAACTGCTGAAAAAGGTGGAGCGGTACGAGACTGCCTTTACGGAGCTCAAGGCCGCACACGACGATGTCAAGGACGTGCTGATCGAGGCCATCCTGTTCGATCGCTGGCAGCAACTCGGCACCCAGCTCGGCTTCAAGGCCGAGCAGCCGAAGAAGACCGACGAGCCGAACCGGGACCTGGCCCAGCTCAACCAGCAGATCTCCGCGATGAGCGAGTCCTGGTCGCATTGAGTGCGAGGTGTGTTCCAGCTCGCCCGGGGTGGTAGCCGCCCCGGGCGGCGGAACGCGTTACGGTGTCGGCCATGGCCGACACCCAGTACGAAGAGCTGCTCCGCCGGGTTCTCGAGACCGGCGTCCCCAAGGCGGACCGCACCGGCACCGGCACGGTCAGCCTCTTCGGTGAACGCCTGCGCTACGACCTCTCCCGCGGCTTCCCGCTGATCACCACCAAGCGGGTGCACTTCAAGTCCGTCGCGGTCGAGCTGCTGTGGTTCCTGCGCGGCGACAGCAACGTCTCCTGGCTGCGCGAGCAGGGCGTCACCATCTGGGACGAGTGGGCCGACGACAGGGGCGAGCTCGGCCCGGTCTACGGCAAGCAGTGGCGGTCCTGGCCCACGCCGGACGGCGGCCACGCCGACCAGATCACCGACCTGCTGGCCACCCTGCGCCGCGACCCCGACTCCCGCCGCATGATCGTGTCGGCCTGGAACGTCGGCCAGCTGTCCGAGATGGCCCTGGCGCCGTGCCACGCGATGTTCCAGTTCTACGTCGCCGACGGCCGCCTCTCCTGCCAGCTCTACCAGCGCAGCGCCGACATGTTCCTGGGCGTGCCGTTCAACATCGCCAGCTATGCGCTGCTCACCCACCTGATCGCGGCGCAGGTGGGGCTCGAGCCGGGCGACTTCATCTGGGTCGGCGGCGACTGCCACGTCTACTCCAACCACGTGGACCAGGTGCGCGAGCAGCTGTCCCGCGAGGCGTACGAGTTCCCGAGGCTGGAGCTGGCGCCGGCGCCGTCCCTCTTCGACTACCGCTACGAGGACCTCACGGTGACCGGCTACCGGCACCACCCCGCCCTGCGCGCCCCGGTGGCGGTATGACGATCCACCTCATCTGGGCCGAGGCCCGGGGTGGCGTGATCGGCGCGGCCGGCGGCATACCCTGGCGGGTCCCGGGAGAGCAGCGGATCTTCAAGGACCGCACCATGGGCGCGACCGTCGTGATGGGCCGGGCCACCTGGGATTCGCTGCCGGAGCGGGTACGCCCGCTGCCCGGCCGCCGCAACGTGGTGCTGACCCGGCGCCCCGGCTGGGCGGCCCCCGGCGCGACCCCGGTCCACTCGGTGCAGGAGCTGCTCGAGAAGCACGACGACTTCTGGGCGATCGGCGGCGAGGCGGTCTACACGGCGCTGCTGCCGCACGCGGGGCATATCGTCCGCACCCGGATCGACCTGGAGGTCGAGGGCGACACGTACGCGCCGCGGCTCGGCCCGCAGTGGCGGGTCACCGCGGCCGGGGAGTGGCAGACGGCGGAGAACGGTGTCCGCTACCTCGTCGAGGACCTCGCGGCCGGATGAGATCACTCTTCGCCCGGCGGCCCCTGACCGGCGCGCTCGTGCTCGCCGCCGCGACCGTGCTGACCTGGCTGGTCTTCCTCGGCGGTGACACGGAGAAGGACGTCGACCCGGTCACGCTGGTGGAGTCGGGGCCGTACACGGTGCCGCAGGTGGCCGGCTGCCTGCTGACCCTCGTGGTGCTGCTGGTCCTCGCGGTGGTCGCCGGCGTCCCGCGCTGGTACGCGGCGGCGGCGATGACCCTGGCGTTCTCGCTGGCCTGGACGGTGCAGGCCGCCATGGCCGACGACAGCGGCCTCTTCGTGATCGGCGGCGTCCTGGTGGCGCTCGGGATGGCGGCGGGGACCGTGGTGGTGGCCGTGGCGACCGACGCGGTGCTGCGCCCGCGCGGCTGACCGGCGCCGGCCGGTGACCCCGGTCCGGCGCCGGGCGCTCGTCAGGCCTTCGGGTCCAGCCTGATCGAGAGGCTGTTCACGCAGTGCCGGGTGTTCTTCGCGGTCATCATCTCGCCGCGGAAGACGTGGCCCAGGTGGCTGTCGCAGCGGGCGCAGCGGATCTCCGTCCGCACCATGCCGTGGCTGTGGTCGTCGATCTCCCTGATGGCCCCGGGGATGGCGTCGTCGAACGACGGCCAGCCGCAGTGCGAGTCGAACTTGGTGTCGCTGGGGTAGAGCTCCGCGCCGCACGCGCGGCAGTGGTACATGCCCTCGGTCTTGGTGTTCACGTACTCGCCGGACCAGGGTGCCTCGGTGCCGGCCTGCCGCAGGACCCGGAACTCGTCCGGGCTGAGGCGGACCCGCCACTCGTCCTCGGTGGTGGGCAGGGTGGTCTCCTCGGTTGCCATGCCCTCCACGGTACGTCGGAGCGCACCGGGAGTGCGGCGGGCGGGCGTACCCCGGGCCGTTGAGCTTGCATGGATGCTGCGCGATTCCGGCCCACCCGCCAGCAGGCCCTCGGGCACGGCCTCTATCTCGGCCTGCTCGCCGCCGCGGCGGTGCTGGCCACGGCCGTGGTCCTGGTCCTGACCGACTCCGCCGCGCCGCCGGCGTGGGTCTGGCCGTGGCTCGCCGCCGGGCCGCCGGTGCTGGGTGCGCTCGGCGGGGTGCTGCTGCGGCCGCGGGTGCGTACCGAGATCGGGGCCGAGGGGATTCGCACGGTCACCCCGTTCGGGGCGGGCGTGCAGCCGTGGAGCCGGGTCGTGGACGTGCGGGCGGAGCGGCGGGGTGCCCGTACGGTCGTCTCGGTCTATCTCGACTCCGGGGCGTCCGTGCGGTTGCAGGCGCCCTACAGCGGGGGCCTGTTCGCCGCGGATCCCCAGTTCGAGCTCAAGGTCTTCGCGCTGTCCCACCTCTGGCGCAGCCACAGATTCGGGGGAGTTCCCTCGTGAGAAAAGGGGGGCGTTACGTGCAAAAAGGGCAGAAGGCGCTAAACTCCCACCGGACCGAGACGGACTTACAGCAACAGAACGGATGCTCCTCATGAGTTTGACGCGCCGACTGGCCGCCGTACTGCCCGCGGCGGGCGTCACCGTCCTTGCCGCCCTGGCGCTGGCCGGGACGCCCGCCGCGGCGGCGGGCGACGAGGCCGCGGCCCGCGCCCAGCGCCCCGCCGTGATGACGACCCCGTGCGCGGAGGGGCAGCGCGACGAGGACTGCGGCTACGGGTACGGCGGCACGCCGGGTGCGGCCACCACCGGCCCGACCCGCGGCAACGGCGGCTACGGCGGCGAGAGCCCCACCGCTTCGCCGACGCCGTCGCGCACCACGCCCACCACCCCGGCGACGACGACCCCGGCGACCACCACGCCGGCCACCCCGACCGCGAGCGTCGACACCGTCCCGCCGGGCGGCGAGCTGCCCGTCACCTCGCCGGCCGCCACGCCCAGCGAGACCACCCCGGGCGGCGTCAGCGCCGGCGGCACCCTGCCCAAGACCGGTGCGCCGATGGGGATGACGATGGCCATCGGTGCCCTCATGGTGGCGGCCGGTGCCGGCGCCGTCTTCTACACCCGGCGTCGTCGCCACGCCTGACGTTCCGCTCCGCCACGGCCGTCCCCTCCGCGCGGAGGGGACGGCCGCCGCCGTTCCGGCTTAAGGTCATCGCATGGCAGCTTCCAGGTCGCCCGCCGAAGAGATCGAGATCGCGGGTCATTCCGTACGGCTGAGCAGCCCCGACAAGGTCTGCTTCCCGCAGCGCGGCTACACGAAGCGGGACGTCTTCGAGTACTACCTCGCGGTCGGCGACGGCATCATGCGGGCCCTGCACCACCGGCCCACCACGCTGCAGCGCTTCCCCGACGGCATCGAGGGGGAGATGTTCTTCCAGAAGCGCCTCTCCACCCGGGGCGTGCCGCCGTGGGTGGAGAGCGCGACGATCACGTTCCCGAGCGGGCGCACGGCCGACGAGCTCTGCCCGGCCGACCTGGCGCACGTGGCCTGGGCGGCCCAGATGGGCACGATCGTCTTCCACCCCTGGCCGGTACGCCGCGACGCCCCCGACCACCCCGACGAGCTGCGCCTCGACCTCGACCCGCAGCCCGGCACCGGCTTCGCCGACGTGGTCGCCACCGCCGGCGTCGCCCGGCAGGTGCTCGACGAGCTGGGCTGGGCGTCCTACCCGAAGACCTCCGGCGGCCGGGGCGTGCACATCTACGTACGGATTCAGCCGAAGTGGTCCTTCGTGCAGGTGCGCCGGGCGGCCATCGCGCTGGCGCGGGAGATCGAGCGGCGCAACCCCGCAGGCATCACCACGTCGTGGTGGAAGGAGGAGCGGGGCGAGCGGGTGTTCCTCGACTACAACCAGATGGCACGGGACCGGACGATCGCGTGCGCGTACTCGCTGCGGGCGAACGCCCGGGCCACGGTCTCGGCCCCGGTCACCTGGTCGGAGCTGCCCGCGGTCGAACCCGACGACTTCGACCTGCGGACGGTGCCGGCCCGGTTCGCGCGGATCGGCGACCCGCACGCGGCCATCGACGACGTGGCACACGACATCACGCCGCTGCTGGAATGGTCGGCGCGCGACGAGAGGGCCGGCGCCGGCGACCTGCCCTACCCGCCCGACCACCCCAAGATGCCGGGCGAGCCACCCCGGGTGCAGCCCAGCAAGCTGAACCCCGCGAACTGGGACGTCACAGAATGATCTTGAAACCCTCGTGCGTCGCGTGGAAGCCCAGCGACGCGTAGAAGCGGTGCGCGTCCGTGCGGCGCTTGTCGCTGGTGAGCTGCGCCAGGCCGCAGCCGCGCGCCCGGGCCCGGTCGAGCGCCCAGGCCATCATCCGCCGGCCGAGGCCCTGCCCGCGCCGGTCCGCGCGGACGTGGACGCCCTCGATCGTCACCCGCTCGACGCCGCGGCGGCTCAGCGACGGGATGTAGGTCAGCTGGAAGGTGCCGACGATCTCGCCGTCCAGCTCGGCGATGATCAGCTCGTTGCGCGGATCGGCGTCGATCGCCTCGAACGCGGCCAGGTACGCCGCCTCCGACGGCTCGGGCTCCCCGGGCCGGGGGAGCCGGCCGCCGTCGTACAGGTCCAGGATCACGGGTACGTCGTCGCGCACCGCGGCGCGGAAGATCAGGTCAGCCACGCGGACATCCTGACACGCCCGTCGGGCTGAGCCGCGCGGCGCCGGACCCCGGGCACGATGACGCCATGCGGTTGCTGCTCCTGCCCTTCCGGCACGTCTACCGCGGGCTGGTGTACCTGGCCAACTCGCCGCGGACGCTCATGCTGTCGTACCTGATGCTGATCGTCATCTGCTCGGTGCTCTACGACATCTTCGAGAAGGTGTCCTTCGGCGACGCCCTGTGGTGGGCGGTCGTCACCGCCTCCACGGTCGGGTACGGCGACATCTCGCCCGAGTCGTGGCAGGCGCGGATCATGGCGGCGATGCTCATCTCGCTGATGGTGCTCGTGGTCGTCCCCCTGATCACCGCGCACTTCGCCAGCAAGCTGATCGTCGACACCGACGCGTTCAAGCACGACGAGCAGGAGGAGCTGAAGAACAACCTGCGCCGGGTCCGCCGGCTCCTCGAGGAGCTGGCGGAGCGCGAGGGCGTCAGCGTGCCGGACAGCGCAGCCCCTTCGCCGGCACCTTCAGACCGATCAGATACTGATCCACGGCGCTGACGATGCACGGCGTGGCCGGATAGGCGGTGTGGCCCTCGCCCTCCCAGGTCAGCACCTGCCCGGTGCCGAGCATGCCGGCCAGCTCGGCGGTGTTCTCGTACGGCGTCGCCGGGTCGCCGGTCGTACCCACCACCACGATCGGCGGGGCCCCCGTCGCCGCCCCGACCGGGTACGGGTCCTTCTTGCCCGGCCAGAACGTGCACGGCAGCATGCCGATCGCCAGCGCCGCGCCGAACAGCGGATACTTCGCGCGCCACTCGCCCTGGAGCTGGCGGATCCGCTCGACCGAGGGCGCCTCGTCCGTGTCCGCGCAGTTCACGGCCAGGTTCGCGTCGAACAGGTTGGAGTAGCTGCCGTCCGGCTTGCGGTCGGCGTACTGGTCCGCGAGGTCGAAGATGCCGTTCGCGTCGCCGCCCTGCAACCGGTCGACGGCCTTGGCGAGCTGCTGCCAGCCGGCCTCGTTGTAGAGCGAGGAGATCACCGCCACGAAGATCCAGCCGGGCGTGGCGTCGCGGCCGTCGTCGCCCGGCACCGGGGAGGCCGCCGCCTTGGCCAGCGCGTCGGTCACCGCCTTCCGCGCGTCCGGGGCGATCGGGCACTTGTCCGGGGTGGCGGTGCACCACCGCGTGAAGTTCGTGAACGCGCGCTCGAAGCCCTTCGCCTGCGACTCCGAGCCGGCGATGAAGTCCTGCTTCGGGTTCACCGCGCCGTCGAGGACCAGGGCGCGGACCTTGCCCGGGAACAGCTGCGCGTACGTGGCGCCGAGCAGGGTGCCGTACGAGAATCCCAGGTAGGTGGTCTTGGCGTCGCCGACCGCGGCGCGCAGCGCGTCCATGTCCCGGGCCGCCTGCTCGGTGCTGAAGTTCACCAGCTGGTCGCCGTACTTGCGGCCGCAGCCCTCCGCCACCCGCTTGTTGAGATCCACGATCCGCTGGAAATCGGCGTCGGATGTCGGGTCCGGCGGCGCGGCGAACGTGGCGTCCTGGTCGGCGTCGCTGATGCACTTCACCGGGCTGGACCGGCCGACGCCCCGCGGGTCGAAGCCGACGAGGTCGAACTTGTCGGTGATCTCCGTGGGCAGCCCGCCGAGCGCCTGGCCGAAGGAGAGGTAGATCGCCGTGTCGATGCCGGAACCGCCGGGGCCGCCCGGGTTGATCAGCAGGGAGCCGATCCGGTCCCGCTGGGTCTTCGCACGCACCCGGATCATCGCCACGTCGTAGGTGCCGCCGCTCTGCGGTGCGTTCCAGTCGACCGGCACGGCCACCGACGCGCAGTCGTACGCCATGCCCTGAGCGCCCCGGCCGACCAGTTCCTGCGGCACCTCCGGGCACGGGGTCCACTGCGCCTGGGTGCCGGGAACCGCGGGCGGCGCCTTGCTGCCGCTGGTCCGCGGCGGCGTCGCACCGTCGTTGTCCTCGGGCGAGAAGACCGGCAGCGTGCAGCCGGCGGTCATGACGACCGCGGCGAGCAGGGCGGCCAGGACCAGGCGGGGGGTACGCGGCACAGTGCGCGGCCTTTCTTCCGGCGGCAGTCCCCGCCGCACCCGGTGCGGCGGCGGTTCCCGCGGCCTTCGTTTCCGACGGCGGTTTCCGCGCACGAGGCTACGCGGTGGTTCTGACAGAATCCCTCAGCGGCTCGTCAGGACGTCCGCCAGGTTGAACCGGACCGGCCGTTCCAGCTGCTCGTACGTGCAGGAGTGCGGCTCCCGGTCCGGCCGCCACCGCTCGAACTGGGCGGTGTGCCGGAACCGTACGCCCTCCATGTAGTCGTAGCGCACCTCGACCACCCGCTCCGGGCGCAGCGGCACGAACGACAGGTCCTTGCCGGCGTTCCAGCGGCTCACCTCGTTCTTGCGCGGGGTCCGCTCGCCCGACTCGTGCGCCGCCCAGTTCCACGGGTGCCCCTCGAACGTCGTGACCAGGTGCTGCAACTCGGCGAAGAGCTCCTCGCGCACGGCCATCGGGAAGGAGCCGATCACGCCGACGGACACCAGCACGTCGCGCTCGTCGTACAGGCCCAGCAACAGCGAGCCGATCCGGTTGTCGCCGGACTTGTGTACGCGGTAGCCGGCGACGACGCAGTCCGCCGTACGCTTGTGCTTGATCTTGCTCATGACCCGCTTGTCCGGTTCGTAGCCCAGGTCCTTGCCCTTGGCGATGAGCCCGTCCAGCCCGGCGCCCTCGAACTCGGCGAACCACCGGCGCGCGGTCTCCAGATCGTCGGTGGCCGGGGTGACGTAGACCGGCGGCTTCGCCCCGGCCAGGCACTCGACCAGGCGGGCGCGCCGCTCGGCGAACGGCAGCGAGGTCAGGTCCTCGTCGCCGAGCGCCAGCAGGTCGAAGGCGACGAAGCCGGCCGGGGTCTGCTCGGAGAGCAGCTTCACCCGGCTCGCCGCGGGATGGATGCGCTGCTGCAACGCCTCGAAATCGAGCGTGTTGCGCGCGGTGTCGGCGACGATGACCTCGCCGTCGATCACCGATCTCGCCGGGAAGTTCGCCAGGACCGCCTCGACGACCTCGGGGAAGTATCGGGTCATCGGCTTCTCGTTGCGGCTGCCGATCTCCACCTCGGCGCCGTCCCGGAAGACGATCGACCGGAACCCGTCCCACTTGGGCTCGTAGAGCTGCCCGGGCGGGATCTCGGCGACCGGCTTCGCGAGCATCGGCTTCACGGGCGGGTTGATCGGCAGGTCCATCCCGCCAGTCTCCCCGCTCCCGCCCGGATTCTCGCGGCCCACGCCGTGAAACTGCCGTTCCACGGGGTATCGGTGGGCCATGACTGCACGGGTGGTGGTGCTGACGGGCGCGTCGAGCGGGATCGGCCGGGCCGCCGCGCTGACCTTCGCCGCACGGGGCGACATGCTGGTCCTCGCGGCCCGCGGCCTCGCCGACCTGGAGAAGGTGGCCGCGGAATGCGGCGGCGACGTGCTCGTCGTCCCCACCGACGTGAGCGTACGCACGGAGGTCGAAGCCCTGGCCGCAGCCGCCCTGGCCCGCTTCGGCCGCATCGACGTCTGGGCGGACACGGCGGCGGTGATGGCGTACGGCCGCTTCGAGGATCTGCCACCGCACGTCTTCGAGAAGGTGATCGCCACCGACCTGCTCGGCGCGGCGAACGTGGCGCGGGCGGCGCTGCGGGTCTTCCGCACCCAGGCCCGGGGCACCCTGATCCTCACCAGCTCCCTGGTCGGGCACATCACCGCACCGAACATGGCGGCGTACTCGACCGCGAAGTGGGGCCTGCGCGCCCTGACCCGCACGCTCCGGCAGGAGACCCTCGACGCCCCGGACATCCACGTCTGCGAACTCGTCCCCGGCAGCGTCGACACGCCCATCTACACCAGCGCGGCCAACTACGCCGGCTTCGTGGGCCGTCCGCCGCCCCCGGTCGACACCGCCGAGCGGATGGGAGAGGCCGTGGTCCGCCTCGCCGGCCACCCCCGCCGCTCCCTCAGCGTGGGGGCGACGAACCGCTTCATCGAATTCGGTTTCAGCGCGCTGCCGCCGGTGTACGACGTCCTGGTCGGGCCACTGATGGGCCGGCTGGGGCTGTCCCGCCGCCTGCCCGCGCCGCCGGACGACGGCAACGTCTTCTCCAGCCGGCCCCGCCACGGGGGTGGGCCGGCCCGGCTGGGACGCACGGCGGTGGGGGCGGCGGTGGGCGCGGCCGCTGTGGCCGCCGTGGCGGTGACCGGCGGGGCGGCCCTGGCGATACGCCGCGGCATGCGCCGATAGCCCCTGTGCGGCCGTCGGCAATTCCCTCACCGCCCCGGCCGGTTGCTCCTGGCCGTTGTGGCTTGCTCGTGGCCGTTGTTGGCTTGCTCCTGGCCGCTGCGGCTTGCTCCTGGCCGCTGCGGCGCAACAACGATAATGGCACATTCCTGGTTTGGATGCCCCGAGGGGAGGGCGGGATAATTCTGGAGTGCGGCAATTACAGTTCTTCACCGGTGCGCAGATGGCGGGAATGCGCGAGCACGGCGCGTCCCGCTCCCATTCTCCCGCGGGTGAAGCATTTCGTCGCGCGCATGAGCGGCACCGCGCCTGGGGCCTGCGCCGCCGTCACGCCGAACGCCTACGCCGCCTCCGCGACCGGGCCGACGACGCGGCGGCCATCGCCTCGCCGCCGAGGCTCGTTCGGGTGGGGGACGGGCTCGCTCGGGTGGGCGACGGGCTCGTTGGAGCGGGGAACGGGCTCGCCCGGGTGGGCGACGGGCTCGTTGGGGCGGGCGACGGGCTCGTTCCGGCGGAGGACGGGCTCGCTCGGGTGGACGACGGGGTCGTTCCGGCGGGGGACGGGGTCGCTCGGGCGGGCGACGGGCTCGCCCGGGCCGGCGACGGCTTGGCGGCCGAGGCGACCATGCCTGAGCGTGACCGGGTCCCGTCACCGGCTACCCCTGGACCCGGCACCCGACCCGAGACGATGCCCGAGCCGTCGACCGAGAGGGTGCAGGCGTGTGCACCCCAGCCGGCTCTCGGCGTGGGGAAAACACCAGTTCAGCCGGTGGGCGCCCGCAGGGATGGGGAGCACGGCAGACCGACACGTCCCGTCCCGGTGACGCGTCGGGCAGTGCCTGCGGGTCGGGCAGTGCCTGCGGGTCGGGCAGTGCCTGCGGGTCGGGCAGTGCCTGCGGGTCGCGCAGTGCTCGCGGGTCACGCGGCACCCGCGCGTCACGCGGTGCCCCCGCCGCGCACACTTACAGTCCCGCGAGCGCGTGCCGCGCCGTCCATCCGTGCAGCTCTTCGGTCCTGGCTGTCGCCCTCTGCCGAGCGGCCGGTGCGCGCCGCGCACTCAGCACGTGCCCCGCCGTCGTCACGTGCTCCACCCGTGCGTGCCGCGCACCGAGCGTGTGCCGCTCCACCCGTGCGCCGCTCCACCCGTGCGTGCTCCACCGTTGGCATGGGCCGGGGGGTCGTGGATGCTGCGACCCTTACTGCGCGGCCAGAGACATATGGGGGCGGCGGCGGAGGCGTATTGTTGAGGTTATTGCCACCATGGATATCAGCACTGCCAGCGTTATTGTGGCGTGGATTGTTCCTCGGGTCATGAGGTGCGGGTCGGCGGGGTTCTCGATGGCGTAGGTGCCTATTTCTCGGGAGAACCAGAAGGGGAGGGCGTGGGCCACCGTTGTTTCGGGGTCGAGCATCATTTGCATTGCTACCACCGTGAGCAGGACCAGCATTCCTTCGAGTTCTCGGGGGAGCAGGGCGCTCAGGGCCAGGCCGAACGGTGCCGCTACCGCCACCGTCAGGAGCAGGATCAGGGCCACCGCGCCGTAGCGGACGTCGAGGTCGAGGCGGATGAGGAGGAAGTACGGGACGATCAGGGTCAGGCCTACCGTCCACAGGGCGGCCAGGCGGCCCAGGTAGAGCTCGTGGGTGGCGTAGCCGGAGAGGCGCAGGCGGGGTTCGATCGTGCGGGCCGCGTTGCCGGCGAAGAGGGCTGCCGTGCTGAGGGTCCAGCCGATGCCCAGGGAGACGAAGCGGACCGACTGCCAGTAGGCCTCGCCCCGGCGGCTGTAGTAGAAGGCGAGGGGCAGGAGGGCCAGCAGGATGAGGACTCCGCGGCGGCGGGAAATCTCGCGGAGGGCCATCTCGGCGACGGTCAGGATTCTCATCGGGGGCTCCCCGGGGTCAGGTCGAGGACCGCGTCGGCGCGGTCGAGTTCGCCGAGGCGGTGGGTGACCACGACCACGGCCTTGCCGGCGTCGCGCCAGCGCCAGACCTGCTGCCAGAAGTCGAGGTAGCTGCCGTTGTCGAAGCCCTGGTAGGGCTCGTCCAGCAGCAGGACGTCGGGGTCGCCGAGGCCGGCGAGGACCAGGTTGAGCTTCTGCCGGGTGCCGCCGGACAGCTGCCGGGCCACCCCGGAGGTGCCGGGCCGGGGCCAGTCGAGGGCCGCGGCGGCCGTGCGGCCCTGCGCTCTCGCTTCCGTACGCGACGAGCCCCGTCCCGCCCCGACGAGGACGAAGTGCTCGTCGGCGGTGAGGAAGTCGGCGGTGCCGCCGTCCTGGGGGCAGTAGCCGAGCGTGCCCCGGATGCGGACGTGGCCGGAGTCCGGGGAGATGAGGCCGGCGCAGATGCGCAGCAGGGTGCTCTTGCCCGAGCCGTTCGCGCCGATGATCGCCACCGTCTCGCCGGCGTGGACGCGCAGGTCGACGCCGTGGAGGACGGTGCTGCGGCCGTACCTTTTGATGATCTTGGTGGCCTCGAGGCGCGGCTCGCCGGACGGTGCGCGACGCAGCTCGGCGGTCGCGCCCCGCAGGCTGTCGACGAGGGTGACGGCGTAGGCGGCCGGCGGTCCGAAGACCTGGAGCGGGGCGCGGCCGCTGTCGCGCAGGTGGGTCGCGGCCTCGGCCACCAGCGCGGCCGGATCGACCCGGCGGCGGCGCAGCTCGGCCGCGAACGCGGCGAGCCAGTCATCGACGGTCACGGGACCTCCATGATTGCGTTGACGTTGCCGACGAAGACGGCCCAGTCGGCGCCGGCGGACGCCAGCGTGGCCTTGCCCTCCGCGCTGAGCCGGTAGTACTTGCGGGACGGTCCGCCGTCCCCGGCCCGCCAGTCCGCGACGACCAGGCCGAGGCGTTCCAGCCGGAGCAGGGCCGGATAGAGCGTGCCCCCGGCGATCGGCCCGAGCCCGCCGGCCTCGAGCCGCTGCCCGATCTCGTAGCCGTACGACTCCCCGCGGGTCAGCGCGCCGAGCACGCAGAGGTCGAGCACCCCGCGTAACCACTGCTGCCGCCGCTCCACACGAGACAAGGTAGCACCACTACCTAGTGCCGGTGGTGCAGACTTCGGCCATGGCCGATCGCGATCACCGCCGCCAGACCGCCTACTCGGATCCGCGGGCGTACGCACAGCTCGTCTCGGCGCTGCCCGCGACCGTGCCGGAGCTGGGTGCCGTCGTCCGCAATGTGCTCGTGCACTATCGCGGCGGCCTCGACTTCCCGCCGGACCGGCTCGAGGAGATCGAGAGCCGCTGGGTGGACCGGATGATCGGTCACGACCAGCGGCGCTTCCCGGGCGTGCCGCTCGCGCGGGAACGGGCGCCGGAGGAGCGGGTCGTGGGCTGCTGCCGCGACTTCACCCTGCTGACCGTGGCGACGCTGCGGCTGCACGGCGTGCCCGCGCGCAGCCGGGTGGGGTTCGCCGACTACCTCCAGCCCGAGTTCCACGTCGACCACGTGATCACCGAGTGGTGGGACGGCTCCCGGTGGATCGCCGCGGACACCGAGTTCGATCCGGCCGCCGGCCTGCCCGTGGACCCGCTGGACGTGCCGCTGGCCGACGGCGGCCTGGTGCCGGCGTCGCGGGTCTGGCAGGCGTTCCGGCGCGGCGAGCTCGACCCGTCGACGTACGGCGTGGGCCCCGGCGTCCCGATCGGCGGCGGCTGGTTCATCCGCGACTACGTGCTGCACGAGGCCGCCCACCGGTACGGCGACGAGCTCTTGCTGTGGGACCGCTTCGGCGCCATGTCGCACGATCTCGACGGCGACCTGGGGCTGATCGACGAGGTGGCCGCGCTGCTCGTCGCCGCCGACGCCGGTGACGAGGCCGCCGAGCGCCGGCTCGCCGGGTGGTACGCCACCGACGACCGCCTGCACCCGGGCCCGGCGATCGTGAGCGAGTCCCCGCGCGGATCGGTGACGAAGGTGGACCTGGCCGCGCGGGCCTAGTGCACGAGCAGGGCGACGAGCCGGTCCAGCTCCGCGTCCGGGTTCTCGGCCAGACCCATGTGGACCGGGCCGGCCTGGAGGATCGTGCTGCGGGGGGCGACCATCCAGCGGAAGCGTTCGCCCTGCTTCAGCTCGCGGGCCGCGCCGCCGTCGGTGCCGCCCGCGCAGGTGATCTCCCAGGACTTGAGGGCGGCGCGGATGTTGTCGAGGTCGGCGTTCGGGTCGAGGGCGAGGAGGCGCTGCTCGTGCAGGTGCGTACGGGCGCAGAGGAAGTCGAGCCGCTGGCAGTAGAGCACCACGCCGACGTTGATCAGCTCGCCGCGCTCGACGCGGGGGACGGCGCGGATGATCGCGTACTCGTACGGGACTCTCATGGGGCCGGCACCCACGCCGCCGGTGCCGCCGCCCGCGCGAGCAGGTGGTCGCGGTACGCCGCGCGGGCGTCGCCGGCGCTGTCGAAGTCGAACTCGGCCAGCCACTCGTCGGGGACCAGCGTCAGCACCTCGTCGAGCAGGTCCGCGGTGAGCCGGGGGACGAGGTCGGCGGCTGCCGCGGGCACGGCGGTCGCGTACGGCTTCAGCACGTGATCGTCCCACTTGTACGCGCGGTGCACGACGTTCGCGGCCCGCGCCCAGTTGTGGTGGAAGTACAGCGTCGCGCCGTGGTCGATGAGCCACGGATCGCCGTGCCACACGAGCAGGTTGGGGTTGCGCCAGCTGCGGTCGACGTTCTCCACGTACGCGTCGAAGACCAGCACGCGGGAGGCCAGCTCCGCCTCGACCGGGTGGGCGACCGGGTCGTAGCCCAGCGAGCCGGGCAGGTAGTCCATGCCGAGGTTGGCGCCGGCGCTGGCCTTGATCAGCTCCTGCACCTCCTCGTCGGGCTCGGCGCGGGCCACCACCGGGTCGAGCTGGGCGACGACGAGTTCCGGCACGGGCAGGCCGAGGCGCCGGGCCAGCTCGCCGGAGACGACCTCGGCGACCAGCGCCTTGGGGCCCTGACCGGCGCCGCGGAACTTCACGACGTACGTGCCGAGGTTGTCGGCCTCGACGATGCCGGGCAGCGAGCCGCCCTCCCGCAGCGGGGTGACGTATCGGACGGCGGTGACCTCGGGCAGCACGCGCCTACCCTAGCGTCGCGGGCCCCTGCCGGCGCAGGTCCGCCACCCGGGTGAGGGCGTCGCGCAGCTCGGTGAGCCACTCGTCGGTGTGCTCGCCGACGAGGCGGACGCACCAGGCGAGCGCCTCGGAGCGGCTGCGGGCCACGCCGGCGTCGACGAGCGTGTCCAGGACCCGCCGTTCGGGCTGGCGCAGGCGGGTCATCACCGGCGCGGACAGGTGGGTGAAGAGCTCGTCGGTGTCGCCGCAGCGCACGCCCCAGCTGACCTTGCGCTGGTAGCGGTGCTCGACCTGGCGGGCGACCCGGATCCGGTCGTCGCGGCTGTCCTCGCGGAACTGGTGGATCCGCCCGGCCTGGGCGGCGGTGCGGTCGGCGTCCGTGGCGTCGGCGGCGAGGCCCGGGGCCGGCACCCGGCCCCAGATGATGATCTCGTCGCGGTCGACGACGACCTCGGGCGGCTCGGCGAACCAGCCGTCGGGCGCGGCGCCGGTGATCCAGGCCGCGGCGTCGTCGGCGGGTGGCGGCTCGGTCCGGGTCCCGGACGGTGGGCGGTAACGCATGATTACATGCTTACACCGTTGCAGGCGTTGCGCCAGAGTCAAAGGACAAAGGCGTCGGTCCAGAGCTGACGCGTACGCCCGGAGAGCGCGTCCATCAGCGCCACCGCCTGGCTGTCGGTGAGCGCGGCGACGAAGTCGATGACCGCCCGGCCGCGGGCCCGCGCCAACCGGTCCGGGGTGCCCTCGCCCAGCTCCATCTCGGCGAGTTCCACCAGGTCGCCCAGCCGCCGCGGGAGCCGCTCCGCCTCGTCCGGGTCGGCCAGCCAGTCCAGCAGCGCCGACACCAGCGAGCCCAGCAGCCGCGCCTGGCCGCGCTGGTGCAGCGCCAGATCGGGGCGGGCCAGCACGAACCGGTTCTGCACGAACTTGAGCACCTGCACCTCGTGCCACTGCGCCGGGGCGAGCAGCACATGACCCGAGCGCACCGCCGGGGTCTCGGTCACCTCGATCGAGTCGACCAGCCGCTTCGTCCAGGTCGCCGAGAACGCGGCGACCTGGGCCTCCGCCTCCAGCGAGCCGTCGAAGGGCGCGCTGAGCAGGCCGTCGACCAGCTCGGCGCGGACCTGCTCGACCGCGGCCGCGAACGCGTCGTCGTCGGCCACCCAGCCGTCCTTGCGGTGCAACTGGCGGCGCAGCGCCTCGATCGAGCTGCCCGGGCGGCGGGCGACCAGGTCCTCGTCCGGCGTACCGGAGAAGGAGGTGCGCTGCCACGCCATCAGCTCGGCCGCCACCGAACCCTGCTGCAGGACGCCGACCCGGTGCACGTCCTCCAGGTCGTGGATCGCGTACGCGATGTCGTCGGCGGTGTCCATCACCGAGGCCTCGGGCGTCTGCTGCCAGTCCGCCACCCGGCCCGCGAAGGGCAGCCGCGCCTGGAGCATGTCCTCGACCTCGGTGGAGTACGCCCCGAACTTCAGCGACCCGCCGTCCGGGTCGTCCGGGGGAGCGGCGGCACCCCGCGGCGGCGGGTCCAGGAAGCGCGGATGCGGCGACGGGTGGGTACGCCGGGTCCACGGGTACTTGAGGATCGCCGCGCGGGTGGCGGCCGTCAGGTTGAGGCCGATCGTGGCCTGGCCGCGGATCTCCGTGCTCGTCACGATCCGGTACGACTGGGCGTTGCCCTCGAAGCCGTCGCGCAGCCGCAGCCGCTGCCGGGCGAGGTTGTCGAGCACCCGCTCGCCGAGGTGGCCGAACGGGGGGTGCCCGAGGTCGTGGGCCAGGGCCGCGGCCTCCACGACGTCCGGGTCGCAGCCGCCGAGCTTCTCGAGGGTGTCCGCGTACGAGCGGAGCAGGCGCTCCGCGATGGCCCGGCCGACCGAGGCGACCTTGAGGCTGTGGGTCAGCCGGTTGTGCACCAGCAGGCCGCCCCCGCCGGGGCTGATCACCTGGGTGACGCCGCCGAGGCGGGCGAAGAACGGCGAGCTGACGATCCGGTCCCGGTCCACCCGGAACGGGCTGACCGCCAGGTCGCCGGGGGCGACGAGGCCGTCACCGAAAAGGCGCCGGGCGCGGAGATCCTCCATGCGCCCGACGCTATTACATCCGGGGTACCGGGCCGTCAGCGCGCCTGCAGCGCGTCGAGGGCCACGGCCATGGCCGCCACCAGGCGGCGGTCGAGCTGCGGGTCGTGGATCGTCACGACGTACTTGTCGCGCAGGCCCCACTTCTTGACCACCGAGAAGGCCGGGCGGTCGCCGAGCAGGAACTCGAAGTGGTACGGCAGCCAGGACAGCGAGTCCACGAACCGGCGCAGGATCGCGACCGCCATGTTGGTCTCGCGGCCGATCATCTCGCCGTGCCCGGGCTGCTCCAGGTGCCACGTCGAGCGCAGCAGCGACTCCTTCCAGTTCTTGCGGAAGAGGCCGATCGGGGTGCCGGCGGCGTCCGTCACGTCGTACGTGGCGCCGAGGTCGATCACCTGGCGGGCCTTGAAGCCCAGCACCGGCGTCGACTTGGTGTCGTCGGTGTAGAGGGTGACCTGCTCCTTGAACGCCATCCGCTTCTGCTGGGCGAAGGCGAGCACGCCCGCTTCCGACCCGTCCGGGGCGACGGCGTGGACTTCGTACTGATTGACCATCAAACGGACGCGCTGCCGCACGATGAGCTGCTGCTGACTTTGAAGAGTGTCGACTGTCACGGGCGCAGTGTGACACAGCGCCCCTTCCTGAGGAGATCCACAGCACCCGGTGGCGGTGAGGGCCCGTGGCCGGTCAGACTGACAGCCGGGACAGAACTGACACGGAGGACCCGCGCATGGCGAAGCAGGCAAACGGCCGTCGAGGGCGCACAGCGGCATGGGTCGCGCTGGCGCTGGGAGCCGCGGCGGTGTGGGCCGCCCGCGACGTCCCGCTCCAGATCGGCTCCCGCCGGATCGGCGCCCGGGCGGACGGCGAGCGCGGTGAGCGCTACGCCCGCTCCCCGCAGTTCGCCGACGGCAAGTTCCACAACACGGTGCCCGCCACCATGCTCGCGGCGTCGTCGATGCCGCGGATCCTGGCGGCCACCCTGACCGGCCGCGAGCGCCGGCATCCGGCCGGGCCCATCCCGGTGGTCACCCCCGAGACGGGCGGCGACGGCCTCTACGTGACCTGGTACGGCCACTCCTCCGCGCTGATCGAGATCGAGGGCCGGCGGGTGCTGGTCGACCCGGTGTGGAGCGAGCGCTGTTCACCGTCGCGGCTCCAGGGCCCGAAGCGCCTGCACGAGCCGCCAGTGCCGCTGCGGTCGCTGCCGCCGATCGACGCCGTGCTGATCTCGCACGACCACTACGACCACCTCGACATGGAGACGATCCGCAACCTGGTCGACCTCCAGGCCGCGCCGTTCCTGGTGCCGCTCGGCATCGGCGCGCACCTCGAGCGCTGGGGCGTGCCGCCGACCCGGATCATCGAGCTCGACTGGGACGAGCGCGCCACCGTGGCGGGCGTCGAGTTCATCGCCACCGCGGCGCGGCACTTCTCGGGCCGGGGCTTCTCCCGCGACGGGACGCTGTGGGCGTCCTGGGTGATCGCCGGGCCGCAGCGCAAGGTGTTCTACTCCGGCGACACCGGCTACTTCCCCGGCTTCGCCGCGATCGGCGAGGAGCACGGCCCGTTCGACGCGACGCTCGTGCAGATCGGCGCGTACAACGAGTCCTGGCCGGACATCCACATGGTGCCGGAGGACGGCGTGGCCACCCACGTGGACGTCCGCGGCGGGGTGATGATCCCGGTGCACTGGGCCACGTTCAACCTGGCGCTGCACGACTGGACGGAGCCGGCCGACCGTGCCTGGGCGGAGGCGAAGGCCCGCGACGTGCGGCTCGCGGTGCCCCGCCCGGGCGAGCGCGTCGACGTGGACAACCCGCCGCCGGTCGACGGCTGGTGGCAGCAGCTGTAGGGCTCGATGGGTTGACGCACGCCGGCCGCAGCCCTTGCGGCCGGCGTGCGTCAACCCGCTCTTCTCGGCGTGACATCGAGGCCGGCCCGGCGTCGCGCCGGCCTCGTCCTGCGGTGAAGGTTCAGTGCCCGGCGTCGTACGCCGCGGCTACCATGGTGGCCAGCAGGAACAATGCGCCCAGGAGCAGCGGCCGGGTGTGGCCCCAGGCGATCTTCCGCTTCGCGGGAACGTCGCGCTTCGCTGCGCGCAGATCCCGCCAAGCCGCGTGGGCCCGCCCGACCCGGTAGCCGATCATGATTACGGTGGCGGCGGTGACCACCGTGGCGACGCTCACTGCGGAACTCTGGTGGTACGTCATGCGAACCCCCTGGAGAGTCGTAGCGATGCCGGACTGGACTCAGTCTGGGGGCGGCAACCGACCACTACCAGCGGATATACATGCTTAAAGCCTGACAAATGGCGATTCAGGGTACGGACGGAAGTGTCAGGTATCCGATCGTTGCCGTGGGACACAGACCTTGACAGCGGCCGGCGCCACCTCCACGCGGATCTTCTTGACGGCGCCGCGCGAGCCACCGTCCAGCTCGTACGTCAACGGCTCACCCAGCTTCACGTCGATGCGCCGCGCCCGGGTCATGTGCACGAACGGCGACTCGTCGGACCGCCCGACCGCCATCCGCCCCATGGTCCGCGCCCACTGCGCGGCCCCCCGCGCCGTGGCGACCCCGACGTCCAGCCACCCGTCGTCCGGCTTGGCGTCGTCGAACGCCGTGATGCCCCCGGTGATCGTGCCGACGTTCCCGACGAGCACGCAGCTCGCGTCATCCTTGAACCAGTCGGTGCCGTCCACCTTGATCCTCGCTTTGGGCGCGTTGTCGTCGAGGTGGCGAAGACCGGTCCACACGTACGACATCTTGCCCAGCCGATCCTTCAGCTTCCCGTCGGCATCATGGATCATCGCACCGTCGAACCCGATCCCGGCCATGACCGCGAAATGCTCGCCGTTCAGCACGCCGAGATCCAGCCGGTGCCGCCGCCCGCGGAACGCGACATCCACCGCGCCGGCCAGGTCGTCGGGCACGCCCAGGTTCGTGGCGAGCAGGTTCGCGGTGCCGGCCGGAATGATGCCGACGGGCACCTTCGGCCCGCCCTTGGCCCCGGCGATCGCATCCAGGGTCCGCTGCACCATGCCGTCGCCACCCCACACCACGAGCAGATCGGGCCGCTCCTTCAGGGCGCGGCGCACCTGCTTGGGCGCCTTCTTGCTCTTCGGCACCTCGAACCAGAGCAGATCCTCGACACCCTCATCGGTGATCCGCCGGCGCAGCTCATCGAGCCCGCCCCCAAGAGTCTTGCGCTGATGGGCGACCACAGCGACTTTCCGTGGAGTCCGCATACCCGGCCGATACCCGATCCCGCATTTTCTGAAGCGTCCCGCGCCGGGGCCGTCCGTGCCGGGGCTGCCCGCGCCGGGGCCGTCCCCGGCGGAGTCGCCCCCTCGGGGTTGCCCGCCCCGGGCCGCCTGCCCGGGCCACCCGCGCGGCCGCCGGCTCCAGGCCGGGCCGCCGGCTCCAGGCCGGGCCGCCGGCTCCAGGCCGGGCCGCCGGCTCCAGGCCGGGCCGCCGGCTCCAGGCCGGGCCGCCCGCCCCGGGCCGCCTGCGCGGGGCTGTCCCTGTCGGGCCGTCCGCCCCGGGCCGCCGCTGGGCCGCCTGCCTCAGGGGGCGCCCGCCGCTGGGTTGCCCGTGCCGGCGTTGTGTGGTGCCGCGCCGGGCCCCGCACCGTGCGGTGCCGGCTCTTGGGTGTTCAGCTGACGGTTTCGCGCATGCGCTGCTCGGCCGCGGCGCTGCGGATCACCATCAGGCGGAGTTCGAGCTCGTCCGAGACCATCGACGCCAGGTGCTCGAGGGCCTTCAGCTGGCGTGCCGTCGCCTCGCGGGGGCGGTTGTCGATCACGTTGACCGTGCCCAGGCGGTAGCCGTCGTGGGTGCGGATCGGGGCCGCCGCGTAGAACCGCAGCCCGAGCTCGCCGCGTACCAGCGGGTGTTCCAGGGTGCGGGGGTCCACCGACGCGTTGTTGATCACGTACACGTCGTCCTGGGCGATCACCGACGCGCAGAGGCCCGGCTCCTTGCCCACCTCGCGGACGCCGGTCAGGCCCTGGCACGCCGCGAGCCACACCCTGTCCCGCTCGACCAGGGACACCGTCGCGATCGGGGTGTCGAAGATGGCGCCGGCCACGTACGCGATGCGGTCGTACGCGTCCTCGACCGGCTGGTCCACGAGGCGGTACCGGCGCACCGCGTCGAGGCGGCGCTGCTCGTCGGGGCTGATGGTGTCGAGGTATTCGTAGGCGTCGCCGGACACCGGGCTGCTGTTCGTCACGGATATCACCTCACGTATTGATCACTCTTGGTGACTCCGAGCCTAGTGAAACTTCCGGGGGCGGCCGCAATGCCTGAACGACGGCAAATCGCCGTGATGGCGCCCGGGAGCGGGAATGTCGCACATTCTGTCGGGTACTGGATCACCGTGAACACTCCGGTAGCGGCCGTGGTCGGGCAACTCGCCCGCGATCTCGTCCTGTCCGTCGACGCCGTCCCCGGCCCCGGAACCGCCGGCGACGCCACGGCGCGGCGTGAGCAGCTCGGCGGCAAGGGCGCCAATCAGGCGGTGGCGCTCGCCCGGCTCGGGGTGCGCCCCCGCCTCGTCGCCGTGGCCGGCGAGGACGTCATCGGCGACGTCCTGCTCGACCAGGCCCGCCGCGACGGCATCGACGTCACCCAGGTGGTACGCCGCCCCGGCGCGCTGACCGGCCTGATCGTCGAACTCCTCGACGCCGATGGCAGGTGGCGCTACGTCCAGCACCTCCCGGAGGCCGTGCTGCTGACCGCACACGACGTCGAGGCGGCGCGCGGGGTGCTCGAATCCGCCCACGCCGTCCTCGTGCAGCTGCAACAGCCCCCGGAGGCGGCCCTGACCGCCGCCCGCATCGGCCACCACGCGGGCGCCCTGGTCGTCCTCGACGGCGTGCCCCCACCCGCCGAACCCACCCCCGCGAAGGAGAACGACGCAGAAAAAGGCAGACGGCCGAGCGGAGCCGGCAGCGGGGAAGAGGGCCGCGGACGGCCGGGCGGGGCCGGCGGCGGGGAAGAGGGCCGCGGACGGCCGGGCGGGGCCGGCAGCGGGGAAGAGAGCTGCGGACGGCCGGGCGGGGCCGGCGGCGGGCAAGGGGGCCGGCGGCCGGGCGGTGACGGCGGCGGTGAGCAACAGGGCAGCGCACGGCCGGATGAAAGCGGCGGTGGCACGGGAGAGAGCAGCGCACGGCCAAGCAGCGGCGGTGGGGGCCAGAGCGGGACACAGCCGGGCGGGGACGGCGGCGGGGCGCGGCCGGGCGGTGACGGCGCCGGCGTGTGGCTGGGCGGAAGTGGCGGCGGTGCGGGAGAGGGTGGCGGATCGGCGGGTGGGAGTGGTGGGCGTGGAGAAGTGGACAGCGGGCGGGCAGGGGGGAAGGGCGGCGTGGTGGGGGACGGGGGCGTGATGGGTGGCGACGTGCTGGCGTTTGCCGATGTGGTGCGGGCCGATGAGCAGGAGGCGACGTTGCTGCTGGGGGAGGCGCCCACCGTGGACAACGCCCGGCGGCTGTTGGAGCGGGGGCCGCGGTTGGTGGCGTTCGGGGTCGAGGGCGGGAACCTCTTCGTGTGGCGGGACGGTCATCTGCGGTTGCCGCTCACCGACGAGCGGGTGGTCGACACCACCGGCGGCGGGGATGCCTTCACGGCGGCGCTGACGGCGGCGCTGCTGCGGGGCGAGGATCCCGCGACCGCCGCGCGCTGGGCCGTGGCGGCGTCCGGGGCGACGGTCGGGCATGCCGGTGGGCGGCCCGATCTGCGGCCGGGGGACCTGGAGAAGCGCGTGCGGGAGCTCGCCGGTGAGTGACCTGGGACCCGCGGAGCCGTGGACGATCACCGAGACCGGCCTGCCCGACAAGCTCAGACCGGCCACCCCCGGCCCGGACGCAGCCGGCGGCGGCCCGACCGGCGGCGGCCCGACCGGCGGCGGCCCGACCGGCGGCGGCCCGACCGGCGGCGGCCCGGACGCGAACGGCCCGGATGCGAACGGCCCGGACGCAGGCGGCCCGTCCGAGGGGAGCACGTCGGTGCTCCGGCAGGCCGAGTCCGTCTTCGCGCTCGCCAACGGGCACATCGGGCTGCGCGGCAACCTCGACGAGGGCTCGCCCTGCGGCATGCCCGGCACCTATCTCAACTCGCTGCTCGAGGAGCGCGACCTGCCATACCCCGAGGCCGGCTACGGCTTTCCGGAGCGTACCCAGACGATCGTCGACGCTCCCAACGGCAAGCTGATCAGCCTCACCGTGGACGACGAGCGGTTCGACATCCTCGCCGGGACGGTGCGGCATCATCGGCGGCGGCTCGACCTGCGGGCGGGCACCCTGAGCCGCGACGTCGAGTGGGTGTCGCCGGCCGGGGCTGCCGTGCGGATCCGCAGCGTGCGGGTCGTGTCCTTTCCGCTGCCGTCGGTCGCCGCGATCCGCTACGAGGTCGAGGCGCTGGACCGGCCGGTGCGGATCCGGATCGACTCGGACCTGCTCGCCAACGAGGAGCAGCCGGATCAGCGCGACGATCCGCGGGCCTCGGCGGTGCTCGACGCCCCGCTGGAGCCGCTGTCGCACACGCCGGACGCGTTGCTGCACCGCACCCGGCGCAGCGGCATCGAGGTGGCCTCGGCCGTCGCCCACGTGGGCCCTCCCTTCACGACGTCGTCCGAACCGGACCGCATCCGGGCGCTGGTCAGCACCACCCTGGAGCCCGGCGTACCGCTGCGGCTCGACAAGTTTCTCGCATACGCGTGGGGCGTGGCGGAGCCTGTGGACAACGCGCTCGCCGCCCGCGACGAGGCCGTACGCCTCGGCTTCGACGGCCTGCTCGAACGGCAACGCGAGTACCTGGACGACTTCTGGGCGACCGCGGACGTCGAGCTGGACGGCGACCCCGAGGTGCAGCAGGGCGTACGTTTCGGCCTGTTCCACGTCCTCCAGGCCGGCGCGCAGGCCGGCCCGCATCCGATCGCGGCCAAGGGGCTGACCGGCAACGGCTACGACGGCCACGTGCTGTGGGACACCGAGACCTTCGTGCTGCCGGTGCTCACGTACACCCATCCGGCGTGCGTCGGGCCGGCCCTGCGCTGGCGGCACGCCACCCTGGACGCGGCCCGGCGGCGCGCCCGGGAGTTGCGGCTCGCCGGGGCGGCGTACCCGTGGCGGACGATCGGTGGCCCGGAATGCTCGGGATACTGGCCGGCGGGGACGGCGGCCCTGCACGTCAACGCCGACATCGCCGTCGCGGTGCTGCGCTACGTCGCCGCGACCGGCGACGAGGACTTCCTGCGCGAGGCGGGGCTGGAGATCCTGGTGGAGACCGCCCGCCTGTGGAACTGGATCACCCACGCCGACGACGAGGGGGTCGTGCACATCGACGGCGTCACCGGGCCGGACGAGTACACCGCCCTGGTCGACGACAACCTCTTCACCAACCTGATGGCGCAGTCCAATCTGCTGGGTGCCGCCGACGCCGCCGAGCGGCTCGGCGCGCCGGGCGTCACCGCGGACGAGATCGGCGCCTGGCGGTCGGCGGCCCGGCGACTCTTCATCCCGTACGCGGCCAAGCGCGACGTGCACGAGCAGCACAGCGGCTTCACCCGGCTCGAGGAGTGGGACTTCGCCACCGGGGACGAGGATTACCCGCTGATGCTCCACTACCCGTACCTCGACCTCTACCGCCGCCAGGTGGTGAAGCAGGCGGACGTGGTGCTCGCCATGATGCTGCGCGGCGACGCCTTCAGCGCCGAGGAGAAGCGGCGCAACTTCGCCTACTACGAGGCCCGTACGGTGCGGGACTCGTCGTTGTCGGCACCCGCGCAGGCCGTGCTGGCCGCCGAGACCGACCACCTGGAGCTGGCGTACGACTACGCCGCGGAGGCGGCCCTGCTCGACCTGCGTTCCGGCGGCGAGGCCAGCGGCGACGGCCTGCACATCGCCGCCTGCGCGGGCGCCTGGATCGCGCTGGTGCAGGGCTTCGGCGGGCTCCGCGACCACGACGGCCACCTGTCCTTCGCGCCGCGCCTGCCGGAGCGCCTGCCCCGGCTCCGCTTCAGCCTCCGGTGGCGCGAGAGCAGGCTGCGGGTCACGGTCGAGCACACCCGGGTCACGTACGCGGTCAGCGGTGCCGATCTGACCTTCCACCACCACGGCTCACCGCTCACCGTGGCCGCGGGCGAGACCCGGGTCATGCCGCCGGCACCGGCGGAGAACCGGCCCGCCCCGCCGTCGCCGCGCCCGCCGCAACGGCGTACCTAATCCTCGGGGTCGTGGTCCTCGCGCGGCAGGGCCCGCAGCCGGACCCGGGTGATCGCCCGCCCGGTGACCTCGACGACCTCGGCGGTGAACTCGGGCAGCGTGACGGTCTCGCCGGGCCCGGTGGGGATGTGCCCGAGCGCGGCCAGCACGAGGCCCGCGACCGTGGTGTAGTCGCCCTCGTCCGGTACGTCGCCCGCGAAGCCGATGTCGGGCAGGTCGTGGATCGGGAAGGAGCCGGGCATGAGCAGGGCGCCGTCGGCCTCCTTGACCACCGCGGCCACGTCCCGGTCGGTCTCGTCGTAGATCTCGCCGACGATCTCCTCGACCAGGTCCTCCATCGTGACGATGCCGTCGATGGCGCCGCGCTCGTCCACGACCATGGCCAGCTGCTGGCGTTCCAGGCGCATCTGGCGCAGCGCGTCGGAGACCCGCAGCGTCTCGGGCAGGAACAGCCCGGGCCGGGCCACGGCGTCGACCGGCCCCTCCGCGCCGACGAGATCCCGCAGGTGCACCACGCCGATGACGTCGTCGAGACCGGCCGGCCCGACGACCGGCGCCCGCGAGTGGCCGCCCGCGATGAGCTGGCCGAGGGCGTCGCGCGAGCGCAGCCCGGTGGCCAGGGACAGCACGTCGCGGCGCGGCACGAGGATCTCCCGCAGGATCCGGTCGGCGATCTCGAACGCCCCGGAGATGATCGTGCGCTGCTCGGCGGAGAAGTCCTGCTGCGCGGCGACCATGTCGCGGATCTCCTCGGTGCTGACCTCCTCGCGCTGGGCGCGCGGGTCGCCGCCGGCGAGGCGTACCACCAGGTCGGTGGCGGCGGAGAGCAGCCAGACCGCCGGCCGCGAGATCGTCGAGAGCAGGTCCAGCGGGCGGGCGACCAGCAGGGCCCATCCTTCCGTACGCTGCATCGCGATCCGCTTCGGCGCCAGTTCCCCGATGACCAGCGTGACGAACGTCAGCGCGATGGTGACCAGCACGATCGCGGTCGGCCGGGCGGCGGCGCCGAGGAACCCGAGCGGCTCGATCAGCGGCTCGGACAGCGACACGGCGGCGGCCGCGGACGCGAGGAAGCCGGCCAGCGTGATGCCGATCTGGATGGTGGCCAGGAACCGGTTCGGGTCCCGGGTCAGCCGGCCCAGCACGCGGCCGGCCTTCGACGTCCGCTCCAGCTTGTGCAGCTGGCTGTCCCGCAAGGACACCAGGGCCATCTCACTGCCGGAGAACGCGGCGTTCACCAGTACGAGCACCAGCACGAGCACCACCTGCCCGCCTATGCCATCCACGCCAGCCCCAGTCCCTCGCCGTACGGATCACGATCCCCCCACGCTAGCGACACACGGTCACCGTCGCGCGGCGCCGGGCCGTCAGCTCACCTCGTCGGCCCAGACCCGCCAGTCGTCGAGGACGCCGTACAGGGCCGGGGTCAGCCAGCCCGGGGCGGACCGCTGGAAGACGCCCGGGTCCATCTGGCCGGCGCCGTCCGGCAGGGCCCCGACCAGGTACGGCACCAGCTCCGTGAGGTTGGCCCAGTGCACCAGCTCGGGCTCGGCGGGCCACGCGCCGAGCACCACCTTCGCCGGTACGCCCCGCCGGTCGAGCGCCTCCAGGGTCAGCGCCGTGTGGTTCAGGGTGCCGAGCCCGGCGCGCGTCACCACGAGCGTCTGCACACCCAGCGTGGTCGCGAGGTCGGCCACCGTCCACGGCTGGCCGGACGGGCGTACGCCCATCGGCACCAGCAGCCCGCCGGCCCCCTCGACGAGGACGAGGTCGTGCTTGGCCGCCTCGGCGCGGATGACGTCGACGACCTCGTACAGCTCCAGCGGCGCCATTCCGGCGACCCGGGCCGCGGCAAGGGGCGCGAGCGGCTCGGGGTAGGAGGCCAGCGTGCGGCACGTGTGCGGCGCGGCGAGGCGGGTCACCCGGTCGATGTCGGTGGGGCCGCCGTCGGCGGTGCCGGACTGACCCGGCTTGATCACGGCCACCCGCAGCCCGGCGGCCTGGGCGGCGGCGGCCACGGCCGAGGTGACGATCGTCTTGCCGACGTCGGTGTCGGTGCCGGTCACCAGCACGATGCCCCGCCACTCGCCCGGCTCGACGGGCCGCGGCCGGACCGCGGGCGCCGGCTCGGCGGGGGCGGTGCCCGGCGCGGCAGCGGAGGCCGGCTCGTCCGCAGCGGCGCCCGGCTCAGCGGCGTAGGCCGGCCTGGCGGCGGCTGGCTCGGCGGCGGCGGCTGGTGGAGCGGCGGCCGGTGGAGCGGCCGGCCCGGGCGCGGCCGGTTGGTGGCCGTGGGTGGGCGGGGCCGCCCCGGGATCGGGCGGGTCGGGGGTCCGGTCGTCGCCGGTCGTCATGGTGCGCACTCCGCGATCACGTCCAAAGCCCGTTCGAAGTCCTCCGCCGCGATGCCCGCGTTCAGGGTGAGCCGCAGCCGCGACGAGCCGTCCGGGGTGGACGGTGGCCGGAAGCAGCCCACGGCCACCCCGCGGTCGCGGCAGTCCGCCGCCCAGGCCAGCGCCGCCTCCGGGCCCGGGGCGGGGACCGACAGCACGGCCGCCGCCGGGGCGGGTGTCGTGAAGCCGGCCGCGTGCAGCCGGCGTACGGTCGCATCGGCCCGGGTCGTCAGCAGCGCGCGGCGGTCGTCGGCCCGGCGGGCGAGCCGGAGGGCGGCACCCACCCCGGCCACGACGGACGGCGGCGGGGCCGTGTCGTAGATGAACGTGCGCCCGGTGTCGATCAGGTGCCGGGCCAGCGGCTCCGGGCCCGCGATGACGCCACCGGCGCCGCCCAGCGCCTTCGACAGCGTCGCCGTCACGACCACGTCCGGGGCGCCGGACAGCCCGGCCGCCGCCACGCCGCCCGCGCCCTCGGGGCCGAGCACGCCCAGGGCGTGGGCGTCGTCGACCAGCATCAGCGCGCCGTGCGCCGAGGTGACCGCGTGCAGGTCGGCCAGCGGGGCCAGGTCGCCGTCGACGGAGAAGACCGACTCCGTGACATACACCACCTCGCGGCCGGGGTGGGCGGCGAGGAGCGCGGCGAGGGCCGCCGGGTCGGCGTGCGGGGCCACCACGACCTCGGCGCCGGAGGACTTGCAGCCGTCGATCAGCGAGGCGTGGTTGTAGCGGTCGGAGATCAGCAGGGTGCCGGGGCCCGCCAGCGCCCGGATCGCGCCGAGGTTGGCGAGGAAGCCCGAGGAATACACCAGCGCGCGGGGGAAGCCCAGCCATTCCGCCAGGTCCGTCTCCAGCGCCGCGTGCGCCTCCGTGGAGCCGCGGACGAGCCGCGAACCGGTGGCGCCCAGCCCGTACGCCCGCAGTGCCCCGACCGCGGCCTCGACGACCTCGGGATGGACCGCCAGGCCGAGATAGTCGTTGCCGGCCAGGTCGACGACGGCGTCGCCGGCGGCGCGGGGCCGCAGCGTGCGGGTCAACCCGGCCTTGGCGCGCGCGAGGGACTGGCGCTCGAGCGCGTCCTGCCAGCCCGTCACCGCGTCCCCCGCAATCACCGATCCGACCGTTTCGCCGGGGAAACTATCACTCATCGCCGACACCCTCCCGGCCCGGAATGCCTTGTAGGGTACGGGCATGCCAGAGATCCTCGACCGGGCCCGGGCCCGGGTGCTGACCGACGGTGCCGGGCTCGACGAGGCCGGCATCCTCGAGGTGCTGCGGTTGCCCGACGAGGACCTGCCGGCCCTGCTCCAGCTGGCGCACGAGGTGCGGATGGCCTGGTGCGGCCCGGAGGTCGAGGTCGAGGGCATCGTCTCGCTGAAGACCGGCGGCTGCCCCGAGGACTGCCACTTCTGCTCCCAGTCGGGCCTGTTCACGTCGCCGGTCCGCTCGGTGTGGCTGGACATCCCGTCGCTGGTGGAGGCGGCCAAGCAGACCGCCGCGACGGGCGCCACGGAGTTCTGCATCGTGGCCGCCGTGCGCGGGCCGGACCAGCGCCTGATGGCCCAGATGCGCGAGGGCGTCGCGGCGATCAGGGCGGCGGTCGACATCCAGGTCGCGGCGAGCCTCGGCATGCTCACGCAGGAGCAGGTCGACGAGCTCGTGGCGATGGGCGTGCACCGCTACAACCACAATCTCGAGACCTGCAAGTCGTACTTCCCGAACGTTGTGACCACCCATTCGTGGGAGGAGCGCTGGGGCACGCTGCGGATGGTCCGCGACTCCGGCATGGAGGTCTGCTGCGGCGGCATCCTCGGCCTGGGCGAGACGGTCGAGCAGCGCGCCGAGTTCGCCGCCCAGCTCGCCGAGCTCGACCCGCACGAGGTGCCGCTCAACTTCCTCAACCCGCGTCCCGGCACCCCGCTCGGCGATCGCCCGGTCGTGGAGGGCAAGGACGCGCTGCGCGCCATCGCGGCGTTCCGCCTGGCGATGCCCAAGACCATTCTCCGGTACGCCGGGGGCCGCGAGATCACGCTGGGCGACCTGGGTACGAAGGAGGGCCTGCTCGGCGGCATCAACGCGGTGATCGTGGGCAACTACCTGACCACGCTGGGTCGCCCCGCGACGGCCGACCTGGAGCTGCTCAAGGAGCTGAAGATGCCGGTCAAGGCGTTGTCGGCGACGCTGTGACCCTCCTCGGGTATTGCGACCGGTGCGGCGAGGCGGCCGGCGAGGGCGACCACAGCGCGTGCGCGGAGGCCCGCCGCCTGGAGCCGCCGCGCTACTGCCCCGACTGCCGCCGCCGGATGAGGGTGCAGGTGGTGCCGACGGGCTGGACGGCCACCTGCGTCGAGCACGGTGCCCGCCACTCCTGACCCGCCCGGGGGTCCGGGGCGCGTGCTCCGGGGCGCGGTGGTGACGCTGCGCCCCGCGACGGAGGACGACGTGGCGGCGCTGGTCGCCGTACGGGAGAAGCCCGAGGTCCGGGCCCGCTGGGGCGGCGGCGACCTCGCGGCCGAGACCCGGGAGTCCCTCGTGGACCCGGACCTGCGCTACTACGCCGTGCTGCTGGCGGACCGCGTCGTCGGCGCGATCCAGTGGTCGGCGGAGCAGGACCCGGACTACCGCCACGCGAGCATCGACATCTTCCTCGACCCGTCGGTCCACGGCCGCGGCGCCGGCACGGACGCCGTCCGCACCCTGGCCGCCCACCTGATCGACGACGAGGGCTTCCACCGCCTGGTGATCGACCCGGCAGCCGACAACACCGCGGCGATCCGCTGCTACGCGAAGGCCGGCTTCCGCCCGGTCGGCATCATGCGGCAGTACGAGCGCGGCCCGGACGGCACCTGGCACGACGGCCTGCTGATGGACCTCCTGGCGGCCGACCTGATCCGCTGACCCCCGCCGTCAGCGGGGCTGCCCACCCGGCGACCTTGCCGGGCGACCGTCGTGCGAGGCACGCGGCACCTACGGCGGCGGCGCCCACAGCGGGCCGGAGCCGGCTACCCATCGGCGGCGGCGGGCCCGGGAGCCCGCCGCCGCCGCTCTCACCCGTCACCCGGAGGTGGCAGGAGTCTCCGAGGCGGCCGTGCGGCGGCCGCCCGTGCGCAGCGTGAAGCTCAGGACCGTGCCGTCGCGCTCGCTCGGGCCTGTCACGCCGAGGCGGCGCAGGGTCCGCAGCATCGCCACGTTGTCGGCGCCGACGTGGGCCACGACCGCTTCCAGGTCCGTCCGGGCCGCCCAGGTGCTCAGCCGGCGCAGCAGGGCCGTGCCGATGCCGCGGCGCTGCCACGCGTCCTCGACCAGCAGGGCCGCCTCGCCGAGGTCGCCCTCGGTGAGCAGCGTGGCCACCGCCACCACGCTCTCCTCGCCCGTCGCCGGGTCGAGGTGCGCCGCCAGCAGGGTGATGCCGGAGGCCGGCTCGAGCATCCGGCGCAGTCGGGCGTCCGACGGGGCCTGCGCGCCGCCGAGGTAGCGCCGGGTCAGAGTCTGTGCGGAGCTGCGCTCGTGCAGCCGGCGTACGTTCTCGGCGTCGTCGCCCGTCGCCTCACGCACCAGCAGCTCGGCGCCGTCCGGGAGGAGCAGGGTGGTCTGTTCGACCGCGCGGCGCAGGACGGCCCCGCTCACCTCGACCAGCGCCTGGGCCCGCGCGTACTCCGCCGGGGTGAACGCGGGCGCGGGGCGCACCACCTCGTAGGTGCCGCCGGCCGGGTCGATCAGCGTCATGTGCTGCTCGTCGAAGCCGTGCAGCACCACCGCCCCGGCCGGGCGCCAGCGGACCTCGGCCGCGTCCAGCAGCGAGACCAGGGCCTCACCCAGCGCGTCGGGGTCGTGCACGAGCCGGCCGGCCAGGGCGAGGGCCCGGGTGGGCTGGTCGGCGAGCCCCTGGGCCTCGGCCCGGGTGACGAACGCGTCGCGGCCGCGGCCCCGCGCGATCGCGGACTGCAACTCCCGCTCGGACATGGTGTCCGGGGCGTCGACGAGGAAGTCGTCCACGGCGCCGCCCTCGGTCGTGTGCACCTGGACGGCGAGGATGTTGACCGAGCGGAGCGCGAGGCTCGCCGTGAGCACCGAGAGGTAGCCCGGGCGGTCGTCGACCGTCGCTCGGATCCGCCACAGCGCCATGGGCCGGCACTTCCCTTCCGGATCGAGTCGCCTGAACCGAATTTAAGCGTCCCGCGCCGGTGTTACCTGCACATTGCTTGAGCTGCGAAAACTATGAGGGTTCAATCACAGCCGATGCGACCGGTGGCACACCGGCGCGATCGAGCCGGTCGCCGAGGATCACCGCGGCGGCGCGGACCAGCTGCGCGACCCGGTCGACCTCGGTGATGTGGAACGCCGCGGCGGGCAGCTCCGCGTCGGCCGGGCGGGCGACGACCAGCACCAGTCCGGCGCGGCCGAACGGGGCGACCGCGTACCGGGTGCTGTCCGGGCCGGTCAGCGGGCGGGCCCGCAGCGGGGTGACCTCCGGCAGTCGCAGCGGGGACGGCGCGCGCCAGCTCGCGTACGCGACCGAGGGTTCGCTGCCGATCGGCAGGCGCAGCGACGGTTCGTCGGCCGGCAGGGGCCGGGGTGCGGCGCTGCGCGCGGCCCAGTCGGCGGGCACCACGGCGGCGGCGGCCCAGTCGGCGGCCAGCAGCCCCGGCACGGCGTCGACCAGGGTGGCGAGCCCGTCGGCCGGGTTGGCGGCGACCTGGGCGAGCAGTTCGGCGTCGTGGCCACCGGACACCGGCGCGCCGATGGCCTTCCACACGCCGTCGACCTGCACGCCCGGGATGGCGGCCAGGCCGGCGAGGAGCCGTTCGACGCGGGACGCGCCCGGCCAGACGACGGTGAAGTCGTCGACGGCCCGGCCGCCGAGCCGCTCCAGCACCACCACCTGGACGATGTCGGCTCCGGCGACGCCCAGCGTGCGCGCGACCTGGCCGAGGGCACCCGGGCGGTCCGGCAGAGTGACCCGTACCCGCAACAACATGCAACTCCTCCCGTCCGGGCGGCCGGCACGGCGATGCCGGCCCGATGGCGTCCAGCGTGACCGAGCGGCGTTTCGCCACCGTTGCGCCGCCGTGTCCCGGCCGTCAAGACGCCGGGAATTGCCCCGAATGAGACCCAGGCCAGGACGGGTCAGGCGGAGGCGCGACGGACCAGGTGGGTGTCGAGCAGAACGTGTGAATTCTCGACCGGCTCCCGGCGGATGCGGCTGACGAGCAGCTCGGCCATGCGCCGGCCCATCTCCTCGACGGGCTGGTGCACCGTGGTCAGCGGCGGCTCGCACTGCCGGGCGACGGGGGCGTCCTCGAAGCCGACCAGCGCCACGTCCTGGGGCACCCGCAGGCCGGACTCGCGCAGCACCCGCAGCGCGCCGCTGGCCATCAGGTCGGAGGCGGCGAAGACGGCGTCGACGTCCGGCTCGCGGGCCAGCACGGCGCGCATCGCCTCGGCGCCGCCCCGCTCGCTGAAGTCGCCGTACTCGATCAGGCCGGGGCCGGGCACCGCGGCGCGGTAACCGGCCAGCCGGGCCCGGCCCACCTCCATGTCCTGCGGGCCGGCCACCGTCGCGACCCGGCGGCCCCCGGCGGCGAGCAGGTATTCCACCGCCTTGCGCGCGCCGGCGGCGTTGTCGACGTCTACGAAGTAGTCCTCCGGGTGCGGGTTGGCCGGCCGCCCGCCGAGGACGAACGGCATGCCGCGCTCGCGCAGCACCTGGGGCAGCGGGTCCTCGTCGTGCAGGGAGAGCAGGAGCACGCCGTCGACGTGCTGGTCGGTGAGGTGGAACTCGACGCGCTCGCGCTGCCCGGCCGAGGCGGCCATGGCCAGCCAGAGCTGCAGCGGCGTCTCCAGCAGGGCGGCGTTGATCCCGCGCAGCACCCCGGCGAAGAAGGGCTCGCCGAAGACCCGTTCCTGGGACTCGGAGACGACCAGCGCCACCGAGTCGGTGCGCTGGGTGACCAGCGACCGCGCGGCGCGGTTGGGCACGTAGCCGAGCTCGGTGATGGCCGCCTCGACGGCGGCCTTGGCCTGCGGGCTGACCTGCGAGGACCCGTTCAGGACGCGGGAGGCCGTGCCGCGGCCCACGCCGGCGCGCGCCGCGACGGCGTCCAGCGTCGGGCGTCCCGGCGAACGGACGGGCTGCCTGGTCATGGGCGCATTATTCTCCTGCCGTACGGTCCGTGTCCTGCCCGGTCGGGCCGCCGGAGCGCATAGGGTTGCGGCATGATCTGCCGCGCCTGCCGCGAGCGACGCCACGAGGACTGCAAGGGCGGCTCCTGGTGTGACTGCCAGCACCGCCCGGTCGAGCCCACGCCGCCGGTGACCGGCCCGGCCTCGCCATGATCCTCGAAGAGCTGCTGGAACGCTACCCGCGTGCCGCGGAACCGACGCTGCGGGTCAACTTCATCGCCAGCATCGACGGCGCGGTGACGGTGGGTGGCAAGTCGGGCGCGCTGGGTGGTCCGGCCGACAAGCGGATCTTCGACTTTCTCCGTACGACGTGCGACGCGCTGGTCGTGGCGGCCGGCACCGTGCGCGCCGAGCACTACGACGCGTTACGCCTCGACGAGGCCGGCCGGGCCTGGCGCCGGGCTCGCGGACTCCCTGAGTTTCCGCTGATGGTGGTCGTCTCCGGCTCCCTCGATCTCGACCCCGACCAGCTCATCTTCTCGGACGCGCCGATCCGCCCGCTGGTCGTGACCCGGTCCGGGAGCACGCCGCCGCCGGGCCTCGCGGACGTGGCCGAGATCCTCACGCTGGGTGACGGCGAGGTGGACCTGGCGGCGATGGTGGCCGAGCTGCACCGGCGCGGCGCGACCCGGGTGCTGTGCGAGGGCGGCCCGCGGCTGTTCGGCGCGCTGATCGCGGCCGACCTGGTCGACGAGGTCTGTCTCACCGTCTCGCCCCTGCTCACCGGCGGTGCCGCCGGCCGGATCGCGGCCGGCCCGGAGGGCCCGCCCCGGCGGATGGTCCTGCGCGGCGTCGTGGCCGAGGACGACCTGCTTTTCCTCCGGTACGCCCGCAGCGGCCCACAAGTTGTGGACAACCCTGTGGATGACCCCTAGAAGTTGTGGACAACCTGTGCCAACCGACACCGCGTCCGACAAGTGTCATACGTCTGGTGCAACATGATCGGCGTGTCAGACGAAGCAGTCGAAGTCAGCGAGCCGGTCGGCCGGGTCCTCGGGACCGCCGACGCCACCCCGTTGCAGTTCTGGACGGCGGTGACGCCGGGCAGCTACCTGCAGCTCGACGACGTGGTCGTGACCAGCCGCGACCTGCCCGACCGCGAGCCGGTGAAGATCGCCGGCGTGGTCACCCAGGTGCGCGCGCGGCACGAGGGCGCGCAGTTCGACTCCGACGTGTTCGCGATCGCCGAGGGGACGCTGCCCGCGCTGGTGCAGGAGGCGGCGGAGATCACCACCACCCGCGTCGACCCCGAGCTCTACGTCCCGCCGGCGCCGGGGGCGGTCGTGCACCGGGCGTCCGGCGCGGCCCGCGACGCGGCGCTGCACTTCGACCGGATGGAGCGCCGGGTCCCGATGGGCACCGGCCGCGACGGCGTCCCGGTGTTCCTCAACGCCGACTTCCTCGACGGCACCCGGGGCGCGCACGTGTCGATCTCCGGCATCTCGGGCGTCGCGACCAAGACCAGCTTCGCCACGTTCCTGCTCTACTCGGTGTTCCGCTCGGGGGCGCTGGGCGCCGACGGCACCAACGCGCGGGCGCTGATCTTCAACGTCAAGGGCGAGGACCTGCTCTTCCTCGACCACGAGAACACCAAGCTCGACGACGCCACCACGGCGAACTACAAGCTGCTCGGGCTGCCCGCCTCGGCGTTCCCCGACGTGCGGGTCTACGCGCCGCCGCGGGCCGGCGACTCGTCCGGGGCGCCCGACGTGAACAGTCGGCTCACCGGGGTGGACAGCTTCTACTGGACGCTCGAGGAGTTCTGCGCCAACCGGCTTCTGCCGTACGTGTTCGCGGACGCCGACGACGAGCGCCAGCAGTACACGATGGTGGTGCACTCGGTCACCGCGCACCTCGCCCGGCATGCCGTGGCGGCCGAGGGCGGCATCAGCATCGACGGCCGGCGCCTCGGGTCGTACGGTGATCTCGTCGACCACGTGGTGGACCAGCTCACCGACGACGAGACCCGGTCGACGTGGGCGGGCAGCGCGGTCAACATGGGCACGGTCAACGCGTTCGCCCGGCGCCTGATCGGCAGCAAGCGCGATCTGTCCCGGCTGATCCGGGGCGACCTGGCGGCCCGCCGCCCGCATCAGATCAAGACCGCGGAGAGTGCCCAGGTCACCGTCGTCGACCTGCACAACCTTCCGGACCGCGCGCAGCGCTTCGTGGTCGGCGTGACGCTCAAGACCGAGTTCGACGACAAGGAGAAGTCCGGCACCGGCCGGCCGCTGCTGTTCGTGGTCCTCGACGAGCTCAACAAGTACGCACCCCGCGAGGGCTCCTCGCCGATCAAGGAGGTGCTGCTGGACATCGCCGAGCGGGGCCGCTCGCTGGGCGTGATCCTGATCGGCGCGCAGCAGACCGCGAGCGAGGTCGAGCGCCGCATCGTCACCAACTCGGCCATCCGGGTGGTCGGCCGCCTCGACCCGGCGGAGGCCTCCCGCCCGGAGTACGGCTTCCTGCCCCCGGCCATGCGCCAGCGTGCCCTGCTGGCCCGGCCCGGCACGATGTTCGTCAACCAGCCCGACATCCCGGTGCCGCTCTGCGTCGAGTTCCCCTTCCCGGCCTGGGCGACCCGCAAATCCGAGTCCGGGCCACCGCCGGCCGGCGCCATGCGCTCGATGGTGCAGGGCGTCGACCCGTTCGCCGTCGTGGGCGGCCGCGGCGGTTCGTCGGACGACGACATTCCGTTCTAGGGTTCTGCGATGCGCATCCTGCACACGTCCGATTGGCACGTCGGGAAGGTCCTCAAGGGACGCAGCCGGCACGAGGAGCACATCCGCGTGCTGGGCCAGGTCGTCGAGGTCGCCCGCGCCGAGCAGCCCGATCTGGTGATCGTGGCCGGTGACCTGTACGACACCGCCGCGCCCTCGCCGGACGCGACCCGGGTGGTGACCCGCGCCCTGTCCGCGCTGCGGCAGACCGGCGCCCGGGTGGTGGCGATCGGCGGCAACCACGACAACGGGCAGGCGCTGGACGCGCTGCGGCCGTGGGCCGACGCCGCGGGCATCGAGCTGCGCGGGTCCGTACGCGACAAGCCCGACGACCTGATCATCAAGGGTGAGACGGCCGCCGGGGAGCGCTGGCAGCTCGCTGCCCTGCCGTTCCTGTCCCAGCGCTTCGCGGTCCGGGCCGTGGAGATGTACGAGCTGACCGCCGCCGAGGCCACCCAGACGTACGCCGACCACGTCGCCCGCCTGATCGGCCGGCTCGCCGAGGGCTTCGCCGAGCCCGGCGTGGTCAACCTGCTCACCGCGCACCTGACGGTCGTCGGCGCCAGCTCCGGCGGCGGCGAGCGGGAGGCACACACCGTGATGGGTTACGCCGTCCCGGCCACCGTGTTCCCGTCCAACGCGCACTACGTGGCGCTCGGACACCTGCACCGTTCACAGCGGGTCATCGGCCCCTGCCCGGTGCGTTACAGCGGCAGCCCGCTCGCGGTCGACTTCGGCGAGGAGGAGAACGTCTGCTCGGTGGCGATCGTGGACGTCTCCGTCGACAAGGCCGCCCGGACGCGCGACGTGCCGGTGACCTCCGCCCGGAGCCTGCGTACGGTGCGCGGCAGCCTCGACCAGCTCGCCACGGTGAACCTTCCGGACGCGTGGTTGCGGGTCTACGTGCGGGAGACGCCGCGGGTGGGGCTGCGCGAGGACGTGCAGGAGCTGTTGCCCAACGCCCTCGAGGTGCGCATCGACCCGGACATGGTGCCGGACAAGGCGGGGGAGCGGATGGCCCAGCGCGCCGGCCGTTCACCGCGCCAGCTCTTCGGCGACTACCTGGACAGCCGCGGGAACGCCGAGGAAGGCGTCCGTGAACTCTTCGACCAGCTGTATGACGAGGTGAGCACCCAGCAATGAGGCCTCTGCGGCTCGACATGGCCGGCTTCACGGTGTTCCGCGACGAGACCACCGTGGACTTCACCGACGCCGACTACTTCGCCCTGGTCGGCCCGACCGGCTCCGGCAAGTCCACCGTGCTCGACGGCATCTGCTTCGCCCTGTACGGCACCGTGCCCCGGTGGGGCGGCAGCCGCGGCATCGGCAACGCGCTCGCACCGTCGGCCACCGAGGCCCGGGTGCGGCTGGTCTTCGAATCGGCCGGCTCCCGCTACGTCGCGACCCGGGTGGTGCGCCGCGACGGCCGCGGCAACGTGAAGACGGCGGGCGCCGGCCTGCAGCTCATGCCGCCCGGCTTCGACGTCACCCGGCTCGACACCGGGATGAGCCTCGACGACCTCGGCGACGTGCTGGCCGGCACCCCGGCCGAGATGGACCGGGCGGTGGTGGACGCGGTCGGGCTGCCGTACGAGCAGTTCACCAGCTGCGTCGTGCTGCCGCAGGGTCAGTTCGCGGACTTCCTGCACGCCAAGCCCGCGACCCGCCAGCAGATCCTGGTCAACCTGCTCGGCCTGCACGTGTACGAGGAGGTGCAGGCCCGCGCCTCCACCCGCGCCACGAAGGCGGAGGCCCAGCTCGCGGTCGTGGATCAGGCGTTGTCTGGGCTCGCCGACGCCGACGACGAGGCGGTCGACGCCGCGGCCGCCCGGCTCGCCGCGATGCGCGAGCTCACCACGCAGGTCGAGGCGGCCATGCCGCGGTTGCGGGCCGCCCGGGAGCGCGAGGCCGAGCTGGCCGCCGCCCGCGACGCCGTCGCCGAGGAGCTCACCGCGCTCGCCCGGGTGCGGGCGCCGGCCGGCAGCGCCCGGATCGCCGAGGCCGCGGCCGCCGCGCGGGCCGGGCTCACCGAGGCGACCACCGGCGTGCGCACCGCGGAGGAACGCGAGGAGAAGGTACGCGGTGAGCTGGCGGCGGCCGGCGACGCGGGCTCGCTCGGGCTGCTCCTCGACCGGCACACCGAGTACGACCGGCTGACCGGCCAGGCGGAGTGGTTCGCGGGCGAGGTCTCGGTCGCCGAGGTCGAGTACAAGGACGCCGTCGCCGCCGCCGAGCTGGCCAAGGCGGCGCACCTCGGCGCCGAGCAGCTCCTGGAGCAGGCCCGCCTGGACTACGCCGAGGCGCAGACCGTCGACCGGGCCGCCGCGCTGCGCGCCCACCTGACCGCCGGGCACGAGTGCCCGGTCTGCGAGCAGCGGGTGACCGCCGTGCCGCCGATGCCGGAGGGCTCGGCGGTGCAGGCCGCCGAGCGTCAGGGCAAGGCTGCCCGGGCCGCGGCCGACGTGGCGTCGACGGCGTGGAAGCAGCGCGACGCCGTCGCCCGCGAGCTGGAGCGCGGCCTCGACCGCAAGCGCGCCCAGTACGAGCAGCACCGGTCGCGGCTGGCCGAGGTCAAGGCGGGGCTCGCCGAGTCGCCGGGCGTGGAGGCGCTGCGCACCCGCCTCGCCGAGCTGACCCGCCTCCAGCGCAGGCTCGACGAGGCCGGCGCGGAGGTGCGTTCCGCCCGCGAGGCCCAGCGCAAGGCCCAGGCCGCGGTCACCACCGCCGAGGAGCAGCAGCGCACGGCGTGGCGCTCGTTCGACGCGGTCCGCGACGCGGTGGCCCGGTTCGGGCCGCCGCCGGCCGACCGGGACGACCTCGCGGGAGCCTGGTCGGCCCTGGTCGAGTGGGCCGGGGAGTCAGCGCGGCGGCGGGAGGCCGACCGGGAGGCGGCGACCGCTGCGGTCGAGGCGGCCCAGGCGCAGACGCGGCAGCTCCGCGCGGAGGTTGCTGAGCTCTTCACCGGTCACGGCCTGCCGGCCCCGGCCGGGGCCGCGGACGCCGGCCCCCGGCCGGCCGGGGGCGGTCAGGATCCCGCCGCCGACGCCGACCTCATCCGGGCGGCGGCGGTGGCGGCGGAGCGGGCCGAGGCGGCCTGGCAGCGGCTCGCGGACCGGCGCGAGGAGGCCCGGGTGTACGCGGAGCAGCGCGCGGCCCTGGTGCGCGACGGTCGCGTGGCCAAGTCCCTCGCCGGGCACCTGCGCGCCAACAACTTCGAGCGCTGGCTCCTGGAGGAGGCCCTGGACCTGCTGGTCGACGGCGCCTCCCGGATCCTGCGGGAGCTGACCGGCGGCCAGTACGACCTGATGCACGACAAGGGCGAGTTCTTCGTCATCGACCACCACGACGCCGGCCTGCGCCGGGCCGTCCGCACGCTCTCCGGCGGCGAGACGTTCCAGGCCTCGCTGGCGCTGGCGCTGGCCCTGTCCGAGCAGCTGGCCGGCATGTCGACCACCGCCGCCAGCCTCGAGTCGATCGTGCTCGACGAGGGCTTCGGCACCCTCGACGCGGCGACGCTGGACGTGGTCGCGGCGACGCTGGAGAACCTCGCCGCCCGCGGCGACCGCATGGTCGGGGTGGTCACCCACGTGAACGCGCTGGCCGAGCGCGTCCCGGTGCGCTTCGAGGTGCACAAGGACGCCCGTACGGCGCACGTGGAGAGGGTCGGCCTGTGACGGGGGCTCGCGTGGAGGGGGTGGGTCTGTGACGCGGATGTTCGTCGACGCCTGGGATCCGGCGTACGGGGCCTCGTTCGAGGGCGGGGACGCCTCCGACGGGCCGGCCTCGCCGAGCAGTGCCCAGGTCGACACGGACGTCGAGGTGCCCGCCGCGCAGTGGGCGCCGATCGACGTGGCCGCCGGGGTGCGCTGCCCCGACGTGGTCTTCCTGGTGGACGGGGTGCGCCGCAACGACGCCGGCCTGTGGACCGCCGAGGAGGACGGCCAGTCGTACGCCGGGCTGGCTGCCTCGTACGCGGCCGGCGTGGTCCGCTGCGACCTGCGCCGGGGAGTGGCGGAGCTGGCCGGCGCGCGCGTCGGACGCGGGCTGTTCACGGCGAGCCCCTCGGCCGGGGACGTCCAGGCCGGCTCGGTGCGGTACGAGGTGCACCGGGTCAGCGGCACCGGCGAGGCGAGCAAGCTGCCCGCCGCTGTCCAGGCCCCGCTCACCGCGCTGGAGATCGACATCTCGGGCGAGGCGCGCAACCACGGCTCGGACGGCGCCGACCTGCTCGTCGTCGACGGCCCGTTGCGCAACCGCCGCCAGCTCCCGCGCACGATCGGCTATGTGAAGACGCAGCAGAAGCAGTACCTCCCGGCCCAGCTGGCCCGGGTGGTCACCGCGTTGCGCCCCGGCCAGCGGACCCCGGTCTTCGCCCTCGGTACGGTCTGGGGCGGCTGGTCCTGGTATCTGCGCCTGCCCGGCGGCTCGGGCGCGCCCTGGTCGGGAATTGTCCGGGTGGAGTGCTCGCCCGACCTGACGCCCGAGGAGGCCATCGAGCTCGCCGAGGTGTCGGGGGCGACCCTGCCGCGCTTCGCCTCGTCGGCCTACAAGGACCCCCGCGCCCCGCAGAACCTGGTGCCGATCGCGGGCCTGGAACGGCGGCTGCGGGGCCTGCTCGGCGACGCACGGGTGCTGCACCGCGCCCTCACCCTGGCAACCGCCCACACCCGCTGACCGCCCACACCCGCTGACCGCCCGCCGCCGCCCGAACGCCGCCCGGCCCGCGGCCACCCGACAGGGTCCCCGCCGCCCGGGCCGGCGGCGGTCGCCCGCCGGGCACGGCCACCCCTGCCCACGGCGGTCAGCCAGCCGGCGCGGTCACCCAGGCGGCGCGGTCAGTGGGGCGGCGCGGTCAGTGGGGCGGCGCGGTCAGTGGGGCGGCGCGGTCACCCAGGTGGGGCGGCCAGCCAGGCGGCGCGGCCAGCGGTGGCCGGCTCGGGCAGTGCCGGGCCGGTCAGCGGCGGCCGTCCGGGCCGGCCAAGCCGACGGTGGCCACCAGGGTTGGCGGCGGCCGTCCGGGCCGGCTCGCGGCCGGGGCGGGCGGTGGCGGTTGACCGGTTAGTACCTTTCGGCGGTTCCTGGCGGACCTGCTCACCGTTGCCGTCACGCTACTCAACGCGTACCCGAGATGGGGGTTTTGCGACTCTGGGTGAAGGCCTCATGACGCGGTGCTGATTCGACATCCGCCGAGCGTGTGGGATGCGCACTGCGCGTCTGTCGACGGGACCGACTTGCTGAGTATTATTCGCGTGCCCCCTGGCCCGTATCGGTGCCTATGGATGAATGTTGCGCCCCCCACGCGCGCTGCGGCCCCCGCGTTCCCGCGGGCGGCCGGGCGTGCCCCAACGCGCTTGGAACCGGAGGAACCTCTTGCGACTGCGCGTCGATGCTCCCCCTCCTGCCCCGGGTCGGGAAATTTTCCCGCTCGCTTTGATCCCGGCGGGGCACCCCGCCCGTATGACAGGCGACGGGGAAAGCACCGGCAGGAGGAATCGATGCATGCGATGGTCATGGAGCGGCTCACGCCGGATGGGGTGCGCGTCATGACGCAGCAGCGTTCCGGAGGCCGGTGGCAGGCTCTCGACGGAGGCCGTAGTGCGGACAATGATGACGCTGTGATGCCGCGGCAGGCCCGCCACGAGGCAGGGTCCGCGACCGCGAGTCACGAGGACACCCTCGTCCGGATGCTCTACGAGGAGCACGCGGGACCGCTGCTGATGTTCGTCCTCCGCCTCACCGGCGGGGACCGGCAGCGCGCCGAGGACATCGTCCAGGAGACGCTGCTGAGGGCGTGGCGCAACGCGCACCGCCTCGGCGCCCAGGGCCAGCAGTCGCTGCGGCCGTGGCTGGTCACGGTGGCCCGGCGGATCGCGATCGACGACCACCGCAGCACCAGCGCCCGCCCGCCGGAGACGTACGACCGGGAGCTCGAGAGCTTCCCCAGTACGGCCGACGACACGGACCGGGTCCTCCAGCTGATGACGGTCACGGACGCCCTGCGTACTCTTAGCCAGTCGCACCGGGAGATCCTCGTGGAGACGTACTTCCGCGGCCGGACCGTTCCGGAGGCGGCGGAGGTGCTCGGCCTGCCGCTGGGCACCGCCAAGTCGCGTGTGTACTACGCCCTGCGGGCCCTGCGTACGGCCCTGCAGCAGCGGGGGGTGACAGAGTAATGACGCAGGAACAGCACTTCGACGTCGCCGCGTACGCCCTGGGCGTGCTCGACGAGCGCGACGCCGCCCGCTTCGAGGACCATCTGATCGACTGCCCGGCCTGCGCCATCGAGCTCGAGTCGCTGCTGCCGGTGGTGGACATCCTCTCGGACGTGGACGCGGACGCGCTGGTGGCCAGCGAGCAGTCGCGACGCGACGGTGTCGTGCTCAAGAAGATGCTCGGCGAGGTCAAGCAGGAGCGCCGCCGGGCGAACAGCCGCCGGCTCTACTCGCTGGCCGCGGCGGTCGTCGTCTTCGCGATGCTCTCGATCGGCGCGCTCTTCGCCGGCGGCCAGTGGCTCGCCCCGGACCAGGGCCCGCAGCCGCCGGCCCAGCGTTCGAGCAAGCAGCTCGACCCGCTGCCGCTGGCTCAGGGCGGCAGCGGCATCGGTGGCACGCCGCTCGCCGGTGAGACGTACACCAGCACCGACAACCGCAGCGGCGTCTCGGCGTCGGTGGGCTTCGAGCCGAAGGACTGGGGCACCCAGGTCTCCTTCGCGGTCTCGAACATCAAGGGTCCGCTGACCTGCCGCCTGGTCGCGGTGCGCACGGACGGCAACTCCGAGGTCCTGTCGACCTGGACGGTGGGTGAGAAGGGGTGGGGCACGGCGGCCCAGCCCGAGCCGCTGCTGCTGCAGGCCGTCACCGCGCTGCCCCGCGCCGACATCGCGCACATCCAGGTGCAGTCGATCGACCCCAAGGGCACCACGGAGACGCTGGTCCGCGTGCCCTGACACACCGCTCGACATCGAGCCCGGTCGCCATTGTGGCGGCCGGGCTCGTTGCTTTTCACCGTACGTCCAGGGCGCCATTACCGAGCGCAGTCACATCGCCCCGGGGGCCGCTTAATCACGTACGCGGGCGCCGAAGGGTTCAATAAAAATTCCGGGAACTTCGTCCCGTCTTTCTTCAACCTTCGGCGCCCGTCGTCCCGTACTACAGCGCGGAACACGACAGACGAACGAATTACCTGGGAGGGCTCTCGTGGTACCGGAGAAGCGGAAGTTGATCGTCGTAAGCGCCGCGATCGCTGCGGCGTTCGCGCTGCCCGGTTGCGCCCCCAAAGGCTACGACAGCACCGACTACGGTGCGCAGCCCGCGGCGAACGAGGTGGCTGCCACGGCTGGCCCCGAGGCCACGGCGACCCCGGGCGCGACGCCCGGTGCGGAGACCGACGACGGCGCCGACGAGGGTGGCGACGCCCCCGAGCTGAGCGACGACGAGGTCACCAGCGAGCTGAGCGCCGCCAAGGTGAAGCGGATGGGCGAGACCGTCCAGAACCAGGACGGCTTCGTCCTCTACCGCTTCGACAAGGACAAGGTGAAGCCGGAGGTCGTCTCGAACTGCAAGGGCGACTGCGCCAAGGTCTGGCCGCCCGCCCTGATCAACAAGGGTGAGAAGCCGAAGCTCGAGGGCGTGGACTCCGACCTGGTCGGCACCGTCGAGCGCGAGGACGGCACGCTGCAGCTGACCCTCGACAAGTGGCCGCTCTACACCTACATCGGTGACAAGAAGCCGGGCCAGTGGAAGGGCCAGAACGTGGCCGGCACCTGGTTCGTGGTCACGCCCGAGGGCAAGAAGAACCTCACCTGCCTCCCGGCCGTCTCGAAGGCCGTCGCGCCCCCCGCGGACGACAAGGAGAAGGGCGGCGACGGCGGTGGCGACGCCGAATCCGACAGCTCCGGGTCCGACTACAGCTACTGAGCGCGAATCCCCGGCGGACACGCCGAATTCCCGCCCATAAGTTCTCTTTAAGTCGACCCTAAGAACGTCATTTTCCATTGCGACACCGCAAGGCTGCTCCTAGCGTTTCCGGCGGATCAGACATTCGCCGGAATCGCTTCCCCCACCGTCGTCGGAGGTGTGAAAGATGATTGCCGCCCGCTCTTCTCGCCGGCCGCAGCGCTGGCTGGTGGGCGCACTGGCAACGACCCTGGCCTTCCTGCTGGCTCCGGCCGGTGTGGCCCGGGCGGCGGACGGGCCGGTGCCGGTTCCGCCGTACACCGGCATGACGGACAGGGGGGCCGGCCCGGTGTCGGCGGCCGACCGGGACTTCGTCATCAAGGTCCGGCTCGCCGGCCTCTGGGAGATCCCGGCCGGCAACATGGCGATGGAGAAGTCGAAGGACCCGCGGATCAAGAACATCGGCAAGACGATCTCCGGTCAGCACGTCGTGCTGGACAAGCTGGACATCGCCGTCGCCAAGAAACTGGGCATCGCCCTGCCGAACCTGCCGAACACCGATCAGCAGGTCTGGCTGAACGAGATGAAGAACGCGCCGACGCCGCAGCAGTTCGATCAGATCTACATCGACCGGCTGCGCGCGGCGCACGGCAAGATCTTCCCGGCGATCGCGACGATCCGGGCCAGCACCCGCAACGACTCGGTGCGGAAGCTGGCTCAGGACACCAACCAGTTCGTGATGACGCACATGACGCTGCTGGAGAGCAGCGGAATCCTGGACTACAGCCAGCTGCCGACGGCTCCCGCCCCGGCCGCTGCCGGCGGTCCGGTTCCGGTGGACAACGCGATGCTGGCCGCGGCCGGCAGTTCCAGCGGCGTCCCGGGCGTCAACACCTCCGTCATCCTGCTCGTTCTCGCCGGTGCCCTCGTGGCCGGCGTGGTCACCACCATGCGCATCTTCCGGACGCGATAACCGCGGACGGTTCCCGACCTGGCCAGCCGACCAGGCCGTACAGCTTCACCCCTCAGGCGGCTCCACGCCCGTCACGTGTGGACAGAGAAAGGTGTCAGCAATGCGAAGGTCGCAGTACCGGCGCGAATCCAAGTATTCCAAGTGGTTCACCGGTCGGCGCCGGATCATCGCCGCGGTAGCCACCCTGGTTGCCTTCGGCGGCATCGTCACCGTCACGCAGGTGTCCGACGCGAGCACGAAGCGATCGACGAACCGCGCTCTGGCCGCTTGTAACAACCTCCAGGCCCCGAAGAAGTCCAAGCTGTCGACCGAGACCCGGCAGGGTACGTACACGACGAACAAGGGCCGGACCACCCAGCACGCCGACGACGGTGCGGGCAACGTGCCGACGACCGAGCAGATGCGTGCCCGGTGCCGCCAGTGGGTCATGCAGAACGCCGGCAACAACCAGGGCGGCGGCGGCAAGGGTGGCAACAACGGCGGGAACAACGGCGGGAACAACGGCGGTGGCGCGAGCCCGGCGCCGTCGAACAGCACCGCCGCGGGCGAGGGCCAGAACGGTGGCGGCCAGAACGGCGGGGGTCAGAACGGTGGCGGCCAGAACGGCGGCGGGAACAACAACGGCGGCGGGAACAACAACGGCGGCAACAACGGTGGCGCCACCCCGCCCCCCGGCGCGGGCCTGGGCATCCTGACGAACAGCTGCGACACCAGCCAGCTGACGCCGCACGACGGCTTCCAGAACGGCAACCGCTGCGTCTCCACCGAGTTCGGTGAGGTCGGCGCGCAGGAGAACAACCCGTCGCTGCTGATCACCGAGGCGCCCGAGCAGGTGCAGGCGGGCCAGGCCTTCACGCTGAAGGTCAGCACCCGCAACCTGATCCGGGACCGGTTCCTCGCGGCCGGCCAGGGCGGCTACTACGTCGAGTCGTCGGTGCTGCAGGGCGGCATCGTCCGCGGTCACTTCCACACCGCCTGCCGGATGCTGAACAGCACCAACGAGGCCCCGGACCCGGCGCCGGTGCCGGCGTTCTTCGTGGCGACCGAGGACAAGCAGGGTGGCCGCGCCCCCGACACCGTGACGATCCAGGTTCCCGGGCTGCCGGACGAGGGCACCGCTCAGTGCGCCTCGTGGGCCGGTGACGGCTCGCACCGCATCCCGATGATGCAGCGCGCCAACCAGACCCCGGCCTTCGACGCGGTCCGCATCGAGGTCGGCGGCGGCGGTGGCAACAACGGTGGCGACCAGAACCAGGGCGGCGACCAGAACCAGGGTGGCCAGCAGGGCGGTCAGCAGCAGGGTGGCCAGCAGCAGGGCGGCCAGCAGCAGCAGGGCGGCCGCAACGGCAACAACAACTAGGTACGGAGCCCTGCCGCAACCCGGGAACCGACCCCGCGGGGCCGCGCCACTCTGACATGGCGCGCCCCGCCGGGACCCCCCATCGGAACCCGGACGCCGTCCACCCCCCTGAGGACGGCACCCGCGGCAGGCGGCTCGAGCAAGGAATCGGCTGACGAAAGGAGGCGGACCCCACTCGAGCCGGGTTACCAGCTCCGCCACCGGGTGACGCGGACCGACTCGGGTGTCCGCCCACCCTCCCCGATGGCCCTGACCGGGAGCGCGGTCAGGGCCATCGGCATGCCCAGGCCCGGCCCGCCCGGAGCGTGTGCCCGGGGTCAGAACGGGAGCAGGTCGCGGAGGCCGAAGCCGTCGTCCACGGTCACGTCCGGTACGGCGTGCTCCCCGTCGTCCTCGGTGGCCGTACGCCGCGAGCGCATCACGATCGCCGCCGCCGTCTCGGCCCGCCGGGCACAGACGACGTCCCGCCGATAGCTGTCGCCCACGAACCAGCAGTCCTCGGTGGAGACGCCGAGCGCGCGGGTGGCGTACCAGATCATCTCGGGGTTGGGTTTGCGCACCCCGGCCTCGTCGCTGTAGATCTGCGCGGCGAACAGGCCGCCGACGCCCGCCCCGGCGAGGAAGTCGCGGTGGGCGGCCCCGCAGAGGGTGTTGCTCACCACGGCCATCGGCAGGCCGGCCGCCCGCGCCGCGCGCAGCGCCTCCGGGATTCCCGGGCGCAGGGCCCAGGTCGGGCGCCAGGTCCAGTCGTAGCTGAGCCGGGTGGCGTTGACGCGTACGGCCTCGCGGGCCCGGAGCGGCCAGCCGGGGGTGACGAAGCGGCGCCACACCTCCTCGTGGGTCAGCTCGTCCGGTTCGTCGAGGTCACGCCAGGCGGCGTACGCGTCGAACCCGGCCGTCAGGGCCCGGTTGATCTCGCCGGGCGAGAGGGTGCCGTCGGTCAGGTTGTAGAGCCGCAGGACGAGTTCCGGCGGCGCCGGGTCGTGGCGTGCGGCCTCGGCGAGCACGCCGCCGAAGTCGAGGAGCAGGGCCGCGGGGGAGGGCAGCATCGCTCAGCGGGTGTGCAGGGTCCAGGCGCGGACGCCGCCCACGATGCCGGCGGTGTTGGGCACCACCACCACGTCGTCGCCCATCCGGGCCAGCTGCGCCGCCGTGATCAGCCGCGAGTTGCCGCCGCCGAGGTAGAGGCGGTCCCACAGGAAGACCGGGCGCAGACCGTCGACGACGTTGCGGACCCGGCGGGACCAGAGCGCGTCGCCGAGCCGGCGCCGCTCGTGCTCGCCGATGTAGGTGTCGTAGCTCATGCCCCAGCGCACCGGCGCCTGCGACATCTCGAGGTGCGGGGCCAGCGCGCCGCCGTCGAAGAGCGCGCAGCCCAGGCCGGTGCCGAGGGTGAGGACCAGCTCGCAGCCGGTGCCCGCGACCACGCCCGCGCCGTGCACCTCGGCGTCGTTGAGGACCAGCGTGGGCAGTCCGAACGCCTCGGCCAGCGCGGTGCGGGCGTCGAAGCCGTGCCACGCGTCGACCAGCTCGGGGTCGATCTTCGTGCGCGGCCCGCTGCGGGTCACGTAGTGCGGCGTCGCCACCACCACGCCGTGGCGCAGCATGCCCGGCAGGCCGACGGTGACCCGGTCGGCGGTGGGCAGCCGCTCGCCCAGGCCGAGGAGGGTCTTGACGAAAAGGTCCGGGGGCAACGGGTACGGCGTGGGCACCCGGAGCGGCTGCGCGCGCATCGTGCCGGCCTCGTCGAGAACTGACCCCTTGATGCCGCCGCCACCGCAGTCGATCGTCAACGTGAAAGCCACCCGTGCAGTGTGACAGTTCGCCGGAACTCAGAAACGGGCGAAGGACCGGATCGGCATCCGCGGCCCGAACTTGGGCGCCCTGATGCCACCGGCCGCGAGCAGTTCGCAGACCCGGCCGCGGTGGCCGGCGTACGGCGCGAGCAGCTCCAGCATCCGCGCGTCGGTGCCGCGCGGCTCGCCGGCGAGGGCCCACGCGACCGTGTTGGGGATGTGGAAGTCGCCGACGCTGACCGCGTCCGGGTCGCCGTACGTGGTGCGTACCACCTCGGCGGCGGTCCACGCGCCGATGCCCGGGATCGCGGTGAGCCGGCGCGTCGCCTCGGCGCTGTCCGCGCAGCTCTCCAGCCGGGTGGCCGCGACGGCGCAGCGCAGCAGGGCCTGGGTCCGGCGCTGCTCCACCCCGAACGGATGGAAGGTCCAGTACGGCGTCGCGGCCACCGCCGCGGGATCGGGCGGCAGCAGCAGCCCGGCCGGCCCCGGCGCCGGCTCACCGAAATGCTTCACCATGGCCCGGTACGCCCGGTGCGCCTCGATCCCGGTGACCTTCTGCTCCAGCACCGCCCGGATCAGACGGTGGAAGAGGCGGCCGGTGGCGGGGAAGCGTACCCCCGAGAAGGTCCTGGCCAGCCGGGCGATCAGCGGATGACGCGCGGCGAGCTCCGGGAAGTCGCCGAGCTCGTCGCGCAGCCCGGCGATCGCGTCGGCCCGCGCGACGATCCACTGCGCGCCGGGCCCGTGCCCGGTCGCGGCCAGTTCCGCGCCCACCCGGGTGAGGTGCAGGGACGCCGGACCGTCGGGGGTACGCGCGGAGAGCCAGAACTCACCGTCGGCGAGCCGTCCGCACGGATCGTGGCGGACGACGAGCAGGGACCGCAGCGTGGCGGAGAAGTGGTAGCCGTCCGGTGGCCTCAGCCTGCGGGTCACCGTGGTCGTCACCCGCGCCACTATACGACGGCCGGTCCGGCCGCTACATGGTCCGCAGGGCGTCGCCGAGCAGCTCACCCGCCTCGGCGAACCGGGCGGGGTCCTCGGCCGCGAAGTTGAGCCGCAGGTACGGGCCCGACGGCTCGGCCGGGAACCACTCCGCGCCCGGCGCGACGAGCAGGTGGCGGCTCTCGCACGCGCGGACGAGCCGGTCCACGTCGGTGCCGTCGGGCAGCCTCGCCCACAGGTTCAGCCCGCCCGCCGGGACGTGCGCGACGTGCACGTCCGGCGCGTGCTCCCGCACGCTGCCGAGCAGCAGGTCCCTGCGGAGCCGGAGCTGGTGCCGCAGGCCCCGCAGATGGGTGGCCCAGCCGGGTTGCGTGACGACGTCGAGCGCCGCCGCCTGCAGGACGCCGCTGACGTACATGGACTCCGCCGCGCGGTCGGCGAGGATCCGTTCCCGGGCCGGTCCGCGGGCGATCACCGCGGCGACCCGCAGGGCGGGGGAGACGCTCTTGGTGAGCGACCGGAGGTAGATGACGTGGCCGTCGTCGTCCTGGGCCGCCAGGGGGCGGGGGTCGGCGTCGATGGCGAGGTCGTGCGCCCAGTCGTCCTCGACCAGGAACGCGCCGTGCGCCCGGACGACGTCGAGGACCGCCCGTCCGGTGACGGCCGGCCACTGCGCGCCGGTGGGGTTGGCGAACGTGGGCTGGGCGTAGAAGGCGCGGGCCCCCGTCGCGGCGAACGCGCGCTCGACGTCGTGCGGGTCCGGGCCGTGCGCGCCGCTCGGGACCGGCACCAGGGTGACGCCGGCCTGGTCGGCGGCCTGGACGGCGCCCCAGTACGTCGGCGACTCGATCAGCAGCGGCCGGCCGGGTCCGACGACCGCCCGGAAGATCGAGCTGAGCCCGCTCTGGCTGCCGGCGATGACCAGCACGTCGTGGGCGGACGGCGGGGTGGCGCCGGCGGGTGCGCCGGCGGCGATCCGGCTCGCGAACCAGGCGCGCAGCTCGGGCAGCCCGGCGACGGGGGCCCGGGTCAGCGCGTCCCCCGTCCTCGACGCCCGGGTCAGGGCCGCCCGGACGAGCCGCTCCGGCAGCAGGTCGCGGCCCGGATATCCGGAGTGGAGCGCGATGGCGTCCGGCTGCGGCGCCCGCTGGGTCGACGACAGCGCGGAGAGTCTCGCCTTCGGGGCGCCGAGCGCGGCGGCCTGCCACCCGTAGTCCGCGGGCCGGGGCTGCCGCGCCGTACGGGCGAAGGTCCCGATGCCCGGCCGGGTCTCGACCAGGCCCAGCGCCTCCAGCTGCCGGATCGCCTTCTGCACGGTGACCGGGCCGGCGCCGTGCGCGAGCCCCAGGGCGCGCGTCGGCGGCAGTTGGGCGCCCGGCGGTGCGGAGGCGAGCCAGGCGCGGACCGCCTCGACGATCCGGCTTGCGCTATCGTTACCCATGACAGCACAGGATAGCGCTATCGCTCCATCCGCCGGACCGCTATCGGAGCGGGCCGGGCTTGGCTGGGGGCTGCTGGGCGTCACCGCCTTCTCCCTCACCATCCCGTTCACCCGGATCGCCGCGCACGACGGCCTGTCGCCGCTGTTCATCGGGGCGGGCCGGGCGGTCGTCGCGGCGGCGCTCGCGGCCGGGTGCCTGCTGATCAGCCGCCCGGTCGTGCCGGACCGGGGCCAGTGGGCGCGCCTCGCGGTGGTGGCCGGCGGGGTCGTCGCCGGGTTCCCGCTGCTCACCTCGTACGCCCTGACGCAGGCTCCGGCCGCCCACGGTGCCGTGGTGGTCGGGCTGCTGCCCGCGGCCACCGCCGCCATGGCCGTGCTCCGCGGCCGGGAGCGCGTACCCGCAGCGTTCTGGCTGTTCGCCGGCCTCGGCGCCGCCGCCGTCGTGGCGTTCGCCGCGCTGCGGACCGGAGGCCTCGGCGCGCCCCACCGGGCGGACCTCCTGCTCTTCGGTGCCGTGCTGGCCGCCGCCGTCGGGTACGCCGAAGGGGGCCTCCTGGCCCGGGAACTCGGCTCGTGGCAGACCGTCTCGTGGGCGCTGCTGCTGGCCGCGCCGCTCATGCTCGGGCTCACGGCCGCCGCCGTCGCCGGGGAGCGCCCGTCCGGCACGGCGGGCCAGTGGCTCGCCTTCTCCTATCTCAGCGTCGTCAGCATGTACCTGGGCTTCTTCGCCTGGTACCGCGGCCTGGCGATCGGCCCGATGACCCTGGTCAGCCAGGTGCAGCTCGTGCAGCCGGTCCTCGGCATCCTCTGGGCGACGCTGCTGCTGCGCGAACCCCTCGGCGGGGCCACGGTCGCCGGTGGCCTCGCCGTCGTCGCCCTCGCGCGCGGCGCCGTCCGGGTCCGCGGCGCTACGCGGCGATCGGCTGAGGATTGCGCAGCCAGGTGAGCGCCTCGGTGGCGTCCAGCGGCGACGAGTAGTAGTAGCCCTGGCCGAGCGGGCAGCCCAGCTGCGCCAGGATCGCGCGGTGGTTGGCGTCCTCGATGCCCTCGGCCACCACGGTCAGGTTGAGGTTCTGGGCGAGGCTGACGATGCCGCGTACCAGGGCGAACTGCTGGTCGTCGGCCACCATGTCGTCGATGAACATCTTGTCGATCTTCAGGACGTCGATCGGCCGCTGGCGCAGGTAGCCCAGCGACGAGTAGCCGGTGCCGAAGTCGTCGATCGCGATCCGGACGCCGAGGTCGCGCAGGATCTCCAGATCGGACCAGATGTGCTCGTCGTCGCCCATCAGCAGGGTCTCGGTGATCTCCAGCATGAGCGCCTGCGGCGGCACGCCCGCGAACTCCAGCGACGCGCGTACCTGCTCGACGAAGCCGGCCTCGCGGAACTGGCGGACCGACACGTTGACGCTGACGTACGGCTGGCGCGTGCGCGGCAGGATGCGCCGCCACTGCGCGACGGTGTGCAGGGCCTGGTCGAGCACCCAGCGGCCCATCGGCACGATCAGCCCGCTCTCCTCGGCGACCTCGATGAACTGGTCCGGGGCGATGACCCCGCGGGCCGGGTGGTGCCAGCGGACCAGCGCCTCGAACCCGACCGCCTCGTCGGTGACCAGGCTGACGATCGGCTGGTACTGGAGCAGGAAGTGGCCCTCGTTGACCGCGTGGTCCAGCGCCGAGCGCAGCTCGAGACGCTCGACCATCGCGCCGTGCAGGTGGCTCTGGTAGCGCCGCCACTGGTTCTTGCCGGCCCCCTTGGCGACGTAGAGCGCGAGATCCGCCTGGCGCAGCAGCTCGTCGGCGTTGTCCGCCTCGGGGGTGGTGGTGATGCCGATGCTGGCGACGGCCTGCAGCGGTTCGCCGTCGACGACGATGGGCCGGGCCAGCGCGGCGAGGATGCGGTTGGCGGTCTCCTCCACGGCCCCGGGGTCCTGGACGTTCTCGACCAGCGCCGCGAACTCGTCGCCGCCGATGCGGGCGGCGGTGTCGTCGGCGCGCAGGGCCCCGGCGATCCGCGCGGCCACGGCGATCAGCAGCTGGTCGCCGACGGCGTGGCCGAGCGTGTCGTTGACGATCTTGAAGTCGTCGAGGTCGATGAAGAGCACGCCGACCACCGAGCCGTCCCGGGCGCCGCGGGCCAGGGCGTGCCGGAGCCGGTCGGCGAAGAGCACCCGGTTGGCGAGCCCGGTCAGCGCGTCGTGGAAGGCCTGGTGGGTGAGCTCCCGCTCGAGCTGGCGGCGCTCGGTGACGTCGCGCAGGGTGACGACCAGGCCGGCCACCGTCTGGTCGGCGCGCAGGTCGCGGCAGTGCATCTCCAGCATGACCTCGGTACGCCGGCGCCCGACCGCCCGGAAGTCCAGCCCCTCCGGGGCGACCTCGCCGGCGCGGACCGCGGCGAGGACGTCGGCGAGGCGGGGGCGGTCGCCGGGGTGGATGACGTCCGGCAGGGTCGCGCCCACCGGGTCGGCGCCGAGCACCTGGACGGCGGACGGGCTCGCGTACCGGACCCGGTCCTCGTCGTCGACGATGAGGATGACGTCCGAGGTGTTGAGCACCAGCGTCCGGAAGTACGCCTCGCTGTTGCGCCGGATGACCTCCTCGCTCAGCGCGATCCGCTCGAGCGCCAGCGCGACCTGGCCGGCCAGCACCTCCAGGGCCCGCTGCAGGCCGAGCAGCGCCCAGGTGGGGCCGCCGACGTGCAGGACGCCGACGAGCGGGTCGCCGGTCGGGCGGTCGGCCAGCACCATCGGGCAGCGCAGCACGGTGTTGAACTGGCTCAGGCGTACGGAGACCGCCCAGTCCAGGTCGCGGGTCGCCACCAGCCGGGCGGCGGTCCCCGCGGCGCGGTCCTGGGCCGACTGGGCCGCGGCCTCGGCCGGGATCGGGTGCTCCGGTTCGGTGTACGCCATCGCCAGTACCACCCGGTGTGGCACGTCCGCGGGCAGCAGTTGCGCCACCGCCGCGCGGACGGCGCCGGCGACCTCGTCCGCGTCGGCCGCGGAGACCAGGGCGGCGGACGCCTCCCGCAGCCCCCGCTCGCGGGCCATGGCCTGGCGGTGACTCGCCATCACGCCCGCCGTCCGGGCCAGGATCAGCAGGAACGTGCAGGCGCTCAGGGCGGCGATCACCTCCAGGTCCGGCACCCGCCCGTCCACGCCGACCTGGAACAGCAGCACGGCCGGGGCCACCAGCGACGCCACGGCCAGCAGGACCAGCCGCAGCCGGCCGAGGTCCGCGGCGGGCCGGGCGGCGGTGCCGGTCAGCTCGGGCATCGAGGGGTGCAGGGCGGCCAGCCCGATGCCGGCGTACAGCGGGATGCGGCCGAAGACGGCCAGGTTGGTCAGGTCGTCGTGGTGCGCGGCCACGTTGATGGCGACGTCGGCCACCAGCATGGCGAGCACGCCCGCGGCGAGCAGCCCGGCCGCGGTGAGCCGGCGGCCGGCGGAGGTGAGCAGGCGGGTGAGCACCCCGAGGCAGAGCAGGCCGCCGACCGGGAAGGCCACGGCGATCGCGCGGTCGCCGGCGGAGAGGGCGGCGTCGCGCACGTGCGGCCCGATCACCAGCGTCCAGGCGAGCAGCGCCACGCCGCAGGTGAGGGTGAGCGCGTCGAGCAGGCCGCCGCGGTCCGGCCGGCCGCCGGTACGGCGCCGGACGAACATCAGCAGCGCCGCCGCCAGGACCGGGTAGAAGGCGAGGAGGACGGCTGTGCCCGCCGCGGGCAGCCAGGGCACCGCGCCGGTGAGGCGGGGGCCGGCCCCGTGCGCGATCGAGCCCACCACCGACAGCGCTATCGCGGCGCCGAGGAGCTGCCACGGCCCCCGGTGGGCCGGTCGGTGCCGGCTGACGCCGAGCTGGAGGGCCAGGACGGCGCAGACGCCGGCGATCAGGCGTACCGGGGCGCGCCACTCGGGCTCGGCGGCGAACAGGAGGCCGAGGGCTGCCATCGCGGCACCGAAGAGGGCGGTTGCCAGCCGTGTCGGCATGCTCCTCCCCTTCCCGGGCGCTCCGGCGACACTGGGACCCTGATCGGTTTCCAGGGGCGTCAACTGAGCAGAATCGCGGGGTGTCCACTTCTGCCGACTTCGTCCGGGCGAACACCCGGCTCGCGCCCGTACCCTTCCTGCCGGAGCTGGTGCTGCACCAGGCCGACGAGCCGATCGAGCTCTGGGAGCGCACCGAGGAGGGCGGCGCGGAGCAGCCGCCGCCGTTCTGGGCCTTCGCGTGGGCGGGCGGTCAGGCGCTGGCCCGGCACGTGCTGGACGAGCCCGAGCTGGTCGCCGGGCGCCACGTGCTGGACCTGGCCACCGGCTCCGGCCTGGTGGCGGTCGCGGCGGCCCGGGCCGGTGCCCGGCCGGTGACCGCCAACGACATCGACCCCTTCTCGCTCGCGGCGGCGGAGGCGAACGCTGCGGCCAATCGCGTACGCCTGGAGCTGCTGGAGGCCGATCTGCTGGCCGACGGTTACGACGACGCCGCGGTGGTACTCGCCGGGGACGTCTTCTACAGCCGCGAGATGGCGGGGCGGGTGCTGCCGTTCCTGCGCCGCGCGGCGGGGCGCGGGGCGCTGGTGCTGGTCGGGGACCCGGGGCGGGCGTATCTGCCGGTCGACGGGATGGTCCGGCGCGCGACCTACGACGTCCCGGTGATCGAGGCCCTGGAGAGCGTGCCGGTGCGGCGGACCAGCGTGTGGCAGGTGCAGACGGGTCGCTGATCGCAGATTGTTGAACAACCCTTGTGCGATCGTTCAACAATCCCTACCGTCAACGGTGCCTCCCATCGAACCGAACCGATCCAGGAGTGCTCATGCCGACGGACACGACCGCCCGTTCCCGCACCCGCCGGACCGCCCTCATCGGGGCGATCTTCCTCATGGCCACCAGCGCCATCGGCCCCGGCTTCATCACCCAGACCACCACCTTCACGGCGAAGCTGGGCGCCGCGTTCGCCTTCGGCATCCTGGTGTCGATCCTGGTGGACTTCGTCGTCCAGATGAACATCTGGCGCATCATCTCGGTCAGCGGCAAGCGGGCCCACGAGATCGCCAACGCGGTCGTCCCGGGCGCCGGCCACCTGCTCGCGGCCCTCGTCATCCTCGGCGGCCTGGTCTTCAACATCGGCAACGTGGCCGGTTCCGGGCTGGGCCTCAACGCCGCGCTGGGCCTCGACCCGAAGCTCGGCGGCCTGCTCAGCGCCCTGCTCGCGGTGATCATCTTCGCCGTCAAGCGGGCCGGCCTGGCGATGGACCGGCTGATCATCGTGCTCGGCGTGGTGATGATCCTGCTGACCCTGTACGTCAGCATCGTCTCCGGGCCGCCGGTCGGCGAGGCCCTGCGGCAGACCGTCCTGCCGGACGACATCGACTTCGCGGCCATCACCACGATCATCGGCGGTACGGTCGGCGGCTACATCACCTACTCCGGCGCGCACCGGCTGCTCGACAGCGGCACCACCGGGCCCGAGCACGTCAGGGAGGTCACCCGCGGCGCCCTCACCGGCATCGCCGTCACCGGCCTGATGCGCTTCCTGCTCTTCCTGGCCATCCTCGGCGTCGTGGCCGGCGGCGTCGTCCTCGACACCAGCGGCAACGCGACCGCGCAGGCGTTCGAGTCGGCGGCCGGCGAGTTCGGCCGGCGGGCGTTCGGGGTGGTGCTCTGGGCCGCGGCCATCACCTCGGTGGTCGGCGCGGCGTTCACCTCCGTGTCCTTCTTCAACGCCTACTCGCCCGCGCTCGCCTCGGGCCGCCCTCGCTCGTGGGCGACGGTGGCGTTCATCGCCGTCAGCACCGCGATCTACCTGCTGATCGGCACGGCGCCGTCGGCCCTGCTGGTCTTCGCCGGCGGCTTCAACGGGCTGATCCTGCCCATCGGGTTCACCATCCTGCTGTACGCGGCGTGGCGCCGGCGGGAACTGCTGCGGGGCTACGCCTACCCGGGCTGGCTCCTCGCCCTCGGCGCCGTCGTCGCCGCCCTGACCTGGTACATGGGCGTGACCTCGGCCCGCACGATCTTCGACTATCTGGCCGGCTGACCGGCGAGGGGGAGTCATGGACCTCAACAGCGACCTCGGCGAGGGCTTCGGCACCTGGCGGCTCGGCGACGACGCGGCGATGCTCGACATCGTCAGCAGCGCCAACATCGCGTGCGGATTCCACGCCGGCGACCCGCGTACGCTGCTCGAAACGTGCGAGCGGGCGGTGGCCCGGGGCGTCGTGATCGGCGCCCAGGTGGGCTACCGGGACCTGGCCGGCTTCGGCCGCCGGTTCATCGACTACGAGCCCGAGGAGCTCGTGGCCGATCTGATCTACCAGATCGGCGCGCTCGACGGGCTGGCCCGCGCGGCCGGCGACCGGGTGCTCTACGTCAAGCCGCACGGCGCGCTCTACAACACGATCGTGCACCACGAGCAGCAGGCCGCCGCGGTTGTCGACGCGGTCCGGCGGTACGACCCCGACCTGCCCGTGCTGGGGCTGCCCGGGTCGGCGTTCCTGCTGCTCGCCGAGGACGCGGGGCTGCGTACCGTCCGGGAGGCGTTCGCGGACCGGGGGTACAACCCGGACGGCACGCTGGTCTCGCGGCGGTCGCCGGGCGCGCTGCTCGACGATCCGGCGCAGGTCGCGGAGCGGATGGTCCGGCTGGTCACCGACCGGACCCTGGTCGCGGCCGACGGGTCCACGATCAAGATCGAGGCCGATTCGATCTGCGTGCACGGCGACTCGCCGGGCGCGGTCGGGATGGCCCGGGCCGTGCACGACGGGCTCGTGGCCGCCGGCGTACGGATCAACGCCTTCGCCGGGAGCGGCCTGTGACCGCCGCGGGCGACCTGCGCGCCGAGTTCCGCCGTGGCCTGGTCCGGCCCACCGCCGGGCTCGTCCCCGGCGTCGCGCAGGCCAACCTCATCGCCGTGCCCCGCGACTGGGCGTGGGACATGCTGCTCTACGCCCAGCGCAACCCGAAGCCCTGCCCGGTGCTCGACGTGAGCGACCCCGGCTCGCCGGCCACGGTCCTCGCCCCCGGCGCCGACCTGCGCACCGACCTGCCGCTCTACCGCATCTGGCGGGACGGCGAACTCGCCGGGGAGGTGCCGGACGCCACCGTCGCGTGGCGCGACGACCTCGTCGCGTTCCTCATCGGGTGCAGCTTCAGCTTCGAGGCGTCCCTGATCGACGCGGGCATCGACGTGCGGCACATCTCGGCCGGCAGCAACGTGCCCATGTACCGCACCGGGCGGCAGTGCCGTCCGGCCGGGCGGTTGCGCGGCGAACTCGTCGTCTCGATGCGCCCGGTCCCGGCGGACCGGGTCGCCGACGCGGTCACGATCAGCGGCCGGTTCCCGGCGGTGCACGGCGCGCCCGTGCACGTCGGCGACCCGGCCGGGCTGGGCATCGGCGACCTCGGCGCGCCGGACTTCGGCGACCCGGTCGAGCTCCGCGACGGCGAGCTCCCGGTCTTCTGGGCCTGCGGCGTGACCCCGCAGGCGGCCGTGATGGCGTCGAAGGTCCCGTACGCGATCACCCACGCACCCGGCCACATGTTCGTGACCGACGTGCCCGACACGGAATACGAGGCATGACGAGATTCCTGCGCTGCGGCCGGGAGGCGGTGCTCGCCGAGGTGGACGACCTCGACGCGGCCCTCGCCCTGTACGCGGCCCTGCGCGACGCCCGGCTGCCCGGCGTCGTCGACCTGGTGCCCGCCGCCCGGACGGTGCTGATCCGCCTCGACCCGGCGGTCACCTCCCCGGCCGAGGTCCGTGCGGCCACGGCGGCCCTGGAACCGGGCGGTGCCGGGCGCGCGGACGCCGGCACCGTGGAGATCCCGGTGGTGTACGACGGCCCCGACCTGGCCGAGGTGGCCGGGCACCTGGGCGTCACCGAGGACGAGGTGGTGGCCCGGCACACCGCGGCCCGCTGGACCGTCGCGTTCGCCGGGTTCGCGCCGGGCTTCGGCTACCTGACCGGTGACGACCCCACCCTGGACGTGCCGCGGCGCAGCTCCCCGCGGACCCGGATCCCGGCCGGCTCGGTGGGGCTCGCGGGCCGGTTCTCCGGCGTGTACCCGAACGAGAGCCCCGGAGGCTGGCAGCTGATCGGCAGCACGACCGAGCCCATGTGGGACCTCACGCGGCCGGAGCCGGCGCTGCTCGTCCCGGGCGTACGCGTGATCTTCAAGGCGGTGCGGTGATGCGGATGACGGTGCTGCGTACGGGCCCGATGACGGTTCTCAAGGACGCCGGCCGGCCGGGGCACGCGCACCAGGGCGTGGCGCCGTCGGGGGCGGTGGACCGGGCGGCGTACGCGCGAGCCAACGCCCTGGTCGGCAACTCGCCCGGCGCGGCCGTCCTCGAATGCACCCTGGGCGGCCTGCGGGTCTCCTTCGACGGACCGGCGGTGCTGGCCCTGACCGGCACCGACGCGGTGCTGACGGTGGACGGCACCGCGACCGGCGTCGAGGAGGTGGTACGGGTGCCGGCGGGAGCCACCGTGGCGGTCACCATGCCGCGCCGCGGCCTGCGCAGCTACCTGGCCGTCCGCGGCGGGATCGACGTCGCGCCGGTGCTGGGTTCGCGCTCCACCGACGCGCTCGCGGGGGTCGGCCCGGCCCGCCCGGCCGCGGGCGACGCCCTGCCGATCGGCCCGGTCGCCGGCTTCCCGGAGGTGGAGGCCATGGTCGCCCCGGGAGGCGAGGGGCCGCTGGAGGCCGATCTCGGGCCGCGCGACGACTGGTTCACCGCGGAGGCGATCGAGACGCTGTTCGGGGCCGCGTACACCGTGTCGCCGGCGAGCAACTCGGTGGGGCTGCGCCTCGACGGCCCGGCGCTGGCCCGGGCCCGCACGGCGGAGCTGCCCAGCGAGGGCGTGGTCCGCGGCGCGGTGCAGGTGCCGCCGGACGGCCGGCCGATCATCTTCCAGGCCGACCATCCGGTGACCGGCGGCTACCCGGTGATCGCGGTGCTGACCCCGGCGGCGGCGGACCGCGCGGCCCAGCTCCGCCCGGGCGCGACGGTCCGCTTCGCCCGCGCCCCCGAATGACCCGCCCGGGGCGGGCTGGTTGACTGGGACGGTGACGACCGTGGAGAAGCCGGGGTCCGCCGCGCGGGCGGTGGAGCAGTTGCGCAACTCGATGATCAACGGCGAGCTGGCGCCGGGCACCCGCCTCGCCGAGGGCTCGCTGACCGGCCCGCTCGGCGTCTCCCGCAACACCCTCCGTGAGGCCTTCTCCACGCTCATCGAGGAGGGGCTGCTGGTGCGCCGGCCGCACCGCGGCGTCTTCGTCGCCACGCTCAGCCCGGCGCAGATCGCCGACATCTACCGCGTACGGGTGCTGCTCGAATGTTCCGCCCTCGCGCAGGCCCCGACCGACCCGCCGCGCGCCGGCGGTCTGCGCGCCGCGGTCACCGACGCCCGCCGGGCCATCGAGGCCGCCGACTGGCGCGGGGTCGGCACGGCGAACATGCACTTCCACGAGCAGATCGTGGCGCTCGCCGGCAGCCCCCGCCTGGACACCTGGATGCGGCAGCTGACGGCCGAGCTGCGCCTGGCGTTCGGGGCGGCGCCCGACCTCGAATCCCTGCACCGGCCGTTCGTGGCGATGAACGACGACATCGCCGCCGCGTACGAGGCGGGCGAGGCGGCCCGCGCGGCCGAGATGCTCCGCGACTACCTGCTGACCTCGGAACGCGTGGTGCTGGGGAACCTGCCCTAATACGGGTTGCCGGTGCCGGGGAGTCGTCCGCGCAGCACCCCGCCCATCCGGCCCGGCAGGTCGGCGCGCCCGGACAGCGGCGGGCTGTCCGTGTGCGCCCGGTCCGCCATGCCCGCGACCAGCTCCTTCAGCGAGTGCACCGCGTCGGAGAGCGGGCGCCACCCGAGCTCCGCCGCGATCCGGTCGCAGGACATCAGCGGCGCCTTGAGGCCCAGCCTCACCCAGCCCACGTCCACCGGTTGCAGGTGCAGCCGCCAGCTCAGGCCGGCGGCGCCCCGCAGCGCGAACCCGGGTACGGGCACCTCCCGCCCGTGGAAGACGCGCGCGGCCACCGACGGGTCGAGCACCGGCCCCGCCGCCACGTTGAACGCGCCGCGTACGTCGGCCAGCAGCGCCCGCGCGAACGCGTCGGCCACGTCGTCCGCGTGCACCGCCTGCACCCGCAGCCCCGGGTGGGACGGCACGAGCGGGATGCGGCCGTACCGGAGCAGGCGGGCGGGGAGCAGCGGTCCGGCGAAGTAGCGCCCGATCTCGGTCCCGACGTCCCGCTGGAAGATCAGCCCCGGGCGCAGCCGGACGATCCGCAGCGCCGGGTGGTCCGCCTCGACCCGGTCGAGCATCGCCTCCACGATCGCCTTGTGCCGGCTGTAGGACGAACCCTTCACCCCTTTTCTCGGGTACGCCTCCGTGACGTACGCATTCTTGGGGCCGGGCGAGTACGCCCCCACGGAGGAGGCGTGGACCAGCGACGGCACGCCCGCGCGCAGCACCCCCTCGACGACGGCGCGGCTGCCGAGCACGTTGGTCCGGTGGAGCCGGCGCTGGTCGTGGCTCGGCTGGATCTGCCAGGCGAGATGCACGACCGCGTCCGCGCCGCGGAACACCTCGGCCAGCCGACCGGCGGCGTCCGCGTCCCCGATGTCGCAGGAGTGCCACTCGACCGCGTCGTACGGGGCGGCGGCGGTGCCGGGCAGCCGCCGGACCACCCCGGCCAGGTCCATCCCGGGCTCGTTGCGCAGCCGGCGCAGCAGGGCCGTGCCGGCGTTACCGGTAGCTCCGACGATCACCACTCGCATGCTTCGGGCGTACCCGGAGGGCGGGTGATCGAACCTAGGAGCCGCGGCCGGCCTTGCCGGCGTAGATCCGGCCTGGGAGTCGCGGGCGGCGTTGCCGGCGTCGGTCCGGCCTGGGAGTCGAGGGCTGCCTTGCCGGCGTCGTTCGGGCCTGGGCGCTGCGGGCGGCCTTGCCGGCGTCGGTCCGGCCTAGGAGTTGCGGGCGGCTTTGCCGGCGTAGATCCGGTCGGGGACGGCGGGCAGGGCGGCCGCCGCGAGCATCGAGAGGCGGTAGCGCCACGGCACCACGATCCGGCGGCGTGGGCGGCGGATCGCGCGCTCGATCGCGTCGACGACGATGCCGGGGCCGGGCAGCCGGTCGGCGTCGCGCGAATTCAGGTCGGTGGCGATGTAGCCGGGCTCGACGAGGGTCACGCCGATGCCGGTGCCGGCGAGTTCGCGGCGCACCGAGTCGGTCATGCCGCGCAGCCCGAACTTCGTCGCCGAGTAGGTGCCCCCGATGCCGACCTCGCCGGCGACCGAGCCGATGTTGATGATGGCGCCGGCCCCGGCCGCGCGCATGGCCGGCACGACGGCCCGCATGAGCCGGATCGGGGCGAGCAGGTTGACGTCGACCACGCCGGTCAGCGTCGCGTCGTCGATGAGGACGGTGGCCGGCCCGCCCAGGCCGGCGTTGTTGATCAGTACGTCGATCGCCCCGGTGACGCCGAGGGCCGCCTCGACCAGTGCCTCGATCGCGGCGGGCTCGCGCAGATCGGTGGGGACGACGAGGGCGGCACCGCCGGCGCCCTCGACGGCGGCGGCCACGGCGGCGAGCTCGTCACGGCGGCGGGCGGCGAGCACCAGGGTCGTTCCGGGACGGCCGAGCCGCAGCGCCGTCGCGCGGCCGATCCCGCTCGACGCTCCGGTCACGATAACGACCCGCATTCGTCCTCCTGCACCCGGTGACTTCCGCCGGCGGCAAACGGCGCCGCCGATCGGCGGCGCCGTTTCGCGGGCCAGGGAGAATCTAGCGCTTGCTGTGGTACGCCTCGACGATCGAGCTCGGGATGCGCCCGCGCTCCGACACCTCATAACCGTTCTTGCTCGCCCACTCGCGAATGGCCTGATTCTGGTCCCGGGTGGCCCGGCCGGTGCTGGCCGGGGCGGCGCCACGGCGTGCCGGCCGGGCGTCGGAGCCGCTGCGTCCGACGCGGGTGGCGACCGACAGGTACGGGTCCAGGGCCTTGCGCAGCTTTCCGGCGTTCTTCTCCGACAGATCGATCGTGTAGTTGACCCCGTCCAGCCCGAATTCGACCGTGCGATCGGCTTCGCTGCCGTCGATGTCGTCGGTGAGAAGGGTGATTACCTGCTTGGCCATGGTGTGGTCGCTCCTACAGCGGTGCCAATGTCTGTCTTCTAATTGCGCCTATTCATTCTGTCGCCCGGAGGTTGCCGAAGCAAATTGTCGCCCGCGCATGTCGCGTACGGATCCGGGGATATTGCGCGCGGCGACCGCGGCCGGCCGGCGGAAAAGGGCGGGCCGGGACCGGGCCGGACCAGGACAACTTCGCGAAACTTTCCGGCAACACTTCTCAGGTTCATCGATGTGTTGTACGTTGCGTGGGAGCGCTCCCACAGCGTCCCCTTCCCCCGGGGATCCCCCTCACCAAGGAGCTTGGCATGAGAGGTGCCATCCGTGCCGTCGTCGCGGCCACCCTGCTGGCCGCGGCCGGACTGACGACATTTGTGCTGGCCGGGCCCGCCCGGGCCGACACACAGATCTGCGAGCAGTACGGCTCCACGACCATCGGCGGCCGATACGTGGTGATGAACAACCGCTGGGGCACCAGCGCGCAACAGTGCATCAATGTCACGAGCAGCGGATTTGCCATCACCAGTCAGCAGGGCGTCGGCAGCACCAGTGGAGCGCCCGTGTCGTACCCGGCCGTCTACTACGGCTGCCATTACACGAACTGTTCGCCGGGCACGAATCTGCCCCTGCAACTCAGCTCGATCAGCAGCGTGACCAGCAGTATCTCGTACAACTACGTGAGCGGGGCGACGTACGACGCCGCCTACGACATCTGGCTCGATCCGACGCCGCGGCGCGACGGGGTCAACGCCATGGAAATCATGATCTGGTTCAACCGTCAGGGTTCCATCCAGCCGATCGGCTCGGTCGTCGGCACCACCACGATCGGCGGGCGCAGCTGGGAGGTGTGGCGGGGCAGCAACGGCTCCAACAACGTCATCTCGTACGTGGCGCCGTCCCCGATCACGAGCTGGAATTTCAGCGTCCTGGACTTCATCAACGACACGAAGAACCGCGGGGCGATCACCAGCTCCTGGTATCTGACGAGCATCCAGGCCGGCTTCGAGCCGTGGATCGGCGGCACCGGGCTGGCGGTCACCAACTTCTCGGCGGCCGTCAACGGCGGCGGAAGCACCCCGCCGCCCAGCGACCCGACCACACCGCCGCCGTCCGGCCAGACGTCGTGCCGGGTCACGTACGCCGCGGACAGCTGGAGCAACGGCTTCGTGGCCAACGTGACGGTGGCCAACACCGGCAGCACCCCGGTCAACGGCTGGACGCTCGGCTTCACCCTGCCCGCCGGCCAGGCCATCACCGGCTCGTGGAACGCGACGCTGACCGGCTCCAGCGGGGCGATCACCGCCCGCAACCTCGGCCACAACGGCAGCCTGCCGGCCGGCGGCAGCACGTCGTTCGGGTTCCAGGGCACGCTCAGCGGCGGCTACTCCGCGCCGTCGGCCTTCACCCTCAACGGCTCCGCCTGCACCCGGGCCTGACCGGCCCCGCGAACAGCCCCGCTCCGTCGCCGATCAACCCGGCGGCGGAGCGGCCGGCGTGTTCCCGCCCAACCGCCCTCGCGGGGTCGCGGCGGCTGCGGCCGGCGGTTGGCTGGGGCTCGCGGCGGCTGCGGCTCGCGGTGGCGGTGGCTGCGGCGCGCGGGGTCGCGGCGCGACGCGGGCGGGGGTGGGCGAAGGGCGCGGGCGGTGGTGGCGCGGGGGGCGAAGGGCGTGGGCGCGGGCGGCGGTGGCGCGGGTGGGCGTGGGGCGCGGTGGGCGTGGCTCGCGGCGGACGTGGGGCCGCGACGGACGGAGCGGGCCGGTGGTCAGTCGGCCGGGTGGGTGGACGGGGTCCAGCGCAGCGCCGCCGGCGCGTGCGGGGGTACCGCCGGGGTCAGCGGTTCCACCGGCTCGATCCGCTCGTAGGCGGCGCCGAGCGGAGGGCGTGGGTCGGGGTCGCCGTTGCGGGGCCAGAACGACATCGCTCGCTCGGCCAGGGCGGTGATGGTCAGCGACGGGTTGACTCCCAGGTTCGCCGGGATCACCGAGCCGTCGGCGATGTGCAGGCCCGGATAGTGGTGCACCCGCTGGTACGCGTCCACCACCCCGGTCTCCGGGGAGGCGCCGATCGTGGCGCCGCCGAGGATGTGGGCGGTCATCGGGATGTCGAACACGTCGCCGATCGCGCCGCCCGGGTGGCCGCCGATCGCCGCCGCCATCCGGCGTACCGCCTCGTGGCCGACGGGGATCCAGGTCGGGTTCGCCGGTCCGTGCCCGGGGCCCGTGGTGAGCCGGCCGCGGCGGGTCCGGCGTACGGTCAGGGAATTGTCCAGGGTCTGCATGACGAGCGCGATGATCGTCCGGTCGCTCCAGTGCCGCTTGGACAGCGACCGGAGCAGCGCCGCCGGGTGCCGCAGCGCCTGCCCGGCGAAGCGCACCGGGCGCGGGACCCGGCCGCCGCCGTCCACGAGCAGGGTGGTGAGCAGGCCCATCGCGTTGCTGCCGGGCCCGTAGCGGACCGGCTCGATGTGGGTGTCGGCGTCCGGGTGGAACGAGGACGTGATCGCGACACCCCGGGAGAAGGGCTCCGACGGTACGCGCGGAGCCTGCGCGCCGAGCAACGCCTCCGAGTTGGTGCGTGTCAGCGACCCCAGCCGCGGCGACAACGCGGGCAGCATGCCGGTGTCCCGCATCGCGTGCAGCAGCCGTTGCGTGCCCAGCGCCCCCGCCGAGAGCACCACCTGTTTCGCGGTGAAGACGCGGCGGCGGGTCTCCACGCGCCAGCCGCCGTGCACCGGCCGGAGCGCGGTGACCTCGGTGTCGGGGTGCACGACGGCGCCGAGCTTCTCGGCCAGGTACAGGTAGTTGAGGTCGAGGCGGTTCTTCGCGCCCAGCCGGCACCCGATCATGCAGTCGCCGCACTCGACGCATCCGGTGCGCGGGGGCCCGGCGCCGCCGAAGTACGGGTCCGGCACCGTCCGGCCCGGCTCGCCGAAGAACACCCCGACCGGCGTACGGCGGAACGTGCCGCCCACCCCCATCTCCTCGGCGACCGCCGCGACGACCCGGTCCGACGGCGTCATCGTGGGCTGCACGGTCACGCCGAGCATCCGGGACGCCTGGTCGTAGTGGGGTTCGAGCTCCCGCGCCCAGTCGGTGATGCCGGACCAGCGCTCGTCGGCGAAGAACGGGGCCGGCGGCTGGTAGAGGGTGTTCGCGTACACCAGGGAACCGCCGCCGACGCCCGCGGCCGAGAGCACGACGATGTCCTTGAGCAGGGTGATCCGCTGGATGCCGCGCAGCCCGAGGGCCGGCGCCCAGAGGAACGCGCGCAGGTCCCAGGAGGTCTTCGGCAGCGTCTCGGGGGTGAACCGCCGGCCGGCCTCGAGCACCCCGACGCGGTAGCCCTTCTCGGCGAGCCGCAGTGCCGTGACGCTGCCGCCGAAGCCGCTGCCCACGACGACGATGTCGTAGTCAGTCATGCGTCCCACTCCACCACGCCGGCCGCCGTCGCACCAGGGGCGGCGGAATGGGAGGCTGGGCGGGTGAACCGGCGGCGGCGCAAGAAGCTTCAGCGGCGGCTCGTCGAGGCGGCCGGCCGGGACGCCCCGGCCGAGCTGGCCCGGTTGCTCCGGGCCGGCGCCGATCCCGGGCTGCCCGACGCCGGCGGCACCACCGCGCTGTACCGGGCCGCGGTGCAGGACGCCGCCGTCAACGTCCGGCTGCTGCTCGCCGCCGGCGCCGACCCCGGGCGGGAGAGCGGCACCGGCGAGGAGGGGCTGCCGCTCTGTGCCGCGGCGTGCTGGGGCCACGACGAGAGCGTGCGCGCGCTGCTCGCCGGCGGGGCCGATCCGGCGCTGCGCGAGGACCGCGGCGCCGGGCGTACGGCGGCGGAGTGGGCCGTGGCCGGCGGTCACCACGGCACCGCGGCCCTGCTGGGCGTCAGGCGTCCCTGAGGAGCTCCACCGCCTGCCCGCGCGCGACGGCCTTTCCGCAGCATGAGCGCGGCCGGAGGGCCCCGCCACCCCCGTTCGGGGGTGGACCGTGACCCGGCCGCGGGACATGCTGGTCACGTGCGCGAAACAGCCGACCTGACCGCCGCGCTCGGCCGGATCCGGCGGATCACCGGGCTCCCGGTCGCGTTCGGCGGTGCCGTCTCCGCCGGCGGCCGGACCATGCGGCTGACCGACTTCGCGGGCACGACCACCCTGGCGCTGAACGGCCTGGTGGTCAGCGCGGGTCACGGGCTGGGCGGCCGGGTCGTGTCGACCTGCCGCCCGGTGCGGGTCGAGGACTACGCCGCCGACCCGAGGATCAGCCACGAGTACGACAAGCCCGTCACCGCCGAGGGCCTGCGCGCGATCGCCGCGGTGCCGGTCGCCGTGGGCACCTCCGTGCTGGCCGTGCTCTACGGCGGCACGCGCGAACCCCTGGCGGTGGGCGCGCGGGCGCTCGACGCGATGGGCCAGGTGGCGGCCCGGATCGCGACGGAGCTGACCGTACGCCGGGAAGTGCAGCGCCGCCTCGACGAGCTGGAGACGGCCGCCGCCCTGACCCGGCGCTCGCCGGGGTGGGAGGACGTCCGCCGCGCGCACGCCGAACTGCGGACGCTGACGCAGGAGGTCGGCGATCCGGCGCTGCGCTCGCGGCTGGAACGGGTGTGCGCGCTGCTCGTCCGGCCCGAGGGCGCCGACCGGACCGCCGTGGCCCCGCTGTCGCCCCGCGAGCTGGACGTCCTGGCGCTGGTGGCGATGGGTTGCAGCAACGCCGAGGCGGCCCGGCGGCTGGGCCTGCTGCCCGAGACGGTGAAGAGCTATCTGCGCAACGCCATGCGCAAACTCGGCACCCACGGCCGCGTCGAAACCGTCACGACCGCCCGGAGACTTGGCCTGCTGCCCTAAGGTCGCAACGGTGAAGAGACCGACGATCGCCGATATAGCGCGGGAGGCCGGGGTGTCCAAGGGCGCGGTCTCGTACGCGCTCAACGACCGCCCCGGCGTGTCGGAGGCAACCCGGGCGCGGATCCTGGCGATCGCCGAGCGGCTCGGCTTCCGGGCGAGTGCCGCGGCGCGCGCCCTGGCCGGCGCGCCCGCGTACGTGGTCGGGCTGGCCCTGCGCCGCCCCGCCGGCACGCTGGGCGTCGAGCCGTTCTTCATGGAGCTGATCAGCGGGCTGGAGGCCGAGCTCGCCACCCGCTCGTACGCGTTGCTGCTGCAGATGGTCCCGGAGAACGACGCCGACGCCGAGTTCGAGGTCTACCGGCAGTGGTGGGTCGAGGGCCGGGTCGACGGGGTGCTGCTCTGCGACCTGCACGCCGACGACCCGCGGGTGCCGGCGATCGAGCGGATCGGGGTGCCGGCGGTGGCGATCGGCCCGCCGTCGGCCGGGGGAGGGCTGGCCACCCTGTGGTCCGACGACGCGGTGGCGGCGGCGACCGCGGTGGAGTACCTGACCGGGCTGGGGCATCGGCGCCTCGCCCGGGTCGCGGGCCTGCCCGGCCTGGCGCGCACCGCCGCACGCACCCGGGCGTTCGCGGAGCTCGGGCTGACCGAGGAGATGACGGTCTTCACCGACTATTCCGGCGAGGCCGGCGCGCGGGCCACCCGCGGGCTGCTCGACGGCGACGCACGGCCGACGGCGATCGTCTACGACAACGACATCATGGCGATCGCCGGGCTGTCCGTCGCGCGGGAGCGGGGCCTCGACGTGCCCGCCGAGCTGTCGATCGTGGGGTGGGACGACTCGCCGATGTGCGGGCTCGTGCATCCGCCGCTGACCGCGCTGGCCCGCGACATCTACACGTACGGCGCGCACGCGGCCCGGCTGCTGCTCGCGGTGATCGCGGGGGAGCGGGTCGGGGCCCGGCTCGACGAGCCCGCCCGGCTGCTCGTCCGCGGCAGCACCGCCCCGCCCTCACGCTGAGGGGTGCGGGCCCGTGCTGCCGCGGATCTCCAGCCGCCCGCCGCGGGCCTGCACCGGCGGGCCCGGTTCACCCTCGATGGCGGCCAGCAGCTGCGCGGCGGCCAGCGCCCCGTAGCCCGCGATGTCGCGGTGCACCGCGGTCAGCGGCGGGCCGACCACCTGGCACAGCGGCGAATCCTCACAAGCCACTATGGACAGTTCGGTGGGCACGCGGAGGCCGAGGTCGCCCGCCACGCCGAGGCCCGCGATGGCCATGACATCGTTGTCGTAGACGATGGCCGTCGGCCGCTCCGCCATCCCGAGCAGCTCCCTGGTGTGGCGCGCGCCGGAGTCGCCGGTGTAGTCGCCGCGGACGATCGTGATGCGTACGCCCCGATCGGCGGCGGCGTCCCGCAGCGCCGCGTCGCGGATGGCCGTGTGCAGCAGGCCCTCCGGTCCGCTGACCCGGGCGATGTGCCGGTGTCCCAGCCCGGCGAGGTGGCCGGCGAGCTCTTGCGACCACCCCCGGTCGTCGCACCACGCGCCGGGCAGCCGGTCGTCGTACGCGCTGCCGATCAGCGCGGCCGGCAGCCCCAGCAGGCCGACCGCGGCGATCCGCGGATCGTCCAGCCGGGGGTCGCAGATCAGCACCCCGTCGACCCGGCGCTCGGCGCTCCACCGCCGGTGCACCCACGCCTCCTCGGGCAGGCCGTCCACCATCTGCAGGGCCAGCGCGTAGCCGGGCCCCGCCAGCTCGGCCTGGATGCCGGCGATGAGCTGCCGCTGAAAGACCTCCACGGTGAGCGCCGCGGAGGACCGCAGCAGCACCAGCCCGACGGTTCTCGCCGCGGCGCCGTGCAGGGCCAGGGCCGGGCCGTTCGCCCGGTAGCCGAGCTCGCGGGCGATGCCGAGGATGCGCTCCCGCAGCTCCGCGGAGACGCCGGGACGGCCGTTCAACGCGTAGGAGACGGCGATCCGGGACACGCCCGCGCGCCGGGCGATGTCGGTCATCGTCGCTGCGCGCACGCCCCTACCGTAATGCGTCGCGCACACCGGGCCGCCGCCATTTATTCTCCGATGATGATGCGCAAGGTGGTCGTCACCCCCGACGGCGTTCAGGTGGTGCCGGCCGCCGAGCCGGTGCCCGGGCCGGGGGAGGCGCTCGTCCGTACGGCCGTCTCCGGGGTCTGCGGCTCCGACACCCACGCCCTGCGGGGACGCCACCCGAACGTCACCCCGCCGTACGCGCCGGGCCACGAGGTCGTCGGCGTGGTGCTGGCGGCCGGCGCGGACGTGACCGGCGTGTCGCCCGGCACCCGGGTCACCGTGGAGCCGGACCTGCCGTGCTGGGACTGCAAGCAGTGCCGGGCGGGACGGCAGAACCTCTGCGAGAACCTCGGCTTCTTCGGCTGCGGCTCGGAACAGGGCGGGATGGCGGATCTCTTCACCATCGACGCCCGCCGCCTGCACGCCGTGCCGGACGACCTGGACGACGCGACGGCCGCACTCATCGAGCCGCTGGCGACGCCGGTGCACGCCACCCGGCTGGCCGGCCCGCTCGACGGCCGGGCCGTGGCGATCCTCGGCGCCGGCACGATCGGCCTGCTCACCCTGCGGGTGGCCCGGGCCCGCGGCGCGCGGCGCATCGTGATGACGGCCCGGTCGGCGCGGAGCCGCGAGCGAGCCACGAAGTACGGCGCGGACGCGGTCGTCGACGCCACGGCGCCCGACGCGGCCGATCGGGTGCGCGCGGCGCTCGGCGAGAGCGCCGACGTGGTCTTCGACTGCGTCGCCGAGGAGGAGACCCTGCACCAGGCGCTCGCCGCCGCGAACAAGGGCGGCACGGTCGTGGTCGTGGGTGTGCCGCCGGGCGACGTACGCCTGCCGCTCGCGCTGCTCCAGGACAGCCAGCTGCGCCTCCAGGGCAGCGCCACGTACCTGCCGGAGGACTACGCCGAGGCGATCACCCTGCTGCGCGCCGGCGTGGTGACGTCGGGCGAGTTCGTGACGGCCGTCCGCCCGCTCGACCAGGCCGCCGCGGCGTTCGCGGACGCGGAGAGCGGCCGGCACATCAAGGTGCTCGTCGCGCCGGACCCGGCCGCCCTGCGCTGAGCGGTCAGCGCAGCAGCACGGCGATCAGGTCGGAGCCCAGCGCCGCCGGGGCCGGCAGGTCGAGCTGGTGGCTCTGATCTCGACCGGCCCCGGCTCTCGGCTGACCCCGGCTCGGCTACCCCGGCCTGGCCGGGCCCAGGGAAAGTCAGGGCAGCATGCGGCGGTGCAGGTCGGCGGCCGTGCCCGCGTCCAGGTCGAGGGCGCGGCGCAGGGCCAGCCAGGCGGCGCCGGCGGCCGGATCGTGGGCGGTGGCGACCGGTCCGGGCAGTGCGGTCAGGACGGCCTCGCGCACCGGGGTGGGCTCGGTGAGCAGGCCGCCGGCCAGCACCACCGGCCCGTCCGGGGCGCCGAGCTCGCCGAGCGTGGCGACCAGGCGGGCGCCCGCCTCCGCGGTCAGGCGGGCCGCCAGCGGATCGTCGGAGGCGCAGACCAGCGGGGCGAGCGCGGCGAACGCGGCGGGATGCTGCCGGCCGGCCCAGTGCACCAGCTCGTCGCACGAGCGTACGCCGGCGTGGGCGGCGACGGCCGCGGCGAGTCCGTCCGGTGTGGACGTCCAGGAGCGGGCCACCCGGCGGACCGCCTCGAGCCCGAGCCAGAGCCCGGAACCCTCGTCGCCGAGCAGCCAGCCCAGCCCGTCGGCCGTGCGCCCGACCCGCCAGTTCTCGACCCGTGCGGCGACGGCGCCGGTCCCGGCGATGAGCACCGCGCCGCGGGGTGCCGGTACGCCCGCCGCGAAGGCCGTGACGGCGTCGCCGGTCAGCTCGACCGGGCAGGTCAGGCCCAGCCCCGCCCACTCGGCGTCGAAGGCCGCGACGATCGCCGGATCGCTCAGCACGGACGCCCCCGCGACCCCGCCCGCCCCCGCGATCACCGATCCCGGGTCGTGGCCGCCGAGGGCCGCGCGTACGGCCGTACCGATGGATCGGGCCGCCGCGGCACCGGCGGAAGCGGGATTTCCCGGCCCGGCCGATCCGCGGCCGACGATCTTGCCGTCGGGGGTGGCCACGACGGCCCGGGACGCCGTTCCCCCGGCGTCCACGCCCACTACCAGCACCATGGCGCTGATCGAAACATAGAAAGTTGTTATTGACCAGACGACGAAGTGGTCGTAATTTTCATCGGCATAACCCAACGATGAAAAGGACGTTCGTGGTGACCGGTGAGAGCGGAGGGCTGCTGGGGCGGCTGCGCATCGAGGGGCCGACCCTGCCCGAGGCGCTGGCGAAGATCGCCGAGACGATCCTCGCCGACCCGGAGACGGCCGCGCACGCCAGCATCGTCGACCTCGCCGAGCGATCCGGGACCTCCACCGCGACGGTCACCCGCTTCTCCCGGGCGCTCGGCTTCAAGGGGTACGCGAACCTGCGCGTCGCCGTCGCCACCGAGACCGGCCGCGCCGAGCAGGCCCGCTGGGAGACCGACATCAGCGGCGACATCAACCCCGGCGACCAGACCGAGAAGGTCCTCGACATCATCACCGCCGCCGACACCCGGGCCATCCAGGCCACCGCGTCCGCGCTGGACACCGACGCGATCGAGCGGGTCGCCGCGGCCATCGCCGGCGCCGGCCGGGTGGAGATCTTCGGCCTGGGCAGCAGCGGTACGGCGGGCAGCGAGATGGCCTTCCGGCTGGAGCGGATCCGGGTGCCGGTGCGCTACCGGGCGGACACCCACACCGCCCTGACCAACGCGGCCCTGCTCGGCCCCGACGACGTCGCCATCGCCCTGTCCCACTCGGGGCGCACCCGGGAGGCGATCGAGATGCTCGCCGAGGCCGCCGACCACGGCGCCCTGACCGTGGCGGTCACCTCGTTCGGCCGCTCCCCGCTCGCCGAGGTCGCCGACGTCGTCTTCACCACCTCGGTGCACGAGACCACGTTCCGGCTGGCCGCCCTCTCCGCCCTGCACTCCCAGCTGCTGATCCTCGATCTGATCTACGTGGCCGTCGCGCAGCGCACGTACGAGCGGACCAACGAGGCGTTCGAGCTCACCGTACGGGCGGTCGACGCGCACCGCGTGCCGGACACCGCCGCCAACCGCAAGCGAGCACGGAGGGACAAGCCGCTGTGACCATCACGAGCGCCGACTACGTCGAGGCGATCCGGGCCGCGATCGACCGTACGGGCACCACCCAGCACGACGCGGTGACGCGGGCCGCGGACCTGTTCACCGCGACGCTCCAGGCCGGCGGGGTGATCCAGGCGTTCGGCTGCGGCCACTCCGAGGCGCTCGCCATGGAGATCGCGGGCCGGGCCGGCGGCCTGGTGCCGACCAACAGGATCGCCCTGCGCGACATCGTCCTGTACGGCGGCGAACCGGCCTCCGTCCTCGCCGACCCCCAGCTCGAGCGCACCCCCGGCGTCGCGCACCGCCTCTACGAGCTGGCACCCGTCAAGCCCGACGACCTGTTCGTCATCGCCAGCAACTCCGGCGTGAACGGCGCGGTCGTCGAGATGGCCCGGCTCGTCAAGCAGCGCGGCCACGCGCTGATCGCGATCACCTCGCTCGCGCACTCGGCGCGGGTCGACTCGCGGCACGACAGCGGGCTCAAACTCACCGACCTGGCCGACGTGGTCCTGGACAACGGCGCCCCCTACGGCGACGCGGCGCTCGACTACGGCTCCGGCGCCGTCGGGGCGATCTCGTCGATCACCGCGGCGCTGCTCGCCCAGCAGATCGTCGTCGAGGTCGTGGCGCGGCTGCTGGCGCTGGGCGTCACGCCGCCGGTCTACCTGTCCGACAACGTGCCGGGCGGGCGCGAACACAACAAACTCCTCGAGGAGCGCTACGCCGGGCGCATCCGGCGTACCGCATAGGAAGAAGGTCGTGCCGATGTCTGCGACGAGACGAACTCTGTTGCGCACCGCGCTCACCGCGGGCGCCGCCGTACCCCTGCTCAGCGCCTGCGTCACCAACGGCGGTGACGACGGCGACCGGGCCGCCGGCAACACCGGCGCGAAGAGCGCCGACAACCCCCTGGGGGTCAAGGCGGACGCCCCGCTCGAGGTCGTGATCTTCAAGGGCGGATACGGCGACGAGTACGCCAAGAGCGCCGAGACCACCTACACGCAGAAGTACGCGGGCGCGAAGATCGACCACAAGGGCCTGCAGAAGATCGGTGTGGCGCTGCAGCCCCGGTTCGTGGCGAACACGCCCCCGGACGTCGTGGACAACACGGGCGCCGACCGCCTCGACATCTCCGCCCTGGTGTCGGCGAAGCAGGTCACCGACCTGACCCCGCTGCTGGACGCCCCCGCCTTCGACGACCCGGCCAAGAAGGTCCGCGACACCCTGCTGCCCGGCGTGATCGACGACGGCACGTTCGACAATGTGCCGCAGACGCTGAACTTCACGTACACGGTGTGGGGCATCTGGTATTCCAGGAAGCTCTTTACCGCGCGCGGCTGGACGTACCCGCGGACCTGGGACGCGATGCTCGAACTCTGCGCCACGATCAGGGCGGCCGGCATCGCGCCCTGGACCTACCAGGGCAAGTACCCGGAGTACATCAACGACCCGATGCTCGGCATGGCCGCGAAGACCGGCGGCCCCGACCTGATCAAGGCGGTCGACAACCTCGAACCGAACGCGTGGAAGGCGCCCGGCCTGATCGCCGCCGCCGAGGCGTTCGCCGAACTCGCCGGCAAGGGCTACATCATGGCGGGCTCCGAGGCGCTGTCGCACACCGAGGCGCAGGCCGCCTGGTGCCAGGGCAAGGCGGCGTTCATCCCCAGCGGCTCCTGGCTGGAGAGCGAGCAGAAGGGCGTCACCCCGGACGGCTTCGACATGGTCCTCGGCACGGTGCCCGCCCGCACCACGTCGGACCGGCTCAAGCCGACGGCGCTGCAGGCCGCCAGCAGCGAGTCGTTCCTGGTGCCGGCCAAGGCCAAGAACCCGGCGGGCGGCCTGGAATACCTCCGCATCCTCTTCTCGAAGAAGTCGGCCAGGGCCTTCGCCGCAACCGCGGGCACCCTCCCGGCGGTCGTCGGCGCCACCGACGGCCTGACGCTCAGCAGCGGCCTCGGCTCGGTCCGCGACGCGGTCACGGCGGCCGGATCGGAGACCTTCACCTACCGCTTCCGTACGTGGTACGCTCCGCTCGCGAAGGCCGTCGACGACGCCACGGGCGAACTGGTGAACAAGCGCATCACCGCGGCGCAGTGGGCGGACCGCGTCCAGAAGGCGGCGGACGGCATCGCCAAGGACTCCTCGGTCAAGAAGTACACCCGCTGATGAGACACGGCCGGTGGCGGTTCCTGGCCGGGGCGCTGATCCCCGCGCTGGTGCTGCACGTCGTCTTCGTGCTGTCGCCGTACGCGCAGGCCTTCTACCTGTCGCTGACCGACTGGACCGGCGTCGCGGGCCAGGCGCACTTCGTCGGGGTGGACAACTACGCCCGCCTCGCCGAGGACTCCCTGTTCCTCGACGCGGTCCGCAACAACGCGCTGCTGCTCGTCGCGGTGCCGCTCGTGACGATCGCCATCGGCCTGTTCCTGGCCAGCATGCTGCACCTCGGCGGCCGGGGCGGCAGGCGGGGGATCGCGGGCTCCGGCGCGTACCAGATCGTCTACTTCTTTCCGCAGTTGCTCTCCCTCGTCGTGGTGGCGGTGCTGTGGAGCTTCGTCTACAACCCCAACAACGGCCTGCTCAACGGCGCGCTGCGGGCGATCGGCCTGCACGGGCCGTCGTGGCTGGCGTCCCCGTCGCTGGCGCTGCCGGCCGTGATGGCGGTGCTGATCTGGTCGTCGGTCGGCTTCTACGTGGTCCTGTTCAGCGCGGCGATCGACGGCATACCCCGGGAACTGTTCGAGGCGGCCCTGATCGACGGCGCCGGCGGCTGGACGACCTTCCGCAAGGTCACCCTGCCGCTGGTCCGCGACACGGTGCAGGTCGCCTTCGTGTACCTCGGCATAGCGGCGCTGGACGCCTTCGCCGTGGTGCAGGTCATGACCGTCGGCCCGGGCGGCCCCGACGGCGCCACGGAGGTCGTCGGCCTGTCCCTGTACCGCAACGCCTTCCAGTACGGCAAGTTCGGCTACGCCTCGGCGATGGGAGTCGCCCTCTTCTTCGCCACCCTGACCCTCGCGGTGCTGGCCCTGCGCGGCGGCCGCAAGACGGCTGCGGGGCTCGCATGACTCTGTCGCTGTCGCTCAGCCGTTCCCGCCGCGTCCCGTCCCCACCCCGGTCGTTCCGTTCGTTCCCCGTCCACCTGGCCATGCTGGCGTGGGCGGTCGTGACGGCCCTCCCGCTCCTGTGGGCGGTGGTGAGCTCGTTCAAGACGGACAACGAGATCCTCAACGACCCGTGGTCGCTGCCGTCCACCCCGCAGGCCGGCAACTGGGCCCGCGCCTGGAACGAGGCCAGCATCGGCCGCTACTTCCTCAACAGCCTCATCGTGGTCGGCGGAGCCCTGCTGCTCACCATGTTCCTGGGCGCCCTGGTGGCGTACGCCCTCGCCCGCTACGAGTTCCGCGGCAACCGGCTCATCTACTACACGTTCGTCGCAGCCATGTTCTTCCCCGTCTTCCTGGCCCTGGTGCCCCTGTTCTTCGTCGTGCAGCAACTCGGTCTGCTCGGCACATACCAGGGACTGATCCTGGTGTACGCGGCCTACGCCGTACCCTTCACGGTCTTCTTCCTGCACGCCTTCTTCCGCTCCCTCCCCGGCGAGGTAGCGGAGGCGGCCTTCATGGACGGCTGCTCCCACGGCGCGGTCTTCTTCCGGGTGATGCTCCCGATGGCCCGCCCCGGCCTGGTGGCCGTCGCCATCTTCAACTTCCTGGGTCTCTGGAACCAGTACCTGCTGCCACTGGTCCTCAACCCGGACCCGGACCGGTACGTCCTGGCCCAGGGCCTGGCCGCCCTGTCGGTCAGCCAGGGCTACCGAAGCGACTGGAGCGGCCTGTTCGCCGGCCTGACCATAGCGATGCTCCCGGTCCTGATCGCCTATGTCGCCTTCCAACGCCACATCCGATCCGGCATGACCGCCGGCGCGGTCAAGTAGCCCGCCCCCCGTCCCTGCCGTTCTCATCCCCTACCCGGTTCTGTTCGGTTCCGTCCCTTGCTCGTTCCCGTCCCCCCTTGGAGGAACAGCTCATGTCCATCAGACCCTGGGCCATCGCCGGTGCGGCCGTTCTCGCGGCCGGTTTCGCCGTCGCCGTCAACGCCCCGAGCGCATCCGCCGCCGACTGCGGCTACCTGTTCGACGACTTCCACTACACGTCGTCGAGCGACGCCAACCTGACCGGCCACGGCTGGACGCCCCGCAGCTACTCGGGCGGCCCCGGCGTGCCGGGCGCCACCTGGTCGCCGAACAGCATCACGTTCCCGACCGCTGACGGGCAGAAGGTCATGCAGCTGACCGCCTCCACGGACGGCACCGGCGCCGGCACCAACCACGCGGAGCTCTACAGCACCCAGAAGCGCTACTTCGAGGGCACCTACGCCAGCCGGGTCCGCTTCACCGACACCCCGTCCAGCGGAGCCGACGGCGACCACATCAACGAGACGTTCTTCACGATCAGCCCCCTCAACGGCGACCTCGACCCCACCTACAGCGAACTCGACATCTCGGAATACCTGCCCAACGGCGGCTGGGGCGAGACGGGCCCGATCAACTACCAGACCACCTGGTACACCTACCGCAACGAGCCCTGGTACGCCGACAACGTCCACTCGGAACAGCGCAGCTCCCTCAACGGCTGGCACGACCTGGTGGCCACGGTGGCGAACGGCCACGTCATCTACTACATCGACGGCGTCCGGGTCGGCGACCACTCGGGCAAGTTCTACCCCCGCCAGACGATGACCATCAACTGGAACCTCTGGTTCATCGACACCGCGGCCCACTCGGGCGGCCGCTCCACGTACATCGAACAGGTCGACTGGGTCCTCTTCGCCAAGAATCAAGCCCTCACCCCCTCCCAGGTAGCGTCGCGAACAGCGGCCTACCGAAGCGCCGGAACCACCTTCGCCGACACGGTCGAATCCACCGGCGGCAGCTGCACGACCCCGACAACCCCGCCCTCCGGCCCGTCGACCCCGCCGTCCGACCCGCCCTCCAGCACACCCCCACCGACCGGCACGTGCAGCACCGCCCCGGAGTGGTCCTTCTCCGCCGTCTACACCGCCGGCCAGACGGTGAAGCACGAGAAGAGCCGCAACGGCGACCCCAACGGTCCGGCCTCCGGCGAGGGCAAACACCTGTGGCGCGCCCGCTACTGGACCCAGGGCTCGGAGCCGGGCTGGACCCAGCAGTGGGAAGACCTCGGCCGCTGCTGAACGACCCCACCGATGACCATCGGGCCCGTCCTGAATCCGTCCGGGACGGGCCCACCGGTTCTCGGCGCGGGTCTCCGCGCCCACCCCGGCGCAGGCAGCGCGGGCGTTCCGGTTCAGCCCTTGTCGCGGAACTCTCCGGGCGGCACGGCCTCGAGCGAGGCGTACTTGCCGCGCTCCGCGTCGCGCAGCTGAACCCGGCGGATCTTGCCCGAGATCGTCTTCGGCAGCTCGGTGAACTCCAGGCGCCTCACCCGTTGATACGGCGACAGGTGCGCGCGGCAGTGCGCGAAGATGGCTTGGGCCGTCTCCTCGTCGGGCGCCCACCCCTCCGCCAGCACGACGTAGGCCTTGGGAACGCTGAGGCGTAGCGGATCGGGCGAGGGCACCACCGCGGCCTCCACCACCGCCTCGTGCTCGATGAGGACACTCTCCAGCTCGAACGGGGAGATCCGGTAGTCCGAGGCCTTGAACACGTCATCGGTGCGGCCGACGTACGTGATGTAGCCGTCCGCGTCCCGGACCCCGATGTCGCCGGTGTGGTAGTAGCCGCCGGCCACGGCGTCGGCCGTGAGCTCCGCGTCGCCGTGATATCCGACCATGAGGCCGAGCGGCCGCGGGTCAAGCTCCAGACAGATCTCGCCCTCGTCCGCGGGTTCACCGGTCAGAGGGTCGATCAGCGCCACGCGGTAACCGGGCACCGGCCGCCCCATGGACCCCGGCCGCACTACCTGGCCGGGAGTGTTGGCGATCTGGACGGTGGTCTCGGTCTGGCCGAACCCGTCCCGGATCGTGACCCCCCATGCCTTCCGGACCTGCTCGATCACCTCGGGGTTGAGCGGCTCGCCGGCGCCCACCACCACTCGCGGCGGTGTGGTCAGCGCACTCAGGTCGGACTGGATGAGCATCCGCCAGACGGTGGGCGGCGCGCAGAAACTCGTGACGCCGCACCGGTCCATCTCGCGCAGCAGTCGCGCCCCGTCGAACCGTGAATAGTTGTGGATGAAGACGCAGGCCTGAGCGTTCCACGGCGCGAAGACGTTGCTCCACGCGTGCTTGGCCCATCCGGGCGACGAGATGTTGAGGTGTACGTCGCCCGGCCGCAGCCCGATCCAGTACATGGTCGACAGATGCCCCACGGGATAGGAGGCGTGGGTGTGCTCGACGAGCTTGGGCCGCGCCGTGGTGCCGGACGTGAAGTAGAGCAGCAACGTGTCCGTGGCACGGGTCGCGCCGCCGGCGACGAACTCGGTGCCGGCCTGGTACGCGTCATGGAACGCATGCCACCCGTCGACCGGCCCGCCCACCGCGATGCGGGTGACGGCGTCGTCGATCGCGGCGAACCGTTCGGCCGCCGACGACAGGACGATCACGTGCTGGGCCCCGCCCCGGGCCACCCGATCACGCGCGTCCGCGGCGCCCAGCAGCGGCGTCGCAGGGATGATCACGGCGCCCAGCTTCATGACCGCGAGAATCGTGTCCCAGAGCTCGACCTGGTTGCCGAGCATGAGCACCACCCGGTCCCCGCGTGCGACGCCCCGCGCCCGGAGCCAGTTCGCCACCTGATTCGACCGCCGCGACATCTGAGCGAAGGAGAAGCGCTGTTCGCTGCCGTCTTCCTCGACGATCCAGAGCGCCGGGTCGTCGTTGCCGGCGGCTATCACGTCGAACCAGTCCAGCGCCCAGTTGAACTCATCGAGCCGAGGCCACGCGAAGTCGGCGTAGGCGCGGGCGTAGTCCTCCCGGTGCTCGAGCAGAAAATCGCGCGCCGCCCGGAACGTCGCGGTGCTTTCGGACCCCGTCACATCTCCTCCTGGTAGCCGTCTGCCTGCTCTCGCGCCTCGCACGCCGTCGTCTCCGCCGATCCCGGCCAGCCTGCACCCGCGACGACCGGTCCGCCACCCCCGTGCGGGGGTAGCGCAATCCATGCGTGCGCGCCTCCTTCAGCGTCACGGGCCAACCGCAGTCGAGGGGAGTGCTGCTCCCGGCGAACCGCGGGTCCATGCCGATCGGACGGGAGGGGAGTCAATTCCGGGTCGTCGCGGTGAGCTCGTGCTCCGGGTCCTGCGTCGGCAGGCGAGGGGATGCGTGCGCCACCGCGGCCGAGGCGTGGGCCTTGGCCAACGCGACGGGGAAGGCTCGGGTGGCCTGCCAGAGACGGAGGATCAGCCAGAGCTCGAAGAAGAGCAGCAGGACGCCGGCGACCGCCGACGTCTGGATCATCCAGCCGGTCAGGGGGCCGATGATGAACACCGCCATCTCGAACTCGATGCCGCTGACGAGGTGAGTACGGATCCGGCGGGACAACAGCTTGTGGCGCAGGCGGGCGCGGGTGCCGGGCGGCACGGAAACCGGTGCCGGCTCGGACGGGGACGGCGCGGGCACGGGGCCGCGTGCCTCGTCGAGCTCGTCCCGCATGGTCTGGCGAATCCTCGCCATCTGGTTCGAGTTCAAGTACCGGAAGAGGTCCAGGAAGGTCACGACCATCAGCGCCCACAGGTACGCCGTGGAGCCCGTCCTCGCGTACTGGCCGCCGAAGAGGGCGATGGCGCAGATGAAGACGCGGAGCCGGTCGAACATGAAGTCGAGCCAGGCGCCGAACATCGACCCCGTGTCGTGGAGGCGGGCGACCTTGCCGTCCACGCAGTCGACGACGAAGCTGGCGTGGAACAGGACGGCGCCGGCGACCAGCCACCATCGATCCTGCATCGCGAAGCAGGCCGCCGCGGCGAGGCCCAGGAGGGTGGCCAGGCCGGTAAGCAGATTCGGGGTGATCCTCCGGTACGGCGAGACCAGCCACACGAGCCTGGCCGCCACCGGATCGACGAGCAGCACCGTCCACCACGCGTCGCGAGCCTTGTATGTCTGCTCGCGGATTTCCTGCAGGGATGAGCGTTGCACCATAACCGGTATCAACGGCCCGGGCCCTGTCCCGGACACGACTTTTATCCCTTTTGTGACGCCAGTCGAGCGGTGGGGGAGAGGCTGGCGCGTGTGCTCGTGGTTACAACGAGCGATCCGCATAGTAACGTCCGTTCATGGTCAACCGTCGATATCCGACCGAGCGGGAAGCGGCTGCGGACGGGGCGGCGGAATCGACGTCCATCACGGCGCCGGATCGGGCCGGCATCCTCTCGGACGACCCGCCGGCGGTGCACTACGACGACGAGGAGCGACCCGCTCGGGTCCTGACGGGCCACGTCGGCCTCGGAGTCGCGAGCGTGGCCTTCGCCGCGGCGTTGCTCGTGCTCTGGCAGGTGTTCCGCCCGCTGGCCCAGGGCAGCCAGTTCTACCTGATCGTGTTCCTGTCCACCACGCTGCCGCTGGCGTTCCTCGTGTACCGCAGTGGCGTGCCGGCGCCGGCACGATGGCGGCGGAGCCGCCGCAACACGCGTACGGACGATGGCTCGGGCGCCGACGGGGAAACGGCCGTGGCCGGCCCGCGCGACCTGCCGACCGCCCTCGACTGGTCTCTGGCCGTCGCGACCCTGCTTGTCTGCCTGTACCCGCTCAACCCGTGGACCGGCGGCTACAACGGGTTCCTCGATCGGCAGGGGCTGCTCGACACCCCGGACATCGTGGCCGGGGCCGTCATGCTGGTGCTTGTCGTCGAGGCGTGCCGGCGTACGACAGGGCTCGCTCTTCCGGTTGTCTGCCTCGTCTTTCTCGCCTACGGGTATTACGGCGGGCTGCTTCCGCAGACCTGGACGATCGCCCACTCCGGGCTGGACTTCGCGCAGATCGTCGACGCGCTCTACAACTCGGGCAGCGGCTTCTACGGAACTCCGCTCGACGTTGCCGCCACGTACATCGTGCTGTTCACGATCTACGGTGCCGTGCTCGACCTTTCGGGGGCCAGCCGGTTCTTCGTCGACCTGTCGGTGGCCGCCTTCCGGAAGTCGCGGGGTGCCGCCGGGCGTACGGCCGTCGCCGCGGGGTTTCTGCTCGGGACCGTTTCCGGGTCGGGAACCGCGACCGCCGTCAGCGTCGGCGCCGTGACGTGGCCGATGTTGCGGCGGGCCGGATATCCGCCGGAGCAGGCCGGGGGCATGCTGGCCGCGGCCGGTGTCGGTGCGATCCTGTCGCCGCCCACGCTGGGCGCCGCCGCGTTCATCGTGGCGGAATACCTCGACGTCTCCTACCTCACCGTCCTCGGGTGGGCGATGATCCCGACCGTCCTGTACTACCTGGGCATCCTGCTCGCGGTCGAGATCGACGTGCGACGGCATGGGGTACGGGCCGTCGACGCGCCCGCCACCAGCGCGGGGCGGCTGCTCCTGCGGTTCGGCTATCACTTCTCGTCGCTCGTACTGATCGTCGTTCTGCTGGCGCTCGGGCAGAGCGCGACGCGCGCGGTGGTCTATGCGACGCTGCTGGCCGCGGCCCTGTCCTTTCTCGACCGGCGTGCCTGGCTGACGCCGCAGCGAGTGTTCAGCGCGCTGTCGGCCGGAGTGCGCGGGGTGCTGCCGGTCGTCGCGGTGTGCACGGCCGCCGGCATCATCACCGCGACCACGACGAAGACCGGCCTCGGCGCCCAGCTGGCGTCCCTGCTGGTCAGCGGCGCGCAGGCGGTGACGGACAACCCGGCGCTCGTGCTGGCCCTCACCGTCGCCCTCGCCGCGGTCGCCCTGGCGCTGCTGGGGCTGGCCGTGCCGGTCACCGCGAGCTTCATCATCGGGTGGGTGATCATCGGGCCGGCCCTGCTCGGCCTGGGGGTTCCGGCGCCGGCGGCCGCGATGTTCGTCTTCTACTACTCGGTGCTGTCGGAGGTGACGCCGCCGACGGCGCTGGCCGCGGTGGGCGCGAGCGCGATCACCGGGGGACGCACCGTGGCCACGATGTGGCAGGCGCTGAAGTACGCGCTGCCCGCGTTCCTCGCGCCCGTCGCCTTCGTCCTGACGGAGCCCGGCGAGTACCTGCTGGCGCGAGGTCCGGTCACCGGCATCGTCTGGGCGACGGCCGTCGCGATGCTCGCCGTGGTCGGCCTCGCGATCGCGACGGGGGCCTGGGTGCCGGGAATCGGCCCGGCGGGTACGGCCAGCCGCATCCTCGGTGGTCTGGCGGGACTACTGCTGCTCTATCTGTCGCCCGTGACGATCGCCATCGGCGTGGTGGCACTCGCGCTCTCCGCCGGTATCGCCTTCCTGAAGCAGGCGCGGCATCCGAGGGCCGCCTCGTGACCGGGGCCGCGGGCACCGACCGTGGCCGATGGGGACAAACCGAAAGCCGGGGGACCAGCCGGCTCCGATCTGAACGGAGAGGCGACACATGAGGAAGCTATTGGCGTTGACCGCGGCCGGCGCGCTGGCGGTGGCGGGTTGCGGCGGCAAACAGGACGCGGCCGAGACCGACACCGGCGGCGCGGTCACGTGCACGGTGGACAACGACACTCGGATCGGGATCGCGACCGGCAATGCGACCGGTGTGTATTTCGCGCTCGGGAATGCGTACGCGGAGCAGATCGGTGCCGGCGGCGGCAAGGTCAAGGCCACGGCCTCGGAAACCGGCGCTTCCGTGCAGAACATTCAGCAGCTGGTCGCCGGCGAGTTCGACGTGGCGTTCTCCCTCGCCGACAGCGCCGCGGATGCGGTGAACGGGGCCAGCAGTTTCACCGCGAAGCAGCCCGTGCAGGCGCTCGCGCGGATCCACACCAACTACACGCAGGTCATCGTACGGAAGTCGGCGGGCATCAAGGATGTGGCCGGGATGAAGGGCAAGCGGGTCTCGACCGGCTCGCCGAAGTCCGGGACCGAGGTCATCGCCAACCGGGTGCTGACCGCGGCGGGCCTCGACCCGGCCAAGGACGTCCAGGCGCAGCGGCTCGACCTCGCGAAGACCGTCGACGGCCTGAAGGACGGCTCGATCGACGCGATGTTCTGGTCCGGCGGACTGCCGACGCCCGGCATCACCGACCTGCTGACCACGTCCGGCAATCAGGTCCAGTTCCTCGACATCACGCCCGTCCTCGCGGGCCTGAAGAAGATCAATCCGGTGTACGAGGAGGGCGCGATCCCCGCTGCCACGTACAGGACGCCCGCGGACGTGAAGACGATCGTGGTGCCCAACCTGCTCCTGGTCCGGCAGAACCTGGACGCGGACGTGGCCTGCGTGCTGACGAAGACGCTCTTCGAGAAGCAGCCGCAGCTCGCCCAGGCCAACGCCGCCGCGAAGGAGATCACCCTCGACAAGGCGCGCCGGACGGAACCGGTCACCCTGCACCGCGGCGCCGCCAAGGCCCTCGACGACCTCGGCGCGCCCTGACCCACCGCCGGCGCCGACCGCTGCCGCCGGCCGGCGGCGGTCACCGCCGGATCGGCCAGGCCGATGCCTAGCTCCTCGCCGGATCGGCCAGGCCGATGCCCTGTTCCTCGCCGGCCCGGCGAGGCCGATGCCTTGCTCCTCGCCGGCCCGGCGGGGGCGAGCGGGCCCGACTCAGGCGGTGACCGCTGCCCATCCGCGGTCGAGCAGCTCGCAGGCTCGGGCGACGGCCGCCGCCGGGTCCGGACGGGAGCGAGCAAGGGTCACGATCTCGAGGGCGAAGCAGGCGAGCGCCGCGGAGGTCAGGTCGTCCGCCGGCCGTCCGGTCTGGGCGGCGATGGCGCGGGCGAGCGCTTCCTCGTGGCGTAGCCACATCGCGCGGGCGTATTCCCGCAACGCCGGCGTCCGCTGGACGAAGGCCTGGAACTCGGCGAGCCCGGACCCGGGGGTCTGGGGATCCGTGACGAAGCCGGTCAAGTGGATCCGCAGGGCCTCGGGGATCGTCCGGCCCGGCGGCCGGTCGGTCACGGCGGCGATCAGCGCCGCCTCGTTGTGGGTTTCGTCGTCGAAGACGAGGGCTTCCTTGCCGCCGGGGAAGTAGTTGAAGAGCGTCGACACGGAGACGTCGGCGGTCTCGGCGATCTGTCGCATGCTCACTTGCTCATAGCCGTGCGTGAGGAACAGCCGCAGTGCGGTGTCGGCGATCGCCTTACGGGTGGCCGCCTTCTTGCGCTCCCGCAGGCCGGTCGGTTCGCGGCCCGTGACACTCATGCCCCGACCCTATCTCAAACTTGGATCACAACGAAAGTTGGAACCATTGCATTTTTAGACTCGTTCCGCCTATCGTGACGGGGCAGGTGATCGGGGCGTCCTCCGATCACCCCGACACGAGAGGAAGAAGCGATGGAGTCTTCGAAACCGGCCGAGGCCAGGATCAGCATCATCGGTGCCGGTCCCGGCGGCCTGACGTGCGCCCGGATCCTGCAGCGTCACGGAATCCCGGTCACCGTCTACGACCGCGACACCGACGTGCATGCCCGCAACCAGGGCGGCAGTCTCGACCTGCACGCCGACGACGGCCAATTGGCATTGCGCGAGGCCGGCCTGCTCGACGAGTTCTTCGCTCTCGCCCGCCCCGAGGGGCAGGAGATGCGGCGCTTCGATACCGACGGCAACATCGTGTTCCGCCAGCTGCCGGAACCCGACGACCGGTACAAGCCGGAGATCGACCGCGGCATGCTGCGTGACCTGCTCCTCGGCTCCCTCGAGCCGGGCACTGTCCGGTGGGGCCGCGCGCTGGAATCGGTCGACGGCCCCACCGGCGGGCCTCGGCAGTTGCGCTTCTCCGACGGCACCACGACCGAGAGCGACCTGGTCATCGGCGCGGACGGAGCGTTCTCCCGGGTGCGGCCGGCGGTCTCCTCCGCGGTTCCGCGCTACACCGGGGTGACCTTCCTGGAGGCCCGGTTCGACGACGTCCAGGCGCGTCATCCCGGCATCGCCGACCTGATCGGCCACGGACTCGCGACCGGGACGGACGGCGAACGCGCGCTGGCCGCCCAGCGCAACAGCGGCGATCACCTCCGGGTCTACATCGTCCAGCGCGCCCCGCTGCACTGGATCTCGGAGGCAGGGCTGAGCGTCGACGACACCGCCGGCCTGCGGGCGTACCTGCTCGAACGGTTCGCCGGCTGGTCGCCCCGGGTGCTCGGCATGATCGCCGACAACGACGGCCCGTACGTCGACCGTCCCCTGTTCGTGTTGCCCGCACCGCACACCTGGGCGCACTCGCCGAGCGTGACCCTGCTCGGCGACGCCGCACACCTCATGCCGCCGGTGGGCGTCGGCGTCAACCTGGCCATGCTCGACGCGTACGAGCTGGCTCTGGCCCTGACGCGTGCCGACACGGTGGGCGAGGCCGTGCGCGCGTACGAACGAACCATGCTGCCGCGCTCCGCGGAGTGGAGCACCGCCCTGGACGGCGTGGCCGGCTTCCTGCTCGAGCGGGACGACAGCCACGAAGGCGGCGACAAGATGCGGGTGCTCAAGGACGAGATCAACGGCCGGGACGAGTCCGAATCCATCGCCCGATAGCTTCCCGCGTGCGACATCCGAGTCACCCCCAGGAGAGAAGAGAGACGATGAGCATCGATGGAAAATGGCACCTCACCCTGGTCACCGGCGGCGGCGAGGAAACCGTCGAACTGTTCCTGCAATCGGCGGGAGAAGCGCTGAACGGCACCTTCGACGGCAGGCCCCTCAGCGAGGGCCGGTTGCAGGGCGCCCGGGTGACCTTCACCGCCTCCATCACGTCGCCGATCCGGACGAGAATCAAGTGCGCCGCCCAGGTGGACGGAGAGGCGATGACGGGCGAGGCCCGTGCTCTGTTCATGACGGTGCCGTTCACGGCCACCCGCTCGTCCTCGCCCGTGGAGTCGTCATGAGGACGACCCTTCTGATCCTCTCTGCCGTGGTGGCGCAACTTGTCGGCCCTTCCGCGGCGGCCGGATCCGACCTCGCTCCCTCCGCCGATCGCCATTCCATCACCGGCAAGGCCTTCGACTTCAGCGCCGGGGAGAACCCCGAGGACCTGTCCTTCAACCCGGACGGCTCCATGAACATCTCCATGCTGGGCAAGGTCGCTCAGCAGCCGCCGTCGCTCGTCCGCCTGCATCGATCGGGTGCGGTCACCACCCTCTTCAAGGGTGAGAACGGCGAGATGCTGACCGGGAACGTACGCGCCGACGACGGGGTCATCTACTACAACCTCAACTCCCCCGTCGCCTCGCGCGCGGGCGTCTGGAAGCTTCCACCGGACGGACGGCCCGTGCGGGTGGCGGCGGTGCCCGGCGCCTCATTCCTGAACGGGCTCGCCCTGCACCCGGACGGCCGGTCGCTGTACATCGCCGACAGCGTCGCCGGGGTGATCTGGACCGTGGACATCCGGCTGGGCACCTCGGAGAAATGGTTCGAGAACCCGATCCTGGCGCCGACGGAATCGGATCGATTCGGCGCGAACGGGGTGCGATATCACCGCGGTGCGCTGTGGATCTCGAGCACCGCCCAGGGCGCGCTGTTGAAGGTGTCCATCACCCGGGCGGGCAGGCCGGGACGGATGGCGGTCGTCGCCTCGGGCGTCGTCGGCATCGATGACTTCACCTTCGCCGGCGACCACTCGGACGTGGCGATCGTCGCGGCGAACAGAAGTGCCGAGGTGCAGGTCATCCGGCCGGGCGGACGCAGAATCACGATCCTCAGCCGGGACGACGGCCTCAACTGGCCCACCGCGGCGGAGATCCGGGGATCCTCCCTTTACATCACTCAGGCCGGGCTCGAGGAGCCCCACGACGCCAGAGTGTGGCGAATCTCCACAGGGCGTACCCGGGAATTTTAAATGTGTTGGCGGCCCGGGGCGGAGGGGCTAACGTATGTCGCGTTCGCACGGCACACGGATTCAAGGGGGTTGAGATGATCGGCAGCACCGCGAAGCGCATGCGGGAACTGTGGATGAAGCGCCCCCGGCCGGGTTGGCGACGCGGCTGATCACCGCGTTCCGCCGCCGCCCCGGGTTCGCCGACGGCGGCTTTTCTTTGCCTACGGGTGTAGCTCAATCCGGTAGAGCAACGGTTTCCAACACCGTATGTTGCGGGTTCGATTCCTGCCGCCCGTGCCATTCACCATGACTTTTCCGACGCTCGAGGGGCGGTGGCCGGCGCGGGCCGGCTGCGGCGGGTACGACGACCGCCGGGCTCGCTGGCAGGGAACACTTGCGCTACCCCGCCAACGCGAAGGCCCACCGCCCCCCGGGAACAACAATTGCCCCCATGGCGCAGCTGGAAAGCGCGCGACGCTACGAACGTCGAGGCCGCAGGTTCGAGTCCTGCTGGGGGTGCGGGCGCCGCTAGCTCAAACGGTAGAGCAGCTGATTCTTAATCAGTATGTTCGGGGTTCGAGTCCCCGGCGGCGCACTCGCAGGGTGGAGCAGTTCGGAGTGCTCGCGGGTTTCATGAGCCCGAGGCCGTGGGTTCAAATCCCACCCCTGCCACGAACGGCCGCGGAATGGTTGCCGCGGCCACCGCAGGCGGAGCGTTGGCTGCTCACCCGCCCCTCATAAGGGCGGGCTGCCCGGTTCGACACCGGGGCCTGCGACCCAGTTCCGCCCGCTGTTCAGGTTCCGCAGCCTCGACGACGACCCGCGGGCGGCGTCAGGTCGTCGTGCGCAGCCAGCCGCCGTCGATGTAGTACGTCGAGCCGACCGCGTAACTCGCGCGTGGCGAGCACAGGAACACGAACAGGTCGGCGATCTCCTCCGGCTCGGCGAATCGGCCGATCGGCGCGTTGTCGTCGGCCACCTTCTGCAGGTACGCCTCCCAGGACGTGTCCGTGCCGGCGGTCAGCTGCTTCGCCGTCTTCTGCCAGTCCGGAGTCATGACCAGGCCCGGGTTGACCGCGTTGACCCGGATGCCGTCGCCGATCAGCTCGTTGGCCAGGCACTTCGAGAACATCACCAGCGCCGCCTTGGTGACGTTGTAGATCGGCTCGTAGCCCAGCGGCTGCGTCGCGCAGATCGACGCGTTGTGCAAGATCACCCCGCCGCCGCGGGCCTTCATCCCCGGAGCCAGGGCGCGGGCGAGGCGGACCGCCGCCATCACGTGCAGTTCCCAGTACGCCTGCCAGCGCTCGTCCGGTGCCTCGAGGATCGTCTCCTCGCTGCCCGTGCCCGCATTGTTGATCAGGATGTCGGCGCCACCGAACTCGGCGTCGACCGCCCCGGCGAGCAGCGCGACGCCGCCGGGGGTGGCGATGTCGGCGGGCACGGCGATTACGCGTACGGGGAAATCGGTCTTGATCGTGTCCGCGACGGCCCGCAGCCGTTTCCCGTCGCGGGCGCACAACGCCAGGTGGACGCCCTCGGCGGCCAGGCCGCGAGCGATGGCCAGACCGATGCCGACGCTGCCGCCGGTGATTACCGCGACCTTGTCCGTGAGCTGAAGATCCATCGGGCCTCCTGTTCGATCCGCGGCGCATCCGGTGCGCTCAAGGCACGGTCGCACAGCGCGAGGCAGAAGGCCCGACTCGACGGCCACGGAAATCGTGGCGCGGCGAAGGGGTGGGGGCGGGGAAGAAGGCCGCGACCGCGGTGTCGTTCCGCGGCGCGGCCGGCCGGGGAGCGGTCAGGAGCGGAGGGGAGCGCCTACGTCGCGGAGGTGGCGCAGGGCCATGCGGTAGGACTCGATGAGACCTGTCATCTCGTAGGAGACGCCGATCTCCTTGCAGTAGGCCTCCACGATCGGCTGGGCCTTGCGGAGGTTCGGGGTCGGCATGCCCGGGAACAGGTGGTGCTCGATCTGGTAGTTGAGGCCGCCGAGCGCGATGTCCGTCAGGATGCCGCCGCGGACGTTGCGCGAGGTCAGGACCTGCTTGCGGAGGAAGTCCTCGTCGCCGGTGGGGTGCGGCATGCCCTTGTGGTTGGGGGCGAAAGTCATGCCGAGGTAGACGCCGAACAGCGCCTGGTGCACCACGAAGAAGGCGAGCGCCTGCAGCGGGCTCAGCACGATCAGCAGGGCGGCCAGATAGCCGACGATGTGCACGGCGAGCAGCGTGCCCTCCAGCCCGCGGCGCTTGACGGTGCCGTTGCGGAGCGCGTCGATGCTGTCCTTGCGGAGGCTCAGGCCGAGCAGAGTGAGCAGCGGGAAGAACAGCCACGCCTGGTTGCGGGTCAGCCAGCGGTTGATCCGGCCCTTGCGGACGGCCGCGTCCTCCACCGACCACACCAGGGCCGCCGGCGCGACGTCCGGGTCGAGGTCGTCGTGGTTGGGGTTGGCGTGGTGCTTGGTGTGCTTGTCCATCCAGTAGGCGTAGCTCATGCCGATGCCGATGTTCCCGGCGATCAGCCCGGCGCGCGCGCTCGGCTTGTTGGTGCGGAACACCTGCCGGTGGGCCAGGTCGTGGGCGACGAGCGCGAGCTGGGCGAAGGCCACGGCGAGGACGACCGCCACGGCGAGCGTCCACCAGGACGAGCCGACCAGGAAGAACGCGGTCCAGGTGCCGACCAGCAGCAGGCCGACGGCGCTGAGGCGGAAGGCGTAGTAGCCGGGTGTGCGGTCGAGCAGCTTGGCCTCGGTGATGCGGCGTCCGAGTTCGGCGAAGTCGCTGCCGGCCGTGGCTCTGGGCCGTTCCATCGTCGTCATCCGACAAGGGTCCCGGATGCGGGGCGTGGTGTCAGGAGTGAAAGCACCCGGACGATGGTGGGGTTAACCCCACCATCCGCGGGAGCGTGCCCCACAAATGAAGGGGTGGCAGCACCATCGCCGTCCGGCCGGGCCGTCGACACAATGGGTCCATGGAGATGCGGACCTGGATGCGAGGCGGCCTGGAGGCCGTGGCGGGTGGTTTCATCGCCATCGGCCTGTCGCTGACCAACTTCCCGCTCCTGGTGCTCTGGCTGGTCGCGCTGGCACTCAGCCCGGTCGCCGGTCTCGGACTGATCGCACTGCCGTTCATGACCCTGGTGCTGCGGGCCCGCGCCGACCTCGAGCGCAAGCTCGCCGGCCGGGTCGGGGTCGTCATCGCCCGCCCGTATGCACCCGGCCCGACCCGGGCCGCGGCCGGCGGCTGGCGGCGCTACCAGTGGATTCTCACCGATCCCGCTACCTGGCGCGACGTCGCCTGGCTCGTGCCCGGCGCGATCGTTAGCATCGCTCTCGGCATCATCTCCCTGGCCGGACCGCTCTATGGGATCGAGGGCATCACGCTGCTTCCACTCTGGCTCTACCTCGGCACCGACTGGTACGGCTACGGGCTCTTCTGGCCGATCAACTCGTTCAGCGAGGGGCTGCTGTCCCTGCCGCAGGGTGTGTTGATCCTGGCCGTCGGCATCGCGGCCGCCCCTTGGCTGCGCTGGGTCGACGCGCGGTTCGCCAAGGTGTTCCTGGCCCCCACCAAGGCCGCTGAGCTGCGGCTACGGGTGGCACACCTGACGGTCAGCCGCGCGGACACGGTCGACGCGCAGGCCGCCGAGCTGCGCCGGATCGAGCGGGACCTGCACGACGGCGCCCAGGCGCGGCTGGTGTCGCTGGGCATGACGATCGGGCTGGCCGAGGAGATGCTCGACCGCGACCTCGCGCACGCCCGCAAGTTGCTCGCCGAGGCGCGGGAGGCCAGCGGCGCCGCCCTGGTCGAGCTTCGTCACCTCGTGCAGGGGATTCACCCGCCGGTGCTTGCCGAGCGTGGCCTCGACGGCGCGGTGCGGGCCCTCGCCCTTCAGCTGCCGTTGCCGATCAGCGTCGACGTCGATCTGCCGGGCCGCGCGGAGACGCCGGTCGAGTCGGCGGCCTACTTCGTGATGGCCGAGGCGATGACGAACGTGGTCCGGCACAGCGGTGCGCGGACGGCCGCGGTATCCATCCGGTACGAGGACGGGCGGATGACGATGGTGGTGCTCGATGACGGCAAGGGCGGCGCAAACCCGAAGGAGGGAACGGGTCTGCGGGGCATCGCGCGCCGCCTCGCTGCCTTCGATGGGACCATGACGCTGTCGTCCCCGCCGGGCGGGCCGACTGCCGTCACGATGGAGTTGCCGTGCGTGTTGTCATCGCCGAGGATCTCGCCCTCCTCCGGGACGGGCTGACCCGCATCCTGGAGGCCTTCGACTTCCAGGTGGTCGAGGCGGTCGACAACGGCCCCGCGCTGCTGCCGGCGCTGGTGCGGCATCGCCCGGACGTGGCGGTCGTGGACGTCCGGCTGCCGCCGACCTTCACGGACGAGGGACTACAGGCGGCGATTGCCGCCCGCACCGAGGTGCCCGGGCTTCCCGTTCTGGTGCTTTCCCAGCACGTCGAGCCGCTGTACGCGCGGGAGCTGCTCACCGACCGCAGCGGGGGCGTGGGCTACCTGCTCAAGGACCGCATCTCTGATGTGGCGCAGTTCGTGGGCGCGGTTCGCCGGGTGGCTGCCGGGGGAACCGCCATGGATCCGGAGGTGGTGTCACAACTGCTCGCCCGGCGGGAGCCACTCGCCGTGCTCACGGCCCGGGAACGTGAGGTGCTCGGGCAGATGGCCGAGGGACGGTCGAACGCGGCGATCGCGGCCAAGCTGTTCGTCACGGAGAAGGCGATCAGCAAGCACATCAACAACATCTTCACCAAGCTGGGCCTGCCACCGTCGGACGACGACAACCGCCGCGTGCTGGCGGTGCTCGCCTACCTCGGCGGCTGAGCGGCCCCCGCCCGCAGGCTCAGCGTTGCCAGGTGAGCTTCGCCACCCGGCCCTGCTCGCCCGAGGCCCAGCATGCCCCCCGTACGCAGCGCACCGCGTCGAAGCTGCCGCTGTCGAACTCCTTCCAGCTGCGGCCGCCGTCGAGGCTGATGTCGCTGCCGGTCGGGCCCACTGCCAGCGCCGAGGTGGTGCTCAGCCAGGTTGCTCCCGAGCGGTATTCGCCCGGCTCGGATCGGGATGGGGTCCAGGTGTGGCCGCCGTCGTGGGTGGTGGCGGCCGCGTCGGGGGCCGTTTCGGGGGTTGCGTAGTCGCCGCCGACCGCCAGGCCGTGCCGGGGGTCGCGGAAGGCCAGGCTGTAGATGCCCGCGCTCGGGCCGCTCGGGATGCCGGTGTCCGTCGCGTGCCAGGTGCGTCCGCCGTCCGCTGTGGCGAAGATGCGGGCCCGGTCGGCGCCGCCGGTGGCGAACCAGGCGTGGTGGCCGGCCGAGACCGAGCCGGCCGAGACCGAGCCGGCCGAGACCGAGCCGGCCGAGAGCGGGCCGGCCGAGACGAGGCAGGTGCCGCTCGCGGCGAAGGCGAATTCGCCGGGCAGGGCGTCCGGCATTCCCGTGGTCGGCTGGACGTGCCAGGTGCGGCCGCCGTCGGAGGTGGCGAGGATGCGGAATTTCCCCGCCACCGGGTCGGAGAGGGCCAGGCCGTGGCGGCGGTCCAGGAAGGTGACGCAGTCGTAGAAGGCCGCCGGGTCGGCGTTGCGGAAGGTTTCCGTCCAGGTGGCGCCGCCGTCGCCGGTCGCGTACAGGCGGGACTGGTCGCCCTCGCCGATGGTCAGGGCCACGGCGTGGCGGGCGTCGAAGGCCTCGATGTCGCGGAACTGGAGTTCGGCCGTACCCGGGGGGTCGATCCGCTGCCAGGAGCGCGCGCCGTCCACCGTACGCAGGATGGTGCCGCCGGAACCGGCCACCCAGGCGACCTTGTCGCTGACCGGGGCGAGGCCGCGGAAGCGGGCCGTCACGCCCGTGCCGGAGAGTTCCCACGACGGCGCGGGTCCGCCGGAGCTGAAGCCGCTCGTGGCGGCGAGGGTGACCAGGCCGAGCGCGGCCATCGAGAGCTTTCGAATCATGGTTGCGAAACCTACTCCCGTTGGCGGCCGGAGCGGACGAACGGGGCGCGGAATTCTTCAGATCGGCCGCGGTCGGTCCGATGTTTCCTCCTGAGGAGGGATTCGATGCGGCTGCGCAACTGGATCGCCGTGGTTGCCAGCGTGCTGCTGCTGGTCGCTGTGGGGATCGTCGGCATATTGGTCAACCGTTCGGCGCTTCGTGCCGCCGACACGGTGCACCGTACCGACTCCCGGGCGCTCGCCGTCAACAACGCCACCCTCGCCGGGCAGATGCAGCTGCTCTCCGCCAAGGAGCTCAGCGACATGGCCGCGCGGCGCCCGTTCATCCTCGCGCCGGGGCAGGCCAGCGACCGCAAGGTGCTCGAGGAGTTCGTGGCCAGGTCCAAGCTGTTCCCGTACGGGGCGGCGCTGACCAGCCTCGACGGCACCGTGCTCAACACCACCCGCGGCAACCCGCTGCCCTCGCTCGACGACCCCGGTTTCCAGGTGTTGCGCGGGCTGCTGCTCGCCGGCAAGCCCGGGTTCTCGTCGGTCATGACGGTCTACGGCACCGACGGCAAGCCGGTCGCGATCGAGGCGGTCGCGGTGCCCGTGCAGGTCGCCGGCGCCTCCGTGGCGCTGCTGATCGGGTTCAACAAGCTCGCCGACACGAATTTGCAGGCGTACACGGCGAAGTTGCAGTCGGATGCGCACCTGACCATGGTCTTCGACAGCGTCGGCACGATCGGGTTCTCCAGCGATCCCGAGCTGATCGGCACCAAGGTCGACCAGGAGATCATGGCGGCGGCGCGGGCGAACCCGTCCGGGTCGACCTTCTCCGCGTACGACGCCGACGGTACGGGCATGACGGCGATTCTGGTCACCGGCGACGTGCTGCCGGGCGGGTGGACGTACGTCCGGACCCAGACGACCGCCTCGTTCGACGGCGCGGTGCACCGCCGCAGCCAGACGATCAACCTGACCCTGCTCGCCATGCTGCTGATCGGCGCCGTGGGCATCTCCATCCTCGGGTACCGCACGCAGGTGCAGCGCCGGCGGGCCGACGAGCGGTTCCAGGCGCTGTTCCAGCACGCGCCGGACATGGTGGCCGTGCTCGACGCCGACGGGCGGGTCGCGTACTCGAGCCCCAGCGCCGCCTCGGTGCTGCACTTCCCGCCGGGGTCGCTGCGCGGCAACAGCGTGTTCGACCTGGTCCATCCGGAGGACCGGCCGCGGATGATGGAGGCGTTCGGCCGGTTGCTGGCCGAGCGCGGCAGCGTGGTGCGGCTGCAGACCCGGATCCTGAACTCGTCGGGCACCGCCACCTGGTTCGAGTTCACCGCCTCGAACCAGATGCACAATCCGGCGCTGACCGGCATCGTCATCAACGCCCGCGACATCTCCGAGACCCGCGCGTTCCAGGAGCGGCTCGCGTACGAGGCGCAGCACGACGCGCTGACCGGGCTGCCCAACCGCCGCCGGATGCAGGACGCCCTGGACTCCTCGCTGCGGCAGGAGCCGGTGGCGGTGCTCTTCGTCGACCTCGACGGCTTCAAGCCCGTCAACGACGCCCACGGTCACGAGACCGGCGACGAGCTGCTGCGCCAGGTGGCGGACCGGCTGAGTTCCTGCGTACGGGAGCAGGATGTCCTGTCCCGGGTCGGCGGTGACGAGTTCGTGGTGCTGATGCCGGGCGTCACCAACCGTGCGGACGCCGACGCGATGAGCACCCGGGTGCGCCTGGCCATCGAGCGCCCGTTCCACGTTCTGGGCAACGAAGTGACCATCGGGGCGAGCATCGGCGTGCACGTGGCGAGCGCGACCGACGACCCCGACCAGGCGCTGCGGGCGGCGGACCACGCCATGTACGCCATCAAGCACCTCGGCGGCGGCCGCAACGCGGCGATCCCGCACCAGCGTGAGCTGGCCCGCGCCGGGCGCCACCGCGCGGAGGACTGAACCGCGGACACCGGCGGGACGGCTCGTGAGCGGCTACGTTGTGAGCCATGGCCACGAAGGCGCCCGCGGTGGAGGTCGAGGCGGGGGAGCACACGGTACGGGTCTCGAACCCCGACCGGGTGTACTTCCCGGAGCTCGGCCTCACCAAGCTCGACCTCGTCCACTACTACCTGGGCGTCGGCGACGGCATCGTCCGGGCGCTGCGGGAACGCCCGTGCATGCTGCACCGCTTCCCGGAGGGCCTGGCCGGCGAGAAGGTGCATCAGAAGCGGGTGCCGCACGGCGCGCCGCCGTGGCTGCAGACCGTCCGGGTCACCTTCCCGCGCTACGACCGGCACGCCGACGAGCTGTGCGTGACCCAGCTCGGCGAGGTCGTGTGGGCCGTGCAGATGTCGACGGTCGAGTTCCATCCCTGGAATTCGCGGCGCGCCGACACCGAGAAGCCGGACGAGTGGCGCATCGACCTGGACCCGATGCCCGACTGCGACTTCGCGACCGTACGCCGGGTCGCGCACGTCACCCGCGAGGTCCTCGACGAGCTCGGCATCACCGGCTACCCGAAGACCTCCGGCGGCCGTGGCCTGCACGTCTACGTACGGATCAGGCCCGAGCACGGCTTCGGTGACGTACGCCGGGCCGCACTCGCCTTCGCCCGCGAGGTGGAACGCCGCGCCCCGGACGACGTCACGACGACCTGGTGGCGCAAGGACCGGGACCCCGCGAAGCTGTTCGTCGACTACAACCAGAACGCCCGCGACCACACGATCGCGAGCGCGTACTCGGTGCGCGGCAACCAGCGCGGCACGGTGTCCACCCCGATCCGCTGGGACGAGGTCGACGACGTGGAACCGGACGACTTCACGCTGCTGACCGTCCCGGCCCGGTACGCGGAGCTCGGCGACCTGCACGCCACCATCGACGACACCGCGTACGACCTCCGCCCGCTGCTCCAGTGGGCGGAACGTGACGAGAAGGCCGGCCTCGAGGGGCCGGCGGAGGTCGACTGACCTGCGTGTCCACATCGCGCCATGTCCGCTGTGCGGCAGGCCCGCGTAACACGGCGGTGAATTTCCGGACTCCATGATGCGTGCAGCGAAAAACGCGCGAAGGAGTCCCCATGCTGAGTCGTCTGCTCGCCGGCATCCTCATCGGGGCCGCGGCGATACCCGGCCCCGCGGCAGCCGCACCCCCCGCCGTACCCCCGGCCCCGGGCACCGCCCGCCCGGCCGCCGCCGGCGCCGAGACGATCACTCTCGTCACCGGCGACACCGTCCAGCTCTCCCGGGCCGCCGGCGGCCGGTACGCCGCCACGGTCACCCCGGCACCCGGCCGCGAGGCCGTCACGTTCCACACCTTCGAGGTCGACGGCGGCCTGCGGGTCCTGCCCGCCGACGCGATCCCGCTGGTCCGGGCCGGCCGCGTCGACGCCGACCTGTTCGACGTCGAGCGCCTGATCGCCGACGGCTACGGCGACGCCCGGTCGGCCACCCTGCCGCTGATCGTCCAGGGCGGCGGTGCCGGGATGCGGGCCGCGGCGTCGCTGAGCAGCATCGGCGCCACCGCGGTGCGGCCCGCGAAGGACACCCTCGCCGCGTTCTGGCAGGGGCAGAGCAACGCCCGTACGGCGAACGCCCTGAAGATCTGGCTCGACGGCCGGGTCCGGGCCGCGCTGGACCGCAGCACCGCCCAGATCGGGGCGCCGCAGGCCTGGCAGCTGGGCCTCGACGGGCGCGGGGTGCGGGTGGCCGTGCTCGACACCGGCGTCGACGCCACCCACCCCGACCTCGCCGGCAAGATCGCCGGCACCGCCAACTTCAGCTCCAGCCCGGACGTCGTGGACCGGTTCGGGCACGGCACGCACGTCGCGTCCACCGTCGCCGGCACCGGCGCGGGCTCCGGCGGCAGCCGCAAGGGCGTCGCGTACGGCGCCGACGTGCTGGTCGGGAAGGTGCTCGGCGACGACGGCTATGGCTACGAGTCGCAGATCATCGCCGGCATGCAGTGGGCCGTCGAGCAGCGGGCGCGGATCGTCAACATGAGCCTGGGCAGCGACGCCACCGACGGCCTCGACCCGATGAGCCTGGCCGTCGAGGAGCTGAGCGAGTCGTCGGGCACGCTCTTCGTGACCTCGGCCGGCAACGAGGGCCGGGACAGCAGCATCGGCACCCCGGGCGCGGCACCGCACGCCCTGGCCGTCGGCGCCGTGGACCGCGCCGACCGGATCGCCGAGTTCTCCAGCCGCGGCCCGCGCCTCGGCGACGAGGGCCTCAAGCCCGAGATCACCGCCCCGGGCGTGGACATCGTGGCCGCCCGCGCGACCGGCACCACGATGGGCCAGCCGGTCGACGCCCTCTACACCGCCGCGTCCGGCACCTCGATGGCGGCGCCGCACGTCGCCGGAGCCGCCGCGATCATCGCCCAGCAGCACCCCGGCTGGAACGGCGAGCGGATCAAGGAAGCGCTGGTCAGCACGGCGAAGACCGCCCCGGACCTGTCCGTGTACGCCCAGGGCGCCGGCCGCGCGGACCTGGCCCGCGCCACCACGCAGAAGGTCACCGGCACCCCGGTGGCCGACTTCGGACTGCACGCCGTCGGCGAGAAGCCGGCCAAGCACACCCGGACGGTCACCTACACCAACGACGGCGACACCGCGGTGACCCTGACGCTGAAGAAGCCCGCGGCGGTCAGCCTCAGCGCGAACACCGTCACCGTCCCCGCGCACGGGACGGCGGCCGTCACCGTGACCCTCGACGTCGCCACGCTCGCCCCCGGCCGGATCAGCGGCTGGCTCACCGCCACCGCCACCGGCGTGCAGGTGACCACCGCGGTCGGCGGGACCGTGGACGGCCCAGTACGCCGGGTCACCGTGAAGGCCGTGGACCGCAGCGGCGCACCGACGTTCGTACCCGCGTTCACCCTCTTCGGCGACGACGGCCGCTCCGACGTCCTCGGTTCGCTCTCCGAGGAGGGCGAGACGTTCGAGGTGCAGGAGGGCACGTACATGCTGGACGCCGAGTTCGAGGACGGCGAGCCGCAGAACCGGCAGGCGAACTACGTGACCATTCCCGAGCTGAAGGTCGACCGGGACCTCACGGTGCTGGTCGACGGCCGCAAGGGCACGCCGATCCGGATCGAGACGCCGCGCCCCGCCGAGCAGCAGACGGTGCTCAGCTTCTACTCGCACCGGGTCACCGGGACCGGCCGGGGCATCTCCCACGGCGTCATGAAGTTCTCGTACGTGCAGAAGGTGAACGTCGCGCCGACCCGCAAGGTGGCCAAGGGCGACTTCGAGTTCTCGTCCCGCTGGCAGCTGGCCGCCCCGCTGGCCGCCGGCGCGGTGCCGGGCGTACGCGGGCCCCTCGACCTGCACCTGATGAGCCGCTCGCCGTACTACCAGGGCACCCGCCGGTTCCCCCTGGTGAAGTGGGGTGCCAAGGACGTACGCGGAAAGGCCGTGCTGATCCAGGGCAGCCTCGAGGAGAACGAGCAGACCCAGATCGACGCGGCGGCCAAGGCCGGCGCGGCGGTGGCCCTGATGATGCAGCCGGTCACCACGTCGGCGTGGACCTCATGGCACCCCGACGGCCAGCGCATGCCGACGATCGCGGTCACCGTCGGCAACGACACGGCGCAGAAGCTGCTGAAGCGGGTGCCCGCCACGATCGACCTGACGCTCACCCCGTCCAGCCCGTACCTGTACGACGTCGTGCAGGTGTCGAAGGACCGGGTGCCGGAGAAGATCGTCCACACCGTCACCGCCGCGAACAGCATGCGCATCGCGTCGCGCTACGCCGACAACGGCGGCTTCGACTGGGTCCGGGAGCAGCGGTTCGGCTGGCGGCCCTGGCAGACGTACGCGTGGAACGACAGGTCGCGGTCGGTGCGTACCCCGTCGGCGCGGGAGGAATGGGTCTCCGCCGGGGATTCGGTGTGGCAGCACCGGGTGCACCACGCGTACCCGTGGGACTCGATGGGCCCGCTGAAGTACGGCTTCGCCGACGAGCCGGTGAGCTACCGCGCCGGGCACCGGTCCGAGTCCTGGGTCGCGCCGGTGGTCCGCCCCGCCGACGTGGGCTCCAGGCGCACCGGCGACGTGCTGCACCTGCGGGTCCCGGAGTTCGTGGACAGCGACGGGCACTACTCGATGGGCGAGGCCGACAGCGTCGCCGCGACCCTGTGGCGCGACGGGAAGCAGATCGCCGAGCTGCCCGACGGGTGGCAGGACGTCACGACCGTTGCGGGTACGGCCACCTACCGGCTGCGGCTCGACGCCAGCCGCGGGGGAGAGGACTGGGAGTACGGCACCCGTACGGAATCGGAGTGGACGTTCAAGTCGGGCGGCGAGGGTGACCTGCCCCTGCTCGGAGTGGACTACGACGTGCGCCCGTACGGTGTCCGGCTGGACTTCTCGGCGAAGCTCAAGTCGCTGCGGGCCGAGCTGTCCGCGGACGACGGCGCCACCTGGAAGCGGGCCGTGGTGACCGGCTCGACCGTGCTGGTGCCGCCCGGCCGGGGACCCGTCTCGCTGCGGATCACGGCCACCGACAAGGCCGGCAACTCGCTCACCCAGACGGTCGTCCGCGCCTACGGCCGGGGCTGACGGTGGAGGTCCGCCGGGGCTGACAGCCAGCCCCGGCGGGCCGCCTGGAACGCCAGGCCGGTGCGGGTGTCCACGCCGGCCAGATCCATCAGCCGGTCCAGCCGCCGCTGCACCGTCCGCTTGCTGACCCCCAGATGCGTGGCGATCGACTTGTCCGGCATGCCCGACACCACCAGCGAGAGCAGCAGCACCTCGGACTCCTGGAGGTCGCCGTGGGCGGCCACCGCACCGACCGGCGTCGCCCGCTCCCAGTAGCTCTCGAAGAGCGCCACCAGCGCGTCGAGCAATTCGCTCGACCGGATCAGCGCCGCCGTCGGCTCGCCGACCCCCCGCGACTCGTCCGGCACCAGCGGGCAGATGGCCAGCTCGCGGTCGGCGATCGCCAGCCGTACGGGAAGGGCCGGCAGCGTGCGCGCCTCCTCGCCGGCCGCGACCGAGTCGACGATGCTGGCCAGCTCGCCCGGCTTGTCCAGCAGTTCACGCTCGTAGATCGCGCGGTAGCGGACCCCGCGGGCCAGCGCCGAACCCTCCTCCTCGTTCTCCGGCCCCTGCATGGCGATCGGGTTGGCCCGGCAGAACCAGAGGATCTCCTCCCGCGCCGAGTCCTGCATCGCCCGCAGCCGCTGCCGCAGCGCCCGCGCCCCGACCACGATCTCGACCAGATGCTCCGAGCTGCGCCGCCGGGTGTGGCTGCGATAGTCCTCGCTGAGCGCCGCCACCACCTGCCGGGCGTTCTCCAGCGCCTGCTGCCGCCGCAGCAGGGCGTCGCCCAGCGCGACATCGGGCGGCAGGGCGTGAAAGACCGGCCCGGGACTCACCAGACCCTTGACCCGCAGCGACTCCAGCGCCGCGGCGGCCTCCGCCGGGGTCAGCCCGTCCTGCGCGGCCAGGTCGTCCGCTCCGGCTCCGCCCAGGCGGACCAGCATCCGATAGGCATGCTGCTCAGCCGCGGTGAGCACGCCGAGATCGAGGTCCATGCGGCAACTGTACGAACATTCGCAAGGGTCGATGGGCTGTCACCGATACGTCACGCTCCGCGTTCGAATGCTGCTGGCCCGGGTCAAGGGGTTACCTCGAACGGGGTAACCCGGTGCTGCGGGCCAGGACAGGTAAGCCCAGGTCAGCAACGGTTTTACCGGGGTCCGTCCGAATCGGTGCGGGTGGCCGGACCTCCGGGGCGGTGCCAGCATGTGTCAATGTCCTCCGGCCCCCGTGACACCCCCGCCACGCCGCGGTCCTGGTCCCCCCACCCTCGCGACGCGTCACCCTCGCCGCCCGGTCCTCGTGGTGCGTCGCCCGCTGGCTCCCGGGGCGTGTCGCCTCTTGGTTCCCGCGGGGTGTCGCCCGGGCCCGGGTCGCCGTCTTCCGGTGGGTCCTGGTCGCCCGGTCCCCGCGGGGTGTCGCCCGCGCCTGGGTCCTGGTCGCCCGGTCCCCGCGCGGTGTCGCCCGCGCCCGGGTCCTGGGCGGCCGGTCCTCGTGAGGTGCCGGGTGCACCCGGGTCCTGGCCGCCCCGGTCCTGGCCGCCGCGTCCTCGCCGGGTGCCGGGGTCGCGGTCTTCCGGCGCGCGGGGGATGCCGGCCATGCCCCGGTCCTGGTTCGACCCGCTCGGGTCCGTCGCCCTGCCCCGGCGCCCCGAACTGCCCGACCGTCCCCAGCAGGGCCGCGTCTCCGCATGGGCGGCGTCCCGCTGCGAGGAGATCGCCGGCGACGTCGCCCGCGGCGGCCTGTGGCGCTTCACCGAGGCCGTGGCCGACGTCCTCTACCCGGGCCTCGGCGTGGCTGTGGCCGCCGCGCAACGGGCCACCAAGTGGGGCCCGCAACTCGTCGGCCTCAACGACGAACGCGGCGCGGACGTGAAGGTCGGGCTGGTCGGCTCCGAGAACCTCGGACTCTGGATCCTGTTCCGCACCCGCCTCGGCCAGTCCGACCCCGGCCCGCGCCCCGCCTGGTGCACCGACCTCCCGATCACCCCCCTCGGCACCGACGGCGTACGCCGGGACGCCGCCGTCCTCTCCGGCCTCGAAGACGTCAAACCGGCCGACGTGGCCCCCCTGCTCCTCGTCCCACCACCCCCCACAGCCGACACCCGCCTCCTGGTCCGCATAGCCGTACCCCGCCGCTCCGGCGTGGTGGCGATCGACCCGGGCGACGGCATCTGGCAGCGCCGCCTCTTCTTCACCGTCATCCACCCCTCCGGCGGCGACGGCACCCACCACGAGCGCTACCGCGTAATCTGTCCCGTCTGCGCCCGTCGCCGCATCGCCCAATTCCGCCGCTTCGACGTCTGCTCCGACTGCGGCTGGCTGGACCGCCGAGCCTGACCCACCAACCGCCCGCTGCCCGCCCGCTGCCCCGCGTCGGCCCGCTGCCCTGCGTCGGCCGGCCGCTCGGCGCTGGCTGGCCGCTCGGCGCTGGCCTGCCGCTCGGCGTCGGCCTGCTGCTCGGCGTCGGCCTGCTGCTCGGCGTCGGCCCGCGCTTGCTGCCCCGCGTTCGCCGCTCAGCGTCGGCCCGCGCCGCTGCTCCGCACCCGGCTGAGTCGGCGCTCGCTCGCGCCCGGCCACGCCCCGTTGAGTGCTCGTTCGGTCGAGCCGCCGCGCGACCCGCGCCGACGCCCGCGTCTGGTCGCGCCGACGCCCGCGTCTGGTCGCGCTCGCCCGCGTCTGGTCGCGCTCGCCCGCGTCTGGTCGCGCTCGCCCGCGTCTGGTCGCGCTCGCCCGCGTCTGGTCGCGCTCGCCCGACCGCGACTTGCCCTCGGTGGCCGGCGGGGCAGCCCGGCTGGGCCCCGGGCCGGCCGGATCGCCGCGGAGGCCCTCGGCGCCCCCGCCCGGATCGCACCGGCGGACGGTGGCGGTCCGCGACGGTGCCTTGGGTGCGGCCTGGCTAGACCGCCGTGTTCGACCTTCTGGCCTCCTCGTAGGTCATCTGGAGTGGACGGGGGGTGACGTTCAGCGCGTGCAGGATCGCGTGGTGCTGTCTCTCTGCCATCGTTTCGGGGCCGCGGAGTGCGGCCTCCAGGGCGGTCTCGTCGACCGGGGCGATGCCGAGGGGTGCGAAGGCCGCGGCGTCCGCGCCGTAGGGGCCGGCGGGTGGGGCGGTGCCCGGTGGGTAGGGGCGGCCGAGCAGGTCGACGAGGATCTCGTTGTCGTCGTCGTCCCACGCCTCCGCCAGGTAGGACTGGTCGGAGAGGTAGTCGTGGACGCTGCGGCCGCCGCGGAACACGCCGGCCACGATGACGTCGGAGTCGAACACGTCGAACGTCGCGGCGATGCTGCCCTCCGGGCGGCTCAGCGCGCGGGCCAGGTCTTCCGTTGCCGCGTAGCCGTCCACCTGGATCGGCACCACCGCCCACCGCCGGTCGCCCACCGGAATCACCATGGCCTGCTGTCCCGACGCGGCGACGGCCGCCCGCACGGCGCTGAGCTCGCCCGTGGCGAGGATCGTCTGATAGCTGCTTCCCACGGACAGATCGTATGGGCCGGGTACGACAACCTTGGGCCCTTGCGTACGGCGAGCAGAATGTAACGATGCACACACCCTTCGCCGGGGTCCTGCTGCTCCCGGACTCCCCGGTCCTCGGCTCCACCTCCGCCGTCACCACCGGGGACGGCCTGCCCGTCGCCACCATCCGCCGCCGCGTGTGGAGTTCCCGCCGGCGCTTCGAGATCCTGGACGCGGCCGGCACGTCGCTGCTGGCCACCGGGTCCCAGGCCGGCATGTGGGGCAACAAGTACGAGCTCATGGGCCCGCAGTCGGAGTTCCTCCTGTCGCTGAAGTTCAGCGGCTGGACCGGCCCGACCGGACGCGGCGTGGTGTCCCTGCCGGACGGCCGCACCCTGGCCACCCGCGGCAACTGGACGGCCCGGGAGTTCACGATGACGGACGAGGCGGGCACCCCCGTCGCGGAACTCCACACCCGAGGCGGCGTGTTCGCGCTCGGCCGCAACCTCGCCTTCGAACTCCGCACCCCGATGCTCTCGATCGTGCAGGCGATCGGCCTCGCCCAATCCGTTCGCGCCGCCGTAGAGTCCGCCACCGCCGCAGCCGCGTAACCACCACCACCCCACCCGCGCCCCCATCACCGGCCCGGGCGGCCGTAACCGAGCTGCCCGGGAAGCCGAGCCGCCTGGGTGCCCGTGCCGCCTGGGTGCCCCAGCTGCCCGGGTGCCCGTGCCGCCTGGGTGGTCGAGCTGTCTGGGTGGTCGGGCACCCGGGTGCGCGAGCCGCCTGGGTGCGCGAGCCGCCTGGGTGCGCGAGCCGCCCGGGTGTCCGAGCTACCCGCGGCGCCTCACCGTGCCCGTCCGGGCAGCTCAGAGCGCCTTTCAGTAGGACCCTCCCGGCCGCCCGCATCGCCCTTCCGGGGCCGCGCCGCCGCGATCAGAGGGGATGGACGACGACCCTGAGATTTCCCTGAGGCGACGTTGCCGTGCTTCTTCCCGTCATATGTAAGGTCTAGCATCGCTACATATTCGACCGGGATCGAGGGACGTCATGGCTTGGCTCGTGTGCGGACGGTGGACCAAGTGGATGGTCCTCGCGCTCTGGGTGGTGATTCTCGCGGTTGCCTTCCCGATGGCGGGGAAGCTGACCAGCGTCGAGAGCAACGACAACTCCGCCTGGTTGCCCGGCGGGGCCGAGGCCACCCAGGTGGCCGACCTGCAGGAACGGTTCCGGCCGGACGACATCGTGCCTGCCGTCATCGTGTACGAGCGTGGCGCCGGCATCACGCCGGCCGACCGGAAGAAGGCCGCCGACGACGTGGCGCGGCTGCAGGGGATCGCCGGCGTCACCGGGCAGGTGGCGGGGCCGGTGCCGGCGCAGGACGGCAAGGCGCTGCAGACGTTCGTGCCGATCAAGGTCGAGGGTGATCTGGACGGGGTCGTCGGCGTCGTGAAGCAGATCAGGTCCACGACCGGCGGTGCGGCTGACGGCCTCGACGTGCAGCTCGCCGGGCCGGCCGCGGTCGCCGCCGACTCGTCCGAGGTGTTCGACGGCATCGACGGCACGCTTCTCTACACGACGCTCGTCGTGGTCACGATCATTCTGCTCATCACGTACCGGAGCCCGGTTCTCTGGTTGTTGCCCGTTGTTTCCGCCGGCACGGCGCTGCTGACCTCGCAGGCCTTCATCTATCTGCTCGCCAAGCATGCCGGGCTGGTGGTCAACGCGCAGAGCGCGGGCATCCTCACCGTGCTGGTCTTCGGCGCCGGGACCGACTACGCGCTGTTGCTCGTCGCCCGTTACCGGGAGGAGTTGCGGCGGCACGAGGACCGGCACGAGGCGATGGCGCTCGCCCTGCACCGGGCCGGGCCGGCCATCATCGCCAGCGCCGCCACGGTCGCGATCGGCATGTCCTGCCTGACCCTCGCCGAGCTGAATTCCACGAGCGGGCTGGGGCCGGTCGCCGCGCTGGGCATCGCCGTCGGCCTGCTGGCCATGCTCACGCTGCTTCCGGCCCTGCTGGTCATCTGCGGGCGGTGGCTGTTCTGGCCCGTACGCCCGAAGTCCGGTTCGGCCGAACCCACCGCGACCGGCATCTGGGCCCGGCTCGGCGGCCGGATCGCCCGGCGGCCCCGGATCGTCTGGCTCGTCACCGCCGCCGTCCTCGGCGTGATGTCGCTCGGCCTGTTCCAGCTCGACGCCACCGGCCTCACGCAGGCCGACCAGTTCGTCACCAAGCCGGCGTCGGTGTCCGGTGAGGAGGCGCTGGCCCGGCACTTCCCGGCCGGTCAGGGCGAGCCGGTCGTCGTCATCGGACAGAATTCCGCCGCGGCGCAGATCAAGTCGGCGGTCGCGGGCACCCGGGGCATCGACTCGGTCGGCGACCCCGTCGTCAACGGCGATCTGGTGATGTACGAGGCGGTGCTCAGCGCCGCCCCGGACAGCGACGAGGCGCTGGCGACGATCGAGCGGGTGCGCGACGCGGTGCATCCGGTCGGCGACGCCAAGGTGGGCGGCATGACCGCGATGACGCTCGACATCAACGCCGCCAACGAGCACGACAACCTGCTCATCATCCCGCTGGTGCTGCTGGTCGTCCTGGTGATCCTCGGGATCCTGCTGCGCGCCGTGGTCGCTCCGCTGGTGCTCATCCTGACGGTGGTGCTGTCCTTCATGGCGGCGCTGGGCGTCAGCGCCCTGGTGTTCCGGCACGTGTTCGGGTTCGGTGGTCAGGACACCTCGTTCCCCCTGTACGTGTTCGTCTTCCTGGTCGCGCTGGGCATCGACTACAACATCTTCCTGATGACCCGGGTACGCGAGGAGTCCCAGCAGCACGGCACCCGGCGTGGCGCCCTCGTCGGCCTGGCGGCCACGGGCGGGGTCATCACGTCCGCGGGCGTCGTGCTGGCTGGCACGTTCTCGGCGCTGGGCAGCCTCCCGCTGGTGGCCTTCGCCGAGATCGGGTTCGCGGTGGCGTTCGGCGTCCTGCTCGACACGCTGGTGGTGCGCTCGGTGCTGGTCACGGCGCTCAACCTGGACCTCGGCCGGTGGATGTGGTGGCCGAGCCGGCTGACCCGGATCCGCGACGAGCCGGACGCGCCGGTGACGGAGGCCGACGCCCCCGGCCGCAACCTGGACCGCGTCCCGTGACCTGAGCAGGGGCCTGGGCGGGTGCGCCTGCGGGCGATCTGGACTTCGGGCGCTGGTCAGTGGCTATTCTCGGCGGCATGAAATTCCGCGGGGAGTTGCTGGCGACGGGCGGCACCACGACCGGCTTCCAGGTCGGTGACGAGTTCGTCGCCGGCCTGGGTGGTGGCGGCCGGCCCAAGGTGGTCGTGACCGTCAACGGGCACTCGTGGCGGGGCTCGATCGCGCGGATGGGCGGCAGCTACTGGCTCGGCGTGAGTGCGGAGCGCCGGGCCGAGGCCGGGATCGCCGCCGGTGACGTGCTCGAGGTCGGCGTCGAGCTGGACACGGCGGTGCGGGAGGTCGACGTGCCGGAGGATCTGGCCGCGGCGCTCGAGGCGTCACCCGGGGCGAAGGCGTTCTGGGCCGGGTTGTCGTACAGCAACAAGAGCTGGCACGTCCTGCAGGTCACCGGGGCGAAGACGGCGGAGACCCGGACCCGCCGGATCGAGAAGTCGATCACCCTGCTGGCGGCCGGCCGCGCCCGCTGACCCGGCCCGCCGCGGCGGGGAAGGCCCGGCCCGGCGGGGAAGGCCCGGCCCGGCGGGGAAGGCCCGGCCCGGCGGGGAAGGCCCGGCCCGGCGGGGAAGGCCCGGCCCGGCGCGGAGAAGGTGCGGGAGGCGGGTCAGCCGATCCGGCTCAGCGTGGTGCCGACCAGCTTCTTCCAGTCCGCCGAGAACTGCGGGTTGGCGCTCGCATCCGACCGCCCCAGCCGGTAGATCGCGTACTGATCGACCAGCACCACATTGCCCCGCGCCAGCGCCGTGACGGCGACGTCGGCCGTCGCCGGGTGGGCCTTGTCGTAGAGCTTGGTGCGCAGGGTCACGAAGCCCGTCCAGGCGCCCTCCTCCAGCGGCTGCGTCGCCGCGGTCTCGGTGTACGCCGGCTCCTCCCGCTCCCCGGACTTCGCCGGGCGCTGCACGCTCGGCGGGCACGCGTCGGCGACCGTGCGCAGCGTGGCCAGCGCGGTCGCGGCCGAGACGGCGTCCTCGTAGACCAGGGCGTGCTGGGTCAGGCTCTGCACGCCCTCGGTGCCCTCGTCGGAGAGCGGCGCCGAGACGACCGACGGCTTGCCCGGGATGGTCGCCGGGGCGGTGTCGGCGCCGCAGATGCTCACGAGCTGCGCGGGCGCGGCCGACTCGGTGGGCGTCTTCCAGGTGGGGCCCACGTCCGCCGGCTTCAGCAGCGCGTTGCGCATCGTGTCGACGGTGATCGTGGTCCTGTCCGGCTCGGGCGAGTCGTCCGACGAGCAGCCGGCGAAACCGGCGACGGCGACGACCGCGAGCACACCCCGAAGCATCCGACCCAGCACAAGCATCCGGCCATGATGGCAGACCGTCACCGCCGCCCGCCCTTGACCACCCGTCCGTGCCGTTGTCGACACCGTACGTGTTGGTCGGGTAGCCGACTCCGGCCCGGCGTATCTGCGTACCCCCGGCACGGATCTGTTGATCGGACGCGGCCGAGGGGGACGTGTCCCGCCGCCCGCCCGGCCACCGGGCGGGCGGCGACTTCGCTCACGCGAAAGGTGCGCACCGTGAAGCGTCACATGCGCGAGAACTACTACGTGGTCGGCGAGGGGATTCTGACCACGGACGGCAAGAGCGGCGTGTGCGAACGCCCGTCGACGGAAGCCGCGTTACGCAAGTTCCGATTCTCCCGGCTGGGGCCGAAGGGGGAGGCGCTCGACCCGGGTCTGCTGGAGAAGGTCGCCCGCGCGATGACCGCGGCGCCGACCGGCACGCCGCCGGTGCAGCCCGTCTCCGACCCGCCGGTCCCGGCCGGCTTCACCTATCTGGGCCAGTTCGTCGACCACGACCTGACCCAGGACAACACCGCCAAGGCGCTCGGCGACCATGTCACCGTCAACGAGCTGCTCCAGGGCCGGTCGCCGGCGCTGGACCTGGATTCTCTCTACGGGCGCGGCCCGGACGACCGCGACGACGACCGGTTCTACGCCCCGGACAAGCTCAAGCTGCGGGCCGGCATCACCGCCGCGTTCGACGGGCCGGGCACCAACGTCAACCTCAACGGGTACGACCTGCCGCGGGTCACCCAGGGCTCGACGAAGTTCGAGCGGCAGAGCGCGCTCATCCCGGACCTGCGCAACGACGAGAACCTGGTCGTCGCGCAGACCCACCTGGCCTTCATCCGCTTCCACAACCGGGTCGTCGACGCCCTCGCCGACCGGGGCGTGCCGAGCGCGCTGCTGTTCAACCGCGCCAAGGCCCAGGTGGTCCGCCACTACCAGTGGATGCTCCGGACGGACTTCCTGCCGCGGATCGTCGACCGCGCCATCGTCGAGGACGTGTTCACCCACGGCCGCAAATTCTTCGAGGTCCCGGCGTACGGGCCGCACAACGGTCACCACCGGACCGTCAAGGCCGGCGACACCCCGACGATGCCGATCGAGTTCTCGGTGGCGGCGTACCGGCTGGGGCACAGCATGGTGCGGGCCGCGTACGACTGGAACCGGGTCTTCCCGGGCCGCGCCGGCAGCCTGCGGTTCCTGTTCATCTTCAGCGGGACCAGCGGGAATTTCGACGCGTTCGGGCCGGACGTGAGCGACCCCGAGTCGGGCCTGTTCGAGCGGCTGCCGACCAACTGGGCGGTCGACTGGCGCCGGATGTACGACTTCGCCGGCGAGGCGGGCCGGGCGGACCTGGCCGGGCCGAACGGTTTCAACATCACCCAGCGGATCGACACGCTGCTGGTGGATCCGCTGGCCACGCTGCCCAAGGGCGCGTTCGGCGGGGTGGGCACCGACCCGCCGCCGATCCAGGCGAACCTGGCGTTCCGCAACCTGGTCCGCGCCGGCATGGTCGAGCTCGCCAGCGGTCAGCAGATGGCCGAGTTCCTGGGCCTGACCCCGCTGACCAGGGAACAGATCCTTCAGGGTGACGGCGGCGCGGTGCTCGACACGCTCACCGACGACGAGAAGGAGGCCTTCGGCACGCGTACGCCGCTGTGGTTCTACATCCTGCGGGAGGCGGAGCTCAACGGTGGCCGGCTGACCGGCGTCGGCGGCCGGATCGTCGCGGAGGTGTTCCACCGCGCGATGGAGGGCAGCCGCATCTCGATCGTCCGCGACCCGTCGTGGCGGCCCTCGCTGGGCCCGGACGAGCAGACCTTCCGGATGGTCGACCTGCTGCTGTTCGCCTTCGAGGGACGCAAGGAGCTGCTCGCCCCGCTGGGCGACACGGCCCCGACGGGGTGACCGGACGGCGATGCCGGGTCAGGCCGCGACCACCCGGTTGCGGCCTGCCCGCTTCGCGTCGTAGAGGCGCTGGTCGGCGCGGGTCATGGCGGCCGGCAGGTCGCCGTCCGCCGGGATCACGGCCAGACCCAGACTGATGGTCACGCTCAGTCCCGGCTCCAGGGACTCCCACGGGTACGCCGCCACCTGCGCCCGCAGCACCTCGCAGCGGGCCCGTCCCTCGTCCAGGTCGACCCCGTCGAGCCCGATGAGGAACTCCTCGCCGCCGAGGCGTGCCACGAGGTCGCTGTCGCGGACGCTGTCCCGCAGCACCGACGCGATCCGGCGCAGCACCTCGTCGCCGACGAAGTGGCCGAAGCGGTCGTTGACGCCCTTGAAGAGGTCGACGTCGGCGATGGCGACGCACAGGTCCCCGGCGTGGGCGGTCATCGTGGGCAGCCGCAGCTCGGCACCGCGCCGGTTCGGCAGGCCGGTCAGCGGGTCCTCGGTCGCCTGCCGCTGCCAGCTGAGGGTCGCGGCCTCCAGCTCGGCGCTGCGGACCCGGGCCAGCTCGGCCTCGAGGCGGGCGTTGTCGAGCTCGAACTGGTGGACGGCCATCCGGGCGCGGGCCGCCGCCACGTGGTTGTGGGCGGTGCGTTCCAGCGTGTGGAAGCTGCGGTAGTGCGCCAGCGCCGAGGCGAAGTCGCCGATCCGCTCGTACGCCTCGGACAGCTCGCGGTGGATCTCCATCACCATCGGCGTCTCCCCGGCAGCGAGGGCCCGGTCGAGCGCCGCCAGCAGGCCGTCGATCGCCCGGTCGCATTCGCCGCGCATGAGGCGTACGCGAGCCTGGTGTTGCAGGGCCCCCGACTCCAGCGACCGGTATCCGTGGATGGCCGCGATGGCCCGCGAGTCCTCGATCATCCGGTCGGCGGCGGCGAAGTCGCCGTCGAGCGCCCGCAGCATGCCGTAGTTGTCCAGGCAGATCGACTCCCGGAACGGGTTGCCGGCCTCCCGGGCGAGCCGCAGGGCCTCGTCGACGTAGCCGAGCGCGTTGTGCAGCAGGGCCTCGGCCTCCGCGGCGTCGCCCCGGTTGCGCAGCTTCGTCACCTGGTAGACCGCGTTGTCGCCGACGTTGTTGAGGATGCAGAAGCGGGCCTCGGCGTCCATGCCCTCGACCATCGTCAGGGCCCGGGTGAGGTACTCGGTGCTGCGGTCGTAGTCGCCCATGCTGCTGTGCACGACCCCGGTCCGGTTGTGCACCCAGTAGAGCAGGTCACGGTCGCCGAGCCGCTGGGCGATGTCGCGGGCGGTGGCGAGCACCTCCAGCGCCTCCTCGTGCATGCCGAGCTCGTTCAGCGGCATCGCCTGGATGGTGAGCACCTCGCAGATCGCCGCGTCGTCGGAGAGCTTCTCCAGCACGGCGACGGCCTCCCGGCACGCCGTCACGGCGGCCTCCTGCTCGCCGAGGCGCAGCAGCTGGTTCGCCATCGAGCGCAGCGCCTCGGCCCGGCCGGCGCCGTCGCCCGCCGACTCGGCGAGGGCCGCCGCTTCGCGGGCGAGCTCCGACCCGGCGCGGTAGTTCCCGGCGAGCCGCGCCTCCTCGGCCTGCACCAGCAGCGCACCGACCTGGACTGCGGCCGCGCTGGGCGGCCGGGTTCCGGCGATGCTGGTGGTCATGGTGCGCAGATCGGCCCGAACCGGCCCCGGCTTGAGCGAAACTTGCCCTTGAGTTTCGCGGCACGTTTCCGGGATTACTCCCGATCACCGAGTTCCTACGCTCAGTCGCATGCCCAACACGAAGCTTTCCGCCACCGTCCCGGCCGTTCTGGCCCTCGCCACCGCCGCCGCGCTGACCGGCTGCACCGTCACCGTCCAGTCGCCGGCCGGCGAGCCCGCCCCGGCGCCCTCGTCCTCCTCGTCCTCCTCGTCCTCCTCTTCCGCCTCGCACGTCACCAAGAAGTCCGGCGACAGCCGTGGCACCGGGGACGTCGAGGTCACCCCCGTCGTCGAGACCAAGCACACCGCGAAGCCCGCGACCGGGCCGCGGATCGTCTCGTTCAAGGTCGTGCAGAAGCCGCGCTGCCCCGAGGGCACGGACGTCTACCGCACCGAGGGCGCCCCTCTGATCATCAAGTGGAAGATCACCGGCGCCCACTCGGCCGCGCTCTCCGTCGACGACCCGACCGGCACCCCGGGCACGTACGGGCCGGTCGGGCTGCACGGCACGCAGGAGTTCACGTTCTCGTGCGCCGGCGAGCCGGGCCACAAGGAGACCCACACGTACGCGCTCTACACGGTCGGCGGCGGCAAGCAGCGCCACAAGACCCTGACCGTCTCGGCCACCGTCCGCGAGACCGGCATCCCGGTCACCTGAGCGTCGTCCGGCGTCAGGACGTGCAGCTCAGCACGCCGGCCCGCTCCTTGGTCCGGAGCACGTGCCGGGCGGCGTCGGTCAGGCGGGTGTCGAACGACGGCGACCGGCGCGCCTCGGCGACCAGCGCGGCGGCCATCGGCGCGGCGTCCTGCGGCCGGATCGTCAGCACCAGGTCGCCGCCCGCCGCCACGAAGCGCACCGCCCGCTCGCCGACCGGCACGAACGCGGCCGCGTCCGCCGCGCCCAGGTCGTCCGACATGATCAGGCCGGAGTAGCCGAGCCGTTCGCGCAGCAGCCCGGTCACGATCGGCCTGGAGAAGGCCGCGATCGTGGAGCGGTCCAGGCGGGGGTACCGCGCCGACGACATCATCACTCCGGCGGATCCGGCCTTCATCCCGGCCACGAACGGTTGCAGGTACGGATCGTCGGCGGTGGTCCGGGCGTCGGTCACGTCGCGGGAGACGTCGGTGTTGGCGCGTACGCGTCCGAGCCCCGGAAAGTGCTTGAGGATCGTCAGCACGCCCTCGCCCTGCGACGCCGCGACCACGGTCCCGACGTCCGCGGCGACCGCGCCGGGCTCGGAGCCGTACTGGCGGTGGAAGGCGCCGATCGGCGGGTTGGCCTCGGCGATGTCCACCGGGACGGTGTCGGCCACCGGCGCGAGGTTGACGGTGACCCCGATGTCCGCCAGCCGCCGCGCCGAGTCGCGCACGGTGTCGCGCAGCTTCGCCGGGGAGCCGCGGCCGAGCCGTTGCGCCGAGGGCAGGAGCGGGAAGTCCGGCCCCTTCAGCGTCTGCACGCTGCCGCCCTCCTGGTCGAGGGCGATCAGCGGGGTGATCTTCCCGGCGCGTCGCAGCGCGGCGAGGTCCGCCCGCAGCCCGGCGGCGCCGCGGGTGCTGCGGCCGGCCAGGAACACCCCGCCGAGGTGCCGGTCGGCGACGGCCCGCTCCAGCCGGCGCGGCGTGTCGACCGGCGTGCCGATCATCAGGACCTGCCCGGCGCGCTCGTCGACGGACATCCCGGCCAGCGTCCGGGTGACACAGTCCGGAGCGGACGACGACGCGGCCGGCGAGGACGGCGCCGCGCGCGACGGCGGGGCCGCGGCGGCGGTGGAAGCGGGCGCGGGCGGGGCCTCGGCCGCGGGAGGACGCGGCGAGCAGGCCGTGAGCGCACCGCAGGCCGCGACGGCGACCGCCCCGGCGACACCCCACCACAGCCGGCCACGCTTCACCGCCGGCACCGCAATCCGCGACATGTCCGCCATCGCACCCACGCTATCGCCCGGCCCCGGACGCCGCCGCGCCCGCCTGCCGTGGACAAGGGCGCCGCCGCGCCCGCCTTGCCCGTGGACAAGGGCGACGGCATGCTCGACGCTGGGCGGATGACCAACGGCCGGCGACGGTCCTGCAGCGCGACGGGCGGCTGGCGGCGCTGATCCTCAACTTCCTGGCCGCGGTGCGGGTCACCCGGGCGGCGCTGCCGTACCTGATCGAGCGGCAGGGGCCGATCGTCATGATCGGCTCGGTGAACGCGGCGCTGCCCGACCTGCGGATCGACGGCGGCCTGATCACGACGATGTGATCGCCGGGCCGGTAGCGTGGGGCGGTGCGTCACTACTCGGTCGACCTGGCCGTACCCGGGGGTGGGCGGTCCGGGACCGTCGCCGTCTACGGGCACTGGGGGCGGCCCGTGCTCGTCTTCCCCACCGAGGGCGGCGACGCGTGGGAGTTCTCCCGCAACGGCATGGTGGGTGCGGCCGGGGAGTTGGTCGAGTCGGGGCGGGTGAAGCTCTACTGCGTCGACTCGTTCGATGCCGAGAGCTGGTCGGCACACCACCTGCCGCTGGAGGAGCGGGCGTGGCGGCACGCCGCGTACGAGTCCTGGGTGCTCGACGCGGTCGTGCCGCACATCCGGCAGGACAGCGGGGACGCCGCGGAGATCGTCACCGCCGGCTGCTCGCTGGGCGCCTTCCACGCGCTGAACTTCGCCTTCAAGCGGGCCGACCTCTTCCCGCTCGCCCTGTGCTTCTCGGGGAACTACGACCCCGGCACGTGGCGTGGCTGGGGCGACCGTGGCGACGCCGTCTACTTCAACAGTCCCGGCGACTATGTGGCCAACCTGGACGGTGACCATCTCGCCTGGTTGCGGGAGCGGCTGTCGGTGCTGCTCGTCTGCGGCCAGGGCCGGTGGGAGGACACCACGGGCGCGCTCGAGTCCACCCGGCGGATGGGCGGGCTGCTCGCGGCGAAGGGCGTCTGGCACGAGCTGGACCTGTGGGGCGCCGACGTCCCGCACGACTGGGAGTCGTGGCGCCGCCAGTTCGCCCATCACCTGCCGCGTTTCGGCTGATCCGGCGCGGTTGCGGGCCGTCGGTCGCCCGTACGTTTACGCTGCGTCTCGGCGTGATCACGAGATGTCAGCGAGGTGTCATGGACCGACGGGCTCTGCTACGGGCGACGGTGCTGGGCGCGGGGGTGGTCGCCCTGCCGTTCACCGGCTGGTCGGCCGCGTACGGGGCGGCGCAGGCGGCTCCCGGCCCCTACGGCCCGCTCCGCGCCGCGGACGCCAACGGGATCCGGATGCCGCGGGGATTCAGCAGCCGCGTCGTCGCGCGCACGGGCCGCCGGGTGCCCGGGACGGCGTACCGATGGCATCAGGCCCCGGACGGTGGCGCGACGTTCGCCGAGGGCGACGGATGGTGCTACGTCTCCAACTCCGAGGTGCTCGCCGCCGAGGGCGGCGGAGCATCGAAGATCAGCTTCGACCGTGACGGCAGGGTGGTCTCGGCCCGGCGCATCCTTTCCGGTACGGACAGCAACTGCGCCGGCGGCCGTACGCCCTGGCACACCTGGCTGTCCTGCGAGGAGATCGACCGCGGCCGGGTCTTCGAGGCGTACCCGGCCGGCGGTGCCGCGAAGGCGCGCCCGGCGATGGGCCGCTTCAAGCACGAGGCCGCCGCGGCCGACCCGGTCCGCAAGGTCGTCTACCTGACCGAGGACGAGCCGGACGGCCGCTTCTACCGCTTCGTGCCGGACGTCTGGGGCAACCTGGCGGCCGGCCGGCTCGAGGTGATGTGCGCGGGCCCCGGCACGTCCGGCGCCTTCACCTGGGCCCCGGTCCCGGACCCCGGCGGCGCGCCGGTGCGCACCCGGCACCAGGTCGCCGCCGCCAAGGCCTTCAGCGGGGGAGAGGGCTGCTACTACGCCAACGACACCGTCTACTTCACCACCAAGGGCGACGGCCGGATCTGGCAACTCGACCTCACCGCCGGTCGATACCGGCTCGCGTACGACGACAGCCTCGTCAAGCCCGGCCCGCCGCCGCTGACCGGCGTGGACAACCTTACCGGCGCGGAATCGGGCGACCTGTACGTGGCCGAGGACAACGGCAGCATGGACGTCTGCCTGGTCACGCCGGACGGGCACGTCTCGCCGTTCCTGCGGATCACCGGCCAGCGCCGGTCCGAGGTGACCGGCCTGGCGTTCAACCCGGCCGGCGACCGCCTCTACTTCTCGTCGCAGCGGGGGCGCACCGGGCTGACCACCGGCGGGATCACGTACTGCGTCAAGGGGCCGTTCCGGCGCCCTTGACCGCCCGGCGCTCTACCTGGATCGGGCTCGACCGGCGATGGTCGCGGGGTCAGGGGCGGTCGGCGGGGCGGTCGCCGCCGTCGCAGGCGTCCTCCGGCTCCTCCGTCAGCAGGTCCAGCAGGTCGGGGCCCACGTGCCCGGTGTCCACGGTGCGGCCGATCAGCCCGAGCTGGGCGGCGCAGTCCCGCCCGTAGCCCTTGATCATGCGGTCGGCGCGGGTCAGGTGCCCGCACCTGGGGCAACGCCGCATCGCCGGGGGCGCGGGACCGACGGTCATGCCCCCAGTATGGGCGGGCCGGCCCGCCCGGTCATGCGTTCCGGCCGGCGAGCCGCGCCCGCCGCGCTTGACCAATCCACCTCGGTCGATTAGACCCGGGGAGGACTATCCGGCCCGCACTGGAGGACGAAGTGGCATACGTACGGTTCGGCAGGGCGCTCGCCGCCATCGTGATGGTCACCGCCGGGGTGGGGCTCGGCACCCCGGCGATGGCGAGCGGCGCGGATCCCACGGAGCCGACCCCGGGGCCGTGCGCGTACACGCCGACGCCCGAGGAGCCCGCGGCCCGGCCGGTGGGGTTGCCGCCCGACCCCCGTCACACCCCCAGCGTGGGCACGGTCGAGGTGCTGCTGCGCACCAACCTGGGGCAGATCCCGCTGGTGCTCGACCGCGCCGCGGCGCCCTGCACCGTGCAGAGCTTCCTGCATCTCGTCCGGCACCGGTTCTACCACCGGACGGTGTGTCACCGGCTCACGGCGTACCCGACGCTCAAGGTGTTGCAGTGCGGTGACCCGTCCGGGACGGGCGAGGGCGGGCCCGGCTACCGCTACGGGGACGAGCTGCCCACCGGCCTGCCGCCGGCGCCGACCGACCCGACCGGCGAGCGGCGGGTCTACGCGCGCGGCGTGCTCGCGATGGCCAACGCCGGACCGGACACCAACGGCAGTCAGTTCTTCCTCGTGTACGCCGACTCCGCGCTGCGCCCGAACTACTCGATCTTCGGCACGGTGACCCCGGCGGGCCTGGCCACCCTCGACCGGGTCGCGGCCGGCGGGGTGGCGCCGACCCCGGAGGACCCCGCCCCCGTCGACGGCGCCCCGGCCCTGACCACCAGGTTCAAGACGGCCCACGTACGCCACTGAGCCGGCAGCACCGGCCCACGCCGCCCCCGGCGCGACAGCACGCGCCGGGGGTCAGCGGCGCGGGCCGTGGATCTGGCGGTGGAGGCGTTCCATCCGCTGGTCCAGGCGCGCGGCGTCCTCCGAGGCGGCGGCCAGTTCGGCGCGGAGCTCGGCCGGGATGCCCGGGTCGTACTTGTAGTAGATCTTGTGTTCGAGGCTGGCCCAGAAGTCCATCGCCACCGTGCGCAGCTGGACCTCCACCGGCACCGCCACCACGCGCTCGGACATGAAGACCGGGATCTCCACGATCAGGTGCAGGCTGCGGTAGCCGTTCGGCTTCGGCTCGGCGATGTAGTCCTTGGTCAGCACCAGGTTGACGTCGGGCTGCCGGGTGAGCATGTCGGCCACCGTGTAGACGTCGGAGACGAAGCTGCACACGATCCGGATGCCGGCGATGTCCCGGATCCGGGCGCTGATGTCGTCGAAGGTCAGCGGGCAGCCCATCCGCCGGGCCTTGGCGGCGATGCTGGCCGGCGTCTTGAGGCGGGGGCTGACGTGCTCGATCGGGTTGCCGCGGCCCTTGTGCGCCAGTTCCTCCGCGAGGATGGTCACCTTGGTGCCGATCTCGGCCAGCCCGAACTTGTAGACCATCATGAAGTGGGTCAGCTCGTCGGCCAGCTCACTGAAGGCGGCGGAGTCGACGGCGTGCTCCCACTGGGCGATCTGCCCCTCGCCGGTGCCGTACGCCGTACGGTCGGCGTGTGCGGTCGTGGCGTGCTCGGTCGTCACGTTCCTGGTCTCCCGTGTCCTGGCCGGCGCGCGGAGCGACGCCGGTGCGGTGCCCATCATGACCCCTCGCGGCCTGCGCGGTCGTCATCCTCACGGAGTCACCGCCCTACCGTAGGCGCAGTACGCCCGCCCGGCGCCGGGCACGACGAAGCCGGCGCCCCGGAAGGGCGCCGGCTGGGTGTGGTGTGGGTGGGTTCAGATGAGGATGCGGTGCTTCTGGACGAAGGGGATGCGGGTCCAGAGGCGGCCGAGGCCCCAGGTGTGGCCGGCGTAGGAGGCGGCG
>NZ_PVZG01000014.1 GCF_003002065.1 Pseudosporangium ferrugineum
ACAGCCTGCTCCACCACCAGGTCGGTCAACTGCCGCGGACCGAGAGACTGCACGGCCCGCAGAAAGTCCGCACGCTCCGGCTCGACCGGTCCCGCGCCATGCGGCCTGCCCGCAGCAGAGAACCTGACGCCCGCCTCGAACGCGGACAATGCCACTGCGACAGCATGGGCACAGAAGTCGTCCTCAACAGGCCCGACCTCGCAATCGCAGTCCCCGATCAATGCCTGATCGACCACACCAACCCACGGCTGGAACCGGATCCCGTCATCGCGGACCACCGCCCGAGCACTGCCACCCACCGCTTCCAGGTCTCCCACGCCTTCATCCCGGAGCAATCGCTCAGCAGCACCGACCACCTGCGCCGAGATCGAACTGCGAAACGCGGAAACATCGATACGAACTGCCACGTGCGCCGACGATACCGCCACCGCCTTGAAGCAGAACAGAAGCGCGGAACCCGACCATCTCCTCGAACCGTGAGCCATCCATGCCGACTGCCAGAACCAGGCGAACTGTCGACCGGAGACCCGACCGACGGTTCGCATGCAAGATCAACGCGGGCCGGACGTTGCACCATGCGAACCGCCCCATCGGCGTTCCGGGCGCCCCACTGCCGGGGCGTTTTACCAGCTCAAGGGCGTGTGAGCGATCCGATGGCCGGCTGTGAAGACCTCGCCACTCATCTCCGACAGCCAGCGGACGTCTCCTCATTTCAGCATGACGAGGGACGCTTCCGACCGAGCTGGTGTCGCGTAGCCGACTCATTCCACCCGGCGCGGCGCCTTGACCCGTCTCGTTGAGTTGAGTGACCGCAACACGAGAGGAATCAGCAGATGGACTCGGACGATCGTTTCACTCAAGGATTCAAGGCTGGAGCTGCGCTGCACGTTGGGCGCTTCCGTACCGGAACTGGAGGGCGCCCGTTCTGGCAGGAAGCGCCGTGCCCGACCTGGTGTGCCGAGCAGCACTCGGACGGCGAGATGTATGACGACCGCTCTCACTTCACCGACGAGGAATCGGTGACGCTGTCGACCGAGCGGTTCACCGGATCCGGCCCTTCGGAACTGCGGCTGAGCCTATGGCAGCACTACCGCGAGCAAGAGCCGCGACTCTCCCTGCACAAAGACGAATCTCACGGCATCTACCTCACGCTGTCCGAGGCAATCCGGCTGTCGGAGGCACTCGCGCAGCTTGCCACGGTCGCTATCGAATCGGCCGAACCGCCTACTTCCGAACGCCCTAAGCGCGCACTCAAGTCAGCCGCGTAGGCAGTTGGGTGTGCCGCATTGACTCCGGCGGCACACCCAGACTTCGGGAGGGTGCTGAACTGTTGACTTCAGAGGGCATTCGATTTGTACTTGATCTACTAGTACGTCCCTCTCCAGGTTGGTGTTGTTTCGTCTGTTATCCGGCGGCTGACGTTGTCGATCATCGCGATGTGGATCATGGCTTCGGAGCTGCTCGGGCGGGTCTCGTAGTCACGGGCGAGCCTGCGATGCAACATCAGCCAGCCCAGGCTCCGTTCGACCACCCAGCGGCGTTTCACGACATGGAAGCCCCGGGTTTCGGTGTTGCGCGGCACGATCTCAGCGTCGATACCGAGCGTGGCGGCATGTTCGACGAACTGGTTCTTGAAGCCGGCATCCACCCAGGTCTTGACGACGGTGGGGTAGGCGGCTTTGAGCTGGTCCAGGGCTTGGATGCCGGCACGGTTCTCGGTCACGGACGCGGCTACGACGATGACCACCAGAAGGAGCCCCAAGGTGTCTGTGACTACGCTGCGCTTACGGCCGACGATCTTCTTCGCGGCGTCGGTTCCCTGCGTCGAGGTCGGTGGGTTGCTGGACGTCTTCACGCTCTGTGTATCGATGACGGCGGCGGTGGGCTGCGGATCGCGGCCGGCTTTGACTCGCGCCAGGGCGGTCAGATCGACGTTGAGCTGCGCGAAGATGCCTTCGTCGCGCCAGGCGGCATAGTAGTAGTACACGGTGGTGTGTGGCGGAAAGTCATGGGGAAGGTACTTCCACGGGATCCCTGTCCGGTTGACGTAGAAAATGGCGTTGAGGACGTCGCGGACGTCGGTGCGGGCCGGCTCTCCGGTGGGCCGCCGATCGAGGCGGGCCTGCTGCCAGGCGGTCAGGGTCGGTCCGATCAGCGCCCAGCGGGCGTCGGAGATGTCGCTGGGGTAGGCGCGTCGAGCGGTCACGGTAGAGATCTACTCTGGACGGAGCCGCGAGGCCTGCTGTCGACATGAGCGGCGATTCAGGGTCATATCTATGTCAGACGGAATCCGCAGCGCATGTCAAGATTAAACAGGCGCGAACTCGCCCACCAGCAGGGTGGCATATCGCAACTCAACTGGCTTATAGCATGAATAGGATGCTCCGCAAAAGGTTCATAGTAGGACACCATTTCATTGAATGCCCTCTGAGTTCTCCCTCCGCTTTCTCTCCGCAGCGAGCCAACCGTCGTACGCGGTCTCGGCAATCGGAATCGCCGTCCGGTATCACCGAGTCCAATCGCCAGCCTTATTCCCAGCCACCAACAGCACCGCCTGCGACCAGGGATCGAACACGAACAACATCCGGATCGCGACGTCCCGGCCCGACCTCGGCCGAAGCTCCTTGAGGTTGCCGATGCTCGATCCCTGCAACGTGTCGACCAGCGGGCGTCCCAGACCTGGCCCGACCTCAGCGAGCATGTCGATGGCAACGTTCACCGAACGGTAGACGTCTGGGTCGGACTGCCGGAGTGCTCGCAGCTATTCCCGCACGTCATCGGTGGTCTTGATCGACCATCGACGCGGTGAACCCTCAGGCATGACCTGACTATAGCTCGGACTAAACAGCAGGTATGCGATTTGCGCAATGCATCAGTTGACCTGCACGGAGTTGCAGGTCGACGAGTTGTGGGGCGGGCGGGACTCGAACCCGCGACCGAGGGATTATGAGTCCCCTGCTCTAACCCACTGAGCTACCGCCCCCGTACCGGCGGCGATCCTATCTCGCGGGGTCCAGCCCAAGCCAGCGATCTATCGTCCGGGGGCTTCCGGCGGCGTGTCTGTGAGCTGCTCGCCCGTGTCGTTGACCAGGGTCGGGGCCATGCTGCCGCCGTGGGCTTCCTGGGCGGGGTGGTCGTCGGCCGGGTCGCCGGGGGTCGGGCGGGGGTCCTGCTCGGCGGGCTGCTTCTCGTCCATGGAGACCCATTACCCACCGGAGCCGGGATCAGGCCGCCCGCCGGAGCGGGGGTCAGGCCCACCGAAGCCGGGATCAGGCCCGCCGGAGCGGGGATCAGGCCCACCGAAGCCGGGATCAAGCCGCCCGCCGGAGCGGGGATCAGGCCGGCGCGCCGGCCATTGCGCCCAGGGAGGCCAGCACCGCGCCTGCCGTGCGCCAGCCGCCGGCCAGGGCGCCCTGGATCGACGGGCTGTCGCGGTGGTCGCCCGCTATGAAGAGGCCGTCGCCCAGGGTTACCGGTTTGCGGAGGTGGGACTGGGGTGGTGGGGCGGCGGGGAGGGCGTGTGGGATGGGTACCACGCTCAGAAGGTCCCAGTCGTCGGTCGGGACGCCGTACATGCGGGCCAGTTCTACGCGGATCACGGTCTCGGAGGCCTCTGAGGGGGCTGCTACGCCTACCGTCGACGCTGCGATCAGGGATTTTCCGGCTGGGGCGTATTCCGGGGCCGCGTTGGACATGACGATCGTGTTGGCGATGATCTCGCGGCGGTCGCCGTCCAGGAGGAGGGTGGGTTCGTCGAGGGGTGCGTGGGGGGCGCCGAAGTAGTAGGTGGTCAGGCCGCGCATGTCGGGTCTCGGGAGCTTGGGGAGCAGGTTCGACGCCGTCACCGGGTCGGTGGCCACGATCGCTGCGCGGCAGCGGATCTCGCCGGCCTCGGTGACGACCCGGCCCGGCGTGACGGCCACGGTGGGTGCGTTGACCAGGAGTTGGGGGTACGGGAGAGGGCCCGCGACCGCCGCCGGGAGCATGGCCATGCCGTTCGCCGGCACTCCGATGCGGCCTCGGGCGAACGAGCGGAGCACCATCGCCAGCACGTGGCTGGAGGTGTCCAGGGCGCGGTCGGCGAACACGCCCGACAGGAAGGGCCGGAGCACCTCCTCGATGATCCGGTGCGACAGGCCCGCCTTGCGCAGCGCCTCCTGGGCGGTCAGTTCCGGGGCTTCCAGCAGCCTGGCCGGCGGGTACGTCGCACACCGCGTGGCCAGCGCCGCGAACCGGAGGCGGTCCGCGAGGGAGCCGACGCCGCTGCTCAGGGCCTGCGGGGCGGCCATCGGGTCGCGGAGCGGGTTCTCGAGCCGGTGCAGCCGGCCGCCGCGGCGCACGAGAACGCCGGGCGTGAAGTAGCGCATCTCCAGCGCGTCGACGTCGACGAGCGCGGGCACCCTCGGGTACGCCGTGTTCAGCACCTGGAAGCCGCGGTCGAGCCGCCAGCCGTCGATCACGTCGGTGGCGACCCGGCCGCCGAGGCGGTCGGCGGCCTCCACGAGCAGCCATTCGACGCCGGCCCGGTCCAGCCGCCGGGCAGCGGCCAGCCCGGCAAGACCGCCGCCGACGATGACGACGTCCACCTCTACCGGTTGCGACACGGGCACCTCACAGGGGGACGAACGACGCAGGCCTCAGACTAACGGCGGACGCCGCCCCCGGCAGAGGAACGAGGGACTAACGGCGGACGCCGCCCCGGGCAGGGGAAAGCCGGGCAGGGGAAAGCCGGGCAGGGGAAAGCCGGGCAGGGAAAGCCGGGCACAGGGACCCGGCGCAGGGAAACGTGAGGAGAGCTGTGAGGGTGGAGATCGAGCTGCTGAGTCCCCGGGCCGCGACCGACGCCGGGCTGGTGGCCGCGCTGACCGCCATGGTCAACCGCGCGTACGCCGACGGCGAGCAGGGGCTCTGGCGCGACAGCGTGCCCCGCACGTCCGAGGCCGACCTGGCCGGGCTCATCGCGCTCGGGGAGATCGCCGTCGCCCGGCTCAGCGGAGACCTCGCCGGTCTCGTACGCGTGCAGCAGCTCTCCCCCACCCTCGGCGAGTTCGGCCTGCTCGTCGCCGCGACGGAGCACAAGGGCGCCGGGGTGGGGCGGGAGCTCGTGCGTTTCGCCGAGGATCGGGCGCGCGGCCTGGGGCTGCCCGGCATGCAGCTCGAACTGCTCGTGCCCCGGACCGGCAGCCATCCGGTGAAGGAGTTCCTGCGCGCCTGGTACACCCGGCTCGGCTACCGGGAGGCCGGCAGCGGTGAGCTCGCCGACGCGCATCCGCAGCTGGCGCCGCTGCTCGCCGTACCGTGCACGTTCTTGATCTTTCGGAAGGACCTTCAGCGACGGCCGGCGCAACCGACGCAGGTGCGTGCGGACGGCCGGGCCGCGAGCCGTTCGGGCGGGATGGGCCGCCCGCAGTCCTCGCAGATGCCGTAGGTGCCCTCGACCCAGCGGGCCAGGGCCGAGTCGAGCTCGGTGAGCTGCCGCCGGGTGGCCTCGAGGACGGCGGTGAGCTGGGCCCGTTCGAACGCGATCGTGGCACCCTCGGGGTCGTGCTCGTCGTCGGCGTTGGACGACCGGGACGCCTCGAAGAGCCCGCGCAGGTCGGCTTCGAGCGCGGCGAGCTGCGCCTCCGCCTGGTCGCGCAGCCGCCGCAGGGATTCGTACGCGTCCGGCTCGGGGGTCATTGTCTTCCGAGGAGTGCGTGGCGCGCGTCCTCGAGGAATTCGGGGATGGTCCGCAGATTGGCCACGATCGGGTACGGGCTGAGCCTCATGAACGACCAGGGGTTGATGAGGCCGATGACGGCGATGGCGGCGCCCGCCGCGAACACCGTGAAGAACAGCACCTTGAGGGTCACGAACTTGCTCGCCAGGATCGGGTACAGGAAGAAGAACAGCAGCGGCAACAGCGGGACGAACCAGCGGATGCTGTAGCTCCATCCGCTGTAGTTGTTCGAGTAGAGCAGGTAATACGCGACGATGGGGACGGTTACCGCACAGACCACCCGGGCCTCGCGGTGGAACGGACGGCTGCCGCCCAATTCCCGCACCAGCAGCGGCAGCGCCAGGAACAGCAGCGGGTTGTAGAGCAGGAATCCGCGCCGGCCGATCAGGGCGTGGTACGTGTATTCGGCGAGGAACGCGCCCTGGTTCATGCCGGCGCCGGTGAGCGCCTGCGGTTTCCACGGCGTTCCGGGGTACTGGAAATACGACGTGACCAGCTGCACGGGCACCAGGCTGCCGGAGATGCGGTAGTTCACCAGCAGCGCCGGGATCGCGGTGAGCGGCAGCGGCAGCAGGTACCAGGCGGCGTGGGAGCGCAGCCGCTTGTCGGCGAGAACGTAGAGGAAGAACCCGCCGAAGACGGCGAGGATCGGCACGTCGGAGCCGCCGGCGAGGGCGAAGAACAATCCGGCGGCGAACAGGCTGCGCCCCTTGCGGAGGCCGTGCCGGGCCCGCAGCACGAAATAGAAGCCGATCGCCACCCAGGAGGCGGCCAGCGAATGGTTGTTGAACGTGGCGGACCAGGTGAAGTAGAGCGAACCGACGCCGAGCGCCAGCGTCAGCCAGATCCGCATCCGGTCGCTGAGCGGCGTGACGGTGAGCGACCGGTAGAAGGCGATCAGGCCGATCAGCCAGAGCACCTTCACCGTCAGCAGGGTGATGACGTAATAGGCCAGGTTCCAGCCGTAGCCCAGCTTCACCCCGAAAGCCGACAGCGGATAGTAGACGGCTGCCCCGATCAGCGACGGCACCGCCAGCTTGTCGGAGTAGAAGTGGCCGTCGATGAAGACCTTGTCGCCCGTACGGTGAAAGACGGATTGATCGATCGACAGGGTGTGGAAGTCGACCAGCGACTGGATGGTCGCCATCCGGCTGGCGTCGCTCCAGCTGTTCACGGTCGGCAGGACGGTCACGATGCCGAGGATCGCCAGCCCGGCGAACACCCACAGCGCGGCGCGTGACACGGGCGCCCAGGAGGACGGCCGGCCGGCGTCGACGGCGCGCTCGACGGCTTCCGAGGTCTCGATCATGCGTCCCGCTTCCACCAGGGCCGCGACGTTCGCGACCCGGGGATGATAGCCAGCCCGTTCCAGTTCCGGCCGCCGCCGGCCCGGCCCGTCGATGGACGGCCGTTGATTTTCTCTGGTGGCCAACGGTTTCTGACAATCACGCGCGCTGGTTGCAATGGTTCCGGCTCGCCGGACGGACCACTTCCGGCGGTCGCGAACCGTGAGGAAGTGATGCGTGATGACAGCAGTGGACCTGCGGGAGGCCGCGCCCTCGACCGCCGCCGAGATCCTGCGCCGCGCCCGGGACCTGGCGCCCGCGCTCCGGGAGCGGGCCGACGAGATCGAGCGGGCCCGGCGGCTGCCGCCGGACGTGGTCGCGGCGCTGCGGGCCACCGGCGTCTTCCGGATGGGCTTCGCCCGCGACCTGGGCGGCCCCGAACTCGACTCGATCGCGCAGACCGAGGTGATCGAGGCGTTGTCCTACGGCGATCCGGCGGCCGGGTGGTGCGCGATGATCGGCTCGGACACCGGCCTGTACGCCGCGTTCCTGGACCGGGACGTCTCCCGGCGCATGTTTCCCAGCCTGGACATGGCGACCGCGGGGCTGCTGTTCCCCGGTGGCCGCGCGGACGCCGTCGACGGGGGCTGGCGGTTGACCGGCCGCTGGAAGTTCGGCAGCGGCGTGACGCACGCCGACTGGGTGGTCTCCGGGGCGTTCCGCTTTCGCGACGGGGTTCCCGAGCCGGGCCCGGGCGGCGTGGGGCAGGGCTCGATCCTGCTGATGGTGCCGCGCGCGGACGTCGAGGTGCACGACACGTGGCACACGACCGGGCTGGCCGGCAGCGGCAGTTGCGACTACACGATCACCGATGTGTTCGTGCCGGCCGAGCACACCCTCTACTTCTCGGAGGTCCGCAGCGGGACGGGCGTGCTCGCCCAGCCCGAGGTGCACATGCGCAACATGCCCGGGGTGGCGCTCGGCGTCGCCCGGGCCGCGCTCGATCACGCCCGGGAGACCGCGCTCGCCGCGGGCCGGGCGGAGGACTACCGCACGCAGACCATCCTGGCGGACTGCGAGGCCGACTTCGCCGCCACCCGCCACGCGGTGTACGGCGCGCTGCGCCGCCAGCACCAGGTTCTCACCGCCGGCGGCACGCTCGAGGACCTGACCGCCCTGGAACGGGCCGCGCTGCCCCTGTCGCGCCGGCACGCGTTCCGTACGGCCCGGTCGATCGTGACCCGCCTCTACGACCTGGCGCAGACCTCCGCGATCTACCGGCCCTCGCCGCTGGACCGCTGGCTGCGTGACACCGCCACGATGTGCCAGCACGTCGTGGCGCAGGACCGGATCCTGCAGACCGCCGGCGCCCATCTGCTCGGCGCCCGGCCCTCGTTCCCGCTGGCCCTCGGCATCACCGCCGTCCAGCGCTGATCCACCCCATCCCGTACGTCCAGCCCCTTCCCGTACGTCGAAAGAGGAGAACCATGCGAAGGCTCCCGGCCGCCCTGTGCGCGGCCACCGCGACGATGGCGGTCCTGCTCAGCGCGTGCACCAGCGGCGGCGAGACGCCGGAGGCACCGGCCGCCACCGACGAGAACGCGGTGATCACCTACAACCTGACCGAGCCGGCGAACGCCCTGCTGCCCGGCGACACCACCGAGGTCGGCGGCATGGCCGTGGTCGGCGAGTTGTTCCGCGGCCTGATCGAGTACGACGCGGCCACCGCGGCGCCGCGCAACGCGGTCGCCGAGTCGATCACCAGCCCGGACTCCCGGGTGTGGACCGTCAAGCTCAAGCCGGACTGGCTGTTCCACGACGGCACCCGGGTGACCGCGAAGAGCTTCGTCGACTCCTGGAACTACACCGCGTACTCCCCGAACCTGATGAAGAGCGCCAGCTACATGGCCCACATCGAGGGCTTCGACCGGGTCAACAACGCGACGCCGGACGGCAAGCAGCCGGCCACGCCGCCGCCGGCGAAGGAGATGTCCGGCCTGAAGGTGGTCGACGACCGGACTTTCACGGTGACGCTCGGTGCCCCGTTCTCGGGCTTCGGGCTGCAGGTCGGCTTCGCCGCGTTCTTCCCCATGCCGGAGAGCTTCTTCGCCGACCGCAAGGCGTACGAGCAGCATCCGGTCGGCAACGGGCCGTTCGAGTTCGTCTCGTACACCAGGGGCAAGAACCTCGTCGTCAAGCGCTTCGACAAGTTCAGCGGCGAGCGCAAGGCGCGGATCGGCGGCATCGAGCATCTGTTCTACACCGATCTCGACAAGGCGTACGCCGACGTGCTGGCCGACAAGCTGGACTACCTGTCGTTCACGCCGTGGACCGCCTCGCAGGGCAACAAGATCGCGACCGACCTGCCCGAGTCGCGCCGCAAGGCGTACAAGTACCTGGGCTACCAGGCGATCGCGTTCCCGTTGTTCGACAAGCGGTACGCGAACCGGCAACTGCGGCAGGCGATCTCCATGGCCGTCGACCGGCCCGCCCTGATCCAGCAGATCTTCAACGGCACCCGGGTGCCCGCCGACGGCCTGGTGCCGCCGAACGTGCAGGGCTACGTGCCGAACCAGTGCGGGGAGCTGTGCACGTACCAGCCGGAGAAGGCGAAGAAGCTGTTCGACACGACCGGCTTCCGGGGCCCGATCACGCTGGCGTCCAACGTGGACTCCGGCAACCGGGAGTGGGTCGAGGTGGTATGCCGGCAGATCTCGCAGACGCTGAAGCACCCGTGCGTCTTCAAGCCGCAGACCACGCTGGGCGAGCTGCGCAGCGCCCTGAACAACCGGTCGATCCGCGACCTCTACCGCACGGCCTGGGTGGGCGGATACCCGTCGATCGAGAACTTCCTCAACCCGCTCTTCCGTACGAACGGCGCGTCGAACGTCGGCCAGTACTCGAACCCCCAGGTCGACGCCCTGCTCACCCGGGCCGACAACGCGCCCTCGGCCGAGCAGGCGTACTCGCTCTATCAGGAGGCGGAACGCCTCGCCCTGCAGGACATGCAGACCGTCCCGATCTGGTATCAGGCGGCCACCGCCGCCTGGTCGACGCGGCTGCGTGACGTGCAGCCGACGCTCTTCCGCGAACTCGACTTCCTCGGCGTGACCGTCAGCAAGTAGTCCCGCGTCCCGGTCGTGCGGCGCGCCGGTTCCGGTGCGCCGCACCCCAGAAAGAAAGGTACGCCCATGACCGTCCACGACGTGGATATCGCGATGATCGGCGCCGGCCCCTCCAACCTCGCGCTGGCCGTCGCCCTCGAGGAGTGCGGCTCGCCCGAGCTGGCCGCCGGCGCCCGGATCCTGGAGCGCCACGACGACGTGAAGTGGCAGCGGAACCTCCTGCTGCCCTGGACCCGCAGCCAGGTGTCCTACGTCAAGGACCTGGTGACGCTGCGGAACCCGCGCAGCCGGTTCTCGTTCCTGAACTTCCTGCACGAGCGCGGCGAGCTGGACGAGTTCGTCAACCTCGGCACCTTCAACCCGTTCCGCTGGCAGCTGTCGACGTACCAGCAGTGGGTCGCCGACAACCTGGAGCACGTCCGCATGCGATACGGCGCCGACGCCGAGCAGATCCTGCCGGTGCACAGCGAGGAGGGCGCCATCGTCGGCTTCGCCGTGTCGCTGTCCGACGGCGACACGGTGATCTGCCGGGACCTGGTGTTCGGCGGCGGGCGGGACGCGTTCGTGCCCGAGGTGTTCCGCGGCCTCCCGGACGAGCGCGTCGTGCACAGCACCCGGTACGGCAGCCGGGTCGGTGCCGCCCGCGAGCTGGCCCGCCCCGGGCAACCGCTGCGTCCGGTGGTCGTCGGCGGGGCGCAGAGCGCCGCCGAGATGTTCATGGCGCTGCACGAGGACGCCCCGGGCTCCTCCCCCACGATGCTGCTGCGCTCGATCGGCCTGAAGGACTACCAGACCAGCAAGTTCGTCAACGAGCTGTTCTTCCCGTCGTTCGTGGACGACTTCTACGCGATGCCGCCGAAGGCGCGCGCCCGGGTGCTCGACGAGATGCACCTGACCAACTACGCCGGGCTCGCCCCGCCGTTCCTCGACGAGCTCTACACGATGATCTACCGGCAGCGGATGCTCGGCCGGCCCGTCTCGGCCGTTCGCCCGCTCACCGAGGTGGTCGCCGCGCGGGTCGAGGCGCTGCCCGGCGGCGGCGAGGAGGTCGTGCTGGAGGTGCGCGACCTGCGCTGCGACGCCGTCGAGGAGGTGCGCTGCGACGCGGTGTTCCTGGGCACCGGCTTCGACCCGCGGATGCCGGCCATCGTCCGCCGCCTGGCCGAGGCGGTCGCCCTGCCCGAGATCACCGTCAACCGCGACTACCGGGTGGATCTCGGCGCGGGCGCGACCGGCGGGCTGTATCTGCAGGGCGTCAACGAGGCCACCCACGGCATCTCCGACTCGCTGATCAGCGTGCTGGCGCAGCGCTCGGCCGACATCGCCCGGGACATGATGGCGCGCCGGGACGCCGACCGGGGCGCCGGCCGGCTCGCCTCCGGGCAAGCGGTGGTGATGCCGGTATGATCGACGTCCGCCGCCTGGACCGCGAGCGCCTGGAGCCCGCGTACGGACTGCTCGGCCAGCGGCTGCTCCCCTGGCCCGCGCTCAACGCCCCGTTCGAGGGTGCCTGGTGCGTCCTGCGCGCCGGCACCGGGTCCACCCCGCACGCCCACCACGAGTACGAGATCTTCATCGCCGTCTCCGGTGCCGCCGAGGTGGTCGTGGGCGACGAGCGGCGCCCGTTCGTCGCCGGCGACGTCGTCCGGCTCCCACCGGGGACCCCGCACCAGGTCGTCAACGACGGGCCGGACGACTTCGAGTACTACGGCGTCTGGTGGGACGCCGAGATGGCGGCGTCCTTCGTCGCCCGGCACGAGGCGGGCCCGCGGTGAGCACCCGCCGCACGCTGATCGTCACGCCGGCCCCGACCGCCAACGGCGACCTGCACCTGGGTCACCTCGCGGGCCCGTTCCTCGCCGCCGACGTGCACACCCGGTACGCCCGGTCGCGGGGCCGCGAGGTGCTGCTGGGCACCGGCTTCCAGGACACCTCGACGTTCGTCGTCACCACCGCGCACCGCCGCGGGGTCGGCCCGGCGGAGCTCGTGGCCACCTCGGCGCGGGAGATCGCCGCCACGCTGGCGGCGATGGGGATCCGGGTCGACGGCTACACCGGCGACGACGACCGGTTCACCAAGTGGGTGGTCGACTTCCTGGGCCGGGTGTACGCGGCCGGCCGGCTCGAGCTGCGGACGCTGAAGTTCCCGTACTCGCCGCGGTCGGGGCAGTTCCTGGTGGACGGCTTCGCCGCGGGCGGCTGCCCCGAGTGCCTGGCCGAGGGGTGCGCCGGGCTGTGCGAGAGCTGCGGGCACCTGGTGGCGGCGGGCGACCTGCTCGACGTCCGCAACGCGCTGGACCCCTCCGACCCGGTGACCATGCGCGAGGCGCGGGTGCTGGTGCTGCCCGTCGAACGGTACCGCGACCGGCTGCGCGCCCATTTCGCCGCGAACGCGGGTGGCCTGCGCCCGCACATGGCGCAGGCGATGGACGCGATGCTGTCGCGGCCCCTGCCGGACTTCCCGGTGACGTACCCGATCTCGTGGGGCATCCAGGTGCCGTTCGCCGAGGTCGCCGGGCAGGTCGTCAATCCCAACGCCGAGGCGATGGCGTGGAGCATGCACGCCACGGCGCTGGCGGCCGAGAGCCGGGGCGTGTCGGTCGCCGGCGAGGACGGGCTGTGGCTGGCGGGCGGCGGGTCGGAGATCGCGTACTTCCTCGGGTTCGACAACATCTTCCCGTTCGCGGTCGCCGGCCCGGCGATGCTGATGGCCTTCGACGGCCGCTACGAGCTGCCGGCCCGCTACCTCACCAACGAGTTCTACGAGCTGGACCACCAGAAGTTCTCGACGAGCCGGGGGCACGTGGTGCGCGGGCGGGAGCTCGCCGCCCGGGTGCCCCGGGACCTGATCCGGTTCTACCTGGCGGCGACCAGCCCGGAGCACCAGCGCACCAGCTTCGGCCACGACGCGCTGGCCCGGATCACCGAGCTGCGCCTGGTGGCACCGTGGAACCGGGTCGCCGAGCGGGTGAACCGCTGGGCCGGCCGGGGGCCGTTGCCGGTGCCGGCCCGCTCGCGCCGCGCCGCTGCTCGGATGACCGAGCGGTTCGCCGGCTCGTACGAGCTGTGCGGGTTCAGCCTGAACCGGGCCGCCGAGGCGATCACCGACCACCTGGCCCGGCTCGACGCGCGGCGGGTCACCGATGACGCGGAGGCCGGCGGCTTCTGCTTCGAGGTGCTCACGCTCGTACGGGCAGCCGCCCCGATCCTGATCGATCTGGCGGCCGGGGTCCTGGGCCCCGACCCGGACGACGGCCCGGATCCGGCCGCGGTCACCTCGGTGACGCCGGGCCCGCTGCCGCTGCTCACACCGGCGGGAGCGGGACGATGAGCGGGGACGCCCGGGGGCTGGGCGGGGCCCGCGACCGGCTGCGCGTCGTGGTGGTCGGCGCCGGCATCACCGGGCTGCTGGCCGCGATCCGGTGCGTGCAGGCCGGGCACCGCGTCGTCGTGCTCGAGCGCGGTCCCGTGCCGCATCCCGAGTCGACGTCGTTCGACCAGCACCGGGCGCTGCGCGCGCTGACGGCGGGCGATCCGGCCGCGACCGGCCGGACCGCCCTGCTGCACCGGCGCTGGCAGGAGCTGGACGCCCTGCTGCGCGACCACCTGTCGGGTGTCCCCCTCTACCGGCGGGTCGGGGTGCTGACCGCCCTGCCCCGCGACGAGGTGCCCGCCGCCGTGGCCACCGCCGAGGCCATCGGGCTGCCGCTGCGGGTGGCCGACCCGGCCGCCTATCCGCACATCGGCTTCCCGGCGGGCACCGCGGTGGTGCTCGAACCGCACGCCGGCGTCCTGCTGGCCGACCGCATCCTGCGCGCGGCGGTCCGCTGGCTGCGGCACCACCCGCTGGCCGACCTGCGGCCCGGCCGGGAGGTGGTCGCCGTGCGGCCGGACAGCGGCGAGGTCCGGCTGGCCGGCGGCACGACCGAGACCGGCGACGCGGTGCTGGTCGCTGCCGGGCCGTGGTCGGCGGGCCTGCTCGACCTGCCGGTGACCCTGCACCGGCAGACCATGGTGTACCTGCGGCCGCCGGGCGAACTCGTCCGCACCTGGGCGGTCACGCCGATCGCGGGCGGGATCGGCACGGACGGCCGGTCCTGGCTCCTGCCCGCGGTGACCGGCACCCTCGTCAAGATCAGTACGGACGCCGCCCGCCGCGAGGTGGCCGAGCTGTCCGAGGGCGACCGGGGCGACTGGGCCGCCCGGGTGCTCACCGCCGGCATCCTGGCCGACCCGGAACGGTACCGGGTCGTGCTGGTGCGGCACTGCCACTACGCCACCTCCGACGGCGGCGGCACCGGCTTCGTCCGGGTCGGGCCCGCGGTCTGGGCCCGACCGGCCAGCGGCGGCGACGGCTTCCGCACCGCGCCGCACGCCGTCGACGCGATCGCCGGCGAACTCGCGGGCCGCGGCGCGGGCGTCGCGGCCTCCCTCTCCTGATATCCGATCCGACCCGAGGACACCGTGATGACAGACAGGAATCCGGGCGCGCTGCTCGTGATCGGCAGCGGCCTCAAGCTCTACCGGGAGTACATCGTGCGGGCGGTCGCCCGGCGGGCCCGCGAGGCCGGCCTGCGGCTGGTGCTGATCAACAACCTCCGGCCCACCTGGCAGCGCGAGCACTTCGACGACATCACCGTGGTCGACGTGTTCGACCACGACCGGCTCCGGGGAACCGCCCGCGAGCTGGCCGGCCGCTTCACGATCACCGGCCTGATGTGCTGGGACGAGCCGCTGGTGATGCCCGCCGCCGAGCTGGCCGCCGAGTTCGGCGTGCCGGGCCTGAGCATCCCGGGGGTGCAGGGCTGCCGGGACAAGCACAGCTCCCGCACCCGGCTGACCGCGGCGGGGCTCCCGCAGCCCGGCTTCGCCCTCACCACCGGCCTCGACCAGGCCCGCCGGGCCGCGGCCCGCATCGGCTACCCGGTCGTGGTCAAGCCCCGGGCGCTGGGCGCCAGCATGGGCGTCTCGCTCGCGGCCGGCGAGCGGGAGCTGGCGTACGCGTACCGGATCGCGCACGAGGCCAGCCTCGTCGGCGACGCGCCCTACCGCGGCGGCGCGATCATCGAGGGCTACGCCGACGGGCCGGAGATCAGCATCGACGGGGCCGTGCACAAGGGCGAATACCTGCCGATGTTCCTGGCCCGCAAGACCACCGGCCTGCCGCCGTTCTTCGAGGAGCTGGGGCACGTGGTCGACGCCGCGGACCCGCTGCTGCGCGACCCCGTGCTGCTGAAGACGCTGGAGACCGCGCACCGGGTCCTGGGCATCGAGGACGGCATCACGCACACCGAGGTGCGGCTCACCGCGGACGGGCCGGTCATCATCGAGGTCAACGGGCGCCTCGGCGGCGACCTCATCCCGTACCTGGGCCAGGTCGCCACCGGCATCGAGCCCGGCAGCGTGCTCTTCGACATCGCCACCGGCCGGCGGCCCGACCTCACCACCACGGCCTCGGCGGTGGCCGGCATCCGGTTCGGCTACCCCGGCCAGGACTGCACCGTACGGTCGATAGCCGTACCCGCGGAGGCACCGGGCCTGATCCTCGCGGCCGGCATGGTGGAGCCGGGCACCGTGCTGCGGCTGCCGCCGGGCGGCTACATCGCCCGCCATTCCCTGGTGGTCTGCTCGGCGCCGGACCCGTCGTCCTGCGCGCAACGGCTCACCGACGCGGCGGCGCTGGTCGAGGTCGACGCCGACCCCGTCGACCCGCCGCCGGCCGGCACGCCGCTGACCATGCCCGCCGGACTGCTGGACGTGGACGCATGAGAATCGACTACGACGGCCGCCGGTTCCAGGCCCTCCACGGCGGCGACGGCACCTGCGCCGAGTACCGCCAGCGCGGCGACCTGGTCTGGGCCGTGTTCGAGGGCGGGCACGTGCGGCGCGGCACGATCACCGGCACCTGCGACGACGAGGGCGTGCTGCGGCTCGCGTACACGATGGTCCTGCACACCGGCGAGGTGATCGCGGGGCACAGCACCAACACCCCCCAGCGGCTCGGCGGCAGGCTGGTGCTGCGCGAGGTCTGGCAACGGTACGGCGAGCACGCCGCGACCGGGGTGTCGTACCTGGAGGAGATCCCGGCGCCGGAGCCCGCGGGAGCCCCGCGATGAGGTGGGCGTCGCTGGCGGCGGTCGCCGGCGGCCGGCTGCGGCTGGCCGGCGACCCCGGTGCCGCCGAGGCCGGCTCGGCCCTCAACCAGCGGTACGCCACGACCCGGCCCGCGGCGGTCCTGTCGGTGACGCACGCCGGCGACGTCGCCGGGGCCGTGCGCTGGGCCCGCGAACGGTCGGTGCCGCTGACCGTGCGCGGCGGGGGCCACAGCTACGCGGGGTACTCCGCCTCCGCCGGGCTCGTGCTGGACCTGCGCGAGCTCCGCGGCGTCCGGTTCGACGAGGGCACCGGGCACGTCACGGTGGGCGGCGGCGCCTCGATGAACACGCTGTACGCCGCGCTGCGGCCGTACGGTGTCACCTTCCCGCTCGGCAATTCCGGCACGGTCGGGATCGGCGGCCTGACCCTCGGCGGCGGCGTCACGACGATCTCCCGCGCCCACGGCCTCACCTGCGACGCGCTGGTCTCGACCGACGTCGTCCTGGCCGACGGGAGCACGGTGACCGCCTCGGCGCGGGAGCACCCGGACCTGTTCTGGGCGTGCCGGGGCGGCGGGGGCGGCAACTTCGGCGTCAACACCGCGTTCACGTTCGCGACCCGGCCCGCACCGGCCGGCTCGACCTGCCTGGTGCTGTGGTCCTGGCCGTACGCGATCGAGGTGCTCGCCGTGCTGCAGGAGATCATGCGGGACGCGCCGGACCGCTTCTCGGCCCGCATCGGCATCGCCCGCTCGTCCGGCGACGACGGCGTGGTGTCAGTCGTCGGCCACCACCTCGGGCCCGCCGAGGAGTTGCGGGAACTGCTGGCACCCGCCTTCGCGGCCGCCCGGCCGGAGCGCGCGGACATAGCCGACCGGGACTTCTGGGAAGCGGCGCGCTATCTGCACCACAGCAGCGTCGGTGGCGCGTTCGCGGTGCGGACCCGCTGCACGCCCGAGGCTGTCGGCCACGACGGGCTGGCCACGCTCGTACGGGCGGTGGAGAAGTGGCCCGGCAGCGGCAATCCGGACGGGGCGGGCGCCGCGCTGTTCGCGTGGGGCGGGGCGATCAACCGCGTGCCGGTCGACGGCACCGCGTTCCCGCACCGGAACGCCCGGTTCCTGCTCAGCCTCGACACGTCCTGGGCGCGCACCGATCCGGCGGAGGTCGTCCGCGCCAACCTGGACTGGCTGCACGCCCTGTACGCGGACACCGGCGAGTTCGCGCCGGACGCCGCGTACGTGAACTTCACCGACCCCGACCTCGAGGGATGGCGGCGGTCCTACTACGGCCCCAACGCCGAGCGCCTCGCCGAGGTCAAGCGCCGGTACGATCCCGGCCGGTTCTTCGCGTTCCCGCAGGCGGTGTGACGCCGTGCCACCCGATCTGCGGGGCACCATGCGGGCCTTCGCCACCGGGGTGTGCGTCGCGAGCACGTACCGCGACACCCCGGGCGGTCGCCGGCACAACGCGGTCACCGTCAACTCGCTCGGGTCGATCTCGCTCGACCCGCCGCTGGTGTCGCTGTCCTTCGGGCGGTCCTCGGCGTTCCTCGCCGATCTGCTGGCGAGCGGCCGGTGGGCGGTCTCGATCCTGCCGGCCGGCGGGCGCGAGCTCGCCCGGCGGCTGGCCCGGCCGTCGGCCGCCCGCGCGGCCGACGTCGCCGGCCTGCCGGCCCGGCCCGGCGATCGCACGGGTGCGCTCGTCCTGGCCGGTGCCAGCTGGCTGGAATGCGGCCTGCGCGACCGGTTCGACCTCGGCGACCACACCCTGGTGGTCGGGGACGTCCTGGCCGCCGGGCCCGGCACACCACAACCGACATTGGTGTTTGTGTATGGCGAATATCACTCGGTCGCCGATCCTGCTATCACGACCGTGGATTTGTCCGGTCCCGGACATTGGGGCGAAATTCTCTAACCGACGTCGCCCACCGTCCGAACAGGACATACGTTCGTCAAATGCGAAAGGCCCGCACCAAAGAGGGCGCGGGCCGGACCGATCAATGGCCGCTGTATGGCCACTACAGCGAATGACGCCGGGGTTGAACGATTTTGGGGAGGCCGCACCATGGGGAGACCGGAGAAGCCTGTCAACAGCGCCGGCGGCGTCGTGGCAGAGTTCGCCAGCGAATTGCGCCAACTACGCGTTAAGGCCGGGAATCCGACATACCGCGAGATGGCCTGTTCGGCCATGTTCTCGTCGTCCGTGCTGTCCAGCGCCGCCAGCGGGAACCGGATGCCCTCGCTGCCGGTGACGCTCGCCTTCGTGGCGGCCTGCGGCGGCGACCGGGACGCCTGGCGGCAGCGCTGGTTCGTCGCCACCGGTGGCCGCCAGAGCTTCACCGCGCGGGCCCGGCGGTCGCGGCGGCCGGCCGACGGGCCGCCCTGCCCGGCCCAGTTACCGCAACGGCCGCGCGGGTTCGCCGGGCGGATGGTCGAGCTCGCCTGGCTGCACTCCCCCGGCGACACCCCCATCGTGATCAACGGCCCGGCGGGCGTCGGCAAGACCGATCTGGCCCTGTACCACGCCTACGAGCGCGCCGCGGAGATGACCGACGGGCAGCTCTACGCCGACCTGGGTGAACACCAGGGCCCGGGCGACGTGCTCGACGGCTTCCTGCGGGCCCTCGGCGTACCGGCCGATCAGCTCAACGGCACCCCGAGCCACCGGGCCGGGCTGTACCGCACGCTGCTGGCCGAGCGCCGCCTGCTGGTGCTGCTGGACAACGTCGCGGACGAACGGCAGGTCCGCCCGTTGCTGGTGGAGAGCGAGACCAGCACCACGATCCTGGTGAGCCGGCGGCGACTGCTGGGGCTGCGCGACGTACGCCGGCTGTCGCTCGCGCCGCTGTCCCGCGCCGACTCGGTGGCCACCATCGCGGCGGCGCTCGCGCCCAGCGTCCGGGCCCGGCCCGAGGACCTGGACCGGCTCGCCGCGCTCTGCGGTGACCTGCCGCTCGCGCTGGACATCGCGCTGCGCCGGATCTCCCTGCGCCCGCACGCGATCCTGCGGCAGCTGCTCGACGGGTGGCAGCAGAGCGGCAGCGCCCTCAACTGGCTCTGCATCGGCGACCTGTCCATGCGGGAGACGCTGCGGTCGGCGTACCTGACGCTCAGCCATCAGGCCCGCATGCTGCTGCACTGGCTGGCCCGCACCGCGGAGGACGACGTGCGCCCGCTGCCGGCCGCCGACGACGAACTCGCCGACGAACTCATCGACGCCGGCCTGCTCGACGACAACGCCCACCACGGCGGGCTCACCCTGTCACCGCTCGTCCGCATCTTCGCCCTCGAAGCGGCCGGCAGCACCGCGCGCGAATTGCCCCTCGCCCTTCCGCACGCCGTCTGATTCTCCGGTGCCCGCCCCGCGCATCGACAATTCGTACCTACGCGCGGGGCGGGCATTTCCTTGCCGTTGATTGCATCGCCGCGCGACGGTGTCGATCAAATCCTCCGATGACATGTAATCGGCGTATCCACTTTTCCGCACAGGAAGAGAATCATCATGCTCGACAACGGCACCCTCCCGACGCTCGGGCGGAAACGGCGTCCGCATTTCCACGCCGTGGCGGCCTCGGCGGCAATGACGATTCTGGCCGCCGTTCTCTGGCTGTCGACGACGGTGCACCCGGGCCCGGCGATGCACGATGCCGCCCTCTTCGCCCACCTCGCCTTCCTGACGCTGGGCTTCGGGGCGGTCCTGGCGACGGAGTACTCCTTCGTCCTCTGGGCGCTGGGCCGCTCCACCTTCGCCGACGCCGTGGCGAGCGCCACCCGCCTGCACGTGCCGATCTGGCTCGGGCTGACCGGCCTCGTGGCCAGCGGCGCGCTGCTCAGCCCGGACCTCACCTCGGGCACCACCATCCTCAAGCTCGTCCTCGTCGGCGGGCTCACCCTCAACGGCGTGCAGGCGGGGGCGCTGACCGGGCGCCTGAGCGGCGCCGGGGAACCCCCGCCGGCCCGGCTGCTCCTGCGCGGCGCGGCCACCTCGGCGATCTCCCAGGTGTGCTGGTGGGGCGCAGTCGTCATCGGCTTCCTGCATGCGAACAGATGAAAGGGCGGCGAATGCTCGCGAAATTGTTCCCCTTCCCGCTGCGGCCGGGCACCCAGGCCGAGGCCGAAAGGCTCGCACGGCAGTTCGCGTGCGCCGGGCCGGCGCGCGAGGACGGCACCCAGTCCTTCCGCATCTACCGGGACCCCGCGCGGCCGGACTACCTGCTGTTCGTCGGCCACTTCGCGGATCATGCCGCGTACGACCGGCACACCCGGTCGGCGGCGTACCAGCACCTGATGGCCGGGAAGTTCGCCGACCTCATTCTCGAGTTCGTCGAAATCGATCACGAACTCGTCGTGAGTCACTGAGCGCGCCTTCCCCCGATTCCCCCGCATCTCTCCCGACCGGAGGCAACTGGCGATGACCGCAACCATCGACAAACCCGCGGGCGTGCTGGCCGCGTTGCGCCGCACCCCGACACCGGTGCGCTACCTGCTCGGGGGCGTACTGATCAACCAGCTCGGCGCCTTCGTGCAGACGTTCACGGTGCTGTACCTGATCTTCCACGGCTTCTCCGCCGGGCAGGCCGGCCTCGCGGTCACCGCCTACAGCGCCGGCTCGGTCCTCGGCGGGCTCGCCGGCGGGGAGTTGGTCCACCGGATCGGCCCGCGCGCCACCATCACGGCGGCGATGCTCGGTTCGGCCTCGGTGCTCGCCGTCGTGCCCCTGACGGCCCGGCCCGGGATGTTCGGCGCGCTGCTCGTCGCCCTGCTGCTGGCCGGGCTGGCGACGCAGGCGTACCGGCCCGCCGTGGCGGTGCTGCTGAGCGACCTGATGCCGGACGACATCCGGATCATGGGCTTCTCGATGATGCGCATCGCGCTCAACCTCGGCGCCGCGCTGAGCCCGCTGATCGCGGCGGGCCTGATCCTGGTGGACTGGAACCTGCTGCTCTGGTTCGACGCCGCCACCGCGCTGGCGTACGCGATCCTCGCCCGGCGGCTGCTGCCGGCCGGCCGCCCCGCACCCCGCACCGGCCCGGCGCGAACCGGATCGCGAGCGGCGTACGGAATCCTGCTGCGCGACCGGCGCTTCGGCCTCTTCCTCGCGTCGGTCTTCCTCGGCTCGATCATCTACGTCCAGTACACGGTCGCGCTCCCCCTGAAGATCAGCTCGGAGGGCCACCCGACCAGCCTCTACAGCGCGGTCCTGATCACCGCCTCGGCCGTGCTGATCCTCTGCGAACTGAAGATCACCAGCTACGTCAGCCGGCGTCCCGGCCACGTCCCGGCGACGGCCGGCACCGTCCTGATGGCCCTGGGCGTCGCGGGCTTCGGCGTCAGCGGCGGCTCGGCCGTGGCCCTCGTCGCCTGCACGGTCGTCTTCGTCCTCGGAATCATGATCAACGGACCGACCATGTTCGCCTACCCGGCGACGTTCCCCCCGGCCGTACGAGCCCACTACGTCAGCGCCCACCAGACCACCTTCGGCCTCGGCATGGCGGCCGGCCCCCTGTTCGGCGTGGCCGCCTGGGTCGCGCTGGGCGACGGCGTCTGGTGGCTGTGCGGCGCGCTCGGCCTGCTGGCGGCCGTCTTCGCGCTGCTCGGCATGTCCCCTCCCGCACCCGTCGAAAGGACGAACCCATGACCGGCATCCGCGCGGTGACCGGTGACGAGCGGCTGCACACCGCCTTCACCCTCTATCCGTACGCCTTCGACGAGTCGCCGGCGCCCGCCGATGCCTGGCGCGCCGTCCTGCCCTACCACCGCGACAACCACACGCTCATCGCCGAGGAGGACGGCCGGACCCTGGCCACCGCGTCGGCCTTCCCGGCGCACCAGAACCTGCGCGGCACCGTCCTGCGCATGGCCGGCGTCGCGTGGGTGGCGACCCACCCCGGCGCCCGCCGGCAGGGCCACAGCAGCCGGCTCCTCCACCGGCTGCACCGCGACCTGCTCGACGGCGGGCACCTGCTGGCCACGCTCTACCCGTTCCACCCGTCGTTCTACGAACGGTTCGGCTACATCGGACTGCCCCTCAACCGCACCGCCACGTTCGCCCCCGATGGCCTGGCGCCGCTGCTGCGGGCCGATCTCCCCGGCGAGGTGACCTGGCAGGGCATCGGAGAGGGCTTCGACTCCTACCGCGCCTACCTCCGGACGCTGCTCGCCGAACGCCACGGCTTCACCTACACCCCCGACTACCGCGCCGCACGCGTGCTCGACCCCGCCGCGCACTGGCTCGCCACCGCCACGATCGAGGGCGAGACCGTCGGCGTCCTGACCTACCGGATCGACGGCTACGGCGGTTGCCTGCGCGTGGACGAACTGCTCTGCTCCAACGCGCTCGGACGGGCCCTCCTGCTGCGATTCCTGGCCCAGCACGCGTACCAGGTGTCGCGGATCGAGGTCACCGTCGGGCCCGACGAGTACCCGGAGACCTGGGCCACCGGCCTCACCGTCCGCACCGAGGCCGCGGCGTCCTTCCCCGCGACCCCGCCGCTGATGGCCCGGCTGCTCTCCATGGACGCCCTGAACGGCCTGTCCTGCGGCCCCGGCCGGGTGGAGGTCGAGGTGGCCGGCGACGACCTGCTCGCGGGCCGCTACACCCTGGACGGCACGGGCGGAACCCTCGCCGTCACCCCCACGAGCCGCAACGGCAAGGACGCCACCCTCACCGCCGCCGCGCTGTCCGGGCTGGCCTACGGCACCCTGGATCCGCTCGAGGCGGTGGCCCGCGGCCTGGCCGACCTCTCCGCCGAGGCCGCCACCGCCCTGCGCACCCTTCTGCCCGCACGCGTCCCGCACGCCTTCGGGAAGGGCTGAGGGGTGTCCCGCCTCGGCGGGTACGCGGAGGCGCGCCTTCCGGTCCTCGACTGCCTGACCGGAGGCTGGGGGTCCCGCCGGGGCCTGCCGCAACGGTCAACCGCCGGCGCTCTCGTCTGCTGCGGGCGGCTCAGCCGGGGGCTCCGGGTGGTGTGCTGCGGCGGTTTCGGAGCGTGCCGATGGCGATGTCCGCTGCGAGGAAGGCGAGCAATGGAATGCCGAACAGCGGGAGGGCCCAGGCTAGGCCGAACACGACCGGGACGCCGGCCACGATCGCCCACGTGGGCAGCTGTTGCCAGGCTCCGCGGCCCGCGGGTGGGGCGCCGGCGAAGGCCTTGCGGTCGGATCGGGTGGGGCGGCGTTGCCACCACATGCGGTAGCCCCAGATGATCACGCAGATCAGGCCGGTGGCCAGGGCGGCCAGGAGGAGCTGGTTGGGCAGGCCGAAGAGGCTGCCCATGTGGGCGTAGATCCCCCACTGGGTGAGCTTGGCCATCACCGGCCAGTCGGCGAAGTCGATGCGGTCGACGACGGTGCCGGTCGACGCGTCGACCGCGATGCTGTCGCGTCCTACCGGCCAGCGGTCGTCCTCCTGCGTGACGGACCAGGCCGTTCCGGCGTCGGCGGGCACGGCGATCGTCACCCGTCCGTCGATTCCGCCGGCCAGCGCCACCTGCTGCACCTTGTCGATGGCGGTCGGATCGGCGGGGCCGGCGCCGGCGGCCGGGGCAGCGCCGGCGGCCGGGGCAGCGCCGGCGGCCGGGGCAGCGCCGGCGGCCGGGGCAGCACCAGCGACCGGGTCAGCACCAGCGACCGGGTCGGCGCCGGCGGGCGGGGCGGCCGTGCCGTGGTGGCCGCCGGCGGGGGTCGCGGCCGCGTCGGTCAGGTCCGTGGATACGGCGGGCCGGCTGCCTCGCAGGGCGTCGACGGCCGCGGTGAAGTTGGCGCCCGCGTGGTCCGACCAGGTCAGGCCGGTGGCCGACAGGAACAGCAGGCCCACGGAGAGCCAGAGGCCGGTGGCGGCGTGCCAGCCGCGGGTACGGCGTACGCCCTTGCGGGCGGTGAGGTCCGGGCGGAGCATCCGCTTGCCGCGCTGGCGACGCCACCACAGGACGACGCCGCCCAGGGTGATGACCCAGAGCCAGCTTGCGGCGAACTCCGAGTAGTAGAGGCCGATCGGGCCCAGTTTGAGGTTGGTGTGCAGGTCGTCGAACCAGGTCTTGAGTGGAGTGGTCGCCCACCAGGTGGTGAGCTGCCCGCGGACCTCGCCCGTGTACGGGTTCACGTACACGGTGTGCTGGTGCTCGGCGTCGAGTTCCGGCGAGCTGAAGTCGATCTGGGTGGTGGCTTCGCCGCTTCCCGGGCGTACGGCGACGATCGCGCCCGCCGGGTGGACGGCGCGGGCGGCGGCGAGTTGCTCCGACAGGGGCCTGGCCTGGCCGCCGGGGGTGACGGTGAGTTCGTGGGCGTAGACGGCCTTCTCGAGCTGCGGCGTGAAGACGTACGCCAGTCCGGTGAGGGCCGCGAGCAGCAGGAAGGGGGCGACGAGGATGCCGGCGTAGAAGTGCAGCCGCAGCAGCAGCGCGCCGAAGCCGGTCGGCGCCGGGCGCTTGCGGGCCGGGGCGGGGACGGTCGCCGGCTCGGCGGTCCGGGGAATGGTGGTCATGGGCTCCTCGCTCGGGGTCCATGGGACGGAGGGATCTCGGGTCCGCGGGACGGGGGAATCTCAGGCGGGTAGGACGGGGGCATCTCAGGCCAGCGAGACGGTGATCTCGGGGGACGACGTCGGGGCGTGGGACGGGGAGGTTGCGGCGTTCAGGTGCTTGGTCGGTGGGAAGGCGCGCGGAGTTCCCGGGGCCGGGCGTCCGGTAGTTGTCCCTTCGGTTCCGCCGGGCCGGCGGGCGCGGCAGCATGACGAGGATGCGGGTACTGGTGGGCCTCACCCTGTTCCTCGGCGTGCTCGGGATCGTCGGGGTGCTGGCCGGGGACGACCCCGCCGGCGCGACGTTCGTCGAGCTCTCCGAGTCGGTCCAGCTCCTCATGTCGGCCACGCTGCCGTTCACCGGCGTCCTGCTGGCCCGGGACCTCAAGCGCCCAGCCGACCACGGCCCCGGGCAAGAAACACCCGACGGCCGCCCCGGGCAAAGAACACCCGACCGCGGCCCCGGGCAGGCCCCCGGCTATCGCCCGCTCGTCACCCTGTGGCTCACCGCGGTCGTGCTGGCCGTCGGGGTCGCGGTCTTCGGCGTCGTTGCCTGTGTCGTCGCCGTTGTGGTCAGTCCGGCCGGCGGGTGGAGTCATGCCGGCGGCGGCGTTGTCGGCGGTGTGCTGGTTCAGGTCACCGCTCAGCTCGTCGGGACCGGGCTCGGACTGCTGCTCAGGCCGGTCGTGGTGGCGTGCGCGGCCACCGTGGTGCTGCCGCTCGGCGTGTGGCTCGTGCTGGGGGCGCTGCCCGCCGTCCGGGAGTGGACCACGCCGTACGCGGCGGCGCTGAATCTGCTGTCCGGTGAGTTGACGGTGCTGCGGTGGGCGCAGTGGGCCGTCGTGGTGCTGATCTGGGGTGTTGCCCTGAATGCCCTGGGCGCCGTGCGGTTCCTGCGGGGCCGGGCCGCCGCGGGCCACGGGTCCCCCGGGGTGGGGGACCCGTGAGCGCGTCAGTCCGCCAGCGGCACCAGGTTCGCCGACGGGCGGGCGCGGCGCCACGCCACGACCAGGAACACGATCAGGCCGGCGATCGGGATGGCGCAGATCGCCCAGCTCAGGGCCAGCGGCGGGCCCGGCTGGGCCAGGACCGGCAGCGGCTGGGTGCGGCCCTCGGCCGGGCCCTGCGGACCGTCGATGCGGAAGCCGATCGTGTAGCCGCCCGCTTTCGCCAGCGACACCACGTCGAGGCCCCAGACGTCGAGCTTGCGGGGGTGGCGGGCCAGGACGCGGTCGGCGTGGTCAGCGTCGATGCCGGGGCCGTCGAGGAGCAGCCTGCCCGACTTGCCGGCGATGCCGCCGGCCGGGATGAAGGTGAAGTCCAGCGACTGCATCGCGCGCAGCGGCCACTCGGAGAAGCCGACGGTCACCGCGTACGGGCCCGCCTGCACCTGCTCGGTGTGCACGATGTTCACCGGCTCGTAGGCGGCTGCCGGGGCGGCGGGGAGCAGCACCACGAGGACGGCGGCTGCCACGGCGGCGAGCTTTCGGCGTACGGAAATCATGCGAGGCCTCCCTGGACGGCCGGGCCGGGAACGACGATGGCGATCGGTTTGCGGGATTCGCCGCGCAGCAGGCCGGCGAAGCGCCAGGCGAGGAAGCCGGCCAGCGCGCCGAAGAGCAGGCCGGCGAGGGCATCGGCGACGAGGGTTCCGGGGGCGGCCAGCGGGCCGTTGCCGACGAGCGGCACCTGGAGGTCGAGCGAGAACGCCAGGACGAGACCGCCGACCGCACCGGCGAGCTGCGGGAGCAGGCGCATCGACATCCCGGCGCGCCGGCCGTAGGCCAGCACGCCGGCGCCGACCGCCGCCGCGACGAGCAGGAACATGGGGGTGGCGCTGGGCAGTTCCGGCGGCGCGTCCCCGAGGCCGTCGCGCAGCGGCAGGTTGACCATCGACGCATAGCTGTGCGATGCCCACGGGGCGAAGAACCAGAGGGCGAGCTGCATGGCGCCCAGGACGGCGGCGACCCTGATCGCGTACGCCGGACGCCCGGTGATCCCGGCGGCGAGCAGCATGCTGAGCGTGCAGAAGAACGCGGCACTGACGATCTCGATGTCGAACGGCGCCGGCAGCTCCGCCAGCGCGTTGAGCATCAGCGGGCTGAACGTCATGAGGATCGGCAGCGAGACGACCAGCCCGATCCGGCCCCACCGCCGGTCGCGGGCGTAGCCGAAGACGATGACCGAGCCCACCATCGTGACGGTGATCGAGCTGAACAGGGCGACGTGCGGCGGCGAGCCGAGGTCTGCGTCGAAGCCGTAGACGGTGTGCCACCACAGATCCATCAGGCCGTAGAGCAGGAACATCGCGGCGCCTGCGCCGGCGATCAGGTAGCCCAGCGGGGCGTCGAACTTGAGGACCCGGACCGTGCGGCCGCCCTCGGCGGGGTCGGCGGTGCGCCCGGCGCGCTGGGCGAAGGTGGCCCGCAGCACCATCGCGAGGGCGGCCAGCCCGGCGATCGCGCTGCCCGAGTAGAGCATCAGGTGGGACAGGGTGAAGAAGGTGTCGGGGCCGACGTCGACGTGCCATTGGACGTCCCAGACGATGCCGGCCAGGGAGGTGCCGGTGCCGAGGAGCACCGCAGCCGCGCCGAGCACACCGGCGGATGGACGGGGCATGATTCTGCCTTTCGGTAGGGGTGGGAAGGGTCAGTCGGTGACGGTGAGCGGGATGGTCAGGGGTTCGCTGCCGGGCGCGGTGACCCGTAGCTGCCAGCCGCCCGCGGCCATCAGGGGCACGCCGGGCACGGCGTACCGGCCCCGCCCGCGCGGGATTCCGGTGATGACCGGGGAGGCGTGGCCCATGGTGGGCAGCACCGCCTGCACCTGGATCTGCGGTGCGGTGGCGGGCCGGCCGTCGCGGCCGGTGAGGGTGACGGTGACGTCCCGGGTGCCGGTCCGCGCCCGCTCCGGCGTGACCCGGCCGATCTGCGGGAGGCCGGGCGCCGCCTCGGGGGCGGGCCGGACGTCGGCGGTGATCGGCACGGTGATGATGCGGTAGTCCTTCTCGGCCTGGAGCCAGATCCGGTACCGGCCGGGGAGCGGGAAGGTGACGGTGAAGCCGACCGCGGGCCCGTACGCGGCGACCGTCTCGTCGGGCAGCGTCGCCCCGAGCACGCCGGGCATCGGGACCATCGCCGCCATGCCGTCCATGCCCTCCATGTCGTGCATGGCGGTGGCGTCGTCCATGGCGTGGGCGTGCAGCCACACGGGATCGCCCTCGGGGGTGGGGCCGGCGACGATCAGGTGCCCGAGCATGCCCAGCCACGGCTGGAGGTCCGCCTCGTCGCCGATGCGGGCGCGCAGCGTCACGGGCGTACCGGCGACCGGGTCGGCCATGGCCACCTGCACGCCGACGCCGTCGATCGTGCCGGTCGACCGTACGGTCAGGGGCTCCGCCTTTCTGTCCTGGGTTCTGCCCGTGGCCGTGAAACCGCCGGCCGCGCGCAGCATCTGTACGCCTCCCCCGCGTCGAGCCACCTCGGCGGTCACCGCGTAGGTGCCGGCGGCGTCCGGGGTGAAGGTGACCTCGTAGCTGCCGGGCGCCGTCCGGATCGGGTGGAGGTGCCACAGGCGGTCCGACGGGGACACGACCATGAGGTGCATGAGCCCGCCGTCGTGGACGACGAGATCGTCGGCGGGCAGCCCGGTCGCCGCGTCCGTGACCCGCAACCGCACCGTCGCCGGCGCACCGGCGACCACCGGCTGCCGCTGCACGGTCAGGGTCACCGGCGGGCGGGAGAAGGCGGCGCCGCGCGGCATCCCGGCGTACGGATCGGCGGCGTTGACGACCGTCGCGTCGAGGTCCTCGCCGGGAGCGGGCGGCAGGGGCTGGGACGCCGACAGCAGGGCCGCGGTCACCGCGACGGCGACTCCGGCGACGACACCCGCCCCGGGCAGCGCGGTCCACCAGCCGCTCCGGGCGGCCAGCGCCACGACCAGCGCGGCGGCGAGGCTGAGCCCGGCGGCGACGAACCCTCCGTAGACCCACCTCTCGGCCGGGCTCATGCTCTGCGCGTGCACCACGAACGGAATGCGGGCGAGCCGCTGCCCGTCGTCGATCGTCAGTTCCCACGGTCCCGCGCTGTCCACCCGCAGGACGGCCGGGACGGGGCCGGGGGTGCCGGGAAGGGTCAGCGACGCGGAGCTGGGCGCCCCGGCCGCGGACGGCAGGGCGCCGAGCCGCAGGGTTCCGGCGGGCGACCCGGCGTGCGCCAGCACGTCGACGTGCAGCGGACCGGGAAGGCTCGCCACCCGGCGCAGGACCACCGTCAGCTCCCGGTCGCCCAGGCTCTGCGCCACGGTCACGTCGGCGCCGGACATCGCGCCGTCGGCGTGCGCGGGGACGGCGGCGCCGAGCACCGCCACCAGGGCCGCCAGGAGGAAACCGGCCATCCGGAATGCTGCATTCATGCCGGTAAATGTAGAAAACCCCGGCCGCGGCGTCGTCACCGTGACCGGGGAGATGGGGTCCCTCCCGAGAGGGACCCGCGCGCCGTCACCGGCGGCCGGGGGTCACCAGCCCGTTCTCGTAGCCGAAGACCACGGCGTGGACGCGGTCGCGCAGGCCGAGCTTGGCGAGGATGCGGCTGACGTGGGTCTTGACGGTCTGCTCGCCGATGTACAGGTCGCCGGCGATCTCCGCGTTGGACCTGCCCATGACCATGTGCCGCAGCACCTCGCGTTCCCGCTCGGTGAGCCGTTGCAGGGCGGTCGCCGACGCCGGGTCGGGCGGCTGCGAGTCGAGGAAGTTCTCGATCAGGCGCCGGGTGATCCGCGGCGACAGCAGCGCCTCGCTGTTCGCCACCACCCGTACGGCGTGCATCAGCTGCTCGGGCTCGCTGTCCTTGAGCAGGAAGCCGCTGGCCCCGGCCCGCAGCGCCGCGTAGACGTAGTCGTCGATGTCGAAGGTGGTCAGCATCAGCACGCGCGGGGTACGCCCCTCGGCGCGTTGCGGTCCGAGCAGGGCGGCGGTGGCCGCGAGCCCGTCCATCTCGGGCATCCGTACGTCCATGAGCACGACGTCGGGGCGCAGGACCCGGCTGCGGTCGATCGCCACCCGCCCGTTCTCGGCCTCGCCCACCACCGACATGTCGGGCTGCGAATCGAGGATGGCGCGGATGCCCGCGCGGATCATCGGCTGGTCGTCGACCACAAGGATCCGGATCATCGGACGTCTCCCTCGGCTTCGTCGGTGGGTGGCAGCGGGAATCGGGCGGCGACCCGGTAGCCGCCCGCCGGACGGGCGCCGATCTCGACGGAGCCGCCCGCGAGGCGGGCCCGCTCGCGCATGCCGACGACGCCGTGGCCGGCCTGGTTCGGTTCCTCGATCGGCCGCGGCACCCGGGCAGGCACATCGTTGACGATCTCCACGAACAGCTCGCCGTCGTCGGCGCTCACCCGCACCCGGGTGGGGGCGCCGGGCGCGTGCCGGACCACGTTGCTCAGCGATTCCTGCACGATCCGGTACGCCGCGAGCCCGATGCTGTCCGCCAGCCCGGCCTGTTGCAGGTCCCCCCGCACCTCGAGGTCGACCGGGACCCCGCCCCGGCGCGCCGACTCGGCGAGCTCGCCCAGGTGCTGGAGATCCGGCATCGGCCGCAGGTCGCTGTCCGCGGTCTCGTCGCGCAGCAGGGCCAGCAGTTGCCGCATCTCACGCAGGGTGGAGCGCGTTCCCGCGGCGATGCGGGAGAACTCCGCCTTCGACTCCGGATCGATGTCCTTGATCCGGTACGCCGCGGAGGTCGCCTGCATGTGGATCACCGACATGCTGTGCGCCACGACGTCGTGCAGCTCGCGGGCGATCCGGTTGCGTTCCTCGACCAGCGCCCGCTGCGCCTGTTCCAGGGCGATGTCGCGGCGTGCGTCCGCCAGCTCCCGGCGTACCCGGCCGCGCTGGGTCCAGCCGATCGTCGCGAACAGCACCAGCACCGAGTTGGTGGCGAAGATGATCAACGAGGCCTCGGCGCCGGTCCGCCCGTGCGGGCCGGTCTGCACCAGCACGAGGCAGAACAGGACGGTGACCCACCAGACGAGCACGGCGACGGACCAGGAGCGGGTCAGCCCGATCAACCCGATGTACGCGACCAGCACGACCATCACCGGCACCGACAGCGGCCACATCCCGTCGCCGGCCGGCTGCGTCCAGGCGAACAGCCCCACCCCGGCCAGTTGCAGGGCGGTGGCCGGCCACGGGCGCAGCAGTGCCAGCGGCAGGGCGGCGCACTGGGCGGTGGCGGCCGCGTACGCCGCCAGCACCGGAACGTCGTACCCGAGGATCGCGGTGGTCGCCGTGAACACCAGCAGCAGGCCGGCCGACGATCCGACGATCAACCGCCACCGCTTCGCCACTGGTCGTACCCCGGCCACGCTCACCTCCACGACGCTACTGATCCGATCATGAAAAGAAGTCCCTCCACGGAGGGACCGCCCGAGCGGCGCCCCCTCGCTGCGCGTCAGGCCACCGCCGGCCGGGCGGCGGCGCGACGGCCGGAACGCACGAAGCGGACCAGTTCCCCGAGCGCGGTGATGGAGACGGCCAGGCCGAGGCCGAGCGCCAGGCCGAGCGCCGGGTTCGCCTCGAAGGCGGCGCCGCCCACGAATCCGATCAGGCCGGAACAGGTCGCCCACAGGACCGCGGCCACGCCGGCGAACAGGGAGAACCGGGCCAGGGGGTAGCCGGTCGCGCCGCTGGCGGCGACGACCGCGGTACGGCCGCCGGGTACGAAGCGGGCCGCGACGATCAGCGAGCCGCCGCGGCGGTGCAGGTGCGGCGCGACGCGGTCGACGGCCCGGGCCAGGCGGCCGGTGGAGCGACGGCGGCGCAGGAGCCGGCCCAGCGCGTAGCCGAGGTGGTCGCCGGCGAACGCGCCGACGGCGGCGACGAGCATGATCAGGGGGAGATTCGACCCGCCGGACGCGGCGTAGACCGCGGCCGCGATGACCACCGACTCGGACGGCAGGACGGGCAGCACCGCGTCGAGCATGGCCAGCAGCAGCAGGACCGGATAGATGACGGGAGAGGTCACGGCCGCCTCGATGAGGTGCATCAGGTCCATCGCGCGCGCTCCTCGTCGGCGATCACCCGGCAGCACAGGGCCATGACCACGACCACGAGGGCCATCAGCAGGCGTTCGGCGAGGCCCGCGTACGCCCCGAAGGTCGTGCCGAGCAGGGCCGCCGGGCCGTGCACGGCACCGAACGCGACGCACGCGGCGAGCGTGGCCAGGCCGCAGGCCCGCAGGAGGCGGACCTGGGCGGTCTCCGCGCGGCGACCGGCCTTGTCGGCCACCAGCAGCGCGATCAACGGGGGCAGCGCGGCCACCAGCCCGGCGCCCCAGCGGTGCACGATCGCGACGGTGCCGGGCGGGGTGCCCGGCAGGTTGGTCGGGAAGAACGCCACCGCGAGCAGCGACACGCACCAGAGCGTCAGCAGCACGGTCAGCAGCCGGGAGTCGGGCAGCGCCCGCCGCACGCCGGCCAGGAGCCTCCCGCCGGCCACGGCCAGGCCGCACGCCGCCAGCGCCAGTAGCAGCGCGCCGGGCACCGTACGGATCGAGTCGCTGATCATCTCGTCGAGCGGGTCGGCGTCGCCGACGACGAACAGCCCGGCCCCCGCGCCCACCGTGACGGCCAGGCCGAGCTTGGCGTCGCGTACCCAGCGACCGGGATCCGCCCGGACGGCCACCGCGGTCACGCCGCCACCCCGACCGGCGCGGTCGCGGACCGGATCGCGTAGAGAGCCTCGAACGCGGCGACCGTGCGGGTCTCGTCGTGCTGCTCGGCGACGGCCCGCGCCCGGCGGCCCATCGCCCGCGCCCGCGCCGGGTCGCCGAGCACGGCCAGCAGGCGGCCGGCGAGGGCGTCGACGTCGCCGGGCGGGAACAGGTAGCCGGTCCCCTCGTCGACGACCAGGTGCGGCAGGGCCGCGGCGTCCGCGCCGACCACCGGCCGGCCGCAGGCCATCGCCTCGAGCGTGACCAGGCTCTGCAGCTCGGCCGTGCCCGCGTTGACGAAGACCGTCGTGGCCGCGTACGCGGACGGGAGGTCGCCGTCGGGCACGAAGCCCGTGAAGATCACGTTCTCGCCGAGCCCGAGCCGCGCCGCCAGCGCCCGCAGCGCCGGGCCCTGGGCACCCGACCCGACGAGCAGCAACTGCGCGTCGAGCGACCGGCGCACCGAGGCGAACGCGCGGACCACGACGTCGAGGTTCTTCTCGGCGTCGAGCCGGCCGACGTACGTGACGGTGGGCTTGTCGGCGAGCCCGTGCAGCAGCCGGAACCCGGCGGCATCCGCGGCACCGCCGAAGCGGGTCAGGTCGATGCCGTTGGAGATCGGCAGCACCGGGCCGGGCACGCCGGCCACCGTGGCCAGCGCCGCGGCGTACGGGGTCGGCGCGGTCACCACGTCGGCCTTGGCGAGCACGCGGGCGGCGTCGCGCCACGCCCAGTCGTGCACGACCGACCGCCCGGAGTCGCCGATCGGCAGGTAGTGCACCAGGTTCTCGGGCATGAAGTGGTTGGTCGCGATGACGAGCAGGCCACGTTCGCGGGCCGCGTCGACCAGCGCCCGGCACAGCGGGAAATGGCTCTGCACGTGGACCGCGTGCGGCCGTACCCGATCGAGGATCCGGCGGGCCGCCGAGCGCAGCGCCACCGGCGGGCTGAACCGGAAGCCGGGGTGCCCGGGCACCGGCAGGGACCGCACCCGGTGCTCGACGACGCCCGCCGAGGTGACCGTGACGGTGCTGCGGCGGCCGGTCGCCGGCGCGGCGACGTGCACCTCGTGGCGGGGGGTCAGCGCCGCGGCGAGGCGCTGGGCGAAGACCGAGGCGCCGTTGACGTGGGGGGCATAGGTGTCGGCGCCGATGAGGATGCGCATGGGGTGTCTCCCGGGGAGAAGCGTCGCCGCACGGCGACGTGGACGAGCGCGACCGGCACAGCGACGGCCGCGGAGAGCAGGAGGACGCCGCCGGGCAGCTCGAGCAGGCCGGTGAGCCGGCTGCCGAGCAGGGCGCCCAAAGAGATCAGGACCAGACCGCGTACGGCCGAGGCCGCACCCACCCAGGCCAGGAACCGGCGGTACGGCACCCGCGCGGCGCCCGCCGACAGGAACGCCGGGATGGCGAGCACGTCGACGACCTTGGCGGTGACGACCAGCCGGGGCAGCCTGCGGGCGACCGCCTCGGCGAGCGGGACACGGCGGGCCAGGAACCGGAACCGGTGGGCCCAGCGCCCGGCAAGGTAGAGGAGGGTGTCCCCCGCCACCTCGGCGAGCACGACGATCACCCAGACCGGCCAGAACGCGGCGACGCCGGCGCCGACGAGCGAGCCCGCGGTGACGGTGGTGGCCGGCCCCTCGAGAAGCACGAGGGGCCCGAGCATCGCGTACGGGTGCTCGAGCACGGCCTGGGTCGGATCCATGCCGAGAATCCTCGGGCGCGGGCCCCGCATCGGGCGTCCACCCGCGGAGCGTTCCTGGTAGCTCGCTGGTAGGGGGTCCGCTGGTCCCCGGGCGTGATGCCCACCGGCGGGTCGCAACACGCCCGGCACACCATCTGGTGTTGCCAGCCGGGGCCCCTACCCATATATGGTGTGCACGCAGCTGGTTCGATCATCACCCCGGTGGTGCTCGAGGCAAGAGGGAACCCGGTGGAAGTCCGGGACTGCCCCGCAGCGGTGAGTGGGAACGACCGCCGTCAGAGAGCACTGGGCCGCCACGGCCTGGGAAGCGACGGCCAGTAGGCAGCGCGTACGACGCCCGCGAGTCCGAAGACCTGCCAGCGCACCGTGCGCCGCCGTGGCGTGCGGTGGTCGAAGGCCGCGCGGGACGGCCGACGCCATCAGCCGGCCCCGGCCGGCGGCGTCCCCCTGCGCGCGCCCTCACGAGGTTTGGGGGACGAGATGCGGGTACGCAAACGCAACGGCGATCTGGAGACGGTCGACGTCAACAAGATCGTCAAGGCGGTCGAGCGCTGGGTGGCCGATCTGGACGAGGTGGACCCGCTCCGGGTCGCGACCAGGACGATCAGCGGCCTCTACGACGGCGCCACCACGGCCGAGCTGGACAAGCTGTCCATTCAGACGGCGGCCGAGCTGATCGGCGAGGAGCCGCAGTATTCCAAGCTGGCCGCCCGCCTCCTTGCCACCTTCGTGGACAAGGAGGTCCGCAACCAGGGCGTGGCCACCTTCAGCCAGTCCATCCGGCACGCCCACCAGCAGGGCCTGATCGGCGACGGGACCGCCGCGTTCGTGGCGAGGAACGCCCGCAAGCTCGACGACGCCGTCGACGTCGCCGGTGATCTGAGGTTCGAATACTTCGGCCTGCGGACGGTGGCCGACCGCTACCTGCTGCGCCACCCGCTCTCACGTGACGTGCTCGAGACACCGCAATACTGGCTGCTGCGCGTCGCGTGCGGGCTGTCGCAGACGCCGGCCGAGGCGATCGACTTCTACCGGCTCATGTCGAGTCTGGCCTATCTGCCCAGCTCACCGACGCTGTTCAACTCGGGCACCCGGCACACCCAGCTGTCGAGCTGCTTCCTGGTCGACTCCCCCCGGGACGAGCTCGACTCCATCTACGAGCGCTACCACCAGGTCGCGAAGCTGTCGAAGTTCTCCGGCGGCATCGGCATCTCCTGGTCCCGGGTCCGCGGCCGGGGTGCGCTGATCCGCGGCACCAACGGCAGGTCCAACGGGATCGTGCCGTTCCTGAAGACGCTCGACGCCGGGGTGGCCGCCGTCCACCAGGGTGGCCGGCGCAAGGGCGCGGCCTGCGTCTATCTGGAGCCGTGGCACCCGGACATCGAGGAGTTCCTGGAGCTGCGCGACAACACCGGCGAGGAGTCCCGGCGTACGCACAACCTGAACCTGGCGAACTGGATCCCGGACGAGTTCATGCGCCGCGTCGAGGCCGACGGCGACTGGTCGCTGGTCGACCCGTCCGACGCGCCCGAGCTGCCCGACCTGGTCGGCGACGAGTTCGACGAGGCCTACCGGAGGGCGGAGAAGAACGCGGTCAGGACCGTCAAGGCCCGGGATCTGTACGGCCGGATGATGCGCACCCTGGCCCAGACCGGCAACGGCTGGATGACGTTCAAGGACCGCGCCAACGCCCTGTCGAACCAGACCGGCGCGCCGGGCAACACCATCCACCTGTCGAACCTGTGCACCGAGATCCTCGAGGTCAACTCCGACGACGAGACCGCGGTGTGCAACCTGGGCTCGATCAACCTGGGCGCGCACCTCGCCGGCGGCGGCGTCGACTGGGAGAAGCTGCGCGCCACCGTACGGACCGCGGTCGTCTTCCTGGACCGGGTCATCGACCTCAACTTCTACCCGTCGGAGCAGGCCGGAAGGTCCAACCCGCGGTGGCGGCCGATCGGGCTGGGCCTGATGGGCCTGCAGGACGCGTTCTTCGCGCTGCGGCTGCCGTTCGACTCCGCCGAGGCCAAGGAACTGTCGACCCGCGTCCAGGAGGAGATCTTCCTGACCGCCCTGGAGTCGAGCGTCGCTCTCGCCGAACGGTTCGGCCCGCACCCGGCCTACCCGGAGACCCGTGCCGCGCAGGGCGATCTGCACCACGAGCTGTGGGGCGCCACGCCTTCGCAGACCGAGCGGTGGGCCGGCCTGAAGACCCGCATCGCCGAGCACGGCCTCCGGAACTCGCTCATGATCGCGATCGCCCCGACGGCCACCATCGCGTCGATCGCCGGCTGCTACGAGTGCATCGAGCCGCAGGTGTCCAACCTGTTCAAGCGCGAGACCATGTCCGGCGAGTTCCTGCAGATCAACACCTATCTCGTACGCGAACTGAAGGCCCGCGGCCTCTGGACGGCGCCGATCCGGGAGCGGATCAAGCGGGCCGAGGGCTCGGTGCAGGGCATCGCCGACCTGCCCGCCGACGTCCGCGAATTGTTCCGTACGGCCTGGGAGCTCCCCCAGCGGGCGTTGATCGACCTGGCCGCCGCCCGCGCGCCCTACATCGACCAGTCCCAGTCGCTCAACCTGTTCCTGAGCGCACCGACCATCGGCAAGCTCTCCTCGATGTACCTGCACGCCTGGAAAGCCGGCCTGAAGACGTCGTACTACCTGCGCTCGCGGCCCGCGACGCGGATCCAGCAGGCGACCACCGCCGTCGCCTGCTCCCTGGAGAACCCCGAGAGCTGCGAGGCCTGCCAGTGACCACCGTTCCCGCACCCCGCCCCGCCGCCGACCGGCAGCTGCTGCTCGACCCCGGCATGGACCTGACCCTGCGGCCGATGCGCTACCCGCACTTCTTCGACCGGTTCAAGGACGCCATCAGGAACACCTGGACCGTCGAGGAGGTCGACCTGCACTCGGACCTCGCCGACCTCCATCGCCTGTCGCCCGCCGAACGGCACCTCGTCTCCCGGCTGGTCGCCTTCTTCGCCACCGGCGACACCATCGTGGCCAACAACCTCGTGCTCAACCTCTACCAGCACGTCAACTCGCCCGAGGGCCGCCTCTACCTGTCCCGGCAGCTGTTCGAGGAGGCGGTGCACGTGCAGTTCTATCTGAACCTGCTGGACACGTACGTGCCGGACGAGCAGGAACGGTCCGAGGCCTTCGCGGCGGTGGAGAACATCCCGTCGATCGCCCGCAAGGCCGAGTTCTGCTTCCGGTGGATCGACTCCGTCCACGAGCTGCGGGCGCTGACGTCGAAGGCCGACCGGCGCGCCTTCCTGCTCAACCTGATCTGCTTCGCCGCCTGCATCGAGGGCCTGTTCTTCTACGGCGCCTTCGCGTACGTCTACTACCTGCGCTCCCGCGGCCTGCTGCACGGCCTGGCGTCCGGCACCAACTGGGTGTTCCGCGACGAGAGCATGCACATGGCCTTCGCCTTCGACGTGGTCGAGACGGTCCGCCGGGAGGAACCCGACCTGTTCGACGCCGACATGGCCCAGCAGGTCAGGGACATGCTCGCCGAGGCCGTCGAGTGCGAGGTCCAGTTCGCCGAGGACCTGCTCACCCGGGGCATCTCCGGCATGTCCCTCGCCGACATGCGCGAATACCTGCAACACGTCGCGGACCGCCGCCTCGCCGTGCTGGGCATCGACCCGATGTACGGCTCGAAGAACCCGTTCGCGTTCATGGAGCTGCAGGACGTCCAGGAACTGTCGAACTTCTTCGAGCGCCGCGTCTCGGCGTACCAGGTGGGGGTGACCGGCACCGTCGGCTTCGACGACGACTTCTGACCCGCGGCGCTTCACAGGCCGGGACGGTCGCGGCCGTGAGCCGGTCACCCCTGGCGCGTGGTCAGGGCGCGCTGGAGCAACGCCCCGGAGGCGTCGAGCACGCGGGCGGCACGCTGTTCGTGGAAGCCCCGCCGCCTTGAGCATCGACGATGCCGTCACGCCGAGGACTCCGGCGGGAACGGCTCGTCGACGCGGACCAGCCTGCTCTGATACGCGATCACCACGAGCTGTGCACGGTCTCGTGCGCCGAGTTTGGTCATCGTCCGCGTCACGTGCGACTTGACCGTCAGCCGCGACAGGTGCAGCCGGCCGGCAATCTCGTCATTGGAGAGGCCGCAGGCGACCAGCGACAGGACCTCCCTCTCCCGGTTGGTGAGCTGCGCCAGGCTGGGCGCGACGGGCAGCGATGCGGCCATCGGCTGATGGAGAAAGTGGCTGATCAGCCCTCTCGTCGCGCGGGGAGACAACAGCGCTTCGCCCGTCGCTACCACCCGGATGGCGTTGGTCAGTTCGGCCGGTTCCACATGCTTGCCGAGAAACCCGCTGGCGCCGGCCCGCAGCGCGAGGATGACGTTCTCGTCGTCTTCGAACGTGGTCAGGACCAGCACCCGGACGTCGGCCAGATCCTCGGCCTGCGCCATCCGCCGGGTGGCCTCCAGGCCGTCCATGCCGGGCATGCGCAGGTCCATGAGGACGACGTCGGCGCGCCGGGCCCGGGCGAGGTCGACCGCCTCGAACCCGTCGCCGGCTTCGCCGACGACCTCGATGTCGGGTTCCGGGTCCACAAACATGCGGAATCCCGCCCGGATCAGGGCCTGGTCGTCGACGAGCAACAATCTGATGGTCATGGCGCCGGCGCGGACAGCTCGGCCCGGATCGAGAACGCGTTGCCTTCGGCGTGGCCGACCGTGAACCGGCCGCCGTTCGCGGCCACCCGTTCGCCCATGCCGAGAATGCCGTAACCGAAGCTCTGCCCGGAACGACGCTCGCCCACCTTGTTGACGATGTCGACGGTGAGCCCGGTGCTGGTGTATTCGATCGTCAGGTGAGCCCTTCCGTCACCGTACTTCCGGGCGTTGGTCAGCCCTTCCTGGATGATCCGGTAGGCCACCAGATCCGCCATGGCCGGCAGCTCCCGGGAAACTCCGATCTGCCGGCGCTCGACACACAGGCCCGTCGCCGTGAAGTCGCCGATGAGCCGTTGGAGGTCGGCAAGCCCCCGGGTCGGTTCGATCGTGAGCACATCCCGGTCGGGCTCGTGGCGCAGGAGGCCGATGACGGATCCCATCTCCTTCAGTACGTCGTCCGCCAGCTGGCTGATGTGTTCCAGTGCCGGGGTGACCTGCTCCGGACGGTGGTCCACGATGCGCCTGGCCCCGGCCGCCAGCACCTTGACCGCCGCGATGTGGTGGGCGATGACGTCGTGAATGTCCCGGGCGATCCGGATCCGCTCCTGCGCGACCCGGTGCCGCGCCTCCTCCTCGCGGGACTGCTCGGTCTGCCGCGCCCGCTGCTCCACCTCGGCGACGTAGGCGAGGCGGCTGCGAGTCGCATCACCGATCGCGGCGCCGACGCCGATCACGGCAATGGTGCTGAGCCTGTGCCCGTTCAAGGGGGCCCAGACGAGCGTGCCGATGGTCAGCAGGGCGGCGACACCACCCGCGGTGAGCCAGGCGGTTCGTTGCTCCGTGCGGGTGGCAACCGTGTACGTCAGCAGGACGATCGCCGCGGTCAGGGCAGGGTCCTGATGATGGGCGACGGCGGTGAGCACGGTCACCCCGGCGACGCTGACGCCCAGGGCGGCGACGGTGAACCGGCGGCGCGCGGCGACGGCGATCACCGCGAGGACGAACCCGGCAAGGTCGGCCGGCGTCGTGGGTAGGTGTCTCTCCGGTGAGGACTCGATCAGTGCCAAGCCGGTCGCCGTCAGGGCCAGCGCCGTGGCCAGCAACGTGTCTCCGAGGAACGGGTGCCTGCGCATCGCGTCTGGAAGTCCGGGCAGCACCCGCTTCGGCGTCATGGCGGCGATGGTAGGCACCCGTTCCGCGCTCCCGCATCGTCCCTGTGCAGTACTCCCCGCCTCCTGCTTGCACCCGAGGGAGGAGTTCGGTTTCGCACCACCGGGAGGATGCTCACGAATGCCCCCGGGACACACCATTCATCCCCATGAGGAACCTGGTCAAACTCAGAAACGGCCCGGCAGTCGCCGTCGTCGTGGGCGCGCTGCTGACGACGGTGTCGGCCTGTGGTGGCGGTGATTCCGGCAGCACGGAGGCGGCCGCGCCCGCTCATATCCATGCGTCTTCGCAGGCGCCGGCTCTGCCGCTACGGTCCGGCGAACGGTTCGTCGAGTTGAGCGTGGCGCAGCCATACACGCCGGCTCCCCCGAACGGCGGCACGGACGAGTATCGATGCCTGGTGCTGGATCCGAAAGTCGCCGCACCGGAATATCTGACCGGCGTCCGATTCCAGGCCCAGAACGAGCCGATCGCGCATCACGCCATCACCTTCGTGGTCGCCCCGGAGGAAGCCGCCGCCGCCCGCGAGAAGGACGCCAAGGATCCGGGTGAGGGCTACACCTGCTTCGGCAATGACGGCCTGAGTTCTTCGACGTGGGTGGACACCTGGACGCCCAGCGCCCAGGAGACCCTCCTCGACGGTGACGTCGGATATCGCATGGAACCCGGCAGCCTGGTGATTCTGCAGGTTCACTACAACCTGCTCGCCACCGACGGCAAGCCCGCCGGATCCGACCGGTCCCGGGTCCGGCTGCGTGTCACCAAGGGGACTCCTGACACGACCGCGCTGGACACCCTGCCCATGAACGGGCCGATCGAACTGCCGTGCGCCAAGAACGAATCCGGCCCGCTGTGCGAACGCGCCGCGTCGCTCGCGGACGTCAAGAAGCGCTTCGGCGACCAGGAGGGCGGCAAGGAGGAGGAGCTGCTCCGGGAATGCGGGCACTCCGCCCCCGAGCCGGGTAACACCCAGACCTGCACCATTCAGGTTCCGCAACCGATCACGATCCACGCGACGCGCGGGCACATGCACCTTCTGGGCAAGTCGATCAAGGTGGAACTCAATCCCGGGACGCCCGCGCAGCAGACCCTGCTCGACGTTCCGGCCTTCAACTTCGACGACCAGGCGCTGCACGAGCTGCCGGCTCCCGTCGCCCTCAAGAAGGGGGACACCCTCAGGCTCACGTGCACCCACGACGCGACTCTTCGCCAGAAGCTGCCGCAGCTCAAGGACACTCCGCCGCGATACGTCATCTGGGGCGACGGAACAACCGATGAGATGTGCACCGGCCTGCTCACCGTTTCGGCGCCATGAAGGATTTCGTACTGCTGCCGCTGCGTCTCTTCCTCGGCTTCACCTTCCTGTACGCCGGCCTGTCCAAGGTCCTCGACAGGGTCTATCTGGATCCGTCCGCGCCGCTCGGCGTCAAGCAGCAGATGCTGGCGGCAGCCGAGACCTCGCCGATCGGAGCCGTCGTCCGGCTCAGCGCCGAACACTCGACGTTCACGGGGCTGGCGATCGCCTTCGGTGAGGTCGCCGTCGGAGCGGCCGTCCTGGTCGGTTTCTGGACCCGGGCCGCGGCGATCGGTGGTGCCCTGCTGGCGCTCAGCTTCTTCCTCACCACGAGCTGGGACGTCAGCCCGTACTACCTCGGTGCGGACATCTTCGTCGTCTTCGCCTGGACGCCGCTGGCCATCGCCGGGGATCAGGGCAGGTTCACGGTAAGGAATTTCCTGCGTGCCGCCGCGCGCAGGAGGTGGCCCGAGGGAAACGCCGAACGGCGGGCAATGGTGATCGGCGGATCCGTCGCGGCGACGCTTGCCGCGGCCGGCGTCAGCGTGGGCAGTGCGGTCGCATTCGGCCGCCGGGATGCCGGAAGGACCGGCAAGGGCACGGGTACCGGGGTGGCGATCGTGCCGGTCGCCGACCTTCCCGTCGGCGAGTCCTTGAAATTCACCACTTCCGACGGCGGCCCGGCCTATCTGTTGCATCCCGCGCCCGATTCCTACCTCGCCTTCAGAGCGGCCTGCACCCATCAGGGATGCCCCGTCAGCCTGGAGGACGACGGATTCCGCTGCCCCTGCCACGGCGGAACGTTCGACCGCAACGGCCGGGTGACCGGCGGGCCACCGCCGGCACCGCTGGCCGGCATCCCGGTCCGCATCGTCGACGGCGTGATCACCACCGCCTGACCCGGCCTGCACGTCGCGCTTTTCCATCACCATCGGAGGTTCCGTTGAAAAGAAGGACCGGTATCAAGCTGGGCGGCGCTGTCGCCCTGACCGCACTGCTCTCCGCCAACCTCGTGCCGACCGGCGCCCAGGCCGCCGGCCATCCGACCCGGGCCGAGCCGGCCACGGCCGTGAACAGAGGGATTCCGGCGATGGTCGACCCCGACGCGGACCTGGGATCCAAGCCGGCCGGACCGCAGACCCGCTGGGCCGACTCCCTCTACTTCACCAGCCAGGTGAAGGCCGGCGGTCACGATGTCGGGTTGATGGTGCAGACCATCAACGTCCCCAACGGGTTCGGACGGCTGGTGTCGTTCGCCGTCACCGACGTCACCACCGGCTGGTACAGGAACTACATGCTCGGCGTCGATGCGGAGGACTACCACTGGAGTTCCACCGGTCTGGACATCTCGGCACCCGGCCTGAAGTGGACCGGCAACGCGGAGAGAATGTCCGTGTCGCTCACCGTGCCGTGGGGGTCCCTCGACGTCACTCTCACCTCGCGGGGACCGGTCCTGCGCTACGGCGGCACCGGCGTCTTCCCCCTCCTCGGCGACACCAACTTCGAGTACGCCATGCCGGACATGCACACGACCGGCACCCTGACCATCGACGGCAAGGCCCAGCGGGTGACCGGCCGGTCCTGGCTCGACCGCCAATGGGGGCCGACCCCGGACGACCCGAGCCTGCACTGGACCTGGATGAACCTCAACCTGCCCAACGGCGACGCCGTGGCGATCTGGGACACGCTCACCGACACGGAGGAGAACTCCTGGGCCACCGTCATGCACCGCGACGGCTCCCACGAGGTCGTCGCGGTCGAGCCGGTCGCCAAGCGCGCGGACCAGTTCTGGACCAGCCCCACCAGCGGCCAGGTGTACCCGACCCGCTGGCGGATCAGGATCCCCGCCCTCTCGGCCGACCTCACCGTCGACATCACCGGCACCGACAACCAGGAACTGGCCCAGGGCGAGAACGGGCGCCTGGAAGCCACCGCCGCCTTCACCGGCACCTATCGGAACACCCTGGTCAGCGGTAAGAACTACGTCGAGATGATCGGCAACTGGAAGCCCTGACGAACCGGTCCGGCGCCGGGCGCCATCCCCGCCCCAGCGGCGGGGATGGCGCCTGCACCCCGCCGAGGCGACGAGCGGCTCTCTGCCCGGTTCTGGGCGAAACCCATGTGATCGGGCGCTCAGCGCCACCTGGTCCACGATGGTGACCTCACGCCGTCCGGTGGCCACGATGCCGGCCTCGCGCAGGGCGGTCAGCTCGACCACGACAGCGTTGCGCGAGGCGCCGACCAGTTCGGCGAGTTCCGCCTGGGACAGGCGGATCGCGGGCCGCCCGTCGGCACGTCGACTCTCCCGGTCGAGCTGAATCAGCGCCCGTGCCAGCCGTTCCCGCACGGACAACACGGCCATCGCCGTGCGCTGGGCATCCGAGGTGCGCAGCCGGCTCACCGTGTAGGTGGCGAAGCCCGCGGCAAACGCGGGCCGGGTCAGGAAGCGCCGGAACTGCGGGCCGGTCAGTAGCCGGGTGACCGTGGTGGTGAGGGCGGTGACCGTGGCCGAGCGGGGTTGCAGGTCGACGGCGGCCAGGTCACCGACGACGTCGCCGGCGGCCCGTAGGGTCAGGATCGCGCGGCTGCCGTCACTCTCTGACCGGACGATCTTGACGCAACCGGCCACGACCACGTGCACGTGCTGGGTGGTATCCCCTTGGCGCAGGAGCACATCGCGGGGCTCGAAGCGTACGAGAATTCCGGTGTGCTGCATCCGGTGCCACTCGTCCCGCGGGAGATGAGCAACCAGCCCAGACTTACCGTAGTCAAGCATGCACTGAATGTATCGACAGCGACCACAGTACGCGGGCTACCAAGTTGGCAGCACTACCAGTTATGGCCGCGTCCGCCTCGTCACCATTCGTCATGCCCCGGCAATGGCGATGCCGGGACAGCGCGTCGGAGGCGACAGGGTCAGCGACGGGCGCACGCCGCCAGAAGGAGTTCGGAGACCAGTTCGACATCGCCCGATTCGATGTCTCCGCCGCCGGCGGAGTGGATCCGGCGGAGCGCCTGATCGCGACGGCGCACCAACCAGAGATCCACGTGAAGCGCGATGTCGTCAGCAATCGACAGATCAACGCAGCTGATCTGGTCGAGCGCTACAGGTCGGGTGGCCTCATCGATGGTCAGGCGAATGATGTCGAGCAGGTCAGTCCCCTGCTTGTCGAGCGAGCGGTTCATCACCGCCTGAAGCTTCATAGCCACCAACGGCCCCGGCTCCGCCACGGGCGTGGTGACTTCGAAGCGCTCACCGCTTGCTCGGAGGATCTCGAGCGTGATGTCGGTGGCCGTGTCATTGGCCCACGCGTGAGCTGAGGCGTGCAAACGGTCACCGGGATCGTCGCTGGGCATGTCGAGTTCGACTTGACGTACCTCGAGGACGTCAACCTTCACCGGGCCGTACGGGGTGGTGAGGAGGACTGCTGCGGGCTGAATCGGCTCGGCGCCGTCGGCAGCACGCAGTACCTCAAGGTGAGGCACCTCGCCGAGCAGCCGGTCGACCACATCGAGGTCAACGGTGGCGCGGTACGGATTCGACAGCCGGGACAAGACGGCGACGCCTCCGACCACCACTGGGGGTTGACCGATCAGGGCCCGGACCTCGATCACTCCTTGCACGAGGGTGATCATCGCCTCGCCGATGAAGGTAACGCGCTTACCAGACACGGCTCCACCGTTCGTCGGGCGTCCAGGCGTCCAGAATCTCCCGGCCGCGGCCGACATCCTGCGCGAGATCGAGCGCGACGAACAGAGGGTGCGCCAGCGGCCACTCCATCGGGTTCGTGTCGAGGTCGATACGACGCTGCACAACAGCGGGCACCGGGGCGATCCTGACGGCTGCTCGAGCTTGTGAAGGTCTACCGGCAGCGCCGAGCAGCGTCGTGGCGCGATGCCGAACCGCCTGATCGGGAACATAGAAGTCGAGTACCTGCCCCGACCGGAACGCCAGCGGCGCACCGTATGCGGCCGCGGCAGCCGAGTCGGTGAGCGCCCAGCCTTGTTCCTGCTCAATATCCACCAGGCCGAGACGCAGAGCCTGAGTCATGGGCTCTTCACCGGGCGAGGGCAACTGAGCAAGGTACGTGCGCGGAGTCGCCCAGCGATCGGCAACAAGCCAGAACAAGCGAGAATCCGTAACCGCGTTCTTGGCGTCCACCAGCTCCTCGCGGCGAAGCAGGGAGAGGACTTCGGAGACCGTGCTGGCCGAACGCCCAAGTTGACGCGCCAGCTCACGCACCGCCGTCCCACGCATGGGCTGCATCAGGACGGCGGAAGCCACCTCCAGCCCCGCCTTTCCGCTCAGCGCGCTCGTTCGCTGAGACCGCTCCTGGAGTGGCTCCACCTCGGCATCGATCACGACGCCACGAGTACGCAGAGCTAGCCGACCGCGCAGGTCGTAATAGCCGGCCCGGCGCGTGGTCAGGATCCTGCGAGCCGTCTCGGTCACCCGGTCGGCGACGATGAGCAACGTGCCGGCCGACGGTGCGTGCCTCCGGAGTGCCTCCTCCGCGACGGAGTCAGTCACCAGAGCACGTCTCTTCAAGTGAAGTGCCAAGCGCACCCCGTTGGCGTCAAGCACCAGGTCGACACCGAGATCGGGCATACCTGTGGGCCCATCAGCGTCGATCCCCAACTGGGCGAACGCGTCGATGACGAGCGCCTCGGTATCCATCTGTGCCATCCTCCACCCCTGTTCGGTGTTCGGTCAATACCGAACACCGAACAGTGTGCGCCGGCCGGGCGTCGGTCAACTGGGTTCGCCGTGAGCGCCCCACCAGTCGATCCGCTATGACCGAGGCTGTCGATGAGAACCGATAACCGGTGAAACCAGGGATGGTACGACAAAAAGGGGCCACCGAAATGACCCCTGACCTGGGAAAAGCTCCCCCGATTGGACTCGAACCAATAACCTGCCGGTTAACAGCCGGCTGCTCTGCCAATTGAGCTACAGGGGATTGCTGCGCCCCGACCTCCCGCTTCGCGAGCTGTCATGGCGACCGGAGAAACAATACAACATCCGAGGGCTACGCCGCCGGGAGGGGTGGGCGACACTCCCGGCGGGGGCTCTACCGGGAGGAAACGTGGGCGGGGGGAATGACTGAGCGGCAGGATGGGTATGCAGCGATCAGACGCACGCGCGTCACCGAACGGAAGGAGCCGCCATGCGCGGAAAGCTCATGTTCATCACGGGTCTCGCGGCGGGCTTCGTCCTGGGCAGCCGGGCCGGCCGGGAGAAGTACGAAGAGATCACGGCCAACGCCAAGAAGGTGTGGGAGCACCCGACGGTCCAGGAGGCCGCCGGCGTCGCCCAGGCGCAGGCCAACAAGCTTTATACCGAGGGTAAGGACAAGCTGAACCAGTCCAAGATCGGTGAGAAGCTGCACTCCGCCAGCACCTCGTCGTCGAGCACCGGCGACCTGTCGACCTCCAGCGCGAGCTCGAACAGCACCGGCACCACTTACTGAACTTTTTTCAACGTGGCGAGGCCGGCAGTTCCCGCCGCTGGTCGGCGGCGCGGCACCGTCGGGCTCGATGTCAGGTTGAAAATGGTTCATTGAGGTACGCCGCACCGCAGAGAGCCCGGCCCATCGGGGCCGGGCTCTCTGCGTGGGGTGGTCAGGAGGACGACGAGAAGGCGGCGTCGAACGCCGCGGACGGCGCGTCGAACGCCAGCCGGCGGACGAACTGCAGCGCCTCGGGGGCGCCGACCAGGCGGTCCATGCCGGCGTCCTCCCACTCGACGGAGAGCGGGCCGTCGTAGCCGATCGCGTTCAGCGCGCGGAAGCAGTCCTCCCACGGCACGTCGCCGTGCCCGGTCGAGACGAAGTCCCAGCCCCGGCGCAGGTCGGCCCAGGGCAGGTGGGACGCCATCCGGCCGCGGCGGCCGTCGCCCGTACGGACCTTCGCGTCCTTGCAGTCGACGTGGTAGATCCGGTCCTGGAACTCGAGGATGAAGTTGACCGGGTCCAGGTCCTGCCAGACGAAGTGGGACGGGTCCCAGTTCAGCCCGAACGCCGGGCGGTGGCCGATCGCGTCGAGGGTGCGGCGGGTGGTCCAGTAGTCGTACGCGATCTCACTGGGGTGGACCTCGTGCGCGAAGCGCACCCCGACCTCGTCGAAGACGTCCAGGATGGGGTTCCAGCGGTCGGCGAAGTCCTGGTAGCCGCGCTCGATCATGGCCGGCGGCACCGGCGGGAACATGGCCACGGTGTGCCAGATCGACGAGCCGGTGAAGCCGACCACCGTCTTCACCCCGAGCTTGGCGGCGGCCCGGGCGGTGTCCTTCATCCGCTCCGCGGCCCTGTCGCGTACGCCGGCGGGGTCGCCGTCGCCCCAGATCGCCGCCGGGAGGATGTCCTGGTGGCGCTCGTCGATCGGGTGGTCGCAGACCGCCTGGCCGACGAGGTGGTTGGAGATCGCGAACACCCGCAGGTTGTGCTTGGCGAGCTGCTCGCGCTTGCGGTCGACGTAGTCGTCCTCGGCGAGCGCCCGGTCCACCTCGAAGTGGTCGCCCCAGCAGGCGATCTCGAGGCCGTCGTAGCCCCATTCGGCGGCGAGCCGGCAGACCTCCTCGAACGGCAGGTCGGCCCACTGGCCGGTGAAGAGCGTGATGGGTCGCGCCATGTCAATCTCCCTGTTCGCAAGCGTGACGAAGAGGGTTCCCGGGGCCGGCGCGAGGGTGACCGGCGGCGGCACACCGCGAAGGTCAGGGCTGTCGGGTTCCGCGCCGGGTCTGCGCCTCCCGGCGGGCCCGCCCGTACCGGGGGGTGCCAGGTCAAACTCTAGGTGGGCGGGCGCGTCTCAACAAGAGAGGCGGGCGTCCTGCGGGGGTGACAGGCCCAGCTCCGCGAGCTCCACCGTGCCGGCGCCCTCGACGTCGAGGTATTCGGTCCCGGGCACGGCCCCGGACATCAGGTGCCGCAGCGCCGCCCGCGAGACCTCGGTGGTCGCCGTCAGCGGCGCGGGCGGTTCGGACTGCCACGGTACGGGACAGAGCACGCGCCACGGCCCCGGCGGGTATTCCCGGAGCGCCTGGGCGAGGTCGGGCACGTACCCGCCGTCGGGGGTCGTCACGGGGCGGGGGTTGCCCTCGGAGACGTACCCGCGCAGGGCGCCGGTGGCGGCCACCGGATCCGCGGCCTGCAGCGCGGCGGCGAGCCGGGCCTGGATCACCGAGATGCCCGCGCCGCCGAGCCGGTCGAGGTAGGCCGCCGGGTCCTCCCAGGTGCACGCCAGGTGGGCGAGGTCCAGGCAGACGCCGAGGCGCTCCTTGTCGAGCCGGGCGAAGGCGGCAGCGACCGAGGCGGAACCGTCGAGCACGGCGCCGGGCTCCGGCCGGAAGCCGACGCGTACGGCGCGGCCGGTCTGCCAGGCCACCTCGGCGAGCCCACCGGAGAGCCGGCCCAGGATGCGCGAGCACTCCTTGCGCTTGGGATCGTCCCAGCCGTCGCGGCGGCCGATGCCGATCGTGCTGACCGCGCCGCGGACCGCGTCGTCGGGCAACAGGTCGACCAGGATGCGCGCCAGGTCCAGGGTGTACTCGAGCCGGGCCGGGCTGCTCCAGTCGGGGGCTTCGGGGCCCTCGTCGCCGCCCTCCGCGTAGGGCACTCCGCTCAACGTGACGACCTCGAGCCCGCGGGCGTCGAGTTCGGCGCGAAGCCGGGTTCGGGAGCGCCCGTCGATCGCGAGGGCGGCGGCGAGGGTGGGCGGGAGCCAGAGGCTCACCCCGAGGGTGTCCACGTCCTGGCCGGCCCGGACCGCGGCGGCGTACGCGTCGAGCTGCTCGACGACGGCCGGGAGATCCCGGGCAGGCCGCAGGTCGGTGCCGTGGCTCAGGTGGACGACCCGGCCCGAGTGGTGGCGCAGACGCATCAGAATCCCTCCTGGAGCGAGGCGTCACCGGTGCATTCGCACGTGCATCGGTTCGTGCGCGGTCCAGTATGGACCATTTGGCCGCGAGACACCGCTGCCGCCGTGGCGGACCGACGGGTTGCCATGACGCCTCCATCCGTGGGGTTGTCTACCCTCGGATACGAGCCTCGACCGCCCCTCGGATCAGCGCCGTACTCGCCGTGCGACGCCCTGACCGGCGACGACATGATCCACATAGGGCAAGGACATTTACGATATCCGATGCCGTCGAGCGCGGTGAGCTGCCCCGGAAGCGGCCCCGGGGCAAGGCGGCACACCGCCCGCGAGAGCGTTATCTGTACGCCATATGCACACTCGGACATGCACTGGACGGAGACACGTGCGGACGCGCCGGGTGCAGATGCACGCTGCAGATGCACCCGGGGTGGGTGAGCGAGGGCGGAGGGCGACCAGGTAGGACGGTGCGGAGCACCGCCGACGGCCGGCCGAGGGCCGCGAAGAAGGCGGCAGCGGGCGCGAGGCCGGGGCGAGCAGGGCGCGGTGCGGGAAGTGGCGCCCGGGTGGGTGCGGCGGCGTGGTCTGGGTGGGTTCGGGAAGCGGACGGGGTGAACCGGCCGGTGGGGCGTGAGGGGGCCGGGACGGCACGGGCCCGGGCGTGGTGCCACGGGACCGTGCTGTGCCCGTACCGGAAAACGGTGTTGAATTGTCCGTCGATCGGGAACCCTTTGATCGGCGGCTTTTCCCTGGTCCGTCCGGCGGCCCGGGGCGCAACCGGGTCTCCCTCGCGACGGGGGCAGGGTCAGACAGTTGCCAGGGCGGCCTCCACGGGGACCCAGGCGGACGAGGCCGCCGATTTTTCGACGGCGTCCAGGACGAGCTGGACCTGGAGGGCGTCCGCGAAGGACGGTGCCGGGTCCTCGCCGGCCGCGACCGCCGCGATCAGGTCGCGGACCTCGTGGGTGAACGAGTGCTCGTAGCCGATCAGGTGGCCGGCCGGCCACCACGCCGCCATGTACGGGTGATCGGGTTCGGTCACCAGGATGCGGCTGAAGCCCTGCTCGCTGGTGGGGAGCGTGGCGTCGTAGAACTCGAGTTCGTTCATGCGCTCGAAGTCGAACGCGACCGAGCCGAGGGAACCGTTGAGCTCCACCCGGAGGCCGTTCTTGCGGCCCGTGGCGAAGCGGGTGGCCTCGTACGTGGCGATCGCTCCCCCGTCGAGCCGGGCCAGGAACAGCGCGGCGTCGTCCACGGTGACCTCGCCCGAGCCGGCGTGGCCGTTGCCGGACGCGGCCAGGCCGGCCGCCTCCAGGGGCAGTGGCCGTTCGCGGACGAAGGTCTCGGTCAGCGCGCTGACGCCGGTGATCTGCTGGCCGGTCACGAACTGGGTGAGGTCGACGATGTGCGCGCCGATGTCGCCCAGCGCCCCGGAGCCGGCCACGTCCCGGCGCAGCCGCCAGACCAGCGGGAACTCCGGGTCGACGATCCAGTCCTGGAGGTACACCGCGCGGACGTGCCGGACCGTGCCGATCCGGCCCGCCGCCACCAGTTCGCGCATCAGCGCCACGGCGGGCACCCGGCGGTAGTTGAAGCCGCACATCGTACGGACGCCGTGCGCCTGCGCGGCCGCCGCCGCCTCGGCCATCTGCCGGGCCTCGGCGACCGAGTTGGCCAGGGGCTTCTCGCACAGCACGTGCTTGCCGGCGGCGAGCGCGGCCAGCGCGATCTCCGCGTGGGTGTCGCCCGGGGTGCAGATGTCCACCAGGTCGACCTCGTCGGAGGCGACGACCTGGCGCCAGTCCGTGGCGTGCGACTCCCAGCCGAGCTTGGACGCCGCGGCCGCGACCTTGTTCTCGTCGCGGCCGCAGACAACCGACAGGCGCGCCGACAGCGGCAGGTCGAACGCGTGGTTGACGGTGCGCCATGCCTGAGAGTGCGCGGCGCCCATGAACGCGTAACCGATCATGCCGACCCGCAGCTGCCCCATGAGATCTCCTTACGACGAAGCGACGAAGTGGCGGACCGCTTTAGAAGCCGAGCTTGCTGTACTGGGCCGCGTTCTCCTTGGTGATCGTCTCGGAGGCGAGCGTGATCTCCTTGGGCACCTGGAGTTCGACCAGGTCGGCCATGCCCTTGCCCTGCCCGATCAGCCGGGCCAGGGAGATCGCCGACGACGCCATCGACGGGCTGTACGTGACCGTCGCCTTCAGCGGGCTGTTGTCCGCGGCGATGGCCTCGATCGCGGCCTTGGAGCCCGCGCCGCCGACCATGATGAACTCCTTGCGGTTCGTCTGGTTGATCGCGGCGAGCACGCCGATGCCCTGGTCGTCGTCGTGGTTCCAGAGGGCGTCGATCTTCGGCAGCGCCTGGAGGATCTCGGTGGCGGCGCGCTGGCCGGTGTCGGCGGTGAACTCGGCGGGCCGGCGGTTGGCGACCTTGAAGCCGTACACCGCGAGGGCCTCGTTGAAGCCGCGGGTGCGCTCCTGGGTGAGCTCCAGCGAGTCGATGCCGGGGATCTCGCCGATGATCGGGTTGGCCACGCCCTTCGCCTTGAGCTGCTCGCCGATGTACGTGCCGGCGGCCAGGCCCATGCCGAAGTTGTCGCCCTTGATCTGCAGCCGGTACGCGCCCCGGTCCGGGAACGCCCGGTCCAGGTTGACCACCGGGATGCCGGCGCGCATGGCCTGCAGCCCGACCGCGTTGAGCTCCTTGCCGTCGTGCGGCAGCAGCACGATGACGTTGGGCTTCTGCGCGATCAGGGTGGACAGTGCCGCGCGCTGGGCGGCCGCGTCGGCGCCCGCCTCGACGCTGCGGAACTCCACGTCCTGGTACGCCCCGGCCTGCGCCTTGGCGTTGTTGGTGATCGCGGCGACCCAGCCGTGGTCGGCGGCCGGCGCGGAGAAGCCGATGACGACCTTCTGGCCCGGCGCGGCGTTCTTGTTGTCGCCGCCGGCGTTGGTGTTGATCTGGGTGTTCTCGCCGGGGTCGTTGCTGGTGCAGGCGGTGAGCAGGGCGCCGGCGCCCACGGCGGCGCCGCCGAAGAGGATGCGACGACGGGACAGAGCGTTCATCGTTTTCTCCCAGGGGTGACCGGGCGGCCGTCGACGGTCGCCGGTGAGGTGGGGGGGCAGGATCAGGAAGTGGGCTTGCGCCCGAACAACTGGGTGAGTGAGCGGTAGCGGAACTGCTGGACCAAGACGGCGGCGACGATGATGCCGCCCTTGACCATGTTCTGGACCTCGGTGGAGAGGTTGTTGATGGCGAACAGGTTGGTGATGGTGGAGAAGACCAGCACCCCGAACAGGGCGCCGATGATGGTGCCGCGGCCGCCGCTGAGCAGCGTGCCACCGATGATCGCCGCGGCGATCGCGTCGAGTTCGTAGAGGTTCGCCATCGCGGCCTGCGCGCTGGTCGCCTGCGAGGTGAGCATGATCGCCGCGATGCCGCAGCAGAGGCCGGACAGGGCGTACAGGAGCACGGTGTGCAGCCGCACGTTGATGCCGGCCAGGCGGGCGGCCTCGACGTTGCCGCCGACGGCGACCGTGCGGCGGCCGAAGGTGGTGCGGTTGAGCAGCACCCAGCCCGCCGCGACGACCAGCGCCAGGATGATGACCAGCATCGGGATGCCGAGGATCTTGGTGCTGGCGATGTCGTTGATGGTGGTGTTCGAGGACACCTGCGTCTGCTTGCCGGAGATCTGGGCGGCCAGGCCGCGCGCCGCGACCATCATCGCGAGCGTGGCGATGAAGGGCACGAGTTTTCCGTACGAGATCAGCACGCCGTTGATGAGTCCCACGACCACGCCGACCACGATCGCCGTGAAGATCATGCCGGCGGTGCCGTAGCTCTGCGTGGCGAGCGTGGTGGACCAGACGCCGGCCACCGCGACGATCGCGCCGACGGAGAGGTCGATGCCGCCACCGATGATCACGAACGTCATGCCGACGGTGACCACGCCGATCGCCGACGCCTGCTGCAGGATCGTCCAGACGTTGTCGGTCACCCAGCCGGCGTCGCCGTACAGCTCGGGGCGGGTGACGATGCCGATGATGACCAGGACGACGAGGACGCCGACCAGGCCGAGGTTGCGGCGTACGGGATCCGCTCCGTCGCTCTTCCACCAGCTCTGCCGGGGCAGCGACGCGGCGACGCCCGCGTCGACCGGCGGGGACTGCGCCGGCACGCCGGGCTTCGTGCTCTGATCCGTCATGCCGGTTCTCCCTCCATGAGGGACCCCGCCATGACGAGGTCCAGAACGGTGTCTTCGTCGATCTCGTCCGCGGGCGCCTCGTGGATCAGGTGCCCCTCGCGCATGACCAGGACGCGGTCGGCGAGTCCGAGCACCTCGGGCACCTCGCTGGAGACCAGCAGCACCCCCACGCCGCCGGCCGCGAGATCGTGGATGACCTGGTAGAGCTCCGCGCGGGCGCCGACGTCGACGCCGCGGGTCGGTTCGTCGAGCAGCAGCAGCTTCGTCTTGTCGAGCAGCCAGCGGCCGACGACGACCTTCTGCTGGTTGCCGCCGGACAGCGTGCGTACGGGCCGGCTCACGTCGCGGGGCCGCAGCTCCAGCTGGTCCGCCGTGCGCAGCGCCGCCTCGCGCTCCCTGCCGGCGTCGGTGAAGCCGCCGCGGGCGTACCCGGAGAACGAGGAGAGCGTCATGTTGCGGTAGATCGGCTCGTCCAGCAGCAGCGCCTGGCTCTTGCGCTCCTCCGGGGCCATGCCGACGCCGTGGCGCACCGCGGCGCCGATGCTGCGGATGACCTTGCCGTCCACCCGGACCGTTCCCGCGTCCGCCCGGCGCGCGCCGAAGATCGTCTCCAGCAGCTCCGACCGGCCGGAGCCGACCAGGCCGGCGATCCCGACGATCTCCCCCGCCCGTACGGTCAGCGACGCGTCGGCGAACTCGCCCTCCCGGGTGAGGCCCTCGACCTCCAGCAGCGGCTTGCCCCGCGCGGCGGCGGCCCGCGGCGGGAAGACGTACTCGATGGTGCGGCCCGTCATCCGGCTGACGAGCTCCCGGGTCGGGGTGTCGCGGGCCGGCAGGTTCGCCGCGGTGGTCCGGCCGTCCTTGAGGACGGTGACCCGGTCGCCGATGTCGCGGATCTCCTCGAGCCGGTGCGAGATGTAGATGACCGCGATGCCGTGCGAGGTCAGCTCCCGGATGATCCGGAACAGGTTTTCCACCTCGTCATGAGCGAGCACGGCGCTGGGCTCGTCCATGACGATCAGCTTGGCGTCGTGCGAGAGCGCGCGGGCCATGCTGACGATCTGCTTGCCCGCCGCGGGCAGCGAGCGGACCAGGCGGCGCGGCGGGATCTGCGGGTGCCCGAGCCGGCCCAGGATCTCCCGGGTACGGGCGGCAGTGGCGCGCCGGCGCAGGAACCCGCCGCGGCTCTCCTCGTGACCGAGGAAGGCGTTCTCGGCCACCGACAGCTCGTCGACGAGGTCGAGCTCCTGGTAGATCGTGGCGATCCCGGCGCGCATGGCCGCCTGCGGGCTGGCCGGTGCGAACGGCCGGCCCAGCAGGCTGATGCTGCCCTCGTCGGCGTGGTGCACCCCGGCCAGGATCTTGATCAGGGTGGACTTGCCGGCGCCGTTCTGCCCGAGGAGACAGTGGACCTCGCCGGCGCGGACCTCGAGCTCGACGCCGTCCAGGGCGCGTACGCCCGGGAAGGTCTTGACGACGCCCTCCAGCTTGAGGACGACCTCGCTCTCCCCCCGGCCGTTCACCGCCGCTTCCTCCCCGCGGCCGTTCATGGCCGCCTCCTTCCGGCGGTCGCTCCCGGCCGGCTCCTTCCGGCAGTCGCTCCCGGCCGGCTCCTTCCGGCGGTCGCTCCCGGCCGCCTCGTCCGGGGCGGTCATGACGCCTGCTCGAAGGCCGTGTCGCTGGCGAGGACCGCGGCGCCGGTGACGCCCGCGCGGGCGCCCAGCTCGCTGAGCACCACGGGCAGGTTCCCGGTCGCCAGCGGCAGCGAGCGCCGGTAGACGACGCTGCGGATCTCCGCCAGCAGGATGTGGCCCAGCTGCGCGAGCCCGCCCCCGATCACGATCATCGACGGGTTCGCGAAGCTGACCAGCGTGGCGAGGGTGGCACCGACCCTGCGCCCGCCGTCCCGGATCAGCCGGATGCAGGTGACGTCACCCTCGGCGGCCCCGTCGGCGACATCGCGGGCGCCGAGATCCCCGTTGGCCGCCAGCCGCTCGGCCAGGGCCGGCGACTCCCCGCTGCGCGCCGCGGCGGTCGCGTCGCGGGAGAGGGCTGCGCCGCTGAAGAGTGCCTCGAGGCACCCCGCATTGCCGCACGAACACATCGGACCGTGCGCGTCGACCTGGATGTGGCCGATGTCGCCGGCGCAGCCGTCCACCCCGCGGTAGACGTCGCCGGCCAGGTGGATCCCGCACCCTATTCCCGTACCGATCTTGACGAACAGGAAGTCGTCGACCGAGTGGGCGACCCCGCCGTGCCGTTCCCCGATGGCCATGATGTTGACGTCGTTGTCGACGACGGCCGGGCAGCCGTGCTCGCGGGTGAGCAGCTCGCGCACCGGATAGCGGTCCCAGCCGGGCATGATCGGCGGGGACACCGGCACCCCGTCACGGAAGCTGACCGGCCCGGGCACCCCGATCCCGACCGCGTCGAGCCGCTCGAAGGCGCCGTCGATCCTGGCCTTCGCCAGCAGCTCGTTGACCCGGTGCAGGATCGCCTTGGGCCCGCTGCGGATGTCGGCGTTCTCCCGGTACGCGGCGACGGGCTCGAGCCGCCCGTTGGTGACCTCGATGTCGATGGAGCTGGCACCGAGATCGACGGCGGCGAACCGCAGCCGGGGATGCAGCTCGACCAGCGTGGAGCGGCGTCCCCCGCGGGAGGCGGCCATCCCGGCCTCGGCGATGTAGCCGGCCGAGACCAGGCGCTCGACCTCGGCCAGCAGCCGCGGGCGGGTCAGATCGAGCCGGTCACCGAGCTCCGCACGGGAGATGGGACCCTCGTCCCGCAGCAGACGGAGAAGGCGCAGATGGGGAGCGTCGACGAGATGCACGGGCAACCTCCGGGCCGTTCACACCGCCGAAACGGTGTGGTGTCACGCCCGTCACACTAGGGCCCTTCCGCCGCGGTAGTCCATACCTTCTCGTTGATCACTACAAACTTTTGTCGCGGAATTCAAAAGTAACGGCGTGGCTCGCGCCTTCCGGCGTGCCGCCGGTGCCCTCTCCGCTCGCCGCCCGCGCCCTTGCCCGGTCGTCTCCGGCGTCCTTCCCGGACGTCTCCGGGGTCCTTTCCCGGACGCGCGACGGCCGCGGGCCCTGTGCGGGTGCCGCGGCCGTCGGGGCTTGCCGGGTCAGGACGTACTCAGGCCCTTTTCGCTGCCCTTCTTGAGCTTGCGATCGTCGCGGAGCTGGAGGAACGGCTCGTCGTCCGGCGAGTGGCCGGCGGCGATGGCACGCCCGCGCTCCAGCTCGGCGTCGAGCTCGGCGCCCAGCATGATGGCGATGTTCGAGATCCACAGCCAGACCAGGAAGGCGATGACACCCCCGAGCGTTCCGTACGTCTTGTTGTAGTTGGCGAAGTTGGCCAGGTAGAGCGCGAACCCGGCGGAGGCGGCCACCCACACCAGCACCGCGAAGATGCCACCCGGGCTGACCCAGCGGAAGCCGCCCGTCTTGGCGTTCGGCGAGGCCCAGTACAGGATCGCGAACATCAGGCTGACGATGATCACCAGCACCGGCCACTTCGCGATGTTCCAGGTGGTGACCGCCGCGTCGCCGAGGCCGATCTTCTCGCCGACCACCCGGGCCACGTCGCCCGTGAACACCACGATGAACGCCGAGATGACCAGCATGACGCCGATGACCGCGGTCACCCCGAGCCGGATCGGCAACGTCTTCCAGATCGGCCGGCCCTCGGGCACGTCGTAGATCGCGTTCGACGCCCGCATGAAGGCGCCGATGTACCCCGACGCGGACCAGAACGCGGCGACGATACCGATGATCGCCGCGAGCCCGGCCTTGCCCGGGTCCTGCACCTGCGTGAGAACCTGGTTCACCAGATTCTGGATCTGCTCGCTGGGCGCGACCTGCTGCACCGTCTCCTGCACGGTCTGCTGCCCGTCGTCGCTCAGCATGCCCAACACGGACACCAGCACCAGCGCCCCGGGGAAGATCGACAGCACCCCGTAGTACGTGAGCGCGGCCGCCCAGTCGGTGACGTTGTCCTGCGAGAACTGCTTGAAGGTCCGCTTGAGCGCCCCGAAGATACCCTTGCCCTTCAGCTGCGCGGGACTGTCCGGCCCGGCATCGGGCCCCGGCGCCGAAAGATCGTTGTCCCGGTCGCCCCCGGTACGCGACGTCGCCGCGGCATCAAGATCGAGCCCCTTCTGCGCCCCGGCGGCATCCCTGGCCCCGGCCGCACGAGCCGTGGCAGCGTTCTTGTCGTCGCGGTGCTCATGCGACGTTTCCTCGGCCTTGCGAAGAAGACTCATCGCGGGATACCTCCAGGGCGCTACGCGTCAGATTCTGACCGCGGTCCGCCCGAACCGGCTGACTCCCGGCCGGCCGGCGGAATCGCGACCTGGCTGGGTGATGCCCGCCATCCTGCTCCTTTAACCACTTTCGGCCCGGCTTGCGTCCAGCGGATCTCCAGGTCAGCGCACCGCACACGGGAACGCCGACGAACTGGCGAGCGCGGCGGGCGGCCGGGCGGGCGCGGCATCCCGGATGCATGAGGCAGCGACGGCGCCCGGGCAGGCGGCTGCGGGCCGCGGGCCGAGCGGTTGGCTGCGAACGGCGGACCAAGGATGGCGGACAGGCTTCCACGGCCCGCTCCTGTGGCGGACGGGTCGGCCGATTGAAGGCTCGCGGATGCATGAGGCAGCCGCGAGCGTCGGACCGGACGATCCGATCGGGCGCCACCAGGCAGGGCGGGGGTGGGCGTCGGGGTGGGTTACTTGCAGAGGAGTTTTTCGATTCGGCGGCCTGCTACGGACAGGCCGATTGCTACCACCGTCAGGAGGTAGGCGATGTCGATCAGTTGGGTCCAGCCGAGGCCGCCCGTCGTGATGGCTCGGACCAGGTCGACCGCGCGGTAGAGGGGGGTTGCTTCGACGAGCCAGCGGAGGGCTGCCGGGTAGGCCGTGGCCGGGACGAAGGTGCCCGAGAAGAGGAAGAGGGCGAACTGGGCGGAGGCGACCAGGTCGAAGTCCTGCCAGCTGCGCATGTAGGTCGACAGGGCCATGCCGGCGGCGCCGAAGGCGAGACCGACGAGGATGGTGGCGGTCCAGGCGGCCAGGGCGCGGAGGGGGGTGGTCAGGTCCATGGCGACCATGATGATCAGGAAGGCGGCCGCGTAGAGGTTGCCGCGGATCATCGCCCAGGCCAGTTCGCCGAGGGCTATCTCGATGGGGCGTACGGGGGTGGCGAGCATCCCGTCGTACAGCTTCATGAACTTCATCTTGCCGAAGAAGTTGAACGTGGTTTCGGAGAGTGCGCCGGTCATGGCCGAGCTGGCCAGCATCGCGGGGGCGACGAACGCGGCGTAGGAGACGACCCGGCCGTCGGCCAGCGTGAGGTCGCCGACGAGGCTGCCCACGCCGACGCCGATCGACAGGAGGTAGAGGATCGGCTCGAGAAAACCCGAGGCCATGACCAGCCAGTACGCGCTGCGCAGCGTCGCGGCGTTGCGTTCGACGACGGACGCCGACCGCCGGGCCGCCCCCTCGAAGGAGATGAGCCGCGGCAGGACGAAGGTGACCACGTGGGGCTCCTCAAGGCGGTGGACGAAGGACAACGGGAGCGGGCGGGCGGCGGGAGTCAGGCGGGCTGTCGAAGGCGGGTGGGGCCGTGCGGGTCGGGCGCGCTATGGGGGTCCGGGCGGGCTATGGGCGTCCGGCGAGCTGTCGGGTCCGGCGGCCAAAGAAGTCCGGCGGGCCGAGGGAGTCGAGCGGGTCGAGCGGGCCCAGCGGGTCGAGGGAGAGCGGGCTGCGGGACTCCGACGGGTCGAGGGAGAGCGGGCTGCGGGGGTGCGGCGGGCTGTGGGGGTTGGGTGGGCATGTCAGACGACCAGGCGGCGGGTGAATTGGCGGTGGGCTAGGTACCAGCCGGTTGCTGCCCAGAGGGTCAGGTAGAGGAGGTGGCCGGGGGCTGACCAGGACGGGGCGGTGCCCAGGGTGGCGGACCGGGTCAGGTCGGCGCCGTGCCAGAGGGGGGAGGCGTAGGCGAGCCAGCGGGCCGGGGGTGGGAGGGATTCGACCGGGAAGAAGACGCCGGAGAAGAGGGACATGGGGATCACGCCGAGGCGGAAGAGGATGGCCAGGTAGCTGTCGCTGCGGATCGTGGCGGCGTACGCGAAGGTCGGGGCCGCGACGGACAGACCGACCAGGGCGGCGATCGGCAGGGCCGCCAGCGCCCACCAGGAGTGGAGGGTGCCGAAGGCGAGGGCCGTCAGCAGGAAGGCCGCGCTGCCCGTGAGGGTGCGGAACACGACGAAGAGCAGGTTGCCGCCGAGGATGTCGGCGACCCGCAGCGGGGCCGCCGCCTGGCCGAAGTAGGTGCGCTGCCATTCGAAGCCGCCGAGGACCGGCCAGGACGAGTCGCCGATGGCGATCTGCATGGCCGTGGAGGCGAGCAGGCCGGGGACCATCCAGTCGAGGTACGGCACCCCGCCGACGCCGCCGGTCACGTACGCACCCACGCCCACGCCGAAGCCCAGCATCGTCAGCAGGGGCAGCACGAACGACGACAGCAGGCTGGCACGCCACACGCGCCGGTAGCTGACGAGGTGGTATTCGAGCACGTACCAGGTCATGTCAGTCCACCAGGGTCCGGCCGGTGAGGTGCAGGAACACGTCCTCCAGGCTGCTGCGGCGCACCAGGACGCTCGCCGGGGGCAGGGCGCGCGCCTGGACCTCGGCGACCGCGGCGTCCCCGTCGGCCACGTAGAGCAGGATGCGGTCGGGCAGGATCTCGAGCCGCTCCCCCACCCCTGCCAGCTTGCCGGCGAAGGCCTCCTGCGACTCCGCCTCGAAGCGCAGCTCCACCACCTCGCGGGTCGAGTGCCGCTCGATCAGCGCGCGGGGCGAGCCCTCGGCCACGATCCGGCCGCCGTCCATCACCACGAGCCGGTCGCAGAGCTGCTCGGCCTCGTCCATGTAGTGGGTGGTCAGCACCAGGGTGACGCCCTGCTGCTTGAGCCGGAACAGGCGCTCCCAGACCAGGTGCCGCGCCTGCGGGTCGAGGCCGGTCGTGGGCTCGTCGAGCAGCACGATCTCGGGCTCGTTGACCAGGGCGCGGGCGATGGTCAGCCGCCGTTTCATCCCGCCGGACAGCGGCTCCACCCTGCTGTCGGCGCGCTCGGTCAGCTGCACGAAGTCGAGCAGCTCGTCGGCCCGGCGGCGGGCGACCTTGCGCGGAAGGCCGAAGAACCGGGCATAGGTCGTCAGGTTCTCCCGGACGGTCAGCTCCAGGTCGAGGTTGTCGAGCTGCGGGCAGACGCCGAGGCGGGCGCGGATGGCCGGCCCCTCGCGGCGCGGATCCCGGTCGAGGATGCGCAGCACGCCGCCGGTCGGCGGCGACACGCAGCCGATCATGCGCATGGTCGAGCTCTTGCCCGCGCCGTTGGGGCCGAGGAAGCCGAACGCCTCCCCGCGCGCCACGTCGACGTCGATGCCGTCGACGGCGGTGAAGTCGCCGAAGCGTTTGACCAGCCCGCGGGCGTGAATGAGGGACACTCCGGGGACCCTAGCGAGGGGGTCCGACAAAAACTCAGGCCGGCGGCGCCGACGCCTCCTGCGCCGCGGCCACGAGCTGGTCGGTGACCTCGACGACCGGCTCGGCGTCCACCGCCGTCTTGGCGTCGTACCGGACCGACCAGGTCAGGCCGTCCACCCCGCTGACCCGCCGGCCGACCACGCGCACCCCGCCGTTCGGCGGCAGCGGATGATGCGACGTGTACGCGACCGAGCGGCTCACCCGCGTACGGACGTGGTCGGGGAGTTCTCCGGGTTCCAGCACCAGGAAACCGATGACCGGGGCGTCCACCAGCACCGTGTAGCCGTCGCGCTGCTGGGCCTGCTCGGCGGGGGTGATCCGCAGCTCCCGCCCCGACCACGCGGCCCGGTGGATCTCGTGCCAGCCCAGCCGCCGGCCGTCCGGCAGCCACAGGCCCCGGTTGGTGGCGACGAGCACGCCCTCGTCCCCGGTGGCCGCCCAGGCGAGGACGCGCTCCTCGCTCTCCAGCGGGGGCCGCCGGCCGGCGGGGAGCTTCGGATTGCGGCGGAACAGTTTCACAGGGCACCTGCTGCCTGGTCGCGGAGGGCTCGGGCGTGCTGTTCGAGCGAGAAGAGCTCGCCGGCGAGGGCGAGATACTCGTCCTTGTGCGCCACCGGGTTGAGGCGCTGCACCTTGGACTTGAGGTCCTTGATCCGGGTGGTCACCGAGCCGACCTGCAGCCGGGCCAGCGTGATCTGCACGTACCGGAGGTCGGCCTCGCCGTCGACCAGCAGCGGGTCCACCGCCAGCTCGCCGACCACGGCCTTGGCGCTGAGATCCTCGCAGGCGTCGCGGACGGCCTCGATCCAGACCGCACCCCCGGTGGCCGAGGCGGTGCCGCCCGCCGCCGCGATCGCGGCGCGCACGGCCCGCAGAACCGGGTCACCGTACGCGTCGACCTCGATCGCGTCGAACATCGGGCCGGACAGCACCGGGAGCTGGAGGGCGAGCTTCAGCGTCTCCCGCTCGACCTGGCGCTGGGGGCTGTCCGCGGCCCGGCGCTGCGCGGCGACCGGTGCGTCCGGGGACATCGCCGCGGCGACCGCCCGCTGCACCGGCTCCAGCTCCATGCCGAGGTCGCCGGCGAGCTTGCGGGCGTACTCGGGACGCTTCTCCCGGTCCTTGATCTTCGCGACCAGCGGCGCGGCCCGGCGCATGGCGTCGACGCGGCCCTCCACGGTGTCGAGGTCGAAGCGGGACAGGGTCTGCCGCAGCGCGAAGTCCACCAGCGGTTCCCGGCCGGCGATCATGTCGCGCACGGCCAGATCGCCCTTGGCCAGGCGCAGCTCGCACGGGTCCATGTTGTCCGGGGAGACCGCGATGAACGTACGGCCGACGAACCGCTGATCCTCCTCGAACGCCCGCAGCGCCGCCTTCTGCCCGGCCGCGTCCCCGTCGAAGGTGTAGATGATCTCGCCGGTGAAGCTGTCGCTGTCCATCAGCAGCCGCCGGAGCACGCCGATGTGGTCGACGCCGAAGGCCGTGCCGCAGGTGGCGACCGCGGTCGGCTCCCCCGCCTCGTGGCACGCCATGACGTCGGTGTAGCCCTCCACGATCACCGCCCGGCCGCGCTTCGCGATCTCGCGCTTGGCGTGGTCGATGCCGTACAGGACGTGGGACTTCTTGTAGAGCGGCGACTCGGGGGTGTTCAGGTACTTCGGGCCGTCGTCGTCGTCGAACAGCTTGCGCGCGCCGAAGCCGATGACGTCGCCGCTGAGGTCGCGGATGGGCCAGAGCAGGCGGCGGCGGAACCGGTCGATGAGCGAGCCGGAACGGGCCGGCTTGGCGAGGCCGCCGGTGGTCAGCTCCTCGGCGGTGAAGCCCTTCTGGCGCAGGTGCTTGGTGAGCAGGTCCCAGCCCTCGGGGGCGTAGCCGCAGCCGTACTTCTCGGCGGCGTCGCGCCCGAACCCCCGCTCGGCCAGGAACTCGCGGGCCCTGCGGGCGCCGGCCCGCCCCAGCTGGTCGCGGTAGAACTCGGCGGCGGCGGCGTGCGCGGCGATGAGGCGCTGCTTCTGCCCGGGCTGCTGCCGGGGCGTGCCGGGCCGCTCGTCGGAGGTGTCGTAGCGCAACTGGATGCCGGCCCGCCCGGCGAGCCGCTCGAGCGACTCGACGAACGTCAGATGCTCGGCATCCATCAAAAACTTGATCGCGTCCCCACCAGCACCACAACCATGACAAAAATAGACATTCCGGGCGGGGGAGACGGTGAAGGAGGGGGTCTTCTCGTCGTGGAAGGGGCAGAGGCCCTTCAGGTTGCCGCCGCCGGCCGAGCGCAGCGTCACGGTTTCGCTGATCACGTCCGCTATCGAGGTGCGGTCGCGGACCAGCGCGATGTCCTCGTCCTTGACCCTGCCCGCCACGGGTCAATACTGCCTCGCGCTATCCGCGGCCCGCCAAGAGGGTCCGGTGCCAGGCGACGGCCGCCGGGTCGGTCAGCGAGGCGACCTGGTCGACCACCACGCGCAGGCGGGCGGTGTCGTCGGGGGCGGCCTTCCACAGGGCCGCGAACATCGGGTCGAGGTGGCCGGGGGCCCGGTCGCAGAGGAGCTCGACGAGGGAGGTCAGGATGGCGCGCTGCTGCTCGTACCAGGACTCGGCGGCGCGGGCGCGCATCACGTAGCGCAGGGCCATGCCCTTGAGCAGCGCGCACTGGTTGCGGACCGTACGCGGCACCACCAGGTCCGCGTCGTAGCGGCGGACCCGGCCGTACCCGTGCCTGCTGTTGGTAGCCCCGACCGCCGAGGAGACGAAGCGGCCGGTCAGGACGCTGGTCATCCGCTTGAGGGCGACCTGGGCGCGGTACGTGCCGTCGTAGTCCGCGGCGCCCGCCACCACCTCGTCGGCGAGCAGCAGGTCGAGGGCCTCGCCGAGGGCTTCCGGGGTTTCGTCGGAGTATGTCGTGGCCACGTCGGCGCACAGCTCGGCGCGTTCGCCCCGGTCCTCGAGCAGGGGGCGCAGCGACAGGTAGCCGCCGTGCACCCCGTCCTCGACGTCGTGCACGGAGTAGGCGACGTCGTCGGCCCAGTCCATGACCTGCGCCTCGAGGCAGCGGCGCTCGCCGGCCGGGGCGCCGCCGCGCAGCCAGGTGAAGACGGGCAGGTCGTCGGGGTAGACGCCGAACTTGCGGGTGCCGGGGCGCCGGGGCCAGGGGTATTTGCAGCTGGCGTCGAGGGAGGCCCGGGTGAGGTTGAGGCCGGCGCCCTCCACCTTGGCCTCGAGCCGGGTGAGCACGCGCAGGGTCTGCGCGTTGCCCTCGAAGCCGCCGCAGGGGCGGGCGACCGCGTCGAGGGCCGCCTCGCCGTTGTGCCCGAACGGGGGGTGGCCGATGTCGTGCGCCAGCCCGGCCACGTCGACGACGTCGGGGTCGCAGCCGAGCCGGGCGCCCATCTCGCGGGAGATCTGGGCGACTTCCAGGGAGTGCGTCAGACGCGTACGCAGGAAGTCGTCGGACCCGGCCGTGTGCACCTGGGTCTTGGCCGCCAGGCGCCGGAACCCGGCGGAGTGCAGCACCCGGGCGCGGTCCCGTTCGAACTGGGTGCGCCCGTAGCCGCTGTCCTTGGCGGGCTCGTTCACCCACCGCTCCGCGTCGCCCGTCATGGGTCAACCCTAGAGCGGGCGGCGATCACCCGGCCGGCTTCGCGGCGAGCACGCAGAACTCGTTGCCCTCGGGGTCGGCCAGCACCACCCAGTCCACGTCGTGCTGCCCGATGTCCACCGGCCGGGCGCCCATGTCGACCAGGCGTTCCACCTCGGCCTCCTGGTCCTCCGGGCGCAGGTCGATGTGCAGGCGGTTCTTCACCGTCTTGGCGTCCGGGGAGGCGGCGAAGAGCAGACCCGGAAGGGCGTCGGGGGTACGCCTGATCTCCACCTCGTCGGGCACCTCGCGCACGATCCGGTAGCCGAGCGCCTCCGCCCACCAGCGGGCGAGCCGCGCCGGATCCTCCGCGTCGACGACGACCTGCTCCCACGTGCCGGGCATAGGGCAAACCTCCACGAGACGCCATCGAAAGTGGCGATCATGTTACGCCCAGATGGCCGCCGGGGCGCGCCGGAGCGCGAACAACGCACTCGTCGTGCGTCATCCTCCGGCACGCCGGCCGACACTGGCCGAAAGGAGGAGGGGCATCGTGATTTCGCTGAGTCATCGCCTGGCCGCGCTGGCCGAGGCCGGGCGCACCGGCGCCCTGCACGTGGGCGGCACGCCGGGCGGGGTGGTCTATCTCGTGGCGGGGCGCATCACGTACGCGGAGTCGCCGGCCTGCCCGGGGATCGGCGAGCGGCTGGTCGGGTGCGGGCGGCTGTCGGCGGCGCAGTGGCGGGCGGCGTACGAGGCCGGGCACGGCACCCGCAGCGTCGGCCGGCTGCTGCTGCGCGACGGCCATCTGGGCCACCACGAGCTCGCCTGCCGCGTTGTGGCATCGATCACCGCCGCTACCCACGCGTTGCTGCAGGGCGACGAGGGCGCGCTGCGTTTCGTGCCCGGCGAGCGGCACTGGTTCGGCACGATCGCCCAGGCCGACCTGGGCAACCTCGGGCCGGAGGCGGCGCGGCGGCTGCTGGCCCGGCCGGCGCCGTGCGGGCCCCGGCCGGTGCGGCACCGGCCGCGGCCGGACTCGCCGCGATGAGCATCGAGAACCATGACGCACACCGGGTGCGACTGGCTCCCGCGAGCCCGCCGCAGGATGGCCCCTTGTGACGGCGGGAAGCGCATCCCGCCGGCGCAGCCCACCCGGAACCACCCGCAATCGCATCACTCGGCTGAGGAGAGATGTGCCCGGGGTCGAGAACTGTCTGCAGGAGGCCATGGCGATCCCCGGCGCGATCGGCGCCAGCATCGTCGACTACACCACGGGCTTCGCGATCGCCACGAGCGGAGCCGCACCCAACGAGGACCACGAGGCCGCGGCCGCCGGCACGGCCGACGTCGTACAGGCCGCGCAGAGCCGGTCGCTGTTCGTGTCGGCCGTACCGCACGACCTGCTCGAGGACCTCATCATCACGACCGCGGGGGGCTACCACCTGCTGCGGCTCGTCCAGACCGACTTCGACAGCCGGCTGGTGCTGTACGTGTGGCTGGACCGGATCCGCGGCAACCTCGCCGTGGCCCGCCGCCGCATGCAGAGCCTGGCCGACGAGCTGATCACGACGTAGCACCGCAGCCATAGCACCGGAGACCAGTGAGGAGTTCAGGTGAAGCCCCCGAAGTCCGCGGCGCCCGGCCGGCTGCTCACGCAGGTGGCGGGCGAGCGGCGGACCGGCGCCCTCATCGTCGGCGGACCGCCCGGCGGCACGGTCTACCTGGTCGAGGGCCTGGTGACGTACGCCGAGTCGGCCGCCGCCCCGGGCGTCGGCGAGCTGCTGACCGCCTCCGGCCGGTTGGCGCCCCGGACCTGGCAGGCGGCGCTGGATGCCGGCACCTCGCACGCGACGGTCGGCCGGCTGTTGCTGGAGCAGGGACACATCACCCAGGGGGAGATGGAACTGTGCGTACTGGGTGCCACCTACGACGCCGCGTACTTCGCCCTGTCGCCGGTGTCGGCGCCGGTGGACTTCCTCGACGGCGCGACGCATTGGCTCGGCGAGCTGGTGCGGGTCGACCCGGCGGCGGTCACCCGGGAGTCGCGGCGGCGGGGGCGGCTGCTGGACGAGATCTTCCCGTACCCGCAGATCGACACGGCGGCGGTGATCCCGGCGACCCGGCCGCCCCGCGAGCGGATCACGCTGACCGCGCCGCAGTGGGAGCTGCTGGTGCACGCCGACGGCCAGCGGACCCCCGCGGACCTGGCGCAACTGCTCGGCCGGGCCGGGTACGCCACGATCCAGGAGCTGCGCCGGCTGGCGGCGGCGGGCCTGATCGAGCTGCCCGCGCCGCGGGAACGGGCCGGCAAGCCGGAATTCGTCCGGCTGCCCCGGGCGCGGGGCACGGCCGTGGACGTCCAGCGGCCCGCTCCGGGTGGTCCGGACGGCCCGACGGTCCCCATCGTCACGAGCCCCCGTCCGGGTCTCGCCTCGGGCGACCCTCCCCCGCAGCAGCGGCAACCCGACCCGGCCACGGCCAACGGCACGGCGTACCGGGCGCCGCGGCTGGCCCGGCGCAAACCCGGCGCCAAGCTCCCCCGGGAGGTCGCCGCGGACACCGCGCACGTCCATCCCGGCACCGACGAAGTTTTGCTGAAGCGCATCCGCACCGCACTGCGAGCCCTGCGGTGACGCGCGCCCCGCCCGCCCGGCGGCGACCGACACGAAGGAGGGACCGCGGATGACGGTGGATCCGGCGGTACTGACGGAGCTCGGCAACCTCCGTCACCGGCTGCCCGAGCTGTCCGGAAGCGTCCTCGCCACCGCCGACGGCATGGTGGTGGCGCACGACGCCCACGGCATCGAACCCGACAGCCTCGCCGCCCTCGCCGCCGCCCACCTCGCCCTCGCCCGGCGCTTCGCGCACGCCGTCAACCACGGCGAGCTGCGGGAGTCCGTGGTGGAGTGCGACGGCGGATACATCACCTCGTACACCGCGGGGCCCAACGCCCTGCTGACCCTCGTCACCTCCGGCAACGCCAACCTGGCGATGGTCCATCTCGAGGCCCGCCGCACCGTACGCCGCCTGGTCAAGCTCCTGATCCTGGAGGCGCCGGCGCCGGTCCGGCCGGAGATTCCGCAGCAGGCGGGGCCGCCGACGCCGCTGGCCCGGCGTACGCCGATGGCGACCCTGCAGAGCACGTTCCGAGGACGTTGAGGTCCTGCACACCCCGCACACCATCCCGCACGAAGACGGAGGATCCTCCATGCCTGACATGGACACCGCACTCAAAGAGATCATGGACATCGACGGCACCATCGGCGTCGCCCTCGTGGACCACACGAGCGGCATGGCGCTGGGCACGGCCGGCGGCGGCAAGGAGCTCGACCTGACGGTCGCCGCGGCCGGCAACACGGACGTGGTCCGGGCCAAGCTCCGCGCGATGGAGATGCTCAACCTGACCGAGAAGATCGAGGACATCCTGATCACTCTCGACACCCAGTACCACATGATCCGGCCGCTCACGAGCCGCTCGGGCAAGGGCCTCTTCCTGTACGTGGCCCTGCGCCGCGACCGCGCCAACCTGGCCATGGCCCGCCACCAGCTCAAGCGCATCGAGAACGACCTCGACGTCTGAGCCCGGCGCGTACGGCAGCGGGGAGGGTCGCCGGCCCTCCCCGTTCGCCGTTCAGCCGCCGCTGTTCTCCATCTCGGCGCCCTCGGGGACGGTGTCGTCGTCGCGGCTGTCGAGCCAGCCGTACGGGAGAGAGACCTTGCCCGGGGCGTTGATGCGGCCCCGGGGCTGGCCCAGCGACTCGCGCGGGAACGGCAGGTGCGGGTCGAGGCGGGCGAGCAGGTCGTCGAGCTCCGCGAGGGACGACACCATCGCGAGGGAGCGGCGCAGGTCGCCGCCGACCGGGAAGCCCTTGAGATACCAGGCGACGTGCTTGCGGAAGTCGGCACAGCCGTGCTTCTCGTCCTCGAGCGCCTCGACCAGCAGGTGGGCGTGCCGGGACATGATCGCCGCGACCTCGCCCAGGGTGGGCAGCTCCTGCGACGCGACGCCGGTGAAGGCGGCCTGGAGGTCCTTGAACAGCCAGGGGCGGCCGAGGCAGCCGCGGCCCACGACCACGCCGTCGACGCCGGTGTGCGCGACCATCCGCAGCGCGTCGGCGGCTTCCCAGATGTCGCCGTTGCCGAGCACCGGCACGTCGAGGGCCTGCTTGAGGGTCGCGATGGCGTCCCAGTCGGCCGTGCCGGAATACCGCTGCTCCGCCGTACGGGCGTGCAGCGCGACCGCCGCCACGCCTGCCTCCTGGGCGATGAGCCCGGCCTCGACGTACGTCAGGTGGTCGTCGTCGATGCCCTTGCGCATCTTGACGGTGAGCGGGATGCCGGCCGGGGCCGCCGCGGCGACCGCCTGGCCGACGATGCGGCCGAAGAGCTTGCGCCGCCAGGGCAGGGCGCTGCCGCCGCCGCGGCGGGTGACCTTGGGCACCGGGCAGCCGAAGTTGAGGTCGATGTGGTCGGCGAGGTTCTCCTCGGCGATCATGCGGACGGCCGCCGCGGTCACGTCCGGGTCGACGCCGTAGAGCTGGAGGCTGCGGAACTCCTCGTCGGGCGCGAACTGGATCATCTTGAGCGTCTTGGGGATCCGCTCGACCAGCGCCCGGGTGGTGATCATCTCGCAGACGTAGACGCCGCCGCCCTGCTCGCGGCAGAGCCGGCGGAAGGCGACGTTGGTGATGCCGGCCATCGGCGCGAGCACGACCGGCGGCCACACCCGGTGCCGGCCCAGCGCGAGCGGCTCGGTGGAGAGAGCGAGGGTCACGTCGTCGAGCATGGCACAGTAGTTTCCAGGCATGGAATCGGTACAGAGCCCGCGCCACCTGGTCGCCGTCTTCGAGTCCCCGGTCGCCGAGGCCCTGCTGCGCCTCGGCATCGAGGTGGGGTTCCGGTGCACGCTCGTGGAGCCGGATCCGACCAGGTTGCGGGGGCTGCCGAGGCCGCACGGCGACGTCTGCGTCGGCGACCTGGCCGCGGCGGAGATCACCGGCCACACCGACATCGTGCTGACCGACCATCACCGGCCGGAGATCGGCGACGTGCTCAAGGCGGCGCTCGCCGGCCCGGCCCGCTGGATCGGCATCCTGGGCAACCCGAACAGGGAGGGCCCGCACCTCGCCGCCCTGCGCGAGCTCGGCGTCGGCGAGGCGGAGATCGCCCGGGTGCACCGCCCGATCGGCCTGAACATCGGCAGCCGCACGCCCGCCGAGATCGCCCTGGCGACCTTGGCGGGCCTCGTCGCGGATCGCAACGACCGACCGGGCGGCTTCGCGTTCTGACCCGCCGGCGGCGCCTCTCAGCGCCGCACGGCGGCGTCACACAGACCGCGTACAGCGGCATCTCGCAGACCGCGCACGGCAGCGTCACACGGACCGCGCACGGCGGCGTTTCGCAGACCGCGCACGGCGGCGCTTCTCAGGCGCGGTCGGCGGCGAGCACGGGGTCCGGCGCGGAGGGGGCGGCGACGGTGCCGCGGCGGCGGCGGGCGATGAGCTCGTCGAGCGACCACGGCCCGGGGCCGATCACCGCGATGGCCAGGAACACCCACGCGTAGAGCGCCGCGTTGACGCCGCCGTTCTCGATCGGCCAGAGCCCGTCCGGCTGGTGGACGGAGAAGTACGCGTACGCCATGGAGCCGGAGGCGAGGATCGCGGCGGGCCGGGTGGCGAGTCCGGCCAGCACGAGGGCGCCGCAGACGAGCTGGATCAGGCCGGCGTACCAGCCGGGCCAGGTGCCGGCCGCGACGGCCTGGCCGGTGCCGCGGGCGCCGCCGAGCACGCCGAAGACCGTGGCTAGTCCGTGGCAGAGGAACAGCAGGCCGACGACGATGCGGAACAGCGACCAAACGGGCAGGGCGAGGCGATGACTGGACATAGCTCTCCTTGCGGGACGACCCGGTACAGGACAGCACGAGGCTGGCAGGAAAAGCTTGAAAGTGCAACGATAATCATCGATTTCCCAGCAAATCCATGGGAGCGCTCCCAAATAGCGGGACGGGGTAACCATCCCGAAACGTCGATGGCGGGCAGCCCCGGGGTGGGGCCACCCGCCATCGGCGGAAGAACGGGTTACCTCAGCAGCCGGGCAGCCGCTTGATGAGGTACTCCTCGATGGTGTCCAGGGACACCCGCTCCTGCTTCATCGTGTCGCGGTCGCGGACCGTGACCGCGTCGTCCGTCAGGGTGTCGAAGTCGACCGTCACGCAGAACGGCGTGCCGATCTCGTCCTGGCGGCGGTAGCGACGGCCGATCGCCTGCGAGTCGTCGAACTCCACCATCCAGCGCTTGCGGAGCAGGTCGGCCAGGCCACGGGCCTTGGGCGACAGCTCCGGGTTGCGCGACAGCGGCAGCACGGCCACCTTGATCGGCGCCAGGCGCGGGTCGAAGCGCATGACCGTACGCTTGTCGACGCCGCCCTTGGTGTTCGGCGCCTCGTCCTCGTCGTACGCCTCGAGCAGGAACGCCAGCACCGCGCGGGTCAGCCCGGCCGCCGGCTCGATGACGTACGGCACCCAGCGCTCCTGCTTCTCCTGATCGAAGTACGACAGGTCCACGCCGGAGTGCTTGGAGTGGGTGCTCAGGTCGAAGTCGGTGCGGTTGGCGATGCCCTCGAGCTCGGAGAACTCGGTCCCGCCGAACTTGAAGCGGTACTCGATGTCGACCGTGCGCTTCGAGTAGTGCGAGAGCTTCTCCTTCGGGTGCTCGAAGAAGCGCAGGTTGCTCTCGCTGATGCCGAGGTCGCGATACCAGTTCCAGCGCTGCTCGAGCCAGTACTCGTGCCACGTCTCGTCGGTGCCGGGCTCGACGAAGAACTCCATCTCCATCTGCTCGAACTCGCGCGTACGGAAGATGAAGTTGCCCGGGGTGATCTCGTTGCGGAACGACTTGCCGACCTGCGCGATGCCGAACGGCGGCTTCTTGCGCGCGGCGGTCGCGACGTTGTTGTAGTTGACGAAGATGCCCTGCGCCGTCTCCGGCCGCAGGTAGTGCAGGCCCTCGGCGCTCTCGGTCGGGCCGAGATACGTCTTCATCAGGCCGTTGAACATCTTCGGCTCGGTGAACGTGCCCTTGTTGCCGCAGTTGGGGCAGTTGAGCTCGCTCAGCGAGGCGGGGGCGGAACCGTGCTTGGCCTCCCACGCCTCCTCGAGGTGGTCGGCGCGGAACCGCTTGTGGCAGGACTGGCACTCGGTCAGCGGGTCGACGAACGCGTCGAGGTGGCCGGAGGCCGCCCACACGTCGCGGGCCAGGATGACGGCGGAGTCGAGGCCGACGATGTCATCGCGCTGCTGGACCATGGTGCGCCACCACTGCCGGCGGACGTTCTCCTTCAGCTCCACGCCCAGCGGACCGTAGTCCCAGGCCGAGCGGGTGCCTCCGTAGATCTCGCTGGAGGGGAAGACCAGGCCCCGGCGCTTGGCCAGGCTGACGACGGCGTCGATACGGTCGACGGGCATGTTCCTCCTACGCCGGCTGGTTGTCGGCGGGGACTCAAAGGGCTGGACAAAATCAGGAGATTACTCCTCGATGCGGCACACCTCGAAACCGCCCGTCCGGCGGTTCTGTGCCAGGTACGCCCGCAGCCGCCCGGTCGAGCCGTCGACATAGGTGACGTCCACCGGCGCGGAGAGCTGCACCATGTCGAACCGGCCGACGTCGTAGGAGGCGATGGGCTCCTCGGCCGACACCTCGCGGGTGAACTCGGCCTCGCTCCGGGTGTCCCGGGTCTGCTGGCAGAGCATGTCGTAGGCGGCGCCGTAGCGGCGGTCGCGGATCGCGTCGAGGTAGTCGCCGACCACCACGTCGGCCTGCTCGTTCAGCGCGTTGGTGGCGACCGTGGTCAGGCCGACGGCGGCGGCGACTCCCCCGCCGAGGACGAGCACGAGCACCGCGGCCCCGAGGCCGAGCCCCAGCCCGACGCGGCGGCCGCGGCCCTCGACGGGGGGCGCCGGGAACGGCGGGATCACGCCCGGCCCCCGCGGCGGGGCGGGCGGCTGGGCCTCCGGCGGGGCGGGCGGCTGGGCCTCCGGCGGGGCGGGCGGCTGGGCCTCCGGCGGGGCGGGCGGCGGGGCGTCCGGCACCGCGAGGCCGGCGCCGCCCGGGACCGGGTAGCCCGCCGGGCCGGTCGGGTACGGGCCGCCGGACGCCGGGTCGCCGAGGGTGGTCATGCGATCAAGCGTACGGCTCAGCGCCAGGGTTCGGCGGCCCGGTCGCTGCCGTGCGCCACCACCGCGGAGCCGGGCTCGGCGGCGGCGAGGGTCTCGAACGCGGACGGCTCGTCGAGCGACTCGGACAGCAGCGGGGTGGCGTGCACCTTCACGTCGAACCCGCCGAGCGCCCGGCGGTAGGCTCCGACGGATTCCCACTCGGTGACGAGGGTCCAGTAGGCGGGGTCGTCCAGCGCGCGGGTGAGCCGCCCGGAGGTGTATCCGGTGCTCGCCGCGAGGGCGGCCAGGGCGGCGTGCGCCCGTTCGACGAACGAGTCCTGCGTGTCGGGCGGGACGACGAAGCGGTTCAGCACGAGCATGACGTGAGCGTACGCACACCCCCAGGAGACCGACGTGACCCCGCCCCCGTCCGAGAACCTGCTGCGCAGGCTGGCCGGCGTGAACCCGACCACCGCGTTCATCGCCGCGCTGGCGGTGTTCCTGGCCGGCGTGTTCCTGCCCGGCATCGTCGGCGCCGCGCTGCTGTTCGCGCTCGGGCTGGCCCTGGCGGCGCTGACGTTCACGACGTGGCCGGTGCAGACGCCCGCGCTGCGCGCCGTACGCGTGCTCATGCTGGTGCTGCTCTTCGCGGTGTCCGTCGCCAAGGCCCTCTGAACCGGTGCCCGCCGCCAAGGCACTCCGAACACATGCGCTTTTGACAATCATTACCAATATCGCGCATTGTTGAGGTATGCCGCTCCGCCGGATCCTCGCCGCCACCGCCGCCGTGCTGCTGCTGGGCGCCACCGGTGCCTGCGGTGAGAAGGCGAGCGGCGTGACGGACGGCCGCCTCGACGTGGTCACCGCGTTCTACCCGCTGCAGTTCCTCGCCGAGCGGATCGGCGGCCCGGCGGTCCACGTCACCCAGCTGACCAAGCCGGGCGCGGAGCCGCACGACGTCGAGCTCAACCCCCGTCAGGTCGGCCGGATCAGCGACGCCGGGCTCGTGGTGTACCTGGCCGGTTTCCAGCCCGCCGTGGACGAGGCCGTCGCGCAGGAGGCGAAGGACCGGGCGTTCGACGCCGGCTCGGCGGTCGAGCTGCTGGCCGCCGGGGAGCACGAGCACGAGCCCGGCGAGGAGGAGCACGCCGAGGCCCGGGGCGGCACCGACCCGCACGTGTGGCTCGACCCGGTGCGCTACGCGACCATCGCCGGCAGGCTCGCCGAGCGGCTGGGGCAGGCGGATCCCGCGCACGCCACGGCGTACACCGAGCGGGCGACGGCGCTGCGGACCGAGCTGACCGCGCTCGACGCGGCGTACGCCGCCGGGCTGAAGACCTGCGCGCGCCGCGAGATCGTCACCAGCCACACGGCCTTCCACTACCTCACCGACCGGTACGGCCTGACCGAGGTCGGCATCACGGGCGTCTCCCCCGAGGCCGAGCCGTCGCCGCGGCGCCTCGCCGAGGTCGCCGAGCGGGCCAGGGCGGCCGGCGCCACCACGATCTTCTTCGAGACGCTGGTCAGCCCCAAGGTCGCCGAGACCATCGCCCGCGAGGTCGGGGCCCGCACCGCGGTCCTGGACCCGCTCGAAGGTGTGAGCGAGCCCGGCGCGGACTACTTTTCCGTCATGCGCGCCAACCTGACCGCCCTGACCGCCGCCCTCGGGTGCCCGTCGTGAGCGCCGTCGCGGTGCGCCACGCCGCCGTCGCGTACGCGGGCCGCACCGTGCTGCGCGACGTCACCCTCGACGTCGGCGACGGTCAGGTCGTCGCGGTGCTGGGCGCCAACGGCTCGGGCAAGTCGACCCTGATCCGCACGATCCTCGGCCTGGTCCCGCTGGCCGGCGGCGAGATCGACCTCTTCGGTACGCCGCAGCGCCGCTTCCGCGAGTGGGCCCGGATCGGCTACGTCCCGCAGCGGATGGGCGCCGGCGGCGGCGTTCCGGCCACGGTCGGCGAGGTCGTGGCGTCCGGGCGGCTGGCCCGCCGGGGCATCTTCCGCCCCGCCCGCGCCGCCGACCGGGAGGCGGTCCGGGCCGCCCTGGAGGACGTCGGGCTGCTCGACCGCATCGGCGACCCGGTCGCCACCCTCTCCGGCGGCCAGCAGCAGCGCACCCTGATCGCCCGCGCCCTCGCCGGACGGCCGGACCTGCTCGTGCTCGACGAGCCGACGGCCGGCGTCGACGCGGCCAGCCAGGAGGCGTTCGCGGCCGCGCTGGCCCGCTTCGGCGAGCGCGGCGGCACGATCCTGCTGGTCGCGCACGAGCTCGGCCCGCTGGAACCGCTGATCGACAAGGCCGTGGTCGTGCACGACGGGCGGATCGCGTACGAGGGTGCGGTCCCCGAACCCGCCGGGCACCACGCCGGGCCGGGCCACGACCACGTCCACCCGCACGCCGAGCCGGAACGCTCCCGGATCTGCGTGGCCCCCACCGACCGGATGCCGGCGAACCCATGAGCCTCCTCCAGTACGACTTCATGATCCGTGCCCTGGTCGGCGCGCTGATCATCGGGCTGACCGCGCCGGCCCTCGGCATCTACCTGGTGCAGCGCCGGCTGTCGCTGATCGGCGACGGGATCGGCCACGTGGCGCTGACCGGCGTCGGCGTCGGGCTGCTGCTCCAGCGCTCGCCGGTGATCACCGCGGTGGTGGTCTCCGTGATCGGCGCGATCGCCGTGGAGCTGGTGCGCGAGCGTGGCCGTACGTCCGGCGACGTCGCCCTGGCCCTGCTCTTCTACGGCGGCATCGCGGGCGGGGTCGTGCTCGTCGGGCTGTCCGAGGACAGCGGCAACGCCAACCTCATGCAGTACCTGTTCGGCTCGCTGACCACCACGTCGCGGCAGGACCTGACGGTGATCGCGGTCCTCGGCGTCGCCGTGCTGGTCGCGATGCTGGGGCTGCGGCCCGCCCTGTTCGCGGTGTGCCACGACGAGGAGTACGCGCGGGTGTCCGGGCTGCCCGTCCGTACGCTCAACCTGCTGATGGCCGTGACCACCGCGGTGACCGTCACGATCGCCATGCGCACCGTCGGGCTGCTGCTGGTCAGCGCGCTGATGGTGGTGCCGGTGGCGGCGGCCCAGCAGGTCACCCGCGGCTTCCGGGGCACGATGGCGACGGCCATGGCGATCGGGGTGACCGCCGCGGCGGCCGGGGTGTGGGTGGCTGGCGAGATCGACACCGCGCCCGGGGCGACCATCGTCATCCTGGCCATCGCCGCGTTCGTGGCGCTGACCGCGGGCGCCGCGACCTGGCGGGTGCTGCGCGGGCGCCTGGGCGTCGAAGGGGCCGCGCACCACGCCGAACCCCCCGACGTCGTGCTGGAGGCGGGAGTCCGATGAGCGCCAACGTCGTGCCGGGGCAGGCGAGCGGCTACGAGGCGTACGAGGCGGCCGGCGAGCTGCTGCGGGCGCTGTCCGCGCCGATCCGGGTGGCCATCGTCGCGGAGCTCGGCGGCGGCGAGCGCTGCGTGCACGAGCTGGTCGAGAAGCTGGGCGCCCCGCAGCCGCTCGTCTCGCAGCATCTGCGCGTTCTGCGCGGCGCGGGGGTGGTCCGGGGCGCCCGCCGTGGACGCGAGATCGCATACTCACTCGTGGACGAACACGTCGCCCACATCGTCGCCGACGCCGTGAGCCACGCGAGGGAGGCAACATGACGGACGAAACTACTATTGTCCGGAACACTCGGCAGCGGGCGGCGGTGCGTGACCTCCTCGCCGACTGCGAGGGTTTCCACAGTGCTCAGGACCTGCATGCCATCCTGCGCGAACGCGGCGAACGGGTCGGCCTGACCACCGTCTACCGCACGCTGCAGGGGCTCGCCGACGCCGGCGAGATCGACGTGATGCGCCCGCCCGGCGGCGAGCACCTCTACCGCCGGTGCAGCGAGGGCCACCACCACCATCTGGTCTGCCGGGACTGCGGGCGTACGGTCGAGGTCGAGGGCCCGGCGGTGGAGACCTGGGCGCAGCGGGTCGCCGGCAAGCACGGCTTCGTGGACGTCTCGCACACCATGGAGATCTTCGGTACGTGCCCGGAATGCGCGGCCGCGCGCTCCTGACGTCTTCGTGGGATCCTGGCCCGCGTGAAGATGTACGCCGACCGGCTGCCCACCGCCGTACGCCAGCTGCTCACCGATCTTCTCGTGGTGTTCTGGGTCTACGCCTGGATCCGCGCCGCGCTCTGGGTCCAGGACCTCGTGCAGAAGCTGGGCGTGCCGGGGAAGAAGCTCGAGGAGGCCGGCGCCGGCATCGCGGGCAACCTCGGCGACATCGGCGGCAAGGTGGGCCGGGTGCCGCTGGTCGGCGACGAGCTCACCTCCCCGTTCTCCAGCGCGGCCGGCGCGGCGAACAACCTCGCCGAGGCGGGGCGGCAGCAGCAGGAGGTCGTCGGCGACGTGGCGCTGGCGCTGGCCGTGGTGACCGCCGCCGTCCCGCTGGCGCTGGTGCTCTTCCTCTGGCTGCCGCTGCGGTTGCGCTGGATGCGCCGGGCCGGCGTCGCCGCCCGGGTCCGCAACGAGCCGGCCGGGCGCGACCTGCTGGCGTTGCGGGCGCTGGCCGGCCGCCCCCTCGACCAGCTGGCGAAGCTCGGCCCGGACATCGCGCAGTCGTGGCGCAACGGCGACGCGGCGGCGGTCGACGCGCTGGCCGCGCTGGAGCTGAAGGACCTGGGGCTCAAGCCTTCGAGGGGACGTTAGGCTCCGCGGCCTCGTCGGCGAAGTCCTCGTCCTCCTCCTCGGCGTCCTCGTCCAGCCAGTTGCGGCGGGCGAACGGGATCGCCGCCCAGAAGGTCAGGAAGTAGGCGCCGGTCACCGCGGTGAGCAGCACGGCGATCCAGAAGTCCAGCAGGTAGTCGGTGATCAGCAGGACGCTGCTGACCATCGAGACCAGCATGAACGCGAGGCCGCCGGTCGCCATCCGGTGCGCGTAGCGGACCAGCTCCGGCTTGCGGCCCTGCCGGAACAGGGCCCGGTGGAAGGCCACCGGAGAAATGATCATGGCGGTGGCGAACGCGGCGGTGATCAGGGCGAGGACGTACGTGTCCTTCTGGAACTCCGTCACCTTCGGGAACCCGTTGCTGAACGGCAGCGTCAGCAGGAAGGCGAAGAGGATCTGCACGCCGGTCTGGGCGACGCGCAACTCCTGAAGCAGATCCGCGAAGTTGCGGTCCCAGCGCTGCTTCTCCGACTCGTTCTTCATGCGACGCTTCTCGGCGGCCATCCGGTCGTCTCCTCCCCGTCGTGTGGCGCACGGGTTTCCCGATGCGGCGGACCGTCAAACGCCGATGCGTGCCAGGGTCGCCTCGGCGAGCGCCTGCGGCGCCTCCTCCGGCACCCAGTGGCCGATCCCCCGGAGGGCGACGAGGCGGTAGCCGGCCTCGACCCAGGCGCCGGTGGCCTCGGCGGCGGCCCGGCCGACCACCGGATCGCCGTCGCTCCACACGTACGTGGTCGGCACGGTGATCCTGCCGACACCGGCGAGCTGGCCGCGGGACAGCGCCCGATACCAGTTCAACGCCCCGGTGAGGCGGCCCGGCTCGGCCATCGCGCGGGCGTAGAGCGCGGCGCGGGGACCGATCGCGCTCATCATCCGCCGCAGCACCAGCCCGTCGCGGGCCAGCAGCAGCCGCTCGGCGATCCGCGACCGGAACACGCCCATGTAGGCGAACCGCAACCGCTGCGTGAGCTCCGACCGCAGCGCCTCGGCCAGCGCGCGCGGGTGCGGGACCGAGACGACGGTGAGCGTACGGACCCGCTCCGGGTGCTGGGCCGCGAGCAGCCACCCGACCTGGGCGCCCCAGTCGTGGCCGACCACATGGGCCCGGTCCACGCCCAGCGCGTCGAGCACCGCCACCGCGTCCGCCGCCGGCTCGCTGAGCCTGTACTCCGCCACGGCGCCGGGCCGCGCCCCCGGCGAATACCCCCGCTGGTCCAGCGCGTACGTCCGCAGCCCCGCCGCGTGCAGCCGCGGCAGGATGAGGTCGAACTCCCGGTGGTCCTGCGGGAAGCCGTGCAGCAGGAGCACCGGCACGCCGTCCTCCGGCCCGCCGGCGACCACGCCGAAGGTGAGCCCGCGGGCCTCGATCTCCATGTGACGCCTCCTACGCTGCGCATCCTGCCTGCGTGGTGTTAGCGTCATCGAAACACATGCCATGCCATGGGGCCCGTCGCGTACGAGCCTCACCGACAGGGGAGCGCACAGCGCTGAGAGTGCGGGGTCACACCCGCAGACCCTCGAACCTGATCTGGGTAATGCCAGCGCAGGGAGTTCGGTCTTCTCCAGCCGCGCCACGCCCGGGTCCGCCCGGTCCGTGGCGTGCGTCTCCTCCCGGCACCCCTGGGAGGGATACATGAAGGGCACCACCAACCCGTACCGCTGGCGCACGATCGACATCGTGATCGCCTCGGTCATCGCCGTCGCGTTCGGCGTCATCTTCTGGGCCTGGGGCATCGTCTGGAAGGCCACCGAGGGAGCGTTCACCTTCTTCCCGCCGGCCCAGACCCTGCTCTACGGCGTCTGGCTGATGCCCGCCGTGCTCGCCGGCCTGATCATCCGCAAGCCCGGCGCGTCGCTCTACACCGAGACGGTCGCCGCGGTCATCTCGGCGCTGCTCGGCTCCAGCTGGGGCGCCGTGATCATCCCGCAGGGCCTGGTGCAGGGCCTCGGCGCCGAACTCGCCTTCGCGCTGCTGCTCTACCGGTCGTGGAAGCTGCCGGCCGCCCTGCTCGCCGGGGCCCTGACCGGGCTCAGCGCGGCCCTGTTCGACTTCTTCGCCTGGAACTCCGCCTACGATCTCTGGGACTACCGGATCCCGTACGCGCTGCTCACCATCGTCAGCAGCACGGTCATCGCGGGCGCCGGCGGCTGGGCGCTGACCCGGGCGCTGGCCCCGACCGGCGTTCTCGACCGGTTCGCGGCCGGCCGGGACCGGGCCCTGGTCTGACGGCGGAGGCGCACCGATGGCGGAGGTCGTACTGCGGAACTTCGGCTGGCGCCACGCGGGGCGCCGGTCGTGGGCGGTCCGCGGCGTCGACCTGCGCATCGGGCACGGCGAGCGGGTGCTGCTGCTCGGTCCCTCCGGGGCCGGGAAGAGCACCCTGCTCGCCGCGCTGGCCGGGCTGCTGCCCGCCGACTCGGGCGAGTCCGAGGGCACGGTGGAGATCGACGGCGAGGGGGTGGGCCTACTCTTCCAGGACCCGCAGACCCAGCTCGTCATGGCCCGCAGCGGCGACGACGTCGCGTTCGGCCCGGAGAACACCGGCGTGCCGGCGGCGCAGATCTGGCCCCGGGTCAGCGACGCCCTGGACCGGGTCGGCTTCCCGTACCCGATCACCCGCCGCACCGCCGCGCTCTCCGGCGGCGAGCAGCAACGCCTGGCCCTGGCCGGCGTCCTGGCCCTGCGCCCGGGCCTGCTGCTGCTCGACGAGCCGACCGCGAACCTCGACCCGGCCGGCGGCGAGCTGATCCGCGAGGCGATCGCCCGGGTCGGCACCACGCTGATCCTGGTCGAGCACCGGGTCGAGCAGGCGCTGCCGCTGATCGACCGGGTGGTGGTGCTCGCGCCGGGCGGCGGGGTCGCCGCCGACGGCTCCCCCGAGGTCGTCTTCGCCGGTCACGGCCCGTCGCTCGCGGAGCAGGGGGTCTGGGTGCCGGGCTATCCGCTGCCCCGGCACCGGGCCGTCGCCACGCCGGCCGAGGCTCTGGTACGCGGGGAAGCCGTCGCCGTACGCGACCGCCTCCGTCCCGTCAGCATCGAGGCCCGGGCCGGCGAGGCGCTGGCGGTGGTCGGCCCCAACGGCGCGGGCAAGTCGACCCTGGCGCTCGTCCTCGGTGGACTGCTCGCGCCTACCTCGGGCACGGTGACCGCCTTCGCCGACCCGCGCCCGCCGCACCGCTGGCGCGCGGCCACCCTGACCGGCCGGATCGGCTCGGTGTTCCAGTCGCCGGAACACCAGTTCGTCACCTCGCGCGTCGCCGACGAGCTGGCGCTGGGCCCGCGCCGCCTGGGCCGCCCCGCCGCCGAAGTACGGGCCACCGTGGACGAGCTGCTGGCGCGGCTGCGGCTGACGGCGCTGGCGGAGGCCAACCCGTACACGCTGTCCGGGGGTGAGGCCCGCCGGCTCAGCGTGGCGACGGCCCTGGCCACCGCGCCGCGCCTGCTGGTGCTGGACGAGCCGACCTTCGGCCAGGACCGGGCCACCTGGATCGACCTGGTCGCGCTCCTGGCCGGCCTGCGCGACGAGGGCCACGGCATCGTGGCGGTGACCCACGACGACGCCTTCGTGACGGCCCTTGCCGATCGGGTCCACGACCTCGCCCCCGCGGCCCCGGACCCCCTCCCCCGCCGGCGGCGCGCGTGACGCTTCTCCTGCAACCCGTCGCCGACCCGTCGGCGCCGCTGGCCCGGCGCAACCCGGTCGCGAAGCTCGGCGCGGCGCTGCTCTTCTCGCTGCCGCTGATCGCCACCCTCGACCCGCTCACCCCGGCCCTGGCCCTGGCGGTCGAGCTGGCCCTGCTCCCGTTCTTCGGCGTCCGCTTCGGCGTCCTCGCCCGCCGGGCCTGGCCGCTCGCCCTCGGCGCGGCCGGCATCCTGGCGACGATGGTCCTGTTCGCCGCCGACCGCACCGGCACGCTGCTGGCGTCGCTCGGCCCGTTCACCGTCACCACCGGCGTGCTCTCGGGCGCCCTCGGCCTGATCCTGCGCGTCTTCGCGGTGGCCCTGCCGGGCATCATCGTCTTCGCCACCATCGACCCGACGGACCTGGCGGACGCCCTCATCCAGAACACCCGGGTGCCGGCCCGCTTCGCCATCGGCGCCCTCGCGGCCTTCCGCCTGGTCCCCCTCCTCGCCGAGGAATGGCAGATGCTGACCCTGGCCCGCCGCGCCCGCGGCATCGACGCCGGCCGCAACCCGGTGGCCCGCCTCCGCCTCTTCGCCTCGACGGCCTTCGCCCTCCTGGTGGGCGCGCTGCGCCGCGGCGGCCGGCTGGCCACGGCGATGGACGCCCGCGGCTTCGACTCCGGAGCCCCCCGCACGTACGCCCGCCGCCAGCACTTCCGCCCCGCGGACACGGCCCTGCTGGCAGCGGCGGCCCTGACCTCGGCCGCCGCCCTGACAACCAGCATCCTGACCGGCTTCTTCCACCCCATCCTCGGCTGAGGACGGACCGCGCGTGAGCCGAGCGAGCCGGTTGGTCAGTGGGTGGTGCAGCAGGGGGTGGGGTGGCGGGTCTCGAACGGGACCAGGCGGTCGTCCGCCGCCGGCATGGTGACCAGTGTCAGCGTGCCGGCGCGCCACAGTGGGCGGACGAAGTCGTTCGTGCGGATCACGGCCGACGGGTCCGCCGCGGTGCCGCCGAGGACCTCGACCCGGCCGATCGCGCTGACCGTCAGCAGTCGCTCCACCGTCAGGTCGCCGGTCAGGTGTTCGACCCCCGGGTAGAGGACCGCCCGGCCGCCCTCGCGCTCCCCCTCGAAGGGCGGCAGGGCGGCCAGGGACGACGGCGGCTCGCCCGCGAAGACCAGGGTGCAGGCGACGTGCGGCAGCCGGCCGGGGACCAGGTGGGTGCAGGCCAGCACCGGCGCCGGGCGCAGCCCGGACAGCCAGTGCTCCGCCGTCGCCGGGTCCGGGTGGCCGAGGGTGACGCCGATGACCGGGCGGCCGTCGAAGGCGCGGGTCACTTCGGCAGGACCCAGATGGGGTTGGTGTAGAACCACAGGTCGGCCCACGGGTCCGCGTCGCCGATGACGTCGAGCCGCGGACCGTTCGGGTCGACGGCCGGGCCCATCAGGCCGGGCTGCGTGCGGTTGCCGTCCGTGCCCCGCAGGCGCAGGTAGAACGGCTTGTCGAGGCGGCCCAGCGGGTACGTGACGGTGAGCTTCGCGGCGCCGGGCGAGACCTCGAACGACGTGACCACCCGGGTGTCCGGGGCCCGGAACGAGTCGCGGTCCGCCACCGGGCCGGTCACCGAACCCACGATCACGTCGACGCGCTTGAGTACCGGGACGAACTGGGCCCAGTTCGGCACGTCCTGCAGGTCGATGTCGAGGGTCAGCTCGGTCGCCGTGCCGCGGCGCGCGTGCAGGATCCCGCCGAGCGGCGTGCCCGTGGCGGGGCGGCGGTCGCCGGAGACCCGTACCCGGGCATCCAGGTTCTTGATCAGTCGCCCGTGGTCGACCCAGACCCGGCCGGCGCGCAGGCCGTCCATGACCGCCCGGTATCCGAACGAGGTCGCGCCGACGTTCGTCCGGCCGTAGTAGCCGGGCCAGAAGTCGCCCGCGCCCGTGTTGACCGTACCCGTGTGGATCGGGTCGTCATATTTGCCGTTGGCCTCGAAATCGCTGCCCGGGCCGCGTTCCGACTGGTCCAGGTGCACCACGTGGCTGTCCGAGTTGACGGTGACCCACCAGGCCCGGCCCTCGGCGAGGAGGCTGTCCCAGAGGCCGCCGACGGTCGCGGTCATCCAGTCGAAGCCGCCCCAGGTGCGGTACGACTCCAGCGGGTACCCGCCGAACGACGCGGCCGACGGGTTGTTGTCGTAGTAGCCGCGCGCGCCGCCCCGCCCGTTCGGCGCCTTGATGCCGGCGGCCTGGTGGCCCGGCGCGCCCTCCATGCCGATCGCGACGGTCGGGTCGGCGTCGCGCCAGTTGCGGATCTCGTGCGGCGAGTCGATGCCGCGCCGGGCCGGGTGGTTCGCCAGGAACAGCGCGCCCTCGACCTTGCGCTGCCGGACCTGCTCGGCGAGGAACCTGATGCCCGCCACGGCGGCGGCCTCGTTCTGCTCCACGGTGTTGGCCGACGGCAGCTGCGAGCCGTCGTACGCCTGCTCGAACCGCTTGAGCACGTCGACCTCGTTGCGGCCGGGGTGCACGAAGACGGTGGCGTGCTCGGCGGCCGGGATGTTCCACTCCAGACCCTGGAAGGTCAGCAGCTCGGGCAGCTCCTCGCGGGTCCTGCGGATGTCGGGATTGACCTTCTCCACCCCGATCTTCGCGTGCGCGTTGCTGCCGTGGTCGGTGATGACGACCCAGTCGAGCCCGTACGCCCGGCCGTGCCGGGCCTGGTCGAGCACCCGGTACTGGGCGTCGGAGCTGTACTGGGTGTGGATGTGATGATCGCCGGCCAGCCAGCGGAAGCCGCCCTTCGCGATGCCGCCGCCGGCGGGACCGTGCGCGTGCGGCAGCCCGGCGGCAGCGGCGGCCGACGGCGAGGCGAGCACGGAGGCGGCGGCCCCGGCGCCGAGCAGGCCGGCGCCGCGCAGGAAACCGCGGCGCGACACGTCGGACGGCGACAGCTCGCTGTCGGGTACGCCGGCGTCGAGGGCCGGGACGACCGGGTCGTGGTCGTCGTGGTGATGGTGGTGGTGGCCGTGGCTCATGGCGTCAATCTCGCGGGCCGCCACCAACCCGGGATGTCGCCGTCGTGGCCGGCGAGCGAACAGGTGAGGACCGGTGTCACCATGAGCGGCATGCTGGTTGCCTTCTCCGTCACGCCCCTCGGCGGCTCCGAGTCCGTCGGCGATCTGGTCGCCGAGGCCGTCCGCGTGGTGCGGGCCTCGGGCCTGCCGAACCGTACCGATGCCATGTTCACCACGATCGAGGGCGAGTGGGACGAGGTGATGGCGGTCGTCAAGCAGGCCGTCGACGCCGTCGCCGCGCGGGCCCCGCGGGTCAGCGTCACCCTCAAGGCCGACGTGCGGCCGGGCGTCACCGGCGCGCTGGACGCCAAGGTCGCGCACGTCGAGCGGCGGCTGGCCGAGCGGTGAGACGGCTGGTGATGTGGGACATCGACTACACGCTGCTGCGCGGGGGCGGGGTCGCGGCGAACGCCTGGAAGGCCGCGTTCACCGAGGTCACCGGGCTGGCGTGGCGGGCTACGCCGAGCTTCGGCGGGCGTACGGACCTGGACATCTGCGCGGAGGTCTTCGAGGTCCACGGGGTCACCGACTGCACGCCGGAGCGGTTCTTCGCCCGATACGTCGAGCGGGTGCACGCCACCCGCCACCTCTTCGCCGAGCAGGGCGCGCTGCTGCCCGGCGTACGCGCCGTCCTGGACTCGCTGAGCACCCGCGGGGACGTGGTGCAGACCCTGGTCACCGGCAACGTGCCGCAGGTCGCGGAGGCGAAGATCGCGGCCTTCGGCCTGGCCGGCGCGTTCGACGCGGACATCGGCGGCTACGGCACCGACGACAGCGTACGGGCGACCCTCGTGCGCCGCTGCCGGGAGCGGGCCGAGACGAAGTACGGCGAGAGCTTCCAGCCCGTGGTCATCGGCGACACCGCGAACGACGTGTCGGCGGCCCTGGCGAACGACGCGCTGGCGGTCGGCGTGGCCACCGGCGGCACGAGCATGGCGGAGCTGGTGCTGGCGGGGGCGCACGCGGTGCTGCCGGACCTGTCCGACGTGGACGCGGCGGTGGCGGTCATCACCGCCTGACGGCCGCTCAGGAGGTGCTGAGCGGGTGGAAACGCTCGACGCCGCAGGCCAGCACCAGCCGCGGGTCCAGGCGTCCGCCCACCTCGGACACGTCGACCAGGAACTCCCGGGCCCACAGCCGCGAGACCTGCCGGATGCGGGCCACCGGCCGGCCGTCGACCCGGAACGTGAACCGGCGCCGGCCCCAGCCGATGCCGAGCTGGAGCCACTGGAACAGGAACGAGGCCAGCGGCTCGGTCATGGTCCCGGCGACGCGGCGGGACGGGTCGAGGATGACCGTACGCACCGGCCGCACGAAGCCGCCGGTGGTCTCGAGCGTCCCGATGACCCGGCCCAGCCGGTTGTCGAGCACGTCGGCGATCCGCCACCCGGCGTTGCCCTCGGTGACCGGCAGCAGGGTGAGCAGCGGCCCGACCGGGTCGATGCCGCACACCTTGGGACCCGGAGGCGCCGGCAGCCAGGCCCCGCGCACGTCCTGCATCACGACCATGACCGGGCGCCCGCCCACGAGCACCTGCAACTGCCGGGTGTCGGCCGCGTCGAGCAGCTCGTCGCTGACCAGCCGCAGACCCTCGGCGAGCGCTCCGGCGACACCCTCACGCCGCCGGGTGCGGAACGCGTACCGGCCGGTCAGGATCTGCTCCGGCCAGCCGCGCCGCAGGGCATCGATCACCATGACACGCACGGTAGATCGGCGCGGCAAGGTCAGCCGGGCGCGACCGGGTTGGGCACGGCCCCGCCGAAGCGCCGGTCGCGCTGGGCATACAGCTCGCAGGCGTACCAGAGGTGGCGGCGGTCGAAGTCGGGCCAGAGGGTGTCGAGGAAGATCAGCTCCGCGTACGCCGACTGCCACAGCAGGAAGTTGGACGTGCGCTCCTCGCCGGACGGCCGCAGGAAGAGGTCCACCTCCGGCACCTCGGGGTGGTAGAGGTACTTCTGGATCGTCTTCTCGTTGACCTTGTCGGGGCGCAACCGGCCGGCCGCCACGTCCCGGGCGATCGCCGCCGCCGCGTCCGCGATCTCGGCCTGACCGCCGTAGTTGACGCAGAATTGCAGGGTGAGCGTCTTGTTGCCGCGGGACATCTCCTCGGCCGTCTGGAGCTCGGAGATGACGCTCTTCCACAGCCGCCCGGCCCGGCCCGACCACACCACGCGCACGCCGAGGTCGACCAGCTCGTCGCGCCGGCGGCGGATGACGTCCCGGTTGAAGCCCATGAGGAAGCGAACCTCCTCCGGCGAGCGCTTCCAGTTCTCGGTCGAGAACGCGTACGCCGACAGATACGGGATGCCGAGCTCGATCGCGCCCTCGATGGTGTCGAACAGCGAGAACTCGCCCTGCTCGTGGCCCTTGGTGCGGGACAGGCCGCGCTCCTTGGCCCAGCGGCCGTTGCCGTCCATGACGATCGCCACGTGCCGGGGGATCGCGTCCTTCGGCAGCTTCGGCGGCGTGGCACCGGAGATGTGCGGGGTGGGCGGACGTGTCACTGCGGGATCTCCCGTCGATCACTGATGGAGGTGGGCGGGGCCGGCGGGGACTCGCGCCGGTCGACCAGCGGGAGGGCGCGCAGGTTGCGTTCCATGTGCCATTGCAGGTGCGCCGCGACCAGGCCGCTGCACTCCCGGCGTACGGGAGGGTCGGTGGTGTCGGCGAGCTCCCAGTCACCCTGGGTGAGGGCCAGCATCAGGGCGACCGTCGCCGGGGCCGGGTGGGCGGCGCCCGGAGGGCGGCAGTCGGGACAGACGGCGCCGCCCGCCGGCACCGAGAAGGCGCCGTGCCGGCCCGGGGTGCCGCAGACCGCGCACTCGGCCAGCGCCGGGGCCCAGCCCGCGTGGGACATGCCGCGCAGCAGGTAGGCGTCCAGGACCAGGCTGGTGGCGTGCTCACCGACCGCCAGCGCCTTGAGGGCACCGAGGGTGAGCTGGAAGAGGCGCAGGGACGGCTCGCGCTCGACCGGGGTGAGGCGCTCGGCGGTCTCGGCGATCGCGCTGGCCGCGGTGTAGCGGGGGTAGTCGGCGAGGAAACGCTTGCCGTACAGGGCGACGCCCTCGACCTGGCTGATCGAGTGGAGGCTGCTGCCGACCCCCTCCGGGGAGCCGGCGAGCTGCACGTCGACGTGGCCGAACGGCTCGAGGCGGGCGCCGAACCGCGAGGTGGTGCGGCGCACCCCCCGGGCGACCGCGCGCAGGCGGCCGTGGCGGCGGGTGAGCAGGGTGATGATCCGGTCGCTCTCGCCGAGTTTCTGCACGCGCAGCACCACCGCGTCGTCGCGGTAGAGCTGGCGTCGGTATCCGGCGGGCACCCCGACATTCTGCCTCCTGGGTACGACGGACCCTGACCCGGATCTCAGGGTCATCTCGGGGACGGCTGGGTGGAGGGACCGATGGCGCCGGACGTACCCGGGCTCATAGCGTTTGCGGCATGACCGCGAGACTGAGCCGGCGCGCCGGCGCACTGACCCTGGTCGCCGCCGCCGCGGCGGCCACCCTCACCGGTTGCGACCAGGGCTTCGGGGCCGCCAAGCTGACCTTCGACGACACCGAGAAGGTGAAGATCACCGAGGTGGTGGTGTCGGGCACCCGCGGCGACGTCTCGGTGCGGACGGCGCCGATCGCGGAGACACGCATCAAGCGGATCGTGCGCAGTGACGGGGCCGACCCCGGGGTGTCGTACCGGCTGACCGGCACGAGCCTGGCCGTCGACACGAGCTGCGGCCCCAACTGCCGGGTCTCGTACGACATCGAGGCGCCCACCGGCGTCGCCGTCCGCGGCGAGCTCACCTCCGGCGGCCTCAACCTGGTGCAGGTGGGGTCGGCCGACGTGACGGTGAACTCCGGCGAGATCCACCTCGACCGGATCACCGGCAGGACCACGGCCACCGCCCGCTCCGGCAACATCGTCGCGGAGGGCCTCGCCGGGCCGGCCACGCTGACCACCCGGTCGGGCAACATCGACGGGACGAACCTGACCGGCGGCAACGCGATCACCGCGGAGGCCACCTCGGGCAACATCGAGCTCGAGCTGATGCAGCCGGCGTCGGTCACCGCGCGGGTGTCCAGCGGCAACGTCGACCTGGCCGTGCCGCCGGGCGCCTACCGGGTGGCCCACCACGTCGGTTCCGGCGACTTCGAATCCGACGTGTCCTCGGACCCGAAGGCGACGGCGGTGCTCGACGTGCGGGCCGGCAGCGGCAACGCCACCATCACCAGCCAGTAGCCGCTCAGAACCCCAGGCGGCGCAACTGCTTGGGGTCGCGCTGCCACTCCTTGGCGATCCGGACGTGCAGGTCGAGGTACACCCTGCGCCCCAGCAGCGCCTCGATCTCGGCCCGCGCCCGGATGCCGACGTCCTTCAGCCGCGCGCCCCCGGCGCCGATGACGATCGACTTCTGGCTGCTGCGCTCCACGTACACGTTGGCGTAGATCTTGGTCAGGTTTCCCTCGACCAGCATCTCGTCGACGAGCACGGCGATCGAGTGCGGCAACTCGTCGCGGACCCCCTCGAGCGCGGCCTCCCGGATCAGCTCCCCGATGAGCACCTGCTCCGGCTCCTCGGTCAGCACGTCGTCCGGATACAGCGGCGGCGACTCCGGCAGATGCCCCACGATGACGTCGACGAGCGTGTCCACCTGATGCCCGGAAACGGCGCTGACCGGCACGATGTCGGCGAAGTCGTACAACTTGCTCACGGCGAGCAGCCGCTCGGCGAGCACCGCCGGCGGCACCAGATCGACCTTGGTCACCACGGCGACGACGGTAGCCTTGAGCTCGGCGATCTCGGTCGAGATGAACCGGTCGCCGGCCCCCACGGGCTCATCCGCCGGAAAACACACCCCGATGACGTCGACCTCGCTCCACGTCTCCCGCACGAGATCGTTGAGCCGCTCCCCCAGCAACGTCCGCGGCCGGTGCAACCCGGGCGTGTCGACGAGCACCAGCTGAGCGTCCTCCCGATGCAACACCCCCCGGATGACATGCCGCGTGGTCTGCGGCTTGTTCGACGTGATCGCGATCTTCTGCCCGATGATCGCATTGGTCAGCGTGGACTTCCCGGCGTTGGGCCGCCCGACAAAACACGCAAACCCGGCACGGTAGGTGCCGTCCCCGACCCTCGTCGCCCGCGCGGCCTTGTGCCGGTGCGTCCTCCCCCTTTCGGTACGCGCACCACCCGCCGGCGCGTTCGCGTCGGACCCCGGGCTCACGGCTTCCCCGGACGCACCGCCCTGCCGCCCCGTCCCGCCGACCCGGGCGGCATCACCTCCGGCCCTCTGGCCCGCACCGCCGGCCCCCCGGCCCTCGGTCCCCCGGCCCGCGCCGCCGGCTCCCCGGCCCGCGCCGGCGTCAGCTCCGTGGCCGCGGGCTGCCCGGCCGGCGCCGCTCGCGCCGCCTGTTCCCCGGCCCGCGCTGCCGCCCGCCGCTCCCCGGCTCGCAGCGCCGCCGCCGGTCCCGCGGCCCGCGCCGCCGCTGGTGCCCCGGCTTCCGCCGGCCCCGGCGCCTCCGCGCCCCGTGCCGACGGTTCCCTTTCCGCCCGTTCCGCCGGCTCCCCGGCCCGTTCCGCCGGCTCCTCGGCCGCCGGCTCCGCGGCCTGTTCCGCCGGAGTCTGCTTGGCGGCGGGCTGCGCGGCGTTCCTGGCGGCGTTGCTCGTTTCTCTCGCCCGGGGTCAGCCGGCGCTCCTCGCCCCCGCCCGCCGGACCCGTCATTCCGTCACCGTGCCCAGCAACGTGCCGTCCGGCGCCACCACGTGGACCGGGGCGTCCGATGCCAGGTCGCGTACCGCCGCGTGGCTGTCGGCGTCCAGGGTCGCCGCGCCGGTGGCCAGCGCCGCCGCCTCCAGCTTCGTCGCGCCCGCGGCCACCGCCGACGCCACCGCGAGCTGCAGGGCGGTCAGCCGGAGGTGGGGCAGCGACACCGTGGCCGCCGCATAGGTGCGGCCGTCCTGGTCGCGTACGGAAGCTCCCTCGGCCGCGCCCACCCGGGCCCGGGCGCCGCGGGCCAGGGTGACCAGCTTCGCGTCCTCGGCGCTGAGTTCGGTGTCCGCGGGGGCGCCGGGAATGGTCAGGTCAGGCATCGGCGTGCTGTCTTTCCTCGGTCTCGGGAACGTTCTGCTCGTCGGTGGGCTCACCCGACGGGGGTTCGACGCGGCGCACCAGCACCGAGTCGATGCGGTTGCGGCGGCCGGTGGTGCCCTCGGCGATCAGGTGCAGGCCGCCCACGTCGACGGTCGCGCCGGGGATCGGCACCCGGCCCAGCGTCTGGGCGAGCAGGCCGCCGACCGTCTCCACCTCGTCGGCGGGCAGTTCGACGCCGAAGATGTCGCCGAGGTCCTCGATCGGCAGCCGCGCCGTCACCCGCACCGCGCCGTCGTCCAGGTGCTCGACGGGCGGGCGCTCGACGTCGTACTCGTCGGTGATCTCGCCGACGATCTCCTCGAGGATGTCCTCGATGGTGACCAGCCCGGCCGTGCCGCCGTACTCGTCGACCACGATGACCAGGTGGGTGCGGGCCGCCTGCATCTCGGACAGCAGGTCGTCGACGGGCTTCGACTCCGGCACGAACGTCGCCGTGCGCATCAGCTCGGCGACCGGCATCGCGGACGCCGCGGGGTCGCCGTTCTGGGTACGCCGGACCACGTCCTTGAGGTAGAGCACGCCGAGCACGTCGTCGACGCTCTCGCCGATGACCGGGATCCGCGAGAAGCCCGACCGCAGGAACAGGAAGAGCGCCTGCTGCAGCGTCTTCGGGCCCTCGATCCAGACCATTTCCGTACGCGGCACCATCACCTCGCGCGCGATGGTGTCACCCAGCGCGAACACCGAGTGGATCATCTCGCGCTCGCCGTGCTCGACGACGCCGCGCTGCTCGGCGAGGTCGACCAGCTCCCGCAGCTCCACCTGGCTGCCGAACGGCCCCTCGGGGAACCCCTTACCGGGCGTGACGGCGTTACCGATGAGAATGAGCAGCGACGCCAGCGGGTTCAGCACCCGCCCGATCCACCGGACCAGCGGCGCGGTGGCCTTACCGACCGCGTACGCGTGCTGCCGCCCGACCGTACGCGGGGCGACCCCGACCACGACGAAGCTGACCAGCGTCATCGCCCCGGCGGTGACCAGCGCGGCGCGCCACCCGACCCCCCAGCTGTCCACGGCGACGAGCGCGACCAGCGTGGTGGCGGTCAGCTCGCACAGCAGCCGGAGCAGAAGCAGCAGGTTGAGGTGCCGCACCACGTCCCCGGCGACGGCGGCGAGCGCACCCGCACCCCGCTGCCCCTCCCGCTCCATCTCGGCGGCCCGCGCCGGCGAGACGGTGGCGAGCGCGGCGTCGGTCATGGAGGCGAGGCCGGCCAGAAAGACCAGGACGACGGCATAAATGATCAGCTGCACGTCGGGAAGCCCGGCGGCGGCCCCCGCGGCGAGCGTGACCGGGTCGGCGCCGGCGAGCACGCCCGGGTCGGCGCCGGCGGCAAGCGCGACCGGGTCGGCGCCGGCAGCAAGGACGGCCGGGTGGGTCGCGGCGGCGAGGGCGGTCGGGTCGGTGGCGGCGGCCGGTGTGGACGGGTCCATCGGGATCAGCCGGTCCGCCGTCCGGAACGCCAGCTCTGCAGCAGGCGGGCCTGCAGCGCGAACATCTCACGCTCCTCGTCGGGCTCGGCGTGGTCGTAGCCGAGCAGGTGCAGCACGCCGTGCACGGTCAGCAGGTGGAGCTCGTCCGCCGCCGTGTGCTCGGCCGCCACGGCCTGCTTGGCGGCCACCTCGGGCGCCAGGACGATGTCGCCGAGCAGGGCCGGTTCGCCCGTGCCCGCCTCGCCCGGCCCGTGGTCGACGCTGCCCTCGTCCATCGGGAACGCGAGGACGTCGGTCGGCCCGTCGCTGCCCATCCACCGATGGTTCAGCTCGGTCATGTAGTCGATGTCGACGAGCAGGATCGACAGCTCGGCGAGCGGGTTGACACCCATCTCCTCGAGCGCGTGCCGGGCCACCGCGAGAATCGCGTCGGTGTCGACCTCGACTCCCGACTCGTTGGCGATCTCGATGGACATGTGGTGCGCTACCCCTGGTCTCGATCGTGTCCGGCGCCGCTCCGCACGACGCCGATGGTCATTGGCCGAACCGGCCCGCGAGCCTGGCCGACGACAATCCTCACATGCCGCCCCACCACCCCCACCGGCGCGGCACCCCCGGCCCGCACGCGGTCACCCGGCAGGCCGCCGAACGACCCGAGCCGCGACGGCCCGCTGCGCCCGGCCCGCACGCGGTCGCCCGGCACCCGGGCGAGCGACGCAGGCCGGACCGCCCGGGCGAGCGACACAGGCCGGACCGGCCGGGCGAGCGACACAGGCCGGACCGGCCGGGCGCGCGGTGCAGGCCGGACCGGCCGGGTGACTGGAGCCAGCACGTCGCCGGCGGTCGGCCCGGCCCTGACCGACCCGATGTGCCGGGGCGGAACGTGGTCGCCTGGCGGACCGGCAGGCGATCCGTGCCGGGGCGGAACGTGGTCGCCTCGCGCACCGGCAGGCGGTCCGTGCCGGACCGGCCCGGTGTGCGGGACCGGAACGCGACCCCGGCGCGGGCCGGTGGGCGGTCCGTGCCGGGACGGCTGGGTGAGCCGGGACGGCTGGGTGAGCCGGGCGGGCCCGGTGGGGCGGGTGGGCGCGTGGTCGCGCGGCGGGCCGGTGGGCGGTCCGGGGCGGGGCGACCGGGTGGGCACGGCCGGCTCAGCGCCGCCGTCGGCCGCCGGCGGCGCGTTCCTGCACCGCTCGGACGGACTGCTGGGTGGTCTGTTGTTCCTGGTCGGCGTCGTAGCGGGCGTACGCGTCGACGATCTCGGCGACGAGCCGGTGACGGACCACGTCCGAGCTGGACAGCTCGGCGAAGTGCACGTCCTCGACGCCCCGGAGGATCTCTCGGACCACGCGGAGGCCGCTGCTGGTGCCGCCGGGCAGGTCGACCTGGGTGACGTCGCCGGTCACCACGATCTTGGCGCCGAAGCCGAGCCGGGTCAGGAACATCTTCATCTGCTCGGGCGTCGTGTTCTGCGCCTCGTCGAGGATGATGAAGGCGTCATTCAGGGTCCGGCCGCGCATGTAGGCCAGGGGTGCGACCTCGATCGTGCCGGCCTGCATCAGCCGCGGGATCGTCTCCGGGTCCAGCATGTCGTGCAGGGCGTCGTAGAGCGGGCGCAGGTACGGGTCGATCTTCTCGTTGAGCGTGCCGGGCAGGAAGCCGAGCCGCTCGCCCGCCTCGACGGCCGGGCGGGTGAGGATGATCCGGTTGATCTGCTTCGCCTGGAGCGCCTGCACGGCCTTGGCCATGGCGAGGTACGTCTTGCCCGTGCCGGCGGGGCCGATGCCGAAGACGATGGTGTTCTCGTCGATGGCGTCGACATACCGCTTCTGGCCGAGGGTCTTGGGGCGGATGGTGCGCCCGCGCCGGGACAGAATGTTGAGGGTGAGCACCTCGGCCGGGCGCTCGGCGGTGTTCTGCTCCAGCATGGCGACGGTACGCCGGACAGCGTCGACGCTGAGCGTCTCGCCCTTCTCGATAAGCTCGATGAGCTCGGAGAACAGCCGCTCGGCGGTGGCGTTGTCGGCCGGTGCGCCGGTGATCGTGATCTCGTTCCCGCGGACGTGCACATCGCTGGCGAGGGTGCGCTCGACGAGCCGCAGGATCTCGTCCTTGGTGCCGAGCAGGTTCACCATGATCTTCGGGTCGGAGACCGAGATCCTGGTCTGCACCCGAGCGGCAGCGCTGCTGTGTTCGGTGCCGGTCATAGGGGCGGCCGTACGGCCTACGCCACCTGCTCTCTTTCTCATCCCCGCCGTTGCGGCGGCGCGCGTAAGGATCGTGCCATCGTATCCGCTCCGGAGCGGACCCGCCGAGGCCATTATCCGCCGTTTTCCCGCCGGCCCACCGGTCGGCCGCCAGCAGCCGATGAGAGGCGCCGCGCGGCGGGCGGCCGATAGGCGGCGCGCGCGACCGGTGAAGGCCGACGGGCGGCCGATAGGCGGCGCGCAGCGACCAGTGGCAGCGCGCAAACGACGGTAGGGCGATGCAGGCAGGGCGGCAGGGCGGTGGACGGGCGGCACGCCGAGGACGGGGCGGCAGGGCGGCGGACGGGCGGCACGCCGAGGACGGGGCGGCAGGGCGGCGGACGGGCGGCACGCCGAGGACGAGGCGGCCGAGCGGTGGACGGGGAGCAGAGGGCTCCAGCCCGGGGCAGGCGACGAGGTGACACGCCGGGGAGGGCGAGTGGCGGGCCAACGCGCCACGGACAACGCGCCGCGCGCCAAGGGCCGCGAACAACAGGCCGCGGGCAACAGGACCGGGTGACAGGACCGGGTGGTCAGCCCTCGGAGACCGCGATCCCGTCGAAGGTCTCCTGGTGGCGGGTGAAGCGGTAGGTCGCCCAGTGCATGCGGACCACCGCGCCCGTGTCGTTGCGGGTGAGTCTGAGGAGTTCTCCTGTCTCGCGGCCCGAGACCGTGCGGAGGGTGTCCGGGCGGTCGGGGATGGGGCGGAAGACCGAGGGTGGGCGGTCGGCCGGGGCGTCGGCCGCGCGGGCCTGGAGGGTGCCGTCGTGCCAGCTGAAGGTGTGCGGGAAGCCCTCGCTCCACCAGGGGCCGAGGATGTCCCGGTATTGCGGTGGGGCGGGTGGGCCGGGCGACCAGGGGCGGATCTCGGCCGGGTCGGCGTCGACCGCGATCGTGAGGAGTTCGTGGACCAGTTCGTTGATCTCGGTTGCCGTGCCGGAGGAGGCCAGCACCGCCGCGCCGAGGGCGCCCGGGTTGCCTTCGCCGCCGCGGCGGCCGTAGACGCCGGCGAGGAAGCCGGGCATGGCGCCGTCGTGGCCGACGTGCAGGACGCGGCCGCCCTGGGGGATGAGGATCAGGCCGAGGCCGAAGCCGCCGGTCCAGAGGGTTTCGTCGGTCGTGGTCCGCGGCCAGCGCATCTCGTCGAGGGTGTCCCGGGACAGCACCAGGGCGCCCGGGTCGATGATCTCCGGGGTGGCCAGGAACGCCGCCCAGCGGGCCATGTCGGTGGCCGTGCTCCAGAGCTGGGCCGCCGGGGCGACGCCGCCCATGTCCAGCTGGGGCTCGGGGCGGGCGGCGTCGGAGTAGGCGTCGACGAGGTAGCCGACCGCCGCGCCGGCCGTGGGCTCGACCGTGGTGGCGGCGAGGCCGAGCGGGTCGAGGATCCTCTCCTGGAGCACCTCGGCCCAGGTGCCGCCGCGCAGCCGGGCGACGAGCTGGCCGAGGACGGCGACGCCGAGGTTGGAGTAGTGGTAGCGGCGGTGGGCGGGCAGGACGCGTTCGGCGCGGGCCAGGTCGTCGAGGAGCCGGCGGTCGTCGGGGGCGGCCAGCACGTCCCACACGTCGCCGTGCGGCTCACGCTGGTAGCCGGCCGTGTGGGAGAGCAGGGCGCGGAGGGTGGCGCCGCCGTGGGCGGGCACGTCGAGGTGGGCGGAGACCGGGTCGTCGAGGTCGAGCAGGCCGTCGTCGCGCGCCTGGAGGACCAGGACGGCCGTGAAGGTCTTGGTGACCGAGCCGACGCGGAAGCGGCTGCCGGGGCCGAGCGGATGCTCCGGGTTGCCCGACGAACCGACCGTGCAGGTCCAGAGCTCGCGGTCGGCGCGGTGCAGCGCGACGGACAGGGCCGGCACCCGGGCGTCGGCCTGGACCCTGCGGACGGCGCGCTCGAGGCGCTGCCGGGCGTTCGTGAGTGGCTCCACAGCGGAGATCTTAGGGTGGGGGTATGACAGGTCGGGCGATCCTGGTGACCGGCTCCTCCCGCGGCATCGGCCGGGCGATCGCCCGGCGGTTCGCGGCCGGCGGCGACCGCGTGGCGGTCCATCACCGCGATTCCGCGGCGCTGGCCGGGCAGCTGGCCGCGGAGCTGCCCGGCACCGGCCACGTCGTGGTCCGGGCCGATCTGGCGGACCCCGAGGCCGTACGCGCCATGGTGGACGAAGCGGCGGCCGGGCTCGGGGGCCTGGACGTGCTGGTGAACAACGCCGGCGCGTTCGGCCGGGCGGATCCACCCCACCCCGTCTTCGGTACGGCGTACGACGAGTGGCAGGCCACGTGGCGCCGCACGTTCGACGTGAACCTGTTCGGCGCGGCGAACGCGGCGTGGGCGGCGGCCCAGCACATGCGGGAACGCGGGGGCCGGATCGTCAACGTGTCGTCGCGGGGCGCGTTCCGCGGCGAGCCGCAGCAGCCGGCGTACGGCGCGAGCAAGGCAGCCCTGAACGCGATGGCCCAGTCGCTGGCGGTGGCGCTGGCGCCGTACGGGATAGGGGTGGCCTGTGTGGCTCCGGGGTTCGTCGAGACGGACATGACGAACGAGCATCTGAAGGCGGAGCGGGGCGACGAGATCCGGGCGCAGAGCCCGTTCGGCCGGGTCGCGCGGCCGGCGGAGATCGCGGGCGCGGTGCACTGGCTGGCGTCGCCGGAGGCCGAGTGGGCGTCGGGTTCGATCATCGACCTGAACGGTGCCTCTTACCTGCGCACGTAAGATCGTCGCAGCCGACGCGATGGGAGCGCTTCCATGGACCACCTGATCAACCAGCTCACGCTCGAGGAGAAAGTGTCACTCCTCGGCGGTCAGGACTTCTGGTCCCTGCCCGCGATCCCCCGGATCGGCCTGGGTTCGCTGATCATGAGCGACGGGCCGATCGGCGTACGGGGCACCGGCTGGGCCCCCGAGGATCCGTCCATCGCCCTGCCCAGCCCGACCGCCCTCGCCGCCACCTGGGACCCGGAGCTGGCCCGTACGGCCGGCCGGCTGCTCGGGCAGGAGTCCCGGCGCAAGGGCGTGCACCTGCTGCTCGGCCCGACCGTGAACCTGCAGCGCACCCCGCTGGGCGGCCGGCACTTCGAGTGCTACTCCGAGGACCCGCTGCTCTCCGGCGAGATCGGCGTCGGGTTCGTGGCCGGGGTGCAGGAGCACGGCGTCGGCACGACGGTGAAGCACCTGGTGGGCAACGACTTCGAGACCGACCGGATGACCGTCGACGTGCGGATCGGCGAGCGCGCCCTGCGGGAGGTCTATCTCGCGCCGTTCGAGCGGGTCGTGCGGGCCGGCGGCTGGGGCGTGATGAGCGCGTACAACAGCGTGAACGGGTTGCCGATGGCCGCGAACGGGGTGCTTCAGTCGGACGTACTGAAGGATGAATGGGGTTTCGACGGCATCGTGGTGTCGGACTGGCGGGCGGCGCGGGAGACGGTGCCGACGGCGCTCGGCGGCCTCGACATCGCCATGCCGGCCCTGGAGAACCCGTGGGGGGCCGCGCTGGTCGCGGCGGTGCGCGCCGGTCAGGTGGCGGAAGAGCTGATCGACGACAAGGTACGGCGGGTGCTCACGCTGGCCGGGCGCGTCGGGCTGCTCAAGGGCGTACCCGCGGCGGTCACGTCCTTCCCCGCCGACCTGGACGGGGACGCCGTGGCGCACACCGTGGCGACCCGGTCGTTCGTCCTGGCCCGCAACGAGCACCACACCCTGCCGCTGGAGCCCGCCGCGCTGACCCGGGTGGCGGTCATCGGCGCGCTCGCCACCGACGCCCGGGTGCTCGGCGGCGGCAGCGCCCAGGTCACCCCGCCGCACGTGATCTCGCCGCTGGAGGGCCTCACCCGCGCCCTGCCCGGCGTCGACGTGGCGCACGCGGTCGGCGCCGACCCGCGGCCGTTCCTGCCCGCGCTGGGCGAGCCCGCCTCGGTGACGCTGCTCGGCGCGGACTATGCGTTCGAGGTGCCCACGGCGACGGTGCGCTGGATCGGCGATCTGCCCGGCGGCATCGCCCCCGCCGACGTCACGGGCATCGAGCTGCGCACCACGTTCACGCCCGAGCGCGGCGGCGAGCACACCTTCGCGGTCTCCGGGTTCGGCACCTTCGACCTGTCCGTGGGCGGCGAGTCGCGCTACGCCGGGACGCTGCACCCGCCCGGCACCGGCCGCGCCGACCTGCTGCTCTCGCCGAAGGAGCAGCGGACGGCGGTCGAGCTGGCCGCCGGCGTACCCGTGGAAGTGGTGCTGCGGCAGACCCTCCAGCCGGGGATGGGGCACACGGTCTCCGCGACGCTCGGCCACCAGGGTCCCGGGGTCTCCCCGGACGGCCTGCTGGCCGAGGCGGTCGCGCTCGCCACCGCGTCGGACGTGGCGATCGTCGTGGTCGGCACCACCGAGCAGGTCGAGTCGGAGGGCTTCGACCGGACCTCGCTGGCGCTGCCCGGCCGGCAGGACGAGCTGGTGGCCCGGGTCGCCGCGGCCAACCCGCGGACGGTCGTGGTGGTCAACGCCGGCTCGCCGGTGCTGCTGCCGTGGGCGGACGACGTGGCGGCGGTGCTGCTGACGTGGTTCCCGGGCCAGGAGGCGGGCGCGGCGCTGGCGGACGTGCTGCTCGGCGTGGAGGAGCCCGGCGGGCGGCTGCCGACCACCTGGCCGCGCCGCGAGCAGGACTGCCCCGTGCTGGAGGTGGCGCCGCGCGACGGCGTCGTCGAGTACGAGGAGGGCGTCTTCATCGGCTACCGCGCGTGGGACCTGGCGGGCACCCCGCCGCGGTACGCGTTCGGCCACGGCCTCGGCTACACGACCTGGCGCTACGAGGCGATCGAGGCGTCGGCCACCGAGGCGGTCGTGACCCTGACGAACACCGGCACGCGGTTCGGGCGTGAGGTGGTGCAGGTGTACGCGGGCCCGATCGGCGGCCGGCCCGACGCCCCGGCCCGGCCGGCCCGCGCGCTGGCCGGGTTCGCCCCGGTCGAGGCGCACCCCGGCGAGACGGTGACCGTACGGGTGGCGCTGCCCGAGCGCACCTGGCAGGTCTGGGACGGCGGCTGGCGCACCGTGCCGGGGGCGTACGCGATCACTGCCGCGCACGCCCTCGACGATCCGCGCCTGTCGGCCTCGCTGGAGATCTGACCGCGGGAACGGGTCAGCTGGTGCGGGTCACCGTGACGTCGAGGCCCTTGTCGGCGTCGTTCGTCCACGTCGCGGTGAAGCTGGGCCAGTCGCCCTCGAGCTGGCCGTCGGCGGAGACGGTGGAGCGCATCCGGTCGATGAGCGTGCCGGGCATGCCGATGGTGTCGAGGACGCAGGTCATGGCGTCCTCGTTGAGACCCACCGGGAACTTCTTGCCGGCGCCGTTGATGGTCAGCTTGCGGTTCTTGTCGGAGAGCTTGAGCCCCTGCTTGACCGGGTCGCACTTGTCGACGGCGGTCAGCAGGGGGTCGGCCTGGGAGGCGGCGACCGGGGCGGGGTCGTCGTTACCGCCCGAGCCGACCAGTTTGGGAACGAGCACGACGCCGAGAGCGACGACGAACACGGCGAGCAGCACCCACGGGAGCGGACTTCGCTTCCGGGCCGGTGCGGAGAGGGATTGGCGAGGCTGAGTCATCACACGTCCTAGGCGTCGAGGGGGAGGGATCAACGCGAGGACGAAGTCTCCTCCGCGTACCGAATCAGGACAACGATCAAGACTCGAACTCGGCCGAACGGATGAGTCGACATTGGAAATACGTCCCGTTTGAAAACCCGAACGGTCAGGCCGCCACGAGGGCGGGCGCCGTACGGTGGGCCACCACGGAGTCCAGGATCTCCCCCACCCGGATCGCGGTGTTGGACAACAACGCCGAGGTGATGCCGTGGGTGTGCTCCGTGCCGCCCTGGAGGTAGATCCCCACCCGCAGCCGCGGGTCGGTCGCCGCCCGGTAGTCCCGCCGCACCTCCGGACGCCCCTGCTCGTCGCGCCGGCAGAGCTCCGCGACGTCGCCGAGGATGCCGTACGGGTCGGCCTGGTGGTACCCGGTCGCGCAGACCACCACGTCGGCCTCCAGAGTGGTCTTCTCCCCCGTCACCAGCGACCGGACGGTGGCCACCGCGGCGTCCGGCCCGTCGGCGATCCGGGTCACCCGCGAGACGTTCAGCATCCGCAGGCGTTCCCGGCCCAGAACCTTCTCCTGGTACGCCCGGCGGTACAGGTCGTCGATCAGGTCGATGTCGACGACGGAGTAGTTCGTGTTGGCGTGGTACTCCATCAGCTGCCGCTTGACGCCCTCGGGCGCGCGGTAGAAGTCGTCGACCGCCTCGGGGTCGAAGATGCGGTTGGCGAACGAGCTGTCGTCGGCCGGCGAGTAGCCGTACCGGGAGAAGACCGCGCAGATCTCGGCGCCGGGGAACTCGGTGTGCAGGGTGGCGACGGCCTCGGCGGCGCTCTGGCCGGCGCCGACGACCACGAAGCGGCGGGGCTCGGTGCCACGGAGGCGCGGCAGGTTGTGCAGCAGCTCGCTGGTGTGCCAGATCCGCGGCGAGGCTGCCACGCCTTCGGGCAGCCGGGGCCGCAACCCGGTGCCCACCACGAGGTTGCGGGCCCGGTGGGTGGTCAGCCGCCCGCCCTGCCGGGACAGCACGTCCACCGCGGTGATGTCGCCGGCGGCGTCCTCGACCGGGCTCACGGACAGCACCTCGGCGTCGTACGTGACCTGGTCGGCGACCTGCTCGGCGGCCCACGCGAAGTAGTCGTGGAACTCGACGCGGAGCGGGAACAGGTTCTTGTGGTTGATGAAGTCGATCAGCCGGCCCTGGCTGTGCAGGTACCGCAGGAAGCTGAACTCGCTGGTGGGGTTCCGCAGCGTCACCAGGTCCTTGAGGAACGAGACCTGCATCGTGGCGTCGTCGAGCAGCATGCCGCGGTGCCATCCGAACGACGCCTGCCGTTCGAGGAAGCGCGCCGTGACCGCCGGACCCGCGCCGGCGGTGCCGTTGTGCTCCGTCACGGCGATCGCCATGGCGAGATTCGACGGGCCGAAGCCGATTCCCACGACATCGAGTTCAGGTTCAGACATGTCCGTCCCCTCCACGGCGGGGCCGACCTGACCCCGAGGTGTTGGTTAGCCTAACCTAAGCACAGCCGTCGTCCGCAGTGCCTGGTGAGGGAGAAATCCATGCGAGTCGTCATGTTCGGGTTCCAGACGTGGGGACACCGCACGCTGCAGGCCCTGCTGGACTCGGAACACGAGGTCGTCATGGTGGTGACGCACCCGCGTGGCGAGGGCGCGTACGAGAAGGTGTGGTCCGACTCCGTCGAGGAACTCGCGGCGTCGGCGGGCGTACCGGTGCTGATCCGCGAGCGTCCGGACGACGACGAGCTGTACGAGACGCTCAAGGAGGTCGCGCCGGACGTCATCGTGGCCACCAACTGGCGCACCTGGATCCCGCCGCGCGTCTTCACCCTGCCGGCGTTCGGGACGCTCAACGTGCATGACGCGCTGCTGCCGGCGTACGCGGGATTCTCGCCCCTGATCTGGGCCCTGCTCAACGACGAGCCCGAGGTCGGCGTGACCGCGCACCTCATGGACGAGACGCTGGACGCCGGCCCGATCGTGCTGCAACGCTCGGTCCCGGTCGGCCCCGAGGACACCACCACGGACCTGTTCCACAAGACGCTCGAGCTCTTCGGACCCATCACAGTGGACGGACTTGCCGAACTCGCCTCCGGCCGCCGCGACTTCGTCCCGCAGGACCGCAGCAGGGCCAGCTTCTTCCACAAGCGCGCGGAGGAGGACATCCGCATCGACTGGACCTGGACGGCGGAGGAGCTCGCCCGCCTCGTCCGGGCCCAGTCCGCGCCGTACCCGCAGGCGTTCTGCTTCCACCGCGGCCGCCGCCTGGAGATCGTGGCGGCGGGCGTGTCGGAGGCGATCTACGGCGGCACCCCGGGCCGCATCTTCTACCGCGAGGGCGACGGCGTGGCGGTGGTCGCGGGCGCCGAGGCCCGTCGCGGCCGGAGCCGGGCCCTGCTCATCAAGCGCGTACGCACGGACGACGGCGTCGAGCTGGCCGCCCACGACTACTTCACGACGATGGGCGGCTACCTGACGAGCCACCCGCGCTGAACACTACGTTTGACGTTATACATCGGCGGCCGTACTGTCTCCGCCGTGCAGAAACCAACCTTCTTCATACTGACGGCGCTCGCCGCCCGGCCGCTTCACGGCTACGGGATCGTGCAGTCCGTCGTGGACCTCTCCGGCGGGGAGCTGACGCTGCGGCCCGGCACCCTGTACGGCGCCCTGGACCGCCTCGATCAGCAGGGCCTGATCGAGATCGACCGCGAGGAGGCCGTCGACGGCCGGCTCCGGCGCTACTACCGGCTCAGCGACAGCGGTGCCGCCGCCCTCGCCGAGGAGGCCGGCCGGCTGCGGCGCCACGCCGCCGTCGCCGACCACCAGCTCGGGCTCCGGCCCGGGGTCGCCGGAGGTGCCGCATGAGCGCGCACGGCGGTCACCGGACGCTGCTGGCCGCCTACCCGGCCAGGCTGCGCCGCAAGCACGGCGGCGAGCTCGTCGCGACCCTGATGGAGGCCACCGGCGGCCGGCCGACCCGGTCCGAGCGGGGCTGGCTCGTGCTGGACGGCCTGCGCGAACGCTTCCGTCCGCCGGCCCGCCGCCCGCTCGCCGTGGTGGCCGCGGTGCTGGCGATGCTCGTCGGCGGCGCGCTGGGCGCCGCCCTCGGCTCGTGGGCGGGCACGGCCGGCTATCCCGCGCTCCCCGACGCGGCGGCGCTCAGCCAGCGGATCCTGCCGGGCCTGGAGCAGAGCGGCTCCTCGGACCGCTATCTGTTCGCCTCGGCACCCGTGGCCGCCGGCACCGGCATCGAGCAGGCGGCGCAACGGATCCACCAGAAGCTGGCCGCCGACGGCTGGCGCACCGGGCCGGTCACGGCCGGCGACGCCTCCCCCGGCCTCACCGACGTCCACTTCGCCGCGGAGAACGCCGAGACCCGCCTCGACGTGTACGTCTACCGCTACGCCGACGGCACCGAGGGGATCCAGCTCGCCGGCTGGCCGCAGCGTCCCGCGTCGTACCTGCCGCTCACGATCGCCGGAACGCTGCTCGGCCTCGCCGCGGGGTGGCTGGCCGGGGTGGCGCTGGCACACCGCATCCGGGCGGCACGGCGGCCCCGGCGCAGCACGGTCCTGGCCACCGTGGGGCTGGTCGCGGTGCTCCCGTCGGCGGCGGGCTTCGTGGCCTCGCTCGTGCGCTACCTGACCGTGGCCGACCCGGTCGGCACGGGCGAACTGGTGCACTCCCGCGGCTTCGCCTTCGCGCCCACCGTCGATCTGATGCGCGCGCTGGACCTCGGCGAGGGCTGGTTCCTGAGCCCGAGCGACCTCGAGCAGCTGCCGATCTGGGGTTTCGCGCTCATCGCGGTGGCCGCGATCATCGCCCGGCCGCGGCGGGGCGACCTGGCCGGCGAGCCCGGCAACCGAGAGAACAGCCGGGTCGTGGCCTGACGGGGGCCGGGCCCTGCCGGCCGCGGCGCTCAGTCGTCGAGGTCGCGCAGGGCCCGGCGCAGGATCTCCGGGGTCCGGTCCGGCGGCTCGGCCTCGATGAACAGCCGGCCCATCGCCGCCGCGTAGTGGTCGACGTCCTCGCGCTTGTCGAGGTAGAGGCCGCTCGTCAGGTGCTCGATGTAGACCACGTCCGGCAGGTTCTCGTGCGGGAACCGCAGGATCGAGAAGGCGCCGCCGGCCGCCGCGTGGCCGCCGGTGCTGAACGGTATGACCTGCAGCCGGATGTTGCGCAGGGTGGACTGCTCGATCAGGTACGCGATCTGCTCGCGCAGCACGTGCCGGCCGCCGATCGGACGCTTGAGGACCGCCTCGTCGATCACCGCCCACAGGCGGGGCGGGTTCTCCCGGCCGAGCAGCTGCTTACGGGCCATCCGCAGGTCGGCGCGGCGGTCGATCTCCTCGGCCGAGGCGGTGCCGTGCCCGAGCATGATGACCGCGCGGGCGTAGGCGTCGGTCTGGAGCAGGCCCGGAACGAACTGGATCTCGTACGTACGGATCAGTTCCGCGGCCTGCTCGAGGTCGAGGTAGTTCTGGAACCACGTGGTGAGCACGTCGCCGTACGAGTGCCACCAGCCGGGCGAGTTGGCTTCCCGGGCCAGCGCCAGCAGCCGCTCGTGCTCGCCGGCGTCGGTGATTCCGTAGAGCTTCAGCAGGTCGGTGACGTCGCGCTCCTTGAACGCGACCCGGCCCAGCTCCATCCGGCTGATCTTCGACTCGGAGCCGCGGATCTCGTAGCCGGCCCGGTCCCGGGTGATCCCGGCGGCCAGCCGCAGGCTGCGCAGGCGCGCGCCGAGCTGGAGCCGGCGGACCGTGGGCCCGCCGTTCTGCTCGGGCGCACTCATCGGCATGGTCCTCTGGTTACGGTTTGCGCCCGACAGCGGCGTACTGGTCGATCTCAACGGCGTTCTCCGCCCCCGGCTCGGGCTTCCATCGGGTCACCGACACCACGCCGGGGTCGACGATCTCGAGTCCGGCGAAGAGGCCGGCGATGCGTTCGGGGCTCCGCAGGTGGTACTTGGGGTTGGCGGAGATGTTCCAGATCCGGACGGCCTCGGTGTTGGCCTCGCTGGTGTCGCTGCCGTCGTACATCGCAAGGTAGCTGCCCGAGGGCAGCCGGTCCAGGATCGAACCGATGATGTCGCGCGCCTCGTCGTCCGACTCGATGTGGCCGAGGATGCCCATCAGGAACACGGCGACGGGCTGGTCGAGGTCGAGCGTGTGCGCGGCCTCGCGCAGGATCGTGCCGGCGTCGCGCAGGTCGGCGTCGACGTAGGCGGTGGCACCCTCCGCGCTGGTGGTCAGCAGCGCGCGGGCGTGCGCGAGCACCAGCGGATCGTTGTCGACGTAGACGATGCGCGCGTCGGGCGCCACGGACTGGGCGACCTCGTGGGTGTTGTCGGCGGTGGGCAGGCCGGTGCCGATGTCGAGGAACTGCCGGATGCCCCGCTCGCCGGCGAGGTAGCGCACCGCGCGGGCGAGATAGGCCCGCGACAGGCGGGCGTTCTCGGCCAGTTGCGGCAGGGTGGCCACGATCTGGTCGCCGACCTCGCGGTCCACTGCGAAGTTGTCCTTGCCCCCGAGCAGGTAATTCCAGATCCGCGCCGTCTGCGGCACCGTCGTGTCCAGCTTGGGAATGTCGCGTTCTCCGCCGGGGGCGGCCGGACCGTCTGCCACGTGCGCATCCTCAGGGTCGTCTGCACCTTGCTCGATCGTCGCGGGCAAGCATAGACCGGATCTCCGGTCAGTCGGCGTAGTCCTTCGGGTCGAAAATGCATCCGATGAGGACGGTCGGGGCCTCGGCCTTCCCGGGCCCGCCCGCGTCGAGCCAGTCCACCACCGCGTCCACCAGGTGATCATCGAGGACGTCACCGAGGTGAACCAGGCGGGCACCGGCCCGGCGGGCGGCCGGTGTGGGGTGCACCACGACCACATTGGACCGCTCGCAGACGCGCAGGCATTCGCTCACGCGTACGCGATGCCGCTCTCCCACCGCGCCACGGATGGCCGTGAGTTGCCCGTCATGATCGACCCCCGGGTGCTTGTCGGCGCTGCCGCAGCAGCAGTCCCGGCAGACGGTCAGCGCGCCCATGTCGCGATTCCTCAGTGGACCAGGACTTTGCCGGAGAGCTGGTCGTCGGCGCCGGGCACCGGCGCGGACGGGTCGGAGCCGATGTCCACCAGCCGGTTCTGCGCGTCGACGTGCGCGACCCGGGGCTCGTACGTGGCCCGCTCGGCCTCGTCCACCTGCTTGAACGACATGATGATGATCAGGTCGCCGACGGAGACGAGCCGGGCGGCGGCGCCGTTGATCCCGATCACGCCGGAACCCGCCGCGCCCTCGATCACGTACGTCACGAGCCGCGCGCCGTTGTCGATGTCGACCACCTGGACCTGCTCGCCCTCGACGAGGTCCACGGCGTCCATCAGGGTCCTGTCGATGGTGATGGAGCCGACGTAGTGCAGGTCTGCCTGGGTCACGGTGGCGCGGTGGATCTTGCCACCGAGCAGGGTCCGCTGCATGGCTGTGGTCCTCCAGAAAAAGGGTGGGGGCGAACCCCGGGGAGCGAAGCGAAGTTAGCCTAACCTAACCTACAGGTCGAGCCAACGGACCCCCGATCATCAGGAGCGCCCATGACCCCCCGTACCCGACGCTGGCGACGGGTCCTCACCGTCGCCACGGCCGGCCTGCTCGCCGCCACGACCGCCACCGCCTGCGCAGCCGACGACGACGAGCCCGCCACCCCGGCGGCGTCGGGCGCGGCCGCGGCGGCCTTCCCGGTGACGATCGAGCACAAGTTCGGCTCGACCACCATCGAGAAGCAGCCCACCCGCGTCGTCACCGTCGGCTGGAACGACCAGGACCCGGTCCTCGCCCTCGGCGTCGTGCCGGTCAGCACCCGCGAATGGTTCACCGAATACCCGGCGTACCCGTGGGTGCAGTCGGCCCTCGGCGGCCAGAAGATCAGCACCTTCTCCGCCGAGATGAACTTCGAGGCGATCATCAAGCAGCAGCCCGACCTGATCCTCGGCATCTACGAGACGATCACCAAGGAGACGTACGAGAAGCTGTCCCAGATCGCCCCCACGGTCATCCAGTCCAGCGCGTACGCCGACGAGCAGACCCCCTGGGACGTGCAGACCCTGACCACCGGCAAGGCGCTCGGCAAGCCGGCCGAGGCCCAGGCCCTGGTCGACAAGGTCAACGCGAAGATCGCCGAGGCCAAGCAGGCCAACCCCCAGTTCGCCGGCAAGACCCTGGTCGTCGACTTCGGCCCGGAGAAGGGCCAGCACTGGCTGATCCCGGCCAAGGACCCCCGCCGGGCCCTCTTCGACGCCCTCGGCTTCGCGGCCCAGACCGAGAAGGACGAGATCAGCGAGGAACGCCTCGACCTGCTGGACCGCGACGTGCTGTTCGTCAACGGCGCGACCAAGAAGGACATGCTGACCTCCCCGGCCTTCAGCCGGCTGAAGGTGGTGACCGAGGACCGCACCCTCTACACGTCCTTCTCGACGCCGCTGGGCGGGGCCCTGGCCTACAGCGGACCGAACGCGCTGCTGTACGCCCTCGACGTGCTGGTGCCTCAGCTCAAGAACGCCACGGACGGCGACAAGGCGACCGCGGTGACGGACCTCTCCAACGCCGCCTGACACCACCCGTAGCAGGGACGGCCATCGGCGCCGTTCCTGCTACGCGGCTCGGCAGCGATCCGCCCCGGCGCACTGCGCCTGGCACGTGGCTGTGATCGTCGCCGTGAGCGAGCCGGTGTCCGTCGTGAGGTCACGCGATGTCAGGTCATTGCGCAACATCAGCCGTCTGTCCTTCCTGTGTCGAGGGCTGACCGACGTCGCGGGTGGCGAGGGTTATAAGGGTCAGGGCGCCGTAGGCGACAGCTTGATCGGCTCCGATCTGCGGGCGGGGTTCGCGGTCGGGATGCCAGTCCACGACGGAGACCACGCCTGGTTCCAGCAACTCGAGCCCGTCGAGCAGCGCGGTGAGCTGATCGTGGGTCCGGGCGCGGAAGGGTCCGTGGCCGGCGCCGGGGTCAGCGAGTTTCGCCAGCCTGTCGGCTTGGTCGGCCGACAGCGGGTCGAAGGTCACGTGCGACACCGCGACGTACGAGCCGGGTGGCAGTGCGGTCCTGAGGTGGTCGAGGGCGTCGTAGGCATGCTGGTCGTCGGGGACAAAATGCAGCACGGCCAGTAGCAGGACCGCGACCGGCTTGGTGAAGTCGATGAGGTCTCGTACCGTGTCGTCGGCCAGAATCGCGTCCAGGTCGTTCAAGCCGCCGGACCTGAAGTGGGCGGCCCCGTCGGGGTGGCTGGTCAGCAGGGCGCGGGCGTGGGCGCCAACGAGGGGGTCGGGGTCGACGTAGACGACGCGGGTGGTGGGGTCGACTGCTTGGGCGATCTCGGGCACGTTCGGTGCATGTGGCAGCCCGCATCCGATGTCGAGAAACTGGCGGACGCCGCAGTCGGCGGCCAGATGGTGCACGACCCGCTCAAGGAACCGGCGCAGCTCCCGAGCGGCGAGGTCGACCGACGGTAATTCCTGGCGGATCTGCTGCGCGGAGGCGCGGTCGGACTCGAAGTTGTCCTTGCCGCCGAGCAGGGCGTCGTAGCGGCGGGCGGCCTGTGGCCGCGTGAGGTCGAGCCATTCTCCAGGCTGGGTCAAGACGACCGCCTCCCCATCGGTCGTTGCAGCGACGGCGGAGGCTGCCACGCAGCCGATAGCGGCGCATCGCGCTTGGCACGTAGGGCGTTGTACGCCTTGGGCTGCCGAGGGTCGGTCCTGCTGCGGGGTGGATCGTACAAGGTCAGCAGTGCGGGCGAAGTCATGATCAGAGCCTTTGGAAGTGGGCGTTGCGGTGTCGGCCGGGGCGGTTCGGGCCGGGCGGTGCACCGGTGCTGGGGAGTCCGGCTCACCGCCCGGGTGCGGGTCGCAGTGTTCGGGACGCCGCATCACGGCCGAGGTTGAACGCTTCGTCGTCCTGGGCCGTCCCTGTCGGGTGAGTAGAGGTCAGGTAGCGGGTGGTCGCCACATCGGGTGCAGGGCCGGTCCGTCGCCGCCGATGCGGTAGCTGGCGCGGGGGCGGTAGCCGTGCCGGGCGTAGAGGCGGGCGTTGCGGGAGCCGGTGGCTTCCAGGTAGGACGGGGTGCCGGTGGCGTCCAGCTCGGCATGATGGTGGGCGAGCAGGGTGCTGCCGAGGCCGTGGTGTTGCCGGTCGGGGTGGACGGCAAGGAACGCCAGGTAGTGGTGCCACGCGTCGTAGGGGTGATGGCGGTGCATCACGTCGTCCAAGGCGACGAACCGGTGCTGGTACTGCCCGGTGATATCGGCGAGGCGGGTGTCGTAGTCAGCCGCCACCGGGGGCGGGCCGCCCGCGATCGGGTACCAGATCGCCACCGCCACGAGGTCCGTGCTGGCGTCGCCGCTGATCTGAACGTGGCCGTGGTCGAGGGCCTGCTCGGTGAGCAGGGCGAAGTAGGGCCGGTAGACGCGAGCGCGGGTGTGAAGGTGCGGGATCAGCCACGGGCCGAGGTCGCCGTGCAGGAACGCCTCGACGAGCAGCTCGGCCATCGCGGGGGCGTCGTCGTAGGTTGCGGAGCGTATGGCGGCGCTGGTGGTGTGCGGCTGCGTCATACCGGTCACCGGCCGGCCGTGACTAACGGGCTGGCCGGTTCGGTCACAGCACTGTTGGCACCGAGGCCGATCACGGCATACACGTCGGGCCGGCGGGCCTTGAGGACCAGCGCCCACACCGCACCCAGGACGGCGGCGACGGCGAAGACGCCCGGCAGTTGCCACCGCACCGGTGACGTCGCGCCGACCCCGAGCAGGATCGGCATCTGGACAAGGGTCACCGACAGCACCGCGCCGAGCGCCACCGTAGCCAGGGCCGGGGCGAGGATGCCGCGGGCGGTGCCGACGCCGTCACGGTGGCGCGGGTGGAAGAAGTAGACCAACACCGAGACAGACGTGGCGCACATAAGGATCAACACGGCCACGCCGCCGAGCACAGTCAGCCAGAAGAACATGCGGGTGAACGGGTCCCAGCCCGCGAGCATGTAGGTCGCGATCACTATCAGCGCGATGGCGGTCTGCAGGAGAGACCCGTAGATGGGGGCGCGGGTTTTCGGGCTGGTCTTGCCCAGCGCGGACGGTAGGACACCTTCGCGGCCGAGGGCGTAGAAATAGCGGGCGGCGGTGTTGTGGAAGGCCAGCAGCGCCGCGAAGAGGCTGGTGACGAACAGCAACTGCCCGAGGGTGATCAGCGCGGCGGGCACGTACGGGCTGGACAGGTTGAAGATCAGTTGCGAGCCGTCCGAGGTTGCCCTGGCGACGATCTGGTCCGGGCCGGTGGCTACCGACATCGTCCAAGCGCAAAATGCGTAGAGCACGCCGATGATCGCCAGCGCGAGGTACGTGGCACGGGCGACGGTCTTCTGCGGGTCCTTGGATTCCTCGCTGAACACCGCTGTGCCCTCGAAGCCGACGAACCCGGCGATTGCGGTGGCCAGGGCCGCGCCAAGCCCGGCGGTGAACAGGTTGCCCGGCGACAGGGTGGTGAACGAGGTGTTCCCGCCGGCCGGATGCGAGACCTGCACGATGGCGAGGACGATGGCGACGGCGATCTCGGCGATCAGCAGCACGGCGAGGACGCGGCCGTTGAGGTCGATGCGCCGCCCGCCGAGGAACGCGATGAGTGCCCAGGCCAGCATGGCCCACATCCACCACGGCGCCGACGTGCCGAGGTGAGCGGTGGCGAAGTCGTGCGCGGCTACCCCGAACCCGCCGTAGAGGCCGGTCTGCATCAGGTTGTAACCAACGACCGCGACGAACGACCCGGCGACTCCGGCGGGTTTGCCGAGGCCGTGGGTGATGTAGGTGTAGAACGCTCCCGCGTTGACGACCTTGCGCGACATCGCCACATAGCCGATCGAGAACACCGCCAGGATCAGCGCGACCACGACGTAACCGAGCGGGATACCGGTGATACCGGTGACGGCGAACCCGGCCGTCGCGCCTCCGGCGACCACCGTCAGCGGGGCGGCGGCGGCCATCACGATCCAGACCAGCGGCCACACACCCAGCCGGGATCTTGCCAATGCCGCTGTCACAGAGCTCGAAGATTCACGACGTGAAGGGGACACGTTTGTCGACTCCTAATGAGGGGTTGAACCGGCCAGGGGGAACGGCGAGTGAGGGGTCAGGTCTTGGTGATCACTGCGTCACCGGCAGCGGCGCGGGTGTGGGTGATCAGCTCCCGGATTGGGTCGGCCGCCGCTGTTAGCAAAGGGCGCATGGCTGTGAAGAAGGCGTCGGCCTCGCCGATGAGCACGACGCGGTGCAGGTCCGCGGCGACCACCAGACCACCGAGCAGGGTGTCGAAGTCGTCCAGCGGACCACCTCGGCGCAGAAGTCGTGCCAGCCGCGCCCACGGCCACGCGGCGGTGTTCATATCGGTGGGCACATACCGGACGGTGCGCGCGAAGATCCGCCGCGAGACCTCGGCCCGGAGATGGCCGGCACGCTCTATACGCGCCGCGACTTCCTCGACAGCGCTGCGGCCCAGGTACGCCAACCAGGTCCGCACCGGATGCTGCTCGCGCTCGCTGAGAAGCTGGTCCAGCACCGTGTGCGCCAGAACATCCGACGGCGCCGCCCTGTCGCTGACGACGACCAGCCCACTTCGCACGCTGACGTGCCCTGTCAGTAGCAACTCGCCCAGCAATGCCGCCGCCAGGCCCAGTCCCGCCACGTGCGGGTCGAGCAAGGGTGTGCCTGTGCTGTCGCGGTGCGCCAGCCGGAACATGTCGTCGGCCAGCAACGGCCACCCTCGGCCCCGCAAGCCGCCGTGCGGCAGCGTCACCGGGTATGACTCCGCCGAACCGACCGCGTCACCAGGCACGGCATGCCGAGCCCCCGGGCTGCGGGCCGACGTGGACTCGTCGTAGGCGGCCGAGCGTGGGTCATGACGGTGCAAAGCTCGAGGGTCGTGGTAGTACGCCACGCGCCGATCACCTCAATTCTTCGAGTCGCCGCCGCGCGGCGAAGAAGGGGAAATACCGTCGAGCAAGGCAGCCACCTCGTCCCGCTCTCCTTTCGGCTGACGGACGACTGGGAGTCCGTCGCGCCGATGAGACTCACCCGCCGCACCGCCGTCCGGCAGGTACGGCGAGCGAGGAGCTGCAATGAACGACGTGAGCACCAGGGCACCGAGCGTCACCGCAAGTCCGGTTCCCGGCAAGGCGCCCAACGCGCCACTGTGCGCGGCAAAGTCCGCGTAATCGGCACAACGTGGCGCGTGAAGTGCGGCACGCGCACCGTCCGCGCCACAGTGCGCAAGAGCGCCATAGGCATCCGGACGTGGACGTGATTTGCTCGCAGGCGTGACGTTTTCGGACAGGCTGGATCACCCACACGCCGCCCGTTGCGCTGCCCGGTTGCGGGCACAGGCACCGCAACAGGGATGGTCGCTGCGGGAACTTGCCCAGGCGATCACGGGGCACTGCGGGCACAGCCGCCTGCGCGCGTACCGCTTCCCCCGGGGCTGGTCGCTGACCCAGGTGATTGACCAGATGGTCACGGTCGCAGGCGTCGGACAAAGGCTGGTCGCTTCCCGGGTTTCGCGGTGGGAACGCGGCGAAGAGCGTCCGTCGAGCGCCTACCTCGACGGGTTATGCCGGGTGTACGGCACCGGCCCTGTCGACCTCGGGTTCGCCGCCGACTACAGCGATGCCGCCGACGGCCACCGGCCGCCAGCCCTGGATTCGTCCCGCTCCCTCGTATCCGGCACGGACTCGCAGGACGTCGCACGTCACGGCACGCATCTCGTGGCGAGCCGAGGCGACCAGATCCGCCGTCGTGTCGACGAAGCCCTCTCGGGCTCCACGTTGTCCGACAGCACCGTGGCGCACAAGGAAGCCGTCGCGGCCCAGTACGGTCGCACCTACAAGACCCAGCCCGCCACGGTGTTCCTCGACAACATCCTCGCCGACCTTGATGACCTGCAGATCCTCACCGACCGCAAGCTGCCCGCTGGCCAGCGCCGGGACCTATGCGCCGTCACCGCTCGCCTCGCAGGTCTTGTCTCCATGACCATGGTCAACCTTGCCCAGTACCGACACGCCCGCGAATGGGTCCACACCGCCCGATTGGCCGCTGACGAGGCCGGGGACCCCCTGCTACGCGCCTGGGTCGCTTCCCGTAGCGCCGTTGCAAGTCTGCACCTGGGTGATCCATACGCCGCGATGATGGCAGCCCGTGAAGCGGAACTGCTGACGCGGAACCACAGAGCGCCGATCACCGCGATGGCATGGGCGATCCTGGCCCGTGCTGCCGCAACCACGGCCGATGCGCACACCGCCCGCGCTGCACTGCGCCACGCCGAAGACCTCTACGGCGCCGTCGAACAGATGCCCGACAACACGGCGTACGCGTTCACAGCTGGACAGTTGCACTTCTACCGCTCTCACGCGCTGACCACGCTCGGCGAAAGCCGCGCCGCTTGGCAGGCCCAGGACGACGCAATCTCGGCCTTCGGACCCGATGAACACCTTGATCCGAACCTGGTGCGCCTCGACCGCGCCTTGTGCATGGTCCACAACGGCGACATCGTTCAAGGAGCTGACTACGCCGCTACCGTCCTGCAGCAGCTGCCCGCTGTGCATCGGCCAGCCATCGTCTGGCGGCGAGCCCAAGCCGTGGCATACGCCATTCCCGCTGCGCGGCGCAGTACCCCGAGAGTCCGGGCCTTGCATGAGGTCCTCGCCATCGGCGCCGGACCCGCCCAGTAGGCCAGCATGATGACCATGACCGAGGACTTCGTGATCCGCGAGTACCGCAACGTCGATCACGCTCAAGTGGCCGCTCTGAACGCGTACGGGCTAGCCGCGGCCGGCGTACCCGCCGACGCCGATGTCTACGCCGGCGACCTCGACGACATCGACGCCACCTACCTCACCGGCCGCGGGACCCTGCTCGTCGGCCAGCTCGGCACCGATGTCGTCGCCATGGGTGCGCTGCGCGAGATCGACCCGGTAACGTGCGAGATCACCCGGATGCGCGTCGCTCCGCACGTCCAAGGCCGCGGCTACGGCAAGGCCATGCTGGCTCGGCTCGAGGAGATCGCCCGCAGCCACGGCTACCGGCGCGCCACCCTGCTCACAGGTCCCGACCAGCGCCCCGCCATCGATCTCTACGAGGCGGCGAACTACACCGTCGTCGGAACTGAACGACACGACCTGCTCGTCGGCGTGCGCATGAGCAAACAGCTTGGGGAGTGACCAGCGCAAACAGTGGGCGATGCTGTGGGTTGGCCGGATCAGCGAGACGTTGATCCGGCGGCGTATCTCGTTGACGGCCAGTTCGATCATGTCGGTCTGAGCGGGACGGTCTGCCGGTCGGGCGTCGGCGGCGCAGATCGCGAGGACGGCAAGGGCTGCCGGGGCGAGGGTGGTGGACCAGTGCCAGGACGCCCAGCGGCGAACCTAGTGCTGATCAAGCCCGACCGTGTCGGCTGGCATAGCCAGGAGCACGCTGATGCTGTGTCCACAAAGCACAGACGATCATGCGGTGGCCGTCCTCGCTCACACGGGACCCGAGGTCATCTCACGAATGGCGGCTGCCGCTCTAGCCTGCCCAGCAGCTGCCTACCCCACGATCTTGCCATCCAGGTCCAGGGTGAGAGCTTTCGCTAGCAGCGGGCCCAGTTTCTCCAGCGTCGCCGGGTCCAGCAGGGCCGAGTGGGTCACCGCCAGCTCGTGCACCTCCAGCTCTGCGGCCCGGTCACGCCAGGCCGGGGCGGCCGGGCCGGTGAAGCCCTGTTCCGGCACCGTCGCCTCGACGAAGAAGACCTTTCCCGGGTACGCCGGGTACGCCGCGGACGCCATCAGGCGGTCGGAGGCCAGATAGTTCTCCAGCATCCGGGCGATCTGCTCCTCGGTGAGGGTCGCCACGCTGCCGCCCGCGGCCCGCACGAACGCGACCGCTTCGGGCATGGTCAGGTCCGTTTCCCCTACGGCGTAACCCATCTCCGTCAGCAGCCCGGCCAGCGTGGACGGCGACCCGGTGTCGCGCCGCGCGTCGAGCATTCCGGTGAAGGCGACGGTACGCCCGCGGGCAGTCAGTTCCGCGGCCACGCACAGGGCGAGGGCGCCGCCGAAGGACCAGCCGAGGAGCCGGATCGGGCCGGTCGGCTGGTATTGCTGCACCGCGTCGGCGTGCCGGGCGGCGAGTTCGGTCAGGGTCGGCGGCAGGTCGGCGCCGGACAGCAGCGGCGATTGCAGGCCGACCAGCGGCATCGGCAGTTGCCGGGCGAGTCCGGCGAACTGCCAGCTGAGCCCGCCGGCCGGGGCGAGGCAGAACAGCGGCGGGCCGCCGGCGGGGGTGAGGGGCAGCACCGGCGCGAGGGCGTCCCCGGCCGGGGCGTCGCCGGTGAGCAGGCGGGTGATGGCCGCGGCGGTGGGGGCGGTGAAGAGGCGGGCGACCGGGATCTCCGCCCCGAACTCGCGGCGCAGCGCCGTCGCCAGCCGGACCAGCAGCAGCGAGTGTCCGCCCAGGGCGAAGAAGTCGTCGTCCACGCCGACCGCCGCGACGCCGAGCACCTCGGCGACGAGCCGGGCGACCAGGGCCTCGGTGCGGGAGCGGGGCGTGACCGCCGGGGTGCCGGGGGCGGCGGCGACGTCGGGCAGGGCGTTGCGGTCGACCTTGCCGTTGGGGGTCAGCGGGAGGGCGTCCAGGACGTGGCAGGCCGCCGGGATCATGTAGCCGGGCAGCGCCGACTCGAAGAGCCCGGTGAGCGAGGCGGGAGTGAACGCCGCGGTCGTCGTCACGTACGCGACCAGCCGGTCCCCGCGCGCGACGACGACGGCCCGGGTCACCTCGGGGTGGGTGAGCGCCACCGCCTCGATCTCGCCGAGTTCGATCCGGAAGCCGCGCACCTTGACCTGGTGGTCGGTGCGGCCGAGGTATTCGAGCCGGCCGTCGCGCCACCGGGCGAGGTCGCCGGTGCGGTAGAGCCGGTCCCCGCCGGGCGCCGCCACGAACCGGGAGCCGGTGAGCGCGCCGCGGCCGAGGTAGCCGCGGGTGACCTGGACGCCGCCGAGGTACAGCTCCCCCGCCACGCCGGGCGGTACGGGCTGCAGCCGCTCGTCGAGCACGTGGGCGGAGGTGCCGGGCAGGGGCACCCCGATCGTCGCGTCCCACCCGGCGTCGACCTGTTCGGCCGTGGCCCAGACGGTGACCTCGGTGGGGCCGTACAGGTCGGTGACGCTCGCGGTGCGCTCGTGCAGGGCGCGGGCCAGGGACCCGGGCAGGGCCTCGCCGCCGACGAGGGCGCGTACCCCGGTGAGGTCCACGTCGGAGGATTCCAGCAGCGCCGCCCAGAGCGAGGGGGTGGCCTGCAGCGCGGTGATCCGTTCGCGGGCGACGAGCCGCGCCAGCAGGTGCGGGTCGCGGACCTCGGCGGGTGAGGCGAGCACGATCGTGCCGCCGGCGCGCAGCGTGCCCATCAGTTCGAGCACGGAGATGTCGAACGACAGGGTGGTGACGGCGAGCAGGCGTTCGCCGGGCGGGAGGGGGACGGCCGCGAGGAACGCCGCCAGGTTCGCGTTCGTGACGACGACGCCCTTGGGGCGGCCGGTGGAGCCGGACGTGTAGATGACGTAGGCCGCGTGCCCGGGGTGCCGGGTGACGGCCGGTGCGGGGGCCGGGACGACGGTGGCCAGGAACGCCTCGTCGATGATCACCGCCGGGCGGGCGTCGGCGATCATGAACTCGCGGCGGGCGGCCGGGAACGCCGGGTCGAGGGGCAGGTAGGCGGCCCCCGCCTTCGCCACCGCGAGCACGGCGACGACGAGGTCGGCCGAGCGCGGCAGGTGGATGCCCACGATGCTCTCCGGGCCGGCGCCGCGCGCGGCCAGGGCGGCGGCCATCGCGTCGGAGGCCCGGTCGAGGTCGGCGTACGTGTACCGGGTTCCGTCCGCGACCAGGGCCTCGCCGTCGTGGCGGGACAGCAGGGTGTGCCAGGGGTCGCCGGTCGCGGCGCCCGGGGTGTGGTGCGCGAGGGCGGCCCGGTCCTCCGCGGTCAGCAGCGGCGCCTGGGTCACCGGCAGGCCGGGGTCGGCGGCGAACGCGGTCAGCAGCACGGTCAGCCGGTCGAGCAGGCGGGCCGCGGTGCCGGCGCGGAAGCGGCCGGTGTCGTACTCGCAGGTGACCTCGAGGCCGTCCGGGCCGCCGTCGACGAAGGTGACGTTGAGGTCCACCTTGGGGTCGGCGGCGACCTCGGGCGCGTCCAGGACGGTCAGCCCGAGCAGCGGGCCGGCGTCCGCGGGCCGGTGGAAGTAGCCGATCATCGCCTGGAACAGCGGGTTGCGGCCGGGCACCCGCGGCGGGTTGACCAGCTCCACGACCTGCTGGAACGGCACGTCGGCGTGCTCGAAGGCGGCCAGGTCGGCGGCGCGCACCCGGCGCAGCAGCTCGGCGAAGGTCGGGTCGCCGCTGAGGTCGGCGCGCAGCACGACGGTGTTGACGAAGAAGCCGACGAGGTCGTCGAGGGCCGCGTCGCCGCGCCCGGAGGTGGGGCTGCCGATCGGCACGTCGGTGCCGGCGCCGTGCCGGGACAGCAGGGTGGCGAGGGCGGCGTGCAGCGCCATGAACAGGCTCGCGGACTCGGCCCGCGCGACCTCCCGGAGCCGGTCGGTGAGGGCGGCGGGCAGCGTCGTGGTCACCGTGCCGGCCGGACGCTTCGCCACCGTACGCGGACCGTCGGCCGGCAGCGTGATCTCGTCGGGCAGCCCGGCGAGCGCCTCCCGCCAGAAGTCCCCGGGCGCCGGGGCGAGCGCCAGCACGTAGTCGGCGTACTGGACGGGCAGCGGTTCCCATTCCGGTTCGCCGCCCGCGGTCCGGGCCGCGTACGCGATGCTCAGGTCGCGCAGCAGCGGCCGGTCCGACCATTCGTCCATCGCGATGTGGTGCAGCACGAGGGCGAGGACGGTCGTCTCCCCCTCCTCGATGACGGCCGCGCGGATCGGCAGGTCGGCGGCGAGGTCGAACGGGCGGTCGACCAGCTCGGCGACCGGGGTGCCGGTCTCGACCGGGATCGTCTCCGGCGCCGGCGCGATGTGCTGCGCGCCGTCGCGGATCAGCGTGCGCAGCACCTCGTGGCGGCCCACCACGTCGGCCAGGGCCCGGGAGAGGCCCGGCACGTCGAGGCGGCCGGCAAGGCGGACCACCAGCGGGTAGTTGTAGGCGCTCGATCCCGGGTCGAGCCGGTCGAGCAGCCAGAGCCGCTGCTGCGCCGGGGAGAGCGGCAGAACCTCCGGGCGGGGGCGGGCGGCGAGGGCGGCCCGCGCGGGTCCGGCGGTGATCCGGGCCAGCCGTTCCGGGGTCCGCGCGTCGAAGAGCGCCCGCAGCGACAGGTCCCCGCCGAGTTCGGCCCGGACCCGGCCGAGCAGCCGCATCGCGGACAGGGAGTGCCCGCCGGCGTCGAAGAAGTCGTCCTCGACCCCGTACGACGGCAGGCCCAGCACCTCGGCGAACAGCTCGCACAGGCGGCGTTCGCGGTCGTCGGCCGGCGGCCGGGACGTCGTCGCCACGGGGGCGGCCGCGGGCAGGGCGGCGCCGTCGAGCTTGCCGTTGACGGTCAGCGGCAGGGCGTCGACGGCCGCGTACAGCGACGGGACCATGTAGGACGGCAGGCGCTCGGCCAGCGCCGCGCGCACCTCGGCGGGCGACGCGTCACCGACCAGGTAGGCGTGCAGCTTGCCGTCGCGCGCGACAACCGCGGCCTGGCGTACGCCGGGCACCGCGGCGACGGCGGACTCCACCTCACCCAGCTCGATGCGGTAGCCACGGATCTTCACCTGGTCGTCGCTGCGGCCGAGGAAGTCGAGGTTGCCGTCCGGCCGCTCCCGCACCAGGTCACCGGTGCGGTAGAGGCGCGTGCCGTCCGGGCCCGCGACGAAGCGGGAGGCGGTGAGGCCGGGCCGGTGCAGGTAGCCGCGGGCCAGCCCGGCGCCGGCGATGTAGAGCTCGCCGACCACGCCCGCGGGCACGGGACGCAGCCAGGTGTCGAGCACGTACCCGGTGGTGTTGAAGATGGGACGGCCCACGGTGGCGGTGGCGCTGTCGGCCGTACCCGCGCCCAGGGTGTTGATCGTGTATTCGGTGGGGCCGTAGAGGTTGTAGCCGGACACCCCGCCGGTGTCCCGCAGCGTCGCCCAGAGCTTGTCCGGGACGGCTTCGCCGCCGAGCAGCACCAGGCACGGCCGGTGGTCGCCGCCGAGCAGGCCCTCGTCGAGCAGGGCCTGCGCGTACGTCGGCGTGAGGTTGACGACGTCGACGCGGTGCGCGGCGCAGTACGCGACCAGCGCCCTCCCGTCCCGCCGCAGCTCCTCGTCGGCGATGTGCACGTGGTGGCCCTCGACCAGCCAGAGCAGTTCCTCCCACGACATGTCGAAGGAGAAGCTGACCGTGTGCGCGATGGTCAGGATCCGCCCGCCGGCCTCCTCGATCGTCGGCCCGAAGATCGCCTCGCGGTGGTTGAGCTGCATGTTCGTCAGCCCCCGGTACGGCGTCACGACCCCCTTCGGCCGTCCCGTCGACCCGGAGGTGTAGATGACGTACGCCGGGCGGTCGAGGCGGCCGGGCGTGCCCGGGGCGAAGTCGGTCAGCCAGGGCTCGCCGACCTCCCGGTAGAGCCCGGCGAGCGAGTCGAGCACCAGCAGCGGCGCCGCGTCGTCGATCATCGCCCGGCGCCGCTCCGCCGGCAGGTCCAGATCCAACGGCAGATACGCCGCCCCCGCCCGCAACACCGCGAACAACGCCACCACCATGTCGATGCCCCGCGGCAGCGCCAGCGCCACGATCCGCTCCGGCCCGGCGCCGCGGGCGCGCAGCCCCCGGGCCACGGCGCTGACCCGGCCGTCGAGCTCGGCGTAGCTGATCGTGGTGCCGTCGTGGGTCAGCGCCGCGGCGGTGGGCGTACGGGCGGCCTGCTCGGCCAGCATCTCCGCGATGGTCAGGTTGGGGATCTCCGCGGCGACGCCGGCCTGCGGCGGGGACGCGGGCAGGGCGATCGAGGCGACCGGAGCGGCGGCGTCGAAGCCGGTCAGCACCGCGCGCAGCCGGTCCAGCAGCGCCTGCGCCTGAGCGGCCGGCACCACATCGGGCCGGTATTCCAGCCGCACCCGCAGCGCGCGGCCGGGGGTGGCGACCCAGGTCAGCGGGTAGTGGGTGGCGTCGACCGCCTCCACGCCCACGATCCCGTGCTCGGTCTCCAGGTCGGTGAACGTGTCGTCGCCGAGGAAGTTCTGCAGCACGTACAGGCTGTCGAAGAGCGGGCCGCGTCCCGCCACCCGCTGGATGTCGCCCAGGCCGGCGTACTCGTGCGGCATCAGCTCGATCCGCTCGGCCTGGACGCGCCGCAGCACCTCGCTCACCGGTTCGGCCGCGCCGAGGGTGACGCGCTGCGGCACGGTGTTGAGGAAGACGCCGACGACCTCCTCGATGCCGTCCAGCTCGGTGGGGCGCCCGGCCACGGTGGTGCCGAAGACCGCCTCGGGGCGGCCGGCCGCGTGGGCCAGCACGATGCCGAGCGCGGTGCTGAGCACGGCGTTGAGGGTCACCCCGGCGGCCCGCGCCTGCTCGGTGAGGCGGGCCGTCTGCTCCGGCGTCAGGTGCAGCGCCAGGCTCCGGGCCAGCACGGGCCGGGTGCCGGCGGCGGCCGGGTACAGGATCGTCGGCTCGGCGCCGGCCAGGGCCGCCGACCACGCCGTCAGGGACGCGTCGAGGTCCTGCCGGGCGATCCAGTCCAGGTAGTCGGTGAAGCTCGCGCTCTTGCGCGGTACGGGCCGGCCCGCGTACGCGCCGAACAGGTCCCGCAGCACCAGCTCCCGCGACCACCCGTCCCACAGCAGCAGGTGGTACGTGAACAGCAGCCGGTCGCGTCCCCCCGGCAGCCGGATCACGGTGAGCCGGGCCAGCGGCGGCGCGCCCAGGTCGAACGGGCGCGACCGGTCGGCGGCCAGGACCGCGTCGAGGTCGCCGGGGTTCTCGACCACCTCGACGGTGACCGGCACCTCGGCAAGCAGCAGCGCGACCGGCTTCTCGCGCCCCTCGTCGGTGAACGCGAGCCGGGCGGCCGGGTTGGCGGCGAGCACGGCCGCGAAGGCGCGTTCCAGGGCCGGCACGTCGAGGCGGTGGTCGACGTCGAACGCGTTCTGCGCGATGTAGACGTCCGCGTCGCCGGCGAGCTTCGCCTGGAAGAACAGCCCCTCCTGGAGCGGCGACAGCGGCCACTCCCGCTCGGCGGCGGGAGCCAGCTCGGCGGCCCACGCGTCCGCGATCGCCGCCGCCGCGTCCCGGCCGAGGCCCTCGTCGGCGTACGTCAGCACGGCGTGCAGCTCGGCGCCCCGGGCCGCGACGTTGATCTCCAGCAGGTACGGCGTGCCGAGGTCGTCGTCGGGCCGGACCCGGACGTCCTCGCCGGCCGGCGACCAGTCCGCGTCGTCGTCGGTGAACCGGCCCAGGTAGTTGAGGAGCACCTGCGGCGTGCCGAGCCGGGCCAGGGCCGCCGCGCTGCGCGGGTTGACGTAGCGCAGCAGGCCGTAGCCCAGCCCGTCGCCCTCGGGCAGCTCCGGCAGCCGTACCGGGGCGATCGAGGTGAACCAGCCGACCGTGCGGGACAGGTCCGCGTCGCCCACCGGCTCCCGGCCGTGCCGTTCCAGGTCCACGAGCAGGTCGTCGCCGGTGCCACGCCAGCGGTTCACCGCCGCGTGCAGCGTCCGCAGCAGCGTGGCGGTGACGTCGCCGGTGAGCATCGACGGGTCGACCGGGATGCGCACCTCGTGGTCGCGGGTCTGCCCCACGGTGAGCCCGAAGGTCACCGCGCCGGGCACCAGCTCGGCGCCGGGCGCGAGGGTGCGCTGCCAGTGCGGGAATTCGGCCATCCGGGCGGCGGTGCCGGCCTGTTCCGTCAGCGTACGGGCGAACGACCGCAGCGACGTGCCCACCGGATCGAGCGCCGCGCCCTCGTACGCCCGCCGCAGATCGTCGACGAGGATGTGCCACGAGACGCCGTCGACGACGAGGTGATGGGCGACCAGCAGCAGGCGGTGCCGGCCGGCGAAGTAGACGGCCTCGAGCACGCGCCCGGCGTCGGGGTCGAGCCGGGCCACCGCCGCCTCGGCCTCGCGCCGGATCAGCCCCGGATCCGTTCCGTCCACTGTGGTCAGCACGGCCGAGCCGGTGGCGCGGACCTCCTGGGCCCACAGCATCGGCGCCGGGCGGCTCAGCGTGAGCCGCAGCGCGTCGTGGTGGGCGACCAGCGTGTCCAGCGCGGCCCGCAGCCGGTCCGCGGTCGCGTCCGCCGGGACGCGCAGCAGGTCCGCCTGGTGCAGCCGGTTGATGCCGCCGCCCAGCTCGGCCAGCCGGTGCACGATCGGCAGCAACGCCACCTCGCCGACGCCGTCGCCCGTCGGCGCAGGCGCCGGCGCCTCGGCGGGAGCCGTGCCGGCCAGCGCGGCCGGGGTGCGCTTGAGGAACACGTCCCGCGGGGACAGCCTGACTCCGCTGCGCTTGGCGCGGTTGACGAGCTGGATGGCGACGATGCTGTCCCCGCCCAGCGCGAAGAAGTCGCCGTCGGCCGGCACGCTGTCGAGGCCGAGAACCTCCGCGAACAGGCTCCGCACGGTGGTGACCGCGGCGCTCTCGCCGGTGGCCACGGCCGGGGCGGCGACCGTACGGGCCGGCGCGGGCAGCGCCTCGCGGTCGAGCTTGCCGTTGACGGTCAGCGGCAACGCGTCCAGCGTGACGAACGCGGCGGGCACCATGTAGTCCGGCAGCACCGAGGCGAGGTGCGCGCGGATCGCGTCCACGTCCGGACGGCTGCCCGCCCGCGCGACCAGGTACGCCACCAGCCGCCCCCCGCGCACGATCACCGCCGCGTTGGCGATGCCGGGCAGGCCCAGCAGCGCCGCCTCGATCTCGCCGGGCTCGATGCGGTAGCCGCGCACCTTCACCTGATGGTCGGAGCGGCCCAGGTAGACGAGTTCGCCGTCCTCCCAGCGGGCCAGGTCGCCGGAGCGGTAGAGGCGGCCGGGGCCGTACGGGTTGGCCACGAACCGGGACGCGGTCAGGGCGGGGCGGTCCAGGTAGCCGCGGGCGAGTTGCTCGCCGGCCACGTACAGCTCGCCGGTCACGCCCTCGGGCACCGGCTGCAGGTACGCGTCGAGCACGTACACGGCCAGGCTGGGCAGCGCGACGCCGATGACGCTGGGCCGGCCGACGTCCGCCGGGTCCAGCGCGCGGAAGGACACGTGGACCGTGGTCTCGGTGATGCCGTACATGTTGACCAGGCGCGGCGCCGGGTTGCGGTCGAACCAGGGGCCGAGGCGGGACAGGTCCAGGGCCTCGCCGCCGAAGACGACGTAGCGCAGCGGCAGCCGGTCCGGCTCCTCCGCGTCCGCCTCGATCAGTGGGTAGAACGCCGACGGCGTCTGGTTGAGGACGGTCACCCGCTCGTCGCGCAGCAGCGCCCGGAAGCGCCGCGGGTCGCGGGCGACGTCGTGCGGCACGAGCACGAGCCGGCCGCCGTGCAGCAGCGGGCCCCAGAGCTCCCAGACCGAGAAGTCGAACGCGTACGAGTGGAACATCGTCCACACGTCGTCCGGCCCGAAGGAGAAGTGCCGTTCGGCGGCGGCGAACAGGGCGCGGACGTCGCGGTGGGTCACGACGACGCCCTTGGGCCGGCCGGTGGAGCCCGAGGTGTAGATGACGTACGCCGCGTTGTCCGGGCTCAGCGCCACCGCGGGCCGGGTCTCGGGCCGGCCGGGCGCGGCCACGTCGATGCCGCCCTCGCCGATCACGCAGACCGGCCGGGCGTCGTCGAGGATGTACCGCTGCCGGGCCGCCGGGGCCGCGGTGTCCACCGGCACGTAGCAACCGCCGGCCTTGACCACCGCGAGCAGCGCGACGATCAGCTCCTCGGACCGGGGCAGGCTGACCGCCACCCGCGACTCGGGGCACACGCCGCGGGCGATCAGTTCGTGGGCGAGGCGGTTCGCGCGTGCCTCCAGGCCGGCGTAGGTGAGCGTGCCGACCGCGATGGCGTCCGGGTGCTCCAGGCAGAGGTCCAGGGTGCCGCCGGAGGTCAGCTCCGCCGCCGGGGAGACGGCGACGGCGCCCAGGGAGAGGGCGGACACCGGGCGGTCGAGGCCGTCGATGAGCTGGTTCACGAGCGAGGCCACCTGCTCCACGAGGCGACGGGCGGCCGGTGCGCCGATCGCCGCGTCGTACTTGATCTCGAGGGTGAGGCGGTCGCCCGGGAACGCGACCAGGGAGACCGGGTAGTGGGGTGAGTCCGTACCGGTGAAGCCGCGCACGCCGAGGCCGCGCGCGTCGCCGCCGTCGACCGGCGGGAAGTTCTCCACCACGACCATGGAGTCGAACAGCTCCCGCACGCCGGCCAGCCGGTTCAGCTCGGCCAGCCCGACCTGCTGCACGTCCAGCACGTCGGTCTGCTGCTCCTGGAGGCGCCGCAGCACGTCGCCGGCCGGCTCGTCCGGGCGCCACGCCATCGGGACGGGCACGGTGTTGATGAGCAGCCCGACGATCGACTCCACGCCGGGCAGCTCGCCGCCGCGGCCCGAGACGGTCGAGCCGAACACCACCGAGTCGCGGCCGAGCAGCCGGCCCAGCAGCAGCCCCCAGGCGCCGTGGATCAGGGTGCTGACGGTGATCCCGTACGCCCGCGCCACGTCCGCGAGCTCGCCGGCCCGGTCGACGTGGGCGAACGCGCTGCCGTGCTCCGACACCGCCGTGACCTCCGGGTACAGCGCCGTGGGCGCCACGCCGTCCAGGGCAGCACGCCACGCGGCGCGGGCCGCCTCGCGATCCCGGGTCACCACCGACTCGACGTGATCGCGGAACGTCGTCACCGGCGGGTCCAGCTCCCGCCCGTGGTACGCGGCCACGACGTCGGAGAAGACCAGCGGGTACGACCACCCGTCGGCGAGGATGTGGTGCATCGTCTCGATCAGCCGGTGCTCGGTGGCGCTCAGGGACACCAGCGCGTGGCGCAGCACGGGCGGCTGCGCCAGGTCGAACGGCTGGGCCAGCTCCTCCGCCGCGACCTCGCCGAGCCGTTCCGGCGTACCGGTCAGGTCGGCCTCGCGCCACGGCACCCGCACGTCGGCGGCGATCACCTGGACGATGCGGCCGTCGCGCAGTTCCCGGAAGGAGGCGCGCAGGGCCTCGTGGCGGCGTACGGCCGCCTCGACCGCGGCGCGCAGCCGGGCCGGGTCGACCTCGCCGGTCAGCTCGGCGATCTGCTGGACCGCGTACGTGTCCACCTCGGACGTGACGGCGTGGAAGTACATGCCCTCCTGCAGCGGCAGCAGCGGCAGCACGTCCGCCGCGCCGGCGAAGGCGTCCACGTCGTCCTGGGTGAGCCGGACCAGCGGGAAGTCCGACGGCGTGTGCCCGCCCAGGTCCACGGTCGCCAGCTCGCGCAGGACGGCCGTCCACCGCTCGGCCAGCGCGATGACGCGCTCCTCGGCGAACAACCCGGCCGGCCACGACAGGGTCGCCTCGAACGTGTCGCCGGTGACGTGCGCGTTGATCTCCAGCGGCATCGCCGGGTTCGCCGGATCGACGCCCTCCCGCAGCGGCGCCGCCTGCGCCCACTCCCCGCCGTCGGCGCCGCCGAACCGGCCCAGGTAGTTGAAGAGGATCTCCGGGGCCGGGCCGAGGTCGCGGTCGTGCAGCCAGCGCAGCGAGCCGTAGCCGAGCCCGTCGGTGGGCACGGCCCGCAGCTGCTCCTTGACCGCCCGCGTCGCGGCGGCCAGGTCGGTGGTCGTGCCGGGCTCGAGCCGGACCGGGTGGATCGCGGTGAACCAGCCGACCGTACGGGACAGGTCCAGCTCGCCGGTGCGGCCGTGGCCCTCCAGGCTGACCAGCACCGGCCCGTCCGTGCCGCGCCACCGGTTCACGGCGACCGCGAGGCCGGTCAGCAGCACGTCGTTCACGCCGCCGAAGAAGCTCGCGGGCACGGTGGTGAGCAGCGGGACGGTGACCTCGGCGGGCAGAGTCACGGTCACCGAGCGGACCGTCGCCGCCGTGTCGGCCGCGGGATCGGCCGGGCGGTCACCGAGCGGCGCTCGCGGCCCGGCGAGCGTACGGCGCCAGAACTCCTCCTGGTCCGGGTAGGACGGCTGGGAGGCGGCGAACGTTCGGAACGAGGCACCGACCGGTGCGAGCTCCTCGCCGCGCCAGGCCCGGCGCAGGTCCTCGGCGAGGATCCGCCACGAGACACCGTCGATGACCAGGTGGTGGACGACGAGCAGCAGGGTGCGCCCGTCCCAGGCGGCGCGCAGCATCACGCCGTTCGCCGGGTCGAGGCGGGCCACCTCGGCGGCCTCGTCGAGCGGTCCCTCGGTGAGCAGCGTGGCGGCGCGCAGGCCGGGGGCGGGGACGTGCAGGGTGCCGTCGAAGGTGGCCCGCAGCAGGTCGTGGCGGTCGACGACGGCCTGGAGGAGGTCCTCGAGGCGGGCGCGGGTGAGCGCGGCCGGCGTATGCCAGGCCATGGACTGGTAGAAGTGGTCCAGCGGCGTCGCCGACTTCACCGTCTCGGCCAGCATCGGCGTCAGCGCGACGTCGCCCAGGCCGTCGTCGGCCACGGTCTCCGCGGCCGCGGCGGGCAGGGCGGCGGCCAGGGCCTGGACGGTGCGGCGACGGAACACGTCGCGCGGCGTCATCGGCATCCCCGCCTTGCGCGCCCGCCCGGCGACCGCGATGGAGGAGATGCTGTCCCCGCCGATCGCGAAGAAGTCGTCGTCGATGCCCACCCCCGGCAGCCCGAGCACGTCGGCGTAGATGCCGGCCAGCGCCCGTTCCCGCTCGTCGCGCGGGCCCCGGGTGACCGACAGGATCGGGGTGGCCTCGGGCAGCGCCCGCACGTCGAGCTTGCCGTTGACGGTCAGCGGCAGCGCGTCCACGACCGCGTACAGCGACGGGACCATGTACGACGGCAACCGCTCGGCGAGGGCCGCACGGACCTCGGCGGGCGTGGCGTCGCCGACCAGGTAGGCATGCAGCTTGCCGTCGCGGGCAAGGACCGCCGCCTGACGGACGCCCGGCACCGCGGCGACCGCGGACTCCACCTCGCCCAGTTCGATGCGGTAGCCCCGGATCTTCACCTGATCGTCACTGCGGCCCAGGAAGTCCAGGTTGCCGTCCGGCCGCTCCCGGACCAGGTCACCGGTGCGGTAGAGGCGGGTGCCGTCCGGGCCCGCGACGAAGCGCGACGCGGTCAGCGCGGGACTGCCGAGGTAGCCGCGGGCCAGTCCGGCGCCCGTGATGTAGAGCTCGCCGGCGACGCCCGGGGGCACCGGGCGCAGCCAGGCGTCGAGGACGTACCCGGTGGTGTTGAAGATGGGACGGCCGACCGTGGGGGTGGGGCTGTCCGCCGTACCGGCGCCCAGGGTGTTGATCGTGTATTCGGTCGGGCCGTAGAGGTTGTAACCGATCGGCGGGCTGCCGAGCCGCGACCACACGGCGTCGGTGACGGCCTCGCCGCCGAGCAGCACCAGCCACATCTGATGCCCGTCCAGCAGGCCCTCGTCGATGAGGTGGTGCGCGTACGTCGGCGTCACGTTGACCACGCCGACGCCGTGCGCGCGGCAGTACGCGACCAGCGCCGTGGCGTCCCGCCGCAGCTCCTCGTCGCAGACGTGCACCTCGTGGCCCTCGACCAGCCACAGCAGTTCCTCCCACGACATGTCGAAGGAGAAGCTGACCGTGTGCGCGATCCGCAGCCGCTCGACGCCGGCCGCCCGGGCCCGCGCCACGGTCGGGCCGAAGATCTCCGCCCGGTGGTTGAGCTGCATGTTCGTCAGCCCCCGGTACGGCGTCACGACCCCCTTCGGCCGGCCCGTGGACCCGGAGGTGTAGATGACGTACGCCGGGTGGTCCGGGTGCACCGCCGCGCGCACCGGCCCGCCGTCGACCGGCACACCGTCGAGCGAGGTCAGCACCAGCAGCGGCGCCGCGTCGTCGATCATCGCCCGGCGCCGCTCCGCCGGCAGGTCCAGATCCAACGGCAGGTACGCCGCCCCCGCCCGCAACACCGCGAACAACGCCACCACCATGTCGATGCCCCGCGGCAGCGCCAGCGCCACGATCCGCTCCGGCCCGGCACCGCGCGCGATCAGCCCGCGGGCCACCGCGTCGATCCGCGCGTCCAGCTCGGCGTAGGTCAGCCGCTGCTCGCCGAAGACCAGCGCGGTCAGGTCCGGGGTCCGCGCCGCCTGATCGGCCAGCATGCCGGCGACGGTCGTCTCCGGGATCGCGGTCGTCCGCCCGGCGAGCGCCCGTTCCGACGCCAGGGGCACCGCGCCGGCCGGCACGTCCAGGCCGTCCGCGAGCGCCCGCAGCACGCCCACGAGCTGGTCGACCATCGACCTCGCCGCGGCCCCGGTGACCACGTCGGGGCGGTACTCGAGCTTGACCCGCAGGTTCGCGCCCGGGGTCAGCACCCAGGTCAGCGGGTAGTGCGTGGTGTCGGTGTACTCGACGTTCACGATGCCCTGCGCGGCCTCGAGGTCGTCGAAGGTGCTGTCGGCGAGGAAGTTCTGCAGCACGTACAGGGTGTCGAAGAGCTGGTCGTGGCCGGTGGCCCGCTGGATGTCGCCCAGGCCGAGATACTCGTGCGGCGCCAGGTCGATCCGGTCCCGCTGGGCCCGGCGGGCCAGGTCGGCGACGGTCGCGGCGGGCGTGGCGACGACCCGGGCGGGCACGGTGTTGAGGAACAGGCCGATGACGTTCTCGATGCCGGGCAGCGCGGTCGGGCGGCCGGCGACCGTGGTGCCGAAGGTGACGTCGCCGCGCCCGGTGCGATGCCCCAGCACCAGGGCCAGCGCCACGGTCAGCACCGAGTTGAGGGTGACCCCGGCCCGGCGGGCCTGCTCGTGCAGCCGGGTGGTGACCGCGGTCGGCAGCGCCGCCAGGATCCGCTCGGAGAGCATCGGCTCGCGGCCGGCCGCCTCCGGCACGACGACGGTGGGTTCGCCCAGCGCGGCCTTCCACGCGGCGGCCGACGCGTCCCGGTCCTGGGCGGCGATCCACGCGAGGTAGTCGGGGAAGCCGGGGCCGCCGATGGGCAGCGCGCCCCGGGCACCGCGCGAGTCGTACAGGGCGAACAGCTCGCGCAGCACGAGCTCGCGGGACCAGCCGTCCCACAGCAGGAAGTGGCAGGTGAGCAGGAGGCGGTCGGTGCCGTCCGGGTTGCGCACCACGGTGAGCCGGATCAGCGGCGGCGCGGTCAGGTCGAACGGCCGCTCCCGGTCCTCGGCGGCGATCGCCTCCGGGTCGCCGCCCTCGACGACGGTCACCGCGGCCGGCACCGACGCGGCGATGATCTGCCGGGGACGCGGCTCGCCGGCGAAGGACGCCCGCAGCGTGGGGTGCCGGTCCAGCAGGGCGGCGAAGGCCAGCTCCAGCGCGGGTACGTCGAGCCGCCGGTCGAAGTCGAACACGTTCTGCGCGATGTAGGTGGCCGCGCCGTCCTCGTACGTCGCCTGGAAGTACACGCCCTCCTGCAGCGGCGACAGCTCCCACACCTCGTCGGGCGCGGCCGGTGTCACCTCCGGCGCCGGTCCGTCCGCGGTGGCGGCGATCGCCGCGGCCGTACGGATCCGGAAGACGTCCTGGACGGAGAGCGTGAGGCCGTCGCGGGCGAGCAGGTTGACCAGCCGGATGGCGCTGATGCTGTCGCCACCGCGGGCGAAGAAGTCGTCGTGCACGCCCACACCGGCGCCGAGCACCTCGGCGAAGCGCGCGACGACCTCCGCCTCCCGCGCGGTCCGCGGCGGCTCGCCGGTGGTCACGACCGGGTCGGGCAGGGCGCGCCGGTCCCGCTTCCCGTTCGGCAGCAGCGGTACGGCGTCCAGCACGGTCACCGTCGCCGGCACCAGGTACGCGGGCAGCTCCTCGCGCAGGGTGGCGAGCAGGGCCTGCGGGTCGAGGGTCTCCCCCGGCTCGGCGACCACGTACCCGTGCAGGGCCGAGCGGCGCGCGACCGCGACGGCCTCCCGGACCCCGAGCCGGCGCAGCAGGGCCGCCTCGACCTCGGCCGGCTCGACCCGGTGGCCGTTCACCTTGACCTGGTCGTCGTTGCGGCCCAGGAACTCGACCCGGCCGTCCGTCCAGCGGCCCAGGTCGCCGGTGCGGTAGAGCCGCTCCCCGGGCGTGAACGGGTCGGCGACGAACCGGGCCGCGGTGGCGCCGCCCTGGCCGCGGTAGCCGCGCGCCAGCTGCACGCCGCCGACGTAGATCTCGCCGGCCGCGCCCGGCGCCACCGGGTCGAGGGCGGCATCGAGCAGATACACGCGTACGCCGGGCACGGGCCGGCCCAGCGTCACGGTCTCGCCGGGCACGACGGTGCCGGTGAGCACGTCCCCGGTGTTCTCCGATGCGCCGTAGGAGTTGACCAGGACGGCGTCCGGGGAGGCGGCGGCGAGGGCGGCGACCGTGCCGGCGTCCAGTGCCTCGCCGCTGGTGATCCAGCGGCGCAGCCCGCGTACGAGCTCGGGCGCGGTCTCGGCCAGCGCGGCGGCCAGGCTCGGCACGGCCAGCAGCTGGGTGGCGCCGGACCCGGCGACGAGCCGGGCCAGCAGCGCGCCGTCCGCGGCGGTGGCGTCGTCGGCGAGGACGACCGTGGCGCCCGCGACGAGGCCGCCGAGCAGCTCGGTGGTGCCGTCGATGAAGCTCATCGAGCTCTTCGCGACCCGGACCTCGCCGTCCCACCGCTCGCGGGCCCAGGCCAGGCGGTTGGCGAGGGCGCCGTGCGTGCCGACGACCGCCTTGGGGCGCCCGGTCGAGCCGGAGGTGTAGACGACCGACGCGGCGTCGAGCGGCCCGACGGGCACGTCCGGCGCGTCGCCGCGCGCGGTGCGGATCCGGACGACCGGGACGTCGTGCGGCGGCAGGGCGCGGTTGCTCGCGTCGTCCACCAGCACGCAGACGGGCCGGGCGTCGTCCAGCATGAACTCGATCCGCGCGGCCGGATAGCCCGGGTCCACCGGCAGGTACGCGGCCCCGGCGCGCAGCACGCCGAGCAGCGCCACGGGCAGGTCGGCCGTGCGGCGGGTGGCCACGGCGACGACGTCACCGCGGCGGACCCCGGCGGCGTGCAGCGTCGCCGCGACGGCACCCGAGCGCTGCCACAGGGCGGCGTACGGGAGGTCGCCGGCCCCGGCCCGGATCGCGGTCCGCGCCGGGTCGGCAGCGCCGATCAGCGCGGGCACCAGCGGCAGCGCCGCCGGGTCCCCGCCGCCGGCGAGCGCCAGCACCGCGGCCCGATCGGCCTCGGGGAGCAGCTCCAGGGCGGCGACCGGGGTGCCCGGGTCGGCGGTGAGGACGCGGACGTACTGGTCGAGCAGGCGGCCCGCGGCGGCCGGGTCGAGGCGGTGGGTGAGGGTCACCGTGACGGTGCCGCCGGGCTTGACCATGAGGGTGGCCGGGTAGTGCGGCGCCTCGACGACGTCCACGCCGGTGATCCGCGGCCCGTCGCCGGCCGGGGCGTCCGGGGCCGGATAGTTCTCGATCACCACGAGGGTGTCGAAGAGCTCGGGCAGGCCGGTCCGGCGCTGGATCTCCGCCAGCGCGGTCTGCTCGTGCTCGACCACCTCGCGCTGGGCGGCGGCGAAGCGGGCGAGCACATCGGCGAGGGTCTCCGCGCCGGTCCAGCGGACCCGGGCGGGCACGGTGTTGATGAGCAGGCCGGCGATAGCCTCGACACCGGGGACGTCGCCGCCGCGGCCGGACACCGTGGAACCGAAGACCACGTCGGAGCGGCCGGTGACGCGGCCGAGGAGCACCCCCCACGCGGCGGCGATCACGTTGCTCACCGTCACGCCGTGGCGCTGGGCGAGCGCCCGCACGGCCGCGCCGTCGACGGTCGCGGTGAGGCTCGCGGCGGGCCCGGTGGCCCCGGGCGCCAGCAGGGTCGGCTCGGTGACGCCGTCGAGGAGGCGGGCGTACGCCTCGACATCGCCCTCGCCGCGGCGGGCCAGGAAGTCCCGGAACGACGGCGCCGGGGGCAGCGCCCGGCCGGCGTGCAGGGCGAGGAGGTCGCCGAGGAGCAGCGGCACCGACCAGCCGTCCGCGACGATGTGGTGCACGGTCTGCACCAGGACGTGCCGGTCGGCGGCGAGGCGGACGAGGGCGTACCGCATGGCGGGCGGGCGGGACAGGTCGAACGGCTCGGCGCGTTCGGCGGCGGCGACGGCGTCCACGTCGCCGGCCACCACGTAGCGCCACGGCGCCCGTACCGGGGCGCCGACGACCGCGACCACCTCGCCGTCGCCGGCCGCCCGGAACGCGGCCGCCAGGTTCGGGTGGCGCTCGAACAGGGCGGTGGCGGCGCGGCGCAGGCGGTCGGCGTCCAGCGGGCCGTCGAGGTGGATCAGCTGCTGGACCACGTACGGGTCGGCGCCGGGCGCGTACGCGGCGTGGAAGTAGAGCCCGGCCTGCAGCGGCGTCAGCGGGAGCACGTCGCGCACGTCCGGGCCGAGCGCGTCCACGTCGGACTGCCGGAGCCGGACGAGCGGGAAGTCGGACGGCGTGTGACCGGCGACGCCCGGATCGCCCGCGATGGCGGTGAGCAGCTCCACCCAGCGGTCCGCGATCGCCCGCACTTCGTCGCGCGCGAGCACCCGGCCCGGCCAGCTGAACACCGCGGACAGCGAGGAACCAGCCGTGACGGCGTTGACCTCGAGTGCGCGGGGCAGCGGCATGCGCGGGTCGCGGCGCTCGACGACCTCCTCGCCCTCGGCGAAGCGGCCCAGGTAGTTGAACAGCACCTGCGGCTGGACGGCCAGCTCGGCATGGCCGGCGAGGTAGCGCAGGACGCCGTACGAGATGCCGTGGTGCGGTACGGCCCGCAGCTGCTCCTTGACCGCCTTCACGGCAGCGGCGAGCGGCAGCCCGGTGACGTCCAGCGGGACCGGGAAGAGCGTGGTGAACCAGCCGACGGTCCGCGACAGGTCGAGGTCCGCGGCGTCCTCCTCGCGGCCGTGCCCCTCCAGCTCCAGCAGCATCGGCCCGTCCGGCGAGACCGCCAGCGCGAGCGCCGCCACGAGCGCGTCGTTGACCCCGCCGTGGATCGCGGCCGGCACGGCGGTCAGCAGCCGCTCGGTGACGTCCGCGGGCAGGGTGACGGTCAGGGTCTCCTCGGTGGCAACCGTGTCCCCCGGCGCCGGGAGGCGCCGGCCCAGGGTGCGCACGGGCGTGGCCGCCGCCGCGGTCCAGTACGGCAGGTCGTCGCGGAAGTCGGCCTCGCGCAGCGCGGCGGCCCACTGCCGGAACGAGGTCGGCGCGGGCGCGATCGGCAGCCCGCCGCGCAGGTCCTCGGCGAGCACGCGCAGCGAGACGCCGTCCACGATCACGTGGTGCAGGGCCACGATCAGCTCGCCGTCCCGGTGCGAGAAGGCCACCAGCCGGTCGGTGCTCAGCCGGGAGACGGTGGCCGCCAGGTCCTCGCCGGTACGCAGCACGTCGGCGGCGGTCAGCGTCCCGGCCGGACGGACGGTGAGCACGGCGCCGTCGATCCGCGCGCGCAGCACGTCGTGGGCCGCCAGCAGGCCGTCGATCAGCGGCGCGAGCTCCCCCGCCGGCGCGGGCAGCGTGACGGCCTGGAAGAAGCCGTCGAGGCCGTCGCCGACCTCGTCGAGCCAGGCGAGGATCGGCGTCGGCGGCACCGCGCCGGTCGCCTCCACGGCGGCGGCCCCGGGGGTGGCGTCGCCCACCACCAGGGCGAGCGCGGCCGGGGTGGGATGGGCGAACAGGTCCCGGGCGCGCAGCGCGAAGCCGGCGCGGCGGGCGGCCCGTACGGCGTCGATGGCCACGATGCTGTCGCCGCCCAGCGCGAAGAAGTCGTCCTCCGCGCCGACCGCGTCGAGGCCGAGGACGCCGGCGAACACCTCGCAGAGCCGCGCCTCGGTCTCGGTCACCGGCTCACGCGACCGGGCGGGGCCCAGTGCCGGCGCGGGCAGGGCGCGGCGGTCGACCTTGCCGTTCGGGGTCAGCGGGACGGCGTCGAGGAGCACGAACGCCGACGGGACCATGTATTCCGGGAGCCGGTCGGCGCACCAGGCGCGCAGGTCGTCACCGGACGTCTCGGCGGACGGGACGGCGTACCCGATCAGGTGCCGGTCGTGGACGGTCACGACGGCCTGGCGAACCGCGGGGTGGCCGGCGACGACGGCCTCGACCTCCTCGAGTTCCAGCCGCATGCCACGGATCTTGACCTGGTGGTCGGCGCGGCCGACGAATTCGAGGCTGCCGTCGGGCGTCCAGCGGGCCAGGTCGCCGGTGCGGTACATGCGCTCGCCCGGGGCGCCGAACGGGTTCGCCACGAAGCGGGAGCCGGTGAGCGCGGGGGCGTGGACGTAGCCGCGGCCGAGGAGGAAGCCGGCCGCGTACAGCTCGCCGGTGACGCCGGGGCCGACCGGACGCAGCCCGTCGTCGAGGACGTAGAGCTGGGTGTGCGGGTTGGGGCGCCCGATCGAGGTGGCGATGCGCTCGGCGGAGTCGCGGTAGATCACGTGGGAGACGCCGATGGTCGCCTCGGCCGGCCCGTACCCGTGGTAGAGGGTCGTGGCGAGCTGGGACCGGAAGCGCTCGAACAGCTCGGGGGTGAGCACCTCGCCGCCGCACCAGACGTGCCGCAGGCCGTCCAGCAGGTGCGTGCCCCGGGCCAGCTGGAGCAGCACGTCCAGCATGGAGCTGACCAGGTAGACGAAGGTCACACCCTCGGTGGCGATCAGGTCGAGCAGGTACTGCGGGTCGCGTTCCGCGCCGGGCTCGGCGACCACCACGTAGCCGCCGGAGACGAGCGGCAGCAGGATCTCGTTGACGCTGATGTCGAACGACAGCGGCGCCTTGAACAGGGTGGCGTCGCCCGGCCCGAAGTGCAGGATCTCGTCGCGCTGCCAGCGCAGCCGCTCGTGGATCGCCTCGTGCCGGATCATCGCGCCCTTGGGCCGGCCGGTGGACCCCGAGGTGAAGATCACGTACGCGAGCTGCCCCGGCAGGACCGCGACGGCCGGCGGCTCGGCGCCGTGCCGCGGCACGTCCTGCGCGGTCAGCACCGTCACGGCCCGCGCCTCGGCGAGGACCTGCTCCCGGCGCTGGGCGGGCCAGGCCGGGTCCACCGGCACGAACGCCGCCCCGGCGGTCATCGTGGCCAGCACCGCGATGACCATCTCGGCCGAGCGCGGCATGCCGATGCCCACCACGTCCTCGGCGCCGATCCCGCGCGACCGCAGGTCCCGGGCCAGGGCGTAGACCCGGCCGCTCAGCTCGCGGTAGGTCAGCCGGGTGTCGCCGGCGACCAGGGCCAGGGCGTCCGGGGTCCGCGCCGCCCGGGCCACGAACGCGTCCACCACGGTCGAGGTGGTCGCCGGGCTGGTGTGGTGGTTCCACCGCGCCAGCAGCCCCTCGACGTCCCGCAGCCCTGCCGTCATCCCGCACCTCCGATATGGAGCGCCCCGTCAGCGACGCGAGATTAGGTTAGCCTAACCTTGTCTCCGCGTTCGCCGGGGCCCGGGACTCCCAGGCGGCCCAGAGCCGGGCGTAGCGCCCGCCGGCGGCGACCAGCTCGGCGTGCGCGCCCGACTCCACGATGGACCCGTGCTCCATGACGACGACCCGGTCCGCGGCGGCGGCCTGGGTCAGCCGGTGCGCCACGACCAGGGCGGTACGCCCGTCCAGCGCCGCCGCGGCCGCCTCCTCCAGCGCCCGGGCGCCCGAGCTGCCCGCCTCCGCGGTGGCCTCGTCCAGGACCGCCACCGCCGGGTCGAGCAGGACCAGCCGGGCCAGCGCCAGCTGCTGCGCCTGCGCGGCGGTCAGGTGGTGACCGCCGTCCCCGACGACCGTGGCCAGGCCCTCCGGCAGCGCCCGCGCCCATTCCAGCGCCCCGACGGCGGCCAGGGCGGCCTCCACCTCGGCCGGGCCGGCCTCCGGGCGGGCCAGCAGCAGATCCTCGGCCAGCGGGCCGGCGAAGACGTGGGTCTCCTGGCTGACGATGGCCACCGTGTGCGCGGGCAGGTCGGTCACCGGCACGCCGTCCACCCGGGCCGCGCCGCTGCCGGGCCGCAGGATGCCGGCGGCGATCGAGGCGGCGGTGGTCTTGCCCGCACCCGTCGCGCCCACCAGGGCCACCCGCTCCCCGGGCTCGACCCGCAGCGACACGTTGCGCAGCACCGGCGTCACGCCGTCGTAGCTGAAGCTGACGTCGTCCAGGGTCAGCGACGAGTCGGCCGGCGCTCGCCCGCCGGAACGCTCCTCCACCGGCATCCGGAGCACGCCGACCAGCCGCGCCAGGCTCGCCCCCGCCGCCTGCACCTCGTCGAAGGTGAACAGCAGCGTCGAGACCGGGTTGAAGAGCCGGTGGAACAGCAGCGCCGCCGCCGACGTCTCGCCGACGGTCACCGCGCCGTCGCGGACCAGCAGGAAGCCCACCACGAGGATCGCCGCCAGCCCGAGGAACTCGGCGCGGTTCACCCGGCCGACGAAGCGCGTGAACAGCGTGAAGACGTTCACCGAGATGTCGCGGGCCTGGGCGGACGCGCCGTCGATGGCGCGCAGGTGCCGGTCCTCCAGCCGGTACGCGTGCACCGTCCGCAGCCCCTGCATGCTCTCCACGAGCAGCTGGGACCGCTCGGCGACGGCGGCGCGCTCCTGGGCGTACCGGGGGGCCGACCGGGGCAGGTACCAGCGCAGGGCGAGCACGTAGAACGGCACGGCGAGGGCGCCGGCCAGCCCGAGCCGCCAGTCGAGGCCGGCCATCGCCGCGAGGCTGAGCACGCCGAGCAGCAGCGCCGAGATCATCTGGGGCAGCACGTCCGAGACGGCCTTGCCGACGGCCGCGATGTCGGCGCCCACCCGGGAGAGCAGGTCGCCGCGCCCGGCCCGGTCGAGCACCCGGGCGGGCAGCCGCAGCGCGGTCGCCACGGTGGCCTCCCGCAGGTCGGCGAGCATCCGGGCGCCCAGCCGCCCGACCAGGTACGAGCCCAGCCCGGTGGCGAGCCCGCCGGCCAGCGCGGCGACCACGATCACGACGGAGATGCCCACGATGGCCGAGGTGCCGGCGCCGGCGCGGACGCGGTCGACGAGCAGGCCGAGGGCGTACACGGGGACGATCGAGGCGGCTGCCGCGAGCACGCCGACGGCCAGGGTGCCGGCCACCTCGCCCGGCCGGCCGCGCAGCTCGGACCGCAGCCAGGCGCGGCTCTCGGCCGCCGTGGCGATCGGAAGTTTCATCGGAGCACCAACCGGCGGTAGGAGTCGTCGGAGGAACCGAGCTCGGCGTGCGCGCCCTCGGCGGTGACCACGCCGTCGCCGAGGACGACGACCCGGTCGGTGGCCGCGAGCAGGGCCGGGCTGCCGGTGATGACCACGGTGGCGAAGCCGGACCCCGGACCGTGCCGCAGCGCCCGGATGCCCTGGGCGACGGCGTGCTCGGTGACCGCGTCGACGGCCGTGGTCGGGTCGTGCAGCACCAGCACGGGCGGGCGGGCCAGCAGCGCGCGGGCCAGGGCGAGCCGCTGCCGCTGGCCGCCGGAGAGGCTCGCGCCGCGCTCGGCCACCGGCGTGCCGAGGCCCTCCGGCTGGGTGTCCACCACCTCGTCGGCGGCGGCCGCGGCGAGCGCCCCGGCCATCGAGAGGCCCTCGCCGGGCGCCGAGGGATCCTCGCCGTGCGGGGCCACGTTCGCGGCGATGGTGCCGGTGAACAGGTCGGCGTGGTGCGGCTCCACCAGCAGCAGGCGGCGGGCGTGGTCGCGGTCGACGTCCTCCAGGCGCTCGCCGCCGAGGCGCACGGCGCCCTCGTAGCCGGCCGGGGTGGCGAGGAGCCGCACGAGGGCCTCCGCGTCGGCCGGGCGGCGGGCCACCACGCCGACGAACTCGCCCGGGCGTACCCGCAGGTCGAGGCCGGCGAGCGGGCCGTGCCGGACGCCGCTCAGGTGCAGCTCGCACCGCTCGGCGGCGGGGGCGGCGACGCCCTCGGGCAGGACCAGCCCGGCGTCGGTGACCTGGGCGACCCGGTCCGCCGACGCCCGCGCCTCGGCGATCCAGCTCGGCACGATGGCCAGCAGCCCGAACGGCTCGACGAGGAACTGGGCGGAGCCGATCACCGTGATGAACTGACCGACGGTGATCCGGCCGGAGAGCGCGAACCAGCCGGCCAGGATCGCGATGCCGCAGGCCAGCAGGGTGCTCAGGACGGTCGAGGCGGCGAGGTAGCCGCCCTGGGTCCGCGCGGCGCGCAGGGTCGCGGCGAGGGAGCGGCGGCTCACCACGCGGTAGCGCTCGGCGGCGGCGTCCTGGGCCCCGATGCCGCGCAGCGGGCGCAGGCCGGTGACCAGGTCGGTGGCGAGCGAGGTGGCCCGGCCCGCCTGCTCCTGCTGGTCCGCCACCCGCTCGGTGATCCGCGGCGCACTGAGCTGCAGCACGACCAGCACCAGCGGGGTGGCGACCAGGACCGCGAGGCCCAGCGGTACGGAGATCAGCAGCAGCGTGACGGCGCTGATGGCGGTCGCCACCACGGCACCGGCGATCCGCGGCACGTAGTCCAGCAGGTACGACGTGTTGTCGGCGTCGCTCGTGGACACCGTGAGCAGGTCACCCGCCCGGAAGTCGGTACGCACCCCGCGCGGGTGCAGGATCTTCGCGGACACCTCGAGGCGCAGCAGGTGGGCCTCCTCCGCGATGGCCTTCATGAGCTGCCGCGCACCGAACCGGTACGCCATGGTCAGCACCGCGAACAGGACCCCCAGCGCCCCCACCCACAGCGCCAGCGCGGTGCCGTCGCCCGGCGTGACCGCGCTGTCCACGATGACCCCGATGAGGATCGGGATCGCCGCCTCGCAGGCCTGGTGCACGCCGATCAGCGCCGTGCCGGGCCACAGGCGGCGGCCGTTGCGGGTGACCGTCCTGCGGAGGATGCGGCCGCCGGAACGACTCACTGCGCCATGCTGTCGCGCAGGCTCTTCGGGCGCAGGTCGGTCCAGTTGGCGTCCACGTAGTCCAGGGCCTCCTGGCGCGACGCCGGCCCGAAGACGCTGCGCCAGCCCGCCGGGATCTCCTTGAACGACGGCCAGAGCGAGTGCTGCTCCTCGGCGTTGACCAGGACGTGGAAGGTGCCGTTCTCGTCGTCGAACGGGTTGCTGGACACGGTGACTCCTTCGCGCGGGACCGATTGAAAGGTAAGGCTAGCCTAAGCCGGAGCGGGGAATCACGAGCGGGGTGTGCGTCTCCGGGTCGTCGATGATCCGGCAGCCGAGCCCGAAGACGCCGCTCACCAGGTCGGCGGTCAGCACCTCGCGCGGGTCGCCCTGCGCCACCACCGCGCCGGCCTTCATCACCACGAGATGATCGGCGTAGCGGGCGGCCTGGTTCAGGTCGTGCAGCACCGCCACCATGGTCGTGCCCTGCTCACGGTTCAGCCGTACGCACAGCTCCAGCAGTTCGATCTGGTGCGCGATGTCCAGGAACGTGGTCGGCTCGTCGAGCAGCACGATCGGGGTCTGCTGGGCGAGCACCATGGCGACCCACACCCGCTGCCGCTGCCCGCCGGAGAGGGTGTCGACCGGTTCCCCGGAGAGCTCGGTCACCCCCGTGGCGGCCATCGCGGCGACCACCGCGGCCTCGTCCGCCGGCGACCACTGCCGGATCAGCCTCTGGTGCGGGAACCGGCCGCGGGCCACCAGCTCGGCCACGGTGATCCCGTCCGGCGCGATCGACGACTGCGGCAGCAGGCCGAGCCGCCGGGCGACCTCCTTGGCCGGGCGCGCGTGGATGTCGCCGCCGTCCAGGAGCACCTCGCCGGCCGACGGCTTGAGCAGCCGGGCCAGCGCCCGCAGCAGCGTCGACTTGCCGCACGCGTTCGGGCCGATGATCGCCGTGAACCGGCCGGCCGGCACCTCCAGGTCCAGGTGCGACGAGATGGTCTTCCGGTCGTAGCCGACCGTGATGTCGCGGGCCGCGAGCACGCTCAAGGTCTCCCCCTCACCGACGGGCCTGGCGGACCAGCAGCCAGACGAAATAGAGGCCGCCCACCGACACGGTCACCACGCCGACCGGCAGCTGGGTCGGCGCGAACGCCCGCTGGGCCAGCCAGTCGCTGACCATCAGCAGCAGGGCACCCATCGCCGCCGACGGGACCAGGGCGATGCCGGGCGTGCCGGTCAGCCGCCGGGCGAGCTGCGGGGCGGCGAGCGCGACGAAGGAGACCGGTCCGGCCGCGGCGGTCGCCACCGCGGTCAGGGCGACCCCGATGATCAGGTACGCGAGCCGCACCGGCTCCACGCGTACGCCCAGCGCCGCGGCGGCGTCGTCGCCCATCTCCAGCAGCGCCAGGCGGGGCCCGTACGCGATCAGCACCAGGCAGAGCACCCCCACCCCGGCCGCGACCGGGGTGACCTGCGCCCAGCCGAGCCCGTTCAGGCTGCCCTGCCCCCACATCGACGCGGCGTACGCGGCCTGGAGGTCCATCTTGATCAGGAACCACTGGTTCGCGGAGGTGAGCATGGCGCTGACCGCGATGCCCACGATGATCAGCCGGAAGCCCTGCACGCCGCGCCGGAACGCGAGCAGGTAGACGAGCAGCGCGGTGATCAGCCCGCCGGCCAGCGCACCCGTCGCGACCAGGTAGTAGCCGTTGCCGGCGAAGACCGTGACGATCAGCACCCCGGTGTACGCGCCGGTGTTGAAGCCGATGACGTCCGGGCTGCCCAGCGGATTGCGGGTGAGCGCCTGGAAGATCGCGCCGGCCAGCCCCAGCGCCGCGCCGATGATCAGGGCGAGCAGGACGCGCGGCAGCCGCCAGTCGACCACCACCAGGCGGGCGGCGCGGGTGCCCTCCCCCGCCAGCGCCTCGAGCACCTGACCGGGGGTGAGCGTGAACTCGCCCGTACCCAGGGCAAGGACGCCCACCGCGAGGGCCGCGACGGCCAGGACCAGGCAGATCAGGGCGGGTCTGAGCGCGAAGCGGCCGCTGACGCGTCGCCCGGCCCGCAGCGTGACGACCCGGCGGCCGAAGTCGACGCTCACAGGGCGCTCACCCGCCGGCGGCGCACCCACCAGATCAGCACCGGGGCGCCGAGGAACGCGGTCACCACGCCCACCCGCAGTTCCCCGGGACGCACCACGAGCCGCCCGGCGATGTCGGCGAGCAGCATCAGCACCGGGCCCAGCACGACCGTGTACGCGAAGATCCAGCGCTGGTCCGGGCCGACGATCCAGCGCACCACGTGCGGCACCATCAGGCCGACGAACCCGATCGGGCCGACCGCGGCGGTGGCGGCGCCGGTCAGCAGCATCACCGACACGGTCGCCAGGATCCGGGTACGCCCGATGCCCGCGCCCAGCGTCCGGGCGAGATCGTCACCGAGCGCCACGGCGTTCAGCGAGCGCGCCACGACGAGGGCGAGCACGGCGCCGGCCGCGACGAACGGCAGGATGGTGACGGCGACCCGCATCGGGTGCCCGGCCAGCGAGCCGATGTCCCAGAAGCGCAGGTAGTCGAAGGCGCGCGGGCGGACCAGCCGGATGCCGCCGGAGATGCCGTCCATGACCGCGCCGAGGGCGACGCCGGCCAGGGTGAGGCGCACCGGGGTGGCGCCGGCCCGGCCCGCCGACCCGAGCAGGTAGACCAGGGTCAGCGCGAAGGCGACCCCGGCGAAGCCGAACCACAGGTACTGGGACAGGTTCGTGAGGCCGAGCACGCCGACCGCGAAGACGACGAAGAGGCTGGCGCCGGAGTTGACGCCGAGGATCTGGGTGTCCGCGAGCGGGTTGCGGGTCACCGCCTGGATCACCGCGCCGGACAGGCCGAACGCGACGCCGGCCAGCAGCCCGAGCACCGTGCGCGGCACCCGCAGGTCCCGCACCACGGACTGGTCGTCGGTGTCGGTGTAGTGGAAGAACGCGTCCCAGACGGTCGCCGGCGAGATGGTGCGGGTGCCGAGCGCGATGCTGAGCAGGCAGACGACCGCCAGCCCGCCGAGGCAGGCGAGCAGCAGCAGGCCACGGCGCGCCTGGGTGGCCGCGACGCCGCCGGCGGGTCCGGGCGCACGCGCGGGCGCCGGCGTACGCGTCAGGACCATGCCCGAAGCTTAGGCTAGCCTTCCCTACCAGTCACGAGCGGTCCAGCCGGCTGGACCTCCCGGCGTCACCAGCGGTCCAGGGCGGCGGACAGGACGGAGAGGGCGGCCACGCCCGCGGTGGAGGTGCGCAGCACCGAGTCGCCGAGGCGCACCGGCTGGGCGCCGGCCGCGACGAACGCGCCGAGCTCCTGGTCGCTGATGCCGCCCTCGGGCCCCACGACCAGCACGATCTCCCCCGCCCCGGGCAGCTTCGCCCGGGTGAGCCGGTCGGTCGCCTCCTCGTGCAGCACGAAGGCCGCCGCGGCCGAGCCGAGCCGGGCCGCCGCCTGCTTCGTGGACACGTCCGGATCCCCCGAGACCACCGGCAGCCACGGTCGGCGCGCCTGCTTGGCCGCCTCCCGCGCGGTGGACACCCACTTCTCCCGGGCGCGCACGCCGCGGTCGCCGCGCCACTGCGCCACCGACCGGGACGCCGACCAGGGCGCGATCTCGTCGACGCCGATCTCGGTCATCGCCTGCACGGCCAGCTCGCCGCGGTCGCCCTTGGCGATGCCCTGCACCACCACCAGGCGCGGATCGGGAGCGGGGACGAACGTCCGCTCGCCGACGGTCACGTCGACGCTGCCCCGCCCGGCCGCGGTGACCTCGGCGCGGGCCGAGCCGCCCCGGCCGTCGGCGAGGACGAGGACCTCACCCGGCTTCAACCGCTGCACGTCCGCAGCGTGGTGGCCCTCCTTGCCGGCCAGCGTGAACCGGGCGGAGGCGGGCAGTTCGTCGACGAGGAACAGCGGCGCGGACACGGTCAGTGGCCGTTGAACGCGTCCCGCATGCGCGAGAAGAACCCGCCCTGCTTGCTGAGCTCGGCCACGTCCTCGCCGCGCGTCTTGGCGAAGTCGCGCAGCATCCGCTCCTGGTCGGGGGTCAGCTTCGTCGGCGTCTTCACGTCCAGGTGCACGAAGAGGTCGCCGCGCCCCTGACCCCGCAGGTGCGGTACGCCCTTGCCCCGCACCCGCAGCGTCGACGCCGGCTGGGTGCCCGCCTTGACCTCGATGTTCTCCTCGGAGTCCAGCGTCTTAATGGTCAGCCGGGTGCCGAGCGCCGCCGCGGTCATCGGCAGCGTCACCCGGCAGTGCAGGTCGTCGCCCTTGCGCGAGTAGACGTCGTGGGGGCGCTCGTGGATCTCCACGTACAGGTCGCCGGCCGTGCCGCCGCCCGGGCCGACCTCGCCCTGCTGGGCCAGCCGGATGCGCATGCCGTCCTCGACGCCCGGCGGGATCTTCACCGTCAGCGAGCGGCGGGTGCGGATGCGGCCGTCGCCGGCGCAGGTCGGGCAGGGGTGCGGGATCACCGTGCCGTGGCCCTGGCAGGTCTGGCAGGGCCGCGACGAGACGACCTGGCCGAGGAAGGTCCGCTGCACGGACTGCACCTCACCGCGCCCGCCGCAGGTCTCGCAGGTGGCCAGGTGGGTGCCGGGCGCGGTGCCGGCCCCGGAGCACTGCCCGCAGAGCACGGCCGTGTCGACGGTGATCGGCGCCTCGACGCCGAACGCGGTCTCCACCAGGTCGAGCTCCAGGCGCAGGATGGCGTCGGCGCCGGGCCGCGTGCGCGGGCGCGGTCCCCGGGCGCCGCCGCCGGCGGCCGTGCCGAAGAACGCGTCCATGATGTCCTGGAAGCCGACGAACGGGCCGGCCCCGCCGGGACCGCCCGGGCCCGCCCCGCCGCCGCCGGGCGCCAGGGGGTCGCCGCCGAGATCGACGATCTGCCGCTTCTGGTCGTCGGAGAGGACCTCGTACGCGGCGTTGATGTCCTTGAACTTCTCGTGCGCCTCGGGGTCCGGATTGACGTCCGGGTGGTACTGACGGGCCAGCTTGCGGTAGGCGCGCTTGATCTCGTCGTCGGTGGCTTCGCGGCTGATGCCGAGAATTCCGTAGTAGTCCTTGGCCACAGGGTTTCGAGTCCTCATGTCTGCCCCGCGCTGTGCGCCGGAGACCGTCGTCGCTTTTGCGTCAGTTCTGTGCCAGCAGATCGCCAACGTAGCGTGCCACGGCACGTACGGTGGCGATGGTGCCGGGGTAATCCATCCGGGTGGGCCCCAGGACACCGAGCCCACCAACGATCGTCGCACCCGGTCCGTAACCGGTGCTCACCACCGAGGCCGCCCGGAGATTGTCGATCTCGTTCTCGTCGCCGATGCGGACCCGGGTGGTGCTGGGCTCCACCTCGCCGATGAGCTTGAGCAGGATGACCTCCTCCTCCAGTGCCTCCAGCACCGGCCGCAGCGAGCCCTGGAAGTCGAGCACGCCGCCGCGGGTCAGGTTGGCCGTGCCGGCCAGAGCGAGACGCTCGTCACTGCGCTCGACCAGCGTCTCCAGCAGGACGGAGGCGAGGCACGCCATCGTGGTGCGCGCCTCGGGCGCCGACTCGTCGACCAGCGCCTGCACCAGCGGCGGGGCGTCGGCGAGCTTCTGCCCGGCGAGCTTCGCGTTGACCTTGCGCCGCAGGTCGAGCACGTCGTCGCTGGTGGTCGGCGCGGGCAGCTCCACCAGGCGCTGCTCCACCCGGCCGGTGTCGGCGATCATCACGAGCATGACCCGGGTGGTGGAGATCGGCACCAGCTCCAGGTGCCGCACCGAGGACCGGGAAAGGCTCGGATACTGCACCACGGCGACCTGGCGGGTGAGCTGGGCGAGCAGGCGCACCGTGCGGTGCACCACGTCGTCGAGGTCGACCGCGCCGGCGAGGAACCGCTCGATGGCCCGCCGCTCGGCCGGGCTCAGCGCCTTGACCCGCGACAGGCGGTCGACGAACAGCCGGTAGCCCGCGTCGGTGGGCACCCGGCCGGCGCTGGTGTGCGGCTGCCGGATGTAGCCCTCCTCCTCGAGGACCGCCATGTCGTTGCGCACGGTGGCCGGGGAAACGCCCAGCTGGTGCCGCTCGACAAGAGCCTTGCTGCCGACCGGTTCCTGGGTGGCCACGTAGTCCTCGACGATGGCACGCAGCACCTCGAGCTTGCGGTCATCGAGACTCATGACCCCTCCCCCCTCAGCCCCAAGCCCTCAGCCCCGGCTTCCGTTTTGCACACTCTCGCTCTTGGCACTCCTGTAAGTCGAGTGCCAGTCTACGTCGCACCGGCCTCCCGCGCGATGATCGACCGGTAGTGCTGCCGCCACTTAGCCGACTGTCTATTCTCCGACCTCGCCCGGGTGTTGCCCTCGCCACCGTCGACCAGCGGACCTACGGTGTTCGGCATGACAGAACCGCCGCGTCCGCCCGGTGAGGGAAATCCCTCCGACCCCACCGCGCCGCTCAACCCATATACGGGCAACGATCCCGGATCGGCCCCGCCGCCGCCCCCCGCGTACGGCTCCCCCCAGCCCCCCACCTACGGCAGCCCCCCGCCCGCCTCCGGGCCGCCCGCGTACGGCCCGCCGCCCGGCTCCGGAGCCGGTGGCTACCCGCCGCCGCCCCCGCAGGGCCCGGGTGGCTACGGTCCCCCGCCCGGCTCCGGCGCACCCTACGGCGGCCCGCCGCCCGGCTCCGGCGCTCCCTACGGCGGTCCCCCGCCCGGCCAGCCCCCGTACGGCGCACCCGGCGGCTACGGCCAGCCCGGCTACCCGCCGCAGGGCTACGGCCAGGGCGGCGGCGACGACAAGACGTGGATCCTGGTCGCCCACTTCGGCGGCGCGGCCGGCGCCTTCCTCGGCGGCGGCTGCTCGGGCTGGATCGCCCCGCTGGTGGCGCTGCTCGCCCGCGGCAACCAGTCCCCGTACGTGCGGGCCGAGGCGGTCAAGGCGCTGAACTTCCAGATCCTCTGGTCGATCATCGCGATCGTCGGCTGGGTGCTGACCTGCATCGTGATCGGCGTCTTCGTCGGCATCGCGGCCTGGCTGATCGCCACGATCATCGGCGTCATCGCGGGCGTGAAGGCGAACAACAACGAGCCGTACAACTACCCGATGACGGTCTCGCTGATCAAGTAGCGGCCCGGGCGGCGCCGAGCTCTCGGCGGCGCCGCCCGGCCCGGACCACCCCGCCGCCACCCGGCCCCGATCACCCCGCCGCCACCCGGCCCGGATCAGCCCGGATCACCCCGCCGCCGCCCGGCCTGGATCACCGCGCCGCCGCCCGGCCCGGGTCAGCCGACCCGGATCGACCTGGTGATCCGCACGACGCGCCCGTCGCGGCCGACGCCCTGCACCGTGAGCGTCCCGGTGCGCGCCGACTGCACCGGCAGCACGCTCACCGACACGTCGCCGCCGGTCAGCCGCACGGTCACGAGCGCCACCGTACGGGTGGTCTTGCGGTAGGCGTACGTCTCCCGGACCGTCAGCACGCTCCCCGGCCGCAGCGAGGTGCCGCGCACGACGATCCGCCCCTTCCTCGCCACCGCCGTACGGTTCAGCGCCAGCCTCGCCGCCGCCCACCGGGCCGTGCCCGTGGCACTGATCCGCGCGGACGTGCCGCCGGGGCCGTACGCCTCCACCGCGTACGTGTGGGCGATCCCGCCGTCGACCCGGTCGGTGAGCGCGGTGCCCGCGAGCGTGGCCCGCAGCACCCCGTCGCGGTACAGCCGGTAGCCGCTGACCGGCGCGGTGCCGCCGCCCGGCACGGCCGCCCAGCTCACCCGCAACGCCTCGACCTGGGCGGTGACCCGCACCGACGAGGGCGCGGCCGGCGCGACGGCCGGCGGGGGCGTGATCACCGGCGCGGGCACCGGCAGGGACGGCGGCGCGGGCTCGGGCCCGGCCGGCGGAGTCGTGACGACCGGCGACGGCGTCGGCGTGGTCACCACCGGCGACGGCGCCGGGGTCGTCACCACGGGCGACGGCGCCGGGGTGGTCACGACCGGTGCCGGGTCGGCCGGTGCCGGGTCGGCCGGTACCGCCGGCCACTCCACGCCGGTCAGCAGTCGATACGGATTCACCGTCCCGTACCCGAACTCGTTGTCGAACCCGGCCGGCCCCGCGTCGATCGCCGTGCCGATCAGCGCGTCCCGCACCTGCGCCGCCGTGGCCGACGCGTGCCCGGCCCGCCACAGCGCGACGGTCGCCGCCACGTGCGGGCTCGCCATCGACGTACCGCTCATCGAGACGTACGGGAAGCTCGGATCGGTGTGCCGGGCGTCCATGCTCAGGATGCCGTAGCCCGGGGCGGCGACCGTGGCCGTACCGCTGCTGTTGCTGAAGTAAGCCGACGTGCCCTGTGCGGTCGTGGCCGCCACCGCGATGACCCCCGGCACCGACGCCGGCCACACCGCCTGGTTGCCGGTCTGCCGGTTGTTGCCGTTGGCCGCCACGACCGACACGCCGTGGCTGGTGGCGTACGCGATGGCGGTGTTGTAGTTGGGGGTCTGCGGGCCGCTCAGCGACATGTTGATCACCGTCGCGCCGTGGTCGACCGCCGCGACGATGCCCTGGGCGATGCCGATGTCGGAGCCGGTGCCGGAGGCGTTGAGCACGCGCACCGGGATGATCCCCACGCCGGAGGCGATGCCCGCCACGCCCTTGCCGTTGCCGGCGACCGCGCCGATCGTGCCCGCGACGTGCGTGCCGTGACCGTGCGGGTCGACGCAGCCGGTGCCGCCCGAGGAGGTGGTGTACGCGTCGCCGATCACGTCGGCGCCGAGGTCGCAGCGAACCTGCCCGGGGGTCCAGTCCTCCTCGGCGGGGCTCACCCCGGTGTCGAGGACCGCGACGAGCTGACCGGTCGTGCCCGGCCGGGGCGTGACGTCGTCGATGTGCAGGGCGTCGTTGCCCCACAGGGAGCCGCGCCAGGTGTCGTCGCTGGGCGCCCCGGCCACCCCGGCCTCGGTGGCGAAGGACGCGCCGATGGAGCCCGGGAGGTTCTCGGCGCGGCGCACCTCCTGCGCCAGGGTCGGCGCGGTGACCTCGACGAACGTGGGCCGTCCGGCCGGGTCGAGCACCGTCGCGTAGGTGTCCTCGGCGCTGCCGTCGGCCGCCGCGGCCGGGCTGCCCATGCCGAACACGACCGCGCAGCCGGCGATCGCCGCGGCCAGGTGCCGCCGGGTGAAGACTCGCATCCGTCGCCCCTCCGCGGGCGCCGGCGTCTCCGGTGCCCCCCGCAGGATCGGCAGGGGGGCCCGGCCGCGAAGCTAAACGAGCTCGCGAATTACCGCATCCGCGAGCAAGCGACCACGGAGAGTAAGGACAGCGCGGCCCTCGGCGTACGGAACCGGCTCGAGCAGGCCGTCCGCCAGGGCCTGCCGGGAGCCCCGCGGATCGGCCAGCTCCAGCGGCAACCCGTCGTCGAGGCGCAACCGGAGCATCACCTCCTCGACCCGGCGGTCCTCCGCGGTCAGCAGCTCCCGCGCCAGCCCGGGCGAGACACCCTCGGCGAGCCTCTTCGCGTACGCGGAAGGGTGTTTGACGTTCCACCAGCGCACCCCGCCGACGTGGCTGTGCGCGCCCGGCCCGAGCCCCCACCAGTCGCCGCCGGTCCAGTAGAGCCGGTTGTGCCGGCACCGCGCGGCCGGCGACGTGGCCCAGTTCGAGACCTCGTACCAGGCGAAACCCGCGGCCGTCAGGGCCTGCTCCGCGGCGAGGTAGCGGTCCGCGGCGACGTCGTCCTCCGGGTACGGCAGCTCGCCGCGCCGCATCCGCCCGGCGATCCGCGTCCCGTCCTCGACGATCAGCGAGTACGCGCTCACGTGATCCACCCCGGCCCGGATCGCCGCGTCCAGCGAGGCGGCGAAGTCGTCCGCGGTCTCCCCCGGCGTCCCGTAGATCAGGTCCAGGTTGACGTGGTCGAACCCGGCCTCCCGGGCCTCGGCGGCGGCACGCGGCGCCCGCCCCGCGGTGTGCCGGCGGTCGAGGATCGCGAGCACGCCGGGCGACGCCGACTGCATGCCGAGCGAGATGCGCGTGAAGCCCGCCTTGCGCAGGGCCTGGAGCGACGCCGGCGTCACCGACTCCGGGTTGGCCTCGGTGGTGATCTCCGCGTCCGCGGTCAGGCCCCAGGCCCGGTCGATGCCCTCCAGGATCCGGCCCAGGTCGCCCGGGTCGAGCAGGGTGGGCGTACCGCCGCCGACGAACACCGTGTCGACCGGCGCCCGCAGGATGCCCGCGGCCAGCTCCAGCTCGCGCAGCACGGTGCCGGCGTACTCGTCGCGGCTCGCCCCGCCGCCCAGCTCCGCGACCGTGTACGTGTTGAAGTCGCAATACCCGCAGCGGCTGGCGCAGAACGGCACGTGCACGTACACGCCGAAGCCGCGGGCACCGGCCGTACGCAGCGCGGACTCCGGCAACGAGCCGTCAGCGGGCACGGGCTCGCCGTCGGGAAGAGGTCCAGGCATCCGTCAAGTGTGCACGGGGGCAGATAATGTTCCCGCATGGCTCTGGTCCGTACCGTCACCGCCGCCGGCGTGGCCACCCTCACGCTGGACAGCCCCGCGAACCGCAACGCCCTCTCCACGCCGCTGATGAACGAGCTGCTCGCCGCGCTCGGCGCGGCCGTGGCCGACACCGCCGTCCGCGCCGTGGTGATCTCGCACACCGGCCCCGTGTTCTGCTCGGGCGCCGACCTGAAGGAGACCGCCGAGGCCCGCGAGAACGGCCGGGTGCCGGCCGAGCGGCTCGCCGACGTGCTCGCCGCGATCTGGGAGTTCCCCAAGCCCGTGGTCGCCCGGGTGGCCGGCCCCGCCCGCGCCGGCGGACTCGGCCTCATCGCCGCCGCGGACCTCGCGGTCTGCACCAGGGAGGCCACGTTCGCGTTCTCCGAGGTACGCCTGGGGGTGATTCCCGCGGTGATCAGCGCCACCGTGCTGCCGCGGCTGGCACCCCGGGCCGCCGCCGAGCTCTACCTGACCGGCGACGTGTTCGACGGCGTCCGCGCGGAACGGATCGGCCTGGTCACCGCGGCGGTCGAGGCGGACGCGCTGGACGCGACGGTGAGCGGCTACTGCGAGTCGCTGGTGCGGGGCGGCCCGCTCGCCCTCGCCGGCACCAAGCAGCTGCTGCGCCGTCCCCCGGCCGAGTCGATCCGGGCGGATCTCGCCGACCTGTCCGCGCGCTCGGCGGCATACTTCAAGTCCGCGGAGGGACGCGAAGGGGTGACGGCGTTCCGGGAGAAGCGCCCGGCGAGCTGGGTGCCCGAGGGAGGGTCCGGTGAAGCGTAAGCCGCTCGCGGTCGTCGCGGTGGTCGTCCTGCTCGGGGCGCTCGGCGTCTTCGCCGTGACCAGCTCCTTCGACGGCGGCCTCAAGCTGCCGAGCCTCGGCCCGGAGTGCACCGTGCGTGCCGACGGCGAGGTCACCCTCGACGCCGTGCAGATGGCGAACGCCGCCACGATCTCCGCGGTCGGCATGCGGCGCGAGATGTCGGAGCGCGCGATCGTGGTCGCCCTCGCCACCGCGTTCCAGGAGTCCAAGCTCGAGAACCTCGACGACGGCGACCGCGACTCCGTCGGCCTCTTCCAGCAGCGGCCCAGCAAGGGCTGGGGAACCGTGGAGCAGATCAAGGATCCCCGGTACGCGGCCAACCGCTTCTACTCGGCGCTGAAGCGGGTCAAGGGCTGGAAGAAGATGCGGGTCACCGACGCCGCGCAGAAGGTGCAGCGGTCGGCCTATCCGAACGCGTACGAGAAGTGGGCCGACGAGGCCGAGGTGCTGGTCCGGGCCCTCACCGGCCAGGCCACCGGCGCGGTCGAGTGCTCGGTGGACGACGACCCGGCGCTGCGCGGCCCGGCCGCCGCCCAGGCGCTGGCGAAGGCCTTCGCGCTCGACTGGGACGTGGAGGCGGACCGGCTGGCGGACCTGACGGTGAGCGTCAAGGACGTCAACTCCGGCTGGCGGTACGCACACTGGCTCGTCGCCCACGCCGAGAGCACCGGACTCGAACGGGTACGTTTCGCCGACCGGGAATGGTCCGCACCGGACGGAAAGTGGCAGCCCGTAACCGGGGACCGCCGGATCGGCAACCACGAGGTCGCCGTCGAGGTGTTCCGCTGACCTGCGGCGTTTCCCGACTCCGTCTCGCATTCACGTTTATTCACGACCGTCGACACCTCCCCGCACAGCGCCGCTGGTCATAGCGCTGCGTATACATCGACATGGACAGACAGCGACCGTCCTGGTACTAGTTATGGGTGCTCCAAGCCCTGGAATGGATCCTCTTCGGAGCCGCGAGCGTCGGGGCCGTCGCCGTCGGGGTGAGCCGCTACCGGCCCGCCCGCGTCGCCCCCTGGCTCCAGCTCGCCGCCGCGGTCGCCTGCCTCGCCATCGGCGACGTCTTCTACGCGCTCGACGAGCGCAACGTCGCCGACGTCTGCTACCTGACGATGTTCGTGTTCGTCTCGCTGGCGCTGATCCAGTTCACCCGCGGCGGCGCCCTGCTCATGAACCGGGCGCGGCTCATCGACCTGCTCGCCGCCTCCTGCGCGGGGCTGCTGGTCGTCTGGGTCTTCGTCATCGGCGGCAGCGGCCACTTCGGCGCCGTCGCGGCCTCCGACGTGCTCGGCGCGCTGCTGCTCATCGGCGTGGCCGGCCGGCTCATCGTGGCCGCCTGGTTCAACTGGTCGGCCGTGCTGCTCTGCGCCGGGGCCGTGGGCATGCTGGCCAGCGACATCGCGTACGGGCTGCACCCGTCCTGGTACAGCGAGATCGGCTACATGGTGCTCTACCTCGCCTGGGGCGGCGCCGCGCTGCACCCGTCGATGGTCCGGCTGACCACCTCCGGTCCGGCGCGCCCGACCGCGTGGGAGGGCCGGTGGGCGACGCTGCTCGGCTGCTCCGTCGCCACGCCGCCGCTGGTCCTGCTGATCGAGGCGGTCTCCGGCACGGTCACCGACGGCGTCGTGATCGCCGTGGCCTCCGCGCTCACCCTGGTCCTGACCATCACCCGGCTCGCCGACTCGGTGACCCTGAACAGCCAGGCCCTGGTCCGCGAACGCGCCCTCCGCGAGGCGAGCGCCGCCCTGGTCGCCGCGCCCGACGAGGCCGCCGTCGACGAGGCGGTCCGCGCGGCGGTCACCCAGCTCCTGCCCCCGAACGACCTCACCCGGGTGCTGTTCGCCACCGACGACCGCCAGCTGACCCTCGATGCCGTACCGCCGGCGCCGGCGACCCCGCACCCCCGCAGCTGGTGGCTGACCCCGCCGGCCGACGGCGACCCGGGCACCGGCCAGGCGACCCTGATCTGCCCCCTCTGGCTGGAACCGCTCGCGGTGGCCCGCCCCAACGGCGGCGCCCTGCTCCTGGAGGGCCGCCGCGACGTCCTCGCGACCAGCCGCGACGCCCTCGAGGTCCTGGCCGGCCAGGCGGCCCTCGCCCTGGACCGCATCTCCCTCGTCGACGCCGTCGGCCGCCGCGACAGCGACCTCTACCTGCGCGCCGTGATCCGCAACACGGCCGACATCATGCTGGTGGTCGACGACGACCAGGTCATCCGCTACGCCAGCCCGGCCCTGCGCAAACTCATCGGCCGCGAGGAACTCGCCCCCTTCACCACCCTCGCGGACCTCGTCCACCCCGACGACAGCGGCCAGGTCCGCCGAGCCCTCCGCGAGGACGGCGACGGCGTCCTCTACTGCGCCCTCCGCCGCCCCGACGACACCCAGGTCCTGGTCGAAGCCACCTACCGCGACCTCCGCGAGGACCGCCTCGTCCAGGGCTTCGTCGTCACCATGCGAGACGTGACCCGAGCCCACGACCCGGTCGAGCGCATCCCTCACCTGGAACACGTGGACGCCCTCCCGGCCTGGGTCAACCGCCGAAGTGCCCAACACAAATTCCGCTACTGACGTACGGCCCCAGCAAGCCCCCGTGACACACCCCCGGCCACCGTGCCCCCTCCAGGCCGTAGCGGCCTTCCGGCCCGGCCCGGCCCACCCCGGCCCACCCCGGCCCGGCCACCCACCGGCCGCCCTCAGCCGGCCGCGACCCCATTCACCGACCCCAGGCCCATCACCCGGACCACCAGCTCCCACCACCGTCTGACCGACCACCCGCGGGCCACCGCGACCACCCACGCCACCATGCGGGCATGCGAAACGCCGGACCCCTTTGCGGGATCCGGCGTCTCTGGCAGTGCGGTTCCTACGGCCCCGAGGGGCCTCAGGTCAGCGACGGCTGTAGCCGCGGCGACCGCCGATGCCGACGACCAGCGCCACACCCAGCGCGGCCAGCACAACCTGGAAGAGCAGCTCGGTCCAGTCGACACCAGCGGTGTCGGCGACCCCGATGGCCCGGGCGATCACGGTGCCCAGCAGCGCCGCGACGACACCGATGACCATCGTCAGCCAGATCGGAATGTTCTGCTTGCCCGGTACGACCAGGCGGCCCAGGGCGCCGATGATGAGACCGACGATGAGGGCGGTGATGATGCCGGTGACAGTCATGGAGATCCTCCTCGGGGGTGGAACTATTCGTTGCGTCCGTCGCACCGCAGAGTTCCCGACCCGTCGAAAAACCAAACCGGGAAATCCGCAGGAACCTCTCAGGCAACCGCTCCCACACCCCGCGCCGCCACGAATATCAGCAGCTCACGCCCTTCACCCAGGCCATCGCCCCCGCCCGAAGATCCGTCGATTTTCGCCCCCCACAACCCACCCGCCCCGGTACCACCCCACCCGCACGGGCCCCCTCCGCACCGCGCCCCCCACCGCTCACCCCCGCCCGCGGCTTCGACTCCACCGCGCACACCCCCGCCCGCGGCTCCGACTCCACCCTCACCCCCTCCCGCGCCTTCGACTCCACCGCTCACACCCCCTCCCGCGCCTTCGACTCCGCCCCGCACCGGCCCCGCCTGTGCCCCGTCCTCCACCTCACGACCCCGCCCGCCGCCGTCCCCCCGTACGACAGCGGCGGCCCCGGGTCAGTGACCCGGGGCCGCCGCCGCGACCGTACGTTCCCTACTTCTTGGCGCCCTTGGTGTCCGGCCCGTCCGACGTCGACAGCGCGGCGATGAAGGCCTCCTGGGGCACCTCCACGCGACCGACCATCTTCATCCGCTTCTTGCCTTCCTTCTGCTTCTCGAGCAGCTTGCGCTTGCGGCTGATGTCACCGCCGTAGCACTTGGCGAGCACGTCCTTGCGGATGGCGCGGATCGTCTCCCGGGCGATGATCCGGCTGCCGATCGCGGCCTGGATCGGCACCTCGAACTGCTGGCGCGGGATGAGCTTCTGCAACTTCGACGCGATGGTGACGCCGTAGTTGTACGCCTTGTCCTTGTGCACGATCGCGCTGAACGCGTCCACCGGCTCGCCGTGCAGCAGGATGTCGACCTTGACGAGCTCGGCGACCTGCTCGCCCGAGGGTTCGTAGTCGAGCGACGCGTACCCCTTGGTCTTGCTCTTGAGCTGGTCGAAGAAGTCGAAAATGATCTCGCCGAGCGGCAGGGTGTAGCGCAGTTCCACCCGCTCGGTGGACAGGTATTCCATGCCGAGCAGCTGTCCGCGCCGGCTCTGGCACAGCTCCATGACGGCGCCGACGTAGTCGTTGGGCACCAGGACGGTCGCCCGCACCACGGGTTCGTGGATCTCGGCGATCTTGCCGTCGGGGAACTCGCTGGGGTTGGTGACGACGTACTCGGCGGCGTCCTCGGTGTAGACCCGGTAGACGACGTTCGGCGCCGTCGAGATCAGGTCGAGCCCGAACTCCCGCTCGAGTCGCTCCCCGATGATCTCGAGGTGGAGCAGCCCCAGGAAGCCGCACCGGAACCCGAACCCGAGCGCGGCGCTGGTCTCCGGCTCGTAGGTGAGCGAGGCGTCGTTGAGCTGCAGCTTGTCCAGCGCGTCCCGCAGCGCCGGATAGTCGGAGCCGTCGATCGGGTACAGGCCGGAGTAGACCATCGGCTTCGGGTCGGAGTATCCGCCGAGCGGTTCGGTGGCGGGCCGGTTGTTGCCGGTGACGGTGTCACCCACCCGGGACTGCCGGACGTCCTTCACGCCGGTGATCAGGTAGCCGACCTCGCCGACCCCGAGCGCCCCGGCCTTCTCCATCTCGGGCGACACGACACCGATCTCGAGAAGCTCGTGTACGGCGCCGGTCGACATCATCTTGATCCGGTCCCGCGCCTCGATCCGCCCGTCGATGACCCGCACGTACGTGACGACGCCCCGGTACACGTCATACACCGAGTCGAAGATCATCGCCCGCGCCGGCGCATCGGCGTCGCCGACCGGCGGCTGGAACTGCCGGACGACCTCGTCCAACAGGTGCTCCACACCGGCGCCGGTCTTGCCGGAGACCCGCAACACGTCCGAGGGCTCACACCCGATGAGCTTGGCGAGCTCTTCCGCGTACTTCTCCGGCTGGGCGGCCGGAAGATCGATCTTGTTCAGTACGGGGATGATGTGCAGATCGTTCTCCATGGCCAGATACAGGTTGGCCAGCGTCTGCGCCTCGATCCCCTGCGCGGCGTCGACGAGGAGGATCGCCCCCTCGCACGCCGCGAGGCTCCGCGAGACCTCGTACGTGAAGTCGACGTGCCCGGGGGTGTCGATCATGTTGAGGACGGCGGACGCGCCCTTCTGATCCCCCTCCCGCACAACCCACGGCATCCGTACGGCCTGACTCTTGATCGTGATGCCACGCTCACGCTCAATGTCCATCCGGTCGAGATACTGGGCCCGCATCTGCCGCGGATCGACCACGCCGGTGATCTGCAGCATCCGGTCGGCCAAGGTCGACTTGCCGTGGTCGATGTGAGCGATGATGCAGAAGTTGCGGATACGACCCGGATCGGTCGCTCCGATGATGTTCACGCCGGGGTCGAGCGGTCCAGGCACGTTCGTCCGTTCTTCTCAATCAGATCTGACCTGCCAAACTGCCAACCGGCACAAGGTCCGGCCCCCCTATCGTCCCACGCCGCGAACCCACCCCCGGACGAGACCCGATCCCGACCCCACCCAGCCACCCCAGCACCCTCACCACCAGCCCCACCCAGCCACCTCAGCACCCTCACCACCAGCCCCACCCAGCCACCCCAGCACCCTCACCTGGTCCACCCCGGCACCCTCACCACCAGCGCCACCTGGTCCACCCCGGCGCCCCGCTCCGGGCGCACCGGGCAGTCGCCAGCCTCGGCTCAGACGCGGTCCAGAGCTCGGTGCGGAACCACCGCCGGCAACTCCACAGTGATCGAATCCCCCGGCCGAACCGTCCCACCGCGCAACACCACTCCCATGACCCCGGCCCGGCGCACGATCCTCCCGTCGGGGTCCTTGCCGAGCACCTCCTTCAGCAGCCCCGGCCGGAACCGGTTGATCTGCTGACACGGATTGCGCAAACCGGTGATCACCACAGCCGGCCGCCCGTCGGCCACCGCCCCCGACGCGGCCTCGGCCTCAACGACAGCGGCAAGCACCGCAACCGCCTCCGCCGTCGGACCATCCAGCGAAGCCCGCTGAGCAGCACCGACAACATCCAGCGGCCCGCCCCCGCCGCCCAGCCCCGAACCGTCCGCCATGCCCACGCCGAGGTGAGCGAAAACGGGTGCGTCAGCCGACGCGATCGAGGAGGAAACCGCGCCCAAGCCAGACGACACCGCGAGAGCCGAACCCGCTCCGGCCTGGTCCGGTCCCGGGCCGGAGGGAGGCGACGGGTTCGCTGCCGCGCCGGACGGAGACGGCGGATTCGCTGCCGCGCCGGACGGAGACGACGGGCTCGCTGCCGCGCCGGAGGAAGGCGACGGGCTCGCTGCCGCGCCGGAGGAAGGCGACGGGCTCGCTGCCGCGCCGGGGTTGGCGGAGACCGCGGTGTCCGTGCCCGCCTCGGACGACGGGATGCCCGCAGGCCGGGTGGAGACGGGTGGGCCGAAGCGCAGGATCGTTCCGCAAGGGAGGGCGAGGAGGTCCACACCCGAGGTGGTCACGTTCTCGCCCAGGCCGCCCGGCGGCACCTCGTAGCCGGTGCCGCGCACCTCTTCGTGCAACTCGGCGTGGATGAGGTGCACCTGGCGCAGATTGGGCTGCGCGGGGTCGACGGCGACTCGGCTGCGGTGGCGCACGGTCACGCCGGCGTGGACGTCGCCGCGGACTCCGAGGCCGGGCACGAGCTCGATCGCGGTGCGGTTGGGCTTGCTGAACGAATGTGCGTCGTTGCAGCTCACCGCCGCCACAAGGGCTTGCGGGAACGCTTCGGCCGGGCTTCGCTCGTCAACACTCATGGCGCCACCCTGTCCACTTCGCACCTCCCGATCGACCCAATTTCCCGCTGGGTGGAACCCGGCCCGGCCCGGACGGATGACCCCGGCCAGGTCCCGCCGCGCGACCCCGGCAGCACCGCAGCGTGGCCCAGCCCAGCCCACCCGCAGGGCCCGGCCCCAGTCCCGCAGCGTGAACCCCGGCCGGCCCCCGCGGATAGGCCCCGGCCAAGGTGCCGCCGGGTGGACCCGGCCAAGTTGCCGCCCGGTGAGCCACGGGCCGTTCCCGCCCGGCGGGGTGCGGGCCGTTCCCGCCCGGTGAGCCACAGGCCGTTCCCGCCCGGCGGGGTGCGGGCCGTTCCCGCCCGGTGAGCCACAGGCCGTTCCCGCCCGGCGGGGTGCGGGCCGTTCCCGCCCGGTGGAGCCCGGCACGGCCCTGCCGCGTGGAGCCTCACGAGACCGCCGGAGCCGGCCCGGCTGCCCGGGAGGTCGGCGGCTGTGTCGGCGGCTATTCAGGGGGCTCCAGGAAGAGGGAGGACAGGCGGGGCAGACGCCGCTGCATCTCGTCCTCGTCGTCGAAGTCCCACAGCATGGATGGGTCCGGGCGGCCCGGTGGGGAGTCGCTGGGCGGGAACTCGTCGCCGGTTGCCTCCCGGTAGGCGACCTCGGCGATGGTCAGCACCTCCTCCGCCTCGAAGACGGCGCCGGTGGTTGCGGCCGCGCGGACCGCGGGGACGTCGGCCAGGGAGTCGGGGTCGCGGACCGCGCGGGCGAGGGTTTCGCGGCCGTTGGCGATCAGCCAGCCGCGGAAGTTGTCGAAACCCTCGTCCGAACAGCCGCCGTTGATCAGGTAGGCCGCCGCCCACAGGTCCTCCTTGCCGGAGGCGGCCAGGACCTTGTCGAGGTGGCGGCCCCAGGCCACGATCTCGGTGGGGTCGAGGGCTGCGAGGTCGGCGGTGGCACGCTTGGCCACCTCGTCGGGCGAACCCGGCCGGTCGGCGGTCGCCCGGTCGATGACCGCCCAGAAGTCGTCCGTTCTCATGGGCGACAGCCTGCCAGCCGGGTACGACAAAATCGGGAAGGCAGGATGGGGTCATGCGTCCGGTATCCCTGCCCGAGGTGGCCTACGGTGCTACGGCCGTACGTCCGCATTGGGGTGATTTGCCGTTGACCCTGCGGACCGCGATCGAGGACCGGTTCGGCGCCCGGGTGACCGCCGCGACCACCGCGGGCGGCGGCTTCACCAGGAGCTTCGCGGCCGTCGTCGAGACCTCGGCCGGGGAACGCGCCTTCCTCAAGGCGGCACCACATTCACAGGCCCACGCGTACGCGCGTGAGGCGGTCATCACATCCGCCCTCCCGCCGGAGGTGCCGGCGCCACGCCCACGCTGGACGCTGACGACCGAGGACCATTTCGTCCTCTGCCTCGACGCAATCAACGGACGGTTGCCGGGGCTGCCGTGGACGCCGGAGGACCTCGCGGCGGCGCTGCACGCCTGGCGGGTGACGGCGGATGCCCTGGCCACGCCCCTGGCGGCTGGTCGACCCACGACGGGCCTACTGCCCACGAGCGGGCCCGGCACGCCGACCGCACCGGCCACGCCGGATCAACCCGCCACGCCGAGCGATCCCGCCACGGCGAGCGGACCGGCCACGGCGAGCGGACCGGCCAGGTCGACAGAACCGGCCACAGCGGGCGAACCGGCCACGTCGACAGGGCCGGTCACGGCGGGCGAACCGGCCACGTTGACAGGGCCGATCACGGCGGGTGGAGCGGCCACGTCGACAGGACCGGACACGGCGGGTGGGGTGGGAAGATCGAGCGGGCCGAGGGCGCCGGGCTGGGCGGAGGTGTTCGACGGGCCGGCGGGCCGGGGTGCGCTTGCGGTGCCGGGCGGGTTGTCGGCGCTCGGGGGGTTGCCGACGCTGAGCGGGATCGTGCGGAGTGAGCTTTCGTGGTGGTCGGAGGTTGCGGGCGGGCGGGCACCGCTTCCGCCCGCGCCCCCGTGGGTGCCGGCGCGCCTCGAGGAGCTTGCCGCCCTGGAGCAGGCGTTGCCCGAACTGGTCGCCGGGACCGGGATGCTGCACGGCGACCTGCGCATCGACAACATCATGATCGACACGTACGGGAAAGCCTGGCTCTGCGACTGGTCGTGGCCGTGCCTGGGCGCGCCGTGGTTCGACACCGTGACGCTGCTCGTCACGGCGTACGCGAGCGGGCTTGATGTGGATCTTCTGCTCGAGCCCTGGGCAGCGCCGGGCGCCGGCGTGGACGGGGTGCTGGCGGCGATGGGCGGCTACTGGCTGACGCGTGCAGCCGCCGGGCCGAGCAGCGCGTCCCCGCACAGCCGGCAGCACCAGCGGTTCAGCGGCGAGCAGGCGCTGGCGTGGCTCGCCTCCCGGCGCGGGTGGCACCGGCGCTGACCCAGGTCGAGACGGTACGACCGAATCCGATCAGCGCAGCCACGGGATCGAACGGTCCAGGAGCCCGCGCTCCCGCAGCTCATGGCGCAGCGGGATGTCCTCGTCGACATATCCGTTCCACTTCACGCCCCAGTAATTGATGGTGTCGGGCGATTCGCCGAGCAGTTGCCGCTGCACGGGGGTCCGGTTCTGCCACCATGCGCTCGAACGGTCGATCGGCATGTCGTCGAGAGGCCGGATCCATCGGTACGTGTATCCGACGAAAAGGATCTTGCGCGTCACCGCACTCAGGTTCGCGGAACGGGAATGCCAGAGGCGACGGTCGAAAATGAACGCGTCGCCCGGCTCGGCGGTTATTTCGACGGCGTTCGAAGGATCGGTATTGTCCGCCGGGCGCTCCAGCGTGTTCTGCAGGTGACTTCCCGGAATCACTTTCGTCGCACCCCGGCCGGTACGCGACAGATCAGACAGAACGTATCCGACCTTCAGCGACAGCATCGGGCGCGGCTGGGTGGGATCGAGCGTTTCCGGATCGGAGTTCTGGCGATAGCCGTCCTGGTGCCAGCCCCACGACGGCGGCTCCTCACCGCGCGCGGGCGGCGTCACATCGAGGTGATTGTGGTGGCTGTAGATGTTCCAGCCGGCGACTCCCCACAGGTACGGGAAGACGGTCGGGTGGGTGAGCAGTTCGCCGAAGGACTCGTCGCGCGGGAGGAAGCCCAGGAGGTGCAGCACGCCGTCGTCACGCACGCCGCCTGCGGCTTTCTCCTCGGCGTACACGCGATCGACCGCGTCCTCGAGCCGCTGCCGATGCTCCTCGCTCAGCGCGTTGCGGACGAGAACGACACCGCGCTCGAGGAATTCGGTGCGCTGTTCCGAGGTGAGCGGCTCGTATCCACTCAGCGTGGCAGGATGGGTATTCGTCAACACGCGATCCACTCGATTCCGGGTAGGCGGCATGAGCCTGCACTGATAAAGACGCCGATTCACAGGTGCCCCGTTGCACAGTCCCGGCGACTTTTTTCGACTGTCTCACCGAGCATCCGATCGGACACGGCGAGTGATGCGGAATGCAGCTGATACGACAGGCATCTATTCGGTACGCATAAAGGCAGGCCCATTCTGTGTATGCCCGAAGTAAAACCTGAATAAAGTGGCCCGGCGGGTTAGGGGCGAGGGCAGAAAAGGGCACCCGAGGAGGGCTGGACGCCCAGGCCATCGGGGACGATTGGGGCAGTTGGGGCCGGGGGCGGGTTGAGCTGGGCGGTGGGGTGGGCCGCTGTGCCTCACCCACGACCGGTCGCCCCGGCCTCCGGCCACGCACGCAGCAGACCCCTCGATGTCCTGAACACCTGCCTGCGCCGCGAGCCGCCGCCTGGCCGCCCGGCCGCCCGGCTCCGCTGCGAGCCGCCACCCTGCCGCCCGGCTTCACCGCGAGCCGCCACCCTGCCGTCGGCTCGCTGTGAGCCGCCACCCTGCCGTCCGGCTCCGCCGCGAGCCGCCACCCTGCCGCCGGTCCGCCGTGAGCCGCCACACTCGCCACCGCTCCCCGGCGTTCCGCCGTGCGGCCGTCACGCCGCCCGGGCCCTCGGATGTCGGGCGGGATGGGCCGCACGCTGGGCGGATGGCCGGTCGGGGGACCGCTCGATTTGGGGGGCCGCAGCGGGCCTGATACATTGGTTCGTCGCGTGTGGTGACGCGCTGCTGCTGGCTGCACTCACCACCGTCCGAGTACATCATCCGAACTAGTCAGGACAAGGCTGTCGCGTGGCGAACATCAAGTCCCAGATCAAGCGCAACCGGCAGAACGAGAAGGCCCGGCTGCGCAACAAGTCGGTCAAGTCGTCGCTGAAGACCGTGATCCGCAAGCTGAACGAGGCGAGCGAGGCCGGCAACAGCGAGACGGCCACCGCGCTGCTGCGTGACGCCTCGCGCCAGCTCGACAAGGCTGTGAGCAAGGGCGTCATCCACAAGAACCAGGCGGCGAACCGCAAGTCGGCCATCGCCAAGCGGGTCGCCTCGCTGTCTGCCTGACCGCGGACCGGCCACCACCGCGCCAACCCGGCGCGACCAGGCCACCAAACAACACCTCCAGGCACCGCCGGACCTCCGGGCCCAGCGGTGCCTGAGCTGTACCCGCTCCCAGGCGGCTCGCACCACCACCCGCCGCCCGACCCGGCGCCGCCCGCCCGACCCGGCGCCGCCTGCCTGACCGCACGCGGCACCAATGGCACAACTGCGGCGCGCGACTACATGCCCGGGCAAACGCGCTGCGCACCAAGCGCGCGGCGTTACGGGCGCAGGGCCGCTGCGCACCGGCGCGGGGCGGCACGCGCGGCATAACGGACGCAACGCAGCACGCGCTTGGCGGCACGCGCGGGGCAACGGGCGAGCGGGCTACGGGCGAGCGCGCGGCGCGCGGGGCTACGGGCAAGCGCGCGGGGCTACGGGCAAGCGCGCGGGGCTACGGGCGAGCGCGCGGCGCTACGGGCAAGCGCGCGGCGCTACGGGCGAGCGCGCGGCGGGCAGGCACACTGCTCGTCACCTCCGTCGGTGCCGCCGACCAGCAGGATCACATCCGAGCTCACCGGCACGCTTGCGGCAAGGCGCGGCAGCGGGCCGCGCCGCTGCCGCGCCGGGCGCCATGCGGTGGGCGCGGGCCGGCGAGGGTGCGGCGACCGTCCACAATCCGCCGTGGCTCCGTGACCGTGCGCGGTCCGTTCGCTCTGCCGGATGGGTGCGTGATCGGGTGGGGACGGCAGGTGCCGGGCGTGTGTCACGTAACTGGCTGTGGCCGTACGGTAAAAAAGAGAACCCTCCCGACACGCCCGAATTAGGCCTTGTGTTTGGTTCGACCCTGAGCTATCGGTCGGCATGTGCGTCGGATCACGTCTTCGGTTCGGGGGGCGCGTCCCTCCTGATTGGGGGCGTTGTGCACGCCGGAGGCATGGCGGGTTGCCGATATGTCTGGTTTCGCGTTCGATGATCAGACGGCTGCGCGCAGGAGTGAGGCTGGCGGAAGTGTCGGACCCCCGTGCAAAGATTCTGGGCGTGAACAGCGCACCTTCCGCTCCGGTCCTTCTCGTCCTCGGTGACGAGGAGTTGCTTGCCGCCCGTGCGATCGCCGCGGCGGTCGAGGGGGCGCGGGAGCAGGATCCCGGGGCCGATGTGCGGGAGTATGAGGCCGGGCAGCTGAGTGCCGGCGAGGTTGCCGAGATGCTCAGTCCTTCGCTGTTCGGCGGGCGGCGGGTGCTGGTGGTTCGTGGCGGGCAGGATGCTCGCAAGGATCTGGCCGCGGCGCTGCTCTCCTACGCGAAGAATCCCGATCCCGACGTGACGCTGATCGTCGCGCATCTCGGGGCGGCGAAGGGCAAGGCTTTCGCGGACGGGTTGAAGTCCGCCGGGGCCACCGTCGTGCCCGCCGTCAAGCTCAAGGGTGACCGGGAGCGGATCGCTTTCGTGCGGGACGAGTTCCGGCGGCACGGCGGGCGGTGCGACGAGGCCGCCGCTTCGGCGTTGTTGCAGGCGGTGGGCACCGACCTGCGCGAGATCGCCGCTGCCTGCTCGCAGTTGCTCGCCGACACCGACGGGCGGATCAGCGCCGCCGTCGTGGCGCGGTATTACAAGGGGCGGGCGGAGGTCAGCGGGTTCGCCGTGGCCGACGCCGCGATGGTCGGTGACCTGCCCGGGGCGCTCGAGGCGCTGCGCTGGGCGCTGCACGTGGGGGTCGACCCGGTGCCGATCGCCGACGCCCTCGCCGACGGGGTGCGCACGGTCGCCCGGGTCGCGTCGGCCGGGCGTGGCAACCCGTATCAGATGGCCAGTTCGCTCGGCATGCCCGCGTGGAAGATCCAGAAGGCGCAGGAGCGCAGCCGCGGGTGGTCCCCGGAGGGCCTGGTCGACGCCATGCGCGCGGCCGCCGACTGCAACGCCGCGGTGAAGGGCGGCGCGGAGGACCGCGGCTACGCGCTGGAGCAGGCCGTGTTCGCCGTGGCCCGCGCGCGCCAGTCCGGGGGTGTCCGGTGACCCGCTCCCGCCGCGCCGGGCTGTCCCGCGATGAGGTGCGCCGCCAGCCGCTGTACGCCCGCCTGCTCGGCCTGCAATATCTCGCGCCCAGCGGCTTCCTGTGCTTCGTGTTCCTGGAGGGCGCGATCGCGCTCGGCATCCTGCTGGCCCTGGCCGAACTGGTCAGCTGGTGGGGAGTGCTCGTGCTGCCGGTGACGGTCGCGGTGATGGTCAAGCTGAACGACGTGGTGGCGGGGGCACTGATGCGGCCCCGGCCTGCCGCACCCGGTCCGGGCGACGGGCGGGCCGCCGGGCGGCCGGCCCGGCGGGGCGCTCGGGGGCCGGTGGCCGGGGTTCCGCCTCGGCGGGACGGGGACTTTCCGGAGGGGTTCGGCTTCGAGCCTCGGGCCGGCGGGTTCGGGTCGCCGGGGGCCGAGACCGTGCGGCTCTCCCCTTCCGGGATCGGCCGCGCGGGGGACGCTCCGCCCCTGCGGCCCGCGGCGTTGCCCGTCGGCGAGGACGGTGCCCGGCGGAGCCACGACGGAGCGCGGAGTCCCTGGCACGGCGGGCCGGGAGGTCCGCTCCCCGGTGGGACGGAGGAGCCGTTCCCGGCCAGGGAGGAGTTTCCGGGCGGGGAGACGAGGCGGCTTCCCCGGGTCGGGGGCGACGGCTGGCCGGCGGGGGACGAGACTCATCGCCCTGGCGGCCCGGCCGGTGATCCATTCGCGGCGGCGAGCGGGGACGGCGGGGCTGCGCTCGGGTTGGGGGATGCCGGGCTGGTCAATGGACCCCGGACGGCGCAGCAGTGGGCCGACGGCCTGGACGAGCAGCAACGCGCACGCCAGTCGGCCGCCCGCCGGTACGAATAGGCGCCGTTTCGTCAGTGGTCCTTCGGGAGGTCTCCGTCCGCCGTTGCCCATGACCGGTTCGGGGCCGCGCCGACCGTGAACGCCACCGTTCCGCCCCTCTGCACGAACGATTCCGGCAGCCACGACTTCCGCAGCCCGGCACCGTTCAGCTTGACGCTCTGCACGTACGGCTCCGTGGCGTTGGCCCTGATCGTCAGCCGGACGCCGTTGCCGCGGTCGATCACCACCCGGGTGAAGACCGGGCTCCCGAGGAGCAGCTCCGCACGGCCCGGGACCTGCGGGAAGAGACCGATCGCCGCGAACACGTACCAGGCGCTCATCGTGCCCAGGTCGTCGTTGCCGGGGAGCCCTCCCGGGCCCGTCCCGTACGCGGTGTCGACGATCTGGCGCACCGTCTCCTGGGTCTTCCAGGGCTGACCGAGACCGTTGTAGAGCCAGGGCGCGTGGATGCCCGGCTCGTTGGTCGGGTCGTAGCGGAGCGCGTTGCCGCCGAGCACCGCCCAGTTGCCGTTCTCGTCGTGGAAGAAGCCGTCGAGCCGCGCCGCCGCCGCCTCACGGCCACCCATCGCCGCGGCCAGGCCGGACACGTCCTGCGGGACCATCCACGTGTACGTGGCGCTCGAACCCTGCGCGAACCCCACGTCGGTCGACGGGCTGAAGCCGCTCTGCCAGCTCCCGTCGGCCCGGCGCGCCGCCTGGTAGCCGACCGCCGGGTTGTACGTGTTCCGCCAGTAGTCGCCACGGGGCAGGAACTGCCGGTACAGGTCGCCACGACCGGCCCGCTGCGCCCACATCGCCAGCGAGAAGTCGGCGAGCGAGTTCTCCAGCGTTTCCGCCGCGCCGCCCCAGCAGTGGCAGATGTCGTTGGCCGCGTACTTCAGGGCCAGGTACGTGTTCAGCGTCGGCCGCTGCCCCACGCACTGTCCCGGGCACCCGGCGTCGGAAAGCGCGTCCGGATTCTGCACAGTGGCCTGCTTGACCAGGGAATCCAGCGCCCCTCGCACGTCGAAGTTGCGTACGCCCATCGCGTGGTACGTGGCCAGCGTCGGCGCCGCGGGGTCGCCGGTCATCACGTGCGTCGGCGCGCCGAGGTGCAGCCACCTGTCCCAGATGCCCCGGTTCTGCGCCGCGAAGTCGAGCATCGACTGGGCCATGTCCCCCGCCACGTCCGGCCGGAGGATCGCGAGCAACTGGATCTGCGCCCTGTACTGGTCCCAGCCGGAGAAGGTGCCGTACACCGCCTGCTGCCCGGGCCGCTTCGAGTGGATCTGCAAGTCAGCGCCGAGGTAGCGGCCGTCCACATCGTTCATGGTCTGCGGCTGCATGAGCGAGTGGTAGACGGCCGTGTAGAACGCTTTCGTGCGCGCCTCGGTGCCGCCGCCGACCCGCACCCGGCCCAGTTCGGTGGACCAGGCCGCCCGGGTCGCGGCGGCCACCGAGTCGACGGTCGCGGTGGCGGGGACCTCGGCTTCGCGGTTGGCCACGGCGCCGTCGAGGCTCACGTACGAGATCCCGAGGCGCATGCGTACGTCCGCGTCCGAACCCGTGTCGAAGCCGACCCAGCCGCCGGAGCCGCGACCGGCCCGGTCGGCGCCGGTGAGATAGCCTTCGCCGCCGCTCGCGGAGGTGCCTCCGGGGGTGACCGTCGCGTCCTTCCAGGTGCCGGTCCGGGCGAAGTCGCGGTCGAACACCGCACTGAAGAACAACCGGTAGTAGGAGCGCCGGTTCGGGTTGCCCGCCCCGCCCCCGTTGCCGCGCCGCCCGCAGAACCCCCCGGTCAACACCGATCCATTCACCGTACGCGCGGAAGCGTCGATGCTGATCTCGGCGTCCTCGCTGCCGTTGAGCGAGTTCGAGGTCCGGAACAGCAGGTTGGCGGCCGACCCGGCGGGAAACGAGAAGTCGCTGATCCCGGCCCGCATGCTCACCGCGAGATCGGTACGCGCCCCCGAGTCGAGCGTGACCGAGTACCGCCCCGGGCTCGCGGACTCGTTGGCGTGCGAGAACGTCGACACGTACTTGGCGTCCTTGCTGTCCGCGGTCGGCGAACTGTCCACCTCCCCCACGTACGGCATGATCGGCACGTCCCCGGCGGCGCCCGGATTGCACCCGGCCCCGTTGACATGCGTGAGGCTGAAACCGCGCACCTTGGTGACGTTGTACTCGTACCCGTTCGCCGCCCCGGTGCTGGTCTGGTCCCCGTTCGTGCTGGTGGGACTCCAGGCGATCATCCCGAACGGCCGAGTGGCACCGGGCCACGCGTTCCCGCCGCGGGTGGTCCCGATGAACGGATCCACATAGGCGACCGGATCCTCAACCAGCGGTACCTCCCGCCCCCGACCGGCCCCGGCGGAGGGCACCGAGGCGGCCCCGGCGGAGGGGACGGGGGTGAGCGTCACGACGAGGAGCGCCCCGGCGGCCCCGGCAAGCACGGCACGACTACGCGACACAGACATTCGGCACCCTCCTGCGAATCAGTCCCGACCCTACGACGACGTCGATGATCACCGATACTCCCTTGATCATCCGCCAGATGAACGCTCGGCGACCGTGACCGCGACCGCCGTCCCCGGCCCGGACAGTGGCCGGGGCGGCCGACACCGACCGGCACGGTCAGCGGCCCGCGAAGCGGTGCCCTGCCCTCCCCTCGGCCAGCCACTCGTCGAACGTCTGCACCCCGCGCGGCCCCGGCCCGGTGGGCAGCAACCCGCCTCGCCCCATCGGCCCCGGCAACCGGAGCGGTAGCACCGGCCTCCGCCGCGCCCCGCCGGCCCCGATAACCCGCCGCGCCATGGTCACCAGCGATTCGACCCGCGGACCGGCCAGGTCGCCCGCCATGCCCCGCGGCTCCCCCACCGCCAGCCTGACCAGCGCCTCGGCGACCTCCCGGACCGCGATCGGCTGGACCTTCATCGCCGGCACGAGCGCCACCGGCCCGGGCAGCCGCTCGAGCAACTGGCCCGCGAACTCGTGGAACTGCGTCGCCCGCAGCACGCTCCACGGCACCCCGCCGCCGCGAACGACCTCCTCCTGGCGCAGCTTCCCCTGGTAGTAGCCGGTCTTCACCCGGTCGATCCCCACGATCGACAACACCACGTGATGCCGCACCCCGGCTTTCCCGGCCGCGGCCACCAGGTTGCGCCCGGCCCGCTCGAAGAACCCGACGGCGACCTCCCGCTTCATCGTCGTGACGTTGCTGACATCGATCGTGGTATCCACCCCGTCGAGCGCCGCGTCGAGCCCGGCGCCGCTCACCAGATCGACCCCCTGCCCCCGGGCCAGCACCACCGTCTCGTGCCCGGCCGCGCCAAGCACGTCGGCCACCTGCCGTCCGGTCAGGCCGGTACCCCCGGCGATGGCAACCCTCATGCTCCTGCTCCTTCCGCGAACCCTCACGCCGCGCAACGTCCACGGCCCCGGCACAGGGACGACCCGGCACACCGAAACGTGACACCGCCTCACCGACCCGCGCTCGACGGCGGGTCGCCCCTGGCCACCACGGCAAGCCCGCCACCGCCCGTCACCACGGCCGCGAGGTCACCCCTCTCGTCCGTACGCAGCACGCGCGCCCCACCCCGTCCCAGCCGCGCGAGCAGCGACGCATTCGGATGCCCGTAGTCGTTGTCGCGCCCGACCGACACCAGCGCGACCGCCGGATCCACCGCATCCACGAACTCCGGCAACTGATAGGCGCTCCCGTGATGGGCCACCTTCAGCACGTCGGCGCGTACGGCGTGAGGCCCGAGATGGTCGAGCAGCTCCTGTTGTTCCTCCGTCTCAGCATCGCCGGGCAGCAGCACCGTCCGCCCCGCCACGCGGGCGCGTACCACCAGGGAGTTGTTGTTGGGGTCCGAGTTGGTCCCGTGCAACGGCTCGAACGGCCCGATCACGGTGAGCACCAGCCCGCCGGCCGCGTACGTCCAACCGGGCCCGGCCGCCACCATCGGCACCCGCGCCGCGACGGCCCGGGCAGCGACGGCGGCACGGCCACCCGGCGGTTCGGGCCACGGCGGCGTGATCACTCCCGCCACCTCCCGGCCCCGGAAGACCCCCGCGACGCCGCCGATGTGGTCGACGTGGAAATGGCTGACGACGAACAGGAGCACCCGCCGTACGCCGAGCCGCCGCAGGCATTGGTCCACGGCCCGGGGCTCGGGCCCGGCGTCGATCACGACCGCCCGCCCCGGCCCGGCCCGCAGCACGACGGCGTCCCCCTGCCCGACCGCGCAGGTCACGACGATCCAGCGGGCGGGCGGCCATCCACCGGCCAGCAGCCGTACGGGCAGAGCCCCCAGCACCGTCCCCGCAGCGACCACCGCGACCAGCCGCCGCACCACCGGTCTGCGCGCCGCGAACAGCAGGGCGACGGTGAGCGCCGCCAGCAGCAGCGCCCCGGCCACCCCGCCGGGCCACGGCACCGCCCCCGCGGGCACCCGCGCCCCGTACGTGGCAACGACGACGAGCCACCGCGCCGGCCACTGTCCCGCCCACGCCGCGAACTCGGCCGCCGCGGGCCACACCGGCGACAGGACGGCGGCCGACACCCCCAGCAACGTCGCCGGCGCGATGGCGGGAACGACAAGCAGATTGGCGGGCACGGCCACCACACTCACCGAACCCGAGATGGCCGCCACCACGGGACCGCACGCCACCTGCGCGGCGGCCGGAACCGCGAGCGCCTCGGCAGCAGGAGCGGGCCACCCGCGCCGCACCAACGCGTCCCGCCACACCGGTGCGAGCAGCAGCAACCCACCCGTCGCCAGCACCGAGAGCGCGAACCCCACGTCCCCCGCCAGCTCGGGATCGACCACGATCAGCACGGCAACTCCGGCCGCCAGCGCGGGAACCGCCGCCCGAGGCCGCCCCGCCGCGAGCCCGACCAGCCCGATCGCCCCCATGGCGGCGGCACGCACGACACTCGGTGAGGGCCGCGCGAGGATGACGAAGCCGACCAGGCCGGCCGCGCAGACCACCGCGGTGAGCCCGGGTCCGGCCCGCGCAGCCCGTACCGCGAACAGCACGACGCCGAGGATGATCGCCACGTTCGCGCCGCTCATTGGCGTCTAGACAGGGTTTCGACCGCGTTCGTACTGTGATCTCACGAAAGCGGCCCGCCTCCAATCGGGAGGCAGGCCGCAGGGAAGATGATCAGCCGAGTGGCGACGCCTGCAAATCAGCCGGCTGGGACCAACGTCGCGCGGATCGGAAGCTTCCGTACCTTCTCTCCGATCTCTTCTTCCACACGGTCCACCGTCACCGTCACTGACTCGTCAGTTAGGTACAGCCCGATGGCCTCGCTAAGCGCTTCGAACAGCTCGGTCAGGTCACGCCCGCTCGCGAAGCACCCTGGCAGGTCGAGCACCTCGGCCCAGTAGCCGTTCTCGTCCTTGTGTACTTCTAGCTGGAACCTTCTGACCTCGCTCATCGCGGCGCGCCCCTCGATCATTTGAGCCCTGCTTGCTTGAAGATCCGGCTTGTCAGGTCTCGGCTGTACTGCTGCCCGTTGCATGAAGGCAGGGTGATCGGCCTTTGGCCCTGCTTCTCCATCTTTACGACGTGCTTACCGCCTTGGGTTCGAACCCACCCGTTTCCCTCCAGGATCTTCTGCATCTCTGCCTGGTTGGTCGTCTTGGGAAGCGGCTTCTTCCACAGTCTCACGGGATTTGGATCCTCACCATACGTCGAAAGTGCGAAGTCGCTCCTGGCGTCAAGTTGACACGCCGCATCTTTCACACGCAAAACGGATTCCGGGTCGAAAACGGGCTGCACGGTTCCGTGACCACGGGCATACGCAACGTAGGGCCGCCCGCCTCACACAGTCAATAACCGCCATGCGCTCGGTCGAGACATGGCACCTTCCGGTGTCCGCAACGCGACACCTGGCCACTTCTGCGCAGCGATCCAGCCGCCATGCGCTCGGTCACGCTTGAGGCCGCCCAGCAGGTACTGCACCGAAGACAGCCACGCGGGACGACCGATTGGACCTAAGCCGCCTCGACGCCCGCAGCTCGGCAGAGCTGGCGGATGCGTTCGGTGGTATACCCAGTGAGCTTGCTGATCTCGGCTTGGCTGCGCCGGCCGTGCTTGATGTCGTCCACCAATGCATCGATCACCTGGGGGCGCAGGCGCGCGATCTCGCTTTGAACCTCGGGCAGCCGGCGTCGCAGCCGGGCGAGCTCGTCGCGGGCGGCGGCGAAATCCGTAGCGAGGCGCTCGAGGTCCGGAGATTCCGATGTCACGAGGCCATGCTGCCACAGCACTCAGCCCAAATCTACTCACTCTTTGGGGTGACCGAGCTTCCCTCGACACCCCAAAAACAACTAACATTTGGAGTGTAAGCAGGTGGCCTCGACGGGTGGTGAGAGACCCGCCGAGGCCCAGTCCGACAACCTGAGCAACCAGGGAGCCGAACCATGCCGAACGCTACCAACCTCGCCCCGCGAAGCATCAGCGGCACGTACGGGCACCTCACCATCACCTACACCCGCTTCGACACCCACTGGGCCGTCATGGTCTTCTCCGGACCCACCCGCATCGAAGAGCTGTGCGGCACCTACACCGAGGCCGCCCCCGCCTACCGCGAATGCCAGCGCATCGCCCGCGCCGCCCACCAGGGCGTGCCCGTCCACGAAATCATCGCCACCAAGCCGGCCGAGCTCGTGCTGGCCGCGCTCGCTGAGGTGGTCGGCACGGCCAACCAGCTCGCCCCCCGCCTCGCCGATGCCGTCCCGGCGCCGGCCGAGGTTCGGCAGGTCCGGCCGACGCTCGCTAGGGCGCACCTGGCCCCGCTCGAGCCCGCCCAGGTTCGGGCTCTGCGCCTGGCGGATGTCCACGCCGACCGCACGGTGCGGGCCAGTCGGCAGGCCACCCGCGCCACGCTTAACGCCCTTGCCCGCAAGGGGTACGGCACCCTGAACTTCCAGCCCGGCCTCGGACGGCGCCGCGTCGTCGAGTCTTTGACGCTGAACGCCCGCGGTGAGGCGTACGTCGCGGCCGAGAGAGTAGCCGCGTAACACCGTCGGCCACACCCGGCAGAAGATCAGGAAGCTGACACCGGGTTGCACGGGCAGAGCGAACTGCGCGAGTCTGTGAGCTTCTGATGGCCGAAGGGCGGGGGTGCAGTGAGGTCGGCAAACGGCGTCAAGAAAACGAGCGGTTTCAATCTCGCACTGCTGTGCGCGGTCGCGGCCGTGGAACTTCTCGTCGTCGCCGTAGCCAGCATCGGCTTCGACGAAGTCGCTGACGCCTCCCCCTTCGGCCGCACAGGCACCGCATTGCTGGCGGTCGCGAGCACGGTGGTCGCATGTGTTGGTGCTGTAGTCGGCTGGCGAGGTGCGAGCAGGGCGCTGCAGGTGACTACGGCGGCAGCCTTGTGCATCGCAGCCGGCCTCATCGCGCTGACAGCCATGGTGCTAGCCATCAATGGCGGAAACACGATCATCTTCGCGTTCCTGCTCGCCCCCGCTGCCTTATTCCTCGCGCTGATCTGCCGCGCTGTCCTTCAGCCGGGCGACGAAGAGCGGGGGCTATGAGCGCTATGCAGCCAGGCAACCCGGCCCCGAAGCTCCAACAGCAGGCCGCGCAGCTCAGTCAGCTCGCCCAAGGCCTCGCCGCCGCGACCCCGCAGCGAACCGAGGGAAGCGACGCCACCGGGTGGGTGCGCGTCAGCCTCGGGCCGGACGGTGCGCCCACCGACATTCGTGTACGAGACGGTTGGCGGCAACGCATCGCGCCCGAAGCACTCGCTGCTGCTGTACTCGACGCCAACCGCGATGCGGTGCGACGGGCCATGGAGTCGTGGATCGATGCACTCGACCAGCAGCGTTGGTGGCGCCGCCGGGCCGATGTCGATGAGTTCGCTGGCGAGGCGGGACAATCGGATCTGCCGGCGCCTCCTCACGGGCTCACGCGTGACGTCAACGACGTCGCCGAGGAGGCCATCACCGAACTGCAAGGCGCGCAACGGTCCGCCTCCGCCCCGGCGGATCAGGAGCATGAGGGTGCTGACGACGGACGACACGTTGTTGTCCGGGTCGGGCAGGGCGGACTGTTGGCCTGCGACATCGTTCCCCGTTGGGCGGAACGCGAGGAAGGATCCGCAGTCAGCGCGGCCCTATCCGTGGCACTGAAACGGGCGAGACCGGAGCCTCCGCCTCCCCCAAGCTCATCCCGCGCTGACGATCTTGTCGCTGACGCGCTCGCCACCTTGCTCTCCATGACCGCGAACCCGACAACCCGGAACGGTGACCAATGACCGGACCAACCCCAGAACAGGTCACCGTCGCCACCAACGCCTTGCGCAACGAGGCAGGCGAATGGGACGAGCAGAGCGGCAAACTCGCGACGCTCAGCTCCACGGTCGCCGGCATGGAGTTCGGCCGACTCGAAGCCGGCCTGTTCCAGTTGATGGTCGGCCCGTACAACGACGTCATCCATGCCGTCAGTGCTCGCTGTCAGGAAGGCGCGTCCGCGATGACCGGGATCGGCTCCACGCTGCGCGACGTCGCGAACACCTACGACGCCGAGGACAAGGCCAACGAACACCGCATCCGCAACATCTACTGATCTGGGATAGCTCATGTTCAGTCAAGCGCAGTACGAGGCCGTCATCCGAGAAATCGAGACGGGGCTGAAAACCTTCGAAGGCCAGCTTGCCCAGGTCATCCCGGCGGCGAACAGTGCGGCCGGTCGCTGGTACGTCCCTCCGCCGGTTGCTGAAGGCTTCAAGTGGATCGCGGAGAAGACCGTCGAGGTCGGGAAGGCCATCCTTGACTGGTTCATCGATCTACTGAAGGGCGCTGTGGCGCCGATCTTCATGTTCATCGACTCGTGGCGCTGGATGGACATCAAGGGCAAGGCCAACGGTGTCGCGACGGACCTCTCCACCCAGAACCTCGTTGTCGACGACACGGACTGGTCCGGGAAATCGCGGGACGCCTACCTGGCGGCGGCCGGCGCCCAGTCGTCCGCTGCGGCCCGGATCGGCTCGATTGCCGGTAGCACGTCCCTCAATCTCTTGGCGTGCGCGGGCGCGGGCCTCGCGTTCTACATCGTCCTGGCCGGCGTGCTTGCGAAGTTCATCGCAGCTCTGGCTGTGTCGATTGCCGGCATGGGGTCGGGGATCTTCTCGGGTCCCGGCATCGCGCTGTTCCTGGAAGAGGTGGGTGTCAACACCACGGTGATCGTGACGGCCACGTCGACCCTGGCGGCGTTTCTCGGCGCCCAGGTCGCTGCCATGATCACGCTGCATGGCGACGCCGTGGACCCGAGCAGTTTCCCGAACGGCGTTTGGCCCATGTCGAACACGTCGCAGTACAGCGACGCGACGGTCAAGGACGGCGACGCCGACTGGTCCCTGAAGGGGAAGTAGCGGGACGTCCCCTAACTGTCCAGGGCTGGACAGTTGGACCAGCCACCGCGTTACGCAAGAGTTGATCTAAATTCTTCGATCTTGGGTAAGTGATCTCCACGGCAACACTGAGAAGGAGGTCAACACCATGACGACAACCCTCAGCACGACGCCAACCGGCAGGCCCGACCAACGCCGGCCCGACTGTCCCGGCTGGTGCACTCGAACTCATGACGAGGCGTCAGACGAGACGGTCATGCACGAGTCGATGGCAGTAGCCGTCTCGGGCATCCAGGTACAGGTCAACCGCCTCCTAGGCAGCGAGACAGACCGCTGCTACGTGACTGGCGAAGCCGACCTGACCTTCGACGAGGTTCGTGAATTGCGTGACCGACTTAGCGAGATGCTGGTGCTCATGGGGGGCGAACTCGACGACCTGCACACCACATTCCAGGCGATGGTTGTCGCCGCGTTCGGTCCGGACGACAACCCAGGCGATCCCCTCGCCTTCCAAGCGATGCTGACCTTGGCCGCCAAGGAAGCGGCGAAGAGAAAGTAACTTCCGCCAACTCGAGGCGCCTGGCCGGCCATTCGACCGGCCAGGCGCCTCGCCAACGAGACGGCGACCCGACAGTGGGGGATGGTCCCGGGCTACACCTTGACGCATCCCTGAGTGCGGAGGGTATCTATATAGTTACAGCATGCATGGACAGAAGTTGATTGAACACAGTGACATCACTCGGGTCAGCCTCCGCACGTGGAAGCTAACCCGCAGTATGTTCGGCGAGTTCGTCGAAGCCCACTGCTCAAGAAGCGGAGGCTTCCGCAACTACCAGCTCGATGCCTGGCTTAACGACGCCAACGACTACGTCCCGCTCACCAGACACGGTGGTGACAGCCCAACCCTCGTGCTCATCGACGACAGCGGCAGCGAACTCTGGCTCGGTGGTTGCGCCTCGGGATACTCCGGCGAAGGCGTCTCAGGCGCCGGCTACATCCTGCGTTCCGAGGGTTTCAGCTCTGCCCATATCGATCTGCTGCCGCACGCAAAGCTTCTGCATCTACGCAAGGACCAGGCCGAGCCGCTCGCTCACCGGGAAGCCGATGAGAGGCCGCAAGTGCGTGAGCCCTGGTCGCAGCATATTGAGCGCTTAATCGCGACCGGCTACTTCCGGGATGTCGAGGCCGCCTGACTGATTGGCGCGGCGAGCGACTCGGCGCCCTCGGAGGAGCGAGCCAAACGAATTCACCTGAGCGGCACACGATCACGGCTGAGAACGCGGATGCCTTACCCAATCTCGAGGTTGGGCGAGGCATCGCGTACGGACCGGCTACGTGGCTGAGCCGAGCGAAACCATGACGACCACTTCGGAAGCGCCTGGGTCTTCGTCAACGAGGTACCAGATTCGCTCGGTGACGGTGCCGGTTTGGTTCTTCCAGCTGTCGGGCTTCTGCCGCACGTGGACCTTCTCGCCCTTGGCCGGCACCTCTGGCAGGAAGAGCGCCTTTGTGAGATCGCGGTCGTTCTCGACGTTGCGGAAGGTCACTCGGAACATGTCCTTCATGGTGCCCTCCCAGACGGGTTACAGCGAAACCCGATCCTTGGAAACACCGACTCACCCATGACCCACTGTTAGCGCAAGGCGACTGTACGTAGGCTCGCTTTGCGATACCCGACCGAACGGAGCCGCCTCGTGACCGACTACCAGCCCATCACGGGCATGCCCTGCGACGCCACGCATCCGTTTCCGGCCCCACATGGCGCAGACTGGATCGACTCGATGGAGTACGGCGAAGACCAACGGCTTCAGTCAGGTAGCCGGCTCGCCATGCATGACCGTGACTCGACGCCGATCTGGCGGGCGATAGCCGCGAACATGTGGGGCACGGACTGCTACGGCGAGCACCTCGCTGCCGTCGCCGCCGATCCGATCCTGGCAGCCCACACCATCGCGATAGCGGCGGTCGCCTACCCGCCAGAGAACACCGACATGATCACCAGATTGGGATTCGACCAGTCCGGTGCGGGGCAGGTGTTCGCGGCGCTTCGGCAGGAAGGCCAAGAAGCTGGCCGCACCATCGTCGACGCGATGCCATTGGACCTGCGCAAAAGCGCGCTGGCAGAGTGCGTGGCGCACATCAATCACGGCTTTACCGCCATGCGCCTCGACATCGGCGCTCGCTTTCCTGGGTAAGCCAGACTCGACGCGAACGAGACCCCGCCCCCTTGCTGGGCGGGGTCTCACGGTTTGCCGGACAACTACCGACGGGGGTTTAGCGCCTCGCGGACCTGCCGCTGCTGCTCCTCGATCCACGCCCGGGTCTCCGCGGCCAGCATCGCCTCACGCTCCATCGCGACCACATCCACCCCGCCCACCGCAGCCTGACCCGGGGCGGCAGGACGCCGGTGGGCGCCGCGCATCACCGTCAACGCCGCCTGCGCGCGGTCGAACCCAGCCGGGAGGATGGACCACCTGGCCTGCTTCTCACTGTCATCACGCGCCACCAACGCAGGATCGTTTTCCAGCAGGCTGTTGCAGGCCCGCATCACCGTCGACTCCGCCGGCACCCCGTCGTTCTTCGACCACGGCCCATCCACCTGCTTCCACCACGACGACCGGACCATGTCCGCCTGCACCATCGACGGCTGGCCCTCCTCAACCCTGTGCATCAGCATCGCCAACACCACATCCGTGGCGGGCAGCTTCGGCTTCACCACCGGGGCGACCGCATCCGCCGGGACGACAGTCGGGCCGGGCTCCGGGTCCGCCGCGTTGATCAGTTCCTCGCGGCCGGACTTCGTCTTACCCAACTCCCACAAGTCCATCAGCCCATGCCGGCGGAACACCTCCACCGTCTCCGCCGGCAGTTCGGGAGCGTGCAGGTACTGCACGCCCGGGACCGGGCTGCTGTACGGGTCGAACATGCGGTAGTACAAGGCGTCCGGGTCCTCGGGCTTACGGGGGATGAACGCCGACCGGTACGCCACCGGTTCCCCCTTCATGTCCTGCATCACCAACATGCCCGGCAGCGCCGGCAGGGTCGACGGCATCAGCCCGCCCGTGTACCCGGAGGTGCGGGCGGTGTGGTCCGACACCCTCATCAACTGCATGAGGATCTCCGCCATCTGCTCTTTCAAGTTCTGATCCGCCCAGTCCGACAGCCCACCGCCCTGCGTCGCACCCTCAGCGAAGATCGCCGTGGCGCGCTGCAGGCGCACCTGCGAGCTTAGGTAGGTGATGAACTTCTGATCCCGGGCGTGCATGTGGAACTCTTCCCACGTCACCCGGATCGGCGGCCCGCCGGCGGTGTCCCATTGCGGATCGGCGGGGACCTCGATGCCGTTGATGCCGGTCGCGGTGCGGGTGTTGATCCACGCCTGGCGGCGTTTCATCTCCGCCCACATCGACTCGCGGATCACGTCGCGGTGCTCGTTGGTGTGCCCCATCGGGAAGACACCCATGAAGTCGATGAAGTCCATCAGCGACTTTCCGGCGTCGTGGATGACCGGCAGGATCCCCAGCAGCAGGTCGTTGTACGCCGTCACCTGGGAGATCACCGACTTGCCCATCCCTGTAACCCCGATGCGGACACCCCCGCCGGCCTGCCCCGGCTGCCAGTGACGGCGGTAAACGGGCTGGCCGCGCATGTCCCGGCCGGCGAACCCCCACCGCACACCCTTGCCGTCGACGTACACCCCCGACGGTCCGGGGTGGCGCACGTTCTCAGCGAGGGGATGCTGGTCGTACAGGGTGACCAGGCCGTGGTTGACCATCGGTTTCGGGTCGGAGCCGTCACCGGTGAGCCGCTGCGGCTGATACGCCAGGTCGATCATGCCGGTGTCGAGTTCCAGCATCGACGTCAGCCACGGCTTCATCGCCACGAACGGCGACACGGCGGTGCCGCGGGGTGCGAGGACACCGGGTTCGGCGCGGATCAAAAACTCGTGGCCGATGACGAAGTCTTCGCCGTCGAGCTGGGTGGTGAGTTTGCGGGTTTCGTCCACCACCACTTCGGTGCGCCATAGTTCGAACCCGGCGCCGGTGAGGTCGCGGCGCTCGCGGGCCTGGTCGGCGATGCGTTGCCACCGGTCGGCGAACTTCCTGCCGGCGGTGATCCGGTCGTCGTCGGGCAGGACCACCTTCCGGGCGGTGGCCTGCGCGGCCTGTTCGGCGGCCTGCTTCGCTTCCTCCGCCTGCCGGCGGCGGTTCTGCTGCTCGGCGGCGATGGCGGCCAGGCGTTCCTGCTCGGCGCGGGCGGCAGCCTCGGCGGCTTCCCGCGCCGCGCGGGCAGCAGCTTTGCGGCGCTCCACCAGGGCCGCCCACGGGTGGTAGTTGACCAGGCCGATCATGACAGCGGCCATCATGTTCACGACCACGCCCTGCCAGTTGTCCAGCCGCGCACCCAGGGTTTCGGCGATGACCAGCCACAGACCGGACGCGAGGACTCCGGCGGCGATCCACCGGGCGTGCGACATGGCCCGGGTGCGCAGGCTGCGGGGCAGCTCACGCAGGGTGTAGCCCATGCGGCGGGCCCAGACGAGTTCCCCGAGGTAGACGGCCCAGTAGGCGAGGACCGCGCCGCCGACCATCAGGCATGTGCCGAGGGCGTACGTTTCGAGTCCGCCGAGCCGGTCGAGCAGCGCCCAGTCGGTGACCAGCGCGGCCAGCGACACCGCGGCGGAAGGGGCGTGCCCGCGCAGGCTGTCCCGCAACTGCGAGGCCTCCTGGGCGCTTGCGGTCTTCAGCGCGGCCAGGCGGGCGTTCGCGGCGTCGGTGGCGGCCTTCGCCATCGCCGCGCGTTTCTCCGCGAGGGCCTGCTGCAACCTGCCCCGGGCGGCCTGCTTCGGGTCGTCGTCGGACGGCAGCGCCCGGCCGGGCAGCAGTTCCACAACGTGTTCGGGGCAGCCCCGCATCTTCGGCCGCGCCAGGGTGGCGTCGGCGCGGGGGAACACCCATTCGCCGCGCGGGCATCCCGGGTCGGCGGGGCACATCCACCACACCCCGACCGGCAGTTCGGTGTCGTCGGACACGGGCCGTTCGTGGTCGTGGCGCACCGCCGGGCCGTCGGGGGTTTCCTTCCAGTACCGATGCAGGGACACACCCTTGGGCAGGCTGTCCTTGCGGGGCGGCTGCGGCCTCGCGGGCGGGGTCAGGGTGTCGGTCACAGGGATCTCGTCCTCGAAGTCGCGGTCCAGGGTGCGGGTGGTGGGTGTTCCGGGCGGTTCGGGACCGGCCGAACAGCAGGGGTTCGGCCGGAACCGGAGCGGCCGGGGTCAGCCGGCGCGGCGTTGCGCGTCGACGTAGGCGCCGTCGGCGCCGGTGGCGTGCAGCTGCTCGGCGATGGCCTGCACGTGCAGGTTCGCGGTGGCGCCGGCCTGGCAGGCGTCGCGGGCCTGCGCGACGAGGTTGAGGCTGCCTTCGGCGATCTGGGTGAGCATCCCGGCGATGGTGCGGATCTGTTCCTGGGAGTAGCGCTCCCCGAACGATGCGGTGAGGTAGCCCATCAGGTCTTCGTTGGTGATCGCTTCGCGGGTGAGGTCGGCGCCGACGTCGAACAGGATGGTCAGGGCTTGGTGGGCTTTGTCGAGGAGCAGGTATTGGCGGGTGAGGGACACGGCGGCGACGCCGGCGGCTCCGGGCCCGTCGGGGGCGACGAGTGTCCCGGCCGTGGAGCCGGCTGCGGGGGTGGTCATCGTGCCGGGTGTGGTGGTGGCGAGGCTTGTCATGGTTGTCCTTTACGGGTTGGCGGTCAGCCGGCGGCGGTGGGGCTGGTGGCGGCGATTTCGTGGCCGAGGTTGTCGATGCGCTGTTGGTAGTCGTCGAGGGCCGGGTCGGGGCCGGGTGTGGGGGTGTCGCCGACGGTCGCGGCGACGCGGAGCGGCGGTTCCGGCTGGGGGGTGAGGGGCTGCCAGTCGGGGGGCAGCGGCCGGGCCGCGCCTGTGTCTTCCTGGGCGTCGGACTGCCCGGGCAGGGTCTGGCCGGGTGCCGGGTCGGTGCGGGGGTCGTCGGGTCGGCCGCACCGGTCGCAGAGGCCGTTGCGGAGGACGCCGCGGGAGCAGCGGGGGCAGCCCCGGACGGGGTTGACCTCGGCGACGTCCGGTCCGGCCGGGTCGGGCTGGGCGGGCTGTCCACCGCCGGTGTTGTCTGTGGGCTGTTTCCACCAGCCGGGCTCGTTGTTGTCGCGGCGCTGCCGGGCGCCGGCGCGGCCCTGATCCCAGCCGTTCTTGAACCGGCGCCACCCGACGAGCAGGTTCCGCCATGCCCTTCCGGTGACCCGGCCGGCGGTCTCTCCGCTTGCCGGGCGGTCGCCGCGGGTGGCCGGGTCGGCGACGAACCAGTCCCGCAGGGCTTGGCGGTGGCGTGCCCGTGCGGCGCGGTCGTCGTCGAGCCAGGCGAGGGCGTCGGCGTAGCGGTTGATACGCCGGTCGGCGCGTTGCTGGGCGAGGCGGTCCCGTTCGTGGGGTTCGCCGTGGAGCAGGTAGTCGAAGCCGAGGACGATCCCGGCGACGGCGAGGCCGGCGAACCCGCCACCGATGGTCAGGCACGCGGTGAAGAACGCCTTGGCCTTGCTGTCGTCGGAGCTGCTGGTATTGGGAGGCCTTGTCATCGATATCTCCTAGAACGCCGAGAAGACGGTGGTGAGGCCGGTCTCGGCGTTCGCGGTCAGGGACGCCCACGTGACGCCCAGGACGGTGAAGACGGGGATGGAGTACATGGCGGCCCACTGCGACCACTTCTCCGGGATCCAGTCACGGAGAAGGTCACCGAGCCCGATCATCACGAAGAGGGCAGCGGCGGCGACCACGCTCATGCGGAGCAGCCACACCAGCCCTTCGGACAGGTGACCGCCGGCGAAGTCGTTGAGGTAGATCAGGGCCGGGATGTGCGCGAAGCCAACGAACGCGCAGATGACGGTGGCGAAGTACATCCACAGTCGGTAGTGGCCCTGGGCGTGGTGCGCCTTAGTGAGGATCTTGTGCGCGTAGACGGCGGTCACCAGGGAGACGGCCAGCACGGCGACGCCGGTCGCGGCTCCCCGCGGATTCGTGAACAGGCCGACCAGGGCGGCCCAGCCCAGCGGGATGGTGGTCGGCACCATGAACGCCGCTTTGAACGCCTCGTCGTCGGGCGTGCCGTCGGTCATGTCGTGGACCAGTCCTACGAGGCCGTGCAGGGCGTGCCAACCGGCGGCGATGGTCGCGACTCCGAAGATGACGCTGACCCAGCTGCCCAGCCCGGTGCCCCACCCGATGAGCCACTCGGCCAGCGGGTAGGCGCCATAGGCGAACAGGCAGCCGGCAGCGATGTAGAAGAACAGGGCGACGAACTTGGTGATGCGGGCCTTGTTCCACTTGCCGCTCTTTCCGGCGCCTTTCTGTGCGGCGTCACCTCCGCCGCCTCTCCCGCCCTTCGTGGCGTTGGCGAGAAATTGTCCTGCGCCCCACCGGAAGGCAAAGCCGAGGAAGATTGCCCCGAGTTGCAGGTAGTGGGCGTTGAGCCACTCGTTCACGGTTAGTTCTCCTGTTCGGTCAGGCGTGGGAGGCGATGGCGATTACGAGGAAGACGGCGAGCAAAACGGCGCCGGTGATCGCGGCGCGGGTTTTGCTGGCGAACAGGACGTGCGCGGCGCCCCAGCACGCCGCGAGACCGGCGGCCTGGGCGAGGCCGGCGGCGGCGGAGGCGAGTTGCCCTGCAAGGCCGTGGCGTACGGCGTCGCGGTCCGGCCAGATGCCGGCGACCGCTTCGGCGACGGTGGGCGGGAGCGTGGCGGTGGCCGTGTGGCTGGTCAGTGCCTCGGCGAGCGCGTCGCCGTGACTCAACGCAGAGTGATCATCGACCGGAAGGACCGGAGGCATTGGAACTTGCGCTGGGGGTGTGACAAGCCTCAGCGGCGGACGTTCCGGCGCATCACCGCTGATGGCGCTCCGGTCCGGGCGCGCGCCTTCAGCTTGCTTGCGTGCAAGCAAACCGGAAGCGGCCCGGTCACCGAGGGTCACAGGCTCGGTCCTTCCTGGAGGCCGGCCGCTCGGGCGACGGCGGAGAGGCGTGGTACCGGGTGAGGCAGCTGAGGAAGAGGACGACAGCGGCGAACACCGCCGTTGCCGAGATTTCGGCCCCGTCGGGGTGCAGCCGTACGCCGGCGCCGGCCGCCATGAGCGACCCGAGGAGGACTGCCGCGGAGAGGCGCACGTGCGTCGGGTCGGTCGTCATCGCGCCGCCCCCGCCTGAGCGACTCGGACGAGTACGTCGGCCATGAGGGATGTGGGGACGAGTCCCTGCTCGATAGCGGCGATGGTGTGGAATCCCTCGGCGACCAGGCGTCGCTCCTGAGCGATCTTGTCGAGGGGCCAGGAGCGTTCCTCGGTCTTGAAGTCGATGATCGCGGCGGCCTTGCGGAGCTGCTCCGCGGCCTCCTCGAGGTAGTTGGTGCGCGTCGCGTGGACGGTCTGGGTCATGATGTGGGTTCTCCTTCGGGAGTGCCCGGCGGGACAGCCAGCCTGCGAAGTTGATCTGTCCCGTCGGGTGCTACTTGGCTGCGTCAGCGAACTGTTGGCCGTTGATCGGGTTCTGCGTCAGAGGTGCGTCACCGGTTGCGTCACGGAGCTTCTCGACGCGACGCAGGACAGTCGACGGAGAAACACCGCCGACCTTCCTGGCGGCTTCGCGAGTGGAAAGGCCCTGCGTCAAAACGAGACTCGCCGCCTGCGTCGCCGGGTCTGCGTCAGTTGCGTCACCGCTGGTCAGGGCCTGCGTCACGTGCTTCACGCGGCGCGCCGGGGAGACTGCGACACGTGCGTCACGTGCTGCGTCAGACTGCGTCACGGGCTGCGTCACCGTTGCGTCATCGTGCTGCGTCACGTCGTACGGCAATGGCGCAGCGGTGGTCCACTGGGTGCGCCTGACGCGCCGCATCACCTCACGGATGATCTCTTCGTCCGCGTCCAGCGTCAGCCGGGCCAGCCGAGTCCGCAGCTTCTGGCGCTTGCCCTCAGGGCCGTACAGGCTGTCGTAGTAAAGATCGGTCATCCGCTGGATCAGCCGGTCCCTGTTGACGGTCTTGACGTCCCGGTCGTCGGCGTCGATCGCGCCCATCAGAATCAACAGCTTCCGCGGCGTCCACTTGAAGGAGCCAGCCTTGCGCGGGCTGTCGCCGAGGACGCCGTCCCACCAGAGCTTGGTGAGAACCAGCGGGATGATCGGCCGGAACACGGCGACAACCAGGCCGCCCTCGACGAGGCCGAGGACGAACCCGAACAGGGCGATCAGCGATGCGATGAGCCAGGCGCTACCTCCGTGCGCGCCGGTGCGGCCGATTCGGTCCATGCTGTCCTTGGCGCGCAGCATGGCGACCAGGAGCGCAAATTCCAGAACCGCGAACATGGCGATTCGCAGCGGGGCCGGAAGGCCGAGGAATTGCGGCCCGGTCAGAATCCATACTGCGTCGGCAGACCAGATCATGCCTGCGAACATCACGGGGCCGACAAGCTTGTCGGCGATCTTTCCAGCCTTGGAGTTTCGAACTTTGCGACCAATGACGATTACGACTGCCAGCGCTAGTAGGGCACCGCCGAGAATCGCCCTCCAGTCGCTTAGTATTGCGTTGATCGCGTTGTCGATCATGTTCGTCCCTCCCTCCGTGTGAGTGATCAAGATTGAGTGCCTTCGTGGATGAGGTCGTTGAGCTGGGCCAGGATTTCGGCGGCCTGGACCAGCGGGATCGAGGTTTCGTTGCCGGGCACCTCGAGGCGCAGGAAGGTGTTGGTCGGCCACGGGCATGCGGCCTGGGTGATGTAGGCCGAGCCGATGCCTGATGGGGACAGCCGTCCGCGGTCGGTGACGACGAGCCGCAGGTCGATGTTGATCGGCTCTGAACGGTGTTCGCCGCCGTCGGCCGGCAGGGTGTCGACGACCGTGCACAGCCGTGGGGAGCACCAGGTCGGGTGGTCGATGCCGTTCACAGCGGCATCTCCGAACAGTCGTGCACGTAGTCGGTCTGGGTGTTGACCACGAACCAGGTGTGGACTGCCACCGCTCCGCCGCAGCGGGTGCAGATCACGTACCGGTACACCTCGCCCATGCTGTGGACGAGCGAGTAGGGCATCTCCCACCAGCGTTTCGGCACCGCGTCATAGTCGACGGTGATGACCTTGGGCTCCCGGGTCACTTGTCCACCAACCCGTGCTCCAGGTTCGACCTGTCCGCCTGGTCGGCCGCATCGATGAGAGCACGAGCAAGACGCTGGGTCGTGCCGAGCGACAGACGCTCCCGGATCCAGTGCTTACGTGTGCCGTCAGGGCGGATCGAGAACTCGACATTCGCCGGCCGGACGCTGCAGTCCCGGCGCTCCCGCTCACGCCGGTACTCGGCGGTCAAGAACTGCTCACCGTCGCGGTCGACGGCGTGAATGAGCTGGTCCTCGTGAAGCGGAAGCCGCGGAGCGAAGGTCAGCAGGGCCTCTCCGAGGCCGCGGGCCTGACGGACCGTCAACTGTCCGCCGTCCTCGTCGAGGTAGTCGTCTCCGATGGACAGGTAGACCGCGACAGGGCTGGCACCGTCCTCGGAGTTTTCGTAGGCGTACAGCTCGATACCGATACGTTCGTCAAGGTCGTAGGACCGGAAGTTAGTGGCCGTGGACCAGTGGTTGAGCTCCCCGCTTGGTCCCGGTGTGCCAGCCCGGCACTCGCCGGCACACCACGTCGGGAAGCGGCATCCGGCGGTTGTGGCGGCGGGGCGGTCGAGCAGCACGGCGGTCATCGGATGCTCCCGACGGACGGGCGCCGACGGATGCAGGTTCTATCCCCGAGCTTGAAGTGTTCCGGGTTGTCGTCGCGGTACTCGAAGTCGGAGAACTCGTCCGGGTCCGCGGTGACGAAGACCTGAACGTTGTCGCTGGGCTTGTCAGCGAGGACCCCGTACACGTGCATCCAGCCACCATCAACCTCGATGAGGTCGCCGATCTTCACGTCGGAGGCGAACACCTGCAGTTCACCGGACAGCTGTCGAGCGGCGGCCATGAGGGCCGCGCCCAGGTCGTACGCCTGTTGAGCGGTGAAGACAGCGTCGGTGTATATCAGGTTCCCGGACCGTTCGATGTTGAGGTCGATGTACTCCTCGGACGGTTCCTCGAGGGCGTCGTAACGGCAGACGACCAACTCCACATCGGCGGTGTTCGCGTCCTTCATGTCCGGGGTGCAGGGCAGCGTAAGGGGCACCGATGAGTGCATGATCGCGTCGCCGAAGTGGCCCAAGTCGGTGCACGTTCCGTCGCAGAACGGTGGGCAGGCGGGCCGGGTGGCGTCGAACCGGGCTTGCAGCGAGAGCAGGTAGTCGTGGCTGGTTGTGGGCTCAAGTACGGCGGTCACGTCACACCCCCTGCGCGGTCTGCTGGTCGGCGGGCCAGGTGGCGTCATACGCCTTATAGATGCGCCAGAACTGGAACAACAGGTCGTCGGTCTGCTCGTCGCAGCGGAAGCTCAGGACGTCGCAGAGGATGTCGCCGACCAAGCTGCGGATGTGGCTGAAGAGTCCGGATTCGATCCAGTTCCAGTCGTCCTCGGTGAAGGTGCTCATCACCTTGTCGAGCTGGTCAGCGGTCACGTCTCGCAGGCCGGAGAAGATTTCCGGTTCAGCGTGGATGTGCGGGATTTCGGCGTTGCTGCTGCGCCACAGGCAGGAGGTGGCGCAGCCGCCGGCATCCGGCGCGACGAGGGTGGCGATCATCGGATCGGCTCCACGAACGCGATGGCCGTTGAACCATGGATCCGCCGGCGCACCCGGACGGGCGCGGTCGTGGAGTGCTGGTAGCCGTCGGAGTCGACGTCGTCCTTTTCGGGCGTGAACAGCGCTGCATAGTCAGCGCTGGGGAAGATGAGCAGCCCGTTGACCTTCTGCCAGCCGTCCGGGGTGTCGATCTCGTCGCCGATGCGGACCTGTCCGGCGGGAATGTTCAGGACACCGTGCGGGGCGGGGTCGGCGTCGTCGGCTGCGTTCATCAGCATCGCGGAGAGCTGGCGGGCTCGGGCCGGGGTGAACACCAGTTCGCTGGTGGTCGAGTCGGCGAGCAGGCAGATCTCGACCGGGCCCGGCTCGTCGGCGATGTCCGTGCGATACACGGACACGCTGATCGTGGTTTCGGTCTCGGCACCAGCGCGAGCGGCCATCGTGTCGAAGCCGCTGCTGTGGTGCAGGTCTTCCCACTCGTGGCAGTCGCCGTTGCACCAGGTGATGGCGGCGAGACATGTGGGGTTCGGGTCTTCGGGTTCCAGCAGAGTCGTCACGGGCTGAGCCATGATCAGACCTCCGGGTTGGGCTCTTGGCTGGCCGGTCGGCCACCGATCCGGACCCCGGCTGTCGAGGTCCGGACGGGGAGGCCGACCGGATCAGCGGGAAGCGCCCTCCATGACGGCGACCAGGGCGGAGACCGACGCGAGGAGCTGCCGGGCGCCGGCAAGGTCGAACGTGTCGTCACCGACATGCAACAGGGGGATCAGTTCGTCCTCGATCTGCGACACCCGCAGGTCCACCGGCTTGCCGCAGTTCGGTGCCTGCTCGATCTGGATGGGGTTCGTCTCGTGGATGACGGTCTCGCCGGCCGGCTCGTTGTGCGAGCGGAAGCAGTACGGCGGGCAGGTGACGGCGGGGACGCTCAGCAGGTCGGTCATCGTGCGCCCGCCAGGTTGAACAGGGCGTCGATCTGCGCGGCGAGCTCCGGGCTCTGGACGTTGAGGGCTGCGGCGTGGCTACCGCCGTGCTGGGAGACGTACTCGTTGACGTTGGCCTGCTGCTCCGGGCTGAGACCTCGGGTCAGGCGCTCGGCGTAGTTCGGGCCCAGGAGGGCGGTGAGGTCGGCGTCGGTACCATTCACGGTGGGACGACCTTTCCTGTTAGCGCTGGTGAGTTGCGTTCCTTGGCCCCGGGCAGGCGTTGCAGTCGCCGCGCCCGGGGCCGCTTTCGTGTTGCTTGCTCCTTGCTGACCCGAACCTTAGTACTTGAAGTACTAAGGTTGCAAGGAGACTGGCACATCTACTCGCGCGTCACCCGGCCTGAGTACTCCCGGTGCCTTAGCACTAAGGATCAGGGAGCATGATCGGAGCGCTAACAGGAAGAGGGGTACCGCCATGAGCGAACTAAGCTCAAGCAGCTCCGACCGCTACGTCCAGACGCAGCAAGGCGACGCCTGGGCCGCCGATGCCGCAGCCCAGGGCAAGGTCGGCACACAGCGTCTACTCGTCGTAGAGACGGGGCCACCAACTGAAGAAGTCCGCGACGCCCTCCAGCTCGACACGGGCGCGGAGGTCGTCGTACGACGGAGGCTCATCCTTGCCGACGGCGAGCCCGTCGAAATCGCCGCCTCCTACTACCCCGCCGCCATCGCCGCCGACACCGCATTGGCCGAGAACAAGAAGGTCCGCGGCGGCGCCGTCCGAGTGCTGGCCGAGGGCGGGCACCCGCTGGACGAATCGATCGAGCGAGTCACTGCGGAGCGTCCCACCTCGGAAGACGCCGAGCTGCTCAACGTCGCCGAGCATGAGCCCCTGATCGTCGTCCGTCGCGTCAGCTCCCCTGCCGGCCGCGAGCCGGTGGAGTACGCCGTCAATCGGATGGTCGCGAGCAGGGTCGAGCCGCTCGAGTACCGGATGCGGAACACCGAGCAGTGAGCGCCCCGAACCGTGTCCCCGACGATGGTGTCCGGCAGCGGCAGCAGCAGATCGCCGCGAACCTACGCGCCCTGATCCTGTCCGGCGACCTTCGCGCCGGCGACAAGGTCCCGTCCACGGCGGACCTCATGACCCAGTATGGGGTGACCGACAAGACCGTCCAGCGGGCGCTCGCCATTCTCAAGGCTGAGCGGTTCGTGGAGGGTCAGAAGGGCCGCGGGGTGTTCGTCACTGCGCACACCCCGACCGTCATCCAGGCCAGCCATTACCCGCAGCCGGCCCGCGACCAGCCATACAGGTGGATCACCGACAACGCCTCTCGTGGCAGGGCCGGCAGCATCGAGCTCTTGCACGTCGGTGAGGTACCCGCGCCGGCCCAGGTGGCGGCTGCCTTCGGCCTTGAGGCCGGTACGCCCGTGGTGGTCCGCCAGCAGCTGTTGAGCTTGGACGGCCAGCCGGCTGAGTTGGTGTGGTCGTATTACACGACCGAGGTGGCTCGCGGCACCCGGCTGGCGGAGAACCGAAAGATCCGCGGAGGGACGCCGGCAGTCCTGGCTGAGCTGGGTTTCCCACTGCGCAATGCCGTCGACCAGGTGCTGGCGCGGCTGGCGACGGTTGACGAGTTCATCGCGCTCAGGTTGCCCGAGGATATGCCTGTGCTGCGGCAGCTTCGCGTGGTGTTCACCGAGGAGCAGCGGCCGATCGAGGTAACGGTCATGGTCAAGGCGGGCCAGCACTACGAGATCCAGTACGAGCTTCCCAGCGCGACATGATCGGGAGGGGGGTCGAATGGCCTCCTCTTGCGCAATGCCCGCTGCGGGCTTCGTCTATCGATCCACGATCAGCGAAAAATCTGAACCTTAGTGCCGAGGATCGTAGTAGAGCAGCCATTGAACACGTCGTACTCCACCACCGGCGTAATGCCCAGGCCGCCACTACCTTCTGCCTGTTTGGCGGCCAGGGCACCGGCCTCGCGGCACAGAGTCCACCGGTACGTCTGCAGCGACACCACGCCGATCACCGGCAATGACACCGCAAAAAGCACCGCTGAAATCACGATCGCTGTCGTACGAGTCATGACTTCACCGTCCAGTAGCCATACTCGGAATCGGAGAAAAGCGAAGAGATTTTCAGTTGCACCTTCGATCCGCTGATCTCATCTGGCGGCAGATCCCATGACACCCATCCGTCCGTGTTCTGCCCAGCCTTCAAATCCGCAGACTCGAACTCCGGCTTGCCGTCGAATCCAGCGAATGACGGTTCTCGGACCTTACCGTTCTTTTGCACCAACGACAGCTCACACGAACACGCGAACGTCTCGCCCTTTGTCACGTCAACACGCAGGAACGCCAGCAGGTAGGCGCCGTTCTCGGCCTCTGAACCAAACTCACTGCGGGTCTCCACCTGCGCCTTCGACAACGTGTACGTCGCCGACAAGCTCCCGGTGTCCACGGTCAACTTCTGGCCCATCTTCACGGCGACCGGTCCGACGTTCGTGCCCTTACCAGCGGCACCCGCCGCACCGCCACCTTCAGTAAGTGAAGGGCTCGCGCCGCAGGCCAAGGCCACTACGGCGAGAACCGCCAAGCCGACGGTGAAAGTCTTGCTTCTCATGGGAGCTCCATGGATGGGCTGGGTTCGGGGCTGGTTCCGGCCGGATACCAGCCGACCGCACCGTGACCAACTCCGGAAGCGACGACGTTGAAGTGGTCTGATTGGGCAATCGCAATTAGCCGTTCGACCTGAAAAACCGCCAAACGGCGATACGCAGATTAGGGCGTTGGCGTTGGGGAGACATCAGGTGTCGCGACGCCCAAACCACCGAGGAAGAAGAACAAGGCCCACGGCACGATGAACACATAACCAAGAACCAGACCTGTCACGGCGAGGCCTCGCCCACCCTTGGATCCGTTCTTCGTGTCAATCAAACCCGCGTGACCCGCGACGATAGCCACGAAGCATGGAATGCCGAGCATGCACCAGCCCCCGAGTGCGCCGAGGATGCCGAGCACCATGGACGCGGTTGCCCAACCCGATGTGGGAGCGGCGGGCGCTACGACGACCTGCTGGTATACCGGCTGCTGATACACCGCCTGGGGGGAGTACTGCTGCCCGTACGGGGTCGCCGGCGACATCGGCACTCCCGACACCGGATATCCATACGTTGGCGGCTGGGCCGCGTAATGATCCGGCGCGGCAAACTGCTGCGGGTGCATGGGCCGAGTGGGCGGCAGTTGCTGAGGGTCGTACGACATGAGGAGACCTCGGCTCGGGCTGGGTCAGGGCTGGTGGCGCGGCCGAGCACCAGCCCTGGAGACCCGACCGCACCGTGCCCAACGTTGAGCCGCCTCTAGTGAAGTGGGTCATCCGTACCTCCATTGCCGCCGAGCGGCATGTTCCTCGTCAGCCGTACGGCCAGCCCACGACGAACGCGCACGAGTTCCCACCAACCGACACGTGTTGCGCTGCCGAGAATTACCTTAAAAGGGGCGTAGCATAGCTTTATGCTCCCGCTTCTTGACCCTGAGACCGGCAACCGCTTGGACGAAGACGACACGCCGCGAACCCGGGAGGAGGTCGCGCGGCTCCAGGTTCCGTGCCCTCGGTGTACGTCTCCCGTGACGTTCAGTCCGCTGGACGTTGGAGGTTTGGAGGCGGTCGGCGATCGCCGGTATCGCGCCGGCAGACACTCGTTCAGCTGTAATTGTTACTCGCAAGATGTGGCATAAGCGAGAGCACGTAGAGGCCACTTACTGGCCCTCGAGAGCCGCCTCAGCAAGGGCGCTATCAATTTCGGCCAACGCTTGCGCCGCTGCCTGAGCCAAGGCCAGGAGGTTCGGGTCGCCAACCGAAACCGATTGATTGCAAAGTATCTGCCGCAGCAAAACAAGCGTCTGCGCGGTCATGTGAGCGGCCCGACCGTCGCCCCGTTGATCCGGACGAACAGCCCTGCGGTGGTGGTCCACATGTCACCGTCGACCGGAGTGGTCGGGGCCGTCCCATGGGGGACGTTCAAACCGGCTTTGCCCGTCACGCTGGCTGCGGTGTTCAGCCTGCCCGCAATCTTTGTGGTGTGGTTGGCGGTGCCCAGCGCAATCTCGTTTGTAACGTTCGTCGAAGCCCCGGCTCCGCTCGTATCGCAACCAATAGCGACGGACCCCCAGCCAGTCGCCGACGTGAACGCACCCAGGGCGGTTGCATAGGACCCACCACCTCCGGCAACTGAGTTGTAGCCGATGGTGGTGATGTAGTTGACCGCCGTCGTCGACGCCTGGCCTGTGCCGTAACCGAGACTAGTTTGCCCAACTCCGGAGGTAGTGGCGTTCGCGGCTGTTCCAGCCGGGGAGTACTGCGAGTTGTGCCCGACCGCAACGTTGTTCGCACCGGTCGTCATGCTGAACTGGGCGTTGCTACCGATGGCAACGTTCGCAGCGCCGGTGAAGAGGTTGAACTGGCTGGCCTGGCCGATCGCAACGTTGAAGTTCGGCGTGGTGATTTTGTTCTGGGCCTGCTGGCCGACCGCCACGTTGTTCACGCCCGTAGTCAGCGCGACCTGTGAGTTCTGGCCGATCGCAATATTGTTTGCGCCAGTCGCCAGCGGCTGAGCGCCGCCGCCGAACCGCAGACTAGACGCAACGCCGGGGTTGACGCCCGGGAAACCAAACCGGGCGGCGACAATGCCCATAGTCGTGGCGGGCAGTTGCGGCGAGGATAGCTGTGATTTGAGCTCAACCTGCCGGGCCACGGACTGAACGGGGTAATCGGCCAGGGGTACCATGCCGGGGAAGACCGCGATCGCACCGATTGACTGGACCAAGGCGACGACCTGATCCACCTGCGCGGCGAGCAGCGCGGGATCGACGGACTGATAGACATCATTGACGCCATGCTCGACCACCACGTAGTCCGGTGTTTGCGGTGCAACGTCGGTCGCGAAACGGGCGATCATCTGCGCCAGGGTGTTGCCGGGTACGCCAGCGTTCACGACTGTCGTCTCGCCGAGGCGGGCATCGAGAGCGGCCTTGAACCCGGGCAGGATGCCCGCCGTCCAGGAGTCACCGAGCCAGACAATCTTCTTGCCGCTGCCGGCGAACACGTACTGTCCGTTGGCTTGGGCGTTAGCGGCCCAGTAGCCATAGGCTCGAGATCCGTAGGGGTCGGCAGTGATGTGGGAGCTGTTGGACCACAGATGCGCAATCTCGGTGTTCTGCGCCATCGTCACGGATGTTGCTGGAGCGATCGTCAGATTGTTGCTGTTGACCGCGCTAACCTTGACGAGCTGCTGGTTAGCAGTTCCCGGGTTGAGGATCAGCACGCTCCCGACGACGAAGTTTAATGCTGAGGCGACGGGAAGCACGGTGCCGCCGGCCAGTACTTGCGCAGTCAGTGTCGTCGCCCCATTAATTTGCCCGGTCACCCAGACGTTCGCGGCGGTGAAGAAATTGTTGTAGACGTCGAGGTAGTAGACCGGCTTGCGGACGATCGTGTTGAGCGCTTCGGACAGGCCCTGCACCTGAGACTGGTTGATTGAGATTGGGTCATTGCCCGCGAGGTTGTGTGTGGCGGCGTGTGCGGCTTGCCCGAGCAGTTGATATCCCCCACTGGCGCTGTACTTCATTCCCTGCCCCTCAGTAGCCTGTGACCATAACGGTCGGAGTGCCGGCCGACCGCAGGCGGACGACCGAGTTAGCGCCGGCGGTCTCGTCGGGGACGTCGACCGCCGCCAGAACGGGTGGTACCACCTGATTGCCGTCCTGGTTCGAGGCCACCGCGGGCACCGGCACGTTCTTGGTGTTGAAATAGATGGTCGCCGGGTTGGAGACGACGACGATGCGGATCGTTCCGCAGTTCTGGTTCAGCGTGAACACGCGTTCGACGTCAGCCACGAGCGTCGCGTGGAGTGGCGAGGCGACCATCTGTTATCCAATCCTTTGTGACAATTCGCTAACTGCCCAGTGCGGCGACCACGTTGCCGTTGTTGCGGGCCTTGATGTTCTTCTTCAACCCGTCCACCAGGAAATCCCCGGTGAAGCCGGGCGCGAAGTCCAGGACGAACGTGTGCGCCCCAGCGATCGCCAGATTGCTCGACACGGCAGCGTCCAGATCCGCACCCAATCCGGGGAACGAGGTATCGGTGACCAAGCTGGTCACGCCCGCCAGCTCCGCGCCCAGCGCCTCCTTGCGGGAAGCGATACCGTCGATCAAGCCGGACATGATCGCCTGCCCCTCAGGGCGGAGCATGACCCGGTCCTTCGAGATCGGGCCCTTCTTGGACTTGATGTACGTCGCCAGGCTGGTCAGGTAGTAGCCCAGGTTCCGCTTCTGCGAGTCGATGCCCTGCTGCAGTCCCTGCGCGACGATCTGGCCGACGTTGTACAGGATCTGACCCGGCCTGTCCCAGGGCGACTGCACCTGCGTCTTGAGGCCCTTCGCGGTCCGGTTCGTCGCCGGGTACATCGCGGCGATCCCGTTTGCCAGGCTCGCGCCTACGTTCTTGCCGGCCGAGGTCAGCGTCGACCCGGAGTTCGTGAACTGGGCGGTCACGATGTTCTTCAGCCCGACCGCGGTGTTCTTCGCCGTCGGATACCTCTCCCCGAGACCCTTCACCAGCCCGGACACAAGGTCCCGGCCCTTCTGCGCCAGGGTGCCGGTGACCGTACCCACGCCCTCACGGACCTTGGCGACCATCTCCCCGGCCTTACGCTTCAACCCGGCCAGACCGTCACCGATGCCCTTGATCAGCCCGTTGATCAGGTCGTCGCCGATAGCAGCCATCACCGTCGACGGCGAAGCGATCCCCAATCCCGCCTTGATCCGGCCGACCAGAGAATCCGGGCCCTCCCAGAACAAGCCAGGGATGTTGTCGCCGACCTTCCCGATCGACCGCTTCAGCCCCTCCAGCAGACCCTCGCCGAAGTCCGAGCCGGCGTCGTCTCCTGCCTGCCGCAGGTTACCCAGCCCCGGCGATGACGTGGTCTTCTTGCCGCTCTTGCTGCCGAGTATCCGGCCGACCCCCGTCAGCGCATCCGCGGCGCCCTTACCCGCGCCGGTCGCGTTGCCTTCCCTGCCGCCGAACAGCTCCCTGATCGCCGTCATGAAAGCGTTCAGCTTGTCGATCCACCCGTCGATCTTCTTGACCCACCGGGCGGCCTTCTGAATGCCGTCGACGATGCTCTCGAAGAACTGGCGGATCCCCTCCTGATGTGCCGGGTCGTCCAGCCAATCCGACACCTTCTGCAGGCCGTCGGCGAACCCCTCGAGGGCGGACTTGTCCTTACCGACGTGCCGGCGCCCCGTGATGATCGTGATGATGCTGCCGATGATCGACACCACGGACCCGCCGATCCGGAAAATCTGGTGCATCGCCTCCGTCGCCGCGGTGAAGAAGTCCTGCAACGCACCGGACTTCTCCCCGGCCGCGACCCACTCCGAGAACTTCGTGACAACGTCGGCGATCTCGTCGCCGAGCGCCTCCAGGAACGGTGCACTCGCGGCCGACAGCGTCCCGAACGCCTCCACCAAAGGCCCGGACACCGCATCAAGGATCTTGTCGAGGCCCTTACGGAACCCCTCCGCACCCGTCTCGATGTCCTGGATGAACTTCGGCTTCCCCAGACTCTTACCGAGGTTCTTGAAGAAACCGTTGAACGTGTCCGCGTACGAGCCGAAGATCCGCCCCAGCGGCTTCTTCCACCTACCCGCCAACGTGGTGATGACCGTGTCCAAGCCCGCGAACAGCCGCTGCTGCACATCCAGCCGCAAATCATCGAAGGCAGGCTTCAAACGCTTGATCGCATCCACGAACGCCTGCGCCGACGGCGCCAGCTTCGGCAACTGCGACGCCAAACCACCACCGCCCGCGGAAGCGGCCTTCTTGTTCGCCTCCGCCAGCGAGTCCTGCGCCGACGCCAAAGAGTCGTACGACGACTTCAGGCCATCGTTCGCGGCGATGATCGCGTTCTGAGCATCCAGCACGCCGGCCTGGGCGTCCTTGACCGCCTGGAACGCCTGCCGCTGATCCTCCAGAGCATCCCGGACCTTGTCGGAGCCCTCGACGCCCTTCCGGTTCGCGTCAGCCGACGCCTCACCCAAGTCTTCGGTGGAGTCCTTCGCCTCCTCAAGGGCCTGCTGGGCCTGCCGATACTCCAGGTCTGCGCGCTGAATATCCGGCAGGACACCGGTCTCCTTGGCCTCATTCAGCGCCCGAAGCGCTTCGGTGACCCGCAGGGCGGCGTCTTCCTCATCAAGCCTCGCCCCGGCCAGGGCACGGTTCAGGTCCTCGATGTCCTCACGGGCCTCACGACGGGCCTTGTTCACCGCCTCCTGGGCCTGCTTCGCCCGCCGCTGCGCCTCACTGACACGGCGTACGGCGTCGTCGTAGCCGCGCTCCGCCGCCTGCACCCCACGCGTCGCCGCAGCGATCCCACGGCGGGCGGACTCCACCCCCCGCTCCGCGGCGGCGATCCTGCGGGCCCGTGACGCCGGATCCTCACCCGCCGAGCCGCCGCCGGCCTTCGGCTTGAACGCCGCACCCAACGTCTCCGAGATCCCGGAAAAGCCGAGCTTCAACGCACCGAACGCCGCCAGCCCACCCGCGATAGCGCCAGGGACCGACGCCGCCGCGCCAGCCACCGCGGACACCGCACCCGCGGCTACCACCGCCGCGCCGCCCAGCGCCGCCATGCCCGCGGTCGCCACCGCGAGGAAGCCGACGATCGCGCCGATCGGCCCCGCAGCGGTGGTGAACGCCCCGACGAGGTTCCCGCCCAGCTGCGCCGAGTTCCCCGCCGCCTTCTGCAGCGCACCACCGAGGTCAGCGACCGCGGACGACACGCCTGCGATGTTCGGCAGGGCCTTACTGAACCCCCGCAGAGCAGCGCCGACACCGGTCAGCGCGGAAGCACCCCGGCCGGTGTCGACGTCCACGTTGACCGTGACGGTCTGCTTGACCCTGTGGGCGACCTCGGCGAGCTGCGCCCGCAGCCGCGTCTCGTAGGCGGCCTTCTCCCCAGGCTCGGTCGGGATCTCAATCCGCGACTGCGCCTTGATCGAGGCGAGCTGCGCGGCCAAGCCGGCACGCAGACCGGCCGTATCCCCATCAACGGGGATCTTGATGGCCTGCCGGGACAGGGCTGCGGTCTGCCGGCGGACCTCCTGCTGGAACGCGGCCAAAACCGGGTCCAGCTCGACCGGGACCTTCGGCACCCGCGTCCGCTTGACCTTCTCCGGAAGGACGGAGGTATCGAACTCCGGCTCAACCTTCACCTTGATCGGCTTGGTGCCGGCCGCGTCCTGAATGGCCTTCGAGAAGTCGAGATCCTGAAAGCTCTTCTCCAGGCCCTTACGGATCGACTTCGCCAAGCCCTTGAGTTCCGCAACGATCTCAACGCTGATCTGGCCAACGCTGGTCGGGGACGTCATGCGGTCCTCCGCGCCCGATACGCTTCGGCAGTACCGGCCGCGTCGAGCTCAGGGATCAGTGCCAGCTGGTCCAGGATTCGCCGCAAGATCGCTCGATCGCCGTCGGTCGCTTGGTCGCCCAGCATCAGGGCAAGGGAGATGACCCCACCCAGCAGCGGCATCGCCGGGAAGTCCGACGCGATGCGCTCCACCTCGGCCACGTCGCCGTCAAGAACGGCGATGAGCAGGCGGACGGCGTTGAATGCATCGGGTGCGATCATTGGCATGTCGGGCGTCAGCCGGTCGGCGGCCGTGCCATCGCGGTTCAGGAACCGCTGACCGCTCATTGCCGAGCCCTGTGGTGGTGGGGCGCAGGAGGCCTCAACGCGGCGAAAGTTGAAACCGCTCCGCGACCTTGGATCCGCAACCGGCACCTCTCCACAGCCGGCACGGTGACTTTGACGCCCGCGACCACCTCAGAACCCCACAAGTCGCTGAGGCATCGTTAGCCGGCCACCCGACGCGGCAACCCGCGCCTCCACCGACCTGCGCAGCGCCGCCATGTCGGCGCCCTCGCCAACAGAACGGCCCTCGAGGATCGCCACGTCGCGAGCGAACTCGACGTCCGCACGTCGACGATCGAGCTCACCGAACAGGTACTCGTACCCCTGTTCCTCGCTCCATTCCTCGGGGTCCCCGATCGCCGCCCGGACCTCCGCCGCCTGCGCCTCAGCAATCTCGGCCTGACGCTCCTGCTGTCGCCGGTTGTGGAGGTCCCAGCCCGCCTGCTGCCAGGCGAGAACCCGATCCCGGTACTCCTTATTGCCCGAATGATCCTCGTACTGCGCCGCCAGCACCTCACCGTCCGGGCCGGATAGGTCCTCGAACAGCTGGAGCGCCCTCGTACGATCCGGTTCCGTCGCCAGCGCGTGCCGGGCCGCCCATGGCACATTCCGCAGAAGCGACGGGTCGATCCCGGACGCAGTGAACGCGGGAACATCGCCGGACTGGAACAGTGTCGGCGTCATGCCGCCGGACGCCTCCGCGGCGGACGCGTACACGCCTGTGGCCTGAGCCTCGGCCACGAGAGGGTTGGCCGAGTAGATTCCGCGCAGATCCCGCGACGTTGCAGCCGCAACCCGTCCCGGAGGAAGGGCCGACGCCTGGGCCTTCGAGGACGACGAGGCGGCCACCGCATGCGTCAACGGCCGATCGCCGTCGCCGTAGGCCGCCCTCGCCTTGGCCGCCGCCTTCACCGACCGGGTGGCGGTCCCATTCGGCCGCATGAGGCGGTACACGGCCTCCGACATCTCACCGACCGCGAAAGCCCAATCGGTCGGGTCCTCGCCTGGCCGCGGCATCCGTTCCGGGAGCGTCGTCATTTCTGCCCTCTCCATCGGGCAGAGGTTTACGCCGCTGCCCCGTCTCTGCGGGACTGTCTGATCACCCGCGCGGTCAGTTCGTCTTCGTCGACTAGCCACGAACGGCCCGCCCGCCGAGCGGTGGCGAAGTCACCTCGCCGAAGGAGAGCCCGAGCCCACTGCGGGGAACAGCTCAAGACCTCAGCCACACGCCCGGCGTCAACGACCCGAGAAGGACCAATCTGGGCGGACTCTGGCACGACATGGATCTTGCGAACTTTCGCTGTTTCCGCAGCGAAAGCGGCAGCCTTGGCTGCGGCATCACGCAGATGGAGCCAAGCCTCCGGCGGCCGGATCCCGTCCAGCCGGCACTGCCGCTCCACCCCCGCCAGCGCGGACGCCACATAGCCGACCGTCGCGGGACCGATGAGCAGGGAACCGTCGCCGAACGAGACCACCGCCCCGGCAGGCAGCTCCCCAGCCGGCCAGGTCATGCAGGAACCTGCTCTCCGTCCTCGACCACCTCGAGGTAGCCCTCCGCGAGCAGCCGGTCAAGATCGGCCTGATCGCCGCTCACCTCGTCGCCGAAGTAGGCAGCCCGCACCTGCTGATGCTTCATCGTCTCCGTGAAGGCAGCCGGGGAGATCATCGGCGCGATCACGCGGTAGCGGATCACAGGTTGCCCTCCGCCAGAATCGCCGAGTAGTCGATCGACTTGCTGCCGTTCTGGGGTACTCGGCCCTCTGACGGCCGCAGAGCCGGATGCCATGACTCCGAGTCGCTCGACACCGAATGACCGACCGCGGCCGCAGCCGCTACCTTCCGCTCCGCAGCCGCCACAGCCGCAGCCACCGCCGACTCGGCCACCTGGATCTGCTGAAAGGTCGCGTTGGTTGGCAGCCCCACCGCGGCTGCCCTGCGGATGGCGCTGGTTTCGGCCGCGGCGAGCACCTGCTCCGGCGTCGTATCGGCCGGCAGATCCAGCCAAGCCCGCAGCTTGTCGATGACCTCGTCCGCGTTCGTCATACCCGAACCTCTCGTCGGTGCGGCGTAACGCCGCAGCTTCCACCTCCGCCCGCTCGATCTGCCACGCACGACCGACCTGCACCGCTGTCGCGAACTCGCCCCGCCTGCAACGCTCCCTGACCGCCCTATCCGAGACAGACAGCAAAGACGCCGCAGCAGCCGTGCCGACCGGGTCCAGCAGACCAGGACGGGACGACGACAACTCTGGATCAACCCTGGCCTGCGGAACTTCCGAAGATCCGGTAGCGGAAGCCCTGACCTGCGACACCGCCTCGTCCAGGAAATGCCGGAGACGCGCAAAGTCCGTAGTCGGCGGGAAGCCTTCCCGTCGCGCCCACCGCTCGACGTAACGCAGCGACACCGCCAGCAGAGCCGTCCCGCGCGGACCCAGCAGCACCTGGCCACCGCCGAGCGGGATCCCCAGGAAGTCACCCGGACCTTGCGCAGCTGGCCCACCCTGCTCGCTGGCCGGACTCAATCGGCACCGCCAATCTGCTCCCTATTCATGCAGCCGCTGACGAACTCAATCCAAGCGGGCATGTCCTCGCTGTACGTCGGGCGCATCTGCAACGCCAACCACGTCGCGAGAACCCCGGCGATGATGACGGCTTGGTCCCGGGTCGCGTCCTCCAAGTGGTCGACAGCGGCGGCGAGCGCGGCGCCCTCCGAGTAGCCGTGGAGCCGGGCTTCCTCGACCGCCGCCAGCGCGTCACCGACCAACCCTGACGTGTGCGTCACCGGACACCCGCCAACCCACAAGACGTGCCAACCGAGCACGAACTCGCAAACCCACAAGACCCGCGAACAGCAGCCTCGGTGTCACGTAACAACGTGACGCCACGAGGAACGTGACACGTGATCACAGAAAACGTGTGAACACCCGTGAACATCACCACCGCTCCACCGCCCTCCGAAGCCGGCCATCCATCGGGAAGTCCGTGATCTTCGGCGCCTCGTCCTCGAGGGGAGGAACACCATGCTCCATGTGGCACCACACAATGTGCCCGCCATGCACCTCCGCAGCCGGAATCCCCAACAGCCCGGACGCCGTCGCGATCCGATCCGCCTGCCAGACAGCAAGCGCCTCCTGATACTTCGCCCAGCTCGCGGAGAAATGCCGCTCGAACACCTCGCGCACGAACACCATCCGCGCCTCCTGCCGGACCTGCGGCGCCCGACCGCCATGCGCCGAACACACCGACCCACCCCGGATCGCCCACGCCCGGCACTGCAACCGAGTCCGCGACGACCGGCCCGAACACCTCTGCGCCCACCTGATTCGAGGCATGAAACCCCCTGCTGCTAGACCCATCGCTATGTTCCGAGCCGGCCATTCGTCGAAATCGTGTGACCTTGGCCAGAGGTGATCTTGGTCGAAGCGGACCCACCCCATGAGTGACCGTCGGCGCATGAGTGGGCCCGTCCCCTGCTTTGAACGTTCACACCGGAAACGCGCGGGCGCATTCGACCGGTCGAACCGCGAAAAAGGTGCGCCCGTGCGCTTGAGGTCAGCACAGATGTCCTCGGGCACGTGCCATCTTGATCTGCGCGCGCCGGTCCAGTTCGAGTCGCCAGGCGTCGTCGTCGGTGGGGCGTTGCTGGACCTGTTCGGCGTAGTCCTCGCCGGCGTGGCCGCGGGCTTGCTTCCACCGGTCGACGATGGTCCGCCAGGTGGGGCAGGCTCCGGCGGGCATCCACTTCTGGGCGTTGACGATGGTGCGGAGGTGGAGCCGGCCGGGCCCGGCGTCGCGGCGCAACTGCTCGAGTGCGGCGCCGATCAGCTGCCGGTGGTGTTTGACGGCGTCGGCGTGCTCGACGACGGCTTTTTTCTCCGGGCTGAGCCGGTCCCGATCGGCGGCCAGGGCGAGGACAGCGGAGCGCTTGCGGTGCCGGCTGCCGTACAACGGCCAGGCCGCGCGGGCGGCCTTGTTTGCTTCGCGGACTTCCCGACCGAGCTGGCGCCAAAGGTCACCGAGCTCCGTGGCAGCCTGGACGACTTCGGTCCGGGTGGCGTAGTCGGCCGGGTCGTCGCCGACGTCCTCGAGGACCATGTCGACGTCGTCCGCGTAGACGGTCTGTCGGCTGCGGGCCCACGCGCCGCGGTCGGGGAACATCAGGTTGGCGGGGGTCACCAATTCGTCGCTCATGCGACTCTCCAATCGCCGAATGATTGAGGTGTTTCGAGGCGGTCGAGCCGTACGGTGCGTCGGTGCTCGCTCTGATGCTCGCCGCGCCGGCGCCTACTCCCGACCCGCCGTCTTGGACTGACAAGCTCGAGGCATGGGCCACGCTTGGCGGCGCGATAGTTGCGCTCGCTGCCGCGATTGCCACCATTTGGCTGCTCATCCACCAGATCCAAGAGACCCAACGGGCGCGGAGAGACGCTCAGGACGAGCGGGCTTTCGCCACTGCCGATCGAGAGCTTGCACGGCAAGATCGTGAACTTGCCGCCGCCGAGCGAAGAGACAACGAGCTTGCGCAGGCGCGGGCGGTCGTTCTTGAGTACGCCGGAAAGATCGAGACGAACGGTGATGGTCTGGCGAACCACCTGGTCGGGAGCGTGACCAACTACAGCGCGGAGCCGATTCTCGAGCTGCAGGTCTACTTCGAGGGCATGGTTGACGAAGATCTGGGCGACGTCCCGAAAAGGGCTGACGTAGTGGTCTCGTTCGCAGCTGTGCTTCCGCCAGGCGAACGCGAGTCCTTCGATGTAGTCGTGTCGCCGCGACATCTGATCCCCAACGGAATCGCCGAGCCACTTCCAGTCGTCAGTCTGCTGATGATCTTCACTGACACCGCTGGGCGCCGATGGACTCGCCAGTCGCACGGACAACCGTGCCGACTCACGTAGCCACATTGCAGATTCGTACATGATATTCCCGGTGATCATGCACCCGATCCCTGGTCGGTGGCCAAGTAGCGGGTCAGCGAGGTCTTCGGGATCCCGGTCTTTTCGGCAATCGCACCCAGGCTGAGGTTCTGACCCTTCAGCAGGCGGGCGTACTCGATCTTCTCCGGCGGGTGCGCGACCGGGCGCCCCGCGCGCCGACCTGATGCCTCGGCGACGGCGCGCGCGTGGGCGGCACGCTCGGCGGTGAAGGTCCGTTCCATCTCAGCGAAGAGCGCGAGCAGCAGGAACGCGATCCGACCCATGCCCTCGTCGGCGGTGTTGATCGGCATCGGGTCGGCGATCGACCGGACCCCGATCCCCCGCTCCCCCAAGTCGTGGACCAGGTTGAGCACCTCGCGGAGGTTCCGGCCGAGCCGGTCGAGGGTGTAGACGACCAGAGTGTCGCCGCGGCGGGCGTACTTGAGCAGCCCGTCGAGACCTTCTCGTTCGACCGTGGCGCCGGTCTTCTTGTCGGTGTAGATGTGTTCGGCGGGGATGCCGGCGTCGCGGAGGGCGGCGATCTGCCGGTCGAGGTTCTGTTTGACGGTCGAGACCCGGGCGTACCCGAGCTCGACGCCTGTCGGTTCACTGGATTGCACCGGAAGTCATCTCCGTACGGTCATTGCGGAACATGGGATGTGGAACAGGTTTCGGAACGGATTCGGTAGGGCGGACGCGGTCTCGACACCCAGCCGTGTCCCCGTTCCACTACGAAGGAAGTGGAACTCGGGCCGCGGCCCGCTCGTCGGGGGTTAGCGGGGGTTGCGAAAACGAGCGGCGGGGGTTGGTTTTCACTACCCCCGCCAAACTCGCACCAAGGATTCCCTGCTCAGAGGCACTCTCGGTGATCTCCGTCGGGGGTTTCGGGGGTTGCGGGGGTAGCAGGCGGCGCGCTCTACATGCGTGCGCGAAGTTTTTGCATGGCAGGAGCGGGACGAATACGGACATACGCCACTGAGGGCCGTGTAAAAACTTCTCTCCCGCATACGCGATAGCTTCAAAACAACCCCCTAACCCCCGAACCCCCCGATTCGTCGATGGCTCTAGAGGGTTGACCTGCAGTAACACTGTTGATCTCTGTCGGGGGTTAGGGAAAAGGTCCGCTTTTAACCCCCGACAGCGGCGGGGGTTAGCTCCGGGCCGTCGGGGGTTAGCACATTCCAACCCCCGACAACCCCCGCTCACTGCGCGCCTTCGGGGATGGGACAGCCTTGCGGCGTCACCGAGTACGACCAGGTCTTGGACTTCGTGTCCCAGAAGCCGTTCAGCCGGTACCCCCCACGGAAGCGGCCCCGCTCGGGCGTCAAGAACTTGCCCAGCCCCACCGCTGTCGGGATGGACCCGTCCCTGCGTCGGATGAACGCCGACCCCCAGTTTCGCCGCAGCTCCGGCGCCCCATCGGACATGGTCGACTCGATCAGCTCACTGCAAGACACGACCCGGTCCGGGAACAGCTCCCACCACTTCGCGTAGAAGGCTCCGTACTGCGCCTCCTCCTCATCGACCTCCGCCAACGAGGCGGCGTTGGTGAGGAACTGCCCGCCCTCGCCGAGCCACTCAAGGAAGCCGGCCGCGGCCGAAGCCCATGCAGTGAAGGTCCGCATCGGTGTCTCGACGCGCGGTGCCCCGTCCGCGATCCAGCGGCGCACGAGCACCAGCAGGTGCCACAACAGGATTGCCCGGTTCGACGAGGCGGCGAGCCACTCCTCGAGATCGCCCAGGGCGAAACCGGAGGACGGACGCTTGGAGGGATCCGGCTGCTTAGCGTCGAGGCGCACCAGCACCGTCCTGGAACCGAGGTCACCCCCGATGGACAGACTGTTCCCGGTAACCACCCACAGCCGATCGTTCGGCACTCGAACGCTTCCCGAGACGCCCAGAATGCGGTCCGACCAGACTTTCATGGTCAGCAGCGCCGCGAGGGTGGGCTGATCGACAGACTCACCCTTGCCCACGTTGTCCAGCACAACGACCTGCCCACCACGATCCAGCAGCAGCGACGTGATCGCCTTGCGCAGCTCCTCGTCCTTGCCGACCCACGGCCGGATCACACCGGAGTAGGTGCCCTTGAGAATGCTGGCCAGCAACGACTTTCCGGTACCTGGCGAGGTAGCGTCCACGGCCAGCATCGGTAGTAGCGCGTCACCGAGGTACGCCCGCAGAAGCGGCCCGACCAGCGCCCCGATGAAGTTCGCCCGAGATGGGCCAACCCAGGGGAAGTCAGCCAGCAGCGACTCGAAGAGGAACACCTTGGCCTGGTAGACGTCCCGGTCTGCCGGGATGTCGGCTACACGATCAAGGGTGAGAGTTGGCGAGTAAATGACTCGTGCCAGTTCGTCGTAGCCCGGGTCCTGCACTAGCGTTCCGTCCGAGCGGAACGTCGGTGCCGTGACGATGCCCTTGAGCGGGCGCAGTTTCCAGCGCCGCGAGTCGAGCACAGCTCGGGCCACGTGCGCCGCTGGCGTAACCTCGATCAGGGTCTCGTCGTAGCTGCCATCCGGCAGCTTCTCCCGGCGCCGCTCGAACACGAACGCGTGCTGAGCCATCAATCGGTTGAACGTGTCCGCCGTGACGATCTCAACCGTCTTCGCGGTCTCGTCGTCCTCATGCTCCGCGCCGGACGGCTCCTCGATGACCACCACGCGTCCCTCGCGGACGTACGTCTCAGGCAGAAGCCCTTCGTCGACAGCCGCGGTCAAGTCGCGAATCGCTGCCGGGTCCGAGATCAACTCGATCGGACGCAGTCCAGAGTCGAGCAGAGCCTGACGCTCGTCGGCGATCTGCTGCCTGCGCTTCTCAGCCAGTCGAGCCTTCTCGTGCTTCTCGGCCTGCTTGGCGGCGAAGCGCTCCTGCCGCTCACGATTCGCCCGGGCGGTGGCCGACTCCACCGGCTCACCGTCACCCGGGATGACGGTGAGCTTCCGCGGTTTCGGCGCGCTGGTCACGCCACCACCCGCAGGTGCCGGCGACCGGAGGTCAGGTGAGCTGGAAGAGGCTGCCCGGCGGCAGCGTACTCACCGACGATGCGCTCCCACACGCTGCCCGTGCAGAACTGGCGCCAGGCCTCCCAGCCCTGCACGGGCGGGACGTCCTCAGCGGCGGCGATGCTGGCCTGGTCGCGTTGACGGTTCGCTGCGGCTACTCGCGCACGCTCGCGGGCGGCCTCGGCCATCAGCTCGGGGTCGCCGGCGTCCGAACGGCGGCGCAACTCGGCCTTCCGCTGATCCTTGTCATGCCAGAGCGCCGCTTGCCGGATGGTCGCCGTCTTCTCGGTGCCGAGCATTCGGGCGATCCCTGCGATCAGTTCCTGGTCTGCCTCGTTGAGGCCGTGCAACCGGCCAGCTTCGAACGCGGCGCGCACGTCAGGGTCGTAGCTGTTGGCGTAGTTGTGGCTGCGTCGACGGCGTCCCTCATCCGTCACGGGATGACCTGCCTCAGCGGCTTTGGCTGCGGTGCAAAGTCCGCGAGCGACGAGTTGGGCGAACACCTCGTCGGCGGTCATGATGCGCCGCTCCGGCAGGGGCCGCCGACGAGATGCGGGCATACGAGTGGTACGAGACATGGTTGGCACCGGCCCTCACGCGGCCCAGGCGATGCGGTAGACGCGTGCCTCGCGGCGGCGCTGAACTGGGCCGAGCCGGTACCGCTGACGAGTGGCGGGGCAGCGCCGGACCAGCTTGCCGCTGAGAACCATGCTGCTGTCGCCGCTGCGATGGACATGGCCGGCGCCGCAGTGAGCGCAGGTCAGCACGACGACCGCCCACATCGTGCGCCCCTTCACCGGCGGCAGACCGAACGCGCGGGACGCAGGCAGGTCAACGATCCGACCTCGCGGCGGGGCGACAGTCTCCCGCTGGATCTCGTACGATCGCATGAGGGTGTCCTTTCGAGGACGGGTGTTCCGGCCGCTGGCAGGCGGCGTGGTTGTGGTTGTGGTTGGCGGGCCCGGGTTGGCAGACCCGGGCCGCTCTGCAGCCGGGGCCATTAGGCGGCCTCCTGAGCTGAGACATCCGGAACAGCAAGGTCTGGCGGCCCGCTCCGCACCTTTGCCGAAGCTGTACCGATAAGCCTGGATCGGAATAGCCCACGAAGCCGGTCTCGCTGGTACGCACTTAGGGGCGGAGCTGCTTCGACGAGGACATCCAGGTAGGTGGCGCAGTCCGTGCCGCCGATGAGGCGGGGATTCATGCGGCCCTCGCGAGCATCTCGATGACAGCGAGGTAGCGAACGGCCGCCTCGCCGCGAGGTCGGCGCCTTCCCATCTCCCATTTCCAAACTGTTCCGGTATCAACACCACACGCTTCGGCGATCTCGCTGAGGCTCGTCTGTGTCTGCATGCGCACCTGTCGGCCATGCCCGGACGCCGCCACTTCACGGGCCCTTGAGAGGCGTTCAAGCGGCACTCTCGACCTCGGCTCAGACGTACTGGTCATCATGGGATCAGCATAGCTGATACTTTGCCGATATTTGGCCGCACGGCTTTGCCGATATCGGGTGAACGCTAGTGGGTAAGCTGTAGCGGAGATCCAGAACGCTTGGCCGTTCCGCTAGGAGCCCGCGATGCCCTTCGACTCTGAAGCCGAGGTCAGCTTCCGGCTGCTGGACATGGCCGACGACTACGTGACCCGCGACGGGACCGACATTCCCGCCTGGTTCGACATCCAGCTCAGCCGCGACGACTGGCCGACAGAGATCGTGCTGTCGGTCATGGTCGACACGGACCAGGGGCCGATCATCAACGGCATCCGGGGCGGCCGCGGGTACAGGAACGGGTATCAGGAGGTCGCGAAGCTCTTCCGGGATTCGACAGACGCAGCGTTCATGCTGCGATTCGTCACAGCGCAGGCAGCAGGCGCGCTGGCAACCGACCGCCTACTCAGACCGCATCTCGATGAAATCGATCTAGATGAGGGCACCGCAAAAAAGATCGTCAAGATGCGGGATCATTTCGCCCGCCGGTCCTTCGGCGCCACAGAGGTGCAGCGGCGCCGGCGCGTCACCCGGGAACTGCTGGAACAAGTCGCCCAGGTATACCGGGCTGCCTTCCGCGATGGACAGCCGCCCACGCAAGCGGTAGCGGAGACCTTCCATGTATCTCACTCCACTGCAGGCCGGTGGGTAGTCGAGGCCCGCAAGGCCGGCGCCCTCGGCCCCGCGACAGGCACGAGACCAGGCGAGGCAACGTCCGACTAGGTGAGATCCTCATCGGCGGCCCAGATCTCGCCCCACGTACGTTCGTCGCCGGACCACCGCGACTTACGCAGCCTCAAAGGACTGAAGTAGCGCGTGCCGCGGCCGGCACGCGAGATCCGGATCTCGACCATGAGACGCAGGATCTGCCGCTGCTGATCGAGGCTGAACCCGGCCCAGGTTTCGCGCGCCCGCGGTCCAGCTGCCACCTGCAACACTGCGGGGATGGATACGCTGACCGCGCGCCGGTCAGCGTCCTCGATTTGCGGACGCAGCCGCGCTTCGATTGCAGCGAGCCCTTCAGGACTGACCTTTCCCTCAGCGGCCGCGGCGTAGAAGCCCTCGAGACGTCCACGCAACTCGGCCGCTTCCGCTCGCGCTGCTGCGGCGTCATCCTGCCCAGGAGCAGCGTACAAGTCGAGGAAGTCTGGGCGTGACAACCGCGAGATCAAGAGCTCGACGACGAAGTCCTCCACCGGCTGCTCCTTCGCCGCGGCGCAGAAGTTGGTGCGGCAGGTGAGCACCGTGCCTTTCTGCTGTCGGGGGGCCTTCTGTACGAACATGCGGCCATCGCAGTGCGCGCAGCGCGTTACACCTGTAAGCAAATGCCGGGCCCGGTTGTCGCGGTGTGTGCGCCGAGCGGGATCACTCAGTCGAGCGACGCAATCGGCATAAACGTTCTCGTCCAGGATTGCCGGCCACACCGCATCGCCGACCACCTTGCCCTTGTGGACTCGCCGGCCGACATAGCCTGGATTCGTCACGAGCCGCGGAATCTGCTCCGGCCGCCAACCCTTCCCTGCGCGAGGCGTTGGGATGCCTCGAGACTGGAAGTCCTGCGCGATCGAGTACAGCGCCTCTCCAGAACGGACGCGCCTCGCCGCTTCTCGAACTACCTCGGCCTGCTCGGGGTGCTCGACCTGTTCCAGGAAGCGACCACGATCGTCGTAGACCCTCCGGTAGCCGTAGAGCAGTTTGCCGTGGGGCCGACCGCTCGCCGCGTTGGCCCGTACCGCACGCAGGACCCGGTCGCGAGTGACGTCGGCTTCCCGCTCGGCCAACAGCGCGTCGAGTCCCGTGGAGAATCGATCGTCGGTGCGGGTCAGGTCGTACAAGCGTCCGCTGTAGCTGTAGCCGATCTTGCGTTCAGCGCACAGGTCACGGAGAGAGGCGTAGGCAGTGATGTCACGCTGCGCACGGGACCCCTCCCACATGACCAAGACGTCCGCTCCCCCGTCGGTGAGGAACTGGCGTAATGCGGTGTACTCGGGCCGCTGTTTGCGGCTGTGCCGACTTGCACCTCGATCGTTGTCCGTGAAGACGCGCACGACCTGCCAGCCTGCGCGTTCGCAGACTGCCCGGCAGTCTGCCTCCTGCTCATCCACGGAACGACCGGTGTCGTTCGGATCCGAGGATACGCGCGTATAGATGACTGCTCGCACTGCATCAGAGTACAGTGTCTAAACGACGTTCGCGCCGCTCACGGCGTTGAGGTGGGTCATGCCGGTCGCCCGGAAGTCCTCCTCCAGCGCCGGATCGAGGCGGCTCGTGTCCCCGACGACCAGCCCGGGAAGCAGACCCCCGACATCATCAGGCAGGGGTACGCACGCCCGCTGCAGCCCCGCCCGCAGCGAACCGGCCGCCCGCTGCGCCCACGACGGCCGCCCGTCCAGCCGTGGAGGATCCCGCACGGACACCACGGCGGCGCGCAGGTCACCACCGCGCGGTTCCAGCAGCTTGCCGGTGGCCGAGGCCCGCTGCCCGGGCAGCAACGGCCGCCACCCCGGATCGGACCCGAGCACGAGGGCCCGCACCGACAACCGCAAGGCAGGCCCGTCGTCGGGCCACACCCCCACAAGATCCACGGGTACGAGGTAGGTCGGCGGAAGCCCCGGCGAGCCGTGGATCGCCCGAGGATCATCCCGGACGATCACCTCCACCCGTGCGGTGGCATTCGCCGTCACGAGCGCAGCCAGCGGACCGGCATCACGCACACCGACCCGCGCGGCCGTGGCGACCGCCCCGGTCGCTGCACCGACCATCACGGACACGGCCACCCAGCGAAGCGCAGGCACTCTCCACCTGCGCCCGGGCGGCCACCACCGCCGCGGCACCGCTCGCCGCCATCGGGCCGGCACCGCTCGCTGCCACCGGGCCAGCACCGCTCGCCGCCACCGCCGCGGCACCACTCGCTGCCACCGGGCCGGCACCACTCGCAGCCACCGGGCCGGCAGCGCTCGCCGCCACCGGGCCGGCCGGGCTCGCGCGCCGACGGCTGCCGCACCGAGGGCGACGAGGCCGAGGGTCAGGCCGGCGCGGGACGTCATGTGCAGAGCGGCCAGAGCAGCCAGCCACAACGCCACGGCGAACCCGGCAAGCCGCAGGTCAGGTGCCTTGTCCTCGGCACCACGGCGTCGACCGGAACCGGACGGCCCCGCCCCGGCGCCCGGCGCCCGCGTCCGGCCGCTCATACCGTCACCAGATCCTTGAGCTGCTCATAGCGGGCCGTGCCGATGCCGTCCACCTTGCGCAGATCGCTCACCGCCTTGAAGCCGCCCTGGGCGTCCCGGGCATCGAGGATCCGCTGGGCGAGAACCGGGCCGACGCCCGGCAGGGTGTCGAGGTCGGCAAGGGTCGCGGTGTTGAGGTTGACCGGCCCACCGGGCGCCGCCGGATTCCGCGCACCGGCCGGCGCCGTCGGTGCGGCCCCCGGTGGCAGGGTGACGCCGACCATGATGAGCTCCCCGTCGACCACCTTGCGCGCGAGGTTGAGCGGCGCGACATCCACCCCGGGATCGGCGCCGCCCGCGGCCTGCAGGGCGTCGGCCACCCGCGCGCCGGAAGCCAGCTGCACCAGACCGGGCGTGCGCACCTTGCCGCCCACCGCGACGACGACTTCGGCGGCGGCAGAGGCACCGGGAGCACCCGATTGCCGCCCGCCCCCGGAGACAGCCCGGTTCCCGCCCACCGCCGCGCCCTCCACGAGCGCCGGATCCGCGGTAGAGATGGAAGGCGCCACGGGATCGACCCGAGGCCGGGACCGCCAAGCGATCACCGCGGCGATCAGCACCGCCACGATCGCGACCGCGGCAAGCGCCTTGACACCCCGCCGACCCGGATCGAACAGACCCGGCCCGCCCCCGAACGCACCGGCACCGCTGAGCGCGGGCGGCGAGTCGTCCTCAGCGGCCACCGACTGCCGAAGAGGCGTGTCCGACGCCGTCCACGCAGGCCGATAAGCAAGATCAACCGGCTCGGCCGCGGCAACAGCACCCGGAACAAGAGAGCCACCCGCCGAGGCAGGCACGCCGCCCGCCGCTGGATCGCCCTGCGCGCCAAGCGCACCGGCTCCCGCCACGCCGAGCCCGGACCCCGGCCCGAAGCCAGGCCCGAGGTCGGGCCCCAGCCCAAAGCCGGGCCCCAGCCCGAGGCCAGTCCTGGGGCCGAAGCCGGTCCCGGAGCCGGTCCTGGGGCCGGAGCCGGTCCCGGAGCCGGTCCCGGGGCCGGAGCCGGCTGGATCGCCCGGTGGGTCGAAGGCGTCCGCGGGGAAGGTGACGTCGTCGGGCCAGCCCGTGGCGTCGTGCGGCCAGCCCGGCACCGCATTCGACCACCCCGGCACGACATCCGCCCAGTTGAGCGGCGGCCCACCACCGACCGGCCAGCCCTGCGCCGCACCGGATCGAGCGGCCGCCGCGGGCAGAGCCGCGGACGGAGCCGCGGGCAGAGCGGCGGGCAGAGCCGCTCCGCCCTGGTCGACCGCGACCTGCGACGGAGCGTGCGTCCCTGCCGAGACCGTCAACCCGGAGAATGAGGCGTCCGGCTCGGTCGCGGGCGCCCGGGGCGCTATCGATGTCGGCGGGGTCGCCCACGGTGAGCCCGCGGGATATCCGCTTGTGGCGGCGCCCGCCGGCACGGGAGGCACGACGGGTGCGGGAGCCGGCCGGGCCAGGACGGCTTCGAGCCTGGCGCGTACGGCATCTTCGAGGTTGCTCTCCTGACGCACCCCGGCAACGTAGGGTTCGGCAGGCCCCGGCCGCTCCGGTGCCTGTGGACAACGGCGCATTGTGGATAACGGGAGATCGATGAGTTCGGTGCTGAATACTGACCTGGCCGAGGCGGTCGTACGGCTGCGGGCCGCGGGATGCGTGTTCGCAGAGGACGAGGCCGCGGTGCTGGGAGAGGCCGCGTCCGACGCCGGGGCGCTGCGGGAACTCGTGCGGCGGCGGGCGGAGGGAGAGCCCCTTGAGCAGGTCGTGGGATATGCGGACTTCTGCGGCGTACGGGTCCGGCTTCGTCCCGGGGTCTTCGTTCCCCGGGTCCGGAGCGAGCTCCTGGTCACCCTGGCCGCGGAGCACGCCGGCACGTCGGGCGGTGGGACGGAGAGGAGGGGTGGGGTTGTCGTCGTCGACCTGTGCTGCGGCTCGGGCGCCCTCGGGCTGGCCGTTCGTCATCGCATACCCGGAATCGACCTGCATGCCGCCGACAGCGATCCCGCCGCTGTGGCCTGTGCCCTCGACAACCTCGGCGCGAGCGTCCACCGGGGCGACCTCTTCACCGCGCTCCCCCGCGAGCTGCGGGGCCGGATCGACGTCCTCATCGCGAACGTGCCCTACGTCGCCACCCGGCACATCCCCTTCCTGCCGGCCGAGGCGCGCCTGCACGAGCCGCGCACGGCACTGGACGGGGGTGCGGACGGCCTGGACGTCTTCCGCGCCGTCGTCGCCGAGGCCGGGGCCTGGCTGGCGCCCGGTGGCCTGCTGCTGTCCGAGATCACCACCGATCAGATCGAACCCGCGACCGATTCCGTACGCGCGGCAGCCCTGCGCCCGGCAACCCACACGGACGACGACCTCGAAGCCACGGTCGTGACCGCCACCCGCCCCTGACCACGAGGTCCGAGGCGGCGACGAGCCGACGGGCAAGGCGCCGGGAGCCACCACACAGACAGCAAACGAAAGCCGGCAGACAGCGCCGGCAACGAAAGGCGGCAGCCGAGAAGCGGCAAACGAAAGAGAGCGGACCAAAACCGGCAGGCCGAGAGCCGGCAGGCCAAAGCCGGCGGCCGAGAGCCGGGCGGGCCAAAGCCGGCGGCCGAGAGCCGGGCGGGCCAAAGCCAGGCGGGCCAGAGCCAGGCGGGCCAGAGCCAGGCGGGCCAAAGCCAGGCGGGCCAAAGCCAGGCGGGCCAAAGCCAGGCAGCCGAGGCGGCGTTTCGGGTGGTTGTGACGGGCGCGGGACGGGATGGCTGTGAACAAGTGGCGCAACAGTCGTAACAGTGACGCAACCGATGCGACGGTCGTGACAGGTGCTGGACGGAGGCGATAAGGTCGGCGCCCCACCGATACGCGGGGAGGGCACGAGCGGCGTGGGCTTGTTCCGAAGGGTGGCCCGGGCGCGTCTGGCCAGTCGGGTCATCAAGCGCCTGCGCCGTGCCGGCATGGAGGATGCGCGCTATCACTCGGCGTCGTTCTCGGTGCGGTTCACGCGGCCCGGGGATGACGAGCCGAGTGTGTTGCGGCTGGACGAGGTGGGCCGGGGGCGGGTCGATCAGTTCGTTGCCGGGTTGCTGCGGGCTCCCGGCCTTCCCGCCACCTGGGCCGAGGCGCGGCCGCTGCTGCGCCCGGTCCTGCGCGGGGCCACGCCGCCCGCCGACGTGTCGACGCCGTTGAGCCAGCCCGCGATGCCGTTCCTGGCCGAGTTCGTGGTGGTCGACCAGCCGGACACGATGACGTACGTGAGCGCCGGGCACGGCTGGGGGGTCACCGACGACGAGGTGTTCGCGGCCGCCCGGGCCAACCTGTCCGGCGCCAAGCTGGTCGGGGTGGCCGACGAGCCGGTGGTCGTGCAGTTCGTCGACGACGGGGACTCGTACTGGACCTCGCACCTGCTGCTCGACGGGTGGCTCGCGGGGCTGGCCGGGCAGGTCGGCGGGCGTCCGGTGGCGTTCGCTCCCGAGCGCGGGATCCTGCTCGTCACCGCCGACGGCAGCGATCACCTGCCCGGCCTGTTCGCGCAGGCGGAGGCGGCTTTCCTGCGGTCGCCGCGGGCGATCACCCCGATGGCGTACGTGTCGGGCGAGCGCGGGCGGACGGTGCCCTACTCCGCCGAGCCGGGTTCGCCGTACTGGATCTGCGTACGCCGGGCCGAGGCGGTCCTGGCCTCCTGGGGGTACGCGCGCCAGGCGGAACACCTGCCGCTCGCCGCCGAGCTGCTGATCACCGACGACGGGCGCACCCGGGCGCTGTGGCCGGAGAACTCGCCCGCGCTGCTGCCGAAGGCCGACGAGGTGCAGTACGGCGACACCGTCCGGCCGTGGGAGGAGATCAGCGGCGGCCTGACCGCCCAGGGCCTCACCCCCGAACGCTGGCGCGGCGAAACCTGGCCCTGACACACGGCCGAACGGCGCCGGCGAAGATCCGCGGCGGCGCGAGAACGGCGGAGAGCCCGCAAGACCGGCGGCGCCAGAACGACGGAGAGCCCGCAAGACCGGCGGCACGAGAACGGCGGGGAGGCCGCAAGAGCGGCAGCGCCAAAACGACGGAGAGCCCCCAAGACCGGCAGCGCCAGAACGGCGGAGAGGTCGCAAGAGCGGCGGCCCTCACCCGCGGCGGTGGACCACCACACCCGCCACACCCGGTCCCACATGCGCCGCCACCACCGCGCCGATCTCGGTGATGTAGCAGTCGCGCAGGCGGTCTCCCAGCCGCACCGACACCGCGTCCGCCAGGGAGGTCGCCCGGTCGTCCGCTCCGAGGTGGTGGACCGCGATGTCCACGTCGCCCGTGCCCGAGGTTTCCACCGCCAGGTCCACGAGGCGGGCGAGGGCGCGGCCCGCCGTGCGGACCTTGTCGCGGACGACGATCGCGCCGTCGACCACGTGGAGGATGGGCTTGACCGAGAGGGCCGTGCCGAGCAGGGCCGACGCCGCCCCGATGCGGCCGCCCCGGCGGAGGAACTCCAGGGTGTCCACGTAGAAGAGCGTGCTCACCTGGGCCGAGTGGTCGGCGGCTGCCTGGCGTACGCGATCCAGGTCTTCGCCTCGGCGGGCCGCCGTGGCCGCCGCCAGGGCCGCGAAGCCCAGGCCCATGCCGGTCGTCTTGCTGTCCACGACCTGGACCTTCGGGCCGAGTTCCGCCGCGGCGAGCAGGGCTGCCTCGTAGGTGCCCGACAGCTTCGACGACAGGTGGACCGACACGATGCCGTCGGCGCCGGCCGCGAGAAGTTTCCGGTACGCGTCCGCGAACTGTTCCGGGGCCGGCCGCGAGGTGCTCACGGCGGAGCGGCGGGCGCCGAGGGCGCGGGCCACCTCGGCCGGGGAGATCTCCTCGCCTTCCAGGCCTTCCTCGCCGTTGATGACGACGGTGAGCGGGACGACGGTGAGGTCGTACGTCCCGCTCAGCTCGGACGGCAGGTACGCGGTGGAGTCGGTGACGACCGCGACGGGCATGCGGGCACCGTAACGGATCGGCGGCTAGTTCGCGCGGATCGCGGTCACGAGGAACGGCGTGCCCTGCATGCAGGTGGTCATCGTGCCGGGCGACGAGTGGCCCGTGACGGTGACCGTGGCGCCCTCCTTGGCCGCGGCGCGCAGGGACTCCTTCTCGAAGATGAGCAGGTTCTCGTCGAGCAGCAGGCAGTTGGCCTCGACGCCGGCGGTGACCGTCCCGGTGATCGTGCGGCGCACCCCGGGCGACGGCGCCGGTGCCGGCGGAGCCTCCGAGGAGGCTGCCGGTGAGGGTGCGGCTGCGGACGGGGGCGCACCCCCGGCCTGGTCGGTGCCGCCGTTGGCACATCCCGCTACGGAGAGGGCCATCACGGCGGCGAGCAGGGTCGTGCGAGAAAAAGTCATGATCCCTCGGACGCTACCGCCCGCGACGACGTTCCATGCTCGGGGGGAAGGGAATCAGACCGGTGGGGGTACGGGCCGGTCCGAGAAGGGCCCGACGTTGTAGGCGGCCAGCTGCCACCCCCGGGACTCGTCGTGGCTCAGCTCGACCCAGTGGCAATTCTGCAGTGCCCGCAGCGTCCGGAGCTGCTCCCGGGGCCACCCCAGCAGGTGTCCCACGCCCTGCCGCGCCGCCGCGCCGTGGGTCGCCACCACGGCCGTGCCGCCGGGCGGCACCGCGTCGGCCGCGGCCTGGAGCGCGTCTGCCACGCGTTTGCCCAGGTCGTCGAGGGTTTCGACGCCGCCGCCCACGACATCCGCGCCGGCTTTCCAGCGGGCGTGCTCGTCCGGGCGGGTCCGGGCGACCTCGGCCATGGTCAGGCCCTGCCAGCTGCCGAAGTGGCGTTCGCGGAGGCGCTCGTCGTGGGTGACCGAGAGGCCGGTGAGCGCCGCCAGGGCGGCGGCGGTGTCGGCCGCCCGGCGCAGGTCGCTGGAGATCAGGGCGGCGGGCCGCAGCCGGACGAGCAGCTCGGCCGCGTCGACGGCCTGCTGCCCGCCCAGGGCGTTGAGCGGGACGTCGGACTGGCCCTGGACGCGGCCCTCCGCGTTCCAGTCGGTGTTGCCGTGCCGCCAGACGATGAGGCGGGTGGTGGTCATGCGGCGCCGGACGAGTCGGCCTCGGCCATGTCGCGGTCGACGAACGGAATCGTCGGGCAGTCCTTCCACAGCCGGTCGAGGGCGTAGAACTCGCGCTCCTCGGTGTGCTGGATGTGGACCACGATGTCGACGTAGTCGAGCAGGACCCAGCGGCCCTGCCGCTCGCCCTCGCGGCGGACCGGCTTGGCCTTCTCCGGCAGGTTGAGCAGCGCTTCCTCGACGGCGTCGACGATCGCGACGACCTGCCGCTCGTTCGATGCCGACGCGATGACGAACGCGTCGGTGATGTAGAGCTGCTCGGCCACGTCGATGACGACGATGTCCTGCGCCTTCTTGTCGGCGGCGGCCTGCGCTGCCGTCAGCGCGAGCTCGCGGGCGCGGTCGGTGACGGGCACCGGTCTCCCCTCGTTCGGTTTCAGAGGTACTAGCCTCTCACACGGGTCTGACAACCCGAGCCGGGCAAAAACCCCTATATCGGTTGTTCGCCCCGATAAAGTTCCCGCTTTGCGATGTACTGCACCACACCATCGGGTACGAGATACCAGACGGGTTGCCCGGCTGCCACCCGCGCCCGGCAGTCGCTGGACGAGATCGCCATCGCCGGCACCTCCACCAGCGTCACCGTGTCGGCCGGCAGGTGCTCGTCGGTGAGCTCGAAGCCGGGCCGGGTGACGCCGACGAAGTGCGCCAGCGAGAGCATCTCCAGCGCGTCCTTCCACGACAGGATCCGGGCCAGCGCGTCGGCGCCGGTGATGAAGTAGAGGTCAGCCGCCGGACCGTACACGGCGTTCAGGTCACGCAGGGTGTCGACGGTGTAGGTGGGGCCGTCCCGGTCGATGTCCGCGCGGCTCACGTGGAAGCGCGGGTTGGAGGCGGTCGCGATCACCGTCATCAGGTAGCGGTCCTCGGCGGGGCTGACCGTGCCCTTCTGCCACGGCTGCCCGGTCGGCACGAAGACGACCTCGTCCAGGTCGAAGCGGCTCTGCACCTCGCTCGCCGCCACCAGGTGACCGTGATGGACGGGGTCGAACGTCCCGCCCATGATGCCGATCCGCCGCCGCCTCTGCATCGGCGAATCGTAGATCAGCCGTCGAGCCGCTTGCGGACCGCGGCCAGCAGGTCCTCGGCCGTGAACGGCTTCTCCAGCAGGGCCACCCCGGGGTCGAGGGTGCCCTGGGAGGCGAGAACCGGCTGGGCGTACCCGGACATGTAGAGCACGCGGGTGGCGGGGCGTACGCCGGTGAGCCGCTCGGCCAGCTCCTTGCCCAGCATCCCCGGCATCACCACGTCGCTGACCAGCAGGTCGATGGCGCCCTCGTGCAGCTCGGCCAGCCGCAGCGCGTTCGGGCCGCCGTCCGCCGTGAGCACGTGGTATCCGGCGCCGGAGAGGATGCGCCCGGCCACGTCGCGCAGCGCCGCCTCGTCCTCCACGACCAGCAGCGTCTCGCCGTGCCCGCCGGTGGCCACCGGGCCGGCGGCGGGTTCCGGCTCCGGCTCCACCCCCTCCGACGAGGGCAGCAGCACGGTGACGGTGGTGCCCACGCCCGGCTCCGAGGCGAGGCTGACGCTGCCGCCGGCCTGCGTGACGATGCCGTACACGGTGGCCAGGCCGAGGCCGGTCGCCTGGTGGTTGGGCTTGGTGGTGAAGAACGGCTCGAAGGCGCGCTCGACCACGTCGGGGGCCATGCCGCGGCCGGAGTCGCACACCCGCAGCCGGACGTACTCGCCGGCGGCCAGCTCGGCGTGCTCGCCCGGGGCGATGTGCGAAACCGCCGTGTCGATCACCAGGCTGCCGCCCGAGGGCATCGCATCACGGGCGTTGACGCCCAGGGTCACCAGCAGCTGCTCGATCTGGCCGGGGTCGCAGGTCACCGGCGGCAGGGAAGCCGCGGGGCGGGTGATGAGCGTGATGTGCTCGCCGATCGAGCGGCGCAGCAGGCCCTCGACGTCCGCGACCGCCTCGTTCAGGTCGAGCACCTGCGGGCGCACCACCTCGCGCCGGGCGAACTTGAGCAGCTGGTGGGTCAGCGCGGTGCCCCGCTCGCCGGCCTTGACCACCTGCCGGGCGTCGGCCGCGATGGTGGCGACGTCAGGGGTGGGCGACTCCGCCTCCTCGATGACGAAGTTGGCGTAGTTCACGATCACGCCGAGCAGGTTGTTGAAGTCGTGGGCGATCCCGCCGGCGAGCTGGCCCAGCGCCTCGAGCCGCTGGCTGCGGTGGCTGTGCGCCTCGGCCTGCAGCTGGTGCCGCTCGCTCACGTCGCGGACGACTGCCACGGTCATCTCGCCCTCGGGCACCTCGACGACCGCGAGGGACGCCTCCGCCGGGAACTCCGAGCCGTCGCGGCGGCGTACCCGCAGCGACACCATGCCGACCGGGCCGGGCCCGAGCCCCTTACCGCTGCGCTTGAGCGCCTCCGGGAAGGACTCCCGGGCCGCGTCGGTGAGCAGCACGCGGGCGTGCCGGCCCACCAGCTCGGCACGGGGCCATCCGAAGATCTCCTCCGCGCGGTCGTTGACCAGGACGATCCTGCCCTCGTCCATGACCACGATGGCGTCCGGAGCGGCCCGCAGCAGGCCACCGGACAGCTCCTCGGACCATTCCACCGCTCACCCCCGTCCTTGCGAGGCTATCGGCTCGTACGCGAGGTAAGGGGCGAAATCACCTATCCTGGCGGGCCCGCAGCGCGCGGCGGACGTCGTCGTCGCCGTCCATCACCACGCGGCGCAGGATCGACGGGACGCCGGGCGTCGCGAGCAGGTCCGCGGCCAGCTCACGGGTGCGTGCGGCGACCATCAGCGACGGGTACGCGGAAACCGCCACCCGTTCCCCGCTCATGCCGGTGCGGCGCTCCAGCATGCCCGGGATCTCCGCGAAGTAGCGTTCGGCGTACGGGGTGAGCAGGTCGAGCTGCTCGGGCTGCCAGAAGCCCTGCGCGGTGGCGTCGAGGATGCGGTTGGACGCCCCGGGATCGTTGATGATCAGTTCCCAGGCGCGCGCCTTGGCCTCCGCGTCCGGCACCGCCGCCCGGCACCGCGCCGCCGCCTGCTCACCGAAGGCGCTGCGGTCCGCGGCGAGCTCCGCCTCGATCCGCTCCGGCCCGACGGCGCCCAGGACCACCAGGCGATACACGATCATCCAGCGCAGGTCGGCGTCGACGGCCACCCCCTCGGGGACGTCCTCGCCGTCGAGCCAGGCGTTCAGGCGTACGGTGTCGGTGGTCGTCGCGATCAGCCCGCGCACCCCCGCGAGCTGGAGCGAGCCGCCCGGCTCGGCCACCGCGACCAGCCGGCCGCAGGCCTGGGCGAGCAGTTCCAGGGCAGCGGGCCGGGCCTCCGGCGCCGGGTAGTGGTCCACCAGTGCCCGCGTCATCCCCAGCACGTCCTCGGCGACGACCACCTCGCGCTCCACCGGCAGCGCCGCCAGCACGAGCGTGACCAGCTCCGCCACCGGACGTTCGCCGTCGATGACGGCATCGAGCACGGCACCCCAGATCACGGCGCGGGTCAGCGAGTCGTCCAGCAGGGGCAGGATCTTCGGTACGGCGGCAGCGGACGCCTCGTCCAGGCGGATCTTCGCGTACGTGAGATCGCCGTCGTTCACCAGCAGCAGGTCCGCGACGGGCTCCCCGGCCAGCTCGGGCACCTCGGTGCGGGCGCCGTCCACCTCCGGGTCGACGTCCACCTCGACGAGCCGGCGGCGGGTGACCGTGCCGTCGGTGTGGTCGTAGAGGCCCAGGCACAGCTTGTGGGGACGCAGCGTCGGGTAGTCGTCCGGCGCGGTCTGCACCAGCGTCACCCGGGCGTAGCGGCCGTCGTCCGTACGCTCGACCTCCGCCCGCAGCGTGTTGGGCTGGGCCCGGCGCAGCCACACCTCGGCCCACGCGCTCAGGTCACGCCCGCTGGCCCGGGAGACCGCACCGAGCAGGTCGGCGAGCGTGGCGTTGCCGTACGCGTGGGCCGCGAAGTGCTCGTTGAGCCCCGCCAGGAACGCCTTGTCCCCCACGTACGCGACGAGCTGACGCAGCACCGCCGCGCCCTTCGCGTACGAAATGCCGTCGAAGTTGAGCAGTGCCAGCGCGGTGTCGTCGACGTCGCTCGGTGCCACGGGGTGCGTCGACGGGCGCTGGTCGGCGCGCAGCCCCCACGCCTTGCGGTGCATCGCGAACGTCGTCCAGGTCTCGGTGAAGCGGGTGGCCTCCGCGGTGATCCGGGTGCCGAGGTACTCGGCGAACGACTCGTTCAGCCACAGGTCGTCCCACCACGCCATGGTCACCAGGTCGCCGAACCACTGGTGGGCCATCTCGTGCGCGACCACCGCGGCCCGCTGCTCGCGCTGGCCGTCGGTGACCGCGGACCGGTAGATGAACTCGTCGCGGAACACGACCAGGCCCGGGTTCTCCATCGCGCCGAAGTTGAACTCGGGCACGAACGCCTGGCCGTAGTGGCCGAACGGATACCGCACGTCGAAGATCTCGTGGTAGCGGTCGAGGCACTGCCGGGTGACCGTGAACAGCTCCTCGGCCTGCTCGTCGAGGTGCTCGGCGAGCGCCTGCCGGCAGTAGAGCGCGAGCGGGATGCCGTCGTGCTCGCCGGTGCGCGCGTGGTACGGCCCCGCGATCAGCGACACGAAGTACGTCGCCAGCGGCTTCGTCGCCGCGAACCGCCACCGGCCGTCGACGACCTCGCCGTCCGGCATCCCGTTGGCCGCCACCAGCCAGCCGTCGGGCGCGGTCACGCTCAGCGTCACGGGAGCCTTGAGGTCGGGCTGGTCGAAGCAGGGGAAGATGCGGCGGGCGCCGTCGAGGAACATGTGCCCGTACAGATAGACGCGGTCGTCGGCGGGGTCGGTGAAGCGGTGCAGGCCCTCGCCGGTGTTCGAGTAACGCATCTCGCCCTCGACCACGAGCTCGTTGGCGTCGCCCAGCCCGGTCAGCGTGAGCCGCTCGTCCGCCAGGGCGGACGGGTCCAGCGGCTCCCCGTTGAGCGTCGCCGACAGCAGCGTGGCGGGCTCCAGCTCGACGAACGTCGCGCTGCCGGGCTCGGCGCCGAAGGTGAGCACCGTCCGCGAGCGGAACGTGTCACCGCCGCCGGTCAGGTCGAGGGCGATGTCGTATCCGGTGACGGTGACGGTGGCGGCCCGGGCGGTCGCTTCGGCGCGGGTGAGGCTCGGCATGCCGACCATCATGCCGATCGGCGTGCCGCGTCGCAGTCCTACCCCCGGCGGTGTCGAGAAACTCGCCCGGAGCGCCTCACCCGCCGGGCCTCCCGGCCGACAAGGAGGGGCATGCGCCGACAGAGCCGGGTGCCCGCGGACGGCGGGTTCACCATGATCGAGGTTGTCGTCGCACTCGCCCTGGTCACCGGCATGATGGCGGCGCTGGGCGCCTACTTCGTGTCATCGGTACGGGCCAGCCGCTATCAGGCGCAGATCCAGACCGCCGCCCGCCTGGCACAGAGCGGGATGGAGGCCGCGCGCGGGCTCGGCGGCCCGACGCTGCTGACCGGGCGCGCCGAGTGCGGGTCGTGCACCGACGTCGGCGGCTTCGACACCGCCGGGTACCTGTCCGGCACGGTCCGCTGGGACGCGGCGGCGGGCGGGATCGCTCCGGCCGTACCCCTGCCGGACGTGGCCGAACCGGCCATCGTGCGCGACGTGGTCTACCACCGGCACTTCCTCGTCGGGCGCTGCTGGCAGCCCGCCGGCGGCGGCGAGTGCGGCCCGTCCGCCGGCCTGCCGGTGGCCATGGTGCGGCTGGTCGTGGCCGTCGTCTGGGACTCGCCCGACTGCGGCAGCAGCCGCTGCTACCGGGCCGCCACGTCGCTGTTCAGCGCGGACAGCACCGACCCGGTGTTCGACCAGTGACCGGGCGCCACGACGACCGCGGTTCGCTGCCCATGGCGATGCTGCTCGTGATCGTCGGGCTGGGCCTGAGCGGCCTGCTCGCCGCCACCCTCGGCACGCAGGTCAGGGGCACCCGTTCGACCGTGCAGAGCACCGAGGCGCTCGACGCGGCGCAGTCGGGCCTCGAAGTGGCGCTCGGTCACCTGCGGCTCGCCGTCACCGACGGCGTGGGCGACCCCGCGAAGCTGCCCTGCGGCCCGTTCACCGGCCCGGTCAGCCGGGCCACCGGCCAGACGTACGAGGTCACCGTCTCCTACCTGACCAGCCGGCCGCCCGCGGGAGACCTGGACTGGGCCCGCGAGCACCGGATGGCGTGCACGGGCGGCCACCTGTCGAGCACCGACAAGCCGGTCTACGTACTGCTGTCGTCCACCGGGCACGCGCGGGAGAACGGTGTCCCGCGCACGGTCACCGCCACTTACACCCTGCACAGCAGGTCCCGCCGCAACGTCGCGGGCGGGCTGGTGCACGTGCTCGGCCGCAACGATCCGGACCTCTGTTTCGCGGCGCCGGCCGCCACCCCGCTCGCCGGTGACCCGCTCACCCTTCAGGTCTGCGACAGCAACGACGAACGGCAGAGATTCGCGTACGCGTCGAAGCTGACGTTGATTCTGGTCTCCTCCCAGGCGTCGGGCTCGCCGGGAATGTGCCTCGACGCCGCGCCGGACCACGGCGAGCAGGTCGTCTTCCGCCCGTGCGCCGACCCGGTGATCGAACGGCAGCAGTGGAGCCTCAACGACCGGGCCAACTTCGAGGGCACCCGCGGCGGCGCCCGGGACCAGCAGTGCTTCCACGTCGTCTCCCCCGGCGTGCCCGGCAGCACGATCGTCCTGCACGCCGCCGCCGAGGACCCGCCCGGCGTCTCCCAGTACGACAAGGCCTGCGGCGACGACTACACGATCACCCGCAGCTTCCAGCCGGACCCGGCGGTGGGGACGGGCGGGGCCGGCGCGAGCAGCAACCAGCTGGTGAACTTCGAGCAGTTCGGCCGCTGCTTCGACGTCTCCGGCGACGACGTGACCACGCCGTACATGGTCATCTGGCCGTGCAAGCAGAGCCCGGCCGGCACCGTGCAGTGGAACCAGGTGTGGCACCTGCCCGCGATCGCCGACGGCGCCACCAGTGCCACGGGCGTCATCTGGCTGCACAGCGACCGGGACAACCGCACGTACTGCCTCAGCAGCCCCGGACGGCTCAACCCGCCCGGGTACAGCCCCGCGAACGGCGTCTACCCGCGCGTGGTCACCTGCGACCCGGCCGCGGCGCCGGCTCCCGCGCTGACGTGGACGCGGCGGGGCGACACGGGGGTGTTCGCCACCGCGTACCGGATCGAGACGTCGTACGGGATCGCACCGGGCAACCCGCCCTGGTGCCTGGCGCCGACCGACACCACCGTCGACTACTGGTCCACCGGCAACAAGGACGTGAGCAAGGGCACGCTGGCGGCCTGCGACGGCTCGCGGGGACAGAAGTGGAACGCCGACCCGATGGTGCTCGGCTCCGCGGTGACCGACGTCAGCGAGAAGTGACCGCCAGCGACTTCTCGAAGCACACGCTGTACGGGTTGCCCGCGTACTCGCCGTACGCGGGAATGGGGGTGTATCCCGCGGAGCGGTAGAGGGCGATGGCCGCGGGGAGGTAGGTGCCGGTCTCCAGCCGCAGCACCGGCCGGTCCGCCGCCAGCGCCTCCTCCTCCAGCGCCACGATCAGCTGCCGGGCGATGCCGCGGCCCCGGTACGCCGGGCGCACGTACATGCGCTTCAGCTCGGCCGCCCCGGGCCCGAGGGCCTGCCACGCGCCGCACGCCACGGCCCGCCCGCCGACGATCACGACCAGGTACGCCACCCCGTCGTGCAGCGGATACACCTCGCCGTCCCGCCCACCGTCCGCGTCGGCCAGCTCGCGCTGCTGGGCGACGAGCAGGGCACCCAACTCGGGGTCGGTCGCGGGACGAGCTTCGATCAGCACGCGGTGAGCTTAGGCGCCGCCCGTTTCCGCCGGGTTGCGGGGATCTGGACGGCAGCCGATCACTGATCGTCGCCGGTGCCGTCGTCCTCGTCGGTGACCAGGACCGGCTTGGCCGCCATCGAGACGGTGGAGACCGTGCCGTCCTCGCTCATGTGCAGCAGCTCGTCGTCGGAGCGGACACGGCGGGCCTTGCGGGCGGCGAGGCGCTGGGCCGCGGTGGCCCGGTGCGCGTCCTCCTCGAGGCGGGCGTCGGTGCCGCGCGGGCCCGAGACGTACTCGCCCGTGTTGGGGTGCCAGTCGAACTCGCGGTCGGCGATGCGCACCGGGTCGCCGGGCTGCGCGCCCTTCTTCGCCAGCGCCGCCTCGACGCCGAGCCGCTCGAGCCGGTCGCCGAGGTAGCCGACCGCCTCGTCGTTGTCGAAGTTCGTCTGGCGGATCCAGCGCTCGACCTGGGTGCCGCGGACGACGTACACGCCGTCGGCGTCCTGCTCGATCGTGAAGCCCTTCTCGTCGACCGCGCGCGGGCGGACCACGGCGCGGGTCGGCTCCGCCACCGGCACCGCGAGGCGGTTCGCCGCGACGGCCTCGCCCAGCGCGTACGTGAACTCCTTGAGCCCTTCCCGGGTGACCGCGCTGACCTCGAAGACGCGGTAGCCGCGGGCCTCCAGATCGGGGCGGACCATCTCCGCGAGGTCCCGCCCGTCCGGGATGTCGATCTTGTTGAGGACGACCATCCGGGGCCGGTCCTCCAGCCCCCCGTACGCCGCCAGCTCCGCCTCGATGGCCTCCAGGTCGGCGACCGGGTCGCGTTCGATCTCCAGTGCCGCCGAGTCGAGCACGTGCACCAGCACCGAGGTGCGCTCGATGTGCCGCAGGAACTCCAGGCCCAGCCCCTTGCCGGTGGCCGCGCCCGGGATCAGCCCCGGCACGTCCGCCACCGTGAAGGTCAGGTCGCCGGCCTGGACGACGCCCAGGTTCGGCACCAGGGTGGTGAACGGGTAGTCGGCGATCTTCGGCTTGGCGGCGGAGATGACCGAGATCAGCGACGACTTGCCGGCCGACGGGAAGCCGACCAGGCCGACCTCGGCGACGCTCTTGAGCTCCAGCACCACGTCGAGGTGGTCGCCGGGCTCGCCCAGCTCGGCGAAGCCGGGAACCTTGCGCCGGGTGTTGGCCAGCGAGGCGTTGCCGCGACCGCCGCGACCGCCCCGGGCCACCTCGAAGGTGGTGCCCGCGCCGATCAGGTCGGCGATGACCTCGCCCTCGAGGGTCTGGACGACCGTGCCGTCCGGGACCTTGATCACCAGGTCGCCGCCGTTGGCGCCGTCCCGGTTGTCGCCCATCCCGCCGGTGCCGTTCTGCGCCTTGATGTGCGGGCGGAAGTGGAAGTCCAGCAGGGTGTTCTGCTGCGGGTCCACCACGAGGACGATGCCGCCGCCGTGGCCGCCGTCGCCGCCGTCGGGACCGCCCAGCGGCTTGAACTTCTCGCGGCGTACGGAGACACACCCGTGGCCACCGTCACCTGCCTGCAGGTGCAGCACGACCCGGTCGACGAACGTAGCCACTTCGGTAACTCCTACTTCACAACCCGCCGCGCGGGACTCGGTGGAACACGACAGCGGGCCGCGGACCCCGGAAGGTCCACGACCCGCTGCGACGCTTGCCGGGCCGGCCCGCGGGGTCGTCCCCCGCCGCGGCCCGCCCGCTCGGTGCGGCCGTGCTTACTCGGCCGCGACCGGCACGATGCTGATGGTCTTGCGGCCACGCTTGTGACCGAAGAGCACGTTGCCCTTGGCCAGCGCGAACAGCGTGTCGTCGCCCCCGCGGCCGACCAGGTCGCCCGGGTGGAACTTCGTGCCACGCTGGCGGACGATGATCTCGCCCGCGTTGACCAGCTGGCCGCCGAACCGCTTCACGCCGAGCCGCTGAGCGGCGGAGTCACGGCCGTTCCGCGAGCTGGAAGCACCCTTTTTGTGAGCCATGGCGGTTGGTCCCTACTTCCCGCTGGAGATGCCGGTCACCTTGACGCGGGTCAGCGGCTGGCGGTGCCCCTGGCGCTTGTGGTAGCCGGTCTTGTTCTTGAACTTGTGAATCCGGATCTTCGGACCCTTGGTGTGCTCGGCGATCTCGCCGGACACCGTCACGTTGGCAAGCTTGGCCGCATCGGTCACCAGGTTGTCACCGTCGACGAGGAGGACCGCGGCGAGCGTCAGCGAGTCGCCGGGCACACCCGCGAGCTTCTCGACCTCGATCACGTCGCCCTCGGCAACCTTGTACTGCTTGCCGCCGGTCTTGACGATCGCGTACATGGGACGCGGACTCCCTGAGACTTACGCAGCGGAACATCGCTGCTTGGCGGATGTAACTCGGCCCCGGCGCGGCAGATCACTGCCTCGCGCACAGGGACATGGCGCCTGCGAAAAAGCGCCGACGGATAGCGTACTTCATCGTGGGCGCGCTACCCAAACCGGGGAGACGCTCAGGCGGTGCCGCAGGCCTTGGCGAGGGTCTCCTGGAGACCCTCCAGCTTCTCGGCGTCGAGTTTACGCACGTCGCCCTTGAGCGCGGCGACCTTCTTGCCCATGGCGGCCAGCGCCGCCTTGAGCTCCGGGTCCGAGGCCAGCTTCGACATGTCGGTGAGCGCGAAGGAGTAGTTCTCCACGTCCCGGTCGGTCTTGGCCTTGGCCTTGGCCACCGCGTCCTTGTCCTGCGCGGACTCGGCGTCGATCAGCAACTTCAGGTCCTGGGCGAAGTTCTTGCCGGCGTCGCCGCCGGTCTTGGCGGCCTGCGCGCAGATCGCCGCGGTGTTGCCCTTGAGCGCCGCGTCGCCGCCCTTGGCCCCGGAGGCGCCGGAGGATCCGGAACCGGTGGCCCCCGCGCTGGCTCCCGGCGCGGGGATCGCCGGGAGCGACCTGCCGGCGTCCGGGGCGGCGGTCGCACCGGGGCCGGCGGGTTCGTCGGACGAGCAGGCGCCGAGCAGGACAAGGGCGCCGCTCAGGGCGGTCGCGCACAGCAGGCGTCGCATGGGGAATGGGTACTCCTCGTGGGGATCGTGCGGGGGGATGACGAGGGTAGCCGACATCGATCACCGGACATGGAGCGGGCGGCCCCAGCAGGAAAAACCCGCCGGGACCGCCCGAAAAGCGGAGTTCTACGGCCGGGTGCGCCGCCGGGAACCGCCGCGGCGGGAGCGCCGCCTCGGGCCCGTGCCGGCACCGACCGGCTCGTCGTCCTCGTCCTCGTCGTCGTCGGCCGCGTCCGGGTCGTCCGCCCCGGTCAGCCGCAGCGGTTCCGCCGGGTACGCGGCGGAGTCCGCCTCGTACCGGGAGAGGTCGTAGCCGCTGATGTCGTAGTCGTCCTCGTCGTCGTTCGTGGCGGGCTGGGCCGCCGGCACGATGACGCCCGAGCCGGCCGCCGCGACGATCCCCGAGCCGGCCACGGGCAGCCCCGCCGTCTCGGCCACCGGATCCTCCACCACCGGCTCCGGTGCGAGCTGCGGCACCTCCGCCACCGGCTCCGGCTCGGCCGGGGCCTGCTCGCCGGCGCCACCGCGGCGGCGGCGACCCCGGGCGGGCTGCGCCGGTGCTTCCGTACGCGCGGCGGCCGCGACGGCCTTGACCTGGTTGGCGGCACCCGACGTGCGCTTCTCCGGCACCGGCTCGGTGTGGATGACCAGGCCGCGGCCCTTGCAGTGGTCGCAGGTCTCGCTGAACGCCTCGAGCAGCCCGGCGCCGATCCGCTTGCGGGTCATCTGCACCAGGCCGAGCGAGGTGATCTCGGTGACCTGGTGCTTGGTCCGGTCCCGGCCCAGGCACTCGGTGAGCCGCCGCAGCACCAGCTCGCGGTTGCTCTCCAGCACCATGTCGATGAAGTCGATCACCACGATGCCGCCGAGGTCGCGCAGCCGCAGCTGGCGCACGATCTCCTCGGCCGCCTCGAGGTTGTTGCGGGTGACCGTCTCCTCGAGGTTGCCGCCCGCGCCGGTGTACTTACCGGTGTTGACGTCGACGACGGTCATCGCCTCGGTGCGGTCGATCACCAGGTGACCGCCGGAGGGCAGGAAGACCTTGCGGTCGAGGCCCTTGAGGATCTGCTCGTCGATCCGCTTGTCGGCGAAGACGTCGTTGCTGCCGGTGTGCCGGTGCAGGCGCTCGACCAGGTCGGGCGAGACGGACTCGAGGTAGCTCTCGATCTCGCCGTACGCCTGGTCACCCTGCACGATCAGCTCGCTGAAGTCCTCGTTGAAGAGGTCGCGGACCACGCGGATGATCAGGTCGGGCTCCTCCGAGAGCGCGCGCGGGGCGTTGCCCTCGGCCGCCTTGGCCTGGATGTCCTCCCACTGCGCCTGCAGCCGCTTGACGTCGCGGGCCAGCTCGTCCTCGCTGGCACCCTCGGCGGCGGTCCGCACGATGACGCCGGCGCCGTCCGGCACCATCTTCTTCAGCACGTCGCGCAGCCGCTTGCGCTCGTTGTCGGGCAGCTTGCGGCTGATCCCGGACGCGTTGCCGTTCGGCACGTAGACCAGGTGCCGGCCGGAGAGCGCGATGTGGCTGCTGAGCCGGGCGCCCTTGTGCCCGATCGGGTCCTTGGTGACCTGCACCAGCACCGAGTCGCCGGAGCGCAGCGCCTGCTCGATCGAGCGGGCGCGGCCCTCCAGCCCGGTGGCGTCCCAGTTGACCTCGCCGGCGTAGAGCACCGCGTTGCGGCCCCGGCCGACGTCGACGAACGCCGCCTCCATGCTCGGCAGCACGTTCTGCACCTTGCCGAGGTACACGTTGCCGACCATGGTCCCGGACGTGGTACGCGACACGTAGTGCTCGACCAGGATGCCGTCCTCGAGCACGGCGATCTGGATGCGGTCGGGCTTCTGGCGCACCACCATGACGCGGTCGACGGCCTCGCGGCGGGCCAGGAACTCCGACTCGCTCAGGATCGGCGGCCGGGTACGCCGCTGTTCCCGGCCGTCACGCCGGCGCTGCCGCTTGGCCTCCAGGCGGGTGGAGCCGGAGACGCCCTGGACCTCGTCGCTGCGGCGCGGCTCGCGCACCCGCACGACGGTGTGCACGCCGTCCTCGACGCCGCCGGACTCGGAGTCGCCCGAGCCCTTGCGGCGCCGCCGGCGCCGGCGGCGGGTGACCCCGTCGCCGTCCTCGGCGTCCTCGTCGTCACCCTCGGCGTCGGCTGCGGCCTCGGGCTCGTCGGCGCCGCCCTCGGCGGACTCGTCACCCTCGTCGGACGGGCCCTTGCCGCGGCCCCGGCCGCGGCGTCCCCGCCGGCGCCGGCGACGGCCGGCCTCGTCGTCCTCGTCGTCCTCGGCGGAGTCCTCGACGTCGTCCGCGCTCTCGTCGGGCTCCTCGAGCACCGGCGGTTCGGCGATCTCGGCGGCGGCGACCTCGTCGGCCTCGGCGGCGCCCCGGCGACGACGGCGGCTCCTGCGCGCGCCCTCGGCGGGCTCGTCCGCGGCGGCGACCTCCGGCTCGGCCGGCGTCTCGGCGAGTTCGGCGACCGGCTCGACGGTGACAGGCGCGGCAGCGCCGCGCCGGGTGCGCCGCGCGGGGGGCGCGGGCTCGACGGCGTCGGGCTCCGGCGGCATGAACAGTACGGCGGGAGGCAGCGCGGCCTTGCGCGCCCGGCGCCGGGTGGTGGGCGCCTCCTCCACGAAGTCGTCGTCGAGCGGGAGGACGCCGACCACGGGCACCGCGGTGGCGGCCTCCTCGTCGTCCTCCTCCGCGGGCGCCTCGACGGCCGGCGTCTCCGCGACCACGGGAGCCTCGACGGCCGGCGGCTCGGCGGCGGGCGGGGCGGCCTTCTTCCGCGCCCGGCTCCGGGTCGCCTTCACCGGCGCGACCGGCTCGGTCACCGCGGAGTCGGCCGGCGCAGCCGCGGCGGGCTCGGTGACGGCGGGCCCGGCGGCGGCCGGTTCAGCGGCGGTGGGCCCGGCGGCCGGGGTGGCCTCGGGCTCCGCGGCGGCGGCCGGCACGGCCTTCTTCCGCGCCCGGCTCCGGGTCGCCTTCACCGGCGCGACGGGCTCGGCGGCAACCGCCGCGTCGACCGCGCTCGCCGCCTCGTCGGCGGCACCGGGCTCGGCGCCCGGCGCGTCCACCGGCACGGCGGCCGGTGCGGCAGCCTTCCGGCGGGGGGCACGCGTGCGGCGCGCGGGTGTGGTGGTCTCGGCGGCATCTGCGGTCGAAGGCGTGGAGGCCTCGTCCCGTTCACCACCCTGGGGCTCGTTATCGAGCATCGGGCGCTCTCCAGTTCTGGCGGCCCCGGGCGCGGGTGAGCGCTGCCACGCAGGGTCGCCGCAAGTTTTTCGGTTCCCGTCCGTCGTCGGGCGGGCTTCCGAAGTCTGCCAACGCGGGCGCCGGCCGAACCGGCTAGCGCCCTCCGATGGGTGCGTCCTCGCGATCCGCGTTCAACGGATCGACGATCTCTCCCTGCGAGGTGAGCGAGCCCTGGGCCAGCCGGGTCACCCGAGGGGGCACCGGCGGCTCCAGGCCGGCCACCACGCGCAGGCCGGACATGACGTCATCGGGCCGCACGGCGGGAGTGACCTGCCGCACGACAAGGTCGATTATCGCACACCGTGCCGCCGCGGTCCCGGAAGGTGCGCCGGACTCCTCCGTCACAGCGATGAACGCAACTGCTTTTCTCGCGTCGAACGATCGCCGTCCCTGCTTCGTCATGCGCTCGACCAGCACCTCGTCGGCCGCGACGAAGGATGCGACGGCTTGTTCCGCAACCTCGGTATCGATCTCCGGCAGTTCGATGCGCCACAGCGACGCGTCGATCCGGTCGGCGAGACTCCCCTCGCCGGCCACCACCGCGTCGAGCACGTCCAGGCCCGGCGACAGCGCCGCGTCGAGCGCCGCGCGCAGGGCCGCCGGGTCGACCTCCGCCTGTAGGCCGATCTCCAGGTACTCCGCCTCGCTGCCGACGCCGGTCGGCGCGGCGCTCGCGTACGAGATCTTGGGGTGCGGGGTGAAACCCTGGGAGAACGCGATGGGTACGCCCGCCCGCCGCAGCGCCCGCTCGAACGCCCGGGCGAAGTCCCGGTGCGAGGTGAAGCGCAGCGGCCCCCGCTTCGCGTAGCGGAGGCGGATGCGCTGGACGACCGGGGCCTGACCGCCGACCGGCTGGTTCTTGGGAATGACGAGCTCCTGGTCAGTGGGTGTGCGCGGGGGTACGCAGGCCGCCCACGGGGGTCAGCGGCAGCAGCTTCTTGCCGGTGGGGCCGATCTGGATCTCGGTGTCCATCGACGGGCAGACGCCGCAGTCGAAGCACGGGGTCCAGCGGCAGTCGTCCTGCTCGTAGCCGCTCGTGGCGTCCTGCCAGTCCTGCCAGAGCCAGTCCTTGTCCAGGCCCGAGTCGAGGTGGTCCCAGGGCAGCACCTCGAGCTGGTCGCGCTCGCGGGTGGTGTACCAGTCCAGGTCGACGCCGAACTCCGGGAGGACCTCGGCGCAGGCCTCGACCCAGCGGGCGTACGAGAAGTGCTCCGACCAGCCGTCGAAACGCCCGCCCTTGTCCCAGACACGCCGGATGACCTTGCCGACCCGGCGGTCGCCGCGCGAGAGCAGGCCCTCGATCAGCGACGGCTCGCCGTCGTGGTAGCGGTAGCCGATCGCGCGGCCCAGCGAGCGGTCGCTGTTGATCTCCTGCTTGAGCAGCCGCAGCCGGTGGTCGATGACCTCCGGGCGCTCCATCGCCGCCCACTGGAACGGGGTGTGCGGCTTGGGCACGAACCCGCCGATCGACACCGTGCAGCGGATGTCCTTGGTGCCCGCGGCGGCCCGGCCGGCCCGGATCACCTCGTGCGCCATCTGCGCGATCTCGAGCACGTCGTCGTCGGTCTCGGTGGGCAGGCCGCACATGAAGTACAGCTTCACCTGCCGCCAGCCGTTGCTGTACGCCGTGACGACCGTCCGGATCAGGTCCTCCTTGGTCACCATCTTGTTGATGACCTTGCGGATCCGCTCGGAGCCGCCCTCGGGCGCGAACGTCAGGCCGGTACGCCGCCCGTTGCGGGACAGCTCCTGGGCCAGGTCGATGTTGAACGCGTCCACCCGGGTCGACGGCAGCGACAGCGACACGTTGGTGTCGGCGTACTGCTGGGCGAGGCCGGAGCACATGTCGCCGATCTCGGAATGGTCCGCGCTGGACAGCGACAGCAGGCCGACCTCGGAGAACCCGGAGAACTCCAGGCCCTCCTTGACCATCTGGCCGACCGTGGTGATCGAACGCTCCCGCACCGGGCGGGTGATCATGCCGGCCTGGCAGAACCGGCAGCCCCGGGTGCAGCCGCGGAAGATCTCGACGGCGTACCGCTCGTGGACCGTCTCGGCGAGCGGCACCAGCGGCTTCTTCGGGTACGGCCAGGCGTCGAGGTCCATGGTCGTGCGCTTGGCCACCCGGAACGGCACGTCCGGACGGTTGGGCACGACCCGCTGGATCCGCCCGTCGGGCAGGTAGTCGACGTCGTAGAAGCGAGGGACATAGATGCTTTCCGTACGCGCGAGGCGCAGCAGCAGCTCGTCCCGCCCGCCCGGGCACCCCTCGGCCTTCCACTCCCGGATGATGCCGGTGATCTCGAGGACGGCCTCCTCGCCGTCGCCCAGCACCGCGGCGTCGATGAAGTCGGCGATCGGCTCGGGGTTGAACGAGGCGTGGCCGCCGGCCAGCACGATCGGGTCCTCGTCGCCACGGTCGGCGCTGTCCAGCGGGATGCCGGCCAGGTCGAGGGCGGAGAGCATGTTGGTGTAGCCGAGCTCGGTGGCGAAGGACAGCCCGAGCACGTCGAAGGCGCGGACCGGGCGGTGCGCGTCGACCGTGAACTGCGGGACGCCCTGCTCCTTCATCAGCGCCTCGAGGTCGGGCCAGACCGCGTACGTCCGCTCGGCCAGCACGTCGGGCTGCTCGTTGAGCACCTCGTACAGGATCTGGACGCCCTGGTTGGGCAGGCCGACCTCGTAGGCGTCCGGATACATCAGCGCCCAGCGGACCGTGGTGGCGTCCCAGTCCTTGACGACGGCGCCGAGCTCGCCGCCCACGTACTGGATCGGCTTGCTGACCCGGGGCAGCAGCTGCTCGAGCTGCGGGAAGACTGAAGACACGCTCATGGGTCTCCAGGGTACGCGGGCTAGATGCGCAATTCTTTGGCGGCCCGGTCCAGATCGGTGCTCAGCAGATCCTCCCGGAAGGCGCACAGCTGGAGGGTCATCCGGGCCGCGCCGGTCTCCCCCACCACGAGCTTGATCGGCACCCCGGCCCGGTCGAGATCACCCACGAGGCCGTCCAGCAGGCGCACCCCGGCGCTGTCCAGGAACGAGACCGCGGTCAGGTCGATCAGCACGGCCTCCGCACCGCCGGCGTGCCGGACGATCTCGCGTCCGATCTCCGGCGCGTTCGACAGGTCGATCTCACCCGCCAGCCGGACCAGCTCGGCGTCGCCGAGGCTGGCGAAGGTCACCCATCGGTCGGTCATCGCTGCCCCCGGGCCCGTCGCATCGTCACCGTGGTCCCGTCCGTACGGTCGAACGTCACCTCGTCCATCGCCTGCTCCATCAGCCGCAGGCCGCGGCCGCGGGCCAGGTCGCCGTGCGGGTTCTGCCAGTCGCCGCGGTCGGTGATCCGCACCTCGACCGCCTCGGCGGAGACCACCGTGGTGATGTCGACGATGCCGAAGGGGTCGTTGCGGTAGCCGTGCTCGATGGCGTTGGCGACCGCCTCCGAGCTCGCCAGCAGCACCGCCTGGGCGGTCTGCTCGTCGACGCCGTGCGAGGCCAGCCAGCCCCGCAGATCGGCGCGCAGGGACGCGATCAGCTGCGGGTCGGCGCCGATCGAGCGTTCCAGCCGGTCCTCGGTGCCGAGCGCGAGGCAGAGCAGGCAGACGTCGTCGGCGTGCTCCGGCCCGACCAGGTTCGCCGCGAGCCCGGCGGTCAGGCCCGGCAGCGGTGAGGCGCGGCGGCCCGCGTACGCCCGCGCCAGCATCGCGAACCCGGCGTCGATGCCCCTGGTGCGCCGCTCGATCAGCCCGTCGGTGTAGAGCAGCAGCCGGCTCCCGGCCGCCAGCGGCACGCGGTGCTCGATGCGGGCCCGCCGACCCGCCAGCGTCCCCAGCGCGCCCGACCGGCCCTCGAGCAGATAGGCCGGGGCACTGCCCGGCTCGGCGAGCAGCGGCGGCAGGTGCCCGGCGCAGGCGTACGTCAGCTCGTTGCTGGACAGGTCGACCTCGGCGTACGCGACCGTCGCCATCCGCGCCGACTCCACCCGGTCGACGAAGCGGTCCAGCCGTTCCAGCAGCCGGGCCGGCCCCGCCTCGGCCGAGGCCAGCGCCCGGATCGCGCTGCGCAGCTGGCCCATCGTGGTCGCCGCGTCGATGCCCCGGCCGACCACGTCGCCGACGACCACCGCGAGCTTGTCCGGCGTGATCAGGAACGCGTCGAACCAGTCGCCGCCGACCTCCAGGTCCTGCGCCGCGGCCTGGTAGTGCGTCTCCACCGCGAAGCGCGGGTCGCCCGGCAGATCGCTGGCCAGCAGGCTGCGTTGCAGGGTCCGGGCCACCGCCCGCTCCTGCTCGTAGAGGCGCGCGTTCTCGAGCGCCAGCGCGACCCGGTCGGCCAGGTCGCCGAGGAACGACGCCTCGGCGGAGGCCGGCGGTCGTCCGGGCGCCATCCGCAGCGCCAGCGTGCCGAGGACCCGGCCGCCGACCGCGAGCGGAAGCACGGCGAGGTCCCGGTCCGGCCCGTCGTCGGTCAGCTCCGCCTTGTTGTTGGCGGTGACCAGGGCCACCCGCTGGGCGAGCCGCTCCGGATCGGGGACCGGGCCGCCCTCGCCGGCGAGCAGCGGGGCCGGTCCGACCTGCAGGCGTACGGCGGCCCACTCGGCCATCCGGGGCACGAGCCGATCGATCAGTCGGCGGGCGCGCGGCAGGAGCCGGGGCACCTCGTCGAGCGCCCGGGTGGTCTCCGCCAGGAACGTGGCGCGCTCCTCGCGGCGGCGGGCGTCGTCGTACAGCCGGGCCCGGTCCAGGGCCTGACCGGCCTGGTGCCCGAGCAGCCGCACCACGCGCAGCTCGCTGTCGCTGAGCTCGCGTTCCTCGCCGAAGCCGAAGCTCAGCACGCCCAGCACCTCGGCGCCGACCGACTCACCGGCGAACCCGGCCGTCAGCGGGAGCAGCACCATCGTGCGGTGGCCGGTGCGGCGCATCGTCTCGGCCAGCTCCGGGAAATGCTTCTCCGCCTCCGCGACCGAGCCGATCACGTGCAGGTCGCCGCGGCGCGCGACCCGGGCGACGGGCCGCGAGGACGCCAGCGGGATGTCGTCGCCGGCCGGCGCACCGCCGTCCGCGCCGGCCAGCAGGGTGAGCTGCGCGCGGTCCGCGTCGAGAAGCCACACCTGGGCGCCCTCGGCGCCGAAGGCCGCGCCGGGCGCCCGGACCACCGCGTCACCGACCTCGGCCGCGGTGGGTGCCGCGGCCAGGTCCGCGACGACCTGTTGCAGGGCGCCGACCCGCTGCTCGGAGGCCTCGGCGGCGCGGCGGGCGGCCAGCAGCTCCTTCTCGTAGCTGCGGCGCTCGGTGGCGTTGAAGACGGTCGTGCGCACCGCCCGCGGCAGGCCCGACGAGTCGCGGCCCAGCACGGAGTTGACCAGGATCGGCAGGCGCCGGCCGTCCTTGCGGATCAGGTCGAAGGCCACCTCGCTGACGCTGCCGCGCATGTTCAGCAGCGGCGCGTAGTGCGTCTCGTGGTAGATCCGGTCGCCGGCGCCGAGCAGGTCCCGGAACCGGCGACGGCCGACGAGGTCGGTGCGCTCGTACCCGCTCCAGGCCAGGAAGGTCTCGTTGACCTTGACGATCGTGCCGTCCGGCAGGGTGGTGAGATAGCCGCACGGCGCATGCTCGTACAGGTCCCCGGGGTCCTCCTCCCAGGGCACACGCAGGTCCTGCGTCACGTCGGGGCCGCCCTCGCCGCTCTCCGTCATCGTGGTCAGAGGTACGCCTTGATGGCCGCAACGGTCTCGGCGGGTGCGCTCAGGTTCGGGCAGTGGCCGGTCGCGTTCATGGCCACCAGTGTGCTCCCGGCGAGGTGCTCGTGCACGTACGCGCCGACCGCCGAGGGCGCGATCACATCGTCGGTGCACTGCAGGATCAGCGCGGGGGTACGCAGTTTCGCCAGGTCGGCCCGGTTGTCGGAGAGGAAGGTGACGCGCGCGAATTTCCGGGCGATGTCCGGGTCGGTGGCACAGAAGCTGTCGGTCAGCTCCTGCCCCAGCTCGGGCCGCTCCGCGTTGCCGGCGATGACCGGGGCCATGGCCCGCGACCAGCCCAGATAGTTGCTGTCCAGGGACTCCAGCATGGCCTCGATGTCGGCCCGGCCGAACCCGCCCACGTAGTCTCCGTCGTCGATGTAGCACGGCGACGGCCCGACGAGCACGAGCTTCGAGAAACGATCGGGTTCCCGTACGGCCGCGAGCACGCCGATCATCGCGCTGACCGAGTGGCCCACGAAGATCACGTCGTGCAGGTCCAGGCCGTGCACGATCTCGAGGACGTCGGACGCGTACCCGTCGAGGCTGGCGTAGCGCCGGTCGTCGTACGCCCGCAGATCCGACCGCCCGGCCCCGACATGATCGAAGAGCACGAGCCGGTGACTGCCGGCGAACTCGGGCGCGACGAACCGCCACATGTTCTGATCACAGCCGAACCCGTGCGCGAACAGCATCGGCTGCCCGTCGGGACGGCCGGCCTCGTTGATCGCGAACTTCTGAATCAAGCTCATCTCCGGTTCACCACCGGGTCACCATACGACTCCGTACCGTCCCGCACATCGCCCCCTCTGTCCGTCTTCCTCCCCCGGCCCGCCCGCCATCCCCTTCGTCCGACCAGCGAGCCGGGTCGATCGCCCGGCGCCACCCGCATGGCGGCGGCGACCACCGGCAGTGGCGGGCCGCCTCTAACCTGATCTGGAGGCAAGGCCACGCGGGAGGAGACCGACGGATGACCGACCAGCAGCCGGGCACCCCGGCCGCGGACGGATCCGCCGACCGCCCGGACCCGACCCGGGTGGACGCCGGACCCACCCGGCCCGAGGCCCCGACCACCCCGGACCTCACCGCACCAGCCACCCCCGAACCCACGGATCCCGCCCCGCCGGACACCGCCGCCCCCACCGCCCGAGTCACCCGCGAGCCCACGACTCCCACCCCGCCGGACAGCGCTGCCCCCACCGCGCGGGTCACCCGCGAGCCCGCCGACCTCGCCGCCCCGGCGGCACCGGTCACCGCGGGCCCCGCCCCGGGCACCGCCGGTCCCGGCGGGCCGGCCGAGGGGAACGCGCCGATCACCGAGGACGTGCCGGAACGCTGGAGCGGCTCCGCGGCCGTACCGCCGCCGTCACCGAAGAAGTCCTGGTGGGACAGGCGCCGCCCACCCGCCGAGCCCGCCCCCGCGGTGGACCCCTGGGCGGAGGCCGAGGACTGGTCGACGACCCCGCCGGTCGACCCCTGGGCCGACCAGGACACCCCCCTCGACATCATGGAGCCGTTCCCGGAGGCGATGCCGCCGACCCGCATCGACGCCCCGGCCCACTTCGACCAGCCCCTGCCGCCCACCCGCATCGAGGGCGCCCTGCCACCCACCCGGGCCGAATCACCGCCACCATCGGCACCCACGCCGCCCGCGGCGTCCTCACCGCCGCCACCGACGCCCGCGGCACGGACCTCAGCCGCCGTGCCGCCTCTCGCCGCCCCGCCACCCACCGCCCCGCCACCCGCTGCTCCGACGTCCGCCACCCCGGCGTCCGCCGAGCCGCGTCGCCGGGGTTGGGGTCGCAAGCGCCGCGACAAGACTCCGCCGCCGCCCGCCGTCAACCGGCTGCCGATCCAGCCCCGCCCGGCACCCCCGTCAAGCGCGGCCCCACAACCGCCAGGCGCGGCCCCACAGCCGCCAGGCGCGGCCCCACAGCCGCCAAGCTCAGCCCCGCAGCCGCCAAGCGCGGCCCCGCCACCGCGCCGCCTCCCCGCCGGTGGGTCGCCGGCCACGCCGAGCGCGGTCCCGCAGGCCTACCTCGACCGGGCGGCCCGCCCGCTTCCGCCCCCGCCGCCCGGCAAGGCCGCGAAAAAGCTCGCCAAGGAAGCGAAGAAACGACGAAACGGACCGCCGCCGCCGGCCGGGCCGCAGACCGGCCCACCGCACCGAGGCCCGTCCCACCCCGGCCCGCCACCGGCCGGACGGTCGCACGGCGGACCGTCGCACGGCGGACCGTCGCACGGCGGACCGTCGCAGGGCAGACCGTCGCAGGGCGGACCGTCGCAGGGCGGACCGCGCCGGCCCTCCGGACCACCGCCGGCACCGAAGCGGCGCAAGCGTCGCTGGGGACGGCGGCTGTTCCTGTTCACGCTGCTCAGTGCGCTGTGCTGCTGCGGCGTACCCGGGTATTTCCTCTGGCCCGCCGCCCAGCAGTATCCGGTCAGCGCGGCCCTGCCCTCCACCGTCGCCGACCTGGACCTGCGTGACGACGCCGCGGGCCGGCGGGCCGTGGAGCGGCTCGCCGATCAGGTGCGCGGCACCAGCCTGATCTCGTCCGGCGAGGTGTTCGCCGGCATGTACGCCGACGGCAACGGCAAGCGGGTCACCATCTTCGGCACGACCGGCTTCCGCTTCTCGCCGGAGAGCGACGTCGAGGCCGAACTGGCGCACCTCAGCGACACGTACTCGATCAAGAACGTCGAATCCTTCGACCTCGGCGTGACCGGCGTCCACGAACGCTGCGGCGTCGGCCGCGCGAACGGCAACGCGGTGGTCGTCTGTGCCTGGGCGGACCACGGCAGCCTGGCCACCGTCCTGCTGACCCGCCGGTCGATGGCCGAGAGCGCGGACCTCACCGGCACCCTGCGCGAAGCCGTACTCCAGCCACGATTCGGCAGGTACACCCCACCCGGCCTCGGCTGACGATCCCCAGCGCGCCGCGACAGCCCGCCGCGGCAACGCACCCTAGGCGGGATCCCCCGGCGGCGCCTCCCGCGGCGGCGCCTCCCGCGGCGGGGCGTAGCGGGGCACGTACTCCTGTCCGGTGAGCTTCTGGATCTCTGCCATGACCTCGTCGGTGAGCGCGCGCAGCGAGGTCCGGTCGTCCGGCCGGCCCGCGGTCTCGATCGGCTTGCCGAACTTCACCACGATCTTGCCCTTGCCGGGCTTCGGGTACGGCTGGCCGATCGGCTGTGCCTTGTCGGTGCCCTGCATGCCGACGGGGATGATCGGTACGCCCGCGGCGACGGCGAGCCGGGCCACGCCGGTGCGGCCGCGGTAGAGCCGCCCGTCCGGCGACCGCGTCCCCTCGGGGTAGACCGCGACCATGTCGCCGGCCTTGAGCACCGGGATCGCGCCGTCGAACGCGGTGAGGGCCGCCCGGCCGCCGCCGCGCTCGACCCGGATCGCGCCGAGGCCGTTCATGAGGAACTTGGTGAGGGTGCCCCCGACGCCGCCGCCGCGGAAGTATTCGGCCTTGGCCCAGAAGGCGATGTGCCGTGGCACGACCGCGCCGAGGAACAGTTCGTCGGCGACGGACAGGTGGTTGCCGGCGAAGATGGCACCGCCGGTGGCGGGGATGTTCTCGAGGCCTTCGACGTGGGGTCGCCAGCCGAGCATCAGCGCGTTACCGACAGTGACTTTGCCGATCGAGTAGAGCAGCGGCAACGTGTTCCTCCGGCGGGGACTGCAAGAAATGTGGGGGGCGGTAGGACATTATCCGACGCCGGCCGGGAATCTCCCGTTGATCTTGGACCCGGGCTCGGCATTTACCGCGCAAGACGGCAAATGCCGAGCCTGTCGGAGGCGTGTCTCACACCGCCCGGGTCACCGAAACGGTGACATTCTCACCGTCACCCACCTCGCCCGCGAAGCCCTCGGCAACCGCGCCGAGCTCCAGGGATGTGGCGAGGGTCTCGGCCGCGACGAACTCGCGGTGCGCCTCCACCGCCGCCGCCACCGCCTCGGACGCCGACACCGTGAGCGCGATGCGGTCGGAGACGTCCAGGCCGGCGTCGCGCCGCGCCTGCTGCACCACCCGGATGACGTCCCGGGCCAGGCCCTCGGCGGCCAGCTCGGGCGTGACCGCCGTGTCGAGCACGACGACCCCCGCGTCCCCGGGCAGCGGCGCGGAGTTGTCCACGTCGGCGGCGACGAGCTTGAGTTCGTACTCACCCTCCTGGAGGGCGACGCCGGCCGCGACCGGCGCGCCGTCGACCAGCTCCCAGTCGCCGGCCTTGACGGCCTTGATCACCTGCTGCACCTGCTTGCCCAGGCGCGGGCCCAGGGCCCGCGGGACCACGGTCAACACCTGCCGGGAGTACGCCGTGAGCTCCTCGGAGAGCACGACCTCCTTGACGTTGACCTCGTCGGCGAGCAGGTCCTGCAGGCCCCGCAGGCGCGCGGCGTCCGGGGTGGCGACGGTCAGCCGGGCCAGCGGCAGGCGTACCCGCAGCGCCCGGGCCTTGCGCAGGGACAACGCCGCCGAGGCCGCGTCGCGGATGGCGTCCATCGAGGCCACCAGCTCGTGGTCGGCCGGGAACGCGTCGGCGGTGGGCCAGTCGGTCAGGTGCACCGAGCGGCCCCCGGTCAGCCCGCGCCAGATCTCCTCGGCGGTGAGCGGGGCCAGCGGCGCCACGACCCGGCACAGCACCTCGAGCACGGTCGCCAGGGTGTCGAACGCGTCGGCGTCCCCGGCCCAGAAGCGGTCGCGGGAGCGGCGCACGTACCAGTTGGTCAGCGCGTCGAGGTACGCCCGCACCGCACCGGCGGCACCCGAGATGTCGTACTCGTCCATCCGGCCCTGGACGTCGCCGACCAGCTCGTTCGTCTTCGCCAGGAGGTACCGGTCGAGCAGGTGCGACGAGTCGGTCCGCAGGGTCGCGGTGTGACCGGACGCGTTCGCGTACAGGCTGAAGAAGTACCAGACGTTCCAGAGCGGGAGCAGCACCTGCCGGACCGAGTCGCGGATCGCGGTCTCGGTGACCGGCATGTCGCCGCCGCGCAGCACCGGCGAGGACATCAGCATCCACCGCATGGCGTCCGAGCCGTACGTGTCGAAGACCTGGTAGACGTCCGGGTAGTTGCGCAGGCTCTTGGACATCTTCCGGCCGTCCTCGCCCTGGAGGATGCCGTGGCTCAGGCAGTTGCGGAACGCCGGCCGGTCGAAGAGCGCGGTGGCCAGCACGTGCATGGTGTAGAACCAGCCGCGGGTCTGGCCGATGTACTCGACGATGAAGTCGCCCGGGTAGTGGTGCTCGAACCAGTCCTTGTTCTCGAACGGGTAGTGCACCTGCGCGAACGGCATCGACCCGGACTCGAACCAGCAGTCGAGCACCTCCGGCACCCGGCGCATGGTCGACTTCCCGGTCGGGTCGTCCGGGTTGGGGCGGGTCAGCTCGTCCACGTACGGGCGGTGCAGGTCGGTGACCTTCACCCCGAAGTCGCGTTCCATCTCCTCGAAGGAGCCGTACACGTCGACCCGCGGGTAGTTCGGGTCGTCGGACTTCCACACCGGGATCGGCGAGCCCCAGAAGCGGTTACGGGAGATCGACCAGTCCCGCGCGTTCGCCAGCCACTTGCCGAACGAGCCGTCCTTGATGTGCGCCGGCGTCCAGGTGATCTCCTGGTTCAGCTCGACCATCCGGTCCCGGAACTTCGACACCGCCACGAACCACGACGACACGGCCTTGTAGACCAGCGGGGTGTCACAGCGCCAGCAGTGCGGGTACGAGTGCGTGTAGCCCTCGTGCCGCAGCACCAGGCCACGCCCCTTGAGGTCGGCGATGATCGGCTTGTTCGCCTCGAAGACCTGCACGCCCTGCCAGGGCGCCACCAGCGAGGTGAAGCGGGTGTGCTCGTCCACGGTCACGACGGTCGGGATGCCGGCCGCGTTGCAGACGTTCTGGTCGTCCTCGCCGAACGCGGGCGCCTGGTGCACGACCCCGGTGCCGTCCTCGTCGCTGACGTATTCGGCGGCGAGCACCTGGAACGCGTTCGGGCCCGCCTGCTCCACCAGGAAGTCGAACATCGGCGTGTACCGGCGGCCGGCCAGCTCGCTGCCGCGTACGGTGCCGACCTGCTCGTAGCCCTCGAGCTCCTTCGCGTACGCGCCCACCCGGCCGGCGCCCAGGATCAGCTTGCGGCCGTCCTTCTCCAGGACCGCGTACTCGATCTCCGGACCGACGGCGAGCGCGAGGTTCGACGGCAGCGTCCACGGCGTGGTCGTCCACACCGCGATGTCCTCACCGGTGTCGAGCCGGAACGTGACAGTCAGAGCCGGATCCGTACGGTCCCGGTAGACATCGTCCATCCGCGTCTCGGTGTTCGACAGCGGCGTCTCGCACCGGAAGCAGTACGCGAGCACCCGGAAGCCCTCGTACACCAGGCCCTTGTCGTGCAGCGTGCGGAACGCCCACATGACCGACTCCATGTAGCTGGGGTCGAGGGTCTTGTAGTCGTTGCCGAAGTCGACCCAGCGGGCCTGGCGGGTGACGTACCGTTCCCAGTCCTTGGTGTAGGTCAGCACGGACGTGCGGCAGGCGTCGTTGAACTTGTCGACGCCGAGCTCCAGGATCTGCGCCTTGGTGGTGATGCCGAGCTGCTTCTCGGCCTCCACCTCGGCGGGCAGACCGTGGGTGTCCCACCCGAACCGCCGCTCGACGCGCCTGCCGCGCATCGTCTGGTAGCGCGGGACGACGTCCTTCACGTAGCCGGTGAACAGGTGCCCGTAGTGCGGCAGCCCGTTGGCGAACGGCGGACCGTCGTAGAACACGTACTCATTGCTGCCGTCCTGCCCGGCGGGACGCTGGTCGACGGACGCCTCGAACGTCTTGTCGGCCGCCCAGTGCTCGAGCACGGCCCGCTCGACCGCGGGCAGGTCCGGGCTCGCGGGCACGCCGGAGGCCTCGGTGTGCTGGGGATACGCCATCGGTGGTTCGCTCTCCTCGCAGGTCACGTGGACTGCGAGGACGAGCCGGGGCCCGCGGTACCACCTCGCTTGACGGCCCTGGAGCCGCCCGCTCGTTCGCCGGCTGGGATGCGGGCCGGTGCCGCCCGGTTCTACTGGGATCCGAAGATCTGTTCTTCCGGAGGCTCCCCGGTGATGGCCGGATCGACGCCTTCAGCAGACAACGATACCGGCCCGCATTTGTTCCTCAGCGCCGACGGGGCGCCTTCAGCGTCGTGGACCAGAGCGACACGCCCTCCCGGTCGCGCAGATCGACCCGGAAATCTCCGGTACGCCCGTCGATGCGCACCTCGCCGAAGTGCTGGAAACCCTCGGCCGGCGACGTGTTCGCGGCCGGCGGTGTGTGGATGAACGCCGTGTCCAGCCCGAACGTCCCGTCGAGCGCGTTCGGCCCGAACGCACCCGCGTGCGCCGGCCCGGACACGAACTCCCAGAACGGCGTGAAGTCCTGCACCGCCGCCCGCGCCGGGTCGTAGTGGTGCGCCGCCGTGTAGTGCACGTCAGCGGTCAGGAACACGATCCCGGTCACCCCCGCGCGGTGCGCCGACTGCAGGACCTGCGCGAACTCCAGCTCGCGGCCCTTCGGCGCACCCGGGTCGCCCTGCGCCACGCCCTCCTGGGCGCCCGGCCCGTCCGGCACCACGATGCCGATCGGCAGGTCGTTGGCGATGACCTTCCAGGTCGCCCGCGACCCCTTCAGCCCGCGGATCAGCCATTCGCGCTGCTCCCGGCCGAGCAGTCCGCGCTGCGGGTCGGCGTACACATTGCCGTCGTTCGGGTCCTTGAAGGTGCGCATGTCCAGGACGAAGACGTCGAGGAGCGGACCGTACGAGACCTTGCGGTAGATCGGCGCGGACATCCCCGGGACGGGCACCCATTCCTGGTACGCCCGCTGCGCGCGAGCCGCCAGCACGTCGACGCGCTTCTCGGTGTACCGCGCGTCGTCGAGGATCTCCCCCGGATACCAGTTGTTGACCACCTCATGGTCGTCCCACTGGTTGATCTGCGGCACCTCCGCCGCGAACGCCCGGTACGCGTCGTCGAGCAGGTTGTAGGCGTACTGCCCCCGGTACTCCCTGAGCGTCTCGGCGACCTTCGACTTCTCCTCGGTGACCAGGTTGCGCCAGATGCGGCCGTCGGGGAGCGTCACCTGCGCGGACAGCGGGCCGTCCGCGTACACGGTGTCGCCGCTGTGCAGCAGGAAGTCCGGCCGCCGCGCGCGCATCGAATCGAAGATCTTCAGGCCACCGTACGCCGGGTCGATGCCCCAGCCCTGGCCGACGACGTCACCCGTCCAGACGAACGAGACGTCCCGGCGCCGGGTGGGTGCGGTGCTGAGCTGCCCCGGCACGGGCTCGCTGAGCAGGCCGGGACGGTCCAGGCTCTCCACGCGTACGGAATAGAACAAGCGCTCGCCCGGCGGAAGCCCGCGCAGGCGCACCATGCCGGTCAGATCGGTGTCCGGGGTGAGCACCGGGCCACGGACGCGGCGGGCCCCGCGCAGGTCGGGGCCGCGGCTCACCTCGACCCACATCCGGCCCGGCCGGTCCGCCCGGGTCCAGACGAGGGCCGAATCGGCGGTGGCATCGCCGGTCTGCACACCGTGGGTCAGTACGGGACGGCTCTTGCGCAGGCCGCCGAAGGCCGGGCCGGCGGGCAGGGCGCTCAGCACGCCGCCGGCCAGGCCGGCCCGCAGCAGGGTTCGTCTGTCGATCGAGGTCATGCCGCTGGTCTATCGGCCCGACATGAATCGCCGGTGAATGTCACGTCGCGCCGGGCTGTCTCGTCCCCGTAGCGACAACGTCATCCACCAGGAGGTTCACCCTGGAGAAGGGCGAGTCGTCCCGTCGGCGCTGTAGCTACAGCTTGGGGAACCACAGCGCAAGCTCGCGCTTCGCGCTGTCCACCGAGTCGGAGGCGTGAATCAGGTTCTCCCGGTTGGACAGGGACAGGTCGCCGCGGATCGTGCCCGCGGCGGCCTTGCGCCCGTCGGTCGCGCCGACCAGCGTCCGCACGACCGAGATCACCTCGTCGCCGGAGAGCACGACCGCGGCCAGCGGCCCGCTCGTCATGAACTCCTTCAGCGGTGGGTAGAACGCCTTGTCCACGTGCTCGGCGTAGTGCTGGTCGGCCAGCTCCGCGTCCATGGTGCGCAGCTCGAGCGCCTCGATCACGAGACCCTTGCGCTCGAACCGGCCGAGGATCTCCCCGAGCAGGCCGCGCCGCAGCGCATCGGGCTTGACGAGCACGAGCGTGCGCTCTGCGGGGCTGGTGGACACGGGTGACGCCTCCTGCGGATCGCGACAAGCCGACACGCCGGGCGGGCGGCCGGGACGTCAGCCTATCGGTACCCCGACAGGCGCGAGCGGCAACCGCCCGGTAGCGCACTTTCCACCGGCACTCGCCGCTACGTAACCTGACGGGTAATCCCCGGGAGGTCCACAGTGGCGAACCAGAACGGCCGGCCGATCGCGCCGGCCCGCAAGCTCGTGGCGGCGGTCGTCGGCACCATCGCCGGCTTCGTGATGGTCTTCGGCCTCGGCATGGCGAGCTGGGCGATCGTCGCCCTCGGCGTGGCGATGCTCGCCCTGGCGATCGGCATCGGCATGGTCAACGTGGTACGCCGGGGAGCCCGCGCCTGGGTGGCCGGCACGGCCCAGGTGAAGGCCATCTCGGAACCCCCCGCCACCTCGGTCTACGGCCGCGCCGAACTCCAGATCCTGATCATCGCCCCGGGCCTGCCCACGGCCGAGGTGACGGTCCGCGACCCCCGAGTCCCGGTCGCCAAATGGCCCCGCCCGGGCACCATGCTCCCGGTGACGGTCGACGTCGACGACATGCGCCGCGTCAAAATCGACTGGGACGAGGCGGAGGCCTACGACACGACCCTGCCGAACGTCCCCCCGGCCTTCTACGAGGAGGAACTCCCCGACGACGACCTCCTGGGCGGCGAACCGGAACCCCCGCCCTGGGCCACCCGCGACCGCCAATGGGGCCGAGGCCCGGACGAACAACCCCCACCCCCCTCCCGTACGCCGGACCCGGACGACCCCTCAGCAGCAGTCATAGTCCGCGACGCCCCCGGCGGCCCCATCCTCGAAGGCCAACTCGTCGAAGGCGACCTGACCCACCCCCCCCCCCGCCGCGCCGGCACAGCCACCGCAACCGCCCCACCCCCACCCTTCCCGGCCACCTCCCCGTCCGCCGCTCCCACCTCCCCAGCCGCCGCTCCGTCCGCCGCTCCCACCTCTCCGGCCGCCGCTCCCGGCTCGCCCTCGACCGCCCCCGGCTCGCCCTCAGCCGCGGCCCCCGGCTCCTCCTCCACCGGCGCCCCCGGTGCCTCCGCCACACCTGGTTCCTCCGCCGCCCCCAGCTCCCCCGTCGCGCCTGGCTCTCCTCCCGCGCCCAGCTCCCCCACCGCGCCCGGCTCTCCTGCCGCCGCCACCGTTGTTTCCTCACCCGACATTTCGCCCGACCCGGACACCGCACCACCACCCCCGCCCGGCGCGACCACCGTCCTGGACCCCCCACCCCCACCACCGGGCGCAACCCCGGTCACCGAACAACCCCCGCCCCCACCGGCCCCGGCAACGTACGGCGACCCCCCACCCCCACCACCGTCCTCCACCCCCCTGCCCCCAACGGCCGCGGCCGCCCTCTTCACCCCCCGCTCAACGCCCCCCGACGCCCCCCTCCCCCCGCCTCCCGCGTCGGACGCACCACCAAGGCCCGCCTCCCCGGCTCCGGCCACCTCCTCGGCTCCCCCGGCCTCTCCGGTCTCTCCGGCCTCCGCGGGTGGGCCGGCACCTCAGTCCACCACCGCCGCGTCGGGCCCGAGCACCACATCGAGCCCACCCCGACCGGCCGGCTCCCGCCCACGCCCCCGCCCGAAGCCCCACCCGACCGACCCCGCCCACTCCCCCTCGACCGCCCCCGCCGGTTCCCCTCCGGCCACCCCCGCCGGCTCCCCTCCGACCACCCCCACGAGCTCCCCCTCGACCACCCCCGGCAGCTCCCCCTCGACCACCCGCGCCGGCTCGTCGTCCACCGACCCCACCCCCTCCTCGCCGGCCAACCGCGTCGCAGCCGCTTCCCCGGCCGACCACGACATCGACCTCCCCCTCGACGGCGACCCGGAACCACCCCCGGAATCCCGCCCCCAGGCCCGCCCGTCGATGGCGGCAGGCATCATCACCGACCCGGTCCCCGACCAGAACCCGGCCGGCCCCGCCTCCACCACCGCCCCCCGACGCCCGACCGAGCCGACCCCCAAGCCGATGGACGACGCCCTCCTCGGCGACCTCGAACCCCCACCGTGGCAACAGCGCACCCCCACCCCACCCCCACCCCGCCGCGACGAAGTCCCTCACCAGCCGGTCGAACGCCCCCACCCGACCGCCACCACACCCCCACCGCCCCGACCCGCCGAAACGCCGGCTCCACCCCCCGCAGCGCCCGCACCAACCCAGGCGGCCTCGGCCCCTCCCCCAGCAGCCCCCAGTCCTGCCGCGGCAGCTCCCACCCGGCCGCAGCCAGCCTCCCCAGGACCGGTCGCACCTTCCCCGGCCGGCGACCCATCACCCCCACCGAGGCCCGCAACAGGCCTGGCCGCCGCGGTAGCCGCCGGCGTATCCGCCCTCAGCAACGTCTTCCGAGCGAAGGACCCCGACCACCCCTCCGCCGAAACTCCCCAGACCCCACCCGCTCAACGCCCCCGAGCCGAAGACCGAAGCACAGCCGCCCCGCCCCCCGCGACCGGCAGCGCCCCCGTCCCGGGTCAGCGCCCGGAGCCACGCCCCCAGTCCGCCCCAAGAACACCGACGGTCACCTCACCCCCGCCGGCGAACCCCCAACCCGTAACCCGCCCAGCCACGGCCCCCACCCCCACGGCGCCCCCACCGAAGGCACCCCCACACGAAGCACCGACGACCCCACCCCCCATCCCGCCGGCCCGAAAGCCCACGCCGACGGTCACCCCGCCACCCCGGAACCCCACCCCCACCGTCATCCCGCCGGCCACCAGGCCCGCACCCGGCCCTCGGATCACCCGCCCGGACCCGGGCGCCACAGCCTCCGAACCGGCAGACCCGAGCGCGGCCTCCCCGCGCGGCTCCGAGCCGGGCACCGCCTCTTCCCGCAGCTCGGAGCCGGGCACGGCCCATCCCCGCAGCTCGGACCGGGGCACCGCCTCGCCCGGCGGCTCCAACCGGGGCACCGCCTCCCCCGGCGGCTCCGACCGGGGCACCGCCTCCCTCCACGGCTCCGGCCTTGGCGCTGTCTCTTCCAGCGGCTCCGGCCCGGGCGCGGCCCCTCCGCGCAGCTCGGACCCGTCACCGACCCGCCCGGGCGCCACCGGCCCGTCGACGGCTCGTCCACCCGGCTCGGATCCCTCGACGGCGCGCGGGGTAGCCCGGCCGGCCGGGTCGTCCGCCGTTCCGGAGCGGGGTCACAGGCGCGGCCCCTGGTCGGACCTGGAGGGCGGCTACCAGCCCGACGACCGGGCCGACGAGCTGATCACGGCCTACCCCAGCGCCAGGCCGGGGGCAGCCGGAGCCATCCATGGCGTAGGCATCACCGTGCTGGTCACGGACCTGGACCGGTCGATAACGTTCTACAAGGAGATGCTCGGCTTCTACGAGATCGACACCGGCGTAGGCAGCGCCGTCCTGGCCTCCGGCGACACCCGGCTGGTCCTGCGCACGGTCCACGACCTGTCCGCGGTGTCGGGCCGCCTGATCCACCTCAACCTCGAGGTCGGCGACGTCGAAGCCGTCTACGAGGACCTGAAACGCAAGGGCGTCACCTTCATCCACGGCCCCCGCCCCGTGAACCGAGGCGACAAACTCGAACTCTGGGCAGCCTCATTCCACGACCCGGACAACCACAACATCGCCATAACCCAATGGCGCGCCATCCGCTGACCGCACCCCAAGACCGCCCGCCGACCAGCCACCCCACCCAAGCGGAGTGGCTGGCCTGGCGGGGCCCGAGCCCTCGGCACCCGGCGCCCCTACGACCGGACGCACTCAGCAGCAAGCCGGCCCGACGGGCTCAACAGCAAGACGACCCGGCCAGCTCAGCGGCTGGACGGTCGACGGCTCAAAAGCAAGACGGGTCCGGCCAGCTCGACAGCAAGACGGTCCGACCAGCTCGACAGCAAGACGGTCGACGGCTCAGAAGCAAGACGTGAACCTGCTCGCCCCGCCTCGAGCCCGCGGGGCCGGAGCCCACCGGGTTCCTGGCTGACCGAGCTCGGTCAGCCCAGAATCGTGCGGCGAACGTGGGTCGCGTAGACCCACGCCGCCCCGAAGATCAGGCCGAGCGCCGCGAGCGACCAGTGCAGCAGCCCGGAGGCGATCAGCAGCACCTGGATCGCCGTACCCGCATGCCACCCCCACCGCCTGCGCATGCAGCCCGCCACGACCACGGCCGCCACAGCCAGCGCGACCACGGCGCCGATCCCCCAGCCGCTCAGGTCACCGCCGAGGATGCGGATCGGCTGAATAGCGAGCAGCAGCACGATCGCCTCCAGCACCAGCGTCCCGGCGCCCAGCCCTCGCACCGCCGCCTGAGGATTCTGCAACCCGGACCGCGGCCCGGCGCCCTCGCCGTCAGCCGGCCCGTCCGCCGCCTGCCCCGAGCCGATCCCCGCCTCACCAGCCCCGCCACCCGAGCCCACGGACCCACCGCCCGGGCTAGACGCCGCACCACCCGAACCCATCGACCCGCCGCCCGGCCCACCGCCCGAACCCACGGACACGCCCGGCCCACCGTCCGAAGCCGTGGACGCAGCACCCGGCTCACCCGTGGCACCGCCGGAACCCGCGGACCCCGGCCTGCCCGAAGCCGCGGGGCGGGCGTTCGACGGCGGGCCCGGCGACTCGGAAAGCTGTCGCTCGGCCGGTCGCGGATCGGGAGTGGTCATTTCTTCAGCAGCTTCCTCGCGTCGGCGACCGTGACGATCGAGCCGGTGATCAGGACGGCGACGCCGCTGAGTTCGCCGTCCGTGTCCTGTTCGGCGAGGACGACCGCTTCCTCGATGGCGTCCGGCATGGTCTGGGCGACCGTGACGCGGTCCTCGCCGTAGATGTCGGTGGCCAGCTGCGCGAGCTCGTCGACGGGCATCGAGCGGGGCGAGCTGTTCTGGGTCACGACGATGCGGGCCGCGACGGGTTCGAGGAGGTCCAGCAGGCCGGACACGTCCTTGTCGCCGAGGACCGCGACCACCGCGACCAGGTGGCGGAACGCGAACTCCTCCTCGAGCGCCGCGACCGTGGCCGCCATGCCGTGCGGGTTGTGGGCGCCGTCGAGCAGGATGGTGGGCGCGCTGCGTACGCGCTCCAACCGGCCCGGTGAATCGACGGACGCGAAGCCTTCGCGTACGAGCTCGGGCTCGAGTTGTTTGTTGGCGCCCGCCCCCAGGAACGCTTCGACGGCCGCCAGCGCCAGCGCCGCGTTCTGGGCCTGGTGGGCGCCGAAGAGCGGCAGGAACACCTCGTCGTAGACGCCGCCGAGGCCCTGCAGGGTGAGCAGCTGACCGCCGACCGCCTGGTCGCGGCGGATCACGCCGAACTCGCTGCCCTCCCGCGCGACCGTGGCACCGACCTGGGCCGAGCGCTCCAGCAGCGGCCGCATCGCCTCCTCGGTCTGCAACGCGGTGATCACGGTTGCGCCCTGGTGGATGATGCCGGCCTTGGCCCAGGCGATGTCCTCGATCGTGTCCCCGAGCCATTCGGTGTGGTCAAGCCCGATCGGGGTGATGACGCAGACGCCCGCCTCCAGGACATTGGTCGCGTCCTCCTCGCCGCCCAGGCCGACCTCGACGACCGCGATGTCCACAGGCGCGTCCGCGAACGTCGCGTACGCCATCGCCGTGGTCATGTCGAAGTAGGTGAGCGGCTCGGGTGCCCGCTTGTCGATCAGGTCGGCCAGCGGGGCAACCTCGTCGTACGTGGCGGCCAGCCGCTCCTCGGTCACCGGCTCCCCGTCGAGGCTGATCCGTTCGCGGACCGTCTCGAGGTGCGGGCTGGTGTAGCGACCGGTGTGCAGCCCGTGGGCGCGCAACAGGCTGTCGATCATGCGTGCGGTCGACGTCTTGCCGTTGGTCCCGGTCAGGTGGATCGCCGGGTACGCCCGCTGCGGACTCCCCAGCACGTCCATGAGGTCCCGGATCTTCTGCATGTCGAAGTTCATGCGGGTGAAGCCGCGCCCGTCGAGCGCGGCCACCACCTCGTCGTAGGTGCTCATGCGGACGGCAACGCTTTCAGGGCCGCGGCGATTCTCGCGAGGTCGGCCTCCGCCGTGGTGAGCCGCTCCTTGATCTTGGCGACCACCGGCTCCGGCGCCTTGCCGACGAACGCCTCGTTGTCGAGTTTGGCGCGGCACTGCGCGGCTTCCTTCTCGGCCGCCGCACGGTCCTTCTCGAGCCGGGCCCGCTCGGCCGCGACGTCGATCGTGCCGCGGGTGTCCAGGTCGACCGTGATGCCGCCGGTGACCGCGAGGGTGGCGGTCGCCGTGAAGTCCGCGGCCGGCGGATCGAGCCGGGCCAGGGACCGGATCAGCGGCTCGTGCGTGTCGATGCCGACGTTACCGAGACCGGTGAGGGCGGCGCTGACCCGCTGACCGGGGCGCAGGCCCTGGTCGGAGCGGAACCGCCGGACCTCGGTGACCACCTTCTGCAGCGCGGTCAGCTCCTCCTCGGCGGCATCGTCGATCAGCGCCCGGTCGACCGCCGGCCACGCGGCCCGCACGATCGTCTCGGCGCCGGTGAGAACCGTCCACAGCTCCTCGGTGACGAACGGGATCACCGGGTGCAACAGGCGCAGCAGCTGGTCGAGAACGTGCCCGAGCACCCGGCGGGTCCGGGCGGCCTCGGCGCCGTCGCCCGCCAGCACCGGCTTGCTCAGCTCGACGTACCAGTCGCAGACGTCGTCCCACGCGAAGTGGTAGAGCGTGTCACACACCTTCGCGTACTCGTACGCGGCGAACTGCTCGTCCACCTCGGCGACGACGTGCTGCAGCCGGGACAGGATCCACTTGTCGACGGCGGACAGCTCGCCGGGCGCGGGCAGCTCCCCCTCGACCGTGGCACCGTTCATGAGCGCGAAGCGCGTGGCGTTCCACAGCTTGTTGCAGAAGTTGCGGGAGCCCTGGCACCACTCCTCGCTGATCGGCACGTCGGAGCCGGGGTTGGCGCCGCGGGCCAGCGTGAACCGGGTGGCGTCGGCGCCGTACCGCTCGATCCAGTCCAGCGGGTCGACGACGTTGCCGAAGGACTTCGACATCTTCTTGCCGTGCCCGTCGCGGACCATGCCGTGCAGGTTGACGACGTTGAAGGGCTGCTGACCCTCCATCGCGTACAGGCCGAACATCATCATCCGGGCGACCCAGAAGAAGAGGATGTCGTAGCCGGTCACCAGCACGCTGGTCGGGTAGAACTTCGCCAGCGTCTCGGTCTGCTCGGGCCAGCCCATGGTCGAGAACGGCCACAGCGCCGACGAGAACCACGTGTCGAGCACGTCCTCGTCCTGGCGCCAGCCCTCGCCGCTCGGCGGCTCCTCGTCGGGGCCGACGCACACGACCTCGCCGTCCGGCCCGTACCAGACCGGGATGCGGTGTCCCCACCACAGCTGGCGCGAGATGCACCAGTCGTGCATGTTGTCGACCCACGCGAAGTAGCGCTTGGAGAGCTCGGCGGGCTCGATCGCTACCCGGCCGTCGCGGACGGCGTCGCCGGCGGCCTTGGCCAGCGGCGCGGTGTTCACGAACCACTGCAACGACAGCCGTGGCTCGACCGTGGTCTTGCACCGCGAGCAGTGGCCGACGGAGTGCACATACGGTCGCTTCTCGGCGACGATCCGGCCCTGCTCCCGCAGCGCATCCACGATCGCCGGCCGCGCCTCAAAACGATCAAGACCCTCGAACGGCCCGGGTACGGTCACCACGGCGCGCTCGTCCATGATCGTGATGCTGGGCAGCCTGTGCCGCTGCCCGATCTCGAAGTCGTTGGGGTCGTGCGCCGGCGTGACCTTGACCGCGCCCGTACCGAAGCTGGGGTCGACGTGCTCGTCCGCCACGATCGGAATGCGCCGCCCGGTCAGGGGCAGCTCGACCTCGGTGCCGACCAGGTGCTTGTAGCGCTCGTCATCGGGGTGCACGGCCACCGCGGTGTCGCCCAGCATCGTCTCGGCCCGGGTGGTGGCGACCACGATCGCGTCGTCCCCGTCCCCGTAGCGGATCGAAACCAGCTCGCCGTCGTCGTCGGAGTGCTCCACCTCGATGTCGCTGAGCGCGGTGAGGCAACGCGGGCACCAGTTGATGATCCGGTTGGCACGGTAGATCAGCTCATCGTCGTACAGCCGCTTGAAGATCGTCTGCACGGCCCGCGACAGGCCCTCGTCCATGGTGAACCGCTCGCGGCTCCAGTCGACGGAGTCGCCGAGGCGCCGCATCTGGCCGAGGATCGCGCCGCCGGACTCCGACTTCCACTCCCAGACCTTCTCCACGAACTTCTCGCGTCCGAGGTCGTGCCGGGACAGCTTCTGCGCGGCCAGCTGCCGCTCGACGACATTCTGGGTGGCGATGCCGGCGTGATCCATGCCCGGCAACCAGAGGACCTCGAAGCCCTGCATCCGCTTGAGCCGGCTGAGCGTGTCCTGAATGGTGTGGTCGAGGGCGTGGCCGATGTGCAGAGAGCCGGTCACGTTGGGCGGGGGGATGACGATGGAGAAGGGCGGCTTGTCGCTCGCCGGGTCCGCCGTGAAGTAGCCGGCCGATACCCAGTGCTCGTACCGCCGCTGCTCTACCTCGCCCGGCTGGTACTGGGCGGAGAGGCCACCGGTGGGCCGGCTGTCAGGGGTACGGGTGTCGGTTGCTTCGGTCACTCGACAAGTCTACGGAGCCCGTACGCACGGGGTGCGGGCGCATGCCTTGCCTGTGGATAACTGTTGTTAGGCTCGCACGATGCCCGAGCGCCCTGGCCAGACGCCACCGACCCCGGCGGAACCGGTGGAGATCGCCGCCGAGCCGTTCGCTCTCACCGAACCGGCCGAGGACACGACCGAGGAGAAGGCACCCCGGTCCCGGACCAAGACCATCGTGCTCGGCTCGCTCCTCGCGGTCACCCTGGCAGGAACGGCAGTCATCGGGTACGCCGGCTGGCGCATCTCCTCGCAGAAGGACGCGACGCTGACGACTCCACCCCAGATCGGCGCCCTGAAGCTCGACACCAGTGACAACGGCAAGTCGACGGGCGACTACCTCGAGACGGCCCTGTCCGCGGAGGTGGACCTCGACGAGGCAGTCGGCGCCGTGTACGCCGACGCCGCGGGCAACAACGTCCTCTTCTTCGGCGGCACGACGCTCATCTGGACCCCGGAGAACGACCTCGACACCGCGTTCGAGCTGGTCTCGGACGACCAGGGCGCGGTGACCGGCGTCCACGACGTCTCGGCTGGCCCCCTCGGCGGCACGATGAAATGCGGAACCACCAAATCCGACGGTACGGACATGCCCGTGTGCGGATGGGCCGACCACGGCAGCCTGGCCCTCGCGATGTTCCCCGGCCGTACGCAGGACGACTCGGCGAAGCTGATGCTCGAGCTCCGCGCCGCCACCCAAAAGCGCACCTAGACAAAATATGGCCGGCCCTTGCCGGGGCCGGCCATAAATAACAAACACACATGAAACGCAGAAACGCCCACCCCTGTCAGGGGTGGGCGTTCCCACACGTTAAGTCCGGCGGCGTCCTACTCTCCCACACCCTCCCGAGTGCAGTACCATCGGCGCTGGAGGGCTTAGCTTCCGGGTTCGGAATGAGACCG
>NZ_PVZG01000015.1 GCF_003002065.1 Pseudosporangium ferrugineum
CGTCCGATCTAGACACTCAGATGATCACTGATGAGCTGCGAGCCCTCACACACGGGTCGGCTTCAGTCACGAACCCCGCTCAACTTCGAAGAGCCAGATTGAAAGGCTGAGGTTCGGTCGTTAGGGCGGCTCGGGGTCGAGGGTCATGCCGGTGCTGGCGAAGAAGCCGGCGAGGAGGTCGGTGCGTTGCTGGCAGGCGCGTAGCCGGCGTTTGACGAGGTCAGCGAGGTGGTCGACGCCGCGGACGGCGATGTTGGTCAGGCCGCGTTTCATCCACCGCCAGACGCCCTCGGTCGGGTTGAGGTCGGGGGCGTAGGCGGGTAACCGGATCACGGTCAGCCACCTCCGGGCCGCGATCAGCTCGCGCATCCGCACGCTGATGTGGGTGTTGAGGTTGTCCCAGATCAGCACGATCGGTGCCCGCAAGCGTTGGTGGGCCTGGTCGAGGAAGGCGATGTAGTCGTCCTCGCTGAAGCTGCCACGCTCGCCTTTACGATTGCGGTGCAACCGGGTGCGCCACATCAACCGGCCGCGGTGTCCGGGCTTGAGACAGACCAGCCCGGCGATCGAGACCCGCCCGGATCCCTTGCCCGACACCGAGATCACCGGTGTGTGCCCGCGCCGGGCCCAGGTCTTGGCCACCGGCGGCCGCAGCACCTGACCCGCTTCGTCCTGGAAGCAGATCCAGGCCCCGCGTGCCGCCGCTAACCTCTTACCGACGGCCACCGCCGCCGGTGCCAGGAGGCGATCGCCGCAGGGTCGCGTTCGATCGCCCGGCGGGCGGGAACCTGCTGGCTGTAGCCGATGCGGTGCAGCAGATACGACACTCCGCGCAGCGTGTAGGTGATCGCGAAGTGGCGTTCGATCACCTCCGCGACCCTGGCCAGGGTCCAGCGAGCGTCGTCCCAGCCGTGCGCGACCGGGCCGTCATCGAGCATCTCGGCCAGCTGTTTCTGCTGGTCGGCGGAGAGTTTGCAGTCCGAGCCGCCCGGGCCGGTCGACGCCAGGGCTGCCGTCCCGCCGGCCGTCCACTGCCGACGCCACTGGCGTACAGACTTCTCGGAGACTCGCAGCTCAGACGCTATCTGCGCGGTCGTTTTGGATTCGGTGAACATGGTCGCGGCCTGGATCCGGACCTTCTCACGCCGGACCCGGGCTGCCGCGTTCATGCCACCACCAGCCGGATACCTCATCCCTCCGGCCTACCGAACCCATCGACATCGATCACGTAGACACGCCGACGGACCTCAGCTTTTCAACCTCTGTAGCCGCCTTCCTCGTCCGCGGACCGAAGCGCATAGGCTGGCTGTGGTTGACGTGTAACGAGGCCCGTGCCCCTATTCAGTGAGCCCGGTTCACCACGCCGTCGAGCTGATCGTCGCCGTACGCCGCCGAGTTGGTGAGGTGGTCGTCGTACGGACCTACCTTGGTGACCGTAGCGCCGTCACGGAACACGATTTGTAGGCCGTGCTCTGGTTCCCAATCGCACTCGCACTCGACCGAGATGTAGACGTGCCGGTCGCCGTAGGGGTCCCGACTGACTGTCGGTTCGTTTCCGAGCCGGACATGGTCAAGAACTTCGTGCGGGCTGTCCACCTCGACGTACCACTGGTCACCACCATCGGCTCGGGCCTCGTCCATGACGTCGCGGTAGTAGGCGAAGATCGAGGACGTGGCGGCGCCCAATGCTGATCGGTCGAGTGCACGAAAGGTACGGATCGCCGCGTGGAAGTCTTCTGGCACGGGGTCGTTGTCATAGCCGTCGAGGACGAATCTGCAAGCTGTTCCACCGAGCACCGCTACTGGTATCGGCGCACTGTAGTACCAACCGAGGTCGCCATCCTCGACGACCATACCGAGGCCAGGAATCTGCACATCCGTCACCGTAGTCGGGGAGGCGACGTCCTCCGTGGCGGCTTCCTCTTCCGCGATCCGCTCGTTGCGAAGCGTTGCAGGCCCTCTCGGGGCCAGCTCCGTCGACGAGTTGCCGGCAGAGTCGTAGGTGCCAGTGCCGGGCGAGGTATCTTGTTCACCGTCCAAGCGTGCCGACACGAGAACAGCGGAGATCTGCGTGGGTGCCTGGGGATTGGGCCCGTTCGACAACGACACCGCCGGCGACTGGGGCTACGAACTCAACGACGCCATCCTGAGTGGGCGACCCGCGGTCCTGCGCAAGGCCCTGACCGCGGCAGCCGATGAGACCGGCTATCTCGACTACATCCAAGCCGCCGAGGCGATAGCGGCCGCCGCGATCGTGGCGGCCCATCAACCCGGCGGCCCAACACTGGACCCTGTATACAGCCCCGACTGCCTGCGCACGGACGGCCCACTCGACATACCAGCCGACCTCATCAGCCTCTCCCTCCGCGCAATCGATCGAGTAATAGCCGAGGACTCTCACTGGCGCGAGCTATGGGAGGAAGCGGACCGGCTCGACGACGTCATCGCAGTCCTCGCGCCCGTCCGCACCGCACTCGAACCTCACTGAGGCGCTTATTTGCGAGGCTGGTCCGGCGGCGGGAGACAATTACACGCGCTTGCGCGTGACTCACAGATTCAGTGCATTGTTCTGCGGTGGTACTGGCCGTCCGCCGCGGGCGGGTGGGGGCACCGCTGGACGGTTCGCCCGAGGTGGTCTCTGAGCCCGCGGACGAACCCGCACCCGCCAGGTCCCGCTTTCACCTGTCACGGCGATGGGTGGCGGCGTCCGTGGTGGTGGTCCTGGTTGTCGTGTCCGGCGCTACCGCGTTCGTGTTGACCAGGCCCGATGGCTCCGCGTGCCTGTCGAGCCCGGCGGTGTATCCAGACTCCGCGAACGAATACGTGAACGGGATGCCGCGCGAGATCCTGGTCGAGGATCTACCCGCTCCCGGCAGACTGATGAAGGTGGGGGATCTGCTGGAGCTGGGTCATGACGCTGAAAGCAGGCATGACGTCTCGGTGCTCGGGGCGGACGACCTCGAGCCGACGGCCGACCTGCGGCCGGCGGACGGCAGGCGGCTCGTGTCGGTGTCGTTGCAGGAACGCAATATGGGGCGTTTGACGATCATTGCGCAGGTACGGAACTACACCTGGCTGTGCGACGCGGAGGGCACCTGGTATCAGCATGATCTCGCGATGACGCGGATGCTCGCGGGCGACGATCGACTCGAAAACCGGGAGAAAGTCATTCAGAAAGTGGTGTTCCAGATCCGCGCCGACGCCCGACCGGCCCTCGTCCGTACCCCCGCCAACGGCCATCGGTCGGCCACGACCGCCGATTGGGAACTCGATTGAACGCACCCCCAAGGCAACGCGGGCCCTGGCCGCCGATGGAGCCACCAAGAGAGTCTCCGGACCGTGCTCGCAGGCCATGCCTGCCCTGCGTGCCGTCGCCGATGATCGTTGCTGGAGTATTGGCCTCATGGCCGTTCTCGTGGAGATCCACGTTCCGATGACCGACGACATCGAGTGGATCGATGATATCGGGGACTACCTCATCGACCTGGAGGATGAGCTCGGGCTCGAGGAGTATGACGACGGCGAGCAGTACGGCGACGTCTACATTTTCTTCATCGCTGGGGCGAGCGAGAGGACGCTGCTGGCGGCGGCATCCAGGGTGGCGACCCGGAAGGGGGTGCCCGCGGGTGCCTTCGCCATGGTCACCACCACCGATGCCCCGCAGTTCGGGATGGGGCGCCGGGTGAACCTGCCGGTGGGAAGCCGTATCGGCTCGTAGCTGCGGGCGACCGCCGGCGCGCGCACCTGTCCGGCCACGGGCAGGTGATTGCAGGCGTGAGGATGGCCGGGACGAGGCCGGGCGGGACGATTTCACCCGGGCCGCGGCCGCGAGCCGGCCTGCTCGTGCGGTTGGTGGCGGTGCGGACCGTCGCGGTCAGTTCGGCGCGGGACTGCTGATAGCCGTGAGGGAAGGCCGTGAACTCGCGAGGGCATCGGCGACGCCATGGGCAACGAGCGGCTCCGCGGTGGGGACAGCGGGGCCCGCGCCGGGGATCCGGCGCGGGCCCTTCGGGCGGGTGGGGTCAGTTGCGGATGATCGTGAAGGTGGAGGTGGTGTTCTCGATGTCGCGCCAGTTGTTGCTCAGGCGGAGGTTGTTGAAGGTGACCGAGCCGCGGGCCGGGCCCTGGCCCGCCTCCGCCGAGGGGTTGGCCCAGATGCCGAAGCCGGACTTGGCGTCGTACTCGTCGCCGCTCTTCTGGGCGCCGCTGATCGACACGTTGGTGAAGATGGTGTCCTTGACCGGGTTCTCCGGGTTGCCGGCCCGGTCGTAGTTGGTCTGGAACATGATGCCGTGGTACGTCGGGTCGACGATGTCGACGTTGCTGACCCGGATGCCCTGGAAGACCTTCGACGCCGAGAAGACCCAGATGGCCGGGAAGGTCTGGGCGCCCCAGAAGTGGCCGCCCGCGCGGACGATCGAGATGTTGTCGAAGACGGTCGGCGGGTCGGCGCCGAAGCCGTTCATCGGGTAGCCGAAGTCCAGCGAGCTGATGGTGATGCCCGAGTAGACCAGGGTGTCGGCGATGTAGATGTTCTTGAAGGTGTTGGCGTACCCGCCGTAGACGGCGATGCCCGCGGCGCGCCAGGTGAGGGTGGTGGACAGGTTGGAGAAGACGTTGTTGATCTCGTCCGAGCCGCCCGCGTCGATCGCCGAGAACAGGGCGAAGGCGTCGTCGCCGGTGGACCGGGCGTCGTTGTTGTCGATCAGGTTGTCGGTGCTGCCGTTGGTCATGTTGACGCCGTCGGCGAACATGTCCCGGATGCGCGAGTTCTTGATGACCATGCGGTCGGTGTTCGCGCCCCAGTAGAGGCACAGCGTGTGCTCGACCCAGATGTCGTCGATGGTGATGTTGGCGACGTTGGCCAGGTCGAACACCTTGCCCGGGCCGTTGATCCGGATCGTGTAGTTGCCGAAGAACGCGAAGCTCTTGAACGTCGAGCCGTTCGCGGTGCTGTCGGCGCGGAAGCCCGCATCCGTCTCCGACTGGTTCTGCGGCGTGAAGAACCGCGTGTACCAGGGGCCGGCGCCGACGACCTGGATCGCCTTGCCGTACACCTGGAACTTGTTCGACGTCTGGTAGTCGCCCGCGGGAAGGTAGACGCCGGCCTTGCTGCCGTCCATCCGGGCCGCGTCCAGCGCTGACTGCACGGCCTGCTGGTCGAAGCCGCTCGGGACGACGAACCGGGACGGATCCGGGTTGGCGATCGGCGCGACCTGCTCGGTGTTGATGAAGTCGATCGCGATGTTCCCGCCGTTCGCCGCGTCCTTCTGCAGCTTGATCACCGTGCCGGCCGGGTACGAGCCGGTCAGCATGATGTTCGCCTCGTCGTAGATGTGCCGCGGCCCGGTGCCCGAGTTCTGCGGCGAGTCCTCGTTGCCGTAGAGCCAGGCGTACTTGGAGGTGAGCGGCAGCGTCCTGTTCAGCGAGCCGTTGACGTAGACGTTGACGGAGCTGGTCGTGTTGTCGGGGATGGAGAAGCGGGCGACCACGGTGTTGGTGGCGGCCCGGGTGGTCCACTGGACGTACGCGCCGGTCGCGTTCAGCGTGACCGCCTTGCGGCCGGACGCCTCGCCGGCCAGGTCACCGATCTTGCGGTTGGGGCCGACGACCTGGGCGCCGCCGCCGGTGGTGCCGTCCTCGGCCTCGTACATGTCGTACGGCATGTTGGCGCCGCGGCCCACGTAGAACGGCTTCTCGCCGGTGTTGTTGCCCTGCTTCACGGGCAGCTCGTTGCCGTCGTTGGCGATCACCGTCCGTACGGTGTACTTGCCGTTGACCGCCGTCCAGGTGCCGACGTTGATCGACGGCGAGGAGGCGCCGGGCGCGAGCGTGCCCGACCACGAACCGGTGAGCGTGCGTACGGGCGCACCGTTGTCGCCGAGGATCGTGACGGTGACGCCGTGCGCGCCGCCCGCGGAGGCGGCCGTGCCCTGGTTGCGCAGCGTCACGTTGAAGGTGACCGTCTGGCCCGCGGACGGGTTCGACGGCGACCAGGTCACCACCGAGGCGACCAGGTCCGAGCTGGACACCGGCGCCACGACCAGGCTGCTCGGGGCGGTGTACGAGTTGTTCGCGTCGTTCTGCTCGATGACCGTGTTCGCCTCGTCCACGACGGCGCTCAGGGCGTACGTGCCCGCGTCCCGCGCGCCGATGTTCGCGGTCACCGTGGCGGACGCCCCGGCGGCGAGGGCACCGACGTTCGCGCTGCCGGCTCTGGTCGTACCCAGGTAGAAGTTGACCGTGGTGGCCGGGCTGCCCGCCGTGCCCGCGTTGCGGACGGTGGCCGACAGGGTCACCGCGTCGGTCTCGACCGGCGCCGACGGCGCGAAGGTCAGGCCGGTGACCGTCAGGTCCGGGTTGGGTGCCGGTACGCCGATGACCTGGAACTCCGCCACCTGCCCGCTGGGCGCGCCGGTGTTGGCGGTGAAGCTGAGCCGCACGTCGGCCGCGGTCGCGCTGACCGGGATGCTGACCGTGTTGCCGCTCGCCGGGTTGAACGTGTACGTCGCCGGGTTCACCAGCGTGGTGAAGCCGGACGCGCTCTGCTCGCGGCCCAGGACCGAGAACGTCTGGGTGCGCGTACCCCAGTCGCTCGACGGGTTGAGCTTGACCACGACGGAGCTGGTGGTGGCGTTGGCGCCGAGCGACACGGTCAGGTTCGCCGGGTACGCGCTGCCCTCCCAGTACGTCGCCGTGTCGTTGTCGTTCGCGTTCGCCGCGACGAAGGTGAAGACGGTCGACGAGGCGGTGATCGGCTTCCCGACGGCCAGGTTCGTCCCGTCGGTGACGGTGCCGGTGCGGGTGACCGTGTTGCTCGCCTGCGAGACGTTGCCGGCGGCGTCCCGCGCCTTGACGTGGTACGCCACGGTCGCGCTCGCCGGCTGGTTGTCGGTGTAGGTGAGGACGTTGCCCGCGACGGTCGTCCTGAGCGAGCCGTTGGCGTACACCTCGTAGCCGGTGACGCCGACGTTGTCCGTGGAGGCGCCCCACGCGAGGCGGATCTGCCCGGCCTGCGGCTGGGTGTACGACAGCGTGCCCGGGGTGGTCGGCGCGACGGTGTCGCCCGAGGTGCCCGTACGCGTGACGGTGTTGCTGTTCGCCGACGCGTTGCCGGCCGCGTCGCGGGCCCGGACGTAGTACTGGACGGTGGCGCTGTCCGGCTGGTCGTCGAGGTACGTGAGCACGGTGCCGGCGACCGTGGTCTTGAGCGAGCCGTTGGCGTAGATCTCGTAGCCGGTCACCCCCACGTTGTCCGTCGAGGCGTTCCAGGTCAGCCGGATCTGTCCGGCCGCCGGCTGGGTGTACGCCAGCCCGGACGGCGCGCTCGGTGCCTGGGTGTCGCCCGTGGCCGGGCCGTAGACCTCCAGCTCGGAGATCTGCCCGGCCGGCCAGCCGGTGTTCGCGGTGATGTTCAGGCGCACGTAGCGCGTGGTGGCGGCGCCGAAGTCGATGGTGACGGTGTTGCCCGACGACGGGTTGAACGTGTAGCCGGCGCTCGCCTTGAGGTCGCTGAAGTTCGCGCCGGTGGTGCTGCCCTGCACCGACAGCGTCTGGGTCCGGGTCTGCCAGGCGGTGGCCGGCGGCAGCTTCAGGACGGCCTGGTTGACGGAGACGGACTGGCCGAGGTCGACCTGCAGCCACTGCGGGAAGGCGTTGTTGGCGCTCTCCCAGTAGCTGCTGGCGTTGCCGTCGCCCGCGTTGCCGGCGCCGTACACGTCGGCGAAGCTGCTGGCGCTGAAGGCCTTGCCGGCCGCCAGGTTGGGGCCCGCGGCGGCGGCCGGGGCGGCGGGGGAGACGACCTGGAGGGCGGCGGTGGTGAGGGAGGCGGCGGCGACCGCCACCATGATTCTTCGCAGTCTGGACATCAGGGCGCGCCTTCTTCCGTACGGGGGGAGCGGGGGACGGGGAGGACGGCGATCGGTGGGGCGCCGCCCTCCCCGCGACTTGCCACGAGGCCTGCCTAGGAGCCGTAGACCTCGAGCTCGGAGACCTGGCCCGCGGGCCAGCCGGTGTTGCCGGTGAACGTCAGCCGCAGGTGGCGCTGGGTGGTGGGGGCGAACGAGAGGGTGGCGGTGTTGCCCGACGACGGGTTGAACGTGTAGCCGGCGGACGCCTTGACCGTGCTGAACGCCGACCCGTCGGTCGAACCCAGGACCGACAGCGTTTGCGTACGGGTCGCCCACGCGGCCGCCGGCGGCAGCTTGAGCACGATCCGCGACACCTGCCGGCTCTGCCCGAGGTCGACCGTCAGCGACTGCGGGAAGGCGTTGTTCGCGCTCTCCCAGTACGTGGCGGCGTTGCCGTCGACGGCGTTGGCGGGGGTGTAGACGTCCACCTGGCTGGTCGCGGTGACGGGGCGGCCCGCCGCCAGGTTGCCGGTCGGCGGCGGCGTGGTCGGGTCGTTGCTGGGCGGGGTGGTGGGCCCGTTGCCCCACTGCGGCGCCGGCCACGGCCCGCAGTCCGGGGTGTCGGTGTACCAGCCGGTGTTCGTGCCGGTGCGGGTGATCTGGAAGCCCGATCCCACGCAGTTGTGGATCGGCTTCGGCTGGGCGATGCCGGTGGCCCGCACGTTGTCGAAGGTGACCTGGCTGGGCGCCTGGACCTGGAGGGCGTACGTGCCCGCCCCGGCGATGGTGACGCCGGAGAGCCGGATGCCGCTCGACTGGCCCTCGATCCAGTGCAGGGCGGCGTACGAGCTGTCCAGGATGTCGGTGTCGGTGATGTTGATCGTGGCGCCGGTGATCGGCGTGTTGAGGCCGGAGAACCAGATCGCGCCGACCCCGAAGTTCCAGTTGTAGTCGGAGTTGCCGGCCCGGATGAGGGTGTTGCGGGCCAGCGTCCAGGTGCCGGCGACCGCGGTCGGCCCCTGCACGCCCGGGTAGCGGTTGGCCACGTGGATGCCGCCGCCGTTGGTGACCGTGTCCGAGACGACGTTGTCGGTCATCACGATGTCCCGGCCGCCGTAGCTGACGAGGTTGTTGGCCAGGATCGGCGCGACCACCGTGTTGCGGGTGAACGAGTTGCCGACGTTCGGCCGGTCCTGGGCCCACATGGCCAGGCCGTCGTCGCCGGTGTTGCGGACGAAGGTGTTGGTGACCGTCGAGTTGGTGACGCCGATGTGGAAGTTCACGCCGTCGGCGGTCTGGTCGAGGATGCGACTGTTGCGGATGGTGAAGCGGTCCATCGGCCCGTCCATCCACGCGCCGACCTTGGTGTGCTGCATCCACACGTTGTCGATGGTGGAGTTGCTCATCGCGCCGCCGAACGCGTTGACCTGGTCGTCGTCGACGCGCTCGCGGATGTCGCCGATGATCGCCAGGTCGCGGACCGTGACGTTCTGGCTCGGGCCGCCGTCGGGGACGTACTTGCCGTAGATGCCCGCGGCCAGGTTGCGCTGGGTGGGGTGGCGCCCGCCGAGGACGGTGTACCAGGGCCCGGCGCCGGCCACCGTCACCCGGTCGACGATGACGTGGCTGTAGAGCGTGTAGGTGCCGCGCGGGAGGTAGACCGTGCGGCCGGAGGACGACCCGGCGTTGACCGCGGCCTGGAGCCTCGCCGTCGAGTCGGTGGCGCCGGTCGGGTCGGCGCCGTAGTCGGCCACCGCGTCGATCGCCCCGGAGGGCTTGCCGACGGGGTCCGGGACGTTCTCGAAGTCGGCCAGGTCGATGGTGAAGGAGGGGGACTGCGCGGTGGAGGAGACCTGGAGGCGGATCTTGGTGCCGGCCGCGTACGTGGTCCCGAACATGGTCCGGGCCTCGTCGTAGAAGTGGTGCGGGTTCGAGTCGCCGGGGTTGTTGTTGAACGGGTAGCCGCCGTAGAACCAGCCGTACTTCGAGGTGACCGGCACGGACTTCACGACGGTGCCGTTGGCGCGCAGGTCCAGGGAGGCGTCGCGGCCGGCGCCGTTGTTGCCGTCCGGGATGCTGTATCGGAAGGTGACGGCGTTCGCGGGCTTGGTGAGCGTGAACTCGACGTACTCGCCGACGCCGTCGAGGGTGACCGCCTCGCGGCCGGACGCCTCCGACGACAGCCGGCCGTAGAGCCGGCTGGTGCCGGTCCTCGTGCCGTTGGTGGTGGCGTTCTCGGCCTCGTGCTCGGTGAACGGCACGGTGGCACCGCGCCCGGGGATGTCGAACGGGGAGAGGCCGGCGGCCTGTGCGGGCCGGGCGGTGGTGACGACCGCGGTGGCGGCGGCGGCCACCACGGCGGCGGCGGTGAGGACGGCCAGGGAGCGGGGGACGGTGCGAGCGGCCATGGGGATGCCTTTCGTCAGGTGGCCAGGCGCAGCCAGGCGGCGGTGTCCGGGGGAAGGTCCCCGCCGTCGAGGGGGCTGCTGGTGAGCAGGACGGATCGGTGCGCCGGCAGCGGGACCGCGGCCGGAGACATGTTGAGGACGCAGGCGAAGGCGGCGCCGCGCGCGTACGCGAGCACGCCGGGCGCGCCCGGGAGCCACGTCATGTGCGGCTCGTGCAGCCCGCCCTCGGCCCTGCGCAGGGCGATGGCCGACCGGTAGAGCTCCAGCATCGAGCTCGGGTCGCCGGTCTGCGCCTGGACGGTGCGGTCCTTCCACTCGGCCGGCTGGGGGAGCCACGGCTCGGCGGTGGAGAAGCCGAACGGCGGTTCGTCGCCGCTCCACGGCAGCGGCACCCGGCAGCCGTCGCGGCTGTGCCCGCGGCGCGCGTACATGGGGTCCTGGAGCCGGTCGACCGGGATGTTCTCGTTCTCCCAGAGGCCCAGCTCCTCGCCCTGGTAGACGTAGGTGGCGCCGGGCAGGGACAGGGACAGCAGCGCGGCGGCGCGCGCCCGGCGGGTGCCCAGTTCGAGGTCCACCGGGGTGCCGTCGAGGTTGTTCTCGAAGCTGAAGGTGGTGGTGGTGCGGCCGTACCGGGTGACGTGCCGGGTGACGTCGTGGTTGGACAGCACCCAGGTGGCGGGCGCGCCGACCGCGCGGTGGGCGTCGAGCGTACGGTCGATGCACGCGCGCATCAGCTCCGGATCCCAGGCGCAGCCGAGGAAGTCGAAGTTGAACGCGGCGTGCAGCTCGTCGGGGCGCAGGTAGTTCGCGAAGCGCTCGACCTCCGGCATCCACACCTCGCCGATCAGCGCCCGGTCCGGGTAGCTGTCGGACACCCGCCGCCACGCCCGGTAGACGTCGTGCACCTCGTCGAGGTCGTGGAAGGGGTGCGGGCGGCCCTCGACGACCGCCGGGAGGGTGCGGTCCTTGAAGAGCAGGGCGGCCGAGTCGATCCGGATGCCGTCGACGCCGCGGTCGAACCAGAAGCGCAGGATGTCCTCGAACTCGGCCCGGACGGTGGGGTGCTCCCAGTTGAGGTCGGGCTGCTCGGGGGTGAACAGGTGCAGGTACCAGTCGCCGGGGGTGCCGTCCGGGTCGGTGGTGCGGGTCCAGGTCGTGCCGCCGAACTCGCCGACCCAGTCGGTGGGCATCTCGTCGCCGTGCTCGCCGCGGCCCGGCCGGAACCAGAACAGCTCGCGCTCGGGGGCGGCCGGGTCGGCCAGCGCCTTCTTGAACCAGACGTGCTCGCTGGAGAGGTGGTTCGGCACGATGTCGACGATCATCCGGATGCCGGCCGCGTGGGCCTCGCTGATCAGGGCCTCGGCCTCGGAGAGGGTGCCGAACGCCGGGTCGATGTCGCGGAAGTCGGCCACGTCGTAGCCGGCGTCGGCCATCGGCGACGGATACCAGGGGCTCATCCAGATGGCGTCGACGCCCAGGTCGGCCAGGTGGCTCAGGTGGCTGCGGATCCCGTCGATGTCGCCGATGCCGTCGCCGTCGCCGTCGGCGAAGCTGCGCGGATACACCTGGTAGATGACGGCGTCGCGCCACCAGGGACCCGGAGCGGAAATAGCCACTTTGACCTGCTTTCTGTCTGTCTGGGCGAGCGAATCCGGGCGCACGGTCCCCGGCGATCGGCGCTGATCGCCCGGTGACCGGCGGAGATCAGCCCTTCATCGAGCCCGCGGAGAGTCCGCCGATGATGCTGCGCTGGAAGATCAGGAAGACGACGATCATGGGGAGGCTGGCGATGGCCAGGCCGGCCATGAACTCCGTGGGCGGTACCTGGCTGGTGTTGGAGAGCCGGGCGAGCGCCACGCTCAGCGTCTGCGACTCCGGGTCCTGCAACACCAGCAGCGGCCAGAGGAAGTCCTTCCACATCGCGACGATGATGAAGATGGACGTCACCCCGAGCACCGGCCGGGACAGCGGCAGGATGATCGACCACAGCTGGCGCAGCTTGCCGGCGCCGTCGATCGAGGCGGCGTCGAGCAGGTCGTCGGGGATCTGGTCGAAGAAGCGCTTGAGCACGTAGACGTTGAACGCGTTGGCGGCGGCCGGCAACCACAGCGCCCACGGCGTGTTGAGCAGGTTCACGTGGAAGAGCGGCACGTCCACGACCGTCTTGTACGCCGGCACCAGCAGCGCCGCGGCCGGGAGCATGAGGCTGGCGAGCATCAGGCCCAGGACGACCTTGCCGAAGATCGGCTTGAGCTTGCTGAGGGCGTACGCGACCCCGACGTCCACGAGCAGCGAGATGAGCCAGCCGCCGGTCGCGTAGAACACGGTGTTGGTGAAGTACTTGGCGATCCGCATGTTCGTCCACGCGGTCGCGTACGTCTCCGGGTGCCACGACTCCGGGATGAAGGTCGGGGTGCTCCGCGCGAACTCGGCCGGGGACTTCACCGCGCCGGTGACCATCCAGTACAGCGGGAACAGGAACACCAGCGTGAAGACCAGCAGGGTCAGCCCGAGCACCGTGAAGTAGAGCTTGCGGTGCCGTTGCAGGTCCACGGCGGAGATGAGCGTACGGCTCGCCGTGCCGCTCGTGGAGATCCGGCGCCGGCGGGCCGGTGCGGGCGCCGGGGCGACGCCGGGCGGCGTGCGGGGCGGGGCGGTCAGGGTCATCGGGCTCTCCTCAGTCCCCGCTCCGGGTCAGCCGCAGGTACAGCGCCGAGAAGGCGCCGAGCACCACGAAGAGCAGCACGCTCATGGCGGCGGCCAGGCCGAAGTCGTTGTTGACGGTGAACGCGTAGCGGTAGACCAGCACCATCACCGTGATGGTGTCCGGGTTGGAGGTGCCGGTCAGGGCGTACGGCTCGATGAAGACCTGCATGGTCGCGATGATCTGGAGCAGCAGCAGGACCAGCATGATGAAGCGCATCTGGGGCAGGGTGACGTGCCGCAGCCGCTGCCAGATGCTCGCGCCGTCCAGTTCGGCGGCCTCGTACAGCTCGCCGGGGATGCCCTGGAGGGCGGCCAGGTACATCAGCGTCGCGCCGCCCAGGTTGGCCCAGGTGGACACGAGCACCAGGGAGATCATGGCGGTGCCGGACGACTGGGTCCACTGCGACTCGGGCAGGCCCACGCCGCGCAGCACCGTGTTGAACAGGCCGTTGCCCGGGTCGTAGAAGTACTTCCACAGCAGGACCGCGACGATCGGCGGCAGCATCACCGGCAGGTAGACCAGCACCCGGAAGTAGCCGCTGAAGTGGCGGAACTCGTTGAGCAGGACGGCGATGAAGAACGGCAGGACGAATCCGAACACCAGGGCGAGCCCGGTGAACAGCAGCGTGTTCTTCCAGGCGGTGTAGAACAGCGGATCGTCGAAGAGCGCCTTGTAGTTGTCCAGGCCCACCCAGTACGGCGGCACCACGAAGTTGTCCTGCTGGAAGCTCAGGATCACGCCCTTGACGAGCGGATACCAGGAGAAGAAGGCGAAGCAGGCCAGGCCCGCGGCCATGAACGCGTACGCCAGCAGGTTGTCGGAGATCTTGCGCCGGACCTTGGCCGCGGAGAGTACCGCCATCGTCGTTCCTTGTCTGACGGGGCCGCCGGCGGGGGTCCGCCGGCGGCCCGGTTGCTCACTTGACGGTGGACAGGATCTGGTTGACCTGCTTCTCGGCGTCGGCCAGCAGCTGGTCGACGTTCGCGTTCTTGTCGGTGAGGACCTTCTGCATCGCCACGTCGAGCGTCGCGTAGATCTGCTGCGCGTTCGGCGGCTCGAGCTTGACCGGGATCGAGGCCATGCCGGCGACGAACGGGGCGTAGTTGGCCTGCGGGACGTTCGCGTACTTCTTGTCGGCCGCGGCCTGGGTCTGCGCCGCCGCGCCGGTGAAGATCGCCGGCTCGGGCAGGCCGACGGGCTGCTTCGTCTCGCTCGACCACTTGTTCTCGGCCTCGTAGCGGTCCGCGGAGGTGAACCAGAAGGTCAGCCACTTGAGTCCGGCCTGGATCTTCTCGGGGCTCAGGCCCGCCTTGAACATGTAGCCCTCACCGCCGCCCAGGGTGCCCTTGCCGTCCGGGATCGGGCCCAGGCCGTACGTCTCGTACTTGCCCTTGTACTGGTTGACGATCGTCGGGATGTTGTCGGCGGTGGCCAGGTACATGCCGAGCTTGCCGGAGCCCATCTGCTGGAGCAGGTCGGCCCACTCGAGCAGCTGCTTCTGGCCCATCGAGTTGTCGGTCCAGCGCATGTCCTTGAGCTGCTGGAGGACCTGCTTGCCCTGGGGGCTGTTGAACACCGCCTTCCAGGTGCCGCCCTCGTTCACCGCCACCTCGCCGCCGACCGAGAACAGCTCGGTGGTGAAGTGCCAGCCGCCGGTGTTGTTCTTGCTGTAGTCGCCGTACCCGACGGTGCCGTTGCCCAGGCCGGCGATCTTCTTCGCCGCGGTCCGCACGTCCGCCCAGGTCTTCGGCGGGTTGTCCGGGTCCAGCTGGGCCTTCTTGAACAGGTCGCGGTTGTAGAGCAGACCCATCGAGTAGTTCTTGTACGGCAGGCCGTACGTGTTGCCCTTGTCGTCCTGGAAGACCCGCAGCACCTCGGGCTTGATCTGCGAGGCGATCGGGTAGTCCTTGAGGTACTTGCTGATGTCCGAGACCTGGCGCTTGGCGATCAGGCTGGCCGGGTCGGTGAAGTAGACGTAGAAGACGTCCTCGAGCTGGCCGCCGGCGAGCTTGGCCGGGAAGGTCTGCGGGTCCATCTTGCCCTCGCGGGCGTCGATCCTGATGGTCGGGTTCGCCTTCTCGAACTCGGCGACGTTGGCGAGGAAGCGGTCGTGGGTGGCCTTCTCGGTGCCCGGCGGCAGGCCGTTGATCACGAGCGTGACCTTGCCGTCCTTGGACGTCGTGGAGCCGTCGTCCCCGCCGCACGCCGCGGCCGACATGGCGACCCCGGCGACGAGCAGTAGCCCGAGGGCACTGCGCAGCCTGGTTCTGAACATGGGGGGAGCCCTTCCTGAAGGTGTGCGCGCCTATGGGTGAGTCAGAGATGTGACGTGGCTCTCGCTGCGATGTTTCGTGGCGATGACGATACAAAGACAAACGAGGTCTCGCAAGAAGTCGACCGTCAGTAGAAAAAACGCGACGCCTGTGGTGTGGGGCACACGAAGAAGGGCGGGCCCGCCGGGCCCGCCCTTCCATGAACGTGAATGTGCTGGTCAGCCGCCCGTCACGGGGCGGGCCGGGCCGGCGCGGTGGAGCCGCGGACCACCAGCTCCGGCTCGAAGAGCAGCTCGTCGGTGGTCGCCGCGGCCCCCTCGATCTGGTTCACCAGCACGTCCACCGCGGCCTGTCCCATGAGCTCGATCGGCTGGCGCACCGTGGTCAGCGGCGGGTCGGTGCACGTCATCAGCGCGCTGTCGTCGAAGCCCACCACCGACACGTCCGCCGGCACGTCCAGGCCCAGCCGGCGGGCGGCCCGGATCGAGCCCAGGGCGAGCACGTCGCTGGCGCAGATCATGCCGGTCACGCCGCGCTGGATGAGCCGGGTGGCGGCCAGCCGCGCGCTCTCCATCGAGAAGTTGGTGCGCTCGACCGGCCACTCGGCGGTGGGCTCCGTCCACCCGGCCACCTCGGCGACCGCGGCCAGCTTGCGGCGCGACGGCACGTGGTCCTCGGGGCCCAGCACCATGCCGATCCGCTCGTGCCCGAGAGAGCGCAGGTGGCCGTACGCCTGCTCGACCGCCACCGCGTCGTCGGTGGAGATGTGCGGGAAGCCGAGGTCCGCCACGCCGCCGTTGACCATGACCACGGGCATGCGGCGGTCGAGCAGCTGCTTGTAGTGGCCGTGCTCGGCGGCGGCCAGCGCGTACGAGCCGCCGGCGAAGACGACGCCGGACACCTGGTGGTCCAGGAGCATCTCGATGTAGTCGCGCTCGGGCACGCCGCCGATGGTGCGCGCGCACAGGGCCGGCGTGAAGCCGCGCTGCGCCAGCGACGCCGTGACCACCTCGGCGAGCGCCGGGAAGATCGGGTTCTGCAGCTCGGGCAGCACCAGGCCGACCAGGCGGCCCCGCTCGCCGCGCAGCTTGGTGGGTCGCTCGTAGCCCAGCACGTCCAGCGCGGTGAGCACGGACGCCCGGGTCGCCTCGGAGACGCCGCTGCGGCCGTTGAGCACCCGGCTCACGGTCGCCTCGCTGACGCCGGCTTTCTTGGCCACCTCGGCCAGACGTTTGATCACCCCGGAATCCTACGTCAGTACATTGCAAAACCTGAACTGAATCTTGCAGTGGCGGACGAATCCCTGCCGCGTCTTGCGAATGACGCCGGTTCTCGCTTGCAGCCGGGCCGATCGCCGTGAAACCCCCGCGAACTCCCGGGGCGGGATGCGATGTTGGTCAGGGCGAAGAGTGAATCTTTTTCAACGTGGGGCGGGATGCGATGAGTGAGTGGGACACCGGTGCGGGTGACTGGTCCGGCACTGCTCAGCAGGACACCGGTCGCGACTCCGTGCACCGGCTCGCGGACGTCAGCAGCGACATGGCCACCGCGACCCGCTCCGCGGTCCGGGCCGCCGAGACCGCCGTCGCCGTGATCCAGCGGCTCGACGCGAGCAGCACGGAGATCGGCAAGGTCGTGCAGCTGATCGCCACCATCGCCAAGCAGACCAATCTGCTCGCCCTGAACGCCACCATCGAGGCGGCCCGGGCGGGCGAGGCCGGCCGCGGCTTCGCGGTGGTCGCCAGCGAGGTCAAGGACCTGGCGAACGAGACGGCCACCGCGACCAACGAGATCGGCGGGCAGGTGGGCGGCATCCGTACGGACACCCAGAACGCGGTCTCCGCGATCGAGGAGATGCAGGGCCTGATCGAGGAGCTGGACCGCTGCCAGAGGGTGATCAGCGGCATCGTGGCCGAGCAGCAGGCCGGCTGAGCGGTACCGCCGCCGCGGGCGATCCGCGGCAGAATCGGGGGATGCCGACCTACACCCCGGGCGAGATCGCCGAGAAGACCGGCTTCAGCCTGGACACCCTGCGCTACTACGAGCGGATCGGGCTGCTCGACGGGATCGCGCGGACGGCCGGCGGGCAGCGCATCTTCGACGATGACGACGTCGCGTGGCTGAACATCCTGCGGTGCCTGCGCGACACCGGCATGCCGATCGCGCGGATGCGCCGCTACGCCGACCTCAGCCGGGACCCGTCGACCGCGGCCGAGCGCCGGGAGCTGCTCGAGGAGCACGACGACGCGATCACCCGGCGGATCGACGAGCTGATCCTGCGGCGCGCGCACATCCGCGAGAAGATCCGGTACTACCGGTCGCTGGACGTGCCCGTTGGGGAAGAATGAGCGGATGGCCCGACGTGCACCGCGGCGCGCTGCGGCGCCCGCTCCCGGATTCGACGAGACCGCCGCCTGCCCCTGCGGGCTCGGGCAGCCGTACGGCGAGTGCTGCGGCCCCGCCCACGACGGGCACGCGCCGGCGACGGCCGAGGGGCTGATGCGCTCCCGCTACACCGCTTTCGTGCTCGACGACGCGGCGTACGTGCTGCGCACCTGGCACCCGCAGACCCGGCCGGAGTCCGTGGAGGCCGACCCCGGCCTGCGCTGGACCGGGCTGGACGTGCTCGACGCGAGCGGCGGCGGGCTCTTCGACGCCGAGGGCGTGGTCGAGTTCCGGGCCCACTACCGCGACGGCGGGCGCCCCGGCGACATGCGCGAGCGCAGCCGCTTCGTACGCCACGACGGTCAGTGGGTGTACTGGGGTCCGATCCTTACCGGAGGCGCCCTCGCCAACCATTGACCTGGTGTGATCTCCTTCGGGGAGATCACTAGGAGGGCATCGTGTCGTCGCACCAGCGGCCGCTGGAGTCGGGCATCGTCCGCGACTTCAAGGTCAACCTGTCGTACGGGAAGTATCTGGATCTGGATCGGATCCTCACCGCGCAGCATCCGGTCAGCGTCCCGGAGCACCACGACGAACTGCTGTTCATCCTCCAGCACCAGACCTCGGAGCTCTGGCTCAAGCTGATGCTGCACGAGCTGCGCGCGGTCCGGCGCCAGCTCGCCGGCGACGACCTGCGCCCCGCGCTCAAGGGCCTGGCCCGGGTCAAGCACATCCAGCGCTGCCTGACCGAGCAGTGGTCCGTGCTGGCCACCCTGACCCCCAGCGAATACGCGGAGTTCCGCAGCTTCCTGGGCACCTCGTCGGGCTTCCAGTCGTACCAGTACCGCGCGGTGGAGTTCACGCTGGGCAACAAGGACCGGCGGATGCTGTCGATCTTCGACGACGAGCCGGCCGCCCGGGCGATGCTGGTCGAGGCGCTGGAGGCGTCGAGCGTCTACGACGAGTTCCTGCGCTACCTGTCCCGGCAGGGCCACGACGTACCGGTCGAGCTGCTCCAGCGGGACGTGACGCTGCCGTGGAAGTTCCACGCCGACCTGGTGCCGGTCTTCGTGAAGATCTACGAGAACAAGGACGAGTTCTGGGAGGCGTACGAGGCCTGCGAGGAGCTCGTCGACCTGGAGGAGAACTTCCAGCTCTGGCGCTTCCGGCACCTCAAGACGGTCGAGCGCACGATCGGGTTCAAGCAGGGCACCGGCGGCTCCAGCGGGGTGAACTTCCTGCGCCAGGCCCTCGACCTGACGTTCTTCCCGGAGCTGTACGCGGTCCGCACCGAGATCGGGGTGGCATCGTGAGCGACGACCTCCTCGAACGGGCCGAGGCGCTGGACGCCGCCGACCCGCTGGGACCGCTGCGGGACAGGTTCCTCGCCCCGGACGACTTCGACGTCGTCTCCTACCTCGACGGCAACTCGCTGGGCCGCCCGCTGCGCGCCACCGGGCAGCTGATGGGCGAGTTCATCGAGCGGCAGTGGGCGGGCCGGCTGATCCGCGGCTGGACCGACGGCTGGCTGGACTGGCCGCAGCGGCTCGGCGACCGGCTCGGCGCGGTCGCGCTCGGAGCCGCCCCCGGGCAGATCGTCGTCGCCGACTCCACCACCGTGCTGCTCTACAAGCTCGTCCGGGCCGCCGTCGACGCCCGGCCGGGCCGCCGCCGGATCGTGCTCGACACCGACAACTTCCCCACCGACCGGTACGTGTGCGAGGCGGTGGCCGCCGAGCGCGGTGCGGAGCTGGTCTGGATCGACACCGACCCGGCCGCCGGCATCACGCCCGAGCAGGTCGCCGCCGCGGTGGACGAGGACACGGCGCTGGTGCTGTTCAGCCACGTCGCGTACCGGTCGGGGTGGCTGGCCGACGCGGCGGAGATCAACCGGATCGCGCACGCCGCCGGGGCGCTGACCCTGTGGGACCTGTGCCACTCGGCCGGCTCGGTCGAGGTCGAGCTGGACGCGTGGGGTGTGGACCTCGCCGTGGGCTGCACGTACAAGTACCTCAACGGGGGGCCGGGAGCGCCGGCTTTCGGATACTTGCGGGCAGACCTGCACGAGGAGGTGCGGCAGCCGATCTGGGGCTGGATGGGTCACCGGGCCTCGTTCGAGATGGGACCGGGGCACGAGCCGGCGCCGGGGGCCCGCGCGCTGCTCAGCGGCACCCCGCCGATCCTGGGCATGGTGCCGCTGCACGCCAGCCTGGACCTGCTCGCCGAGGCGGGGATCGACGCCGTGCGGGAGAAGTCGCTGCTGCTCACCGACTACGTCATCGAGCTCGCCGACCGGTGGCTGGCGCCGTACGGCGTCGAGGTCGCCGGCCCGCGCGAGCCGGCCCGCCGCGGTGGGCACGTGACGCTGCGCCGCCCCGGCTTCGAGGAACTGCTCGAACCGCTGTGGGACCGGGGTGTGATCCCCGACTACCGGCGCCCCGACGGCCTGCGGATCGGCCCGGCGCCGCTGAGCACCGGCTTCGCCGAGGTGCACCGCGGGCTGGGCATCGTGCGGGAGCTCCTCGAGAAGCGGTCATGACCTGGCTCGTGCCCGACTCGCTGTGGTGGGACGGCCGGCTCCGGCGCGGCGAGGCGCTGCGCGGCGGGGTGACCGCCGCGGCCGGCGACCTCCCCGCCGGCGACCAGCGGCTGAGGCTGCCCGGGACGGTGCTGCCCGGGCTCGGCGACGCGCACGTGCACTCGGCCCTCGTCGACCTGGCCACGCTGCACGCCGGTGGGGTGGCGTGGGCGTGGGATCTCGGCGGCGAGCCCGGCGCGGTGGCCGCGGTGGCCGCCCGCCATCCGTGGCTGCGCTTCGCCGGGCCGTTCCTGACCGCGCCGGGCGGCTATCCCGGCGACCGGGCGTGGGCGCCGGCGGGCAGCTGCCGCGCGATCGGGTCGGCGGCCGAGGCGGCGGAGGCGGTGGCGGAGGCGCACACCGGGGGAGCGACCCTGATCAAGGTTACGGCGCACACCGGCGGGCCGGTGCCGGCACCCGCCACGATGGCCGCCGCGGTGGAGGCCGCGCACGCCCGGGGGCTGCCGGTGGTCGTGCACGCCGAGGGGCCGGGCACGGTCGCCGCCGCGTACGACTCCGGCGCCGACCTGCTCGCCCACACGCCGTGGACCGAGGAGCTCGACGCCGGGCTGGTCCGGTCCTGCGCCGGCCGGATGACCTGGATCAGCACGCTCGACATCCACGGCTACGGCACCCCCACCCCCGGGCGCGCGGTCGCGCTCGCCAACCTGCGGCGTTTCCTCGAGTACGGAGGAAAAGTGCGCTACGGCACCGACCTCGGCAACGGCCCGCTGCCCCCGGCGATCAACGCCCGGGAGATCGGCGCCCTCCAGGAGGCCGGCCTCGCCCCGGCGGACGTGCTCGCCGCGATGACCGAGCCCGGCCGCCCCGAGCTGAGCTGGATCCCGGGCGGCCTCGACCTCGAGCCGGACCGGCTCGCCGGGTCCCTGGCCACCGCGCGCGTCCTGGGCCCGGAGGTCCGGCCCCGCCAGGCCGGCTGAGGCCGGAGTGCCCACTATGGTCGATCGATGAGACACGGGGGCATGGTCCGCCTCGAACGCGGCGACGAGACGCTCATCGGCGAGGAGTCGCCGATCCGTTACCAGCTGGCCTCCGTCAGCAAGCAGTTCACCGCGGCGGCGGTCCTGCTGCTGGCCCAGGACGGGCGGCTGAGCCCGGACGACCCGCTCGACCGGTGGATCCCCGGGTGGCCCGGCGTCACCCTGCACCACCTGCTCGCGCACACCTCCGGCCTCGGGCACTGGCACGACTACCCGATGCTCGACCTCGGGACGCGGATCGAGCCCGCCGAGCTGCTCGAGACCTTCCGGTCGGTGCCGGTGGTGTCCGCGCCCGGTGCGGCCTGGCGCTACAGCAGCCCCGCGTACGTGCTCGCGGCCCACGTCGTGGAGCGCGTCGCCGGCCTGCCGTACCGGGAATTCCTCGATCAGCGGGTCTTCGGCCCGGCCGGCCTGACGGCGACGTTCGCCGGTTCCCCGGGGCAGCGCCCGGAGGTGGCGCCGGGCCACGACGAGCACGGCGCGCCGCTGCCGTCGTGGGACCTGGACGTGCTCGGCATGGGCGCGGGCGACGTCTGGTCGACGACCGGGGACATGGTCACGTGGCTGCGCCGGCTGTGGGCAGGCGACGTCCTCCGCGATCCGTGGCGCACGCTGATGCTGACCGAGCGCGCGGCGACGGGCGACACCAGGGCCCACTCCCGCGGCTACGGCTACGGCTGGTTCGTGGGCACGTACGAGGGCGAGCCCTGGTTCCACCACGACGGCCACAACGCCGGCTACAAGACCTTCGCGGCCTGCCTCCCGGAGTCGGACCGGCGCATCGTGCTGCTCAGCAACACCGAGACGCTGGACCCGCCCGCCGTCTTCGCCCTGCTCGGCCGCCTCCTCTAGAGATCCACCGTCTCGCCGGTCGTGGCGCTCATGCGGGCGGCGTCGAGGACGTCCATGGCGCGTACCGAGTCCCAGGGGTCGACCGGGAGGGGGCCCTCGCCGCGGACCGCCGCCGCGAACGCCGGGTAGAAGCTGTCCCAGCGGCCGCGCTCGCTGCGGACCGGCGCGCCGGTGTGGCCCCGGTAGAGGCGGCCCCACGCGTGCTCGGGCTCGACGCCCCAGCGGTCGCCGAGGGCGGCGGGGGAGCGGCCCGCCTTGAGGGCGGCCTCCTGCCCGTCGATGCCGTCGACGATGTACGTGCCCGTCGTCCCGGTCACCCGGAAGCGCGGGCCGGGCGCCGCCTGCCGCCAGCTGCCCCACAGGTGCGACTCGACGCCGCTCGCGTGGTGCAGGGCCACGAAGACGTCGCTGTCGAGGTCGCCGTCCGCGTGCAACTCGGCGTACACCCGGGAGACCGGGCCGAAGAGCAGGTGGGCCTGGTCGACGAGGTGCGCGCCGAAGTCCAGCAGGGTGCCGCCGCCGGCGGCCGGCGGCTGGCGGTCCGGGTCCCAGCGCTCGAAGCGGGACTCGAAGCGGCGCACCTCGCCCAGGGCGCCCTCGCCGATCAGGCGCCGCACCGTGAGCAGGTCGGAGTCGTAGCGGCGGTTCTGGTAGACGCTGAGCAGCACGCCCTTGTCCGCGGCGATCGTGGTGACCTCGCGGGCCGCCTCCGCGTCCAGGGCGAACGGCTTGTCGACCACCACGGCCAGCCCCTGCGCGATCGCCTCGCGGGCCAGCGCGGCGTGCGTGGCGGCCGGGGTGGAGATCGCGACGGCCTCCGCGCCGGCCGCGGCCAGGTCGGCGATCGAGTCGTACGCGGGCACCTCGGGATGCGCCCCGGCCAGGGCGTCGCGCCGCTCCGGGGAGCGCGTCACCACGCCCGCGAACTCGACGCCTTCCGCCGATGCCAGCAGCGGCGCGTGGAAGATTCGCCCGCCCGACCCGTACCCGACGAGACCGATTCGTGTTGCCGTCATGTTGCGGATCTTACAAACCCTGGTCCGGGACGGTCGGGCAGGCTGTTCCGTCCGGTCGTTCACGAAAGGTGAGCGGGCCGTGTCGGAAGGTTGACGACCGCCCACGCCGGGGCCCGCGCCGAGCAAACATGGCGCCATGGAGCCCGCACAGCTGGACCGCACACCCTTCGCGGACCTCGACCGGATGCCGCCCGACATGCTCGCCATGCTCGTGGCGGCGCTCGAGGCGATGTCCCGCCACCCCGAGATCCGCCGCGTGCGGGACATCGCCTGGCAGGCGCTGCGTCCCGAGCCGGGGCAGCGGCTGCTCGACGCTGGCTGCGGCGCCGGGGACATGGCCCGCGAGCTGGCGGCGGCGGTGGCGCCCGGCGGCGAGGTGGTCGCCCTGGACTACTCCGCGGCCACCCTCGCCGAGGCCCGGGCCCGGCACGCCGGCGGGGCCATCCGCTACGTGACCGGCGACGTCGGCGCGCTCGACTTCGAGGACGGCAGCTTCGACGGCGTGTGGTGCGAGCGGGTGCTCCAGCACGTCGACGACGCGGACGCCGCGATCTCGGAGCTGGCGCGGGTCACGCGTACCGGGGGCCGGATCTGCCTGCTGGACACCGACTGGGCCTCGCTGGCGTTCGACGGGGTGGACGGCACGCTGGCCGGCACGGTGCTCGGCCACCTGCACGGGCGGCTCACGCCGCGGCAGCGGGACATGGGCCGTACGCTGCGCCGCCGGCTGCTCGATCGGGGCCTCACCGACGTCCGGGCGACGCCGGTGACCTGCTTCTTCCCCGACCCGGCGTCGGCCGCGGTGGTGCTGCCGATGGTCAACCACGACGTGCCGGAGGAGAGCTGGATGACCCCGGCCGGCGTCCGCGACGAGTGGCTGGCCCAGGTCGACACCGCCGGCGCGCGCGGCGATTTCCTCGCGGTGCTCACCATCTGGGTGGCGACCGGCACAGTGTGATCGACGGTTCCGACCGATAGCATGGGTCGCCATGCCGACGTTGCAGCGCCACGACGACGTGTTCGTTCTCGACCTCGGCGAGGGCGAGAACCGCTTCCATCCCGACTGGGTCGCCGGGGTCGGCGCGGCGCTCGACGAGGTGGAGCGGGCGGAGGGTGCGCGTGCACTCGTCACCGCCGCCACGGGCAAGTATTTCTCCAACGGCCTCGACCTGGAGTGGCTGGGCGACAACCCCGGCAGGTTCACCGACTACGTCGTCTCCGTGCAGGAGCTGTTCGCGCGGGTGCTGGCGCTGCCGATGATCACCGTCGCCGCGCTGCAGGGTCACACGTTCGCCGCGGGCGCCATGCTGTCCCTGACCCACGACTTCCGGGTGATGCGGGCCGACCGCGGGTTCTGGTGCCTGCCCGAGGCGGAGATCGACATCCCGTTCAGCCCGGCCATGTCGGCGCTGATCCTGGCCCGGCTCGCGCCGCAGACCGCGCACGAGGCGATGACCACGGCCCGCCGCTACGGCGGGCCGGACGCGCTGGCGGCGGCGATCGTGGACCGCGTGGTGCCGGAGGGCGAGGTGCGCACGGCGGCGATCGAGCTCGCCGCGGCCCAGGCCGGCAAGGCCGGGCCCACGCTCGCCACGATCAAGGGCCGGATGTACGCGCCGGTGCTGGACGCGTTGCGCGACAAGAATCCGCTCGGCTGAACGGCCCGGGTCAGGGCGTGACCACCATGGCGTCCAGCAGGCGGTCCAGCGAGATGCTGGCGAAGCCGACCCGGACGTCGCTGGCGCCGTACGGCAACCAGAGGCGGTCGTCGTGCAGCACGCCGCCGCACGAGTAGACGACGTTCGGGACGTAGCCCTCCCGCTCCACCTCGTCGGGCTCCAGCAGGCCCCGGGGCAGGTCGGCGAGGACCCGTTCCGGGTGGTCGAGGTCGAGCAGCATCGCGCCGATCGCGTACCGCCGCATCGGGCCGACGCCGTGGGTCAGCACCAGCCAGCCCGCCTCGGTCTCCACCGGGGAGCCGCAGTTGCCGACCTGGATCAGGTCCCACCCGCGGTGCGGCACGAGCAGCGGCACCGCCTCCTGCCACCGGTTGGAGCCGTCGCACTCGCTGAGCCCCAGCGTCTCGCCGTCCGAGCGGCACAGCGCCAGCCGCCGCCCGTGCACCGGACGCGGGAAGAGCGCCATGCCCTTGTTGCGCGCCGCCGGTCCGCGCAGCGCCGTCACCTCGAAGTGCCGCAGGTCGCGGGAGTGCAGCATGCGCCCGCCGATCTGCCGCCCGTCGTACGCGGTGTACGTGGCCAGGTACGCCGTCCGCCCGTCCTCGTCGGCCACCTGCACGAACCGGGCGTCCTCCATGCCGTTGCTCTCGGCGGGGGTGGCGGGCCAGAGCACGCGCTGGTGCAGCGGCACCGCGGCCGGGAAGGTGACGGCGTAGTCGGTCGCCACGATCTCCCGCAGCACCGCGAGCGTGTCGCCGGTGGTGGGCCGGGCCAGCAGGGCGCCCGGCAGGTGCCCGAGCACGTCCTCGAACTCCTCGTCGGAGTAGCGCTCCGGCAGCGACCCCAGCACGCTACAGGTCAGCTCGTTGTCGATGTCCAGCTCGGCGAGGCCCGCCGCGAGCAGGTCGCGCTGGTGCCGCGCCCCGGTCCGCTCGCCGATCACCAGCGGCCCCGCCCGGTCCTCGAGCCGGAAGTCGGTGCCCGGCCCCAGCACGGCGGAGCAGAAGCCGATCGAGGAGATGTGCCCCTCGCCGATCTGCCGCAGGCTCATCGCCACCCGCAGCTGCCCGGCCTCCAGGCCGCCCTGGTCGGGGTGCGGCACCATCGACGGGTTGCACAGCGCCGCGGCCTCGACCGCGAACTCGTGGCTGAAGTAAGCGCCGATCAGCGACCGCGCGTTCGGCGACAGCTCGACGTCCGGCGGCACGCGGTGGTGCACCAGGTCGTAGTGGTGCTGGAAGGTGTCCAGCAGGTCCAGGTGGCGGCCGGCGAAGCGGGCCAGCACCTCCTCGAGCAGCCGCCCGATCTCGTCCTCGTCGAGTTGCAGGATGCGCTCGATGAGGCTGGACGCGCGGCTCTGCGCGAGCTGGGCGTCCTCGCCGGGGACGAACAGCTTGATCACCACGCGGCCGCCGTCGGGCTGCATCACGACCGGGTGGCGCTGCATGAGGGAGAGCGGTTCGAGAGCTGCGGTCATGCTGCGCCGCCTCACGGTCGGGTCGCGCCCCGGCCTGCCAACGTGCGGGCATGCTGCAACGTGGAGACGAGCGCGAGAGTGGATTCGGCACCTTGGTTCAGATTAGGGCCATCGGGGGTCAGTCCGTCGTAACCTCCACCTGTTTGGGGGTCGTACATGACGGTGCCGCCGTCGTTGTCCCCGAGGAACCAGGCGATCGCGCCGACCAGCGGGCCCTCCCAGGAGTCGTCGCCGGTGACGGCCGCCGCGGTGGCGCAGGCGTCCGCGGTGGCGGCGGCCTCGATCGGCTGCTGGTCGAAGCGGTGCCGCTCGACCCCCGGGCGCCAGCCGCCCACCGGCACGGTCGAGAGGTGGCCGTCGTGGTCCTGCATCCGGCAGAGCCAGCCCAGCATCCGCAGCCCGTCGGCCAGCAGCGGCTCGTCGCCGAGCAGGTCGCCGGCCTGGATGAGGACCTCCGGCAGCGCCGGGTTGGCGTAGGTCAGCTCGCGTTCCGGCCAGACCCAGCCCGGGTCGCGGCCGGGCAGGCCGATCACCGTGGCCGCGTCGCCGAGCAGCTGGGCGGCGTCGCCGGCGCGCGGGTCGGCGCGCAGCACCTCCGCGGCGCCGAGGCCGGCGAAGGCCATCGCGCGGGGCCAGGGCGAACGCCGGCGTACGGCGACCGCGAACGCCTCCCGGGCCTCCCGGCGGATCCACGGCACCGTGCTGCGGGCGGCGGCGGTGCCGAACCCCCAGACCGCCCGGCCCCACCAGTCGCCGGTGCCGGGCTCGTCGAGCCAGCGGCGGTCGTACGTGAGCCGGTTCCGGACGCCCCCGTCGGGGGCCGTGGCGTGGGTGAGGAACGCGAGGTAGCGCTCCGCGAGGCCGATCACCCGCGCGGTGGGCTGCGGTTCCCGGCTGGCGACCACCAGGCCGCGGGCGACGTCGTCGACGCAGTAGCCGTGCTCGCGGCGGACGGTGGCGTTGCGCGCGTGCTCGAGCAGGCCGGTGTCGTCGGAGAGGCGGGCGACGTGCGACCAGTCCGGGGCGGGCGCGTCGACGCGGGGCGGTGACGGCACCAGCCGCAGGGAGACGCTCACGCGGGCACGGACGCGGCGACGGGCGTACGGTCCGCGACCAGCCGGCCGGCGAGGCTCTGGTAGCGGGCGGCCACCGCGGGCCAGCGCAGGGTCGGCCCGCCGGTCAGCCCGGCGAGGAGGTTCGGCCCGGACGGCGCCGCCAGCACGTGCCGGACGGCGGCGGCCATGGCCTGCGGGTCCTGGTGCGGCACGAGCAGTCCGGGGCCGTCGGCGAGCAGCTCGACGGCGTGCGGGAACTCCGTGGCGACCACCGGCACCCCGGCGCCCACGGCCTCGATCAGCACGCCGGAGGTGACCTGCTCGGTGGAGTCGTACGGCAGCACCACCACGTCGGCGGAGCGGATCAGCCGGCTCAGCTGGCCCTGGTCCAGGTAGACGTCCTCCCACCGGACCCGCTCGGCCACGCCCAGGTCGCCGGCGAGCGCCCGCAGCGACTCCCGGTACGCGTCCCCGTGCTGCTCCAGCACCTTCGGGTGGGTTCGCCCGGCGACCGTGTACACCGGCGCGGGGTCCAGGTCGCCGAGCAGGGCCAGCGCGCGCAGCGCCCACTCGATGCCCTTGCCGGGCCCGAGCAGCCCCCAGGTCAGCAGGTGCGGCACGGCGAGCGTCTCGCGCGGGGCGCTGGTGTGGCTGCCGGCGCCGTGCGGGATCACGGTGACCTTGCGGGCGTCGATGCGGTAGCCCTCGGCGAGGCGGCGGCGCGCGGTGTCGGTCATGGTCACCACCGCGTCGGCCGTGGCCACGACGCGTTCGAGCACCGAGCGCTGCATCGGCGACGGCGTGCTCAGGACGGTGTGCAGCACCACGATGGCCGGCACCTTGAGGGCGCGCAGCAGCGGCAGGACCTCGTCGCCGTCCACCCCCGGGTAGATCCCGTACTCGTGCTGGACCACGGCGACGTCGAAGCGGTTCAGGGCGTTCGCGGCGGCGGCCCAGCCGCCGGGCGTGTCGGTGTGCCACGTGTGCACGACCCGCGGGGCCGTACGGCCGCCCTCCAGCCCGCCCCCGGTCGCGTCCGCGGAGAGCAGCCGGACCACGCCGCTGCCGGGCGCGCCACCGGTGAGGTGGGACGCCAGTGCCGCATTGAACGTCGCCAACCCGCACTGGGTCGGGGGATAGGTACTGAGAAAGCCGTACGTGGCGGGCATGACAGGCCCTTTCTGCTCAGGTCGCTGCCTCCCCGCAGCCTGGGATCACTTCCGAGAAATTGCCGCAAACCGGTAGTAGGACGTTAACAAGTAAGCGGATTTCAACCGGCCAGTTCGCGGTAAATCCGCAGGTAGTCGTCGACCATCCGGTCCGCGCCGAAGCGGCTGCGGGCCCGCGCCCGGCACGCCGCCCGGTCCAGGCTCCCGATCCCCGCCACCGCGGCCACCGCCGCGTCGGCGTCCGCCACCAGCCGGCCGGTGAGGCCCTCGTCGACCACCTCCGGCATCGATCCCTTCGGGTACGCCACGACGGGCGTACCGCAGATCATCGACTCGACCACGGACAGGCCGAACGGCTCGGCGAAGCCGATCGGGTGCAGCAGCGCCGCGCTGCCGCCGAGGATCCGCGCCCGGTCCGCGGGGCCGACCGAGCCGAGATAGACCACCCGGTCGCCGTCGATGTGGGGTTCGACCCGCTCCTGGAAGTACCGCTCGTCCTGCACGATGCCGCAGAGGGTGAGCCGGCGCCCCGCGCGGCGGGCGATCTCGACGGCCTCGTGCGTGCCCTTGTCCGGGTGGATCCGCCCGAAGCACACCAGCCCGTCGCCGCCGTCCGGGTCGAACGGCAGCCCGTCCAGGTCGACGCCGTGGTAGACGGTGCCCGCGTACTCCAGGTACGGGGACCGGTCGGCGTCCGAGATGGAGACGAAGGCGGACCGGGCCCGGCGGTACGCCGGCAGGATGTGCGGCCCGGAGAACCCGTGGATCGTGGTGAGCATCGGCGCCCGGCAGTGGCCGGAGAACGCGAGCGGCAGCCAGTCCAGGTGGTTGTGCACGAGGTCGAACTCGCCGGAGCGCTCGAGGGCGTACCCGACGTGCAGCGCCTCCCAGACCCGGCCGTCGATCTCCGGGTCCTCCTCGTAGCCGCGCACGACGACACCGTCCAGGGTGGCCTTCGTGACCGAGTCGAGCGTGGCGAACAGCGTCACGTCGACGCCGCGGGCGGTCAGCCCCTCGGCCAGCAGGCTCGTCACCAGTTCCCACGGGCCGTAGTGGACGGGCGGAGTGCGCCACGCGACCGGCCCGAGCAGCGCCACCTTCATGATCACCAGTATGGGAGCCGATCCGGTGTTTCGTCCGGGGTTCGCGTGTTAAAGAGGGACCATGGACAACCCCTGGTGGCACAGTGCCGTCGTTTACCAGATCTATCCGCGCAGCTTCGCCGACGCCGACGGCGACGGCATGGGTGACCTGAGGGGGATCATCCAGCACCTCGACCACATCGCCGGGCTCGGCGCCGACGTCATCTGGCTGTCGCCCGTCTACCGCTCCCCGCAGGACGACAACGGCTACGACATCAGCGAGTACCAGGACATCGACCCGGTGTTCGGCACCCTGGCGGACTTCGACGAGCTGCTCGCCGAGGTGCACGCGCGCGGCCTGCGCCTGGTCATGGACCTGGTGGTCAACCACTCCTCGGACGAGCACCCCTGGTTCGTCGAGAGCCGGTCCGGCAAGGGCAGCCCCAAGCGGGACTGGTACTGGTGGCGCCCGGCCCGCGAAGGCATGGAACCGGGCACGCCCGGCGCCGAACCGAACAACTGGGGCTCGGTCTTCGGCGGCTCCGCGTGGGAGTACGACCCCGGATCGGGCGAGTACTACCTGCACATCTTCAGCCGCAAGCAGCCCGACCTCAACTGGGAGAACCCCGAGGTCCGCGACGCGGTGTACGCGATGATGAACTGGTGGCTCGACCGGGGCGTGGACGGCTTCCGGATGGACGTCATCGACCACATCTCCAAGGACACCGCCCTGCCCGACGGCGCGGTACGCCCCGGCTCGATCTACGGCGAGGGCGCCCCGCACTACATGAACGGGCCGCGCAACCACGAGTTCCTGCACGAGATGTACCAGCGCGTCTTCGCCGGGCGCGACCGGCTGCTGACCGTCGGCGAGATGCCGGGCGTGACCATCGAGGAGGCGATCCGCTACACCGACCCCGCACGGCAGGAGGTCGACATGGTCTTCCAGTTCGAGCACGTCTTCGTCGACCGTGGACCGGACCCGTGGACCCTCTACCCGCTGCGGCTCACCAGGCTCAAGGCCACCCTCGGCCGGTGGCAGGCGGGGCTGGCCGAGGCCGGCTGGAACAGCCTCTACTGGAACAACCACGACCAGCCCCGGGTCGTGTCGCGCTTCGGTGACGACTCGGCGGAGTTCCGCGTACGGTCGGCGAAGATGCTCGGTGCCGTGCTGCACCTGCACCGCGGGACGCCGTACGTCTACCAGGGCGAGGAGCTCGGCATGACGAACGCGCCGTTCGGGTCCATCGCCGACTTCCGCGACATCGAGGCGCTCGGCCACTACGCCCAGGCGGTCGAGCACGAGGGCCGCTCGCCCGAGGACGTGCTCACCGTGCTGCGGGCCCGGAGCCGCGACAACGCCCGTACGCCGATGCAGTGGGACGCCTCGCCGCAGGCGGGTTTCACGACGGGTACGCCGTGGCTGGCGGTGAACCCCAACCACACGGAGATCAACGCGGCGGCGGCGGTCAAGGACCCGGACTCGGTCTACCACTTCTACCGCCGGCTCATCGAGCTGCGGCACGAGGACCCCGTCGTCGTGTACGGCGACTTCACCATGCTGCTGCCGGAGGACGAGCGGCTGTACGCGTACACCCGCCGGCACGGCGACACCGAACTCCTGGTGATCGGCAACTTCTCGGGGGAGCGGGCCCGGGCCGGCCTGGACGACGCCGGGGCGTGGTCGTCGGCGGAACTGGTGCTGACGAACGCCCCGGCGCCGGAGGATCTCGAGCTCGAGCCCTGGCAGGTGGTGGTCTACCGGCGCACGGCAGGCCGGTGACGGCCCGTCACACCACCGGCAGCACCAGCGCGGACGGGCGGGTACGGCCGTGGTGCACGGTCGTGTCCGACGCGACCAGGCGCGTCGCGGTGGCGGCCGGCTCCCCGGTGCCGTAGTTGCGCAGCCGGCGGGGGTGCGCGCCCCCGCTGACCTGGAGCCGGATCCGGTGCCCCGGGGCGAAGCGGTGGCCGGCGGCGCTCAACTCCACCCGTACGGGATCACCGTCGTGGTGGTCCGGGGTGAGCCGGACCAGGCCGTCGCAGACGTTGACCGAACGCCCGTCCGGCGCGACGTCGCAGAGCCGGGCGAACACGTCGAAGTGCCCGGTGCTGCCGCCGACGTGCAGGTCGGCGGCGACGTGGCCGATCACCTCGACGGCCTCGTCCAGCGGCGCGGTGGTGAACGTGCGGACGTCGGGGCGCGCCTCCAGCCGCCGGTTGTCCACCGCGCCGCCCGGCCGCGACTGCCCCTGGCCGCCGAGCGACGGCGTGGGGTGGCGCGGGTCGTAGCGGAACGTGGTGCGCGCGTCGTCGCCCGGCCCGCCGGCGTGCAACTCGCCGCCGTCGCCCAGGTGATACCGGGTCGGCGCGCTCGGCGGCGGCCAGTCCGGCAACTCCCGCCACTCGCCGCCGATATGCACCCGGACCCGGCCGGGTCGCTCGGGCCCGTCGCCGAGATGGGCCCGCAGGTGCGCGACGGCGTCGGTGAACACCTCGTTCCAGCCCTCCTCCAGCGCCGAGCTGTGCGTCCAGGGACCGATGAGCAGCCCCGGGGTCCGGCCGGCGCGGCGCAGGCGGGCGTACTGCCGCAGCGTCTGGTCCAGGGCCAGGTCGTGCCAGCCGGTGGCGAGGGCGACCGGCGCGGTGAGCCGGTCCGCCGCGGCCCCGGCGTCGGCGCCGGCCCAGAACGGGTCATCCGGGTACGGGTGGGTGAGCCAGTCCTCGAACTCCTGCCGCCGGCCCCCGAACGCCCGGCGGTAGGAGTCGAGGAGCGGCACCGCCCGTACGACGCGCCGGAGGTGGCGCAGCAGCCGCAGGACGGCCCGCGTGTACCCGGCCGTCCCGGCGCCCCGGTTCAGCAGGATGGCGCCGCTGACCAGCCCGAGCTCCAGGCCGAACGCGCACTGCCCGCCCGGGTGCAGGGCGTCGTACGGATCGTGGATCGGCACCTGCATCGTGGCGGCGCGCAGCTCGGGCGGCGGGTCGAGGGCGAGCGCCCACTGCACGTACGCGAGGTGGCTCGGGCCGGCCGTGCCGAGCGCGCCGGTGAACCACTGCTGCTTGCGGAGCCAGTCGACGGTCGCGTTGCCGTCCTCCGCGTGGTGCCGCCAGAAGTGGAAGTCGCCCTCCGAGCCGCCGGTGCCCCGGGGGCTCTGCAGGACGACGTGGAAGCCCTGTTCGGCGAAGCGCACGCCGTAGAGCAGGTTCCAGGGGAAGCCGCGGCCGTACGTGCTGCGCACCAGCAGCGTCGGCACCTCCCGGTCGGTGACCGGGGCGTAGTGGTCGGTGAGCAGGATGCTGCCGTCGGCGCCCGGAACCGGCACGGCCGTCTCCCGGCGCACCTCGTAGGACCCCCGTGGCCGTCGCCTCCCGGCCCACACGCGGAGGAAGAATGGCAGTCGTCGCATGACCGCACCTCATTTCCCGTACGTTGTACTGGAAATGGTAACCCATGCCGGAGGTTCGCTGTGCCCCGTGGCCGCCCGCCCGCCCGGACCCGTACCGACGTCGTGGCCGCCGCCGTGGCCGTCGCCGACACGGAAGGCCTCGACGCGCTCACCATGCGGCGGCTCGCCACCGAACTCGGCGCGGGCGTGATGTCGCTCTACACGTACGTCCGGGACAAGGACGAGCTGGTCGACCACATGATCGAGCACGTGAGCGGGTACGACGGGCCGCCGGCACCCACGCTGCTCCACCTCGCCGGGTGGCAGCGCGACCTGATGCTGCGCCACCCGTGGCTGCCGGCCGCGCTGCCCGGGCGCGGCCTCAGCGGCCCGAACGCCATCGGATACCTCGAACGCGGGCTGGCGGCCCTCGCCGGCACCCGGCTGTCCGGCCCCGCCAAGCTGGAGGTCCTGGCACTCCTGACCGGCTTCGTCGCCGGCTACGTGAACCACGAGCTCGCCCAGGCCCGCGCCGGCCGCACCGCCGGCGAACACGTCGCGGCGCAGGTCGACCGGCTCCAGGAGGCGGTGGCGAGCGGCGCCTACCCGCGGCTGGCGGAGGTGCTGGCCGAGGGCGGCTCCGGCCCGCCGCCGGCGTTCCCGGTCATCGCCGAGCGCATGATCGCCAGCCTCACCGGGTAGCTGGGGACCATGACCAGTCACGTCGCGTACCGGCCCCGTCGCTCGCCCGGCTCCCGGTGGGGCCTCGTCCCGTTCGCCGCCGCGGTGACCCTGGCGGCCGCGATCGGCGGCCTCGGCGTGGCCGGCACCTCGGCCGAATACCAGGGCCTCGACCAGCCACCGTGGGCCCCGCCGTCGTGGCTGTTCGGCCCGGTCTGGACCCTCCTGTACGCGACGATCGCCGTCGCCGGCTGGCTGGCGTGGCGGCGCTCGGGGTGGACACCGGCGCTCACGGCGTACGCGATCCAACTGGTCCTGAATGCGCTCTGGACCCCGATCTTCTTCGGCTTCGGCGAATACGGCCTGGCCCTGATCGACATCGTCCTGATGTGGCTCGCGATCGGCGCGACGGTCCTCCTGTTCCGCCCGATCTCCCGGCTCGCGGCCGGACTGCTGCTGCCCTACTGGGCGTGGGTGACGTTCGCGACCGCCCTCAACACCGCCATCTGGCTGGCCAACTGACCCCGCCCCCGGCGTTGCCGGCCCGTACGACGATGCTCCCCGACCGGGCCGTGCTGAGCAGGATCTTGCTGCTCGCAACCCGGTCCGTGCCTGAACCCCGGCGCCGTCGTCGTTCGGGCCGCGAGGTGATTCCTCGCGGCCCGGGCGACTCAGGTCAGCGGCAGGAGCCCGCGTCGTTCGTCGGCGCCCACTTGACCGAGCTGAGGGCGTTGTCGAGGCCGTCGGCCTCGAGGTTCATCGAGGTCTTCGGCGGGACGTAGCCCATCCAGGTGACCGACTTGTAGTTGATGTCCGGGTACAGGCACAGGCCTCGCGTGCTGGAGGTGTTGTTGACCGAGCTGATCACGTCGTTCAGGTTCCGGGCCCGGAGGTCCGGCTGGTCGGTGGCGGTGAAGAGGGCGCCGCCCGTGCCGTCGAACTCCGTCCACAGGCAGTAGATCTCCTGCGGGCAGTCCGCGAAGGCCGCGTGGGCGGCGGCGGGCGCCACGAGCGCCGATGACACCAGTCCCACCGTCACGGCGAGGCTGGCGAGCTGAACTTGCGCTTCGATGACATGCCGTACCTCAATTTTCCCGCGATCGCTCCGGCGGCCGGAAACGATCTTGATCAGTTGCGGTCCGACTCTATGAACGGACCAATCGCACTTCCTACGGGATTCGGGCATGGCTGCCTGCTCGGGAAGGTTGATTGCCCGGATATGCCGGTCTTCCGGTGATTCAGCGCACGCGGCGGTAGTGCAGGGCCACGACGCCGTTGCGGAAGGGCTTCGCCGAGAGCAGCTCGAGGCGGCGCGTGGCGGGCAGGCCGCCCTCGTGCAGCTTCGGGCCGTGGCCGGCGATCATGGGGTGGACGAGCAGCCGGTACTCGTCGATCAGGTCCAGGCGGTCGAGTTCGGTGGCCAGCGCGCCGCTCCCCAGGAGGACTCCGGCCGGGGTCGCGTCCTTGAGCCTCCGCACGCCCTCGCTCAGGTCGCCGGCGAGGTGGTGGCTGCCGGCCCACGGGAAGTCCGTGCGTGTCGCCGACACCACGTACTTGGGCTTGGTCTCCAGCTTGACCGCCCACTCGCGGAGGGCCGGCGGCGCCTCCACGTCGCCGCGGGCGACGGCCGGCCAGGCGCTCTCCATCATCTCGTAGGTGACGCGGCCCCACAGCATCGCCCCGGCCTCGTCCATGAGCCGGGTGAAGTACGCGTGCGTCTCGTCGTCGGCGATGCCCTCCCGGTGGTCGACGCAACCGTCCAGGGTGACGTTGAGGCTGAAGGTGAGCAGGCCCATGACCGGCGACCTTACGCGAACCCGCCCGGGAACCGCGGCTCAGCGGCGTGTCCCGGACGCGATCATCGCTGGGAGGCCAGCCAGGCGGCCACCTGGGCGCGGGAGGTGAAGCCGAGCTTGCTCAGGATGTTCTCGACGTGGCCCTCCGCCGTACGCTGCGCCACCACCAGGCGGGCCGCGATCTCGCGGTTGGTCAGGCCCTCCGCGACCAGCGCCGCCACCTCCTGCTCGCGGCGGGTGAGGCCGAGGTCGGCCAGCCGGGCCGGCTCGTCCGGGGCCGGCGCCGGGCGGGGGGCCGGCACCCGTTCCATCGCCAGGGCCACCGCCTCCGCCGTGGTGAGGGCGACGCCGCGGGCGAAGGCCGTCTCGAAGGCGCGGTCGCCCAGGCGGGCGCGGAGTTGCGAGGTGGCCTCGTCGTGGAACTCGCGCATCGCGCGAAAGGTGGAGAGGGACGCCTGCATGGCGCTCCACATGCGGTCCGACGCCCCGATCAGCTGGGCCGCGCGCTGGTCCCGGCGTTCGGTGACGGCCACCCAGCCGAGCGACTCCAGGGCCAGGCCGACGGTGAACTGCTCGTCCTCCACCAGCGCGTCGATCTGCAGGCTCTCCCGCGCCGCCTGGGCCGCGCCCGCGTTGTCGCCGGCCCGCCAGCGGAGCACGCTCAGCGACCACAGTGCGAACGAGCGCCACCACACCTCGCCGTGTTCCGCGGCCAGCTCCTGGCAGGCGGCCAGGTCGGCGTAGCCGGCGGACGGGTCGGGGGAGGACAGGCCGCGGGCCATGCCGAGCACGCAGAGGCACCACATCTCGCCGCTGGGGGAGCCGAGCGCGCGGATGCCGGCCAGGGCCTCCTCGAACAGCGGCAGCGCCGCGGCGGGGTCGCCCGCGAACATCGCGATGTTGCCCTCGACGACCGGGATGAAGGCGTTCTCCGGCGACGGCGGCAGGGTGGCGTTGAGCGCCTTCGCGTCGGCCAGCAGGGCGGAGGCGCGTTGCCGGTCACCCTGGATGCAGGCGATCCAGGACGCCACGCGCAGCGCCCGGACCCGGGTCCAGTGGCGGGCCGGGGGCAGGGCCAGGGCGCGGTCCAGCCAGTGCCGGCCCTCGGAGAGGAAGCCGCGGACGAACCAGTGGTTCTGCAGGTCCGCCGCGAAGCGCAGGGAGACCTCCGGCGGCGCGGTACGGACCGCGTGCTCGAGCGCGACCCGCAGGTTGGCCTGCTCGTGGCGCAGGCGCAGCATCAGCGCCGCCTGGTCCGGGCTCGCCCAGTGCACGTCGCCGTACCGGGCCAGCTCGGCGAACCAGTCCCCGTGCCGCTGCGCGACCTCCTGCTGCTCGCCGGCCTCGGCGAGGCGGGCGGCGCCGTACTCGCGGACCACCTCGAGCATCTTGTAGCGGGCCCGGGGGCCGTCGCCGACCCGGAAGACGATCGACTTGTCCACCAGGGACGCGATGAGGTCGAGGATCGAGTCCGCGGCGAGCGGCGGGAACGCGCACACCCGCTCGGCGGCGTCGAGTTCGAAGCCGCCGGAGAACACCGACAGCCGCGACCACAGCAGGCGCTCCGGCTCGGCGCAGAGGTCCCAGCTCCAGTCGATCAGGGCGCGCAGGGTCTGCTGCCGGGCCGGCGCGTTGCGGGCTCCGGTGGTGAGCAGGCGGTAACGGTCGGTCAGCCGTTCGAGGATCTCGTCGAGGGTGAGGACCCGCAGCCGCGCCACGGCCAGCTCGATCGCCAGCGGCATGCCCTCCAGCGCCTGGCACAGCGCGGTGACTGTGGCGCAGTTCGCCTCGGTCACCTCGAAGCCCGGCAGCACCGCGGTCGCCCGTTCCACGAGCAGGCTCGCCGCCTCGTAACGGGCCAGGTCGGCCGGGGTGCAGGCGGTGTCCGACTCGGGGACCGACAGCGGCTGCACGGTCAGCGTCGCCTCGCCCGCGATCCGCAGCGCCTGGCGGCTGGTCACCAGGATGCGCAGCCGCGGGCAGGCGCGCAGCAGCGTCTCGGCCAGGTCGGCGCACGCCGCGACGAGGTGCTCGCAGTTGTCGAGGATGAGCAGGGCCTGCCGGTCGGCCAGGAACGTCGCCAGTCCCGGCGCGTCGGGACTGACCGCTTCCTCCCGTACGCCCAGCACCTCGGCCACCGTCACCGCGACCAGATCGGGATCGCGCAGCTCGGCCAGCTCGGCGAACCACACGCCGTCGGGGAACGCGCGGCGCAGCTCCAGCCCGGCGTGCCGGGCGAGCCGGGTCTTGCCCACCCCGCCCGCGCCGGTCAGCGTCACCAGGCGGCTGGTCGAGAGCATCCGCCGGACGCCGTTCAGCTCGTGGCGCCGGCCCACGAAGCTCGTCACCTCGGCGGGCAGGTTCCCGGAGGTACCGCGCGCGGTCGTGGCGGTGCTCATAGGAGCACGTTAGTGTGTGCGACCCCCGATTGCGGTGCGCCGGATGCCCGCGGGGACGCCGCTGTGGTGCGCCAGGGCAAGCACCGGACCCGCCGGCGCCGCCACGGCACGGCCGTCGGGCAGCAGCTCGCCGCAGTCGTCGAAGGTCACCACGCCGTTGCAGAGCAGGCTCCAGCCCTGCTCAGGGTGGGTGGCCACGACGCGCGCGGCCTCATGGTCGGTGTCCGCCGCCCGGGGGCAGGGCGGCACGTGACTGCACTGCATCTCGCTCCCTTCCGGCAGCAAGAGTTCGTCGCGACACGCCCGGGGGACACCGGGGAACTACCCGGGTCATACCTGAATCCGCGGACGTGGGTACTTTCCCCGGTGTCTCCGGCCGCCCGGTGGATCACGATGGGACCTTCGCACGATCAAGGGAAGGGGCACCCATGGGCCGCCACGCGGCGGACCGGACCGGCAGGCCGCCGATGCACGCGGACCTCTTCGCGCCGATGCCCGGCAGCTCTGCCGAGCGGGCGGCGCGGGAGCGGGCGGCCGAGGCGTTCGACGCCCTGGTGGCGCCGCACCGCCGGGCGCTCGAGGCGTACGTGCTGCGCCGCACCGGTGGCGACGAGGCCGCCGCCATGGACGTGCTCAAGGAGACCTTCTACCGCGCAGCGCAGGATCCTGCCCGCTACCCCCCGCGGGCTTCCGCGGTACGGCCGTGGCTGGTGCTCACGGCCCGTACGGTGCTGCGCGACGGCGAGCGCTCCGCTCCCGCAGGGCATGACGACCGCCCCGTCGTCGTGCCGGCGGAGCGCTCGCCGTCCCCCCGCCCGGAGACCACGATCGTGCGGGCGATGGAGGACCTCGCGGCGTCGCACCGCGAGGTCCTCGTCGAGCTCTTCTACCGTGGCGTCTCTCTGGAGGCCGCGGCCGAGGCGCGCGGCGTGCCGGTGAGCGACCTGAAGTCGAGCCTCTACTTCGCCATGCGGGAGCTGCGGGTCGTGCTCGACCGGCAGACCGGCGACGACCCCTACTTCAGGTAGACCAGCCCGTCCGAGATGACGCCGGGGCGGCCGGCGGTGCCCTCGGCGACGATCCTGACCGTGTGCGGGCCGGCGGCGGTCCACGAGCGGGTCCACACCGCGCGGCGGTGCAGGGCGTCCGGCGAGCGCAGGTCGACGATGCCCGCGGGCTTGCCGTCCACGTACACCCGGATTCGGCCGGAGACCGCGGTGCGGCTCACCGCCAGCGCCGCCGACCGGCCGGTGAACGACCAGCTCAGCGCCGCGCCGGCGGTGGTTGCCCGCAGCGCCGAACCGCCCAGGTAGGCGGGGCTGCCGATGGCGCGCCAGGTGCCCTGCCGCTCGGCCCGGGCCTCGGAGACCAGCACCGGGGTGCGCACGGCCGCCACCGACCGGGCGTTGCCCGCCCGGTCCGTGGCGCGCAGGCCGTACGTGGTCGCCGCGCCCGGCCGGACCGAGCCCGCCCAGGAGGTCGCCGTGATCGGCAGGCCCACGGTGGCGGGGGTGGTCAGGCGTACGGTGCGCAGGCCGCCCGCGTCCCGGACCGCCCAGCGCAGCCGCACCGGCACGATGCCGTCGAGCGAGCCGGGGCGCAGCGTCACCGTCGGGCCGCCGGTGAACTCCGGGAGGGTCTGGTCGGCGTACACGAGGGTGTCGGTGACGGCGACGCGGCCGTTGAGGGCCACTGCCCGCACGCGTACGGTGTGCCGCCCCGGCTCGAGCCGCAGCAACTGCTGGCGCTCGGTGGCGGGCACGGAGGCGGTCAGATCGCCGTCGACGTACACGTCGTAGCGGTGCATCAGGGTGCCGGGCGTGCCGACCTGCCAGTACGGCCGGACCGCGCCCCGGGTGAACCAGGTGCCGCCGATCCGGACGGCGCCGTTGATCTTGGTGACCGCGAGGCCGGACGGGCCCGCCGCGGCGAGCGAGCGGATCGCGCCGAGCCGGCCGTACAGGGCGTCGCCGGGGCACTCGGTGCGGCCGGTGTCGCGGTGCCCGGAGACGCGGTTGAGCACGGCGCGGCTGCCGCGGGCGTACCGGTCGCTGCCGCTGGAGATCAGTGAGACCCGGCCGGCGGGCGGGTTCCCGTACGCCCCCAGCTTGTACGCCGCCACCTGAGCGATGACCGTCCGCACCCGAGCCGGAACATCGCGCGACATGTAGTTGCCGAGCACCGCGATGGCGCTGCTGCGCGCGTTGAAGCCGAGCGTGTGCGCCCCCAGCACCGGCCGGGTGATCCCGCCGCCCCGCCCCTCGAACAGCGTCCCGCACTTGTCGACCAGGAAGTTGTAGCCGATGTCGTTCCAGTGCTTGCTCTTCACGTGGTACGCCTGGATGCTCCGCACGATCGCGGGGGAGTCCGCGCAGCTGTAGCTGTTGGTCCCGGCCGTGTGGTGCACGAACAGCACCTGCACGTCGGTGGTGTACTCGGGCGCGTTCTCGACCAGCCGCTCGTTCGCGCCCCACCGCGCCCGGCTGACGAGGTCCGGCACCGGCCGGGGCGGCTCCTCGACCTCCGCGTACGCCTTCGGCACCGGGACCTCGGCGGCGGCCGGGTCGCCGGGGTCGATGAGGTCGAGCCGGAGCCCGGGCGGCAGCGCCGCGGTTCCCCCGGAGCCGTCCGCCACCCGCGCCTCGACGCCGTCGGACGGCCCCACCCACAGCGGGTCGGTGCTGCCGCGGGCGCCCCGGGCGTCGGCGGAGCCCGGTTCGGCCGGGTTCGGGGCGTCCGCCTCGAGCGTCTGCCAGGGCGTCCAGGTGCCGTCGGCGGCGGAGCGGGTGCGTACCTGCACGGTGCCGGTGAGCCGCCGGGCCGGGTCGGTCCAGGTGGCGCCGACCAGGGCGAACCGCCCGGTGGTACGCGGCGCCATGGCCCGCCCCGCCGGCGCCGAGAAGGTGCGGCCGGTCGGCGACGAGCCGTCGGCCGTCAGCGCCACGGTCTGCAGGGTCGGTTCCGTCGCGGTCAGGGCCGCCCGGATCCCGGTCGTCGACGGATCACCGCTGCTCAGGACCACCAAGGTGCCACTCAGGGCGACGGTGGTGCTCAATGCCGTACTGATGACTCGGCTGTGCGTTCGCTTCACGCGTATCCCCCCGCGAAAGACTTCGGACCGGCCCAGATCAGGATGAAACGTACGTGGGAACCGGAGGCCGCGTGACCGTTTCGGCGGAGTCCGGGACGGATGGTTAATGACCCGGGCCGTCATGCCGATGGAGGGTCATGACCTCCGTGCTGGCCCCGCAGCGCCCGGAGGCCGCGCCCGTCGCGGTCGTCCGCGCCGGGCCGGCGCATCCCGCGCGCGGACGCGCGGTGGCGTGGGCCTACCTGGCGGCCGTCGGGATCGTGCTGGCCTGGCTGGCCGCCGGTCCGGAGTGGCTGCGCACCCCGCTGACGGCGGTCGCCGCGGTGGGCGGGCTGGGCGCCATGGTGTACGGCGTGCGCCGCATGGCCCTGCCCGGCGAGCGGGGCCCGTGGGCCTGCCTGCTTGCGTCGGCGCTGCTCTTCTTCTGCGGCATCGTCGTGCGGGCCGTGGTGCCCGGCGCGGGTGCCTCCCCGCCGACGGCCATGGCGCTCGTCTCGGACATCTTCGTGCTGCCCGGGTACCTGGTCATGGGCTGGGCCTTCTGGGGCATGCTGCGCCGCCGGCAGGCCTCGGACGACGACCCCGCCCGGGTCGACGCCGCGCTCGTCGGGCTGGCGACGGCGTTCATGTGCTGGACGTTCCTGATGGCCCCGTCGATGGCGCAGGTGGACCTCTCGCCGCTGCGGGTGGCCAACTCCTTCTTCCCGATCTTCGACGTCATGCTGCTGGTGCTCGCGGCGCAGCTGGGGCTCTCCGGGGGCGCCCGGCAGCTCTCGCTCTGGCTGCTCATCACGGCCGCCGCGGCCATGTTCGCCGGCGACTTCCTCTTCATGCTGCGCGACGGCGGCCTCGCCGAGGTGCCGCAGCACACCGTCGACGTGCTCTTCGCCGCCACGTTCCTGTTCGTCGGGGCGGCCGGGGTGCACCCGTCGATGCGCAGCCTCACCGCGCCGCAGCGGATCGTGGTCAAGGACCTCAGCAAGCTGCGTACGGGGCTGATGGCGCTCATGGTCGTCGTACCCGTGGTCATCACGACGCTCGAGCCGGTCGGCGGGATCGTGGACGGCACGGTCCGGGCCGCGCTCTGCGTCCTGCTGATCGTCACGGTCTTCTACCGGGTGGTCCGCTCGAACAATTCGCGGGCCCGCGCCGAACGCGCCACCCGGCGGCGCGCCACCCACGACGCCCTCACCGACCTGCCCAACCGGGAGCTGCTCGCCGAGACCGTGGCGAGCTGGGGCGACCGGGCCGTCGCCGAGCAGCTCGAGATCAGCCTGCTCTTCATCGACCTCGACCGGTTCAAGATGGTCAACGACCACTGGGGCCACGAGGTCGGCGACGAGCTGCTCTGCGCGGTCGCCGGGCGGCTCGGCGCCCAGGTCCGCGACGCCGACCTGGTCTGCCGGATCGGCGGCGACGAGTTCGTCATCGCCCTGGCCAGCCCGTCGCACTCGGCGCTCGCCGAGTCGCTCGCCGACCGGGTGCTGGAGGAGTTCGCCCGCCCGTTCGAGCTGTCGGTCGGCAACGTGGTCATCTCCGCCTCGATCGGCGTCGCCAAGTCGCCGGGCGGGGCGCACGCCCTCGAGCTGATCCGCGACGCCGACACCGCGATGTACAAGGCCAAGGGCTCCGGGCGCAACGCGTACGCGCTGTTCGACACGTCCCTGCGCGATCAGGTCCGCGACCGGATGAACCTGGAGCAGGCGCTGCGCGGCGCCCTCGTCCGCGGTGAGCTGGCGGTGCACTACCAGCCGATCGTCGACCTGGCGACGGACGAGCTCGACGGCTTCGAGGCGCTCATGCGGTGGCAGCACCCCACGCTGGGCGCGGTGTCACCGCTCGACTTCATCCCCATCGCCGAGGAGACCGGCCTGATCGTCGAGAGCGGCGCCTGGCTGCTGCGGGAGGCGGCCGCCCAGCTCGCCGCGTGGCGTGCCGAGCGGGGCCCGGACGCGCGGCCCCTGCACGTGTCGGTCAACGTCTCCGTCCGGCAGCTGCGCGACCAGGCGCTCGTCGGCGTGGTCCGGGACGTGCTCGCCGGCACCGGCCTGCCGCCCGGGGCGCTGTGGCTGGAGATCACCGAGTCCGGCGTGATGGAGGACCTGGAGACCGCGCTCGCGACCCTCGACGCCCTCGCCGAGCTGGGCGTGACCCTCTGCATCGACGACTTCGGTACGGGCTACTCGTCGCTGAGCTACCTCAACCGGCTGCCGGTCGGCATCGTGAAGCTCGACCGCTCCTTCGTCTCCGAGGTGGGCGAGCACGGGGCGAACGAGTCGATCGTCCGGGCGGTGCTGGCGATGACCCGGTCGATGAACCTGCGGGTGGTGGCCGAGGGCGTGGAGACCGCTCTGCAGCGCGACTGGCTCCGCGACCACGGCTGCGACCTGGCGCAGGGCTGGCTCTACGGGCGCCCCCGGACCCCCGCGGAGCACGCCGGGCTGATCCACCGGCCCACCGTCGGCTGATCCTGCCCCGCCGGCCCCGGTCCACGATCGGGGGCACGCCGGTACGGCCGGGCGGGGCATCGCTACCGTTGTCGGGTGTCTGAGATCCCGTGGTGGGGCCTGCCCCTGATCGCCGTCGTGTTCGCCCTGGTCGGGGCGGGTGTGACACTGCTGGTGTCGTCCCGCGACAACTATCTGCGCAGCCGTGCCAAGCGCACCCGCCGGTGGTACGCCGAGCGCCGCGACGCCTACGTCGCCCTGCTGGCGCAGTTCGAACGGGCGACGTACCGGTTGCGGGCCGCGCTGGATTCGGGGCAGCCGATGCCCGGGCCGTTCACGTATCTCGACGAGGTGGGTCCCGCGCTGATGCAGGTCCGCCTGCTCGCCTCGGGGCAGGTGCGCAGCGCCGCGCTGGCCGTGCACCTGCTGCTCGAGAAGCTGTACGGCAGCCGCCCGACCCCGCCGCCCGGCGTCGACCCGGCGAAGTCGGTGCGCGAGATGCTCGGCCACGTGCCGCTGGTGATGCAGCAGTTGGAGGCGGCGATCCGGGAGGAGCTGGGCATCGAGGTGACGCCGCCGCCGATGCCGGTGGAGGGGCCGCCGCGGTCGCTGCGGACGTACCTGCGGCGGGGCAGCGGGGCGTCCCAGGAGTCGAGCGTCACTGGGTGATCTTGGCGCGGGCGGGGCAGGATCGTCAGGGAGACGACGAACCCCGGGGAGGCGTCCATGCCGGACATGTCGGTGACTGAGGCGATCGTGCGCAGCGGCGTGGTGGCGGTGCTGCGGGCGCCGACGGCCGACGCGTTCTCGGCGGTCGCCGACGTGCTCGTGGAGTCGGGCATCACCGCGCTGGAGGTGACCCTCACCTCCAAGGGCGCCCTGGAGGCGCTCGCCGGCCTCTGCCGCCAGCTGCCCCCGCACGTCGTCGTCGGGGCGGGCACCGTGCTCAGCGCCGACGACGCCGAGGCGAGCATCGACGCCGGCGCCGCGTTCCTGGTCTCGCCCGTGGCCGTGCCCGGCGTCGAGGGGGCGGGCGTGCCGTTCTACCCGGGCGCGTTCACCCCGAGCGAGATCTTCGCCGCCGCGCGGACGGGTGCGCCGCTGGTCAAGCTCTTCCCGGCGTCGGCGGTCGGCCCGCGCTACCTCAAGGACCTGCACGGGCCGCTGCCCGACGTGCGGATCATGCCCACCGGCGGCATCGAGATCGCCGACGTGGCGGCCTGGCTCGGCGCCGGCGCGGCGGCGGTCGGGCTGGGCGGGCCGCTGCTCGGCGACGCCGCCTCGGGCGGCAGCCTGGCCCGGCTGGCCGACCGGGCCCGCCGGGCCGCCGACGCGGTCGCGTACGCCCGCTCGTGAGCGGCCTGCTGACGTTCGGCGAGACCATGGGGGTGGTCAGCGCCGAGGGCATCGGCGCGCTGGATCACGCCCGGGGCTTCACCTTCGGCATCGGCGGCGCGGAGAGCAACGTGGCGATCGGCGCCGCCCGGCTCGGCGCGCCCGTCACCTGGCTCGGCCGGGTCGGAGACGACGCCAGCGGCGACCTGATCGCCCGCCGGCTGCGGGCCGAGGGCGTCGCCGCCGTGGTGATCCGCGACCCCTCGTTCACCGGGCTCATGGTCAAGCATCGGCGCACCGGGGCGCTGCTCACCGTCGACTACCACCGCGCGGGCAGCGCCGGGTCCCGCCTCGCGCCGTCCGACGTCCCGGCCGACGCGGTGCGGGCGGCCGCGATCGTGCACGTCACCGGCATCACGCCGGCGCTGAGCGACTCCGCGCGGGCGGCGGTCTTCCAGGCCGTGGAGACCGCGCGGGCGGCGGGCGTGACGGTGTCGGTGGACGTCAACTACCGCGCCAAGCTGTGGTCGCGCTTCGACGCCGCGCCGGTCCTGCGCGACCTGGTGGCCCGGGCCGATATCGTCTTCGCCGGCCCGGCGGAGGCGGCGCTGTTCGTGGACGGACCCCCGCTCGACGGGCTCGCCGCCCTCGGCCCGGCCGAGGTGGTGGTCAAGGACGGCGCCCGCGGGTGCACCGCCCTGATCGACGGCGAGCGGCACGCGGTCGCGGCGCCGGACGTGGCGGTGGTGGACCCGGTCGGTGCCGGGGACGCCTTCGTGGCCGGCTACCTCGCCGACCGCCTGGCCGGCGCGCAGCCCGCGGCCCGGCTGGCGACGGCGATCGCGGCGGGCGCGTGGGCGGTGACGGTCCCCGGCGACTGCGAGGGCCTGCCGACCCGCGCCGACCTGGCCGCCCTCGCCTCGGCCACCGACGACGTCCTGCGCTGAGGGCCGGCTAGCCCCGCCGGACCAGGAATTCGTTGCCGTCCGGATCGGCCAGTAGGTCCGCGCCGTCCGTGCCGGGCCCGAGCCGGGTGGCCCCGAGGGAGATCAGCTCGCCGGCCGCCGCCACGAGCTCGAAGCGCTGCCGGGCCGGCTCCTCCCGGGGCCGCACCGGCGGGCCTCCCCAGGAGATCTTCGTCCCGCCGTCCGGCGATTGGATCGCGGTCTCCTCGTCCCGGTCCCAGACGAGCGGCCAGCCCAGGGCCCGGCTCCAGAACAGCCCGGTCGCGCGGGTGCCGTCGCAGCTGAGCTCGCCGAGGAAGCCGCACCCGGCGAGGAAGGCGTTGCCCGGCTCGATGACGCAGAACTCGTAGCCCGCGGGGTCGGCCAGGACGACGTGCCCCTCCTCGGGCCGCTGCCCGACATCGAGGTGGCTGCCGCCGAGGCCCAGCGCCTTCTCCACCGTCCGCTCCCGGTCGCCGGGCCCGGCGCTGGTCAGGTGCGGATGCACGAGGTTGGCGCCGAGCCGGCCCGCGCGCCCCGGCACGAACCGGAGACCGGCCTGGGCGTCCCCGCCCGGCAGGAGCACACCGGCGCCGTCCGCGACGGTCTCCCGGCCGAGCAGGGCGCCCCAGAATTCCGCCGCCCGGGCCGGATCCCGGGCCTCGAAGGTCACCGCCAGCAGCCGCGTACGCATCCTGCGGACAGTAGGGACCGTCCCGCCGCGACCACAACGCATTTCTAGGGTGTCACCCCGGTGAGTGCGTGGCCGTAGTCCTCGACCGCGAGGTAGGACCGCAGGTGGGCGTGGCGGGAGCCGACCGCGACGTCCCGCCAGAACCGCTGGGCGGGATGCGCCGAGCCGAAGCCGCCGACCCCGTGCAGGTCCAGCATCAGCTCGACGGCGGTGCGGCAGTCCCGCGCGGCCTCGGCCATCTCGAACCTCAGGCGGGCGTGGCCGGCGGGCGCGACGTCACCCGAGTCGGCGGCCTCCGCGGCCGCCGTCAGGGTCCGCTCCGCGCGGCCCACGAGCAGGGCCGCCTCGGCGAGCGTGTGCCGGACCGCCGGCGACTCCGCCATCCGGGTGTACGCCGTCATGCTCGGCCTGCGGTCGGAGGCGACCATCGCCTCGGTGACGTCCAGGGCGCCGCGGGCCGCACCCACCACGGGGGCGAGCACCGTGGTGACGTAGAAGAGGTGCGTCGCCGGGTCCGGCGGGCGTGCCGCGGCGATCCGGCCGTCCGGCACCGGCACGTCGTGGGCCACCAGGGTGTGGCTGCCGGTGCCGCGCATGCCGGCGGTGTCCCAGGTCCGCTCGACGGTCAGCGCGGACACCGGGACCGCCGCGAAGCAGTACGTCCCCTCGACCAGGACGGCGAGCCCGGCCCAGGCGGCGTCCTCGCAACCCGAGACGTACGCCCACCGCCCGGTCACGCGCACCCCGCCGGGCTCGCGCACCCCGGTCGCGGACGGCGTACCGGAGCCGCAGGCGAGCCCCTTCGGATCGGCGAAGTAGCCGGGGGGCGCCGCGGCGCCGAACACGTCGGTGACGAAGGTCTTGGAGGTGGCGCAGGTGCCGGCGATCCACGCGGTGGCCGGGCAGTGCCGGCCGATCCCGGCGAGGACGCCGGCGACGGTCACGGCGCTCGCCCCGTCCCCGCCGGCGGACGCGGGGGCCCGGAGCGCGAACGCCCCCGCGGCGCGGGCCGCGTCGAGGCTCTCCGCGGCCGGGCGGCCCTGCCGTTCGGTACGGGCGGCGTTCTCGCGCAGGACTCGGGCCAGGTCAGTGTCGATGGAGGTCACGTGGATCGACTGAACCAGGCGTACGGCGCCGGAACCATGCGCGATCGGCCCACCTTCATCCGCGTCCGTGCCGCCGCGGCCTACCATGCGGCCGTGGACCTGATCAGCTCGGTGATCGGTGCCGTGCGGACCGGCACCCCGCACGCCCGCCGGATCACCGAATCCGGCGCGTGGGGTGCGCGCTACCCGGCCTTCGTGGGCGTCGGCTTCCACGTCGTGCTCGGCGGCACGGGCTGGCTGGTCGGCCGCGGCGGCACCACCACCGCCCTGCGGGCCGGCGACGTCGTCCTGGCGCCGTTCGGCTCGGAGCACGGGCTCAGCCACGCGCCGCGCCCGCTCGGCGCGCTGCCCATGGCGCCGATGAGCGGCGAGCCTCCGGCAGCCGGTCCGTCCGACTTCGACTTCCTCTGCGGGTGCTACCGGCTCGACCGCGGCCGGGCCCACGAATTCCTGCGGCACCTGCCCGACGTGGTGGTGATCCCGCGCGACGAGGACGGGCAGGCGCGGCTGCGGCTCCTGACCGCCCTGCTGGACGACGACGTGTCCGAGGACCGGCCGGGCGGCGGGGCGAGCCGGGCCGCGCTGCTCGACCTCATCCTCGTGCACGCCCTGCGCCGCTGGCAGGAACGGTCCGGGGAGTGGCCGGCCGTCGCGGACCCGCGCATCGCCGCCGCCCTGCACGCCATCCACGACGGGCCGGAGCGGGCGTGGACGGTGCAGCGGCTGAGCGGGGTGGCGGGCATGTCGCGGACGGCGTTCGTGCGGCGGTTCACCGCGGCGGTGGGCAAGCCGCCGATGGCGTATGTGACCGGGTGGCGGCTCGTCTGCGCCGCCCGGCTCCTGCGCGAGACCCGGGACCCGCTGGCCGCCATCGCCCGGCGGGTCGGCTACGCGACCGAGTCCGCGTTCGGCGGGGCCTTCCGCCGCGAGTTCGGCGTAGCGCCGGGTCGCTTCCGGGCGGACATGGATCTCGCTCGCTGACCGGATCGTTCCGGCGGGCGTCGGGTCCGTGCCTTACCCCGGCCGCCGTACGGGCGGCAGGATCGAGCCATGACCAACGCGCTCGTCATCATCGACGTCCAGGAGTCCTTCCGGGCCCGCCCGCTGTGGCAGGCCGTCAGCAATCCCGGCATCGCCGCCCAGGTGCGCCGGCTCGCCGAGGCCGCCCGGGCCGCCGGTGATCTCGTGGTGTGGGTGCTGCACGCCGAGCCCGGCAGCGGCGGCGTCTTCGACCCGGAGAGCGGGCACGTCCGCGTCTTCGCCGAGCTCGAGCCCCGCCCCGGCGAGCCGGTCATCACCAAGACCTCGCACAACGCGTTCACCACGACGAACCTTCAGCAGTTGCTGACCGCTCGGGGCGTGCGCGGGCTGACGGTCTGCGGCATCCGTACGGAGCAGTGCGTCGAGACCACCACCCGGGTCGGCTCGGACCTCGGGTACGCCGTCACGTTCGTCACCGACGCCACCGCCACGTTCCCGATCCCGCACCACACCGCCCCGGCCGGGCAGAGCCTCGAGGAGTTGCTGGCGGATCCCCGTACGCTCGCCGCCGAGGACGTCGTGGCCCGCACGGAGTACGTCCTGGCCGGCCGCTTCGCTACCATCGCCACCGTGGGCCAACTGACGGGAGAGCTGACCGGATCGTGAGCCGCATCGTGTTCGTCCTGGTGCCGGGGCTGCACCTGCTCGACCTTGCGGGGCCGGCGCAGGTGTTCTCCACCGCCGCCGACCTCGGGCACGACCACCCGCTCTCGTACCTCGCCGACCGGCCCGAGATCCGTACCCATCAGGGCGTCACCCTGCGCGCGGAGACCTCCTGGCCGGACCTGTCGCCGGCCGACCTGGTGGTGGTGCCGGGCTGGCACTCGCCGCGACTGGCCGGCACCGGGCACCTGGAGCGGCGCACCCTCGACCGGATCGCCGGGCATCACGCGGCCGGCGGCACGGTGGCCAGCATCTGCGCGGGCGCCGACGCGCTCGGGCGGGCCGGCCTGCTCGACGGCCGCCGGTGCACGACCCATCACGACGTGCAGGACGAGGTGGCCCGGCGCTACCCGCGGGCCGTCGTGGTGCGCGACGTGCTCTACGTCGAGGACGACCGGGTGATCACGTCCGCCGGCATCGCCAGCGGCATCGACCTCGCCCTGCACCTGATCGCGGTGTGGCACGGCCCGGCGGCGGCCGCCCGGGTGGCCCGGCAGATGGTCGTGTACGCCCGCCGCAACGGCGACGAGCAGCAGGTCGGCACGATGCTGCGGCACCGCGCCCACCTCAGCGACGCGGTGCACCGGGTGCAGGACCGGATCGACGACCGGTTCACCGAGCCCCTGCCGCTGGCCCGTCTCGCCGCGGCGGCGGGGATGAGCGAACGCACCCTGACCCGCCGGTTCGAGGCGGCCACCGGGCAGACCCCGCTGCGCTACCAGCAGCTGCTGCGGGTGGAGCGGGCCGAGCACCTGATCGGGCACGGCGCGACGGTCGAGGCGGCGGCCCGCGCCGTCGGCTTCGGCGACGCCCGGATGCTGCGCCGGCTGCGCTCCCGCGGGGCGCCGGCCCGGTGAGCGCCGGCCGCTCACACGGTGAGCGGGGCGGTCCGGCGGACGAGCTCGGCCAGGTCCTCGCGGGACGGGGTGGCGGGCATCGGTTGCCGCCAGCCGCCGGCGTACAGCTCCCGGGCGCGCGGCTCGGCGGCGGCCAGCGACGCCGGCAGGGCCTCCATCATCAGGTACGGCGCCACCACGCGCATCAGCGACGGATCGGCCTGGGTGGCCGCGACGATGTGCCCGGAGGTCAGCGGCCGGGTCAGGTCCACGTCCTCGCCGGACCAGAGGCGTACCTCGTCGGCGTCCCAGGCCACGTGGTCGTCGAACCAGGGCCGGATCCGCTCGGTGCACCACTCGTCGAACGCGACGGTGGCCGCTTCGACGTCGGGGCCGAGCGTACGGACGAACTGGCAGGCCTGCATGAGCGAGGTGGCGATGCCGCGGCCGGCGGTCGGGTTCGTCGTGCAGACCGCGTCGCCGAGGTGGACCAGGCCGGGCAACGGCACCCGCCCGTCGGCGCCGAGCTGGCCGCGGTAGGTGTTGCGCAGGTGCGCGCCGGGCAGCACCGGGCTCGCCGGCTCGCTGCGGCCCGGGTCGGTCCAGGCGTCGAGGCCGGGGATGAGGCGTACGGCCGCCTCGAAGGCCTCCGGCGCGCGCAGCCCGGCCAGCTCCCGGTCGGCGGTGAGCCGCGCGATGAGCACCGAGACGGTCCGGCCGTCCTGAAGGAACACGCCGGCCAGGTAGCCGGGGAACAGCGACAGCAGACCGAGCGGCACGTTCACCGGGCCGGGTTCGGCGCCCGGCCGCAGCGCGTAGTGCCGGGACACGTAGGACAGGCCGCAGTCGCCGCCCTCCTCGGGTGCCCGCAGGCCGTCGGCGATCCGCCCGGCCCGCCCGGACGCGTTCACGACCAGGTCCGCCGGCAGGGTGGCGCCGTCCACCCGCAGCCCGGCGGCGCGTCCGTGCTCGCTCAGCACGTCGTCGGCGTGGGCGCGGACCAGGCGTACGCCGGGCTCACCGGCCGCGGCGGCCCGCAGCACCCGCTCGAAGACGATCCGCCGGCAGCGCAGGCCGGCCTTCCGGGCCGGGCGCCCGTTCGCCCCGGACACGAGCGCCGGCTCCGCGCCGGCCGTCAGCATGGCCTCCGCCACGTCCGGCATCTCCGCCTCGAGGGCGTCCACGACCTGCTGCCGTACGACGATCAGTCGGGATGTCGTCACCGCCTATCCGACGTCGGGCCGGGTCATCAGCGGCGCCCGCAGGTGCAGGGCCAGGTCGGGGGTGGTCAGCGGGACGGTGTTCCACGTCGCGGTGGCCGTCCCGGTGGCGGCGTCGACCACCAGGCGGACCCGGTGCGGGCCGGTGATGACGTAGAGGTCGGCGGTGAACGTGTCACCCTGCCAGGCTCCGGCGGCGACGACCGGGCGGCCGAGCGGCGCGCTCTCCCGCCACCCGCCGTGGCCGGCCGCCACGGTGAGCGACGTGCCGAGCCGCAGGAGCCAGCCGCCGTCCGCCGGTGCGACGGACACGGCCGTGCCGTCGGGCAGCGGCGGATCCGCGGCGGCGGCGACCGTCGCCCCGACCGGGTGCGGCGGGCCGGCACCGCCCGGCACCGGCGCCAGCGTCAGCCGTCGCAGCCGCTCGGCGAGAGCCGCGTCGTCGCCGGGGCCGCCTGCCTCGTCGAGGCGGGGCAGCAGGCACTCCCAGATCGCGTCCAGCACCGCCTGGGAGTCGATCAGCGCCGCGGTCACGGCGACCACCAGGTCGTGCCCGGGTACGACCACGCACATCTGACCGTTGTTGCCCTCCCCGAAGTAGCCGTGGCGGGAGATCCAGAACTGGTACCCGTACCCGGTGAGGTAGTCGGCGCCGCCGCCACCGACCTGCGCGGGCAGGGTGCCGATGTGCCGCCGGGTCGCGAGCCGCACCCAATCGCGCGGCACGAGTTGCCGGTCGCCCCACCGCCCCTCGCGCAGCAGCAGCTCGCCGAACGCGGCGACGGCCTCGGTGGTGAGATGCAGCCCGTGGAAGCCGAAGACGTCGCCGCTGCCGAGCCTGTCCCAGTCAGCGTGGTCGATGCCCATCGGCGCGAACAGGCGCTCGTCGAGCAGCTCCGGCAGACCCCGGCCGGTCACCCGCTCCACCAGCCGGGCCAGGACGCCGGTGGCCGCGTTGTCGTACGCGTGCCGGGTCCCCGGCTCCTCGGGGAACGGCACCCGCAGGAAGCCCTTCACCAGGTCGCCCGGCTCCAGCTCCCACGCCTCGCCGAGGCTGTCCGTCCGGTGCCCGGTGGTCATCGACAGCAGGTGGTGGACGGTGACCCGGCGGGCCCGCTCCGGGACCTCGGCCGGCACGTGCCCGGGGAGGACGTCCACCACCCGGTCGTCCAGCGAGAGGAGCCCGTCGGCGATCGCCAGCCCCACGGCGATCGAGGTGAACGACTTGGTCAGCGAGTAGAGCAGGTGCGCTCGCCCGGCCGAGTACGGCGCCCACCAGCCCTCGGCCACGACGTGACCGTGCCGCACGACCATGAGGGAGTGACACTCGAGCGACCGCGCCTCGAGCCGGTCGAGCAGGGCGTTCACCGCCCGCGACGCGGTGGGCGCCGACCGCGGCAGAATGCGTACGGAGGACATTCCGGCACCTAATCAGGTCGCCTACGCTTGCCGCCATGGAAATAGCCGGGCTCGTCCTCGCCGCGGGCGCGGGCCGCCGTTACGGGATGCCGAAGGCGCTGGTGCGGTGGCAGGGGGGCCTGCTGGTCGAGCGTGCCGCGGAGACGGCGGCCCGGGCCGGGCTGACCCGGACGCTCGTCGTGGTCGGCGCCGAGGCCGGCCGGGTCCGCGCGGCGGCGCCCGCCCTCACCTGCACCGAGAACGGGGACTGGGCGAGCGGCATGGGCTCGTCGCTGCGCGCCGGCCTCGCCGCGCTGGCGGGAACGACGGCGACCGCGGCGGTGGTCCTGCTGGTCGACATGCCCGGCGTCACCCCCGCCGCCGTACGCCGGGTGGCCGCGCTCGCCGCCCCGGACGCCCTGGCCATGGGCGGGTACGCCGGCCGCCGCTCGCACCCCGTCCTGCTCGGTCGCGACCACTGGGCCGGGGTGGCCGCCGCCGCGACCGGCGACCGCGGCGCCCGCGACTACCTGCGTGCGCACGCCGGCCAGGTGCGGGTCGTCGAGGTCGGCGACGTGGCGGACGACGCCGACCTCGACGTGCCCGCCGACGGCCGGGGGATGATCTGATGGCCGGGTGCTGCACCTGCGGATCATCTCGCCACCGGACACCACGCCGGCCGTCGAGCGGCTGCTGACCGGCGCCGACGCGGTCACCCACGTGGTCGTGCTGCCCGGCTCGGCCCGCGACCCGGTCGGCGACCTCGTGCTCTGCGACGTCGTCCGGGAGGGCGCCAGCGACCTCATCGCCCGGCTGCGCGACCTGGGCATCGAGCGGGACGGCTCGATCATGCTGGAGCGGGTGGACACCGCGCTGTCGGCCGCCGCCACGCGCGCGGAGAAGCGCGTACCGGGCCTCGGCGTCGACGCCGTCGTCTGGGAGGAGGTCGAGCACACCACCGCGGCGGAGAGCGAGATCTCCGGTGCGTTCCTCGCCTTCATGATCGTCGCCACCGTGATCGCCGGCATCGGCGTCCTGCTCGACCAGCCGATCCTCATCGTCGGCGCGATGGTGGTGGGTCCCGAGTTCGGCCCGCTCGCCGCGCTCTGCGTGGGCGTCGTCCGCCGCCGCCCCTGGCTGGTGCGCCGGGCCGGCACCGCGCTGCTGGTCGGCTTCGCGGTGGGCATGCTGGTCACCGTCGCCACCACCTGGCTGCTCGACGCCCTCGGCCTGGTGAACAGGTCGATGCTGCTGGACGACCGGCCGCTGACCAGCTTCATCTGGCAGCCGGACGCGCTCAGCTGGGTCGTCGGCTTCCTCGCCGGCATCGCCGGGATGCTCTCGCTGACCTCGGCGAAGTCCGGCACGCTGGTCGGCGTGCTGATCTCGGTGACGACGGTGCCGGCCGCTGCCAACGCGGCGGTCGCCCTCGCGTACGGGGTGACGAACGAGGCCGCCGGCTCGGCCCTCCAACTGCTCGTCAACGTCGCCGCGATCGTGACCGCGGGGGTGCTGACCCTGCTCGTCCAGCGCCTCACCGGCCGCCGGCGAGGAGCGGTCCGAGGTCGCGCAGGGAGGTGAGGCGCACCGCCTCGTCCGCCGGTCCGGTGCCCGGCCGGTCCAGGTGGGCCGCGTGCAGCCCGGCGGCGCGCGCCCCGGCCACGTCGAGCTCGTGATCGTCGCCCACGCTCAGTACCTCGGACGCATTGTGGCCCCAGCGCTCGCACACCAGCCGGTACGCCCGCGGGTCCGGCTTCGCGACGCCGAGGTCGTCGACGGTGAACACCGGGCCGACCCGCCCGGCGAGGCCCGTACGCGCGAGCTTCCTGTGCTGCTGGACCCTCGACCCGTTCGTCAGTACCGCGGTGGCCAGCCCGGCGGCGGCGATGATCTCCAGTGCGTCGGTGACGTCGTCGTACGCCCGCCAGGCAGCCTCGTAGTGCCGCAGGTAACCGGCGAAGGTCTCGTCGAGGCTCGGGTCTGCTGCGTCCGTACCGAGAAAATCGCGTAACCGGCGACGGCGCTGCTCCGCGAAACTGATCGTGCCCGCCCGCCAGGCCGCGAGGTGGGGTTCCTGGAGTTCGGTCCATCGGGCGACCGCGGCGTCGGTCGCGGCCAGGCCGATCGTCGGCAGCCAGGCCCGCAGGCCGGCGTCGGCGGCCGCGGCGTGGTCCACCAGCGTGCCGTCCAGGTCGAGAAGGACACCGCGCAGTCGCACGGCCGGCATCCTATGCTCGGCACCGTGGATGTCACGCCGATACCCCTGGGCAGCTGGCCGACCCCGCTCGAGCCGGCGCCGCGGCTGGCCGCGGCGCTCGGGCTGGACGAGCTGTGGATCAAACGCGACGACCTCACCGGGCTGGGCGGGGGCGGCAACAAGGTCCGCAAGCTGCAGTACACCTGCGCCCAGGCGCTCCGGGCGGGCGCGACCCGGCTGGTGACCACGGGCGCCGCGCAGTCCAACCACGCGCGCCTCACCGCCGCTGCCGCCGCCCGGCTCGGCCTGGAGTGCACGCTCGTGCTCCGCGGCGACCCGCCGAAGTCCCCGCGCGGCAACCTGATCCTGGACGAGCTGGCCGGCGCGTCCGTCGTCTGGGCCGGCGACGCCCCGCTCGACGAGGTCGCCGCCGCCCAGGACGGCTACCTGATCCCGCTCGGCGGCACGACGCCGGTCTCGGCCCTCGGCTACGTCGACTGCGCCCGCGAACTGCTCACCCAGCTGCCGGACCTGGCCACGGTGGTGGTCGCGCTCGGCTCCGGCGGCACGATGGCCGGCCTGGTCGCCCACCTCGGCCCGCAACGCGTGTACGGCGTGAACGTCGGCGCCCTCCCGGATCCGCGGGCGACGGTGACGGACCTGCTCGCCGGCATGGGTGTCACGGTGGACCCGGCCGCGCTGCTGATCGACGAGTCGCACGTCGGCGCCGGGTACGCGGCCCTGACCGACCCGGTCCGCTCGGCGCTGGTCCTCGCGGCCCGCACCGAGGGCCTGTTCCTCGACCCGACCTACACGGGCCGGGCGCTGGCGGGGCTGCGCGCCAACCCGCCGGACGGCAAGGTGGTCTTCCTGCACACGGGCGGGCTACCGGGCCTGTTCGGCCACCCGGACCTGGCCGACTGACGACCCGCCGTCCTGGCCGCCGCCGTCCTGGCTGCTGCTGTCCTGGCTGCTGCTGTCCTGGCTGCCGCCGTCCTGCGGGCGGATCGCCAGCAGGGCCAGCCAGGTGAGCATGAGCGGGCTGGCCGGGTAGAGCACCTGCTCGGGCAGGAAGGCGCTGCCGAAGCTGTAGAGCGCCAGGAAGCTGCCGCACAGCGCGCCCACGATGCGGATCGGCAGCCACCGGGTCAGCAGCGCGGCGGTCACGATCCAGACCCCGGCGAGCACGTGCCCGCCGAGCCGGACGGCCCAGGTCAGATCGTCGGACACCGCATTGATCACCAGTACGCCGGTGAGCACGTCGATGGTGATCCAGCCGTACCCCGCGGCCCGCGCCCACTCCGGGGCCCTCATGCGCGAGATGAGCAGCAGCATCGCGAGGTGGAACAGGATGCCGGGATACTCGGCCCAGACCCCGCCAGGATCGACCGCGAAGCTGACGACCGGCGGGATGAAGAAGATCAGCGGCAGAATCGCCAGGACAGGAAAGGGCAGGGGCCGCATGACTCTCCAGAAATGAGGTTCGATGTCCGATGTCGCAAACAAAATAGACATTCTGTTTGAGCGAGTCAACCGGATCGATCCCCCGCTTGTACGCTGTGCCCGTGCCCCGGCTCACCGATGCCCGTCGTGACCTGCGACGGACCCAGATCATCGAAGCCGCCGTACGCTGCTTCAGCCGGCGCGGCCTCGACCAGACCTCGATCGCCGACATCACCGCGGAATCGGGACTCTCGGCCGGCTCGATCTACGCCCACTACCGCAACAAGGCAGACCTCCTCCAGGCCGTGGCGCGCGCGGTCCTGGACCGCCACGCGGCAACCCTGAGCGCGTACGCCGCCGAGAGCCCCCCACCGAACCCGGACGAGCTGCTCGCCCGCCTGGTCACGACCATCGACCCGGCCTACGCCCGGGTCGGCGTACAAACCTGGGGCGCGGCGACGACGGACCCGGCGCTACGGGAGATCGTGACCGGCATGGTCGCCCGCCTGCGCGACCTGCTCCTCACCTGCGTCGCGGCCTGGCTCTCCCGCGTGGGAAACGGCGACCCGGCCGAGGCGGGCCCGATCGTCGAACGCCTGATGGTCGCCTACCAGGCGCAACTTCTGCGTGCCGCATTGCAGGACGCGGAGCCGTCGGCTCCGGATCGGGGCAAGCCCGACCCCCCGTGACCTACAGATCTCCGCCGATCCAGTTGACCATCTTCGCGAGCGGCTCGCTGCTTCGCCGGTGCGTTCTCACCAGCATCCGCAGGACTTCGCGCGTGGTCGGCAGGTGCCGTGTCTGCTGAGGTGCGAGCCTTCTGGCCTGGTAGAGGCTCTTGAGAGCGGCCTCCGGTTCGCCCTCCCAAAGCTGAGCCCTGGAAAGGTCGACGAAGTGGTGCCCCGCCCGGATCGGGGGCAAACTCGGCGGAATCCTCAGATCCCGCGCCAATGACACCGCGCCGGCGCCGTCGCCGAGTTCGATCCGAGCCGCAACCTCGTGAATGCTGACGTTCGCAGGCCCGAACGAGAGTTGATGCCAACCCCCGTCGTGATCATCGCCGCCGAGGTGTGCGGCAATGTGACCGGCTTCCCGCAGGTGCGCGTTGGCAGTCTCGTCGTCACCGGCGCGGGCGGCGAGCATGCCCGAACGTAGGTGCAGGGAACCTGACACCGGCAGTGTCGTCTTCTCCTGGTCGGTACGGGTCGGGCGGATCTCCGCCTGCATGCGATCCAGCAGCTGCAAGCCGATACGGTACGAGCCGTTCTGAAGCATGGAGGTGGTGCGTGCCCAGGCTGCGAGCGCACCCATGAGCGGATCGGACGATCGTGAGGCGACCCAGGTGATCCGATCCTCCACGACGCTCGACAGATCGAGATATCCCGTCTTGTAGGTCACGGAGTGGGCGGCGAAGAGCAGAATCGCCAGCAGCTCGAAATAGCGTGCTTTCTTTGCCTCGGGGCTCTCGTGCGCGGCTGCCGTGACCTCCAGCAGCAGGTCCGGAAGTGTCTGCACCAGCTTGAGATGCTGGGCGGTGCGGCGTAGCTCGGCCGCCATCACCGTCTGGGCACGAAGCGCGGCCCAGGATCCGATCGGTCTGTCGAGTTGAGGACTGAGGTCCCAGTACGTCAGCGCCTGCCGAAGGCCCGGCATCGCGGTGTGAATGCGGTCGCGGCTTCTGCCGCGCTGGTCGTAAGGCTGACCGGTGAGAGTGGTGACATCCGTGGCGAGGCACTTCGCCACGGCCGCGGTGAATGCCGGAGTAGCGTCCCTTTTTCCCTGCTCGACCTTCCTGAGCATCGACAGGCTGAAGGGGATCCTGGCGGCAAGTTCATATTGACTCATCCGACGGATCTTGCGCGCCTCGGAGATTCGCCGACCGATTCCGAAATCGTCGTCGTGGTCCATCATCTCTTCACCGGATCCGTCGTCCTTCCCTGTAATTCGCGGCGAAGGAGGCGACGGCAGAGGGCAGATCCTCGCCATCCCGCTGATCGAGAAGGTGCTGCTCGACGGCAAGCGACGAGTCGATCCGATAATCCATCGGATCTTCCTTTCCGTTGCCTTTCACCGTTGCGCCGAACGGGATAGCAGCGAAGGATGCCGCGTCACCGAATCGGTAGTTCGAGGATGTGACATTGAAAGTGCCGTCGACTCTGTCCCGGGCGGCGCGGAAGAGTGCCCGAGCCGCTTGGTCGCGATGCAACCATCCGCGCCAGTGGCTGGGTTCCGGAACCGTCACCGTTCCGGCTCGGGCCGCTTCGGCAACCCACCTCTCTATCCGGTCGGTGCGAACGCCGCGATCATCGATCCCGTAGAGCGCACCGAGCCTGAGAACGCCGCGGGCAACCGGGGCTGCTCCGAGCGCCTCCTCGCAGGCCGCCTTCAGTTTGGCGTTGGAGGTCACCAGGCTCAGCGGAGTGAGTTCATCGCACATCCCGCCATGCCGATCGCCGTAGACGGTGCACGATGACACCCCGACTATGTAGGTCGACTCATCGACAACCTTCAGGAGCGCGTCGAGGTGCTCCAACTCGCCGTGCTTGGCACCGTCGAGGATCCAGACGACGGAGATGGAGCCGCCGACGCCATGCCGTAGATCATTCAGGAAGTCATCCCACGCCAAGCTCGGCACGCCGTTGCGAGTGTCTCCACCCCGGCTCACCACCACTGCCTCGTTCCCGTTCTCCTTCGCGTACGCGACAGTGCGAGAACCGACATAACCGTGACCACCGACCACGTACACGTCTCGATCTCCCATCCTCGCCGAGGATCATTGTCCAGTGAGGACGAAGACTCAACCGTAGTGCATCGCGCGCCCTGCAACCGGCAGGCGGTGCGGACCGGCCGCATCAAAGGGTGACACTGATCTGTGTCACTTCCGGGCGGCTCCGACCGCGAGAATCCGAGGTAACGGAAACGGTCTGCGCCCCGCTCATCGGGGCTGCACCCGGTCTTGAGGCCGGACGTCTCATTGCCCTGGACAAATGAAAGGTCGGTCTGGTGACTACGCACGCCCTCGATCGCTCTGCTGGTGTGGAGCGGTTCGGTTATCGGCAGGAGTTGCAGCGCTCGCTGAGCTTTCGTGATCTGGTCACCTATGGGCTGATCTTCATGGTGCCCATCGCACCGTTCGGGATCTTCGGCAGTGTGTTCCAGGCTGCCTCCGGGATGGTCGCGCTGGCGTATCTGCTGGGAATGGCCGCGATGATGGTGACGGCGTCGTCGTACGGGGTGATGGTCCGCGCGTATCCGACGGCCGGCTCGGTCTACTCCTATGCCGGGCGGGCCATCGCTCCATGGTTCGGGTTCTTGTCGGGATGGACGATTCTGCTGGATTACACCCTGATTCCGGGGTTGTTGTCGCTGGTCGCGGCGGTGTCGATGACGGCGGTGGTGCCCTCGGTGCCGGTCTGGGTGTGGATCGTCGTCTTCGTGGTGGTCAATGCCGGGATCAACCTGACCGGGATCAGGTCCACCCGCCGGACGAACACGATCGCCCTGGTCGGCGCCCTCGCGGTTCTCGGGTTGTTCATCGTCGCGGCGGTCATGGCGCTGGCCTCCGGTGCGGGCCGAGGGTTCTCGTGGGAACCGCTCTTTTCCGGTACGCAGTTCAGAGCCGGCACCATCCTGACGGCGATGTCGGTCTGCATGCTCAGCTTCCTGGGCTTCGATGCGATGTCGACGCTGGCCGAGGACGTCAAGGGCGGCCCCCGGCAGGTCAGCCGGGGCATGATCGCCGCGCTCGGGATCATCGGGGTGCTGTTCGTCGTGCAGTCTTTCCTGGCGGCGCTGCTGGTGCCGGCTCCCGATGCCCTGATCGCGGACGGCGACCCGGGCGGAACGGCGTTCTACGACGCGGCCCGGGTCGCCGCCGGGCCGTGGCTGGCCACGGTGACCGCTCTGGCGACCGCGCTCGCGTGGGGGCTGTCGAACAACATGGTGGCCCAGGTGGCGACGTCCCGGCTGTTGTACGCGATGGCCCGCGACCGGCAGCTGCCCGGGTTCCTGGCGAAGGTGTCGGTCAGCCGATCCGTGCCGGTCAACGGCATCCTGCTCACCGCGGCGGTGTCCCTGGTGCTCGGCTTGTCCATGGCCGTACGCGCGGACGGCATCACCGTGCTCGCCAGCCTCGTGAACTTCGGGGCGCTGCTGTCGTTCATCGTGGTGCATCTGTCGGTGCTGGCTCGTGGCCTGCGCAAGGACCGGCCGAGGGTTGCCGGATGGTTCCGCTGCTGGGCTCTGCCGGTGGCGGGGGTGGTGATCCTGGTGGCCGTCATCGTGAATGCCAACGCGCTCGCGCAGACGGTCGGGTTCGTGTGGCTCGGTGTGGGCGTGCTGGTCCTTGCCTGGCTCGCGGCGACCGGGCGTGCCCCGCGGCTGTCGGGGATCGGCGGCGCCGGTGCGGATGCGGATCACCTGGCAGGTCACCGTGGCTGACTTGACGGTCCTCGACGCCACCGAGGCGACGATCGGCTACACGTTCGGCGGCCGTGAGCCGATCGCACGGATCAGACCGGGCGAGCCGGTCCGGCTCCGCACGCGGGACTGCTTCGGTGGCAGGGTCACCTCCACGGCGGATCTGCCGAGCCGGGTGTGCCGGTTTCCCTTCCTCAACCCGGTGACCGGGCCGCTGCACGTGGTGGGCGCCGAGGCCGGTGACACCCTGGCGGTGCACCTGATCGCGTTGACGCCCGTCGGCGAGGTCGGCTTCTCGTCCACGTTCCCGCACTTCGGGGCGCTGACCGGCACAGCCGCCACGGCGATGCTGCATCCGCCGCTGGAGGAACGCGTCTGGGAGTACGCGCTCGACCACCGGGGGCAGACGGTGCGCTACACGGCCCGGAAGTCAGCGTTCACCGCCGATCTGCCGATGGTGCCGATGCTGGGCACCGTCGGGGTCGCGCCCGCCCACGGTGAAGTCCGGCCCTCCGTCGTGCCGGGTGTGCACGGGGGGAACCTCGACACCCCCCTCATGCGGGCGGGCACCACGCTGTACCTGCCGGTCGGCCGGGGCGGTGCCCTGCTGGCGGTCGGGGACGGCCACGCGCGCCAGGGCGACGGCGAGTTGTGTGGTGTGGCGGTGGAAGTCGCCATGGACGTCACCCTCGCGGTGGAGGTGCTGTCCGGCGTGACCACCCTGACCCCACGCCTGGAGACGGACACCGCGATCATGTCGATCGGGGTGGCACGGCCGCTGGAGGACACGTATCGGGCGGCGCATCGCGACCTGGTCGAGCACGTGTCGGCGATGACCGGCCTCGATGCTCTCGATGCCTACCAGCTGGTCTCCCAGGCGGGGCGTGCGCATGTCGGCAACGTCGTGGACGAGAACTACACGATCGCCGCCGCCATCGACAAGGAACTGCTCGGTGGGGCGCAGCCGTACCTCGGAGCCCACCGCCGCCTGCGCGCCGTCGAGGTGCGCCGATGATGCTCCCGGCGGCTCGTGGCGTACGGGAGCGCTTGTGGCTCCTGGCCCACGACGACGGTGACGAGACGGGCCTCCGCCCCCATCTGGATGTTCGCGCGCTGAGCATCGGCCTGGTGGCCGCATCCCTGACCGACCTGCTGCTGCAAGGGATGGCAGCCGTCCATGAAGGACGCGTTCACGCCATCGGCCGTGGCCCGGATCCGGCCGGGGACCTGATCGCCTCGGGCATTCTGACCGCAATCCGTGCCGAGGGCCCCTGCCGGTTGAGCGAGATCCTGCGTGGAGCGCGCGCCGACGCCGTCAGCGCCCGGTTCAATCCCTACTTGCGGCTCTACTCGCGCACCCGGGCGACGCTCGTCGCCGCGGGCGTCCTGATCGAGCACCGCCGGACGCTGAGACCCACGCGGTACCGGCTCTGCGAACCGGACACGATCGCCCGTCATCGGAGCCAGTTCAACCACCGGCTCGTCTACCACCGCCGGCAATCCGACCCGGGCACCGACTGCCTGTGCGCACTGGTCTGGGCACTCAACATCCACCGCGCCCTTCTCACGCCGTACACGCCGGGCGAAGCCGACGCGATCCTGTCCGGGATCACCGGGCGCATCCCGGCGCGCATCGGGCCCGGCGCGCCGCTGGCAGGCGTACCGGAGCTCGCCCGCGGCGTCCGCGATGCCGTCGGTGACCTGGCCACCGCGGCCTTCTGAGCGTGAAGCGCCCGCCACCTCCCGGCGGAGGGATCGACGAATCCCGGCCGCAGGCATCCGCGACCACAGATCAGTGCCGAGCATGCCGTCGCGTATGGCGCGGTGGCCCGCAAAGGAGAGTCCAGTGACCGCTGAAACGGGACAGCCGGCCGCTCGCATCGAGCTCATGGGCGCGCACGAGATCCGCGTGCGGCTCGGCGTCGGCAGGCGGGACGCCTACCGGTTCACCCACCACAGCAGCTTCCCGGAACCTGTCGCCGTCCTCGGTCACGGAAAGGTGTGGCTGCGGGACGACGTCGAGGAATGGATCCGTGCCCGCCGGCCCGACAGACACGGCCGACGGCCGGGTTAACGGAGCGTGGTGGGCAGGCCGCGGAGGGCGGCCAGGCCGAGGACGCTGCGCGGCTGGTACGGGGTTCGCCAGAAGCCGCCGTGGGCCGCGCCCCTCGCCTCGTCGCGCCATGCTTCGGCCGCTGCCGGGCGGGGGTTGCGGAGTTGGTGGACGAGCAGCGCCGCCATCAGTTTGTTGCTGGTTGCCGGTTCGAAGATTTCCACGTCGAAGAGGTGGGCGCCCGCGTACGCCGCCGCGAGGAGGCGGTTGGCGGTCACCGAGCGGGTGCGGGTGGGCGGCGCCACCGAGAAGCTCACGGTGGTGCCGGCGCGGCGGGCGGCCGACGCGCGCCAGCGCTGGATCCGCTTGGCGAGGGCGTAGTTCGGGCCCTGCTGCGGCACCAGGCTGTCGGCGATGCCGGGGTTCGCGCCCGGCGGATAGTTCGGGGTCAGGAGCCGCTCCGCGGAGAGCAGGTGGCCGAGGCGGGCGCGGCGGGACCGGTGGCGGTAGCGCTCGGTCGCCTGGGTCACGACGTCCCCGGGTACGGCGAACACGTCCGTCGGCGTGGCCAGAAACGCCAGCGCGGTGTCCGGCCGGGCCTCGATGACGTGGGTGCACAGCGCGTCCACGGCCGCGGAGAGGCGGGCGTACGCCGCGCCGGGTGCGTACACGTAATTGCCGAGGACCAGGCGCCCCTCGACGCCGAGCAGCCACCGGGCGACCTCGGGCAGCCCGGTCAGCAGGTCGGCGCCCGCCGTCTCCACGGACGTCCCGGGCGCGAGGAGCGTGCCGGCGCCGCGGCGGGCCGTCGCGGCGATCCTCGCCCACAGGTCGGGCCGGGGCAGATCGACGCCGAGGACCGTGCCGCCCCAGCCGAGCACCGCGGGCAGCGGGCCCATCTCGCTGCCCGCGCCGAGGACGACGAGGCGCTGGTCGGAGAGGTCGAGCCAGCCGGGCTCGGCGGCGACGGCCCGGACCATCTCCGCGCAGGACTCCTCGATGGTGCCGGCGGCGACCCACGCGTCGAGCTGCCGGTGCAGGGCGTCGCCGCGCAGGAGCTCGCCCCGGTACGGCACGGTGAGCTCCCGTTCGGGCTTCTCCCCGCCGGCGACCGTGACCGTGCCGAGCGGCCGGCTGTCCGCGCCGGAGCCGACGACCGTGACCGTGCCGGGCGGCCGGCTGTCCGCGCCGGGGCCGGCTGCCGTGACCGTGCCGGGCGCGCGGCTGTCCGCGGCGAAAATGCCGGTCAGGGGCGCGTCGCCGGCGTCGTCGCGGTCCACCCGCATCCGGGCGCGCACCGAGGCCAGGCCTGCCTCGGCGACCGCGTACCCGTCACCGGCCTCCACCAGGGCCCGGAAGTGCCGCAGATAGCCCGTGCGCCAGTCCCGCTCGGCGGACGCGGCGTCGGCGGCGGCCGGATCGGCGGCGCGCAGCGCGTCGGCGACCACCTCGCGGCCCAGGTCCGAACTGCTGCGCCGACCGTCCGCACCGCGGGGAAACACGACCTCGTTCACGCCGGACAGTATGGCCACCCGGCGGCCGGAGCGGCGCTACAGGCCCTGGTCCCGCAGCCAGTGCTCGACGCCGTCGACGACCGGGGCCGGGGCCCGGCGGCCCGGGGAAGCTGACGATGCGAACCCAGCTCGGACTCTAGCGCCAGCCATTTCCTCCCGATATGTGATCGGATTCGACATGGTTCAGAAATTGTGACGCACGGACCGACTTTGTGCCCGTCAAATCCAAGCGCGAGCGGATGCCTTGGTGTGAATCGATGATCTGCGATTAGCTGAGTTGCCCTCGAACAGGAAGGGCGAGTCCGGAACGTCGCGTGACCGTTGCCGAGCCGACGGTCACATCGAGAGGGGAATCATCGTGAACACTCGCCGGATCTCCACAGTGCTGGCCGTTTCGGCCGCTGCTGCGGCCACCGTGGTCGGCGGAATGGCCATGGCTCCTTCGGCCTCCGCCGCCGACTGCCCGGCCGACGGCCGCGTGATGGCGAATCACTTCGATACCTTCGATGCCCCGAAGGCATTCGAGCTTCTCGACGGTCAGACCACCTGGGAGAACCTGCGGACATTGGTGTCGCACGGGGACACGCAGCACGAGGTGCCGAGGGCGGCGCAGAATATTCTGAACGACCCGGCGTTCTGGAATCGCCTTGACACATCGGGCGGTATGTACCTGCCTGACGGCATTGTCATCCGCCAGGACGTGCGAAACGTGTGCGGCTTCTGATACTGACGGTCAGATTCACCTGCTCGACGCCGTCGACGACCGCGTCCCGGCGTACGGTGCCCGCGTCGCAGATTCCGGGGCCGGGAGGTATCAGCCGGCCAGCGATGCCGCGTACTTGTGGGCGATGGATTGCGATTCGGGGAGGTCCGCCTCCACCACCGGCAGCGGCGGCAGGACGGTGGCGCCGAGCTCGCGCAGCAGCTGGGCCAGCAGCGCCGCGGCGGCCTCGGCCTGGGCGGCCACCCCGGCGGTCACCACGGGTACGGCGCGCTTGCCGGCGAGCGCGTTCGCGGGCAGCCGGTCGAGCAGCACCTTGAGCACGCCGGTGTAGCTGCCCTTGTACGTGGGGGTGGCGATCACCAGCACGTCGGCGTCCTGCACCGCGGCGGTCGCGGCGGCGGTCGCCTCGTCGCCCGGGGTGAGCAGCCCGGCGCCGAGTTCGCCGACCTCGATCACCGCGGAGGCCCCGCCGAGCGCGGCGCCGACGGCCGCGGCCAGCGTGGAGGTTCGCGATCCGGCGCGCGGGTTGCCGGAGACGACGACGGTTCCGCTCATGTGTCAGCTCCCAGGTTCAGCAGGGGGAGGACGCCCTCGCCGAAGCGGAAGGCCTCCTCGAGGTGGGGTTGCCCGGACAGGATGAAGTGGTCGATACCGAGCGCGTGGTATTCGGTGAGGCGTGCGGCGATCTCGGCGTGGCTGCCGACCAGCGCGGTGCCCGCGCCGGGGCGGACCAGGCCGAAGCCGGCCCACAGGTTCGGGGCGATCTCCAGGTCGTCGCCGGCGCTCAGGGCGGCCATCCGGCGCTGGCCCTCGGACTCGGTGCGGGCGAAGCGCTCGCGGGCGGCGGTCACCGCGGCGGGCGGGATCCGGTCCAGCAGGAACCGGGCCACCGCCCACGCCTCGGCGGCGGTGTCGCGGGCGATGACGTGCAGGCGGATTCCGTACGCCGGGGAGCGGCCGTAACCCTCGGCGAGGGCCCGTACGGCGGCCAGCTTCGCGGCGACCGCGTCCGGCGGCTCCCCCCACGTGAGGTACGTGTCGGCGTGCTCGGCCGCCACCCGCAGCGCCGGCGGGGACGAACCCCCGAAGAACACCTCGGGTACGGGCTCGGGCCGCGCCCGCGTCGTGGCGCCCGCCACCCGGTAGTGCTCGCCGGTGTGGTCGAACGGTTCGCCGGACCACGCGCCGCGGAGGACGGTGAGGAACTCGGCGGTGCGGGAGTACCGCTCGTCGTGGTCCAGCCAGTCGCCGAAGCGGCGCTGCTCGGTGGACTCGCCGCCGGTCACCACGTTGAGCAGCAGCCGGCCGCCCGAGATCCGCTGGTACGTCGAGGCCATCTGCGCCGCCAGCGTGGGCGAGATCAGCCCCGGCCGGAACGCGACCAGGAACTTGAGGGTCGACGTCTCGGCGAGCAGGGCGGCCGTGGTGATCCACGAGTCCTCGCAGAACGTGCCGGTCGGGGTGAGCACCCCGGTGAAGCCCAGCCGCTCGGCGGTGCGGGCCACCAGCGCCAGGTAGCCGAGGTCGGGCGGGCGCTCGGTGGTGACCGTGGCCGAGGCCTGCCCGCCGCTGGTGATGCCGTGGCTGTCGCCGGCGGTGGGCAGGAACCAGTGCACCCGCATCTACGCGGTCCGTTTCAGGTGCGCGTAGCTGCCGTCGTGGTAGACGAGCGGGGTGACCGTGGCGTCCGCGTGGTGCTCCCCGGACGACGGTGTGGCCAGCACGATGGTGTGGTCGCCCGCCTCGACCTGCTGGGTGACCCGGCAGACCAGGGTGGCGAGGACGCCCTCCAGCAGCGGCACGCCGTCCGGCCCGGGATGCCAGGCGCCGTGCGCGGCGAACCGGTCGATGCCGCGGGCGGCGAAGGTCCGCGCGACGTGTTCCTGCTCGCGGGTGAGCACGTGCACGGCGATGGTCCGCGCCGCCTGCACCGCCGGCCACGCCGAGGCGGTCCGGGCGAGGCAGAAGGAGACCAGCGGCGGGTCGAGGCTGACGGAGGTGAACGAGGTGGCGGTGAAGCCGGCCGGCGGGGTGCCCGGCGCGGTGATCACGACGACGGCCGCGGCGTGGCGCCGCAGCAGCGTACGGAAGAGGTCGGCGTCCACGAGCGAGGTGACGGTCATGGTTCCCCTTCAGGCGGAGACGAGCGAGCGGTGGGCCAGTTCCCGCTTGACGAGCGGGAGGAGGTGGCGGCCGTAGTCCACGGCGTCGTCGACCGGGTCGTAGCCGCGGATGAGGATGGTGGTGACGCCGAGGTCGACGTAGTCGAGCAGGGCGCGGGCCACCGTCTCCGGCGAGCCGACGAGCGCGGTGGAGTTGCCCTGGGCGCCGCTGGCGCGTGCGGTGGCGGTCCACAGTGCCCGGTCGTGGCGGTCGCCCTTCGCCGCGGCGGCGAGCAGGCGCTGCGAGCCGACGTTCTCCGGCTGTGGCCCGCCGAGGACCCGGGTCTTGTCGCCGGTGAAGGAGCCCTTGCCGCCCGCGCTGGCCTCGATGGTGGCCAGGATCCGCCCGGCCCGTTCCCAGGCCAGCTCGTCGGTGGCGGCCAGGATCGGCCGGAAGGACACGCTGATGCCGAGCGGTCCGCGGCCCGCCGCCGCGGCGGACGCCTGGACGGCGGCGATCTGCTCGGCGGTCTCCTTCAGCGGCTCGCCCCAGAGGGCGAAGACGTCCGCCACCGCGCCGCCGACCCGGTACGCCGCCGCGGACGATCCGCCGAAGTACAGCGGGATCCGGTGCGCCGGCCGGGCGAGCAGCGAGTAGTCCTCGAACCGGTAGAACCGGCCCTCGTGCGAGAACGGCTCGGGCGAGGACCAGGCCCGGCGCAGGATGCGCAGGTATTCCTCGGTGCGGTCGTACCGCTCGTCCTTGGTGAGGTGGTCGCCGTCGCGGCGCTGCTCGGCGTCGGAGCCGCCGGTGATGGTGTGCACCGCCACGCGCCCGCCGGAGAGTTGGTCGAGGGTGGCGAACGTGCGGGCCGCCGTGGTCGGTGCGACGAAGCCGGGGCGGTGCGCGATGAGCAGCCCGAGGCTCGACGTGTGCGCGGCGGCGTACGCGGCCACCTGCGTGCCGTCCGGGGTGGACGAGCCGTACCCGATCAGGATGCGGTCGAAGCCGGCGTCCTCGTGGGCGCGGGCGAACCGGCGCACGTAGGCCGGGTCGACGCTCGGCCCGGACGGGGCGCGGGTCTCGGACACGTCCCGCGTGCCGATCATGCCGACGAACTCAACGGTCATCAGTGGGTCCCTTCCAGGACGGAACGACCTGCGGAGCCGAGGACCACGTCGTCCTGCGGGGTGTGGATCCGGCCGCACAGCACGTCGCGCAGGTGCCGTTCGAGCGGGTTGCGGCGGGACAGCGCGGCGTTGCCGATGAGCGCGACGCCCCGCTGCACCGCGTCGATCGCGGCGTTCGTCACGACCGTCTTGGCCAGGTCGGCGGCCGTGACGCCGCCGGTCTCCGCCGTGGCGGTGAGGAACGCCTGCGCGGAGGCCAGGGCGGCCTCGATCGCGCCGACCTCGTTCTGGAAGCGGGGCAGCGAGGCCAGCGGTTTGCCGAGGTTGGTGGGTACGCGTTCCCGCAGGTAGCCGGCGAGCCAGTCGCGGGCGGCGTACGCGACCCCGAGGTAGATGGCGGCGATCCCGAGCGCGTTCCAGGCCCGCAGGTCGCCGCCGTCCCGGCCGTCGAGCCCGAGCACCGCACCTTCCGGTACGCGCACCCGGTCGAACGTCACGTCGTCGCTGCGCGAGGCCCGCAGCCCGAGGTGGTCCCAGGTGCGCTCGACGGTGATGCCGGGCGAGTCGGTACGCACGAGGAACGCCCCGGCGCGTACGGGATCCTCGTCGGTGCGGGCCCAGACCTGCATCCACCGCAGCCCCACGGCCCCGGTGGAGAAGATCTTGTGGCCGGTGAGCTCCCAGCCGTCCGCGGTGCGCCGGGCGGTGGTGGCGGGCAGGCCGCCGCGGGCCGGCGTGCCGAGGTCGGGCTCGACGCGCAGGGCGTTGATAAGGGTCGGCCGGGTGGCGGACTCGGCGAGCACCCCGGCGTAGAGGTCCGCGGGCCAGCCGCCGGTCCGAGCCTGGGCGGCGTGGGCGAACAGGGTCATCGCGCTGATCAGGGCCACCGAGGGGTCGCCCCGGCCGAGGGCGGTCAGCACCCGGACGGTGTCGGCGAGGGTGCCGCCCGGGCCGCCGTGGCCGGTGCCGACGGTGAGCGTGAGCAGGCCCGCGTCGTGCACCAGGGCGAGGCCCGCGGCCGGCAGCTCGGCGCTGCGGTCGTGTTCCTCGGCGTGGGCCGCGAGGGCGGCGGTCACGTCCACCAGTTGGGATAATTGGGTCTTGGGCAGAGCTTCAGCGTTCGCCGAAGGGGTGGGCATGAGCCCTACCGTGCGCCTCTTGCTGGGAAGATGTCAATGCCGATCCCATATCCTAGTAGACCTATGGGATACGGTTGACATGCGGAACTTGCATCGGCGAGAGTCGGCGCCATGTCCACCCCCACCATCGCCGCCGCGGTCAGCCCTCCGGCGGCGGATCCCGGCGCACCGGCCCTCGTCGCCCCGCGCCGCCGAGGGCTGCCGTACAAGGTGATCTCCTGGACCGTCCCGGTACTCCTGCTCGTCGCCTGGGAACTGCTCGCCCGGGCCGGGGTGATCGCGCCGAACGTGCTGCCCGCGCCCAGTTCCGTCGGGACGACGGCGTGGCGGCTGACCGAGACCGGCGAGCTGCCCACCCACCTGTGGGAGAGCCTCAAACGCGCCGCGATCGGCCTCGCCATCGGCGGCAGCCTGGGGCTGGTGCTCGGCACCCTCACCGGCTTCTCCCGGCTGGGCGAGGCCATCGTGGACCGCAACATCCAGATCGTCCGGGCCATCCCGTTCCTGGCCATCCTGCCGCTGGTGATGGTCTGGTTCGGGGTCGGCGAGAGCGGGCGCTACTTCCTGGTCGCGCTCGGCACGCTCTTCCCGATCTACCTCAACACCGTGCTCGGCATCCGCCAGGTCGACCCCAAGCTGCTGGAGATGGGCCGGGTCGTCGGCCTGCCGAAGCTGCGGCTGGTCCGCACGGTGATCCTGCCCGGCGCGCTGCCGTCCGTCCTGCTGGGCGTCCGGCTCGCGCTGACCAACGCCTGGCTGGCCCTGGTGATCGCCGAGACGGTGGGCGCGCCCGCCGGCATCGGCTTCATGGCCACCAACGCCCGTGAGTTCCTGCAGACCGACGTGATCGTCCTGGTCATCGTCCTGTACGCGCTCATCGGCCTGACCACCGACCTGTTCGCCCGGTTCCTGGAGCGTCGCCTCCTGGCCTGGCACCCCAATTACCACGGAGGATCCCAGTGACCCTGTCCCGTCGCTCGATGCTGGGAGCAGCACTCTCCCTACCCGTGCTCGCGGCCTGCGGCGGCAACGCGGCGGAGGCCGGCGGGCGCAAGAAGGTCCGGCTCACGTACGGGGCGATCTCGGTGCCCAAGACCCGCGGCGTGTTCGAGAAGACCCTCAACGACCAGGGCATCGACGTGGAATGGGTGGGGCCGTTCCCGAACCACGCGCCGACCCTGCAAGCCGTGGCCACCGGCACCGCCGACTTCAGCTTCGGCGGCAGTTCCACCCCGGCCGACCAGGCGCTGCTGTCCGGCAACAAGCTCACGTACGTGGCCTGGGCGTCGTCCAAGCCCCGGCTCTCCTCGATCATCGTCCGGCCGCAGTCGGGCATCACCTCGGTCAAGGACCTGGCCGGGAGCAACGTCGCCGTCAACAAGGCCGGGTTGGGGGAGTTCCTGCTCGTCGCGGCGCTGGAGAAGTACGGCGTACCGCGCGACTCGGTGACGTTCACGTACCTCAACCCGCCGGACGCCGCCCCGGCCTTCGGCAGCGGCAAGGTGGACGCGTGGGGCATCTGGTCCGGCCCGATGGAGCTGGCCGAGGTGCAGTACGGCGCCAAGCGCATCTTCACCGACGGCGACGAGCTCGACCGCCAGATCGACTTCTCCACGTACCTGGTCCGCGAGGACTACGCGAGGAAGGAGGCGGACACGATCCGCAAGGTGATCGCCGCGTACAAGGCGGAGGCGGACTGGGCCAACGCCCACCAGGCGGAGGCGCAGAAGATCGGCAACGAGGTGTCGAAGTATCCGCAGGCCGTGGTCGACAAGATCGTCGCCCAGAACGTGCAGATCTCCTGGAGCCTCATGAACGACGACGGCATCGCCCAGCTCCAGGCCGGCGCGGACTGGCTCAGCGAGCGCAAGGTGCTCAGCGGGAAGATCGACATCGCCGAGCACTCGGTGAAGCTGTGACCACCGCGGTCGAGGCGCCCGCGGTCCGGGCCCGGTCCGTCACCCGCCGATACGGCGACCGCACCGTCCTGCACGAGCTGGACCTGGAGATCCGGCGCGGGGAGTTCGTCGCCCTGATCGGCAAGAGTGGCTGCGGCAAGACGACGCTGCTGCGTACGCTGGCCGGCCTGGACGCCCTCGACGGCGGCGACCTGACCGTCCCGCCGTCGTCCACGGTGGTCTTCCAGGAGCACCGGCTCCTGCCGTGGTGGAAGGTCTGGCGCAACGTCGCGATCAACCTGCCGCGCGGCACCGCCCGGGCCCGCGCCCGGTCCGCGCTCGAGGAGGTCGGCCTCGGCGACCACGCCGAGGCGTGGCCGGTGACGCTGTCGGGCGGCGAGGCGCAGCGCGTCGCGCTCGCCCGGGCCCTGGTCCGCGAGCCGGAGCTGCTGCTGCTCGACGAGCCGTTCGCGGCGCTGGACGCGCTGACCCGGATCCGGATGCACGGCCTGGTCCGGAACCTGATCGCGCGGCACCGGCCGGCCGTGCTGCTGGTCACCCACGACGTCGACGAGGCGATCCTGCTGGCCGACCGGGTGCTGACCATGCGCGAGGGCCGGATCGCCGCCGATCACCGGGTCTCCGCCGCGGCCCGGACGCGCGGCGACGCGGCGTTCGTGACCCTGCGCGCGGAACTGCTCGCCGAGCTGGGTGTCGTCGAGCAATGACGGTCACCAGCAGCTCGCACTGGGGAGCGTTCCGGGTCTCCGGCGCGGGAACCGGCCTGCGGGTCGAACCCCGCCCCGGCGACCCGGACCCGTCGCCGCTGCTCGGCAACATTCCCGCCGCGCACCGGCACCGCTCGCGGGTCACCCGTCCCGCGCTGCGCCGGGCGCGGGCGGGGCGCGGGTACGACTCCTTCGAGGAGGTCGGCTGGGACACCGCCCTGGACGCGGTCGCCGAGTCGCTGTCCTCGGTGCGCGACCGCAGCGCCATCTTCGGCGGCTCGTACGGCTGGGCCAGCGCCGGCCGCTTCCATCACGCCCAGTCCCAGCTGCACCGCTTCCTCGCCCTCGGCGGCGGCTACACGGCCTCCCGCAACAGCTACAGCCTCGGCGCGTCGCTCGTCGCCTTCCCGCACCTGGTCGGCGCGCGCGGTGCCCACGACGTGATCCGGGCCGGCACCGACTGGCCCGTGATCGCCCGGCACACCGACCTGATCGTGGCGTTCGGCGGCATCCGGACCGCCAACACGTACGTGACGCCGGGCGGCCGGGCGACCCACGACTTCCGCGGCCATCTGCGCCGGGCCACCGCCCGCGGGCTGCGCGTGGCCTCCGTCTCGCCGCTGCGCGACGACCTGTCGCCGGAGCTGGCCGGCGACTGGCTGCCGACCCGGCCCGGCACCGACGTGGCGGTGATGCTGGCCCTGATCCACGTGCTGGCGGCCGAAGGGCTGGCCGACCTCGACTTCCTGCGGCGGCACACCGTCGGCGGCGACCGCCTCCTCGCCGGCGTGCGAGACAGGACGCCCGAGTGGGCGGCCGGGGAGAGCGGGCTGCCCGCCGGGTCCATCGTGGACCTGGCGTACCGGATGGCCGCGGGACGCACGCTCGTCACCGTGAGCTGGTCGCTGCAACGCGCGCCGCACGGCGAGCAGCCGCTCTGGGCGGGGCTCGCCCTCGCTGCCGCGCTCGGCCAGATCGGGTTGCCGGGCGGGGGATTCGGGCACGGGTACGGCTCGATGGGCGACGTCGGCGGCGGTTCCGTCCCGTACGGGCTGCCGGCCTTCCCACAGGTGCGCAACCCGGTCGCGGACTTCGTCCCGTGCGCGCTCGTCGCCGACCTGCTGCTGCGCCCGGGGGAGGAATTCGACTACGACGGTGCCCGGCACACGTTCCCGGACATCGAGCTCGTCTACTGGGCCGGCGGCAACCCGTTCCACCACCACCAGGACCTGAACCGGCTGCGCCGCGCGTTCCGGCGGCCCCGCACGGTGGTGGTGCACGAGCCGTACTGGACGGCGACGGCCCGGCACGCCGACGTGGTGCTGCCGGTGACCACCACCCTCGAACGCGACGACCTCGGGGTGGGCCGCGGCGACACCCACCTCGTCGCCATGCGGGCCGCCGACACCCCGTACGCCGAGGCCCGCGACGAGTACGACATCTTCGCCGATCTGGCCGGCCGGCTGGGCTACCGCGAGGCCTTCACCGAGGGCCGCACCGCCGCGGATTGGCTGCGCCACCTCTACGAGGGCTGGCGGGTGCCGCACGGCCTGCCCGGCTACGACGAGTTCCGGGCGCGCGGCGAGGTGCCACTGCCCGGCCGCCGCGAGGACGCGGTGCTCTTCGCCGGGTTCCGCGCCGGCCGCCCGCTGGACACCCCGAGCGGCCGGATCGAGCTGCACTCGGCGACGGTCGCCGGATTCGGGTACGCGGACTGCCCCGGCTCGCCCACCTACTTCCCGCCGGAGCCCGCGCCGATCGTGCTCGTGTGCAATCAGCCGGCCACTCGCCTGCACTCCCAGCTGGACATGGGTGCCGTGTCGTCGGCGTCGAAGATCCGCGGGCGCGAGCCGCTGCGGATGAACCCGGCCGACGCCGCGGTGCGGGGCATCGCCGACGGGGACGTGGTCCGCGTGCACAACGACATCGGCAGCCTGCTCGCCGGCGTGAGCCTCACCGACGCGTGCATGCCGGGCGTCGCGCAGCTGTCCACCGGCGCGTGGTTCGACCCGTCGGCGCCGGGCGTCGCTTCCTGCGTACACGGAAATCCGAACGTCCTGACCCGAGACGCCGGCACGTCCCGCCTGGCGCAGGGGTGCACCGGGCAGCTGGCCCGGGTCGAGATCTCCCGGCATGCCGGGCCGGTGCCACCCGTCCTCGCCTACGAACCACCCCTGGAGACCACGTGACCGACGACTTCCACCAGCGGCTGCACCACATCGCGCCGCCCGGCCTCTCCGGCGACACCGCGCAGACCACGGGCATGACCCGGGTCGAGGCGATCAGCGGCAGGACCGTGGGCAGCAGGGACCTGTGGATGGGGGAGACCCACGTGTCGGCGGCCACCGCCAGCGACAACCATCACCACGGGGAGTCCGAGACCGCGATCTACGTCGTACGCGGCAATCCCGTGTTCGTCTTCCACGACCCGGAGACCGATGCGGAGAAGCGCATCGAGACCGAGCCGGGCGACTACGTCTTCGTGCCGCCGTGGGTGCCGCACCGCGAGGAGAACCCCGACCCGGAGCACGAGGCCGTCGTCGTCATCGCCCGTACCACGCAGGAGGCCATCGTCGTCAACCTGCCCTCGCTTCGGAAGGACTGACATGCCCGTCGACTTCATCGGCCTCATCGCCACCCAGGACGGCTCGGAGAGCAGCCCGGCGACCACCCCGCTGATCGATCCGCGCTACACGGCCCGGATCGCCCGCGCGCACGAGGACGCCGGGTTCGATCAGGTGCTGCTCGGCTACAGCTCGGCGTACCCGGACGGGGCGCAGGTGGCGGCGTACGCGGCCGCGCACACCTCCACGCTTACGTACCTGGTGGCCCACCGCCCGGGCTTCGTGGCGCCGACGCTCGCCGCGCGGACCTTCGCGACCCTCGACCAGTTCACCGGCGGCCGGGTCACCCTCAACATCATCACCGGCGGGCACGACGTGGAGCAGCGCCGCGACGGCGACTACCTCACCAAGGACGAGCGGTACGCCCGCACCGACGAGTACCTCACCGTGCTGCGCCGGGCCTGGACCGCGGACACCCCGTTCTCGTTCGACGGGCGCTTCTACCGCTTCGAGGACTTCGTGTCGCAGGTCCGGCCGGTCGGCGGCACGATCCCGCTCTACTTCTCCGGTTCCTCGGCCGCCGCGTACGCCACCGGGGTCAAGCACGCCGACGTGTACATGTTCTGGGGCGAGCCGCTCGCCCAGATCGCGGAGCAGATCGCCGCCGTACGCTCGGCCGCCGCGGACGCCGGCCGCCCGGCCCCGCGGTTCTCGGTGTCGTTCCGGCCGATCCTGGGGCCGACCGAGGAGCTCGCGTGGCAGCGTGCCGAGGCCATTCTGGGCCGCATCGGCTCGGTCACCGCGCCCCGGTTCTTCCGCAACCGCGACCGTGACGACCCGGCCAACGTCGGCTCCCAGCGACTGCTCGCCGCCGCAGCCGCCGGCGACCGCCACGACCGGGCACTGTGGACGGCCACCGCGAAGGCCAGCGGCGCGGCGGGCAATTCCACCGCCCTCGTCGGCACGCCGGACACCGTCGCCCAGGCCCTGCTGGACTATCACGACCTGGGCGTCACCACGTTCCTGATCCGGGGCTACGACCCGCTCGACGACGCGATCGACTACGGCCGGGAGCTGATCCCGGCGGTCCGCGCGGAGATCGCCCGGCGCGACGCGGCGGAGTTGGTGACGGCCGCGTGAATGAATATCTGTGGGCGTCGTCACCCTTTCGCCGCATTTAATTCTGGTGGAAAATGCTCCCGCATAATGGATTTGTTTTGACCCGGGTGGACCCGCCGAGAAGGATCGGAGGCATGCGGTTGCGCGACGTACGACTGACGTCCCGCCTCGCCATCGATCTCCTCCGGTGTGCGAGTGCCCGGTGTTGCGCTTGACGGTCGTCCCGGCGGGTTGATCCCCGGCGGCAGTGACCGGAGCCGGGCGGCCACCGGGCCGCCCGCCGCCCCGGTGGCGGGTGCCGTTCCTTCTTTCGCGTGAACCCGCGCGCATCGATGCGCCTATAAACCTATCCCGCACATGGGAGAACTATTGTTCATCCGCCGCCGAGATCCGGCCGCGGTGACACCCTCCGGAGGCCCACATGTCCGTTCTCGCCGTCGCCGACCTGTCCCTGAGCCGCAGCGCTCCCGTCCGCCGCGGCCCGGCCGGCCGCCCCCGCGTCAACCGGTTACGACCGGTCGCGGGCCCGGCTACCTCGGTGACGGTCACGATCACGCTCGGGGCGCCCGGCTCGGAGGAGAGCGACCGCGTGCTGGCCGCGCTGCGCGACCTGGTCGAGGCCGCCGGCCCCGCCGCCGACGTGGCGCTGGAGGCGCCCCGGCACCTTCCGGCGGCCCGCGCGGCGGACGCCCCCGCGGGCCTGCGCCTCGACGTGCGCCCGCGCAGCGCCACCCTGAACGGCCGCAGCCTGGACCTGAGCCGGCTCGAGTACGAGCTGCTGGTCTTCCTGGCCCGCAACCCGCGCCAGGTCTTCAGCCGCAGCCAGCTGCTCGGTCACGTCTGGGGTCACACCCACACGACGGTCCGCACGGTCGACGTGCACGTGAGCCGGCTGCGCACCAAGCTCGGCGACCCGGACATCGTGACCACGGTCTACGGGGTCGGCTACCGCCTCGCCGAGGAGGCCACCATCACGATCAACGAGTCCTGACAGTTCGCCCCGGCGCGGCCGGCCCGCCGCGCCGGTGGGTCAGCCGTGCCGGTGGTGCTTGCGGACGAAGGTGTAGCCCGGCGCGAGCGGGCCCTCCGTCACCTCTTCGGTCTCGATCGCCCGCTCGTGCAGCGAGACCTGGCGCTCCGAAGGCTGGGCGCCCGGCGGCAACCGGCGGACGAAGCCGTGGACCCAGTGCTCGCGCCGGTCCGCGCCGTCGGGGCCGTCCTCGTCGTCGTCCTCCTCGCCCGGATACGGCGCCGGCTCGACCAGCGGGGCGTAGAAGAGCATCTCCGCGGGCTTCTGGCCGTCGACCGCCGGGTAGGACGGGTAGCCGGCGCTGTCCACGCTGCCGTCCACCCGCGTGAGGTAGCCCTCGCGGATGAGCTGGTCGACGGCGTTGCGCAGGAGGAACGCGCCGCGGGCGCCGCGGCCGAGGCCGCAGTGGCCGGCGAGTTCCGGCTCGGGCAGGACCGCGCTGCCGTCCTCGAAGATGCGGCCGGCCTTGCGGACGGCGTGCAGCACCTTCGCCCGGTTGGACCCGCCGGCGTCGAACTCGCGGGTGACGACCCTGGGGTCGTACTCGTGGAAGTAGTCGACGCCGTCCACCCGCATCGGCTCGTCCAGGGGCGCGGTGCGCACGACGATCTCGTCCCGGGCGGCCTGCCACACGACCGTGACCAGGACGCCCGGGCGCAGGTCGGGCGGCCACCCGATGCCGCCGAACTGCCACTCCACGTCCTGCCGCAGCGTGCTCTCGAACTCGAGGCGCACGGGGGTGAGGCCGTGCTCGCGGTGCTCCAGCACGAGGGGGACGTGCTCGCGGACGCGGAGCGCCTCCACGCATTCCTCCGGGGCCGGGCACACGCCGGCGTCGAGATCCGCCTGCCAGAGCGCGGAACGCCGGGTCACCCTCTGCATGCCCCCGAAGATACCTTCCCGCGTACCGGTGCGGGTCCTGGCTCTCCAAGCCTGTTATGCCTATCGTGTTTGTAGGAGATGAGGGGGTGCCATGCGGCGCACGGTGGCGGTGGTCGGGGGCGGGTGCTCCGGCGTTCTGGTGACGCGGGAATTGTTGCGATGTAGTGATGATGAGGTCGTCATCGTCGAACCCGGCGAGCTCGGCGGGGGGATCGCGTACGGTGGCGCGCGGCCCTGGCACGTGCTGAACTCGCGGGCCGGGGCGATGAGCGCCGATCCGGACGACCCCGGCCACTTCGTCCGCTGGTCCGGTGCGGCGCCCGCGGAGTTCCGCCCGCGCCGCGAGTACGGCCGCTACCTGCGTACGGTGCTGGACGAGGCGGTCGCCGCGAACCCGGGCCGGACCGGCGTGCGCCGCGCGCGGGCGACCCGCATCGTGCCGGGCGCGGAGGGCGGCACGGTGGTCCTCGACGACGGTACGGCCGTGCACGCCGACCACGTCGTCCTGGCCACCGGGGGCCCCTCCGCCGCCCGCCAGCGGCTGGAACACCCGCGCTACCTCGACGATCCGTGGGCACCCGGCGTGCTGGACGGGCTCCCCGCCGACCGGCCCGTGCTCCTCGTCGGCACCGGCCTGACCGCCGTCGACGTCGCCCTCACCCTCACCGCCGACGGTCGCCGTACGGCCCCGGTGGTCGCGGTCAGCCGGCGCGGGCTGCTGCCGCTGACCCACACCGCGGAGGCCGCGCCGCCCGCCGCCCCGGCGCTCGACGACTGCGCCACGTTGCGGGACGTGGTCCGGGCGGTGCGTTCCGCCGCGGGCGAGGCGGGGGACTGGCGGCCGGTGGTGGACGGGATGCGGCCGTACCTGGACAAGCTCTGGACCGCCCTGACCCCCGGCGAGCAGGACGCGTTCCTGCGGCACCTGGCCCGCGCCTGGGAGTGCCACCGGCACCGGATGGCGCCCGAGGTCGCCGCCCGGGTGGTCGCGCTGCGCGAGGCCGGTCTGCTGGAGATCCGCCGGGGTGGCGTGGCTGCCTGGCCGGGGCTGGCGGACTACGCCGCCGTGGTCAACTGCGCGGGGCCGGGCCGGCTGCCCGGTTCGGCGGGACCGCTCGTCGGCGGGCTGCTCGACGCGGGGCTGGCCCGGGTCGGCCCGCACGGGCTCGGCCTGGACATCGACCCGTCGGGGCGGGTCGTCGCGGCGGACGGGCGGGCGCACGAGCGGCTGTGGGTGATCGGGCCGCTGCGCCGGGGTGCCCAGTGGGAGACGACCGCGGTGCCCGAGATTCGCGCGCAGGCGCGCCGCCTCGCCGCCGACCTCCAGGCCCGCCCGGTGCCGATCGCCGCGTGAGACATCCCGATTGAGTGATAACCCGATGATATGCAAGGGGAATTTCCCCAGGTCAGGAGCGATTTGACGGCTATCTAGGTGACGCACCGCAGCGATCGGGGAGTATTGAGTCGATATTGAATCTTCTCAATACTTCGGGTGGCACGCCCCCCGGTACGCCCCCCGGCGTACCTCCCCATCCCCCTGGAGGACCTCCGTGCGTAACCCCGGCTCCAAGCTCGGCCGACCGATCGTCGGCCTCGCCGCCGCCCTGCTCGCCGGCAGCGTGTTCGCGTCACCCGCGTCCGCCGCCCCGGCCGCCCCCGCCGCCGACCCCTCGTTCGCCCCCTCCGCCCTCGCCACCAGCCTCGACACCCGGCTGGGTGACAGGGCCGCCGGTTCGTACGTCGACGAGGCCGGCAAGCTGGTCGTCAACGTGACCGACGCGGCCACCGCGCAGGCCGTGACCGCCGCCGGTGCCACCCCCCGCTACGTCGAGCGCAGCGGCGCGGCCCTGGCCGCCGCCGACTCGGCGCTCAAGGCCTCCCTCAAGACGCCCGGCACCTCGTTCGGGCTCGACCCGGTGAGCAACCAGATCCTGGTCACCGCGGACAGCACGGTCACCGGCGCCAGGCTCGCCGCGGTCAAGGCGATCGTGGCCAAGCTCGGCGACCGGGCCCGCCTCGAATCGGTGCCGGGCACGCTGAGCACCACGATCTCCGGCGGCGACGCCATCTACACCGGCGGCTCCCGGTGCTCGCTCGGCTTCAACGTCCGCAGCGGCAGCACCGACTACTTCCTGACCGCCGGCCACTGCACGAACGCCGGTTCGAGCTGGTCGAACGGCTCCACCACGCTGGGCACCCGGGCCGGCTCGAGCTTCCCCGGCAACGACTACGGCATCGTGCGGTACACCAACACCTCGATCACCAAGACCGGCGGCGTGGGTTCGCAGGACATCACCGGCGCGGGCACCCCGGCCGTCAACTCCACCGTCTACCGCCGGGGCAGCACCACCGGCACCCGCTCCGGCCGGGTCACCGCGCTCAACACCACGGTGAACTACCCGCAGGGCTCGGTGTCGGGCATGATCCGCACCACCGTCTGCGCCGAGCCGGGCGACTCCGGCGGCCCGCTGTACTCGGGCAGCACCGCGCTGGGCCTGACCTCGGGCGGCAGCGGCAACTGCTCCTCCGGCGGCGTGACCTACTTCCAGCCGGTGACCGAGGCGCTGAACGCCTACGGCGTCAGCGTCTACTGAGCCCTCCACCACCACAGGAAGGCCCCGGCCCGCGCCGGGGCCTTCCCGCCTGCCATCGATCGGTGAGAATGGAAAGATGACCGTCGAATCCCAGCGCAAGATCCCGCGGGGCGAGTCCGCGCCCGGCTGCCCGGTGTACGTGGACGACGACGGGGTCTGGCACGTCCGCGACTTCGCCACCGCCCGGGCGATGCTGCGCAGCACGCAGACCCGCCAGGCCGGCTTCGGCGTCGAGAACGCGGTCAAGCTCCAGGGCCGGATGCGCCTGCCCGTGCTCTTCCGGGACGGGCCCGAGCATCGCGAGCACCGGCGGCAGACGGCCCGCTTCTTCACGCCGAAGCGCGTCGACACGGCGTACCGGGCGCTGATGGAACGTCTCGCCGACGAGCAGTGCGAGAAGCTGCGGCGCCGGGGCGAGGCGGACCTGTCGCGGTTGTCCTTCGCCCTGGCGGTGGCGGTCGCCGCCGAGGTCATCGGCCTCACCGGCCGCCGGCCGGGGATGGCGAAGCGGCTGGAACTGTTCTTCGCCGAGAAGGCCGCCGGCAACCGCCTCGTCGCGCTGGCCAGGGAGGCGCGGGGCAACGCCAACATCGGCTTCTTCTACTGGCTCGACGTGCGCCCCGCCGTCCGGGCCCGGCGGCGGGAGCGGCGCGACGACCTGATCTCCCACCTGCTCGACGAGGGCTGCCGCAACGACGAGATCCTCGGCGAGTGCGTGACGTTCGCGGCGGCCGGCATGGTCACGACCCGGGAGTTCATCACGGTCGCCGCCTGGCACCTGTTCACCGATGACGAGCTGCGGGCCGCCTATCTCGGAGGCGAGGAGAAGCACCGGGTGGCGATCCTGCACGAGATCCTGCGGCTGGAGCCGGTGGTCGCCAACCTCGCCCGCTGGGCCACCGCGGACCTCAGCGTGCCGGGAGCGGTCGTGCCGGCCGGCGCCCGCGTCGACATCGGCGTGGCCTCGGCGAACCTCGACCCCGGCGCCGTCGGCCCGGACGCCGGGCGGGTCTGCCCGGCCCGGCCGCTCGCCGACGGCGTGCACGACGCGGCCCTGTCCTTCGGCGACGGGCCGCACCGGTGCCCGGGGGCGTACATCGCCATCCAGGAGACCGACGTCTTCCTGCGCCGGCTGTTCGCGATGCCGGGGCTGCGGATGGTGACGCCGCCGACGGTGGGCATCCGGCCCGAGATCGCCTCGTACGAGCTGACGAACCTGCGCCTGGCCGTCGGCTGAGCCGGGCTCAGAGCCGCCCGAGGGCCCGGACCAGCGCGGTGGCCGTACGCGCGACAAGGGTGTTGTCGTAGGTGGCGTCCGGGGCGTTCCGGTTGGTGTAGATGGCGAGGACGATCGCCGCCCCGGACGGCGGCTGCACCACGGCGATGTCGTTCGCGGCCCCGTACGCGTCGGAGGATCCGGTCTTGTCGCCCACCACCCACCCGGCGGGCAGCCCGGCGCGGATGCGGGCGTCGCCGGTGGTGTTCATCCGCAGCCAGCCGGTCAGCCGGGCCCGGTCCTCCGGGTGCAGCGCCTGGCCCAGCGTCACCGCCTGGAGGTTACGGCCCATCGCCTTCGCGCTCGTGGTGTCGCGCAGCTCGGTGGGCGACCAGTCGTTGAGGGCCGTCTCCCACCGGTCGAGGCGGGTGACGGGGTCGCCGAGGCCGCGGGCGTAGCGGGTCACCGCGGGCGGGCCGCCGAGCAGGCGCAGCAGCAGGTTCCCCGCCGTGTTGTCGCTGTAGGTCAGCGCCGCCTCGCACAGCGCCGCGACGGTCATGCCGTCCTCGACGTGTTGGCTGGTGATCGGGGAGTACGTGACCAGGTCGGCGGCGTCGTAGTGGATCACCCGGTCGAGCAGGCCGGGGTCGCAGGTGCGGGCGCGGCGCAGCACGGCGGCCGAGGCCAGCACCTTGAACGTGGACAGCAGCGGGAACAGCTCGGTGGCGCGGTGCTGGACCGTACGCCCGTTGCCGGTGTCGAGGGCGAACCCGCCGATGCGCGCGTCGTACTCCCGCTCCAGCTCGGACAGGCCGGAGTTCGCGTGCGCGGCGCTCGGGAGCAGGAGCAGGGCGGCCGTCGTCGCGCCGCCGGTGAGCAGGGTTCGCCGGGTCAGAAGATCACGCATGACCGCCACCCTGCCGGTCCGCGCGTCAAATGCGCGTGAGAACGGCGGCCCTCCCGCGCGGGAGGGCCGCCGTCGTGGGTCGCTCAGGTGATCAGGCGGCGGTCCACAGTGCCGGTACGTTCGGCGGCTCCCAGCCCACCAGCGAGGTGTGCGCCTGCAGGCAGCGGTAGCGCACGCCGCCGTAGGTGACGATCGTGCCGGTCGCGTACGCCGTGTTCGCCGCCCAGGCGGTGCCGCTGGGCGGGGTGGTGGTGGGCGGCGTCGTGGTGGGCGGGGTCGTCGTCGGCGGGGTGGTGGCCGGTGGCGTCGTGGCCGGCGGGGTGGTGGACCCGCAGCCGCTCGCGTACACCCTGAACTCCCACAGCGAGTAGCCGTAGGGCGTGCCGCGCTCCGTGCCGTTCATCCGGACGTAGCGCGCGGTGCCGGAGACCGGCACGCTCCGCACGCCCGCGGCGCCGTCGGTCACCGTCGCCGCGGTGGTCCAGGTGGTGCCGTTGGTGCTGGTCTGGATCTGGTACGTCTTCCCGTACGCGGCCTCCCAGTTCAGTTCCACCCGGCCGAGCGCCTGCGCCGCACCGAGGTCCACCTGCAGCCACTGCGGGTCGGCGAAGGCGCTGGACCAGCGGGTGCCGGTGTCGCCGTCGACGGCCAGGTTCGCCGGGTAGCCCGCCTCGACCGACGAGGAGGTCGCGGCCTTCCCTTGCGAGATCAGGGACCCGCCGGTGCAGGGGTCCGTGGGCGTCGGGCCGACCCCGCCGCCGGTCGCGTTGCCGCCGGTCCAGTTCACGGCGCCGTTCGCCACCGTACGGCCGGCCGGAACGCTCAGCGTCTTCCCGTCGGAGAACGTCACGGTCAGCGCCGCGTTGGTGATGTTCGACGCCACGTACGTCTTCGCGCCGTTCCTGCTGAACACCTTGGCGAGCGGGTGGTCGGCCGTCACCCCGGTGTCGACCTGGCCGAGGGCGGCGAGGTTGCGGATCCAGTGGAACGTGTGCGCCTTGCTCTCGCCCTCCTCCGACGTGTACGAGCTGTTCGCCCGGAACTTGGCGAGCGCCGCGTCCGGGTCGCCGAGGGCCAGGTACTGCCACAGCATGTCGCGCCAGGTGGTCGGCTCACCGCCGTTGTTGCGGACGAGTTCGGCGTACGTGCTCCGGACCGCCGCCGGGTAGTCGCCGAGGTAGAGCTGGCCGCCGGTCATCGGCAGCATGTTGATGCCCACGACCATGGCGTGCTCACCGGAGAACCAGGTCGCGTACGCGCCGCCCGAGCCCCACACGATCGCCGTGTAGTTGTGGCCCCAGCTCGCCGGGAAGTTCTCGTTGCGGACGTCGAACCAGTACTCGTTGATCGCCGCGGCCTGCGTGGTGTGCAGCCAGATCCCGGCGTCGCGGACCGCGTTGTTGCCGGTCGCCTGGCCCCACTGGATCAGCGCGTTGGCGAAGTTCTGACCCTCCGACGAGGACTCCTGGTTGTTGCCGGCCCCGAACGCGCCGTGGCCGGACGCCCAGTCGTGTCCCGCGTAGATGTCGAAGTCCCGCAGGTACGGGAAGCGCGTGTCGGTGCGGTCGTAGTTGTTCGCGTCGCGGATCAGCAGGTCGACCATGCCGCCGTACCGGCTGTTCGACGCCCAGGCCGGGTCGAACTTGGCCAGGGTGGCCGCCGCCGCGACGAAGTAGCCGTAGTGGAAGTGGTGGTCGTTGAGGTCCTCGTCCGAGGCGTACGACGCCGGGTAGCCGATCAGCGTGCCCCAGTTGCGGTCGTAGTAGAACAGCCGGGACGTCTTGCCGGCGGAGGCGGTGAACCAGTCGGTCATCCGCGTGCGGATCACGGTGAGCGCGGAGTCGCGTACGGCGGTGAGGTTGAGCTGGTCGGCGATCTCCGCGATCCGGGCGGCGCGGCCCAGGCCCTTGCCCGTCCAGTACGTGTCGTCGCCGCGGAAGTCGGCCGGGTTGTTCAACTCGTTGTTGAGGAACGTGGTGATCTGCGACAGGTCGGCGCCGCTGGAGTCGGCGACCGCCGGGATCTCCGGGAGCACGCCCGTGTACTTCATCGACGTGCTGAACGACGTACCCGTGACGATCTTCATCGCTCCGCGGGGTGAGACGTACGTGCGCGACAGCGGGGTCGCGCCGGTCAGGTAGCGCCACTGATGCGGGAAGAGCGCGATGACCGTGCCGGAGCCGCTGCCCTCCCGCGCCGTCGTGGTGAACGAGTACGTCGTGTTCACCGTGCCCGCCGCCTGGTGGTACGCGTACGCGACGCGGGTGCCGGTGACGTGGTTCTGCGCGTACTGGCCGAAGGTGTCGGCGAGCGCGACCTTGTCGGCCGTGGCGGCACTCGACAGCGTCGGCAGGACGGCGACCGAGAAGTAGCCCTTGCCGGCCAGGTTCGACCGGATCGTGGTGCCGCTGAGCGTCCACGTCGAACCCGCGGGCCCGTACGCGACGTAGTCGTGGCCGCCGATCGAGAACCCGATGCGGTTGCCGCTGTTCTGCCACGCGGTCGGCGGCCCGGTGACGGTCAGCAGCGCGTCGCCGCCGGTCACCTGGTAGTAGGACATCGGCAGGCCGTGCCCGATCGTGGCCTTGAGGGTGCGCGCGCCGTCGTTCCACGAGGGGGTGACGGTCCAGTCGCTCCACCCGTCGACCAGCGCCTGCGACGCGTTCAGGCCGGCGACACCGACGACCACGTGCTGCGCGTACGGGTAGTGGTACTCACCCAGCCCGGTGCCGCTCCCACTGATCGCGGCGTCGGTCTGGTAGGAGAGCCCCAGCCCGCCCGCCACCGGCCGGTACGCGGCCGGCCCGGCGAACAGCGGCTGCGAGAAGTTGCAGTCGTCGCCCTTCTTGAACAGCAGCGACGACCACCAGTCGTTGGTGGGCACCGGGCCCGCGGGCGCGTTGGACGTCAGGTACTGCCGCGGGTTGGTGGAGATGGAGCCGCAGCCGGAGGGGAGCTTGGCGCCGGCGGGAAGGGTCTCGGTGTAGCTGCCGGCGCCCACGGTGGCGGCGCCGGCGGAACCGGGGACGGTGACGGCGAGAACGCCGGCGCCGAGCGCGACGGCGGCGGCGGTGAACAGACCGGCGAGGCGGCGCCGGCGGCGGGGGAGCGGGGGACGCATGGTCAGGTGCCTCCGGGGGGAAATCGGGGGTCGCCCGGAGCCGCGGCGGTGGACACCGCGGCGAGGGGTGTGAGAGCGCTCTCACGGTGCGGTGAGGCTAGCCGTCACAATCTGTTTCGTCAATGTTCACAGGTGTGAATAGCACCTGGTCATGGCGGATTTGCCGCGATTTGCGCGACGTGCCCGCCCGGCCCGCGACGTCCCCAGCCCCGCGGGCGGCCGCTGTCCACCCGCTCGCCCCGGCGTGCCGTGTCCGTCCACCCACTCGCCCCCGGGCGTGGCCTACCCGCCCCTGGGCGTGGCCTACCCGCCCCCGGGCGTGACCTACTCGCCCTTGCGGGCGTGTGCCCGCTCGCTCAGCGGGCGTTGGGCAGGTTCTCCTCGGCCACGCGCTCCTCGCCGCGGCGGCGCAGCATCCGCAGCCCCGGCAGGCCGGCGATCGCCAGGTGCAGATCGTTGGTGACCTCGAGCAGCGCGTGCAGGTCCGGCCCGACCTGGTCGAGCTTGCCCAGCAGCGGCATGACGTCGTTGGTCAGGTGCTCGCGCAGCCGCGGCAGTTCGTCGATCATCTTGATCGCCGCGGTGACCTCCTCGGGGGTCAGCTCCTCGACGAACCGCGCCGCCAGCGGGGCCGCCCGGCGCAGCGTCGGCGCGTAGCCGTCCAGCAGCTCCCTGGCGTCCGCCGAGGTGTCCTTCGCCTGCGTCAGCACGTCGGTCGCCACGCCCGTGACCCGGGCGACCTCGTCCACCGCCAGCACGACCGCGGCGAGGATCTTCCGGGTCTCCTGCACGACCTCGGCCGCGTCCCCGACGGTCCCGCCGGCCCCGGCCACCAACGCCCCCGCCTCCCCGGCGGTGACACCCACCCGCGCGACCAGGGTCTCGGCCTCCCCGGCGGTGACACCCACCCGTGCGACCAGGGTCTCGGCTTCGCCGGCCGTGGCGCCGACCCGCGCGACCAGGTTCCCGGCTTCCCCGGCGGTGGCGCCGACGCGCGCGACGAGGGTCTCGGCCTCCCCGGCGGTGACACCCACCCGTGCGACCAGGGTCTCGGCCTCGCCGGCCGTGGCGCCGACCCGTGTGACGAGCGTGTCCGCCTCGCTCGCGGTGCCGCCCACGCGGGCGATCAGCGACTCGGCCTCGGCGACCGCGCGTTCCACCCGGTCGATCAGCCCCTCGGCGCGTTCGGCGAGCACGGAGACCCGGCTGACGAGCAGCTCCGTCTGGCCGAGCAGGCCCAGCAGGCGGAAGGGGACGGTCGCCACGGTCGCGGCTGTCTCGACCACCTGGCCGATGGCGTACCGGGACAGTTCGACGACGGCGGCGGGCGAGGGGAGCAGGGCCATGCCCACCATTGTGCCCACATCGGGGGTAACGAACCGTGCACGCGATCATGCCGAGAGTTCACCGGTTTGGGATCTCGCGCCGAGCACGGCACTATGCATGGGTGCGAAGAACCCGGCTCTGGATCCTCGCGTCCGCGGCAGTCGTCATCGTCGGCGGCGGCACCCTCATCGGCCTGGGCATGAGCGGCGACGATGACGGTGGCAGCGGCGGTGGCCTCGCCCTGTCCTTCGGTGGCGGCAAGCCCAAGGCGACCGCCGCGCCGTCGCCCACCGGGCCCAGCCCCGAGGAGCTGGCCCGGGCCGAACGGGCAGCCCGCGCCAAGAAACTGGACACCGCGCTGAAGCAGATCGCCGCGAGCGCCCCCGAGTTCTCCGTCGCCGTGCTCGACAAGAAGACCGGCGAGCGTTACTCCTACCGCGGCACCGAGCGTTACGACACGGCCAGCATCGTGAAGGTGCAGGTCCTCGCCTGCATGCTGCTGAAGAGCCAGGACGCCGGCCGCGACCCGAGCGCGTCCGAGATGAGCCTCGCCAAGCCGATGATCCGGCTCAGCGACAACAACGCGACCACGTCGCTGTTCCAGCGTCTCGGCGGCCGCACCGCGATCGGCCGGTGCAACAAGCGCCTCGGCCTCACCCAGACCACCGTCAACACCGCCTGGGGCCTCACCAGGACGACGGTCAACGACCAGGTGAAGCTGCTGTCCGAGCTGGTCGACACGAAGGGCCCGCTGGACGCCGGCTCGCGCAAGACGGCCTTCACCCTGATGAGCACGGTCGACCAGAGCCAGGACTGGGGCGTGCCGGCGGTGGCCCTGGACACCGAGAAGGCCACCGTGAAGAACGGCTGGGACACCCGCTCGGCGGACGGCGGCCTCTGGGCGGTCAACACCATCGGCCGGGTCATCGCCACCGGCGACGGCGCGGACGTGTCGGTGGCCGTCCTGTCCCACAACAACGCCTCGATGGAGGCGGGCATCAAGCTCGTCGAGAAGGTCGCCAAGGCCACCCGCAAGTACCTCAAGTACTGACCCGCGGCGGTCGCCCGGTCCGGAGGCGCGGCATCGAGGATGCGCCAGGTCCGGCGGAGGGGAGTCCGCTACGGCGGGGTCGTGCCCTCGATGCGCCGGGGGAGCATCGCTCCTCGGGTCAGAATTCGTCCCGGCCCCTGGGCGATCAGCTCGATGTTTCCGGTGAGGCGCCGGTGCCGGGGGTGGAGGGGGAGGCCTCGCCCGGTTCCGCGCGTTCCGCGCGGCGCTTGTTCACCAGGCTGACGACCTGGCCGATCACCACGACCAGGATGATCGCGGCGACGACGCCCTGCCACGGCTCCGGGAAGATCGAGCCGCCCGCCACGCCGATGCCGGCGTACACGACCGACCAGAGGGTGCAGGCCGGGAGGTTGGCCACCACGAACGTGCGCCAGCTCAGGCCCAGGAAGGCCGCCGCCAGCAGGACCGGCACGCGGCCGCCGGGCAGCAGGCGGGAGACCAGCAGCACCGGGATCTGGGTGCGCTGGAGGCGTTCCTTGACGGCGCCCAGGTGTTCCTCGTCGCGCAGCCAGCGCAGGCGGCGGGCGAGCTGCTCGCCGCCCGCCCGGCACATGGCGTACATGACCAGGTCGCCGGCGTAGGCTCCGGCCGCGCCGGCGGCGATGACCAGGACGATGAGGAACGGGTTGTCGTGGAAGGCGAGGGCCGCCGCGCCGCTGACCGCCGCGCCGGTGGGGACGATCGGCACGATCGCGCCGAAGGAGACCACGACGAAGAGCCAGCCCAGGGCGGCCAGTTCCGGCATCACGCGGGGGGCTCGATCGTGAGGGTCTCGCCGTGGGTCAGGACGCGCACCTGCGTGTCCGGGGACGTCCTCGCCGCGAGGCGGGCGAACTCCGGGCCGGGTTCGCGGAACATGTGGCTGCGGACCCGGCCCAGGCCCGCCGGCCAGAACGTGCCGTAGTGCACCGGCACCGCCCAGGCGGCCTTGACCCGGCGCAGCGCCTCGGCCCCGTCGGCGGCGTCGAGGTGGCCGTGCGCGGCCAGGGTGGGACCCCAGCCGCCGACCGGCACGAGGGCCAGGTCGAGCGGTCCGAGGCTCGCCATGTCGTCGAACAGGCCGGTGTCGCCGCCGTACCAGGTGCGGGTGGCGCCCTCGACGACGAAGCCCATCGCCACCGAGCGCAGGCGGGACCAGGGTCCGCGACCGCCGTCGTGCGCCGCGGGCACGGCCCGGACCGTCACGCCGCCGACGCGCGTCTCCTCGCCCGGCACCAGTTCCACGCAGCGGTCGCCGTACGCGCGGCCGAGGCCCTTGGCGACGAACCCGGCGGCGCCGCGCGGCACGACCAGCAGCGGCTCGCCGGGCACCGCCTTGAGCGACGGCAGGTGGAAGTGGTCGGCGTGCAGGTGCGACAGCAGCACCGCGTCGGGGGCGCTGGGCAGCACGGGCGTGGGCCCGGCCATCCGGCGCAGGTGGATCAGCCGGTCGGTGAGCAGCGGGTCGGTGAGCAGGGTGACCCCGGAGTCGGCCAGCCACATCGTGCTGTGCCCCCACCAGGTGACGGTCGTGTCGCTCACGGACCAACCGTACGGGACGACGCACAGAGCTTCTTGAGGGCTCGGCCGCAGATCCGGGCATACGCGTGCTGCGCGACCACCGCGAACGGGCCGCCGAGCCGCATGAGCGGGCGGGCGGGCCGGCTGAAGGCGGTCACCGAGAACCACACCCGGCCGCGGGCGTCGCGCTCGACGGTGAACGCCTCCTCGCCGCTGGCCTGGTGACCGGGCAGCGTCCCGTACCCGAATCCGGCCCGGTCCCGGTCGTCGGCGCTCCAGACCACCTCGCAGGGCACGCGCAGCGGGCCCAGGCCGACCGTGACCCCGACGCCCGGCGCGGCCCGGCCGGCGGTGGCCCGGATGGTCGCGCCGGTCGCGCGGTGCATGCCGAACGTCAGGATCGCCTCGGCGGCGCGGTCGAACACCTCGGAGCCGCCCACGTACGTGCGGTAGCGAAGGTGCCGGTAGCCGGCCGGCAGCGGTTCGTGGCGGGTCGCGCCGACCTCGGCGTACGTGAATGCGGTCATCGTTCTTCCCTTCAGACGAGTGCTCCGGCGCGGCGCCAGCCCACCATGCCGCACAGGGCGAAGCCGAGCGCGTTCGCCACCCCGTGCGTGGCGGCCATCCAGGCGAGCGAGGGGTGCGGCAGCCCGGTGGCCTCGCCGAGCGCCCAGCTCACCGCCAGCACCATCGAGCCGGCGAGGACCACGGCCGAGCCGCCGAGCAGAGTGGCGGTGAGCCGGTCGAGGCTGCGGGTGCGGGCGTGCCGCCAGGTCAGCCACCCGGCGGTCCACATGCCGGCGGTCAGCACGAGCGCGCCGGCCAGTTCCACCCATTCGGCGGTGAAGTAGCCGAGCAGGACCAGCAGGGTGCCGGCCGGAACGGTCAGCGCGGCGGCGTCGGCGGCAGGCCCGGGCCGCACGTGGGTCTGCAGGCCGGCGATCAGGGCGGCGGCGAAGCCGGCGAAGTGGAAGTGCGCCACGGTCAGGGTCAGCACCCCGAGCTCGAAGCCGAACAGGTGGTATCCGCTGCGCTCGGCGACGAGGGCGCTCGCCGCGACGGCCGGGCCGATCAGGGCGGTCAGCACCGCGGCCTCGGCGGGCCACTCGCGGCGGGGGCGGACCGGTCTGCTGATCGCGTACGCGCAGAGCACCGCCGCCGCCATCGCATACCCGGTGGCCAGCGCGGTGGCGACGGTCCCGCGCGGCAGCCACAGGCTGACCGCCCCGGCCGCCGCGCCGTAGGGCCAGAGCCGCCGGGCGAGCCCGACGGCCGGATCGGCGAGCAGCCGCAGCCCCACCGGGACGACGACCAGCATGCCCACCGCGACGAGCAGGTTGACCAGCACCCGCATGGCGATCCCCCGTCTTTGAACGTGTTCAAGTGCGGCCCCCACTGTAACCCGTCCGTGCCCGGGTCGCCGATGTGAGATGTGTCCGGCACACTGGCGCCGTGACAGGACCCCGTACCGCCGTTGTCGTGAACCCCGTCAAGGTCCCCGACCTCGACCTGCTCCGGCGCACCATCGTCGAGGGCCTGGCCACGGCCGGCTGGCCCGAGCCCGAGTGGCTGGAGACGACGCCCGAGGACGCGGGCCGGGGCCAGGCCCGGCAGGCCATGGAGAACGGCGCCGAGCTGGTGTTCGTCTGCGGCGGCGACGGCACCGTCATGGCGGTGATCTCCGCGCTCGCCGGCACGGACGTCGCGCTCGCCGTGATCCCGGCCGGCACCGGCAACCTGCTCGCCGCCAACCTGGGCCTGAGCAGCGACGCGGCCACCGGCGTCGAGGTCGCCCTCGAGGGTGGCCGGCGCCGCATCGACGTCGGCGTCTGCGGTGATCAGAGCTTCGCCGTGATGGCCGGCATGGGCTTCGACGCGCAGATGCTCGAGGGCACCTCCGAGACGGCGAAGAAACACATCGGCTGGATCGCGTACGTGGGCGGCGCGCTCAAGCACCTGCGGGACAAGCCGATGCCGATGGTGATCTCGCTGGACGGCAAGCCGCCGCTGCGGCGCCGCCCGCGCACGGTCATCGTCGGCAACGTGGGGCGCCTGCAGGGCGGCGTACGGCTGCTCAGCGACGCCGACCCGGCCGACGGGCGCCTGGACGTCGCGATCCTGAGCCCGCGCAACCTCGCCCACTGGGCCGCGCTGGGCTGGGCCGTGCTGCGGCGGCGGGACCGGGTGCCGCGGATGGAGACGTACACCGCGGAACGCGTCGAGATCCGCAGCATCCGGCCGCAGCCGCGCCAGCTCGACGGCGACCTCATCGCACCGGGTACGAGCATGTCGATCGGGGTCCGGCACCGGGCCCTGCTGCTGTGCGTGCCCCAGCCGGACAGCGATCCCGACCTCGCGTACGACAGCGGCGCCGCCGAGAAGGCCGCCGAGGAGGTGCGCGCCGCCGCGAAGGGTAAGAAGTGAGCAGCACGTCTCCGGTCCCCGAGACCAAGATGATGCCGGGGGACGAGCTCTCCGCGGACGACGCGTTCCTCGCCCTGCGGCACTACGGGCGCTGGCACCTGCTGCGCGACGCGTTCGTGCGGTTCCGCTACGGCGACGGCTTCAGCCACTCGCGCGCCCTCGCGCTGCAGCTGTGCCTGGCGATCGTGCCGTTCATGATCGCCCTCTCCGGCCTCGCCACCGACCTCGGCGTCGAGGAGGGCGGCCAGGTCGTGGCCGACACGGTGTTCGCGCTCACCCCGGGCGCCAGCGAGCCGCTGGTCCGGGAACTGCTCCAGGACGACGACCGCACCGAGGACGCCGGCGAGCTCGCCCTCGGGCTCGGCCTGCTCACCGGGCTGTTCGCGCTGACCACGGCGATGGCACAGATCGAGCGCGGCGCCAACCGCATCTACGGCGTCGAGCGCGACCGCAAGGCCCTGGAGAAGTACGCCCGCGCCGCCGTGCTCGCCGTGGTGGCCGGCCTGCCCGCCCTCTTCGGCTTCCTGCTGCTGGTCGCCGGCCACGCCACCGGCAACTCGATAGCCCGCCACTTCGACTGGGGGTACGGCGCCCACCTCACGTTCGACATCGTGCGCTGGCCGGTGAGCCTGCTGCTGATCGTCTTCGCGGTCGGGCTGCTGTTCCGGCACTCGCCGCGCCGCCGCCAGCCCGGCCTCACCTGGCTGCTGTTCGGTGCCACGCTGTCCACCGTGCTGTGGTGGGTCGCCAGCCTGCTGCTCGCCGGCTACGTGCTGGTCAGCGACGGTTTCGGGGCCACGTACGGGCCGCTCACCGCGATGATGGCGCTGCTGCTCTGGGCCAACCTCACCGGCATCGCGCTCTTCCTCGGCCTGGCGTTCGCCGCCCAGTTGGAGGCGCAGCGGGTGGGCGTCACCCGACCGGCGCTCAAGGACGAATGGGAGCCCGGCGAGAAGGAAGCCGGTGTACCGGAGCAGCGCGCGGGGTAAATCGGGCCCACCCCCGAGTTCCAGGAGCCCCGCATGGTGATCGAGCAGCAGGAGAGAACGGCCGCCGAGGCACCCGTACGCCGCCCGCTCGCGCATTTCGCCGGGCGCAGCGTGGCCGGCCTGCTCGTGGTCATCGCGCTGGGACTCGGCTTCGGCGTGCTCCTGCTGCTCGTACGCCTGAACTGGGGTCCGCTGGAACGGCTCGACCACGGGGTCGCCGACGGCCTCAACCGGCTGGTCGCCCCGCGCCCGGGGCTGGTCTCGGCGCTGGAGTCGGTCACCCGCCTCGGCGGCCGGACCATCATGTTCGGCCTGGTCACCATCACGGTGGTCGCGCTGCTCATCCGCCGCCGGATCCGGCTCGCCGTCTACCTGGTGATCACCGGCGTGGGCGCGCTGCTGCTCGACCCGTCGCTCAAGGCGCTGGTGGCCCGGGTCCGCCCGGTCGTCGACCTCCCGGTGGCCCAGGCGCCGGGCAACAGCTTCCCGAGCGGCCACGCCCTCGGCTCGACCATCGTGTACGGCGCGCTGCTGCTCGTCTTCCTCCCGGCCGTCTCGGCGAGGCGCCGCAAATGGTTCATCGGCGCGGTGGCGCTGCTCGTCGCCGCGATCGGGCTGACCCGGATCGCGCTGGGCGTGCACTACGTGTCCGACGTGCTGGCCGGCTGGCTGCTCGGCGCGGCGTGGCTGGGCGTCACCGCGTACGCCTTCCGGGTCTGGCGCCGCGAGACCGGGAAGCCGGACGTGCCGCTGGAGGAGGGCCTGGAGCCGGAGGCCGCCGCCGACGTGCGGCCCGGCGACCCGGCCGAGCGGCTGCTGCCCCACCCGTGGGCGGGCGCGATGCAGATCGTGGTCGGCTGGGCCCTCACCTTCGGCGTGCTGTACGCGCTGGGCTGGACGCTGACCCATCACCTGCCCGCCGGGCTGCGGAACCTCGACGACGGCGTGCCGCGGTGGCTGCAGGGCTTCCGCACCCCGGTCTGGGACGACGTCAGCTACGCCTGGAGCAAGGCCGGGGACACACACGCCATCCTGCTCGTCTCCCTGGTCTTCGGCCCGATCGCGCTGGCCGTCTGGCGGCACTGGCGGATGGTGCTCTACATCGTCCTGGCCATGCTCGGCGAGCTGACCCTCTTCCTGTGCACGGCCGCCGCCGTCGGGCGCCCGCGTCCCCCGGTCGAACAGCTCGACGGCAAGCTGCCCACCTCGTCGTTCCCGTCCGGCCACATCGCCGCGACCATGTGCCTCTACGTCGCCATCGCCATCCTGCTCGTCCCGCGCCTGCGGCAGTTCTGGTGGCGCTGGATCTTCGTGGCGCTCGCCGTCATCATGCCGCTCGGCGTGGCCGTGTCCCGGATGTACCGCGGCATGCACCACCCGACCGACATGCTGGGCGCGGGGGTGCTCACCGCCGCCTGGCTGACCGCGCTGTACTTCGCGATCCGCCCGAACGACCAACCCTCGCGGGGACCGGCGGCATGACCCTCAAGCTGCTGACCTGGAACATCAGAACCGGCGGGGGCGGCGGCCGGCTCGACGCGATCGTGTCCCTGCTGGCCCGCGAGCGCCCGGACATCGCCGCCCTCCAGGAACTGCGTGACTTCCAGCGCCACGACGGCCGCCGGATGCGCGAGGTCGCGGACACCCTCGGCATGGTCGCGCACCTCGCGCCGTCGGTCTTCGGCCAGCCGGTCGCCGTCCTGGTACGCCCGCCGCTGACCATCGCGCGCCGCGCGGCGGTCCGCTGGCGCCTGCACCACGCGGCGGCCGTCGCCGAGGTGCCCACCGGCGCCGGCCCGCTCACCGTGGTCAGCACCCACCTCAACCCGTTCCGCCCGCACCGCCGGCGGCGCGAGGCCTCCTGGCTGGCCCACCGCTACCGGGCGCCGCTCACCCTGATCGCCGGCGACCTGAACGCGCTCGACCCGGACACCGCCCACGCCGAGCGCCTCGCCCGGCTCCCCGAGCCCTACCGCCGCCGCCACCTCGGCCGCGACGGCCACCCCGACACCGCGGCGATCGGCGCGCTGCGGGCGGCCGGCTTCGTCGACGTCTGGCGTACGGCGGGAGAGGGCGACGGCCTCACCGTGCCGACCACCCGCGGCGGCGGCCACGAATTCTCCAACGCCGGAATGCGCCTCGACTACCTGATGGCCCGCCCGGAACTCGCCGCCCGCGCGTCCCGGGCCCGGGTGATCCGCGGCGACGAGACGGAGTGGGCCTCGGACCACTACCCCCTCGCGGTCGACCTGGAGCTCTCGAAACCGCGTTGAGCGGCCCCTGCTTTACTATGTTACTAGGAAAGCAGAGAGGCTTCGTCATGTTCGTGTTCCGGCTCGACACCCACTCCGGCGTGCCGCCGTACCTGCAGCTCGTCCAGCAGGTCCGCCAGGCGGTGCTGCTGGGTTTTCTCCAACCCGGTGACCGGCTTCCGCTCATCCGCGAGGTGGTCGAGGACCTGGCGATCAATCCGAACACCGTCGCCAAGGCGTACCGGCAGATGGAGCAGGAGAACCTGGTCACCGGGCGGCCCGGGCAGGGCACGTTCGTCGACGAGCAGCAGTCGGCCGCGATGTCGGCCTCGACGTACACGTCCCTGCGCCGCGGCCTGGCGACCTGGTTGCGCCGCGCCTACGCGGCCGGCCTCGACGAGCAGGCGATCGAGGCGCTGTTCACGTCCGTTCACCAGCAGGCGAAGAACGAGGACGTGGCGTGACAGCGGCCGGGTTCGCGCTGCGCACCGACGGTGTGGGCAAGCGGTACCGGAAGGGCTGGGCCCTGCGCGACTGCACCCTGGCCCTGCCCGCGGGCGGCGTGATCGCCCTGGTCGGGCCGAACGGCGCGGGCAAGACCACGCTGCTGCGCCTGATCGTCGGGCTGCTGGCGCCGAGCACCGGCACGGTGGAGGTCCTCGGCCACGACGTCACCGCCAGCACCCCGCAGACCCTCTCCCGGATCGGCTTCCTGGCCCAGGACCACCCGCTGTACAAGCGCTTCACCGTCGCCGAGATGCTCCGCTTCGGCCGGGCCTGCAACCTGCGGTTCGACCAGGAGCTGGCGGAGCACCGGCTGGCGAGGCTGGGCATCCCGCTCGACCGCAGGGCCGGCACGCTCTCCGGCGGGCAGCAGGCGCAGGTCGCGCTGGCCCTGGCCCTGGCGAAGCGGCCGGACCTGCTCGTGCTCGACGAGCCGGTGGCGAGCCTCGACCCGCTGGCCCGGCACGAGTTCCTTCAGGTCCTCATGGGCGCGGTGGCCGAAGGCGGGGTCACCGTCCTGTTCTCCTCCCACGTCGTGCACGAGCTCGAGCGCGTCTGCGACCACCTGGTCGTGCTCAACCGGGGGCGGGTCACGCTCACCGGCGACATCGACACGCTCCTCGCCGAGCACCGGCTGCTCGTCGGTCCGCGTACGGCCACCGACCTCGACCGGGCCGGCACCGTCGTGGAGGCCGTCCACAGCGACCGGCACACGACCCTGCTCGTACGCGACGGTGCTCTCCCGGCCGCGCCCGGGTGGCAGGCCCGGCCGGTCGCGCTGGAGGACCTGGTGCTGGCGTACCTGCGACGGCCGCCCGGGCCGGGCGCCGCGGTCGCGCCGGGGGTGAAGGCATGACGTGGTTGATCTGGCGCCAGCACCGGACCGAGGTCTGCGCCCTCGGCCTGCTCGTCGGCCTGTTCGGCGCGGCCCTGCTCGCGCTCGGGACGCAGGCCCACGAGCTGTTCCCCGGCGGTCCCGCCCGGTGTGCGGGAGAGGCCGGCATCAGCGACGCCTGCACGGCCTCCTTCCGCCGGCTCGACGAGGGTTACGGGTACGTCGAGAACCTCCTGGCGGCCTTTTACCTGGTCCCCGTCGTCATCGGTGCGTTCCTCGGTGCCCCGCTCCTCGCCCGCGAACTGGAGGACGGCACCTGGCAGCTCGCCTGGACGCAGGCCGTGCCACGGATGCGCTGGCTGGCGGCCAAACTGGCGGCGCTGGCCGGCGTCACCGTCGTGCTCACCGGGGTGTTCACCGCGGTCCTCACCTGGTTCCGCCAGCCGTTCGACGCGTGGGAGGGGCGGTTCCAGTACGACGCCTTCGACCTGGAGGGGCTGGTGCCGGTGGCGTACGCGCTGTTCGCGTTCGGCCTCGCCACCGCCGCCGGGGCGATCCTGCGCCGCGGCCTGCCCGCGTTCGGCGTCGCGTTCGGGGCGTTCCTCGCCGCCCGGATGTCGGTGGCGCTGCTGGCCCGTCCCGCGTACGCCACCCCGCTCACCGCCATGGAGCCGGTTCCCGCGGGCGGCTCGCAGGCCCAGGCGGGGCGCCGGCCCGTGACCGGCTTCGCCGACTGGACGATCGAACACGGGTACGCGGACGCCACCGGGCGCAGGCTGACCTCGGCCGAGTTCGCCGAGCTGGAGGCCGCCGCCGACCGGGCCGGCACCAACCTCAACCAGTTCCTGCACGCCCGCGGCATCCAGCAGTTCGGTGTCTACCACCCGGCGGACCGGTTCTGGACGTTCCAGCTCATCGAGGCGGCCGTGTTCGTCGCCGTGGCGGCGATCCTGATCGCCGTCGTGGTCCTGCGGGTACGACGCCGCATGATCTAGCGCCAGCGGTCGTGCGCTCACGCAAAGAATCTCGGGTCCGGTTGCCGCGTGCGATGCTGGCGATCCGATGTCCGCCGATGGACCGGCGCGGCGACGCTTTAATGCTGGTCTCAGGTTCACCGGGGACGATGGGCGGCTGATTCATCGACGGGGAAGGAGCGGGCCGGCGTGCGGATCATGATCGCGGACGACGAGGGGGCCATCCGTGAGTCGCTGGAGCGGGTGCTTCAGGTCGAGGGTTACGACACCAGCGCCGTCGCCAACGGTCTCGCCGTGCTCGACGCGGTCGACGGGGCCGCCGGTGACGCGCTGGATCTGCTGATCCTCGACGTGATGATGCCCCGCCTCGGCGGGCTGGAGACCTGCCGGCGGTTGCGGGCCGCGGGGCGGGACCTGCCGGTGCTGATGCTGACCGCCCGGGATCAGGTCTCCGACCGGGTCGCGGGGCTGGACGCGGGGGCCGACGACTACCTGCCCAAGCCGTTCGCCACCGAGGAGTTGCTGGCGCGGGTGCGGGCCCTGCTGCGCCGGCGTACGCCGGTCGAGGGGGAGTCGCAGATCCTCTCGTTCGCCGACGTCCGGCTCGATCCCGACAGGTTCGAGGCGTGGCGTGGCGGGCGGCCGCTGCGCCTGACCCGGACCGAGTTCTCCCTCCTGCAGGTCCTCATGCGCAACGCGACCCGGGTCCTGACCCGCGACGCGCTGTTCGAGGCGATCTGGGGCTTCGACATGAGCGCCACCGCCAACAACCTCCAGGTGTACGTGAGCTACCTGCGCCGCAAGATGGAGGCCGAGGGGGAGTCGCGATTGATCTACACGCTGCGCGGCCTGGGATACACGTTGCGGGAGACTCCTCCGTGAGCCGGGCCGGCGGCCGGGAACCGCGCCGGCTGACCCGGTGGTGGCGCCGGCAGTCCCTGCGTACCCGGCTGACGGTGATCGCGGCGACGGCCATCGCGGCCAGCGTGTTCGTGGCTTTCCAGGTGGCCAGCGAGCTGATGGACCGGAAGCTGCGGGACACCGCCGAGACTCAGTTGCGCGCCGACGCCCGCGTGCTGGCGACGACCGCGGAGCGCACCGGCCTGGCGCGGGTCGAGCTGCCGCCGTACCCCGGATCGGGCCGGCTGGTGCGGATCATCCTGCCCGACGGCTCGACCCGGACGCCGGCCGGCCAACCCGCTCTGCCCTCCGTCAGCGAGCGCGCCGGGCGCGTGGCGCAGGGCGGGCCGGCCGACCTGCTGGAGTCGACCGACTGGGACGACGGCTACCGCGTCTACACGCTGCGGGCGGCCGACGGTGCGGTCCAGGTGGCCGACCTCGCCGACGACGGCCCGATCAACCAGTTCGGGTTCGGCATGCTGCTGATCGGGCTGTTCTGCGCGGGCGGCGGCGCCCTCGTCGGGCGGACCGTGGCACGGACCGGGCTGGCGCCGATCGACCGGCTGACCGCCGCCGCGGTGCGTGTCGCTCGCACCCGGGACCTCGACGCCGACATCCCCGATGAGGGCGGTGGGGAGATCCGCCGGCTGATCCAGGCGATCAACGACATGCTCGCCGCGCTCCGGGACTCCCGGCGGGCCCAGCGGCTGCTCGCCGAGGACGCCGCCCACGAGCTCAAGACCCCGCTCACCAGCCTGCGCCTCAACGTCGAGCTGCTGATCCGGCTCGATCGGCGCGGCACCCTGGACAGCGCACTGCCGGCGGAGAGCCGGACCCGGCTGCTCAACGACCTCGGCGCCCAGGTGGCCGAGCTGAGCACCCTCGCCGCTGAGCTGACGGACCTGGCGCGTGGCGACGTCACCGACGAGAGCACCGAACTGTTCGACCTCGCCGACGTGGTGCTGGCCGCCGCGACGCGCGCGCGTTCCCGCGTACCCGACATCGAGATCGCGATCGACGTGGCCTCCGTGTGGGTGAGCGGGCGCCCCGCTGCGCTGCAGCGGGCGGTGCTCAACCTCATCGACAACGCCGGCAAGTGGTCCCCCGCGGACCAGCCGGTCCAGGTACGGCTCCGGGCCGAGGGCGCGTCGGCGGTGGTCGAGGTCGACGACGGCGGGCCGGGCATCGACGCCGCCGACGTACCGCGGGTGTTCGACCGGTTCTACCGTGCCGACAGCGCCCGGGCGTTGCCGGGATCCGGCCTCGGGCTGTCGATCGTGCAGCGGGTCGTCGACGCCCACGGCGGCCGGGCAACCGTCGCCCGCTCCGCACGCGGTGGCGCGCTGCTCCGGCTCGACCTTCCGGCCGCGGCCCCGGCGAGCCCATGAAGAATCCGGTACGGGCGCCTGGCCCGTACCGGATCTCGTCGTGCTGCCGTGCTCACCGTTGCAGGACGGGCTCCTCCCGGTCGGCGAGCGAGTGCCGTCCGGTCGGCGGCTCCACCGCGGGCCGGGACAGCCGGCTCGGCCACCACATCCGCCGGCCGATCAGCAGGGTGAGGGCGGGCACCAGGACCGACCGCACCAGCAGGGCGTCGAGCAGCACGCCGAAGGCGACCAGGAACCCGACCTCGACCAGCATCACCAGCGGAAGCGTGGCGAGGACCGCGAACGTGGCCGCCAGGACCAGGCCCGCCGAGGTGATGACGCCACCGGTGGCGGAGAGGGCCTTGAGCATGCCCTCCCTGGTGCCGAGGCGTACGGTCTCCTCCCGGGCCCGGCTGGCCAGGAAGATGTTGTAGTCGACGCCGAGCGCCACCAGGAACATGAAGGCCAGCAGTGGCACCGAATAGTCGATGCCCTCGAACCCGAGGATCGTGTCGAAGACGAACACGCTGCCGCCGAAGGCCGCGGCGAACGAGACGATCACGGTGGCCATCAGGATCAGCGGGGCCACGATCGCGCGCAGCAGCAGCCCGAGGACGATCAGGACGACGGCGAGCACCAGCGGGATCACCAGCTTCTCGTCGCGGCGTGTGGTCACCTCGGTGTCGAGGTTCTCCGCACTCGGCCCGCCGACGATCGCCTCGGCCCCGCTCACCGCGTGCACGGCGGCACGCACCCGCTTGATCGTGTCGTACTCCGCGACGGTGTCCGGCGCGTCCGTCGGGAACACGGAGATGTTGGCCCAGCCACCGCTGGTCTGCTCCGGGACGGCCATGGCCACGCCGCGGGTGTCCTTGACGACGGCGAGCACCCGATCCTGGTGCGCCGGCCGGGCGAAGATCGTCATCGGCTGGCCGCCGAGCTCCGGGAAGTGCTGGCGCAGAACGGTGAAGCCGGTGACCGACTCCGGCGCGGACAGGAACTGGTCCTGCTCCCGCAGGGCGCCGGTGTTGCCCGCCAACCCGAGGGCGAGCACACCGAGGACGCCGAACGAGCCGATGGTCGCCACCCACCGGCGGCGGCTGATGGCGGTGCCGAGCCGTCCCCACAGACCGGGCTTCTCCGTCATGGCCGTGCTGAACCGCGGGATGGCCGGCCAGAAGATCCGCCTGCCGAGCACGACGAGCACCGCCGGGAACAGCGTCAGCATGGCCACCAGCGCGCACAGGATGCCGGCGGCACCGATCGGGCCCAGCCCGCTGGTGCTGTTGAGGTCCGCGACGAGCAGGCAGAGCAGGCCGGCGACGACGGTGGCCGCGGACGCGATGATGGCCGGCGCCGCGCTCCGTAGCGCGTGGACCATCGCCACCCGGACGTTCTCGTGGTGGTGCAACGATTCCCGGTACCGGGCGATGAGCAACAGCGCGTAGTCCGTGCCGACGCCGAACACCAGGATCGTCAGCAGCGCCGAGTTCTGGTCGTTGACCACGATGCCGAAGCCCTTGACGAGCAGGTAGACGGTCGCCATCGAGGTCAGCGCGGCCGCGCCCACGACCACCAGCGGGATGAACCACAGCAGCGGGCTGCGGTAGGTGAGGATGAGCAGGACCGTGACCACGAGGACGGTGGTGAGGAAGACCTGCAGGTCGATGCCGTCGAAGATGGCGTCCATGTCGCCGTCGACCGCGGCCGGGCCGGTCACCTCCAGTTCCAGACCGGCGGGGCGGTCCTTCGCGGTGTCCCGCAGCGGGCCGACGATTTCCTCCGGCGGGCCGTAGGTCGTGCTCACGTCGAGGGTGAACATCATCGCCTTGCCGTCGGCGGAGGCCCTCGTCGCCGGACCCTCGTCGTCCTCGTCGCCGGCCGCCGCCGTCTTCGGCGGGTACCGCTTGGTCAGGGTCTCGAAGTGGCGCTCAACCGTCGCGCGGTCGGCGGCGGTCAGACCGCCGGCGCGGTGATACACGAAGACGAACATGTTGTCCTCGCCACCGGGGAGACTGTCCTCCAGCATCGCGACCTTGGTGGACTCGGCACTCGCCGGCAGAGTGTCCACGGCGCTGTCGGTCGTGACCGAACTCAACTTCCCGCTCAGCGGCACCATGACCGCCGCCAACGCCAACCACAGCCCGATCACCACCCACGGCACCCACCGGCCCGCCAACCGACCGCCCTGCACGTCCCCAGGCGGCGCTGCGTCGACTGCCATAACAAGCCTCCTACACACGAATCACATCGCCAATCAGATGCCTGCTTCCTATCGATCGAATCTGAGACGACCATTAATAAGCCCCCACCGCCCACCCCGCGCCCCCGCACCCCGCACCGCTCCCCTGAAGCGCCCACGCGCCACCGCGTCCCGCGGCGCGAGGGGTTCGCGTGCTTCCGTGTCACCGCGGCGCAAGGCGCTCGCGTGAAGTGTTCGCGTGCTCCCGCGTTCCGCGGCGCGAGGGGTTCGCGTGCTTCCGTGTCACCGCGGCGCAAGGCGCTCGCGTGAAGTGTTCGCGTGCTCCCGCGTTCCGCGGCGCGAGGGGTTCGCGTGCTTCCGTGTCACCGCGGCGCAAGGCGCTCGCGTGAAGTGTTCGCGCACTTCCGCGTTCCGCGGCGCGAAGCGCTCGCGCACCCCCGCACCAGCGCGGCGCGAAGCGCTCGCGCACCCCACCGCAACGCGACCCGCCCCCGCAACCCCCGCACCGCGGGGCTTCCGGGGGCTCGGCCCCCGGAGCCAACAAAACGAGCGCCCCTGTCCGCGCTTTCCGCGGACAGGGGCGCCCCAAGCTCGTGGGCGATACTGGGATCGAACCAGTGACCTCTCCGGTGTGAACGGAGCGCTCTCCCGCTGAGCTAATCGCCCTTGCCGCGACAGACTGTACCGGACCACCCGGGGTGGGGGCGAATCCGGGGTCGGCGGGTCATCAGCCGGTCAGGAAGTCGCGGATCTTCACGGCCAGGTCTATGCCCATGGTGAGTTTGACGGACAGCCAGACCACCGCCGAGATGAAGATGAAGCCGGCCAGGCCGATCAGGGCTCGCAGCGGCAGTGACTGCCGGAGCACCCAGTGGGTCCAGGACTGGACGTGGCGTTTGGTGAAGTGGAGGAGGTGGCGGGCCCAGACGAATTCGACCGCCCAGATGGCGAGGCCGAGGATGACGATGGCCCAGCCTGGTCCCGGGAAGGGGATCAGGACGATGCCGATCGCCACGACGAGGCCGCCGAGGATGCCGATGCCTACGCGCAGGGCCAGCCGGCCGGTGGGGTTGGCGCGGATCCGGTCGAGGTAGCCGCTGACGCGGCCGTGACCGCCGGCCAGCGTGGCCGGAGCAGCGTCAGGCGTGGCCGAAGCGGCATCCGGGGCGCCGGCCGAAGCGGAGACGGCGCCCGAGGGGGCGACGCCGGGCGGGCCGGCGGCAGGACCGGAAGCTCCCGGCGGGCGGGAATCGGTCATGGGGTCGGATTGGGACATCTCATTCACTTTCCCGGCAAAGATCTCGAGCTCCCGGTCATTTCATCCCCCAGTGTTCCGTTCCCCCGTCACTACCCGGGAGGAATGGACGTTACCGGAGTGAGTCAACTGCTGGACCACCCGACGCCGGGCGGAACCGAGTACTTGGGCAGAACAGGACAAGATACCGTTTACCGGCTCGTTCGGAGAGCTTATCGGAACCGTCTTCCCACTACTGGGTGAGATCAGCGTATGGCGGAGCGTAATGACAGGGATCACCTGAGTATGGGAAACGCGGGGTTCACCAGCCTCGCAGCGGTGCCGGGGGGAGTTCGTCCATGAGTACCATTCGTCCAACGACCGTCGAGGTCGAAACATCGCTGCGGCTCGTAGCGCCTGATGCCACGGCTCTGCCCGTGCGTGCCAGCCTGCGGTACGACCCAGCCGACCCGTACGCGGTCCACGTGTTGTTCCACGCAGAATCAGCCGGTGGGGAAGCCGTGAGCTGGTCCTTCGCGCGGGAACTCCTCGTGACCGGGCTCGACGAGCCCGCGGGTATCGGGGACGTCCGGGTGTGGCCGTGGGCCACGCCGCGGGGCGACTTCGTGGCCCTGGCGTTGTCGTCACCCGACGGCAATGCGCTGTTCGAAGTACCACGCAGCGTTCTGGTCCGGTTCCTGCGGCGCACCTATGTGGTGGTTCCGCGGGGCCGGGAGTCCGATCATCTGGACGTGGACGCGGCGGTCAACCGGCTGCTGGCCGGTCGATAGCGACAACGGAATTCACGGGGCGACCCGTGCGGACACTGCCGGTCCGCGCGGGTCGCTTTTTCGTTCCGCATTGAAGTCTATTTTGCCCGTTTCAATGCTCGATTTCCCGATCGTCTGGCGGATATCCGCTGACCTCGGGTCTCCCACGTGCATCGCTGGTCACGGCCGGATACCGTCGCCCTCGATGGTCACCTCCGGACACCACCGCACCCGGTCGGCGCCCGCCCCGCAATGGGCCGGCGTGGGCACGTGCACGCTGTCCGGCACCGACTTTGCCGCAGAGCATCCGAGGCCGCGACGGCTGCCGTACCACCTGCTCGCCCTGACCACCGCCGGACACGGGACGGTGGAGATCGACTTCACCGCCCATCGCGTACGGCCGGGCACGCTGCTGTGGATCAGGCCGGGTCAGGCGCTCCGCTTCGGCGTGGAGCCCGGACTCGACGCGTCCCTGGTCACCTGGAGCCGGGACCTGCTGTCGGCGGCCGAGGTCAGCGGCGTACCCGTGGACGATCTTCCCGGTCCGACCCGCTGGCAGCTGGCCGGCGAGGACGAGGACGCGGTGATCACCGAGGTGGCGCAGCTCGGTGTGGACTGCGCCCGGCACACGTCGGGCGCCGTGGCGGCCGGGCTGCTGCGGCACCAGCTCGCGGTCGTGCTGCTCCGGATCTCCCTGATCAGCGCCGAGGACCGGGGGCTCACCTCGAGTTCGGAGGCGCGCACGTTCGCGCGGTTCCAGCACGACCTGGAGGGCGGTCATCCGCAGAGCCGCCGGGTCGAGGACTACGCCGCCCGGATCGGCTGCTCGGTGCGCACCCTCACCCGGGCGAGCCTGGCGCTGACCGGGCGTACGGCGAAACAGGTCGTCGACGACCGGGTCGCCCTGGAGGCACGCCGCCTGCTGGCCTGCACGGACCTGTCCGTCGCCGAGATCGGTCGGCGGCTGGGCTTCGGGGAGCCGACGAACTTCGGCCGCTTCTTCCACCGCGAGGCCGGGATGAGCCCGGGCGCCTTCCGCGCGGAGGCGGCGGGCCCGATGTCGGCCGAGGCCGCGGACGACGCCCCGGACATCGGCGCCCGGGTCCCGACCCAGCGCCTCGCCGCCGACTGACCCGCCACCGCCCCGCGAAGCCGCGGGTCGCCACCGCCCCGCGAAGCCAGGCCGTCGTGGCTCGCCCGCCCCTCCGGCGGGCCGCCCCCGCCCCGCGAAGCCGGGCCGTCGTGGCCGGCCTGCCCCTGCGGCGGGTCGCCGAAGTCCGGCGAATCGGCTCCGCAACCCCCGGAAGACTGAAAATGCCACCGTACGCTGACGCTCCGTGATGCCCGAATTCCCATATTTCCCGGGGTGGACGAGGGACACGAGCACGGACGCGGCATGATGGTGGGGTGCAGATCTCCGCGCGCGGCGACTACGCGGTACGGGCGGCGCTGAGCTTGGCCAACGCCTACCCGGCCCTGATGTCCGCCCAGGCCATCGCCCAGGACCAGAACATGCCCAGGAAGTTCCTCGAGGCCGTCCTGGCGGATCTTCGCCGTGCCGGTGTGGTGCGAGCCCAGCGGGGGGCCGAAGGCGGCTACACGCTGTCACAGTCCCCTCGTGACGTGACCATCGGTCAGATCCTGCGGGCCGTGGACGGGCCGCTGGCGGGGGTCCGGGGCCTGCGACCGGAGGAGACCCAGTATTCGGGCGCGGCGGAGAACCTCCCCAACCTGTGGGTCGCCGTACGCTCCGCCGTGCGCGAAGTGGTCGACGAGGTGAGCCTCGCCGAGCTGATCAGCGGCCGGATGCCGGCCCACGTCCGCAAGCTGACCACCCGCCCCGACGCCTGGCAGCCCCGCTGAGAACGCCCGGCGGCCCGGGCTGAGAACGCCCGGCGTCCCGGGCTGAGAACGCCCGGCGTCCCGGGCTGAGAACGCCCGGCGTCCCGGGCTGAGAACGCCCGGCGGCCCGGGCCGAGAACGCCCGGCGGCCCCGGCCGAGAACGCCCGGCGGCCCCGGCCGGGAACGCCCGGCCGCCGCGGTGAGTTTCGGAAAATCGGTCATCGGGAATCCCTGGATCATCTGGCGTATCCACGGAAGGAGCCCCCGATGGGCATCATGTACCGCAGCCGCAAGAAGTTCGGTCCGCTGATCCTGAACTTCACGCAGCGGGGCCTCTCCTCCTGGACCATCAAGATCGGCCGCTGGTCCTGGAACTCGAAGGCGAAGGCGCACCGCGTCGACCTGCCCGGCCCGCTGTCGTGGAAGCAGGACAAGTCCAGCTCCCGCTCCTGACCGTCACCCGACCGGCCGCCCTCCGACAGCCCTGAAGCCGGTCGGCACAAGGCCGGTCGGCACAAGGCCGGTCGGCACAAAGCCGGCCGGCGCAAAGCCGGCCCGCTCAGTGACCCGGCCCCGCCGGGCCCGGCCGGTGGGGCGCGGTCAGGTCGAGATCGTCACGTCGCCGCCCAGGCGGCCGTGTTCCGGGCGCCGGGTCACCGTCCCGGCGTCCAGCAGGGTGTGCAGGACCCGGGTGGCGTCCGCCGCCCGGTACACCGTCTCGGTCAGCGCGTACGTGCGCAGCTCCGTCACCGTCGCCTCGCCCACCTCGGCCAGGTGGGCGAGCAGTTCGCGGCGCAGCGGCCCCGGGTGCGGGCTGAGCGAGATGTCGATCAGGTGGCGTTCCGGGTCGCCCGGGTCGCGGTAGCGCACGCCCGCGTACTCGTCGACGGCCCAGAGCAGGTCCTTGAACGCCTCGAGGTTCTTGCTGTGGGTCGTCGCGTACACGACGGTCTCGCCCGGCGCGTCCGAGTCGGCGAGTTCGACCGCGGCGACCAGCGGGAACCCGGCCTCCGCGAGCGCGGCCCGGGTCGGTGGCACCGGCACCGCGCCCGGCAGCGCGAGCAGCGCCTCCGCCGGCTTTCCGCGGGCCAGGACGGCGAGCAGGTCCGGGCCGGGCGGTCCGCCGGCGGCGCTGCAATCCAGGAAACCCAGCACGGGTACGCGCAGAGCACCCGCCGCCCCCAGCGCCGCCGCCCACGTGGCCTCGGTCGGCCCCGGCACTCCCAGCACGCTGAGGCCGGCGGCGAGCCCACCGTCTCCGTCGGTGCGGAGTTCGGCGCCGACCGTGACCATGGCCAGCTCCCGCCCCCTGACCAGGTCGGACTGCTCGGTGAAGACACCCAGGGCCGCCTCTGCGAGCTCGCGGGTGCTCTCGGCGTACCCGTGGGCGTAGACGGCCCGGCGGGCCCGGTGGAGGGCGGCCGGGGCCCAGGCCTCGAGATGGCGGACGAGAATTTCGCGTTTGACCGCGGCGACGCTGTTGGCGCTCATATCGGTGTTCTACCGTGTGCGAGGGCACAAAGGGTACGCGGCGTAGGACTTGTACCTACGGTGTCCGAGCAGACACTATGAGGCACGTGCCCCCTCAGCTCGCCGCGCTCACCGCTCAGGCGCAGACGTTGACGGCCGAGGGCGACCTCGCCGGCGCCCGGGCCGTGCTCGACGGCGTGCTCGATCCGGCCGAGACCGACCCGCAACGCGCCTCGCCGGACCTCGCCCTCGCCGCGGCCCTGCACGCCAGGATCCTCATCGCGCTCGGCGACGCGCACGCCGCACGGATCTGGGCCGGCTTCGCGCACGCGGCCGAGGAGCGGCTGCACGGCCCGCACGACGAGCGGACGATCGCCGCCGCCGCGACGCACGCCGCCGTCCTGCACCGGGTGGGCAACTTCGGCCGGGCCGCCCAGCTCTACCACGATCTGGTCGCCGAGCTGACGGCGCTGGACGGGCCGCTGTCGACGCGGGTGCTGGCCGCCGAGGCCGACCTGGCGACCGCCGAGCACGCCGCCGGGCACTGCACCGCCGCGCGGGCCCGGCTCGCCGACGCCTGGACCCGGCACCGGGAGGTGCACGGCGACGACTCCGCGGCCGGCATCAAGATGCTGGCCCGGCTGGGGGCGATGGAGCGGGAGTGCGCGCGGGACGGGGAGGCGGGGGAGCACCTGGCGCTGGCGCAGGAGCTGTGCGCCCGCTACCTGCCGGCGGACCATTCGCTGGCCCAGCAGATCGCGCGGCTCGCCACCGGTCCCGTCTCCGGGCGGCACCAGTGCGGCCGGGTGCAGCGCTCGGCGGGCCCGCTGCCGGACGGCCCCGCCGCCGGGGTGAGCCGCGAGCCGGCCCCGGCGGCGGGGGCCGCACCCGCGGTGCCGCAGCCCTGGGTGCCCGCGAGCCGGGGCGCGCCCGGCACGCCGCCGCCGATGGACGACCTGGCGCCCGGTGACCTGACCGGACGGCATGCCCGGCCGGAGCCGCCGGTCCCGCTCCCGCTGACGTCTCCCGCACCCGCGCCGCCCGACCCGGAGGAGCCGGAGCCGCAGGCCGGCACGGTGTACTTCCCCCCGGCGCAGCGATCCGCGCCGCCGCAGGAGAGCGCGCTGCCGACGCCCCCCGCCGAATGGCCGGCCCGGGGGCAGGTGGCCCAGAGCCTGGCCGGCCACGCGACGGCGGCGCCGGAGGAGCACGACCCGGCCGGCCACGGGACGGTGGCGTCGGGAGACCAAGGCCCGGCCGGCTACGGGACCGCGGCGCCGGAGGAGTACGGCCCGGCCGGCCACGGGCACGCGGCGCCGCGGGAGGCCGAGCCGCCGGGGCCGTACCCGCCGGACTCCGTGCCGGTCGCCGCGTCGATGCCGGACGCGTATCCGCCCGGCCCCCGGCTGCCCGTGGACCGGGCGAGCGCCCCGGTCGTCGAGCGTCCGCCCGTACCCGTCGAGGCTCCTGACCGGCCCGCGAGCCGGCAGCCCTTCATCCTGGCCGCCGTGGTCGTGGCCGGGGTCGCCGCCGCGGCGGCCGTCGTCGCGGTGACCCTGCCCCGCGGTGACCGGGCCGGCGGCGTGGCCGGACCGCCCGCCGCGGCCACCAGCCCCGCGCAGGGTTCCGCCGCGACCGCCGCGCCGAGTCCGGAGGTGAGCGTCGACCCGCTGGCCCCGATCGGGGTCAAACTGCGCGACAACCGCGACAGCGTGTCGCTGACCTGGCGTTACCCGAAAGGTTCCGAGGGCCCGGTGCTGATCTCCGGCGGCCGCGAGGGGCAGGAGCAGCGGGCGTTCCAGCAGTTGCCGGCCGGCACCACCGACTACGTCGTGTACGGGCTGAACGAGCGGCTCGACTACTGCTTCACGGTCGCCGTGGTCTACACCGTCGACAAGGTGGCCGCCTCCCGGCCGGCCTGCACGAACCGGCGCTGAGTGCGGGCAACCAAGCTGCAACCCGGCAACACCTCAATGTTTCCGGCCACCACCCGATCGGGGACGGATGCCAGAGGACCCCGCCGGGGCCGACGGGGAGAGGCGGGGCGCTTGTGACCACCGAGGCGGCAGCCGGGACCGAGCCTGCCCTGGTCGTGGACGAGCGCGCCCAGCTGGAGGCCACCCTCGCCGAGCTGGAGTCCCGGCCCGCGTCCAAGTTCCGCAGCGTGGCCGCGCCCGCCGCGGCGGTCGAGCGCCGGGCCTGCGCGCTGGGCCTCGACGACCTGGCGATGCGCGCGAAGCTGATGCGCGCCGACGTGCTGACGCGCGCGGGCCGGTCCGAGCGCGGCGGCCAGTGGGCGCACCACGTGCTCGCCTGGGCCCAGGAGCACGAGCACCCCTTCCTGCTGGCGCGGGCGCACCGGGTCCTGTCGAACTTCTACCGCCAGGTCGGTGACATCTCCGAGGGACTCACCCACGCCGTGCAGGGCGTCGCGCACCTCACCGACGACGAGCCGCCGGGCATCCGGGCCCGGCACCTGATGACCCTCGCCGTCGCGCTGGACGAGAGCGGGTCCACCGCGGAGGGCGATCGGCGCTTCCGGGAGGCGCTGAGCATCGCCACCGCCCTCGGGGACCTCGATCTGACCATCAACATCCTCAACAACATGGCGTACACGGCGTACGAGAACGAGGACGAGCCCGGCGCCCGTGCACTGGTCGCGCACATGCGCGAGGTGCAGGCCCGCGGGCCGCGCAACTTCAGCGCGCTCGAGCTGGACACCATCGCGCGCATCGAGATGATGAGCGGTCACTACGACGCGGCCGAGGAGACGCTGCACGTCATGCTGGACGTCGGTCAGTCGACGGTCGACATGCACGAGGGTGACGCGCCGGCCGTGTGCCTGCTCACCCTGGCCGAGGCGCGGCGCCTGGGGCACCGCTACGCGGCGGCCCAGGAAGCCCTGGACGCGGCGGTCCGGTGGGCGGAGGAGCGCGGTCTTGATCGCGTACGGGCACAGGCCCGCGAGGAGCAGGCGGCCCTCTACGCCACCACGGGCCGGTTCCGGGAGGCCTACGAGGAGCACCGCGCGTTCCACAAGGCGGCGACGGCCCTGCACTCGGCGCAGCGGGAGGCCCGCGCCCGGGCGCTGCAGGCGGTGTTCGAGGCGACGGAGGCGCGCCGCGCGAGCGAACACTTCCGGGAGATGGCCCACCGCGACGCCCTGACCGGCCTCTACAACCGCCGGTACGTCAACGAGCGGCTGCCCGCGCTGCTGGGTGAGGCGCTGGTCCGGCGTACGCCGATGTCGCTCGCCATCCTCGACCTGGACCACTTCAAGCGGGTCAACGACACCCTGTCCCACCACACCGGCGACGTGGTGCTGCAGCAGATCGCCCAGCTGCTGCTCGAGGCGGTGCACGGGCCGATGATCGCCGCGCGGATGGGCGGCGAGGAGTTCCTGCTGATCATGCCGGGGCTGACCGCGGACGAGGCGGCCGAGCGGTGCGAGCGGCTGCGGCTGCGGATCCGGGCGCACGCGTGGGAGCCGATCACCGGCGCGCTCCCGGTGACCACCAGCATCGGCGTGACGACCTCGGACGACGGCCGCGGGTCGCCGTCGTCGCTGCTCTCGCTGGCGGACCGCAACCTGTACGTGGCCAAGCGCGAGGGCCGCGACCGGGTCGTGGCCGACGTCTGATCCGCCCCGCGCCGGGTAATAGCGGCGCATGCTGCCGCTCGCCCTGTCCGCGCCGAGACCCCTGCTCCGGCCTGCGGGGCCGGGCCAGGACCCTGCCGTATCCCGCCGAGGCTGGGTGAGCCGGTGGTCCACGGTCGCCCGGGTACGCACGCACACCCGCGTCCCCGCCGAGCCCGGGACCGGCCTGCCCGTACTGATGCTGCACGGGCTGGCGGTGTCGCACCGCTACCTGATGCCCACGGCGGACGCGCTGGCCGGCCGGCATCCCGTGCTCGTACCCGATCTGCCGGGTTTCGGGCTCAGCAGCAAGCCGCCGATCGCCTTCGACGTGTCCCTGCACGCCCGGTTCCTCTCGGCCTGGCTGGACCACCACGGCCTCTCCGGGGTGGCGGTCGCCGGCCACTCGTTCGGCGCCGAGGTCGCGGCGGCCCTGGCCGTGCTGCGCCCGGACGCGGTGGCCGCGCTGGTGCTGGCGAGTCCCACCGCGGACCCGGCCGCCCGCAGCCGCCGCGGCCTGGCCGGCCGGTGGTGCGCCGACCTGCTCGCCGAGGATCCGCGGCAGGCGGCGATCCTGGCCCGCGACGTGTGGGACGCGCGGCCGTGGCGGGTCTGGGCGACGCTCGGGCACTCCGTGCACAACCGGATCGAGGCGGACCTGCGCCGGGTGGCCGCCCCCACCCTGGTGCTCGGCGGGGATCGGGACCCGGTGGCGCCGCTCGCCTGGCGTACCGAGGTGGCACGCCTCGCCGGCGGCGTGTCGGTCACCCTGCCGGGCGCCGCCCACAACGCCCTGACGACCGCGGGCCCGGCCGCCGCCGACGCGATCGCCACCCATCTCGCCGCGGTGACGACTGCTTTCCGCAAGGCTGGGTGATCGCCGCCCCATAAATGGGTTTGCCGACGCGGTGGGGCGGCCTACCGTAGTGATCGGCACCGAGACGAACCGACCACGGTCAGGAGACCAACCATGTTGTGGCACACCTCGATCGCAGCGCAGCGGCTGACGCCGCGCGGCGGGGTCGCCGTGGCGTGCGCCGGCTTCCTGGCCGGCGGTGACTATCACCGTGACCTGGGCCGGTGGCGCAGCTAGTACTCTCCACTAGCGATCGTCGCGCCGCCCTCCCGCATCCGGGAACGGGCGGCTTTTCCGTCCCGGGACCGGCCCGTCCATCGAGAACTCCACAGCGGATGGCACATCACCTGCCCTCGTAGCCCAACGGGCAGAGGCACGACGTTGAGGACGTCGCCAGTGCGCGTTCGAATCGCGCCGAGGGCACGTGCCGGCGCGGCGGTTTCCACGTCCGCCGCCGGCTTTACACCCGGGTAGCCCAACGGCAGAGGCACGCCGCTCAGGACGGCGCCAGTGCGCGTTCGAATCGCGCTCCGGGTACGCACGCAGCACCACCCCTCGGGCTCGTAGCTCATCTGGTAGAGCGCCGCTCTCGCACAGCGGAGGTGGCCGGTTCGACTCCGGCCGGGTCCACGCGCAAACAGTCATGCTCATCCCCCGCACGCGCGTCGTGGACGGCGGCACGTCCAGCGGGCTGTAAACCCGCCGCCTCCGGGCAGACCTGGGTCGGCACCAGGGACGCGCACTTGCCCTCGTAGCCGGGCGGACAGCGCACCGGATTCCGGATCCGGGGGCCGCTGGTCCGATCCCGGCCGGGGGCACGCACCACGGTCGTATGCCCGAGTCTGGTCAGGGGACCGCCTGCAAAGCGGTGGACGCCGGTTCGAATCCGGCTACGGCCTCGAGAATGCGCCATCCGCAGTGGCGCAGGCGAGCATCGGCGGCTCAACCGCCGCGCTGATCAAGCACCGCCGGCCCAGCCGTTTCCCCGCGACCTTGCTGGTGACGATCATCGGGGCAGGGCCGCGGCGGCGGCGTGGAGCCAGGTTGAGGCGGGGGCGGCGGTTGGTTGCGGTGGTAGGGCGCCGTTGACCGTGGCGGTCAAGGAGCTGTATCTGCCGAGCAGTTCGGCATGCCGGATCAGGTGCGGGTTCGGGTCGGCGTCGATGAGCCGGCGCCGGACTTCGGCGAAGTTCTGGTTGCCGGCGCGCGCGGCCATCCAGGTCACCCAGCGGTTGGCGAGGTCGCGGGCCCGGGGCGAGTCGACCGGTACGCCGGCTTCGGCGGCTGCCCTGGCTTCCGTGAGGAAGGCGACCTGTTGCTCGACGTCGTCATCCGTCAGCAGGGTCTCCCGCTCGGGGTCCGCGGACCCGGCGAAGGTCTCGGCGAGGAATCGGCGGACGGCCTCCCGGAAGTCGGCGTCCTGGACCAGGTCGGCGAGTTCGATCCAGGCCTCGAGTTGGCCGGAGGTCGGCTCGGGCGGCAGGCGGGGCCACCACGGGCGGAGGTGGCCGGCGAAGAAATCCTGCGCTTCGAGGCCGGCGGTGACATCGGTCCAGAATTCCTCGATGAGCTGGAGCCGGGCGTCGTCGGACATGGACACCAACTTGTGCATGAGGCTCACCTGCGCGGTCGTGCCGCCCTGCCGGACGACGGTCCGCAGGACGGCCCGCCGGGCCTGGAAGCGGCTGAGCTGGCCTTCGACGATGGCCAGGTGGGCCGTCGCGAGCTCCGGCAGCGTGATCTTGTCGGCCAGCAGCCGGCGGATCTCGTCGAGGCTCGCGCCCAGTTCCCGGAGGGTACGAACCAGTTCGAGGCCCGCGACGGCACGGAGGTCGTAGCGCCGGTAGCCGGCTCCGGTGTGCCCGGTGGGAGCGACGATCCCCGCGTCGGAGTAGAACCGGATCGCACTGACGCTGAGGCCGGTACGGCGGGCGACCTCCCCGATCGAATACGTATCTTCCATGGCAGCCACTATCGCGTCTCAAGCGACTGGAGAGTCAACCGCCTTCGAGCGAACCGTGGAGGACGCTAGTCCTGGGCGGGCAGGCAGGTCTGGGCCGATTTCCTGAATTCCTCGACCAGGGCGTTGTCGTCGACCGGGCGGGTCAGCATCACCGCCTGGCAGGGTGCGATGCCGTCGATCGGGATGGTGGTCAGGTCGGGGCGGATGAGGATGTGCTGGTCTCCTCGCGGGTGCATGGCGATGGCCCGGCCGCTCGCGACGAGCTCGAATTTGTCCTGGGCGGTGTGCACGGGTGGGCCGGCGAGGAGCCGGCCGCCGTCCGGGCGCTGCGGCCACCAGAAGGCCAGCCATTCCGCGGTGGCGCCGGGAATGACGAAGTCCACCATCGGTTCGTCGGCGAAGTCGGCCAGGGTGACCGAGGCACGTCCCGCCAGGCGGTGCGACAGGGGGACGACGAGCACCCGCGGATCGTCGTAGAGGACCGTGATGCGGCAGCCCTCGATGGGGAACGCGAACGGTTGCCAGGAGACCACCACGTCCACCCGGTGCTCCTGTAGGGAGCGGCTGTCCTCCCAGGTCAGGTAGCGGGTGTGGATCTCCGCCGCGGGGTACCGCTCGCGCAGGTCGCGGACCGCCGGGGTGATGGTGAAGCCGGGCGTGTAGCCGATCGTGATCGCTCCCGACGTCGCTGCCGCCCGTACGCTGGTGACGGCGTGGCGGGCGGCGCCCAGCAGGTCTTTCGCCTGGGCGAGGAAGACGCGGCCGGCGGGGGTGAGCCGGCTGCCGTGGGCGTTCCGGTCGAAGAGCCGGACGCCGAGTTGCTCCTCGAGGCGCTGGATCTGCCGGCTCAGCGAGGGCTGCGCGACGTGTAGTTCGGCCGCTGCCCGGCCGATGTGCTGGTGTCCGGCGACGACGGTGAAATACCGCACCAACCGCAGGTCGAGATCCGGCATGACTCCACATTTTAGCTAGGGGCACAACATGCGCTTCGCGCATAAAACGGATACGGAACAGGTCTTGGACGCGTACGCGCGAGCACTTCTACGGTCTTCTCCATGCCTTCGATCAGCAATACCGCGCTGTGGCTCCGCAGGCCGGGAGCCGCTTTCCGGGTCGGACCCGCACCCCGCACGCCCGCCGGGCCGGGCGAGGTCGTGGTGCGGGTCCGCGCCGTCGCCGTGAACCCGGTCGACGGCAGCCCCGGCGTCGCGTATCGCCTGGTCTTTCCGTGGCTCACCTTTCCCGCGGTCATCGGTTCGGACGTGGCCGGCGAGGTCGTCGAGGTCGGTGCGGGCGTGACCCGCTTGCGTACGGGCGACCGCGTCGTCGGCCATGCCGTGGGCGTGGAACGTGATCGCAACCGGGCCGCCGAGGGGGCTTTCCAGCACTACTGCGTACTGCTGGCGCACATGGTTTCCCCCATTCCCGACGAGCTTTCCTTCGCACAGGCCGCGGTGCTGCCGCTGGCCCTTTCCACCGCCGCCACCGGACTTTTCCAGGCGGATCATCTCGGCCTGCCGCTGCCCACGGCCGAGCCGCCCGAGCGCGGCGAGACCGTCCTCGTCTGGGGCGGCTCGACCAGCGTGGGCATGAACGCGATTCAGCTCGCCCGGGCCGCCGGCTACCGCGTCGTGGCCACCGCCTCTCCCCACAACTTCGACCGCCTCCGCGCCCTGGGCGCCGCGGAGGTCGCCGACTATCACGGCCGTGACGCCGCCGGCCGGGTGATAGCCGCGATCGGCGACAGCCCCCTGGCCGGCGTCCTGGCCATCGGTGCCGGGTCGCTGCCCCGCTGCCTCGCCGTCGCGGCCGGAGTGCCCGGCCGCCGGCGGGTCGCGTCCGCCCAGCCGGCGATCGTCATCCGGCTCGGCCTGCTCGGCCGGCGCCGTCGCGGCGTCACGGTGAGCGGCATCTGGGGTGGCACGCTCAAGGGGAACGAGGTGGGACCCGGCATCTACGCCGATTACCTGCCGGCCGCCCTGGCCGCCGAGCGCTTCCGGGCCGTACCCGAAGCAATGGTCGTCGGGGTTGGTCTTGACCGGATTCCCGTGGCCCTCGATCGGTTGCGCCGGGGCGTCTGCGCCCAGAAAATCGTCGTGACGCTCTGACGGTGGTCAGTAGGTCACCACTGCCTTGAACCGGATGTCGCCGTTGGCGGCCTTCTCGTAGGCCTCCGCGACGCGCTCCTTGGTGAAGACCTCGATCATGGGGGTGACCGCGCCGCGGGCGACGAAGTCGAGGGCCTCGGCGAGGTACTCGAAGCCGTTGTGGGCGGAGCCGATGATCTGGTAGCTGTGGGACACCAGCGGCAGCGCAGGCAGCGTCATCTCATCGGTGGCGATGCCCATCATGACGACCTTGCCCCACGGGCGCAGGCCCTCCATCGCGCCGGCCACGGCGGCGTGGTTGCTGCTCGTGTGCATGATCAGGTCGGCGCCGCCGGCGGCCTTGAGTCCCGCCCCGTCCGTGACGACCTCGTCCGCGCCGAGCTGCCGGGCGAGGTCCCGCTTGCCGAGGCTGTGGGTGACCGCGGTGACGTGATAGCCGGCGGCCTTCGCGTACTGGATCGCGAGGTGGCCGAGACCGCCGATGCCGACGACGGCGACCCGGCCGGACGGCTTGACCTCCGCTCGGCGCAGCCCCGCCCAGACGGTGAAGCCGGCGCACAGGGTCGGCGCGGCCAGCTCGTACGGCACGGCGTCCGGCAACAGCACCGTGCCGTCGACGTCGGCGGCGATGTATTCCGCGTGGGCGCCGTCGACGTTGACGCCGGTGAGGATCGGGGCGGCACAGTTCGCGGCGGTGACGAAGCTGTTCGGGTGCTGCTCGCGGCAGAAGTCGCACTTGCCGCACCGCTTCTGCACCATCGGGATGCCCACCCGGTCGCCGATCTTGCGCTGGGTGACGCCCGCGCCGACCGCCACCACCTCGCCGACGCCTTCGTGCCCGAGGACCAGCGGGAACTCGCGGAACGACAACGTGCCGTTCGCCATCCACACGTCCGTACCGCAGATGGCGCAGGCGTGGACGCGTACCAGCACCTGATTGGGGCCGGCCTCGGGCCGGCCCACGCTCTGCAGTTCCCAGCGGGCATTCACCTTGGGTACGACGACAGCCTGCATCTGAGTAGCCTCGACGACCGTGCGGCCCATGACCGACACGGTCGACGCGTGCCGCAGGATCTCCTCCAGGTCCCTCCTGACCCATTCCGGCCGGCGTAGCCGCTGCTCGAAACCGGGTAGCTGGGCGAGGAACCGGCCGATGTGGGCGATCGCGCCACGGGTCGTGTCCAGCCCGCCGAGCAGCAGGACCGTGACCACACCGAGTTGCTCGTCGAGGGTGAGCGGGCGGCCCTCGCCGACGCGCGCGGTGATCAGCGACTGCAGGACGTCGTCGTGGCCGGCCGGTCCGGCGGAGCGCTCCGACAGGATTTCCGCGGCGGCTCCGGCCACCCTCTCGAACGCGCTCGGGTCGCCGGTGGCCACACCCGTGACGGCCTGAACGGCCCGCTCCATGCGGTCCGGATCGTCGTCGTCGATGACGACCCGGGCGAGGGAGCCGGCGGTGAACGGGATGGCGAACTCGCTGACGAATTCGAGCCGGCCCCGATCGATCACTCCGTCGATGAGGGAATCGGCCAGCTCCCGCATCCGCGGGAGGTAGCGGCTCAGGAAGGACCGCGAGAAGTACGGGTTGAGGAACTGCCGGAAATCGCGGTGCAGCGGCGGATCGAGGTCCAGCGGGGGCAGCGCCACCGGCACGTGCTGCACGCCCGGCGTCGTGGAGCTGAAGATCTCCGGGTGCTCGCCTACCGTCCGCAGGTCGTCGTAGCGGGTCACCACATACTGGCCGCCGTCGAACCCCGAAGGCACGACCGGGCACTCCCGGCGCGCCCAGGCGAGTTCCTCGGGCAGCCGCTCGCAGTCCTCCCGCCGGAACCAGTCGAGCTGCTCGAAGAACTCGTGAGCGCCGTTCCGGAATCGAGAGGGGATGCCATGGGGAGACGCTACGAACGCTCCCGCGTACGCGTCCAAGACCTGTTCCGTATCCGCGGCATGCACGAACGGCATGGCGTACGGCGGGTGTCCGGAAGGTGGTGGTGAGTCAGGCGTCGCGCAGGCGGGACCTGAGTACGTCGAATTCGCAGCCGGGCGAGTCCGGGTCGAAGCCGTGCTCGATCAGCCAGCGCGACGCCGTCAGGCTCCGCAGCGACCACCAGCCGCGGATCACCTCGCGGTCCACGTCGTCGCCGTAGCCGGCGAGCAGGTCGTCGAGGCGTTCCTCGTGGCCGAGGGTGAGGGTGGCGAGATCGAACATGGCGTCGCCGGGGGCGGCCTCGGACCAGTCGATGATGCCGGTGACCTCGTCGCCGTCGACGAACACGTGGGTGATCTGCAGGTCGCCGTGGATGAACACCGGGTTCCACGGGCGGAGCGCGGCCTCGGCGATCTCCCGGTTGTGCCGGACCACCTCGGCGGGCAGGACGCCGGAGGCGAGCAGCCACGCGCACTCGGTGTCGAGCTCCGCGGCGAGGTCGTCGAGCCTCGTGCCGGGCCACGGCGGCAACGGCGCATCATGCAGCTTCCGTACGGCGGCACCCGCCGCGGCCCACGCCGCCGGCGAAGCGGGCGACGGTTCGCCGAGAACACCGAGGGCCTCTCCCCGTACGGCGGCGATCGCGAGCACCGGTGGCTCGTGCCAGAGGACCGGCGGGGTCGGCACCGGCACCGTGGCCATCGCCCGCACCTCGACGGCGGCGTGCGCCGGATCGCCGTCGATCTTCAGGAACACGTCGCCGACACGCAGCGTCGCGCGCTGGCTGTGGGCGACGACGACCTCGACCTCTTCCACCCGGCCATCCTGACGGGGGACGGCCGCCGATGTCGCCGGATTTACGGGCGGCGGGTCGCTCGAAAGTGCCACCCCGGATGTCCTCCCGCGGGTGACTCGCCCGGCCGGATGTCTCCCTAGAGTCCAGCGACGGGCCGCCGGACCGGGCGCGCCTCAGGCTCGACGGGAGGCAGTGGATGAGCGCGTTGTCGAGGCCGGGCACGGAGGGCCGGCCGGGGCGGGACGGACGCCTGCTGCGGCTGCCGGTCGTGTGGATGCTGGTGGGCATCGTCGGCGTCGCGGCGGCCTCGACGTTCTCGCTCGGCGGGCCGGTCCTCGGTCTCGTCGGCGCGGTCGCCGCGGTCGTCGTCTACCGGCTGGTGATGCACCGCGTCGCGCGCCGGGAGACTCCAGAGATCGCCGGGCGGCACGCCGTACCCCAATTCTTGTTCGGGTCCTTGTTCGGGGTCTTGTTCATCGGGGTGTCGATCCTGGCGGTGCTCAGCGAGTTCGAGTTCAGCCGGTCCGCGGGCGATCTGGTGCCGGTCACGGCGAGCATGGCGGCGACCTCCCTGGGTGCGGCGGTCACCGAGGAGCTGATGTTCCGCGGTCTGCTCCTGCAGGCCCTGGAGCGGATGGCCGGCAGCTGGGTGGCGCTGGGCGTCACCGCGCTGCTGTTCGGGTTGCTGCACCTGGCCAACCCGGGGGCGACGCTGTGGAGCTCCATCGCGATCGCCGTCGAGGCCGGTGTCCTGCTGGGGGCCGCGTTCCTGTGGCGGCGCAACCTCTGGTTCGCCGTGGGCCTGCACTTCGCCTGGAACACCGCGGTGGGGCTGCTGGGCATCCCGGTGTCCGGTCACCCGGCGGACGGCGTGCTCGTCACCCGGCCGACCGGGCCCGAACTGCTGACCGGAGGCGATTTCGGGCTCGAGGCGTCGCTGGTCCCGGTCCTCGTGAGCCTGCTGCTCGCCGTACCGATGCTGCTCGCGGCCCGCCGCCGCGGCCGTCTGGTATCCCGGGGTCAAGCCCCTCACTAGACTCCCTCGGGTGCGGCGATGGCGGACCCTCCCGATGTCTCTGAAGGACGTCGCGCTGGCGGCCGTGGTGACCCTGCTGGCCTTCGTGCCGACGGTGTCGCACCTGGGCCCGGAGATCGGCGACCTTCCCGACGCCCGGGCGCCCGGTGCCGCCGCGGCGGCGGTCGACGTCGCGCTGATCCTCGGCATGTGCCTGCCGCTGGCGGTGCGCAGCCGCTTCCCGGCGGTTTGCCTCGCGCTGAGCGGCGGCTCCTGGGCGGCCGGCCAGGTCCTCGGACATCCCGACACGTTCGCGAAGACGGCCATGCTGTTCGCCGTGTACGCCGCCGGCGCGCACCTGGCCGCACGGCGGAGCGCCTTCGCCGTGGCCGTCAGCGCGACCTACGTCGTGCTGTGCCTGGTGCTGCACGCACGCGGATCAGCCCAGCACGTCCTCGACTTCACGGCGTTCTACCTCGTGCTGGTGGCGATCTGGTGGATCGGGGGCGGGGTCCGGCGGTGGCGTGCGGAGCAGGCCGCGCATCGCCGCCTGGCGGCCGAGGTGGCCTCCGCCGCCGAGCGGTCCCGGATCGCCCGCGAGCTGCACGACGTCGTCACCCATCACGTCACGGCCATGGTGATCCAGGCCGATGCGACGCGGGTGCAGCTCGGGGGGATGCCGGGCCGCACCGCCGACGGCCTGGCGGGCATCAGCACGACGGGCCGCCGGGCGCTGACCGAGTTGCGCGCCCTGCTGGACACCCTCGAGGCCACCGGCGAGGAACCGCCGCCGGACCGGGTGCCCGCCGGCGGCCGGATCGCCGACCTGGTCGAGCAGGCGCGGCTGACCGGGCAGCCGGTCGAGTGGGCCGGACCGGAGGGGGAGCGCCCGTTGCCGGTCGCCGTGGAGCTGGCCGCGTACCGCGTCGTGCAGGAGGCGCTCACCAACGCGACCCGGCACGCCACCGGGCAGCCGACCACGGTGCTGGTGCGCAACGGCGGCCGGGAGGTCGAGATCGAGGTCACCACGACCGGCGTGGCGGCCACCGCGGCGGTGCCCGCCTCCGGCGGCAGGGGACTGGCCGGGATGCGGGAGCGGGTCCGCCAGCTCGACGGGGAACTGGTGTCCGGGTTCGGCCCGGACGGCAGCTTCCGGGTGCGCGCCGTGATCCCGGCGGGGGAGGCCGGATGACCGGCCCGGTCCGGACGCGGCCCGCGACTCCGGCGGGGGAGGCCCGATGACCGGCCCGGTCCGGGTGCTGCTCTGTGACGACGAGGAGACGGTCCGGAGCGGGTACGCCACGATCTTCTCCGCCGAGCCCGATCTGGAGGTCGTCGGCGAGGCCGCGGACGGACACGAGGCGGTGCGGCTGGCCGGCCTGCTGCGGCCGGACGTGGCCGTGATGGACGTCCGGATGCCGGTCATGGACGGCATCGAGGCGACGCGGTGCCTGGCCGGCCCCGAGGTCGCCGAGCCGGTCAAGGTGCTCGTGGTCACCACGTTCAACGTCGACGAGTACGTTTATGCGGCCCTTCGCGCCGGTGCCAGCGGATTCCTCCTCAAGGACGCCCCGTACCAGCGGCTGGTGGACGGCATCCGTACCGTGGCCGGCGGCGACTCGCTGCTCGCCCCCGCCGTCACCCGCCGGCTGATCGGGCACTTCGCCGAGCGGCTCCGGCCGGACACCTCGTCGCCCGCCCGGGACACCGTCATCGGGGCGCTGACCGCGCGCGAGGTCGACGTGTTCAAGCAGATCGCGGCCGGCCGCTCGAACGCCGAGATCGCCGCCGGGCTGGTCCTCTCGCTCGAGACGGTCAAGACGTACGTGTCCCGGATCCTCGCCAAGCTGGGCCTGCGGGACCGCGTCCACGTGGCCATCCTCGCGTACCGCATCGGCCTGGGACCGGACGACGGCTGAGCCGGGTGCGCGCCACGCGCTGCGGCACGCACCCGGCCCGGTGGGGCCGCCGGCCCCTCCGCGGCGGCCCCGCCCTGTCAGGACTCGCGGTAGAGCGCCTGATACCAGCCGAGGTTGGCCGGGCCCAGGGTGATCATCTGCGGGCGTTCGGCGGTGACGTACTTGCCCGTCTCGGCGTGGACCAGGCCGCGGTACGGGTTGCCGTCCCCGCTCCACTGGAACAGGTCGTTGCCGGTGAGGGTGTGGCGGGACACCTGGACGGAGCCGGCGATCCGTTCCATGTACGCGGCGCCGCCCTCCTTCGAACTCATCGCCTCGGACTTGAGGACGAAGAACTGCGAGCTCCACGAGGAGTCACGGCACACCTGGAACTGTTCCCACCAGCCCCGGTCGGTGCGGTCCGCGTACACGAATCCGTCCGACGGTTCGACGGACAGGTAGCGGTCGACCGCCGCGGCCTTGAGGAAGTACCGGGCCCCGCAGGAGAAGGACGCGGCCTGCGCCGGTGCCGCGGCGACCGTGCCGCCGGCGAGGCCCAGGGCCAGCGTCGCGAGGAGCGCGCCGAGCCGTCTGCGAATCATTGTTTCCCCCTTGATCGGCGGGAGGCGCTGCGCCCCCGCTGGGTGCATGTCTAGCGAGCGGCGGGTTGTCTTGCTTCCGGGTGGCACCGCCTGACAACGGACGTCAGACAACGCCGGACAACTCGCGGCGCCCGCCCCTGCGACTTTCGTTGTGCGGTCCCGCGGCCGGGTTCTCCCGAAGTCCTGACGACGCGCGGGCCGCTTCCCGACAGGCTTGTGGCATCGGACCTCAACGGAGGAAATGCCATGCGGAAAGCGCTAATCGTCGTTGCCGTCGTACTCGCCGTCGTCTGCGGCGGCCTCGGCCTGATCGTCTACCGCGCGGTGGATCTCGGTCGTGAGCTGGTCAAGACCGGGGTCACCCAGCAGCAGTTCGACGCCCAGAAGGTGGGCGCCCCGGAGGCCGCGGTGCGGGCGGCGCTGCCCGAGCCGCTGACCGATCTGAGCGACGAGGAGCTCTACCCCGGCGACCCCGGGCGGGGTGGCCTGCCGGCCGGGGCGACGTGCATCTACCACACGATCAAGCCGTTCCCCGCCGACGGCGCGGAGCTGTGGCGCTTCTGTTTCGCCGACGGCAAGCTCGTCAAGAAGAGCCCGCTCACCATCCCCGAGTGACGGCAGCGGCATCCGCCGGTCACAATGCCAGGCAGTCGAAAGGACGGGACCACCTTGACCACGATCGCCCGGTGGCGGGAGCGCGCCGGCGTCACCACGGCGTGGCGGCTGTTCTACGAGGCCGGCCTGGTGGCGCTGATGACCGTCGCGGCCGTGGTGCCGTCGGTCGCCGCCGGCTGGTATCCGCTCGCGCCCTGGCTGGTCGGGGTGACCACGCCGGCCATCATGGTGCTGCGGCTGACGCATCCCCTGACCGCCTATCTCGCCGCGGCCGTCGTCGGCCTCGCCACGGGCGGATCGGGCGTGCTGATGCTGATCGTGCTGAGCGCCTCGTTCAGCTATCGCGTCGCCCGGTGGTGGCAGATCGCCACCGGGCTGGCCGTGGCGTGGGTCTGTTACACGGCGGCCACCGCCTGGCAGGAGCCGCTGACCCTGGACTGGGTCGTCTTCGACTCCGCGTTCTTCGTCGTGCTGGCGGTGCTGCCCGCGGGGATCGCCCGGCTGGTGCGGCGCCGGCGCGCGTTGATCGCGGCGATGCACGGGCGCAACGTGCAGTTGCACAGCGAGCAGCAGGAGATCGCCCGGCAGGCGCAGGCCCGGGAACGGGCGCGGATCGCCCGCGACATGCACGACTCGCTGGGCCACAAACTCACCCTCATCTCCCTGTACGCGTCCATGCTGCGCACCGCCGACGGGGAGCGGAACACCGAGACCGCGGACCTGGTACGGCAGACTTCCTCCGCGGCCATGTCGGAGCTGCGCCAGATCCTCGGCCTGCTCGGCCAGGACGACCCGCAGACGTCGGTACGCCCCCTGACCGGCCTCGACACGCTGGCCGCCCAGGCGCGGGCCTCGGGCGCCCGGGTGGAGCTGGTCCGCGAGGGTGAGCCGCGGCCGGAGGCGTCGCTCACCGAGCACGCCGCGTACCGGGTGATCCAGGAGGGTCTGACCAACGCGTTGCGGCATGCGCAGGGCGGGGCGATCACCCTGCTGCTGCGCTACGAGCCCGATGCGCTGATCGCCGCGGTGACCAACACGGCCGGGCAGCGGGTGGTGCGGGCGAGCAGCCGGCAGGGGCTGCTGGGGCTCGCCGAACGGGTCCGGATCGCGGGCGGCATGCTCTACCACGGGCCGACCCCGGACGGCGGCTTCCGGCTGGCCGCCACGCTGCCCCACCTGAGCGACGAGGCCGCTCCCGCGGCCGCGGAGAGCCCGGCTCCGCCGGTGGTGGCCGACTTCGAGGACGTGATCGACCGGCACAGCCGCCGGTCCCGGATCGTCCTGGCCGTCACCGCGCTGTCCCTCGCGGCGTTCCTCCTGCTGTGCGGGGCCGGGATCTGGCTGATCTCGGTGACGGTCGTCGTCGACCGGGACACCTACGAGGCGGTCCGGGTCGGTCAATCGGAGCGGGAGGTACGGGCGATGCTCCCCGACGAAGGGGCCGGCACCCCGGTGCCGGGCACGGACTGCCTCGACTACATGGCATCCTTCCCGGAGCAACTGCGGGAGGAGACCGGCGATCTGAGCTACCGGTTCTGCTTCCGCGACGACATGCTGGTCGACAAGCAGATCATCCGGGGGCAGCCGTCATGACCGAGCCATTGCGGGTGCTGCTCGCCGACGACGACTCGCTGATCAGGACCGCGATCGACGCCATCCTGCGGCCGGCGGAGGGCATCGAGCTGATCGCCCAGGCCGCCGACGGCCGGGCCGCGATCGATCTGACCCTGCGGCACCGGCCGGACGTCGCGCTGCTGGACATCCAGATGCCGGTCCTCGACGGCCTGGCCGCGCTCCGCGAGATCCGGCGTCTGGTGCCCGCCGTGCGGATCGTCGTGCTGACCACCTTCGGCCAGGACGACTACGTCGCGCAGGCGCTGGCCTCCGGGGCGGCCGGCTTCCTGCTCAAGGAGTCCGCCGCGGACGAGCTCGAGTACGCGATCCGCGCCGCCGCGGCCGGCAACGCGTACCTGTCCCCGAAGATCACGAAGCAGGTCCTGGACCGGCTCCCGGCCGCGCGCCCGGCGCCGAGCGAGGACCTGGCCAAGGTCGCCATGCTCAGCGAACGGGAGCGCGAGGTGCTCATCCTGCTCGCCCAGGGCCTGTCCAACGCCGAGATCGGCCGGCTCCTCTTCGTCTCCGAGGGGACCGTCAAGACGCACGTCTATCACGTGTTCGCGAAGCTCGGCTGCGAGAACAGGGTCCAGGCCGCCATGTTCGCCCAGCGCGCCGGCCTGCTGGAGACCCCGCCGGCCTGACGGCTCGCACTTTCGTTGTGGTGGGCACCGACGCGCGGCAGACGCGCGGGGGCCCGGCCCGCGGCCAGACTCGGGTCATCACTTCGAGTGCGACCGGAGGCACGATGACCACAACGCCTGTCGACCGCGAGGGCATGACCCCGGGCGACTACCTCGGCGGACAGCTGTTCAACCTCTCGGTGCTGGTGATCCCGGGATCCCTGCTCGTCGCCGCGATCGACCGTACGTGGACCTTCTCGGCGACCGCCGCGGGCCTCGCCGGCACCGCGCTGCTCGTCGTGGCGCTCTTCTGCGGCGCCGGCATTCCCCAGGCGGTACGCGCCTCCGGGCGCCCCCACCTCGTGAAGTACAGCTACCTCGGGGCGGTGCTCTTCGGCGCGGCCGCGGCGGCGGCGTTCATGACGCTGGAGCGCGAGCGCCTCTTCCCGGTGCCCGTACCGGCCGTCGTGGCGGTCGCGGCGATCGCCGTGGCCCTGCAACTGCGCTCCTCGAAGCAGGAGGAGGCGGAGGCGCCGGCGGGACCGGACTCCGCGGAGGACTGGCCGGGCCGGCTGACCGGTCTGCTGATCGGCCGCTACGACCTGCCGCCGGAGCGCGCCGCCGAGCTCGCCGAGCAGGCCCGGACCCGGGCGCAGGAGTCCGGCCGCACGCCCGCGGAGCTGTTCGGCCCGGCCGCCGAGTACGCCCGCCGGTTGCAGGAGGACGAGCCCGTCCGCCAGGACCCGTTCTGGCGTACCCGCCCGGCCCGCATCATCGGCCTGCTCGTGGGCCTGAGCATCGCGGTGCAGGCGTTCATCGGCTGGCAGCGCGACGGCGTGTGGTGGGCCGCCTGGCTGATCGCCGCGCCCGCCGCCCTCGGCGGTGTCTGGTATCTGGTGCGGGCCCTGCGTGATCCGGGGCCCCGGTGAACGTAGGCTGAGGTCGATGGAGAGGCCTGCCGCTCGAACTGCGTGAACTGGTGTCTTGTCATGAGTACCGGCGAGGGTGTCGTGACCTGGGCGATGCCCGGACTTGACCGGATCGGCCCGGGAGGGCTGGTTGCTCCGTCTCCGGCCTCCTCGAGCTACGTTGGCGTGCGGCGTAGGTCAGGGATTCTCCCAGGACCGCGGGGTCTCGGTGCCGGGGAACGGTTTCGACCCCACGGGGAACCGGATACAAATCCTTGATCGGCGGTGCCGAACGCAAGGAACGCGGCAGCGGCGGTGGATCCTGTCCGACCCAGTCGTGATACTCGAGCCAGTAATGCTCGGGTAATGAGCTGAGTTCCACATTGTTTCGCCAGTTCGGATTCTCGAACAATTGCCTGAATGAGTAGACAAAGGCTGCGGACTCAATGAGCTCGCTGTTTACCGTCGACTCCGGGAAGTGGGCGTACATCATGTCGAAGAACGAACGGGTCTTTTCGTCGTGGCTGACCCCTGAGGGGTCGGCCTCGTGCTGAACGACCATCTCCAACGCGATCCCTCCCGCCTCCTCGGCGACCGCGATCTCCACGAACTCCTCCGCCGTAATGGTCCGATCTGTTGCTGCCCGGATGACAGCCGAATTGCCCTGGAATTGCCTGAGCAGATGAAAGCTCTCGTGTGTCAGGTCCACCGGACTGCCTGCCGCCGCCGCGTGGCGATCGACGAATATAGTTCCGTCGCCGCTGAGATAGGTGCCGCGATCAGACGCTTTGAGGGGCAGGGTGATCACCCCCCCCCGCACCGTGTCGAACCGACTCAGCGCCGCGATGTGCGCCCGCAGAGTCGGCGAAGCGTCATATAACCGATCGAAGCCGTCCAGGCCGGCCTGATCGATCTCGCCGAGCCGAAACAGGAATTGGTAAGGCACCCGGGTGAACCCGTGCTGCATCATTCCGCGAGGCCTCCGCTCCGCTCGGCTGCGTCCACGGGCAACGGACAGGAGATAGCCAAGGTTCACCGGCGGGTGCCGCCGTGGCCGGTGAGCGAGAGGAAGCGCGATTCCGTCGCCGGCCCCGTCCGGCGTCGCCTCGGCGTACGGGATCTTACCCACATCCCGGAACCCCTCACACGTTCTGCTGAATCGTGTTGACGCACCGAGATGCATCCGTAGCTGTCACGTGCCGCTGACGACCGAGTCGGCACCGTGCAGGGTCCAAAGGGCCGGTTGCTGGTGTAGCGCTTCAGGCTGCCCATGGTGCCGCGTTCGTGCGGCCCTCGCTGGTTCGGCGGGTGACGTGGTCCCGGGTGCGCGCATGGTGGAATGCCTGGAGGGCCGCTTCCCGGGGCCGCGCCACCGGTTCGTGCCCATACCGACCGAGGCGGCGAGTTCCCCGGGGTGCGGTGGATGAGCTTCGGGGATCAGTTGCGCTTGATGGTCTCGGTGATCCAGGTGCGGTAGGCCGCGACCGACGTGTAGATGGAGGTTCCCTGGCCGCAGGTCGTTTCGCCGTGGCCGGAGCGGCTGGTTACGCCGACGAGGTGCCAGTGGCCGCTGCGGTCGGCCACGATCTGGGGGCCGCCCGAGTCGCCCGAGCAGGCGCCGGTTCCCTTGGCCGGGTAGGCGGTGCAGATTTCCTTGGCCGGGTCGATGTTGTCGCAGCGGTTCGCCTTCGCGACGGACGAGCCGGTCTCCCGGGCCTCGGCGGGGAAGACGTCGCATTCGGGTTGCGGGTCGGAGCAGGTGTTTCCCCAGCCGAGGATGCGGGTGCGGGTTCCGGCCGGGACCTTGCCGGCCAGCGGTACGGCCGGTGTCGCGACGCGAGCGGAGAGCCGGATCAGGGCGATGTCCCCCGTGACCTTCTCGGTGTCCTCGTCGACGTGGAAGGTGGGGTGCTGGACGGCCGTCCGGATGCGGCGGACCTCGCCGCCGCGGAGGCGGTTGTTGCTGCCGATCCGTACCTCGATCCGGGCCAGTTCTTCGGCGCCGAAGTCGACGCAGTGGGCGGCGGTGACGGCCCACCGGTCGGTGATCATCGAGGCGCCGCAGATGTGGGACTCGGCGTCGGGGACGCCGGACATGCTCAGGTTCGCGAGCCACGGATAGGCGCGGGTGACCGGCTTGCCGCCGACGATGGCGTCGGCCGACGGTGCCAGCCAGACCGCGACCAGTGCGCACAGTGCCGTCGTGGCAATGGCTATGGCCCGCGTGACAATGCTTCGTTCCGGCGATCGGCTCACGGTTGGCAAGACGACGGTGATCCGGAGGACGATGCGGAAAGAGCAGTGATACAGGTCACAGGCGGCCGGTCCGCGACCCCGAGGGCGAGGTCGCGGACCGGGTACGTGGTTCAGTTGGTCAGTTCGAAGTGGAAACAGCCGTTGTTGGACCGCTCATCGAGGAATCGGGTGACGCGGGGGGTGACCGCGTCGATGAAGCGCTGGGCATTGGTGCCGAATTGCGCCGACGCGACGTCGAAGACCGTTGTCTTCGCGGGGTCTCCGCAGTGCGTGGACACGTTTCGGCAGCCCAGTTCGTTGATCTTGGCGAGCATTGCCGCCTCGATCGTCGCCCGGGCCGCGATCGCCTGCTGGACCGTGGTCATCGAGGCGGTCTGGGAGGCGAAGACGTCGATGACCGCGTCGCCCGCCGCGCCGTAGATGTTCTTCTGGGCCTGGATGTTCTGGGCGAGGGTGCGGGAGGTGTTGGTCAGGTTGTTGAACATGACCCGGGCCTGATCCTGCGGGGTACGCAGGGCGCTGGTCACCGTCGCGCCGGCCTGGCCCGCGACCCGCATGCCGTCCTTGATCGCGTCGACGAGCCCGGTGTCGTTCGGATGGCGTGCGACGGCGCTCAGGTCCAGCGCCACGTCGGCTATCGCGTCCACCCGGGTGGGGCTCACCACCGCGATCAGATGCGTTTCGCCGTCCGGGTCGCCGTCGAGTCTGCTTCCCGGAATGTTCTGGGTGTACGTGCCGACATCCGTTCCGGCCGGCACCGTGACGCTGTGCACGGCATTGCCGATCCGGTTCTCGTACCCGGTGCCCCGGGCCCAGTAGACGTCGATCCGCGCGTTCTGCGTCAGCTTGCCGTAATCGACCGCGTAGCGAAGGTCGAGTCCGCCGCTGTTCGGATTCCAGGAGAGGCGCGGCGTCACCTGACCGACCGCCTCCTGGACGATGTCCACGACGACCGCCGAGTCGTAGTAGGGGTCCGCGACGTTGGCGACTCCGGCGTACACCTGGACCACGTCGCCGTTGGGGTTGACCGGCAGGCGGACGTCGCGCCAGCCGGTCGCGCCCGTCGCATAGTCGAAGGCGAACAGGCCGAGGCCGTTCATGCTGTTGGTCTCGCCGACGAGCCCCTGCGAGCTCTGGGAGCGGGCGAGGACCCGGAAATAGTCGTTGAACTGGCTGCCGTACCAGCCGTAGGGGACCTCGGTGGTGATGAAGCGATACCGTACGCGGACATCGGTCGTGCCCGGAGTCGTGCGGAAGGTGCGGACCACGCTCCGTTCGCCCTGGCCGTACGTGAAAACGGCAAGATCCACGTCGCCGGCCGCAGCCGCTTTCGAGGTCTTGCCGCTCGTGGGCGACACGGGCGCGGGTTTCATCGGCGGGCTGCCGGACCGTTTGCCCGCGGGCGCCGCCTTCGCGGTCACGCCGCCCATCTTGGCGGCGCCGCTCATCGCCTTGACCGCGGCCGGCTGGTAGTTGCCCTCCACGTGGTTGACCAGCGCGACCGGGGCCTTGCTGACGTCCCAGCCCGCGTACCCCTGGCTGAAGTCGTTGTTGGCCACGGTGCTGGGCGTGCCCATGTCCTGCAGGACCACGGTGACTGACCCCGCGTTGCCCATCGTGCCCGCGGCGCCGACGCGGTAGGCGCCGCTCAGTGCGCGGGCGCTGACGTTGACGGTCGTGGCCGGCACGTCCGGCAGGTCGACGACGCCGTTGGTGCTCGTCACGGTCGCCGACACCGACTGGTCGTCCACAGTGGTCAAGGTGACCTCGACGAAACCCTGGTACGGCGCGCCGGACGCCTCCAGGACCGTGGTGTGCAGCGTGTACGAGCCGGCCCAGACCGTGCGGCTCAGGTGCAGCGGCCGCCCGTGGTAGTCCATCGAGTCGAACTCGAGCACGTTGCGGCCGTCGACGAGGGCGCCGGTGAACTGCACGTCCGTCGGGTTGACCGCCATCTTGCCGGCCGGTACGGCGGTGCCGTTGACGGTCAGCCTGGTGAACGCGGGGTCCCGGTAGAACTCCTCACCGAACAGCTCGTACCGCACCACCTTGTTCACCGGGTTGAACGCCTTGCTGTAGAGGCCGACCAGGTCGAGCCGCAGGTTGGACCGGTCGTCGACGTCCGGGTCCAGCGGGGGCGCCTGGGTGGCGACGACGGCGACGAAGACCGGCGTCATGATCGAGGTGCTGTTGGCGCAGAACGTGCGGCCGTTCACGTTCGACGGCGGTCCGGCCGGGAAGCTCCAGTCGTCGCTGCCGCAGACCGTGCCGGGTGTGCCCTGCGCCGTCGTGAGCACCAGGAACGGCCCGCCACCGCCGGACGGGAAGGGGAACTGCACGTCGTCGGTGCTCGGATACTGGTAGACGCGGTTGAGCGCCCCGCTCGAGTTGAAGGAGTCGGGCGAGTTCGTGGCCCGGTCGGTGTTCAGATAGCCGAACGTCCCGGCGGCCGTGCCGAGAACGGAACGCCCCCGCATGAACGTGAACGTGAAGCGCGCGTCGACCGGGTTGCGGTTGACGTCCACGCATTTGACGGTGATCTGGATCGACTGCGCGCCGCCGGGCGACCGCTGCCAGGCCACCATCGCGCACCGGGCGGCGTCCTGGTAGGCGGTGATCTGCATGCTGCCGCCGTCGGAGAGGAAATCGGCCCCGCTGAGCGTGATCCGGGTCAGGCCGACGCCGGTGCGGCCGGCCTCCACCCCGGTGCCGGTGGTCGCCGAGATCGCCGGCCGGTACGACGCCGAGGCCGGCTGGTCGGCGACCAGGTAGGCGTACGCGCCCGGGTTCGGGGTGAGCGTGCCGGTGGCCACCGTGTAGGCCACCGAGAACGCCGCGTCCGCCGGGTTGCCCTGCAGATCCGTGCACTGCACCGGCACCACGACGTCGGCGCCGTCCCTGCCGTAGGGGCCACCGATCCGGCAGTCGCGCACGATGCCGGCCGAGGCGTTCACGACCGGGCTGACATGTGCGACGCCCAGGGTCGGGGTGGCCAGGCCGGCGAAGCGTACGACGGTGTCACCGACGCCCCGCTTCGTCGCCCGGATGTCGCCGTGTGTGCTGCTGTCACGCCGGGCCGCGCTCGGCGTGAACGTCGTGCCGGCCGCCACCGACCGGCCGTCGACCATCGCGTAACCCCACTGGTCCGCCTCCGCGGCGGCCGCCGGGCCGGCGCCGAGCGCCACCGCCGCCCCGGTCGCCACCATCGCGGCGACCAGCGCGCAGACCGTCGCCGGCCTGCTCCGTAGTCTGGACATGCGCCACCTCTCGTCCCGCCGGCCGCTCGTGCGACCGGCGCACCCGAGATTCGGAGGCATCGACGCGTGCGATTGGCCGTACGCGGAACGGGTGTGTGCCCTATTTGGACAATGGGGCGGAACGCAACTGGACGACCCCTCGGAGGTGGGCATGCCGCGGCCCGAGCGCGCGCTGAGCGACAACGGTGACCCCCTCGTGCAGTTCGCCATCGGACTGCGGTGCCTGCGGGAGAAGGCCGGAAACCCGTCGTACCGGTCGCTGGCCGTCCTGGCGAACTTCTCCGCGGCGACCCTCGCGGCGGCCGCGTCCGGGCGCAGGCTCCCGACCCTCCAGGTCACCCTCGCGTACGTGCGCGCGTGCCACGGAGACGTCGCGGAGTGGGAGAGCCGCTGGCGCGCGCTGGCCAGGACGGACGTCGCCGAGCCGGGTGAGCCGGTCGCGGGCACTCCGCCGTACGCCGGACTCGCCCCCTTCGAGGAGGACGACGCCGAGCTGTTCTTCGGCCGTACGGCGCTCGTCGCCGACCTGGTGCGGCGGGTCTCCCGGCGCCGGCTGGTCGCGGTGTTCGGCCCGTCGGGCGTCGGCAAGTCCTCGCTGGTGCGCGCGGGGCTGATGGCGGCGATGCCCCGGCCGGCCGTGCTGATGGTGCCGGGGGAGCACCCGCTGACCGATCTCGCGCTGCGCCTGGCCGACCTGGCCCGCGTCCCGGCCGGGGCGCTGCTCGACGACCTGACCGGCGATCCGTCGCACGCCGGGCTGGTGGTGCGGCAGGCGCTGCTCGGCGGGACCTCCGAGCTGCTGCTGGTCGTCGACCAGTTCGAGAACGCGTTCTCCGCCGGCGTGCCCGACGGCGAACGGGCGGCCTTCTTCGCCGCCCTGATCGCCCTGAGCCGGGCGGGCAACAGGACCCGCGTGGTCCTCGCGGTGCGCGCCGACCACTACCCGCGGTTCGCCGAGTTCCCCGACCTGCTCGCCGCGATGCAGGACGGGCAGCTGCTGGTGGGCGGGATGAGCCCCGCCGAACTGCGGGAGGCCGTCGTCAAACCGGCGGATCGGGTCGGCGTACGCGTCGAAGGCGCCCTGGTCTCCGCCATCGTGGCCGAGGTGGCCGGCCGCCCGGGCGCGCTTCCGCTGGCGTCGCACGCGTTGCTCGAGGCCTGGCGCCGGCGCCGCGGCACCACGATCACCCTCGACGGGTACGAGGCGGCGGGCGGCGTGGACGGCGCGGTCGCGGCCACCGCCGAGGGCATCTACCGCGACCTCGACGCCGGCGAGCGGCTGGCCGTACGCCGGCTCCTGCTCCGGATGGTCGACCTCGACGACCTTTCCGGGGTACGGGGCCGGCGCGTACCGCGGTCGCACGTCCACGCCGCCGACCCGATCGACCGGCTGGTGGACGCGCGGCTGCTCACCACCGGCCACGGCAGCGTCGAGCTGGCGCACGAGTCGCTGATCCGGGCGTGGCCGCGGCTGCGCCGCTGGGTGGAGGAGGACCGTGCGACGCTGCGCGCCCACCGGCGGCTCGCGGACTCCGCGGCCGTCTGGCAGGAGCTCGGGTACGACCGCGGCAGCCTGTACCGCGGCAGCCAGCTCGCGCAGACCCGCCGCTGGACCGCCACGCCGTCGTGGCGGTCGGCGCTGACCCCGCTGGAGCGCCGGTTCGTCGACGAGAGCATCGCCCACGAGGCCGTCGAGGCGGAACGCCTGCGCCGCCGCCGCTCCCGCCGCCGCCTGCTGTCGTCGGCCCTGACCGGCCTGCTGGCCCTGGTCGCGCCGGCCGGTGGCGCCCGGATGATCGAACCGATGCGCTGCGAGCGCGAGGCCGTCGGGCTGCTCGACGTGCGTACGGGCCTGCTGGTCGCCGCGGAGGACGGCTATCAGGGACCGGACGCGGGGGTGCTGCGGGCGCGGACCCGCCCCGACACGTACGGCACGTGGGAGCAGTTCCAGATGTGCCGCTTCCCGCGCCGGCCGGACAGCTTCCTGCTGCGAGGCTTCGCCGCGCACCGCCGTTTCGTGTCGGCCCGCCCCCGCCTGCCCGGGGACGCGGCGGTCCGGCTCTCCACGGCGAGCAAGGGCCCGTACGAATGGCTGAGAACGATCCCGGCGGCGGGCGGCACGGCCCTGCTGTTCTCGGTCGGCCGCGACCGCTACCTGGCGGCCCGCCGCGGCGGCCCACCCCGGCACACCGGCGTCCTGGACGCGACCGCCACGTCCCCCGAGGACGCCACCGCCTTCCGCCTGACACCCCTTCCCTGACCCGCATATCCTCTGACGGGTACGGCCAATTCCGACATCGGGGATGAGTCACTGTGCGGGCACTCGGGGGCGCTGATCCGTCCACGCTGGACTGGGAGGGCGGGCCGCCGCCCCGTGGGGTGTGGTGGCGGGAGGCAGCGGTCGTGGCCTCGGCGTTCGCGGTGTGTCTGCTCGGCGGGGCGGTGCAGGCGGACGGCACGCTCGCGGCGCCGGCGGTGGCCGCGTATCTCGTTGCCGGGGTGTCGGGCGGAGTGCTCGCCATGCGGCGGCGGGCGCCGCTGGCCGTGGTGGTCGTTGCGGCCGGGGCCGGGGTGCTCGCCCAGCCGGCGGGGCTCTTCCTGTCGCCGCTCGTGGCCGCGCCCGCCGTGGTGGCCGTCCATCACTACGCGCTCACCGAGCGGGTGGAGCGGCGCGCGGTGGGGGTCGTGCTGGCCGTCTCGGCGGCGCTGCTGGTCGCCTCCGCCTTCTCCTCGCTCGCGCAGCTGTCCTGGCAGGACGCGAGCAGGATGGGTCTGGTGGCCGCGTTTCCACTGGTGGCGGGGATGCTCGGGCGGTCGGTGCGGAACCGGCGGGCGTATTTGGCGGCGGTGGAGGACCGGGCCCGGCGGGCCGAGGAGAGCCGGGACAGCGAGGCGCGGCGGAGGGTGGCCGGGGAACGGCTGCGGATCGCCCGGGAGCTGCACGACCTCGTCGCGCATCAGATCACCCTGGCGAACGCGCAGGCCGCGGTCGCCGCCCATCTGTTCGACGTCCGCCCGGAGCAGGCCCGCACGAGCCTCGGCCAGCTCGTCGAGACCACCGGCCAGGCCCTCGACGAGCTGCGGGCGGCGGTCGGTCTGCTGCGGCAGTCCGGGGACACCGCCGCGCTCGCCGATCCGGCGCCCGGGCTGTCCCAGCTGCCCGCGCTCCTCGACTCGTTCCGGGGCGCGGGCCTGGAGGTCTCGGTGCGTCAGGAGGGTACGGCCCGGCCTCTGCCGCCCGGTGCGGACCTCACGGCGTACCGGATCGTGCAGGAGGCGCTGACCAACGTGACTAAGCACGCGGGCGCCGGCGAGGCCCGCGTCGGCCTCACGTGGGAGCGTGATCGGGTGACCATCACGATCGAGGACGACGGGAAGGGCGCCCGTACGGCCCCGGACCATGCGCCCGGTTACGGCCTGATCGGAATGCGGGAACGGGCCGCCGCGGCCGGGGGCACCCTCTCCGCGGGCCGCCGTGCGGAGGGCGGGTTCCTCGTCCGGGCCCGCCTGCCGCTCGCCCCCGGCAGGGCCGGCGGGGGAGCGCCGTGACGCTCCGGGTGCTGCTCGCCGACGATCAGGCCCTGCTGCGCGAGGCGTTCCGGCTGCTCCTCGACAGCGCCGCCGACATCACCGTGGTCGGTGAGGCCGCCGACGGGGGCGCGGCGGTGCGGCTGGCGCGGGAGCTGCGCCCGGACGTGGTGATCATGGACATCCGGATGCCGGAGGTCGACGGCCTCACCGCCACGTCGGAGATCTGCGCGGACCCGGACCTGCGGGCCACCCGCATGCTGGTGCTCACCACGTACGAGAGCGACGAGTACGTCGCCCGGGCCCTGCGCGCGGGTGCCAGCGGCTTCATCGGCAAGGGCATCGGGGTGGAGGCTCTGCTCGACGCCGTGCGTACGGTCGCGGCGGGCGACACCCTGCTGTCGCCCGCCGCGACCCGCTCGCTGGTCGCCCGCTTCCTGGCGACGCCGGAGGAGCCGGCGCACCGGATCCCCGAGCGGCTCGGCGTGCTCACCGCGCGCGAGCGGGAGATGGTGTCCCTGGTCGCCACCGGACTCTCCAACCAGGAGATCGCCGAGCGGATGTTCCTCAGCCCCTTCACCGTCCGCGCCCACGTGCAGCGCGCCATGACGAAACTCCAGGCGCGGGACCGGGCCCAGCTGGTCGTCATCGCGTACCGGTCGGGCCTGGTCCGGGCCACGCCCGATCAGGAATCCTGAGCCCCGCCGGGCGGCGGGGGCAGCACGAGGGCCGAGTGGGCCGGCCGCGCCGTGGCGGACGGCAGGGTTCGCAGGCCGCGAAGCATCGTGTTGCGCTGTTCCAGGGCCCGTTCGGTGGTGGGGAACAGCGTGGCCGCGCCGTTGTCGACCAGCGCCTGGTTCAGGGTGACGAACGGGCGCAGCCCCCGCTCGTAGGCGGCGAAGGCGGCGGTGTGGTCGTCCTCGGTGGCCAGGGCATGGCCGAGCAGGTACGCGCCGGCGAGCGCGAGACTCGTTCCCTGGCCGGTGAGGAACGACGGCGCGTACGCGGCATCCCCGGCGAGCGCGACCCGGCCGTTGGACCAGCGCGGCATTCGGATCTGGCCCGCCGTGTCGAAGAACAGGTCATCGGCGTCGCGCATGGCCTCGACCATGGCCGGCACCTTCCACCCCGCGCCGGCGAAGGTCGTGGCGACCAGCTCCCGCTGGGCTTGCGGGTTCCGCAGGGCCGCGGACGGCGGCTCGGGCCGGTGGAAGTTCAGGAACGCGTGCAGCTCGCCGTCGTCCCCGACGGCGTAGAGGGCGGCGGCCCGGCCGGGAGTGGCCCACACGGCCAGCTCGTGGGACATCCCGAAGCTGTTCGGCATGGTGAAGATGGCGAAGCCGTACCCGAGGTAGCGGTGGAACCGCTCCTCGGGACCGAAGACCGAGGCCCGGGTACGCGAGTGCATGCCGTCGGCGCCCACCACCAGATCGAACGTGCGCTGCCGCCCGTCCCGGAAGGTCACGTCGACCCCGTGCGCGGACTGGTCGAAGGTGTCGACGGAGGTGCCGAACAGGAACTCGGTGTCGTCGCGGACCAGCGCGTACAGGCTCGCGGTGAGGTCTCCGCGACGCACCTCCAGGTCTCCCTCCCCGGCGTCGCCGCCCGGGGTCAGCGAGATCAGTTCGCTGCCGTCGGCGTGCAGGAACGTGGCGCGCCGCATGTCGACGTGGGCGTCGCGCAGCCGCGGGAGGATCCCCATCCGCCGCACGATCTCCACCGCGCTGCCGCGGATGTCGATCGGGTATCCGCCGTCGCGCGGTGCGTCCGCCTTCTCCACCACCGTGACGGCGAATCCGGCGCGGCGCAGCCAGTAGGCCAGGGCGGGGCCCGCGATGCTGGCTCCTGAGATGAGAACCGTGGTCATGACCGGGCTCCGTTCCTGCGGAGGAAGAAGATGGACAGCGTGGTGATGAGGCCGGCGACGAGGAAGCCCGTGACGAACGCCGGCTCGGCCGGCAGCCCGGTCAGCGGATCGGTGCCGGCGACGAGGATGGAGCCGGCGACCTGGGAGCCGACGATGATGCCGAACACCCGGGTGACCACGAGGAGGCTGGTGGCGATGCCGGTGTCCTTCGCGTCGACGGTGGACGCGGTGCCGGCGAGCAGCGCCGTGGTGCCGGCGCCGGCGGCGAACGCGGCCAGCACCTTCGCGACCGCGAGCTGCCACGGCGCGTCGTGCAGCGACGACAGGACGATCATCGTGGCCGCGGTGACACCGATGCCGGTGAGGACCACGGCGCGCGAGCCGAAGCGCCGCGCGGCGAGGCCGCCGATCGAGTCGCTGACCGCGCCGGCGATCGCCCCGGGCAGCAGGAGCAGCCCGATGTCGGTGGTGCTGAGCCCGAAGCCGTGGCCGTCGCCCGGCACCGCGAACAGCTGCGGGAGCAGGAGGACCACCATGCCGAAGGCGACGGACGTGATGAAGGTGAGGACGAACGCGCTCCGGATCGCCGGCCGGGCCAGCATCCGCAGGTCGACCATCGGCGAGGCGGCCCGGCGCTCGACGAACACCCAGGTGGTGGCGAGGCCGGCCACGACCGCCACGACGGCGGCGATCCCGATCGGCGGCAGGCCGCCGGTCACCGCGACGAGCCCCACCATGAGCGCGAGCAGCGTGACGCTCAGCAGGGCCACACCGAGCCAGTCGATCCGCTCGTCGGACGGCGCCGGGGGATCGTGCGGCATCAGCCGGGCCACGGCCGCCGTCGCGGTGAGGATCACGATCGTCGGCAGGGCGAAGATCCACTGCCAGGACAGCGCGTGGGCGATCGGCCCGGCGACCGACGTACCGATGATGCCGCCGCCGGTGAAGAGCGCGAGGACCACGCCAATGGCCGCCTGCGACTCACCCGTCGAGAGATGCTTGCGCACCAGGATGAAGGAGAGCGGCAGCGCGCCCACCATGACACCCTGCAGGACCTGGCCGGCCAGCAACGTGGGCAGGTTCGGCGCCAGGCCGGCCAGCAGGCCGCCGGTCGAGACCACGGCCATCAGCCAGAGCAGCACCCGCTTGCCGCCGTAGCGGTCGCCGAGCTTGCCGGCGACCGGTGCGAGGACCGCGCCGGTGATGAGCAGGGCGTTGGAGACGAGCGCCCCCTCGGCGGGGCTCACGCCCAGCTCGCGTTGCAGCATCGGGAGCGCGGGCTCCACCACCGACTGCAGGGTGCCGAGGGAGAGGGCCAGTACGCCGAGGGCGCCGATGGCCCGCCTCCCGGGACGGGCCGGGGAGACCGGCGGTGCCGTGGGAACCGCTGTTGTGGACACGGAAGTTCCTTTCCACCTGAGGGCTGAGGATCTGACGCGTTCCACACTTCCGCCGGACGTCCCGCGCGGCATCGTCATCCGTCACTGTCTCCGCCTGGTGCGACGGCACGAGCCACCAGCGGTTCCTGGTGCGTACGCACCACCCGCGAGATGCTGTCCGACACGCGACATTGAAGGGACAACGTGTCATCTCCTTGCCAGCCGGAGGTACACGCCCGTAGCGTTATCGTCTCCTCTGCGTAGTCGCGAGTACCATGCGTGCGCGCCGGCGCGCCGGTCGGCAGGGTGCTTCCGTACTACTCCAGGGCTCGCGGAAGGGGCACGATGGTCGAGAGTGGAGGGCCCGGCGACGGGCTCGTCCTGGGTGTACTCTCCCCCTTCCTCGGCGGTTGGTATTTCGGTGGCGTCATAGAGGGGGTCGCGCAGGTCGCGGCCGACGCCGGTGCGGCCGTGGTGGCCATGCAGACCCTGGACGCGGGCACCGATCAGCTGGAGCTCGCCGAGCCGCCGCACCCGCCGCACCCGCTCGCCTGGGAGCACGCCGCCGGCTTCGTGGTGATCGTGAACTCGGCGAGCGCCAAGTACCTGCACGAGATCCAGGCCACCGGCCGGCCGGTCGTCGTGGTCAGCCACGAGTTCCCCGAGCTGGACTGCCACACCGTGTTCCCGGACAACCGGGTCGGGGTGCGCGCCGCCGTCGAACACCTGATCCGGCACGGGCACCGGCGCATCGCGTTCGCCGGCTTCATGGGCGCGCAGGACCAGCGGGAACGCTGCGAGACGTACCGGCGCACGCTGCTCGCGCACGGCATCACGCCCGATCCCGCCCTGATCTTCGAGGCCACCGACAACCAGCGGGCCGGCGGGGAGGGTGCCGCCCGCGCCATGCTCGCGGCGGGCCTGCCGTCCACGGCGGTGGTGACCGGCACCGACCTCAACGCGATCGGCGTGATCCGGGTGCTCACCGGCGCCGGCTGCCGCCTCCCCGACGACCAGGCCATCGTCGGCTTCGACGACCTCTCGGACGCGTCGTTCACCGAGCCGCGGCTGACGACTGTGCGGCAGCCGCTCTTCCGGGTCGGTTCCACCGCGGCGCGGGTCCTGCTGTCGGCCATCGACGGTACGGGCGGAGCACCCGAACGGCATCAGGTGGCGACGCAGCTGGTCGTCCGCGAGTCGTGCGGCTGCCCCACGCCGGAGTTCCCGGACAGCGAGGCCGACGCCGTGCGCTCGCCCGAGACGCTGCGCGCGCAGGGCCGCATGCAGTACCGCGAACGCACCCGGCTCCAGCGGTTCCTGAGCAGCCAGTACGACATCAGCCTCGACCTGCTGCGCAGCCACGAGGAGGATCCCCGCAAGCTGGGCTGGCTGCGCCGTACGTCGGCCCGCGCCGGCTGCCTCGGCCTCTGGACCGAGACGCCCGACGCCGGGGACCAGACCCTCGACATCGTCGGGCACTTCCACCGCGCGGCGCCGGACCCGGCGTTGCCGGCGGCCCCGCTCCCGCCGGTCAAGGCCAGCGGCTTCCCGCCCAAGGAGATCCTGCACGCGGCCCGCGCCGAGCCGGGCTCGCTGACGTTCGTCGTCCCGGTCCGCGTCCGCAACCGCGACTGGGGGCTGCTCGCGACCGTGGACCGGGTGGACCTGCAGGCGGCCACCGGACGCGAGCCCATCAACCAGTGGGCCGCGCTGCTGACGGTCGCGCTGGACTACCAGGCGGTGCTGCGGACGCTGCGGGAGCAGAAGGAACAGCTGCGCGAGAGCGCGCTCTACGACCACCTCACCGGCCTGCCCAACCGGGCCCACTTCCTCCAGCTGCTGGCCACCGCGATGGCACCCGGACCGGAGCGCCGGCCCGACGTGGCCGTGCTCTTCGTGGACCTCGACGGCTTCAAGCTGATCAACGACACGTACGGCCACGCGGTCGGCGACCAGATCCTGGTGGAGGTCGCCGCCCGCCTCCGCGCCGAACTCGGCGGCCACGGCACCGCGGGCCGCTTCGGCGGCGACGAGTTCCTGGTCCTGCTGGACGCCCTCGACGACGGCCACACCCCGATGACGATGGCGAAGCGGCTCCAGGCCGCCCTCAACCGCCCGCACCGGCTGGCCGGCCAGCACCTCATGGTGACGGCCAGCATCGGCGTCGCCCTCGCCCACGACACCCCGGTGACGGACGCAGAATCCCTGGTCCGGGACGCGGACACGGCGATGTACTGGGCCAAGTCCCGCCGCACGGGCAGCCGCGCGGTCTTCGAACCCTGCATGCACGACGGCATCTCCACCCGCCCGCCCGTCGACGGCGCCTGCTGACGGTTCACCGCCGTTCTCTCACTTGGGTCGCCGGCGCTCTCACTTCGGGCCGGCCGGACGGGGTGTCCCGTTACGTTGCGGGTCATGAGAGCTGTTGTTTTCTCCGAGTTCGGGCCGCCCGGGGTGGTGCGGGTGGCCGAGGTCGACGCGCCGCATGCCGGGCCCGGGGAGGTTCGCGTCGCGGTGCGGGCGTCCGGGTTGTCGACGGGGGAGGTGCTGATCCGGTCCGGGCGGCTGGGTGACGTGGTGCCCGTCGTGTTCCCGTGGCGGACCGGGTTCGACGCCGCCGGGGTGGTCGACGAGGTCGGTGCCGGGGTCGCCGGGGTGGCGGCCGGCGACGAGGTGTTCGGCATGGCATCGCCGGCCGCGCGGGGCACCAACGCCGAGTACGCGGTGCTGAGCGCGTGGGCTCCCCGGCCCGCCGCGTGGAGCTGGGCGGAGGCGGGTGGCGCTGCCGGGAGCGTCGAGACCGGCACCCGGGTGCTGGATCGGCTGGGGGTCGGCGCCGGGCACACCGTTCTCGTGCACGGCGCGGCCGGGGCGGTCGGCAGCGTCGCGGTGCAGCTCGCGGCCGCCCGTGGTGCGGCGGTCATCGGTACGGCGAGCGAGCATCACCACGACTTCCTGCGTGCGTTCGGCACGGTGCCCACGACGTACGGTCAAGGGCTGCCGGACCGGGTCCGCGAGCTGGCGCCGCGCGGGGTGGACGCGGTGTTCGACTGCGCCGGAGGGGCGCTGCCCGACCTGATCGCCATCGCGGGGGACGCGGCCCGCGTGGTGACGATCGCCGACTTCGAGGCGGCCTCGTACGGCGTCCACCTGTCCCACGGCGCACCCTCGGGCGAGACGGGCGAGGCGGTGGGCTCCGGCGCCGATCCGCTCGCCGTCCACGGGCTCGGGCTCGCGGTGCGGCTCGCCGGATCGGGGCGGCTGCGGATCCCGGTCGCGGCGACGTTTGCGCTGGCCGAGGTCGCGGCGGCACACGAGCTGAGCGAGACCCGCCACGCATGCGGGCGGATCGTGCTGCTCACCTGACCGCTGCACGGATGCGTCCGCGCGACCGTCGGGGCCGGCGGGCCGATCAGTTGCCGGCGCTCTCGTAGCGGCGCAGGCCGCGCTTGAAGACGAGCGCGGCCGCGCCGGCGCAGTACGCCGCCACCAGCGGGGTGATCAGTCCGAGCCACCGCGACTGGCCGGTGTCCAGCAGGTACGCCGTCGGGAAGAAGCTGATGAACGCGAACGGCAGCACGGCGCCGAGCACCGCCTTGAGCGCCACCGGGTAGACGGAGAGCGGGAAGCGGGCCAGGTCGCCGACCTGGTGCATGGCGAAGGCGAACATCGGGGTGGGGCTGGACAGCCAGAACGACACCGCGTTGGTGGCCAGGTTGATCGACAGCTTGATGACCACCGAGCTGATCAGCAGGATGACGCCGAGCAGCGCCCGCCACGGCGTCCACGGGATGTCCGCGTGCGCCAGGCCCGTACCGATCATGATGCCGCCCATGACGATGTTGCTCAGCCCGTTGATGCCGACGTTGGCGCTGCTCGACTGCAGCGCCACCGGGTAGGGGCGGACCAGGAAGTAGTCCAGGTCGCCCCGGTTGATCTGCCAGGCCAGGCTCCACATGCCGTCGAAGAACAGCGAGCAGAAGCCCTCGGCCAGGGCCACCGCGCCGAACATGATCAGCACCGACCAGAACGTCCAGCCGTGCACGTCGGGCACCTTGGCGAACAGCGCCGCCAGGAAGACGATGTTGACCACCTGCATCAGCACGGTGGCCAGCGCCAGGATCACGAAGTCGGCCTCGTACTCCAGCATCGAGCGGAAGTGGGCGCCGAGCAGGCGGAGGTAGAGCCGTGGCGTACGCATGTCAGCCTCCGTTGACGGTGAGCCGGCGCAGCGCCCGCTGCCACACCAGGCGCGCGCCGAACCAGAGGGCGAGGACCCAGCCGGCCTGCACCGCGACGAGCACCAGGGCGTGCCGCCCGTCGACCCGGCCCAGGAAGATCAGCGCGGGGGTGGAGGTGAGCCCGGCGAACGGCGACCACTGGGCCGCCCCGGCCAGCCAGCCCGGCAGGTAGGCGAGCGGGATCAGCGCGCCGGAGAAGAGGTTCACCACGGCCAGCCGGGCCCACTGCACACCCATGAAGTTCTGCGTCCAGAAGCAGGCGAGCGTGCTGACATAGACGATCAAGAATTTCAACGGTACGAGCACCAGCATGCTGACCGCGAACAGGGCGAGCCCCGGCGCGGCCGGGACGTCCACGCCGCCGGTGAGGGCCATCGCGATGCCGACGACCACCGCGATCAGCACGACCTCGATCCACAGCCCGCCGAGCGCCTCGGCGAACCGGGCCCGCTGGTAGTCGATCGGCTTGACCAGGTCCAGCGCGACGTCCCCGTCCAGGATCCGGAACGCCATCCGGAAGTCGCCCATGATCGACACCACCGTCCCCGCCGCGAACGCCACCAGCAGGTACGCCCGCATCTGCGGCCAGGTGAAGCCGTTCACCGGCGAGTCCGCGAGGATGACCCGCCACACCGCGAGCAGCGCGACCAGCTGCATGAGCACGCCGCCGAGGCCGAGCAGCAGGTTGAACCGGTACGCGAGCGCCGCCCGCGCGGTGGCCCGGATCAGGGCCCGGTAGCCCCTCATCCGAGCACCAGTTCACCGGAGTACACCCGGCGGATGACGTCCTCGATGCTCGGCTCGTCCACCCGGATGTCCACCAGTTCGGCGAGCCCGGCGAGGGCGGTCACCACCTGCCCGGCCGTCATGGCGAAGCGGTCGAAGCGCACCGCGTACCGGACGGGGGTGTCCTCGACCGTGACCTCCGCGCCGGGCAGCGACGCCCGCAGGGTCTCCAGCGGCGCCGGCCGGGCCGTCTCGATGTGCAGGATCCGCTCCCGCGCGAAGCGGTCCTTCACCGCCTCCAGGTCGCCGTCGAAGATGATCCGGCCCTCGTCGATGATCACCAACCGGCGGCAGAAGCCCTCGATGTCGGCGAGGTCGTGGCTGGTCAGCATCACGGTCGTACCCTCGTCCCGGACGCTGCGGAAGAACTCCCGCACCCGGTCCTTGACCGCCAGGTCGAGCCCGATGGTCGGCTCGTCGAGGTAGACCACCCGCGGCGCGTGCAGCAGGGCCGCCGCGAGATCCGCGCGCATGCGCTGACCCAGCGACAGCTTCCGGCCCATCACCGGCAGGATCTCGCCGAGCGCCAGCACCTCGTCGAACCGGGCCAGCCGCTTGCGGTACGTCGCCCGGTCGATGCCGTAGAGGTCACGCAGCACCGCCAGCGACTCGGCCACCGGCAGGTCCCACCACAGCTGCGTACGCTGCCCGAACAGCACCCCGATCCGGTGCGCCACGGTCATCCGGTCCCGCTGCGGGTGCAGGCCGTCGATGCGTACCTCGCCGGAGGTCGGCACCAGAATCCCGCTCAGCAGCTTGACGGTGGTCGACTTCCCGGCGCCGTTCGGGCCGACGTACGCGACCGCCTCGCCCGCCTCGATCGACAGGTCGACGTGATCGACCGCGACCTTGTCGGTGAACCGCCGGGCGAACAGGTGCTTCACGGATCCGCCCAGCCCGGGACCCTTGTCCGGCCGGCGGAACACCTTGGTGAGGGCTTTCGCCTCGACGATCGGCATGCGTCAGCAACCCCCCGTACCGTGCACGACATCGACCGACACCACCGTACGGAACCGCTTCCGGACCGCAATCCAATTACCGTGCCCGTGGGACGCGCGACCGTGCCCCTATGTGCACGGGTCGCCGATGGACCATGTCCTCCCGTCCCGTGCACCACGGCCGCAGCAGAGGAGCCCTCATGCCCGCCGAGGAAGACACCGGCCCCGCCCCTCACCCGCCGTCCGCGGTGCGCGTCGCGGTCACCGCCGGCCTCATCGGGGGCCTGATCGGGGCAGCCATGAGCGCCCTGGTCAACTACGCGCTCGTCGGCCTGCCGGGCAGCACGGCGGTCAACGTCCTCAACCACGCCATCTCCGGCCTGCTCAGCGGCTTCCTCGGCGGCTTCTTCGGCCTCCTGATGTACCGCCGCAAGCACGACTGAGGCCCGCCTCGCGGGATGCGGGACGGGCCTCTCACTGCCGTTCGATCAGCGGGCGCCCGCGGTGTAGAGCGCCGTGATCTCCTCGTCGGTGAGGGTGCGGTTGTACGCGTGGACCTCGTCGATCGCGCCCGACCAGTAGTCGGTGCGGTTGCCGGCGTACTTGGCGCGGCCCACCGACAGCGGGCCGGTGCTCGCCACGTCCGGGCCGGCCGGGACCGCGGCGACCCGCCGGCCGTCGACGTAGAGCCGGACCTCGCCGGTGGCGTGGTCGCGGACGCCGGCGAGGTGGTACCAGCGGTTCAGGTCGGGGGTGACCGCCAGCCGGGCCCGGTTGCCGCCCGGGGTGCTGAAGGCGAAGGCGCCCTGGCCGTACTGAAGGTAGAACGGGTTCTCCTGGGCGCGACCGTCCTGGCTGACCACCGTGGCGTAGTTGCCCGGCAGCTTGTCGAGCGTCACCCAGGCCGACACCGTGTAGTCCTTCGTGGTGTCGAGGACCGGCGCCGCGGTGTCGGCGTAGTCGCCGTCGCCGTCGAACTTCAGCGCCTTGCCGCGGTTGCCGGCGATCCACGAGGTGTCGCCGGTCAGCGTCAGGTGGGCGTTGCTCCCGCTGGTGTCGCGGGCCGTCGTGCCGGTGCCCTCGTCCAGGCTCCAGTCGCCCCGGCCGGGGAAGGCCGCCGGGTTGCCGGCGGTGGCTCCGGCCTTGATCACTTCGAGGTTCACCGCCCGTACGGCCGCGGCGTCGACCTTGATCTCGCGCCGGTCGTACGTCCACAGGCCGTTGAGCTCGTTCTCCAGGTCGGTGATCTGGGTGTAGACCGAGCCGGACAGCTCCGCCCGCGCCGCCTCCACGTAGAACTGGCGGGTGTTGTCGACGTACTTGGCCGTCAGTGCGGCCTTGTCCGGGACGCCGCTGTAGATGTTGGCCGGCGCGCCGGGCCACATGTGGCCGGGGGTGCGCAGGGTGAAGCCGCCGTGCTCGCCGTCCATCGCGACGCGGGTGGCGTCCGGGAACGGCGGGTCGTTGTTGACGTAGTCGTGGTGGTCGATCACGTCGCCCTTGCCGGAGTCACCCTTGGAATCGCAGCAGTTCACGCCGCTGTGGGCGTTGAGGATGCGGGACGGGTCCGCCGCCTTCATCTGCTCGGCGATGCGGCCGGTCTCCTCCCGGTTCCACTCGCCCCAGCCCTCGTTGAAGACGATCCAGCCGATGATGGACGGGAAGCTGTGCAGCTGCTGCATCATCTCCCGGCCCTGGCTGAGGAACGCCTGCTGGCCCTCGGTGCCCTTGATGTCGGCGGAGACGAAGTCCTGCCAGACCATCAGGCCGAGCTCGTCGGCGTGCCGGTAGAAGCGGGCGGACTCCACCTTGATGTGCTTGCGGACCGCGTTGAAGCCGAACTTCTTCGTCTCCTCGAGGTCGAAGCGCAGCGCCGCGTCGCTCGGCTGGGTGTAGAGGCCGTCCGGCCAGAAACCCTGGTCCAGCGTGGCCAGCGAGAAGATCGGCTTGCCGTTGAGGACGAGCTTCGGGAAACCGCCCACCTTCTGTACGGCGATCGAGCGCAGGCCGAAGTAGCTGCGGGCGCTGTCACTGCTGCGCCCGTCGGTCAGCTTGACGTCCAGGTCGTACAGGTACGGGTCGTCCGGGCTCCACAGCCGCGGGCCGGCGATCTTCAGCCGGAGGTCGCTGTTGGCCGTACCGGTGACGCTGCCGGCCTTCTTGCCCTTCTTGTCCAGGACGGTGACGGTGACGCGGGCCCGCGGCGAGGCCGTGGCCGAGGCGACCTTCACGACGACCGAGCCGGTCGCCACGTCCGGGGTGCTGACGACCTGGTCGATCGAGGCGGCGGAGACCGGCTCCAGCCACACGGTCTGCCAGATGCCCGACGACGGCTCGTAGACGATGCCGCCCGGGTTCAGCGACTGCTTGCCCTTCGGCTGGTTCGGGCCGGTCACGTCGGTGACGCCGACGATGATCTCCTGCGGGCCGTGGCCGCGCAGCGCGCCGGTGATGTCGGCGGTGAAGGCGTTGTAGCCGCCGGTGTGCTCGGTGACGAGCTTGCCGTTGACCCAGACCTTCGCCTGGTAGTCGACCGCGCCGAAGTTCAGCTTGACCCGCTTGTTCCACCAGCCCTTGGGGACGGTGACCACCTTGCGGTAGAACATGTGGTCCTCGCGCCGCTCGATGCCGGACAGCTGCGACTCGACCGGGAACGGCACGATGATCCGCTCGCCGAGCTTCTTGCCGAAGACCGGCTGCTCGCCGGCCTCGGCGCCGGCGAACTCCCACGGGCCGTTCAGGTTGAGCCAGTCCTTGCGGACGAGCTGCGGCCGGGGGTATTCCGGCAGCGGGTGCCGGCGGTCCAGCCGGTCGCCCCACGGGGTGGTCAGCCGGTGCGTGGAGAGGTTGGTGGCGGTGCGACTGACCTGCGGCACGGCCTCCCCGCCCACGATCAGGCCGCCGTTGCCGTCGTAGTTGACCCGGACCTTCTGCTTCTTCTGTACGGGCTCAGCCAGCGTGACCACGATCCTGGTGCGATCGCGCCGGTCGACCCGCGCGGACGCGATCGGGAACGGGGTGGTGTCCACCTCGACCGTGAGGTGGGACGCGAACTGCGCGAGGTCATTCACCCGGCCGTCGAAGTCGGCGACGACGGTCTTCCCGTCCTCGCCGACCTCGAAGGCGACCGGGTACACCTGGAAGCCGTCCGGCGGGGTGAACGCCGACTCCGGCACGATCTGCTTGGCGAGGCCGGCCCCGGCCCACCGCAGGAAGAGGTTCGCGCCGCCGACATCCTGGAACATCTCGATGCGTACGGTGTGCGCCACCCCCGCCTCCAGGCGCACGGGCGCGCTGGTCTGCTCGACGTCCCAGTCGCCGACCCAGTGGTCGATCACCGGCTTCTCGTCGAGCAGGAAGCGGAATCCGTTGTCACCGATCATGGAGAACGTGTAGTCCCCGGTGGCCGGCGCGGTGAGCTTGCCGGTCCAGCGGGCGGTGGTGTGCTCCGAGCGCCCGGTCAGCGTCTGGAACGTGCCGACCAGGCCGGGCAGGTCGATGTTGGAGTCGAGCAGGGTGCCGCCGAGCTCCGCGAAGTCGCGGGCGCCGGGGGCGGACATGCGGAAGTACTCGCCCTTGAGACCGTGCACGGTCACTGCCGCTTCGGGCGCTGGGGCGGCGGAGGCGGCGCCGGTGGGCACCGCGAGAACGGAGACGACCAGCAGGACCGCGAGGAGCAGTGGTCGCAGGGGCGATCGTGGCATCGAGTGTTTCCCTTCGATCAACGATGGGTTGCGACCACAATCAACCATTCACATGCATGACGTCAACACAAAGAAACAAGTACGGACATTCGCTCGGCGCGCACGACGAAGCCCGGCGGTCCGTTTCGGACCACCGGGCTCGGGTGTCGGCGGGTGCGCTAGGGGCGTACGGCCACGGCGTGGAACACCTGGTCGCCGTACGGTATGTCGGTCGGGGTGTAGGCGATGCGGCCCGCGCAGAGGCCGCGTGCGGCCAGGTCCTTCGCGATCAGGGGCACCGCCTCGATCGTCGCCGGGGGCCAGTCGTGCATGAGGATGATGCCGCCCGGCTGGAGGGTGTGTGCGGCCGCGGCGATCTCCTCGGCGGTGACTCCCGCCCAGTCGCGCGAGTCCACCGTCCACAGGACCTCGAGCAGGCCCATCCGGGCCGCGTCGGCGCGCACCTGGTCGTCGGTCTCGCCGTACGGGGGCCGGAACAGGGTCGGTTCGCGGCCGGTGATGTCGCGCAGCACCCACTGCGTGCTGGCGATCTCCTGGAAGGTCGCCGGCTCGCCGATCTGGGGCAGGTGCGGGTGGCTGAAGGTGTGGTTGCCGATCCACATCCCGGCCCGCTGCTCGGCGCGGACCAGTTCGGGCCGGTCGAGGGAGTTGTTGCCCTGATTGAAGAAGGTGGCCCGCAGGCGGTGGGCGCGCAGCGCGGCCAGCAGTTGATCGGTCGTCGCGCTCGGACCGTCGTCGTAGGTCAGGCCGACGTACCCGTTGCGGCACGGCTTCTGGTGCGCGGCGGCGGGCTGGGCCGGCGACGCGCCGGTGAAGCCGAAGACGGCGAGGGTGGAGGCCGCCAGCAGGGCGGTGACCCGGGAACGAAGACGGTCGGTCATGGCTCCTCCTTGGGGTGCGGGCGATTCGTACGCTAGGAGCAACACCGAAACCCGTCAATAGAAGCAACCGGAACTTCCGGAAACCTTCCAGCAACTTCCGGCCTATGCTGACCCGCATGACTGGTCTGCGGCTCTACTACGAATGGCACGGCAAACCGGGCGCCTCGCCGTTCCCGCTGCTCCTGATCCACGGTGGCGGTTCGACGATCGAATCCAACTGGGGCCGGTTGATCCCCGCGCTGGAGGAGTCGCGCCGGATCCTCGCCGTGGAGTTGCAGGGGCACGGGCGTACGGGGGCGGGCGACGGGCCCGCGTCGTTCGAGGGGTCGGCGGACGACGTGGCGGGGCTGCTCACGGAGCTCGCCGTGGGCCCGGTCGACGTGCTCGGCTTCAGCAACGGCGGCCAGGTCGCGATGCAACTCGCCGCGCGGCACCCCGGGGCGGTGCGCCGGCTCGTCGTCGCCTCCGCGCCCTTCCGCCGCGACGGGATGATCGAGGGATTCTGGGACGGCATGGCCGCGGCCACGTACGCCGACCTCCCGCAGCCCTACCGCGAGGCGGACCTGGCGGTCAGCGGCGACCCGGCACACGCCGAGCAGATGTTCCGGCTCGACCGCGACCTCATGCTCACCGGCTTCACGGACTGGCCCGAGGCCCTGGTCGCCTCGATCGTCGCGCCGACGCTCGTGATCGCCGCGGACCGGGACGTGGTCCGGCCGGCGCACGCGGTGCAGCTGGCCTCGCTCATCCCCGGCGCCCGCCTGCTGATCGTCCCCGGCAATCACGGCGACTACCTCGGCGAACTGGCCTCGGCGGCCGGCGGCGACGGTCCGCTCCGGCGCATCCTGCCCTTCATCGCCGGCTTCCTCGACGAGAAGGGCAGGGTGCGAACAGGGTGAGCGCTCAGGCCGGGCCGGGGCGGAACGAGCAGCCGGCGTCCGGGTCGTAGGAGACCTCGATGACCTCGTTGAGGCGGTCGCGGGCCTCGGCGAGCTCGGTCATCTGCCGCTCGATCCGGTCGCGTTCGGCGATCAGCCGCGAGCGTGCCTCCGGGGTGCTGACCCCGGCGTCGATGTGGACCATCAGCTCCCCGATGGTCCGGCTGGACAGTCCGGCCGAGAACAGGTGCTGGATCAGTGCGACCCGGTGGACGGCGGGCTCGGGGTAGTGGCGGTGGCCGCCGCTGCTGCGGACGGCGGGCAGCAGGTGCTGCTCCTCGTAGTAGCGCAGCGAGCGCACGCTCACGCCGGTGCGGGCGGCCAGTTCGCCGATGCGCATGATGACCTCCGCCACAACGGTCTTGAATCTTCCATCAATGTCAGGTTCTAGCGTACGAGGCATGCGGATCTCAGGAGCAACTGCCCTCGTCACCGGGGCCAACCGCGGCCTCGGCCGGCACTTCGCGACGAACCTCCTCGCGCGCGGCGCCACGGTGTACGCCGCCGCCCGGCGCCCGGAACTCGTCGACGTCCCGGGCGCCGAGGTGGTCCGGCTGGACATCACCGACCCGGCCTCGGTGGCCGCCGCCGCCCGGACGGCCACCGGTGTGAATCTGCTCGTCAACAACGCGGGCATCGCCACCGGTGCCGAGCTCGTCGGCGGCGACCTCGACCTGATCCGCGCCGAGATGGACACGCACTTCTGGGGCACGCTGTCCGTGATCCGCGCCTTCGCCCCGGGCCTCGCCGGCGGCGCGATCCTCAACGTGCTGTCGGCGCTGTCGTGGTTCGCCTCACCGGGCAACGGCGCGTACGCCTCGGCCAAGGCCGCGCAATGGAACCTGACCAACGCCGTACGCGGGGAGCTCGCCGCGCAGCGTACCCAGGTCACCGGCTTGTTCCTCGGCGCCGCCGCCACCGACATGACGGCCGGCAAGGACGTGCCGGAACACCTGCTCGCCGATCCCGCGGCGGTCGTCGGGGCGGCCCTGGACGGCCTGGAGGCCGGGCGGTGGGAGGTCCTCGCCGACGAGACGGCGGCGATGGTGAAGGGATCGCTCGCGGGCGACCCTCAGGCCTTCTACTCCGCGATCGGGGCATGAGAACGATGCGTGCGGTGCGCTACGACGAGTTCGGGCCGGCGGACGTGCTCCACGTCGCCGACGTGCCGGTACCCGCCATCGAGCCGGGCGAGGTCCTGGTGAAGGTCCGCGCGGCCGGCGTCGGCGGCGGCGAGCCGGCGATCCGGGCCGGCAGGCTGCGGCGCGTCCTGCGGCACCGGCCACCGGCGGGCGTCGGCAACGAGTTCACCGGCCACGTCGAGTCGGTGGGCGCCCGGGTCAGCGGCCTGCGCGCGGGAGAGGCGGTCTGGGGCCTGATGCCGCACCTCACCTTCGGCAGCACCGCCGAGTACGTGGCCGTCCCCGAACGGCTGCTGGCCCCGGCGCCCCGCACGATCGACCTGGTCGAGGCCGCGGCGCTGCCCTCGGCGGGAACCACCGTGCTGACCGCGCTGACCGTCAGGACACGGCTGCGGGCGGGGCAGCGGCTGCTCGTGCGCGGCGCCGGCGGTGGCGTCGGCACCGTCGCCGTACAGCTCGGCAAGCATCTCGGCGCGCACGTCACCGCCCTCGTCAGCACCGGTGCCGCCGAACGGGTACGCGACCTCGGCGCCGACGAGGCGGTGGACTACCGCGGCGACGCGGTCGCGGGGCTGGGCCCGTACGACGTCATCCTCGACCTGGTCGGCACCGACCTGCCGGCCTTCCGCCGGATGCTGTCCCGCGACGGCCGGATGATTGCGCTGGCCCTGGACCCCGCGCGCCTGGCCAGGAACGTCCTGTTCCTGGCCAGGGGCGCGCTCGGCCGGTCGCGCCGGGTCGTCAGCTTCAGCAACGACCCGGACCGCGGGACGCTCGCCGACCTGACCCGCTACGTCGACGCCGGAGCTGTCCGGCCCGTGGTCGACACGGTCCTCCCGATGGCGGGGACCGCCGAGGCGCACCGCCGCATCGAGGCGGGCGGAGTCCGCGGCAGGTACGTCATCGACGTGACCGCCTGACCTCAGTGGGTCGTGACGGCGAGGTAGCCGTCCTCCAGGCCGGGCTCCACCGCGCGCGCCCCGGCGCCCGGCGGCGTGGGCGCCACGATCCGGTACCGCATGCCCGTCTCGTGCGGCAGCGCCGACACCACCGTGCCCTCGGCCGGCGGCGGCCCGTCCGTGACCAGCGACCAGACCTTTCCCGCGGCGCGGCGGGTCAGCTCCTCGACCGTGCCGCGGTAGATCAGCCGGCCGCTCGCCAGCACCGCGACCTCCCGGCAGGTCTGCGCGATGTCGTCCACGATGTGCGTGCTCAGCAGCACCGTGCGGGACCCGGCGAACTGGGAGAGGAGGGTGCGGAAGCGGATCCGCTCCTCCGGGTCGAGGCCCGCGGTCGGCTCGTCGACGATCAGCAGCTGGGGATCGGCGAGCAGCGCCTGGGCGATGCCGACCCGCTGCCGCATGCCGCCGGAGAAGCCGCGCAGCCGGCGGTCGGCCTGCGCGGTCAGCGCCACCATCTCCAGCAGCTCCCCGACGCGCCGGCGCCGCGCCGACCGGTCGTCCATTCCCTTGAGCAGCGCCACGTAGTCGAGGAACTGCCGGGCCGTCAGGTCGGGATAGACGCCCAGATCCTGGGGCAGGTAGCCGAGTTCGCGTTGCACGGCGGTGCGGCCCGCGCCCGTACCGAGGTCGTGCGGGCCGACGGTGACCCGGCCGGACGTCGGGCGCACGATGCCGGCCAGGATGCGCATCAGGGTGGTCTTGCCGGCGCCGTTCGCGCCGAGCAGGCCGAACATGCCGGTCGGCACGACCAGGTCCAGGCCGTCGAGGGCCGCCACCCCGCCACGGTACGTCTTCGTCAGGCCGGAGATCTCGATCCGCATGGGGCTTCCTTCTCGTCTCTCGAATCGGGTCGGGTCGGGGCGGGTCATCGGGCCCGCCGGGCGCGCAGTGCGTGACCGCCCGCGAGGGCGGCGGCCGCGAGCGCCAGCAGCACGGCGATGGACAGCCAGGCGATCGCGGGCGTCGGCTCCGGCCGCAGGAAGTTCAGGGTCGCGCCGGGCTCGGGACCGGCCCAGTTGTCGTGCCCGTCGATGCCGTGGAAGTCGAGCAGCGCGGTGAGCGGGTAGCCGCCGAGCGGGTGGATCAGGGTCTGCGCGAGCGTCGGCATCATCACCGGCGCGACCACGTTGCCCCACAGCCAGTAGCCGACGAACAGGACCCGGAACAGCGGCGCCGGCATCAGCAGGGGTACGGCCAGCGCGAACGCGGCCACGAACAGCATGCCGGGGACGAGCACCACCGCGCAGGTGGCCAGCGCCCAGCCGACGGCCTCCGGGGCGCCGACGTACCCGGCGTACGCGAGCGTGAAGCCGAAGTACGCCACCAGGATCGGCACGGCGGTGGCCGCACCCGCGCCGAGATACTTGCCGAGCAGCCGGGCGACCGGCGAGGCCGGCGTGGCGTCCAGGAGCGGCGCCACCCGCAGCCGGTCGTCGCGGACGAGCCGGTCGGCGAGCAGGCAGCCGAAGCCGATGGTCAGCAGCACGTGGATCTGCACCGCGAGCCCGGCCACGGCGACCCTCGCCTCGGCCGGCCGCTCGGCGGCGTCGAACAGGTCCCGCAGCAGGCTGCCCCCGATCAGCAGGAACAGCACGAGCGTCAGCGCGGGCACGAGCCACACCGACCGCTTGCGGATCTGCATCCGGAACTCGTACCGGAGACTCGCGCCGAAGACCGGCAGCGCCTGGGTGATCATTCGTCCTCCTCGCCGATGAGGCGTTCCGAGCGGCGCAGCACGGCCAGTGCGAGCGCGGTGAGTGCGGCGGCGGCGCCGAGCAGGGTCAGCCGGTTGGCGGTCCAGTCGCCCGGCACCGCTCCCCGGGTCGTCGCGAACAGGTAGAGCAGCCGGCCGGGCAGGTGCTGCTGGCTGAGCTCGGCGAAGAACTGCTGGATCGCCCAGAGCGTGGTGACCAGCGAGCCGGCCGCCGCGGGGCTGCGGAACACCGCGCCGGCCGCGAAGCCGAGGCTGCTCAGGCCGAGGGTCGGCGCCAGCCAGGTGAGCTGCCCGGCGAGCACCCCGTGGTGGGCCGGCCAGCGGGCCCACCAGCCGGTCACGATCAGCGCGACGGCGGCCAGCGCGGCGACCACGGCGGTCCAGCCGAGCGTCACCACCATCCGGCGCAGCAGCGTGACGCGGTACGCCGTCGGCGAGGTGAGCTGGAGCTCCACGGCGGGATCCCGGCCGACGAGCGACGCGCAGGCGACACCGGCGGCGAGCGGGACCGCCATCTCGAGCGAGCCGAGCAGGATGCGGGCGGTGGACGCCTCGCCCGGCAGCGGATTGGCGAGGGCGGCGGCGAGGCCGACGGCGAGGGCGACGGGCGGGCCGAGCAGCGCCGCCCAGCCCGCCCGGCGCATCTCGTACCGCCAGAGGGTCAGTGGTTTCACATCCGGTGAGTAGCGCGCCGGTCCGCGCGAGGTTCACCGCGGAACGAGCCGGTGCGCCCGGCCGTCGCGAACGCGGCGACCGCGACGGCGGCGCTGACGGTCAGGACGGGCGCGTTCGTCGACCAGGCCTCCAGGATCAGCCGGGACGGCCACTCGTCGGGCACGAGGACGCCGCCCGCCAGCACGCGGACGGCCCACACCCCGGCCGCCGCGCCGAGCGCGGCGTCCGGTCCGAACCAGACGGCCATCAGCAGGCTGAGCGAGGACAGCAACGCCATCGGGCCCAGCCACGAGTTGACCAGCTCGTGCATGCCGGTCGCCCCCGCGGCGCCGAGGGCGGTCAGCGTGGCGGACGCGGCGAGGGCGAGGACCAGGTCGGCCCCGAAGACGAGCACCATCCGTACGAGCAGCAGCAGCCGTCCCGAGAACGGCGTGGCGGCGACGAGCTCGGCCGCCGGATCCCGCCGCGACCGGTACGTGCCCGCGATCCCGGCCGCCGCGACCATCGGCGTGACCAGCGCCAGCACCAGGTCGGCGCCACCGTCGGGCGCGGCGTCGCCCGGCAGCAGCACGAGCGCCACCCCGAGCGCCAGCACCAGGGCGGACGCCAGCGGTACGGCCGGCCGCACGAGCCGCGCCTCGGCCACCAGCAGCGAGCCGAGGTGCCGCAGGCGGCGCACCAGCCGCCCGTCACGCGACGGTGCGGGGGAGCCTTCGAGGGCGCTGCGGGTCAGCGCCGCCCGTACCGTCCGGGCCGGATCCGGCGGCGGACCGGCGGGCGCCGCGGCGTCCCCGATCGCCCGCCAGCCGGCGAGCTCGGCGCGGCAGCTCGCACACTCCACCAGGTGCGCGCCGACCCGGTCACGCTCCGGACCGGCCAGCGAGCCGGCCGCGTACGCGGGAAGCAGATCTTTCATTCGGCCACCTTCTCGGTGAGCGCCGCCGCGACGGCGGCCCGGGCGTGGAACAGCCGGCTCTTGACGGTGCCGACCGGAACGGCGAGCACCTCGGCGACGTCGGCGAGCGGAAGGCCGGCGACGAACACCAGCGCGATCACCTCCCGATGATGCTCGGGCAGCCGATCGATGGCGGCGGCCACCGGAGTGCCCCCGGCGGCGGCGATGGCCAGCTCCTCCGGCCCGGCACCCCCGTCCGGCCGGTCCGGCAACTCCGCCCCGGCGGGCAGCGGCGCGGCCCGCCCCCGCAGCCGGTTGTGCGCCTGCCGCCGGGCGACCCCGAAGAGCCACGTGGTCACCTTCGCCCGCCCCTCGAACGCCCCGGCCGACCGCCAGACGGCCAGCATGGTGTCCTGCAGGATCTCCTCGGCGGTCATCCGATCCCCGGCAAGCCTCTGCAGATACCCGAACAGCGCCCCGGCGTGCCGCTCGTACAACCGGGCCAACGCAGCCGCATCCCCGGCCGCGACCAACCGCAGCAACTCCGCATCACCGCCCGGCTCGACCCGCCGCGCCATCCGCCCACCACCCCTCCACCAAGGTGAGTAGCGACCACCCGCCCGCACGGTTCACGCCGATTCGCGTCACCCGTACGCGCTGCCGGTGCCGGGGAACGGCGTTCGGATGATCATCCGGGCTTAATCTGCCGGGGCCGGGCGCGCGCCGAGAAGAGGAGAACCCAGATGGTACGACGCTTGCGGAGGCGCGTGCTCGCCGCGGGAGCGGTGCTGACGGTGCTGAACGTCGCGGTTGCCGTCCCGGCCAGGGCCGCCGCCGATCCGGGCTGGACCCACCCTGGATACGGCTCCGGTCGCACCTTCTACAACCCGCACGAGACGGTCATCAACGGCGGCAGCATCTCCGGGGTCCGGCTGCGGTGGGCCACCGAGCTGCCGACCATCGAAGAGGACTCGTGTACGGGACCGTCGGCGCCGCTGGTCGCCGGGGGCCGGGTCTTCGTCACCGACGAGACCGGGATCGGGGCCTACCGGCTCACCACGGGTGCGCCGTTGTGGCACTACGATTTCGACCTGCCCGACAACGAGCGCACGCCGCACCTGGCGGTGTCCGGCAAGCTGCTGATCGCCGGCAACACGGAATGCCAGTCGCAGAGCGATCCCCACGGCGGGATCGTCGCTCTGGACGTTGCCACGGGCAGGAAGAAGTGGAGTGCCGGCGGGAACGGACCGGTCGCGTCGCTGGTCGTGGACAAGGGCATCGTCGCGGTCGCCGGCTGGTCCGAGTCGTCCCCGGCCGCCGTCCGCGGTTACCGGGTGAGCGACGGCAAGCTCCGCTGGACCGTCCGGGACTACTGGTCGGCCGGGGTCTCGGCGGGTGGCAGGCTGCTGGTCGAGGGCACCCGGGACCAGGGCATCGCCGCCTTGGCGATCGCCACCGGCAAGAGGTTGTGGAGCAAGCCGTACCTCTACACGGCTGTCGCGGCGAACCCGGACGGCAGCACCTTCCTCGTCGCCGACGACGATGGCGGCCTGGTCTGCCTGAAGTCCGCCAACGGTGCGAAGGTCTGGGGCGCCAACGGTACGGGTGGCGCGGTCGCCACGGACGGCAAGCGCGTCTACCGCGGCTTCTCGAACTCGATGCAGGCCCTCGATGACCGCACCGGAAAGCTCCAGTGGAGCCACCGCTTCGGGTCGGGCGCCTACCAGCCGGTCCGCGCCGGCGGCCTCCTCTACACCGAGGTCGAGGGTCAGGGCCTGCGGATCCTCAGTGCGGCCACCGGCGTGCCGGCCATCGGCTCGCCGTTCGGTGCGACGCCGGACGACACCGTGGTCGTCGCCGGCGGCCGGCTGCTCATGGTCCGCGGCGACACCATCGAGGCGTACGCGCCCTGACCGTCCCCGGATCCGAGGTGGCGTTGACTCTCGACCAGGTCGAGGCCTCATCGTGGCGGCAGGACAACGCTACGGAGGTGGGGACGTGCTTGATGTGGAACAGCTGCGGCCGGTGCTGCGGGCCGCCTGGGGGGCCGACACCTGTGACCCGCACGATGCGGACACGTGGCGGCCGGAGAATCCCGGGCGCGGACAGTGCGGAGTGACCGCCCTTGTCGTTCAGGACCTGCTCGGCGGGGAGCTCGTCCTCGCCGAGGTCCTGGTCGACGGCGTCAAGGTCGGTTACCACTACTGGAACCGGTTGCCGGGCGGCCGGGACGTCGACTTCACCGTCGACCAGTTCTTTGCGGGTGAGGTCGTGGTGGGCGGGACGGTGCAGCAGCGGCCGCCGGGGGCTCCTCGGCGGTGCCGGGAGCAATATGAGCTGCTCCGGCGCCGGGTGCTGAGCGCCGTGCCGCCCTGCGGGGCCGGGGCCGGCTCGACCGAGCGGGGCAGCACCGGAGAGGCGAGGATCGGGCGGTCGACGTACGGGCCGTCGTAATCCTCGGGGCCTGACCCACCCCCAAGGTCCCGGCAGATATGGACCTTTCGCCCTGTTGGCATGGCCGATTTCCGGCAGGCTGGAACAGCGAGGAAGTCGCTGGTCACGAGGGGTGGCGTTGTGGGGAAGCAGGCGCGGGAGCGGTCCCGGGAGATGCGTAAGGCGCAGGCGGCCATCGCCGATCGGCGCCGGCCGCTGGTGCTCGGTGGCGTGGTGGTGATCGTGGGGCTGCTGATCGCCATCGCGGTGGTCGTGGTCAACGCGATGAGCGGGAGCGGGTCGGACGCCAGGAACGGCGCGCTGGTCACGCCGCGGGGTGCCACCGCGGCCGGGGCGCTGGCCGTCGGGCAGGCCGCCGCGCCGGTCCGGCTCGAGGTGTACCTCGACTACATGTGCCCGTACTGCGGGCGGTTCGAGCAGGCGAACAGCGCGGAGATCGACAAGCTCCTCGCGGACGGCACCGTACGGCTGGAGCTCTATCCGCTGGCGTTCCTGGACCGGATGTCGCAGGGCTCGCGGTATTCGACCCGGGCGGCGAACGCGGTCGTCACCGTGTTCGACCGGGAGCCGGGCAAGGCGATGGCGTTCCACGAGGCGCTCTTCGGTGCCCAGCCGGAGGAGGGCACCGAGGGGCTGTCCGACGACCGGATCGCCGAGCTGGCCACGCAGGCCGGCGTCGCGCAGAACGTCGTGGACGTGTTCCGGGACCGGATCTTCGAGCCGTGGATCGCGAAGTCCACCGAGGCGGTGTTCGCCGCCGGGATCACCGGAACCCCCACGGTCAAGATCAACGGCGAGGTCTTCAAGGGCGATCTGTACGCCCCGGGCCCGCTGACCCAGGCCCTCGTCGCCGCGAAGGGCCGGCAGTGAGCGTGACGCTCGCGGGGCTGCGCCGCGTACGGCACTCGAACGCCTGGATCTACGGCACGATGCTGTTCTCGGCGTGCCTGAGCCTGCTCGCCTCGTTCGTCCTGTCGATCGACGCGGTGCGCCTGGCCGAGAACCCGGACACCGCCCTGTCCTGCAACATCAACGCGGTGATCAGCTGCGGCACGGTCGCCACGTCCTGGCAGGCCTCGCTGTTCGGCTTCCCCAACGCGTTCCTCGGCCTGATCGCCGAACCGGTGGTGATCACCATCGCCGTCGCCAGCCTGGGCGGGGTGCGGTTCCCGCGCTGGTTCATGTTCTCCGCGCAGGTCGTCTACACCCTCGGCGTGATCTTCGCGTACTGGCTCTTCTACCAGTCCATGGTCCACATCGGGGCGCTCTGCCCGTGGTGCCTGCTGGTGACGGTCTCGACCACCCTCGTATTCGCCACCCTGACCCACGTCAACCTGCGCGACGGCAACCTGCCGCTGCCGGGCCGGCTGCGGCCGGTGCTCGCCTCCGCGATCGACGCCGACCTCGACGCCATCGCGGTGACCGTCTGGCTGCTCGTCCTGGCCCTGCTCGTGCTCACCAAGTACGGCTCCCAGCTCTTCTCCTGACCCCGCTTACCGCGCCGCCGCGCGGGTATCCGGACCCTGACGAAGGGGGAAGCACATGAGTGCCGAGCAGGAACCCGCCGACGAGGCACCGCCCGCGGCCCGGGCCGACGAAGGCTCCGCGCCGCCCGTTCCGGCAGGAGACGACGTACGGGTCGGCCCCGAGACGTCGGACGAGCCGGAGGCGGGGAGCGCCGAGCCCCCCGACTGACCCCGGCCGCGTCGATACCTGCCGATATTGTGCCCCGGTGCGCCGGTTGTCCGGCGTACCGGAACGGCAGGTGCTGACGAGGTGGGGGACGTGGCCGACGAGACGCGGGCTGAGCAGCGGGTACGACGGCGGGGGCGGCGCCCGGCACGGCCCGACCCCGGATCCGGCCCGGTGGGTGCCTTCGCCGACCGGCTGTGGCGGCTCAGACAGGAGGCGGGCGACCCCTCGTACGGCGAGATGGCCGGCCGCCTGCGCGCCGCGGCCTCGAAGTCGTCGCTGGCCGCCGCGGCGCAGGGCCGGACGCTGCCCAGCTGGGAGACCACGTGGGAGTTCGTCCGGGTGCTCGCCGTCGACCGGCTGGGCCGCGACGCCGCCGACGTTGAGAAGGAATGGCGGGAACACTGGACGCGGGCCCGGGCGGCCGAGGCGGAGGACGCCGTCGCGCCGCCGGCCGAGGCCGAGACCCCGGCGCCGCAACCGCGGAGTCGCCGGCACCTCGGAGCGGCCACCGCGGCAGCCGTGGCGGCGGCCCTGGCCGGCGCCGCGCTCACGGTCGTGGTGCTCGACCGGAAGCCGGGCGGAGGCGACGCCGGTGCCACGCCCGCGGTCGCCGCCCTGCCCGACCGCGACGACTCCCGGTTCGAGGGCGACATCACCTATCCGGACGGAACGCTGGTGCCGCCGGACTCGTCGTTCACGAAGATCTGGCGGCTGCGCAACACCGGCACGGTCGCGTGGGCCAACCGGTTCCTCGCGCGGGTCAACGAGACGCCGTGCCAGGCGCCGCAGGCCGTACCGGTGCCGCAGACCCTGCCGGGGGAGACGGTGGACATCGAGGTGCCGGTCCGTACCCCCGGCGGGCCCGGGCGGTGCAAGATCTACTGGAAGATGGCCGACGAGCAGGGACGCACCCTCTTCCCGATGAAACGGCCGATCTTCCTGGACGTACGGGTGGGCAAGGGCTGAGCCGTCAGCCGCAGTTGGTGCCGCGCTTGCCGCCCTCGGTGCCGCTGATGCGCCCCATCCAGTCGACGCACCGGTCCGCGGCGTTCAGGTAGATCGGACCGGCGTACGACGTGAAGTAGCCGCCGTCGTACGCCGGCCAGTGGCTGCCCACCGGGTTGAGCCCGAGGCCGGCCTCGACCAGCACCGCCGAGCCGGCGCTGTTCCGCTTCGCCACCACGCAGTTCTTGCCCGTGGCCGCGCTGTAGGTGAGGAACACCGTGCCCTTCGAGCCGATGGAGGCCGAGTTCACGACGCCGTAGCCGCTGCCGCACTCGCCCCCGTAGCTCGCGGCGAACGCGGGGCTGGGGCCGGCCAGGGCTCCGGCCACCACGGTGGCGGCGACGGCGGCGGTCGCGGCGGCGGTCTTGACGATCTTCATGAGAGGTTCCTTCCGGGTCGGGGTGGGGGGTCAGCCGCAGTTGGTGCCGTAGCGGGTCTTCGAGGCGGTGCCGATCGTTCCGCCCCAGTCGACGCACGCACCCGCCGCGGACACATAGACCGGTCCGGCGTACGTGGTGAAGTTGCCGCTGTCCTTGATCCACGAGGAGGCGCCGGAGCGGCGGACGTACGCCTCCATCAGCGTGGCCGCCCCCGGGTTCTCCCGGAGCGTGACGACGCAGTTCCGGCCCGACGACGAGCTGTACGTCAGGTACACCGTCCCCCGGTTGTCGGGCAGATCGATGAGGTTGACGACGCCGTAGCCGGAGCCGCACTGCCCGCCGTAGAGCGCGGCCTGCGCCGGCGCGCCGACGGCCACGGTTCCCGCCGTGACCGCGACGGTCGCGATGCCCAGCGCGGCGATCTTCGAGATGCGCACGAGGAAGCCTTTCTGTCGGATTGGGACCGTCCCGACGTTGTCAGGCGGCCCGGCCCCCTACCAGGCGCTCGTCGTCCGCGGTTCGTCCAATGGACGGCTCGGACAAAACATCCGCAGGTCAGCCGAGGGTGAAGGTGACGTACCGGCCGTCGCGGTGGTTGCTCGGGTGATGGACGGTGTGCGCATGCGGGGCGCCCCTCGTTCGGCTACCCGCGCGAACCTGGACCGGTCGGGTGAACGACGCGGAAACGGCCCGCCTCCGGGTGGGGGCGGGCCGTCGGGCGGAGGTCAGCGCGCGTTGCCGTAGACGCCGATCTCCACCGTGTCCACGTAGAAGCATCCGCTGTAGCCGTCCGGGCACGTCACACCCTCGTCGGCCGTCTGTGTGCCGAGCATCGTGTAGCGCAGGTAGCGCAGGCCCGTGGTGGTGCCCGCCAGGGTCAGGGGGTTCATCCGGTCGCGGTCGGCCGGGCCGAAGTGGCCCTCCGACGCCACGGTCCAGGTGGTGCCGTCGGCCGACGTCTCCAGCCGGTAGTCGCCCGTGGACGAGGTCGGGTCGTCGCCGCACGTACCGGAGGGGTTGATGGCGATCGACGACACGTCCACCGCCGCCGGAAGCCGGACCACGACGTGCCTCGGCTCGATGCCGTCACCCGCGGCCGTCGCGTCGGTGCTCCAGCCGGTGGACTGCGAGGCGTCGAGCGCGGCGTCCGGACCGCAGCCGATGAGGCTGTAGTCGTCGCCGTTGGCCTCGAGGACCTCGCTGCCGCCGCTGACCGTCGCCCAGTTGCGGCGCAACGACCAGTCGGCCCGGTTCGGTCCCCGGCGTACGGGAAGGTCCCGGATGATCTGGTCGTAGCCCGGACCCGACGCGGTGACCTCGGGATAGGTGCCCGGAAGCACGTTGCGGATCGTGAAGCGGCCGGCGCTGTCCGCCACCGCCGAGTACGAGCCGCCGAAGCCCGAGTCGTGGCCCGGGAAGACCACGGTCGCGCCCGGCAGCGGCGCGTGCGAGTCGGCGTCGGTGACCGTGCCGTGGACCGAGGTCAGCGGCGCGTTCGGGGCCGGCGGCAGGGAGAAGTCCTCGATCGGGGTGATGTCGTTGCCGTCGGCGACCGCCGCGAACCAGCCCATGCCGCGGGCGGCGAAGACCTTCCAGATCGTGCCCTGGTGTACGCCGCGATGCACGACCCGGTCCGCCATCAGGATCGAGTTGCGCATGTCCAGGAACGACGGGTTGCCCGGCGACAACTCCATCGCCCGGGTCACCAGCGACTCGGCGAGCTTCGACCCCAGCGCCGTACGCAGGTCCCACAGCGTCTCGCCCCAGATCTCCCCGTCGGCGTGAACCTCCGGGAAGCCGAGGATCTTGCCGAAGTCGCCGTACGTGTAGCCGCCCGGCCCGGCCGTACCCGCGCCCGGGCACACCGCGGCGTCCGCGCCCACCGTGCAGTCCAGCGGCTGGGTGCGGATCAGGTTCTGGCCGACGGCCACGTAGCGGCCGACGAGCACCTCGCCCGGCGCCGCCGTGTCCCGCTGCAGGCCCTGGGCGGCCAGGAAGTCGAACGCGTACCAGTCGCTCCACGCCTCGCCCATGGCGTTGCCCTGGAGGCCGGTCAGCGCCGAGTTGCCGTCGGCGTCGGACACCAGCCGGTGGGACACGCCGTGGGTGTACTCGTGGTAGACGATGTCGGCCTCGTCGCCGGAGTTGCCGGCCAGGAACGGGTCGTCGGGCCAGCTCGGATCCTTGAACAGGTACATCTGCATGCGGCCCGGGACGCCGTCCGGCGTGGGCATCATGTTGGCGTTGTCGGTGTGGTAAAAGTCCGGGAGGCCCTCGGCGGTGTCGGCGCCGTCGAGCGCGTTGACCTCGATGGGGTCGCCATCGGCCAGGTCGTAGTTGCCGGCCGCCCGGGTGAAGCCGATCGGGCGGGCCGCCAGGTGGTCGTGGAACGTGTTGGTGAACCAGAACAGCTGGGCGGCGTTCTGCGCCGCGTTGTCGCGCCAGGAGTAGGCGACCTCCGGGTCCCACGAGCATCGGGCCGTGGGCGTGCAGGGCGCGCCGACCTGGGACGTGAAGTCCTTGAACGGGAACCGCCAGTCGCCGGGCGCCCGCGGACCGACCTCCTCGCCGGCGTCGGCGACGTCGTTGTCGTTGACGTCGAGGAACACGTGCGACGAGGTGCCGGTCAGCGTGGTGGCGCCCGGGGCCATCCAGCGCCCGAGCGAGCGCACCTGCTGCGTGCCGCCGGCCGGCGCCCCCGGGTAGTGCGGCCAGGCCAGCGTGGAGGGAGCGTTGTCGGAGACGCGCAGGCTCTGCCGGTAGAGCACCCGGCCGGTGGCCGCGTCGACCACGTGCAGGTAGCCCTCGCCGAGGGTCAGGACCTGCCACGCGAGCCGCATGCCGCCCGGCGCGGCGAAGGCCACGAGCTTCGCCCGGTCGCCCGAGGCGAAGACGGTCGCCTTGTCCGCACCGCGCGCGGCCGAGGCGACGGAGGTCTTCGACGTGCCACCGGCGTCCCGCGCCGCGGCGTCACGGGCCTGCGCGGCGGACAGCCTTCCCGCGCCCAGCGCCGCGGGGGTGGTGGCCACCGGCGACCCGGTGACCTGGACCAGCCGGCCGTCGCGGGCGACGTCCGCCTTGACCCCGTTGCCGAAGACGACGACCCCGCCGGCCAGCTGCTGGAAGCTCAGGTGATGGGTGCCCTCGACGTCGACGTAGTCCTTGCGCAGCCGCAGCGCGGCGACCTCCTCGGCGCTGAGGCCGAAGACCTCGGGATGCGCCGTCAGGTACGCCCTGGCGATCGTCTCGGCGGGCTTGCGGCTCGGGCCGGTGAGAAAGCCGTCGAGGCGCGCCACCCGGCGCGCAGTGTGCGTCACCGGGTCGATGTCGACGATGCCCTGCCGGCCGAGCGAGTCGTGCAGCCTGGTCACGGCCGCCGGCACCGGCGTGGCGGCCCGGCCCGAGCGCCCGGCCGGGGTGGCCGTACGGCGGGCGTCGAAGAAGGGCTTCGGGGTGACCTCGTGGCGCAGCCGCGCCGGGGGAGGCGGATCACCGCCGGGCGCGGCGGTGGCCAGGCCGGGGATGAGGGCGATGCCCAGTGCCGCGACGAAGGCGCCACTGAGCGAGCGACGGGCAGGGAAGTTGGCGGGTTTCACGCTGCTCCCTAGGTCGATACGAGCCTTGGATAGACGGGATCCCGCGAATCAGCATACTCACATCGATCGATGTAACCAGACGTCACGCCAATGACACGTTCGTCTAAACAACCGCCCGATGTTCCTGCTCGGAATGCGAAAATGCGGCGGCCCGAGGGCCGCCGCATCGTCGTGTGCCTGGTTGCCGGATCAGCCGGAGCAGGAGACCGTCGGCCAGGTCCAGGTGCCGTTGGCCTGGATGGTCACCCCGAAGTTGTTGCCGTTGCCGTTCGGCCGGGCGGTCATCACCTGGCCGCTGGAGTCCCAGCTCGGGCTGGTGTTCCAGGTGGAGAGGATCTTCTCCGGCGACGGTACGTTCATCGTCACGGTCCAGTTGCTGGAGCCGCTGACCGCGACGTTGAGGTTGTACCGGTCGCTCCAGCGGTCGCCCGCCGAGAGGGTCGCGGTGCAGCCGCCGCTGCCGCTGCCGCCGCCGCCCGGGTTGCCGGTGTCGCCGCCCGAGGTGCCGCCGATGGTGATGTTCGAGTTGCCGCTGCTCTGGTAGCCCTCGGTGGCGAGGATCTGGTAGTCGTGGCTGCCGAGGTTCATGCCGTTGCGGGCCCACGCGTCGAAGTGGTTGCCGGAGCTGATGGTGCCGCCGGTGCGCTTCTGCTGCCGGACGCTCCAGTACTGGTCGAACGTCCGGGTGCCCTCGATGGACGGCTGGTTCACCCGGGTGGTCTTGTAGATGTCGTACGTGCCACCGTCGGAGGTGACGGTGCCCTTGTACTCGCCGGTCGGCCGGTAGGTGCCCCAGTTGTCGACGATGTAGTACTCGATGAGCGGGTTCCTCGTCCAGCCGTACAGGGTCAGGTAGGCGTTGCCGGACGGGTTGAAGCTGCCGGAGTACGAGACGGCGCGGCGGGCGCCCGTGCTCCAGCCCTTGCCGGCGACGAAGTTGCCGGTGTTGCGCCACGAGGTGCTGTAGTTGCCTCCGGAGCCCAGCTCCATGGAGACGGTTCCGGAGCTGTCGGTCCAGAACGAGTAGAAGTAGCCGTTGTTGGTGCCGGTCTGGTTCGACGTGACGGCCGCTTGGGCCGTACCGGGCAGCAGTGCGGCGGCGGCGACCAGCGCCACGGTGAGGGCACTGCCGAGCAGCAGCCGGAGGCGGCCGCGCCTGGGGCGTACCGGGTGGTCGTCGTTCATGGGGATGCTTCCTCCTCCTTCTGCGGCCGGCGGGGGCCGGCTCGGCCGCCGCCGGCGGGGAGCCGGGCGGCGTGGCGGTGGCGGCGGGACGGACGAAATCGACGTCCGGCGATGGCGACAAGTATTCGATCGGCCGCGCACGGACGTCAACACTTTTCGGAAATGTTCCGGAAACAGTCGCAGTCGAGATCCGCAGAAAGGTCCGGTTTTCGCAGGTCGGAGGCGCCGAACAGTGGATCATCCAGGGCCGGATAAATCCTCGGAAGTTTCAGAAATTGCCCGGATCAGGAAGCCCACCCATGACCGCAGCGGCCGCCATTGCCCGGCGATCGCGCGGTAGTCGTCGTCCGTCGCGTCGGCCGGCAGGCCGTACGCCGAGCGGATCCGCGCCAGCAGCCGCGGCTCGCTCATGGTGAAGACGTCCGGGGCGCCCGCGCCGCGGATCAGGATGAGCGCCGCCGAGAACGCGCCGATGCCCGGCAGCCGGAGCAGCGTGGCGAGCGCCTCCCCGGCCGGCACCGCGCGCAGTGCCCGGGCGGTGAGGACGCCGTCGAGCGCGGCCGTCGCCAGGCCCCGGATCCGCTCCAGCTTCACCGGGTTCACCCCGGGCAGGCCCGGCGCCTCCAGCACCGCCCGCGGAGACGGGAAGGCGGTCAGCTCGCGGCCGTCGACGGCGATTCTGTCCCCGTACGCGAGAGCCGTCCGTTCCTTGATCGCCGCCGCCGTCCGCATCGAGCTGCGCTGGGTCAGCACCGCCCAGCACGCCGCCTCCCACGGCGTCCAGAAGCAGACCGGGCGCAGGCCGGGAGCCGCCCGCACGAGCGCCGCCACCCGCGGATCGCGCCGTGCGATCGCCTCGAGCGGCGTGCCGTCGGTGTCGAGCGAGAGGATGCGGGACACCTGGGCGGCGAGGTCCGGGGCGGCGCTGCCCGGCCCGGTCGCCTCGCCCTCGATCCGGGGCCCGGCCTGGGTCAGGCGTACGCCGACCGGCCGCCAGTCGTCGTCGGGGCAGAACGCGAACCTCAGCGCCGCGCCGTCCGGCGGGTTCCGCGCCGCCGGCCACTGTGCCAGGAAGTCGATCGAGCGGGCGAGGTCGAACGGCCCCCGCGCCTCGATGCTGAACCGGTGGTCGCCCATGTCGCCTCTCGTGGTGGTCCGGGAAGAGCGGTGGTCCGCCACGATCAGTGTGCGTGGTACCGGTGGACCACCGCGTGGCCCCTGCCCCGCGAGATCATCCACCGGTTGAGCGGCGTGGTGAGCAGGAATGCCACCACCAGCGAACCCGCCAGCGAGCCCCAGAAGAGCAGGCTGCCGAGGCCGGCGTCCATCGCGCCGGGCACCGCCACGATCACGGTGTTGTCCAGCACCTCCATCACGGCGATCGAGACCGTGTCGGCGGCCAGGGCGACCTTCAGCGCGGTGCGGAGGTCCACGCCGGCGCGCAGCACGCCGCGCATGGTCAGCGCGTAGCCGAAGACGAAGGCCAGGGTGACCGACAGGAGCACCGTGGCGGCGTTGTGCAGGCCGGCCGCCGTGCCGATGACCATGCCGAGGACCTCGCCGATGGCGCAGCCGGTGAGGCAGTGCAGGGTCGCGGTCGCGGCCGCCGCCCAGGTCGTCGTCCCGGTCGCGGAGGCCGGCGGGTGGTGGTGGGTGTGCGGTTCGTGGTCCATGGGAACCCTCCTCGAGTCCCCGTCAACATACCCCCAGGGGGTATCATTGCCAAGCGCGTCGATCACTTGCTTCCTTAAGTGCCGATCGCTACGGTTCGGTTAACTGTTGAAGTGATGCGAACGATCGTGGGGGGTACGTCCATGAATGTGGTGCTGTGGGTCGTCGCCGCGGTGCTGGCCGTCGCCTTCCTCGGCGCCGGCGTGATGAAGCTGGTGCAGCCGAAGGAGAAGCTCGCCGCCTCCGGCATGGGCTGGGCCGAAAGCTTCAGCCCCGGCACGATCAAGCTCATCGGCGCCCTCGAGGTGCTCGCCGCGATCGGGCTGATCCTGCCCGCGGCCCTGGACATCGCGCCGGTGCTCGTCCCGCTCGCCGCGCTCGGGCTGGTCCTGATCATGATCGGCGCGATCGTCACGCACGCCCGCCGCGGGGAGAACCAGGCGATCGGCGTCAACGTGGTGCTGCTCCTGCTCGTCGCCTTCGTGGCCTGGGGCCGCTTCGGGCCGTACGCGTTCTGAACGCGGGCGTCCGTTTTCTTCAAGACCGGCGGCCCGGGTGCTCCCTAGCATCCGGGTATGACCGACATCGCGAACGCGCAACGATTCCTGATGGCCGAGGCCCGGCTGCTCGAACGGCGCCTCTACCAGGTGTGCTTCTCGAACGGGGGAGCCGAGGCGGTAATCGATGCGGTGCGGGCGTACCGCAACCCGGACGGCGGCTTCGGGCACGGCCTGGAGCCCGACAAGCGCACCCCGGACAGCCTGCCCATCGACGTCGAGACCGCCTTCCAGGCCCTCGCCGCCGCCGGGGCCGCCGATCCCGCGCTGCTGGGCCCGGCCTGCGACTTCCTGGCGCGGGTCGCCGACGAGCGCGGGGCCGTGCCGCTCGCCTTTCCCGTCATCGAGGCGTACCCGCGGGCCGGGCACTGGTCGGAGTGGACGTACGAGCCCGGCCTCAACCCCACCGCGGGACTCGTCGGCCTGCTGTACCGGCTCGGGTTCGCGCACCCGTGGCGCGAGCGGGCCGCCGGCTACTGCTGGGACCGGCTGGAGGCGGGCGCCCTTCCGGAGGAGGTGCACGCCCTCGCCGAGACGCTCGTCTTCCTCGAGTACGCGCCCGACCGGGACCGCGCCGAGCGCCACGCCGCCGCGGTCCTCGAGCGGCTGGTCGCCTCGGAGATGTTCCACCTCGACCCGGCGGCCTCCGGCTACGGGCTGTCGCCGCTGGTGGTGGCCCCGGCCGCCGGGTCGCGGTGGCGCAGGCTGTTCACCGCGGAGCAGTTGGACGGCCACCTCGACCGCCTCGCCGCGGACCAGCAGCCGGACGGCGGCTGGCCGATCACCTGGGAGCCGCCGGGCGTCGCCGCGCGGCAGGAGTGGCGGGGCATCGTGACCCTCCAGGCGCTGCGCACGCTGCGGTCGTACGGGCGGGCCTGACGCCCCTGGTGCATAGTGATGTGTCGTGACCTCACCTCCGGCGCCCGCCTGCCCCACCACCACCCGGCTCTACGAGGGCGGCGGCGTGGTGGCCGAGGGGTTCGCCGTGGCGGACATCCCCGGGCTCCTGGACGAGCACCCGGACGCCGTGGTCTGGCTCGACCTGTTCGACCCGGACGAGAACGCCTTGCGGACCGTCGCCGCCCAGTTCGGGCTGCACCCGCTCGCCGTCGAGGACGCGGTGCACGACCACCAGCGGCCCAAGCTCGACCGCTATCCGGGCCACCTCTTCATGAACGTGTACGACGTGCGGGTCTCCGCCGACGGCCCGGTGCCGCACCTGCACAAGGTGGAGATCAGCGCCTTCCTCACCGGGCGGGCGCTGATCACCGTCCGCAAGTCGGCCGGCGACGTCTCCCGCCTGGCCCGGCGCTGGGACGCCGACGCCGAGCTGGCGCGGCACGGCGGCGTCGCCTTTCTCGTGTACGGCCTGCTCGACGTCGTCGTGGACGGGCAGTTCGCCGCCGCCCGCACCCTCGACGAGGCCATGGACCGGGCCGAGGACACGATGCTGGAGGAGGGCGGCGCCCCGCGCCCGGTCCGGATGTACGCCTTCGGCCTGCGCAAGTCCCTCGCCGCCCTGCGCCGGGCGGTGGCGCCCATGCCGGAGCTCATCGCCCAGGTACTGCGCCTGGAGGAGGGGCTCGTCGACGAGCACCTGGCGCCGTACTACCGGGACGTCGACGACCACGCCCGGCGGGCCGCGGAGACCATCGACCACGCCCTCGGCCGGATCAACGGCCTGCTGGAGGCCGACCTCACCGAGCAGAGCAACGCGCTCAACGACGTGACCCGCAAGCTCGCCGCGTGGGCCGCGATCATCGCCGTACCGACCGCGCTGACCGGCTTCTTCGGGCAGAACGTGCCGTACTGGGGCTACGAGCGGGTCTCCGGGTTCGTGGCCAGCCTGGTGCTGATGGTCGTCTCCGCGGGAGGGCTCTACATCTATCTGAAGCGGCGCGGCTGGCTCTGAGGACCTTGGTCGCCCGTACGTGTCGCGGAGCGGGACATTAGGGTGGGCCCGTGCGTGACATCGCCGTGTTCACCGGAAGTGCCCATCCCGCATTGGCGGCGGAGATCTGCGAGCACCTCGGGGTGCCGCTGATGCCGACGAAGACGTCGCGGTTCGCCAACGACTGCATCGAGGTGCAGCTCCAGGGCAACTGCCGCGAGCGGGACGTGTTCCTCATCCAGCCGCTGGTCCCGCCGGTCCAGGAGAACCTGGTCGAGCTGCTGTTCATGCTCGACGCCGCGCGCGGCGCCTCGGCCGGCCGGATCACCGTCGTCCTGCCGCACTACGCGTACGCCCGCAGCGACAAGAAGGACGCCCCCCGCATCTCCATCGGCGGGCGCCTGGTCGCCGACCTGTTGCAGACCGCGGGCGCCCACCGGATCCTCGCCATGACCCTGCACTCCCCGCAGGTGCACGGCTTCTTCAGCGTGCCGGTCGACCACCTGCACGCCCTGCGCGAGCTGGCCCACCACTTCCGCGGCTACGACCTGAGCAACACCGTGGTGGTCTCGCCGGATCTGGGCAACGCCAAGGAGGCCGCGGCCTTCGCGCGGATGCTCGGCATCGAGGTCGCGGCCGGTGCCAAGCAGCGCTATGCCGACGACAAGGTCGTGATCAGCTCGGTCATCGGCGAGGTCGCCGACCGCGACGTGATCATCCTGGACGACGAGATCGCCAAGGGCAGCACCGTGTTCGAGCTGCTCGGCCGGCTGCGGGAGCGCAACACGCGCAGCATCCGGGTCGCCTGCACGCACGGCCTGTTCGCCGCCGACGCGGTGCAGCGGCTCTCCGCGGAGAAGGACGTCGAGGAGATCGTCTGCACCAACACCGTGCCGATCCCGGCCGCGAACCGCACCGACAAGCTGACCGTGCTGTCGGTGGCGCCGGCCCTCGCCGAGGCGATGCGCCGGATCCACAACGGCGAGTCGGTGAGCGCCCTGTTCGCATGATCGACCGGGTGCTCACCGCGCTGCTGGCGATGCAGCGGCAGTCGTGGGAGCAGGGCGTCGCCGCGCAGGCCGCGCTCGACCTGGGCCGCGACGACCTGGCGGTGCTGCTGGCCGGGGCGGCCGTGACCCGGCAGGCGGCGGACGGGCGGCTCGGCGACGTGGACGGCGAGGCGGGCGCGGTCAACGGGGCCGCGTGCGGGGAGGCCGTGCTCGCGGCGTACGGGCGTACCGGAGACCCGGTCTTTGCCGACGCGGCCCGCCGGCAGCTCGCCTGGCTGGTGTCCGGCGCTCCCCGGGCCGCCGACGGCACGCTCTTCCACCTGCTCGGCGGCCGGGAGGTCTGGGCCGACACCGTCTACATGACCGTGCCGTTCCTGGCGCTGAGCGGGCGCGCCGACCTCGCCTGGCAGCAGGTCGAGGGGCACCGCTCCCGGCTCTGCCGCGACGGGCTGTACTCGGCGATCTGGTCGGAGGAGACCGGTGCGCCGCGCCGCGCCGCCCGCTGGGGAGGCGGCAACGGCTGGGTCGTCGCGGCGGTGGCCCGCACCCTGCGGCTGGTTCCGGACCTGCCCGGCCGCGACCGGCTCGCGGCGCACGGCCGCGAGGTGCTCGACGCGTGCCTCGCCCTGCGGCGCCCGGACGGGCTGTTCCACGACGTTCTGGACGACCCGGCGACGTTCCGGGAGACCAACGCCGCGCAGATGTTCGCCTACGCCGCACTGACCGGCGCGGCCGACGGCTGGCTGCCGCCGGATTACGCCGGCACCGGCCGGGATCTGCTCGCCGCCGCCGCCCGCGAAGTCGACGCGCACGGCGTGGTCCGCGGCGCGGCGGGCTCCCCGCACTTCGACCGGCCGGGCGCGTCCGCGGAGGCGCAGGCCTTCCACCTGCTGGCCACGGCCGCGGCCGGTCAGGGCACGGGTTCGAGCACGATGACCGGGATCTCCCGCTCGGTGTAGGTCGCGTAGGTCGCGTACGGCCGGTAGATCCCCACCGCCCGCTCCCACAGGCGGGCCCGTTCGGCGCCCTCGGCGACCCGCGGGCGGACCCGGCGCCGGCCGCCGCCCGGCAACTCGACCTCGGTCTGCGCCATCGCCATCAGGTTGTGGAACCACGCCGGATGCGCGTCCACGCCGCCCTTCGACGCCACGATCACCAGCCGCGGCGAGTCGTCGAGGTAGATCAGCGGACTGATCCGGGCCTGGCCCGACCGGCGGCCGACGTGGTGCAGCAGCAGCACGGGCGCCCCGCCGAAGTAGGAACCGCCCACCTTGCCGCCGGTCTTGTGGAACAGGAACGTGTTGAAGCGCGCGAGCTGGCGCTGGAGTTTCCAGTAGCGCGACGTCGCCGCGGGGGGTCTGGGCATGGCCGAAATTCTGTCACTCACTGACAACTGTCGTCAACTGACAAACGCCGAATACCGTACGCTCGCAGCATGGTGAACGGCGGCACGGACGGGCTGCGGGAGCGGAAGAAGCGACGGACGCGCGAGGCGCTGATCGACGCGGCCCACACGCTGTTCTGCGAGAAGGGCTTCGAGGCCACGACGATCGACGAGATCGCCGAGGCGGTGGAGGTCTCGCCGCGGACGTTCTTCCGGTACTTCACGTCGAAGGAGGACGTCGCCCTGTCGCTCGCCGACGAGCAGATCACGGCGGTCCTCGAGGCGTTCGCCGGGCAGCCGGCCGGCCTGCCGGTGCTGACCGCGATGCGCGCGGCGGCGGTCGGCGTCGTGCGGGCGTACGAGGCCGAGGCGCGCTTCGGCAGCCTGCAGCGGCTGATCTCGGTCAGCCCGGCGCTGGCGGCGGCGCGGGTGGAGCGGGGGGCCGCCCGGCTCGACGAGGTGGCGCGGCTGGTCGGCGCCCGGATGGGGGTCGATCCCGCCGCGGACCCCCGGCCGCACCTGGTGGCCTCGGTGCTGCTCTGCGCGGTGCAGCCGGCGGTCGTCGCCTGGCGGGCCGCCGGCCGCGAGGCGCCGGAGTCCGAGCTGACCGGGCAGGCGTTCGACCTGCTGGCCGCCGGCCTCGACTATCCGGCGGCCTCCGGCTGACCGGCCTGCTCCCGGGCCGGCTGCGGGCCGCAGAGGGTACGGATCGCGCCGAGCAGGGTCGAGCGGGTGAACGGCTTCTCCACCAGCATGCTGTTCGCGTCGAGATGCAGCTGTGGGCCCAGCGACGCCGCCGTGTAGCCGGACATGTAGAGGACCGGCAGGTCCGGGTGGTGCGTACGCAGCGCCGCGGCCAGCTCCGGCCCGGTCATCGCCGGCATCACGACGTCCGTGATCAGCAGGTCCGGCTGCGCGCCCGAGGCGACCTGGGTGACCGCCTGGAGCGCGTCCGTGGCGACCGTGATCTCGTAGCCGGCCGGCTCGATCAGGCGCTGCACCAGCTGGCCGACCTCCGGCTGGTCCTCGACGATGAGGACGCGGCCGATGACGGCCGGGGTGAGCTGCCGGTCGATGGACGGCGCCGGACGCTCCTCGGCGGCCGGCAGGTAGAGGTGCACGGTGGTGCCCATCCGGGGCTGGGACTCCAGCGTGATGTGGCCGCCGATGCCCTGCACGATGCCCGCCGCGGTGGCCAGGCCCAGGCCGGCCGCGGTGGGCCGGGTGGTGAAGAACGGCTCCAGCGCCCGGCGGCGGGTCTCGTCGGTCATGCCCACGCCGGTGTCCTGGATGACCATGTGCACGATCCGGCCGGCCGGCGCGCCCTCGGCGAGCTGCCCCGGCTCCACCATCTCGTTCGTGGCGGCCACCCGCAGCATGCCGCCGTGCAGCATCGCGTCGCGGGCGTTCGCCGCGAGGTTGACCAGCGCCTGCTCCAGCGGGCCGCGCTCCGCGCGTACCGGCCAGACGTCCGGGCCGAACGCCAGGTCCAGGCCGATCCGCTCGCCGAGCGTGCGGCTGAACAGGCTCTGCACGTCGGTGAGCAGGTCCGGGATGGGGATGATCTCCGGCCGGTTGCCTTCCGTACGCCCGAAGGCCAGCAGTTGATGGGTCAGGGTCCGCCCCTTGGCCACCGCGTCCAGGATGTCCTTGGCCATCTGATGCTGCGGGGCGTCCTCGGCGGTGGTGGTCGCGATCATGTCGGCGGAGCCGGCGACCACGGTCATCAGGTTGTTGAAGTCGTGCGAGATGCCGCCGATGAGCTGGCCCATGCTGTCGAGCCGGCGCAGGTGGTCGAGCTGGCGCTTGAGCCCCTTGGCGTCGATGTGGTCGGTGGTGTCGGTGACCATGCAGAGCACGCCCGCCGGCCGGCCGTGCTCGTCCTGCAGCGGCATCATGCTCATCCGCACGCTGCGCTGGGAACCGTCGGCGCGCAGCAGCTTGGCGGCGCCGACGGTGGAGCGGCCGGCCTTGCACTCGGTGAGGCGCCGGCTCAGCTCGGCCTGGCCGTGCTTGTCGAGGAAGCCGCGCAGCGACACCCCGACGAGCTGGGCGCGGGGCAGGCCGAGGACGACGCCGATGGGCTCGTTCGCGTACGTGGCGACGCCCTCGTCGTCGAGCTGCAGCACGCCCTCGGGGATGGTCTCCAGCACCCGGCGGTAGCGTTCCTCGCTGGCCCGCAGCCGTTCCATCGCCCGCGCGTGGGACAGCGCCAGGGACAGCTCGCCGGCGATGTCGCGGGCCAGCTCCACCTCGGCGGCGGAGTAGATCGCGCCGGGCAGGGCGCGGGTCAGCACCAGGTAGCCCGCGTACGTGTTGTCGACGATCACCGGGCACAGCACGGCCGCGTGCACCTCGGGGGCCGGGCCGCCCGGGTCGACGTACGCCGAGTGCCGGGGGCGGGGGAGTTCGGTCAGCGGCTCGCGGCCGTCGGCGGCGAGGACGATGGGACGCCGGCTGGCGGCGAGGCTGGTGGAGAAGTCGTCGTCGGGTAGTTCGCCGGCGCGGTCGAGCAGGTGGGCGTACGCCGGCGCCACCTGATCGTCGGCATGGTGGTACGTGATGGCGTCGTAGCGGCCGTCGTCGCGCAGCAACTGCACGCCCGCGCCGTCGCCGAGCATGTCCGCCGCGGCCCGGGCGGCGGTCGAGCGCACCTTGTCCGTGTCGTCGGCGTCGCGGCTGAGCGCCAGCGCCAGGTCGGCCAGTGCGTACCGGAGGGGATAAGCCATGACACCCATGTGGCCACTATCGGGGGAACGGCCCCGCGGTGCGGGCGGTTCGCCAGGAATGCAACCGAGTAACCGGCCCCGGTCCCGGCAGCCACTCCTGCAACATGCTGTTTTACCAGCTCAGCGGCGGTTCTACAGCGATGAACGACGGGCTGCCGTTTCCGTGACGGGTGGCGCGGGACACCTACCTCACGTGCGAACTCCGACGTGTGGGGTTGCGCATTGATACGGACAAACAGCATCATTCCGGTCGGCCGAGTCGGATGTCGCGGAATCGCGGCGGGCGGAAGGACACGACCACCGGTGGACAAGGATCTCACGAGCAGCGGCGCACGCCAGGATTCCGGCGGCGCGTCGACCCTCGATCTGAGCGGCCGCTGCGTCGGCAGCTCGTACATCCTCATCCGCCCCATCGGACAGGGCGCGACCGGGACGGTGTGGCGCGGCGTGGACCGGGCCTCCGGCGAGGCGGTCGCGGTCAAGCTGCTCCACGAGAGCCTGCTGCGCCAGCCGAAGCTGGTCACCCGCTTCGTGCAGGAGCGCACGATCCTGCTGATGCTGCGGCACCGCAACGTCGTACGGGTCCGCGACCTGTTCAGCGTCGGCGAGTCGCTCGGGCTGGTGATGGACCTCGTGCCCGGCGGAAGCCTGCGCGACTACCTGCGCGAGCATCACACCGTGGCGCCGGGCGAGGCGGCCCGGCTCGGCGCCCAGGTCGCCGCCGCGCTGGCCGAGGCGCACGAGCTCGGCATCGTGCACCGCGACCTCAAGCCGGACAACATCCTGCTGCACGGCGAGGACGGACGGCTCGACATCCGGCTCACCGACTTCGGCATCGCCCGGGTGCTGAACACGCCCAGCCTCACCACCACCGGCGCGGTCGTCGGCACCCCGCACTACATGGCGCCGGAGGCCTTCCACAGCTCCAGCATCACCCCCGCCGCCGACGTGTACGCCCTCGGCGTGCTGCTCTACGAGCTCGTGTCGGGGCGGCCGCCGTACGACAGCGACACGGTCAGCGACCTCATGCGGCTGCACCTGGAGGGCCGCCCCGAACGCCGGCCGGGAATCCCCGACGCGCTGTGGGAGCTCATCGCGAGCTGCCTCGAGCAGAAGCCCCGGCTGCGCCCGTCCGCCGGTGAGCTGGTTCTCGACCTCGGAGCCCTCGAACGCTCGCTCGCCGAGGCCCCCGCGCTCGCCGCCCCCGACCCGGCCCGGCCGGCGAAGCCGCGCGAGTCCCGGACGCCCGACCCGGAGCCCCCGGCGGTCCGCCCGGGGCCGCACCCGTCGCTGGCGAGCATGCGCAAGCTCTCCCCGCCCCGCCGCCGCAACCAGCCGGCGAGCTGGCGGTGGGCCCGGCCGTGGGCGATGATCGGCCTGGTCTGCTCGGCGATGCTGGCCTCCGGCGTGGCGACGACCGCGTGGCACCTGGCCCGCCCGGAGGCCGAGCCCGACACTGCCGGCGGTGCGCCCCTGACCCGGACGGGCATACCCGGGCCGGTGTCCTCCGCCGTCGCCTCCGCGGCGCCGTCGCCGTCGCGGGCGGCCCGCGACCACAAGGGTGGCGGCAATCCCGCCGCCGCGGCACTGCACGCCGGCTCCGCCGTCCGGGCGGTCGCGACCACGACTCCCCGCCCCCGCAAGGCGACCCCCACGAGGGAGCCGCTGGTGGAGAAGACGTACGGGCCGTGGGACTGCAACCGCCAGTTCACCATCAGCTATCCGAACCCGATGGCGGTGGAGCCCTGCCACCAGGTCGGCGCGAAGGTGCAGCTCGCCGCCACTCTCACCGCCCCGCGCGACGGTACGGCCACCCTCGCGCTGTCCCTGCGCGACGTGGACACCGGCCGTACGGTCCCGCAGCGGACGTGCACCGGCCTGACGTTCCGCGACGGCTCCCGGTCGCACGACTGCCGGGACACCGCGAGCCCGCGCGCCGGGCACCGCTACGAGCTGGTGATGTCGTGGCGCTTCACCAGCGACGGCAGGGTCCAGACGGGTGCCGCGAAGGGTCACCAGTTCGCGTTCTGAGCGGTAGGGTCCGAGCCATGCGCAGGATGGCGGCGGCCGGGCTGGCGATCGGCGCCGTCCTGCTGGGGCTCGGCGTGGTGCGGGCGCTGTCCGCGGAAGCGGCGGTGCCGCCGTACCACCCGTCGCGGCTGCGGAACATCGGCGACTCGGGGCAGGTCGTGGTCGTCACGGGCAACGCGCGCACGTCGTCGTACGCGACGCTGCGGACGTACCAGAAGAACAGCGGCGGAAGCTGGAGCCAGAAGTTCGCCGGCATGCCGGCGCGCAACGGGTACGCGGGCTGGGAGTGGGCCACCCGGCGGGTGCAGGACACCGGCACGACGCCGATGGGCACGTTCCGGATCACGTCGGCGTTCGGCCTCAAAGCCGATCCGGGCACCCGGGTGACGTACACGCACGCCGACAGCGGCGACTACTGGGTCGGCGACAACCGCGACCCGAAGACGTACAACCTGTTCCAGCCGTGGGCGTCCGGCACCCGCACGTGGCGCAAGGGCGAGTCCGAGCGGCTCGCCGACTACCCGAAGCAGTACGAGTACGCCGCCGTCATCGACTTCAACCGCCCGTGGGGTTCGACGATCCGCTGGGACGCCCCGCACTCGCAGTACGTGACCAGCAGGCCCGCGAACGTGCGGCGCGGCTCGGCCATCTTCCTGCACGTCAACGGCGCCGGATCGACCGCGGGCTGCGTCTCGCTGCGCCGCGCCGACCTGCTCGCCGTGCTCAGATGGCTCGACCCGGCGAAGACCCCGCGCATCGTGATGGCGCCGCTGGCGGACATCGGCCGGGTGTGAAATACGGTCGCGTCCGCCGGCGTTACCGCCTACCGTGATCGCCATGTTCGCGCCCGGTCCGCAGCTGCCCGCGGGGTTCTCCCTGCCGGTGGCTCCCGCGTGCGTGCTTCCCGGCGCCGATACCCGAAGCTGACCCTTCCCCGGTAGCGACAGAACCCAGGGGGAGGGTCGCTCGCCCCTGCGTGGGTTCTGACTTCCTTTCCGTCTCTCGCATCCAGTGAGGACACTCTCATGGCCAAGAACCAGTTCGTCCGTACGAAGCCACATCTCAACATCGGTACGATGGGTCATGTCGACCACGGCAAGACGACCCTGACCGCCGCCATCACGAAGGTCCTCGCCGACCGCGACCCGGCAACCAACCGGTACGTCGCGTTCGACGGGATCGACAAGGCCCCGGAGGAGCACGACCGCGGCATCACCATCAACATCGCCCACGTCGAGTACGAGACCGCCAACCGCCACTACGCCCACGTCGACATGCCCGGTCACGCCGACTACGTGAAGAACATGATCACGGGGGCGGCGCAGGTGGACGGCGCGATCCTCGTGGTCTCGGCCCAGGACGGCGCCATGCCGCAGACCCGCGAGCACGTGCTGCTCGCCCAGCGGGTCGGCGTGCCGTACCTGGTGGTGGCGCTCAACAAGAGCGACACCGTCGAGGACGAGGAGCTGCTCGACCTGGTGGAGCTGGAGGTCCGCGAGCTCGTCGGCGAGTACGGCTTCCCCGGCGACGAGGTGCCGGTGGTGCGTGTCAGCGCGCTGAAGGCCCTCGAGGGCGACCCGCGGTGGACGCGGTCGATCCTGGATCTGCTCGACGCGGTCGACGCGTACGTGCCGGTCCCGCCGCGCGAGCTGGGTGAGCCGTTCCTGATGCCGATCGAGAACGTGCTGACCATCAGCGGGCGCGGCACCGTGGTCACCGGCAAGATCGAGCGCGGCGTGCTGCGCGTCGGGGATCCGGTCGAGGTCGTCGGCCTCGGCCCGACCGTCGCCACGGTGGCGACCGGTCTCGAGACGTTCGGCAAGTCGCTGCCCACCGCGGAGGCGGGCGACAACGCCGCCGTCCTGCTCCGCGGCATCAAGCGCGACCAGGTGCAGCGCGGCCAGGTCGTGGCGCTGCCCGGCAGCGTCACCCCGCACCGGAGCTTCCGGGCGCGGATGTACGCCCTGACGAAGGAGGAGGGTGGCCGGCACACGCCGTTCGTGGCGAACTACCGGCCGCAGTTCTTCTTCCGCACCACGGACGTGTCCGGCGCGATCGACCTCGGTGACCTGCCGATGGTCATGCCGGGCGACACCGTGGAGCTGACCGTGCACCTCGGCAAGGAGGTCCCGATGGACGCCGGGCTGGGCTTCGCGGTCCGCGAGGGTGGCCGTACGGTCGCGGCCGGCACCGTGACCGAGCTGCTCGACTAGCTGTTGCGTCCACGGACGAGGGAAGGGGCCATCCGGTTCGGGTGGCCCCTTCCGCCGCGGTCAGGGCAGGACGGAGTTCAGGGCGGGCAGGTAGCCGTACTTGTAGCCGTTGCTCGTCGGGTGGAAGGAGTCGGTCGGCGGGATCAGGGTGAGGCCGTGCAGCCACGCGCTGGGCCCGCAGATGCCGTGGCCGGCGAACTCGTCGGTGACGTCCGACCAGATGAAGCCGGCCGCCTGGGAACGCGCCTTGATGACCTTGTTGAGTTCGGCGGCGCCCTTGTTGATCGACTTGCGCTTGGGGATGCTCATGCCGGCGAAGCCGCAGCTCGGGGCGGTCTCGTCGAACAGGATGGGGTAACCCAGGACGACCACCCTTGCGTTCGGAGCCTTGCCGCGGATCTCGCGGTACGTGGCGTCGAACGTGGCCGGCATCTCGTCCTCGAGCATCTCCAGCGCCTCGTCGACCTTGGCGGCGCAACCGCTGTCGCTGGAGAGCGTGCAGGTGATGATGGTCGAGGCGAAGCCCACGTCGTTGCCGCCGATGGTCACGGTCACCAGGTCGGTGCCCTGGTTCAGCGCCGACAGCTGCGAGGACCGCAGCGAGCCGGTGGTGGCGCCGCTGCAGGCGACCGAGCGGTACGTCGCCGGGTGGTTGGCCGCGTTCCAGAGGCCGGGGTAGGCGTTCGGGCTGCGCAGGCAGGTGCCGGACTGGCCGGGCGCGCCGACGCCGGAGGAGTAGGAATCGCCGAGGGCGACGTAGTCCCACTCGGACGCAGGGGTCGCGGCGGCGGCGGGGGCCGCGGTGGCGACGGTCAGCAGGATGGACGAGACGAGGCAGGCGAGAACGGTGGTACGTCTGCTCATCGGGGGTGGCCTCCGGATCCGCGAAGGGTGGGGGCCGAAGCGCTTCGGTTACCGAAGAGTAAGTCAAGGCTTCGGGGAAAGAAACACGGTGACATTCCTGTTACCTCGTAGTAACATGCATCGATGTGACCTGCATGAATGTCATGCAGTGATCAATCGTGTTCGTATCGCTACGAGCTTTCACCGGCGCCACAGCCGATCTTCAGCGTGTCCTCAGTTCGGCGGATTAGCGTCGGGACATGGATGAGCAGAGGGCTCGCCGGGTCGTCGAGACCCTGCGCGGGCGCAACGTCTTCGCGCACGTGAAGCTCCCGCACGCCGGCATCACCCAGTACGGCATCCGCGTCGTGCTGCCGGACGGCCGCGAGGCGATCTGGGACAACGACGGCACCGCGGGGCTCGAGGCGCAGATCATGCGCAACGGGGTGCTGGTCGGCTTCGTCCCCTCGATCCCCGGCTCGGAGGGCTTCGCCGACGAGCAGATCATCGAGGCGATCGCCCGCGCCGACTACGACCAGCCGATCGGCCGGTCCCGCCCGGTGGCGAACCGGCGGCCCGCCCCGGTGGCCCCGCGCCCGGCCGGCCTCGCCGAACGCCTCCGCCGCACCTTCCGCGACTGACCGGCGCCGCCCGCCGGGGCGGCGGGGGCGGACGGACACCTACCGACGCCACCACGCCGTCCGCCGCCGGGGAGCGGGCGTTCAGGACGGCAGGCCACGCACGCCCGGCGGGCCGTGGGGGAGCCGTCGGCCGGGTCGGCGGCGGGGCTGGGTGGCGGCGGGGCTGGGTGGCGGGTGGTCAGGGGCGTGGGGGCAGGGGGATGCGCAGGCTCACCGCTCCGCGCAGGTCGAGCCAGGCCTGCTCCGGGCCGCGGACCAGGCGGATGATCACGTCCTCGCAGGACGGGCAGCGGGCCACCAGGCCGGGGGACGGGCCCCACAGCCGCAGGGCCGCGACCGGGCTCGGGTGGCCGCAGCCGGCGCAGGTCGCCACCGCCCCGGTCAGGTCGACGGCGAAGATCTCGCCGAGGTCTCCGCCCATCGCGTTGCCGTCGATCTCGAAGCCGGACGTCATGGCGTACCCCCGAACCGTTCGGTCCTGATCTTCTTCGGGTCGTGGCCCAGCGCGACGAGGATGTCCGCGGACGCCTCGACGAACGCGGTGGGGCCGCAGACGAAGACGTCCGGCGCGAAGTCCGGCGGCCAGCCGTGGGTGTTCAGCGTGGCCACCCCCAGCCGGGCCGGCGGATCCGGCCAGCCGTCGGGCGTCTTGCGGGTGTAGACGTGGTGGACGTCCAGGCCCGGGTCGTCGCGGACCCGGCGGGCCAGCTCGGCGCCGTAGAGGGCGTCCTGCGGGGTGCGTACGGAGTGGACGAGGCGGAACGGCTGGCGGCCACGGAGGTCGCCGCGCGCCCGGATCATCGCCATCAGCGGGACGAGGCCCGAGCCGCCGGCCACGAGCAGCACCGGCGGCGGGGCGGCACGCCAGACGAACCAGCCGCCGACCGGGCCGCGGAGCTCCAGCTGCTGCCCCGGCTCCAGCACGTCGGTGAGGTACGACGACACCTCGCCGTCCTCGACCCGCTGGACGGTGAGCTCCACCTTCGCGCCGTCGCGCCACGCCGAGGCGATCGAGTAGCTGCGCTGGGCCGAGTAGCCGTCCGGGGCGGTGAGGCGTACGTCGACGTGCTGGCCGGGCAGGTGGCCGGGCCACTGCGGCACGTCGAGCACCAGGGTGCGCGCGGACGGCGTCTCCCACCGGGCCTCCGCCACGGTGGCCGCCCGCCAGGTCAGTCGCCCTGGTAGCGCTGTTCGCGCCATGGGTCCCCGTACAAGTGGTAGCCGGCCTCTTCCCAGAAGCCGGGCTCGTCCTGCGGGAGCATCTGGATGCCGTTGACCCACTTCGCGGACTTCCAGAAGTAGAGGTGCGGCACCACGAGCCGGGCCGGGCCGCCGTGCTCCGGGTGCAGCGGCTCACCCTCGAAGGTGTGCGCGATCCAGGCCTTGCCGTCGAGCAGATCCTCCAGCGGGACGTTCGTGGTGTAGCCGCCGTAGCCGTGCACCATGGTGAAGTCGGCGGCCGACTCGACGTTCTCGAACAGGGTGTCGAGCGAGACGCCACGCCAGGTGGTGCCCAACTTGGACCATTTCGTCACGCAGTGGATGTCGACCGTGAAGTCCTCCTGCGGCAGCGCCTGGAACTCGTCCCACGACCAGCTCGTGCGCCCACCGGTCTCGTCGGAGATGGTGAACGTCCAGCGGTCGAGCGGGATGCGCGGCGTCGGCCCGGCGGACAGCACCGGGAAGTCCTCGGTGAGGTACTGCCCGGGCGGCAGGTCGGGCCGCGACGAGCGGCGCCGCCCGCCGAACCCGGGGGAGATGATGCTCATGCCGAGCAGTAAACCCCACGATCAGGCCGGGCGACAGGTCACCCGACCGCGAAGCTCACGCCCGCGCCCGGCAACGGCTCCCCGTTCTTCCCGTACGCGGTGAGCTTCTTCAATGTGGCATCCGGCTTGACCTCGGCCGGGTCGAACCAGAACGCCACGACCGAGGGATCGTCGCTCCACCGGGCCAGTCGCGCCGTGACCCGGCGGCCGTTCGCCTCCACGGTGATCTTCACCGGGTCCCCGACGAAGTAGCCGAACGCCGGGGTCGGCCGGTCGTCCACCATCATCGGCGCCTGGGCCGCGTGGAAGCCGGGCGTCCGGTCCTCGCCCTCGGCGTCGTTGCTGATCACGTCGGCGGCCAGGGCGCCGCCCGCGGCACGCCGCCCGGCGACCAGCCCGATCGCCGGCAGCTTCGTGCCGGAGAGCGGCTGGAACCACAGCACCATCGGTTCGCCGCCGGGGGCGGTCAGGCCGGTGGAGATCACGTCGCCCTGGACGCCGCCGGCCGGCCCGGCGGAGCCCGGCGCCGTCGCGGTCGCCGAGGCCGCGGCCCGCTCCCCGCCGTCGGGCCGGTTGCCGCCGGCGCGGACGAGCTGTCCGCCCCCGACCAGCAGCACCAGCACGGCGGCGGCGGAGGTGGCGCCGACGGCGAGGCGCCGGCGGCGGCGCAGCCGGCCGCCCTGGATCATGACCGCGCCGAGGTCGAGCTCGCGCGGCTCGAAATCCGGCGGGGAGTGCATGGCGTCCTTCAGGTCGTCGAGGTCGTTCATCGGGTGGCACCGCTTTCCATACCCTGGCGGGGGGACGGGACAGAGATCCGGAGCTTGGCGAGCGCCCTCGAGTTGAGGCTCTTCACCGTGCCCAGCGACAGGTTCAGCTCGCGTGCCACGTCGACCTCGGTGATGTCGAAGAGGTGCCGCATCACGATGACCGTGCGCTCCCGTGGGGAGAGCGCCTTCAGCGCGCCGATCAGCCAGCGCCGCCGGGTGACGTCGTCGGCCACGTCCCGCGCCACCGGTTGCTCGGGGAGCTGCTCGGTCGCGTACTCGCGCATCGGGCGGCGCCACTGGTCGGTGATCAGGTTCGCCAGGACCGTGCGGGCGTACGCGTACGGGTCCTTGCGGCGCACCCTTCCCCAGGAGGCGTACACCCGGACGAGCGCGGCCTGGGCCGCCTCCTCGGCCTGATGCCGGTCCCCGGTCAGCAGGTATGCGGCGCGTTGCAGCCGCGCCGAGCTCGCGCGCGCGAACTCGACGAACTCGTCGTCACCTCGTCGACCAGATCTCACGACAGCCATGACGGCCGGGGGCCGCAAAAGGTTGCGGCAACCTTCCGGCGCCCTCGCCCGTCTCGATCAACGTCTCGCACCATCCGCCCATCATGAGGGAGCCGAACAATGACCCTGTCCCGCAACCGCTGGATCCTGGCCGCCGGCGTGACCGGCATCGCTGTGGCGGTGGCGGTGACCGGCGCCGTCGCGGCCAACGCCGCGCAGGAACCGGCACCGAGGAGCACGGCGTCCGCGGGCGAGGTGCCGGTGTCCATTCCGGAGCCGCCCGTCGCCCCGGACGCCATCGGAACGGTCATCGACACCGGAATCGCCGCGAAGCAGGGCACCTGGGTCTTCGCCTTCGTCCCGGTGAAGGACAAGGAGCTGCCGCAGACCGACTTCGGCCTGATGGCCGGCCGCCGGCAGGCGAGCGGCGCGGTCAGCGCCGACGTGATGGTCAACGAGGTCGTCGGGCCGGCGAAGGCGCCGGGCTTCCACGGCATCGAGGGCGCCATGGAGGTCAACGGCGAGCCCACCCCGGCGTTCGGCTACTACGTCGGGGCGGCCGAGCGGATCACGGCGAAGGCCGGCAAGCGTACGGTCACCGCGAAGATCGCGGCCTGGAGCGAGGACTCCTCGGTCAAGGCCTTCTGGTTCGCACCGGGCACCGGTGAGGTGACCGATGTGCGCGCCTTCGACGCCGCCGGCAAGGCGCTCCCGGCCGGCCACGACGTGGTCGCCGTCGGCTAGCTAGAGCCAGGTGGCTCGGACCCGGTCGGCCTCTCCGGCCGCCTGCATCCGGCCCGCTTCGGCGGCCGGGGCGCGGCGGGAGGGGTCGAGCGGGTTGCGGCCGATCGCGGTGAGGGCGGCGTCGGTCGGGCTGATCACGGCCGTGCGCCCGGGCAGCGTCCGGGCCTGGGAGGCCGGGCGGTCGCGGCGCCGGACCGCGGCGGTCAGCGGCGCCACCACGATCACCCGGTCGTAGTCGCGGGCCAGGTCGGCGTTCGCGGCCGAGCGCACCCCGCCGTCCACGTAGCGCCGGCCCGCCACCGTCATCGGCGGCCACACCAGCGGCACGGCGCAGCTGGCGGCGACCGCGTCGATCAGGGACACCCCGCTGTCCCGGTCGAAGACGCGTACCTCGCCGGTCAGGGCGTCGACGGCGGGCACGAGCAGGCGCGCCGCCGGCCACTCGTCGCGCTGGACCCGGGCCGCGATGGCCGTGCGCCGCTCCGACTCCGGCACCGTGCGGGCCTTGAGCGCGGCGCGGCCGAGGCGGGCCCGGCCCTTCGCCCGGTCGCCCGGCCACAGCCCGGCGACCACGAAGCCGAGCAGCGCCCGGGTGCCGAACACCGCGTTGGTGTCGCCGGAGGTGTCGGCGAGCTCGCGGGCGTACAGCTCGGCGACGGGGGTGCCGCTGGTGAGCTGGGCGGCGACCACGGAACCGGCGGACGTGCCGACGAACAGGTCGGCGCCGCTCAGGTCGAGGCCGCGCTCGGCGAGCCCGTGCAGCAGGCCGATCTCCCAGGCGACCCCGGTGACGCCGCCACCGCCGAGCACGAGCGCGCGCTTCTCCATGCGCCCATGATTCCCCCTCGGGAGCTCAGCCGCCGAACAGGGTGGCGTACTCGGCGGCGGACCGCGGGTTGCGGCGGCACGGCGCGTCGGTGCGGAAGAGGCTGGACTGGACGCCGCCCGCGCCGCAGTCCGAGAAGTACGCCTCGTAGGCGAGGTGCGTCGCGTGGGTCGCGAACCAGTCGTGCATCCACTTCACGAAGCTCGGGTTCTCGCGGCCCGCGTCGCCGGTGGGCACCACGCCCCATTCGCCTACCGAGAACGGTTTGCCGTGGGCGCGGGCGAAGTCGTACAGCCAGGTGAGGCCCTCCGGGCGGGTGGCCGTACGGTCGAACGCGGCCTTCGTCGGCGACCACGGGTAGTGGTCGTAGTTGTCGATGCCGATGATGTCCACATAGTCGTCGCCGGGGTAGCAGTTGGTGCTGACCCCGCCGCACACGCCGGCCGGGGTGTTGTGGGCGTTGATGGTCCAGTCCAGCAGCACGTCCGGGTTGGTCGCGCGGATGTTGTCGGCGGCCCGCCGGTAACAGTCGATCCAGGTCCGCGGGTCGTCCGCGCGCCACGACGAGGTCTGCTCGTTGAACTCCCAGCCGAGGCGCACCACCGAGTCGCCGCGGTAGTGGCCGCGCATCAGCGTGCCGAACGCCCGCCAGTCCGCGTCGTGCTCGCCCCGGGCGCAGGCCGGCAGGTCGGCGGCGGCGCCGTCCGGCACCAGGCCCTGGGAGACGACCAGCATGCCCTCGAAGTCGGCGAAGAGCTCGAACGTCCAGCCGGTGCCGCGGGTCATCGACTCCCAGGAGGTGCGGTCGGTGTAGGTCTGTGCGATGCGGCAGGCCCGTCCGCGCGCCGTGCAGAACGCCTTGACGTGCGCGGTGTCGAAGAGCGGGTCGCCGTTGACGCCGGAGAGCCCGTTGGCGCCGGGCCAGGAGCCGTCGGTGCGGGGCAGCGCGATCAGCTGCCGGGCCGACAACGGATTCCTCGGGTTCACCGTACGGGCGGCGGCACGCGAGGGTGACGCCGGCGAGGCGGTCGCCGGTGCGGGGACGGGCGGCGGGTCGTCCTCCGTGGTCGCCACGCCGACGCCGAGGCCGGTGAGCACGACGAGCACGGCGAACACGCCCAGCAGCAGCGACCGCCGGCCGCGCCATCGTCCCCCGGCCATGCGTTGCTCTCCCGGCGATCGTTTCCCCTCGCCGAAGTCTGACAGTTCCACCGGCGGCGGGGGCGGCGTTCGGCCGAGTCCGTGCCCGCCCGGGGGTGCGCCGCCGGCGCCGGAAATGCAGGTTTGCCTTACCTTAATAATGGCGGAAACCATTTCCGGAAATGTCATCACGGTGCCGGGTGACGGCGTCTCGAATGGTTTATCGTCGAGGCGGGTGAAGGGGGTTCCGATGACTCAGATGATGGAGATGCCGCGCGTGCAGACCTGCACCGTCAGCGGCTGCGGCTACAACCACAACGGCTGTACGGCGTTCGCGATCACGATCGGCCGGGCCAGTTCGGAATGCGACACGTTCGTCGAGGGCGCGCAGGGCGGAATGGGCCGGGCGCTGGCTCAGGTGGGCGCGTGCAAGCGGGCCGAATGCGTGCACAACACCGATCTGGAATGCCACGCTCCGGCGATCACCGTGGGGGCCGCCGTCGATCGCGCCGATTGCCTCACTTTCGAGGCGCAGTAGCAGCCTCGCCTTCCGGCCGTCGCCCGTTCGGGGCGGCGGCCTTTTTCTTCGCCCCGGCGGCGGGGGGTGTTGACCTCAGGGTGAGAAGACGCTAGGTTGTTCTCAGACCTAGTAATACTCACCTTGAGAGCAACTGGACGGACGATGACGGACGAGCGGAGCTTCCTCGACGGCTACGACCCGGCGGCGTTCCCGGCCGTGGCGGTCACGGTCGACGTCGTCGCGCTGACCATCCGGGACGGGCGGCTGCACGTGCTGCTGGTCGAGCGCGGCGGGCACCCCTTCGCCGGGTGGCGGGCGCTGCCCGGCGGGTTCGTGCGCGACGAGCCGCTCGACGCCGCGGCCCTGCGCGAGCTCGGCGAGGAGACCGGCCTGCGGCCCGGGGAGGGGCCGCTCGAGCGGGTGCACCTGGAGCAGCTGCGGTCGTACGGCGACCCCGGCCGCGACCCCCGCATGCGGGTCTTCTCCGTCGCCTACCTCGCCTTCGCGCCCAGCCTGCCCGACCCCCGGGCCGGCACCGACGCCAGCGGGGCGTTCTGGGTGCCGGTCGACGAGGCCGGCGAGCTCGCCTTCGACCACGCGGCCATCCTCGCCGACGGGCTCGACCGGGCCCGGGCGAAGCTCGAGTACACGCCGCTGGCCACCGCCTTCGTCGGGCCCGAGTTCACCATCGCCGAGCTGCGGGCGGTCTACACCGCGGTGTGGGGCGAGGAGCTGCACGCCGGCAACTTCCACCGCAAGGTGCTGTCGGTGCCCGGGTTCGTGGAGAGCACCGGCGAGACGGCCGCGCGGGCGGGGGAGCGCGGCGGGCCGAAGCCCCGGCTCTATCGCGCGGGCGACGCCCGGCTGCTGCATCCGGCCCTGCTGCGCCCGGCCCGCGAGGAGGACGTCCGATGATCACGTTCGACGAGGCGGTGGCGGCGATCGAGGGCGCCCGGAGGTTTCCTGATCTGCTGAACGGGCCGCTTGCGGTTGCCCGGCCCGCGCACGCGTACCGGATGCTGTTGAAGATCGTGCACCCGGATGTCGCACCCGCGGGACGGCGCGAGAGTGCGACGCGGGCCGCCGCCAAGCTCTCCGCCCTCTGGGCGGACACCCGCCCGCGGCAGCTGAACACCCCGCGGGCCAGTTACCGGCTCGGGTCGCTCGTCGCGAGCGGTGACCTGGCCGACCTCCACGCGCTCGACGACGACGCGCTGCTGAAGATGCCGCGGCAGCCGGCCGACAACGACCTGATGCGCGCCGAGATCAGCGCGCTGACCACGCTGCACCGCGACGGCGACCCGCGGCACCGCGCCTACGCGCCCCGGCTGATCGAGTCGTTCACCCACGAGGACGCGGCCGGGGTCCGGCGCACGGCGAGCATCCTCGCCCGCCAGGACGGCTTCGTCCCGCTGACCGGCCTCGAACACCGGCTCGACCCGCGCGACGTCGCGTGGATGTGGCGGCGGCTGCTCACCGGCCTGGGCTGGGCGCACCGCGCGGGCGTGGTCCACGGCGCCGTCCTGCCCGAGCACGTGCTCATCCACCCCGGCGAGCACGGCCTGGTCCTCGTCGACTGGTGCTACAGCGTGGCCCCGGGCGCGACCGTGCCGGCTGTGGTCGCCCGCTACCGCGACGCGTATCCGCCCGAGGTGACCGGCCGGGGGTCGGCCACCGCCGCCACCGACATCCACATGGCCACCGGGCTGATGCTGCGGCTGATCGCCGACCCGCCGGCCGCCCTGCGGCGCTTCGCGGCCGGCTGCCGCTACGCCGCACCCCGCATGCGTCCCCAGGACGCGTGGCAGCTGCTCGGCGAGTTCGACGAGCTGCTGGAGAACCTGTACGGCCCCCGCCGGTTCCGCCCCTTCGCGCTGCCGGCCCGATAAAGAGGAGATCACCATGGGAAGCGGACGCTGGTCCACCGATGTCTACTCCGCCGCGGCCGGTTACCGGGCCGCCACCGGCAAGAGCGCCTTCGCCTACAGCGACAGCGGCGCCCGCAAGGCCCACCCGGCGCTCGACCCCAAGGGCGTGACCGTCCGGGAGAGCCGCGACAGCGACGAACACCCCCGCAGCACGCCGATCGCCGTGCTGTTCGACGTCACCGGCTCGATGCTCACCGTCCCGCGAGTGCTGCAGACCAAGCTGCCGCAGCTGCTCGGGCTGCTGACCCGCAAGGGTTACGCGCAGGACCCGCACATCATGTTCGGCGCCGTCGGCGACGCCACCTGCGACCGGGTGCCGCTGCAGGTCGGGCAGTTCGAGTCGGACAACCGGATGGACGAGGACCTGGCCCGGATCGTCCTCGAGGGCGGGGGCGGCGGGCAGCGCACGGAGTCGTACGAGCTCGCCATGTACTTCATGGCCCGGCACACCGCGCTGGACAGCATGACCCGCCGCGGCCGGCGCGGCTACCTGTTCCTGATCGGCGACGAGATGCCGTACGCGCAGGTCAAGCCGAAGGAGGTCAAGCGCTTCATCGGCGACGACCTGCGCGAGCCGATCACGGTCGAGGCGATGATCGCCGAGCTTCGGCGCAGCTGGGACGTCTACTACATCATCCCGACGGCGGCCGGCTGGGGCGGCGACAAGGACATCCTCGCGCACTGGCGGAAGCTGCTCGGCCAGCAGGTCATCGAGCTCGACGACCTGGACGCGGTGTGCGAGACGATCGCGCTCACCGTGGGCCTGGGCGAGAACGCGATCGACCTCGACGCGGGCCTGGCCGACCTGGTGGAGGTCGGCTCGCCGGCGGGCCCGTCGGTCGGCCGGGCGCTCGCGCCGATCGGGGCGGGCCGGGGCGCGGTCGTCCGGTCGCCGCTCGACCTGGGCGGTGCCGGCGGCGGCAGCGGCAACGAGCGGCTGTGACCGGCGGGCACGTCGCCGTGGTCGATCTCGGCTACGGCGACGCCGGCAAGGGGACGATCGTGGACGCGTTGTGCGGCACCGGCCCGGTGCGTGCGGTCCTGCGCTTCAACGGGGGAGCGCAGGCCGCCCACAACGTCGTCGTCCCCGGCGGCCGGCACCACACCTTCGCCCAGTTCGGGTCGGGCACCTTCCACGGGGTGCCCACCCACCTGACCCGGTTCGTCGTGGTCGACCCGCTCGCGCTGGCGGCCGAGGCCGCCGCGCTCGGCAACCCGTTCCACCTGCTCACCGTCGACGGTGACGCCCTGCTCGCCACTCCGTGGCATCGCGCCGCCAACCGGGTCCGGGAGCGGCGGCGCGGCGGGGGACGGCACGGTTCGTGCGGCATGGGCATCGGGCAGACCATGGAGTACGCCCTCAGCCACGCCGACGCCCCACGGGTCGCGGACTCCCGTTCGCCCCGGGCGCTGCGGAGGCGGCTCGCGGCCGTACGGGACCGCCTCACCGCCACCCACGGCCCGCTCGACGCGCCGCCGCTCGACGACGTGCTCGCGGCCTTCACCGCGTTCGGTGCCACGGTGTCCATCGTGGACGGCTCGCACACCGACCGGTTGCTGCGCGAGGGGCCGTGCGTGTTCGAGGGCGCGCAGGGGGTGCTGCTCGACGAGTGGCGGGGCTGGCACCCGTACACGACGTGGTCGACGACGACGTTCGGCAACGTGGCCGAGCTGTGCGACTCGTTCGAGCGGCTGGGGGTGGTGCGGACGTACACGACCCGGCACGGCGCGGGCCCGTTCGTCACCGAGGCGCCGCTGGACCTCCCGGAGCGCCACAACGGCGTGGGCGAATGGCAGGGCGCCTTCCGCGTCGGCCACTTCGACGCCGTCGCCCACCGGTACGCCGTCGAGGTGGCGGGCGGCGTGGACGCCCTCGCGATCACCCACCTCGACGCCCCGGCCCGCTGTCCCGAGCTGCGCGTCTGCACCGCCTACGAGGCCGGCGGCGTACGCGTGGACCGGATCGAACCGGGACCGTTGCGCGACCTGGACCACCAGGCCCGCCTGACCGCGATGCTGACCGCGGCCCGGCCCGCCTGCCTCCACCGCCCGCGCGACTGGGCGACCGGGATCGGCGAACTCCTGGACGCGCCGGTGCGGATCGAGTCGCACGGCCCGAACCGCACCGACAAGCGCTACAGGTACATGCCCGTCGAGGGGGCGGTGCGGGGCACGGTGACCGGGGCGGCGCCGGTCTTGAGGGCGTAGAGCTCGGCCAGGGTGGCGCCGCTCGGGTGCACGCCGGTTGCCGTGCCGAGCCAGGCGGTGGCCTCCGCGTACGGGAGGCGCCCGACCTCGATGCTCGCCAGGCACCGGCCCGGCCGGACCACCGCGGGGTGCAGCGACGCCAGGTCCTCGTTGGTGGTGATCGCGATGAGCGCGTTGCGGCCCTGGCCGAGCAGCCCGTCGGTGAGGTTGAGCAGGCGCGACAGCGACTGGCCGGCGCTGGCCTTGGCGTCGCCGCTGATCAGCTCGTCGCAGTCCTCGAGCATGAGCAGCCGCCAGCGCGGTTCGTCGTCGTCGCCGCTGCCCAGGGCCACGCTCATCAGGTACGCCGGGTCGCCGAACATCCGCTCCGGGTCGAGCACGCAGTCGACCTGGCACCAGGAGCGCCATTGCTGCGCGAGGGCGCGCAGGGCGGTCGTCTTGCCGGTGCCGGGCTCGCCGTGCAGCAGGAGCAGGCGCCCGTTGACCGCCGTGCCGTCGATGGCCATGAGGCGTTCGAGGGTGCGCGCCACCGGGTCGGCGTAGTTGCCGCGGATCTTCTCCCACGGCGCGGCGTCGATCTCGCGCTGCACCCGCCGCGGCCCGTGCGGCCCGAAGTGCCAGAAGCCGATGGGTACGCTGTCCGCGGCGGGCTCGGGCTCCTCGACGGCGTTCTCGACGGCCGCGGCGAGCACCGATTCGGCGAGCTCGGCGGTGACGGCGGTGACGGTGACGCGGGCCCGGCGGCTCTGCTTCCAGCGGGTCACGTGCAGCGTCCAGCCCTCGCCCACGGACATCCGGCCGTGGCTGTCCTCCTCGTGGGCGTCGCGGACCACGCGCGCGTCGTCGGTGGTGAGGGTGGCGTCGGCGCGGACGTTCTCCAGGTAGCTGGTGCGGCCGTACGGCTCGCGGCCGGTGACGAACGCGTCGAGGGCGAGCAGGTCCACCACGTCCACCAGCCGGTCGCCGTCGTCGACGGCACCGGACAGTGGCAGGGGGTGGACGGGCGGGGTGGCCGCCGGCTCCACAGGGCGGCTGCCGAGCCGGTCGACGGACTGGTGGGGGGTACGCATCAACCCATGATCGTCTCGAAGCGGGGCCCGGGCATCCCCTTTTCCCGCAAGATGGTCCTCTCGATCCGGCGATTTCCCATGATCGCGCCGACTCGGTAAGGTGAGGGTTACCTAACTAGCGTTGACCAGCACACATATCGATGGAGGCCCCATGGCAACCCACCCGCACCTCTCGCGCCGCCGGCTGTTCCTGGGCGCCGCGGGCGTCGCGGCGGCCGGGCTGCTCGCGGCCTGCGGGGACGACGTGGGCGACAGCCCCGCCCCGGCCGGCGGCTCGGCCCCCGCCGGCGGCGGCACGTTCCCGGCCAAGGCCACCCACCAGTTCGGCACCACCACCGTCGAGGCCGCGCCGAAGACCGTCGTGTCGCTCGGCTGGGCGGACGCGGACGTGCTGCTCGCCCTCGGCGTCGTCCCGGCCGGCATCCTCGACTGGTTCCAGGCCTGGCCGGTCGGCGTCGGCCCGTGGGCGCAGGACCGGCTCGGCGGCGCCAAGCCGACCGTCCTCAAGGGCCCGGAGATCAACTTCGAGCAGGTCGCGACGCTGCGTCCCGACCTGGTGACCTTCACCAAGAGCGACAACGACAAGGCGAAGTGGGAGCAGCTCGAGAAGCTCGCACCCACCCTCAGCGGGCCGGCCGGCACCCAGCCGTACGGGACCACGCTCAAGGACCAGACGCTGCTCATCGCCGAGGCGCTGGGCCGCAGGGCCGAGGGGGAGGCGCTCGTCGCCGCCAACGACAAGGCGCTCGCCGACGCCAAGGCGGCCAACCCCGGCTTCGCCGGCAAGAGCGTCGTCGTCGCGGCGGCCTTCGGCGGCCAGTACGGCGCCTACACCCGCGGCGACGGCCGGGTGCAGTTCATGGAGGCCCTCGGCTTCGCCAACTCCACGAAGATCGAGGACCTCAAGCCCGCCAACTTCTACGCCGAGATCTCCAAGGAGCGCGTCGGCCTGCTCGATGCCGACCTCACGGTGATCTTCGCCATCGGCGCGGGCGCGGAGCTGAAGAAGGACGCCGTGCTCAACAGCATCCCGTCGGCGAAGGCGGGCCGGCTGCTCATCATCGACGACGCCGACCTGGCCAACGCGTTCTCCACCAACTCGGTGCTGAGCACGCCGTACACGCTCGAGAAGTTCGTCCCGATGGTCAAGGACGCCCTGGCGTGACCGCGGTCGCCGAGCGGGACCACCGTGCCGCCGAACGCGCCGGGTACGCCCCGCTGGAGGCGCGCGTGCGCGCCCGGGGCGGGCTCACCACGCGCGGGCTCGGCCTGCTCGCCGCCGCCGCGGCCCTGGTCGCCGTCGCGGCGTTGAGCATCGCGGTCGGCACCAAGGCGATCCCGCTCGGCACGGTCTGGGACGCGCTCGACGGCCATCCGAGCTCACCCGCGCGGGCCGAGGACGTGCGGATCATCCTCGACCTGCGGCTGCCCCGGACGCTGCTCGGCCTCGCCGCCGGGATCGCGTTCGGGCTCGGCGGCGCGCTGCTGCAGGCGCTGACCCGCAACCCGCTCGCCGACCCCGGCATCCTCGGCATCAACGCGGGCGCGGCGGCGGCCGTGGTGCTGGCCATCCGGGTGCTCGGCGTCGGCTCGCTGACCGGCTACATCTGGTTCGCCTTCGCCGGCGCCGCGGGCGCGTTCACCCTGGTCTACCTGCTCGGCACGCGCGGTCGCGCGGGCGCCTCGCCGGAACGGCTGGCCCTGGCCGGCGCGGCCATCGGCGCCGCCCTGCTCGCCGTGGTCAACGCGGTCGCGCTCGTCGACGTCACCACCTTCGACCGCTACCGGCTGTGGATGGTCGGCTCCCTCGCCGGGCGCGACCTCCCCGTCCTGTACGGGGTCCTGCCCTTCCTCGCCGTCGGCGTCCTTCTCGCCCTCGGGCTCGGCCCCTCCCTCAACGTCATCGCCCTCGGCGAGGACACCGCCCGCGCGCTGGGCGCCAACCTCCACCGCACCCGGGTGCTGGCCGCCCTCGCCATCACGCTGCTGTGCGGCGGGGCCACGGCCGCCGTCGGGCCCGTCGCCTTCGTCGGGCTGGCCGTGCCGCACATCGCCCGCTCCCTCGTCGGGCCCGACCAGCGGTGGCTCCTGCCGTACTCGCTGGTCCTGGCCCCGATCCTGCTCCTGCTCGCGGACATCGCCGGCCGGGTCGTGGTGCGGCCCGGCGAGCTCCAGGCGGGACTGATCACGGCGTTCCTCGGCGCGCCCGTGTTCCTCGCCGTCATCCTGCGCCGCCGGATCGTGCCGCTGTGAGCCGAAAGGTCACCGTCCGGGCCGCCGGCGTGGCCCTCCGCCTCGACCTGCGCACCCTCGGCGTCACCGCGCTGCTGGTCGTCGCGGCCGCGGCGATGGCCGCCTGGACCGTCTCGGCGGTCGGGGTGCGCCTCCCGTTCGCCGACATCGCCGAGATCCTCGGCGGCGGCGGCCGGCGCGCCGACCGGTTCATCCTGCTCGACCTGCGCCTGCCCCGGGTCACCCTGGCGCTGCTCGCCGGCGCCGCCTTCGCGATGTCCGGCGCGGTGTTCCAGAGCCTGTCGCGCAACCCGCTGGGCAGCCCGGACATCATCGGCTTCACCACCGGCGCGGCCTCCGGCGCGGTCTTCGCGATCCTCGTGCTCGGCGCCGGGCCCGGCGGCGCGGCGGCCGGCGCCATCGCGGGCGGCCTGGTCACCGCGCTGATCGTGTACGGGCTGGCGGCGCTCGGCGGCGGCGCGATCCGGCGGCTCGTGCTGGTCGGCATCGGCATCAGCGCCATGCTCGTCGCCGTCAACAGCTACCTGATCAGCCGCGCCCGCCTCGAGGAGGCCCAGGCCGCCGCCACCTGGCTGGTCGGCACCCTCAACGGCCGCACGTGGCAGTACGTACGCCTGCTCGGCCTGGCCCTGCTCGTGCTCACCCCGCTGCTGCTGCTCCTGAGCCGGCGGCTGACCATGCTCGAGCTGGGCGACGACTCCGCGCGGGCGCTGGGCGTACGCGTGGACCGCACCCGCCCCGTGCTCGTGCTGCTGGCCGTGGCGGTGTGCGCGGTGGCCACGGCGGCGACCGGGCCGGTGGCGTTCGTGGCCCTGTCCGCGCCGCAGATCGCCAAGCGGCTGACCGGCTCGGCGACGCCGCAGCTCCTCCCGTCGGCGGTCACCGGGGCATTGTTGATGGTGCTCAGCGACTTCGTCGCGCAGCGGCTGCTGGCCCCCGCCCAGCTGCCCGTCGGGGTGATCACCGGAGCGGTCGGCGGGGTCTATCTGGCGTGGCTGCTCAGCGTGCAGTGGCGGAGGGGAAGCTGATGACGGCACGGCTCTCGGGAACGGACCTGACCCTGGCGTACGACCAGCGGGTCATCGCGTCCGGCCTCGGCGTGACCATCCCGGACGGCTCGTTCACGGTGATCGTCGGGCCCAACGCCTGCGGCAAGTCCACGCTGCTGCGCGCGCTGTCCGGGCTGCTCGCGCCGAAGCGGGGCACGGTGGTGCTCGACGGGCAGGCGATCGGCTCGTACCGGGCGAAGGAGGTGGCGCGCCGGCTCGGCCTGCTGCCGCAGACGGCGACGGCCCCCGAGGGCATCACGGTCGTCGACCTGGTGGCCCGCGGGCGGTACCCGCACCAGAAGCTGCTGCGCCAGTGGACGCCGGAGGACGAGAACCAGGTCGCCGCGGCGATGGACGCCACCGGCGTGACGGACCTCGCGGACCGCCCGGTCGACCAGCTCTCCGGCGGCCAGCGCCAGCGCGTGTGGATGGCGATGGCGCTGGCCCAGCAGACCGGCCTGCTGCTGCTCGACGAGCCGACCACCTACCTCGACATCGCCTACCAGATCGACCTGCTGGACCTGTGCGCCGACCTCAACGAGCAGGGGCGCACCCTGGTCGCCGTGCTGCACGACCTCAACCACGCGTGCCGCTACGCCACCCACCTCATCGCCATGAAGGCCGGCCGGATCGTGGCCTCCGGCGACCCCCGCGAGGTGATCACGGCGGAGCTCGTCGAGGACGTGTACGGGCTGCCGTGCGAGATCATCCCCGACCCGCAGACGGGCACGCCGCTCGTGGTGCCGGCCGCGCGCGCCCGCCGCTCCGCCCGCCGGGTCAGCCCGCCGGCCGCCGGGTGAGGACGAAGACCGGGATGACGCGGTCGGTCTTGGTCTGGTAGTCCGCGTACGCCGGCCACACCTCGACGGCCCGGTCCCACCACACGGCTCGCTCCTCGCCGTGCACCTCGCGCGCCTCGTAGTCGTGCTTCTCGGCGCCGTCCTGCAGCTCGACGTGCGGGTTCTTGATCAGGTTCCAGTACCAGACCGGGTGGGTGGGCGCGCCGCCGCGGGAGGCGACCACGGCGTACTCGCCGTCGTGCTCGACGCGCATCAGCGGGGTCTTGCGCAGCTTGCCGGACTTCGCGCCCACCGAGGTGAGCAGGATCACCGGCTTGCCCTGGAGCTCGTTGGCCTCGGCGCCGTTGCTGGACTCGAACTTCTCGGCCTGCTCGCGGGCCCAGGCGGAGGTGCTGGGGGCGTATTCGCCGGTCAGTGGCATGGTGATGACCCTCTCTCGAGTGCTAGTAGTCCGGCGGCGGTCGGCCGGAAGCCGCACGCCTGCAGATAGAACGCCGACAGCTCGGGCAGGAAATCCACGTGCAGCCAGTGGCATCCGGCACGCCGTGCCGCCGCGGCGGCGGTCGCCACCAGCCGGGTGCCCACTCCGGCACCGCGCACGTCCGCGGCCACGACCGTGTCGACGAGGAACGCGTGCTCGCCGCCGTCCCACGGCACGTTGACGAAGCCGACGAGGCGCTCGCCCGCGTAGCCGCAGACCCAGCCGAGGCTGTGCCGGCGTACCCGGGCCGACCAGTCCGTTCCCCGTGGCTCGGTCCCGAAACCCGCCGCGTGCAACGCGTCCAGCGTGGCGTCGTCGAACCCGGCCCGCCAGCCGTACGTGATCGTCACCCGCCCAGCTTAGGATCACGCGGAGCGCGCCGGGTGGCTGTCCCCCGGTAGGGTTCCGGCATGCCCACGATCGTCGCCGGCGAGGTCACCCTGCACTACGAGGAGTCCGGCCGCGGGGCGCCCGTCGTGCTGATCCCGGGCACCGGCGCGCGGGGCCGCACCTGGTGGCTGCACCAGGTGCCCGCGCTGGTCGCCGCCGGATACCGGGCCATCACCCTCGACAACCGCGGCGCGGGCCGCAGCGGCCCGGTCGGACCCTCCCTGACGGTCGCGGACCTCGTCGCCGACGCGGCCGCGCTGATCGAGGAGGTGGCCGGCGGCCCGTGCCGCCTGGTCGGCACGTCGATGGGGTCACTGATCATTCAAGAGCTGCTTCTCGTACGCCCGGAGCTGGCGTCCCGCGCCGTCCTGATCGCCTCCCGCGCCCGCCCCGACCCGATGTCGCTGGCCCTGGCCGCGGCGGAACGGCAACTCGCCGACTCCGGCGTGAAGCTGCCCCGGGCGTACGACGCGGCCACGCGTGCCCTGCAGAACCTGTCGCCGCGCACGCTCGCCGACCCGGCCGTGGTGCAGGACTGGCTGGACATCCTCGAGCTGTCGCCGACCACCTGGAACGATCCGGGGCTCCGCGCCCAGATGGACGCCGCCCTGGACACCGACCGGCGTCCGGCGTACGCGGGGATCGGCGTGCCGGCCCTGGTGCTGTCGTTCGCCGACGACCTGGTGGCACCGCCGGCCCGGGGCCGCGAGCTGGCGGCGGCGATCCCCGGCGCGGTCTACGAGGAGATCGCCGGCGCGGGCCACTACGGCTACCTCGAACGGCCCGAGGCCGTGAACGAGGCGATCCTGCGGTTCCTCGCGGCATGATCGAGCGCATCCTGCCGGCGTCCGTACGCTCGGCCCACGCCCGCGAGGACCCGCCGTCGGCGACCCTGTACCCGGCCGAGGAGGAGCTGGTCGCCCGCGCGGTGCCCAAACGCCGCGCCGAGTTCACGACGGTGCGGCACTGCGCCCGGCAGGCCCTGGCGTCGCTGGGCGAACCCCCGGCCCCGATCCTGCGCGGCGACCGCGGAGCACCGATCTGGCCGGCCGGCGTCGTGGGCAGCCTGACCCACTGCGCGGGCTACCGGGCGGCGGCGGTGGCCCACGCGGCGGACGTGGCGGGCATCGGCATCGACGCGGAGGTCCACGGCCCGCTGCCGGCCGGGGTGCTGGACCTGGTGTCGCTGCCCGGCGAGCGCGAGCACCTGAGCGCCCTTGCCGCCGCCGGCTCCGGCACGTGGTGGGAGCGGTTGCTCTTCAGCGCCAAGGAGTCGGTCTACAAGGTGTGGTTCCCGCGCACGGGGGAGTGGCTGGGCTTCGAGGAGGCGGCGGTCACCTTCCACCCGGAGGCCGGATCCTTCACGGCCCGGCTGCTGCGGACGGGACCGTTCACGGAACTGCACGGACGGTTCCTGGTCGACGACGGCATCGTCCTGACAGCAATCGTCCTCGACCCGTCGTAGCGCGGCGTCCCTCCTTCCTCGGGCGCTGGATCTCGTTCCGCGGCTGGGCTTGCTCGGGCGCTCCTTCCTCGGGCGTTGGGCTGCTTGTTCAGGCGTTGGGCTGCTTGCTCAGGCGTTGGGCGAAGGACATCAGGTCCCGTCGTTCGATGGCCGCCGCCATCAGGTCCGGGAAGGCGTCCGGCGTGCACGCGAACGCCGGCACCCCCAGGGCCGCCAGCGCCGCCGCGTTCTCGTGGTCGTAGGCGGGCGCGCCCTCGTCGGACAACGCCAGCAGCACCACCACCTGCACCCCCGCCGCCGTCATCTCCGCCACCCGGCGCAGCATCTGCTCCCGGACGCCGCCCTCGTACAGGTCGCTGATCAGCACGAAGATGCTGTCCCGCGGCCGGGTGATCAGCTGCTGGCCGTACCCGATGGCGCGGTTGATGTCCGTGCCGCCGCCGAGCTGCGTGCCGAACAGCACCTCGACCGGGTCGCTCAGCTGCTCGGTCAGGTCGACCACGGCCGTGTCGAAGACCACCAGGGACGTCCGCAGCGACCGCATCGACGCCAGCACCGCCGCGAACACCCCGGAGAACACGACGGACGCCGCCATCGACCCGGACTGGTCGACGCACAGCACCACGTCACGCTGCACCGCGGTGGTGCGGCGCCCGTACCCGACCAGCCGTTCCGGCACGACCGTGCGATGCTCCGGCTGATAGTGCTTGAGGTTCGCGCGGATGGTGCGGTCCCAGTCGATGTCGGCGTGCCGCGGCCGGTTGATCCGCGCGGCCCGGTTCAGCGCCCCGTTGACCGCCGCGAGGGTCTTCTGGCTGATGCGCTTCTCCAGCTCGGCCACCACCTTGCGCACCACCTGCCGCGCCGCGTCCTTGGTGCGTTCGGGCATCACCCGGTTCAGCGACAGCAACGTGCCGACCAGGTGCACGTCCGGTTCGACCGCGGCCAGCATCTCCGGCTCCAGCAGCAGCCGGGTCAGATCCAGCCGCTCGATGGCGTCCGCCTGCATGACCTGCACGACCGTGCTGGGAAAATACTCCCGGATGTCGCCGAGCCACCGGGCCACCTTCGGGGCGGAACCGCCGAGCCCCGCCGACCGGGAGGTGCGCGGCCCCTCGCCGTCCTCGCCTCCGTCGTAGAGCGCGGCCAGCGCCGCGTCCATGCGGGCGTCGCGACCCTCGGCCGCACCCAGCGAATCGTCGGCCGGACCGCCCAGCACGAGCCGCCACCGCCGCAGCCGCTCGCGCTTCGCCGGATCCTCGATCTCCGTCATGCGATCTCCCGCCCCAGCAGCGCGCTCAGCGTCGGCAGCACGGTGGCCGCCCGGTCGTGGTCCAGCACCAGCGGTTCGGCCCGCGCCACCGCGCCGCCGGCTATCCGCTCGCCGATCGCGCGGCGCTCACCCGTGGCGAAGGCGCCGAACGTACGCCTCAGCAGCGGCAGCACGTCACCGAAGGCGTCCGCGGGGATGTCGGCGAGCCACTCGTCGATCAGCTCCAGCAGGGCGTCGTCGTGCACCAGCAGCAGCCCGCCGCCGGACAGGAACCCCTCGACCCACGCGGCGCCGTGCGCGGGCGGCGTGCCCACGGTCAGCGGCAACCGCAGCCGCCGGCGTACCTCGCCGCTGTCGAGCCGCCCGGCGTCGAGCAGCAGCCGGGTCAGCCGCCCGGCGATCAGCCCGTGCAGCCCGTCCCGCCGGGACACCGACCCCAGCGTGGTCAGCCAGCGTTCCCGCAGCTCGTCGTCGTCCAGCAGGCCGACCGCCCGGTGCACGCCGTCCACGTACCCGCGCAGTTCCCGGGCCGCCTCATCGGACAGTGACCCGACCGCCGCGGGCAACCCCGCGCAGACCCGGGTGAGCAGTCCGGCGGTCACGGAGGCCAGCCCGGCGACATCGGTACGCCGCACGTCGCCGTACCGGAGGGTGCGCGCCAGCGCCGGAATCGCCGCCATGAGGTGGTTGATGTCGGCGTCGAGCGCGGCCCGGGTGTCCAGCGCGGCGAGCACCGCCGGGAACGCGTCCCCCAGCTCGGCGAGCAGGCACACCTCGACCAGCGCGGTCACGTCGCCGAGCGCGGCCGCGTCCCGGGCCGCCCCGGTCACCTTCGCGGTGGCCGCGGCGACGACCGTGGTCCCGTACATGCTGCCCTCGACCAGCTGCACCGCGAAGTCGGGCAGCCACCGCAGCCGCCACTGCTCCCGGAACGTCCCGGTCCCGCGCCGGGCGGTCTCGGGCTCGCCCCACGGCACCCCGATCGCCCGCATCCGGTGCAACAGCCGGCTGCGTGCCAGGTCCATGTCGCGGCGCAGGTCCAGCTCAAGAACCCGTTCCAGGGCCTCCGGCTTCAACCGTACGGCGCGCTGCTGCGCCGCAAGATCACGTGCCAGCGGTACGGCGGGCATGTCGTCGGGCACGCCCCCGAGCCGCTCCCCGACGACCAGCTTCCGCCCGATGAGCTCGCCCCGCAGCGGTTCCCCGTCGCACATGACGGCCTCGGCGGCCTCGGTCACCTCGGCGAGCCCGGCGAGCGGCCGCCCCCGCAACGTGGCCAGCGCCTCGGCAAGCCGGGTCGCCTCGATGACATGCGCGGACGACGTGGGCACCCCCTCACCCCGCAACACCCCGGCCGCGTCGACCAGCCACCGCGGCACCACGTCCCCGCCGGCGGTGAAAAGGTGGTGGTACCACCCCGGCGACCGCACCCCGGCCCCGTACCCGGACCACGAGGCGAGCCGCCCGTACGTCCACGGCACCCACGTGAAGGCAACCTTCGCCTTCTTCCGCCCCTTGAGCACCGCGGCATCCTCCTTCGCGGTGACCTTCCGAGCGAGCGCGGGCACATGCCAAGCTCCGCACACCACGGCAATCTCGTCGTGGGTCCGCCGCACCTCCCGCAAGACCGTCCGCATGTACGCCTCCCGCACCAGATCCTCGGGATCCTCGGCGGACGTCTCCCGGATCGCCGTCATAGCCTCGGCGATGGCCTCGAAGGCGGGCATCCCCCGATGCTCGACAACGTCCTCCCACCACCGCTCGGGATCGTCATAACCGGCAGCCCGCGCCAACTCCCCGATCGGATCCACCGGCCGCACCCGCCCACCCGGCAGCCCGCCCTCCGCCTCCCCGGCCGCAACATCCTCATGCCCGGCTTCCGGGGGTGGAACGTCTCCGTATCCAGCTTGCCCGGGTGGGGTGTCCTCGTGCGCGGCTTCCCGGGGTGCGGCGTGTCCGTGCCCGGGCGCGACGTGTTCGTGTCCGGCTTGCCCGGGTGGGGTGTCCTCGTGCGCGGCTTGCCCGGGTGCGGGGTTCTCCTGCTCGCGTCCACCGGTCCGTGGCCGGCCGGAATCCCCCGGTGGAGTGCGCCGCTGCCCGTCGCTGCCCGGGCCGGCGGCCCCGTGCGGGGCGTCGGCGTGTCCCGGGTCGCCGGGCCCGGACACCTCCGGCAGCGTGCCGCCGGGTCCGGCGACGTCAGGTGCCGCGTCCTGCGAGCCGGCAAGGCGGTAGGCGTAGGGGAGGTCGAAGAAGCGCACCGGGACGTCGTTGCGCACTGCCCACCGGATCGCCTGCCATTCCGGCGAGAAGACCGCGAACGGCCAGAAGGCGGAACGGCGGGGGTCGTCCGCGGCGTAGCCGAGCAGCGCCACCGGCGGTTCGAGGCCCGGGTCGGCGACCCAGCGCACCAGGTCGTCGGCCTCCGGTGGCCCCTCGACCAGGAGCACGGTCGGCCGCTGGCGGTCGAGCTCCTCGACCACGGCGCGGGCCGAGCCCGGCCCGTGGTGGCGGATCCCGTAGAGACGTTCAGCCATCGAACGGCCACCCGCCACCGTGCCGGCGGACCCCACCGCGCCCCTCACACCCCGCGAACTGCGCCCGCACCGCCCAAGACGAGGGCGTCGCGGGCCGCGCCCACACCGCCCGGCGTGAGGGCCTCGCGGGTCGCGCCGATCCCGCCCGGCGTGGGGGCGTCGTGGGCCGCGCCCACACCGCCCGGCACTCATGCGTTGTGGGTCGTGTCGATGTCGCTGCGTGCTCGGGCATTGCGGGCCGCGCCGGGGTCGGTCGGGGGTCAGGCATCGCGGGCCGCCCGGTAGAAGTCGCGCCAGTCGGTGCGTTCGCGGACGACCGTTTCCAGGTATTCGCGCCAGACCACGCTGTCGGAGACGGGGTCCTTGACGACCGCGCCGAGGATGCCCGCCGCCACGTCGCTCGCGTGGAGGTTGCCGTCGCCGAAGTGGGCGGCCAGGGCCATGCCGCTGGTGATCACGGAGATGGCCTCGGCGGTGGAGAGGGTGCCGGTCGGGGATTTGAGTTTCGTCCGCCCGTCCTCGGTCATCCCGTTGCGCAGCTCGCGGAACACCGTCACGACCCGCCGGATCTCCTCGAGCGCGGTCGGCACCTCCGGCAGATCGAGCGAGCGGCCCAGCTGGGCGACCCGCCGCGCCACGATCTCCACCTCGTCGTCGGCGGAGGCGGGCACGGGCAGCACCACCGTGTTGAAACGCCGCCGGAGGGCGCTCGACAGCTCGTTGACGCCCCGGTCGCGGTCGTTGGCCGTGGCGATCAGGTTGAAGCCGCGCTGCGCCTGGACCTCGGTGTTGAGCTCGGGCACGGGCAGCGTCTTCTCGGACAGGATGGTGATCAGCGCGTCCTGCACGTCGGACGGCACCCGGGTCAGCTCCTCGACGCGGGCGATCGTGCCGGTCTGCATCGCGCGCATGACGGGGCTCGGGGTGAGCGCCGCCTCCGACGGTCCCTCGGCGAGCAGGCGCGCGTAGTTCCAGCCGTACCGGATGGTTTCCTCGGCCGTGCCCGCCGTGCCCTGCACCAGCTGGGTGGAGTCGCCGCTGATGGCGGCGGCGAGGTGCTCGGACACCCACGTCTTGGCCGTGCCCGGCACGCCGAGCAGCAGCAGGGCCCGGTCGGTGACCAGGGTGGACACCGCGACCTCCATGAGCCGCCGGGGCCCGACGTACTTGGGGGTGATCTTCGCGCCGTCGCCGAGCAGGTAGGTCACCACCGCCTGCGGGGACAGGCGCCAGCCCGGCGGCCGGGGCCGGTCGTCGGTCGCGGCGAGCAGGGCCAGCTCCTCGGCATACTGATCCTCGGCATGCGGCCGCAAAGCCGAAAGCCCGCCCCCGGACGAGCCGGAAGAGCCGGAGGAGCCCGAGGAGCCGGAAGAGCCCGAGCCGGAGGGGCCGGAAGCCGGGGACCCGGAAGGCCCGGAAGAGCCCGCGGTGCCGGCAGAAGGGGCGGAGCCCGCAGGGCCGGAGGGAAGCCCGCCGTCGGACGGGCGGGGGGCGGTGCGGTCGGTCACTGGAACTCCTGGAGCATCTCGTGGCGGAAGGTGAGCGTGCGGGCCAGGTCCGCGATCGGACGGATCCGGGACGGGTCGGCCGAGTCCTGGTCGAGCTGGGTGGCGAGCCGGGCGACGGGGGTCGCGTACGCCGGGGGCATGGCGGTGGCGGCGGCGCGGCACAGCTCGGCGAGTTGCCAGCTGTGCCGGTCGGTGCGGGCGCGGTGGGCGATGGTCTCGACGACCGCGACCGCGAGCTCGTCGGGCCAGGCGCCGGGGTGCACCGCGAGGAGCCGGTGTGCCAGGTGGTCCTCGCGGCGCAGGAAGTCGGCCGCGATGCGGGCGAGGTCGGCGGAGGGCAGCAGCAGGTGGAGGTCCCAGCGGACCGCCTCGCGCAGCCCGGCGGCGCCCTCCCGGCTGTCGTTGCGGACCAGCGCGGAGGCCCAGTCGGCGCTGCCCTGGACGATGGCCGCCTTGGCCCAGCCGTGCAGCAGCGCGGACTCCCAGTCGTTGCCGCGCGCGAGGTCGACGACGTCTGCCGCGGGGCGCCCGAACGCCTCGGTCCAGGTGGTCAGCGGGGTGCCGGCGACGATCTCCTCCAGCAGCCAGCCCTGGAGGCCGGTGCCGCGGGCCGGCTGGGCCCCCACCCCGTCGCGGCGCAGGTCGGCGGTGAGCTCGGCGGGTGGCGTGACGGCCACCCGGTCGCGTCCCAGGGTGCGGCGTTCGAGGGTGACGGCGGCCGTCGCGCGTGCGGCCATGCGCCGGCCGAGGCTCGAGCCGGGGAGCCGGCGCAGCAGGTCGAGGGCGGCCTCGCGGACCTCCTTGCGCCGGTCGTCGAGCGCCGAGTCGAGGAAGGCGTCGTCGTCCGGGGAGAGGCCGGTGGCCAGCGCGCCCACGAACCGGGCCCGGTCCTCGGAGGTCTCGGTCGGCCACGTGCTCCGCAGCAGGGCGAGGCCGGCGGCGGGGTCCTGGGCGCGCAGCCGGGTGAGGTGGGCGAGGCGCTGTCCGCCCGTACCCGTGTCCCAGATCGTGGGGTCGTCCCCGGCCGCCGCGCCGGGGGCCTCGTCGCGCAACCACCGCCAGTCGGGGCGCAGGGCAGCCAGCCACCGGCCGCGCTCGCCGGCCACCTGCCCGATCGCGGGCCGCACCACGGCGTTGCGGCGGCCGGCGTCTAGCAGGGCTGGCAGCGACTCGGGCGGCACGTGTCCGCCGTGCGCGGCAGCGGCGGCGAGCCACTGGCCGAGCAGCTCCTGCGCCTGCTGGCTGCCGCCGGGTGCGCCGCCGTCGCTGAGCAGCCGGAGCAGGCGGGCGCCGGCCGCGTCGGGCAGGCGGGGGCCGGGCTCGGGCGGCGCGGCCTCGATCGGCGGACGGGCGATGGCCGGGGTGGTGCCGGCGCGGCGATAGAGCAGGGCCGCCGCGGCGGCGTCGAGGAGGCTCGCACCCGGGCCCAGGGTGATGGGTCGCTCGCCGACCTCCACGGTGGAGGCCGTGAACGGACGGCGGCCCGTGCCGACCAGCGCCGCCGCCAGCAGGGTGGGGGGAAGCTCGGGGGCGCGGGGCGCGGCGCCGCCGGGAACCGGGGGAGCGGCCGGCACGAACCGGTCGTCCACCCAGGCGGCCAGCGGTCGCAGGCCCGCCGGCGTCCACTCGGCGGCGACCGTCGCGGGCGCCCCGCCGGCCGCGGCCAGCAGCCACCACGGCTCGCGATGCCCGGGTGCCAGGGAGAGCGAATCCCCGGCGGTGTCGGTCAGGTGGCCGTCGGCGCTGGGCACCACCCCGGCCAGCAGCATCGGTACGTCGAACCGCCACGGCTCGGCCGCGAGCACCGCCGCCCAGGCCCGCAGCGCCTCGCGGACGGTGCCGGCGCCGCTCGGGCGGGACAGCGGTCGGGGGCTGGTCCGCCGGTCCTTGATCAGCGCCCGCAGGGGAGCCACGCCGGGATAGAAGCACAGGCTGCCCTCGAACGACGTGCCGGGAACGAGGTCGGCGGCGAGCGTCTGCCCGGGTGCGGCGAAGGCGAGGTGGAGCGCGAACCGTCCACTGTCGACGCCGCGCAGCCACGTGCGCCGCGTGGTCAGGGCGCCGTCGTCGCTGTCCGTCTGGCCGAGCACCTGCCACTGGTCGTGCACCGGCGTGCCGGCCAGCACGTCCTCGGTGGAGACCGGGAAACCGATGCGTGAGCGTACGGTCGCGACCATCGCCGGGGTGAGCGACGCGAGCCGCTCGTGGGCGGAGACCAGCAGGCGCAGCAGTGCCAGATCGCCGAGGAGGCGGTCGGCCCATTGCGGCCCGATCCCGGCGAGGCCACCGAGCCGGCGCACGGCCGAGGCCGCCCCGGGAGCCTGCGCATCGACCAGCCGGGCGGCCATGGTCTCGAACGGCGCGGCGCCGGATCGCTCCGCGCCGGCGAGTCCCTGCTGGATCTGGTCGTCGAGCCAGCGGGACAGCTCGGCCATGCCCGCGGCGACCCGCTCCTCGCGCTGCTGCGCCCGTTTGCGGGCCAGTTCGGGATCGGCCGGGCCGTCGGTGCGGGGCGCGGCGGCCTTCGCGGCCCGCACCGCCCGGCCCGCCTGCCACTCGGTGACGAACGCGGGCGCCTCGGTGGCCGGGCCGGGTGCGGCGCCCTCGGCCCAGAGCAGGAGCAGGCCGAGGGCATGCTTGCAGGGGAACTTGCGGCTCGGGCAGGAGCATTTGTACGCCGGCCCGGAAAGGTCGACGCACACCTGGTAAGGATTGCGGCCGCTGCCCCTGCACAGCCCCCACAGCACGTCGCCGGAGAGGCCGGTCTCCTGCCACTTGCCGGCGGTGCCGACGCTGCGGGCACCCCGCAACGAACCGGGGTCGGGGGCGACGGCGGTGACCTGGGCGGTGGACCAGCGTTCAACGGGCACCGGTGCACTCTATGAGCCGGGTACGACGTTTTCGCCCACCGGGACGGATTTCCCAGGTCACGGACGGATCCGCCGGGGCTATGCTGGCTCCCGGGCCCGGGACGCGGAGGACGTACGGATGAAGGTCATCATCTTCGGTGCCACCGGCATGATCGGCCAGGGCGCTCTCCGCGAGTCCCTGCTGGCCCAGGACGTGACGCGGGTGCTCACGGTCGGGCGCCGGCCGACGGGCCTGCGCCACCCGAAACTCACCGAGCTGACGGTCCCGGACGCCGGCGACCTCACCGCGATCGAGGACCGCCTCGACGGCTACGACGCGTGCTTCTACTGCCTCGGCATCTCCTCGGCCGGCGTCGACGAGCAGACCTACACCCGCATCACGTACGACTACCCGGCCGTGGCCGCGCACACCCTCGCCGCGCGCAACCCGGACCTGACGTTCGTCTACGTGTCGGGGGCGGGCTCCAACCCGGACGGCCGCACGATGTGGTCCCGCGTCAAGAGCCGGGCAGAGCTCGAGATCATCAAGACCTTCAAGCACGGGTACGCGTTCCGCCCCGGTTTCATCCAGCCCACGCACGGCGCGACGTCCCGCACCCGCCTCTACCGGGTCGGCTACGACCTGCTCGCCCCGCTGACGCCCTTGATCATCCGGTGGTTCCCGCGGATCGCGACGACGACGGACGCGCTGGGCCGGGCGATGCTGCGGGCGGCGCGCACGGGATTCCCCACCCACATCGTGGAGAACGCCGACCTCCGCTGACCGCCGCAGCCGTCGACCCGGCCCGCGCTGATCCGCGTCAGTCGCCGGCCGCGGGTCTGCGGTGGGTGAGTGAGGCGACCACGACGGCGCCGAGCAGGAGCCCGCCGCCCGCCGCGATCGGCAGCGTCAGCCGCTCGCCGAGGATCGCGACGGCCAGCACCGCCGCGGTCAACGGCTCCAGCAGCGTCACGATCACGGCGACGCTGCCCGCCGTGGTCCGCAGGCCCGCGTAGAACAACCCGTACGCGATCGCCGTGGTGACGACCCCCAGGTACGCGAGCATCCCCGCCGCGGCCGACCCGACGGGCACCGCCAGCCCGCCGGTGAGCAGCGCGACCGGCAGAAGCGTCACCGCACCGACGGCGGTCGAGGCCGACGTGAGCACCAGCGGCCGCACGAACCGGGTGACGTCCCGGCTCAGCACCGTGGTGGCGGCGTAGCCGAGGCCGGAGCCCAGCGCGGCCAGGAGCCCGAGCAGCGGTTCCGGCGCGGTGCCGGTCGGTGCCCCCGTGCCTCCGGTGATCAGGGCCAGGCCGGCGATCGCCGCGGTGATGCTGCCCAGCGCGGCGGGTTCCGGGCGGCGCCGGGAGCGCAGGGCCTCCCACCCGGCGATGAGGACCGGCGCGAGGCCGAGGCTGACCACGGTGGCGACCGCGACGCCGCCCCAGGCGACCGCCAGGAAGTACAGCGCCTGGTACGCGCCGAGGCCGGCGCCGATCAGCAGGAGGCGCCACCGTTGCGGACGGAGCGTGACGAGGACCGGCCAGAGCTGCCGGGCGGTGAAGGCGAGCAGGACCGCCGCGGCGATGGCCAGGCGGTAGAAGCCGATGCCGACCGGGCCGAGGTCGGCGAACCGGCGGACCAGCTGCACGACGACGCCGGTCGTACCCCAGAGGATGCCGGCGACGACGATGGGGAGAAGGCCGCCGCGTGCGGCCGTGCGGGACTGCGGGGACAGGGACAACCGGGACATGTGCTCGCTCCGGGGATTGAGTCGTGAAGGACGACGTCAACGGAGCGAGGGCGGCAGATCACGGCCGGTCAGGGGTGACCTGTCCGGCTGTCGGCTCGTCGCTCCGTCAGGAGCGCGGCGGCGGCAGAATGGCCGGGAAGCTGTGCACGCACCGACCGTAGCGGATGACCCGCCCGGAGCCGCTACGGTTTACGGCCGACGGCGCCGTACATCGCGACGTGGGCGGGGTCGGGGCGCTCGGCCGGGTCGGTCACGGCCCGCCACTCGCTGACCGGGGTGACGCCCGGCTCCACCAGCTCCAGCCCGTCGAACAGGTCGGTGAACTCGGCGCGGTCGCGGGGCCAGATGTTGGTGATGCCCGAGGCGAGGGCCGCGTCGTAGAGGGCCGCCGTCTCCGGGGGCAGCGGGTCCTTCGTCGAGTTGGTCACGGCCAGATAGCTGCCGCTGGGCATGGCGTCGATCAGGGTGCGCACGATCGGCTTGCCCGCGCCGTACCCCTCGATGAAGTGCAGCACCGCCACCAGCATGACCGCGACCGGCTCGCGGAGATCGAGGGTCTCCAGGAGATCCTCGTTCGCGAGGATCTTGGCGGGCTCGCGGAGGTCCGCCTCGATGTACGTGGTCCGCCCCTCCGGCGTGCTGGTCAGCAGGGCGCGGGCGTGGGCCATCACCATCGGATCGTTGTCGACATAGACCACGCGGGACTCCGGCGCGACCCGCTGGGCGACCTCGTGGGTGTTGTCGGCGGTCGGCAGACCCGTACCGATGTCGAGGAACTGCCGGATGCCGGCCTCCGCGGTCAGGAAGTGCGTCGCCCGCTGGAGGAACCGCCGGTTCTCGAGGGCGGCGATGCGGGCGGTCGGGAAGGTCTTGAGAATCTCGTCGCCCGAGGCCCGGTCCACGGCGAAGTTGTCCTTGCCACCGAGCCAGTAGTTGTAGCGTCGCGCCGGCTGCGGCGTCGAGCTGTCGATCTGGTCGGTCATCAGGGCCCTCCACTATGGATGTGCGGCCATTCTAGGCCAGGGCCCCCGGTCGGTCCCCGGCCAGGAGCGGCCCGCCGATGGGTATCGTGCTGCGGGTGACGCAACCATTGATGCCCGGGGATCCGCGCCGGCTCGGCGGCTACGAGCTGCTCCGGCGTCTCGGCCAGGGCGGCATGGGCACGGTCTTCCTGGGGCGTTCGCCGGACGGCCGGCTGGTGGCCGTGAAGATGGTGCGTCCCGAGTACGCCTGGGACACCGAGTTCCGGGGCCGCTTCCGCAGCGAGGTCAACCGGGCACGGGAGGTGCCCGGCTTCTGCACGGCGGCGGTGCTCGACGCTGACCCGGACCACGAGACGCCGTACCTGGTGGTCGAGTACGTCGACGGACCCAGCCTCTCCCAGGTGATCCGGGAGCGGGGCGCGCTGGACGGCGGCACCCTGCACAGCGTGGCCGTCGGGGTCGCCACGGCGCTGGCCGCGATCCACGGCGCGGGCGTGATCCACCGCGACCTGAAGCCGCAGAGCGTCCTCTTCTCGCTGGGTACGCCCAAGGTGATCGACTTCGGGATCGCACGGGCGCTGGAGGTGACCAGCCGGCACACCAGGCCGGACCAGATGGTCGGCACGGTGGCGTACATGGCGCCGGAGCGGTTCGAGGCCGACTCGGACCGGCGGGCGGGCGCGCCCGCGGACGTGTTCGCGTGGGGAGTCGTGGTGGCCTACGCCGCGACCGGTCGCACGCCGTTCGGCACGGACTCGCCGGCCGCCACGGCCGCGCGGATCCTGACCCAGCCGCCGGACCTCACCGGGATCGAGGGGCCGCTGCGTTCCCTGGTGGAACGGGCCCTGGCGAAGGACCCGGCCGACCGGCCGACCGCCCACCAGCTGCTCGACCTGCTGCTCGAGGCGGAGACCGGGGGAGGGCTGGCGCAGCGGCCGGAGCTGCTCAGGGCCGCCGAGGCGGCACAGCACACCGGACGGGTGCCGCGTCCCGCCCCGCGCGCCGGCCGCCGGCGGCTGACCCGTCTCGTCGCCGCCTCCGCGGCGGCCGCCGTGGTCTCGGCCGGCATCGGCCTCGCGGTGTCGCGCGGCCGCAGCGACCAGACGTCGGCCTCGTTCGTGTCCGGCCCGGCGGCGTCGCCGTCCCCGGCGCCGGCCGCCCCCGCCACGCCGCTGCTCCAGGGGCCGTCGGTGTCCGACCGTCTCGACCGGCCAGGGCTGTGGAAGGCCGACGAGCGGACCACGCACGCCAGGGGATGGTGCACCTTCGACCGCCGGATGCTGGCGACGACCCACGAGGCCAGCCTCTACCGGTGCCGGGGCCCGGAGGAGTCGTTCACCGGCGACCACACGATCGCGGTCGACACCGGCATCGTCACCCGGGGCTCGTGCGCGGTGATCTGGTTCCGGTACGTCGGCACGAGCGGCTACGTAGCCTCCTTCTGCGAGAAAGAGGTCCGCCTGGGGATCGACACGAACTCGGGCAACGGGTTCACCGGCGAGCGTACGGCCGCGACGACCGCCTTCCGGCCCGGCCGCACGCACCGGGTGGGCATCGCCGTGCGCGACGGCACGGCCGGGCTGACGGTCGACGGCGCGGCCCTGCTCAGCCTGCCGCTCACCGAGCCGCTGCTGGTCGCGGGCCGGATCGAGCTGGGGGTGCTCAACGAGTCGGCCGGCGACAGCGCGTCGGTGTCCTTCGCCGACGTCGAGCTGCGGTCCCCGGTGGCGGGCGAGCGGACGCCCTTCGCCGACCCGGCCACCGGCTCCGGCACGTCGGTCGTCAGGCTCTACTCGTACGACCCGGACGAGCGCGCCGCGGTGGCCCAGCCGGTGCGGGTGCTGGACAGCGCCGACTACTGCGAGCAGTTCCGGGTGGACCCGGACGACCTGCTGTGCAGCGACCCGTACCAGGTCGTCGAGAGCCGGCAGAAGGTCACGATCCCGGTCCGGAGGTCGCCGGCCCTCAGGGTGTGGGAGGGGCCGATCGGCGACGTCCCCGCGGCCGTGCGGACCGGCGAGGGCAGCGGCAAGATATCGGTGTCGAACTTCCGCATCTGGCTGGCCGAGAACCCGGGTGCCCTGGTCGCGGTGACCACCAGCAACGGCACGGCCACCCGTCTGACGGCGATCCGCCCTGCCTGACGGCTGCCCGGCCGAGGGTCCACTAGCCTGCGCCCATGAGCAGATTCCTCGCCATCTACCACGGTGCCGCCGATGACGCGCAGAAGCCCGAGGTGAGCGATGAGCAGCAGGCCGAGTTCCTGAACGCCTGGGCGACGTGGGCGCGAAACCACGCGGACGCGATCGTCGACAACGGCTCGCCGCTGTTCCGCAAGCGGCGGGTCACCGCCGAGGGGAGCGACGACTTCACGGACAGCAAGACGGGGTACGCCATCGTCGAGGCGGCCTCCCAGGACGAGGCCGACGGGATCTTCGCCGAGCACCCCCACCTGCGACTGTTCCAGGGCAACTGGATCGAAGTGCTGGAGTGCCCGCCGATGCCGGGCCCCTGAACGCCGCTCGCGGCTCCCTCCCGGGCTCCCTGTCTTTCGTGGCCCCGGCCGTGCGCGGGCCCGGCCGTGCGCGGGCCCGGCCGTGCGCGGGCCCGGGTGCTCGTCGGCCGCGGGGCGGCTGCCGGGTCAGGTGGCTCCGTGGCCGGCCGGGACCTCCTCGCCGGCGCGGGGCGGGGGCGGCGGCGTCCCGTCGCCGAAGGGCCGGCCGCCCAGCTTCTCGCGGCCGTGCTCGGTCAGCCAGCCGCTCAGGTCCGGGCCGGCGGGGACGATGCCGGTCGGGTTGATGTCGCGGTGCACCTCGTAGTAGTGCCGCTTGATGTCCGAGAAGTCGATCGTGTCGCCGAAGCCGGGCGTCTGGAACAGGTCCCTCGCGTACGCCCACAGCACCGGCATCTCCGTCAGCTTGCTCCGGTTGCACTTGAAGTGCCCGTGGTAGACCGGGTCGAACCGCACGAGCGTCGTGAACAGCCGGACGTCCGCCTCCGTGATCGTGTCGCCGACCAGGTAGCGCCGGTCCTCGAGGCGTTCGGAGAGCAGGTCGAGCCGGTCGAAGAGCCGGTGGTAGGCCTTCTCGTACGCCTCCTGCGACCCCGCGAAGCCGGCCCGGTAGACGCCGTTGTTGACGTCGGCGAAGACGACCTTGTTGATGTCGTCGATCTCGGCGCGCAGCTCCTCCGGGTAGAGCGCGGGGGCGCCCTCGCGGTGGTGTGCCGCCCATTCCACCGACAGGTCGATGGTGATCCGGGCGAAGTCGTTGGTCACCACCTGGCCGGTCGGCACGTCCACGATCGCGGGCACGGTGATGCCCTTCTCGTAGCCCGGATAGCGCTTGAAGAACGCCTCCTGCAGCCGCTCGATGCCCAGCACCGGGTCGCGCCCGCCCGGATCGAGGTCGAACGTCCAGCTCCGCTCGTCGTGCGTCGGCCCCGCCACCCCCATGGACAGCGCGTCCTCGAGGCCGAGCAGCCGCCGTACGATGATCGCGCGGTTCGCCCACGGGCACGCCCGGCTGACCACAAGCCGGTAGCGGCCCGCCTCGACCGGATAGCCGTCGCGGCCGTCGGCCGTGATCCGGGAGGCGATGTAGCGCTGGTCGCGGGTGAACTCCCCGGACGTCGAGACGTAAGCCATGCGTCCACCATTCCCGCCCCGGCGCCGTCGAAGCAAACCTCAAAGGCTTTTGTCGTAGCTCCGTAAGGGTTCGGACCGTCGCTCACGCCGAGGGCCGGGCGGGGCGATCCATTCGCCGGGGGCTCATGGGCGGATCGCCCCACCCGGCGACGTGCGTGAATGGTCACCCCGAAAGCCCAGGACCGGGCGACGGGGCGCGGATTCTGGCAGGGTTGACGGATGGCAGTGAAGATCAACTCGTACCTCGCCCGATGGACCGCGTACGTGCCCGGGGCGGCCGTCGTCGCGCTCGTCCTGACGTGGGGCCGTGACCTGCCACCGCCCGCGGTGATCATCAGCGGGCTGCTGCTGGCGGGCGCGGTGCTCGCCGCCGTGCACCACGCCGAGGTGGTCGCGCACAAGGTCGGTGAGCCCTTCGGCTCCCTGGTGCTCGCCGTCGCGGTGACGATCATCGAGGTGGCCCTGATCGTCACGCTGATGATCAGCGGCGGGGAGAAGACCCAGTCGCTCGCCCGCGACACGGTGTTCGCCGCCGTCATGATCACCTGCAACGGGATCCTCGGGCTGTCGCTGCTGGTGGGCGCGGTCCGCCGCCGGATCGCGGTCTTCAACCCCGAGGGTACGGGCGGAGCCCTCGCCGCCGTCACCACGATCGCCACCCTCAGCCTGGTTCTCCCGAGCTTCACGACCAGCCGCCCGGGCCCGCAGTTCTCGCCCGCCCAGCTCGCCTTCGCCGCGGTCGCCTCGCTCGGGCTCTACCTCCTGTTCGTCCTGGTCCAGACGCGCCGGCACCGCGACTACTTCCTGCCCATCACGACCGCCGGCGAGGTCATCGACGGCGAGGAGCACGTCGACCCGCCCACCGGCCGCGCCGCGCTGACCAGCCTAGGCCTGCTGCTCGTGGCGCTGATCGCGGTGGTCGGCCTCGCCAAGGGCGTCTCCCCGGCGATCGAGACCGCGGTCGCCGGCGCGGGCCTGCCCCAGTCGGTCGTCGGCGTCGTGATCGCCCTCCTGGTCCTGCTCCCGGAAACCATCGCGGCCGTACGCGCGGCAGCCCGCGACCGCATGCAGACGAGCCTCAACCTGGCGCTGGGCTCGGCGATGGCGAGCATCGGCCTGACCATCCCGGCGATCGCGATCGCGATGATCTGGCTGGACGGCCCGCTCCTGCTCGGCCTCGGCGGCACCCAGACGGTGCTGCTGGCCCTGACGGTGGTGGTGGGCTCACTGACCGTGGTCCCGGGCCGCGCGAACGTCCTCCAGGGCGGCATCCACCTCAGCCTCCTCGGCGTCTTCCTCTTCCTCGCCGCCAGCCCGTGACAGCGGAGAGGGGGTGAGCGGAGGGCCTGGTCGCAGGCCGCGCCGACCGGCGACCGGCAGAGGCTGGGAGTGGGCTGGCGCGCCGCGGGTGGTTGGGAGAGGGCGGGCGCGGGTGGCTGGGGGAAGGCGTGCGGCGCGGGCCGCGCCGGGGCGGATCGGGCGGCCGGCGCGATGCCGGAACCGGAGCCGGAAGAGCAAGGGGACGACCGTCCGGCTCCCGGCGGCGCGGGCCGGACCGATCAGCTCGAGCCCAGCGGGGCGGACCAGGCGCAGGTCGTCGAGCGCGTGAAGCCGGGGCGGGCGGGGTCAGGCGGAGCGGCGCTTGATCAGGGTGGGTTCGTAGATGACGGAGGAGACTCGCATGTCCGGGTCGTCGATGCGGGTCATCAGGAGGCGGGCCGCCTCGGCGGCCATGTCCTCGAGGGGGTGCCGGACCGTCGTCAGGGCCGGGTCGGCCGCCGTGGCCGCGCTGCTGTCGTCGAAGCCCACCACCGCCACGTCCGCGGGGACCGTGCGGCCCTCGTCGCGCAGGGCGAGGAGGGCGCCGAGGGCCATCAGGTCGTTGGCGACGAAGACGCCGTCGAGGTGCGGGTGGTCCGCGAGCAGGGTGCGCATCGCCGCCTCGCCGCTTTCCTGGGTGAAGTTGCCGGAGACCTGGGGGACCCAGCCGTGGCCGTGGCGGGCCATGGAGCGGCGGAAGCCGGTGATCCGGTCGCTGCTGGCGGGGACGTCGGCGGGGCCGGCGATCATGCCGACGAGTTGGCAGCCGCGGGCGACGAGGTGGTCGGCGGCCAGGGCGGCGCCGGCGTCGTTGGCGAGGTCGACGTAGTTGATCGGCACCGGGTCGGCGGGGCGGCCGATCATCACGGCCGGGACGCCCGCGTCGGTGAGCATCCGGGGCAGGGGGTCGTGGCCCGGCAGGGAGAGCACCACGACGCCGTCGGCCTGGCCGTGGCGCAGGTCGCCGACGAGCCGGGTGCGCTGGTCCTCGGTGCCGACGATCTGCAGGGCGAGCTGGATCCCCGCCGTACGCAGGACGCTCATCAGGCCGCCGACGACGCGGCCGAAATAGGGGTCGGCGAAGAAGCGGCCCATGAACGGGTCGTCGTCGTGGCTCTCGGAGTCGGACACGACAAGCGCGATGGTGCCGGTGCGCCGGGTGACCAGGGAGCGGGCCAGCCGGTTGGGCACGTAGCCGGTGCGCCCGACCGCGTCCCAGACGAGTTCGTGCAGCTGGGGGTCGACGTTGCGGATGCCGTTGATCACGCGGGACACCGTCGCCCGGGAGACCCCGGCCAGGCGGGCCACGTCCTCCAGCGTCGGCAGCCGCTCGCCGACGCGCACGCGTCCGCCCGTGGTGGTCATCGAGCGGACCTCCGAGTCTCCATGACGTCTTTATAGCACAGCCGGAGAGCGCTCTCCGGCAAGAGCCGGACGCGGTCGGGCCGCGGCCGGGATGCGGCGGGAATAAGACCGGAACGGCCCGGGATGGGACCGGGATGGGGCTGGATGCGGCAGCGGCGGCGGCGATTGACGGGTGAACGGGCAGAGCCGGTTCCGGAACCGCGCGGGCGTATTGACGTCCGTGCAATAGCGGCGTAACACTTCGGAAAGCGCTCTCCGCGTTCCCCGTACCCCCGCGGCCCTTTCCCCGCAGCTCGTGGCGACCGCCGCGAGGTGTCCGGCCCGGGAACCCGTCCCCTGGAGGACCCATGACACCCACGAGAAGAAGGCTCAGACGGCTCGTCGCCCCGATCGGTGCCGCCGTGCTGGCGGGCTCGCTGCTCGCGGTCGGCATCCAGCAGGCGCACGCCGCCGACACCCTGCTCTCGCAGGGCCGTCCGGCGCTCGCGTCGTCGCTGGAGAACGGTGAGTCGCCGGCCGCCGCGGCGGTCGACGGCCGGGCCGACACCCGCTGGGGCAGCCAGTGGGCCGACCCGCAGTGGCTGCGCGTCGACCTCGGCGGCACCGCGACGGTCACCCAGGTCGTCCTGCAGTGGGAGACCGCGTACGGCAAGGCGTTCCAGATCCAGACGAGCCCCGACGGCAACGCGTGGACCAGCATCTACAGCACCACGACCGGCGCCGGCGGCACCCAGACGCTGAACGTGAGCGGCTCCGGGCGCTACGTCCGGATGTACGGCACCCAGCGCGGCACCGGCTACGGCTACTCCCTGTACGAGTTCAAGGTGTACGGCTCGCTCACCGGCGCCCAGCCCGACCCGGGCGGCAGCGGCTACGTGCTCGCGAACCCGCCCGTCACCGGCGTCGTACCGTCGACGGCCGTGCCGCCGGCGACCAACCCGCCGACCACGCACCACGAGTTCCAGGCGAACTGCTCGGTGAGCCGGTCGAACCTGCCGGACGACCCGATCGTCTTCCCGAACATGCCGGGCGCCTCGCACTCGCACACGTTCATGGGCAACACGACCACGAACGCGGCGACCACGCTGGCCAGCCTCCAGGCCGGGCAGACGTCGTGCATCACGCCGGGCGACAAGACCGGTTACTGGATGCCGACGCTGCTCAACGGCGACACGGCCGTGCAGCCGGTGGGCCGGCAGGTCATCTACTACAAGAGCGGCGTCATCGACTACCGCAGCGTGCGCCCGTCCCCGCCCGGCCTGCGTTACGTGGTCGGCAGCCCGTCGGCCACGCTGGACGAGTTCCGCAACGCGCCCGGCGCCGTCGAGGGCTGGGAGTGCGGCGACAGCGTCCGCAACTGGGACTTCCCGGCGAACTGCGTGGCCGGTAGCCAGCTCAACATGCGTTACCAGGCGCCGAGCTGCTGGGACGGCCTCCACCTGGACACGCCGGACCACAAGAGCCACATGGCGTACCCGGTGGTCGGGATCTGCCCGGCCAGCCACCCGGTGGCGGTACCGATGATCGAGTTCAAGGTGGCCTTCCCGGTGAGCGGGAACATGGCGAACGTGCGGTTGTCGAGCGGCCGCGGCTACTCGTTCCATTACGACTTCTACAACGCGTGGGACGCGCCGACGCTGCGGGCGCTCGTGACCCATTGCATCAACGGCGGGCTGCAGTGCGACCCGCGCGGTTACGACCAGTACAAGCCGGACCGGGGCGCCGCCCTGAACGAGAACTACGAACTGCCGTGATCGATCGTCCGGGTCCCGTGAAATGCGGGGCCCGGACCATTTCAGGAAAAGGACGTCAGCAGAGAAAGGTACGTCCGCCGGCTGTCGAGCACCTGCTCCGCGAGCGCCCGGGTGCGCGGCTCGACGCCGGCCTTCCGCTCGCTCTCGGCCAGGGTGACGCCCTGCTCGAGGTGCGCGGTGAGGCGCCGCACGACCAGGTCGTCGAAGGCGGCACCGCGCGCGGCGGCGGCCTCGGCGACCTGCTCCGGGGTCACCATGCCCGGCATCGGCATGCCCTTGTGCGGGTTCTCGGCCGGCAGCCGGGCCTCGTCGTGCAGGGCCCGCAGGTCGCCGAGCTCCCGCTCGTGCAGGTCCCTGACCTGCGTGGACAGCTGCACGAGCCGCTGGTCGGCGGCCTTGCCGGGCACGAGGTCCAGCAGCGGCAGCAGCTGCTCGTCCATGGCGATGGTGATCTCGACCCAGGCCAGATCGGTGCCGCCGAACGTGGCGGCCGAGGGCGCGGCGGCGGCCACGGAGGCCGGGGCGGCCGGGCCCGGGGCGGTCGTGGTGCCGCAGGCGGACAGGCCGAGCAGCAGGGTGCCGGTGATCGCGAATCGAGCGGGCGGGGGAAATCGATTCAGGCGGGAAAAGCGCACGGGGGGAAATCGACGCACACCGCGAGTCTCGACCGCCATTTCGATCGTGTCAATGCGTCCCGACCGCCGGAACGGGGGCGGGTATGTCCTGTATGCGGCGGCGGCCGGGCGATCCGGCGGGGGCGTACGGGCCGTTCTATTGACACGGAGGAAAAGCGGGCGTAACACTGCGGCATGCGTTGGAGAGCGCTCTCCATCCCCGATCCGAGGCGCGCTCCGTTCCCCTCCCGGCTCCGTCCGGCGAACGTCAGGAGTCCCCGTGCATCCGGCCTTTTCCCTCAGCCCACCGGTTCCGCCGCCCGCCCGCACCGGCCCCCGCAGGCGCGGGCTCGTCCTCGTGGTCGTGCTCGCGGTCGTCGCCGCGTACCTGAGCGTCGTGCAGGTGACCGCGCACGCCGCGGACGCGCTGCTCTCGCAGGGCAAGCCCGCGCTCGCCTCGTCGCTCGAGGGCAACGACGTGGTGGCGGAGAACGCGGTCGACGGCAATCCCGGCACCCGGTGGTCGAGCCAGTTCGCCGATCCCCAGTGGATCCGCGTCGACCTCGGCGCCACCGCCACGGTCACCCAGGTCGTCCTCCAGTGGGAGAACGCGTACGGGAAGGCGTACAAGATCCAGACGAGCGCGGACGGCACCGCCTGGACCGACATCTACGGCACCACCAACGGTGCCGGCGGCACCGAGACGCTCACGGTGAGCGGCTCCGGGCGCTACGTCCGGATGTACGGCACCCAGCGCGGCAGCCCCTACGGCTACTCACTGTGGGAGTTCAGGGTCTACGGCAGCACCGGCGGCACCACGCCCGACCCCACCGACCCGACGCCGGTGCCCGGCAACTGGACCCCGGTGTGGAGCGAGGACTTCACCGGACCGGCGAACACCTCGCCCAGCGCGGCCAACTGGCTGCTGCGCACCGGCACGCAGTATCCCGGCGGCGCGGCCAACTGGGGCACCGGCGAGGTCGAGACAGCCACCGACTCGACCGCCAACGTGTCCCTCGACGGCACCGGCAAGCTGTCCGTCAAGGCGATCCGCGACGGTGCCGGAAGGTGGACCTCCGGGCGCCTCGAGACCCAGCGCACCGACTTCGAGCCGCGCGCCGGCGAACTGCTGAAGTTCAGCGCCGTGCTCAAGCAGCCCGACGTCGCCAACGGCCTCGGCTACTGGCCGGGCTTCCGCGCCACGGGTGCGGCGTACCGGGGCAACTACACGAACTGGCCCGGCGTCGGCGAGACCGACATCATGACCGGCGTCAACGGGCGCAGCCAGCTGTCGCAGACCCTGCACTGCGGCACCGCGCCCGACGGCCCCTGCGCCGAGTACAACGGCCGGGCGAGCGGGTTCGCGAGCTGCACCGGCTGCCAGACCGGCTACCACGAGTACTCGCAGGTCATCGACCGGACGAAGACCGACGAGGAGATCCGCTTCTACCTCGACGGGCGGCAGACCTGGGTGGTCCGCGAGTCCCAGGTCGGCGTCACCGCGTGGAACGCCGCCGTGCACCACGGCTTCTTCCTCCGCCTCGACCTGGCCATCGGCGGGTCGCTGCCGAACGCGATCGCCGGCTTCACCACGCCGACCCCCGAGACGACCTCCGGCGGCGTGCTGTCGGTCGACTCCGTCTCGGTGGCCCGGGCCACCGGCGCGACACCCGCGGCGATGACCGATCCCGCCACCCCCGGCGGGCCGTCGACCGTACGGGTGACCGGCTCCCAGGGCAACTGGCAGCTCAACGTCAACGGGTCGGCGTACGAGATCAAGGGTCTGACCTACGGCCCGCCGCAGGCGGCGGCCGACGGGTACCTGCGCGACCTGCGGAACATGGGTGTCAACACGATCCGCATCTGGGGCGTGGACGACGCCAACACCCCGGCGCTGCTCGACCGCGCCGCGCAGCAGGGCATCAAGGTGGTCGTCGGGCACTGGCTGAACCAGGGCGCCGACTACGTCAACGACACCGCCTACAAGAACTCGGTCAAGGCGGAGATCGTCGCCCGGGTCAACGCGCTCAAGAACCGCCAGGGCGTGCTGATGTGGGACGTCGGCAACGAGGTCATCCTCACCATGCAGGACCACGGGCTGTCCGCCGCCGAGGTCGAGGCGCGGCGCGTCGGCTACGCCCGGTTCGTCAACGAGGTGGCCCAGGCCATCCACGCCGCCGACCCGAACCACCCGGTCACGTCGACCGACGCGTACACGGGTGCCTGGCCCTACTACAAGCAGTACGCGCCCGACCTGGACCTGCTCGCGGTCAACTCGTACGGGGCGATCGGCAACGTCAAGCAGGACTGGATCAACGGCGGCTACACCAAGCCGTACATCCTCACCGAGGGCGGGCCGGCCGGCGAGTGGGAGGTGCCCGCCGACGTCAACGGCGTGCCGACCGAGCCGTCCGATCTGCAGAAGCGCGCGGGCTACACGAGCAGCTGGAACGCCATCAAGGCGCATCCCGGCGTGGCGCTGGGCGCGACCGAGTTCCACTACGGACTCGAGAACGACTTCGGCGGGGTCTGGCTGAACACCTTCACCGGCGGGTGGCGGCGGCTGGGCTACCACGCGCTGCGGCAGGCGTACACCGGGCAGGCCTCGGCGAACACGCCGCCGGAGATCACCTCGATGACGGTGAGCAACCAGACGGCGGTGCCCGCGGGCGGGACGTTCACGCTCACCACGGCGGCCACCGACCCCGACGGCGACCTGATCCGCTACAACCTCATGTACTCCGACAAGCACATCAGCGGGAACACCGGCCTGACGAACGTGGTCTTCACCGACAACGGCAACGGCTCGTTCACCGTACGCGCGCCCGAGAAGCTCGGCGTGTGGAAGGTCTACGTGTACGCGTTCGACGGCCACGGCAACGTGGGCATCGAGCAGCGGTCGCTGCGCGTGGTGCCGCCGACGGTCCCGGGCACCAACCTCGCCCGGGGGCGTACGGCCACCGCCTCGTCGTACCAGCCGACCGGGAGCAACGGGCCGCAGTTGCCGGCGTACGCGGTCGACGGCGACTACGGCACCCGCTGGGCGAGCGAGTGGCTGGACACGGCCTGGGTGCAGGTGGACCTCGGCTCGGTGCAGTCCTTCAACCACGTGCAGCTCGCGTGGGAGGACGCGTACGCGAAGGCGTACGCGATCCAGACGTCCGACAACGGTTCCACCTGGACCACCGTCTACAGCACCACCAGCGGCAACGGCGGCTTCGACAGCCTGAACATCAGCGGCTCCGGCCGGTACGTACGGATGAACGGCACCACCCGGGCGACCGGTTGGGGCTATTCGCTCTACGAATTCGGGGTCTACCGGGTCTAGACGAGTAGTTCCGATATCCCGGTCAGTGGTCGTAGGCGATCAGTGACCGGGTGACGGGTGCGCCGGTCTTGTTGTTGTGCCAGATCGCTGC
>NZ_PVZG01000016.1 GCF_003002065.1 Pseudosporangium ferrugineum
GATTCCGCAACCCCGAAAACCAGCGGCTACGCACCCGCACCGCCACCACCCGCCGACACCGCGGACACCTCAACCCCGCTTAACTTCGAAGAGCCTTCAATCTCTGTAGCCGAGCCACCGCACTGTCCGCGGCAGAACAGTGCGCGCTCAGGACAGCTCCCCGTGCGCTCAGATCAAACAGAGGCATTTTCGGTCCCCATTGGGACAAGACTGCCGCTGCTATACGAGGTAAGGAATTACGACCAGCGGGGAGGGCGAAGCCTTCGGGCCAGATTTAGCGATGGGCGCACAGCACCGCCACAACCTCCAGCGCGATGAAGAGGCCCATCACGGCAATGCACCACCGGATCCGCCTGCCGCGATCTTCGGGTGTGAGAACAAGCGCATGCCCGGACCTATGCACGGGCTTCCTGGCCCGCGACACCAACGGATCTCGGAATCCGGAGAACCTGCGGTTACGGACTCCACTCCGCCACTACCGCGTCGCCACCGCGGACACCGCAATTCCGCTAACTTCGAAGAGCGGATTGAGGGTACGCGTTCAGAGATACTGTGTAAGCCAGTCGGGAATGCTCTGATCGTCAACCCCCCACGACTCCACCACCGTCTCGTCCTCCTGCCAGGTGTTTTCGTTGCCATCGAAGAACTTCTGCCTGTGGCACTTGTACTTGACGACGGTGTCACCCTCGAGCCGGTACTCGTTCCAGTAGTAGTTCTGCTTCCCGTGGCCGTTCCACTCCCGGGTTGTGTAGATCGTCGCCATGGAGGCAAAGTGTAGCCAGGACGGCAGTGAGACGCCGCTGGACCTTGGCCGCAGTGTTGGATGCAGGGCGTCCAGCTACGCATCGGCGCTGACTTTGAGTCCAGGCACCCTGGCACGATAGAGGCACAGGCCGAGAAGACGCTCACTCGTTTCCACGATCAGCCCGGCCACAGCGAGACACCGCCGCAGGCCGCCGACCGATCGGATTGCGGCATGAGAGTGACATGATCTCAGCGAGGCTGCCCTTGGAGCCTCAAACGATATCATCTTTGACTGAGTTGGATGTCGGGGGTTCAATTCGGATTTCGCCGTTAGGCGCATATGCGAACCAGCTATCCCCACCGCCAGCCGTCAGTGACACTGCGCCATGCCCGGGGTTCGCCCAGCGTTCCGCAATGAATCTTGTAGCACGGCGCGCGTGAGATAGCAGATACACGGCTGCGGCAGCAAACGCAACTGTTAATATGATGATGATTCCGTAGTATGCTAACTCGACCAGGTAGAACTTACCCAAGATCCATATGGCCAGTGATGCAGCTCCCGTAAGGGTGGTCACAATAAGGATGGCTGCAAGGCCAAACAGGAACGGCCCCACGTGCGTCTGATCGTCACGCTGCAGTGCCACGTCCCGCCGCCGATATACAACATCGGCCTCTTCATTGTGAAGCTTCGCCCCCTTCCATGCACGCCAGGCACCCCCGTCCGCCGCGAAGGCGAAGGATACTGAATCGCCAGGATCCAGCTGACCGATCTTGTATCTCGGGCCCGCGAACGCCGGGTCTTCGTCCGTGATGTCCCGCACCCCCAACTCTGGTTCCGGAATCGGGTCAAGTTCACGCTGGAGGATCTTGGCTCCCTCTGGTATATCAAATCGAACCGATTGGTTCTTGATGGACGTGTTGCCGGCGTTGGTGATGGTGTAGCGCACGTTGACCAAACGGTCGACCTCGCGGCCTCGGTAACTTATCTTGACTCGGTCAGCCCGCTTTGCTCCATAGTTGAGTTCTGGTTGTTCGACCTCCAGATCCCATGCCAAGAGAGTTTTGGGTCCTCGTCTAGTTTTAATTATTTCCAGAAGATAACCACTTACAAAGCCCAGCAAGGCCGCTACTACCGGAATGACTAACTTGCTCGACGACCAGTCAGAGGATTCTTGCCCAGCTGCTGCCATGAGGAACGAGGACATGTAGGCAATCTACAAGGGAGGAGTCCGCCCATGGTGATGCGGTACAGGGTGGTGGCACTCGCCCATCACAGTAGTCGATCTACGGACTAGAGGTTCACGAGCAGTTGCCCGTCTGTCGGAGGTGATCGTCTGCGCTTACCTCTACTGTCGACCGGCCCGGCTTGGCAATCTTCGAGACTTGATCGAACGCACTCTTCTCGGCAGTTGAGGGCGCCAGGTCCGCGGAGAATGCGATCTCCGTAAGGCGAGGAACGCTCGAGAACAGATTTCCTGCAAGCGGTGGATGGTGCCGTGACGCGACTCCCCGGCCGCGCCGGTGCCACCGCGCCCGGCCGGAGCGAAGCGTGACGACGACCTTCGAGCCCAGCCCGGAAGCGGCGCCCGGTCATCGTGTCAGCACGGCCACCGCGTTCGCTACGCAGGCGACGAGCCAGCGGTCAGCGACGGGATCCGCGACGATGTCCACCGGACCGCGGCCGTGTTTTCCGCCGCCGAGATCGTATTCCTCGACCCGGCGCTCGGTCGCGGTGTCGATGACGATGACGGTCCCGGGCTCCCAGAGCGCGACGAGCAGGAGCGCTCCGTCGCGGCTGAGCGCGATCCCGTACGGCTGGGGGCGTGACATCGCGACGCCGAGCGACACCCCGCGGCGCGTACTCAAGGTCTGCGTGGTGATGCTGCTCGACACCTCGCACGTGCCGGTATCCACGACGGTGATCGCTTGGGACCATCGGCAGGCGACGTAGAGGCGGTCGCCGTCAGGGCTGATCGCGAGAGCGCCCGGCCCGTCCCCGACCGGCACGGTGGCCGTGGCGGTCAGCGTACGCGTGTCCACGACGCTCACCGTGCCCTTGCGGAAGTTCGCTACGTAGAGCCGGTCGCCGCCGGGAGACTGGGCGAAGGCGCACGGCCCCTCGCCGACCTCGATCGTCGCGGTGACCGCGCGGGCCTGGGGATCGAGCACGGACACGGTGCGCCCGCCTATGCCGGCTACGTAGACCCGGTCGCCCGCCGGGCTGACCGTGAGGGCACGCGGTTCCGGGCCCACGCCGATGCGGGCAGTCTCCTTGTGCACTGCGGTGTCGATGATCGACACCGAGTTCGAGCCGAGGTTGGCGGCGTACACCTCGCCCCGCGACGGATGCGCGGCGACAGCGATGCACCGGCGGCCGACCTTGATCCGCTCGATCTCGGTGCCCGCCACGAGGTCCACGACCGACACCGTGCCCGCCCGCCGGTGTCCCAGGAACGCGTGCATGCGATTGTTGGCCAGGTAGGCATGGCCGTGGCGCGGATCCAGGGCCAGACCCTGCGGGGTGTCTCCCGCGGCGATCACCCGAATGTCCACTCTGCGCTTGCCCCTCATCAGCGACGTCCAGCCAGACTACGACCACATTCGGAGCGAGGGGAGCCGGAGCCGGCGTTACCGTTGACGGGTGATCGGCAATCTTGAGACGTTCCAGGACGAGCTGGCCGCCTGCGGGTTTCCGCCGCTGGTCAACAAGCTGGCCGGGCCCGGCTTCCGGGGCCGGGTCGCAGCCCGTGAGCTCGGGCCGCTGCGGCTGGTCTCCCTCGAGACGCCCGAGAGCGTCTGCGTCGGGCGGGAACGCGACACCCTCGACGGCGAGAACCTGGCGATCAAGGTGATGATCCGGGGCCGGACGCGGATCGGCCAGGGGGGCGGCGACGCCGAGCTCGGGCCGGCCGACCTGGTGCTGCTCGATCCCACGCGTACGCTGCGGTTCGAGAGCACCGCTTCGGCGCACGTCACCATGGTGTTCCCGCGCCGGGAGCTTCGGCTGCGGCCCGCTCAGGTCGACCGGCTCGCCGGCGAGCGCATCGACGGCAGCCACGGTCCGGGCGCTCTCGTCTCCGTGCTGGCCCGGGAGTCGGCGCGGCTGGCGACCGAGTTCCGCGAGGCGGAGGCGCTGCGGTCGGCGGCGGCCGTCATCGAGCTGATCGCGGTCGCCCTGGAGGCCCGGCTGGGCGACGAGCAAGCGGCCCCGGACGAGTGGCTGCGGAACCGGATCGCCGGCTACATCGAGGCCCGGCTGGCCGACCCCGGCCTGTCCCCGCCCGGCATCGCCGCCGCCCACCACATCTCCGTGCGCCGGCTGCACAAGCTGTTCGAGGACCAGCCGCTCACCGTCGCGGCCCTGATCCGCCGTCGCCGCCTGGAGCGCTGCCGGGCGGAGCTGACCGGCAGCGGGCGTACGGTCACCGCCGTGGCCGCCCGGTGGGGGTTCTCCGATCCCGCGCACTTCAGCAAGCTCTTCAAGACGACGTACGGCTACAACGCCCGCGCACTGATGACCAGCAACCGTGCACGGACGGCCAAGACGCGCCCGGCCGGCCCGGAACAGGATGGTGGTCACCAAGGTCGGCAATAGCGTTGGGAGACAGTCGTGGCGAAGGTGAACATCGTCCGCCCCGGTGAGGGCGAGATCCTCGGCAGCGGGGCGCAGCAGATCCGCATCCTGGAGAACGGCGAGCACACCGATCACCGGCTGGGGTTCGCCGAGGTCACCATCCCACCGGGCACCCCGAGCCCGTTGCAGCACCGCCACGCCCAGCACGACGAGGGCTTCTACGTGCTGGCGGGAACGTTCCGGTTCACCGTCGGCGAGGACCAGTACGACGCCGGACCGGGCACCTGGGTCATCGTGCCGACCGGGGCGCCGCACACGTTCGCCAACGTCGGCGACGTCAACGCGGTCATGCTGAACACCTTCACGCCGGACCTGTACGTGCAGTACTTCCGCGACTTCAAGGCCATGATCGATTCCGGGCAGCCGATCAACGCCGAGACCATGACCCCGCTGTGGAAGAACTACGCCACCGAGATCTCCAACGAGTACGCCTCGTGAGAACGACCGCTGCGGCCGCCCGGAGGTGACGCGGCTCGTAGAGCTCGCGGCCCCGATCCGTCGTCGAGTTGGCCTCAGAGGGCCCGCGCCGGAACCCCGGCGCGGGCCCGCGCTCTTCCCGCCCGGCGTAAGCCGTTGCGGGCCACCAGCCACTTCACCTGCCCCGAGGTTGGCCTTGCCCATGCTGTCCTCTCATCGAGGCGCTGAACCCTGGCGGGAGTTGATCACCCCGCGGGGGGTTCCCAGGAAAGCGGTGGTCGGCCCCGGATGCTGTACTGGAGCGGATATTCGCTCCGGCGGCCAGTACAGGTGGAGGCGTCGCGTAGGACCACGCTTCTTGTCTCCGCGTTTGTGAACCGATGGCCGTCGTCTGGCCGAGGTCAGGTGTCTGCGCGTACGGGGTATATGGAGGCGGAGGCGGGACCTGCTGGTTCGGGGCGCCTCCGCCGTAGGCCTCGAACGGTTCACCGTGGTAACCGTCGGCCATCACCGGAGATGGCGAAAAAGGCGGGCCAGAGGGTGTCCGGCCGGTGGCCGGGGTTGCCGGATAGACGCGCCAACCCGGCGGGACAGACGTGCCCGCGGAAACCGGAGAAGGCATCTGCGGGAACGCAGATGGGCCTGTGGTCGGGGATACCGGAGAAACGGCCTGCATCGTCGGCACATTCGGGCGCTCCAGCGACCGGGATGCGACGTTCTCAAGCCCGTCCCATTGTTGTTGGTCGGGTGCTGTCGTGGTCGGCGCCCGACTACCGGCTTCGCTCGCCCGGCGGTCATGGAACCGCTGTCGCATCCCGTAGAGTTCTTTCTCGGCCTGTTGAATCTTTCCCAGATTTGTCAGCACTCCGCCAAGCCTGCTATGGCTTGTTCCCTTGTTCTTGGCCCGCGCCTTGTCTTTCAGCACGTTCAAGGCCTTTTCCAGTGGTGGCAGAACAGACTCTTCGAAATGCCGCTTCTGCCCGGCATACCACTCGCCACCGTCTGATCCACGCACATAGATACCGCCATGATCACCCCGGCCCTGCAGGTTGTGCTTCCGCCACTGCGCGACCGCCTCGTTGATGGCTTTGATCTTCTTGTCATCATTGGTGATGACAAGAAGATTATTGAGTTTGATGACCTCGCCAAGAGAATAGCTGGTGCTTTGGTACAGGCGATCCAGCCGCTCGGCGAATAATTGGATTTCTCGCTCGTTCGTCATACGTTCCCTTCAAACCTCGATGCCCACCTTCCACCAGACCTTTCGCAAAATCGCGATATGACCGGACGGCCACTCACGGCTGTTGGCCCTCCTTCGAGGTGCGGCGGGTGTGGCGTTCTTCGTGTGAACGTGGCGCGCCGATCTCAGGTTCACGATCCAGTGCCACGTCATCGTGACTTTCCCGCCCGCCCCCGCGACTCTGCCCGGTCATCGACAGCTGCCGATCCGGCCACCGCCGGCCGCGGGCGATTTGGGCCGCCGAGGGGACAGCAGGCCTCGGTGCGCCGCTGACCGCACGGCCGGCCGCCGAGGTGGCGACGCGGTTGATGTTCCCGCCAAGCCTGCCCCCTGCGACCATCGGGGCATCTCACACGCCGGCTGTGGTCAGCGGCGCCGGTCCGGGGTGCCGGCGCGGCGGAGGCCGGCGGCGAAGACGAAGATGCGGCGGCGGGCGACCGCCTGGCCGCGCCCGTCGAGCTGGTAGCCGTCGAGCCAGATCCAGCCGTCATAGGTGGGGCGGTCGTCGACCGCGATGATCCGGAACGCGAAGCCGGAGCGGCCGGTGAACTGGACGCTGGCCGCCCGGCCCACGAGGACGACGTCACCGGGGCCCAGGGGACGGCAGTCGCTCGCCGGGGGTGCCACGGGTTCACCATGCGGCCTGGGCGGGCGCAGCTCAATGGCACGGGCGGATCTGGCACGAAGGTAACCCGTCCGCGGGGCGGATCAGCTCCGGTGCGGCCACGTGCGGGCCGCGCCGAGGCGCCCGGAGGTGGCGCGGTGGAACCAGCTGTCGTGCCCGTCGCGGACCCGGACCCGGCCGCCGGCGCGCTCGTACGCGTCCCGCCAGTCCCGGACCGTCTCGAACGCGCCCTGGTCGAGGTAGTCGAGATGCAGTTCCAGCGCCACCGTCCCGCCCGGGGGCACGGCGGCGAGTTCGCGGGCCACCCGGCCGGCGCCGACGAAGGCGAGCGTGCCGGTGATGACCACCGTCCAGCGTCCGGGGCCCGGCGACGAGCGGGTGATCTCGCACCGCGCCAGCCGGGCCAGCATCACCAGCACCGCCGCGGCGATGCCCAGCGCCACCCCGGTCAGCAGGTCGGTGAAGATCACCCCCAAACCCGTGATCAGGTACGTCGGCAGCTCGCGGTGCCGCGCGTACGTCCTGATCCGGGCCACGCTGACCAGCCGCAGTCCCATCACGACGAGCACGGCGGCCAGCGCGGACAGCGGGATCTGTTCGAGCAGCGAGCCGAGGAACAGCACGGACAGGGCGATCCAGAGCCCGTGCAGCACGGCGGACGCACGGGTGCGCGCCCCGGCCGCCACGTTGGTGGAGCTGCGGACGATCACCCCGGTGACCGGTAGCCCGCCGAGCGCTCCGGAGACGGCGTTGGCGGCGCCCTGGGCGACCAGTTCCCGGTTGAGGCCGGCCCGCTCGCCGTCGTGCAGCTTGTCCACGGCGACCGCCGACAGCAGCGACTCCACGCTGGCCACCAGGGCGATCGTGACCACCGCGAGGGCGATCTCGGCCGGGGCGGCGTCCGGCCACCGCGGCAGGCCGAGCTCGCCGATCGGGTCCGGCGGCAGGTCCACCCGGGCCGGCTCGAGGCCGGCCAGGCTCGCCGTGGCGGTCGCGGCGGTCACCGCCACCAGCGCCCCCGGCAGCAGGGACAGCTTCACGAACCGGGGCCACAGCAGCAGGATCGCGGCGGTGAGCAGGCCGATGAGCAGGGCGCCGCCGTGGTGGGCGGCGACCTGCCGGTGCAGGTCGCGCAGGCTGTCCCAGGCCGAGCCCTGCGGGTTCCCGCCGAGCACGACGTGGGCCTGGCTCAGTGCGATGACCACGCCGATCCCGGCGAGCATGCCGTGCACCACGGCGGGCGGGAGGGCGAGCGCGACCCCGCCGAGGCGGGCGGCGCCGAGCCCGATCTGCACGAGGCCGGCCAGGGCGACGACCGCCGTGGTGCCGGCCCAGCCGAGGTCGGCGACCGTGCCGGCGACGATCACGGTGAGCCCGGCCGCCGGCCCGCTGACCTGCAGCGGGGCCCCGCCGAGCAGGCCGGCCACGACGCCGCCGACGACCGCGGCGAGCAGGCCGGCGAGCAGCGGGGCGCCCGAGGCGGCGGCGATGCCGAGCGACAGCGGTACGGCTATGAGGAAGACGACGATCGATGCGGGCAGGTCGTGGCGGAACAGCGTGCGCCAGGCGTCCGGCGTAGGCATGGTGGAATCCCAACGATTAGGACATTTCGCCCACCATAGCCAAGCTGGGTAAACGGATGGTTACGCGGCTTCCGTGCCTGCCGACGAACGTCTGTGCTGATCTTTGTCCGATCGCACGAAGTGGAGTGTGACGGGGGCCACCATAATGCTCCAATGACCGCGCGCCACGGAGATCACACTCGGAGCGACGACGCTCCCGCCATCCCGCGGCGGGTGCGTCGTCCGAACCCCGCCATCACGGGCTTCCTGTGGGTGGTCGGCGGCGTGGCGTTCGTCGGCGGCGGGGCCAGCGACATCGCCGGGTACCCCTTCGACGGCGAGGCCCCCAGCATCGCGTTCCTGGTCGGCATCGTGTTCCTGGTGTTCGCCTGGCGCCGCAGCGCCAAGGCCCACCGCCTGGAGAACCAGGACCTCTGAGAACCCGCCCGGTCAGCGGCTGTCCGAGCCGGCGCCCGCGACCGCCGCCCGCCCCGCCTCCAGACGCGCCACCGGCACCCGGAACGGCGAACAGGACACGTAGTCCAGGCCCACCTCGTGGAAGAAGTGCACCGATTCGGGGTCGCCGCCGTGTTCACCGCAGACGCCCAGCTTGAGCCGCGGCTTCACCGCCCGGCCCTCCTCCGCGGCGATCCGGATGAGCCGGCCGACGCCGTCGCGGTCGATCGACTCGAACGGTGAGATGCCGAAGATGCCGAGCTCCAGGTAGCGCCAGAAGAACGCGCCCTCGACGTCGTCGCGGGAGAAGCCCCAGCCCATCTGGGTCAGGTCGTTGGTGCCGAAGGAGAAGAAGTCGGCCGCCTCGGCGATCTGGCCGGCGGTCAGCGCCGCCCGGGGCACCTCGATCATCGTGCCGATCAGCACCTCGACCCCGCTGCCCGCGACCACCTCGGCGACGATCTGCTCGCACTCCTGGCGCACCATCTCCAGCTCCTGCACGGCGCCGACCAGCGGCACCATGATCTCCGGCCGGGGGTCGAGGCCCTCCGCGGCGAGCTGCACCGCGGCCTCGGCGATCGCGCGGACCTGCATCGCGAACAGGCCCGGAATGACCAGGCCCAGCCGTACGCCGCGCAGGCCGAGCATCGGGTTCTGCTCGTGCATCCGGCGTACGGCGTCGAGCAGCTGGGCCTCCTCGCTGTGCTCCTCGCCGCGCTCGCGGGCGACGGCGACGTTGACGGCCAACTCCTCCAGCGACGGCAGGAACTCGTGCAGCGGCGGGTCGATGAGCCGCACGGTGACCGGCAGGCCGTCCATGGCCCGGAACAGGTCGACGAAGTCGGCGCGCTGCAGGGGCAGCAGGGCGGCGAGCGCGTCGTTGCGGGCGGTCTCCGTCCCCGCGAGGATCAGCCGCTCGACCAGTTCCTTACGGTCGCCCAGGAACATGTGCTCGGTGCGGCACAGGCCGATGCCCTCCGCGCCGAAGCGCCGGGCGCGGGCCGCGTCCTCGCCGGTGTCGGCGTTCGTGCGTACGGCCAGCCGCCGGGTCGCGTCGGCGTGGCCCATGAGCGTGTGCACGGCTTCGACCAGCGTGGACTCCACCCGTTCGCCCTCGAAGTACTGCACCACCTCGGAGGGGCGTACGGGCACCGCTCCCAGGTAGACCCGGCCGCTGGTGCCGTCCACGGAGATGACGTGCCCCTCCTCGACCGTACGGCCGTCCACGGTGAACCGGTCCGCGGCGATCTCGAGCTGGTCCGCGCCGCACACGCAGGTCCGGCCCATCCCGCGGGCCACGACGGCGGCGTGGCTGGTCTTGCCGCCCCGCGCGGTGAGGATGCCCCGGGCGGCGATCATGCCGGCCAGGTCCTCGGGATTGGTCTCGCGGCGCACCAGGATGACGTCCTCGCCGGCGGCGGCCAGCTCGACGGCCCGCTCGGCGGTGAAGACGGCCTTGCCGCTGGCGGCGCCCGGGGACGCGCCGATGCCGGTGGTGAGGGCGGCCGGCTCGGCGGAGAGGTCGAAGCGGGGGAACATCAGCTGGGCCAGCTGCGCGCCGGAGACGCGGCTCAGCGCCTCGTCGAGGCTGATCATGCCCTCGTGGACGAGCTGGGCGGCGATCCGGAACGCGGCGCCGGCGGTGCGCTTGCCCACCCGGGTCTGCAGCATCCAGAGCTTGCCGCGCTCGATGGTGAACTCGATGTCGCACAGGTCGCGGTAGTGCCCCTCGAGCTTGGCCATGATGGCCAGCAGTTCCTCGTACGAGCGCGGGTCGAGGCGCTCGAGCTCCTCGAGCGGCACGGTGTTGCGGATGCCCGCGACCACGTCCTCGCCCTGCGCGTTCGCCAGGTAGTCGCCGTAGATGCCCTGGGCACCGGAGGCCGGGTCCCGGGTGAACGCCACGCCGGTGCCGGAGTCCGCGCCGAGGTTGCCGAAGACCATCGCCACCACGTTCACGGCCGTGCCGAGGTCGGCCGGGATCCGTTCCTGACGGCGGTAGAGCACCGCCCGTTCGGCATTCCAGGAGCGGAAGACGGCCTCCATCGCGAGCCGCATCTGCTCCCGCGGATCCTGCGGGAAGTCGTATCCCGTGTGCTTGGCGAAAATGCGCTTGTAGCGGTCGGCGAGGGCCTTCAGGTCGGCGGCGTCCAGGTGCAGATCATCGGTGGCGCCCTTGGCTTTCTTGGCCTCTTCGAGCGCGGCGGAGAAATCCTCACCCGGCACGTCGCAGACAGTTTTCCCGAACATCTGGATCAATCGCCGGTACGAATCCCAGGCGAATCGGTCGTCGCCGCCGGCCTGGGCCGCGAGCCCTTCGACGCTGGCGTCGGTGAGGCCGACGTTGAGCACCGTCTCCATCATGCCGGGCATCGAGAAGGCGGCGCCGGAACGCACCGAGACCAGCAGCGGATCATCCGGGTCGCCGAGCCGGCGGCCCATCGTCGCCTCCAGGGCAGCGAGATGCTCGTCGATCTCCTCGGCCAGCCCCGCGGGGTTGGCGCCGGTGGCCAGATACGCCTGGCAGGCGCGGGTGGTGACGGTGAAGCCGGCCGGTACGGGGAGCCCGAGCCGGGTCATCTCCGCCAGGTTCGCGCCTTTTCCACCGAGGAGCTCCTTGAGATCCTTGTGGCCTTCCGAAAAATCGTAGACGTACTTCTCCCCGGCCATTGTCGCCTCCATTGCCATCGCAAGCGAACGCTCGTTAATGGTGACCCGGAGATTAGGCGCGGCGCCACTCGGCGCCCTAGTGTTCGTGAAAAACTGCACAAGCATTCGCGTGAAGGAGCGCGGAAGAGCGTGACATCGCGCAGCCGCGCGCACCTTCGCGCACGCCGCGGGCGCCCGGGCGCCCCGTGTCGGGCCGATCATGCTTGGTCGAAGCCGGAAATGGGCACGTCACAGGTTCGGTACATGAGCTGACCAGGCTCCGGGCCGACGGACTGAACTTTTTTCGACCTGGCGAGGCCGGCAGTTCCCGCCGCTGGTCGACGGCGCGGCACCGTCGGGCTCGATGGCAGGTGGAAAAAGGTTCACTGAGCGACATAGGCGGTTGACACATGACGGAGACACTGCGGGTCAGCGAGGGCGACGAGGACCGCACCACGACCACCGGGCTCACCCTCGGCGTCGAGGAGGAACTGCACGTCGTCGACCTGAGGACGCGGGAGCTGGTGCCCCGGGCGCCGGACGTGCTCGACCAGCTCGACGCGGCGCACTACTCCGCGGAGCTGCACCGTTCGGTGGTCGAGACCAACACCCCGGTGGCGGCCACCCTCGACGAGCTGCGCGAGGGCATCGTCGCGCTGCGCCGCCGGGCCATCGGCGTCGCCGAGTCGCTGGGGCTGGGGCTGGTCGCGGCGGGCACGGTGCCGGTCGTCGACCTCGACTCGCTGCCGGTGACGCCCACCTCCCGCTACCGCCGGATGCTGGACGAATACCAGATGCTCGCCCGGGAGCAGCTGATCTGCGGCGCCCAGGTGCACGTCGGCATCCCCGACCGCGACGAGGCCGTCTCCGTGGCCCAGCGGGTCGCCCCGGCGCTGCCGGTGCTGCTGGCCCTCTCGGCGAGCTCGCCGTACTGGATGGGCGAGGACAGCGGGTACGCCAGCGTGCGCTCGCTCGTCTGGATGCGCTGGCCGACCGCGGGTGACAGCGGCGTCGTCACCGACGCGGCCGACCACGACGCGCTGGTCGCCGACCTCATCGCGTCCGGCACGATCAGCGACCCCAAGATGGTCTACTTCGACGTCCGCCCGTCGGCCCACCTGCCCACCGTGGAGCTGCGGGTCACCGACTCCAGCCCGGACGCGGACACGGTGGTGCTGCTCGCCGGCCTCTTCCGCGGGCTGGTGCTGCGCGCCCGGCAGGACCACCGCGCCGGCCGCCCGGTGGTGCCCACCCGGCCGCCACTGCATCGCGCGGCGATGTGGCGGGCCGCCCGCTCCGGGCTGGAGGGCGACCTGCTCGACCTGCCCCGCTCGCCGGTGCCGGTGCCCGCCGCGGTCGCCGTCGAGCGGCTGGTCGCGGACCTGCGCCCGCAGCTCGAGGAGCTGGGCGACTGGGAGCAGGTGTTCGACCTGTCCGTGCAGGCGCTGAGCCGGGGCAGCTCGGCGGCCCGGCAGCGCCGCGCGCTGGCCCGGCGCGGGCGCATCTCCGACGTGGTCGACCTGGTCGTCGCCGACACCCGCGGCGGCGCGACCGGCATCGGGCCGGGCGGGCAGACGGTGCCGGCGGGGCTGACCCCGTACGCGGCGACCGGCGATGAGGCCTTCCCGGGCGGCGACGTGGTGCCGGCGTACCAGCCGATCCTCACGGTGCTCAGCTCGCTCGGGCCGGCCGGCCTGCGCCGCCGCGAGGACGCCAAGGACGACGAGCAGCGCGCCCGCGGCATCACCTTCAGCGTGGCCGGCGAGGCCGCGACCCGGCTGTTCCCGTTCGACCTGGTGCCGCGCATCGTGCCCGCGGACGACTGGGACCGGCTGCGCGGCGGGCTGATCCAGCGGGTCCGGGCCCTCGACGCGTTCGTCAACGACGTGTACGGCGACCGCACGGTGGTCGCCGACGGCGTCGTGCCGGACTGGGTGATCGACGGCTCTCCGGAGCTGCGGCCCAGCGGCGCCCTCGTCCACCGCCCCGGCGTCCGCGCCCAGGTGGCCGGCGTCGACCTCGTCCGCGACGCCGCCGGCGGGTGGTGCGTGCTGGAGGACAACCTGCGGGTGCCGTCCGGGATCGCGTACGCGATGCAGAACCGCCGCCTCACCGAGGCCGTGCTCCCCGAACTGCCCCGCCCGGACGGGCTGCTCAGCCCCGAGGAGACGCCCCGGCTGCTGAAGCGGGCCCTGCTGGACGCCGCCGGGCCGGCCGCCGGCGACGACCCGCGCGTGGTCGTGCTCAGCCAGGGCCCGGACGATTCGGCGTGGTTCGAGCACCGGATGCTCGCCGAGGAGATGGGCGTGCCGGTGGTCCGCAGCACCGAGTTGCTCGTCGACGACGGCGTGGTGCACCGGATCGAGAACGGCCGCAAGCACCGCGTCGACGTCATCTACCTGCGGATGGGCGAGGACAGCCTGGTGCACTCGCCGGGCGCGGACGGGATGCCGCTGGGCCCGAGCCTGGTCAACGCCCTGCACGCCGACACCGTCGTGCTGGCCAACGCGCTCGGCAACGGCATCGGCGACGACAAGGCCGTGTACGCGTACGTGCCCCGCCTCATCGAGTACTACCTGGGCGAGAAGCCGCTGCTCGCGGACGTGCCGACGTACCTGTGCGGCATCCCGGAGCAGCGCGCGGAGGTCCTGGGCCGGCTGGAGGAGCTGGTCTGCAAGCCGGTCGACGGCTACGGCGGCGACCGCATCGTCATCGGCCCGCACGCGACCCCCGCCGACCTGGCCGCCGTACGCCGGCAGATCCTCACCGCCCCGCACCGCTGGGTGGCGCAGGAGGTGGTGGACCTGTCGACGCACCCGGTCTTCGACGGCCACCAGCTCGCGCCGCGCCACGTCGACCTGCGGGCCTTCGTCTTCACCGGCACGGAGTCCGTGGTCGCCCCGGCGGCCCTGACCCGGGTGGCCCCCGCCGGGAGCATGATCGTGAACTCCTCGCGCGGCGGCGGCAGCAAGGACACGTGGTTGCTGGGCTAACCCCTTTACGACCGCGACACATATCCGAAACGGAACCCGTGGAGGTTGGGAAGTCATGTGCGGAATCGGTGGCGAGCTGAGGTTCGACGGCCGGGCGGCCGACCCCGGGGCCGTCCGGGCGATGCTGCCGTGCCTGGAGTCGCGCGGCCCCGACAGCGAGGGCCTGTGGCACCGCGGCGCGGTCGCGTTCGGCCACCGCCGGCTCAAGATCATCGACCTCTCCGAGGCCGGCCACCAGCCGATGACCGACGAGCAGCTCGGCCTGACCCTGGTCTTCAACGGCTGCATCTACAACTACCGGCAGCTGCGCGAGGAGCTGCGGGGCCACGGCTACACCTTCGTCTCCACCTCCGACACCGAGGTGATCCTGAAGGCCTACCACCGGTGGGGCGCCGACTGCGTCAAGCACTTCCTGGGCATGTTCGCCTTCGCCGTCACCGAGCACGCCACCGGCACGGTCATGCTCGCCCGCGACCGGCTGGGCATCAAGCCGATGTACCTCGCCGAGTCCCCCGGCCGGCTGCGGTTCGCGTCGACCCTGCCGGCCCTGCTCGCCGCCGGCGACGTCGACACGTCGCTCGACCGGGTCGCGCTCCAGCACTACATGACGTTCCACTCGGTGGTGCCCGCGCCCCGGACGATCGTCTCCGGCATCCGCAAGCTGCCGCCGGCCACCGTACGCATCATCAAGAGCGACGGTACGTCCACCTCCACGGTCTACTGGGAGGCGTCGCACACCCGCGTCGACGCGCCCTCGAGCCGGCCGGAGTGGGCGGAGGCGATCCACGCCGGGCTGCGTACGGCGGTCGAGCGGCGGATGGTCGCCGACGTGCCGGTCGGGGTGTTGCTCTCCGGCGGGCTGGACTCGTCGTACATCGTCGCGCTCCTGGCCGAGCAGGGGCAGCGCGGGCTCACCACCTTCTCCATCGGCTTCGAGTCCGCGGCCGGCGAGAGCGGCGACGAGTTCGCGTACTCGGATCTCATCGCCAAGCAGTTCGACACCCGGCACCACCAGATCCGGATCGGCCGGGGCCGGTTCCTGCCGGCCGTGGCCCGCACGGTCGCGGCGATGAGCGAGCCCATGGTCAGCCACGACTGCGTCGCCTTCAACCTGCTCAGCGAGGACGTCTCGGAGCACGTCAAGGTGGTGCAGTCGGGGCAGGGCGCGGACGAGATCCTGGCCGGCTACAGCTGGTACCCGCCGCTGGCGGACGTGCCCCGGGACCGGGCCGTGGACGCGTACGCGAAGGAGTTCTTCGACCGGCCCCACGCCGAGCTGGCCCGGCAGCTGAACCCGGAGTGGCTCCTCGGCGACGACGTCAGCCGGGAGTTCGTCGCGGCGAGCTTCGCCCGGCCCGGCGCGACCACCGCGGTCGACGCGGCGTTGCGGCTGGACTCGCAGGTGATGCTGGTCGACGATCCGGTCAAGCGGGTGGACAACATGACGATGGCCTGGGGGCTGGAGGCGCGCGTACCGTTTCTGGACCACGAGCTGGTCGAGCTGGCGGCGGCGTGCCCGCCCGAGCTCAAACTGGCCCAGGGCGGCAAGGGAGTGCTCAAGGACGCGGCCCGCGGGGTCGTGCCCGACGAGGTGATCGACCGCACCAAGGGCTATTTCCCGGTGCCGGGCATCCGGCACCTGGAAGGGCCGATGCTGGAGATGGTCCGCGAGGCGCTGCACGCCCCGGCGGCCCGCGCGAGGGGACTTTTCCGGCAGGAGTACGTTGACGCGTTGCTCGCCGACCCGAACACTCCTCGTACGACCCTCGGGGCGAACCAGCTGTGGCAGCTCGCACTGCTGGAGATGTGGTTGCAGGACAAGGGGATCTAGAAGCCGGAGGAGGACCTGTATGACCGGTCAGCTCAACCGTGTCGACGTCACCGTGCTGCCCGCCGGGTGGCTGACGAAGGGCTCCTACCCGTCGGAAGTCAGCGGCAGCTGGTCGCCGGCGTTGTCGCCGGACGGCCGGCACATGGCGTACGTGTCCGACCGCAGCGGCACGCCCCGGGTGTGGGTGCAGCCGGTCGGCAGCGAGCTGACGTTCCTCGTCGACACGGGTGAGGAACCGGTCCAGTCGGTGCACTGGTCCACCGGCGGCGGCTGGCTGGCCTGCGTGATCGCCCCCGGAGGCGCCCCGCGTACGGAGGTGTGGCTGGTCCGCCCGGACGGCTCGGCGCTGCACCAGGTCGCCGGCTTCGGCGCGGACACCGCGGAGAACGTACGCTGGCTGCCCGGCCGCCCGCTGCTCGCCCTGACCGAGAACCTGGCCACCACCGTGCTCGTCGACGCGGAGCACGGCACCCGCGAGGTGGTCACCGAGGGTGAGCTGGTCTCCCTCTTCGACGTCTCGCCGGACCGCCGCCGCGCCCTGCTGCGCCACGGCCCCCGCGGCGGCCGCTACGTGGCGGTGCGCGACCTCACGACCGGGGTCGAGGAGTACGTCACCAGCGGCGAGCAGGCGTGCTTCGCCCCGGACGGCGCGATCTACGCGCGCGGCGACGCCGGTGAGCGGCCGGTGCTGCTGCGCGCCCGGGACGGCCACGCCGAGATCCTCGCCGAGTCGGAGACCGCCGAGGTGGAGGCGTTCGCGCTGACCTCGGACGGCGCGAAGGTGGCCGTGCTGTGGAACGCCGGCGGCGGGATGTCCGAGCTGACCGTACGATCCGCGGCCGGCACCACCCGCGTGCCGCTTCCGGGCTCGGTGGTCTCCGGCCTCGGGTGGAGCCACGACGGCAGCACCCTGGCCTTCACCGCCGAGGGCCCTGGTCAGCCGCACGGCGTCTGGGTCTGGGACGGCGGGCCGCCGCGCGCGGTCTCGGTCGAGGAGCCCGCCCCCGGCGCCGTGCACCCGGTGCTGCGCCGGTTCCCCTCGCACGACGGCCTCGAGATCAGCGGCTGGTTGTTCGAGCCGCCCACGCCCGGCCCGCACCCGGCCGTCGTCTGGCTGCACGGCGGCCCGGAGGCCCAGGAGCGCCCCGGGCACGGGCCGCTGTTCCAGTCCCTGGTCGACCGCGGCATCGCGGTGTTCGCGGCGAACGTCCGTGGCTCCTCCGGCTTCGGCCGCGGCTTCGTCAACGCCGACAACGGCCCGCTGCGGTGGGGCGCCGTCGCCGACGTGGCCGCGTGCGTCGCGCACCTGGTCGGGAGCGGGGTCGCCGATCCCGCGCGGGTGGGCTGCATGGGCCGCTCGTACGGCGGCTACCTGACGCTGGCGGCGATGACGACGTACCCGGAGCTGTTCGCGGTCGGCATCGACGTCTGCGGCATGGCCAACTTCGCCACCTTCTACGAGCACACCGAGCCGTGGATCGCCGCCGCCGCCGTCGCCAAGTACGGCGACCCCGTCCGCGACGCTGCGCTGCTGCGCGACCTTTCGCCGATCACCCGGATCGACCGGCTGCGCGCACCGCTGATGGTGGTGCACGGCGAGAACGACAGCAACGTGCCCGTCATCGAGGCGGAGCAGGTGGTGGCCGCCCTGGCCGAACGCGGCGTCGAGCACCGGTACCTGCTCTTCCCGGGCGAGGGCCACGAGTTGCTGCACCGCTCGTCGCGCGCGGAGTACCTGCGGGAGACGGTCGGCTGGCTCACCCGGCACCTGCGGGCGCCCGCCCTGCTCGGGGTTGATCTATGACGGGGCACACGCCCGGTTTGTGACGCTCCTCGTTGGCGATCGCCGTCGGTCCGCGAAAGGGTGGGTCGGTACGCGAGCGGACGGAGTGGGTTACATGCTGGGCGGTGCCCGGGCCTGGGCGGTGTGGACCGCCGGGCTCTCCGCGTACATCGTGGCGGTGCTGCACCGGACGTCGCTCGGGGTGGCCGGGCTGGACGCGCAGGAGCGGTTCGGCATCGGCGCGGGGGCGCTGGCCTCCTTCGCGGTGCTGCAGCTCCTCGTGTACGCGGCCCTCCAGGTCCCCGTCGGCCTGCTGCTCGACCGGTTCGGCTCGCTGCGGCTGGTCGTCGCGGGCGCGCTCGTGATGGCGTCCGGGCAGGCCCTCATGGCGGTCAGCGGCGACCTCGGCGGGGCGGTGGCGGCCCGCGTGCTGGTCGGCGCCGGCGACGCGATGACCTTCATCAGCGTGCTGCGCCTGGTGCCCCAGTGGTTCCCTGCCCGGCGGGTCCCGGTCGTCACCCAGCTCACCGGCATCGTCGGGCAGCTCGGTCAGGTGCTCAGCGCCGTACCGCTGGCGGCCCTGCTGGCCGGCGCCGGCTGGACCACCGCGTTCGTCTGCGCGTCCGCCACCGGGGTCTTCGTCGCGATCGTCGCGCTGGTCGCGGTGCACGACAGCCCGGGGCGCCGGATCAGCTCGGGCGACGCCGTCACCGCCCGCCAGCTCGGCGCCGACCTGGCGAGCGCCTGGCGGCATCCCGGCACCCGGCTCGGGCTGTGGACCCATTTCACCACCCAGTTCCCGGGTACGGTCTTCGCCCTCATGTGGGGCTACCCCTTCCTGATCGCCGGCGAGGGGCTGTCCCGGGGCGCGGCCAGCTCGCTGCTGACCCTGTTCGTGCTGGTCGGCATGGTGGGCGGCCCGATGCTGGGCGTCCTCGTGCAGCGCCACCCGATGCGCCGCTCCTGGCTCGTGCTGGGCGTCATCGCCGCCAACGCGCTCGGCTGGGGTCTCGTCCTCGCCTGGCCCGGCCGCGCCCCGCTCGCGGTCCTGCTCCTGCTCGTGGTGGTGCTGGGGCTGGGCGGGCCGGGCTCCATGATCGGGTTCGAGTTCGCCCGCACCTTCAACCCGCCCCACCGCCTCGGCACGGCCACCGGCATCGTCAACGTCGGCGGCTTCGTGGCGTCGCTGCTGTCGATCATGCTGGTCGGCCTCATCCTGGACGCCCGCACGGGCGGCCTGGCGGGCTACGACATCGCCGACTTCAAGGTCGCCATGTCGGTGCAGTACGCGATCGGCGCCGTCGGCGTGGTGGGCATCCTGCGCACCCGGCGGCTGGCCCGGCAGCGGATGGCGGCCGAGGGCATCCACGTCCGTCCCCTGCGCGAGGTTCTCGCCGAAAGAGGATGGTTTACCGCGGACCGGATCGGTAAAAGCTGAAGCTTCGTGCCCGGTTCGACAGTGTCTCGAAGAGAGGAGGACATGAGCGAGCAAGCGCCGGACCGGTTGTGGTCCGGGATCCAGATCAGCAAGGTCATCGCCGGCACCCTCGCCGCCGTGACCGCCGCGGTGCTCGGCTCCTTCCTGGGAGTTGCCGGCACCCTCGCCGGAGCCGCGCTGGCCAGCGTGGTCGGCTCGATCGGAACGGAGATCTTCAACAACTCACTGAAACGCAGCACCAAGCGCCTCCAGGAGGTGGCACCGACCTTCATCAGGGTCCCGGCCGCGGTGGGCACGCCCCCGGTCGCGGCGGCTACCGAGGAGGAGAAGCCCTCGCACACCGTGGCGCCGGAGCCCAGCCGCTTCGCGATCCGCTGGAAGCCCGTCGCGCTCGGCGCGGCCGCCGTCTTCCTGGTCGCCATGGGCGTGATCTTCATGGTCGAGGTGACCGCCGGCCGGTCGCTGGCGTCCCTCACCGGCCACGGGTCGAAGGCGGGCACGACGATCACCAGCCTCGTCTCCAAGAAGGACGACTCCGCCGCCAGGGACGAGAAGCCGGCTCCGAAGGTCTCCGAGTCGCCGGCGCCCGACGGGCCGGACGCCGCGGAGCCCTCGGCGACCGGGAGCCCGGCGCCCGGCACGACCGAGAGCCCGGACGCCCCGCCGACCACCTCGGCGACCGGCGAGCCCACCACGGCGCCGGCCACCCAGGCGCCCGAGCCGACCGGCGCCACCGGCGAGCCCGGGCAACCCGACCAGCAGATCGCGCCGGATCAGCAGATCGCACCGCAACAACCCGATCCGACGACCGAGTAGGAAGGCCGCCACCGTGAACGTCACCGAACTCCTCGCCGAGGCGTACGGACGCCTGCCCGATCTGGTGGGCACCGCCGTGGACGGCCTCGGCCCGGACGAGCTCCGCACGGCCCCGGACGGACGGGGAAACACGGTCGGCTGGCTGGTCTGGCACCTGACCCGGGTGCAGGACAGCCACGTGGCCGAGCTGCTGGACGAGGAGCAGGTGTACGTCACCGGCGACTGGGCGTCCCGCTTCGGCCGCAAGCCCGACCCGCGGGACACCGGCTACGGTCACGGTCCGGCCGACGTCGCCGCGGTCCGCCCGGAGAGCGCCGAGGCCCTGCTGGAGTACTACCGGGCGGTCCACGAGCGCACGATCGCGTACGTGTCCGGCCTCACCGGCAAGGACCTGGACCGCGTCGTCGACGAGGCCTGGGACCCGCCGGTCACGCTCGGCGTCCGCCTCGTCAGCATCCTGGACGACGACATCCAGCACGCCGGCCAGGCGGCGTACGTCCGCGGGCTCCTCAAGCCCTGACCGGCTCGCACCGCGGGGCGTGGCGCCCGGCCGGGCCGCGGGCGCCACGCGCTGTCCGGCCCGCTATCCGGCCTTCGGGGTCCAGGCGGGGTCGCGGCCGGCGAAGGCGATCACCCGCTCCAGCGCGGAAGCGTCCGGCGAGACCGGGAACTCGGGGCCGAACGGCATGCCGGGACCACGCCATTCCGGCTTGATCGTCTCCCGGTAGTAGGCGAGGGCCCGTTCGGCGGTCGCCTCGTCCGGCTGCCAGGGCAGGCCTGTCGCGGTGGCCAGGTCCCAGCCGTGGGTCATCACCTCGACTCGAGCCGGTCCGGCCCGGAGTAGGTGTGCGGGTCCACGCCCGCGGAAGCCGCACGGCTCCCACCCGGGGGAACCCCGCCGCGAACCGGGTCCGGCGTCAGCGGAACTCGCCGACCTGCCGGCTCCCCAGGACGCTCAGCAGGGCCAGCGACTCCGCGTCGCGCGAGCCCCGCGGCGCGGAGTAGAGCACGAGTTGCTGGTCGCGGTCGGTGAGCGCGAGCACGTCGCAGTCGACGGTGACCTCGCCGACCGCGGGATGCCGGAAGGACTTGCGCAGCATCGGCGCGTGCTCGACGTCGTGCCGTTCCCAGAGCCGCGCGAAGTCAGCGCTGCCGGCGCGGAGCTCGTCGACCAGGCCGTTCACCACGGGATCGGCCGGGTAGCGGGCCAGGGCGGCGCGCAGCTGTTGCACGGCGCTGTGCCGGAATCCCCCGTCGTCGACGACCCCGAACAGGGTCGCGTCGCCGTCCACCGGTCGCAGGAACGCCCGCCGGGCAAGGTTGCGGTCCCGCGGCGGTACGGCGGCGAAGTCCTCCATCACGGTCGCCGCGAGCTCGTTCCAGGCGAGCACCTCGAACGCCGCCGACAGCACGAAGCCCGCGGTCTGCGGCATCCGGTCGAGCAGGGCGACGATGCTCCGCCGCACGTCGCGGCGGTGCAGTCCGGTCCGGCTCGGCGCGGTGCCGGCGAGCACGTGGAGATGGTCGGACTCGGCGCCGGTGAGCCGCAGCGCGCCCGCGATCCCGGCGAGGACCTCGGCCGACGGGCGCGGCGCGCGGCCCTGCTCGAGCCGCACGTAGTACTCGGTGGAGATGTGGGCGAGCACCGCGACTTCCTCGCGGCGCAGCCCGGGGGTCCGGCGCCGCGGGCCCGCGGGAAGCCCGGCGTCCTCCGGCCGCAGCCGCTCACGCCGGCTGCGGAGGAACGCCCCCAGCTCCTGCTTGTCCATCAGCGGGAGGACGGCTCGGTCAGCGGCAGCTTGACCAGGAAGCGGGTGTCCCCCGGCCGCGACTCCAGCACGATGTCGCCGCCGTGGCCGCCGACCACGATCCGGTAGGAGATGTCCAGGCCGAGGCCGGTGCCCTCGCCGACCGCCTTCGTGGTGAAGAACGGCTCGAAGACCCGCTTGCGCAGCTCCTCGGGGACGCCGGGGCCGGTGTCGCCGATCGACACCACGACGTGGTCGTCCTCGCGGAACGTACGGACCGTCAGCGTTCCGGCGCCGCTCATGGCCTGCACCGCGTTGTCGATGATGTTGGTCCAGACCTGGTTGAGCTCCGCCGGGTGGGCCGGGATCTGCGGCAGGGTGCGGTCGTAGTCCTTGACCACCTTCACCCCGTTGCCGATCTTGTGGCCCAGCATCACGAGGGTGCTGTCCAGCCCGGTGTGCACGTCGATCCACTGGTGCGCCGCGCGGTCCAGCTGCGAGTACTGCTTGGCGGCCGACACCAGGGAGGAGACCCGGCTGGTCGCGTCCTCGATGTCGCTCATCAGCTGCTCGGTCTCGAGGGCGTACCCGATCCAGTGGATGGCCTGGTCGAGCAGCTCACGCGTGCCGACCTTGGCCTCGATGTCGTCGAGGCAGTCGATGTCCAGGCCGCCCTGGGCGAAGACCGGGGCGAGGTCCCAGCCGCCGGTGACGTTGCGCTGGTCCATCCAGTCGCCGAGCTCGTCCTCGCGGTCCGCGGCCTGCATGGCGGTCAGCGCCGGCGCCTTCGCGGCCCGCTCGATGACCTCCTCCTGGAGCTCGACGAGCGCGTCCAGACGGTCCGGGTCGACCCGGCCGGCGGCCAGCATGCCCAGCTTGTGCCGCATGCCGGCGACCCGCTGGCGCAGCGCACCGGTGGCCCGGGAGGCGGCCGCGGCCGGGTTGTTCAGCTCGTGCATCAGGCCGGCGGAGAGCGCGCCGAGCGCCATCAGCCGCTGCCGCTCGCTGATCGCCGCCTGGGTGTTGCGCATGCCGAGGGTGAGGCCTTCGAGCAGGTGGATCGCCATCGGGAACCACTCGCGCATCATCCAGGCGAAGTCGGCGGCGGACAGCACGAAGAAGTCGGCGTCGTCGAGCGCGCGCATGGAGGCCATGTAGCGGTGTTCGATGCCCTCGTCGCGGATGTACGCCTGGGTCGCGCCCATGTACACGCCGCGCTGCTCCGTACGCGTGGTCATCACGTCGTCCTGGCCCACCCGCCGGGTGAGCGAAATCGTGCCGCTGAGCAGGACGATGAACTTCTCCGCCGGATCGCCCTCGCGGAGCACGAGCGCGCCGGCCGGGGTGTGCATGGTGCAGCCGTGCGCGGCGACCCAGGCGAGCTGGTCGTCGGTCAGCTTCTCGAAGAGGAACAGCGTGCGCAGCTCGGCGGGCGTGAGCGTGCCGGGTTCGCAGGGCTGCAGGCGGATCTCCTCAACCTCGATGTCGCTCATCTACTGTGCCTCCAGGTAACGATGGACCAGCGTGACGGCCATCGCGCCCTCGCCGACCGCCGAGGCCACCCGTTTGACGGAGTTGGCCCGGACGTCGCCGGCGGCGAAGATGCCGGGAACACTGCACTCCAGGTAGAACGGATCCCGGTCCCGATCCCATCCCGATGGGCGTGTGCCGTTCGTCAACAGATCCGGCCCGGTGTAGACGAAGCCCCGTTCGTCGCGCGCCACGGCGTTGCCGAGCCAGTCCGTGCGCGGCTCGGCGCCGATGAAAACGAAGAGGTAGCCGCACTCGACGGTCGTCTTGAGGCCGTTCTTGCTGTCGCAGATCGTGATGGCCTGGAGATGCCCGTCACCCTCGGCCCCGACGACCTCGCATCGGGTCCGCACCCGCACGTTGTCGATCTTGTTGAGCTGCTGGATGAGGTAGTACGACATCGACGCCTCGAGGGAGTCGCCGCGGACCAGCAGGGTGACCGTGCGGGCGTACCGGGAGAAGAAGAGCGCGGCCTGACCGGCGGAGTTCGCGCCGCCGATGATGTAGACGTCGCTGCCGGCACACAGCGGCCCCTCGGTGGCGGCCGAGCCGTAGTAGACGCCGGACCCGGTCAGCTCGGCGACCCCCTCGGCGGCCAGCGGCCGGTACGCGACCCCGGTGGCCAGCACCACCGAGTGCGCGGACACCTCACCGCCGTCCGCGAAGGTCAGCGTGCGGGCCGAGCCGTCCGCCCGCAGCCCGGTCACCTCCCGGGTGTTGAGCACCTCCGCCTCGAACTTGCCGGCCTGCCGCCGGGCCCGGTCGGTCAGCTGGGCGCCGGAGATGCCGTCGGGGAAGCCCAGGTAGTTCTCGATGCGCGAGCTCTGCCCGGCCTGGCCGCCGACCGCCTGCCGCTCCACGAGCAGGGTCTTGAGCCCTTCGGAGGCCCCGTACACCGCGGCGCCCAGGCCGGCCGGGCCGCCACCCACGATGATCAGGTCGTAGAAGTCGCGGTGGGGCGCGGTGGAGAGGCCGGCCGCCTCGGCGAGATCCGACGGGCTCGGCTGGGCCAGCGCCCGGCCGTCGGCCGTCACCACGAGCGGGATCGACTCGGGGCCCACCCCGGCGGCGTCGAGCAGGCGGCGCCCCTCCGGGTCGTCCGCGCCGAGCCACCGGTACGGCACGAGGTTGCGCGCCAGGAAGTCCCGGATCTGGTACGACGGCTCGCTCCACCGGTGCCCGACGACGCGGATGTCCTCGACCTCCCGGTCGCCGGTCGCCTGCCACGCGTCGAGCAGCGCGTCGATCACCGGGTAGAGCTTCTCCTCCGGCGGGTCCCACGGCTTGAGCAAGTAGTGATCGACGTCCACCACGTTGATCGCCTGGATGGCGGCGTCGGTGTCCGCGTACGCGGTGAGCAGCGCCCGCCGCGCGTTCGGGAACAGGTCCATCGCCTGCTCCAGGAACTCGATGCCGTTCATCTGCGGCATGCGGTAGTCGGCGAGGATCACCGCGACCCGGCCGCCCCGGAGCTTGAGGTCGCGCAGGGCCTCCAGGGCGTCGGCCGCCGAGGCGGCCCGGATGATCCGGTAGTGCTCGCCGTACCGGCGGCGCAGGTCGCGGGCGATGGCCCGGGACACCGAGGGGTCGTCGTCGACGGTCAGGATGGCGGGGTGGCCCATATGAGTCCTCCCGGTCGGGGGTCGCTTCAGACGTACGTGAACGTGGGGGAACCGGCGACCTTGAAGGCCACCTCGTCCCGGAAGCACCACCACCAGTCCTCACCCGGCTCGTACGACTGCACGAGCGGGTGGTCCTCGGCGTGGAAGTGCGCGGTCGCGTGCTTGCCGGGCGACGAGTCGCAGCAGCCGACGTGCCCGCACGTCATGCAGACGCGCAGGTGCACCCAGCGGCCGCCGGCGGCCAGGCACTCGACGCACCCGTTGCCGGACGGCGTGACGTCGGCGGCCCGGTCGAGGTGGGCGCAGGCGGTCTCGGTCATCAGAGTTTCTCTCCAGTCTGGACTCCGGCGGCGAGCACATCGGTGAACTCCGGATGGCGCTCCACGTACCCGGCGACGAACGGGCAGGTCACCAGCACCGGCGTGGACCGGCGGCGGGCGTCGTCGAGGGCCGCGGCGGCCAGCCGGCCGGCCAGCCCCTGGCCCTCGAAGGCCTGGTCGATCTCGGTGTGGGCGAGTTCGACGCGCTCGCCGTGCCGGCGGTAGTGCAGGACGCCGGCCAGCTCACCGCCGAGCAGCACCTCGTAGCGGGACTGCTCGAAGCTGTCCACGACCACCGCGTCGCCCGGGTCGCCGCCGCCGACCTGGGCGCTGCCCTCCACCCGCAGCTTGCGCCGGGCCCGCTCGTAGAACGAGGTCCGGCCGAAGCGGATGACCTGGGCGGCGGCCGGCACCGGGATGACCCGCAGCTGGTCGCCGGCGCCCGCGTAGCCCTGGATGATGCCGTCCACCTCGATGGCGAGCCGGCCGCTGGTGGCGGCCACGTCGAGCTCGAGCTGCTCGTCCGGCGAGAGCATCAGCGAGCGGTTGAAGGACGAGTGCGCCGCCGACGCGCTGACCAGGATGCCCTCGACGTTGGGCGACACGATCGGGCCGCCCGCCGAGAAACTGTACGCCGTGGAGCCGGTGGGCGTCGCGACGATCACGGCGTCGGCCGCGTACCGGACGAAGTTGCTGCCCTCGACGTTGATGCCGACGTGGGCCAGGCCGTCGCCGGGCACCCGGACCAGCGCGATGTCGTTGAACGCGGACACCTCGCGGCCGTCGGGCAGGACCGTGCGCACCGCCGTACGCGATTCGATCGTGAAGTTGTGCTCGTCGATCGAGGAGAGCGCCCCGGCGAGATCGGGCAGGTCCACCTCGGCGAGGAAGCCCAGCCGCCCGACGTTGACGCCCAGGACCGGGGTCTTGCGCCCCTCGACCAGCCGCATCGTGCGCAGCATCGTGCCGTCGCCGCCGAGGCTGACCAGCAGCCCGGCGCGTTCCACCATCTCCTCGGCCGAGACCGCGACGGCGTCGCAGTCGATCCGGGTGATCTCGTCGTGCAGGCCCAGCACGGTCACCTCGCGGGACTCCGCCCAGCGGACGATCGCGTCGATGGCCGAACCGCAGTCCCGTCGCGGATGCAGGACCAGCCCGACGACCTTCACCATGCCCATGGCCCACCTCCTGTGCTCGGGCCGGACATCGTCCGGCGGCATGTCAGCGTTCAGCCTCGCACGTCGGCGGGGCAACGGCGAGAGTGCCCGGAACCGGTACCGGGTGCGGGAAATGTGAAAGTTTCTTGACAGCGATGTCAAATATCGACAGACTCCGATCTAGAGAGCGCTCTCCTTCCCCGTATCCCCAGATCAGCGGAAGGACTCCCCCATGTCCCCTGCGTTCAAGGCGTTCGGCGTCACCGCCGCGGCGCTGACCGTCCTCGGCGTCTTACCCCAACCCGGCTTCGCGGCCGAGAAGCCCGCGCCGGCCGCACCCACCGCGGCTCCGGCGTTCGACATGGCCCCGGGCATGGTCGAGGCCATGCGGCGGGACCTGAAGCTGACCGACGACCAGATCGCCGGCCGCCTCGCCACCGAGGCCGCCGCGCCGGTCGTGGAGAAGCGGCTGCGTACCCGGCTCGGCGCCGCCTTCGCGGGCGCCTGGATCCCGGAGGGGGCCGACCGCCTCACCGTCGCCACCACCGACGCCGGCCAGGCGGCCCTGATCCGCGCCGAGGGGGCCGTACCCCGGGTGGTCAGCCGCAGCGATCGCGACCTCGGCGCCGCCCGCGCCAGGCTCGACCGCAACGCCGCCCGGGCCCAGGGCACCGCCGTACGCGGCTGGTACGTCGACACCGCGAGCAACAGCCTCGTGGTGATGGCCGAGCCGGGAGCGGCGGCGCAGGCCCGCAGGTTCGCGGCGGACAGCGGCGCCGGCCCGGTCACCGTGGTCGACGCCAGGCAGCCCAGCCCGATGTACGACCTCCGCGGCGGCGACCAGTACGTGATCAACGGCAACACGCTCTGCTCGGTCGGCTTCCCGGTCGCGGGCGGCTTCGTCAGCGCCGGCCACTGCGGCGGCGTGAACAGCCCGACGCTCGGCTACAACAACGTCTCGCAGGGCACCTTCGCCGGCTCTTCGTTCCCCGGAAACGACTACGCGTGGATCCGCACAAACGGCAACTGGACGCCGCAACCGTGGGTCAACAACTACTCGGGCGGCAACGTCGTCGTCGCCGGCTCGCAGGAGGCGGCGATCGGCAGCTCGGTCTGCCGGTCCGGGCGCACCACCGGGTGGCGCTGCGGCACGATCCTCGGACGCAACGAGACCATCGTGTACGCCCAGGGCTCCGTCTCCGGCCTCGCCCGCAGCAACGCCTGCGCCGAGCCGGGCGACTCCGGCGGCTCGTGGATCTCCGGCAACCAGGCGCAGGGCGTGACCTCGGGCGGCTCCGGCAACTGCAGCTCCGGCGGCACGATGTGGTTCCAGCCGGTCAACGAGATCCTCAGCGTGTACGGCCTGTCGCTGACCACCAGCGGCGGCGGTGGCGGCAGCACGAGTTCCGTGGTCAGCAACTGGAACAACAAGTGCATCGACGTACCGAACTCGAACTTCTCCGACGGCGTCCAGCTCCAGATGTGGGTCTGCAACAACACCGGCGCGCAGAAGTGGACTTTCGTCAACGGCACGCTGCAGACCTCGAACAACAAGTGCATGGACGTCGCGTGGGGCTCCACCGCGAACGGCGCCGCGATCCAGATCGTCGGGTGCAGCGGCAACCCGGCCCAGCAGTTCGTCCTGTCGGCCGCCGGCGACCTGGTCAACCCGCAGGCGAACAAGTGCGTCGACATCAAGGAGTGGAACGGCAACGACGGAGCCGTGCTGCACCTGTGGGATTGCGTCGGCGGCGCCAACCAGAAGTGGCGACGAGCCTGAGATATCTCTTCGAGGAAGCACTGCCCGCCGATCGGGCCGGAGACGATCGGCGGGCAACTCCCGGAGGAAATCCGGGCAGTAATTGGAATATCACGTCTCTGAATAAGCTCTTGCAGGCCGCGCGGCGCTCGGGGTTCCTATAGTTATCTCACCCCCGTCCCGTCCTCAGTGGAGGCAATTCCCCATGCCCCGCAAGCGCGCTCTTCTTCTCTCCGCAGCCGCCGTGGTGGCGGCTGCGGGGACGCTATGGATCGCCGCGCCGGCGTCCGCGGCCGCCACCACGGCGGTCTTCACCAAGACGTCCGACTGGGGCACCGGTTGGCAGGGCGACGTAACGATCACCAATGGCGGGTCGCCGCTGACCTCGTGGAAGGTCGAGTTCGACCTTCCCGAGGGCGGCACGGTGGGCAGTTTCTGGGAGGCCGACATGGTCGCCGACGGGCAGCACCGCACGTTCACCAACCGGGCCTGGAACGGCGCGCTCCCGGTCGACGGCAAGGTCTCGTTCGGCTTCATCGGCACGGGCGGCGACCCGGTAAATTGCAAGATCAACGACCTGCCGTGCTCCGGCGCCCCCGCCCTCGACGGGGGATCGGCGGGCCCCGGTCCCGGCCCCGGCGTTGCCGTACCCGGCCTTCAAGGCGCTGACGCGCAGCTGGCGGCGGTCCCCGGCCCTCAGCCGGACGACAACCAGCCCTTGCCGCCGGCGAGCGACCGGCTCCCGGTCACCATCACCAACAAGTCGGGCCGCTCCGACGCGGTCCACCTGTACGTCCTCGGAGTCAACCTGACCACCGGCAAGCTCGGCTGGGCCGACGCGGCCGGCACGTTCACGCCGTGGAGCGACGGCGCGGCCGTGCCGGTGCCGGCCCCGGACGCGTCCATTCCCGGCCCGGCCGACGGCGCCAGCACCACCATCAAGATGCCGAAGAACCTCTCCGGCCGGATCTACATGTCGTTCGGCGACAAGCTCAACTTCCGGCTCACCAGCGACGGCCTGGTCCAGCCCGCCCCGTGGGCCGGCGGCGACCCCAGCAGGGACATCCTGTTCGACTGGACCGAGTTCACCTTCAACGATGCTGGTCTGTGGCTGAACAGCTCCCAGGTCGACATGTTCGCCGTTCCGTCCGTCGTCAGTGTCCGGGGCGGCGACGGACGGACCACCCGCACCGGCGAGTTGAAGCCGGGCGGCCGGCAGAAGGTCATCGACGCGATCAAGGCCGATCCCGCCTACGCCCCCAGCATCCAGACCCGCTCCGACGGTACGGTGCTGCGCGTGCTCGCCCCCGGAAAGGCGGAGGCCGCCGGGTTGATGAGCAGCACGTACCTCGATCCGTACATCGACCTTGCGTGGAACGCGTACACGAGCAAGACCTTGACCGTGGTGCCGTTCGGCGACCGCCCGGACACCAAGTTTTTCGGCCGCACCAGCGGCAACATCATGAACTTCACCGACGGCACGGACAAGGTCGTCGCCTCGTTCACCAAACCCTCGACGGGAAATGTCTGGGGCTGCGACGGCACCCTGAGCGCGCCCAACGACCTCGTGGTGGGCCCGATCGCCCGCACCCTGTGCGCGGCGATGCAGCGCACGACGCTCGGCACACTCGACACCCAGCCGAGCGGCAAGGCGGCGGACTTCTACAAGGGCGAGCCGTCGAACCACTACGCCAAGGTCATCCACGACCAGATGGCGGACGGCAAGGCATACGCCTTCGCCTTCGACGACGTCCAGAACCAGGAGTCGCTGGTCCACTCGGGCGACCCCCGCCAGGCCGGAATCGTCATCAGCCCGTTCTGATCTGGGTCATGACCGGGCGGACTGTCACCTTGTGGCGACCCGCCCGGTCTTGGCTTCTCCTACTCACGGCAGGCGCCTCCCCGGTCGGCCGGAGGCTTCACGGACGGGCGGCAGCGCCCGCGCGATGACTCGATGACCAGAAGTTATCGATATCTCAGCACCGAAGTGTTATTGCCTGGTGGCGGGCGGATTCGGTACGCGCTTGCGGTCAGCAGCACTTTAATCACGCTCTTAATTAATGGCGCACCGGTAAAGATTCCTAATAATTGGCGGGCACCTCTTCCGTTTCCACAGTGGAGGCAAGTCCCCCCATGCGCCGCAAGCGAACATTCATCCTCTCCGTGGCCGCCGTGGTGGCGGCGGCCGGGACCGCCTGGATCGCCATGCCGGCGTCCGCGGCCGCCACCACGGCGGTCTTCCGCAAGACGTCCGACTGGGGCTCGGGCTGGCAGGGCACCGTCACCATCACCAACGGCGGCCCGTCCGCCATGAGGTCGTGGAAGGTCGAGTTCGACCTGCCCGCGGGCGGCACCGTCGGCAGCTTCTGGGAGGCCGACATGGCCGCCGCCGGCCAGCACCGCACCTTCACGAACCGCGGCTGGAACGGCACGGTCCCGGTCGACGGCAAGGTCACGTTCGGCTTCATCGGCACCGGCGGCGCCCCGGTCAACTGCAAGATCAACGGCAGGCCCTGCACCGGTACGGACGGCGGCGCCACCCAGCCGCAGCCGCCGGCGGCCACCTACGCACCGGTGAAGCCCCCGGTCGCCGTGCCGAGCAGCGCGCCGGCCACCAGGCCCACCACCCAGGCACCCACCAGGCCGGCGGACGACGAGGCCGACAAGGCCGTACCCCCGGCGGGCAACCTGCTGCCGGTGAAGGTCACCAACCGGACCGGCCGCAACGACGCCGTCCACCTGTACGTCCTCGGCGTCAACCTGACCACCGGCAAGCTCGGCTCGGTCAACGCGGCCGGCACGTTCACGCCGTGGACCGGCGGCGGGGCCGTGCCGGTGCCGGCCCCGGACGTGTCCATCCCCGGCCCGGCCGACGGCGCCAGCACCACCATCAAGATGCCGAAGAACCTCTCCGGCCGGATCTACATGTCGTTCGGCGACAAGCTCAACTTCCGGCTCAGCAACGGCGGCCTGGTCCAGCCCGCCCCGTGGGCCGGCGGCGACCCGAACAGGGACATCCTGTTCGACTGGAGCGAGTTCACGCTCAACGACTCCGGCCTGTGGCTGAACAGCTCCCAGGTCGACATGTTCGCCGTGCCGCACATCGTCAGCGTCCGGGGCGGCAACGGCGTGACCACCCGCACCGGCGAGCTGAAGCCGGGCGGCCGGCAGAAGGTCATCGACGCCATCAGGGCCGAGCCGGCGTTCGCCAAGAGCATCCAGACCCGCTCCGACGGTACGGTGCTGCGCGTCCTCGCCCCCGGAAAGGCGGCGGACGCGGGGCTGATGAGTGGGACGTACCTGAACCCGTACATCGACCGGGCGTGGAACGCGTACACGAGCAGGACCTTGACCGTGGTGCCGTTCGGCGACCGCCCGGGCACCAAGTTCTTCGGCCGCACCAGCGGCAACGTCATGAACTTCACGGACGGCGCGGGCAAGGTCGTCGCCTCGTTCACCAAGCCCTCGACGGCCAACGTGTGGGGCTGCGACGGCGCCCTCGGCGCCCCGAACGACCAGGTGGTGGGCCCGATCTCCCGCACCCTCTGCGCGGCGATGCAGCGCACGACGCTCGGCACGCTCGACACCCAGCCGAGCGGCAAGGCGGCGGACTTCTACAAGGGCGAGCCGTCGAACCACTACGCCAAGGTCATCCACGACCAGATGGTGGACGGCAAGGCGTACGCCTTCGCCTTCGACGACGTCCAGAACCAGGAGTCGCTGGTCCACTCGGGCGACCCCCGCCAGGCCGGAATCGTCATGACCCCGTTCTGACATCCCGCTCCACCCCGGCGGGCCGCCACCGGCGGCCCGCCGGCCCGCTGTCCGAGGGCCCCGCACCACCGCCCCCGCGCCGCCGCGCTCGCACCACCGCGCCCGCGCCGCGCCCGGACCAGCCGCCCGCGCGCACCCGCGCCCGCCTCCGCGCCGCCGCACCACCCCGCCCGCGCTCGCGCCCGCGCCGCACCCGGACCAGCCGCATGCGCGCACCCGCGCCCGCCTCCGCCGCGCACGCGCTCGGCGCCGCCATCCATCGCAGCCGCCGCCTGATCGGGTCGCCTCGTTTGCCTCCGCCGGCGCGGCCACCTCGCACCGCGCCCGCGGCAGGCCGGCGCGGGCCGTCCCCGACGCCCGCCGGCTAGTGGGCGACGGCCAGGGCCAGTTGCTTGTGCTCGACCGGGAGGCGGTGCGGCCGGACCACGACGAAGCAGACCAGTGAGGCGGCGAGCATGCCGCCGAAGACGACGATGGCCATGGCGACCGCCCCCACGCCGAGGACCCCGACCAGGGGCGCCGCGACGGCGCCGACGCCGAACTGGACCGCGCCCAGCAGGGCGGCGGCGGTGCCGGCCGCTTCGCCGTGGCGGCCCAGGGCGATGGCGGGGGCGTTCGGCATGATCAGGCCGACCATGGCGAGCACCAGCCAGAGCGGGACGAGGACGCCGAACAGCCCGCCGATCTCGGTGACCGCCAGGACCAGCAGGACGGCACCGAACCCGAGGCCGGCCGTCAGCGAGCCGGCCAGGATCTGCTGGGGCGTCCAGCGGCGCAGCAGGCGCACGTTGAGCTGGGTGGCCCCGATCAGCCCGACCGCGCCGCCGGCGAAGACGTACGCGAACTGCTGCTCGCTCAGACCGAAACCGTCCTGGAGCACGTACGACGAACCGCTCACGTACGCGATCAGCGCCGCCATCGAGAGCCCCGCCACCAGGATGAGGCCGACGTAGACCCGGTCGGTGAACAACCGGCCGTAGTCCCGGATCGTGCCGGCGACCCCACCGCTGCGGCGGCGCTCGACGGTCAGCGTCTCGGGCAGCACCACCGCGGTGGCCGCCATGATCGCGGCCGCGGCCAGGGTGAGCACCACGAACACCCCGCGCCACGAGGTGAACTGCAGCACCTGCCCGCCGATGGTCGGGGCGAGGATCGGCGCGACGCCGACCACGAGCATGAGCCGCGAGAACAGGCGGGCCGCGGCGAACCCGTCGAACAGGTCCCGCACGATGGCCATCGCCACCACCGAGGCGGCGGCGGCGCCGAGGCCCTGGAGCACCCGCAGCCCGCCGAGAACGGCCAGGTTCGGCGCGATCACGCACAGCACCGAGGCGAGCAGGTGCACCCCGACGCCGGCGATCAGCGGCGCCCGGCGCCCCACCGCGTCGGACAGCGGCCCGACGAGCAGTTGCCCGAGCGCCAGGCCGACGAGCGTGCCGGTCAGCGTGAGCTGGACCGCGGCCGCGGTGACACCGAAGTCGTCGGTGATCGTCGGCAACGCGGGCAGGTACATGTCGATGGTGAGCGGCCCGAGCGCGGTGAGCAGCCCGAGAACGAGGACGATCCGGAAGCGGCGCCCGGCGGGAAGCAGCTCTCCGGGCGAGAGGTCGTCGTCGGGCGGGGTCAGGGTGCGAGTGTCAGCCACAGTTGCGACAAGCCGCCCCGCGCCGGGATTCTTCCGTCGGGGCGGCTTTGGTAACAACGGTCACAACCCCCGCGCGAGGCCTCCTACCAGCTGATATATCGCTTGCGATCAAGACGCCGGACCCTCAATCTGCCAGGGCCGGACCGGCGGGCACCGCTATCCCGTGCCGGCGAGCCAGGCGGTCTCGCCCCGGTGGAACGCGTCGAGTTCGGCGGGCCGGTCGTCGCCGAGCAGGTCCTGACTCACCGTCACGCCGCGGGTCGACTGGATCCAGGTGAGGAACCGGTAGGACGGCCGGAGCCCGGCGAGCGAGCCCGGGTCCACCGGGAGCGCCTCGCCCGCGTGCACGGGGCGGAGCTCGTCGCGCTCCAGCAGCACCTCGAAGCTCATCAGCCGCCACCGTCCCCCGTCCCGGACGGCGCGGGAGAAGAACCGGCAGTAGGCGTGGAAGTCGACCTCCACCCCCTTCACCGTGGTCCGGTTGAAGATCTTCGCCGGGCTCTCCACGGTCGCCCGGTCGCCCTGGACCCGTGCGTACGCGGGAAAGACCCAGTGCTTGCTGTTTCCGGTACGCGCCATCCACGCCTTCGTCGCCTCGACGTACGCCTCGCCGCCGTGTCCCTCGTACCAGGTGGTCCGGACGTAGGCGTCGTCGTGGAAGCAGTCCCGCATGACGTCGAAGAGCCGCTGGTCACGGGCGAAGCGTTCCCGCCGTACCAGGTCGAAGAGCTCCTCCCGGTCCAGGAGGGCGGTGAGCCGCTCGTTCATCGCGGGTACCCGAGGACGGCCTTGACCTCGAGGTACTCCTCGAAGCCGAACCGCCCGAACTCGCGGCCGTTCCCCGACTGCTTGTAGCCGCCGAACGGCAGGCTGCGGTCGAACGGAGCGCCGTTGAGATAGACCCGGCCGGCACGGATGCGGTTGGCGACCCGGCGGGCGTGGTCGGGGTCCTTCGACTGCACGAAGCCGGCCAGCCCGAACGGCGTGTCGTTCGCGATCTCGACGGCCTCGTCCTCGGTCTCGTAGAGCAGGATCGACAGCACGGGGCCGAAGATCTCCTCGCGCGCGATCCGCATCGTCGGCGTGACGTCGCCGAACACCGTCGGGCGTACGTAGAACCCCTTGTCGAGCCCCTCGGGGTGGCCCGGGCCGCCGGCCACGAGCGTCGCACCCTCGTCGATCCCCGACCGTACGAGCGCGGTGATCTTCTCCCGTTGAGCCTGGCTCACCACGGGCCCCATCGTGGTCGACGGATCGAGCGGGTCGCCGAGACGGACCTGCTCGACCGCCCGGCGCGCGGCGGCGTACGCCTCGTCGCGCTGCGAGCGGTGCACGAGCATCCGCGTGGGTGACTGGCAGTTCTGGCCGCCGTTGGTGTAGCACGAGTGCACCCCGGCGACGACCGCGGACTCCAGGTCCGCGTCGGGCAGGATGATGTTGGCCGACTTGCCGCCGAGCTCGAGCGCGACGCGCTTCACCGTGTCGGCCGCGAGCTTGGAGACCCTGATGCCGGCGCCGGTCGAGCCGGTGAGCGAGACCATGTCGATGCCGGGGTGCGCCGCGATCGCCTCACCGACCGTGGGACCGTCACCGTTGACGAGGTTGAACACGCCGGGCGGCAACCCGGCGTCGTGGATGACCTCGGCGAGCACCATGGCGCTCAGCGGCGCGATCTCGCTCGGCTTGAGCACCACGGTGCATCCCGTGGCCAGGGCCGGGGCCACCTTCGACGCGACCTGGTTCAGCGGCCAGTTCCACGGCGTGATGAGACCGCAGACGCCGATCGGCTCGCGCCGCACGAACCCGGCGCCCATCTCCTCCTCGAAGCGGTAGTCCGCGAGCACGCGGGCCGCCTCCTCGAAGTGGAACAGCGCCACCGTGGCCTGGCGTTCCGTCGAGAACGTGATCGGCGAGCCCATCTCCCGCGTCATCGTCCGGGCGATCTCGGGCAGCCGGGCCCGGAATCCGGCGATGATCCGCTCCAGGTACTCCCGCCGTTGCTCCACGCTGACCTGCGAGTACGCGACGAAGGCCGCGCGCGCCGCCGCCACCGCGCGGTCGACGTCCTCGGCCGTCCCGAGGCTGATCGTCGCGAACGTCTCCTCGGTCGCCGGGTCGAGGACGCCCAGGGTCCGTGGCGCGGCCGGATCGACCCAGGCACCCCCGATATAAAACTTAGTGAACATCTCGCTCCAATCGGACGTCGAGGCGCGAACGGAGTTCGGCGAACGAGATCCCCCACGTCTCCCGGACGACGACCCGGTCGTCCCCGGTGATCTCGAACGTGGCGACGTCGGTGTAGATCCGGTCCACGCACCGCAGCGCGGTGAGCGGATAGGTGCACTCCCTGACGATTTTGGGCTCGCCGGCCCTGGTGAACAGCGACATCAGCACGAAGACCCGCTTGGCGCCCACGGCGAGGTCCATCGCCCCGCCGACCGCCGGGATCGCGCCGGGCTCGCCGGTGTGCCAGTTGGCGAGATCCCCCGACGCCGAGACCTGATAGGCGCCGAGGACGCACAGGTCGAGGTGGCCGCCGCGCATCATGGCGAACGAGTCGGCGTGGTGGAAGTACGAGGCGCCGGGCAGCTCGGTCACCGGCGACTTGCCGGCGTTGATCAGGTCGGGGTCGATCGCGTCGCCCGTCGCCGCGGGTCCCATGCCGAGCATGCCGTTCTCGGTGTGGAGGATGACCCCCGCATCCGGGGGGAGGTGGTCGGCGACGGTCGTGGGCTGGCCGATGCCGAGGTTGACGTACGCCCCGCGGGGAATGTCACCGGCGAGCACCCGGGCCATCTCGTCGCGTCCGAGCGGGCCACGGTCGGTGTGCTCGACGACGCTCGCGGACACCGGCCTCATGACGGCACCCGCACGATCCGGTCGACGTAGATGCCCGGGGTGACCACGGCCTCGGGGTCCAGCTCTCCCGGCTCGACGACGTGCCGCACCTGCACGACGGTGGTCGTCGCGGCCGTCGCCATGACCGGCGCGAAGTTGCGGGCCGTCTTGCGGTAGACGAGGTTGCCGAGGGTGTCCGCGGTGTGGGCGCTGATGAGCGCGACGTCGGCGGCGATCGGCAGCTCCAGGACGTACGTCCGGCCCTCGATCTCCCGGGTCTCCTTCCCCTCGGCGAGCAGCGTCCCGACTCCGGTGCGGGTGTAGAACCCGCCGATCCCGGCTCCGGCGGCGCGCATCCGCTCGGCCAGGGTCCCCTGCGGCGCGACCTCGAGCTCGATCTTCCCGCTGCGGTACAGCTCGTCGAAGACCCACGAGTCCGTCTGCCGGGGGAACGAGCACACGATCTTTCTCACCTGCCCGGCAGCGAGCAGCGCCGCGAGCCCGGTGTCCGCGTTCCCCGCGTTGTTCGACACGACGGTGAGGTTCCGCGCTCCCTGCCGGATCAGGGCGTCGATCAGCTCGAACGGCATGCCGGCCGTGCCGAAGCCGCCGACCAGCACCGTCGAGCCGTCGGCGATGCCGCTGACCGCCTCGTCGGCAGACGCGCACAGCAGCGTCATCCGACGTTCTCCAGCACGACCGCCAGGCCCTGACCCACGCCGATGCAGATGGCCGCCACGCCCCACCGTTCACCGGACTCCACGAGCCGCGCCGCGAGGGTCCCGAGGATGCGCCCGCCCGAGGCGCCCAGCGGGTGCCCGATGGCGATCGCCCCACCCTTGGCGTTGACGAGCTCGGCGTCCCGCAGCCCGAGCTCGAGCCAGGCGTCCACGCAGGCGATCGACTGTACGGCGAACGCCTCGTTCAGCTCGACGGCGCCGATGTCCTCCCAGGTGACGCCCGCCCGCGCGAGCGCGTCGTTGGCGGCCTGGACCGGGGCGTAGCCGAACTGCTGCGGCTCCAGCGCCGTCCAGCCGCGACCGGCGATCCGCGCGACCGGGTCCCGGCCGATGGTCGCGGCGGCGCCCGCCGAGCCCAGCAGGACCGCGCTCGCGCCGTCGTTCAGCGGCGAGCAGTTGCCGGCGGTGATCGTCCCGTCGGGCCGGAACGCCGGCTTCAGCCGGGCCAGCGCCTCCAGCGAGGTGTCGGCCCGGATGCTCTCGTCGCGGACCAGGTCGGCGCCGGGCACGGGCATCACGAGGTCGTCGTAGAAGCCCTTCTCCCACGCCTCCGCCGCGAGCCGGTGCGACCGGGCACCGAACTCGTCCTGCCGCTCGCGGGAGATCGCGAACCTCTCCTGGAGCTGCTCGTTGCACTCGCCCAGCGAGGCCGTCCACTCGGCGGGCATCCGCTCGTTCACCAGGCGCCAGCCCAGCGTCGTGGAGACGGCGGTGACGTCGCCCGCCGGGAACCGCCGCGACGGCTTCGGCAGGACCCACGGCGCCCGCGTCATCGACTCCACGCCTCCGGCGATCGCGATCTCCGCGTCGCCGGCCTCGATCATCCGCGAGGCCATCATGGCGGCGTCCAACGACGAGCCGCAGAGCCGGTTCACCGTGGTGGCGCTCACGGTGACGGGCAGGCCCGCCAGCAGTACGGCCATCCGGCCGACGTTGCGGTTGTCCTCGCCGGCGCCGTTGGCGTTGCCCCAGAACACGTCGCCGACCAGGCCGGGATCCAGCCCCGGCGAGCGGTCGAGGAGCGCCTTCAGGGCCGTCGCGGCCAGATCGTCGGTCCTCGTGTCGGCCAGGGCTCCGTTGAACCGGCCGAACGGGGTCCGTACCGACGCGTACACGAATGAGCTGTTCATCGGGTCGTCTCCACTTCCTGCCCCAGCTGCGGAGGCGTCGGGTCGTGCCAGTTCGGGAGGACGTGCCGCCCGATCAGGTCGAGCGTGTGGCGGGCGACGGCCGGCGGCGTGCCGTACGGGGCGACCCGCAGCTGCACGGAGGTGACCCCGGCCCGGGCGTACCGGGCGAGCGTCTCGTCGATCTCACCGGGCGTGCCCACCATGGGAAGTTCGGGCTCGGCGGGGCCGTCCGCGCCCAGCCAGGAGCCCCGTTCGGTGTAGTAGCCGGTCGCCGCCGTCAGGTGGCGCGCGGCGAGCTCGCGGGCGGTGGCGGCATCCTCGTGGACGACGCAGAACCGGGTGGTGGCGACCACTCCCCCGGTCCCGCCCGGCCGTTCGCCGCGGCACGACCAGTACGCGGCCGACTGCTTGATCAACAGGTCGTCGCGATAGTTGGTCGCGCCGTAGAACCCGTCGGCGAGCGTCGCGGCACGACGGGCCGAGGCGGCCACCTTGCCGCCCACCAGGATCCGCGGCCCGCCGCGCTGCACCGGGGGCGGGATCGCCACCGGCGAGTCGGCGTCCGCGCCGGCGGACCAGGCGTCGCGCAGCAGCTTCAGCGCGGCGTCGAAGGCCGCGCCAGCCGGACCTGACTCGCTCAGCCCGGCCCGCCGGGCGACCTCCGGGGCGCCGAGCCCGAGCCCGAGGGTGAGCTTCCCGCCGCACAGCTGGTCGAGCAGCGCGGCCTCGTACGCCAGCTTCCGCGGGCTGTACGCGCGCAGCAGCAGCACCGCCGACCCCAGCGCCAGGGACGTCCGGCCGGCCAGATGCGCCAGGACCATCAGGGCGGACGGGAGGTGGAACGGCTGAGAGGCCGCGTGATAGCTCTCCCCCACCCACACGGAGTCGAAGCCGTGCCGCTCCGCGTGGGCGAGGATCGAGACCGCGCGATCCACCTGTGGGCGGACCGGCTCCCGGGAGCTCAGGTCGAGCGCGACCCCCAGCCGCATTCAGCCGGCGCTCTCTGCTCGCTTGATGACATCCTCGTGGGAGAAGTCGTTGAACGCCTTGAACATCTCGTCGGTGTAGATGTCCTTGGCCGGGAACTTCTTGATCAGTCCGGCGGAGGCCAGGAAGTCGAGCGAGCGGGTGAACGCGGCCTCGTCGATCGAGCCCAGGGTCTTGTCGTCGAAGCCCTGTCCCGCCAGGCGCACCTCGAGGACCTTGATGCCGTCGGCCAGCGCCTTCGCCTCCGGCTCGGACCCGCGGGTCTCCGGGTGGAGCTTCCACAGGTCGCGGATCGCGGCCTCGGGGTTGGCCTTGGCGAAGACGAACGCCTTCATCACCGCGCGGCCGAACCGCTGGAGGACGTCCTTCTTGGCGTCGAGGTTCTTCCGGGTCGTCGCGAAGCCGCCGCCCCACGCGTCCGCCGTCTCCTTGACCGGGAGCGGGGTCAGGGTGACGCCGGCGTTCCGGACGAGCTGGTACTGGATGTCCCAGAGCGCCAGGGCATCGACCTGGCCGCCCTTGATGGCGTTGATCTGCTGGGCGCCGGCGCCGATCGGCACCAGGGTGACATCGTTCTCGCTCATCCCGTTGAGCTTCATGGCGGTCCGGGCGAACGTCGCGCCGGAGCTCGCGACCGCGGAGACGCCGATCTTCTTGCCCTTCAGGTCGGCGATGCTCTTCACGCTGGAGCCCGCCGGCACCTCCAGGCTGTAGATCCACTTCTCCCAGTAGGAGCTGAAGTAGGCCAGGTTCAGGCCCTTGTCGCGCCCGATGGCCACGGGCTCGACCGTCATGAGGCCGAGGTCCGCCCCGCCGGCGGCGACCTGCTGCGCCGCCTGGGTGGCCGACGGGAACAGGTTGGTCGTGACCTTCAGGCCCTCCTCCTCGTAGAAGCCCTCGGCCTCCACGACCGCCATGACCGCGTAGCCGGCGTTCCAGCTCGGGGATGCCATCGCGAACCTCACCGGCGTCAGCCCGCCGGACTTCGCCGAGTCGCCGGAATCGCTGTCGGAACCGCCGCACGCACTCAGCGTTGCGGCCACGCACAGGGCGGCGACCGCACCACTAACGACCTTCAACGCTCGTTTAGGTTTCACGATGGAACCTTCCTAATGGCTGGGTAGCGGGTAGGTGTCTTCGTTGAGCACTCGGCCCGGCGTCAGGGAGAAGTCCAGACGCGGCGGGCAGAAGATGTCGATCAGCTGGTTGGTCCCCGGACCCACGGCCTCGCTGGTGTGGATCATCGGCGGAGGGATCACCGCCACCGAGGGACTGCCGCACCGCAGGTGCCGGTCCTCGCGCCACTCGCTGCGGCGCTTCGACCACGGGGTCCGCAGGTGGTGGACGTACTCACCCTCCACGGCGAGCGAGCACTGCTCGAAGTCGTCGTGGTCGTGCGGCGAGAGGCTGTCGGGATCGCGCGGGCCGACCCTCGGCGCCAGGAAATTGATCATGAAGGTGCTGCACCGGACGATCTGGCCCGGGCGTACGGCGTCCTGGGTCACCGTCAGGTCGGCCAGCCGGTAGGGCCGGATGCGGTAGCCCTCCGGCGGGTCCGGCCACGGCTCGAACGGCCTGGTGTTCGGGTGCGGTTCCGCGTACGAATCCCGGTTGCGCGCCCGGTCCAGCAGGTCGGTGGACCGGGAGCTGAACAGCCGCACGACGGTGCAGTCGCCGGCGCCCACGATCGCGCTGTCGCCCGGCGGGATCATCACCACCGCCTTGCCCGAGACCGACGCGACCTCCCCGGACGCCCGGACCTCGACGCTGCAATTCTCGTACGGGAGGATCGCGACGTACTCGTCCGGCTGATCACCCCGCTCCAGCACGTCGCCGGCGACCAGCGTCGTGTGGGCGAGCACGAAGTTGTGCCCGCGGAAGTACCACGTGGACGATCCCCCGGGGGTGGTCTCGTCGGGATCGCCCGTACCGAGGTCGGAGAACTCCACGTCGGGCGGGGTGGCCAGGGTGGTCATCGCCTGTCCTTTCGGGTCAGCGGCACGAAGCCGGTTCAGTCGTCCAGGCCGAGCAGGAAGGCCGGGTTGTCGCAGAAGATCTGCCGCAGCGACCTCTCGTCCAGGCCGAGGTCCAGCAGCGCGGTAGCGACGCGGATGTAGGAGTCGACCGGCAGCGGCCGATCCTTCTGGCCGAGGTCGGAGGCGATCACGGTGTGCTCCGGGCCGATCTTCTCGATCCAGTCCAGGAGGATCTTCGGGTTCCACTTCTTGGTCCCCTCGGGGTCGTAGAAGCCGGTCTCGTGCTCGATGAACGCGCCGTAGCCGATGAGCTCACGGCACTTCGCCTCGTCCGCGCCGATGACGTAGTCGGGGTGGTTGAGCAGCATCCGGGTGACGCCCTTGTCCTTGGCCGCGGCGAACAGCTGGGTGATCGACTCGGTCTCCATGTGGCCGCCGGTCACCATCGCGCCGGTCTCCTTCACCAGGTCGAGCACCTCGTGGACCTCGGGGATGAGCTCACCGTCCGCCCCGTGGATGTCCACCCGGGACGACGGCACCTCGACGCTCGCCGTGGGGAAACCGACGCCTTCCGGATGGCAGTCGATGTGCCGGCCGGCCGAGAACGTCGGGAACCACACGGCTTTGCCGCCCATCCGCAGCGACATGGCCACGGCCTGCGGATTGATGCCGCCGACCATGCTGTTCAGGGTGATGCCGCCGAAGACGGGGGTCTTGATCCCCGCCAGCCGGTCGCTCATGGAGAGCAGGTCCATGACGGTGTTGTGGTGGTGGGACTTGACCAGCACCCCCCGCATGCCGAGCCGTTCGCCGTCCTTGCCGGCCTCCGCATGGTCGATGCGCCGGGGGAACGGGTTCGGGCCGGAATGGCAGTGCAGGTCAACGCAACCGTTCAGCAGCTTGATGATGGCGGGCGAGTCAGTCATGAAGTCTCCTGGCGTCGGCGGCGTTCGCATCACAGACTGAGAGTCCGCTATCCGGTCTGTCAAGAGAGTGTTTCGGATGCTGCTTCCGCGAAACCCGCTGGAAAACCTTGCCGTGGGATGCGAGCCGTGCTTACTCTCCGTCCGTACTGCGAACTACACGCACACTTTGCGGACATTCAACGAGACGGGTGAGCGCCAATGGCGGAGGGCCAGGACGAGCCGGTGACTGCTCGCGAACAGGACATCCAGGCGGTGAGCCGGACCGCGCAGATCCTCGGCCTGTTCGCTCCGGAGACCCCGGAGCTGTCCGTCGCGGAGGCCACCCGCCGGCTCGGCCTGAAGCGGACCACGGTGCACCGCTACTTCAGCTCGATGATCAGCTCCGGCCTGCTCGAGCGGGTGGAGGACTCCGCGCTCGTCCGTCCCGGACCGTCGATCCTGCAGCTCGGCAGCTTCACGCTGGGACAGCAGCGCATCATGCAGATGGCGCCGGCCTACCTGCGCGAGCTCGCGCTCGAGATCAAGGTCAGCACCGTGCTGTCGCTGTGGGGCGCCTCCGGCCCGGTCGTCTCGCTGGTGGAGGAGGCCGACCACGCCACCCTGGTGACGGTGCGCGTGGGCTCACAGCTCGCCCTGAACTCCTCGCAGGCCAAGGTCTTCCTGGCCTTCCTCCCCGACCAGTTCCACGCCGACCGGCTCACCGGCAGCCTCCCCGAGCCCCAGCGCGCCGAGACCCGCCGGCGCATCGAGGCGATCCGGCAGGCCGGCATGAGCAGCGACGTCAACCACCGCGGCATCTGCGTCCTCGCGGCGCCGGTGTTCGCGGCCACCGGGATCTGCGCCACGATCGCGGCCGTCGGCACCGAGCGGATGCTGCCGGAGGCGCTGGACTCCCGGGAGGCCATGGCGTTGAGGTCCGCCTGCAGGCGACTGACCAAGGAGATGGGCGGCACGTGGCCCGAGACGACCCATTGAACTTTTTTCAACGTGGCGAGGCCGAACGCGCCCGCCACTGTCGACGGCCCGGCACTGTCGGGCTCGATGTCAGGTTGAAAAAGGTTCACTGATTGCCATCTGGTGAGGAAGGACCGACATGCCGACCAGCACCGACACCGACTGCGTGATCCGCTTGGATTCGCTGTCCATGGTGTACCCCACGAAGTCCGGCGGGACCGTCCAGGCCCTCGACGACGTCTCCCTCAGCGTCCGGGGCGGTGAGTTCATCTCCATCGTCGGCCCCAGCGGCTGCGGCAAGAGCACGCTGCTGCGGATCATCATGGGCCTGTCCCGCCAGACCTCCGGACGGGTCACCTTCGGGCCGTCCGAGGACACCCACCGCAACCAGCTCGGGATGGTGTTCCAGCAGCCGCTGTTGCTGCCCTGGCGCACCGTACGGAAGAACCTGCTGATGTCGCCGGATCTTCACCGCGCCCGCGACGCCGCGACCCGGGCGAAGGCCGACGAGCTGCTGGTGATGCTCGGGCTGGAGGAGTTCGGCGACCGGTACCCCAACGAGCTGTCCGGCGGGATGCAGCAGCGGGTCGGGATCGGCCGCGCCCTCATGCACGACCCGCGCATCCTGCTCATGGACGAGCCGTTCGGCGCGCTGGACGCGATGACCCGCGATCAGATGGGGCTGGACCTGCTGAAGATCTGGGACCAGGACCGCAAGACCGTGCTGTTCGTGACGCACAGCATCCCCGAGGCGGTGCTGCTCGCCGACCGCGTCGTGGTCATGACGCCCCGCCCCGGCCGGTTGGCGGACGTCGTCGACGTCGCGCTCCCCCGGCCGCGGCGGCTCGAGAACATCAACACGCCCGAGTTCGGCGAGATCGTCCTGAAGATCCGCAAGCTGCTCGACTCCGAGCACAGCGCCCACTAGGAGAGCTGATGTCCACCAGCACCAAGCGCCACGCAGCCGAACGAGAGGCACCGGAGGGCGAGCCGGTGGAGGCCCCCGCGAGGCCGGGCACCCCGGTACGGGGGCGCCGCCGCCGGGTACCGGAGATCACCTACAGCGTGCTGGTATTCCTCGGGTTGCTGGTGGTCTGGCAGGTCGTCGTGAAGCTGTTCGACGTCTCCACCATCCTCGTCCCCGCGCCCACGGCCGTCGCCGGCTCCCTGGTCGACGGCTTCCAGGACGGCAGCCTGATGACCCACTCGGTCGTCACCCTGAAGGAGATCCTGCTCGGGTTCGGCATCGCGGTCGGCTCGGCCCTGGTCTCCGCGGTGCTCATCACCCAGTTCCGGCCGGTGGAGCGGGTGCTCTTCCCGCTGCTCATCCTGACCCAGACCATCCCGAAGGTCGCCATGGCACCCCTGCTGATCGTCTGGTTCGGCATCGGGATCAGCTCGAAGGTGCTGACCGTGGCCCTGATCGCGTTCTTCCCCCTGCTCATCAACGCCGTCCTGGGATTCCGGTCCGCCGCCCACGAGCAGGTCGAGATGCTCCGGTCCTTCGGCGCGTCCCGGGCGCAGGTCATGCGGCACCTGCAGATCCCGTCGGCGCTTCCGCACATCTTCGCCGGGCTGGAGGTCGCCGTCATCCTGTCCGTGACCGGCGCCGTGGTCGCGGAGTTCGTGGGCAGTTCGGAGGGTCTGGGCTACCTGATCCAGGCGAGCAACTTCACCCTGGACGTGGCCCGGACCTTCGCGGTGATCGTCGTGCTGTCGGCGATCGGCATCGCCCTGCACGCGGTCGTCGTGCGGCTCGGCAAGTGGCTGGTCTTCTGGACCGCCACCCCCACCGAGACCGCCGGCGAGGTCTGAGCCATGACACGGGTACGCGACGGAATCAACGGCGGCACGCTCGGGACCTGGATCAAGCTCGCCAGCCCCGAGAGTGTCGAGATCATGGCGTACGCGGGCTTCGACTTCGTGGTCATCGACCTCGAGCACACGGCGCTGGACCTGGGCGCCACCTCGACCCACATCGCGATGGCCCGCGCCCTCGGGGTGGACCCGCTCGTCAGGGTGCCCGACCACGGCCTGAGCGTGATCCAGCGGGTCCTGGACGCCGGCGCGGCCGGGGTGGTCGTGCCGCACGTCGACACCGCCGAACAGGCCCGGGAGGTCGTACGGGCCACCTGCTTCCCGCCGCGCGGCGACCGCGGGTCCGGCGGCACCAGCCGGGCGGGACGCTGGGGGCTGCTGCCCCGGGCGGACTACCTCGAGTACGGCAACGAGCAGGCCCTGTGCGTCGTCCAGCTCGAGAGCGAGACGGCGATCCGTAACTCGCGGGAGATCCTGGCCCTCGACGGCATCGGTGCCGCGTTCGTCGGGACGGCCGACCTCTCGATGTCGATGGGCGTCCCGGCGGGAAGCGACGAGGTGGACCGGCTCGCCGGGTCCGCCCTGGCGGCTGCCGCCGCGGCGGGCGTTCCCATCGGCACCGCGTCCGCCACGAGCGACCAGGCCCGGGCCGCGCTGGCCCGGGGCTACGACTACGTGGTGGTCAGCAACGACACCTCGATCCTCGCCAGTGGAGGCCGCGCGATCGTGAACGCGTTGAGAACGCCCGTCGCCGAGCGGGCCGCCCGGTGAGCGCGCCCCGCGTCGCCATCGTGACGGGCTCGAGCTCCGGGATCGGGGAGGGCATCGCCCGCGCGCTCGCGGCCGAGGGCTACGCCGTCGTGGTGACCTCGTCCACCTCGGTCGACGCCGGTGAGCGGCTCGCGGCCGAACTCCCGGGGGCGAGCTACGTCCGGGCCGACATCGCCGACCCCTCCGACGCCGTACGCCTGGTGGAGACGACCGTGGCGCGGCACGGCCGGCTCGACCTGCTGGTGAACAACGCCGGGGTGTCGCGGCCCGTCCCGCACACCGACCTGGATGCGGTCACCGCCGACGACTGGCACCGGATCCTCGGCGTCAACGTCGTCGGGACGTGGCAGGTCTCCGTCGCCGCCGTGAAGGTCATGGAACCCGGCGGCCAGATCATCAACATCACCTCGGTGGGCGGCTCGCGGCCCCTCGGCAGCTCGATCCCGTACTCCGTCAGCAAGGCCGCGCTCGACCAGCTGACGAGGCTGCTGGCCAAGGCGGTGGGTCCGGGCATCCGGGTGAACGCGATCGCGCCGGGCCCGGTCGAGACCCGGCTGACCTCGGACAGCCTCGCCACGCGGGCCGCGCGCACCGCGGCGATGACACCGCTGGGCCGGCTCGGGCAGCCCTCCGACGTCGCCGCCATGGTCCTCGCGCTCGTCAAGGTCCCCTTCGTCACCGGTGAGGTGATCCGCGTCGACGGCGGCATCAACCTCGTCACCCACGTCGACACGCCCCGCGGCGACGCCTGATTCGGGGGGTGTGCGACTCCTATGGTCGCCACGGCCGGGAACGGCTCGGCTACCAGGACTTCCGCCGGCGGGGCGAGAGTCGATCCCATGACCGATTCCATCGTTACCTCACCGCAGATGTCGCCGGAGCAGATCGAGGGGTTCCTGAGCCAGTTCGCCGAGGGCTGGGGGTCGACGTTGCGATCGCCCGTCTGGCACTCCCCGGCGGAGGCCGGCCTCGAGTTCGAGGAGGTCACCTTCCCCTCGCGGGACGGCGTGCCGCTGGAGGGCTGGTTCATCCCCTCGCCCGGCTCCGACAAGGTCGTCATCGCCAATCACCCGTTGTGGTTCTCCCGCTCCGGGCTCCCGGCCCATCTCGAGCCGTGGAAGTCGATCTGGGGGCCCACCGGCAACGACGTCGAGGTCGACTTCGTTCCCGACTACAAGATCCTGCACGACGCCGGCTATCACGTGCTCGCCTACGACCTGCGAAACCTGGGTACGAGCGGCGCCGCGAACGGCGGTGTCATCACGGCCGGCGTGTACGAGGCCCGCGACGTGCTCGGTTCGCTGGCGTACGTCCGTGGCCGCGAGGACCTGAAGGGCGCGAGCATCGGCCTGTTCAGCCGGTGCATGGGCGCCAACGCCACCATGTTCGCGATGCGGACCGACCCGGCCGCGTTCCGTGACGTGCGCTGCCTGCTCGCACCGCAGCCGCTGTCGCCGCGGATCACGATCGAGCAGACCCTGAGCCTCGCCGGGATTCCGCTCGCCGGGCACATCGACGATCTCGAGCAGCGGATCCGCCGCCACAACAGCCTCTACCTCGACGACATGTCGCCGGTGGAGCCCGCGCGCAGCGTCACCGTCCCGACGTTCCTCTACCAGGTACGCGACGACGTCCTGACCCGGCCGAGCGACGTCCAGGCGATCTTCGACAACATCCCCGTCGCGGACAAGCGGCTCTTCTGGATCGAGGGGTCGACCCGGCGCTGGGACGGCTACCGCTACTTCGCGCAGAACCCCGGCCCGATGCTCGACTGGCTCGCCGAGCACATGGCCTGACGGCGCGGGAGGGCGGGCGCCGGCCCGCCCTCCGCGGTCACTTCGGCCGCGGGCTCTCCGGACCCTGGCGCAAATCCTGGGCGTACGAAAGACTCCGGGCATGCGTGATCTCCCCCGCCGCTGGGCCTGGCTGGGCGTGCTCGTCATCGGGCTCGCGCTCTACGTCATCGTCCTCAGGACCCTGGTCCGGACGCAGAACCCCAACTTCATCCCGTCGCTGCTGCTGCTCGGCGCGACCGTGGTGCCGCTGGCCTTCCTGACCTTCGCCCAGGCCCGGACCGGGCGCTGGCAGGTACCCGCCTCCGCGCTCGTGGTGGCCGCGTTCTTCGGCGGCGTGATCGGGGTGGTGGTCGCGGGCACGCTGGAGTACGACGCGCTGCGCGGCCTCGGCGCGCTCCCCATGCTCTTCGTCGCCCTGATCGAGGAGTCGGCGAAGATGATCGTCCCGGTCGTGCTGCTCTTCACCCTGCTGGCCCGGCGCGGGCGGCGGCTGCCGTCGGACGGGCTGGTCATCGGGGTGGCGTCCGGCATGGGCTTCGCCGCCCTCGAGACCATGGGCTACGGCTTCACCGCCCTGCTCGACTCGCGCGGCAACATCGGCGCGGTCCAGGAGACGCTGTTCGTCCGCGGCCTGACCGCCCCCGCCGGCCACACCGCCTGGACGGGCCTGACCTGCGGCGCCCTCTGGGCCCTGGTCGCCTCGCCGACGGGCCGGAAGCTGCTCGCCTTCCTCGGCACCTTCGCCGGCGCGGTCGCGATGCACACGGCATGGGACACGTTCGGCGGCGTCCTCCCGTTCGTCATCCTGGCGATCCTGAGCCTGGGCTGGCTGTTCGTCGCCCTGCACCGCTACCGGACGTTCGCCGAGCACACCCAGTGGGCACCCCGGGAACCGCTCACCACCTAGGAGTTCCTACGCATATCTGCTAATAGCACCGCTTCGTCCCTTCCTGCGAGCCTCATGGCGAGGTCCGACGCCCGGCCGACCGGGCGACGAGGGAAGGAAGAAGCGATGTCCAGCTTGATTGCGAAGGTGCTGTGGCCGGCGATGGAGAAGCTGGAGCCCGGCTCGCTGCTCGGCGGGATCCTCGCCGACAAGCCCGGCTACCACAACACCCGGGACCGGCTGCGGCAGCAGGGACGCCGGTGGGACTACTCCATCCGCTGGCCGAGGGACCGCCGGGGACCGGGCGACGAGGCCGCCGCCATCGACTGGACGTTCCCCGACGCCCAGGCCGGCCACTTCGGCACCATCGCCCGCTACAGCAAGCGGCTCCGGGACGCCGGCCGGGTCGAGGATCCGCGGACGTACGCGATGCGGGAGTTCTACGGCAACACCGACCGGGACCGCGAGGTCGAGGGCTGGGACTTCGTCCGGGACAAGGTCGCCCACTCGAGCGATGACACCCACCTGTGGCACATCCACATCAGCGTGCGGCGGGCGTACGTGAACGACCGGAAGGCGATCGACGCGATCGTGTCGATCCTCAGTGGTGAGTCGCTGACCGACTGGCAGCGCCGATGGGACGCCCGGCCCCGGGCCGCCACCGCGGCCCGCGTGCTCGGCTGACCGCTCACCCGCCCGTCCACGTCAGGAGATCGCCATGCCCGAGGACCGTCCCGCCCCGCTCGTCGACCTGGAACCGGCCGGCAAACCCGTCTACCTCAAGTACGACCTGCCCGATCCGCGCTCGTTCTCCGCCCGCAGCTACATCGATCTGGACCTGCCCCGCGAGGCCTTCCGGGAGGTCCGGCCGGGCGTCGCCGCCGCGCCGGACGAGGGCGGGGCGACGATCAACGGCGAGGAGTCCGGCGTACGCGCGGCGCCGGCGATTCAGGTTCCCGACTCCGTGTCGGTGCCCGCCGACGGCGACCCCGCGGCCCCGCCGATCGTGGCGCCGGGCGAGCGGCTGACCGCCGAGCTGGCCGCGCTGACCCGGCAGGACGTGGCCGACCTCGCCCGCGCCGGCCGGCAGGTGCGGGTGTACCGGACGATCACCGGCCAGCTCGACTACCGGACGGCCGCCGGGCCGCCGAGCCCCGGCCCCCGTCCGGCGGGGGCGGGCCGGGGCCGCGCTCCTGCCGCCCGGGCCGCCGGACCCGCCGGAGCCCGGGGACGGCGGCGGCACCTGGACCCCGTCGCTGCACGTCTTCATCGACTCGCCGGCCGGCGGCTCCGGCCCGCACACCGGTCCCGCCTCCGGGCTCACCCTCACCGTGAGCGGGCGGTGGACGGCGCCACGGGTGCCCGGCGTTCCGGCGATCGAGGTGACCGCGCCGGGTGCCACGGCGGCGGGCGCGGTGCAGGTGACCCACGGGCGGTTCCGGGCGGACCTCCGGATCCCGGCGAGCGGGCAGCACACCGTCACCGTCAGGGGGACGATCGAGGCGACCGGCACGGAAGGGGAGCCCGTCACGGTCACCGACACCGCGACGGCGACCGTACGCGTGGAGCTCGACGCGACCGACCCGGCGCCGCCCGCCACGCCGCCGGCCGCGGTCTTCGAGAGCCCGGCGGATCGCGCCGTCGTCCTGACCCAGCACGGCACCGCCAAGGTGCCCGTACGGGGCCGGACCACGGCCGGCGCGGGCCGGACCGTCACGGTCGTGCAGCTCGGCACGGGCGAGGAGACGATCCCGGTGAAGCCCGCCGAGGACGGCACCTGGGCGGCCGAGGTCGTGCTGTCGGGCGCCGGCGAACGCATGCTGTCGGCGGTCGCGGTGGACGACCGCGGCGTCGCCTCCCAGCCCGCCCGGCGGACCGTGTCCCTCAGCGACCAGCTGCCGTTCCGCCGCCTGCTGAGCCGGCTGCTGCTCGTCGAGACGCTCACCATGTCGGTGATGCCGTCCGCCTGCGCGCCGGGCCGGGTGGTCCGCACGATGTCGCTCGCCCCGGGCGAGAAGACGCAGATCAGCGTGAAGTCGTACACGCGGACGGAGACCGAGCGCAAGGAGGCCGCCAGCATCGTCGACTCCAACGCGACCGAGTGCGTGGGCCAGTTCACCCAGGCGTTGCAGGAGCAGCAGAGCAGCACGGCGGCGCACGCCGAGGCGCAGAACTACAAGATCAATGGCTCCGCGGAGGCCAGCTGGGGCTGGGGGCGGGCGAGCATCAGCGGCGAGTACAGCGGCTCCGCCAACTCCACCCGCCAGGAGACGACGGCCAACGTCCTCAATGCGGTGCGGGTCCACTCCGACAAGGCGTCCGCCAACCGTACGGTCACGGTGAACACCGAGTCGCGGGCGCAGCAGCAGTCCGGCACCGAGGAGTCCGTGACCCGCGAGATCGCCAACATCAACGCCTCGTGCGCGCTGACCGTGGTGTTCCGCCAGCTCAACCAGGCGTACCTGACGGTCGTCCACCTGACCAACGTGAGGGTGGCGTTCTACACCGAGGACCTGATGCTCGACGCGCAGGGCCGGCCGCAGTACCTGCCCGAACCCGATCCCGTCACGAAGCAGCGGGTGCTCGACATCCGCCGTACCTATCGGGAGGTGTCGCTGCCCGAGCTCGACGGCCTGCTGCTCGAGGCGGTCGGCGAGGACTACCGGGAACGCGTACGGCGGGCGATCCTGCACGCGCTCTCCGGGATTCCCGATCACCAGGACCGGCTGCAGCGCGCGTACGAGGCGGTCGTGCCCACCGCGGAGGACGGCACTCCGGTGCCCGCCGGCAGGTATCTGCGGTTCCCCCGTGACCTGCGGACCACCGTGGTCGACCCGATGAGCGGCAGGTCCGTCGAGGTGCCCGGCATCGTGCTGGCGCACAGTCACGTCACCAACCAGACCGACAGCCTGGTGGCCAGCATGCTGCTGGACCCGGGGAACGGGCTGGACCCGTATTCGCGGAACCTACAGGCGATGGCGATCGAGGAGCAGCGGATCGGCATCGCCGAGCGGCAGGCCGCGCTGGACCGGCAGGCGCTGGCGCGGCGCATCGTCGCCGAGAAGGACGAGGCGGCGGCGGCCGTCTTCGCCAGGGTCTTCCCGGCGACGCCGCCGGCACCGGGCCCGGCCGGGCAGCCGGTGCCGGCCCCCGTCTCGCAGCCGGTGCCGTGAACACGCCGGACGCACGGGCGGCCGTGCTCACCGCGGTGCCGGGCGGGCGGGCGGCGACGCCCACGACGGCCGTCCCCGACCGGTCCGCGGTCACGGTCTCGGACGCGGTGGTGCCCGGTCCCGGCGCGCTGCTCGGCCTGGACCAGCTCGTCGTCGCCCTGGCGGAGCTCGGCCGGGCGCTGGACCCGCTCGGCGACGAGCTGAAGCTACGCGTCGGCGGCACGATCCTGGCCCACCCGGTGGTGTTCGCCGTCTCCTTCGTCGAGGGCCTGGTGACCGAGGTGCTGACCACGGTCTGGCACGTCGTCCAGCTCGTCGCCGAGGCGGTCGTCTGGATCCTCGAGCTCGCCGGGTGCGTGCTGGCCGCCGAGGCGGTGGAGCTGATGTCGCTCGACGAGTTGAAGGCCTGGGTGCTGGCCCGCGAGGTGTGCGCGCCGGTACGCCGGGCCGTGGTGGTGCTCGCCGGCGTGCTGCGTACCGGCCTGGAGCTGGCCGGCGTGCTGGAGCAGGTCGCCGACGTCGCGGGCCGGCGGCCGGGCCGGGACTGGGGAACCGTCGTGGAGGAACGCGTCCGGGCGGTCACCGTGGCGGCCCGGGTGCTGGCCCGCAACGCCGACCGGTTCCGGCCCGTGCTGCGGGCCTACGCGGACGACCCGGCCGCGGTCGGCGAGGCGCTCGGTCGGCTCGCCGGCGTCGCGGCAACCGTGCTCGTGCCCGAGCTGGACCCGCTCGTCCTGGCCGCGCGGGCGCTCAAGGTCCGTACGGCGGCGCGGTTCGTGGAGCCGCTCCGCGAGACGGCCGGCGCGCTGCCGTCCGGGCGCGAGACGGCGTTGCTCGACGGGGCGCTCGACGACCTGGTCGAGGGCGTCGCCGAGGAGTTCCGGCGCCGGGGCCGGCCCTCCCCGTACGCGACCGGCCCGTCCCGGCGGGTGCTGACCGACCTGGAGAGCATCCTCGGCGCCGGCCGGGCGGTGGAGGAAGCGCGGCTGCTGCTGGAGGAGAGCTTCGTCCGGGCCGGCCGGAGGATCGATCTCAGGATCGGCTCCTACCGGGAGCTACGGACGGAGGTCATGGTCGTCAACCGGCGGGGCAGGCTGGCCGCCCTGTTCGAGATGCATGCCGATCGGACGGCGCTCGCCGGGGCGGACGTGGCGGTGTGGCAGGGCGTACGCCGGGACCACTTCGCCCGGATCTGGGAGCGCGCGCACATCATCGACCGGCGGCTGACGAAGGCGCAGTTCGAGGCGGACCTCCGGGCGGTCACCGGCTGGGCCGACGGCGAGGAGGCAGCCTGCATCGTGGTGACCGCGGCCGACCATCGGCTGAGCGTCGAGAAGCTGCTGCGCGAGAGCTTCGGCGGGCTACCGGAGGAGTTCAACCCGCACGAGCTGGAGTCGATCACCACGGCGTTCCGGAAGCTCACCATCACCGTGAAGGACGACGTGGCGACCGCCCACTATCTCGGGCGGTCCACCACGACGACGAGCCGGCTCGTACGGTGGATCGACGAACTCTGGCGCGGGTTCCCGCGGATCCACCGGGAGGTCGACCGGGTCCTCGGACCCATCGTCGCCCAGCTGGAGAAGATGGGCCGCTGAGCCGCATCCTCGCCTGAATTATCATGTTTAATCCAGGCATGACGGCGCTGGCTGCTCGCGACTACCGCCGGGTCCTGGACCTGGCGACCACCCTGATCGACGGTCTCACCACCGACAACTACCCGTTCCTCATCGCGGCGCAGCTCAACGAGTCGCTGCACGGCACCGCGACGATCTTCATGGACCGCTACCACCTCTCGGCCGGCAGCACGGCGGGCGTCGCCTGGGCGCCCGACGAGATCGCGTCCATCCCCTGGCGGGAGCGGGCCCGCGACTTCGGCCCGCACCACCCGCTGGCCCGGGTGTTCTCCCGGCACAACGACACCGGGCCGCTGACCGTCAGCGACGTCACCGGCCCGCTGGCGTGGCGGACCACGTCCACGTACGACTCGTGCCGGCAGGACCTGGACGGCGGCATCCATCACCTGGCCCTGCCGCTGCCCAGCCCGAAGGGGGTCGCCACGGCGTTCCTGGTCTGCCGCTCCGGCCGCGACTTCACGCCGCGCGAACGGGCGATGGCGGCGCAGGTCCATCCCCTGCTGCTCGCGGTGAACCGGCACGCGATCGAGGCCGGCCGCCTGCGGCAGCGCGTCGAGGCGGAGCGCGGGCCGGCCCACCCGGACGGCGAGCGGGCGGACCTGGGACTCACGCCCCGCGAGCTGATGGTGCTGGCGCTGGCCGCCGAGGGGCTCACCGCCGCCACGATCGCGCGCCGGATGGGCATCTCCCCGCACACGGTCAACAAGCATCTCGAGAACGCGTACCGCAAGTGCGGCACCCGGGACCGGTTGTCCACGGTTCTGCTCGTCCAGGGGCTCGGCCTTATTCCGCGGACGTCCGCTTCCAGTAGCCCATGAACGCCACCGCGCGCCGGTCCAGGCCGCGTTCGCCGACGAGGTGCCGGCGGAGCGAGACGACCGTGCCCGACTCGCCCGCCAGCCAGGCGTAGAAGGTGCCGGCCGCCTCCTCCGGCACGTCCCAGATCGGGCCGCCGGGGGCGGGCGGCGCGGCGGCGACCGTGGCTGCGGGGCCGCCGAGAACGGCCCGGACCGCGGGCTCGATCCGGTCGCCCGCGGCGCGTACCAGCCAGGTGATGTCGTGCGGGCCGCCGATGGGCAGGCGGTCCGCGTGGTGCGGCACCTCGAGGATCGCGCGCGCCGGGCGGTCCAGGCTCTCCAGGATCGAGGCCGCCGCGGGCAGGGCCGTCGCGTCCGCCGCGAGCAGGAGCAGGTCCGCCGTCGCCGGGGGTTTCCAGGCCACGTCGGTCACCGGATGGCCGTGGGCCGCGCCGATCATCACCACCGGGTCGCCGGGGGCCGCCGAGCCCGCCCAGCGCGACGCCGGCGAGGTGTCGCCGTGCAGCACGAAGTCCACGTCGAGTTCGCAGACGGCCGGGCGGAAGGCGCGGACGGTGTAGATAACTCAGCACCGGCCGGGGGCCCGGCCCGCGTAGTAGGTCCGGGCCCGCGCCACCAGCGCCGGCGACCCGCACTCCTGCGCCAGCTCCAGGCCGTCCCGCAGCACGCGCCGCGCCTGGGGCCGCCGCCGCGCCAGGTTCAGCAGGCCGCCGAGGTCGACCAGGGCCGTCGCCCGTTCGAACCGCCGGGGCGTGCCCTGCAGGACGCGTACCGCCTCCTCGGCCGCCGCCATCCCCGCCGGGCCCGGCCGGACCTGCCCCTGAATCCGCAGCGCGCGGCCGAGTGCCGACGCCAGCCCGTGCCGGCGGGTCAGCGCGACCTCCTCGGCGGCGAGCCGCTCGGCCGCCTCCGCCGCGCCGATTCCGGTGAGGACGGTCGCCGCCGCGGACCGCCAGGGCAGCACGCCGGGATGGTCGGCGCGCAGGGTGGCGACCCGCTCGCCGCAGCGGTACAGGTCGGCCAGGCCCTCGCCGGGGCGGCCGACGGCGGCGTGCAGGCGACCCCGGACGTAGCGCAGCAGCAGGAATTCGGGCTCGTCCGGCAGCTCGGCACCGAACGGGGCGGCGGCCAGCAGCGCGTCGGCGGACTCCAGGTCGCCGAGGTCGAGGCGGACCGCGAGCCGGCGGGACAGGAGCAGGGCGGCCATCGCGCTCTGCGGCTGCGCACCGGAGACCTCCAGCAGGTCGGCGGCGGCCTCGGCGTCGCGGCGGGCCTGCGGGAGGTCGCCGAGGCGGCGGGCGGCCGAGCTGCGTTCCGAGTACGCCAGCACGAGCCCGGCCGCGGAGCCGTCGCGCCCGGCCACGTCCACGGCGATCGTGCAGCCGGCGTACGCGACCGCGAGATCGTCGGCGTCCGAGAGGCGGCGCAGGGCACCCAGGTATCGCGGCAGGTCATCGGGGCAGGCCGGGGGTGCGACCGGCACCGGGCGGGCGCCGCGGGCGGCGAGGTCCGGGCCTCGGTCCGCCAACCTCGGCCGTTCGTCACGGACGGTCATGCAGGGTCTGTACCCCTCCGGGCGCTCGAGTCACCTGACGGGAAGCCATCCCTAGCGTTCCCTCCCGGGCGCCGATGCACAATGGGCCGCGACCGGCCGGTGACGACCCTCCTATCCGGACGGCCGCGGCGGCTGACCACCCAGCTCGCCGAGCAGCTCGCATATGCCAGGCCGCCTGAGCCTTTGACATCTCATCTGCGAGGCCTAAGCTGGCGGTCGTGACGACGTACCGGATCGGTGAGGCGGCGGAGCTGCTCGGCGTCAGCGTGGACACCCTGCGGCGCTGGATCGACGGGGGCCGCCTGCCCGCCGCCCGCGACGGCAACGGTCACCGCAGCCTCGCGGGCACGGATCTGGCGGCCTTCGCCCGGTCCCTGGCCGAGGAGCCGGGACCGGAGGCGCACCGCTCGTCGGCGCGCAACCGGTTGCGCGGCATCGTCACCGCCATCACCCGCGACGCCGTGATGGCCCAGGTGGACCTCCAGGCCGGCCCCTTCCGGATGGTCTCGCTGATGAGCCGCGAGGCCGTCGACGACCTGGGCCTGGAGGTCGGCTCGGTGGCCGTGGCCGTCATCAAGTCGACGACGGTGGTCGTGGAGCAGGGGGACGACAGGTGAGAGTGCGGGCGTTCGTGCTGGCCGTGGTGCTGGCCGTGGCGGGATGCGGCGACGGCGGTGATCCACCGGCCGCCGGCGGCGTGGGCGGGACGGTGACCGTGCTGGCGGCGGCGTCCCTGACCGAGTCGTTCGGCCGGGTCGGGACGCTCTTCGAGCAGCAGCACCCCGGCGTGAAGGTCACCTTCTCCTTCGGCGGCAGCTCCGGCCTGGCGCAGCAGATCACCGCCGGGGCGCCCGCCGACGTGTTCGCGGCCGCGAGCCCGGCGACGATGAAGACAGTCGTCGACGCCGGCGACAGCGCCGGCGAACCGGTGACGTTCGCCCGCAACCAGCTCGTCCTCGCCGTACCGAAGGGAAACCCGAAGGGCCTCACCTCCCTCGCCGCGCTGGCGAAGCCGGAGGTCAAGGTGGCGCTCTGCGCCGCGCAGGTGCCGTGCGGCGCCGCCGCGGCGAAGGCCCTCACCGCCGCCGGGGTGAAGGTCACCCCGGTCACCCAGGAGCAGGACGTCAGGGCCGCGCTCGCCAAGCTCAAGCTGGGCGAGGTCGACGCCGCGCTTATCTACCGTACGGACGCCCGCGCGGCCGGCGGCGACGTGGACGGCGTGGAGTTCCCCGAGTCCGCCTCGGCCGTGAACGACTACCCCGTGGTCGCGCTCAAGAAGGCGCCGAACCCCTCGGGGGCCGGCGCGTTCGTCACCTTCGTCCGGACGCCGCAGGCCCAGCAGGTGCTGGCCGACGCGGGGTTCCAGCGGCCCTGAACCGGGCGCGCCGGCGGGCGCCGCTGGTCCTGGCGCTCCCCGCGGTCGCCGGGCTGGCGTTCCTCGTGCTGCCCCTGCTCGGCCTGCTGATCCGGGCGCCCTGGCAGACTTTGCCGCAGCGGCTGACCGCGCCCGGCGTGCTGGCCGCCCTGCGGTTGTCACTGCTCACCGCCACCCTCGCGACCGTGGTGTGCCTGCTGCTCGGCGTACCCCTGGCCTGGTTGCTGGCCCGGACCACGTTCCCGGGCCGCGGGTTCGTGCGGGCCCTGGTGACCGTGCCCCTGGTCCTGCCGCCGGTGGTCGGCGGCGTCGCGCTGTTGCTGGTCTTCGGGCGCCGCGGCCTCGCCGGGGAGTGGCTCGACGCGACGTTCGGCCTCACGCTGCCGTTCACCACCGCGGGCGTGGTCGTCGCCGAGGCGTTCGTGGCGATGCCGTTCCTGGTGATCAGCGTCGAGGGTGCGCTGCGCGGGGCGGACGCGCGCTACGAGGAGGCCGCGGCGACGCTGGGCGCCGGCCGGTGGACCACCTTCCGCCGGGTCACGCTGCCGCTGATCGCCCCGGGGGTGGCGGCCGGCGCGGTGCTGTGCTGGGCGCGGGCCCTCGGCGAGTTCGGGGCGACCATCACGTTCGCGGGCAACTTCCCGGGCCGCACCCAGACCATGCCGCTGGCCGTCTACCTCGCCCTGGAACAGGACCTGGACGCGGCGATCGTGCTGAGCCTCGTCCTCCTGGTCGTCTCGGTGGCCATCCTGGCCGGCCTCCGCGACCGCTGGCTGGGGGCGGCATGAGCGCCGGCGCACGACTCGGCACGAGCGGGCCGGCATGAGCCTCGACGCGCGGATCGTGGTGCGCCGCCCCGGTTTCGTCCTGGACGCCGAGCTGGCGGCGGAGCCGGGCGAGGTCGTGGCGCTGCTCGGCCCGAACGGCGCCGGCAAGACCACCGCCCTGCGCGCGCTCGCCGGGCTCATCGCGCTCGACGACGGGTACGTGACCCTGGACGGCCACCGCCTCGACGATCCCGCCGCCGGCGTCTTCACCGCGCCCGAGCACCGCCGCATCGGCGTGGTCTTCCAGGACTACCTGCTCTTCCCGCACCTGTCCGCGCTGGAGAACGTGGCGTTCGGGCCACGCTCCCGCGGGTCGTCCCGGGCGGACTCCCGCGCCCGGGCCGCGGACCTGCTGGCCCGGGTGGGGCTGGCCGAGCACGCCCGCAGGAAACCGCGCGAGCTCTCCGGCGGGCAGGCGCAGCGGGTCGCCCTGGCCCGGGCCCTGGCGACCGAGCCGCGGCTGCTGCTGCTCGACGAGCCGCTGGCGGCGCTGGACGCGCGCACCCGGCTGGAGACGCGGGCCCGGCTGCGCGGCCACCTCGGCACGCACGCCGGGCCGACGGTGCTCGTCACCCACGATCCGCTGGACGCGATGATGCTGGCGGACCGGCTCGTCATCCTGGAGGAGGGCCGGGTGGTGCAGACCGGCGACGCGGCCACGGTCACCTCGAGGCCGCGCACGGACTACGTGGCCCGCCTGGTCGGCCTCAACCTCTACCGGGGGCGGGCGGACGCCGGCGCGGTCCGCCTCCCCGGCGACTTCGTGCTGACCACGGCGACCGAGCGCAGCGGGGACGCGTTCGTCGCCTTCCCACCGGCCGCGGTGGCGCTCTACGCCGACCGCCCCGACGGCAGCCCGCGCAACACCTGGCCGGCCACGGTCGCCGCGATGGCCCGGCACGGCGACGCCCTGCGCGTCGAGCTGACCGGGCCGATCGCGGTGGCCGCGGACGTCACCCCGGCCGCGGCGGTCCAGCTCGGACTCGAGCCGGGCCGCCGGGTGTGGGCCACCCTCAAGGCGACCGAGGTGACGTCCTATCCGGCCTGACGGTCAGCCGGCCGTGAAGGTGTACGAGCCCGAGGCGAGCGCGTACGAGGCGATGCCGCCGGCGAACCCCTGCGCCACGGCCTCGGCCGGGGCGGTGACCGCGGCCGCGGACGACGCCGGGACCTCGATCGTCGCGGTGCTGTTCGGCGGCACGACGACCGACAGGGTCAGCTTCCCGCCGCTTCTGCTCCACTGGGTGCGCGTCTGGCCGTACCCGGTGACCAGGGACGTCGTCGCGGTCGTGAGCGACCCGCCGGGCCGGGGCGCGATCAGCAGCTTCTGGTACCCCGGCGCGGCCGGGGCGAGCCCGCCGACCGTACGGTAGAGCCAGTCGCCGACGGACCCGAGCCCGTAGTGGTTGAAGGAGTTCATCCCGGGGTCCTGGAGGCTGCCGTCCGTCCGGATGCCGTCCCAGCGCTCCCAGATCGTGGTGGCCCCGCGGGAGTTCATGTAGCCCCAGCCGGGATAGTCCGGCTGCTGCAGGACCTGGTACGCCGTGTCGAGATGCCCGTGCTCGGCCAGCACCGGCAGCAGGTTCTCGACGCCCATGAACCCGACCGACAGATGCCCGTTGCGGGACGCGACCTTCGCGGCGAGCTTGTCCGCCACCGCCTGGACCCGCTCCTGCGGCACCAGGCCGAAGGCGAGCGCGAGCACGTAGCCGGTCTGGCTGTTGCCGCTGACCGTGCCGTCCGCGGCGACGAACCGGCCGGTGAACGCCGCGCCGATCCGGTCGGCGAGGTCACCGTACGTGGCCGCCTGCTGGGTACGCCCGGTCACGGCGGCCATCCGCGACACCAGCCGCGCGGACCAGCCGAAGTAGGCCGTACTCGTCAGGTCGTTGGCGGTGTTGTCGTTGACGTTGAGCCAGTCGCCGTGGGTCTCGTGGTTGCGGATGAGGTCCGCCCCGGCGGTGGACTTCAGGTACTCGACCCAGCGCGCCATCGCGTCGAAGTGCTTGTCCGCGGCGGACAGGTCGCCGTAGCGCTGCCAGAGCACGTACGGCACGACCACGCCGGCGTCGCCCCAGCCCGCCTTGCCGGCCATGCCGAGCACGTCCGGGGCGACGTCGGTGAACGCGCCGTCGGACCGCTGCGCGTCGACCATGTCGTCGGCGAACTTCGCCAGCAGCCCCTGGGTGTCGAAGTTGAACGTCGACGTGGCACCGAAGGCCGCGATGTCGCCGGTCCACCCGAGCCGCTCGTCGCGCTGCGGGCAGTCGGTCGGGATCGACAGCATGTTGGAGCGCGCACCCCACAGGATGTTGTGCTGCAACTGGTTGACGAGCGGGTCGGAGGTGGAGAACGTGCCGGTGTCGACGCCGTCGGTCCAGGCGGCGAGGCCGGTGAGGCTGTCCGCGGTGGGCGTGCCCGGGAAGCCGGTCAGCTCCACGTAGCGGTAGCCGTGCACGGTGAAGTGCGGCTCGAAGGTCTCGGTGCCGCCGCCGGCCAGCGTGAACGAGTCGGTGGCCTGGGCCGCCCGCAGGTTCGCGGTGTAGAGGGTGCCGTCGGCGTTGAGGATCTCGCCGTGCCGCAGCGTGACCCGGGTGCCGGCCGGGCCGCTGACCCGCAACCGGTTCCAGCCCGCGAAGTTCTGCCCGAGGTCGGCGATCCACACGCCCGGCTTCGGCTGGGTGATCCGCACCGGCCGCAGTTCCTGCCGCACGGTGACGCCGGGGTCGACCTGGGCGACCAGGCGCGGCGCGGCGGCCGTGCGCACCACGACGGGCTGCGCGGCTCCGCCCGCGATGCGGGCGTCCTGATCCTCGCCGTGGTACAGGTCGTCGGAGACGATCGGGCTCGCGGTGGCCGACCACGATCCATCGGTACGCACAGAGCCACGCGTCCCGTCCGCGTAGTCGATGGCCAGTTCCGCCGAGTACCACGGTGAGGTGCCGTACCGCTGGCTGCCGGCGAAGCCGAGGTTGCCCGAGTACCAGCCGTTGCCCAGCAGCGCGGACAGCGTGTTGTCACCCCGCTTGAGCGCGGCGGTGACGTCGTACGCGCGGTACTGCAGCCGCTTGGTGTAGTCGGTCCAGCCGGGCGCCAGCCGTTCCGGGCTCACCCTCGCGCCGTTGAGGTACGTCTCGTGCAGCCCGAGCGCCGTGGCGAAGAGCCGGGCGCGGGCGACCGGCTTGCCGACGCTGAACGTCTTGCCCAGCCGCGGCGCCGGGTTGGCGACGGTGACCTGGTCGCCCCACGGCCCCGACCGGTACGCCGCCCCGACCCGGGCGGACGCCCAGGCGGCGTCGTCGAAGCCCGGCTGCTCCCAGCCGTCCGGGGCGCTCTGCGCCGACTTCCACGACGCGTCGGTGACCGTCGTCGCGGCGCCCTGGAGCTTGGCGAGCACGCCGGCGGGGCCGTTGGTGGTGTTGGTGGCGGCGATGGCGATCGTGTTGCGGCCGGCCTGGATCTGCGCGGTGACGTCCACTGTGGTCGCCCGCTTCCACGAGTCGGGGACGCGCCGCGACGAGCTGACCCGGACGCCGTTCACCCAGGCGTCGGCGGTGTCGTCGCCGGTGACGACGAGCGTGGTGCGGCCCGGCGTGGCGACGTCGACGGACCGCCGGAAGTAGCGGGTGCCCGCCGGGACCTCGGCGGCCGGGTCGCCCTCGGGGTACCAGATCCAGGAGGCGCCGGCGAGGTCGGCTCCGCCCGGTGCGCCGATGAAGGCGGCCTGCCAGGCGGCGAGGGCGGTGTCGAAGCGGGCGGGGGCGCTCCACGGGCTCGGCCGGCCCTCGGCGTCCCAGACCCGCACCCGCCAGTGGTACGTGCGGTTGGCGGCCAGCGCGGGTCCGCCGTACGCGATGTCGACGGACTGCCGCGACGCGACCGTGCCGCTGTCCCAGACGTCCGCCGCGCCCGGCGTGGTGCCGACGGTGACCTGGTAACGGCCCTGCACCTGGCCCTTCGCGGCGGTGCTGAGCCGCCAGCCGAAGCGCGGCTTCGCCGCGTCGATGCCCACCGGGTTCGTGCGGCGCTCGGTGGTGAGCCCGCCGACCGTGACCGGCGACACGGCGGCGCGCGCGGGCAGCTCGACGTCCCGCCGCCACGGCCCGCTGCCGTACGCGCCCAGGTCCTTGGCCGCGACCCAGCGCTGCGGCACGGCGTCGGCGGCCTGCCACGACCCGTCGGTGCCCAGGTCGGTGACGCCCTGCGCGGAGGCGACGCGCAGGCGGGCGAGGACGCCGGCCGGCCCCGAGTTGTTGCGCGCGGCGATCAGGACGGTGTTGGCGCCGGGCCGCAGCGCCGCCGCCAGGTCGATCGCCTGGGCCTTCTTCCAGGAGTCCGCCGTACGCGGCGACCCGGCGAGCCACGTGCCGTTGAGCCACACGTCGACGGTGTCGTCGCCGGTGACCAGGATCTCCGTCTCGGTGTACGGCCCGGCCGGCGCGGTGAACGTGCGCTGGAGGTAGCGGGTGGCGGCGGGTGCCGACGTGGCGGGGTCCCCCTCCGGGAACCAGATCCAGTGTGCACCCGCGAGCGTTTCAATCCTCTTCTTCCGATGGCCGGCGGAGGCCGGAGCGGTGGTCAGCGGCAGAGCGACGATCACGGCCAGGGCTGCCATCGCAGCCCTGGCCATCGCGGTTCTTGCCATGCGGTTCTCCTCGGTGGATGAGAAGGGCACGGAGACGGTCATGTATTTAAACGTTTCAATAACATGACCTCCTGAGCGTAAGCTAGATCACAAGATCACTCAAGAGAGCGGTTACCGTGGACCCGTGCAAGCTCTCGAACTCGCCGACTTCCGCGCCGCCGTCGCCCGCCTCTACCTGGGCCCGGCCGACCTCGCCGGCTTCCGCGCCGCCCGCGACGACCTCTTCGCCACCCATCCGCAGTCGGCGATCCCCCGCGGCCGGCCGTTCGACGGCCTGAAGTACTACCCGCCCACCGATGAGTACGTCGCCGAGGTGCCACTTCGCGACGCCCCCGGCCACCTCTCCATCGACACCGGCGGCGAGGACGGCGTCTGCCGCTACGAGCGCGTGGGCATCCTCGGCACCCCGTGGGGCGAACTCTCGCTCTGGTGGCTGTCGGCGTACGGCGGCGGCCTGTTCCTCCCGGTCCGCGACACCACCAGCGGCCCGGAAACGTACGGCGGCGGGCGCTACCTGACGGACACGGTCAAGGGCACCCACGGCCGCGGCGTGGAGATCCTCGGCCCGTCGCGCGTACGCCTCGACTTCAACTACCTCTACAACCCGAGCTGCGCGTACGACGACGAGTGGCTCTGCCCGCTGGCGCCGCCGGAGAACACCCTCGCCCAGCCGATCCGCGCGGGCGAACTCAAATACCACTGACCGTCCGCCCGGCCGCCATCCCCGGGTGGATCGGACAACCGTCCGGGCCGGACCACCCGACCGCCGGGCCGGACCACCCGACCGCCGGACCGGACCACCCGACCGCCGGGCCGGACCACCCGGCCGCCGGAGCGGATCGGCGCCCACCCGGCCGCCGGAGCGGATCGGCGCCCATCCGGCCGGTCCGGGGCCGGCCGGCACCTGCCCGGATCGCCCGCCGGGGCGGATCGGGCCGCCCGCCCCGGCAGCGTGGCGACCGCCGCTACCGCTCGTTTCCGGCGCGCAGCCAGGCGATGTAGTCGGCGGCGGCCTCGGCGGTGTCGTACCGGGGCTCGAATCCGGTGTCCTCGCGCAACCGGGTGATGTCGAGCCAGCTCACCGGGCGGCCCCCGCCCGAGGGAAGCTCATACCGGAAGCCCGGCTCGACGGACCCGATCGCGGTGACGACGTCCGCGTTGCTCGTGGCGCGGCCGGAGGCGACGTTGTACGTCGAGTGGTTCACCTTGCCGGCGAGCTGCAGCAGCGCGAGCGCCCGGCCGGTGTCCTTGACGTAGAGCAGGTCGAGAGCGTCCTCCGCGTGCGGCGGTGCGATGAGCCCGGACAGGTCGGGTTCGCCGCGCCGGGCCGCGGCGTGCGCCAGGGAGGGCGCGGCGAAGAACGGGTCGGGCAGGTGGCCGCCGGGTCCCCACGTGCCGGAGATGCGCGCGTTGACGATGTCCACGTCGGTCACGTCCGAGAGGTGGCCGGCCAGGAGCTCGGTGATCTTCTTGAACGTCGGGATGGCGTGGAAGTGCGCCAGCGGGATCGGCGCGTCCTCGGTCATCGCACCCGCGGCGGCGAAGCCGTAGACGCCGATGGTGCTCGCGGTCACGACGCGGGGCACGCCCCAGGCCTGCGCGGCCCGGACGATGTTGAGGAACGCGTCCAGGGCACCCCGCGTGGCCTCGATCGGGTCGGCGTCGGTCACCGGCCACGGCAGGGCGACGGCGAGGTGCACGATCCCGGTGATCGGGTACCGCCGGCCCACCGCGAGCAGGGCGTCGAGGTCGGCCACGTCGGCCTGGACGACGTGCAGGGGCAGGCCGGCCAGGTGCGGGGGGATCTGCGGCGCGCGGCGCTGGAGCAGAACGCACTCCTCGCCGGCGTCGGCAAGGGCGCGGACGGTGTGGGAGCCGATGAAGCCGAGCCCTCCGGTAACGAGGATCATGGTCGCGCCTTTCGCAGATTGTCTGATCATCAGCAGTGCTGACGATCAGAGTAGGCCTAAGATGGGACCGTGTCCACCGAGCCGAGCACCACCGCCGACCCGCACGAGGTCCTGGGCTACCTCCTCAAGCACGCGAACCTCAAGCTCACGGCGCTGGCGGACGCGGCGCTCGAGCCGCTGGGAATCGACAGCAAGGACTTCGGAACGCTCCGGGTCCTGGCCCACCGGGAACCGGCGTCGCAACTCCAGGTGGCACAGACCCTCGGCATCGACCGCACCACGATGGTGGCGCTGCTGGACGCGCTCGAACGCAAGGGCATCATCACCCGCCGGCCGGACCCCACGGACCGGCGCAGAAACGTCGTCGAACTCACCGACCAGGGCCTGCGCACGTACGACGCGGCGCAGGAGGCGTACGCAAAGGCCGAAAGCACATTCCTGGCCGCGATCAGCCCGACCGCGACAAGCCAGTTCCGCCGCACCCTCCGCACCCTCCTGACGGACTGAGCCCGCGTCAGGCCAGGCCGGGCCGCCCGCCGCGGCCACCGGCGAGCGGCGATGCGCCAGGCCTTCCCGGACGGTCCGCGTGGAGTTCCGGGAACCCTCCGCGAAGACGCCGAGGCGGGCCGAAGCCGACGGGGCTCCCCCGCCCCGCGCGGCGGAAGCGCCTCCCGCAACCTGGTCGGCGCGATCTCCGTCCAGCTCGGAGGCCCTCGCCGGCCCGAATTCTGAACCGGACCGGGCCTGCGCATTGCCCAGAAACAGAAGATCCGACATGGTCAAGAAGATCCGTGGCCTGGCCGCGGCGGCGGTGATGCTCAGCAGCATCCCGGTCCTCGCCGTCACGCTCGGGGCACCCGCAGCAGACGGCGTACGCGTACGACCCCGGAAGCGACACCTGGCAGCGGCTGCCCGACATGCCGCTGAAGCTCGGGTCCGTCGGCGTCGCCGCCGTCCACGGCAAGCTGCATCTGATCGGCGGACGCGACTCCCACACGGTCGAACCGATCCCCGGTACGCCGATCTCGCAGGGCTTCGGCACGGTGCGTACCCACCTGGTCTACGACCCGGCGCGGCACCGCTGGTCCGAGGCGGCACCGCTGCCGGCCGACCCCCGCGACCATGCCGGCATCGCGGTCCTCGGCCACTCCATCCACGTCCTCGGCGGCCGGGCGACCACGGAGACGACCAACCTGGCACGCCACGACGTCTACGACACCCGGACCGGTCGATGGAGCACCGCGGCGCCCCTGCCGACGCCGCGCTCCGCGGGCGCCGCGGTGGTCCTCGACGGCCGCATCGTGTACGCCGGCGGCGAGTGCAAGGGCGATGCCGCCACCACCCCCACCGGCGTCTACGACGACGTGACGGCCTACGACTCCGCCGCCGACAGGTGGGAGACCGTGACCTCGATGCCGCAGGGCCGGCAGGCGTTCGGCGCCGCCCGGGTCGGCAACCGCGCCTACTTCACGGCGGGGGCGCTCACCTGCGGCGGCGGCGGAAGCGCCGACAACCTGGCGCTGAGCCTGCACTGATCCCCGGGAGGTGTCACCCGGCCGCGACGGAGGCCGGGTGACACCTCCGCCCCGCGCTCATCGGATCTTCAGCGAATTCCCAACCGCGCACCGCATAGTGGAGGGGCCCCACCGGCTATCAGGAGGTCATGATGGGTCCCGTGCTCACCGTAGTGAGCCTGCTGTTGCTGGTGTTGCAGGTGCTTCTCATCGCCCGCGCCGTGCTGGACTGGTCGGTGCTGCTCGCCGGGCCGCCCTTTCCCGGGTCGGTCCGGTCGCGGCTGTCCACCGGCGTCCGGGCGGTGACCGAGCCGATCCTGGCGCCCGTGCGCCGGGTCCTGCCCCCGCTGCGCGTCGGCGGGGCCAGCATCGACCTGGCCTTCATCGTCGTCTTCCTCGCCATCGTCATCATCCGCACGTTCCTCTGATGTCCGATGAGGACGATGGTCGTCCGACCATTGTGGACGACGGGGGATCCGGTCCGGCGTAACAGGGTCACCATCGGACACCCGCATAGTAGGATTTCGCGGTGGTCGACGTTTCCATCGGCGAGCTGGCCGATCGGGCACGCACCGTGGCCGAGCTCGCCGGGGTGCTCCGGCAATTGCGCCGACGGCATGCCCGGCACACCGCCGAGCCGCCGTTGACCTATCGCCGCCTCGCCGGACACACCGGCTGGTCGCACGGAGTGATCGGCGACTACCTGTCCGGCGTCTCCCTGGCGCCGACCCATCGCTTCGACGTGCTCGTCCGGCTGCTCGGTGCGACCCCGGCGGAGCAGGGTGCGCTCGCCACGGCCCGAGACCGGGTCGAGGAGGGCCGGCTGGCCGGTGCCGGCGAGAGCGCGCCGCCGGTCCCCCGGCAACTGCCGGGCGCGGTCCCCGATTTCGTCGGCCGTACCGAGGAGATGGCGGCCCTCGACCGGGCGGTGACCGCGAGCGCGAAGCAGGCGGTGGTGCCGATCGTCGCGCTGGCCGGCCCGGCCGGCGCCGGCAAGACGGCTCTGGCCGTGCAGTGGGCGCACCGGACGGCCCGGCGCTTTCCCGGCGGGCAGCTGTACGCCGTGCTGGGTGATGCCGATCCCGCCGCGGTGACCCGGCAGTTCCTCGTGGCGCTCGGCGTTTCGGCCGACCGGCTGCCGACGGGCACCGCCGGCCTGATCGGGCGCTATCGCAGCCTGCTGGCGCATCGGCGGACATTGATCGTGCTCGACGACGCCACCCGGGCCGACCAGATCCGGCCCCTGGTGCCCGGCACGGCCGGTTCCGCCGTCGTGGTCACCGGCCGGACCCCGTTGATCGGGCTGGTGGCGGCAGAGGGCGCGGTCGCCGTCGCGGTCGCCGGCCTGCCGCCCGCGGAGGGGCGGCGGCTGCTTGCCGCCCGGCTGGGAAACCGGGCGGTGGGTGCGGACCCGGCGGTGGTCGACGAACTCGTCGCGTCCTGCTCCGGGCTCCCGGGCCCGCTGACCGTGCTGGCCTCCCGGGCGTTGGCCCGTCCACGGCTGCCCCTGGCCGCGCTCGCGGCGAAGGTGCACGGGGCCCGATGAGCGCTCCACCCGCCGGCACCTCGGCCGAACTCGCCGCCGCCCTGGCCCGGCTCCGGCTCGAGCGGCGAGCGGGTGCCCTGCTCAGCTACCGGGAGATCGCCGCGCGGGCCGGCTGGTCGCACGGCATCGTCGGGGAATACCTCGGCGGCCGGGTGCCGCCTCCGCCCGATCGGCTCGACCTGCTGCTGCGCCTGCTCGGCGCCACGCCGGCCGAGCGGCAGGCGCTCAACGCGGCCCGTGACCGGCTCGAGGACCCGCAGGCCGCACCGGTCGGCGCGGCGATCCGTCAGTTGCCCGCCGGCGTGGGCGGCTTCACCGGCCGCCGGCCGGCGCTCGATGAACTCGACCGGCTGCTCGGCGCGGCCGGCCCCTCCCCCGCGGTCGTCATCTCGGCAGTGTCCGGCATGGCCGGCATCGGCAAGACGACCCTCGCCGTGCACTGGGCCCACCGGATCGCGGACCGTTTCCCGGACGGGAGCCTCTACGTGAATCTGCGCGGCTACGACCCGGGAGGGCGCGAAGTGGCGCCGGCCGACGCGCTGCGCGGATTTCTGGAGATTCTCGGCGTGGCGGCCGCGCGTATGCCCGCGGACGAGCCGGCCCTGACCGCGCTCTACCGCAGCACCCTGGCCGATCGCCGGATGGTGATCGTGCTCGACAACGCGGCATCGTCCGGGCAGGTACGCCCCCTGTTGCCGGGTGCCCCCGGATGCCTGGTCGTGGTGACCAGCCGTGACCAGTTCACCGATCTGGCCGCCGAGGGTGCGCACCCGGTGCGGCTGGGCCGCTTCACGGCCGGTGAGGCGGAGAGCCTGCTGTCCACGAGGCTCGGCGACCAGCGGGTGCGGGCCGAGCCCGCCGCCGTGGCCGACCTCGTCGCGCTCTGCGCCGGGCTGCCGCTGGCCCTCGTCGTCGCCGCCGCGCACGCCGCCGTACGGCCGGACACACCGCTGTCGGTCCTGGCCGGGGAGCTCCGCGCGGCTGCCCTCGACTTCTTGCGTACGGGCGACGACGGCACGGACGTCCGAGGCGTGTTCTCCTGGTCGTACCGGCGGCTCAGTGCGGGCGCGGCCCGGCTCTTCCGGGTGCTGTGCGGCCATCCGGGGCCGGACATCGCCCTCCCCGCGGTGGCGGGCGCGGGTGGCATCCCGTTCGAGGAAGCCGACGATCTCCTCAACGAGCTGACCACGGCACATCTTGTGGAGGAGCGGACGCCGGGGCGTTTCGCGGCCCACGATCTGCTCCGCGCGTACGGGAAGGAGCTGTGGGAGAGCACGGACCCGGCAGCGGACCGCGAGGCCGACACTCGCCGGGCCTTCGATCATCATCTGCACACCGCGCATGCCGCCGCCCTGCTGATCAACCCGCACCGTGACGCGATGCAGATGCCGCTCGCGGCGATCGCCCCCGGCTGCACCCCCGAGGCCGTCCCGGACCGGGCGGCGGCGCTCGCCTGGTTCGCCGCCGAGCTGCCCACCCTGCGCGCGATGATCGACCTCGCCGCCGCGACGGGCGGGGACGCCACCGCCTGGCAATTGGCCTGGACGCTGACCGATTTCCTGAATCAGCGCAGCAATTGGACCGTCGAGCTGCAGACGCAGACGGTCGCGCTGGCCGCGGCCGAGCGGCTCGGGCATGTCGTCGGCCGGGCGCGTGCCACCCGCTACCTCGGCCGCGCGAACGCCATGCTGCAACGACCCGACGCCGCGCTGCCGCTGCTGCGCCGCTCGCTGGAGCTCTACGAAGGCCTCTCGGCGCCGGTCGGAGCCGCCCGCTGTCATCTGAACATCGCCTGGGTCCACGACCGGCAGGGTGCCCCGGAGTCCGCGCTGCACGCCTACGAGGTGGCACTCGGTCTGTTCCGGACGGCCGGCCACCGGATCGGGATCGCCTATGCCCTCAACGGGATCGGCTGGCTGCAGTCCCAGCTCGGCCGGCTCGCCGAGGCCCTCGCCACCTGCGAGGAGGCCCTCGTCGTGCAGCGGGAGCTGGACGACCGCTTCAGCGAGATGTGCCTGGTGGACACCATCGGCACGATCCATCATCGGCTCGGCGACCAGGCCCGGGCGGCCGAGCACTTCCGGCGCGCCGTCGCGTATTTCGCGGAGACCGGCAACGAGTTCCTGGAGGCCGACATCCTGGTACGCCTCGGCGACACCCACGAGGCGGCAGGCGACCCGGCCGCCGCCCGCGCGACCTGGAGGCTGGCCCTGGAGCTCTTCGACCGGCTGGGCCATCCGGCCGCCGACCAGCTCCGCGGCAGGCTGGAGCCGGTGGGGTAGGTCCGGCCACGGCCACAGGCGGCCGCCGGATCGGCGGCCGCCCGGGCTCCCCCGTCAGCCGAGCACGCGGGCCGCGATCCCCTCGTAGCGGAAGCCGCCGGACGCCGCGGAGATCACCTCGTCGTAGTTGGTGGTGTGGAAGTGATCCCCGCTGCCGGGGTGGTAGAGGCGGTAGAACGGAATGCCACTGCGGGAGTTCGCCGGGTAGACGTACGCCGCGATGCCTTCGTAGCGATAACCGCCGGCCACCGCCGACGCGACCTCGTCGAAGTTGGTCGTGTGGAAATGGTCGCCGTTACGGGGGTGGTAGAGCCGGTAGAACGGCACGAGGCCGGATCCCGCGGCCGGCGACACGAGCGCCCCGACGCCCTGGTAGGCGTATCCACCGGCTACCGCCGAGGCGACCTCGTCCTGGCTGGTGGTGTGGAAGATGTCGTGGTTCCGGGGGTTGTAGAGCCGGTAGAAGTTGGTGCTCGTGACCGTGCTGCTCGCGACCGTGCCGCTCGTGGCCGGCGCGGCGGCGTGCGCCGGGGCCGACAGTCCGAGCAGCGCGGCCACCATGGCCACGAGGGTGACGACCACCGTACGTCTGGTGACGCTCATCGCTGTGCTCCTCTGGGGTAGCGCTTGTTCCATGAGGACCATGGTTCGGCCTCCGAGGAGGGAATCGGCCCCTGTCCGGACACGGCCGGACACCGTTGGACAGCGTCCTGCCCGGGGTGCACGGCGAGCAGGCGGTCTAGGATCGACGCCGGACGCTCCCCTCCGGAGCGCCCAGGGTGGGCGGCCGGCGAGGTGGAGGCAACGTGAGCGACGGCGCGGATCCCCGCGGGGCGGACCGGTTCGACTCGACGGTCGCGCATCCCGCCCGGCGGTACAACTACTGGCTGGGGGGCAAGGACAACTTCGCCGCCGATCGGGCGTCGGGGGACGCCATCGAGGCCGCCATGCCGAGCATCCGGCTGATGGCGATCGAGAACAGGTGGTTCCTGGGGCGGGCCGTGGAGTTCCTCGCCCGGCAGGGTGTCCGCCAGTTCCTGGACATCGGCACCGGCATTCCCGCGCCGGGCAACACCCACGAGGTGGCCCAGGCGATCCAGCCGGCCACCCGCACCGTGTACGTGGACAACGACCCGATCGTCCTCACCCACTCCCGTGCCCTGCTCACCAGCGGGCCGGAGGGCGCCATCGCCTACCTGGACGCTGACCTGCGCAGCCCCGACGACATCCTGCGCCATCCCGACCTGCACGCCACGCTGAACTTCTCGGAGCCGATCGGGCTGCTCCTGGTGGCCGTGCTCCACTTCGTCCGCGACGACGAGGACCCGCAGGGCATCATCGACAAGCTCGTCGGCGCGCTGCCGCCGGGCAGCTACGTCGTCGTCTCGCACGCCACCTGGGAATACCAGTCGGAGGAGGCGATCGCCGAGCTGACCGCCAACAATCCCGGCGGCCGGTTCGTGGCCCGCACCGGCCGGCGCCTCGGCGAGCTGCTGCACGGCCTCGAGTTCGTCGATCCCGGCCTGGTGTCGGTGTCCCGCTGGCGGGCGGACGGGGCCCCGAAACCCCGCCCGTCCATCGAGGACGTCTCCTGCAACGGCGTCGTCGCCCGCGTCCCCTGACCGAGCCCAGCAGCACAGCCGGACCAGCAGCACGGCCGAGCCGGCAGCACGGCCGAGCCGGCAGCACGGCCGAGCCGGCAGCACGGCCGAGCCGGCAGCACGGCCGAGCCGGCAGCACGGCCGAGCCGGCAGCACGGCCGAGCCGGCAGCACGGCCGAGCCGGCAGCACGGCCGAGCCGGCAGCACGGCCGAGCCGGCAGCGCCGCTGCGCCGGCCCGGCGGAGAGCTCAGTCGTTGCGGGCCGCCTCGGGGCCGGTGAGGCGCCGCAGCAGCGGAAGGGTCGAGGCGATCACGGCCAGCGACGCCGCCACCCCGATCAGCACGATCACGTAGTACGCGACCCCGGGCGCCCGCAGCGACAGGTGCATCTGCGCCCGGAGGAACAGCGCGGCGCAGAGGAAGCCGGCACCGGCCGACACGACGGCCGCGGTCAGCAGCGGGGTCACGCTCTCCAGGGCCACCACCCGGCGCAGCGTCGCCAGCGGCACCCCGGTGAGGCGCAGCATGCTGAACGGCCGCTTGCGCTCGGCCAGTCCCCCGGCGACGGTCACGGCCAGGCTGAAGCCGGCGATCGCGAGGCTGGTCAGCACGACCACGTCGGCGAGCCGCCGCCAGCCGTTGAACACCTTCGCGCCGTCCGCTTCCCACTCGGCGGGGGTGATGGGCCCCCAGAGCGTCGGGTACGCCGTGGTGACGACCGTCCGGGCGCGCTCGACCGCGGCCGCGGAGCCGTCGGTCTCCACCACGAGCGACAGGGCGGGCAGCTCCGGCAGCCGGGCCGACGGGAAGTCCGCGGCCGGCCAGGCACCGGTGAACTCCGGCGGTCCGACGAGGTCCGGCCAGGCCCAGGCGATCCGGGCGCCGGGCTCGCACTGCCGGGCTCCGGCCGTACGGGCGATGTCGGCGCAGTCGGCCAGGCCGTCCGGGAAGAACCCCTGCCGCCTGGGCAGCTCGGCCGGGGCCGCGCGGACGACCGTCACCGTACGGACGCCGGGCACCGCCGCCAGCCCGGGCGGCACCACCGTGCCGGTCGGCGCGGTCTTCCGGTCGCGGAAGATCAGGCCGAGTTCGCCCGCGTAGCCGACGTCCCGGCGTTCCCGGTCGGCGGCGATCGTCGTCATCACGCCGACCGCGACGCTGGTCACGAAGAGGGCGAGCACCAGGCCGCCGACCGCGCGGAAGCCGGCCTTCGGGTCGTCGGCGAGACGCCGGGCGGCGATCAGCGACGCCGGCCGCCGGGCCCGCCGGGCCAGCAGCCGCGAGCCGGCCATGGTGAGCCACGGACCGGCGATCACCAGCCCGGCCATGACGATCAGGATCCCGGGAAGGAACGCGAGCACCTGGCCGTTCGTGGTGTCGGGCCGGCGGCCGACGAACCACGCGAGCTCCGCCATCCCCAGCGCCAGCGGCACGAGCCGGTACGCCCGCGGCGGCCGCGGCGTGACCCGCCGGCTCACCCCGAGCGGCGATATCCGTACGCGGCGCAGGGCGAACCTGGCCACCAGCGCCGCCGCCACCGGCACGCCCAGCCCGACCCCCAGCGTGCCGGCGAGGCTCGGGGACAGGTCGGCCGGGAACATCGGCGCGCCGGTGAACGGCACCGCCGCCAGGGTGCCGCGGAAGGCGTAGAAGAGCGCGAAGCCGCCGAGGGTGCCGGCCAGGGCGGACACCGTGGACTCGACCGCGGCGACGGTCGCCACCTGCCGCGGGGTGGCGCCGACCAGCCGCATGGCGGCGAAGCGCTGCTCCCGCCGGGTGGCGTTCAGCCGGGTGGCGGAGCCGATCAGGATCAGCAGCGGGAAGATGAGGGCGCCCGCCACCACGGCCAGGACGAGCTGGAGGCCGGCGGCGGGGATGCCGGACCAGCAGCCGCCGGGGCACCGTTCGGGCGCGGCGTCCGGCAGGTGCGAGACCCGGGTCGCGCCGGGCCGGGCCGACAGTTCCCGCGGGGTGTAGCCGACCACGGCGACCAGCGAGTCCGGCGCGGGCAGCGCCGCCGGGCCGATCGTTCCCGCCAGGTGGCCGGGGAACCGGGCGCCGAGCTGGTCGGCGGGCGCGCCGGCGAGCAGCTCCCGCAGCGCCGGCGACGCGAAGAACTCGCCGGGCCCGGGCAGCCGCGCCAGCCCCGGCGGTACGGGCGAGGCCGGCCCGGTGGCCGCGAGGTCCACCCGGCCGATCGTCCGCTTGTCGTAACTGTCGACCCGCAGCTGCCACCAGAGCGGATCCGGATCGCCCGGGGCGGCGGGTGTCAGGGCGGCGTTGGCCCAGCCGTAGCGGTCGTTCTGCCGTTCCACACCGCTCATCCCGGCGACGGCGCTGAGCAGCATGCCGACGCCGAGGGCCACCGCGACGGCGATGATGGCCAGCCGCAGCGCCGCCTCCCGGCCCCCCGCGACCGTGAGGCGGAGCCCGAAGCGGATCACGACCCGACCGGCTCTCCGGCGAGGGAGTGGACCTTGCCGTCGCGGACCACGACCTCGCGGCCGGCGTACGCGGCGACCCGCGGTTCGTGGGTGACCACGATGACGGTGGTGCCCTGCTCCCGCGCGGAGTCGACCAGCAGGTCCATCACGTGCTCGCCGGTGAGCGAGTCGAGGGCGCCGGTCGGCTCGTCGGCGAAGAGCACCCGGGGGCGGGCGACGAGGCCGCGGGCGAGCGCGACCCGCTGCGCCTGACCGCCGGAGAGCTCGCCGGAGCGCCGCCGCTCGAGCCCGTCGAGGCCGAGCCGGGGGAACCATTCCCGGGCGGCGCGCACCGCGGCCGTCCGGCGTACGCCGTGGAGCAGCAGCGGGAGCGCGACGTTCTCCTCGGCGGTGAGTTCGGGCACGAGCTGGCCGAACTGGAAGACGAACCCGAACGTGTCCCGGCGCAGGGCGCTGCGCGCGGTCTCGTCGAGGGTGTCCAGGCGCCGGCCGTCGAAGTGGATCTCACCGTCGTCCGGCGTGAGGATGCCGGCCAGGCAGTGCAGCAGCGTGGACTTGCCGGAGCCGCTCGGGCCCATGACGGCGAGGACCTCCCCGGCCTCGACGGTGAGGCTCGCGCCCCGCAGGGCGGGGGTCTGCCCGAAGGACAGCGTGACGTCGCGGGCGGTGATGATGCTCATCGGCGTACCTCCTTGGCGAGGGCGTCGAGGCGGGCCGCGGTGAGTTCGATCCACCGCAGGTCGGCCTCGAGGTGGAACAGGCCGTGGTCGGCGAGGAGCGCGTCGACGAGAGCCCCGCCGCGCTTGATCTCGGTGAGCTCGCGCATCCGGCGCAGGTGCGCGGCGCGCTGGGTGTCGAGGTATTCCTCCGCGGGGCGGCCCAGCATCAGCGCGAGGGTCACCTTGGCGAAGAGGGTGGTCTGCAGGTGCGGCTCGGGCTCGACCGGCTCGGTGAGCCAGGTGTCCACCTCGGTCGCGCCGGCGTCGGTGATGACGTAGCGCTTGCGGTCGGGGCCCTCGCCCGGGCCGACCTCGCTGACGACGACCTTGCCGTCGCGGGCGAGCCGGCCGAGGGTGGCGTAGACCTGCCCGAAGGAGAGCGGCTTGCCCCGCCCGAAGAGCGCGTCGTAGTCGCGCTTGAGGTCGTAACCGTGGCTGGGCTCCCGCTCGAGCAGCCCCAGAAGTGTCAGCGGCACCGTCATGCCGGCGACTATACGCTGAGAGTATACGCCGAAGGAATACCCGGCTCAGGCGCCGATCAGACGCAGGGCCGCCGGGCGTACGCGTACGGTCACCGGACCCGGCGGCAGCGGCTCCCCGTCGGCGTAGCAGGGGGTCGGGCGGTCGGTGGCGACGGTGACCTCGCGGACCGGGCGGGAGGCGATGCCCGGCATCGTCACGTGCTCGCCGCGGCGCATGGCCGCCAGCACCGGCAGCAGTCGGCGGCGGCCCAGGTCGCCGATCGTCACCAGGTCGAGCAGGCCGTCGTCGAGCAGCGCCGCGGGGGCCACGCGCAGGGCGCCGCCGTACCACGGGCAGTTGGCGACCACGACCGTGTTGCCGCGCAGCCGCTCGCTCGTCCCGTCCACGGTCAGCTCGTAGCCGACCGGCCGCCAGCGGGCGAGCACCCCCACCGCGGCGAGCTGGTACGCGATCGGCCGGCGCGGCAGCCGCCAGCGGTTCGCCGCGTCGTTCGCCGCCGCGTCGAGGCCCGCGCACACGCTGCCCAGCACGACCCGCTCCCCCGCCATCGCCACGTCGACCGGCCGGCTCGCCCGCCCGCACAGGGCGGCGGCGAAGGCGGCCGGGTCGTCGCGGGGCAGAGGCACCGCCCGGGCCAGGTCGTTGCCCCGTCCGGCCGGCACCACCCCCAGCTCGGCCCGGGTGCCGGCCAGCCCGGCCGCGACCGCGCCGGCCAGCCCGTCGCCCCCGGCCGCGAGCACCGCGTCACCCCGGGCCGCTGCCGCGGCGGCCAGCTCCGTGGCATGTCCGAGACCCCGGCTGTACGCGACCTGCACCCGGGCGCCGCCGTCTCGCAGCGCCCGGGCCAGCGCGATCATCGTCGCCGCGGCCGTACCGGCGCCGGCGGCGGGATTGACCACCGCCGTGAACGCGTCGCGGATCACGGGAGCAGGATCCCCGGGTTGAGCACGTTCGCCGGGTCGAGGGCGCGCTTGACGGCGTGCAGGGCGGCGACGCCGGCCGGGCCGATCTCCCGGGCGTAGAAGGGGCGGTGGTCGCGGCCCACGCCGTGGTGGTGGCTGATGGTGGCCCCCGAGGCCGCGATCGCCGCGCCGGCCGCCGCCTTGGCCGCCCGCCACTGCGCCACCGGGTCGTCGGCCTGCGCGGCGACGACGGTGAAGTAGAGCGAGGCGCCGGTCTCGTACACGTGGGAGACGTGGCACATGACGATCGGCGGGGTGCCGGCACCGTCGAGGGTGTGCGCGAGCGCGTCGCGGACCGCCGCGTACGTGTCCGGCAGCCGGTCCCAGAACGCCGCGGTCTCCAGGGTCTCCGCGAGGGCCCCGGCGTCGAGCAGCGCGTCGCGCAGGTACGGCGCCCGGAACCGGCCCGCCACCCACGCCCGCCCCGGGCCGTCCCCGAGAGGCTCGGCCCCGTACGACGCGAGCCGCCCGGCGGGGTCCGCGTCGCCGAGGTGGCCGACGACCGCGAGGCAGCCGCCGTTCGCGTCCGTACCGGAGCCGGTCGCCGCGTTGATCGCGGTCTCGACCTCGTCGGAGAGCCGGACCACCGCCGGCGTCGGGCCGTCCTGGGCCAGCGCGCGCACGGCCCGCAGCCCTGCGTCGAAGGACGGGAAGGCCCAGCCGGCGTACCGGATCTCGCGGGCCGGGCGGATCCGCAGGGTGAGCTCGGTGAGCACGCCGAACGCCCCCTCCGAGCCGAGCATCAGCTGACGCAGGTCGGGCCCGGCCGCCGACTGGGGTGCGCGGCCGAGGTCGAGGGTGCCCGCACCGGTCGCCGCCCGCAGCCCCACCACCATCTGGTCGAACCGGCCGTAGCCCGCGGACGCCTGGCCGCTGGACCGGGTCGCCGCGAAGCCGCCCAGCGTCGCGTACTGGAAGGACTGGGGGAAGTGGCCCAGCGTGAAGCCCTCCGCGGCGAGCAGTTCCTCGGCGCGGGGCCCGCGAACGCCGGCCTGGAAGGTGGCGGTCCGCGACGTGCGGTCCAGCCGCAGCAGCCGGTTCAGCCGGCTCAGATCGAGGGCCACCAGCCCGGCGTAGCCGTCGCGCACCGCCCGCAGCCCGCCGACCACCGAGGTACGGCCGCCGTGCGGCACCACGGCGATCCGGTGCTCCGCCGCGATCCGCAGCACGTCGAGCACCTCGTCGTGCGACGCCGGCCGGGTCACGCCGTCCGGCGCGTGGGGCAGGGCGCCGGACCGGGCGGTGAGCAGGTCCTCGGTGGACATGCCGGTGGCGTGCCGCAGCCGCGCCTCCGGCGAGACGTCCAGGCCGGGGAAGGCGGGCAGCGGCGCCGGCTCGGGCAGCACCGGCTCGGCGCCGGGCCGCGGGCCGGTCACGCCCAGGGCGGCGGAGAGCAGGTCGCGTACGGGGGCCGGCAGCGCGACCGGCTCACCCCAGCGGAAGGTATTCATGAGTTACACTGTGACATGTGACGTCAGATCGTAACAGGGCCTCCGGTGACGACGCGCTGCTCGACGCGGCACGCGACTGTGTGCTCGCCGTGGGGCTGCGGCGCACCACGCTGACCGACGTGGCACGGCGGGCCGGCGTCTCCCGCATGACGATGTACCGGCGCTGGCCCGACATGGCCACGCTGATGGCCGACCTGATGACCCGCGAGTGGAGTGCCCTCGCGGTCGCGGCCGAGGACGAGGCGGTCGGCCTGACCACCCGCGACCGCATCGTCGACGGCCTGGTCCGCGGCGCCCGGGCGCTGCGCCGGCACGCGATGTTCCGGCGCGTCATCGAGCTCGACCCCGAGGTGCTCCTGCCGTACCTGGTGGATCGGCGCGGCAGCGTGCAGGACGCCATCCTCGCGCACCTGATCGTCTCGATCGGCGAGGGCCGCGACGACGGGTCGCTGCGCCGCCAGGATCCGGTCCTGCTGGCCCGCGCGGCGGTGCTGGCCACCCACGGCTTCGTCATCTCGGCGTCGACCATGACCGGCCCGGCCGGGACCGGCCGCGAGATCACCGAGGACGCGCTCGACGACGAGCTCCGCCTGCTCCTCGACCGCTTCCTGCGGCCGTGAGCACCACGTCGCTGACCGCGGCCCGCCGGGCCCGTGAGCTCGCCGGGCTGGCCGGCGGCGACCTTGTGGACGTCCTCGTCGTGGGCCTGGGGGTCACCGGCGCCGGCGTCGCCCTGGACGCGGTGTCCCGCGGGCTCTCGGTGGCCGCCGTGGACGCCGGGGACCTCGCGTACGGCACCTCGCGCTGGAGCTCGAAGCTGGTCCACGGCGGGCTGCGGTACCTGGCTGGCGGGCACCTGGCGCTGGCGTACGAGAGCGCCACCGAACGGGACACGCTGCTGCGGCGTACGGCCCCGCACCTGGTCAGCGCGCTGCCGTTCGTGCTGCCGCTGACCCCGTTCGTGCCGGGGAGCCGGGCCTGGCTGACCCGGGCCGGGTTCGCCGCGGGCGACGCGCTGCGGGTGGTGGCGGGCACCCCGCGGGCGGCGCTGCCCCGCTCGCGGCGGATCCCGGCGGTGGAGGTGCGGCGGCTGGCTCCGGCCGTACGCCGCACCGGGCTGCGCGGCGGCCTGCTGCAGTGGGACGGGCAGCTCGTCGACGACGCGCGGCTCGTGGTGGCGCTGGCGCGTACGGCGGCCGGCCTCGGCGCGCGCATCGTGACCCGCTGCGCCGCGGAGGAGCTGCACGGGCGCGGCGCCGCCGTCCGCGACACGCTCAGCGGCGAGCGCCACGAGTTGCGCGCGCGGGCCGTGGTCAACGCGACCGGCGTCTGGGCGGGCGGGCTCGACCCGGCCGTCCGGCTGCGCCCGTCCCGCGGCACCCACCTGGTGCTGCGAGCGGCCTCGCTGGGCCACCCCGCGGCGGCGCTGACGGTGCCGGTGCCGGGCGAGCGCAACCGGTTCGTGTTCGCGCTGCCGCAGCCGGGTGGTCTGGTCTACGCCGGGCTCACCGACGAGCCCGCCGACGGGCCGGTCGACGGGCCGGTCGACGACGTGCCCCGGCCCGGCCCGGCGGAGGCCGGCTTCCTGCTCGACGTGCTCGGCACCGCCCTGGACGTCGCGCCCACCGACGCCGACGTGGTGGGCGTCTTCGCCGGCCTGCGCCCGTTGCTCGCGGGCCGGGCGGGCACCACCGCCGACCTCTCCCGGCGCCACGCGGTGCGCACCTCGGCGAGCGGTGTCACCACGGTGGTCGGCGGCAAGCTCACGACGTACCGGAGGATGGCGCAGGACGCGGTCGACGCCGCGGTGACCCACGCGGGCCTGCCGGCCGGCCCCTGCCGGACGGCGCGGTTGCCGCTGGTCGGCGCGGCACCGCCGGCCCGGCTGGCCCGCCTCGCCGCGCCGCCCCGCCTGATCGCCCGCTACGGTGCCGAGGCGCCCGCGGTCCACGCGCTCGGCGCCCGGGAGCCGGCGCTGCGCGAGCCGGTCGCGCCCGGCGTCGAGGTCACCGGCGCCGAGCTGCTCTTCGCGGTGCGCCACGAGGGCGCGCTCACCGAGGACGACCTGCTCGACCGGCGTACCCGGATCGGCCTGGTGCCCGCCGACCGGGAACGCGCCCGGCCCGCCGCCCGCGCCGCCCTGCGAGGGTCCTGAGGCGGAAGCCATGACAAATGTCAGTGGCTGAGTGAGTGCTCGCTCATTAAGCTTCCGGGCGTGACTTCCCCGTCCGAGGGGGTCCGGCGCCGGAGGGTGCCGGCCCTCGCACCCGACGAACGCCGGGCCGCGCTCATCGCCGCCACGGTCCCGCTGCTGCACGAATGCGGGATCGAGGTCAGCACCCGGCAGATCGCCCGGGCCGCCGGGGTCGCCGAGGGCACCATCTTCGGCGTCTTCCCGGACAAGACCTCGCTGGTCGTCGCCGCCCTGCTGCACGCGCTCGACCCGCAGCCGACGCTGGACGCCATCGCGGCCATCGACCCGGCCGCCGGGCTGCGCGAGCGGCTGGCCCGGGCCGCGACGCTGATCAACACCCGGTTCACCGAGAGCGCCCACCTCATGGCCGGCGCTCGCAAGCTGGTGTTCGCCACCGGCGGTCATCCCGAGGCGGCGGCCCGGATGGCGGAGTCACGCGACCGGCTCACCGAGGTCCTGACCGACCTCATCGCGCCCGACGCCGGCCGGCTCCGGCGACCGCCCGCCACGGTCGCCCGGCTGCTCCTGCTCTTCTGCGGGGCCAACTCGTTCGGGCCGTTCGGCGACCCGGCCCGCTTCGACGGGGACGAGCTGGTCTCCCTGCTGCTCGACGGGCTGATCGTCCGTCCCACACCGACCACGGGGGTGCCTGACAGGTGCTGATCCAATTGTTGCGCGCGCGGCTGCGGGCGTACGGAAGACCGATCCTGCTGGTCGTGCTCTTCCAGTTCGTCGCCACGCTGGCCACGCTCTATCTGCCCACCCTGAACGCCGACATCATCGACAACGGCGTCGTGCCCGGCGACACCGGCTACGTGATGCGCGTCGGCGCCGGGATGCTGGGGGTGACGCTGGTGCAGATCGCGGCCCAGGTGGCGGCGGTCTACTTCGGCGCGCAGGCCGCGATGGGCGCGGGCCGGGACATCCGGGCCGCCATCTTCGCCCGCGTCATGGACTTCTCCGCCCGCGAGGTCGGCCAGTTCGGCGCGCCGTCGCTCATCACCCGCACCACGAACGACGTCCAGCAGGTGCAGATGCTGGTGCTGATGACCTTCCTGCTGATGGTCTCGGCGCCGATCATGTGCGTCGGCGGCATCCTGCTCGCGCTGCGCCAGGACGTGCCGCTCTCCGGCCTGCTGCTGGTGATCGTACCGCTGCTGCTGATCGTCGTGGCGGTGCTGATCGCCCTGATGCGCCCGCTGTTCCGCAGCATGCAGGTGCGCATCGACAAGGTGAACCGGATCATGCGCGAGCAGATCGCCGGCATCCGGGTGATCCGCGCGTTCGTCCGCGACGACCGCGAGCAGGCCCGCTTCGGCGGCGCCAACGACGAGCTGACCGACGTCTCGCTGCGGGTCGGCAAGCTGATGGCGCTGATGTTCCCCACGGTGATGCTCATCGTGAACGTGTCCAGCGTCGCGGTGCTGTGGTTCGGCGGGCACCGCATCGACGACGGCTCCATGCAGGTCGGCGCGCTCACCGCGTTCCTCAGCTACCTGATGCAGATCCTCATGGCGATCATGATGGCCACGTTCATGTTCGTCATGATCCCCCGGGCCGAGGTGTGCGCCGAGCGGATCGAGGAGGTGCTCGGCACCGAGACGTCCGTACGGATCGCCGCCGCACCGCTCACCGAGCTCACCCGGCACGGCGAGCTGGAACTGCGCGACGTCGACTTCCACTACCCCGGCGCGGAGTCGCCGGTGCTCTGCGGCGTCAGCCTGTCGGCCCGGCCCGGCGAGGTCACCGCGGTCATCGGCAGCACCGGCGCCGGCAAGACGACCCTGCTCAACCTGATCCCCCGGCTCTTCGACGCCACCGGCGGCGAGGTACGGGTCGACGGCGCCGACGTCCGTGACCTCGACCCCGCCCTGCTGTCCCGGCTCGTCGGCCTGGTGCCGCAGCGGCCGTACCTGTTCAGCGGCACGGTCGCGTCCAATCTGCGGTACGGCAACCCGGACGCCACCGACGAGGAGCTGTGGGCGGCGCTGGAGGTGGCGCAGGCCCGCGACTTCGTCGAGCGGATGGAGGGCGGGCTGGCGGCCCCGATCGCCCAGGGCGGCACCAACGTCTCCGGCGGCCAGCGGCAGCGGCTGGCCATCGCCCGGGTCCTGGTCCAGCGGCCCGAGATCTACCTCTTCGACGACTCGTTCTCGGCGCTCGACTACGCCACCGACGCGGCGTTGCGGGCGGCGCTGGCCCGGCAGACCGCCGACGCGACGGTGGTGATCGTGGCGCAGCGGGTGAGCACGATCCGCGACGCCGACCGGATCGTGGTGCTCGACGACGGGCTCGTGGTCGGCACCGGCACCCACGCCGAACTGATGGACGGCAACGAGACGTACCGCGAGATTGTTCTTTCCCAGCTCACAGAGCAGGAGGCCGCAGCGTGACGGCGCCGAACCGCAGACCGGCCGGGCCGCCGATGGGCGGGCCGGGACGCATGATGGGCGGCGCCATGCCCGTCGAGAAGCTCCAGGACTTCAAGGGATCCACCAAGCGGCTGCTCGGCATGCTGCGCCCGCAACGGATGCTGGTCGGCCTGGTGCTGCTGCTCGGCATCGCCAGCGTGGCGCTCTCCGTGGCCGGCCCGCGCATCCTCGGCCACGCCACCGACGTCATCTTCGCCGGCGTGATCGGCAGGGGCCTGCCCGAGGGCGTCCCCAAGGATCAGGTCATCGCGCAACTGCGGGCCCGCGGCGAGACGAACCGGGCGGACATGCTCGCCGGCATCGACTTCGTGCCCGGCCAGGGCGTGGACTTCACCCGGCTCGGCCACATCCTCGTCTGGGTGCTGGCGCTCTACCTCGCCGCCTGGTTCTTCGGCGTGCTCCAGGGCCGGCTGACCGCCCGGGTGGTCCAGGCGACCGTGTACCGGCTGCGCCAGGACGTCGAGGCGAAGCTGTCCCGGCTGCCGCTGTCCTACTTCGACCAGCAGCCCCGCGGCGAGGTGCTCAGCCGGGCCACCAACGACACCGACAACATCGCGCAGACGTTGCAGCAGACGCTCGCCCAGCTCGTCACGTCGGTGCTGATGATCATCGGCGTCCTCGGCGTGATGCTGTGGATCTCGCCGCTGCTCGCGCTGATCGCCATCGTCACCGTGCCGGTCTCGGTCTGGGTCACCACCCGGATCGGCAAGCGGTCGCAGCCGCAGTTCGTCGCGCAGTGGGCGACGACCGGCCGGCTCAACGGCCACATCGAGGAGATGTTCACCGGCCACTCGCTGGTCAAGGTCTTCGGCCGCGGCAAGGAGGCGGCGGAGACCTTCGAGGAGCACAACGCCAAGCTGTACGCGTCCAGCTTCCGGGCGCAGTTCATCTCGGGCCTCATCCAGCCGGCCATGATGTTCATCAGCAACGTCAACTACGTGCTGGTGGCGGTGGTGGGCGGCCTGCGGGTGGCCACGGGCGCGCTGTCGCTCGGCGAGGTGCAGGCGTTCATCCAGTACTCGCGCCAGTTCAGCCAGCCGCTGACCCAGGTCGCGAGCATGGCCAACCTCGTGCAGTCCGGCGTGGCCTCGGCCGAGCGGGTCTTCGCCCTGCTCGACGCCGAGGAGCAGCGGCCCGACCCGCCCAGCGCGGGGATGCACCCGGTGGAGGGCCGGATCGCCTTCGAGCACGTCTCGTTCCGCTACCTGCCGGACCGGCCGCTGATCGAGGACCTGTCGTTCACGGTCGAGCCCGGCCAGACCGTGGCGATCGTGGGGCCGACGGGCGCCGGCAAGACCACGCTGGTCAACCTGCTGATGCGCTTCTACGACGTGACGTCGGGGCGGATCACCCTGGACGGCGTGGACATCGCCACCATGCCCCGGGCCGAGTTGCGCGAACGCATCGGCATGGTGCTCCAGGACACCTGGCTGTTCGGCGGGACGATCGCGGAGAACATCGCGTACGGCGCGGACGACCCGTCGGAGGCGGACGTGGCCGCGGCGGCCGAGGCGGCCCACGTGGACCGGTTCACCCGGACGCTGCCGGACGGCATGGACACGGTCATCGACGAGGAGGGCGGCAACGTCTCGGCCGGCGAGAAGCAGCTCGTCACGATCGCGCGGGCGTTCCTGGCGGAGCCGAGCATCCTGATCCTCGACGAGGCGACGAGCTCGGTCGACACGCGTACCGAGGTGCTGATCCAGCGGGCGATGAACCTGCTGCGCTCGGGGCGTACGTCGTTCGTCATCGCGCACCGGCTGTCGACCATCCGCGACGCCGACGTGATCCTGGTGATGGAGGAGGGCGCCATCGTCGAGCAGGGCACGCACGACGAGCTGATCGCCGCGGGTGGCGCGTACGCCCGGCTCTACTCGGCCCAGTTCGCCCAGGCGGCGATCGACGTGGAGTGACCCACCCGGGTACGCGGAAGGGGGCGGCCCGCTCGGGCCGCCCCCTTCGTCACTGCCTACTGCTTCAGCGGATCCGGATGCGCAGGCTCTTCGAGGTGTTGGTCATCAGGCCGACGTCGCCGTCGCCGTAGACCGTCGCCTTGTAGAGGTACGAGGCGCCCGACCGGAGGCCGGTGAGCGTCCGGACGTACTTGCCGTTGGCGTCCAGCTGGCCGAGGCCGACCGTGCTCCAGGTGCCGTTGCTGTTGGCGCGCAGGATGCGCACCGACAGGCCGGCCACCCGCGGGTCACCGAAGACGCTCAGCACCGCGGTGCCCCGGCTGGAGGAACGGGCGTAGAAGTCCGGGTCCTCCTTGAGGTACACGGTGATGGCGTTCGACTGCTGCTCGCCCACGGTCGTCCGGAAGTGCCAGCCGGTCGTCGTGAACTTCGGGAAGAAGCTGTACGCGCCGGTGTCGTTCGCCGTGGTGGTGCCGAGGCTCTCCCACGCCTTGTCCTCGGGAGCGCCGATCGGCGAGCCCCAGAGGGTGACCGTCGCGCCGGCGGCGGCCGTACCGTTCAGCCGCAGCGAGCCCACGCCGAGCCGGTAGCTCGCCGAGGAGGTCAGGGTCGGCGCCGGCGCGTCCGTGCCGCCGTCGCTGGCCGCGATCGTGACGACGCCGTCGATGACCTTGCCGGCACCGAAGGCGGTGCCGCTGGCGAGGATCGTCTCCGGGCCCTCGCTGGTGGTGTCGTCGACGATCTCCAGCGGGTTGCCGACGTCGACCGACGCGCCGGACGGCGTGCCGCCCGAGACGTACACCGGGACCACGCCCGGGTTGATGAAGTCGGCGGGCGACGCGGCGACGGTGCCCTTCACCGACGCGCCCTGGAAGGTGACGCTGAACAGGCTCTGGTCCTGCGCCACACCGTTGGTGATGGCCCGGACCTGCACCTTGTCGCCCTCGTTGGCCTTGGCGCTGACCACCTCGATGGTGGGGGCCTCGTCGTCGTTGGTGATCGTGAGGGTGGCCGTGCGCACGTCCGCCGCCACGTTGCTCGACGACGGCGTGAGCTGCACCTGCATCGACTCGGTCAGTTCGTAGACGTCGTCGCCGTTGACCAGGAAGTAGACGTATCCGGTGGTCTGGCCCGCGGGCACGATCGCCGTGGCGGCCGGCTCGACGTAGTCGAGGACGCCCGGCAGCGGGTTCGCGCTCACCGAGGTGGTCGCGGTGCCCTGGATGTCCTGGACGGCGAACTCGACGTTGGACGAGGCGGCGTTCGAGAGCTTGATCGGGAAGACTGCGACCGAACCGCCGTTGCCCTCCGCCATCGTCACCGATCCGACCGTGACGGTCGGCTTGGCGTCGTCGTCGGTGATCTGGATGCTGACCGGGGCCAGCGGGGCCGGCACCGTCGCCGTCGAGCTCGACAGCGTCAGGTCGAAGGCCTCGTTGCCCTCGTAGACGGTGTCGCCGATGATGTCCACCGTGAACGTCTTGGTGGTCTCACCGGGCGCGAAGGTCAGCGTGCCGGAGGTGGCGGTGAAGTCGGCACCGTCCCACGCGCTGTCGCCCGCGGTGAGGTAGTTGACGGACACCGTCTGGCCGGACGCCTTGTTCAGCTTGACCGTGAAGGTCTGCGCCACCTTGCCGGAGTTGCCCTCCGGCACCCGGCGGGTGCTGGGCAGCAGCGACACGGTCGGGCTGTCGTCGTCGTCGGTGATGCCACCGGTCGCGACGGTCTTCGTGCCCAGCGCCGCGATGGTCGGGGCCGAGATCGTCGCGTGCAGGTCCTCCGGGTCGACCTCGTCGGTCGAGTCCGCCGTCGTGCTGACGGTGAAGTTCTGCTGCGTGCTGCCGTTCGGGATGTTGGCGTTCACCGTGGTGGCGGGGAACGTGACCGTGGCGTTGGTGACGGCGGTGTAGTCCTCGCCGGCCTTGGCCGTGCCGTGCGAGGCCGCGGTCGTCGAGTCCAGGTCCGAGCCGGGGCCGTCCGCGGTGCTCGCGGCGACGGTGACCGCCCGCTCCGACGGGCCGGAGAGCCGGACCGGGAACTTCAGCGGGTCGCCCTCGTCGGCGGTCGTGGGGTCGATGGTGACCTCGGGCTGGTCCTCGTTGTCCGAGATGGTGACCGTGGCCGTCCTGGTGCCGGTGACCGTCGCGCTGGCGCCGCCGGTGATGGTGAAGCTCTGCTCCGCCTCCTCGTACAGCGGGTCATCGGTGATCGCGATGGTGAGCGGGGCGCTCTGCGGCTGGCCGGGCGCGATGTCCAGGGTGGTGTTGGCCGGGATCGCCACGTAGTCCTGTCCCGCCTTGGCGGTGACGTCCGCCGAGGTGACCGGGATGCTGATCGCCTTGCCGGACGTCGCGGAGAGCTCCGCCCGGACGGTCACGGTGCCGGCGGCCTCACCCGGGGAGCTGTCGTCGAGCTGCAGCGTGTAGGTGGGGGCGTCGTCGTTGTCCGTGATCGTGCCGGTGGCGGTGATCGTGTCGGCGCCGAGGGTCGCGGTGACCGTGAAGGTCTCGCTCTCCTCGTCCATCGAGTCGTCCGTCGTGCTGATCGTGATGGGCAGCGTCTGCGTCGTGGTGCTGCCGTCACCGAGCGGGAAGTTCACCGATCCGCTGGCCGGGGTGAAGTCGTCGAGGTCGGCGGCGTTCGGGCCGCTCGGCGTGGCGGTCCAGGTCAGCGTTTCGGCCGCGAGCGGCGCGACGCCGGTGCGGACGATGTTGAAGACCAGCGGCTGGCCCTCGGTCGCCGACACGGACGTCGACTGGAAGGTGTAGCCGGGAATCGCGGCTTCGGCGGGCGAGGCGACCATGACGGCCGGAACGAGGCCGATCACACCGGCGACGGCGGCGGACAGCATCGTCCGGACCGACTTGGGGCCACGCAGCATGAACGGTACCGAGCCGCTCTTGGCCGCATGGACTGGTTGATAGCGCATGTACTTCTGTCTCCTTCGGCGGCTGGGCCGCCTCCCGCTCGGGAGGTCCCTGGCTTTGCGTCCCCGCCTCTCGACGGGTTTGCCTTTCTCGGTGCCGCACGCGACGGCGGGTGGAGCGCCGGCTCGCGCCGGTTCGGCGCGTCGAAAGCACGGGAGAAAACTCGCACTTGGGAACTGCGCCGACCGTACTGTAACCACGGATTTGCGGGGTTGTAGGGGAAATGGACTTTTCGGTCGGATAGCCCCCTCGGCGCGGTTTTGTGCCGACTCGGCTCGCGAGTGATCATCTTTTCGTCCGACCGCCGGCCGCCGGTACGGTCGGCCCATGGCGTACGACGAAACGCTCGCGGCACGGGTACGCGACCTGCTGGCGCCCCTCCCCGGGGCGTGCGACAAGCGGATGTTCGGCGGCCTCGGCTTCCTGACCGACGGGCACCTGACCGTCGCGCTGAACCACGACGACCTGATGGTCCGCGTCGGGCCGGACGCCACCGCGGAGGCCCTCACCCGACCCGGCGCCCGGCCGTGCACGATGGGCGCCCGCACGATGCGCGGCTGGGTGCTCGTCGACGGCGAGGTGCTGGACGACGACGTGCTGGCCGGGTGGATAGAGCGGGCGCGCGCGTTCGTGTCGACCCTGCCGCCGAAGTGACCCGCCCGGCGCCACGATTCGGGCTCGCGGCGGCGGTGCTGGCCCTGACCGCCACCACGCTGGGACCTCCGGCCCCCGTCTCGGCCCCCACCCCGGCTCCGCAGGAACCGGGGTGGCGGCTCGTCTGGCACGACGAGTTCGACGGCTCCGCGGTCGACCGGGCCCGGTGGAACGTGCGCGACGGCGAGGGCCGCGACATCGACCTCGGCTGCAATGTGGACAGTCCGGACAACGTCCTCGTCGGCGGCGGCACCCTCACCCTGCGCGCCCTGCGCCGGGAGGTGGCCTGCGGCTCGCAGACCCGGCAGTACACGCAGGCGTACCTGGACACGATCGGCAAGGCGTCGTGGACGTACGGGCGCTTCGAGATCCGGGCCCGGTCGCCCGGAGCGCCGGCCACCTCCCAGGGCCTGTGGCCGGCGTTCTGGCTGCGCCCCGACGACGGCGGCAACGGCGAGATCGACGTGATCGAGCTGCCCGGCGGCGCCCGGTGGTACGACCGGTTCACCGCCGCGATCTTCTGGGACTACAGCCCGGTCAAGCAGGACACCAGGATCGCGCTGCCGGGCGGCGGGCACCCCGGCGACGGCTTCCACACGTACGTCACCGAGTGGGACGCGACGTCGCTGCGGTGGTACGCCGACGGACAACTCGTCTGGACCCGGGACCGCGGCACCACCCCGTGGTACGGCGACGCGTTCGGCAAGCCGTACAACCTGCGGCTGAACTTCCAGGTCGGCGGCTGGCTGGGGGCGCCCGGCGCGGCGACCCGGTTTCCCGCGGACTTCGTCGTCGACCACGTACGGGTGTACCAGCGGTGAGCGCAGGTGGCCGCGGCGATGGACGTTCACCTATCGTCTAGGACGTGCTGAACGAGTCGACGCGGGTGTCCGTACCCGGGCAGCGAGCCCCGTCCGACCCGCTCGCCGCCACCGGCGACCCCCGGCAGCGGCAGGACGGCCTCGGCTGGGTGACCCGGGCGCTCTTCGACGACCCCGGCGTGACCCTCACGATCGGCGACGACCCTGCCGCCGCGGCCCGGTGGGCGGTCATCCCGTCCCTCGCCGACGCGCGCTTCCTGCTCCCCCTGGCCTCCCGCCGGGTCACCGCCGCGTCGCTGCTGGCGTACAACGCGCTGCGCCCGCCGAAGGTCCGCGCCGGCCGGGCCGCGGTCGGCTCGCTCGCCCGCGCCGGCCTGCTGGGGCTGACCCGGGCGCCGATCCTCTCGGCACGCACCCGCGGGCCCGGCGACCTGCTCGCCTCGTTCCTGGCCGACCGGCTCGGCGTGCCCCGGCTGCACGCCGCGATCGGCATCCGCCCGCCGGACCCGCACCACAAGCCGACGCTCCAGCTCTTCGACGACCGCGGCCGCCCCCGCGGGTACGCGAAGATCGGCTGGAACGACGGCACCCGGGCGATGGTCCGCGCCGAGGCCGCCACGCTGGGCGAGCTGCCCTCCGGCGGCGGCTTCCCGCCCGCGCCGCGGCTGATCCTGCACACCCGCTGGCGCGGCCGGGAGGTGGCCGTCATCGAGCCGATGCCGCGCACCGTGCGGCGCATCCGGCGCCCGGACCGTCCCCGCGTCGAGGCCATGCTGGCGGTCGCGCGCCGCGGCGGACCGGCCACCGGGCCCCGGCCCGTCGCCGACCTGGTGGAGACGTGGCGGCGCCGGGCGGAGGGCGCCGATCCGCGCATCCACGCCTTCATCGACGCCCTGGCCACCGGCCCGGAGCTGGAGTTCGGCGACTGGCACGGGGACTGGGTGCCGTGGAACATGGCCCGGCACCGGGGGCGGCTGCTGGTGTGGGACTGGGAGAACCGGTCCACCGGCGTACCGGTCGGCTTCGACCTGGCCCATCAGGCGTTCCAGACCGCCCTGTCCACGCGCGGGCGGCCCGCCGCCGACTGCGCGGCCGCGGTGGACGAGGCGCTGCGGGCGTACGGGCCGGAGCTGGGCCTGGACCCGCCGCGGCAGCGGTTCGTGGCCGACGGCTACCTGGTGGAGCTGTGGCTGCGCACGTACGAGCTGTCCGGCGGCGGCGCGGGCTGGAACCCGAAGCTGCACCCGGCGCTGCTCGACGTGCTGGCCACCCGCCTGCCGCGATGAGGACGCCCGCGCTCGCCGCCGTCGAACGGTGGTATCGCGAGCGGATAGCGGGCCTGCTCAACTCCGGCGACGCGGTCGCGGCGCGGGTGCGGGCCAGCGCCCTCGCCGTGCTCTCCTCCGGGGGCAGGCTGACCACGGTGCAACGGTCGATGCTGACGTCGGCGATCGAGGAGCTGGAGCGGCGGCCCTGGGGCACCTATCCGCACAGCGCGGAGATGCTGCACCTCGCGCGGCTGGTCGCCGCCGCGGCTCAGGACCAGTCGAAGGTCATGCCCAGCCGGTCGGCGAGCGCCGCGTTGTACGGCCGGAAGTAGGCGGCCAGCTCGCCGCGCACGGCGTCGTCCATCCCCCGGCTGGGGCGGTCGTTGAAGACGTCGTACGCGGGCAGCTCGTACGCCGGCAGCCCGATGAACTCCAGGACGCGCGCGTACGTGGCGGCGGGCTCCCGGTAGAACGTCTCGCTGGCGACGAAGAGCAGCTGGGAGCGGTCGAAGCGGTCCAGCCACGGCTCCAGGTGTTCCAGGTAGCGCCCGCGCGCCCGGTACGTGTACCAGTCGTACGGCCGGGAGAAATAGCTCGGATCGGCCAGCAGCCGGTCCCGCTCCCCCGCCGTACGCTCCTGTTCGGCGGCCAGGGCGTCCGCGAAGTCCAGCGGCTCCACGCCCTCGCCCCGGCGCTCCTTCCAGTGCGAGTACGCCCGCTCGACCGGGTCCCGCAGCAGCACGATCATCCGCGCGTCCGGCATCAGCTCCGCCACCCGCCCGGCGGTCGGAGGATGGAACATGTAGAGCGGCGCGGCCTCGCCCACTTTGGACGGTCCGCCGTGCCGGCGCTCCAGCGCGTCCCGCTGCCGCCGCGTCGGGAAGTGCGACCGGTACCAAGCCTCGCCCCGGTGCCAGTTCTCCTCGAAGTAGTGCGACGTCTTGGTGTTCCACGCCGGGAAGAGCCGCGGCACGAGCGGATGCTGGATCAGGTACCGCCACAGCGAGGTGGTGCCGCCGCGCTTGGTGCCGATGACGAGGAAGTCCGGCAGCGGGCGGCGGTCGCTGGTGCGCTCGCCGTACCGGACCAGCAGCTCGCGGAGCTGCTCCCGGGCGCCGCGCGGCGCGGCACCCTTGATCAGGTCCTTGACGCTCACGCGGGCTTCTCCTTGGGGTTGAGACGGGCCAGGGCCCGCCGGACGCGGCGGTCGGCGAGCAGGGCGAGGGCGCCGGCGGCGAGCAGGGCCAGGGCGATCGCGAGGCCCGGCAGGCCGCGGCCGGCGATCAGCGTGCCGGTCAGGGCGGCGGCGCCGGTCGCGGCCGAGACCGCGAGGGCGCAGACCGCGACGGTACGCCCGAAGAGCGGCTCACCCAGCGCCCGCCGGGCCAGCACCGCCGCCAGCGCGTTCTCCGTCACGATCCCCGCCGCCCAGGCCACCGCCGCACCGAGGGCGCCGTGCGCGGGCACCAGCACCAGGCACAGCACGACGTTGAGGGCGAGCCCGGCGACGGTGGCCGCCAGATGCCCCCGGCTGTTGCCGCTCATCAGCAGCACCGTCTGCACCAGCCCCACGCCGACGTTGACCAGCATGGCCACCGCCAGGACGGCCAGGGGCGCGGCACCGGCCCGGAACTCCCGGCCGAACAGGGCCAGGAACGCCGGGGCGAAGGCGGCCAGGATCAGGTACGCCGGCCAGGACAGCAGGACGATCGCCAGGCTCGTACGCCGGTAGACCCGCGCCGCCTCCCCGCGCCGCCCGTCGCCGAGCAGCCGGGAGAGTTGCGGGGCGACGGCGACCCGCAGCCCCTGCATGACGAGCAGGCCGGCGAGGGCGTACCGGCCGACGGCGGCGAAGACCCCGGCCTCGGCCTGGGTGGCCAGCGCGCCGGTCAGCAGCACGCCGACCCACATGCTGCTCGCGTCGATGGCGACCGACGCGGCGCGGGGCAGCGCGAAGCCCCAGAACCACGGCCAGTCGGCGGGCTCGGGGCGCAGCGACGCCCCGGCCCCGATGCCCAGCGGCGCGACGACCAGCGCCGCCGCGATGAGCAGCGCGGCGCCGACCGGCAGCAGCCAGCCGCCGAAGCCGAGCAGCACTCCCCCGCCGGCCAGCACCGCGGCGATCATCAGCGCCGGCCGGGCGATCGGCACGAGCAGGAACTGCACCGCCACGTACGCCGACACAGGCCGGGTCGCGCGCACCGCCGCGAGCAGGATCGTCGCGGCGACGATCACCGGTACGCCCGCGAACGCCAGCCGGACCAGCGCGGTGCCGTCCGGGTCGTCGAGCAGCGCCCGCGACACCGGCCCGGCGGCGGCGATCCCGGCGGCCGCGACCAGCAGCGCCACGCCCAGCGGCGGCAGCACGGCCAGCGGCAGCAGCCGGGCCGCGCCGCCGCCGGGACCCCGCTGCCGCCGGGGCACCGCCCACATCAGCCCGGTGTCGGCGCCCAAGCAGCAGACCGCGCCGGCGATGGTGACCAGCCCGATCACAGCGAACAGGGCGCCGGAGCCGTCCGCGCCGAACGTGCGCACGATGGCGGTGGTGAGCACGAAGCCGAAGACGCCGTTGACCGCGGCGCCGGCCAGCCCGACCGCGCCGCTGCGGGTGCTGCGCCGCACCTCGTCCCGGTCCGCGACCGCGGTCATGCCGGCTTCTCCCTCGGTTCCCGGTTGACCGGCCCGTCGACTGCGGCCAGCCCCAGGCCGACGGCGAAGAACAGCACCGACATGTTCGGATCGATGTACGCGTAGAACGGCGTCACGATCGCGGCGATGACCGGCAGCGAGCTGAGCCACAGGCCGGCCGGGGTCACGGCGGCGGCCAGCCGCCGGGCCACGAGCAGCAGGATCAGGTAGAAGCAGATGGTCGCCGGGATGCCGTGGCTGTAGAGCAGCTGCCAGATCATGCCCTGGGTGCCGAGCGGCTCGGCGGCGTGCGTGGTGTCGACCGACTTCGGCTGGCCGAACCCGAGCAGCGGCGAGTGCATGACCGCGGCCCACGTCTGCGCGTACAGGTCGAAGCGGTCGGAATTGGTGTCGGTCGTCGAGGTGCGGCGGGTGATCAGGTCCAGGACCGGGATGAACAGGGTCACCACCCAGCCGGCGAAGAGCAGGCCGCCCACCGGCAGCATCATCCGCATCCGGCCGTGCAGGGCCTCCCGGCCGAGCAGGTAGAGCACGCCCGCGCCGAGCCCGATGAACATCCCGCGGTTCAGCGTGAGGAAGGCCGGCACCACGGAGAGCGGCAGCGACACCAGCAGCACGATCCGGAGCACGCCCCGGCGCACCGAGGTCACGTACGCCAGCACGAACGGCACGAGGAAGCAGTAGGCCGTACCCCAGTTGTTGGTGTACGGGTACGGCGCCGCCGGCCGGTAGATCGGGTTGCGGCTCGACGGGTTGAACTCGGTCGCGTCCAGCCGGGCCAGGTCGGTGATGAAGCGCTCGCCCCGCACCGAGTCCGGCAGCACCATCGTCAGCGGGCTCGGCACGCTCAACTTCGGCGCGATCACGCCCAGCCAGCCCAGCGCCACCATGGCGAGCCAGAACAGCGCGAGCGGGTTCGCTATCCGGGCCCACCCCACCCGGTCCCGGGCCAGGTTGTAGACGTAGATGCCGACGATCAACGCGGTGAACAGGTGGCCCAGCCGCATCCCGAAGATCAGCAGCGAGGTGACGCGTTCCAGCCGGGTGGCGCTGATCGCGACCAGGCCCAGCAGGATCAGCCAGAGCCAGGTGCCGGTGGGCATCCGTACGTCGCCGCGGGTGGTGAGCAGGGCGAGCAGGATCACACCGAAGAAGGGCCAGACGAAGTACCAGACGCCGAGGCCCCACCAGACCGGCATGAGCCCGAACATCACGGTCAGCGGCCACACCGGGAGCTTGGCCGTGCGTACCCGCCAGGCCTTCGGGTCGAGCACCCCCGGTTCGACCGCGGCGACCGCGCGCGCCCGGGCCGGCGCGGTCGCTCGTGCGACGCGCCGGGCCCGCACGGACGTCCGGGCCAACCTCAGATCCCCCTGCCGCGCTTCTGAGCCATCCGCAGCACCCGCTCACCGGTCATCAGCCGCAGGATCACCGGTACGGTCACCAGCACGCGCTTCTCCCGCGGGTTGAGCCGCACCACCGCCGCCAGCTCCCGCAACGCCTCGAGGCGCCGGTTGCCCGAGGCCAGGGCGAACGCGATCTGCCCCCGCAGCCGGGCCAGTCCGGCGCGGTCGCGGGCCAGATCGGGGTGCTTGGCGATGAGGTAGCGCTGGGCCTCGACGATGGTGGCCCACCGGCCGAAGTAGAACGAGCCGCCGTGCCAGTCCACGATGACCAGCGGCTGCCGCACGACGGCGACCGGCGTGTGCGAGGAGATCCGCAGCAGCCACTCGTAGTCCTCGCTGTAGCCGCCGGGGATGTCCTCGTCCACGTCGCCGGCCGCCTCCCACGTGGCGCGGCGGACGAGCATCGTGCTGGAGTGCACCTCCATCACCCGGTCGGCGAGAAACTCCTCGTACGTCACCAGCTCCCGCTCGAGGACCCGTTCCTTGTCGATGCCCGGGCCGCGCAGCCGCAGCCCGCAACTGACCGCGCCGATCGCCGGGTCGGCGAGCAGCTCGACCTGGCGGCTCAGCTTGGTCGGCAGCCAGAGGTCGTCGTCGTCGCAGAAGGCGAGCAGCTCGCCGGTGGCCGCGTCGGCGCCGCTGTTGCGCCCGCCGGGCAGGCCCGGCCGGCGGGTGTTGGTGATGAGCTTGAGCGACCGGTCCGGGCCGGTGGCGACGCCGAGGTCGCGGACGTCCACGTGGTCGTAGACGACGATGCACTCGACGGCACCCGGGTAGTCCTGCTGGAGGATGCTGGTGACGGCGCGTTCGAGCAGGCCGGGGCGGTCCCGGGTGGCCACGATGACGCTGACGTCCGGGTAGCGGTCACGCACCGCGGCCCCCGGTCAGGACGAAGCCGACCGTCTGGGCGCCGGCCGACCGCAGCCGGTCGACGAGGCGGCTCAGCTCCGCGTTGCGGGTCCGGTCGCGGGCCACGACGAGCACGGCGACGCCGCTCTGCGCGGCGCGGACGCCCCGCTCGTCGGTGTCCGAGGGCGGCGCGTCGATGACCACGACCCCGGTGTCGGGCTCCTCGCCGAGGGTGCAGAGCCGGACCACGCCGCCGCCGATCAGCACGACCAGCGGGGCGCGGGTCTCGGCCTCGGTCCGGGGCTGCGCCGGAGGCAGCGGGATGGTCACCGAGGCGGGAGCGCCGTTGCGCCCCGAGTTCGTGTCGATGATCAGGGTGGCCTCGGGGTCGTTGGAGCTGACCCGCGCCCCGGGGCGCGCCTCGGCGAGGCGTACCCCGGAGGTCTGGGTGCGGGTGACGCCGGGCGCGACCGTCTGGCGGCCCGGACCGGTCGCCGGACCCGAACCGTTGAGCTTGGCGCCGGGCGGCGTGACCGTGCGCGGCCGCGGCGGCGTCCGCTTCTGCGCACCGAAGAGGATCGGCTTGAGGTGCTCCTGCGCCTCCGGCGGCGCGACCAGCGTGACGTCCCGGCCGGCTTCGGCGAGGGCCACGGCCAGGTTGCCGCTCACCGTCGTGCGGCCCTCGTCCTCGCGCCCGGAGAGCACCACCAGCGCCCGGTCCGGATTACGGTCGATCCATTTCAGTACGGCCAGGGACACGTACCGCGCGTCGGCGGCGGCACCGTCGCCGGAGCGCTTCCCGGCGGCGCGGACCACGCCGAGCGCGGGCACCCCGACGATGTCGGCGGCCTGGTCGATCGAGCGGATGCGGCGGTCCAGCGCCTCGCGGGCGTGCGCCACGACCATGCCGAGCAGTAGGCCGCCCAGCACCGCGGCGGCGACGTACAGCATCGCGGCGTCGTGGCTGGACGGCACCGGGGCGCGGGCGGCGGCGGCGATCGAGCCGGGGCTCAGGTCGGCGGAGGCCACCTTCGCGCGGGCGTTCGCCAGCTGCGCGATCTGGTCGTTGAGGGCGTTGACCTGGTCCAGCCTCGCCTGGGTACGCGGCGACATGTTCTCGGCGGTGGACGCCGTGCCCTCCGGGAGCTCCTTCTGGGCGCTGCGCCGCTGCGCCGTGACCGACTTGATGGTGTTGTCGTACGACAGCATCAGCGCGGCCCGCTGCTGCTTGTAGATGCCCTCACGAACCCGCAGGTACGTCTCCGCGGCGGTGTTCGCCCCGGTGATGGCGCTCTGCTCGGTGTCGTCGGAGAACTGGAACCGCAGCACCTGACCGCCGGTGGGCACCTCGGTGGTGAGCGAGTCGCGGACGTCCTCCGGGTCGCGCCGCAGGATCTCGGCGGTGGAGTCGATGACGTCGTTGCCGAGGGCGATGCCGTTCTCGGCGGTCATGTTGATCGCCCGGTCCGCGCCGCTGGAGGGCAGCGTGAACGGGTCGGTGACCACGGGACGCAGCACGACGACCGCGGTGGCGCGGTAGGTGGCCGGGAGGAAGACGAGGTAGGCGCCGACGAGGGCCACGACGATCGCGGCGACCGCCACCACCCCGGGCCAGCGGCGCAGCGGAATCCGTACGACGTCCGCAAAGCCCACGACCCGCTGCCGGCTCGCGGCGACGGAATCAGTCACATCCATGTGTCGTCTCTCCCCGACATGTGCAGTTGTGGTTCCGATGCCGGAAGGTACCCGGCCGGGCTGCGCCGCCCGGCCGGGGCCGTCCCGCGTGTGGCGTCCTTCGCTACGAGGTGGCGAAGAACAGCGTCGGGTTGTTCCAGTTGGTGGCCGTCGTCTTCGGCGCCACCACCGTCGCCGAGGCGCCGGCGACCGCCGTGGCCGCGGCCGGGTCGAAGGTCACCTTCCGCAGCGAGCCGTCGGTGGAACCATAGACGAGCTTCCCCGCCACCCAGGTCATACCACGGACCGTGCGCCAGTCGATACCCGTCGTGGGCAGGGTGAAGGCGGTGCAGCCGACCACCGAGCCGTCCGGCGTGAGGTAGCGGTAGAACAGCGAGTTGCTCGACGAGGTCGTGTAGTACATGCGGCCCTGGAGGAAGAAGGCGCCGGTCATGCTGGCCGCGGTGAACCACGAGTTGTAGCCGCTGCCGACCCAGGGCGCGCTGAGGGTGCCGCTCGCCAGGGTGGAGACGTTCAGCACGCTGCCGCTGGCCGCCGAGGAGTCCGTCTTCGCCCAGTAGACCTTGTTGGACAGCGCGAACGCCGCCTTGGCGCCGGTGAGCTGCGGCTGGTTGACGGTCGACGCGGTGCCGATGCCGCTGGCGGCGTACGAGACCTTCTTGACCTTGCCGTCGCCCGCCCCGAGGTAGAGGAAGCCGGAAGCGGCCTGGGGCGCGTCCTGCACGGCGATCGTCCGGCCGCCCGAGCTCGGGAAGTAGCCGAGCCGGCCGTGGTACTCGTTGCCGAGGCCGTCGGAGTCCTGGCCGATGAACAGGCCGCTCGGGCCCTTCCACATCTCCCACATGATCGGGCCCCAGCTGGTGCCCCCGGTGGGAAGCTGGCTGCCCGGCGAACGGCCCGGGTTCCAGGCGAGCGGCACGCCGTTCTGCTGGTCCAGCGCGGCGATGCCGTACCGGCCCACCGCGCCGGCGCCGGCGGAGTCGTCGCCGTTGGTGTTGTTCTGCCAGCGGAAGTGCCCGCCGATGTAGACGACGCCGTCGGCGACCTCGAGGGACGTCACCGAGTCGCTACCGGTGAAGTCGACCCAGGTGGCCTTCACGTCGGTGCCCCGGTCCGCGGTCTCCCACCGGGCGGTCGAGTCGCAGTAGCCGTCGCCGTCACCGCCGTCGGCGACGATCACGAAGTAGCTGCCGTCGTCGGCGAAGTCCACGTCGCGCGCGTAGAACGGGAACGCGGTGCTGGCGCAGGCGGGGACGTACCGGTCGGTGTTCCAGTTCGCCACGGCGGGCGTGCCCGAGGTGTCGATCATGACCACCTGGTTGCGGGCGGCGCCGTTGACCTTGGTGAAGTTGCCGACCGCCACGACCGTGTTGCCGTTGGGGGCGACCGCGAGGCCCCACACCAGCTCGGTCGAGTCCGGGTACGGCCGCGCGCCGCTCGCGTCCACCTGGAACGTGGAGTCGATCGCACCGGTGGTGGCGTCGAGCCGGGCCAGCAGCGAGTGCTCGGTGCCGTTGACCCAGTGGAACGCGCCGGCGATGTAGAGGTGGTTGCCGTGCACGATCGCGCGGCGCACCACACCGCCGTCGGCGCGGCCCGCCCAGCTGGTGATCGTCGCGCCGGTCGCCGGGTCGAGCTCGACCAGGTTCTTGCGGGCCACCCCGTTCACCGTGCCGAAGCTGCCGCCGACGATGAGCTTGCCGTCCGGGCTGACCGCGAGGGTCTGCACGGCGCCGTCCAGCACCGGCTTGAACCCGGTCTTCAGGGCTCCGGTGCCGATGTCGTACGCGATGAGGTTGCTCGCCGTGGACCACGCGGTGGCACCGGCCGCCTTGACGCCGGTGAACGACCCTCCCGCGTAGACCGTGGTGCCGATCTGCGCGAAGGCCCGCATGCTGCCGTTCTGGGCGTGCGGCGTGTTGTCCGCGGGGTTCGCCGTGACGAGGGTGGCCGCCTTGCTCGGCGGCACGTACACGGCGCTGGCGGGGATGGCGGTCAGGGCGACCGTCAGACTCATCACCGCGGCCGGCACCAGGATCCTGGTGAGCGGCCGCGGCCGGAGTCGACGCTTCAGGGACACGGGTTCTCCTAGTCGGAATGCGGAAACTGACGCTGTGCTGGTCAAGCTGCTCGGCTCGGGAATCGCCGGGCCGGCCGGCGGCCCGGCGGGCTCAGCAGGAACGGGGTGACCCCGAGCGTGGCCCGGATCGACCAGCCCGCGGCCGTCTCCAGGTCGGCCAGGGTGAGGCCGCCCACCTCGCGTGCCACCACCAACTTCCTGCCCTCCAGCTCCCGAGCCATCGCCACCTGATGGTCGTCGACGTGCTCCCCGTACGCCTTGCGGCGCGGCACGTAGATCGCGCGCTTGCCGGCCTGCATGGCCGCCAGCGCCGAACCCACCCCGGCGTGCGAGATGACGACGTCGGCCTCGGCCATGGCCTGCCGCATCTCCGCGGCCGGCACCTCCCGGCGCGCGCCGGCGGGCATCTTATCGATGACGGTGGACCCGACTTGCCAGAGGATGTCCCACTCCGGCGGTAATAGTCCGACCAAGCGCGTGAGGAGACGCGGGAAGGTGAACCGCTCGTGCGTGCCGAGGGTCACCACCACCTTGCGGACGGGCGGCGGCTCGGTCAGCGCCTCGGCCTCGAACGCGTCGAAGATGGACCCGCCGTAGTGCCAGGCCCCGCCGGCCCACGACGGACACTGCGTGTAGAGCCCGACCCGGCGCAGTCGGGCCGCCAGCCGGCCGGTCAGCGACGGCCCGTCCGTCCGCGTCGCGCTCTCGATGTACGTGCACCGGATGCCGGCCGCCGCCGCGGGCACGAAGAACGCCATCGCCACGGCCGCGCCGGTGCTGATCACGTGCTCGTAGCGCTCGGCCCGGAACATGCGCTGGGCGACGGCCATGTCGCGGACGACGCCGGCCACGTCGCGGCTGCTCACCGGCGGAACGTAGACGACATCCTCGCCGGCGAGCAGGGACCGGCTCTGGACGCTGTCGAAGGTGACCCACCGGCGCGCGCCGAGGCCGAGCCGGGGCGCCAGGTCGTGCAGCTCCGCGAGGTGGCCGCCGGTGGAGGCGACGAGGAGGGCGGTCACGGGGCCGCCATTTCCGCGGTCTTGCCCACTGCCGGGGCCTTCTCCGCTGCCGGGGCCGGGTAGCGGCCGGCCAGGACGCAGACCGCGACCGCGTAGCCGAGGAACAGGATCGGGCCGAACATCAGGCCGCTGATCACGTCGGTCAGCCAGTGCTTCTCGGTGTACATCCGGGAGTAGCCCTCGTAGGACGCCATCACGAGCACCACCGTGCCGAGCGCCACCTGCCAGCGCCGGTTCAGCCGCCAGGTCAGCGCCGCGAAGAGCGCGACCGCCCCGAACGTCATGACGATCCGGGCGATACCCCCCGACGGGTACGTGCCCAGCCCGGTCGGCGGGTGCCCCCGGTCCACCATGGCCGCGAGGATCGCCTGCACGTACTGCTCGAACGGGAAGCTGGCCAGGATCGCGACGAGCGGGATCCAGAACCGCCGCCGCCACAGCACGGCGAAGCCGACGGCGGCCACCACGACCACCTTCTTCAGCGGATCCCGGTCGCCGAGCGTCGTGTAGAACCAGTTGAAGTCCTCGAACCCGGGCGTACGGCGATCCGTGATCCACAACAGCACCGGCCAGTCGACCGCGTCCTCCAGGCTGTGCGCGAGCAGCCCGAGCGGCCAGCAGACCGCGACCACGACGGCGCCCCAGAACAGCAGCAGGCACAGCGCGGTCACCGGCCGGCCCAGCGTCACGACGAGCCCCGCGACGGCCTCCCGCGTGCGGGTCGCCAACCGGCCACGGGCGAGCCGGCGGCCCGGCCCGTACGCGAGCAACGGCGCGGCCACGGCGGGCACCGCGACCGAGAGCGCGGCGATGAAATACAGCAAAACCACGAACTGTCCCCACATCCCGTACGGCGGTCCCGACGCACGATTCCGTTGATTGCCGGGCGCGTCTAGTACGCGCCTGCGCCCCGCATCACGACCATCGCGGTCCGCATGAGGATGACCAGGTCCATCGTCAGCGACCAATTCTCCACATAGCGCAGATCCAGACGGACCGAGTCCTCCCACGACAGGTCCGACCGCCCGCTGACCTGCCACAGCCCGGTCATCCCCGGCCGCACCACCAGCCGGCGCCGCATGTCCTGCGGATACTGCTCGACCTCGTCCGGCAGCGGCGGGCGCGGCCCCACCAGCGACATCTCCCCCAGCAGCACGTTGAGCAGCTGCGGCAGCTCGTCGAGCGAATACCGGCGCAGGAACCGGCCGGACCGGGTGACCCGCGGATCGTCCCGGATCTTGAAGAGGACCTCGGAGAACTCGTTCTGCTCCCGCATCGCGGCCAGGCGCGCCTCGGCGTCGGCGTGCATGGTCCGGAACTTGTACATCCGGAACATCTCCCCGCCGCGCGCCACCCGCACCTGCCGGAAGAAGACCGGCCCGCCGGAATCCAGCTTGATGATCACCGCGATGGCGGCGAACACCGGCGCGAGCAGCACCAGCAGCAGGGCGGCCACCGAGACGTCGAACACCGACTTGATCAGCCGGCGGCCGCCGGAGAGCCGGGGGTGCTCGATGTGCATCATCGGCAACCCGTCGACCGGGCGTACGGTGATGCGGTCTCCCGCCGTGTCCACCAGGGACGACGAGACGATGAGGTCGATGTCGTCGCGCTCCAGCTCCCAGGCGAGCCGGCGCAGCATCGGCCCGTCCAGCTCGGGGCAGGACAGCACCATGACGGTGTCCGCCCCGGCCGCCGCCGCCGAGTTGGCCGCCGCGCCGAGCGCCCCGAACACCGGCACGTCCACCGTGCGCGCCGCACCGGCCAGCTGGTCGGCGGGCAGGCAGGCGCCGATGACCTGCAACCCGTGGTGGTAGCGGCGGTGCAGCTGGCTGGTGAGCTGGGCGACGGCGGGCGCGTGACCGAGCACGAGCACCCGGTGCATGCAGGCACCCCGGCGCCGCGCCCGGTGCAGGACCTTGCGCAGCGCGAACCGGCCGGCCAGGGACAGCGCGGTGGTGAGGACCAGGACGAGCAGCAGATAGCCGCGGGCGAGATCGGCCTTCGCCACGTACGACGCCAGCGCCATGCCCACGGTCAGGCGCACCCCGGCCCGCAGCACCCGCTGATACTCCTCGCCGCCGACGAACAGGACGCGGCGCTCGTACGCGTGCGTCAGCGCCAGCAGGCCCACCCAGACCGGCGGGATGAGGGCGGAGAGGGCGAGATACCAGTTCGCGTACGCCGCGCCCTGGAAGCGCAGCACGAAGGCGGCCAGCGTGGCCAGGAGGGTCGCCCCGAAGTCGATGATCAGGAGCAGCTTGACGTAGCGCGCCTCCCACATCCAGCGGTCGGCGTGGCCGCGGGCCCAGATGTCGCCACCGGCGAGATCGGGATGATCAGCGATCTTCGGAATGTCCTGCGTATCGGCGTTTCCCGCCGTCGTACCCGTCGTCACAACGCCTCTGCCTCCGGTGAGACCCCACGCCCACTAGGCAATTTCGCGCACACCATCTGTTACACGCCCCCACCCTTTGGCCCATGACGTACAAGGCAGGACGCCCGGGCGGTGAACGCTGGCGAGGACCGATGAAAAACGGTCCTCAGTTTTCGGGACCCATCCGCGGCCAGGGCGCCGGGGCGGGCAAACGCTGGTCCACATCGGACAAATTAACAGCCGCACCGGTACGGCGGAAGGGTCGCCGAGACGACCGTTTCCGGTCCGCTTTCGAGGGATTGGTCGCTGCTATTTGCCCGATAGAGGAATTCGCGGCTTCGCACCGTAACACAGCACGGGCCGCCGTCACCCCGGCCAGGCAAAGGTGATCATCGATTTAGCGGGCGGAGTGGGTGGATCGTCCGTATTGGACCGGCGTGCGCCGATGTGAGACACGCCCATCGATGCCGGTTCTTGACAACCATCGATTCAGTGCGGCCGCCCGCCGTGGCAGCGCTCCCACCATTCAGCCGCTGCTCAGACCCGGAAAACCCGCCGATCGGGTTCCGGCCCTCGACGGCCGGTCACTCCCAGCGGAAGGAGCGCGCGGCGGCGGTGAGGGAGACCGCCGCCCAGAGCGTCAGGCTCAGCCAGATGACGCCCGGGACCGCCGTACCCGCGGTGAGGGTGTCACGCAGGGCCTCGGCGTGCGCGGCGAGCGGGAGCAGGAAGTAGCCCGCCGAGCCGAGGTCCGGCGCGGCGAACATGATCCCCCCGGCCGCCAGCATCAGCACGTAGATCAGGGTCGCCGCGGCGGTCACCGTCTCCGGGCGCAGCAGGCTCGCGATCAGCAGCGCGAGACCGCAGTACGCGGCGGTCGCCAGCACCGTCACCCCGATCGCCGGCAGCACCTGCGCCAGGTCCGGGCGCCAGCCGGCCGCGACGCCGACCACGCCGAGCGCGACGACCTGGAGCAGGACCAGGCAGAGGATCGCCGCGGTCTTGGCGAACAGCAGGCCGGGGCGGGTGAGCGGGGAGGCGCCGAGGCGTTTCAGGACGCCGTAGCTGCGCTCGTACCCGGTGGTGATCGCCTGTCCCGTGAAGGCCGTCGACATGACCGTCAGGGCGAGCACCCCCGGCACCACGTAGCCGAGCCGGTCGTCGCCGGGCACGTTGGTGGCGTTCGTCAGCCCCGCGCCGAGCAGGACGAGGAGCGGCACGCCCATCGCGAGCACGACGGCCTCGCCCCGGCGGGCGGTGAGGATCAGCTCCATGCGCACCTGGCGGCGCAGGATCGCCCGCAGGGGTGCGCGTCCCGGTGCGGGCGTGAAGGTGCCGGTGGTCATCGCGTCGCTCCCGCGGTCAGGGCCAGGTAGACGTCCTCGAGGGTGCGGCGCCGGGTGTTGACCGCGGTCACCTGGGCCCCGGCGGCGGCGAACCACCCCAGCACCGCCGCGATCGCCTCGGTGTCGAGGGCACCGGCGATCGCGTACTCGCCCGGGGACTCCTCGGTCACCTTCACGTCGAGGGTGGCGGCGAGGGTGAGGCCGGGCTCCGCGCGTACCTGAAGAAGGTCGATCCCGGCGGCGGCCGTGAGCTCGGCCGGCGTGCCCGTGGCCGCGACCACGCCGTCGTTCATGATGACGACATGGTCGGCGAGGCTCTCGGCCTCGTCGAGCAGGTGGGTGGTGAGCAGGACGGTGACGCCGTCGGCCCGCAGGCTCTCGACCAGCTTCCAGGTGGTCTGCCGCGCCCCGACGTCCATCCCGGCCGTCGGCTCGTCGAGGAAGACGAGCTCGGGACGCCCCACCAACGCCACGGCGAGCGACAGCCGCTGCTGCTCGCCGCCGGACAACCGCCGGAACGTGGTCTTGGCGAACTTCCGCAGCCCCAGCCGGTCGAGCAGCATGTCCACATCGAGCGGCCGCGCGGCGAACGAGGCGAACAGCCGCAGGATCTCGCCGGCGGTCGCCCACGGATAGACGCCGCCCGACTGCAACATGATCCCGAGCCGCGGCATCAGCGCGTCGTGGTCGGCCACCGGATCAAGGCCGAGAATCCGTACGGATCCCGCATCGGGCCCGCGGAACCCCTCACAGACCTGGAGCAAACTGGTCTTTCCGGCCCCGTTGTCACCCAGCAGGGCCAGGATCGACCCGCGCGGCACCGTCAGGGAGACCCCGTCCACCGCGGTGACCTCGCCATACTTGACGACGACGCCCTGCACTTCGACGGCGGCCTCAACCATGGGCAGAACTGTACTGGCAGGGGCCTCCCCCGCCGCCGCGCGTCCTGCCGGTGTGGCCCACACCCCCTGCCGCGGCCTCCCGGCCCGCGAGATCAAGTCACGAAGCGGCGTCGAAACGCCGTCGATCATCCCGGAGCGTCCGGGCTTGGCTAAAGTCGATGTGGGAGCGCTCCCAGCGCCCCACGCCACGCGGGGGCAGGCCGCCGGCCCGGACCGGTTCCCACCGGAAACCTGCACGTCACGCAGGTGACCGGGCCGGCGGCCTGACATCGGCCCCGTGGCACCGACGGTTGCCCGCGGCGCGCTTAGTAGGGTGCTCCGCATGACAGGCACGGTCACCCCGGTGGAAATCTTCACGGACGGCGCCTGCGTGCCGAATCCCGGACCCGGCGGCTGGGGCGCCGTGCTGCGGTGGGGCACCACGGAGAAGGATCTCTGCGGCGGCGAGGCGAACTCGACGACGAACAACCGCATGGAACTGATGGCCCCGATCCGCGCCCTCGAAAGCCTGACCCGCGCGCCGCTGCCGGTCATGCTCTACACCGACAGCATCTACGTCCGGGACGGCATCACCAAGTGGATGCCCCGCTGGAAAGCCAACGGCTGGCAGACCTCGGCCAAGCAACCGGTGAAGAACGTCGACCTCTGGCAACGCCTCGAGGCCGCCGTACGCCGCCACGACGTCCAATGGCACTGGGTCAAGGGCCACGCCGGCCACCCGGAGAACGAACGCGCCGACCGCCTGGCCGCCCGAGGCCTCCAGGAAGCCCTCGCCGCCCGCTGACCCCCTTGACCGCCGGGGCCGCCCGCCAACCAACCCGGGCCGCCGACCGACCCGGGCCGCCGACCGACCCGGGCCGCCGACCGACCCGGGCCGCCGACCGGTCCGGGCCGCCGACCGGTCCGGGCCGCCCGTCGGGGGCCTCGCCGCCCACCGACCGACCCGCGTTGCGGGCCGCCGCCCAAGCGCCACGCCACCCACCTGGCCGCGAACGGATACCTCAGCCCACCCGCCTGATCAGGACGATCGGGGGCGGGGCACGGAAGGGAGCTTGCGGGTCTCCTCCTCGCCGGTGCCGGCGGGTGCGGCGCCGCGGACCTTGGCGCGGGCCACGCGGTCCGGCGGGAGGCGGTAGGTCGGCCCCTGGACCAGTTCGTCGGGGACCAGGTGCCGGCCGCCCCTGGAGGAGGCCGCCACGGAAGGCTCCGCCGCGGCCCCCGGCGCGAGGCGGGCACGGGAAGGCGGCGCAGGCTCGGGCGCGGGGTCAGCAAACGGAGCCGGCGCGGCGTCGGCAAACGGAGCCGGCGCGGGGTCGGCGGGGGAAGTCGGGGCCTGAAGGAGGATTCCGTTCTCGGACACCGAGCCGGCCAGCACTCCCGGGCCTCCGGGCACCGGCGCCGTCGTGATCACCGCGGAGGTCACGGCGGCGGTGCCGCGTACCGCTCGGCGGGGGCCGATCAGGCGGGCCGCCATGCTGAAGACGCTGCGGGTTGCCGTGTCGTAGCCGTCCCGGTAGGCCTCGTCGCGGTCCAGGCCCGTGCGGTACCACTGGTGCAGGCGGCCCGCCGCGTAGCCGGTGCAGGCGGTGAACGCGGCGAGGAGCGTGATCAGGAGGGCATCGTGTCCGGGGGCGGTCATGAGAACGATTCTCGCCAAGGCATCGACCTTGAGCTATAGCCCTTTTGACGTACCCCGATCGGTCGACAAGTGGCGTAATTGTGCTCCATCCCACGTCAGAGGCGGTGGAGCCGCCTAGTCCGCGGGCTCGCCGCGTTCGTCCTGTGCGCCGCCGGTGAGCCGCCGCGCCCGCGCCCGCCGCTTGCCGTCGTGCATGGCGGCGACCCGCGCCACGGGGATGGTGCGGCCCTCCGCCACCAGCCCGGCGTCGAGCTTCTGCGGCTGGGGCATCGCCGACGCCCACGGGTCGCCGTCCGCCAGCAGCGCGGGCGCCGTCCGTACGGTGAAGTCCGCAGGCTTGATGTCGTCGAGCCGGTCCCAGGCCACCGGGAAGGAGACCGGCACGCCGGGCCGGATCCGCGGGCTGTACGCGGCCGCCACACTCGCGCCGCCGGAGCGGGTGGCGTCCAGGAAGACCTTGCCGTGCCGGTCCTCGCGGAGGAACGCGGTCGTGGCCAGCGCCGGGTCGAGGCGTTCGGCGCGGGCCGCCACCGCCCGGGTCGCCGCGGCCACGTCCTCGGTGGCGGCGGTGCCGTCGAGCGGGACGAAGACGTGGAGGCCCTTGGCGCCGCTGGTCTTGACCGCGCCGTCGAGGCCCGCGTCGGCGAGCGCCCGGCGCACCAGCCGGGCGGCCCGCACCGCGAGGTCGAAGCCGCCGCCCTCGGGCGGGTCGAGGTCCATGATCAGGTGGGTGGGGCGGTCGCGGGAGTCGATCGTCATGAGGGTGGGGTGATATTCGACCGCGCGCTGGTTGGCGAACCACAGCAGCGTCCTGCGGTCGTTGCAGAGGGCGTACAGGACCTCGCGGTGCGACGCCTCCGCCCAGACCCGGGTGCGGGGCACCCACTCCGGCGTGTACTTCGGCAGGTTCTTCTGCATGAACTTGTCCTGGCCGCGCAGGACGCGCATCACCGAGAGGGGGCGGTCGCGCAGCACCGGGATGATCCGGTCGCGGACCGCGTCCAGATAGTCGACCAGGTCGCGCTTGGTCGCGCCGGCGCCGGGGAAGAGCTCCTGGTCCAGGTTGGTCAGGGGTACGCCGTCGCGCTCCTCCTTCTCGGCCGCCACCCGGCTCAGCCCGCCTGCACCATGCTGATCGCCGGGACCACCATGACCAGGGTCAGCACGGCGTAGACCCCGCCGGTGAAGTACAGGCCGTTGCGGGTGGCGATGACCGCGCCGACGAACGGCAGGATCACCGCGAGCATGGCCGCGAAGAGCAGGGTGCCGGGCTGGCGCTCGCTGCCGAGCAGGCCCCAGCCGAGCAGGAACGGCACGGACACGAGCCAGACCAGCGTGACGAGGAGGACCTGCAGGGCCGCCTCCGCGCGGCGGGCCGCCGCGCGCCGGTCGTCCCGGATCTCCTGCGCCGTCCGGTGCACCGCGGTGCCGCGGGCCAGCGGCGACCGCTCGATCTCCAGGGTCACGTCAAGCACTCTAGGGGAGCCGCTGCCCGCTCGCCCGTCGAGCGATGTCATCCGTTCGCGTACCGATACCTCAGGCGGGCGGGCGCTCTCCGCTGCCGCGGGGGATCAGGGTGGTGCCGATGGTCACCGTCCGGGCCGGGCCGGCGAAACCGCTGATCCTCTCGTACGCGAGCCGCGCCGCCTCCCGCCCCATCGCGACCGGGTCGTGCGCGACCACCGTCGTGCCGATCACGTCGGCCAGGTCGAAGTCGTCGAAGCCGATGAGCGCGGGGTTGCCGGGGTGTCCGCGCAGCGCCCGCAGCGCCCCGGTGGTGAGCCGGTTGTTCGTGGTGAACAGCGCGGTCGGCGCCGGGTCCAGGGCGAGCAGCTCGCGGACGGTCTCCTCGGCCCGGCGCACGTCGTGCACGTCCGTACGCAGGTAGGGCCGCCATTCCTCGTTGCCGCCCGCCGCCATGGCCTGGACGAACCCGTCGTGCCGCCCGCGCTGGGGCGCCATCCGGGCCAGGTCGGTGATCAGGGCGATCCGCCGGTGGCCGCCGCGCAGCAGGTGCTCGCCGGCCGCCCGGGCGCCGCCGATGTTGTCGATGAGCACCGCGTCGGCGGTGGGGCCGTCCGGCGGCCGATCGAGGAAGACGAACGGCACCCCGTGGTTGCTCTCGACCGCCAGGTATTCGTGACGGACCCCGCTGGGCACGACCAGCAGCGCCCGGACCCGGCGTTCCAGGAACGCGTCGACCAGGGCCCGTTCGAGCTCGGCGTCCTCGTCGTTGTTGGCGGTCACCAGCTGCAGCCCGTGCTGGCGCAGCTCGCGCTCGATGCCGCTGGCGACGGCGCTGTAGAACGGGTTGGTGAGGTCGCCGCTGATCAGGCCGACCAGCGCCGAGGTGGCGCCGCGGCGCAGCTCGCGGGCGATGCCGTTGAGCCGGTAGCCGAGCACGTCCGCGGCCTCGCGCACGCGCCGGCCGGTGGCCTCGGCGACGTTCGGCTCGTCGTTGAGGGCCCGGGACGCCGTCTTGAGGCTCACGCCGGCCATCGCGGCGACCTGGGTGAGCGTGGGTCGGCGCAGGTTCGCCCCGTCGACGACTCCGTCGGCGGACCGGGATGCGGACATCGTGCTCCGAGGTGGTGATGACGGACGGTGGGCGGTGCGGAGCAAAGTATGACATCGATGTCGGCGGCATCGGCGCCGCGGTGCCCGAAACCCGTCGTTCGCGCAGTTTAGTGGCATGTCCGGCACCTCGACCAGTGTGCATTTCCGGCCGATCAGGCAGCATGGGCCGCATGGTTCCCCGGTGGAGTGTGATCGGCGCGCCGTCGAGTGCGGGTGCGCACACGCCCGGCGTCGAGCGGGCGCCGGCGGCGCTGCGCGCGGCGGGGCTGCTGACCGCCCTCGACGACCGCGGCGTGCAGGTGCAGGATCTCGGCGACGTGCCGGGCTTCCGGTGGCGGCCCGACCTGTCCCGCCCCACGGCCCAGAACGCCGCGGCGGTGGCCCGGGTGGCGACCGACGTGGCGCGCGCGGTGGCGTCGGCGCCGGGCGTACCGCTGGTGCTCGGTGGCGACTGCACGGTCACGCTCGGGCTGGTGGCGGCGAGCGGCAGCCCGGCGCTGGTCTACATCGACGGCGGCCCGGATCTCTACACGCCGGACACCCGCCCGCACGGCAACCTGGACGCGATGGGCGTGGCGCACCTGATCGGGCTGCCGGGCTGCGACCCGGCGGTGGCCGCGGTGGCGTCGCTGCCGCCCGAGCGGGTGATCGCGTACGGGTTCGACCTGCCGCCCGGCGACCCGGAGCGCGATCTGGTGGACCGCCTGCGGCTGACGTACGTGCCGGGCAACGAGGTGCGCACCGGCCCGGCGAAGGCGGCGGCCCGGGCCCGGTTCGCGGCGGAGGCGGTCGCGCAGAGCTTCGTGGTCCACGTCGACGTGGACGTGCTGGCGTTCGCGCAGGCGCCGTTCGCGGACGTGCCGGAGCCGCTCGGCCTGACCCTGCGCGAGCTGGTCGAGACGCTGTCGGTGCTGGTGGCGAGCCCGCAGTTCGCGGGGATGTCGGTGACCGAGGTGAACCCCGACCACGTGCCGCCGGAGGTCGGCCTCGGACCGCTCGTCGAGGCCCTGGCCGCCGCCCTGAGCTAGGCGAGGTCGCGCCAGAACATCACGGTGGCGCGGACGCCGTCGAGGGCGGCGGTGGCGCCACCGCCCTGAGTTAGGACCTATGCGAGGTCGCGCCAGAACGCCACGGTGGCGCGGACGCCGTCGAGGGCGGGGGTGGCGCCGCCGAACTCGCGGCGCAGGTAGTCGGCGAGGTCGGCGCCGTACAGGATGACGTCGGTCTGCATCACCGACAGCACCGGATGGCCCGAGCCGCCGCGGCCGGCGGGCAGGTAGCGGTGCGAATAGACCGGGATCAGCCGCGGCGCCGTCACGAGGAAGCCGCGGGCCACCGCGAGCGCCGTGCCGGGCGCGGCCGGGCGCGGACCCCAGCCCTCGTACCAGAAGTCGTTCTCGAGCACGTCGAAGAGCACCCCCTCGACGGGCAGCGCGAGCTTCTCGCGGAGCTGGTCGCGGTCGCCGTCGCGCCAGTCCGGCCAGCCGCGGCCGGCGGGCAGGCCGGCGGCGAGGAACGCGCGGTGGTCGTCGGCGAAGGAGAACCCGAACTCCTTCTCGACGGCGTCGAGTTCGGCGTCGGAGAGCCCGGGCCTGATCGGGAACCGGGCGTACGAGGCGAGCAGCGCGGCGGGGGAACCCTCATCGGTCACGGACGTGAGCCTAGGGGTGTGGTCCCGAGCACCGGAAGAGTCGGATCCGGAAACGCACACGATCCAACATGGCCGGAGGCGTACCCGACGCGGCGGACACCCGGCCGCTCGACCATATGCCTAGGTGAAGGGCGGGGGCAAGGGCCGCGGGACGCCAACCTGACATCGATGTCATTTCATGGGCGATCGTGTGCGCGGAAGCCTTGCGTATCGATGCACTTGCACGTGACGATGTGTCGCGGATGTTTCCTCTCGGTTCCGCACAGCCTGCGACAAGGAGATGGCATGCACCGCCCACGATGGGATGTCGCCCTGTTATCCTTGAGCCTCATAGCGGCGGCCGCGGCCGTCGCCACCTCAGGCGCGGCCCAAGCGGCCGGCGCCACCGCCTTCCGGACGTCCTTCGAGGCCGGTGACCCGCAGCCGGCCTGGAAGGACACGGTGGAGGACGGCCGCAGCGCCGGCGTGACCGGCAACGTCACCTTCGGCACGCTCGGCAGCCTGCGCTGCCACGTCACGGCCGTGGCCGTGAACGCCCAGCCGAACGGCAACGAGGGCGGCAAGAACCTCAACGACGGCGACCCGGGCACCAAGTGGCTGGTCGACACGCCGACGAGCTGGGCGCAGTACACCCTCGACACCCCCACCGAGGTGATCAAGTACGCGCTCACCTCCGCCAACGACGCCCCCGAGCGGGACCCGCGGGACTGGACGCTGGAGGGATCGGCGGACGGCACCACCTGGACCACAGTGGACACGCAGACCGGGCAGTCGTTCAGCGAACGCTTCCAGACGAAGTCGTACACGGTCGCGAACCCGGGTTCCTTCCTCATCTACCGGCTCAACATCACCGGCCACCCCTCGGGCAACCTCACCCAGCTCGCCGACCTGGACCTGATCCAGGCCGCCACGGCCACCCCGGTGGACGGTCCGATGCAGAGCAGGGCGGGTCAGGGCCCGGCCAGCTCCCCGACCGCCAAGGGCTGCGTCGGCTTCACCGGCCTCAAGTCGCTCGAGGTCGCCGGCCGGCACACCGCCGAGGGCCGCGGGTACTCGTACAACAAGGTTCTCGACGTCGATGTCGCCGTGACGGCCGACACCGAGCTCTCCTACCTGGTCTTCCCCGAGTTCAACCGCGACGACCAGGCCAACCCGGCCACGTACACCGCGGTCGACCTGGCCTTCACCGACGGCACCTACCTGTCCGGCCTGAAGGCCCTCGACCAGAACGGCATCGTGGTCAGCCCGGCCGCGCAGGGCGCGTCGAAGACGCTCTACACGTCGCAGTGGAACAAGCGGACCTCGCGGATCGGCAAGGTCGCGGCCGGCAAGACCATCGACCGCATCCTGGTCGGGTACGACAAGCCGTCCGGTCCCACCACCTTCCGGGCCTGGTACGACGACATCGCCCTCGCCGAGGTCGCGCCCGCGAAGCCGAGGTCGCACCTCTCCGAGTACGCCGAGACCCGCCGCGGCACCCAGTCCTCCGGCGACTTCTCGCGCGGCAACAACTTCCCGGCGACCGCTGTCCCGCACGGCTTCAACTTCTGGACGCCGATGACGGACGCGAACACCACCCGGTGGCTGTACGAGTACCACCGCTCGAACAACGCCGCGAACCGCCCCACCATCCAGGCGTTCTCGTCGAGCCACCAGCCGAGCCCCTGGATGGGTGACCGGCAGACGTTCCAGCTCATGCCGTCCGCGGCGACCGGCACTCCGGACGCCGACCGGCAGAAGCGGGCCCTCTCCTTCAGCCACGACAACGAGGTCGCGAAGCCGTACTACTACGGCGTCACGTTCGACAACGGCATCAAGGCGGAGTTCGCGCCCACCGACCACGCGGCACAGTTCCAGTTCACGTTCACCGGCGACAGCTCGAACGTCATCTTCGACAACGTGAACGGCGACGCCGGGCTCACCATCGACGCGGCGAACCGCTCCGTCAGCGGCTGGTCCGACGTCAACAGCGGCGGCGGCTCCTCGGGCATGACCCGGATGTTCATGTACGCCACCGTCGACGCGCCCCTCGTCGCGAGCGGCATGCTGCCCGCCGGCAACCGGCCGTCGACCGGCTACGTCAAGGTCGACACCACGCAGGACAAGACGGTGACCGTACGCATGGCCACGTCGCTGATCAGCGTCGAGCAGGCCCGGCACAACCTGGACCTGGAGATCGCCGCCGACGCCACCCTCGCGTCGGTGCGGGACAGGGCGCAGGCCGCGTGGGACGCCAAGCTGCGCACCGTCGAGGTCGAGGGCGCGTCCGAGGACCAGCTCGTCACCCTCTACTCCAACCTGTACCGGCTGTTCCTCTACCCGAACTCGGGGTACGAGAACACCGGCACCGCGCAGAGCCCGGTCTACAAGCACGTCGTGCAGTCGGCGGTGACCTCGCCGGGCAGCTCGCCGACGGAGACCGGCGCGCCGGTCAAGGACGGCAAGGTGTACGTGAACAACGGGTTCTGGGACACCTACCGCACGACGTGGCCGGCGTACTCGCTGCTGACCCCGGACACGGCGGGCGAGATGGTGGACGGCTTCGTCCAGCAGTACCGCGACGGCGGCTGGATCTCCCGGTGGTCGTCGCCCGGATACGCCAACATCATGGTCGGCACCAGCTCGGACGTCGCGTTCGCGGACGCGTACCTGAAGGGCGTGCCCGGGATCGACGCCGAGGCGGCCTACCAGGCCGCGGTGAAGAACGCGACGGTGAACCCGCCGAACGAGAACGTCGGCCGCAAGGGCCTGGCCAGCGGAATCTTCAAGGGCTACACGCCGAGCGACGCCACCGGCGAGGCCATGTCCTGGGCCATGGACGGCTACATCAACGACTTCGGCATCGCCAACATGGCCGATGCCCTGTCGAGGAAGGGCGGACCCAAGGCCGCCGAGTACGCCGAGCAGGCCGAGTACTTCCGCAACCGGGCCATGAACTACGTGCACATGTTCGACGAGAAGGTGGGCTTCTTCCAGGGCAAGGACACCGCGGGCAACTGGCGCCGCAGCCCGGAGACGTACGACCCGCGGGTCTGGGGCTACGACTACACCGAGACCAACGGCTGGAACATGGCGTTCCACGCGCCGCAGGACGGCCAGGGCCTGGCCAACCTGTACGGCGGCCGGGAGGGTCTGGCGAAGAAGCTGGACACGTTCTTCTCGACGCCCGAGACGGCCCAGTTCACCGGCTCGTACGGCGGCACGATCCACGAGATGCTCGAGGCCCGCGACGTACGGATGGGCCAGTGGGGCTTCAGCAACCAGCCGTCGCACCACATCCCGTACATGTACGACTACACGGGCCAGCCGTACAAGGCCCAGAAGATCGTCCGCGAGGCGCTGTCCCGGCAGTACCTCGGCAGCGAGATCGGCCAGGGTTACCCGGGCGACGAGGACAACGGCGAACTGAGCGCCTGGTACGTGTTCAGCGCGCTCGGCTTCTACCCGTTGCAGATGGGCACCCCGGCGTACGCGATCGGCTCCCCGCTGTTCACCAAGGCCACGGTCAACCTGCCGGGCGGCAAGAAGATCGTGGTGAACGCCAAGAACAACAGCGCGGAGAACGTGTACGTGCAGTCGCTGAAGGTGAACGGCGTAAGCCAGACGTCGACGTCCCTTCAGCACTCGGCGATCGCCGACGGCGCGGTCCTGGACTTCACCATGGGTCCGGAGCCGTCCTCGTGGGGCACCGGCGAGACCGCCGCCCCCCGCTCGCTGACCAACGGTGACGAGGTGGCCAAGCCGCTGCGCGACCTGACCGGACCGGGCAAGGGCACGGCGTCCGACCCGGTGCTGGTGGACGACACGTCCGCCACCCGTACGGTGTTCAGCACGGCGACGCCGTCGTGGAACTACCGGTTCACCAGCGGTGGCGAGCAGGCCGACTACTACACCCTCACCTCGGGTGCGGTGGCCGGCGACCCCAAGGCGTGGAAGCTGTCCGGCTCGTACGACGGCACCACCTGGACGACGATCGACGAGCGGGCGGACCAGACGTTCGACTGGCGGCTGCAGACCCGGCCGTACAAGATCGCCAAGCCGGGCCGGTACGCCCACTACCGGCTGGACGTCACGGTCAACACCGGCCAGACGACCACCACGCTGGCCGAGATCGAACTGCTCGGCACGCCGGCCCCGGCCTGCACCACGACGATCTCCGACAAGGTGGTCGGCGCCATCACGGTGAAGTCCGGCGTCACCTGCATCAAGGACGGCGCGACGGTCACCGGCCTGGTGACGGTCAAGAAGGACGCGTCGCTCTACGTCTCCGACGCGACCCTGCGCGCGGCGGTCACGGCGACCCGGGCGGACGCGGTGTCCGTGCTGCGCTCCACGGTCACCGGCCCGGTCACGGTGACCGGCTCGGGCCCGGTCCACCTGGAGGGCTCGACCATCAACGGCGCGGTCACCCTGCTGAACAACCACAGCGCGACCGTCGTCGCGGGCGACACGATCAACGGCCCGCTCGCCTGCACCGCCAACCTGCCGAAGCCGGTGAACAACGGACTGCCCACCGCGGGCACCGGCCCACGCCTGAACCAGTGCGCCGGGCTCTGACGATCCGCTGACAGGAGCGCCGCGGACCCCCGCCAGGGGCCCGCGGCGCTCTACTGTGAGGGCATGCCTGACGAAGATCTCTGGGCCGCCGTCGTCGCGGGCCGCCTGTGCACCCTGGCCACGATCAAGAAGGACGGCCGCCCGCAGCTGTCCGACGTCAGCTACACCGCCGACCCGCAGACCCGGGTGCTGCGCGTCTCCACCCGCGGCACCCTCGCCAAGGTCCACAACCTCCGCCGTGACCCCCGGGCCTCCCTGCGGGTGGGGCCGCCCGGCGGCGGCTACGTGGCGGCCGAGGTGACGGCGTCGTTCTCCCCCGCCGCCACCGACGAGCACGACGCCACGGTGGAGGAGCTGATCGACGTCTACCGCCTCATCGCCGGGCAGGACCACCCCGACTGGGCCGACTACCGCCGCGCGATGGTGGCCGACGGGCGCCTGGTGCTCCGGCTCCAGGTCGAGCGCCTGTACGGCTGGATCACGGGCTGACCGCCGGCACCGGTCACAGGTGCCCGGAGAAGGGCACTCCCCGGAGCCGCCGGCCGAGCCGCGTGCTAGCCATCGAGGTGGCGGGCGAGGACCACGGCATGGTTGCGGTCGTGCGGGGCTCTGGCGGCGTACAGGAGGGTCACGACGGGGTGGGCCGCGACGATCTCGCGGAGCTCGCCGACCGCGGGGTTGTCCCGCAGCTCGGCCTCGTAACGGGCGGCGAACTCGTCGAAGCGGTCCGGCCGGGCGTGGAACCAGGTGCGGAGCTCCGTGCTGGGCGCGACCTCCTTGAGCCAGCGGTCGAGGCGGGCCCGCTCCTTGGAGATCCCGCGCGGCCACAATCGGTCGACCAGCACCCGGAACCCGTCGTCCGCCACCGGCTCGTCATGCACCCGCTTGACCCCGACGCCCATCAGCGGACCACGGTCTCCGCGGCGACCAGTTCGGCCAGGTTGGCGCGGCAGCGGGTCAGCCGGTCGGTGATCTCGTCGAAGAGGGCCGGGTCGCGGCGAGTGCCCTCCCGCCACATCGCCCGCAACGCGGCCTGGCCCTGGGCGAGATGCGTGGCGGCGCCCTCGACGTGGGCGATGAGCTCGCCGCGGCGGGCCGGGGCGGCGGACTGCGCCGAGCCCCGGGCGGCCCGCAGCGGCTCGCCCGGCCGGCCGAACACGGCGGCGGCGTCCCCTCCGGCCCGTTCGGCGCCGATCCAGGCGAGCAGGTGCTCCAGGTCGGTGGCCGCCACGGTCATCCGGCCGATCGCCGTCAGGGTTTCCGGGGACAGCTTCTGCATGGGCCGACCCTACCGCCGGGCGGGCTGAGGGGATCACCGTGCCGTTCCGGGTCGTCTCGCCGGCCGGCACGGTGCTCGCCTCCGGCCAGGCCAACGCGAGCGCGACGGGCAACCAGATCGTGCCCCGCGTCGCCGTGGACCCCGACGGCCCGCTCGGCAGTGCGACGGGCGCCGCGTTCGCGGTGGTGTGGGAGGAGGTCCTGGGCAGCGCGGTCACCGTATACACCGGCACCGCGACGAAGGCGTACGAGAAAGTGGTGAGTCAGACCGCCGGCGCGGTCAACAGCGACCCGGGCGGCTGGGCTGAGCCTCACCGCTCGTGCCACGTCCGCAGGCCGGCGACCCGTACGTCGTCGACGGCGAGCAGCTGGCCGCCCGCCGCGAGCAGCCGGTCGCGCGCGTCCCGGGGCAGGTGGACGGTCGAGCCGGCGGCGAGCGGCAGCACGTGCAGCGTCACGGCGTCGCCGGGGCGGTGACCGGCGTCGCGCAGGCTGAGCGTCCAGCGGGAGCCGTCCCAGAAGCGGTCGGTGACCGTACGCCCGCCGACCCGCACCTCGGCCACGTCCCCCGCCCACCCGATGTCCAGGAGCACGTCGAGCCCCTCGTCCGCCGCCCAGCCGGGCAGCACCACCCGGTACACCGCCGCGAGCTCGTCGAACACCGACGGCGAGGGCGCGGACGGGCGCCCCTCGTGCTTGCCGTACGCGACGGGGACCGCCGGGCCGGCCGGCCGCAGCTCCTCCACCGCCGCATCGGCGACCCGTGCCGCGGCCGGGCCCTCCGGCGCGAACGACAGGTCCACGAAGGACCGTGCCGCCGGGTCGTAGGCCCGCACCGCCGGGGCCGGGTCGCTCGTGCGTACGCGGATCCGCCCGTCCGGTCCCCACGACAGCTCATCCGCGCAGAGCAGCAGCCGGCGTCCACCGTCCTCGCACACCCAGGCCGTGCGCGCCGACTCCGGGTCGAGCACCAGCACGTCGAGCGCGCCGCCGGCCGACGTCAGCCGCAGCGGCGACAGGGCGGCGGCCCGGTGCACGGCGCCGTCCGCGGTGACGAGCTCCGGTGCGATGCCCGGCTCGGCGGTGAGGACCAGCGTCGGCACGTCGCCGGGGAGCAGGGTGAGCGCGGACGCCGTCGCCCAGGACAGCGTCACGCCGCCCGCGGTGAGGTGCAGCGGCCACCGGGCCAGCGTGCCGGGCGGGATGTCGATCGGGCGCGACGGCAGGACGAGTTCCGTGCCGCCGAGGGCGACCCGGAAGCGGGCGTCCCGGTACGCCGCCAGCGGCACGTGCGGCTGGTGCCACGCGACGAAGAGGAACCCGCTGTCGCCGTCCGCGCGCAGGGCCCAGCGCAGCGTCGACGTGTCCTCGACCCCGGCGGGGCGTACGCCCGGAAGGCTGGACGGCATGCCGGCGAGCGTGGCGCCGAACGCGGCCAGGAACGCGTGCTGGCGGCGCAACTCGGCGTGGCTGGGCGCCAGCACGCCGGCCTCACCGATCGGGGCGTGGAAGTCGTATCCGAGGCGGGGCAGGTCGTTGGGGTAGCCGGTCGCGTGGGACTCCTGCATGCCGTGGTCGCCGGGCGGGTTGGTGCCGCCGGCGTACATGTAGTAGCCCTGCCAGGCGGAGCCGTTGCCGATCTTGCAGTGGGCCACCGTGGCCACGTCGAGCGCGGTGGGGCGGGGGCGACGGTGGTACGCCGTACCCATGCCGCCGCCGAGCTCGCAGGTCGCCGGCGGGAACAGGTCGGAGGGGGTGCGGGGATGCGCGGCGAGCGGCCCGGCGTGCTGCGCGCGGCGGACGTCGGCGCCGATGCCCGGGTCGTCCCACACGTGCGAGAAGAAGTAGTGGTCGCGGAACGTCGGGTCCCAGGGCGCGTCGGTGTCGACCCAGAAGCCGTCGCCGTAGCCGCCGTACAGCGGGAGGACCTCCTGGGCGGGCAGGTCGGCGCCGCCCCACGCGGTGGCGACCCACAGCGGCGCGGTCAGCCCGGCCTCCCGGGCGAGGCGCTTGAGGGTGACGAGGTGGCCGGGCTGGTCGTACAGCTCGTTCTCCAGCTGGACGGCGAGCACCGGGCCGTCGCCCGCGCAGCGTCCGGCGAGGGCGGCGGCGAGCTGGCCGAACCATTCCCGGACCAGTTCCAGGTACGCCGGATCGTCGGTCCGGTGCCGCACGGGCGCGTCCCGGACCCAGTCGGGGAACCCGCCGTTGCGGCTCTCGCCGTGGCACCACGGGCCGATCCGCAGGATGACGTCGAGCCCGGCCGCCGCGCACTCGTCGAGGAACGCGCCGACGTCGAGGTGGCCGTCGAAGCGTGGCGCGTCCCGATGCTCGACGTGGTGCAGCCAGAACACGTACGTGGCCACCGCCGTGACGCCGCCGGCCCGCATCTGCCGCAGCCGCTGCGCCCAGCGGTGCCGTGGCACCCGGCTGTAGTGCAGCTCGCCGGTGACCGGGATGACCGGTACGCCGTCGCGGACGAGGTGCCGGCTGGTCAGCGACAGCCCGGGGCGGACGTCTTCCTCGTTGCTCATCCGGGGCCGGCGGAGGTCCGTCGCCCACGGGTGGTGCGCGACGGTGAGTGGCGGGTGTTCGGTCGGCAACGCGTACCCCTTTTGAGCATGGTCCTGTAACCGGTCACAGGCGTAACAGATCGCACCCTATCTCGATGTAACGGGGATTTTGCAAGGCCTTGACAGGAGCGTAAACGAGCATCACTGTAACCGGTCACAGGCCTCGTGCCGACCGAGGAGGAACCCATGAAGAGAACCCTTGCCGGCGTCCTCGCCGCCTCCCTTGCCCTCCTGGCCGCCGGTTGCAGCGGCAGCGACGACCCCGACGCCGGCGGCAGCGCCCCCGGCGGCAAGGTGGCGCTGACGTACTGGAGCTGGGCGCCGAACATGGACAAGGTGGTCGCCGAGTGGAACGCCGCGCACCCCGACATCCAGGTGACCGTCAACAAGCAGGACGGCGGCGACCCCGCCGTGGCGAAGCTGCTGACCGCCATCAAGGCCGGCAGCGGCGCGCCCGACGTCATGCAGGCCGAGTACCAGAAGATCCCCACGCTGGTCTCCGCCGGCGCCATCGCCGACATCGCCGCCGAGACCGGCTCGCTCAAGGACAAGTTCCCCGAGTCCGCGTGGAATTCGGTCACCCTCGGCTCGGAGGCGGTCTACGGCGTGCCGCAGGACTCCGGGCCGATGATGTTCTTCTACCGCTCGGACGTCTTCGACGAGCTCGGCGTCCCGGTCCCCACCACCTGGGAGCAGTACGCCGACGCCGCCCGCAGGATCCACGGCGCGGACAAGAAGAAGTACCTGGGCACCTTCTCCGCCAACGACCCGGGCTGGTTCTCCGGCCTCGCCCAGCAGGCCGGCGCGTCCTGGTGGGGCGTGCAGGGCGACTCGTGGTCGGTGGCGATCAACGACGCCGCCACCCAGAAGGTCGCCTCGTACTGGGGTGGCCTCGTGCAGGAGGGTGCGATCGCCAACACCCCGATGTACACGCCCGACTGGAACGCTGCCCTCAACGACGGCACGCAGGTCGGCTGGCTCGGCGCGGTGTGGGGCCCCGGCGTGCTCGAGGGCAACGCCGCCTCGACCAAGGGCAAGTGGAAGGTCGCGCCGCTGCCGCAGTGGGACGCGGCGAAACCGGCGAACGGCAACTGGGGTGGCTCGGCGACCAGCGTCACGACGCAGAGCAGGAACAAGAAGGCAGCCGCCCAGTTCATCACCTGGCTCAACACCGATCCCGCCGCGCTCAAGGCGCTGGCCGGCACCGCCAACGTCTACCCCGCCGCCAACGAGGCGACCAGCGTGGCGCTGACGAAGCCGCCCGCCTTTTTCGCGAACCAGCCGGACTTCTACACCGTCGCCGCGGACGCCGCCAAGGTCACCAACCCGTTCACGTACGGGCCGAACGTCAACGTGGCGTACAGCGCGTACAACGACGCGTTCGGCAAAGCGGCGGAGTCGAAGCAGAGCGCGAACTTCACGTCGGCACTGGCCACCATGCAGAGCACCACCCTCGACGACCTGAAGAACAGCGGCTTCAAGGTCGCGGGGTGAGGAAGCGTACGGGTGCGCCGTACGCCTTCCTGGCCCCGGCCCTGCTGCTCTTCGCCGCGTTCCTCGGCGCACCCATCGTCTACGCCGGCTACCTCAGCCTGCGCCGCGTCAAGATCTCAGGGCTGGGGCTGGGCCCCGGTTCGCGGGTGGAGCAGTGGGCCGGGCTGAGCAACTACACCCGCTCGCTGTCCGACGCCGAGTTCCTGCCCAGCGTCGGGCGGGTCGCCGCGTACGGCCTCCTGGTCGTGCCGGTCATGCTCGGTCTGGCCCTGCTGATGGCGCTGCTGCTGGACGCCGGCCGGACCCGGGTCGGCGGTTTCGCCCGGACCGCGATCTTCCTTCCGTACGCCGTGCCGGCCGTGATCGCCTCCCTGCTCTGGGGCTTCCTCTACCTGCCCCGGGTCAGCCCGATCGCCGACGTGCTCGAGGGCGCGGGCCTGAGCAGCCCGGACTTCCTGTCCTCGGCGCACGTGCTCTACGCGGTCGCCAACATCGCCGTGTGGGGCGGCACCGGCTTCAACATGATCGTGCTCTACACCGCGCTGCGCACGATCCCGCGGGAGCTGATCGAGGCGGCCCGCATCGACGGCGCCTCGGACGTGCAGATCGCCCTGCGCGTCAAGGTGCCGGTCATCCTGCCGTCGCTGGTGATGACGTTCGTCTTCTCGCTCATCGCCACGCTGCAGGTCTTCGCCGAGCCGATGGTCCTGCGCCCGCTGACCAACACGATCTCGGCGACCTGGACGCCGCTGATGAAGGTCTACCGGGACGCCTTCGTCCGCAACGACCTCTACGCCGCCGCGGCCACCTCGGTGGTCATCGCCGCCGCCACGTTCGCGCTCTCCTTCGGCTTCCTCAAGCTCGTCGGGGCGCGCGCCTTCCGGCAGGAGGACTGACCCATGGCCGCCGCTTCCCGCCGCAGCCCCGCCGCCACCGTGCTGCTCCTGCTCGGCGCCGCCTACTGCCTGCTGCCGGTGCTGTGGGTGGTGATCGCCTCCACCAAGAGCGCCGGCGAGCTCTTCTCCACGTTCACCCTCGCGCCCAGCACCCACCTGTTCGACAACATCGCCACGCTGAGCGAATACCGGGGCGGCCTCTACTGGCGCTGGATGGCCAACACCGCCCTGTACGCCGGGGCGGGCGCGCTCGCCTCGGCGCTGGTGTCCGCGATGGCCGGGTTCGCGCTGGCCAAGTACGCGTTCCCGGGCAAGTCGGTGATCTTCAACGTGATCCTGGCCGGGGTGCTCGTGCCCGGCGTCATCCTGGCCATCCCGCAGTACCTGCTGCTGGCCAAGGTCGGGATGACCAACACGTACTGGTCGGTGCTGCTGCCCAGCGTGATCAGCCCGTACGGGATCTATCTGTGCCGGATCTTCGCCGCCGCGGCCGTGCCCGGCGAGGTGCTCGAGGCGGCCCGGATGGACGGCGCCGGCGACTGGCGGGCGTTCGCCGGGGTGGCGCTGCCGATGATGCGCTCCGGCCTGGTGACCGTCTTCCTGTTCCAGTTCGTGGCGATCTGGAACAACTTCATGCTGCCGTACATCATGCTCGGCGACGATCGGCTCTTCCCGGTGACCGTGGGGCTCAGCGGCCTGCTGAACCAGGGCGCCAGCCAGCCGGCCATGTACACGTCCGTGATCACCGGCGCGCTGCTGTCGGTGCTGCCGCTCGTCGCGCTCTTCCTGAGCCTCCAGCGCTACTGGCAGGTCGACCTGGCCGCGGGCGCGGTCAAGGCGTGAGCGGGAGACTATGATCCCTACCGTGCCGACCTCGCCCGGTACGGGGCGCAAGCGGCCCACCATCCGCGACGTGGCTCGCGAGGCCGGGGTCTCTTACGCCACCGTCTCCCGCGTCCTCAACGGCCGGGAGTGGGTCAGCCCCGAGGCCGTACGGTCGGTGCGGGAGGCGATCACCCGGACCGGCTACACCGCCAACCCGCACGCCCGCTCGCTGGCCACCGGCCGGTCCGGCTCGATCGCGTTCCTGCTCACCGAGCCGCAGCACCTGCTCTTCGAGGACCCGAACTTCGCGGTGCTGCTGCGCGGCGTCGCCCAGGCCCTCTCCGCCCGGGAGCTCACCCTCATCCTCATGATCGCGGCGACCCCCGAGGAGCGCGGCCGGGCGGTCACCTATCTCAGCGGCGGGCACGTCGACGGCGTCCTGCTGGTCTCGCCGCACTCCGGCGACCCCCTGCTGAGCCAGCTCGTCAAGGCCGAGGTGCCGATCGTGGCGTGCGGCAAGGTGCTCGGCCACGAGACGACCATCAGCTCGGTGGCCGCCGACGAATGGGCCGGCGCCCGCTCCGCGGTGGAACACCTGATCGCCGCCGGCTGCCGCCGCATCGCCCACATCGCCGGACCGCAGGACACCTCCGGCGGCGTCGACCGGCTCCGCGGGTACGCCGACGCCCTCGCCGCCCACGGCATCGCCCTCGACGAGGCGGCCGTCGCCCACGGCACCTGGAGCCACGAGAGCGGCGCCGAGGCCATGCGCGACCTGCTGCGCCGCGTCCCCGACCTGGACGGGGTCTTCGCCGCCTCGGACGCCATGGCCGCCGGCACCCTGCCCGTGCTCCGCGAGGCCGGCCGGGACGTGCCGGGCGACGTACGGGTCGTGGGCTTCGACGACTCGGGCCTGGCCGCCACCCTGCACCCGCCGCTCAGCACCGTCCGCAACCCGCTGGACCGGATCAGCGAGGAGATGGTCCGCCTGCTCGGCGAGCTGATCGCCGGGCGTACCCCGCTCTCCATCACGGTGCCCACCTCGCTGGTGCTCCGCGGCTCCTCCCCGCCACCCTGACAAGATCCTCACGCCCGGCCGGTTAGCTGGCCCCATGAGATCACTGAGGACAGGCCTCACCGCGGCCCTCGCGGTGACCCTGGTGCTGTCGGGCGTCGCCTCTCCCGCCCGCGCCGGCGGCAAGAAGACCCCCGACCCGACCGCCCGCGGCCCGCACGCGGTGTCCACCGCCGACTACGACCTGGGCGACTCGGCGTTCCACCTCCCGGACTTCCACTCGTCCGAGTCGGACGAGGTAGCGCCGCTGGAACTCGCCGGCCGGGTGCACTACCCGCGCGACCTCACCGCGGGCCGCTGGCCGATGGTGCTGATCGCGCACGGGCTGGCGAGCACCTGCGCGGACCGGGAAGCCTCCGACGCGTTCGACGACGCGACCGCCAAGCTGTACGGACCCGACGCGCCGGAGGATCCGGACGAGATCGCCCGGCTGGAGGAGATCGCCGAGCGCACCGGCCAACTGCTGAACCAGTGGCCGTGCGCCCCCGGCACGCCCCAGATCCCGAGCCTGCGCGGCTACGACTACCTCGGGAAGCAGCTGGCGAGCCACGGCTTCGTCGTCGTCTCGATCGGGGTCAACGGCGTCAACGTCGGGGAGATGGGCGAGGCGCAGGACGCCGCCCGGGCCGGGGTCGCCAACAAGCACCTCGCGATGTGGCGCGACCTCGTCACGTCGGGCCGGGGCCCGCTCGCCGGGAAGCTGAAGGCGGGCTTCCGCGGGCACGTCGACCTCCAGCGCGTCGGCCTGATCGGCCACTCCCGCGGCGGCCGGGGCGTGATGCGCCAGGCCGCGGACGCCAACCGCAAGGACATCCCGTCCGGCGTCCGCATCGGCGCGGTGCTCGGCCTCGAACCGATCGGCTACTACCAGCCGGACGACGACCTCGACGGCGAGTGGCACACGCCGTACCGGGTGACCCGCATCCCGTCCGCGACCATCCTCGGCACGTGCGGCTACGGCGACCCGGACTACTTCGACAACAACAAGGACCGCAACCAGGCCCCGGTCTTCCTCTGGAACATGCACGGCGCCAACCACAACTTCTTCAACGTGCAATGGTCCCCGGAGAGCGGCCAGGTGCAGGCCCAGGACGACGCGCTGCCCCTGCCCGAGCCCGGCAAGTGCGGCCCGGAACCCCGCGACCGCAAGCTGTCGGAATCGCAGCAGCGCACCGTGGGGCTCGCCTACATGTCGGCCTTCATGCGCCGCTTCCTGGCCGGCGACCACCGCTTCGACCCGATGCTGACCGGCCGCACCCACCCGATGTCCGCGGTGACCAAGGTGGACGTCCAGAGCAGCTGACAACCCGCACCACCTGAGGAGGCGGGGCCGCACGCCGGCCCCGCCTCCTCCCGGTCCGCGACTTCCCGGTTGAGGGTTATGCGGTCGTCGATCTCGGTGGGGAAGGCCGCGTAGTAGCGCAGGGCGATCGCCACCTGAGCGGACGTCAATCCGGTGACGCCGCCGAGGGCCGCGAGGAGCGCGTCCGGCTCGACCTCGGGATCCTCGTCGCGGATGGCGTTCAGCGCCGCCACCACCACCTCCCACACGTCGGGGCCGCCGGCGAGCGCCGCCCTGCGGCCGGTCGGCCCCGGCCGGAAGATGACGCCCGGATGCGTCATGACTGCATCATGATCGCCCGCAGCGAGCCACCGGCCCGGAGGCCGTCCATCGTGATGGTCAGGAGGCGGGCCGCCCGTGCGCGGTGGTCGTGCGGGTGGGCGACGGTGAAGATGCCGATCAGGCCCGCGGCGATGTCCTCGGCGGTGACGTCGGCGCGGAGGTCGCCCGTCGCCCGGCCGGCGGCGAGGATCGCGTCGATGGCTTCGAACAACTGGGCCTGGGTGTGGGCGTGGGCGATCTCGCCGGACTCGATCATGGCGAGCAGCGTGTCGAGCATGCCGTTCTTGGTGGCGATCCAGTCGCCGAACAGTTCCGCCCAGCGTCGCAACGCCTCGTGCGGTGGCAGTTCGGCGAGCAGTTCGCGGGCGCCGTCGGTGAGGCGTTGGACCTGGTCCTGATAGACCGCGTCGACCAGTGATTCGCGGGTCGGGAAGTGGCGGTAGAGGGTGGCGATGCCGACCCCCGCCTCGTGGGCGATCGCGCGCATCGACGGCTCGGTGCCGGACGCGGCGAAGGTGCGGGTCGCCACGGCGAGGAGCTGTTCGCGGTTGCGGCTCGCGTCGGATCGCGGGCGGCGGCTCTTCTCCACGGTCAAAACGGATCACGCTCCGGTTGTGCTACGTTGGCGGCAGTCAAACGGAGCATAGTCCGTTTCGTGCTGCCGGAGGAACCACGTGAAACAGCAAGAACAGAGCCGAGCGATCCAGTTCGAGGCGTTCGGCGGACCTGAGATGCTGAGACTCCGCGACGTTCCCGCCCCGAGGGCCGGCGCCGGCCAGATCCGCGTACGGGTCACCGCGGCCGGGCTGAACCCGATGGACTGGTTCATGACCTCCGACGCCGCGACCGCCGCGCGATTCGGGCTGAGCCTGCCGTGCGGGTTCGGCACCGATTACGCCGGAGTCGTGGACCGGGTCGGCGCCGGCGTGACCGGGTTCGCCGAGGGCGACCGGGTGTTCGGCGGTGCGCTGTCCCGCGCGGTCGCCGACCACGTCGTCATCGACGTGGGCGGCACGATCGCGGTGGGCGGCGACGCGCACCGCACCCCCGACGGTGTCGACGACCGCACCGCCGCCACCCTGGCCATCGCGGGCCGCACGGCCACCGCCGCCCTCGCCGCCGTCGGCCACGGCGGCGGACTCGGCCCCGGCGACACACTGCTCGTCGGCGGGGCGGGAGGCGGCGTCGGGGTGTTCGCCGTGCAGCTCGCCCGTCTCGCGGGCGCCCGGGTGATCGGGACGGGATCGGCGGCGTCGGCCGATGCCCTGCGCGCGCTCGGGGCCGAGCCGGTCACCTACGGCGAAGGCCTGGCCGACCGGGTCCGCGCCCTGGCACCCGGCGGCGTCACCGCGGCCGTCGACCTGCACGGGGCGGAAACGGCGCGGGTGGCCCGGGAACTCGGCGTGCCCGACGAGCGGATCAGCACGATCGCGGTGCGGATCGACGGAATCGCCGGAGCCAACGGCGCCGACGCCGCCCCGGGTGCCCTCGAGGAGATCGCCGGCCTGATCGCCGCGGGACGGCTCCGGGTGCCCCTGGCGGCGACGTTCCCCGTCGAGCGGATCCGCACCGCGGTCGAGCTCCAGGCCGCGCGGCACGTGCACGGCAAGATCGTCGTCGACCTCCGGTGACGCCCTCCGGATTTAAGCTCGTCCCGGCACGGAGAAAGCGGGGCCGGTGAGGGGCCCCGCTTCTCCGTGCGATCGGGTACGCGTCAGGCGAGCGTCACCGCGTACACCTGGAATCTCGGATCGTTCGGGAGGGTGACCGACCGGATCTGCTTGCCCGCCGCGATCGGTAGCGACGCCGCGAACAGGCTCACCGGCGGCCCGTCGACGCCCTGGCCCGCCTTGATGCGGTGGGGCATGCCGAGCACCGTCGTCGTGCCCGGGGCCGGGCTGCCGCACCAGTCGGCGATCGTCACGGTGGCCGGGGCCGACGTGCCGTCCGTGTAGCCGAGGGTCAGGGCCGCGGTGACCGGGCCGTTGTGGGTGGCGGCGACCAGCTTGACCGCGCCGTGGGTTCCCGCCGGGAGGAGCAGGGACTGGCCGCGGGCCTGGACGAAGTTCTTCGCCGTGCCGCTCGGGTCGGGCGCCTCGTAGGTGACGCCCTCCCAGGTGACCGGGCCCGCCGGGGGCAGCAGGGCGGCGTCGTAGCTCCAGCCGCCGCCGTCGAAGTTGCCCTCATCGGACGCCGCGACCGTGGCCGTACCGTCGTTGTTGCGTTCGGCGGTGAGGTCGATCCGGCAGGTGTCGCCGCCCGCGGCCGCGCAGGTGGTCGGGGCCGCCACCGCGATGGTCGCGGACCGTTCGACCGTGTTCGCCCCGGGGGCACCGGCCTTGACCGTCACCTTGTACGCCCCCACCGCCGTCCCGGGCGGCGCCTGCACGGTGACCGTGTACGTCGCGCCGATCGGCAGGTGGCGGGTCACCAGGACCTTCGGGAGCTTCGGGCTGATCGTCACCTTCCAGCCGGCGGGCGCCGTCGCCGTGACCCGCGGGGCGATGGCGAGCGGGGCCTGGCCGACCACGTCCATCTCGAAGGTCGCCTTCTGCGCGGTGGGCGCGCCGGCCGGGAGGGCCGCGCTCGCCGGTCGCAGGGTCGCGTCGACGTGGGTACGCCCGTCCGCCGGCGCCCTGTTGACCGACGGCGGCTGGTCCGCGACCGAGGTGCCCCACGACGACGGGCTGGTGCCCACGGTGTGCGCGAGGGTGCCGCCCCGGGCGATCTGCGACCAGTCGACCCAGCTCTTGGCCAGGTTCCTGCCGTTCAGCCGGACCCGCTGGATGTAGCGGTTGTCGTCCGAGACGCCCGGGGCGGTGATCGTGAGGGTGGAACCGCCCGTGCGCACCTTCGCCGACGGGAACTGCGGGCTGGAGACGGCGAGGAAGTTCGCGCCGCTCATGGTCGGATACAGGCCGAGCGAGGAGAAGACGTACCAGGCGCTCATCGTGCCGAGGTCGTCGTTGCCGGTCATGCCGTCGGGGCCGGTGGTGAAGAGCGTCATCGCGGCCCGCACGACGGTCGCGGTCTTCGCCGGGTCGCCCGCCCAGTGATACATGTACGGCGCCAGCAGGTCGGGCTCGTTGTTCGGGTTGTACGTGGCCTTGGCGTAGTAGTCGTACGGGCTGGCGATCCAGTCCGTGCGCGCGGTGCCGGCCGGGTCGGTGAGCAGCTTGTCGTAGACGAAGAACCGGTCGAGGCGCTTCTCCGTGGCCGCCCGTCCGCCCATGAGCTGGACGAGCCCGGCCGGGTCCTGCGGCACCAGCCACTGGTACTGGTTCGCGCCGCCCTCGTGGAACTGCTGCGACGCGGCGACCGGGTCGTACGGCGTGAGCCAGGTCCCGTCGGTGGTCCGCGGCCGGAACTGCTGGATCGACGAGTCCCACAGGTTGCGGTACCACTGGCCGCGCCCGGCGAAGAGCTTCGCGTCGGAGGTCTTGCCGAGCCCCTTCGCCATCAGGGCCAGGGAGGCGTCGGCGGCCGCGTACTCGAGGGTGGCCGAGGCGGGGTGGACGCAGTCGTTGTCGCCGCCCTTGTGGACGCAGTCCTTGCCGAGCTCGAGCCCGGACGGGATGTAGCCGCGCTCGGCGTAGTAGTCCTGCCCGGTCCGCCCGTTGTACGGCGAGTCCGCCGGCGGCTGGGCGGTGGCGTTCTTGCGCAGCAGCGCGTACGCCTCCTCCTCGTGCCCGGCGAGCAGGCCCTTCGACCATGCCTCGACCAGGAACGGGGTGACCGGGTCACCGGTCATGATGTTGGTCTCGCTGTTCGCCAGCGCCCAGCGGGGCAGCCATCCGCCGTCGCGGCCGATGGCGACGACCGACAGCGCGACGTCGCGGGCCACGTCCGGGGCGAGCAGTTCCAGCAGCTGGTTCTGCGGCCGGTACGTGTCCCACAGCGAGAAGTTCTGGTACGGCGTGTAGCCCTCGGCGGTGTGCACCTTGCGGTCGAAGCCGACGTAGCGCCCGTCGACGTCGCCGGCCACGTTCGGGTGCAGCAGCGAGTGGTAGAGCGCGGTGTAGAACGCGCTGCGCCGCTCGGCGGGGCCGCCGCCGATCCGGATCCGGTCGAGCTCGTCGACCCACGTCTGCCGCAGCCGGGCCCGCGTGGCGTCGAAGTCGTACGAGTCGCCGGTCTCGGCCGCGAGGTTCTTCCGCGCGCCGTCCGAGCCCGTGTACGACAGCGCCACCTTGACGACCACGTCGCGGTCGGTGCCGGCGTCGAAGGTGACGAAGGCGCCGTTGCTGCCGCCGCCGGCCGCGTCGCGCGAGTCCTTCGAGATGGCCGAGCCGCGCCAGGTGCCGAAGGAGGCGAACGGGCGGTCGAAGCTGGCGGTGAAGTAGACGGTGTGGTCGTCCTTGCCCGCGCAGAAGTTGCCGGCGCGCACGCGGCCCTCGACCGTACGGTCGCCGACGACGTGGATCTCCGAATCGAACACGTTCTGGTTGGCCTTGCCGGTGTTGAACAGCACGTTGGCCTCGCCGGTGGCCGGGAACGTGTAGCGCTGCCACCCGGTCCGCGGCGTCGCGGTCAGCTCGGCCTTCGTCTGGTACTTGCTCAGGCCGACCCGGTAGTAGCCGGGCGAGGCCTCCTCGTCGGCGTGCGAGTACGGCGACCGGTACGCGTCCGGGTCGACCGTGGTGACCGCCCCGGTCGTCGGCAGCATGGGCAGTTCGCCCGCCACGCCGCAGCCGACGCCGGACAGGTGGGTCTGGCTGAAGCCGTAGATGCTGTTCTGCTGGTAGTCGTAGCCGCCCTGGCCGCCCGTGTCGGGGCTGACCTGGACCATGCCGAAGGGCGCACTGGCGCCCGGGAAGGTGTTGCCGAAGTTCTGCGTGCCCACGAAGGGGTGCACCAGGTCGACCGGCGCCGGCTCGGCGGCGGCCGCGGGGTTCGCGTGCAGCACCGCGGCGGTCACGAGCAGGGCGGTCGAGGCCGCAAGGAACCGACGGGTCATCCAAACCTCCGGTTAACGACGTCATCGTCCGGTGACAACGTTGTCACGTGCCAGAGACACCTGTCAATGATCCACGGGCTATCGCTTGGGACACGCCTTTGGCCGGACCGAACCCCTCAAGTTCGGGTCCCGGCCATCCGATCACCGGGGAAGCAGCCGTCCGCCCGGGCCGGCTCCCCCGCCGACCGGAGATCAGCTGATGCCACCCACCTCGCCGGCGGCCGCGTACGTGCTGCGCGGGTGGGCGCGCCTGTGCGTGGCGGTGGCCGTGGTGGTGGCCGCCTTCGGCGTCGTGCTCAGCACCGGGGCGGGCGGCCCCGGGACGTCGGAGACCATCTCGAACCTGGGTCTGTGCGCCGCCGCCGTCGCCGCCGCGATCGTCTGCCTGGTGCGGGCCGGGACGCACCGGGGGCGGCTGCGCGCCGCGTGGGGGCTGCTGGGGCTCGGCGTGCTGTCGTGGGCCTCCGGCCAGATGTGCGCGGTCTGGCTGGACACCTTCACCGGCTCGGTGCCGCTGCCGTCGCAGGCCGACGTCGGCTACCTCGGCATGATCGTGCTGACCTCGGCCGGGCTGCTGGTGCTGCCGGTTGCCGCCCAGACGCCGGCCAACCGGGCCCGCAGCGTCCTCGACGGGCTCATGGTGGCCTTCTCGCTGATGCTGATGGCGTGGATCTTCGTGGTGGAGCCGATCCTCGACGCCGGCGGGGACAGCGCGCTCGCCCTCTACGTCAGCCTGGCGTACCCGCTCGGCGACGTCGTCATCGTCACCATCGTGGTCTACATGCTGGCCCTGCAACGCCGCCGCGGACGGACCTTCGCGCACCTCGCGCTCGTCGGCGCCGGCACCGTGGCCTTCGCCGTCTCCGACATCGGGTACGCGTACCTGAACCTGATCGGCGGGTACAGCTCGGGCGGGGTGACCGACATCGGCTGGTTCGCGGGCTTCTCGCTGATCCTGCTCGCCGCCGCGCGCCCGGTGACCGCCGGCCCGGACGAGCCCGCACCGGCCGGCGAGGGCAGCCAGCCCTTCGGCGTGCTGCTGCCGTACGTGGCCGTGGTCGCCGCCCTGATCACCAGCGTCGTGTGGTTCGCCCGCACGGGGCAGAACAGCGCGTTCGTGGCGTACACCCGCTCGACGCTCATCCTGCTGATGGTCGGCCGCCAGCTGCTGACCCTGCGGGAGAACCGCAGCCTGACCAGCGACCTCGAGGCCCGGGTCGCCGCCCGCACCGCCGAGTTGTCCGCCAGCGAGCAGCGGTTCCGCGCCCTGGTCCAGCACAGCTCCGACGTGGTGACCGTGGTCGGCCCCGACACCGAGGTGCTCTACCAGAGCGAGTCCGTGCGGCGCGTGTTCGGCTTCCCGGCGCAGGTGCTCACCGGCCGCCGCCTGACCAGCGTCCTCGACGCCGACTCCGCCGTCCGGCTCGCCGACGCCCTGCGCTCGGTGAGCAGCCGCCCGTACGCGACGACGGTTCTGGAACTGACCGTCCGGCACCGCGACCGCCGGCTGCGTCAGGCCGAGATCACCGTCACCAACCTGCTCACCGACCCCAACGTGGGCGGGCTCGTGCTCAACACCCGGGACATCAGCGAGCGCAAGGAGCTCCAGGAACAGCTGGTGCACGAGGCGTACCACGACGCGCTGACCCAGCTCGCCAACCGTGCCCTGTTCCGCGAACGCGTCGCCGAGGCGCTGGAGCAGCGCGGCGACGACGGCGACGTGACCGTGCTCTTCCTCGACCTCGACGGGTTCAAGGAGGTCAACGACAGCCTCGGCCACCTCGCCGGCGACAAGCTCCTGGTGCAGGTCGCCGACCGGCTGCGCGGCTCGGTGCGCGAGGGGGACACGGTGGCCCGCTTCGGCGGCGACGAGTTCGCCGTGCTGATCCGCTCCGAGCTCGGCGCGGACGAGGCGGAGGGCCTGGCCCAGCGGATCGTCGACGGCCTGCACGAGCCGTTCCGGATCGACGAGCGGGAGCTGCACGTCCGCGGCAGCGTCGGGCTGGCGGCGTACGCGGCCCTCGGACCCGGCGACGGCGCCGACGCGGCGGAACAGCTGATGCGCAACGCCGACCTGGCCATGTACCGGGCGAAGACCAGCGGCGGCAGCGGCTTCGCGGCGTACGACCCGCAGATGCTGGCCGGCCTGGTCGAACGCCTCGAGCTGGAGGCCGACCTGCGCCTCGCGCTGACCCGCGGCGAGCTCAAGGTGCACTACCAGCCCACCATCGACATGGCGGACAGCAGCGTCGTCGGGTTCGAGGCGCTCGTCCGCTGGCAGCACCCGGTCCGCGGGCTGATCTCGCCGATGGACTTCATCCCGCTCGCCGAGGCCACCGGCCTGATCGTGCCGCTCGGCCGCTACGTGCTCACCGAGGCCTGCCGCCAGGCCATGGAGTGGGCGCGGGAGAGCGGCCGGCCGCCGGTCAAGATGGCCGTCAACGTCTCGGTACGCCAGTTCGACCGCACCGACCTCGCCGCGGTCGTCCGCGAGGTGCTGACCGGGACGGGCATGCCCGCCGACCGGCTGTGCCTCGAGATGACCGAGAGCGTGCTGATGACCGACACCGAGGAGAACCTGGCCCAGCTCGTCCACCTCAAGGCGCTCGGCGTCACCCTGGCGATCGACGACTTCGGCACCGGCTACTCCTCGCTGGCCTACCTGCGCCGCTTCCCGGTGGACACCCTGAAGATCGACCGGTCGTTCGTGGAGCGGCTCGGCGGGCAGTCCGACGACGCCGCGCTGGCCGGCACGATCGTCCAGCTCGGACAGAGCCTCGGTATGACCACCGTGGCCGAGGGCATCGAGGAGTACGGCCAGCTCGCCGCCCTGCGCGCGATGGGCTGCGAGTTCGCCCAGGGCTTCTACTTCTCCCGCCCGGTGCCCGCCGGGGAGGCCGGCCGGCTGCTGCTGGAGGGCGCCGGCGTCCGCCCGGCAGCCTGACCACACCGACGCCCGGAGGACCCGCATGACCGCCGCCCTCACCGGCCTGGCCGCCGCGCTGCCCGCCTCCTGGCCCGCCTCGCTCGCCCCGGACCGCCTCGAGGTCATCGACGTGCCGACGCCGTACCTGGTCACCGACCTCGACGCGGTCGCGCGGCGGCTGGACCGGTTCACCGCGGCGCTTCCGGGCGTACGGGCCTTCTACGCGATGAAGTGCAACCCGGCGCCGGAGATCCTGCACACCCTGCGCGCGGGCGGGGCGAGCTTCGAGGTCGCCTCGCTGGGCGAGCTGCGCGTGCTCGAACGGCTCGGCGCCGACCCGGCCGAGGTGCTCTACAGCAACCCGGTGAAGCCGCCCGCGCACATCGCCGCCGCGTACGCCGCCGGCCTGTGGCGGTTCAGCTTCGACTCGCCCAACGAGCTGCACAAGATCGCCGGGCACGCCCCGGGCAGCGCGGTCTACCTGCGACTGCACGTCGACGACAGCGCCAGCTCCTTCCCGTTGTCGCGCAAGTTCGGCGCCGAGCCGCACGAGGCGCGGGAGCTGTTCACGCTCGCCCGGCGGCTGGGGCTGCGGCCGTACGGGCTGACCTTCCACGTCGGCTCGCAGTGCGCCACGACCGCCGCGTGGCGCCGGGCGATCGGGCTCGCCGGGCGGGTCCTGGCGGGCCTGCTCGACGACGGCGTCCGGCTGGAGATGCTGGACCTGGGCGGCGGCTTCCCGGCCCGCTACACCGCCGGCGTGCCGCCCATCGAGGACATCGGCACGACGGTACGGGCGGCGATCGCCGAGCTGCTCCCGTACCGTCCGGGGCTGATCGCCGCCGAACCCGGCCGGCACCTCGTCGCGGAGGCCGCGGTCCTGGCGGCCGGAGTCATCGGCCGGGAGGTGCGCGCCGGGCAGAACTGGCTGTTCCTCGACGTCGGCGCCTACCAGGGCCTGATGGAGACGATCCAGCTCCCGTCCGGCTGGGACTTCCCGGTGCGGTCCTCGGTGCCAGGCCACGGCCTCGTCCCGGAGCTGACGTTCACGGTCACCGGGCCCAGCTGCGACAGCTCCGACACGATGTTCCACGGGCTGGCGCTGCCCGCGACGATCGACGTGGGCGACGTGCTCTACCTCGGCTCGGCGGGCGCGTACACGCTCAGCTACGCCTCCGCCTTCAACGGCTTCCCGCCTCCCGCGCCGCTGTTCGTCGGCAGGTCCGGTGGCACCTGATTCTCCGGTACGCCCGAAGCCGCGGGCCGGCGAGCACCGGGCCGGACCGGTGGGGGTCCGCCGCGCCGGCCGCCTCCGCGAGCTGCTGGTGGCGGGCGTCCTCGACTCGTTCGGCATGGCCCTCGGCTGGACCGTCCTCGTCCTGCTCGCGGTCTCCCGCGGCGGCCTCGCCGAAGCCGCCCTCTACAACGCGGCCATGCTGCTCGGCGTCGTCCTCTCCGCACCGGTCACCTCCTGGCTCGCGCGCCGGGTGCCGGGCCGCGGCCTGCTGCGCGGTGCGGCGGGCGTCGAGATCCTGCTGCGCCTGGGCGCGCTCGCCGGGCTGATCACCGGCGTACGGCCGGCGCTGATCGCGCTCGCCGTCACGGCCATGCACGTCGCGGCCTGGGTGGGCTTCGCGGCCATGCGCGCCGAGGTCGCGGCCGTCGACGCCCGGCCACGGTCGATGACCCGGTACGCCCTGGCGATCGCGGCCGTGGAGGCGGCGGGCACCGGGGTGGGCGCCCTGCTCCCGATCGGCGCGCAGGGCCACCCGACCGGTGCGGCGCTGGCGCTCGTCTTCGTGGCGTACGCCGGTTCGCTGCTGCCCACCGTCCTCAGCGCCCGGCGGGCCCGGATGACCCCCCGGGGCGCTACCCGCCGGGCCGGGGCCGCCCGCTCCCCCGGCCCCTCGCGTCCGGGCCGCCGGGTGTCCCCCCGCCTGCTCGCCGCCGGTGGGGGCGTCATGCTGCTGGCTTCCGGGCCGACGCTGCTGGCCGTACCGCTGACCACCGAGTTGCACGGGCGGCACTGGGTCGCGGGCGCCGCGATCGCCTTCAGCGTGGGCTGCCTGCTCGCCACCGCGGCGGTCGAGACCGTGGGGCGCCTGCGGCTGCCGGCGGTGCTGCGCTGGTCGCTGTGGGGGCTGGGCATGCTGGTCGGCTGGATCGGCGCCCCGGTGCACGTGATCAGCCTGCTGCTGGCCCAGTTCCTGGCGGGCCTGAGCCAGACCGCGCTCGAGGGTGACATGGACGCGCTGGTCGCCGGCGAGGCGCCGCCCGGGGGCGTGACGACGGCCCTGGCGTACAGCGCGTCGGTCCGGGCGCTGGGCGGCTCGGCGGCGGTGAAGCTCCTGCCCGTCCTGGTCACCGCCCCGGCCCTCGGTACGGCGGTCAGCGCCGCCGTCCTCGTCCTGGGCCTCGGGGCGCTCCTGCTCTGGGCGACCACCACCGCGCTCACGAAACGGGGCGGGCACGTCGTGCGCCCGCCCCGCCCGTTCCCCCTCGCTACTGCCAGCCCGGATCCCAGCAGCAGTTGGGCGCCGTCTGCCACTTGTAGTGGATCAGGCCGTCCACCCCGGTGACCTTCACCCGGATCTTGCCGCTGAACAGGTCCGCGTAGACCCCCGTGCCGGGCTGCAGGAGCCCGCCGAGCGAGGCCCAGCCGCTCCAGCTGCCGCCCGGGGTCAGCTGCCACTTGTGGGCCAGGTCGCCGCCGTCGGCGCGGCCGAAGATCTCCAACCGGCCGTCCTGGTTGTTGATGGCGCCGACGCCCGTCGTGACGTGACCGCCCAGGCTGTAGTCCCCGCTGTTGAGGGAACCGCCCGGTACGGTCGCCCACCGGTGCCACACCGCACCGTCACCGCCGACCCAGAACTGCTCGGCCCGGCCGTCCTTGTTGGTCTCCGTGACCCGGGCGCCGTAGTCGCCGGCGTGGGCGGCGTTGGCGGCGCCGAAGACGGTCAGCAGCGTTGCCGCGACGACCGCCAGGAACAGTTTCGTCTTCCTCATGTGCTTCCTTCCCCCGTTGGTGATGTGTATCGATGGTGCGGGGCAAGGCAGGCCCGAGTCGTTGCGGATGCGCGCACGCCGGTTGCGGATGCGCGCCGGTCATCCGAGCCGGTGGTGCCGCCAGTCGCGGGGCCCCACGCCGTACGTGGCCCGGAACAGGTTGCTGAAGTGCGCGTAGTTGGCGAAGCCCCACCGCGCGGCGATCTGCCCGGCCGGGCACGCGGCGTGCAGGGGGTCGGCGAGGTCGGCGCGGCACCGTTCCAGCCGGGCGGCCCGGATCGACCCGGCGACGGTGGTGCCCTGCTCCTGGAAGAGCTTGTGCAGCAGCCGCGGCGAGATGTGATGGGCGGCGGCGATCGTCGCCGGCGTCAGCTCCGGGTCGCCCAGCCGCTGCTGGACGTAGGACTGGATCCCGGCCCGCAGCACGCGCCGCCGGGACTCCGACGACGCCGCCCGGACGGCGTCCCGGCCCAGTTCGTGGCCGAGCACCGCGGTCATCAGGTCGGCCACCACGGTGGACACCCGGACCGTGTCGGCGGCGGTGAAGCCGGCCGCGTCGGTGAGCACCCGCTTGACGACGTCGACCATCAGGGCGGCCACCCCGCGGTCGCCGAGGATCGGCACGCCGACCAGGCGCCGTACCAGGTTCGGCGGCACGGGCAGCAGGCCGCGCGGAAAGGTGAGCATCACCAGGTGCGACCGGCCGTCGATCGGCCGCCGCCAGCCGTGGAACGGCCGCGACGTGTCGTAGAAGGCGAGGCGGTCCGGCTCCAGCGCGGGGCTGCGGCCGCCCTGGGTCATCTCGGTGTGGCCGCGCAGCGACACCAGGAGCCGGAAGGCGTCCGGATCGCTGCGCCGGACCAGCCGGGCGGGCCGGTCGACCTCCAGCCGGGCGTCGTCGTCGGAGACTATCGAGGCGACGTCGATCCTCCCGAGCGCCATCGCACTCATCCGTACGCGGATCGCCGCGTCCCGTTCGACGCGCACATCGACCGGGACGTCGACCCCGGCGAGCACCTCCCGGAAGCCGGCGAACCGCTCCGCGACGGGCAGGTCATCACTGCAGAACACCACGCGCATCATGCATCCCCCGATACAGACCCGCGCCCACTGTCCGGCCCGCCCGCCCGGCGGTCAATCAGATCTAGGACGCCCCGGCGGCGCCGGCCGTCCTGCCGGACATCGCCGCGACGGCCTGCAGGGCGATGTCGACGGAGGCGTGCAGCTCCTCGCGGGTGGCACCGGCCGCGGCGTGCACGGCATGCCCCTCGCCGACGGCCATCACGAAGCGGGCCAGCGCCCGGGGGTCCACGTGGGGCGGCAGGTCACCCTCCTGCACCGCCCGGGCGAGCCGCCTCTCGAGAGCCTCCTCGCCGGCGGCCCGGCCGGCGGCCAGGAACTCGGAGACGCGGGCGTTCTCCGGCGAGCAGGCCAGGCCGCCCTGGATGGACAGGCAGCCGGGCGGATGGTCGCCCGCGGTCAGGGCGTCGACGGCCGAGCGCAGATGCTCCTCGATGACCGCGTACGCCGTGGGCAGCTCGAGCGCGACGGCCGCGTACGCCACCCGGGTCTCGCGGTAGCGGGCGAAGGCGCGGCGGAACAACTCCTCCTTGCTGCCGAAGGTGGCGTACAGGCTCGGCCGGTTGATGCCCATCGCGCCGGTGAGGGCGCTCAGCGACGTGCCCTCGTAGCCGTGCCGCCAGAAGACCTCGACGGCGCGGTCCAGGACCGTCTCCTCGTCGAAGGCCCGCGGTCGCCCGACGCTCGCCGTCCCCTCGTCCATCACCCCACCTTACCGCTCGGTACAAAAAATGCCGAGCCGCCCGGCCGGCGGGTGACCCGGACCGCTTTCGGGTCACACTCAGGCTCGCCGTGGGATTTACCCAGCCGAGGCGGGTACAAGTGACTCCGTGAACGCACCTGGCCTGACCATCTCCGGACCGGCCGCGGACGCCCGTGCGGTCGTCGTGTTCCTGCACGGCGGCAGCGAGACCAGCGTGGCCCCGGCCCGGCGGGGCGCGGCGTACCTGCGGATGGCGCCGTTCGCCCGCGCCGTCTCCTGGGCGGTGCGCGGCCGCGACGTGGCGGTGTGGCAGCTGCGATACCGGCTGCGCGGCTGGAACGGCGCCGCCGAGGACCCGGTGGTGGATGCGCGGTGGGCCCTCGGCGAGGCGCGGCGCCGGCATCCGGGGGCGCCGATCGTGCTGGTCGGCCACTCGATGGGCGGCCGGGTCGCGCTGCGGCTGGCCGGGGAGCCGGACGTGGTGGGCGTCTGCGCCCTGGCGCCGTGGATCACCGACGGCGAGCCCGCACCGGAGCCGGGCGCCTCGGTGCTGATCGCGCACGGGGACGACGACCGGGTGACGAGCCCGGCCGCGTCGGCGGCGTACGCGGCCCGGATCGGCGCCTCGTTCGTGCCGGTCCCGGGCGAGAAGCACGCGCTGCTGCGCCGGCCGGTGTTCTGGACGCGGCTGGTCACGGCCTTCGTCACGGAGACGCTCGCCGCCGCGGCCGGAGCCCGCTGAAAATCCTTCCATCTTTAAGGCTCTCTTATGAAAGTCCCCGATACGGTCCTGCCATAAATCAGGGTGCCGAGCCGATCGAGGGAAACATGGTGGCAGTCATGGACGCCGACATGGGCGCCGCGCAGCGTCCGCGGCAATCACGGTCGATCGACCTGCTGACCGGGGAGAAGTTGCAGTACGTGCGCCTCGGACACGCCATCGTGCTGAACTTCTCCGGCGGCCGGCAGGTGCTCATCGAGACCGTCGCGCAGCTCGACGGGCCGGGCGGCCGGATCGAGGTCGAGCCGGGCGAGGAGCCGTCCGACGTCCTGGCCACGCTGCTCGGCGACGCGGTCCGCAGTGCGTGCACGCGGGCCGGCGGGGAGCTGCACCTCCGCTTCGCCGGCGGGTCGGAGTTGTCGGTCCGCGCCGACCCCGAGGTCGAGTCGTGGGCGGTGGCCGGCCCGGACGGGTCCCTCATCGTCTGCCTGGCCCGCGGCGAGATCGCGGTCTGGGGTGGCCGCCTCGGCTGAGGCGTACCCGGCCGCCGAGCCGCTACGTAGCGGGTGGACCGCCGCCTCGGCTGAGACCGCTCAGCCGAACTCGGCCCGCAGCGCGGCGAGCATCTCGCCGACGATGTCGTCCAGCTTGCGATCGTCGTCGCTGTCCAGCCACTCGGCGACCGACACGTAGACGAGCGTCACGCTCGTCTCGGCCAGCAGCGCCGCCCGGGCCGCGCCGAGGCCCCGGGCCAGGAAGCCGTCCCGGATCGCCTCCGCCAGCGCCGCCCGTTTGCGCAGGTCACGCTCCTGTAGGCCGGCGTCGGAGCGGACCAGCTCGCGCCGGTGCCGCAGCGCGGCCTTGCGCCCCTCGAAACGGTTCTCGGCGAGCGCGCGCAGCCCCTCCCGGATGATCGTCAGCGGCTCGGCCGCGGCCGGCGCCCCGGCCATCAACTGAGCGACGAGGACGGACGCCTCGGCGTCGTCGGCGAACAGCACCTCGCGCTTGTCGGCGAAGTGCCGGAAGAACGTGCGCGTGGTGAGCCCGGCGCGCGCGGCGATGGCCGGCACGGTGGTCTCGGCGAACCCCTGCTCGGCGAAGAGGTCCAGGGCCGCCTGCTGCAGGCGCTGCCGCGCGTCCGGTCGCCATCTGCTCACCGGACCAGTCTAGGTGATGACATCACGTGCCATCACGCGTACGATGATGACACGGAATGTCGTCACCGGGGCGGCACCGGGATCGGGGCGGAGCTGTGCCATGACCGAGGTGTGGATTCTGGGCGGGACGGGCCGGAGCGGGCGCGCGATCGCGGCCGGGCTGCGGGCCCGGGGCATCCGCCCGGTGCTGGCCGGGCGGGACGCCGGACGCCTGGCCGCGGCGGCCGGCGGCGACCGCACGGTGGTGGCGGCCTCGGTCGCCGAGCTGGCCGCCGAGATCCAGCGGCAGCGGCCCGCCGTGGTCGTCAACACCGTCGGCCCGTTCTCCGGCACCGCCGTGCCGCTGATCCGGGCGTGCCTGCCCGCCACCGATTACCTCGACCTCGCGAACGACCTGCCCGCGGTCTCCGCGGTGCTCGGGCTCGACGAGACGGTGCGGCGCTGCGGGCGTACGGTCGTCACCGGGGCCGGCTTCGGTGTCACCGCGACCGAGAGCGTGGTCGTCAAGCTGTGCGAGGGGCGCCCCGCACCCGAGCGGGTACGGGTCGACATGATCCCGTCGCTGGAGGTCGAGGCGGGCGTCGTCGGCGAGGCGCTGGCGGCCACCGTCCTGGGCGGCCCGGCGGACGGCCGCGTCACCGGGCGGCAGTACCGCGACGGCCGCCTGGTGCGCGCCCGGCTCGGCGGCGACCCGGCCCGGCTCACCCTCCCCGACGGCTCGACGGTCACCACGGCGAGCATGCCCCTCGGCGAGTTGCTGGCCGCCCAGCGCGCCAGCGGCGCCCCCGACGTGATCGCCGCGTCGAGCGAGGCTCCGTCCTCCCCGGCGGCCCGCGCGATCCTGCCCCTGGCCACGGCCCTGCTCGCCATCCGTCCACTGCGGGCGTTCGCCACCCGTCGGCTCGCCGCCGTGACGGTCAAGGCCCGGCCGCGCCCCCGCGAGCACTCGTGGGGCCACGCGGTGATCCGGTGGGCGGACGGCACGACCCGCGAGTGCTGGCTCCGGGTGAGCGAGGCGCAGGCCTGGACCGGCGCGGTGCCGGCCGAGGTGGTCCGGCGCCTCCTGGCCGGGGAGGGCCGGCCGGGCGCGTACACGCCGGCGGCGCTGTTCGGCACGTCGCTGGCGGAGTCCTGCGGCGGCGAGTACCGCGTCGCGGACGCCGCGTCCCGGGGCCGGGCGGCCTGAAGATCCGGGAGCCATCGCGTCTACCTGCGGAGACGCGAGAAAGCGCTTCCCGAGCCTCTACCAGGCATTGACACCCGTGAAGGGGACGGGTCAGAGTGACGTACCAAAGAGCGCTTTCTCAGCTCTGGAACCGGTCGGTAACCGGTACGACACATCCCCGTCCCCCACTTTCTGATCCCCGCAGGAAGGACTTCCGCATGAGTTCCGCTCTCTTCCGAGGCGGCGGGCCCCGGCGCGGCCGGCTCCGCACGGCCGCGCTCGGCGCCTCGCTCCTCGGCCTGCTCGGCGCCTACCTGGCCGTCACGGTCGGCAACGCGGCCGCGGCCGAGGTGGTCGTCTCGCAGGGCAAGCCCACCACCGCGTCGTCCGTCGAGTGGGAGGGCACGCCCGCCTCCGCCGCCACCGACGGCAACACCGGCACGCGCTGGTCCAGCCAGTTCTCCGCGAACCAGTGGATCCAGGTGGACCTCGGCGCCGCCACGGCGGTCAGCCGGGTCGACCTGAACTGGGAGGCCGCGTACGCGACCGCCTTCACCGTGCAGTTCTCCACGAACGGCAGCACGTTCACGAACGCCACCGGCACCCTGCGGGGCAACGCGGGCGCGCAGAGCATCCCGGTCAGCGGCACCACCCGCTACGTACGGCTGAACCTCACCGAACGGGCCCTGTCGATCTACGGCTACTCGCTCTGGGAATTCCAGGTGTACGCGGGCGGCGTCACCGACCCGACCACGCCCCCGCCGACCGGCAACACGGTGCTGCTGTCGTACAACAAGCCCGGCGCCGCCTCCTCCGAGCAGAACGACGTCAACTGCAACCCGTGCACCGTCGCGAAGGCGTTCGACCTCGACCCGGCGACCCGCTGGGCCACCAGCTCCACCACCGGCTGGGTGGACCCGGGCTGGATCTACGTCGACCTCGGCGCCACCGCGCAGATCAGCCGGGTGGAGTTGCAGTGGGATCCCGCGTACGCGACCGCGTACAGGATCCAGGTGTCGCCCAACGCGAGCACGTGGACCGACATCTACTCCACGACCACGGGCAAGGGCTTCAAGGAGGTCCTGAACGTCTCCGGCTCCGGCCGCTACGTGCGCATGTACGGCACGGCGCGCTCCGGCCCGTACGGCTACTCGCTGTACGACTTCAACGTGTACGGCACGGGTGGCGCCCCCACCACCCCGCCCGCGCGGCCCGCCGACCCCACGTTCCCGGCCACCCGGCTGGTCTTCCAGGACGAGTTCAACGACCCGGCCGGCACCCGCCCCAGCACCTCGAAGTGGACGTACGACCCGGGCGTGCCGCAGAACGGCGAGATCCAGTACTACACCGAGAACAGCAACAACGCGCAGATGAACGGCCAGGGCCAACTGGTGATCGAGGCCCGCAAGGAGAACGTCAACGGCCGCGAGTACACGTCGGCGCGGATGAACACCGGCAACAAATTCCACGTCCAGTACGGCCGGGTCGAGGCGCGGATCAAGGTGCCGAAGGGCAACGGGCTGTGGCCGGCGTTCTGGATGATGGGCGCCGACTTCCTCACCGGGCGCCCGTGGCCGTACAACGGCGAGGTCGACATCATGGAGGTCCTCGGCCGCAACACCGGCGAGGCCTACTCCACGCTGCACGCCCCGCAGTACAACGGCGCCGGCGGATACGGCCAGAAGTACGCCACCGTGGACCTGTCGCAGGACTTCCACGTATGGGCGACGGAGTGGGACAGCAAGGGCATCAAGTTCCTGCTCGACGGCAACCAGGTGTTCTACGCCGGCAAGGCGGCCGTCGAGGCGACCCGCGGCCCGTGGATCTTCGACCACCCGTTCTACCTCATTCTCAACCTCGCGGTCGGCGGCGACTTCCCCGGCCCGATCGACGCTTCCACCCCGTTCCCCGCCCGGATGCTCGTCGACTACGTCCGCGTCTACCAGTGACCTGACGACGGCATCCACCTCGCCGGGGCGGAGCCCCCATCTCCGCCCCGGCATCCCCCTTTCCCCCAGAAAGAGGTCACCCCATGCGCCTCGCCCTGGCGGCATCCGCCGCCGCTCTGCTGATCCTGTATCCGGTCACCGCCCGAGCAGCCGCCGACGGCCTGCTCTCCCAGGGACGTACGGCCACCGCGTCGTCCACCGAGTCCGCCGCCTTCCCCGCCTCGAACGCCGTCGACGGCAACCCGGGCACCCGCTGGTCCAGCGCGTTCAGCGACCCGCAGTGGCTGCAGGTCGACCTGGGCGGGACGGCCACCGTCTCGTCGGTCGTGCTGGAGTGGGAGGCCGCGTACGCGAAGACCTTCAATCTCAAGATCTCCACCAACGGCAGCTCCTGGTCGGACCTGCGCACCAGCGTCGCCGGCACCGGCGGACGGCAGACCGTCGCCGTCTCCGGCTCCGGCCGCTACGTCCGGCTCGAGTCGCTGACCCGCGCCACCCAGTGGGGGGTCTCGCTCACCGAGTTCCAGGTGTACGGGACGGGCGGCGGCACCGCCCCCACGCCGACGATCCCGCCGGGCGCCGTCCGCGTCGCGGAATTCCTCGCCGACTGCCCGTTCAGCCACCGCCTGCCGGACGACCCGATCGTGTTCCCGAACATGCCGGGCGCCTCGCACATGCACAGCTTCTTCGGCAGCGAGGTGACCAACGCGAACTCGACGGTCACCGACCTGTTCAACGCGAACAGCAACTGCAACCCGTCCATCGACAAGTCGTCGTACTGGATCCCGACGTTCTACCAGAACAACGTGCCGGTCGAGCCGACCACGGGCATCTTCTACTACCTCGGCGAGGGGGTCAGCGACGCGCTGATCGCGCAGACCCAGCCGCTGCCGTTCGGCCTGCGCATCGTGGCCGGCAACGCGCGGGCCACCGGGCCGGGCGACAACACCATCTCCCGCTGGTCCTGCCTGCACGCGGGCGAGGTGGGCTCGTCGCACGACTTCGTGACCTGTCCGGCCGGCACGATGCTGGAGTCGTACCTGGACTTCCCGCACTGCTGGGACGGGGTGAACCTGGATTCGCCGGACCACAAGAGCCACATGGCGTACCCGGTGAACAACGCCTGCCCGGCCACCCACCCGGTGGTGGTGCCGAAGCTGCGCCAGGTCATGCGCTATCCGGTCAGCGGCAACCCGGCCGGATTCCGCCTCGCGTCCGGGGCGGGCTACACGATGCACGGCGACTTCTTCAACGCGTGGCCGGTGGACGAGATGGCCCGCCGGGTCAACGACTGCATCCGCGTCATCGTCAAGTGCGGCACGAACGGTCGTCCCTGACATGGCCGCCCCGGCCGCCGAGGCCCCCGGCCCCGGCGGCCGGGGCCCGGAGAGCGCCGCCGCCGGTCGCAGCGCCGGCGGCCGAGGCCCGGAGAGCGCTCTCAGGGAGATCAGGGCCGGTGCTATAACAGAGCCCATGAACACCCGGGCAGGTCGCGGGGGCCAGAACCCGACGATGGACCAGGTCGCCGAGGCGGCCGGGGTCTCCCGGGCGACGGTGTCCCGGGTCATCAACGGCGCCCCGAGCGTGGACGCGAAGATCCGCGAGATGGTCGAGCGGGCCATCGCCGAGACCGGTTACGTGCCGAACGTCGCGGCCCGCTCGCTGGTCACCCGCAAGTCCAACTCGGTCGCGCTGGTCATCTCCGAGCCCGACCGGCCGTACGACGCCTCGTTCCTCAACCGGATCTTCACCGACCCGTACTTCGGCCGGATCACCGCCGGGGCGACCGGCGCGCTGCGGCCGCACGACATCCACCTGGTGATCATCCCGACCGATTCCACCGACCACCACCACGTGCTGCGCTACCTGCGCCAGGGGCACGTCGACGGGGTCCTGCTGATCAGCAGCCACGACGAGGACCCGCTCCCCCGGCAGGTGCACGACCTCGGCATCCCGGCGGTGGTCTCGGCCCGGCCCGCGTCCCCGCTCGCGGCCAGCTTCGTCGACGTGGACCAGCGGCTCGGCGCCCGGCTCGCCGCGGAACACCTGCTGGCCCGGGGCTGCCGGCGGCTCGCCACGATCAGCGGGCCGCTGGACATGCCGGCCGGGCTGGACCGGCTCGACGGCTTCCGGTCCTACCTGGCCAACCGCGGCTACACCGAGGTCCCGTCCGTGGAGGGCGACTTCACCCGGGGCGGCGGCGAGGACTGCGCCCGCCGCCTGCTCACCGACCATCCGGACATCGACGGGCTCTTCGTCGCCAGCGACCTGATGGCCGAGGGCGCGCTGCGGGCGGTGCAGGACCTGGGCCGCCGGGTGCCCGACGACGTGGCCGTGGTCGGCTTCGACGACAGCAGCGCGGCGCTCGACTGCCGGCCGCTGCTGACCACGATCCGCCAGCCGGTCGAGGAAATGGCGGCCGAGATGGCCGAGGTGCTCATGGCCCACATCGCCGCGCCGGGCCGGCTGCCGCGCTCGGTCACCTTCCAGCCCACGCTGGTGATCCGCGAGTCCGCCTGACGTGGGCGACCTGCTGATCAACCTGCTCGCCAGCGTCATCGCCGGCGCCGCGGTCTGGATCGCCCAGTTCGCCGTCCGGCGCCGGCGGCTCGACCGGGAGCGCGCGTTCTTCGGCCTGACCGCCGGCGCCACCTGCCTGCTCGTCGCCTCCCGGCACGCCACCTCCAACCGCGAGCACAGCGTCCACCGCCGGGACGTAACCGCGCTCGTGGAGCTCGCGACGATCGTCCGCGAGTGCGGCGCCCGCCCCGACCTCATCGGCGGCAACGACCCGGTGCACGAGCTGGGCCGGGTCGCCGAGTTCTGCGTCGGCGGCCCCGGCCCGAACCCCCGCTCGGCCGCCCACCTGCACACGGTCCTTCTGGGCGTCGAGTACGCCGAGTACGACTGGCAGCACGCCGGCGGCGCCAAGCTCGCCTTCACCGTCGGCGGCCACGAGTACGTGCACACCCCCGAGACCGGGTACGCCCTGCTCGCCCGCTTCTGGGGCCCGGCCGGCGGACGCCCGGTGGTGTACCTCGGCGGGCTGACGGCCGGCGGCAACCTGGCGACCGCCCGCCTCCTCGCGACCCGCCACCGCGAACTCGTCCGGAAGTACGGCACCGACCGGCCGTTCTGCCTGGTGCTGCGGGTACGGGAGCCGGCCGCGTACGGCACCGACTTCACCGAGATCGTCGCCGACGTGAGCGACGTCGCGTTCACCGCGCCGCCGGCGGGAGAAGACTGAACCCACGGACATACTCGTCGCCGGCCGCCGGCCGCCCCGAGGCCTCACGGTCGAGCTGTTCGGCGGCGAAACCCCCATTGCCGAGGCGGTCGCGGCGCTCTGACCCTAGCCTGGCGCATATGGGGGCATCGGGGGAAACACTGACGAGCGGCAACGAGGCGCTCTACGAGGCGGCGTTCCGCACGGGTGACTACCGCGACGCGGAGGCGACCTTCACCGGCCTGCTGGAACGCGCGCGGGAGACCGGCGACCGCGCGCTCGAGGCCGCGGCGCTCGACCGGCTCGGCATGCTCGGGCACTTCCGCGCGCTGGAACGCGACCTCGCCGACGCGGACACCGAGGCCGAGGAGCGGCTGTTCCGGCAGGCGCTGGACATCCGCCGCGAGCTCGGCGACCCGGCCGGCACGGCGGAGTCGCTGTTCGGTCTCGGCCTCGTGCACCAGGTGCTGCGCGGCGACTGGGAGACCGCGATGCCGTACTTCCGGGAAGCCCTGGAGCTGGCCGAGAAGCACGGCGACCTGCTGCTGCGCTCCGAGGTGCACCGCCACATCGGTTTCTACTACACGGTCGGCGACCTCCAATCCGACCTGGCGCTGCACCACCTACGGATCTCCCACGAGCTGCGCGCCGAGCTCGGCGACCCGCGCTGGATCCCGGGCGGCACGGTGGCGCTGGGCCTGGCCGAGATCGCCGACGGGCTGCGCGAGCAGGGCCTCGCCCACGTCCGCCGGGCGCTGGAGGAGGCCCGCGACGCGGGGCTGAGCCCGCAGCGCGTCGAGTGGATCGAGAAGCTGGCCGGCGATCTTCGATGATTCAGAACCGGCGTTCCGGGGAAAGCGGCGCTCGTGCTGAAACTGACAGTCCCGGCCGTGCTGCTGCTCGGGCTGGCGGGCTGCGGATCGGTCGGGGGTGAAGCCGCCTCCGCCGTCGCGGTGCGGCTGCTGACGGCCGTGGCGAGCGACGACGGCGCGACCGCGTGCGCCACGCTCGCCCCGCAGACCCGCGCCGAGCTCGAGGAGTCCGCAGGGCAGCCGTGCGACCGGGCGATCCTGGACGAGGACCTGCCGGCACCCGGCACGGTCACCGGCACCGACGTCTACGGTCAGTGGGCCCAGGTACGCCTCACCGGCGACACCCTGTTCCTGGCCACCTTCCCGGACGGCTGGCGGGTCGTCGCCGCCGGCTGCACGCCTCGCGGCAGCCGGCCGTACGACTGCGCCGTGCAGGGAGGCTGAGCCATGCGTGCGCTGTTCATCCTGCTGCTGGTCGTGGTCGGCACCGGGCTCGCGTACTTCATCGCGCTGGGGGTGCTGCACCGGTGAAACGCTTCGTCAAGGAGAACGCCCTCGGGCTGACCTTCGGCCTGCTGTTCGTGGTGGTGCTGGCCGGGCAGGCGTACGCCGGCCTCGCCGACTACAACCAGCAGCAGCTCACCGAGGGCCTGCCGCGGATCTCGTTCGCCCGCTACGTGACGTCGGCGAGCTTCGGCGCCGACGTCGCCGAGAACTGGCAGTCGGAATACCTACAGTTCTTCCTTTTCATCTTCCTGACCGTCTGGCTCGTGCAGAAGGGTTCGCCCGAGTCGAAGAACCTGGACAAGGTCGGGCGCGAGTCCGACCAGGACCAGAAGATCGGACCGTACGCCGACGAGAACTCGCCGAAGTGGGCCCGGGCGAGCGGCGTCCGGCTGTTCCTCTTCGCCAACTCGCTCGGCCTCGTCATGGGCGCGATCTTCCTGCTCTCCTGGATCGCGCAGTTCATCGCCGGGCGGGCCGCGTTCAACGAGGAGCAGCTGGGCAACCTCGAGGACCCGATGAGCCCCGGGCAGTACCTGATGGCGCCGGACTTCTGGAACCGTACGCTGCAGAACTGGCAGTCCGAACTGCTCGCCGTCGCATCCATGGCGATCCTGGCGATCTATCTGCGCCAGCGCGGCTCGTCGCAGTCCAAGCCGGTGGGCACGGCGCACACCGCGACCGGCGTGGAGGGCTGAGACCGGGCGCTAGGCTGGCCGATCGTGATCCCCCGCCGACGCACCCGGGTAGCCGTCCAGCTCGCGCCGCAGCACGCCACCTATCCGGCGATCCGGGAGGCCGCCACGGCCGCCGACGAGCTGGGCGCGGACGCGATCTTCAACTGGGACCACTTCTTCCCGCTCGGCAAGGTCCGCGAGGGCCCGCACTTCGAGTGCTGGACGACGCTCGGGGCCTGGGCCGAATCGACGCGGCGGGCGGAGATCGGCGCGCTGGTCAGCTGCGTCGCGTACCGCAACCCCGACCTGCTGGCGGACATGGCGCGCACGGTGGACCACGTCAGCGGCGGCCGGCTGATCCTGGGGCTGGGCGCCGGCTTCCGCGAATGGGAGTACACCCGGTACGGCTACGAGTTCGGCACGCCGGCGGAGCGCGTACGGGATCTCGGCGACGCCCTGCACCGGATCGAGCGGCGCTTCGCCGTCCTGAATCCCCCGCCGGTCCGCAAGATCCCGATGCTGGTCGCCGGGGGCGGGCCGAGGACGCTGCGCCTCGCCGCCCGGTACGCCGACATCTGGCACACCTTCGCGGCCGGCGACGAACTGGGCGCGAAGGCGGAGCTGCTCGACCGGCACTGCGCCGAGCTGGGCCGCGACCCGGGCGAGATCGAACGGTCCGCGTTCGTCAGCGGCGATCCGCACGAGGTGGCCCCGGACCATCTGGCGCGCGGCGTCACGTTCTTCGTCGTCATCGCCTCCGGCCCGGACTACGACCTGGACGAGCTCGCCCGCTGGATCGCCTGGCGCGACGCCTCGCCCCCGCGTTGATCGGGGCGGCTCGGGCGGGTGGCGGCCCGTCCCGAGCGGCCCCGGCGGTCAGCCGGCCAGCAGGCGGCCGACCGTTGCCGCGTGGTCGTCGCCCAGGGCGGCCCGCAGCGCCGCCGCGGTCTCCTCCGGAGTCAGCTCGCCCGCGCCGAGCGAGTCGAGCGCCGACTGCGGGTCGATCTGCCGGCCCACCGCCTGCCCGCTGCCCTTGAGCAGCGCGTCCACCCCGGCCTGCACGTTGTCGACCCGGTCGCGGATCTGGTAGCCGACGATCGACGCCACGATCGCCCGGTTCAGCGCCCACGCGGGCCCCACCGTCGGGTTGCTCGCCGCGTCGCCGCCGGGGTTCACGATGCCGCCCGGGCGGGTCTTGCCGTTGGCGTCCTTGCCCGGGTCGTATGTCAGCACGGCGCGGGCCAGGGCCTCCCGGCCGGCGGTGCTGCGCGCCCACTCGGTCATCCAGGCGGTGAACTCGCTCTTGGTCACGTCGTCTGCCTCCAGCAGTCCCCAGGCGCGGGTGTCACGCTCCTGGGCGGTCGTGTAGCGCGCGGAGAAGTGCGCGTGCTCGGTGTGGGCGCTCGCGCCCGTGTACTCGCGGGCCGTCCAGCCCCAGGAGCGGGACCAGATGCGGCGGTTGTAGATGACGTTCTGCAGCCGGTTGTCGCGGCCCTCCCGGTGCCGGGTGACGATGATCTCGACGCACTTCGTCATGGTCCAGCCGGACTTGCGCAGGCCGGCGTCCACGTCGATGGCGTGGACCTCGTTGGTGTTGTCGCTGTCCTCGTACGGCGTGTTGCCGGTCTCGTCGGGGTTGTGGTCCGACGAGCTCGCCGAGTGGGAGGTGTCGCCGATGGAGCCGTCCGAGGACTTGTCCCGGCCCGGCGCCAGCCGGTTGAACTCGTCACGCAGGGAGACCAGGCACGGCACCAGAATCCAGCTGGCCATCCGGTTGCTCCTCCCAGGGGTCGGGGACGGGGTCGCCCGCGTACTGCTCGGCGGGGCCGGGATCGTGGTCCGGGGCGTACTTCTCGCCCGCCGCGAGGTCCTGCTCGCGGAGCGGTTCCTGGCGCTGCGGGCCCGGAGGGTCGGTCATGCGGTAAAGCTCCTCATCGGTCGGTCGGACCGGTTGGCCCGATGATGGCGCGATTTCGGGGGGCCTGAGTACCCCTACGGAGGGACCGCGATTCCGGTTCACCCGGAATCATCGCCTTCTGCGAAACTCCGGGCCGTCGTATCCGAGGGTCATCGGGAGATCACCGCGAGGTGGTCGGCACCGAGGTCGCCGGCATCGGTACGCGGCAGTACGGTGACTGCATGTTGATCAGTTGCGGCTGCCCGGTGTCCGGGGTGTGGGCCGATCCGCTGTCGGTGACCGGCTTCGCCATGCGCGCCGAGGAGCTCGGCTATCACGGACTGTGGGCGTTCCAGCGGCTGCTCGTGGGCGAGAACCAGGACCTCGCGCCGGTCTACCACAGCGTCCTCGACCCCATGCTGGCCCTCACGTACGCGGCCGCCCGCACCACCCGCATCCGGCTCGGCGTCGCCGTGATCAACCTCCCGTACGTGGCGCCCGCGTACCTCGCGAAGCAGGCCGGCACCCTGGACGTGCTCTGCGGCGGCCGGTTCGACCTGGGCCTCGGCACCGGCTGGTCCGACGTGGAGTACGCCGCCACCAACTCCGACCCGAACCCGCGCGGGCGCCGCACCGAGGAATACCTCACCGTGCTCCGGGGCCTGTTCACCGGCCGGCCGACCGCCTTCGACGGCGAGTTCTACCGGGTGCCGCCGAGCACCATGGCACCGGCGCCCGTCCAGCCCGGCGGCCCGCCGATCCTGCTGGGCGGCACCGCCGACATCGCGCTGCGCCGGGCCGGCCGGATCGCCGCGGGCTGGGTGAGTAGCAGCCGGGCCAGCCTCCAGGACATCGCCCGGGGCACCCAGATCGTGCGCCGCGCCGCCGAGGAGGCCGGCCGGGACCCGGACTCGGTGCGGATCGTCGTCCGCGGCGTCGTCCGCGCCGGGCTGCGCGACGACGCGGTGCCCCTCTCCGGCACCTGGGACCAGATCCGGGCCGGGGCCCAGCTGTACGCGGAAGCCGGCGTCACCGAGCTCTTCTACGACCTCAACTGGGACCCGTTCATCGGCTCCCCGGACGCCGACCCGCGCGCCGCCGGGGAACGCGCCGAGCAGATCCTCACCGCCCTCGCCCCGAACGGCTGAAGTTCTCCCGCATACGTGTCAACCCAGGTCACCGGTCCTATCGCCGTCGCGCCGGACCGGGAAACCTGGCGTCCATGAAGCGCCGCCTCGCCGCCCTAGCCGCCGCCGTCACCGCCACCGCAGCCCTCACCGGCTGCGGGGCCCTGACCGGCTCCGACCCCGACACCGCCTCGGCCGCCACCCCCGCCCCCGCCTCTCCCACCCCCTCCTCGGGCAGTGGGCTGGGTGATTCCGTGAAGGACTCCGGCGACCTGCCCGACCCGTGCACGCTGCTCAGCGACGCCGAGGTCAAGAGCCTCACCGGGCGCGGCATCACCCAGACCGACGAGGACGGCGCCCGGCCCGGGGACGCCTCCCGCTTCTGCCAGTGGCAGCAGCCCGGCGGCCAGCTCGCGGTCTTCCTCACCCGCACCACCGAGTCGGACTTCCAGGTCAAGATCGCCGAGGCCGAGCCGGTGGCCGGCGTGGGCGAAGATGCCTTCGCCCTCGCCGGCCACCTGTACGTGCTCTACGGCACCGCCTCCATCGACGTCTACGTCCGCGGCGACAGCGACGAACAGAACCTCGCCAAGGCCAAGAAGGTCGTCAAGGTGCTGATGGACCGGATCTGACCCCCGCATCCTCCTCGATCGGCGTCAGCCGGATGCCGATCGAGGCGGGGTCGCCGCTGTGCACCAGCGACTCCTGGTTGGCAACGCGAACGCCTTGCCGTCGGCCATCAGCTCGTGGATCACCTTGGCGTCCAGGTTGGCCGGCTCCACCGCCTCCTGCACCCCCGGCACGTCGACCAGCGACACCATCCCCCGGCGCTTTTCCCCCGTTAGCACACGGCTGAATCTTTCGCGCTTTACGACGTCTTCCCAGCTCAGCGCCCCGGCTCCGGAAAAGTCACGGTGGGCTGTTTCTTCGGGCCGTCGTGCGTCGCCCGCAGCGCGCTCGGCTATCCTCTCGATCTCATGAGCACGCCCGCCTCCCCCGCGCCGGGGGTCTACCACTCCCGCTCGAGGGTCACCCGCAACCGGGCCGTACTCGCCGCGGCCGGGGTGGCGCTCGTCCTGCTCGGCTACCTGATCGGCCGCCTCCAGGGCGGCCCCGGCGACGCGGCAGCCGCCGTCCCGCCCGGCGCCCAGGGTTCCTCCGCAGCCGCGCCGGGCGCCCCCGGCGCCACCGTCCCGGGCGACGCCCCGGCGCCCTCCGCCGACGACCCGCAGGCCACCGAGCCGTCGTCGGAACCCCCGGCCCCGGAGGGCGGCACGGACGCCTACGGCACCATCCAGGCGGAGAGCGCCACCAACCAGCAGGGCCTCCAGTACGAGGACACCCAGGACGAAGGCGGCGGCCAGAACGTCGGCTACGTCAACAACGGCGACTGGCTGCGCTACGACGACCTCAACTTCGGCACCACCCCGGCAACCCGGTTCGCGGCCCGCGTAGCCTCGGACGTGGGCGACGGCGTCACGGGCCAGCTCGACATCCGCCTCGACTCCCCCACCGCCCCGCCGGTGGGAGGCCTGACGGTGGGCAACATGGGCGGCTGGCAGAACTGGCAGACCCAGTCGACCGTCATCATGCCGGTGACCGGAAAACACACGGTGTTCCTGACATTCGCCAGCCAGAGCGGCACGGAATTCCTCAACCTGAACTACTTCGCCTTCAGCCACTGACCCGACGCCCACCGGCCGACCCGCCCGCTCAGCGGCCCATCGGCCCCGCAACGCAGCCGGCCCCAGCGACCCGCCCGGCCCAGCAACGTCCCCGGCCCAGCAAACCCGCCCGGCCCAGCAACGTCCCCAGCCCAGCGAACCCGCCCAGCCCAGCAACGTCCCCAGCCCAGCGAACCCGCCCAGCCCAGCAACGTCCCCGGCCCAGCGACCCCCGGCACCGCCGACGCGGGTGCCGCACGCATCACCGGCCACGGCGGATCGGCCCGGCGCATCGGGCGGGGTCAGGGGCGGGGCGAGGCCATGCGGAAGTCGTCGAAGTCGAAGCCGGGCGAGACCACGCAGCTGACCAGCACCGGCTCCTCGCCCGCCGGGGCCGCGCTCTGCCACACCCCGCCAGGCACCAGCGCTTGCGGGTTGCCGGCGTGCAGGCGCACCACCTCTCCCGGCTCGGACGGGTCGGGGCCCGAGCCGCCGAGGCGCAGCTCCAGCTCGCCGGAGTGCAGGAACCACAGCTCGTCCGACGTGACCACGTGCCACGCCGAGGATTCGTCCGGCTGGAGCAGGAAGTAGATGGCGGTGGCGGTCGCTCTGCTTCCGGCGTACCCGGAAGGTTGGAAGACCGTCGCGGACCGGAAGGTCTCGCGGAACCAGCCGCCCTCGGGGTGGGGTTGGAGGTCGAGGGTCTCGGCGAGCGGGGGTCGTTTCGTCATGCATGACTGTCTACTCCTCGCGGAGCCGCGGATCGATGTGATCCTCATTGCTTGTGGACAACCGCCCGGAGTGGCCAATCCTTCGAACACGTGTACTAAGATGGCTGCGTGACCGACCGGGCGACCATCCTCCATGCCGACCTCGACTCGTTCTACGCGTCGGTCGAGCAGCGGGACGATCGTGCCCTGCGAGGGCGGCCGGTGCTCGTCGGCGGCGGCGTGGTGCTCGCCGCGAGCTACGAGGCGAAGGCGTTCGGCGTGCGCACGCCCATGGGCATCGCGCAGGCGCGGGCGTTGTGCCCCCAGGCGGTCGTCGTGCCGCCCCGGATGAAGGCCTATTCCGCGGCGAGCAAGGCGGTGTTCGAGGTGTTCCGCGACACCACCCCGATCGTCGAGGGCATCTCCATCGACGAGGCGTTCCTGGAGGTGGGCGGGCTCGAGCGGATCCGGGGCGCCCCGGCCGGCATCGCCGCGGATCTCCGGGTGCGGGTGCGCGAGCGCGTCGGCCTTCCGATCACCGTCGGGGTGGCCCGCACCAAGTTCCTGGCGAAGGTGGCGAGCGGCGTCGGCAAACCCGACGGCCTGCTCGTCGTCCCACCCGGCGGCGAGCTGGCGTTCCTGCACCCGCTGCCGGTCGAGCGGCTGTGGGGCGTCGGGCCGGTCACCGCGGGTAAGCTGCGCGACCGCCAGATCCGCACGGTGGGGCACGTGGCCCGCATCGGCGAGGCGGCCCTCGTGGCAATCCTCGGCGCGCACGCCGGACGGCACCTGCACGCCCTGGCCCACAACCGAGACCCCCGTCGCGTACGGGTAGGGCACCGCCGCGGCTCGATCGGCTCCCAGTGCGCGCTCGGCCGCCGGCCCCGGCCGTTCGACGAGATCGACGCGACCCTGGCGGCACTGGTCGACCGCGTCACCCGCCGCATGCGCGCCGCTGACCGCGCCGGCCGCACCGTGACCCTGCGCCTGCGGTTCGGCGACTTCACCCGCGCCACCCGCTCCCGCAGCCTGCTCAAGGCGACCATGCAGACCCGCACGATCCTGGAAACGGCCCGCGCCCTGCTGACCGCCGCCCGCCCTCTGATCGAAGAACGCGGCCTCACCTTGGTCGGCGTCGCGGTCGGCAACCTGGACCGGGACGGGGCGGTGCAGCTCGAGCTGCCGTTCGACGACCCGCACGACGACAGCCTGGACGCGGCACTGGACCTGGTCCGGGACCGGTTCGGCTCCAGCTCGGTCACCCGGGCGGCCTCCCTGGGCCGCGACCTCAACCCGTCCGTGCCGATCCTGCCCGACTGAGCAGGCGCGGTCAGAGCGGGCGGAGCAGGTCCGGGCAGGCAGGCCGGGGGCGGGCGGCACGGCGGGCCGTGAGCGCGCAGCCGGGCGACGGCCGCGCCGCCGCACGGGTGCGCCGAGCGGCACGGCACGCCGGGTGGGCGGCCGGCACGGCAGGCGGGCGGCACGGCGCGCCGGGCGGTGCGCGGGCGGCACGCCGGGCGGTGCGCGGGCGGCACGCCGGGCGGTGCGCGGGCGGCACGCCGGGCGGGCGGTGCGATGGGCAGCGCGGTGCGGTCTGGTGGGCCGGGCAGCGCGGTGCGGTGGGATGGGCGGGCGACCGACGGACCGGGATGACGGCTACGCCTACGCTGCGCGGGTGGATGCGAAGCTGACCCGGAGGCGGCCGTCGCGGCGGCTTGTTCTTCTGGGTGTCGTGCTGGTGTTGGTGGTCAGTGCGCCGTGGATGTGGACCACCGCGGCGGCTGTCGGGCATGTTCATGAGGTGGCCGACGCGCCGGAGGCTGAGGTGGTCATCGTGCTGGGGACGACGGTCGGTGCGGGCGGGCAGCCGGAGGCTCGGCTGGCCGGGCGGCTGCGGACCGCCGCCGAGTTGGTTGCCGCAGGGCGGGCTCGGGTGGTGCTGGTTTCCGGGGACGGGGGTGGGGATTCCGGGGACGAGCCGGCCGCCATGACGGCGTACCTGACCGGGCAGTTGGGGGTTGCGGCGGAGCGGGTGGTGGCCGACCCGGACGGGCTGGACACGTACGACTCCTGCATCCGGGCGCGTGACGTGTACGGCGTGCGGCGCGCCCTCATCGTCACCCAGTCGTACCACCTGTCCCGTGCGGTGACGCTCTGCCGGAGCCTGGGCCTCGACGTGGACGGTGTTGCGGCGAAGTGTGACGGATGTGGAAAGGCGCTGCTGGCCGAGAAGACGGTGCGCGACTACTTCGCCAGCGGGAAGGCCGCCTGGGATGCCGTGCGGCAGCGGCCGCCCGCGGTCAGCTCGCCGCCAGATCCCGCGGTGCGCAACGCGCTGGCCGGGGCCTGAGCCGCTACCGTCGCGGAGGAGGTCGTGGGTCGGGGGCCGGGCCGGGAGACGAGAAGGGTGACCGTCGCGGAGGAGGTCGTGGGTCAGGGGCCGGGCCGGGAGACGAGAAGGGTGACCGTCGCGGAGGAGGTCGTGGGTCAGGAGCTGGGCCGGGAGACGAGAAGGGTGACCGTCGCGGAGGAGGTCGTGGGTCAGGAGCTGGGCCGGGAGACGAGAAGGGTGACCGTCGCGGAGGAGGTCGTGGGTCAGGAGCTGGGCCGGGAGACGAGAAGGGTGACCGTCGCGGAGGAGGTCGTGGGTCAGGAGCTGGGCCGGGAGACGAGAAGGGTGACCGTCGCGGAGGAGGTCGTGGGTCAGGGGCCGGGAGACGAGAAGGGTGAGCGTCACGACGAGCGCGATGGTCACGTACGCCCGGCCCGCCCGCGAATGGCTGCCGGACATCGGCGGGAGATCGCGCCCATGCCGAAGACGCACGAGTCCGCCCGGTCGTGCGGCGCGGGCCGGCGCAGGGATTCCATCACCCGCTCGAGGTCGTCCCGCGCCGTCCCCATCGGACAACCGGCGGTGCGGTTACGCCACGGGCCGAATGCTTGAACGGGAGAGGCCGAGCTGGGCGCGGCCCGTCTCGCCGAGGTCGTCGAGCGTCGGGCGGCCGGTCCAGTTCGTCTCGTAGTTCTCGGGGGCGAAGTCGCTCGGGCTCTCGCCCTTGAGGAACGCCTCGCCGCAGCGGGCTGCGTAGGCCGCGTTCTTCTCGCACCAGGGGCTCGCGGGGATGTACATGACGTTGCCCCAGCCCTTCTGGTCCTGGACCGCGCCCACCGAGTGGATCATGTCGCCGTGCCACCAGACGGTGTCGCCGGGTTCCACCGCGGGGATGGGGGTCAGGGCCGGGACGAGGGCGGGATGCCAGCGTTCGCTGATCGGGAGGGCCTGGCCGTTGGCGGCGCCGCACAGGTCGTCGTCGGCCACGTCGTCCTGGAGGGCGCGGAGCAGCAGGTACGGCATGGCCGCCGGGATCGGGACCACGTGCAGGACGCCCTCGGTCGGGGCCATGTCGGACAGGGCGGTCCAGCCCTGGAAGGTGCGGAACGCCGAGCACATCACCGTCGACTCGTACTCGTGGACCTCGGTGCGGTACGCGCCGTCCCACGGGTCGTACGCCTCGACGTCGCCGTTGAAGACGTGCCGGAACACGTTCTGGTACGCCGGCAGCAGCCACCGCTCGACGGAGCCGGAGTCGGTGTGCGCGGACAGGCCGGCCGAGTTGCTGCCCGGTTCGCGCCGCCGGACCCGGTCGGGGTACGCGGTGTCGCGGGTCGGGTCGAACCACACCCGGCCCTGCGACTCGTGTTTCCAGAAGGAGTTGAGGAAGCTGCGGACGGCGACCATGTTGCCGTCCTCGCGGGCCTCCATCTGCGGCCGCGACCAGTAGATCGGGAAGATCGACGGCTTGCCCGCGGCGAGCCCGCCGAAGATGCCGTCGTCGAGGTAGCGGTAGGTGCCGGCGAAGTCGTTGCGGTCCAGGTACGACACCAGCTCGGCATCCCAGGCCTCGGCGCGGGCCCGCGGGAAGGTGCCCTTGACGACGGCGCAGCCGCGGCGGCGGACGGCCTCGACGAGGTCGGCGGGGACGGTGCCGGCGGCGATGTCGGAGAAGCGCACGACCGGCCAGATCTCCTCGCCGGCGTCGCGGCGGGCGACCAGGTCGCCGACCTCGGCGCGCACGGCGGCCTCGGCGCGGGCGAACGCCCCGGCGTAGTCGCCGATCCGGGCGCGCAGGGTGGCCTTGGCCGCACGGATCGCGGCGGGCATGTCGGTCGGTGCGGTGGCCATGGCGTACCTCCGGAAGAATTTGATTAGGTCACCTAACTAGAAACTGCTCTAATCTAGAAGGCCGAGCAGGAAGATCACAAGGGGTGCGCGTGACACAGGCCCGGGCGCTGCCGCAGACCGTGCTGCGCGAGGCCACCGATCGCCGGCTGCTGGACGAGACGATCCGGCAGGGCCGGACGACCCGCGCGGAGCTCGCCGACGTGACCGGGTATTCGCGGCCGACCGTGTCGGAGGCGGTGCGGCGGCTGGTCGGCAGCGGGCTGCTCGACGCGACCGGGCTCAAGGAGACGGGCCGGCGCGGCCGGGTGGGCACCTTCTACTCGCTGGGCGCGCGGGCCGGGTGGGTGCTCGGGCTCGAGCTCGACCAGTCCGGGGTGCACGCGCGGTCGGCCGACCTCGCCGGGCGGACCCTCGGCGACCTGCGCCGCCCGCCGACCCCGCCGGGCGACCGGGACGCCCTGGTGGCCGGCGTACGGGCCGCGGTGGGCGCCGTGACCGGCGGCGAGGGGCCGTTGCGGGCGGTCGCGGTCTCCATCGCCAACCCGGTCGACCCGCTCACCCACCAGACGGTGCCGCTGGCGGGCACGCCGTTCCCCGAGGGCCTGCTGAGCCCGGGCGAGATGATCGGCGACCTGCTCCCGGCCCCGATCCTGGTCGACAACGACGTCAACCTCGCCGCGCTGGCCGAGCACCGCACCGGGCGGGCGGCCGGGGCGCCGAGCTTCGCGTACGTCTACGTGGGCGCCGGCCTCGGCGTCGGCCTCTACCTCGGCGACCAGCTGATCCGGGGTGCGCACGGGCTGGCGGGCGAGATCGGCTACCTCCCGGGCGTGAACGCACCCACCCTCGCCGGGGATCTGGCATCACGGGGGCTGGCGCGCTCGGACGCGCCGTCCAACGACGTGGCGGCGCTGCTGCGCGCGCTGGACGACGGCGACGAGCGGATCCTGACGGTGCTGGCCGACGCGGTGGGACGCGCGATCATCTCGGTGGCGGCGGTGGTGGATCCGGCGCTGGTGCTGCTCGGCGGGCCGGTCGGCACGCACCCCGCGCTGCTGCCCCGGGTCCGGGCGGGGCTGGCGTTCCCCGGCCCGCTGGAGGTGGAGCACGGCACCCTCGGCACCGAAGCGGCCCTGACCGGCGCCCTCCACCTGGCCGTCGAGCACGCCCGGGCGGCAGCCGTCGCTAGCGGGCCAGGGACGCGAGGATGATCTCCCGGGCGGCGTGCAGGGTCGTCGCGAACGCCGCCGGGTCCCGGCCGAGGCGTTCGGCGCCCGAGCGCATGACTCCCGACAGCAGCTCCACCGCGAGCTGCACGTCCCCCACGTCGCGGAACTCCCCGCGGGCGACGCCGTCCCGGACCACGCTCTGCACCTCGACCACGATCTCGTGGAACGGGGTGTCGGGGCCCTTCGGCAGGCGCGTGCCGGGGCGGAACATGAGCTGGAGCGACTGGTCGGTGAACGCCGCCAGCACCACCTCGATGATCTCCCCCAGCCGCACCGCGGCCGGCTCCGGCGAGCGGGCGGCGATCGCGGACACCCGCTCGACGGTGGGCCGGCCCGCCCGCCGGGTCAACGCCTGCACCAGCGCGGTCTTGTCCGTGGCGTAGTTGTACAGGGTGTTGCGCGCGAGCCCGGCCCGGGCGGCGATGTGGCCCATGGTGATGGCGTCGTAGTCGCGTTCGAGCAGCAGCTCCCGCATCGCTTCGGCGAGGTCGGCCCACACCATCTCGTGGTGCTCCCCGATGCTGGCTCCCCGGATCCGCGGCATCCGATCATCCTCCCCCAGCCCGTCACCCCCGGGCGAGGGCGGCCACCAGATCCGCGTTCTCCTGGTGCGACGCGGTGAGCTTGACGCTGCTGAGCCGCCACCCGGCCGGCGTGCGTACCGCCCGGTTGTCGTAGAAGCCGATCACCAGCCAGCGGCGGGATCCCTCGCCGGGGAGCCAGTGCTCGGCACGGACGTGCGCGTGGATCGTCGCGCTGTCGCCGTCGAGCTCGATGACGTGGCCGCTGATGACGTGGTGGGTCGCCACGAACGGCGCGAAGGCTCCGCGGAGCACGTCGACGTACTCGCCGAGCGGCATGGTCATGGGCGGGATCCCGGCCACGGACTCGAAGTCGAGCGCGACCGGATCGGTGAAGACCCGGCCCGGGAGCTCGGTGAATTCCTTCAGATCGGCGATGTCGGCATACCGGCTCATCAGCTCGGTCAGCTCGGCGCGGTCACTGTACGCATCCATCGGACGCCTCCTCTATACGACAACTTGTCGTAAAGATTACGACGCGGTGTATCGAAAAATCAAGGGTGGCAGACTGCACGGCGTGCGGAAGATCTACGTCATCGGGATCGGGGCCGGCGACCCCGACCATCTGACCCTCCAGGCAGCCAAGGCGATCGGGCGGACCGACGTGTTCTTCCTGCTGGACAAGGGTGAGGTCAAGGACAGCATGATCGAGCTCCGGCGGCGGGTGCTCAAGGCGTACGGGAAACCCAGCCGCCGGATCGCCCAGGGCCGTGACCCGGACCGCGACCGCGCGCCGGCCGACTACGAGGGCACGATCGCCGACTGGCGGCGCCGCCGGTCCGAGGTGACCGAGGCGCTCATCCGGGAACACCTGCTCGACGACGAGACCGGCGGTTTCCTCGTCTGGGGCGACCCCTCGCTGTACGACTCGACGATCGCGATCCTCGACGAGATCCTGGCGCGCGGCGACACGCGCTTCGACTACGAGGTGGTCCCGGGCATCAGCAGCGTCTCCGCCCTGGCCGCCAAGCACCGGATCGGCGTGAACCGGGTCGGGCAGCCGTTCCAGGTCACGACCGGGCGGCGGCTCGCCGAGGAGTGGCCGGCGAACGTCGACGACGTCATCGTGATGCTCGACGCGCACCAGACCTTCGGTGCGGTGGACGCCAAGGACGTGGACATCTACTGGGGCGCGTACCTCGGCACCCCGGACGAGCTGCTGATCTCCGGGCCGCTCGCGGAGGTCGCCGACGAGATCCGCCGGGTCCGTGCCGAGGCCCGCGCCCGGCACGGCTGGATCATGGACACCTACCTGCTGCGCCGGCGCTAGTCGCCGCCCTCCAAATCGCCCTCGGTCTCGAGGTAGACCTGCTGCAGGGCGGCGAGGGTGGCCGGGTCCGGCGTCTCCCAGAGCTTGCGGTCGGCCGCCTCCAGCAGGCGTTCCGTGATGCCGTGCAGCGCCCACGGGTTGGACTGGGTCATGAACTTCTGGTTCTCCGGGTCCAGCACGTAGGCCGCCGCGAGCTGCTCGTACATCCAGTCCGCGACCACGCCCGCGGTGGCGTCGTAGCCGAACAGGTAGTCGACCGTCGCGGCCAGCTCGAAGGCGCCCTTGTAGCCGTGCCGGCGCATCGCCGCGATCCAGCGGGGGTTCACCACGCGGGCCCGGAAGATCCGGGCGGTCTCCTCGGTCAGGCTGCGGGTCCGCGTCGCGTCCGGGTTCGTGGAATCACCGATGTACGCGGCCGGCGCCCGCCCCGTCAGCGCCCGTACGGTCGCGATCATGCCGCCGTGATACTGGAAGTAGTCGTCGGAGTCGGCGATGTCGTGCTCGCGGGTGTCGATGTTCTTCGCCGCCACCTCGATGCGCCGGTACGCCGTCTCCATGTCCCCGCGCGCCTCGACGCCGTCCAGGTCGCGGCCGTACGCGAAGCCGCCCCAGACCGCGTACACCTCGGCGAGGTCCGCGTCGCCCCGCCAGTTGCGGCTGTCGATCAGCGGGAGGATGCCGGCACCGTACGCACCCGGCCGCGAGCCGAAGATCCGGGTGGTGGCCTGCCGCCAGGTCCGGCCCGCCTCGGCGTCGGCCGTGGCGTGGGCTCGCACGAAGTTCTGCTCCGGCGCCTCGTCCAGGCCCGCCACCAGCCCGAACGCGTCGTCGAGCAGGGCCACCACGTGCGGGAACGCGTCCCGGAAAAAGCCGGAGATGCGGACGGTCACGTCGATCCGCGGCCGGCCCAGCTCCGCCAGGTCGATCGGCTCGATGCCGGTGACCCGCCGGGACGCGGGATCCCACACCGGACGGACGCCGAGCAGGGCGAGGATCTCGGCGATGTCGTCGCCCGCCGTACGCATGGCGCTGGTCCCCCAGGCGGACAGCCCGACCGACCGCGGCCAGTCGCCGTAGTCGTCGCGGTAGCGCTTCAGCAGCGACTCCGCCATGGCCTGCCCGGTCTCCCAGGCGAGCGCGCTGGGGATGGCCTTCGGGTCGACGGAGTAGAAATTCCGCCCGGTCGGCAGCACGTTGATCAGCCCGCGCAGCGGCGACCCGCTCGGCCCGGCCGGCACGTAGCCGCCGTCGAGCGCGTGCAGCACGTTCGTCAGCTCGTCGGTGGTCCGCTCGAGCCGCGGCACGATCTCGGTGGCCGCGAACGCGAGCACGTCACGCACCCGGGGGTCGTCGGTGAGGTCCGGCACCTCGTGCGGCCAGCCCGCCTCCTCCATCGCCGTGACCAGGGCCCGCGCCTGCTCCTCGACCGCGTCGGTCTCGGCGGTCGACGCGTCCTCGCGCAGCCCGAGCGCCTCCCGCAGCCCCGGCAGCGCGGCGACCTGACCGCCCCACATCTGGCGCGCGCGCAGCATGGCGAGCACCAGGTTGATCCGGGCCTCGCCGGCCGGGGCGGCGCCGAGCACGTGCAGGCCGTCGCGGATCTGCACGTCCTTGATCTCGCAGAGCCAGCCGTCCACGTGCAGGATGAACTCGTCGAACTCCTCGTCGCCGGGCCGGTTCGCCAGGCCCAGGTCGTGGTCCATCTTCGCGGCCTGGATCAGCGTCCAGATCTGCGCGCGGATGGCCGGGAGCTTCGCCGGGTCGAGGGTGGCGATGCTCGCGTGCTCGTCGAGGAGCTGCTCCAGGCGGGCGATGTCGCCGTACGACTCGGCCCGCGCCATCGGCGGGATCAGGTGATCGACCAGGGTCGCGTGCGCCCGGCGCTTCGCCTGGGTCCCCTCCCCCGGGTCGTTGACCAGGAACGGATAGATCAGCGGCAGGTCGCCCAGCGCCGCGTCGGTGCCGTCCGCCGCGGACATGCCCACGTTCTTGCCGGGCAGCCACTCCAGGTTGCCGTGCTTGCCGACGTGGACGATCGCGTGCGCCCCGAAATCGTCGGCCAGCCATCGGTACGCGGCCAGATAGTGGTGGCTCGGCGGCAGGTCGGGATCGTGGTAGATGGCCACCGGGTTGGCACCGAAGCCGCGCGGCGGCTGCACCATGACGACCGTGTTCTCGTCCCGCAGCGCGGCGAGCACGATGTCGCCGCCGTCCACGTAGAGCTCGCCGGGCGGCGGGCCCCAGTGCCGCTCCACGGACTCGCGCAGCTCCGGGTCGAGCGTCGCGAACCAGGCCGCATACCGGTCGCCGCTGATCCGTACGGTGTTGCCCTCGAGCTGCTCCTCCGTCAGCCAGTCGGGGTCCTGCCCGCCGGCCGCGATCAGCGCGTGGATGAGCGCGTCGCCGTCCTGCTCCGCGACGCCCGGGAACCGCCCGGTCCGGTAGCCGCGCTCGCCCAGCGCGGTGAGCAGGCGCACCGTCGACGCCGGGGTGTCCAGCCCCACCGCGTTACCGATCCGGGAATGCTTCGTCGGGTACGCCGACAGCATGATCACGATCCGCCGCTCGGCCGCCGGCACGTGCCGGAGCCGCGCGTGGGCCACGGCGATGCCGGCCACCCGGGACGCGCGCTCGGCGTCGGCGACGTACACGGAAAGGCCGTCGGGGTCGATCTCCTTGAAGCTGAACGGGACGGTGATGATCCGGCCGTCGAACTCCGGGATGGCGACCTGCGTGGCGGCGTCCAGCGGGGACAGCCCGTCGTCGCTCGACTCCCACGCCGCGCGGCTACTGGTCAGGCACAGTCCTTGCAGGATCGGCACGTCGAGGCCGGCGAGCACCCCGACGTCCCACGCCTCGTCGTCACCGCCGGCGCCGGCCGTCGCGGGCCTCGTGCCGCCGGCGGCGAGCACGGTCACGACCAGGGCGTCCGCCTTGCGCAACTCGGCCAGCAGCTCCGCCGACGCCGTACGCAGCGACGCGGTGAAGATCGGCAGCGGCCGCCCACCCTTCGCCTCGATGGCCCGGCAGAGGGCCTCGACGAACGCCGTGTTGCCGGCCATGTGGTGGGCGCGGTAGTAGAGCACGGCCACGGTCGGCCCGTCGCCCGCGGTGTCGCGCTCGAGCAGCCCCCAGTCGGGTGCGGGCACGGGCGCCGCGAAGCCGTTGCCGGTCAGCAGGATCGTGTCCGACAGGAAGTCGTGGACGGCCGCGAGGTTGTCCGCCCCGCCGTACGCGAGGTAGCCGTGCGCCTCGGCCGCGACGCCGGCGGGCACGGTGGAGAGCTTCATCAGGTCGGCGTCGGGTGCCTGCTCGCCGCCCAGCACGACGACCGGCACGGGCCCGGCGAGCAGCGCGTCGAGCCCCTCCTCCCAGGCCCGGCGCCCGCCGAGGATCCGGACGACGACGAGGTCGACCCCCTCGGTCAGGGCGGGCAGGTCGGCGACGGCGGTCCGGGCGGGGTTGCCCAGCCGCCACCGGCGGCCACTGGCCCGGGCGCTGAGCAGATCGGTGTCGGACGTCGACAGCAGCAGGAACACGGCTCTCCCCTCGGGGGCTGAAATGACCCGCGGCGGAAAACCGAGGGCAACCCGAGGGACCCGGGTCGAAGGAATCACGGCGACCGGAGTTCCTGGCTCCCGGGCCTGAGACAAAGACCCGGTGACAGTGGCGGGACCGCGCCGGATTCGCACCGGCTTCCTCCGCGGCGTCGCCGCACGTGGACTCCTACTCTGCCGACCGCGCGAGCCCGCGTCAACGTGAGACCCGAGGTGTGACGATGCCGACCGGGCCCGGGAAAGTGCCGGGGCCGATCCGTAGTATCCGGGCCGTGTCCTCCCCCCTCGCCCGTCCCGCCGCCGGGCCGGCCGGCCCCCCGGTGGCCGCCCGGGCCGAGGCCGACGCGTGTCCCGGCGCGCTGCGGCTGCACGACGCCGCCGACGGCCCGCTGGCCCGGATCCGCATCCCCGGCGGGCGCCTCACCGGCGCCCGGATCGCGGCCCTGCGCGGCCTGGCGCGCGAGTGGGGCGACGGCCACGCCGAGCTGACCAGCCGGGCGAATCTCCAGCTCCGGGCGCTGCGCGGGGCCCCGCCGGCCGAGCTCGCCGAGCGGCTGGCGGCGGCCGGCCTGCTGCCGTCGGCGACCCACGAGCTGGTCCGCAACATCGCCGGCTCCCCGCTGCTCGGCGACCCCGCCCCGGTCACCGCGCTGGACGCGGCGCTGTGCGCGGATCCCGCCCTGGCCGCCCTGCCCGGCCGCTTCCTCTTCGCGATCGACGACGGCAGCGGCGACGTGGCGTTCTCCGCCGACGTGGCGTCGCTGCCGTCCGGCGCGATCCTGTTCGCCGGCCGTGACCTGGGCCTGCGGGTGCCCGCCGGCGCGGCGGCCGGCGCGCTGCTGACGGCGGCCCACGCCTTCCTCCGGCTGGCCGGGCAGGACGTGGCCGCGGGCCGGCGCCGGCCGTGGCGGGTGCGGGAGCTGGCCGACGGTCCCGCCCGCATGGCGGCGGAGACGGCCGCGGCGCTCGGCATCGCCCCGGGCGAGCCCGATCCGTCGCTCCGCCGGCCACCCCTGCGCGAGCCGATCGGCATCGTCGGGTCCGGCGCCCGCGTGGCCGTGGGTGCCCTGGTGCCGCTCGGCCGGCTCGGCGACGCCGCGCTGCGGGCGCTGGAGTCCGCCCCCGAGCTGGTGATCACGCCGTGGCGGGGCGTGGTCGTGCCGGAGCTGACCCCGCCGGAGGCGCGGGCCTGGGTGCGTACCCTCGCCGGGGCCGGTCTGGACGTGAGCCCCGGCTCCCGGTGGGCCGGGGTGACCGCCTGCGCCGGACGGCCGGGGTGCGCGAAGTCGCTGGCGGACGTACGGTCGGATGCCGACGCGGCGACCCGGGCCGGTTCGGGGCTGCCGGTGCACTGGGTCGGCTGTGCCCGCGGGTGCGGGAGCCCGGCCGGGCCGCACGTGCGCGTCGAGGCCACCGGCTCCGGCTACGCCGTGGGAACAGTGGATCGACCGCCGGGCCGTCCCGTGCCGGTCGGCGAGGTGGCGGCGGCGGTCGCCGTCCTGAGGAAGGGCTGAGATGGAATACGTGCGCGACGGCGCGGAGATCTACCGGCGGTCGTTCGCGACCATCCGGGCCGAGGCCGACCTGTCCGGGCTGCCCGCGGACGTCGCCCGGGTCGCCGTACGCATGATCCACGCCTGTGGAATGGTCGATCTGGCCGGCGACGTCGGGCACAGTCCGAACGTCGTGACCGCCGCGCGCAAGGCCCTGCTGGGCGGCGCGCCGGTCCTGTGCGACGCCGAGATGGTGGCGTCCGGGGTGACCCGCAAGCGCCTGCCCGCGGGCAACGAGGTGGTGTGCACGCTGCGCGACCCGCGGGTGCCGGGCCTGGCCGCCGCGATCGGCAACACCCGCAGCGCCGCCGCCCTGGACCTGTGGGGCGACCGGCTCGGCGGCGCCGTCGTGGCCATCGGCAACGCGCCGACCGCCCTGTTCCGGCTGCTCGAGATGGTGGCGGCCGGCGCGCCCCGGCCCGCGGCGGTGATCGGCATCCCGGTCGGCTTCATCGGCGCGGCCGAGTCGAAGGACGCGCTGGCGGCGTCCGATCTGGAGTATCTGATCGTCCGCGGGCGCCGGGGCGGCAGCGCGATCACGGCGGCGGCGGTCAACGCGCTCGCCTCGGAGGAGGAGTGATGGCGGGACGGCTGTACGGGGTCGGCCTCGGCCCCGGCGACCCCGAGCTGGTCACCGTCAAGGCCGCCCGGCTCATCGCCGGGGCGGACGTGGTGGCGTACCACGCGGCCCGGCACGGCCGGTCGAACGCGCGGGCGATCGCGGCGGGATACCTGCGTGAGGGGCAGCTCGAGGAGCCGCTGATCTACCCCGTGACCACCGGGACGACCGACCACCCCGGCGGCTACCAGGGCGCGATCGACGAGTTCTACACGGCGAGCGCCGAGCGGCTGGCCGCCCACCTGGACGCCGGGCGCGACGTCGTGGTGCTGGCCGAGGGCGACCCGTTCTTCTACGGCTCCTACATGCACATGCACAAGCGGCTGGCGCACCGCTACGAGACCACGGTGGTGCCCGGCGTGACCTCGGTGAGCGCCGCGTCGGCCGTGCTCGGGCGCCCCCTCATGGAACGCGACGAGACCCTGACGGTCCTGCCGGGCACCCTGCCACCGGCCGAGCTGGCGGCGAGGCTGGCGAGCACCGACTCCGCCGCGATCATGAAGCTGGGCCGTACGTTCGAGGGCGTCCGCGAGGCGCTGACCCTGGCCGGCCGCCTCGACGACGCCTGGTACGTCGAACGCGCCACCACCGACCGGGAACGCCGGGGCCGGATGGCGGACATCGACCCGGCCACCGTGCCGTACTTCTCCCTGGCGCTGCTGCCCAGCCCCGCCGCCACCGCGTTCGGCGCGCCCGCGGAGGAGCCGCCCCAGCCGGCTCCCGGCCAGGTCACGGTCGTCGGCCTGGGGCCGGGCGCGCAAGAATGGCTGACCCCCGAGGCCCGGGCCGCGCTGGCCGGGGCCGACGACGTGGTGGGCTACGGCCCGTACGTCGACCGCGTTCCGGCCAGGCCGGGGCAGCGGCGGCACGCGTCGGACAACCGGGTCGAGGCCGAACGGGCGGCCTTCGCGCTGGACCTGGCCAAGCGCGGGCGGCGGGTCGCGGTCGTGTCCTCCGGCGACCCGGGCGTCTTCGCGATGGCCGCCGCGGTGCTGGAGGTCAGCGAGGATCCGCAGTGGAAGGACGTGCCGGTCCGGGTCGTGCCGGGGCTGACCGCGGCCCAGGCCGTGGCGAGCCGGGCGGGCGCGCCGCTGGGCCACGACTTCTGCGTCCTGTCCCTCTCCGACCGGCTCAAGCCGTGGGAGATCATCGCGTCCCGCCTGGCCGCGGCGGCGAGCGCCGACCTGGTGATCGCGATCTACAACCCGGCCTCGCAGAGCCGCAAGGAGCAGCTGGTGCGCGCCCGTGCCCTGCTGCTGGAGCACCGCGACCCGCACACGCCGGTGGTGGTCGGCCGGGACGTCGGCGGCCCGCAGGAGGCGGTACGCGTGACCACGCTCGGCGACCTCGACCCGGCCACGATCGACATGCGCTGCCTGCTCATCGTGGGTTCCAGCCGCACGAGGGTGGTGACCCGGGGCGACGGCACGGCCCAGGTGTTCACCCCGCGCAGCTACTGAGCCATTCCACCGCCCCGGCGACGGTCGCGGTGCCCGGCAGCCCCGGGGGCAGCGCCGGCCGGTCGATCATCACCACCGGGAGGCCCAGGTCGCGGGCCGCGTCCAGCTTGGCCGCCGCGCCGCCGCTGTCCTTGGTGACCAGCACGTCGACGCGGTGGGCCAGCATCAGGTCGCGCTCGGCCCCGACGGTGAACGGTCCCCTGTCGAGCAGCACGGCGAGCCGGCGCGGCATCGGCGGCTCGGGGGGCTCGACCGACCTGGCGAGGAACCAGCACCCGTCGAGCGCGGCGAAGGCGGCGATCGTCTGGCGGCCGGTGGTGAGGAAGACGCGCCGGCCCAGGGTGGGCACCAGTGCGGCGGCCCCGGCCGGGTTCGGCACCCGGTGCCACCGGTCGCCCGGCCGTTCAGCCCAGCCCGGGCGGCGCAGCACGAGCAGGGGCACGCCGGCGACCGGGCAGGCCAGCGCCGCGTGGCCGGTCATCGTGGCGGCGAACGGGTGCGTGGCGTCGACGACCGCGCCGACGCTCTCGTCGCGGAGGTAGCGGACCAGGCCGTCGACGCCGCCGAAGCCGCCGATCCGCACCTCGCCCGGGGGCAGCAGCGGCGCCGTCGTCCGCCCGGCCAGCGACGTGATCACCCGCGCACCGCCCGGCGCCAGCTCGGTCGCGAGCCGCCGCGCCTCGGTGGTGCCCCCCAGGATCAGGACCGGGCGGCCGGTCAGCTCCGGCATCGCTCGGCGGAGTACAGGTGGCTGTCCGGGAACTGCGACGCGGTCAGAGCCGCGCCGACCACGATCACCGCCGTACGCCGGATGCCGGCCCCGATCACCTTCCCGGCGATGTCGGCCAGGGTGCCACGCAGGATCACTTCGTCCTCGCGGCTCGCCCGGGCCACGACCGCCACCGGGCACTGCGGGCCGTAGTTCGGGAGCAGCTCCGCCACCACCGCCTCGATCCGCTGGACGGCGAGGTGCAGCACCATCGTGGCCCGGCTCGCGCCCAGCGTCGCCAGGTCCTCCCCCGGTGGCATCGCCGTGGCGCGTTCCGCCGTACGGGTCAGGATCACGGTCTGTGCCACCTCGGGGACGGTCAGCTCCCGGGCCAGCGACGCGGCGGCCGCGGCGAAGGCCGGCACCCCGGGGACCACCTCGTACGGGACGCCCACGGCGTCGAGGCGGCGCATCTGCTCGGCCACCGCGCTGAAGACGGACGGGTCGCCGGAGTGCAGCCGGGCCACGTCGTGCCCGGCGCGGGTGGCGTCGACCATCTCGGCGACGATCCGGTCCAGGTCCAGGTTCGCGGTGTCGACCAGGCGCGCGCCGGGCGGGCACGCGTCGAGGAGTTCCCGCGGGACGAGGCTGCCCGCGTACAGGCAGACCGGTGCGGTCCCGAGGATGCGCTGCCCGCGTACCGTGATCAGGTCCGCGGCCCCGGGCCCCGCGCCGATGAAGTGGACCGTCACGGCTTGACCGTCGCCCAGATCGTGACCGGCATCATCGCTCTCCATCCCGTGAACCCGCCGACCGGCGACGCCCGCTGCACCGCGACCCGGGTCAGTTCCCCGCCGAGCTTGCCGTACCAGCCGGCCAGCACCGCCTCCGACTCGAGCGTCACCGCGTTCGCCACCAGCCTGCCGCCTGCCGGCAGCGCCTCCCACGCGGCCTCGACGACCCCGTCGCGCGTCACGCCGCCGCCGATGAACACCACGTCGGGCGCGGGCAGTCCGGCCAGGGCGCCGGGTGCGCGACCGACGACAACCCTGAGCCTGGGTACGCCCAGAGCACCCGCGTTCGCCTCCACCCGGGCGGCCCGCTCGGGCGACGACTCGACGGCGATCGCCCGGCAGGCCCGATGGCTGCGCATCCACTCGATCGCGATGCTGCCGGACCCGGCGCCGACGTCCCACAGCAGCTCACCCGGCTGCGGGCCGAGCACCGCGAGGGTCACCGCCCGCACCTCCCGCTTGGTGAGCTGTCCGTCGCTGTCGTACGCGTCGTCGGGCAGCCCCGGCGTCAACGGCCGCCGCGCCCCGCCCCGGCCGCACTCGATCGCGATCACGTGGAGCGGATCGACGCCGGCCAGGTCGACGGTGGCGGCCGGCCCGCCGCGGATCGTCTCGTCCTCGCCGCCGAGCCGGGAGAGGACGGTGACGGTGCTGCCGGCGTACCCGCGGGCGGTGAGCAGCTCCGCGACCAGCGCGGGCGTCCCGGCGTCGCGGCCGAGCACCAGGATGCGGCGGCCCGGGTGGATCAGCGGGTGCAGCTCCTCGACCGGCGCGGTGACCAGGCTGAGAACGTCGACCTCCGCGAGGGGCCAGCCCAGCCGGGCGGCGGCCAGCGACACCGACGACGGGTGCGGGATGACGTCGAAGCGGTCCACGTACCGCCGCAGGGTGGCGCCGATGCCGTGGAACATCGGGTCGCCGCTGGCCAGGACGGCGATCCTGCGGCCGCGGTGGCGTTCGAGCAGGCCGGGCAGGGCGGGCAGCAGCGGGGTGGGCCACGGCACGCGTTCGGCGGCCACCTCGGTCGGGAGCAGGGCGAGCTGGCGGTCGCTGCCGAGGATCACGTCGGCGGCGGTCAGCGCGGCGGTGGCCGTACCCGCGAGTCCCGGCCACCCGTCGGCGCCGATGCCGACCACGGTGAGCCCGGCGGGGTTGTCAGTCACGCCGGTGACGGTAACTCCGGTGCGGCCGGACGCTTCCCCCGCACCCCGGAGATCGATATGTTTCCCTGCATGAAGCGCGTCCTCGCCGCCGCCGCCCTGTCCCTCGCCCTGATCGCGGTGCCCGGCGCCGCACTCGCCGCGGATGCCTCCTACCGGACGCTGAGCGCGGCGAACGACCCCGACTGGATGCGCTCGGTGCCCGACGGCGCCAGCCTCGCGGCGCTGTCCGTGCCCGGCACGCACGGGACGATGTCGATCCACGGCGGGTCGCTCACCCAGACGCAGGAGGACTTCGGCAACAGCGGGGGCACGCTCGCGCGGCAGCTCACCGCGGGCATCCGCATGATCGACATCCGGGCCCGGGTGAACGACGGCAACACGTTCACGATCCACCACGGCGCGGTCTACCAGAACGCCAACTTCACCGACGTCGTGCGGGTGCTGACCGACTTCCTGGCCGCCCACCCGGCCGAGACCGTGATCATGCGGCTCAAGCAGGAGTGCACCGGCGAACTCGGATCGTGTACGGACGTTCCGGGCCAGAAGAGCTTCCCGGACATCTTCGACTCCTACCGTACGCCGGTGTTCTGGCAGCCGTCGGTGACGCGGTCCGCGGCGGCTGCCACCCCCACGCTCGGTGAGGTGCGGGGCAAGGTCGTGCTGGCCGTCCTGCACGGCGCCCACGGCAGCCCGATCGAGCATTACGGGCTGGCCCAGTTCGCCACCTGGACGGACGGCTCGTCCACGTACATCCAGGACAACTACACCGTGCCGAACGTGGGGGCCATCGCCACCAAGCGTGACCAGGTACGCCGCTTCCTCGACGCGACCAACGCCGGCGACCCCACGAAGATCTACGTGAACTTCGGCTCCGGTTCCAGCCTCTTCGCCCAGCCGCAGCAGGTGGCGGGCGGTGCGTTCGGGGTCCAGGGGGTCGACCCGTTCCTGCTCACGTACCTGAACGAGGGCCACGGCCTGACCCGCACCGGCGTCCTCATGCTGGACTTCCCCGGCAGCGGCCTGCTCCAGAAGATCATCTCGTACAACTAGTTTTTCGGCTCCTCATTGAGCCTTCGCCCGCTGAACCGCGTAGTACCCGTCGACGGCCACCGCGAGACCGGGTCGTCACGTCCGCCGCCAGGGGGTGGGTGGGCAACGACGGGCAGACGACAGCCGGGCGGGTGAGACCGATGGCGCGACCAGGGCCGACGATGTACGAGACCTACGAGGACCAGCGGCCGGTCCGCGATTTCTGGGAGCAGCCCGACCTCAACGAGGGCGTGCCGCGCGGCGACATCGTCGTCGAGGCCCCCGGGTCGCCCGGGGGCTGGCAGGGCTCCGGGCCGCCGGTCGCCACCGACGACCGCCCGCCGGCCGAGGCGACCTCCGGGAACCGCCTGCTCACGGTCCTGCTGTTCTTCGCCGGGCTGGCCACCAGCCTGGCGCTGTGGCTCTTCGAGACCGAGGCCGGCGCGATCGGCGACACGCCGTCGCTGCTGATGGCCGTCGGCCGGCTGACCGGCCTGGCCGGCGGCTACGTCCTGTTCATCCAGCTGCTGATGATGAGCCGGGTCTCGTTCCTCGAGGAATGGGTCGGCGCCCGCGACCTGCTGCGCTGGCACCGGTGGCTGGGCACCTCGCTGGTCGTCCTGGTCGCGGCCCACATCGTCTTCATCGTCTACGGGTACGCCCTGACGGCCGAGACCGGCGTCGTCGACCAGGGCTGGACGATGATCACCACGTTCCCGGACATGCTCAGCGCCACGGTCGCCACGGGCCTGCTGGTGTTCATCAGCCTCATCTCGATCCGGGCGGCCCGCTCGAAGCTCCCGTACGAGCTGTGGCACCTGCTGCACCTGACCGCGTACCTGGTGCTGCTGCTCGGCTACGGCCACCAGGTCGCGATGGGCGCCAACCTCTCGGGCAAGTTCGCCGACCTCTTCTGGCCGGGCCTGGGCGCCCTGGTGATCGCCGCGGTCGTCTGGGGCCGCCTGATCGAGCCGGTCTGGCTGAACGTCCGCCACCGCTTCGAGGTCGCCGAGGTGGTCGCCGAGGGCACGAACACATTCTCGATCTACATCGACGGCAGGAACCTGGACAAGCTCCCCGCCCAGGCCGGCCAGTTCATGCGCTGGCGCTTCCTCACCCGCAACGGCTGGTGGCAGTCCCACCCGTTCTCCCTCTCCGCGGCCCCCAACTCCCAGTGGGTACGCCTCACCGTCACCGCGGTCGGCGGCCACACCGCCCAGCTCGCCGAGATGGAACGCGGCACACCCGTCTGGGCGGAGGGCCCGTTCGGCACCTTCACGGCCCAGCGCCGCACCCGCCGCCGCGCGCTGCTGATCGCGGGCGGCAGCGGCATCGCCCCGATCCGCGCCCTGCTCGAGGACATGCCGCCGGACACGATCGTGATCTACCGCGCGAGCCGCCCCGACGAACTGGTCTTCCGCGAGGAACTCGAGGACCTGGCAGAACGCCGCGACGCCTGGGTGCGCTACATCGTCGGCTCCCGCAACGACCCCGGCCCCCGCCGCCTCTTCACGGCGGACGGCCTGCTGGGCCTGGTCCCGGACGTCAACCGCAGGGACGTGTACCTCTGCGGCCCACCGGGCCTGGTCAGCGCGGCGGTCCAGACACTGCGCGAACTCGAGGTCCCGGACAGCCAGATGCACCTCGACCCCTTCGAGTTCTGACCCCGCCCTGTCCCCTGTCCGCCGTCCCCTGTCCGCCGTCCCCTGTCCCCCGTCCCCCGTCCCCCGTCAGCTTTTGATCCCATCCCCTTTATTTGTCAGCCGGGAGTTTTTGATGCGACGCAGCACCGCAGCAGCCGTCGGGACCCTGACGGGCGCCGCCCTGATCGTGGGCGTCCGCCTGAGCGTCTCCGCGCCGGCCGTGCCGGCGGCCGCACCCCCCGCCGTCGACCTGGCCGGCTCGGGCCAGGACGCCCCGCCCAGCAAGAAGCCGTCCGGCAAGAAGCCCTCGAACTCGGACTCCTCCGACGCCGACGCCGACTCGTCGTCGGAGGGCGCAGCCGGCGGCACCGGCCTGAAGAACGGCATCTTCAAGGGCACCGCGGTCAAGAACCCGTACGGCACCATCCAGGTCTCCATCAGGGTCGAAGGCGGCAAAATCACCGCCGCGGACGCCACCTACCCCACAACAGCCGACAGCGCCACGATCAACCCCCCGGCCATCGCCTCCCTCAAACAGTCCACGGTCCAATCCCAGAGCGCCGACGTCGACGCGGTATCGGGCGCAACCTTCACCAGCGAGTCGTACGTGAAGTCCCTCCAGGCCGCCATCGACAAGGCCAACGCCTGACCCACCCCTCGCGACCAGCGCGGGCGTGGCCAGCGCGGGCGTGGCCAGCGCGGGCGTGGCCAGCGCGGGCGGCCGCGTGGTGTGGCCGGTCTTTGCTACCGGCCGCCCCTGCTCGCCGCTCGCCGGCCGCCGCCCCTGCTCGCCGGCCATCGTGGGAGCGCAGGGGCGGGGCGCTCACAGGGTTGACGCGTAGAGTTTCGCGCCATGCACCACGCCGAGCATGTGATGGGAACGGTTGTCAGCATCGACCTCGCCGACGACCTTCCCGCACCGGTACTGCGCGCCATGATCGGTGACGTCTGCTCGTGGCTGCACGAGGTGGACCGCCGGTTCAGCACGTACCGTGACGACAGCGAGGTCAGCCGCCTCCGCCGCCGCGAGATCGACGTCTCCGATTGCTCGGCCGACCTCCGCCACGTCCTCGAGGCCTGCGCCGACCTGTGGCGGGAGACGGACGGCTACTTCGACGCGTACGCGGCCGGCCCCTTGGACCCCTCCGGCTACGTCAAGGGCTGGTCCGTGGAGGTCGCCTCCGCACGCCTCGCCGAAGCAGGCTCGGTGAACCACTGCCTCAACGCGGGCGGCGACATCCGGGCCCGGGGCCTGTCCGCCAAGGGCGAACCCTGGCGCGTCGGCATCCGCCACCCGTGGGAACCCGACAAGCTCAGCTGGGTCCTGGCCGTCACCGACCGCGCGGTGGCCACCTCGGGAATTTACGAACGCGGCGATCACGTCTTCAACCCCCGTACCCGCGAACCGGCCCACGGCCTGCGCTCGGTAACCGTGGTCGGCCCCGACCTGGCCCTGACGGACGCCTACGCGACCGCCGCCCTGGCCATGGGCGAGGCAGGCCTGGCCTGGCTGGCCAAGCTCACCCCCGAGGGCTACGAATCCGCGGCGGTGACCGACGACGGTCGCGCCTTCACCTCATCCGGCCTCCCCACTGCAGCCTGACCGCACGGCTGCCCTCAGAAATCGGCGAACAGGTAGGGCATCGACTTCGGGAACAGGGCGCCCAGGGCCTCCACCGCCGACGCCCCCATCTGCCCGAACCCCCGGGTGATCACCTCCACCGGGTCCAGCACCCCGTACGCCAGCGCCGAGATGCCCGCACAGGTCAGCGTGGCCTCCGGCTCGCCCCGGACGGCCTCGACCTTCAGCGCGCCGCCCGCACCGGTGATCCGGTAACGCCCGGCGAGCAGGTCGTCGTCCACCACCTCGACCGTCACGGCCGTGTCCGCCCCGGCCGGCAGCCCGTCCAGCGCCTCCATCGTCAGCAACCGGACCATCGGCGCACCCCGGCGCGGATGGTCCACGCGGCCCTCGGTCAGCACGGCGAAGTCCGTACCCCAGAGCTCGGGCACCTCGTCCACGCCGATCTTCACCTCTATGCGGGCGACCTGATCCACGTGCCGCGCGAAGAACTGGAGCAGCAGAGCGCGCCCCATCGGCCCCGTGGTCAGCAGGTCACCCGCAACCAGGTCGCCGCCGTACTCGGCGATCCGATACGTCACGGCGCCCACCACCTCCCCGTCCACGCGCGCCACGGCCACCCACAGCGGCGGGCTCTCGCGGAATTCGGCGGTGCGCGTCTCGTCGTACACGGAAAAGCCGTGCCGTTTCTCCAGCAGGCGCAGCGTGAGGTCGTTGTAGGCGTCGAACCCCTCGGCGAGGCGCAGCCGCTCGACCTCGCCCGGCAGTTCGGCCCTGAGCAGGTGCGCGAGCCCTTCCGGCGCGAAGCTCGCGGTGCGCACCCGCGGCACCCCCACGTAACCGAGCCTGCCGTAGAACGACGGCCGGAACGGATAGAGGGCACTGACGGCACAGCCCTGCTCCCGCGTCTGACGCAGCAGCCGAATCATGAGCTCCCGCACGAACCCCCGCCGCCGCGCGGACGGATGCGCCGCGACCGACGCCACCCCGGCCATGTCCTGCACGACACCCCGCACGTTCTGCCGCATCGGAAACGCGGCGACCCCGGCGAGCGCCTGCCCGTCCTCCTCCGCGACCAGGCTGGTGGCCGTCCGATAGAAGACCATCCGCCGGGCGTAGGCCTCCCGCTCGGCGTCGCTCCAGGGCGAGGGCATGAACGCGTACGCCTGAAGCGGGAACATCGTGTCGGTGCGCTCGTCGGCCGAGACCTGTCGGATCTGCATGCCCCCATCCAACCCGCAGGGGCCGGTCCGGCGCTCGCTCGTTCCGCCGGCCTGTGGATAACCGGGGCGCCCGAACCGACCCGGACGCCGCATTGCCGGCCCCGATGTGGTTGCCCGCGCTGCGGGACCCCCGCCCGTGCGCGGCGGCCGACCCCCTGACATCGACCCTGACCTGGCATTCCACCGATTTGCGACGCGCCGGGGTACCCCGGTTTGGCAAGGCCGGGGGCGACCGGCTAATGTTTCTTCCGTCGCCGGGGGAACCCGGAAGGACAAGCGGACGTAGCGCAGCTGGTAGCGCATCACCTTGCCAAGGTGAGGGTCGCGGGTTCGAATCCCGTCGTCCGCTCGGAGAGGCCGCGACAGGTTACGTGCGGGGCCAGCTCGGTGGAGTGGCCGAGAGGCGAGGCAACGGCCTGCAAAGCCGTGTACACGGGTTCAAATCCCGTCTCCACCTCGGCATAAGATCGAGGGCGATTGGCGCAGCGGGAGCGCGCTTCCTTGACACGGAAGAGGTCACTGGTTCGATCCCAGTATCGCCCACCACGCAAAACAGCAGGTCAGAACGGGTTTCGTCCCACCGGGACGGAGCCCGATTTTTGTTGGCGGGCAAGATCGGGAGAGGTTTTAGAGACGATCTTGGTCGTTTCATTCGCCGCTACCGGGCGAACGAGGGCTCAGACCTCGCCGGTCCGCCAGTGCCCTCCCCCAGACCTGGGTCAGCCCGTCGTGTAGGTCGCGGATCATCCCGTCGGTGACGTGCGAGTACAGCGCCTGCACCGAGCCGTCGGCGTGGCCCATGGGCATCCATCAACCGAGCCGGGGTACGAAGCTCGATCATCACGGTCTCGCAGGCGTGCCTTCTTTCCGCAGAACCCGTGTGCCGAACGTTCGTGTCGTCATTGAGCTGGCTGTCCCGGCGCTTCGTTTCGCGCTGCTGGCGTTGCGGGGTGTTGCATTCCCGGCAGGATTCTGTGGCCCGGCTCATGCTGTCCGCGAGGTGCGGCGGGCGAGGCCGGATACCGGTCCAAGCCGGGAATCGCGGCACTCCAGTGCTCCATCTGCTTGACCCTCGACCTGGTGGAGGCCTCAAGGTCGTCTTGTCGGCCATTTGGTGATGACAGGAGTGATGATGGATCTGGGTAACCCCGTGCTGAAGCTGTGCCAAGAGGGAATGCGGGCGGAGGTGGAAGGACGGCTGCTAGACGCCCAGGCGCTTTTCGAGCAGGCATGGGCGGCGCGAACTGACGACTACGACGCTTGCGTTGCGGCGCACTATCTTGCCCGGCGGCAGGACGATCCCGCAGAGATCCTTCGATGGAATCAGGAGGCGTTGCGGCATGCTGACGCTGTCGGTGACGAGAGGGTGGCGCCCTTTTATCCTTCGCTGCTCGTGGGGGTGGCGTCGGCTCACGAGCAACTGGGCGACGCTGCCGCCGCCCGCGTCGCGTTCGAACGGGCGGCCGAGTATGTCGGTGTGTTGCCGGCGGATGAATACGGCGAGCAGCTGCGGGCGGCCGTCACCGATGGGCTGCGCAGGTTGAGCTGACATTCGTGGTCTCCCGTGCCCGCGGCGGCGATGCGGCATCATCGCGGGGCCGGGGTGGGCAGTCGAGGGTGCTCATCTGTGCAGGTGTAGGGCCGGTTTGGCTTCAACATGGGCCGATCGTCTGGGAGCGGTTCGTGGGCAGGCGGATCACGCGGCCCGTGCCGGAGGCGGCCTCGCGGAGCTGAATGATCTCTTCGTGCTGTGCGGCGAGGCGGGACAGGGCCTGGCTGCGGAAGTCGGTGAGTTCGGCGATCCTCTGGTCGGCTCGGGATAGGCGTTCGGTGAGTTTGCCGATGTCGGCCTTCAGACGGGTGATCTGGGCGATGCGCGGGTCCGGGGTCTGGCCGGTCTGGTGCAACTGCTGGAGGCGATGCTCGAAGTCGGCTCGCAGGTGTGCGTAGGGCCGGTTGCCGTAGAACGCGGTGCGGTCGACGCCCGCTTCGCGGGCCAGGGTCTTGATGTCGCACTTGCCGCCGGCCGGGATCTCGCCGCGCAGGAGCCGGTCCATCGTTGCCTGGATACGGTTTCGTTCTCGGCTCGTTGAGCTGCGGTGATCCTCATTGTTCGTCCTTGTCGGGCTTCGGTGCGGTCGCGGCGTCGATCTCGGCGATGACACGCTGAGCGCGGTCGTGGTCAGTGCGCAGGCGGTCGCGTTCAACGGTGCGGGTCTTGCCGAGCTTGCCGATGAAGGTCTTGGTCCGCTCGGCGTGCTCGGCCCAGACCGGCCGGCGCCCGGTCCCGGCGAACAACGCCCGTGCCGCGCGGTAGGTGAACGGCTCCGCCGACGCGTAGCCCTCGGCCATCGCCCACCGGTAGAACAGCGACAGGATGCTCATGTGCTGGCCCCACGTCGTCGCCGCGAATCGGGCCTTCACCGGCCCCGTAGCCCGGTGCCCGGTGTACCGGCTCAACCCCGCCTTCAGCCGCTCCCGCGACTCGAACAGCCCGACACCGTGCACTGCCAGGAACTCCGCCCAGTCCTTCAGCATCCGCGCGTACGTCTGCCACGAGTTCGCCGCCGGCGCACCGCTGGCCGGTAACTCTCGCAGCCACCGGTTCACCGCAACGGTCGGACGCGGGCTGCCGGGCCGTCCTCGAACCGCAGATCGTCGTCGACGAGTACCGGCATGCCCTCCGGGATCAACGGCCGATGCGCCACATCCCACGACTGCCAGCCCTGGGCAGAGAAGAAGGTCAAGATCACGGGCGCCGACAGTAGAAACACAACACGCCTCAGCGCAACCGCCAAACCCCTAGGTCAATCATCCGTAGCAGCCAATCGCAACACAGGAACTAAGCAGGAAGAATGTGCCGCAGCCCGTGCGGCGTCAGCCCCGGCGCGATCGGGAACCAGCACGCGGCCCGGGGCTGGTTGTAGATCGGGGTGGGCGAGCGTCAATGACATGCCCATCGGCGGAGGCCCGGCAGCGATCACTTGCCGGGTAGGCCGTCATGATTCACCGGCGGTGCGGATGCCGTCGCTGCGGGGTGCCTCACCGATTGACATGCGTCGTAGGCTGCCCGACAGGATCGCGGTGGGCGGGAGGCTCCATTGTCAACGACGGCGGGGTTCGGCACGAAATATCTGGGCTTCTCCAAGCGGCAGCCCGATGGCACGCACACCGCCACCGAGTGGGCCACGGCCATCCTGCCGATATGGCCTCTGCGCCGACATCAGCTCGTCGTCGGCGCGACGAGCGGTCAATACCACAGAGGCACGATCTCGTACGTGACGCCCTACCGCATCGTCGCCTCGACACGGTTGCGCCCGCTGGAGATTCTCGCCACCTATCTCGCCTGGTGGGTTCTGATGCCGGGGATCGCGGTCGGGCCGATCGTCCTGCTGAATCTGTCGGGCTCGGAGGCCCAGGACGGTTTCGGTCCTAATCTGCTGGCGATCCTCTGGCTGATCTTTGTGCCCGCCGGCATCGAGAGGCTCGCCCGGCAGGTGCGTCAGTTGCCCGGACAGCGGTAGGCCCGGCGGCCCGCGGATAACGCCTTATCAGCGGGGGCCGAAGACCGTGCCGAGTTTGGACAAGCGGGCGTTGTCCAGCTCCCACCGCAGCACGGTGTCGAGCGTGTCGAGTGCCCGGCCCTCGGCCGTGGCCTTCGGGCTCTGCAGGCCGTCGACCACCTCGGGCAGGGCCGCCACCACCGCCGCGGCGGCGGTCCGGATGGGCTCTTCGGCGCCGTCGGCCACTGCGCGGATCAGGTTCACCACCGGGATGCGGGCGGTGCCCGCGTAGCGCCCGGCGATCCGCTCCAGCCCGGCCAGCGGGGCGGCCCCCGCCTCTCGCGTGGCCGCGGACAGGGCAGCGAGCAGAAATTGGCCCAGTTCGCTGCGGCCCGCCGAGAGGCCGGGAAGCACCGCCGCGACCGCCGCCCGGGTCGCTGATTCCGCGGGCGTCTCGGTGCCGTCGCTTTCCGGGGCGTCCGCCTGGTAGGCCAGCCGCCGCCGGCCCGCGGTGCTCATCCGGAACAGCACCATGAGCGCCGTAGCCCGGTAGAAGTCGCTCACCCCGTCGGCTCCCGCGAGCGCGGCCACCCGGGGCACCGCTGCCGGAGTGGCGGGCACCACCGAGCCCTGCGGGAACGCGTCGTCGGCGATCGCCGCGATCAGGTCGCCCACGCCGTCGAAGGTACAGCCCTCGACGGCGGCCGCGCGCAGGTCGGCGGCGGGACGACGGAAACCGCCGCATTTGAGTCCGGGGGGCGTGGGCGGGGTCGGTGCGGCGGCCGTCTGCGTGCCTACGAGCTTCGCGCGGATCCGGTCGGCCTCGGCCCGGTCGAGCGAGTGCGCGAGGCCCTCCCGCGAGAAGCGTTCGATCGCTTTGTCCGGGAATTGGCCGCATGCCGAGTTGGCCTGCCCGCCGTACGTGCGGGCGATGGCGGCGACGGCCTTCTTCTCGGCCGATGAGACCTCCAGCGGGCCCTCGTAGGGCGGGTCCACGGCCAGCGAGTGGGCCCGCCACCAGCCGGCGAAGCGGGCCTCCGCCGGGTCGGCCGGCACCTCCCGTACGGCGACCAGCAGGTGGCCGCGCTCCGCCAGCTTCTCGGCGACGGCGTAGGCCGAGACCTCGTCCGGCACAGACACGACGAAGCGCATCTCACGGATCACGGCGGCATCCTATCGGCGACGGGCCGGCCCGGGGTGGCGCGAAGTGCGACTGACCTGGCGCGTTCGGCTGATGACGCGTCTCCCCCATCTGCATATCGTGGGCCACCTTGAGGAGAATATCGACGACGAGTGCCACGCTCGCCGATGTCGGGCTGGCCGCCGGGCCGGTGCTCCGGGCGGTCGGCCTGCCCGAGAATCTGCTGCACAACCCGCAGGTCGCCCTCACCCCGGTCCGCAGACGCTTGTTGTGCACCGCGACGACGACGGCTTGCGGGGGCGGGCCCCCGCTTCTGCCCCGGACGCAATCTGGCCATGATCGATACGGCCGTGGTGACCTCGGTGCTGGCGCGGTCCTTCGACTTCGTGCCGGACCGGTCGGCCGGCGCCGTGACCGAGGGGCTGAGCTTCTCCATGGTTCCGAAGGGTTTCCATCTCACCGTCACCCGCCGGGCGTGACACGCGAAGGTGTGGCGGCACCGTGCGCCGCCACACCCCGTACGCGATCGGTCAGTTCATGCTGAATCGCTGGTTGGCCTGGCCGTTGCAGTCGTAGATCTGGACCTGCTGGCCGTTGCCCGTGCCCCAGACGTCGAGGCAGCGTCCCGATTGCACCCCGGTGATGGTGCCGTTGGAGTTCACGTTCCACTGCTGGTTGGCCTGGCCGTTGCAGCTGTAGATCTGGACCGCCGAGCCGTTGCCGGAGCCGGCGGCGTCCAGGCACTTGGCGCCGTACACGGTCAGTTGCTTGCTCGAAGTCAGGGTCCAGGCCTGGTTGGTCTGGCCGTTGCAGTCGTAGAGCTGGACCCGGGTGCCGTCGTTCTGCGATGCGCTCGGCACGTCGATGCATCTGCCGGACTGGGCGCCGACGATGCGGTTGCCGCCGGTGGGCGGGGTCGACGGGGACCCTGTGCCGTCGCTCGGCGGGGTGGAGGGGCCGGCAGCGTTGAGGGCGTTCAGGACCGACGTGTACGCGGCCTTCTTGTTCCCTCCGTTGTCGAAGAGCAGCGGGCTCTCGCCGGCGCGCCAGGAGTCGCTGTCGCGGACACCCCAGACGGTGATGCCGATGCAGCGGGCCACGTTGAGGCAGGCCTGGGTGAGGCCGGCGTACTGGGAGGTCGAGGAGTTGGTGACGTCGACCTCGGTCAGGGCCACGTCGACGCCGAGGGCGGCGAAGCTCGAGAGCGTGGTCTGGAAGTTGCCGGGCAGCGAGCTGCCGCCGGTGAAGTGGGTCTGCAGGCCGACGCAGTCGATCGGTACGCCGCGGGACTTGAAGTCGCGGATCATGTTGTACACGCCCTGCGTCTTGCCGTACGACCAGTTCTCGATGTTGTAGTCGTTGTAGCAGAGCTTGGTGGACGGGTCGGCGTTGCGGGCCGTACGGAACGCGACCTCGATCCAGTCGTTGCCGGTGGACTGGAGGTTGGACTGCCGGCGGCTGCCGTCCTCGTTGAAGGCCTCGTTGACGACGTCCCAGGCCGCGAGCTTGCCCTTGTAGTGGGCCATCACGCCGTTGATGTGGTCGATCATCGCCTGGCGCAGGCTGCTGCCGCCGAGGCTCTGCATCCAGCCCGGCTGCTGCGCGTGCCAGGCGAGGGTGTGGCCGCGCACCTTCATGCCGCGTTGCGTCGCCCAGTTGTAGATCTGGTCGCCGGCGCTGAAGGTGAACTGGCCGCGGTTGGGCTGGGTCGCTTCCGGCTTCATCTCGTTCTCGGCCGTGACCATGTTGAACTCACGTCCGGCGATCGTGGTGTACGTCGAGTCGCCGAGGCGGTTGGCCGCGATCGCCGTGCCGAAGTAGCGGCCCGACTGGGCGGCCGCCGCGCCGAGGGTGCCCGCCGCGGCGTTCGCGTCGGGCATCGCCGTGAGCACACCCACTGTCGCGAGGGCTCCGGCGGCGGCGCCGGCCAGCAGCCGGGTCCACCTCGACCGTCTGCCCGGGGCGGCGGGGGGAACGGCAGGAGAACTGCTTGCCACGGTTGACTCCTTTCTCGGTTCTCCGAATACGGGCACCAAGCGCCACGCGTACGACTGAATAGGAACCGTCACGCGTCCATGTGAAAGCGGCGGTAATGACGTGCACCGATGGGTCGATGCTGGCACAGCAACACCCGTGAAACAACAGGTTCCGGAAAACTTCCGGAAGTAGACGTCCCTGACTAGGCACTATTACCCCTGGTCAGTGACTCCTCTTGCCGTCCGCGTAATGCTCTGGCAACATGGCGAATCCCCACCGACCGATAATTGGAAGTTTCGATTACGCACTGTTGTTACCGGTCACATCAGAAGATCAAATGCGTTGCCGAATGCTGGAGGAGAAGCAGCGTGAAACCGTCCCCGAATCGCCGCCGATGGCTCGCGGCGGCAACCGCAGCGTTCACCGTGCTGGCCGGCAGCCTGCTCACCGTCGTGAATGCGCCCGCGGCGTCGGCCGCGACCATCGACACCACCGCCTGGTACGTGCTGGTCAACCGCAACAGCGGCAAGGCCCTCGACGTGTACAACCTGGCCACGAACGACGGCGCCCGGATCACCCAGTGGACGCGCAACGACCAGAACCAGCAACAGTGGCAGTTCGTCGACTCCGGCGGCGGCTTCTACCGGCTGAAGTCGAGGCACTCGGGCAAGGTGCTCGACGTCTACAACCGGTCCACCGCCGACGGCGGCTCCGTCGTCCAGTGGACCGACACCAACGCCGCCAACCAGCAGTTCGGCATCCAGGACATCGACGGCTACGTTCAGCTGATCAACCGCAACAGCGGCAAGGCGCTCGAGGTGCAGGGCGCGTCGACCGCCGACGGTGCCAACATCGTCCAGTACAGCGACTGGAACGGCGCCAACCAGCAGTGGCAGCTCGCCCGGGTCGGCGGCACCGATCCCACGACGCCGCCGCCGGGCGGCAGTTGCACCCTGCCGTCGACGTACCGCTGGAGCTCGACGGGGGCGCTGGCCACCCCCAGGTCCGGGTGGGTCTCGCTCAAGGACTTCACCACCGTGCCGTACAACGGCCGGCAACTGGTGTACGCGACCACGCACGACACCGGATCCACCTGGGGCTCGATGAACTTCGGACTGTTCACGAACTGGTCCGACATGGCCTCGGCGAGCCAGAACGCGATGTCGTCGGCGACCGTGGCCCCGACGCTGTTCTACTTCGCCCCCAGGAGCGTCTGGGTGCTCGCGTACCAGTGGGGCCCGACGGCGTTCTCCTACCGCACCTCCAGCGACCCCACCAACGCGAACGGCTGGTCGGCGGCGCAGACCCTGTTCTCCGGCAGCATCTCCGGCTCCGGCACCGGCCCGATCGACCAGACGCTCATCGGTGACGGCACGAACATGTACCTGTTCTTCGCCGGCGACAACGGCAAGATCTACCGGGCCTCCATGCCGATCGGCAACTTCCCCGGCAGCTTCGGCAGCGGCTCGACCGTGGTGATGAGCGACTCGACGAACAACCTCTTCGAGGCACCGCAGGTCTACAAGGTCCAGGGCCAGAACCAGTACCTGATGATCGTCGAGGCGATCGGCGCGAACGGCCGCTACTTCCGCTCGTTCACCGCCAGCAGCCTGGGCGGGTCGTGGACACCGCAGGCCGCCACCGAGAGCAACCCCTTCGCCGGCAAGGCCAACAGCGGCGCCACCTGGACCAACGACATCAGCCACGGCGAGCTGGTCCGGGTGAACGCCGACCAGACCATGACCATCGACCCGTGCAACCTGCAACTGCTCTACCAGGGCCGCTCCCCCAGCTCCGGCGGCGACTACGGCCTCCTGCCGTACCGCCCCGGCCTGCTGACGCGCCGCTGATCCGATCCACCATCGCCGGGCCCGGGGCGTTCACTCCGGGCCCGGCATGGTGTGGACCGCTGTCCCGGGGCGAGACTGGGCGGCATGGCGGAAGCGTTGCCGGGACACCGGTTCCGGGCGGTCCTGCGGCCGGTGGGGCTGCCGGCCGCCGACCTCGCGCTCGCGGCGGTCTTCCTGGCCGCTCTGCTGACCGAGCGGTTCATGCTGGATCCGGTGCCCGCGCGGTATGCGGCGGCGGCCACCGCGGCGGGCACGGCGATGGCGGTGGCCCTCGCGCTGCGCCGGCGCCTGCCGTTCGGCGCTTTCCTGCTCAGTGGAGCCGCCCTGTGCGCCGAGGCGCTGACCACGCCGGCGAGCTGGCTGTCGCCGTACGCGAATCTCCTGGGCACCTTCTCGGTCGCGCTCTACGCCACCGCCCGCCGGGCACGGTGGGCTCTCGTGGTGCTGGCCGGCTGCACCGCCGTCTACTTCGCCGCCCGTGACGACGTCGTCCGGCTCACCCAGCCGACCGGGGTGCTGCTGGTGTGGCTGGCCCTCTGGTCGGCCGGATATGCCATGGCCCGCCGGCGTGAGGAGCAGCGGACGGCGCGGGAGCTCATCCAGGAGCGCGCGATGACCGACGAGCGGGCGCGGATCGCCCGGGAACTGCACGACCTGATCGGGCACACGGTCAACCTGATGCTCGTGCAGGCCGGGGCGGGGCGGCGGGTGCTCGACCACGACCCGGAGAGGGCCAAGGGCCTGCTGTCCGAGCTGGAACGGGCCGGCCGGGAGGCGCTGACCGAGCTCGACCGCGTGCTGGGTCTCCTGCGCGATGAGGATGGGGCCGGTGCATGGTCCACCGAGGCGTACGGGCTCGAGCTGTTGCCCGGCCTCGCGGAGCGGATGGCGCAGGCGGGGCTGCGGGTCACGGTCCGCAACGAGGTCCCGCCGGGCGGCCTGCCCCACAGCCTCGACCTGACCGCCTACCGGATCGTCCAGGAGGGTCTCACCAACGTGCTGAAGCATGCCGACGCCCGCACCGCCCGGGTGTCGCTGCGGCTCGACGACGGGTGGCTCGGCATCACGGTCGAGGACAACGGACGCGGGCCCGCCGGGAGCTACCGGCCCGGGCGCGGCCTGCTCGGCATCCGCGAGCGCGCCGCGCTCTTCGGCGGCACCGTCACCCATGGCCCCGGCAGGGACCCGGCCGGGACCGGCGGCTTCACGATGCGCTGCCGGCTCCGTGCCACGCCGGTTCCCGTGCCGGCGAGACCCTCGGAGAGCTCGCGATGACCGTACGGGTGCTGCTGGCCGACGATGACGCGCTGCTGCGCGCCGGGGTCGGCGTCGTCCTCGGCACGGCCGGCGACATCGAGGTGGTGGGGGAAGCCGCGGACGGGCTGCAGGCGGTCACCCGCTGCCGGGAGCTGAGACCGGACGTCGCCGTCCTGGACGTCCGGATGCCGGGGATCGACGGCATCGAGGCGACCCGGCGGATCGTCGCGAGCGGGTTGCCCACCCGGGTGCTGGTGCTCACCACGTTCCACTATGACGAGTACGTGTGGGGAGCCCTGCGAGCGGGCGCCGGCGGATTCCTGCTCAAGCGGGCCACGCCCGAGCGGCTCATCGACGCGGTACGGGTCCTGGCGTCCGGCGACGCGCTGATCGACCCCGCGGTCACCCGGGAGCTGATCGGCGTCTTCGTCGCCCGGCAGTCCGGCAGCCGGGCGGCGCCGCCCGAGCCGGAGCGGCTCGGGCGGCTGACCGGGCGGGAACGCGAGGTGCTGCGCCTCGTCGCCGAGGGCTACTCCAACGCCGAGATCGCCGAGCTGCTCACGGTCGCCGAGTCGACCGTCAAGACCCACGTGAAGCGGATCATCACCAAGATCGACGCCCGGGACCGCGCGCAGGCGGTGGTGCTCGCGTACCGGGGCGGGCTGATGGACCATCCGTACCCCCACAGGGGGACGGCCGCTGACCTCGGCGGAGGGACGTGACCGGAACCGCCGGCACCTAGCGTTCGGCCATGACCATGCCGAAGCTCATCGCCCCGGTGCTGGTGGGACTCGTCCTGCTCGGCCTCGGCTACCTGGCCCTGCGGCCGCCGGAGCGCCTGACGGTCCCCGCCGGCGCGCGAGCCGGGTCGCTCACCATGCGGCCCTGCACGTACGAGACCGAGGCCGGCACCGTCGCGGCCGACTGCGGCACGCTCGTGGTGCCCGAGAACCGTCGCGACCCGGGATCGGCCCTGATCTCCCTGCCGGTGATCCGGGTCCGCGCCACCGGAGCGGCCACCGGCGCGCCGATCTTCCGTCTCAACGGCGGGCCGGGTGCCACGAACCTGAAATTCCCCCAGGCCGGCCGCCTGACCGCCGGCCATGACGTGGTGCTGGTCGGCTATCGCGGCGTCGACGGCTCCCGCCGGCTGGACTGCCCCGAGGTCACCCGCGCGCTGTCGGCCTCCGCCGACCTGGCCGGCACGGCGTCCCTGCGGGCCGGCACCCGGGCCTTCGCCGCCTGTGCGCGCCGCCTCAGCGCCGACACCGACCTCACCGGCTACTCGATCCCCCAGCGCGCCGACGACCTCGAAGCGGCCCGGACGGCCCTCGGCTACCCGCTCATCAACCTGCTCAGCACCAGCGCGGGCACCCGGACCGCGATGGTCTACTCCTGGCGCTATCCGCGGTCGCTGCACCGCTCGGCGATGATCTCGGTGAACCCGCCCGGTCACTTCGTCTGGGACCCGCGGATCACCGACCGCCAGCTGGGCCGCTACGCCGAGCTGTGCCGGGCCGACGCGCGCTGCGCCGCCCGCACCACCGACCTTGCCGCCACGATGCGCAGAACCGCCGCCGGCGTCCCCGGGCGCTGGGGTCCCCTGCGCATCAAGGAGGGCAACGTCCGGATCGGCGGCATGTACGGCCTGTTCACGAACGGCCCCGGCTCGGCACCGCTCAACGCCCCCACGGTGATCGACGCCTATCTGAGCGGGGACCCCGCCGCCCTGTGGGCGCTGTCCGTCCTGGGCGACCTGGTGATCCCCGGCTCCTTCGTCTGGGGCGAGTTCGCCTCGTTCGGCATGATCGACGCACCGGCCGCGGAGCGCTACTACGCCGCCGGCGGCGATCCCGGATCGGTTCTCGGCAACGCGGCAACCGACCTGCTGTGGGGCGGCCCCGGCGGCTTCTACCAGGCGTGGCCGGACAGCCCCGACAACGCCGAATACCGCACCCTGCGCCGGAGCGACGCCGAGACCCTGCTGATCGGCGGGACGCTGGACTTCTCCACGCCTGCCGAACTCGCCACCCGCGAATACCTGCCGACGCTGTCCCGCGGGCATCAGGTGGTCCTGCCCGAACTCGGCCATACCGGCGACTTCTGGGAGCACCGACCGGACGCCGGGAAACGCCTCCTCGCCACGTTCTTCGACTCGGGCACCGTGGACGCGACGGGGTTCGACACCAGGCCGGTCGCCTTCCGTCCGTCGATCAGCCTCTCGGCCATCGGCCACTACCTGCTCGGAATCACCGTGGGCGGCGCCCTGCTCACGCTGCTCGGCCTCGGGGCGATGGCGCGCCACGTCCGCCGCCGCGGCGGCTTCCGCCCCCGGACGGGAATGTGGCTGCGCCTGCTGACCCCGATCCCGCTGGGCATCGGCGGCTGGCTCCTGGCCGTGCTCCTGGTCTGGACCGTACGCCCCCAGACGTTCATCGGCGGCGCAACCGTGGCTGTCCCGTCCATCGGCCTGGCCGTCGGCCTGAGCGCCTACGCGGCCTGGACCCGCCGCCGGCCTCCACACTGGACCGTCCGGGCGGCGCCGGTCCTGACCATGGCTGCGGCGATCCTCGGCGCCGCCCTGGGATTCCAGGCGGCGCCCTCCCTGGCCGCCCTTCTCACCACCGCGGTCGGAGCGGCAGCCGCGGCCAACCTGGCCCTCCTGACCCTCCGCTGAGCCGGGGGGAACCCCGGCGCTCAGCTCTCCGAGTGGAAGACGTGCCTGCCCGGCCCGACCCGGAATCTGGCGTAGCCGCCGCTCATGCCCTCGAAACGTGCGCCGGTGGCGGTGACGGCCTGCCGGTTCCGGGCCGGGACGTAGATCGTGGCGGTCGCGCCCGACGGGACGGTGGCCCGGAGGGTGAACCGCCCGCCCGCGCGGGTCCACTGCGAGCTCACCGTGCCGAGCGGCGAGTCGACCCGCGCCCCGGCGGTGCGCAGGTCGCCGACCGGGTGGGGCTTGATGGTGATGGCGGTGTAGCCCGGCGCCGCCGGTTCGATGCCTGCGACCCGCTGATAGAGCCAGTCGTCGACCGTGCCGAGGAAGGCGTGGTCGTGCGAGCGGGAGGTGGCGTTCCACTCCTCCCACATGGTGGTGGCGCCGAGGGCCTCGAACCAGTAGCCCCAGCCGGGGTAGGTCGGGTTCGTGGCGATGCGGTAGGCGAGGTCGGCGCGGCCCGCGTCGGTGAGGACCGGCAGGATGATCTTGGTGCCGAGGGCGCCGGTGTTGAGGTGGGCGCCGCGCTGGTCGATGTCGGCGACCAGGTTGGCGAGGACCGCGCGGCGGTCGGCCTCGGGGACGAGGCCGAGGCTCAGCGGGAGCAGGTTGGACGTCTGGCGGTAGCCGGCCGCCCGGTCGTCGAAGTAGGCGCCGGCCGCGCGGTCGAGGAACGTCGCGTTGAAGGCCGTGGCGAGCCGGGCGGCGAATGCCTCGAAGTGGTCGGCGTCGGCGCCGTGGTTCAGGGCACGGGCCATCTGCGCCAGTTTCGTGGCGGTCAGATAGAGGTACGCCGTACCGGAGAGCCGCGTGCCCTCGGGAGCGAACGCGAAGCCGGGTGCCAGCCAGTCGCCGTAGCTGAAACCGGTGTAGATGTCGCCGGTCGCCGCGACGGTGCGTTCGTAGAAGCCGAGCCACGCCTTCATGCCGTCGTAGTTCTCGGCGACGGCCCGCTTGTTGCCGTAATACCAGTAGAGGTCCCAGGTGACCAGGACGAAGCTCGCCGCCCAGATGGGGTCCTTCACCGCCTTGCCCGATTCCGTCGTCGGCACGGTAACGCCGATCGATCCGTCCGCGTTCTGGTCGTCGCGGTGGGAACGCATCCAGTTCTCGTAGAAGGTTTCCATGTCGAAACCGGCGATGGCCGAGTCGGCGAACAGGTGGCCGTCCGCGGTGTACGGCCGTTTCTCGTACATCGGGGTGTCGGTCGGGATCGAATGCAGGTTGTTCAGGATCGTGTTCTTCTGCGCGTCGTGGTAGCGGTTCAGCAGGTCGCTGGAGCTGGTGAAGCCCCCGGTTTCGGCGACGGCCGTGTGGACGCGGAAACCGTCCACGGATTCCAGGGTCACTCCGGGCGGGGTGTCGATCTGGGCGTAGCGGAACCCGGCGTAGCTGTAGCTGGGCTGATAGGTTTCCGCGCCGCCGCCCTTCAGGGTGTAGGAGTAGACCTGAAGCTGCATTCCGTACGCCCCGGAGTTGTCGACCGTGCCGTCGGGGCGCAGTTTCTCGCCGTACGTGATCCTGACCGTGGTCCCGGCCGGGCCGCGGACGCCGATCCGGGCCCACCCGGCCGTCGGGCTGCCGAAGTCGTAGACGTGGCGGCCGGCGGCCGGTTCGGTGGTGGCGGCCACCTCGAGGCGGTCCGTCGCCTTGATCGGCGGGAAGGCCTGGGAGCGCAGGGTTCCGCCGGGCGCGCTGACCGCGACGGCGGGCCGCCAGCCGGGGCGCGTGAAGCCGGGCCGGTCCCATCCGGGCTGTTCCAGGCGGGCGTCGTACGTTTCGCCGAACCACAGCGACTCCGAGCGGGTCGGGCCGTCGGCCACGGTCCAGCCCTCGTCGCTGACCACTTTCCGGGTGGTCCCGTCCGTGTACGTGATGTCGAGTTCGAGTTTCAGCTTCGGCTCGCCCCACCAGCCGGAGTTCTTCCACTCGTCCGGGTTCGTCATCGAGTGGTAGCCGCGCCCGAGGCTCACCCCCACCGCGTTGCCGCCGCGGCGCAGGGAACTCGTCACGTCGTACGTGCTGTAAAGAACGGTTTTGCTGTAGACGGTGAAGCCGGGGTCGAGTTCGTGGTCGCCGATTCTGCGGCCGTTGACGGAGAGCTTGTTGTAGCCGAGGCCGGCGATGTAGGCGCGCGCCGAGGCGACCGGCCGCGTGAGCGCGAATTCGGTGCGGAGCAGCGTTTCCGGCGGCGGCGGGGCGGAGACGGAATTGCCCCACGGGCCGGACCCGTACGCGGCGGCCACCCGGGCGGCGGGCCAGTTCGCGTCGTCGAAGTCCGGCCGTGCCCAGCCGTCCGCGGCGGTGTCCGAGGCCTTCCACTGCCCGTCGGTCACGACGTCGAGCGGCGCGGCCGAATGGTCCACCCGCAAGGTGGCCAGGAGCCCGGCCGGCCCGGGATTCGCGTTGACCGCCTCGACGGCGATGACGTTCCGCCCGGGACGCAACGCGGACGAGATGTCGATGATCGAGGCCGTCCGCCACGCATCGGCCACGGCCGGCGAGCGCGACATCTCCGTGCCGTTCACCGAGAGCGTGAAAGCGTCGTCGGCGGTCAGCTGCATCTCCGCCGCGCTGATCCGCCCCTCCGCCGGCAATGCGAACGTACGCCGGAAGTAGCGGGTAGCGGCCGGCGCGGAGGCCGCCGGATCACCTTCGGGATACCAGATCCAGGACGCGTTCCCGAAGGACACCTGAGGCGCGTTGCGGCGCGCACCGATCCAGCTCCCGCCGAACTCGTCCCGGTGCAGGAAGGCGGTCTCGAACCAGGCGGGACTGCTCCAGCCGGACGCCCGCGCGGAGCCGGCCCAGACCCGGACCCGCCAGTAGTAACGGGTTCGGGACTCGAGCGCGGGCCCGGCGTACTCGATGTCGAAGGACCGGGACGAGGTGACCCGGCCGCTGTCCCAGACCTTCCCCGCACCGGAGGCGGACTTCGACACCACGACCTCGTACGCCGATTGCCGGCCGGTGGAAAGGATCCACGCGAGGCGGGGTCGGGCGACATCCACGCCCAGCGGCGCCGCCTGCTTCTCGACGGTCAGCCCGCCGACCCGCGGCTCGCCGAACGTCGCCGCCTCCGCGGGAGCGGCGCCGGCCAATAACAGCAGCGCCACGATCGCAGCCACCCTCGATGCGCGCTTCGCCATGCCGCCGCTCCTCACCGATGAATCGTTTCAGCCCCGTCCGAGCAACCCTAGAGACCTGCATCACAGCCGTCAATAAAAGGGGCCGGACGTTCCACGCCTGGTGACCATCGGCTGCTGACAGCCGCACGCACGAGGGGTCACTCCGTACGGGGTGACCCCTCGTCGTGTTCGCTCAGCGACCGCAGCTCGGCGACCACCTGCTCGGGTTCGGCGAGGCAGCGCCAGACCGGGATCCGCCGCACCTCGGCGGCACCGGCGATGATGTCGAGACGGGTGAGGGTCCGGCGCAGGGCCCGCCCGTCCGGCTCGCCCTCCGGGTCGTCGATCAGCACCGCCAGGTCCCTCTTGCCGCCGGTCACCGTGAGATCGACCGGGTAGCCCGGCAGCGGCGTACCCCATTCCACCGTCAGCCCGGCGGCACGGAGCCCGGGGACCAGCCGGTCGACCGGGCGCGGGCCCGGGTCGACGCCCGCGGCCTCGCGGACGACGGGCACCGCGAGGACGGCGAGCAGTCCGCGCTGCCCGGACCACCACGATCGGTCCCCGACGACGATCAGCTGGGAGCGGGCCCGGGTGATGGCGACGTTCCAGAGGTTCGTCTGGTCGGCGAGCCAGCCGCGGGTCCGGTCGGAGATGCCGTGCGCCCCGACCGGCGAGACCACCATGATGTCCTTCTCGCTGCCCTGGAACTTGTGGATGGTTGCGCACACGAGCTCCCCGCCGACGTCGGCGGCGCGCAGGGCGCGGTCCAGGACCCGCTGCTGCTCGGCGAGGGGCGTCACCACACCGATGGACGCGTACGGGTACTCCTCGCGCAACCGCCGCACCTCCGTGACCACCGCCTCCGCCTCGGCGTCGTTGCACCCCGACCCGGTGATTCCCCGGCGGAAGCCGCCCGGCACGTGCACCCACCGGGTGGCCGGTTCGGCCCGGGCGGCCAGCCGGGCCGGGTCGGTCAGCACGCTCTGTCCGGCCGCCGTCGCGGTCGCGAGCACCGCCGTGACCAGCTGGCTCTTGCCCGTGCCGGGCGGGCCCTGGGCGACGGTCAGCGGCCGGCTCATCGCCGCCCGGATGATCTCCTCCTGGGCCTCGTTGACCGGGCTCAGAGCGACCGGCGAGATCTCGGCGTCCGGCTCGTCCGCGGCCCGGTCCGCCAGGGTGCCCAACGCGGTCGACGCGATCTTCCCGGCGTTCTTGACGATGTCGCGCAGATCCTCGATCAGCTGCCGTTCCGGGGACTCCGCGTTGCCCGCGGCGAACAGCATCCCGGCGTTCTGCACGCCGTTGACCGGTCCCGCCTGGACCGACCCGACCAGCGCGGCAGGGTCCAGCGTCGAGACGGGCTTCAGGCCGAAGGTGGCGGCCACCATGTCGACCGCCCCGGCGAGCGAACCCTGATCACCCGGCACGATCCGTTCGGCGACTTCCTGCCGCAGTTGGTCCGCCTCGGCCTGGGAGAGCTGGAAGTGGTCGATCAGGGCCGGGCTGGGCTGCGGCGGCGCCGGATGGGCCAGCCCGTCCTCGCCGACGGTCAGGTCGCAGACGAGCAGGGGCGCGAGGCGTACCTGTCGGCTCTTCTGCGGCAGCGCCACGACCGGGTAGCCGTACTGCAACGACCGGCCCTCGGCGGTCGCGAACGCGGCGAGCCGCCGGCCGGGCCTCGCAGCGGAATCGCCTCGACGGCCGAGAAGACGACCTCCGGTCCGGCCGGCGCCGCGAGGTAGGTGCTTTTGATCGCCGGGTTCACGAAGAACTGCAGGACCGCGGAGCGTTGCAGGCATTCGACGTAGTACGTCAGCAGCCGGCGCCAGCGGTCCGTGTCGAACGGCGCATCGTCCGGTTCCTCGCCCCGTACGCCCGCGGGCCGCGACGCGTGGCCGGCCGCCCCCGCCGCCACCAGCCGGATCGGCTCGGTGACGCCCTCGCTCGACTCGACCGGCTTGTCCTGGCGGCGGCGCGACATCTCGCTCATCGCGTACCGGGAAAGGTCGCCGGCGGTTGTCCAGCCGTCCTCGGCGGTCGCCTGGGCGGCCCCGCGCAGACCCGTGAGCAGCACCTCGGTGAAGAGGGACGGACGGTCCGGGCCCTGGGCCTTCGCCGCCTTGAGGTGACTGCTGGACTGCAACAGGAACGTGCCCCGCTCGCGCCGAACCCGGCGAGGTTCCTGCCGTACGCCGCCGGTGAACCGGTGCCGGGCGGTGAAAGCGCCGGAGAAGCAGCAGTCGAGGAAGACCACCTTCTGGTCGGCGCTCGTCGTGTTGAGCAGGTGCCGGAGGACGCCCTCGACGTCGAACGCGGAAGCGTGCAGGGACTGCGTGTCGGTGTCGACGGTCCCGAGGAACAGCGATTGGCCGTCCGCGTGCTGGATGCCGTGGCCGGAGTAGTAGAACAGGGCCAGGTCACCGCGGCGCCGTGCGCCGTAGAAGTCCTCGACGATCCGCCGCATGTGGGCGACGGGCAGATCGAGGTGGGCGGTCACGTCGTCGAAGTCGCCGTCCGTGTCGAGCACGGTCCTCAGCTGGTCGACGTCCTGCCGTACGCCCGGCAGCGCCGCGAGCCGGGGATCGGCGCGGTAGGTCGCCGTGCCGAGCACCAGGGCGTACCGGCCCATCAGCGGGAACGCTCGATCGCATCCCGGACGACGGCGATCAGCTCGGAGGTCTGCGTGCGGCCGCCGCCGGCCGGCTCACCTCGCCGGCGTCGCGCAGGTCCTCCGCGAGTTCCTCGGTGAGCTGGTCGAGGACGAAATCGTCGTCCTCGGGAAGCGGGGTGAAGCTGACCTCGACGACGATCCCGGACACCCACGCCTCCCGTTGATTCCACGCAAAAGCGTTGGCAACGCTACGGATAGTGAAAGGCAGAGCTTGTGGGTCAGTCGGGTTTCCGACCGATTCTCCACGGCCGGGGGCGTTCAACATCCGCTCAACGGCGGCGCAACGCCGGCTGCGGAGTCTGGACGGGTCAGTTCGACACCCTTTCGCAAAAGGAGATCGGCGCATGTCCACGATCAAGCTCAACTCCCTGCACTGCGAGAAGCTGCAGGACTCCATCTCGGAGGACGAGATCGAGGTTCGCATCAACGGCCTCAAGGTCGCCGGGCCCTTCGGGGTGCACAAGGACGAGACCGTGCAGCTCGGCGGGATCTCCCGGTCGTTCACCGGCACCGTGAACGTGCAGCTCGTCGAGAAGGACGCCAACAGCGCGACCGACAGCCTCGGCACCCGGACCGTCGGGAGCCACCCGGTGACCGGCAACACGCTGGTGTTCGACGCGCTCAAGCACGCGTACTACACGGTGAACTACACGGTCAGCTGAGCGGGGGACAGCTTCTCGCGTACGGCATGGGCCTCGGGGTGACCGAGGCCCATCAGAATGCCCAGCGCCCGCCGCCACGCCCGGTGGGCGGCGGCGGTGTCGCCGGCGGCGGCGTGGGCGTCACCGAGCCGGGCGTAGGTGGCGCCCTGCCGGTAGCGGTCGCCGAGCTCGTCGAAGAGGCCGGCGGCCGCGCGGAAGTAGCCGCCGGCCTCGAGGTGGCGGCCCAGGCGGTGGTAGGCGTAGCCGAGACTGTCCAAAGTGTTCGCGGTGCCGTGCCGGTCGGCGAGTTCCTCGTGCAGGGCAAGGGATTCGGCGCAGTAGGTGAGGGCCCGCTGCGGCTCGCCGAGGTGGGCGTAGTGCCAGCCGATCGCGTTGAGGGCGACGGCCTCGCCGGGGCGGTTCCCCGTGATCCGGTACAGGGCAAGGGCTTCGCGGTCGTGCGGCAGCGCCTCCCGGTGCCGGCCCTGGCGGGCGCGGACCCGGGCCAGGCTGCGCTCGGTGTCGGCCTGGCCCCGCGCGCATCGCAGGACGCGGAAGAGCTCCAGCGCCCGCCTCAGATGCCGGTCCGCCTCCTCGTGGCGGCGCGGCCACACGTACGCCAGGGCCACCTCGCGATGGGCGTGGGCCTGCGCCCGTACGTCGTTCAGCCGCCCGGCCGCCGCCAACGCCGCCGTGTGCACGGCGAGCCGGTCCTGCCAGTGCCCGGCCCGGTCGAGGAACGTGGTGAGGCCCCACGCCAGCCGGCACACGTACGGGTCGAGGCCGGCGTCCGCGGCGCAGTCGACGGCCGCCCGCAGCCCGGTGTGCTGGGCGGCGAACCAGGCGTGCGCGGCGCCGTGGTCGTCGAACGACTCGGGGACCACGCCGGGCATCGGGGCGCCCGGCGCGATCGGGTCGCGGTTCGGGGCCAGCAGGCGGTCGGCGTTCGCCGCGGTGTGCGCGTAGTGGTCGAGGATCCGGCGTACGGCGGTGGCCTGTTCGTCGCCCGCGATGCGCTCGGCCGCGAAGAGGCGTACCAGGTCGTGCATCCGGTAGCGGCCCGCGGACGGCGTCTGGACGAGGTGGCCGGCGACCAGCTCGCGCAGGAGGTTCGCGGCCCGGGCGACGGGCAGGGCGGCCAGGCTGGCCACGGCGGGCAGGGCCAGGTCCGGTCCCGGGCACAGCCCCATCAGGCCGAAGAGCCGCGCCGCGCCGGGGGTCAGCGCCCGGTGGGACACCGACAGGACCGCCCGTACGCTCACCGCCACCTCCCCGCCGTCGAGCGCGTCCAGGCGGGAGGCCGCATCGCGCAGCTCGTCGGCCAGGGCGGCCAGCGGCAGCTCCGGCGACGAAGCCGCACGGGCGGCCACGATGCTCAACGCCAGCGGCAGGCCCGCGCACCAGCGCAGCAGGGCGGCCGTCGCTTCGGGTTCGGCCGCCGTCCGGTCCGCACCGACCCGGTCGGCGAGCAGCTGCCGGGACTCCGCGCCGGTCAGCACGTCGAGCGTCAGCGGGCGTGCCCCGTACGCGCTGATCAGCCCGATCAGCCGGCACCGGCTCGTGACCAGCACCACGCACGGCGCCGCGCCGGGAAGGAGCGGGACGACCTGCCCGGCGTCGCGGGCGTTGTCGACGACGATCAGCATGCGCCGGGCGGCGATCAGGCTCCGGTACAGCCCGACGCGACCGTCCAGTTCGGCCGGCATGCCGGACTCGGTGACCCCGAGGGCCTCGAGGAACCCGCGCACCGCGGCGGCGGCGGTCACCGGTTCGCCGGCCGGGTCGAAGCCGCGCAGATTGACGTAGAGCTGCCCGTCGGGGAACCGGGCGGCGTTGTCGTGGGCCCAGCGCAGGGCCAGCCACGTCTTGCCGATGCCGCCGGCGCCCGCGATCGCGGAGATCACCACCGTGGCCGCCGGGGCGTCCAGGGCCGCGTCGAGCTCGGCGAGCGCGGCGGACCGCCCGGTGAAGCGCGACGGCGGGGCCGGCAGTTGGCGCGGCACCGGCGTGGCGGCGGTCGCGGTCGCCTCCAGGGCCGGGTGGCCGGCGAGAACCTGCTGGTGGAGCGCCTGCAACGCCGTACCCGGATCGACGCCGAGGTTGTCCCGCAGCAGCCGCCGCGTGCGCTGATAGGCCGCCAGCGCGTCAGCCCGCCGGCCGCACCGGTAGTGGGCGAGCATGATCTGCGCGGCGAGGCGTTCGTCCAGCGGATGCGCGTCGGCGAAGGCCAGGATGTCCGGCAGCAGCCGGCCGTGCCGCCCGGCCCGCAGGCCGGCGTCGTTGCGATCGAGCGTCGCGGCCCGCCACTGGTCCAGCAGTCCCTCCCGTACGGCGTTGAGCCACGGAGTGTCCGCCACCCCGAACGGCTCCCCCCGCCACAGCCCCAGCGCCCGGTCGAACAGGTCAACGGCGGTGTCGTCGTCCCCGGCGGCCCGCGCCCGGGCGAGCAACGACCCGAACCGGTGCAGATCCACCGCCTCCGGGTCGACGGTCAGCGCGTAGCCGTCCGGCCGCCGGACGATGGCGACCTCGGTCACCGGGGCGAGCGCCCTGCGCAACCGGCACAGGTACGTCCGCAGCACCCCGCGGGCACCGTCCGGCGGCCGGTCGCCCCACACCCGCTCCAGCACCCGGTCGGCCGGCACCGCCCGGTTGGCGTCGGCCAGCAGCACGGCGAGCACGCACCGCTGCCGGCCGTGCCCCAGCTCGAGACGCTCGCCGTCCACGACCGCTTCCACCTCGCCCAGCAGGCGGAACTCCACCGCCATCCGGCCTCCGTCCGACACCGCCGGCACCCCCGGGCCGGCAAGCACCCAGTGTGGGCGGCGGCCCCGCCGGAACCACGGCTGTGTCGGCGACCGGACCGCACCGGGGCGCGGGGCCGGGCTGCGGGGCGCCACACTGGTAGCCATGCGGATCACCGACGCGGACGCGGCACTCGCCTGGCTGACCGGGCGCGGCGTCACGCGGCTCGGTCCCGGCCGGTGGGTGGAGGCCGGCCCGGATGCGCCCGTACGCGGCGACGACGAGCTCGCCCACGAGTGGACGGGCGCCGCCCTCGCCGACGAGCGGCTGGAGCCGGCGCACCGGCTGCGGATCGGGTTGGGGCTGCTCGATCTGCTGGACGCGTACTGGGTGACGGCGGAGCTGGGCTGGTTCGTCACCGAGCGGGCCGACCCGGCCATCACGGCGGCGCTGTGGGCGGGCTACCGGCGCCGGCTGGAAGCCGTGGAGGGTCATCCGCAGGTCACGTACTCGCTGTGGGTCGACTGGTTCGAGGATGCGGGCACCGCGGAGGCGGCGTTCGCGGCGGTTCTCGGCGACGACGTCCGCCGCCTGCGGGCCGGGGGACGTCTGGCCGAGCTGGCGGCGGGCCCGCTGCACCGCCGGGCCGCCCGGGTCCTGGAGTGTTCCGGGCCGGTGCGCTGGTCCGTGAAGCACGACGTCTACGAGGCCGCCGCCACGGTGGCCGAGCTGCACCCGGCCCTGTTCCGGGCGCTGCTGGCCGGGCTCGACGACGTCTACGGCCACCTGGAACCGGCGCCGGCCCTGGCGCTGCTGGACACGCTGGTGCTGCCGCCGGGCACCGAGCACGTCGCACGCCTGCGCAAGGGCCTGCGCTGACCGGGACTTTGGTCCTTCACAGTCGGTGAGTTCGGCCCGAGCGGATCACCACCCCATCAGCGACCGTTGAGGAGTCAAAGAAAAAGTCACCCG
>NZ_PVZG01000017.1 GCF_003002065.1 Pseudosporangium ferrugineum
GATTCCGCAACCCCGAAAACCAGCGGCTACGCACCCGCACCGCCACCACCCGCCGACACCGCGGACACCTCAACCCCGCTTAACTTCGAAGAGCCACGATCGGCGGCTCAGGCCGCGACGATCGGCAGGTTCGTGTAGCCGCGGATCGCCAGGCTGTCCCGTCGCCCCGGCACCCCCGCGAAATCGAGCTTCGGGAACCGTTTCACCAACGCGGGCAGCGCGATCTGCGCCTCGAGACGGGCGAGCGGCGCGCCCAGGCAGTAATGAATGCCGCCCCCGAACGACAGCGGCGCATTGTCCGCGCGGGCCAACTCCAGCCGGTCCGGCTCGGCGAAACGCTCCGGGTCGCGATTACCGGCACCCAGGTACGCGACGATGCGCTCGCCGCCGGACACCGGCACGCCCGCGACCTCCACGTCGTCCCAGGCGACCCGGACGAGAAGCTGGGCCGGGGTGTCGTACCGGAGAAGCTCCTCGGTCGCGGCCGGCGCCAGACCCGGATCCTCGCGGAGCAGCGCGAGCTGCGCGGGGTGGTGCAGCAGCGCGACCACGCTGTTGGCCAGCAGGTTCGTGGTGGTCTCGAAGCCCGCGATGAAGAGCAGGCCGGCCATGGTGAGCAGCTCGTCCTCGGTGAGCTTGTCCCCGTCCTCCTCGGCCGCGACCAGGGCACTGATCAGGTCGTCGGCCGGCTGGCGGCGCCGTTCCGCGACGAGGGCGGCCAGATATTCGCGAATGGTCACCGCCGCCGGATCGGCCACCGCGAGCGCCTCCGGCGCGTGCGTCTCGAGCACCTGCGTCCAGTCCCGCACGAGGCCCTGGAACTGAGCCCGGTCCGGCTCGGGAATGCCGAGCAGCTCCCCGATCACGGTGGCCGGCAACGGAAAGGCGAACGCCTCCACGAAGTCCACCTCGCCGGACATCCGGTCGAGCAACTCGTCCACCATCGCGGCGATCCGGGGCCCCAACGCCTGCACCCGGCGCGCGGTGAACGACGAATTGACCAGCCGGCGAAGGCGCGTGTGATCGGGCGGATTGAGGGCGAGAATGCTGGTGAAAAGCTGCTTGAGCGCGGGATGATCCGGCCACCCGGGACTGACGAAATCGAGCATGTGCGAGGGAATGTGGCCGAGCCGCGAATCCCGCGAAACGGCGAGACAATCCGCGTGCCGGGTGATCACGAGCGCCCCGTCGTCGGCCCGCACGATGGGCGAGATCTCCCGAAGCCGGCGATACCGGGGGTACGGATCTTCCCGCCCGGTCATCCGCGTCAACTCGTCGAGCAGCGTCGATACCTCGGAACTCTCCACAATGGTGGCCATGGGTCCGAGCCTACCGGCGAGTTGAGCCGCCGTCGCCCATGGTTTACGCTCGGCCGGCAGCGTCATCAACCTGAGTTTACGGTCGTCACGGTGTCCAACATCGGGGGATGTGCAGCCGTTCGGTTGCTCATGGGCATCGCATCGACGACCGGTTTCGTCCGTACGATCCGCGGCTCAGCACCGCCACCCCGGGTGGCACGTGCCGGAAGCGGCACCGGTCCGGGGTGGTGGCCCGCCCGGCTCCTCGCGAGCTTGCTTCTCGGGGTGCTCCGAGGGTGTTCCGGCGCTTCTCGAGGCGCCTACCGCTTTGGGTGCTGCTCGACGCCGGCTTCGGCGAGGAGGAGAGGACATGCCCCGCGAGTTCTCCATCGCCGAAAAGCTGGATCGCCTGTTCTCCCAGGTGCGCGGCGCCGGCCAGGGCGAGATCAGCTACATGGCGGTGGCCGAGGCGATCCGGGCGCAGCAGGGCATCCAGATCTCCCACACGTACATCTGGCAACTCCGCACCGGCCGCCGCGACAACCCCACGGTCCAGCACCTCACGGCCCTGGCGACCTTCTTCGGCGTACCGGTCGCCTACTTCCTGGACGACGCCGAGGCCCGCAAGATCGACGGCCAGCTCGAACTCCTCCGCACCCTGCGCGACGCCCAGGTGACCGAGATAGCCCTCCGAGCCGCCGACGTGTCGCCCAGCAGCCGCAACACCATCGGCGAACTGGTCCGAAAGGTCTGGGAACTGGAACGCAACCGCACCCGCGACGACACCTGACCCCCGAGCCGACAGCCGTCCCGCCGCCTGCCGCCCACCTCCTGCGCCGCCGCCCATCCCGATCGGCCCGCAACGCCTCACGTCACCTCTATCGCTCCGGGGCCGGCAGCCGTCCCGCCACCTCCCGCGCGCGTTCATGACGGACGTACTCGGCAGGCTCCCTGCGTCGGAAGGCCGCACTGACCGCACTCAACCAAGCGATCTCGCCGTCCAAAACCTCCTCAGCGCTCGCCCCGACCTCGTCGCCACCCGCCACGCGAAGGTCGGACCACCGCCCACCCGCCTCCGCGCCACCGACCGGGGCGCCGACCTCGACGACGCCACCCGCACGGGCGCCGGCCAGCCCACCGCCCGCGCCACTCACACCATCCGCGCCACCGGCGTCACCTGCGTCACCCGCGCCATCGACGTCACTCGCGCCGCCGGCGTCACCCGCGCCACCTGCGTCACCCGCGCCACCTGCGTCACTCGCGCCGCCGGCGTCACCCGCGCCACCTGCGTCACCCGCGCCACCTGCGTCACCCGCGCCACCTGCGTCACGCGGGTCACCCGCGTCACGCGAGTCACCCGCGTCATCCCCGCCATCCGCGTCGGTGCTCCCGTCGGCGCGGGCGTTGAGGCGATGCCGGTCGAGGGCCAAGGCGATGCCACACGCCTCCACCAGCGCCGCTGTGTCCCGGTCCCGGTCCTGGTCCGGGTCGCGGTCCGGGTCCCGGCCCTGGTCCCGGCCCTGGTCCCGGCCCCGGTCCCGGTCCCGACCCTGGTCCCGGCCCTGGTCCCGGTCGCGCAGGAAAGTCCGCGCGGCGTCCAGGGCGTCGGCCGGCAGGTAGTCGCGGAGTGCGAGCATCCCGTCCCGGATCTCGATCACCCGGCGATACAGCCGCAGTCGCACGTCGTCGACCCCCGCGAGTTCCACCATCGCCCGGCGCCGGGAGAAAAGGATGATGTCCGGAAAGGTCCGGCGCATCACCAGCCACAGCGGGCGCAGCGCCAGCAACGATCGATACGCCCGTACGACGGATCGCAGTTTTCCGTAAGCCGGAACCGCCGCGCCCACGACGGCCACAATCGTCCCGATCGCGCGGAATGCGTTGGCAGGCGGCTCGACGGCTTCGACCGGAATCGCCACCCCGAACGCATGAACAATGATCAGCACCGTCTTGAATGCCGCATAGGTGGCAATCATCAACGTGCCGCCGGCAATGGCCCGGAGCCCGTTGCGCAGCAGCCCCGCGGGCGCCGTTCGGCTCACTCGCCAGAACAGCTGGCCGGCGAGCACCAGCACCGCCCCCAGATATCCCTCCAAAGCCACCCAGTACGCCACCACCTCCGGCGCGATGGCCCCGTGGAGCAACTCGGAACCCTGGGTCGGAATGCCCTCGGGCGAAACCACCGCCAACGTCATCAGTACGCCGGCAACCGCCAAAGCCAGCAACCCCTGCCACCGGGCGGCGCGCGGTCTGCTCGTGTAGTAGTCCGTGAGAAGCGAAATGAATCGGAGCAGAAAGAACGCGGCCGCGACGCCGAGCAGGTGCGGAAGAACCCGAGGCTGACCGACGACGTCCCGCAGCAACCCGTTGACGCCGGGAGTCGCCACCGTCTTCGTCACCGCGAGCGTGAAAAGGGTCGCCCACAACGCCCGCTGCTGAGCATCCCGCCACAACGTGGGCAACCGGAACAAGACTGTGCCCCACACCAGCGCGAGCACCACCCCGGTCAGCGCGCCGTTCAAGGCCGCACCGCCGACGCACGCCGCGTGACACACAACCGAATCTGAGCACTACGCCCCTCAACGGCACAGGAACCGGGCCGTTCTCGCGGAGCGTCGCCGAGGTCTTCCTTGCCGGCGCGGTGCAGCACGAAGACGTGGTCGTCGGCGGCCCGCCCTCCACACCCCCGGGCGTCTTCCACCCCGCCGACCGCCTCGACGAGCCGCTGCTGGTCACGGCGACCGCCGCGAACGGCGGCGGAGCTCTCGTCGGCGATGGCGCCGGGGCGCCGACGAGCCGGTCCGGCCGGGGCCGTCCCGGCGTTCACGGCTGGAACTTCAGCGCGTCCGCAACCCTGCTCAACGTTCCCCCGGGCAGAACCGCCGCCCTGCCGCCGCCCCGCGCGCGGATCAGGGAGGCGAGCATTTCGGCCTCCCGCTCCTGGGCGGTTGTGTAGCCGACCCGCCCCAACACCGTCCGCACGGTACGAGGATCGAGGTCCGGAACGAGCAACGCCACCGCGGCATTGTCCAGGTCGAGCCCGGTCGTGTGGCCGCTGAGCATGTGACCCAGTTCGTGCAGAACAATGTGCTCGGCATGCAGTCGCGAGGTGCCCGGGTCGTAGAAGACGTAGTCGGCGCCGGCCACGGAGATCCACAGCCCGCACGGCGCCCCGCGCGCGAGCCCGGGCATCGGCTGCAAGGTCAACGCCCGCCCGCGATGAGCGGCAACAACGGCACAAAAGGCATCGAGATCGAACGGCCGGGGAATGGGTACGCCCTCAAGGTGACGTTCGCACCGCCTGCGAAGCCGATTCACCCGATCCCCCCGGTCCCGGTGTCCAACGGCCAGAAGGCTACCCGGCGATCCGCGCCTCTGACAGACGCATCGTGCCTGCGCTCCGGCTCTGACAAATGCATCGTGCTGGCGTTCCACCCCCAATGACCGACCTCCGCCTGCCTTGATGATTGATGGGCGGCGCTGATCGATGGGCGGCGCGGATGGGCGGCGCTGATGGGGCGCAGCACCCCGCCGGAGCCGACCACGAGCCGCACGTCTCGCAGATTCGGCGCTGAGGGGCGGCGCTGATCGATGGGCGGCGCTGGTCAATGGGCGGCCTCCCTCGAGGAGAGCTGCCGCTCCGGGGCCGGCCCCCTGGAAGACAGCCGTGGCGTGCGGTGCTTCGGGCCCGACGCCGGGGCAACGCGGGGGAGCCGTACCTCGAACCGACAACCGTCGTCGGTGTTGTCGACGTGCACCCACCCACCGTGAGCCTCGACGAGCCCTCGGACGATGGCGAGCCCCAGGCCGCCTCCGAAGGTGTCTTCCTGCGGCTGCGGGGTCCGCGCCCGCTCACCCCGGAAGGCCACGTCGAAGACCCGGGGAAGGTCCGCCTTGGGTATGCCGCCGCATGTGTCGGACACCGCGAGCCACACCTCGTGGGAGTCGGCACCCCCGTCGATCCGGACCGTTCCGTGCGGGGGTGTGTACCGCACGGAATTGATCAGGAGGTTGGCGACGATGCGGCCCAGCTCGGCCTGCCCTGCCGTGACCACCGGCCAGTCCGTGTCCCGGGCGATGACGTGGACACCCCGCCGGGCCGCCAGCGGAGCCGCAGTCGCGATGGCGTCCGACACGACGTCCTCGAGCGGAACGCTGGACAGCGCGAGTTGCAGCGCGCCCGCGTTGATCCGTGACAACTCGAACAGGTCGTCGACGAGCTGACTCATGCGGTCCGTCTCGACGGAGATGCGGTGGTGGTACTCGGCGACGGTGTCCGGATCGCTGACGATGTTGTCCTCGAGCGCCTCCGCCATGGCCCGCAGCCCGGCGAGGGGTGTCCGGAGGTCGTGGGAGACCCAGGCGACAAGCTCCCGCCGGCTCGCCTCCATCTTCCGTTCCTGCTCCCGGACCTGCACGGACCAGACCGACGCGGCGGCGAGGCGCCGGCCGAACATGGCGCCGACCCCGAGGCTGACCGCTGCCGAGGCGACGACGGTGATGAGGACGACCTGCAGGTCGTGGGTCGACAGGAACATGGCCTGGGCCACCGCGGCGGTGCCGGCGACGACCGAGGCAACCGTGATCGTCAGCATGACGCAGATGTGCATGATGATCGACCGGTGCCGCAGCACCCGCAGGGAGATCTCCCCGATGATGCCGATGACGGCGCCGGTGGCCAGCGAGTAGACCCCGATCAGCAGGAAATCACGCATGGCCGCCGCCGACCCGTTCGAACCTGTACCCGGCGCCGTACGAGGTCAGGATCCGTTTGGGGAAGCCCTCATCGGGCTGGATCTTGGCGCGCAACCGTGCCATCGCCGTCGTGACGGTGCCGGTCTCGCCCACCGACCAGCCCCATACCTTTTCGAGGAGCTGCTGGTGGGTCCAGGTCCGGCCGGCGTGGTTCATGAGGAAGACGAGCAGGTCGAACTCGCCCTTGGTCAGCTTCACCTGGACGCCGGCCATGGTCACCAACCGCCGCGAGGTATCGACGACCAGATCGCCGTCGGCGAGCGTCGAATGCGGCTGGGGCTGTGGCTGCGACTTCTGCACCTGGCCGGTGCGGCGGAGGATCGACCGGATCCGCAGGGTCAGCTCCCGCGGCGAGAACGGCTTGGTGACGTAGTCGTCGGCGCCGACCTCGAGGCCGAGCACACGGTCGGGCTCCTCGCCCAGCGCGGTCAGCATCACCACCGGCAGGTCGGGCGCACGCCGGCGCAGCCGCCGGCACACCTCGATGCCGTCGATGCCGGGCATCATGAGGTCGAGAACGACGAGGTCGGGCATCTCCGCGTTGGCGGCGGCGAGTGCGGCTTCGCCGTCGCCGGCGAGCCGCACCCGGCAACCGTCCTTCTCCAGATAGCGCCGGACCACGTCGCTGACGGTCGGATCGTCGTCGACGACGAGTACGTGATGGTTCACGAGTCCGACGCTACCCATCAGTGGGCCTCTGATGGGTGGTCAGTCTTCTTACGATCCTCTGACGATCGTCCCGGCCCCCACTTCCGGGAGCCGTGCGGCAGCCGACGGAGCAGCGCGATCGCGGTGAGCGTGACCGTCCAGATCACGATCAAAACCGTCAACAGCCCCCTTCCGTACGCCAAAGGCAACGCGGAGGGATTGTCGGGGCTGCGCCCGTAGCCCAGCACGAATGGCAGCGCGACGACAGTGACGGCCAGGCTGACGATCAGCGCCGCCCGGACGAGGCGGTGTGCCCGGGTGAGCAGAGCGCCCGAAGCGATGACCAGGGGCAGGAAGATGCCGTCGTGCACGGCCAGCACGCCGCCCAGGAAGAGCGCCACGCCGCCCAGCTTGAGGCCCGGCTCGGTGAGCGCGCCGAAGAGCGCGTACGCCATGAGCAGCCCGCCCGCGGTCATCAGCCCGCCCCGCAGGGTGACCGTCGACCTCCACCTCCGGAGCAGCCCCATCACTGACCGCCCGCCGTGCGAACCGTGATGCGGCTCAACCATTTGGTCTGCAGGACGCCGGGTCGGTTCGGCGCCACGAGCCGCGCCGGATAGCCGTGGTCCAGATGCAGAGGCGCTCCGTTGAGTTCGAGCGCGACAAGTGTCCAGTCGTCGTCGACGTGGGAGGGAGCCACGGTCGACCGGCGATAGCGGCCACCCTGCTCCAGCGACTCCACCTCCGCGGAGGCCGTGCCGGGAGCCGCTCCGGCCAACTCCACGAGGTCGCGCAGGCGTACGCCACCCCAGGTGCCGGTGGCACTCCATCCCTCGACGCAGGCGATCGGCAGAACGACGGTGTGTTGCTTCAGAGCGTTCAGATCGGCGAGGGACAGGGACATCTCACGACCGGGACCTGCCACCACCAACCGATAGGAAGGGTCGAGCGCCCGCTGAACGACGCCGGCGCCCCCGGCGGTCTTGTTGACCGGAAGTCCCTGGGGCCCGATGGCCGGCCGGCGAGGAGCCAGCACCGACACCCGGGCCAGGGGCCGAAGCGTCTGCCCGACGGTGGCGACCGTGATGACGCCGGCCGCGGCGGCGACCGTGGCGAGAAGTCCTCGTCGGCTCAAGCCTCCCTGCCCGGCAGAAAGTCCGGGAACGGCAGAAGGTTCGGGGACGGTGGACGGCTCGGGTGCGGCAGAAGGTTCCGGGACGGTGGATGGCTCGGGTGTGGCAGAAGGTTCCGGGACGGTGGATGGCTCGGGTGTGGCAGAAGGCTCGGGTGCGGTGGGCGGCTCGCGGTGGGCCAGGGCCTCGCGCACGACCGGCAGCTTCACGCCGATGTGGGTCAGGAGGGCCCCGATCGCCAACCAGGCAACCCAGTAGTGCCCCGTGGTGAAGAAGTAGGGCAGCGCGGCGTACCACCGGGAGATGTTGAGGACGCCGCCGACGACCTGGAAGAGCGCCGCGCCGACCAGGACCGCGATGCTCGCTCGTTCGATCGCGTGAGCCACGGAACGCACCGGTGGCCACTCGAACAGCCGCGGATAGACCGACCACAGCTTCGCGCCGAGCAGCGGCACGCAGGTCAGCCCGGTGGCCACGTGCAACCCCTGGGTGAAGCGGTAGAGACCGGCCGGGCGGGACGGCCACCAGAACCAGCCGGGCGGGTGCTGGATGAGGTGGCTGATCAGGCCGGTGATGAAACAGACCCCGAACGCGACCCCCAGGGCGATGCCGAGCTGACTCGTCAGACGCTTCGACCGCAGCGTCGAATCGAAGGACTCGGGCCGTACGAGGTCGGGGAGTCTTACATCCTTGCCAAGGACGCGAACCATCGTCCGGCCTCCTCCCAGGTGTCCACCGGATGCAGGGCCGCCGGACCCGAGAATGTCGCAAGGTCATCGGCAGCCACTTCGGCCCAGCGGAACGGCGCCGCGGGGCTGTCGCCGGCACCGCGTACGGTGGCTCGCCCGGCCCAGCTGCGCAGACCCGGAGGGGAAAGCTCGACATGGACCCGGCCCGCCGGGCTCATGAGGTTGCGGCACCGGCGCAGCAGGGCGCTCGGATCGCCCCCGATGCCGATGTTCCCGTCGGCGAGGAGGATGTGGCGCCACCTCCCGGTGCCCGGGATGGGCTGGAACACGCTGCGCCGCAACACCGCGGCCCCGCGCCGGCGGGCGATGCTCACCGCGGTGCCGCTGATGTCGACCCCCAGCGACGCATACCCGCGGTTGGCGACGGCCACGGTGAGGCGGCCGGGGCCGCAACCGACGTCGAGGGTCGGACCGGAGCAGCGGTCCAGCAGTCCCCGATCGCCCGGCAGGCGGTCCCGATACCACGCGGCCGCGTCGATGACCCGCTCTCCGCCGAGCGCGTCCCGCAGGATCAACTCGGCGCCGCGTCGCTGCTCCGCCGCCCGCAGAGCCTCGTCGTACAGGCTCAGAACCTCGGCGCTCATGCGGGCATCGCCTCCACCGTCCGCCGGAAGAGACCGTCCGCCGGGCACATGAGGGCGACGGAGCGCGCGTCGCTCACGGTGTCGACATCGCGGAGTACGGGCAGGAGATGCACTCGCAGGCCTCGACGACGCAAGGCCGTGAGCGTGTGCTCGCCGGTCTCGCTGGTCGAGGTCTCGATGGACCCGAGCACCGTGGCGTCCCGCGCGTCGCGCAGGCCCAGCGCCCACCAGCCTCCGTCTTCGGCGAGGCCCAGCGTCGCGTCCGCCGCGGCCAGGTCCGCCGCCCGTCGCAGGTGGTCGGCGGTCAGCTGCGGCGTGTCCATCCCGACGAGTACGGCCGGCGCGCCGGCTGTGTCCTCGAACGCGTTGACGAGGCGTTCCGACAGGGTCGTTCCGCGCTGGGCGACGCGTTCCCACCCCGGCGGCGCCGGGTAGTCGCCGTCGACGACGAGGACCCTGCGCGAGGCAGGGACCTCCGACACGACGCCGATGGTGTCCGACAGGGCGGCGGCGGCCACGCGAGCCGCCTGCCGCGGATCCCACGGAGGGCAGAGCCGGGTCTTGACCCTTCCCGGCACCGGGGTCTTGGCGAGAACCAGGAACTGAGTCATCGGGCCAGCACCGCCCGCATGTCGCGGATCGCGCGTGCTGTTCCCCGTACGGTCCCGGTGACCTTGGATTTTGTGCCCTCGGCCCGGGGCAGATAGGGCACGTCCAGCTCAGTAACCCGCCATCCCGCGCGGCCCGCGGCCACGAGCAGCTCCAAGGGATAGCCGAACCGGCGATCCTGCAGGTCGAGCCCCAGGAGGTCGGTGCGGCGGGCGGCCCGGACGGGGGCGATGTCGTGGACATGCAGCCCGGTCTTGCGCCGCACGCGATTGGCGACCAGCGCATTGCCGACGCGGGCGTGCACGGGCCAAGCGCCCCAGGTGGTCGGCCGGCGTCGTCCCACGACGAGGTCCGCCTCGGCCGCGAGCACGGGGCCGGCGAACCGAGGTAGCACCCGCGGATCGAAGGAGCCGTCAGCGTCCATCACGCACACCACACCGTCGTCCGGGTCGGCGGCGATGAGCCCGGCATGGACGGCGGCGCCGTATCCGGTCTGGGACACCGACACCACGCGAGCCCCCAGTGCACGGGCGATGCCGGGGGAGCCGTCGGTGGACCCGTTGTCGGCGACGATCACGCGGAAGCCGGCTGGCATCCGCGTGAGCAGCCACGGCAGGGCAGGCGCCTCGTTCAGGCAAGGCAGCACGACATCGGTCATGAACGGGAAGCTATCGCTGGATCCCGCCGGGAAACCCTTACAAACTTCCGACGGTTTCCGCACTTCTTACAATCCTCTGACGGCTTGCCGGATCCGTTCCGGGAAGGCCGGACCCGGGCATAGGTTCGGCCTCGTGACCCATGTTCTCGTTACCGGCGGGGCCGGCTTCATCGGATCGCACGTGACCGCGGCACTCGCGGCCGCGGGCTGCAAGGTGTCCATCCTGGACAGTGGCCACCCGGCGGCCCATCAGGGCCCGCTTCCCTCGGAGGTGGCGGATTCCCCGGTCACGGTGGGGGATGTGCGCGATCGGGAGGCAGTGGCCCGCGCGCTCGCGGGGGTCGACGTCGTCGTGCATCAGGCCGCCATGGTCGGGATGGGCGTCGACCTCGACGATCTTCCCGAGTACGTGGGCAACAACGACCTGGGCACGGCCGTGCTCCTCGCCGAAATGCACCGGGCCGGGGTCGCGCGGCTGGTTCTGGCCAGCTCCATGGTCGTTTATGGGGAAGGCGCCTATGAATGCGGTCATCACGGGCCGCAACGTCCGATGCCGCGTTCGGTGGCGCACCTTGCCGCCGGGGAGTTCGACCCGGCCTGCGCCGTCTGCGGTGAGACGCTGCGCCCCGCCCTCGTGTCGGAGGACGCGCCGCTGGAGCCTCGCAGCGTCTACGCCGCCACCAAGTTGGCTCAGGAGCATCTGGCGGCCGCGTGGGCCCGGCAATCCGGCGGCTCCGTGGTCGCCCTGCGCTATCACAACGTGTACGGGCCCGGCATGCCGCGCGACACCCCGTACAGCGGGGTGGCGGCGATCTTCCGGTCGGCGCTGGAAGCGGGACGAGCGCCTCGGGTTTTCGAGGACGGGGGCCAGCGAAGGGACTTCGTGCACGTCTCCGATGTCGCGCGGGCGAACGTGGCCGCGGTGGAGGCGGATCCCGGCGGGATGGTCGCGTACAACGTCGCTTCGGGGCGCCCGGCGACTGTCGGCGAGATGGCGGCGGCTCTGGCGGGTGCCATGGGGGGACCGCAGCCGGTCACCACGGGTGAGTTCAGGCTCGGCGACGTGCGGCACGTGGTCGCGTCGCCGCAACGGGCCGCCGACGAGCTGGGTTTCCGCGCCGAGATCGACATCACGGCCGGCATGATCGACTTCGCGCGGGCTGCGTTGCGCTGATGACGCGCGCATCGCAACAGACCGAGGACGGTGCGCCCGCCCGATCGGCGCCGCTGCCGGGCGAGCGGGAGCCGAGCCTCGATCGGCGCGCTGTGCATCGCGGCGATGTCGTGACTGCCGGGGCGGCGATGGTGCTCCTCGCGGCGGCCGCGCTCGTCGGGGGTCTGTTGTATCTGGCGGGCAGACCGGTGGAGGCGAGCGCGGCACCGCTCTACGCGCGGTGGCTGCCGCATGCCGGCCCGGGAACGCCGCTCGCGCTCGCGGTCGCTGCCCTGGTCATCTGGTACGGGCCGGTTCTGTCCAGGCGGCTGTCGTGGCGCAGCCTCCGGGCCGTCGGATATGCCGCGGCCGTCGGCTGGACCCTGGGTCTCGCGTTGGTGGACGGCTGGAGAAGAGGTCTGGCCGAGCGGCTCACGACCACCCACGAGTACCTCCATGAGGTGCCGGGCATCACGGATGTGTCCGCGGCGGTCCGAGGCTTCAGCGGTCGGATCCTGGACTTCCAGCCCGACTCGTGGACCACCCATGTCGCCGGCCATCCGCCCGGGGCGTTGCTGGTCTTCGTGTGGCTGGACCGGGCCGGGCTCGGCGGAGGTGGGTGGGCCGCCATCGCGTGCGTCCTGATCGGAGCGGCAGCGGCCGTTGCCGTTCCCGAGACGGTGCGCCTGCTGAGTGGGAACGACGAGGCGGCGCGTGCTGCCGTACCGTTCGCGGTGCTGTTTCCCGGCGCGGTATGGATCGGAGCCTCGGCGGACGGTCTGTTCGCCGGAGTCACTGCCGTGGGCGTCATGCTCCTCGCCCGCCGAGGTGCGCTGTCGGCGGTCGCAGGCGGTGTGCTCCTCACTTTCGGCATCTATCTGTCGTATGGGCTTGTTCTGTTGCTACCTGTCGTCGTGGTGGTGCTGATGCTGCGGCGGGCGTGGTGGCGGGTGGGGTGGGCCGCGCTGGGTGGAGCCGGGGTCGTCATCGCCTTCACGGCGTCCGGGTTCTGGTGGCTCGACGGATATCACCTGGTGGTCGAGCGGTACTACCAAGGCGTGGCCAGTGTGCGGCCGTATGCCTACTGGGTGTGGGCGAACCTCGCCGCCGTGGTGGCGAGTGGTGGCCCTGCGGCCGCGGTGATTCTCCGGCGCGCAGTAGGACGGCTGGTGGGGGCGCGTTCTGGTGAAGGGCACGGCGCCTCGGAGCGCGAAGCCGCGGCCGGCGGGCGCGATGTGAGCTCCGGCGCCCCGGCTCGCGGAGCGGGCCCGGGCCGAGGACTCGATGCGATCGGCGGGGTCTCGGCCGGAGCTGGTGCTGGTGCTGGTGATGGTGCTGGCGGTGGCGTCTCGGCTGGGCGTGGCGTCTTGGCTGGCGGTGGCGTCTCGGCTGGCGGTGGTGTCTCGGCTGGGCGTGGTGTCTCGGCTGGCGGTGGCGTCCCGGCTGGCGCTGGTATCTCTGGCGGCGGTGGTGGGAGCGATGGGGCCGCTGGTGGCCGGGGCGGGGGCGTGCGGCGGGTCCTGGAGCGCGGAGGGAAGTTGCTGCGAGGGGGCGGGCTCGGGGCGGCGTGTCTTTTGCCCGTCGCCGCGGGGGTCGCGATCCTGTTCGCCGATCTGTCCGGGCTCAGCAAGGCCGAGACGGAGCGGATCTGGTTGCCGTTCACGGTGTGGTTCGCGGCCGGGGCGGTGCTGGTGCCGGTGCGGAGCCGGCGTGTCTGGTTGGTGGGGCAGGCTGCGGTCGCCCTACTCGTCAATCATCTGCTGCTGACGAGCTGGTAGCGGTGAGGGCTTCAGGCGAGCTTTATCCGTACGCGGCGGTTCTGTCGTCCTTTGCTCTCGACCTTGACCACCTGGACGCGGCCTACCTGGGCTGTCGAGGCGACGTGGGTGCCGCCGTCGGCCTGGACGTCCAGGCCGACGATGTCCACCACTCGGATCTCGGGATTGTCGAGGGGCGGGAGGGCGTCCTGGGTGCGGACGAGATCGGGGATGGCGAGCGCCTCGTCGCGGGGGAGGATCCGGGCGACGATCTTGCGGTCGGCGGCGATCTCGGCGTTGACCGCGTCCTCCAGTGCCTGCTTGAAGCCCGGGGGGACCTCCGGGAGGTTGAAGTCCATGCGAGCCTCGCCCGGCTGCATGTTGCCGCCCGTGACCAGGGCGCCGAAGTCGCGGAACACCGTGCCGCACAGGATGTGCAGGCCGGAGTGGGTGCGCATCAGGGTGCTGCGGCGGTCGTCGTCGATCGCGCCGCGGACGTTCGTGCCGGCGGGCGGGATCGGGTCGCCGGGCGCCGGGATCAGGTAGGGGTCGTCGCCCTTGCGGGTGTCGACGATGCGGGTCTGCACGCCCTGCCAGAGGAGGACGCCGTGGTCCGGTGGCTGGCCGCCGCCGCCCGGGTAGAAGGCGGACCGGTCGAGCACGATGCCGGCCTCCGGGTCGGAGGGGTCGGACCAGACGACGGTGCAATCCCACTCGCGGAGGGTCGGGTCGACCCAGTCCAGGCGGTGCGTGTGCCCGTGCTGCTCGAAAGCCATGCGGGCAGCGTAGCCCTCGGCGGAGCTGCTGCTGCCGGACATGTGGGGCCGGCACCGCCGGGAATTGCCCGCCGGGTTCGGGGGTGCTGCGTCATGTGAGGAGGAAGGCGTGGGCCGGCGGGGCGTACTACGGATGTGGTAGCGGGGATCACCTTGTTACCGCAGGTGGAGGACGCCGCGGTGGACAGGACGCGCGTACGGTGATCGCTGTGGAACTGCCGTGGGTCGCGCTGGTCCTCAGCCTCGTTTCCGCCGTGGCTTACGCGGCGGCTGCCGTCGTGCAGGAACGGGTGGCTGGGCGGCCCATCAGTGTGCTCGTGTGGATGCCGACGTGGTGGGCGGCGATCGGGCTGAACGGTGCCGGGGCGCTGCTGCACGTTCTTGCGTTGCGGTACGGGCCGCTGTCGCTCGTGCAGCCGCTCGGAGTGCTCACGCTGGTGCTCGCCGTACCGCTCGGGGCCGTGGTCGCGCGGCGGGCCGTGGGCCGGGTCGAGTGGCACGGGATGGCGTTGACCGTGTTCGGGCTCGGGGGCATCCTTGCGCTGGTCAGCGCCGCGGGGGACATCGGGGCGCTGGGGGCCGGGCCGCTCATCGGGCTGTTGCTGGTCGCCGGGGCTCTGCTCACCGCGCTCGGCGGGTGGAGTGCGGTGCCGGGCGCCTCCGGGCTGTGGGCGGCCGCCGCCGGAGGTGTCGCCTTCGGGGTGTCGTCCGCGCTGACGCAGACCGTCGCGGTGCACGTCGGCGAGGGCGGGGTGGCTGCGTTGCTCCGGCCCACCGTGGCGTTGGCGGGGGTGGCGATCGTCGCGCTCACCAGCGCCGGGCTTGTCTTCGCGCAGCGGTCGTACCGGGACGGGCTTGCCGCGCCGTTGGCCGTCAGCACCCTCGCGAACCCTGTGGCGGCGGCGACCATCGGGCTGGTTCTGCTGGGCGAGCAGATCGCCGGTGGGACGGTGGGTGCCGCGGTTGCGCTGGTGAGTGCGGTGGGGGCCGGCCTGGGAGTCGGGCTGCTGGCGCGGAGCCGGTCGGTGGAGACCGTCGCGGTGCCGGTGGACAAGGCCTACGCGGCATAGCGCTCGGGGTGTGATGCCTGAGGTCGGGCACTTGGCCGAGGTTGAGGACAGGCGGACGAGGGATGGGTGTGGGGGAGCGGGACGATCTAGGCTTCGGGGGTGGCCAAGTACTTTGATGTGCATCCGGACAATCCTCAGCCTCGGGCCATCGGGCAGGTCGTCGGGATTTTGAACGATGACGGGCTGATCGCGTACCCGACCGACTCCTGTTATGCGCTCGGGTGCCGGATCGGGAATGCTTCCGGGATCGATCGGATCCGGGACATCCGGCATCTCGGGGCCGGGCATCATTTCACGCTGGTGTGCCGGGACTTCGCTCAGCTCGGGCAGTTCGTGCAGATCAACAACGTGGTTTTCCGGGCGGTCAAGGCGGCCACTCCCGGAAGCTACACCTTCATTCTTCCCGCTACGCGTGAGGTGCCGCGGCGGCTGTTGCATCCGAAGAAGAAGACGGTCGGGGTGCGCATTCCTGAGAATGCGGTGACGCAGGCGATTCTGGCTGAGCTCGGCGAGCCGATGCTGTCCAGCACCTTGCTGCTGCCCGACGAGGAGGAGCCGCTCACCCAGGGGTGGGAGATCAAGGAGCGGCTCGATCATGCGGTGGATGCCGTCATCGATTCGGGGGAGTGCGGCACCGTTCCGACCACCGTCATCGATCTTTCCGAGGGTGAGCCCCGGATCCTGCGGGTGGGGGCCGGGGATCCGTCGCGTTTCGAATGAGGCGGCCCCGATAAACGGGTGCGGTGGGTGCGGGCGGCTGGCTAGCATTCGGTTCGCGAGGCGTTGACGGGGAAGAGTAACGCCGCACGCGGCCTGAGAGCGACCGGGGACGGTGGGAGCCCGGAGGTGTGCGCGGCGCGAAGATCACCCCCGGAGCCTGGCGACCCTGATGAGTGGGCGGTGCTGCGGCGCGGCCAAGGAGGGTGGTACCGCGGGGCGAGAGCCTCGTCCCTCCGGCGGAAGAAACCGCCGGGAACCCCTGGCGGACTCGGGAGCCGAGCCGACGGAGGAGAGCCCATGTACCGGCCCGTACCCGCGCAGGTCGACCTGCCCGCCCTCGACCATGAGGTGCTGCACTTCTGGCACGCCAACAGCGTCTTCGCGCGCAGTCTTGAGCAGACCGCCGGTCGGCCCGAGTGGGTCTTCTACGAGGGGCCGCCGACCGCGAACGGCATGCCCGGCACCCATCACATCGAGAGCCGGGTCTTCAAGGACATCTTCCCCCGGTACAAGACGATGAAGGGGTTCCACGTCGACCGGCGGGCCGGCTGGGACTGTCATGGGCTGCCGGTCGAGCTGGCCGTCGAGAAGGAGCTGGGCTTCACCGGGAAGGGCGACATCGAGGCGTACGGGGTGGCCGCCTTCAACGCGAAGTGCCGGGAGTCCGTCACCCGGCACACCGACGCGTTCGCCGCGCTGACCGAGCGGATGGGCTACTGGGTCGACCTGGACGACGCGTACCGGACCATGGATGCGGCGTACATCGAGTCGGTGTGGTGGTCGTTGCAGCGGATCTTCGAGCGGGGGCTGCTCGTCGAGGATTTCCGGGTGGCGCCCTGGTGCCCGCGGGACCAGACCGCGCTGTCGGACCATGAGCTGGCGCAGGGCTACGAGACCGACGTCGACCCTTCCGTGTACGTGCGCTTCCCGCTCACCTCCGGCCCGCTCGCCGGCCGGGCGTCGCTGCTGGTGTGGACGACCACGCCCTGGACGCTGGTGTCGAACACCGCCGTCGCCGTGCATCCCGGGCTCACCTACGTGGTGGTCACCGACGGCACCGAGCGGCTCGTCGTCGCCGACACGCTGGTGGAGGAGGGCTGGGCTCCGACCGGGGAGAGCTTCAGCGGCAAGGAGATGGAGCGGTGGGCGTACCGGAGGCCGTTCGATCTGGTGGAGATCCCGGACGCGCATTTCGTCGTGCTCGCCGACTATGTGACCGCGGACAGCGGGACCGGGCTGGTGCACCAGGCGCCCGCGTTCGGCGCCGACGACCTCGCCACCTGCCGGGCGTACGGGCTGCCCATGGTCAATCCGGTGCGGCCCGACGGCACGTTCACTCCCGGCGTACCGATGGTCGGTGGTCTGTTCTTCAAGGCCGCTGACGCTCCTTTGGTGACCGACCTCGAGGCCCGCGGTCTGCTCTTCCGGGAGCAGCGGTACGAGCACAGCTACCCGCACTGCTGGCGCTGTCACACCCCGCTGATCTACTACGCCCAGCCGTCCTGGTACGTCCGCACCACCGCGATCCGCGACCGGCTGCTGCGCGAGAACGAGCGCACGAACTGGCAACCCGCGACGATCAAGCACGGCCGGTACGGCGACTGGCTGACCAACAACGTCGACTGGGCGCTGTCCCGCTCGCGGTACTGGGGCACCCCGTTGCCGATCTGGCGCTGCCCCGACGGGCATCTGACCTGCGTCGGTTCCCTGGCCGAGCTGGGCGAGCGGGCCGGGCTGGGCGAGCGGGCCGGGCTGGGCGAGCGGGCCGGGCGTGACCTGTCCGGCCTGGACCCGCACCGGCCGTTCATCGACGAGGTGACGTTCGGGTGCGAGTGCGGCGCCACCGCCACCCGCGTGCCGGACGTCATCGACGCCTGGTACGACTCGGGCGCGATGCCGTTCGCGCAGGTCGGCTACCCGTACCGGACGAAGGAGCTGCGGTATCCGGCGCAGTTCGTGGCCGAGGCCATCGACCAGACGCGGGGGTGGTTCTACACGCTCATGGCCGTGGGGACGCTGGTCTTCGACCGGTCCGCGTACGAGAACGTGGTCTGTCTGGGTTTGATCGTGGCCGAGGACGGCCGCAAGATGTCGAAGCACCTGGGGAACATCCTGGAGCCGATGCCGCTGATGGAACGGCACGGCGCCGACGCGGTGCGCTGGTTCATGGCCGCGGTCGGGTCGCCGTGGTCGTCGCGGCGGGTCGGGCACGCCACCCTGCAGGAGGTGGTCCGCAAGACGCTGCTGACCTACTGGAACACCGCCGCTTTCCAGTCGCTGTACGGGCGTACGGCCGGCTGGTCGCCGTCGGCGGCGGACCCGGCGCCGGCGGACCGCCCGGTGCTGGACCGCTGGGTGCTGTCGGAGCTGCACCTTCTCGTGCGGGCGGTGGACGAGGCGATGGCCGCGTTCGACACCCACGAGGCCGGCAAGCTGCTCGCCGCGTTCGTCGACGACCTCTCGAACTGGTACGTGCGCCGCAGCCGCCGCCGCTTCTGGCGCGGTGACCGGGCGGCGCTGGCGACCCTGCACGAGGTGCTGGCGACGGTGACCCTGCTGCTCGCGCCGATCACGCCGTTCATCACCGAGCGGGTGTGGCGGGATCTGGTGGTGCCGGTGACGCCGGCCGCGGCACCGTCGGTGCATCTGGCCGCGTACCCGATGGCCGAGGACGCCCTGATCGACCCGGCGCTGACCGGGCGGATGGCGCTGGCCCGGCGGCTGGTGGAGCTCGGCCGCGCGGCCCGCGCGGATTCGGGGGTGCGGACCCGGCAGCCGCTGGCCCGTGCCCTGGCCTCCGCGCACGGCTTCGCCGAGCTGGGCCCGGAACTGCTCGCCGAGGTCGCCGCGGAGCTGAACGTCGGCGCGGTGCACGGCGTGGGCACCGCGGGTGAGGAGCTCGTGGAGACCTCGGCCAAGGCGAACTTCCGGCCGCTGGGCAAGCGGTTCGGGCGGGCCGTGCAGGACGTGGCCCGGGCGATCGCGGCGGCCGACGCGGCGGCGCTCAAGAAGGACCTTGCCGCGGGTACGGCCACAGTCACCGTCGACGGCGAGCCGGTGCGACTCTCCGCCGACGAGGTGGTGATCACCGAGACCCCGCGCGAGGGCTGGGCGGTCGCGGCGGAGGCGGGCGCGTCCGTGGCGCTCGACCTGCGCCTGTCCCCGGAGCTGCGCCGGGCGGGGCTGGCCCGGGAGGTGATCCGGCTGATCCAGGAGGCCCGCAAGTCCAGCGGCCTGGAGGTCTCCGACCGGATCGTCCTGCGGTACGCCGCCACCGACGACGAGGCCGCGGCGGCGCTGGCGGAGCACCGGCAGCTGATCGCGGACGAGGTACTGGCCACCGAGTTCGGGCCGGGGGAGCCGTCGTGGGGTGTCCCGTTCGCCGAGGAGAGCCTGGGCCTCACCTTCTGGTTGCGTGCCGATCCTCGGTGAGCCGGGCGACCACCTGGTCCGAGATCGCGGTGAGCGCGGCGAGCTGTTCGGCGTTGAGCACGTCGCCGAAATAGCGCCGGACCGCGGCCTCGTGGCAGGCGCGGGCGGCGGCGATCTGTTCCCGGCCCCGGTCGGTGAGCCGGATCACCGCGCCCGGTGCCTCCTTGACGACCAGCCCGCGCTGTTCCATCCGGCGCAGCTGGTGTGACAAGCGCGACTTCTCCCATTCGAGGCCGCAGCGCAGGGCGAGGGAGGTCACGCTGCTCTCACCGGACTGTTCCAGGAAGAACAGGATGTCGAAGTCGGCCTCGGACAGGCCGGTGGAGCGCGTCAGCTCCCGGTTGATGCGGCCGTTCAGCTGCACGCGCATGCGCTGGTACGCCTGCCAGGCGGCGGAGACGTCGGCGGTCACGCGACGAATATTACGTCCGTTTGCGGATTGCCCTCTGGTTGATGTATCAACGGTTGATGTATCAACCCGTTCGGGAAGGGGCACGGCGATGAACGTGCGGTTCGGCGTACTGCTCACGCCCGGCATCGAGGCGCCGGAGGCGGTGGTGGAACTGGCGCGCACGGCCGAGGCGCTCGGGTACGACCTGGTCATGGTTCCGGACCGGCCGTACGAGCCGGGCCTGCTCGACGCCTGGACGCTGCTGAGCTGGGTGGCCGCGCGTACGGAACGGATCCGGCTGGCGCCGGGCGTGCTCGAGCTGCCGCTGCGGGACCCGGCGGCGCTGGCCCGCGCGGCCGCCGGGCTCGACCTGCTCTCGGCCGGCCGGCTGGAGCTCGCCCTCGGCGCCGGTTCCGCGTGGGACGCGATCGAGGCCATGGGCGCCCGGCGGCTCGGCGCGGACCAGGCCGTCGCGGCGCTCGGCGAGGCGATCGACATCGTGCGCGGGGTGCTCGACGCGGGCGAGCCGCGGCCGCTGCGTCACCTCGGCGAGCACTACCGCATCCCGCAGGTGCAGCGCGGCCCGCTGCCCGCGCACCGGATCCCCGTCTGGGTCGGCGGGCACGAGCCGGAGCTGCTGCGACTCGCCGGTCGTGAGGCCGGCGGTTGGGTGGCGACGCTCGCGGAGCTGCCGCCCGACGGGTTCGCCGCGGCCGGCAAGCTGGTCGACGAGGCGGCGCGCGAGGCCGGCCGCGAGCCCGCCGAGGTCCGCCGCATCGTCGTGGTCGGCCCCGATGCCGACCCGTCCGCCCTGCGCACCCTGGCCGCCGAGGAGCGGGTGGACACCTTCGTGATCAGCACCGATGACGCCGCTGTGCTGCGCCGCTTCGCGGCGGACCTGCGAGATCTGCCCGCTGCCGTTCCGGTCGTCGTCCGGCCCGCGTCCGTACGCGCGAAGCGCCGCGCCGGCATCGACTACGACAGCGTGCCCCCGTCCCTCGCGGACACCGCGGTGGAGCCCGGGGACCTGGAGTACGCGCGGGTGCGGTCGACGTACCTGCGTGGCGGTGCCCCGGGGCTCGTGCTGCGCCCGCGTACCGTCGCCGAGGTCGTGGACGCGCTCGCCTTCGTCCGTGCCCATCCGCACCTGCCGTTCGGCGTCCGCAGCGGCGGCCACGGCATCAGCGGCCGGTCCACCAACGACGGCGGCATCGTGCTGAGTGTCGCCGCCCTGAACTCGGTGGAGGTCCTCGACCGGGACCGGCGGCTCGTCCGGGTCGGGCCGGGTGCGCGCTGGACGGACGTGGCGGCCGCGCTGCTTCCGTACGGATGGGCCCTGAGCTCGGGTGACTACGGCGGTGTCGGGGTCGGCGGGCTTGCGACGGCCGGCGGCGTCGGATGGCTCGCCCGCGAGCACGGGCTGACCATCGACCACCTGCGCGCGGTGGAGATGGTGCTCGCCGACGGTTCCGTGGTGCGTGCCTCGGAGCGGGAGAACGCCGAGCTCTTCTGGGGCGTCCGCGGCGCGGGCGGCAACTTCGGCGTCGTGACGTCGTTCGAGTTCCAGGTCGACGAGGTGGGCGACGTCGGGTTCGCGCAGCTCGTGGTGGGCGCCGACGACCCGGCCGAGCTTCTGGTGCGGTGGGGTGCCGCGATCGAGGCCTCGCCGCGGGACGTCAGCGGACAGCTCATCATGGGCCGGCCGCGTCCCGGCCGGCCGCACGTCGCGCAGCTCATGGCCGTCGTCGACGCCCGCGAGCCGGAGACGATCATCGAGCGGCTGCGGCCCCTGGCGAGCGTCGGGCCGCTCTACGACCAGAACGTCGTGCTCATCCCGTACGCGGGGGTCATGGCCAACGCGGCCGACGGCTACCACCAGGGCCAGGGCGAGCCGGTGTCCCGGTCGGGGCTGATCGAGCACCTGACACCGGAGGTCGCGCGGGCCGCCGCCGACCTGCTCGCCGGCGGCGCGGTGCACTGGTTCCAGATCCGTACGGTCGGTGGCGCGGTCTCCGACGTCCCGCCCGACGCCACCGCGTACGCCCACCGCTCCGCCAACTTCTCGCTGGTCGTGATGGGCTCGGTGGAACGCCGTCTCGACGCCGCCTGGGCCGGGATGGCCGGGCACGTCGAGGGCCTCTACCTCAACTTCGAGACCGGTACCGGCCCCGACAAGGTCGCCGCCGCGTTCCCGCCCGCCACCCTCGCCCGCCTGCGGGAGCTGAAACGCCGGTACGACCCGGGCACCCTGTTCCGTGACAACTTCACCGTCGACCCGCAGGAGGAGACGCGATGAGCGACTACGGCCACGATCTGCTCTTCGGCGCGTTCCTCACGCCGACCGCCGAGCGCCCGCACCAGGCCGTCGATCTGGCCGTGGTGGCCGACCGCGCCGGCCTGGACCTGGCCACCTTCCAGGACCACCCGTACCAGCCACGCTTCCACGACACCTGGACTCTGCTCTCGTACGCCGCCGCCCGTACCGAGCGCATCCACCTCAGCGGCAACGTGCTCAACCTGCCGCTGCGCCCGCCCGCGGTGCTCGCCCGCAGCCACGCGAGCCTGGACCTGCTCAGCGGCGGCCGGATCGAGCTGGGCCTCGGCGCCGGCGGCTTCTGGGACGCGATCGAGGCCATGGGGGTGCGCCGCCTCAGCCCGGGGGAGTCGGTCGCCGCCCTGGAGGAGGGCATCGAGGTGATCCGCGAGATCTGGGCCGCGGACAAGGCCGGCCCGGTACGCGTCGACGGCCAGCACTACCGGGTGCACGGCGCGAAGCGGGGCCCGGCGCCGGCGCACGACATCAGGATCTGGGTCGGCGCGTACAAGCCCCGGATGCTGCGGCTGGCCGGTCGGGCCGCCGACGGGATCCTGCCGTCGCTCGCGTACCTGCCGGGCGGCGCGGACGATCTCGCCGCGCTCAACGAGCACGTCGACGCGGGGGCGGTGGCCGCGGGCCGGGATCCGCGGGCGGTGCGGCGGCTGCTCAACGTGAGTGGCCGCTTCGCGCCGACCGGGACGTCCTTCCTGGACGGCCCGGCCGAGCAGTGGGCCGAGGACCTGGCCGGGCTGGCCCTCGAGCATGGCGTCAGCGCCTTCATCCTGGCGACCGACGACGCCGCGACGATCGAGCGCTACGCCGCCGAGGTCGCGCCGGCAACCCGGGAGCTGGTCGCCGCCGAGCGGAGCGCGAGGTCATGACCATGATGGGCGGGATGGGGCGCAAGAAGACGGCAGAAAGACGAAAATAGTCGACTGGCTCTTGTGGGGTTTGTCACAGGCGACCTAAGGTCACCTCACGCTCCTCACAGAAATGAGTCCCCGATGTCACCTCATCCGAGGCGGGCCGGCGTTCCACCGCGCTGGGCCGTCGTGGCGACCGCGTCCCTCGTCGGGCTCGGACTCGCCGTCGTTCCCGGTGGGGCGGCCGGCGCGGCCGGGTCCGTACCCGTGACCCGGGCCGGTCTTGATCCCGCTCTCGTCTCCGGTCGCGGCGCGACGGTCGGCTTCCTGGAGCAGGAGGCGGAGAACGCCCGCACCACCGGCTCCGTGATCGGCCCCGACCGGGCCGCCTACACCCTGCCCGCGGAGGCGTCCGGCCGCCGGGCGGTGCGCCTCACCCCCGGCCAGTACGTCGAGTTCACGCTGCCCAGGGCCGCGAACGCGATCACCGTCCGCTACGCCCTGCCGGACGCCCCGGGCGGCGGGGGCATCACCGCACCGCTCGGCGTGACGGTGGGCGGCAAGGCTCGCAGGACGATGACGCTCACGTCGCAGTACGCGTACCTCTACAACCAGTACCCGTTCACCAACGACCCGGGCGCTGACCTGCTGCACCCGGACTGGTGGATCACCGAATGCGCCTGCGTGCCGGCGGCCACCACCCCGGCGCCGGTGATCGGCAAGCCGTTCCGGCCGATGCACTTCTACGACGAGCAGCGGCTGCTGCTCGGCCGCACCTACCGGGCCGGCGACAAGGTGCGCCTGACCGCCTCCGCCGGCGCCGCCTGGACGGTCATCGACCTGCTCGACTCCGAGTTGGTCGCTCCGCCGAAGGTGCGCCTCGTCGCCGCGAACGTGCTCGCCTTCGGCGCCGACCCGACCGGCCGGCGCGACTCCGCGGGCGCCGTCGACCGGGCGATCGCGTTCGCCCGCAAGGCGAAGCTCAGGGTCTACGTGCCACCGGGCACGTACCGGGTGGACCGGCACATCGTCGTCGACGACGTCACCATCGAGGGCGCCGGCAGCTGGTACACGATCTTCAAGGGCCGGCAGGTCACCCTGGACCGGCCCGCGCCCGACGGGTCCGTGCACACCGGCGTCGGCTTCTACGGCAGGGACGCCGCCGACGGCGGCAGCCGCAACGTGCACCTGCGCGACTTCGCGATCGAGGGCGACGTCCGCGAGCGCATCGACACCGACCAGGTCAACGGGGTCGGCGGGGCGCTCAGCGACTCCTCGATCGAGGGGCTGCACCTCCGGCACACCAAGGTCGGCATGTGGTTCGACGGCCCGATGCGCAACCTGCGGGTGACCGGCAACGTCATCGTCGACCAGATCGCCGACGCGCTGAACTTCCACACCGGCGTCACGGATTCGGTGGTGAGCCACAACTTCGTCCGCAACACCGGCGACGACGGCCTCGCCATGTGGTCGGAGAAGACGGCCGACGCCGGCAACACGTTCGACCACAACACCGTGCAGACGCCGACGCTGGCGAACGGCATCGCCATCTACGGCGGCACCGGCAACACCGTGTCGGGCAACCTGATCGCGGACCCGATCCGCGAGGGCAGCGGCATCCACGCCGGCTCGCGGTTCGGCGCCGAGCCGTTCGCCGGCCGGCTCACGATCAGGGACAACACCGTCGTACGGGCCGGCACGTACGAGCTGAACTGGAACATCGGGCTCGGGGCGATCTGGTTCTACGCCCTCGACCGGAGCATCGACGCGGACATCCGGGTGACCGGGGACCACTACCTGGACAGCACGTACAACGCGATCATGCTGGTCAGCGAGTGGGGCGTGAAGGACCTGTACCAGATCCGCGGGGTGGCCTTCAAGGACGTCCGGGTCGACGGTACGGGCACCTCCGTCGTCAGCGCCCGCGCCGAGGGATCGGCGTCCTTCGAGAACGTCGACGCCCGGCACGTGGGCGCGGTCGGGGTCAACAACTGCGGCTCGTTCCACTTCACGCCGGCCGGATCGGAGTTCAGCCTGGACGACCGGGGTGGCAACGACGGGGGCTGGCTGGGGCCGTACGTGCCCAACACGATCACCTGCGACGACCGGCCGCCGGTCGTCCCGCCGCCGCCACCGGCCACCTGGTGACGGGGTCCCGCTGACGGGGCGGGCGGCCTTGGCCGCCCGCCCCGGCGCTTCTACGCTGCGCGCATGAGGACCTCGCTGGGCATCGCCGTCGCCGGATTCGGCTGGATGGGTCGCGTCCACACCCAGTCCTACCTGCGGGTGTCGCACCACTTCCCGGATCTTCCCGTACGCCCGCGGCTGCGCGCCGTCGCCGACGAGGTCCCCGGGCGCGCGGAGGAGGCCGCCGACCGGTACGGCTTCGCGACCGCCACCCGGGACTGGCGCGACCTGCTCGCCGACCCGGCCGTCGAGGCGGTCAGCATCGGCGCGCCGAACTTCCTGCACCGCGAGATGGGCGTCGCGTTCGCGCGCGCCGGCAAGCACATCTGGATCGAGAAGCCGGTCGGCCTCACGTCGGCGGACGCGCGGGCGGTTGCCGACGCGGTCCGGGCGGCGGGCGTGCGGGGCACCGTGGGCTTCAACTACCGCAACGCCCCGGCCGTGGCCGCCGCCCGCGACCTCATCGCCGCCGGCGAGCTCGGCGCGGTCACGCACGCCCGCTTCCGCCTGTTCAGCGATTACGCGGCCCACCCGGACGGCGCGCTGAGCTGGCGTTTCGAGCGGGCGCGTGGCGGCAGCGGGGTGCTCGGCGACCTGGCCGCCCACGGCGTCGACCTGGTACGCCACCTGCTCGGCGAGATCGGCGCGCTGGTGGCGGACACGGCGGTGTTCGTGCCGGAGCGGCCCCGGCCCAGCGGGGCGACCGCCGGGCACATGCGGGCCGCCGGCGGGGAGCGCGGAGCCGTGGAGAACGAGGATTACGTGTCCGCCCAGCTCCGGCTGACGTCCGGGGCGCGGGTCGTGCTGGAGGCCAGCCGGGTGGCGGTCGGCGACCAGAACAACTACGGCTTCGAGGTGCACGGCACGCGCGGTGCGGTCGCCTGGGACTTCCGGCGGATGGGCGAGCTCGCGGTCAGCTCCGGCGGGGATTATCAGGACCAGCCCACGCGTACGGTCCACGTCGGACCCGGCCACGGCGAGTACGCCGCCTTCCAACCCGGTGCCGGCATCGCGATGAGCTACGACGATCTGAAGGTGATCGAGGCGGCGCACTTCCTGCGGTCGATCGCGGAGGGCAGGCCGTACGGCGCGACCCTCGACGACGCGGTCCGCAGCGCGGAGGCCCTGGACGCGATGGCCGCGTCGGCCGAGTCCGGGTCCTGGGTGACCCTGGCTACCCGCTGAGCCGGTCCAGCCACTCCCTGAGCAGGGCTTTCTCCCCAGCGGAGAGCGCGTCGAGGCGGGGGAGGGCGGCCCGGAGGGCGACGACCGGACCGACGACGCCGTCCGCACCGGCGGGCGCGTCCGTGGTCACCGCGGCGATGATCGACTCACGGGCCAGCCGGGAGAGCTCCGGGTCGCGCCGCTCCGGCGGGAGGCCGATCAGCTCGAACGTGATGCCCGCTCCGGCCGAGTGGATCAGGTGCGCGGCGCGCTCCTCGCTGACCCGCAGGCGGCCCGCCTCGGCGATGCGGCGCACCTGGCCGGCGAGGATGTCCGCCGCGGCGCGGGCCGCGGGGGACTCGGCGCCCGGCTGCGGCTCCCCGTAGATGAGCGCGTAGTACGCCGGGTTCTCCAGCCCGAACCCGACGTGCAGGTCCCAGCCGCGGCGCAGGTCGTCGACCGGGTCGTCGGTCTTCGCCATGCTGCTCTTGTCGCGCAGGTACGCCTCGAACCCGTGGCTCGCCACGGCGTCGAGCAGCCCCTGCTTGTCCCCGAACAGCCGGTAGATGGCCGGTGCCTGGACGCCCGCCGCGGTGCACACCGCCCGCGTCGACACCGCCTCCCGGCCGCCCGCGGTGAGCAGCGTGGCGGCGGCTTCGATGATCCGCTCCCGGGTTCCCGTCATTCCCTGCACGGTAACGACGATAACACTCACCCATTAGCGGCTTGACGTTAGCGCCGCTACCGTGGCAACGTTAGCGACGTTGGCAATCAGTGAGGAGATGAACCATGACCGAGAACCAGCGCGTCGCGATCGTCACCGGCGGCTCCCGCGGCATCGGCCGGGCCGTCGCCGAGCGCCTGGCCGCCGACGGCCAGGCCGTGGTGGTGGGCTACGCGGGCAACCAGGCGGAGGCCGAGGCGGCCGTCGAGACCATCGGGAAGGCGGGCGGCCGGGCCGTCGCGGTCCGGGCCGACGTCGCCGAGCCGGCCGCGGTCGGCGCCCTCTTCGACACGGCCGAGCAGCGGTACGGCGGGGTCGACGTGGTCGTCAACGCGGCCGGGATCATGATCCTGTCCCCGCTCGCCGAGCTCGACCTGGACGCCCTCGACCGGATGCACCGCACCAACATCCGCGGCACCTTCGTGGTGGCCCGGGAGGCGGCCGGGCGGGTCCGGGCCGGCGGCGCGATCATCAACTTCTCCACCTCGGTCACCCGCCTGCACCTGCCGGCCTATTCGGCGTACGCGGCGAGCAAGGCGGCGGTGGAGGCGATCAGCCCGATCCTCGCCAAGGAGCTCCGCGGCCGGGACATCACCGTCAACGCGGTGGCTCCCGGGCCCACGGCGACCGCGCTCTTCCTCGACGGCAAGAGCGACCAGCAGATCCAGCAGATCGCCGGGCAGAACCCGATGCAGCGCCTCGGCCGGCCCGAGGACATCGCCGAGGTGGTGTCCACCCTGGCCGGCCCGGCCCGCTGGATCAACGGCCAGACCGTCTACGTCAACGGCGGCGCCGCCTGACGGGTCCCGCCCCGGTCACGCGGAGGCGCGGGCGATGATCGCCTCCGCGTAGTGCGCGCACTGCGCGGGGAACAGCGGGAAGAACTTCACCGGCGCCACCATCTCCACCTCGAGCAGGAGCAGGCCGGACGGCGACGCCGGGTCGATGATGAAGTCGAGGCGTACGGACAGCGGCTCGTTGGAGAGCAGGTTGCGCAGCTCGTGGTAGCTCTGGCGGATCACGCGTTCCTGCTGCGCGGTGAGCCCGGGATACGGCTGCGGGTCCGGGTGGAACGCCCGGGCCTGGTCGCCGGGGCGCAGGATGGCCGCCTTCGTCACGGCGTGCGAGATGGCCCCGTCCAGGGTGACGACGCCGAGCTCCCGGTGCGTGTCGATCGCCGTCACGTACGGCTGGACGATCGCCGTGCCGAGCTCACGCAGGTACGCGGCCAGCGCCGGCACCTGCTCCACGGTGAACTCCCGGGCGCCGAGGGTGCCGCCGGCCGCGATCGGCTTCGCCACGACCGTGGGCCGGGCGGCGTCCACCGTCCGGAAGAGGTCACGGAGCGCGTCCGGGTCGGGCCGCTCGACCAGCGTGGTCGGCACGATGGGCACGCCCGCGTCGCCGAGCCGGGAGAGGTAGCGCTTGTTCGAGCCCAGCGCGATCGCGTCGAGCGGGTTCAGCAGCCGGGTGCCGTCGAGCTCGCGGGCCCACAGCCACTCGTCGAAGGCGGAGAGGTCGTCCCACATGCTCCACGGCGACTGGAGCACCACGGCGTCGTAGCCGGCCCACTCCACCCGCTCGCCGCCGTCCCAGTTGACGATCTCCGGGGTGGCGCCGCGGTCCCGCAGCTCCCGGGCCACCAGCGGGCTGTCGGCGTCCCGCCAGAGCGGGTCGGGGAAGCCGCGCGAGGTGACCAGGGCGATCCGCATGGTGCTCAGCGTGCCCCGGCGATCCGGGGCCGCCCGGCGGTCGGCTGGGCCCAGGACGGCAGCTCGCGCCGCCCGGACCGGCCCGTCCGCACCTCCTGCGTCACCACCGGCTGGGTGGTCTCGACGGCGGCCGGCAGCGGCACGACCTGGGTGGCGTCGGCCTCGGCGGCCATCGCCCCGGCCGGCACGACCTGCGTGACCTCGTCCTGGCCCGGCACCCGCTGGGCGGGCACCCGCGTCTTCACCACCTGGGTCGCGTCCGCCTGGGCCCGCACGACCTGGGTCGCGTCCGCCTGGGTCCGCACCACCTGGGTCGCGTCCGCCTCGCGGGCGACGCCGAGCACCGGCTGCGTGGTGGCCGTCTCGATCGCGCCCGCCGGGACCGGCTGGGTGACCGCCGAGCCGTCGTCGCCGATGCCGAGCCCGGCGAGCCCGGCGGCGTCGCCCGCCTCTGCGGCCACCGTCGCGATCGGGACCGCACTCAGCACGACCTTGTCCCGGATGGCCCGGTCGAGGATCTCCCGCGCCGCTTCCGGCAGCGCCTGCCGGGCCGCGTCCGCGAGCGCCTGGGCGGCGGTGACCTCGGTGCGCAGCGTCCGGATGGCGGCGGTCGCCACGTCGGCGGCCTTCCAGGCGGCGTCCTCGGCGTCCAGCGCCTTCTGGTACGCCGCGAAGCGGTGGCTGACCGCGGCCCGGGCCAGCACGAGCTCCTGCTCCACCGGGTGCAGCTCCGGGTCCCAGCCGTTGCGGTGGGTCAGCGCGTCCAGCAGCTGATCGTCGGAGAGGTCGCCGCGGCGGTGGGCGGCCTGCGCGGCCCGGCGCAGCGCCTGAGCCCGGTCGTCCCGCTCGTCGGCCGGGGACTCGCTCCCGGGGGTCGCGTACGCGGCGGCGCGCCGGGCGCGTTCCAGGGCGGCGTCCGCGTCCTGCCACGCCTGCCAGGCCTGCTCCACGGCGGCCTGCGCCTGCTGGCACTCCTCCCGGCGGCGCTCCGCGGTGGCGGCGGCGCCCCGGGCGGCCACGGCGATCTCCTCCGCGTACCGGACGGTCTCCTGCGCCTCCGCGGCCCGGCCCAGCATGTCGGCGCGCTTCTGCGCGGCCGAGTCGGCGAGCCAGGCGCTGATCTGCCGCGGGCGGCGTACGCCGTTCGGCAGGGCGAGGCCGCCGAGCGCGACGACGGCCAGCACGATGAGTCCGAGCCAGATGACGGCCACCCGGCCGCTGTTGCCGACGAGGAGATCGAACGCGAATTCCATGTCCTGTTCCTTTTCCACCAACGAGCGCCATTAATCGATCTACCCCGATTCGCGGACGCGGACCGGGGGACTGCCGGTCGATCAGGCGGAGGCGGGAGGCGCTCGCGGCCCGGCCGCGGCGCCGCTGAACTGGCTGTTCAGACGGGTGTTGCGGGCCGGTGCACCGACGGCGGGCGGCACCGCGGCGGGCGGGACGGAAACGGCCGGACCGGCGGTCAGCGGCGCGAGGGAGTAGGACGGTGAGCCGGGGCCGGCGGCGAGGACCTCAGCGGCCGGCGCGACCGCGGGGGCCGCGACGACGGAGCTGACGGCAGTGACGGAGCTGACGGTGCTGACGGCGGTGACGGGCGCGGGGGTCGGCTCGCCGGCCGCGGCGACGCCGGCCCCGCCGAGGAGGGCGAGGAAGAGGGACGCGACGAGCGACAAGCGCGTCCGCCGCAGCACACCCCTCACATCCACACCGGACAACCTATCGAAGAATGCCTGGTCGGCGCACCTCCGGCGGGCGGACCGTGATCGACGCAACGGCGCGCGGGCTCACCGGATCGCGAGCTGGGCCATCCGCCGGATCTCGCTGCCTTGTTCGACCGCCATCTCATTGGCCAGCTCACGGAGCTGCTGGTCGCTGCCGCCGCCGAGCACATCGCCGGCCATCCGGATCGCGCCCCGGTGATGGGCTGTCATCATCGCGACGAACTTCCGGTCGAACGCGGCGCCGTCGAGCCCGGCCAGGGCCGCCATGTCGGCGTCGGACTGCATGCCGGGCATGGTGCCGTGATCGTGCCCGGCGCCGGCCGGCAGCCGGCGATCGCGCAGCCAGCCCTGCATCCACCGCATCTCGGGGGCCTGGGCCGCGCCGATGCGGGCGGCGAGGGCCCGCAGCCGGGCGTCGCCGGCCCGCTCCGGTGCCAGCTTCGCCATCTCGATCGCCTGACCGTGGTGGACGATCATCATCTGGACGAACGTCGTGTCGATCGCGTTGTACGTCGGCGCGTCCGGCGGCCTGACCTTGTCGGAGTCCGTGACCACCGCGGGGTCGCCCGGCTTGCCCGGCAGGACCACCCGCTCGGGCGCCACCGAACCGGCCGAGGGCCGGGGCGCCGCGGCCGACCGGTCGCCGCCCGAGCGCGCGGCGACCGCGGCGCCACCCGCGCCCAGCACCACCGCACCCGCGATGACCAGCGTCAATGTCCTCTGCCGACCCATCGATTCCTCCCGGCCTGGAGAACGTGGTTCCCCGGTTCACCTCTGAGCACTATCGTAACGATGGACGTGAATGCGCATCGGCCGTACACCATCCTGATCCCGGTGCGTCAGCCGGAAGGAGCTCCATGAAGCACTCAGCCCCACGAGGGCGGCGGCTCAAGCGCCTGGCGTGCCTGGGCGCCGCGACGGTCGTCGCCGGGCTGCTCGCGGCGCCGTCGAGCGGTGCCGCGCAGGCCGCCCCGGCCGATCCGGGCACGCCGCCCGGCGTCGACGAGGTCGCCAGCACGCCCAACCTCAACCAGGTCGCGTACCTCCCGAAGACCGGCCCGTTCGCCACCTCCACCAACTCGGACTGGGCGTTCCAGGGCAACTACGCGTTCGGCGGCAACTACAACGGCTTCGCGGTGTACGACATCACGAACCCGAAGGCGCCGGTGGTCGCCACCCAGGTGCTCTGCCCCGGTTCGCAGAACGACATCTCGGTCTACGGCAACCTGCTCTTCCTGGGCACGGACTCGCAGCGCACCAACGACTCCTGCGACAACTCCGCCTCCTCGAACGCCACCCCCGGCGACCGCTGGGAGGGCATCAAGGTCTTCGACATCAGCGACCCGGTGACGCCGAGGTACCTGAAGTCGGTCAAGACCACGTGCGGCTCGCACACCCAGACGCTCGTGCCGGGCAAGGCGGGCGACAACTCCGTCTACCTGTACGTGTCGTCGTACAACCTGGCCGCGACGGACCAGCCGAACTGCGCCCTGCCGCACGACAAGATCTCGATCGTGCGGGTGCCCCGGGCGGACCCGCAGGCCGCGTCGGTCGTCGCCACCCCGGTGCTGTTCCCGGACGGCGGCTACCCCGGCGGCTCCCAGGGTCAGTCGGCGACGACGGGCTGCCACGACATCACCGCGTACCCGGAGAAGGACATCGCCGCGGGCGCCTGCATGGGTGACGGCGTGCTGTTCGACATCTCCGTACGCTCGGCGCCGAAGGTGATCACCACCGTCCGCGACACCGAGAACTTCGCCTTCTGGCACTCGGCGACGTTCAACAACAACGCCACCAAGGTCGTCTTCACCGACGAGCTCGGCGGCGGCGGCGCGGCGACCTGCAACCCGGAGATCGGCCCGGAGCGCGGCGCCGACGCCATCTACGACATCGTCGGCCGCGGCAACAACCGCAAGCTGGAGTTCCGCAGCTACTTCAAGATCCCGCGCACCAACACCGACACCGAGAACTGCGTGGCGCACAACGGCTCGCTGATCCCGGTGCCGGGCCGCGACATCATGGTGCAGGCGTGGTACCAGGGCGGCATCTCGGTCTGGGACTTCACCGACTCGTCCAACCCGAAGGAGCTCGCGTACTGGGAGCGCGGCCCGATCTCGGCCACCCAGTTCGTGAGCGGCGGTTCGTGGTCGGCGTACTGGTACAACGGCTTCATCTACTCCAACGACATCGCCAAGGGCGTCGACGTCCTGGAGCTGAAGGACATCCGGACCAATGCGGCCCGCCGGGCGCACACGGATGAGTTCAACGCCCAGTCGCAGGACAACTACCGCAACTGGTGACGACCTGAGTCACAGGTCCGGTCCCTATCGGGGCCGGACCTGTGCGCGTCTGGCAGGGTTCGAGGCGTGGAGAACCTCTGGCTGCAGAAGATCGCCGAGAACCCCGGCCACTCGAAGTGGTACATCGAGCGCTTCCGGGCGATGGCTGCGAAGGGCGACGACCTCGCCGGCGAGGCGCGGCTGATCGACGCCATGGTCCCGCGCGGCGCCCGCATCCTGGACGCGGGCTGCGGCACCGGCCGCGTCGGCGCCCACCTCGCCGCCGCCGGCCACGACGTCACGGGCGTCGACCTGGACCCGCAGCTGATCGCCGCCGCCCACGAGGACCACCCGGGCCCGCGCTGGCTGGTCGGCGACCTGGCCGAGCTCGACCTCCCGGAGCGCTTCGACGTGATCGTCTCGGCCGGCAACGTGATGACCTTCGTGGCGCCCTCCACCCGCGTCACGATCCTCCGCCGGCTGCGCGCCCACCTCGCCGACGGCGGCCGGCTGGTGATCGGCTTCGGCGCCGGCCGCGGCTACGACTTCGCCGACTTCCGCACCGACGCCGCCTCCGCCGGCCTGGCCCCCGCCCTCCAGCTGGGCACCTGGGACCTGCGCCCATTCACCGAGGACTCGGACTTCCTCGTCGCGGTGCTCACCTGTTCGTAGTGCTGAAGTGCATGTAGTCCTTCAGCGTGCGCCAGCGTCCGCCCCAGGCGAGGCCGTTGGCGGTGAATGCGCGTACGGCGCCGGTCGCGTGCATCATGCCCCGGCGGTACGGGGTCCGGGCGAGGAAGCCCGCGCCCGACCGGGGGTCGATGTACGAGCCGCGGATCATCGGGTTCTGCACCGGGTTCACGTCGATGGCGAGCCCGTACGCGTGCTGTGACAGCGTTTTGCTCCCGGCCACGGCCCGGCAGCTGTAGCCGGAGGTGACGGTGGCCATGTCGGTGATCCACGGCGCGTTGATCGACATCGGGCTCATCCCCATGATCCGGAAGCGCATCCGGTAGAGCGTGAGGAACGCGCGCTGCACCCGGCGGGCGATCGTCTCGTGCACCACGATGCTGCCGGTGCGGGCGACGCCGTAGAAGTCGATGTACGTGACCCACACCTTGCGCAGGTCGGCGGGCAGCACCGGGCACTTCTTGCGCGGATCCCAGTTGACCGCCGCCGGGGTGACCGGCTCCACCCGGGATCGCCAGCCGGTGAGCGGTGCCGGCGGCCTGCCCACGTGCAGCACGCCGTCCACGCTGGGCTGGTTGGGCTTCACGATGCCGTTCCAGGCGCGCAGCTGGGCCGGTCTGACCCCGTACACGGCGGCGATCTTCTTGATCGTCTCGCCCGGCCGCACGACGTGGTAGGGCGGCGTGGACGCGGCCGGTGAGGCCGGTGCCCGGGGCGAGGCCTGAACCGGAATCCCCGGACAGACAGGCATGATCAGGGCGGCGAGAATTACGACGAACGTCTTCATCCCCACCATTACGCCCCGGCGGAGCATGATCATGGGCGGGAATCGGCAAACCGGGCGGACCGGTTCCGACGTCCCCCGTCGAACGTCGGAGCCGGCCCTGCGACGTGTCCTGCCCGTACCCGTGGCGGCGAGGTGCGGGGCCCGGACCCACCGGGCGCGGAGGCGGACCGATCGTCCCGTCCCCGTGCCAAGCCAGAGTGCGGAGCAGGCCGCGGGTTGGTCAACGGACCACTGTTGCCCGACCGCAAATTTGCGGGATCCGGAAGTTGGGCGGGTGCGGTTTTGCGCAATCGCGCGCCGCGCGCCCGGGGAGCCCTGGACCGCCGCCGAAGCGCTGTGGTTGCATGCGGCCGTGACTGGTACACCCGAACGGAGCAGCAGCTTTGCCGAAGATCATCCTGTCCGACCGCGAGCGTGAGCTGGTGGCCCTGCTGGCACAGGGGCACACCGACGTCTCCGCGGCCGAGCAGCTCGGCATCAGCGCGCGGTCCGTGACGAACATTCTGCGCAGCCTGATGGACCGGCTGGGCGTCGACAACCGCTTTCAGCTCGGCCTGGCTCTCGGCTTCCTCCGCAAGGCCAACGTTCCGGGTCCGTCCGTGGGAAGCGATGGTTGACGCTGTCGATGAGAATCGATGGAGTGACGAGCACCCCGGTTCCCCTCGGCGCCGCCGTACCCTCCCTGGTCCGCTGGGGACTCACCAGCGACGCCGACCTCGTCTTCCGCACCCTCGTGACGTTCGGTCCCCGCACCGAGCGCACCCTCGCCGTCGAGCTGGGGCTGCCCGGCCGCCGCACCGCCGAGGCGCTCGCCGAGCTGCGGGAGTCCGGCGCGGCGGTGTCCACGGACGACTCCCGCACCACTACCCGCATCTGGACCGCCCGGCGGCCCGCCGCGGTGGTCACGATGCTGCGCTCGCGGCGGCTGCGCCTCGTCGACGCGCCCACCAGGGCGCAGGCCCACCACGGCGTCGTCCGCGCCCTGAAGACCGCCGGCGTCGCCGCCTCCCTGCCGGTCGGCACCCTGCCGGGCCTGCCCGGCACCTTCGCCGACGACCTGCGCTACCTGCCCTCCCGTGAGCTCACCCGGGTCCGCGTCGCCGAGGTGCTCGGCGGGCCGATCCGGGAGGTCCTGACGATGAGCAACGAGCAGGTCATCGACGCGGCCTCCGCCCGCGCCGGCGCACCGCTGGACATGGACATGCACCAGCGCGGTGTCCACATGCGCTTGCTGGCGATGCCGCCGGCCGACGGGGATCCGCTGGACATCAGCGGGCACCTGATCAACGGCACCACGTTCCAGCGCCGCGAGAGCCCCGCGGTGCCGTTGAAACTGATCCTCGTGGACCGGCGGCTGGCGCTCTTCCCCGCCGATCCGCAGGACCTCGAACGCGGTTACGTGGAGGCCGGCGGCGCCGTCGCTCGGGCACTGACAAGTCTCTTCGATCGGCACTGGACCGACGCCGCGACGGCACCGCAGCCCAGCGTCGCGCCGATCGTCCTCTCCGACCGGGAGCGGAGCCTGATCACCCTGCTCGCCGCGGGCCACACCGACCACACGGCTGCCCAGCGGCTGCGGATCAGCGCCCGCTCGGTAACCGGCATCATGCGTCACCTCATGGACCGTCTCGGCGTGGAGAACCGGTTCCAGCTCGGGTTGGCGCTCGGCTCCCTGCGAGTCGTGGCGCCGCCATCCCTCACATCCGATCCGTCCCACGATCACGATCCGGAGTCCTGATGTCATCGAAGTTCTACGCCGTCGTTCTCGCCGTCGTCGCGGCCCTGGCGCTCGTGGTGGGGGCCTACGCGGGCACCGCGCCGACCCCCGGCGGCGCGCCCGACCGCGTCGTCGCGGCCGTCCCGCCGCCGGACGGACCGGGCGGCACCTGCGTCAGCTGCGTCTAAAGGTCCGAGAGGCGGAGATAGTCGAGGTTGAAGCCGCCGGTCTCGCAGTAGACGGTGACGAGCTGGTCGCCCGCGGCCAGCTCGACCGTCGCGTGCACCGACTGGTACGAGCCCCAGCCGCCGGTGTCGGGCGCCGTGACCGTGGCCAGCACCGTGCCGGCCGCGTCCCGGAAGGACACCGCGTCCGGGGCGGCGGCGCCCGTGCCGTTGGCGACCCGTAGCTCCAGGTCGTAGGTGCCGGGCTCGGCGAGGTCGACCCGGTAGGTCAGCCAGTTGCCGGGCGCGGTCCAGCCGACGTTGCGGCCGCCGCTCGCCGACGGGTTGTTCTCGACGAAGTTGGCCCCGCCGTCGGTCCAGCCGTGCTGGCCGGCGTACGCCTCGGCCTCGACGCGTACGCCGGCCGGGGCGCCGCGCGGGGTCACCGTCACGTGCACGGTGACCTGGTCGCGGGCCCGGCCGTCGGTGACGTAGAAGGTCAGATCCTGGCTGCCGGCGGTGGTCGGGCGCAGGGTCATCACGCCGGTGGCCGCGTCCACCGAGACGCCCTCGGGCAGGTCGACCGCGTAGTACGCGAGCCGGTCACGGTCCCGGTCGGTGGCGGACAGCCGTACCTGGGCGGTGCCGTACTGGTCGGCCGTCACCGCGGGCACGTCCCGCAGGACCGGTGCGTGGTTGCGCCTCGGCGGCACCGCGGCCGTCCAGCGGTACGTCGCGTACGCGCCGGCCGGGACCTTCACCACGAAGGAACGGCCGGCGAGCTGCACGCGTACGGTCGCATCGGCGGTGTTGGTGTTGCCCAGGATGGCGACGTAGTCGTTGTGGTCGCGGTAGACGACGTTGCTGATCCCGGCGGAACTCGCGCTGGACTCGACCCGCACGTGTTCCGGCGTCAGGTGGCGAGCGAACTGGCCGATCGCGTAGAGCTCGTCGCGTACGGTGAAATCGCGGGTCGTGGTGTCGACCTTGACCAGGCGATTCGGCCACTTGGTGGTGCGGCCGACCTCCTCCCAGTCCACGTTGTTGTCCCGCTTGTCCGTCCAGTGCAGCGTGCCGCCGTCCTGGTCGGTGGTCTGCGCCCACATCACGTACGAGCTCGCGTCGAGCCGGAAGTAGTTCAGGATCGTCGCCGGGTTGAGGTCGCTGGTCTCGGTCAGGTGCACCGGCTTGCCGTACTGCTCGTACGCCTCCCGCATGACCGCCGGATCGCCCCAGTACGGGTGGAACGCGATCCCGTCCGCGGCCCGCAGTGCCTTCGGGTCGTCGAAGATCCGGTGGTAGTTCTTGGTCTCGGTGCTGTTCGGGTCGCGCCAGTCCCAGAAGTTGAAGTCGTGCACGTAGAGCGAGGTCCGCAGGCGGGCGGCGGCCAGCTCCCGCTTGATCGCGACGGAGAGCCTCTGCTGCTGGGCGACGCTGATGTCCATGGCCGGATAGACCACGTCCATGCCCGGCTCGTTCAGCAGGGTCAGCGCCTCCACGTGGATCCCGTGCCGCGCGTACGCCTGCAAATACTTCACGTAGTACCGGGCGAACACGTCGATGCAGTCGTCCCGCAGCTTGCCCACCTGGTAGTGCGCCGTGGTGCTGCCGGGCAGCAGCGCCACCTCGCCGGTGAACCGGTTGTTCGTCTTCATCCACGCCGGAGCGCTCCACGCCGAGGCGAAGAAGGTGGCCCGCGGGTTGTAGCGCTGGATCAGCTTGACGGTGTCGACGATGTGCAGGTCGAGGTCGCGCTGGATGGAGAAATGCCGGAGCTTGAAGTCCTCGGTCACCCCGGCGGGCAACTCGTCGTAGGACCAGAACGGCAGGTGCTCGATCAGGTCGGGGCTGCCGATGGTGAGCCGGAACCGGTCGAGGCCGGCCCCGGTGCGCGGGTCGACGAGCAGGCGGATGGCCTCCTCGCGCTTGGCGGGGTGAGTTTCCACAGGTTGGAGACGCTGGTCTCGTCGATGGAGAAGCCGATGCCGGCGTAGCGCTGCCGGACCTGGCTCGGATCCACGACGACCGTGGCGTCGGTGGGTGCGCCGGCGTCGCTGCCGGCGTACGTGGTGGGCAGGGACCTCCAGCTGGGCGACCCGGCGGCGTATGTGCCGGTGACGGGTTCGCCGCGGTGGGTGGCGGTGGCCGGTCCGGCGGGGCCGGCCACGGCCGCCACCGTGGTCAGGGCCGCCAGGGCCGCGGTCAGAGAGCGCCTCACAGAGCCTCCTCAAGGGATTCGACGGTTTGCAGCCTTGTCACCCCGCACCCCTTAAGTCAAGGCGTAAAATAAATGCATGGCTCTTCAGCTACCCGGGCACCGGCCACAGCAGCCTGCCGTCGTACGACCCGCAGGCGGCGGCCCTGCTCACCGAACGGGTCCTCGCCTTCCTCACGGCCGTCTAAGGAACCACCTCCAGAATTCGTGCCACGGTGCGCGCAACACGCACCGTGGCCCGCCGAGGCTCACCAGCATGGCCCGGGTCGCCACCCATCGACCCGGAGGAATCCCGTGCACCCCACCCGCGCCACCGTGCTCACCGGAATCCTGGCGGCCGGCCTGACCCTCACCCAGCAGGCCTGCACCCCGGTCAACCGGCACACCAACCGCCCGGTGGCGTTCACCGTCCCGACCGACCCCCTGACCGGCGCCCGCCGACTGGTCATCAAACCCGCCCCGCCCACCACCACGGTCGTCACGGTCGACACCCGGGGCCGCCTCACCACCACCGACGGCGAACCACCCCTGAGCCTGTTCGTCCTGACCCCGGCCGGCCCCCACCACCTGATCAGGGCGGCGGACGGCACCTGCGCCGAGGTCACCCCCACCCGCACCATCAGAACGGCCCCCTGCGACCCGGCCCGCGACGCCCAACTGTTCACCATCACCCCCCAGAAAACCCCGCCCCAGACGTACGCGATCAGCAACGGCGGCGCGTTCCTCCAGCCCACCCCGACGGGCGAACTGACCCTGGAAACCCCACTGAGGACGACGTACGCCCTCATCGACAACGGCCCCGCCCCGCTCGACCAGCTGAGCGGCCCCTGAGATTCAGCGATATTGCCGACGCTGGGCGGCTCGGATGTTCTCCCGCACGGTCTCCGGGAGTTCCACCACGACGACGGCAACACCCAGATCCTGGAGGGCCGCGGCGGCCCACGATCGGGCGCATAAGTTCCGGGCGCCGCGCGACCTGAGCGGCTGCACCGTCTCCGAGGGTCGCGAGCTTTCCCGGACCTGACAGCTCTTCCAGCCGCCGCCGGGACAGCGCCTGCCCGTCCACCGTCGATATTGTCGTCAGAACTGCGGTGGACGTGCGGACGGCGGGCGAGCGTGGCCAAACCTCGGAACCACCCCTCGGGCGGCGACGGTCCGGCGCGGCGGCCGTCCGCTGCCGACGGCGGTGATGCGCGGAGCGTCGCCGCGGCCCACGAGCAGATCGGCGAGGCTTCCCGGTCGGGCCGGGCAGGCGGTGGTTCCTCTTCCACGGGCGCGGGGCAGGTACAGGGCCCGGCGGCGACGATTCCGCTGAGGCCGCCGAACAGCCGGCACAACCTCGACAGCATCCGGCCGAAGAATCCCGCCAAGGACAGGAACACCGTCGTGCTGCCCGGCACGGACGTGGCGGGCGATCTGGCGGACATCTCCGCCGGTCGCGGCACGTGGCGGCCGGAGGTGAACCGCTACGAGGTCAATGGCCGCACGTACGCGGTGGAAGCGAGCGGCACGGTCTTTCCGGTGTCCGGGCCCGGTCTCGTGAATCTGTCGCGGTCCGAATATAAGGTTCTGAGGCAGCTGATCGGATCCGACGGCGACATCGGCGCGGCGCGGGAGGCCTTGCGGCGCGATCCGAGCGTCGGCGACGCCGACTGGCGCCCAGCGCTCGACGTCTTCCGGCATCACAAGAGCTACAAGGGCGGGGCATGACGTACGGGATCTACTTCGACGGCTCCGTGTCCGCGGATGCGATACGTCAGGCGCTGCACGCGGTCTACAACGTGCCCGCCGACCTCGTGTACGCCGGGCCGCCCGAGGCCCTCAACGATCATCCCGGTCCGGACCCGGTGGCCCTGATCACGCCCGCCGGCGGTCAGTTCGCCCACGAGTTCAGCGCGGGCGACGGGTTGCGTGAGCTGACCGGCGCGACGGAGCTCGAACTCGCCCAGGGGATCTGCCGGGTCGCGCGCACCCGGGCGCTGCTGGACGACGGCAGCCCGGCCCCCGACTACTGGCTGCTGGTCGCGTCGGACGGCAGCTACGGTCGCGTGCAGACCGACCCGGACAGCGACGAGCTGACCGTTCTGTACGCCCTGGAACCCATCATCGGCGAGCCCGGCCTGCGGGTGGTGCCGCCACCCGACTGGGCGAAGACCTGGTGACCCGCACGCCCCCTTCGACGTGAGGTGGAGAAACAGTTGTCCTCGATCGCGGAGTTGACCGAACGCGTGCGGGAGTTCGCGCGGGAGCGGGATTGGGAGCAGTTCCACACGCCGAAGAATTTGGCTATGGCGTTGGCCGGGGAGGTGGGTGAGCTGCTCGCCGAGTTGCAGTGGCTCACGCCCGAGGAGTCGGCCGCGGTCATGGCCGATCCGGAGTTGGGGCCTCGGGTGCGCGCCGAGATCGGTGACGTCGCCATCTACCTGGCGCGGCTGGCCGACGTTCTCGGCATCGACCTGGTGCGGGCCGCCCTCGACAAGCTCGACGACTCGGCCCGCCGCTACACGGTGGAGGCCGCCCGCGGGTCGGCCTCGAAGATCGGCGGCGGTCACCCACCCGGCGCATAGCCACACGATCACCGTGTCGCTACAGTCTGCGTTGTCCGTAAGCGGTCCGACAGGCTTCCTGTAACCGGATATGCCTCCCATCCGCACGATCGATTCGTGCTGCCCGGGGGCAATCCATGTCGGCGTTCCGCGTTTCCGCGGCCGGTCTTCTCCGCCTCGCCACCGACGGCACCCTGGCCGACCGCGTCGCCGAACAGGTCTGGATGAGCGGGCACGGCGTGGGTCCGGCCGAACGCAGATCCTGGTCGCGGAGCCTGTCCGTGCTCGCCCAGGATCTGGCCGACGCCAGTCTTCCGGACGTCGAGGTTCTGGTCGAGTACCAGTTGCCGCTGACCAGCCGGCGCATCGACGCGGTGCTGGCGGGAGTCCACCCGCGGACCGGCGAGGATTCCTTCGTCGTCATCGAGCTCAAGCAGTGGTCGTACGCCACCCGGTACGAGGACTCCGACACGCTCGTGGACGTGGAACACGCCGCCGGTCCTCGGCTGCACCCGGGGATTCAGGTGGGCGACTACTGCCAGTACCTCATCGATTTTCTGGGACTGCTCGCCGAGCATCGCACCGGTGTGCGGGGAGCCGCCTACCTGCACAACGCGGTCGACCGGGACATCGCGGAGCTGTTCGCACGTCCGGTCACCGAGCAGAGCCGGATCTTCACCAAGGAACGCCGCGGCGATTTCCTGGACTACCTGCGGGCCTCGTTCGACCCGGGCAGGCCGGGGGCGCCCGCCGCGGACCGGTTCATGAAGAGCACCGTACGCCCGAGCCGGCACCTGCTCACGTACGCCGCGAGCGAGCTGAGGGAGCGTTCCCATTTCACCCTGCTCGACGAGCAGCGGGTGGCGTACGAGCTGGTCCTGCACGCCGTGGAACGCGCTCGCGCCGCCGACCACAAGAGCGTGGTCGTGGTTTCCGGGGGACCGGGCAGCGGCAAGAGCGTCATCGCGTTGAGCTTGCTCGGCGAGCTCGCCCGGCAGGGCCGGTCCGCCCTGCACGCCACCGGGTCGAAGTCGTTCACCCAGACCCTGCGCCGGTACGCGGGCAAGGGCTCGACCCGGCTGAAGAGCCTGTTCCTGTACTTCAACAGCTTCATGACCGCCGACCGCAACGGCATCGACGTGCTCATCTGCGACGAGGCGCACCGGATCCGCGAGACGTCCGTCAACCGGTTCACCCGTGCCGCCCAGCGCCAGGGCGCCCGTTCCCAGCTCGAGGAACTCCTCGCCGCCGCCCGGGTCCCCGTCTTCCTCCTCGACGAACACCAGGTGGTCAAGCCCGGTGAGCTCGGCAACGTCGACATCATCACCGCGTACGCGAAGAAGTTGAATCTCGAGGTCGACGTGGTCTCGCTGCACGACCAGTTCCGGTGCGGCGGCAGCGAAGCCTACGAGCGGTGGGTTCTGCGCCTCCTCGGCCTCGACGGCGGACCGCCCGGGGTGTGGGAGGGCGACGGCCGGTTCGACCTGCGGGTCGCCGGGTCGCCGGAGGAGATGGAGGCCTTTCTCGCCGCCCGGCAGGCGGCCGGCGAGACGGCCAGGATGACCGCGGGTTACTGCTGGCCGTGGAGCGATCCCCGGCCCGACGGCTCGCTGGTCCATGACGTGCGGGTCGGCGGCTGGTCGCGGCCGTGGAACGTCAGGAGCGACCGCAGCGTGGGCGACGCGCCGGGCAGTCCCTTCTGGGCGACCGATCCGAACGGCTTCGGGCAGGTCGGCTGCGTCTACACCGCCCAGGGCTTCGAGTACGAATGGTCGGGCGTCATCGTCGGGCCGGACCTGGTCGCCCGCGACGGCCGGCTCGTCACCAACCGCGACGAGTTCAAGGATCCCAACTTCCGCAGCCGCAGGACAGTCAGTGACGCCGAGGCCGATCGGCTCATCCGTAACACGTACAAGGTGCTGATGACCCGGGGCATGCGCGGCACCGTGCTCTATGCGGTCGATCCCGGGACCCGCGATTTTCTGGCGAATCTGGTCCGCGTCCAGCGTGGTCCGGAGACGGTCTACCGGTAGGACCTCAGATATCGCGTACGCGGAAAGCCAGGTGGCTCGCCGCGGCGATGCAGAGCGCCGTGAGGGTCAGGACCGCCAGCCCGGTTCCCGGGGCGATCATGCCTTCGGTGCGGATGACGGCGTACGCGGCCTGGCCCGCCGTGTTGGGCCAGTAGTCGCCGAACCAGTCGCCGAGCCCGCCCGGCAGGCCCGGGGCGATGGCCGGTACGAGCAGCAGGCCGCCTACCAGGACCGCGAGGCTGCCGGTGGTGGAGCGGGTCAGGGTGCCGACGGCGACTCCGATCAGGGCGATCAGCGTGAGGTACAGGGTGGCCGAGGTCAGGGCTCGCGGGACGCCCGGGTCGGTGAGGCCCGCCGACGGCAGGTCCGCGCCCGCGAAGAGGGCCTGGACCACCGTGAAGCTCAGCAGCGCCGTGACCAGGCTCGTCACCAGGGCTATCGCGGTGATGACGGTGGCTTTGGCGGCGAGGAGGCGGGAGCGGGCGGGCACGTGGGACAGGCTGGTGCCGATCATGCCGGTGGCGTATTCGGGGGTGATGCTGAGGGCGCCGAGCATGCCGATGAGGAGTTGGGCGAAGAGGAAGCCCTTGAGGCTGGTCGCCGTCGGGTCCCACGGGTCGGGGAGGTCGGCGGGGGAGCCGCCGAGGAGGTCGGAGACGCCGAGGGCGCTGAGGGCCGTGCCGGCCGCCACGGTGCTCAGGATGGTGATCCAGATGCTGCGTACGCTGCGGAGTTTGGTCCATTCGGAGCGCAGGATCCTCATGCCGCCCGCCCTTCGTAGTCGGTGTCGTCGTGGGTGAAACGCAGGAACACGTCCTCGAGGGATTCGCGTACGCGGGTCAGTTCGTCGAGCGGGATGCCCTCGGCGGCGGCGATCCTGCCGACCGTGCCGGATTCGGTGCCGGTGACCAGCAGCGAGGCGTCGGGGGCGCGCTCGAAGGGCACGCCGGCCCGGTGCAGGGCGTGGGAGAGCAGGTCCGGCTGCTCTGTGCGTACGGTGACGGCCTGGGTCGTGTTCGCCCGCACGAATTCGGCCAGGGTCGATTCGGCGAGCAGCCGGCCGTGGCCCACGACGATGAGGTTGTCCGCGGTCAGCTCCATCTCCGACATGAGGTGGCTGGAGAAGAGGATCGTGCGGCCTTCGCCGGCGAGGTCCCGCATCAGCGTGCGCATCCAGCGGATGCCTTCCGGGTCCAGGCCGTTGAGGGGTTCGTCGAGCACGAGGACGCCCGGATCGCCGAGCAGCGCCGTGGCTATGCCGAGTCGCTGGTGCATGCCCAGGGAGAATTCGTCCGCCCGGCGGCCGGCGGCGTCCGCGAGCCCCACCAGTTCGAGGACCTCGGCGACCCGGGCGCGGCCGAGGCCTGCCGTCTGCGCGTACGCGAGCAGGTGGTCGGACGCGGTGCGCAGCGGGTGGACGGCGCGCGCGTCGAGGAGGGCGCCGACCGTGTGCGCCGGGTCGTCGAGGTCGGTGATGTGCCGGCCGCCGATCGTGATCGTGCCGCGGGTGGGCCTGGTCAGGCCGAGCAGCATGCGCATCGTGGTGCTCTTGCCGGCGCCGTTCGGCCCCAGGAAGCCGGTGACGAGTCCCGGTCGCACCGTGAAGGACAGGTCGTCGACCGCGACCCGGTGGCCGTACCTCTTGGTCAGCCCGCGTGCTCGAATTCCGGTGTCCATGAAAAGTACACTACACCGTGCAGTCTAACTTTGCCCTCCAGTATGCTGTGGCCATGGCGACAGCAGCGGAGGAGCAGACCCCCGGCCGCCGCCGGCGCTCCGAAGGCAAGCGGGCCGCGATCCTGGCGGCGGCCGAGGCCCTCTTCGTCACCGACGGCTACGAACGGGTCAGCGTGGACGCCATCGCGGCCCGGGCGCAGGTCTCGAAACGGACCGTGTACGACCACTTCGGCGACAAGCAGGCGCTGTTCCTGCGCGTGCTCGAACGGGTCGGCGACGCCCTGGTGGCCACCATCCGTACGGCCCTGGACGAGGAGCTGACGGCGGGCCGGGAGCCCCGCGACGCGCTGACCGCCTTCGCGCGACGGGTCGCCACCGAGACGTTCCCGTCCTCGGACTACGTGACCTATCAGCGGCTGACGTCCCGCCAGTGGGCGCTTCCGCAGCTGCCCGAGCCGGTGCGCGACCGCCCCGAACTGCTCCTCGAGGAACGGTTCGCGAAGCTCGCGGCGGAGGGCGTCATCGCGACGTCGGACCCGGGCACGGCGGCGAGGCATTTCACCGCCCTGACGATCCGCCTGGCACTCGACGCCCTCAATGCCAACCCCGGTGCGCGCGTACGGGAAGAGGCGATCCTGAAGATCATCGCCGACGGCGTGGACGCGTTCCTCCGGGCGTACCGGTGATCCCCGCCGCCCGGGCGCTCCTAGTCCTCCTGATGATCGCGCTCGTCGTGGCCTTCAAGCCGCTCAACGACGGCTTCTACAGCTTCTGGATCTACGACGACCCGCAGACGCCCGAACAGCTGCGCGAGGCCGGCATGACGACGTGGGCCTTCCGGTACACCTCGGGCGTCCTCTGCGGACAGTTCCTGTCGTTCGCGTCGGGGCTCTTCCTCGGTGGCCGCCGCCGCTGGAGCGCCCCCGCCCTGGCGGCGGTGCTGGCGCTGGTCACGGTCGCGGTGGCTATCCCGCTGGCCCGGTCCTCCGCCTTCGCACCCCCGCCGGTGCCGGCGAAACTGCTGGTGGTGGAGCTGCTCGCGTACCCGCTCTGGGCGATCGTGGGCCTGGGCGTGGCGGCGTGGCTCGCGGGCCGCCGCGACCGTGGCGGCGTGATCGCCCTGATGGTGCTGGTGTGGTGGCTGTCGGGGCTGGCGGGCCTGCTCTTCAGCGGCACGCCGACCTGGCTCCTGCCGCTGTTCCCACCGCTGGCGGCCGGAGCGGCGATCACCCGGACCGGCGTCGCACCCGGCTGGCCGGCCGACGCGGCGCTCCTCGCCCTTCTGACTGGCCTCATCCTCTGCGCCCTTCTCGCCTGGCGGGCTGCCCGCGCGGGCAACGGTGCGCGGCCGGTCCGGGCCTGATGGCGCACACTGGTAGCCTGCCCCTAACGGCCTAGTAGCTCAGGGGATAGAGCACCGCTCTCCTAAAGCGGGTGTCGCGCGTTCGAATCGCGCCTGGGCCACCGAAGAGGCCTTCCCCGCCGTTTGTGACTCATGTCACAGGCGGGGAAGAACCCGAAGCGATCAAGGTTTCGTCTTGCTGGGTGTGAAACGAAGCCTGGACGCGGCCGACGAGGACGAACTCGTGCGCCGCACCGCCGCCGGTGACCGGCGCGCGTTCGACGAGCTGTATCGGCGTACGTCGCCGTGGCTGCTCGCTCGGTTGCGCCGCCGGTGTGCCGATGACGACGTGGTCTCCGACGTGATGCAGGAGACGTACCTGGCCGTCTGGCGGGCCGCGGGGACCTTCGCCGGTTCCGCCACCTCGGGCAAGGCCGTCGGCTGGCTCTGGACCATCGCCGCCCATCGGCTCGTGGACGCGTTCCGCCGCCGGGCCCGGCAGAGTCAGGTGCCGACGGTGACCGTCGTCGACACCGTCGCGCCGGCCGCCGAGGACGAGGTCATGGCCGTGCACGTGGGTCAGGAACTGGAACAGGCCCTGCTCGTGCTCCCGGCGGAGGCGCGGCAGGTGCTCCGGGCAATGGTGCTCGACGGGTTGTCGGTGCGGGAGACCTCGCTGCTGCTGGGGGTGCCCGAGAGCACCGTGAAATCCCGGGCCCGGCGGGCCCGGATCGCACTTCGGGAGGCGCTGTCATGAGCCCGCATCCGACTCCTGCGGTCATCGCCCGCTATGCCGACTGGGCGGCGGAGCTCGACGAGGTCACGGCGTGGTCGGTCGAGGTGCATCTCGAGGACTGCGCGGAGTGCCGTTCCCGGGTGGCCGACCGGACCACCGACGACAGCCACGCCCTGCTCGCCCGGGTCGCCGCGGGCCTCGACGAGGGCATCTCCGCCGGACCGGCCCCGGTGCGGCGGCGGCGCTGGCTGATGGCGGGCAACCGCTGGATGGCCTGGCACCTCGTCCCCTGGCTCATCATGACGGTGGGGGCGCTGGGCTGCGCGGTCCTGCTGGACACGCTCCAGTCCTTTCTGCCCTCGGTGGTGGCGCTGCTCGCCCCGCTGGCGCCCCTGCCCGGAGTGGCGATCGCCTGGAGCAAGCGCCACGATCCGGCCTGGGAGCTCATCGCCGGCATGCCGGCGGCGGGGCTGACGATGCTGCTCCGGCGTGCGGCCGCGGTGCTGGTCGTGGTCGTACCGGCGCTCGCGCTGGCGAGTACGCGTACCGGAATCTCCCTCGCTCTGACGCTGCTGCCCAGCCTGGCCTTCACGGCCGGGACCATCGCCCTGGGTGCCTTCATCGGCGTGCGACGCGCCGCTCTCGTGCTCGGCACCGCCTGGGCCGCCTTCGTGGTGACGCCCGCGGTGATCACCACCGACCTGCCGGTCTTCCTGCACCAGGGCAGCCTGCCCGGGTGGGCCCTGCTCACCGTCGCTCTGGCCGGCTTCGCCGCGGCTCGGGCCGGCGACTTCCGCCGGCTGTCCAGCCACAACTGATCGTCCGGGCTGCTGCCCGTTCTCGGAGGAATGATGATGCGTACGGTAAGCGCGGCCGAAACGGCCCCGACGACCTATCCCTGGGCGGTCCATGCCGAGGGCCTGCAGGTGAAGGCCGGCCGATACCTGGCCGTCAACGGGCTCGATCTCGCCCTCGGCACCGGCGTCCACGGCCTGCTCGGCCCGAACGGCGCGGGCAAGACCACGCTGATGCGGGGCCTCGCCACCGTGATCAAGCCGGCCGGTGGGCAGCTGACCCTGCTCGGCGAGCGGGTGGGTGACCGGGCCGACCTGCGCCAGGTGCGCCGCGGCCTGGGCTACCTGCCGCAGCAGTTCGGCTTCTACCCGCGGTTCACGGTGCGGGAGTTCGTCGAGTACATGGCGTGGCTCAAGGAGATGCCGAAGAGCCTGGTGGGCGGCGCGGTGCAGCGGGCGATCGACCGGGTCGGCCTCACGGCCAAGGCGGACGCCCGGATGAAGACCCTGTCCGGCGGCATGCTGCGCCGGGCCGGCATCGCCCAGGCGATCGTCAACGACCCGGCGGTGCTGCTGCTGGACGAGCCCACCGTCGGCCTCGACCCGGAACAGCGCCTGGACTTCCGCGAGCTGCTGCGCGACCTGGGCGTGGACAGCTGCGTCCTGGTCTCCACGCATCTGGTCGAGGACGTGGTGGCCGCGTGCACCGACGTGGTGCTGATGAACGAGGGCAAGCTGGTCTACCAGGGCACCCCGGACGATCTGACCAGGCAGGGCGGCCAGGGCGACGCGGGCGACAGCCCGGCCGAGCGGGGCTACTCGGCACTGCTGCGCCGGCACCGGGCGGGGGAGGGCCGATGAGCCGCATCCTGGGCATCGAACTGCGCCGCTCCGCCGCGCTCGGCGCCGGTCTGGCCACCATGCTGATCGGCACCCTCCTGCTCTTCTTCGCCGAGGAGATCGAGTTCGAGGCCGGATGGCTGCAACTGGCCATGAGCCAGCGGCTCTACCTGGGGCTGCTGTGGCCGCTGGCGCTCGCCGCCGGCGCGTGGCAGGCCCGCCGGGAGGACCGGGCGAAGGTCGCCGAGCTGTTCGCCAGCACCCCCCGGCCGCGGGCGCAGCGTTCGGCGCCGACGCTGGCCGCGCTCGCCATCGGCGTGGTGTGCGGCTACCTGCTGATGGGCGTCGCCGGCGGTGCCTGGATCATCGGCACCGCCCGCTACCTGCCCATGTCGGTCTTCGCCGTCACCGCCGTCGGCCTCCTGTCGCTGATCGGGGCCGTCTGGGTCGGGCTCGGGATCGGCCGCATGGTGCCGTCGCCGGCGACCGCCCCGGCGCTGGGCGTGGCGGGTCTGGCGCTGCTGCTGACGATTCCCATGATGCTGCGGCTGCCCTTCCTTCCGCAGCACCAGGGGTGGATCGCGACGGTGCTCTCGCCGATCTACGAGATGAACATGCCCACGGACTACCAGGCCGTTCCCGGCCGGGCCAGCGCGGCCCAGGCCATCTGGCTGATCGGCCTGGCGCTCGCCGGGCTGATGCTCGTCACCTTGAGCAGCCGGGCCGCCCGGGTGGCCGCGCTGCTGCCGTTGGTGCTCGGCGGTGCCCTGGCCATGACGGTCATGCCGCACACGGACCGGGTCATCAGCCGGGCGACCGACCCGGTGGCCAAGGAGCTGGTCTGCGCCGAGGACGCACCCCAGGTCTGCGTGAGCCGGATCCACTCGGGGTTGCTGTCCGAGGTGACCCCGGCGGCGAAGGAGGCACTGACGGTGCTGGCGAAGCTGCCGGACGCGCCGACCCGCGTGCACGACGACACCAGCACGTACCTGCCGGACGTCTATCCGCAGTGGAACAAGGACACCGTCCTGTTCACCCTCGAGGTCGGGAACGACGGCCACGTGCGGGACAAGGAGAACCTGGCGGCGAGCATCGTCGCCGAGGCGTTCTCGGGTCCCCCCGGGTGCGAGAAGAACCCGATCGGGGTGGAGCGGATGGCCGCCGCGTACTGGCTGATCGGACGCGAGCCGGTGGAGCCCGACAGCGACTACGTCGACTACGTCGCCGAGGCCAAGGAGCTGTGGCGGGACCTGGGTCAGCTCCCCCGTGCCGAGGCGGACAAGCGGGTGGCGGCGTTGCACAAGGCGGCGCAGAAGTGCGCGGTCGGCGAGAACTCCCTCTCCACGGGCAAGCCATGAGGTGGCTGGAGCTGTACCTGCGTTCCCGGCGGGCCCCGATGGCGATGGCCGCGACCGGTGGCTGCGGGGTGCTCATGTGGGCGCTGTGGTCGATCTTCTCCGACGCCCGCGAGGCGGGCTTCCAGATGGTCGTCCTGACGGTGCTGCTGCTGGTCATCCCGGTGACCCCCACCCTGGCGGGCCCGGACGACGCGCTGGAGAGCACGGCCGCCCTGCGGTGGCCGCCGCGCCGGCTGGCGCACCTGCTGGGCGCGTTCCTGCTCATCACGGTGCTGCCGCTGCTCAGCCTGGCGACGGGGGCCCACTTCGGCCCGGGCGAGATGGTGATCCGCGACGCGGGCGGGCTGCTGGGCCTGACCGCCCTGGGCGTCGCGACGATCGGCGCGGCCCGCGCCTGGTTCCTGCCGCTGGGCTGGACGATGGCCGCCGTCCTGTTCCCGCAGGACGGGGCGCTCGGCGAGGCGCTGACCTGGCAGTCCCAGGCGCCGCAGAGCAAGGCCTCGGCGGTGATGGCCGGGGTGCTGGCCCTGGCCGGGCTGATCGCGTACGGGCTGGCCGGACCGGCCCGGAAGGCCCCGGCGGAAGCCGCCCAGCTGTAGACCGGCCACGACCGGCCGGCCGTGGTTGGATGGTGGGGTGGAGTTCGCGGTTACCGACGTCCCCGAGCGGGAGCGGTTCGAAGCAAGGGACGAGACCGGCGAACTGGCCGGCGTTCTCACCTACCAGCTGACCGGCACCGTCGTCGCCTACACGCACACCAGGGTCGAGCCCGCCTTCGAGGGTAAGGGGGCGGGCTCGGCGCTTGCCCGTGCCGCCATGGACGACGCGCGGGACAGGGGCCGGACGGTGGTGCCGATCTGCCCGTTCGTCAGCGGGTGGCTCGACAAGCACCCGGCGTACGAGCCGCTCGTGGCCCGGTCGACGCGGAAGATCAAGTGACGTGCCGACCTACGTGAAGAGCGTGACGTTCGACTGCCGGGACGCCCTGGTCGTGGCCGAGTTCTGGGCCGCGGCGCTGGGCGGTGAGGTGGACGAGGAGTCCACCCCCGAGAAGGCGTTCGTCGAGGCGCCCGGGTGGGGCGGGCCGAACCTGTGGTTCCAGCGCGTCCCGGAGCCCCGTACGGCGAAGAACCGCATGCATTTCGATCTGCGGGCCCCGGGCACGGTCGAGGACGAGGTGGCCCGGCTGGCCGCGCTGGGCGCCACCGTCGCCGAGCGGCACGGCGAACTCACCGTCATGCAGGATCCCGAGGGGAACGAATTCTGTGTGGAGGCGTAGGCCGCACCATCACCGAACGGTTGCCGCCGCGTTTGACGGGCCATGAGCCTCATCGACCTGGACCGGCCCGCCACCGTACGGTCGAAGCCTCCCCGCCGGCGCGCCGGCACCGTGGCGGCCGGGGTCGCGCTGCTCGCGGTGGGCGCCCTTCTGGGCAGCGCGGCGACGTCCGTGTGGGTCCGGTCGAAGGCGGACCGGGCGCGCGAGAGCGAGGTGTCCGTGGTGGTTCTCGCCGACACCGGGCCGGAGGCCAACGACGCCGGCGTGGGCGGGGTCGTCACCGGTGGCCGGGTGGTGAACGCGTCGCTGACCCGCGGGATCACGCTGGTCAACGCGGGTCCGTTGCCGGTGAACGTGCACCGGATGAGCTTCGTGCGGGACGGGCTCAGCGTCCGGTCCGACGAGAAGCAGCGGTGGATCGGCCCCGGGCGGTCGGTGCACGCCGACGCCGACATCCGGGTCCGGTGCGCCGGCGGGCTGCCCATCGGGCGGCTGTCGGTCGAGCTGGCCGTGCGCACGAACGACGAGCAGGAACGCACGACCGTCGCGGTGCTGGACGGCACCAGGTGGAACGACCAGGTGAAGGCCGCCTGCGACGGCGCCCTGCTATAGCCCGAACGCGCGGCGGCAATGCGGCAGCAGCGCGCGCAGCACCGTGCTCTCCTCCTTGCGCCAGACCAGGGCGAGCAGCGCGGAGAGCCCCACGCCGGAGACCGGGACCGCGGTGAGGTCCGGGTGCTCGCCGGCCATGGAGGCGCTCAGCACCGCCACCCCGAGCCCGCGGGCGGCGAGGCCGGCGACCGCGCCCGGCGCCGTCGCCTGCAACGCGACCTTCGGCCGCAGCCCCTGAGCGGCGCAGGCCTGGTCGAGCACGCCACGGATCCCGGTGCCCGGGGGCAGGCAGACCATCGGGTACGCGCACAGCCCCCGCAACGTCACCTCGCCCCGCGCCGCCAGGGCATGCCCCGCGGGCACCAGCGCGACCAGCCCCTCGCTGACGATGGTGAGCGAGGACAGGTCCCCGGGCAGCCCGCCGGCCGCCCCGACCAGGGCGAGGTCGACGTGGCCGCCGCGCACGTCCTCCATCAGGACGTCGGAGTTCGCCTCGCTGAGCGCCACCTCGATCCGCGGGAACGCCCGGTGGAACGACGCCAGCGCCACGAACAGCGGCGTGACCGTGCAACCGGTGACCATGCCGAGCCGGAGCCGGCCGCGGACCAGGCCGGTGACCTCGTCGGCGGCCCGGCGTACCGCCTCGGCGGCGGCGAGGGCCTGCCGGGCGTGCGGGAGCGCGGCGGCGCCCGCGGCGGTGAGCCGGACCATCCGCGAGGAGCGGTCGAACAGGTCGGCGCCGAGTTCCTTCTCGAACTGCCTGATCTGGGCGCTGACCCCGGACTGGGTGATGTGCACGCGCTCGGCGGCCTTGGTGAAGTTGGCTTCCTCGGCCACGGCGACGAAGTATTCGAGCTGCCGCAGGTCCATGAGCACCGATCATAGTTGGGTCAAGAACTATTTGTTGGACTTGTCGCCCCGGCAGGGGAACCGTGGAGGCATGACCGAACGAGAGAAGGCACGCCGGCCCGAGGACCTGACCCGCCTGTTCGTCGAGCGCGCGAACGCGAAGGACGCCGAGGGCCTGTCGTTGCTGTACGAGGAGGACGCCGTCATGGCGTACCCGCCGGGGCGTCAGACCGTCGGGAGGGAGGCTATCCGACGGCTCTGGGCCGAGGCGCTGCCCCATCTGCCCGGTTTCGAACCGGAGATGCCACTACCCACACTGGTCAGCGGGGATCTGGCGCTGACCTCGACGCCGCCCAGGGACGGCGCCGGGGCCCGCGCGCAGGTCGTCCGCCGGCAGCCGGACGGCACCTGGCTGCGGGTGCTCGACCAGCCCGAGTTCATCCACCCGGAGCGGGGCTGACCCTCAGAAGGTGACGACCATCCGGCGGTCGCGGCGGGACCAGGCGGCGGCGATGTCGTCGAGGCGTACGGTCTCGTGGTCGACCGTGAGCCGGCCCGCGGCCGCGTGGGCGGCGACCAGCTCGAGCGACGCGGCTCGCTGCGCGGGGGTGAGCGAGTTGTTGGTGTAGCCGAGGATTTGCAACGAGCCGCCCCGCAGCGTCGCCGAGTCCAGCGGCGCGGTCTCGCCGGCCGAACTGCCCAGGTTGACCAGGCGCCCGCCCGGCCGCAGCGTGCGCAGCGCCGCCGCCGCGGGCACGCCGAAGAGCGGATCGAGCACGAGATCGACCGGTCCGTCCGTGGCCGCCCGCAGGTCCGCCGCCAGCTCGGCGACCCCCTGACCGTCCGTCAACGGTACGACCGCGGCCGCACCCGCCCGCGCCGCGCGGGCCCGGGCCTGCGGCGAACGGGCGGCCGCCACCACCCGCCGCGCGCCGCAGAGCAGGGCGAGTTGCACGGCGGCCTGCCCGACCACCCCGCCCGCACCGAGGACGAGCACCTGCTCCCCGGCCTGCAAGGAGCCCCGCCAGGTCAGCGCCAGGTGCGCGGCGACCGCCGACAGGCCGAGCGCCGCGATCAGCCCGTGGTCCAGGCCGGGCGGCAGCACGACCGTGTCGGCGGCGCGGACGGTCGCGTACTCGGCCAGGCTGCCGTCGCCCGGGCGCATGCCCGCGCTGGTCGGGAACCACACGGCCACCCCGTCGTCGCGGACGCCGACGCCCTGCACGCCCGGCACGTACGGGGTCGCCGGCCGGCCGAAGTAGGACGTGCCGGTGGCGCAGAGCAGGTCGAGGGGGGTGATGGACGCGGCTGTCACCCGTACCCGGAGCTGGTCGTCGCCCGGCACGGGCAGCGGGCGTTCCCCGACGGCCGGCGCCGCGCCGCACTCGTGGAGCAGCGCGGCGCGCATCAGGTCGCGATGTCCGGGTACGGCATCTGGAAGTGGGCGAGCCGCGCGCCGAACGCCTTCTGGTATTCCAGCGGCCCGTGATCGCGCTCGAACATCGCGATGAACAGGGTCAGCGTCAGGAACGGGTGCGCACCGAGCGCGAAGAGGGCGACGTGGTCGTGGTTGGCCAGCGCGTCCCGCTCCTCCTCGGTGAAACGCAGCCAGGTCGAGGCCTCGCCGGCGTGGCAGTTGAGCACCGCGTTGGCGCGCTCGGCCTCCCACCACTCCACGGTCTCGCGGGGCTGCTCGCGGTAGCGCTCGACGAGCTCGGGGTCGCGGTCGATGGTGAACAGGAACTTGTCCACGAGGTATTTGCTCATGCTGTCGGCACTCCGTTCGGGTACCAGGTGAAGTACGCCTCCATGGTGTGGAACAGGTCGAGGCTGTCCACGTAGTCGGCCTTCCGGCCGGCGCCGGCGACGCCCATCATCAGCATGAAGTCCATGAAGCCGTGGGTCGCGTTGCCGGGGGAGTGCAGGCTGTCCAGGGTCACCTCGGCGAGGCAGCGGTCCAGGTCGCCGGTGGCGATCCACTCGACGGCCTTCCGGTCGAACTCGGGGTCGGGACCGTGCGGGCCGAACTGCCGGGGGCCGCCCAGCTCCAGGGAGAGGTGGCCGGTGCCGATGATCGCCACGCGCAGGTGGCTGGGCCACGACTCGACGATCTCCCGGATCGCCTGGCCGAGCTGCACGAAGCGCTTCGGCTGGGGCAGCGGCGGGGCGAAGATGTTGGTGTAGATCGGCACGATCGGCAGGTCCGCCTCGGGCCGCAGCGTGATGATCGGGCAGGTCACGCTGTGGTCGATCCGCAGCTCGTTGCTGAATGCCAGGTCGAAGCCTTCGTCCAGGCCGGCCCGCAGGATGTGCGCGGACAGGTCCTCCTGGCCCTTGAGCAGCATTTTCGGCAGGCCGAACTCGCGCTCCTCGTTGTACCAGTTGGCGTCGTAGAAGGGCGCCTTGCCGACGAGGAACTGCGGCATGTTGTCCAGCCACAGCTGGTGGAAATGGTCGGAGCCGACCATGACCAGCACGTCGGGCCTCGCCCGGGTCAGCGTCTCCCGGAAGCCGGTGATCTTGCGGACCCACTCGTCGGCGAACGGCGGGCGGTCCTCGCCGGTCGCCGTGCTGGCACGGTAGTAGAACGGATGGTGGGTGGAGGCGATCACCGCTACGACGGTGGCCATTCTGGCTCCCCTCAGTCTTCTTCGTAGACCGCGTTGCGGTCGACCGTCAGGTAGATGTCCATGCCGAGCGGCTTGCGGCGTTCCTCGGCCAGGTGCCCGAGCAGGCCGGCCGCGCGGGCCAGCAGGGCGAAGCCGCGCAGCAGGTCCACCGGCAGGCCCAGGTCGGCGAGGGCGGCGCCGCAGACCCCGGCGCCGTTCAGCGGCAGCGTCCGGTTCAGCACCTGCGGGTGGACGCGCCCGATCGCCTCGAACAGTCGCAGGTGGGGACCCTTGAGGCCCTCCTCCTCCGCGATCCGCAGCAGGACCGGCGTACGCGGGTCCCCGGTCTTGTGCACGGGGTGACCGAGGCCCGGGACGAACCGCTTTCCCTCGCGCGCCCTGCGCACCGCGTCGAGCGCGACCGCGTCGTAGTCCGGGTCGGGCCCGGCGTCGCGCAGCGTCTCGTGCAGGAACCGCCCGCAGTCCTCGGTCACGCCGAGGAAGCGCGAGCCGCCGCCGAGCAGCCCGGCGGCGAGCGCGCCCTGGATCGACTCGGGGGCGCTCAGGTACGTCAGGCGGGCCGCGATCGCGGTCGGCGTGAACCCGTGATCGGCCAGCGCCACCAGCACGGCCTCGAAGACCCGTGTCTCGCCCGGCGTCGGCCGTCGACCGGCCACCAGCCAGTACGCCAGCTCCCCGAAGCCCACCTTGCCCATCAGGTCGGCGGCGAGGTCCTGCCCCAGCAGCCGGATGTGGGTCTCGTCGGACGTACCGATCGAGGTGGGGAAGCTCAGTCCTCCATCAGCCACGCGCGGATCTCCTCACCGTGTTCGTCCAGGCCGGGTGGCGGCAGGCGGTAGCCCGCCGGGGTGTCCGAGAACGTGATCGGGTTGCGGACGCCGGGCACGCCGCCGACGTCGACCACCGGGTCCAGGCCGAGCTCCTCGGCGAGGGCCACGCCGCCGTCGATCGTGTTGATCGGGGCGCAGGGGACGCCGGCCGCGAGCAGCTCGCGGAACCACTCGTCCTTGGTGCGCTTGCTCAGCCGCTCGACCAGCAGGGGGCGCAGTTCCTCGCGGTTGGCCGTACGGTCCTGGTTGCGCCCGAAGCGCGGGTCGTCCGGCAGGCCGGGCAGGTCGAGCACCTGGCACAGCTTGCGGAACTGCCCGTCGTTGCCGGCGATGACGATCAGCTCGCCGTCCGAGGTGGGCAGCGGCTCGTACGGGAACAGGCTCGGGTGCGCGTTGCCCATCCGGAACGGGACCGTGCCGCCGGCGACGTACCCGCTGGAGTGGTTGACCAGGCCGGACAGGGCCGACGACAGCAGGTTGACCTCGACGTGCTGGCCGGCGCCGGTGCCCGCCCGGTGGTGCAACGCGGCCAGGATGCCGATGTTGGCGTGCAGCCCGGCCATGACGTCGAAGACCGAGATGCCGGCCCGGTACGGCGGCCCGTCCGGATCCCCGGTGAGGCTCATCAGCCCCGAGATCGCCTGCACCATGAGGTCGTAGCCGGGGTAGTTCGCGCCCGCGCCGGTGCCGAAGCCGCTGATCGAGGCGTACACGATCCCCGGGTTGGCGGCGGTGACCGTGTCGTAGTCGAGCCCGAAGCGCCGCAGTCCGCCGGGCCGGAAGTTCTCGATCATGACGTCGGCCCGGTGCGCGAGCCGCTGCGCGACCCGCACGTCGGCCGGGTCCTTGAGGTCGAGCGCGATCGAGCGCTTGTTGCGGTTGATGCCGAGGTAGTAGGTGGAGATCCCGTCGCGGACCGGCGGCATCCAGGTGCGGGTGTCGTCGCCGCCGGGGCTCTCGACCTTGACGACGGTGGCGCCGAGGTCGGCGAGCAGCATCGTCGCGTACGGGCCGGCGAGGATCCGGGAGAAGTCCGCGACGAGCAGTCCGTCCAGTGCGCCCATGGGCCGCCTTTCGGGTAGGTGTCCGTCTGGCGGACAGACGTCCGCGTCTTCGACAGTTTTGACCGACGGATCTGAGCTGTCAATGGTGACCTAGCCGAAACATGCCCTTGACATGCGCCGGTGACCCGCAACACACTGGCGCCGACGCTGACCGCCAGACGGACGGGTGTCCGCCGGGCTCGAAGGAGAGCGATGAGCGAGTCTGTTCTTTTCCGCAACGGCACCGTCCTGACCATGGACGACCGGCACACCGTCCTCACCGGCGCCGACGTGCTGATCGTCGGCGAGCGCATCGCCGAGGTCGGGCCGAACCTCACCGCGCCCGAGGGCGCCACCGTCATCGACGCCGCCGGCGGCATCGTCATGCCCGGGATGATCGACACCCACCGGCACATGTGGCAGACCGCGATGCGCGGCTACGGCGCCGACTGGACCCTCACCCAGTACTTCGTCTGGTACTACCTCGAATCCGGCAAGCTGTTCCGCCCCGAGGACGTGTACGCTGGCAACCTGCTCGCCGCCCTCGAGGCGATCGACGCCGGCGTCACCACCACCGTGGACTGGTCCCACGGCCTGCAGACCAGCCAGCACGCCGACGCCGCGGTCGACGCGCTCCAGGCGGTGCCGGGGCGGTTCGTGCTCGCGTACGGCAACATCCAGCAGGGGCCGTGGGAGTGGGCGACCAGCCCGGAGTTCCGCGACTTCGTCAACCGGCGGATGTCCGGCGGCAACGACATGCTCGGCTTCCAGATGGCCTTCGACGTCACCGGCGACCCGGCGTTCCCCGAGAAGGCGGCGTTCGAGGTGGCGCGGGAGCTGGGCGTACCGGTCACCACGCACGCCGGCGTCTGGGGCGCGACCAACGACGACGGCATCCGCCTGATGCACGAGAACGGCTTCATGACCCCGCAGACCGTGTACGTGCACGCGGCGACGCTCACCCACGACTCGTACCACCGCATCGCGGCGACCGGCGGCTCGGTGTCCGTATCGACGGAGAGCGAGCAGAGCGCCGGCCAGGGCTACCCGCCCACCTGGACGCTGCGCGACCACGGCATCCCGGTGTCGCTGTCCATGGATACCAGCGTCTGGTGGAGCGGCGACCTGTTCTCCGCGATGCGCACGACGCTGGGCGCGGACCGGTCGCGGGAGCACATGGAGGCGCACGGGCGGGCCGAGACGGTCACCCACGTGCACCTGCGCGCCGAGCAGGTCGTCGACTGGGCCACCCGCGGCGGCAGCAGGGCGCTCGGCCTCGACTCGGTCGTCGGCAGCCTGGAGGCCGGCAAGAAGGCCGACGTGGTGCTGCTCAAGAACGAGCACTCGCCGGTGATGACGCCGATCCTGCACCCGTACGGGCACGTCGCGTTCCAGGCGCAGCGCGGCGACGTCGACACCGTGGTGATCAACGGGCGGATCGTGAAGCGGGACGGCCGGCTGGTCGGGGTGGACCTCGCCGCGGCCCGCGACGCCGTCGGCCGCACGATCGAGCACCTCCGCTCGACGATGGGCGAGGAGGCCTGGCTCAAGGGCATGAACCCGGACATCCCGGAAACGAAGGTGATGGACAACCCGTACACCTACACCGAGTGGGACGCCGGCTCGGCGCAGTGGAAGCATTGACGCGTGCCACGCGAAGCCGGACCTGACTTCATCGAGGCCCTCGCGCGCGGTCTGGACGTGCTGCGCAGCTTCCGGCCGGGCCGCCGGGTGTCGACGCTGAGCGAGATCGCCGCCGACACCGGGCTGGCCCGGCCCACGGTCCGCCGGATCCTGCTCACCCTCACCGAGCTGGGCTACGTGCGTGCGGAGGACCGCGGCTACGCGCTCACGCCGCGGGTGCTCGAGCTCGGCATGGCGTACGTGAACAGCCTCGACATGTGGGAGATCGCCCGCCCGCACATGGAACGGCTGGTGGCGCGGACCAACGAGTCCAGCTCGATGGCGCAGCTCGACGGCTCGGACATCGTGTACGTGGCGCGGGTCGCCGTACCCAAGATCGTGACCCTGTCGGTGGGCATCGGCACCCGCTTCCCCGCCGCGGCGACCTCGATGGGCAAGGTGCTGCTCGCCGCCCTGGCCCCGGCCGAGCTGGACGCCGTGCTGGCCCAGCCGGGGCGCTCCGGCATCGACGCCCGCTGGCGCCCGGACCGCGACGACCTCGAACGGTCGCTGCGGGAGGTGCGGGCCAAGGGCTGGGCGCTGGCCGACCAGGACCTCGCCCTCGGCATCCGGTCGATCGCCACCGGCGTGCGCAACGGCGACGGCCGGGTGGTGGCGGCGATCAACGTCACCGTGCACGCGGCGGAGACGTCTGTCGATAAGTTGACAGGGGAGTACCTGCCCCTGCTCCTGCAAGCGGCGGCGGAAATAAGCCACGACTGGGCGTTGCGGGATACCGCACCGCTCGTGGTCCGCGCCTGAGGGGGTTCACTCACTCCTTTATGAAGGCCCGCCTACTGGCAGGAACCGGGTGCTTACGGGCAGGATCGGGCCCATGACGACCCCCGGCCGCCTGCCCTACCCGATCACGCTCCCCGGGGACGGCATCACCTTGCGCGAGTGGCGGGACGAGGACCTCGACGAGCTGGTGGCGATGCTCGACGAGCCCGACATCGCCCGGTGGACCCCGATGCCGTCGCCGTTCGACCTCGAGGCGGGGGTGGCGTACCTGAAACGCGCCCGTCAGGGCCGCCTCAGCGGGCAGCGCCTCCAGCTCGCGATCACCCTCGACGGCGGCAAGCCGCTGGGCGAGGTGCTGCTCTTCGGCGTCGACGCCGGCCTGCGGGAGGCCGAGCTGGGCTACCTGGTGGGCGTGCACCATCGCCGGCGCGGGCTCGCCAGCGCCGCGCTCTCCCTGCTTTCCGGGTACGCCCGCGGCACGCTCGGCCTCAGCCGCCTGCTCCTGCGCATCGACCCGGCCAACACGGCGAGCACCTCCGTGGCCCGGCGCTGCGGCTACCGGCTCACCGGCGAGCCGCCGATCCTGCAGGAGGGCCCGTACGGCCCCAGCAGCCTCGACACCTGGGAGCTGGTCTCGGCGGGCGGCGGCAGCCGGAAGGAACGGCTGAGAAATGTCGCAGCCCGGCGGTACGGTCGTCGCAACTGACGCCGGAGGTGGCCGTGGACGTCGACCGCGAGCAGGCGCTGGCCTACCGGGTGGCCGCGCTGGGCCTGGCCGAACGCGGCGACCAGCGGCCGGGTGACCTCGCCGTCCTCGACCTCGGCGTGCAGGAATACACCCCCGGCTCGGCCCGGGTCGCGCTGGCCGCCCGCACCGCCGGGCCGCTCGACGACCGGCGGCTGATCACCGTCTGGGCCGCCCGGGGCGCGCCGCACCTGCACCGGCGGCGGGACCTCGCGGCGCTGGTCAAGGCGCTCTGGCCGGTCAGCGACGCGGACGCCTCGGCGCGCATCAACAGCGCCCAGATCCCGCAGGGCGTCAAGCTGGGCATCAGGGCGTTCGAGGTGACCGCCGCGGCGTTCCGCGAGGTGGTGACGTCCTCGATGTCCCGGGGCGAGGCCAGCACCGAGGTGAGCCGGCGGGTGCCGTGGGAGCTGACGTACGACTGCCGCACGTGCGGCGCCCGGCACATCGCCGGCAACGTCTGGCAGCACTCCGGGCTGGCCGGGGGAGTGCAGGTCGAGTCGCGGGGCAGGGACGCGACGCTCGGCCCGATCCCGGGCGCCCCGCCGCGGCCGGCCGCCAGCGAGGGCATCGACCGGCTCATCACCGGCTATCTGCGGTTGCTCGGCCCGGCCGGCCCCGTGGAGGTCGCGAAGTATCTGGGCAGCTCGACCGCCGAGATCAGGAAGGTGTGGCCGGGCGACGAGCTGACCGAGGTACGGGTGGCCGGCCGCCGGGCGTGGCTGCCGGCGACGTCGGTGGCGGCGCTGGAGGAGGCCGCGCCGGTCCCCGGGGTGCGGTTCGTGCCGGCGATGGATCCGCTGCTCCAGGCCCGCGACCGCGACGTGCTGGTGCCCGAGCGTGCGCGGCAGAAGGAGGTCTGGCGGATCCTCGGCAACCCCGGGGTGATCCTCGTGGACGGTGAGATAGCCGGGGTGTGGCGGGCGAAGATGGCGGGCCGGAAGCGGGTGGATCTCGCGGTGACGCCGTTCGGCACGCTGGGCGCGAAGGCGCGGCGGGCGCTGGAGGACGAGGCTGCGGTGGTGGCGAGGGCCCGGGAGGTGCCGGACGCCGCGGTGACCTTCGGCTGAGGCCGGCGGTCACCAGCCCGGGGGCAGGGTGTCCGGGACGGGGTCGCGGGCCGGGCGGCAGCGGTATCCGAGCGCCACCATGATGACCAGGGCCCAGACGCCCGCGACGATGGCGGCCGCCCACCAGCCGACCACGGCCAGGATGAGCGCCGCCGCCCAGACCACCGTGGCGGCCAGGATCAGCGAGACGGGCACGGGACGGCGCGGCGGACGCCCGCCGGCCATGCGGGAACAGAAATCCGGGTCCTCACGGCGCAGCTGCCGTTCCAGCTGAGCTAGCCGGCGGCTGTCTTCCTTGCTGAGCATGGCGCACCTCCGGCGGGGCCCGGACTGTAGGGGCACGACGGCCGGGACGGTCAGCCACCCCGGTCGATGCCCCCTATTGTTACCCGTGCGTCACGGAATTCATACCGTTGCGGGGGTTGTGTTCATTGCCATTTCGTGCAACCCCGAAGACCCAATTGCGCATCAGCAGGAACCGTACGCCGGTGGCGATCAGGTTGGCGGCGACCAGCACGGTCAGCTCCAGCCCCGTCGGCGGCTCGGTCAGCGCGTGCAGTACGGCCAGAGAACCGCTGGTCAGGCCCAGCCCGACGGCGAAGACCACGAGCCCCTGCGCCTGCTGCCGCCACGCGCCGCCGGGGCCGCGTACCCGGAAGGTGACCTTGCGGTTGGCCGCCGTGTTCGCCACCGCCGTGATCAGCAGGGCCGCGAGATTGGCCCACTGGGGACCCACGCCGGTGCGCAGGACGGCAAAGAGCACCAGGTACGCCAGCGTGCTCGTGACCCCGACGGCGGCGAAGCGCAGCAGTTGTCCGGTCAGCCCGGCGGGCACCCCCGCCACCGGCAGGGGGTCGCGCCCCAGCTGTTCCCGGAGCGCGGCGAGGGGTAGCCGCCCGGTGCCGAGCCCCCGTACGAGTCGCGCGATGCCCCGCAGGTCCGCCATCGCCGTCGCCACGATGTCCACCCGGCTGTCCGGATCGTCCACCCAGTCCACCGGCACCTCGTGGATGCGCAGGCCGGCGCGCTCGGCCAGGACCAGCATCTCGGTGTCGAAGAACCAGCCGGTGTCCTCCACCATGGGCAGCAGCCGGGCGGCCACGTCGGACCGGACGGCCTTGAAGCCGCACTGGGCGTCGGAGAAGCGGGCCGCGAGCGTCCCGCGCAGGATCAGGTTGTAGCCGCGCGAGATGAACTCGCGCTTGGGGCCGCGTACGACCCGGGAGCCGCGCGCCAGCCGGGAGCCGATCGCCAGGTCCGAGTGGCCGGAGATGAGCGGTGCGACCAGGGGGAGCAGGGCGCCCAGGTCGGTCGAGAGGTCCACGTCCAGGTAGGCCAGGACGGTGGCGTCGGAGCGCGTCCACACGTGCTTGAGGGCGCGGCCCCGGCCCTTCTCGGGCAGGTGCACCGCGCTGACCCCGGGCAGCGAGCCGGCGAGCCGGCGGGCCACGTCGGCCGTCGAGTCGGTGCTGGCGTTGTCCGCGATCGTGATCCGGAACCGGTACGGGAACTCCGCGGTGAGGTAGCCGTGCAGCCGCTCGACGCACGGCTCGAGGTCGATCTCCTCGTTGTGGACTGGCACGACGACGTCGAGAACCGGTGCGGTAACCCGGCCCGGCTCCGGGGCGTGGCCGGGGGCCCGCGTGGCGTCGCCGGGGGCGGATCGGGCGTGGTCGGGGGCGTGCGGCGGCACGGCGGAAAGGGTCATGCCGCCAAGGTCGTCGCCGGGGCTTTGCCCGATGTGTGGCGACCCTGTGCCGGGCCTGTGAGTGCGGGCCGACTTCCGCGGACGCCGCAGGCGGCCCCCGGATCCGGGAGCCGCCTGGCGGTCTTGGTGGGCGCCGATCACTGAACCTTTTTCCACGCGGCGGGGCCGGCAGTGCCCGCCGCTGGTGGACGGCCTGGCACCGTCGGGCTCGATGCCAGGTTGAAAAGGTTCACTGCGCGGTCAGGTCGTAGAGCGTCACCCCGTCCACGGTCTGCGCCGGGTAGGTCGCGGCCACCCACGCGGCGATCTGCGAGCTGTAGCTGCTGCCGCCGGTGCTCGTGCCGCCCCGGCCGCCGAAACCTCCGCCGCCCCCGATGAAGTAGTGGATCTTGCCGTCGGCGACGTACCGCTGGAACTGGGCCAGGGTGGGGGAGGGGTCGCTGCCGTTGAAACCGCCGACCGCCATGACCGGGTCGCCGGTGGCCAGCTGGTAGCCCGAGGCGCTCTGCGAGCCCACGGCGGCGGCGACCCAGGTGTACCGGCCGGCGTCCGCGTCGAGCAGGGCCTTCAACCGGTCACTGACACTGGCGGCGTCCAACAGCCCGCCCCTGCCCCCGCCGGTCGGAGTGCCGCCGGGCTGGGCGGTGCCGGGTTGAGTCGTGCCGGGCTGGGTGGTGCCCGTCGGGCCACCCGGCGCGGTGCCGCCGCCGGAGGGATCGCCGGGCAGGCCGCCCGGAAGGTTGCCGGGAGCGGCGCCGCCGCCGGGAAAGCCGCCGGGGGCCCCGCCCGGGAAGCCGCCGTCCGGGAAGCCGGCGCCGGGGAAGCCGCCGCGGCCGCCCGGACCGCCGCGGCCGCCGCCCGGGCCGAACCCGCCGCCCGTGGTCGCCGGGCCGGCCGACGGGATCGAGCCGGTGTGCGGTTCGGAGGCGGTCTGCACCGCGTACGCCGCCGGGCCCGCGAGCACCGCGCCGAGCGCCACCCCGGCGAACACCGCCGCCACCCGGGCCGGGAGCCGCAGCGTGGCCGGCACGCCCAGGGCCGCCACCCCGCCCGCGATCAGCACCGCCCAGCGCAGCCACGGCACGAAGTCCGGGCTCCGGCCCAGCAGGTGCCACGACCACCAGGCCGTCACCCCGATCGCCGCCGCGAGGGCGACCGCCGCGAACGGATTCCGGCGGGCCCGCCACAGCAGCACCGCGCCCATGCCGGTCACCGCGCCGACCGCCGGGGCCAGCGCCACGGTGTAGTACGCGTGGAAGATGCCCTGCATGAGGCTGAACACCAGCGCGGTGCCGACCAGCCACGCGCCCCACAGCAGCAGTCCGGCCCGCGACCGGTCGGTGCGCCCCGCGCGCAGGGTCAGCACCAGGCCGGCCACGAGCACGACCAGTGCGGCCGGGAGCAGCCACGAGATCTGACCGCCCTGCGAGGCGTCGAACATGCGCAGCAGGCCGGTCTCGCCCCAGCCGCCACCGCCGCCACCACCGCCCACGCTCCCGGTCTCGTTGCCGTTGAGCCGGCCGAGGCCGTTGTAGCCCAGGGTCAGTTCGAGCAGGCTGTTGTGCTGCGAGCCGCCGATGTACGGCCGCATCGACGCCGGCACCAGCTCGACGATCGCGAGGTACCAGCCCGCCGACCCGACGACCGCCAGCCCGGCCAGGAGCAGCTGCCCGATCCGCTTGCCGAGCCTCGGCGGGCCGGCGATCAGGTACGCGAGGGCGTACGCGGGCACCACCAGCAGCGCCTGCAGCATCTTGGTCAGGAAGCCGAAGCCGACGAACACCCCGGCGAGCGCGAGCCACCGGGTCGAGCCGTTCTCCACCGCCCGCACGGTCGCGTACGCGCCGGCGACCATGAGCAGCACCAGCAGGGCGTCCGGGTTGTTGAAACGGAACATCAGCACGGCGATCGGGGTCAGGGCCGACACCGCGCCCGCGATCAGCCCGGCGGCCGGGCCGTACCAGCGGCGGACGGTGGCGAACAGCAGGCCCACGGTCGCGACGCCCATGAGCGCCTGCGGGACCAGGATGCTCCACGAGCTCAGGCCGAAGAGGCGTACGGACAGCGCCATCACCCACAGCGAGGCGGGCGTCTTGTCCACGGTGATCGAGTTCGCCGCGTCCGACGAGCCGTAGAAGAAGGCCTTCCAGCTCTCCGACCCGGCCTGCACCGCCGCCGAGTAGAAGGCGTTGCCCCAGCCCGACGCGCCGAGGCCCCAGAGGTAGAGGACGCCGGTCAGCACCAGCAGGGCGAGCAGGGCGGGGCGTACCCAGGGCGCGTCGTCCACCCGGCCGCGGAGGAACGCGTACCGGCGGGAGGGGCGGCGCGCCGCGAGGGGCTCGTCCGGCCGTCCCACCGCCGGCGATGCGGGCAACGTCGAGGTCATCAAGGGTCCTTAGGGCAGGCGGAAGCACTGACCTCCGTACTGTCTTCCGCCCGCCTGTCGGCCCCTTGTGCCGTTACTGTGCGGCCCCTGTGAACGCCGGACGGCGCTTCGCGGCGGCCGTGGCCAGGCGGTCCAGCACGCCCACGGTCGGCTCCCAGCCCATGCACGCGTCGGTGACGCTCTGCCCGTACGCGAGCTCCCCGCCCAGGTCCTGTCGCCCGGGGATCAGGAAACTCTCGAGCATGACCCCGCGGATGCCCTGCTGTCCCGCCTCGAGCTGGCCCGCGACGTCGTCCGCCACGATCGGCTGGCGCAGGTGGTCCTTGTTGCTGTTGCCGTGCGAGCAGTCGATCACCACGCGCTCGGGCAGGCCGGCCTTGCGCAGCAGCTCCAGGGAGGCCTCGACGTCGGCGGCGCTGTAGTTGGGGCCCTTGCCGCCGCGCAGCACCAGGTGGCAGTCCGGGTTGCCGGTGGTGTGCATGATCGCCGGCGTGCCGGACACGTCGATGCCGGGGAAGACGTGCGGTGCGGCGGCGGCGTTGATCGCGTCGATGGCCGTGCTGATGCTGCCGTCGGGGCGGTTCTTCATGCCGATCGGCATCGACAGGCCCGAGGCGAGCTGGCGGTGGACCTGCGATTCGACCGTACGGGCACCGATCGCGCCCCAGGCCACCGTGTCGGCGATGTACTGCGGGGTGATCGGGTCGAGGAACTCCACGGCCACCGGCAGCCCCCGCTCGAGCACCCGGAGCAGCAGCGCCCGGGCCACCCGCAGGCCCTTGCCGACGTCGCCCGTACCGTCCAGGGCCGGGTCGTTGATCAGGCCCTTCCAGCCCACGGTCGAGCGCGGCTTCTCGAAGTAGACCCGCATCACGATCAGCAGGTCGTCGGCGAGCCGCCGCTGCTCGGCGGCGAGGCGGTCGGCGTACTCGGCGGCGGCGACCGGGTCGTGCACCGAGCACGGGCCGACCACGACGAGCAGACGGGGATCTCGGCCGTCCAGCACCGCCTCCACCTGCCGCCGGCTGTCCAGCACGCTTGCCGACAGCTCGTGGGTCAGCGGCAGCTCGTGGTGCAGCAGGGCGGGGCTCATGAGCGGTACGACGCGGTCGATGCGGTGGTCGCTGACCCGCTGCACCTCGGGGATGGTCATTGAAACTCCTTCTCGCCGGCTCCCGGGGCCGGCGTCCCCGGGCCTGGGCCGGCTCGTTGCAAACGAAAAGGCAGCGACTTCGCGTCGCTGCCTCTGCCGGCCCTGCGGGGGTGTCTCAGGTCATGACCTCATGGCCGAGCCACCGGCAGTGCCGGCCTCGTAAACCACGAATACCAACGGGACACGCGGCCATGGTAGCCCATGGATGGCGGACGGTGTCCGTCAGCCGGGGTATGGGCACATGCAAGTTGCGTGTGCTCACATGAGAGCCATGAACAACGCGAGCCCGCCGCATCTCCTCGAGGGCCTGTCCGAGTTGTCCCCGGTGGAGCGCCGGCAGGCGGTCTCCCTGGTGGTGTTGCGGGTCTGGGAGACGCCTCAGGTGCTGCTCCGCGAGATTCCGCCGGCGCAGGCCCTCGCAGCCGTCGCGGCGATCGCGGCCGGCCTGCCCGGCGCCCAGGGCAAGCCGTGGCTCGACGACCGTCTCCGCGCCGCCGCGATCAGCGGCGTGACCAGCGATCTGGCCGGCCGCGCCCTGTGCGCGCTGGACGTGCTGGTCGGCCGGGACCGCGAGTCGGTGCCGCTGGAGCTGCACGTCTCCGACGGCGACGCGGCGGGCGCGCTACTGGACGACCTGCGTGACGTGCTGATGGACGGCATCCGGCTCGGCTGGTAGCTCCGGCGTCAGCGGCAGCCGCACGGTGAATTCCGTACGGCCCGGCTCGCTGGTCACGGCGACCGTGCCGGCGTGCGCCGTCACCACCGCGTGCACGATCGACAGGCCGAGGCCGGTGCTGCCCGCCGCCCGGGAGCGGGAGCTGTCGCCGCGCGCGAACCGTTCGAAGATGTGCGGCTGCAACTCGGCGGGGATGCCCGGCCCCGCGTCCGTGACCCGGATGACCGCCGCGCCCTGCTCCGCGGCGACCCCGACCGTCACGGTGGTTCCCTCGGGCGTGTGCGTACGGGCGTTGGCCAGCAGGTTGCCGAGCACCTGGTGCAGCCGCTGCCCGTCCCCGGTGACCGCGACCGGCTCCTCGGGAAGGTCGAGCCGCCAGTCGTGACGGGGGCCGGCGGCGTGCGCGTCGCTGACCGCGTCGACCACGAGCATGGTCAGGTCCACCGGGTCGTGCGCGAGCGGCCGTCCCGCGTCCAGCCGGGCCAGCAGCAGCAGGTCCTCGACCAGCGTGGTCATCCGCTGGGCCTCGGATTCGACCCGGCGCAGCACGTGGCCGACCTCGTCCGGCACCGGTTGCCGGCTGCGGCGGCTCAACTCGGCGTAGCCGCGGATGGCGGCGAGCGGGGTGCGCAGCTCGTGGCTCGCGTCGGCGACGAACTGGCGTACCTGCATCTCGCTGGCGTGCCGCGCCGCGAGGGCGCTGCCGACGTGGTCGAGCATCCGGTTCAGCGCGGCGCCGACCGCGCCGACCTCGGTGCGGGGATCGGTGTCGGGCTCCGGCACCCGCTGGGCGAGCTCCACCTGACCCCGGTCGAGCCGCAGCTCGGAGACCCTGGTCGCGGTCGCCGCGACCCGGTTCAGCGGCTGGAGCGTACGCCGGATGATCACCGCCCCGGCCCACCCGGCCGCGACCAGCGCGAGCAGCACCGCGCCTCCGGTCACCCCGGCCACGGCCAGCAGCGTCTGCTGCGTCTCGGCCAGCGGCACCGCCGTGACGATCATGCCCCTGCCGTTCGGGCTCAGGCTGACCGCCCGGTAGTCACCGAGGTCGCCGCCGAGGTCGACGTCGACGTGGGTGCCGTCGGGGGCCAGCTTCGACAGCGCCGTCACCGCGGCGGCGGGGGCGTCGACGTACTCGTTGTGCTGGCGGCGTTCCGTCTCCGCCTCGCGGTACCTCACGACGCCGCCGCCCAGCAGGGTGACCGTGCCGGTGCCGGACCGGCCGAAGAACAGCACCAGCCACCCGGACTGGGCGCCGGGAGGCGGGTCGATCGCGGCGTTGTAGCGGGGGAAGAATCCGGGACCCGGCACTCCGCCCCGCCCCTCCCCGTCCAGGGCGCGCTCGCTCGCCCCGGCCAGCTGGGTGTCGACCCGCTTGTAGAGCGCGTTGTGCAGGTAGATCTCGGCGGTGCCGCCGACCACCAGGCCGAGCACGGTCATCAGGACGATCATGATGGCGATCAGGCGGCTCCGCAGGGACCAGCCCGCCGGCGAGCGCCAGCGGGCCGGGCGGACGGCTGCCGTCATGTCAGTCCGCCGCCTTCAGCACGTAGCCGGCGCCGCGCATGGTGTGGATCATCGGGGTCCGGCCGGCGTCGATCTTCTTGCGCAGGTACGAGATGTACAGCTCGACGACGTTGGCCTGGCCGCCGAAGTCGTAGTTCCACACCCGGTCCAGGATCTGGGTCTTGCTGAGCACCCGGCGCGGGTTGCGCATGAGGTAACGCAGCAGCTCGAACTCCGTGGCGGTCAGGGTGACCAGGTCGCCGCCGCGGCGCACCTCGTGGCTGTCCTCGTCCAGGGTCAGGTCGCCGACGACGAGCTGGGAGCCGGTCCGCATCGGCGACCGGCCCATCCGCCGCATCAGCCCGCGCAGCCGCGCCACGACCTCCTCCAGGCTGAACGGCTTGGTGACGTAGTCGTCGCCGCCGGCGGTCAGCCCGGTGATCCGGTCCTCGACCGAGTCCTTCGCGGTCAGGAACAGCACCGGCACCTCGGGCGTCTCGCCGCGCAGCCGGCGCAGCACCTCCAGCCCGTCGATGTCGGGCAGCATCATGTCGAGGACGACGGCGTCGGGGCGGAAGTCGCGGGCGGTGCGTACGGCGGTCTGCCCGTCACCCGCGCTGCGCACGTCCCAGCCCTCGTAGCGCAGCGCCATCGACAGCAGCTCGGCGAGGGTCGGCTCGTCGTCGACCACGAGGACCCGGACCGGGCCGCCGTCGGGGCGCCGGAGGTCGCTGCCGGGGTCTGCGTTCGCCATCGTCATGCCCCTACTGTCGTGGGCCACGCTATGCGGCGGCTTTCGGCTTCCTGTGTAGCACCTGTGCGCGCCGGTTGCGTGTCAAAACGGACTAAGAGCCCAATCTTGCGCATAATTCCCGCGTTGTGTCCGGTGGGGAGCGGAGGAACAGGGTGCGACTGGGCCGTATCGGAGGCGCCCTCGCGGTGCTGATCCTCGCCGCGGCCCCCGCGTCGCCGGCCGCGGCCCAGGGGACGTACCCGCCCGGGATCACCGCCGGGACGCTGGCCCTCGCGACGTCCGGGCCCGCCGTGGTCGCCGCCGGGGGCGCCGAGTCCTGCACGATCACCAGCGTGGGGGACGCGTACTGCTGGGGTCCGTCCGGGCGGCCCGTGGTGCGGTTACGGAACGCGGTGCAACTCGCCGCGGGGCCGGCCCGGACCTGCGCGATCGACGCCCGCGGGGACGCGTACTGCTGGGGTGCGGAATCCGCGCCGCGGCGGGTACCCGGCCTCACCGGCCGCACGCTCGTGGACATCGCCGCCGGTGACCGGCACACCTGCGCCCTCGACGACGAAGGATCCGCCTGGTGCTGGGGCGACGGCTCGCGGGGACAGCTGGGCGTGCCGGGTACGGGCCGATCGGCGACGCCCGTGCGGGTCGGCGGCCTGACCGGACCCGTGGTGGACCTCGCCGCCGGCGGGGACACCACGTGCGCCGCGACCGCCGGCGGGGTCGCGTACTGCTGGGGTGCCGGCGTGCCCGGCGGCGAGCGCAAGCGGCCCACGGCGCTCCGGACCGACGGCAAGGTGCGCCAGGTGGCGGTGGGGAGCCGGGGGCAGTGCGCCCTTGCCACCGATGGGGAGGCGACCTGCTGGGACCCGAAGGCGAGCAGCACCGGGCCGCTCGCCGGGATCAGCGTCGGCGCGGGACACGTCTGCGGGCTGCGGCGGGACGGGCGGGCGTGGTGCCGGGGGGACGGGGTCGCCGCCCCGGTGGACGTCGGCGCGCCGCTCGTCGCCCTCGACGCCGGAATCGGCCGCACCTGCGCCGTCGACACGGTGGGTTACGTGTACTGCTGGGGGCTGTCCGGCGTACCGATGCGGGTCGAGGGTCTGCCGCGAGCACCGGCGAGCGCGACCGGCGTGCGGGTGCGTGCCCTCGACGGCGGCCTGCGGTTGTCCTGGACACCCCCGGCCGACCTGGGCAGCGGGCAGTTCGAGTACGTGTGGGCGACGACCGCCGGCCACGAGTCCGGGTGCGCGCTGTCCGTGCTCACCGCCACCGGCTGCGAGCTGCGGAACCTGCACAACGGCCGGGCGTACGACGTCGCCGTGGTGGTGAAGACCAGCGACGGCGTGACGGTCAGTGACTACGTCACGGGGGCGCCCGCCGCGATCGCGCCCGAGCCGGCCGAGCTCACCTCCGCCGTGCCCCGGGTGTTGCCGCCGGACGCGGGCGGCGGGCTGCCGGTGACCGGGCTGAGCCCCGCCGCGCTGATCGCCATCGGCACGATGCTGCTCGGCGGGGGACTGGTCGCGCTGCTGGTCAGGAAGCCGTAGCCGCCAGCGCCGCGTCGCGGAACAGCTCGGCGCCCTGCTTCAGCCGCTCGGTGTAGTACACCCGGTTCCAGTTCGTCCAGGTCACCGGGCCGGTCGCCTGGTCGGTGCCGGCCGCGGAGACGGTCACCGACACGCCGGGGCTCGGCCGCAGGGTCAGCCGCTTCCCGTCCGGCACGCCGACCAGGTGCTTCGACGGGTCGGCGTACCCGAGCATCGCCCACGGCACCCGGATCACCAGCTCGTCGCCGTCGCGGTACCAGAGGGACCGGCTGTCGTCGGACGGGCGGCCGTACCGTAGCGAACCGGCGTTCTGAAGCTCGGCCGGCAGCCTTTCCCCGGTCGACGGGACCGACAGGTCCCGGTTGACGATCAGCTCGAAGCGCCGCCAGCCGGCCGGCGCCGGACCGCGCACGGCGTCCCGGACGGCGAAGTCCAGCGGCAACGGATCCAGCTCCTTCCTCAGGTACGCCTGCCCGCCGCGAGCAACCAGATCGAACACGAACGCCGCATCCGCCTCGCGGTTGCCGGAGCCGGGGGCGGCGGGCCCGGTGAGCCCGGGAAGCACGTCGAAGCCGACGGTCAGGGCGCCCGGCGGGGAGGCGCCCAACCCGACCCGCAGATGCACGTACGCCTCGTCCACCCGCGCCGTCACCCGCCGCGCCGGCCGCGCGGACTCGTCGTCGACCAGGTACGCGGTCGTGGCCTCCGGCGAGCCGGCCGCGTCCATCGCGATCAGGCCGAAGTGCTGCTCGTTCGTCAACGGGTCGTGCCACAGCTGGCGCCGCTCGGCGTCCTGATGCGCGACGGTGTTCCAGGTGAACTTGAACCACTCGTCCGCCCACGCGAACAGGAAGCCGCCGGCCAGCCCCTGATCCCGGATCAGCCGCAGCAGCTCGGCGTCGATGCGCATCGCCTCGCGCTCGCTGTGGTCACCCTGGGAGCGGCCCAGCGGGCCGTGGTGCGCGGACCCGATCGACGACGGTACGCCGAACTCGGTCACCAGCGTGGGCATGTCGCGGTGGTGGCGGCGCAGGGCGGCGAGATAGCCCGCGTACGGGTCGGGCCGGCCGCGGTACCGGTACGCCTGGAGCCCCGGCTCGTGCCGCTGGAAGTCCGGGTAGTACGGGTACGCGTGGTAGCTCGCGAACGTCCCGGCCGGCCACGCCGCGGTGGGCAGCACGTGGTTGGGGTCGAGCTGGAGCAGATCCTCCTGCCCGAGGGGCTCCTCCGGGTGCCGCAGCGGGTCGGTCGTCGGCCAGTTCACGAACGCGATGGGCTGGCTCAGGCCCTGCGCCGCCTCGTACCCGGCCAGTTCGTCCATCCGCGCCGCCAGCCAGCGTTCGGTGGGGGAGGCCGCCGCGGTGCTCCGGAAGTAGCGGCCCTGGACGGCGGGGGCGGCGGTGTTGCGCTTGTCGGAGACGTCGGCCGCGTACGGGTCCAGCTCCACCCCGATGATCCAGCCGGTCAGCCACGGCGTGACGTCGGCGTCCCAGGTGCCGTCGGCCCGGCCGGCCTGCGGCGCGCGGGCGAGCCGGCCCCGGACCGCGGCGCTCGCGTCCCGCAACTCGTCGCGGAACGCGCTGGTGACACCGCGGTCGTAGAGGTTGCGCTTCTCGACGTACGACTCGTCGGGGAAGTAGACGCCCTGCATAAGGTAGAGCGGCCGGGCCGGGTTGGCCCGGTTGTACCGGACCAGCTCGGTGTAGAAGGCCGGCGGGTGGATGGTGTAGATCCGGATCACCCGGATGCCCAGCCAGCCCATCGCCGCGAACCAGACCCGGTACTGCTCGGCGCCGATGGACAACTCGCCCGGCAGGTGCCCCGGCGTGGTGCTGCCCAGGTTGATGCCCGGCAGGAAAGTCACGTCCCCACCCGCGGTACGGAGCGCGAACGTCTGCCCCCGGGCGACCGCGACACTGGACAGGCCGCCGGCGGACCGGGGCGCCGGCGCCCACGACGGGCCGGCGGGCGGCGCACTGAGCGCGGCGACGCCCGGTATGGCGAACGCCGCGGACCGGACCGCCGGCCGCGCGGCCGCCCCGGCCAGGAACAGGCACATGCCGAGGGTCACCAGCCCGATGGTGACGGCCTTGGCACGCCCGAACCGCGGTCGCGGCGGAGCCTCGACGAGATGACGCGGGAAGTCGCCCACCCCGGCATTCTCCGTCCCGACGGTTGCGGAATCGGCCGAATTGTCGGTGAAGGTGGACCGCAGGAACACTCGCCGTTCGCCCGGAGTTGTGCCAGCGTTGGTCAGGTCGGCGGCACGAGCAGGGGAGCGGACGCGTGGATCTTCTCGAGGAGTACCGCAGGGCAACATTCACCTTCGAGTCCGGCGACCCGCTCGGCGCGGCCCGGATGCTGGAACCCATCGTCGAGGCCGAACCGCACAACGCCGCGGTGCGCCAGCTCCTGGCCCGGGCGTACTTCAACTCGGCCCAGCTGGCGGGGGCGGAGAAACAGCTCAGAACCCTGATCGAGCGGGACCCGTCGGACCACTACGCGCACCACGTGCTCGGCCGGACCCTCGAACGGGCCGGCCGCTTCAGCGAGGCCCTCCCGCACCTGCGCCTGGCGGCGGCGATGAAACGCCACGACGACTACGAGGACGCGCTGCGCCGGGTCGAGACCTGGGTGGGCAAGAACGGCGGCCGCACCTCGTACGCCGCTGAGTAGGCTGCGCACGTGAAGCTCAAACTGGATCTCCACGACATCTTCAACCGGGGCACCGAGATCGACAAGGCGCTCCGCGGCATCATCGACGAAGCGATCCAGAGGAAGGCCACCCTGGTCGAGATCATCCCGGGCAAGGGCAGCGGCCAGCTCAAGAAGAAGGTGCTGCGCTTCCTCGACCAGAAGGAGATCAAGCAGCTCTACCACCGCGTCGAGAAGGACGGCGACAACTGGGGCCGCCTCTTCGTCCACTTCCGCTTCGACGCCCCCACCGGCCGCCGCGGCCGAGGGCGCTGACGAACGCCCGGTCACCGTTGCCAGGAAGCCAGCACGTCCTCGGGCCCCCACGCGACGTCCACCGTGTCGGCCGGCAGGTCGAAGCCCGAGCGTGAGACCGCGATCAGTCCGGTGCGGGTGACCTCGAAGCCCGGGATGTGCCGGGCGCCCTCCCTGAGTTGGTGCAGGTCGCGGGTGCCGAAAGGGGTGCCGAGCCACTTCAGGGATCCGCAGAAGTAGAGCTGCGAGGCGATGGGGCCCCGATCGGCGCCGACCAGATCGATCTCCGGATTGAACTGACGGTTCCACCAGCCACCGACGGCGTGGGCTTCCGGCCAGGGCAGGGCGCCGCCGAGCGCGGCCTGCTCCAGCGAGGAACGGATCAACGGCTCGACAGCGCGGCCGCGCCAACTCGCCCAGCGGGTGGTGAACAGTCTGTATCCGGCGTCCGGCCGGCCACGCCGGCTGAGGTTGTGGACGTCGCGCAGGATGGCGAGGTAGAGGCGCAGGTTGGTGTCGGCGATCCGGTAGAGGGCCGGCTTGCCGCCGGCCGCCGACAGCGGATGGTCCGCCGCCAGGACCTGTTTGTCGTCGGTGAGCTGCCGCAGCAGCGGTGACAGGGTGCCGGAGCTGACCGGTCCGCCGTGACCGCCGGCGGCGCTGGCGATGCTGGTGAAGGCATGAGCGTCCCCGCCGACCGATTCGACGACCCGCCGGGCGACGTCCGGGTTGGGGAACTCCGACGTCAAGGCCTGCTCCGGCACCGTGAACAGCGGGGATGCGGGGTCGGCGCATTCGTCGCGCAGATAGTCGTCGGCGGGTACGCCGGACGGCCAGCGCAGCAGGATCCCGGGCAGGCCGCCGGTGACGAGGTGCGCATCGATCGCGTCCGAGCCCGGGAGGCCGGTCGCTGATGCCGTGTCAGCGAGGTTCAGCGGACCCAGGACCAGGTTGTCCGCTCGCCCGAAGAACGGCCGGTCGTACGCCGTGAGCCGTTGCATCATGTGCAGATCGCTGCCGAGCAGGAGCAGCAGGACCGGGCGGCTCGACAACAACCTGTCCCAGACGACTTGAAGGTGCCCGTCGAACGTGTCGTCCTGCTCGGACAGCCACGGCAACTCGTCGAGGACGACGATGCACGGCTGGTCCGGCAGGACACCGGCGAGCACCCGCAACATGTCACCCCAGCCGCCCGGCGGCGGGGTGCCGGGGAGCAGCGCGCGGTCGGCCGGCAGATCCGACTCGGTCAGGGCGGCGAGGAACTGGGCGGTCGACTCGGTGACGGACGCGCCCTTGACGGCTGTGAAGTACAGGTAGGGGAGCCCCGAGCGGTCACATAGCTCCTGCACGAGGCGTGACTTGCCGACCTGACGGCGGCCCCGGATGGCGACCGCCAGACCCGTTCGCGTGCGGGAGACATGCTCGACGCGCTTGGTCAGCAGCGACAGCTCGTTGCGCCGGCCGACGAACACGGGCACCTCCGATTGCGCACAGTTAGGTAGATCCGATCTACGTAGATGGAATCTACCTCTAGAAGGTGTAGGTCTTGGCTACGGCGAGCATGTCGGAGCTGTGGGAGCCGGCCACGCCGACGTCTGCCGGGCGGGGGTGGAAGCCCGGGAGGGTCGTGAGGCCGTCGCTCGCGTCCATGGCCCGGAGTCTGAGCGGGGCGGTTGCCGGGATGGTGAGGGTCACCTCGATGCCGGCGGTGGGGGGTGCGTGGAAGACGAAGCCGAAGCCCCAGGTGCCGCCGGCGGCGCGGTCGATCGGGAGGGGGCGGCCGCTCACCGTGGCCGCGTACACCTCGGTCTGGGCGGTCACGTGCAGGGTTACCAGGCGGGCCGGTCGTTTCGGGGTGAGGCGGAGGGTGACCGTGCGGCGGTCGCCCGTGGTGGTGTCGGTGGTCTTGGTGAGGTCCGGGGCCGGGAGGGTGGCGGGCTGGGCCGGGCCGGAGAGCAGCTTCTCGTCGCCGAAGGCCGGGAGGGTGTCGGTGACCGGGGCCGGGTCGTCGCCGACGAACCGGGCGGTCCAGGCGGAGGGTGACGGCGAGCCGCTCAGCCAGCGGGCCTGGCCGGTGTCGGCGTCCAGGGCGTACATCAGGTGGGCCGGGGCCGGGTGGGTGCCGTCGAAGCGGTCCACGAGCAGGCCGGTGGCCGCGAGGGCGAGCGCGGCCAGCGTCGCGGTCAGGGCGGGGGCGGCGCCGCGGCGGCGGGCGCGCAGGGTGTCGAGGCCGCGCTGGCCGCCGGCCTCGGGATGGATCAGGTCGAGGATCGGCAGCAGCGCCAGGGCGAGGAGGACGGCGATGAAGGCGCCGGCGCCGGCCAGGTTGAGGCCCATCGCGGGGAAGAACATGACCGTCGTGGGGAGCAGCACGACGACCGCGACCGTCGCGCCGAGGATGACCGCCAGGACCGGTGCCCAGCCCGGGGCGCGGCGGAGCAGGACGGCGGCGATGCCGGCGGCGGCGCCCGCCATGGACGGGACGGCCGTGAGGTAGGAGCCGCCGGGGGCCAGGGCCGCGAGGGCGAGGCCGAGCAGCGCCAGCCAGAACAGGCCCGCGACGGCGAGGGCGGCCGGGCCGAGGCGGCGGCGGAGCAGGGCGTACCAGGCGCTGACCACGGCGACCGTCAGGGCCAGGACGGCGAGGCGATACCACTCCGGGCGGTACGGGTCGATCGGCATTTCCGCGTACCCGGGACGGATGATTTTGATCAGGATCCAGAGGAGCTGGGCGAGCACCGGGACGGCGAGGAGCGGCACCACGGCGAGCGCGACGGCGGCGAACTGGCGCGGGATCGTCACCAGACCGCGGCGCCGGGCGAGCCAGGCGAGGGCGAGCACCGCCAGCAGCGCCGCGACCGCGAGCGGCCAGGTCCACGTGCCGGGATAGTGGGCGAGCCCGCCGGGCACCGGGAAATACGTCGCGTCGCCGCTCGACCTCAGGCCGGCCAGGTCGCGGTTGCCGAGGTCGCGGGTGAGGGCGAGCACGGTGTCGCCGTGGTGCTGGAGGCTGTCGCGGTCCATCGCGGCGGGCGTGTCGAGCGGCGTGTGATAAACCGCCGCGCCGTCGATGTACGCGCTGTTCAGCCCGGTGAAGCCGGCCTCGCGGAAGGCGGTGAAATCGGTGTCGTTGGGCAGCAGCCGGTAGATCTCGACGGCGAACGAGGTGCCCACCGGGTGCGGGACCGACGCCAGGGCGTCCACCAGCCCCGCGTTGTCGGCCGAGGTCTCGAACGTGATCGCCGGGCCGCTGCTGCCGCGGGCCTCCAGGTTGAGCACGACGCCCCCGCCCCGGGCCAGCGGGTGCTGGTCGACGAAGGCCTTCGCCCCGCACAGGCAGGCCTCCTCGGCGTCGGTCAGCACGAGGACCAGGTCGTTGCGCAGGCGCGGGCCGCCGCTCAGGGCGCGCACCGCCTCGAGGATGGCGGCGACGCCCGCGGCGTCGTCGTTGCCGCCCGGGCCGGTCTGCACCGAGTCGTAGTGCGCGACCAGGAAGATCCGACCGGTGGATCCGGTGCCCGGCCGCAGCGCCACGACGTTGCGCACCTGAGCCAGGCCCACGCCGCCCGCGCTGGACGACAGCTCGCTGCCCTGGGTGCTGACGGTGTCCTGCACCTCGGTCTCGAATCCGAGGTCGCGCAGGGTGCCCAGCAGATGGTCGCGGACCGCATCGTTGGCGGCGCTGCCCGCCACGTGCGGCCCGGCCCCCAGGGTGCGGACGTGCCGGAACGCGCGCTCGGCGCTGAACTCGCCGGCCGGGGCGTCCGCGGGCCGCGCGGACGGCGGACGCACCGCCTGCAGGGCGAGCGCGCCGACCACGGCCAGGAGCAGGACCGCGGCCAGGGCGGCCCAGCCTCGCCGCGCGGGCCGGGTCAGCGCCCGGTCCACCGCCTCGACCCTCGGCACGTCCCCCATGGACCCTCCCGGCTCGCCGGCCCGGCGACCTTGCCGGACCTCCGCAGTCAACTTATGCGGGTGAGCCCCCGCCGGGTAGCCGCGCGATCTTACGGTCCGGTGACATAACTTTGTCCCGTGACAGCCCCGCTCGATCCCGCCGCCGTCGTCGCCGAGTTCCTCGAGCGGGTGGTGCCCTACGACCCGGCGCCCGAGGCCGGCCCGGTCGCCGTGATCGGGGTGCGTACCGCCCTCGGCGAGGCGACGTTCCAGGTCGGCGACCACGTCGTCCGGGCGATCTGCCGGGCGCTGGAGGCGTACCGGGATCCCGAGGACCGGGGGCTCTGCACGGGGTGCGGCGGGCGCCGGCTCGACGAGAACCTGCACTGCCGGGACTGCGGGCAGCTGCACGGGATCCTCGGCCAGGTGATCGCCCAGCACGCCCGGCGGGTGGCCCAGGACCCCTCGTACGGCCCGCCGGCATGAGGCCGGGCCTGAGTTGTGCCTCCGCCGCGGGTGATGGACGATCAGCGGGTCATGTCAAGAGTCGAGCCCCCGCGCACACCGGTGCCGCCGTCCCGCGTACCGCCCACGGTCCTGCACCGGGCGGGGTGACGCCGTGACCGGAGTGACCACGCCCCGGCCCGTGATGGCGCCGGAGCGGCTGCGGATCCTGCTCGTCGAGGACGACGAGGGCGACGCCTTCCTGGTCCGCGAGCTGCTGGCCGAGGCCGGTGCCTCGTTCGACCTGCGGATCGCCACCAGCCTGCGCGAGGCGCGCACGATGATGCGCGGCGTCCAGTGCGTGCTGCTCGACCTCGGGCTGCCCGACGCGGAGGGCATCGACGGGCTGCGCAAGCTGCTCGGGGTGGCCGGCAGCGCCGCCGTCTGCGTGCTCACCGGGCGCTCCGACGAGCACCTCGGCGTCCAGGCAGTCGCCGAAGGCGCCCAGGACTACCTGGTCAAGGGCCAGGTCGACGGCGTGCTGCTGGTCCGGGCGCTGCGCTACGCGGTCGAGCGCAAGCGCGCCGACGAGAACGCCCAGCGGCTGCGCGAGGTCGAGTTGCGCCAGGCGGAGTCGGCGCGCCTCGAGCGGGGCCTGCTGCCCCAGCCGCTGATGCAGACGACCAAGGTGGCGGTGCACACGTTCTACCGCTCCGGGCGGGCGATGGGCCTGCTCGGCGGCGACTTCTTCGACGTCGTGCAGGTCGGCGACAGCAAGCTGCACGTGATCGTCGGCGACGTCTGCGGGCACAGCGTCGACGAGGCGGCGCTCGGCGTCGAGCTCCGGGTGGCCTGGCGGGCGCTGGTGCTCGCGGGCGTACCCGAGAACTACGTCCTTGCCGCCCTGGAACAGGTCCTCATGACCGAGCGGCGGGCCAGGGAGGTCTTCGCCACCGTGGCGATGGTCTCCCTCGATCTCGCCGGCAACCGCGCGACCGTCCGCCTCGCCGGTCACCCGCCGCCGGTGCTGCTCTCCGGCGGTGCGGCGGCCCCGGTGACCGCGCGGACCGGCATCGTGCTGGGCGTACGCCCCACCCCCACCCCCGCGACCGACGTGGAGTTCTCCGGCGATGACTGGTCCCTGCTGATGTACACCGACGGACTGATCGAGGGCCACACCGGCGAGGGCAACGAACGGCTCGACGTCGAGGGGCTGTGCGGCCTGCTGAGCGAGCCCGCGGCGAAGGACGTACCGCTGGCCGCGCTGCCCGCCTGGCTGGTCGGACGCGCGGAGCAGGGCAACGGCGGGCCGCTCGCCGACGACGTCGCCATGCTGCTGATCTCGCGGGGCGGTGGCCGGTGAGCGTGCTGCGGGTGGGCACGTGGACCCTGCGCCGGCGCGTTCTCGCCCTTTGCGTGACCGTCGGGCTGCTCCTCGGCGCGCTCGGCGTGGTGGCCGCCTTCACCGCCGCGAGCAGCAACCGGCAGCTGGACGACGTGGTCAACCGGGCGAGCCCCATGCGGGCGGCGGGGGAGCGCCTCAACACCGCCGTCGTGGACCAGGAGACCGGCGTCCGCGGGTACGCGATCACCGGGCGTGACCAGAATCTGGACCCGTACCGCAGCGGGCTCGCCGCCGAGCAGGCCGAGATGGCGCAGATCGAGCGCCTCCTGCGGTCCGGTCCGCTGGAGGACCGGATCCGGGCCGACCTCGCCGAGGTGGCGAGCCGCTCCCGGGCCTGGCACACCGCGGTCGCCGAGCCGATCCTCGACGCCGTGCGCACCCGGGGCCCGGAGGCGGGCCGGGCGCTGGTGGAGGCCGGCAGCACGACCGAGTTCAACGCGTTGCGCGAGGCCATCACCGCGATGCAGACCGACATCGGCGTGCTCCGTGAGCGGTCCGCCGAGGCCGCGAAGGACGCCAGCAAGCGCATGGTGGCGATCCAGATCGCGGCGGCGGCCATCATCGTGCTCGCCGGCGCCGCGCTCATGCTGCTGCTCGACCGGATGGTGAGCCGCCCGGTCACCGAGCTGGCGGAGCAGGTGCGGCAGGTCGCCAAGGGCGACTACGACAAGCACATCGAGAGCACGGGCTCGCCCGAGCTGAGCAAACTCGCCGACGACGTGGACGGCATGCGCCGGCAGATCGCCGCCGAGCTGGCCGAGGTGCGCGAGGCCCGCCAGCAGATCGAGTGGGTCAACGACCAGCTCAAGCAGCAGGCCGACGAGCTGACCAGATCCAACCGGGACCTCGAGCAATTCGCGTACGTGGCGTCGCACGACCTGCAGGAACCGCTCCGGAAGGTGGCGAGCTTCTGCCAGTTGCTGCAGCGGCGCTACGCGGGGCAGCTGGACGAGCGGGCGGACCAGTACATCGGCTTCGCGGTGGACGGCGCCCAGCGCATGCAGCGGTTGATCAACGACCTCCTGGCCTTCTCCCGGATCGGGCGGCTGACCTCGGGCTTCTCGGACGTGGACCTGAACAGGGTGCTGACCGAGGTGACGTCGCAGCTGGAGGCGCGGGCGGGTGACGACGCCCGGATCGAGTGGGCGGACCTGCCGACGGTCGAGGGCGAGGAGCCCCTGCTGACCACGTTGTTCGTGAACCTGATCGGCAACTCCCTGAAGTTCCGCCGTCCCGAGGTGCCGCCGGTCATCACGGTGAGTGCGCGCCAGGACGGGGAGGAGTGGCTGCTCAACGTCCGCGACAACGGGATCGGCATCGAGGCGGAGTTCGCCGACAAGGTCTTCGTGATCTTCCAGCGGCTGCACGGGCGGGACGCGTACGAGGGCACCGGGATCGGACTGGCGATCGTCAAGAAGATCGTCGAATACCATGGCGGGCGGATCTGGCTGGATCTCGACGTCACCGAAGGCACATCCATCTGGTTCACGTTGCCGCTGCTGGCGGGTGTGCCGGTGCAGGAGAAAGCGAAAGAGGTCGCCTCATGACCGGAGCAATCCGTCAGGACGGTACGCCGATCGAGGTGCTGCTGGTCGAGGACGACCCGGGCGACGTGCTCATGACGCAGGAGGCCTTCGAGGAGCACAAGGTCCGCAACCGGCTCACGGTGGTGTCCGACGGCGCCGAGGCGCTCAGCTATCTGCGCCGCGAGGGCCGGTACGCCGACGCCGTACGCCCGGACCTGATCCTGCTCGACCTCAACCTGCCCCGGCGCGACGGCCGGGAGGTGCTCGAGGAGATCAAGAAGGACGACGAGCTGTGCCGGATCCCGGTGGTCGTGCTCACCACCTCGGCCGCCGACGAGGACATCCTGCGCAGCTACCAGCTGCACGCGAACGCGTACGTGACGAAGCCGGTGGACTTCGACCGGTTCATCGCGGTGATCCGCCAGATCGACGAGTTCTTCGTCAGCGTCGTGAAGCTGCCGCCGCGTGCGTGACGACCTGATCGACCAGGTCACCGACCTGGTGCGCGAGGTGGCACGCACGATCGTGCTGCCCCGGTGGCGCCACCTCGGCACGTCGGAGGTGCGGGAGAAGTCGCCCGGCGACCTGGTGACGATCGCCGACCAGGAGTCGGAACGCGCGCTGACCGCCGGGCTGACGGCGCTGCTGCCGGGTTCGACCGTGGTCGGCGAGGAAGCGGTCGCCGCCGACCCCGCCGTGCTCGACCGCGTCGGCGACGGCGGCGCGGTGTGGATCGTCGACCCGGTCGACGGTACGAACAACTTCGCCGCCGGCAAGTCGCCGTTCGCCGTGATGGTGGCGCTGCTGCGCGACGGTGAGCCGGCCGCCGGGTGGATCCTGGACGTGGCCGGCGACCGGATGACGGTCGCGGAGGCCGGCAGCGGGGCCTATCTGGACGGCGTACGGCTGAAGACCCGCGGCGACGACCCGGGCGCCGGCGCCCTGACCGGCTCGATCTCCCGGAACTACTTCCCGGACGAGCTGCGGACCGGCATCGACGAGAACGCGTCCCGGCTCGGCCGGGTGACCGGCGGCCATCACTGCGCGGGGTACGAGTACCCGTCCGTCGCCACCGACGAGCAGCAGTTCGCCGTCTTCTGGCGCATCCTGCCGTGGGACCACACGCCCGGCGCGCTGATCCTGCGCGAGGCCGGCGGAGCGGTGCTGCACCTGGACGGTTCGGCGTACCTGCCGACGGATTCGCAGCGCGGCCTGCTCATCGCGGCCAACCACGACATCTGGCACACCGTCCGCGGCACCCTGCTTCCCTGAGGGCACGCATGGCTTCGTACCTCGACGATCTCTTCGGACTGGGCGGGCGCACCGCGATGGTGACCGGCGGCAGCTCCGGCATCGGGCGTGCGATGGCCGGCGCGCTGGGCCGGGCCGGTGCGCGCGTGGTGCTGGTCGCGCGGCGCCCCGGGCCGTTGCGCGACACCGCCGCCGACCTGGCCGCCGACGGGGTCGCGGTGGAGACGGTCGCCGCGGACCTGGCGGACCGGTCGGCCCTCGACCGGGTGATCGGGTACGGGCGGGTGGACATCCTCGTGAACGCCGCCGCGGTCAACCGGCGCCCGCCGCTCGACGAGCTCACCGAGGACGACTGGAACGTCACCCTCGCCGCCAACCTGACCGCGCCCTTCCTGCTGGGGCAGCACTTCGGCCCTGCCATGGCGGCGCGCGGCTGGGGGCGGATCATCAACGTCGTCTCGCAGCAGGCGTTCCGGGCGTACGGGAACAGCGGCGCGTACGGCGCGGCCAAGGCGGGCCTCGTGGGCCTGACCCGCTCGCAGGCGGAGGCGTGGTCCGGCCGGGGCGTGACGTGCAACGCGATCGCCCCGGGAGTGGTGCACACCCCGCTGACCGAGCCGGTCTTCGCCGATCCGGAGAAGGTGGCCGCGCACGCCCGCCGGACGATGATCGGGCGCAACGGCGTACCGGAGGATTTTGTCGGTTGTGTCGTTTATCTGGCGAGTGCTGCTAGCGCTGCGGTGACGGGTCAGACACTGTTCGTCGACGGTGGATATTCGGCGACATGATCGATCTGCCTTCTGGTGTGTGGGCGGGGTAGAGTCACCCGCGCTCATCACTACGTTGGGTTTCAGTCGAAGCGGCTCAGCCTGGAGGTGGATCGTGGCGGCGACTCTCCCTAGCCGGGCGAAGCACGGCCTGGCACTGCTCGCGGCGACCGTGATGCTGCTCGTTGCAGCTCCCGCGGCGCACGCGGCCCCCAGCGACCCCGAGGGCGGGTCGAAGACCCTGCGCGCCCAGCTGGAATCGGCGGCCAAGGGCCACGTCGAGGCGAAACAGAAGCTCGCGGCCTCGAAGAAGCGCCAGGGCCAGCTGAAGGTCACGCTGAAGCAGGCGCAGGACAGGGCCGCGGCCCTGGACGGCCGGGTCCAGGAGATCGCCAGCCGCTCCTACCGGCAGGGGCGCTTCACCACCATGACGATGCTGCTCAACAGCTCGTCCCCGGACGGCTTCCTCGACCGCATGCTGCGCCTCGACCAGATGGCCCAGGTCGACGGGCACGCCCTGACCGAATATCGCAATGCGGTGACCACCGCCGAGAAGGCGACCAAGGCCATCGACCTCGAGGTCAAGGAACAGCAGAACCAGGTCAAGGTGCTGGCCCGGAAGAAGCAGCAGGCCGAGAGCGCCCTGGCGGCGGCCGGTGGCGGCGCGGTGGCCGGCGGCTTCGTCAACGCGAACTCGCCCCTCGCCAAGGCCGCCCCGCGCAACTCGGACGGCTCGTGGCCCAAGGAGTCGTGCACGGTCAACGACCCGACCACGTCCGGGTGCATCACGCCGCGGTTGCTGAACGCGTATCAGCAGGCCAAGGCGGCCGGGTTCAAGCGCTACACCTCCTGTTTCAGCCAGCGCTCCTCCGGCGAGCATCCCAAGGGACGCGCGTGTGACTTCTCCGCCGCCCCCGGCGGCTTCGAGAACGTCAACGCCTCCGGCGGCGACCGTACGTACGGCAACAATCTGGCCGCCTACTTCGTGAAGAACGCCGAGCGGCTCGGCGTGATGTACGTGATCTGGTACCGCCAGATCTGGCATCCCAGCAACGGCTGGTCGTCGTACAGCGGCTCCGGCGGGCCGAATGCGACACACACGAACCACGTGCACCTCTCGATGCTTTGACCCTCAGCCGGCGTCTGTAGCATTCCGCCGATGGAATCACCACGGGCCCTTCCGTCCGGGCTGGCTACCGCGCTCGTCTTCTTCGCCAGCGGCGCCGTCCTCGTCCTCGAGATCGTGGCGTTGCGGCTCGTCGGGCCGTACGTCGGCGTGACCCTTCAGGTCAGCAGCTCGGTGATCGGCATCTCGCTGGCCGCGATCGCGTACGGGACGTGGCTCGGCGGCCGGCTCGCGGACCGGTACGACCCCCGGCTGCTGCTCGCGCCCGCCCTGCTGCTGGCCGCGATCACCACCGCGGTCACCCTGCCGCTGGTGCGCTGGGGCGGTGAGATCCTGCGCGGCGGCGCGGCCCCGGCGGTGCTGCTGCTCGCCGCGCTGGCCGTGTTCCTGCCCGCGTTCCTGCTCTCCACGATCACTCCGCTGACGGTGAAGCTCCAGCTCGGCGACCTGCGCCGGACCGGCGAGGTGGTGGGCCGGCTGTCCAGCTTCGGCACCCTGGGGGCGATCACGGCGACGCTCGGCACCGGCTTCATCTTCGTCGCCGCGATGCCCAGCAGCTGGATCGTGCTGACCCTCGCCGGGCTGCTCGCGGTCGCCGGGTTCGGGCTCGGGTGGTGGCTGCGGCGGCGGCATCCCGAGGTGGCGCTGCCGGGGCGGTCGCGGACCCGGGCCGTGCTCGCCACCGTCGGGCTGGTCGGCGCCGGGCTGGGGGCCTCCGCGCCGACGCCGTGCGACGTGGAGACCGCGTACCACTGCGCCCGCGTCGACGCCGACTCGCAGAAGGCGGGCGGTCGGACGCTGTTCCTCAACTCGGCGCGGCACTCGTACGTCGACCTCAATGACCCGAAACACCTGGAATACGCGTACGTCCAATGGCTCGGCGCGATCATCGACATCCAGAAGTCCGGCGGCGCCCCGATCGACGCCCTGCACCTCGGCGGCGGCGGCTTCACCGTGCCCGAGTACGTCGCGGCCACCCGCCCCGGCAGCGACCAGCTCGTCCTGGAACTCGACGGCGGCCTGGTCGACCTCGACAAGCGGGAACTGGGCCTCACCACCGGCCCCCAGCTGCGAGTCCGGGTCGGCGACGCGCGGGTCGGGCTCTCCGAACAGAAGGACCGCGCGTACGACGTGGTCGTCGGCGACGCCTTCGGCCACCTCGTGGTGCCCTGGCACCTCACCACCCGGGAGATGGCCGCGGACATCTCCCGCGTCCTGCGCGACGGCGGCGTGTACGCCCAGAACGTCATCGACTACCCGCCGGACCGCTTCATCCGCGCCGAGCTGGCCACGGTCGCCGACGTCTTCCCGCACGTCGCCGTGATCGCGCCGAAGGCGGCCCTCGCCGGGGAGATCGGCGCCAACTTCGTGATCGTCGCCTCCCGATCCCCGCTGCCGCTCGCCGAGCTCCGCTCCCACCTCGACCTCGTGGACGAGCCCGTCGAACTGGTGTCCGGCCCGGCCCTCGACACGTTCATCGGCCACACCCGGGTCCTGACCGACGACTACGCCCCGGTCGATCAACTGCTCGCCGGCTGAATCCGGCCGCCTGCCGGTCGGCCGTCCGGCTGGCCGTCGGCCTCGGTGCGGCTGGCCGTCGTCCGGTCGTCGGCTGGCCGTCAGCCTCGGTGGGGCTGGCCGTCGGCCGGCGTCCGGCTGACCGTCGGCCTTGGTGCGGCCGGCTGCGGGCCTTGGTGCGGCTGGCCGTCGGCTGAATCCGGTTGCCTGCGGCGGAACTCGGACAAAGGGCGCGTACCTCCGAAGCGATTTTGGCCGACGCGCCCTGACCGGGCGTTCCCTCGGGCAACAATCGGCACATGGGGTGGCTGGCGACCGGGAGGCAGGGCGGCCACGTCGGCGGCCGGTACCGGCTGATCGAGCGGCTCGGCACCGGCGGCATGTCGGTCGTCTGGCGCGGTCACGACGAGGTCCTCGGGCGTCCGGTCGCGGTCAAGGTGCTGTCCCCCCAACTCGCCGCCGACTCCGCGTTCCGCCGCCGGCTGCGGCAAGAGGCGCTGGCCGCGGCCCGGCTGTGCCACCCGCACATCACCGGCGTCTTCGACTTCGGCGAATCGCCGATGGGGGAGCGCGTCTCCGTCCCGTACGTGGTCATGGAGCTCAACGACGGCGAACCGGTGTCCGACCGCCTGCGCCGCGAGGGTCCCTTCCCGTGGCGCGGCGCGGTGACGGTGGTCGCGGAAGTGGCGTCGGCCCTGGCCACAGCGCACGCCCGCGGCATCGTCCACCGCGACGTCACGCCGGCCAACGTCATGCTCACCGGCGCGGGCGCCAAGGTCGTCGACTTCGGCATCTCGGCGCTGACCGGGCAGCGGGACGCCGCCCCGGACGGCAGCCTGCTGGGTACGCCCGCCTACCTGGCCCCGGAGCGCCTCAACGGTGGCCCGGTCGCGCCCGCCGCCGACGTGTACGCCCTCGGCCTGCTCCTCTACCGCCTGCTCACCGGCCGGTTGCCGTGGCCCGCCGCGACCACCACCGAGGCGTTACGGGCGCATCTGTACTCGGAGCCTTCGCCCGTACCGGAACTGCCCGGCATGCCGGCGGAGGTCGCCGAGCTGTGCCTGCGCTGCCTGGCCAAGCAGCCGGAACACCGGCCGGACGCCGCGGAGGTCGCCACCCGGCTCGCCGCCCTCGTCGGCCTCCAGCCGATCATCCCGCCGGTGGCTTCCGGCGAGCAACCGGCGCCGGCCGGCTTCCGCTCTCCCCGTCCGGGCTCTCTTCCCGTGCGCCCCACCCTGGACTTGCGGGCCGCCGGCCTGGGCTCCCGGGCCGCCGGTTCGGGCTTGCGGGCTGCCGGCCTGGGTTTGCGGCCTGGCCCGGGTCTGGGGGCCGGCTTGGGGCTGCGGCCCGGCTTGGGGTTGCGGGCCGGTTCGCGGGTTGCACGGGGTCTGCGGGTGGGCGGGCCGGTGCCGCTCGGCGGTGGCCTGTTCCGCGGCGGGTTCCTGGCCCGCGACCTGCTCAGCGGCGGCCGGCTCGGCCAGGCGGTGCTCGCCGCCCGGCACCGGGTGCACGCCGCGGTGGCGACGCTGGTGCTGGTCGCGGCCGTCGGCCTGGGCTGGTCCTCGACCCGCGAGCCGGTCGATGTGGGCACCGCGCAGGCCGCGGCGGCGGGCGCCGGGCCCGGGTCGGTGGTGCCGCACGGTACGGGTTGCAAGGTCCGCTACCGGATCCAGCGCGACACGGGTACGGACTTCGGCGCCCAGCTCACCGTGGTCAACACCGGCGTCCACGTGCTGTCGGGATGGCGGCTGGTGTTCGCGTTCACCGGCGGTCAGCGGCTCACGGAGGCCCCGAAGCGGCTCTCCCAGCGGGGCCGCAAGCTGGTGCTGCGCCCGCGGACGGGCGTGGACCTGCGACCGGGCCGTTCGGTCAGCGTGACCCTCAGCGGCAGCTACCGGGTCAGCAACCCGCTGCCGCTGTCGTTCACCCTCAACGGCCACCAGTGCCAGGCCGAGGTGCTGGGCGCGGTGGTCGTCCCGCCCACGCCCCTCCCGTCCGTCCCGTCCGCTCCCGCCCGGAAGAAGGAACGGGCCAAGCCCGCCCCGCAGCCGTCCCCGGAGAAGACCAAGGGCGGCGGGTTCTCCGTCGCCATCTAGGTCGTGGTCGCCGCGAACTGCTCCACCTTATACGTGTTGCCGGCCACGATCAGGATGCCGCCGCTCGGCACGACCGTTTCGGGCCGCGCGTACGTGAAATCCTCGCCGGGCAGCTTGATGCCCACGACCGTGACCCCCCACTTGCTGCGCAGCCCGATGTCGGCGAGCGTCCGGCCGGTCGCCTCGCGGGGGGCCCGCACCTTCGCGATGGCGAACCCGTCATCGAACTCGATGTAGTCCAGCATCCGGCCGGTGATCAGGTGCGCGACCCGCTCGCCCATCTCCGCCTCGGGGAAGATCACGTGCCGGGCGCCGACCCGGGACAGGATCTGCCCGTGCTTGACGCTGGTGGCCTTCGCCCAGATCTCCCGTACGCCCACCTCGGCGAGCGTGAGCACGGTCAGCACGCTGGTCTCCAGGTTCGTGCCGATGCCGACCACGGCCCGCGAGAAGTCCTGCACCCCGAGCTGGCGCAGGGCGTCGGTGTCGGTGGCGTCCGCCTCGACCACGTGGGTGAGCCGGTCCGACCACTCCTGCACGAGCCGCGCGTCGACATCGATGCCGAGCACCTCGTGACCGAGATTGACCAGCGACTCGGCGACGGCGCCGCCGAACCGGCCCAGCCCCACCACCACGACGTTGTCGGTTGTTTCGTTGTCACCCAACGATGGGCCTCTCTTCCGGATAGCGGTACAGCCGGCGCCGCGTGTTCAGCGCGATGGCGGTGCCGACCGCGATCGTGCCGACCCGGCCGACGTACATGAGGACGACGAGCACCACCTGCGCGGGCTGCGGCAGGCCGGGCGTGATCCCGGTGCTCAGCCCCACGGTGGCGAAGGCGGACGTGACCTCGAACAGCGCGCGGTCGAACGGCACGTTCTCGGTGAACAGGATCAGTGCGAGCGTTCCGGCCGCCACCAGGGCAACCCCCAGCAGCGCCACGGTGATCGCCTGCCGCTGGGTCTCCTCCGCGATCCGCCGCTTGCGGATCACCACGTCCGGCTCGCCCCGGATCTCCGCCCAGATCACGAAGGCGAGCAGTAGGAACGTAGTAACCTTGATGCCGCCGGCGGTGCTGGCGCTGCCCCCGCCGATGAACATCATCCCGTTGGTGACGGCGATGGTCTCGGTGTTCATGGCGCCGAGATCGATGCTGTTGAAGCCGCCGGAGCGAGTCATCACGTCCTGGGTGAAGGCGGCCAGGATCTTGGCGGAGGTGCCGAGCGGGCCCAGCGTGCCCGGATTGCTCCACTCGAAGGTGAGGAAGACCAGAAACCCGCTGAGGCTGAGCAGAACGGTTCCCCACACGGTCAGGCGGGTGTGGGTGGACCACAATCCGGGGGTACGCCACTCGCGCGCCAGCTCGAACAGCACGGGGAACCCGATCGACCCCCCGAGCACCCCGAGCGCCAGCGGCACGCAGATCCACCAGTCCCCGACGAACCGCACGAGGCTGTCCGGATACAGCGCGAACCCCGCGTTGTTGAACGCCTGCACGGCATGGAAGACGGCCTCCCACACGGCCCGCCCGAACGGATAGTCGTACGCCAGCCAGAACCGCAACGTGAGCACCACACTGATGACGGCCTCGGACGCGAACATCACCAGCGCGACCCGGATGAGCACCCCGCCGACGTTGCCGCCGAACAGCCCGGCACTCTCCGCCTGCGCCAGCAGCCGGCTCCGCAACCCCAGCCGCCGCGACACCAGCAGGCTCAGCAGCGTGGCCAGCGTCATGATCCCGAAGCCGCCGATCTGCGACAGCACGGTCAACAGCACCAGCCCGAACCCCGACCAGTACGAAGGCGTGTCGACCACCGACAACCCGGTGACACACACGGCGCTCGTGGCGGTGAACAGCGCGGTCACGAACGGCGCATGCCCCGGCTCGGCCCGCGCGGCGGGCAGCATCATGAGCGCCGTGCCGACGGCGATCGCCCCGAGAAACGCCAGGGGCACGATCCGCGCCGGATAGCGCCACGGCGAGCGAGCACGCACCCCAGTACCTCCCGATCTCGTGTATCACCCGCCCGGCTCTTTACCCGGCGGCCGTGCTGCCTGATACAACCAGGCGCCGCTCAATCCGCGTGATCTAGAGTCGGCGGCATGTCGAGGCTTGCGGTGGTCACTGGTGGCGGTACCGGAATCGGCCGGGCGACGGCGGGCATGCTGGCGGGCGAAGGCTACGACGTCATCATCGTCGGCCGCCGCCCCGACGTGCTCGCCGAGGCGGTCAAATGGATCGGCCCCCAGGCCACGGCGGTAACGGCGGACTGCGCCGACCCCGCCCAACTGCCCACGCTGGTCGAGGCCGTCGCCGGCCGCCCCGTCGACGTCCTGGTCAACAACGCCGGCGCGTTCATCTCCCCATCCCCGGCCGCGTCCTCTTCTCCAGCCGCGCCCTCTTCCCCGGCCGCGCCCTCTTCCCCGGGCGTGGCTCCTTCTCCGGGTGCGGCTGCCTCTTCGGGTGCGGTTGCTTCTCCGGGCGCGGCTGCTTCTCCGGGCGCGGCCGATGGCGGCGCGGATCTGGCGGAGCTGGCCGCTCGCTGGCGTGCCACCTTCGACTCCAATGTCACCACGGCCGTACTGACGACCGAGGCCCTGCGCCCCTTCCTCCGCCGCCCCGGCGGGCGGGTGATCCTGACCAGCTCGATCGCCGCCCAGCGCGGCGGTGGCGGCCCCTACTCCGCCGCGAAGGCGGCCCTGCACGGCTGGATGTTCGACCTGGCCACCCAGCTCGGCCCGGAGGGGATCACGGCCAACGTGATCGCCCCCGGCTATGTCACGGACAGCGAGTTCTTCACGGGCCGGATGACCGAGGAGGGCCACCGCCACCGGGTCGAGGCCACCCTGGTGAAACGCGCCGGGCTGCCCGACGACATCGCGGAGGCCGTGCGCTGGCTGGCCGGCCCGGGCGGCACCTTCGTGACAGGCCAGATCATCAACGTCAACGGCGGCTCTGTCCTCGGCCGCTGACGCCCTTCGGCCGCTAGCCGCTCCTGGCCGCTCCCGGCCACTCTCGGCCGCTGCCGCTGCCGCTGCCGCTGCCGCTGCCGCTGCCGCTGCCGCTGGCGCCGTCGGCCGCTGGCGCCGTCGGCCGCTGCCGGCCGCTGCCGCTCTCGGCCGCTGCCGTTCCCTCCCGATCCCTGCCCTGTCGCTCCCTGCCGCTGCCGCTCCCGGCCCGGCCTCAGCCGCCTCCTCCGGTGAAGCGGCCCTCGCCGGGTTTGTTGGGGCGGAAGCGGAGCGCCGACCATCGCTCGTCGATCGCCACCTGGCCGCACGGGCGCATGTCGAAGTCGGCCACGATCGGCCACAGGCTGTCGCGGTTGATGTCCGACTTGTTGCTCTTGGGGTAGGCGACCCACACGGCGGCCGGCTGCTTCAGATCCTCCCCGTGCTCCGCCAGCAGCGAGCGGGCGCTTGCCGCGTCGTCGGCGAAGACCACTGCCGCGCTCGCCGTCCTCGGGCCGTCCACCTCCCGCACGCCCTCCGGCATGGGCGTGAGCAGCGGGAGGTTGGCCGGATGGGAGAGCCACACCGTGGAGTGCGGCTTGATCAGGAGCTTCTCCGCGATCGTCTTCGTCATGCCTCCACGCTGCCACCGACGCGGGAAGCTCGGCGAGAAAATCGCGAGGCCTGTGGATAACTCGCGTCCTGTGGACAACCCGCATCCTGTCGGACCGGGCTGGTAGACATGCGGTCGTGGTGGAGATGACGCAAGAGGCAGTCAGCGAGGCGGAGCGGGCCGCCGTCCGGGAGTGCGCCGAGGAGGTTCTGCGGCGCCTGGCCGGCGAGCATGCCGTGCTGCGCGAGGACCAGTGGCGCGCGATCGAGGCGCTGGTGGTCGACCGGCGGCGGGTGCTGTGCGTGCAGCGTACGGGATGGGGTAAATCGGCCGTTTACTTCGTCGCCACCGCGCTTCTCCGGGACGGTGCCGCCGCCGAGCCGGGCGAGCCGCCCGCCGGCCCGACCGTGATCGTTTCGCCGCTGCTCGCGCTCATGCGCAACCAGGTCGAGGCCGCGGCGCGAGCGGGCATCCGGGCGCGGACCATCAACTCGGCCAACCTCGACGAGTGGGGCGAGATCACCGCGGAGATCCGCGCGGGCGCCGTCGACGTGTTGCTGATCAGCCCCGAACGGCTCAACAATCCCGACTTCCGCGACAACGTGCTGCCCGGGCTGGCGGCGGGCACCGGCCTGCTGGTCGTCGACGAGGCGCATTGCGTCTCCGACTGGGGGCACGACTTCCGCCCCGACTACCGGCGGCTGCGGACGTTCCTGGCAGGGCTTCCTTCCCGTACGCCGGTGCTCGCGACCACCGCGACGGCCAACGCCCGGGTGACCGCCGACGTCGCCGACCAGTTGGGCGACGCGCTGGTCCTGCGCGGCACCCTCGACCGCGACTCGCTGCGCCTGGCGGTGCTGGAGCTGCCGCACGCCGCCCACCGGCTGGCGTGGCTCGCCGACCATCTCGACCGGCTCCCGGGCTCGGGCATCGTCTACACGCTGACCGTCGCCGCGGCCACCGAGACGGCCGAGTTCCTGCGGTCGCGCGGGTTCGCCGTCGCGTCGTACACGGGCCAGGTCGAGGACGCCGACCGCCGCGCCGCCGAGCAGGACCTGCTCGACAACAAGATCAAGGCGCTGGTGGCGACGTCGGCCCTCGGCATGGGCTTCGACAAGCCCGACCTCGGCTTCGTCGTGCACCTGGGCGCACCGCCGTCCCCGATCGCGTATTACCAGCAGGTCGGCCGGGCGGGCCGGGCCGTGGAACACGCCGAGGTGGTGCTGCTCCCCGGGCAGGAGGACACCGCGATCTGGCGCTACTTCGCGTCGCTGGCCTTCCCGCCGGAGGAGCAGGTCCGCGCGGTGCTGGCCGCGCTGTCACCGGACCGGCCGCTGTCCACCCAGGCCCTCGAGCCGATCGTCGACCTGCGGCGCGCCCGCCTCGAGCTCATGCTCAAGGTGCTCGACGTCGACGGCGCGGTCCGGCGCACGCGCGGGGGCTGGACAGCGACCGGCGAGCCCTGGACCTACGACACCGCCCGCCTGCGCCGCGTCGCCGAGGCGAGAAACGCCGAGCAACAAACCATGCTCGAGTACGCCCGAACGACCGTGTGCCGCATGGAGTTCCTCCGCAGGTGCCTCGACGACCCCGAAGCGACGCCGTGCGGGCGCTGCGACACCTGCACCGCGCCGCAGTTCGACGCCAAGGTCTCCCCGGGATCGCTGGCCGCCGCGAACGCGTTCCTCGGCCGCGCCGGCGTCGACATCGCCCCCAAGAAGCTCTGGCCGACCGGCATGGCCACCGTGGGCGTCGGCCTCAAGGGCAAGATCCCGCCGGCCGAGCAGATCCTCCCCGGCCGCGCCGTGGGCCGCCTCTCCGATCAGGGCTGGGGCAGCAAGCTGCGCGCGCTCGTCGGCCCCGAGGCTCCGGACGGACCCGTCCCTGCCGACCTGGCGGCTGCCGTGGTCGAGGTGCTGAAGGGCTGGGCACACGGCGACGACGCCTGGCCCCAGCGCCCGGCGGCGGTCGTGGCGGTGAGCTCGCATCGCCACCCGGAACTCGTCGCCGGCCTGGCCGGCCACATCGCGACGGTGGGCCGGCTCCCGATGCTGGGAACGCTGTCGTCAACCCACCGCGGCGACGGCGGACCGCGAGGCAACAGCGCGCAGCGGGTGCTCGCCCTGCACGACGCCTTCTCGGTGCCGCCGGAGATGGCGGAGGCGCTCGCGGGCCTGAGCGGGCCGGTGCTGCTGGTGGACGACCTGGTCGAATCGGGCTGGACGATGGTGCTGGCGGGCCGGGAGCTGAGACGAGCGGGCGCGGCGGGAGTGTTGCCCCTGGCATTGGCAGTGGCGGGCTGACGGGGCCGAGCCCGCCCGCCCGGGCGCGCTCTTCGCCGGCGTGGCCGGGGCCGCCCGCCCCGGCCCGCTCGTCGCCGGCGGGGCGGCGGTCTGTGGAGGACAGTGCCCTGCACGGAAGGCCTGCGCGGCGCAAGCCCTGGCCTGCGCGGCGCAAGCCCTGGCCCGCGCGGCAGGGGCCCTGGCGGGTTGGGCGGTCAGGTTGGTCGGCTGTAGCCGGTGATGGGTTGGGAGTCGATGCTTGATACTCGGACGTTTTCGCCGAATTCCGGGGCGTGGATCATTCGGCCGCCGCCTATGTAGAGGCCGACGTGGCTGATGGGGCCGTAGAAGAAGACCAGGTCGCCGGGGCGGAGGTCGGATCTGTCGAGGTGGGCCGTCGCGGCGTACTGGCGGGCTGCGTTGTGCGGTAGGCCGACGCCGGCGGTGCGCCAGGCTGCCAGGGTCAGGCCCGAGCAGTCGTACGAGCGGGGGCCCTCGGCGCCCCAGCGGTAGGGCTTGCCGAGCTGGCGGAATGCGAACGCCACCGCGCGGCCGGCAGGGCCGGGGATGTAGTCGGGGGCCGGGATGTTGCCGGGGTCGGTGTAACGGGAGCCTCCGCCGTACGCGATCGCTCGCATCCGTTTGAGGGTGGTGATCTCGCCCTTGACGGTGGCCTTGCGGGTGTTGAGCTGGAGCTGCTGGCGGCGTTGCTGGGCGGCGAGGGCGTTGAGCAGGCGCCGGGTCTCGTTGACCTTGGTCTTCGCGGCCTGCAGCGCCTCGGTGGCGTGTTCCTCCTCGGAGGCGAGCTGGTGCAGGACAAGGAGGCGGTCGACGAACTCGTGCGGTGCGTCGGAGGCGAAGAGGGCGACGGTGGGGCCGGTGCGGGTGCGCTGGTACGTGTTCGACATGAGGCCGTCCACGAGGGCCTGGCGCTGGGCGAGGTCGCGGGTCAGCGGGCCGAGCCGTTCGTTGAGCCGGGCGGTCTGGAGGCGGGTGGTGCGGAGGTCCTCGCGGGAGTTGTTGTACTGCTCGACCACTACCTCGAGGCGGCGGGAGGCGGCGGCGATGTGCTTGTCCAGGTCGGCCGCGGGGGACGCCAGCGTGGCGGAAAGGGTGCCGAGCGACTCCGTGGGGGAGGCGGGGGCTGCGGTGGGGAGGCCCGTGAGCAGCAGCGCCGAGATCAGCGCGACAATGGCGGCCCGGGCGGTCACGGTAGACGACACAGTGCCTTCAACGAGGCAAAACTCGCAAAGGCGACGCTTCCGGGCGGTGCAAGATCAGTGGTCGTGGGTGAATCCGGATCGGGGCCGTCGCCCGCTCGGACTGGCGCTGTCCGGCCGAGTCGCCGCCGCCGGCTGCGGCACCCGTGGCTCCCCGGGATACGGGTGGGGGGTATACTGGTTCCATGAGCGCCGACCACGAACACGCCGGGCCGCACGGCTACTCCGGGGACAAGGCCGCCCTGCTCGGCCGGTTGCGGCGGATCGAGGGGCAGATCCGCGGCCTGCAACGGATGGTCGACGAGGACACGTACTGCATCGATGTCCTCACCCAGATCTCCGCCGCGAAGAGTGCCCTGCATGCGGTGGCCGTGGGGTTGCTCGAAGACCATCTCGCGCATTGCGTCGTCGATGCGGCCCGTGCCGGAGACCCGACCGCCAAGGTCAAAGAGGCGTCCGACGCCATCGCGCGCCTCGTACGTTCCTGAGTCCGTCAGCGCCGGCAGAGGTCCGGAGCACCGCCGAAAGGAAGCCAGCCATGGCCGTCACCGCCACCTACACCGTCACCGGCATGACCTGCGGGCACTGCGTCCAGGCCGTGACCGGCGAGCTCAAGGGGCTGCCCGGCGTCGACGACGTCCAGGTGGACCTCCCGACCGGCGCCGTCACCGTCACCAGCGCGGAGCCGCTCGGCGATGACGCGGTGCGGGCCGCCGTGGACGAGGCCGGTTACGAGCTCGCCGATGCCTGACCTGCTCGAGGACGCGCCCCCGGCCGAGGCCGCCGCCGAACGGGGGACGGCGTTCAGGCTGGCCGCGTTCGGGGCCGTCGTCGTGGTCGTGCTCTTCGCCGGGTACGGGATCGGCCGCCTCAACAACTCGGTCGACCGGGCGCGGACCCCGGCCGCCAACCCGCCCGCCACCGCGGCGGACGGGCACGCCCACGGTGCCGCCGCGCCGCCCGGCGACGCGGGTGCCGCGCCGCCCGACGCGGGTGCCGCGCCGCCCGACGCGGGTGCCGCGCCGCCCGGCGTAGGGGCCGCGCAGGCCGCGCCACACGATGACTCGGGTGCCGCGCCGCATGTGCACAACGCCGACGGGACCGTGACGCAGGTCGCCGGCTCCGGGGCGGCGGCCCAGGCCGTGGGCGGGCTCGCGGTGACCGCCGGCAACCTCACGCTTCAGCCCGTGACCAGCTCGTTCACGGCCGGGCGGGCGCAACCGCTGAAGTTCCGGATCACCGCTGCCGGCGGCGCTCCGGTCACCACGTACGCGATCGTGCACGACAAGCCGCTGCATCTCATCGTCGTGCGGCGCGACCTCACCGGCTTCCAGCATCTGCACCCGGCCATGGCCCCGGACGGCACCTGGGGCATCGACCTCACGCTGGCCCAGCCCGGCAGCTACCGGGCCATCGCCGACTTCACCGCCGTCGTCGGCGGCCAGCAGACCCCCGCCACGCTGGGCGTCGACCTCACGGTCGCCGGCAACTACACCCCGGTCGGGCTCCCCGCGCCGGTCCCGCAGGCGACCACGGACGGCTTCGGCGTTCAGTACGCGGGTACGCCGCAAACGGGCACCACCCAGCCGATCCTCATGACGGTACGCGGCCCCGACGGCAAACCGGCGGCGCTGGAGCCGTACCTCGGCGCGTACGGACATCTGGTCGTGCTCCGCGAGGGCGACGTCGGCTATGTCCACGTGCACCCGGAAGCGCAGCCGGTCGACGGCGCGGTGAAGTTCTGGCTGGCGGCGCCGGGACCGGGCCGCTACCGGATGTTCTTCGACTTCCAGGTGGCGGGCAAGGTCCACACCGCCGCCTTCACCACCATCGTGAAGTAGCCGCCCGCCCGCCGGTCCGCCCGCCCGTTGGTCCGCCCGCCCGTTGGTCCGCCCGCCCGCTGGTCCGCCCGCCGGTCCGCCGGTCCCCCCGGCAGCCGGTCCCGCCCGCGGGTCCGGCTGCCTGCCGGTCCCGGTCCACCTGGTCCGGGCCCGGCGGTCCTGGCCGGCTGCTATGTGAGGAGTTTCTCCAGTGCGGGCGTCACCCCCCACTGGCCGGTCAGGGTTTCGTAGTCGCGGCGCTGGGCGTCTGTCGGGGCCGCGCCCGTGCGGCGTGCGCGCAGGAGCAGGTTGCGGGGGGTGTGCTGGGAGTCCACGAACTCGACCACGTCCACCTTGTACCCGTTCATCCGCAGCAGCGACGAGCGCAGGGAGTCCGTCAGGACGTCCGCGAAGCGCTCGCGGAGGATCGCATTGCGGGTGATCTCCGCGTACGGCTCGGGGGCGGGGTGGCCCTTGAGCTGCGCCGCGATGTCGTGGTGGCAGCAGGGCGCCGCGAGGACCCACCGGGCGTTCCAGCGTACGGCGCGCGCGAGGGCCTGATCCGTTGCCGTGTCGCAGGCGTGCAGGGCCAGGACCAGGTCCGGTGCCTCGTCGACGACCGCGTCCTCGATGGTGCCCGCCACGAAGCGGACGTTGTCGGCGCAGCCCAATTGCTCGGCGACCGCGGAATTCCGTACGCGCTGATCCTCGCGGACGTCGACCCCCACGAGCCGGACCGTCGCGCCGCGGTCGGTCAGATAGCGGTACGCCGCGAACGTCAGGTAGGCGTTTCCGCAGCCCAGGTCGACGACCCGCAGCGGGGACGGCAGCTCCTCGGGCAGCGTCGCGGCCAGCGCCCGGAGGAACGCGTCCACCTGGCGGCGCTTGGCGGCGTTGCCCCCGATGACGCCGAACAGCGGGTCGCCCGGGTCGAGCAGCCACTGCTTCGCCCGGTCGTGCCCCTCGGCGGCGGGGGCGTCCGGCGCGCCCGCCCGGTGCACCTGCGCCTCACCCTTCTTCGTGACCCGGACCTGCACCGTCGCCGTGGCGGTCTCGACGTGCCAGTTGCCGAAAGGCTCCGCGAGCAGGGCATCGACCGCCGCCGCGGCCTCGTCGCCGGAAAGATTCCTCGTGTACGGCCGGGAGCCGTCGTCCGTGACGATCTGGAGCTTCCGCCCCGTCTTCAGGGTGACCGGGCGCAGCTCGGCGCGGGTGATGGTGAGCTCGGCGCCGCGGCGTCGGCCGGCCGCGACCGCACGGGTCAGGCCGGCGCCGAGCACCAGATCGCGCACCTCGGCCAGGGCGGTGTCCAGGGGTTGGGGCATCCGTCCATTCTGCCTCGGCGCCACCGGAGATCCCCGATCCGGCCGATCTTTGTTAGGCTGCCCTAACTTACTGGAGGAGCTGCGATGACGTTGGCCGACCCGCCCGCGGGACTCTCCGCCAGGCTGCGTACGGGCACCCGGTCCGAGCACGACCGCGCCCAGGGCAGCGGGTTCCTCGACCGGCTCGCCGCCGGCACCCTGCCCCGGGCGGCGTACGCGGACCTGGCAGCCCAGCACTGGTTCATCTACGAGACCCTCGAGCGCGCGGCGGCGGCGATGGCGGACCACCCGGTGGCGGGCGCGTTCGTCTTCCCGGAGCTCACCCGCCTGCCCGCCCTCACCGAGGACCTGACCGTCCTGGCCGGCCGAGCCCCACGCCCCAGCGACGCCGACGGCTCGCCGGCGGCCGGCCGAGCCTTACGCCCCGCCAGTGACGACGGCTTGTCGGCGGCCGGCGGAGCCTCACACCCGGCCCGTGACGACGGTTTGCCGGGGGCCGGCCCGGCCGGACGCCCGGACCGTGACGACGGCTTGGTGTGGGACGGCCGAGCCTCGCGCCCCGGCGACGACGACGGCTTGGCGGGGGACGGCGGGCAGCCCGGAGACCTGGGGTTGCCCGGGGATGGTGCGGAGCTTGTGCCGCTCGCCGCGACCCGTGAGTACCGGGCCCGGCTGCACGCGGTCGCCTTCGACAAGCCGTGGGCGTTCATCGCGCACCACTACACCCGTTACCTCGGCGACCTGTCCGGTGGGCAGTATCTCGGGCCGGCCATCGCGCGGGCGTACGGGCTCGACGGCGCCGGGCATCGGTTCTTCGTTTTCGACGGGGTGTCGCCGGCCGAGTTCCGGCGGCGGTATCGCGAGTTGCTCGACGCCGCGGAGCTGTCGGCGGAGGATGCGGAGTTGCTGCTCGCCGAGGTGGTGGAGGCGTACCGGCTCAATATCGCCGTGCTGGCCGAACTGAAGGAGCGGTGGGCGTCATGATCTTCACGCCGGACGTGGTGGCGCAGATCGCCCGCCACATGAACGACGACCACGCCGAGGACAACGTGCTGATCGTGCGGGGGCTGGGCGGCGTCGGCGCGGCGAGTGCGGCGCGGATGTCGGGGCTGGACGCCGATGGGATGGAGTTCGAGGCCACGGTCGACGGCATCGCGGTGCCGGTACGGATACCGTTCCCGGAGCGGCTCACCGAGCGGCGGCAGGTGCGGGGTGAGGCCGTCCGCATGTACCGGGAGGCGTGCACCGCGCTGGGTGTCGAGCCCCGCCACTGAGACGGGAAAAAGGGCGTCCCACCGGGACGCCCCTTTTCGTCAGGTCACTCCTGAGCGTCGCCGCTCTCGGCGGCCGGCGCGTCCGAGTCGCCGGTTCCACGCCCGCCCCGACGGCGCCGCCGCCGAGGCCGGTCGCCCTCGTCGCCCGCCGCGTCCCCGGAAACGGCCGGCCCAGCGGAATCAGCCGACCCAGCGGAGGCGGCAGCCGCCCCGGAAACCGCCGGCTCGGCCGGAGCGGCAGCCGCCCCGGAAGCGGTCGGCTCCACCGGCCCCGACTCGGCCGCACCCGCGGCGCGGGACCGCGAGCGGGACCGCGACCGCGTGCGCGTGGCACCGGCCGAGACACCCGGCCCGGTCGACTCGGGCGAGGTGGCCGCGCCGGTCTCTTCCCCGATGTCAGTGGCGGGTGCTGCGTCCGTACCGGAAAGGGTTTCTCCGGCGCGGCGCCGGCGACGTTGCCGGCGGGGGCGGTCGGAGGTCTCGTCCGTGGGTGCCGGGGTGGTCTCCGCCGGACGGTCGTCGCGGTCGCGGTCGCGGGACCGGCCCCGGGCGCGCGGGCGGGTGGACTCGCGGCTGCCGCGACGGCGCCCGCCCAGGTCCTCCTCGATCTCGGCCGACAGGCCGGCCCGGTTGCGGTCCGCCGTGGGGAGCGTGCCGGACACCTCCGCCGGGATGTCGAGGTCGGAGTAGAGGGCCGTCGACGTGTGGTAGGTCTCCGGCGGCTGCGGCATGCCCAGGCCCATCGACTTGTCGATGAGCACCCAGCGGGGCATGTCCTCCCAGTCCACGAAGGTCACGGCCACGCCCGTCGCGCCCGCGCGGCCGGTGCGGCCGATGCGGTGCGTGTAGGTGTCCGGGTCCTCCGGGCAGTCGTAGTTGATCACGTGCGTGACGCCGGAGACGTCGAGGCCGCGGGCGGCGACGTCGGTGGCGACCAGGACATCGATCTTGCCCGTACGGAAGGCGCGCAGGGCCCGTTCGCGGGCGCCCTGGCCGAGGTCACCGTGGACGGCCGCGACCGCGAAGCCGCGGAAGTCGAGGTCCTCGGCGACCCGGTCGGCCGCTCGCTTGGTGCGGGTGAAGATCATGGTGAGGCCGCGCTCGCGGGCCTGCAGGATGCGCGCCACCATCTCGAGCTTGTTGAGCGGGTGGGTGCGGTAGACCACCTGCTTGGTCAGCGGCGACGGGCCGCTGTCGGCGGTGTGGCCGGCGTGGATGGTCACCGGGTGGTGCAGGAAGCGGCGCGACAGCGCGACGATCGGGTCCGGCATGGTCGCCGAGAAGAGCATGGTCTGGCGCTCGTCGGGGAGCATGGCCAGGATCTTCTCGACGTCCTCGAGGAAGCCGAGGTCGAGCATGCGGTCGGCCTCGTCCAGCACCAGCGCCTTGATCGAGCCGAGCTTGAGCTGCTTCTGCTTGGACAGGTCGAGGAGGCGGCCGGGGGTGCCGACCAGGATCTCGACGCCCTTCTTGAGCGCCTCGACCTGCGGCTCGTACGCGACGCCGCCGTAGATGGGCAGCACCCGCACGCCGCGGGTGGCGCCGGCGGCGGCGAGGTCGCGGGCCACCTGGAGGCCCAGCTCGCGGGTCGGCACGACGATCAGGGCCTGCGGCTTGCCGTCGGCGCCCTCCGACGGCGCGGTGACCCGCTCCAGGATGGGCAGGCCGAAGCCGAGGGTCTTGCCGGTGCCGGTGGGGGCCTGGCCGATGAGGTCGGTGCCGCGCAGGGCGATGGGGAGGGCGTACTCCTGGATCGCGAAGGCCCGGGTGATGCCGGCCGCCGCCAGCGCCTCGACCGTCTCGGCACGCACGCCGAGCTCGGCGAAGGTGGGACTGTCGACGCGGACGGGGGCGCGGGTGAGAGCCGGTACCAGGGCGGGTTCTGTGTCGGTCTGCGGAATGTCGGTCATGGAGTTCTACGGGTGCCTCTCGTGGTGCGCCCGTCGAAGTCCTGGGCGCGGTCTGGGTAGAGCGCGGGCCACACGCGAGAGAAGCTCGCGGGCCGCACGCGCGTCGCCGCGGCGATACCAGCCGGCCTGCCGTCCGAACCGGCCGGGCACGACCGGCCGAGGAGAAAAGCCGAGTCGAACAGGCCGGATGGAGCAGGCTGAACGGATCGACGTGGCGGCGACGGACGCAAGTCTACCCGACGGAGAGATTTCGCACCTCAGGCCGAAGGTGACGGTCCCGTGAAGGTGCGTCAGGGGGCCCGGTGGGCCCCCTGAACACGGTGGTGAGCGATCCTGCGACTAGCGGGTGGTGAAGCCGAACGGCCGGTTGGAGCTCTCGGCGATCTCCACGTAGGCCACCTTGGCGATCGGGACGATCACCTTGCGGCCCTTCTCGTCGGTCAGGGTGAGGACGCTGTCCTTGGCCATCGCCTCGGTCACGAGCTCCTCGACCTCGGCCGGCGTCTGCGCGCTCTCCAGCACCAGCTCGCGCGAGGCGTACTGCACGCCGATCTTGACCTCCACGGGGGTCCCTCCCTCTCAGATGTCTTCCGACCTGAAGGCTAGCCGATTTCCGCAGGCGTTCCCGGCGTTGACTCACCCTGCAACGGGAAGCTCGCGATCCCCCGCCAGATCAGGGCCGCGACCAGGGTTTCCGCCTCGTCCTTGGGGGTCTGGCGGCCGTTCGCCAGCCAGAACTGGGCGGCCTGGCCGGCCGCGCCGACCAGGCCCGAGGCGACCAGTTCGGCGTTGGCCTGGCTCAGCCCGGTGTCCGAGACCACCGTGTCGGTCACCGCGGCGATGCAGCCCTGCTCGACGCGTTCGACCCGCTCGCGCACCTGCGGGTCGTTGCGCAGGTCCGACTCGAAGACCAGCCGGAAGGCCTCGCTCTCGTGGTCCATGAAGTCGAAATACGCGCGTACGGCACCACGGACGCGCTCCTTGTTGTCGGGAGTCGCCAGCATCGCGCCGCGCACCTTGGCGATTATCGCGTCGCAGTGAGTGTCCAGCAGTGCCAGATAGAGCTCGAGCTTGCCCGGGAAGTGCTGGTAGAGCACGGGCTTGGACACGCCGGCCCGTTCCGCGATCTCGTCCATGGCGGCGGCGTGGTACCCCTGCGCCACGAAGATCTGCTGCGCGGCAGCAAGCAGTTGCTTACGGCGCGCGGAGCGCGGCAGGCGCGTGGGGCGCCCCGCCGTCTGTGCCCCGCCGGACGCAGCGGTCATGTCAAGAACCTCCGAGCTCGTTCCACCGCGCGCAGCTACGCGGATTGCCCGGTTCATCGCCTGTCGCGTTCCGGGCGGGCAAATGTCGCGACGCTGCAACTTATCGCCACTGCCACCACACGGTAGCCTCAGCAGGGGGCAAGCGAGGAGCGCGTGGTGGACGAAACAGGGCAATCCGGTGACGCCGGTACCGCGGACGGCGGTACCGGGGGCGAGTCGCGTGACCGCACCCTGTTGAACGGGTGGGCGGCCCGGGACAGCCCCTGGTCGAACGCCGGTGCGGCGCTGGATTCCGACGAGGAGGTCCCGGCCTGGCGACGGCCCGCGACCGAGGTCCGGCCCTTCACCCAGCGGCCCCTTCCGACTGACCCCCCGTCGGGTGACATCCGGCCGTTCGCCGAGCCGCCGCCTCCGCCGTCGTTCACGCCGGCCCGCCCGTCGTCCGCGCCGCCGGCCGACGACCCGCCGCCGCGGCTCGAGAACGCCGCCTCGCCGCGCTGGTCCGACAGCCGGGCGCGCTACCAGGACCTGCTCTCCCACCTGTCGCCGAACGGCACCGAGCCCCGGCAGGCACCGCAGCCCCGGCCGAACCCGCAGGCCCCGGAGCCGGCGGAGCGACCCGACCCGTTGTCCCCGGAGATGCTGCGCCCGAACGGTCACCAGACCAGCGGGCTGCCGGCCAGCGCTCCGCCGTACCCGTACGAGGGCGATCTCGACGACGTCCGCCAGCAGCGGGCGCAGCTCCCGGTCGAGCGGCCCTTCCCGGCCGTGCGCCCGGCCACGCCCGGCGGCCGGCGCGCCGACTGGTCCAGCACCCCCGACTGGTCCACCCCGGAGGCGGCCCGGCACGCGCTCGACCCGCCGACGCCCGCGGAGGGCCTGCCGCGGGTGGGCGGGGAGAACGCCGATGCGGGCCGGTCCGGTGAGCAGACCGTCGCCCGGCCGTCGTACGATCCGGCGAGCTTCCCGCGCCGGTTGCCCTACGAGCACCCCGAACCGGCGTCACCAGCCCGGCCGCCCGGCGACCCCGGCGACGTGGGGGAGCAGCCCTTCTCCGCGTTGCCCCAGCGCGTGCCGGCCCAGCCGGACGTGCCCACCGTCCCGGAGCCGCCGTCCGTGGAGCCCTCGGCCGAGACCCCCGCGCTGGCCCGCATCGCGACGCACCTGCGTCGCGACGACGTGCTGTCGTCGCAGGAGCGCCAGGAGGGTTTCGACGTCACCGCGATCCTCGAGGCGGTCCGCGAGGTCGAGGGGGTCCGCGACGCCGCGCTGCGGACCACCCAGGCCGGCGCGCACAGCCTGCGGCTCGACCTCGCCGAGGGGGCCGACCCGGCCGAGGTGAGCCGTCAGGTCGCCCGGCTGCTCCAGGACCGGATGGGGCTGGACGCCGCCATGCAGGGCGCCAGCCCGTTCGGCGGCCCGGCGCCCGCGCCCCCGGCTCCCGCGCCACGCTCGGCCCCGCCGGCCCCGGCCCCCCGCTCGGCCCCGCCGGCCGGCCGGGCCACCCTGCCGGGCCCGTCCCGCATCCGGTCGGTGCCACCGGCGCCCGCGCAGGCCTCGGCGCCGCCCGTGCCCTCGTCGGCGCCGCCCGCGCCCTTCGTGCCCGCCCAGCCCAACCCCGCCGGCCGGCCGCTGCCCGCGCTGCCCGGCACGGTCGAGCAGGTGCCGACCGGGTACGACGCCGCGCCGCCGCGCCCGCTCCTCGACCCGGGCGAGCGTCCCGGCCCGCGCGTGATGATCGAGAACGTGCAGGTCAACACGTTCGGCAGCGAGGCGACCGTCGGCGTGCGCCTGACCGTCGGCGGGGAGACCGCCGCCGGCGAGGCCACCGGCCCGGCGATAGACGGCTACCTGCTGCGGCTGTGCGCCATGGCGACCGCCAGCGCCGTCGACGAGCTGCTGACCCGCTCCGACCACGCCGACGGGCCGGCCAAGTGCTTCGTCGAGCACGCGGCGGCCGTACCGTTCGGATCGATGCAGGTGGCGGTGGTCGTCGTGCTGCTCGCCACGGACGGCTGGGTGGAGCAGCTGGCCGGGTCGGCCGTGGTCACGGGTGACGACCGGCACGCCATGGTGCGGGCCACACTCGCGGCCGTCAACCGGCGGCTCGAGGCACTCTTGTCCTGATGAAGGGCGCGAAACTCGCGGCGGACGAGGTCCTGCCGCCGGACGGATCCGTGCCGCCGCCGTGGCCAGCCCGCCGGGTCACGATCGGCGGCGCGATGCTGCAGGTCCGCGACACCCCGGCGACCGCGCCCGGCGCGGAGCCGGCGGTCTACGTGCACGGCCTCGGCGGCTCGTCGCAGAACTTCACCGACCTGGCCGGCCTGCTCGCCGACCGCTTCGACGGCCAGGCCGTGGACCTGCCCGGGTTCGGCTACAGCGACCCGAGCCCGCGGTACTCCATCGCCGCGTTCGCCGACCGGCTCATCGGCTACCTCGACCACGCCGGCCGCGGCCCGGTCCACCTGGTCGGCAACTCGCTGGGCGGCTCGATCTCCGTGCGCGTCGCCGCGCTGCGCCCCGACCTGATCCGGACGCTCACCCTGGTCAGCCCGGCCATGCCGTTTCTGGACCCGCGGCGTACGGCGCAGGGACCCGTGCTGCCCCTGCTCGCCCTGCCCCGGGCGCACCGCATCCTGGCGTGGGGGATGGCCCGGCTGACCGTCGAGGAGATGGCCGAGCAGGTGATGCTGGCCTGCTTCGGCGACACGGCGAAGGTCAGCCCGCAGCGCCGGGCGGAGGCGATGGAGGAGATCAAGCTCCGCTACACGGTCGCCCACTATCCGCAGGCCTACCTTGGCACGCTGCGCGGACTGGTGTCGAGCTTCCTGCGGGCGTACCTGCCGGGCGACAACTCGCAGTGGCGGCTGGCCGCCCGGATCAGCGCGCCGACCCTGGTCATCGGCGGCCTGAAGGACACGCTGGTCGACCCGCGGGTGCCCGCCCAGGTGGCGAAGGTGATCCCGGACAGCCGGCTGCTGATCCTTCCCGGCGTCGGTCATGTGGCCCAGATGGAGGTGCCGCGGCTGGTCGCGCGGGCCGTCGTCGGCATGCTGGAGGACGTCAACTCTCCGGTGGGTTGAGGACCCCGCGGTGTGGGACGCTGACGAGCAATGATCGATTTCCGTACGCCCTCGGCCGGTCTGTCCGGAGATGATCAGCGCCGCCTGTGGCTCGCCGCGCCGATAGCGGTGCTCCTGCTGCTGGCCGGCGGCATGTTCCTGCCCACGGTGTGGTCGTCGGCACGGGCCTTCCCGGCCCCCTCGTCCTCGCCGTCCGGTCCGGTCCCGCCGTCCGTCTCCGCCGGATCCGCGGCGGAGGGGCCCGTCGCGCCGCCGTCCGCGCCCGTCCCGGTCGTCCGGGACCGGTTGTCGCTGCCGGGCAGGGTGCCGTCCCGGGGCTCGGGCCGTTTCGACTATGCGCCCGGGCGGAGCAAAATCCTGGGTACGGCCGGAGCCGTCCGCCGCTTCCGGGTGGCCGTCGAGCGCGGGAGCGGCGAATCCCCGGCCGCCTTCGCCGCCGACGTGGAGGCCGTCCTCGGCGACCGGCGCGGCTGGATCGGCAGCGGGCGGCTGCGGCTCCAGCGCGTCGCCGGGCCCGAGGCCGCCGCCTTCACCGTGTATCTGGCCACCCGGGACACCGCCGGGCGGATGTGCGCGGACGGGGGCGTCGCCATCGCCGTGGGCGGGCGGCCGTACACGTCCTGCCGCACCGCCGGGCGGGCTGTCATCAACCTGGACCGCTGGCGGTTGTCGGCCCGGCCGTACGTCGCGGCGAGGGTGCCCCTCACCGTCTACCGCCAGTACGTGGTGAACCACGAGGTGGGCCACGAGCTGGGCCGCCACCACGAGGGCTGCCCCCGGCGCGGCGGTCCGGCGCCGGTCATGGTCCAGCAGACGCTGACGCTGCGCGGATGCGTGCCGTACGCGTGGCCGTACCGCGGCGGGCGGCTGTGGCAGGGTCCCCCGGTCTGACCTCCGCCGCCTCCGGGAAACGCCTGTGACCTGCGGCTACCTCTGGCACGCTGGCTGGTGTCATGAAGGCCGCGAAGACCCCGCTCGTCGTCGAGGGACAGGTCACCGCCGTGGCGACCCTGCCCCGGGCGGGCCGGCGGTTGTCCCGGCGGCGCCGCGCCAGCGTTCTTCTCGCCCTGCTGCTGACCCTTCTCGCCATCGTGGCCGGCCAGCTCATCCGCAGGTCCGGTGCGGTCGCGCCGGAGACCGCCGGGCCGGCTGTCCGCGCTGCTCAGCCCGTACCCGGGAAGTCGGTGGTTTCTGCCCCCCGCCGCGGGTTCGCGTTCGCCGCCGGCCGCGGGCCGGTGCTCGGCAGCGCCGGCACGGTACGGCGGTTCGAGGTGGCCGTGCAGCGGGGGAGTGGCGACAGCGCGGCCTTCGCCGCCGAGGTCGACCGGATCCTGGGCGACCCGAGGAGCTGGATCGCCGGCCGCACGTTCCGGTTGCAGCGCGTGCCGCGCGCCGAGAAGGCCGAGTTCACCGTCTATCTGGCGGCGGCCGCGACCTCCGCGACGATGTGCGCGGACGGCGGGCTGGACACCGAGGGGTTCAGCTCGTGCCGGCTGCCCGGCAAGGTGATCATCAACGCGGACCGGTGGGACGCCGCCGTGCCGGGCTACGACGCGCCGCTGCCGGCCTATCGGGCGTACGTGATCAACCACGAGGTGGGCCACCAGCTCGGGCACCGGCACGAGACCTGTCCCGGTAAGGGGCGCCGGGCACCCGTCATGATGCAGCAGACCTTCGGCCTCGACGGCTGCGTCGCGAACGCGTGGCCCTACGTCCGGGGCCGGCGCTACGCGGGCAACCCCGCGGCCTGACGAGGAATTCCCGCGTCCCGCATGCCGGGCCGGTGTCCCACGTCATGCCCATTCCGGCAATCCACGAGCAACAATGGTGGGCGCACCTTACCGTCAACCCGGGGAGTTCACCGTGTCACTGCCCCCGCTCGTCGAACCGGCCGCGGAGCTGTCCGTCGATGAGATCCGCCGCTACTCGCGTCACCTGATCATCCCCGACGTGGGGATGGACGGGCAGAAGCGGCTCAAGAACAGCAAGGTGCTCGTCGTCGGCGCGGGCGGCCTCGGCTCGCCGGCGCTGCTCTACCTGGCCGCGGCGGGCGTCGGCACCCTCGGGATCGTGGACTTCGACACCGTCGACGAGTCGAACCTGCAACGCCAGGTCATCCACGGGGTCTCCGACGTGGGCCGCCCGAAGGCCGAGTCGGCCGCGGCGAGCATCCGCGAGATCAACCCGCTGGTGAACTTGGTCATCCACAACACCGCGCTCGACCGCGACAACGTCAAGGAGATCTTCGCCCAGTACGACCTGATCGTCGACGGCACCGACAACTTCGCGACCCGCTACATGGTCAACGACGCCGCGGTGCTGCTCGGCAAGCCGTACGTGTGGGGCTCGATCTACCGCTTCGACGGCCAGGCCTCGGTCTTCTGGGAGGAGCACGGTCCCTGCTACCGCTGCCTCTACCCGGAGCCCCCGCCGCCCGGCATGGTCCCGTCCTGCGCCGAGGGCGGCGTCCTCGGCGTGCTCTGCGCGTCGATCGGTTCCATCCAGGTCAACGAGGCGATCAAGCTGCTCACCGGCATCGGCGAGCCGCTGGTCGGCAAGCTGATGGTCTACGACGCCCTGGAGATGGAATACCGCAAGATCAAGGTCCGCAAGGACCCGCAGTGCGCGCTCTGCGGCGAGAACCCGACGGTCACCGACCTGCTCGAGGACTACGAGGACTTCTGCGGCGCCGTCTCCACCGAGGCGCAGGAGGCCACGCTCAACGCGACGATCACCGCCCGCGAGCTCAAGGACTGGCAGGATTCCGGCAAGGACGTGTTCCTGGTCGACGTCCGCGAGCCGGCGGAGTACGAGATCGTCTCGATCCCGGGCGCGACGCTGATCCCCAAGGGCGAGATCCTCTCCGGCGAGGCGCTGTCCCGCTTCCCGCAGGACCGGCAGATCGTCCTGCACTGCAAGTCCGGGGTGCGCTCGGCGGAGGCGCTCGCCGCGCTGAAGGCCGCCGGCTTCAAGGACGCGGTGCACGTCCAGGGCGGCATCGTGTCCTGGGTCAACACGGTCGACCCGTCCCTGCCTTCGTACTGAACTTTTTTCCACGTGGCGGGGCCGGCAGCGCCCGCCGCTGGTCGACGGCCCGGCGCCGTCGGGCTCGATGCCAGGTGGAAAAAGGTTCACTGAGTTCGTCTTGCGCGGCCGCTCGCCCGATGGAGGGGTGAGCGGCCGGGCGATACTGAGCGGATGTCGCGTTACACCGCCCTGCTGCGCCGCCTCGGCTCCCAGCGCTGGTTTGCCGCCCTGGGCCGCCACCTCGCCGGCGTGGACCGCCGCCTGTACCGGCTCACCGACGGCCGCTGGTCGGTGATCGGCCGGCACCAGCTGCCCACGCTGCTGATCACCACGACCGGCCGCCGGTCGGGCCTGCCGCGCACCCAGCCGCTGCTCTACGCCGTCGACGGCGACGGCTACGTGGTCGTCGGCTCCAACTGGGGCCAGGCGCACCACCCGGCCTGGTCGGCGAACCTGCTGGCGCGCCCGGCCGCCCGGATCACCCTGGGCGGCCGGGAGCTCGACGTCCACGCCGCCCTGGCGGAGGGCGACGAACGGGACCGGCTGTGGGGCATGGTGCAGCGGATCTGGCCCGGCTACGCCTCGTACGCGAAACGAGCCGGGACCCGCGAGATCCGCATCTTCCGCCTGACCCCGGTGTAGGCCCTTTCGCAGCCGGTGGCCCGGGCGGCGCCCGCTCGCCTCAGCGGGTGTGGCCGTTGCCCGTGACGATGTACTTGGTCGAGGTCAGCTCGGGCAGGCCCATCGGGCCGCGGGCGTGCAGCTTCTGGGTGCTGATGCCGATCTCCGCGCCGAAGCCGAACTCGCCGCCGTCGGTGAAGCGGGTCGAAGCGTTGATCATGACGGCGGCCGCGTCGACGCGGGCGGCGAAGCGGCGGACCGCCGTCGTGCTCTCGCTGACGATGGCCTCGGTGTGGCCGGTGCCGAAGCGGCGGATGTGGTCGAGGGCGTCGTCGAGGGAGTCCACCACCGCGAGCGAGATGTCCGCCGACAGGTACTCCTTGCCCCAGTCCTCGGCCGTGGCCGGGACCACACCGTCGAAGGCCGCCGCCCGCGGGTCGCCGTGGATCGTCACGCCGGCGTTGATCAGCTCCTCGATGACCAGCGGCAGGAACGACTCGGAGAGGGCCGAGTGGACCAGCAGCGACTCGGCCGTGTTGCAGGTCGACAGGCGCTGGGTCTTGGAGTTGAGCACCACGCCGAGGGCCTTCTCCAGGTCGGCCGCCTCGTCCACGTACACGTGGCAGTTGCCCACCCCGGTCTCGATCACCGGGACCGTGGACTCCTCGACCACCGTCTTGATCAGCGACGCGCCGCCCCGCGGGATCAGCACGTCGACCAGGCCGCGGGCGCGCATCAGCTCCTTCACGGAGTCGCGGGTCGACGCGTCGAGCAGCTGCACCGCGTTGGCCGGCAGGCCGGAATCCGCGATCGCTTTGCGCAGCACCGAGACGATGGCCGCGTTCGAGCTCATCGCCGAGCCGGAGCCGCGCAGCAGGGCGGCGTTGCCGGACTTCAGGCAGATGCCGGCCGCGTCCGCGGTCACGTTGGGGCGGCCCTCGTAGACGATGCCGACCACGCCGAACGGCACCCGGACCTGGCGCAGCTCGAGGCCGTTGGCCAGGGTGGAGCCGCGGACGACGTCGCCGACCGGGTCGGGCAGGGCGGCCAGTTGGCGCAGCCCGTCGGCCATCGCCGCGACCCGCTCCGGGGTGAGGGTGAGCCGGTCGATCATCGACTCCGGCTGCCCGCCGTCGCGCGCGTTGCCGGTGTCGACGGCGTTCGCGGCGACGATGTCGTCGGTCCGCTCGACCAGCCGCTCGGCCATGAGCAGCAGCGCGGCGTCCTTCTCCGCCCTGGTGGCGGCGGCGAGCTCGATGGCGGCGACCCGGGCCTCGGCGGCCTGCTGATGCACGGTCATGTTGACTCCTGGGAGGTTCGGAGGAGGACCAGGTCGTCGCGGTGCACGACCTCTCGTTCATATCCTGGCCCGAGGGCCGCCGCCAGCTCCGGTGTGGACCGGCCGAGCAGGGCGGGAAGTTCGACGGCGTCGTAGTTCACCAGGCCGCGGGCGACCGGCGCGCCGGAGGTCGCGTCGACCAGGTCGACCGGATCGCCGGCCGCGAACGAGCCGTCCACGGCGGTGATGCCCGCGGGCAGCAGCGACTTGCGGCGCGCGACCACCGCGGCGACCGCGCCCGGGTCGAGGTGCAGCCGGCCGCGCGGCGAGGTGGCGTGCGCCAGCCAGAACAGCCGGGCGGTGGGCCTGCTCGCGGCCGCGTGGAACAGCGTGCCGGCCTCGTCGCCGGCCAGCGCCGCACCGGCCATCGGCGCCGCGGTCAGCACGACCGGGATGCCGAAGCCGGTGGCGATCCGGGCCGCCTCCACCTTGGTGACCATGCCGCCGGTGCCGACGCCGGCCCGGCCCGCGGCGCCGATCGTGAGGCCGGCCAGGTCGGCGTCGCCGCGTACGGTGGTGACTCGCCGGGAGGCCGGATCCGCCGGATCGCCCGTGTAGAGCGCGTCCACGTCCGAGAGCAGCACCAGCAGGTCCGCCTGGACGAGCGCGGCGACCAGGGCGGCGAGCCGGTCGTTGTCGCCGAAGCGGATCTCCTCGGTGGCGACGGTGTCGTTCTCGTTGACGATCGGCAGCGCGCCGAGGTCGAGCAGCTTGCGCAGGGTCCGGTACGCGTTGCGGTAGTGCGCCCGCCGGGTCACGTCGTCGACGGTGAGCAGCACCTGTCCCACGGTCAGCCCGTGGCGTGCGAAGCCGGCCGCGTACCGGCCGATCAGCAGGCCCTGACCCACCGAGGCCGCGGCCTGCTGGGTGGCCAGGTCGCGCGGTCGCCGGCGCAGGTGCAGCGGGGCCAGGCCGGCAGCGATCGCGCCGCTGGAGACCAGGACGACCTCCCGGCCCCGGGCGGCCAGCCCGCCGAGCACGTCGACCAGGGCATCGACGCGCTGCTCGTCGATGCCGCCGACGGCCGTGGTCAGGGAGGACGAGCCCACCTTGACGACGACCCGGCGGGCACCGGTCACCTCTTCGCGCACCTGCACCATTCTGCTCGCCGGGGCCTGCCCGGCCGGGCGCGGATCCCATATCGTGGCGCCGGTGACACCACAGGAGTACGTGGAAGAGGTCCTGCGCCTCGTGGAGAGCATCCCGCAGGGCCGGGTCATGTCCTACGGCGCGGTGGCGGACGCCCTCGCCGACCGGTCCGGCCGCAACTCGCCGCGCCAGGTGGGCACGATCATGGCCCGGCACGGCGGCGGCGTCCCGTGGCACCGGGTGGTGAACAGCTCCGGGCGTACGCCGCCGGGGCACGAGCAGGAGGCCCGGCAGCGCCTGCTGAGCGAGGGAGTGCCGCTCAAGGGCGATCGCGTGGACATGGCCCGCGCGGCCTGGATGCCGTGATGAAGACGGGACGGCCGAGCCGCACGGCGTACAGCGCGGCGCGTTACCGAGCGGCGCATCAGGTGCTGGACGGCGGGGCGATCTTCGCGGATCCGCTGGCCGTACGGATCGTGGGCGAGGAGCCGGAGACCGGGGAGGAGCCGGGCCGGCGGGGTCAGCGGCTGTTCATCGCCGCCCGGTCCCGCTTCGCCGAGGACGCGCTGGCCGCGGCGGTCGTCCGTGGCGCCCGCCGGGTGGTGATCCTCGGCGCCGGGCTGGACACGTTCGCGTACCGGAACCCGTACCCGGGGCTGGAGGTGGTCGAGGTGGACCACCCGGACACCCAGGCATGGAAGCGCCGGCGGCTGCGCGAGGCGGGGATCGAGGTGCCGCCGACGGTGACGTACGTGCCGGTCGACCTCGAGAAGGACACCTTCGTGGCCGGCCCGGGGGCGTTCGTCATGTGGCTCGGCGTGGTGCCGTACCTGACCCGTGGGGCGTTCGAGGAGACGCTGGGCGGCGTCAGCGAGGTGGTGTTCGACTACGCGATGCCGACCGCGTCGATGTCCCGGGAACGGCGGACGGCCCTGGAGGCGAGGGCGGCCCGCGCGGCGCGGGTGGGTGAGCCGTGGCGGTCGTCGTTCCAGCCGGACGAGCTGGCGGCGCTGCTGCGGGAGCGCGGGTTCGGCGAGATCGAGGACCTCGGGCCGGCGGAGCTCGCCGAGCGGTACTTCGGGCGGCCCGGCGTGCCGAAGGACACCCCCGGCGGGCACCTCCTGCACGCCCGCAAGGCCTAGCGGAAGCCGATCCAGGAGAGCGCGCCGCGCATCTGGAACTCGAAGAACTCGCGGCGTTCGCCGATCGTGTTGTCGAGCTGGCCGAAGAGCTCGGCGCTGACCGCGCCGTTGAGGTGGATCCAGCCCGCCATGCTGCGGGCCACCAGCTGCGGGGGAGCGCCGGGGGCGGCCCGTTCGGCGACCCCGGCCAGCTCCTCGCCGAGGCGGCCGGGAATGGGCTCGCCGACGTCGACCCGGCCGGCGTCGGCGGCGTCCCGCACGATCCGGCCCAGCGCGAGGACGGCCCGGATCGCGGGGCCGACCGTGTCGCCCGGCGCGCGGTAGCCGGGGACCGGACTGCCGTAGATCAGGGCCCATTCGTACGGGTTGGCGAGCGCCCAGTCGCGCACGGCGTGACACACGCCGAGCCACCGCTCCTCGTACGTCCCCTCGCCGGCGCCCGCCTCCGCGGCCGAACCCAGGGCGTCGTACGCGTCGATGATCAGCGCCGTGAGCAGCTCGTCCCGGCTCGCGAAGTACCGGTAGACGGCCGAGGAGGCCATGCCGAGATCGCGGGCGACCGCGCGCAGCGACAGGTTCGCGCCGTCCGTGGCCAGGTGCCGCCGAGCGGTCGCCTTGATCTCGTCGGTCAGCTCGGCGCGGAGCCGGGCGCGGAGCGAGGCGGCAGTCATGCGACCAGTGTGCCATATCGAGAGCACTGCTCTTGACACTCGCGTGAGCGCCGGCGGAAGCTGAGAGCACTGCTCACAAAGGAGAACATCATGTCGACTTCCGTGGTCGTCGGGGCCGGACCGGTCGGTGCGGCGGTGGCGCGCCTGCTCGCCGAGGCGGGCGAGAGCGTCCGCGTGGTCACCCGCAGCGGCTCGGGACCGGAGCATCCGCGAATCGAACGGGTCGCCGCCGACGCCGCCGACGCCGACCGGCTCAGCGAGCTCACCCGTGGCGCGGCGGTGCTCTACAACTGCGCGAACATGGCGTACACGAGATGGCCGGAGCTGTGGCCGCCGGTCTCCGCCGCGATGATCCGGGCGGCGCGGGAGAACGACGCGGTGCTCGCCATCACCGGCAACCTCTACGGGTACGGGCCGCGGCCCGGCGGCCGGATGAGCGAGCTGACACCCCTCGCCGCGACCGGACGCAAGGGGCGGGTCCGGATCGCCATGTGGCAGGACGCGCTCGCCGGCGGGATCCGGACGTTCGAGGCGCGCGGGTCGGACTACGTCGGCGCGGGCGCGGACGGCATCTTCTCCGCGGTGCTCCTGCCCGCGATCGTCCGGGGCCGCACCGCCTGGCTGCCCGGTGACCCGGACGCGCCGCACACCTGGACGTACGTCGGGGACATGGCCCGCACGCTGGTCACCCTGGCCCGCGACGAGCGCGCGTGGGGACGGGCGTGGCACGTGCCGTCGTCGCCCGCCGTCAGCGTCCGCGAGCTGGCCGCCCGCTACGCCGCCCTGACCGGCAGCCCCGCGCCGAGGCTGCGCCGGCTGCCCCGCTGGGTGATGCGTACGGCCGGCCTGGCCGTGCCGATGGCCCGCGAACTGGCCGAGATGGACTACCAGTTCTACGGGCCGTTCCTGCTCGACTCGCACGAGACGGCGAGCACCTTCGGGCTGACCCCGGCCGGCCTCGACGCCGCCCTGCGCGAGCTGGCTCAGAGCAGCAGGCCGACACCGTCCCGGCGCGGGTCGCCGGCCGCGCCGCCCACCCCGACGGCCGTGACACCGCCGAAATAGTGGTTGATCTCCGGCCACTCGCGCAGCTGCCAGCCGGCCTCGACCAGGGCGTCCAGCTCGTCGCGCGGGCAGCCCGGCTCGGCGTGCACGGTGTCGTCGACCACGTGGAAGCGGGGCCGCGCGATGGCCGACGGCATGTCGAGCCCGTCGATCAGCACGCCGATCAGCGTGTCCACCAGCGCGGTGCGGATCCGCGACGCCCCGGCCGAGCCCGCCGCCACGGCCAGCGCGCCGGACTCGTCGATCACGACCAGCGGGCACATGTTCGACGACATCCGGCGCCCGGGCGCGAGGTCGTCGGTGATCAGCTCGCCCTCGCCGAGCATGGAGTTGAGGTTGACGCCGAGCCCCGGCAGCCACACCGCCGCGCCGAGACCCATCGTCGTGGTGATCACGCAGGCGTTGCCGTCGGGGTCGACCACCGAGATGTGGGTGGTGTCGCCGATCTTCTGCCGTCCCCGGTCCCGCAGCGCCGCCGCCACGGCGACGGCCCGCGCCGGGCGGGGCAGGTCGGCCAGGCCCGGAGGCAGCGCGGCGATCGTGTCCACCGTCCGGTTCAGGTCGTGCCGGGCGCGGACCCGGTACGGCCCCAGCCGCGCGTGGTCCACCGGCGTCTCGATCACCCGGTACGCCGCGAGATCCATCGGGCCGAGCGCGCCGCCCGCCGCGCGCACGGTCTCCACCAGCAGCGACGCGTACGCGCCCGTGTAGAACAGCGCCGGGCCGTCGGCGGCGAGCGCCTCGAGCGCGCTGGCCAGCCCGGGGTGGAAGAGCCGGTCGCCGCCGCGCAGCAGCCGTCCGCCCGGCGCGTAGATCGCGGCGCCGTCCCCGGGCGCGAGCGCGGGCGCGCAGGCCTCGAGCGTGCGGGCGTGCGCCTCCGGCAGGGCGACGCCGGTGACGGCCAGCTCGTACGCCGGCGCCACGAGCGCCTCCCACGGCAGCCGTCCCCAGCGCCGGTGCACCTCGCCGCAGCCGGCCGGCACGCCCGGCACCGCGACGCTGGCCCCGCCGATCGAGTAGACCTGCGGCACCCCGCCGAAGAACACGTCCACCGCCGTCATCGGCCCCGCCCGCCGGTCGCCGTCCGTGCCCGGCACCGAGACGAAGAAGTCCAGGCAGGTCACCTCGCCCGAGGCGGCGTCGAAGTACGTGGCGAAGCCGCCGCCGCCGAGTCCGGTGTAGACGGTCTCGGCGACGCAGGTGGCCAGCACCGCGGCGACCGCGGCGTCGGCCGCCGAGCCCCCGGCCCGCAGGATCCGCAGCCCGGCCTCGGCGGTCGCCGGATGGCTGGCCGCGACCCCGGCCGCGACCCGCCCCGCCCGTGGGGAATTCTCCATTCGGCGAAGCGTAGGCGTACCGGCCCGCCCGTGGTTACGATCCGCGTCCATGACGAGCGCCGGTCCCTCCCGCGACGTACGGCAGGGCACGCCCCTGCCGCGCCGCACGCTGGCCGGTTATGCCCTCGGCTCGCTGGTCACGGGCCCCTTCGGCACGGTGCCCGGCCTGCTCCTGCTGCCCTACCTCACGGACACCCTCGGCGTGGCCGCCGGCGTGGCGGGACTGCTCGTGCTCCTTCCCAAGGCCTGGGACGTGCTCGTCAACCCGGTCGCCGGCCGGATCTCGGACCGCAGCGGCCACCGGCGGCCCTTCCTGCTCGGCGCCGGCCTGTTGCTCGCGGTGCTGTTCGCGGCGATCTTCGCGGGCCCGGTGGGCACCGGCGGCCCGGCCGGCGCCTACGTCGCCGTCGCCTTCCTCGCCGCGGCCACCGCCTTCGCCTTCTTCCAGGTGCCCTACGTGGCGATGCCCGCGGAGCTGACCGGCGGATACGCCGAACGCACCCGCCTGATGACCTGGCGGGTGGCCGTGCTGGCCCTCGCCATCCTGGTCTCCGGCGCGCTGGCCCCGCTGGTCGTCGACCTCGGCGGCGGCGGCCTGGCCGGCCACCGATGGGCCGGCGCGTTCGTCGGCGCCCTCATCGTCGTGGGCACCCTGGGTGCCTTCTCCGGTACGCGCACAGCAAGCGCCCGTGTCGCACCGGAATCCGAACCCAGCTTGCGCACCCAGCTACGAACAGCGGCATCGAATGTGCCGTTCCGTGGTCTGCTGGCCTGCTGGGTGGTCCAGGCCGCCGGCATCGGCACGATGCTCGCGGGCGTGCAGTACTTCGCCGACCACGTCATCGCGCAGAGATCCGGGGCGACCTTCCTCTTCGCCGCGTTCGTCGGCCCCGCCCTGCTCGTGATGCCGCTGTGGACCCGCGTCGGTGCCCGTCTCGGCAAACTCCGAGCCCTCATCGTTGCCTCCCTCCTCTTCGCCGCCGGCGCCCTCGCCCTGCTCGCCGCCGGGGTGCTGCCGCCGGTCGCCACCTACCTGCTCGTCGCCGTGATCGGCTGCGGATACGCCGGGCAGCAGGTCTTCGCGATGGCGATGCTCCCGGACTGCATCGACCACGACACTGCCAGAACCGGCCGTCGCCAGGCGGGCGTCTTCACCGGCCTGTGGACAGCCGGCGAAACGCTCGGTCTTGCTATCGGCCCCGGTATATACGCCCTGCTCCTACAGCTGTTCGGCTACGTCTCGTCGTCCACAGGCGAGGCCGCGGCCCAGGACCCGACGGCCCGGCTCGGCGTCCTGCTCGGCTTCACGCTCGTCCCGGCGCTGCTCGTGGCGGCGGCTGTCCTGCTCCTACGGCGATACGAGGACTCATGATCGAGGGATTGCCGGCCGAGGGCGTACCGGCGGAGCGGGTGCTCGCCGAGCTGCGCGGGCTGCGGGAGGCGGACCTGCCCACCCACGGCGGGCGGCTCTTCGCGTACGTCTACGACCCGGACATCGCCGGCCTCGACGAGCTGGCGCGGGCCGCGTACGCGATCTCGGCGCACGTCAACGGCCTGGACCCGACCGCCTTCCCGTCCCTGCTCGCCATGGAGAACGCCCTGGTGGCCGCCGCCGGGCGGCTGCTCGGCGCGGGACCCGGCACGGCCGCGCCCGCGATGGCCGGCAGCGTGACCAGCGGCGGCACCGAGTCGCTGCTGCTGGCCGTCAAGGCGGCCCGGGACGCCGCGACCACCGACGCCCCGCGCATCGTCGTGCCCTCGACGGCCCACGCCGCGTTCGCCAAGGCCGCGCACTACCTGCGGGTGGGGCTGGACGTCGTCCCGGCCGGCGACGACCTGCGGGCGGACGTCGCGGCGACCGCCGAGCGGATCGGGCCGGACACGGTGCTGGTGGCCGGGTCGGCCCCCTCCTACGCGCACGGCGTCGTCGACCCGATCCCGGAACTCGCCGCGCTCGCCGCCGAACGCGGCGTGCGCTTCCACGTCGACGCGTGCTTCGGCGGCTGGGTGCTGCCCTACCTGCGCCGGCTCGGCGCGGACCTGCCGCCGTTCGGCTTCGACGTGCCCGGGGTCACGAGCATCTCGGTCGACCTGCACAAGTACGCCTACGCGCCCAAGGGCGTCTCGGTCCTGCTGCACCGCGACGCGTCCCTGCGCCTGCCGCAGTTCTTCGCGTACGCGGACTGGCCCGGCTACACGATGGTCAACCCGGTGGTCTCGTCCACCCGGTCCGGCGGCCCGATCGCGGCGGCCCTGGCGACGCTGCGGCACATCGGCGACGACGGTTACCTGGCGCTGGCCGCGAAGACCCGGGACGCGGTCGGCGTCCTGGCCGCGGCGGTGCAGGCGACCGCCGGCGTACGCCTCTTCGCCCCGCCCGAGACCACCGTGGTCTGCCTCGCCACCGAGCCGGACGTCGACCCGTTCGTGCTCGCCGACGAACTGGCCGCGCGCGGCTGGCACACCCAGCCTCAACTCGCGTACGGGAAACTCCCCCCGACCCTGCACCTGACCGTGACCGCCGCGGTGAGCGGGACCGCCGCCGAGTTCGCGCCCGGCCTCGCCGAAGCCGTCGCGGCCACCCGGGCCCGCGGTCCCGTCCCCCTTCCGCCCGAACTGGCGCGGGCGGCCGGCGCGCTCACCCCCGAGCAGGTCACGCCCGAGCTGATCGAGGGGCTCGCGGCCGGCCTCGGCCTCGGCGACGGCGCCACCGGGCCGATGGCGGCGGTGAACTCCCTGCTCGACGCGGCCCCGCCGGCGCTGCGGGAGGCGCTGCTCGCCGGCTTCCTGAGCCTGCTCCAGCGCCCCGCCTGGTAAGGGGTAGGTTGGGCGGCGTGGCCGGTCTGCCAGGAGTGCTCGGTGAGCCCATCAAGTTCGTGCTGAACTGGGGGCGCCGCTACTCGTTGTGGGTCTTCAACTTCGGCCTGGCCTGCTGCGCGATCGAGTTCATCGCCACCAGCATGAGCCGGCACGACTTCATGCGGATGGGCGTGATCCCGTTCGCGCACGGCCCCCGCCAGGCCGACCTCATGGTGGTCTCCGGCACGGTCACCGACAAGATGGCCCCGGCGATCAAGCGGCTCTACGACCAGATGCCCGAGCCCAAGTACGTGATCTCGTTCGGCTCGTGCTCCAACTGCGGCGGGCCCTACTGGGACTCGTACTCGGTGACCAAGGGCGTCGACCAGCTGATCCCGGTCGACGTGTACGTGCCCGGCTGCCCGCCGCGGCCGGAGGCGCTGCTGCACGGCATCCTCCAGCTCCAGCAGAAGATCGCGGCCGAGCAGTCCGGGCCGGGCGGGGTGCCACGCCCCGACCCGCTGCGGTCCGCCGACACGCTGGTGCCGGGCCCGCCGGACGCCTCCGCCGGGTCCCGCGACGCGGCGTCGCTGACCGCTCCGATGGTGCGCCCGCCCGCCTGACGCGTCGTCTGTGTGACATACAGCTATCGACTCGCGGGGCTACGCTGCGGGCATGGCTGATCAAGCGCGTCCGGACCTCATCATCGACGTCCTGACCAGGGAATTCGGCGAGTTGATGGCGATCGATCCGGCAGCGTTCCGCCGCAAGTTCCGGAAGATGGCCGCCTCGCCGTTCGCGTTCTACCGGGGCAGCGCCTCGCTCTTCTACGCCGACATGACCGGCGCGTACGCCGACGACCGGTTCCTCGACGAGCACACCAGCCGGGTGTGGATCCACGGCGACCTGCACGCCGAGAACTTCGGCACGTACATGAACTCCTCCGGGCAGCTGGTCTTCAACGTCAACGACTTCGACGAGGCGTACGTCGGCCCGTTCATCTGGGACCTCAAGCGCTTCTGCGCCAGCGTCGCCCTGATCGGCTACAGCAAGGCGCTCTCCGACACCGTGATCACGTCGCTGGTCCGGACGTTCGCGGAGGCGTACCTGACCGAGCTGCGGGCCATCGCTCACGGCGGCGACGACGCGATCGGCTCCATCACCCTCGACAACGCCGACGGCGTGCTGCGCCGGGTGCTCCAGGAGGCCCGCCTCAACACCCGCGTCGACCTGCTCGCCGGGCAGACCACGATCGACGACTACGAGCGCCGCTTCTCGATCGGCGACGGCGTGTACGACGTCGACGAGGCGACCGCCGCCACGGTCACCGCCGCGTTCAAGGAATACCTGCACACCCTGCCGTCGCACGGCGAGGGCATCTCCACCACCATCAAGGACATCAAGCTGCGCAAGGGCGTCGGCATCGGGTCGGCCGGGCTGCCGTCGTACAACCTCCTGCTCGAGGGGCACACCCAGGCGCTGGAGAACGACGTCATCATCTACATGAAGCAGGCGCAGGTGCCCGCCGTCGCACGCTGGATCGACGACGAGCGGGTGCGCGGCTACTTCCTGCACCAGGGCCACCGCACCGCGGAGTCGCAGCGGGCCCTCCAGGCGCACGCCGACCCGTGGCTGGGCTACACCGAACTCAACGGCGTCGGCCAGCTGGTCGCGGAGGTGTCGCCGTACGCCGCCGACCTCGACTGGTCCGACGTCAACGAGCCGGGCGAGCTCACCGGCGTCCTCGCTGACCTGGGCCGCGCGGTGGCCCGCATGCATTCCGTCGCCGACGACGAATCCAGCCACGACCTGGTCGACTTCTCCACCGAGGAGGCCATCGTGGCCGAGGTCGACAGGGACGAGGCCGGCTTCGTGGGGCTCCTGGTCGACTTCGCCCACGCGTACGGCGACCAGGCCCGCGAGGACCACCAGGACTTCGTCGACCTGTTCCGCAACGGCCGCCTGCCCGGCCTGGAGTGAACGAAGCCGGATCATAGGATGGCGGCATGACGCCCGAAGAGGTCGGTGAGCGGATGGTCGCGCTGCTGACGGCCGACGCGACCGTGAACCCCGCCGACCTCACCGCCACGGTGTCCGGCGGCGGCGAGGGCCATGCGCGCGCGGTCATCGACGTGCCCGCCGCCCTCTGGTGGACGGCGCTCGGCGCGGCCCGCGACCCGGGCGTGCTGGGCTGCGACTTCTTCGACTGGCTGTCTGCGGTCGACGAGCTCGCCGACGGCTTCACCGTGGTGGCGCACCTGTGGTCCACCCGCCGCCGGCACGGCCTGCTGATCCGGGCCCGCGTGCCGCGCGACAACGCGGTCGTGGAGTCGGTCGTCGACCTCTTCCCCGGCGCGGCCTGGCACGAGCGCGAGACGCACGAGATGTTCGGCATCGGCTTCGACCGCCACCCCGGCCTCGAGCCGCTGCTGCTGCCGCCGGGCTTCGAGGGCCACCCGCTGCGTAAGGAGTTCGTGCTGGCCTCGCGGGTCGCGAAGGCCTGGCCCGGCGCCAAGGAGCCGGGGGAGTCCGAGGCCGGCACGGCCAAGCGAGCCCCGATGCGGCCGCCGGGCGTCCCGGACCCGAACGAGTGGGGCCCGCTGAAGGGCAAGGTCCCCCCACCGGAAACCCCCGCCCGCCCGGCCCGCGCAGCCCGCCCGGCACCCGGCGACCGCCCGGCCCGCCCCGCACCCGGCGACCGCCCGGCCCGCCCGACACCCGGCGACCGCCCGGCACCGGGTGACCGCCCAGCCCGTCCGGCACCGAGTGACCGCCCGGCCCGAGCCGTCGAGCGGCCCGCCACGCCGGCCGACCCCGCCGCCGAGAGCCCCGCCGCCGAGACGCCCGCCGCCGAGGGGGAGAGCTGATGCCGCTCTGGCTCGACCTGCTCGTCCGGGTCGTCGCGGTCGTTGCCGCCTTCCTCGTCCTGCCGCTGCTCGTCGGCCAGGCCGAGCACAAGGTCATGGCGCACATGCAGGGCCGGCTCGGACCCATGTATGCCGGCGCCTTCCACGGCTGGGCGCAACTCGTCGCCGACGGCGTGAAGTTCGTGCAGAAGGAGGACATCACCCCGCGGGACGCCGACCGCCGGGTGTTCCAGCTGGCGCCGGTCGTGGCGCTCTTCCCGTACCTGATCGTGCTCCTGGCGATCCCGCTCGGACCCGGCGGCCTGGTCGCCCAGCCGCTCGACGTCGGCCTGTTCTTCGTCCTCGCCGTGCTCGGCATCGGCGTCGTCGCCGTGCTGATGTCGGCCTGGGCGTCCGCGAACAAGTACAGCCTGCTCGGCGGCCTGCGCGGCGCCGCCCAGCTGCTCGGCTACGAGCTCCCGCTGGTCCTCGCCGCGGCGAGCGTCGCCATGGCCGCGGGCACGCTGAGCCTGCCCGGCATCGTCGAGGCCTGGTCGCCGTGGTGGCTGCTCTGGCAGGCGCCGGCCGCGCTGGTGTTCTTCGTCTCCGGCCTGGCCGAGATCCGCCGCCCGCCCTTCGACATGCCGATCGCCGACTCCGAGCTGGTCTTCGGCTACATGACCGAGTACACCGGCCTCCGCTTCGCCTTCTTCCTCCTGGCCGAGTACGTCGGCATCATCGTCATCGCCGCCCTGACCACGGTCCTCTTCCTCGGCGGCTGGCACGGCCCGGCCGCCGAGCACCTCGGCTGGCTCTGGACCCTGCTCAAGGTCTTCGCGGTGTCTTTCGTGATCATCTGGCTCCGCGTGAGCTACCCCCGCCTGCGCGAGGACCAGCTCCAGCGCCTCTGCTGGCTCGTCCTCGTCCCGGTGGCCCTGGCCCAGCTCGTCCTCACCGCGGCCGTGAAGGTCGCCCTCTAGCATCGGAACATCTGGTGGGGGTGTGCTCGCCTCCGCTGCGCCGACCGGGCAGGATATGCGGTTATGAGTGAGCACGGGGAGCGGTCTGCGCCCGGCAAGGGCCTGGTCAACGGGCTCGCCGTCACGCTCAAGACCATGACCAGGCGGTCGACCACCCAGCAGTATCCCGACGTGCAGCCCGAGCTGCCGCCCAGGTCGCGCGGTGTCATCGCGTTGCTGGAGGAGAACTGCACCGTCTGCATGCTCTGTGCGCGCGAGTGCCCCGACTGGTGCATCTACATCGACTCGCACAAGGAAGAGGTCGTCGTGCCGGGGGCGGCCCGGGCCCGGCAGCGCAACGTGCTCGACCGGTTCGACATCGACTTCTCGCTCTGCATGTACTGCGGGATCTGCATCGAGGTGTGCCCGTTCGACGCCCTGCACTGGAGTCCCGAGTTCGAGTATTCCGAGCTCGACGTGCTGGATCTGCTGCACGACAAGGACCGCCTCGGTGCGTGGATGCCGACCGTGCCGCCGCCGCCCGCCCACGACGTGCTCGGCGAGCCGTCGAAGGAGGAGGCCACGGCGGCCCGCAAGGCCGCCGGCCCCGGCGCACCCACCGCGGCGAGAACCGCGCGGGCCCGGCCCGAGACCCCGGAGCCCGGCAAGTGACCGTCGCCGACGCGTTGCTGCTGGCGCTCGGGGCCGTGGCGGTGGGCTCGGGCGCGCTCGTGGTCACCAGCACCCACCTCGTCCGGGCCGGCCTCTACCTGGTCGTCAGCCTCGGCGCGATGGCCGGCCTCTACCTGGTCCTGGGTGCCGAGCTGGTCGCCTGGGTGCAGGTCCTGGTCTACGTCGGCGCGGTGGTCGTGCTGCTGCTCTTCGCGGTCATGCTGACCCGGGCGCCGATCGGGCCGTCCGCCGACCTGGACCGGCCGGCGTGGCCCGCGCTCGTGGTCGGCGGCGGCGTCGGGCTGGGGCTGGCCGCCCTGTTCATCGACGCCTTCCGGTGGACGATCGTGGCGCTGCCCGTGCCGGGGACGACCGAGCGGATGGGCGCCGAGATCTTCGGCACCTGGGTGCTGCCGTTCGAGGTCCTGTCGATCCTGCTGCTCTCCGCCCTGGTCGGGGCGATCGTGCTGTCGCGGCCGGACATCGGGGCGCCGAAGGAGGGCGGGGCCTGATGCACGCGGTCATTCCGTACGCGACCGCCGCGCTGCTCTTCGGCCTGGGCGTCTACGGCGTCCTGCGCCGGCGCAACGCCATCCTCGTGCTGATGGCGGTCGAGTTGATGCTCAACGCCGTCAACCTGGTGCTGGTGACCGCCGACGTCACGGTGACCGCCGCGCTGGGCCACCGCGGCGGGGTCTTCGCGCTGTTCGTCATCGTGCTGGCCGCGGCCGAGGTCGGCGTGGGTCTGGCGATCGTGCTGCAGTTCTACCGGATGCGCGCCGCCGTGCAGGTGGACGAGGTCGCGCTGCACCACGAGCCGGAGGCACGATGACCGCCGAGGTGCTGATGCCGCTGCTCGCCGGCGTACCGTTGCTGCTCGGTCTGGCCGGTCTGCTGCTGCCGCCCGGCGACGGCGGCCGGGACGGACGGCGCCGGGCCGCCACCGTGGGCGTCGCCGGGGCCGCGCTGGCGCTGCTGATCACCGTCGTGCTGCTGGTCGTGGTGGCCGAGCCGGTCGGGGTGACGCACCGCTGGGCGACCTTCGGCGACCTGCCGGTGACCCTCGGCTTCTCGCTCGGGAAGGCCGAGCTCTACGTCGCGCTGGCGGTCACCGTCGTCGCGCTGTTCGTGCAGATCTACTCGGTCACCTACCTGCACGACGATCCCCGGTACGCGCCCTACGCCGCCCAGGTCAGCCTCTTCACCGGCGCGATGCTGCTGGTCGTCTCCGCGGACGACCTGATCCTGCTGCTGGTCGGCTGGGAGGTCATGGGCGCCTGCTCGTACCTGCTCATCGGGCACGACCGGCGGCTGCCCGAGGCGCCCGCGGCCGCGGTGAAGGCGTTCGTCGTGACCCGGGTCGGCGACGTCGGCTTCCTGCTCGGCATCGCGTGGCTCGGCGTCTCCGCGGGCAGCTTCCGCATCTCCGACGTCCTCGCGGATTCCGGGGTGCCCACGGTCGCGCTGCTGCTGGTGCTGGCCGGGGTGGCGGGCAAGAGCGCCCAGTTCCCGCTGCACACCTGGCTGCCCGACGCGATGGCCGGCCCCACGCCGATCTCCGCGCTGATCCACGCCGCCACCATGGTCGCGGCCGGCGTCTACGTCGTCTTCCGGCTGTTCCCGCTCTTCGCGCAGTCGCCCGCGGCCCTGGCCGTGCTCGGCGTCATGGCCTCGATCACGCTGCTGCTCGGCGCGCTCGCCGCGACCGCCCAGGACGACCTCAAGCGGGTCCTCGCCTGGTCGACGGTGTCCCAGATCGGCTACATGACCGGCGCGCTGGCCGTCGGTGCGCCCGCCGCCGCGCTGTTCCACCTGCTCACCCACGCCGCCTTCAAGGCGCTGCTGTTCCTCGCCGCGGGCGCGGTGATTCACGCGGTCGGCACCAACCTCATGTCGCGGATGGGCGGGCTGCGGACGTCTATGCCGGTGACGTTCTGGTCGTTCGTGGTGGGCCTCGGGGCGCTCGCGGGCGTACCGCCGCTGGCCGGGTTCTGGTCCAAGGAGAACGTGCTGGTCGCGGCCGCGCACGCGACCGAGGGGGAGGGCCCGGCGCCGGTCTGGGTCGGCTGGGTCGTCTGGCTCGCCGCGCTGACCGGCGTCGCGATCACCGCCTGGTACGCCACCCGCCTGCTGCTCCGGACGTTCTTCGGCCACCCCCGGTCCCGCGACGACCGGTGGTCGCTCGGCTTCGACGACGCGTTCTACGAGGAGTCGGCTGATCCGGTCCCGCACGATCCGCCGGGCCTGATGCGCTGGCCGGTGGTGCTGCTGGGAATTCCCGCCGTGCTGCTCGGCCTGGCCGCATTCCTGCCCGGCTTCCGGTCCGCGCTGGAGCTCGACCAGCCGCACCTCGAGGTGTCGATCCTGCTGCCGATGGCGTTGCTGGTCCTCGGCGCGAGCAGCGCGTGGTGGCTGTGGCAGGCGGCGCCGGGCGTGGACCCGGCGAAGGCCCTCGGCCGGTTGCGGCCCTGGTTCGCCGCCGGCTTCCGCCTCGACGACCTGCAGAACCGCTTGATCGTACGGCCGGTGCGCGCCCTCGCTCAGGGCGTACGCCTCACCGACGAGCGGGTGGTCGACGCGGCGGTGGAGGGCACCGGCACCTCGGCCACGCGCCTGGGCACGGTGCTCGAGGCCGCGCACCGGGCCGCCCTGCCGCGCGCCGCCGTCGCGGTCTTCACCGGCGCGCTGCTCCTCGGCGTCGTCGCCGCGATCTACGGAGCCGCATCATGATCGCCCCCACCGACGTCTCCTCGGCCCTGCAGATCCTGCTGCTGGCGACCCTGGCATTGCCGGTCGTCGGGGCGCTGGTGGTGGCCCTGATGCCGGCTCGCCTCGACCGCGGGGCGCGGATCGTCGCGACGGCGTTCGCGGCGGTCACGTTCGTGGTGGCAGCGCTGCTGGCCCTGCCGACGACGCGGGACTTCGGCTGGTTCGATTACGGCGGCACCGGCGCCCCGCCGGTCGCGCCCTGGGCCGAGGTGGATCTGGCCTGGGTGCCCGCGCTCGGCATCGACTTCCACGTCGGCGTCGACGGCATCTCGTACCCGCTGGTCGTGCTGACCGGGCTGCTCACGCTGCTGTGCTGCGGGTACACGGTGTGGAAGGTGCCGGCCGGGGGCTCCGGGCGTACGCTCGCCGCCCTGCTCCTGGTCCTCGAGGCCGGCATCCTGGGCACCTTCCTGGCGCTCGACCTGGTTCTGTTCTTCGTCTTCTTCGAGGTCGTCCTGCTGCCCATGTACGCGGTCATCGCCGGCTGGGGCGGTCCGGAGCGGCGGCGGGCGGCCCGCAAGTTCGTGCTCTACACCCTGTTCGGTTCGGTGCTGCTGCTGCTCGGCGTCTTCACCGTGGTGGCCGCCGCGGGCACCGGCGACCTCCTCGCGCTCGCGGGCGGCTACGGCCTGTCCCGCACGACGCAGTGCGTGGCGTTCGCCCTGTTCGCCGTCGCGTTCGCGGTCAAGGCGCCGCTGTGGCCGCTGCACACCTGGCTGCCCGACGCGCACACCGAGGCACCCACCGTCGGCAGCGTGATCCTCGCCGGTGTCCTGCTCAAGATGGGCACGTACGGCCTGATCCGGGTCGGGGTCGGCGTCGCGCCGGAGGGAGCCGCCTGGGCGGCGCCGGTGCTGGGCATCCTCGCCGCCGCCGCGATCATCGCCGGGTCGCTGGTGTGCCTGCGGCAGACCGAGCTGAAGCGGCTCATCGCCTATTCCAGCGTCGGCCACATGGGCTTCGTCCTGCTCGGCATCGCGACCCTCACGGTGACCGGGGTCCAGGCCGCGCTGATCGGCAACGTCGCGCACGGCGTCATCACCGGCCTGCTGTTCTTCCTGGCCGGCGCGATCAAGGACCGGGCGCACACCGGCGACCTCGCGGGGCTGGGCGGCCTGCGGGAGTCCGCGCCCCGGCTCGCCGGCCTGCTGGGCTTCGCGGCGATCGCCTCCCTGGGCCTGCCCGGCCTCGCCGGCTTCTGGGGCGAGGCCTTCGCGGTGGTGGCCGCCGTCGAGCGGGGCGGCCCGCTGTGGATCACCCTCGCCGTGGTGGCCGCCGTCGGGGGAGCCCTGACCGCCACCTACTTCCTGCGGCTCCTGCGCCGGGTGACGCACGGGCCGGCGACCGGGGCGGTGACCGGCATCCCGGGCGTGGCCCCCGCCGAGTGGCTCGCGTGGTCGCCGCTGATCCTGCTCACCCTCGTGGTCGGCCTGGTGCCGGCGCTGGTGCTCGCCGCCGGCGCCGACCCGGTGGCCGCCCTGACCGGAGCGCTGCGATGATCCAGGCCGTCAACCACGTCGCCCTGCTGCCGCTGTACGCCGCGGCCGGCACGGCGCTGCTCGTCCTGGTGGTGGAGCTGGCGTTCGGCCGTTTCCACCTGCTCACCGCGACCGCCGGCGGGGTGGCCACGGCGGTGTGCGCGGTGGCCGTGCCGGACCACGCGGCGACCTTCTGCGGCGGCGACCTCTGCTCGTGGACGGTCACCCCGCACGCGGGCGTGATGACGGTCATCTTCGCCGGCCTGACAATCGGGGTGCTGGCCCTGTCCGCTCCCGCGTTGCGCCGGGGCCTCGCGCCGGTGGGGGAGTTCTGCTTCCTGCTCACCTGCTCGATGACCGGCGGGGTGGTGGTCGCGTACGCCGGCGACCTCATCTCGCTGATCGTCGGCCTGGAGACCCTGACCCTGCCCCTGTACGTCCTGGTCGGGCTCCGCCGCGTCCGGGCCTCGGCGGCGGGTTCCTCGGCGGCGGTCACCTTCTTCCTGATCAGCGTGGTGTCGACGGCGGTGGCCCTGCTCGGCGCCGCCCTCCTGTACGCCGCCACCGGCGCCCTGCACCTGGACGCGCTGGTCGAGGGCTCGGGGCCGTACGAGTCGCTGGCCGCGGTCGGGGCGGCGCTCGTGGTGGTCGGCTTCGCGTTCAAGGTGGCGGCGGTGCCCCTGCACGCGTGGGCGCCGGCCACGTACGACGGCGCGCCGGTGCCGGTGGCCGCGTACCTGTCGACGGCCTCGAAGCTCGGCGGGGTGCTCGCGCTGGCGGCGGTCGTCCAGCGCCTCGACACGGGTCCGCTGGTCGCGGTGCTGGCCGTGCTCACGATGACGGTCGGCAACCTGGTCGCGCTCCGCCAGACCCGGATGGTCCGCCTGCTGGCGTGGTCGTCGGTCGCGCAGGCCGGCTACATCCTGGCCCCGCTGGCGGCGGGCGCGGCGGGGGTGCAGGCCGCTTACGCGTACGCGATCTTCTTCGTCCTCCTGGAGTTCGTCGCCTTCGGTGCCGTCGCCGCCCTGCGCGGCCCGGGCACGGACGGCGGCGACCTCGACGACTACCGCGGCGCTGGCCGGCGCAGCCGCTGGCCGGGCGCCGCCCTCGTGCTGGCCTTCGCGGGCCTCGCCGGCCTCCCCCCGGGCCTGGCCGGGCTGTTCGCCAAGGTGGCCGTGGTCGCCTCGCTGATCACGGCGGGCTGGGGCTGGCTGGCGGGCGTGGTGGCGGTGAACGCGGTGATCGCCCTGGCCTACTACCTCCGCGCCGCCGCCCTCCTGTACGCCGCCCCGCAGCAGCCCGTCATCCACCTGGCCGACACCGCCCCTGCTGTGGTTCTTGACCCCGACCTGCTCCACCGCGCCCCATCGGTGTCCCGCACGGTCCTGGCGGCCGTCACGGTGGCGGCGGCGGCGACGATCGCGGCCGGCTTCCTCCCCCAGTCGATCTTCGACGCCCTCTCCGGCTGATCGCTGACCTACAGCGAACTCACAGTCACTCCCGGATGAATTCACGGGATCTCGATGTTCCATCAGACGTGGGCCTACCGGCCCGCTTGCTGAAGGAGTGATCGTGCACAGCCACCACAACGGCCTCAAAACGGCCGCTCTGCTGGGTCTGCTCACCGCCATGATTCTCGCCGTGGGGTACTGGATCGGCGGCAGTGGCGGCCTGGTGTTCGCCGTGGTCCTCTCGCTGGCGATGAACGCCGGCAGCTACTTCTTCTCGGACAAGATCGCCCTGCGGTCGATGCGCGCCCGCCCGGTGACCGAGGCCGAGTTCCCCGCGCTCTACCAGATCGTGCGGGAGCTGGCCACGGAGGCGCGGCAGCCGATGCCCCGCCTGTACGTGAGCCCGTCGATGCAGCCCAACGCGTTCGCCACCGGCCGCAACCCGAAGAACGCCGCCGTCGCGGTCACCGTGGGGATCACCCGGATCCTCGACCGCCGGGAGTTGCGCGGGGTCATCGGCCACGAGCTGTCCCACGTCTACAACCGCGACATCCTGATCTCGAGCGTCGCCGCGGCGCTGGCCGGCATCATCACGATGTTCGCCCAGCTCGCGATCTTCCTGCCGCTCGGCGGCTCGGACGACGACGACGGCCCGAACCCGGCGTCGCTGCTGCTCATGCTGATCCTCGGCCCGCTGGCCGCGTCGGTGATCCAGCTCGCGATCAGCCGCAACCGGGAGTTCCAGGCGGACGCCTCCGGCGCCACGCTGACCCGCGACCCGCTCGCGCTGGCCAGTGCCCTGGAGAAGATCCAGTACGGTGCCCAGCGGCTGCCGCTGCCGGCCGACGGGCAGCTCGCCACATCGGCGCACCTGATGATCGCCAACCCGTTGCGGGCGGGCGGCATCGCCGGCTTGTTCTCCACCCACCCGCCGATGGAGGAGCGCGTACGGCGCCTGCACCAGCTGGCGGCGATCACGGGCACCGGCCCGGTGCAGTTCCAGCGGTGATCCGCCGGGCGTGAGCTCGGCGACAGACTGAATATTTCGGATGGGTTACGCCGCCTCCGGCCGTTAGGGTCGGAGGCGGCTTTCGCCCGTTACCACCATCCCGCCGGCCGAAGGGGGCAGACCGTGACCGCGTTGCGTCAGTACCTCGGCGTGTGGCGGATGCCGGGCGCGAAGGTCCTGCTCCTCGTCGGTGTGCTGGCCCGCCTGGGCATCGGCGTCACCCCGCTGTCGCTGCTGCTGCTCGTGCAGGAGACCACCGGCCGCTACGCCGCCGCGGGCCTCGCCGGCGGCATGTACGCGCTGGCCGGCGCCGCCGTGAGCCCGATCGCCGGTCGCGTCGCCGACCGCATCGGGCCCTCTCCGGTCCTGATGGTCACCGCGGTGCTGCACCCGCTGGCGCTGGCCGGCCTGATCCTGGTCAGCCGGGGCGGCGCGGCGGCGCTGCCGTCGATCGTCGTGGCGTCGGGGCTGGCCGGGGCGACGTACCCGCCGCTGACCGCCGCCATCCGCCGGGCCTGGACCGACGCGACCGGGGTGGGTTCCGGGCGGCACGCGCTGCGCCCGGCCGCGATGGCCGCCGAGACCTCCCTGTTCGAGCTGGTCTTCGTGCTCGGCCCGCTGCTGGTCGCGGCGTTCGTGGTGGTCACCGGCCCCGCCGCGGCGCTGGTGTTCTCGGCGGTGGTCACCCTCGCCGGCACCCTGACCGTCGCGCTGCTGCCGATCATGCGCCACTGGGTACGCCACGGGTCCGCCGGCACCACCCGCGGCCTCGGCCCGCTGAAGGTCAGCGGCTTCCCGGCGCTGCTCGTCTGCGTCAGCGCGCTCGGCATCGCGTTCGGCGCGGCCGGGGTGATGGTGCCGGCGTACGCGAACCAGCACGGCGGCGGCGACGGGCTCGGCGGCGTCCTGCTCGGCGTCTGGGGCGTCGGCAGCGCGATCGGCGGCATCTGGTTCGGCACCCGCCGCCCCGCGATGGCGCTGCCCCGGCAGTTCGCCTGGCTGCTCGCCGCGGTCTCGATGAGCTTCCTCGTGCTGACGGTCATGCCCAACCCGACCGCGCTCGGCATCGCCCTGGTCGTCGGCGGTGCCACGATCGCCCCGGCCCTCACCGTGGAGAACAACCTGGTCGGCCGGATCGCGCCGGCGGGAATGCTGAACGAGGCGTACACGTGGATGGTCACGGTGTCCGTCGCTGGCAGCGCGGCGGGCGGGGCTATCGCCGGGACCATCGTGGACCAGCCGGGCGGCCTGCCGTGGGCCTTCGTCTTCGCCGCGGGGGTGCTGCTGCTGGCCGCGGCCGTCGCCGCGATCCCAGCCGGCTCCATGGCCCGCGCCGACCAACGGGCCGCCGCCGAACTGCGCGAGGCCCTGGCCGGCTGAGGCGCCGGGCCCTAGCTGGCTGAGGCGCCGGGTTCTGGCCGGCTGGGGCGCGCCGGACTCTGGCTGGCTGGGGCGCCGGGCTCCGGCCGGCCCGGCTAGCCCGATTCGGGGCCGAAGCGCAGGTGCTGGGTGATCCGGTAGCGGTCGCCGCGGTAGACCGAGCGGGTGTATTCGACGAGCCGTCCCCGGCTGTCCTTGGTCGTGCGCTCGAACAGCAGCGCGGGCGAGTAGAGCGGCACGCCCAGCAGCCGCGACTCGGCCGGGTCCGTCACGGTCGGTTCGGTCGTCTGTACGGCCTCGGCCGGCACCACCCCGTGCCGTTCCCGCAGCCGGCGGTAGAGCGTGCCGGTGCCGAAGTCGTCGCGGCTGAGTCCCGGCGCGACGGCCCGGGGGATGCGGATCTCCTCGACGGCGATGGTCGCCCCGTCGACGGTCCGCCGGCGCAGGGCGCGGACGACGGCTTCGCCGGGCGACAGCCGCAGCCGGCGCCCGAGCCGCGGCCCGGCCGGCGTGACGCCGAACTCGAGCACCTCGCTCGCCCAGTCGCCCTCGGCGGGCGGCAGGTTCACCGCCGACGGCACCTCCTGCGAGATCTTGTACGGGTTGGTGAACGTGCCGCGGCCGTGGCGGCGTACCAGCAGGCCCTCCCGGGCCAGCTCCTCGATGGCGGCGCGGATCGTCGGCCGGGAAGCGCCCAGGTCGCCGCTGAGGTCCCTTTCGGACGGCAGGGCGTCGCCGGGCGCGACGGCGTCGATCAGTTCGAGCAGACGATCCCGCACTTCCGTACGCCGCATCCCCACCTCTTCCCGTCGGCACCATTGTGGACGCGACGGCGCATTTCCGCCAGACCGTGAATTAAGTGGGGCCACAGGTGGGAGGTATTGACGTTTACCACTGGTCCGCGGTTTGGTGTTGACCAGTGGTAAACATCCGTCCCCCGACGTGAGGAGCCCTTCCGCCATGGGCCACACCCGGAAACTCACCCTCGGCGCCACGGTCGCCGCCACCGTCGGCGCCCTCGCCGCCTTCGGCATCGCCCACGCGCCGAGCAGCAGCGCCGCCGCTGCCTGCGGCACGCTCTTCGACGACTTCACCTACTCGTCGCGTACGGACCCGGCCCTGTCCCAGCGCGGCTGGCGGATCCGCAGCGAGGCGGGCGGCCCCGGCGTCGAGGGGGCCAGCTGGCGGGCCGACAACGTGTCGTTCCCCACAGTGGACGGTCAGCGGGTGGCCCAGCTGACGGCCCGCACCGACGGCACCGCGGCCGGCACGTCGCACGCCGAGTTCTCGCAGAGCAATCGCCGCTTCCGCGAGGGAACCTACCTGGCCCGGATCAAGTTCGCGGACGTGCCGGCGAGCGGCCGGGACGGCAACCACGTCAACCAGACGTTCTACACGATCTCCCCGCTGGCGGCGCCGATGGACCCGACGTACTCGGAGATGGACTTCTCCGAGTACCTGCCCAACGGAGGCTGGGGCGTGTCGGGGCCGATCAACTACCAGACGACCTGGTACACGTACGTCCCCGACCCCTGGTACGCCGACAACCAGCAGAGCCAGCAGGCCCGCAGCATCGCCGGCTGGCACACCGTGATGGCCACGGTCGCCGCCGGGCACGTGAAGTACTACATCGACGGCACCCTGGTCGGCGACCACTCCGGCAAGGTCTACCCGCGGCAGAACATGTCGATCGACTTCAACCAGTGGTTCATCGACCTGACCGGCCGTACGCCCGGCGGCACCTCGGTGTGGCAGGAGTCGATCGACTACGTCTTCCACGCGAAGAAGCAGGTCCTGACGCCGGCCCAGGCGACCTCGGCGATCAACACCTACCGGGCGTCGGGCACCACGCACGCGGACACCGTGGTGTCCTCCAACGACTGCACTCCCTAGCACGCCGGACTAGGGCGGCCGCGGTCCCGGTGGCCGCCCTCGACCGTCCGCGGCCTCAGGCGAGCTCTCGACCGTGCGAGCCCTCGTCCGTCCGCGGCGGCCTCAGGCGAGCCGGAGCTTCCGCCGGATGTCCGCCTTGAGCCCGTCGGGAACCCCGCCCAGCTCGAGATAGGACGCCAGCAGCGCCGGATCGTGCATCCACGCCCGGAACGAATCGGCGATGGTCACGCCGTGGCCGGGCCGGTCCACGACCGTCACCTCGTCGCCGGCGCGCACCTCGCCCGGCGTCACCACCCGCAGGTACGCCCCCGGCCGGCTCTCCGCGGCGAACCGCTTCACCCACCGCGGCTCGCCCATCTTCCACTGGAACGTGGCGCACGGGATGCGCCCGAACGTGGTCTGCAGCACGAGCGTGTCGCCGATGCGCCAGGTCTCACCGAGCTCCGCGCCGCTCACGTCGAGGTCGGCGGTCGTCAGGTTCTCGCCGAAGAGGCCGCCGGGCAACTCCCGCCCGAGCTCCTTCTCCCACCAGTCGTAGTCCTCCCGGGCGTACGCGTAAACCGCCTGGTCGTCCCCGCCGTGGTGGGCGGTGTCGAAGATCTGGTCCCCGGCCAGCCCGCTCGCCCGGTCGGACGGCAGACCCTTCGGGCCGGGCGCGCGCACGGCCACCGCGTGGCTGACCGGCTGCTTGTTGATGCCGGTGATGCCGACGTTCTTGGCGTCGCTGCGCTCGGGCACCGCGAGGTTGACCTGCAACACCCGGCTCATGACGGGAACTCCACCACAGTACGGTCCTCCAGAGGTTCGTAGCCCAGCCGCTGGTACAGGGCGTTCGAGGTCGGATTGGCCAGGTCGGTGAAGAGCACCACCTCCGTGGCGCCGGCCTCCCGGGCCGCCCGGCTGATCGCCGCGGTGACAGCCCCGGCGTACCCGCGGCCGCGGTGCTCCCGCGGGGTGTAGACGGCCTGCACCCGCACCATGCCCGCATCGGGCCGGCTGAGCGACGCCGTGGAGACCGGCAGGCCGCCGTTCTCCCAGAGCAGCATGCCACCGTACGCGAGCCGCCCGGCAACGAATTTCTCGATCCCGGACTCCTCCTCGCCGATCTCCCGGAAGAACTCGGCCATCCGGTGTCGGCGACCGTCAGCAACAACGGTTCTGCGCCGGCCGGGCGCGCAGGAATCCGCCCGCCGCGGCCAGGAATTCGGTCACGTCCCTCGTGAGATGCCAGGCCATGCGCCGATTCTTACAGACCTCATGCTCCGGTGACGGCTTCTCAAATGCCCCAGGCCTTGGCGACGCGCGCCAGGGAGTCACGCCGGGTCTGCGGGTCGTAGACCGTGCCGGCGAGGATCAGTTCGGCGGCGCCGGTCCGCTCTACCAGGGCGTCGAGGCCGGCCACGACCTCGTCGGCGGTGCCCGCGTACTGGGTGCCGGGAAGCTGGCTCAGCACGCTCCGGTCCAGATCGGACAATTCCACCTTCGCCGCGGCCTCCGGCGAGACGATCGGCCCCAGCCGCCCCGTACGCAGGCTCAGCGCCATGATCCGGCTCGGCCCGGCCAGGTACTGGGCCTCCTCGGTGGTCTCCGCGGCGACGACCGACGCACTGATCATGAGGTGCGGCTCGGGGAAGCGCGGCGACGGCTTGAACCCGTCCCGGTAGAGCCGCACCGCGGTGTCCACGTCCGCACTCATCGCGAAGTGGTACGCGTAGCAGAACGGCAGCCCCAGCGCCGCCGCCACCTGGGCCCCGTACGTCGACGACCCGAGCATCCACACCTCGGGGAACGACTGCGGCGCGGGCGTGGCCCTCAGCCGCTCGATCCGCTCGGGCGCGACCCGGTCGTCGCCGAGCAGCGCCAGCACCATCCCGAGATGGTCGGGGAACTGCTCCACGGTCAGATGCGGCGACACCCCGCGCAGCGCGGCGGCGGTAGCCTGATCCGTGCCCGGCGCCCGCCCGATGCCCAGGTCGATCCGCCCCGGATGCAACGCCTCCAGCAGCGCGAACTGCTCGGCCACCACGAACGGCATGTGGTTCGGCAGCATCACCCCGCCCGACCCCACCTTGATCCGCCGCGTGTTCGCCGCAACGTGCGCGATCAGCACCGGCGGCGACGTCGAGGCGACAGCCGGCATGTTGTGATGCTCGGCAACCCAGAACCGCGCATACCCGAGCTCGTCGGCGGCCTGCGCGATCTCCGTCGTCCCCCGCAACGCATCGGCGCTGTCATGCCCCTCCCGTACGGTCGCGAGATCAAGAACCGACAGAGGTACGCGACTCATGGCGTGTCCAATCAAAAGTGTCGAATCCGGTCCGTACGAGCGAATGCAGCCCGCCGATCCCGGCAGAGGCGTCCCAGTAGGGGCACGAAGCATGCAAAATCATCCGAGCGGCGCCGACAACGAGCTCCAGCTCGAACCCATCCACCCCGGCCCGCGGCGCGGCCCACTCCCGCACGGCATCCCAGAACCGGTCGGCAACCTCCCGCGAACAACCCGCCAACTCGGGCGAGGCAAGCCGAACCCGCCGCTGCAGAATCATCCGCTCGGCGCAGGCCCCGGTATAGCCGACGACCACTTCCCGCAACGACACCCACAGCGGCTCGCCGCCGGGCCGCGCCCCGAGCAACTCACCCCAGAGCGCCGGATCATCGGGGTCCGGGTCGAAGACCACCGACTCCTTGTCGGCGAAATAATTGAAGAACGTACGCCGAGAGACCCCGGCCGCCGCCACGATGTCGTCCACGGAAACCGCATCGAACCCACGCTCGGTCATCAACCGCAGCGCGGTGCCATGCACAAGCCGCCAGGTCTCACGCTTCCTCAACTCCCGTACGGCCACCCCCCGACCGTAGCTCAACTTGCACTCAGTGCAAGTTATGCCCCTCACACTCCGCGAGATCAACCGTCCGACGCGTCAGTCTCCTGACGGCAGCCAGTTTCGCGACACATGCCGACTCGCGCTTATCGCCCATGCATAAAGGACGAATCCGAGGCTGACGATGCAGCCGAACCCCGCCTGGATCAGGGTGACGGAGAACCCGCTTCCCTTCTGCGCTACGGGCAGCGCCAGCCACATGCCGATCGGGAAGGCGCAGGCCGCGGCAAGCAAGATCGGCATGAAGACGCTCCATGCCGCACTGGAGATGAAGACAGCCCGGTTGCCGGCGAGAACGCTGACAGGAGCGAGGACGCGACTCCAGCGAAGATATTCGGCCAAGCCGCTGACGCCGCAGGCCAAGGTCAGAACCGCTACCGCGAACGCACCCAGAAGGACGATCCATCTCCCCTGGTCGGCGTTGACCGATGCGCCGATGAGCCAATCGCCGCCGATCGGCGACACGTCAGCCCCTCCGGGCAGCGTGCGATACGCCGCTCTTACGATGGCGGCACGATCAATCGGGTGGCCCGAGGGTGACACCAGCAGCTCGATGGCGTGACTGTCCGCATTCAGGGCGACGTTCGCGGTGCTGCCGGCCATCGACGTAACGGCGGATCGAGCGGGGGCCGCGAGGTCCAGAATCACCCGCAGCCTTTCATCGGCATGGTCCGTATTCAACGGCACAGCGTTCCCTGAGCACGGCAATCCGACGTGGTTCAACGTGGCGCAGGAGCCGACGATCCGCGTCGAGCGAGCAACCTCTTCGCTGACGATCACCAGGGGCAACGCCACGTTCTCGATCGAACGGTGATAGGCCGCGATCTGCCCCGAGCTGGCGTCGGCACCGAGTTTCGAGACCTGGATGCTGTCACCGACAACCCGGTGAACGGCCTCTGCCGCTCTGGCCGACGCGCCGAGAAATCCGTACCAGACCTGCACCTGGATGAGGATCACCACCGCGGCGACGATTCCGGAGGTCACCCGGGCGATGACGTTGGGCTGTGCGGACATCCAACGCCCCGCGACGAGGAGACCACTGGTCCGAAGCGCCCGAGCGATCCGGGCCGTCCCGTTGCCGACGACTTTGGCCGCCATTCCGACAACTGCGGGGAGCGTTATCAGCGTTCCCGCAACACCCGCATAATTGACGAGCAACCGCGCCGGGTTGTCGGGTGTGAACAAGTCCGGCCCACGAACGGCGACCAACAGCATCACCGGGCACAGGGCAGCCAACGCCGTCGGCGCCCGCCGTTTACCGGTCGGCCGGGTGCCACCTCTCCTGGCCAGACCGAGAAGATCGAGCACCACGATGGTCAGAATGCTGGCCGCTCCCGCGGCGATCCACATCGCCACCAGGAGCCAGATGGATCCGCGGACATCCGAGGCCGAGATGACATAGTCGACATAAGGTAGTCGCACATCCGTTGTCGCCAGTATCGGCAACAGAATCGAACTGACCGCGACGCCTGTCGAGACAGCGAGAGCGGATTCGCCGGCAGACACCAGTATTCGGTCGAATCGAGTTCCACCCAGTACGGTCACCAGGGCGACCCTGCGGTCGCGTGACTGCGATCCGGTCCTTGCCGCGACTGCAAGCAGGACCAGCGCCGGTAGAACCATCAAAAAGCCCACCAGTAACCGAAAGGTCCCCAGGGGCCGGACCATCAGCCCATCTCCCACGGGGGCATGACCCAGAGATCCAAATCCTTCGATCTCATACATCTTGCCCGTGGAGATCAGTTCTTTCGGCGGCCGGAAGTAGGCGAGTTTCTCCCCGGGTGCCTCAAGCCCTTCCGGACCGATCGTTCCGGCCGGATCACCGTAGCGGCTCGCTATTCCTTCGCCGGCGCCTGCTCGCAGGAGCGCTGGTGAGATGACTGCCTGTCCCGGCTCGGGCCATGAGCGCAAGCCGGGCGGGAGCGGAGCGTCAGGCAGCAACGGTTCGATGAAGATAACGGAGAACTGACGCGTGTTCACTGTGTCGAACCCCGAACCCCAGAGCGCAACCGCGGGTCGATCGGAGTCGGCCGAGTGATATATCGGAGCCCGCGCAGCTCCTCGATGCTCACGGCCGCTGTAGGTCGCCTCAGCGACAGCCAGGGCCATGAAGGAGATGCACACTGCCGCGGCGGCCAGCAACAACGCGGTGAACCGGAATCCCCCCGCCTCGGATCGGTTCCCCGATCGCCACCCGAGCCGGACCATGGTGAATATCGGCGACCATGGCATCACGAGCCGCCCAGGCCGGGCGTCCGGACGGTCGCCAGAACGCCACCGTCCAGATGCACGACGTGGTTGGCGCGCTCCGCCACCGACGCATCATGGGTAACCACGAGCACGGCGCACCCGTACGCCCGTGGAAGATCAAATATCATGTCGGCCACTTGATCTTTGGTCTTGGCGTCCAGGGCGCCCGTGGGTTCGTCCGCGAGGATGACGGCCGGGGAATTTATCAGGGCCCTCGCTACGCCGGTTCGCTGCCTCTCGCCTCCGGACAATCGATCGGTCCTGCCATGCGACGGAACGCCCAGCTCGGACAACAGCGCGGCAGCCTTGTCGTACGATTCCCGGCGATTGCCTCGTTGCAGCAGCGCAGGCAGCGCAACGTTCTCCAGCGGTGTCAACTCCGGAATGAGTTCACCGAATTGAAACACCATGCCGATCTTCCGCTGACGAATACGCGCCAGCTCACGCCCGCGCAGACGCACCAGGTCCTGGCCGGAGAGGACGATTCTCCCGGAGCTGGGCTTCAGGAGTCCCAGAATGCACGAAAGAAGCGTGCTCTTGCCCGACCCGCTCGGACCGGTGATGGTCACCGATTCACCGGCACCAACCTGCAGGTCAACCTCATTCAGAAGAATCCGATCATCGATCGCATACGTCAGGCTCTCGATCCGCAGGACCGGATCCGACCTGGCTGGCAACGCGATTGGATCGACATTCAACCTTGACTCCCGCGGCACCATTATAGGCATGGAGGATTCTTGGCGCTAATCCTCTTGATCAAAGCCGGAGGCGATGTGACCTAAAGCCACACCGCCTCCGCTGGATGCTGCGCTACCTTCGGTGGTTCGATGCCCTCAGTTCCTGCGAGACCTTACCGCACAGCAGGAACCATCAGAGATCAACCCCAGGAGCCGCAGGGATCGGGCTGCAGGTTGAAGTCCTTGCAGGCCCGCACCGACAAGATGGTTTCGGAGTAGTTCCGCGAGAGGGTGGAACCCGATCCTCCGCCGTTCGTCAGTCGCGGCGTGCCCGAGACACCTTGCCTCGTCATGAGGCCGTAGGCTGCGGCATCGTCGTCGAGCTCATCCGCAACATTGAGCGTCTTGTCACTGTTGCTCGTGACGACCCGAGACCCAGAGACGTACGAGCTGTGCGCCGCAAAGGCGGGCCCTACGGCGCCGGCCAGCGCGACGGAGGCAACCGCCAGAAGGGCACCTCGTCCGAGAATTTCAGAGGCTTTCATTTACCGACCCTCTCATCGTCCTAAATTGTGCGGCAATCGTTTGCCGCCGAAGGCGCAGAGTGCTGCCCTCGACGGGCCTGGCAACTAGTGGACTTTGTCACGCCCGTGAGCATTGAGGATGGCCAGCCAGCATCTCCCCCCGTTTCGCACTGAATCCATCGATCAAGACCGATGCCTGGACGACTTCATCAGCTTCGCAGGGGCTGTCAACGTTCTTTGCAAAGGTGCTGGTAAATACTCTTGGAGCGTTATCCATCCAGTGTTCGTTGCCTGCGTACGTGCTCGAAGCGAGGAGGTTTGGCTGGCCTTCGGATAGGTCTTCGACGCGACGATCACTGCGCAAGTTTCAATGAGCAGGGGAAATGCACTTTCGGACTTGGTTCGAATGCCTCGCGGGACGACCGGCATGCAGACTCCGATCCTCATCCGGCCTGGTTATGTGGGTCGAGCACCCCGCAGGGCCCGGTAAGACAAAGATCGTTGCGCCATCGGCGAACCGCTGGTCGCGGCGGTGATCAGTGAAGCTAGGGAGCAGCCACACGGGTACGGCCCCTTTCACTCCGCCGTCGCGGCTCCGTGCCAATCGCTGCCGCGTGCCAAGAGATGAGCCTTCAAGGAGTCGCTGAACCGACGCGTTTGCTATACCTGCCACAAGAGATTCCATGCAGCTGCGAGAGCAGCGGAAACGTGCTCCCGTGATTGGTCCGAACCGCAACCAGGAGCCTGAGGATTGGATCGTGGCGAGTGGTGGTGGAGCGTGGCGTACGGCTTGCCCTCGCCGCCGGCTGGGAGCCGGGGTCAGCGCGGTGGTTGCCTCCGGTTCGAGCTGCCGGGCTGACGCTCGATCCGGTCGCGCGCTGGCCGAAGACCGCCAGCGGGTCGAGGGCGGCCGGTCGCACCTCGACTACCTATCGGCAAACGTCCGTGGATGTCGCCATAATCGCGTAAGCGATCAACCTCACGGAGGCCGTAGTGGGTTTCACGGTCATGCATCGGGGTGGCGGGATGGAGGACGGCGATCCGGGTCGGATTCCCGCACTCATCGCCGAGCTCGACGATCCCAGGGACGACGAGCACCCCGACGTCGCCGTCACCGACGACCGGACCGGCTGGAGTCTGTCTGCCTTCCAGACCGGCCGCCTGGTCTGGGAGAACGTGGAGGACGACAGCATTCCGCCCCGGCACCTCGCCGAGGCGAGCCGGGCCGAGATGACCCGGCTCATGCTTCTCGTCGCGGCCGGTGAGCTTGACGAGGTGGAACGGCTGGCGTGGCGGCCCGGGTACTGAGCCGCCCGGCCCGATCATTCCTCGGTTTCGGCCTCGAGTTGTTCGACCGGGGACTCCGCGAAGATCTCGAACTTCCATCGCTCGGTGAACGACTCGCCGTCGGTCGTTTCCAGGTACGAGCGGAGCTGTACGCCGAAGCCCAGCAGATCCGCCGCCCGGAGGTGTTCGACGGCCTCCTCGAGCGTGGTCAGGTAGTGCGTGGCCAGCGGGCCGGGGGCCGCGAAATCCTCTTCGACGTCAGACATGACGGCAAGCGTAGAGCAGCGCATTCGCCCGGGCCGGAGAGGCGTGTAGCCGCCATGTCGGCGGGGGCCGGCAGCCTCGGGGGCAGGATTGACCCTGCCACCGAAGAGCCTCGTAACCTGCGTGAATGGCGGACGACGACTTCACGATCACACTCACCCACGACCAGGCTCTGATCCTGTCCGACTGGCTCCACACAATGCTGATGGGGGACACCCCCGAATTCGACGCCCTGGTCAACCGCGACCCCGCCGTCTGGTCACCCGTGTACGCAATCTCCGGGGCGCTGGAGACGACGCTGGTCGAGGTCTTCAAACCCGACTATCTCGACCTGGTGGCAGCGGCCCGCGAACGCCTGCTCGACAGCCTGGGAGAAATCGGCCGCCCCCCGAACAACACCACGCAAGCCTGACACCAGGGAAAGTCGGCCTTCGCTCTTCCCGCACCCGGCCGGGCGGCTGACTCCGGCGCCTCAACACCCAACCAGCTGCCGAGTTGTCCCTTTTCCGACCAAGGCGACCGATAAGCGTGGCGCTGGCCGGCCGCTGCGGCGGCTCGCCACCGAATGGGCGGTGTCGGTAGGTGCCTGGCTGTCGGTGGCAGCGGCTCTCAGCGATGTACGAGGGACCGCGTGTCGAGTTCGAACCGGAACGGGTGCTCAGAGGTCAGGCTCGTGCCGGTCTTCACGACGGTTTCCTCGACATAGTGCTGACCGTCGAGGCGGTTGAGTCGCAGTGTCAGCGAGTCTGGCACCTCGTGCTCGACCAGGAGGTACCACCCGATACCGGCGGCGGCGTAGAGCTGCATCTTGAGGACGCGGTCCATGGCGGCGTTACTCGGCGAGACGATCTCGCCGATCAGAAGCACACGAGAGGCGTCCGCCGTGACGTCTTCCTCGTCCACGTCCACGACGGCCAGGTCAGGAATCACGATACGGCCGGTATGCAGCCGGACGTTGATCGCCTCGTAGACGAAGAGTCCGGCTGGCTCGGCGCCGTCTTCCAGCGCGTTCGCCAGGCGGCGGGAGAGGCGCTGATGGCTCATGCTCGGCGCGGGGCTCACGACCAGGCTCCCGTCGATGAGCTCGATCCGATCCGTCGTCTCACCGAGTGCGAAATACTCGTCCTCAGTCCATGGACCGACGTGGTCAACCACTCCCACGCTCATCGACTACGTCACCCCCCAGCAGCGGCTGATAAGAAGATGCTCTCGCCCACGGTACGGCACTCCAAGCGGCACGGCGTCCCTGCAGAGCTGGCCCGCTGGAGTGAGGAGAACGAGGTCGTCCTCTAGCCGAGGCGGTGACCACGTCACTCGAATGCCGCAAGAACCTCCGCTTGACCCAACGGCCTACTGAGGTGACGGTTGTGACCGACGCCCAAGCTCCGCACTGATGGTGGCCCCCGCGGTCGCGTCGCACTGCCGAACTATTTCTCTGAATCAAGGCGCGGCGCGGCCGGACGCGCTCGGCCTGCTGGCGGCCTCCGGCCGGCATCGGCCAGCGCACCGGCCAACCGTTCTCGGGTGCTGTTGTTGCTGGCGTATGTCTTCTTACGGGCGGCGGTTCCAGCGCTCGATGTGGGCTTGGAACCACTCGGACGCGATAGCTGCCGCGTCCCGTGGGTCACCGGCGAGATCGATGCTGAGCCCGTCAGGCGGGCTGGTGTCGACGAGCGCTTCAGCCGCACGGAGCCCGTCGTCCCAGTTGAGGCAGGAAGGACTCCACCCGCCCCGCAACTGTGCCCCGTCGTAGTCGACGCGCAGGGTTTCCAGCACGGCGCCGCCTTTGACGAAGTCATAGGACACCAGCATCCATGGCTCGCCGTCAGGGTCCTGGTGATACCAGTCCTGCAGATCGGGGACACGCTGGGACATCTCCCGGAGGAAGATTTCTTCGTGCTCCAGTGGATCGAGTTCGCGCACCTGGGAACGATCTCAGGTCTGGGCGTGCCTTCGGCAGGAGTCTCGGGCTTTTGAGATGGTGGCCGCCATCCCGCCCACCGCCGAACCAGGCAAGCCGAGCAGACCACCGCCAGCGTTCATACATCTCTACCGGGCGCGAGTTGTGGCGGCCCCGGCGGCGACCCGCATCCCGATGGGTGGTTCTACGGCGGACGGGACGGCTTGAGAGGCAAGGACGGGGGAGTGGCACGGAAGATCGACCTGCCCGCGATCCGCCCCCAACTGCTCGCGACGAGCCGGATTCGGCCGGATCTTGCTGGACCCTACGAGAACGGCCCCGGAGCGCGTTTCGCAGCTCACGGGGCCGTTATTGGTGCCTGTGGCGGGTAGAGGATTCGAACCTCTGTAGCTTTCGCGACGGATTTACAGTCCGCTCCCATTGGCCGCTCGGGCAACCCGCCTGGGCATCGCCGCCGTGGTGTTCGGTGGCAGCGGAGAACAGGATAGCCGTAGCCGCGGGCTGTTCCGCAACCGGGTACGGTCGGCATGTCGGGGGGCCTTCGGGTGCCCTCGTGGACATCGATTCGTGGCCCAGCAGCAGGAGTCTGATCATGGCAGCCAGCCCGTCGTTCGACATCGTCAGCAAGGTCGACGGCCAGGAGGTGGACAACGCCTTCCACCAGGCGGAGAAGGAGCTTGGGACCCGGTTCGATTTTCGGGGGACCGGGACCAGCATCGTCAAGTCGGGGGAGAACGGGGTCACCATCACCTCGGAGACCGAGGAGCGGGCTTCCGCCGCGCTCGACGTCTACAAGGAGAAGCTGGTCAAGCGGAACATCTCGCTGAAGTCGCTGGAGGCCGGCGAGCCGCGGCAGTCGGGGAAGACGTACAAGATCGACTGCAAGGTCATCGAGGGGATCGAGACCGACAAGGCCAAGGCCATCAGCAAGAAAATCCGGGATGAGGGGCCGAAGGGCGTGCAGGCGCAGATCCAGGGCGACCAGCTGCGGGTCACCGGCAAGAAGCGGGACGACCTGCAGGCCGTCATCGCCCTGCTCAAGCAGGAGGACTTCGGCGTCGCGCTGCAGTTCACGAACTACCGGTAAGCGGGCCGGGCGGGGCGCAGACTGAGGTGCATGGACCTTGGTACGGCCACGCTGGTCGTCGGCGGTGTGATCGGGTCGGTGCTCGTGGTCTTCGGGGTGCGGATGCTGGTCACCGGCCGGGGGCCGGCGGGCATCCTGCGGAACTTCCCGGCCGTACGCGACGCCGCCCTTTACTGAGCTTCTGGGGTTGAGGTCACTCCTACGTCCACATCGCCGCTTTGGGTGATTCCTGCCGGTTCGGGACTGCTGTCTAGTTAGGGCATGCGATACGGGGATGGCGGCGGGGTTGGACCGCAACAACGCGCCCGCCG
>NZ_PVZG01000018.1 GCF_003002065.1 Pseudosporangium ferrugineum
ATTCGATGCCTCAAGCGGTATGTCGCCCGTGAGCTCTACCAACTCATCACCACAAACGATCTTGAACTCGCCGCTTGACATCCATAGGAGCATCCCGCATCGCGTCGCCAGCAGCCGTGCCGCGTGCTCCACGCTTGGTGCCGGGTGCCGGGTGCCGGGTGCCGGGTGCCGGGTGCTGCGGGCTTGGTGCCGGGTGCTGCGGGCGCCGTGCCGGGTGCTCCGGGAGTGATGCCGTCCGGCCCGGCTGCTTGCGGGTCCGGGCGGCTCGCGGTGGCGGAGCCCGGTCAGGCGTCGGGCAGGTCGCGCAGGCGCGGGACGGGGGAGACGAGGACGAACAGCACGCCGGTCACGGCGCCGGCCGTGCCGATCCACAGCGCCGCGTGCACGCCCAGCAACTCGCCGAGCAGTCCGCCGAGCAGTGCACCGACCGGGCGTACCCCGTAGTTGACCGTGCGCTGGGCGCCCTTGACCAGCGACAGACGGTGCAGCGGGGTGGCCGCCGTCTGCAGCGAGCCGACCCCGATGTCGAGGATCATCACGCCGAGCGAGGAGAGGAACTCCGCGGCGAGCAGCATGCCGAGCACCGCCGGCCGGGGGCCGTCGGCGAGCGGGATCAGGATCAGCGGGAGCGGGAACGCCACGTACCCGAGGACCACGACCGGGCCGATGCCGAACCGCCGGGTGAGCGGGCCGGTGACCGCCGCGCCGGCCAGTCCGCCGATGGCCGCGATGCCGAACAGGGCCCCGAGCAGGCCGGGCGAAATGCCCAGCACGGTCGTCACGTAGAGGATCAGCAGCGTGTGGAAGACGAAGTTGAAGAGGTTGATCACGGTGAGACCGAGCAGCAGCTGCCGCAGGATCGCGGACCGGGCGATGAACGCCAGGCCGGAGCCGATGCCGCGGCTGACGCCCTCCGGTCCGGAGCCGGCATTCTCCGGCGCGGCGATCCGGGTCAGCAGCAGGGCCGATCCGACGTACGACAGCGCGTCCGCCACCAGCGCGAACGGCGCGCTGATCGCCTGCACGAGGACGCCGCCCACGCTGGGGCCCGCCACGAACGACATGGCCCGGGCGCCGTTGGTCAGGGAGTTGGCGGCGATGTAGTCCGGCCGGCGGACCACGGACGCGAACAGGCTGCCGTCGGCGACCTCGTAGAAGACGGTGAGCGTGCCGATGGCGAACGACAGCAGGCAGAGGTGCCAGAGGTCCAGCACCCCGGCGAACGCCAGCGCCGGCACGATCATGAGCAGCGCGGCCCGCCCCAGGTCGGCACCGATCATCACCTTGCGCTTGTACGGCCGCCGGTCCACCCACGCCCCGGCGAGCAGCGACAGGAACAGGTTCGGCACCAGCGCCGCGGCGGTCAGGTAGCCCATCTCGGCCGCTCCGGCGCCGATCGTCAGCACGGCCAGGAGCGGGATCGCGATCAGCGAGATCTGGTCGCCGACCAGCGAGACGACGTGCGCGGACCAGTAATGCCGGAACACCCGGTCCCGCAGCAGCGCGCGTGCGCGCCCCGGCGGGGCGCCGGCGGTCACGGCGCGCCGTGCTCGGGCGTACGAATCACCAACTGCACGACAGCGACCGGCCTGTCCCGGTACGGCTCCACCAGGGCCTCACGTCCTAGAGAATGCTTGAGAAACGACGCTCCAGCAATCCGGGGGTCACTCTTCCCGTGTGCTCGGCGGCGTGTTCCCGCAGCGCGGGGGTGTGGCGGATAGCGTGCGGGCAGAGGCCGGGCGTCCATTCCCGGCCTCGGAACGGGAGCAGCATGCGGCGCATCGCGTTCGGGTCCCAGGTGTGCGGGCGTCTCGAGGAGGGCGCCGCGCGTGAGTGGCTGGTCGCCGACGGCCTGGGCGGTTACGCCATGGGGACCGTCAGCGGGCTGCGGACGCGGCGCTACCACGGGTTGCTGGTCGTGGCCGGGGCGACACCGGCGCAGCGGCATCTGGGGCTGGTCTCGCTCGATCCGGTCGTCACCCTCGCCTCGGGGGCCGTCGTGCGGCTCGGCACGCACGAGTGGGCCGACGGCGCCGTCGTGCCTCGGGGGTATGCGCTGCTGTCCGGGTTCGAGCTGGTCGACGGGTTGCCGCGGTGGCGGTGGCGGGTCGGCGACGTGGTGCTGGAGCGGGAGCTGGCGATGGCGCACGGGGCCGGCGGCCTCGCGGTGGTGCACCGGCTGCTCACCGGCGGGCCGGTCAGCCTGCGTCTCGAAGTGCTCTGCACGTGGCGGGACGTGCACGGGGAGCGGACGGCGGGCGGGCCCGCGCCGGTCGTCGAGGAGGTCGACGGCGGGTGCGTCGTCGAGGGGGCGTACCGGTTGCGCGGGCCGGAGTTCCGCGGCGCCGGTGAGTGGTTCCGCGGGGTGCGGCATCGCGAGGAGGCGGCGCGCGGGCTCACCCCCACCGAGGATCTCTGGTACGCGGGCAGCTTCCAGACCCATCTGCGCCAGGCCGGAGCCATCGCGGCCGTGTCGGCGTGGGCGGGGGAGCTCGCCGAGGTCCCGGAGCCCGCCGAGGACGTCGTCGCGGCCGCGCGTACCAGGAACAGGGCCGTCGTGGCAGCGGCCGCACCGGCCGACGACGCCCAGGCGACGCTGGCGCTGGCGGCCGACGCGTTCGTGGTCCGGACGCCCGCCGGCCCGGACGTGGTCGCCGGGTATCCGTGGTTCGGTGCCTGGTCGCGGGACACCATGATCAGTTACGAGGGGTTGTTCCTGGCGACCGGGCGGGAGTCGCTGGGCCGGTCGCTGCTGCGGGGTTACGCGGCCACGTTGTCGCGGGGCATGCTGGCGAACACCGCGGACACCGGCCGCGTCGAGTACAACACCGTCGACGGCACGCTGTGGTTCCTGCACGCGGTCGGGCGGCATGTGGCGCTGACCGGGGACACCGACCTGGCCGCCGAGCTGCTGCCGGCGCTGCGGTCGGTGGTCGACGCCCACCTGGCCGGCACCCGCTTCGGCATCGGCGTGGATCCCGCCGACGGGCTGCTGCGCGCGGGCGCCGAGGGCGCGGCGCTGACCTGGATGGACGCCCGGGTCGACGGGGTGCCGGTGACACCGCGTACGGGAAAGCCGGTCGAGGTCAACGCCCTGTGGGTCAACGGCCTGGCCATGGTGATCAAGCTTGCCTGGCAGGCGCGGACGAACGCGGGGGCGGCCACCCGGGCCCATCCGGCGGCGCTGGCGTCGTTCGCGCGGCGGTTCCCGGCCGGCGGCGGGCTGCTCCACGACGTGGTCGACGGTCCGGGCGGCGACGGGCTGCGCCCCAACCAGCTGCTGGCCTGGTCGCTGCCGTACGCGCCGCTGCGCCCGGAGCCGGCGGCCCTGCAGACGATAGGTGCGGCGCTGATGACCCCGCTGGGCCCGCGCAGTCTCGCGCCCGGGTCGCCCGGTTACCGCGGCAGTCATCGCGGCACGCCGGCGGAGCGGGACTCGGCGTACCACTCGGGCACGGTGTGGCCCTGGCTGACGGGGGCGTACGTCACCGCGTGGGCCCGGCTCGGGGTGTCGGCGGAGCAGACCCTGTCCGACGCCGACGGCCACCTCGGCGAGTACGGCCTGGGTTCGGTCTCGGAGACGGCCGACGGCGACGCGCCGCACGGCGCCACGGGCTGTCCGTTCCAGGCCTGGTCCGTCGCGGAGGCGTTGCGCGCCCGACGGCCGACAAAACCATAACAAAAGCCGTGGCGGTAGGGTGCAGCTCGTGCCGGCATCCGACTACGTGACGAACCTGCGCGCCAAGGTGGGCCACGACCTGGTCATGTTCCCGACCGTCAGCGCCGTCGTGCTCAACGACCGCGGGGAGGTCCTGCTCGGGCAGCGCAGCGACAACCACCGCTGGGCGCTCATCGCCGGGCTGATCGATCCGGGCGAACAGCCCGCCGAGGCGCTGGTCCGGGAGGTGCTGGAGGAGACCGCCGTGCAGGTCAAGGTCGAGCGCCTGGCCGGGATCGCGCTGCACGAGGTCACCTATCCGAACGGCGACCACTGCCACATGGTCAACACGTGGTTCCGCTGCCGGGCGATCGGCGGTGAGGCGCGGGTCAACGACGCCGAGTCGATCGCGGTCGGCTGGTTCGCGCTGGACGACCTGCCCGAGCTGACCCCGTTCGCCCTCCAGCGCATCCGCACCGCCCTCGACGACGGCGCCCCGGCCTGGTTCGCCCAGCCCGGCGAGTCGATCGACGGCGTCCCGCCCCGGTAGCGGTCAGCCGAGCCAGCCGGGCCGGATCAGGCCGGCCTCGTACGCGAGCACCACCAGCTGCGCCCGGTCGCGCGCGCCGAGCTTGACCATCGTCCGGCTCACGTGGGTCTTCGCCGTCGCCGGGCTGATCAGCAGCCGGGCCGCGATCTCGTCGTTGGACAGCCCCTCGCCGACCAGCACCATCACCTCCCGCTCCCGGTCGGTGAGCTGCGCCAGCGTGCGGGTCACCCCGTCCGGCGGGGTGACCGGCCGGCCCCGCCCGCCGGGGGCGGCGAACTCGCCGATCACCCGCCTGGTCACGCTGGGCGACAGCAGCGCGTCGCCGGCCGCGACCGCCCGGATGCCGCGCAGCAGCTCGACCGGCTCGGTGTCCTTGACCAGGAAACCGGAGGCTCCCGTACGGAGGGCCTCGAACACGTACTCGTCGAGCTCGAACGTGGTGAGGATGACGACCCGGGTGGCGGCGAGGCCGGGGTCGGCGGCGATGCGGCGGGTCGCCTCGAGCCCGTCGACGCCGGGCATGCGGATGTCCATGAGGACCACGTCGGGGCGGGTCTCGGTGGTCAGGCGTACGGCCGCGAGCCCGTCGCCCGCCTCGGCGACCACCTCGATGTCCGGTTCGGCGTCGAGCAGGGCCCGGAAGCCCGCCCGCACCAGCGCCTGATCGTCGGCCAGCAGGACGGTGATCACGGTTCTCCCTCGGTGGTCGCCGGGGTGGGCAGGGTGGTCGCCACGAGGTAACCGCCCTCCGGCAGCGGGCCCGCGCTCAGCGTTCCGCCCAGGCTCTCCGCGCGGGCGCGCATGCCGGCGATGCCCGACCCGGTGCCGTCCGGTTCGTCCGTGGCGGCGCCGTCGTTGCGGATGCGCAGGCGCAGCTCGCCCGGGGCGTACTCGATCGCGATGTCGGCGGTGCTCGCCGCGGCGTGGCGGCGGACGTTGGTCAGGGCCTCCTGGACGATCCGGTACGCGGCCCGGTCCACCTCCGCCGGCAGGGGCCGCCTGGGTCCGGTCGTGGCGGTGCGCACCGGCAGGCCGGCGTCCGCGGTCAGGTCGTCGAGGCGGTCCAGGCCGAGCGCCGGCTGCCGCGGCGCGGCCTCCTCGTCGGGGCGGAGCACGCCGAGCACCGCGCGCACCTCGCGGAGCGCCTCCGCGCTGGCCGTCTTGATCGCGGTGAGGGCCTCACGGGCCTGTTCCGGCCGGTTGTCCATGAGGTGCAGCCCCACCCCGGCCTGCACGTTGATCAGCGACAGGTGGTGGCCGAGCACGTCGTGCAGCTCGCGGGCGATGCGCAACCGCTCGTCGGAGGCCTGGCGCCGTTCCTGCTCCTCCTTCGCGCGGGCCCGGGCGGCGTGCACCTTGGTCAGCTCGGCCAGGTACGCCGACCGGGCCCGGGCCGCGCCGCCGAGGAACATCATGAGGGCCGCCGCGAGCGCGAGGGTCAGGGCGTCGCGCAGGTCCGGCCGGACGTCCTCGGGCACCCCGAGCGGGCCGGCCAGGAACCGGGTGACCGTGAGGTACGCGGCGTACAGGGCGGCGGTGACGGCGGCCGCGGGACGTGCCCGGCCGGCCTTCACGGCGGCGTACAGGGCCATGGCGGGCGCGACGGCGTAGGTCCCGGACGGCGGGAGCAGGACGCCGACGCCGAGGCTCGCCGTGCCCGCCGCCGCGAGCACGGCCACCGGCACCCGGTCGCGCAGGATGAGCGTCAGCGGCCCGAGCAGCAGCAGCGCCGCCGCGACGATGCCGGCCGGGCGATCGAGGGCCGTGGCGTGCTTCCAGTCGCCGAGGACGTGGAAGCCCAGCGCGATGACGACCGCCGCCCGCGCTCTCCGCTGAGCCGACCCCCAGGGCCGCGGAGACTGCCAGGACCCCGGCGGCCGCAACGAATGCGGCGACGGCCAGGCGCGCTGGTGGCTGCGGGGGTGTCGCACGGTTCCGACGCTACGGCACCCCCGCGCGGCCGGGCATCGCCGTGCGGAGGGGTGATCGTCTACGCCCCGGGAGGCAGCCGCGCCGGGTGGCGTACTCCCGCGGGCGTACGCCGGTGCCGGCCTCGACGTGCCCGGCGATTGTCCCTCGTGAGAGGGACAGCCGGCGTCCGCCCCGGGGTGATGGCCGCCGACGGGATTTTCCGTAGCTTTCCTCCACGTCGGTGCGCCTGGGCGCCGCGAACCTCGAGGGAGCGCGAATGGCAGTCAGGGACACACAGGAAACGAGCCGGATCGGTCTGCATCGCCGGCCCTGGCCGATCGGGGTCCGGTTGCTGGTCCTGCTGGCGTTCTTCGCGGTGCTCGACGTCGGTTTCGCCGGGCTCAACGTGACCGCCGCGGTCACCCCGGCCGGCGGGCTGGCCGTCGGCGTCGCGACGGCGGCGACCGCCCTCCTGCTGTACGGCAAGGTGGTGGGCCGGCTGGAGCGGCGGGCGACGCCGGAGATCGCGCTGAGAGCGCTCGTGCCCCAGACGGCTCGTGGCGTGGCCCTCGGGATCGGGCTCTTCGCGCTCAGCATCCTGCTGATCTTCATCTGCGACGGCTACCGCGCCTCCTGGGGCTCGGTATCCGACATGGCGGCCACCGCGGGACTGATGATCGGCATCGCCACCTGTGAGGAGCTGCTGTTCCGCGGTGTGCTGTTCCGGATCGTCGAGGAGCGCGCGGGCACCCTCGTGGCGGCGATCGCCTCCAGCGCGGTGTTCGGCGCGGTGCACCTGGTCAATCCGGAGGCGACGGTGTGGGGCGCGTTCGCCATCGCGGTCGAGATGGGTCTGCTGACCGCGGGCTGCTTCGCGCTCACCCGCCGGCTGTGGCTGCCGATCGGCTTTCATCTGGGCTGGAACTTCGCCCAGTCCGGCATCTTCGGCGCCACCGTGTCGGGCTCGGACGGCACTGCCGGAGGCCTGCTGCGGGGCGTGACGCAGGGACCCGTGCTCGTCAGCGGTGGCGCCTTCGGTCCCGAGGCCAGCGTCTTCGCCGTCCTGGTCGGGGGCCTCGCCGGAGGCGCGATGCTCGCCCTGGCCCGGCGCCGGGGCAGGTGGCGCTCAGGGCTCGTCGTTCATCAGGCCGCCGCGGTGGGCCAGCACGACAGCCTGCACCCGGTCGCGGAGGTCGAGCTTGGTGAGAATGCGCGAGACGTACGTCTTCACGGTCTGCAGCGTGATCGCCAGCTCCTCGGCGATCTCGGCGTTGGCGAGGCCGCGGGCCATCAGCCGCAACACCTCGAGTTCGCGGGGGGCCAGGACGTCGAACGGGCCGGGACCCGTGGGCACCGTGGGCCGGAGGCGGTCGGCGAAACGGCCGATCAGGGCTTTCGTCACGGCGGGTGACAGCAGCGCGTCGCCCTGGGTCACGGTCCGCACGCCCTGGACGAGCTCGGCCAGCGGGGTGTCCTTGAGCAGGAACCCACTGGCCCCGGCTCGCAGCGCGCGATAGACGTACTCGTCGATGTTGAAGGTCGTGACCACGAGCACCTTCGGGGCATCCGGCACCCCCGGGCCGGCGATGCGCCGGGTGACCTCGATGCCGTCCATCAACGGCATCTGGATGTCCATGATCACGACGTCCGGCCGGAGCCGGGCGGCGGCCTCGAGCGCCTGGGGTCCGTCGGCCGCCTCACCGACGACCACCATGTCCGGCTGGGCGTTGAGCACCATGACATAGCCGGCCCGGATAAGTTCCTGGTCCTCGCAGATCAGCACCCGGATCGTCACGTCGGAATCCTCGCATGCAGCCGGAAGCCACCGTCCGGCAACGGCGCCGCGCTCACCGAGCCGCCCAGCGCGCCGACCCGGTCCCGCAGCCCCGAGAGTCCACGGCCGCCGGAGAGACCGCCGATCGCCGTCCCCGCCGGATTGGTCACCTCGACCCGCACGTCATCCTCGCCCCGGCTGACCCGGACCGCGGTGCGCTGCCCGGCGGCGTACTTGGCCGCATTGGTCAGACCCTCCTGGACCACCCGGTAGGCGACGAGCTGCACGGTGGCGGGCAGGGAGCGCAGGTCGGCGTCCTCCACCAGCGTCGCCGGTTGCGCGTTGCGCTCGACGAGGTCCCGGATGCTGCGCGGCTCCTCCAGGACATCGAGCAGCGCGCGCAGCTCGGACAGGGCTCGCCGGCCGGTGTCCTCGATGGTCGCCAGTGCCGGGCCGGCGACCTCCGGTGCGGCCACCATCCGGGCCGCGTCGGCCTGCACGACGATCGCGGTGACGTGATGGGTGACCACGTCGTGCAGCTCACGGGCGATGCGGGCGCGTTCCTCGGCGGTGGCGGCGGCCTCGGCGCGCTGCCTGCGGGCCACCTCGTCGGCGCGGTGCCGCCGGACGTACGCGCCGAGCACCCACAACGGGGAGAGCATCAGCGCGAAGCCGGCCAGGTCGGCCGGATCGCTGGGCGAGCCGAGCCGGTGCACGATCAGCGCCAGCACCGCGTACGCCGCCACCAGGGTGATCGCGATGGCTGCCCGGAAGCGCCGCTGGTGCGCCGCGACCGAATAGATCGCGAGGTAGACGGTCACCGTGCTGAACTGTGGCGGATAGGCGAACGCCTGGTACAGGGCCCAGGAGGTGCCGACGACGGCCAGGCAGGCGGCGGGCCACCGGGTGCGCACGGCGAGCGGCACCGTCTGCGCGAGCACGAGCACCAGCGCGAAAGCGTCGGCCGGCCGCTGCGGAAGGTCGCCGAACTGCGAACCCATCGTGGCCATCCACGGCACGAACGCCAGCGCCGTGAAAGCGGCGGCGAGCAAAGGATCCATGGTCACCCGCCGCACGGGGCAGAGTGTATGTCCCTCCTGCGAGGGGTGATCTTCTGCGCCCCCGGGAGGCAGCCGGGCCGGCCGGCGTACTCCCCGGGGCGTACGCCGGTGCCGGCGGGTGCGCCGCTCGCCGCGTACGCCGATGCTCCGCCGGGGCGACGCGGCCCGGCGCCGGACCGGCCACGCTGGGATGCAGCAACCGCCACGCCCCAGGAGGTCAGCATGTATCCGAACGAACTCGCCCGGCCCGCCACCGGCGCCCGGGTCCGCACCTCGGACGCCGAGCGCGAGCAGGTGGCCGTGATCCTGCGGGCCGCCATGACCGAGGGCCGGTTGACGCTGGAGGAGGGCGAGGAGCGGCTCGGCGGCGTGTACGCGGCCAAGTTCCGCGACGAACTCGCCCCGCTCACCGCCGACCTGCCCGGCGGCGGGCGGCGGGCGCTGCTGGAGACGCCGCAGGCCCGCGCCGCGACACGCCGGGACCTGCGCCGCCACGCCGGCTACGTGGCGTTCGTGGTGGTGGTGCTGACCGGGCTGTGGGCGCTCTCGGGCGCGCACTTCTTCTGGCCCGCGATTCCGCTCGCGTTCCTGGTCATCGGCCTGATGCGGCATGCCCGGCTGGGCCCCGGATACCGGCACCCGCACTACCGCCGGCACGCCGCGCCGTGGGTCGCCCCGGACCATCGGTGATCTTGAACACTCTACTGTAGACGTGGCGGTCGTTGCCCGCCCCCTGCCCCGATGCGACAGTGAACGGCCAACGGGGGAGGGGTGGGCACGACCATGATGGGTCCGTCGCACGCGCTGTCGGGCGCGTCCGTCTGGCTGGCCGGAAGCTGGGCTCTGGACCATTTCGCCGGGTACGCCCAGAGTCCGCTCGCCGTGGCGGTCGGTACCACGGTCTGCGCGGGCGGGGCGCTCTTCCCCGACCTGGACCTGTCCGGCAAGGTGACCCGCAACCAGGGCGGCGCCACGGTGGCCCGGACGTTCGGCGTGTTCTCGCTGTTCGTCGCCGAGGTGGTCGAGAAGGTCTCGCTCGGCGTCTACACGGCGACCAAGCTGAGCAAGGATCCGCGCCGCAACAACGGCCACCGGACGTTCACGCACACCCTCCCGTTCGCCGGTCTCGTCGGGTGGGGCACGACCACGCTCGCCGCCACGTACGGAAAATGGGCGGTCGTCGCGATCGTCTTCCTCATGGCCGGCCTCGCGCTGCGCGGGCTGTTCGACCGGTGGGCCGAGCGGGCCGGCTGGCTCATCGTGACCCTGGCCTCCGGCGTGATCGCCTGGTTCACGGCCGCGAACCTGCCGGGCGACCGCGGCTATCCGATGCTCGGCTTCGCGGCCGGGGTGGGCTGCGTGGTGCACCTCTTCGGCGACATGATCACCAAGAACGGCGTGCCGATCCTCTGGCCGATCCCGATCGGGCGGCGGATGTGGCGCATGGTCGGCGTGCCGAACCGGATGGCGGTCAAGGTCGGCGGACGCGGCGAGACGCTCGGGCTGCGCCTGCTGTTCACCACCGTCGCCGTGCTCGCCGTGCTGGGCATGTTCGCGCCCCGCGTGCTCAGCGACCTCGACCTGGAGAAATGGGCCGGAGGCTGACGTCGGCTAGGGTGCGGGGGTGGGGGTGAGCGACGGCGGGGCGGCGGAGCGCGAGCGGCTGGCGCAGGCCGACTCCGGCGAGCAGCCCTGGCGGGCCTGGGGGCCGTACGTGGCCGAGCGGGCCTGGGGCACGGTGCGGGAGGACTACAGCGAGCACGGCACCGCCTGGGACTACTTCCCGCACGATCACGCGCGCTCCCGGGCGTACCGGTGGAACGACGACGGCATGGCCGGAGTCTGCGACGACCGGCAGACGTTCTGCTTCGCGCTGGCGCTCTGGAACGGCCGCGACCCGATCCTCAAGGAGCGGATGTTCGGCCTCGGCGGCGACGGCGGCAACCACGGCGAGGACGCCAAGGAGTACTGGTGGTACCAGGACTCCACGCCCACGCACTCGTGGATGACCTGGCGCTACCACTACCCGCAGAGCCCCTTTCCGTACGACGAACTGGTCGCGGTCAACGGCCGCCGCTCCCGCGAGGAGCCCGAGTACGAGCTGGTCGACACCGGCGTCTTCGACGACGACCGGTTCTGGGCGGTGACCGTCGACTACGCGAAGGCCGCGCCGCGCGACCTGTGCATGGTGATCACGGTTGCCAACCGCGGGCCGGACGAGGCGACCCTGCACGTCCTGCCCACCCTCTGGTTCCGCAACACCTGGTCGTGGGGCCTGCCGAACCGCGCGGTGCCGGTCCTGACCGGTACGCCGGGCCGGCTCGCCGGGGAGCACCGCAGCCTGGGCCACCTCACGCTGGCCGGCGAGGGCGAGCCGGAAGCGCTGATGTGCGACAACGAGACCAACTCGCAGCGGCTGTGGGGGCTGCCCGGCACGAGCATGTTCCCCAAGGACGGCATCAACGACTTCATCGTGGGCGGCGCGCCCACCGTCAACCCGGCCGGCGTCGGCACCAAGGGCGCGCTGCACTACGAGATCACCCTCGGGCCGGGGGAGAGCCGGCAGATCCGGCTGCGCCTCACCGAGACCGACGAGCCGGCCCGGCCCGACCTCGGCGACGGCTTCGCCGCGGTGGTCGGGGCCCGCCGGTCGGAGGCGGACGCGTACTTCGCCGACGTGATCCCGGCGGCGGCCTCCGCGGAGGAGGCGGCCGTCGCCCGGCAGGGCATCGCCGGGCTGATGTGGGGCAAGCAGTTCTACCACTTCGACGTCAAGCAGTGGCTGCACGGCGACCCCGGCTCCGCGCCGCCGCCACCGGGACGGCGTTACGGGCGCAACCACGCCTGGTGGCACATGAACAGCTTCGACGTCATCTCGATGCCGGACCCGTGGGAGTACCCCTGGTACGCGGCCTGGGACCTGGCGTTCCACTGCGTCTCGATCGCCCGGGTCGATCCGGGGTTCGCCAAGTCGCAGCTGCTGCTGTTGCTCCGCGAGTGGTACATGCACCCCAACGGCCAGATTCCCGCGTACGAGTGGGCGTTCGGTGACGTGAACCCGCCGGTGCACGCGTGGGCGGCGCTGCGCGTCTTCGAGATCGACGGCGGGCGCGACCACGACTTCCTCGCCCGCGTCATGCAGAAGCTGCTGCTGAACTTCACCTGGTGGGTCAACCGCAAGGACGTCGGCGGCAACAACGTCTTCGAGGGCGGCTTCCTCGGCCTGGACAACGTGGGCCCGTTCGACCGCTCGGCGGCCCTGCCCGTCGCCGGCGTGCTCGAGCAGTCCGACGGCACCGGCTGGATGGCCATGTACGCCCTGAACCTCCTCGACATGTCGATCCGCCTCGCGCTGCACGACCGCACGTACGAGGACATGGCGACGAAGTTCTTCGAGCATTTCGCGTACATCGCGGAGGCGGCGTACCGGCAGGGGCTCTGGGACGACGAGGACTGCTTCTTCTACGACGTGCTGCGCCTGCCCGACGGCCACCGGATGCCGCTCAAGGCCCGCTCGATCGTCGGCCTGCTCCCGCTCGCGGCGACCACCCGGCTCAGCGCGGGCACCCTGCACCGCCTCCCCGAGCTCGGCGCCCGGCTGCGCTGGCTGCTCGCCAACCAGAGCGACTACGCCGACGTGATCAGCGCCCGGCGGCTCTCCCCGGACGGCCGCCAGCAGCGGCTGCTGTCCATGGTGGGCCAGGACCAGCTGGTGCGGATCCTGGCCCGGATGCTCGACCCCGAGGAATTCCTGTCCCCGTACGGCCTGAGAACCCTCTCCCGCTCGCACCTGGAGAAGCCGTTCAGGGTGTCGCTCGGCGGCTCGGACTTCACGGTCGGCTACGAGCCGGCGGAGAGCACCAGCGGCCTGTTCGGCGGCAACTCCAACTGGCGCGGCCCGGTCTGGATGCCGGTCAACTACCTCCTGATCGAGGCCCTCCGCGAATTCGCCGCCTTCTTCGGCGACGACCTGATGGTCGAATACCCGACGGGCGCCCAGACCAAGATGCCCCTGAGCCGCGTGGCCGACGACCTCTCCCGCCGCCTGATCTCCCTGTTCGTCCCCGACTCCTGGGGCCGCCGCCCCATCTACGGCGCCAGCGACCTCTTCCAGAACCACCCGGACTGGAAGGACCTGATCGCCTTCCCGGAATACTTCCACGGCGACAACGGCGCCGGCCTGGGCGCGTGGCACCAGACCGGCTGGACCGCCCTGGTCGTCGACCTCATCCTCACCCTGCACCGCCCCTAGACTCGGCCCATGGACCCGGCCGCCGCACGCTTCGCCGCGGCCCGCGTGGCCCGCCTCGCCACCGTCACCCCCGACGGCGCCCCGCACCTCGTGCCGATCGTGTTCGCCCTGGTCGAAGACGTGATCCACACCGCCGTCGACGGCAAGCCCAAACGCCACCGCGGCCTGCGGCGGCTGACCAACATCGCCCACGACCCGCGCGTGAGCGTGCTGGCCGACCACTACGACGAGGACTGGTCGGCCCTCTGGTGGGTCCGCGCGGACGGCGTGGCCACGGTGACCGACGAACCGGAGCCGGCCCTGATCGCCCGCTACCCGCAGTACCGCACGACCCCGCCGCCCGGCCCGTACCTGCGCATCCGGGTGCAGCGCTGGACGTCTTGGGCGGCTCAGGTGCAGGTCAAGGAGTAATCGACCGTCCGGGACCGCTGCCCGGCGCCGGGTGCGGACGCGATGAGGGTCATCGTGCCGTGGACGTGGTCGCCGGGCTTGCCGGTGAGCGGAATCTGCCGGGTCACCGTGCGCTTGCGGGCGGGGGTGACCTCCTTGCTGATCGGGTCACTGCTCACCTCCGCCGGATCCCAGCTGGTGGTGACGGTGGTGGTCCGGTCCACCTCGACCGTGCCGGTGAACCGCACCACCCGGCCCTGCCCGCACCGCACGTCCCCGTAGTCCGGCGACGCCTCGAGCCCGAGCGTCAGCCTCACGGGGTCCGGACGCGGCGACTCCACGACCGGCCGTGCCGGCGACGTCCGCGTCGTGGGCGGCGTCCGGGACGGCGTCGGCGCCGGCGCTTCCGCCCCCTGCCCCGGGCCGGCGGGACGGGTCGTCGCCCGGGTGGTGGGTGCCGGCGGCCGGCTGCTCCTCTGCGGTGTCACGCGCAGGGTAGGGGAAGCGCTGAGGCTCGGCAGCGGATCCGGGCGCGGAACGTGCCGCTGCCCGGTCCAGATCCGGGGAACGGCCATGACGACCAGGACCCCGGCGATGAGCAGGACGAGTCCCATGGCGCGAAGGGTGGCGACGAGGTGCGCCAGCCTGATCTGGAGTCTCAGCCGCGACACGCGCAGGCGCCCGCCCGGCATCAGGCCCGCTTCGTCCGGGGGATCAGCGCCGAGGTCCGTTCCCGCACCTCGTCGAGCACCTGCTCGAGCGTCCTGACCAGCAGCCACTGCTCGCGCTTCGCGGGCGGGAGCCGGTGCAGCTCGGGCAGGTGGTCCAGGGCCTCCCGGAAGGATCTGTCCACGAGCCGCTCCGCGGTGCCCCGGTATCCGGCCGCGTCCCCCGGCGACGGGCTCAGCCGGCCGGCCGCCTCGGTGATCAGCCGTCCCCGGCACCCTTGCAGGTCGTCCCACCATCCGGTGTCGAGCCGGGCCTTGAAGTCGTCCAGGCGGGCCGCCACGTCGATCCGGGCCTCCAGCTCCTGGTGCTGGCGTTCCCGGACGGCGCGCAGGACGGCGTCCGTTTCCGTGCTGGCGTCCATGGTCAGTGCTCCTTGATCAGCCGTTTGAGTTTGGCGCTGCCCCGCCGGCGGGCTCTGCGGACCTCGACCTCGGTCATGCCGGTGAGTTCCGCCGTCTCGGCGACGCTGTAGCCGTCCATCTCCCAGGCCATCGCCGCCCGCTCCGGCCAGGGCAGGCGCCGGAGCAGGTCGAGCGCGTCGTCACGCCAGTCCGGCTCCGCGTCGTGCCGGCTTCGTTCGGCCCCGGTCAGGGGCCAGCGGCGAGGGGTACGCCGGCTCTGCCGGACCTCGCGAGCCACCACGGTGCGCAGCCACCCCGCCGGGTTGCCGACCCGGGACCAGGCGATGTGCAGCGACAGGAACGCCTCCTGGGCGGCGTCCTCCGCGTCGCCCGGGCTCGCCCCGAGCCGCTGGGCGAACGCGACCAGGGGCCGGTACTCCTTCAGGTAGGTCTCGTCGAATCCGAACCGAGGGTCGTCGTGCATCAGGACCGTTCTTCCTCTGTGCCGGTGATCGCGCACCGGCAGTGGCCACCCGTTAACGAGCCGTCGTGGTCCGCGGTGATCGTCAGGAGGGTGACGGCGGCCGCGACGGTGACCGCGACGACCGCCGAGTGGGTGGCCAGGTAGGCCGAGGCGACCGAGCCGGCGACCACGGGCACGATCTCAGGGAGGCGCATACGAACTCCGTTCCGCTTGCGTGCACTTACACCTGGTATGTGCGGAATCGGAGGGTCTCGGACGGTTCTGTCACCTGTGCGGGGGACGGCTGCCTAGCTACTCCTGAGTACGGCAACTCAGGATCGGGGGCGGGCCGGCCGCGAGGATCATCGCGTGACCTCGTATCCGTGCCCGTTCTGCCGTACCGAAGCCTCCCTGGCCGCCGGCTGCCCCGGCTGTGGCCGCGGCCCGGACCCCGACGCCGCCGAGGTGGTCCGCCTCGACGCCGAGATTCCGGTGCTGACCGCCCGGCTCGCCACCGCCCGGGAGGCCGTGACCGCCGCCGACGCGGCGTTGCGGCGGGCCTGGGTCGGGCGGGAGGCCGCCGCGGCCCGGGTGCGGGCCGCCGTCGCCGCCGCGGTGAAGGCCGCACCCCGGCCGTCGCACGCTCCCGCGATGACCGCGCCGGTGACCACGGCGACCGCCGAGGCGTCGGCGCGGGTCATGACCGAGACCTCGACCCGGCTCGTGCAGAACACCCTGTTCACGCTCGGCGGGCTGCTGCTCGCCGTGGCCGCGATCGTCTTCACCGCGGTGGCCTGGTCGCAGTTCGGGGTGCGGGGCCGGGCCGGGCTGCTCGCGGCCGTCACCGTGGTGGCGCTGGCCGCGCCGCTCGCCGCGCTGCGCCGGCGGCTGAGCGCGACCGCGGAGACGTTCGCCGCCGTCGGGCTGCTGCTGGTCCTGCTCGACGGGTACGCGGCCTGGTACGTCAACCTGTTCGGCATCGCGGACTACTCGGCGTGGGGATACGCGGGGGCGGTGTGCGCGGTGACCGCCGCCGTCGCCGCCGGCTACGAGCACGTCACCGGGCTCATCGGGCCCCGCTTCGCCGCGCTGCTCGTCGCCCAGCCGGTGCTGCCGCTGCTGGTCGCGCCGTTCCACCCGGACGCCGCGGGGTGGGCGTACACCCTCAGCGCCGTGGCCCTGGTCGACCTGGCCGTGATCCACCTGCGCCGGTCCACGCTGAGCCCGCTGGGGATCGCCGCGTACGCGCTGGGCGGCCTGGCCGTGTTCGTCTCCGGGATCTTCGCCCTGGTCGCGCTCGCGGTGTCCGGCACCACCGCGGAGGCCGCCGTGGCCGCGTCCGCGCTGGTCGTCGCCGCCCTCGTGGTGCTCGCCGGGGCGCTGGGTTCGCCGGTGGGGGCCGCGCGGGCCGGCGCCGGAGCCCTCGTCGTCGTGGCGTCCGTGGTGGCGGCCGGCCGCCTGGTCGCCGTCGCCGGCGGTTCCCGCCTCGCCCCGGTGCTGATCGCGCTGGTGGTGGCGGTCGCGGCCGTGGTGGTCCGGCTGCTGCCCGCTCCGGTACGCGTCGGCCCGCGGCTCGGCGCCCTCGTCGTCCTCGCCCCGGCGGCCCTGGTGACCGCGCTCGCCACGGCGGCGGCCGTGGTCACCGGCGACGCGGACTGGCGGCTGCCGGTGGTGATCGTCGTGCTGACCGCGGGGGCGGCGGTGCTGCTGCCGTACCGGGCGGTGGCGCTGGTGGGTGCCGCGGTGCTGGCGCTCGCGCTGCCCGCCGGGCTCGGGCTGGCGTGGTGGGCGGCGGCCCCGATCGACCTGGCCGTGGCGGTCGCCGCCCTGCTGTTCGTGGCGCGCGGCATGCGCGGGGCGGCCGGCGTCGCCGTGCTGCTCACCGCGCATGCGGTCGTGGTCGCCTGGGCCGAGCCCGGGGTGGCCGCCGCGACGCTGGCCGCGGTGGCGGGCCTCGGGGGAGTGACCGCGTGGCGAGGGCCGCGATGGATCGGGGGTGCGGCCCTCGCCACCGGTCTCGTGTCGTTCGCGGCGGCCGGCTGGCAGGGCGCGGCGGCGCTGGCCTGGTCGCCCGCCGCGCAGAGCCGGGTGGTGCTGGCCTCGGCCGCGATCCTGGTCGCGGCGCTGTACCCGATCCGCCGCGACCGGCCGTGGGCGACGGCGGCGGCGCTGCTCGTGACCGGGTCCGCCCCGCTCGGCGCGCTGGCCGCGGGCGACGTGCCGGCCGTCCACGCCGCCACCGGCCTCGCGCTGATCGCGGCGGCGGTGCCGGCCTACGACCGGACGAGCGCGTGGTGGGCCGGGACCGTCGCGGCGCTGCTCGGCGCCGGTTGGCTGGCCGGGGTGGCGGACGGCCTGCTCACGGTCTTCGCCGGTCCGTGGCTGCACGCCGGCGCCCGCTGGAGCGGCCACGTGAGCTGGGCCGACGTCGCCGCGACGGCGATCGTCGCGGCTGCCGCCGGGATCGGCGCGCGCCTGCTGCGGGGCTGGGGCGCGGCGGCCTGGTCCGTCACGCCGGTGGTCGCGGTCACCGTCGTTCTCGGTACGGCCGCCCTGCGCGTCCCGTGGCCCGGCGTACCCGCGGCGGCGCTGCTCACCGGGCTCGGCGGCCTGCTCGCGGCGGCGCTGTGGGGTACCGCCCGGCGGGCCGCGGGGCTGGTGCCGGTGGCGGCCGGGCTGCTCGGCGCGGCGCTGGCGGGAGCCGTGGCCACGGACGCGGCGACGCTGGCCGGGTTCGGCGCCACGGTGGTCGCCGGTGCGGTCGCTGGCGCCGGCGGCCGGGAGCTCGCCGCGCGGATCACCGGCTGGCTGGCGGCGGCCTCGTCGGCGTTCGTGGTGGCGTACACCGCGGGGCGCGCGGCGGCGCTGCCGGTCGAGGTCACGGCGTTCGTCGTGCTGGCCGCCGCGGCGGTCGTGCTGGCCGTCGGGGTGCTGCTGCGGCGCCCGGTGGAGAGCCGGGTCGTGCAGGCGGCGGCGCACGGCGGTGCCCTCGTCGCGCTGCTGCTGACCGCCGGCTCCGTCCGCTACGCGGCCGCCGTGTGCACCTTCTGGGGGCTCGCCCTCGGTCTGCGCGCCCTGGTCCGGGGCGCGGGCGGGCGGCGCGCGCACGTGGTCGCGGCGGCGTCGGCCGAGTTGGGCGGGTGGTGGCTGCTGCTCGCCGCGGAACAGGTCGCGGTCGTGGAGGCGTACACGATCCCGGCGGCGGCCGTGGCCCTGCTGGCCGGCCGGCTCGCCCGCCGGACCGGACCGGTGCCGAGCTGGATCGGCTACGGCCCGGCGCTGGCGGCCGGCCTGCTGCCCACCCTGGCCTCGGTCCTCGGCGGCGAAGGCGACCCCCTGCGCCGGCTCCTGCTCGGCACGGCGGCGCTGGCGGTCCTGCTCGCCGGGGCCCACGCCCGGCTACAGGCCCCGGTCGTCGCCGGCGGCGCGGTCCTGACCCTGGTGGCCCTGCACGAACTGATCCTGGTCTGGGACCTCCTGCCCCGCTGGATCCCCCTGGCCGCGGCGGGCCTGCTCCTGGTCGGCCTGGCAATGACCCTGGAACGCCGCCGCCGCGACCTGCACCGCGTCCGCGCCGCCCTGATCCGGATGACCTGAGCCGGGAGCCCGGCCGCGGGCGGGTCAGCGGCCGGTGGTGCCGTCGATGAGTTCCCGGCGCGGCCGGCGTGACGGACCGTCTCGCTCGGTCAGCTCCGGCGTCACGCCTCGCGGACGATGGCCTCCGCCACCCGGTGGAGTTCGCGCTGGTCGGGCACGAAGCCGGCGGCGATGTCCTGGTGCAGGCCGGACTTCGTCTCGTCGAGCAGCTCGGTGGCGACCTCCTCCACGGGCTCGCCGGAGTAGTCGTGGGCGATGCGGTCGGTGGCGGCCTGCAACGCGGACGTGAGCTGCTCCTCGAGCGGGCCCCGGAGCTTCTCCGCGACCGGGCTCAGGCTGCTCGGGTCCAGAGTGATGTGCGGCTCGACCATGGCGGGCTCCCCCCGTACGACGGCTGACGGCGCGTCGCCTGTACCCCGTGGCGGCGCGCCGTCAAACGCGGTGGGTCAGGATCGGCCCCTTTTGAGTTCGAAGAAGGTGGCACCTCCTACGTTCCCGCACCGACGGCCCGGCTGCGCTGGTCGATTCCGAGGTTCCCGTACGGATAGTCGGGCGCCCCGGGGTCGCTCGCCGTGTCGAGGGCCGTGGTCTCGGCCTCGTCGAGGTGCAGGCCGGCGGCGCGCAGGTTGGTGTCGAGCTGCTCGACCGTACGGGCGCCGAGAATCGTCGACGCGACGCCGGGGCGGTCGGTGACCCACGCCAGCGCCACCTCGGCCATGGAACTGCCGCGCGCCTCCGCGATCCGCTGCACGGCGTCGATGACGGTCCACGCGCGCTCGGTCCCGCGCCGCTCCCACGCCTCCATGCCGCGCTCGGGGTTCTCGCCCAGCCGGGTCGCCCCCGACGGCCGCTGGTCGCGCCGGTACTTCCCGGAGAGCCAGCCGCCGCCGAGCGGGCTCCACGGCAGCAGCCCCAGCCCGGCGTCGAGCGCGGCGGGGACGATCTCCCGCTCGATCTCCCGTACCAGCAGGCTGTACTGCGGCTGCAGGGTGATCGGCGCGGCGAGGCCCAGCGCCCGCGCCAGGTGCACGGCCTTGGTGAGCTGCCAGCCGGTGAAGTTGGAGAACCCGTAGTAGCGGATCTTCCCGGCCCGTACGAAGCCGTCCAGGGTGCGGAGCGTCTCCTCGAGCGGCGTCACCGGATCCCACGAGTGCGCCTGGTAGAGGTCGACGCTGTCCAGCCCGAGCCGGTCCAGCGAGGCGTCGAGGGCCCGGGTGAGGTGCCGCGCGGACAGCCCCAGCCCGTTCGCGTCCTCCGCGGTCCGGAACCGGCCCTTGGTGGCCAGCACGATCCGCTCGGTGAGGCCGGCCGGCCGGTCCGCGAACCAGCGCCCGATGGTCCGCTCGGACTCGCCTCCGGCGTACACGTCGGCGGTGTCGACCAGGGTGCCCCCCGCCTCGGCGAAGCGGTCGAGCTGAGCGTGCGAGACCTTCTCGTCGGACTCGGCGCCGAAGGTCATGGTGCCCAGGCAGAGACTCGAGACGGCGCAGCCACTGCGCCCCAGGGTGCGGTACTCCATCCCTGCAACGTACGCCCACGGCGGCGTCCCCGCCGCCCGGTGACGGACGCGGGTCGTTCAGGCGCTCCGAGGCGCCGGGACCGTCAGGATCGCGCTCGCGACGAGGTCGAAGAGGTGGTCCGAGCGGGACGCGAGCGCGGGCTGGTCGCCGAGCCAGGCGAGCGCCCCGGCCAGCGCGAACAGGTCGGTGCCGTCCATGTCCCGCCGCGCGGCGCCCGCTGCCTGGGCGCGGGCGAGGAGCCGCGCGCCCGCCGCGCGCACCCCGGCGCAGGACGCGTGCAGGGCGGACTCCGGGTTGTCGATGGCGGCCACCATCGATGCCACCACATCCCGGTAGCTGCGGGTGAACGCCACGACGTCGCGCAGCCAGGACGCCAGCGCGTCGCCGGGGGAGTCCGCCGTCTCGAGGGCCCGGGCCCGCGCGGTGAAGTCGTCGAAGCCGGTCCGCAGCAGCGCCTCGAGCAGGGCCTCCCGGGTGGGGAAGTGGCGGTACAGCGTGCCGAGGCCGACGCCGGCCTGGCGGGCGATGTCGCGCAGCGACGCGGTGGCGCCCTGCTCGGTCACGACCCCGTCGGCGACCGCGAGGAGCTGGTCGTAGTTCTTCCGGGCATCAGCGCGCACGGGCACCCCCTTGACATTCGGAGCACTGCTCCAGATATATTCGGAGCACTGCTCCGGAGAGCTTAACCGATGACCGGGAGGATGGCCCATGCCCACGATGAAGGCCGTACGGCTGCACGAACACGGCGGCCCCGAGGTGCTGCGCTACGACGAGGTGCCGGTGCCCGAGCCGAAACCGGACGAGGTGCTCGTCCGGGTCCACGCGGCGGGCGTCAACCCGCCCGACTGGTACTTCCGGGAGGGCATGCCCGACGTGCCGCCCGAGCTGAGGCCCACCTTCCACCTGCCGCTGATCCCGGGCACCGACGTGTCCGGGGTCGTCGAGGCGGCCGGCGCCGGGGTGGACGGCTTCGCCGCCGGCGACGAGGTCTTCGGCCTGCTGCGCTTCCCCGATCCCGGCGCCGACGCGTACGCCGAGTACGTCGTGGCCCGGGCGTCCGACCTCGCCCGCAAGCCCGCCGCCATCGACCACGTCCACGCCGCGGGGGTGCCCATGGCCGGGCTCACCGCATGGCAGTACCTGATCGAGCTCGGCCACGACCACCCGTCGCCGTTCCAGGCGGCCCGGCATCGCCCGATGCCGCTCGGGCCCGGCGTGACGGTGCTGGTCAACGGCGCCGCGGGCGGGGTGGGGCACTTCGCGGTGCAGCTGGCGAAGTGGAAGGGCGCCCGCGTGATCGCGGTGGCCTCCGGCGGCCACGAGTCGTTCCTGCGCGAGCTGGGCGCCGACGAGTTCATCGACTACACGACAAGCCGCCCCGAGGAGGTCGCGCACGACGTCGATCTCGTCCTCGACACCGTCGGCGGTCCCGGCAGCCGGCGCTTCCTGCGGACGCTGCGGCCCGGCGGGGCCCTGTACCCAGTCTACTTCGCCGAGATCGACCCCGCAGAGGCGGCGGAGAAGAAGATCACGGTCACGGCCACCCAGGTACGCGCGAACGGCGCGCAGCTCGCCGAGCTCGGCAGCCTGCTCGAGGCGGGCACGCTCCGGGTCCGCCTCGACAGCACGTACGCGCTCGCGGACGCCCGGAAGGCGCACGAACGAGCCGCCCGCGGCCACCTCCAGGGCAAGATCGTGCTCGCGATATGAGCGCGGAGCTGTTCGCCGTCCAGCAGACGCCGGCGCGTTACGCCCTCGCCCTGGACCGGCACGACTACGCGGCCCTGGAGAGCGTCCTGACGGAGGACGCGAGCGGACGTTCGAGGGCGGCCCCGGACCGGTCACCGGGCGCGCGGCGATCCTCGACTTCGTCCGCGGGGCGGCGGCCGCGCAGACCGACCGGCGGCGGCACCACCTCGGCACCGTCCTCGTCGACCGGATGGACGCCGGGACGGCCGTGGTGCGGGCGTACCTGATGCTGACCTCCGACGACGGCCCGAGGCTGGTCGCGACCGGCGGCTACACGTTCACGCTCGTCCGCGACGGGGACAGCTGGCGGATCGCGAGCCTGACCCTCCGGCTGGACAGCGCCGCGTAGCGCCGTCCCCGCGACCCGGGGTCAGGGTTCCGTGGTGGATTCCCAGTGCCAGAGGATCTCGGTCAACCGGTCCACGCCCGCCGCCAGGTGCCGGCGGTAGGTGCTCATCGGCAGGCGCAGCAGGTCCGCCGCGGCCTGCTGCGTCCCGGCCGGCCGCAGATAGGTGTGGTGCAGCGCCCGGTGCGCCGGCCGGTCCCGGGGCGGGCCGGCCAGGCTTCCCGCCGCCTCCTCGACGAGTGCGCGCAGCCCCTCCGCCGTACGCCCGGCCCGGGCGCGGTCGAGGAGCCGCCCGGCGAGCAGCGGGTTCGTCGCCAGGCGGTCGGGGCGGCCGAGATCCCGCAGGGCGGCGCGGACCGCGGCGGCGAAGGCGGCCCGGTCCGGTGGGCCGGGCGCCGCCGGAGCCTCCGCGGTGCCCGGCCCGCCGGACGTCTCCCGGGCGGCGAGCCGGCTCAGCCAGGCCAGCCGGGGCGTACGGCGCCAGTCGTGGCCGAACCCGGCGAAGCGGTGGCCGTCCACGGTGAAGTCCGCGTCCTCGGCGCGGGGGAAACCGGCGTACTCGCACATGGGTGCCCACAGGTCCGGATCGGCGTGGTAGATCAGCGAGTAGCCGAGACCCGGGGTCACCAGGAAGTGGCGTACGGCGTGCAGCGCGATGAGCGCCTGCACGGGGGAGGGCTGCTGGTACGCCTCGGCGTCGAGCCAGAAGCGCAGCAGCGAGACCGCCTCGCCGGCGGCGGGTGCGGCCCGGCGCCACGCCGCCACGGCCGCCGGGTCCCGGGGGCCGGGCGCGTGCAGGGTCAGGAGTACGGCCAGGCCCACCGTGGTGTCCCGCGCGTCGACGACCGCGTGCACCGCCTCCGGCTGGCCGGCGCACCAGTGGTCGAACAGCTCCGCCGAGGCGGTGCCCTCGTGTCGCCGTACCATCTCGCGCAGTGCCGGCCATCGGTGCGTGGCCGCGGGCACCACCCGCAGCTCACCGCTCGGCCGCTGGCGCAGGAACGCCCCGATCACCGGGTTCTCGCGGTGCAGGAAGGCGAAGTCCAGCAGGATCCGGCGCTGCTCGTCGGGGCCCGCGCCGGCGAACCGGTGCCGGTAGTAGCCGCCGGCCCGATGGTGCACGGCGGCGTGCAGTTCCGGGTGCCGCCACCGCAGGTCCCGGGCGACCACCTCGCGGGCGAGGTCGTGCAGGACCAGGCCGTACGGACCGGCGGACATGATCGACAGCCCGCGCAGCCACTCGAACTGCTCGTGCGCCTCCGGCAGGTCCAGCAGCGCGGCGAGCAGCGGCTCGGTCGCCACGGCGACCTGCGACACCGCGTCGAGGGCCAGCCGATGCGCCGGGCCCGGAATGGCGTCGAGAAGCGCGGCCAGCAGCGTGGACACCACCTCCGGGCCGCCGGCCGGCGCGGCGGGCCGGTGCCGCGGGGCGCGGACGTCGGCGATCAGCGCCAGCGCGAGAGGATGGCCGTGCGTGAAGGCGAGCGCGTCGGCGTGCGCCGCGGCGGGTACGCCCCGCCGGGTCAGCAGCAGCGCGCTCTCCGCCGGGTCGAGGTTCGTCAGCGGCATCGGGTGCAGCACACTCGACCAGCCCGGGTCGGCGCGATACCGCACCGGCGGCCCGGCCCGGGTGGCCACCGCGACCACGGCGTCGGCGGGCAGCGCCGCCAGCAGCTCGGTCTCGACCTCCTCGTCGGCCAGCACCACGAGGCGGTCGCCCTCGGGCACGCGCTCGTCGAGCCAGACGACCGTGCGTCCGGCGTTCCCGGCGAGGTCCGCGAACCGGTGCAGCAGCGAGGTCTTGCCCACCCCGCCGGGGCCCGATATCCAGACCAGGGCGCCGTCGTCGCCGGTCAGGAGCCGCGCGAACCCGGCGAGTTCGGCCGCGCGGCCGACGAAGTCCCGCCGCCGCGCGCCGGCCACCCGTTCGGCGAACCGCGTGCTCATGAGGCCAGTCTCGCCCCTCACGCGCCCGCGCGTCGGCGGAAGCGCGACGACTGTCCGCTTGCCTGCTCGCGCGAGCCCGACGACCACCTGAGCCGCGGCCGGGGTGGGCAGGGTGAGAGGGAAGTGGGTGGTGAATGGTCTTTTTTATGGAAATGTCGCGCGCCTAGCGTCGGCGGGGTCAGGAAGTTCAGCCTCACCGAGGAGCCAATCATGATCCGCACCACGACCCACCGCCCGCTCGCCCGCCGCGTGCGCTTCGCCGCACTCGCCACGGCCTTCGCCGGCGTCGCCCTGGTCGCCGCGCCGCAGGCGGCGTTTGCCTCCGCGCAGGGCTGGGGTGGCACCCTGCGCCCCGGCGAGCAGCATTGCCTCACCGCGAGTGACTACGCCTACTACCAGGTTCGCGCCGACGGGCAGGCCACCGCGTCCGGGGCCCGGTTCAAGGTCCTCCGCAACGGGTCCGTCGTGTTCGGCACGCCGAGTGGCACCATCGCCGGCTTCGCCTACGAGGGCCGCAGCTCGTACGGCACCTTCGCCGGTCCGGGCAGCTACACCGTGTGCGCCACCAACAACAACGCCACCAGAACCCTGGTGAACCTTCACATCTTCACAGACGCCGACCTGCCGTACTGACGTCCCCGCGCCCGTGCCGCCCGGGACTCCCCGGACGGCACAGGTCGGCCCGACGGAGGCGTCCCGCGCCCGTGCCGCCCGGGACTCCCCGGACGGCACCGGCCGGCCCGGCACAAGCGTTCCGCGCCCGTGCCGCCGGGCTCCCGGGACGGCCCGGCGCAGGCGTCCCCGCCCGTGCCGCCCGGGACTTCCCGGACGGCACGGGCCCGGTTCAGTGCAGGACGACCGGGGTGGCCGCGGGCTCGCCCGCTACGCCGTCGGTCAGCGGCGCCTGCTGGCGCCGGCGGGGCAGGAAGAACGCCGGGATGAACGTCACCACGACCAGGAAGAAGCCCACCCAGAACGTGGTGCCGAACGCGTTGGCGACGAACTCCAGGCCGCGCTGCAGGATGTTCTGATCCGGGAACTGCTGGGCCAGGGCCGGGTTCTGCTGCACCGCGATCGCCGCCCCGGCCTCGGAGACCGGCGCGCCGCTCGGGTCGGTGACGCCCGGAATGGCCGGGGAGTTGTTGAGCTTGCTGGTCAGGATGACCGACATCAGCGCCGAGCCGACCGAGCCGGCGATCTGCTGGAGGATGTTCAGCAGCGTCGAACCGCGGGCCACCTCGTGGTGCGTCAGCGTCTTCAGCGCCGAGGTCATGATCGGCATCATCGTGCCGCCCATGCCGAGGCCCATCACGAACAGCGCCCCGCACAGCAGCAGGTACGACGTGTCGGTGCCGACCTGGGTGAACGCGAAGAAGCCCGCCGCGATCAGCACCAGCGCGAACGGCACCGTACGCCCCACCGGGATCCGGTCGGCCAGCATGCCCGCGATCGGCATGGTGACCATCGCGCCGATGCCCTGCGGGGCCATCAGCAGGCCGGCGTGCAGCGTCGACTCACCGCGTACCTGAAGGAAGTAGCTGGGGAACAGCAGGCCGGCGCCCATGAACGCGACCATGAAGACCGCCATCGTGATGGAGGCGACCGACAGGTTGCGGTTGCGCAGCAGCCGCAGGTCGAGCAGCGGGTGCTTGGGCTTGAACGAGTAGAGGATGAAGCCGATCACCAGCAGGCCGCCGCCGAGCATCGGCAGCCACACCTTGGTGGCCGACATCGAACCGGTCTCGGGCAGCGACGACACGCCGAACAGGAACAGGGCGAGGCCGGGGGAGAGCATCAGCATGCCGAGGAAGTCGAAGGACTCCGACGGCTCCGGGTTGTCCTTCGCCAGCGCCCACTGCGCGTAGACCAGCGCGATCGCGCCGATCGGCAGGTTGATCAGGAAGATCCAGTGCCAGCTCGCGATGTCGATGAGCCAGCCGCCGAGGATCGGGCCGCCGATCGGGCCGAGCAGCATCGGGATGCCGAGCACCGCCATCAGCCGGCCGATCCGGTGCGGCCCGGAGGCGCGCGTCATGATCGTCATGCCGAGCGGCATCAGCATGCCGCCGCCGAGGCCCTGCAGCACCCGGTAGCCGATCAGCTGCCCGATCGAGTCGGCGGTGGCGCACAGCCCCGACCCGAGGGTGAACAGCAGCAGGGCGGCCATGTAGAGCCGCTTGGTGCCGAACCGGTCGGCGGCCCAGCCGGTGAGCGGAATCACAGTGGCCAGGGCCAGCGTGTAGCCGGTCATGGTCCAGGCGACCTCGGCGTACGAGGCGTCGAACGCGGTCTGGAAGGTGGGCAGCGCGACGCTCACCACGGTCACGTCGAGGATCGACATGATCGCGCCGAGGACGACCACCCCGGCGATCTTCAGTACGGCACCATCGAGCTTGTCCGAAGCTCCCACGGGTTGACTGCTCACAGCTAAATCTCCTGGTGGACCGGCGACTGGGCGCCGTTCGGCCACGCGCCGCACGGCACGCGGATCCCTGCCATTGTCAGGGCTGTCTGATCAGCTGTGGTCACGGTGGCGAGAACCCGGGCGGAACCGGCCCGCCCGGCGGTCGCATCCCGGCGCCGCCGTCACCGCCGTCCCCCGTCGACCGCCCACCACGACCACCTCCGCGCGCCACCCTGCCGCGTCCCCGGGACCTGCGCAAACAGTTTTGCCATAAGCGCAACGCCGCGGGAGCGACGCCGGCCTGCGGGCGGGTACGATCCGGAGCATGAGCGCAGAGGCTGTCGGCAGATCGATGCCACCGGTCGTGACGCTTGACGATCTGACCGCGATGATGGCCGCGGATGAACACCACCGGTACGAGATGAGCCCAGAGGGAGTCCTCTCCGTCATGCCGCCGCCGGGGTACGCCCATGCGATCATCGCGACCCGTCTCATGGTCTGGCTCGCCACCGGTGGCATCGCGCCGGAGCGGGTCGCCCAGGCCGTCGGTCTCCGCATTCAGGGGCCTGACGGCGGTGTCGGTGGGCGCATCCCGGATCTGATCGTGTGGGCCAAGGCTCAGGCGGACGGTGTCTGGCTGCCGGTCGCCGACGTCCTTCTGGTCGTCGAGATCGTCTCGCCGGGTTCCGAAGGCACCGACACCGTCACGAAGCGCCGTGAATACGCGGTCGCCGGCATCCCGCAGTACTGGACCGTCGACCAGGACCCGGCGCAGACCGTGACCATGTACCACCTCGATGGCGGGCACTACGACGTGCGGGCGACCATGCCGCTGGCCTGGCTGCTGAGCACCGCTCCCGCCGAGCACGACCTGGTGTGACCGCGGCCGGCGGCCCTGGCGTGGCTGCGGGCCGCGGCCGGGCGGTCAGGCGGGTTCGGGTTCCGGTTCGGTGCCGGGGATGCTGTCCGGGTCGTCCGGGCCCGGGAGCGGCTCGATCGGGGCCGGGGGCAGGGTCTCGGGGGTGTCCGGGGACAGTTCGCCCGGGTCGTCCGGGACCGGTTCGGCCGGGTCGATCGGCGGGTAGCTGTCGGGGTCGGGTCCGGGAAGCACCATGAAAGCGACAATGCCCACCCCCGCCCGCCGGCAATCATCGGGGCGGGGCGGCGGCCAGGGCGGCGGTCAGCAGGGCGTGCAGCTTGGCGGCCCGGCCCGGGTGGCGGTGCGAGACCCAGGCGACCCGGCCCCGGAGGTACGCGGCGAAGTCGGCGTGCTCGCGGTTGGCCGCCTCCGTGCCGTGGCGGGCGGCGTCGTGCAGGACGGCCCGGAGCCGGTCGTAGTCCTCGCGGGCCACGGCCGGGTGCTCGTTCACCACGAGGCCCGCGAGCTGCTGCCGGTCGCCGCGGCCGCGGATCCGGGTCTTGGCGGGGTGCACGCGGAAACCCTCGTCGGTCACCACCGCGGTCACCGCGGCGACGAGCCGGCCCGCCTCGCCGCGGCGGTGCAGGGCGCCCGAGAACGCCAGGTCGTCCGCGTAGCGGGTGTAGCGGACGCCGAAGCGGTCGGCCAGCCCGGTCAGCCGCCGGTCCAGCCGGTACGCGACCAGGTTCGCCAGCGCCGGTGACGTCGGCGCGCCCTGCGGCAGGTGCGGGCGGCGGAGCAGCGCCGCCCGGTGCCGGTCCGGCGACCGCCGCAGGACCGGGGCCGGGGTACGAGTGGTCGTCAGCGCGGTCAGCGTGGAAGGCGTCGGCGAGCGCCGTGGACACCCGTACCGGTGGGACAGCGTGCCCCGACGATGCCCGGTCGTGCCTGCGCTTTCCCGCGCGGAGCGCGGCGGCGCGCCGGCGATGCGCTGCGTGGCTCACTGTTTCGCCCCCGGGGGTGCCCCGGAGAGACCGTCGGTATACCGGCGGCCTGCTCGGGACACGCTGTCCACCGGAGGCCGAGTGTAGAGGGCCGGTGGTCCAAGCGGAGGCTCTCGATCCGCTTGAACCACCGACGTGCTTAGCGCTACCCGCTCACGGCCGGACTAATCACCCGGGAGAGAAGTGGCGGAAGAAGCTCCGTGAGGACGTCGACGCCGTCGGCGCTCAGCACGGATTCGGGGTGGAACTGGACGCCGGCGAAGCCGTCGCCACGCAGGGCGTGCACGCTGCCGTCGGGGTCGGCCGCGAGTTCGACGCCGGGCAGCGGCGCCGCCAGGGCGGTGAAGCTGGAGTAGAAGCCGACGCGTCTCGGCGTACCGAAGAGGTCGATGTCGCGGGCCACGCCCTGGTACGTGGCCTCGCGGCGGCGCAGCGGCAGGCCCAGGGTGGCGGCGAGGATCTGATGGCCGAGGCACACGCCCAGCAGCGGCCGGCGCCGGGCGAGCAGGCCGGACACCAGGCCGCGGAGCCGGACCATCTTGGCGTCGGCCGAGGCCGGGTCGCCGGGTCCCGGTCCCACGATCACCAGGTCGGACCCGGGTACGGCGGTGACGGTCCACGGCACCACGGTCACGGCGAGGCCCAGCGCCCGCAGCTGGTGGGCGAGCATCGCGGTGAAGGTGTCCTCGCCGTCGACCACCACCGCCGTACGGCCGTCGAGGGCCGGGACGGTCAGGGCGCCCGGGCGGCGCTGGTCCAGCCAGAACCGGGCGAGGCCGTCGTTGCGGGCGGCGAGGGCGGCGAGGATCTCGGGACCGTCGGGCTCCGGGCGTACGGTCGGGGTGTCGGACCGGGTGGCACCCAGCGCGGCCAGCACGCCCGCGGCCTTGGTGTGGGTCTCGGCGACCTCGCCCGCGGCGGTCGAGTGGCGCACCAGCGTGGCGCCGACCGGCACCCGCAGCTCGCCGGCGGGGGAGATCTCCGCAGTGCGGATGAGGATGGGCGCGTCGAGCGTCTGGCGGCCCTCGTCGTCGTGGCCGAGCAGGGCCAGCACCCCGGCGTAGTAGCCGCGTCCGCGCCGCTCGTGCCGGGCGATCACCCGGCAGGCGTTCTCCACCGGGCTGCCGGTCACCGTCGGCGCGAACATGGTCGCGCGCAGCACGTCGCGGACGTCGAGCGAGCCGCGCCCGGCCAGCAGGTACTCGGTGTGGGTGAGGTGCGCCATCCGCTTGAGGTACGGCCCCACGACCTGCCCGCCGTGCTCGGCGACCGCGGCCATCATCTTGAGCTCCTCGTCGAGCACCATGTAGAGCTCGTCGATCTCCTTGCGGTCGGCGAGGAACGCCGCCAGGTCGCGCTCGCCGTCGTGGCGGAACGTGCCGCTGATCGGGTTCATCATGGTGATGCCGTCGGCGACGCTGACGTGCCGTTCCGGGGTGGCGCCGACGAGCGTACGGGTGCCGGTGTGCACCAGGAACGTCCAGTACGCGCCGCGCTCACCGGTGAGCAGGTTGCGGAACGCCGCCCGGGCCGCGTCGACGGGATCGCCGCCGACGGTCGCCTCGAAGACCCGGTGGATGACGAAGTTGGCGCCCTCGCCGTGCCCGATCTCGTCGCGCAGCACGGTCTCGACGATGTCGCCGTACGCCTCGTCGCCGAGGTCGAAGCCCTGTCCGGTCAGGCGCAGCGGCGCGGCGGGCAGCGAGGCGACGAGTTCGTCGAGCGGCACCGTCTCGACCGAGCCGATCCGCAGGCATTCCAGCGGCGCGCCGTCGTCCACGCAGGCGAACCCCCGCTCGCTGAGCTGCCGGTACGGGATCAGCGCGAGGGTGCGCGGTCCGGGCCCGTCCGGGAGCGGGATGTCCGCGAGCCCGGGGACGGTGACCAGGTCACCGCGGAGGATCTCGGCGTGGCCGGCGCCGTCGCGGTGCAGCAGGGCGAAGGGTTCCATGGGTTCCTCGATCTCGGCTGGGGCCGCCGGACGAGGACCGGGCCATATGACGACGGCCGCCTCGTCGAGGCGGCCGCGGTGGTGGGTTACGCGCGGGTGGGTGTGGCCGCCGGGTCGGCGGGCCACCACATCAGTCGCGCGAGCATGGCGTGAGCCTACGGTCCGTCGCGGTAGCAGCGCCACCCCGTCGCGTCCGTGTCGTCGCGCAGCTCGGCCCAGGCGTTCGCGCCGTAGCGCCAGCGGCACATCGCGTCCATGTCGATCGGCACCGGGTCGCGGGCCACCCGGCCGCAGGCCCAGCCGCCGGCGGTCGACACGGCCAGGGTGAGGCGCCCGACGGTGGCCCGGCAGTACGAGGTGAGCAGCTGGGGGAGGGCGGCCGCGCCGGCGGGGCCGAGCAGCACCGGCGGTGCCCCGGAGGTGGGCGGCGGGGACGGGGAGGGCTTGCGGGCCCGGGCGACCGCTCGCAGCGGATGGCGTGCGGCTGACGGCGCCGGCGCGACGGCCACCGCGGGCGGCGGGATGGAGACGACCGGCAGCCGCACGGTGGCCTGCGGCGTGCCGGCGTCGTGTCGCAGCAGCAGCGGCACCGTGGCGGCCAGGGTCAGCAGCGCGGCGGCGACCACCACCCAGGGCCACCGGCGGTCGGTGACGGTCCGATGCTGAGACACGTCACTGAAGGTAATCGGAATTCGTCCGCCGCACGTCGGTCGTGACGGCGGCCCTGGGCAGCCGTTCAGGCGGTTCGAGGGCTACCCAGCCGGATTGAGTACGACTACTCACGGTCGCGGACCGGGAGCCCGGCAGACTTCTCCGGGTCGGACCACCCCCCAAGTACGGAGACCATCATGACCCAGCCGTCGCCTTCCGCCGTCAAGCCCACCGCCGCGTTCGTCGGCGCGTCGTGGACCGTCCTCCTGCTCGGCGTCGTGTCGTTCGCCGCCGGGCTGTGGAACGCCACGATGACCGCGAGCGAGAAGGGCTTCTACGGTGCCGTGCTCGTCCTCGGCCTGTTCGCCGCGGTGTCGCTGCAGAAGGCCGTACGGGACCGGACCGAGGGGCTGCCGGTGTCCGCGCTGTATCTGGGCCTGTCCTGGTCCGTGGTCGGCCTCGCCGCGATCATGCTGGCGGTCGGCCTGTGGAACAGCGGCATGGCGCTGAGCGAGAAGGGCTTCTACGGCCTGGCGTTCGCCATGACGATGTTCGCGGCCGTCGCGGTGCAGAAGAACGTGCGGGACATGATGCAGTACCGGGCGCCGTCCCACGTCGCCCCGGCGCCGGCCGCCTACGTCATCCGCTGACGCTAAGGCTTAGTACGCGCTGCGCACCGCCCGCCGGGCCCACTGCATGCGGCCGAGCGCGCAGTCGGGGTGCTCGCCGAACTCCTGGGCGACCAGCGCCGCGCAGCCGTGCTCGCCGAGCCGGCCGACCGCCGCGTCGACGGCGGCCCGGATCACCTCCGGCGTCGGCTGCTGCGAGCTCTGCAGGTCGGAGACGAACAGCGCCTCGGTACGGACGTCGTCGGGATCGAGCGCGGTCATCGGGTCCTCCTGCCGGTCGGTCGGGGCGGGTGCTGTGGTCCAGCACACCCGGGCGGGGCTGCAGCAGCGCTGCGCGGCAGTTGCCATGCGGTTGCGGCGAGCGACCGTCGCAGAGCGGACTAAACGGATATCGTGCTGGTGGAAGCGGATGCATGGGAGGAACGAACCGTGACGGTGGTCCTGGTCGCCGACGACGACGCGGACATCCGTGACCTCGTCGCGTTCAAGCTCGAGCAGGCCGGCCTCGAGGTGGTGGCCGTGGAGGACGGGCAGGCCGCCGTGGAGCAGGCCCGTACCCGGCGTCCCGCCCTCGCGGTGCTCGACGTCTCCATGCCGGGCCTGTCCGGGATCGACGTGTGCCGGATGCTGCGCGCGGACCCGGCCACCGCCGGAATGCTGATCATCATGCTGACCGCCCGGGTGCAGGAGCAGGACGTCGAGGGCGGCTTCAGCGCGGGCGCCGACGACTACGTCACGAAGCCGTTCAGCCCCCGCGAGCTCGTGACCCGCATACAGGCCCTGCTGAGCCGGGCCCGGGCCTGACGAGACCGGATGGCCACGCCCCGGGACCGGTCCGTCGGCCGTCTGCTCACCCGGGCGTTCGGCGCCCTCGTCGTGCTCATCGTGTCCTGCGGGGCCGCCGAGACGACCGCCCTGCTCATGCAGCACCGGGTGGTCGACGAGCTGAGCACCCACGTCCAGCCGCTGGAGCTGACCAACTCCGAACTGCGCAGCCTGCTCGCCGACGCGCAGCGCGGCCTGCGCGGATATCTGCTCACCGGTGACGGGCAGCTCCTGGACGCGTATCACGAGGCGCGCAGCGACTACGCGGTGGTCGGTGCGAGGCTGCGGGGGACCGCGAGCAGCCGGGAGTCGGGCGCCGTCGCGCGGCAGCTGGCCCGCGCGGATGCCTGGTGGGCGCTGGCCGAGGAGCAACGCCTGGCGGCGCCGCGCAGCGAGACGGCGGTCGGTTACGTGGCACAGGGCAAGCCGCTCTTCCAGGACTTCACCGCCGAGAACCGGGCCCTCGACGCCGAACTGGCCGCGCGGGCCGTCGACCTGCAAAAACGCAGCTCCCGGCTGAGCACGGTGACGACCGCCGTGGTGATCGTGCTGACCCTGCTGGCGGCGGTCACCGCGATCCTCGCCGCGGTCGTGTCCACCCGCCGGATCACCGGGCCGCTGGACCGGGTGGTGGCCATCATCGGCCGGCGGCGCTCCGGGGAGCTCGACATCCGCGCCGACGCGACCGACGGCCCCACCGAGATCCGGGCGGTGGCGCAGGCGGTCAACGAGATGGCCGAGGAGGGCGACCGCATCCGCGGGGGCGAGAAGCGCGACGCCGCCCGGCGCGCCGAGGTGCGCGAGCTCGGCTACCGCATCCGCGCGCACCTCAAGGTCGAGGAGGCGATCCAGGAGGCGGTGAGCGGCCTCGCCACGATCATCGGTGCCGACCACGTGCTGGTGCGGATGGCGCCGGGGCAGACCGAGGTGCCGGCCCTGGCCAGCCTGCGCGACGAGCACGTCGGCGGCGTACTGAAGGAACTGGCCGATTGTGACGTCTCCTGGCTGCGCAGCGGGGGTGTGTGGGCGTCCGGGGAGGACGCCCCGGACGACCGGGCGGCGCCGCCGGAGGCCGAGCTACTGGCGTGCGCGGCGGCCGGCGCCGGTCCCGCGCTCACCGTGGCCGTCAGCGGCGGCGACGAGTGCCTGGGCGCGCTCACCCTGATCCGCGACACCGGGCCCGCCTGGACCTCGGTCGAGATGCGGCTCGCCGAGTCGGTCGCCGCCGACCTCGGCCGCGGCGTGCACCACGCCCGCCTGTTCGAGCGCGAGCAGCACCTGGTCGCCCGCCTCCAGGAGCTGGACACGGCGAAGACGGACTTCATGTCGACCGTCTCGCACGAGCTGCGCACGCCGCTGACCAGCATCGCGGGCTACGTGGAGCTGCTGCTCGACGGGGAGGCCGGCGAGCTCGGGCCGCAGCAGAGGCGGATGCTGGAGGTGATCGGCCGCAACTCCCGGCGGCTGCGCGAGCTGATCGAGGACATGCTGATCCTCTCCAAGATCGAGTCCGGCGCGTTCCACCCGTCGCGCCGGCCGGTCGACCTCGTGGTCCTCGCCGAGCAGGCCGTCGCGGCCATCGCCCCGGCCGCGGCGAAGGGGCGGGTCGTGGTGCGTACCGAGGTGGAGCGGCCGTTGCTGCTCGACGCGGACCCGGACCAGCTCGACCGGGTCCTGATGAACCTGCTGTCCAACGCGGTCAAGTTCACCCCGGCCGACGGTGCGGTCACCCTCGCCGCCCACCGCGACGGCGACGAGGTGCGCCTGTCCGTCGCCGACACCGGCATGGGCATCCCGCCGGCCGAGCAGCAGTCGCTGTTCGCCCGCTTCTTCCGGGCCACCAACGCGATCCACCGCGCCATCCCCGGCACCGGCCTGGGCCTGGCGATCGTCCGCACGATCGTGGACAACCACGGCGGGCGCATCGCGGTCGACTCCACCGAGGGCGCCGGCACCACGGTCACCGTCCGGCTGCCGCTGCGGTAGGACCGCGACTACTGCCGGTACGTCTCCAGGAAGCGGCGCAGCCGGTCGGTGGCGTCGTCGAGCACGTCCACCGGTGCCAGGAAGACCATCCGGAGGTGGTCCGGGGTGGGCAGGTTGAACCCGGTGCCGTGGGAGAGCAGCATCAGCTGCTGCTCCAGCAGGTCGATGATGAGCCGCTGGTCGTCACGGATCTTGTGCACCGCCGGGTCGAGGCGGGCGAAGAGGTACAGCGCGCCCTCGGGCTTCACGCAGTCCACCCCGGGGATCTCGTTGATCTTGGCCCAGGCGTGGTTGCGCTGCTCGTAGAGGCGTCCGCCGGGACGGATCAGCGTGTTGATGCTCTGGAAGCCGCCGAGCGCGGTCTGCACCGCGTGCTGGGCGGGCACGTTCGGGCAGAGCCGCATGTTGGCCAGCAGCTGGAGGCCCTCCAGGTACTCGCTCGCGTGGGTGGTCGGGCCGCTGATCGCCAGCCAGCCGGACCGGAAGCCCGCCGCCCGGTACGTCTTCGACAGCCCGCCCATGGTCAGCACGAGCAGATCCGGCGCGAGCGAGGCCGCGCAGATGTGCCGGGCGCCGTCGTACAGGATCTTGTCGTAGATCTCGTCGGAGAGGACCAGCAGGTCGTGCCGGCGGGCGATCTCGAGCAGGCCCAGCAGCGTCTCCCGCGAGTACACCGCGCCGGTCGGGTTGTTCGGGTTGATGATCACCAGTGCCCGGGTGTTCGGGGTGATCTGCGCCGCCACATGCTCGAGGTCGGGCTGCCAGCCCTGCGCCTCGTCGCAGTCGTAGTGCACCGGCCGGCCGCCGCACAGCGTCACCGCGCCGGTCCAGAGCGGGTAGTCCGGGCTCGGCACCAGCACCTCGTCGCCCGTGTTGAGCAGCGCCTGGAGGCTCATGACGATGAGCTCGGAGACCCCGTTGCCGAGGAAGACGTCGTCCGGCTGCACGCTCTCGACGCCGAGGGTCTGGTAATACTGCGCCACCGCGACCCGGGCCGAGTAGATGCCGCGGGCGTCGCTGTAGCCCTCGGCCGAGGGCAGGTTGTGCACCATGTCCGCGACGATCGGCTCCGGCGTGTTCAGTCCCCAGGGCGCCGGGTTGCCCAGGTTGAGCTTGAGGATGCGGTGGCCCGCGTTCTCCAGCTCCTGCGCGCGCCGCAGCACCGGGCCGCGGATGTCGTACCGGACGTTCTTCAGCCTGCTCGCCTGGGACACCATACGAGCGAGCTTAGGCGTGAGCCGCGTCATGGGCGCCGGTCGCCCGCTCAGGTCACCGGCGTGCGACGCCGAACAAGGTCACCGTGCGAGGAAAACTCAGACACCTGATCCCGGCCGTCGCCGCGCTGGCCGGCTGCGGTGCCGCGTTCCTGTTCATGCAGCAGGTGACGACCGGGGCCTTCGACGCCCTGGAGGCGCGCCAGGTGGCCCAGGACGCCGACCGGATCCGGATGGGCCTGGACACCCAGGCCCGGCTGCTGACCGCCTTCGGCGCCACCAACGCGGTCTGGGACGACACCTTCACCGATCTCGCCCGCGCCGACGCGGCCGGCTTCGCCGAGGACTTCCCGCCGGACGCCGACGAGGGCGCGGACAACGTCGACGGCATCCTCGGCGTGGGCGCCGGCGGCCGGCTCGTGGCGGGCGGCCTCACCGGCGGCGCCACCTTCGCGGCGCCCCCGCCCCAGCTCGCCGACCCCGCCGTGCTGAGCCGCCTGTACGACCCCACGGGCGAGCCCGGCAGTGCCCGGTGCGGCATGGTGTCCGCCGGTGCGACGTACCTGTTCTGCGGCCTCCCCGTCTATCCGACCAGCGGCGAGGGTCGTTCCGCCGGCGGCTTCCTGCTGCTGCAACGGCTCTCCGCCGAGCGGCTGGCGCGGTTCAGCGAGGACATCAACCTGAGCACCGCCGTGGTGGCGCAACGGCGCAGCGCCGGCGTCGAGCAGGCGCCGGTCCGCAGCCTGGTGGGGGCGGTGGACGTGCGGACGACGGTGCTCAGCGCCGGCCGGATCGCCCTGAACGCGACCATCCCCACCGTCGACGGCCACGAACTGGTGCTCGAATCGGTACGTGCCCGCCCGATCCACGCCGCCGCCACGAGCACGGCCGGCAAGCTGTTCGCCTTCGTCGCGGTCGCCGCCGTGCTGATGGGCGTCCTGACCGCCTGGTCGGGCCGCCGTGCCGTACGCCGCCGGGTCCGCCCGCTGCGGCAGACCACCGAGCAGATCGTGGCCTCCGGCGACTACGAGCTGCGGGTCGCCTCCGCCGGTACGGACGACATCGCCGCCCTGGGCCGCACGATCGACACCATGCTGGACACCATCGGCAGCCGCGACCGCCTCCTGGCCGCCGAGCAGCAGCAGCGCCGGCTGGAGCTCCAGGAGAACCACGACCGGCAGACGGCCGCCGAGCGGGAGGCCCATCGTTCTACACTAGCGAAGGCTTGTCAGGCGGGGTCGGGGGCGAGGAGTTCGGTGCCGGGGTCCGGGGCCACCGCGGACGCCGGGATCGTGAACCAGAAGATGCTGCCGCCGCCCGGGTGGGGGTCCACGCCGATCTCGCCGCCGTGCAGGGTGACGATCCGGCGGCACAGGGCCAGGCCCAGGCCCGTGCCCGGGAAGCCCTCGGCGGACGGCGCCCGGTGGAACGGGGCGAAGATGCGGTCGCGGTGGTCCTCCGGTACGCCGATGCCGCGGTCCGCGACCTCGATGCGCCACCAGCCCGGGCCGTGCTCGCGGGCGTCGACGCTGATCCGGGCCGCGGTGCCGGGCCGGACGAAGCGGGCCGCGTTGTCGATCAGGTGGCCCAGCACCTCGCCGAGGAGGTCCGCGTCGGCCAGGACCGGTGGCAGGTCGCCGACCTCGATGCCCGGGCGGCGGCCCTCGAGCCCGTCGAGGCGGTCGGCGACCACGCCGAGGGTCAGGGTGGTCGCGTCGACCGCCTGGGGCCTGGGCGCGGCGCCGGCCGCCGACGAGTAGGTGATCAGCCCGTCGACCAGCGTCAGCATGCCCCGGGTACGCCGGCCGATGCGCTCCAGGAAGCCCCGGGAGACGTCGTCGAGCTGCGGACCGGCGTCCTCGAGGAGCAGGTCGGCGAACCCGGCGACGCTCTGCAGCGGGGTCTGGAGGTGTTCCCCGGCGGCGGCGGTGAAGCCGGCCAGTTCGGTCTCGCGTTCCCGGAGCGCCTGTTCGGCGGCGGCGGCCCGCTCCTGGGCGGCCCGGCGGGTGGCGGCGTCGCGGCGGCTGCGGGCAGCGGCCCGGTTGCGGCCGGCCCCGGCGGCGAGGACCGCGGCGGCGAGCGTGAGGCTGAGCACCGTCGCACCCAGCATCGCCAGCGGGGCGGCGGCGTCGAGCGCCGGCCCGATCAGCGCGGTGGACGGGCGTACGGCGACCTGCCACGACCGCCCGGCGAAGGCGAGCTCGGCGGTGCCCTGCCGGTCGCCGGGGGTGGCGCCGGGTTCGGACCACCGGGCGACCTCGTGGGCCACGCCGTCGGCGGAGGACGCGGTCAGCACGGTGGTGACGCCGGTGACGCCGGCGCCGCGGAGGGATTCGCGGAGCAGGACGGGCGCGCGTACGGCGACGACGACCCAGCCGCGGAAGGTGGCGCCGCGGACGGGGGCGACGACGTCGAACGCCGCGCCGCGCTGCGCCGGGGGCAGGTCGAGGTCGGCGGGGAGGACGTGCGGCGGGCCGGCGACGACGCGTCCGCCGGTCCGGGCGATCTCGAGCGTACGGGCGAGCCCGAGCGGCGGGTCGAGCGTCGCCCGCGGGGGCGGGGTGCTGCCGTCGAGGCTGTGCTGAGCGAGGATCCGGCCGCCGGCGTCGGACACCACGACCCGGTGCGCGCCGGGGAGCCGGTCGCCGGTGAGCCCCGCCACGAGGGGGGAGAGGGGCTCGGTGGTGGTGGCCGCCGCGGACAGGTCGTGGAGGGTGTCGGCGTACCGCTGGAAGGTGGCGGCGAGGGCGTCGCGGACGGTGGCCGTACGCGCGGTCAGTGCCGTGGTGGTGGCGTCGCGCTCGGCCGCGGCGAGGCCCGCGGTGGCGGCGCCGCCGGTGCCCAGCCCGAGGGCGAGGGTCACGGCGGCGAGGGCGGCGCCGCGGCGGCCGGCCCCCGCGAACCACCTGGTCACATTCACGCCGCCCCTATCGGGTGGGCCCCCGGGCGGGTTGAGTGCTCGGCCAACCGGTTGCGGCTTTGCTCCCCGTTCCCGGGAGCGTTGCTCACATAACGGATATGTTGGGCAGATCAGCGCTGGCTCGGCATCCCGGGGGGACGATGAGCACCATTCTCCTCGTCGAGGACGACCCGGACATTCGTCACCTCGTGGCGTACAAGCTGCACAAGGCCGGCCTGGACGTGGTCGGGGTGTCCGACGGGGCGGCCGCGCTGCGGCAGGCCCGGTCCCGGCCGCCCGATCTGGTGCTGCTCGACGTGCGGATGCCGCGCATGTCGGGCCTCGACGTCTGCCGGGAGCTGCGCGCCGGGCCGCTGCGGGCGGACGTACCGATCATCATGCTCACCGCCCGGGCCCGCCCGCAGGACCTGGAGCAGGGGTACGCGGCCGGCGCCACCGACTACATCGTCAAGCCGTTCAGCCCGCGCGAGCTGCTGGAACGGGTGGAGTCGGCGCTCGCCCGGGTGGCGCGGTGATGCTGCACCTGTTCACCGTGGTCATCGTGATCCTGGCCGGGATCGTCGCGGTGACCGCCGCCGGCATCGTCGCCGTCCGGCTGGTCCGCCGTACCCGCGAACGCAAGCGTGCCGAGCTCGCCGCCCGGTCGCGCCCGGCGCTGCTCGCCTTCGTGGCCGACAACGGCGAGGAGGGCGGCGACGAGCTGGTCGCGATCCCCGAGCAGGCGTGGCGGGCCGCCGAGCCGCACGCGCTCGCCCTGCTCGGCAAGCTCCGCGGGGAGGCCCACGCCGGGCTGGTCTCGGTGTTCCTGCGCCGGGGTACGGCCCGCACCGCCCTCGGCCGGTTGCGCTCGCGCAGTCCGGTGGTCCGGGCCCGGGCCGCCCAGGTGCTCGGCGACCTCGAGCTGCGGCAGGCCGTGCCGGAGCTGTGCCGGCTGCTCACCGACCGGCACGCCGAGGTGCGCGTGGTGGCCGTACGGTCGCTCGGCCGCATCGGTGACCCGGCCGCGGCCTGGAGCATCATCGCCGGCCTGGACCGGTCGGACTCGATCCCGGCGCTGCTGGCCAGCCACACCCTGGCCCAGCTCGGCGCGGAGGCCGAGGTGACGCTCTCCGCCGCGCTGGACCACCCGCAGGCCCGGGTGCGCGCCGTCTGCCTCGACGCGCTCGGCCTGCTCGGCGCCACCGGCTCGGTCGACCGCATCGCCCGGCTGCTGCGCGAGGACACCAGCGTCGACGTGCGGGTGGCGGCGGCGACCAACCTGGGCAAGATGGGTACGCGCGGAGCCCTCGAACCCCTCTCCGCCGCCGTGCACAGCTCCCGTCCCACCCTGCTGCGCGCCGCCGCGGCCCGCGCCCTGGGCGACCTCGGCTCCCCGTCCGCGGTGCCGACGCTCGTGGCCCTGCTCGACGACGAGACCTACCAGGTGGCGCACGAGGCCGCGCACGCGCTGCGCCGGCTGGGCCCGGCGGGACTCGACGCGCTGCGGGACACCGTCGAGGCCGACCGGTCGCGCGCCGAGGCCGGCGGGGCGGGGGCGCACGCCCAGCGGTCGACGGCAGCCCTGCACGCCGAGGAGGCGCTCGCCCTGGCCCGGGTCCTGCACGAGGAGCGGGTCGGAGCGGCCCGGTGACCGACGTCGTGCGCGACGTGCTGCGCTATACCGACTTCGCGATCTTCGCGTACTTCATCGCGCTCAACAGCGGCTATCTGGCCCTGATCGTGCTCGCCGGGCTGGAGTTCCGGGAGCACCTGCGGCGGATGCCGTTCGCCGGCGCCGACGACATGTTCCGCAGCCCGCTGACCCTGCCGGTGTCGGTGATCGTCCCCGCGCACAACGAGGGGGCCGGCATCGTCGCGGCGGTGCAGGCGATGACCGCGCTGCGCTATCCGCGCTACGAGGTCGTGGTCGTCGACGACGGGTCCAGCGACGACACGTTCGAGCGGCTGCGGGCCCAGTTCGACCTCGTCGCGGTGCCGCGGGTGGTGCCGTCGGAGATCCCGTACCGGTCCCAGGTGTTGTCGGTGCACGTGGCGCGGGCGAACCCGGAGACGCTGACCGTGGTCCGCAAGACCAACGGCGGCAAGGCCGACGCCCTCAACGTCGGCATCAACCTGGCCCGGCACCCGCTGGTCTGCATGGTCGACGCGGACTCGGTGCTGGACCCGGACGCGCTGCTGTCGGTCGCCAAGCCGTTCGGTGACGATCCGCTGCGGGTGGCCGCCTGCGGCGGGGTCGTGCGGATCGCCAACGGCTGCAAGGTCGTCGGGGGCCGCGTGGTCGACGTGCGCATGCCGAAGCCGTGGCTGCTGCGGGTGCAGGTCGTCGAGTACCTGCGGGCCTTCCTGATGGGCCGGACGGGCTGGTCCCGCCTCGGCGGCCTGGTGGTGATCTCGGGCGCCTTCGGCATCTTCCGGCGGGACCTGGTCGTCGAGGTGGGCGGCATGGACCCGGACACCATCGGCGAGGACGCCGAACTCGTCGTGCGCCTGCACCACCACCTGCGCCGCCGGCACGCGGACTACCGGGTCATCTTCGTCGCGGAGCCGGTCAGCTGGAGCGAGGCGCCGTCCCGGCTGCGGGTGCTGGGCCGGCAGCGGCGGCGCTGGCACCGGGGCATAGCGGAGATCCTGAGCAAGCACCGCGGCATGATCCTCAACCCCCGCTACGGGCGCATCGGCCTGCTCGCCCTGCCGTACTACGTGCTGTTCGAGCTGCTGGCGCCGTTCGTCGAGCTGGCCGCCGTCGTGCTGCTGCCGCTGGGCCTGTGGGCGGGCGCGGTCGACGTCGGGTTCGCGTGGCGGTTCGTGCTGGTCGCGTACGGATACGGCCTGCTCGTCAGCCTGGTGTCCCTGTTCATCGAGGAGGTCTCGTTCCACCGCTATCCGCGCTGGTCGGACATCGCCCGCGGGGTGGCGGCGGCGCTCGTGGAGAACTTCGGCTACCGGCAGGTGCTGGCGGTGTGGCAGGCCTGGGGCGCGCTCGGCGCGTGGCGGGGACGCAAGGCGGTCTGGGGCGTGATGCACCGCGAGGGCTTCGGCGGCGACCTCGACTCACCCGAGATGGTCGGCGTCGGCCGGGGCTGACCGCGGGGGTGTCCCGGTGCGCGGGTGGCGCAGGCCGGGGTGGTCCGCGGGCAGGTCGCGGCGGATCACCCACCAGCTCACCGCCAGGCACGCGGCGACCAGCGGCCAGGTCAGCGCTACCCGGGCCACACCGAGCGCGACGACCTGGTGGGCGGCCCACAGCGGCACGAACACCGCCAGGCGCAGCACGTACTGCAAAACCCAGACCCAACTGCCTCGTCCGTACGCCCGCAGCAGCGCGGGATCGCGTCGCCACCGCGTACGCTGCCCGAGCACCGCGCCCACCACGACGCCGAGCAGCGGCCACCGGATCACGATGCTCACCGCCCAGGCCAGCGCGCTCGCCGCGTTGCTGACGATCTGGAGCAGGAAGAAGTCCTCGGCCCGGCCGGTACGCATCGCGATCAGCGCGGCGACGCACACCCCGAGCAGCCCGACGAGCACGGCGCGGGGCCGCTCGCCCTGCCGCAGCCGCAGCACCGCCACCAGCAGGGCGGCGGCCAGCGCGGCCGCGGCACCCGCACCGAGTGACCGGCCGCCGATGAGCCAGCCGGCGACGAAGAGCACCGGCGGCACGGTGGCGTCGAGCGCGGCCCTGCGCCCGCCCAGCACCTCGGCCAGCGTCGGTTCCGCCACGCACCCACCTCGCTCTCGAAGTTAGGTAACCCTACCTTTGGGTGCGGTGGGTTGGCGGCACGGGTGTTGGGGGTAGGAAGCCCGGCATGGTCGATCCGATGGAAGCGGTGCGCCGGCTGCTGGACCTGCGGCACCGCAGCCGCCCGGAGGATCTGCCGCCGGCGCTCGCGGGCGTCGCGCCGCTGCTCGGCGCCGACCGGCTCACCGCCCTCATGATCGACTACGAGCAGATCTCGCTCTGGCCACTGCACGGCACGCCCGGCGACCACGAACCGCGCAAGGTGGACGACACCCTCGCCGGGCAGGCGTTCTGCACCGCGGTGACCACCCAGGCCGACTCGCGCATGTGGCTGCCGCTGCTGCACGGCGCCGAACGCCTCGGCGTGCTCGAGGTGTGGCTGGAGGAGGAACCGGACGAGCGCCTGCACCGCGACCTCGTCGTCATCGCGGCACTGGTCGCCGAGCTGATCGCCAGCCGGCGCTTCTACGGCGACGCGGTGGAGCGGACCCGGCGGCGGCTGCCCATGCAGCTCGCGGCCGAGATCATCTGGAACCAGCTGCCCCCACTGACCTTCGCGGCGAACGACGCTCTGGTCACGGCGGTGCTGGAGCCGTGCTACGACGTGGGCGGCGACGCGTTCGACTACGCCGCGAACGGCGACATCGTGCATGTGGCCCTCTTCGACACGGTCGGGCACGGGATCAGTGCGAGCGCGCTGACCACGCTGACGCTGAACACGTACCGCAACGCGCGGCGGTCGGGGCTGGGGCTGGCGGACACGTACCGGTCGATCGACAAGTGGATCCGCTCGCAGTTCCCGGGGGCGTTCGTCACCGCCGTCCTGGCCGAACTCGACACCACGACCGGCAGCTACCGCCGGATCGCCGCCGGGCACCCGGCCGAGCTGCACCTGCGCCGGGGCAGCACGATGACCGCGCTGCCCACGCCGACCGCGCTGCCGCTGGGCCTCGGCCACATGCTGCCGCGGCCGCCCGGGGTCACCGAGGTGATGCTGGAACCGGGCGACACGCTCGTGCTCTACACCGACGGCATCACCGAGGCCCGGTCGGCCGACGGCGAGCTGTTCGGCCTCGACCGGCTGAGCGCGTTCATCGGCGAGACGATGCGGCTGGGGATCGCGGCGCCCGAGGTGATGCGGCGGCTGATCCACGCGATCGTCTCGTACGAGAACGGTGAGCTGCGCGACGACGCGACGGCCGCCCTGGTGCAGTGGCGGCCGTAACCACTCAGGAGTGGGCGAGCCGCCGCGATCCGATCGCCCGCCGCACCCGGCGTACGCCCTCGTCGAGGAACGCCCGCGCGGTCACGGCGACGCAGGTGCCGCCGTTGAGGAACGACGCCAGGACGTCCGTCGGGTGGTGCATGCCGCGGTACATCCGGGCCACGGCCACGCACACCGGCACGAGCACCAGGAGCCAGCAGAGCGCCTTCAGGCCCGTACGGTTCGTCAGGCGTACCAGCAGGACAGCGAGTCCCAGGTAGAGCGCGACCGCGGCGGAGGTGTGCCCGGAGGGGAAGCTCGACGTCGGCGGCGAGGCATCCAGGTGATCCACGGCGGGCCGGGTCCGGTCGATCACGAGCGTGGTGAGGAAGAAGACGAGCGCCTGCGCGGTGACCGCCACGCACAGGAAGATCGGCTCCCGCCACCGCTTGAGCGTCAGCCGCAGCACGAGGGCGGCGAGCGCGGTGACCGCGATGATGACCGGCGTGTTGGCCAGCGTGCTGAAGACCAGGGACACGGCGTTGCCTTCGGCCGTACGGTCCCGCTCCAGCTCCCGGTTCACCGAGTCCTCGACGGTGAACGGCCACACGTGCGCCATGACCTTGGTGATGAGCAGGCCGAGCCCCACCATGACCCCGAACAGCAGCGCTACCGGGAACAACACCCGCTTGACGACCCGAACCGCGACATCGGACATGGCGGCGCCTTTACCCGATGCGCGTTCGCGTTACGCATCGCCGGATCGGTGTGCGGGCATCGGGGCGGAACTGTCCGGTTCCGCCTCGGCGAGCCCCGGCTCGACGCCCGCCTCCAGGACGTCGTCCAGCCCGCGACGGGTGAACGCCGTCGCCGTCGCGGCCACCACCGCCACGCCCAGCAGCCAGCCGGCCACCACGTCGCTGGTCCAGTGCACGCCGAGGACGATCCGGGTGACGCCGGTCAGCACGGCCATCAGGGCCGCGCCGCCCCACAGCAGCCACCGGCGGCGGACGACGGGCAGCAGGACGAGCACGAAGACGCCGGCGGCGAGGGCCGCGTTGAGGGCGTGCCCGGACGGGAACGAGTAGCCGGCCGCCCGCGCGACCGGGTCGAGCAGGTCCGGCCGGTGCCGCCCGACGAGCAGCTTCAGCACCGCACCCAGCACCCCGCCGACGACCATCGTGGTGACCACCCAGAGCGCCGGCTGCCGGGCCCGCCGGTGCAGCAGCCAGAGCACGAGCACGAGTGTGGCGGCCCGCAGCGGCATGGGCGCGAAGAGGTTGGTGAGCCACACCGCCACGTTCCGGCCGCCCGGATGCGCCACCGCCCACGTGTGGAGGGCGTCGGTGACCGCGGCGTCCGCGTCGTGCAGCGGGGCCCAGTCGCCGACGACCAGCACCGCGAGCAGCGCGAACGGCACGAGCACCGCGATCGCCAGGACCGCGGCCGTGGTGAGGCGCAAACCGATTCGCATCACCGAGGTCTACCCCGGTCCGCTCCGGCTTACTCACCCGGGCCCGGGTGGTGGCCCGTGCCGGTGCGGGCCACCACCCGGGACGCCGAAAGGAGATCAGTCGAGATATCTCGCCGCCACGTTCTCGATCGACCTCATGTCGGCGTATCCGAGGTGGGTCAGTGCGATCTTCTTGATGATCGCCAGCATGCTGCTCCAGGACCGGGCGCTGATCTCGACTTCCCAGCTGTCGTCGACGATGATCCGGCGGCCGCCGGCGACCCTGATCGCCCGGTCGGTCGCCCTCGCGAGCTCCTGCTGGTACGACAACCTGTGCTCCCGCTCGGTGACGTTCGCCGGTACCGTGCTCGGCATGTCCTTCCCCACGGCTCACTCAACCCGGCGGACATTGAACCTTTTTCGACGTGGCGAGGCCGGCACTGCCCGCCGCCAGGCGATGGCCCGGCGCTGTCGGGCTCAATGCCAAGTGGAAAAATGTTCATTGCACTCTCCCAGCGGGACATTGCACGGACCTTGCGCGGCGCGGCGGCGAGCCCGGCGCAGACGGGACGCGGCCGGATCGGGTGGGCCCGTGGCCTGACCGTGGCCGGCCTGAGCATCCGGGTCCTCGGCGAGGTGCAGATCGTCGCCGACGGCCGGGCCCAGCTGCGGCGGTCCCAGGAGAAGAAGGCGCTCGCGGTGCTCGTCGCCGCCCGCGGCCCGCTGCGCCCGGAGGCGTTCCTCGACCCGGTGTGGGACCCCGGGCACGCGACCGCGCGGGAGGCGCTGCTCGCCCCGGTCATCGCCCGGCTGCGGCGGATCCTGCGCGAGCACGGGCTGGACATCACCTCGGCGCGGCAGTCGCGCGGCTACCAGCTGGTCGCCGGGCCGGAACGGGACCTCGCCGACGTGGTGGACGCGTACCGGTTCGAGCGGGCGGCGCGGGACGTGCTGGGCCTGCTCGGCGCGGGAGAGCACGCCGAGGCCGAGCGCCGGTACGCGGCCACCGCCGCCCTCTGGCCCGCCGAGCCCTTCGCCGAGTTCGGCCCCGAGTGGTCCACCGGTGAGCCGCTGCGCACCTTCCGCGCGGGGCTCACCCGCGTACGGGAGAAACTCGTCGACGGCATGGCCCGGGCCGCCCTGACCCGCGGCTGGTACGACCGGGCCGCGGACTGGGCGTCCCGGCCGGTGACCCACCGCCTCGGCCGGGCGGACGCGCTCTGGCTGCTCCGGGTGCTGGACGTGCTGCGCCGCGACGGCGCGGCGGCGGCCGAGGATCTGGTCGAGCAGGGCCGCCGGTCGGGGGTGGACCTCGCCACCACCTCGCGGGCGTTCGACCTCATCGGCCTGCACGAGGACGGCGTCGACGTGCACCGGCCGCTGATTCCCGAGGCGCCGGCGCCGGCGCGGAGCCCGGCACCGGAGGCCGTCGAGGCGTTCGAGGACCTGCTCGGGCGGCTCGCCGCGGACGGCCCGGCGACGCTGACCGTGCGGCACGCCGGGAACGGGAGCACGGCACCGCTGATCGAGGACGTCGTGGCGCGCGCCGCCGTCCGGGCCACCGCCGTGCTCGCCGTCCGCTGCCGGCATCTCGACGAGCTGTCCCCGTGGCGGGCCCTCGCCGGGGCGCTGTGGGCCCACTCGCGGCGGGATCTGGGGCTGGGGACGGTGGCTCCGGGCGTACGGAAGCTGGTCGTGGAGTTCGTCTCCCCGGCGGTGACCACGACGGCGGCCCGGCCGGAGAGCCCGCGGGATCTCGCCGGGCTGATCGGCCTGCTGGAGGCGCTGCTGCGGCCGGTGCTGCGGGCCGGTCCGCTGGTGCTGGTCTTCGACGACGCGCACCTGCTCAGCCCGATCGCCGGCGAGGTGCTCGGCGAGCTGCGGGAGGGGCTGGCCGGTCAGCCGCTCGGCATCGTCCTCATCGGACCGCACGGCGCCGGCCGCACGCCGTGGTTCACGCCCCCCGGGGTGGACCTGACCGGCCCGGCCCCGGCCCCGGCGGCGGCGCCGGCGGACGCCCCGGCGGCCGAGGCGCGGCAACGGTTCGAGGCGCTGGCCGCGCGGGTGGCCGACGGCGAACGGCTCACCGCGCCGCTCGCCGTGCAGATGGCCCGCCAGGCGCGGCTGGCCCGGCGGCTGCTCCCGGCGGACCGGGCGGCGCGGGCGATGCTGGCCGCGGCGCGCGCCGAGCGGCACGGCTACTCGGCGCAGGCGGCGGCCGACTGGGCCGAGGCGGGGCTGCGGCTCGACTGCCCGGCGGCGCTCGCGGCCGAACTCATGGTGACGCTGGGTGACGCCCGCGCCGACCTGGGCCAGGCCGGGGAGGCGGTCCGGCAGTACCGCAACGCGTACGACGCCGCGGAGGGGCATCCGGAGCTCCAGGCCCAGGCGGCGATCCGGATGGCGCGGCAGTGGTTCGACCCGGGCGTCGTGGACGAGCAGGTGGTCTACCTGCTGCGGCATTCACTGCACCACCTCGATTCCGTACGCGGGGAAGCGGCCGGCGCCCTCCGCCTGCAACTCCAGGCGCACCTCGCGCACAAGACGTCGATGGCCGTGGCGGCCCACGTGCGGCCGGCCGGCGCCACCGTGGAGGGCGGCCCCGAACTCGCCCGCCGTACCCTGCTGGCCCTCGACGGCAACCACGATCCGGCCGTGCGCTGCGAGGTCCTCAACGAGTGCCGCTGGGGCCTGTACGACCACGCGCCGCCCCGGGAGCTGCGGGAGGTCTCGCACCGGCTCCGCGAGGCGGCGATCGCCGCGCGGTCGCCGTACTTCGAGAGCGAGGCCCTGGTCGCCCTGATCATCGACCACGTCCGGCTGGGCGACCTGCCGTACGTGCACGCGGCGGTGAAGGACCACCGCAAGACCGTCGCCGAGCACCCCCGCCCGCAGGGCCGCTGGTTGCAGGACGTCCTGGACACGATGCTGCACCTGTGGCGGGGCACGTTCCCGGCGGCGGCCGGCTGGCTCTTCGGCCCCGGCCGCCAGGCGGTCGAGGAGGTACGCCCCCAGCTCGCCGTGCCGGCCGACACGCTGAAGCAGACGTGGCAGGGCCAGGTCTACTGGCTGCTGCGCGAACTCGGCCGCACCGAGGACCTCTTCACCGAGAACCTGGCCGGCGCGATCGAGGGCGACGCCCACTTCCCGATCTGGCCGGCGGCCCTCATCCTGGCCTGCTGCGACACCGGCCGGTACGCCGAGGCCGCGGACCGCCTGGCCGCCTTCGTGACCGTCCACGGCGACCTGTCCGGCTGGCCCCCGCACGGCTGGTCGGTGCCGACCACGGCCGTGCTGGCCGAGGCGGTGGCCACCCTCCGCGAGCGACTACCGTCCGACCCGACCGCCGCGGCCCTCGCCCCGCGCCTGGCCCCCCTGCTCCGCCACCGCCGCGACGAACTCGTCCTGGCCGGCTGGCCGACGGTCCTGCTCGGCCCGGTGGCCCGCTACAGCGGCGTGCTGGCCCTCGCCGAGGACGACCCGGCCCAGGCCCGCGAGGACCTCCGGGCGGCGGCGACGCTCGCCCAGGACTCCCCGCCGACGCTGGCCCGCATCCGCTACGACCAGGCGCGGGTCCTGCTCCGCGAGGGCGGGACGCGGCAGCGGGCCGAGGCCGGCGAGCTGCTGGCAAAGGTGGCGGCGGTGGCGGAGAGGCTGGGCATGGCGAAAGTGCACGCCGACGCCGGCCGTATCCGTCCCTGACTCCCGTAAGTCCGTGCTCGGGGCCAACCGGGGCCGCGACGGCCGGCATCCGCCTTCGCCGCGGCTCGCGCCATGGGCACGTAGGCACCAACCGACTTCACAAAGGGTGCTTGCTAAGTCACTCTGTGTTGATGGCGTTTGGGTTCGGCATGTTCATCACCTTGGATGGGCAGAGCGGGGCGGGCAAGTCCACCACGGCCCGCCTGGTCTGCGACCAGCTCCGTGAGCGCGGCCACGAGCCGCTGCTCACCTGCACCCCTTCGTCCACCGGTATCGGGGAACTTGCGCGGCGTGGGACGTTCGATTTTCGAGGGAACGAGCTGGCGCTGCTGGTCGCGGCGGACCGCTATCACCACGAACGCACCGTGATCCGACCTGCGGTGGCCGACGGGGCGATCGTGGTCTGCGATCGCTATGTGGCCTCGTCGATGGTGTTCGACCTCGCCGACGGGGTGCGCTCGGAGCTGCGCCGGGCGGTCTACTCCCAGCTCCCTGCCGCGGATCTGACGATCATCCTCTGCGGCGAGCCGGCATTGTGCGCCCAGCGAGCGGCACGGCGTGGCCATTACAGCCGGTTCCACAGCGCCGATGTCGCGGCCAACGAACGCGAGCGAAACGCATTCCTGACGGCCGCCGACGACCTCCGCCGACAAGGGCGTCGCGTGCTGACCTACGACGTCGGCTCTCATCCTGCCGAAGCGGTCGCCCGGCGGCTGGCCGACGTCATTCTCGATCGGGCGACGGACGCGGCATGAAGGTCACCTTGCTCTACCCCGAGGTCTACGACATGGCGCGGTTCCGCCAAGGCCGCAAGGAGTTCCCGCCGTTCGGAGTGCTCTATCTTGCCGCGGTCATGGAAGCTGCCGGCCATGATGTGCGCATCGGCAAGGTCGCTCCGGGGGCCGACGCGCTCGATCTCTCCGACTGCGATGCGGTCGGATTCTCCCTGGCCTCCTCGGCGACCTACGGTCTCATGCTCGATGCCCGTCGCCGAGCCCGGACCCGCGCTGATGCCCTCGTCATGGTGGGCGGCGTACACGCCAATTTCTACCCCGAGCAGAGCCTGCTCGACTTCGGCGCGCACGTGGTGGCCGCCGGTGAATCGGAAGAGACCATCCTCGACATTCTGGAACGAGCTGGCACCCGCCGATTCGGCGGAGTGCCCGGCGTGCTCTGGTGCGATGGCGAGACGGTGCACCGTGAGCCCACCCGGCCGCTTCTGCGCGACATCGATCAGTTGCCTCTACCCGCTCGGCATCTGTTGCCGGTCGAAGATTTCATCCTGCCCGACCGCCTGGCCGGCACCGACCTACGCATGGCCCACGTCATGTTCAGCCGAGGATGCCCGTTCCCCTGCGCCTTCTGCGCGGCCGGCCAGACGCGCATCCAATACCGGAGCGGGGCAAGTGCCCGCCATGAGCTGAGCCATCTGCAAGCCGCCCACGGCATCGAGGGCTTCGCGATCGTCGACGACAACTTCATCGTCAACAAGCGCAAGGTTGCGGACATCTGCGAGAGCATCGCCGATCTTGACTTGCGGTGGTCAGCGTTGTCGCGTGTCGACACCGTCGACTCAGCCCTGCTCGGCGCCATGGCAACGGCCGGGTGTATCGAGGTGAAGTACGGCATGGAGTCCGGCAGTGAGACCCTGCTCAAGGCGATGCGCAAGAACACGAAACGCGAGCAGATCCGACGGGCAGTACGTATCACCGCCGGGGCCGGTATCGCCGCGAAGGTCTTCATCATCCACGGTTATCCAGGCGAGAACCGGGAGACCACAGCTGAGACAATCTCACTGCTGTCGGAGCTGCGGCCTGACCTCGCTCGGGTATCACTGTTCCGGTTTGTCCCCCTGCCGGGCACACAGGTGTACGAGCAAGCCGCTTTACACCGCATCCACGGCACTCACCTGCAGCCGGACTGGGACCACGACTGGGCGAAGTTCCACATCCACCACAACGACCGGCACTGGTGGGGCGACGAGCGGGAATGGGCCGAGACGCAGCAGTCCTACGAGCGACTGCGGGACTTCGTGGAGAGTGCGTGGGGGCCCCAGGGCTGACAGCCCGGCACGCCATCGTGCTAGCGTCCCGGCGTGCCAGCCGCCCTGCCTCAGGTTGTGGAGGTCCATCACCTCGACGCAGAAAACGCCGATGCTCTGTGGCAATGGCTCCTTCATCGGCAAGGTCTGCACAGCGACCGGCGGTTCACCAGTGCCTCCGCTGTCGCCGCTGCCACACTGGGCCTGCACGCGGCCCGGCTACCGTCACCCTTCGCCACCGTTCTCGCCCGCGCCACACAGCCCGCGGTGGCGCTGAGCCTGTGGGACGACCGAACGCACCGCGAACTCGTCACTCTGCGGTGCATGCGCAAGACACTGCACACCATGCCGGTGGCTCTGGCCGGCGCCGCGCACAGTGCCACCCTGCACTACCGGCAACGCGACGCCCTGCGGCAGCTGACGAATGCCGGCGTCTCCGATCGGCTGGTCACGGCACTGATCGCCCGGATCAAGAGTCTGCTTGCCGAGCGCAGTCATCTCACGCACCGGCAGATCGAGGAACGACTCGCCCAGGCGGGCACCCCAGTGCCCGCCGCCCGGCTCGCACTGAAACTGGCCTGGGAGTGCGGCGAGCTGACGTACCGCAACCGCAGCGGCGGCTGGAACAGAGAACACCGAACGTTCGCGCTGACTGCTACCAGCCACCCTGACCTTCACCTCAGCCTCGATCGGGATACCGCCACCACCCGCCTGATCGAGGCCTACTTCGACCGCTACGGGCCGGCCTCCCTGCGCGACGCCACTTGGTGGTCCGGGTTGTCACGAACCGCCGTGGTGACAGCCCTGGACCAGGCCGGACGCCCGCTGACGGCGGTGTCGACACCGTGGGCGGACTCGACGCTGTACCTCCCCAGGGCCCGATTCGAGGAGTTCACCCGGCAGCGAAACGAGCAGTCACCCGCTCAGGTGCATTTCCTGGCCCACGAAGACGTCGCCCTCAAGGCCTACGCCGAGACTCGCAAGCGCTATCTCGGCGCCCTCGACGAAGACTCGGCGTTCAACCAGATCGGCGAGGCATTGCCGGCCATCGTCATCAACGGCCGCGTGACAGGGTCCTGGAGCTGGGACGTTCCCACTCGTGCGGTTCGATGCCGTCTCCATCGCACCCCAGCCGAGGGGGCAGACCGAACAGCCGTAAGAGCAGCCGCGCGGCAGCTCACGGTCGCCCTGCGCGCAGGTTACGCCGAAATCCGGGCGAATCGGCCAGCTCCCCACGGTCTGGCGGAACTGTTACCCTCCCCGTCGCCCTGACGTCTTCCCCGAGGTTGGCCCACATGATTCCGTTGCCACCCGCGGCGACACTGTCCGATATCCAGCGCTACGTCGCCGACATGGAGAAGGAGCGCGGATTCGCCGATCGCGGGGTCATCGCCCAGTGCCTCCTCCTGGGTGAAGAGGTCGGCGAACTCTTCAAAGCCGTACGCAAATCCGAAGACCTGTCAGTCGGCACCACATCGATCGTCGGCACCGTCGACGAGGAACTCGCCGACATCATGATCTTCGTATGCGCCGTCGCCAACCGCTACGGCATCGACTTGAACACCGCTCTACGTCGCAAGGAAGAGCACAACGAACAGCGCGAGTGGGCGTGACCGCGTCTCCTCGCCGATGGACGTAGACCGTTGGCGATGCGCGGCAGGCTGCCTCGGTGGGAAGGCCGCATGGCCGGGCCGGGCCCCCGGTTTCCGTGTCCATGCGGCCTTCCCCCGGCGTCACGCCGGCCGGTACGCCCTGATCACGGTCTGTTCGGCCGTGCTGCCCGCCGCTGAGGTGGCGTGTGCTCTCAGCGAGACGAATGCGGTGCCGGCCGGGAGTTTCACCGTCGCGGAGCCGCCGGTCACCGGGGCGGTCTTCCACGTCTTCCCGTCGTCGGCCGAGTATTCGACGGCCAGCCGGCGGGTCCTGACCGGTTCGCCGGTGGCGTCCCGCACGTCGACCGGCAGCTTGCCGGCCTTCGGGACGCCGAAGTGGACGGCGATCACCGGCGGGACGGCCTGGTCCGCGCCGGACGGCCGGGACGACCGGAAGGTCAGCTTCGTCGCGGTCCGGGTGGACAAGCCGTCGATGCCGCCCTCGGTGGTCTGCTCCACGCGGTACGTGGCGGCCGCGTCCGGCAGGCCGTCGGCGCCTGTCGTGAGGCCCTCCGCGTCGTCCAGCAGCGTGTCGTCGCGGAACAGTTTCGTCCGGGCCGTCGTCTTCTCGTAGATCCCGGCGTGGCCGGCGGCGTCACCGAACGGCGACATCGTCAGGGAGAGGGTGTCCGAAGCCCGGGTGACCCACTGGCTGGCGGGGTTGAACACCTGACCGTACGGGGCCTGACCCCAGACCTGGCGGGTTCGCTTCCCGGCCGGGTACGCGCGCGGTCCCTGGAAGAACGACAGGCCGCCGAAGGTTCCGGTGCCGTCGGTGTCCAGCCCGAGCTGGGAGGACCAGCGGAAACCACCGGCGACGCTGTAGTGGTTGACCCGCCCGGAGCGCAGGTTGCTGCGGGAGGCGCCGAACGATTCGCCGGCCGGTCCGGTCGGGAAGAGCCACTGACGTGCCGCCGTCCCGGCCGGCCCGTGGATCTCCTGCGTCTCGGTGGCGAACTCGCTCTCGGCGTACTTGCGGTCGTAGCCGGCGAGCAGCTTCTCCGCCGGCACGCGGTCGGCCACGAAATAGGCGTACGGGCTGCTCTCCGCGTCGCCCGACCGGGTCCATCCGCTGGTCACGACGCCGGTGAGGTCGGTGACGCCGGCGCCGGAGCCGAGCATGTCCACGGCCAGGCCCTCGAAGGTCTCCTGGACGACGCCGAGCTCCACCGGTGCGCCGTCGACCTTCATCTCCAGGCTCAGGTTCACGCCCCGGGCGACGGCCGACTCGCCGGGAACCCGCTGCGCGACGGGCTTGGCGCGCCGCGCGTCGAACGTCAGGTCCACGTCGCGGTCGACGTCCACCAGCGGGTGGAAGATGACGGCCTGGTCGGCGCCGCGCCCGCTGGGATCCGGGTCGCCGCCGCCGTCGCCGCCCGAGCTGTCGACGTAGGAGGCCATCGTGAACCGGCCCTTGGGCAGCCGCATGGTGAGCGTGCCGGACGGGTCGTACAGCGTGCTGGGCAGGTCGGTGACCTCACCCTTCGGGTCGAACACCCGGAACCGGTACTTCTTCGCCGCCTTCCCGGCGGCGTCGATGTGCCGCACGGTGACGGTGTACCGCTCCGGCTCCTTGTCCACCGCGAGCGGCGTGACCACGGTCCGGTCGCCGGCGGTGGCGGTGAGCCGGCCGGTGTACGTGGTGTTCTCCGCGGTCCTCGGCAGCTTCGCGGTGACGGTGACCTCCGCGGTCCCGCCGGCCGGTACGTCCAGCCGGCCCGCACCGAGGGTGAACACGTCGGAGCCGGCGAGTGCCAGGGTCAGCTCGACGGCCTGCGGACCGTCGTTGTGGTAGGTGACCTTCTTCGCGATCGAGGCGTCCTCGTCGTGCGGCCACCGCAGCTGCCCGTACGACACCGACGGCGGCTCGGCGGTCAGGGTTCCGCTCAGCGCGGCGGCCACGTCGACGCGGCCGGCGCCCTGCTCGAACGGGCCGAGGTCGTCGTTCGGCCGGGCCGTGGCCATGAGGGTGCGCTTCAACCGGTCGGCCCGCCAGCCGGGGTGGGCCTGGGCGAGCAGCAGCGCCGCGCCGCTGACGTGCGGGGTGGCCATCGACGTGCCCCGCAGCGGGATGTAGCCGTCCGGGGTGCCCGGCGGCACCTCCCGGTCGGAGCCGGCGGCCTTCGCCGCCACGATGTCGACGCCCGGCGCGGTGATGTCCGGTTTGATCGCCCTGTCGCCGTTGCGCGGCCCGCGGCTGGAGAAGTCGGCGATCGCGTCCTCCTTGTCGACCGCCCCGACGGTCAGCGCGGCGTCGGCGCTGCCCGGCGAATCGATCTCGCCGGCGACGGGCCCGTTGTTGCCGGCGGCGACCACGAACAGCGCGCCGGTCTCCGCGGTGAGCCGGTTCACCGACTCCTCGACCGGGTCGAGGCCGGGCCGGTCGAGCCCGCCGACGCTCATGTTGATCACCCGGGCCTTCTGCTCGACGGCGGCCCACTGCATCGCGGCCAGCAGGGCCGACTCGGGGCAGTTCACCTCGCCGCAGGCCATGGCGGACAGCACCGTCGCCTCCGGCGCCACACCCTTGAACTTCCCGCCGGACGCCGCGCCGCTGCCCGCGATCGTCGACGCCACGTGGGTGCCGTGCACGTCACCGCCGACCGGCGCGTCCGTACCCTCGACGAAGTTGCGCAGCGTGACCCGGCCGGCCAGGTCCGGGTGCGTGGTGTCGGCCGCGCCGTCGATGACGGCGACGGTCATGCCCTTGCCGGTGAGACCGGCGGCCCACGCGGCCGGCGCGCCGATCTGCGGGACGCTCGCATCGAGCGTCCGCCGGCGGACGCCGTCCAGCCAGATTTTCTGTACGCCGGGCTCGGCCGTCAGCTCGCTCCAGGTCTTCTGGGTACGCGGCTTCGGCGCGCTCACCGCCGCCCCCCGGACCACGGGCAGCCTGCGGGTGATCTTCGCCCCGCCGCGATCGATGGCCTCGCGGGCGTCGTCCTCATCCTTGTAACGGACGATCAGCGGCACGGTGCGACGTTCCGCATCGGTGTAGCCGGCCCGGATCAGCTCGGTCACGTCGAACAGCCGCTCGTCCACCCGGCCGCTCTGAATCAGCCGGGCGGCGTCCGAGGGGACCACCCGCAGGTGCCCCCCGACCACCGAGGTGGCGAAGGAGACCTTCGCGCGCCCCGGCCCGGGTTCGATGGACGGGCGGGTCGCGTCCGGACCGGCGACGGTCACCCGGTCGCCGGTCACCAGGGTCACCGTCCGAGGTCCGGGGCGCGTGCCGGCAACCGGCACGACGGCCGTGCCGGCGTCGGCGGACCGGTCCGGCTCCTGCGCCGCATCGGCCTCCGGCCCGGCGAGATACACCTGCCCGAGCACGGCACCGCCGACGGCGAGCGCCGCCACCGCGGCCACGACTCTGCGCCTGGCCGTTCTGGGTACGTGGTTTGTCATGCCCCTTTGATCATCGGGACGACCTCCGAGGTTGCACGCCCCACCGCCCCGAGCCCACACTCTGCCCGGCCGGGCAACCCACCAGCCCGGCGGAAGAATGCGGTGACCGGTCTCCGTCGCGCGTGGTCGGTGCCCCGCGGCGCGGCCGGTCCGTGGGGGTTCGGCAGGGCACGTTCGCCGAGTTGATTCCTGGGGTGGGTGCGAGCCGGTGGCAGCTGAACACGGGGATGTTCGTCGCCGGGGCGCGGCGGCAGGTGGGCTAGCCGCTTGAGGCCGGACGGGGGTGTCCGGCCGGGTCCGGGGCGAAGGAGCGGAGCATGTGTTCCGCGAAGCGGCGTGATGCGGCCGGCGCGCCCGGTCCGGCGACGGCGATCACCCCGGCGTTGCCGGCCAGCAGGAGCCACAGGTCGGCCGCGCCGATCCCGGGTCGCAATGCGCCCGCGGCCCTTGCCCGGTCGAGCAGCAGTGACAGCGCCCGGTCGTAGTCTGCCCGGTCGATGTCGAGGCCCTGGCCGCTGAGCACCGCCGTGGTGTATCCGCGGTCGACCACCTGGGCCGCGCACAATCGCAGGATCGTCTCCCGGAAGGCGCGGGCCGGGTCCGGGTCGCGGGCCGCCTCGTGCCAGGACGCGGAGCACTGGGCGTGCCGGTCGGCGTACGTCTGCGCGACCAGGTCCTTGCGGGTCGGGAAGCGCCGGTAGAGCGTGGCCTTGCCGACGCCGGCGCGCCGCGCTACCCGGGCCATCGGCACGTCCGGACCGGCTTCGGCGATCAGGTCGCGGGCCGCGGCGATTATCCGGGCCCGGTTCTCCTCGGCGTCGATCCGCATGGCGGTCAGCCTATTACTGAGCCGACCGGCGACGGTCCCTTCTCATTTGCTGGCCGGCGTGACCGGTCCCGGCGGATCGTGTCGCGCATGATGCAAGCTGCGCCCGGTCGTCGCCGGCCGGTTCCCGCTCGCCGGGGCCGCCGACGCCCACACCGCGTTCGAGCGAGGCGGGGCCCTGGGGAAATGGCTGATCGCGATCCGGTGATCGGGGTCGCCGGCGGATCGCTCAGGCTCCGGCGGGCGGCTCGGAGAAGGCCGCCGGGGGTGGTTCGGCCGCGGCGGGCGGCGGGGCCCACACGGAAGGCGACGCCGGGGCCTGTTCCGGCGCCGGGTCCGGGGGCGGCGGTGCGGCGTCCGGCTTCTTCGGGACGCGGTGCCAGCGGAGAGGGCCCGGGTGCAGGGTCCAGCGCAGGCGGCGCCACCAGGATCTGCCGGCGCGGAGCGCTTCCGCGTACGTGACGGCCTGTTCGCCGGCCCGGTCGGCCTGCTCGCCGGTCGCCGCGCCCGGGGCGAAGGCCACCGTGTTCACCGCCGTGACCAGGTCGCCGAGCGGGGGCAGCGCGAAGTCCTCCGGCGGGGCCGCCCGGCGCAGCGGCGGTGCCGTCGCCGCGAACGCCGCCGCCTCCGTGGCCGCGAGGTGGTCCGGCACCGGGCGGCCGGCCAGCCGCAGGGCGTCGGTGAACTCGAGCCACGCCCCGGTGATCCGCTGCGCCGGCGCGCCCGTGGTGAGCCGCCGGCGGCGCAGGCCCCGGCGCAGCACGACGATCGTCCCCGCGAGCCCGGCCAGGAGCAGGAGCACCGACCCGCCGGCGCCGGACGCGACCAGCACCGTGGACAGGCCGGTGCGGGACGCTGCCGGGGGAGCGGCCACCGCGGGCGGGGCCGACGCGCTCGGCAGGTCCGTCGCGTCCGGAGGGTCCGAGCTCGGCGGGGCGGTGGACGGCTTGGGGGTGAAGTCGTCCTCGACCGGGCGGGGCGGCTCGTCGCTCTTGGGCAGCGGGTCGAACGGCACCCAGCCCAGGTCGTCGAAGAGCACCTCCGGCCAGGCGACGGCGTCACCGCCGGTCACCGGGCCGCCCGCGCGCGGGGCGTCGAAGCCCACGACGACCCGGGACGGCAGGCCGGTGAGCCGGGCGAGCAGCGCGAACGACGCCGCGAACTGCTCCGAGGTGCCGCGCTGGCCGCCCTGGTCGCGGGGGCCGAACAGGAAGAACGACAGATTCGGGTACGCGTGACCGCTCGGCGCGTCCGGCACCTCGCGGTAGTGCTCGGCCAGGAACTCCTCGATCGCCGCCGCCCGGTCGTACGCGCCGCCGTTGCCGTCGGCCAGCTGGTCGGCGAGGCGCTGGATCTGATCGGGGGCACCCGCGCCCACGGTGAGGAACCGCGCCACCGGGTCGCCGCTCGGCGAGTCGGCGCCGGGCAGCAGGTTGTAGTCGGGCTCCTGGGTGTCGGACGTGACGGTGTAGCGCAGCCCCGCCCGCAGCGGCTCCGGCCGGATGACCGTGCCGGTGGCGGGGTCGTACGCGACCCGGGTGCCCTGGACGCCGGTCGGGGTGGGCACCACGGGCAGCAGCCGCCCGGCCAGCTCGCCGACGGTGATCTCCTGGGTCACCCGGGCGACCGGCACGTCGGGCAGCAGCGCCGGCGCCGGCAGCACCCGGCCGGCGTTGCGGTACGTCGCACCCACCCGCCACGTGATGCCGTCGTAGTCGGGCAGCACCGCCAGCCGCAGCCGTACCTTGCCCCGGCCCGGCGCGCTGGGTCCCACCTCGAGCAGCCGCTGCTCCGGCGTGAGCGCCCAGCCGGAGATCCGGTTCAGCGGGCTCTCGTCGAGGCTGTCCACCTGTGGCGGTGCGACGTACCGGCGGGGGTCGACCGGGGTGGCCGACACCTGGGCGCCGATCCACGGGCCGACCGCCGCGATCAGGGCCACGAGGATCGCCAGTCCGGCCGCGGAACCGGCGAGCGCGCGCCCCCGCACCGCCGTCCGCGTCTCCGGTGGCACGTCCCTGAGGGCGGGACCGCCGGGCGTCCGTACGCTCACCGCCAGGCCGGCGATCACCGCGCCGGCGAAGGCGAGCGTCGCCCAGCCCGCGCTGTCCGCGTTCGGCCCGACGACGTAGAGGGCGCCGCCGTACAGGGCCGTCGCGGGCAGGCAGCCGAGCAGCACCCGGCCGGCGCGCACGGCCACCTCGGTGCCGGCGAGTCCGGCGAGCCAGGCCGCGACCACCGGCACGACCACGGTGTCCGGCGTGGACTCGACCGGGATCATGGCGGTGAGCAGCCGGGGGATGCCGTTGGTGAGCGCGTCGGCGACGATCTGGCCGAGCGGTTCGGTGGCCCCGGCCCGGTCGGCCGCGATCCGCAGCGCCGCGGTCGTGTACCCGGCGAGCAGCAGGACGGAGATCGGCGCGACCGTCCACGACGGCAGCCGCCGGGCGGCGAGGCCTGCCCCGACCGATCCCAGCGCCGCGCCGGCCACCAGTCGCAGGAGCAGGTCGTCGGCGTAGATGCGGCCGAGCACGACCCCGGAGAGGGCGATCAGGACCATCAGGACCACGGGTACGACCGCCGCCCGCAGGCGCCTCACCATCCGCGTACCCCGTCCCAGGCGGCGGCGAACTGCTCGCCGTCCTCGGCCTCGACGACGATCATGGCGCCGCCCGCGGACACCGGGGCCGCGTCCTGGTCGCCGAACAGCCCGGCGATCACCACCGGGTACGGGCCGCGCAGCGCGCTCACCGCGCCCAGGTCGGTGCGGCCGCCGGGCCCGGTCAGGAAGACGAGGGTGTCGCCCAGCCTGTTCTGCCGCAGGCTGCGTACGGTCGCGGCGAGGTCGCCGTCGCGCGGTTCCGCCTCGGTCAGCACGTCCAGGAACGGCCCCCGCACCGGCCCGGACACCAGGTGCAGGGCGACCGGCAGGTCCTCGCGGACGGCGGCGGCGACGATCGACGCGGCCGCCTCGCACGCCGTCTCGAAGGACTCCGCAGTGCCGTCGCGCATCCCCGGATGGGCGGCGGCGCGGTCGTCGAGCAGCACCAGGATCGTCGGCTCGCTGGTGTCGAGCTGCTCGCGGACCATCAGCTCGCCGACCTTGGCGGAGCTGCGCCAGTGCACCCGGCGCAGCTCGTCGCCGACGACGTACTCCCGCAGCGAGTCGAAGGTGATCGTGCCGTGCGGCACCTTGTCGATGCGCCCGTCGAGGCTGCGGGCCATTCCGGCCGGCACGGCCCGCAGCAGGTGGATGCGCGGGTGCACCCAGACCGTCGCGGTGCCACCGTACGCCCGGGAGAGGGTGAGCAGGCCCAGCGGATCGTGCCGGGTGATCCGCAGCGGCCCGACCGGCACGACGCCGCGCCGGGTGGTCGGCACCGGATAGGTGACGGTGGTGTCCCGGCCGGGGCGCAGCCGCAGCAGGGGCACCGGCACGTCGGCCCGGCCGCAGCGGTCGGCCGCCACCAGGTTGGCGGCCCGCAGCCGGCTGGTGTTGCGCACGGTGAGGGTCATGGTGGCGGGTTCGCCCCGGGCCACCCGGTCGGGGTCGGCGACCCGATCGACGCCCAGCCTGGGCCGCCACAGCCCGAACGCGACGCCGCACAGGGCGGCGACGGCGGCGGCCGTGCCGAGCAGGGCCAGGTCGGGATAGCCGAACCGGAATCCGAGCCCGAGCAGGAGCACCGCGGCGAGCACGACCCCGGCGCCGCGGGCGGTGAGGGGGCCGGGGAGGGTCACGCTTCGACGCGCTGGTTGTCCGGCAGCGGGACCGGGACCGAGCGGACCGCGTCGTGCAGCACCTCGGCGGCCGTGACGCCGCGCAGCTGGGCGTCCGCCGAGAGCAGGACGCGGTGCGCGAAGACCGGCTCGAGCAGCGTCTTCAGGTCCTCCGGGAGGACGTAGCCGCGGCCGTTGATGAGGGCCCAGGCCGAGGCGGCGCGGGTCAGGGCGATCACCCCGCGGGGGCTCACCCCGACGCGGACCTGCGGGTGGTCGCGGGTGGCGGCGGCGAGGCGGACCGCGTACGTGTAGAGCGGGTCGGCGATGTGCACCCGGGACGCCATCCGCACCATCTCGCCGACGGTGGCCGTGTCGGTGACCGGTTCGAGGGCGTCGGGGGAGCGCAGGGCGGCGCCGCGCAGCACCTCGACCTCGACGTCCTCGGCCGGGTAGCCGACGGAGAGCTTCACCAGGAAGCGGTCGAGCTGCGCCTCGGGCAGCCGGTACGTGCCGTCCATCTCGACCGGGTTCTGCGTCGCCACGACGAGGAACGGCTGCGGCACCGGGTGCGGTACGCCGTCCACGGTGACCCGCCGCTCCTCCATGACCTCCAGCAGCGCCGACTGGGTCTTGGGCGAGGCCCGGTTGATCTCGTCGGCGATGACGATGTTGGCGAAGACCGGGCCGGGGTGGAACTCGAAGCCGCGGCTCGCCTGGTTGAAGATCGTGACGCCGGAGACGTCCGAGGGCAGCAGGTCGGGCGTGAACTGGATGCGGCGCCACTGGCCGCGTACGGCCGCCGCCATGGCCCGGGCCAGCGTGGTCTTGCCGACGCCGGGCACGTCCTCCAGCAGCACGTGGCCCTGGGCGAAGAACGCGGTCAGGGCCAGCCGTACGACGTCGGGCTTGCCCAGCACGACCGTGCCGATCCGGTCGGCGAGCTGCGCGGCGATGCCGGCGAAGCCCTGCACGTGCTGGGGCGGGAGGGGTTCGGTGCTCACGGGCGTGTCCTCAGCAGGGGGGCAGGTCGTTCACGTCGTCGCCGCCGTCGAGGTTGAACCACGCGAACGGGATGTAGTTGCGGCCCTCGTAGTTGACCTGGATCCACCAGCTCGATTCCTTGTGGTGGTTGTAGATGTACGAGTCGATGCTCTGGCCCTTTTTCCTGCAGTACGCCTCCAGCCGGGTGCCGGGTTTCGCCCAGCCGACCTGCTTGTCGTTGTCCTGCTCGGTCACGCTGAAGATCTCGTTGCCGTTGCGGCCGGAGACGTCCTTGTCGCAGTAGTCGGCGGTGTCGCCGTTCTCGCCGTTGTTGCAGGTGGCGGTGCCGTACAGGGCGTCGGTGCGCTGGGCGCGCTGCTTGGAGACCGAGCCGGCCGCGTTCTTCGCGGTGACGGTGAACGTGTACGACGTGCTGGGCTTGAGGCCGCCGACCTTGAGGCTCGAGCAGCTGCCGGAGGCGGAACCGCCGTCACCGGAGGCGTCGACGGAGCACGTCGCGCTGCCGCCGCCGGCGTCCACGGTGAAGGTGATCGTGGCGGTGTTGAACGTGGCCGAGGAGCCGGTGACGGTGATCTCCGGCTTGGCGACCGTGCGCGCCGTCGCCGAGCCCGCCTCGCTCTCGCCGGCCTCGTTCACCGCCCGGACCTCGACGGAGACCGTCTCGCCCTCGCCGAAGCCGTCGAGGGTGACCCCGGTGCCGTCGGTGACGTCGGTGGAGCGCCCGCCGGCGGCGACCACGTACTTGGTGATCGGCCTGCCGTTCTCCGCCGGAGCAGCCCACGTGACCCGGACCGTGCCGGGGCGGTCGCCGACGGTCGCCGCGTCGACGCTCTCCGGCCGTCCGGGCCTGGCGAACGGGACGACGCTCGCGCTCACCGGCGACGCCTTCGAGCCGGCGCCGCGCTCGTTGATGCTGACGACCGTGAACGCGTACTGCTTGCCGTACTCGAGCTCGCCCTTGCCGATGGTGAGCGACGTGCCGTCCTTGGCCTCGCCGATCGGGGAGCTGCCGCCCTCGCTGATGGCGGTGACCGCGTAGCGCTCGATGTCGATGCCCTGGCCGTTGGCGGCGGGCCAGCTGACCACGACCGTGCCGTCCGGCTTCGCCTCGGCGGTCACGGCGGTCGGCGGGTCCGGTACCTCGGCGGTGGGCTTGGCCGCGTTGCTGGTGCGCGACGGGCCGTCGCCCTTCTTGTTGACCGCGTGCACCTCGAACCGGTACGTCTCGCCGTTCGTGAGGCCGGTTACCTCCAGCGAGCGCTGGTTGGCGCCGACCTGGAACGTCTTGTCCGCGCCCTCGACCACGTAGCGGGTGATGGCGGCGCCGTTGTCGGGGGCGGACCGCCAGGAGACGCGGACCTGCGCGTTGCCGGCCGCGGCCCGGACGTTGCGCGGGGCGCCGGGCTTGGCCACCGGCGGCTTCTTCGGCTTCGGCGGTGGCGGCGGATCCGGCGGGAGGGGCGGCGGGTCGCCACCGAGGACGTCGTCGGCGTACTTGTCGACCACCCGGACCCGGTGCGCGTCGTCGACGACACGGGCGGTGGCCGAGCCGGGCGCGTTGATGAACAGGTAGTTCTCGCGCACCTCGAGCTCGAGGGGGCCGCCGGGCCGCTGGAAACGGATGCCCTTCTGCGCGCGCCCGTCCCGGTCGAAGACGTGCACGGTGCCGGTCGCCTCGTCGGCCACGTAGAAGTAGCCCTCCCAGGCGACGGCCGCCTGGAGCTCGGGCCCCTCGCCGGGGACCGGGAAGTCGGCGACGGTCCGGTCGCCGCTGACGCCGAGCACGTGGCGGGCATCGGGGACGGTGACCGGCACGACGGCGCCCTCGGTGTGCTCCGGCAGCGACCCGGGGCCGTCGAGCGGCAGGGTGACCGAGGTCTTCGCCTTGTCGCGGATCGTGGTCAGCACGTTGGTGGTGCGGTCGAGCACGGCGACGCCGCTCTCCAGCGTGGAGATGGTGAGGTCGTGGTTGGGCTCGGCCACCGTCTCGGTGCGCACCTGCGCCGGGCCCGCCGGCGTGCGGGAGGCGCTCTCGCCGGGCGACGCATCCGGCAGCGGCGCGGCCGTGATCGCCGAGACGGTGCCCTGGCTCGGCACGGCGATCCAGAGCGTGCCCTCGCCGTCGAAGAGCCCGCCGGCGATGCCGGGCGGATAGCGCAGCGACTCGCCGATCGGCTCGAGGGTGCGCGGGTCGAGCTGGCGCACCTCGCCCTGCACGGTGTCGATGACGAACGCCGAGTCCTCGTCGAGCGCGACGCGCACGCCCAGGCCGGAGGTGGTGGTGAAGGTCTCGGCCGCCTCCTTGAGGGAGGTCAGGTCCATCGTGCTGACCACGCCGGTCTGCACGTCGCGCAGGATGACGAAGCGGTCGTTCTGGGCGACCTGGACCTGGTGGCCGCGGGCGCGCGGCAGGTCCACGCGGGTGTCCACCCGGGCGGTGACGCCGTTGACCCGGGCGACCTCGCCCTTGGCCCGGCTCCACACCCACGAGGCGGCGTCGAAGCTGGCGACCGCCTGGTCGGCCGCGCCGAGACCCAGCACGGTGAGGCCGAGGCCCGTGACGAGGCTGAGGACGGTGCCGATCGTCACCAGGCCACCGCGGCTGCGCCACGGCCGTCGGCGCCGGACCGTCACGGCGTCCTCACCGGACGCATCTGCACTGGTCACAGCCCCGGATCCTCCCCGTCGTCGCCCGCCTGTCCACAAGGACGCAGGCCATCATAGGGCGCGGTGGATCCCCGTGCGCACTCGGCAAGTCACGGTTGTGAATAGTTGTGATCGCCGAGAGTGATCATCTTCGGCTCTTCGCGGGGCCCGCGGTCCGGCCGCTCCGGCTCGTGCACGCCTGCGGCGAGGTGGCGAACCGGGTGGTGCTGTAGACGGCCACCACGGCGAAGCAGTAGTCCAGGTCGGCGTTGAGCCCGTTGAGGTTGAACGAGGTCGTGGTGGGTCCGATCTGACCCATCGGCTTGAGCTGCTCGCCCGGCCGCCCGCCGGTGACCATGAAGGACGCGCGGCCGTTGGCGGGGTCGGACCAGAAGACCTGGACCGACGATCCGTAGTCGCGCAGGCGGACGTCCGTGGGGGCGGGACCGCTCAGAGTTGGCACATCGGAGCCGTCGCCGCCGCCGTCCGGCCGGGCCAGCACGACCACCAGCGCCACCACCGCGATGACCACGCCGATCACCGCGGCGATGGCCGCGAACAGGGCCGGCCCCCGCGCCGACGACCGCGGCCCGGCGTCCGGCGGCGACAGCGCCGGCAGCGACGCGACCTGATGCGACGCGGCCGGGAACGGCGCGGCATGCGGCGGTGCTGCGTGCGGCGGCGCGGCGTGCGGCAGTGCGGCGGCCGGCGGCTGTGCTGCGTGCGGCGGCGCGGCGGCCGGCGGCGGTGCGGCGTGCGGCGGCGGCACCGGGGCGGTCCGCGGCGGGAAATACGGCTCGGGTTGTCGCTGCGCGGGAATGGGCACCGGATCGGGTTCGGCCTGCACGAACTGGCGGGGCGGCGTGGCGGCCGGCGGCGGCGCCGGCTGCGGCGGCGGGACCGGCAGCTCCATGCGTACGGTAGGAGGCTCCTCGCCCAGATAGGCCCGCGCCCGCGTCACGGCCCAGTGGCCGGTGCCGAGCACCCCCGGCCCGTGCGCCGCGACCCGGCCGAACGCCCGCCGCGCCTCGTGCCGGTTCTCCATCTCCTCCGCGACCACGCCCAGGTCGAAGGAGATGCCGAGCATCACCGGATCGGTGTCGCCCAGCCGCCACTGCCCGGCCGCGTACGCCTCCTCGAGCACCCGCCGCGCGCCCGACGGATCACCCGCCTGCCGGTGCACGGCCGCCAGCTGCTGCGCCGTCGCGAGCACCTCGGGGTCGTCCTCGCCGAGGTTGGCCCGCCCCAGGTCCACGGCGTGCTCCAGCAGCGCACGGGCCTGGGTGAGGTCACCGGATTCGGCGAGCGCCCGGGCGCGCTGCCGGGGTGCCAGGAGCGGGGAGGGGTGGGACACGCAGCCATGCTGCCTGGAACGGCCGCGTCCCGCCAGTGCCGGGCGCCCGTGGGCAAAGAGGCAAGCGGCGCAGAAGCCGATACCGGCGACATACGCCCATGTCGATACCTTGCCCGCGCTCCGGCCCGCGGACCAGGCTGGGATGCCGATCACCGTACGGGGGGACAGACGATGAGAGCAGGATTGCGGGCGGCCGTGGTGGCCACCCTGACCCTGGCGCTGCCGGCGGTGTTCACGCCCGCCGCCGCCCACGCCGGGTACGCCGGCCCCAACGCCGTCGTCACCTGGAACACGTACGCCCAGGACGCCATCTACGAGGTGGCACGCCAGCCGCCGTACGTGACCGCGCGCAGCTTCGCCATGGTGCAGGGGGCGGTCTACGACGCGATCAACGCGGTGGCGGGCACGCCGTACCAGCCGTACCTGATCGCCCCGCATGCCCGGCCCGGCTCCTCGGCCGACGCCGCCGTGGCGACCTCGGCCCACCGGGTGCTCGCGTCGCTCTTCCCCGCGCAGGACGCGACCCTGCGCGCCCGCTACGACGAGGCCCTCGCCGCGATCCCGGATGGCCGGGCGAAGAGCGACGGCATCGCGGTCGGCGAGGCCACGGCGGCCGCGATGATCGCCGCGCGCAGCGACGACGGTGCCTTCGGCGACGCCACCTGGAACGTGGGCACGGCACCCGGGCAGTGGCGGCCCACCCCGCCGGCCTTCGCGCAGGACGGGGCCTGGGTCGGCGACCTGGAACCGTTCGTCATCCCCGGCGTCGCGCCGTTCGGCGTGCCCGGCCCGCCCGCCCTGACCAGCGCCGGGTACGCCCGGGACGTGAACGAGGTGCGGGCGCTGGGCTCGGCCACCAGCACCGTGCGCACCGCCGACCAGACCCGGGCGGCCGTCTGGTGGCACGACCGGCGCCTCACCGAGTGGGAGATCAAGCGGCAGCTGGCGACCTCGCAGCGGCTCAGCCCGTTGCGGACCGCGCGGATGTTCGCGATGGCGGACGTGGCCAACGCCGACGCGCTGATCGTCTGCTTCGCCGAGAAGAGGCGGTGGAACTTCTGGCGCCCGATCACCGCGGTGCAGCTGGGCGACACCGACGGCAACCCGGACACCGGCGCGGATCCGTCGTGGACGCCGCTGCTGGTCACCCCGCCGTTCCCGGACTACACCTCGGGGCACACCTGCTCGACGAGTGCGATCATGGCCGCGCTGCGCCGGTTCTTCGGGCGCGACGACGTGCCGTTCAGCGCGTACAGCGCCGACGCGGGGGCCACGCGGTCGTTCGGCGGCTTCTCGCAGGCGCTCGCCGAGGTGGTCGAGGCGCGCATCTGGGGTGGCGTGCACTTCCGCAGCGCCGACGTCCGGGGCGTCTCCATCGGCACCCGCGTCTCCGGCTACGTCCTGTCCCACGAGTTCGGCCGATCGTGACCACGATGCGGGCCGGCCGGCCCGGACCGGCGTAGGCCCGGCCGATCGTGACCGGGGCAGGGCCGGCCGGCCCGGACCGGTGTGGGCCCGGCCGATCGTGACCGGGGCGGGCCCGGCCGGACGATCCGGGTGGGCCCGTTCGGCCGGACCGTCGGACGCCTAACCGACGCACGCGTTCCGGCGGCGGTGCCCGCGGGCCTACGGTGCGGCCAGGCCGGGCCCGGCGGTCGGGCCCGGGAGGTGAGGTCGCCATGACATACACGGTGCTGACCGGACGATTCGTGATCCGCTATCCGGACCTGCCCCGGCAGGGCCCGGAGCCGGACGGCGACACGGTGAAGTTCGCCCCGGACACCCCCGGGCTGGTGGAGGGGCTGGCCCGGCCGTCCGGCACGCCCCCGGACCTCGGCGCCCGGGGGATCTCCGTACGCCTGGAGGCGATCGACGCGCTGGAGACCCACTTCGCCGAGACCCACCAGGACCTGGCCGGGGCGAACGCGGCCCGCGACGAGCTGCTGCGCCTGCTCGGCTTCACCGGCGTGGAGTTCTTCGACGACCTGCCCAACAACGTGCGCGCCGCCGATCAGGACAGCGTCCGCGGGCACGTGCTCTCCAACGGCATCGACGCCAACGGCCGCATGATCGGCTTCGTCTACCTCGGCGAGCCGGCCGCGCCGGACGGGAGCACCGTGTTCCTCGACGAGGCCGGCGCGGACGGGTCGGCCAACGCGCTGCTGCTCGCGGCGGGGCTGGCGTATCCGGCGTTCTACGCGACGTTGCCGGCGTCCCTGCGTACCCATCTCGCCACCATGTCCCGCAAGGCCCGCGCCGACGGCGCCGGGATCTGGACGACCTCGACGGCGGACCCGGCCGGCGCCGCCACCGTGACCGGCCTGGCCGACCTGCGGCGGCTGGCGATCTGGCCCAAGCTGTTCCGCCGGATCGTGCCCTATCTGGCCACCGGCGCCACCGGCTTCGACGGCTTCGGCGCCTGGCTGCGCTCGGACCCGGTCAACCGGGACGACTCGCTGTTCCTGCTCGACCGGCTGGAGACGGGCAACCTGCACGACGTCGTCGAGGCCGCCGGGCAGCGCATCCGGATGACGGCCTGGCCGGAGGACTTCATCATCGACCCGGACCCCGCCGCGCCCGGTACGCCCACGACGCCGCCGCGGCTCGCCGCGGGTGACGTGCTGATCGTGGCCGCCCTGCCCGACCCGGTCGGCGCCGACGACGGTCACGAGCTGCTGACCCTGCTCAACACCACGGCCGCCGGCATCGACCTGACCGGGTGGACGCTGCGTGACCGCAACGGCCGTTCGCAGTCGCTGTCCGGGACGCTGGCCGCCGGCGCGGTCACCCAGGTCGCCGCCGCCGGGGTCGCGCTGGGCAACACCGGCGGCACGGTGACGCTGGCGGACGCCCTGGGCAGCCCGATCGACCAGGTCAGCTACCGGGCCGCGCAGGTGAAGGAGGGGCGGACCATCGTGCTCGGCCGCTGATCGTCCGTTCGGCCCGGCGGGTTCCGGAACTCGGGCAAGTTGTCCGGGTGAGGCCCTGAATGCGGGGGCAAGAGAGCGCTCCACCACTTGACATCCGACGGCGTCTATCGCTTTCTGTGACCTGGTTCATTGCAGCCCCGTTACGGAAAGGACCACCCCGCATGTCGACACGCCCCTCCGGGCGCCGGCGCCTCAGCCGGATATTCGCCGTCGGTCTCCTGCTGGCGACCGCCGGCACGCTGACGGGTACGTCCGCCTCCGCGGCGCCGTCCTACCACGGCGGCACCGCGCCGGGCCTCGGAGCCAGCGTCACCGTCTTCGACCCGGGCATGCCGGTCGAGCAGATCCAGGCCACCCTGGACGCCACCTACGCCAAGCAGGTCGACAACGAGATGGGCACCGAGCGGTACGCCTACCTCTTCAAGCCCGGCACGTACGGCACGGCGGAGAAGCCGCTGCAGATCAAGGTGGGCTACTACACCGAGATCTCCGGCCTCGGCGCCTCGCCGAAGGACGTCGTCATCAACGGCAAGGTGGAGGTCTACAACCGCTGCCTCGCCGACGGTGGCACCAGCAACTGCCTCGCGCTGGTCAACTTCTGGCGTACGCTCTCCAACCTCACGATCAACGTGAACGGCGCCGGCCAGGACGGCTGCCGCTCCTCGGCGAACTTCTGGGCCGTCTCGCAGGCCGTGTCGCTGCGCCGGCTCGACATCAAGGGCGGCAACCTGTCGCTGATGGACTACTGCACCGCCGGCCCGCAGTACGCCAGCGGCGGTTTCATCGCCGACTCGAACATGCCCGACGTGGTCAGCGGCTCGCAGCAGCAGTGGCTCACCCGCAACAGCACGGTGAAGAGCTGGTCCAACGGCGTGTGGAACCAGGTCTTCTCCGGCGTCGAGGGCGCGCCGGACGACGCGACCTTCCCGGTCCCGCCGTACACGACGATCGAGAAGACCCCGGTCAGCCGGGAGAAGCCGTACCTGTTCGTGGACGCCAAGGGCAAGTACAACGTCCGGGTGCCGTCCGCGCACCGCGGCACCAGCGGCACGTCCTGGGACGAGGACCTCACCGCCGGCCGTACGCTGCCGCTCGGTGACTTCTTCGTGGCCAAGCCGTCCGACCCGGTGTGGAAGATCAACGCCGCCGTCACGCTCGGCAAGCACCTGCTGCTCACCCCGGGTGTGTACAACGTCGACCACAGCATCAACATCCGGCGCCCGAACACGGTGGTGCTCGGCATCGGCCACGCGACGCTGACCGCGGTCAACGGCGCCACCCCGCTGACCGTCGCCGACGTGCCCGGCGTGGTCGTCGCGGGCGTCACCATCGACGCCGGCACCAAGGAGTCGCAGACGCTGCTGCGGGTCGGCAACAAGCACGGGCTGAAGCTCAGCTCGGCGAGCAACCCGACGACGCTGTCCGACGTGTACTTCCGCGTCGGCGGCCCGCACATCGGCAAGACCGACACCGCACTCGAGGTCAACAGCGACAACGTGCTCATCGACCACACCTGGGTGTGGCGCGCGGACCACGGCGTCGAGGGCTTCACCGGCGGCGTCAACGGCGACAACGAGCGCTGGCGTACCAACACCGGCCGGCAGGGCGCGGTCATCAACGGCGACAACGTCACCGCGACCGGCCTGTTCGTCGAGCACTTCCAGCGCTACAACACGACCTGGAACGGCGACAAGGGCACGACGATCCTCTACCAGAACGAGCTCCCGTACGACCCGCCGACGCAGGCCGACTGGATGAACGGCAAGGTCGAGGGCTTCGCCGGCTACAAGGTCGGCAACAAGGTCCGCACCCACAACCTGTACGGCGCGGGCGTCTACGTGTTCAACCAGAACAACCCGTCGATCCACACCGAGAACGGCTTCGAGGTCCCGAACCGCCCGGGCGTCAAGCTGCACCACATCATGACGGTGAACCTCAGCGCGGGCACGATCGACCACGTCGTCAACGGCGTGGGCGGCCCGGCGGACAACAGCAACACCGGCCAGCCGGTCTACATCAACGAGTACCCGGCACCGTAAGGCCTCTCCGTGGGGCCGGGCCGGAGCACGAGCTCCGGCCCGGTCCTGCGTCGCGGTCAGGCCAGGGCCACGGCGGAGCCCATGATCGGACCCCGGGACGGCCGGCGCCGGGATCGCCGCCACCGGCGTCGGCCCTCAGCGGAACCGGGTACGGTCTTCAGGGTCATGACGCCTCCGACCGCCACCGTGCTCCTCGTGTTCGGGCGCGGCGTCACCCGCTCCGGCGACGGGTACGTGCTCACCCCCGGCAGCGCCGCGCGGGTGCACGCGGCGGCCGGCTACGTCGCGCGGCACGGCGACGAGTTCCTCCGGGCCGGCGCCGAGGGCAGGCCCGCCCGGATCGTCTTCAGCGGCGGCTGGGCGGAGGCCGCCGAGGGCGCGGCGCGACCGCCGGCGGGCAGCCGCGAGGGCGACCTGATGCTGCGTGAGGCGCTCGCCGCGGGCCTCGACCGGTGGGCCGACCTGCACGCCGAGACCCGCTCCCGCAGCACCCTCGAGAACGTCCTGCACGTCGCCGAGGAGGGCCTGCTGCCGCCGGGGCGCGAGCCGCTGGGCCTCGTGTCGCACGCCTGGCACCTGCCCCGCATCCGGTTCCTCACCGCCAAGGTGCTCGGCCGGCGCGGCGCGGACCTGGTCGACGTGCCGGCCGGCGGCGGGGACGACGACTTCTCGCGGCGCGGGGAGCGGCTGGCGTACCTGGCGTCCCGGATGGCCCTGCTCGGCGCGCGGGAGCCCGGCACCCTGCTGCGCCGGGAACGCCGCATGATCGGCTGGCTGCGGCGCGCCGAGCGGGTGCTGCGCCGCCCGGCGCCGGTGACGGCCCCGGGTTCCGCGGAATTGCTCGAACGGGTGACGAGCACGCGTTCCGCGCTCGACGGGCGGGTATAGGACCCGCGCACCCGTACCGCCGCGGTACGGGCGAAGGAGCGCAGATGACCGTCGTGTTGCTGCCGGCGTACCAGCCGGGATCCCACCTGCTCACCCTGGCGGGAAGCCTGTGTGCGACCGGCGGGGTGGCCGGCGTCTTGGTGGTCGACGACGGCAGCGCGCCCGCCTCCGCGCCGGTCCTGGAGGCCGCCGCCGGGCTCGGCTGCACGGTGCTGCGCCACCCGGCGAACCGGGGCAAGGGCGTGGCGCTCAAGACGGGCTTCGGGCACATCGCCGGGGCGTTCCCCGGCCAGGACGTGGTCTGCGCCGACGCCGACGGCCAGCACAGCGCCGCCGATGTGTTGCGGGTCGCCGGCCGCACCCGCGCCACCGGCCACACCGTGCTCGGCGTCCGCCACTTCGCCCGGATGCCGCTGCGCAGCCGGTTCGGCAACACCGCGACCCGGGTGCTGTTCCGCGCCGCGACCGGCCGCCCGGTCGCGGACACCCAGACCGGGCTGCGCGGCTACCCGGCGGACCTGCTCGGCTGGTTGCGGTCCGTGCCCGGCGAACGCTTCGAGTACGAGATGAACGTCCTGCTGTACGCGTCCCGCCTCGGGCACCCGATCGAGGAGGTCACGATCGACACGACGTACCTGGGCGACAACGCGTCCTCGCACTTCAGCCCGGTCGCCGACGCCACCCGCATCTACTGGCCGCTGCTGCGCTTCGCGGCGTCCTCGCTGGTGCCCACCCGGGCGCGCTGACCACCCGATCGCCGCGCCGCTCGGCTTCGGCGTACGTATGGGTCCGGGCCGGGCTGACGGTCAGCCGGCGGCGGCGACCGGCGGCGCGACGGGCGCCGGCCGGGGCGCGGGGGACGGGAGCCGGATGGTGAAGATCGTGCCGGTGTTCGGGCGGCTGGACACGGTGATGTCGCCGCCGTGCGCCTCCACCAGCTGGCGCACGATCGACAGGCCGAGCCCGCTGCCGCCGGTGGCCCGGGTGCGGGAGCTGTCCGAGCGCCAGAAGCGGTCGAAGATCTTCGGCAGGTCCTCGGCGGCGATGCCGATGCCGGTGTCCCGCACGGCGATGGTCAGGCCGTCGTCAGACTGGGCCGCCTCCACCGACACCGAGCCGCCCGACGGCGTGTATCGGATGCCGTTGGACACCAGGTTGCCGACGAGCTGGCGCAGGCGTACGGGGTCCGCCAGCACCTGCGGGTCGCCGGCCACGTCGGTGTCCAGCCGCACGCCCGCCGTCTCGGCCGCGCTGCGGTGCGCCTCGGCGACCTGCGCCAGGATGTCCACCAGATACACCTGCTCCGGGTGCACGCGCAGGTTGCCGGCGTCCGCCGCCGCCAGGTCGCTCAGGTCGTCGATGATGTGCTGGAGCAGCACGGCCTCCTCGTGCAGCAGGTCGAGAAGCGCGGGATTCGTCGCGGTCAGGCCGTCCTGCGCCGCCTCCAGCCAGCTGCGGATGTTGGTCAGCGGCGTACGCAGCTCGTGCGCGACGTCGCTGACCATGGCCCGGCGCAGGCTCTCCGAGCGTTCCCGGCGGTCGGCGAGGTCGTTGAGCGCCCGCGCCAGGTAGCCGATCTCGTCGTTGGTGGCCACCGGCACCCGGGCGTGCTGGTCGGCGGGGTCGTCGGCCGCCTGGGTGAGCGCCCGCAGCGGGCCGACCAGGCGGCGCCCGGCGAGGATCGTGATCAGCACGGTGACGATCAGCACCGCGCCGGTCACCAGGGCGATCCGCAGCGCGTTGGTGCGGGACAGATTGAATACCGGCTGGTCGGACTCCTGGTCCGGGTCGGTGACGAACAGCAGCGCGGGAGGTGCCACGTACGGCCGGAGCTGCGCCTTGCGGGCCTTCTCGATGCAGCCCTTGATGCGGGCCTTGGTGGCGCTGTCGTACGCGTAGTCCGCGCGCGGCAGCGTCTTCGGCTCCAGCGTGAAGTCCGGGCGCAGGGCGACCTCCGCCGGTGCCTGCGCGCCCAGGCACGGTGCGGTCCGCCGGGACAGGTCGGCCAGGGCCTTGCGTTCGGTTCGCGTCGGCTCCTGTGCGACGTACTCCTGGCAGTAGGTCTCGAAGTCCTTCGGGTCGACGGTGATGGTGCGCACCGTCGGGCGGCCGCTCGGCGTGTCCACGATCTCGCCCTCGACGCCCGACCGGCTCAGGCACTCGACCTGGACCTCGGCAATCTTGCGGAGCTGGTCGCGTTCCTTCTTGGGCAGCGAGTACGGGCCGACGGCGCGTGGATCGATGCGGTCCGTGCCGCCGGTGAGGGCGAGATCCAGCGCCAGCGGGTCCACGGTGGCCGACGGGCGCGCCGCCCGCAGCGACGGGCCCGGCGCGGACTCGGTGATCACCTGACGGTCCTCGGTCATCAGCGTGATGCGCCGGTTGAGCTTCGCGGCGCGCTGCTTGACCAGGGCGTCCACCTCGGACCAGTCCGGATGGGTGGCGGCGTACGCGACCAGCGAGTCGTAGACGCTCTTGTCGTCGGCGAGCGAGCGGCCCTGCTCCTGCTGGATCGCCCGGGTGGTGGACTGGGTGGCGAGCCACGCCGTCGCCACGATCGCCGCGACGGCGACCAGCACCGACGTGGCGAGCAGCCGGGTGATGAGGCTGCGGTGCAGCGGCACCCGGCGGGCGTCGGCGCGGCGGCTCACTCCGGGCCGCCGGTCAGTTTGTAGCCGACGCCGTACACGGTCACCAGCAGCGCGGGCCGGCGCGGATCGGCCTCGATCTTGCGACGCAGGTTCATCACGTGCACGTCGATGGTGCGCTCGGTGGAGCTGCGGTCGATGCCCCGGGTGTGCTCGAGCAGTTGCGCCCGGGTGAAGACGCGGCCCGGGTGGTCGGCCATCGCGGAGAGGATCGCGAACTCGCCGGGCGTGCAGTCCACCGGATTGCCGCCGGCGCTCACCTCGTGGCGCGCCGGATCGACGGCCAGCGGGCCGATCCGCCGGACCTGGCTCACCTGCCGGGTCGTCTGCGGCGCGCGGCGCAGCAGCGTACGGACCCGGGCCATCAGCTCCCGCGGGCTGTACGGCTTCGTCAGGTAGTCGTCGGCGCCCAGCTCGAGGCCGAGCAGCAGATCGTCCTCGGTCGATCGGGCGGTGAGCATGAGCACCAGCAGGTCGGAGTCCTGCCGGAGCATGCGGCACACGTTGAGGCCGTCGAGCTGCGGCATCATCACGTCGAGGACCAGCAGGTCCGGCGGATTGCGGCGGGCCTGCTCGAGGGCGCTGCGGCCGTCGTGCACGACCGTCGCCTCGTGTCCGGCGGCCTCGAGGTAGCGGCGGAGCACCTCGGCCTGCCGCCTGTCGTCCTCCGCGACCAATACATGGGCACACACGTCGGCGACTATAGGTCGGATCGGCCACCACTCCCATGGCAGAGGCGATACCTGACAGGTTCCTGATATTCGGCGACCAGGATGCGCGGCATGGTTGCAAGGTCCGACGCGCCGACCGAACTCATCCCGGTCATCCCGGCGCCTCCCGACGGCGGGCCGGGCGTTCCGTCCCGCCGCCGGCGTCGTCTGTTGTCCGCTCTGGTGGTCGTGCTGGTGATTGCCGCCGCGGCGGGCGGGGTGGTGTGGCTGCGCGGCACCGGCGACGCGGCGACGAAACCGGCGGACGGGCCGATCGAGGTGCAGAGCGTGGCGCTCACCCGGCAGGACATGTCCGCCAGCGATTCGCTGCAGGGCACGCTCGGGTACGGCACCGCGCAACCGCTGACCGGCACCGGCGGCGGCACGGTCACCTGGCTGCCCAAGCCGGGCTCCTTCATCCGCCGCGGAGAGCAGCTGTTGCGCGTCGACGACCGGCCCGTGCCGCTGTTCTACGGGAGCATGCCGCTCTTCCGGACGCTCGCCACGCGCAACATGACCGGCCGGGACGTGCGGATCGTGGCGAAGAACCTCCGCGCGCTGGGTTATTCGATCGGGAACCAGCCGTCGCCGGGGGAGCGGGTGACCCAGACCCGGACGGAGCCCGCCCCGCCGCCGGCCTCCCCGCCCGCCACCCCGCCGCCGGCCGGGGCCGGGGCCGAGAACGAGACACGGACCGTCACCAAGAGGGCGACCGTACGCGAGGGCGAGGGCGTCCTCACCTCCGGCCTGATCTCCGCGATCAGGCGCTGGCAGACCGACGCCGGGCTGCCCGTCACCGGCCGGATCACCGTCGGCGACGTCATGGTGCTCAGCGGCGCGGTCCGCGTCGACTCCGTCGCGGTGCAGCTCGGCGCCCCGGCCGACGGCCCGCTGATGGCGGTCACCCCGACCGCCAAGGTGATCACCGTGCCGGCCGACGTCAATGAGTCCGGCTCGATCGAGCGGGGCGACCGGGTGACCGTCGCGCTGCCCGGCGACCGCACCGTCCCGGGCAAGGTCACCGCGGTCGGCACCACGGTCAAGGCCCAGGAAGGGCAGGCCGGCGACGAGGCGCCCAAGCTGACGGTGACCGTCGCGGTCGACGACCCGAAGACCGTCGCCCGGCTGGACTCGGCCGACGTCGAGGTGAACTTCGTCGCCGAGACCCACAAGGACGTGCTGGTCGCGCCGATCGGGGCGCTGCTGGCGCTGAGTGAGGGCGGGTACGCCGTGCAGGTGCGCGGCGGCGGCCTGGTGCCGGTGGAGACCGGCATGTTCGCCAAGGGCCTGGTCGAGGTCAGCGGGCCGGGCCTGAAGGAGGGCACCGAGGTGGTGACCACCTCATGAGCGACGACGCGGTCCTGTCCCTGCGCAACGCCGGGAAGGTGTACCCGGGCGGCGTCACCGCGCTCGCCGGGGTGACCCTCGACATCGCCGCGGGCGAGCTGCTCGCCATCGTGGGCCCGTCCGGGTCGGGCAAGTCCACCCTGCTGCACCTCATGGGCACCCTCGACCGGCCGACGACCGGCACCGTCCACATCGGCGGGCACGACACCGCGGAGCTCTCCGACCGCAAGCTGTCGGCACTGCGCGGGCGGCTGCTCGGCTTCGTCTTCCAGCAGTTCCACCTCACCGACGGCCTCACCGCCGCGGAGAACGTCGCCACCGGCCTGCTCTACGCCGGGGTGCCCCGCCGGCAGCGCCGGACGCTGGCCACCGAGGCGCTGGCCCGCGTCGGGCTGGCGCACCGCGTCGGGCACCGGCCGCACGAGCTCTCCGGCGGCGAACGCCAGCGGGTGGCGATCGCCCGCGCGCTGGTCAACCGGCCGGCCCTGGTGCTCGCCGACGAGCCGACCGGCGCGCTGGACACCGCCACCGGGCACGCCGTGCTCGACCTGCTGCACCGGCTGCACGCGGAGGGGACCACCATCGCGCTGATCACGCACGACCGGGACATCGCCGCGTCGCTGCCCCGCCGGGTCGAGATCCGCGACGGGCGGCTGGTCGCCGACAGCGTCCGCGCCGTGGCCACGGTCTCGGCGCCCGCGGTGGGCACCGTCAGCGCGGTGGCGGCGGTGACCGCCCGATGAGCCGCTTCGAGGTCACCCGGCCGGTCCGGCTCGCCCCGGCGGACCTGCTCGGCCTGGGGCTGGTCGGATTGCGTACGCGCAAACTGCGCGCCGCGCTGTCCGCGCTCGGCATCTCCATCGGCATCGCGACGATGATCGTGGTCACCGGCATCCCGGCGTCGAGCCAGGCGTCGCTGATGCGCGAGTTGTCCGCGCTCGGCGCCAACGTGCTCCAGGCCATGCCGCTGCCGGACCAGGAACCGCCGGCCCTGCTGCCCGAGGAGTCGGTCGCCATGGTGCAGCGCATCGGCCCGGTCACGGTGGCGAGCGCGGTCGCCAACACCCACACGGTGGTGCGCCGCTCCGACCGAACGGACCCGAACGACGGCCTGGGGCTGACCGTGCTCGCGGCCCGCCTCGACCTGCCCGCGGCGATCAACGCGCGGATCCGGTACGGGAAGTGGCTCTCGCCGGTCACCGGCAAGTTCCCGACCGTCGTCCTCGGCTCGGTGGCGGCGGCCCGGCTGGGCTTCTCCGGCCTGCCGCCCGGCGGCCCGCCCCCGCAGGTGATGATCCGCGACACCTGGTTCACCGTCGTCGGCATCCTCGCCACCACGCCGCTGTCGCCGGACATCGACCGGTCGGTGCTGGTCGGCTGGGAGGCGGCCCGGGGGTCGCTGCGCTTCGACGGCCACCCGACCGTCATCTACCTGCAGGTCGAGGAGTCGCAGCTCGAGGCCGTACGCGCGGTGCTGCCCGCGACGATCTTCCCGGAGCGGCCGGGCCAGGTGACGGTCACCCGGCCCTCGGACGCGCTGGCCGCCAAGCGGGCGAGCGAGAACAACTTCTCGTCGCTGCTGCTGGCGCTGGCGGCGGTGGCGCTGCTGGTCGGCGGCATCGGGGTGGCCAACACGATGGTGATCTCGGTGCTGGAGCGCCGCTCGGAGATCGGCCTGCGCCGCGCGCTGGGCGCCAACCGCGGCCAGATCCGCGGCCAGTTCCTCACCGAGGCGGTGGCGCTGGCGACCCTGGGCGGGGTGGCCGGCACGGCGCTGGGCCTGCTCACGACGGTCGGGTACGCGACGTACCACGGCTGGCCCATCGTGGTGCCGCTGCAGGCGGTCCTGGCCGGGATCGGCGGCGCGATCGTGGTGGGCGTGGTCGCCGGCGTCTACCCGTCGGTGCGCGCCTCCCGGCTGACACCCACCCAGGCGCTCGCCACCGTGTGAGCGCCGCACCGGTGACCGGTGCGCGGCGGCCGGCCCCCGCCGCGCACCCACCGGTCAACCGCCGGCCATCCGTACGGGAAGGGCCGGCCCGCCCCGCGCCCCCGCGGCCGTGACCAGCACCGCGCCGTCGGCCGGGCCGGGGTCGTCGAGGCCGCCCCGGCCGCTGGTCACCACGAGGGTGGTGCCGATCAGGCAGACGCTGGTCGGCTGCCGGGCGGGCACCGGGATCCGCCGGTCGAGCAGCCCGTCGGGGCGGTAGCGGTGGACCGCGCCGCCGCCGAAGAGCGCCACCCACAGGTAGCCGTCGGCGTCGGTGGTCAGCCCGTCCGGGGCGCCGTGCGCCGGGTCGAGGCGGACGAAGGAGCGGCGCCCGCTGAGTTCGCCGGTGTCCGGGTCCACGTCGAAGCTGTCGACGTGGCCCAGCGGGGTGTCGGACAGGTACATCGTGCGGCCGTCCGGGCTGAACGCGGGCCCGTTGGCGATGGTGAGGCCGGTGAGCACCGTGCGGACGCTGCCGTCGGGGTCGAGGCGGTAGAGCGCGCCGCAGCCCGGGGACTGGTCGCAGGCCATGCTGCCCGCCCACAGCCGCCCGGCGCGGTCGGCGACGGCGTCGTTCATCCGCCAGTCGCGCGCGGTCACCGGCTCCGGGCGCGCCACCGGGCGTACGGTGTCCCCCTCGATGAGGGCGAAGCCGGTGCCCGCGGCGGCCAGGAAGGCGCCGGGCCGGCCGGCGACCGGCGCCACCGCGGCGAGCGGTTCGGGGAGCCGGGCCAGTTCGGTCAGCGCCGCCTGGCCGCCGGCCGCGCCGCCGGGCGTCCCGCCGGCCGTCCCGCCGGGCGTCCCGCCGGCCGTCCCGCCGGGCGTCCCGCCGGCCGTCCCGCCGGGCGCGGGGGCCGCCAGCAGCCGCCCGGCCGGGATGTCGACGAGCACGAGCCGGTCGCCGATCCACCGCGAGCCCTCGCCGAGTTCGAGCCGGTCCGGGGTCAGTTCCGTCACGTCGGTCATCCCCGGGTGGTCCCCGGCCCCGGCCCTTCCTAATCCCGTGACCCGGGCCGCGGGCCTTCCGGCGTTGTCTCCTGCTCCCGGTGGGCATCGCCGCCGAACTGGTCGCGATCTTCCGGTCCGCGGTCGAGCGCCTGGTGGTCGACGGCCCGCCGCTGCCGCGCCCCACCGACGTCCGGCCCCCTGGACCGGGGACGCGGGGCCCTGCTGATGAACGCGTACGGGCAGGTGCGCGTCTCGTCGTCCTCGACCGGCACGCTGGTCACCATCGACGGAGCCGACCGGCGGGCCCGCCGCCGGGCCTGGGCGGCGGTGAAGCCGGGCCGCTGCGGATCACCGCGACCGCGGGGTGCGGTGCGGGGTCAGCGGCGCAGGCCGACCGAGTCGAGCACGGCGCGGGCCAGGACACCGGTCGGGCGGACCACCGTGTCGCGCACCCAGCGGCCGGCGCCCGCGACCAGGCGCCACACCGGGACGACGGTCCAGCGCCACACCCAGGCGATCGCCCGGCCGGCCGGGCGCAGCAGCCACCGGTAACAGCGCGCCAACAGCCAGCCCGCGCCGCGCCAGCCGGGCAGCAGCACCCAGTGGTAGATCGCCCGGGCCACCGCGGCGACCGCGCCGGCCAACGTCTCGACGGTCCACACCAGCACCCGGCCCAGCGTCCGCCACAGCGGGGCGGTGACGGTGAAGAACCAGGTCACCGGGATCACGATCAGCCGGCGCAGCAGGAACAGCACGGGCCGGACCAGGTAGCCGCGCTGCCGCCACAGCCAGCTCAGGGGCACGACCACCAGCCGGTGCACCAGCCACGACAGCGGCACGACGACGAGCCAACGCCAGAGAAACGTCACGGGTACGACCACCAGGCGGTGCCACAACCACGCGACCGGGCGCCCGACCCACCGGGCCAGGAAGCGGCCGAGGACGCGCAGCAGCTCCCACGCGAGCCGGAACGGGAGCACGAAGATGATCGCCAGCACCCGCACCGGCCACCGGATCCACTCGGGCGGCTCGGTCGCGGTGCTCATGGCCGCCACGGTAATGGATCACCCCCGTCCGGGGTAAAGCCCGCTCACCCACGGTCACCGAACGGTCGTTCCGGGTGGCCCCGGAGCACCCGCGCGAGCGGTTTTGCCCCGCGGCATAGGATCGACTCTCGACACAGTCGCCGACATGCTCTAGGGAGCGCAATGCCGCTGACTCCGGCCGACGTTCACAACATGGCCTTCAAGAAGCCACCCATAGGGAAGCGGGGGTACGACGAGGAGGAGGTCGACGCCTTCCTCGACGAGGTCGAGCAGGAACTCATCCGGCTGCTCGAGGAGAACGGGGCGCTGCACGACCAGATCCAGCGCCGCGGGCCGGGCGGTCCGCCCTCGGCAGCGTCCACGATGGTGCTCGACGGCGAGTTCGCCGAGGTCGCCGCGAAGCTGGAGCGGTTGCAGGAGGCGCGGGCCCGGGCCGAGCAGAACGCCCGCAACCTGCAGGCCCAGCTCGAGCAGGCCCGCAGCACGCCGATGGCCGCCCCGCCGCCGCCCCCCGGCGACGACGACCGCAACGCCCGGGTGCTGATGATGGCCCAGCGGACGGCGGACGACCACCTCCGCGACGCCCAGCAGGAGTCGGACGCCCTGCTCTCCGAGGCCCGCGACAAGGCCGAGCAGGTCACCAGCGACGCCCAGCTGCGCGCCGGCACGATCGAGGGTGACGCGCGCCGCAACCACTCCGAGGCGATGAACACCCTCGGCACCAAGCGGGCCGCGCTCCTCGACGAGATCGAGCGCCTGGGTCAGCTCGCGCGCAGCTACCAGGCCGCGCTGCAGAGCCACCTCACGCAGCAGATGCAGGAGCTCAACAGCGAGCCGAAGCTCCCGCCGGACCGCGCCCTGGCGTGACCGGCCCGCGCCGGGGTCGAGGCCCCGGCCCGGCCGGTGGTCCCGGCGCCTGATCGCGCTACGGTGCCGGGATGACGTGGAGCCCCGACCTCTTCGACGAACTCGCCCGCACCCGGGAGGTCCGGGTGATCGTGCCGGCGCCGGGCCGCGAGCCGGTCCGCGTGCCGATCTGGATCGTCGCCGCCGGTGACGCGCTCTACGTCCGGTCGTGGAAGGGCGACGACGGCCTCTGGTACCGCCGCGCCCGCCGGCACGGCACCGGCGCGCTGGAGACCAGCGCGGGGGAGCAGCGGGTGCGCTTCGTGCCACCCGAGGACCCCGCGGTCGAGGCCGCCGTCGACCGCGTCTACCGCGACAAGTACGCCGATTCACCGTACGGCGAGGCGATGGCCGGACCCCCGGCGACGTCCACGACGCTCCGGGTCGAGCCGGTTGCCGATTAGCCCGGACGGCTCCGGCATCGTGCCGCCGCCGAGGACGGTCCCCTGATCAGTTGGTCGGCCAGCGCGAGTTCGGGCTGCCCGCGGACGTGCCGGCATGGCCGCGGCCGGCCCGGCGCGCCGCGATCGCCGGCAGGACCTGGGTGGGCAGGTCGGCCTCCCGGCGGCGGCCCTGCGGCTGCAACCACGGCGGATCGTTCCGGTCCCGGTCGCCGGCGGCGTGCGCGGTGGCGGCGCCGGTACGCGCCATCCGGTGCCACCGCAGCCGCCCGCCGAGCAGCGCCATCACGGTCGACTGGACCACCACCAGGTACATCAGCTGCCGGTAGACGATCTGCTGGAGCGGCAGGCTCCACAGCGGCGTCCAGCGTTCGCCGTCGAGGTGCAGGGCGTACGCCGCCGTCGCCACCTGGACCGCGGTGAAGCCCAGCCAGGTGGCGGCGACCGTCAGCGGGTCGAGGAAGAACAGGCCGTAGAGGGCGTACACGTCCACCATGGGCGCGGTGAGCGGCAGCAGCACCTGGAAGAGCAGCAGGTACGCGAGGCCCCGGCGGCCGAGGCGGCCCGCGCGGCCCCGTTCCCGCAGCGCCCGGCGGTGCTTCCACATCGCCTGCATGGTGCCGTAGCACCAGCGGTACCGCTGGCGCCACAGCTGGCGCAACGTCGACGGTGCCTCGGCCCAGGCGACCGCGCCGGGCTCGTACACCACGCGCCAGCCGTCCCGCAGCACGGCCATGGTGAAGTCGGTGTCCTCGGCGAGGGTGTCCGCCGAGACGCCCCCGACGTCCTCGACGGCGGCGCGGCGGAAGGCGCCGATGGCACCCGGCACCGTCGGCATGCACTCCGCGACGTCGAACATGCGCCGGTCCAGGTTGAAGCCGATCACGTACTCCAGGTGCTGCCAGCGCCCCAGCAGGCCGCCGCGGTTCGCCACCTTGGTGTTGCCCGACACCGCCCCGACCAGCGGATCCCGTAGGGGTTGCACGAGGCGGCCGACCGCGTCCGGCTCGAAGACCGTGTCGCCGTCCACCAGGACGAGGATGTCGTGCTGCGCGTACGCGATGCCGTGGTTCAGCGCCGCGGGCTTGCCGGCGTTGGCCTGGCGCAGCACGTAGACCCCGAGCAGGCCCAGCCGCTCGACCAGGTCGGCGGTGCCGTCGGTGGAGCCGTCGTCGACGACGATGACCTCGAGCGCCGGGTAGTCGCTGCCGACCAGGGACCGGACGGTCGCCGCGATGTTGGCCGCCTCGTTGTACGCGGGCACGATCACCGACACCGGCCCGACGTACTCCAGCGGCCGGCTCTCCCGGCGCAGCCGGCGCAGGTGCACCCGGGCGGTGACCAGCTGGGCCGCCAGCCGCAGGCCGGCGAGCACCACGGCGACGAGCAGCAGCACGGTGAGCGCGCCGGCCAGCCACCCGCCGGCGAGCTGGGCGACCCGGAAGGCCTGCCCGCGCCACCGCTCGGTGGCGCCGGCCACCGGCATCGCCGGCATCCCGAGGCCCTCGGAGACCGTGACGAAGCGGTAGCCCCGCGCCTTCAGGGCGGGGATGAGCAGATCGAGCGCGGCCACGGTCTGCGCCCGGTCCCCGCCGGAGTCGTGCATCATCACGACCGCGCCGGCCGTGCCCTCCGGCCGGGCCGCGGCGGCGATGGCCTCCGCGCCGGGCCGGCGCCAGTCGCCGGTGTCCAGGTCGGTGAGGACGATCAGGTATCCGGCCGCCGCGATGCGCAGGTGGGCGCGGTGGTCGGCGGCCGTCACGGCCTCCGGCTCCGACGAATACGGCGGGCGCACCAGCACCGGCCGGCGCCCGGTGGCGGCGGCGATCGCGTTGCCGGTCAGGGTGAGCTCGGCGTCGAGGCGCCGGCTGGGCGCGGTGGCCACGTTCACGTGGGTGAAGGTGTGCGATCCGATCTCGTGGCCCTCGGCGAGCACCCGGCGGGCCAGCCCGGGGTGCTCGTTGACGTGCGAACCGACCTGGAAGAACGTGGCGTGCGCCCGGTGCCGGGCCAGCACGTCGAGGATCCGCGGGGTCCACCGCGGGTCGGGGCCGTCGTCGAAGGTCAGCGCGATCGTCTTCGCCGGCATCCCGCGGCTGCTGACCGCGACGCCGGGCCCGAGCCGCTGGACGGCCGCCCCGGCCACGACGGCCGTCGGCGCTGGGCGGGGGTCCGGGCTCGGTGCCGGCCCGGAGCCCTCGCCGCCCACGTGAGTGACGAAGCCGTTGAGGCACAGCTCCGCGAGGAGCACGCCCATCGCCAGGGTGAGCAGGAGCCAGTGGACCCGCGGCTCGCGCCGCATGACGCGCCGTCCCACGTCAGTGCTTCTTCCCGGGACGGGCGGTCGGCGTGTGGGTCGGGACCCGCCGGTGGCTGTTCACGGCGGCACCGGTCGAGGGGGAAGCGGACGGGGACGGTGCGTTGCCGATGCCGGCGGCACGGCTCCGCGTAGATGCGGCGGTGGCCGCCGGCGGGGAGGTGGGCGGTGCCGGGCGGGTACGCGGGCGGACCGGGACGGACGGGGCCTTGGCGGGCCGCACCCGTTCCACGCGGTACTCCGCCCAGCCGGGAACCGGTCCCGGCCCCGCACCGGTGAAGCCCGCGACCAGGGCGAGTACGGCGAGCACGAGCACGAGCGCGCCCGCGGAGCCGGCCAGCGCGACGAAGCGCCGCCGCCGGCCGGTGCGGTCCACGAATACCGGATCGGTCACTTCCGCGGTCCCGGCGTCCGGTTCCGCCCCTGACCCGGCGGCGTGGCGGGCTTCCCCGGGTGATCGGGTTTGCCGGTGTCGCCGGGCTTGCCGGTGTCATCCGGCTTGCCGGTGTCATCTGGTTTGCCGGTGTCAGCGGGCTTGCCGGGCTTGTCCGGCCGGCCGGGCTGATCGGGTCTGCCGCCCGGAGTCTCCTTCGTCCGGCCCGGCGGAGTCGTCCCGCCGAGCTCGGCCGCGCAGAGCTCGGCGACGCGCTCCTCGCCCCCGGCCGCCGCGACCAGGGCCGGGTTGATGGCCGCCCCGCTCGGCCGCTGCTGGGCCTCCCAGGCCCGGCACAGCCCGGTCACGTTCGGAGGCACGGTCGCCGCCGTGGCCGGCACGCTCCGCGGCGGGGCGCTGGGCGTCGGGCGCGCGGGCGACGGCGCGGCCGGGGAGGGGCGTGCCGCCGTCGGAGCGGGCGCGGGCACGCCCACCGCGGAGAACAGCCGGTGGGCGTGCTGCTGCGCCCCGGCGGGGAGATGCCCCGTCTCCGCCGCCAGGGCGACACCGCCGCCCGCCAGGACGGCCACTCCGGCCGCCACCTTCACAGCGGCCACCCTGGCGGGCGACGGGATGCGTGCACGGCGTCTTCCTTCCGGCGGGCTGGACGGCTCGGTGTCCCGATACGCCGCCACGAACCCGGCCACCGCGGCTCGCTCGCCGGCCAGCTCCCGGGGGGAAGCGGGTGCCTTGGCGGCGTCGAGCAGCGCGGCCAGCCCGCGGTGTCCCGGACCGCCGGGGTCGCCGGCCAGCAGCCGGTCGGCCTCCGCCGGCCCGAGCCGGGACGTTCGCCGTTCACGCATCGCATCCCGAAGAGCGCGCCAGCCTCCCACCGCGTTACACCTCCCACGCACGGGTGACGTCGCCGTGCTCCCGTACCCGCGGATCGTTGGCCAGTTTTCGCAGGCCACGCAGGGTCGCGACGCGTACGGCGCCGGCCCGCTTGCCGAGCACCCGGGCGGTCGTCGCCACGTCCAGGCCGGCGACCACGCGCAGCATGACCGCCTCGGCCTGATCCGGCGGCAGGGTGGCGATGACGTTCAGCGCCCACTCGGTGCCGGAATGCTCGAAGGCCTCGATCGCCGCATCACCCGCGCGGGTGACACCGTCGGCGAACGACTCGGCCGGATCCTCCCGGCGCCGCCCGGCCCGCCGCCGCTCGTCGATGCCGCGGTGCCGGGCGATGCGGAACAGCCAGCCCCGGAAGGCGGCCCCGTCGCCGCTGAACCGGTGCAGGTCGCGGGCGGCCTGCAACCACGTCTCCGAGGCGACGTCCTCGGCCGCGTCGCCGGCGACGACCCGCAGGTAGCGCAGCACGGCCGGCTGCAGCGACCGCCACAGCGCCGCGAAGCCCTCCTCGTCGCCCGCGGAGGCCGCCTTCACCGCCGCGGTCAGTTCATCGTCATCCCACACGCTTGCTCCGTCGGCCCCTCACCCCAGTGCCGCGTCACGGTACACACGGGGGCCGGGCGGCGTCGCACAGCAGGTGAGGGGACGGACGGTCAGACCGGGAGCCGTTGTTCCTGCGGGCGGCTGACATAGTGGGGCGATGCAGCCGCGCCCACCTCGGGTCTTCGAGGCCGACGACATCCTTTCCGGCCGGGTATCGCTCGAGGCGTACCCCTTCCGCCTGATCTACCTGGTGATCGCCTTCTCCTCGTACTTCGCCGACACCAAGATCCATCCGAGCGACCTGCCCCGGGTGGACGTGCTGCTCTCCGCCGCCGAGGTGCTGGAGAGCCAGGGCTGGCAGATCGCCGGCGTCGATGCCGGCGGCAAGCTGATCTGCCTGCGCCGCGCCCACTGACCCGTCGCCCGGCCGCCCCGCGTCCGAGGTGCCGGGGCCGGCCGCCGTCGCCGGTCGCCCCGCGCCCGAGGCGCCGGAAGGGCCGCGCTGCCCGGCGGGCCGGGCCCGGCCCACCGCCGAGGGGCCGGGCCGGGTTGCACGGGGCAGCGCGGCCGGGCGGGATTGCGTACCCTCTGGCTTCGCGGGGCGGGCGGCGTCCCGCCCGGCACGGGGACGGGGGTGGTCATCGTGGCGTATCCCGGCGCGGCGTACGAGTCCGCGGTGCGCGCGGACGGGGCGCTCGGCGAGCTCCGGCGCATCAGCGTGGAGCTGCGGGCGCTGAGCGCGGTGGCCAAGGCGGCGAGCCGGCCCGGCGGGCGGTACGAAGCGAGCGATCCCACCCGCACCGTCACGGTCACCGTGGACGGTCGCCGGCAGGTGCGGGACGTGTCCGTCGACCCGCGCTGGGCCGAGCGGATCTCCGGCGGCGAGCTGGGTGAGGCGCTCGCCGCGGCGTACGGTGCGGCGGTTCTGCGGGCCCTGACCTCGGGGTCGGCGGCGATCGACGAGGCCTGGGCCGGCACGGACCGGGCCGTGCTGGAGCGCGAGGTCGACGCCGAGCTCGAGGCCCTGCGCCCACGCCCGGTCGAGCCCGGGGACCTCCGGTACGAGCTCGAGCGCCAGCTTGAGCAGAACGAGATGCTGCTGCGCTACGGCGACAGCCCGGCCGCGGTGCCGGCGCCGGCTCCCGATGCGACGGTGTCCGGGCCCGGCGGCTTCGTGACCGTGGTGGTGAGCGACGGGCAGGTCGCCGACGTGCGGGTGCTCGCCTCCCGCATCCCCGCGATGGCGACCAACGGCACGATCGCGCAGGAGGCGATGGCCGCCTTCCGCGCGGCGGCGAGAGCGGGCGCCGCATGAGGAGCAGCAGCGTACGGAAGGGGTGCTGAATGCCGGGCAGATCCGAGGAGCTGCAGGTCGTCAAGGACGCGCTGCTCGACGAGGCGGCCAAATGGACCAGGCTGTCCGACGACATGAAGCAGGTGAAGGCCGACCTCGACGGCCTGGAGCTGCAGACCACCGCGTTCTTCACCAACAACCCGGTCACCGCGCAGATGGCCAAGAGCGCCTACGACGGCGTCTGGCGGTTGATGGGCAAGCTCGCCGGCGAGGCCGCGGAGGAGTTCTTCCAGATCAACGAGGCGCTGCGGCGCGCCCACGACGACTACGAGGCCGTGGACGGCAAGTCCGCCATGGACCTGTCGAAGATCTACGGCAAGTGAGACGGAGACACCCCGATGGCGCCACCGCCCGGCGACAAGAACCAGGTCACTGAGTCGGAGAAGCTGCTGCGGCAGTCCACCGAGCAGGTCTCGCAGCAGCATTCCAGGGTCGGCGACGAGCTGAACAAGCTGATCAGTACGGTCAACGGCACCCTGTCGAAGATGGGCAAGCTGAAGTGGCTGGGCGGCCCGGCCGCGATCGCCGCCGCGGAGATCTACGGCGACAAGGTGCACGACGCCATGGAGCGGCTGAAGGCCGAGGTCGAGCGGATCCTCGAGCTGGTCAAGAAGATCCTCGACGAGGCCGTGCCGGTCGTCTCGCTGATCACCCGCGCCTTCGACTGGCTGGCCGAGGTGCACGCGCCGGTGACCGGCATGTCGGACACGGCCGCGCAGTACACCATCAACCTCAACAACTGGTCCGGTCCGGCGAAGCAGGCGTACGACCAGCGCGTGCCGATCCAGGTCAAGGGCATCGACGGGTTCGCCGGGGCGGCCGGGGAGCTGGCCGGCTGGCTGTCCGACCTCGCCGCCGCGAACGCCTCGTACATCCTGTCGCTGTTCAAGCCCCTGTTCGACATCGGCGGGGCGCTGGGCGCGGCCCTCGTCGACGCGGCCACGATCGTCGGCGCGCTGGAGGCCATCGGCAAGAGCGGCGAGCTGGTCCAGATCGCCGTGACGGCCATGTACGAGGCGCTCGACCAGGCCGTACAGCACGTCATGGGAGTCATCGGCAAGATGGTCGACGCCAAGAAGGTGATGGGCGAGCTCGGCGACTCCTGGCCGCAGATGGTCACGCTGTGATCCGGTACGCCCGGGCGCTCGTCGCCGTCCTCGCGACGCTGGGCGTGGCGGTCCTGCCCGCGACACCCGCCTCGGCGGGTCCCCGCGACCAGCAGTGGTACCTCGACGAGCTGCACGTCCCCGAGGCGCACCGGGTGACCCGCGGCGACGGCGCCACCATCGGCCTGCTCACCAACGCGTTCCCGGCCGCCCACCCCGACCTCGACGGCCGGGTCCTGCCGGTGATGCGCCGCAAGGGCGGGCTGCTCGGCGGGGTGGTGGAGGCGCCGGCCGACTACCCCGTGCCCGATCCGCTGGCCACCGCCGAGATGGGCCTGATGGTGGCGGGTGGCGGTGCCGGCCTGCTCGGGGTGGCGCCCGGCGCGAAGGTGCGCCCGGTCATCTGCCCGGGCCTCGCCGAGGACACCGACGCCTGCCTGCGCTGGCTCGTCGACGACGGCGTGGACGTGATCGACCTGAGCCAGGCCGTCTTCTCCGGGCTCGGCTCCGGCTTCGACGGCATCCGCTACGCGCTGGCCCACGACGTCGTGGTCGTGCTGGCCCTGAAGGACGGCGCCCAACTCCCGGCCGCGCAGCGCAAGGGCGTGATCCTCGTGGGCGGCCTGGACCGCGGCGGCAAGCTCGCCGCGGGGGCCACCCCCGACAACCGGGTCACCGTACGCGCCCCCGGCGGCGACCCGGTCACGAGCGGCCCCGGCAGCCGCCCCGTCACCCTCGACCCGTCGGCCCCCGGCGGCTACGGCGCCCCGGTGACCCTCGGCGGCGACCGCGCGGCGGCCGCGCTGGTCACCGGCGTGGTCGCCCTGATCCGCGCCCGCGACCCCGCCCTCGACGCCCCGACGACGATCGACCGGCTGCTGCGGACCGCCAAGGATCTGGGCCCGCCCGGCCGCGACGACGACTTCGGCCACGGCCTGGTCGACGCGGGCGCGGCCGTGACGGCAACAACCGCCCCGGTGGCATCGAACCCCCTCGGCGACCCGGACGAGCCGGCCAACCACTGGATCACCTGGCAGCGAGTCCTGATCGCGGCCACCGTCGTCCTGGCCCTCGCCGGACTCGCCGCCGCCATCGCGGTGGTCCTGAGACGCCGCCGCCGAAATGACGGCGTCCCTGTCGCCTAGCCTTCGTAGCGGCCGGCCGCCCGGCTAGCGCGCCGGGTGGGGCAGCGTGGCCGGCTTGAGCGGCAGCGGGCGGGTTCCCGCCGAGCGGGTGGACGGGGCCGTGTCGCGGCGGAACAGCCGGCCGCTGAAGCGGAGCCAGCCCACCGCGCCGTCCGGGTTGCGGACGAAGTCGGCGCGGACGTGGGTGTCGGCGCCGCGGGGTTCGAACACCCGGACGTAGTCGGGTCGGTAGAAGGCCAGGCGCAGTGCCTCCTGGTCCTCGACCCGCACGCTGAGCTGTCCCGCGTCGGGGACCAGGTCGAGCGACGCCGCGCCGGTCGTGCCGTCCTGGTCGATCACGGTGGCCGTGTACCGGCCCTGGTAGCCGGCGAGGATGCCGGCGGGAACCGGGTGGGGCGTGGCCGGCAGGTTGCTCACGCCGGCGAAGCGGCGCAGTGCCCAGTCGTCCGCGAACAGCTCGGCGATCAGGGCGGGGCCGGTCTCGGAGTTGGTCAGGACGGTGAGCCCGAAGCCGCGTTCCGGCACCATGAGGAAGCCCGAGTGCTGCCCGGACCAGTCGCCGCCGTGCTGCACCACCCGCGGGCCCTCGGCGGTCGGGCGCAGCATCCACGTCACGCCCATGCCGTCCAGCTCGACCAGCAGCGTGCCGCCCGGCCCGGGGCGCGAGCGCATCGCGTGCAGCGACCGCCGGGTGAGCAGCGGCCGGCCGTCGCCGAGGTGGAAGCGGGCCCAGCGCAGCTGGTCGCGGGCGCTGGAGATCAGGCCGCCGGCCGCGTTGATGCTGCGCGGCAGGTCCCAGTAGCCGGGCCGGGCGACGGGGGTGCCGTCCGCGTCCACGTCGTGCGGCACCGCGACGGTCGCACCGGGGAGCTCGTCCAGGAAGAACGCGCTGTGCCGCAGCCGCAGCGGGTCGGTGATCAGGGTGCGGACCGCCCGCTCGTACGTCGTACCGGTGGCGACCTCGATCAGCCGCCCGGCCAGCGCGAGCGCGGCGTTGTTGTACGCGAACACCGTCCCCGGCGGGGTGAGCTGCGGCACCCCCGACATCGCCGTCACGTACCGGGCGAGCGCGTCGTCGCCGGAGCCGGTGTCCAGGAAGAAGTCGCCGAGCCAGCCGGCGCTGTGGTTGAGCACCTGGCGCACGGTCACCCGCGCCGACGCGGCCGGGTCGGCGGTGCGGAAGTCCGGCAGGTAGCTGCGGACGGTGCGGTCGAGGTCGAGGCGGCCGCTCTCGACGAGCCGCATGACGGCCGTACCGGTGAAGGTCTTGGAGGTGGAGGCGACCCGGAAGACGGTGTCGCCGTCCACGGGGGACGGATCGCGGACGTCGGTGACGCCGAAGCCGCGGACGTACCCGGTGCCGCGGTAGTACAGGCCGAGCGCGACGCCGGGGATGGCGTACCGGTCCATGCCCTCGCGGATCTTGTCCTCGAGCTCGCGGACGACCGACGGCACCCGGGCCGCGGTGGCACCGGCCGCTCCGGCGTGCGCCGCGGTGGCGACCGCCGCGGCGCTCCCCGCGGTCACGCGCAGCAGGGTCCGGCGGGAGATCGGGCTGGACATCGGCTTACCCCCTGACATCGGTGCGCCTCCGTCGGCGCACACCGGGCCAGGATATCGATCCGGTTCACTGCCGGGCGGCGGCTTTGCGGGCCCGGTACGCGCTCACCGCCGTACGGTTGCCGCAGCTCGTGTCGCAGAACCGCTTGGACCTGTTCTTGCTGAGGTCCACCACGACGTCGTCGCAGTCCGGGGCCTCGCAGATGCGCAGCCGGTCGAGCTGTCCGTCGCGCACCACGTCGACGAACGCCATCGCGGCCTCGACGGCCATCCGGGTGGCCAGCGGCGCGTCGGCCGGCGTCGCGTGCAGGTGGTAGGGCCAGTGGTCGTGCCGGACGAGCTGGGGGAGCGCGTGCGACTCGCGCAGCAGCGTGTTGACGACGGTGACGACCTCGTCCTCGTCCGCCTCCCAGACCCTGCGCAGCCGGGGCCGGAGTCGCTGCACGGCGCGCAGCTCGGCCTCGCTGCCCTCCCGCCGCCCGCTCCATTCGTACGCCCGCACGAACGCCTCCAGCGCCGCCACGTCGGGCAGCCGCTCCCCGTCCCGGCCGGCGGTGTTGACCAGCGCGGCGGCCGCGACCAGGGCCACCTCTGTGTCATGGGCGAAGGCCACGTTGACTCCTGACATGCGCCGGGTTAGCGTCATGGGCATATTACCTCTTCACTCATTACCCCTGGAGGTGTCATGGGATCGCCACGGCCGACCGGCGCGGGACTCGGGCTGGCCCTGCTGTCCGCGGCCACCTTCGGGACCTCGGGCACCTTCGCCCGCTCGCTGATCGACGCGGGCTGGTCGGCGGACGCCGCGGTGGCCGCCCGGGTCGGCATCGCCGCGCTCGTCATCGCGGTGCCCGCGGTGCTGGCCCTGCGCGGCCGGTGGCACGTGCTGAGCCGCTCGGCGGGTCAGATCGGCCTGTTCGGGCTGCTGGCGGTCGGCGGCGCCCAGGTCGGCTTCTTCAACGCGGTCCGCTACCTGCCGGTCGGCGTGGCGCTGCTCCTGGAGTATTCGGGCATCGTCCTGGTGGTGCTCTGGATGTGGGTCCGGCACGGCGAACGCCCCCGCGGGCTGACCCTCGCCGGCGCCGCGGTCGCGGTCGTCGGCCTGATCCTCGTGCTGAACATCGCCGGCGGCGCCACCATCGACCCGGTGGGCCTGATCTGGGGCCTGGTCGCCGCGGTGGGCCTGGCCACCTACTTCATCATCTCGTCCCGGGTCGACCCGGAGCTCCCGTCGATCGCCCTGGCCTGCGGCGGCATGGCCTTCGGCGCGGCGGTCCTGCTCGCCCTCGGCGTGGTCGGCGTGCTGCCCATGCGGGCGACGTTCGGCACCGTCGAGTTCGCCGGCCACACCATGAGCTGGCTGGCCCCGGTGGCGGGCCTCTCGCTGATCGCGGCGGTGATCGCGTACGTGACCGGCATCGCCGCCGCCCGGCTGCTCGGCGCGGCCCTCTCCTCGTTCGCGGGCCTGACCGAGGTGCTGTTCGCGGTCCTGATCGCCTGGCTGGTCCTCGGCGAGCTGCCGACGATCATGCAGGGCGTCGGCGGGACCTTCATCATCGCCGGCATCGCCCTGGTCCGCCTCGAACAGCTGCGCACCACCGCGGCCGGCCCGGTTCCGGCCGGCCCGGACCCGGCCGGTCCGGTACCTGCCGGGCCGGGCGAGCCGGGTGAGCCGGTGACCGCCGCGCGCTGACCTACAGGTCGTGCCAGGGGCCGCGGTGGGCCGAGGGGACGGGGCTCTGGGCCGGCTCCGGCGGGGTCCAGCGGACCGGCTCCGGCGGGGTCAGCTCGGCCGGGCCGGCCTGCGACGGCCGCGGCGCGGCCCAGCCCGGCTCGGCGGCCGGCGGGCTCCAGGTCAGCGCGGCGCGGGGCGGCGCGGGCAGGGCAGCGGCGGCAGTGGCTCGGCGGCCCGGCGGGATCCAGATCGGCGGCGGACCCCACCAGATGATCCGCTCGGCGCTCCGGTGGGCGGCTGGCTGCGGCGCCCCGGGCAGGGCCTGGCGTTCCGGTGCGGCCTCGAGCTGGTGTGCCGCGCCGGTGGCGGGTGCCGTGGCGAGCAGGACCGCCGCGCCGATGGTGAGGGCGCCCGCGATCATCGCCGGCAGCTGCCAGTCCGCCCGTACGGTGTCCCCGAGCAGCAGCAGGGCGACGGCGGACGGGGCGACGACCTCGGCGGTCCAGTGCACCGCGGTCACCGGGCCGACCTGGCCGATCTGCAGCGCGTGGGCGTACAGGATCATGCCGGTCACGGCGAAGGTGATGAGCGCGGCCGTGAGCGGTTCGGTGACGATGTCCATGGCGCCCGACGGCAGCGCCCGCCCGGTCAGGGCGGCGCCGCCGAGGCAGAGGCCGCCGAGGGCGGCGGTGACCCCCGGCGAGCCCTTCTTGCAGGCGGCCCAGCCGAGCAGGGCCACCGTGACCGCCGCCACGCAGAAGCCGAGGCGCAGTTCCCGGGAGGTCGCCACGTCGCGCTGCGGGCCGGCCGACATGGCCAGGGTGGTGAGGGCGCCGATGACCACCACGACCGCCGCCACGTCGCGCCGGCGCAGGTGGGAGCGGAGGACGATGCGGGCCGCGACGACGGTGACGGCCAGCGAGCCGGCCAGGACCGCCTCGACCACGTAGACGGCGAGTTCCCGCAGGGCGACCATCGAGCCGACCCAGGCGAAGATGTCGCAGCCGATGCCGGCGAGGTAGAGCGGGTGGCGCAGGGTCTCCACCGTGCCGTGGCTGCGCCGCGCGGCGACCGCCTGGAGGATCGAGGCCGCGCCGTAGGCCAGCGCCCCGGACACGGTGATCGCCAGGGCGATCCAGCCGGCGGTGGTCATTCGGCCACCCGCAGCACCGACAGGGTGTCGTCGTCGCCGTTGGACACGTACGCCAGGCGGCCGTCGGGGGAGACCGCGACCGTACGCGGGCTGCGCCCCACCCGGACCGTCGAGGTGACCGCGCCGGTCCGCGCGTCCAGCACCGACACCGAGCCGCTGCCCTCGTTGACCACGTACGCGTGCCGCCCGTCCCCGGCGAAGGCGACGCTCTGCGGGTCCTTGCCGACCTTGAACGGCCCGGTACGCCGCAGCGTCGACGCGTCGATGAGGTCCGCGGTGTCCGCCTCGTACCCCGCCACCAGCACGGTCCTGCCGTCCGGCGACACGGCGACGCTGTGCGGGGACCTGCTGACCGGCACGGACCGCAGCAGCCGATCGGTGCGCATGTCGATCACCGCCACCGCGTTCGACTCGTGGTTGGCGGTGAACGCCCGCCGCAGGCTCCCCGAGAACGCCGCGGCGTGCGGGTTCGGCGGCACCGTGACCCGCGCGTCCGCCCGCTGCCGCCCGCCGGTCTCGTAGATCTCCACCCGGCCCTCGCCGTGGATCGGCACCCACAGCCGGTCGTCGGGCCCGACCGCCAGCGTGTACGGCTGCACGCCCGTGGCCAGGTACCGCACCACCTTGCGGGTTCTCGCGTCGACCACGGCCACGCCGCTGCCGGACTTGTCGTTCTCGTACATCGACACGAAGACGAGGCGGCCGTCGCGCGAGGTCGTGACGAAGCGCGGGGTGTTGCGCAGGGTCACCGGGGTCACCCGGCGGCTGCTCGCGTCCACGATCGACAGCACGCGGGAGGCCTGGTTGGCGACGTACACGGTGCGCCCGTCCGGCGAGACCGCGACGCCCTCCGGCTCGTTGCCCACCCGGATCGTGCCGACGACCGCGGGCCGGCTCATGCTCGCCGCGCGCAGCGCCAGCGGCACCCGGTCCACGCCGGTCGCCGGCGGCACGACCGTGGTCAGGGCCCGGGGTGCGGGCGCGGACCGCGGCGCGGGGTCCGTGGGGGCGGCGAGCTGAGCGGCCGGCGTACGGTCCCGGGGCAGGCCGCCGGTCAGGGCGACGGCGGCACCGGCGCCGCCGAGCAGGACCAGCGCGGTCAGGCCGCCGATGAGGACGGTGGTGCCCGCCCGGCGTCGTGCGGGCGGCGCCAGCACGGTCACCCGGGAGGCGGGGTAGCCGGTGAGGCCCGCCTCCGCCTCGAGCTGCTCCTCCAGGGCGGCCCGCAGGGTAGCGCCGACGGCGATGACCTGGCCGGTGACGCGGACCTCGGCCCAGCCGGCGGCGCCGCGTACGGTGACCGAGCCGTCGAGCCAGTCGGTCTGCGGCTGCCACTCGATGCGCAGGCGGTTGCCGGTGAGCCCGGCGCGCAGCCCAGGCCCGGAGGCGGTGACGGCGGCGGTGGCGACGGCCAGCGGCGGGCCGTTGACCAGCACGTCCGCGGCGAGTTTCGGGGTTCCGGGCGGCACCTGTCCGAAGTCGACCCGGTCGGGGCTGACCCGCACCGCCGTACGCCCGAGCGCCGCGGCGGCCGCGGCGGCGACGCTGCGGCTGTCGTCCTCGGCCAGGTGTTGCAGGGCGAGCATCGCATCGGCGGCCACGGCGAGGTCGGCGCTGGTCGCCAGCTGGGCCAGCTCGCCGACGCCCATGAGGCGCGAGTCCCGCAGCGGACTGACGATCTCGGCCAGGACGTGTGGTGGCAGATTATGTTCACTCATAGTGCCCCCTCGATCAGCATGCAGTGACGGAGGGGGTCAGCGAAACCCGCAAAGCGAAATTGGCATCGAAGTTTCTGCACATCCGGGCGTCCCGAGCGCGGAAAGATCGGCACTGGATCGGCATTCGATCGGCTTTCGTCTACGAAGGATGGTGCGGTGGTCACGGCGAACGCGCTCGACGAGCTGCTGAGCGGCGCCTCCCGGGTGCGCGTCACCAAGGGCGGCGAGGTGATCGCGGACCTGACGGACCCGGCGGCCCTGCGGGAGCTGCGCGAGGCCCTGGCGGTGGAGCGGGTCACCGACGGCGCCTGCATGTGCCTCGGCGATCTCGGCTTCGCCTTCGACGGCCCCGGTGGCGAGCGGCTCGCGGTGATCGGGTTCCACTACCCCGACTCGGTGCGCTGGCCGGGCTGGGACGGCGACGCCCAGCTCAGGGACGGTGCGCGGATGCTGCGGTGGCTTGCCGCGTACGGCATCGAGGGCCCGCCCGCCCGCGACGAGGAACGCGCCCGGGAGAAACTCGCGCGCGACGGGTGGCTCGCCGCGGCGCCCCCGGCCGTACGCGATCTGCTCGACCTCGCCGTGGCCGCCGCGAGCGGCAACGGGGTCCTGCCCCACGGCGTCTCCCAGCTGGTCCGGCAGCGGTTGATCGAGGCCCTGCCCGACCCGGCCGAGCGGACCGCCGCCCTCCTCGTCTGGTACGGCTCCGGCACCGGCCGCTACTCGGGTTTTCCCATCTATGAGGCTTTGCCGGAGTACGCGCTGACCGAGACGCCGATCGGCGAACTCGTCGCCGCGCTGCGGGCCCACCCGGGCGATCCGCGGGTCGACGCGGGCGCGCTGCGGCACCTGTGCGGCTGGAAGAGCCGCAAGAACCTCACCCGCGACGTCGCCCGCATCCCGCCCGACCTGCGGGAGCGGTTGCGGGCGGCGTCCCGCGGCGGCGACCCCGACCTGCACCGCCGGGCGGAGCGCCTGTTGCGCGCCCCTACGGCCGGCCGCAAGCCCTCACCGGTCACGCCACGCGAGTGGTGACACGGCCCTAAGGACGGTCCTGAGCGGACCTGGCGCAGCGCCGCAACTTCCGTCGTGCCGGCCTCGGAGGACGGGACGACGCCGTTGCGGTAGCGGTGGATCATCGACGCCGTGCGGTTCACGAAGTTGCCGAGGTTGTTGGCGAGATCCTCGTTCGCCCGGTTGACCAGCCGGGGCGCGGTGTAGTCCGTGTCCCCGAACCGGGCGACCTCGCACAGCATCCACCAGCGCAGGGCGTCCGTGCCGTACCGGGTGGCGAGGTCGGCGGGATCCTCGGCGTTGCCCGCGGACTTGCTGATCTTCTCTCCGCCGGCGGTGAGGTACTCGTGCACGAAGATCGTCCCGGGCAGGCTCACCCCGGCCGAGAGCAGCATCGCCGGCCAGTACACCGCGTGGAACCGGATGATTCCCTTGCCGATGACGTGTACGCGCTCGCTCTCGTCCCACCAGTACGTGAACTGCGGGTCGTCCGTGCCGTACCCCGGCGCGGTGATGTAGTTCGCCAGGGCGTCGTACCACACGTAGATGACCTGACCGGGGTCGCCGGGCACCGGGATTCCCCACCCGCGCGCCCGGGCGACGCTGCGGGACACGCTGAAGTCCTCCAGGCCGGCCCGGATGAAGGAGAGCACCTCCCGCTTGCGGGTGGCCGGTTCGATGCGGAGCCGGTCGCTGGAGATCAGCTCCTCGAGCGCGTCCTGGTATCTGCTCAGCCGGAAGAACCAGTTGCTCTCCTCCACCGGTTCCGGCGCTGTCCCGTGTTCCTCGCAATGCCCGTCCGGCGTGAGTTCATCGGCGGTGTAGAACCGTTCACAGCCCACGCAGTACAGACCCGAGTACGCCTTCTTGTAGAAGTCTCCACGCGCGGCGCACGCTGCCCAGAGCTTGTCGACGCCGGGCCGGTGGCGAGGATCGGAACTGGTGTTGATGAAGTCGTCGAACGACAGGTCGAGCGGTTCGCGAAGGCCGGCGAAACGCTCGGCGACACGCGCCACGTATTCCTGCGGCGTTATCCCCTCGGCCTCGGCTCCCTGCACATTCTTGAGCGCATTGTCATCGGTGCCGGTCTGGAACCGCACTTCGTCGCCGCACTGTCGCCGGTGGCGTGCCAGGACGTCGGCTTGCACGAGTTCGAGCGCATGACCCACATGCGGACGCCCGTTGACGTAGGGGATCGCGGTCATCACGGTGTATCGGCGAGAAGAGCTCATCGCGGAACCTCCAGCTCATGGGCCGGGGCTCCGACATGGGAGAAGCCCCGGTGTTCCCGGGGCTTCCTGGGCGTGGCGCTAACGTCCCACGGATGGTCGGCCCCGACCGCAGGGCATCATCATCCGGGCGATAGGCCGACTCATGCGGTGAGCATAGCAATCCGGATAGTTTCAGGAGGGGACCGGTGGCCGATGCCGAGGACGTACGCCGGCTGGCGCTGAGCCTGGCCGACGTGGTGGAGATCGACAGCGACGGGTTCGACTTCCGGGTGGGTGGCAAGGGATTCGTCTGGTCCTATCCCGAACGCCTGCCCGGCAAGCCGCGGGTGATCCGTACGGACATCGCCGTGCTCTACGTCGGCGACGAGGCGGAGAAGCAGGCCCTGCTGCTGGGCGAGCCCCGGCTCTTCTTCACCACGCCCGGCTACGACGGCCTGCCGCTGGTCATGGTGCGGCTGGCCGAGGTGACGGTGGAGCGGCTGGAGGAGCTCGTCACCGACGCGTGGCGGATGCGGGCACCGGAGCCGGCGCCCTGACCGGGCCGGGCAGCGGGGCCGCCGTCCGGGCCGGGGCGGGCGCCGCGGCCACGGGGTAGCTGTCCCGCAGCTCCTCCGGCGCGGTCGCGCGCCCGAAGTGCCAGCCCTGGCCGAGGTCGACGCCCGATCCCGCCAGCGCGGCGGCGTCGGCGGCGGTCTCCACGCCCTCGGCCACCACGACCGCGCCGACCCCGCGGGCGAGGTCCACCAGCGCCCGGGTGACCACGGTCAGCACCGGGTCGCCGGCCAGGCCGGTGACGATGCCCCGGTCGAGCTTGATGACGTCCGGCGCGGTGATGACGATGTGGCGCAGCGACGAGTATCCGGCGCCGACGTCGTCGATCGCCAGCCGCAGCCCGCGGGCGCGCAGCGGGGCCAGGGCGGCCTTCAGCAGGTCGTAGTCCTCGACGACCTCGTGCTCGGAGAGCTCCAGCACCACCCGGTCCAGCGGCAGCCGCCCGAGCAGGGCGGCGCACTCCGGGGTGAGGAACGTCGCGGGCGACACGTTCATCGCCACGTACCCGGGGACCCGGTCGAGGTGGTCCGCGGCCCGGCGGAGCGCGAGCAGCTCGAGGCGGTGGCCCTCGCCGATCAGGTGCGCGTCGGCGAAGCAGCGGTCCGGCGGCAGGTTCCAGGCCGCGGGGAAGCGGCTCAGCGCCTCGGCGCCGACCCGGCGGCCGGTGGTCAGGTCGACGAGGGGCTGGAGCAGGACGGCCGGGCCGCCCTCGTCGATCACCGGCAGGATGCGGCCGGCGATCTCGGCGTCGCGGGCGCGCCGCCGCACGTCCGGCTCGATGATCATGGCCGCGGCGTGCGACAGCACCTCCATCAGCGCCTGGTCGCGCCGGGTGAGCTGCTTGTCGGCGGTGAACCCGGCGGCGCAGAAGGTGCCGTACACCGTGCCGTCGCTGAGCACGACCGGCACGGAGACGAAGCTGCGTACCCGCGGCATCCGGGCCGCGGGCAGCCGCATCGCCACGGGGAAGTCCCGGACGTCCGGCATGACCGGCGGCAGTGCGCCGTCCATGACCGCTTGGCAGAACGAGGTCTGCTGCGGCTGCGTCATGCCGTCGCGGAAGATCATCGGCAGCGCCGATTCGACCACTTCCAGGTGCTGGGTGTCGCCGTCCATCCGGGTCATGAACGCGAGGCTGAGGCCCAGCGCCCGGCGCGCGGTGCGCAGCAGGTCGGCGACCTGCTCGGCGGCCTCGGTCCGGTTCTTGCCCACGAGCTCTCCTCAGCGGCTGCCGGCCCGCGGCGGGGATGCCGCGGGCGAGCCGTGACCATCTGATCGGCCCGCGGCTCGGGGACCTGAGTGCGGCACCCGGGCGGCGGGCCGCGCCGGCCCGGCTGCCGCGCCTCGGCGTTGCGGGAAAGCGCAACCTCTGCGTCGCCGCCCGGACAATGGCGGGTATGGGCTGGACACCGGTGGCCGTCCCCTGAATCATTCAGGCGCGTGAATCCGGAAGCGGTTCTGACGGTCGACGTGCTCGGTCCGGTCCGGGCGGCCCGCGACGGCACCGACGTCGACCTGGGGCGGGCCGGGCAGCGGGCGGTGCTCGGGCTGCTGGCGCTCGCCGGCGGCCGGCCGCTGACCCGGGCCGAGCTGGTGGACGCGCTGTGGGGCGACGCGCCGCCGCCGACCGCTGCCAACGTGCTGCAGACCTCGGTGAAGAACCTGCGGCACCGGCTCGAACCGGACCGCCTGCCCCGCTCGCCCAGCACCGTGCTGCCCAGCGTCGGCGACGGCTACGCGCTCAGCGTGCCCGCCGAGCGGGTCGATCTGATGCGCTTCCGGGCGCTGGTCGCCGAGGCCACCGACCTGCACCAGGCCGGCGATCACCGCGGCGCGGCCCGCACCCTCGGCGCGGCGCTCGGGCTGTGGCGCGGCGTCCCGCTGGCCGACGTCGCGGCGCTGGCCGGCCACCCGAAGATCGTCGCCGTGGTCGAGGAGCGGCGGGCCGCGCTCGCCGGGTACGGCCAGGCGCTGATCGCCTCCGGCGCGGCGGCGGAGGCGCTGGCCCCGCTGGAGGCGGCGGTCGCCGAGCAGCCGCTGGACGAGGCGGCGCACGCGCGGCTGATCCTGGGCTATCACGCGGCGGGACGGCGCGGGCAGGCCTTCACCGCGTACCGGGAGGTGCGCCGGCGGCTCGCCGACGAGCTGGGCGTGGATCCCGGCCCGGAGCTCACCGCCGCGTTCGCGACCGTGCTCGGCGGCGACACCGTGGAGCCCGTACGGACCGGTGGCCGGCACCCGGAGCCCGCCGCGCATCCGGTCCCGGCCCAGCTGCCCGCCGGGAGCGGTGCCTTCACGGGCCGCAGCCAGCAGCTGCGCCGGCTGGCCGAGCTCGCGGGCGGGCCGCCGTCGGCCGGCATGCCGCTCGTCGTGCTCTCCGGCACCGCCGGTGTCGGCAAGACGACACTGGCCGTCCACTTCGGTCAGCAGGTCCGGCACCGCTTCCCCGACGGGCAGCTCTACGTGAATCTGCGCGGCTTCGACCCGGGCGGCACGGTGATGGACCCGGCCGACGCCGTCCGTGGCTTCCTCGACGCCTTCGGGATTCCGCCGGAGCGGCTTCCGGCCGGGCTCGACGCGCTGACCGCGCTGTTCCGCAGCGTGCTCGCCGACCGCCGGGTGCTGGTGGTGCTCGACAACGCCCGCGACGCCGAGCAGGTCCGGCCGCTGCTGCCCGGCTCGGCCGGCTGCCTGGTGCTGGTGACCAGCCGCAGCCGGCTGACCAGCCTGGTGGCCACCGACGACGCCCAGCCGGTCACGCTGGACGTGCCCTCGCTCGCCGACGCGCGGGCGCTGCTCGCCCGGCGGCTGGGCCGGGCGCGGACGGCGGCGGCGCCCGAGGCCGTGGACGAGCTGATCGGGCTCTGCTCGCGGCTGCCGCTGGCGCTGGCCGTGATGGCGGCCCGGGCGGCCACCCAGCCGGACTTCCCGCTCACCGCGCTGGCCCGGCAGCTGCGGGAGGAGAGCGGCAGCCTGGACGCGCTCGCCGACGACGACCCGGCGACCGACGTACGCGCGGTCTTCTCCTGGTCGTACCGGGTGCTGGGGCCGGAGGCGGCCCGGCTGTTCCGGCTGTCCGGGCTGGCGCCGGGGCCGGAGCTCACCGCCGAGGCGGCGGCCAGCCTGGCCGGGGTGAGCCTCGCGCGGGCCCGCGTACTGCTGCGCACCCTGGTCGGGGCCCACCTGATGACCGAGTCGCTGTCCGGCCGCTACGGCTGCCACGACCTGCTGCGCTGGTACGCCACCGAGCTCACCCACGCGGTCGACCCCCCGGAGGAGCGCCGCGCCGCCCAGCACCGGCTGCTGGACCACTGGGTACGCACGGCCCACGCCGCGGACCGGCTGCTCAACCCGCACCGGGAGCGGGCGCCGACGGTGGACGTCAACGCCGAGGTGACCGTCACCCGGCTGGCCGACCGGGACGCGGCGATGGCGTGGCTGGCCGGGGAGCGCCCGATGCTGCTCGCCGCCGTCGACCTCGCGGAGGCCGAGGACTTCGCCGGCCACACCTGGCGGCTGGCCTGGGCGCTGATGACGTACCTGCACCGCAGCGGGCACTGGGACGCCCTGGTCGCCACGCAGCGGGCCGGGCTGCGCGCGGCGGAGCGGCTGGGCGACCGGTGGGTACGCGCCACCGCGCACCGGGGGCTCGCCCGCGCGTACATCCAGGTGCGCCGCCCCGGCGCGGTCGGGCACCTGGGGCAGGCGCTGCGGCTGTACCGGGAGGTCCAGGATTCCGACGGTCAGGCGCGTACCCATCTGAATCTGGCCTGGATCTGTCAGGGGTTCGGCCGGGAGCGGGCGGCGCTCGGCCACGCCGAGCAGGCGGTGTTCCTGTTCCGGGCGGCCGGGCAGCCGGTCGGGGAGGCGGACGCGCGCAACGCGGTCGGCTGGTTCCACGCCCATCTCGGCAACCCCGGCCTGGCGCTGGAGTGGTGCCGGCAGGCGCTGCCGCTGCATCAGCGGATCGGCGACGAGGACGGCGAGGCGCACACCTGGGACAGCCTCGGCTACATCCACAATCTTCTCGGTGATCGGGACGAGGCGATCGCCTGTTACCGCCAGGCGGTGCGCATCCGCCGGGTCCTCGGCGACCGCGTCTACGAGGCGAGCGCGCTGCACCGGATCGGGGATCTCGAATCCGCCCGGGGCGACGTCGCCGGTGCTCATGACGCATGGCGCGAGGCGCTGGACTGCCTGGCCCCGCTGCGGCATCCGGAGGCGGACGAGATCCGGGCCAAACTCGCGGCCCCGCCGGGCGACGCGGCGGGGTAGGAAGACCGACAGTAGCGAGCCTTGACACCCGGTCTCGGCAGTGACGAGCATGAGTGTCGACTTGCGGGGGAGGAGCCATCATGACCGCAGAAGAGCCGCGCACCGCCGACGCGGAAAGCCTTGCCGAGAAGATCCGCGCGTTCGCGCCCCAGCTCACCAGCGGCGAACGCCGCCTGCTCAGCAGCGCGCTCGCCGCCGCCGCGCTGTTCGGGGTGCCGGTTGCCGCCGATCTCACTGTCCACAGTGGCCGATCGGCCGAGGCCGGCGTGTCGGTCGCGGCGCCCGGGCCGGATGCGGAGTGGGGCGACATCCGCGGCCAGTTCGCCGACGACTTCACCCCCGGCGAGACCTGGAACCCGCCGGTCGTGGAGAGCATCAAGCCGCCCGGCGAGGAGCACTGAGCATGGCCGTCCCACCGGGCCCGGGCGCCGCCGCGCCGCAGCGGCACGCGTCCTGGCCGGTGGTGCTGGTCTCGATGCCGTTCATGGCCGTGTACCGGCCGTCGATCCAGATCGGGTTGCTCAAGGCGATCGCCGAGCGGCACGGCTTCCCGGCCGCCACCCTGCATGCCAACCTCGACCTGGCCGCGCTGATCGGGCCGGACTACTACACCCGGTTCTCGGAGCCGCGGGGCCGGATGCTCGGCGACTGGCTCTTCTCGGTCGCGGCCTTCGGCGACGCGGCCCCCGACCCGGACGGCGCCTTCGTCGACCGGTTCGCCGCGGAACTGGCCTATGTGGACGACAATCCGGAGCGGCTGCGCAAGCGGCTCCTGCACACGCGCGAGCAGGTGATCCCCGACTACCTGGACGCGCTCGCCGACGAGCCGCACTGGGAGCACGCCCGGGTCGCCGCCTTCAGCTCGACCTACTACCAGAACGCCGCCTCGTTCGCGCTCGCCCGGCGGCTCAAGCAGCGCTTCCCGCACCTGGTCACGGTGTTCGGCGGGGCCAACTTCGACGACGAGATGGGGCTGGAGCTGGTCCGCTCGGTCGACTGCGTGGACCTGGCGGTGATCGGCGAGGGCGACACCGCCTTCCCGCGCCTGCTCGCCGCGCTCGCCGCCGGCACCGACCCGGCGGAGGTGCCCGGGGTGGCGCGCCGCGACGGCGGCACCGTGCGCGCGACACCCCCGGACCCGCCCCGGCCGAGCCTGGACGACCTGCCGATCCCCGACTACTCGGAGTACTTCGCCCGCGCCGAGCGGCTCGGCATCCTGCCGCCCGCGGGCCGGCGCAACGTGTGGATCCCGTTCGAGTCGGCCCGGGGCTGCTGGTGGGGCGAGAAGCACCACTGCACGTTCTGCGGGCTCAACGGCACCAGCATGCGGTTCCGCGCCAAGTCGCCGCAGCGGGTGCTGGACGAGCTCGGCGAGCAGGCCCGGCGGCACCGCAGCTTCCGGTTCGAGGCCGTGGACAACATCATCGACCCGGCGTACCTCACCTCGCTGCTGCCGGTCCTCGTCGAGCGAGAGACCGGCTACGAGTTCTTCTACGAGGTGAAGGCCAACCTCACCCGGCGGCAGCTGAAGCTGTTCGCGCTGGCCGGGCTGACCCGCGTGCAACCCGGGATCGAGTCGCTCAGCACGCACGTGCTCAAGCTGATGCGCAAGGGGATCACCGCCGCGCAGAACGTCAACACGCTGCGCTGGGCCGCGTATTACGGCATCGACGTGTCGTGGAACATCCTGTGGGGCTTCCCCGGCGAGACCGCCGACGACTACGCCGCGCAGGCCCGGCTGCTGCCGCACCTGCGCCACCTCAAGCCGCCGGACGCCGCCGGGCGGGTGTGGCTCGAACGCTTCAGCCCGTTGTTCACCGAGCGCGAGGCCTTCCCGTTGCGCTCCCGGGTGCCCGAGCTGAGCTACCGGTACGTGTACCCCGAGGCGGTCGACCTGGATCGGGTGGCGTACATGTTCGAGTACGACCCGGTCGAGGCGCTGCCGCCGGCGACGTACGCGGAGCTGGCAACCGCGGTCGGCGACTGGCGGGCCGGCTGGGACGGGGGCGCACGGCCCGCGCTCACGTACTGGTCCGCGCCCGGCCTGCTGCAGATCTACGACGAGCGGATCGCCGGGCAGGAGGGCACCTACGCGTTCGGCGGCGCGGCGGCGGAGGTGTACCTGGCCTGCAGCGACCGCCCGGCGACCGCGGCCGGCGTGCACCGGCGGCTCGGCGGCCGGCTGCCGGTGCCCGCGGTGCGCGAGGCGTTCGGCGAGTTCGCCCGCCGGGGCCTGATGTTCCTGGACGGCGAGCGGGCGCTGTCGCTGGCGCTGCCCGCCGTCCGCGGCCGGTGACGGCTCAGGCCGGGCTCATGAAGCCGGCCCGGTAGGCGAAGGAGACGAGCTGGGCGCGATCGCGCAGGCCCAGCTTGCCGCGCAGCCGGTAGATGTGCGTACGGACGGTCGTCACCCCGATGAACAGCCGGCCGGCGATCTCCTCCGGCTGGAGCCCTCCGGCGAGCAGCAGCAGAACCTCCCGTTCGCGCGGCGTCAGCGACTCGGCCTCGCGGTGCAGCGCCGGCTCCGGCCGGACGTCGCGGCTGCGGAACCAGTTCACCAGCCGCTGCGCCACGGCCGGCGCCAGCATCGCCTCGCCGTTGGCCACCGCGCGGATCGCCGCCGCCAGCTCCACCCGGCCGGCGTCGCGCACCAGGAAGCCGCTGGCCCCGGCGTGCAGCACGTCCGCCACCGACTCCTCGGTGTCGCCGGCCGCGTAGACGACGACCCGGGGCGCGGGCGCGGCGTCCTGCTCGGCGAGCCGGCGGACGAGCTCGAGGCCGCTGAGGCTGAGCAATTCCAGGCCCGTCACCACCACGTCGAGGCTGTGCGTACGCGCGAGCATGACGGCGTGCAGCCCGCTGTCGGTGGTGTCCACTACCTCTATGTCCGGCTCCGGGGCGAGCAGGGCCCGCAAGCCGGTCCGTACGACCTCGTATTTGTCGCAGATCAGTACACGCACCACCATCGTCACCGGTCTCCAAACCGTAGCGGGGTGAAGGGCTGGGATCAGCCTCGGTGACCGGGATGAACGTCCACTGGAGAACGACTGTACCGGCGTACCGGGGCTCGTCGCGGCGGTTACCCGGGCTCGCCCGGTGGCGTACCGCCGGCTCGACGCGGGCCGGACGCCGCGGGCCCGGCGGCGGCGAAGAATCGGCGCGACACGTCGTCTTCACAGGTGGGAGTGCGTCATGAAACTGGCCGAGCTGCGGCATCGCCGGGTCGGTGTGCTGATGTCCGGGGGACTGTCCTGCACGGCGGTCGGGGTGTGGCTCGCGGAGCAGGGCGTGGACGTCGTGCCGTTCGTGGCCGACCTCGGGCAGCGGGTGCCGTTCCCGCCCGCGGAGCTGGCCCGGGTGCTCGGCCGCAGCGGGCCGGCCGCCCGCGTGGTCGACCTGCGCGCCGAGACCGCCGAGCTGGCCGTGAACCTGGCCCGGTGGCAGGCCACCCACGACGGCGGCTACTGGAACACCACCAGCGGCTCCCGGCACACCCTGGTCACCGGGCTGGCCCAGCCGCTGCGCGACGCCGGCTGCACGGTGCTGGTGCACGGGTGCGTGGGCGGCGGCAACGACGAGGGCCGCTTCCACCGGTACGCCGCCGCGCACGCCCCCGACCTCACCGTCTTCTCGCCGTGGCGGCACGAGTGGCTGCGCGAGCAGTTCCCCGGTCGCCGGGAGATGGCCGGCTACCTGCGGCAACGTGGCCTGCCGGCGATCTTCGGCGACTACGTCGACTATTCGGTGGACGGCACCCTGGCCGGCTTCTCCCACGACGGCGGCGAGCTGGAGGAGCTCGACACCCCGGTGTCCACGGTGACGCCGCTGATGAGCACCTGGCCGAGCGCGGCACGGGAACCGGGCGAGAGCGTGCGCATCCGGTTCGAGGCCGGCCGGCCGGTGGCGCTCGACGACGTGCCGTTGTCCGCCCTGGCCGTCCTGACCCGCCTCAACCAGCTCGGCGGCCGCAACGGTGTCGCCCTGCGCAGCGTGGTGGAGAACCGGGTCAACGGCACCAAGTGCCGCGGCGTGTACGAGGCGCCCGGCCTGGAGATCCTCGGTGCCGCCGTGGCCGGCCTGTATCAGGTGATGCTCGACAAGGCGGCGGTCGACCTGATGGGCACGCTGTCGCGGCGGCTCGGGCGGGCCGCGTACGAGGGCCGGCTGGACGACCCGGCGGCGCGGGCCGCGATCCTGGGCGCCGACCTGCTGGCCGAGCCCGCCACCGGGGAGGTGAAGGTGGACCTCTACCGGGGCACGATCGCCCTCGCCCGGGTGCGGGCCGGCGTGACGCCGCCCGGGGTACGCCGCCAGACCCGGTTCGCCGCCGGCGGCCACCACTGGTCCACCGAGGAACCGGCGCTGGTCTGAGCGCACGGGAAAGCCCGGCGGCCCCTGAGGCCGCCGGGCTTCGTCGTGTCAGCGGGCGGCGAGCCGGGTGGCCAGCTCGGCGGCGAGCACGGGCAGATGCGGCGGCCGCAGCATCGTGTAGTGGGTGCCGGGCACCGTCCCGTACGCCAGGCCGGGCAGGCCCCACGCGGACCAGCCGGCGAGCCGTTCGGCGCGTACCCCGGCCGGCCCCAGCAGCGTGACGGCGCCGCCGTACGGTTCCGGCCGGTAGGCCGCCATGGCCTCGGCGATCGCCGCGAAGACCCGCAGCCGGTCGGTCAGCTCGGCGCGCAGGGCGGCCGGGACGAGGCCGACCTCCTCCAGCGCGGCGAGCGCCGTGGCGGTCCGCTCGTCCTCCGGCAGCGCCGCCAGGGCGTCCGCGTCGAGGACGGGAGGCGGGGTGCCGGCCTGCGCGGCGAGGTCCGCCGCGAAGTGGGCGAGCAGCGCGGCGTGCCCGGGGGCGGGTCCGGGACGCGGCGGCACGGTGTCCAGCATGGTCAGCGACGCGGTGTCCGGCCCGAGCAGGCGGGCGATCTCCAGCGCGATCAGGCCGCCCGCGGACCAGCCCAGCAGGTGGACCGGCCCGTCCGGGCGTACGGCGCGGATGGTGGTGGCGTACCGGGCGGCCAGGTCCTCGATGCGGTGCGGCTGCTCCTCGCCGTGCAGACCCGGCGCCTCCAGGCCCCAGACCGGGCGCTCCGGGTCGAGCAGCGCGGTCAGCGGGGTGTACGGCCCGGCCGAGCCGCCGATCGCGTGGACGCAGAACAGCGGCGTGAGCGTGCCGGACCCGCGCAGCGGTACCAGCGCCTCCCCGGCCGTACGCGCGGGAGCCGCACCGTCCACGACCGCGGCCAGCTCCCGCAGCGTCGGGTTCGCATAGAGGGTGCGCACGCCGAGCCGGACCCCCAGCGTGTCCCGGATCCGGGCGATGACCTGCAACGCCTGGAGCGAGTTGCCGCCGAGCGCGAAGAAGTTGTCGTCCGCCCCGGCGGCGGTGACCTCCGGCAGCACGGCGGCCCACGCGGCGGCGATGGTCCGCTCGGTGCCGGTCCTCGGGGGTGCCGTCGCGTCCCGCCCCGGCGGGGCCGGCCGCGGCAGCGCCGGCACGTCGATCTTCCCGTTGGGGTTGACCGGGAACGCGTCCATGGTGATCAGGACCGCCGGGATGAGGTGGGTGGGGAGGCGTTCGAGGAGCCAGGTGCGGAGGTGGTGGTCGGTGGTGGGTTGGGTGGTGACGGTGTAGGCGATGAGTTGGTGTTGGTGGGTGGTGACGTGGGTTTGGCGGATGTGGGGGTGGTCGTTGAGGGCTTGTTCGATTTCGGCGGGTTCGATGCGGATGCCGCGGATTTTGATTTGGCGGTCGGTGCGGCCGAGGAATTCGAGGGTGCCGTGGGTGGTCCAGCGGGCGAGGTCGCCGGTGCGGTACATGCGGGTGCCGGGGGTGGGGTGGTGGGGGTCGGGGATGAAGCGGTCGGCGGTGAGGTGTGGTTTGTTGAGGTAGCCGCGGGCGAGTCCGGTGCCGGTGATGTGGAGTTCGCCGGGGATGCCGGGTGGTTGTGGTTGGAGGTTGGTGTCGAGGATGTAGGCGCGGTGGTTGGCCATCGCCCGGCCGATCGGCACCGGCCCGGGTCCGGGCGTGCAGAGGTGGTCGGTGCAGAGCACGGTCACCTCGGTCGGGCCGTAGCCGTTGTGGAACTCGCGGCCGGGCCCGCTCCACCGGCTGACCAGCTCGGCGGGGCACGCCTCGCCGGCGGCCAGCAGCAGCCGCAGGTCCGGCAGGTCGGCGGTGTGGTCGAGGCGGCCGAGGACGGCGGGCGGGATCGGCGCGACGGTGATCCGCTCCCGGCGCAGCAGGCCGGTGAGAGCGTCCGGGTCGAGCAGCACCTCGCGGGCGGCGCACACGACGGTGGCGCCGGCGGCGAGGGTGGCGAAGACGTCGAAGATGCTGACGTCGAAGCACGGGTTGGCGAACTGCAGGACCCGGTCGCCCGGGCGCAGGGAGTAGAGGGCGGCCGCGGACGAGGCGAACTCGGCGGCGGCCCGGTGCGGGATCTGGACGCCCTTGGGGTGCCCGGTGGACCCGGAGGTGTACATGACGTAGGCCAGGTTGTCCGGGCGGGTCGTCACGTCCGGCGGGTCCGCGTCCGGCAGGTCGAGCTCGTCGAGGCAGAGCGCGGTCACCCCGGCGGGCAGCCCGGCCGCGGCGGCGCGGGTGGTGAGGACGAGACGTACGCCGGCGTCGGCGCACTGCCACGCCCAGCGCTGTCGCGGGTGGGACACGTCCAGCGGCATCCACGCCCCGCCGGCCCGGAGCACGCCGAGCTGCGCGACGAGCAGGTCGGCGCCGCGGTCCAGCAGCACCCCGACGATGGTCTCGGCGATGACGTCCGCGGTGTCCCGCAGCAGGCGGGCGAGCCCGGCGGCGCGCGCGGTCAGTTGCCCGTAGGTGAGGGTGGGGCCGCCGGCAACCACCACGGCCGGGTCGGCGTCGCCGCCCCCGCAGGCACCGAGCAGCGCGTCGGCGGGAGCGGTGGCGGCCGGCGGGTTCCAGTCGTGCAGCAGCGTCGCGGCCTCGTCCGGGGAGACCAGTTCCAGGCCGGACAACCGTACGCCGGGCTGCGCCACGCCCCGGGTCAGGAACCGGAACGTGCGCTCCACCAGCCCGCGCACGAAGTCCTCGTCGAACAGCTCGGTGGCGTACTCGACGGAGGCGCGCAGGCCGCCGTCCGCGGACTCGGTGACGCTGATGCCGAGGTCGAACCGGGACGCGCTGGTGCTGCCCGCCAGCGCCTCGGTCCGCAGCCCGCCGAGGCGGAACCCGTCCGTGCCGCCCGGCTGGTAGGCGAGGCTGACCTGGAACAGCGGGTTGCGGGCCGGGTCGCGTTCGGGCTTCAGCGCGTCCACCACGGCCGCGAACGGCACGTCCTGGTGCTCGATCGCCTCCAGGACGGTCTCGTTGCCGCGCCGGACGATCTCGGCGAACGTGGGGTCGCCGCCGAGGCCGGTGCGCAGCACCACCGTGCTGGCGAAGTAGCCGACGAGCGGCTCGAGCTCGGCCCGGGTCCGCCCGCCGAAGACCGAGCCGATGGCCAGGTCCTCCTGCCCGGTGCAGCGCGCGAGCACCGCCGCGAAGGCGGCGTAGAGGACGGCCAGGAACGACACGCGTTCGGTGCGGGCGAACTCGGCGACGTCGCGGGCGTCGCCGGGCGGCAGCTCCGCGGTGAGGCTCGCGCCCTGCCAGGTCCGTACGGCCGGCCGCGGCCGGGTCGTGGGCAGGGCCAGCTCGGTCAGCCCGGCGAGCCGCCGCTGCCAGTAGCCGAGCTGCCCGGCGAGCACGCCGCCGCGCTGCCACGCGGCGACGTCGGCCGGCTGGACCGCGGGCGGGGGCGCCGGATCGTCGCCGCCCGCGCGGTAGAACCGGTCGAGTTCGCGGGTGAGGATGCCGAAGGACCAGCCGTCCGCGACGATGTGGTGCGCGGTCAGGGTCAGCACGTGGTCGCCGCCGTCGAGGCGGTGCAGGGCGGCCCGGAACAGCGGCCCCCGTTCCAGGTCGAACGGCGCGATCCCGGCGCCGGGCGGGCCGTCGGCGAGCGGCAGGGGGAACTCCGCGGGCGCCGGGTCGATGATCTGGTACGGCCGCCCGCCGGCGCTGCCGAAGCGGGTGCGCAGGGACTCGTGGCGGCGTACCAGGGCGGTGAGGGCGGCTCGCAGCGCCGGTACGTCGAGGGGGCCGTGCAGGCGCCAGGCGTACGACATGGCGTACACGGTGGAGGCCGGGTCGAGCTGGTGCAGGAACCAGAGCCCCTCCTGCTGGTACGACAGCGGCAGCCGGCCGTCGCGCGGCACGACCGGGATCGGCGCGGCGGCCGGGCGGGCGCCGGCCGCGCGGCGCAGGCGCAGCTCCACCAGCGCCCGGCGCTTGGCCTCCCGCGCGTCCTGGACCTGGGAATCGGTCATCTGTCCTCTCCTAGGGTCTCCGCGGCCAGCAGCCGGTCCAGCTCCTCCTCGGACAGTCCGGCGAGTTCCGTCTCGATCCGGCTCCGGGCGTCGTCCACCTCCGCCGCGAGGGCGCGCAGATCGGCGGCGTAGAGCGTGCGCAGGTCGACGTGGGCGCCGAGGGCGTCGCGGAGGCGGGACACGACCTGCACGGCCTGCAGCGAGTTGCCGCCCAGGGTGAAGAAGGTGTCGTCGCGCGCGGCCGGCGCGGCGCCGGGCAGCAGGTCGGCCCAGATGCGGGCGACGGCCCGCTCGGTGTCGGTGCCCGGCGGTTCGGCCGGCGTCGCGCGGGTGGTCCCGGCCGGCGGCAGCGCGCGTACGTCGATCTTGCCGTTCGCGGTGACCGGCAGCGCGTCCAGCGTGACGATCACGGGCACCAGGTGGGTGGGGAGGCGTTCGAGGAGCCAGGTGCGGAGGTGGTGGTCGGTGGTGGGTTGGGTGGTGACGGTGTAGGCGATGAGTTGGTGTTGGTGGGTGGTGACGTGGGTTTGGCGGATGTGGGGGTGGTCGTTGAGGGCTTGTTCGATTTCGGCGGGTTCGATGCGGATGCCGCGGATTTTGATTTGGCGGTCGGTGCGGCCGAGGAATTCGAGGGTGCCGTGGGTGGTCCAGCGGGCGAGGTCGCCGGTGCGGTACATGCGGGTGCCGGGGGTGGGGTGGTGGGGGTCGGGGATGAAGCGGTCGGCGGTGAGGTGTGGTTTGTTGAGGTAGCCGCGGGCGAGTCCGGTGCCGGTGATGTGGAGTTCGCCGGGGATGCCGGGTGGTTGTGGTTGGAGGTTGGTGTCGAGGATGTAGGCGCGGTGGTTGGCCATCGCCCGGCCCAGCGCCACGGTGGCCGACCCCGGCCGGTGCCGGTGGTCGAGACAGTCCACAGTGGTTTCGGTGGGCCCGTAGCTGTTGTGGAACTCGCGTCCCGGCCGGCACCAGCGGTCGGCGAGCGCCGCCGGGTACGCCTCCCCGCCCACGATCAGCATCCGCAGGTCCGGCAGGTCGGCGGTGTGGTCGAGGCGAGCCAGGACGGCGGGCGGCAGGTGCGCGACGGTCACCCGTTCCTCGCGCAGCAGCCCGGTGAGAGCGTCGGGGTCGAGCAGCACCTCCCGGGGCGCGCCGACCATGGTGGCCCCGGCGGCGAGGGTGGCGAAGACGTCGAAGACGCTGACGTCGAAGCACGGGTTGGCGAACTGCAATACCCGGTCGCCGGGCACCATCCGGAACAGCTCGCGCGAGGACGCCACGAAGTCGGCGGCGCCGCGGTGCGGCACGAGCACGCCCTTGGGCCGGCCGGTGGAGCCGGACGTGTACATGACGTACGCCAGGTGGTCCGGCCGGGTGGCGACGACCGGCCGGGTGGCCGCCGGCAGGTCGAGCTCGTCGAGGCAGAGGGCGGTGACGCCGGCGGGCAGCCCGGCCGCGGCGGCCCGGGTCGTGAGCACCACGCGTACGCCGGCGTCGGCGCACTGCCATTCCCAGCGCCGGGGCGGGTGCGAGACGTCCAGCGGCATCCACGCCCCGCCGGCCCAGAGCACGCCGAGCTGGGCCACGGGCAGGTCGGCGCCGCGGTCGAGCAGGACGCCGACCACGGTGTCCGCGGTGACGCCGTACGAGTCGCGCAGCAGCCGGGCCAGCGCGGCGGCCCGCCCGGACAGCCTGCGGTAGGTGACGGTCCGGCCCTCGAACACCAGCGCCGGATCGCCCGGCCGGCCGCCGCACGTGCCGAGCATCGCGGGCTCCGGAGCGGGCCCGGGCGCGGGGTTCCAGTCCTCGAGCATCCGCTCCGCCTCGGCCGGCGTCACCAGGGTCAGCGCGGTGATGCGGACGTCCGGGTCGGCGAGGCCCTGGGCGAGCACCAGGCCGATCCGTTCGGCGAGCAGGCGTACGGTCCCGGCGTCGAACAGCTCGGTGGAGTGCTCGATCGAGATGCTCAGCGAGCCGTCGTCGCCCTCGACCGCGGCGATGGACAGGTCGAAGCGGGCGTGCGTGGTGGCGTACGGGACCGGTTCCACCCGCAGGCCGGCCAGGTCCAGGCCCGGCCGGCCCGCGGACTGGAGGGAGAAACTCACCTGGAACAGCGGATTCCGGCCGGGATCCCGCTCCGGCCGGACCGCGTCGACGACGAGGGTGAAGGGCACGTGGTGGGCCATCGCGTCGCGCAGCGTCGCCCCGCTGCGGGCCACCAGCCGGCGGAAGGTCGGGTTCCCGGCGGTGCTCACCCGCAGCACGGCCGGGTCGGCGAAGTAGCCGATGAGCGGTTCCATCTCCGCGCGGCTGCGCCCGCCCAGCACGGAGCCGAGCACGATGTCGTCCTGCCGGGCGTACCGGGACAGGGTTGCCGTCAGCGCGGCCAGCAGGACCTCGAAGAGCGAGGCGCGCTCGGTCCGGGCCAGCTCGCGGGCGGCCGGGCCGAGACCGTCCGGCAGGCGTACGGTGACCGTCGCCCCCGCCCCGGTGCGCTCCGCCGGGCGCGGCCGGTCCGGCAGCAGGTCCAGTGTGGACGCCCCGGCGAGGTGTTCGCGCCAGTGCTGCAGCCGGGAGCCGATCGGCTGGCTGCGCTGCCACGCCGCCACGTCGGCGGGTTGCACGACGAGCCGCGGCAGGGCGGGCGGTGCGGACGCCCGGTACAGCCGGGACAGCTCGGTGACGAGCACCTCCAGCGACAATCCGTCGGCGACGATGTGGTGCACGGTGACCGCGAGGACGTGGTCCTGCTCGCCGAGGCGCAGCACGAGCGCCCGGAAGACCGGCCCGGCGGTCAGGTCGAACGCTCGGACCGCCTCGGCGCCGAGCGCCGCGGCCAGCTCCCGCTCGTCCGCCACCGGCACCACCGGCAGCTCCGGCTCGGCAGGCGGCGGATCGATGATCTGGTACGGCCGCCCGCCGTCACCGCCGAACCGGGTCCGCAGCGCCTCGTGCCGCCCGATCACCGTGCCCAGCGCCGCCCGCAGCGCCGCCAGGTCCAGCGGTCCGCGCAGGCGCCAGGCGGCGGGGATGTGGTAGACCTCCTGTCCCGCGCCGAGCTGGTGCAGGAACCACAGCCCCTCCTGCTGGTGCGACAGCCGCAGCGGGCCGCCCCGGGGCACCGGCGGGATCGCCCTGCCCCGCCGCAGCCGCTGCTCCAGCAGTGCCCGCTTCACCGGGGACAGCTCACCGGTCTCCGACATCGCTTCCTCCCGCTCGATACGTCCGCGTCAGCGCAGGCTCCGCGGGCGCAGATCCGTCCACACCTCGGCCACGTACTCCAGGCACTCCTCGCGACGGCCGGTGCACCCGCTCGCCCGCCATCCGGCCGGCAGCGGCAGGTGAGCCGGCCACAGCGCGTACTGCTCCTCGTGGTTGACCACCACCTGGAAGACCCGGTCGTCGTCCTCGTCGTCCATCGCATCCCCTCTCCGCCGCTCAGTCGCGGCTCTCCGCCTCCAGCAGCCGGGCCGCCTCCTCGTCGGACAGCCCGGCGATCCCGGCCAGCACGTCCGGGTCGACGGCGGCCAGCTCCCGGTCGACGAGCCCGGCCAGGGTGGCGATCGTGGGCTCGGCGAAGAAGTCGGCCAGGGCCGCCTCGACGCCGAACGTCTCCGCCACCCGGGTCATCAGGGCCGCCGCCTGCAGGCTGTTGCCGCCCAGCTCGAAGAAGTCGTCGGTGACGCCGACCAGGTCCACGCCGAGGACGCGGGGCACGAGCTCGCCGGCCAGCACCCGCTCGGTGTGCGTACGGGCGGCGACGACCTCCCGCGGCGGCCGGGCGCTGAGATCCGGCTCGGGCAGCGCGCGCCGGTCCACCTTGCCGCTCAGCGTCAGCGGCAGGGCGTCGAGCAGCACCCAGTACGACGGCACCATGAAGCGCGGCAGCCGCTCGGACAGCGCCGCGCGCAGCTCGGCCGGGGTCAGCTCCTCGCCCCGGGCCGCGGTCACGTACGCGACCAGGTGCCGCTCGCCGCGCGGATCGGTCCACGCCACCACGGCGGCCTGGTCGACCCGGGGGTCGGTGGCCAGCGCCGCCTCGACCTCGCCCAGCTCGATCCGGATGCCGCGCACCTTCACCTGGGTGTCGATGCGGCCGAGGAAGGCGATGGCACCGTCGCGCCGGCGGCTCACCAGGTCGCCGGTGCGGTACAGGCGGCCGTCGGCGGTGGAGCCGAACGGGTCCTCGACGAACTTCTGCGCGGTCAGCTCCGGGGCGTTGTGGTAGCCGCGGGCCAGTCCCTCGCCACCGATGACCAGTTCGCCCGGCACGCCGTACGGCACCGGCTCGAGGTGGCGGTCGAGGACGTGCGCGACGTGGTTGGCGATGGGCAGGCCGATCGGCGGGGGGCCGTCCCAGCGGCCGGGGCACTCGTGGACGACCATGGTGACCGTGCACTCGGTGGGCCCGTACCCGTTGAAGAAGTGCCGTCCCGGATTCCAGCGGTTGACCAGCTCGCCGGGGAACAGTTCGCCGCCGGCGAAGACGATGCGCAGCGCGGGGAAGCGCTCCGGGCGCAGCAGGGCCATCACGGCCGGCGGCAGGTCGGTCACGGTGACCGCGGTGTCCTCCATCAGCCGCTGGAGCCGGGACATGGAGAGCCGGTCGTCGTCCTCCGCCAGGCACAGCCGGCCGCCGTTCAGCAGGGCCATGAACACCTCGCCGACGAACACGTCGAAGGTGGGGGAGGCGTAGCCGAGGACCCGGTCGGCCGGCGTGAGGTGGAACAGCTCCGTCATGGCGGCCACGAAGCCGATGACCGAGTGGTGCTCGACGGCCACGCCCTTGGGCCGGCCCGTGGTGCCGGACGTGTACATGACGTAGGCCAGGTCGGTGGGGCCGGGCTCGGGACCCGGCGGGACGCTCACGGTCGCCGGCCAGGGCTCGTCGAGCACGACGACGTCCGTGCCGTCGTCCGGCAGGCGGCCGGCGAGCGCGCGGTGGGTCAGGACGCAGACCGGATCGGCGTCCTCGAGGATGACCCGGACCCGGGCGGGCGGGTTCGTCGGGTCGATCGGCACGTACGCCGCCCCGCTGCGGAGCACGGCCAGCACCGCGACGATCAGGTCGGCGCGGCGGCCGAGGCACAGCGCGACCAGCCGGCCCGGCCCGGCGCCGCGGCCGCGCAGCAGGGCGGCCAGCTCGGTCGCCCTGCGGTCGAGTTCGGCGTACGTGAGCTCGGTGCCGCCGACGACGAGCGCGACGGCGCCGGGTGCCCGGCGCACCTGTGCCTCGAACGACGCCACCACGGACGTCCGGGGCACCGGCAGCGCCGGGCCGTTCCAGCGGACCAGCATGTCGTGGCGGTCCGAGGGGGAGAGCAGCGGGACGGTGGAGACCGCCTGTCCGGGGTCGGCCAGCAGCCCGGTGAGCATGCGGTCGTAGTGGTCGGCGAGCTGGCTCACCGTCGCGGCGTCGTACAGGTCGCTGTTGTACTCGATCGACAGGTGCAGCCCGTCCGGTACGGCGGTCACCCACCAGCTCAGGTCGAACCGGGAGCTGCCGGCGTCGACGTACGCGCGCTCCACCGTCACGCCCGGCAGCTCCGGCGGCGGCGACCCCTCCTCGGCGGTGAAACCGATCTGGAACAGCGGGGAGCGCGACGGGTCGCGGCGGGGGCGCACGGCGTCCACGATCAGCTCGAAGGGCAGCTCGCCGTGGGCGAAGGCGTCGCGTACCGAATCCACCACCCGGCCCAGCAGCTCGCGCCCGGTGGGGTCGCCGCCGACGTCCAGGCGCAGCGGCAGCATCGTGGCGAAGAAGCCCACCAGCGGTTCGGTCTCCAGCCGGGTACGCCCGGCCGCCGGCGAGCCCACCACCAGATCGGTGAGCCCGGTGTAGCGGTGCAGCAGTGCCGCGAACGCGGTCAGGTAGACGGCGAACGGGGTCACGCGCTCGGTGCGTACCAGTTCCGCCGTCGCGTCCACGAGGGAGCGCGGCAGCATCCGCTCGTGGCGGGCGCCGGCGTAGGTCATCCGCGCCGGGCGCGGCCGGTCGGCGGGCAGCTCCACGACGGGCAGCCCGGCCAGCCGCTCGCGCCAGTGCGCCGCCAGTTCGGCGCCGGCCGGGCCGGTGAGCTCGGCGCGCTGCGCCTCGCTGTGGTCGGCGTACTGGAGGGGCAACGGCCGGGGCAGCTCGGCCGGGAGGCCGGACTCGGCGCGGTAGTACGCGCTCAGGTCCGCCGTGAGCACCTCGAACGACCAGCCGTCCACGACGATGTGATGCGCGACCAGCACGAGCACGTGCTCCTCCGCACCGATCCGCAGCAGCCGCGCCCGCCACAGCGGCCCCCGGCTCAGATCGAACGGCCGCCGCGTCTCGTCGAGGGCGATGCGGCCGGCCTCCTCGCGGTCGGCAACCGCGGTCTCCGGCAGCGCGACCTCCACATCGGACAAAACCCGTTGGAGGGGGCCGTCGGCGGTCTCGGTGAACTCGGTCCGCAGCGACTCGTGCCGCTCCACCACGCGGGCGAGGGCGCGGCGCAGCGCCGGGACGTCGAGCGGTCCGGTCAGCGTGTAGGTCACGCCGGTGTGGTAGCCCGCGTTGCCGGGCGCCAGCCGGTCCAGGAACCACAGCGTGCGCTGGGCGAAGGAGGCCGGCACCGGGCCCGTGCGGGGCGGCGGCGGCGCGTCGCGGCGCGTCGCGGCGAGCCGGGCGCGCAGCTCCGCACGCTGGTCGCCGGAGAGTGCGCCGAGCCGTGTGCGCAGGTCACCCATGCTTGTTCCCCCTGTCGTCCGGGCTGTCGCAGAGGAACAGTACGAAGGCGGCGGTGCCCGCGTCGTCACGTCACCCGTGAGACTCCGGCATCCCGGTGATGACCGTTTCCGGTGGGTCCGTCATCGCGGCGGCTACCCCGGCTCAGAGTCCTGCCGGTCCTGCCCGGGAATCCTTTACCGGCGCTCGGCGGGGGTGGTTCCATCGTGCCGGCGGGCTGCCCTCGAACGCGCAGCCGCCCGGACCCGCGCCGCCGGGGCGCCGTACCCGTCGATCCGACGCGCCGCCTTCCGTCCACCTCGGACCGCTGAGGAGCTGACCCCATGACGACCGCCGTTCCGCCTGGGCTGCGTCGCAACGCCAACTTCACCAAACTCTGGGCCGGGCAGTCGATCTCGATGGTCGGCGTCAACGTCACGTACGTGGCGCTGCCGCTGCTGGCCATCTACGCGATCGACGCCGGGGCCTTCGAGGTCGGCCTCATCACGCTGGCCGAGACGCTGCCGTACCTGGTCGTCACGCTGTGGGCGGGGGCGTGGATCGACGAGCGCAAGCGCATCCCGGTGATGCTGGTCGCCGACATCCTGCGCGGCGCGATCCTGGTCGCGGTGGCGGTGCTGACCCTCATGCACCTGATCACGCTGGAGATCATCGTCGGGCTGATGCTCCTGTACGGCGTGGGCTCGGTCTTCTTCGAGGTCGCGTACTACGCCGTGGTGCCGACGATCGTGCACCGCTCGGACCTGATGCGGGCGAACAGCCGGCTGCAGACCAGCGCCTCGGTGTCGCTGCTGCTCGGCACGAACGTCGGCGGGCTGCTGACCCAGATCCTCACCGCGCCGTTCGCCCTGATCGTGGACGCCCTCACCTTCGTCGCCTCCGCGCTGAGCCTGCGGTCGATGAAGGTGGACGAGCAGGTGCACGTGCCCGCCGACCGGCCGCCGGCCCGGCGCAAGCAGATCTGGGAGGGGCTGCGCTACGTCGCCCGGCAGCCCGTGCTGCGGTCGCTGACGGCCAGTTCGGCGCTCTACAACTTCTTCACCAACGGCGTGATGACCCTGTTCCCGGTGTTCGCCGTGAAGAGCCTGCACCTCAACGCCGGCACGATCGGCTTCGTGGAGTCGTTCGGCGCGGTCGGCGCGGTGGTCGGCGCGCTCGTCGCCAGCCGCATGATCAGCCGGTTGGGGGCGGGGCCGGCGTACACCCTGGCGAAGGCGCTGACCTGGGCGGCGGTGCTCAGCTTCGGCTTCGCCCCGGCGGGCGGTACCGGCGCGGTGGTGCTGCTGGCCGTGGCGTTCTCGGTCAGCGGCATGCTGATCGTCTCCAACGTCGTCGGCATCACCCTGCGCCAGGCAGTCACCGAGGACCATCTGCTCGGCCGGATGACGGCCACGTACAAGTTCGTCTCGTACGGCGCCCAGTCGCTGGGCGCCCTCGCCGGCGGCATCGCGGGGGAGGTGCTCGGCCTGCGCGTCGCGATGATCGCCGGCGGCATCGGCCTGGTCACCAGCGTGCTCGTCGGCCTGAACCTGCGCCGGATCCGTCAGCTGCCCACCGAGACCGGCCGCCCCGAGGCGGTCGTCACCGTGGCGCGCTGACCGCACAGCGAAGAGCCCGGGGGACACGAGGTGTCTCCCGGGCTCCTTTCGTGCCTAAGGCTGGACCGTGGCCCGGGGGCGCAGCCGGTGCGCGTGCAGGCGCTCGTAGAAGGGCAGGTGGAATTCGAGGTACTCGGCGAGCAGCGGGGTGTTGTCCACCGAGGCCTCGTACCGCGCGGAGCTCGCCGCGAACGTCTGGGTGGAACTGGTCGAGCGGTGCCACTTCGCGCTGCGCTGCCATCCGGGCGACATGCCCGGTGACCAGGCCAGCGCCTCGGGGCGGAAGTCGAGGCCGACCAGCTCGCAGTAGCGGGCCACCACGCCGGCCGGGTCGGCGACCAGGTCGCCGGAGTCCACCACCACCGGCACGGCGCCGCGAGCCGCGGTCACCGCGTCGAAGATCTCGGCCAGCCGGCCGAAGCCGATCTCGTCGCGGTTCAGCGCCGGGTGCAGCGCGTAGTGCGACGCGATCGCCTCCCGCGGGTGCCGGACGAGGAACGTGTGGGTCGCCTCGGCCAGGAACGCGGTGTCGGCCAGCAGATGCGGGTAGGCGAAGTCCGTGGTGTCCTTGAAGAACACCGGCCCGGGCAGCCGCCGCAGCGCGGCCAGCAGCTCCGGCTCGGAGGTGATCTCCTCGCCGTCCACCGTGGTCGAGCCGTAGTTCGCGAGGTGGGAGAACGGTTCGTGCAGCACGGTCAGGTCGCCGCGCTCGCGCATCATCCGCTCGAAGGCGGTCGAGCGGCTTCGCGGCGCACTCCACAGTGCCAGGATGCGCGGTCGATCGTCCGGGTTGGCGGTCACCGGCGCACCTCCTTTCGGCAGGGAAGCCGAATGCTATGCAGCCGGCGCGGCGACCCGGAACGCCGGACGCGATGACAGCCGCCGGCCGCGGCTCACCCCCGTGATGAACCCCGCGTCAGCATCACGGTGACGTGCCGGACCCGTTGCCCCGCATACCTTTCTGGCAGCCGCGGCGGCGATCGCCACGGCCGGAGCGGGGGAGGGCAACGATGAGCCGGCTGGCTGTTTTCGGGGGTACGGCGGCGGTGCCGCGGCCCCTGCGGTCGGTGCCGTGGCCGGTGGTGACCGACGCGGACCGGGCGGCGGTGTCGCGGGTGCTCGACTCGGGCGCCCTCGTCTGCAACGCCGACGGCGAGACCGAGATCGCCGAGCTGGAGCGGCGGTGGGCCCGTCGCGTCGAGGTCGGGCACTGCGTCGGCGTCGCCAACGGCACCATCGCGATCGCGCTGGCCCTCGCCGGGCTCGGGGTCGGCCCCGGCGACGAGGTCATCGTGCCGGCGCTGAGCTTCGCCGCGTCCGGCCTGGCCGCCCTGCACCAGATGGCGGTGCCGGTCTTCGCCGACATCGACCCGGTCACGTTCAACCTCGACCCGGCCGACGTGGAGCGCCGGATCACCCCGCGCACGGCCGCCATCGTCGTGGTGCACCTGCACGGGCTGCCCGCCGACATGGACGCCCTGATGGCGCTCGCCCGGCGGCACGGGCTCGCGGTGGTGGAGGACGCGGCCCAGGCGCACGGGGCGACGCTGGGCGGGCGCCCGGTCGGCGGCCTCGGCCACGCCGGCGCGTTCAGCATCCAGGTCACCAAGAACCTGCCCACCTGCGGCGAGGGCGGCCTGGTCACCACGGACGACGCCGCGCTCGCCCGCAGGGTGCGGCTGGCCCGGCAGTTCGGCGAGGACATCGAGCCCGGCACGCCCCGCGATTACCTGTGCGAGTCGTTCGGGTGGAACGCCAAGCTCAACCCGGTGCAGGCCGCGTTCGCCGGCTCGCAGCTCGACCGCTTCGACGACTACGAGAAGCAGCGGCAGGCCAACATCGAGGCGTTCCTCCAGCGGCTGCGGGAGCTGCCCGGCATCCGGGTGCCCGGCGTGCCGGCCGACCGTACGCACGCCTGGCACGTGCTCCGCTTCCGGTTCGACGCCGCCGCGGTGCCCGGCGCGGAGCCGGTGGCCCTGCGGGAGGCGCTGCGGCGGTTGCTGCGGGCCGAGGGCGTACCGGTGGGGCAATATCAGCGGCGGTCCCTCGCCGAGCAGCCGGTCTTCCGGGACCGCCTCGGCTTCGGCGGCGGCCAGCCGTGGTCGTCGGCCGGCGAACCCCCGGAACCGGGCTCCCACCCGGTGACCGACGCCGTGATCGCCGACTCGCTGGTCCTCGCCAGGAACCACCTGCACCCGGACTCCGGCCCGCTGCTCCAGCGCTACGCCGACGCGTTCGAGAAGGTCTGGGAGCACCGCGACGTCCTGCGCGCCATGGCGGTACGGCCGTGAGCGTCCCGCTGACCGAGCTGAGCGCCGGAGCCGCCTTCGCCGGGCATGCCGCGCGCATCCGGGAGCACATCGTGGCGATGTGTTCCGGCCCCGAGGGCGGGCACCTCGGCGGCTCCATGTCGCTGGTCGAGATCCTGACCGCGCTGTACTTCGGGGTCCTGCGCGTGGATCCGGCCGCCCCCGCGGACCCGGACCGCGACGTCTTCCTGCTCAGCAAGGGCCACGGCGCGATCGCCCTGTACGCGACCCTCGCCGAGCGTGGCTTCCTCGACCCGGCGGAGCTGGCGGGCTTCGGCACGTGGGGCAGCCGGCTCATGGCCCATCCCGTACGGGCGGTGCCGGGCGTGGAGCTGCCCACCGGGTCGCTGGGCCACGGCCTGGCGCTCGGGGCGGGCTTCGCCCTGGCGGCGCGGCTGGACGGGCGCCCGGGGCGCGCGTACGTGGTGATGGGCGACGGCGAGCTGCAGGAGGGTTCGGTCTGGGAGTCGGCGATGGGCGCTGCCGCCCAGCGGCTGGACAACTTGGTCGCCGTCGTGGACCGCAACGGGCTGCAGATCAGCGGGCGTACCGAGGACGTGTGCGCGCTGGAGCCGCTGGCCCAGCGGTGGCGCACCTTCGGCTGGTCCGTCCGGGAGGCGCCCGGTCACGACCTCGACGCGCTGGTGGGTGCCCTGGGCAGTACGCCCTGGGAGCCGGGCCGGCCGAGCCTGCTCCTCGCGGACACCACCAAGGGCGCGGGGCTGCCGTTCGTCGCGGGGGCGGTGCACAGCCACTTCGCCACGCTCTCCGTACGGCAGCTGGCGCGGGCGCGGGCGGCCCTCGCGGCCGGGACGGGCGGGGGCGGCCGTGACTGACCTTCGCCGGGCGACCCGGGTGGCATACCGGGACCGGATCGCCGAGGTGCTGGCCCGCGACCCCCGTACGGTCTGCGTGGACACCGACACCGGGCTGTTCCAGGGCGTCGACTTCGGCGCCGCCGCGCACCGCTACGTCAACGTGGGCATCGCGGAGCACAACGCCATGGGCCTCGCCGCGGGGCTGGCGGCCGGCGGGTTCACGCCGTTCGTCCACACCTTCGCCACGTTCGCCGCGATGCGCGCCGCCGAGGCGGTGAAGATCGACATCGCGTACAACGCCCTGCCGGTCCGGATCGCCGCGACCCACAGCGGCCTGTCGGCGGGTCACTTCGGGCCGACCCACCACGCCCTCGAGGACCTGGCGGTCATGCGCTGCCTGCCGAACATGACGGTGGTCGTCCCGGCCGACGCGGCGGGCACCGAGGCGCTGCTGGAGCAGACCCTCGGCCTGCCCGGCCCGCTCTACCTGCGGCTGGGCCGCAAGCCGACACCGCCGCTGCCGGCCGGCGCCGCGCCGCCGCGGCTGGGGTTTGCCCAGGTGCTCCGCACCGGCCCCGACGTCCTGCTCGTCGCCTGCGGCCCGCACCCGGTGCACGCGGCGCTGGGCGCGGCCGAGCTGCTGGCCGCCGACGGGATCCGGGCCGGCGTCCTGAACATGCACACCGTGAAGCCGCTCGACGTGCCGGCGCTGCTCGCCCACTCGGCCGGCCGGGCGCTGGTCGTCACCGTCGAGGAGCACTGGCGGGCCGGCGGTCTCGGCGGCGCGGTCGCCGAGGCGCTCGCCGAGTCCGGCCCCGTACGCGTCCTGCGGCTCGGCGTCGACGACACCTTCGCCTCGGTCGTCGGCGACCACGACGCGCTCGCCCGGCACTACGGGATCGACCCGGCGTCCGTCGCCGGCCGGATCCGCTCCGCCCTGTCCGTCGGACCACCCGTCATAGAGGAGGAACTGCACCATGGTCACCGCCTGTCCCGAATGTGAGAGCCCGGTCGACGCGCCCGCCGCGGCGGCCGGCGCCCTGCGGCTCAGCGAGCTGCTGGAGTGCCCGGGCTGCCGCAGCGAGCTCGAGGTCATCGCCCTGACGCCGGTCACCCTCGCGCTCGCGCCCGACCCGGAGGAGGACTGGGGAGAGTGACGGCCGACCTCGCTGTGCTGACCTCGCGGCTGGGTGCGGACGACAAGCGCATCCTGATCGCGCTGGAACGTCGCGGGCTGCCGGTGCACCAGGTCGACCCGCGCCGGCTCGCCTTCGCGGCGACCGGCGCGGCGCCCTGGTCCCTGGTGCTCAACCGGGAGATCTCGGCGTCGCGTGCCCGGCACGCGGCGCACACCCTGGAGGCCGCCGGGGCGACCGTGCTGAACTGCGCCGCGGCCACCGACGTGTGCGCCGACAAGTGGCTGACCACGCTCGCGTTGCGGCGCGACGGGGTGCCGACGCCGCGTACCACGCTGGCGCTGACCCCGGACGCGGCGCTCGACGAGCTCGACCGCTTCGGCTACCCGGCGGTGATCAAGCCGCTCACCGGGTCCTGGGGCCGGCAGGTCGGCCTGCTGCGGGAGCCGGACGCGGCCCGTGCGGTGCTGGAGCACCGCGCCGCCCTGCCGAACCCCGAGGCGCACCTGATCTACCTGCAGGAGTACGTGGAGAAGCCCGGCCGCGACATCCGGGTGGTCGTCATCGGCGGCCGTCCGGTGGCGGCGGCGTACCGGGTCTCGCGGGACTGGCGGTGCAACGTGGCGCTGGGCGCGGAGACCCGGCCCTGCCCGATCGGGCCGGAGCTGGCGAAGGCCGCCACCGCGGCGGCCCGGGCGGTCGACGCGGACCTGGCCGGGGTGGACCTGGTCGAGCGCGAGGACGGCGAACTGCTGGTGCTGGAGGTCAACCACAACGTCGAACTGGCCGGCGCCCAGCGGGCCGCCGGGGACAGCGTGGACCTGGCCGGGACGATCGCGGCCCTGGTGGCCGACCGGTACGAGAGCGGGGCACGATGATCACCGCGTCGATCGTCGGCGCCAGCGGCTACCTCGGCGGCGAGCTGCTGCGGTTGCTGCTCGGCCATCCGGAGGTGGAGGTGGCCGCGGCGGTGTCGACCCGGATGCCGGGCCGCCGCGTGGACACCGCGCACCCGAACCTGCGGGAGTGCACGGACCTGCGGTTCTGCCGCGAGGATCAGCTGCCGGACACCGACGTTCTGCTGCTGGCGGCACCGCACCGGGAGACGATGCGGATCCTGCCGCGGCTGGCCGCCCGGGCGAAGACCGTGATCGACCTGTCCGGCGACTTCCGGCTGACCGATCCGGCCCGGTACGAGCAGTTCTACGGGGTGCCGCACGAGGCTCCGGAGCTGCTGGGCGAGTTCGTGCCCGGCTGCCCCGAGCTGTACCGCGACCGGCTCCGGACGGCCGACCGGATCGCCGTGCCCGGCTGCATGGCCACCGCGGCGATCCTCGCCCTGGCACCCCTGGCCGAGGCCGGCCTCATCGCGCCGGACGTCGAGGTGGACGCCCGGACCGGATCGAGCGGCTCGGGCGCCACCGCGGGCCCGCAGAACCTGCACTCGGAGCGCAGCGGCGCGCTGCGGATCTTCTCCACCGGCGGGCACCGGCACGAGGCCGAGATCGCCGCGGCGTGCGGGGTCCGGCCGCGGATGACGGCCACCGGCGTGGAGGCGGTCCGCGGCGTGCAGGTGGTCTGCCGTACCACGCCGGTCCGGGAGATCACCGAGCCGGAGGTGCGCGCGGCCTACCGGCGGCGCTACGCCGGGGAGCCGTTCGTGCGCGTGGTGGCGCACCGGCGGGGGACGTACCGGCTGCCCGAGCCGAAGATCCTGCTCGGCGCCAACTACTGCGACGTGGGCTTCGCGCTCGATCCGGGCGGCGGCCGGCTGCTGGCCATCGCCGCCCTCGACAACCTGGTCAAGGGCGGGGCCGGCGCCGCCGTGCAGTCGCTCAACGTACGGATGGGCTGGCCGGAGCGGCTCGGCCTGGAGTTCACCGGGATCCATCCGGTGTGACCGGAGACGGTACGGAGGCAAAGGTGCTGGTGGTCAAGTGCGGTGGCAACGCCGCGGTCGATCCGGCGGCGGTGTGCCGGGAAGTGGCCGCGGTGGCGCGCGCCGGCCGGGAGGTCGTGCTCGTGCACGGCGGTTCCGGCGACATCGAGCGGCTGGGCGCGCGGCTCGGCGTCCCGCAGCGGACCCAGATCTCGCCGGACCGCGTACGGGCCCGGCACACCGACGACGCGACCCTCGAGCTCGTGACGATGGCGCTGACCGGTGTGGTCAATCCGCGGCTGGTCGCGGCGCTCCAGGCGTACGGTGTCAATGCCGTTGGTCTGTCGGGTTTGGACGGTGGCCTGTTGCGGGCCCGCCGCAAGGCGCCGCAGCGGGCCGTGGTGGACGGCCGCCGCGTGCTCGTCCGCGGCAACCGGGCGGGCACGGTCGACCGGGTCGACGCCGGGTTGCTGCGCCTGCTGCTGCACCGGGGCCTGCTGCCGGTGGTGTCCCCGCCGGCGCTGGCCGACGACGGCTCGCCGGTCAACGTCAACGCCGACCGGGCCGCCGCCGCGATCGCCGGCGCCCTGCCCGGGGCCGAGCTCGTGCTGCTGACCGGCGCGCCCGGCCTGCTGCGCGACCCGGCCGACGAGGACAGCGTGCTGGCGGAATGCGCGGTGGCGCCGGACGGCCCGCCGCCGGGATACGCCCACGGCGGCATGGCGCTGAAGCTGGTCGCCGCCCGGGAGGCGCTGCGGGCCGGGGTGGGCCGGGTGCGCATCGCCGACGGCCGCGACGCCGCCCGGGTCCGCGCGGCCCTGGCCGGAGCCGGCACCGCAGTGGTGCTCGGCGCCCCGGCGGACAGGGGGGCCGCCGCGTGACGACCCGCCCCGAGATCGCCCTGCTGTACGACATGGTCAGCATCGCCTCGCCGTCCGGGCGGGAACAGGAGTTCGCCGCCTACCTGGCCGGCGCGGCCGAGCGGCTGGGCCTGCGCGCCCGGCTGGACGACGTCGGCAACCTGCTGGCCGAGACCGGCACCGGCGACGGCCCGACGGTGCTGCTGCTGAGCCATCTGGACACGGTGGACGACTGGATTCCCGCCCGGCTGCTGCCGGACCGGGTCGCCGGTCGCGGCGCGGTGGACGCGAAGGGCCCGCTCGCCACGATGCTGCTGGCCGCGGCCGCCCGGCCGGACTTCCCGGGCCGCCTCGTGGTGGCCGGGGCGGTCGAGGAGGAGGTGCCCGGCTCGCTCGGCGCGACCCACCTGCGGGCGACCCTGGACCGGCCGGACGCCGTGGTGATCGGGGAGCCGACCGGGTGGGACGGCGTCGTCCTCGGGTACAAGGGCATCCTCGACCTGTCCTACCGGGTCAGGTGCGCGGCGACCCACCCGACCAACCCGGTGCAGAAGGCCTCCGAGGCAGCAGCCGCGTTCTGGGCCGACCTGGTGGCGGCGCTCGGCCCGGAGGCCGCGCACACGGCGTTCGACCGGCCGGCCGCCACCCTCACCCGGATCTCCGGCACGCTCACCGAGGCCACCCTGGACGCCGGGGTACGCCTGCCGCCCGGCTTCGACACCGCCGGCCTGCTGACCCGGCTGCGGGCGGCGGCGCGCGGCGGCGAGGTCGAGGTCCTCGGGCACGTGCCGGCCGCCCGCGCGGGCCGCCGCGACCCGGTCGTACGGGCGCTGACGGCGGGCATCCGGCGTACCGGCGGCACCCCGCGGCACCTGCTGAAGACGGCGACCTCGGACATGAACACCCTCGCGGAGGTGTGGGACGTGCCGATGGCCGCGTACGGGCCGGGCGACAGCCGGCTCGACCACGCCGACGACGAGCACCTGCCCGTCGACACGTTCCTGCGCGGGATCGCGGTGCTGACCGCGGCCCTCGACGAGCTCGCGTACGCCCCCCGCCCGGACCGGCCCGAGCCGGCCGCGGCGGCCCCCCTCGGAGGTCAGTCATGAACGACTTCGTCAAGCGCGTCGCCAAGCTGCCGGCGGACCGGCGGGCCCAGCTGGCGGCGCTGCTGCGCGACGCGGACGGGCCGGACCCGGCCGCCGCGCCGGCCCCCCGGCCGCGCGGCGCCACCGGGCCGCTCTCCGCGGCCCAGGAGACGCTCTGGTTCCTGCATCAGATGGGCCCGGACCGGCCCACGTACAACACGCCGATCTGCTTCCGGATCCAGGGGCGGCTGGACCCGGACGCGCTGCGCCGGGCGCTGGCCACCGTGGTCGCCCGGCACGAGATGCTGCGGACGTCGATGAGCGATGGCGCCGACGGCCCGGTGCAGACGATCCACCCCACCATGCCGGTGGAGATCCCGCTCATCGACGTGCCCGGCACCGGCCTGGAGCAGCGCCGGGCCACCGCGCGGGAATGCGTCCGCGAGCTCAGCCGCCGCGTGTTCCGGCTCGACGAGGCGCCGCTGTGGCGTGCCGCGCTGCTGCGGGTGGCCGAGGACGAGCATCTGTTCCTGTTCGTCGTGCACCACGTGGTCTTCGACGGCTGGTCGCTCGGGCTGTTCTGCGCCGAGCTCGCGCGTGCCTACCGGGGCGACGAGATGCCGCGTGGCGCCCGGCTCGACTACGGCGACTACGTGCTGTGGGAGCGGGAGCGGCTGGGCCAGGAGCGGGTGGCGGAGCTGGGGGCGTACTGGCGGGAGCGGCTGGCCGGCGCGCCGCCGCTGGAGTTGCCCGCGGACCGGCCCCGCCCGCCGGAGCAGTCGCACCGGGGCGCGCTGCTCGACCGCACGATCGCCCTGCCCGGCACCGGTGCCGTGGCCGCGCTCGCCCGGTCGCTGCGGACCACGCCCGGGGTGGTGTGCACCGCGGCCTTCCTCGCCCTGCTGCACCGGCAGACCGGCGCGGACGACCTGGTCGTCGGCATGCCCACGGCGAACCGGGAGCACGCCGAGGTCGAGCCGGTCGTCGGCTACTTCGTCAACATGCTGCCGCTGCGCGCCGACCTGTCCGGGGACCCGACGTTCCGGCAGCTGGTGCAGCGTACGCACGAGGTGGTGCTGGACTCGGTGGCGCACGGCTCGCTGCCGTTCGGCAAGCTGGTGGAGGCGGTACGCCCGCCGCGGGAGGCGTCGCGCTCGCCGCTGTTCCAGATCGTGTTCGCGTACCAGAACCTCGCGGCGCACCTGGACCTGCCCGGGATGCGGGTGGACCACTCGGAGGTGGACACCGACACCGTCCGCTTCGACCAGACGTGGGACGTGGTGGACGGGCCCGACGGCCTGCGGCTCGGCGTGCGCTACAGCACCGACCTGTTCGACCGCTCCACAGTGGAGACCCTGATCGACCGGTACGCCACGGTGTTCCGGGCGGTGCTGGCCGATCAGGACGTCCCCGTGAGCCGGATCCCGCTGCTGCGCGACGACGAGCGCGACGAACTGCTGCACCGCTGGAACGGCCCGGAGCGGCCGGTGCCGGAGACGACCCTGCCGGAGATGTTCGCCCGCCAGGTGGCCCGCCGGCCGGACGCCGTCGCGCTGGTGGTGGACGGGGTGGAGCTCACCTACGCCCGGCTCGACCGCGACGCCGACCGCCTCGCCCACGTGCTGCGCGGGCTGGGCGCCGGGCCGGACCGGCTGGTCGCGCTCTGCCTGCCGCGCTGCCCGGACCTCATCGTGGCGATGCTGGCCGTGCTCAAGGCGGGCGCCGGCTACCTGCCGCTGGACCCGACGCATCCGGCGCCGCGGATCGGCACCATCCTCGCCGACGCCACCCCGGTCGCCGTGGTCACCACCGCCGGCTCGGTCGCCGACGGCCTGCCGGACAGTCCGGTTCCCGTGCTGCGCCTGGACGCCGATGCCGACCGGATCGCCGCCGCGCCGGAGGGCCCGCTGCTGCCGAGCGCCGCGCCGGGCGATCTCGCGTACGCGATCTTCACCTCCGGCAGCACCGGATCGCCGAAGGGTGTGCTGATCGAGCACCGCGCCGCGGTGAACTTCATCGGCGCGATGCAGGAGCTGTTCGCACTGACCGCGGAGGACCGGGTGCTCGGCTTCGCGTCGGCGACCTTCGACGTGTCGGTCTTCGAGATCTTCTCGGCCCTGCTCACCGGCGCCCGGCTCTACCTGGTCACCGACGAGGAGCGGATGGACGTCGAGCGGCTGCAGAAGCTGCTGGAGTCCGCCGCGATCACGGTGACCGACCTGCCGCCGCCGCTGATGGCGCTGCTGGAGCCGGAGCGGCTGCCGGCGCTGCGGATCGTCTTCGCCGGCCTGGACGCCTTCCCGGGCGAGCTGGTGAACCGGTGGAACCCCGGCCGCCGCTTCTTCAACGGCTACGGCCCGACCGAGTGCACGGTCACGATGATCACGCACGAGTGCGAGGGCCGCTGGGACGGCTCTCCGCCGATCGGGCTGCCGATCGCCAACCACGTCGCGCACGTGCTCGACCCGGCCGGCGAGCCGGTGCCGGTGGGCGTGCCGGGCGAGCTGGTGATCGGCGGCACCGGGCTGGCCCGGGGCTACCTGAACGCCCCCGAGCTGACCGCGCGCCGCTTCTACGCCGACCCGTTCGGCACCTCGCCCGGCGGGCGCCTCTACCGCACCGGCGACCTGGTGAAGCGGCGTCCGGACGGCGCGATCGTCTTCCTCGGCCGGCTGGACCAGCAGGTCAAGATCCGGGGCCTGCGGATCGAGCCCGGCGAGATCGAGTCGGTGCTGACCCGGCGGCCCGAGGTCGCCCAGGTGGCGGTGCGGCCGGTCACGCCGCCCGGCGGGGATCGGCAGCTGGTCTGCTACGTCGCCGGCCGGGACGGCCCGCCGGACGTGTTCGCGCTGCGCGAGTGGGTGGCGGGGCATCTGCCGGCGTACATGGTGCCGGCGCGGTTCGTGGTGCTGCCCGAGCTGCCGCTCACCGCCAGCGGCAAGGTGGACCGGCGGCGGCTGCCCGAGCCGCCGGCCGCCGAGGAGGACACCGCCGGCCCGGTCCGCTACGCCACCGAGCTGGAACGGGAACTGGCCGAGGAGATCGTGGGCCCGGTGCTCGGGCTCGCCGCGGTCGACCCCGAGGCCGACTTCTTCGCGCTCGGCGGGCACAGCCTGTCCGCCGCCCGGGTGCTCTCGCGGGTGCGCAGCCGCTACGACGCGGCGGTCGGGCTCGCCGACTTCTTCCGTACGCCCACCCTGCGCGGCCTGAGCACGCTGGTGGGGCAGCGGCGCTCGGCGGCGGCGGCCGGCGAGGACGAGCTGCTGGCGATCCTCGCCTCGATGACCGACGCCGAGGCCGAGGCGCTGCTGGCCGAGGCGTCCGACGAGACCGGGCGGTAGCGCGATGTACTGGTACGGCGAGGAGATCCGCGCGTACCGCCGGGAGGTCCGCGCGCTGCTGGCCGAGCCGCCGGTACGCGCCGAGCTCGACGCCCTGCACGAGCGGCCCGGCACCGATCCGGACGTCCGCGCGCTGTACCGGGAGCTGGGCCGGCGCGGGCTGCTGGCGGTGAACTGGCCGGCCCGCTACGGCGGCGAGGGCCGGGCGCTGCTCGACGCCGCGGTGGCCGGTGAGGAGCTGGCCCGGGCCGGGGTGCCGGACACGCTCTACGTCAACACGGTCCAGATCGTGGGGCTGTTCCTGCTGATGGCCGGCAGCGAGCAGCAGAAGGCCACGCACCTGCCGCCGCTGGCCCGGGGCGAGCGCTTCGCCAGCGTGCTCTACACCGAACCCGGCTCGGGGTCCGACCTCGGCTCGCTGTCCACCACGGCCGTCGCGGACGAGGGGGGCGGGTGGCGGCTCTCCGGGGTCAAGGCGTTCCACATGAAGAGCGACCTGACCGACATCGGGCTGTGCGCCGCGCGTACCGGCCCGGCGGGCGGCCGGTACGACGGCATCAGCCTGTTCATCGTCGACCTGCACGCGCCGGGGGTGCACCGCAGGACCATCGGCAGCATCGCCGACGAGCAGTTCCACCGCATCGAGTTCGACGAGGTGCAACTGGCCCCCGGCGACCTGCTCGGGCCGGAGAACGGCGGCTGGCCGCTGCTGACCCAGGCGCTGGCGATCGAGCGCACCGGGCTGGACTACTCGCTCAAGGCGGAGAACTGGCTGGCCGCCGCCGGCGCCGCGCTCGGGCCGGACGCCGACGCCGCGGTGTGCGAGGAGGTGGGCCGCTACGGCGCCGCCGTCGACGGGAGCCGGCTGCTGTCCTGGGAGGTGCTCGAGGGACTGGCCGCGGACCGGCTCGACGAGTCGCTGGCCGCGGCGGCCAAGTTCTACTGCGGCGAACTGGCCGCCCGGATCGGCCGGTGGGCGCCGACCCGGGTCACCGGCCCGCTGCCGGAGCGGCGGGCGGCCGTGCTGGAGGCGGCCTACCGGGAGGCGCCGGGCCTGACCGTGGCCGCCGGCACCTCCGAGATGATGCTCGAGATCGTCGCCAGCCTCGCGCTGGACGGCCTGGCCAAGGAGGCCGCGGCATGGTGAGCGTGGAGGCCGATACCGTACGCCGGTCGCTGAGCCGGGCCCTGCGCGAACGGTTGCGCGACGCCGCCGGGCGGCTGCCCGGTCCCGGTGCCGAGGACCCGGCCGCCGCGGCCGCACCCACCTGGTCGGCGCTGGTCCGGGCCGGGGCGCCCGGCCTGGACGCGCCGCTGGACGCGGGCGGTTTGGAGCTGGGCCTGACGGCGAGCACCGCGGTCGCCGAGGAGTTGGGTGGCGCCGGGCTCGATGCGCGCTACCTCGGGGTGGCCGCCGCGATCGACGCCGCCCTGGAGGCCGGGCCGGTGCGGCACGCCGCGCTGGTGGAACGCCTGGTCGCGGGGGAGCTCCCGGTCACGCAGGCGGGCTTCGAGGGTGCGGTTGCGGGCGTACGCGCCGGCTCCGGCGCCGACGATGCCGTGCGGCTGACGGGGGAGCTGGCGGTGGACGCGGGCCCGGAGACCGCGGTGCTCGCCCCGGTCGCGCTCGCCGGCGGCGGGACGGCGGTCGTGCTGCTGGCCCCCGGCGGCGCCGCGGTGGCGTCCCGGGATCCGTCCGGGGCGCCGTCCCGGATGACGTTCGAGGGCGGGGTGGTGCCCGGCGCGCGACTGCTCTGCGCCTGGCCCGCCGGTGCGGACTGCCCCGAGGGCCCGGCCGGCCGCGCCCGGGTGCGCCAGGCCGCCTACCTGCTGGGGGTGGCCCGGGGCGCGCTGCACACGGGCGTCCGCCACGCCACCGAGCGCCACCAGTTCGGCCGGCCGCTGCGGGACTTCCAGAGCGTCGCCTTCCGGCTCGCGGCGGCCCACGTCGAGGTCGAGGTCCTGCGGCTGGCCGTCGGCCGGGCGGTGCACCTGGCCGACGGCGGGCATCCGTACGGCCACCGCGCCGCCGAGGTGCTCGCCCAGGCGGCGGAGACGGCGGCCGAGGTGAGCCGGCTGACCATGCAGCTGTGCGGCGCCCGGGGCCTGACCGGCGAACTCCCCGCCCACCGCTACCACCTGCTGGTCCGCCGCGAGGGCGGCCGCCTGGGCCGGCCGGGCGAGCTGTGGCGCGAGGCCGGCCGCCGTCGGCTGACCGCGCTCGCCCGGCGCGATGGTGCCGGGTGAGGCACCGGGCGGCCGGCCGCCGTCGGCTGAGCGCGCTCGCCCGGCGCGACGGTGCCGGGTCAGGCGTCGGCGGTGACCGGCTGCTCGGCGGGAGCGGCGAGGAAGCGTGAGTTCGTCACGGCCATGGTCACGACCTCGTCCTCGGTGAAGCCGGCGTCCAGCAGCCGGTCGACGAAGAGCGGTAGCCCGTCCTCGACCGGCGGGTTGAACGGCTGACCGAGGTCGCTGGAGAGCACCGAGTGCTCCGGGCCGGTCCGGCGGATGTTGTCGAACAGGTCGTTCCAGCCGACCTTGCCCGTGTACGGCGTCGTGAAGCACCGTTCCAGCAGGGCGCCGGCCTCGGCGAGGGTGCGCTGCTGCTCGACCGGCAGGCGCTGCGAGGTGAACTCGGGGTGGGTGACCACGACCCGGCGTACGCCCTCCTCCTTGGCGGCGTGCACGACGGCGATGATCTCCGGCCCGCTCAGGTGGCCGGTGGCCAGGACGAGGTCGTGGCGCGCGATCACCCGCAGCACCTTGCGGACGCTCTCGAGGACGGAGCCGTCGCCGTCCACGACCTCGACGGCCGCCGGGACGATGCCCTGGGCGTGCAGGTCGGCCTGGAGCGCGCCCCACATCGCCGGCTTGCTGCCGGGCAGGTCCTGGGCGGTGGAGCCGCGCTGGTTGCGGGAGTCCACCGTGGGCATCCAGACGACCAGGGCGCCCTGCCGGCCGGCGATCTCCACGGCGGCCGCGTTCATGCCGCCCACCGACCCGTTCAGCGTGATCGCCCCGAGCACGTCGACGCCGGGCCGCGCCTTGCGCACCACCGCGGCGCGCTCGGCCGTGGGGACGTAGTGCGACTTCAGGACGAAGCCGGCGAGGCCGGTCGCGGCGAAGCGCTCCGCCAGGTCGAGGTCGTCGATCCGGCGCTGCATCACGTCCGGGCCGACGTGCACGTGCACGTCGTACGCACCCGACACCAGGGCGCGGGCGCGCTCGGACGGGACGGGGTGGTGGGTCATCGCTCTCCTCGTTGTGCGGTCACTCAGGCCGTCTCCGCCTGGTGCTCGGCCTGGTCCTGGTCCTGGTTCTCGCGCGAGCGCCGCCGGGCGGCCGCGCCGGTGGTTCTCGACAGGGTGTGCTCGACGCCGCGCAGATGGTGCCGCATCGTGCTCTCGGCGGCGTCCGCGTCGCGGGCGCCGATCGCCTCGACGATCGCGGTGTGCTCGGCGAGGGACTCCGGGGGCCGGCCGGGCACCAGGATCGTGCGGAACTGGAACCGGACCATCTGCCCGCGCAGGCCGGCGATGAGCCGGGCGGCGGTCTCGTGGCGGGACGCGGCGATGATGCCGGCGTGCAGCGCGGCGTTGCCCTCCGAGTAGCCGAGCAGGTCGTTCTCGTCGAGCTTGCGGCGCATCCGCGCGAGCGTACGGCGCAGGCCGGCGATCTCCCGGGCGGTCGCGTGCACGGCCGCCTGCCGCGCGGTGAGCGCCTCCAGCACCGCCCGGGCCTGAACGATCTCGACGGCCTCGGACTCGGTGACCATCCTGACCCGTGCCCCGCGATGGGGCGTCAGCACGACGACGCCGTCCTGTCCGAGCCGCACCAGCGCGGTACGCACGACCGCCCGGCTGACCTGGAGCCGTTCGGCCAGATCCGCCTCGACGAGCCGTTCGTTCGGCTGGAGTTCCCCTCGGTGGATGAGGGAGCGCAGCTGTTCGTACGCCGAGTCGGCGGTGGTCGCCGGCCGGCGGATGGACGATGTCATGCGGCAATCTTCTCCGCTCGAACCGGACGTTCCCCGACGGCATCGGGCGCTCCGGCGGCCCTTGCACGTCACTTTGCCATCAAGATTGCGAACAATCTGGGAAGAGAATCGCCGTGGCGGGGGCATCTGTCAACCTCGCCGCGAACAGGCCCAACGGTGGGTCACGAGAGGCCCGCGGGGACCGCTGAGCGCGGGGATCCGGGCATATCGGTCCGTGACAGTCCCATGATCCGTGCTCTAGCATCTCGTCCGGACTCGGCCCGGACAGACCTTGGTCGATGGTCCGCATCGCACCAAACCTCGCCCGATCAGCCATCACCCGCCCGCCGAAAGGCCGGGTCCCTGGAAGGATTGTCATGACCAAGTTGTTCCGCGTGTTCTCCGCCGTGCTGGCGGCCGCGGCCCTCACCGTCGCGAGCGGCTGCTCCGGCGACGACGACGCCGCGTCCGGCAGCCCGAGCTCGGGCGGCAAGACGACCAAGGTCACCTACGTCACGGCGTTCGGCGCCGTCGGCCGTGACTCGTTCGTCTGGCTGGCCAAGGAGAAGGGCTTCTTCAAGGAGGCCGGCATCGACATCGACATCCAGAAGGGCGCCGGCAACGTCCAGAACCTGACGATGATCAAGTCGGGCCAGGCGCAGTTCTCCGCGCTCGACTTCACCGGCGCGGTCATCCAGGCCGGCACCGGCGCGTTCAAGGACTGGCGGGCCGTCGCGGCGATCCACCAGCAGACCCTCGTGTCCATCATGACCACGAAGGACACCGGCATCGCCAGCCCGACCGACCTGAAGGGCAAGACCGTCGCGGCGGGCGCCCAGTCGGTGAGCCAGCTGCTGTTCCCCGCGTACGCGAAGCTGGCCGGTCTCGACCCGAAGACCGTGACCATCAAGGGCGTCCAGACCACCGCGCTGACCGGCCTGATGGCCAACAAGCAGGTGGACGCGCTGAGCACCTTCCTGCTCAGCAAGAAGGGCCTCGAGATTGCCTCCAAGAAGGAGGTCGTGGTCATGCCGTACAGCAAGTACCTCAGTGACCTGTACGGCAACGCGATCATCGCCAAGCCGTCGCTGATCTCCAGCGACCCGGACCTGGTCAAGCGCTTCGTCGGCGCGGCGATGAAGGGCCTGCAGTACACGATCGACCACCCGGACGAGGCCGCCGCCGTGATGAACAAGGCGGAGCCGAGCGCGGCCGTCCCCGCGGCCATCGGCGAGATCACGGCCATGAAGCCGTACTGCACCGCGCCCGCCGGCGGGGCGCTCGGCAGCATGGACGAGAGCCGCGTCGCCCGCTCGATCGCGGTACTCTCCGGCGCCGGACTGATGCCCGCGGGCCTCACCCCGGCCGACGTCGTCGACTTCTCGTTCACTCCGAAGGCATGACCCGGCGAGGGGGCGGGGCGACCCGCCCCCTCGCGGTCTCAGGAGCCACACCATGACTGACACCGGCACCCGCGGCACGCGGGCGCGACTCTGGAAGAACACCGCCCTGCCGCTGATCGGGGCGGTTCTTGCCGTCGCCCTCTGGTGGCTGCTCACCGCGGCCCTGCACGTGGACCCGTTCTACGTCCCGTCCCCGCCCGACGTGGTCCGCTCGTTCCTGCGGACGCCGGAATTCCTGCTCGACGAGACCTGGGTGACGCTCCAGCGGGTGCTCATCGGCTTCGTCATCGCGACCGCCGGGGGCCTGGTCATCGCCGTGGTGCTCGCCGCGTCCGAGACGGTGGAGCGGATGACCATGCCGCTGCTGGCGGCGATCAACGCCGTACCGAAGGTCGCGCTGGCCCCGCTGCTGCTGGTCTGGATGGGCTTCGGCGACTCCCCGAAGATCGTCATGGTGGTGCTGGTGAGCTTCTTCCCGGTCATCGTGTCCACCATGGCCGGCCTCAGCTCCACCCCGGGCGACCTGCGCGAACTGGCCCGGTCACTGTCCGCCTCGTGGTGGCAGACCTTCGTCAAGGTCCGCCTCACCTGGGCCCTGCCGCAGGTCTTCGTCGGCCTCAAGGTGGCCAGCCCGCTGGCCATCATCGGCGCCGTCATCGGCGAGGTGGTCAACCCGGACCACGGCCTCGGCTCGGTCATCGTCAACTCCGGTGCCTCCTCCGACACGCCGCAGGCCTTCGCCGCGCTGGCGCTGCTGGCGGTCACCGGCGTCGGCCTCTTCTACCTGATGGCAGCACTCGAGCGGATCACCGTGCCGTGGGCGCGGGCGATCTCCTGAAAGGCCACCCCATGATCACCATCGACGGCGTCTCGCGTACGTTCGGCCGGATCGAGGCGCTCCAGGACATCCGGCTCGACGTCGCCGACGGTGAGTTCGTCGCCGTCATCGGCCGCTCCGGCTGCGGCAAGTCCACGTTGCTGCGCCTGGTGGCCGGCCTGGACCGGCCCACCGCCGGGAAGATCCTGGTCGACGGCGAGCCGGTACGCGAGCCCCGCCGCGACATCGCGGTCAACTTCCAGCGCCCCGCCCTGCTCCCGTGGCGCTCGGTGCTCGACAACGTGCTCCTGCCCGTGGAGATCTTCAAGTGGAACCGGGCCGAGAACCGGGAGCGCGCCCACCACCTGCTCGCGACCACCGGCCTGGAGAAGTTCGCCGGGCGCCTGCCGCACGAGCTCTCCGGCGGCATGCAGCAGCGGGTCGCGCTGTGCCGCACGCTCATCCAGAATCCCCGGGTCATGCTCATGGACGAGCCGTTCTCGGCCCTGGACGCGCTGACCCGTGAGGAGCTCTCGATGGAGCTCCAGCGCATCCACATGGAGACCGGCACCACGATCGTCTTCGTCACCCACTCGATCCAGGAGGCGGTGCTGCTCGCCGACCGCGTCGTCGTGCTCAGCGCGCGACCCGGACGGGTACGCCGGATCGTGCCCGTCGACATCCCGCGACCCCGCTCCTTCGGGCACAACGCGCACCTGGACGAGGTCGCCGCCGCCTCCGCCGAGCTGCACCAGCTGCTGTTGGAGGACCACCTGCCGTCCGCGTCCTGACGGGCCGGGCGGCGGTTTCGGGAACGGGCGCCCGGGTAGGCAGCAGACGCCTGCCCGAGGAGAGCTGATGCGCGCACTGACCGTCGAACCGCTGAAGGCGAACACCGCCGAGGTCCGCGAGGTTCCCGACCCCGAGCCCGGCGACGGCGAGCTGCTGGTCGAGGGCCTCGCCACCGGGGTCTGCGGCACCGACCGCGAGATCGCCGCGGGCGAGTACGGCTGGGCCCCGCCGGGCCGGGAGCGGCTGGTGCTCGGCCACGAGTCGCTCGGCCGGGTCCGCGGCGCCCCCGCCGGTTCCGGCTTCTCGTCCGGCGACCTGGTCGTCGGCGTCGTCCGCCGGCCCGGTCCGGAGCCCTGCGGCGCCTGCGCGCACGGCGAGTTCGACATGTGCCGCAACGGCCGCTACACCGAGCGGGGCATCAAGGAGCTGGACGGTTTCGGCAGCGCCCTCTGGACGGTGGAGCCCGGCTACGCGGTCAAGCTGGACCCCCGCCTCGCCGACGTCGGCGTGCTGATGGAGCCGGCCTCGGTGGTGGCCAAGGCGTGGGATCAGGTCGAGAAGGTGGGCGGCCGGGCGTGGTTCGAGCCCGAGCGGGTGCTGGTCACCGGCGCCGGCCCGATCGGCCTGCTCGCCGCCCTGCTCGGCGTGCAGCGCGGCCTCGAGGTGCACGTGCTGGACGTGGCCACCGAGGGCCCGAAGCCGGAGGTGACCGCGGCGCTCGGGGCCCGGTACCACTCGTCGGGCATGGCCGAGGTCGCCGAGCGGGTCAGGCCGGACATCATCATCGAGGCGACCGGCGTGCCGAGCGTGATCTTCGAGGCGATGACCGGCAACGCCGCGTACGGGGTCGTCTGCCTCACCGGCGTCTCGGCCGGTGGCCGCCGCACCCCGGTCGACGTCGGCGGCGCCAACCGGGAGATCGTGCTGGAGAACGACGTGGTGGTGGGGTCGGTCAACGCCAACCTCGGCCACTACGAGGCCGCCGCCGAGGCCCTCGCCGCCGCCGACACCGGCTGGCTGAGCCGGCTGATCACGCGCCGGCTGCCCCTGGACCGCTTCGCCGAGGCGCTGACGGCGCGGCCCGACGACATCAAGGTCGTGCTCGAGCTCGCTTGACCGATTCTGGTCAGCGCACCTCGAGCTCGAACAGCGAGTAGCCGTATTCGCCGGAGCGCTCGGTGCCGTACAGCCGCACGTAGCGGGCCGCCACCTCGTCGACGTCCACGCTGACGGTGCCACCCTGGCCGCTGGTGGTGCTGTAGACCCGCTTCCAGGTCTTGCGGTCGGTGGAGAGCTCCACCCGGTAGGCGACCGCGTACGCGTGTTCCCACAGCAGCCGGACCTGGCTGACCCGCCACCGCGAGCCGAGGTCCACGATCAGCCACTGCGGGTCGCTCCACCCGCTGCTCCAGCGGCTGCCCGGGTTGCCGTCGACGGCGTTCGCCGCGACCCACGCACCCCCCTCGGAGCCGGAGGCGGTCACCGGCCGGCCGAGGGCCAGGTTGCGGCCGGTCGGGTTGGCCGACGCGGCCGGTGCGGCCTTCGAGGACGGCGCCGGCGGTTTCGAGCCCTTCGGCTTGCCCGGCGCGCCGGGGGACGGCTTGGTGGGCTTCTCCCCGGCCGGGGTGTCCGCCGCCCGGGTCGGCTGCAGTTCCCGGTCCGGCGTCCTGGCCGGCGGCGCCGAGGCTGCCGTGCCCGCTCCCGCACCGGACGGTGGCGGCCCGGCGGCGGGCTGGTCGTCGCCGGTCAGGGTGAGGCCCGCGATGGTGAGCCCGGCGAGGACCAGGAGGGCGACCAGGGCGGCGATCAGCCGGGGGGCACCCTGCCGCGGCGGTGCGGCCGGGACCGGGACCGGGACCGGGTTCGGAGGTGTGACGGCGGGTTGCGTGACCGTCGCCGGCCGCATCACCGGCTGGTCGCCGAGGAGCATGTCCAGCAACTCCCGCGCCGTCGGCCGATCCGCCGGATCCTTCGCCAGCGCCACCTCCACCACATCCCGCAACGGCTGCGGCA
>NZ_PVZG01000019.1 GCF_003002065.1 Pseudosporangium ferrugineum
ATTCGATGCCTCAAGCGGTATGTCGCCCGTGAGCTCTACCAACTCATCACCACAAACGATCTTGAACTCGCCGCTTGACATCCATAGGAGCATCCTCCGCGCCGTCCCGCGCCGGCCCCGCGCCGCCTGAGCCCCACGCGCCGCCTCGCGCTGCTTGAGCGCCACGCGCCGCCTCGCGCTGCTTGAGCCCCGCGCCGCCTGCCCCCCGGCGGCCCGGTCCTCGCGTGGGGCGGTCGCCGGTCAGGAACGTAGGTGATTGCGGTCAGGGACTGACCGCAATTGCGGGCAGGCTGACCGTATGACAGCGACCTGGAAGATCGAACTCATCCCCGTGCCGGTCACCGATGTGGACCGGGCCAAGGCGTTCTACGAGCGGATCGGCTTTCACGCCGACCACGACCACCGGGTGCGCGACGGCCTGCGGTTCGTGCAGCTCACCCCGCCCGGATCGGCCTGCTCGATCGTGATCGGCGAGGGGGTGACCGACAAGGTGCCGGGCAGCCAGCGGATCCAGGTCGTGGTGGCCGACGCCGCGGCCGCGCGCGCCGGCCTGCGGGAGGCCGGCGTCGACGCCTCCGACGTCGACGAGCAGCCGTGGGGCCGGTTCGTCCACTTCCGGGACCCCGACGGCAACGGCTGGGCCCTGCAGGCGATCGGGTCCCGGCCGAACGGCTGACCGGCTTCCCCGTACGCTGGCGGGGTGATCGATTTTCGCCGTGCGGTGGAAGCACGGGACCCCGACGCCATCGCCGCGACCCTGGCCGACGACGTGGTGTTCCGCAGTCCGGTGGCGTTCAAGCCCTACCCCGGCAAGCCGATCACCGCGGCGATCCTGCGCGGCGTCCTGCGGGTGTTCGAGGACTTCCGGTACGTCCGGGAGCTCGGCGGCGACGGCGGACGCGACCACGCGCTGGTCTTCGAGGCGCGGATCGGGGACGTCGCCGTCGAGGGCTGACTTCCTGCACCTCGACGAGAACGGCCTGATCGACGAGTTCACCGTGATGGTCCGCCCGCTGTCCGCCGCGCAGGCCCTGGCCGGGGCGATGGCCGCCCAGTTCGACCGGATCCAGCAGGAAGCCGTCCCCGGCCGGTAGGCCGCCGTGGTGGTCACCGGCCGCCCGGGTGACGAGCCACTCGCCCGTCTCCCCGTCCGGGGCATGCCGGCGACCGTGGCGAAATCCCGTCAGCCGGCGTCCTCGTCGAAGCGGCGGCGGGCGCCCTCGATGGCGGCGAGGTAGCGGTGCGTCCAGCCGCACATCGCGTCGACCGTGGCCTGCAGCGCCCGGCCCGGCTCGGTGAGGGAGTATTCGACGCGGGGCGGCACGGTCGGGTAGACCTTGCGTTCCACGAGGCCGTAGCGCTCGAGCATGCGCAGGTTCTGGGTGAGCATCTTGTGGCTGATGCCCTCGACCTGCGGGCGCAGCTCGCTGAAGCGCAGGGTGCGGTCGCCCAGCGCCTCGATGATCAGGAGCGCCCACTTGTTGGCGACATCCGAGAAGATCTCCCGCGCCAGGGAGTCGGCGCGCCGCAGGTCCGCGTCCTCCGGTGAGCCCGTGTACTGCTTCGTCGCCATCGAGCTCCGATCTCCCTGCCTCACCGACCTCACGAGAGTAGCGGCGATCGGGCGCGGGTCAGCGGCGTCCGGCCTCCTCCTTCCACGCGGTCAGCGTCGCGCCGTCGTGGTACCGGCCGCCGCGGACCACCCCGCCCACGGCGTGCAACCCGGCCACCGAGACGGTCGGGTCGCGGTCGAGCAGGACGAGGTCGGCCTCCTTGCCGGCCTCGACCGTGCCGGCGTCCCGCTCGCGGTGCAGGAAGCGGGCGGGGTCGCTGGTGGCGGCCCGCAGGATCCGCAGCGGGCTCAGCCCCGCCTCGGCGAGCAGGTCGAACTCGTCGTGCAGGGAGGCGCCGGCGACGACCCAGGCCGCGCCGACCGCGTCGGTGCCGGCCAGCAGCGGGGCGCCCTCCTCGTCGAGGATCCGTACGAGGCGCAGCTGAAGGGCGAACTGCTCGGCGAAGACGGCGCGGCGGCGTTCGTCGAACTTGCGGCGGAAGGCGGCGGCCGCGGCGGCCCAGGTCCTCCGCTCCTTCGCGGTGACGTAGCGCAGGTCGGGGTCGGCGGCGAACGCCGGGTCGTCGCAGAGCTGCTGGCCCCGGAGCCGGATCAGCGTCGGGCAGTTCCAGGTGTCGTTCGCGGCGAACTCGCGGGCCAGCTCGCGGGCCCTGCCCTCGTCGAAGCCGGCGATCGCGTCGCGGGTGGCGTCCAGGGTGGCGGAGCTGGTCAGCTGGGCCGGGTTGACCACGAGTCGCTGGAGCATCCGGTCGGCCACCCGGCCGGCGAACGGGATCCGGAACGGTGGCGCCGGGATCGGGCCGCGCCCCGGGGCCGGCTGTTCCTCGTGGCAGGAGCACCCGGCCAGCACGCCGAGTCCGGGGCCGAGGTGCTCGATCGACCGGAATCCGGCCGCCGAGGCCGCGCGGACGTCGATCCCGGCCGGCAGGTGGCCCGCCACCGGCAGGGACAGGCGGTCGGCCTCCGCCTGGACGGCGGCGTACACCTCGGGGGTGATCAGGGCCGCCTTGACGAAGTCGGCGCCGTCGCGCGCCTGGCGGCGTACCTCCGCCGCCGCCGTGCCGGGCCGGCCGGCGTTCAGCGGGGTGAGCACCGGGCCGGGGGTGGCGAGCAGGCGCGGCGTACGGTCGTCGTCCGCCGCCCGCCGGCGCCGGCGCAGCAGCCCGGGGGTGCCGCTCATCTGCCGGTATCCGGTGATCCCGAAGGCGAGCATCAGCCGCAGCTCCGGGGTGGGATCGCCCAGGTTGAGCGGATGCGCGTGCATGTCGGCGTACCCGGGCACGACGAAACGCCCCCGCCCGTCGACGTCCGGCGCCTCCCCGGCCGGCCCGCTCGTGGCACCGATCCCGGCGATCCGCCCGCCGTCGATGTGGACGTCCTGGTGCGGGGTGACCGAGCCGTCGCGGGGGTCGACGACGGCGACGTCGCAGATGCGGTACATCGGGGTACCTCCGAAAATAGTGAACAGATTTGTTCACTATAGACGGCCCGTCAGAATGGGGTCGTGAGCCCGCCACCCGCCACCCGCCGTCGCGGCCCCGCGCTGACCGAGGCGATCTACCTCGCCACGCTGGACCAGCTCGGCCGCACCGGCTTCGCCGAGCTGTCCTTCGACCGGATCGCGACGGCGGCCGGCACCGGCAAGGCGGCCCTCTACCGCCGCTGGTCCGGCCCGGACGCGCTGGTGCTGGCCGCGCTGACCGATCCGGCGACCGGCTTCGGGCAACCACCCACCCCACCGGGTACGGGCTCCCTGCGCGCCGACCTGATCACGCTGCTGAGCGGGTTCGTCCGCGCCCTCGGCGAGCCGCGCGGGCGGGCGCTGCGGCCGCTGATGGCGTACCGGCACCAGCATCCGGAGCTGTTCGCGCAGGTGTGGGAGTCGGTGGTCCGGCCGGCCCACGAGGTGCTGATGGAGGTGCTGCGCGAGGCGGCGGCGCGGGGCGAGGCCGACCCGGCGCGGGTCACCTGGCGCAGCGCCGAGGTCGGGCCGCGGATGCTGCTCGTGGAGGCGTGGCGCGCGGACTCGATCGGCGACGACGAGGTGATCGCCGTGGTCGACGAGATCCTCGTCCCGCTGGTCGCGCCCTGAGCCGCGTCGCGCCCTGAGCCGCGTCGCGCCCTGAGCCGCGGTGCGGCCGGGGCGGCGGTGCGGCCGGTGCGGCGTCGCGGCAGGGGCCGGCGTCGCGGCCGGGGCGGCGGTGGCGTGCGGAAAATCGGGGGCGGGGGCGATCTTGGGTGGCCATACTGGTGCGCATGAAACTTGCCGAGGCTCTCGCGTTGCGCGCCGATGCGTCCCGGCGCGTCGAGCAGTTGCGTTCCCGGATCACCGGCAGCGCGCGCTATCAGGAGGGTGAGGCGCCGGCCGAGGACGCCGCGTCGCTGGTGGGCGAGGCGGCCGAGGTGCTCGACCAGCTGGAGACGCTGATCCGGCGGATCAACCGGACGAACGCCGCCACCCCGGCCGAGGGCGGCACCCTCACCGACGCGCTCGCCCGGCGCGACGTGCTGCGGCTGCGGCACAGCCTGATCACCTCGGCGGCCGACGCGGCCGCCGGCGACGGTCAGCGGGGCTACCGGCAGCTGCGGTCCGAGCTGAAGATGATCCCGGCGCTGCCGGTGGCCGACCTGCGCCGCCGGGCCGACGACCTGGCCCGGCAGGTGCGGGAGGTCGACACGCTGATCCAGCGGCTGAACTGGGAGACCGAGCTGATCGACTGAGGGATGCGGAGCAGGTAGCCGACGTGGAGGCGTGCACGAACCCGAGGGCCGGCGGGTGATCCGGCCCACTCGTGGCGCGCCGGGGGCAGGCGCGGGGGTTCGATTCCCCGACGCACAACGCATGCCCAGCACAGGACACAGGTGACGGCGCACGGGGCACGGCACACCACCGGGTGCAGATCCACGTCGGCGAGGGCGGGTAAGGGGAACTCCGCATCCCTCGGGCGCGCCGGTGCCGGATTCGGTCACCCGTGCGGGGAGACGCGGGCCGGCTTGGGGGTCCGGGACGAGAAGGTGCGGCGGTAGTCGGTCGGGGTGGTGCCTGTCGCGAGCCGGAAGTGGTGGCGGAAGTTCGCCGGGGTGCCCAGGCCGCAGGCCCGGCCGATGTGGTCGATGCCGGCGTCGGTCGTCTCGAGCAGTTCGCGGGCGCGGCTGATCCGGGCGGCCGTGAGCCACTTGACCGGGCTGACCCCGAGCTGGGCGGTGAACCGCCGGGCGAACGTACGCTCGGCGACCGCGGCGTGCGCGGCCAGCTCGGCGACCGTCAGCGGGGTGTCGAGGCGGCGCAGCGCCCACTCCAGGGTCGCGCTCAGCTCGGTGCGGTCCGGCGGCGCGGGCGGGTGGGGAACGTACTGGGCCTGGCCGCCCTCGCGGTGCGGCGCGGCCACGATGCCGCGGGCGATCGCCGTGGCCGTGGCCGCGCCGCAGTCCCGGCGCAGCAGGTGCAGGCAGAGGTCGATGCCGCTGGCCACCCCGGCCGAGGTGAGCAGGGAGCCGGCGTCGACGTAGAGCACGCCGGGGTCCACCTCGATGCGCGGATGCCGGCGGGCCAGCTCGTCGGTGAGCAGCCAGTGGGTGGTCGCGCGCTTGCCGTCGAGCAGGCCGGTGGAGGCCAGGGCGAACGCGCCCGTGCAGATCGTGGCGATCCGCGCGCCCCGGGAGTGCGCCTCGAGCAGCGCGTCCCGTACGTCCGGGGTGGCGTCCGGCGGGGTGTCCCGCTCCGAGCCCCGGTGGGCCGGCACGATCACCGTGTCCGCCGTGACGACCTCGTCGAGGCCGTGGGGCGCGGTGAGCGACCAGCCGTAGAGGGTCTCGACCGGCCCGGCGGACCGGCCGCACAGGATGACGTCGTAGCGGCGGTCGTGGAGGCCGAAGGTCTGGAACGGCATGCCGACCTCCATCGGCTGCACACCGTCGAGGGCGAGCACCGCGACGCGATGGCGCCGCCGGGACGAACCGGTCATGGCTGAATTTTATCGATGAGGGGCATTCCTGCTACTCGTCGCGGCGGGGCGGGCCGCGAAGGATGGGGGCATGACTGATACCCGGCCCTACCGCATCACCGTGCTCCTGTTCGACGGCGTCGAGGAGTTGGACTTCATCGGTCCGTGGGAGACGCTCCGGATCTGGCAGACGGTGGCGACCCGTCCGGTCAGCGTGCGTACGGCTAGCCTCGACGGGGCGCCCGTACGCTGCGCCCTGGGGTTGAGGGTCACCCCGGACGGCGCGATCGACGACGAGCCCCTGCCCGACCTCGTCGTGCACCCCGGCGGCCCGGGCATCGACAGGCTCCACGCCGACCGGGCCCATCTGGCCCGGATGCGGGCCCTCGCGGAGCACGGCACCGTGATGACCTCGGTCTGCAACGGCGCGATGGTCTACGCCGCGGCCGGGTTGCTCGACGGCCGGGCCGCCACCTCCCACTGGCTCGTCCTCGACGAGCTGGCCGCGCGGCACCCGGAGGTCGAGGTCGTCCGCGACCGGCGCTGGGTGGACACCGGCCCGGTGGTGACCAGCGCGGGCATCACCGCCGGCATCGACGTGGCACTGCACCTGATCGACCGGCTGGAGAACACCGGCACGGCCCGGGCGGTGGCCGGCGTGCTCGAGCACCCGTGGGACCCGCGGGTGGACCGCGTCGCGGCGACCAGCCCGGAGAACCGCCGGCACGCGCTCACCACCATCGTCCCGCTGATGCAGGCGGCCCGCCGGACCGATTGACCGGCTCGGCCAGGGTCACCCCGGCTTCCCGGAGCGGGCCCACACCGGCCCGTCCGGGAACCGGAACTCCGCGACGGACGCGGGCCGCATGGTGGCGCTGTAACCGGGCTCCCGCGGCAGGACGTAGCGACCGCCGCGGGTGCGTACCGGATCGGTGAAGTGCTCGTGCAGGTGGTCCACGTACTCGACCATGCGGCCGTCCAGGCTGGTGCCGACCCGCAGGTAGTCGAAGGCGAACAGGTGCTGCACCAGCTCGCACAGGCCGACCCCGCCGGCGTGCGGGCAGACCGGTACGCCGTACTTCGCCGCCAGCAGCAGCTCGGCGAGCACCTCGGGGATGCCGCCGACCCGGCAGGCGTCGATCTGCACGACGCGGACCGCCCCGGCCTGGAGCAGCTGCTTGACGATGACGCGGTTGGCCGCGACCTCGCCGGTGACGACCCGGATCGGCGCGACCGCCCGCTGGATGCGCGCGTGACCGAGCACGTCGTCGGGGTGCGTCGGCTCCTCGATCCAGTACGGGTCCGCCTCGGCCAGCGCGGCCGTCCGGGCGATCGCCTCGTCGACCTCCCACACCTGGTTGGCGTCCATCATCAGCAGCGCGTCCGGCCCGATCTCGGCGCGGATGATCCGGGCCCGGCGCAGGTCGTCGGCCGGCTCCCCGCCCACCTTCATCTTCATCGCCCGCCAGCCGTCCGCGTACGCCGACCGGGCCAGCTCGCGCACCTTGTCGTCGGGGTAACCGAGCCAGCCCACGCTGGTCGTGTACGACGGCAGCCCGTCCCGCTCGAGCTCGGCGCGCCGCGCGTCCAGCCCGTCGCGGCCCCGGTCGAGGATCGCCGCCGCGTCGGCCGGGGTGAGCGCGTCGGTGATGTGGCGGAAGTCGACGCAGCCGACCAGCTTGCCGGTGGGCAGGTCGGCGAGCAGTTGCCACAGCGGCTTGCCGGCCTCCTTGGCGTGCAGGTCCCAGACCGCGTTCACCACCGCGCCGGTGGCCAGGTGGATGACGCCCTTCTCGGGGCCGAGCCAGCGCAGCTGGACGTCCGCGCTGAGCGAGCGGGCGAAACCCACCGGGTCGGCCCACAGGTCGGCGAGCGGCCGGCCCTCGACGTGGTGGGCCAGCGCGCGGACGGCGGCGCAGGTCAGCTCGTTGCCGCGCCCGTTGGTGAAGGTGAATCCGGCGCCGGTCAGCGGGCCGTCGGTGGCGAGCTCGACGTACGTGGCCGAGTAGTCGCCGCGGTTGACGGCGTCCGAGCCGTCGCCGGCCGCCGCGGTGGGGAAGCGCACGTCGTGTACCCGTACGCCGGTGATCCGGGTCATCGACAGAAATCTAGACACGTCGATGACCCGGCGTCAACGCCGCTCAGGCGAACTGGGGGATGACCTCACTGGCGAAGCGCAGCATCGGCTCGTGGTCGTACGCCACCCGCGGCACGTACACGATCACGTAGTCGGCCCCGGCCTCGACCATGCGCTCGACGCGCCCGATCGTGTCGGCGGTGGACTCGTTCAGGTCGAGCTCGAGCCCGGTCGACTTGATGATCCGGTCGTAGTCGCGGCCCAGGGCGTCGCAGTGCCCGCGCAGCACGCCGAGCTTGCGGCGGATCAGGTCGGGGTCGCCGCCGCCCACGTTGCAGGCGTCGGCGTACTGGGCGACCAGCTTGAGGGTCACCTTCTCGCCGCCGCCGCCGAGCCAGAACGAGGGGTGCGGCTTGCGGACGCCCTTCGGCTCGTTGATCGGCCCGTCGATGGAGTAGTGGCGGCCGGTGAACACCGGCCGCTCCTCGGTCCACATCCTGTGCACGATCTCGACGGCCTCGCGGAACTCGCCCATCCGCTGCGGGACTTCCGTCCACTCGTAGCCGTACGCCTTCCACTCGTGCTCGTACCAGCCGGCGCCGAGCCCGGCGTACAGCCGCCCGTGGCTCGCGACGTCGACCGTGGAGGCGATCTTGGCGTAGAGGGAGGGCTGCCGGTAGCCGTTGCAGCCCACCATCTGCCCGATGTTGATCCGGCTGGTGTCGCGGGCCAGCGTCGACGTCACGGTCCAGCACTCGAAGACGGTGTTGACCGTCGGCTCGGGCACGGTGTGGAAGTGGTCGTACACCCACACCGAGTCCCACGGGCCGGCGTCGGCCGCCTTCGCGACGGCCGTCATCGCCTCGTACTGCTCCACCGGGTCGGCGATCTCGACCAGGTCCATCTTCCAGCCCTGCGGCACGAAAACCCCGAAGCGCACACTCATACGGGCAACGTACCTGATCTTGAGGGTTACTTCTTCCTGGCCGCGACCTCGCGCTCGCAGTCCGGCGTCAGGCGCAGGCCCTTGCTGATGGACGTGTTGTCGTTCTGCGGGCCGCCGAACGACATGTTGATTCCGTCGTCGGCGATCTCGACGAGCTTGACGCCCTTGTCCTTCAGGCACTTCAGGACGTCCCGGGCGAAGTCCTTGGCCTCGGGGTTGGCCGGGTCCTTCTCCCACGGGGGCAGCGGCAGGTACTGCGGGTCACAGACCCGCGCGGCCGCCTCCTGCTTGGCGATCTCCGCCTGCGTCGGCCGCCGGTTGCCGATCTCCTTCTTCGACTTGGCGCCCTCCTTGCTCAGGCACTCGTCGTAGATCCGGTACCAGCCCTCCATCTCCTCCTGCGTGGTGTCCAGCCGCTCCCGGGGCCGCTTGCCGGCCGCCGTGGCCGACGGCGCCGGGGTGCCGCCGGGGCTGGCCAGCGTCGCCACCTCGGACTTCCCGCTGTCCTGCGACTCGGAGCCGCAGGCCGCGGCGGCGGCGAGCAGACCCGCCAGCATCAGCATCTGTCCCATGCGCTTGACGACCATGTTTGACCTCTCCTCGGCGTTATGTCCGTGCGAGAGGCAGCATCCCGGGACGATGTGTGGAAGCTGTCAGGAGCTCCGGTCACGCTCGCCGATGTACGCGAGCAGCTCCCGGTCCGTGCCGTGCAACCGGTCGACCTCCTCGCCCGCGTCGCAGCTGAGCAGCGCGACCACCACCGCATCGGCGGAGCGGCCGAGCACCCGCCAGGTGGCGCCCGAGTCCTCCCAGCGGCGCAGCAGGTCCAGCTGGGCCGAGCCGGTCAGCGGCCCCGGGTCGGCGTCCCGCTCGCCGAACGGCGCGCCGTCGCCGATCCGTGCGGCCGCCGCCCGCGCCCACGCCGCGAGCCGTTCCACCGCGACGCCGTGCGGCGGGTCGGCGGCGTACGGCTCGATCCGGCCGGCGGCGCGCCGCAGCAGCCGGGCCGCGCCGACGCTGTTGCCCCGGCGGGCGTGGGTGAGCCCCACCGCGAGCTGCGCCAGGCCCTGCCAGAGGTCGCGCTCCGGCCCGCCGGCCGCCTTCCACGCCGCCTCCAGCACCTCGTGGGCGTGGAACGGCCGGCCCGCGGCCAGCAGCCGCTCCGCCTCGCGCAGCGACTCGGCCGGCGGCAGGACCACGTCCTCCGGGGTGGTCGGCACGCCGGTCACGCCGTGCGGGAGGGGCCGGCCCAGGCCGTCCCGGGGACGCGCGTTGCGGGGACGCCCGGCGGCGTCACGGTCCCGCGCACTCGTAGTCATACCCGCGATTCTGCCCCGGCCGGGGCCACGGTGCGATCGCGGTCGCCGGGGGCGCCCGCCCGGAAGTCCGGCCGGGCCACCGGCCTGCCGAAGTGGTAGCCCTGGGCGAACCGGTAGCCGAGGCGTTGCAGCTCCGCGGCCTGCTCGCTGGTCTCCACGCCCTCGGCGACGGCGGTCAGCCCGAGGCCGTCCGCCACCTGGATCAGCGCGGTGGCGATCACCGCGTGCCGGCCCGCCATGGTGATGTTGTCGACGAAACTCTTGTCGACCTTCAGCACGTCGACCGGCACGGTCTGCAGCAGCCCGAGCGACGAGTGGCCGGTGCCGAAGTCGTCGAGGGCGATCCGTACGCCCAGCGCCCGCAGCTCGTGCAGCGTGGCGATGGCCTGGCCGCCCTCGAAGACGGCGGTCTCGGTGACCTCGACGGTGAGCCGGGTGGCGCTCAGGCCGCTCTCCCGCAGGGCCGCGCCGACGACGGCGGCGAAGCCGCGCTGGGCGAGCTGCCGGGCGGAGGCGTTGACGGTGATCCGCTCCGGTGCGTCCCGGCCCAGCTCGGCGACCCATCGGGCGCCCTGCCGGCAGGCCTCGCGCAGGATCCAGGCGCCCAGCTCGACGATCAGCCCGTTGCGCTCCGCGGCCGGGATGAACTCGGCCGGCCCGACCGTGCCGCGGTCCGGGTGCTCCCACCGGACCAGCGTCTCCACGTCGTAGATCCGGCCGTGCGGCAGCTCCACGATCGGCTGGTAGACGAGCCGGAACTGCCCGGCGTCCAGGGCGGTCCGCAGCTCGGCGCCGAGCTGCGCCTCCTCGCCGGCGCGGTCGTCGAGCTCGGGCACGTACCGGCGGAACGGCTCGCGGCTCTCCTTGGCCGCGTCGACGGCCAGGTCGGCGCGGCGCATCAGCTCCTGCGCGTCGGCGGCCCCCTCCGGCCCGGCGAGGCCGATGCCGGCGCTGACCAGCAGCTCGTGCCCGCCGCTGCGCAGCGGCTCCTGGAGGGCCGCGGTGAGCCGCCGCGCCAGGTCGAGGGCGGCGCCGGGGGCCGGGTCGGTGAGCAGCAGCGCGAATTCGTCGCCGCCCATCCGGGCAACCAGCGTCTCCCGGCCGGCCACGGCGACCAGGCGCCGGGCCACGGCGACGAGCAGCTCGTCGCCGACCGAGTGGCCCAGCTGGTCGTTGACCGCCCGGAACCCGTCGAGGTCGAGCAGGACGACGTGCGGCCGGCCGCCGGACAGGGCGGTGCCCAGCGCGCGCTCGAACCGGCGGCGGTTGGCGAGCCGGGTCAGGTCGTCGTGCATCGCCAGGTCCTCGAGCTGACGGGACTGCCGCTTCACCTGGTCCATGAAGCCGGCCATCCGCAGCAGCACCAGCAGGAACAGCACGACGGCGCCCACCGCGATGGCCGCCCGGTCGCCGCTGTTGCCGCCGATCGCCGGCACCAGCAGGGCCGCCGGGGCGAGCAGGGCACTGACCGCGGGCAGGGCGATCCGCGCGGCGCTGATCCGGCCCTCCGGCGGCCCGTCGGCGGAGGCGCCGGCCGTGCGCATCGACGGGTGCAGCGCCGCCGCGGCCCAGACCACGTACGACAACAGGAACGCGGCGTCGAACCCGGTGGTCCCCGCGTCGGAGTAGAGGCTCAGCACCGAGAAGCCGACGTCGCCGACGAGCAGCAGCACCACCGCCAGGCCGAGCATGCGGATGCTGGGCGTGCTCTGCGCCGCGCTGAAGAACAGCCGGGCGAGCACGGCCAGCAGCATCGCGTCGGCCGCCGGATAGGCCACGCTGATCACCCGCTCCAGCGGGGACACGGTGGCGTCGGCGGCGATCGGCTCGATCACGAACACCCAGAAGACCAGGCCGAGCCCGACGGCCACGATGGCGGCGTCGACGAGGCCGGCCCGGTCGCGCGCGGCGGTCCGCCGCACGAGCAGGACCAGACCGATCAGGAGCATCGGGTACGCGCTGAGATAGAACCCGTCCGCCGGCGACGGGTACGGCTCCTGGCGCAAGCCGTACAGGTAGTACTCGTAGACGACGTCGCCGAGGACCCAGACGGCCTGCCCGGCGGCGAACCAGTACCACATCGCCGGGCGCCGGGGCCGGTGCAGCCGTACGGCCAGCAGGATGAGCAGGGCGGACACCAGGCCGATGGCGTTGTAGCCCAGGTTGCGGGCCAGGCTCCCCTCGGGCAGCAGGAAGTAGCAGCCGGTGGCCGGCGCACCGGCCGCGAGCCACAGCCACCACAGTCGTCCGTGCCGCACGTCCTGTTATCGGCGGTGCGGGAGCCGACTTGAGCGCCTCAGACCGTGGCGGAGAGCTCTCTCACCACGTCGACCAGCAGGTCGATGTCCGCCTCGGTGGTGCGCCAGTTGACGATCGCCGGGCGCAGGGCGACGCGGCCGTCGTACACCGTGGTGCCGGCGAAGACCCGGCCGTCGGCCAGCAGGGCCGCGCCGACCCGGCGGTTCAGGTCGTCGAGGTCGCCCTCGGCGACGCCGGGCGGGCGTACCCGGAAGCACACGATGCACAGCGGCACCTCGGCCAGCCGCTCGAGGTCGGGGGCCTCGTCGACCGCGCGGGCGAGGCGCTGCGCCAGGCCGGCGTGGCGCTCCACCATCGCCCGGTGGCCCGAGCGCCCGTACGCGGCCAGCGTCGCCCAGATCGGCAGCGCCCGGGCCCGGCGGGACGACTCCGGCCCGTACAGCCCGTAGCCGCCGCCCGGGTCCTGCGGGCCGGGCAGGTAGGCGGCGCCCGGCATGCCGAACGCCGCACCGAGCCGCTGCGGCTCGCGGATCAGCGCGAAGCCGCTCTCGTACGGGACGTTGAGCCACTTGTGCGCGTCCGCGGCGACGGAATCGGCCCGCTCGATGCCGCGGGTCAGGTGCGAGGTGGCCGGCGACAGCGCGGCGAACAGCCCGAACGCGCCGTCCACGTGCAGCCAGGCGCCGTGGTCGCGGGCCAGGCCGGCGAGGTCGTCGAGCGGGTCGAAGTCCCCGGCGTTGACCTCCCCGGCGTTGGCGATGATCACCGCCGGGGCGCCGCCGAGCGCGTCCAGCCCGCGCGCCATCGCGGCCAGGTCGACGCGTCCGGCGCCGTCGCGCGCGCAGACCCGCACCGTGTCCCGGCCGTGGCCGAGCATCTGCAGCGCCTTGCGGGCGCTGGCGTGCACGTAGCCGGAGGAGAACACCGGCATGCGGGGCAGGCCGGCGAGCCCGTCGCGTACGGTGTCGGCGCCCTGCCTCTCTCCCCACCAGTGCGTCGCGCAGCCGAGCGACGTGAAGTTGGCGAACGTCGCGCTCGCCACCAGGGCGCCGCCCCATCCCGGCGGCAACCCGAACAGCTCCCGCAGCCAGTCCAGCGCGATCGTCTCGACGTCGTTGCCGAACGCGGAGGAGGCACGGGCGAAGCTGTTCTGGTCCAGCAGCGACGCCGTCCAGTCGGCGGCGAGCGCGGCCGGGGTGGCGCCGCCGGTGACGAAGTGGAAGAAGCGCGGCCCGGACGACGCCGTGGCCGCCGCCGTGCCGGCCTCGAGGAGGCGGGCGACGGCGGGCAGCGTGCCCAGCCCCCGCTCGGGAAGGGGCCCGCCGAGGGTGGCCGTCAGCCCCGCCGCCGCGGCGTCGTGGACCTTCCGGCCGGCCAGGGAGTCGAGGTACGGTCCGGCGGCGGCGGTGACCCGGCGCAGCGCGTCGGCCGCCACGTCCCGGTCGTCGAGCGGATCGGCCATGCCGCCAGCCTGCCAGAGACGGGGCCGGGCTGGCATCCTGACCGGGTGAATGCGCAGCCAGGCGACGACGAACCGGTACGGATCGGGCTGGCCCTCGGCGGCGGGGCGGTGCGCGGCGCCGCCCACGTCGGCGTCCTCGACGTGCTCGACGCGGCCGGCCTCGCCCCCGCCGTGATCGCCGGGACCAGCGCCGGCGCCCTGATCGGCGCCCTCTACGCGGCCGGCACCGGCCCGTCCGAGATCAGCAAGGTGGCCCAGGCGCTGCGCTGGTCGCGGCTCATCCGCCCGGCCCGCACCCGGCGCGCCCTGTTCGCCATCGCCCGCCTCGGCGCGTTCCTCGACGACCTGCTCGGCGGGCGGGACTTCGACGCCCTGGACCTGCCGTTCGCGGCCGTGGCCTGCGAGCTGACCACCGGCGACCGGGTGGTCCTGCGCGACGGCCCGGTCGCCTCCGCGGTGCTGGCCAGCGCCGCGATCCCCGGGGTCTTCCCGCCGGTGGAACGCGACGGCCGGCTGCTCGTCGACGGCAGCCTGGTCGACATCGTGCCGGCCGGGCTGGCCCGCGAGATGGGCGCCGACGTGGTGGTCGCGGTCGACGTCTCGGGACCCCTGCCGCGCCGGCCCCCGGCGACCCTGCTGCACATCATGGTGGCGGTCAGCACCCTGCCACCCGGCGGCGGCCGGCTGGGCGCGGACGCCGACCTCACCCTGGCGCCCGCCGTGGACGAGTACGCGTTCTGGGAGCTGTCACGCATCACCGAGTTCGAGGACGCCGGACGGGCCGCGGCCGAGGACGCGGTGCCGCTGATCCGCTCCCTCGTGGCGACGGCCGCGGCGCGGCGGGCCTGGGAGCGTACGGTCGCGCCCCCGCCGCAGTGAGCCGCCGGTCAGTCGCTGCCCTCTCCCTCGGCGTCGCCGCGCGCGGGGGTCGAGCTGACCGTGTCCGACCAGGCCGACTTGGCCCCGGAGTCGCCGATGCGGTAGACGTCGTAGACCGCCAGGCCCGCGACGACCACGGCCAGCGCGGCGATGGTCCGGGTGACCGCGGCGGACGACGGCGCCAGGAAGGTCCGGGCCCGGCCGGCCGCCTCCCGCTGGCGCCACCAGATCAGCATCGCCAGGACGGCCACCGGGGCGGCCACCAGGATGGCGGTGTCGCCGAGCTCTGCGTGCTTCTCGATCAGGGCGGTCTCCGGCAGGCGCTCCTCCAGCCACTCCCCGGCGCTGGTGGTGAACGGCACGATGACCAGCACCAGCACGGACAGCACGGCGTTGGGGCCGGCCAGGCGCCGCCGCACCGAGGGCCGTACGGCGGTGAGCACGAGCAGCAGGGCGGCGAGCGGCAGCAGCACGACGACGGCGTGCACGAACAGGATGTGTGCCGGCAGCCCGTTGATGGTCCCCATGACATTCCTTCCGACGGCGAGATCGCGGCAAACGGTAGGTAGCGAATCTTGGAGTTCTCCAAGGTGCGCCGGGGACGCTGGCGGCCGACCCGTTCTGCGAGAGTGAGGGCCATGACGGACGCTGCCGGTCCCGCGGCGAAGGTGCTGGTGGTCGAGGACGACCGCGAGCTCGGCCCGCTGCTGCTGCGCCTCTTCCGCGGCGCCGGGTACGAGCCGGAGCTGGCCCCGGACGGCCAGGCGGGGCTGCACCTGGCGCTGACCCGCCGCTACGACGCGCTGATCGTCGACCGGGGCCTGCCCGCGATCGAGGGCCTCGACCTGCTGGCCCGGCTCCGCAGGTCCGGCGTCGCCGTGCCGGCGCTCGTGCTGACCGCGCTCGGCACCGTCGCCGACCGGGTCGCGGGCCTCGACAGCGGCGCCGAGGACTATCTGGTGAAGCCGTTCGAGGTGGAGGAGCTGCTGGCCCGGGTCCGGGCCCTGGTGCGCCGTGGCGCGGGGGCGGCGGAGCGGCTGGCGGTCGGCGCCGGGACGTTCGACCTGATCTCGCGGACGGTGACCGGGGAGGACGGCTCGGTCGTGGCCCTCTCCGGGCGCGAGAGCGACCTGCTGCGGCTGCTGGCCCGCAACCCGTCGCGCGCGTTCACCCGCGAGCAGATCGCCGCCCAGGTCTTCCCCGACGCGTCGAGCGTGGCCCTGGTCGACACCTACGTGCACTACCTGCGGCGCAAACTCGGCACGACCGCGATCTCCACCGTACGCGGTGTCGGGTACCGGCTCGGGCCGGCATGAGGAGCGGCGCGGGGACCGATCCGGACCGGGAGCTGCTGACCCGGGCCCGCCGGGTCATCGCCGTGCAGACCGCCGGGGCGATCACCGTCAGCCTGCTGGTGCTCGGCGCGCTCGTGCTGCTGGTGGTCACCCACAGCCAGAACTCCGCCGCGGAGAAGCTGCTGACGCGGACGGCCGCGGCCGCCGAGGACGTCGACGATCCGCCGCCCGACGTGTGGGTCTTCCTCCGGGACGCCGGCGGCCGGATCGCCGCGACCGAGCGCGCCCCGCGGGGCTTCCCCGACCGGGCCTCGCTCGACCGGGTCGCCGCCGGCGGCGCGGCCGAGACGTACGACGCCGACGGCCCCGAGGGCGGCTACCTGGTCCGGACCCGGAAGCGGGGCACGGCGACGGTGCAGGTCGTGATGAGCCGGCACGAGCAGCACGACGAGCGGGAGCGGTTGCTCGCCGCCCTGATCGCCGGGGAGCTCGTCGGCCTGCTCGTCGCGCTGCTGTCGGCGGCGCTGCTCGCCCGCCGCGCGACGGCACCGCTGGCCGACGCCCTGGCCCGGCAGCGGCAGTTCGTCGCCGACGCCAGCCACGAGCTGCGTACCCCGCTGACCCAGCTGCACACCCGGGCCCAGTTGCTGCGGATGGACCTGCGCCACGGCGCCACGGACGCCACCGCCGACGTCGACGCCCTGGTGGCCGGCACCCGGCACCTCGGCGAGGTCGTCGAGGACCTGCTGCTCTCCACCCAGCTGGAGCGGCGCGACGACGCCCGCGTGCCGGTCGACCTGGCCGCCGTGGCCGCCGACGTCCTCGCCGAGCAGGCGGACCGGGCCCGCGAGCAGGACGTGGAGCTGACGTTGCGGACCGGCGGCGGGCCGCCGGTCGTGCCCGGCCACCGCACCGCGCTGCGCCGGGTGCTCACCGCCCTGGTCGACAACGCCCTGAGCCACACCCCGCCCGGCGGGCACGTCAGCATCGGCCTGGACCGCTCGGACGCCGTCGTCACGGTCGTCGTGCGCGACGACGGCGCCGGCTTCGACCCGGCCGACGCCGAGCGGCTGTTCGCCCGCTTCGCCCGCGGCGGCCACGGCGACCAGCGGCGCTTCGGGCTGGGGCTCGCGCTCGCCCGCGAGGTCGTCGCCGGGCACGGCGGGTCCATCGAGGCGCAGGGCAGCCCGGGGGAGGGCGCCGCCTTCACGATCCGGCTCCCCGCGGTCGCCGCCGGGACGTGACGGCGGCACCGGTATGGTGCGGCGATGGTGCGTACCGCGTTGGTCACCGGAGCGTCGATGGGTATCGGGCGGGCGACCGCGGCCGTGCTGGCGGCGCGGGGCTACCGCGTTCTGGGCACCACCCGCGACCCCGCCTCGGCGCCGCCGCTGCCGGAGGTGGAGTACGTTCCCCTCGACCTCGGCTCGGAGGACTCCGTCGAGGCGCTCGCCGCGACGCTGGCCGGGGTCGACGTGCTCGTCAACAACGCCGGGGAGAGTCAGTCCGGGCCCTTCGAGGAACTCCCCGCGGACGCGCTGCGGCGGCTGTTCCAGGTCAACGTGCTCGGTCCCGTACGCCTGACCCAGCTGGCCCTGCCCGGCATGCGCGAGCGCGGCTACGGCCGGGTGGTCATGGTCGGATCGATGCTCGCGTCGTTCCCGCTGGCGTACCGGTCGTCGTACGTCGCCACCAAGGCCGCCCTCGAGGCGTTCGGCACCGCCGCCCGGCACGAGATGTCGCCGTTCGGGGTGTGGCTGACCACGGTCGAGCCGGGTTCGATCAACACCGGCATCAGCACCCGCCGTACCCGGTACGTGGCCGGCGACTCCCCGCACCTCCGGGACTTCGAGACCATGCTGACGGCGCTCGACCGCAACGAGCGGGCCGGGGTGGCCGCCGAGCGCGTCGCCGGGGTCGTCGCCGCCGCGGTGCAGGCGTCCCGCCCCCGCCCCCGGTACGCCGTCGGCAGCAACGCCCCGCTCGTCTTCGCCCTGCGCCGCGTGCTGCCGGCCACCGCCGTCGAGCGCCTCGTCCACCGCCGCCACGGCCTGCGCCGCTGACCCGGCCGCCGGGCGTAGGGTGAGCGGCGTGGATCAAGAAGATCGCATCGCCCTGTTCCTCGACTACGAGAATCTGGCCATCGGCGCCCGCGATCACCTCGGCGGCCTGCGCTTCGAGCTGCGCCCGGTCGCCGACGCGTTGGCCGAGCGGGGACGGGTCGTGGTCCGCCGGGCGTACGCGGACTGGTCCTACTTCGACGAGGACCGGCGGATGCTCACCCGCTCGCACGTCGAGCTGATCGACATGCCGCAGCGGATGGGCGCGTCGCGCAAGAACGCCGCCGACATCAAGATGGTCGTCGACGCGCTGGAGCTGGCGTTCGAGCGGCCGTACATCTCGACGTTCGTCCTGTGCACGGGCGACAGCGACTTCACCCCACTGGTCCACAAGCTGCGCGAGCTCAACAAGCGGGTGATCGGCGTCGGCGTCGAGCAGACGACGTCGGCGATGCTGCCGCCGGCCTGCGACGAGTTCCTCTACTACGACCGGCTCGAGGGCGTCGAGGTGCCACCGGCCCGGTCCCGGCGGTCCCGTTCCACCCCGCCGCCTCCGCCGGCCGCCGAGGTGCCGCCCCGGCCGGTCACCCCGGCCCCCGCGCCGGCCGCCCCCGAGCCGGTGCCGCAGGAACCGTCGCTGGCGCCGTCGTTCTCGTCGTCGCGCGAGGCGGAGCCGGAGCCGGCCGCCGACGCGCCGGCCCGGGACATGGACTCGCTCGCGGCGCTCGTCGCGCAGACCGTGGCGGGCCTGCAGCGCAGCTCCGGCGGCGCGGTCACGTCCTCGACGCTCAAGCGCACCCTGCTGCGCAAGGATCCCACGTTCAACGAGGCCGACTGGGGCTTCCGTGCCTTCGGCGAGCTGCTGCGCCACCTCGCCGGGACCAACGTGGTCGAGCTGAGCGAACGCGCGGCCAAGGGCGACCCGGAGGTGACCCTGCCCGAGCACGGCGACCGCGAGGCCGCGTTCGGCCTGCTGCGCACGGTCGTCGCCGACCTCGCCGGCCGGGACGGCCCGGTGGCCCTCTCCGGCCTCAAGAACCAGCTGCGCAAGGTCGCCCCGGACTTCACCGAGAAGCGGCTCGGCTACCGCTCCTTCCTCCAGTTCTGCAAGGCCGCGGCCACTGCCGGCGCGGTCGACCTGACCTGGAACCCCGACGCCGACGACTACCTCCTCACCACCGCCGGCGCGGCCTGACGCCGGGGACGTACGTCCCGGTCCGCGCTGCCCGCGGCCTCTGTCCGGGCACGCCCCCGGCGGGTTCTGCTGAGGGTGCGGGCCCCGGCGCGCCGGCGGGCGCGCGTACGGAAGGAGGCGCCATGTCCGTGGTGCGGCTGGACCACCTGACGAAGGTCTTCCCCGGCGGGACGGCGGCGGTCGACGACCTGAGTCTCACCACCGCCGACGGCGAGTTCCTGGTGCTGGTCGGGCCGTCCGGCTGCGGGAAGTCGACGGTGCTGCGCATGATCGCCGGGCTGGAGGAGGCGACCTCGGGCGACGTCTACATCGACCGCGAGAGGGTGACCGACTGGGCACCGAAGGAGCGGGACATCGCCATGGTGTTCCAGAACTACGCCCTCTACCCGCACATGACGGTGCGGCAGAACATGGGATTCGCGCTGCGGCTGCGGCACGTCGAGACGGCGCGGGCGCGCCGGCAGGTGGCGGAGACCGCGAATCTGTTGGGGCTGCGGGACCTGCTGGACCGCAAGCCCAAGGCGCTGTCCGGCGGGCAGCGCCAACGGGTCGCGATGGGCCGGGCCATGGTCCGCCGGCCGCGGGTGTTCCTGCTGGACGAGCCGCTGTCCAACCTCGACGCCAAGCTGCGCGTCTCCATGCGCGCCGAGCTGGCCCGGCTGCACCAGCGCTACCGGGTCACGACCGTGTACGTCACGCACGATCAGATCGAGGCCATGACGCTCGGCGACCGCATCGCCGTGCTGGACCAGGGGCGGCTGCAGCAGATCGGCACGCCCGACCAGCTCTACCGGGCACCGGCGAACCGGTTCGTCGCCGGGTTCATGGGATCGCCGAGCATGAACTTCGCCACCGTGACGCCGAGCCGGGGCGAGCCGGTGACGGTGACCCTGGGCGGGGTGGAGCTCGAGATCCCGGACGCGCTGCGCCGCTGGCCGGGGCTCCGCGCGCACCTCGGCTCCCCGGTCGTGATGGGGCTGCGGCCGGCGGCGATCACCCTGGCCGGCGCCGCGTCCGGCTCCGCCGTCGAGGTCGTCCCGCTCGGCGTGGAGGCGCTGGGGGACGAGAAGCACCTGCTCTTCGAGGCGCCCGGCGAGGGCACGGCGGGCGACCGGACGGACGCCGGGGAGCTGCCGGTCACCGTGGACGACCCGCAGGGCGGCAGGTTGTGGACCGCCAAGGTGGCGCAGGACGCCGACCTGGCGATCGGCCGGCCGGTCCGGCTCGCGCTGGACCTGGGCGCGGCGTACTTCTTCGATGCCGGGAGCGGGCTGGCCGTCCCGGAGGCCGGGGCCGGCGACGAGCCGGGGGCGGGACCACCGTCCCCCGGGATGGGGCCGGACGACCCGCGTGCGCGGGCGGTGACCGCGGCAGAGTGGTGAGGAGGACATGAACAAGGGGAGGCGTCGTGTCCAGCACAACACTCGTGCGGCAGTTCGATGTGCGTCCGGCTCTGTCGGTGCCGGGACTGCCCGCACTGGTCGTCCGCCGCACCGGGTTCACCCCCGGTGCGGGCCCGGTGATCGTGGCCGTTGACGCGGACGGTCAGGCGGCGGGACTTCTGCGGTACGGCCGGACGGTCGCGGCGGAGCTGGGCGTGGCCCTGCGGGTGGTGTACGTGTGGACCGCGTGCCGGCCCCCGCACTGCCCGGGCCATCGCAGCTGCCACGACACCCTCGGCGACGCGGAACGGCTCCTCAACGGGCTGCTCGACCGGCATCTGCCGCTCGGCGCCGGGGTGGACGTCGAACGCGAGGTGCTGCGCAGCACGGAGGCCGCCCCCGCCCTCGAGGCCCTCAGCAGGCACGCGGGCCTGCTCGTCGTCGGCTCCTCCAGCGACCTCCCGGCTCCCGGGCGGTCGCTGGGCTCGACGACCAGGGCGCTGCTGCGCAGGGCCGGGTGTCCACTCGCGGTGATCCCGTACCGGGCCTCGGGAGCGACGCGGTCCGGATGGTGACCTGAGCCCTCGGGAGGCTCGTCATGACGGCTGTTCCGACGATCGGGGTCGAGGAGGAGTATCTCCTGCTCGACCCGGCGACGGGCGGCCCGGTGCCGGCCGCGCCGCGGGTGCTGCGCCGCACGGAGCACCTGTCCTGGCCCCGCGCCGAGCTGATGCAGTACCAGATCGAGGCGGCCACCGGGGTGTGCGCCGGGCTCGACGAGGTGCGGGACCAGCTGTGGCGGATGCGGGGCCGGCTGAGTGAGGCGGCGGCCGGCGAGGGTTGCCGCCTGGTCGCGAGCGGCATCTCACCGTACGCCGGACCGGGGCTGGAGTCGGTCACCGCCCTGCCGCGCTACCAGGAGCTGGCCCGGCGGTATCCGGCGATGACGGCCTGCGCCGGGACCTGCGCCTGTCACGTGCACGTCGCCGTGCCGTCGCGGGACGCCGCCGTCCGCGCCCTTGCCCGGCTCCGGCCGTGGCTGGCGTGCCTGCTCGCCGTCGCCGCGAACTCGCCGATCACCGCCGGCCGTCCCGCCGGATGGCAGAGCCGCCGGTACGCGATGGTGTCCCGGTGGCCGACCGGGCGGGCCCCCGGGCTGTGGCGGGACAGCGCCGAGTACGACGCTGCCGTCCGGGACCTGATCGGCCGCGCCGAGGCGCTGGACGAGGGCAGCGTCTACTTCCTCGCCCGGCTCTCACCGCGCTACCCGACGGTGGAGGTCCGGGTGGCCGACATCTGCCCGGACGTGGACACCGCCGTTCTGCTCGCCGGCCTGGTCCGCGGGCTGGTGATGACGGCCCTGGACGAATTGCCGGAACCCGGCGGCTCCTCCTTCGTGGACCGTGGCCTGGTCGCCGCGGCGCGCGGCGGCCTCGCCGGTACGGGCGTCGATCCCCGGTCCGGGCTGGCGGTGCCGCAGCGGTGCCTGCTCGACCGGCTGCGCGCCCACGTCGACCGGGCGCTGCGCGACGCGGGGGACGCGGAGACCGTCGACCGCGGCCTCGCGCTGCTGGCGGAGCGGGGGACCGGCGCCGACCGGCAGCTGCGGTACTGGCGGGCCGACCCCCGTCCCGCCGGGTTCATCCGGGCACTGGCCCGGACGACGCTGACCGCACCGGACGCCGGGCAGGGCGCGCACCTCGCGGCTCTGGCCGTACAGTTGCAGACCTTGCATGATCTGGGGGTTGCTTTCGGGGTTCCCGGGGAGCTGGTGGCGGCGCAGGCGCGGGAGTTGGCGGCCGTCCGCGACGCGCTCCGCCGCTACGGTCGGGCCGTCCCGGCCGGACCGGGTCGTTTCGCCGACGCCGGTGACCAGCGGCGGTTCGACCACCTGCTCCGCCAGGGTGCCACGGACCGCTCCGCCGCCCTGGACGTTCTGCACCAGACGCTCGCCGGGATCCTCGCGGTCGTGGACGCGGCCCTGCCCCGGCCGGACGCGGCCGGCGTGCGGGAGATGTACCTGGACCTGTACGCGGCGACCCTGCGCCAGAGCCGCCGGCTGCTGAGCACGCTCGACCGCTGAGGCCTGGTGACGGCCGTGGGGGTGACCGTCACCAGGGCTTGAGGGGCGGGGGTCCGAAGTGGAGCCGCCCGGTTCACGGGCCCATCGACCCTGCACGGGCGGGGGCGGACGGAGCACGATGAGGGTGAACCCACCGGCACCGGGGTGAAAGTCCCGGGCGAGGGGGACGGCGATGTCTCCCTCGCAGGGCTCGAGAAGCGCCCGCCGGTGGGTCCGCCGTGTCCCTACGGCGCCGGGTACTTCGCGAGGATCTCGCGCAGCCGTTCGACGAAGCGCAGGGACTCGTCGTGTTCGCGCTGCCAGACGTTGCGCCCGAAGATCAGGCCGGTGGCGCCCGCCGCCATGGACTCCTGCGCCTTGCCCAGCATCGCCTCGTCGCCCGCCCGGGAGCCGCCCGAGATGAGGACCATCGTGCGGTTGGCGGCGCGCACGACGGCGTCGATCGCCTCCTGGCTGCTGAAGTCGGCGGTGTACGGCGACGGCACATCGGTCTGCTTCTCCGGATGCGGGAAGTTGACCTTGACCACGTCGGCGCCGAGTTCGCTGGCGGTACGGGCCGCGTAGTGCACGGCGTAGAACGAGTCCTTGCCGCCCTTGTGCTCGATGGCCTCCCCGCGTGGGTAGGCCCACACGATCAGCGGCATCCCGAGCCGCTGCGCGTCCTGGCGTACGGTGCGGTACTGCGCGAAGTCGGCGTCCTGCGCCGGGCTGCCGACGTAGAGCGTGTAGCCGACGGCGTCCGCGCCCAGGCGTACGGCGTCCTCGACCGAGGCGTGCAGCGGCGACAGCGCCCGGGTGTCCGAGGGGATGTCGGTCTTGCCGTTGAGCTTCAGCACCAGCGGCACCTCGCCGGCGAAGTCCCAGAAGAACTTCTCCGCGAGCCCCACCTGGACGGCGATGCCGTTGAATCCGCCCTCGACCGCGAGCTTGATGATGTAGCGGGGGTCGGCGGCGATCGGGTCGGCGAAGAAGTCCCGGGGCCCGTGCTCCAGGCCCTGGTCGTACGGCAGGAACAGCGCCGTACCGTTGCCCAGTCCGTGCTTGTGGAGGATGCGGTGCAGGCGCGCCTTTTTCCCCGCGCTCAACCCGCACTCCGACAGCCGCAGCCGCGTTGTCATGGCGGCCTCCTTTCCTTCGTTCCACCCTGGTCCCGCGCGGGCCGCCGGTCCCAGAGGCGAACGGCCCGGCCGGGACCTACGCCCGGTCGTCCGGCCTCCCGGCCGGTCCGGCGGTCACCTCGGACAGCGCGATGAAGACCGGGTCGGCGGTGTGGAAGGTGCGGTACATCCGGCGTACGTCCTCGTCGGACAGGCCGGTGGCGCGCAGCAGGGCGGCCTCGGCGGCGGCGTTCGGCGTCTCCATCGGCCCGAAGCAGCCGTAGCAGCCCCGCCGGTACGCCGGGCACAGCGCGCCGCATCCGGCACGGGTGACCGGTCCGAGGCAGGGCGTGCCGTGCGCGACGGCGACGCAGACGTTGCCGCGCTGTTTGCACTGGAAGCAGACGCTGTGCGCCGGCACGTCCGGGCGCCGGCCCAGGAGCAGCGCGGTGATGACCTCCAGGAGCTGCCCGCGGTCGATGGGGCAGCCGTGCAGCTCGTGGTCGACGTCCACGTGGGCGGCGATCGGGGTGGAGGTGGCCAGCGCCGAGACGTACTCCGGGCGGGCGTACACCAGGGACCGGAACTCGTCCACGTCGGCGAAGTTGCGCAACGCCTGCACCCCGCCGGCGGTGGCGCAGGCGCCGATGGTCACCAGCGTCCGGGACATCTTCCGGACGTCGCGGATGCGCCGCGCGTCCGCCGCCGTGGTGATCGACCCCTCCACCAGCGACACGTCGTACGGGCCCGGCTCGACGTGCCGGGACGCCTCGAGGAAGTGCGCGACGCGGACCCGGCCGGCGACGGCGAGCAGCTCGTCCTCGCAGTCGAGCAGGCTGAGCTGGCACCCGTCGCAGGACGCGAACTTCCACACCGCGAGGGTGGGTACGGTCGTCGTCATCACAGCTCCCTCACGGTCAGCAGGTGTGCGACCCGCTCGTACGCGACGACCGGGCCGTCGCGGCAGACCAGCAGCGGCCCGAGCTGGCAGTGCCCGCACCAGCCGCACCCGCAGCGCATGCTGCGTTCGAGCGAGATCTGGACGCGCGCCGGGGCGACGCCCGCGCGGATCAGTGCCTCGGCGGTGAACCGCATCATGATCTCGGGACCGCAGACGAAGGCCACGGCGTGGCCCGCGTCGAAGCGGGCCTGGGGTAGGAGGGAGGGCACCACGCCGACGTGCCCGTCCCAGTCGCCGGCGGGGCGGTCGACGGTCACGGCGACCTGCGCCCCCGCGCCGGCCCAGCGCCGCAGGTCGTCGCGGAAGACCAGGTCAGCCGGGGTGCGGGCACCGACCAGCAGCGCCACGTCGCCGAAGCGGGACCGGTCGGCCAGCACGGCGTGCACCAGCGGGCGCACCGGCGCCAGCCCGATGCCGCCGGCCACGATCACGACGTCCCGCCCGGCGGCGGCGGCGAGGTCCCACGCGGTGCCGTACGGGCCGCGTACCCCGATCACCGCCCCCGGCGCGGCGCCGCAGAGGGCCCGGGTGACCGCCCCGACCGCGCGGACGGTGTGGACGAGCCGGCGGGTCCGGCCACCGGCCACGGCGACGGCGCTCAGCGAGATCGGGACCTCGCCGATGCCGTACGCGGTCAGCATGGCGAACTGACCGGGCGCGAAGGCGTCCAGCGGCCCGTCGTCGTTGGCCAGCTCCATCGTGACCGTGTCCGCGGTCTCGGCGCGCCGCGCCACGACCCGGTACGGCACCGGGAACGCCGGTCCGGGCACCACGGCGTGCGCCACGGTGTCCATCAGCCCGCTCCCGCCGCCGCCAGGGCGTCGATCTCCCGGGTGAGGTCGATGCCGGCCGGGCACCACGCGATGCACCGCCCGCAGCCGACGCAGCCCGACGAGCCGAACTGCTCGTGCCACGTGCCCAGCTTGTGGGTGAGCCACTGCCGGTAGCGGGCCCGCCCGCTGGTGCGCACGCTGCCGCCGTGCAGGTAGGAGAAGTCCAGGTCGAAGCAGGAGTCCCAGCGCCGCCAGCGCTCGGCGTGGTCGCCGGTCAGGTCGGTGACGTCCTCGGGCGTCGTGCAGAAGCACGTGGGACAGACCATGGTGCAGTTGCCGCAGGTCAGGCAGCGGGCGGCCACGTCGTCCCAGTGCGGCGACCCGCGGGCCTCCGCCAGCAGATCCGGCAATGACCCGGGGCGCATGGTCCGGCCCATCCGCCCGGCCGCCGCACCGACGGCCTCCCGGGCCCGCTCGACGATGCCCTCGTCCGCCGGCCGCGCAGGCAACCCGGCGAGGATCTCGGCGCCCTCGCCGGTGCCGGCCCGGACCACGAACAGGTGCTCCCCGCCGTCCACCAGCTCGGTCAGGGCCAGGTCGAAGCCGTCGTCCGTGCCGGGCCCGGTGCCCATCGAGGAGCAGAAGCACACCGCGCCGGGTTCGGTGCACTCCACCGCGATGATCAGGTTGCCGTCGCGGCGCCCGGTGTAGACCGGGTCGGCCTGGCGCCCGCCGGTCAGCACCCGGTCCAGCACCTTGATCGCGGCCAGGTCGCACGGGCGCACGCCGAGCAGCGCGTACCTGCGCTCCCGGGCCGGCTCCCCGCCCGCCATCGACCCGTCCGGGGTGCGGTCCGCCGACCACACCAGGGCCCGGGGCGGGTGCAGCACGTTCTTCCACGACTGGGGGCCGGCCGAGTGGCCGAACGCGGCCCGGTCGTCCCGGGCCCGCAGGCGGTACCGGCCGGCGTCGGTGTCGACCCCGACGCCGTACGGGAGGTCGGCCGCCGAGGTCAGCTCGGCGATGACGACCGCTCCGTCCCGGACGGTGGGTCCCATGACGGTGAACCCGCGTGCCCGCAGGGCGTCGACGAGGGCCTCCAGCGCCGTCGCGTCGAGCAGCGCGGGAGGGGGTGTCCGCGGTCGCGTCCCGGATGCCATCGAGCCCCTCCCGTTCGTGGATGGACGTCAGCACCAGCCTCCGCCGCGCCGGGCGTCCCCGGCAGGGCCGATGGTCCCGAGGGCACCGGAGGACGCCGGCGGTCCGCGGCGCAAGGGTCCTCCGGGCATCGTTACGGTGCCATCGGCCCCGCTCAGCGCCGGTGATTGCTCGTAGAGTGAAGGCATCGGCGGCCTCGGGGAGGCGTCATGTCGGATCGGCGGCACGGCGACGGCATCACCGGCATCGCGCTGCCCGCCCGGCCGTTCTTCGCCGGGCTCGCAGCGGACCATGCGGCGGCCCTGCGCGCGGTGGCCGCCCCGGCGTCCTACCGGGCGGGAGCGCGGATCTTCGCCGAGGGCGGCCGCGCGGACCGGTTCTGGCTGCTGGAGGCCGGCAGCGTGGCCCTCGACCTGCAGGTGCCGGGGCGCGGCGCCGTCGTGCTCGAGACGCTGCCGGCGGGCACGGTGCTGGGCTGGTCGTGGCTGCAACCGCCGTACCGCTGGCATTTCGGCGCGGTCGCCCGGTCCGCCGTGGAGAGCCTGCGGTTCGACGCCCCCGCGGTCCTGCGTCTTTGCGAGAGCGAACCCTCCTTCGGGTACGCCGTGATGAAGCTGTTCGTCCCCGTGGTCATCGACCGGCTGCAAGCGGGCCGCCTGCGCCTCCTCGACCTGTACGGGCCGCCCGGCCGGCGGGAGGCACGGCCATGACGCACCGGTCGGAACGGGTCCTGGACGTGCGGGCCCTGGCCCGGGTCGAGGGCGAGGGCGCGATGCACGTCCGCGTGCGCGGCGGCGCGGTCGAGGACGTCCGGCTGGAGATCTACGAGCCGCCGCGGTTCTTCGAGGCGTTCCTGCGCGGCCGCGGGCACACCGAGCCGCCGGACATCACCGCCCGCATCTGCGGCATCTGCCCGGTCGCGTACCAGATGAGCGCGTGCGCGGCGATCGAGGACGCCTGCGGGGTCACCGTGGACCGGCGGGTGGCGGCGCTGCGGCGGCTGCTGTACTGCGGCGAGTGGATCGAGAGCCACACCCTGCACATCTACCTCCTGCACGCCCCCGACTTCCTCGGCTACGCCGGTGCCCTCGACATGGCGCAGGACCACCGCGACCTGGTGGAGCGCGGCCTGGCCCTGAAGAAGGCGGGCAACGAGATCGTCGAGGTGCTCGGCGGGCGCCCGATCCACCCGGTCAACGTCCGGGTCGGCGGGTTCTACCGGGTGCCGCGGCCGGAGGAGCTGCGGCCGCTGCGGGAGCACCTGCGGCGCGCGCTCGACCTCGCCGTGGCGACGGTGGAGTGGGTGGCGGCCTTCGAGTTCCCGGACTTCCACCACGACCACGAGATGCTGGCCCTGGTCACCCCCGGCCGGTACGCCATCGAGTCGGGCACCGTGGCCACGACCGGCGGCCTGTCGTTCACACCCCGGCAGTTCGAGGACCACATCGTCGAGGAGCAGGTGCCGCACTCCACGGCGCTGCACGCCCACCTGGCCGGGCGGGGCCACTACCTGGTCGGTCCCGCCGCGCGGTACGCGCTGAACCGGCAGTGGCTGACCCCGGTCGCCCGGGAGGCCGCCGCCGCGGCGGGGCTCGGCGCGGACTGCCGCAACCCCTACCGCAGCATCGTGGTGCGGGCGGTCGAGAACGTCCTGGCGATCGAGGAGGCGCTGCGGCTCATCGACGCGTACGAGCCGCCGCCGCGCCCCTTCACCGAGGTGCCCCCGCGGGCCGGGGTCGGCTTCGGCGCCACCGAGGCGCCCCGCGGCATCCTCTTCCACCGGTACGGCCTCACGGCGGACGGTGCCATCGCCTCCGCCCGCATCGTCCCGCCCACCTCCCAGAACCAGGCGGCCGTGGAGGACGACCTGCGCCGCTTCGTCGGTGCCCGGCTGCACCTGGACCAGGACCGGCTCACCCACGACTGCGAGCAGGCGATCCGCAACTACGACCCGTGCATCTCCTGCGCGACGCACTTCCTCGACCTCGTCGTGGACCGGGGCTGACGATGACCGGCCCGCGCCGGCGCGTCGTCGTCGGCATCGGCAACGAGTACCGCCGCGACGACGGTTTCGGACCGCTGGTGATCGCCGAGCTGGCCGCCCTGCGATCCACCGATCCCGCGCTGCGGGACGTCGAGCTGTGCGTCAGCGACGGCGAACCGGCCGGGCTGCTGATGACGTGGACCGGCGCCGCGATCGCCGTCGTGGTGGACGCCGTCCGGGTCGCGGGCGAGCCGCCCGGGCTGCGGCACGAGATGCGCCTGGACGCCGGGGGAACGGTGACCGCGCATCCGGCGGCCACGTCGCACGCGGTGGACTTCGGTGACACCGTGGCGCTGGGCCGGGTGCTCGGCCGGCTGCCCGGCCGTCTCGTGGTGCTGGCCGTCTGCGGCACGGACTTCCGCTTCGGCACCCGGCCCGGCCCGGAGGTGGCCGCCGCCGTCCGGCCCGTCGCCCTGCGCGCCCGCGAACTGGTGGCCGGGCCGTGAGGGCCCCCGCCGGGTCCACCGGCTGGCTGGTCCGGGTCAGCGGGACGGTGCAGGGCGTGGGCTTCCGGCCGTACGTCCACCGGATCGCCACCGGGCTCGGCCTGGACGGCCGGGTCCGCAACGTCGGCGGCGACGTCCTCATCGAGGTCACGGCGGCGCCCGCGGCGGTCACCGAGCTCGTCCGCGTCCTGCGCGACCGGCCACCGCCGCACGCGGTCGTCGGCGAGGTCACCGTGCGGGAGCTCCCGTCGCTGCCGCCCCGCCCCGGCTTCACCGTGGAGGTGAGCGACAGCGGTGCGGGGACGGCGGAGCGCGGGTTCGCCGGCCTGCCCGCCGACCTGGCCACCTGCGACGACTGCCTGCGGGAGCTGTTCGACCCGGCCGACCGCCGGTACCGCTACCCGTTCCTCAACTGCACCGCCTGCGGCCCGCGCGCGACTATCATCGACGCGCTGCCGTACGACCGGGCCCGCACCGCCATGGCGGGCTTCCCGCTGTGCCCCGCCTGCGCCCGGGAGTACCACGACCCGGCCGACCGGCGCTTCCACGCCGAGCCGATCGCGTGCCCGGACTGCGGGCCGCGCCTGGCGTGGAGCAGCGGCCCGGCCCGGGAGCAGGGTGAGGAGGCGCTGGCGGCGGCGGTCACCGCGCTGACGCACGGCCGCATCGTGGCGCTCAAGGGCCTCGGCGGCTACCAGCTGGTCTGCGACGCCACCGACCCGGCGGCGGTCGGGGCGCTGCGCCGGCGCAAGCACCGCCCGCGCAAGCCGCTGGCGGTCATGGTCGCGGACGTCGCCGGGGCCGCCCGGCTGGCCCGCCTCGGCCGGGCCGACACCGAGCTGCTGACCTCGCCGGCGCGCCCGATCGTGCTGGTCCCGGCGCTGGCCACGGGTGGCCTCGCCGACGCCGTGCACCCGGGCACCGCGCGGACGGGGGTGTTCCTGCCGTCGACGCCCCTGCACCATCTGCTGCTGCGCGCGGTGGCCGGCCCGCTCGTGGTGACCAGCGGCAACCTGTCCGGCGAGCCGATCGCCGTCGACGACGAGCAGGCCCGGCGGTCGCTGGCCCCGGTCGCCGACGGCATGCTGTGGCACGACCGCCCGATCCGGGCCCGGTACGACGACTCCGTCGTCCGCGTCGCCGGGGGCGCCCGCCGCACCCTGCGCCGGGCGCGCGGTTACGCCCCGTCGGCGGTGCCGTTGCCGGTCCCCGCGCCCCGGCCGGTGCTCGCCGTCGGCGCCCAGCTCAAGCACACCTTCGCCCTGGCCCGCGGCGGCCTGGCCCTGATCGGGCCGCACGGCGGCGACCTCGGTGACGCGGACGCCCTCGCCGCGTTCACCGCCGCCCGCGAGCAGCTGTGCCGGCTGCACCGCTTCACCCCGGAGCTGGTCGCGCACGACCGTCATCCCGGCTATCTGTCCACCGCGTACGCCGTGGAGGCCGTGCCCGCCGAGCGGCGGATCGCCGTGCAGCACCACCACGCGCACGTCGCCGCCTGCGCCGCGGAGAACGGTGTCGAGCCGCCGTTCCTCGGCGTCGCGTACGACGGGCTCGGGTGGGGCGACGACGGGACGTTCTGGGGCGGGGAGCTGCTGCTGGCCACGTACACCGGATATCGCCGGCTGGGCCGCTTCGGGCACGCGCCGATGCCGGGCGGCGCGGCGGCCGTGCGCCGTCCCGCCCGGATGGCCCTCGGATATCTGTACGGCGGCGAGTTCGCGGTGACCGGCGTCCGGCCCGCCGCGGCGCTGCCCGGCACCGGCGCCGAGGAGCGGAGGGTGGTGCGGCGGATGGTGGAGCGGCGGCTCAACTGCCCGCAGGCGTCCAGCGCGGGCCGCCTCTTCGACGCCGCGGCGGCCCTGCTGGGCCTGTGCGACGACGCGAGCTACGAGGGCGAGGCGGCGGTGCTGCTGGAGGCGGCGGCCACCACGGCCGGGTCCGGCACCCCGTTGCCCTGGCGGCTGCGCACGGCCGGCGGCCTGTGCGTCTACGACTGGGGGGTGACGCTGGCCGCCCTGGCCGGGGCGTACGCGGCGGGGGAGCCGGTGGCGGCGCTCGCGGCCGGCTTCCACCGTACCGTCGTGGACGTCACCACGCGGATGTGCGTGCGCGCGGCCGAGCGCACCGGGGTGAGCGTGGTGTGCCTGTCCGGCGGCTGCCTGCAGAACGGCATCCTGGCCGCCGAACTGCCCGCGGCGCTCGAGGCGGCCGGGCTCGGCGCCCGGCTCGGTGGCGAGGTGCCGGCCGGCGACGGCGGGATCAGCTACGGCCAGGCCGTCGTGGCGGCGGCCACGACGGCCGCGAAGGGGTGAGGCGGATGTGTCTGGGCATCCCGGGACGGGTCACCACGACCGACCGCGATGACGGCCTGCTGATGGGCACCGTGGACTTCGGCGGTGTCCGCAAGCGGGTCTGCCTGGAGTACCTCCCGGACGTCCGGCCCGGCGAGTACGTGATCGTGCACGTCGGCTTCGCGATCACCATGGTCGACGCCGCCGAGGCGGAACGGACCCTGCGGGTGCTCCGGGCCATGGGCGACGCGGTGGCCGCCGAGCTGGGGGAGCGGCTGCCGTGAGGTACCTCGACGAGTACCGGGACCCGCGGCTCGCCGCGGTCCTGCTGGAGCGGCTGCGCGGCGTGGCCACCCGGCCGTGGCGCCTGATGGAGGTCTGCGGCGGCCAGACGCACACCATCGTGCGCCAGGGCATCGACGAGCTCCTGCCGGCCGGCATCCGCATGATCCACGGGCCCGGCTGCCCGGTCTGTGTCACGCCGCTGGAGACTCTGGACCGCGCGATGGCGATCGCCGCCCGGCCGGGCACGCTGTTCACCAGCTTCGGCGACATGCTGCGGGTCCCCGGCTCGCACACCGACCTGCTGGCGCTGCGCGCCCGCGGCTGCGACGTCCGGGTCGTGTACTCGCCGATGGACGCGGTCGAGCTCGCCCGGCGCCATCCCGACCGGCACGTGGTCTTCCTCGCCGTCGGGTTCGAGACGACCGCCCCGGCGAACGCGATGGCCGTCCTGCGCGCCGCCGGCCTCGGACTGGCGAACTTCAGCCTGCTGGTCAGCCACGTCCTGGTCCCGCCCGCGATGACGGCCGTCCTGGACGCCCCCGGCTGCCGGGTGCAGGCGTTCCTGGCGGCCGGGCACGTCTGCGCCGTGATGGGCTGGACGCAGTACCTGCCGCTGGTGGCGCGCTACCGCGTGCCGGTGGTCGTCACCGGATTCGAACCCCTGGACCTGCTGGAGGGCATCCTGATGGCCGTCACCCAGCTCGAGCAGGGCCGCGCCGAGGTGGAGAACCAGTACGCCCGGGCCGTGCGGCGCGAGGGCAACACGGCGGCGCAGGAGGCGGTGCGCCGGGTGTTCCGCGTCGCCGATCAGGCCTGGCGCGGTGTGGGCACCATCGCGGGCAGCGGCCTCGTGCTGGCCGAGGAGTACGCCGCGTTCGACGCCGCCCGCCGGTTCGACGTGGGGCGGCTGGTGGTGCGCGAGCGGGCCGAGTGCATCGCGGGTGCCGTCCTCACCGGGACGAAGGTGCCGACCGACTGCGGGGCGTACGGCACCGCGTGCACGCCGCGTACCCCGCTCGGCGCCCCCATGGTGTCCAGTGAGGGAACCTGCGCGGCCTACTACTCGGCGGGCCGTTCCGCCGCCCCCGAGGACGAGGGAGCCGTGCCGTGAACGCCGCTGACCCGACGGACGGCGGCTGCCCGGTGCCCGGCCGGGAACGCTCGCGGGTGCTGCTCGGGCACGGCTCCGGGGGCCGGCTGTCCGCGGAGCTGATCGGCGAGGTCCTCCTGCCGGCCCTGGGCGCCGCCGCCGGCGACGGGCCGCTGGAGGACGCCGCGGTGGTCACCTCCGCGGGGCCGGCCCTGGCGCTCAGCACCGACGCGTACGTGGTCAGCCCGCTGTTCTTCGCCGGCGGCGACATCGGCTGCCTGGCCGTGCACGGGACGGTCAACGACCTGGCCATGCGGGCCGCGATGCCGCTCGCCCTGTGCCTCGCGTACGTGATCGAGGAGGGTTTCCCGATCGAGGACCTGCGCCGGGTGGCCGCCTCCGCCGGTGCCGCCGCCCGCGCTGCCGGCGTTCCGGTCGTCACCGGCGACACCAAAGTGGTCGGCCGGGGGGCCGCGGACGGGCTCTTCGTGGTCTCCACCGGCCTCGGCCGGCGGCTGGACGGCGCCGCGCCGTCGGCGGCGGGGGCCGCACCCGGCGACGCCGTGCTGCTGTCGGGAACGCTCGGCAACCACGGCATCACCGTGCTCAGCACCCGCGAGGGCCTCGGCTTCGAGGCGGATCTGCGGTCCGACACCCGGCCGCTGCACCGGCTGGTCGAGGCGATGGTGACGGCGGGCGGCGATGCCCTGCACGCCCTGCGCGATCCGACCCGCGGCGGCCTGGCCTCGGCGGTCAACGAGATCGCCGGTGCCTCCGGCGTCGGCATCGAGATCGAGGAGACGGCGCTGCCGGTGCCCGGGCCGGTGCGGGCGGCCTGCGAGCTGCTGGGCCTCGACGTCGCGCACGTCGCCAACGAGGGCTGTCTCGTCGCCTTCGTCGCACCGGACCGGGCGGAGCGCGTCCTGGCCGCCATGCGGGCGCGTCCGGAGGGCCGCGACGCGGTCCGCATCGGCACCGTCCGGGACCGGGAACCCGGGACGGTGTGGCTCCGCACCGCCGTCGGGTCCCGCCGCGTGCTCGACATGCTCGTCGGCGAGCAGCTGCCGCGCATCTGCTGAGCCGCGGGCCGGAGGCCACCGCGCACCGGGACGTCCGGCCCTCCCGGCGACGGCGGGTGCGTGGCGAGGATGGAGTCGGGAGGCGGTCGTGATGCTCGCGTTTCTGCTGATCACGTTCATGGCGTCGCTGGTGGTGTGGGCGTCCGGCCTGGCGGTCCAGGAATGGCGGCGTGGCCTGCAACCGCCCGCGGCCGGGGAAGCGGAGCCCGCCGCCGCGGCGGCACCTCCGGAGTCGCTCGAGGGTGTGCTGGTGCGGCAGGTGCTCGATCACGAGATCACGCCCGGGCAGTACCGCGTGGCCATGCACCGGCTCGCCGATCGCGACGCGGACCGGCACCCGCTGCCGGACCTGCCGGCCGGGTGAGCCGGCGGGTCATCGGCGGCCGTCGCCGTCCTCGTGCCACGGCACGAGCAGCACGGGGCACGCGGCGTGGACCGCCACGTCCTGGCTGACCGTGCCGAGCAGGAAGGGCGTGCGGGGCGGTCCGCTGCGGGTGCCCAGCACCAGCAGGGACGCCTCCCGCGCGTACGTGAGCAGCACCGTGGCGGGGTCGCCCACGGCGGTGCGGACGTCGGCGCCGGGGCCCGCGGGGCCGAGCAGGCCGGCCAGCCGGTCCCGCAGCCGGGTCCGGGCGCGGGCCAGCCGGTCGCGGCGTTCGCCGGTGCGCCGCAGCGCGACGGTGGGCAGCGTCGCGGGGATCAGCGGCTCGCCGCCGACGTCCAGCACCTGGACGATGCGCAGGCCGGTGCCCAGGCGCGTGGCGTGGTCCGCCGCCGCGGCGACGACGCACCGGTCGTGGTGGCGGCCGTCCACGCCGGCGACCACCGGGCCGTGCGGCGGCTGGTGTCGCTGCGTGTGATCCATGTCTCAAGCGTGGGTGGCGGCCCGGCCCCGTGCCAGGTGCGAAGGTCCCGTTCCGGCGCCGCACTACTCGGGATGCAGCGCGTACACGGTGTCGCGGATGTCGCGGATCACCGCGTCGACCTCGTCGATCTGGTCCTGGAGCCGGTCGCGTGCCTCGCCGGCCTTCAGCCGGCCGGCCGCCGCCTGGAGGGCGAGGCCGTGCCGGAACAGCCGCTGGATCACCCGTCCGCGCAGGTCGGCGGCGATGTGGTCGCGGGTCTCCAGCAGCCGGAGGCGTTCCTCGTCGTGGCGGGCGTCGGCCAGGCGCAGCACCAGGCCGGCCTGTCCGGCGGCGGAGCTGAGGATGTCGTGGTCGAGCTCGTCGAACGGGCCGTCGTCGGGCCGGCGGGAGACCAGCAGGACGCCGGCGAGGCGGCGGTCGGCGAGCATGGGGGCGGCGAGGCAGGCGCCGACCGTGGCGTCCTCGCGGGCCGGCCAGCCCTGCGGCAGGCGCGAGCGGTCGCCGGTCACGGGGGCGCCGGACCGGGCGGCGTCGCCGATGATCGAGTCCTCCGGTCGCAGCAGGGTGCCGGCGTACCCGCCGTACATGCCGACGGCGACGGCCACCCGCAGCGTGCTGTCGTCGCCGGCCGGCACCGCCGCGGCCGCTCCGGCACCGCCCAGCGTCTCCAGGGCGCTCGTCACGAACCGCAGCAGGGCGACCTCCGGGCCGGCGTCGGCCAGCAGCGCCGCGGTGGCGTCCACCATCGCGCTCTGCCAGGCCTGCCGGCGGCGCCCCTGGGCGAGCAGCGTGGCGTTCTCGATCGACACGCCGGCCGCCGCCGCCAGCGCGACCACGAGTTCCTCGTCGTCGGCGGTGAAGGGGGCACCCCGCTCCTTGTCGGTCAGGTACAGGTTGCCGAAGACCCTGTCGCCGGCGCGGACCGGCACGCCCAGGAACGAGGCCATCGGGGGATGCCCGGCCGGGAAGCCGACCGAGGCGGGGTGGGCGCCGATGTCGGTCAGCCGCACCGGCCGCGGATCGTCCACCAGGACGCCGAGCATGCCCTTGCCGGCGGGCAGGTGGCCGATGCGGCGGGTGGTCTCCTCGTCCACGCCGGAGTGGATGAACCGGATCAGGCGCCCGTGCGACACCACGCCGAGGGCGGCGTAGCGCGCCTGGACCAGCATTCTGGCGGCTTCGACGATGTGGCGCAGCACCGTGTCGAGGTCGTCGGCCCGGGCGACGGCCAGGTACGCCCGCAGCAGCCCGCGCAGCCGGCCCTGGCTCGCCTGCACCTCCCGGGCGCTGGCCACGAGTTGCTCGAGGATCTCGTCGAACCGTAGCCGGGTCGCGTGGGGAAGGACAACTCGTCCACCGGGCACACCTCCGCCTCGCCGCTCCAGGGTGCCGTCCCGGCCAGTCTGGCACCGTCCACGCCCCCGGTGAAGCCCCTGGGACGGGGCGGGATTTCCTCATCCCAGTGAGGTGAGCAGGCCCAGATGACCGTCGAACCGTTGATAGAGCACCGCCGCCCGTCCGGAGCCGACGCCCGTGAAAGGCAGGAAGGGTGCCCCGGAGGCCGCCAGCGCCCGGACCGCCTCGGGAAGCGTGTGCGCGGGAAGGCACAACGGTGGGCCCGCGACCGGTACGCCCTCGGTAGCGGCGCCCAGCAGGCGCGGCTGGTCGGCGACGACGCGAAAACCGGCACAGTCGGCCCGCGTGACGACGGCGTTCTGCCCGCTGGACTCGTCGGTGAACAGGTGGAAGTCGTAGTCGCGCAGATCCATCGTCAGGGCCGCGGCGCCGAGGTCCTGCACCGCCGGCGGGCAGGTCTTGTGCCGGGCCACCCGGCGGGCGTTCCCGCCGACCCGCAGCGCCGGCGGGATGACGTGCCGGGCCCGCAGCTCCCACGGTTCGCCGATGAAGCAGGGCCGTCCCGCCTCGCACCCCGCCAGCCGCTGCCGGAGGCGCCGGACCCGGGGGTCGAGCCGGGACAGGGCCAGCCGTACGGCGTCGGCGACCGTTCCGGCTGTCGCCTGAGCGCGCACCATGCGTCCGCACAGCTCCGCGTTCACCTGGGCGGCGGAGACGGCCCGCCGGTCACCGCCGCGATACCCGGCGAGCTTGATCCGCAGGTGGCCGGCCCCGGACTCCCGCCACCGCGCCTCCGCGACGGCGTGGCGCACGCACGCCAGGTCCGGCAGGGTGACCGGTCCCCGCACCCGGATGTCCACGTCCTGCTCCGGCACGGTCGCCGTTCTGAACCCTGGCATCGGCAGCCTCCCTCGGGGACCTACCCTGCGTCACCGCTTGATCACCTACAAGGGGTCGAAGGTCCCGTCGGGGGCGGCGTCACCCGGCCGGTTCCGCCGGCGTCAGCACGGCGAGCGGGCAGTACGTCCGGCCGACCAGGCCGCCGGCCGTCGAGCCCACCGCGTCGCCGCGGCCGCCCGGCGCGCGGGCCGCCAGCACGATCAGGCCCGCGGAGCGGCTGAGCTCGACGAGGGCCGGCACCGGGGTGTCGCCGCACAGGATCTCCCGCTCGGCGGCGTCCGCCTCGGCCGCGCTCAGATGGTCGTAGAGCACCTGGGAGAGGAGCTGATCGGCGTCGGACATCCGGTCGTGCCGCCGGAACCGGGCACCGTCGCGGGGCGCGCGGCGGATCCAGACGTGCACGGCCCGCAGCGGGACCCGCAGGCGCAGCGCCTCGCCGGCGGCGTAGCGCAGGATCGGGCGGGGGTTCTCGTCGTCGTCGATCGCCGCCACGACCGGGTCGCCCGGGTTGCCGGGGCCGAGGCCGGGCACCAGCAGCCCGTGCTCCGAGATCAGCAGGTCGCCCCCGGAGGGCCGGCGCGCGCGCAGGAGGGCGCGGACGGTGCCGGCGAGGGCGTCGGCGCCGATCGGGGAGGCGGAAGAGGGCGTCCTCATCGCTCACCGTCCCTGTGTCGTGGCGGCCGGTAACGCAAGCATTGCCACGGGGGACGCGTGCGCCCAGGGCCGATGGTCGCTACCGGGGGGACGAGCGTCCCGGCGCACCACCCCGCCGCGGAGTGATCAGGCGTTCGATCAGGCGGGGCTCGCCCGGCCAGGCCGCGAGCAGCACCTCCCGGGGCACCCGGCGGGCCGCGTACCGCAGGGCGAGCGCCACCACCACGATGTCGTCGAGCGGGCCGATCACCGGGACGAACTCGGGGATCAGGTCGATCGGGCTGGCCACCCAGACGCCGGCGAGGACGATCGCGATCCGTGCGCTCCGGGGCACCCGCGGGTCCTTGCGCAGCCTCCGGACCGTGGTCACGCAGTCGGGGATGAAGGCGGCCAGGTCGCGCAGCAGGCCGGGGGGCAGGCGGCGGGCGAGGATCAGCAGGACCGCCCAGCTCGCCACGAGGCACAGCGCGGCGATGCCCAGTCCGATGATCCAGTCGCGCATCCGCCGGCCCGTCGCCTCGTCGCCTCGTCGCCTCGTCGGCTCCGCCGCTGTGGGAGCAGGATAGCCGGGGTCACACCACGGCGGGGCCGGCCTCCCGCAGCCGGGTCGCGTCCCGGCTGGGCGGCGCCCCGAACTGGCGGCGGTACTCCCGGCTGAACTGCGAGGGGCTGTCGTAGCCCACCCGTGACGCCACCCCGGTGATGTCGTGCGGGTGGGTCGCGAGCAGCAGCCGCGCCTCCTGCAGCCGGATCTGCTTCTGGAACTGGATCGGGCTCATCGCGGTGACCGCCTGGAAGTTGCGGTAGAACGCGGACACGCTCATGCCCGACAACTGCGCCACGTCCTCCACCCGGAACGACTCCGCGTAGTGCTCGCGGATCCACCGGACGGCCCGGGCGACGTGGGTGAGGCTGCTGTCGGCCAGGCCGAGCTGGCGTACCGAAGCGCCCTGCTCGCCGGTGACGACCCGCCACAGGATCTCGCGCTTGACCATCGGCGCCAGGACGGCGAGGTCGCGCGGCCGGTCGAACAGGCGCAGCAGCCGGACGACGGCGTCGATCAGCTCGGCGGGCGCGTCGCTGACGGTCATCCCGGACGGCGTCGCGGGGCCGGCGGGCGGCAGATCGCCGGGCCCCGCCTGGAGCAGCAGCTCCGCGACGGCCGGCGGGTGCAGGGTCAGCCCGAAGCCGAGCGCCGGGCGGTCCGGGCCCGCCTCGAGGAACCGGCCCGTGACCGGCAGGTCGACCGACGCGACGAGGTACTGCCCGGCGCCGTACTCGTAGATCCGGTCGCCGAGGGCGATCCGTTTCGCGCCCTGCGCGATGAGGGCGAGCACGGTGCCCGTCATCGACGGCGCCTCCGGTTCGGTCCGTTCGACCCGCGAGATGTGGACGCCCTCGACGGGAGTGCTCAGGTCGGGCCGCGCGTGGCGGTCCAGCAGGGCGCGCAGCTCGGTCAGATCCATGCCCACGATCCTCCACCTCGCGGGAGGATCGTGCAAGACTCACCCACCCTCGCGGGTTGGCACGTATCCGGGCCCGTCCGGCGTCGTTGGGCGTGTGGACGAGCGGACCCGAGGAGTCACGTGCTGGATGTCGATCACATAGTCGCCGCCCTGGCCGCGCTGGGGACCGGCGCGGGCGAGGCGGCCGCGGGTGCCGCGGGCCGCCGGCTCGTGGAGCGGATCATGCCCCGCTTCGCCGGGCGGCCGGAGCGCGAGGCCCTCCTGGAGCCGCAGGTCCACGACGCGCAGTGGCGTGCCCTCATGCGCCGGGCCCTCATCGACTCCCGGGCGGCCGAGGACAAGGAGGTCCGGGCCGCTGCCGAGAGGGTGCTCCACCTGACCGCCGTCACCGGGTCGTCGGCGCACTCCATCGGCGGCGACGGGACCGTCGTCTCCCAGATCGGCACCGTCGGCACCCTGACGATCGGCGGCCCGGGTCGCTGGAGGACGGCCCTGGCCGTCGCCGCCGCCGTGCTGATCCTCCTGCTCGCCGTCGGGGCACTGTGGTTCGGGCTGAACCTCACGCCCGACGGCGGGGTGCCGCCGGCGCAGGGCGCCTCCCCGGCCGCGGGCGCCGGGCCGTCGCACCCGCCCTCCTCGGCGGCCCCGCCGTCGTCGCCGGCCGTCCGGCCCGCGGCACCGGACCTGCCGGGCGGGGCGGTTCCGGCCCCGGGCGCCCCGGCGCGGCCCGGGCCCGCCCGCCACGACGATCCGCCGCCCGCGACGAGGCGGCCGACGACGCCGCCGGCCCCCGCGGTCACCACCACGCCGCCCACCTCCGGCAAGGCATTGGACGTGAGCGGCGACCGATGGCTCGACATCGACACCTCGCCGCCGTCGGTCACCGTCGCCGGCGGGTCGACGGACGGCGTGGAGGACGTCGACGTGCAGGTCGGCCCCAACAACCTCTACCCGCACAACGGTGCCGGGATCTGGGTCAAGCAGCCCGCCGGGTCCTGCACCGCGCAGTGGCGGCAGTACGGGTCCTACGACGAACTGCCCCTGAGCCAGGAACTCGAGGGCAGGCCCGGCACGCCGATCGCCGTCTGCCTGTACGCCACCTCCGGGAACTCGTACCTGCTGACGATCTCGACGAAGCGGGTGGACGGCGGGGCGCCGTACCGGATCGGCTACGCCCGCGACTGAAGGACGGCCAGCAGCCGGTCGACGTGTTCCTCGCGGGTGCCGATGCCCACGCTGGCCCGCAGGGCGGCCCCCGGGGGCGTGGCGCCGAGGCGGTCCGCCGCCTCGCGCAGGAGCCGGCGGGTGAGCGGGTGGGCGCAGAACAGCCCGGTGCGTACGCCGATCGCGTGGTCGCGGCCCAGGGTGGTGCTCAGCTCGTCCGGGTCCGCCCCGGGGACCGCGAACGACACGATGCCCACGCGCGGGGCGTCCGCGGCGAACAGCCGTAGCTCCTCGACGTGCGGCAGGGCGGCGATGCCGTCCCGCAGGCGCGCGACCAGCCGATGCTCGGCGTGGAGGTCCGCCCCGGCGAGGGCCCGCAACGCGGTGGCCAGGGCCACCGCGCCGATCAGGTTGGGCGTGCCGGCCTCGTGGCGGGCCGGGCCGTCGTGCCACCGTACGGCGAAATCCGCCGCCACCTCCGCGGTCGCGCCCCCGCCGGCCAGGTAGGGCGGCGCCGCGTCGAGCCAGTCGGCGCGCCCCGCGAGCACCCCCGCGCCGAACGGTGCGTAGAGCTTGTGGCCGGACACCGCCACGTAGTCGGCGCCGAGCGCCCCGAGGTCCACCGGGGAGTGCGGGGCCAGCTGGGCGGCGTCGACGGCGATCCGGGCGCCGTGGCGGTGGGCGACCGCGGCGAGTTCCCGGACGGGCCACAGCTCGCCGGTGACGTTGCTGGCCGCGGTGACCGCCACGAGCACCGGGCCGCGCAGCGCGGACAGCGTCTCGTCGAGCGCGGCGACGGCCTGCTCCGGCGAGCGCGGTACGCCGATCCGCAGCGGACTGCGCCACGGCAGCAGGTTGGCGTGATGTTCGACGTCGAAGGTGACCACCGTGGTGCCCGCGGGCAGGACGTGCGCGAGCAGGTTGAGGGCGTCGGTGGTGTTGCGGGTGAACACGACCGCGTCGCCGGGACCGCAGCCCAGGTGTTCGGCCACCGTCTCGCGGGCCTGCTCGTACGCCAGGGTGCTGCGCCGGGCCAGCGCGCCGGCGCCGCGGTGCACGCTGCCGTACCAGGGGAGCAGGTCGGACACGGCCGCGGCGACCACGTCGAGGCACGGGGCGGTCGCCGCGATGTCGAGGTTGGCGAAGTCGGTGCTGCTGCCGTCGGGGAGTTTGACCTCTGCGGGACTCAGGACGTTCATGCGCCGACGCTAATTGCTGTAATGCCTATATGCAAGATAGGTTATCCGGGTGAGCGAACTCGACCTGGACGCGGACGTGCTGGTCCTCGGCGGTGGCCTGGCCGCGACCTGGGCGGCGCTGTCGGCGGCGGACGCGGGCGCCACGGTCGTGCTCGCGGACAAGGGCTACTGCGGCACCAGCGGCGTCACCGCGACGGCCGGCGTCTCGCACTGGCTGGTCCCGCCGGAGCGGCGGGCGGCGGCGATGGCCGAGCGCCGGTCGATCGCGGCCGGGCTCGCCGACGACGCCTGGATGGCCCGGGTGCTCGACGAGACCTGGCGCCGGCTGCACGCGTACGACCTGCCGTTCCCGGCCGCGGTGAACGGGCGGCGGCCGTACCGGACGATCCGGGGCCCCGAATACCTGCGGGCCATGCGCCGGCTGGTCAAGCGGGCCGGCGTGCGGATCCTCGACCACCATCCCGCCCTCGAGCTGCTCGCCGACGCCGACGGCCGGGTGCGCGGGGCCGCGGGCGTCCGCCGTCAGCACGGCGGCGGCCGGTGGCGGGTCCGGGCCGGCGGGGTGGTGCTGGCGACCGGCGGCTGCGCGTTCCGCTCGCACCTGCTCGGCGCGCGCGGCAACACCGGCGACGGGCTGCTGATGGCGGCGGAGGCCGGTGCCGAGCTGTCCGGCATGGAGCTGTCCGCCTACTACACCCCGGCGCCCGCCTTCTCCACGATCACCCGCTCGATGTCGTACCTCTTCGGCACGTACGTCGACAGCGCCGGCCGCGAGCTGGACCTGCCGCCCGCCGAGGGGCGCGTCGAGGCCCTCGCCCGGGCCCTGCTGGAGGGGCCGGTGCGGGTGCGCCTGGACCGCATGCCGGTCGCGATCCGCGAGCGCCTGCGCCGGGTCCAGCCGAACTTCATGATCCCGTTCGACCGCCGGGGCATCGACCCGTTCCGCGACCTCTTCGAGGTCACCCTGCGCGGCGAGGGCACCGTCCGCGGCGTCGGCGGCGTCCGGGTGGCCGGGCCGGACTGCGCGACGACCGTGCCGGGGCTGTGGGTCGCGGGCGACGCCGCCAGCCGGGAGCCGATCGCCGGGGCGGTCTCCGGCGGGGGAGCGCAGAACTCCGCCTGGGCCGTGTCCACCGGCACCTGGGCGGGTGCGGCCGCCGCCCGGGCGGTACCCGAGCCGCGGCACCGGCTGCGCCCGCTCGGCCGGGCCGGGATGCGCCCGGTGGCCGCCACCAGCGCCCTGTCGGCGGAGGAGGTGGCCGCCGCGGTCCGGGACGAGCTCAACCCGTACGAGAAGAACCTGTTCCGGACGGACGCGGGCCTGCGCGCCTCGCTGGACGTGCTCGACGCGCTGTGGCCGGCGGTCCGCGGCGGCCTGCGCGGCTCCCCGGTCGCGATCCGTGAGGCGGCGGCCCTGGTGGCGGCCGGTCGCTGGGCCTACCGGGCGGCGCTGCACCGCCCGGAGAGCCGCGGCATGCACCGGCGCACCGACCGTCCGGGCCCGGACCCGGCCCTGACCACCGGGCTGCACATCGGCGGCCTGGATCGCATCTGGCACCGGTACGCGCCGGTGCCCCGGGAGGCGGTGGCCCGATGATCGAGCTGATCCTGGCGGACCGGTGCACGCGGTGCGACATCTGCGTGCGGGTCTGCCCGACGAACGTCTTCGACGCGGCGGCGGGCGAGGTCCCGGTGATCGCGCGGCAGGGCGACTGCCAGACGTGCTTCCTGTGCGAGCTGCACTGCCCGGTCGACGCGCTCTACGTGGACCCGGACTGCGAGAACCCGCGCCCGGCCGACCCCGCCGCGATCGCCGCGACCGACTGGCCGGGGCAGTACCGGCGCGACTCGGGCTGGGGCCGGTGGCGGGGCCGGCACGCCGACGAGAGCTGGCGCATGGACGGCATCTTCGCGATCGCCCGCGAGCAGCTCAGCGACGGCTGAGCGGCGGACCCGCCGGCCTCGCCGCCGGGGCCGGCACGCCGAGGCGGTCCAGGAGCCGGCGCCGCAGCGGGCCGAAGCCGGGCTGGTCCGGGTCCCGCGGCCGGTCCAGCCCGACGACCAGTTCCTCGGCGATGCGCCCGCCCTCCAGCACCAGCGCCCGGTCCGCGAGCAGCAGCGCCTCCTCGACGTCGTGCGTCACCAGCAGCGCCGCGAACCCGTGGCGCTCGCGCAGCCGGCCGAAGAGGTCCTGCATCCGCAGCCGGGTCAGCGCGTCCAGCGCACCGAACGGCTCGTCGAGCAGCAGCACCCGCGGCTCGCGGACCAGGGCGCGGGCGAACGCCACCCGCTGCGACTGGCCGCCGGACAGCTCCGCCGGCCACGCCCGGGCGCGGTCCGCCAGGCCGACCTCGGCCAGGGCCGCCGCGATCCGCGCCCCGGCGTCGCGGCCGGTCACCCCGAGGCCGACGTTGTCCGCCACCCGCTTCCACGGCATCAGCCGGTGCTCCTAGAACACCACCGCGTGCTCGCGGGGCACCGACACCTCCCCGGTGGCGTCCGGGTCGAGGCCGGCCAGAATGCGCAGCAGGGTGCTCTTGCCCGAGCCGCTGCCGCCCAGCAGCGCGACCACCTCGCCCGGCGCGACGGCGAGGCCGGCGCCGTCGAGGACCACCGTGGCGCCGAAGGCTCGGCGTACGCCGGCGGCCCGCACCACCGCCGTCACGCCGCCCGCAGCCCGCGCCGCCACTGCAGGGCCCTCCGTTCCAGCGCGCGCAGCAGCAGGTCGGACAGCAGGCCGAGGCCGGCGTACACGAAGAGGCCGACGACCACGACGTCGGTCCGGCCGAATTCCCGGGCCTCCATCATCAGGAAGCCGATGCCGTTCTGGGTGTTGGTCTGCTCGCCGACCACCAGGCTCAGCCAGGCGGCGCCGATCGCCAGGCGCAGGCCCAGGAACAGCGACGGCAGGGAGCCGGGCAGGATCACGTGCCGCAGCCGCGCCCAGGTGCCCAGGCCGCAGGTGCGGGCCGCCTCGACCAGCCGCTCGTCGATGTCGCGGATCCCGGCGTACACATTGAAGTAGAGCGGGAAGAAGACGCCCAGCGCGACCAGGGTGATCTTCATCGGCTCGCCGATGCCGACCCAGATGATCAGCAGCGGGACCAGTGCGAGGTGCGGCAGCATCCGGGCCATCTGCACGGGCGGGTCGATGGCGTCGTCGCCGAGGCGCAGCAGGCCGGCCACGGCGCCCAGGATCAGCGCGAGGACGCCGCCGATGAGCAGCCCGGCCGCGGCGCGGGTGAGCGAGTCCGCGAGGTGGGCGCCGAGCGTGCCGTCGGCGGCCAGGTCCCCGCCGGTCCGCAGCACGGTGCTCGGCGCGGGCAGCTTGTCGGGGGAGAGGACGCCGCCGCGCGACAGCGCCTCCCACCCGGCGAGGATGACGAGCGGGCTGACCGCGCGCTGCCAGCGCGGCCGGCGCCGGGCGGGCCGGGCCGCGACGGCCGGTGCCGCGGTGGCCGGCGGGCTCGCCAGGGCGGTCACCGCAACTCCGCGGAGAACCGAGGGTCGATGCGGGCCCGCATGTCGACGCTGCCGGGGATCAGTTCCAGCCGGGTGAAGCCGTCCGCGATGGCCTGGAGCTCGTCGCCGATCGCCGGCGTCAGCGGCGCCAGCGGCTGGGCGCTGCGGGCCAGGGCCCGCGCGGTGACCTGCTCGTCGATCTTCAGCTCCGGGGCCAGGACCCGGGCGCGTTCGCCCGGGTGGGCGATCCCCCAGGCGGTGGTCTCCTGGTACGCGCCCAGAAACGCCTTCAGCTGCGCGGATTTCTTCTCCAGCGCCCCGGGCGCCACCAGGATGTACTCCCGGTTGTCGGCCAGCCCGGTGGCATCGGCGAGCACCTGCACCCCCGGCTGCTCGGCCAGCGCGAAGTACGGGTCCCAGATGATCCACGCGTCGATCTGATCGTTGTCGAAGGCCGGACGCCCCTCGGCCGGCTTGAGGTACTTCACCGTGAGGTCGGCCGGCGTCATGCGGTTGGCCTCGAGCAGCTTCACCAGCAGCCAGTGCACGTTGGAGCCCTTGTTGAGCGCCACCGTCCGCCCGCGCAGGTCGGCGAACCCGCGGAAGCCCCTGGCCTTCTTCACCAGCACCGCCTCGCCCTCGGGCACCGGCGCGCTGGTGCCGGCGATGGCGAACGGCACCCTGGCCGCGGCGGCGAAGATCGGCGGCGCCTCGCCGGTCTGGCCGAGGTCGATCGCCCCGGCCTTGAGCGCCTCGGTCACCGCCGGACCGCTCTCGAACAGCGACCAGGTCGCGCCGGGGTACGCCGCCCGCGCCTTGACCAGGCTCAGCCCGCCGAACCGCTGGTAGCCGATCCGCAGCCCCGCCCCGCCCGCGGCAGCCTCGTCATCGCCGCACCCGGTCAGCGCCGCGGAGGCCGCCACCGCCAGGCCGCCCAGGATCAGTTGTCGTCGATGCATGGCCGCACTCTATCTAACCGATAGGAGATATGGGTAGTCTGGCGGCATGGGTGCCCTCGACTTCCACTGGTTCCTGCCCACCAACGGCGACAGCCGGGACATCGTCGGCGGCGGTCACGGCGTACCGGTCGGCTCGGCCGGGGGCGTCCGCCCGCTCACCATCGGCTACCTCGGGCAGATCGCCCGCAGCGCCGAACAGCTCGGCTTCGCCGGCGCCCTCACCCCCACGGGCGCCTGGTGCGAGGACGCATGGCTGACCACCGCCATGCTCACCGAGGTCACCGAGCGCCTCAAGTTCCTGGTCGCGTTCCGCCCCGGGCTCCTCTCGCCCACCCTGGCCGCGCAGATGGCGTCGACCTTCCAGCGGCTGTCCGGCAACCGGCTGCTGCTCAACGTCGTCACCGGCGGCGAGTCCGGCGAACAGCGCGCCTACGGCGACTTCCTGGACAAGGACGCCCGGTACGCCCGCACGGACGAGTTCCTCACCGTCGTCCGCGCGCTGTGGCGCGGCGAGACCGTCGACCACCACGGCACCCACCTGCGCGTGGAGGGCGCCCAGCTCAGCCGCCTGCCCGACCCGGTCCCCGAGATCTACTTCGGCGGCTCGTCGGCGGCGGCCGGCCCGGTCGCGGCCGCCCACAGCGACGTCTACCTCACCTGGGGCGAGCCGCCCGCGCAGGTCGAGAAGAAGCTCGACTGGATCCGCGGCCTCAACCCCGGCCTGCGCTTCGGCATCCGGCTGCACGTCATCGCCCGCGACACCGCCGAGGCGGCGTGGGCCGAGGCCGAACGGCTGCTGCGGCACGTCTCCCCGGCCGACATCGCGGCCGTGCAGGCGGGCCTGCGCCGCAGCGAGTCCGAGGGCCAGCGCCGCATGCTCGACCTGCACGGCGGCTCCCGCGACGGCCTCGTCGTGGCGCCGAACCTGTGGGCCGGCGTCGGCCTGGTCCGCGGCGGCGCGGGCACCGCCCTGGTCGGCAGCCACACCGAGATCGCCGACCGCATCGCCGAGTACGCGGACCTCGGCATCACCGAGTTCATCCTGTCCGGCTACCCGCACCTCGAGGAGGCGTACTGGTTCGGCGAGGGCGTGCTGCCCGAGCTGGCCCGCCGCGGCCTCTGGCGGCACCCGGACGGCTCCGGACCGCAGCAGGCGAGCATCCCGTTCGCCGGTGTCCCCCTGGGAGGAAACGATGACGCTCGGAACCGCCGTGGTGGAGACCTCGTCCCTCGGTGACCGCACCTACCTCGTGCACGACGGCGAGGTCGCGGTCGTCGTCGACCCGCAACGCGACCTCGACCGCGTCCTGACCCTGGCCGGCCGTCTCGGCGTCCGGATCACCCACGTCGCCGAGACGCACCTGCACAACGACTACGTCTCCGGCGGCCTCGCGCTCAGCCGGCTCACCGGGGCGTCCTACCTGGTCGCGGCCGCCGAGGAGGTGGCCTTCGCCCGCGTCCCGGTCTCGGACGGCGACCGCATCCCGGTGTCCGACCGCCTGTCGCTCACGGCCGTGGCCACTCCCGGTCACACCTTCCACCACCTTTCGTACGCCGTGAGCTACGACGACGCCGTCGCGGGGGTCTGCACCGGCGGCTCCCTGCTCTTCGGTACGACCGGACGCACCGACCTGCTCGGCGCCGGCCACGCCCGCACGCTCGCGCACCACCAGCACGCCTCGGCGCGCCGCCTCGCGGACCTGCTCCCGGACGGCACGCCGGTCTGGCCCACCCACGGCTTCGGCAGCTTCTGCTCGGCGGCGCCGACCGACGCCGGTACCTCCACGATCGGCCGGGAGAAGCGGGTCAACCCGGTGCTGCGCCTGCACGCCGACGCGTACGCCGACCAGCTCCTGGCCGGCCTGGGCGCGTACCCCGCGTACTACGCGCACATGGGCGCCCGCAACGCGCAGGGCGCGGACCTCATCGACCTGTCCCCGGTCCGGCGGGCCGGTGCGGACGAGCTGCGGGCCCGGATCGAGGCGGGGGAGTGGGTGGTGGACCTGCGGTCGCGCAAGGCGTACGCGTACCGCCACCTGGCCGGGACGCTCAGCTTCGGCCTGGACGGCCCGCTGGCCACCTGGCTCGGCTGGACGCTGCCGCCCGGGACCCCGCTCACCCTGCTGGGCGACTCCCCGCGGCAGGTCGCGGCGGCCCAGCGCGAACTCGCCCGGATCGGCATCGACCGCCCGGCCGCCGCGGCCACCGGCACCCCCGAGGACTGGTCCTCGTCCCCGGCCGAACTGCTCGAGACCCGGCGGGCCACCTTCGCCGGCCTGGCCGCGGAGCGCCCGGCGGTGGTCCTGGACGTCCGGGCGGACGACGAATGGCGCGCCGGGCACCTCGCCGGCGCCGTCCACATCCCGCTGCCGCAGCTGACCTCGCGCCTGGACGAGGTGCCGGCCGGCACGGTGTGGGTGCACTGCGCGGCGGGCTACCGCGCGGCGTCGGCCGCGAGCCTGCTGGCGCGCGCCGGGCGGGACGCGGTGGCCGTCGACGACGACTGGGTGAACGCGTCGGCCGCCGGCCTCTGACTCCGCCTCCGGGCCGGGATAACAATTTTTCCGGCTCCTTTTCTGCGATATCCGCTATTCGGTTCGGTCGATTTCGCCATTCGCGGGGTGCGGTCGGGCAATGCCCCGGTGCCGGGCGGGAATCTCGGGTTGCCAAATTGTTGACGCGCGCGCAACAGCGAAGTAACAATCAGCGGAGAGCGCTCTCTCCGCTCGGTAACCCCGGTCACCCGCCCCGCCGTGCGCCCGTCCCCATCGGACGCACGGTCATCCCCGTCCGAAGGCAGGAACATGACATCCCCGACCCTGACCTCCCCTCCGCCACGCAAGCGCAGACGCCGGCAGATCGTGCTGAGCACCGTGCTCGCCACCGCCCTCGGCCTCACCGTCGCCTCGGTCGCCACCAACGCCAGCGCCGCGGACACCCCGCTGTCGCAGGGCAAGCCGGCCACCGCGTCGTCCGTCGAGAACGCCACCTTCACCGCCGCCGCCGCGGTGGACGGTGACGCCGGCACCCGGTGGTCCAGCACGTTCGCCGACCCGCAGTGGCTGCAGGTCGACCTGGGCAGCACCCAGTCGATCAGCCAGGTCGTGCTGAACTGGGAGGCCGCGTACGCCTCCGCCTTCACCATCCAGACGTCGGCGAACGGCACTTCCTGGACGAACATCACCCCGGTGACGGCGGGCCAGGCCGGCGTCCAGACGCTGAACGTCACCGGCAGCGGCCGGTACGTGCGGATGAACGGCACCACCCGGGCCACCCCGTACGGCTACTCGCTGTGGGAGTTCCAGGTCTTCGGCGGCGGCAGCAGCCCGTCCCCGAGCACGCCGGGCCTGCCGACCTCCGACAACCCCGACTTCGGCCCCAACGTACGGATCTTCGACCCGTCGACGTCGGCGGCGACCATCCAGTCCGCCGTGGACCAGGCGTTCAACGCGCAGCTGCGCAGCCCGACCGCCCAGTTCGGCACCCAGCGCCACGTGTTCCTCTTCAAGCCCGGCACGTACGGCCGGGTGTGGGCCAACGTCGGCTTCTACACCACGCTCGCCGGCCTCGGCATCAACCCCGACGACGTGACGATCAACGGCGCGGTGAACGTCGACTCCGGCTGGAACTACGGCGACGAGAAGAACGCCACCCAGAACTTCTGGCGCAGCATGGAGAACCTCTCGATCGTGCCCGAGGGCGGCACGAACCGCTGGGCCGTCTCCCAGGCCGCCCCGATGCGGCGGGTGCACATCCGCGGCAACCTGACCCTGGCGCCGTCGAACCAGGACAACGGCCAGGGCTACTCCAGCGGCGGCTACCTGACCGACTCCGTGGTCGACGGCACCGTGTCGTCCGGCTCGCAGCAGCAGTGGTACACCCGCGACAGCCGCATCGGCCGCTGGGAGGGCGGCGTCTGGAACATGGTCTACTCCGGCGTCCAGGGCGCCCCGGCCAACGCGTTCCCGAACCCGCCGCACACCACGCTGGCGACCACCCCGGTCACCCGCGAGAAGCCCTACCTGTACGTCGACAGCGCCGGCCGCTACCGCGTGTTCGTGCCCGCCCTGCGGCGCAACTCCGCCGGGGCCACCTGGCCGAACACCGCGGGCACGTCGATCCCGATGCGCGAGTTCTACGTCGCCAAGCCCGGTGACAGCGCGGCCCGGATCAACTCCGCCCTCGCCCAGGGCCTGAACCTGTTCTTCACCCCGGGCACGTACTCGCTGAACGAGACCATCCGGGTCACCCGCGCCAACACGGTCGTGACCGGCATCGGCTTCCCGACCCTGATCCCGAACAACGGCGTCGAGGCCCTGAACGTCGCCGACGTCGACGGGGTGAAGGTCAGCGGCCTGACCTTCGACGCCGGGACGACGAACAGCCCGACGCTGATGAGCGTGGGCCGGGCCGGCGTCCACACCGATCACGCCGCCAACCCGATCAGCCTCCAGGACGTCTTCTTCCGCATCGGCAGCAGCGTCCAGGGCAAGGCCACCACCACCCTCGCCGTGCACAGCGACGACACGATCATCGACCACATGTGGGCCTGGCGGGCCGACCACGGCGGCGCACCCACCGGCTGGACGGTGAACACCGGCGACACCGGCCTCATCGTGAACGGCGACGACGTCCTCGCCACCGGCCTGTTCGTCGAGCACTACCAGAAGTACGAGGTGATCTGGAACGGCAACCGCGGCCGGACGATCTTCTTCCAGAACGAGAAGCCGTACGACGTGCCCAACCAGGCGGCCTGGATGGGCCCCCGCGGCAACGGCTACGCGGCCTACAAGGTCGCCGACTCGGTCACCGACCACGAACTCTGGGGCGGCGGCGTCTACTCCTTCTTCAACGTCAACCCGAGCGTCCGGGTGGACCGGGGCTTCGAGGTGCCCAACCGCTCCGGCGTCCGCCTCCGCAGCATCCTGACCGTCTCCCTCGGCGACGTCGGCACCATCGCCAACGTCGTCAACGACACCGGCGGCCCGGTGCCCAACCCGGCCGGCAACACCGTCCCGCGCAACGTGGTGGCGTACCCCTGAACCGAGCCTGAGTGAAAGGCGGCCACCGGTGCGATCGCACCGGTGGCCGCCGCTCGTCCGGTAGCGTGCGGGGATGGAGGAGCTGCTCGCCGCCGCTGTGCGGCTGATCGCGATCCGGTCCACCGCCGACCGGCCCGGGCAGCTCGCCGAGGCCCTCGATCTCGTGCTCGCCCGGGTGGGCCCCGGCTTCACCGTCGAGCGTTTCTCCTCGCGGGGAAAACCCAGTGCCCTGGTGTACGCCGGGAGCACCCGCCCGCACTTCCGGGTGATCCTCAACGCGCACCTCGACGTCGTGCCCGCCCCGGACGGGCAGTTCCGGCCCGAGATCCGCGACGGCCGGCTCTACGGGCGCGGCGCCCAGGACATGAAGGTGGCGGCGCTGGTGATGGCCGACGTGTTCCGGGAGCTCGCGCCGCTCATGCCGTACGCGATGGGCCTGCAGCTCGTCACCGACGAGGAGGTCGGCGGCCACGACGGCACGGCGCACCAGCTCGAGCGGGGGGTGACGGCCGGCTTCGTGGTGATCGGCGAGCAGAGCAACCTGCGCGTGGTCACCGAATCCCGGGGCATCCTTCAGGTACGCCTGCACGCCACCGGCACCGCCGCGCACGCCGCCTACCCGTGGCTCGGCGACAACGCCCTGCTGCACCTGCTCGCGGCGATCGACCGGATCCTCGCCCGCCACCCCGTCCCCGAGCGGGAGGTGTGGGCGACGACGGTGAACGTGGCCCGCATCGCGACCCCCGACGCGGCGATCAACCAGGTGCCGGCCGCGGCGACGGCGTGGCTGGACATCCGTTTCCCGCCCGAGGACCGCGCGTACGCGGGCCGCACCGCCGGCGAGATCGCCCGGGACCTCCGCGACCTCTCGGGCGCCGAGGTCACTGTGGACAGTCTCGGACCGCCGCACCGGGCCGACCCCGGCAGCGGCGACGTGCTCTCGCTGCAGGCAGCCGCGCGCGAGGCCGGCCGTCCGGGCGACCTCCTGCGCAAGCACGGCGCCGCCGACGGCCGCTTCTACTCGGCACGGTCCATGGACGCCGTCATCTTCGGCCCCGGCGGCGACGGCCAGCACGGCCCCGGCGAGTACGCCGACCTCTCCACGGTGGGGCCGTACCGCGCGGCGCTCGTCGCCTTCCTGCGTGGCCTGCGCTGACATAACCCGTTGCGCGGACATCGATGCCGTCCACTAGCCTGATGGCGCCGGGAGACGGGGGGCAACTCATGGAGGCCGACGAGGGCGACGCCGGGGACGACGCTTCCGCCGCGGAACGTCCCTCCACGCGTGACGGTTTTCTCCAGCGTCTCGAGCGGCAGCCCGGCCTGACCGCCCTCGTCGCCCTGGCGAGCTTCGCCGCCCTGTTCGTCGGCGTCCTGGCCGCCGTGCCCGACTGGCGCGACATGCTCACCGGTGGCGAGAAGTCAGCGGCCGTCCAGCCGCTGCGGCCGGGGCCGTCGTCGACCTACTCCGCCGACACGTCGACGGTCAGCGCCCTCGACCTGGTCGTGCGCGACCCCGTCCCCCTCCCGGACCCGGCGTCGCCGGACGCCGCCCCCGGCCCGGACGCCACGCTCGGCCCGCCCACGGTCGAGATCACCGTCCACAACCGCGGCGCCAGGCGCACGGTGATCACCCGGGTGGCGGTCACGGTCGAGGACACCGCCGTGATCTCCCAGTGCGCCTCCCAGGGCAACACCGTGGCGGTGTCCGCGTCCTACGACGTCGTCCTGCCCCCGCGCCCGTCCGTCGGCGACGTGTTCCGCGTACCGGTCAGCCAGCAGCAGGAGGCCGACGAGGCCGACCGCTTCGCCCTGCGCTTCGGCACCTCCGAACGCGCCACCCGGACCGCGGTGCACCTCTACCGCCTGCGCTTCGACCTGGAAGCCGACGGCAGCAAGACCAGAATCCCCGCCGGTACGGCCGTCGTCACCGTGCCGGACTCCATCAGCGACGGCGACGGCTACTTCTGGAACGACGATCACGAGAGCGGCCGGCTCGACCTCAGCCGCGTCGCCACCGAGGAGACCGTCGCCTGCCTGAAGGGCAACAGCACCACCCTCAAGCGGATCCTCGGCACCGACGCCGAACTCTCACCCGACCTCGCCGAGGCGAAACCCCACCTCCGCTGACCCGGCCGCACAAGATCCAGGACGGTCAATTGCCTCATTTCCTACCCTGGGGGACATGGACCCGAGCCTGCTGTGGACCATCGTCGGTTCTGTCGCCGGAGTCGCCAGCGCCGTCGTGACGGTGTTCCTGTGGGCGGTGGACCGCCGGAGCCGCCGACCGCGGATCGGGCACCGGCCGCCGCCCGTGCCGGAGCTCGGCGGCGTCCCCCCGCGGCTCCCCGAGTCTGTCCCGCCGCTCGTCGGGCGTGATGACGAGCTGGCCGATCTCGACCGCCTCCTGTCCCCGGACAGGTCGCCGGGCGCCGTGGCAATCATCAGCGGTGCTGCCGGCGTCGGCAAGACAGCATTGGCGCGGCACTGGGTCAGGGCGAACGCCGGCCGGTTCCCGGACGGGCTGATCCACGTCGACCTCAAGGGTTTCGGGCAGGACGTCGCCCCGCTGGACCCGTCGGCGGTTCTGGTCCATCAGCTCCGGACCCTGGGAGTGCCGGCCGAACGCATCCCGGCCCGTCTCGCGGCCCGCTCGCTCCTCTTCCAGGAACTGCTGTCCAGGCGTCGTGTCCTCGTCCTTCTGGACAATGCGCGGGACGACGACCAGGTCCGTCCGCTGCTGCCCAGGTCGCTCACCTCGGTCACGATCATCACCAGCCGCCGGTCCCTCGACGGCCTGGCGGTGCACGACGGTGCGCAGCAGGTGACACTGGACGTCCTGGGCGCCGCGGACGCGCGGACCTTGCTCCTCGGCCGCATCGGCCGTGCGGACCTCGCCATCGAGGCCGGGCACATCGATCGTCTGCTCGGGCAGTGCGGCGGCCTTCCGATCGCGCTGGCCATCGTCGCCGCCCGGGTACGCCGGCATCGTGGCGCGTCGGCCGAACTGGTCGACGAGATCGAGCACGAGCGCCTGAACGTCCTGCATCTCAGCGAGCCCGAAGCGAGCTTCCGGGCCGCCATGTCCCCGTCCTACCGGGCGTTGAGCGCTCCGGCCGCACGGCTGTTCCGGCTGTTCGGCGCCGCATCGTGCTTCGACCTTGACTGGCGCGGCGCCGCCACGCTGCTGGGCACGGCGAAGGCCGGTGCTCAGGCCGCCCTGAGCGAGCTGGCGAGTCTCTCCCTCCTGCCCGAGCGGACCCCCGGCCGTTTCAGCGCCCACGATCTCGTCCGCGACTACGCGGCGGAGATCGCGGGCACCTCCGCGACGGCGACGGTACGCCCGGCGGTCCGCCGCCTTGCCGATCACTACCTGCGAAGCGGTCTGGCGGCCGACCGGGTGCTGAACCCGCCACGGCGGCCGATATCCCCGGCGGTGCCGTCGACGGCACGGTGGGCGGTCGTCCCGGCGGAAACGGATCACGAGGCCGCTCGGCGATGGTTCGATGCCGAGCACGAGAACATCGTCGCGATGATCGGCCGCTGCGCCGCCGGCGGCGTCCACGACATGGTCTGGCAGCTCGCCTGGACGTTGATGACGTACTACGACCGGCAGGGGCGATGGCACGAGCAGGTCAGCACCCAGTGGCTGGCGCTGCGTGCCGCCCGCGCGACGGGGGACCGCGAGGCGGTCGCGTGCGTGCACCGGCTCCTGGGACAGGGGTACGGCTGGCTGGGTCGCCACGCCGAGGCGGTCGAGCACTGCACCAAGGCGCTCGTCCTCTACGAGTCCCTGGACGACAGCCCCGGCCGTGCCCGCACCCACTACACGCTCGGATGGGAGTTCGGCGAGCGGCACCACGAGTACGCCGCGGGCCTCGACCATGCCACGCGCGCCCTTGCCCTCTACGTCGAGCTGGGCGATGCGGCCTGGGAGGCGCGCACCCTGAACTCGGTCGGCTGGTATCAGGCTCACCTCCAGATGTACGACGAGGCGCTGGCAACGTGCGACAAGGCGATCCGGGTGTTCCGTACGCTGGCCCGGCCGGACCGGCACGGCGAGGCCGACACGCTCGACGGGCTCGGCTACATCCATCACCGGCTCGGCAACCATGCCTCGGCCCGGCAGTTCTACGAGGAAGCGCTGGCCCTCTGGCGCTACCAGCGGAACACCTTCTACGAGGCGGACACCCTGCTGCATCTCGGCGACGTTCTCCTGGCCGACGGTGACCCGCCGGGCGCCGCGGAGCTCTGGCGGCAGGCGCTGGCCATCCTCGAGCGGATCGGCCATGGGGAAGCCGCGGCGGTGAAGCGGAAACTGGCCGCCCTCGGGTGACCCGGCCCCGGCCGGTGCGGGTGGTGCCGATCGGCCGTCGCCCTCGACGTCGCCGGGCTACCGGACGTAGTGCCGCAGCCGGACCGTCTCGCCGCGGGGGCCGCTCCAGCCGGCGGTCGTGGTGTTCGTGTAGCGCCAGCCGGTGGCCTCGTAGAACGCGACCGCGCGGGAGTTCGGCTTGTCGACCACGTGGAGGATCAGCCGTCCGCCGGCCCACACGCTCACGTGGTCGAGCAGCGCGCTGGCGACCCTGAGGCGCCGGGCCGCGGGCGCCACGAACAGGCGGGTGACCTCCCGGCCGTTCTGCAGGGCGACGTGGCCGTCGATGACCTCCGGGGAGCTCTGCGCCACCCAGGCCCGGTCGAGCCGCGGCTGGTCCAGCCAGGCCCGGGGATCGGACGGCCACTTCATCGGGTAGCCGTCGGCCAGGCGTACCTCGCGCAGCACCTCGACGCACCGGTCGAGATCCTCGGACCGCCGCGCTCGGATGGTCAGGGGCCGGACAGTCGCATTCCTCACCCCAGCATCATGAAGGGTACGGCCGCCCGCCGCCGAATTCGGTTGCCCCGGGGCCACCCGCGGGGCAACGTGGCGGTCGTGATGGACGCGGCTCACCTTCTCGCAGCGTACGACGACCAGCTCCGCACCGACGCCGAGACGCCGGGTGCGGTCTCCGTCGCCCGGCACGGGCCGCTGCGCCTCGTGACCTTCGCGGGCGGTCGCGGCTTCATCACCTACCGCAGCCTCGAGGGTGCGGACGCCGCGGCGACCCGGCGGCTGGTCACCGAGGCCCTCGACCATTACCGTACGGACCCGCGGATCACCCGCGTCGAATGGAAGACCCGCGGCCACGATCACGCACCCGGCCTGCACGAGGCCCTGCTGGAGCACGGCTTCACGCCGGACGAGCCCGAGTCGATCATGATAGGCGAGGCCCGCTCCCTGATCGCCGGCGTCACGCTGCCCGAGGGCGTCACCCTCCGCCGGATCACCGGCGAGGCGGACGTACGCGCGATGAGCGCGATGGCCGACGAAGCGTTCGGCGAGCCGGCCGACGAGACCACGGCGGACGCCCTCCTGCGCCGCCTCGCGGCCGGGGACGGCATGGAGCTGTGGGCCGCCGAAGCCGGTGGCCGGTTCGTCAGCGCGGGCCGCCTCGAACCGGTACCCGGCACCGACTTCGCCGGCATCTGGGGCGGCGCGACCCTCAAGGAATGGCGCGGCCGCGGCATCTACCGCGCCCTGACGGCCCAGCGGGCCCGCTCAGCCCTGAGACTCGGCAAGACCCTCATCAACAGCGACTCGACCGAGTTCTCCCGCCCGATCCTGGAACGCTCGGGCCTGCTGAAGGTCTCCACGACCACGCCGTACCTCTGGCAGCGGTAGAGGGTCACCCGCGGCTACGCGGCCACGACTGAGCCGGCGACCACATCAGCCGCCGCGACGGCCGGCGACGAGGCCGGGTCCGGGCAGAATCCGGTGGTCCATCTCGACCAGCCCGCCCAGGCCGGCAGCGGTCGACGGGACCAGCCGGCAGCGGCCCGTGAGCCGGCCCCGTGAGCCGGCCCCGTGAGCCGGCCCCGTGAGCCGGCCCCGTGAGCCGGCCCCGTGAGCCGGCCCCGTGAGCCGGCCCCGTGAGCCGGCCCCGTGAGCCGGCCCCGTGAGCCGGCCCCGTGAGCCGGCCCCGTGAGTCGGCCCCGCGAGTCGGCCCGTGAGCCGGTCCGCGAGTCGGCCCGTGAGCCGGTCCGTGAGTCGGCCCCGCGAGTCGGCCCATGAGGTGGTCAGGGAGGCAGTCAGGGAGGCGGGAGGGCGGACGCGTGCAGGGCCTCGGCCAGCCATTCGAATGGGAACGGTTCCGGTGGTCCGTTGTTCACGGCCGCGACCAGGGCCATGTAGCGGTCGAAGGGGCCCCGGGGGTCCGGCAGGGCGTGGTCCCATTCGGCGGCCTGCCGCATGTGGCCGGCCGCCTCGAGCCGGAACTCGGGGGTGTCCGGCCGGCCGGGGCTGTCCGGGGTCGCGAAGACGCCGGACAGCCACCCGATCCAGCCGTCGGCGACCGCGCGGGCCCGCGGCGAGTCCGGCGGCACCCGGTCCCGGGCCGCGTCCATCGCCGCGCGGCCGGCCGGGGTGGCCGCCTCCAGGGTGTCCAGCATCGGCGACGACATCATCACGGGCCCGGCGCCGGTGGTGCACGCGTCGCGCAGCTCGCGGCGTACGGCCTGGCGGACCTCGGGGTCGCGGACCAGCTCGGCCAGCGCGATCCACGCCTCCAGCTGGGCCGCGGTGGGACTCTCGGGCAGCTCGGGCCGGGCCGCCCGCCACCACCGGACCATCCGCTCCGGCGGCTCCCAGCCGGTGGTCACCTCCGTCCAGAACTCGTCGATCAGCCGTTCCCGTTCCTCGTCCGGCATGCCGACCAGCTTGTGCATCAGGGTGACCTGCTCGGCCGTGGTGTCCTGCCGGACGATGGCGGACAGCACCGCGCGACGGCCGCGCAGCCGCGCCTCCTGCCGTTCCAGCAGGGCGAGGTGGGTGGTGGCCAGCGCGCGCAGCGTCGCCTCGCCGGCCAGCACCCGCCGGATCTCGTCCAGGCCGGCGTCGAGGTCCCGCAGCGTCCGGACCAGCTCCAGCCGGGCGATGGCGGACACGTCGTAGAGGCGGTGGCCGGCCGGGGTGACGGCGGCCGGCGTGACGACCCCGGCGTCCGCGTAGTACCGGACGGCGCTGACGCTCAGGCCGGTCCGCCGGGCGACGTCCCCGATGGGGTACAGCTCGTTGGTGTCCACGACGCCCACTATGCGATCTCAAGCCGCTCGAGATGCAAGCACGGCGTCAGGTCAGGGCGGCGGCGCCGAAGGAGACCGAGAAGCGCTTGCACCAGATGCTGATGCTGCGCAGCGCGGTCAGGTCGGCGCTCCGCGGCACCGGGTAGACCTGGTCGCCGCGGTTGCCCTTGAGCCGCCCGAGTTCGAGGTAGCGCCCGTCGTCGAAGACGTGCCAGGCGTCGGAGCCCGTGCCGACCCGTTGGTCGCTGAGCCACACGCGCAGGTCGGGTCCGTCGGAGGTCGACAGGCCGGCCAGTTCGAGCTGATGGCTGCCGTCGGGGTTGCGGATCAGGCGGGCGGTGCCCGTGGTGGTGTGCTCGTGCGTGACGAAGGAGCCCTGACCGACCACCGCGGGTGCCGCGGGGCGGGAGGTGGCCGGCGTGGCCGTGGCCGGGGCGCTGGGCGGCCCCGGCGAGGCTTGCGCGCCGGGCGGCGTGGAAGCGGGGACCTGCGTGAGGGTCTCGGCGACGGTGGTGTCGGTGAACAGGCGCCACGGCTGGAACCAGTAGAGGCCGCCGGCGGCGGCCAGGCCCAGCACGGCGAGCAGGAGCCAGGAGAGCGGGGTGCGGAGAAGTCGTCGGATCACGACCTCGAGTCAACCGGCCCGCCCGCGTCGCCGGAAGGGTTCACGTCCTTACCATCCACTGACAAAATCACCTCACCGCCAGGCCCGCGACGATCTCCGCGACGTCCAGCAGCACCACGCCCAGCCCGGCGACCTCGCGCAACCCCTGCCCGGTCGCCTGCGAGACGGCGTCCGCCGCCAGCACCACGCGGTAGTCCCGCTCGCTGGCCTCGATGATGCTGGCCCGCGGGCAGTTCGGCAGGTTGCAGCCCGCGAACACCACCGTGTCGACCTCCCGCTCCCGCAGCATGTCGTCCAGCGGGGTCCGGTAGAACGCGCCCCAGCGCGGTTTGAACAGGGCGTACTCGTGCGGTCCGAGGGGTTGGGGTTTCCCGGCCAGCAGGAGGTCGTCGTCGAGGTCCGGTCCGTCGCCGGGCAGGAGGCCGGGTGCCAGCAGGCGGCCGGGGGTGCCGGGGCGGACCATGTCGGCCCCGGAGCCGATCAGGGTGCGGCGGACCCGGTCGACGTCGTCGCCCCGGTAGAGGCGGACGATGTGGATGATCGGGCGGCTGGCGGTCCGGAACGCGTCGATCAGGTCGCGCAGGGGCGGGACGATCTCGGTGGTGCCGGAGAGGCCGTAGCGGCTCTCGGACAGGAAGTCGCGCTGCATGTCGATGGTGACGAGGGCGGCGGCGCCCCAGTGCGGCGCCAGGTGGGCATCGACGGCGGAACCGGTCATCCGCCGATCCTCCGCCATCGGTGGGTGAAGAGCCAGACCGACCGCCGTCGGCCCCGGCGGTGAGCAGCCCGCCGGAGATCCAGCTCGGCGCGGCCGTGGGCATCGCGGTGCTGCTGGTCGTGGCCGGTCAGGGCCGGGCGACCGCCGTCCTGGGGGCCGCCGCTGCGGCGGTGGTGGCGGCCCTGGTCGTGGCGGCGAAACCTGTGGAGAACCTTTCCTGAGAAATTGCTTTGAACTCCTTCCGGGGCCGCTTCGTACTGATGGCTGTCGACGACGTTCAACCGGGCAACAATCCCGATCTGCGCCGCCGGTGGGAGACCCCGGAGCGCGTGACGAAAGGCCGAGCATGAGTCGTGTCCACTACGGTGCGAGGGCGGTTTCCCGCCTGTCGCGCCGTCGGGTTCTTACCATCGCCGCGACCGTGGGTGTCGGGGCTTCCGCCGCCGGCGTGGCCGGGCTGAGCCTGGCGGGTGAGAAGGGCGGCGCCGCCGCCGACGGCGAGCCGCTGGTGCTGTCCCTGCGTGACGCGAAGAAGGGCACCTTCGACCTGTTCTCGGGCGGGTCGAGGATCACCATCACCGACGCCGGCCTGGCGAAGAAGCTGCTCAAAGCCGTCAAGCGCTGACCAGGAAGGCAGACTCATGTCCTCGCACCGCGAAGCCCCGGAGATCAGCAAGGACCCGGTGGCCGACAGCTCCGACCTGTACGCCTTCGTCAGCCCGGACAACCCGGACACGGTGACGCTGATCGCGAACTACGTGCCGCTGCAGCTGCCCGCGAGCGGCCCGAACTTCTTCGAGTTCGGCGACGACGTGCTGTACGAGATCCACGTCGACAAGAACGGCGACGGGCGGCCCGATCTCACGTACCAGTTCCGGTTCCGCACCGAGCTGCGTAACGACCGGACGTTCCTCTACAACACCGGCCCGATCGAATCGCTCGACAGCGAGAACTGGAACCGGCGGCAGTTCTATTCGGTGACCCGGGTGGATGCCAGCGGCAAGCACACGGTGCTCGCCGAGAAGCTGCCCTGCCCGCCCTGCAACGTCGGCCCACTGTCCATCCCGGACTACGACAAGCTGGCCGAGGACGCCGTCCACAAGTTGAAGACCGGCGAGAAGGTCTTCGCCGGCCAGCGCGCCGACCCGTTCTTCGTCGACCTCGGCGCCATCTTCGACCTCGGCACGCTGCGGCCGTTCCAGGACAAGCACCTGGTCGGGCAGAAGCTGTTCAACTACGCCGGCAAGGCCGTCAACGCCACCGACAAGATGAACGTGCACAGCATCGCCGTACAGTTGCCTCTGCACATGGTCCGCAAGGACGGCAAGAAGAAGGTCCGCGGGCGCGACCCGGAGGCGGTCATCGGGGTGTGGACGTCGGCGAGCCGGCGTCAGGTCCAGGTGCGGCACGGCCGCAGGAACGACGATGTGTACGTCGGCCCGCAGGTCCAGGTCTCCCGGCTGGGCAACCCGCTGTTCAACGAGGTCATCGTGCCGATGGCGCAGAAGGACCTGTGGAACAGCCTGCCGCCGAGCGAGGACAAGCGGTTCGCCGAGTTCGTCGAGCAGCCCGAGCTGGGCCAGCTGCTGCCGGTGCTCTACCCGGGGCTGTTCGACAACCTGGCCGAGCTGAACAAGGCGAAGACCGCCCGCGCCGACCTCGTCGCGATCCTGCTGACCGGCATCCCGGACGGCCTCATCGACGACTTCCAGAACAACACCGGCGACACCCAGGCCGACATGTTGCGGCTCAACACCGCGGTGCCGCCGGCCAAGGAGCAGAACGCCTTCGGCATCCTCGGCGGTGACCTGGCCGGCTTCCCCAACGGCCGCCGCGTCGCCGACGACGTCGTGTCGATCTCGCTGCGCGCGATCGCCGGCGTGACCTTCCCGCTGGTCGACGAGAAGTTCAAGCCCGACGCGGCCGCCGCGCTGGTCGAGCAGGGCCTGACCGCCAAGGACGCCAGCTCGAAGCTGCTGAAGAAGTTCCCGTACCTGGGCGTACCGTTCGACGGTTTCAACAACCCCGAGGGTGAGGACGGCAAGTGAGCGTCGGCGTCCACCATCACCACACCCTCGCGCCCTCCGGCCAGGGCACGGTGGTCCTGAACATCGGCGCCGGCATCGGCGCCCTGGTCATCCACACCCCGGGCAGCCTGCACGGCCACGAGATCGAGGTCAGCCCGGTCGAGGACGGCGGCCGTCGCACCCACGCCGCGGTCCGCGCCCGCTACGTCCGCGACGGCGTGATGTTCAGCGTGGTCATCGACAACCTGGCCGCCGGCCGCTACGTCGTCTGGCAGGATCCGGTGACCCCCCGCGCCGAGGTGACGGTGACCGGCGGCGCGGTCACCGAGTTCGACTGGGAGACCGCGGCAGCCTAGCCCGCGCGCTCCCCGGCCGGTGGTCCCGCGGGCGGGACCACCGGCCGGAGCCGTTCAGCAGCGTTCCACCGCCCGCAGCGGGACGTCGACGCTCTGCGTCTCCACCCCGTCGGTCGCCCACAGCGAGGCCGTACCCGTGCCGGCCGGCAGCGCCGGCAACGCGACCCGCACCAGCCCGAGCACCTTGACGCCGTCGTTCGACCCGGCCGGCACCGGGTCCGCCGGCAGCACGGTGGACCCCTCGGGAAGCCCGCTCATCCCGAACGTGACCGTACTGGTCCACTCCCCGGCGAGCGAGACGAACACCCAGTTCATCCGGCTGTTGTCAGCCTCGGCGCAGAGCCGCTGGTCGAAGTCCATCAACGTCCACCCGGCCTCCGCGCCGGCCGGCCCGCCCGCGACCGCGGGCACCCCGCCGCCGGCCACCGACGCCACTCCGGCGGCCACCGCCAGCATCATCCCGAACGTACGACGGCTCGTCGAACTCACCACAGTGCTCCCCTCGGACCAACATCAACTTCGCCGCCAGGATAGGGTCCCGCATCGTCGTGATTGATGCCCATCAACACCGACTTGTCCGTACGGGCAGCCAACCGTGACCGCCCGCCCCGGCGTGACGCTGTCCGGCCGCGGCTCTCGAGACCCGGGACGTGCGGTGGACCGGAGGAGCGCCTCGACCGGGGACGAGTCGCCCACAGCTCGGACGGTCACGCCCGCTGCTTTCTGCCGACCGCCGGGAGGACGCCCGCCGACTACTGTCGGCGGGGATGGCGGTCGACGAGGTGGCGATGGCGGCGGGCGGGTTCCGGCGGGTCGGGGAGGCCGAGGTGGTGCTGGCGTTTCTGCGGGGGGAGCTGGATTCGGCCCGGTTCGGGGCGGCGGTGCGGCGGGCGGTCGCCGAGGCCGGCGGGCTGGATCTGGTGCGCAGGCCCGACCTCGGGTGCGAGGAGGAGAACCGGGCGCGGGAGCGGGCTCTGGCGGTGAGCCGGGGGTGGCGGGACTCGGGGCTGTTCGACGGGTGGGGCTGCTTCTGACGTACGCCGGAAGCGTGACGCCGGGCGGTGATGGCTCCGGAGCCGGAGCGGGCGTGGCAGCGTGCGGGGAAGCGGCCCTACGAGCGGGAGATCCCATGGTCACGATTCCGGCGGGCAGCACGCTCGTGCTGCGGTGCCCGGGGGAGCAGCCGCTCGCGCTGATCTCGCTGGGCGAGGTCAGCGCCCCGTTCCTCGCCGAGCTTCCGCCGATCCCGGTGCTCGGCCCGGACGGTCCGGGCGTGCGCCGGTTCGGGATTCTGGAGCTGGTCAGCAGCGCCGGCGTCACCTGGGTCGAGGCGGAGCTGCGGGACGGCGTCCTCACCCGGCTCGGCGATCCCCCCACCGACGTGGTGCAGCGCCGCGGGGCGGCCCGGAAGCCTGGCCTGTACGCCGCGACGGGCACCGCCGAGCTCGACTCCGAGCCGGGGCGCCGGCTGGTGGCGCTGTCGGGCCACGTCGAGGACGTGTCCACCAGCGGGCTGCTGCTGCGCGCCGTGCCCGCCGGCGGTGTGCACCTGCCGGCGGGCATCGTGCGGACGTTGCTGCACATCAGCATGCCGTGGGGCGACCTGGCGACGACGGTCACGACCGTCGAGCAGCGGGCCGACCTGCTGCGCGGCACGTACGCGTGGATGGGGCCGGCCGACGAGGAGGCCCTGCGCGCCTTCTGCGCGGCGCGCTGAGCGTCAGGCCCCGCGCCGGACCCTGTGCAACCAGTCGGCGATCAGGGCGCCGCCAGCCTCCGGACCGCTCGAACACCGGCTCCAGCGGCAGCAGACTGCGATGGTCCAGACCGAATCCGTGGAGGAGCACCACCGGGACGCCCGAGCCGGCTTCATGGGTGAACATGCCGACAGGGTACGGGTGTCACGGCCGGTGGGCGTCGCGGACGAAGAGGAGGCCGTCGGTGTGGGGGAGGTCCGCCGGGTCGAGGGGGGCGTAGCCGTACCAGGGGGACACACGGGTGGCGGCCGGCCGGGCGGTCAGGGAGTGCGGGTCGAGGAGGAGGTGCGCCTGGCCGCAGGCGTACAGGAGGCCCTCGATGGTGTCCGGGGGTGGGGTGCCGACGTCGTGGTGGTGGATCGTGCCGACGGCGGTCGCGACGAAGGCGTAGACGTCGCCGAGGTGGGCGTCGACGATCGCGCCGGCGCTCCACCAGTGCAGGGGGGTGTCGCCCAGGGTCATGCTGCTCCGGGTCCGTTGCAGGTGGCTGTTGTGGGCGCTGACCAGGGTGGGGCCGCGGTCGGCGAGGGCGAGCAGGTTGGCGGCCATCATGGAGTCGCGGACGCCCAGCAGCCGCGTCAGCCTCCCGGGTGACGTGTCCGCCATCCAGTAGTGGTAGCTCAGCAGGCCGGTGGCGGTACGCCCGTACAGCCGCGCCCGGTCCCAGTCCTCCCGGGACGAGCCGGCGATCAGCTCGGGGGTCCGCGCGTCGAGCAGCGCCACCAGGTCGTCCGCGAGGAGCCGGAGCCGGCGGGCGTCGGCGGTGCGCCCGGCGGACGCGGACGGGTCCCGCATCGCGGCGGGGTCGGGCCACCGGTCGTCGGGGCCGAGCAGGCGGTCGAGGGTCTCCGCGGTGCACGGCAGCAGGTCGGCGTCGACCCCGGCGGCCAGGTACGCGTGCAGCCCGGTGAGCGCCTGCCGCGGGCTCTCCGCCCCGGTGATCTCCAGCGGGCCGTCGAACCCGGCGAAGCGCACCCGGTCAGCCGCGGGCCGCCCGTCGTTGTACGCGCGCATCCAGCCCACCAGCTCCCGGTTGCCCGCGAAGGCGCCCCATCCGTGGCTGAAGCCGCGGGCCATCACCTCGTCGGGATCGCCGGCGCCCGTGGCGACGTACGCGTCGACGAGCTCGCCCCGCAGGCAGTCGCTCTCGATCGTGATCGTGCGGTATCCGTGCTCCTCGACGAGGCCGCGGAACAGGTCGTTGCGGACCCGCAGGAGATCGTCCTCGCCGTGGGTGGGTTCGCCCAGCGCGAGCAGCCGCGGCCGGCCGGGGAGCAGGGCCATCAGGGTGGAGGCGTCGACGGAAGTCATGCCCTCAACGCTATCGTTGAACCGACGGTGGAGACTTTGACGAGGTCAGACGGGGATCATGGCGCATAACCCTCAAAGCGGTGGTCAGCTCCGCCCGGTGGATCTGGCGCGCCGCCACGGCCTTTCGGCGCAGGCGGTCCGCAACTACGAGGCCGCGGGCATCCTCCCGGCCGCCGCGCGCACCGCGAGCGGCTACCGCGTCTACACGCAGGCGCACGCGCGGGCGCTGGGCGCCTTCCTGGCCCTGCTGCCGGGGCACGGGCACCAGGCCGCCGCCGCGATCATGCGGGCGGTGAACGCCGGCGCCGAGGCGGAGGCGTTCCGGCTCATCGACGAGAGTCACGCCCAGCTCGCCGACGACCGGAGCACGGTGCGGGCCGTGGAGGGCGCCCTGGGCGACCTCGCGCCGGTGGCCGACGACCGCGGCGAGACGTTCGTCGGGCCGCTGGCGCGGCGGCTCGGCCTGCGCCCGGCGACGCTGCGCAAATGGGAACGCGCCGGGGTGGTCCGGCCGCGCCGGGACCCGCGTACGGGTTACCGCGTCTACACGGCGGCCGACGTCCGCGACGCCCGCCTCGCCCACCAGCTGCGCCGGGGCGGCTACCGGCTCGACCGGGTGGCGGCCGTGATCGCGCAGGTGCGCTCGGCCGGCGGCGTCGCACCGGTGGCGGCGATGCTGGACGAATGGCATGCCCGGCTCGCGGCCCGCGGCCGGGCGATGCTCGCCGGCGCGGCGGCACTCGACGGATATCTGAATTCCTGAATGCGTCAACCGGTCACTTTGTAACTGCACGTGTTGCCGTTGTCGGTCTAGGGTGAGCGGATGGACACGGCAGGGGCGGTCGATCGCGACCCCGGTCCGGCCACGACCGACTCGGACGTCGCCGCGCGGGCCGCGCTCAGGACGACCGATGTGGACGAAGCGCGGGCGTTCTGCCGGCGCGTGTTCTACGGCCCGCTGGAGGTCAAACCGGCCGGCGACACCGACGCCTTCCACTTCGCAGGCGACGTCACCCAGATCGGGCCGCTGACCATCGGCGAGGTCAGCTACGGGGTGGAGATCTGCGTCGCCATCGGGGATCTGCGGACGGCGTACCACGTGCTGGCCCCGGTCACCGGCGAGGTGCGGGTCCAGCACCGCGGCACCTCGACGACCGCCGACCCGGGCCGCGCGGCGGTGTTCCAGCCCGCCGGCGACATCGACCTGCGCTGGTCGGCGGACTGCCGCCTGTTCAGCGTCAAGGTGGAGCGGCTGGCGTTCGAGCGCGAGCTGGAGGCGGCGCACGACGCGCCCGGCGGCTCGCCGCTGCCGCTGGGCGCCACGTTCGGCCTCGCCGCCGGGCCGGGTCGCAGCTGGATGGCGCTGACCCGGCTGCTGCACGCCGAGCTGCGGGAGCCGGACGGGATCGCCGCCCAGCCGTGGCTGCTGCGCCGCTGGCGGGACCTGGCGATCAGCACCCTGGCCGGCGCGGTCGAGCACTCGTCGGGCGACGGGGCGACGGGACGGCCGACGGCGCGCCGCCCCCGTACGGTGAAACGCACGCTCGACGCGATGCACGCCGAGCCCGGCCGGTCGTTCACCGCGGCGGAGCTGGCCGGCATCGCCGGGGTCGGCATCCGGGTGCTGCAGGACTCGTTCCGCCGCCACGTGGGCGTGCCGCCGCTGACCTATCTGCGCCGGCTGCGCCTCGAGGGGGTGCACGCCGAGCTGACCCGGGCCGACCGGGGCGAGGTGAGCGTCAGCGAGGTCGCGTACCGGTGGGGCTTCACCCACCTGGGCCGGTTCGCCGGCGCCTACCGGGCCCGCTACGGGGTGTCGCCGTCGCAGACGCTGCGCGGCGACCGCCCGTAGCGCCGGGCCGGGTCACGGCTCGATGCGCTGGCCCTTGCCGACGACCACGATGCCGCTGTCGCTGACCGTGTAGCGCTTGCGGTCCTTCTCGAGGTCGACGCCGACCTGTGCGCCCTCGGGCACGACGACGTTCTTGTCGAGGATCGCGTTGCGGATCACCGCCCGCCGGCCCACCTGGACGCCCTCCATGATGACCGAGCTCTCCACGTGGGCCCACGAGTTCACCCGGACGTTGGGGGAGATGACCGAGCGTTCGACCAGCGCGCCGGAGACCACCACGCCGGGGGAGATCATCGACTCGATGGCGCGGCCGGAGCGGTCGTCGTACCCGTGGACGAACTTCGCCGGCGGCCAGGAGCCGTAGTTGGTGTAGATCGGCCAGTCCATGTTGTAGAGGTTGAAGACCGGCAGGGTCGCGATGAGGTCCATGTGGGCCTCGTAGAACGAGTCGAGCGTCCCCACGTCGCGCCAGTAGCCGCGGTCGCGGTCGGTGCTGCCCGGCACCTCGTTGTCGCGGAAGTCGTAGACGTTGGCCTCGCCGCGCTCGACGAGCATGGGGATGATGTTGCCGCCCATGTCGTGCTTGCTGTCCGGGTTCCGCGCGTCGGCGCTGACCGCCTCGCACAGGGCCCGGGTGGTGAAGACGTAGTTGCCCATCGACGCGTAGATCTCGTCAGGGGCGTCGGGCAGGCCGTCGACCTCCGTGGGCTTCTCCCGGAACGCCCGGATCCGCTTGCCGTCCTCGGCCACGTCGATGACGCCGAACTGGTCCGACATCGCCTTGGGCTGGCGGATGCCGGCCACGGTCACCGCGGCGCCCGAGGCGATGTGGTCGTTGACCATCTGCTTCGGGTCCATGCGGTAGATGTGGTCGGCGCCGAAGACGATGACGTAGTCGGGGTTCTCGTCGTTGATGAGGTTGAGGCTCTGGTAGATCGCGTCCGCGGAGCCGGCGAACCAGCGCGGGCCGAGCCGCTGCTGGGCCGGCACGGGCGTCACGTAGTTGCCGAGCAGCGTCGACATCCGCCACGTCTTGGTGATGTGCCGGTCGAGCGAGTGGGACTTGTACTGGGTCAGCACGACGATCTTCAGGAAGCCGCCGTTGGCCAGATTCGAGAGGACGAAGTCGATCATGCGGTAGATGCCGCCGAACGGGACGCCGGGCTTGGCCCGGTCCGCGGTGAGAGGCATCAGGCGCTTGCCTTCGCCACCTGCCAGAACGATCGCGAGCACCTTGACAGCCATGACCGAGACGCTAACTTTCCTGCCGCGCTCACGCCAGTCGAAAGGCTTATTCTGCGTGGCGTGACCGACTCGCGTACGAAACCCGGCCCCGGCAGCCTCCGCGTCGACCTGTTCACCCGGGAGTATCCGCCGGAGGTCTACGGCGGTGCGGGTGTGCACGTCGAGTATCTCGCCCGGGACCTGCGCCCCCTGGCCGACGTGCGGGTGCACTGCTTCGGCGCGGAGCGCGACGAGCCGGGCGTGACCGCGTACCCCGATCCGGCCGGGCTCGCCGGGGCGAACGCCGCCCTGCGCACCATGGGCGTCGACCTGGCGATGGCCGCGGGCGCCGAGGGCACCGGCATCGTGCACAGCCACACCTGGTACGCCAACTTCGCCGGGCACACCGCGAAGCTTCTGTACGGCGTACCGCACGTGGTCACCACGCACAGCCTCGAGCCGCTGCGCCCCTGGAAGGCCGAGCAGCTCGGCGGCGGGTACGCCCTCTCGTCGTTCTGCGAGCGCACCGCGATCGAGGCGGCGGACGCCGTCATCGCCGTGTCCGCCGGCATGAAGCGGGACGTGCTCACGGCGTACCCGGGCGTCGACCCCGACCGGATCCGGGTGGTCTACAACGGCATCGACACCACCCAGTACGCCCCGGACCGCGGCACCGCCGTGATCGAGCGCCTCGGCATCGACCTGAACCGGCCCAGCGTGGTGTTCGTCGGGCGGATCACCCGGCAGAAGGGCCTGCCGTACCTGCTGCGGGCGTGCCACGAGCTGCCCCCGGAGACGCAGATCGTGCTGCTCGCCGGCGCCCCCGACACGCCCGGGATCGCCGCCGAGGTGGAGACCCTGGCGACCCGGCTGCGCGAGGCGCGCGACGAGCACGGCGTGATCTGGGTGCAGGAGATGCTGCCCAAGCACGAGGTCGTGCAGGTCCTGACGCACGCCACGGTGTTCGTCTGCCCGTCGATCTACGAGCCGATGGGCATCGTCAACCTGGAGGCGATGGCCTGCGAGACCGCGGTGGTCGCCACCGCGACGGGGGGCATCCCGGAGGTCGTCGCCGACGGCGAGACCGGCCTGCTCGTGCCGATCGAGCAGGTCCCGGACGGCACCGGCACGCCGGTCGACCCGGACAAGTTCGTGGCCGACCTCGCGGCGACCATGCGCCGGCTGATCGAGGACCCGGCCCTGGCCGCGCGGATGGGCCTGGCCGGGCGCCGCCGCGCCGAGGACAAGTTCTCCTGGGCCACGATCGCCGAGGACACCCTCGAGGTCTACCGCTCGCTGCTCTGAAGCACCGCCGTCGCCGCCGCGCGCCCGGACAGCCAGGCCGTCTGGACGCGCGGCCTGCCGAACGCGTCCCCGGCGAGCCACACCCGCCCGTCGGTCGCGTACGGCCCGGTGCCGGGGGCGGGCTGCGCGTAGGTCCAGCGGTGCACGCGGACGCCGGGCCGCGCCCGGATGCCCAGCACCTCGGCCACCGCCCCGGCGAGCACCGGCCCCGCGGCGTCCGGGGCGGCGAGGTGGTCCGCCGCCAGCCCGGGGGTCGAGTGGGCGACCAGCACCGGGGCGCCGTCGCCGCGCCGGTCACCGTCGTCGCAGACCGTCGCGAGCACCGGGTGGTCGTTGACGAACGCGCCGTGAAAATCACCCCAGACCCGTTCCGGGTACGTGAGGACGGCCGTGAGCACCGGCTGCCACCGCTGGCCCCGGGCGGCGTCCGCGACCCCCGCCGGAGGCCCGAGGCGCAGGGCCTGGGGTCCCGGCATGGCGAGCACGACCGCGTCCGCGTCCCGCGGCAGCGTGCGCACCTCGTGCTCCAGGGTCACGTCGAGGCCCTCCGCCAGGTCCTCCGCGAGCGAGCGCAGGCCGCCCGGCGCCGCCCACCGCACCGGGCCGCGGGCCGGCGAACCCGGATACACCGCGAACGTGTCCGTCCACGGCCGGGCGAGGCCCCGGTCCTGCCAGCGGGCGGCGAGGGCGGCGAAACCCGGGTCGTCGGCGACGAGGTACGCGGCGCCGATGTCGGCGTACCGGCCGTCATAACGCCTGCTCGCGAGGCGCCCGCCGACCACCCGGCCGCGTTCCAGGACGCGGACCCGCGCGCCGCCGTCCGTCAGCGCGCGGGCACAGGCCAGCCCGGCGATTCCCGCCCCGATCACGACCACGTTCATGCCACCACGCTAGGACCGGGCACACTGGGTGGGTGCCCCGTCCCCCCGTACGGCTCGTCCTGATCGTCTGCGCGGTGCTGCTCGCGGTCGCCGTCCTCGGCCTCGGCCTGGTCCGCGCCGCCACGTACGAGGAGCCCCGGACCGCGCCGATCGCCGGGCAGGCGGCGGTGCCGGCGAGGGGCACGGTGGGGCGCTGCGGCCAGGTGCCCGCCCGCGCCACCCGGGAGCTGCGGGGCATGTGGCTGACCACCGTCACGAACATCGACTGGCCCAGCCGGCCGGGGCTGCCCGAGGACCGGGTGAAGGCGGAGTACCTGCGGTGGCTCGACCTCGCCGTGGCCCAGCGCCACAACGCGATCTTCGTGCACGTCCGGCCGTCCGGCGACGCCTTCTGGCCCTCGGACCACGCGCCGTGGTCGGAGTGGCTCACCGGCAGGCGCGACGCCCGCTCGCCCGGCTGGGATCCGATGGCCTTCATGGTCGCCGAGGCGCACGCCCGCAACCTGGAGTTCCACGCGTGGTTCAACCCGTACCGGGGGAGCCAGCCCGGCCCGAGCGGGCCCGGCGCCGACTTCGCGAAGCTGGCACCGAACCATCCGCTGCTCAAGCACCGCGACTGGGCGATCGCCTACCCGGACGGCGCGCGGGCCCGGCTCTACTTCGACCCGGGCAACCCGGCCGCGCGGCGGTTCGTCGAGGACGCCATGCTCGAGGCCGTCGAGAAGTACGACGTGGACGGCGTGCACTTCGACGACTTCTTCTACCCGTACCCGGAGGGCGGCGGCAACGAGTTCCGCGACGATGCCAGCTTCGCCCGGCGCGCCGACAAGGCGCAGAGCCGCGCCCAGTGGCGGCGGCAGAACGTGAACACCCTGGTCCGCGAGATGAGCGAGCGGATCAAGCAGCTCAAGCCGTGGGTCAAGTTCGGGATCAGCCCGTTCGGGATCTGGCGCAACCGGGCCACCGACCCGGCCGGCTCGGACAGCCGCGGCCTGGAGAGCTACGACGCGATCTACGCCGACACCCGGACCTGGGTACGCCAGGGCTGGCTCGACTACGTGGTGCCGCAGCTCTACTGGGCGATCGGGTTCGACAAGGCCGACTACGCCAAGGTGCTGCCGTGGTGGTCCGCGCTGGTCAAGGGCACGAAGGTGCAGCTCTACATCGGCCAGGGCGACTACCGGATCGGCGAGAAGGGCGCGTGGAGCGAACCGGACCAGCTCGACCGCCAGCTCGCCCTCAACGACCGGTACGGCGTACAGGGCAGCGTCCACTTCAGCGCCAAGCAGATCCGCGCCGACCGGCTCGGTGCGGTCACCCGGTACCGCACCCGGCACTACGCGGCACCCGCGCTGGTGCCCACCATGGACCGGCTCCCGGCGGACCCGCCGTCCGCACCCCGGACCACCGCCGCGCGCCGCACCGGCGCCGCCGTGACCGTGGAGTGGCAGGCCGGCGCCGGCCCGAAGGCCGCCTCCTGGGCGCTGTACCGGGTGGACGGCGCCGCGGCGAACCTGGTCGCGACCGGCCGCGCCGGTAGCAGGGTCGTGGATCCGGCCCCGCCGCCGGCCGGTGCCACCTACTGCCTCAGCGGGCTGGACCGATCCGGCAACGAGGGCGCCCTGAGCAACCCGGTTTCGGTCAGCCCGTGACCGTGCCGCCGGCCACCTCGAAATGCCGGTCGGTGTGCACCGCCTCCAGCATCCGCCGGTCGTGGGTGACCAGCAGCAGGGTGCCCGGATAGCCCGCCAGCGCCGACTCCAGCTGCTCGATGGCCGGCAGGTCCAGGTGGTTGGTCGGCTCGTCCAGGACCAGCAGGTTCACCCCGCGGGCCTGGAGCAGCGCCAGCGCGGCCCGGGTCCGCTCGCCGGGGGAGAGGGTCGCCGCCGGCCGCAGCACGTGCGCCGCCCGCAGCCCGAACTTGGCGAGCAGCGTGCGGACGTCCGCGTCGGCGAACTCCGGCACGGCGGCGCCGAACGCGGTCAGCAGCGGCTCGCCGCCCAGGAACAGCCCGCGCGCCTGGTCGACCTCGCCGACGACCACCTGCGGCCCGAGGTGGGCGGTGCCCGCGTCCAGCGGCAGCCGGCCGAGCAGGGCCGCCAGCAGCGTCGACTTGCCCGAGCCGTTGGCGCCGGTGATCGCGACCCGGTCGGCCCAGTCGATCTGCAGCGTCACCGGGCCCAGGGTGAAGTCGCCGCGGCGGACCACCGCGTCGGTCAGGGCGGCCACCACCGCGCCCGCCCGGGGCGCCACGGCGATCTCCATCCGCAGCTCCCACTCCTTGCGCGGCTCCTCGACCACCTCCAGGCGCTCGATCATCCGCTGGGTCTGCCGCGCCTTCGCCGCCTGCTTCTCGGTCGACTCGGCCCGGGTGTTGCGGCCGATCTTGTCGTTGTCCTTCGCCTTGCGGCGCGCGTTGCGGACCCCGTGCTCCATCCAGTTGCGCTGGGTACGGGCCCGGTCCTCGAGGGCGGACACCCGGCCGGCGTACTCCTCGTAGTTCTCCCGGGCGTGCCGGCGCTGGGTGGCCCGCTCCTCCAGGTAGGCGTCGTAGCCGCCGCCGTACAGGTGGATCTGCTGCTGGGCGAGGTCGAGCTCCAGCACGTCGGTCACCGTACGGGCCAGGAACTCCCGGTCGTGGCTGACCAGGACCACCCCGGCGCGCAGCCCGGTGACGAACTCCTCCAGCCGGGCCAGCCCGTCCAGGTCGAGGTCGTTGGTGGGCTCGTCGAGCAGGAAGATGTCGTAGCGGCTGAGCAGCAGCGACGCCATCTGCGCGCGGGCCGCCTGCCCGCCGGAGAGGGCGGTGGCCGGGTGGTCGAGCGCCACCGTCAGGCCCAGGTCCGCGGTGACCTGCCCGGCGCGCTCGTCCAGGTCGGCGCCGCCCAGGTCGAGCCAGCGTTCGAGGGCCACCGCGTACGTCTCCTCGGCGCCGGGGGTGCCGGCGGCCAGGGCCTCGGCGGCGGCGTCCATGGCGGCCTGCGCCGGGCCCACGCCGGTGCGCCGCAGCAGCAGGTCGTGCACCGTCTCGCCGGGCCGGCCCCCGCGCTCCTGCGGCAGGTAGCCGACGGTGGCGGTGGGCGGGCTGAGCGAGACCGAGCCCGCCTCCACCGGCAGCAGCCCGGCGAGGGTGCGCAGCAGCGTCGTCTTGCCGGCCCCGTTGGCGCCGACCAGGCCGATCGTGTCGCCGGGGCCGACCACCAGCTCGAGGCCGCTGAACAGGGTGCGGTCGCCGTGCCCCGCGGCGAGATCACGGGCGATCATCGTGGCACTCATCGGGACCCGACTCTAGCGCCCGGCCCCGCCGTGCCCGGTTCAGCCCGGGATGGGCACGGCCGTGCCGCTGACCCGCACGCCCGGTTCGCCCGGCGTGAGCGTCACGGTGAGGTGGCCGGGGCGGCCCATGTCGGCGCCCTGGGAGAGTTCGATCACCGCGTCGCCCGCGACGAGCCACAGGTCACGCAGGTAGCCGCCGAACGCCGCGGCGGCCGCCCCGGTCGCCGGGTCCTCGTACACGCCGCCGACCGGGAACGGGTCGCGCACGTCGAAGCGGTCCTCGCCCTCGCGCCAGACCAGCTGGACCGTGGTCCAGCCGCGGCGCTCCATCAGCGCCTTCAGCGCCGGCACGTCGTAGTCCAGGCCGGCGAGGCGGTGGCGGGTGCGGACCGCCACGATCGGGTGATAGGCGCCCGCGTACGCCACCCGCGGCGGAAGCGAGTCGTCGAGGTCGTCCGACACCCAGCCCAGCGCCCCGAGCAGCTGCTCCAGGTCGTCCTCGGGCAGCTCCGCGACGCGGGTGGCCACGCTGGTCAGGGTGGCGCGGCGGTGCTCGTCGACGGTCACCGGCACCTCGCCCGCGTTCGTCACGAAGACGTACGTGCCCGGCCCCCGGCGGTCGGCGAGCGCCACCGCCGTGCCGACCGTGGCGTGCCCGCAGAACGGCACCTCGGCCAGCGGGCTGAAGTAGCGGACCCGGAACACGCCGCCGCCGCGCTCCTCGGTGAGGAAGGCGGTCTCGGAATAGCCGACGCCGGCCGCGATCGCCAGCATCTCGTCGTCGGTGAGGGCCGACGCGTCCAGGACCACGCCGGCGGGGTTGCCGCCGGAGGGGTCGGCGCTGAAGGCCGCGTACCTCAGGATCTCGACGTCTGTCATGCCCCGAGCGTGCCGCGACCGCCGGGGCGGAACCAGGGCCAATCGCCGGGCACTGGTCTTGGCCGAACGGCGCGGCCCGGGGGTAGCGTTCGGGAAGTGACAGAGGCTTCCACCCCGCTTGTCCCCACCCCACCTACCGATCTTCCGCGCACCCTCGGCGAGCTCCGGGCCTCCGGCCACGAGTTCCGTACGGTCAAGGAAGAGCTGCGCGACAACCTGCTCGACCGGCTGCGCGGCGGCGCGCCGCGGTTCCCCGGCATCGTCGGCTACGACGACACCGTGCTGCCCGAGGTCGAGCGGGCCCTGCTGGCCGGGCACGACATGGTCCTGCTCGGCGAGCGCGGCCAGGGCAAGACCCGGCTCATCCGCGGGCTGGTCGGCCTGCTCGACGAGTGGACGCCGTACATCACCGGTTCCGAGCTGCGGGAGCACCCGTATCATCCGCTCACCCCGGCCGTGCGCCGGCTCGCCGCGGAGACCGGCGACCTGTTGCCCATCTCCTGGCTGCACCGCTCCGAGCGGTACGGCGAGAAGCTCGCCACCCCGGACACCAGCGTCGGCGACCTCATCGGCGACGTCGACCCGATCAAGGTGGCCGAGGGGCGCCCGCTCGGCGACCCGGAGACCATTCACTTCGGCCTCGTGCCGCGCACCAACCGCGGCATCTTCGCCGTCAACGAGCTGCCCGACCTCGCCGAGCGCATCCAGGTGTCGCTGCTCAACGTGCTGGAGGAGCGCGACATCCAGGTCCGCGGCTACCAGCTGCGGCTCCCGCTCGACCTGCTGCTGGTCGCCTCGGCCAACCCCGAGGACTACACCAACCGCGGCCGGATCATCACCCCGCTCAAGGACCGCTTCGGCGCCGAGATCCGCACCCACTACCCGCTCGGGATCGAGCTGGAGACGGCGCTGATCCGGCAGGAGGCGGCGCTGGCCGCGGCGGTGCCCGACCACCTCGTCGACGTGCTCGCCCGCTACACCCGCGCGGTCCGCGAGTCGCCGGCGGTGGACCAGCGCTCCGGCATCTCGGCCCGGTTCGCGATCGCCGCCGCCGAGACCGTCGCGGCCTCCGCCCTGCGCCGGGCGGGCCTGCGCCACGAGCGCGAGGCGGTCGCCCGGATCTGCGACACCGCGTCGGTCACCAGCACGCTGCGCGGCAAGGTCGAGTTCGACAGCGGCGAGGAGGGGCGCGAGACGGAGATCCTCGCCCACCTGCTGCGGCTGGCCACCGCCGAGACGTTCCGGGACCGGCTGGCGGGCCTCGACCTGTCCGGCTTCACCGGCCTGGTCGCCGAGGGCGCGATCATCGAGACCGGCGACCTCGTCTCGGCGGAGGAGCTGCTCGCCCAGATCGGCACCGTACCCGGCCTCGCCAAGGTCCTCGACCGCCTCGGCCTCGGCGACGCGCCCAGCCCCGGCCAGGCCGCCGCCGGCGTCGAGTTCGTGCTGGAGGGCCTGCACCTCACCCGCCGGCTGGCCAAGGAGCTGACCGACGACGGCCGCACCCTGTACGGGAGCTGAACCCGTGCCCGAACGCAGTGAGGGCACCATCGAGCTCAGTGCCGTGCCTCATGCCGGCACGCAGCGAAGCGGAGTGCCGGCATGAGCGGAAACCGTTTCAGGTACGGGGCGTGGCGGGACGGACCGGACCCGCTGGCGCCGCCGTACGACGTGCGGGCCGCCGTCGACGAGGTCGGGGAGCGGGTGCTCGGCGGCGAGAGCCTGCGCGACGCCCTGCGCAACCTCATCCGCCAGGGGCCGCGCGACGGGCGGGGCCTCGACGACCTGCGGGCGCGGGCCCGCCGGCTGCGCCGGGAGGCGTTGCGCCGGGGCAACCTCGACGGCGCGGTGACCCGGGCGCAGCAGCTGCTCGACCAGGCGCTCGCCGCCGAGCGCGACGAGCTGCGTGGCCGCGACGACCCGGACGCCCGCTTCCAGGAGGCAGTCCTGGACAACCTGCCCCGCTCGACCTCGCGGGCGGTCGAGGAGCTGTCCGGCTACGGGTGGGCCAGCGAGGAGGCCCGCGGGCTGTACCAGCAGATCCTCGACGGGCTGCGGCGCGAGGTCGTCGAGCAGCGCTTCGCCGGCATGCGCGACGCCCTGCGGGGCCGCGACCCGGCCGGCGACGCCCGGGTCGCGGAGATGGTCGGCGACCTCAACGAACTGCTCGGCAAGCACGCCCGCGGCGAGGACACCGACGACGCGTTCCAGCGGTTCATGGAGAAGCACGGCGACTTCTTCCCGGAGAAGCCGGCGAACGTCGAGGAGCTGATCGACTCGCTGGCCCGGCGCGCCGCGGCGGCGGAGCGGCTGATGCGCTCGCTCAGCCCGCAGCAGCGCGAGGAGCTGTCCCGGCTGATGGACCAGGCGCTGGGCGACGGGCCGCTGCGCGATCAGCTCGCCCGGCTGACGGACAACCTCCAGGCGTTGCGTCCGAACCTCAACTGGGGCCGCGGCGAGCGGATGCGCGGGAACGAGGACCTGGGCTACGGCGACGCGACGGCCGCGCTGGGCGAGATCGGCGAGCTGGACGAGCTGCTCGACCAGCTGGGTCAGGAGCACCCCGGTGCCACGCTGGACGACGTCGACGTGGAGGCGGTCGAGCGCCAGCTGGGCCGGGGCGCCGCCGACGACGTGCGGCGGCTGCGCGAGCTCGAGCGCGAGCTGCGCCGGCAGGGCTGGGTGACCCGCGACGACGACGGGCTCACCCTGTCGCCCAAGGCGCTGCGCCGGCTCGGGCACACCGCCCTGTCCCGGGTCTTCGACGATCTCAGCAGCAAGCGCCGCGGCTCGCACGACCTGCGCGACGCCGGGGCGGCCGGCGACCTGATCGGGTCGTCGCGGCGCTGGCAGTTCGGCGACGAACAGCCGCTGGACGTCGTGCGCACGATCGGCAACGCGGTCCGCCGCCGGGCCGGGTCGGGGGCGGGCACCCTGCCCGTACGCCTGGAGCCGGAGGATTTCGAGGTCGCGGAGACCGAACGGCGGGCCTCGGCGGTGGTGGCGCTCTGCGTCGACCTGTCGTACTCGATGTTCGCGGACGGCCGCTGGGGCCCGATGAAGCAGACCGCGCTGGCCCTCTCGCACCTCGTCGCCACGCAGTTCCCGCAGGACTCGCTGCAGATCGTCGGCTTCGGCCGCTACGCCATGCCGCTGTCGCAGGGGGAGCTGGCGGGCATCGAGCCCGACATGGTGCAGGGCACGAACCTCCAGCACGCCCTGAAGCTGGCGGGCCGGCACCTGCGGCGGCACCCGGGCGCGGAGCCGGTGGTGCTGGTCGTCACCGACGGCGAGCCCACCGCGCACCTGGAGGAGGACGGCGAGGCGTACTTCACCTGGCCGACCACCCCGGAGACGGTGCGGCTCACGGTCCAGGAGGTCGACCAGCTCACCCGCTACGGCGCCACGCTGAACCTGTTCATGCTCGGCGAGGATCCGGGCCTGCGCCGGTTCGTGGACGCGGTGGCGAAGCGCAGCGGCGGCCGGGTGTTCAGCCCCGACGTCGCCGAGCTGGGCCGCTACGTCGTGGACGACTACGTCCGCAGCCGCCGCGGCAAACGCTGATCGACAGGCCGGTGCCTGACGACTACGTCCGCAGCCGCCGCGGCAAACGCTGATCGACAGGCCGGTGCCTGACGACTACGTCCGTAGCCGCCGCGGCAAACGCTGATCGACAGGCCGGTGCCTGACGACTACGTCCGTAGCCGCCGCGGCAAACGCTGATCGACAGGCCGGTGCCTGACGACTACGTCCGTAGCCGCCGCGGCAAACGCTGATCGACAGGCCGGTGCCTGACGACTACGTCCGTAGCCGCCGCGGCAGACGCTGATCGACAGGCCGGTGCCCCTCGCCGGGGGAAACGGCCTGTCTTCCTAGGATGCTCTACGGGGTGTGGGCCGGGTGACGGCCGCCGCACGGTCCGGCACCGGGTGCTCCGGCACCACGGCGGGGCTGGATATAGTGGCCCGGCGCCCATCCGGGGGGAGCGGCGCGGATCGCGGGGTTGCAACCGCGGAGATCCTGTGGTGGGGCCGGATCCGGGGGAGAGGGGGCGCCATGTCGCAGCACGCTGCGCCCTTCGCGGTCACCGACCGCATCTGGACCATCCCGAACGTGATCAGCTTCATCCGGCTGCTCGGCGTACCCCTGTTCCTGTATCTCCTGCTCGGACCGCACCACGACGTCGCGGCCGTCGTCGTCCTCGCGCTCGGCGGCACCACCGACTGGGTCGACGGGTACGTCGCCCGCCGGATGAACTCGGTGAGCCGCCTCGGCGAGCTGCTCGACCCGTTCGCCGACCGCCTCTACATCCTGGCCACGCTCATCGGCTTCACCGTGCGCGAGGTCGTCCCCTGGTGGCTGACCACGGCCCTGCTGCTGCGCGAGGCCGTCCTCGGCGTCGCCCTGCTGGTGCTGCGCCGCCACGGGTACGGACCGCCGCCGGTGCACTACGTCGGCAAGACCGGCACGTTCGTGCTGCTCGGCGCGTTCCCGGTGCTGCTGCTGGCCGAGGCGGTGCCGGCCGCGCACGCCGTCGCCGCCCCGATCGGCTGGGGGCTGGCCTGGTGGGCGCTCGGCCTCTACTGGGCCGCCGCCGTGCTCTACCTGGCGCAGACCCGCGCCCTGCTGCGCGCCGACCGCGCCGTGCCCGGAGCTGTCGCCGGATGACCTCGCCCGACGACGGCACCGACGGCGGCCAGCGCCGGACGTTCACCCCGGACTTCCTCACCGAGCTGTTCCGCAACCCGCTGGATCCCGGGTACGCCGAGGCCGCCGCCCGCAAGGCCCGCGGCGAGGGGCCGGCCGGCGCCCGCCGCAGGATGCTGAGCGGGGTCAGCGCCCTCACCCTCGCCGGGGTCGGCTTCCTGCTCGTGGTGGCGTACCAGCAGACCGTCGCCGACGAGCCGGCCCGCGCGCGGGCCCGGAACACCCTCGTCGAGCAGGTGCAGAGCCGCCGCGAGGCGACCGGCGAGCTGCAGGCCCGCGCTGAGCGGCTCCGGGCCGAGGTGGCGAGCCTGCGCGAACAGCAGCTCGGCGGCGCGGCCGTCGCCCGGCTGCGCGACCTGGAGGCCGAGACGGGCCTGGCGCCGGTGCACGGCAACGGCGTACGCGTCACCGTCGGCGACGGGCCCACCCCGATCGACCCGGTCACCGGCGAGCGGCGCAACGAGGCCCGGGTCCGCGACACCGACCTGCAGCTCGCCACGAACGCGCTGTGGGCGGCGGGCGCCGAGGCCATCGCGGTCAACGGCCAGCGGCTCACCGCGACCTCCACGATCCGGCAGGCGGGGGAGGCGATCCTCGTCGACTTCCGGCCGGTGACCACGCCGTACCAGGTGATCGCGATCGGGCCCGAGGACCTGCTCAAGGACTTCCGCGACGGCGCGGCGGGCAAGTTCTTCCGGGCCCTGAACACCAAGTACGCCATGTCGTACGACGTGGCGCCGGTCCGCGGCGTGACGCTGGACGCGGCCACCGAGCCCACCCTGCGCCAGGCCACCGCGGCCACGCCCGCGCCGCCCCCGTCCGCCCCGTCCACCACCCCGTCGAAAGGCGGCCGATGATCGCCGTAATCGCCCTGATCGCCGGAGTCGTCCTCGGCATCGTGTTCCATCCGACCGTGCCGGCGGCGCTGCAGCCGTACCTGCCCATCGCGGTGGTCGCCGCGCTCGACGCGGTCTTCGGCGGGGTACGCGCGAAGCTCGACGGCATCTTCGACGACAAGCAGTTCGTCGTGTCGTTCATCGCCAACGTGGTGGTGGCGGCGCTGATCGTCTACCTGGGCGACCAGCTCGGCGTGGGCGGCCAGCTCTCCACGGGCGTCGTGGTGGTGCTCGGCGTCCGCATCTTCGGCAACGTGGCGGCGATCCGCCGCCACCTCTTCCGGGCATAGGGCGGGCCATGAGCGACGACAAGGACCCGCGGACGCCGCCGGACACGTTCGACTTCATGGCGGTGCCGGAGCGTCCCGCGCCGGCGGACGCCCCTGCCTCCGAGCCGCCGGCGGACGCCCTTTCCTCCGGTCCGTCCGCGGACGACCTCGGCTCCGGTCCGTCCGGGGACGACCTCGCCTCCGGTCCGTTTGGCGATGACCCCGGCTCCGGTCCGTTTGGCGACGACCTCGCTTCCGGTTCGTCCGCGGCCGGCTCGGCGCCTCCGGAGGACGACGAGCCGACGGTCAGGGTGCCGGTGGAGGCGGTGCTCGCCGACGTGGGGGACCGGGAGACGGTGAAGCTGCGGCGCCCGCCCGCCGCCGGACCCGCTGCCGAGGATGCCGCGCCCACTGCCGCCGCGTCCGATCCCGCGCCCGCCGCCGCGGAATCGGCCGGTGATCCACCCGCCCCGGCGTCCTCCGGAGGCGGTGAGCCGGCTGACGGCGTACCGGAGAAGGCTTCTGCTCCGTGGCGGCGGATGTCGTCGGCCGGGGCGCTCATCTGGGTCCTGCTGGCCCTGTTCGGCTTCACGCTGGTGGTGCAGCTGCGCAGCAACGACGCCGACTCCGGCCTGGCGTCGGCGCGGCAGGAGGACCTGGTCCGGATCCTGTCCGACCTCGAGGCCCGCGACCAGCGGCTGCAGCAGGAGATCAACACGCTGGAGGAGAGCCAGCGGCAGCTGACCTCCGGCGTCGCCGGGCGGCAGGCCGCGCTGGCCGAGGCCGACAAGCGGGCCGGCGAGCTCGGGCTGCTCTCCGGCACGCTGCCCGCGAAGGGGCCCGGACTCAAGATCACGATCGACCCGCGGGGCCAGCTGATCAAGGCCTCGCAGCTGCTGAACGCCGTGCAGGAGCTGCGCGGCGCCGGCGGCGAGGTGATGGAGCTGGTCGGCAACAACGGCGTGTCGGTGCGCATCGTCGCCTCGTCGTACTTCGTCGACGCCGACGGCGGGGAGATCGTCGTCGACGGCAAGCAGCTCAGCGGCCCGTACACCCTCTGGGTGATCGGGGTGCCGGCCACGATGCAGACCGCGCTGCAGATCCCCGGTGGGGTGGTGGCGTCGGTGAGCCAGGCCGGCGGTAACGTGACCATGGAGCAACGCACGGCGGTCGACGTGGCCGCGGTGCGCCAGCCCGCCAGCCTGCAGTACGCGCGCCCGGTCTCATGAACGGGCGCGCTTCTCAACGGAGGAATGTGTGATTCCCGAGGATCTGCGGTACACGGCCGAGCACGAGTGGGTGTCCGGCGACGGCAGCGGTCCCGTGCGGGTGGGCATCACCCACTTCGCGCAGGACGCGCTCGGCGACATCGTCTACGTGCAGCTGCCCGAGGAGGGCACGGCGGTGCAGGCCGGTGACCAGCTCGGCGAGATCGAGTCGACCAAGAGCGTCTCGGAGCTGTACGCGCCCGTGTCGGGCACCGTGGTGGCCCGCAACGCGACGCTGGCCGACGAACCCGAGCTGATCAACGCCGAGCCGTACGCGGCCGGCTGGCTGGTCGAGATCGCCCCGGACGACCCCGGTGCGCTCTCCGGCCTGCTGGACGCCGAGGCGTACAAGGCACTGACCGACGGCTGAGCCGCGTTCGCGTGGGTCGTCCGGGCAACGTCCGCGCGTCTGGTTGCCCGGTATTTCGGTGCTGACTAGGCTCGCGGGGCACATGTAGAACTGTTATTACTTCGAAACCGATAGTCGTACGTCCGGAGCACCGGGCAGCGGCGGCGGGGGCGCTGCGCTCCGGACCTCACGTCCGGCTCGCTCACCCATCGTCGTCGGGCGGCGACCGAAACAGATCCGTGAGGTGGTCCATGACGCGCCCAGACGACGAGTTCCCCCCGCTCGACGTCACGTCCACGCTGAACCTCGGAGCGCTCGACGAGGTGCTCGAGGGACCCGAGACCGACGTGGTGCCGAGCCGGATGTCCGGCTCGCTGCCGCCCGGAATGGCCCTGCTGGTGGTGCGCCGTGGTCCCAACGCGGGTGCGCGGTTCCTGCTGGACCACGACGTGACCACGAGCGGGCGGCACCCCGACAGTGACATCTTCCTGGACGACGTGACGGTCTCGCGCCGGCACGCCGAGTTCCACCGCGACGAGGGCACCTTCACGGTCCGCGACGTCGGCTCGCTCAACGGCACGTACGTGAACCGGGAACGGGTCGAGTCCGCGACGCTGAGCAACGGCGACGAGGTCCAGATCGGCAAGTTCCGCCTGGTCTTCATCGCCGGTCCGCGGCCGGAGGGCGAGGGCGGCCGGGCGTGAACCCGGCGGGGGCGGCCGCACACGACCCGGGCGCACGCCCGGGTCGTGACGTCGCGCTGATGAGCATCGGGGAGGTACTGGCCCAGCTGCGCACGGAGTTCCCCGACACGACGATCTCCAAGCTCCGGTTCCTGGAGGCGGAAGGGCTGGTAGACCCCCAGCGCACCGCCTCCGGCTACCGCAAGTACTCGTGGAACGACGTGGCCCGGCTGCGGTTCGTCCTGACCGCCCAGCGCGACCAGTATCTGCCGCTGCGGGTCATCCGCGAGCAGCTGGAGGCGCTCGAACGCGGCGAGGACCCGATCGGCCACCAGCGCCCCTCGCTGGTGGCGGTGGGCTCCGAGACGGAGGTGGCCGCGGACACCGCGGACACCCGGGTCTCCCGCGCCGACCTGGTCGAACGTACGGGCATCGCGGAGCAGCTCCTCACCGAGCTCGAGCAGATCGGCCTGGTCTCCTCCCGCCCCCCGGGCTGGTACGACGGCGACGCCGTGGTGATCGTGGAGGCCGTGGTCGGCCTGACCCGGCACGGCCTGGAGGTGCGCCACCTGCGGGCGTTCCGCGCCGGGGCGGACCGCGAACTCGGGCTGTTCACCCAGCTCCTGGCCCCGCTGGTACGCCAGCAGGACCCGGCGGCGAAGGCCCGGGCGGCCGAGACGGCCCGGGAGTTGCAGGCCCTGTCGCAGCGGCTGCACGCGGCCCTGGTGCGGGCGGGACTGCGGGACACGCTGGGCCGCTGAGCCGGCGACTCCCGGCCGCGCATCCGGGCGGCGACTCCCGGCCGCGCATCCGGTCCGTGGCGCGCTGCCGAGGCTGCCCGTCGCGGTCGGTGCTTGAGCCTCGTGCTCCGGTCGGTGCCTCGGTGCCCGGGCGGTGTGTTCTGCTACCCCGGACGCGGCTTTTCCGGCCCGGGGCCACGCCGGGCCGGCGGGGTATTACGCCGAGCGCTGAACCGGCGGCGCCCGGCGGCCCGCCCGGTGAGCCCCGGCAAGATCGTCCGGAGGACGCCCGCGACCTGCGGCGTCGTCCCGTGACGACCGGGCGGTTCGGCACCGCCCGGAAGGGTATGCGCAGTGGGATCGGACACGGACCTCGTGTGGCGCTTGTCCCGGGGCGTCCGTGTACCGTGCAGGATAGGGCGGGAAACAGCCTGACGGTCCCCGTTCCACCGGGGCCCGACGGGGCGGCGACGACGTGCGACACGGAGGCGGGCGGTGCGCGAGCTGAGCGTGGTCGGGGTTCGGGTAGAGCTGCCCAGCAACCAACCGATCGTCCTGCTCAGGGAGGTCGACGGCGATCGTTACCTGCCGATCTGGATCGGCGCGGTGGAGGCGACCGCCATCGCGTACGAGCAGCAGGGCGTGAAGCCGGCCCGGCCCCTGACCCACGACCTCCTCCGCGACGTCCTGGCGGCCCTCGAGGCGCCGCTGAAGGCCGTGGAGATCACCGAACTCAAGGAGAACGTCTTCTACGCCGACCTCCTGATCGGCGACGACCTGCGCGTGTCCGCCCGCCCGAGCGACTCGATCGCCCTGGCCCTGCGGGTAGGAGCCCCGATCCGCTGCGCCGACCAGGTGCTGACGGAGGCGGGCATCGTCATCCCGGACGAGCAGGAGGACGAGGTCGAGAAGTTCCGCGAGTTCCTCGACCAGGTCCGCCCGGAGGACTTCGCCGGCTGACCGGCCCACCCGGCCACCCGGTTTTCCGGCCCACCCGGCTTTTCCGGCCCGCTTCGAAGCGCCCGGAACCGCCGCCTCCCGGAACCGCCGCCTCCCGGAACCGCCGCCTCCCGGAACCGCCGCCTCCCGGAACCGCCGCCCCTGGACCGCCGCAGCGGCCTCGCAGCTTCGCGCCGATGCCGCCGCAGCACCGCCACCGCAGCGGGACCGATACGGGTTCGCGGCGCGCCCGGGCGGGATGTGACAAGTCCGGGCCGGGCCGGTTCGCCGTCCGCGGAGCGGAACCGGGCACTGCGTGCCTTTCCGCTCGCCAAGGGCCGGATTTCGGGGTTGTTGCATCGACGGTCACCACAGGCCCGGTCGTCCGTACGCGGCGTGTCGCGGCATTACCTCCCTGTTTCCGGGCACGCTGAGTTATAGGCTCGTGAAGTCCAGGTGAAAGCGGCACCGCGCAGCGGGGAGGTAGTCGCGTGCACGACTCAGATCCTCAGGAGGGTCCTTTCGTCGGCGAGGACGGCGAGGTTGGGTATCGCGGGGTCACCGCGTGTCAGGCGGTCGGGATCAGCTACCGCCAGCTCGACTACTGGGCCCGTACCACCCTGGTCGTGCCCAGTATCCGGGACGCTTCCGGCTCGGGGACCCAGCGCCTCTACTCATTCCGGGACCTGGTCGTGCTCAAGGTGGTCAAGCGCCTGCTCGACGCCGGGGTCTCGCTGCAGAACATCCGCAAGGCGATCGAGACGCTGCGGTCGCGCGGGGTCGAGGACCTGGCCGGCATCACACTGATCTCCGACGGCACGACCGTGTACGAGTGCCGCTCGCCCGAGGAGGTCGTCGATCTGCTCCAGGGCGGCCAGGGCGTCTTCGGCATCGCCATCGGCGGTGCGTTCAAGGAGATCCAGGGCTCGCTGTCGCACCTGCCGGCCGAGCCGGCCACCGCGCCGCAGCCGGTCGGTACCCCCGCCGAACCCGCGGCCGGCGACGAGCTGGCCGCCCGCCGCGCCCGCCGCCGCGCCGGCTGACCCTCCGCCCAGCAGGACCTCCGAGCAAGGTCCCCGATCCAGACCAGCCAGACCAGGCGGGACGGGCCAGACCGGCCCGGCCAGGCAGGACGGGCCAGACCGGAACGGCCCGGAATGGCCCAGGTCGGCATCAGGGCCCCGGGCCGAGCGGGGCCCGGAGCAGGTCCAGGACCAGCGCGAGCGGCGCCCACCCGGCGCGCCCCCGCCGGGTCACGGCATAGCTGCGCAGCAGCACCGGCTCGGTCCCCAGTGCCAGCAACCGCACCCCGGGCGCCGCGGGCCGCCGGTCCGGCACCAGCGCCACCCCAGCCCCGCCAGGATCAGGTCCTCCACCAGCTCGAGACTGTCCGCCCGGTGCCGGATGCGCGGCGCGAACCCCTCCAGCGAAGCCACCGTACGGACCACGTCCTCGTCGGCGGTGTTGCGCGAGTTGACGATCCAGTCCGCCTCGGCGAAGTCGGCCAGGCGCGTACCCGGGGCCGCCTCCGCCACCGCGAGCGCCCACGGCGTCTCCCACAGCGGGAACACCTCCACCGACGGGTCGAACGCCACCGGGGCGAGGTTGTAGTCGTACGTGAGGATCAGGTCCATGGCGTCGGCCGCGAGCAGGTCGAACGCCTCGGCCGGCTCGTGCTCGTGGATCCGCGGGCCGACCCGGGGGTGGTCGCGCGCGAGGGTGGCCGCCACCGGCAGCAGGCTCCGGCGTACGCCGGTAGCGAAGCCCGCCACCCGCACCTGGCCGGACGGCTCCGCGCCGGGGGTGAGGTCGAGGCGCGCCGCCTCGACCGCTGCCAGGATGGTGACCGCGTGCCCGGCCAGTCGCCGCCCGGCGGGGGTGAGCCGGACGCGGCGCCCGTCCGGCTCGACGAGGGTCGCGCCCGCCTCCCGGGCCAGGACGGCGAGCTGCTGGGACACGGTCGAGGTGGTGAGGTGCATCGCATCGGCGACCGCACGCATCGATCCGCGCCGGGACAGTTCGAGCAGTAGGCGCAGGCGGCGGGTCTCCACCCCGTCATCGTCCGGGAAACCTTGACGGTACGTCCAGGATTATCACGTGGACGCGAACGTTCGGGCGGCCTCTACTGGACCGATGGGCCAGCAAACCCGCTCCGGTACGGCCATGGCCCTCGCCTCGATGCTCCTGGTCCAGCTGGGCCTGGCGGCGTCCGTCGGGCTGCTCGACCGGCTCGGCCCCGAGGGCACCGCGTGGCTGCGGCTCGCCTGGGCCGGCGTCATCCTGCTCGTCCTGGTCCGGCCGCGTCCGGGCTCGTTCGGCCGCCCGGCGCTGCTCGCGTCCGTGGCGCTGGGCGTGGTGACGGCCGGCGTGACGATCCTGTTCATGGCGGCGGTGTCGCGCCTGCCGCTCGGTACGGCCAGCGCCCTCGAGTTCCTCGGCCCGCTCGGCGTCGCGGTGGTCCGTGGCCGCCGGGGCACGAAGCTGTGGCCGGCCCTGGCCGCGGTCGGCGTGGTGCTGCTGACCGAGCCGTGGCACGGCGGCACGGACCTCTTCGGCGTCGGCTTCGCGCTGGCCGCGGCGGTGTGCTGGGCGGCGTACATCCTGCTGACCCAGCGCGTCGGCGACGGCGTCTCGGGTTTCCAGGGTTTGGCCGTGTCGATGCCGGTGGCGGCCCTGGTCGCCACGCTGGTGGCCGGCCCGTCGGTGTTCGCCGTGCTCACCTGGCAGCTGCTGCTGATCGGGCTGGCCCTGGCGGTCCTGCTGCCGGTGGTGCCGTTCGCGCTGGAGTTCCTGGCGCTGCGCCGGCTGACCACCGCGGCGTTCGGCACGCTGATGAGCCTGGAACCGGCGTTTGCCCTGCTCATCGGCCTGCTCGTACTCGGCCAGCGCCCCGGCTGGGCCGCGGTGGCCGGCATCGCCTTCGTGGTCACCGCGGGCATCGGCGCCGAACGCACCGGCGCCCGCCCCACCCCAGCCGAAGGCGTCGATGCCGGCCCCACCCCAGCCGAAGGCGTCGGCGCCCGCCCCACCCCAGCCGAAGGCGTCGATGCCGGCCCCACCCCGGCCGAAGGCGTCGGCGCCCGCCCCACCCCAGCCGAAGGCGTCGATGCCGGCCCCACCCCGGCCGAAGGCGTCGGCGCCGGGCTCGACGCGGTAGCGGCCCGCCGCGCCTCGTCCGCGCCGGCACCCGGTCCCGGCCGCGGACCCGCGCGGCCCATCCCGGCCGCGCCGGGCGGCGAGCCGGCGACGGGAATGTGAGGTAGGCCGCCCCCGGCCGCGATCGACGGCCGAGCTAGGACGTCCGGGCCGCCGAAAAGGTTGACATCGTCCTCGATCAACTATTCGCGGCCCTCACCAGTCTCTCCCTGCGCACAACCGGTTCCCGGTGCGAAGGAGAGAGCCCATGCCCGTCCGCGTTCGCGTCGTCCCCGCGGCCCTCGCGGCCGCCCTGCTCGCCGGATGCGGCTCGGCCGCCGGCGGCGCGCCATCCCCGCCGGCGCCCCGGCCGACGACTCCCGGCGAGCGGTCCGTCGCCCCGTCCCGGCCGGTGCAGGTCACCTACCCCCGCGAGGGAACCGGCGCCTTCTCCGCCGCCCGGGCGGAGAAGGACCCCGGCGGCGGGTCCGCGCTGCGCTACCGGGTCCTGGTGGAGAAGGACATCAAGGGCATCAGCCCCGGTACGTTCGCCGCGACCGTCCGCGCCACCCTCGCCGACCCGCGCGGCTGGACGGCCGGCGGCGACCGGGAGTTCCGGCGGGTGGGGGCCCGGGAGCCGTACGACTTCACGATCTACCTGGTCACCCCCGCCACGCGCGACGAGCTGTGCCAGGACGTGCCGGACGGCTACACGTCCTGCCGCAACGGCGACCGGGTGGTGCTGAACGTGGCCCGCTGGGTCAAGGGCGTGCCGGGCTACGGCGCCCCGCTGTCGGTCTACCGGCAGTACATGGTCAACCACGAGGTCGGGCACCGCCTGGGCCAGGGCCATGAGCGGTGCCCGGGCCGCGGCCGGCCCGCACCCGTGATGCAGCAGCAGACGCTCGGCCTGCACGGCTGCACCGCCAATCCGTGGCCGTACCGCGAGGGTGAGCGCTACGCGGGCGCCTCCGGCGTCTACGACGACAGGATGCCGCCGCCCGACCGGGGGAGCGCCCGGTGAGGGCTCACCCGGCGCGGTAGCGCACCCCGGCGGCGCCGATGCCCGCCGGCCGTTCCACCATCACGCACACCTCGTCGCCGGGCCACCACCACCCGGTGGCGCGGGCCAGGGCGGCCCACTCGTCGAGCCGCTCCGCCTCGCGGGTGGCCGGCCGGGACAGGCCGAGCCGCCGCAGGATGTCGTGGTGGGCGATCCAGGACGCGTCCTGCTGGCCGTACCAGCAGATCGGGAGGGTGGCCGGGGGTCCGAGGGCGGACCGGACCGGCAGCGCGACGTCGCGCAGCAGGGCCGTCCACAGCGACTCGCGGACGCCCCGGCGCAGCACGATCCGCAGCGGCACCCCGGCCTCCAGGGCCGGCACGGGCGGCAGCTCCGGCCACGGCTTGTCGCCCCGGGGCCGGGGCGCCTCCAAGTCGGGGTGGTCGGCGGCGGCGTCGAGGGCGGCCAGCAGGCGGGACCAGCTCGCGGCGAGGTCGACGGCGATCGGCGGGCGGCCGGACGGTGGCCGGGGCCGCAGCCAGGCGTGCAGGTCGTCGTGGCCGGGGATGCCGGCGGTGAGCGGGAGCCCGGCGGCGGGCGAGTCCACCCAGGCGAACCGGGGCCGGCCGCGGCCGTGCCGGCGGTAGAAACGGGTCAGGACGTGTTCGGCGGTCTCCCGGTCGGCCGGCTCGGTGGCGAGTCCCACCTCGAGCCATTCCCGGCGCCAGGCGTCGGCGCGGTGCCAGTGGTCCAGGACGGCGGCGGCGCTCCTGCGCCGCGCGGTGGCGGTCAACGCGCGAGGGCGCGCACGCCCTTTCGGTCAGCGATCATCATGCGGACCACGATGACCGGCCCCGTGCCGGGCCGCAACCGGTTTACCGCCGGCCGCGGTCGGGGGCGGGCAGGCGATCGGCGTACGCGCCGGACGGTCCGGCGTACCGTTCGCCCGCCCGGTAGGGCCAGGGGTTCGGGTCGCAGCCGTGCAGGCCGAGCGTCTGCTGCTGCATGACCGGCGCCGGACGCCCGCGGCCCGGGCACCGCTCGTGACCGTGGCCCAGGCGGTGCCCGACCTCGTGGTTGACCATGTACTGCCGGTAGACCGACAGCGGGGCGCCGTAGCCCGGCACGCCCTTGACCCAGCGGGCCACGTTCAGCACCACCCGGTCGCCGTGGCGGCAGGACGTGAACCCGTCCGTGCCGTGCCCGCACAGCGCGTCCCGGGTCCGCGGGGTGGCCAGAAAGATCGTGAAATCGTACGGCATCCCCGGCCCGGACCGGCGCAGCCGCAGCGTGCCGCCGGCGGTCCAGCCGCGCGGGTCGGCGAGCGCCGAGGTCACCGTGGCGGCGAACGCGGCGGCGGACAGGCCCCTGATGTCCCGCTCGACCAGCACCCGGTAGCGCAGCAGCGGCCCGCGCTCCCCGGCGGTCCGCGCCGAGGCGGGTGCGGTGCGCCACTCCCCGGTGCCACGCGCCGGATACGTGACCTTCCCGACCGGTACGGCGCGGGAGGCCTGCGGCGCGGCCGCGGGCCGGGGGACGGCGGGCGGCACCGGGCCGCACGCCGCCACGCCGAGCAGCGCCAGGGCCGCCGCCGCCCACCGGATCCGTCTCACGTCCGACCATCGGCCCCCGCCGCGGCGGGTTGAGGGAGCCGTCACACGACCGCGGGGGCGCGTACCGGAGAAGGGTCGATGGTCTTCTCCACCGTGATCGCGTGCCAGAGGCAGAACATCGCCACCGTCCAGACCTTGCGGGAGTGGTCGGCGACGCCGGCGCGGTGGTCCTTGAGCAGCCGCTGCGCGTACCCGAGGTCCAGCAGGTGGCCGGTCTGCGAGCTGTCGAACAACGCGCCGACCCAGTCGCCGATGCCACCCTTGAGCCACAGCCGGGTCGGGGTGGGGAAGCCCAGCTTGCGCCGGTCGCGGACCGACTCGGGGACGATGCCGCGCATCGCCTCGCGCAGGGCGTGCTTGGTCGTCTTGTTGCCGTGCGGCAGCTTGAGCTCGGTGGGCAGGCCCGCGGCGGCCGCGTAGACCGCCTGGTCGAGGAACGGTACGCGCAGTTCCAGCGAGTGCGCCATCGACATCCGGTCCGCCTTCACCAGGATGTCGCCCTGCAACCAGGTGTGCAGGTCGACGTACTGCATCGACGCGACCGGGTCGACGTCGGCCGTCTCGGCGTACAGATGGGCGGTGATGGCGGTGTGCGGTTCGGCCGTGAAGCGCATGAGCTGGGACTTCTCCTCCGGCCCGAAGATCCGCGCGTTGCCGTAGTAGCGCTCCTCGATCGGCGTCGTGCCGCGCTCGAGGAAACTGCGGCCGCGCATGCCCTCCGGCATGACGTGCGACAGGTTGCGCAGGCCGCGCTTCATCCCGGCGGGCAGCCGCTCGATGCCGGCCAGCGACATCGGCTCGCGGTAGATGGTGTAGCCGCCGAACAGCTCGTCGGAGCCCTCGCCGGAGAGCACCACGGTCACGTAGCGCGACGCCGTCTGCGCGAGGAAGTAGAGCGGGATCAGCGACGGGTCGGCCACCGGGTCGTCGAGGAGCTGGACGATGCGGGGCAGCTCGCGCAGGACGTCGTCCTCGGTCACGACGGTCGGGGTCAGGCGCACCCCGAGCTGCTCGGCGGTGTCCTGGGCGATCTCGATCTCCGAGTAGCCCTCGTGGGCGAAGCCGGCCGTGAACGCGTGCAGGTCCGGCTTGCTCTCCCGGGCCAGGGCCACGATCGCCGACGAGTCGACACCGCTGGACAGGAACGCGCCGACCTGCACCTCCGCGTGCAGGTGCTTGCGGACGCTGTCCCGCAGCGCGTCCCGGATCGCGTGGTACGCCGCCTCCGGTTGCACGTGCAGCGGCCGCAGCGAGGGCCGGAAGTAGCGCTCCTGGCGCAGGCCGCCGCCGGGGGTCCAGGTCATCCGGTGCCCCGGCGGCAGCCGCCGCACGTGCCGGTGCAGGCTCAGCGGGTCCGGCACGTACTGGAACGTCAGGTAGTGGGCCAGCGCGTCGGTGTCCAGGGCCGCGCCGGAGTCGCCGCTGAACGGCAGCAACGCCTTGCGCTCGCTGGCCAGGAACAGGCCGTCGGAGGTCTCCAGCACGTACAGCGGCTTGATGCCGAACGGGTCGCGGGCCGCGTGCAGGGTCCGGGTGAAGTGGTCGTACGCGACGAACGCGAACATGCCGCGCAGCCGGGACAGCGCGGCGGCGCCCCAGTAGTGGAACGCCGCGGCGAGCACCTCGGAGTCACCCTGGGTGGCGAACGTCGCCCGGTGCTCGCGGATCAGGTCGGCGCGCAGCTCGCGGTAGTTGTAGATCTCGCCGTTGAAGACCACCGTCCAGCGCCCGGCCTGCGGGCCGTCGACCGGGTAGTGGGCCGGCTGGGCGCTTTCCGCGCGGTCGATGATGGCGAGGCGCTTGAAGCCGAAAGCGACGCCGTCGCCGAACTCCACCTGGGTGTCGTCCGGGCCGCGGTGGTGCATCGTCTCCAGCGCGCTTGCGAAGACCGCCGCCGACTCCGCGTCGGGCACCCCGGCGTGGGGGCGGCTGCTGACGAACACGCTCAGACCACACATCTCGTCACTCCTGTCGTTGTGGCGACTTGCGCGGCGAAACGTAGGCGGGGCGTGGTGAAGAAGTGATGAAGAAGCCGCCGAGATCCGGACCGGCACCGGAATCGGAGCGGATCTTCATCGGATCCGCACATTTGTTGGCCCCCGAGGAGGTCCTGAGCCAGAATCCGACGGTGACCGCACGCATTCTCGTGGCCGACGACGATCCGAAGCATGCCCAGCTCATTCGCCTGTACCTCGAGCGCGAGGGCCATCAGGTGCTGACGGTCGGTGACGGTCGGGCCGCCCTCGAGCAGGCTCGCGCCCGCCGGCCGGACCTCGTCGTGCTCGACGTGATGATGCCGCTGGTCGACGGTCTCGACGTGTGCCGGATTCTGCGGGCCGAGTCGAACGTGGCCATCCTGCTGGTGACCGCCCGCTCGTCGGAGAACGACATGCTGCTCGGGCTCGACATCGGCGCCGACGACTACCTGGCCAAGCCGGTGAGCCCGCGGGAGCTGACCGCCCGGGTCCGCGCACTGCTGCGCCGCACGGGCGCCGCCGACGGCCCCTCGCCGGTGCTGCGGGTCGGCGACCTGGAGATCGACGCCGGCCGCTTCGAGGTCCGCGTCGGTGGCGTGCCGGTGAACCTCACCGCCAAGGAGTTCGGCATCGTCGAGCTGCTCGCCCGCGAGCCCGGGCGGGTCTTCACCCGCGGGCAGATCATCGACAAGACCTTCGGCTTCGAGCAGGAGGTGTCCGAGCGTACGGTCGACGCCCACGTGGTGAACCTGCGCCGCAAGATCGAGGCCAACCCGGCCGAGCCCCGGTACGTCCAGACCGTCTACGGCCGCGGATACCGGATGGCCGAGCAGTGAGTTTCCGGCTGCGCATCTTCATGCTGGTGATGATCGTGGCGGTGACCGCGATCGGGGCGACCGCCTGGCTGACGCTCAGCCTCACCTCGCGGGAGGTCGAGCGCTCGCAGCGGGCCTCGGTGCAGCATCAGACGACGATCGTCGACGCGGTGCAGCGCTTCGGGCTGCTCCGCGGTCGCTGGCCCGGCCTGGACCGGGTGGTGGCCGGGCTGGCCACCGCGACCCGGCTGCACATCCAGCTCCGCACCGGGGACGGCCTGGTGCTGGTCGACTCGGACACCATGCAGGGCCGCCCGTCCGGGCCGGTGCAGGGCGCCGCGCTGGGCGTCGACGCGCGCCCCGCGCTGAGCCCGCGGATCGCCGCGGCCGCCGACAGGCTGACGGAACCGGGGGCGTCGGGGGTGGTGTCGCCGGAGCTGGCGGACCCGGGGGCCCCACCCGTACGCCTGGGCTACAAGCCGGTCACGCCCCGCGACCTGTTCGGCGCCGAGCCCACCGATGACATCTTCGGCTCCCCGCCCGCGCTGATGGTGCGGCAGGCGGCCCAGTACCGGGCGGCGCTGATCGCGGTCCGCTGCATCGACGAGAAGGCGGCCACCGGCGACCCGGCGCTGCTGATCGACAAGGCGCCGTACCTGACCGGGGAGCAGGTCACCCGCAACCCGGAGTGCGTCAAGGAGGCGGTGCTGAAGGTGGTCACCGACGAGGAGTGGATCAACGGCGTGTGGGCCACGTACAGCCAGTGCGAGCGGGCGGGCTCGCCGGAGGGGAACAACTCCTGCCTGTACTCCTCGTTCACGCGCGCGGTGACCGCGGCTTCCGCCGTACCGTTGCAGCTCCTTCTCGGTCCCCGCACCGACACCGACGGCGTCGGGTCCCTCGGCCGGCCCGCGGCGTTCGGCGCGGCCGGTCTCGTGGCGGTGGCCCTGGTCGGCACGGCGCTGATCGCCCGCCGGGTCAGCCGGCCCGTGCGGCGGCTGACGGAGGCCTCCCGCGAACTCGCCGACGGCCGCCTCGACGTGCGCGTCCCGGTCGGCGGCGGCAGCGAGCTGGCCCGGCTGTCCGCGTCGTTCAACGCCATGGCCGAGGCCCTGCAACGCAGCGAGGAACGCCAGCGGCGGCTGGTCGCCGACGTCGCCCACGAGATGCGTACGCCGCTGTCGAACCTGCGGGGCTATCTCGAAGGGCTGTCCGACGGCGTGGTGCAGCCGAGCCGGGAGCTGTTCGCGTCGCTGCACGAGGAGACCCTGCTCCAGCGCCGCATCCTGGACGACCTGCAGGTGCTCGCGCTGGCCGAGGCCGGCGACCTGAACTACACGACCGCGCCGGTCGACCTGGCGGACCTGGTCTCCGGCGGGGCCACCGCGCACCGGGTCGTCGCCGCGGACGCCGGGGTCGCGCTGACCGTCGACGCGCCCGCGCCGGTCTGGGTCGACGCCGACCCGGACCGCCTGCGCCAGGTCCTCGGCAACCTGCTGAGCAACGCCATCCGCTACACCGACCGCGACGGCCACGTCCTGCTGCGGGTCCGCGCCGAGGGCACCGAGGCGGTCCTGACCGTGCAGGACAACGGCGTGGGCATCGCGCCCGGCGACCTGTCCCGGGTCTTCGACCGGTTCTGGCGCGCCGACCCGGCCCGGCAGCGGGCCACCGGCGGCACCGGCCTCGGCCTGACCATCGCGCACCGCATCGTCACCGACCACGGCGGCCGCATCGAGGTCACCAGCCGGCAACACCTCGGCACGACCTTCACCGTGCGGCTGCCCGGGCGGCCGTGACGGAATTTCTGTCGTACGGGACCGCTACGGTCCTCGGGTGACCGCGAACATCGACGACTTCTACCGCGACGTCGCCACCATCGCCCTCACCGCGGGGGAGAAGCACGGCTTCGTGCTGGGCGGCGGCGTCGCCTGGCTGGTCAACGGCCTGGTCCGGCGGCCCACCGAGGACATCGACCTGTTCACCGACACGGCCGGGGCGGTCGAGGCCGCCGCGGCCGGGGTGACCGGCGCCCTCACCGCGGCCGGCTACCAGGTGTTCCGCGAGGTCGCCGACGAGATGTTCGCCGGCATGGACGAGGACCTGCGCGAATACCACGTGGCCGACGGGCGGCGGGCGCTGCGGCTGACCCTGACCCGGCTCGACCGCCGGCGCGCGCCGGTGGTGATGGACGTCGGCCCGGTCATGCACCTCGACGACCTGGTCGCCTCGAAGGTCGCCGCCCTGGTCAACCGGCGGGAGGTCCGCGACTACATCGACGTCGCCGCCGCCCTCGAACGCTATCCGCTGGACCGGGTGCTCGAGCTCGCCCACGCCCTCGACGACACCCTGGAGCCCGGCGACATCGCCGACGCGGGCCGCTACCTCGACCGCCTCGACGACGCCCGGTTCGCCGTGTACGGCCTCGGCGCCGCCGACGTGGACCGGCTGCGCGCCCGGCTCGCCGGCTGGCCCCGCTGAGCCGGGCCGCCACGCAACCGTTTCGCAACCGGGGGCGTACCCGGCGGCAACCTGCGGGGCCGAATCTTGCTGTCAGCGAGGCCAGTCAGCACCAGGAAGGCTCCCGAATGCGCCTGAGAATCGGTTCCACCATCGCCGTCTTCGCCGCCGTCATCGGCCTCGCGGGCAGCGTCGCCGGCCCGATCTACGCGGCGTTCGCCGCGTAGATCACCCGCACGAATCCACAGCAGGGTCCCTTCCGCGGCCGGGCGCACAGCGCGCCCGGCCGCGGTGCTGTCCGGCTCCGGTGCTGCTCATAGACTGGGCGCATCATGAATCTCACCGAACGCCTGCCCGGCACCGCCGAACCCGACGCCGTCTTCGACGCCTTCCAGACCTGGGTCGCCGAGCAGGGCCTGACGCTCTACCCCCACCAGGAGGAGGCGCTCATCGAGATCGCCACCGGGGCGAACGTCATCCTGAACACCCCGACCGGCTCCGGCAAGAGCCTGGTCGCGACCGGCGCGCACTTCGCCGCGCTGGCCGGAAAGCGCACCACCTTCTACACCGCGCCGATCAAGGCCCTGGTGTCGGAGAAGTTCTTCGCCCTCTGCGCGGTCTTCGGCGCGCACAACGTGGGCATGCTGACCGGCGACGCGAGCGTCAACGCCGACGCGCCGATCATCTGCTGCACCGCCGAGATCCTCGCCAACCTGGCCCTGCGCGAGGGCGCCGACGCCGACGTCGGCCAGGTGGTGATGGACGAGTTCCACTTCTACGCCGAGCCCGACCGCGGCTGGGCCTGGCAGGTGCCGCTGATCGAGCTGCCCCAGGCGCAGTTCCTGCTCATGTCGGCCACCCTCGGCGACACCACCCGCTTCGTGGACGATCTGACGCGGCGCACCGGCCGTGAGACCGCGGTGGTCGCCAACGCGGAGCGGCCGGTCCCGCTCCTCTTCTCGTACGCGATGACGCCGCTGCACGAGACGATCGAGGAGCTGCTCACCACCCACCAGGCGCCGGTCTACATCGTCCACTTCACCCAGGCGGCGGCCCTGGAGCGGGCGCAGGCGCTGATGAGCATCAACATGTGTACGCGCGCCGAGAAGGACGCGATCGCCGCCGCGCTGGGCAACTTCCGGTTCACGGCGGGCTTCGGGCGTACGCTGTCGCGGCTCGTGCGCCACGGCATCGGCGTGCACCACGCGGGCATGCTGCCCAAGTACCGCCGCCTGGTGGAGACGCTCGCCCAGGCGGGCCTGCTCAAGGTCATCTGCGGTACGGACACCCTCGGCGTCGGCATCAACGTGCCGATCCGCACGGTCCTGTTCACCGGCCTGTCCAAGTACGACGGCGTGCGCACCCGGCTGCTGAAGGCCCGCGAGTTCCACCAGATCGCGGGCCGCGCGGGCCGGGCCGGCTACGACACCCTCGGCACGGTCATCGTGCAGGCGCCGGAGCACGTGATCGACAACGAGCGCATGCTGGCCAAGGCCGGCGACGACCCGAAGAAGCGCCGCAAGGTGGTGCGCAAGAAGCCGCCGGAGGGCACCATCGGCTGGGGTCAGCCCACCTTCGACCGCCTCGTCGCCGCCGACCCCGAGCCGCTGACCTCCTCCTTCCAGGTCTCGCACGCGATGCTGCTCAACGTGATCGCCCGCGGCGGCGACCCGTTCGCCTCGATGCGGCACCTGCTCACCGACAACCACGAGGAGCCGGCCGCGCAACGCCGGCACATCCGCCGCGCGATCGCGATCGCCCGCGCCCTGCTCGCCGGGGGCGTCATCGAGCGCGTGGACGGGGCGTACCGGCTGGTCGACGACCTTCAGCTCGACTTCGCCCTGAACCAGGCGCTGTCGCCGTTCGCGCTGGCCTGCCTCGAACTGCTCGACAGGGAGTCGCCCGACTACCCCCTCGACGTCGTGTCGGTGATCGAGGCGACGCTCGAGGACCCGCGCCAGGTGCTCTCGGCCCAGCAGTTCAAGGCCAAGGGCGAGGCGGTCAACGCCATGAAGGCCGAGGGCATCGAGTACGACCAGCGCATGGAACTGCTGGAGGAGGTCACGTACCCGAAGCCGCTCGTGGACCTGCTCGAGGGCGCCTACGAGACCTACCGCCGCGGTCACCCCTGGGTCGCCGACTACGAACTGAAGCCCAAGGCCGTCGTCCGCGACATGTACGAGCGCGCGATGACCTTCACCGAGTACGTGTCCTTCTACGGCCTGTCCCGCTCCGAGGGGCTGGTGCTGCGCTACCTCGCCGACGCGTTCCGGGCGCTGCGGCAGACGGTGCCGGAGGACGCCCGTACGGAAGAACTGACGGACCTGATCGAATGGCTCGGCGAACTCGTCCGCCAGGTCGACTCCAGCCTCCTCGACGAGTGGGAACGCCTGCGCAACCCGGGCGCCGAGATCGCCGAACCGTCGCCGCTGGACGACCGCCCCCCGGCCGTCACCCGCAACACCCGCGCGTTCCGCGTCCTGGTCCGCAACGCCCTCTTCCGCCGCGTCGAACTCTTCGCCCTGCGCCGCGCCGAGGACCTGGGCGACCTCGACGCCGAGTCGGGCTGGACCACGGACCGCTGGATCGAGGCCCTCGAGAACTACTACGCCGAGTACCCGGTGGTCGGCACCGGCCCGTCGGCCCGCGGCCCGGCCTTCCTGCACATCGAGCAGGGCCCGGCCGTCTGGAAGGTCCGCCAGGTCTTCGAGGACCCGGAAGGCGACCACGACTGGGGCATCGAGGCGGAGATCGACCTCGCCGCCAGCGACGAGGCAGGCGCCGCGGCGATCCGCATCATCGCCGTGGGCCCGCACTGACATGAAGGCCCCCCTCCGCCGCCTCCACCACGACGGCCACCCGTACCGCTGGCAGGCCCGCCCGGTCCCCTCCCCGGGCCACCGAGTCCTGCGCCTCCGCATCTTCGGCGCGGGCAAGACGGGCCGCGCCCTGCAGGTGGACCTGCCCCAACAGCCGGGCCGGTACGACCACCCGTCAGCAGACGACGTCCGCGAACTGATCGCCCGGGGCCTCGCCGCAGGCTGGGACCCGCACGCCCGGGGCGGCACGTTCCCGCTCCCGCCCCCGTGACCCGCGCCCCGGCCGGACCTCAACTCCCACCCGAGCCGCCGGCCTCCCGCTTGCCTGAGCCGCTCGCTTCTGGCCTGTCCGAGTCGCCGGTTCCTCGCCTGCTTGAGCCGTGGGCCTCCCGCTTGCGCGAGTCGCCGGTTCCTCGCCTGGCTGGGCCGCGGGCCTCCCGCTTGCCCGAGTCGCTGCCTGACCTGGCAGTCTTCCGCCGGCCCGAGGTGCCGTCCGTCTCGTCGGCGAAGGCCATGCCCTGAGCGCCGGGCCGCCGGGCCCGCTGCCCGGGCGTCCGGAGTCCCGTCTGCGCGAGCGTCTGGCGCACGTCTATTGGCTCGGCGGCGGCAGCGGCGCCGGCAAGTCGACGATCGCCGCCCGCATCGCCCGCCGCCGCGGCCTGGACGTGTACTCGACCGATGACGTCATGACCGACCATGTCCGGCGGAGCGCGCCCGGCGAAACGCCGTACCTCCGGCGCTTCCTGGCGATGACCATGGACGAGCGCTGGGCGGACCGCTCCCCGCAGACCATGCTCGACACCTTCCACTGGTACCGCGGCGAGGCGTTCGACCTGATCGTCGAGGACCTGCTGGCCCTGAGCCCGCACCGCGGCGTGATCGCGGAAGGCTTCCGCCTGCTCCCGGAGCTGGTCGCCCCTCTGCTGGCCACACCGGGCCACGCCCTCTGGCTCCTCCCCACCCCCCATTTCCGCCGCACCGCCCTGGAAGCCCGCGGCGACCTGTGGACGATCGCGGGCAGAACGTCCCACCCGGCCCGTGCCCTGCTCAACCTCCTCGAACGGGACGCCCTGTTCACCGACCGCCTCGCGGAGACCACCACCCGCCTGGCGCTCCCACACCTCCACATCGACGAGGCGATGACCGAGGACGCCCTCGAGGCGAAGGTCACCGCAGCACTCGGCCTCTGACAGCACCACTTCGGCCGCCGTCCCGCCCTCGCCGCCGTCCCGCCCCGCTGGCGCCCCGGGCCCACCGGTGATCCGATGTCGTGCCGATCCCACAGGAACCTCGCGCCGTCGGAGGCCCGCATCCGACCCCGGCCCGCGGGCTCGCCGTGTCCGCCGGTCGGCCGCTGTGGTCTCCGGGTCGCGCGCGGCCGGCGGACTCCAAGAACCTGGCCGACCAGCTCCGCGACTGTGCGCCGAGGCCTGCCGGCTCGCCGTGTCGGCCTGCCGGCTCGCCGTGTCGGCCTGCCGGCTCGCCGTGTCGGCCTGCCGACCCGGTCCGCGCCCGCGCCGCCGCCCGTGGGCCTTCATCGAGCCCGTCGCCGTCGGCCGGCAGGCGGCAGTGACCGGATCAACCATCGGCAGCGGTGGCTGCGCGCCGGCCGGAGCTCGGGCCGGGAGCGGCGGTCAGGTTCGGGTGGCGTTGGTGGCCATGCGGGTGTTGAGGGATGTGGCCTGGGCCGGGGTGATGCTGCCCTCGCGCTCCCAGTTCAGGGGGAGTTCCACGGAGAGGCCGCCGACGTTCGCCGCCCAGGTCGCGGTGGCCAGGGGAGTGCCGCCCGCGTCCGTGATCTTTGCCAGGGTGGCCGTCTGGAACTGGATGGGGTGACCGTCGGCCGCTCCCGCGATCATGTGGTCGTACAGGCGCTGGTAGTCGGGCCGGGCCTGTTCGAGGGTGCCGTCGGGCAGTTGCCGGACCATCAGGGAGTTGTTCGCCCAGATGCCGGCGTTGCCGGCGAGGGTGCGCTGGTAGTTCATGGCCGTGATGGTCTCCTCCATCCTGACCTCCAGGCGCTCCTTGTCATTGATCATCTGCCACGGGTTGTAGGCCACCGACGACGAGATGCCGAACGGGCTGAACGCCGCGTGCTGGTCGGCGATGGCCTTGTAGAGGGCGTCCCTGTCACGCACGTCGGTATAACCCGCTTCGAGCGCCTTGGACCGGTTGTCGGCGACGCCGAGCTGGTGGATCAGCGGCTCGGCGAAGATCGTCGTGGTGCCGGCGACGGTCGCCTCGCACCACTCGGGTGCGGTGAGGTGCGGCGCGAGCGCGGTGAGGAAGGCCGCGTACGCGTCCAGGAACTGCGGGCACCACCAGCGGGGCACGACGAACTTCTTGCCGTTCTCGGGCTCGAGCCAGTCGGCGATGGGTCCGCCGCCGAGGGCGAGAGCCCAGGCGGGGGACTGGTGGCCCGCCAGCAGGCGCAGCTTGATCTTGGGATAACCCCGGTCGCGGGCGAGGTCGACCGCGACCTCGAGTTTCGCCACGGCGGCCGGCGAGATCGGGCCGCCCGCGGTGGGCTGCGCCTCGGCCCACGTCAGTGGCTGGACGAAGCCGTGCAGCCGGTCGTCCGGCGGGTCGAGAAGCTGATCGGGCTCGCGCGCCAGCAGGCCGGTGATGCGGCCGCGGGCGGGAGCGGCGTGAGCGACCGCCGCGGGCAGGCCTGCCACGGCGAGCGGAACGCCCGCGGCCAGGGTCAGGAAGGATCGCCGGTTCAGGTGTGCCATGGTCGCCCCGTTTCCCCGTTGACGTCCCGTCGGATGGTCCGGGACGTCCGTGGCGGAGAACCTAACAGGTCCGAGGTGGACGGTGGGGGCGCCTGTGGACAACGGGCCCGCGGACGAAAGACGTCCTTGAAGCTGTCGCACGGCCGGCAGCGTGACGCGGCAAGCACGTCGTGGTGATCCTGCGGCTCGTGCTGATTCTCGGTCGGCACCGGCGGCGGGCGGTAAAGCGGGCCCCGCGGTGAGCCGGGCTCAGCGGTGGGCCGGGCCCTCGCGGTGAAGCGGGCCCTCGCGGTGAAGCGGGCCCCGCGGCCCGGCTGATGTCAGGCGGCGCGCGCGGCCCGGCGCAGCACCGGGTGCCGTGCCTCCCAGGCCGCGCGGACGCCCCGGGGCAGATTCAATTCCGGCCATATCCGTACGAGCGTCGCCCCGTCGAGGTGGTCGCGCAGCTCGTCGACGCGGACCGCCTCGCGCAGGACGTTCTCGTACATCCACAGCAGCATGGTGTGTTCGCCGAGGTCGAACGCGCGCTGGGGATTCCACCACAGGCGCAGCGGAAGCGCGACGAGGCCGTGGGTCGGCCCGGTCAGCTCGCCGAGCGTCCCGGCCACCAGCACGGGCCGGTGCGGCCTCGCGAGATGGACGACCGGTGCGCGGGCGTCCTCGCTGGTCACCTCGGCGGCGATCGTGATGCCGTGACCGTCGAGCGTGCGGGTGGTCATGGGACCAGCGTAGACCGCCGCCCCCGCCCGACGATAACACCTAGGTTCCTAGGATGCCCCACGCGCGGAGCGCGGCACCACAAACCACAGAACGACGGCTTCGCCGACAGCCACAATCAAGCGGTCGCGAGGGCGGTCGCGAGGGCGGTCGCGAGGGCGGTCGCTTTCAGCAGGCAGTGGCGGGCCGGCCGGCAAGGCAGTCGACTGCCGGGCGACTCAGGCAGGAGCGAGCCGGGCACGGACCACCAGCTGATGCAGGGCCTCGACGGCACCCGGATCGGCGCGCAAGGGCAGCGCCGACGCGTCCCGTGCCTGCTCCAGCTCCTCCCGCAGCCGCGCCACGTCTTTCTCGACCGCCTCGCGCAGGGCGGCCGGGAATGCGCCGTGTTCCGCCGAGCGCTTCATCGCGATCAGCTCCGGGACGTACCCCAGGGGGCTCAGCGCGCCGAGGTCCGCGACCACCTCGCCCGTACGCATGAGGTGCAGGCCCGTGTGCAGCACCCGCAGCGTGTAGAGGGCCGGCTTGAGCTCGCCGGTGCCGGCGAAGAGGCGTTGCTGGGTGGCGGCGAACCCCAGGTAGTGGTGGGCGTGGTGCCGGGTGATCAGGCCGGGTGCCAGCTCCACCAGGTCGCGGTGCAGGGGCGACGTCGTGACCACGAGCGGGGACAGCAGCTGCTCCAGGACGTACCCGTTGCGGCTGTTGAGGAGGCGCGCGAACTTGAGCAGGTCGTGGCTGACCACGTCGAGTTCGACGCCGTCGCGCCAGGTGCCGGACGTGATCGTGTCCGGGCCGGTGCGCAGGCCGACCACCTCCCCGGCCGGCAGGAGGTGGCTCGCGCGCAGGTCGAGGTCGCTGTCGACGGAGGCGAAGCCGTAGAGGTGGGCGCCGCTGACGGTCACGAAGACGGCCGGATAGGGCAGGGCCGCGCCTTCCGCGGCCCAGGCGGGAACGGTCAGCGTCACGACAGACCCCTTTCCCGTACGCCGGTGAGCAGCGCATCGATTCTTTCCCGGCCGGGTTCGTCCGGCAGGGTGCTGGCGGCCTCCGCGGCGGCGAGGTCCCGTTGCAGTTCGCCCGCCCACGAGACCACGGATTCCCAGGGCTCACCACCGTTTTTGATCCGCAGCAGCCGCTCGCGCAGCGGCCGTACGTCGACGAGCACCTCGCCGGTCCGCAGCACGTGGGCGCCGGCGTGCAGCAGCCGGATCATGTGCATGGCCTGCTTGTAGTTCGTCTCGCCGGTGCGGGCCCGCCGGGCGGAGACCCGGTGGAGCTGGTCGCGGGCGTACGCGCCGTACGTGCGGGCGACGTGCCGGGACAGGAACGCGTCGCGGGCGGCGAGCAGTTCCCGTCCGTCGGCGGTGACGTGTTCGATCAGCGGCGACCAGAGCACTTCGAGGACCGTGGGGTTGGCCTGCAGCGCGAGGGTGCAGAACCGCTCGATCTCCCAGGAGAACTGCTCGTCGCGCGGGCCGTCGAGGTGGGTGGGCGGCTTGTCGAGGTGCCAGAAGGCGCGGGTGGGCGCCGCGTACACGCCTCGCCGGTCGTGGTCGGAGCGCGGGCCGTCGAGGCCGTACGCACGCGAGCCGACCACGACCGCGAGGATCGTGCGGGGCGGGAACAGGACGCTCACAGGCCGAGGACGGTCCCGTCGATCTCGTCGAGTTCCTCCTGGCCGAGGTCGGTGTTGCGCAGCGCCGCGAGGTTGGTCTCGAGCTGTCCGACGCTGCTGGCGCCGATGATGAGGCTGGTCATCCGGGGGTCGCGCAGGGCCCAGGCGAGGGCGAGCTGGGCGAGGCTCTGGCCGCGGCGGCGGGCGATCTCGTCGAGGCGGCGGATCCGGTCCATGGTCGCGGCGTCGAGGTCGCTCTCGTTGAGGAACACGCTGGTGCGCACCCGGGAGTCGTCGGGGATGCCGCCGAGGTAGCGGTCGGTGAGCAGGCCCTGTTGCAGGGGGCTGAAGGCGATGCAGCCGGCGCCGACGCGTTCGAGCGTGTCGAGCAGGTGGTCGCGTTCGATCCAGCGGTTGAGGATCGAGTACGAGGGCTGGTGGATGAGCAGCGGCGTGCCGAGTTCCTGGAGGATGGCGGCGGCCTGGGCGGTCTGCTCGGCGCTGTAGTTGCTGATGCCGACGTAGAGGGCCTTGCCGGCGCGGACGACGGCGTCGAGGGCCGTCATGGTCTCCTCGAGCGGGGTGTCCGGGTCGGGGCGGTGGTGGTAGAAGACGTCGACGTAGTCGAGGCCGAGCCGCTTCAGGGACTGGTCGAGCGACGAGACGAGGTACTTGCGGGAGCCCCACTCGCCGTACGGGCCGTTCCACATGTGGTAGCCGGCCTTGGTGGAGACGACGATCTCGTCGCGGTGGGCGGCGAAGTCGGTGCGCAGGATGCGGCCGAAGTTGCTCTCGGCGCTGCCGGGCGGCGGGCCGTAGTTGTTGGCCAGGTCGAAGTGGGTGACGCCGAGGTCGAAGGCGCGGCGGGTGATCGCCTGCTGCCGTTCCAGGGGGCGGGCGTCGCCGAAGTTGTGCCAGAGGCCGAGGCTGATGGCGGGCAGCCGCAGCCCGCTGCGCCCGGAGCGGCGGTAGGTCATGGTGTCGTAGCGGTCGTCCGCGGGGGAGTAGGTCACACGCCACAGCCTAGGGACACATGATCGAAACACGTGCGCTGGTAGGTTGGGCGGTGCCGTACCACCCACGCGGGAGAGACCACCGGTTCGCCGGCGGCGCCGAAGGGGCAAATCCTCCCCGGAACCTCTCAGGCAAAAGGACCGCGGGGGAAGGCGACTCTGAAGTGCGCTCGTGGGTATGACAGAGGGGGAGGTTGCCCGTCGACCTCGCTTCCCTGGAGCCGCCATGACGTTCGCACCCCGCCACATCGGTCCGGATCCGGACGCGCAGACCCAGATGCTCAAGGCGATCGGGTACGCGTCCCTCGACGCCCTCATGGACGCCGCGATCCCCGAGGTGATCCGCTGGCACGGGACGCTGGCGCTGCCGGACGCGGCCACCGAGGAGGAGGCGATCGCCGAGCTGCGGGAGATCGCCGGGCGCAACACGGTCACCACGTCGATGATCGGGCTGGGTTACTACGGCACGTTCACGCCCGCGGTGATCAGGCGCAACGTGCTGGAGAATCCGGCCTGGTACACGGCCTACACGCCGTACCAGCCGGAGATCAGCCAGGGCCGGCTGGAGGCGCTGCTGAACTTCCAGACGATGGTGACCGACCTGACCGGCCTGGCGACGGCGAACGCGTCGATGCTCGACGAGGGCACGGCGGTCGCGGAGGCGATGACGCTGGCGCGCCGGTCGAGCAGGAGCAAGAGCAACGTGTACGTGGTGGATGCCGACACGCTGCCGCAGACGCTGGCGGTGCTGCGGACCCGGGCGGAGCCGCTGGGCATCGAGCTGGTCCTGGCCGACCTGGACGCCGGCGACGCGCTGCCGGCCGAGTTCTTCGGGCTGCACCTTCAGTATCCGGGCGCCTCCGGCGCGGTCCGTGACCATGCCGCGCTGGCCGTGGCCGCGCACGAGGCGGGGGCGCTGGTGACGGTGGCCGCCGACCTGCTGGCGCTGACGCTGCTGCGGGCGCCGGGGGAGATCGGTGCGGACATCGCCGCGGGGACGACGCAGCGGTTCGGCGTACCCCTGGGGTTCGGTGGTCCGCACGCGGGCTACCTGGCGGTGCGCTCCGGGCTGGAGCGGTCGCTGCCCGGGCGCCTGGTCGGGGTGTCGAAGGACGCGGACGGGGCGCCGGCCTACCGGCTGGCGTTGCAGACCCGGGAGCAGCACATCCGCCGGGAGCGGGCGACGAGCAACATCTGCACGGCGCAGGTCCTGCTGGCCGTGATGGCGAGCATGTACGCGGTGTACCACGGCCCGGCGGGCCTGCGGGCGATCGCCGAGCGGGTGCACGGGCGGGCGCTGGCGCTGGCCGGGGGCCTGGCCGCGGCGGGTGTGGAGGTGGCGCACGAGCGGTTCTTCGACACGGTGACCGCGGTGGTGCCGGGCCGGGCGGCGTCGGTGGTGGAGGCGGCGGCCGGGTCGGGCATCGACCTGCGGCTCGTCGACGCCGACCGGGTGTCGGTGTCGTGCGACGAGACGACGACGGCCGCGCACGTCGAGGCGGTCCTGGCCGCGTTCGGTGCCGCCGGTGCCGAGCCGGCGGCGTCGGGCCTGCGGGAGTTCGCGCGGACGTCGGAGTTCATGACGCACCCGGTGTTCCGGTCGCACCACTCGGAGACGGCGATGCTGCGGTATCTGCGCAAGCTGTCGGATCGGGACTACGCGCTGGACCGGGGCATGATCCCGCTGGGTTCGTGCACGATGAAGCTGAACGCGACCACGGAGATGGAGCCGGTCAGCTGGCCGGAGTTCGCCGAGATCCATCCGTACGCGCCGGCGTCGCGCACCGCCGGTTACGAGGCTCTGGTGGCGCAGCTCGAGGGCTGGCTGGCGGAGATCACCGGGTACGACGCGGTGAGCGTGCAGCCGAACGCGGGTTCGCAGGGTGAGCTGGCGGGCCTGCTGGCGATCCGCGGGTATCACCGGTCCCGGGGCGAGGCGCACCGGGACGTGTGCCTGATCCCGTCGAGCGCGCACGGCACGAACGCGGCCAGCGCGGTGATGGCGGGCATGCGGGTGGTCGTGGTGGCCTGCGACGAGAACGGCAACGTGGACCTGTCCGACCTGGCCGCGAAGATCGGGAAGCACCGCGAGGCGCTGGCGGCGATCATGGTCACGTACCCGTCGACCCACGGCGTGTACGAGAAGGGCATCGCGGAGCTGTGCGGCCAGGTGCACGACGCCGGCGGTCAGGTGTACGTCGACGGCGCGAACCTGAACGCGCTGGTCGGCTTCGCCCGTCCGGGGAAGTTCGGGGCGGACGTGTCGCACCTGAACCTGCACAAGACGTTCTGCATCCCGCACGGTGGCGGCGGCCCGGGTGTCGGCCCGGTCGCGGTCCGCGCGCACCTGGCCGAGTTCCTGCCGGGTGACCCGCTGGAGCCGGGCGATCACCACGCGGTGTCGGCGGCGGCGCACGGCTCGGCGGGCATCCTGCCGATCTCGTGGGCGTACCTGCGGATGATGGGCCCGGACGGCCTGGCGCAGGCGACGTCGGTGGCGGTGCTGGCGGCCAACTACGTGGCGGCCCGGCTGCGCGAGCACTACCCGGTCCTGTACGCCGGCAACGAGGGCCTGGTCGCGCACGAGTGCATCCTGGACCTGCGCCCGATCACGAAGGCGACGGGCGTGTCGGTGGACGACGTGGCGAAGCGCCTGATCGACTACGGCTTCCACGCGCCGACGATGTCGTTCCCGGTGGCGGGCACGCTGATGGTCGAGCCGACCGAGAGCGAGGATCTGGCGGAACTGGACAGGTTCTGCGCGGCGATGATCGCGATCAAGGGCGAGATCGACCGGGTCGCGGCGGGCGAGTGGCCCCGTGACGACAATCCGCTCCGGCATGCCCCGCACACGGCGGCGGCGGTGACGGCGGACGAGTGGTCGCACGCGTACCCGCGATCGCTGGCGGGCTTCCCGGCGGGCGTGGACCGGACGTCGAAGTACTGGCCGCCGGTCCGCCGCATCGACGGCGCGTACGGCGACCGCAACCTGGTGTGTTCGTGCCCGGCGCCGGAGGCGTTCGAGGACTGAGTCCGCCGGGCGGGTCGGCCGGGATCACCGGTCGGCCCGCACGCGGGGAGTTCCGGTGTCTTCCCGGCGCGCGGGGCCTTGCGGCGCGCTCGGGCTTGTCGCTCGGGGCCGGTCGCGCGGCTTTCTCAGGCCTTCACGGCTTTCACGGTGCCCGGGGCTGCAACGCTCGGGGTGCCTGTGGCGCTCGGGGGCTCGGAGCGCTCCGGGGCCGGGGAGCTCCGGGGCCGGGGTGCTCTCGTGCCGCGGCGGCGCGGGCCGTGACGTGATGCGGGCCGTGACGGTGCGGGCCGTGAGGTGATGCGGACCTGATGATGCGGGGCCGTGGTGGTGCGGGCGGCGTCGTCGCCGCTAGGCTGCCGGCGGTCGGGCCGGCCGGGGTCCGGTGCGTCCTCCGGTGGCCTGTGCGGGTCGTCGTGACGACCCGGGCCTTCCGGTGGCGCTTGCCGGCCACTGTGCCGGCGGACGATCGTGGTGCGGTGCCCGGCTGCGGTGCCGGGCCGGTGGGTCGCTCAGGCGGCGAGCGCGTGGCGGGCGGGGCCGCGGTGCGGTTCGATCTGGCTGCCGTCCGGCAGCAGCTCGCCCGTGTCCTCGAAGAGGATGACGCCGTTGCAGAGCAGGCTCCATCCCTGTTCGGGGAAGGTGGCCACGATGCGGGCCGCTTCGCGGTCCACGGCTTCGGCGGAGGGACAGGTGTTTTGGTGCTGGCACATCGGAGGTCTCCGGTTGGGGGGTTGTGTTGTGCTTCACATCAACGGTGGCGAACACTACTCCCATCCGAACGAATCCGGATGGCATGGGTGACGGTGCCCCATTGAACGAGTCCACTGTTCAGATGGTCCACGGAAACCGTGGATACGACCACTGTGCGACAGTCGCGCCAGCCGTTCCACCGGGTTCTCCGGCCTCCTGCCAGCGCCGTCACCGTCCGTCATCGATGTTCGAATGGCATCTCGGTGATGGTGGTAACCCCGCTGAGCTTGTTACAGCGTGGCTCGCGGACAACGGACTGCCGGTGCGAGACCTCCTCCGAACGGCTAATGCATTCCACCCGAACGGCGTCGGCACCCCCTGCGGATCTTCACTGTACGTGTCGGCCGCGGCCGGATCGGTGATGGCCGGCGGGGCTGTCGGGCGGCCCTCGCCCGTACCCGGAATCCCCGATGTCGCAGCGGTTTTCTACGAGCACACCGATCCGGGAGCCGGGCGGGAGAGCGGTCTCTCGCAGCGTGCGATCAGTGACTCTCGGTCAGATTCTGTGCCCTGGTCGCTGGGGGCGTGGGAGGACAGCTGGACGCCCGCGGAGCATGCCGCCGCGGTCCGGGCGGTGCACGCCGCCATCGCCCGCGGGGACGTGTATCAGGTCAACGTCGTCGGCCACGCGAGCGCTCCGTACACGGGAGATCCGGGCCCGTCCCTACAGCGGGTCACCGAATTGCCCGGCGCGCGGTACGGCGGCCTCCTGGCGGGCGCGGGCTGGGCGATAGCCACGGCGTCCCCGGAGACCCTCGTCGAGGTGCGCGCCGGCCGGGTCGTCACGCGGCCCATCAAGGGCACCCGGCCGGCCACCGCGCAGGGCCGCCGCGAGCTGCTCGGCTCGGCCAAGGAACGCGCCGAGCACATCATGATCGTCGACCTGGAACGCAACGACCTGTCCCGCCTGCCCGGCGTCGGCCCGGTCCGCGTCGACGAGCTGTTCGCGGTCCGCCGCTGGTCCGGCCTCTGGCAGGCGGAGTCCGAGGTGTCCGCGCCGATCGAGGGCGGGCTGGGGCTGGCGGAGCTGCTGCGCGCGGTGTGCCCGGGCGGCTCGGTGACCGGCGCGCCCAAGCTGGCGGCGCTGGACCTGATCGCGGGCATCGAGCCGGTCGGGCGCGGCGCCGGCATGGGCGCGCTCGGCTGGGTCGGCACGGATCACGTCGACCTGGGGCTGACCATCCGTACGGTCGCGGCGACGGACGGCCGGGTGCACCTGTGGGCGGGCGGCGGCATCACCTGGGACAGCGACCCGGACGCAGAGGTGGCGGAGGCGGCGGCGAAGGCGGCCCCGATCCGGCGGGCCCTCGCGGCCGGGTGAGGCGGCGCGCCGTAGGTTGGGCGCCATGACTGTGCGCCCCATCCGGTTGTTCGGTGACCCCGTGCTGCGTTCCCCGGCCGAGCCGGTGACCGTTTTCGACGACGACCTCCGCCGCCTCGTGGCCGACCTGGAGGACACCGTCCGCGAGCCGGGCCGGGCCGGGGTGGCCGCCCCGCAGATCGGCGTGAGCCTGCGTGCCTTCTCGTACAACGTGGGTGGCAAGGTCGGCCACCTGATCAACCCGGTGCTGTCGGAGCTCGAGGGGGAGCAGGACGACGAGGAGGGCTGCCTGTCCCTGCCCGGCATGGGCTACCCGACCCCCCGCGCGTGGTCGGCGACCGCGACCGGCTTCGATCAGTACGGCGAACCCCTCACCCTCCGCGGCACCGGCCTGCTCGCCCGCGCGCTGCAGCACGAGACCGACCATCTCGACGGCCGCCTCTACATCGACACCCTCACCGGCGACGCCCGCCGGCGGGCCCTGCGCGAGCTGCGCCGCACCCGCCGCGCGCCGGCCTGAGGCAGCCGTGGACCCCGTTCTGGCGAGGCTCTCCCCACGGCAGCGGGAGCTGGTGAATCGGTGGCTGCCGGACGCGGTCGTCGAGAAGGACCACAGCTGGGGCCTGGTGGAGACCACGGTCGTCGAGGTGAGCCGAGCCGGTGCGCGGTTCATCGTCAAGGCGGGCGGCGGCAACGACCACCACATCGGCCGGGAACTCCACGCGCACCGGCACTGGCTGGAGCCGTGGACCGGCAGGGGCCGTGCCCCGCTCCTGGTGCACGGCAGCGCTGAGGCGAAGATCCTCGTCACCCGCCTGCTCCCCGGTGAGCTGGTGCTCGGCAGCGCGTACGCCGACGACCCCGGCGTCCACCGGCAGGCCGGCGAGTTGCTGGCGCTGCTGCACGCGCAGGAAGCCGTCACCGCCGACGACTTCGAGCGGTGCGAGAACGAGAAGTCGCTGGCGTCGCTCGACGGGCCGCACCGGATCCCGGCGGCCACGGTGGCGCGGCTGCGGGAGGAGATCGCCGGATGGCCGGCGCCCCCGGCGACCCTGGTGCCGACCCACGGTGACTGGCAGCCCCGCAACTGGCTCGTGCACGAGGGTGTCGTGTCCGTCATCGACTTCGGACGGGCGGCGCTGCGCCCCGCGTTCACGGACCTGGCCCGGCTGGCCGTCCAGGACTTCCGCCGCGATCCGCGCCTGGAGGCGGCCTTCCTCGACGGGTACGGCGCCGACCCGCGTGAGGCGGGCGCCTGGCACCGCAACCGGGTCCGGGAGGCGATCGGGACCGCGGCGTGGGCGTACCGGGTCGGTGACGAGCGGTTCGAGGCGCAGGGGCACCGGATGATCGCCGACTGCCTCTCCGCGGCCGGGTCCTGAGCTCGGGGTGGCCGTGGCGGCGGATCTCAGGGCGCGGTGGTGCCGTCGCGCAGCTGGGAGAAGGCCAGGTCGGCATCGGCGACCGCCTCGGGGTGGACGGACGCGGCGGTGCGGCCGCCGGCGATCTTCTGCCAGTTGGCCCGGGCCAGGACCCGTTGCACCGCGATCACCTGGGCGGCCCGCAGCCGGCCGCCGATGCCCCCGCCGAGGGCGGACGCCAGGGCCTCCTCGTCGTCGAGCTGGTAGCGGGTGAGCCGCCCGGCCAGGCTCGGCGTGCCGAACACCAGCCGGTGGAAGGCGACGACCTCGGGGTGGTCGTTGAGCCCGGTGACCGGCTCGTGGCGGTCGAGGCCGGCCCGGAAGTGCCGGTGCAGCGCCGTCACCGGTGCAATGCCCGGCGGGCTGTCGCGGACGACCCGGGCGGCCTCGCCGTGGTGGTCGGCGAACCGGTGCAGGACCAGGTCCTCCTTGGTGGCGAAGTAGCGGAACAGGGTCGGCTTCGACACCTCGGCCGCCGCGGCGATGTCGGACACCGCGACGGGGTCGAAGCCGCGCGCGAGGAACAACGCGATCGCCGCGTCGGCGATCGCCTCCCGGGTGCGTTCCTTCTTGCGGGCGCGCAGTCCGGCCGGCTCTGTCATCCGCTCAGGGTAACATTCGTTACCGGGTTGCGTTTTTGCCCGAGTTGCCGTTTGATGGCGGCCATGACCCCTACCACCTCCCCGTCCGTGCTGGTCACCGGCGCCACCGGGCGGATCGGACGGGCCGTGATCGACCGGCTCGCGCGCGCCGGCGTGCCGGTGCGGGCCCTGGAGCACCGGCCCGGCACGGCGCGGAACCTGCCCGGGAACGTCAGCGTGGTCCGCGGCGATCTCACCGTGCCCGAGACGCTCGACGCCGCGCTGCGCGGCATCCGCACCGTCCTGCTGGTCTGGGCCGCGCCGCCGGACACCGCCGGGGCCGTCGTGGCCCGGCTGGCCGCGCACGTACGGCGGGTGGTCCTGCTCTCCGCCCCGCACCGGACCGACCACCCGTTCTTCCGCCAGCCCAACCCGGCGGCGACGCTGTTCGCCGAACTCGAGCGGCTGATCGCGGCCACCGGTCTCGAGTCGACGATCGTCCGGCCGGGCATGTTCGCGTCGAACGCCCTGGCGTGGTGGGGCGGCGCGATCCGCGGCGACGGCGTGGTGCGGTGGCCGTACGGGGACGCCGAGACCGCGCCCGTCGACGACCGGGACGTGGCCGAGGTGCTGGCGCGCACCCTGCACGAGGACGGCCACGCCGGCGGCGACTACGTCCTCACCGGCCCCGAGTCCCTCAGCCAGGCCGAGCAGGCGCGCATCGCCGGCGAGGCCGTGGGCCGCCCGGTCCGGTTCGAGGAGATGCCTCCCGGCGAGTTCCGGAGCCAGGCGCCGGAGGCCGCCCGCCCGGCCGCCGACATGCTGCTCGCCGCGTGGAAGGCCACCCTGGGCCGGCCGGCGTACGTCACCACGACCGTGGCCGGCCTGCTGGGCTCGCCGCCGCGGACCTTCCGCCGCTGGGCCACCGACCACGCCGCCGCCTTCACCGGGGCGCCCCGGCGCGGATGAGATCCTGGCCGCATGACAGAGGCTCATCTCAAGGGCGATCTCCACCGGTACCTGCGGGGGGCGCGCGAGGCGCTGCTCGGCAAGCTCGACGGACTGCCGGAGTACGACGTGCGGCGCCCGCTCGTGCCGACCGGGACCAACCTGCTCGGCCTGGTCAAGCACGTGGCCATGGTGACCGCCGGGTACTTCGGCGAGGTGTTCGACCGGCCCTTCCCCGAGCCGCTGCCGGCCCTGGAGGACGATGCCGAGCCCAACACGGACATGTGGGCCTCCCCGGACGAATCCCGCGAGGACATCGTCGGGCTCTGGCACCGGGCGTGGGCGCACGCGGACGCGACCATCGAGGCACTCCCGGCCGATGCCCCCGGCGCGGTCCGGTGGTGGGACGGCGAGCAAGTGACGCTTCACCTCGTGCTGGTGCACGTGCTCGCCGAGGTGAACCGGCACGCAGGGCACGCCGACCTGGTGCGGGAGTTGATCGACGGGGAGGCCGGCTTCCTGCGGTCCGGCCACAACCTGCCCGAGGGCGACGCCGCGTGGTGGGCCGCCTACCGCGGGCGGGTCGAGTCCGCCGCCCGCCGGTTCGCCTGACCGCCGGGCGGGTCGAGGCGGGCGATGATGTCGCCCAGGCCGGCCGGGTCGAGGCCGGTCAGGGCGCCGAACTCGCGCGAGCTGACGGATGTTCCGATCGCCGGTGTGGCCGCCAAGATCTGTCTTCAAGTGCGCCGGTTCATCTGCGGCAATGCCGCCTGTGCCGTCCGGACGTTCGTCGAGCAGATAGACGGGTGACGCGCCGCCGGTTGCGTAGCACGGACGGCCTGCGCCGCACGCTCACGGCGATCGGTCTGACGCTCGCAGGCCGGGCAGCCTCAACGCCGCCAACCTGCACCGTGAGATCACCACGCAAGGGTTCACCGGCGAATACGGCATTGTCCGCCGCGCAGGCTTCGACCTGCTCCGCAAACGGGTTCTACTACGCCGGTGACACCACCTGGCGGTGCGGGCAGTGTTGGAGAATCGGGAGCCGCTCGGCCGGATTCATGGGCTCATATAGCAGCGCGGCGAACGTGGAGCAGGTCGAGCCGTCAGCCAGCCCGAAGGACGTACTCCAGCCGCTGTTCGAGTCGGCCGCGAGCGAGATCGTCGCTGATGTTCAACCCGGAATCACGCCATGGTTGGACGACCTTTACCGGGTCGGGCAGGTAGCCGACGATGTCCATGACGTTCCAATATCGGAACTTTTCCTCGTCGCGACAATCATCGGTGCGGCGGTGGTATGCGTCCGTGAATCCGGCTGAAGCTTCGATGCCGTGCAACATGGCCAGATAGGTGGCTGCGTGCGCGACATCCAGGTCTGCCGGCCCCCACGATGTCTCGACCCAATCGATCACGCCGCTGATGCTCCCCTGCGACCACAGCAGATTGCCCAGATGGAAGTCGCGGTGCAGGAACGTACCTGCATAAGCGGGTGCGGGCTGCTCCAGCAGCTCGAAAGCCTGACTCCACAGCGCCGGCCGTTGCACCCACGGCGATATGACTCGCTTGCTCGGCAGCGTCCGAAATCGTAGGTCCAGGCCGGTCTCCTCGGCGAGCTCGCGGCGGGCCGCCCGTAGGTGGTCCTCGCCGGGGTCGAGGCCGCCGCCCGGCGGTTCCCACACGTCGTGGCCGTCGAGCGGGTCGCGCCAGTGCATCAGCAGGACCCGGCCGTCGGCGTCGAGGCAGACGATGCGGGCGGCGGGGCGGTGGGTGGAGTCCATCAGAGGATGATGAACGACGGCGGCAGGTGGCGCAGGAAGTCGTGGTGGGAGATGTCCCACGCGTACGCGCCGGTGCGCCCGAAGACCAGCACGTCGCCGATGCGTAGCCGGGTCACGTGCCGGTCGCGGGCCAGCACGTCGCGGGGGGTGCACAGCTCGCCGACGGCGTCGACGGGGGCGTCGCGTACCTCCGGGCGGGCCCAGTCGTACGGCCAGTCGTCGCGGGGCACGACCGTGAACGGGTGGCTGTAGCCCCAGGCGGCCGGGAGGCGGAAGCGGTGGGTGCCCCCGCGCAGCACCGCGAACCACCGGCCGTGGGTGTGCTTCAGGTCGAGGACCTCGGCGGCGTACCAGCCGGCGTCGGCGGCGAGCAGGCGGCCCGGCTCGACGATCAGCTCCACCCCCGGCGGCACGGTGACGCCGGCGCCCACCGTGGCGAGGTCCACGGTGGCGTCGCTGAGGTAGTCGACGCCGAGCCCGCCGCCGGCGTTGACGATGCGCAGGCCGATGCCGTGGCGCCGGGCCGCCGCCCGCGACCAGGCGAGGGCGTCGGCGAGGAAGCGGGCGTGCGCGGCGCCGTCGAGGTTGTTCGACACGGCGTGCAGGTGGAAGCCGTGCACGTCGACGTGGTCGTGCGGCAGGGCGAGCACCTCGCCGAGCTGCTCCTCGGCGACGCCGAACGGGGTGGGCGTACCGGTCATCGCGTGGCTGCCGGGCAGGGCGGCGCCGGCGCGGTTCACGCGTACGCAGGCCGCGGCGACGACCCCCGCGGCCCGGGCCAGCCGGTCGAGCCGGAGCAGCTCCTGGCCGCTCTCGACGTTGACCTGGGCCCCGGCGGCGATCGCGGCGGCCAGTTCCTCGTCGGTCTTGGCCGGCCCGCCGAAGACGATGCGCCGGGCGCCGGCGGCCACGGCCAGCCGCAACTCGCCGCCGGAGGCGACCTCCAGGCCGTCGCACGCCTGCGCGAGGGTACGCACGACCTCGGCGTGCCCGTTGGCCTTGACCGCGTACAGCAGGGTCGCCGCGGGCAGGGCCGAGCGCACCGCCGCCGCCCGTTCCCGCAGCGCCGGGCGGTCGTAGACGTACGCGCACACCGGCGACGGCAGGTCGCGCAGCGCGCCGAGGACCCGGTCAGGCGGCCGCATGCAGCGGATTCCCCACCGGCACGTACGCGTCCCCGGCGCCGGCCAGCCGCATCCGCACCAGCGCCTTGTGCGGCACCAGCGGGGCGGTGAACGCGGCGTGGTCGGCGCGCCCGGCGTCGCCCAGGGCGTCGTAGGTCTCGTCGACGACCGACCGCACGATGCGCCACGCGGCGTCCTCGCCGAGGCCGTGCGACTCACCGAGGCGCAGCACGAGCTCGCCGAGGTGGGCCTGGAACGCGGTGTAGCCGAGCTTGGCGCGCAGCACGTCCTCGTCCCCGGTCGCCACCACCGAGCCCGGCCACAGCGTCACGTCGTGCCCGGCGGCGGCCAGCCGTCCCGGGTGCAGGCGCAGCCCGGCGAAGTCGCGGACGGCGAGCCGGTGCGGCACCCCGCCGACGAAGGTGGGCAGGCAGTTCTGCAGGTGCGCCTCCAGGGCCACGCCGTGCCGGGTCAGCCGGAGCAGGGGCGGGAGCAGCAGCCGGGCGTACGCGTGCAGGAAACCCGCCGCCGCGCCGGCGCCGGCGCGCCGCCCGGTGCTCGCGGCGAAGTCCGCCACCAGCGACCCGGTGAGCAGCGGCAGGGCTCCGCCGGGGACGGCCCGTTCGCCGGGGTGCAGGCGGCCGGTGAGCCCGTCGCGCAGGATCGCGGACAGGTCGCGGCCGGAGGGCACGGCGGCGCCGGCGGTCTCGGCCAGCAGCAGCAGCCTGTCCTCGTCGGCGGCGAGGCGGTGCAGCAGCGCGGAGACGGCCGGCCCGTTGCGGGTGCTGGCCACCGAGATGCCCCGCCGCGTCGAGGTGACCTGGATGTCCAGGGAGACCTTGAGGTAGCGGCGGCGGCCGTCGGCGCCGGGCGGCAGCAGCAGCGTACGCAGCGCGGCCGTCGGCACGGCGGCGAGCTCGTCGTCGAGTATCCGGACCGCGCCGGCCGCGATCAGGTCGTGGTGACGGACCGCCACGACGGCGTCGCGCTGCCAGGCGTGCACGGGGTGCAGCCGGAACCCGGGCGGGACCGCCGGCAGTGACGGGTAAGCGGCCCGCAGCGCCGCCCCGAGGTCGTCGCCGAGGTGCACGTCGTCGCGGACGGCGAGGAAGCCGACCCGGGTGTGCCCGGCCTCCAGGTCGTGGGCGAGCACGTCGACGGTGTCCCAGCCCAGCCGGGTACGCCCGCACGGGTGCAGGTTGTGCCCGGTGACCGCGAGCCGCTCCCCGGCGACGGCCTGCCCGTCCGGGTCCGCGCCCGGGTCCCCGGCCTGGCCGTGCCGGGCCATGGCGATGGCGAGGTTCACCACGGCGTTGCGCAGTTCCGCGGCGAACCCGGCGGTGTTGCCGGGCAGCCCGGCGGGCAGCAGGAGGGCCGGGTCGTCGGCGCCGGCGTGGGCGTACTCGACGCGGCGGAAGGCGTGCACGTGGTCGCCGGGGGCGGGCGGCACGAGCCCCTCGCGGACGAGGGCGCCGCGCAGCCGCCGCCCGACGGTGTCGGCGGCGGCCGGGAGCGCCGCGGTGAACGGGTCGAGCAGGTGCGGGGCGTGCACGGCGAGCGACGCCCCGGCGTCGGCGGCGGAGACGGCGAGCCGCCGTGCGGTCAGGCCGGAGGTCATGACGCCGCCAGGGGGTTGTCGAGGTGGGTCCACACGTCGTTGAGCGGGTCGGCGGCGAGGCGCATCGCGGTGGTGGCCTTGACCGGCAGCGGGGCGCGCAGCAGCGCCCGGGCGTCGGCCGTTCCGGTGGCCGCGACGGCCGCCGCGGCCACCGGCCAGAGCTTCGCCGGGTCCGCGCCGGCGCGTTCCAGGACGGCGGCGAGCTGGCCGGTGACGGTTCCGGCGGCGGCGGCGAGTTTGGTACGCAGCACCGCCGGGTCGTCGCTGGGCAGGTCGCCGAGCAGCGGGGGCGGGTCGAAGCCGGCGGCGCGCAGGCGGGCGGGGCTGACGCGCACGCCGCCGAGGTCGCGGTAGACGATCCGGGTGGGACGCCCGCCGGCGAGGACCACGAGGGTGTTCTGCCCGTGCGCCTCCAGCGCGACGCCGCGGTCCAGCACCGTGAGCAGCGCGGGGAACAGCAGGTGGACCAGGTCGTGCCACCATGTGTACGGGTCGGTCGCGGCGTGCAGCAGCAGGGGGCGTCCGTCGTACGGGTCCGCGGCGGCGAGCGCGGCCAGCGGCACCACGGTCTCGCCGGGGCCGGCCACGGGCGCCTGCCGGTGCAGGTGGGCCAGGTGCCGGTCGGGCCGCCCGTCGATCAGGACGGCGCCGGCGGCGTACTCGGCGGGCACGGTCAGCGGCAGGTCCGCGGTGACCTCGCGCAGCAGGGCCGACAGCCGGGGGCCGTTGTGCACGGCGGCGGGGGAGACCGTCCGCACGGCGGAGGTCATCTGCACGTCCACGGCGGTCTTGACGTGGCCGCCGGCGGTGGCGACGGTGCGCAGCGACATCAGCGGGTGCACCGGGCCGGTGTCGTCGCCGGGGGTGAGCCACGGGTGCCGGTCGAGCAGGCGGGACGCCTGCCAGGGGTGGGCGAGCAGGACGGGCGGGGTGTCGCCGTACCAGCGGTCCGGGGGCACGTGCAGGCGGCGCAGGCGCAGGGCCGGGCGGTGCTCGGGGGCGTACGCGAGCACGTCGGCGACGTCCATGCCGCCGCGCGTGCGGCAGCAGGGGTGCAGCGGGTGCCCGTCGAGGACGAGTTGTTCCAGGGTGGCGAGGCCGGGGCGGGTGTCCAGGAGGGGGCGTGGGGCCGGTGGCGGCGGGTCCGCGTACGCGAGGGCGAGGTTGGCGACGCTGTTGGCGATCTCGTCGTGGAACGTCCGCGCCCAGCCGAGCCGCCGGACCAGCACGCCGGGGTCGGTGATCTCCTCGGTGCCGAGCCGGCAGGTGAGCCCGGGCGGCGCGACCGCGTACGCGAGCGCAGCGGCCGGTGGGAAGGAGAGCGTCCGGCCGTCGCTGAGCGTGACGCGTCCCGCCGCCCGTCCGGCGATCCCGGGCAGCGGTTCGCGGCCGAGCGCGCCGAGCAGCCGGGCAAGGATCTCCGCGCGGGCCCGGGGCAGGGCCCGGTCGTAGGCGCCGATCAACTCCGGCCGCAGCACGCCCAGTTCGGCGCGGGTCCGGTCGGCGTCGGCGGTGGGCACGGCGCCCATTCTCCGGCACTCAACATCCTAGGATGCCTTACGGGGTGTGCGCCCGGCCACCCGGACGCACAAGATCAACCCATAAAAGGAATTTCACCGACCCCTAGATCAAGAACTGGGCTTCCTTCGCCGGGTCGAGCCCGACGACGGGCCGGTCGGGGCGCTGCGGCGGCACACCGCCGAGGTCGCCCAGCCACTCCCACGTGCCGGTGACCGTGTCCCGGACCGGCCGGTTGCGCAGGCCGGCCGCCAGGGCGCGGCTGACGTCACCGCTGTGCAGCAGGGTGTGGGGCGAGCCCGGCGGCAGCCAGATCGGCAGTTCGATCCACGGCTCGATGCCCGCGGCGAGGATCGCCTCCGGGGCCGTCCAGCGCAGCTCGGCGCGGCCGCCGGTGACCTCGGCGGCGGTCTCGAGCAGCTCGCCCATCGTGGTGTGCCCCGGCGCGCTGACCAGGTTGTACGGCCCGGTGCGCCGCGCGGCGGCGGCGTCGAGCAGGAACTCGGCGAGGTCGCGCACGTCGATGTACTGCAGCGGCAGGTCGCGGGGTCCGGGCGCCAGCACCGGGCCGCCCCGGGCGAGGCGGCGCAGCCACCAGGGCAGCCGGCCGATGTCCTCGTACGGGCCGAGGATCAGTCCGGCGCGGGCGAGCAGGACGGGCCCGCCGAAGCCGTGCTCGGCCGCGAGTTCGCCGCCCCGCTTGGCCGCGGCGTAGTCCACGTCGTCGCCGGCGTCGGGGGAGCCGTCCACGACGGGGGCGTCCTCGGTGAGGGGTGCGGGCGCGTCGTCGGCGTAGACGCTGCGGCTGGAGACGTACGTGTAGTGCCCGGCCCGTCCCTTGAGCGCGCGGGCGGCGTCGCGGACGACGGCCGGCGCGGCGGACCAGGTGTCGACGACGGCGTCCCAGGTGCCGTCGCCGAGGGCGGCGAGCCCGCCGGGCGCGGTGCGGTCGCCGGCGATCGTGGTGGTGCCGGACGGTGCGGGGCGCAGGCCGCGGTTGAACAGGGTGATGTGGTGGCCGCGGCGGCGGGCCTCGTCGACGACGGCGCGGCCGACGAAGCCGGTTCCTCCGAGTACGAGCAGTCTCATGGCCCGACGGTATCGACGGCCGGTCCCGCCCGGTGACCGCCCGGTGCGGTCGTCCCGGTCGGCGCGGCCGGTGGGGCCGTACCGGACCGCACCGGGCGGCCGGCTCCAGTGTGGAGGCGCGGGTGGCGGGCCGGGGAGGGGCTTGCCGTCAGGGGTTCGGTCCGTTCGCCCGATGGACGGCCCTGACGGATGTCATGGCCGGGGCCGTGACGCCCGGCCTGCGCGGGGTGCGGGCGGCGCGGCGAGGCTGGTGGCATGACAGTCACCGTGGAAGACGAGGCCGTGACCCGCGGGGCGGGGCGGCTCGCCGTCGAGCTCGACGGCGTGGTGAAGAGGTTCGGGTCGGTGACGGCGGTGGACGGGGTGAGTCTGCGGATCCGGCCGGGTGAGGTGGTGGCGTTGCTGGGCCCGAACGGGGCGGGCAAGACCAGCACGATCGACCTGCTGCTGGGCCTGTCGGCGCCGTCGGCGGGTGCGGTACGGGTGTACGGGCGGGCGCCGCGGGAGGCGGTGGCGCTGGGGCTGGTGTCGGCGGTGCTGCAGACGGGCGGGCTGCTGAAGGACTACACGGTCGAGGAGACGGTGCGGTTGACGGCGCTGGTGTTCGGGCGTCCGGTGGCGGCGGTGGACGAGGCGCTGCGGCGTGCCGGTATCGAGGACCTCCGCCGGCGGCTGGTGGGCAGGTGTTCGGGTGGGCAGCAGCAGCGGTTGCGGTTCGCGATGGCGTTGTTGCCGGATCCTGAGCTGTTGATCCTGGACGAGCCGACGACGGGCATGGACGTGGGCGGGCGGCATGACTTCTGGTCGGCGATCCGCCGGGACGCGCGGTCGGGGCGCACGGTGATCTTCGCGACGCATTACCTGGAGGAGGCGGATGCGTACGCGGACCGGGTGGTGTTCGTGCGGCGGGGGCGGATCGTGGCGGACGGTACGGCGGCGCAGGTGAAGGCGCTGGCGTCGGGCCGTACGGTGCGGGCGACGCTGCCGGGTGCCGACGAGGGTGCGTTGCGGGCGTTGCCGGGGGTGGAGTCGGTGGAGGTGCGCGGCGACGCGGTGCTGGTGGCGGCGCGGGACACCGATGCGGTGGCGCGGCATCTGCTGACGGCGACGGCGGCGCGGGATCTGGAGATCACGTCGCGGAATCTGGAGCAGGCGTTCCTGGCGTTGACGGGCGACGACGAGGGTGTGGGGGCCGGGCGATGACGGTGGTGGCGCAGCGGAGGTTGCCGAGGCTGGGCGGTTTCTCGGCGGGGCTGGTGGCGCTGGAGTTGCGGCGCCTGGTGCGTAACCGGCGGACGGTGGTGATGACGCTGGTGCTGCCGGCGGTGTTCTACCTGGCGTTCGGCTCGTCGGCGGATTATCGGGCGGAGCGCGCCGGTGACGGCAACGTGGCCGGGTTCGTGCTGGTCAGCATGGCGGTGTACGGGGCGATGCTGGCGACCACGAGCGGCGGGGCGGTGGTGGCGGTGGAGCGTGCCGCGGGGTGGAGCCGGCAGTTGCGCCTGACGCCGTTGCGGCCGGTGGCGTACATCGCGGTGAAGCTGGTGCTGGCGATGGTGCTGGGTGCGGCGTCGGTGGCGATCGCGTTCGTGGTGGGTGCGGTGACGGGGGCGCAGTTGCCGGCGGCGGCGTGGGTGGAGTGCGGGGTGCTGGCGTGGTCGTGCGCGTTGGTGTTCGCGGCGTTCGGCCTGTTCATGGGCTATCTGTTGCCGACCGAGAACGTGATGCAGATTCTGAGTCCGGTGCTGGCGGTGTTGTCGTTCGCGGGTGGCCTGTTCGTGCCGGTAAATCAGCTGGGGGACACGTTCGCGACGGTCGCGCGGTTCACGCCGGTGTACGGGGTGGGGGAGATCGCCCGTTATCCGCTGGTGCATGACGGCGATCTGTGGCCGGCGGCGGCGAACGTGCTGGTGTGGACGGCGTTGTTCGGCTGGGGTGCGGTGTGGCGGTTCCGGCGTGACACGGCGCGGGTCTGAGCGGCCGGTAGCGTCGGCGGCATGAGCGGGGGTGGGCGGTGCTGACCGGTGTCGCGGGCGGTCCGCCGCAGCGGCGGGGTGTGCGGTTCGGGTGGTTGTTCGCGGCGCTGTGGTTGTTCTATCTGAGCGAGAACCTGTCGGCGCTGCTGGATCGCCCGGCCGATTGGCAGCGCGGGGTGGGCCTGGCGGCGCTGGCGGGTTTCGCGGTGCTGTACCTGTCGATGCTGTGGTGGGTGGGCGGTCCCGGGCTGGTGGCGCGGCGGTCGGGGGGTTCGCTGCGGGCGTGGGCGGGGTTGCTGGGTCTGCTGGCGCTGGCGGCGTTGCAGGTGCCGGGGGCGAGTTTCCATGCGCTGACCTGCCTGGTGTACGTCGCGGCGGCGGGGATGGCGGTGCTGCCGTTGTGGCAGGCGGTGCCGTTCGCGCTGTGGCTGGTGCTGTGGGCGGAGGTGTCGGCGTGGCAGGTGCCGAGCTGGGAGGACAACGGGTACGGCCTGGCGGTGCTGCTGGGTTCGGCGGCGACGTGGGGGATGCGGCTGGCGGGGGAGCGGCAGGCCCGGTTGCGGCTGGCGCAGGAGGAGATGGCGGTGCAGAACGAGCGGGCGCGGATCGCCGCGGATCTGCACGACATCCTGGGGCATTCGCTGACGGTGGTGACGGTGAAGGCGGAGCTGGCGCAGCGGTTGCTGGACGTGGATGTGGAGCGGGCGCGGGCGGAGCTGCGGGATCTGGAGGTGCTGGCCCGCGACGCGTTGTCGGATGTGCGGGCGACGGCGCTGGGGGTGCGGGGGATCTCGTTGCCGGGGGAGATCGCGGCGGCGCGGGAGGCGCTGGCGGCGGCGCATGTGGTGGCGGTGCTGCCGGGGGCGGCCGATGAGGTGCCGACGGGCCGGCGGGAGTTGTTCGCGTGGACGATCCGGGAGGCGGTGACGAACGTCGTGCGGCACAGCGGGGCGAGCCGGTGCGAGGTGCGGCTGGCGCCGGGCTGGGTGGAGATCGTCGATGACGGTCCGGGTGACGGTGTGCCGGCGTCGGACGGTCAGGGTCTGGCGGGTCTGCGGCGGCGGGCGGAGGCGCTGGGTGCGCGGTTGACGGTGGGTGCGCGCGGCGACGGTCCGGGTTTCCGGGTACGGGTGGAGGTGCCGTCGTGATCCGGGTGTTGCTGGCCGACGATCAGGCGCTGGTGCGGGGTGCGATGGCGGCGTTGCTGGACATGGAGCCGGATCTGCGGGTGGTGGCGGAGGTGGGCCGCGGTGACGAGGTGGTGGCGGCGGTCCGGGAGCACGGGGTGCAGGTGGCGTTGCTGGATGTGGAGATGCCGGGTCTGGACGGGGTGGCGGCGGCGCGGGAGTTGCGGCGGGCGGTGCCGGGGTGCCGGGTGCTGATGGTGACGACGTTCGGGCGGGCGGGGTATCTGCGGCAGGCGATGGCGGCGGGGGCGAGCGGGTTCGTCGTCAAGGACACTCCGGCGCGGCAGCTGGCGGATGCGGTGCGCCGGGTGCACGAGGGGTTGCGGGTGGTGGATCCGGCGTTGGCGGCGCAGTCGCTGGCGTACGGGGATTCGCCGTTGACCGAGCGGGAGACGGATGTGCTGCGGGTGGCGGTGGACGGCGGCACGGTCGCGGACATCGCTCGTGAGCTGCGTCTTTCCGAGGGAACGGTGCGTAATCATCTGTCGTCGGCGATCGGGAAGACGGGTGCGCGGACCCGGGCGGAGGCGGTGCGGCTGGCCCGTGATCACGGGTGGTTGCTGACCTGAGCGGACTTTAGCCTTTTCTCGGGTGCAACCGTCCGGCAACCAAGCGTGACCTTCTGTTGCACCCAGCGCCACGAAAAGTTCCCCCTGTCAGCCGGTGAGCCGTCACCGGGCGACAGATACGAGGGGGAACACGATGTCCGCGACGACCGCGCAGAAGCCTGTCAGCCGCGAGCTGGAGAACCTGATCCGGGAGAACATGCCGCTGGTGGGTCACGTGGTGCGGGAGATGCTCTTCAAGGTGCCGGCGCACGTGCACCGCGACGACCTGGCGTCGGCCGGGTACGCGGCGCTGGTGACCGCGGCGCGCGCGTTCGACGCGTCGCGGGGCATCCCGTTCGGCCGGTTCGCGGCGGTGCGGGTGCGCGGGGCGCTCCTGGACGAGCTGCGCAGCATGGACTGGGCGAGCCGGTCGGTGCGGGCCCGGGCCCGGCGTGCCGACGTGGCGCGGCAGGACCTGACGGCGCAGCTGGGCCGCACGCCGACCCCGGCGGAGCTGGCGGAGCTGCTCGGTGTGGGGGTGGCGGAGCTGGCCACGGTCGACGACGACGTGCAGCGCGCGGCGGTGCTGTCGTTGCAGGGGTTCTCCGCCGGTGCGGCCGACGACATGGTGACCGAGGTGTCGCTGAACCCGGAGGAGATGCTGCTGCACCGGGAGCGGATCGGCTACCTGCACGACGCGGTGGCGGTGCTGCCGGAGCGGCTGCGGTTCGTGGTGGAGGCGTCGTTCCTGCAGGAGCGGCCGCTGTCGGAGGTCGCCGCGGAGCTGGGCGTGACCGAGTCGCGGGTGTCGCAGCTGCGTACGGAGGCGCTGGCGCTGCTGCGGGACGGGCTGAGCACGCACATGGACGAGAAGGACACCGGCGGGGGCAAGGACGGCTGTGTGGCGCGGCGGCGGGCGGCGTACGCGGCCCAGATTGCCGGTCGCAGCACGATGGCGTCGCGGCTGGCCGTGACGGACGTGCAGGGCGTGAACCGCTCGGTGGCGTACGCCGCCTGAGCGCCGGAGTCCGTCGCCGGAAATCGGTTGCCGGATTCCGTACGCCGGGCCAGGGTGGAGCGCAGCAGCGCCGATCCCCGAGGAGCAGTCAGTCCCGTGTGATACCGACCCGATCCGCCACGCGCGCCCGCCGATCGCGGGCGTGCGGGCCGTCGTGTCCCATCGGTATCCGCCCTCGGAGGACCCCTTGCTCAAGGCCGTCTCGATCAGCGCCGCCCACGACGGCGAACCCCTGTTCACCGGCGTCGATCTGGTGCTCGGCGCCGGCGACCGGGTCGGGGTCGTCGGTCCCAACGGCGCCGGGAAGACCACCCTGCTGCGGGTGCTCGCCGGGGAGTTGCCGCCGGCCGCCGGCACCGTCACCCGCGGTCCCGGCACCCGCGTCGGGTACGTGCCCCAGCAGCTCGCCGGGGCGCACGGCACCGTCGGCGCGTTCCTCACCGCCGGGCTCGGCGAGCTGGCCGAGGTCACCGCACGGATGCGCCGGCTCGAGCGGGAGCTGGCGGACGGCGCCGACGTGCTCACCGCGTACGGTGAGGCCCAGGAGCGCTGGACCACCCTGCGGGGGTGGACCGCGCAGGCCCGGCTCGACGAGATCCGGTTGCGGCTGGACATCGCCGGCCTCGGCGACGACCGGCCGCTGACCTCGGTCAGCGGCGGCGAGCAGGCGCGGCTGCTGCTGGCCAGGGCCCTGCTGGACGCGCCGGACGTGCTGCTGCTCGACGAGCCCACGAACCATCTCGACGCCGAGGGGGCGGCCTGGCTGGCGCGGTGGCTGACCGGTTTCCCCGGCGGCGTGCTCACGGTCAGCCACGACCGGGCGTTCCTGGACACCGCCGTCGGCCACATCATCGAGCTCGACGGCATCCACGACACCCCGCAGGACTATCCCGGCGGGGGTTACCGGGCGTACCGGCGGGAGAAGACGCGGCGCTGGCAGAAGCTGCTGCTGGACCACGAGGCGCAGGAGAAGGACCGGCGCCGGTGGGAGGCCGACATCGCGCGGACCAAGGCCCAGTCGCTGTCGGTGGAGACCACCGTGCGTTCCGGCGTGGAGGCGCCGCACCTGCGGCGCATCGCCCGCAAGGTCGCGAAGAAGGCCAAGGTGCGTGAGCGGCGGCTGCGCCGGCAGATGGAGTCCGTACGGTGGATCAGCGAGCCGCGGACCCGCCCGCCGCTGGCGCTGGCGTTCCCCGGCGACGACGCGGAGCCGGGCGAGCCGCTGATCGGCGTACGGGACCTGACCGTGAAGCTGGGTGGGCGCACGGTGCTGGACAGCGTCGACGTGAGCGTGCGCCGCGGCGACCGGATCCTGATCACCGGGCGCAACGGCGCCGGCAAGACCACGCTGCTGCGGGCGGTGCGCGACGCGGCGGGCGTGCCGGTCGCGGTGCTGCCGCAGACCGATGCGGGCCTGCGCACGAAGGTCACCGTCGTGGACCACTTCCGCTCCCAGGTTCCGGTGTACGCCGAGGACGCGGAGCGGTTGCTGGCGGCGCACCAGTTCGGCCCGGACCAGTGGGACGCGAGCCTGCGCGACCTGTCGGCGGGGGAGTTGCGGCGGCTGCTGCTGGCGGTGATGGTGAACAGCCCGGCGCGGGTGCTGTTGCTCGACGAGCCGACGAACTTCCTCGACTTCGACGCGCTCGACGTGGTGGAGGAGGCGCTGCGGGCGTACCGGGGGACGCTGGTGACCGTCACCCACGACCGGTACTTCGCCGACGCGGTCGGGCACACCCGCACCTGGCATGTCGCGGACGCGCGGGTGCACGTCAGCTGAGATCATGACGGGCATGTCCCTGGTACCCCATCAGCACGCCGGGACGGTCGCCGCCGTCGGCGGTGCCGAACAGGTCACCGAGTCGTGGCTGGCGAACCGGCGGTTGTCGGCGCACACGCGTGAGGCGTACCGGCGGGACGTGGGCGCGTGGCTGTCCTGGTGCGCCGGGCGCGACGTCGATCCGCTGCGGGCGTCGTTCCTGGACGTGAACGCGTACGCGCGTGGCCTGGAGGCCCGGGAGCTGGCACCGGCGACGGTGGCCCGCAAACTGTCCGGCCTGTCCAGCTGGTACGACTTCCTCGTCAAGCTGCGGGCGATCGACGCGAACCCGGTCGCCGGCGCGGACCGTCCGTACGTGTCGCGCGACCATTCCGCGACGGTGGGCCTCAGCCCGGAAGAGGTAGACGCGGTCCTCGCCGCCGCCGAGACGGACACCGGACCGGCGGCGTTGCGGCACCGCGCGGCCATCGCCCTGCTCGCCGACCTGGGGTTGCGCGTCGGCGAGCTGGTCAGCCTCGACGTCGCCGACCTGGGCGTCGAGCGCGGGCACCGCAGCGTGCGGTTCGTCGGCAAGGGCGGCCGGCCGCGGCGCCGCGCGCTGACCCCGTACGCTTCCCAGGCCCTGGACGCCTACCTGGCCGCGCGGGCGACCGCGCTGGGCACCACCGCCGACCGCCTCGACGGGCCGCTGCTGGTCACGGCGACCGGTGCCCGCCTGGACCGGCACGCCGTGTTCCGGCTGGTGCGCCGCCTGGCCCGGGAGGCCGGGATCGAGGGGTGGGCGCGGTTGTCGCCGCACTCGCTGCGTCACGCCTTCGCGACGTCGGCGCGCGCGGAGGGGGTGCCGCTGGAGGATGTGCAGGACGCGATGGGGCACGCGGACCCGCGTACCACCCGCCGCTACGACCGGGACCGGCACAACCTCGACCGTGATCCTTCGTACACCCTCGCGGCGGCCCGGGTCCGGCGCAGCGCCCCCTGAGCGGACCCCCTATTCTCGGACGGCGGTCAGGCGAGTCGATCACGAGACGGGGTTGGGTTGAACATCTTCGAAGCGGTGCTGCTGGGCGCGGTGGAGGGATTCACCGAGTTCCTGCCCATCTCCAGCACGGGTCACCTGACCATCCTGGAGAAGCTGCTCGGCTACCAGATCGACGCGCAGGACATCACGGCGTTCACGGCGATCATCCAGAGTGGCGCGGTGATCGCCACGGTGATCTTCCTGCGCCACGACCTGATCCGGATCATCACCGCCTGGTTCCGCGGCGTGTTCGACCGTGACCAGCGCGAGAACGCCGACTACCGGTTCGGCTGGGCGGTGATCCTGGGCTCGATCCCGATCGGCATCGTGGGCCTGCTCTTCCAGGACACGATCGAGACGACCCTGCGCAGCCTCTGGTTCGTCGCGGGCGCGCTGATCCTCTACAGCGGCGTGATGTGGTTCGCCGACCACGCCGCCACCCAGGTGCGTCACCAGGAGGACGTCACCTGGAAGGACACCCTGATCATCGGTACGGTGCAGTGCCTCGCCCTGATCCCCGGCGTGTCCCGCTCGGGCGCGACCATGACGGCCGGCCTGCTGCGCGACCTCGACCGGGTGACGGTGACCAAGCTGTCGTTCTTCCTGAGCATCCCGGCGCTGCTGGGCGCGACGGTGCTCCAGACCGCCACCGAGTACGACAACATCTCCGCGGCCAACGGCGGAGTCGGCTGGCTCCCCACGATCGTCGCGACGGTGGTCAGCTTCGTGGTCGGCTGGTTCGCGGTGTCATGGCTGCTGAAGTTCATCGCCCGCCACTCGTACTCCATCTTCATCGGCTACCGCCTGGTCCTGGGCGCGGTCCTGATGATCCTGCTCGCCACGAACGTCATCGAACCGAAGTGACCCGGGACCGCGGCGGCCCGGGATAGCCTGAGCCGCCGCGCTCCCGCCGCGCTCCCGCCGCGCTCCCGCCGCGCTGCTCGGCCGGTGTTGCGCGCCTTCCTGGCCTCCCACTTCCTGGCCTGTCGGCTGGCCTCTCCCTTCGCCGCCGCCCGCGCATGCCCGCCCCGATCACCGGTGGCGTGGTTTCATCGACATTCGTTGTCCTTTGCCCGGTGTGGCGATAACGTAGCGCTTACGCACCAGTACACGCTGCTACGTCCGAGGAGCGCCGCCGTGGCCGACGTGCTGTCCGACCGTCTCCCGCTGTTCCCGTTCCGCAGCCCCGACGACGACCCGTTCACCCCGGTCACCGCCGCCGACCGCCGCCGCCTCGACGGCCCCGTCACCCGCGTGCGACTCCCCACGGGCGGCTGGACGTGGCTGATCACCCGGCACGCCGACGTCAAGGCGATGCTGCGCTCGGACGCGTTCAGCGCAGACATGACCCGCCCCGGCTTCCCGCTGCTGCGCCAGGCTCCGCCGCCCACCCCGCAGAGCCGCCGCGGCAGCTTCATCCGCATGGACGGCCAGGAGCACCTGCGGATGCGCCGCATGCTCACCGGCGAATTCATGATCAAGAACATCCGCCGGATCGAGCCCCTGATCACCGACGTGGTCGACAACGCCCTCGACGCCACCGAGGCCGCCGGCCGCCCCGCCGACCTCGTGGCCACCTTCGCGCTGCCGGTGCCGTCGCTGGTCATCTGCCACCTCCTCGGCATCCCGTACGCCGACCACGCCTTCTTCCAGCAGCGCAGCGCCATCCTGCTCGACCAGAGCGCCGACGCGGCCCGGGTCCGGGAGGCCGCCGCGGGGCTGCGCACGTACATCGGCACCCTGATCGAGACCAAGCGCACCAGCGGCCGTCCCGGCGACGACCTGCTCGGCCGCCTGGTCACCGAACGGGTCCGCACCGGCGAACTCGAGATCGGCGAACTCATCGGCATGGCCATGCTGCTGCTGATAGCGGGCCACGAGACCACCGCCAACATGATCGGCCTGAGCGTCCTGCTCCTGCTGCAACACCCGCACGCCTGGCACCGCCTCCGCACAGCCGACGACGCCACAGCCGACGACGCCACAGTCGACGACGCCACAGTCGACACCCTCGTCGAGGAACTCCTGCGCTACCTGACCATCGTCCGCACCGGCATCCCCCGCCAGGCCATCCACGACGTAGAGATCGGCGGCCGCCTCATCCGCGCCGGCGAACCGGCAACGGCCCTGCTCTCCCTGGCCAACCGCGACAATGACGTGTTCCCCGCCGCCGACGAGTTCGACCCCTACCGCGAAGCCCACCAGCACCTGGCCTTCGGCTTCGGCGTCCACCAATGCATAGGCCAACCCCTGGCCCGCACCGAACTCCGCATAGCCCTCTCCCGCCTGGCCCACCGCCTCCCCACCCTCCGCCTCGCCAAGGACCCGGCAACCCTCCCCAAACGCGACACCTCCATCGTGTACGGCCTGGCAGAACTCCCGGTGACCTGGTGACCCCCACCCAAGTCCAGGCCGACCGCGAGCTGTGCATAGGCGCGGGCAACTGCGTCCGCATCCTCCCCACCCTCTTCGACCAGGACCCCGACGGCCTCGTCACCCTCCTCACCCCGACCCCCACCACAGAGCCACCAGACCTCCTGCACCGCGCCGCAACCCTCTGCCCCTCAGGCGCCATCACCCTGACGGAATCCCCACACCCCCACCACAGCCCCCGCTGAGCTGACCCGTCGCCTCCCACCCCCACGGCCCCTCCGCCCCCACACCAACGGCCCTTCCACGCAACGGCTATCCGGCCTGGCGCCCTTACCCGGGAAGCCGCCGCTCCTGTCGCGCCACACCGGGCGCCGTCTCACTCGGGCGCCGTCCGTCTTACCCGGGCGCCGTCTCATCCAGGCGCCGCCCTTGCGCTCCTTCATCGGGGTGCCCCTCCACCCGGGCCCAGCCGCCTGAGCGCCCTTCCACGCGGGCGCTGCTGCCCGGGGTGCCGCCGCCCCGGATATCGCCACCCCGACCGCCTCAGCCCCGGACGTCGACTTCGCCCTCGGCCTCGCATGGGTCCCGCTACGTCGTCCGGCAGGACCCGGTGCCCCCTCTCGCCGGCAACGATCGCCGACATCCGTGAACGTCTTCACCCCGGGTGTCTACGTCACACCCGCGCCCTCGTCCTGACCCGCGCCCTCGTCCTGACCCCGGAAGCGGCCCGTGTCGACGTCGATAGCCACCTTCTCCTGGTCGTTAAGTTCGGCACCTGTCCCACTGTATCCATCATCTTCGTCGCAATAGAGGGCGTCCCAAGATCGCCACAAGATGGTAAGAATTCGAGGCTGCTATCCCGCCTCGCCCGCGGCACAATCATGTGGTGAGGCAATTAGAGTTGTTCAGCGGTCCGGTCCTCGCCGGAATGCGCGACCGGACTGCGTCCTGTCGCTATTCACCGGCCGGCGAGGCGTTCCGCCGCGCCCACAAGCAGCACCGCTCCTGGGGCCTGCGCCTCCGCCACGCCGAACGCCTCCGCCACGCCCACGCCGACATCAACAGCCCTGCCTCCAGGCACGCCGCCCCCGCATTCGCCGCCTCCAGGCCCACCGCCCCAGGGCCCACTGCACCAAGGACCACCGCCTCCAGGATCACTGCCCCCACACCCGCCGGTGCCTCACCCGAGACGGCACCGCGACCCTATCCCCGCCGCTGTGCCGCAAGCTCCGGGTCGCTCGGGTCCACCGGCTCGACGGTCGTACCCCAGCAGCTCACGCCCACCGCCCCGACCGCGAAACCCGCGCAGATCGCGCCCGCCCCAACGACCGTCGCGCGCATGCCGGTCCGACCCGCCCGCCCGACCGGCATGCCACCTCGCACCACACCGCTCCACGCCGCGCCGTCTCGCACAAAACCGTTTCATGCCGCGCCGTCTCGCACCCCGCTGTCTCGGCCGCTTCGGCCGCTCGCGCCTCTCGGCCCACCCACCGAGCCCCGCCCCACGTCGCCGACGCTTACGTGTACCGGCCCTGACCGGACACGCCACCCCGCAGCATTGCGCCGAACTTTTCACCATCACCATCACCATAACCATCACCATCGCCGTCACGCACGTTCGCATCCGTATTCCCGCCCTCCCGATTCCCATCCTCCCGACAATTGCGTTCCCAATCGGTCATCTACGCTAGCCAGGTGTCGTGAAACTCGTCTCCGCAGCTCGCTCGGACTCGTGTTGCGCCGGTGGGTGAATACGGTCCCGGAAATCGTTCTACCGCGCGTCGATGATGCTGGCGACGGAATTGCGCGCCGAATATCACCCTGTCTTCCGCTAGGTGTTCTTGGTATGGCACTGCGCACCTTCTTCAATCCGGCGCACTCTGCCGCTGTCGGCGAATTCCGTTGTTCGTGCGGCAAAGAACCACCGATGCAACCGCGCCCACGCGCCCGCGCCGCCGCCCGCGCCTGCGGGATGTCCTCGACGCGTCCCCCGACCGACATCGGTGGAAGCAAGCACTCGCCTCTCGCGGTCCGGGCACCCGCGTCGGGCGCGTGCCTCAGGAGAAGCAGCGTGCCGAATTCGCCGGCACTGAGGTCGCAGGCGCCGCGTTGTCCGGTCCCGGGTCCGGCGAGGCCAGCACCGGCCCCGCCGCCTCTCCGCGGCCCACCCACCGACGATCCCGCACCCACCGCCGCCCGCCGCGGCCCCACCCCGGCTCGCACCCCGGCTCGCGACGCGCCTCGGCTCGGGCCCCGTCGCGTCCTGGCTCCGCGTGCCGTCACGCGACCTCGGCATCCCGGTCATCGGCGGCTACCTTGCGGCGATTTCTGCCACCTCGCGGTATTTCCTGCCTCATCGCGACGGCGTTTCCTGCTGCGTCGGGGCGGCGGCACGTCGCGGCGACGTCTCCTGCTGCATCGGGACGGCGGCGGGCGATGCACGCTGCTCGGCGAGGGGCCAACGATCGGCTACTGGTCAGCCAGGTGGGCGGGCGGTCGGGCAGATAGGCGTGCGGATGCCGGGGCGGAGGCGTCGCCGGTCGGGGCGGCGATCACGCTGCGGGCACCGGGATCCCGGTGAACCAGAGCGCGCTGTCCGGCCCGGTCCTGATGAGCGCTCCGCTGCGGCCGCTCCGGTGTGCGGCTAGCCAGCGTGCGGACTGGCGGACGGGCTGGCTGGCTAGCAGACGGGGTGGTCGGTGTGGGGGTCGGTGGTGTTGAGGGTGGCTACCACAAAGAGGCGGCCGGACGGCCGCAGGAAGGCGGGAAGGGAGGCGGCAGGCACGCCGGCGTGCGCGAGCCGGTCGATCACGGCCCGCCCGATCCGCCCGGTGGCGCCGGCGCCAAGCGGGCGACACCGGCCCACCGTTGTCGGAAGCGCTGGGTGTCAGGCGTTGCCCGGGCGGAGAAGGGCAGCTTCGAAGCGCTGGGTGTCAGGCGCTGCCCGGACGGCGGAGGGCGGCCTCGACCAGGGCCAGGGCCGCTTCCGGGGTCAGGCCGAGGGCGCTGGTCTCGTCCGCGTACCGCTGTGCCGCTGCTCTGGCCGCGACCGGGGTGCCGGCCGCTGCCGGGGTGATCAGCGTGCCCGCGCGGCCGTGGGTTTCCACCAGGCCCGCCTGTTCGAGTTCGCGGTAGGCGCGGGCCACCGTGTTCGCCGCCAGGCCGAGCTGGGTGGCCAGGTGGCGCACCGGGGGAAGGCGGGTGCCCGCGGGCAGGGAGCCCGCCGCGGCCAGTTCCGCTATGCGCAGCCTGACCTGCTCGTACGGCGGGGTCGGCGAGGCCGGGTCGATCGCGATGTCCACGCGCAGGCCCTTCACGAAGCGAAGCGAAGCAGGAGCGAAGCAGGAGCGAAGCAGGAGCGAAGCAGGAGCGAAGCAGGAGCGAAGCAGGAGCCAGGAGACAGGAGCGAAGCAGGAGCTAGGAGCGAAGCAGGAGCACGAGCTAGACGAGTAGTTCCGATGTCAGGGGTCGATGTCTTGGGTACGAAGGGAGGGTGTCCAAGATCGTGTTGTGACGCAAGACCTGGACACCCTCTT
>NZ_PVZG01000020.1 GCF_003002065.1 Pseudosporangium ferrugineum
TTGTGGTATGCGTGGAAGATCGCGGCGGTCCGTCCGGTGGTCTGCTCCCACGCCTTCAGCGCCTGGTCACGCGGGGTGTCGGTGAAGCCGCCGGCCGCCGCGCCCCACAGCACCCCGCACGACGGCACGAGCAGCGCGTCCACGGTGCAGGTCCCGCCGGCTGCGGGGACCGGCGCCGCAACGCTTCGGCGTACCGTGAGACGGATCTCCGGCCCGCCGGTCGTGCGGTCGCCGTACTCGACGGAGCGCAGCCGGGTCACCGCGGCGGTGGCAGACGACCTCAGCGCGAAGGCGTACGTCCCCGGCTTGGTCACGACCCTGCCGACGTCGAAGACGGCGACCGTGCTCCTGGCGGACAGCGTGGTGCGACCGACGACGGAGCCCGCGCGGGGCGCACGACCGGCGGTGAGGGTCCTCTCCGACCAGCGGGTGCTCGGCACCCGCAGCAGGGTCAACGTCGATGCCGGCGGCCTGCCGGCGAGCGGCAGCCGCACCTGAGCCCCCGTCAGCCGGGAACCGGCGGGCAGGGCCCGGACGGTGAACTTCAGGTACGACGTCCGCGTCTCGCCTCCGCTACGCCCGACCACCAGCTTGTCGGCCGCCCCGAAGGTCGTGGCGTGACGGGTGCTGGAGACGTAGGTGTCGTCGGTCGCGTACGTCCGTACGGTCGTGACCGTGGAGGTCGTGGTGGTCGCTTGAGCGACGCCTGCGGGAGCCAGCCCGAGCGTCACGGTGACGGCGACCGATGCGCCGGCGAGCATGCTGCGATGTCCTGCCACGAATTCGTCTTCCTGCACGGATCGAGGGGTGCAGGTTTCGACGGTCCGGTGGCACCGGTGCAGGCCCCGGGGCTGTGCGGGAGCAGGACGGGTGCGGACGACGGGGGGTCAGGCGGGCCAGAGCAGCACCCGGTAGCTTTCCATCCCGTCGAGCTCCCGCCACCCGGCGTGGGTGGCAGCCGCGTCCGCGTGCTGGGTCCGGGCTTCGACCTCACGGGCCGCCGCCTGAAGCTCCTCGCGGCCCTGGTGCTCGACCGCCACCCGGTAGGTACCGGGCGCCGCCGGGATCTCGCAGGCGAGCCCGTCACCCGTGTCGACAGCGATCCGGCCGCTGATCACGGTCAGCTCGTACGGCCCGTCGTTTGCTCCGATCTCGAGCCGTACCCGGGGGCGGGTCAGCTGGTGGGCGCACCGCAGCTGCAGCACCGTACCCGCGGCGGCGATCATCGCCGCGCGGCCCCGGCTGCCCGGGATCCGTGCCGCCTCGGCGGCAGCGCGTTGGTCCTCGCGGGTGTCCACGCCGACGTCGCGTACCAGGATCATGCCGTTCGCTGTCTGGACCACTGCCTCGACCGTCGCCGTCAAACCTGACTCCTTGTCCGGGCGGCGGTGACGCCCCGGGACGTCACCGCCGCCTTCTCTCACCGGGTGATCGCGACGAAGAACGCGTCTCCGTCGATGATGCGCTGCGGTTGGTAGAACCCGTTGTTCAGGTACAGTCGGCCGGAGTCCTGGTTATCCACCTCGCCGATCAGGCGGGCCGAGCCGTGCCAGGTCTGCCAGCCGTTGGCATTGCCGTCCGCTCCGCCGCTTCCGGTGTACGCGCCCTCCCGCGTCGACGCCATCGGATACTCGTCGCAGTTGAGGTTCGGCGTGGCCGAGCCCTCGCCCCAGACGTCGACGCAGACCTTGCGCGCCCACTCGCGGTTGGTGCTCTGCAGGTTGCTGTCGACCAGGCGGTGCAGCGGCCGCTGGTTCGCGCCGGCCGACGGCCGGTACTCGCCCGGCGGGCTCTTGCCGAGGAAGGACGGCCAGGTGCGCACCGGGTTGTGCAGCGCATCGTCGATGTGCTGGACCGATTCCTCGACGCCGGACTCCCAGTTGTCCGCCCGGGCGATCGCCGCCAGGTCGTAGGTCGGGACGACGTCGGAGAACACCGCACCGTGGTGCTTGCCGGCGACGGCGCCGGCGGAGTCGAACCGCAGGTCGGCCGTGGTCATGTCGTTCTCGATCCACGGGTCGATCTGCGGGTTCACCGGGATGATCGCCATCCCGAGCCGCACCAGCGACGAGGCCCGGAAGTCGGCGCCGATCCCGGTGTCGTCCGGCGAGGTCATGGTGACCCACAGGCGGGGCGCCGCCGCCCACTGGCCCAGCGGCTGGGTGATCTCCGCACCCGACGGATTGCAGGTGACCAGGCTGCCGCAGCCGGTCAGGCCGACCCGCATCGGCGTGGTCTCCCGCTCGGCGCCGCCGAGCGGCTTCCAGTTGTCGAAGGTCAGATAGAAGTCGGCCTTGCGGGTGCCATTCTGGGCGATGCCGACCAGCGTGTAGTCGAACTCGACGCTGGCGATCACCGTGGAACAGCCCTTGCAGCGCAGCTCCACCTTACGGTGGCCGATGTGGCATCGGTTGAACCGGTCCATCATCCAGCCCTGCTGGGTCGAGGCCTGCGCCGCGTGCTCGGCGCGGCAGATCCGCTTCACGTCGTCCTGCGGTAGGGCAACGGGGAGCGCGCTGCTGGTCTGCGGGGCGGCGGTTTCGGGCGTACGTGTGCCGCCGGACGACTTCGTCACCACCCAGCCGCCCGGATCCGGCCCGGGGGCGGCGGCGGTGGCCGGGGTGGCGGTGGCCAGCAAGGCGACCGCGGCGGTCAGCAGGGTCGCGAGTCTTCTGCTCACGCGAGCTCCTTCCGGGGGCAGGCCGAGCCGAGGCAGGCGTAGAGCAGCCGGCCGTCGGCGGCGTCGTAGGCCATCGTGTAGCCCTGGTACGTACGGTCGGATTTCTTGCCGAGGCCGTCGACGCGCGCGTCGCCGGTGACGACGTGGACCTTCGTGCTCGCGGATGTGCCCTCGAGGGCGACGCCCTTTCGCCCGGCGGCGCTCACAGTCATGGTGGTGACGCGGCTGCTGCCTGCCTTTCCGTGCAGGTCGGCGTCGGCCAGCCTCCGCGCCTCGGCGGAGACAATCGGTGTGCGGCGCTGCGCTGAGGGGTGGGCGCGCGCCGACAGCGCGTTACATTGCTCGCGGGCGGCGACGCACCGCGCCAGCCCCGGAACGGTCTTGAGGCAGCGGGCCGGGTCGTCACCCAGGCAGGCCGCGAGAGCCCGCTGGTCCACGCCGTTGTGGAAAGCCTTTCCGACCGTACGAGGTGCCGGCGCGGCGGTTGCCGTCGTCCCGGACGCCGGCTTGCCGAGCGTGACGCGGTCGACCTCGCCGGTGCTGCGCGGCGTTACCGAGGACGTGAAGCAGTACGGCGGCGTGTTCGCCTCGCCCAGTTCCAGCGAGAACGGGTCCGGCAGCCCGCAGATGTTCGCCGGGAAGCCCGACACCTGCCCGAGCGACGGCCGGTGCCAGACGTCGTTGCCGTCCAACAGCTGCAGCCGATTCTCGAACGGAGTGGCCAGCGAGGCGTACTCGGCGTACTGGGTGAACAGGCCGTGCTCGAGGTCGCCGGTGCGGTTGCCGGCGGCGAACCGGGTCGTACCCACGAGGTTGAAGTCGTAGAAGACGTCCCACTCGCCGGCATCGTTGCCGAGGCTCATCCACGTGTGCATCGAGCCGTCGGCGAGGGTCGAGTCCGGCCGGACGATGGCGTGGAATTCCTGCGTCGACTGTTCGGTCTCGACGCCGACCTCCAACCAGTACGCCCCGTGCGCCGTGCTGCCGGTGTCGGCGTCGTAAGCCCCGCGCCACCCCATCTCGGCATAGTCGTACCCGGGGTTGCCGTTGCTCGCGTCCAGCGGATCCCAGTTCACCTGGTTGGACATCTCGTTGTAGCCCGAGCCCCACTCCGGGTCCGACGGCGGCCCGGTGAACGAGACGGGCTGCTGCCGGAAGTTCAGCATCACCCCGTGCACCGGCGGCTGATTGGTGACGCAGAACCCGGTTTCGGACCGGAAACCGCAGTCGAAACCGCCGGTACGCACCCGCCAGAACTGAGTGGTGTAGTACGAGGCGCAGGTCCACATCGTGGCCGGCTGCCCGTCCGCGCTGGCGTACAGGTCGAGGCAGCGCCCGTCGGCCTTGTTGCGCAGATCGAAGCCGGCCGGCGACCACGACTGCGCCGTCCCGTTCGTCCATCGCTGATTGGTGCCGGTGCCGCACGCGGCGAGCACCACGTTCGCGCCGTCCTTGGCCGCCGCCTCCTGCAGGCAGAGCCCGGAGGAGAGGTGCTTGATCCGGTAGGTCGGCGGGTTGCCCGCCGCGACCACCTCGAAGGTCCACCGCTGCGCCTTGACCGCTGCCGGCAGCCCGCTCTTGTAGGCGCGTACCTTGACCTGCGCGCCGGCGGTGTCCGCGTCGGTCGCCAGCACCTGCAGGTCACCGTCCTCGGCCTGCCCGATGGCAACCGGGTCCGGCGCGGGCGCCGCCGCGACCGCAGGCGCGTCGAGCGCCAGGGCCATACCGCTGCCGGCCACGACCGTGGCGAGGACGACTGCGCATCGGGATCGGAGTTTTCCCACCCGTGCTCCTCTCGTGCGACAACGAGGGCATGGTGAGGCGCGCAGTGCACGACGGCGCCGTCGGACGCTGCCCCCGTAGCCGCGTCGACGTCGATAGATGCGAGACCGAGCCTGCCACTCATGCCCGTCGATCTCCACGGTTGACTTCCGCCGCGAATCGGGATATTCCGCCGGTATGAATGTGATCCGTCGCGGCTGGTCGATCGGCGCCGCGGCCCTGCTCGTGGCCGGTGCCAGCCTGCTGCCGTGGTTCCGTACCGGCTGGGCCGACGGGGACGGCTGGGACACCAATACGGCGACCGCATGGACGTCCTCAACCTGGTGGGCGATCGCGGTAATCATGTGCCTGCTCGCCGCCGGAGCCGGTCTTTTCGGCCTTCGTCCGGGCGGCCTCGGGGCCGGGCTCCGATGGAGCGCCGTGGGCCTCGCTGCGACCGCCGCCGCGGTCACCGTCGTGACGTGGGTGCGTATTCCGCACCTCGTCCGGGGTGGCGGCATGGGCTGGGCCGCGGCCGGCGCGGAGTCCCGCGATGTCGGTGACATCGTGCGCGACGACCTGGTGCTGATCCGCATCGACGGGTTGACCCAGCAGGTCGGCTGGGGCGTCTACGCCGGTCTCGCTGCCATGGTGGTGCTCACCGCCGCGCTCGTCCACCGGGCCCTCCGCCCCTGATGGCAGGCGCGACCGTCCGGGAGAACCCTCAGGGGTGGCGGCCCGGACAACGGGGTCATCACCGGTGGGCCGCGGCAACGGGGACCACCATGATGGACGCATGTCGATCGATGTCGCGGTGACCCACCGAGCGCCCGCCCAGGAGCCCGATCGAACCACCCGCCGCCGCCCATCTTGGGGACTGAGTCGAAAATGAACCGTCACTGGGTTTGTGTGACGACGGTTTGGTAGCCGAGTTGGTGGAGTTGGTTGACCAGGCGTCGGGCTTGGCGTGCGGGGGCGAGGCGGTTGAGGTAGTGACCGGCGCCGAGGTCCTGGTAGTCGCTGTCGTTGGTGAGCATGTGCCAGATGGCGGTCAGGATGCTGTGGCCGACCGCGACGAGGGCGCGTTTCTTGCCGCGGCGGGTGACGATCCTGCGGTAGCGGGCTTGTAGGTAGGTGTTCTTGGTGCGCGATCCCGCGGCGGCGGCCTCGCCGAGGGTGTCGCGGAGCCAGGAGTCGCCTTTGCGGGTAGTGCCGGCGCCGTGTTTCCCGGCCGATTCGTGGTTGCCGGGGCAGACACCTGCCCAGGACGCGAGGTGCGCGGCGGTCGGGAAGCGGCTCATGTCGGCGCCGATCTCGGCGAGGATGACTTGGGCATGGTGAGTCCCGACGCCGGGGATGGTGCTGAGTCGCTCGACCTCGGCCTGCAGCGGCGCGATCTCCTGTCCGATGCGGGCGGTCAGCGTGGTGACGGTCGCGGTGACGGCGTCGATGCGATCGATCATCGTGCGGCAGAGGAACGCGTGGTGTTCGCCGAAACGGTCGGTCAGTGCCTCACGCAGGGCAGGGATCTTCGTCGGTCAGCTCGCTGGCGCGCTTGCGGGGAGGGCTATTCAGGCTACGAGCAGACGAAGACCGAGTTCTGCCGTGTCGAGGGCGACGAGGTCGCGGTTACGCTCTGCCCAACGGCCAGAGGTCAGATCATTGCGGAGTTCGTCCACCGCCCGCTGCTCGGCCTGCGGTCCGACCCGGGTCCATACCGATACCGCGCGGCGTACGTGCTCAGCCAGGTAGGCCTGGGGTCGGCGCCAATGCGCCTCGAAGAAGCGGTCAGCGCAGTCCCATGGGACGAGCACCGGCTCCGCTCGGCCCCCGATCGCCTGAGTCAGGTCGGCCAAGGACGGCCAGCCGATGAGAAGGTCAGCGAACTCCGGCAGGTAGTCGCGGGTGAGCCAGAACCGCTCCCGCCAACCGGTGTTGTCGGCGTCGTACGTGAATACCACCACGCGGCGGGCCACCCGCCGCATCTCCCGCAGGCCGGCGACCGGGTCCGGCCAATGATGTACGGTGCTGACCGCCATCGCGGCGTCGAAGGACTGGTCCTCGAACGGCAGGCTCTCGGCTCCGGCCGCGACGCACGCTGCGGCACCTGGGGGACGTTGCGCTCGCATGACCGCCGACGGCTCCACCGCCGTGACGTCACGGTCCGGTGGTTCGTAGGAACCGGTGCCCGCCCCGACGTTCAATACCGTTTGGGCGTCACCGAGCGCGCCCCAGATTCGCGCGGCGATTCGCGGCTCGGTGCGTCGCGTGGCCGGGTAGGCGGACCCGATGGTGTCGTACAGCTGCGCGCCGAACACTTGGAGTTGCTCCTCCGGGCTTGTCCTGAGGCCCATTGCTCGTGCCTCCAGTTCTCTGTCGATGGCCTTCACCATGGCAGCAGCACGGTCACGCTGCTCCAGCAGCAGACCACGCAGCCGGCGCAGGTGCGCGACCGCGTCGGTGGCGGGGTCATCAACCAGATCCGCGATCTCTCGCAATCCGAAGCCCAGCCGCCGGTAGGCGAGCACCTCCCGCAGCCGCTCCACGTCGCCCGCGGAATAGGCCCGGTATCCCGCGAAGGTCCGCGCCGACGGCCGTAACAGGCCGATCTCGTCGTAGTGATGCAGCGTGCGGACGCTTACGCCGGCCAGCTCCGCCACACGTCCCACGGTCAGGTGCTCCTCCACGCCTCCGACTATGTGGCATGACGCAACGTGAGGGACAAGCCCTTTCACGGCATGATCGAGTTTTGCTCACCGGCAGATCCGGACGCAGGCTCGGCGGACAGGCGCCGCTCCCGTAGTTGGCGAGAGTGACGCGTGCTGGCGTCAGCTCGTCTTCCTGCGGCCGGGTGTGGGCCGTCAGCTGTCGGATGGTGCAGGTCGGCAACATGGCGCGCTGCCCGTCCTACGCGCTGACCTTGACCCGGCCGACGTGGAACGGTGGCCGCCGTCGGCGAGCCCGCCGACGGCGGCGAACAGGTCGACTCAGTGGGTCGAAGTCACCGCGCTCGGCGAGTCGACCGGCGGCGTAGGCGTGGAGTTGCGTCAATGTCGCCGCGCTCGACCGACAGCTCGATCGCTCGTTCAGCCGGAAGGTGGCTGGCGGCTGCACGCCCCGGGAGCTCGTTAAAGAAACTTTAAGGAACGCTTGCTCAGCGTCATGAACTGCTGCACATCGTTGTTCGTATATCTCGGCACAAGCAGTACCGAGACTACGAGGAGCCGTGCATGTATCGACGCGGAGTCAGCAGCCGGACGCGCAAGCTGGTGGTTGGAGGTGCCGCCGCAGTGTTGCTCGGCTCGGCGCTCGCGGTCGGCACGGGGATGGGCCAGGCCGCCGAACAGGGCAACGCCGGCTCCGGCTCCGGCAGCATTGAGGCTTTGGTGCCTGTGCTGGGTTTCAGTCCGGGGGATCCGAACGCGACGGCTGACCGTGTCGGGCCTACCGGGGTGAATGTTCCCGGTCGCTGTCCGCCCACTCAGGCGCAGGTGAACGCGCAGGTGGCGCTCAAGAATGCGAGCCTTCCGGGTGGAACGGATCTTGAGAGCCGTATCCAGCGTTTTGAGAAGACGTTGTCGGCGATTCAGGATTTGAAGTGCCCTGCGTCTTCCACGACTTTGCTGGGCCGCTTGAAGTCCTTGACCGCGCTGCGTGGGAACGCGAACCGTGATGACGTCCTGCGCGGTTTGGGTTTGAACGACACGCCGGCGGACAGGGCGGCCGCCGCAGGACCCGGTGACGCGGCCGCGGGTGGAGCTACAGGGAACGCCGGAGCCGGCTCCGGTGGCATTGAGGCTTTGGTGCCTGCGCTGGGTTTCAGTCCGGGGGATCCGAACGCGACGGCCGACCGTGTCGGGCCCACCGGGGTGAATGTTCCCGGTCGTTGCCCGCCCACTCAGGCGCAGGTGAACGCGCAGGTGGCGCTCAAGAATGCGAGCCTTCCGGGTGGAACGGATCTTGAGAGCCGTATCCAGCGTTTTGAGAAGACGTTGTCGGCGATTCAGGATTTGAAGTGCCCTGCGTCTTCCACGACTTTGCTGGGCCGCTTGAAGTCCTTGACCGCGCTGCGTGCGAACGCGAACCGTGATGACGTCCTGCGCGGCTTGGGCTTGAACGAAACGCCAGCGGGATAAAGTCGGGGGGAACGCGCCGGTGAAACAAGCGGCCGGCAGAGCAGCGCCGCGGGCAACGGCGACCTGATCCTTCGCGGATCCTGATTCACCGCACGGAACCGCCTCGCCGGAGGCCCTCGCACCACGGGGGTCTCCGGCGTTTCCGTGTGGGCCGACTACGCCTCCGCCGGCCACAGGCGCTGAGATCCGAGCGAACGGCATCAGGCCACGGCTGGCAGAGCAGCGCCGCGGACAACGGCGACCTGATCCTTCGCGGATCCTGATTCACCGCACGGAACCGCCTCGCCGGCCTCGCACCGCATCGAGGTGAACCAGTCGCTGGTCAACAAGGCGTCGTGCCGGATGGCGTGGATCGCCCCTTTCGTAAAACAGGTTCCTGACATTGGTGCGGCAGCATGCCGCGCATGTCGATTCCGAGAGTCCTTCTGACGGTGGCGGCGGCGGGCGCGCTTGTGGCGGGCACGGTGGCCGTCGCGTCGGCGGGTGAGGCGAACAAGGAACCACCGACCGTGACCGCGAGCGACGTCATGCCGTACCTGCATATGTTGCAGCAGATCGCCGACCGTAACGGCGGCAACCGGGCCGACGGCACGCCGGGCTATCGCCAGTCGGTCGAGGCGGTGAAACAGGTGCTGGACGCGAACGGGTTCCACACCAGGGTGCAGGGCGTGAACCTGATCGCCGACTGGCCGGGTGGTGACGAGAAGCGGACGCTGATGGTCGGCGCCCATCTGGACGGCGTGCCCGAGGGGCCGGGGATCAACGACAACGGCTCGGGGTCCGCGGTGGTGCTGGCGACGGCCGTCGCGGTGGCCCGTTCGCACCTGAAGCCGAAGCGGCACCTGCGGTTCGCGTGGTGGGGCGCGGAGGAGAAGGGCCTGGTCGGCTCGAAGGCCTACCTGGACAGGTTGTCGCCGGTGCAGATCAAGCACATCGCCGCCTACCTGAACGTGGACATGGCCGGCATCAACGACGCGGGGTCGTACATGGTCATCGACTTCGAGGACGGGACCGCCCAGCCGATCTACGACTACCTGAAGACGCAGAACCGGAACACCATCGACATTCCGGCCGGCGGTTCGGACGGCCAGAGCTTCCGGGACAGGGGCATCCCGGTCAGCGGCTTCAACACCGGCCTCGACGACTGTTATCACAGGGCGTGCGACCGGGTGGAGAACATCAAGCCGGACGTCGAGACGCTGAGCGCCAACACGATGATCCACGCGGTCTGGGGGCTGGCATGAGAAACAAGATCATCGTCGCCGCGACGACCGCGGCCCTGCTCGGCGTCGCGACCTGGATCGCCCTTCCCAGCGCTTCGGCGAGCACCGTGGCCGATCCGTACTTCCCCGACGACGGGAATCCGGGTGTGGACGTGCTGCACTACGACGTCGCCATCGGGTGGGACAAGGGTGTGCTGAGCGGTGACACCACGCTCACCATCAAGGCCACCGCGAAGCTGCCCGAGTTCCACCTGGACCTCAGCGGCCTGACGGTGTCCGCGGTGGACGTCGACGGCCGTGCGGCGAAATTCCGCCGCGAGGGCGCGCACGAGCTGGTGATCACCCCGGCCAAGGCGATCGTCAAGGGCGCCCAATTCAAGACCCGCATCCGGTACGGCGGGAAGCCGACCGGAGAGGGGTGGCACGTGTATCCGAACGGCGGCGCACTCGCACTCGGCGAGCCGCACTCGGCAACGTCGTGGTACCCGGCCGACGACCACCCGTCGGACAAGGCCACCTTCCACCTGACCGCGACCGTGCCGGACGGCTGGACGGCGATCGGCAACGGCGAGCCGGAGCCGGTCCGCACGGCGAAGGGCAAGACCGTGTTCCGGTGGAACGAGGACCGGCCGGTGGCGACCTATCTGACCACGGTCGCGATCGACAAATTCACGGTACGCCGGTCGAAGATGCCGGACGGGACGCCGATGCTCTTCGCGTACGGTGACGGCATCGATCCGCGGCCGGAGTCGGAGGCCGCCGTACCCAAGATCATCAAGCTTTTCAGCAAGCTCTTCGGCCCGTATCCCTTCGCGTCGGTCGGAGCGATCGCGGTCAACGGCGTCGAAGCGGGCAACGTGCCGCAGGCAATCGAAACGCAACGCCGCCCGACGTTCCAGGGTGGATTCTTCGACGTCAGCCTGAGCCATGAGCTGGCGCATCAGTGGTTCGGCAACAACGTGTCGTTCACCGACTGGCGGGACGGTTGCATCGCCGAGTGCTTCGCGCAATACGCCAACCAGCTCTGGGAAGAGGCCGAGTACGACTCCGATCTGGACAATTTCTTCTACGCCGCGATGCTCCGGCAATCCCTCGACGACCCGGACTTCTGGTCGGTCAGGCTGTACGACCCGGGACCCGGCCGTGAGCTGCACCCGGCGCTCTACGACAAGGGCTCGATGATGCTGCACGCGCTGCGCCGGATGGTCGGCGACGACGCGTTCTTCGGCACGCTGAAGCGCTGGCAGCGCGACCACCGGGATGGCAACGCGTCGTTCCCGGACTTCGAGAAGCTGGCCGCCCAGGTGTCCGGCAAGAATCTGACCGGCTTCTTCGCCGAATGGGCGCACAGCACGACCGAGCCGTCGGACGCGAACCTGCGACCGGGCTCGCTGGCCGGCGTCCAGCCGCTGCCATCGGACGACGACTCGGACGGCCCCGGCCGCCCGGACGAGCCCGAGATCAAAACCCCCCGAAAGTAAGGCCCGCCCGGGGTAAGGGGTAGCCCGTCCGTCCGTGCGAGCGAGCGATTCGCGGACGGGTGGGCTACCGCCTCTGCGTCAGCGCCGGCCGGCGAAGGTCGGCCCGATGCCCGATGCCCGATGCCCGGGGCGACCGGGCGCGGCCGTTTGCCATGCTCGGATGGGCGGCGGACCGAGTCATCACTTCGGGCGCGGGTCAGTGCGGTGATGATGATGCCGTGAGTGCGGGCCGCGGCCGGGCCATGGGCGGAGCCGGGCAGGGCCGCCGAAGTCCAGACCAGCCGGCCTGCGGCGTCCGCGATGATCTGCACGCTCATGCCGTGCCGTCGGTGTTCCCGCCGATCCGGAAGCCGGCGGCCAGGCGGGTGAACGTGTCGCCGAGGCGCAGGCGAGCCGGGGCTCACACCCGTGTCGATCGATCGGTCGTGTTCACCTCGCCCCTGGACGGGTGTGTTCCGGGCGTTTGCCGGGTCGCTTGGGCGACGCCGTCCACGATGGTCGCCACGGCGATGCCGATCGCCAGGTTGATCACGGCGGTGGCGATACGTGGGCCGCTCCGGTCGGCCAGGGTCAGCGGCATGATGACCGCGATCAGCGTGGCCAACGCCATGATCCAACCGAAGAAGCGGCGTGGCTCGGCCACGGTGAGGATGAGCAGGTGCATGAGCCCGGCGGCGAGCAACGCCACGACCGCCGCGCCGGCCGCGTAGGTGACTGTCGGCGCGCCGCCCCAGACGCCGTGACTGCGCGGCGCCAGGATCGCGACGTCGAACAACCCCCGGGTGACAAGCACGCCCACGACGGTGAGCAGCGCCGCGACGACCGCGGTGGCGATGCTGCTGGCCCAGAAGCGGCCGGCGTTCAGGGCGTACGGTTCGGATTCTTGGCGGATGCCGCCACCGTAACCAGACATCGGCTTTCCCTCCGTCACCCCTCCAGCGTCACTCCGGAGGCCGGTGGTCACCACGGCCGAAAGTCCCCTCGCCCGGGAAGGTCGCCGAGGCCGGCAACGGCCCGCGGGACGTTCGGCACTGGTCGTCGGCGTCCGGCCGGAGCAGCGTGACGGTGAAGGTCGTAAGGGGGACAACGCCATGGCATCGGGCCACGTATCACTTCAGTTCCTCGGCGCGACCGGTACGGTCACCGGCAGCCGCTTTCTCGTCGGGGCGGATCGGGTGCGGCTGCTCGTCGACTGCGGGATGTTCCAGGGTGAGCGCTCGCTGCGCCGGCGCAACTGGGTGCCGTTCCCCGTGCCCGTGACCGGGCTCGACGCCGTCGTCGTCACCCACTCGCACCTGGACCACGTCGGCTGGCTGCCACGGTTGGTCCGGCAGGGCTTCGCCGGGCCGGTGTACTGCTCGACGTGGACGGCGCAGGTCGCGCCGATCGTCCTGCGCGACGCCGCCCACCTGCAGGAGGAGGACGCCCGGTACGCCTCCCGCCGCGGCTACAGCCGGCACCCCGACCCGCAGCCGTTGTTCGACAGCGCCGACGCCGAGAAGGCCATCGGGCTGCTCCGGCCGGTGCCGTACCACCACGAGCAGGCCGTGGCGCCGGGAGTGGCGGTCTGCCTGACCCCGGCCGGCCACATTCTCGGTTCCTCGATCGCCCGGGTGACCGTCGGTGCGCGCAGTCTCGGGTTCAGCGGCGACCTGGGGCGCGACGACCATCCCCTGCTCACCGGCCCCGAACCCGCGCCCGGCGTGGACGCCATGGTCGTGGAGTCCACGTACGGAAACCGGCTGCACCCGCCGCGGGACCTGGAGCGGCTCGCCGCACCGATCCGGCGGGCGCTGGCCCGTGGCGGCGTCGTGGTCATCCCGGCGTTCGCGATCGACCGGACCGAGGTGCTGCTGATGGCGCTTCGCGAGCTGATGACGGCCGGCCGGCTGCCCCCGGTTCCGGTGTTCGTCGACAGCCCGATGGCGCTGGCCGCCCTCCAGGTGTACCGGCAGGCGGTGCGGGACGGCGCACCGGAGATCCGCCCGGAGATCCGGACGCGCTCCACCGATCCGTTCGACCCTGGCGAACTGCGGCTGGCGAGCACGGCGGAGGAATCGGCCCGGCTCAACGAGCCGCGATCGCCCTGCATCCTGGTGTCCGCGTCGGGTATGGCCACCGGGGGGCGGGTGGTCCACCACCTGGCACACCTGGCACCGGAGCCGCGCAACCTGATCCTGCTGCCCGGCTTCCAGGTGGCCGGGACGCGTGGGCGTGCCCTGCTCGACGGCGCGCGGACGCTGAAGATGTACGGCGGGTACGTTCCGGTCCGTGCCGAGGTGGTAGGGGTGGACGACCTGTCCGCCCATGCCGACGCCGGCGGGCTGCTCGCCTGGCTGAAGACCGCGCCGGCGCCGCCCCGTACGTGTTATGTGGTGCACGGCGAGCCGCCCGCCTCGGCGGCCCTGGCCGAGCGCATCGACCGGGAACTCGGCTGGTGTGCGGTGACACCGCGGGACGGGGAACGCGTGCTGGTGTGACCTCGACCGGCGGCGCCGGCACCAGCCGGTCTTACCCGGGTGCAACCTACGTGCCGCCGCTTCCCGCCGGCACTCCGAGTCCCTGGATCACGGTGATGGCGCTGCGGGTGATCCAGAATTATGCACCCGCGAATGATCCCGTCGATGCACGGTGCCCGTGCCGCTGATCGGGAAGGCCATCGCGGGTTCACTGCCCAGGCCGCGCTCCGGCAGATCTTGTCCCGTGCGGGCGGGGCGCATCATTGCGGCGCATTACCATCTCGTGCCATGAGCGACACCACCCTTGCGCTCCTGCCGCTGATCCTGCTCGGCGTGGCCTTCGTCGGTTACTGCTTCTACGACATCTCCCGCCACCAGGTGCGTTACCTCCCCAAGTGGGCCTGGGCGCTGATCTGCGTGATCTCGATCCCGCTCGGGGGAATCGTCTACCTGCTCGTGGGCCGTGGCCACCGATGATCGTCGAGACCTCGGCGCTGACGAAGCGCTACGCGGCACACGCCGCTCTGGACGGCGTCGACCTGGCCGTCCCGGCCGGCTCGGTGTACGGGCTGGTCGGGCCGAACGGCGCGGGCAAGACCACGCTCCTGGGCATCCTCGCCGGGCTTCGTCGTCCGACCAGCGGATCGGTCCGGCTCGAGGTGGCGCGTGACCGGGTCGCGACCCTGCCCGACACACCACAGTTCGATCCGTGGCTCACCGGCCGTGAAGTGGTCTCGCTGGCCGCCCGCCTGGCCCCCTCGACGCCGGCCGGCAAGGTGGACGAGGTGCTGGCCGAGGCGGGGCTCGCCGAGGCCTCCGACCGCAGGGCCGGTGGCTATTCGCGCGGCATGCTGCAGCGGCTGGGACTGGCCGCCACCATGGTCGGCGAACCGTCTCTGCTGCTCCTCGACGAGCCGGCGTCCGCCCTCGATCCGGCCGGCCGCCGGGAGGTGCTCGACCTGATCGCCCGGCTGCGCGGCCGCGCGACCGTGGTCTTCTCCAGTCACATCCTGGCCGACGTGCAGGAGGCCTGCGACCGGATAGGCATCCTGCGCGACGGCCGCCTGCTCTTTCAGGGCAGCCTGGATCAACTGCTGGTGGGCCGGGCGACGCCTTCGGTCGAGCTTCGTCTGCGAAGCGGTGGCGATCAGGCCGCGGCGCTGCTGCGGCGCCAGGATTGGGTGACTTCGGTACGCCCGGCCGGCGCCGCGCTGATCGTCGGGGTACGCACGATGGACGAGGCGGAGGCCCGCATGGCCGGCGTGCTCGCCGAGTCCAGCGCGAGGGTGATCAGCGTCGGCCCGCGCGAGGCCGAGCTGGAGGACGTGTTCCTGGAGCTGACGTCATGACCCTGTGGCGCCTGGAACTGCTGCGTCTGGTGCGGACGCGACGCCTGGTCGCGCTCCTGGCGGTGTACGCGTTCTTCGGCCTGACCGGCCCGCTCACCGCCCGCTACCTCGGTCGGATTCTCGGTGCCATCGGCACCGAGGGCGTTCAGGTGCAATTCCCCGAGCCCACGCCCGCCGACGGCATCACACAGTTCGTCGGCAACGCGTCGCAGATCGGTCTGCTCGTCGTCGTCCTGGTCTCGGCGTCGGCGCTGGCGTTCGACGCACGCCGGGAGATGGCGGTCTTTCTGCGGACGCGGGTCGCCGGCGTACGTTCGATCGTCCTGCCGGCGTACGCGATCAACGTCGCCGGCGCCGTGGCCGGCCTGCTGCTCGGTTCGGCCTGCGCCTGGTACGAGACAGCGATCTTGCTGGGCGCCCCACCGGCCGGCGCCATGCTGGCCGGGATCGCCTACGGGTCGGTGTCCCTGGCCTTCGCCGTCGCCCTCGTGGCGTTCATGGCCGCCCTGGTGCGGAGCGTCCTCGCGGCGGCGGGCAGCGCGCTGGCCGTCCTGCTGCTCACCGGCATCCTCGGCAGCGCCGCCCGGGTGGGCACGTGGCTTCCGACCGGGCTGCTGGGCGCCCTCGGCGAGCTCACCGCCGGCCGGGCGCCCGGCGACTATCTGCCGGGCCTCGCGGTGACGCTGATCCTCATCGTCCTCGCGCTGGCCGGCGCGGTCCGGCTCGGTGACCGCCGCGAACTCTGACGTCCGGCCGGCCGGTCGCACGGCGGGCCACGACGCCGCGCCGGACCGTCGGCAGGCCGGGCCTTCGGGTGTGCCCAGCCGGCGGCCCGACGGCGAGGCCGCCCCGCGACCGGCTCCACGGTCAGACCCGTCGCCGCGGGCCCATCGGCCCTGACCGATCCGGCTCGGCACGCGGATCGTGGGGGCAGCGGTGGGAGCCGGTCACCGGCGGCGGAGGGAGTCAGGTGTGGGCGGACCGTGGTGTGCGGAGCGGGACGGTGCCGGCCAGCACGAACCAGATCGCCGACGGGAAGGTGGCGGGCGGTGACCCGCCACCGGCCGATGGCCGTCCGAGCCGTCTTCGGCCTCCTCGTCTTCCTGGGGATCACGGCTGTTGCGGGCGGCGTGGAGATAGCCTTCCTCCCGGCGCGGTCCTGGCTCGAGGCCGTCTACGGCGCGGTGGGTGTCCTGCTGGCCCTGATGCCGGCCCTGCCGTCGGTGAGGCGGCATCTCGGCGCGAACGCTCGGCGTGCGCGCTGATGATCCCGCCTGGTCAACGTCGGAACAACCGCGCCAGGAGCCCGGTCGGCGGCTCGTTCTCGTGGCCGGCGCAGCGTTCAGCCTTCGGAATTCCCCGCAGGGTCTGCTCGACGTGCTGGCCGCAGCCGGCCCAGGTGGTCTTGCCGCACCTGCGGCAGGTGACCTGACGACACATGCTCCACTCCCTCTCGTGATCGGCTCGCTCTTGCGACTATACCCCAGGGGGTATGCAACGACGGCGGTCTTCCGCGCGGGCCGGATTCCGGATGTTCGTCGACCCGGAACCCGACATCGACGTGGTCGGTGAGGCCGCCACCGGCCGGGAGGCGATCGAGGTGGCCCGCACGCAACGGGCTGACGTCGTACTGATGGATCTGCGCATGCCGGAGATGGACGGCCTGGAGGCGACCCGCCGGATCGGGCAGGACGGGAACCTGGGATCGCGCCCAGCCGGTGGTCATCGCCTACCAGGGCGGCCTGGTCTGACCGCGTCCGCGCAACGGCCGGTCACGGCTCGAGCAGGGTTTCGAGGACCGCCTCCTCATGGATGGCGACCCCCGCGTCCGTCATGGCCGCCGCCAGGTCCGGGTCCCAGGGGGCCGGGATCGGCCGGCCGGTGAGGGGCTGGCGCGGGGTTCCGTGGTCGTGGGCCCGGGCGACCGCGCTGCGGTAGTCGTGCGCCGTGAATCGCCAGGGCCGGGCCGGGTAGCGGGCGAAGATGCGGGTGGCGATGGCGATGCCGGGCCAGTCGAAGTCGCCGTGGTAGGCGAGGACGACGTCGGGGGATCGGGTCAGGGCATCGAGGAGGGCCAGGGTGACCGTTGTCGGGTTGCCCATCGTGCAGACCACGGCGCGGTCCCAGGCCGCGTCGGCGACGGCTTCGAGAACGCGGGGATTTTCGCAGACGTAGATGGTCTGCGGGGCGACGTGCAGTGGTGTGAGGCGGCGGATCTCCCGCAGGGTCAGGTGGGTTTCGGCGTGGCGGTCGGCGCGGTGGCACAGCCAGGGGTCCGCGGCGGGGCGCAGGCCGTACGTGAGCACGGTGGTCGCGACTGTGTCGCCGGTGACACCGGCAGCGTCCCAGAGGGCGCGGCGGGCTTCGGCGTTGGCCGGGAAAGGCGCGGTGAGGGCGAGGGCCAGGCCGCGAAGGACGACGCGGGCCAGGGGAGTGTCGTCGTCGAGGCCGTGGGCGGTGCCGGTGACTGTCTGGGCGAGCTCGCCACGGGACCAGGTGCGGGCGTGGACTCCGACGGTCAGCCCGAGCGCGCTCGACGCCTGGTCGACGAGGCGGCGGACGTCCTCGGAGCTGAGGCGCGCCGGGAGTCCTTGCCGCCAGAGCCAGTCGAGCCACGGCGGCGCCCAGGCGCAGTCGCCGAGGCCGGCGGCCACGAGGGCGGCGTCGGCGTGGTCACGCAGGAGGGACCGCCGGGCAGCCGAGGCCGCCGCGTCGGCGCGGCGGTCGGGGACCGGGCCGACGATCTGTTCCACCACGGCGAGCAGTCCGACGCCCGCGGCCGAGTTCCGCAGCCGGCGATCGAGCGTCGCCAAGTCGATGGTCATCTGCGTGCCGACGACGCGGTCGAGCAGTTCGCCCAGCGCTGAGCGTTGCTCCGGGTCGAGCCCGCTGATCGTCAGCCGTCCGGTGGCGGTACGGCCGTTGCGGATCAGGCGGCGGTGGATGGTGGTCCACAGAGGGAGGAGTTGAGGCGATTGCAGATAGGCCAGAGCACCCGCGGGAATCATGCCGGCAGCACCGTCCGGCGGCGGCCGTCCCAGCGGAAGTGCAACGTGGCGACGCCGTTGCGGGCCGGGTCGCGCAGACATTCGTAGATGCCCAGCGACGGCACCTCCGGGAAGCAGCCCCACAGGCGTTCGCTGGTCAGCACGGCGTCGAGGTCGAGGTCGACCAGCAGTCCGAGGAGCCGGCCGTGGGTGGGCTCGTCGACCTTCGCGAACGCGTCGTCGAGCAGGATGAGCCGGGGTGCCTGCGGGTGCGCCTCGCCGACCGAGGTGAAGTGGGCGGCCGCCGCGGCGAAGAGCACCAGGTACGAGACCACTCGCTGCTCGCCTTGCGACATCGCGGTGCGCGCCGACAGCGTACGCTCGCGGTCGGGGTTGGCCTGGTCGGTGACCTTGACGGTGAAGGCGAACCAGGCGCGGTAGTCGAGGGCGGCGCGCAGGTGCACGGCGTACCCGGCGGACGGGTCGGCGCGCCTCGCGTCCTCCACGCGCCGGGCCAGCGCTTCCCGCAGGCGGTCGTTGTTCTCCCTGGTCCGCAGGTTCAACGGGGTGCGCAGGAGGGTGACCGCCGTCCGCAGGTCCGCGTCCACGTCGTCGCGCAGGGTCCAGACCAGGCGTGCGCCCAGACCGTGCGAGGTGCGTACCTCGGCGAGCGTCTTGTTCATCACGGCGACCAGGCTCTCCGCGGATCGGACCTGGCGCGACAGCGCGTCGCCCAGCTCGCCCAGCAGGAAACGCTCGAACGCCTGGCCCTCGCGTTCGGCCACCGCGGATCTCTTGTGGTCCAGCTCGGCGCCGAGGCGGGCGGTCGCCTGCGCCACCGGGTGCTGCCCGAGGTCGTCGGCCAGCTCGATCACCTTCACTCCGTCGCGGTCCTCCCAGAGCAGGTCGAAGCCGCCCGCCAACCGGTTCCGCACGTCGTTGTAGCGCTGGTGCAGGGCGTTCTCACCGACGTCGTGCCGCGGCGGGTCCAGGGCCTCCCGCAACTGCCCGGCGAGCTCGTCGAGCCGGCGGATCCGGTCCCGGGGGGTTCCGGTGATCTCGTCGACGGAGACGGCCGGCGACAGCGTCAGCGCCTCGGCGACGCCGGGCAGCGTGAGGACCCGGGGCAGGTCCGTGCCGGCCCGCAGCGCGAGATCCTCCTGACGGGTCAGCTCGGCGCGGGCGTGGTCGCGCTCGTTCTCCGCGCGTACCCGGCGGTCGCGGGCGTCCTCGTAGTCCCTGCGCGCCGCCGGCACGCCGGCCTCGGCCGCGCGGATCCGGCTCACCGCGTCTTCCTCCCGCCGCAGGATCGCGGCGGGCTCGGCGCCCAGAGACTCTTCGAGTACGGCGTACGCCCGTGCCTCGGCCAGGTGGATGCCGGCCGCGGCCTCCGCTTCGTCGGCTGTGCCGGCCGCCCGACCGACCGCCTCGGCGTGGCGGGCGATCAGGGACGCGTACTGGTCGAGTTCGGCGGCGAACCGACCGGCCGCCCCCGCATGCCGGGGCAGGTCGGCGCCGAGCTGCCGGAGGCGCTGGTCCACGGCGCTCAGCTCGTCGCGGTCGTCCGGCAGCAGACGCGCCTCGGCCGCGGCCCGGACTTCGCCGCGCCGGCGGTCGGCGGTGGTGCGCAGCTCCCGAGCCTGGCGGCGGGCGGCGGCGACCTCGCGTCCGAGCCGGTTCACCGTGGTCTCGGCCTCCTGCCGGCGGCTCCACCCGGCGCGCAGATCCATCCCGTCGGGCAGCTGTCGCAGGACCTCGGCCAGACCGGCCCGCCGCCGATCCTCCTCGGCAAGGCCGGTCTCGAGCCCGTCGATCTCGGCGGAGAGTTCCGTACGGCGCCGCTCCAGCTCGGCGAGCCGACGCCGGCGCAACGCCTCCCGGTTCGCCGCGCCGACGTACTCGGCCGCGGGTTTCGTCCATGCGCCCCGCACGACGTCGAGCTGCCAGCGGCCCGCATCGTCGATCCAGCTCGCGGCGCCGGATCCGGCGCCGAGCCCGATGCCGGCGAGCAGGCGTTCCACCCCGTCGCCCCCGGCGACCGGGATCAGCACTCCGGCGAGCGACGGCCCGCGGACGGCGGGGCCGGGCCTCAGCAGCACTTCGCCGCCGGACGGGTCCAGCACGGTGCCGTCCGTGGCGACCAGGGCGTCGAGCAGCCCGCTCGCCTCCAGGGCCGCCTCCAGTCCCGCCCGGCGCCCGGCATCGAGGTGCCCGGCGAAATCCACCAGCCGGTACAACGGCGTGCCCGCCCGCGGTGTCCGGGCGGTACCGCGGAACCGGGTCGGCGGCGGCTCAGGATCGGTCAGCTCACTCCACCTGCGGTGCTCCGCGTTCGCCTCGTCGTGCTCGCTCCGGGCTCGGGACAGCTCGGTGAGCAGCAGGTCACGCCGGCCCTGTGCCGCTGCCCGCAGCGGCTCGGCGGCCGCCTCGGCCGCCGCGCGGACCTCGGCGGGGACGGTCTCGGCGAGGGGGTCCTCGTCCAGGAGCAGACCCCGGACCCCGGCGAGGCCGGCTTCCGCCAGGTGCGGCGAGGCCAGCCATTCCCGTACGGCGTGAGCGAAGGCTCGACTGTTCTCGAGCAGGCCGGTCGTCACGTCGGACAGCCGGCCCAGCGCCAGGGCGTGCTGGTCGTCGAGCAGGTCACGGTCGGCCTCGGCGCGGGTGGCGGCCCGGTCGGCGGCTCCGGCCTGATCCAGCAGCTGCCGCACCTCCTGTACGGCGTGCCGGCGTCCCCGCACCGCCGCCTCGGCCGCCGCGAGCCGCTCGCCGTACCGCCGGAACTCCTCCGAGGCCAGGTCGTGCAGCAGGATCCGCAGCGCGGGTTCCGCGGGAGCCGGCCCCTCGCGCAGTTCGGGCACCACGGCGAGGTGGCCGACGTCCAGCCCGGCCTCGGCGGCGAGCGCAGTCAGCTGCCGATGCCCGTCGCGGAGCCGGGTCGTCGTTTCCGCCAGCCGCTGCGACTCCGCGGCCAGGCGCTCCGCTGCCCCGGTGGCCGTCTGCCGGTCCGCCGCGGCCGCGCGTGCCGCCGCCCGGGCCGCGGCGTCCAGCGCCTCGACGGCGACGCGGCGCTGGCCGAGCTCCTGGACCGCCCGGTAGCCCGCGCTCTCGCGCAGCGCCGCGAGCTCGGCACGACTCTCGCGTTCCTGGCGCGACCAGCGATCAAGGATCTGCTGCGCCCGGCCTTCGTGTTCGAGAGCGGCATCGACCTCCCGCTCGGCCTGGCCGCCTCGCCGGCGCCACCGCCGCAGCTCGGCGAGTGCCTCGTCCACCGTACGGGTCCGGCGCCGCAGCTCGCCGTGCAGATAGCCCCGGTACGAGGTCATGAGCTCCGCCAGCGCCGCGTGTGTCGCCTCGAGCCGGCCCAGGTCCGCTCGTACGGACTCCAGGTCGTCCAGGTTGTGCGCGACGTTGTCCAGGACGTCGTCGTCGACCGGCGGCAGGGCCTCGCTCAGCTCCAGGGTCAGCTGGCCGGCCTCGATCCGGTCGCCGACCGTCGGACGGCGCAGCCGGTACAGCAGGTGGACCAGATTGCGATAGCGGCCCGCGTCGGTGATGCCGAAGACCTCACGGCCGACCCGGGCCCGGTAGTCGCGCGCGGTGGCGTAGATCGCGCCCTCGCCGAGGGCTTCCCGAAGCCGGTCGACCGGGACGGGCTGGTGGTCCACGACGAGGTCCACGTCGATGCCGACCCGCGACGGGGTGAGAAAGAACGCGAGCCGGGCCTCGGCGGTCGACGACGACCACCGGACGACGGCGCCCAGCGTGAGGAACCGCTCGGCGCCTTCCTCGTCGATTCGCCGCAGCTCCAGCCAGGCGTGGCCCTGCCGGTTGACCCCGGTCGCGCCCTCGCTCATCAACCAGCGGAAGGTGGTCCGGCCGGCGCCCGTCGCGTCGAGCCGCTTCGTGTCACCGTCCAGCAGGAACGGCAGGAGGATCTCCAGCGCCTTGGACTTGCCCGCGCCGTTCTTGCCCCGCAACAGCAGGCGGCCGTCCTCGAAGTCGAAGACCTGCTCGCCGTACTGCCAGATGTTGCTGATGCCGGCGCGGTGCAGCCGGAAACGGTGCGCCCGGGCCGGCGGGGCCTCGGTGGCGACGGCGATGGCCGTGGTCATGAACGAACCTCCTCGCTCGTCGCGTACCGGGCTGCGGCCGCGAGCAGCACCAGGCCGCCGTCCGGTCCGTCGCCGCGGACCCCGCGCGCGGGCACCGGGCGGTCTGCCGTCGTCGTCTCATCCGGCTCCGTGTCGGCGATCGTCGGCACCGACCGGGCGAGCAGCCCCATGCCGGCCAGCAGGGCCACGACCTCCTCGCGGAGTGCGACCGGGTCGTTGACGTACCGCGCCGCCCAGCGCCGGGCGTGGCGTTGCGTCAACTCGCCGACGATCCGGTCCAGGTGGCCGTCCGGGATCGGCACGCCGACGACGAGCGTCCCGGCAGCCGGCCGCAGCTCCTCGACCAGCCGGCCGACGACCAGCAGGGCCGCCTGCGCCACGGTGCCGTTGCCGGGAAAACGTACGTCGGTGAGCTCGTCGTCGGGATCGAACAGGGCCACACCCTCGGCGCGCAACTCCGTCAGCAACCCCAGGTGCTCCAGGTACGCACGCTCGTCGCGGCGTTGCTCGCGACGCAGCCAGGCGCGGTCAGCAGACCCGAGATCGTCCACATAGGTCACCGGATGTTCGATCAGCCGCCGCCGGACGGCGTGCCGTGAGCCACCCGGCCCGGCCTCCGCGGCGGCGCGGACGAACTCGGCCGGCGACCCGGCGCGACCCGGCGGCGTCGCCAGCAGGTGCGCCACGATGTCCCGATCGATCGTGAGCAGCGCCTCGACGTGCTGGTCCTCGGCGTAGTCCGCGACGGTTCCCTGCTCCTCGCGCAGGGCGCCCCAGGCGATCAGCCGGCGCAGGGCGGCGCTGAGGGCCCGTCGCTCGGCCGGGCGCTGCGCCTCGTCCAGCGCGATGCCCGCCTCGGCCGCCGCCGCCCGGATGTCGGCGATGAGGCTGGACAGCAGGATCTGTTCGGCCCCGGTGAGCAGCACGGCGACCGCGAGGCACAGGTACGCGTACATGCGCGGGGTGAAGGGGCCGCTGTCCCGCAGCAGCGGCCGGCCGAGACCGGGACCCAGGCCGGTTTTGAACAGCCGCGCGAAGCCCGCCTCGACGATCAGCCGGTAGCCCAGGAAGTTGCCGAACCAGTTCTTCAACCACTCCGCGTGCCGGCGTACGAGCGGGAAATCGGCGTTCTCGCGCAACAGCAGGGGCGCGGCGAGCAGGGCACGCACCGCGCGGCGACGCTCGGCGGCGAGGGCGATGTCGGGTGCGTCAGTCACCGGGGGTCTCCACGCGACCGATCACGATGCCGAGGTCCTCGATGGTGAAGTCGCCGGTCACGGAACGCAACGTCAGGATCGAGCGAGGCTTGCTGATCAGCTCGCATCGCAACTCCAGGTCGTCCAGGACGGTGACGGCGCCGCCCAGCGCGGGGTCGCCGGCGCCGAGCGCCCGCGCGGTCAGCTCCAGCACGAGCTGGATTGCGGGTGCGGAGAGCCACACCGCGCCCAGGTCGTCCCCGGCCGACAGCAGCTCGGCCGCCGCCGCTGCCCGCCTCTGCTGTTCGGCCGCGGCGGCCTCGACCAGGGCCCGCTGCTGGGCGCTGCGGTCCGGAAGCCCCGCCGCCCGGCCGCGGGCGGCGCGGACCCCCCGTTCGCGCAGCGCCACCGGAACCTCGACCGAAGCCACCGGCCACCAGCTGGTCGTCGCGGGAACGACCGCCTCCGGCTCCGGCGCGATGCCCAGGTGCCGCGCGCCGTGCGAGCCGAACGCCGAGGAGAAGATGTCCGCGGCACTGTCCTCGTCCGCCGCGTCCAGCCAGGCGGCCAGGCGCAGCAACTCCCGTCGTCGCGAGGTGCCCCGGCCTGTCGACCGCACCAGCCGCTTCGCGTTGGCCAGCAGCGATTGCAGGGCGCGCAGGGTGGCATCGCGCAGCTGGGTGACCTCGCTGCGCCGCCCGTCCACATCGGCGAACCAGGCCCGCAGGCCGGCCCAGTCCGCCGCCTCCTGTCCGCGACCGGCCTGGATCACGACTCCGGCTCCGGCCGCCGCGCCGGCCAGCCCGTCGGCGCGCAGGGTGGCGATCAGGGCGGGCAGGTGCGGCCACAACCGGTCCAGATGCCGCTCGATGCGCGGGGCGAGCAGGACGATCTCCTCGGTGATCGACTCGATGTAGTCGAGGAGCAGGTCCTTGAAGCCCGCGTACTCGCCTGTGTCGAGGTCGTACCGGGCCAGCACCTGACCGAGAAAGGCATAGAAGTCGCGGACTGAGTCCCGGAACGCCCAGAACTGGGCGAACACCGTCGCGACCGTTTCCCGCGCGGTGGTGCCGTCGATGCCTCCCGGCGCCGCGACCCGGTCGGCCAGGTTCGCCAGGCCGACGTTGATGAGGCCGAGCAGCTCGCGGCTGATCTCCCGGGCGGTGTCGGCACTCGACAGCACCTCGTCGGCCTGGCGCTGGACACGCTCACCCAGCGGTGACAGCTGATAGCGTGACCGGGCCCGCTGGTACTCCTCGATGCTCTTCACCCGCACGGTGTGCGAGCTCGGCAACAGGTTGCCCCAGCCCTTCAACTTCTCCAGGCGGTTCACGGCCGTGTCGAGGGACAGGTTGACGCCCCGCCCGGCCAACCCTTCGACGACCTGCTGCGCGGACAGATCCGCCATCAGCGAGGCCGTGAACAGGCGCATGATCGCCAGGTAGTCGGCGTGCTCCGGAGCGGTCAGATAGGCGAAGGCCGACAGCCGGGCCAGATCCTCCTCCGGCTCCTCCACGGCCAAAGAATATGTCACCTGGGAGACGACGGCGATTTCCCGTTCATCCAGGGCCGGCCGCAGCACTTCTTGTACTTGCGTCCGGAGCCGCACCAGCAGGCGGCGTTCCGTTCCGGCGGCCAGTCGATGGTCACCCGGTCGGGTGCGGTTTCGCAGTAGCGCCGTTTGATGGCCGGGTCCGTCGGCGACCCGCCATGGAGCCGGGCGAATGCGATGAGGTCGTCGACGTCGGCGGCGACGACAGTGATCGACGGGACCCCGCCGTCGCGCACCTCCCGCCACCGGTGTTCGGCCGCGGCGTAGTACTCGTCGTCCGGTTGGTCGTAGACGCCGGGCCACTGCTGCTGGGCCAGCCGGCGTTGGTCGCGCCGGAACGTGAGCATGCGGGTCTGCCGGGGGATGAAGCCGGAGTCCATCAGGTCGAGAACGTCCTCGGCCGTCGTCGGCTTCTCCGGATCCGTCAGCTCAGGGACCAGGGTGTCGAGCAGGTCGGGAGAGCGGCCGAGCCGTTGGCGTACCTGCTGCCGGTTGCGCAGCATGATGGTGGTGCCGATGGTGGGCCACTTGTCGCCGCGGCGGAGGGCGTCGAGTTGTTCGTCGGTGAGGCGGGCCGCGGCGCGGTCGTACCAGCGGGCTGCCTGGTCGAGGTCGCCGTGCGCGGCGAGGAGTTCGGCGGCGAGTTCGCATTGCCGTTCGCCCAGGGCATGGTCTTTCGCCGCGGTGTTCAGCTCGGCGTACGCCATCATCGTGTCGCCGGCTTGCAGGTGCAGGTCGGCGAGTTGAATGCGGGCATCACACCCGTATTCACCCCCGCCTTCGACGAGTTCGTCGAGGATGGCCCGGGCACGGTCCGAGCGTCCGGCCCGCTGCCAAGCGTCGGCGGCCTCCAGGAGGATCTCCGGACGCTCATCCGGGTACCTGTCGGCGTCGGTTTCGAGCTCTGCTGCCAGCTTCGTGTCGGCGTTCGCCATGGCGCGGATCGTACTGGCCGGCGGGTGCCGGCCATGCCGGTGGTCGCTCGAGCGGGTGAGGCAGCCGACGCACGGTGGCAGTCCTCTTCCACGTCGGCGGCGCCGGGGTCTTCGGCTCAGCGGAACTCTCTCGCCACGACCCGGACGAGCTGGGTTACGGCGTGGGTGAGGGGGGTTTGGCCGGTGCCCCGTCCGGTGCGGCCGCGGCGAGGGTGGCGCGGAAGTGGTCGAGGATGCGTAGCCGTCCGCGTCGATGTCGCACCGCCCCCGCCCATCGCTGTCCCAGCTTGCCGCGGACAGCGGCGACGGCGTCCTGCGGGGTGATGAGGGTGCTCATGCGTCCGGGAGTCCGACCAGGAGCTTCGCCCAGGAGCGGCCCTGGGTGTTCTTGAGGATCACGTACTCCGCGTCCACGTGCGGTTCGATCGCGCTGTGCTTGTCGTTCGGGGCTCCGATGATCAGCTGGAAGCCCAGTCCCCGCCAGGCTCCGATGGCGCGGCCGGTGAAATGGGCGTCTGCCTTGATCAGCGCCTCGTCGAGGAAGACCGGGGCGTAGCGGGGGCGGGCGGCGCCCGCGTCGCCCAGTTGGTATCGCAGGGCGGCGCCGACGATGAAGGCGACGAGTTCCTGGGACTCGCCGCCCGACTTCTCGCCGATGTGGTCGTAGACGGCGACGTGCTTGCCGTCGAGGTCGATCTTCTCGGCGCTGATCCGGACGTGGTTGCGTATGTCGACGAGGTCGGCGAAGTCGGGGGCGGTGCGGCGGATACGGTCGATGACCTTGACCATCCGGTGGTAGGCGCGTTCCCGGTCGTCCTCCGTCACCGCCTTGTCGATGAGGGCGCGCACGTCGCGCAGTTCCTTGCGGAAGCGGGCGCGGGCCGTGGAGTGGCTCTCCTGGGGGTCGATGCGCAGCCGGTGTCCGTCGTCGGCGAACGGCAGGCCGGCGAGGATGCGGTTGACCGGGTCGATCCGGTCGCGGATCTCCCGTACGGCGGCGGCCAGCTCGCTGTCCAGGCCGGTCAGGTCGTTGCCGGACAGGTTGAGCAGGCTGTCGCGCCACTCGGTCTCCAGCTCGTGCAGGCCGCTGGTCTCCAGGTCGGTGAGCAGGCGGTCGAAGTCGCGGTAGGAGGCGTCCGGGTCGATGCCGAGGTTGGGGTTCGGCCAGCGTTCGAGGAAGGTCGAGAAGGTGTCGTGCAGCGCCTTCCTCGACCGGCCGATCGACTCCGCCGCGGAGCGCCGGTCGGCGTCGACCCGCTCGGCGGCGCGTTTCACACCCGCGTCGAACTGGGCGAGCACCTCCGCCGGGCCGGCGCCCTCCGCGTCCCTGTCGAAGAGGGTCTCCAGGTAGTCCCGGTGCTCGGGGCTGAGGTCGATCCCTGAGTCCTCGGCCCTGTCGAGCGCCAGCTGGGCGCTGTCCACCTCGTCGACGATCGACGCCCAGGATTCACCGACCTTGGTCACCATGTCCTTCTGCCGCCCGACGCGTTCGGTCAGGTCCCTGACCTGGCGCTTGAGGGCGTCCAGGTCGCGCTGCAGCCGATCGATCTCCGGGTTGCCGGCCCGGATCTCCGCCAGGACGCGGTTCCAGCGGTCCTGCTCCGCAAGGACCGCGTCGACATCCACCTGCTTCCACGACAGCTCGGTCAGGATCTGGTACGCCGTACGCCGGGCCTCAGTCGCGTTGAGGTTCGCCTCCGCCCTCTCGACCCCCGCGGTGGCGGCGTCGAGGCGCTCACGCGTCCGGCCGATCCGGGTCTCGAGGCCGGCGAGCGTCCTGCTGTTCGAGAAGCCGAGGACGTTGGCCCGGCCGTGGCCGCCGTGCGCGCCCCGGCCGCCCTCCGAGGTCTGTCCGGTGATCGTGAGTGCCTTGGAATACTGCGGGAGCAGCCTCGGGGTGTCGACACAGACGAAGGCGAACCGGCGGGCGAGTTCGCCCTTGAGCCAGGCGGTGAACGGCGACGGCCGGTAGTCGAGCCGGCCGGGCAGGGTCTTGCCGTCGAGCCCGGCCTCGTCGCGCTGCCCGGTGCGGACGCCCTCGAACTGGATGCGCCGCGCGGTCGGCACCGCGTTGATCGCCTCCCGGAACGCGTTCAACCGGCCGATGTCGATCAGGATCCGGGTGGCGAATCCGCCGAGCGCCAGGTTGAACGCCTCGCGCCACGGCTCGAACTCCGTCCGTACCTCGATCAGCTCGCCGACGAACGGCAGGTCATCGGGGCTGAGGCCGGCGGCGTCGGCCAGCGCCGCGCGAGCGGCGTGCAGGTCGGCCGGGATGTTCCCCCGGCGGGCCCTGGCCGCGTCGCGCTCGGCGCGCAGGCCCGCCAGCTCGCGCTCGGCGTCCTTCTTCTCCGCCATCGCCGCGGCGTACGCCTGCTGAGCGGTCCGCCGGGCGTCGACGTCGGCCACCGAGCGGTGCGCCGTCTCGACCAGCGCGGCGAAGTCGTCACCGGTCGAGACCGAGGCCCCGATCGTGTCCAGCACCCTGTCCAGCCGCTCCCGGGCCTGCCCGACCTCGCCCAGCCGCCGTTCCACGCCGCGGAGCTCCCGCTGGGCGGTCTCCAGGCGGTCGCCACCGGAGGCGCGGATCGTGTCGGCGATCCCGTCGTGCCGCGCCTCGGCCGCCTCGGCCAGGGCGCGGGTCTCCGCGAGCTCGGCCTGGGCCCGGCGGTGCCGCTGATCCAGGTCCTGCTCCGCCGAGCGCAACAGGTCGAGCCGGCGTTGATGACGCCACAGCGCGGCGGGCGAGGCCGCATCGGCGAACGAGCCGATCTCGTCGATCGACCGCAACCGGTCCACCGCGTCGTCGATGGTGCGCCGGTGCTCGCGGATCGGGGTCAGCGCCTTCACCTGCCGGCGGGCGGTGATCATCCGGGCGCGGGTGCCGGACAACTCGTCGAACTGCTGCACCACCGCGTCCGCGGTGGCGAGCGTGGCCGGCTCCTCCAGGACCATCGTCTTGTACAGGGCGTCGACCGTGGTGATCTGCTGGCCGGCCTGGATCCGCCCGAGCAACGCGATCGCCTTGTGACCGTCGCCGGCGGCGCCGATGCCGAGCGTGGTGTGCAGGCGCGCGGTGAATTCCCGGTCGGTGTCGCTCCAGGTCAGGCCGGTTGCCACGACGTCGGCGCGGGCGAACTTGCGGCTCGCGGGGCCTTCCAGCGTCCGCAGCTGATATGCCTGGTCACAGGTGGCGCGGACCGCCACGACGTCGTCCAGGTTGCGGGCCGACGACGGCACGTACCAGGCCCGCAGCGCGGTGAACTCGGCGCCGGTGTGGTCGACCCAGGTCATCGCGATGGCCGACCACGTGTCGCGGCCGTCGCCGCGCAGCACCCGCAGCTTCGTCTCGCCGCCGGCGCGGGACTCGTCGAGCTTGCCACGCGCGTACGAGAGGACGTTGCGCTGGTCCTTGCCCCGGGGCCGGCCGACCACGCCGCCGTTGGACGCCCCGTTGAAGGGGGTGGTGTGCGGCATCAGCAACGCGATGTACGAGTCCATCAGCGTCGACTTGCCCGATCCGGAGCCTCCGCTCAGCAGCGTCGCACCCGGCGCGAGCCGCAGGTGGTGGTAGCCGTCGTAGCCGCCCCAGTTGACCAGTTGCAGGTCCCGCGCGACCCACTGCTGACCCCGCGATGCCGCCGGGACCAGCCCGAACAGCGTGTCGATCATGCTCACGCGGTGGCCTCGTTCCGTTCGCGCAGCCACCGGTCCAGCTCGGCGAGCTTCTCCGTGCTCAGCACGACCTCCACCATCGGGGTGATCCTGTACCGGCCCGCGGACTCCTCGGTGAGCAGCCCCTCGGTGACCAGCCGCTGCACCGCGTTGCGTACCTCCTGCTGGCGCCTGGCCAGGTTGTGGTCGTGCGGGTCGAAGTACGTCAGCACGGTCTGCTCCAGCTCCTCGATGTCGACCCGCGCGGACGTCTCGCCCGTGCCGTGTTCCCGCTGGAAGACCGTGCGGAGGTGGACCAGGACCAGGGTCTCGGCCCGGTTGTACGGGTCGTCCTTGAGCAGGATCGGCACGTCCAGCTCCACGGAACGGACCTGCTGCTTGTACGCGACGCCGCGGTCGTGGTCGACCACCAGACGGACGAACAGGTCGTGCATCCGCGATTCGATGATCTGCTGGTTCTCCAGCAACGTGCGCCAGTACGCCGGGTTCTTCTCGGCGAGCAGGAACTTGCGCCGTAACAACTGGACCAGCACCCGGCGTACGTCCGCCTCCAGCGTGCCCGCGTCGCCGGCGAACAGCTCGGCCGGATCCTCCTCCATCGGGACCGGGTCGATGAACCCGGCCGCCGGCCAGTCGTCGCCGGTCCCGTCCGGCTCAGTCATCGTCACCGCTCCCGTCCACGCGCGCCGGATTCGCCGTCACCACACCGCCCAGAGCGAACCGTCTCCGGGTCCGGTCCGGTCGCACCGCCTCGACCACCGCGACCTCGGTCGTCTCGGTCATCCCGGCGCCGTGGGCGACCTCCAGCAGGCCGAGCAGGTCGACCGGTCGCCGGATCTCCTCGTCCGCCGCACGGAACGCGGCCACCACGTCGACGGCCACCGCCCCGTCGGCGAACGCCTCCAGGTGTGCGCGCAACTCGGCGTACCGGGGTCCGCCCCACGCCCGGGTGTCCGCGGCGGGCAGGTCGTCGGACCCGTCCCAGTCCCGCAGCGGCGCCGGCGGCTGCGGTGGCCGCGGGTCGCTCGTCCGCTGGCGCAGGTGTCCGACGTCGGCGACCGGCAGGCGGCGCAGCGGCTCGACGGCCTCGCCGCGGCGGGAGCCGGGAACCCACCGGTGCAGGCCCGACATCACGTCCCTCAGCAGCTCGTCCACCTGGCGGTCCCGCATCGGGTCGTGGTTGCGGACCTGGGTGGTGATGACGTGCGACGCCTGCCGCTGGGCGGCCAGCACCTCCTTGACCCCCTGTTCGATCCGCCGGGAGATCTCGGTCAGCTCGCGCCGCTGCTGCTGCGGCAGCAGCTCGGTGAACCGATGCCGCAGCACCGTACGCAGCCGGTCCCACAGGCCGTCGATCTGCGCCGGGTCGCCGATCAGGCGCAGCGCCCCGGCGAAGGCGCGGCCCTCCGGCGTCGCGTCCAGGATCCGCCGGCCGCGGGCGAGGTATTCGCGCAGCACCTCACCGGTGGGCCGCACGTCGTGCCGCAACTCCGCGACGACGTCCCGCTGGATGGCCTTGATCGACTCGGCCACGCGGGCGAAGTCGGCGGGCAGCTCCCGCGCCAGGTGCAGCACGTTCTCGGCCGCCTCGAGCAGTTGCTCGTCGTCGACCGTCTCGACGGCGCCACCCTTCTCGAGCCGGGTCAGCTCCCTCTGCCGCTGCTGGATCTCCTCGTGCAGGCGCACCATCCGGGACATCAGGTCCGGATCGGCGTCCTGCGCCAGCCGCTCGATCGCCTCCAGCAACGTCCTGACCCGCGACTCCGACACCCGCGTACGCGTTCCGCCGACCCGCCCGGCGACCTCGAGCGCCCCGACGCCGTACGCCGAGAGCCGGTAGACCTCGGCGTCGTCGTCGGCGGAAACCTGCCGCACCAGCCATCCCGCCTGCACCCACTGCCGGCAGAGATCACGCGCGGTGCCCGCGGGCAGCGGCTGGTTGTCCTCGTCGCCGTAGCCGGCGGCCCGCAACTGGTCGAGGGCGTCGTTGATCTCCGCGTGCGCGTCCGCCACCGCGACCGCCGGGCGCTCGGCGGTGAAGACCATCGCCAGCACCGTCACCACGAACGGCGCGTGCGTCTGGTGCAGCAGCGCGAGCATCGGATTCTGGAACGCCCGGAGCGCTCCCTGGTAAGCGCCTTCGACACCTCGGGTAGCCATCAGGGCCAAAGCCTACGATGCTGCTCCGAGCCGGAGGCCCGGCGGTAGCCCGGCCCGGACCGGGGGCCCGAGATCGCCGGGACCTCCCGAAACGTGAGCGTGCCTCAGCGGGTGCGCGGGCTCTCCGCCGTACGGATGCGTCGTCTGACGGGTTTTGCGAGGTACATCGCGGTGTCGGCGCGCTCCATGACGTCCTCGGGGGTCTGGCCCGCTCGGCAGTTCCGGTTCATGGGGCGCGGGCGCGCATGGTGAAGCCCGGGGACATGGCCAGTCCCCGGGCCTCCGCTTACCACTGAATTGCACACACCAGCACGTTTAAGAGTGTGGATCATTCGTGAGGACATCGGGTTTTGCCTTTAAACTACCGCCGCTCGAAGCGCGGCGGACCGGACTTGAACCGGCATCCGCTGTCATCGTCCGTACCCGGTCGACCTGGTGTTCAGTGGTGAATGCTGACGTTGGAGCGAAGAATCTGAGTTTCATACCGGCTGCCTCTGCCAGTTGGGCTACCCCCGCGTGTGGTGCGGGGGGCGGGGCTCGAACCCGCACTGGGACCGGTGGATTCAGCTTCAGCTTCAGCTGTCAGCTTTGCGCCGGGTTTCCCGGCGCACCCCCGCGCTCCCACGGGGGAATCGGTGACGGCTACCCGAAGAGGTAGCCGAAGACGGCCGCACCGACCCGCTGGTCGGCGGCCTCGGTGTTGTTGGCCTCCTCGCGGGCGAACTTGACCGCGGTCTGCAGGGCCTGCACCCGGTCGAGGATCTCGTTGACCCGCTTGGCCGGCAGCGCGCCGGAGAACTTGACGGTCGTCCAGTAGCCGACGGTGACGTCCTCGTAGTAGACCTCGACCTGGGCCGGGTGCTTCTCGGTGGCCTCGGCCTTCACGTGGTTGCGCGGCACCTTCTTGGTGCGGTTGGTCCGCACCGCCTCGGTGCGCCAGCTGTCCGTCGAGTCGTCCCGCTGCCACGACTCGGCCGCGTCCAGCACCGGGAGCTTCTTGACGAACGTGTGCAGGTCGGCGAGCTGCTTCTCGAGGAACAGCAGGTACGTCACCGGGACCTGGGCGGCGATCGTGCGGCCGTCGACCACGACGTCGGCCCGCGCCGTACAGTTCGTCCAGTCCTTCGTCGCGGTGATGTCGAAGAGCCGGGTCAGCGTCCCGGACACCTCGCGCAGGATCTCCTCGGCCTTGATCTGCACCCGCGTCGACTCGGGGGGCAGCTGCTCGCCCTCCTCGTCCTTCGGCTGGTACGTCCGGGAGATGCCGGCCAGCGGACCGGTCTTCTGCACGGCGTGGTGGGCGTCGCTCAGCTCGGCGAACGCCTTGCTCTTGACGCCCTTCTCGACGGCGATGATCTGGTTGAGCTTCGGCACGATGTCCCCTTTCAGCCGAAGGAAGGTAGCACCCGGGACGCCGCCGGGCCGACCGGTTTCCGCGCAGGACCCGAGCCGTCGACGTGCTGGGCGACACGACCGTGCCCGGCGAGGTGCTTGCCGCTCTGCGCCGGCAGGAACCGGCCGCCAGGCCGGAGCGGCCTACGCCTGACTCCTTTCGTCAAGGGCGGCCACCAGGCGGGCGACGTTGATGTCGTGGTTGGTCCTGCCGACCACGCGCGGGGCGTTCACCGGGCCCGGGACCGTGTGGCCGCCGCCGTGCACGGTGTAGAGGGTGACCGGCGGGTGTCCGGGTTGCCGGTATTCGGTGCGCTCGACCGAGGTGGCCCGGTCCGAGGCGGGCAGTCTCACGCTGACCGGCGGCGCGGTGATGCCGTTGCGGTGGGCGAAGTAGGCCGCGGTCTCGGGAGCTGTCAAGGTGCGTCCGCCGACCTTGAAGAGCTTGCGGGCCCACCACGTCATCTCGGTCCGGGAGTATCCGACGATGGGATCCTCGGTGCCGTGGACCAGGACGATCGGTAGGCGTGCGGGCGGCGCGCCGGCCAGCAGGAAGCTCTCCGGCGCGGGCATCGTCGCGGCGATCACGGCCGCGCCGGCGATGAGGTCGGGGGCCTCGTGGGCGAGGCGCATCACGAACTGGCCGCCGTTCGAGTAACCCGCGGCGTATACCCGGGTCGGGTCGATGTCGTGGGTGCGGGTGAGCTTGTCGATCAGTGCCCGGGTGAATCCGACGTCGTCGGCGTTCTCCATGCGGGCGGGGAAGGCGCTCTCTCGCCGGGCGTCGTTCCAGTTGCCCTTGTGGCCGTCCGGGTAGACCACGACCGTGTCGCCGCCGTCGGCCAGCGCGTCGTATGCCCCTCCGGTGAACTTGCGGTGCTTGGCGCCGGTCTGTTTCGAGCCGTGAAAGACAAGTACCAGGCTGCGCGCCGGCCGGCCGGTCACCTCACCGACGACCTCGTACGTCCGCGTCGTGCCGTTCACCGTGATGCTCTCGGTCATGGCTGCCTCTCCTTGAAACGGATGAACCATCCGTTTCAAGGTAGCAGAAGTGGATAACCCATCCGCTACGCTTGTGGGCATGACCACCGCTCCGCTGCGCAAGGACGCCGCCCGTAACTGGCAGCGCATCGTGGAGGTGGGCCGCCGCCTGATCGACCAACAGGTACCGATCCAGCTGAACGAGGTGGCCAGGGCCGCCTCGCTGGGCGTCGCCACGGTCTACCGGCATTTCCCGACCCCGGAGGCCCTGATCGAGACCGTGGCCGCGCCCGGCCTGTCCGAGTTGGTGCGGCATGCCGAGCAGGCCGTGGCAAGCGACGAGGCGTGGCCGGCCTTGCGCGACTTCCTGTACGCGGCCGTCGACGCCCAGATAACCGACGCGTCCATCGCGTCGGTGCTCGCGTCGCCGCAACCCGCGCTGCCGCTGACGGGCGAACTCCTGGGGCGCCTGAACGACCTGTCCGCGGACCTGCTGGACAGGGCGAGAGCCGCCGGCGCGGTCGATCCATCCATCACCCCGGGTGATGTGGCCTCGCTGTTGTGCGGTGTCACCTTCGCCGCCAGGGTCCACTCGCCCGAAGGTGTCCGTTCCCGGACCGAGACCGCCCGCCGCTACCTGGACGTCTTGTTCGGGGGGCTGCACACCCGCCCGCCGGCGAATTAATCGACGCGAATCAATCTGTGGCTAGGGTGGGGGCACAACTGCGTCTCGGTCCACCGGCGTTCGCGAGGAGACAGCCATGAGACCATCCCGCCTCCTGGTGCCCGTCGTCGTCACGATGGTGAGTCTCGCCGGTGCGGTGCCCGGTGTCCGTGCGGCTGTCCCGCCGGTGGCGCCGAGCGCGATGGCGTCGGGCGATCAGCCGTACGCCTCGTACTGGCATCCGAACACCATTCTGTCCTGGGACCCGGCGACGGATCCGGACGCCCGCTTCAACCGGGCCCGCGTTCCGCTCGCCCCACGTGCCTCGGACCCCGCGCTGAGAGCCAACCCGAACGCCCGCGCCGGGGAGGGCAGGATCGCCTCGCTCGTCTCCTTCGCCCCGACGTCGCGCAACCCGTCGCAGGGCTCGGCGGACCCCAGCTACTACGCGTTCTCGTACTGGCAGTACGTCGACACCTTGGTCTTCTGGGGTGGGTCCGCGAGCGAGGGTCTCATCCTGGCCCCGAACGCCACGGTCATCGATGCCGCCCACCGTAACGGGGTCAAGGTCTACGGGACGTTGTTCTTTCCGCCCACCGTCTATGGCGGCCAGCTGCAATGGGTGCGTGACTTCGTCCAGAAGTCCGGCAACAGCTATCCGGTCGCCGACAAACTGGTGCAGGTGGCGCAGCACTACGGCTTCGAGGGCTGGTTCATCAATCAGGAGACCGGCGGCGGCAATACCGCACTCGCCACCGAGGTACGCCGCGCGCTCACCTATGCTCGTTCGCGCGGACCGGTCGAGTTCATGTGGTACGACGCGATGACCGAGAGTGGCGCGGTGGCGTGGCAGGACGCACTGAACTCCAGCAACGATGCGTTCCTTCAGGACGGCTCCGTCCGGGTCTCCGACTCCATGTTCCTGGACTTCGGCTGGAACTCGAGCAAACTCGCGTCCTCACGCCGTGTCGCTCGCGGGCTCGGACGCAGCGAGTACGAGCTGTACGCCGGCATCGACACCGAGGCCAACGGCTACAACTCGTCGGTCGACTGGAATGCCGCGTTCCCGGCCGACCAGCCGCACGTGACCGGACTCGGCCTCTACCGCCCTGAATGGACATGGAAGTCGTCATCGTCGCGGGCCGATTTCTACCAGCGCGAGGCTCGGTACTGGGTGGGCCCCACCGGCGACCCTTCCAGCTCCGGCACGACCGCGCCCTGGAAGGGCCTGGCGACCTACGTCGCCGAGTCCACCCCGGTGGTCGCCAAGCCGTTCGTCACCACCTTCAACGCAGGACACGGTGACATGTACGCCATCGAAGGCGAACAGGTGGCGACGGGTGGCTGGAACAACCTGTCGTTGCAGGATGTGCCGCCCACCTATCGCTGGGTCGTGCAGTCGTCCGGTACGAAGCTGACTCCGAGCATCGATTTCTCGGATGCCTACGAGGGCGGCAGTTCCCTGCGGCTGTCCGGCCGGCTGGATGCCGCCAACACCGTGCGCCTCTACCAGACCCGGCTGCCCGTGAACGCGGACACCAGGCTGTCGATCGTCGTCAAGGCCCCCATGGCCGGCGCGGCAAGGGTGGCAGCGGCGGTGGCCTTCGCCGACGATCCCACCTCGTTCACGTACCTCGACATCGGCGCCACCGCCGGTACCGCCTGGGAGACCAGGGATCTCGACCTGTCCGCGTATGCGGGGCGCACGATCGCTCAGCTCGGTCTTCGCATCGCTGCGGACACCCAGGTCGACGCGTACTCCCTTCGGATCGGCCGGCTCGCCGTCCACGACGGCCCGGTGGCCGCCGTCGACGCGCCGTCCGGGCTGTCCGTGCTCGGCATGACGGACGTGTCGGCGATCCGCAAGTCCCTGCGGCTGGCCTGGAATGCGGCGGGCGGGCCCGTCCACCACTACGACGTGTTCCGTCGTGGTCCGGACGGTGGGCGCACGTACCTCGGTGGCACGACGAACACCGCATACTTCGTGGCACAACTCGATCGCGCCGGCGGCGAACTCAGGACCACCGTCGAGGTGGAAGCGGTGGGGGCCGAAGGAGGTCGATCCGCGGCCACCGGCACCGAGGTGCAGTGGAGCGACCTTGATTGAGCACACCCGCCACGCCGGCCCCACGGTCGGCGGCCCCTCGATCACCCGGTCCTCCGGCGACGGAGACCCGCCCGTGGTCAGCTCGGCCGGCTGCGGGCCGGGCTACGCCACCAGTCCCCGGGTCGACTCGCACTGAGCGGCGGTGGGGCGCGGCGTTCCTGGCCGCGTGGCGCCGTCGGGGAGAAGCGGCCGGAGAGGGCTAGCTCACGGTGATGACGGTGGTGATCGCGGCGGCGAGGGCGAGCACCACCGCTGCTGCCAGGAGGACGCGCGGGTTTCCGGCGTTCAGGGTCCAGCCGGTTCCGGTTCTGCTCGGTACGACCGCGGCGGGATCGTCGGGGTTGAGGTAGATCGTGCCGGCGGCGCGCCAGAAGCGGTCGTCGTCGCGGCGGAGGAGGCCGGTGGGTGGCTCGTCGGTGACGGTGGTGGGCAGGCGGGTGCCCGCGGGGCCGACGCGGACGAGGAGGTGGGCCCACACGGCCAGCGAGCCGAGGACGGGCGGCACGGTGGCCAGGGCGAACAGCCAGGGGGAGCGGTTGCCGGTCCAGAGGACGGCGGCGAGGCCGAGCAGCATGAGGTCGATCAGGGCGGTGCTGACCATGACGGCCCGCGCGATGGCGGTGAGGTAGCGCCGGTAGCGGGCGGCGCCGTCGCGGGGGCGGGTGACGTCGATGTCGGCGCGGGCGCGCAGGACCAGGGCGGTTGTCGCGGCCGCGAGGGTGGTGGCGAGGACCTGGGCGATCACCGGGCCGAGGGCGACGGGCCAGGTGAGGGCCGGGGGCAGGTGCGGGTAGCCGATGATGCCCGCGCCGGTCGTGCCGGCGATGATCACGAGCGAGGGGATCGCCCACGGCCACGGGAAGCGGACCGGGTCGGTGCGCAGCGAGGTGTCGGCGGCGATGCCCTGGCGGCTGTGTTCGTACCATCCGTGGTGTTGCTTGGTGTGGTTGATCGTGCGGTTGGCGCGGGCCCACAGGACCGCCGCGGTGGCGGTGAGGAGGATCGCGCCGACGGCGCCGGACACGGCAGTGCGCAGGATGGCGCCGGAGATCACCGCGAGGGGGGTGATCACGGCGGCGGCGGTGATCAGGCGGTGGGCGTATCGCCGGCGCTGGGTGACGATCTCCGGGGCGTTCGTCTGGTCGGGTGGCACGCGCACTCCGAAAGGGACGGTGGCCGCATTCAGCAGGGCGTGCGGCAGGAGGTACAGCACGGCGCCGAGTACCGCGGTGCTACCCAGGTTGACGACTGTGATGATCAGCATGAGGGGTGCCCGTTTCAGTCGGTGGTAGCTCGTGACGCGGTGCTGCCGGCGTCCGGGCGGGGCTCCGTCGTGGGCAGGTCCGAGAACCGGTCCAAGGTCGTACGGACGAAGCCCTGAATCTCTTCCCGGGAGAGCCCGCGGACGTCGGCCTCGGCGAGCAGCGTGCGGGCGCGTCGTCGCCAGTCGGCGGCGGCCTCGGCATCGGTGATGGGCTGTTTGACGCCCGGATGCACGATCGCGCCGCTCTTGCGGTTGACGCGGATGATCCCCTCCCGGCGCAGCAGGTCGTAGGCCTTGTTGACGGTATGGAAGTTGATCGCGAGGTCGACCGCCAGCTGCCGGGTCGAGGGCAGCGCGGCGCCCGCCGCCAGGTGCCCGTCCGCGATGGCTTCCACCACGCGGTCGCGGATCTGCTGATAGATCGGCGTCTCGCTGTCGAGGTCAAGGAGCAGCTGCACGCTAGCCATCATATCTGATATACATCTTATAGAACAGACGCCGGTCGCGGTCCTCGCGCCACGCTGTCGATCAAGGAGACGAGATCATGAGCCCTGCCCACCCGGCCGCCCCGACGAGCCGGCGCATCCTCCGTGTCGTCATGTCCGTGGCGGCGTTGCTGGCCGGTTCCGGAGTTACCGTCGCCTCCTCCTCCGCCGCCACCTCCCACTCGATCCCGCCGGCCGCCGCGCCGGCCGCCGGCTCCCTGCGCGACGTCGCCCAGCGGATGCTGGACATCGGCAACCCCGGTTACCTGGCCCGGATCAACGACGGCCGGCGCGTCTCCACCACCGCCGCCGGAGTCGCCGACCGTGCCACGGGCCGGGCGCTCCGCGCGGACGACCAGTTCGAGATCGGCAGCAACACCAAGACCTTCACCGCCACGCTGATCCTGCAACTGGTCGACAGGAAGGCGGTCCGGCTCGACTCGCCGGTCTCGGCGTACCTGCCGGGCGTCGTCCCCGGCGGCGACGACATCACCGTGCGCATGCTGCTCAACCACACGAGCGGCCTGTTCAGTTACACCGGCGATCCCGGGGTGTTGTCCCTCCTGCAGAACGACCCGCAGCACAACTGGACCGAGCAGGAACTGCTCACCGCCGCCTTCGCCCACCCGCCGACATCCGCCCCCGGCAAGATGTGGTCGTACTCGAACACGAATTACACCCTGCTCGGAATGATCGCGGAAAAGCTGACCGGCTCGAGCCTCGCCGACCTCGTCCGAGAGCGCATCGCCCGCCCGCTCGGACTCGAGGACACCTATTACGCCGACCCGCGGGCCACCGGCACCGGCCGGGGATACGCGCACGGATACGCGATCATCTTCGCCGGCGGCACCCCGGAATACACCGACTACACGGGTGCGAACATCGGCGGCTGGGCCGGCGCCGCCGGGGCGGTCATCTCCACCGCCGGCGACCTGTCACGCTTCTACTCCGCCCTTCTCAAAGGCGAACTGTTCTCCCGTACGCAGCTGCGCCAGATGAAGACCACGATCGCCCTGCCGCCCGAATTCCCCATCAAGGGCGGCTACGGCCTCGGGCTGATCGAGTTCGACACGCCCTGCGGCAAGGCCTGGGGCCACGGCGGCGACACCCAGGGCCACCACAGCACGACCGCGGTCTCCGGCGACGGCCGCCGCACCGCCGTCAGCGACAGCACCGGTAAGGCGAGCGACCTCGCACCCAACGACGGGATCACGCGCTGGATCACCGCGGAGTTCGCCGCCCAGAAGGTGGTCGTCTGCCACATGCTCGGCAAGCCGGTGCCGGATTCCCTCATCCGGGAGCTGCACGGCGGCGCATCGTGATCAAGGGGTCCGCTTGTTAGCATGCCCACAGTGGACTCAATCGTGTGATTACGGGGGTGATCAGATTGCGGAGAACGCTTATCGGATTGGTGGTGGCCGCCGGTCTCGGCACGGGCGCGGCGCTCGTTGTTCAGTCGCCGGCGGCTGCTTATGTCTACAACTGCTCGGCCTGGACCAACGGTGACGGCAACGTCGCCTATGCGCACTGCTCGTCGGGCACGGGCTCCTACCGGGTCCTCACCGACTGCGCGAACGTCGGCCGGGTGACCACGGTCGGCGGCCCCTGGATCACCCGGTCCTCCGGCGACGGGGACCCGCCCGTGGTCAGCTCGGCCGGCTGCGGGTCGGGCTACGCCACCAACCCCCGGGTCGACTCGCACTGAGGCGACGGCGCTTCGGTCTTGAGCCGGGCCAAGGCGACCGGCGCTGTAGCGACGGACCACAACGAGGGTCGGCAGGCGTTGCTGGTTATGGCGTTCCTTCCAGGAGGGGTTCCGCCGCTTCCAGGCGGGGGGCCGCGATGCCCAGCCGCCGGGCCTCCGCCAGGGCGTCGCGGCAGATCTCCCGGGGCTCGTGGGCTTCGGGGCCGGAGTGTGCCTCGAAGCTCACGCGCAGCAGCGTGATGTGGGCGGTCAGCCAGGCGAGGGCGGGGGCGGTCAAGCGGGCGGGTGCTCGGAGCGGCAGCACGTACGCGCGGTGGCGGCGTAGGTCGATGCCGCGGGCTTCGATGACCGGCAGGAGTTCGCGGGCGGTCAGGAGCGCCTCGCGGAAGGCGGCCGTCGAGCCGGGGAGCGCGGCGAGGGAGCCCAGTCGCAGGCCTTGGGAGTGGATGCCCGCGTTGAGGGCGAAGTGGAGCCACAGCCAGCCGCGGAAGTCGGGTTGTTCCCGGGGGCGGAGGCCGGCCTCGCGGAACGCCCGGCGTACCGAAAGCTCGCGGTCTGTCGGGGGTTGGCCCAGCGTGCCGAAGAGGACCGTGGGCAGGAGGTTGCCGCGGAGGACGCCGTCGGGGTCGAAGCCGCCGCCGGCTTGGGGGGAGCCCCAGGCTGTCCGGTCGGCGGGGAGGGTGCCGATCGCGGTCAGGGGCTCGGCCCAGAGGTTGCCGAAGATCAGGACGGTGGCGTTGCCGAGGCGTGGGGCCAGGAAGGCGGTCGCCTCCGGGAGGCTGTGGTGCGGCAGGCTGAGCACGATCAGGTCGAAGTCGTGGTCCGGAGCCAGTTCCTCGCGGTAGCGCACCGGCCACTTCTGGACGACGCGCCGCCGGAGGCGGCGCAGGTCGAGGTCGATGGTGTTCCCGTAGGTCGCCGCGCGGCCCGGGCGGACGTAGAACTCGATCTCGTGTCCGGCCTGTTCCAGGGCCCAGCCGTAGATGGTGGCGATCGCGCCTCGGCCGAACATCAGGATCTTCACGCTGCACCTCGTGGGCTACGATCGATGTGGAGGCAATCTCCACTTAACCCGAGAAGATATGGAGACGATCTCCATTTGTCAACGAGGTAGCGCATGACCGCCGACAAGCCGCTGCGTGCCGACGCCCGGCGCAACCGCGAGGCCCTGATCGCCAGGGCCCGGGAGCTCTTCGACTCGGGAGACTTCTTCGACCTGCGCTTCGACGACTTCGCCGCGCTGGCCGGGGTGGGCGTCGGCACGCTCTACCGCCATTTCCCCACCCGGGAGGCGCTGGCCGAGGCGGTCTACCACCACGAGGTCGCCACCCTGTGCGACCGCGCCCGGCACCTGCGGGCCACGCTGCCCGCGGACGAGGCGCTGGCCACGTTCCTGCGGGGCATGGTCGACCACATCGACGCCCACGAGGGCCTGGCCCGGACGCTGGCCACGCTCATGGCCACCGGCTCGGGCGCGCTCGCCGAGGGCAGCCGGGCCCTGGAACAGGCCGTCACCGACCTCGTGGCCGCCGCCGTGGCCGGCGGCGCCGTCCGCGACGACGTGGGGGCGGGCGCCGTCATGATGGCGCTGCACGGCATCGGCGCGGCCCACGACCGCCCCGATTGGCGGGCCGAGGCCGACGGGGTCATCACCCTCGTCCTGGACGGGCTGCGCCGGCCGCGCTGATCGCGGGTCCCGTCCGCAACGGCGGGGCCCGGGGGTGCGCGGCCGTCGTACCCTCGCGGCGTGGATCTCGCTCTGGCTGTCCTCATCGCTCTCGCGGCGTTCTACGCCGGCGCCGTCACGCTGCTGGTCGTGGCGCGCACCGCCTCGGTGCGGGCGGCCCCGGCCGCGGCCGCGCGGGTCGCGGCCGTGGTCGGCGCGGCCTTCCTGCTGATGGTCCTGGTCGCCCACGTGGCGTATCCGGCGACGGTGGCGCTGGCCGTCGTCCTCTCGTTCGCCGCCGCGCGCCGGGTGCTGGTCGACGACCTCGGACCCCGCAGGGCCGCGGTGACCGGCGCCGTCGCCGCGCTCCTCATCGGCGCGGCGTTCCTGTTCGTCGCGTATCTCGCGGTGCTGGCCCTGATCGGCGCCCTGGGGGTCTACCGGCTGCTGCGGCTGCGGCTGCGTACGCGCCCGGCGCTGGTGGTCATGGGCGGCACGCTGGGCGGCCTGCTCGCGGCGGCGGCTGCCACCTTCGCGGCGGCCCTCGCCACCATGTGACCCGGGGTCACCGCCACGGAGACCCGCGCGTACTCCGGCCGGGGTGATCCCGGCGGCACGACTTTCGGCCGAGGGGGTCCGTCCTCAGGGGGAAGCTGTCCCGCATCGACGTCGGCCATGCTCTGCCGATGTTCGTTACAAGATCATTGAGCCGTCGCCGGGCGATCTCCGGCACGGCGCTCGCCGCGGCCGTCGTCCTGACGGTCACGTCCGGCGCCGCCACCGGAACGGCGGCGACGGTCACCAGGCCGGCGGCCGGTGCCGCCCGGACCTTCACCCTCATCACCGGGGACACGGTGACCGAGGCGGGGAACGGCGCGATCGGCATCGTGCGCGGACCGGGCCGCTCGGCCATGCGGTTCGTCCATCACCGTACGGCGGACGCGCACTACGTGATCCCGGTGGACGCCGTCCCGCTGATCGGCTCCGGGCGGGTGGACGCGCGGCTGTTCGACCTCACCCGGCTCCGGCGCGACGGCTACGACGACCGTGGCGGCGCGGAGTTGCCGCTTCTGCTCGAATCGAAGACCGGACCCGCGGTCGCCGCCCGCGCCCGGGTCACCGTGGCGCGGGAGCTGCCCACGCTCGGGTTGACGGCGCTGCGGACCCGTGCGGCGGACCGCGGCAGGCTGTGGCGCGCCGCGGTCGTGGACGGCGGGACGAACCGGGTCTGGCTGGACGGCAAGCGCCGCGTCGCCGACGACGTCAGCAACGCGCAGATCGGCGTGCCGGCGGCCTGGCAGAAGGGGCTCACCGGGGCCGGGGTGCCGGTCGCGGTGCTCGACAGCGGCATCGACGCGAGCCATCCGGACCTGGCCGCACAGGTCGCCGAGTCGGCGAACTTCACCACCGACGAGGGCATCGACGACCACGTCGGCCACGGCACCCACGTGGCGTCGATCCTGGCCGGCACGGGCGCCGCGTCGGCGGGGAAGTACCGGGGCGTGGCTCCCGGCGTACGGTTGAACGTCGGCAAGGTCTGCGGTTCGGAATTCTGCTCGGAGTCGGCCATCATCGCCGGGATGCAGTGGGCGGCGCCGCGATCGCGGGTGATCAACGTCAGCATCGGCGACTGGGACACGCCCGGCCTCGATCCGGTCGAGAAGGCGGTCACCGACCTGACCGCCCGCTACGACAGCCTGTTCGTCGTCTCCGCCGGCAACGACGGCGAGAGCGGCAACTCCGACGGCACCATCAGCTCGCCCGCGGGCGCCGACGCGGCCCTGGCCGTCGCGGCGGTCGACTCCGCGGACCGGATCGCCGACTTCTCCAGCCGCGGGCCGCGCGTGGGTGACGCGGGGCTCAAGCCGGACCTCGCCGCGCCGGGGGTCGGCATCGTCGCGGCCAGGGCGGCCCACAGCGACACCGACGAGGGCCCGGCGGACGGCTACACCGCCATGTCCGGTACGTCGATGGCCGCCCCGCACGTCGCGGCCGCGGCGGCGATCCTCACCGGACTGCACCCGGACTGGACGGCGGCCCGGCGCAAGGAGGCGCTGATGGGGTCCGCCGCGTGGCTGGACGGCTTCGGCGTGCTGGAGCAGGGTGCCGGCCGGGTGGACGTGGCCCGGGCGATCACCCAGGAGGTGACCGTCGACGGCGGCAGCCTGAGCTTCGGGCGGCAGGCGTGGCCGCACTCCGACGACAAGCCGGTGACCAGGACCGTCACGTACCGCAACGCCGGGGCGAAGCCGGTCGCCCTGGCCCTCGCGCTGCACCCCGCCCGGCCCGGGTTCAAGCTCCGGGCGCGCACCCTCACCGTGCCGGCCGGCGGCAAGGCGTCCACCTCCCTGACCGTGGACACGCGGGTGCCGGGCCCCACCGGGGTCCAGGACGGCTACCTGCTCGCGACCGGGCCCGGCGGCGTGCAGGTGCGCACGCCGTACGCGGTCGACAAGGAGGTCGAGAGCTACACGGTCAAGCTCGACTACCGCAACCGCGACGGCTCCCCGGCCGGTGACGTGGCGACCATGCTCGAGGGCCTGGACGTCCGGTCGTCGTGGTTCGAGCTCGGCACCGTCTCCTCGATGACGTTCCGGCTGCCGCGCGGCACGTACGGCCTGGCCGGCTACGTGTTCCGGGGCCGGGACACGGAGACGGAGGCGGACGACGAGGCCTCGGTCCTGGGGCAGCCCGCGCTGCGGGTGGACCGCTCCATGACGCTGACCATGGACGCCCACAGGGCCCGGCCGATCCGGGTGACCGTGCCGCGGCGCGATGCCGGTCAGCTCTGGGCCGGCATCTACCTGCGGTGGAAGAAGGTGGACAGCGGCGTGGACCTGCCGTCGTTCGCGATGGCGGCGATCGGGACCGTCGGCTCGCGCAGGCCCGCCCCGGACTTCGTCACCGTTCTCTCCGGTACGTTCGCCCGGCCCGGCCGCAACAGTCCGTACCTGTACGAGCTGTACCTCATCGAGCGGGGCATCGTGCCCGGCGGATATCGGCGTGCCGTGCGGGACGCCGACCTGGCCACGGTGGACGCTCACTACTCCGCGGAAGCCTCCGGGGCGGTCGGCGCGCGGTCGTGGCAGGGGACTCTCGGCGACAATCCGAACTGGACGGGCTACTCCGGTGAGGCGACGTTCGACATGCCGTTCCGGCGTACCGAGCACGTCAGCGTCGACCGCGACCTGCGGTGGGGCACGCAGGTCGTCGCCGAGTCCGAGGCCGGCGCGTCCTCCGTGTACGGCGAACCACGGACGTATCCCGCGGGCCGGGTGACCACCGAGAGGTGGCGGGTCGGCGCGCCGTAGCGACGGCCCGGCTCGCGGCTTGCCCGGGCGGACGCCGGCATCGACCGATCGTTGATGCCGGCGGGACGGTCAGGCCGATACCGCCCGGAAGTGGTTGATCCGGGGCAGGTGCTCCTCGCGCAGGGCGGTGTCCTCGACGCCGAGGCCTTCCGCCGGGGCCAGGCACAGCACGCCCACCTTGCCGTTGTGGCGGTTGGCGTGGACCTCGCGGACGGCGTCGCTGGTCTGCTCCAGGCCGTACACCATGGACAGGGTCGGGTGGACCATCGCCTTGGCGATGAGGCGGTTGGCCTCCCACGCTTCGCGGTAGTTGGCGAAGTGGGTGCCGATGATGCGCTTCAGCCGCATCCACAGGTGGCGGTTGTCGTACGAGTGCTCGTAGCCCGAGGTCGAGGCGCAGGTGACGATCGTGCCGCCGCGGCGGGCCGTGTAGACGCTGGCGCCGAAGGTTTCCCGGCCGGGGTGCTCGAAGACGATGTCCGGGTCGTCGCCGCCGGTGAGGTCGCGGATGCGGGCGCCGAATCGCCGCCACTCCCGCTGGTCCTGGGTGTTCTCGTCGGTCCAGAAGCGGAAGCCCTCGGCGGCGCGGTCGATCACGAGGCTCGCCCCCATCGAGCGGACCAGGTCGGCCTTCTCGGGGCTCGACACCACACAGACGGGGATGCCGCCGCCGTTGAGGACCAGCTGGGTGGCGTACGACCCCAGCCCGCCCGCCGCGCCCCAGATGAGCACGACGTTGCCCTGCCGCATGCAGGCGCCGTTGGGCGAGACCAGCTGCCGGTACGCGGTCGAGTGCACCAGCCCCGAGGCCGCCGCCTCCTCCCAGGTCAGGTGGCGCGGCTTGGGCATCAGCTGGTTGGCCTTGACCAGGGCGAGGTCGCCGAGGCCGCCGTAGTTGGTCTCGAAGCCCCAGATGCGCTGCTCCGGGTCGAGCATGCTGTCGTCGTGCCCGTCCGGGGCGGTCAGCTCCACGTTGAGGCAGTGCGCGACGACCCGGTCGCCCGGCCGGACGTTGCGCACGGCCGCGCCCGTACGCAGGACCACGCCGGCCATGTCCGAGCCGACCACGTGGAACGGCTGGTCGTGCTTGGCGGCGCCGGGAACGGTCTTGCCGTAGCGGCGCAGGAAGCCGAACGTCGGCATCGGCTCGAAGATCGAGGTCCACACGGTGTTGTAGTTGATCCCGCTGGCCAGCACCGCCACCAGCACCTCGTCCGGGCCGACCTCGGGGGTTGCCACCTCCTGCACGTGCAGGGCCTTGGCCGGGTCCCGGTCGCGGACGGGAACGCCGGTGAACATGTCCGACTCCGCGGCCAGGACGACGGCCGCCCGGTAGCTCTCCGGGACCGGGCACGCCTCGACCTCCGCGGCGGTGGCGGAGCCGTCGAGGACGATGTCGAGGAGTTCGCTCATGAGGTGGTCTCCAGCCGGCTGCGGAGCAGGTCGAGGATCTGCTCCTGGTGGTGGGTGAGGAAGAAGTGGCCGCCGGGGAAGACCCGCAGGTCGAAGGCGTCCGACGTGTGTTCCTTCCAGGCCTCGACCTCGTCGGGGGTGACCCGCGGGTCGGCGTCTCCGGTGAGAGCGGTGATCGGGCAGCTCAGCGGCGCCCCGCCCGGGAACCGGTAGGTCTCGATCGCCCGGTAGTCGCCGCGGAGGGCCGGCAGGATCATGCGCAGGAGGTCCGGGTTGCCGAGGATCGCCCGGTCGGTGCCGCTGAGCGCGGCCATCTCGGCGATGATGCCCGCGTCGTCGAGGGTGTGGACCCACTCGTCGCGGCGGCGCGACGGAGCGCGGCGGCCGGAGACGACCAGATGCCGAGGCACGATGCCGTGCTCCCGGAGGCGGCAGGCGACCTCGAAGGCCAGCGTGGCTCCCATGCTGTGGCCGAAGAGCACCAGCGGCCGGTCGGCGAGGGGAAGGAGGAGCTCACCGATCCGGTCGGCCAGCTCGCCGATGCTGTCCAGGCACTTTTCCGTACGCCGTTCCTGCCGCCCGGGGTACTGCACGGCCAGCACGTCGGCGACCGGCGCGAGGGCCCGCGAGACCGGCAGGTAGAAGGGCGCCGAGCCGCCGGCGTGCGGGAAGCAGACCAGCCGGGCCGTGCCGGGCGGCCCGGGGGTGAACCGCCGGATCCAGAGGTCTCGTTCCAGGTCCGTCATCTGTCCTCCTCGTCGAGCCAGTACCGTCGGCGCTGGAAGGCGTATGTCGGCAGCTCCACGAGCCGCCCCTCGACCTCGTCCACATCGGACCGCCCGGCCGCGTGGCCGTCGGCCACCTCGGCCAGCCCGCGCAGCAGCTCGGCGGTGCCGGTGCCCGACACGGTCGCGCGATGGGCCAGCCGGGTCCGCCGGGACAGTGAGTACGCGACATCGGCCGGCGACAGGTCGCCGTTCTTCGCGCAGTGGTCCAGCAACCGGGACGCCTGCGCGCGCAGCGCCTCGGGAGTGTGACCGGACAGGTGCCACGCGATGGTCGCCGGTGGCGGTCCGCTCGGCGCCGGCTCCGGCGGCTCGGCCTGCTCCAGGACGACGTGGGCGAGCGTGCCGTTGACGCCGAACGCGGACACCGCCGCGCGGCGCGGGCGTCCGGCGTCCGGCCACCGTTCCGCCTCGGTGAGCAGCCGTACCGCCCCCTCGGACCAGTCGACCTGCGGGGTGGGGGCGTCGACGTGCAGCGTGCGCGGGAGCAGCCCGTGCCGCATGGCCTGGATCATCTTGATCACGCCGCCGACGCCGGCCGCCGCCTGCGTGTGGCCGAAGTTCGACTTCATCGAGCCGAGGTACGCCGGGGTGGCGCGGTCCCGCCCGTACGTCGCCAGCAGCGCGTGGGCCTCGATCTGGTCGCCGAGCGGGGTGGCGGTGCCGTGCGCCTCCACGGCGTCGACCTCGGCCGCGGTCAGGCCGGCATCCGCGAGGGCCGCCCGGATCAGCCGCTCCTGGGACGGGCCGTGGGGCGCGGTGAAGCCGTTCCCGGCGCCGCTCTGGCCCGTCGCGCTGCCCCGGACCAGGGCCAGCACCGGGTGGCCGTGGCGCCGCGCGTCGGCCAGCCGCTCCACGACCAGCAGGCCCGCGCCCTCGGCCAGGCCCATCCCGTCGGCCGCGGCGGCGAACGAGCGGCAGTGGCCGTCGGCGGACAGGGCGTCGCCGTTGCGGGCGCTCTCCTCGAACATCTCGGTGGTCGCCATCACGGACACGCCGCCGGCCAGCGCCAGCGAGCATTCGTTGCGGCGCAACGCCTGCACGGCCAGGTGCAGGGCCACCAGCGAGGACGAGCAGGCCGTGTCCAGGGCCACCGCCGGGCCCTCCAGGCCGTACGTGTACGCCAGGCGGCCGACCGCGATGCTGCCGGCGCTGCCGAAGTAGGTGTGCCCGGCGACCGGCGCGGGCCGGCGCAGCCGGTAGCTGTAGTCGTGGAAGATCACCCCGGCGTACACGCCGGTCCTGGTGCCGCGCAGCGTGACCGGGTCGATGCCGGCCCGCTCGAACGCCTCCCACGACGTCTCCAGCAACAGGCGCTGCTGCGGGTCCGAGGCCAGCGCCTCCGCCTCGGACAGGCCGAAGAACGCGGGGTCGAAGCCGGCGGCGTCGTGCAGGAAACCGCCGCCGGCGCAGGGCATGCCGGCCGTCTCCCAGCCCCGGTCGGCCGGGAAGCCACCGATGGCGTCCCGGCCCTGCGCGACGAAGTCCCACAGCTCCTCGGGGCCGGTGACCCCGCCGGGGAACCGGCAGGCCATGCCGACGACGGCCACCGGCTCCTCCGCGCCCGCCGCCTCCCGCTTCAGCCGGTCGTTCTCCCGCATCGCCGCGCGCAGCGCGGCGGCCAGCCGGTTCACGTCGACGGTCACGGCCGGCCGCCTTCCAGGGCCAGATCGATCAGCGCCGACAGGTCCGCGGCGTCCAGGTCGTCCGGCTCCGGGAAGAGCTGCTCGCGCAGGAAGCGGGCCATGGCGATCGGTGTCGGATGGTCGAACGCCACGGTGGCGCGCAACCGCAGGCCGGTCGCCGCGCCGAGGCGGTTGCGCATCTCGACCGACGTCAGGGAGTCGAAGCCGAGCTCCTTGAACGACATGTCCGGCGTGACGTCCCCGGCGGAGGCGTGACCGAGCGCCCCCGCGACGACCCCGCGTACCACCTCCAGCAGGGCCTCGTCCTGCTCGGCCCGGCTCAGGCCGGCCAGCCGCTCGGCCGGCGAGGTCCCGGCGGCCGGCTCGTCCCGGACGATGCGGCGGGCGTTGGTGCGGATCAGCCCGCGCAGCACGGCCGGCAGCGGCGTGGCGCCGGCGCGGAGTACGGCATGGTCCAGCCGTAACGGGAACACCACGGGCCGGGTGCCGCCGACCGCCGCGTCGAACAGCGCGAGACCGTCGGCGGCGGAGATCGGCAGCACCCCGGCGCGGGCCATCCGGTCGGTGAGTCCGCCGCGGTCCAGGTGCCCGGTCATGCCGCTGGCCTGCGACCAGTAGCCCCAGCCGAGGCTGACCGCCGGCAGCCCGTTCGCCCGGCGATGTGCGGCGAGGGCGTCCAGGAAGGCGTTGGCCGCCGCGTAGTTGCCCTGCCCGGCGCCGGCCAGCACGGACGCCGCCGACGAGTAGAGCACGAACGCCTCCAGCGGCAGGTCCCTGGTCAGCTCGTGCAGCGCCAGCGCGGCGTCGGCCTTGGGCCGTAGCACGGCGTCGATCTTCTCCGGGGTCAGCGCCGTGACCAGGCCGTCGTCGAGCACGCCGGCGGTGTGGACCACCGCGGTCAGCGGACGGTCGACCGTGGCCAGCAGGTCCGCGAGCGCGGCCCGGTCGGCGACGTCACAGGCGGCGATCCGCACCTCGGCACCGGCCGCAGTCAGCTCCGCCGCGAGCTCGCCCGCGCCGCCGGCGTTCTCGCCGCTGCGGCTGACCAGCAGCAGGTGCCGGACGCCGCGGGCGGTGACCAGGTGCCGGGCGAGCAGGCCGGCCAGGGCGCCGGTGCCGCCGGTGATCAGCACCGTGCCCTCGCCGCCGAACGGCCCGGGCTCGCTCGCCGGCGGCGCGATCCGGACGAGCCGGGGGGCGAGCACCACACCGTCGCGGATGACGACCTGCGGCTCGGCCGCGGCCGCGGCCGCCAGCGGGGCTTCGCTGTCGTCGGTGTCCACCAGGACGAACCGGTCCGGGTGCTCCGACTGCGCGGACCGGACCAGGCCCCACACCGGGGCGTGGACCAGGTCCGTCACGTCACCGGCGGGGACGGCGCCCCTCGTCACCACCGCGAGCCGGGAATCGGCGAACCTCTCGTCGGCCAGCCACGTGCGCACCGCCTCGGCCGCCCGCGCCGTCGCCGCCCGGGCGTCGGCCGCGTGCAGGTCGAGGAAGACCAGGGGAGGAACCGCGCCGAGGTGGTCGAGGTCGTCGACGGTCACGTGCTCCGGCCCGGTCGCGGGCACCGGGACGCGGACGAGGTCCAGGCCGTACAGGGAGTCGTCCGGCGAGGCCTGCCTGGGTGCGCCGTACGTGACCGATCCCAGCGTTGCCACGGGCTTGCCGAACCGGTCGCTGAGCTGGACGGAGACGGCGTCGCCGGCGAGCTGCACGGTCCGCACCCGCAGCGCCTGGGCCCGGGCGGCGTACAGCGAGACGTCCTGCCAGCGTACGGGGATCCGGTCCGCGGAAAGGGCCGAGGCCAGCAGCTCGGGGTGGATCAGGAACCGGTCGTCCTCCTCGTCGATCCGCACCTCGGCGAAGGTCTCACCGCCGCGCCGCCACGTCCGTGCGCCGTCCGGGACGGCTCCCGGCGGCGGCCACTCGGTGAGGTCGAACTCCGGTACGGCGGCGCCGACGGCCAGGACACCGCGGGCGTGGGCCACCCACGCCTCGCCGTCCGCCCGGGAATGCAGCGTGAAGGCCCGGCGATCTTCGGCGTCGGCCGCGCCGATGCGCAGCTGGAGGCGGCGGGCCCCGTCGGCCGGCACCGTCAGCGGCGCGCCGATCTCCAGCTCCGCCAGGACGTCGCAGCCGACCTCGTCGCCGGCCCGGACGGACAGTTCGACGAGGGTGGATGCCGGCAGCGCCTGCCCCGCGGTCCACGGCCTGCCGGCCTCCAGCCGCCCCAGCACCACCAGGCCGTCGCCGTCGGCCAGCGGCAGCGTCGAGGTCAGCAAGGCGTGCCCGAGCGGGTTCTCCTCGGCCGGCCGGGCGGTCCGCCCGGCGTACTCCGGCCAGAACCGGCTGCGCTGGAAGGGATAGGTCGGCAGCTCGACCCGGCGCACGCTGCCCTCGGTGAAGGTGGCGGCCCAGTCCGCCGGCACGCCGCGGACATGAAGCTCGGCCAGCGCGGTGAGCATCCGCCGGCGGCCGTTCTCGTTGCGGCGCAACGATCCCAGGACCGCCGCGTCGGGCACCGTCTCGTCGAGGATCTCCTGGATCGGCACGGCCATCGTCGGGTGCGGGCTCACCTCCAGGAAGATCCGGTGCCCCGCGCCGAGCAGGCCGCGGACGGCGTCCTCGAACCGGACCGGCTCGCGCATGTTGGCCAGCCAGTACGCCCCGTCCAGCGTGCCCGGGGCCGGCCGCTCGCCGGTCACCGAGGAGAAGAACGGTACGGTGCCGCGCCGGGCCGTGACCGGGGCCAGCACCGCCGCCACCTCGTCCCGGATGCCGTCGACCTGGGCGCAGTGCGTCGCCACCGAGGACGGCACCACCCGGGCCCGGATCCCCTCGGCGGTCAGCTCCGCCACCAGCCGCTCCACCGCTGCCACGTCCCCGCCGACCGTGACCGAGGTGGGGGAGTTCACCCCGGCGAGGCTCAACGCGCCGCCGAAGGCCTCGAGCCGGTCGCGGACCCGGTCGGCCGGCAGCGAGACCGACGCCAGCACGCCCCTGCCCACCAGGTGTTCCTGCAACAGCCGGCTGCGCAGGCCGACCACCCGGGCGGCGTCGGCGAGGTCGATCTCACCGGCCACGTACGCCGCCGCGATCTCGCCCTGGCTCGAGCCCGTCACGGCCGCCGGCGTCACGCCCCACGACCGCCACACGGCCGCCAGCGACACCATCACCGAGAACAGGGCCGGCTGCAGCACGTCGATGCGGGCCAGCGGCGGCGCGTCCGGCGCTCCCCGGATCACGTCCAGCACCGACCAGCCCAGCAACGCCTCGAACGCCGCCGAGCACGCCGTCAGTTCGGCTCGGAACACCGGCGAGGTCTCGAGCAGGTCGCGGCACATGCCCTCCCACTGGGAACCCTGGCCGGGGAAGACGAACACCACCTCGGCGTCGCCGCGGGCCACGCCGCGTACGACGTTCTCCGCGTCGGCGCCGGAGGCCAGCGCGGCCAGCCCGGCCCGTACGTCGCCGCCGACGACGACGGCCCGGTGGACGAGCGTGGCCCGCGTGGTGGCCAGGGAATAGCCGACGTCCGCCGGCCCGGACGTGGCCACCGGCCCGTCGAGGGCGGCGGCCAGCGCGGCCAGGGCCGGGTCGCTCCTGGCCGACAGCGCAAGGGCGACGACCTCGTCCGCCGGTGCCTGCGGCGCGACGGTCGCCGCGGCCGGCGGCTCCTCGACGATGACGTGGGCGTTGGTGCCCGACAGCCCGAACGAGGAGACGCCGAACCGGCGCGGGTGCCCCGTCTCCGGCCACGGCCGGGCCTCGGTCAGCAGCCGCACGTCGCCGGCGGTCCAGTCGACGTGCGGCGTCGGCTCGGCGACGTGCAGGGTCCGGGGCAGCACCCCGTGCCGCATCGCCAGCACCATCTTCATCACCCCGGCCACGCCGGCCGCGGCCTGGGCGTGGCCGATGTTGGACTTCAGCGAGCCCAGCCACAGCGGACCGGCGTCGCCGCGGTCCCGGCCGTACGTGGCCAGGATCGCCTGCGCCTCGATGGGGTCGCCCAGCTTGGTGCCGGTGCCGTGGGCCTCGACCGCGTCCACGTCGGCGACGGTCATCCCGGCGTCGGCCAGCGCCGCCTGGATCACCCGCTGCTGCGACGGGCCGTTCGGCGCGGACAGGCCGTTGGAGGCACCGTCCTGGTTGACCGCGGTGCCCCGGATGACGGCCAGCACCTGGTGACCGTGGCGTTCGGCGTCGGACAGCCGCTCGAGCAGCACCATGCCGATGCCCTCGGAGAGCACGGTGCCGTCGGCGTCGCCGGAGAACGCCCGGCACACCCCGTCGGCGGCCAGGCCCTGCTGGCGGCTGAACTCGACGTAGCTCAGCGGCGAGGACATCGTGGTCACGCCGCCGGTCAGCGCCAGCGGGCACTCGCCGCGGCGCAGGGCCTGCACGGCCAGGTGGATCGCCGACAGCGACGAGGAACAGGCCGTGTCGACGGTCATCGCCGGGCCCTCCAGGCCGAACACGTACGCCACCCGGCCGGACATGACGCTGGCGGCGTTGCCGACGCCCGCGTAACCGCCGGTGAGGTCGTCGCCCTGCAGGACATGGGCGGCGTAGTCCTGGATGTTGCTGCCCACGAACACGCCCGTCCGGCTGCCGCGCAGCGACGCGGGATCGATGCCGGCCCGCTCCAGCAGCTCCCAGGAGGTCTCCAGCAGCAGCCGCTGCTGCGGGTCGATGATCAGCGCCTCCCGCGGGTTGATCCCGAAGAACGCCGGGTCGAAGCCGGCGAACCCGTCGAGGAAGCCGCCGCGCCACACGTAGGACTTGCCGGCGCCGCGTTCCGGGTCGTACCAGCTCCGGTCCCAGCCGCGGTCGGACGGGAACGGGCCGACCGCGTCCCGGCCCTCGTCGACCAGCTGCCACAGCTGCTCGGGCGAGGTCACCCCGCCGGGGAACCGGCAGCTCATGGCCACGATCGCGATCGGCTCGTCGGCGGTCGCGGCGACCGGGGCCGGGCCGGCCGGCCGCTCGTCCTCGCCGAGCACCGCGGACCGGAGGAAGCCGGCCAGCGCCTGCGGGGTGGGGTAGTCGAACACCAGTGTGGACGGCAGCCGGAAGCCGGCGGCCGCGCTCAGCCGGTTGCGGACCTCGACCGCGGTCAGCGAGTCGACGCCCAGATCCTTGAACTGATGCTTGGGGCCGACCGCTTCGGCGTCCGGGAAGCCGAGGACCGTCGCCACGTGCTCGCGGACGAGGGTGAGCAGCTCCCGGTGGCGCTCGGCGGCGGACAGGCCGGAGAGCCGTTGCCGCAGCGGGGATTCCGCCTCGGTGGACTCCGGTTCGAGCAGGTGCCGTGCTTCCGGGACGCCGGACAGCAGCGGACGCGGCCCGGCCGAGGTGAAGACGGGCACGAACCGGTCCCAGTCGACCTCGGCCACGGTCACGTCGGTCTCGTCGTGGGCGACGGCCTGCCGCAGTGCCTCGCAGGCCACCGCTGGACGCAGGAAGCCGGTGCCGCGCAGGCGATGCTCGGCCTGGTCCCCGCCGAAGTCCCACAGCCCCCAGGCGATCGACAGGGCCCGCAGCCCTCGTGCCCGCCGCCGCCGGGCCAGGGCGTCGAGGTGGGCGTTCGCGGCGGCGTAGGCGGCGTGGTCGGCGCTGCCCCACACGCCTACCACCGACGAGAACAGCACGAAGGCGTCCAGGTCGTGGTCGAGGAGGTCGTCGAGGAGGTCGGCGACGCCCGCCTTGGTCGCGATCGTCTCGGCGAACTCCTCCCCGCTCAGCCCGGCGACCGGGGTGAGGCGCGCGAGGCCGGCGGCGTGGACCACGGCCCGGATCGGGGCGAAACTCTCCAGCATCGCCGACAGCTCGGCGCGGTCGGTGAGATCGCAGTCGACGACGCTGAGTTCGGTGCCGTGCTGCGCCAGGTCGGCGCGGAGTTCGTCCTGGCCGTCGCCGGCGCCGGCGAGCACGACGTGCTCCGCGCCCTCGCGCGACAGCCAGCGCGCGACGTGCCGTGCCGCCGGGCCTCCGTCGCTGGTGACCAGCACCGTGCCGGCCGGTTGCCAGTCGCGGGTCGGGGGGACGGCGCCGAGCGGAGCCCGCCGCAACCGCCGTACGTGGACCCGGCCCTCGCGGATGGCCACCTGGTCCTCGCCGCGGGCGTCCCCGAGGACGGCGCGCAGCAGGGAGAGCGCCTGCTCGTCGAGGGTGCCGGGCAGATCGACCAGCCCGCCCCACAGCTCCGGGTGCTCGAGGGCGACGACCCGGCCCAGGCCCCAGATCCGGGCCTGCTCCGGGCGTACGTTCTCGCCGTTCACCGACACCGCGCCCGAGGTCACGCACCACAACCGGGTGCCGCCGCCGGCCAGCGCCTGCGCGAGCGCCAGGACCTCCGGTGCCGGCAGCAGGGCCACGACGTTGTCGTGCCGGCGCAGCGCCGCACCGTCGATGCCGGAGGCCACCTCGGCGCCGAGGGCCCGCGAGATCGCCGCCGCCCGCTCGTCGCCCGGCGTGGCGAGGATCAGCCAGCTGCCCCCCGGCGCGGCCTCGGCGGCGACGGGAAGGGCGTCCCAGCCGATCCGGTACCGCAGGCCGTCGGCGAGGGACGGCCGCGCCGCGGTGCCGGCCTCCAGCCAGTAACGCCGGTGCTGGAAGGCGTACGTCGGCAGGTCGACGCCGCGGCCCTCGAACGGCCAGGTCACGTCGACGCCGCCGGCGTGCAGCTCGGCGGCGCTGTGCCGGAAGCGCTCCAGGCCGCCGTCGTCGCGGCGCAGCGTTCCGGTGGCCAGGGCCTCGATGCCGGCGGCCTCGGCGGTCTCCTGCACCGCGGTCGTCAGCACCGGATGGGGGCTCAGCTCGACGAAGGTCGTGTGCCCGTCCCGCAGCAGGGCATCGACGGTCTCGGAGAACCGTACGGTTTGCCGCAGATTGCGGTACCAGTACCCGGCGTCGAAGGTCGAGGTGTCGGCCGGTTCCCCGGTCGTCGTGGACCGGAGCGGGATGTCCGCGGCCCTCGGCGTGATCGACGACAGGTCGGTCAGCAGCCGGTCCCGGATCGACTCGACCTGCTCGGAGTGCGAGGCGTAGTCGACCGGCATGCGGCGTACCCGGACCCCGGCCGGCTCCAGCTCGGCGTACAGCTCGTCGAGCGCCGCAGGTTCGCCGGAGACGACCACCGACGCCGGCCCGTTGACCGCCGCGACCGAGATCCGCCCCTGCCAGCGGCGGAGCAGCGTTGTCACCTCGTCGACGTCCAGCGCCACCGACGTCATGCCGCCGCGCCCGGCCAGGTCCTCGGCGATGGCCCGGCTGCGCAGGATCACCACGGCCGCGGCGTCCTCGAGGCTGAGGGCGCCGGCCACGCACGCGGCGGCGATCTCGCCCTGGGAGGTGCCGACGACGACGTCCGGAGTGACGCCGTACGACCGCCACAGCGAGGCCAGCGACACCATCACCGCGAACAGCGCCGGCTGGACCACCTCGACCCGTTCCAGCATCGCCGGATCGGCCAGCACGTCCCGCAGCGACCAGTCGACCAGCCCGCCGAACGCCGCCTCGCACTCGGCCATCCGCTCGGCGAACACCGGCGAGGCGGCCATCAGCTCGACGGCCATGCCGGTCCACTGCGAGCCCTGGCCGGGGAAGACGAACACGGTCCTGCCCCGGTCCGGCGCCGCCGCGCCCCGGACCAGTCCGCCGGCCGGCCGGTCCTCGATCAGCGCGGCCAGCGCCGCCTCCCGGTCCTCGCCCAGCACCACGGCGCGGTGCTCGTGCTGGTCCCGGGTCGCGGCGAGCGAGTACGCGACGTCGGCGCCGGAGAGCGGGTGCGACCGCAGGTGGGCGAGCAGCCGCTCGGCCTGGGCCCGCAGCGCCGCCGGGGACCGGCCGGACAGCATCCAGGGCAGGGTGCCGTCGCCGCCGGACGCGGGCGTCACCGCTTCGGGCGCCTGCTCGATGATCACGTGGGCGTTCGTGCCGGAGATGCCGAACGCCGACACCCCGGCCCGCCGCGGCCGCCCGGTCTCGGGCCACGGCTGGGCCTCGGTCAGCAGCGACACCGCGCCGGAGGCCCAGTCCACGTGCGGGGTGGGCTCCTCGATGTGCAGGCTGCGGGGGAGCAGCCCGTGCCGCAGGGCCTGCACCATCTTGATCACGCCGGCCACCCCGGCGGCGGCCTGCGCGTGCCCGATGTTCGACTTCACCGATCCGACCCACAGTGGACGGTCGGCCGGGCGGGCCTGCCCGTACACGGCGAGCAGCGCGGCGGCCTCGATCGGGTCGCCCAGCGTGGTGCCGGTGCCGTGGGCCTCCACGGCGTCGACGTCCGCGGGGGACAGGCCCGCGCTGTCCAGGGCGTCGCGGATCACCCGCTCCTGGGCCGGCCGGCTGGGCGCGCTCAGGCCGTTGGACGCCCCGTCCTGGTTGATGGCGCTGCCGCGGATCACCGCCAGCACCCGGTGGCCGTGGCGTTCGGCGTCGGCCAGCCGCTCCAGCACGAGCACGCCGGCGCCCTCGCCCCAGGCCATGCCGTCCGCCGACGCGGCGAAGGACTTGCAGCGTCCGTCCGCGGCGAGCCCCCGCTGCCGGCTGAACTCGATGAACCCGCGGGCGGTGGACAGCACGGCCACCCCGCCGGCCAGCGCGAGCGTGCACTCCCCGGCCCGCAGCGACCGGGCGGCCAGGTGCAACGACACCAGCGAGGACGAGCAGGCGGTGTCCACGGTGATCGCCGGGCCCTCGAACCCGAAGGTGTACGCGATCCGGCCCGAGGCCACGCTCATCGCGTCGCCGGTGATCAGATAGCCGGACACCTCCTCGGCCACGTCCTGGTCGCGGAAGCCGTAGCCGGTGTAACACATGCCGACGAACACGCCGGTGCGGCTGCCCCGCAGCGTCGACGCCCGGATCCCGGCCCGCTCCAGCGCTTCCCACGACGTCTCGAGCAGTTGCCGCTGCTGCGGGTCCATGCCCAGCGCCTCGCGGGGCGAGATGCCGAAGAACTCCGCGTCGAAGTCCGCGCTGTCGTGCAGGAATCCGCCGTGCCGGACATAGGTACGGCCGGCCTTGCCCGGCTCCGGGTCGTACAGGGCGTCCAGGTGCCAGCCGCGGTCGTCGGGCGCCTCGGAGATCACGTCCGCGCCGTCGGCGACCACCCGCCACAGGTCCTCGGGCGAGCCGACGTCGCCGGGGTAGCGGCAGGCCATCCCGACCACGGCGATCGGCTCCCGGTCCCGCTCCTCCAACTCCCGCACCCGCCGGGCGGCCTGGCGCAGCTCCACCGTGGCCTGCTTCAGGACGTGGCGCAGCTTGTCGTCGCTCATGAGATGCCAAACTCCTTGCTGAGCACGTCGAACACGTCCTCGTCGGCGGTCAGGTCGTCGTCGGCGGAGGACCCGTCGTCGAGGGTCCGCAGCAGCGCCCGCAGCCGCGCCGCCACCTCGATCCGGGTCTCCGGCCCGGGTTCGGCCGCGGCCATCGTGGCCTGCAGCCGGTCCAGTTCCTGGAGGAGATCCGCCGGCCCGTCACCCAGCTCGGACACCAGGTGTTCGGCGAGCCGGGACGGGGTCGCGTGGTCGAACGCGACCGTGACCGGCAGCCGGAGCCCGGTCGCCGCGGTCAGCCGGTTGCGCAGCTCGACCGCCGTCAGCGAGTCGAAGCCGACGTCCCGGAACGCCTGGTCGGCCCGGACCTCGTCGGGCGACCCGTGGCCGAGCACCGCCGCGGCCTGGTCCCGGACCAGGGCCAGCACCGTCCGCAGGCGGTCGCCGGCGGGCAGCGCCGCCAGCCGCTCCCGCAGACCGGGGTCCGTGGCCTCCCCGGGCGTGCCGTCGATCGCCCGGGTGGCCTCGGGGATCTCGGAGAGCAGCGGGCTGGGCCGCCGGGCGGTGAAGCTCGGCGCGAACCGGTCCCAGCGGACGTCGGCGACCGCCACGCAGGTCTCGCCCAGCGCCACGGCCTGCCGCAGGGCCAGGACGTTGAGCTCGGGGTCCATCGGCGGCAGCCCGATCGCGTCGAGCTGTTCGCGCATCCCCGGCGCGGCGGCCATGCCTCCGCCGCCCCAGGAACCCCACGCCACCGAGGTGGCGGCCAGGCCGCGGGCGCGGCGGTTCTCGGCCAGCGCGTCGAGGTGGGCGTTGGCGGCGGCGTACGCGCCCTGCCCGCCGGCGCCCCACACGCTCGACAGCGAGGAGAACAGCACGAAGGCGTCGAGCCGCCGGTCACCCAGCAGGTCGTCCAGGTGCGTCGCGCCGGCCGCCTTGGCCGCCAGGGTCGCGGCCACGGTCGCGGGCGTCGTGCCGTCCACCGTCGCGACCTCGCCGATCCCGGCGGCGTGCACGACGGCGGTGAGCTCGCCCGGCAGCCCGGCCAGCAGCGCCGCCAGCTGGTCGCGGTCGGAGACGTCGCAGGCGGTGATGTGGACGGCGGGCCCGAGCTCGGCCAGCAGCTCGGCCGCGCCGGGGGCGTCCGGGCCGCGCCGGCTGGTCAGGACCACGTGCTCCGCGCCGTCGCGGACCAGCCACCGCGCGACGTTCGCTCCGGCCGCGCCGGTGCCGCCGGTGACCAGCACCGTGCCGCGCGGCTGCCAGGCGTCGGTGGCCCGGTCCGCGGGCAGCGGTGCCCGGCGCAGCCGCCGGGCGAAGGTGCCGGAGGGCCGGATCGCCACCTGGTCCTCGGTGCCGGAGAACACCGCCGCCAGCCGGCCGGCGGCCGTGTCGTCGAGGTGCGCGGGCAGGTCGATCAGGCCACCCCACCGGTCCGGGTGCTCCAGGCCGATGACCCGGCCCAGGCCCCACACCTGCGCCTGCTCCGGCCGGGTGGCCATCCCCCGGGTGAGGCACCACAAAGGACCGCCGACGCCGGCGTCGCCGAGGGCCTGCGCCAGCGTCAGCGTCCCGGTCAGCCCGTCGTCGCCGAGGGCCAGCGCCGACACCACGGCGTCCGCCTCCGTGCCGGACACGGCCGCGGCGACCTTCTCCCGGTCGGTGACGTCGGCGAGCTCCAGATCGACGACCCGGGAGCCGTGTACGGCCAGCGCCCGCCGCACGTCGCCGGCGTCGGTCCCCGGGCCGGACACCAGCAGCACGGTGCCGGGCGCCGGCGCGGTGCGGTCGGCGAGCGCCTGCCAGTCGACCCGGTAGCGCCACCCGTCGACGGTGGAGCCGGCCCGCCACGAGGCCAGCCGGGGCAGCGCGGCGCTCAGCGGCGCGTCGTCCGCCAGCCCGAGCTCGCCGGCGAGGTCGCCGCGTTCCACCGCCGCCCAGAGCCGCTCGTCGGCCGCGTGGGTCACCGGCGGCGCCGCCTCCAGGAAGAAGCGCCGGCGCTGGAAGGGGTACGTGGGCAGCTCGACGTGGCGGCCCGGCGCCGGCCAGGTCACCGCGACGCCGCGGACGTGCAGCTCGGCCGCGCTGGTCAGCATCCGGCGCGGCCCGGCGGTGTCGCGGTGCAGGGAGCCGGCCGCGACCACGTCCCGGTCCAGGGCCTCGGCCGTCTGCTGGATCGCCACGGTCATCACCGGGTGCGGGCTGATCTCGACGAACGTGCCGAAGCCCGCCCCGGTCAGCTGCTCGACCGCCGGCCGGAACCACACCGTCTCACGCAGGTTCCGGAACCAGTAGCCGGCGTCCATGGCCGGCCCCTCGATCCACCGCCGGTCCGTGGTGGAGAAGATCGGCAGCCGCGGGGCGCGCGGTGCGACCGGGGCCAGCACCTCGGCCAGCTCGGCCCGGAGGTCCTCCACCTGGCCCGAGTGGCCGGCGAAGTCCACCCCCGGCAGCTGCCACCGCATCAGCCGCGCGCGCGACAGCGCCTTGTTGAGCTCGTCCAGCGCGTCGGTGTCGCCGGTGACCGTGACGCTGGCCGGGCCGTTCACCGCGGCGATCCACAGCCCGGTGTCCCAGCGGTCGGAGAGCCCACGGACCTGCTCCTCCGGCGCGAGGACGGTCTGCATCGTGCCGCGCCCGCACAGCGCCAGCAGCGCCCGGCTGCGCAGGGCCACGATCCGTGCGGCGTCGGGCAGCGAGAGCGCCCCGGCGACGTAGGCGGCGGCGATCTCGCCCTGGGAGTGCCCGACCACCGCGTCCGGCCGTACGCCCAGCCGGTCCCACACCCTGGTCAGCGCGGCCATCATCGAGAACAGCACCGGCTGCACCACGTCGACGCGGTCCATCGACGGGGCGTCGTCCGTACCCTTGATCACGTCCAGCACCGACCAGCCGGTCAGCGGCCGCAGCGCGTCGTCGCAGGCGCCGAGCTCGGCGCGGAAGGCCTCGTCGGATTCCAGCAGGTCGCGGCCCATGCCGGCCCACTGCGTGCCCTGGCCCGGGTAGACGAACACCACCCGGCCGGGGTCACCGGCGGCCAGACCCTGACTCGGGCGCCGTTTCCCGGGTTCGTCGTCGCCGCCGCCCGGCAGCAGGGCCGTCAGGCCCCGGTCGAGTTCCGCGCGATCGTCGCCGACGATGACCGCGCGGTGCTCGAACCTCGCCTTGGCGGCAAGGGAGTGCGCGATGTCGGCCGGCTCGGCCTCGACGTGCCGGAGCCGGGCGGCCTGGGCCTGGAGCGCGGCCTCGGACCGTGCCGACAGCACCCAGACGACGGGGGTCTGCGACGGAGGCGCGGGCTGCTGTTCCTCGACCGGGGGCCCTTCGAGGACGAGGTGCGCGTTGGTGCCGGAGATGCCGAACGCGGACACGGCGGCCCGGCGCGGACGCCCGGCGTCGGGCCAGGGCCGCTCGCCGGTCAGCAGCTCGATGGCCCCGGCGCTCCAGTCGACGCGCGGCGAGGGCGCGTCGATGTGCAGGCTCCGCGGGAGCACCCCGTGCCGCATGGCCTGGGTCATCTTGATGACGCCGGCGACGCCGGCGGCGGCCTGGGTGTGGCCGATGTTGGACTTGACGGAACCCAGGAACAGCGGGGTGCCGCGATCCTGACCGTACGTGGCCAGCAGCGCGGCCGCCTCGATCGGGTCGCCGAGGGTGGTGCCGGTCCCGTGCGCCTCGACGGCGTCGATGTCCGCGGTGGTCAGCCCGGCGTCGGCCAGCGCCTGCCGGATGACCTGTTGCTGGGCGAGGCCGTTGGGCGCGGTGAGGCCGTTGGAGGCGCCGTCCTGGTTGACGGCCGAGCCGCGGATCAGGGCGAGGACGGGGTGGCCGTTGCGGCGCGCGTCGGAGAGCCGTTCCAGCACCAGCATCCCGGCGCCCTCGCCCAGCCCCACGCCGTCCGCGGCGGCCGCGAACGCCTTGCAGCGGCCGTCCGGCGCGACGCCGCGCTGCCGGCTGAACTCCACGAAGGCGGTGGGGGTGAACATCATCGTGACGCCGCCGGCGAGGGCCAGGGAGCACTCGCCGCGGCGCAGGGACTGGGCGGCCAGGTGCGCGGCGGTCAGCGACGACGAGCAGGCGGTGTCGACGCTGACCGCCGGCCCTTCCAGGCCGAAGGTGTACGACAGCCGCCCGGACAGCACGGCGAACGTGTTGACGGTGCCCAGGTAGCCCTCGAGCTCCGGCGGCGCGCCGTGCAGCCGGCTGGCGTAGTCCTGGTACGTGGCCCCGACGAACACCCCGGACCGGCTGCCCCGCAACGAGAACGGGTCGATCCCGGCCCGCTCCAGGGCCTCCCACGCCGTCTCCAGCGCCACCCGGTGCTGCGGGTCCATCGCCAGCGCCTCGCGGGGCGAGATGCCGAAGAACTCCGCGTCGAAGTCGGCGGCGTCGTGCAGGAAGCCGCCCTCCCGGGAGTACGTCCGGCCGGCCCTGGCCGGGTCCGGGTCGTACAGGCCGGCCAGGTCCCAGCCGCGGTCGGCCGGGAAGCCGGACACGGCGTCGACCCCGTCGGCGGCGAGGCGCCACAGCTGCTCGGGCGTGGCCGCGCCGCCCGGGTAGCGGCAGGCCATGCCCACGATCGCGATCGGCTCGCGGTGGGCCTCCTCCAGCTCGCGGACCCGTTCGCGGGTCCGGCGCAGGTCGGCCACGGCCCGGTTCAGGTAGTCGCGGAGCTTCTGTTCCTCAGGCAAGGCGGGTCACCTTCCGGCGGGTCACGGCGAGCCGAGCTCGCGGTCGAGGAGTGCGAACATCTCCTCGTTGCTGACGGAGTCGAGGTCGTCGGTGGTGTCCGGCCCGAGCCGGCGCAGCAGGGTGCGCAACCGGCCGGCCAGCGCGACGCGGGACTCGTCGTCCAGCGTGTCCAGCGACCGTTCCAGCTGGGCGAGATCGTCGCGCCGGCCGAACTCGCCGGCGATGTGCCCGGCCAGCGCCATCGGCGTCGGGAAGTCGAACACCAGCGTGTCCGGCAGGCGCAGCCCGGTGGCGGCCCGCAGGCGCCTGCCGAACGTGGTCAGGCTCAGCGAGTCGAACCCGAGTTCGCGGAACGTCAGGTCCTCCGGCACCGCCCCGGCGTGCCCCAGGACGGTCGCCACCTCGGTGCGGACCAGGTTCCGCAGCACCCGGCCGCGGTCCTCGTCCGGCATCGCGGCCAGCCGGTCGGCCAGCGACCGGTCCGGTTCGGACGGCCCGGATTCCGTGTCGTCCGGCCAGAACCGGGTGTGCTGGAACCGGTGCGTCGGCCCCGGCGGCGCGGGGACCTCCTCGGCCGGCGGCTCTTCGAGGATGAGGTGGGCGTTGGTGCCGGAGATGCCGAACGAGGACACGCCCGCGCGCCGCGGCCGGTCGTCCGCCGGCCAGGGCACGGAGTCGGTGAGCAGCTCCACCGACCCGGCCGTCCAGTCGACCCGGGACGAGGGCCGGTCGACGTGCAGGGTCCGGGGCAGGGTGCCGTGCCGCATGGCCTGGGTCATCTTGATGACGCCGGCGACGCCGGCGGCGGCCTGGGTGTGGCCGATGTTGGACTTGACGGAACCCAGGAACAGCGGGGTGCCGCGCTTCTGACCGTACGTGGCCAGCAGCGCCTCCGCCTCGATCGGGTCGCCGAGCGTGGTGCCGGTGCCGTGCGCCTCGACCGCGTCCACATCGGACGGTTCCAGGCCGGCGTTCGCCAGGGCCTGGCGGATCAGCTGTTGCTGGGCGAGGCCGTTGGGTGCGGTGAGTCCGTTGGAGGCACCGTCCTGGTTGATGGCGGAGCCGCGGATCAGGGCGTGGATCGGGTGCCCGTTGCGGCGGGCGTCGGAAGCCCGTTCCAGCACGAGGAAGCCGACGCCCTCGCCCCACGACGTGCCGTCGGCGGAGTCGGCGAACGACTTGATGCGGCCGTCGGCGGCGAGGCCGCGCTGGCGGCTGAACGCGACGAACGGCTCCGGCGTGGCCATCACGGTGACGCCGCCGGCCAGCGCCAGGGGGCATTCGCCGCGGCGCAGCGACTGGGCGGCCAGGTGGATGGCGACCAGGGACGACGAGCAGGCGGTGTCGACGCTGAGCGCCGGCCCCTCCAGGCCGTAGGTGTACGCCACCCGCCCCGACAACATGCTGCCCGTGGTCAGGTACCCGACGGCCTCGGGCTGCTGCCTGAGCAGCTCCGCGTAGTCGTTGCGGTCGGTGCCGACGAACACGCCGGTCCGGCTGCCGCGCACCGAGGCCGGGTCGATGCCGGCCCGCTCGAACGCCTCCCAGGTGGTCTCCAGCACCAGCCGCTGCTGCGGGTCCATGGTCAGCGCCTCGCGGGGCGGGATGCCGAAGAACTCCGCGTCGAATCCCGCCACGTCGGCGAGGAAGCCGCCGGACCGGGAGTAGGACGTGTGCGGATGGTCCGGGTCCGGGTCGTACAGCGCGGCCAGGTCCCAGCCGCGGTCGGCGGGGAACTCGGAGATGGCGTCCACGCCGTCGGCCACCACCCGCCACAGGTCCTCGGGCGAGCCGATGCCGCCGGGGTAGCGGCAGCTCATGGCGACGATGGCGATGTCGTCCCCGTCCTCGGCGGCCTCGTCGACCGGTGCCTGCCCGGTGGCGGCCGGGGCGCCGAGGAACTCGGCCAGGGCGGTCGCCGTCGGGTGGCTGTACAGCGTCGTCACCGGCACCTGCTCGCCGGTCGCCTCGGTGAGCGACTCGGCCAGCATCAGCAGCGCGATGGAGTCGAAGCCGAGATCCTTGAAGGCCTGGTCCGGGGGCACCTCGTCGACGGAGTCGTAGCCGAGCACCTCGGCGATCCCGGTCAACACCAGGACGAGCAGATCTTCCCGTACGGAATCAGCGGGGGTTTCCGGGGTTGACGTCGCGGTCGTCCCGGCGCTCGGGGGAGCGGGCGGGGCGTCGGACTCCAGCCAGAAGCGCCGGTGCTGGAACGCGTACGTCGGCAGCGGCACGATCCGGCCCGGCAGCAGCGAGCGCCAGCCGACCTCCACGCCGCGCACGTGCAGCTCGCCCACCGCGGTGAGCATGGACCGCACCTCGGGCTGGTGTCTGGTCGAGATCGCCACGACGGACGGCGAACCGGACGGCAGACCCGCCTGGGCCATCGCCGCGAGCACGCCCGCCGGGCCGATCTCGACGAAGTCGGAGACGCCCTCGGCATGCAGCCGGCGGACGCAGTCGTGGAACCGCACCGTCTCCCGGGCGTGCCGGACCCAGTAGCCGGCGTCGAAGGCCGCCACGGGCTCGCCGGTCAGGGCGGAGACGAACGGGATCCGGGGCTCGTGGAACTCGATCCGCCCGGCGACGTCCCGGAACTCGGCGAGCATCGGCTCCATGCGGGCCGAGTGGAACGCGTGGCTGACGTCGAGCCGCCGGGACCTCTCCGGCCGCAGGTCGCCGACCACCGCGGTCACCGCGTCCTCGTCGCCGGAGAGGACCACCGCGTCGGGCCCGTTCACGGCCGCGATGTCGACGCCCTCGCGCAGCAGCCGGCGAACCTCCCTCTCCCGCGCCTGCACGGCCACCATGGCGCCGCCCGGGGGCAGCGCCTGCATCAGCCGGCCGCGCGCGGTCACCAGCTTCGCCGCGTCCGGCAGGGACAGCACGCCGGCCACGTGCGCCGCGGCCAGCTCGCCGATGGAGTGCCCGGCCACGAACTCGGGCGCCACGCCCCAGTGCTCCAGCAGCCGGAAGGCCGCCACCTGGAAGGCGAACAGCGCCGGCTGGGTGTACTGCGTCCGGTCGAGGCCGCCGGGTGCGGACAGCACGTCCCGGACCGCCGGATCCAGGTGCCGGCAGACCTCGTCGAAGGCGTCCCGGAACACGTCGAACCGCTCGCACAGCTCGAGGCCCATCCCCGGGCGCTGCGATCCCTGCCCGCTGAACAGGAAGGCCACCCGCCGGTCCGCGCCGGCCACCCCGCGCGCCGCCGGCCTGCCCTCCAGGCCCCGCAGCAGCCCGTCCCGGTCGGCGGCGAGCACCACCGACCGGTGTTCGAGGGCGGACCTGCCGGCGGCCAGCGACAGCGCGACGTCGTCCAGCCGCAGGTCCGGGTGAGCACGCAGGTGGGCGGCGAGCCGGTCGGCCTGCGCCGTCAGCGCCGCCTTCGAGCGGGCCGACAGCACGAACGGCCGCAGCACCCCGCTCTCGGGGGCCGGGGGAACCGGGTCGGCGGCGGCCGGGGCCTCCTCCACGATCACGTGGGCGTTGGTGCCGCTCACGCCGAAGGCCGACACGCCGATCCGCCGCGGCGTCTCCCCGCGCGGCCAGGGCCTCGCCTCGGTCAGCAGCCGCACCGTGCCGGCCGACCAGTCCACGTGCGGGGACGGCGCGTCCACGTGCAGGGTCGGGGGGAGCGTCTCGTGGCGCAGCGCCAGCACCGACTTCACCAGCCCGGCCACCCCGGCCGCCGCCTGGGCGTGACCGATGTTCGACTTCAGCGAGCCCAGCCAGAGCGGCTCCTTCCGGTCCCGGCCGTACGTGGCGATCAGCGCCTGCGCCTCGATCGGATCGCCGAGCGAGGTGCCCGTGCCGTGCGCCTCGACCGCGTCGACGTCGGCCGGGGCGAGGCCCGCGTCGCCGAGCGCCCGCCGGATCACCCGCTGCTGGGAGGGGCCGTTCGGCGCGGTCAGGCCGTTGGACGCGCCGTCCTGGTTGACCGCGGAGCCCCTGATCACCGCCAGCACCCGGTGACCGTTGCGCCGCGCGTCCGACAGCCGCTCCAGCAGCAGCATGCCCGCGCCCTCGCCCCAGCCGGTGCCGTCCGCCGCCGCCGCGAACGACTTGCAGCGGCCGTCCGGGGCCAGTCCCCGCTTGCGGCTGAATTCGACGAATACGCCCGGACTCGCCATCACCGTGGCGCCGCCGGCCAGCGCCAGCGCGCATTCCCCGCGACGCAGTGCCTGGGCCGCGAGATGCGTCGACACCAATGAGGACGAGCAGGCGGTGTCCAATGTCAGGGCGGGTCCGGTCAGCCCGAGGGAATACGCGATCCGCCCGGAAACGACGCTCGTGAGGGAACCGGTGAGCGCATATCCCTCGACCTGCTTCGGTGCCCGTTCCAATCCGCGCTGATAATCCTGATAGGCGATTCCGGTGAACACGCCGGTGTCGCTTTCCCGGAGCTCCGCCGGATCGATGCCGGCGTCCTCGATCGCTTCCCAGGCGATTTCCAGCAGCAGTCGCTGCTGCGGATCCATCGCCAGCGCCTCGCGCGGCGCGATCCCGAAGAATTCCGCGTCGAATCCGGCGACGTCCCGCAGGAAGCCACCCCGGTTCGTGATCGAGGTGCCGGAGGCGGCCGGGTCGGTGTCGTGCAGCCCCGGATCCCAGCCGCGGTCGTCCGGGAAGCCGCTCACGGCGTCGACGCCCTCGGAGAGCAGCTTCCACAGGTCAGCGGGGGATTCCACGCCGCCGGGCAACCGGCAGGCCATGCCCACGATCGCGACCGGCTCGCCGCCGGCCGACGGCTGCGGGGTCGCCTGGGACGGTGCCGCGGCGTCCGCGCCGCCGCCGAGCAGACCGAGGAGGTATTCCACCATGGCCCGGGGATGCGGGTAGTCGAAAAGCACCGTGGCCGGCAGGCTCAGGCCCAGCTCCGCCCCCAGTTCCTCCCGGAAGCGGGCGGCCCGGTCGCGGCTGATGCCCATCCGCCGGAAAGGGACCGTGAGGCCGAAGGATTCCGATCCGACATGACGCCGCAACACGTCCGTCATGAAACGGCGGCGCTCCGCGCTCGGCATCCGTTCCAGCCGAGCCTGCGTGGACCACTCGTCGTCGACCATGCAGTCACAAACCCTTTTCATGAGTCACCGGACTTGGCGGCTCAAAGAATGCATCCCGGGCTGACCGGGGAGCAACGGGTTCGTGAACGGTGGTGTCTCATGTGTACCGCCGGGCCGGGTTGTGTTCCCTGCCGGGCCGCGAAGTTGAAAGCCTTCGATGCCGCCGCTAAGATTCGCCCTTTCAGCCTTGCCCGCGCGGCACGGCGGGCACGACGGCGCGCCCCGGGGGGTGAGCGGTGCCGCCGTGCCCGGTCGGTGGGCCGTGACCCGTCAGGCGGCCTTGGCGCCCAGCAGGTCGACCTTGGTGATGACCGGTGCCGAGCTCAGCATCGTCTCCGCCGAGCCCATCAGCGCGGCGGCGATCCTGCCCTCGAGGTGGCTCTGCCGGCCCTGCTCGTCGTCGAAGGTGTCGAACACCCCGAACGTCGTCGCGTCCTGCCGGAACGAGTACCACGTCACGGTGCCGGGCTCGGCCTCGGCCAGCTCCACCGCGCCGCGCAGCATCGCCTCGACCTCGTCGGCGTGCTCCGGCTTGGCCTCGATGTGCGCCAGCAGACCGATCTTCATGGTGTCTCCCTGTCGGACAACCGCCGGCTCGTTCCGGCTTGAGAAAGAACCTATGGCGTCCCGATCTCCGGCATCAGTGGCGGAAGCGCCATCCCTGATAGCGTTTCCGACATGAGGATCGCCGTTCTCGTGTACGACGGGGTGTTCGACTCGGGGCTGTCGGCGGTCCTCGACGTGCTGGACGCCGCCAACGCGATGGGCGAGGAAGCCGCCACGATGGGGGTGGAGCTGCCCGACGCCCCGCGCTGGGAGGTGACGACCGTCGGCTTCCAGCCCCAGGTGCGCACCGGCGCGGGGCATCTCGTGACGGCCGCACCCCTCGCCGTCGCCGACGAGGCGGACCTCTTCATCGTCCCGGCGCTGGCCGAGCGGCGCCCCTCGGCCCTGCTCGACCAGGTCGCCGGCGAACGGACCCGGCCCGTACGCGAAGCGATCGCCCGGCAGCGCGACCGGGGCGCGGCCGTCGCCTCCGCCTGCACGGGCACCTTCCTGCTGGCCGCGGCCGGCATCCTCGACGGCCTGGAGGCGACCACCACCTGGTGGCTGGCGCCGATCCTGCGCGCCCGCCACCCGCGGATCCGGGTCGACCAGGACCGGATGCTCATCACCTCCGACCGGGTCACCACCGCGGGCGCCGCCTTCGGCCACGTCGACCTGGCCCTGGCGATCGTGCGCGACCGCAGCCCCATGCTCGCCGACCTGGTGGCCCGCTATCTGGTGATCGACGACCGCCCGTCGCAGTCCGCGTACATCATCCCCAGCGCCCTCGCCCGGAACGACCCCGTGGTGGCGGCCTTCGAACGCTGGGCCCGGGAACGCCTGACCGGCCCGATCAGCATCCCCGACGCGGCCGCCGCCCTCGGCGTCAGCGACCGTACCCTGCAACGCAGCGTGCAGCGCACGGTCGGCACCTCCCCGATCCGCTTCGTCCAGGACCTGCGCGTCGAGCAGGCGACCCACCTGCTGCGCACCACCGACCTGTCCCTGGAGACGATCGCCCGCCGGGTCGGCTACGAGCACCCGAACACCCTGCGGGTCCTGCTGCGCGAACGCACCGGCCGGACGACGACCACCCTCCGCGGCGTCTGAAGGGGAGGCCGCACTGCCGTGTCCCCACCGGGCATGGTGTCGCGATTCTCAGCGCACCCGGACGAGGCCCTGCTGGTAGGCGGCGACGACCAGCTGAGTGCGTTCGCGGGCGCCCACCTTCGTCATCGCGCGGTGGATGTGGGTGCGTACCGTCAGGGGGCTCACCACCAGCCGCTCGGCGATCTCCTGGTTCGACAGTCCGTGGGCGGCCAGGGCGGTGATCTCGCGCTCCCGGTCGGTCAGCGCGGCCAGCGAGCCCCGCGGCCGGTCGCCGGTGCTGCCCGGGCCGGACAGGAAGCGGTCGATCAGGGTGCGGGTCGCGGCCGGGGAGAGCAGGGCCTCCCCGGCCACCACCGTACGGATCCCGGCGAGCAGGGCCTCCGGCGTGACGTCCTTGCCGAGGAAGCCGCTGGCGCCGGCCTCCAGCGCGTGGGCCACGTACTCGTCGGTCTCGAACGTGGTCAGGATCAGCACGCGCGTGCCCGTCAGTTCGGGGGCGGAGCAGATGAGCCGGGTCGCGGCGAGGCCGTCCAGGACCGGCATCCGGATGTCCATGAGGACGAGGTCCGGCCGGTGCCGCCGGGCCAGGGCGGCCGCCTCCTCGCCGTTCGCGGCCTCGGCGACGACCGTCAGATCGTCGCAGGAGTCGATCAGCATGCGGAACGTCGAGCGCAGCAGCGCCTGGTCGTCGGCGAGCAGAATCGTGATCATAGCGGTGCTCCGTCTTCCTGCCAGGGTGCCAGGGGGATGGTGAGGGAGACCTCGTACCGGTCCGGGCCGGCCGGGCCGGCGTGGACCGCACCGCCCACGGCGAGCGCCCGTTCGCGCATGCCGATCAGGCCGTAGCCGCCCGTTCCCGCCGGGCCGGGGCGGGCGGAGGTGTTGGTCACGCGGGCGGAGAACGTGTCCTCGCCGTACGTGAGGGAGATCGTGACGACCGGGCGGACCGCGTGCTTGGTGACGTTGGTCAGGGCCTCCTGGACGATCCGGAACGCGGTGAGCTCGACCAGCGGCGGCAGGCGCCGCGGCGTCCCGGCGCCATCCACGCGGACCTCGATCCCGGCCGCCCGGCACGCCTCGACGAGCTCCGGGAGCTGCGCGAGGCCGGGCGTCGGCGTGGTGCCCGACGGCGAGTCGTCGCCCGGGTTGCGCAGCAGCCCCACCGTCGCCTTGAGCTCGCGCAGGGCCGCCGACGTGGAGCCGCCCAGCCCGGCGAGCAGCTCACCCACCTGCTCGGGACGCTTCGCGAGCAGGTGGGCCGCGGTCCCGGCCTGCGCGTTCGCCACGGCGAGGTGGTGCGCGACCACGTCGTGCAGGTCCCGGGCGATGCGCAGGCGCTCCTCGCCCAGCCGGCGCCGCACGTCCTCGTCCCGGCTGCGTTCGGCGTCCTCGGCGCGGGCCTGGACCATCCGCAGGTACGCCCGCTGCGCGTGGGTCATCCGGCCGGCGAAGACCGCCGGCAGCAGCCACAGGGCGACGCCGACGGTCCGCAGGAGCAGCGCCCCGGCCGGCGGGTCCGGGTCGCTCGCCGCGCCGCCCGCGATCACCGCGGTCACCGCGATGCCGGTCCACCAGGCCGCCGCCCTCGGGCCGCCGAGAACGGTCAGCCGGTACAGGCAGCCGATCAGCGGGGCCAGCAGCAGCGGCGTCGGCAGGTAGCCGGCCGCGCACGCCGCCGCCTCGCAGCAGATCGCGACGACGGTGGCGGCGCGCGGGAACCGGGCGGCGGCGAACAGGGCCACGCTCGCGACCAGGCCGAGCATCGTGCCGGGCAGCACCGCGGCCGGCCGGAAGATGCCCTCGGTGCTGAGGCTGGCACCGAGGGCAGCGAAGACGAACGCGACCAGCGCGGCCAACACGTTCATCGGGCCGACACTACCCGGGAGATCACGGTGCGCTCAGCGCGTGAACCGGCTCCGGCCGCGGCTCGCCGGGCGACTCGCCCTCCACGTCGACGTGCGGCAGCAGCCGGTCCAGCCACCGCGGCAGCCACCAGGCGCGCTCGCCGAGCAGGTGCAGGACGGCGGGCACCAGCATGAGGCGTACCACGAAGGCGTCGAAGAAGACCGCGCACGCCAGGCCGAGGCCCACCATCTTGATGAGGGGTTCGTCGGCCGCCGCGAACCCGCCGAACACCGCGATCATGATCAGCGCCGCCGCGACGACCACCTTGGCGCTCTGCCCGAAGCCGGTGACGATCGCGTCGCGGGCCGGGCTGCCGGCGGCGTGGGCCTCGCGCATCCGCGACACCAGGAAGACCTCGTAGTCCATCGCCAGCCCGAACACGATGCCCACCAGCAGGATCGGCATCAGGCTCAGCACCGGCCCGGTCTGCTCGACGCCGAGCAGGCCGGCCGCCCAGCCCCACTGGAACACCGCGACGATCACGCCGAGCGCGGCGAACAGCGACAGCAGGAAGCCGAGCGCCGCCTTGACCGGGACCCAGACCGACCGGAACACCACGAGCAGGAGCAGAACCGCCAGACCGATCACGATCCCCACGTACGGGATGAGCGCCGCCCGCGTCTTGCGGGCCATGTCGATGTCCAGGGCGGTGGTGCCGGTGATCTCGTACCTGACGTGCGCGGCGGCCTCCACGGCCGGCCGGGCGGCCCGCAGGCTCTCCACGAGGCGCTCGGTCCGCTCGTCGGTCGGTGCGCTCGACGGCACGGCGGTGAGGATCGCGGTGTCACCCCGCTGGTTGAAGGTCGCCTTCGACACCGACACCACGCCGGCGGTCGTCCTGAGGCCGTCCGCGACGGTCGCCACCGCGGCCTGCGGGTTCGTGGCGGCACGGGCGTCGACGACCACGGTCAGCGGGCCGTTGAAGCCGGGGCCGAACGCCGCGGCGCGCAGCTCGTACGCGCGCCGCTGGGTCGCGGTGCCCGGCAGCGACGCGTCGCCGGGCGTACCGAGCTGCAGCGACAGCGCCGGAACCGCGACGGCGGCGAGCAGGGCGACCCCGGCCAGGGTGAACACGAGCGGACGGCGCAGCACGAGCCTCATCCACGGGCGCGCCACCGCACGGCGGGCGGAGGTCCGGCCGCCGCGGCGCTGCGAGCGGGCGAGGACCCGGTTCGGGGCGAAGCCCAGCAGCGCCGGGACCAGGGTCAGCGCGACCAGGACGGCCACCACCACCGCGCCCGCCGCGGCGAGTCCCATCTTCGCCAGCGACGGGATGCCCACCACCGACAGGCCGGCGAGGGCGATGACCACGGTCATCCCGGCGAACGCCACCGCCGAACCGGCCGTACCCACGGCGCGTCCTGCCGCCTGCTCGGCGTCGCCGTGCCCGTCGGCCGGTCGTTCCTCGCGGAAGCGGGAGACGACGAACATCGCGTAGTCGATGCCGACCGCCAGCCCCAGCATCAGCGCGAGCATGCCGCTGGTGATCGCCATCCCCAGCGGGCCGGCCGCCGCCCAGACGCCGAGGAACGAGACGGCCACGCCGATGATCGCCGTGAGGAGCGGCAGGCCCGCGGCCACCATCGAGCCGAAGGTCATCAGCAGCACGACCGCGGCGATCGCCACGCCGGCGAGCTCCATGGCACTCATCCGGGTGCCGGTCTTGAGCGCCGACCCGGACATCTCCGCCGTCAACCCCGCCCCGCGCGCCCGCTCGACCGCGGCGGCCAGCGCGGCGCGCGACTCCTCGGTCACCTCGGACGACGGCACGTCGTAGGACACCGAGGCGAAGCCGGTCGTGCCGTCGGCGCTGACGCTCCCGCCGGAGACCGAGGGCGGCACGACCCGTGACACCTGGGGGCCGCCCGCGAGCGCGGCCAGCGCCGCGTCGACGGCCCCGGCACTGCCCGCGGACGCCAGCGTCTGCCCGGGCGGGGCCACGAAGACGATGGTCGCCGACGCCCCGTCCGCGGCGGCGCCGGGGAAGCGCTCGGCGATGAGGTCGAACGCCTGCTGCGACTCGATCCCGGGCATCGTCGCCCTGGTGTTGACCGGGCCCTCCGACCTGACGGCGAGCAGCACCGCCCCGGCGAGCGCCAGCAGCCAGAGCGCGGCGACCAATGATCGCCGTCGATAGGAAAAGCGGCCGAGACGACCGAGCAAGCCTGCCATGACGCGACACTCCAAACCTCGGGGAAACGTGAGGATCAGCCTTGCGGCCCGGCCCCCGTCGCGTCGTCGTGCGCGTGCAGGCTCGGCATACGAAGATCGCAGTACGGCCGTCTTCCCTCCGCGCTGCCGGTCCGGGACCCTGTCGGGCCGCCGCGGCGCGGCACGATGACGGTCATCGCCGTCACCCTCAACCGGTACATCGCCGACGACCTGCTCAGCGGCAGCGTGAAACAGGGCCCGGGTCAGGCCGCGTGCCGGTACGCGGAATAGGTGAGATATCCGTCGTCCCCGCCGGCGTACCAGGTGGCCTGGTCGTCCGCCGCGATCGGCAGCCCCTGGCGCAACCGCTCGACGAGGTCGGGGTTGGCGATGAACGCGCGGCCGAAGCTGATCAGGTCGGCGCCGAGGGCCAGCCACCGGTCCGCAGCGGCCCGGTCCGCGGCGACCGGCCCCATCGGCGCCGACGGGTTCATCACCAGCGTGCCGGGCCATGCCCGCCGGAGGCCGACGAGCACCTCCTCGTCGGTGGTGGCCTCGAGGTGTACGTACGCCAGACCCAGCGGGGCGAGCTCGGCGAGCAGGGCCCCGTACATCTCGGCGACGTCCGTCTCGTCGGCACCCCAGATGCCGGCGCCGGGCGAGAGCCGGATGCCGGTCCGGTGCGCGCCCACGGCGTCCACAGTGGCCGACACCGCCTCGACGGCGAACCGGATACGGTTGCGGACCGGCCCGCCGTACCGGTCGGTGCGCAGATTCGCACTGCTGGACAGGAACTGCCCGATGAGATAACCGTTCGCCCCGTGCAACTCGACGCCGTCGAACCCGGCCTCGACCGCCCGCCGCGCGGCATCGGCGTACGACCGCGCCTCCCCGGGCACCTCCGCGGTCTCCAGCGCCCGCGGCACCGGCGCCGGCTTCGGCCCGCTCGGCGTGAAAACCTGTCCCACGGCGGGAACCGCGGACGGCCCCACCGGCCGCACCCCGGTGGTCTCCGGATGCGACACCCGCCCCCCGTGCATGATCTGAGCGAAGATCCGCCCGCCGTTGGCATGCACCGCACCGGTGACCACCTGCCACCCCTTGACCTGGTCATCGGTGTGCAGGCCGGGCGTACCGGGATTCGACTGCCCGACCAGGCTGGGCTGCACGCCCTCGCTGACGATGAGCCCGGCACTGGCCCGCTGCGCGTAGTACGCCGCCATCGACGGCGTCGGCACCCCGCCGGCACCGGCCCGCACCCGCGTCATCGGCGCCATCACAATCCGGTTGGGCAGCGCGGATCCGCCGAGCTGACAGGGGTCGAACAGGCTGGTCATGATCTCTACCTCCGACTGGTCCGACGTGGTCGCCCCGCAACGCTAAAACCTGCCGTTGACGTCAGAGGCAAGCACTGTGGACCCGATCACAACCGGCCCTCACCCGCCGGCCGCCGCCGCGGTAGCGTTCTCGGCGGCGGGGAGGCGCAATGAGAGACATCGATGAAGCCGAGCAGTGGCGGGAACCCTGGGCAGCGGTTGTCGACGCGAACGCCGGGCGCGCACTGAGCTGTGCGGGCGAGGATGAGGGTCATGGCCGGTGAGGAGATCCGATTCCCGGCACCGGCCGTCGAGCGGCATGCCGGCAGCGTCGACGGGATCGCGGACTCCGTGGTGCGGGCCCGTGCCGCGGTCACCGAGGTCGCGATGGGCGCGGAGGCGTACGGGCAGCTCTGCCAGTTCCTGCCGGTCCTGCTGAACCCGTTGTTCGACCAGGCCATCGGCGCGATGAACGACGCGACCGACGCGTTGCGCGAGACCGCGGACAATCTGCGCGCTGCGGCCGCCTCCGTCACCGCGACCGATGTCAAGGCGGGCGGGCGCATCACCTCCGCCGGCGCCCCCATGCTCGACCTGCCCCTGTGAGCACCGACCCGCTGGTCGCGCCCGTGCAGGACTCCACCCGGTGGTACACGGGTCTGGGGCTCGTCGAGGACGCCGCCGACATCACCCAGGGCATTCAGAACAACAGCTGGGTCGACGGCACTCTGGGCGGTGTCGGTACGAGCCTCGACATGCTTTCCATGGCGGTCGACCCGCTGGGCACGCTCGTGTCGTGGGGTGTCGCTTGGCTGATGGAGCACGTCAAGCCTCTCAAGGACGCCCTCGACTGGCTCGCGGGCAACGCCGACGAGGTGGCGAGCCATGCCGCCACGTGGTCCAACGTCGCGGCTTTCACGGCACGAACCCGTCAGGAGTACGCCGACCGTCTCCGTGCCGAGGTCGCGGGCTGGTTCGGAGCGTCCGGCGACGCGTACCGCCGGCATGCCGACCTCCAGATGCAGGTCCTCGACGGAATCTCCAAGGCCGCCGAGGGGATCTCGTCCGCGGTGGAGGGCGCGGGTCTGCTCGTCGCGCTGGTGCGCGGCATCGTGCGCGACCTGATCGCGGAGTTCGTGGGCGTCCTTGCCGCCCGCCTGCCGCAGTGGCTCGCCGAGGAGGGACTCACCCTCGGCCTGGCCACCCCGGTCGTTGTCGCCCAGGTCTCGACGCTGGTTGCGAAATGGGTCAACCGCATTCAGGGGTTCGTCCGCGGCCTGCTCAACAGCCTTCGTCGCCTAAGTCCGATGCTGGATCGGCTGGCCGGCGTCTTCGAGCAGCTCAGTGGCCGCAACCGCGCGCTTGCCCGGGCCGATCCCGACGAGTTCAAGCCGGACCTCCCGAGCGGTTCGGAGTTCGTCGACGGCGACTTCAGCCCGGAGGTAGCCGATGCCTACCGGCGCATTCGTAACAGTCCCGACGACACTCTCCGGGTGGCCGAGAATTCCGGGCTCGACGAAGCGGTCGTCGAGAGGATGCGGCAGAATCTCTTCGTCCAGAAGCACGACATCGCGACCGGCCCGGACACCGTCGAGCACGCCTATTTCACGCCGGACGGCCGTCTCTCCGGTCTCTGGGACAGGGCGGCCAACGGCACGCTGACCAGCGAACAGCGTGGGGAGTTCCGGATGCTGGCCGCGCACGAGTACGTCGAGAACAGGCTGATGGAGGAAGGGCTGCCGTTCCGCTCCTCCGATCCCGCCGTGTGGGATGAGGACGACGTGGCCTGGCCGCACCCCGACCACCCGTCGGCTCACGACCTGTCGGTCCTCGAGGGCTTGCCGGACGATCCCTTCCGGCACTGGCGGAGGTGGGGCCTCGACAGTGAGGGCCTCGAGATGGCCGACGACCTTTCGAACCTCGACGAGGTCGTCGATCGCGCTCTGCGAGGATTGGGCCGATGACACCCGACGATTCCGTACGCGTGACCGCCGCGCGGCTCAGTGCTGTCGACTGGCGGCGGCATGGTTATCGCAGTTGGTCGAAGGCGAAGCTGATGCTGGAGTATTTCCGGCGGATGGCGCAGTGGGCGGAGGCCTACGGGTGCGATGAGCCGGTGCCGTTCTTCGACCTCGCTCAGTACGTCGATCCGAACGTGCGCGCCGATCCCGCGGTGGTCGATGAGGCGGTGCGGCTTGCCGCTGAGGGCGGGTGGAACGCGCAGCAGGTCGTGCCGTTCATCCTGCATTGGGCGGCGGTGCGGGCCGCGCCCGGCGTCGTCTTTCCCGAAGGGCTGGAGGACCCTTTCGAGCCGTTGCTGCTGCTGTTCGAGCGCGACGGCGGGTTCCACACCTCGAACGGTTTCGTCGAGATGGAGTTCCTCTCCGTTCCCCTCGCGAAGTGGCGGCAGCGGGCGTCCCGGCCGCCTCTGGCGGGTATGGATGCGGCGGCGCTGGATGAGGTCGACCGGGCCGGGTCGGTGCGGCAGTTCGGGTACGTGATGGGGCCGGAGGGCTGAAGGTCGTCTGCCGGTTCGCGATGGTTCTGCGCCGTCGTGTGCCGGCCGGCAGCCGGGGACCGGCCGCGGGTGAGTGCGTGGAACCGGGCCGGCTGGGCGTTCCACGCCGCCGGGTCGATCGGCACCCAGCCGTCGCCGAAGGTGAACCAGTTGAGGTTGACGAAGTCGCCGCCGGTGGTGTTGCGCAGCACCGCGAAGACGGTCCGCGCGCCGCCGCCATCTGGCGAAGATGGGGCTATCGGGCGGGAAGCGCCTCCTCCGCGCGGCGGTCGTACGCGAGGCGGGCCGCCTCGATCTGCGGGAGCGCCTCGGTGGTCCACGCGAGCAGGGGCGTGGCGGCCTCGAGCAGCGCTGTCCCCAGGGGCGTCAGGGCGTAGCTGACGTTCGGCGGCATGACGTTGTAGACCGTCCGGGTCAGGATTCCGTCGCGTTCCAGGGAGCGCAGCGTGACCGTGAGCATGCGCTGGCTGACGCCGTCGATCGCGCGCTTGAGCTCGGTGAAGCGGTGCGGGCCGGCGCCGAGGGCGGAGACGATCCGCAGGGCCCATTTGTCGTCGATGAGGGAGCGGCAACTCGCCGTCATGGTTACCTCCGGGGAACCGGGGCACCGGAATGTGCCTGATTGCGCGGGATGCGCGGGGTGCTCGATCCTGATGCCGGTTCTCGAAAAATACCGAGTCACCGGCGGGAACCGGAAGGGCGATCGATCATGGCTACCTATCTGCTCGTGCACGGCGCGTGGCACAGCGGGCGAATCTGGGACCGGGTGGTCCCGTTGCTGACCGCGGCCGGGCATCGGGTCCTCGCGCCGTCGCTGACCGGGCACGGCGAGCGGTCCGGGTCGCTCGGCCCCGGGGTGGGGCTCGACACGTACGCCGACGACGTGGTGCGGGTGCTCACCGGGGAGGAGCTGACCGGCGTGGTGCTGGTGGGGCACAGCTACGCCGGGATGATCATCTCCGCGGTGGCCGAGCGCGTCCCGGAGCGGCTCGCCCACCTGGTCTATCTCGACGCGATGGTGCCGGAGGACGGCGAGAACGCGATCGACGTCATCCCCATGACGCGGTTCCTGATCGATCAGGCGGCGCGGACGGACGAGCCGTGGCGCATCCCGCCGATCCCGGAGATGCCGCCGCCCGCCGGGCTCTTCGGCGTCACCGACCCGGCGGACGTCGCCTGGGTGCGCTCGCTGCTGTCCGACGAGCCGGTGCGCTGCTTCGAGCAGCGGGTCCGCCTGGGCAACCCGGCCGCGGCGGCGGTGGGGCGTACGCACCTCCACTGTGTCGGCGGGGTGGACCGGGAGCGGCGGCCGGCGCCGGCGGGCGCGCAGGTCTGGGAGCTGCCGACCGGTCACGACTGCATGGTCACCATGCCGGTCGAACTCGCCGGGCTGCTGCAGAAGCTGGCCTGACCCGAACCGGCCGCGGTGAATCTATTGAGGACGGTCGATCGATCGTGAAATAGTTACCGCCATCTATGTGACGGGCGGTGGCCCGGCCGACGGGAAGGGTCCGACCATGCGCCCTCGAAGAGTCTCCGCAGCCCTGATCGCGGCAGTCACCGCCCTCGCCGTCGGTGCTGTGGCCCCGGCCGCGGCCCACGCCGCGCCCCCGGTCCCGGCGGCCCGGGCCGTGCCGGTCAGCGTCACCCTGATCACCGGTGACACGGTCACGGTCGACGACCGGGGCGGCCTGAGCCTGCAGCGCGCCCCCGGCCGGGAGCGCGTACCGTTCCTCAGCCGGACGTCCGGCGAGCATCGGTACGTGATCCCGGCCGACGCGCTGCCCCTCGTGCGCGCCGGCCGGCTCGATCAGCGGCTGTTCGACCTGACCGCGCTGCGCGACTTCGGCTACACCGGCGACGCCGACCTTCCGTTGCTGGTCGCGTACCCGGAAAGCGGTCGGCGCAAGGGGTCCTCGGGCGTGCGGTCGGCGCTCGGCGCGACGGTCCGGGTGGCCCGCGATCTGCCGGCCGTGGGCGCGCTCGCGGTGCGCGCGCCGCGGTCCGCCCGGGCCGGGCTCTGGACCTCCCTGAGCACGGGTACGCCCACAGCACGCACCCTGCGTCCCGGCATCGAGCGCGTCCACCTGGACGGCAAGCGCAAGATCAACCTTGACGTCAGCGTGCCCCAGGTCGGCGCCCCCGCCGCGTGGGCCGAGGGCCTCGACGGCACCGGCGTGACCGTGGCGGTGCTGGACACCGGCATCGACGCCACCCACCCCGACTTCGCCGGCAGGATCGTGGCCAGCGAGAACTTCACCGCCGACCCGGACGCCGACGACGTGGTCGGCCACGGCACCCACGTCGCCTCCACCATCGCCGGCAGCGGCGCGAAGTCCGGCGGCAGGTACAAGGGCGTCGCACCGGGCGCGAAGCTGGCCGTCGGCAAGGTGTGCGAGCTGGACGGCTGCCCCGATTCGGCGATCCTGGCCGGCATGGAGTGGGCCGCGCGGGAGGCCCCGGTGGTCAACATCAGCATCGGCGGCACCGACGAGCCCGGCCTCGACCCGCTGGAGCAGGCCGTCAACGACCTCACCGCGAAGTACGGCGCCCTGTTCGTCATCTCGGCCGGCAACGACGGCGGCACCGCCACGATCGAGTCGCCGGGCAGCGCCGACGCCGCGCTGACCGTCGGCGCCGTCGACGACCAGGACCAGCTCGCGTACTTCTCCAGCCGGGGCCCGCGGGTCGGCGACGACGCGCTCAAGCCGGACCTCACCGCGCCCGGCGTGGGCATCGTCGCGGCCGCCGCGGCGCACGGGCAGGTCGGCTCGCCGGCCGATGGGTACGTGAGCCTCGACGGCACCTCGATGGCCACCCCGCACGTCGCCGGCGCCGCCGCGATCGTCACCCAGCAGCACCCGGGCTGGTCGCCCGCGCGGCGCAAGTCGCTGCTGATGGGCGCGGCGAAGCCGACCGCCGGGCTGGGCGGCTACGCGCAGGGCGCCGGGCGCCTCGACGTGGACCGGGCCGTGCACCAGGCCGTCTCGGTGGACGAGGGCAGCGTGAGCTTCGGCCGCGCCGCGTGGCCGCACGCCGACGACGTGCCGGTGAGCAGGACCATCACCTACCGCAACGCCGGGGCCGAGGACGTTGCGCTGAGCCTGGCGCTCGAGGCCGAGGGGAGCACGTTCTCGCTCGGCGCGGCCGGCCTGACCGTGCCCGCCGGCGGCACCGCGACCACCACGGTCACCGCCGACACCCGCGCCGACGGCCCGTACGGCCTGCTCAGCGGGCGCGTGGTGGCGACCGGGCCGGGCGGCGTGCGGGTCGAGACGCCGATCGCCGTCAACCGCGAGTCGGAGGTCTACGACGTCACGTTCCAGCACGTGGGGCGGGACGGCGAGGACGCCCTGGACTACCTGACGGCGCTGCGCTCGCTGACCGGCGGCCCGTCGTTCGACAGCTTCGGCGGCACCGCGAGCACCACCGTGCGCGTGCCCAAGGGCGAGTACGGCATGTTCAGCTGGATCTACGGCGAGGACGACGTCAGCATGCTGGTCCAGCCGAAGCTCGTGGTGGACCGCCCGCAGACGATCAAGCTGGACGCCCGCCGGGCCGGCCCGGTGAGCATCACGCCACCGGTCACGGACGCCGGCCAGGCGCTGCTCGCCGTCAACATCATCTGGTCCGGCGAGTTCTTCGGCACCAACGCGACCATGGTCGGGGCGGAGGGCGTCGGCGCGTACGTCGGCCAGGTCGGCGACGACGGCGACCCGGACCGGTTCGCCGCCTCCATCAACTCCGTGTACGCCCGGCCCGACGGCGCCGGCGGCTACAGCGGCACCCCGTACACGTACGAGGCCTCGTACGGCCGCCGGGGCGCGTTCTACGACGGGTTCGTCAAGAAGCTGAGGCGCGGCGAGATGGCCCGGATCGACGGCTCGTACCGCCAGGAGGCGGCCGGGGACACGGTGACCGGGTTCAAGTGGAACAAGCCGAACGCCGGTCCCGCGCCGAGCTGGTCCGTGGGCTTCCCGACGCAGACCCCGTTCCGGCGTACGGAGTGGCTGAGCACCGACGACGGCGTCCTGTGGTCCGGCCAGTTCGTCCAGATGGTCCGGCCGCCGAACAGCTTCCCGTCCTTCCTGAGCAGCTCCGGCGTCCCGGACGCCCGGTTCGAGGCCGGCCGCGGCTACCGCCAGGAGTGGAACGTGGCGGGGTTCGCGCCGTCCATGGCCGGCGACTCCCGCGGGGCCTGGCGCAGCGGCGACTACCTCGTGGCCGGGGTGCCGCTGTTCAGCGAGGGCACCGGAGCCCTCGGCAGCTCGGCGGTCGAGAAGGCCCGCACCGCGCTGTACTCGGACGGCGAACTGATCGGGGAGCAGGCCGGCTCCCTCGCCCAGTTCGAGGTGCCGGCCGCCGCGGCGCCGTACCGCCTGGAGATGTCCGCCTCGCGCGGCGCCCCGCACCGCCTGTCGACGTCGGTCAGCGCGTCGTGGACGTTCACCTCGGGCACCGGCGACTACGTGCTGCCGCTGTCCACCGTACGGTTCCATCCGCGGCTGGACGACCACAACGCCGCACCGGCCGGCGGGTTCGCGGTGCCGGTGACGGTGGAACGTCCGGCGGACTCGACGGCCGGGCCCAACCGCACCTTCTCGGCGGAGTTCTCCACCGACGACGGTGCGAGCTGGCAGCCGGCCCCGGTGACCGGCGCCGGCGACCACCGGACCATCCGGGTGACCAACGCACCGGGCGGCGCGGTCTCCCTGCGGGTCCACGCCATCGACCGCGCCGGCAACACGGCGACGATCACGGTCGTCCGGGCGTACGCGGTCCGCGGCTGACCCATGCCGGTCCGCCGACCTGGCGGACCGCGCTCCCACGGCCCGGCGTCCTCACCGCCGGGCCGGGGGTCAACCCAGGTTCCTAGGATGGCTACGCGGCGTGCCGGGCGGCATTGGGGGATGGGACCAACTCGGCGGCGGAGTTTCGTTGTGATCGACGAACATGGGGTGTCGGCTTCGCTCCTACGATGCCGCTATGACGACGATCACAGAGGTCCGCGAGATGCTGGAGGCCCGCCTTCCCGGCCTCCTGCGCGACCACCGGGTGCCGGCCGCGGCCTGGGGGGTCCTGCACGACGGGCAGATCGTCGACGGGGCCGCCGGCCTGCTCAGCACCGCGACCGGCGTGGAGGCGACCCCCGACTCCGTCTTCCAGATCGGCTCCATCACCAAGCTGTGGACCAGCACCCTGGTCATGCAGCTGGTCGACGAGGGCAAGGTCGAGCTCGACGCGCCCGTGCGCACGTACCTGCCGGAATTCCGGCTGGGCGACGAGGCCGCCGCCGCGGCGATCACGACGCGGCAGCTGCTGAACCACACCGCCGGCTTCGAGGGTGACATCTTCACCGACACGGGGACCGGCGACGACTGCGTGGCCAGGTACGTCGAGACCCTGCACGATCTTCCGCAGCTGTTCGCGCCCGGGGAGCAGTTCTCGTACAACAACGCCGGATACTGCGTGCTCGGCCGGCTCGTCGAGGTGGTGCGTGAGCTGCCGTACGACGAGTGCCTGCGCCGGCATCTCATCGGGCCGCTGGGGCTGACGCACGCGGCGACCGGGCCGTACGAGGCGATCCTGTACCGGGCCGCGGTGGGCCACATCGAGCAGGAGCCGGGCGCCGGGTACGAGCCCGCGCCGGTCTGGGCGATGGCCCGCTCGAATGCGCCGGCCGGGGCGATGCTCGCGATGCGGCCCCGGGACCTGCTCGCCTTCGCCCGGATGCACCTGGAGGACGGGCTCGCCGCCGACGGCACCCGGGTGCTCGCGCCCGGGACCGCCGCCCGGATGCAGCGGCACGAGGTGGGCCTGCCCGACATCGGGGTGATGGGCAACTCGTGGGGGCTCGGCTTCGAGCGGTTCGACACCCCGGCGGGTGCGCTCGTCGGGCACGACGGCAACACCATCGGCCAGGCCGCGTTCCTGCGCATGGTCGTGGAGGACGGGCTCGCCGTGACGCTGCTGACCAACGGCGGCGACGCGATGGCGCTGTACCGCGAGGTCTTCGGCCTGGTGCTGGGCGCGCTCGGCCGGGTGCCGCTGCCGGGCCTGCCGCACCCGCCCGAGCAGCCGGAGCGGCTGGACGCGCGGCGCTTCGTCGGCACGTACTCGTCGCGGGTGGCCGACCTGACGCTGAGCCAGGACGAGAACGGCCGGATCTGGCTGGAGCAGACGCCCAAGGGCGAGCTGGCCGAGCTGGTCGGGCATCCGGTCCGCAAGGAGCTCGTCGCCTACCGCGAGGACGCCCTCATCCCGGTGGAGCCCGAGCAGGGCATGTACATCCCGCACGCGTTCGTCGGCGACGACGGGACGGGCCGCGCCCGTTTCCTGCACGTCGGCCGGGCCGTACGCCGTGCCGAAGCCTCCGCCTGAACCGGCGGCGATCTCCCCCCAACTCCCCGTCGACGTGCAGCCGCCAGGCCGGAAGAGGACCCTCATGAAGCTGACCACCATTAGGTTCGCCGGCAGCGCGGCGCTCTGCGCGTCCCTGGCCCTGGCCGGCTGCGGCGGCGGATCCGGCTCGGATCCGGAGTCCCAGGGGCAGGTGGTGGACGGTGGCACGTTCACGCTGGCGCTGGGCTCGGATCCGGGCAACCTCGACCCGCAGTCCTCGGCGGCCACCGCGCTGTTCACCGTCACGCAGCTCGCGTACGACACGCTGGTGGGCGTCGACACCGCCAGCGGCGAGATCCGCCCGCAGCTGGCGGAGAAGTGGTCGGTCGCCGGCACCACCGTGAAGTTCACCCTGCGCAAGGACGTCACCTGCGCGGACGGCACGGCGCTCACCCCGAAGGTGGTCGCCGACAACGTGGCGTACGTGGGCGACCCGAAGAACAAGAGCCCGTTCCTGGGCACGTTCCTGCCGGCCGGGGCCAAGGCCGCCGCGGACGACGCCGCCGGCGAGGTGACGCTGACGCTCGCGGCGCCGGCCCCGTTCGTCCTCAACGGACTGGCCAGCCTGCCGATCGTGTGCCCCGGCGGGCTGAGCGACCGCAAGGGCCTGGCGAAGGCGACCGCGGGCACCGGGCCGTACAAGCTGACCGAGGCTGTCCCCGGCGACCACTACAGCTACGCGATCCGCGAGGGCTACACGTGGGGGCCGAACGGCGCGTCGACCGCGACGCCCGGCATGCCCGACACGGTGGTCGTGAAGATCGTCGAGAACCCGTCCACCGCCGCGAACCTGCTGCTGTCCCGCGAGCTGAACGCCGCCCAGGTGACCGGCCCGGACGCGCAGCGGCTCGACAAGGCCGGCCTGTTCGCCGCGCGGACGACCGGCATCCTCGGGGAGCAGTGGTACAACCAGGCCAAGGGGCACGCCACGAGCGACCCGGCCGTCCGGCTCGCCCTGACCCAGGCGCTCGACCTCGGCCAGCTGCGTACCGTGCTCGGCGCCGGGCAGGCGACCCCGCCCACGACGCTCACGGTGCTCGAGCCGCTCGCGTGCCCCGGCGGCAAGCTCGCCGACGCGCTGCCGGCCCACGACCCGGCCGCCGCCACCGAGGCGCTGAAGAAGATCGCCGGCAAGACCCTGACGTTCGCGTACCCGACCACCGGGGGAAGCGCCGCCACGGCCGCCGCCGAGCTCGCGGTGCAGCAGTGGAAGGCCGCCGGGATCACGGTGACGCCCAAGGCGCAGGGCGGCGACGCGCTCAACCAGACCCTGTTCGGCACCGGCGACTGGGACATCGCCTGGGCGCCGGTCAACGTGAACAGCCCCGACCAGGTCGTCCCCTTCCTGTCCGGGCCCGGCGTGCCGGACGGCACGAACTTCGCCGGCATCCACAACGCCGACTACGACGCGTCGGTCAAGAAGGCGAGCGGGATGGCCGGGGCCGCCGGGTGCGCCGACTGGCTGGCGGCGGAGACCGCGCTGGTGAAGGCCGCCGACGTGGTGCCGTTCGCCAACCAGCAGATCGCCACGTACGGCGTGAAGGCGCGCTTCGAGACGCCGGGGCAGCTGATCCCGACGAGCATCCGGATGCTCGACCGATGACCGCCGCGCCGGCGCCCGCGGCGGCGTCCGAGCCGCTCCTCGTGCGGCGGATCGCCGGCCACCCGTGGGCCCGGTTCGCGCTGCGCCGCGCCGGCCGGCTTCTCGTCTCCCTGTGGGTGCTGGTCACCGCGTCGTTCCTGATGATCCACCTGGTGCCGGGCGACCCGGTCCGCGCCGCGCTCGGCCCGACCGCCCCGGCCGCCCTGGTGGCCGAGCGGCGGACGGCGCTGGGCCTGGACGACCCGCTGCCGGTGCAGTACCTCGACTACCTCAGGAACCTGCTGGGCGGCGATCTGGGCACCTCGATCATCTCGCGGCTGCCGGTCAGCGAGGTGGTGGCCCAGCGCCTGCCGTCGACGCTGGCGCTGGCCGGGCTGGCGTTCCTCACCGCGGTGGTGATCGCCGTGCCGGTGGGGGTGGTGGTCGGGGTGCTCACCCGGCGCGGCCACGGCCGGCGTACGGAGGCGGCCTTCACCTCCGGCAGCATCGTGCTCGGCACCATCCCGGACTTCCTGCTCGGCGTCGGCCTGGTGTATCTGCTGGGCGTCACGCTGCAATGGCTGCCGGTGGCCGGCGACGCCACCCCGGCCGGCTACGTGCTGCCGGTGCTGTCGCTGGCGGTGGGGCCGGCCGCGATCCTCGCGCGCATCCTGCGGGTCGAGATGGTCGCCGTGCTGGACGCCGACTACCTGCGTACGGCCCGGGCCAAGCGCCTGCCGGCCCGGTCGCTGTACCTCGGTCACGCCCTGCCGAACGCCGCCACCGCCTCGCTGACCCTCGGCGGCCTGATCCTCGGCTCGATGGTCGCGGGCACCGTCCTGGTCGAGAACGTCTTCGCCTGGCCCGGCCTGGGCACCACGATCGTGCGCTCCATCCTCAGCAAGGACTACCCCCTCGTCCAGGCCATCGTGCTGGTCTACGGCCTGGGCGTGCTGCTGATCAACACCGTCGTCGACGTGGCGCTCGCGCTGCTCGACCCGCGGTCGAAGATCCGGGAGGACTGAGGTGAACCGTCGCACCGCGCACCGCTGGCTCCGCGTGCTGCGTACCCCCATGGGCCGGACCGCCGCCGTGCTGGTGCTGATCGTCCTGGCGCTCGCCGTCGTCGGGCCGTCGCCGTGGAACGCGCGCGCGGACGCCGTGGACACCGCGAACATCCTCGCCGGACCGTCCGCGGAGCACTGGGCCGGCACCGACAACCTGGGCCGCGACATCGTCTTCCGGGTGCTCGCGGCCACCCGGCTCTCGATCGGTCTCGCGCTGGCCGCCACCGCCGTCGCGGTCCTGGCGGGACTCCTGCTGGGCACCGCGCCGTGGCTGCTCGGGCGGCGCGCCGGCCGGCTGGTCACGGGCGTCGTGCAGATCGCGATCGCCTTCCCGGGCCTGCTGCTCGCGCTCTTCTTCGCGGTCGTCTTCGGGGTCGGCGCGACCGGGGCGGTCCTGGCCATCGGGCTCGCCGGGGCACCGACCTTCGCCCGGCTCGTGCAGACGCTGCTGGCCGGCGTCGCGTCCCGGGACTTCGTCGCCGCCGCGCAGGTCGCCGGCGTGGGCCGGTTCCGCATCCTGCTGCGCCACCTGCTGCCGAACATCGCCGAGCCGCTCGTGGTCAACGCCACCATCGGCGCCGGGGGAGCGCTGCTGGGCTTCGCCGGGCTGTCCTTCCTGGGGCTCGGCGTGCAGGCGCCCGCGTACGACTGGGGCCGGCTGATGTTCGACGGCATCGGCGTGATGTACGTGAACCCGGCCGCCGCCATCGCGCCCGCCCTGGCCGTGCTGCTCGCCGGCCTGGCCCTCAACCTGCTCGGCGAGTCGGTGGCCAAGGGGTTCGGGATGGACGCGCTGGTCGGCCTGCCGGCGTCGGTGAACCCGTCACCCGCGGCCCCGGCGGCCCCGGCGCCTCCCGCCCCGGAGAGCGCGGGCGACGACGCGTCCGGCGACGTGGTCCTCGACGTCCGCGACCTCACCGTCAGCTTCCCCGCCGCCCGCGGGCCGATCCGGCCGGTGCGCGGCGTGACGTTCGCGATCCGGCGGGGCGAGGCGGTCGCCGTGGTGGGCGAGTCCGGCTCCGGCAAGTCGGTGACCGCCCTGGCCGTGTCCCGCCTGATCGACGCGGCCGGCCGGGTCGACGCGGAGCGGCTCCACCTGCTCGGCACCGACCTGCGCGAGCCCGACTCCGCGGTGCAGCGGCGGATGCTCGGCAGCTCGCTCGCGATGGTGTTCCAGGACCCGGCCAGCTCCTTCAACCCCACGCAGCGGATCGGCCGGCAGCTCGCCGAGACGTCGCGGCACCACCACGACCTCGGCCGCCGGGCGGCGTTCGCCCGCGCGGTGGACCGGCTGCGGGCGGTGCGCATCACCGATCCGGAGCGCCGCGCCCGCCAGTACCCGCACGAGTTCTCCGGCGGCATGCGCCAGCGCGCGATGATCGGCATGGGGCTGATGGGTTCCCCGGCGCTGATCGTCGCCGACGAGCCCACCACCGCCCTGGACGTCACGGTGCAACGGCAGATCCTGGAACTGCTGACCGCCATCCGTACGGCGGACGACGTCGCCCTGCTGCTGATCAGCCACGACGTCGGCGTGGTCAGCGAGGTGTGCGACCGGGTGCTGGTCATGTACGCGGGCCGCATCGTCGAGGACCTGCCGACCGACCGGCTCGGCGCCGCGCTGCACCCGTACACCCGGGCCCTGACCGCCGCCGTGCCGCGGATGGACTCCCCGCTGGACCGCCCGCTGCCGGTCATCCCCGGACGCCCCCTCGACCCGGCCGACGTGCCGGTGGGCTGCGCGTACGCCGACCGTTGCCCGCTGGTGTCGGAGCGCTGCCGCGCCGAGGATCCGCCGCTGGAGCGGCACCCGTCGGGTCACCGGGTGGCGTGCTGGCACGCCCGGCCGCCGCTCGCCGGCGAGCGGCACGACGACCCCGCCCGCGACGGCGCGGCGGAACCGGCATCGGTGGTGGAGACGTCATGAGCGAGCTCAGCTTCGAGGACGTGTCGGTCCGCTACGGGCGGCTGACGGCGGTCGACGGCGTGACGCTGCGCGTGCCCGCCGGCCGGGTCGTCGGCCTGGTGGGCGAGTCCGGCTCCGGCAAGTCCACGCTGGCCCGGGCCGCCGTCGGCCTGGTGGCGCCGTCCGGCGGCCGGATCCTGCTGGACGGCGAGCCGGTCCGCGCCCGCGGCCGGCACCGCCCGCTGCAGATGGTCTTCCAGGACCCGTACTCGTCGCTGGATCCGCGGATGACGATCGGCGAGTCCATCACCGAGGCGATCCCGCCCGGCACGTCCCGGGCGCAGCGGCGTGCCGAGGTGGCCCGGCTGCTGGAGCTGGTGCACCTCGACCCGGGCCGGGCGGCGTCCTACCCCGGGCAGCTCTCCGGCGGTCAGCGGCAGCGGGTGGCGCTCGCCCGGGCCATCGCCGGGCGGCCCCGGGTGGTCATCGCGGACGAGATCACCTCCGCGCTGGACGTGTCGATCCAGGGCGCCATCCTCAACCTGGTGCGGGAGCTGCAGCGCGAGCTCGGCCTCTCCATCCTCTTCATCTCCCACAACCTGGCCGTCGTGCGGTACGTCGCGGACGACGTGGCGATCATGCTGCGCGGCCGCGTGGTGGAGCAGGGCCCGGCCGCGCGGGTCCTGCACGAGCCCGGCCACGAGTACACCCGGGCGCTGCTCGACGCCGTACCCGGCCACCGCCTCACCGCTAGGAGCGCCACGTGACCCGACGGATGCGCATCGACGACCTGGCCGCCCTCGCCGTACCGGCCGAGCCGGCCCTCTCGCCCGACGGGAGCCGGGTCGCGTACGTGCTGCGGACCCAGGACGCTGCCGCCGACCGTACGGTGAGCGAGCTGTGGATCGTCCCCACCGGCGGCGGCAGCGCCCGCCGGCTGACCGCCGGCCCGGCCGACACCACCCCGGTGTGGAGCCCGGACGGCACCCGGCTCGCCTTCCTCCGCGAGGGGCGGCTCGCGGTCCTGCCGATGGACGGCGGCGAGGTGCGGGTGCTGCCCGGCCTGCCGGCGCTGTCCGGGCCGCCCGCGTGGAGTCCCGCCGGGGACCGGCTCGCCTTCACCGCCCTGGTCGAGGAGGAGGAGGCGCCGCACGCGCCGCTGGTCGCCGACGGGCTGGACTATCAGGCCGACGGCGCCGGGCTGCGCGGCCCCGCCCGCCGGCAGGTGCACGTGGCCGACCTCGGCACCGGGGAGTGCACGGTGCTCACCGACGGCCCGCACGACGCCGGCCCGCCCGTCTGGTCACCGGACGGCGCCGACGTGGCGTTCGTCCGCGCCGTGGGCGAGGACAGCGACCTGCGGTTCCGCTCGGCCGTCCACCTGCTCGCCGCCGGCGACCGCCGGGCCTCGCCGCGGGTGGCCGGGCCGGACGGGGTCGCGCGCACCGCCGGGTTCACCGCCGACGGCGCCGCGCTGCTGGTCGTCGGCTGGCCGGGCGACCCGGTCGGGCACGCCCGGCTGCTGCGCGTCCCGCTGGACGGCGGCGAACCCGCCGATCTGGCCGGGGCCCTCGACCGCAACGTCATGCCGGGCGGCCCGGCCTACCCGGGCGGCCTCCCGCAGGAGCACGACGGGCGCGTGCTGTTCTGCGTACGCGACAAGGGTTGCACGCACCTGTGGTCGGTGGCGGCGGACGGCACGGACGCGCGCCCGCTGGCCGGCGGCGCCGGACGGGTCGTCGACGGCCTGTCGGTGCGGGCCGGCCTGGCCGCCTTCGTCCTGTCCACGCCGGACTCGTTCGGCGAGATCGCCGTGTTGGACCTGGCCACCGGCGACGAACGGGTGCTGACCGGTCACGGCGGCGGCTTCGACCTGTTCCCCCGCGAGGAGCGCACCTTCACCATCTCCGACGGCCGCACCGTGCAGGGATGGCTGATCCGCGACGGGGACGCGCCGGGCCCCCGGCCGCTGCTGCTCGACATCCACGGCGGGCCGCACAACGCGTGGAACGGCGCCGCCGACGAGGTCCACGTCTACCACCAGGAGCTCGCCCGCCGGGGCTGGGTGGTGCTGCTGGTCAACCCGCGCGGCAGCGACGGCTACGGCGAGGCCTTCTACGACGGCGTGAACGGGGCCTGGGGCGTCGCCGACTCGGCCGACCTGCTGGAGCCGGTCGACGCGCTGGTCGCCGAGGGCGTCGCCGACCCGGACCGGCTGGCCGTGACCGGCTACAGCTACGGCGGGTACCTGACGTGCTGGCTGACCGGCCACGACGACCGGTTCGTCGCGGCGGTCGCCGGGGGGACCGTGTCCGACCTGGTCAGCATGGCCGGCACGTGCGACGACGGGCAGTTCCTCAGCGCGTACGAACTGGGCGGCCCGCCGTGGCAGGACCCGAAGCGGTACGCCGACATGTCGCCGCTGACCCGGGTCGCCGACGTCCGTACGCCCACCCTGCTGCTGCACGGCGCCGACGACCTGACCTGCCCGGCGGGCCAGGCGCAGCAGTGGCACACCGCGTTGCGGCAGCGGGGCGTACCGACCCGGCTGGTGCTCTACCCGGGCGGCTCGCACGCGTTCATCCTCGCCGGCCCGCCGTCGCAGCGGATCGACTACAACCGCCGCGTGGTGGAGTGGCTCGAGCAGCACACCCGTCGCGGCGGCCGGAAGCCCCTGGACGCCGCGCACTGGCGGCGGCGCCTGGCCCGGCTGGCGGAGCGGCACGGGGTGCCCGGCGCCCAGCTCGGCATCCTGCGGATGTCGACCGTGCCCGGGCTGCCGGACGAGCAGATCGAGGTCTGCGCCGGGGTGCTCGACACCGGCAGCGGCCGGCCCGTGACGCCGGACGCCCTGTTCCAGATCGGCTCGGTCACCAAGGTCTGGACCGCGACGGCGATCATGCAGCTGGTCGACGAGGGCCGGCTGCGCCTGGACACCCCGGTGGCCGAGGTGCTGCCCGGCTTCCGGCTCGCGGATCCGCAGGTCGCGGCGCGGGTCACCGTACGCCACCTGCTCACCCACACCAGCGGCATCGACGGCGACGTCTTCACCGACACCGGCCGCGGCGACGACTGCCTCGAACGCTACGTGGGGCTGCTCGGCGAGCAGACCCAGAACCATCCGCTCGGGGCGACGTGGTCGTACTGCAACGCCGGGTACTCGGTGCTGGGGCGCATCCTCGAGGCGGTCACCGGCAAGAGCTGGGACGAGGTGCTGCGGGAACGGCTGTTCACGCCGCTGGGCCTGGCCGCCACGGCCACCCTGCCGGAGGAGGTGCTGCTGCACCCCGCCGCCGGCGGCCACGTCGAGCACGAGGGCACGATCGTCGCCGCGCCCGTCTGGCACCTGCCCCGCTCGGTCGGCCCGGCCGGCCTGATCAGCGCCACCGCGGCCGACGTGCTCGGCTTCGCCCGGCTGCACCTGGCGGGCGGCCTCACCCCCGGCGGCGAGCAAGTGCTCAGCGCGGAGTCGGTCGCCGCGATGGCCGAGCACCACGCCGACCTGCCCGACAAGCTCTCGCTCGGCGACTCGTGGGGGCTCGGCTGGATCCGCTTCGGCTGGGACGGCCACCGGGTCGTCGGGCACGACGGCAACACCATCGGCCAGGCCGCGTTCCTGCGCCTGCTGCCCGAGCAGGGGCTGGCGGTCACGCTGCTGACCAACAAGGAGAGCGCCCGCGACCTCTACCAGGAGCTCTTCACCGAGGTGTTCGCCGAGCTCGCCGGGGTGGCGATGCCGGAGCCGATCACCCCGCCGGACGAGCCCGCCGACGTCGACATCACCCCGTACGCCGGCACGTACGAGCGGGCCTCGGTGCGCATCGAGGTGCTGCCCGGCGAGGGGGACGAGGGGCACCGGATGCGCACCACGCTGACCGGGCCGCTCGCCGAGCTCGTGCCCGACCCGGTCGAGGTGCAACCGCTGGTCCCGGTCGCCCCCGGCCTGTTCCTCACCGCGCCCGCGCAGCGCACGACCTGGTACCCGGTCACCTTCTACGAGCTGGACACCGGCGAACGGTACGTCCACTTCGGTGCCCGGGCCACCCCGCGGGTGGACTGACATGCTGGATTCCCTGCTGGCCGACACCCGGGCGCTCGTGGAGTGCGAGTCGCCGTCGACCGACCTGGCGGCCGTCGCCCGCTGCGCGGACGTGGTGACGCGCGTCGGCGCCGCGCGACTGGGCGCCGAGCCGGAACGCATCGTGCTCGACGGGCGTACCCACCTGCGCTGGCGGTTCGGCGCCGGGCCGTCGCGGGTCCTGGTCGTCGGCCATCACGACACGGTCTGGCCGATCGGCACGCTCGACCGCATCCCGTACGCCGTGCGGTCCGGGGTGATGCGCGGTCCCGGCTGCCTCGACATGAAGACGGGGGTCGCGATGGCGTTCCAGGCCATCGCCGCGCTGCCGGACCCGGACGGGATCACCCTGCTGGTCACCGGCGACGAGGAGCTGGGGTCGCCGAGCTCCCGGCCGCTCATCGAGGCGGAGGCGCGGGCGGCCGGCGCGGCGCTCGTGCTGGAGGCGGCGGCCGACGGGGGAGCGCTGAAGACCGGCCGCAAGGGCGTGTCGATCTACGAGCTGATCGCCGCCGGCCGGGCCGCGCACGCCGGGCTGGCCCCGGAGCAGGGCGTCAACGCCACCGTCGAGCTGGCCCACCAGGTGCTGCGCATCGCGGCGCTCGGCGACGCGGTGGCCGGCACGACGGTGACGCCGACCCTGGCCCGCGCCGGCACCACGACCAACACCGTGCCCGCCGTCGCCCGCGTCGCGGTGGACGTCCGCATCCGCACCCTGGCCGAGCAGCGGCGCGTCGACGACGCGATGCGCGCCCTGACGGCCGTCCTCCCGGGCGCCGTCCTCGAGCTCACCGGCGGCCCGAACCGCCCGCCGCTGGAGGAGGCCACATCGTCGGCCCTGTTCGCGCGGGCGCGGGCGCTGGCCCGGGACCTCGGCCTGCCGGCGCTGTCGGGTGCCGCGGTCGGTGGCGCCTCGGACGGCAACCTGACCGCGGGGCAGGGCACGCTCACCCTCGACGGCCTCGGCGCGGTCGGCGGCGGCGCCCATGCCGACGACGAGCACGTCCTGCTCGACTTCCTGCCCGGCCGCACGGCGCTGCTCACCTCGCTGATGGCCGAGCTGCTCGCCGCGGCGCCGGCCCGGCCCGAGACGACGGGTGCCCGATGATCAGCAGCTCCGAATACGCCGGTCCGGGCGTCACCCACGTGAACGCCGTCGCGTTCGCCCACGCGCGGGCCGCCGCCGAGGCGGCCGGGGTGGCCGTCCGCGCGCTCACCGACCTCGGCGACCTGGACCAGGCGGTCCGGCTCTTCGCCCGGATCTGGGGCCGCGACGCCAACCCGCCGATGAGCCTGGAACTGCTGCGGGCGTTCGCCAAGGCGGGCAACTACGTCTCCGGTGCCTTCGAGGGTGACCGCCTGGTCGGGGCGTGCGCCGGCTTCTTCCACGCCCCGTCGGAGGACACCCTGCACAGCCACATCGCCGGGGTGTCGCCCGGGCTGACCGGGCGGTCCGTCGGCTTCGCCCTCAAGCTGCACCAGCGGGCGTGGGCGATGTGCCGCGGCGTGGACCGGATCGCCTGGACGTTCGACCCGCTGGTGTCCCGCAACGCCTACTTCAACGTGGTCAAGCTGGGCGCCCGGCCGGTCGAGTACATGCCGAACTTCTACGGCCTCATGCTCGACACGGTCAACGGCGACGGCGACTCCGACCGGCTGCTCGTGCACTGGTCGCTGCGCGACCCCGGGGTGACCGAGGCGTGCGGGCGCCCGGGGGAGCGCCGGCCGGACCCGGCCCTGACCGCGGGTGCGGTCGTGGCCCTCGGCACGGCACCGGACGGCTCACCCGAGCCCGGCCGCCTCGACGGCGGCACCAGCCTGGTGGCCGTCCCGCCGGACATCACCGCCCTGCGCGCGTCGGCGCCGGACCTGGCCGCCCGCTGGCGCCGCGCGGTCCGCGACGCGATGACGGACCTGATGGCCCGCGGCGCCACGGTCACCGGTTTCGACCGTACGCGCGGATACGTCCTGCGCCGCGACGCCTGAGCCTTCGTGGCGCCGTACACCTCCAGGCCGGGCTCGCCGGCGTCGGCTCCGCCGGACGGTGGCACCGCCTCACACCACGGGGATGATGCCGCCGTCGACGCGGAACTGGGCGCCGGTGATCCACTTGGCGCGCTTCGAGGCGAGGAACGCGATCATCTCGGCGGCGTCCTCGGGCTCGCCGGGCCGGCCCATCGGCACGCTCAGCCGCTCGGTGAGCTGCCGCCGGAATTCCTCGACGGTGACGCCCTGCTGGTCGGCGATCCGCTGGTGGTGCGCGGCGGCGCCCTCCGTGACCACGAACCCCGGCAGGACGCACACCACCCGCACCCCGTGCCCGCCGACCTCGGTCGCCAGCTCGCGGCTGTACGCGTTCAGCGCCGCCTTCGCCGCGGCGTAGGAGGCCGCCGTGCGCTGCGGCAGCCGGCTGGCGATGGACGACACGTGCACCACCACCCCGGAGCCGCGCTCGACCATCCCGGGGACCAGGACCCGGTCCAGGCGTACGGCACTGAGCAGGTTCATCTCCAGGTCGGCGAGCCACGACTCGTCGGAGCGCCGCAGGGTCGGCGCCGGGGCGCTCGTGGCGCCGGCGTTGTCGACCAGCACGTCCACCCCGCCGAACCGGTCGAGGACCTGCCGGCCGAGTTCGGCGACGCCGGGCCCGGTCGCGAGGTCGGCGGGGATGAAGGTGGCCGGCAGATCCTCCGGCGGGGCGGTACGGGAGGCGGTCAGCACGGTCGCGCCGGCCGCGGCGAAGCGACGGGCGGTGGCCCGTCCCAGGCCGCGGCTGCCGCCGGTGATCAGCACGCGCAGGCCCTCGAGGCCCTCGTCCGGGATCGTCACGGTGAAGTCCGTCCACTAAGATGAGTCCGACTCCGGAAAGCTAGCACAAGCGGAGTCGGACTCAGGTTATGGAGGGGACCGTTGACGGCACGTCCGCTGCGCGCCGACGCCCGGCGCAACCGCGAGGCGCTCCTGGTCGCGGCCCGGGAGGCGTTCCTGGCCGGCGACGCCGACGCGCACGTCGAGGAGATCGCCCGGCGCGCCGGGGTGGCGGTCGGAACCCTCTACCGCCACTTCGAGACCCGTGAGGCGCTCCTGGAGGAGGTCTACCGCCGGCGCGCCGACGAGCTGTGCGCGGCGCCCGCCGAACTCCTCGGCCGCCACGCCCCCGACGAGGCCCTGCGGCGGTTCCTGCTGCTGCTCGTGGAGCACGCCGCGGAGAGCAAGGGCATGGCCGTCGCCCTGGAGACCATCATGGCCCGGGACTCGCCGACCTTCGGCGATGCCCGTACGCGCATGGCCGAGGCCCTCGACCTTCTGCTCGAGGCGGGCGTGGCGGCGGGCACGGTCCGCGGCGACGTCAGCGGGCGTACGCTGCTGCGCGCCCTCGGCGGGATCTGCAGCATGCACCCCACGGACGGCTGGACGGACGAGGCCGTCCGCATCACCGAGATCCTCTTCGACGGCCTGTGCGTCGCCGGGGTAGCCCGTGGCGCGGCCGGACGCCCGCGTTCCGGCGGTTAGGGCAGAACCGCCGTGCTCTGAACCCGGCGCGATCCGCCGGCGGCGCCGTGCCGTCCGATCGTTGCACTAGCCTGCGGTGATGAGCGAACTGGACGAGCTGATCGTGGCCGACGCCGCCGCGCTGCGGGCGTGGCTGATGGACCACCACACCACCTCGCCCGGGGTGTGGCTCGCCCTGACCCGCAAGGGCGGCTCGGCCACGACGCTGACCTGGCCGCAGGCGGTCGACGAGGCGCTGTGCTTCGGCTGGATCGACGGGCAGGCCCGCAAGCGCGACGAGGAGAGCTCGTGGCGGCGGCTCACCCCACGCCGGGCCCGCAGCGTCTGGTCGCAGCGCAACGTCGCCAACGTGGCCCGCCTGGAGGCGGCCGGACTGATGATGCCCGCCGGTCGCGCCGCGGTCGAGGCCGCCAAGGCCGACGGGCGGTGGACGGCCGCCTACGCGCCGCCGTCCGAGGTGGAGCTGCCGGACGACCTGCGGGCGGCGATCGCGGCGAACCCCGCGGCGCAGGCGATGTTCGACATGCTCACCAGCGCCAACCGCTTCTCGATCATCGGCCGGGTCAACGCCGTCAAGCGGGCCGACACCCGGGCCCGGAAGATCGCCGAGTACGTGGCGATGCTGGCCCGGCACGAGACGATCCACCCGCAGCGGGCCCGGCCGGCGGGGTGGGCTCAGTAGCGGAAGGTGCTGATCCCGGCCCTGAGTTCGTTGGACATCCCGGCCAGGGCGGCGGCCGCCTCCCGGGCCTCGTCGACCGACCGGGCGGCGTCGTGGGAGCTGAGAGCCACGACCTCGATGCTGGTGACGATCCGGGTGGTGGCCGCGGCCGCCTCGGCGACGTTGCGGTTCATCTCCGCGGTGGTGGCGGCCTGCTCCTCGACGGCCGAGGCGATGGTGGTGGTGTAGTCGTTGATCCGCTCGATGACGCCGGCGATGTTGCTGATCGCGTCGACGGCCTGGCCGCTGTCGGACTGGATCGCCTCCACCCGGCGGGAGATGTCCTCGGTGGCGCGGGCGGTCTCCTGGGCCAGGTCCTTGACCTCGCCGGCGACGACGGCGAAGCCCTTGCCCGCCTCGCCGGCCCGGGCGGCCTCGATGGTGGCGTTCAGCGCGAGCAGGTTGGTCTGCTCGGCGATCGAGTTGATCACCTTGATGACGTCGCCGATCTCCCGGCTGGACTCGCCGAGGGTGGCGATGGTCCGGTTGGTCGACTGGGCCACGGCGACGGCCTCGCCGGCGACCCGGGCGGCGGCGTTGGCGTTCTCGGCGATCTCGCCGATCGAGGCGCCCATCTCCTCGGTGCCCGCGGCCACCGTGTTGACTCCGGCGGAGACCTGCTCGGAGGCGCCGGCGACCTCCTGGGCCTGCGCGGAGGCGGCGACGGTGTTCTCGCTCATCCGCTCCGAGATCGCGGTGCTGCGCTCGGCGGCCACGGCCAGCGAGTGCGAGGCGCCGGCGACGGAGGAGACGACCTGCTGGATGGTGGTGCGGGCACGGTCCAGCGCGGAAGCCATCCGGCCCACCTCGTCGCGGCTGCGGACCGGGACCTCGACGGTGAGGTCGCCGTCGGCCATGGCCTCCGCCGACCTGGTCAGCGCCTGTAGCGGCCGGACGATGCGCCGGGCGACGGTCAGCGCGAACGCGATCGCCAGGGCCAGCCCGGCGAGGCTGACGACCGCGATCGTGACGAACGCGGTGCGGAACGTCTTGTCCCCGGCCGCGGCCAAGGCCTCGGCGTCCGCCCGCTCCTGATCGGCGAGGGCGTCCAGGGACTTGATGACGTCGCTGTTCACAGCCTCGATGTCGACGGAGTCGGTCGGCATGACGTAGCCGGCCGGGGGCGCCTCCTTGAAGTGCGCGACCTGCCGGAAGTTGCGGTAGGCGGTGAGCGCGGCGTCCAGCTGCTTCAGCCCGGCCTGCCGGTCCGCGCTCGCGCCGACATTGGCCCGGTAACCGGTCAGCGCGGTGTCGATCTTCTTGTCCGCCCCGAGGATGCCCTGCCGCATGCCGGCGAAGATCTCCTGGTAGGCGGGGGTGCCCGGGGTCTGCCAGTCGCGCAGCGTCTCGATCCCGGTCACCAGGTAGTAGCCCTCCATCAGCCCGGCCCGCACGTCGGAGAGCAGCATCACCCGCGCCAGGTTGTCCCGGTGCACGACCTGCAGCCGGTCGTTCATCTTGTGGACCCGGTCCAGGCCCAGGGCCGCGACCGCCACCGTCACCACGGCCAGCAGCACGACGATGGCCAGGACCTTGGTGCGGACCGACCGATCCGCCAGGAGGGAACCGCGCCGACGAGCCGGAGATGCCTGTGTACTCACGGTCTGACCGTTCGACCGCCACGATCCGAAGATAAGGATCCGTTCAAGATTTTTCGGTACGCGCGCCCTAGTAGCGGAACTTGTGCCGGGCATTACGCCGGTTCACCCGGGCCGGCAGGTCGTCCAGATTGTCGACCGGCGGCACCCACTCGTCCGGTTCCCCGCCCCGGGTGAACGCCCGCATGGTCACCACGAAACCCCGGACCAGGCGGTCCCCGCGGAGGTCCCGGTACCGGGCCTCGACCAGCACCTGGCTCTCGTCGGCCCGCACCAGCGAGCAGAACACCACACCGTCGCCGGCGCCGCGGAAGGCCTGGCGCAGCTGGAGGCGGTCGTCCGGGTGCACCAGATCCTCGAGCGCGGCCAGCGGCGGGAGGGCGTCGGCGCCGAGAAGCTCGTGCAGCGACGAGCTGGCGTACCGGATGCGCTGGTCCTCGTCCGTCACCACCGTGATGTCCGCGCTGTTGCGGATCACCGCGCGCAGGTAGAGGTCGCTGTCCCGGCGGCCGATCGCCTCCACCAGACAGATGCGGTCCAGCGCCAGCGCCGCCTGGCCGGCCAGCACCTCCAGGGTGTCGCGGGTGGCGGTGAGGGTGTCCCGGCGGCCCTCGAGGATCAGCGCGCCGCCGCTGGGCCGGGCGACGGCGAGCGGCTCCAGCCGCAGCGGGCAGACCAGCGTGGCGTAGTCGCGGTCCGCGTCCTCGACCCACCAGCTGCGGTCCGGCGGACCGTCCCCGGATCCGGGAGCCGCCCCGATCGCCTGGTCGTCGACGGTGAAGACGGTGCTGCGGACCTCGCCCGGCGGCATGAGCTGGGCGACCGCGGCCCGGACGGCCGCACCCACGGCGGGCGGGTCGGCGGCGGCGACCAGCGCGGCGCTCGCCTGCCGCAGCGCCCGCTCCCGCCGCAGCGCCCGGTCGTTCAGCGTCACCGAGTCGGTCAGCCGGGTGACGGTCAGCAGCAGGGTGATCGCACCGGCCACCCCGATCACCACGCCGTCGCTGACCGTCCCGTCGACCGCGTCGACCAGCAGCACGACCGGCGGGGTGACGACGGAGACGCCGAGCAGCGCCGCCCAGCGCCCGCGCCACGGACTCGGCCGCGGCGTCGCCGGCTCGGTCAGCCGGACCATCGACGGGTGCAGCGCGGCGGCCCCCCAGGAGAGGTAGAGCACCACGATCGCGGTATCGCTCAGCCGGCCCGGCCACAGCGGCTGCGCGATGTCGCCGGCCAGCACACCCACCGCACCGACGAGCAGCAGCACGGCCGAGACGTTCCGGCCGACCGCGACCAGCACCCGGCCGACGGCCGCGAGGAGCAGAAGAGCCCCGATCACGTACGCCCCGGAGACGTTCCCGATCCGCCCCCCGTCCCCGGCGACGATCACCCAGAGCACCAGCAGCGCCGAACACGCGAGCGCGAGCAGATCGATGAGCCGCGCCCGGTCGACGAGGATCGCACCGACCCGGGTGAGCAGCAGCAGGCACCAGGCGACCGGCACGAACATGACGTAGAAGCAGACCTCCGCCGCACCGGGCCGCCCCAGCGCGGTCAGCACGTCCCCGGCGGTGCTCGCCACGATCGCGCCGGCCAGCAGCAGCCACGGGCCGACCCGGCCGGGCCGGTGCCGGCGGACACCGTAGACGATGGCGGCCGCGCTGCCGAATCCCAGCACAATCCACTCGAGGGCCCGTAACACGCCTAACTAGTACCAGCGGCCTAGCGGTGTGTCCACGTGCGGGTATACGCAGCGTGCACCCGTTCGAGAACCGCCCCGGCCTCCCACCGATCGACGAACGTGACCGGCATCGATGTCTCCGTCTCCGCCGGCGACCGCCGCGCTGCGCTTCAAAGCTGGGAGGCCCACACCCTCGGCGCGTCCGGCGCCGGCACCTGCACCCCGAACGGGCCGAGCCCGCCGTGTGCCCTCGGCCGCGACGGTGATGGAGAGCTCGCGAGGTGCGCCGAAATCCTTCACGAGGCCCGTCAGCACCCTCATTTCGCCGGCAGGGCTTGCGGTCAACGGCGGGGTTCGATCGTCATTGTGCCCTGGACCTGGGCACGGGCGAATTCGCCGCCGAGGAATTCGTGGGGGATGCCGGGGGCGATGCGGCTCGCCTCGTCGAGGCGGGTCAGGTGGGATCCGGTGAACTGGACGTCGAGGGCGCCCAGGTTGTCCTGGAGCTGGGCGGGGGTGCGGGCGCCGATGATGGATGCCGTCACCGCCGGGTTCCGGAGGGTCCAGGCCAGTCCTGCCTGGGCGGGGGTGCGGCCCAGCTCCCCGGCGACCTCCTTGAGGACCTCCGCGACGGCCAGACGGCTCTCGGTGACCCAGCCGAGGGTCTTGTTGAAGGCTTTGCGGGTGCTCTCGGCCGGGTCCGTGCCGGTGTACTTGCCGGTGAGGATGCCGCCCGCCAGCGGGGAGTAGGGAACCACGCCCAGGCCCATCTCGCGGGCCATCGGGATCAGGTCCCGTTCGCCCGTGCGCTCGACCAGGTTGTATTCGATCTGCAGGGCGACCAGGGGTGACCAGCCGCGCAGGTCCGCGATCGCCTGCATGCGCGACACCTGCCAGGCCGGGACGTTGGACATCGCCACGTAGCGCACCTTGCCCTGGCGGACCAGGTCGTCGAGGCCGCGCAGGATCTCGTCGACCGGGGTCGTGGCGTCCCAGACGTGCAGGTAGAGCAGGTCGAGATAGTCCGTGTTCAGCCTGCGCAGGCTGGCCTCGACCGATGCGAACAGGTTCTTGCGGTTGCCGCCTCCGGAGTTCGGGTCGCCGGGGCGGCGCAGCGTCGAGTATTTCGTCGCCAGCACCAGGTTCTCGCGGATGCCTCGGGTGAACTCGCCCAGCATCCGCTCCGAGCTGCCCTCGGTGTACGTGACCGCGGTGTCGATGAAGTTTCCGCCGTGCTCGACGTACACATCGAACAGTTTGCGGGACTCGTCCTGCCCGGCGCCCCAGCCCCATTCGGTGCCGAAGGTGGCCGTGCCCAGCGCCAGCGGGGAGACCCGCAGGCCAGAGCGGCCCAGCAGCCGGAACGTGTCGAGGGTGAGTGGCATCAGGTCCTCCAGAAGGGGTGTGGGTGTTGCCGGAGGTAAGTCTGTGACCGCCGCGTGCCGGGGATAAGGGAAGCGGCGTCATGGGAAGGCCGGTACCAGGCTCCGGTAGGGTCGGAACGGATGGTGGACACGACACGGGAGCTGGCCGCGTTCCTGCGGAGCCGGCGCGAGCGGCTCGACCCGATCGATGCCGGGTTGCCGGTGCGCCGGCGGTCGCGGCGGACCCCGGGCCTGCGCCGCGAGGAGGTCGCCGAGCTGGCCGGGGTGAGCGTCGACTACGTCGTGCGGCTGGAGCAGGCGCGCGGGCTGCGGCCGTCGGCCGACGTCGCGGAGGCGTTGTCGCGGGCGCTGCGCCTGTCCGCGGACGAGCGGGCGTACCTCTTCGATCTGGCCGGGCAGCGGCTCCCCGCCGCCGGCAAGCCCGCCGCCACCGCGACCCCGGCGCTGGCCCGGCTGATCGGCGACCTGTCGCCGCGGCCGGCGATGGTGGTGAACTACCGCTACGACATCCTGGCCTGGAACGGCGGGATGGCGCGGGTGTACCCCGATCTCGAGACCATGCCTCCGGCGCGGCGCAACGCGATGTGGTTGTGCCTCGGGCCGGAGAGACGCGGGTTCTACGCCGAGCCCGAGCGGATCGTGCGCGAGGCCGTCGCCCACCTGCGGACCACCTGGGCGGCGCACCCGGAGGATCCCGCGCTCGCCGGTCTCATCGGGCAGCTGCTCGACGGCGACGAGGAGTTCGCCCGGCTGTGGGCGCAGCGGGACGTCCGGGTCAACGGCCGGGGGCGCAAGGTGATCCGGCACCCCGAGGCTGGGGAGATCACCGTGCGGTTCGAGATCCTGGCCGCCCTGGAGGACCCCGGTCAGCTCCTCGTCATCGGCAGCGGCGTGGACGACCGGAGCCGGGCGGCGCTGGAGCGGCTGACCGCCGGCGTCAGAGGGTGAGCTTCCAGCTGTCGATGTAGCCGCCCTCGGGGTTGCCCCACGCCTGGTCCTCGACCCGCAGCGTCCACACGCCGTTCGCCGGCTTCCCGGAGACCTGCGCTATGTACGTACGGAAGATGTCGCGCTTGGAAACGCTCCTCGGGCTCTGCAGGGTGATCCGTTCGCCGTCCGGGGCGATGAGGTACACGGCGAGGTCGCGTTCCCACGGGTGCACGATGCGGACCTCGACGTAGCTGCCCGCGCCCGGCGCCCGGTCGCATCCGGTGACCGTCAGCGGGCTCTCGACGCCGGTGTGGTCCGGGATCCGCACGTCGGTGGGGGCGATGCCGCCGCAGGCCGGGGCGGGAAGTTGCGCGCCGCCGAGGTCGAGCACGACGGAGTCGAAGCTGCCGGTGCCGCCGGGGCCGTTGTCCAGCAGGGAGAGTCTCCAGACGCCGTCGGCGGGTTCGGCGGACAGGTCGTGGGTGAAGGTGTAGTCGATGTCGTGGGTGCTGCCGCCGGTGCGTGACAGCAGCGGGTACGCGCGGCCGCTGGGGGCGATCAGGTCCACGGTCAGGTCGCCGACGTGGGTGTGGTCGACGTGGAGCTCGATGGTGCTGTCGGCGGCACCGGCCGCGGCGCATCCGGAGATCGTGACCGGGATCGCGACCACGGTGGACTCGATCACCGCGCTGTCGGTGTCGTTCGCGCCGAGGCAGCCGGCCGGCGCCGTGACGGTCAGGGTGAACGCGGCCAGCCGGGTCGCCTCCGGGCCGCCGCCGGTGACCAGCACCCGGTACGTGCCCGGTGCGGTCCGGGCGCCCGTGGTGACCGTCATCGGGGTGCTGCCGCCGGCGTCCACCGTGGACGGCTCGAACGTGGCGGTGGCGTTGCCCGGCAGCCCGCTCGCGCTCAGGGTGACCGGCCGGGCCGCGCCCCGGGTCACGGTCGTGGCGACGGTCGCCGACACTCGCCCGCCGGCGGTGACCGTGGCGGCGGCCGGGGTGACGGCGAGGGAGAAGTCGTCGGCGGGCAGGTCGGCGCCGACGTGCAGGAGGCGGTCGGGGGAGCCGGCACCCGGGTCGGTGACCACGCCGGTGGTGGCGTCCCCGAGCAGGGCGGCGGTGACCCGGGCAGGGGTCCAGTCCGGGTGGGCGGCGAGGATCAGCGCGGCGGCGCCGGTGACGTGCGGCGCGGCCATCGACGTGCCGCTGCTGACCCGGGTGGCGGTGTCGCCGCCGATGAAGGCGCTGGTGATGTCGACGCCGGGGGCGAACAGGTCGACGCAGGTGCCGATGTTGGAGAAGGCCGCCCGCGCGTCGTCGGGGCCGGTCGCGCCGACGGTGATCGCCTCGGGCACGGCGGCGGGCGTGTTCGCGCAGGCGTCGGCGCCGCTGTCGTTGCCGGCCGAGACCACGTACGTGACGCCGTCGGCGATGGACCGGCGGACGGCCTCCTCCTGCGGGGCGTACCGGCGGCCGTTGAGGCTCATGTTCGCCACCGCCGGGGCGCCCGCGACGTGGTCGGCGGTGATCCAGTCGATGCCGGCCAGGACGGTGGCGGCCGAACCCGTGCCCTCGCAGTCGAGCACGCGCACCGGCACGAGTTCGACGTTCTTGGCGACGCCGAAGGTGGTGCCCCCGAGGGTGCCGGCGACGTGCGTGCCGTGGCCGCGGCAGTCGGTGGCGTCCTCGTCGTTGTCGATGAAGTCGTGCCCGGAGCGGATCCGCCCGGCGAAATCGGCGTGCGAGGGGTTGATGCCGCCGTCGACGATGTAGGCGGTCACCAGCGGCGAACCGTCCGGATAGGTGTAGCTGTCGTCGCCGGGCAGCGCGCGCTGGTCGATCCGGTCGAGGCCCCACGACGGCGTCGGGGACTGCACGTCCGCGGCGGTGACCACGTGGTTCTGGGTGACGGACGCGACCGCCGGGTCGGCGGCCAGGCGGCGCGCGGCACGCTCGGTGAGCCGGGCCTCGAAACCCCGGAGGGCATGTCGGTACGTCCGGACGACCGTACCGCCCTGCCGCTCGGTCAGCGCGCCCGCTCTGCGCGCGACCGCGTCCGCGGCGACGGCGCTGTCCCGCAGCACGACGACGTACGAGCCGGCGATCGCCGTCGGGCCGCCCATCGCGGCGACGGTGCCCTCGGCCGGGTCCGCCGAGGCGGGTGCGGCCCCTCCGGCGACCACCATTGCCAGGGCGGTGGCCGCAGCCGCCGCAGTCCGCCGCATCCTTGTCGACATTAAGGCTTCCTTCCCATTTCGCACGATGCCGACCGTACGGGGAAGCGGGGCATGTATGCCGGAATATCGATGCAAAATGTCCGACCAGGACCGGGGTTCTGCCCTTCCGCGTCGCTAACCGCAGAATGCATTCTCAAGAACGACTCAACCCCACGGGGGCGGGGCCGAAGAACACTGCGTGACCTACGACACCTTGCGGCCGTCCCGTACGGCCGGTGCCGCCGCGGTGCGAACCGGCTCGGTGGCCGCCGCCGCAGCGGCGATCGCGCTGGCCGCGGCCGGGTTCGCCGGCATCGCCGTGACGGTCGCCGCGGTGGCCCTGATCGCCGGGGCCCTGCTGTTCCCGCGCGTCCCGGCCCGGCAGCCGGCGGAGGCGGAGGTCATCGCGGACCCCGTGACGGTGTCCCCGTCGCCGGAGCCGCCCCTGACGCTCTTCCCGTCGCCGGAACCGCCGACGGCCGTGGAGGCCGTCGTGCCGGAGCTGCCGGAGCTGCCGGAGCTGCCGGAGCTGCCAGAGCTGCCAGAGCTGCCGGGACTGCTGGTGCCCGCCGGGTTGCGGGAGGCCCTGGAGGAGGTCCGCGACGGCCTGGGCCGGTTGTCGCACGGTGCCGGGGAAGCGGGCAGCGCCCTCGACACGACGCGGGGCATGACGTTCCAGATCTTCGGGCAGATCGACCAGCTCGTGGACCTCGCCGACCGCATCTCCGACACGGTGAACGTCATCCGCACCATCGCCAAGCAGACGAACCTGCTCGCCCTCAACGCCACCATCGAGGCCGCCCGCGCCGGCGAACTGGGCAGGGGGTTCGCGGTCGTCGCCCACGAGGTCCGCAAGCTCGCCCAGGACGCGGCCGGAGCGACCGAGAGCATCGACGGCGTCGTCGCCGAGATGCGGGAGCTGACCGAGGCGACCACCGAAGTGACCAACGCGGCCAGCGATGCCGTTGAGGCGACCCGTACCGCGTTCACCGCCGTGCAGCACATCGTCGGCGATGCCCAGCGGAGCCTGACCGGTGCCGAGGAGGAGCTCTCCTCCCTCGCCGGCCGGGACAGCGCCACCTCGATCCCGAACCGTATGGAAGGACGCCCGGCATGACGGCACACGCACAGGTCATCATCATCGGAGGGGGCCCCGCCGGCTACACCGCGGCCCTGTACGCCGCCCGCGCCGGCCTCTCCCCGGTCTGCTTCGAGGGGTTCGACACCGGTGGCCAGATCAGCCGCTCCGGACGGGTGGACAACTACCCCGGGCTGCAGAGCGTGACCGGTGCCGACCTCAGTGCGAAGATCCGGGACCAGGCCGAGGCGGCCGGCGCGACGATCGAGTTCGGCGACGTCTTCGAGGTGAACCTCGATGCCGCTCCGTACCGGGTGGCGGGGCTCGACGGCGAGCGAACCGCGGACGCCGTCATCATCGCCACCGGCGCGGCGGCCCGCAAGCTGGGGCTCCCGTCCGAGGAGGCGCTGGAGGGCAGCGGCGTGGCCTACTGCGCCATCTGCGACGGACCCTTCTTCGCCGGCAAGAAGGTCGTCGTGATCGGCGGCGGCGACGCGGCCGTCGGCGAGGCACTGGCCCTGCAGCACATCGCCGGCGACGTCACGCTCGTCCACCGGCGCAACGAATTCCGCGCCAGCGGCGTCATGCGTGCGGCCCTGGCCTCGTCCGGCATCGAGGTGATCACCCCCGCCGTGGTCGAGGAGATCCTCGGCGTGGAGTCGGGCGCCGTCACCGGCGTGCGCATCCGCAGGGTCGACGACGGCTCCGTGCACGACCTCGACGCCGAGGGCGTGTTCGTCTCGATCGGCCACGAGCCGGCCAGCCAGCTGTTCCAGCCCTGGCTCGACTGCGATGAGCACGGCTTTCTCATCACCGAACGAGGCACCACCGCCACCAGCGTTCCCGGCGTGTTCGCGGCCGGCGACGTCGCCGACTCCCGTTACCGCCAGGCCGTCACGGCCGCCGCCTCGGGCTGCCAGGCCGCGATCGACGCCGAGCGTTACCTGCTCGGACGCCGGTTCCTGGCCCCGCAGACCCTCGAGTCGGCCGCCGGCTGACTCCGCCCTGCCCGACCACCGCCGTTCCGACCTCCCAAGGAGACCCGATGCTCGTCGGCAAGCCCGCGCCTGATTTCGACATGGTCACCACCAGGAACCTCGACACCCTCGAGGAGCGCCTGACCCTGAAGGACTACCAGGGGAAGTGGCTCATCCTCTTCTTCTACCCCGCGGACTTCACGTTCGTCTGCCCGTCCGAGATGATCGCCTTCAACCAGACGGTCCCGCTCTTCGCCGAGCACAACGCCGAGCTGCTCGGGGTCAGCACCGACGGGGTGTACGTCCACGTGGCGTGGATGGACTCCATGGTGGGTTACCTGGACTTCCCCCTCGCCAGCGACCGCAACTGGTCGACCTCCCGTGCCTACAACGTGCTCGACGAGGAGGAGGGCATCGCCGGCCGGGCGATCGTCATCGTCGACCCGGACGGGATCGTCCGCTACGAGGTCAACCACGCCGACCAGGTCGGCCGCTCGCCGCGGGAGATCCTGCGGGTGCTCACCGCCCTGCAGGGCACCGGCCGCACGTTCGCGGACTACGACATCGCCGTCGCGGCCTGACGAAGCCCGTCCCCGTTCATTCGCCAGAAGGAGTACCGCCATGTCCCAGCCCGTCGTTCTCTACAGCGCCACCGGATGCCCGCTGTGCGCGAAGTACAAGACTCTGCTGTCCGCCAAGGGCGTGCGGTACGAGGAGCGGGACACCACCGCTCAGCCCGCGCTGCTGAACGAGCTCGCCGCCAAGGGCATCCGCCAGGTGCCCACCGTGTTCGTCGGCGACAAGCACGTCGCCGGATTCCGCCCCACCGCCCTGCTCGAGCTGCTCCCCGCCTGATCGCCCCTCCCCACTCCTCACCTTCCCTGGAGCCTCCATGCGTCGGTACGCAGTAGAAGCCATCGGCACGTTCTTCCTCGTCCTGGTCATCACCACGACGGTGCTGCTGAACGTCGGCCCCGCCCCGTTCGCCATCGCCGCGGTGCTGGCCGTCATGGTCTTCGCCGGTGGACACCTCTCCGGAGCCCACTACAACCCGGCCGTCACCGTGGCGCTCGCCGTGCGGAACCGGTTCGCGTGGCGCGACGTGCCCGCCTACTGCGCCGCCCAGACAGCCGGTGCGCTCGGTGGTGCCCTGGTGGGCCGGTACGTCCTCGTGGGGCAGCCCGCCGGGCAGGCGTTCCACGCCGACGGCCGGGCCCTCGCCGCGGCGGCCGTCGCGGAGTTGCTCGTGACGTTCGCGCTGGCGTACGTCGTGCTCAACGTGGCCACCAGCAAGCGGACCGCCGGCAACTCGTTCTACGGCCTGGCCATCGGCGGCACCGTCCTCGTCGGCGCGCTCACCGTCGGCGGCATCTCCGGCGGCGTGTTCAACCCCGCCGTAGCCGTGGGCGTGGCGACCGCCGGACTGCTCGACTGGACCCTCGTGCCCGCCTACCTCGTCTGCCAGATCGCCGCCGGTGCCCTTGCCGGTCTGGCCTTCCGGGCGCTGAACCCCGACGACGTCGCGGAGCCGGCTGTCGAGGAGCCCGCCGCGGCGCCCGCCGTCGATGCGCAGCTGGCCCACGTGCTCACCAGCATCGACGCGCTCACCACCGCCTTCCGCAACGAGCCCGGGGAGCGGGACACCACCCCGGCGGAGGGCGGGGCGCTGGCCCGCAGCATTCACTGACGGCAGTGACCCGTGGCCCGTGGCCGGCGCGAAAGCGCCCCGCGGGCCACGTCCGCGCCGGTACCCGGATCCGCCGGGCGCCCCGGGCCGGCCCGCCGGCGCGGCGCTCGCCCCCGTCACGCCCGAGCGCCGTACACCATGGACGGCCTGGGGAACCGGCACCCTCACCATTCAACATGGACTGTCGTCACTTTGGCTGATCTCTTCCGCCCATCAATCAATCCCCGAACAATTGAGCGCCAGACGACACGGGGAGTGTGCCGATGGCGCGTACGGAGCGTCGGATCGATCCTGCCGAGGGACCGGTGCAGCAGTTCGCCTGGGACCTGCGGCAACTGCGGCAGGCGGCCGGGCGGCCGAGCTACCGCGAGCTCGCCGCGCGGGTGCACTACTCCGCCTCGGTGCTCTCCGAGGCCGCCGCCGGGCACGCGCTGCCGTCGCTCGCGGTGACGCTGGCGTACGTGCGCGGCTGCGACGGCGACCCCGCCGAATGGGAGCGCCGCTGGCGGCTCGTCACCGCGGAGACGGCGGGTGCGCAGGAGCAGATCCCGCCGTACCGGGGGCTGTCGGCCTTCGAGGAGGGCGACGCCGCGCACTTCTTCGGCCGCGGGGCGCTCACCGACGAGCTGGTCGCGCGGGTCACGGAGACGCCGATGCTCGCGGTCGTCGGCGCCTCGGGCAGCGGCAAGACGTCGCTGCTGCGCGCCGGCCTGCTGCCCCGGCTCGCCGGGAAGGTGGCGGTGCTCACGCCGGGCCCCGACCCCCTCGCCGGGCTCGACGCGGTGGACGACACGAGCACGGTCGTCGTCGTGGACCAGTTCGAGGAGGTGTTCACGCTCTGCGGCGACGAGCGGGTCCGTACGGAATTCCTCGACCGCCTGCTCGTGCTCGCCGAGTCCGGCAGGGCGCGGGTCGTGCTGGGCATCCGGGCCGACTTCTACGCCCACTGCGCGCGTCACCCGGAGCTGGTCGCCACGCTGCAGGACCGGCAGTTGCTCGTCGGGCCGATGGGTGCCGGCGACCTGCGCGAGGCCATCGCCGGCCCGGCGCGCAAGGCGGGGCTGCGGATCGAACCGGCCCTCGTGGAGGCGCTGGTCGCCGACGCGGCGGGGGAGCCGGGATCGCTGCCGCTGGTCTCGCACGCGCTGCTCGAGACGTGGCGGGCCCGCCAGGGTGCCACCCTGACGCTGGCCGGCTACCGGGCGGCGGGCGGGGTGGCCGAGGCGATCGCGCGGACGGCCGAGCGCGAGTACGCGGCCCTCGGCCCCGCGCACCGGGAGCTGGCCGAGCAGATCTTCCTGCGGCTCACCGCGCTCGGCGAGGGCACCGAGGACACCCGGCGGCGGGTCGCGTACGCCGAACTGCCCGACGACCCCGCCGTCCCCGGCCTGCTCGACCGGCTGGCCGCGGCCCGCCTGATCACCTGCGAGCGGGACACCGTGACTGTCGCGCACGAGGCGCTGATCCAGCGGTGGCCGCGGCTGCGGGGCTGGCTGGCCGCGGACCGGGAACGGCTGCGCGCCCATCGCCGGCTGACCGAGGCCGCCGCCGACTGGGAGCACCACGGGCGGGACGAGGCGTTCCTCTACCAGGGCAAGCGGCTGGCACTCTGGGACGACTTCCCGGCGGGGCGGCTGAACGACTCCGAGCGGGCGTTCCTCGGTGCCGGGCGGCGGCGGGAGCGTCGGGTGCGGGGCCTGCGGCGTACCCGGTCGAGGGTCCTGATCCTGGTCTTGACGTTGCTCGTGGTCGTCGCCGCCGTGCAGGGCCGCCGCGCCGCCGCCGGCCGCGAGGTGGCCACGGCGAACGCGCTGGCCGCGGAGGCGCGCGAGCAGCTCGACCTCAAACCGGACCTGGCGCTGCTGCTGGCCCGGCGGGCGACCGCGGTCCACACCACGCCGGCGGCGGAGGCCGCGCTGCGCCAGGCGGTGGTCGACGCGCGCGTCCGGTCCGTGCTCGGCACCGGCCACAACCAGGTCTTCGGCGTGGCGTACGCGCCGGGCGGCCGCACCTTCGCGACCAGCGGCGACGACGGCGCCGTCCGGGTCTGGCAGACCGGCGCGGACGGCCTGCCGCACGGCGCGCCGACGGTGCTGACCGGCCACGACGGCGAGGTGTGGAGCCCGCAGTTCTCGCCCGACGGCCGGTTCCTGGCCGCGTGCGGCATCGACGGCCTGATCACGGTGTGGGACCTGCGCGCCGGCGGCCCGGCCCGGGTGCTGCGCGGGCACGCCGGCAAGGTCTGGAACGTCGGGTTCAGCCCGGACTCGCGCCGCCTGGCCAGCGCCGGCGACGACGGTACGGTCCGCCTCTGGGACCCGGCCGCCGGCCGCGCGGCCGGCGTGCTGCGGGTGGGTACGGTGCGCGAGCTGGGCGTGGCGTACAGCCCCGACGGGCGCCGGCTGGCCGCGTCCGACGGCGACGGGGTGATCCGGTTGTGGGCCGCGTCCGGGGCGGGCGGGCCGGCGGTGCTGCGCGGTCACACGTCGTCCGTGGAGAGCATCGCGTTCGCCCCCGACGGGCGCACCCTGGCCAGCGCGAGCACCGACGGGACGGTGCGGGTGTGGCCGGTGGACCGCGGCGGCGCGCCGCTGGTGCTGCGCGGCCAGAACGCGGGAACGGTGGAGACCGTCGCGGTGAGCCCGGACGGCCGGCGGGTCGCGGCGGGCGGCAGCGACGGCACGGTCCGGGTCTTCAACGCCGACGGCGACGACGATCCGCTGCTGCTCGCCGGGCACGACGGTCCGGTGTGGAGCGTGGTGTTCGCGCCGGGCGGCGAGCTGCTCACCGGCAGCGGCGACGGGACCGCGCGGGTCTGGCGGGCCTCGTACCCCGGGGCGCCGCGGATCCTGACCGGGCATCGCGGGCCGGTGTGGGCCGTGGCGACCGACGCGGCCGGGCTGGTCACCGCGACCGGCGGCGACGACGGGACGGTCCGGATCTGGCCCGGCAACCGGGTGCTGACCGGCCACACCGGGGCGGTGGACGGGGTCGCGGTCAGCGCGGACGGCACGTCGGTGGCCGGCGGGGGCGACGACGGCACGGTACGCGTCTGGGACCTGGCGACCGGCCGCTCCCGGACGATCGGGCCGTTCAAGGGACCGGTGTGGTCGGTCGCGTTCCTGCCCGGCGGGAAGCGGCTCGTCGCCGGCAGCCACGACGGCCTGGTCCGGATCTGGGACCTCACCACGGGCGGCGTCACCGAGCTGCGGGGCCACGAGGGGCTCGTCCGCTCGGTCGCCGCCGCCCCCGACGGGCGCACGGTCGCCAGCGCCGGCCGGGACGGGACCGTACGGATCTGGGACGCAGACGGAAAGGCGCCCGCGCGGGTGCTGCGCGGGCACCGGGGCGGGCTCGCGTGGCGGGTCGCGTTCAGCCCGGACGGCCGGCAGCTGGCCAGCGGGGGAGACGACGGCACCATCCGGCTCTGGGACGTCGCCGGCGGCTCGGCGCCGCGGACGCTGCGCGGGCACCGCGGCGGGGTGTGGGCCCTGTCGTACAACCGGGACGGCACCCAGCTGGCGAGCAGCGGCGACGACGGCGGCCTGCGCCTCTGGCGGCTCACGGCCGGGGACGCCGTGACGGTGCTGCGCGGCTTCGGCAGCCCGGTCGAGGACGTGGTGCTCGGTCCGGGCCGGACCTTCACCACCGTCCACGACGACGGGACCGTCCGGGTGGGCAGCTCGGAGGCATGCGCCCCGCTGGAACAGCTCGAACCGCTGGCCGCGCGGCTCAGCATCCGCGACTTCACGCCCGACGAACGCTCCGCCTACCTGGAGATCTGAGCGGCCCGGGGGACGCGGCGCCCGGCGGGACGGGCGCCGCGCCGGTCCGGCTCAGACGACGGCCCACGCCGCCAGCGACAGCCGGCCGATGTCGTCGACCGACAGCGCCTCCCGGTCGAACCCGGCGGTGTCCTCCGGCTTCGGCGAGACGACCACCCGCAGGTGGGTGATCCGGCCGTCCTTGAGGGTGAACGCGTGGCTGCCGCTGACCTGGAAGCCCTTGCGGTCCGCCGTACCGATGACGGTCGTCCAGCCGGCCACCACGCGGTCGTCGTCGAGGACGCGTACCCGATGGACGTCGGTCTCCACGACGCCGAGCGCGGTCTCCAGGCTCTCGTCCTCCTTGGCGGCGCCCTGCAGCCGCAGCGGCATGCCGCTGGCCGCGAACCGGTTGCGGTAGAGCACGGTGATCGCGTTGAGGCCGGTGAAGGTGCCGGTCACCGGCGGGGTGCCGGCGAACTCGAACACCCCGTCGGGGTCCCACAGCGCGGTCAGCTTCTCGATCGAGCCGTCGACCCCGGTACGCAGGCCCCGGATCAGCTCGAAGTAGGTGCGGACGGTCTCCTCGTTCTGCGGCATCTCAGTTCCCTTCTATCCGTGGGTTTCGTGGTCGGGCAGCCAGCAGCGCGGATCCGGGGCCAGGTAGTCGCCGGTGCGGGCGTAGGCCACCGCCCGGCAGCCGCCGCAGCGCTCGCGCAGGGCACAGGAGCCGCACGCGCCGGAGAGGGAGGCGCGGTCGCGCAGCCGGGCGGCCACCGGCGAGTCGCGCCAGATCTCGGCGAACGGCCGCTGCCGGATGTTGCCCATCGGGACCGGCAGGAGCACGCACGGCAGCACGTCGCCGGTGGCGGTGACCGCGCCCTGGCCCCGGGCCGCCTGGCAGCCGACGAAGCCGGGCAGGCCGGCCACGCACGGGTCCACCAGGATCTGTTGCGCCAGGTGGGTGGTGATCTCCAGGCGGCCCGCGTACGCGTCCCGCAGCGCCATGCACCGCTCGGCCACCTCCCGCCAGCGCGCGTCGCCGATGTCGAGCAGCGCGGTGCCGCGGCCGGTGGGCACGTACCGGCCGCCCGCGCCGCACGAGGACCTGTTCGTGGGAGAAACTGTTCGTCTGCACGCGCAGAAAGCTAGGCGAACGCGCGGTGGCAGCACGCTGATACCGAACATCGTTCGGAGAATCTGTCAGAATTCGGGTCGTGGACGAACTTGATTCGGCAATCGTGGCCTCCCTCCAGACAGATGCCCGGCAGAGCAACCGGGAACTGGCCCGTACGGTCGGCATCGCGCCGTCGACCTGCCTGGAACGGGTCCGGGCGCTGCGCGAACGCGGGGTCATCACCGGCTTCCACGCGACCGTGGACCTGCCGGCGCTGAACCGCCCCGTCCAGGCCATGCTGCACGTCCAGGTCCGCCCGCTGAGCCGGACCGTGATCGAGGGCTTCAAGAAGTACGCGATGTCCCTGCCCGAGGTCCTGTCCATCTTCGTGGTGGCCGGCGGCGACGACTTCCTCGTCCACGTCGCGGTGCCCGGCGTCGACAACCTGCACGCCTTCCTCATGGACAAGTTCAGCGGCCGGCGCGAGATCGCCGGTTTCCGCAGCTCGGTCATCTACCAGCACGACCGCAAGCCGGTCATCGAGCCCCTCGACCCCTGACGGCCCCGGGGCCCGCTCGCAGTTCGCGGCGGCGGCGGGCGGGGTCGACCTCGGCCGCGGCCGTCCGCCCGTCGAGCTCCCAGCCTTTCGTGTACGCCGCGGCGAAGCGTTCCTCGCCCAGCGCGGCCCGCGCGCGCCGGGTGAGGCCGCGGATCCGCGGGTCGGTGCGGTCGTGGGCGCCGCGCAGCCGGGACGCGGCGCCGAGCAGGACGACGGACTCGTGGCGGTGGCCGTACGCCTCGGCGACCGCAGCGGCGTGCACCGCCACCACCGCCAGGATCGGCAGGTCGCGGGTCCTCAGCGCAACCGCGTACGCATCCTCCAGGGCGCTCTCGGCGCCGGCCGGGTCGCCGAGGGCGAGCCGCAGCGCGATCCGGGCGCAGCCGGCGAGGGTCCGCGCGTGCAGGCCCGGGAACGCGGGGTCGCCGTCCAGCGCCCGGTCCGCGTCCTCGATCAGCTCCCGGGCGCGGTCCTGGTCGCCGAGTTCCGCCCGCGAGAGGGCCTCCCACGCGTCGATCAGCGCCAGCGCCGGCGGCGAGCCCGCGCGCCGCACCCGTTCCCGGGCCGAGGCGATCACCGCGATCGCCGCGCCGGCGTCGCCGCGCCGCAGGTGCAGATCCATCCAGCGCAGGTCGATGAACATCTCGTCGCCGAGGCTGAGCCGGCCGAACTCGGCGGCCAGCGACCGGGCCTCGCGCAGGTCGGCGAGCGCGCCGTCGAGGTCGCCGTCGTACTGGCGCAGCTGGGCGCGCAGCGGCAGGACGGTGGCCTGGCCCCAGCGGTCGCCGGCGCGCCGGAAGCACGCCAGGGCCGCCTCCACGTCGGGGCGCACCCTGTCGAGCTCGCCCGCGTTCTCGGCGAACTCCGCCCGGAACGTGCGGGCCAGCCCGGCCAGCCATACGTCGCCGCCGTCCACCAGGTGGTCGAGGACCGCCGGCGCGGACTTCTCCTCCTGCAGGAACGCGAGCGCGATCGCGGTCAGCGGTCCGTAGGGCCCGGGCACCTCCGGGTACGCGAGCAGCCGCGCCGCCAGCTCCCGCATGGTTGCCCGGTCCTCCGCGGCCTCCCCGGCGGCCGGGGCCGGCCAGGCACCGGCCCGGTTGATCAGGTGGAACGCGTGGGCGCAGTCACGGGCCGGCGCGGGCCCGCCCGGCACCGCGAGCGCCTCGCCCAGCCAGGACGCCGCGTCCGCGTGCCGGCCGAACATGTGCCAGTACCAGGTGAGATCCAGGGCCAGGGAGAGCGCACCGGGGGCGTCGCCGGTGTCGCACCGCCGGCGCAGGGCGGCGAGCACGTTGTCGTACTCGGCGCCGATGACGCGCAGGGCGGTCAGCTGGCCGGGCCCGCGGAGCTGGGGGTCGTACCGGGCCAGCAGGGCGGCGAAGTGGCCGGCGGCCAGGTCGCGGGCGGTGCCGAGGGCGCCGGTCTCCGCGAGGCGCCCGGTGCCGTACTCCCGCAGCGACTCCAGCATGCGGTAGCGCCCCGGCTCGGCCGCGAGTTGCAGCAGCGATCGGTCGACGAGTGCGGCCAGGAGTTCGGGGATCTCCGCGGCGGGCACGGCGGTGTCCGCGCAGACGGCGGTGGCCGAGGCGGGGGTGACGCCGCC
>NZ_PVZG01000021.1 GCF_003002065.1 Pseudosporangium ferrugineum
CGTCCGATCTAGACACTCAGATGATCACTGATGAGCTGCGAGCCCTCACACACGGGTCGGCTTCAGTCACGAACCCCGCTCAACTTCGAAGAGCCACGAAGAGCCGGCCTGGATCGGCGTGCGCTGGCGCATCCGTACGCGAACCTTCGTGCACGTGTACTCGCCCGATCCCGACCGCTATCCGGTGTACGCCCCGTATGTGGCCGACGGCGACGGGCCGATCGTGATGACGTTCCGTGCGCCCGTCGAGGATCTGCGCGCTCTGACCGGCAACGGATTTCCGTACTTCAAGGCCGACTGGGGCCGCAACGTCGTGGGCGCCGTCCTCGGCGAGCATACCGACTGGGCCGAAGTCGCCGAGTTGGTCGCCGACAGCTACTGCGAAATGGCTCCGAAGTTTCTGGTGGCCCGCGTCGTCCCCGAAATTCAGGACGGCTTCCCGAGGGATTGATCTCTCCGATTCGGCCGTGCGTCGAATCCTGTTCAGTCGCCTGTCGGGTTCTCGGGCTGGCCGCCCACCCCGGCGATTTGCGGGGCCTGCCGCACGAAGAGACAACGCCTTGGGAAGTCCCGCATCGACACGCTCACTTGCCGCAGTCCGAGCGCGGCGCAAACTGTAACCCTGATCCCGGCCAGTACGCACTGGCCGCTGGCCCGCGGCGCAGGACAGCAGAGCGTTCGCAGGTCGCCCTCGCCGCACGCTGACATGCTGTGAGTGGGGCCGGCGGGACTCGAACCCGCACTGCCATGGACCTAAACCATGTGCCTCTGCCAATTGGGCTACGGCCCCGCGGTGACCACTCTAGGGCTTATCCCCACGCCGCCGCGCGCGGCCGTCCGGCTGATTCCCGCCCCGGCCACCTGCGGCGGCCACGGCGACGAATGCGCAAGGCCATCTGCGTCTGGCGCGGCGACGAGTGCGCGGGGCCACCTGCGTGGGGCGCGGCGACGAGTGCGCGGGGCCACCTGCGTGGGGCGCGGCGACGAGTGCGCGAGGCCACCTGCGTCGGGCGCGCCGACAAGCGCGCGGGGCTACCCGGCCAGGACCGAGCCGGGTCCCGGCTCGGTCGGGTCGGGCCGGTGTGATGAGCGGGCCCCCGCGGATCGCGCTTGCTCCGCGAGATGGGCCGCGTCCACGGCCTCGCGGCTGCGCCGCCCGCCCGGCTGGCGTGGCACGGCGGCCGCCTCGCGGATCATGCCGCGTGACAGCCGCCGTGGGTCGGGGGCGGGCTGGAGGGGTCAGTAGCGGAACATGGCCAGGCTCTTCTGGAGGTCGTGGGCGACCCGGGCCAGTTCGTCGGCCGCGCCGGCCGTGTTGGAGGCCGCGCTGGTGGTTTCCGCGGCGGCCTCTGCCACCTCGGCCACGTTGGCGGAGATCTCGGTGGAGCCGCTGGCCACCTCGCCGACGTTGCGGGTCATTTCGTTGGTGGTGGCGGTCTGCTGCTCGACGGCCGCGGCGATGGCGGTCTGGGTGGCGTTGATCTGGTCGATGACCGAGCCGATCTCGGCGATGGCGGTGACCGCGGCGGTCGAGTCGGTCTGGATGGCGCCGACGCGGGTGCGGATGTCCTCGGTGGCGCGGGCCGTTTCCTGGGCGAGTTCCTTGACCTCGCCGGCCACGACCGCGAAGCCCTTGCCCATCTCGCCGGCGCGGGCCGCCTCGATGGTGGCGTTGAGGGCGAGCAGGTTGGTCTGCTCGGCGATCCCGGTGATGATTTTGACGACCGAGACGATCTCGGCGGAGGACGTGCCCAGCTGCTGGAGGATCTCGCCGGCCTCGCCGGAGATGCGGACCGCCCGGCCCGCGACCTCGGCCGCGCTGGAGGTGCTGCGGGCGATCTCGGCGATGGAGGCGCCGATCTCCTCGGCGCCCGCGGACACCGTGGTGATGTTGTGGCTGATCTCGTCGGAGGCGGCGGAGACGGCCCGGGCCCGGCCGGCCGAGCGGGCCGCGGACGAGTTCATCTGGCCGGCGACCGCGGTGAGTTCCTCCGAGGACGAGGCCAGGGTGGTCACGTTCTCGCCGATGGTGCGCAGCGTCGCGGTGAGCCGGTCCAGCGCGGTGTTCAGCGCCTCGGCCATGCGGCCCACCTCGTCGCGGCTGCGCACCTTGAGGCGCTGGTCGAGGCGGCCCTCGGCGAGGCCTTCGAGGACCGTCACGGTCTGGCCGAGCGGGCCGGCGATGGCCCGGCTGACCACGATCGCGATGACCATGGCGAAGACCACGGCGCCGGCGATCAGGACGATCGTGATGATCCTGGCCAGGTCGGCATTCGTACGGGCGTCGCTCATCTGCCGCTGGGCGAGCTTGTCCTCGAGGTCGGCGAGGTTGTTCAGGGCCACCGTGATCTTGCTGGTCAGTGGGTCGATGTAGCTGTTCTGCGCGCCGAGGTACGAGGAGAGGCTGTTGGCCATCGCCGCCGGCACGAGCTGTTCCTTGCGGACCTTGCGGTATTCCGCCAGGGCCGCGACGAAGGCGGCGCGGTCGGCCTGGGAGCCCGGGGTCTCCTGGGCCGCGTACGCCTTCCAGTTGTCGTCGATCTCCCGGTCGAGCCGTCCGATGGTCGTCTCGACGCTGCTCACGTCGGCCAGCGGCGAACGGACGATCAACTTGTACGACAGCGCGGTCGCCTGCTGCACGTCCGCACGGACCTCGCCGATGAGGTCGGTGGAGCGCAGGTTGTTCGTGCCGATCGCCTCGAGCCGGGTGTTGGCGGAGTTCAGCTCGTACAGGCCGAACGCGCCGACCGTCACCACCAGCAGGCTGAGGATGCCGAAGCTGGCGATGAGCTTGTGCGAGACGCTCAGGTTGCGGGCGAAGCCGGGCAGGGCGACCCGGCGGCGCCGCCCGGACGTAGCCTTGGGGGACGCCGCGGGCGGCGTGGCGGTGCGACGGTGGGCGGCGGCACCCCGGCGGGAGCGGCGGGTCGGCTTGGCAGTCGGCATCGGCGTCTCCGGGATGTCTGGTGGTTACCTCGCTTATCGGCACCACACCCCAGGATCCGAGAAATCGCCCGGAAAGTCAGTCGATACCAAGATCCCGTCGCAGCTTTGCCACGTGGCCCGTCGCCTTCACGTTGTAGAGCGCCTTCTGCACGGTGCCGTCCTCGTCGATCACGAACGTCGAGCGGATCACCCCGGTCACCGTCTTGCCGTAGAGCTGCTTCTCCCCGTACGCCCCGTACGCGGTCAGCACGCTCTTGTCCTGGTCACTGACCAGCGGGAAGGTGATCGCGTCGCGTTCGCGGAACTTCGCCAGCTTCGCCGGGGTGTCGGGGGAGATGCCGACGACCTCGTAGCCGGCCGCCTGCAGCGAGCCGAGCGAGTCGCGGAAGTCGCACGCCTGGGTGGTGCAGCCGGGGGTCATCGCCGCCGGGTACGCGTACAGCACCACCTTGCGGCCGCGCAGATCCTTCAGCGTGAGGGTGTCGCCGCTGTCGGTGGGCAGGGAGAACTCGGGGGCCGGATCACCCGGCGAGAGGCGCTCAGTCATGCGTCCGAAGATATCGGTGCCGGGGCGGGGGAGCGCAGCCGCAGCGCCCCCGTGGCTCCGACGCCCGCCCCGGCGCCGATCGCGAACAGCACCGCCGCCCGCGCCGCCCAGCCGGGCCCGGGGAAGTCGACGACCGCCTGGGTGAACACGCCCGCGTCCGCGAGCCCGCCGAAGACGGCCAGCGCGGCACCGCCCACGACCAGCACGAACGGGGTGCCTCCGCGGAGCGTCAGGACCCCGGCCGCGACCGCGATCGCCGCCGCGCCGATCGCCGGGGCCTGGCCGCCGACGCCGACGGTCGTGCGCGTCACCGCGTACGCGAGAGCGATCGTGCCGGCGACGACCGCGACCGCGCCGATGCCCCGCCGGAGCCGCAGTCCGGCCGCGGTCACCCCCGCGGCGAGCACGATCGCGCCGGCCCACCAGGCCCAAGCGGGCGGGGGCGGTTCCCAGGTCAGCGTGCCGGTCGCGGCGAAGGTGGTCACGCCCTGCCGCAGCGGGACGGACCAGTCGCGCAGCTTGTGCGGGCGGGACGGGTCGGCGGCGGCCTCCGGCGGCGGGTCGGCGCCGGCCCAGCGGATGCGCTGATCGTGCCAGCGCACGGTGCGATCCCCGGAGATCCGGTCCCACTGCGGCGCCGCGGCCGGTCCGGCATTCGACGGTACGGGGGTGTCGCCGCCGAGCGTCCGGTTCGTGTACGCGGCCGGCGAGTTGACGTTCTGATAGGTGCCGTCGGGCCGCACCTCGAGATACGGCTCCCCGGAGTAGCCGAGCACCTCCACGGTCCGCCCGGTGTCGTTGGTCAGCTCGAGCCGCGCGCCCGCCTCCACCACCCGTACGGTCAGCCCCGGGGCGGCGACGCTGAGCCCGGTCACCTCGATGCGGTAGGCGGTCGCGTCCGGCGCCTCCCCGCCGTGGGCGGACGCCGGAGCGGCAGGCACGAGCAACGCGCCGGCCAGCACCGCCAGGAAGAGAACACCGCGTCTCACGCGCCGGCCGCCTCCACCGCGGCGGTCAGCGCCCCGGGCGACGGCGCGTCCAGCTTCTTGCCCGCGACCAGCACGGTCGGGGTTGCGGTCACCCCGCGCGACGACGCGGTGTCGGTCACCTTCGTCGCCCACGCGGTGTACGTCTTCGCGTTGATCGCGTCGGCGAAGGCCCGGTCGGTCAGCCCCACGGACCGGCCCAGCTCGATGAGCCTGGCGTTGTCCAGCCCGGCGCTGCCCTCCTCGGGCCGGTTCGCGAAGAGCACCTCGTGGTACTCGTAGAACTTCCCGCCGGCCGCCGCTGCCGCCGCCGCGCCCGCGGAGCGCGTCGAATACCGCGTGCTCGAATAGCGGTCGAGGATCGCGATGGGGTGGTAGCGCACGGTCACCTTGTTCGCGTCGACGAGCTGGGTGAGCGTGGCGCCGCTCGAGCTCTCGAACTGGCCGCACGCCGGGCACATGAAGTCCTCGTAGATGTCGATGGTCACGGGGCCGGAGCCGCGCGCGAACGCCGTACCGTCGTCGACCGCCGAGGGCGGCACGGTCAGCTTGCCCCCGGCGTCGTTCTGCTGCCCGGCGGCCACGCCCCAGCCGATCAGGCCGGCGATGACCAGCACCGCGACGACCCCGATGGTGGTCCACAGCGTAACCGTCCGGCGGCGCTCCCTGGCGAGCTGCTCCTGCACGACCCGCTTCGCCTGCGCGCGTTCCCTGGTGCCCTTGCTCACTGCTCGTCCCCCATCAGGATGCCGTCGATCGAATAGCGGGTCCGCGGCCGCCACAGCAGGACCCCGGCGAGCAGGAGGAACCCGGCGTCGCGGGCGAGGTCCCACCCGTACGCGGGATCGGCCCCGGCACCCAGCTCCCCGCCCGTGCTGAAGCACCCGCAGTCGATCTGCAGGCCGCGGGCCCAGGCGGAGACGATGCCGGCGATGAAGACGACCAGCAGGGCGGCCGAGATGCCGGCGGTCAGGCGTACGGCGAACCCGGCCAGCAGGAGCAGCCCGAGGGCGATCTCCAGGAACGGCTGGGCGGCGCCGATGACCTTCGCCACCTCGTACGGGAACAGCTGGTACGCGTTGACGGCCCGCCCGGAGGCGGCCAGGTCCCCGACCTTGAGGCCGCCGGCGACCAGCCACACCGCGGCCAGGCCCAGCCGCGCCACGGTCGATACCCAGATCCTCACGCTCACGCCCCCTTAGTCGACGCGGGGCGCCGCCGGGTTCCGTTCCCCCGGCTGAGGGTTTGCTGGGGACGGCCTCAGCCGGCCTGAGCCTCGGCCACCGCCGTGACGAGCTCGTCGCGGGCGCGGGCGACCCGGGAGCGGATCGTGCCGACCGGGACACCCTCGACGTCGGCGGCCTCGGCGTACGACAGGCCGAGCACCTGGGTCAGCACGAACGCGGTGCGGCGCTCCTCGCCGAGGCGGCTCAGCAGGTCGGCGGCGCCGAGCCGGTGCGCGGGGTCGGGATGCTGCGGCCGGTCCGCCCACGCCTCGGCGGCGAGGCGGGCGTCGAGGCGGCGGCGCCGGACCACGGCCCGGAGGTGGTCGGCGCAGGTGCGGCGGGCGATGCCGAGCAGCCAGGTGCGTACGCTCGCCCGACCCTCGAACGCCGGCAGCGCGCGGAACGCCCGCAGATACGTCTCCTGGGTCAGGTCGTCGGCCGCGCCGGGGTCGACCAGCGCGGCGGTGAACCGCCACACCTCGGCCTGCGTGCCGCGCACGAGGCCGGACTGCGCGGCGGGGTCGCCGGCCCGCGCCCGCAGGGCCAGCGCGGTGAGAGCATCGGGCGTCACAACCGGAGATCGTACGCGGGCCGACCCCCCACGCTGTCGCCCCCGTGCGGCCATCGGGGAGCATTGCGGGCATGACCGTTGATCGACGCCGGGCATCGGCGGCTCTCGCCGGGCTGCTCCTCGGGCTCCTGGCCGTGCTTCTCGGGCCGGCGGGGCCGGCCGACGCGCACGCCGCCCTGGTCGCCAGCGATCCGGGGAGCAACACCATCGTCCCGGACGCGCCGAACAAGATCACGCTGACCTTCAGCGAGTCGGTGCAGCTGATCTCCGGCAAGATCCAGGTGCTCGCGCCCGACGGCAGCCGCGCCGACCAGGGCGACCCGCAGGCGAACGGGAGCACGGTCACCATCCCGCTGCGCTCCGGCGGCGGTCGCGGCACCTACCTGGTCAGCTACCGGGTCGTCTCGGCCGACAGCCACCCGGTCGCGGGCACGCTGACGTATTCGGTGGGTGCGGCGTCGGCGCCGCCGACGGAGACCCAGCTCGACCAGTCGGTCGATCCGGTCGTGCGGGCCCTGATCCCGGTCGGCAAATATCTCGGGTACGCGGGCCTGGTGCTGCTCGTCGGCCCGGTGCTGGTGCTGGCGCTGCTGTGGCCGCACCGGCTGTCCCGGGTCGGCCCGGCGCGGCTGGTCTGGACCGGCATCGGCCTCGTGCTCGGGAGCACCGCGCTGGCGGTGTGGCTGCAGGCGCCGTACACGACGGGAACGGGCCTGTTCGACGTCTCGGCCGACGACCTCCAGGACGTCCTGGGCAGCACGTTCGGGGCCGTGATGCTGGTCCGCCTCGGCGTGATCGTCGCGGCGGCGTTCCTGCTGCGTCCCCTGCTCACCGGGGCCGGCGGCGAGAGCAGAGCGGACCTGGCGCTGCTCGGCGTGCTCGGCGTCGCCGCGCTGGCGACCTGGCCGCTGACCGGGCACCCGACCGCGTCGCCGGTGGCCGGGGTGTCCGTGGTCGTGGACGCGATCCACCTGGCGGCGATGGCGGTCTGGCTCGGCGGCCTGGTCATGCTCACCGGTTTCCTGCTGCGCCGGGCCGACGAACGCGAGCTGGGCGCCATCCTGCCCATCTGGTCGCGCTGGGCGGCCACCGCGGTCACCGCGCTGGTCCTGGCCGGCGTGGTGCAGGCCCTGATCGAGATCGCGTCGTTCAAGGGGCTCTTCCAGAGCACGTACGGGCGGCTGATCCTGGTGAAGGTGGCGCTCGTGGCGGTGGTGCTCGGGCTCGCGGCGTACGCCCGAACCCTGGTCCGGAACCGCACGGCCGAGACCGGGCCGCGCACGCTGCGCCGGATGGTCCTCGCGGAGCTGGCCGTGACGGCGGTCGTGCTGGGCGTGACCGCCGCGCTCGTGCAGATCCCGCCGCCGCGCACGGCCGAGGCGTCGGAGACCGCGGCGACCTCGACGACGATCACCCAGACGGTGTCCGACGACTCCGTGTCGCTCCAGGTCGACGTCTTCCCGGCCACGGTGGGCAACAATTCCCTGCATCTGTACGCGTACACGCCGGACAACAAGCCGCTGCCGGTGGTCGAGTGGACGGCGACGGCCGCCCTGCCGGCGAAGGGGATCGAGCCGATCGAGGTGCCGCTGCTGCGCCTCACGGACTTCCACGCGGTGGGCGACATCGCGCTGCCGATGGCGGGGGACTGGACGTTCAAGTTCACCGTACGCACGAGCGACATCGACCAGTCCACGCTGACGATGACCGCCAAGATCTCCTAGCCGCCCGGCTCACCAGGGAACCGGGCCGTTCTCGTCGAAGAAGCCGCCGGTCGGCCCGTCGTCGGGCAGCGTGGCGAGCCGGACGATCACGGCCGCGCCGTCGGCCGCGGTGCGGGTGAGGCCGGGGAACGCGGTGGTGAAGTCGGTCGCACTCGGCCCCGGATCGGCGGCGTTGACCAGGATGCCGCGGCTGCGCAGTTCCTTGGCGTACTGCACGGTCAGCGAGTTGAGTGCGGTCTTGGACGGGGCGTACGCGGCCAGCGGCGGCCGGGTGGTGAAGTAGTCCCCGGGATCGGTCATCCGGGCGATGGAGCCCAGTCCACTGCTGACATTGACGATCCGGGCGGCGGGGGAGCGGGCGAGCAGCGGCAGCATCGCGGTGGTCACGCTGATCACGCCGAACACGTTGGTCTCGAACACCTCGCGTACGACGGGCAACTCGACGCTGCTCGGGCTCTGGGCGGCGAGGTCGCCACCGATGCCGGCGTTGTTGACCAGGATGTCCAGCCGGCCGAAGCGCTCCTCGATCCAGCGGGCGGCGGACAGGACGCCGGCGCGGTCGGTGACGTCCAGGGTGACCGGGTACACCCCGGGGCCCAGGCCGGCTGCGGCCGCCGCACCGCGGTGCGGGTCGCGCGAGGCCAGCACGACGTTCGTGCCGAGCGCGGCGAGCTGGGCTACGACCTCGCGCCCGATGCCCTTGTTGGCGCCGGTGACCAGGGCAGTCGTGGTTTCTGTCATGCGTTCAGCCAACCACCGGGGCGGCCGGGGGTTCCAACACCGATCACGCACTCAGCGATACCGTGCGGGTATGGAGAGACCGGAGGTCCGCGAGCTCGTCTACTTCACCGCTGTCGCCGAGGAGCTGCACTTCGGCCGGGCGGCCGCCCGGCTGGGGATGAGCCAACCGCCGCTCTCCCGCGCCATTCAGCAGCTCGAACGACGGCTGGGCGTAGCCCTGTTGGACCGTGGCAGTCGCCGGGTCGCACTGACCGAGGCGGGGGCCGTCCTGCTCCGCGAGGGCCGTACGGTGCTCGACGCCGCGGCGGCCGCGGCGCGCCGCACCCGGCGGGCCGGCCGCGCCGACCCGCATCTGGTCCTGGTCATCAAGCCGGGCGGCGACGGTGGCCTGCTGCCCGCGATTCTCGACGCCTATCAGGCCGAGCCGGGTGCGCTGCCGGTCGAGCTGGTGTGCAGCTTCGGCGAGCGTGAGCTCCTGCTGCGGGAGGGCCGTGCCGACGCCGCCCTGCTTCACCGCCCCCACCCCGACCTCACCGGCCTGGACACCCAGGACCTCTTGACCGAGCCTCAATTTCTCGTGGTGCCGAGATCGCATCGCCTCGCGGGCCGTACCCGGGTCTGCCTGGACGACCTCGCCGGGGAGCCCCTGCCGCGCTGGCCGGGCGCCTCCGAGGGCGGCTCACCCGGACCCGAGGTCCACGACCTCGGACAGCTTCTCCACCTCATCGCCCTGCGCCGCATGGTCGCCGTCCTCCCCTCCTCCATCCGCGACCAGTTCCGCGACGACCTGGTCGCCGTCCCCGTCGAGGACGCCGAGCCCACCACGCTCGTCCTCGCCTGGCCCGAGCACGCCACCTCCCCGGCCCTGGCCGCCTTCGTCCGCACGGCCGCCGCCGTTGCGGGCAAGGCGACGGGCACGGCAGCTGCCGTGGCAAGCCAGGCGACGGGCGCGGTCGCCGCCGTGGCGGGCCAGGCGACGGGCCACGGCGGGTAGAGCGGGCGCCCTCCCTCACGCGCGGGGCCGGCCTTTTTGCTGCCCGCCTCCCTCCTGCGGGGCCTAAGTAGCGGTTTATCCATTTTGGTGTTATTTCGGTCTGTATGGTCTGGCCAGTACCACCGAGAAGGGGGAGATCGCGATGCGGGTGTTCCGCACGATCCTCGGCATGCTGATGCTGACCGTCGGACTACCGGCCCTACTGGTGGGCGGCGCCTTCTGGGCCGCCATGCAACACCGGGACGCGGGCGGCGCCTTCAGCGGCACCATGCAGCGGGTGGCGACCTCCGGGTACGCCATCGTGATCGACGACGTCGACACGCTGCTGATCAACGACGCCCCGTTCGCCCGCCTCGGCGACACCCGGCTGCGCATCACGGCGACGTCCTCCGGCGCCCCGGCGTTCCTGGGCCTCGCACCCCGGGCGCGGGCGGACGCGTACCTGGCGGACATCCCCCGCATCTCGGTCTCCGCGATCGACCTCGGCACCGGAGACCTCCCGGTGACCAGCAAACTCGTGCCCGGCACCCGGGCGCCGGAACAGCTGCCGGCCCGCGAACGCTTCTGGATCGCCGCGGGCACCGGCGCGGTCGACTGGAACCCCACCGAACTCCGCGACACCCCCTACAGCCTGATCATCATGAACCCGGCGGCCCAGCCCGGCGTACGCCTCGAGTCGACGGCGGCGGTCAGCCCCGGCTGGCTCAACGAGGCCACCTGGGCCCTGCTCATCACGGGCACCCTCCTCGTCATGATCGGCATGATCTTCCTCGGCTGGCCCTCCCGCCGCCGCGAGGTCGTCTACATCGTCGAACCGAGCCAGGTCCCCAGCCTCATGCAGGCCATCGGCGCCCCCCTGCCGCTGAGCCGCACGGGCGGAGGACGGCATTCGGCAACCCACCGCCCGCGTACGCTCGCAGACTCCCAGCCCCGAAGCCGTCCGCCGGCCCTGACCTGGCCACCGTCCTCCGCCAAGGGCAACCGGCCGTCCGAGCGCGGCGCCGCCATCCCGCTGCCGACGCCCGCCCCGGCTTCCGTCCCGGCCGTTTCCGTTCCGGCCGCTTCCGTCCCGGCTTCCGTCCCGGCCGATTCTGTGCCGGTCCCGGCGTCCGTTTCACCATCCGCGTCCCAGTCCGCGTCCCCGTCGGGTCCGTCGCCGGCCTCCGGTTCCCCGTCCGGTTCTTCGTCTGCTTCCCCGTCTGGTTCCTCGTCCGAATCGCCGGCCGTCGCGCCGTCGCCGGGGGAGCCGTTGAGCCTGATCGCACCCCGGGTGACCCCGCCCGCCGAACCGCCCTCGACGGACCCGCCGGCCGCCCGCGGCCCCCGCCGCCGGACCGCACCCCAGCCCACGGACCTCCCCATCTTCGAGGCCTCGGCGGTCGGCGCCTGGGTGGCAGAAACCGCGGCGGTCCGGGCCCGCGAGACCGAGGCCCGAGCCCTGGCAGCCCTGAACGCAACCCGCAAGTCCCCGACCGGCACCGAGGCGGCCACCTCGCCCGCCACAGCCACCGAGCCGGCCCCCAAGGCCCCCAAGCCCGCCGCCGAACCGGCCGCCAAGCCCAGGCCGGCCGCCACCGAGCCGCCAGCCAAGACCGGAAAGCCCGCCGCCAAGCCGCCGGCCGAGAACCCCGCCGCCGAGTCGCCGGCGGTGGCCGAGAAGCCCGCTGCCGAGTCGCCGGCCGAGAACTCCGCTGTCGAGTCGCCGGCTGCTGCCGAGAAGCCCGCTGCCAAGTCGCCGGCCGTGGCCGGGAAGCCCGCTGCCACGGAGAAGTCCGCGCCGGTGCCGTCGGCCAAGGCCGAAAAGCCCGTCGCCGGTCAGCCCGGATCCGCGAAGCCTGCCGCGTCCACCGGCCCGGCAACCGAAGCCAGGCCCGTAGCGCCGGCCATCGGCCCGATGCCGAAGGGCTACGACGTCATCGTGGTTGGCCTCTCCGACAACCCGGAGGCCGCCACCAGGCCCACGCGAAACGAACCGGCCACGGGCGCAAAACCGGCCGACATCGCCGCCCGGAAGCACCTCCCCCAGGAAAAGGAGCCGGCCAGCACGCAGCAGGAGCCCACGGTCACCCCGGCGCTCGCCGCGGCGACAGCGGCCGCGCCCGCACCCAAGGCCGGGGCCGCACCCGCACCCGCAGCTAAGCCTGCGCCCGGGGCCGCACCCACACCCGCGGCTAAGCCTGCGCCCGCTTCTGTGCCGACGCCCGCTGCGGCTGCGGCCAAGGCCGCTCCTCGCAACGCCCTGTTCGGCGGCCCGCCGCCCAACGCCTGGGCCGCCACGGGCCTGACCCGCGCCGACTCCGGCCGCGTCGGAGCCGCAGGCACCCCGAAATCCGCCGTGCCGGCCGCCCCGACGACCGCACCCGCGGGCCCAGCCACGCCCGCAACTCCGTCCGCGCCCGCGATTCCAGCCGGACCCGCCGCTCCGGCCGCATCGGGAGCTCCGGCTCCGGCTGCGCCCGCGGCCCCGGCGGCGTCGGCAGTTCCGGCTGCGCCCGCAACTCCGGCGGCGTCGGCAGTTCCGGCTGCGTCCGCGGCTCCGGCTGTGTCGGGCGGTCCCCGGAGCGGTAAGGCGGGCACCGTGCCCGCTCCGGGCCGACCGACTTCCCTGGCGCCGACCTCGCCCGCCAAGCCCGCCGGGCCCTCACCGGCTCCCACTCGGCCGGCGGTTCCCGGGCCGTCCCGTCCGAGCGAGCCGTCCCGTGAGCCGGTGCCGGCCGGTTCCGGCCGGGTTGAGCCTTCGCAGGCAACACCCGGCAAGGGCGAGTCGCTCTCCACCCCGTCCGCCAAGGCTGCGCCGGTGCCCACTCCGTCCGCGAAGGCCGCGTCGGTGCCCGCTCCCTCCGCCAAGGCCGCGTCGCTGCCTGGCTCTTCCGCCACGGCTGCGCCGGCGCCCACCTCCTCCGCGAAGGCTGCCCCGGCGCCCGCGCAGTCCGCCAAGCCCGCGCCCACCGTCGGTGCGGCGAGGAGCGAGCCGGCCGCGGCCACGACGCCCGCCGCCCAGCGGATTCCGCTGCGCTCGACCCCGACTGCCCAGGCGCCGAAGGCCGAGAGCGAACGGCCCGAGTCGCCCAAGACCGAGAACACGCAGTCCGCGAAGCTCGGAGCCGCGCAGCCTGAGGCCGCGAAGCCCGGAGCCGCGCTGCCTGAGGCCGCGAAGCCCGGAGCCGCGCTGCCTGAGGCCGCGAAGCTTGAGGCCTCGAAGGCGGATGCCACAAAGCTGGAGACCCGGAAGCCGGAGACCCCGAGGCCGGATGCAGCAAAGCTTGAGAGCCCGAAGCTTGAGACCCCGAAGCTTGATGCCGCGGACCCTGAGGCCGCGGACCCTGAGGCCGTGAAGGCTGCGCCGGGTAAGCCTGCGGTGGGGCTTCCTGCGAAGAGGGGGCTGCTGGGCAGCTACAAGGATGAGGTGGCGGAGCTGCTCGGCGGGGCTAAGGCCAGGCGGCGGCGGAATGTTACGGCTTCCGGGTTGCCGTCGCCGGGGCCGGAGGAGCAGGAGCCTCCGATCAAGGTGACCCGGCCGCCGCGCCGGGGTCGAGGGCAGGGCAAGGACTGAGTATGGCGGAGCCCCGGGTGGAAGCCCGGGGCTTTCCGCTGCCCGCGTCCCGGCGGGACGCCGAAAGGGCCCTCCGCGCTGCCGACGTGGAGGGCCCCTTTACCGGGGGAACGGAGTAACCGAAGGGGGGCTTCGTCCGTTAAGCACACTTTAGCCCGTCGACAGGCGAAGTGGGTAGTCCTCGCGCTAATACGGGCGATCTAGGGTGAAACTGGGCGTCTGGGCGTGTTCTCTCTCGAACAGGTGGGTAGAGCCCCGCGTACCGGCGCGTCACCCCTTCGTGCGCGTAGGCTGATCGGGTGGCGGATCTTCTGGTGTGGATCGATTGTGAGATGACCGGCCTCGATCTGGGCAAGGATGCCCTGATCGAGGTGGCGGCGCTGGTCACCGATCCCGATCTCAACGTTCTCGGCGAGGGTGTCGACCTCGTCATCCACGCCGACGACGCCGCGCTGGACGCGATGCCCGAGGTGGTCCGGGAGATGCATGCCAAGTCCGGCCTCACCGAGGAGGTGCGCCGGTCCACGGTCGCGATGGCGGAGGCGGAAGAGGCCGTCCTGGCGTACGTGAAACAGTTTGTGACCAATCCGCGCTCGGCCCCGCTGTGCGGCAATTCGATCGCGACCGACCGGGGTTTCCTCGCCCGGGACATGCCGGCGCTCGACGGCTTCCTGCACTACCGGATGATCGATGTCTCCTCGCTCAAGGAGCTGGCCCGCCGGTGGTATCCGCGGGTGTATTTCGGCCAGCCGCAGAAGGGGCTCGCGCACCGGGCGCTCGCCGACATCCGGGAGAGCATCCGCGAGCTGGAGTATTACCGCCGGACGCTGTTCGTGCCGCTGCCCGGCCCGGACGTCGACCAGGCCCGCGCGATCGCCGCCGAGCTCTAGGCTCCGCGTGCGGGGGCGCCTCAGGTGATCTTCAGGAGGATCTCCGCGAGGCCCGACGGCGTGGTGATCATGCAGTCGTGACCGCTCTCGAGCTCCCACACCCGCACCGGACCGCCGTTCGGCCGGGTGCCCGGCACGGGCTGCGGTGCGCCGGGCACCGACCGGTGATCGACGCAGCGGATGTAGGTCGCCGGGATCGTCTCCGCGGCGGGATTGCCGAGCTTGGCGGGCTGCTGGAAGATCTGCGCCGGCTCGTCCGTCAGGATCGTGTGCAGCCAGGCGACGTCCGCCGGTTCGGTGACGCCGAAGAAGGCCGGGGGCAGCGGCGGGAGGCGCCACGGAGCGTCCGACGCGGCGGCCTCGTCGATCAGGCTCTGGGCCGCCGGCGCGACGTCGAGGGCGGCCTGACCGTCGGTCGGATCCATCGCGTCGAGGTAGACCAGGTGGGCCACCCGCTCGGGCATCCGGTTCGCGACCGACGAAATGATCATCCCGGCGAAGCTGTGCCCCACCAGCACGACCTCGGCCAGGCCGCGACCCGTGAACAACCGGGCGAGGTCTTCGACGTACGTGTCGAGCCCCACGCCGGGCCGCATCAGGCCGGCCGTGTCGCCGTGCCCGGTCAGCGACGGCGCGAACACCTCGTGGCCCGCCGCGGTGAGCAGCGGAACCACCCGGTCCCAGGCCCGCCCGCTGTGCCAGGCGCCATGCACCAGAACGTACGTACTCACGTGTTTTCTCCTTCGGAAGCCGGACCGGCGCCATTTGTAGCGTCCCTCCGCCAGGTCGCCGGGTCCCGGAGGTAACCCGGTCGACGGCGGGGTGGGGGGTCCGGCTATGCTTGTCCGGCGCCCGCTGCGGAGAACTCCGCCGCAGGCGGTGTCATGGTGGTCGTAGCTCAGCTGGTAGAGCACCGGGTTGTGGTCCCGGGGGTCGCGGGTTCAAGTCCCGTCGATCACCCCAAGTGAAAGCAGTACACGGAAGCCTCACCGCGGCAGCGGCGGGGCTTCTGTCGTTTCGGCTCGGCGGTGGCCGAAGGGGCAATGACCCGGGCAACGGTGCTCCATTCGTACGAAAGCACGGTATTGACGCCCTACGATCTGCCGGGTGTCGATATCAGTCCGCAGGATCGCGTTCGCCGTCGCCGCGGCGATCGGTGGCACCCTGATCGTTCCGGTCGTCCCGGCAGCGGCCGCGCCCGTGCGGCACGGCGGGAGCGCGCCGACGGTGCCCATCCGCCCGGGGGACACCACGCCCACCGTGCCGGTGCGGCACCGGGAGATCGCGCCGGACGCGCCGGTACGCGGCGGTGGGAGCGCCCCCATCTATTCCTACGAGAATGCGATCCGCGAGAGCGTCTGGGTGTCGACCGCGCTCGACAACGACGGTGACGGCGTCGGGGACAGGATCGCGGTGGACATCGTGCGGCCTCGGGAGGCGGCCGAGCGGCGGCTGAAGGTGCCGGTCGTTCTCGAGGCCTCGCCGTACAACGCGTGGGGGGCCAAGGGGTACGACGCCGGCGGCACGATCGCCATGCTGAAGACGGAGAACGACAACTATTTCGTGCCGAGGGGGTATGCGTTCGTCGCGCCCGATCTGGCCGGCACCGCCCGATCCACCGGGTGCACGGACGTCGGCGGGCGGGAGGAGGTGCTCGGCGCCAAGGCCGTGATCGACTGGCTGAACGGGCGGGCGCGGGCCGCGTACGCGGACGGCACCCCGGCCGTCGCCACCGGCTGGACCAACGGCCGGACCGGCATGATCGGCATGTCCTGGGACGGTTCGGTCGCGAACGGGGTGGCCGCCACCGGCGTCGAGGGCCTGGAGACCGTCGTGCCGATCGCGGCGATCTCCAGCTGGTACGACTACCAGCGCTTCAACGGCGTGCTGCGCATCCCGGAGTACCCCGCGTTCCTGCACACGGTGGTCTCCGCGCGTCCGCCGGAAGCGTGCGCGGCGATGCTCGCCCGGCTCGGCGAGGACAGCGACGACGCGACCGGCAGCTACAACGCGTACTGGGCGGAGCGTGACTACCGGCGGGACGCGCGCAAGGTGCGGGCCAGTGTGTTCATGGTGCACGGCCTCAACGACATCAACGTGAAGCCCACGCAGTTCGCCGCCTGGTGGGGCCGGCTGGACGTACCGAAGAAGCTGTGGTTGTCGCAGGTCGGGCACATCCACCCGCTCGACCTCCGGCGCGGCGAATGGCTGGAGACGCTGCACCGGTGGTTCGACCGCTGGCTGCGGGACGTGCCCAACGGCGTCGACCGCGAACCGGCGGTGTCGATCGAGACCACGCCGGGCACCTGGGTCGACGAGCGGAGCTGGCCGGCGGTGGGCGTGCGTGAGACGGACGTGGCGCTGGGCGACGGCGACGGGACGACCGGCACCCTGGGTGGACGGTCCGGGAGCGGCTCGCGGACGTGGACGGACAACCTCGACCTGAGCGAGGCCACCGCCGTGGCGACGCCGGGCAGTGCGGTGCCCGGCCGCGTCGCGTTCCTGTCCGCGCCGCTGACCGAGGGCGTACGCATCTCCGGCACGCCGTCGGTGACGCTGCGGGTCAAGGTGGACAAGCCGACCACCGAGTTGTCCGCCCGCCTCGTCGACTACGGCGTCGCCGACCGGGTGGACTACCTCAACGAGCGGGGCGGCACCCGCCAGCTGGACACCGAGACGTGCTGGGGGGCCTCGTCCGCGACCGACGAGGCCTGCATCCGTGATGCCGTCGAGGACGTGGTGACCAGCGACCATGGGATTCTCACCCGAGGCTGGACGGACGCGGCCCACTATCGGACGCTTCGCACGGAGACGCCGCTGCGGCCGGACCGGTGGTATTCGGTCACCGTTCCGCTGCAGGCCACGGATCAGCGGATCGCCGCCGGGCACGCGCTGGGGCTGATCGTCATGGCCAGCGACAACGACTACCACTTCCCGCATCGTTCGACGGGCGCAACCGTCCGGCTCGACCTGCGGGGCAGCTCGCTGACGTTGCCCCTGGTGGGGACGCTGCCCGCGCCGGCCGCCACCGCGCCCGAGGTGGCGGTGCGGCCCCGGATCGCCGCGCGGCAGGCGCCGCCGCTGCTTCCGTAAGGGGCTCCGGGCGTACGGAATCGGGCCGATCGGCGGGCCACGAACGGCCCGGCGGCGTAGGTAGGGTGTTGCCCTCATCGATCCACGGGGGTAACACCAGATGAACAAACGCCTACCGGCCGGCGCGCTGCTGTCGGCCGTCACCCTGGCTGCGGCGGTCCTGCCCGGGGTCGCCGTCGCGGCACCGGCAGACCCTGATTCCGTACGCCTGGAAGCAGTCGGAGAACGCTCCAGCGAGTCCGGGCGCATGGACGGGCTGACCTTCCGCCCCGGCAGGATCACGCGCGACCCGATCGGCGTGCGCAACCGCGGCGCCACGGTGGACGGTGTCGTCGTGCAGCTCACCTCGACCACCGACGACCTGGTCTTCGCGCGCAGGTACGACAACTGCTGGTACGCCCTCGACGGCAGGCCCGACTCGGCCTGGTGCGAGTTCGACTCGAAGGTCGCCGCCTCGTCCTACTTCCAGCTCGCCGGTCCGGTTCTCGCGGCCACCGGCGACGCCCAGCCGTCCACACCCTCCCCCGACCGTCCGTACCTCAAGGTGCGCTGGTCGAGCAAGGCCTGGGCCGACGCGGCCGGCGGCATCGAGGCGCTCGCGAACGAGGACGCCGCCGCGGGCACGACCGCCGTACGCGGCGACGACGGCACCCTGACCCTGGAGCCCGCCTCGCCGCGGCTGTCGGCCTCCTACAGCGACTCGACCGGCACGATCTTCCCGGTCTGGTTCGAGAAGCCCGCCGACGGGCCCTGGGGTGCGCCGGACGTCCTGCCGCCGTCGGACCCGGACGGCGCCGCCCTCGACGCCGTGCAGGAGCGCACCGTCGCCGGGGAACGCCCCAAGCTCCACCACATCGCCCCCGGCGACACCCTGCCCGGGACCGTCGGCGTCCGCAACACCGGCGCGACGCCGGTCAAGGGTCTCCTCGTCGAGCTGCGCCTCGCGGACGACGACCTGGTCTTCGCCCGCAGGTACGACAACTGCTGGTACGCGCTCGAGGCGAAGCCCGACTCGGCCTGGTGCGCCTTCGACCGTGAGCTGGCCGCCGGCGAGACGCTGCGGCTGGCCGCGCCCGTGGCGATCGCCCTCCGGCAACGCTACGGGGACCTCGACAAGGACCTCCGCTTCCACTGGGTCAGCGCCGGCTGGGCCGAGGGCCACGGCGGCGCCCGCGACCTCGCCGAGCTCTCCGCGACGCCCGGCACGACCGTCGTCCGGGGCGCCGGGGGCACGCTGACGCTGAGCGCCGGCTCGTCCGCCCTGAAGCCGGGGGTCACCGGGGCGGTCGACTACCTCCTCGCCCTGGTCCCGCCGTCCGGCCCAGAACCGACGACACCGCCTGCCACTCCGCCCGCGACGGCCGCTCCCGGCGGCGGGGGCGGCAGCCTTCCCATCACGGGTACGCGGACAGCGACGCTGGCCGGTGCCGGGGCGCTGCTGCTCCTGGCCGGGGTGGGCGGATTCTGGGTGGCCCGTCGCCGCCGGACCCGCTTCCAGGCCTGATCGGCGCTGCTTCCGGGCCTGGATCGGCGCTGCCTCCGGCCTGATCGGCGCTGCTTCCGGTCAGCGCTGCTTCCTGGCTTGATCGGCGCAGCGGCGCCCTCGGCACCCTCGGGTGGCGGGGGCGTCCCGCCGTGCGAACGAAGGACGCCGTTGCGAATTCCACGGGGGAAGAACTCGCAACGGCGTCCTGAGCGACAATAATCGATGGAGTGTCAATCGTCCATATCGGCGGTCGACATTGTCCCAACAGTCACCGGAATCCGGTGCGAACGGCGTTGTCCACAGGGGCGCCCGGGGCCCGCCGGATCGGACTACCGTGGCCCCATGAGCAGCGATTTTCCCTGGGAACCGCCCGTTGCCGGCACCGAGGCCGAGCATCTCGCCGGCGCGCTCGACCGGCTGCGCACGACGTTCCGCTGGAAGACCGACGGTCTCGGCGGCGCCGGCCTGCGGACCCGCCTCGGCGCGTCGTCGCTGACCCTGGGCGCCCTGCTCAAGCACCTGGCGTTCGTGGAGGACTACACCTTCACCACGAAACTCCGGGGCGAGGCGCCCGGCGCTCCCTGGCGGCGGGCCGCGTGGGACGACGACCCCGACTGGGAGTTCACCTCCGCCGCCGAGGACACCCCCGAGGATCTGTATGCGCTGTGGGACGCCGCCGTGGCACGCTCCCGAGGCCGCCTCGCCGCGGCCCTGTCCGACGGCGGCCTCGACCAGCTCGTGCACGTCTCGGGCGCGGACGGCCGCCAAGCGAGCCTGCGCCGGCTGCTCTGCGACCTGATCGAGGAGTACGGCCGCCACACCGGCCACGCGGACCTGCTCCGCGAGTCGGTGGACGGCCTGACCGGCGAGGATCCCCCGGCCGGCTGGAAACCCCGCGGCGCCCCGCCCGTCGACGTCCAGCCCTGACCGTGCCGCCCTCCCGCGCTCCGGCCCCGCTCTCGCGCGCCCGGGCCCCGGCCTCACGGGCCCCGGCTTCTCGCGCCCCGGCCTCACGGGCCCCGGCCTCGCTCTCGCGCGCCCGGGCCCCGGCCTCACCGGCCGCCGCGGCCCGGGCCCGGTCTTGTCTCGGCGCGCGTGCCGGGCTGGTCCTGTCCCGGCTCGTGCTTCAGCTCGCCGACGGACTCCGAGGCCGCCAACGACCCCAGCAGCCCGAGCGACCGTGCGCTGTCCGTGCCCGGCTCCGCGTGATAGACCACCAGCAGCAGCCCGTCGCTCCCGCCGACCCCGAGCTTCTCCCGGCGCAACGTCATCTCGCCCACCTCGGGATGCCGCAGCCGCGTCGGCGCGCCCTCCCGGATTTTCACGTCGTGCCGGGCCCACAGCCGCCGGAAGTGCTCGCTTCCCACCGACAGCTCCCCGACCAGCTGGGCGTACCGGGGATCGTCCGTGGTCGTGCCGACCGAGGAGCGGAACACGGCCACCATGCCGGCGAGGGCGCGTTCCCAGTCCGGGTAGAGCTCGCGTTCCGCCGGGTCCAGAAAGACCGACCGGAGCCGGTTCTCGCCGACGCGCAGGGCGGGGGAGAGGGCCCGGGCCATGGCGTTGGCCGCCAGGACGTCGAAGTAGCGGCCCTCCACGAACGCCGGGAGGCCGATCACCTCGATCAGCTGCCGGATGCCGACCGGAACCCGTTCCCGGCGCGGACGGGAGCGCGCCCGGGCCCGGGGGCGGGACAGGCTCAGCAGATAATCGGTGGCGCTCTCGTCGAGGTGCAGCACCCGGGCCAGCGCCTCCAGCACCTGCTCCGACGGGTGCCGGTCGCGGCCCTGTTCCAGCCGCAGGTAGTAGTCGGCGCTGATGCCGGCCAGCGTCGCCACCTCCTCGCGGCGCAGCCCGGCGACCCGGCGCAGGCCGGTCGCGCGCAGCCCCACGTCTTCGGGGCTCACCAGCTGCCGGCGGGCGCGCAGGTAGTCGCCCAGCGGGTTCGCGTTGTCCACGCCTTCACGGTAGTGCCGCGTACCCGTCCGGTCCCTGGTCCCCGCACTACCAGGAACACGGGGGACCTCCCGGGCCGGGCCGATCCCGGTGAGCCTGGGAGACATGATGACGCAGACACTTCCCGGCGGCACCTTCACCCTGGCCGACGGCCTGACGGTGACCCGCATGGGCTACGGAGCGATGCAACTGGCCGGCCCGCACGTCTTCGGCCCTCCGGCGGACCGGGCCGCGGCCGTCGCCGTCCTGCGCGAGGTCGTCGAGCTCGGCATCACGCACATCGACACCAGCGACTTCTACGGTCCGCACGTCACGAACCAGATCATCAGAGAGGCGCTTCATCCGTACGCGGAAAGCCTGCACCTCGTCACCAAGGTGGGCGCCCGCCGCGACGCCGAGGGAGGCTGGCCGCGGGCCCGGAAGCCGGAGGAGCTGCGCCGGGCCGTACACGAGAACCTGGAGAACCTCGGGCTCGAGGTCCTGGACGTGGTGAATCTGCGGGTGGGCGGGTTCGACGCCCCGGAGCCGGGCTCGATCGAGGAGCCGTTCACCGCGCTGGCCGAGCTGCGGGAGCAGGGGCTGATCCGGCACCTGGGCCTCAGCACGGTCAACGCCGAACAGCTCGCCGAGGCGCAGGCCATCGCCCCGGTCGTGTGCGTGCAGAACTACTACAACCTGGCGCACCGGGTCGACGACGACCTGGTCGACTCGCTCGCCGCGCAGGGCATCGCGTACGTGCCGTACTTCCCGCTCGGCGGCTTCACGCCGTTGCAGTCCGACGTGCTGGGGCGGGTCGCGGCCCGGCTCGGGGCGAGCCCGCTGTCGGTCGCGCTGGCCTGGCTCCTGCGGCGCTCGCCGAACATCCTGCTGATCCCCGGCACGTCGTCGGTGGCCCACCTCCGCGAGAACGTCGCGGGCGCCGGCCTCGACCTGCCCGCGGACGCCCTCCGCGAGCTGGACACGATCGGCGCCTGAACCGGAGCCCGCTCTCCGCCGGCCGCCCCGCCGTCCGGCCGGGTTCGGTCGGCGGGCGGCCCGCCTGGGTGCCGGGACCTCGGCGGGCCGCCCGCGTTCTACCTGGTGGCGGGGGTGATGTTGAAGTCGCGCCAGGCGGTGCCGTAGTCCTGGAAGCCGAGGCGCGCGCCGGCGACGCGGGTGGTCGTGCCCTTCGCGATCAGCTTGCCGTTGCCCGACACCGAGTAGATCGGGCCGCCGCTGTCGCCGGGGCGGGCGGCGGTCTGGCCCTGGGTCTGCTCCGCCTCGACGAGGTCCTCCCGGTCGGCGTAGTAGAAGAGCACCTTCAGGTTGCACACCGGCCGGCCGAGCTCGCGGGAGCTGCTGACGCCGGACTGGCACAGGTACTCGCCGATGAATGTCCAGCCCCACCCCTCGACCGAGGCCGCGGCGCCGTCGGTCGGGGTGCCGATGTACACGTACCCGTCGACACTGCTGGTGGGGATCAGCTCGACGTCGTGGTCCTGGTGGCGGGGGCCGACGTTGCCGATGAACTCGCCGCGGGCGTCCTGGATCCGGTCACCCGTCTGCCCGCAGTGCGCGGCGGTCAGCACATAGCTGGCACTGCCCGACCGTACGCCGAAGCCTGCCGTGCAAGCCGTCGAGCGGGTCGCGTTCACGGTGGTCGCCCCGCCCTTCCAGGGCGCCCAGTCGTCGTCGCGGCTGATCGGTCGCAGCGGCTCCTCCGTCACCACGGAGATCGGCACGGCCTGGTCGGAGAAGACCCGGGAACCCGATCCGCGTACGCCGACCAGCAGCCCGCTGCCGTCCGGGCGCAGCTTGATGCTGTCGATGTCCGCACCCCGTTCCGCCTCGAGGCGGGCGGCGGCGGCGCGCAGTTCGGCGTCCGAGTGGGCGGCGGCCCGGACGCGCACCGGGGCGATGCGGGAGGCGTCGGCGACCACGTCGGCCATGCCCCGGGGAACCGTGCCCTTCCACCACAGCACCACGTGCGCGTCTTCGAGCACGATGCCGGCGTACCCGGGGTAGCGGTGCCGTTCGACGTCCCACCGGATCTTGGTGGCGGCGGCGACAAGGGGCCGCTGGCGGTCGATGCGGGCCCTGTCGGCGGCGGAGAGCCCGGTAGCGCCGGATACGAAGTGGACGGCCCGCCCGCCGCCCGCAGCGGCTCCGGTGGGCGGGGGTGCTGGATCGGCGGCTGTGGTGGCCCGGGCGGTCTTTTCGGGGTCTGCTTTCGCGGGTGCCGGGCCGGCGGACAGGGCCGCGCCGGTCGTCAGGACGGCGACGGACATCAGGCACTCGGCGCGCCTTGACATCGTTGTCATCACCTCGATCAGCTCCTTCGGGTGGGGATGGGGGTGAGGGTGCGGGGAAATAGGGATAGACGAACTTCTATGCGTTGGAATGCTAACGCTTGTTAAGGAATGTTTCCAGATGTAACAACACGACCTGCGAAATCGACGATGTGCTCCGGAACTTCCGGAGCATCTGGCCGGATCGGGTGGCAGGCCCTAGGATCTCCGGCGCGGCGGTTGACCACTGTGGTGCCGGCGAAGCGGACCGGAGGGTTGGCATGACGCTCACACCGCGCGGCTTCACTGTCATCGGCCTTGCCGTCGGGGCGGCCGGAAATGCGATCATGTGGGCCGCCGGCGCGTACTTTCCGTTCTATCCGCCGCCCAACCTGCTGATCCTCGTCGCGGGCGCATTGATCGTTGCCTTCGTGCGGCGGAGCTGGGCGCCCGCGGTCGGCGCCCTCCTCGGAATCGTGATCATCGTGGCGTTCGCGATCATCAGCCTCATCAACGGCGCCGGCACCGGACACCTGACCGGCACCGCGGGCGTCGTCGGCGTGATCGGCACCGTCCTGCACCTGGCGGGCTCCGCCGTCGGCGCGGGCGGCGGCCTGGCCGCGGCCGTCTTCGAGCGCCGCGCCGAGCCCGCCGCCGAGAGCGGCCCGCTGTAGCAGCCGCCGGCCCGAACCCTCGGGGCGATTCCGGCGCCCAGCTCGGACCTCGGGGCGGCTCCGAGCCGTGCCGCCCGCTGTGGTGATGGGCTGAGCGGACTCCGCCGGGTGATTCCGGGTCGTGGCGGCCCGGGTCGGCGGGCGCGTCCGTACGGTCGGAGCGATGACCCGGATCGTCATGACCACGTCCGCCGGGCACCGGGGGCTGCTGCTCCTCGACCGCCTGCACCGGCGCGGGATCGTGCTCGACGCCGTTCTCGTGCTCGCCGGCGGGCTCGAGCCGCCGCCGGCCCGGCCCGGCGAGAGTGGCCTGCACCGGCTCGCGCGGTGGCCGGCGAGCGCCGCCCGGTCGGTGCGGCGGAGGTTCCGGTTGTACCGCAGGCGTCGCCGCTGGTTCGAGGCCAGGTGCCGGCGGGTCATCGTGACCGGCTACCTGAACAGTCGCCGGCTGGAGCGGGACCTGCGCCGGCTCGCACCGGACTACCTGGTGCTCGGGGGCGGCGGAGTGCTGCGACCGCACATCATCGCCACCGCGGGTTCGGGCGTGCTCAACGCGCACCCGGCGCTGTTGCCGTGGGTCCGTGGCTGCGGCGTGGTCGGCTATTCGCTCGCGGCCGGGGTGGCGCTGGGCGCGACCGTGCACCTGGTTGACGCCGGGATCGACACCGGGCCGGTGGTCGCCCGCCGGCTGCTGCCGGTGCCGCCCGGCCCGTGCGCGCTGGCCGACCTGGAGGCGGCGGCCGACGAGGCGGCGGCGGAACTGCTGGTGGATGTGGTGGAGGCCCTGGTGAGGAGGGGCGAACGCCCGGCGGGGACGCCGCACGCCGAGCGTTTCCCGCTTCACCGGCTGGCTGCCGCCGACGTGGACCGGCCGGCGCACGAGGCGCTCGCGGCAGCCGGGCGGGCCGCCGAACTCTTCGACCGATGGTCGCCGTCGGCGATCGACGCGGCGTGGGCCCTGCCCGCCGGACGCCCGGACCGGGGCAGCCCCGGTCCGGGCGTCGAGTGCTAGACCAGGACGGCCCGGGCGTCCGAGTCGTCGAACACCCCGCCGGGGATGCCTCCGCCGGTCACCGTGACGACCAGTTCGCCGTCCGGTCCCGCGCCCCTGGTCAGGGACCGGAGCGAGCCGAGCGGCTCCAGCGCCGGCGGCTTGTACGCGTCCCGGCGTACCTGTTCGCACAACTGCGTCATGTGTTCCCCCTGAGTCGAAAAGCTCTCATACCCACGATATCGGGCAGATCACTTCCTCCGCTCGAAACCGGAGACAACGGTGCGATTCAGTCGCCGGTGCAGCATCGTGCCGTGCCGCAGGCGGCCGGCTCGACGGCGTCGCGGACGGCCGGGACCGCCGCTGCTCCGCGTCGTACGAAACCGTTGTCGCCCAGGTAGATCAGCTCGACCGGACCGGCGAAGGAGTCGAGCCGGGCGGCGGGCTCCGTCAGTGCCGCGGAGGCCGCATCGGCGTCGATGCCGAAGCGGCGCTTGTGCGGAACCGCCAGGCCGTTGACGCACTGGTTCATCCAGGTCTCGCAGTCGAGCAAGTCGTGCAGAAGCCCCGACTCGCCTTCCTGGAGCAGGGTGTGCAGCCCGCCGGCCACCGCCTCGGCGCCCGGTGGGGCGGTGCCGTCGACCGCCGCGATGAGGCGGGCGTACAGGTGCTCGCTGGTCCAGTCGCGGGTGCGGCGGAGCCAGCCGGCGGTGACCGGGTAGTACGCCACGAGGCTCTTGCCGAGCGCCTTCAGCCGGGCCTGCCGGTCGCGGTCCCAGCGCCGCTGTTCGTCGGCCGCGAACACGCCGGCCACCCCGCCGAGCCGGGCGCCCGAGATCGGCTGGTCGGTGTGCAGCAGGTCGTACATCGCCACGGACAGCGTCCTGACCCGTTCCCGGGCCGCCTCCGGATCCGGCGTGCCGCTCTGTGCGGGGACGCCGGCCAGCCAGGCGTTGACCGTGGGCCGTGCTCTCGCCGTACGCAATCGGTCCAGGGCCCTTCCCGGTGAGCGGGCGCCGAACAGCTCGAGCGCGATCGCCCGCAGGTGGGGTGCGGTTTCGACGATCTCGTCGATGAGGTCGAGGCAGATCGACACGACCTCGAGGTCGCCGTGGACGTCGTGATACTGGAAGCCCTCGCGGACGAGGTCGATGCTGCCGCCGGCGAAGTGGATCTCGGTGACGCTGTCCCAGGGGATGCGGTGGAAGCCGGCCGACGCGGACGCGCCCCGGGCCAGCTGATAGCTGAGCACGTGCCCGACGTCGAGACACATGCCGCAGCCCGTGGCGTCGCAGAGCCGCGCGAAGAACTCGAAGGCGTTCATGTCCCCGACGACGTAGGTCATGGGCGGGAACTCGGCGTTGAACGGCAGGCCGAGGACGTCCTGCACGAACCGGATGTTCTCGGTGGCCACGGCCAGCGTGTCGGCGGTCAGGGGCAGCGGCATGAAGTGCGGGTAGACGTGCCGCTCGCTCATCAGCCAGACGCCGAGGTCCTCGGTCACCCAGGGTGCGCCGGTCAGCCGCAGCAGTTCGCCCAGCCGTACGAGGTCCGCCTCGGCCGGAGCCTCCGCGTAGACGGGGTTGATGTTGGTGCTGTGCACCAGCACGGTGGCGGTCGCGGCCAGATCCGGAATCCCGCGTCGCTCGAATCCGCCGCCGCTCCCGGAGGCGGCCCCCAGGCTGTACGGCGCAGTCCCGCGATGCCGCACGCTGGGCGCCGTGACCTCGAAGAAGTCGACTCCGTCCGCGAGGTACGACGGGTGGAAGTCCGACGGGTTGATGCCGACCCCGACCCCGAACCGCCGCACCTCCCGGAAATAGTCCGGTCCGAAGTCCACCAGCGCCCCCTGCCATTGAATCGGTCATATCAGGCTAAAGGGCAAGTTGTCGTACGTCAGGTTGTTGATCTCAGTTCGTGCGGGCCACCGGACCGTACGACTGACCGGCCGTCACCCGCAGCCAGTCCAGCTTGTCGGCGTCGGGGGAGCCCGCGGCCGCGGTATAGGTCACGATCCGCAGGTCGGCGCCGGGGACCGTGAGCACATCGCAGTCCACCGTCACGTCGCCGACCTCCGGGTGGGTCACCGTCTTCTCGTCGCTGATCAGCGGCGAGGGGCCGGCCGTCGCCCACAGCCGCTCGAATTCCGGCGACGACTGCCGGAAGCCGGCCACCAGCGCCGCCAGCCGGGCATCCGCCGGGTACCGTTCCGAGACCTCCCGGAGATCAGCGACGATGGTGCTCGCGAACGCCTCGGGCCCCGCAGTCGACCGCAACGGCCGCAGGTACGCGGCCGCCGGCCCGGTGCCGAACAGCATGTGGACGATGGTGCGCTCCGGCTGGGGGATGACGGACGGGTCACCGTGCAGGGCGTTCCACATCTGGTTCCACCACACCAGGCTCCAGTCCGCGGCGAAGATGCCGATCGGCACGTCGCCGAGCCTGGCCGCGAGTCGCTGAACGCCCGGCGGCACATGGTGGTCCACCATGCCGTCCTGCGGCGGCAGCAGCCCGGCCGCGCGGAAGAGCTGGTCCCGCTCCGGGCGGCGCAGCTGAAGAGCCCGGGTGATCGCGGCCACCACCTGCGTCGAGGGATTCGTGGCGCGGCCCTGCTCGAGACGCAGCACGTACTCGACCGACAGGCCGGCCAAGCCGGCGAGTTCCTCGCGTCGCAGGCCGGGGGCGCGGCTCTTGGCCGTCCGGGTGAACCCGGCGTCGGCCGGATCGAGCCGATCACGCCAGCGCCGCACCAGGGCACCGAAGGTCACCGCGTTCATCGGCGCATGATCGCACCCTGCGTACCGGCGGTACCAGGGCCGGGCAGGTATCTGGTTGCCGCCGCGGCCCGGGCCGAAGCTGATCGCATGCTTATCACCAGCGCAGACAGGACCGTTCCGATCACCGTTCTCGCCCGGACCTCCGCGGGGCCCGCCGACGCATTCCGGATCCTCGCCCCGATCGATCTGACCCGGGTGTTCCTCGCCGACCGGCTGTTCCCGGGGGTGGCCGCCGTGGCGGACCAGACCGGCACCTGGGACCGCGCCGGAGCCTCCCGGCGACCCCGGTTCACCGACGGCACTTCCGTCACCGAGTCACTCACCGAATACGTCGACGGCCGCGGCTTCGCGTACGAACTGACCGGCTTCACCAACGCACTGGCCACCCTGGCGCTCGGCGTACGCGGCGAATTCTCGTTCCTCCCCGACGGCGAGGGCACGATCATCCGGTGGACGTACGAGTTCAAGCCCCGCCCCGGACGCCGGTGGATCGTCGCGGGACCCTTCCGGCCCCTGTGGCAGCGCTACATGCAGTCGGCCCTGCGGCGAATGGTCGCGATCATCGAAGGCGCGCGCCCCGAGAGCATCGGCGAGGCCGGCCATCACCTGCGCGGGGCGTGATGCCGCCGGCCGTCAGGCCGGCTCGAAGCGGCAGCGGATGCCCGTCGAGATGGTCCCGTGCAGGTAGAGGCCGGCCGCCTCGTCGACCGTGACGATGTGGTCGATGGCCTTGCGCAGCGTGCGGGTCACGTTGACGCGGGCCCGCTCGTCCTCGTCGCTGATCAGGCGGGTGCGGCCGCGCAGCCCGGTGGCCTGCTTGAGCGTGCGGACCAGGAAGGCGTATTCGCGTCCGGCCGCGGTCGCGTCGTCGCCCTCCGCCATCCGGGCCTTGAGGGCGGCGATCCTGTTCCTGTACGCGAGCTTCGCGGCGTCGTCCAGCACGGGCGTCCGGCCGGTGCCGCCGATGCCGCCCGCCAGCTCGATCGCCGGGATGTCCCGCCCGGGATGGGCCAGCAGGACCGCGAGCTGGGCGATGCCCTTCGAATGCCGCAGGGTCGCCGTGCGGCCCTGGCAGGTCAGGCACCAGGAGTCCCCCTGGCGGCTGAGGGTGACGCCGCCCGGCGCCGGGGCGGATGCCTCGGGTCGCAACGTCACGCCCAGCCGGGCGGCGAGGGCCTCCGCCTCGGCCCGGAGCGCCGAGGCCTCCGCCGGGTCACCCGGGCCGTTGCGGCGGGCCAGCACGGCGGCGAGCTCGTGGGCGCCCGCGGCGACGAACGGCAACGCGCCCAGCCCCCGGTCGACGGCCAGCGCCTGCCGGAGCAGCGCGGCAGCGGCATCGAGGTCGCCGGTCGTGGCCGCGCACAGGCCGAGCGGCCGGGCGACGCTGCCGAGGCACACCGAACCGGTGCCGGCGACGGCGACGTGGTGCGCGTACGGCGTGAGCCGCGACCTCAGCTCGGCGGCGGCTTCCGCGTCGCCGAGGCGGTGCGCGAGACCGGTGACGAGCGTCAGTCCGAAGAGCTCGAAGCCGGGCGGCATGACGTCCAGGGTCTTCATCGAGGCCCGCAGTTGCTGTCGTGCCTCGTGCAGCCGGCCGTCCTTGTGCAGCAGGTAGCCGACGATGAGCTCGTGCGCGGGGGCGGTCCGGCGTACCGAGGCGAGGCAGGCTTCGTCGTCGATCCGGCCTCGGGCCCAGCCGAGGGCGAGGACCTGCAGGCCGTACAGCAGGTGCGCGTCCGGGGTGACGGTGCCGCCGGCGCGGTGGGCGTCCCGGATGAGCCGCTCGGCGTCGGCGAACTCGCCGCGAAGGGTCGCGAGCGTGGCCCGGCGTGAGTGGGCGTACATCCGGAACAGCGGTGCGTCGATCCTGGTGGCGAGCTTCTCGTACTGATGCAGCTCCGCCTCGGCCTGCTCGATCCGGCCCGTCGTGAGCAACGCGGTGAACAGGCTGAGTCGCGCCTGAAGCTCCCCGGCCGGCCGGCCGTGCCGCCTGGCGAGGTCCACCGTCTCGGCGCCCCTCGTGAGCCGCTGCTGGATGCGGTCCGGCCCGAGAACCGTACGCAGCCAGGCGGCCAGCGTCGTGACCAGCAGTGGCCCGTCGCCGATCGCGTGTGCTTCGTCGACGGCCTGATCGACGAGGCGCTCGCGTTCCCGGACGGCGCCGGGCCGCGCGGCCAGCGCGTCGGCGCCGAGCCGGGCCAGCAGGCGGGCCCGATGGGCGGCCGGTGCGGTGTCGAGCCGGGCACGCAGCGCGGACTCGACAGGGCCGCAGCTGCCGATCTCGAACCGGGCATCGAGGGGCATGCCCAGCACGGCGTCGATCGCCACCTCCGGCACGCCGGCGAGGTCGGCGAGGTCGGCGGCCTCGGTGAGGGTCCGGGTCGCGGCGTCGCGGGCACCGGCATCGGCCTGCGCGGTGCCGAGAACGGTCAGCAACTCGGCGCGCCAGCCGCGGGCCTGGTCGGCGTACGGGGCGATGGCGTCGAGAGCCGTGGTACATCGCTCGGCGGCCTCGGCCGGCCGGAAGCGGTGCAACGCTTCCCGGGCGGCCTCGAGCGCCGCGCCCACGGCGGTCGCCGGGTCGCCGGCGGGCAGGGCCTCGAGCCGGTAGCGGGCGACGTCACCGAGGTACCGGCGGCGCAGGCCGAGCCGGTCGATCGCGGCGGCGGCCCGGAGCAGGTCGGCGCGCCGCTCGTCCGGCGTGATGTCCGGCGGCGCGAGGGGTGCACGCGCGACCGCGGCGAGGAAACGCTCCGGGGGCAGGCCGCAGGCGGCGGCGAGCAGGCTGCGGTCCGCGTCGGCGCCGAGCACGGCGATGGTGCGGGCCAGTGCGCGGTCGTCGTCCGGCAGTCCCTTGCGCAGCTCGCCGACCCGCGCGCTCAGCCGGTCCATGCCGAGCCGTTCGGCGGTCGCGGCGGCCTCCGCGAGCAGGCCCGCCGCCTCGGCGGGGTCGTCGTTGCGGCGCAGCAGCGCGTCGGCCAGGTCGGCCTGGCTCGCGGCCACATAGGGATCCGCACTGTACGAACGGTTCTGGTCGATCGCGGATCTGAGCCACCGTACGGCGGCGTCGAGGTCGCCGATGGTCATGGCGCAGACGCCGAGCGCCTGGTTGATGGCGCCGTGTGCCGCGGCGCCGCCACTGCTGATCACGCAGCGGTCCGGGAACGGCAGCATCCGCTCGTACAGGTCCGCCGCGAGGTCACGCTCGTCGAGCAGGAACGCCGCCTCGGCGAGGATCTTGTACCCGAAGAGTCTCGGCGGCCCGGGGGTGTGGGCGAGCATCGACTTCGTCGCCCGCAGCGGCAGGCGTGCCGCCTCGGGCCGGTCCAGGTACAGGTACATGACGACCGACATCAGCGGGTTGGCGCGGGCGTCCCAGGAGCGGTAGGCGTCGAGCAGCCGTTCGGCCGTCTCGCCGCCGCGCGCCCAGGCCCAGGCCCCCAGCTGCGTCAGGTAGAGGGATTCGGTGTCCGGTGACCCGGCGGCGTGGGAGTGTTCGCGGGCGGCGTCGGCCAGCCGTTCGGCCTCCTCGTAGCGGCCCCGCAGCGACGCCATCGCCGCCGCGCGGGACCGGGCGAAGGCAAGGTGATCCGGCCGGCCGCCGCGCTCGGCGCGAAAGGTGTAGCCGGCCAGCGTGGTGTGGGCATCGTCGATGCGCCCGCTCTCCACCTCGGCCATGAACTGCCACAGCAGGCCGTCCAGCTCGCGCGAGAGGTCGCCGGTCCGGCGACCGAGCCGCGCTATCTCGGGGCCGAGGGTAAGCCGGTCGTCGAGGGTCTCGGGCGCCCACGAGGCGAAGAGCTTGGTACTGAGCGCCTCGGCGAGCAGCCCCGGGTCACCGACGGCCCGTGCCTGCGCCACCACCTGGTCGGCGGTGGCGAGGTTCCGGATGTCCTGCCCCGCAGCGTCGTCGTCGCTCATCGCGGAGTCGTACGCGAGCTTCGTGAGGAGTCGCACGCGCAGGGCCGGATGATCGGTGCCCAGCCCGTCGAGGGCGTCGGCGACGTGCCGGCCCAGCTCGGGATCGTGGAGCAGGAAACGTTCGCGGCGGGGCAGCCGCAGCGCCGCCTCGGCCACGAGGACCGGGTCGGCGGCCGCGGACGCCAGTCCGATCGCCTCGGTCAGGCTCCGCCAGCCGGTCAGCGGGTCGCCGGCCATTGCCTCCGCCTCGCCCCGCAGGGTGAGCAGCCGGGCCCGCCACGTCGTCGCCTCGTTCCCGTACGCGGCGATGCACGCGAGCCCGGCGGTGCACTGAGCGACCGCGTCCTCCGGGGCGTACGCGTGCAGTGCGACGCGGGCCGCCGCGCAGGTGGCGTCGACGGCGACGGCCGGATCTCCGTGCAGGACGGCTGCCCGGCGGTGGTGGGCGAGCGCGGCCGCCTGGCCGAGTGCCGCACCGACCCGATCGATCGCGTCGGCCGCCGCTGCGTGCAACACCACGCGTTCCGCCACCGGGATGCTCGCGTAGCAGTGTTCCTGCAGCAGCGCGTGCCGGAACCGGTGGTGTTCGTCGAGCAGGCCGGCGGACACCGCGCTGGTGAGTGCGGCTGTGCACCGTACGGGAGGAAGGTCCGCCACCGCGGCGATCAGGCCCGGCGCCGGGCACGGTCCGAGCACCGCCGCGGCCGAGACGACCCGCCCGGTGTCGTCGTCCCAGGAGGACCGGAGAGCGCCGAGGCGCCGCCCGGCCGCCGACTCCGCCCCGGTGCGCAGCGATTCGACGGCGTAGAACGGGTTTCCGCCGGTGAGCCGCAACAGCGCACCGGCGTCGACGGGGTCGGCGGGCGAGCAGCCGGCGATGAGTTCGGCGATGTCCTCGGCGCCGAACGCCGGAACCGGCATCACCACGCCCTCCCGGTTCACCTCGTCGAGGCGCTCGTGCCCCGGCCGCTGCGTCGACACCAGCAGCAACGCCCGGTGGGGCAGGCTGCGGAGCAGGGCACCGGTCAGCATCAGGGAGGCCGGGTCGGCGTCGTGCAGGTCGTCGAGGACGATGAGCAGCGGCCGTCCGCTCGCCGCGACCCGCATGCCGTTGAGGAACGCCCGCAGCAGCATGGCCCGGGCGGCGGGGCCCTGATCGGCGTCCGGCTCCGGCAACGGCACGTCCAGGTCGTCGAGGACCTGCGACCAGAGCCAGTACGGCGGGGCCAGGGCGCCGCCCCAGGCGCACCCCCACGAGACCGTGAAGCCGCGCGATTCCGCCTCCGCCGCGGCCCGCCGGGCGAGCGAGGTCTTGCCGATCCCGGCCTCGCCGACGAGATGCACGGCCCGGGCGGCGCCTTCCGCGGCGGCGTCGATCTCCGCCTCGATTGCTCGCAGCTGAGCGGCCCGGCCGATGAACACGGCGCAATTATAGGTATTTGCCCGTTATGGCGAGCCGGAATTCGGAGTTTCACCCGTTCCGGCGACAGAACGATTTTGTTCCCCCCGACCGAACGCCTTCCCAGTGCACGCCTCGCCGAAGAAAGGGAGAAACCCATGGCCCTCGAATTGATCGCCATCGCCACCGCCGCCGCGTCGGCCGGGGTGGCCGAGGTGACCCGTCGGCTGCTCGGCCGCCGCAAGCCGGCCGAGCCCACTGCCGAGCCCGCGGTAAGGCCGTCCGGGGTGTCGTTCGGTGACGTCCGGGCGGGCGGTGATGTCACCCAGTCCGGCCGCGACGTCATCCACCACCACGGGCGGCGGGAATGACCGCCCGCGGCCGCGCGCGGGTTGCCCCGCCGCCCGGCGTGACCTTCGGCAACGTCGGCGCGGGCGGCAACGTCAGCCAGGCGGGCCGGGACATCCACAATGTCCAGTACCAGCACCACGCGCCCGACTACTACGAGCACGCGAAGCGGTTCTGCGCCCTGGCCGTGGCGGCGTTCCTGCTGTCGATCATCGGCCTGTGGCCGGCCGCGCTGCCCGTCGGGTACGCCGCCCGCCGGCGCATCCGGCGTACCCGCGAGGGTGGCGGTGGCCTCGTCACCGCGGCCCTGGTGATCAGCTGGTCCATGGCGATCCTCACCGGGCTCTTCGTGCTCGCCATGGTCACCCTCAGCCGCGACCTCGCCTCCGGCATCGGGCCGATGTCCCCGCAGGCCGGGCACGCACCGGTCCGCGAGCAGCGGATCCGCATCACCTCCGGCCCCGGCTGGCCGGAGTTCCTGCCCCGCAGCGCCACGCTGGGCCGGGGCTCCACGGTCGTCTGGGTGAACGAACGCGACGCCAGGTGTGCCCTGGTCGCGACCGATGGCGACCTGCCGCGGGGGGTCGGCACCAACCCGATCCGCGGCGGCGCCACCTACCGGATCACCTTCACCGAGCCGGGGATGTACGCCTTCGCCTGCGAAGGCGACCTCGCCTCCGGCGGCACCGTCATCATCCGATAGGAACAGGAGTCAACCGACATGAAGATCACCTCGTTCGACCCGCGCAAGCACGGCTACCACTTCGCGAACAGGTTCGTCACGCACGTCGCCCCGGGCATCGTCACCAGAGGACTCTGCGGTGGCATGTCCATGGGCGCCCTGGATCACTGGCGCAACGGCATCGCCGCGCCCAACCACTTCGCCACGGCCGAGCACGGCAACGACCTCGGCGGCGCGGAGGTGCCCGCCGAGGGCGGCCGGCTCCAGTCGGCCATCTACGAACGGCAGGTGCACTCCCTCACCACCGCCCTGGTGTACAACCGCTGGCTGTTCGGCCCCGGCTCCGTCGCGGACGGCCACCGGGCCTCGGTAGGCGCCGAGTTCACCGAGATCCGCAGGCGGATCGACGCCGGGCGGCCGTGCCTGGTGGGCCTCTGGTCGCTCGGTCAGAACGACGTCTTCGGTGGGCACCAGGTGCTGTGCTACGGCTACGAGACGACACCGATGAAGCTGTACGTGTACGACCCTAACCATCCCGACCAGGAATGCGAGCTCCGGCCGTTCGACGTACCCGACCGGGGTGTCGAGGTCTGCGCCCCGGGCATCAGCGACGGCTACCGAGGCTGGTTCGCCGCCGACGTCTACAACTGGGACGAGCAGCCCCCGTGGACGCCCCGCTACGTCGATCTGGCCATCACCGAGGGCATCCGGATCAACGGCTCCACCGACGTCGCGGCCGGGGGAGGGCTCGAGGTCACTGCCACGATCAAGAACATGGGCCAGTACCCGTCCCGTTTCAAGAACCTCTACGTGTACGTCCGCGACCCGAAGGGCTTCAACGCCGACCATCTCCTGCACGGGGCCGAGCCCGGCGTGACGATGCTCCAGCCCGGCGAGTCGCACACCATCGTGCGGCGCAGCGACACCTTCGCGGCCGGTGCGCCCGGCAACTACCGGGTCGGCGTCAGCTACCTGTCCCTGACCGACCGCTGGTGCGATCTGTCGGCCGTACCCGGAACCCGGTCCTTCGTCGATGTCGCCGTTCACCCGCCGAACGCCCAGCTCGTGCACGACCGGTGGGTGGAGGTCCCGGAATCGGCGACCGAGCCGGTCGGTGCCGGGGTCACCATCAAGCCCGGTGACCAGATCGCCCTCACCGGACGGGGAGCCATCTGGGCCGGCGTCTGGTTCACCGGGAACAACGGACCGGAAGGCTGGGTGGACTGGATCACCGACAACCCGCGCTTCCCGCTGCACGGCCGACCGGACGCCCGGCAGTTCTCGCTGATCTTCCGGGTCGGCGACGAGGCGTGGACCTATGCCGGCCCGGAGGTGCCCCGCCGGACCTACGGCGGCGCCGGCGGGGACCTGCAGCTGTGGATCAACGACGACGTGCACAACAACGGGACCGGCGCCTTCAACTGCCGCGTGCAGGTGTGGCGGTAGCCGGCCGGCGGGGATCGCCGGGCCGGCCGGCCGTCAGGGCTTCGGCTCCGGGGCGACGCAGGTGAGGTCGGCGGCCGGCAGCCTGCCCGTCGTCAGGTACGCGCTCACCCGGTCCCGGGCGCAGCGGTTGCCCTGCTCCAGGTAGATGCCGTGGCCCTCGCCGTTGCGGACGGTCACCATCCGCGAGCCGGCCAGCGCCCGGTGGGCGGCGCGGGCTCCGGCCAGCGGCGTGTTCGCGTCCCACTGGTTCTGCACGATCAGAGCGGGAACGGTATTGCGCACGGTCACCGGTGGTTCCGCGGAGCGGATCTTCCAGTACGCGCAGGGCTTGACGTTGGCCTTCAGGTCGCCACCCAGCGATCCGCGCGCCCGGGCAGCCGCGGCCTCCCGCCGGTACCGGGCCGCGCCGGTCGGCCAGTCGCGGCCCTCGCCGCACTGGATCACCATGTTCAGTGCGTAGAAGTTGGCGTCCGGGTCCTCGCTGGACGGCAGCACCGACGCCGGGCCGGTCGGCTGCGGCCGGCCTTCCGGCTCGGTCCCGTCGGCCGGCCCGTCCTCGTCCACCGGGTTCGGGTTGTCGACGACGTCCGGGTCGCCGACCGGATCCGTGCCGAACTTCTGCGCGGCCACGTACTCGGACGTGTCCTTGACGTGGACCGCGTCCCGAGTCATGTACGCCCGCAGCTGGTCGCCGTAGCTGCCCTGAATCTCCTCACCCGGCTCCGGCTCGCCGGGCCGGCGCAGCAGCTCACCGAACGTCCTGCGGACCTGCTCCGGGGTACGGCCGAGGTGATAGACCGAGTCGTGCCGGGCCGCCCACGCCACCCAGCGGTCGAACGCCGGCCCGGCCGCCTCGGCCTGCAGCAGGCTCACGCCCCGCCAGGACCGGGTCGGGTCGACCGCGCTGTCCAGCACGATCCGGTCCGCGCGCTGCGGGAACAGCTGCGTGTAGACAGCGCCCAGGTACGTGCCGTAGGAAACGCCGAAGTACGACAGTTTCGGCGCGCCGAGAAGACCGCGGACCAGGTCCATGTCCCGCGCGGTGTTCGCGGTGGTGAAGTGCGCCATCTCCGGCCCGACCGCCCGCGCGCAGGCCTCCGCGATCCGCCGGCTGGTGTCGGCGACCTTCCCGAACGTCTCCCGGCGGTACGGGTACGACCACTGGTCCACGAACACTTCCCGCTCATCGCTGAGCTTGCAGTCCAGCGCCGTGCCGTGCCCGAGCCCGCGCGGATCCATCCCGATCAGGTCGTACTGCCGCAGCACGGCCGCCGGAGCCTCGGCCCGGAACGACGCCGGCATGTCCAGCGCCGACCCGCCGGGGCCGCCCGGATTCAGGAACAGCGGCCGGTGCGGCCCGCGACCCACCCCCGGCAGCCGGGACACCGCAATCCGGATCCGATCACCGTACGGCCGCCGATAATCCAACGGCACCACCACCGAAGCACACCGCAGCCCCTCGACGGCGCCAGCGTCCTCGGGGCAGGCACCCCACTTGACGACCTGCTGCCGGAAGCCCCGCAACGGATCCGCGACGGGCCGCTGCCCCGCATCCGCCTCCGCACCGAACCCCACGGACACGGTGGCCAGCACCCCGCCGGCAACGGCCAACGCAACGGCCGCAACCACCCGGCGAGGCACGGCAAGCCGCCGCCGAACGCGGCGGACTGAGGACAACGATGCGGCTGATTCCCGGTCGATCATGGCTGAGACGGTAGGCGCGGCACCGGGCCGGCCACATCAGACCGCGGATCGATCAAGGCGTTCGCCCGCTACGACTTTCGGCTGCCTCAGCGGCGGCGGCCCTACCGGTAGGGGTCGTGTCCCGGCTGCGGGAAACCGCCGTGCGGGGGTCCGGTGCGCAGCACCGCGGTCGGGGCGTCGCCCAGGCTCGCGCCGACCGGGGCCATCAACTGGGTTGCTGCGGGTGCCGGCGCCGGCTGCTCCTCCGGGGCGTTCCGGCGGCGCAGGATCAGCAGCACGAGCGCACCCAGGCCAGCCGCGACCAGCAGGCCGCCCAGGAGCAGCCACGTCGTGCTCGGGCCCTCGCCGCTGACGGCCTTGAGGGTGGGCGGAGGCGAGGCGGGGGGTGTCTGGTCCTGCTCGGCGGTGCCGGCCGCGGCGAGCGGGTCGGCGGTGGCCGACGCGGGTGGCTTGGTGGTGGGTGCGGCCTTGGCGGTCAGGGTCAGGCGCACGGTGGCGGTGTCGCCGGCGTTGCCCCGGACGGTCGTGCGCGCGGTGCGGTAGCCGTCCAGGGTCGCGACGACGGTGATCGAGCCCTCGGCGATGGTGCGGTCGGGGCTCGACTTGATGGCGAAGCGGCCGTTGCGGTCGCTGGTCGTCGTGTACTTGTGTCCCTTGGCGTCCCGGACGGTCACGGCCGCGCCGCGGAGGGCCTCGCCGTCGGCGTCGCGGACCCGGCCGGAGACGCGGGCCACCCCGGCGTCGGGCTCGTCCTCGCCGCTGCCGCCGCCGGGCAGGGGCGTGTCCCTGCTGTAGACGTACACCATCTTGTAGTCCATGTGGTTCTGCCCGGCGAGGTGGACACCGATCGCGATGTTGAGACCGGTCATCCCCGGATCCACCTGGGGCGCGACGAGCGTGGCCTGGAAGGTCTGGCTGCGGCCGGCTCCGAGGTTCAGCCGGGCCTCGCATCCGGTGGTGCACCGCAGACCACCGCTGACCAGAACGTACGCCGATTCGGGCGCGCGGCCGGGATTCGTGACGCGGAACTTCACGCGCACGCTGTCGCCGGGCCGCATGTTCTCCTTGGACACGCTGAGGAGCCGGACGACCTGTGGAGCAGCCGTGGCGGGTGCCTCGGCCACCACGAACACTCCGCCGATCAACGCGGCCACTGCGGCGGCACGGGCCCAGCGGGCACGTAAGCGCGTCGTCACTCCCCACCACCTTCTCCCAGGGCAGCGCCATCGGTCGATGGAGCCGCCGGTCACTATGCCCTGTCGGGTACGGGTCGCGCGACCCGCGAGCCGTACGCCGGTTGCCGAGAAGCGGGCCGACGAACCTGACACGATCCTCAACATTGCCCGTCAGGCTTGCCCCCGCGGCGAGGAAGAATCCTGCCTCGTCCCGGACAGGAGGGCACATTCCATGCGGAGGAGTTACGCGCTGGTGCTGGCCGCGGTCGCGGTGGTCGCGCTGCCGGCCTGCGGGTCGTCGAAGGACGAGGCTGCCGCGCCCGGAGGCGGTGCGAAGGTGGCGACGTTGCAGAGCACCGCACCCACGCCGGACGCGTCCGCGTCGAAGAAGCCGCAACGGCCGCGGGAACGGCTGGACACCACGCCCGAGGAGTACGAGGCGCTGCTGAAGCCGTACAAGCAATGCATGGGGGAGAACGGCGTCCCGCAGAAGGCCTCCGGCCGCGGCGGCCCGGTCGGCGCGCCGAGGCCGGCGACCGCCGCCGAGAACGCGAAGTTCGACAAGGCGAACCGCATCTGCGAGCCGCTGTACATGCCGCTGCCGCCGTGGGAGAAGGACCCGGCCAACCCGGAGTCGCGCGACTTCGCCGTCAAGGTCGTCAAGTGCCTCAAGGGCAAGGGCGTCAAGTACGTGGCGGTCGCCGAGGACGGCATCAGCATCGCGCTCGGCGGGGACGGGAACGACAGCCGGTCGATCTCGAAGGGCATGGACAAGATGCCGGAGTGTGAACGCGAGGTGGTCGCGGCGATGAAGGACTGACCGCTGTACGGTCCGTTGATGTACGAAATCCTCCCCATCGGCACGGTTGAGTCGCCCCTGGTCGAGCGCGGATCAGCGCCGAAACAGGGCGACGAGGGCGCACCCGAGGCATGGCTGGTCTTCACCGACGGCGTCGCCGACGGGCTCCGCGACATCGTGCCCGGCGCCGAACTGGTGCTCCTCACCTGGCTGGACCGCGCCGCCCGGGACGTCCTGCTGGTTCACCCGCGGGACGACCACAGCCGCCCGCTGACCGGCGTGTTCAGCACCCGCTCACCCGACCGCCCCAACCCGGTCGGGCTGCACCGCATCACCGTGCTCGCCGTCGAGGGCCTGCGGATCCGCGTCGCCGGCCTGGAGGCGCTCGACGGCACGCCGATCATCGACGTCAAGCCGGTCCTGGAACGCCGCGGCGAACGCTGACCCGATCAGCGCGCGGCGCCCGGCTCCGACGGGCCGGGCTCTGACGGGCCGGGCTCTGAGGTCGGGCTCTGAGGTCGGGCTCCGATGGGCCGGGCTCTGACGGGCCGGGCGCTGAGGACGGCCGCTGACGAGGCCGGGTGTTGACGAAGCCCGGCGTTGACGAGGCCGCCCCGGGTGTGGGACCGCGCCGTTTCACCTGCCGGTTCGCCGAGGGCCGGGCCGGCGGCCGTTGCGCGCGGGCCCGGCGCCGCGGCGGCGGGCCGGCTGGTCGGCCGGGGCGTCGACGGCGCCGGGACTGGAGAACGACACCGCGGGCGCGGCCGGCCGGGAGGAGACCGGTGGCGGCCACTGCGCCGCTGCCATCTGCGCCCCGGTGACCGGCAGCGCGGGCGAGACGTGGTCGAGCAGGCGCTGCGCCAGGACGGCGTCGATCTCGAGGTCGGCGCTGATGCGGACATCCGCGGCCGTCGCCAGGTCCACGACGTCGTCGCTGGTGAACTCGGCGGCCCCGAGGGTGCTGAGCCGCCGGGCGAATTCCTGCACATTGATCATCTGCAGCCACATCCTCGGGTCGCTGTCGACTCAGCGTAACCGTCGTGTTGATCGGATTCTCCGCTGCCCGCCGGGGCAGCCGGTGAGTCGCCTGCTCGGTCATCGACGGCATTCGAAGCCGAAGGGCGAGGGGTGCATCCAGCGTAGCTGGCTCGAAGGGATGAAGAGCAACAGCCCCGACCAGACGCGAAACACCTGACCAAATCCATGATCATATCCGCGCCGCGGAGGGGCCGGCTCCCTGCATCGATCACACCAGGGTCGGCCGGGCGCTCGCGGGCTGTTCCGAAGCCTCGGCTACCCCTGAGGATTCGGAGCCCGAGGACGCATACCCCGTCGCCACCCTCCCCATAGGATAGTGGCGTGGATCGGCGCCGGCATGCGGGCAATCGACGCGGTGGGCGACCTCGCGACCGCCCACGCCCGGGCCGGAACCGATCCGGAGTTCGCGGGCCTCGTCGACGACCTGTTGCGGCGTGACTTCCCGGCCGAGTTGCGCGGCCACCTGCGCCACCTGCGCGGCGAACATCTGCTCGCGACCCGACCGGCCGCCGAGAGTGCACGTGACCCGGCCCGCACCAACCTGTTGCGCTTCACCATGGCCGAGTCCTACCTGCGTATCGGCTGGCTGGAGACGGCCCTGCCCGAATACGAGTCACTGGTCGACGCTCTGCGACGCCTCGGCGACACCAGAACTCCGATGTACCGATCCGCGATGGCGACCCTGGAAAACCTCCGAGTGGCGATGGCCGAGCAGAGGCAACACGGCGAGCCGTCCCCGTCCTCGTAAGCTCCTCGACGATCGCCATGGCGAAAGCCGAAGGCCCCAGCGTCCGGGGGCGCGCGAGTGTGCCGACTTTCGCTGCCGATCCAGGACCGCGTCCGCGTGAGCGTGAGAGGCACTCCCATGCGCCTGCCACGGATGCGTCGGTACTCAGCGACCGGACCTGTCGGGCCCCGTACCGGGCGATCGTCTCGTCGCGCGACACCAGGGTCAGGCCTTCGACGGCTGCCTGCGCGACCAGCATCCGATCAAAGGGATCGCGGTGTGCGGCGGGAGGCGTTCAGCGGCCATCGCGTGAGCACAGGTCACGGGCAGCTCGCGGCGAATCGACGACCGCGGCGACGGGTCCCACGGCGCCCGAGCGCCCATCGAGCGTCGCGACGGAAGGCGTCAAATGAAAACGGCCCCGACCAAGCGTGAAAAGCCAGGTCAAGGGCCATGTAAAACTGTGCGCCGCGTAGGACTTGAACCTACAACCCGCGGATTAAGAGTCCGCTGCTCTGCCAATTGAGCTAGCGGCGCTCGTCTTGGCGACGGGAGAAACATTAACACGGGCTCCGGGGACCTCGAAATCGGGGGCCGCGGCGTGATCGTGACCTGCAACCCGCCTGAAGGGGGAGGTTGGCGATTGCCTCGATAGGGCAGGATGTGCCCGCAGAACGTGAGAACGGGGCAGAGGATGGTTGACATGCGGCGCTCACTGCTGGTGGTCGTGTCATTGGTGGTGGCGCCCCTGGCGCTGGCGGGGTGCAAGAAGGAGGCCTCGGCCCCGGCGCCTGCCGCGTTCGCCGGGGGTGCTTCGGCGGCTCCTTCCGGTGCTCCGGGGGGCGAGGCCGGTGCTCCCGGGACCGAGGCTGGCCCCGGTGGCGGGTCGTCCCCTCTCTCGTTGAGTGTGACGCCGGCCACCGGTAAGAAGGGTGTGCCGGTCAGTGCCGAGATCGGGTTCACGGTCTCCGGCGGCAAAGTGACGACCGTCGCTCTCAAGGATGACAAGGGCAAGGCCGTCGCGGGCGGGCTGCGGGAGGACGGTTCGGCCTGGGTGCCGGCCAAGCCCTTGAAGAACAGCAAAAAGTACGTGGCCACTGTCACAGCCGTGGACGAGGGTGGGCAGGCGAAGACCTCCACCACCAGCTTCACCACGATGGGGCAGCCCGGCCGGCGGACCGGCACCGGCCTCTACCTGTTCGACGATCACACGTACGGCGTGGCGATGCCCGTGGTGGTCGAGTTCAGCCCGGGCATCAAGAAGAAGGATCGGGCCGCCGTACAGAAGCGGATGTTCGTCAAGAGTGCGCCCGCCCAGCCCGGCACCTGGTCGTGGACCTCGAGTGGCACCCAGGCCTTCTACCGGCCCCCGCAGTTCTGGAAGTCCGGCACCCAGCTCACCGTCCGGATCGCGGTCGGCGGGCTGCCGACCGGCGGCGGGCGGTACGGCGACCGGGACCGGTCCGCGTCCGCGAAGATCGGGCGCAGCTTCGTCATGAAGGTCGACAACCGGACCAAGAAGATGACGGTCATCCAGGACGGCCGGACCACCCGGACCATGCCCGTCAGCCTCGGCAAGAAGTCGACGCCCTCGTCGAGTGGCACCATGGTGGTGATGGAGAAGAAGGCCGCCACCGTCTTCGACACCATGGACGAGCTGCCCGCCGGGCAGGGCTACCGCACCGAGATCGAGTACGCCCAGCGCCTGACCTGGTCGGGCCAGTACATCCACTCGGCGCCGTGGTCGGTCGGCTCCCAGGGCCGGCGCAACGTGTCACACGGATGTGTCAATGTCTCGCCGTCGAACGCCCGGTGGCTGTTCGGCAAGACCCTGATCGGTGACCCGGTCACCGTCCGGGGAACTGAGGACAAGCTCACGTATGGCAACGGCTGGACGCCCTGGGACGTCAGCTGGAAGGACTTCGTGAAGGGCAGCGCCCTGCCGGTGCCGGCCGATCTGGCCGCCCAGCCGGGGCAGGCCTGAGGGGTCGCGGCACGAATCCGGGATTGGGAGCGCTGGCATCCATGACGGATGATGGTCGCCGGGACGACAGCGCGGTGAGAGGGATCATGAGACTTCCAGGAGTGACCGGCCCGGCCCGGCGGCTGCGGTGGCGCACCGCCGCGGCGGCCGTGGCGGCGGCAGCGGTGCTGGTGAGTGCCGGCTGCAGCGGTGACGACAAGTCCGGCTCCCCATCCTGGCAGGGTGGTTCGGCGGGAGCGGACGGCAGCAGCGCCTCCGGGGCGCCGGCGCCGCAGCCCACGCTGAGCACGGTGGCGGTCACGTCGCCTGCCGCGGAGGCGACCGGCGTCAAGGCGATCGCCGAGATCAAGTTCGAGTCCGAGGACCCGCAGAACACGTCCGTCGAGGTCAAGGACGCCGACGGCAACAAGGTCGAGGGCACGCTCGACAAGGACGACAAGGTCTTCCGGCCGGCCAAGGCGCTCAAGTGGGGCAAGAAGTACACCGTCACGGTGAACGGCACGGCGTCGGGTGACAAGAGCGGCTCCACGACCAGCTCCTTCACGGTGATGAAGAAGCCGTCGAAGCTCGTGCGGGTGTCCAGCTTCCTCGGCGACGGCCAGGTCGTCGGCGTGGGTATGCCGATGATCGTCCGGTTCGGGCGTTCGATCCCGGCCAAGTACCGTGCCGACGTCCAGCGCCGCATGACGGTCACCGCCACGCCGGCGCAGGAGGGCATCTGGCACTGGACCAGCCCCACCGAGGTGCACTACCGGCCGAAGACCTACTGGAAGCCGAACACCAAGATTTTCTACAAGGTGCAGCTCGCCGGCGTGCCGATGGGCGACGGCTGGTACGGCCGCTCCGACCTGACCGTCGACCTCAAGGTCAGCCGCGCGTTCGTCATGACGGTCGACAACCGCACCAAGAAGATGACCGTGCGGGAGAACGGCAAGGTCATCAAGACCATCCCGGTCAGCCTCGGCAAGAAGTCGACCCCGTCGTCCAGCGGCACGATGGTGGTCATCGAGAAGAAGCGGCACACCGTCTTCGACACGATGGACGAGCTGCCCGAGGGCGAGGGCTACCGCACCGAGATCGACTACGCCCAGCGGATCACGTGGAGCGGGCAGTACATCCACGCCGCGCCGTGGTCGGAGGGCGTGCAGGGCCGCCGGAACGTGTCGCACGGCTGCGTGAACGTCTCGATGGCGCTGGGCAAGTGGCTGTTCGACCGCACGCTCATGGGCGACCCGATCACGGTCAAGGGCACCGAGGAGAAGCTCAAGAACGGCAACGGCTGGACCGACTGGAACATGAGCTGGGAGCAGTACAAGCAGGGCAGCGCGATCTAGCTCGAGCGCCGCGCCTCGAGGGCCGGCAGCAGGACGTCGTCGACGAGTGCCACCGCGGTGGCCTCGTCGAGGCCCTCGTGCATCAGGACGACCCGGTGGAACGCCACCGAGGGCACCAGTAACGACACGAGTTCGACCGGCACCGACGGGTCGACGGTGCCGCGTGCGATCCAGCGTTCGATGACCGTCCGCAGCGCCTCCGCGGGCGGGCGGCCTATCGACGCGGTGACCGCCTCCCGCACCTCCCCGTCCCGGGTCGCCTCGGCGAGCACGTTCGCCAGCATCAGCGCGGCCCGCGCGCTCGGCGAGACGTAGTGGCGGACGCAGGCGAGCAGGTCCTCGCGCAGGGATCCCCGGTCGGGAACCGGGGCGTTGCCGCGCAGGTTCTGCGCGGCGGCGATGACCAGCGCGGTCTTGCCCGGCCATCGCCGGTAGATCGCCGCCTTCCCGGTTCCGGCGCGCCTCGCGATCTCGTCGAGTTTCGCCGCCGCGAAGCCCTTCTCGACCACGACCTCGACCGTGGCCTCCAGGATCGCCTGTTCGAGCACCGGGTCGCGGGGCCGTCCCGCCGCCGGCGTGTCAGAAAGTTCCGGGCTCACCCTCGCCATCTTACGGGACTCGCGAGTACCGTATTGTTTCGGGACTCACGGGTCCCGTAATTCGGCGGAACCGAGGGGGCAACGATGACCAGCACCGATCTCACCCTGCGGCCCACCCGCGACTCGAACGTGATCGCGGTGGTGGAGCGGCTCGAGCTCGGCGAGCCCGAGGTGGCACCGGCCCCGGCCGGGCCGCAGCCGCCCAACCGGGTCGCTCGGCGTACGGACGAACAGGCCCTGGTCCTGCCGGCGGTCGCGGACAGGGTGCGACTGTGGCGGATCCTTCCGGGCTTCCGCGGGGCGGTGCTGCTCGCCAGCCGGGATCACAACCGGCTCGCCGTCTACAGCCGGTTCGACGCCGGCGTCGGCACCGCGCCGACCGTGCTGGAGCCCGGGGACCCGCTGGACGTGCCGGCCCGGGTCCTGGACCGGCGGGCGTACGACCTGGTGTGGCGCGACGGCAACGAGAACCCGACGGTCATCTCCCCGCGGCACACCCCGGTGGTGCACTTCGGCCTGTTCACGGTGCTCGACGACCGGGCCGACGCCCTGCTCGACCGGGTGGCCGCCACCGCCCCGGCGGCGCTGGCCACGCCGGGGCTGCGCACCGTCAACTTCCACCGGAGCCACGACGGGCAGCGTCTGATCAACGTCGGGACGTGGTCCGGCTTCGACCAGTTCCACCTGTTGCTCGCCCAGCCCGGCTTCAAGACCGGGGAGAAGTACTGGGAGGGGCTCGCCACCTTCGAGAACGACTACTTCGACGTCGTCGGCGTGGTGAGCGGGCAGGAGCGGGCGGTCGCACGGTAGGCGCGGCGTCAGCCCGCGGTCTCGAGCCCCGAGTCGGCGCAGACCGAGACCATCTCGGCCCCGGCGGCGCTGACCGCGGCGACCAGGTCGGGCTCGTCCTCGGTGCCCTGCGCCTTCACCGCCTGCTCGTAGGCCTGCTGGAGGCGGGTGGCGGCGTCCGCCACCGGGGCGTCGGCGGTGGCGGTGGCGGTGCTGATGCCCGTGACCACGCCCGGCTGCATGAGCGTGCCGCCCCGGACCGCCTCGGCAATCCGGCCGCAGGCCAGGGCGCCGGGCGGCTCGTCCGCCGCGGCGAGCGCGCGCGGCGGGAGCGAGTTGACCGCGGCCTGGGCGCTCGGCGCGGGCGGGTTCGCCGCGGCCTGAACGCTCGGCGCGGGCGACGGTGGCCGCGCGGCGGGAGGGCCGCCGGCGTCGCATCCCGGGACGGTGGCGAGCACGACGGCGCAAATCACTACCGACCTGGACATATCACCACGGTAGAGCATCCCTGGCCTGGACACGTCTCGATACGGTCGCCGGGGTGACCTCCACTCGCGACGCCGGTGTGATGCGGACGTGCGCCGCGTACCTGACGCTCGCGGACCGGTACGAGCCCGGGCTGGTCGAGGGGCTCTACCTTCAGGGCTCGCTGGCGCTCGGCGACTACCGCCCCGGCGTCAGCGACATCGACTTCGTGGCGGTCACCTCCCGGACGCCGGATCCCCGGGCGTTGGAGGCCCTGCACGCGGCGCTCCGGCGTACCCATGGGGAAGTGTTCTTCGATGGGCTCTATCTGCCGGAGGACGCGCTGCGCCGGGACCCGGAGGTGGTGCCGGACGGCCCCGCGGTGCGCGAGTGGCGGGTCGAGGCGGTGTCGCGCTTCGAACGGCACCTGGTCACGTGGCACGTGCTCGATCAGGGCGGGATCGCCGTGCGCGGGCCCGCGGTCGCCGAGCTCTGCGTCTACACCGACTGGCCGATGCTGGCCGCGGCCACCCGGGAGAACCTGGCGGGCTACTGGACGTCGTGGCGCAACCGGGCGGTCCTCGGGCTCACGGGTACGGGCGACTGGACGGTCGCGTGGGGCGTGCTCGGCGTCACCCGCCTGCGCCACACGCTCGCGGCCGGCCGGGTCACGTCCAAGACCGAGGCGGCCGGGTACGCCCTGGAGACGTACGACGAGCGCTGGCACCGGATCGTCCGGGAGGCACTGCGGATCCGTACGGGAGAGGGCGAGCCGCTCTACCGCAACCCGGTGCACCGCCACCTGGACCTGATCCGGTTCCTCACCCACGTCCTCGACGCGCCGGACCCCTGATCACTTGGGCTGGACGAGCCAGTTCCACGCGCGGCGCAGGCCGTCGGCGAGCGAGTCGTCGCCCCCGGCGGCGTCCTCCCGGGGCTCGGTGAGCTGATCCGCCGGCACGGCGACGATCACGCCGTGGGCGAAGATGCCGTCGACCTGGTCGGCGGGCGCGTAGCGGTGCCCGTCGCGCGTCTTGATCACGAGCCCGTGGAAGATCTCGTCCTGGTCGTCGGAGAGGACGTGCTCCACGGTGCCCGCCCGGTCGCCGGCGCGGTCGTAGACCGGGGTGCCGTCGGCCAGGACGAGGAACGACTGGGGCGCCCCGAGGTCCTCGGGTGCGGAATCGGTGTCGGCCATGCGCACGGTGGTACCCAGGGCGGGCGCGGGGTAACCGGACCGGTCAGTCGCCCGGCGGCAGGACCGCCACCTCGCGGTAGAAGCGGTCGATCGTGCGTACGGTCGATTCGAAGTCGTCGAGGGTGAACGGCTTCGTCACGTACGCGTTGGCCCGGTGCTGGTAGCTGGCTGCGATGTCCTGGTCGGCGCCGGAGGTCGTGAGGATGACCACGGGGATCGCCTTCAGCCCGTCGTCCGTCTTGATCGCGGCGAGCGTCTCCCGGCCGTCCATGCGCGGCATGTTGAGGTCGAGCAGGATCAGGTCGGGGCGCTGGGCGTCCGCGTACGGATCGAGGCGCCGCAGGTAGTCCAGCGCCTCCCGGCCGTCGGAGACGCGGTTGACGGACGTCCGGGTGTCCGAGGTCTCCAGCGCCTCCGAGATCATGAAGGCGTCCGCGTCGTCATCGTCGACGACCAGGATCTCGAGACTTCGCACGCTGCCCCCTTGATTGCAGTGCGGCAAGCATAGGTGCGGGGCACGCGGAACACCACTCGGCGCCGTCAGCTCAGGAGGGTGAGCCGGTGGACGAGCTTGTCGATCCGGTTGCGCGGCCCGACGAGGCTGATCGCGTGGTACCCGAGCCCGGCGCCCGTGGCCTCGCCGACCTGGCGCAGGTATTCGTCGTACACCCGGGTGCTCTGCCCGACGGTGGGCATGTCGGCGACGAAGACGCCGAGCGAGCCGACCGCGCGGGTGCGGAGGTCGGTCAGCTTCGCGGCCGGCGCGCCGAGAACGGTGCAGCCGGCCCACGGCAGCCCGGGGTGGATCGAGCCGTCCGCGTCCTTGGCGTCCGGGCCGAGCAGGCCGGTGACCGAGGTGGCGGTGGCCGCGGCGACGCACACGGCGGCATTCACGGCCCGGCCGGGCGGCAGCGCCTCGTCCACGACGATGACCCACTTGAGGCGGGCGGAACGGGTGGGCTCGTCGGTGCGGATCTCCCCGGGCTCGAAGCCCACCTGATTAATGACGCTCATGAGGCATGAGGCTAGGCAGGTCAACGGAAGGGCGACAATAGTTCCGTACGAAATTCGGTTAGGCTCGTCGAATGGCTTCTCTCGACGAACTTGATACGGCGATCCTGCGGGAATTGCAGGTGGACGCACGGCGCACCAACCGGGACATCGCGGCGGCGGTGGGCGTCGCACCGACCACCGCCCTCGACCGCACCCGGTCGTTGCGCGAGCGCGGGGTGATCCGCGGCGCCAGCCTCACCGTCGACCTCGCCGCCATCGGGCGCCCGGTGCAGGCCCTGATCGCGGTGCGGATCCGCCCGCCGTCGCGCCGCAACATCGAGGCGTTCCGCAACTGGGTCACGGCCCTGCCGGACACCCTCGGCGTCTTCGTCACCACCGGCACCGAGGACTTCCTGATCCACGTGGCGGTTCCCGACAACGAGAGCCTGTACGCCTTCGTCATCGACCGCCTCACCGAGCACGCGCACGTGGCCGACGTGCGCACCTCCGTCGTCTACGAGCACCTGCGCAACGACCGCATCAGCCCGGTCAGCTGACGGTCGTGCGCGCGGGAGAACAGCAGCTGGCTGAGGACGGCGCCGATCATGGCGAGGAACATGTCCCACTGGGTGTCCCAGACGTCGCCCTGGGTGCCGAGGAAGTCGTCCGCCGCCGCGCCGCCGATCAGCGCCGACCACCACTCGAAGAACTCCCAGCACGCGCTGATGCCGAGCACCACGCACACCACCAGGGCGAAGAGCCAGCCGCCGGGGCGCAACGGGGTGCGGCGCAGCAGGATCTCCCGCGCGATGATCGCCGGCGTGATGCCCTGGAACAGGTGGCCGAGCCGGTCGTACGGGTTGCGCTCCAGCCCGAGCAGGTCGCGGAACCAGTCGCCGGCCGGGACCTCCGCGTACGTCCAGTGGCCGCCGATCATGAGGATCACCGCCTGGGCCAGGATCAGCCGGTACGCCAGCGGCGTCAGCGGGAACCGCCGGTACGTCAGCACCAGCACGGGCGCCGCGAGGAGGGCGGGCAGCACCTCGAGCAGCCAGGTCCCGTACGAGGCGGGGCGGATCGCCGACACCGCCAGCGCGAGGAGGCCGGCTCCGAGCAAGATCGCCGGCTCGCGGCGTGCCTGAGTCATGACGGGAATGCTGTCAGCCGCCGGGGTGCCCGGCCCTGAGTACGCGTACCCGCGTCGTCATAGGGTCGCGGACATGGACATCAGAGTGGCGACGGCCGAGGACTGGCCGGGCATCTACCCCTTCTGGTCGGAGATCGTCGAGGCGGGGGAGACGTACGCGTACCCGCTGGGCCTCGGCAGCGACGACGCCCGCGCGTTGTGGCTCGAGCCGGCTCCCGGCCGTACGGTGGTCGCGGTCGACGGGGTGGAGATTCTGGGTTCGGCCAAGATGGGCCCCAACCGGCCGGGCCGGGGCGCGCACATCGCCACCGCCAGCTTCATGGTCGCCTCCGCCGCGCGGGGCCGGGGTGTGGGCCGCGCCCTCGGCGAGCACGTCCTGGGGTGGGCCCGCGGCGCGGGTTACCTCGGCATGCAGTTCAACGCGGTCGTGGAGACGAACACCTCGGCCGTACGCCTCTGGCAGGCGCTCGGTTTCGAGATCATGACGACCGTGCCGGAGGCGTTCGACTCCCGCGCCCACGGCCTCGTCGGCCTGCACGTGATGTACCAGAAACTGTGAAAAACGACCCGCACATCCGCTTTGCGCTCTAGCGTCGAGGACGGCCGGGCCACGGGGGCCGGGCCGTCAGGAGGTTGACGCATGAGCAAGTTCCGGTGGGCCGTGGCGGTCGCCGCGCTGGCGCCGATGCTGGCGAGCACTCCCGCCTCGGCCGGCGGCAGCGGCCCCCACCCGGTCACGCCCTGGGTGCGGGGCGTCGAGGCGCACACCCCCACCTGGGTGGACATCCACTGGCAGACCGGCGCGAAGATCTGCGACGCCCACGTCTGGGTCAAGGGCGAGCACGTCGACGTCCGCTACCCGAGCAACACCGGCACCTACACGTCGTTCCACCGCGACGAGATGCTCAAGCCCGGTGAGGTCGGCCGTACCGCCGTCGCCGTGACCGCCCACCGCGACAAGTCGGCGTTCGTGCCGCTCGAGGCGACGCTGATCTACACCAACTGCAAGAGCGACAAGGCGAAGGTCAAGGGCTTCCGGCTCACCCTGCCGGTGATCGTCTCCTGAAGGGGGATGCGCGCGGCCGGCGGGGGCGGCCGGCCGCGCGCACGTCTCTACCGGGCGGCCATGATCAGGGCGGCCGGGTCGGTGCAGACCAGCTCCAACGCCCGGGCCACCACCGCCGGGTCGAACGTCGAGGCGTGGAACGTGGCCTCCAGGTGCAGCACCCCGCCCATCTCGGAGGTGGTCAGCGTGATGCCCTCCGGGCCGTTGAGGGTCGGCACGCTCTGGTTGACGCGTACCGCGGGCTCGCCCGCCCAGGGCAGATCGGCGAGCACGTCGTGGCGCCCCTGGTTGCTGAAGGTGAGCCGCGGGCGCGGTTCGACCGGTGCCTCACCCGGGTACGGGTCGGGCAGGCCGGGCGACCCCGCCACGAGCAGCTTGCCCTCGCGCAGCAGCATCATCGTCAGGATCCGGCCGGTCGCGAGCTCCGCCTTCAGCGTCGTGTGGATCGCCTTCGGGTCGGTCAGGCTCGGCGGCGACAGGTACGGGCCCATGCAGAAGTTGCTGTCGATGCTGACGTCCTTGCCGACGTAGCGCCGCGCGTCCGCGAGGAAGGTGCCGCCGGCCAGGTCCGGGTTCAGCCCCAGGTCCCGCAGGGCCGCCGTGAACGCCGCGAACGTGATCGCCGACGTCGTCACGCCGGGGGCGTGCTCGTCGCGCCAGACCCGCATCTTCGCCAGCACGTCCGCGGACCGGGCCGTCTCGACCGTCAGGGCCGCGGTCCACGCCCGGGTCGGCCCCTGCTCCGGGTGCGGCGGCCGGGCGAAGCTGAGCCCCTGCTTCCACCGGCCCGGCTTGGTGCCGAACTGCTTCCACCAGGCCTTCGGCAGGGCCCAGCGGTGCCGGACGGAGGGTGCGATCGCCGCGGGGCGGTCCTCGGCGGCGGCGCGGACCAGCTCGCGGAGCAGGGTGTTGACCGGTCCGGCGTCGCCGTACGCGTGCGCCACCTTCATGGCCACGTACCCGCCGCCGGCCAGGATCCGCACCGGGTGATGGCCGCGCGGCTCGGCCTGCAACCGCCGGGTCATCGCGTCGAAGTCGGCCGGTCCGTCGCCGAGATCGGTGACGGCCTCCCGGACGTACGTCGCGAACGCGTCCGCGTCCAGGTGCAGCCAGCGGGCGCCGGAGCGGTCGAGCCGCGAGACCGCCCGGTGCGCGGGGTCGGCCGCGTGCAACCCGATCAGCGCGGCCCGCAACCGCTCGGCGGTCACCCCGGTCAGCGGTCCGACGGTACGGATGTACTCCAGCGGCAGCCACGCGCGTTCCCGCAGGGTCAGGCCGGTGCTCGACACGATGTTCTCTCCTTCGGGGGTTGCCCTTGCGTCCCTGGCGAAGACCACCCGCAGCACGGTCGGTGCGACCAGGACGGTCTCCGCCGCCATCACCAGCGCTACCCACGTGACCAGCTCGGTGAGGTCGCCGCGGGTGCCGCCGTACCAGGCGGCGATGAGTTCGGCGATCCCGGCGAAGACCGAGAAGACGCCGGCTCCGCGTACGGTGCCCTGCACGCGGGAGATCGCCAGGAAGAAGTGGTGGAAGACGAACGGCACGTAGGTCAGCGCCAGGATGGTCAGCGCGGTGCCGGCCGACGCGGCGTAGCTCGCGCCGAAGATCGACATGATCGGCTCGGCGGCGAACGCGACGACCAGGGAGACCGGCAGGCCGCCGCCCAGGCAGATGAGCAGGCCCATCCGCACCTTCGAGCGCAGCGCGGCCCGGTCGCCGCTGGCCACCGCGAAGAGCGTGAGCGCCACGTTGCCGGGCACCATCGCGAGGAACGACAGCACCATGAACGCCGTGTAGAACGACGCGTTCGCCTCGGCCGACAGCACCGCGGTGACCACCAGCGGCAGCGCCGCCCGCGGCAGGTACGTCGCCAGGTTCAGCAGGTTGTGGTCGAACGTGGCCCGGCCCCGGCCGCGCAGCAGCGACGCCCGCGGCCGTACGGAATCGACCATGCCCCTGCGCCGCAGCGCCCGGCCCAGGACCGCGACCGAGGCGACCATGCCGGCCACCCAGGTCAGCAGCAGATCGCTGCCGGTCAGGGTGAGCGGCAGCAGGGCCAGCACGCCGAGCAACGCCAGCTTGATCACCGAGAACCAGGCGTTGCGCATCAGTTGGAGCGGGCCCTGCAGGAGGCCGACCAGGGCCTCGTCCAGGACCAGCGTCATCGCGTTGAGCGCGATGCCGAAGACCAGCAGCACGGTGGCGGCCGTGCTGCCGAGCGCGTCCCGGAGCCCGGGCGCGGCGAAGTGGGCAAGGGCCACGTAGATCAGGCCGCCCACGGTCGCCGCGCTGCCGGCCACGAGCAGGCACGTGCTGATCAGCTCCCACCGGCGGCCCTTCAGGGCGGGCAGGTCCGAGATCAGCATGGTGCCCATGCCGAACATGCCGATCGTGCCGATCAGGGTCATCGCGGACACCGCCGCGGACGCCTGCCCGACCGCCTCGGCCGGTGCCGTCCGCGCGGCGAGCCACCAGTACGCGAAGCCGAACAGCGACGTGATCGCGGTGGTCGCCATGAGCGAACCGGCGTTCAGGAAAAGATCGAGGTGACCTCGCAGCACGGCGACGAGCCCGCTGCGGCCGGGACCCTCGGGTCCGGCGTCAAGGCTCTCCGGTACGGCCTCCGCTGTTTCCACTACTACCGCCCCCAGTTGCAGTGATCGACTCGCAACGGTAGTTACTCCGCGTGTTCGTCGACCACGGCAAAATGGGGTAGATAGCGGCTTCCGTCCGGACTGGAGAGGCGGGCCGAACGGCCGAGTCGCGCCTACTCCCAGACAGGAACCGAGGGCAGCCCCCGCTCGGCCCGCGCCGCGTCGGTGAGCTCCTGGATGAGGTCGGTCTTACCCTGCGTATATGCGTCGCCCGGTCCGTGCCGCCTCATCAGCTCGCGCTTGAGGGCCGCATACCGCTCCCGCGCGTCGGGGTGGGCGAGCAGATGGTCGCGCAGCAGCCGCTCGTTGCGCGTCTCCCACGTGTCGGCGGTGACCACGTGCAGGTGGTACGCCGTGCTGTCGTAGTCCTCCCGCCGCAGGAAGAGCCGCTCCGGCATGTCCGTCGGCTCCATCCGGTAACCGAGCGTCTCCAGCGCGCCGGCGTTGATCTGCTCGAGGTCGGTGACCGCGGCCATCAGATCGATCACCGGCTTCGCGGGCAGGCCGGGCACCGCGGTGCTGCCGATGTGCTCCACCGCGACGAACAGGGGTGCCAGCGTCCTGCACGCCTGGCGGCCGAGCTCGGCCCACCGCGCGTCCGGCTCTGCGATCGTCACAACCAGCCCACCTTCTTCAGCCTGCGATACAGCACCACCGACGCGACCGCCATGACGGCGATGATCGCGGGGTAGCCGTACTCCCACTCCAGCCCCGGCATGTGCGCGAAGTTCATGCCGTAGATCCCCGCGATGGCCGTCTGCACGGCGGCGACGGCGGCCCACGACGCGATCTTGCGCATATCGTTGTTCTGGTCGACCGAGACCTGGGCAAGCCGGGCCTGGAGAATCGAGTTGAGCAGATCGTCGAAGCCGGCGACCCGGTCCACCGCCCGTCCCAGGCGACCCCGTACGTCCACAAGGTACGGATACAGCGCTTCCGGCACCACCCCGCGGTCCAGCAGCCGCTGCAACGGCTCCTGAAGGGGCATAACGGCCCGCTTGAACTCCACCATCTCCCGCTTCAACTGGTACACATGGGCGATATCGGGCGCCTTGTCCGCGGCGAAGGCGATCGCCTCCAGCGCCTCCAGATCCCGCTCGACATGCCCGGCGACGTCCAGGTACAGATCCACCATCCGGTCGCACACGGCGTAGGCAACGGCCCACGGCCCCTCGGCCAGCAGCGCCGGTCGCGCTTCAAGCTCCTCCCGTACGGGCTTGAGCGCACCGGCCGCCCCGTGCCGCACGGTGATGACGAAGTGCGCCCCGATGAGCACCGTGACATCCCCGGTGTCGACGACCTCGGAGGTGGCGGTCAACTCCTCGTGCTCGACGTACCGCGCGGTCCGCAACACCAGCCGCGTCACGTCCCCGATCGTCTCGGCCGCCGGCCGCTGTCCACCCGCGGTAGCCTGCTCGGCGGTCAACTCGTGCAGCCCGAACACCCCGGCGATCGACGCCATGGTCGCCTCATCCGGCTCATGCAGCCCCAGCCACACGAACGCCTGCCGCTGCCGCCCCGCGACCCGGGCGGCATCGGCATAATGCGACAACCCGGGCCGCCGGCTCCCCCCGTGGTAGACCGCACAATCGACGACCGCATCGGGATTCCCCCGCCGCTGCTGCGGAACGGCAACCTCCGGCCGGCTCAACCCCTCGATGAACCGCCCGAGCGTACGAGGAATCAGATAAGGCTCCCGCCGTCGCCGCCACCCGAACATCCGCCCGCGCCCTCCCGCCGCCAATGATCCGAACCGACCGTAACGGTCGCCCGCCCCCCACCGACGCACCTCCCGCCCGGCGGGACACCGCTCACCGTGAGTCCCTCGTCACCCAATCCCACTCAGCCCGCCTCGCCCGTCCGCCTGGCCCGTCCGCCTCGCCCGTCCGCCTGGCCCGTCCGCCTCGCCCGTGCGCCTGGCCCGTGCGCCTGGCCCGTGCGCCTGGCCCGTGCGCCTGGCCCGTGCGCCTGGCCCGTGCGCCTGGCCCGTGCGCCTGGCCCGTGCGCCTGGCCCGTGCGCCTGGCCCGTGCGCCTGGCCCGTGCGCCTGGCCCGTCCGTCTGGCCCGTCCGTCTGGCCCGTCCGTCTGGCCCGTCCGCCTCGCCCGTGCGCCTGGCCCGTCCGTCTGGCCCGTCCGCCTGCCATCGCCAGGCGGAGTGAGCGCTGGGCGCGCGGTGTCTGCGTGCACCCTTCCTGCTGCGCGCCCTCGCTCGTCGCGGCCGCGCCTTCGCCTCGTCTGTCTGCCCGGCCCTCCCTCCGCCTCGCCGGTCTCGCCCGCGCCCGCGCGCCTTCGCCTCGCCGCGGCCGCATTTTCGCCTCGTCTGTCCCGCGGCCGCGCCTCTGCCGTTCCGCCGCACCCGCCCGGCGCGCGGGTCGTCGCCCGTCGCGCGTCGCCCGTCGCCCGTCGCGCGTCGCGGTCGCGCGTCGCCCGTCGCGCATCGCGGTCGCGCGTCGCCGGTTGCGCGTCGCCCGCCGCCGTCGCCCGCCGCCGTCGCCGGTCGCGGTCGCGCGTCGCCCGCCGAAGGGGCGCCGTGGGATGTCGTCGGCGGGGAAGTGGAAGCGTTAGGGTGCGGTCCGGCCACTTCCTGACCGCAATTCGACGGAGTCTGGACCCATGGCGAACACCAGTGCGCGGATGCTCCGGCTCCTCTCCCTTCTTCAGACCCACCGTTACTGGCCGGGCGCGGAACTCGCCGACCGGCTCGAGATCAGCCCGCGCACCCTGCGCCGCGACGTCGACCGCCTGCGCGACCTCGGCTATCCGGTGGACGCCGCCCGCGGGGTCGCCGGGGGATACCAGCTGCAGGCCGGCGCGGCCGTGCCGCCGCTGCTGCTCGACGACGACGAGGCGGTGGCCATCGCGGTAGGCCTGCGGACCGCCGCCGCCGGGGCCGTGGCGGGCTTCGAGGAGACCTCCGTACGCGCCCTCGCGAAGGTCACCCAGCTGCTCCCGCCCCGCCTGCGCCGCCGCATCGACGCGTTGCGGGCGGTGACCGCCCCGGGCGTCCTCGGCGCCGGCCCGGTCCTCGACCCGGCGTCGCTGACCACGATCGCGCTGGCCTGCCGGGGCGAGGAACGCCTGCGCTTCGACTACGCCCCGCGGGACGGCGAAAGCGCACCCCGGCACGTGGAACCGCACCGGCTCGTCTCGCTCGGCCGCCGCTGGTACCTGATCGCCTGGGACTTCGACCGCGGCGACTGGCGCAGCTTCCGCGTCGACCGGCTCACGAACCCCGCCCTGACCGGCGCCCGCTTCCGCCCCCGCGACATCCCCGGCGGCGACCCCGTCGCATGGATGCGCGCGCGCCTGGCCACCGTGCCCAGCCGCTACGACGTGTCGGTGCTGATCGCCGCGCCCGCCACGTCGGTGCACGGCCGGGTGGGACAGTGGGCCGTCATCGAACCGGTCACCGCCGACAGCTGCCGCCTGCGGATGAGCGTCGACGACCTGGGCTGGCCGGTGATGATCCTCGGCGTCGTAGGTGCTGACTTCACCATCGAATCCCCTCCAGAACTGCACGAGCACACCCGCAACGTGGCCCGGACCCTGCTGCGCGCCCAGCCGGCGCAGGAGGGGGCATCCGGGCACCCCCGCGCGGGAGTCGCGGATCGGCGCCCCCGTGGCGCCGATCCGCACTCAGGAACCTAGCGGGACCCTCTGACATTTTTTCGCGGCCGTCGTCCACAGTGGCCCGGGAAAGTGTCGGTGGGTGTCGGCATACTGCCGACATGGAGAACCCGCCCCGCACCGTGGAAGATGTCGTCAGGCTGGAGCGCTCCGGCGGCCGTGTGAAATACCTGCACTTCTGGGGCCACCGCCCGCAGCCCGACGGCACCGTCGGACGCGGCTGCCTGAGCCAGTGGTGGCCGGCGGCGTTCACCGTCGACGGCGTTCGCTTCGCGACGTCGGAGCATTACATGATGTGGCGCAAGGCTCTCTTGTTCGGCGACGAGGAGGCGGCCGCCCGGATCGTCACGGCGGGTCACCCCCGGCAGGCCAAGATGCTGGGGCGGCGCGTTCGTGGCTTCGACGAGGCGATGTGGGCGGGGGAGCGGTTCGGCATCGTGGTCGAGGCGAGCGTCGCCAAGTTCGGGCAGCATGAAGACCTGGGCGATTTCCTTGCCGGGACCGGGCAGCGAGTGCTCGTCGAGGCCAGCCCGACCGACCGGGTGTGGGGCATCGGCCTGGCGGCCACCGACGAGCGGGCGGATGACCCGGAGCGGTGGCGGGGCCTCAACCTGCTGGGCTTCGCCCTGATGGAGGCCCGGCACCGACTGCTGGTCCCGCGATGACGACTCCGGCGCCGATCCCCGGGACCCAGTGGTGCTTCCCGCTGGCCGGGTTCTGCCGGGGCCCGTCGGCCGGGTTCTGTCGGCGCACGGTGACCGGGTTCTGTCGGCATCCGCTGGCAAGGTTTTGCCGGGGCCCGTCGGCCGGGTTCTGCCGACGCCCATTGGCCGGGTTCCGCCGGCGCCCGCTGGCAGGGTTCTGCCGGCGTGCCTCTCGCGTCCTTCAGCCCTGGTGGTGGCGTTCAGCCTCGCCGCGCTTCGTGCGGGACAGTCGCCGGCCGGCCGGCTCTCACCAGCGGCGGGCCCGGCCGGCGCGGTCGCGGACCGTTGCCCAGACGACCTTGCCGCCCGTTGTCGGCAGGGCGCCCCATGCCGTGGAGTCGGCGTGCACCACGCGCAGGCCGCGGCCTCGTTCATCCAGGGGGTGGCCGTCGCGTACCGGGGCCATGTCGAGCATGCGGGGCAGCATCGGGTCGCGGTCCCGGACCGCGAGGTGCAGGGCGGCGCCGCGCAGGGAGACGGCTATGTCCAGCCGGGTCCGTGCGTGCTCGACCGCGTTGGTGACCAGTTCGGAAATGACCGCCCGGGCCGGGTGCAGCAGGTGCGGCAGCCGCCACTTCTGGCACACGGCTCCGATCAAGTCGCGGGCGCGGCTCGGGGAGATCGGCGACGGCGGCAGCGAGAGGCGGATCACCTCATGGGTGCGGCGGGCCGTGAGCGCGGCGCGTGCCTCCGCTGCCGTGGCGTGCACCGGCAGCGTGCCCGCACTTCCCAGTGGGGCGGCGAGGGACGCGTCCGGTGGCAGGCACAGCGCGATGCTCGCGGCCGGCTCGGCGGAGGCGGTTGTCAGGGCCGCGCCCAGCCACGTCGGCACGCTCGCCGCGCCCGGATCGTCCACGGCGCTCAGGTCGACGACTATTCCGGCGGGGCTCTCCGCGAGGCACCTGCGCAGCGTCCGCCCTACGGCGGTGTGCAGCGCGGGCTGCCACGTTCCGCGTACGGCCAGGTCGATCACGGCCCCGTCGGCGTCCGCGGTGACCCGGAGGTGCTCGTCGCCGCCGTCGAACAGGTACGGGGATCTTTCTTGCATGCCACGGCCTCCCGCCGCTGAGGTGTTCGCAGTCTTCGGTTCGGGTCCGATGCCGTCAACGTTGCTGTCACCCGTACGGGATCGTCCGTTCAGTGGATTTGATGCGCCGGTTTTTGTCGGAGGCAGGGTGGACGATGGGCCGGTGACCGAACTTGGCGCCATCTTTCTGCCCCAGCAACCTCCCGAACGGCTGCGCGACGTGGCCCGCGCCGCCGAGGACGCCGGCCTCGAGCAGCTGTGGCTGTGGGAGGACTGCTTCTTCACCAGTGGCGTCGCGGCCGCCGCCGCGGCGCTCGCCTTCACGTCCCGGCTGCGGGTGGGGATCGGCATCCTGCCGGTGCCGTTGCGCAACGTGGCGCTCGCCGCCATGGAGATCGCCACGCTGCACCGGCTCTTCGGCGACCGCCCGATCGTCGGCATCGGGCACGGCGTCCAGGACTGGATGGGCCAGGTCGGCGCCCGCGCGGCCTCCCCGATGACGCTGCTCGACGAGTACGCGACGGCCCTGCGCGCCCTGCTGCACGGCGAGACGGTGACCAGCCAGGGCCGCTACGTGCGGCTGGACGGCGTGCGTCTCGAGTGGCCGCCGAGCCCGCCGCCGCCCCTGCTGATCGGGGCGACCGGCCCCAGGACCGTAAGTTTGGCCGGACGCCTCGGCGACGGCACGATCCTGGCCGGCGACACGACCCCCGCCGGCGTACGCGCTGCCGTCGACCGGATCGGGCCGGCGGAAGGCCACAAGGTCGTCGTCTTCCTGCCCGCCTCGACCGGGCCGGGTGCCGCCGAACGACTCGCCCGCCAGCAGGAGAAGTTCGGTGCGGAGTGGCCGGGTGTGGCGGGTGACGCCGCTCAGGTGGCGGACGTCGTGCGGCAGCTCGCCGAGGCGGGAGCCGACGCGGTGATCCTGGATCCGACGCCCGAGGAGCCGTCGCCGGAGGGCTTCGTCCGTTTCGTCGCCGAGGAGGTGCGACCCTTGGTGAACTGACGCGCACCTATCGTGGGCGTATGCCCATTTCGCCGTACCTGAAAAGTCTTCGCGCTGTCGTCGGGCCGCGCCTGCTGCTCCTGCCGGGGGTCACGGCCGTGGTGCTCGACGACGCCGGCCGGATCCTGCTCGGGCAGCGCGCCGACAACGGCTCGTGGTCGCTGATCGCCGGCGTGATGGACCCGGGCGAGCAGCCGGCCGAGACGGTGGTGCGCGAGGTCTACGAGGAGACGGCGGTGCACGTCGTGCCGGAGCGTGTCACCAGTGTGCTGACCCAGCCCCCGAACACCTACCCGAACGGAGACCGCACGGAATACGTCGACATCACCTTCCGCTGCCGCGCGATCGGGGGCGAGGCCCGCGTCAACGACGACGAGTCGCTGGCCGTGGGCTGGTTCGCGCCGGACGAACTCCCGCCGCTCGCCGACCTGACCCGGCAACGCCTCGAGGCGGCCCTGGCCCCGGGAGACGCCGCCTGGTTCAGCACGCCCGCGATCCGGCTCGACTGACGGCGGCGAAGCGCCGCCCGGCCAAGCCTGAGCGGGCCGGGCTGAGCGGCCAAGCCTGAGCGGGCTGGGCTGAGCTGGCTGGCTGGGCTGGGCTGAGCGGGCCGGTCTGGACCGGCGCACCCCGGCCCGGCCCAGCGTGCCGGGCCGCACCTGCCGGGCGTGCCGGGCCGCACTTGCCGGGCGGGGCCGCACCTGCCGGGCGGGGCCTGGCGGGGTGGTCAGAGGCTGCGGGCTCGGACGTGGTCGTCGTGCCAGATGTCGCCGACCTGGAACTTCTTGGTGCCGATGATGTCGAAGCCGTGCTTGGTGTAGAACTTCGCCGCTCGTTCGTTGCGTTGGTTCACGCCCAGCCAGCACGCCTTGGCGCCCGCCTCCGCCGCTGCTCGCAGGGTCGCCGTCATCAGGGTGCCCGCTACGCCCGAGCCGTGGTTGTCCGGGGCCACGTAGAACTTGCTGAGCTCGATGCTGTCCGGGCCGGCCGTGGCCACGGTCGCCGCCAGGTCCGGGTCGGTGATCGGGCCGGCGACCAGCATCGCGTAGCCGATCGGGCGGCCGGCCTCGTCCTCCGCGAGCAGCAGGACGCGCGCGGGGTCGGCGAGGTAGCGCTCGAAGCTCGCCAGGGACAGGTGCGACGAGATGAAGGCGTCGATGTCGGCCTGGAGCGTGCCCGGGGGAGTGGCCAGCCCGAACGTGCGGGCGGCGAGGTCGTGCAGGGCGGGCGCGTCGGCCGCGGTGGCGCGCCGGGTGGAGATCGGCATGACGTCACGATAACGGCGGAACGGACCGGCATGGCTCGGCGGCGGCGTAGCGAACCGGTGCGCGACGCCGCAGTGAACCCGCGACACCGGCCGCGCCCGAGAACGGCGTGTAACCGTGGGGTGACGAGGTTCATCGGGCCGTACGGAAACTGGAAAGACGGTTTAGAGTTTCCGGCGGGTCGAGGAACGGCCCCTACGAGAAGGGCGTAGTGGTGACAAGAGAACTGGGCGATGTGATTCCGGCGCCGGGCGAGGTGCGGCCCGACGCGGCCGCACGCTTCACGATCGGCGACGGTACGGCCATCAGCGCGGCTGCCGGCACGGAGCAGGTGGCGGCGTACCTGGCCGACGTCCTGCGCCCGGCGACGGGCTTCGCGCTGCCGGTCAGCGACGGGCCGGGCGGGATCGGGCTGCGGCTCGACGAGGCGCTGGACGACGAGGAATACCGGCTGGAGATCGGCACCAGCGGCGTGACGCTGACCGGTGGGGCGCCCGTCGGGTTGTTCCACGCCGTGCAGACCCTGCGTCAGCTGCTGCCCGCCGAGGTCTTCGCCGCCACGCCGCAGCCGGTGGACTGGACGCTGCCCGGCGGCACCATCGCCGACCGGCCGCGGTTCGGGTACCGCGGGGCGATGCTCGACGTGGCCCGGCACTTCTTCACCGTCGACGAGGTCAAGTCGTACGTCGACAGCCTGGCCCAGTTCAAGATCAATCACCTGCACCTGCACCTCACCGACGACCAGGGCTGGCGGCTCGAGATCGAGAGCTGGCCCAAGCTCACCGCGATCAGCGGCGGCGACGGCACGGGGGTCGACGGGACCGGGCCCGGCTTCTACACCAGGGCCGATTACACCGAGATCATCGCGTACGCCGCCACGCGCTTCGTGACGATCGTGCCGGAGATCGACATGCCGGGGCACGTCAACGCGGCGCAGGTGGCGTACCCGGAGCTCACCGCCGACGGGGTGGCGCCGCCGCAGCGCACGGACGTCGAGGTCGGCTACAGCTCGCTGGTCGCCGGCAAGGAGGAGACGTACGCCTTCGTCGACGACGTGGTGCGCGAGGTGGCCGCCCTGACGCCGGGGCCGTACCTGCACATCGGCGGCGACGAGGCGCAGGCCACCACCGCCGAGGACTACCGCGCGTTCATCGAGCGGGTGCTGCCGATGGTCACCCGGTACGGCAAGCGGCCGATGGGCTGGCACGAGATGGCCGCCGTGGACCTGCCCGCCTCGGCCGTGCCGCAGTTCTGGCGCATCGAGGCGGCCGACGAGGGCACGGCCCGGGCCGCGGCGCGGGGCAACAAGGTGCTCATGTCCCCGGCCGACCGGACGTACCTGGACATGAAGTACACCGCGGACAGCTCGCTGGGCCTGGACTGGGCGGGTCTGCTCGATGTCGAGAAGGCGTACGGCTGGGACCCGGCCGAACGCCTCCCCGGCGTGGGCGAGGAGTCCGTGCTCGGCGTCGAGGCGCCGCTGTGGTCGGAGACCCTGCGCAGCCTCGCCGACGTGCAGACGATGACGTTCCCCCGGCTCCCGGCCATCGCGGAGATCGGCTGGTCCCGGCGGGAGCACCGGGACTGGGAGTCGTTCCGCCGCCGCCTGGCCGCGTGCGGGCCGCGCTGGCGGGCCCAGGGCGTCGCGTTCCACCCCGCCCCGGAGATCCCCTGGGCGTAAAGACGCCCGCGGCATGAGCGGCCGGACCGGGAGCCTCCGGTCCGGCCGCCGTACCTGAAACGAGTCTTAATTCTCCGTACGCCGGTCAGGCCGTGTTTGCGCACGTCGGCGGGGTTTCCCCGGGTGGGTGGGCCGGACGCCGGGCGACGCCCCCGCCAGGCCCGGCCCTACGCTGGGCGGGTGCAGAAGAGGGTGTGGGCCTCCGCGGCCGCGCTGGCCGGGTTCCTGGTGGCCGCGGCGGTGCAGCTCGCGCTCGTCGTGGTGCCGGTGCTGGTGGCGCTGTCCGCCCTGTCCGGGGCCGTCGCTCTGCGGATCGGCCTGCCGCTCTGCATCGCCACGGTCGGGGTCATGGCGTACGCGATCTGGCGCGCCCTGCACACCCGCCGGCCCGAGCCGGTCGGCATTCCGGTGTCGCGTACGGACGCACCCGCCCTCTGGGCGCTCGTCGACGGCGCCGCCGCGGTCGCCGGGACCAGGGCGCCGGACCGGGTGACGATCGTGGCGGACGCCGCCGCGAAGGTCATCGAGGACGCCCGCCTGCTCGGCCTCGTCGGCGGGCGCCGGGATCTCTACCTGGGTCTGCCGCTGTTGCAGGCCTGGGAGACCGCGCAGCTGAAGGCGGTGGTCGCGCACGAGCTCGGCCACTTCTCGCCGCGGCTGGGGCGGCTCGCGCCGATGGCGTACCGGGGCCGGGTGGTCGTGGGCCGGGTGGTGCCGCGCATCTCCCGGCGCAACCCCGCGGGCCGCGGGCTGCGGGCGTACGCGAGCTTCTATCGCCGTGTCGACGCGCCGTTCAGCACCGCCCAGGAATTGCTGGCCGACCGGATCGCCGCCGAGTACGCGGGACCGGCCGCCGCGGCCGGCGTGCTCCGCGACCTGCCCGTGCTCGACGGCCTGGTACGGGTGTTCCACGCCCAGTACCTGGGGCCGGGCTGGCAGGCGGGTCACGTGCCGGACGACATCTTCGGCGGCTTCCTGCGGGTGCTGGCGGCGCGGGCCGAGGACGTCGCCGTGCTGCGGGCGCGGGAGGCGGCGCCACCGTCCACCTGGGACACCCATCCGCCGCGCGCCGACCGGCTCGCCGCGCTGGCCGGGTTGGGCGACTCCGCGCGTACGGAAGCCGGGCCCGAGGAGGAACTCATCCCGGACCTTCCCGGACTCGGGCGGGCGTTGCAGCGGGTGGCCTTCCCGCCGCAGGGCCGGACCGCCGTCGGGTGGGACGAGTTCTTCGGTGCCGCCCGTACGGTCGAGATGGAGCGCGAGGCCGCCGCCGCGCTCGCCACCCTGTCGCGGGTGGCCGGCAGTCCCGTCGCGACCGCGTCCGACGTGCTGGACCTGTCCGCGGACGGGCGGCTGCACAAGATCGCCGAGTCGGTCTTCCCCGGCCTGCCCGCCGACGAGACGGCGGCGCGGATCACCGAGCTGTTGACGCTGCTGCTGGCGCTCGCCGCGCTGCGCAGCCGGGCGGCCCGCTGGCGGCACAGCTGGACGGGTACGGCGGAGCTGGTCGCGCCGGACGGCGCGCACCTCGACCTCGGTGGCCTGGCCGCGCTGGCCGTGGAGCCGGACACCGTGGCGACCGCGCGGGAGAAGCTGGCCGCGCTCGGCGTGGACCCCGCCGCCGGGCCGGCCGCGGACGGTGCCCAGCCGCGGCCCGAGGTGGTCGGCGGCGTGGTGAACCTGGTCGTCGAGGGCGCGCGTACGGACGTGCTCGTGGTCGACACCGGACTGTTCCTGGTACCGGGTCTGCCGAGGTCGCAGAACGGCTCCGCCAAGCGGCGGCTGGCCGAGTTCGCCGCCGCCGACGTGCCGCAGCGGGAGGCGATCGCGCCGCAGAGCCGGTTCGTCGCGTACGCCGATGTGGTGAACGCGACGCAGGTCAAGCGGCGCAGCTGGGATCTGACGCTGGGCGACGGCGGGACGCTGACCGTGCGCGGCGCCCTCGACTCGGACGAGCTGCCCGGCGGCTGGGCGGCGCTCGACGAGGCCGTGGCGTTCTTGTCGCGTACCAGATAGTCCGTCCCGGGGTGAACTCTTCCGCCGGGTGACCCGTGTTCTTCACTGGACGGTCGCATGTCCGACGAAGTCGTAGTCAAGTCATCACGGACCGTCACACTGGGATCAGGCGCCATTCGCTTACCGTTCGCGGAATTGGGTAGAGAAAAGCCACGCGGACCGGCGAGGATCGCCATGACAGGGGGGAGGGGCGTGATGGATCGGGGACCCATGACGCTCTTCGGGGCCATCGTTGCGGTGGGCCTCGGACCGGCGATGTGGCTGGGCGCGCAGTTCGGCGACGTGACGTTGACGCCGCAGCGGCCGCCGGCGGTGACCGTGCAGCAGAACGAGCCGGTGCAGCCCAGGGGCGGTACGGGCGCCGGCGACGGCCCCGCCGATCAGACCCGGATCATTCGCAGCGAGCCGAAGGCGGTCACCGAGCCGCTGCGTACCCGGCCCAGGCCCGCGCCGACCTCGTCCTCGCCCAGCCCGGATCCGTCACCCTCCGAGGAGCCGACGAGCACCGAGCCCACCGAGTCCACGCCGCCGGCGGACGAGGAGTCGGAGGAGCCGAGCACCCCGCCGACGGAATCGACCACCGAGCCGACGACACCGTCCGCCGAGGACGGTGACGACGAGCCCTCGCTCCCCGAGGCTCAACCCGAGCCGGAGACCGAGAAGGCCTGAACGGGCCGTGCCCTCACCGCGGTGAGGGCACGGCCCGAATCCTTCTACAGGCCGAGAATGCGGTTCAGGATGTCGCGGTAGCCGCGGAGCTGGACCCGCAGTGTCTCTGTGTCGTCGCTGTCGCCGCCGAGGCCGTCCTTGCGCGAGCGCAGGCCGGCGGTCAGCTTCTCGACGGCCTCGTCCACCAGCGCGGCGGCCTCGGTGGTGGCCTCCTTCGGGCTGTCGACGAAGCGGAGCTGGACGTCGCGCCAGCGCTCCTGAAGGGCCTTCGCGTCGTCGGCGGCGAAGAACGCGTCCGGCTCGGCCGGCGGCTTCGCGGCCGGAGTCGCCGCCGGTGCCGCGACCGCTGCCACCTCAGGGGTCGTGTCCGCTGCCGCTACCTCGGGGGCCGCGTCCGTCACCTCAGGGGTCGCGTCGGGCACCTTCGGGTCCTCGAACGTGCCGTCGTCGTCCAGGGGGACGTCCACCACGTCGTCGTCGGTGGCGTTGCTGCTGGCGTACGTCGTGGTGTTGGCCTCGGAGGGCGACTCGACGACGCCGTCCCCGGGCGCGACGCTGTCGTCGTCGGCGGCGCCGGACGCCGCGTCGCTGTCCCGGTCGGTGGCCTTCCACTTGTCGTCGGCCGGGTTGGCCATGGCGGAGGCGGCCACGGCCCCGCCCACGGTCGACGCTCCGAAGGCGGTCGGCTGTGGGGCCGGCTCGTGAAAGCGGGTACGGTCCGGGTCGTCGTCGCCGTCGGCGTGCCGGGGAACGACGGCGGTCTCGTCGGCCCGGTCCGCGCGGTCTTCCTCCACTTGTTCCACGCGGTCGCGCGTGTCCTGCTCCACGCGGTCGTGCGTGTCGTCCGCGGGTGCGTCGGACCACGGGGAGGGCGGGCGCTGACCGGGCACCGCCACCGGCTCGGACTGCACCCGCTCCGGGCGGTCGGCCGCGCCCTCGTCGTCGGCGGACTCGCGGGCATCGTTGGAGAAGAAACGCATCGTCGCACTCCTCAGCGGCTCGTGGCGTCGGGACGGGAGCCCGCGACGTCGCTGTCGTGGTCATTGATCTTCTGGGACGGCACCTTCGGCTCCTCGGCCGGATCGGCGGCGCCCTCGGACCTCACCGGATTCTCCCCGAGCAGGTCGGCGAAGAGGGCGCGGTAGTGCACGAGCGCCTGCCGGAGATCCTCGGTGTCGGCCTCACCGGTGCGGCTGCGCTCGCTGATCGCGTGGGCGTCGCGGTAGTGCTCGAGGGTGCGGGCGTGCTCGACGGACAGGGTGGCGAGCTGCTCGTCGTAGTCGCCGGTGGGGTAGCCACGCTCGGCGATCAGCCGGGTGACGAGTTCGTCCGCGGTGGCCACGGCCTGCTCCGGCGCGTCCACGAACCGGATCTGCACCTCTTCCCATGCCACCGAGTAGCGGGCCTTGTTCTCCGCCGACAGCGGCTTGAGCTCCAGCTCGGCGTGCCGCTTGCGGCGCTCCTCCAGCTCGCGCTCGCCCGCCGTACGGCTGTCCGCGTCGCCGACCACGCGGTCGTACTCGGGCCCGAAGGTCTGCTGGAGCTTCTTGCGGCGGCTGGCACGGACGCCGAACGCGATCGCGGCGATCACCAGCAGCACGAGGACGATGAGAATGATCACGAGGGTGGGGGACATCGGACGCCTCCTTCTTCACCCGCTGGTATGCCCACCCAACCAGGGTCATCAATCCAATTCGACAGGCCGAGGTGAAAACCCTCCCACCGTGTTCGCGGCGGCGTCCTGTCAATCTCACGACAGCACGGCTCCCGTGCCTGGTCACCACGGAGAGAGATTGGCTCGCTACGGCGCCGTTACGTATCCTGCCGAGGGCGTACGCAGCACATAGACGGGTGTCGCGTGCGCTGTCCCGCACATCCCTCGGGCGGAGTCTGATGAGAACCCGCAATTGGTCGATCCGTTCGAAGATCTTCGCGCTGGCGGCGGTGCCCCTCACCGCCCTGCTGGCGCTCTGGGTCTTCGCCACGGTCATCACCGCAGGCCCGGCGGTCAACCTGTTGTCGGCGCAGACGCTGAGCGACACCGTCGGGCACCCGGGCGAGGCCCTCAGCGATGAGCTCCAGCGGGAGCGGCGCCTCTCGATGGTGTACCTGGCGGATCCGAAGGCGACCCTCGGCAGCCTCACCGGCCAGCGCGCCGCCACCGACCGCGCGGCCGCCGAGTTCCGGCGTGCGGCCGGCAGCTCCGACGCGCGCCGCGCCGCGGGCGCCACCCTGGAATCGCGCATCCGGCAGATCTTCACCGACCTCGACAGCCTCGGCGACGCGCGCGGTTACATCGACCGCCGGGAGATCGACCTGGTCGGGGCGCAGAACCTGTTCAACGGCATCATCGACGCCACCTTCCAGATGTTCCAGGCCACCGCCGCCTTCGGCGACGAGCGGGTCGACCGGGGGATCCGCGCGCTCATCACGGTCGGGCGCGGCCAGGAATACCTCAGCCGGATCGACTCCCTGCTCGCCGGCGCGCTCGCCGCCGGCCGGTTCAGCACCGAGACCCGCGCCGAGCTGATCCAGGCCGTCGGCACGTCCCGCTTCCTGCTCGCGCAGGGCGTCAACGACCTGCCCGAGCGCGACCGCGCGGCGTATCAGCAGCTGAACACGGGCGCCGCGGTCAACCGGCTCCGCGAGCTGCAAGACAAGATCATTACGGAGAGCCGGCCCGGTGCGGCGTCACCGGTCGAGGCCTCCGCCTGGCAGCCCGCGTACGACGCCACCGTCGAGCAGTTCCGCACGTTCCAGAACAACGCCGCCGACTCGCTCACCGAGGACGCCCGGCCGGTCGCGGTGGACGTACTGGTCAAGCTCGGCCTCACCGGGCTCCTCGGGCTGCTCGCCTTCGTCGTCTCGGTCGTCGTCTCGGTGCGCGTCGGCCGCTCCATCGTCGGCCGGCTCGTCCGCCTGCGCCGCGAGGCCCTCGACCTGGCAAGCGACCGGCTCCCGTCGGTCGTCCGGCGGCTCCAGCGCGGCGAGGCGGTCGACGTCGACGCCGAGACCCCGCCGCTCGAGTACGGCCGCGACGAGATCGGCCAGCTCGGCCACGCGTTCAACGAGGTCCAGCGCACGGCGGTGCAGTCGGCGGTCGAGGAGGCCGGCGTACGCCGCGGCATCAACGAGGTGTTCCTCAACATCGCCCGGCGCAGCCAGACGCTGCTGCACCGCCAGCTCGCGCTGCTGGACAAGATGGAACGCCGCGAGACCGGCCCGGACGAGCTCGAGGACCTGTACCGCGTCGACCACCTGGCCACCCGGATGCGCCGCCACGCCGAGGACCTGGTGATCCTCGCCGGCGCGGCGCCCGGCCGCGGCTGGCGCAACCCCGTGCCGGTGATCGACGTCGTGCGCGGCGCGATCAGCGAGGTGGAGGACTACAAGCGCATCGACATCGCCTCGATCGCGCCCTCGGCGGTGCTCGGCCGCGCGGTCGGCGACGTCATCCACCTGCTCGCCGAGCTGATCGAGAACGCCGCGTCGTTCTCGCCGCCGCAGACCCGGGTCCAGGTGGTCGGCCAGGCCCTGCCCAACGGGTACGCCATGGAGATCGAGGACCGCGGGCTGGGCATGTCCGCCGACGCGCTCGCCGAGGCCAACCGCAAGCTGCTCGAGCCGCCGGACTTCGACCCCTCCGACAGCGCCCGGCTCGGCCTCTTCGTGGTGGCCCAGCTCGCCGCCCGGCAGAACCTCCGCGTGTCGCTGCGGGCCAGCGCGTACGGCGGGGTGACAGCGATCGTCCTCATCCCCGGCGAGTTGATCACCGCCGCCCCGGGAAGCCCCGCATTGCCGGCGACTCCGGCCGCCGGCACCCCGGTCCTGCCGGCGGCTCCGGCGGCCGGCACCCCGGCCCTGCCGGCGACCGCGCCCGCGGGGCAGCAGGCCCTCAACGGCAGATCAACCGCCGACGGTACGGCCTCCGCCACCGACCCCGAGCACGCGGACGACCCGGCCGACGACCTACGCCCGGTGACCGGCCCGACGCCGAGCGCGGTGGTGGACGGCCTGACCGCCGACGGCCTGGTCCAGCGCCGCCGCACGGCCCCCCGCCGCCGCGGCACCCCGGCCGAACCGCCGGCCCACCTCCCGCCGAACCTGACCTCCCCGGCGGCCCTCTCCGGCATCGGCGGCCCGAGCGACATCACGGCCCAGATCCCGCTGGTCACCGGCGACGGCCTCGACGTCGACTGGCCCTCCGGCAGCGACCGCCCCAACGGCCACACCCCGACCGGCCCGACCCTCCTGCACGGCGACGGCCCGGTCCGCCTCCCGGGCGCCACCACCCCGCCGCCGGGCCTGCCACCACGAATCCCGGCCCCGCGCCGAGCCGTGGAGCCGGCAAACCCGGACACCCCGGCGCCACCGACCGACCCGCTCAAGCCGGCGCTCCCGGTCCGCCCCGTACCCCCGGTCCAGCCCGCGCCCCCGGCCGAGCGGGTGTCCCCGGCTGAGCGGGTGTCCCCGGCTGAGCGGGTGTCCCCGGCTGAGCGGGTGTCCCCGGCTGAGCGGGTGTCCCCGGCTGAGCGGGTGTCCCCGGCTGAGCGGGTGTCCCCGGCTGAGCGGGTGTCCCCGGCTGAGCGGGTGTCCCCGATCGAGCAGGTCTCGTCGGCTGGGCAGGTTCCGGAGGCTGGGCAGGTGTCCCCGGTGGAGCCGGTGTCGTCGGCCGGGCCGGTGTCGCCGGACGGTTCGCCGGCGCCGGCGCCTCTCGCCGACCGGGCCGAGCCGCTGGCCGTCGCGCCGGAGGGGCCGGTCGCGGACGCGCGGCTCCTGCCTCGCCGGGTGCGGCAGGCTCACCTGGCGCCGCAGCTGCGCGGGCCGATCGTCGAGCGTGCCGAGGCCACCACGGTCCGGTCGCCGGAGCAGGTCCGCAGCCTGATGAGCGCCCTCCAGAGCGGCACCACCCGCGGCCGCCGCGAAGCGGCCGCCCTCGCCGCCGCGGCCACCGAAGCCGCAGCCGACGCCCCACCCCCGCGCCCCCCGGCCGATCCAACCGCCGGCGCCACCGCCGAGCCGACCGGCCCAACCCCCGGCGTTGCTGGCGAGTCGGCTGGTCCAGACACCAGCGCTACCGCCGAGCCGACCGATCCGACCCCCGGCGTTGCTGGCGAGTCGGCTGGCCCAGACACCGGCGCTACCGCCGAGCCGACCGGTCCAGCCCTTGGCGGTGCCGCCGAGTCGCGGCCCGGCACCCTGGCCGATCTGCCGCCCGCCGCCGCCGATTCTCCGCCCGGCGCCCCCGTCGAGGTTCCGCCCGGAAGCCGCGCCGATCCTTCGCCCGGAATCGGGGTGGAAACGGCGGCGAGTGAGGGTGTCGCTGCTGGTAGTGACCGTGGGGGCGGTCCGGGTGACGAATCCCTCGTCGAAACTGACAAACAGCGGACGGCGGGGGAGCCGACGTGGTCCGAGGCGGCTACCGTCACTTTCCCGGCCGTGCCGAGCGGTGCGGCGGGGGCGGACGGCATTACGGACAGCGCATCCGACGAGAACCACCCGATCGACCGGCCGGAGAAGGACGCATAAGTGGCACAGACGACGAACCAGAGCGCCAACCTCACCTGGCTCCTCGACGAGCTGGTCGAGCGGGTGCCGTCGGCGCAGCAGGCGGTGGTCCTCTCCGCCGACGGGCTCCTGCTCGGCGCGTCGGCGGAGATGAGCCGGGAGGACGCCGAGCATCTATCGGCGATGGCCGCCGGGTTCCAGAGCCTCGCCAAGGGTGCCAGCCGGCACTTCCGGGCGGGCCCGGTGCGCCAGACCGTGGTCGAGATGGAGGACGCGTTCCTCTTCGTCACGGCGGCCGGGCTGGGTGCGTGCCTCGCCGTGGTGGCTGCCAGCGACGCGGATCTGGGGCTCATCGCGTACGAAATGGCCATGCTCGTCACCCGGGTCGGCCAGACGATGGAAGCGCCGGAGCGGCTCCCCGGGTCCGATGCCAGCTGACCCGAGGCGCGCGCCGCACGACTGGCTGGACCACGACGCGGGTCCGGTCGTGCGTCCGTACGCGATGACCCAGGGCCGGGTGGCACCCGCCGGCGGCGAGTTCGATCTTGTCGCCTTCGTGGTCGCCACGGTGCCCGACGCGCCCCTCGCGCCGTCTTTGCAACCGGAGCATCACGCTATCGTCGGCGCGGCGTGGGAGCCCACGTCCGTCGTGGAACTAGCCTCCAAACTGGACCTCTCCATCGGGGTCGTCCGGGTCCTGCTCGGTGATCTACGCTCTGCAGGCCTCATTTCGCTCTACGAGCCACCCGCGGCGTCCCAGCCGCATGACGTCGACGTACTCAAGGCGGTTGTCAATGGACTCCGTGCGCTCTGACCGTGACGGTGCGCGCTCGCGCATTCCGGTCGCGCTCAAGATCCTCATCGCCGGCGGCTTCGGTGCGGGCAAGACCACCATGGTCGGCTCGGTCAGCGAAATCCGGCCGCTGCAGACCGAGGAGGTGCTGACCGGTGCCGAGGGCGCCGACGACACCTCGGGGGTCGAGACCAAACGCACGACGACGGTGACGATGGACTTCGGTCGCATCACCATCACCGACGATCTGCAGCTCTACCTGTTCGGCACGCCGGGGCAGGACCGCTTCTGGTTCCTCTGGGACGAGCTGTCCCAGGGCGCGCTGGGCGCGGTGGTACTGGCGGACACGCGCCGCCTCGCCGACTGCTTCCCCTCGATCGACTACTTCGAGCAGCGCGGCACGCCGTTCGTGGTGGCCGTGAACTGCTTCGACGAGCGCCGCTTCGGCGGTGAGGCGGTGAGCCGCGCGCTCGACCTCGACCCGGACGTGCCGGTGGTCGAGTTCGACGCCCGCGAACCCCTCGCGGCCCGCAACGTCCTCATCGAGCTGGTCGAGTACGTGGCCCGCCGGCAGCTCGCGGCGGCCGGAGCCCGCTGACCGGGCAGTCGGTCGGCGACGCAGCGCGCCGGGCAGCCGGATCCGCGGCTCGCCGGTCGCTGCGGTGCCTACTGCGCGAGGCGGCTGGGCTGGGCCGGCCGGCGGGGCCGGGCTGAGTTCGTCGTGGGGCCGCGCCTCGCCGGGTCGCTGGACCGGGCGAGGGCGGCCGGGCCGAGGTGGCCGTGCGAGGCGCCCGCCCCGAGGCGACAGGGCGGCCGGGCCCGGACGATCGGGCCAGAGCACCCGAACCAGGGCGGCAGGGCCGAGGCGGCTGGAGCGCAACCGGCTGGAGCGCAACCGGCTGGAGCGGGTCCGGGGTCAGTGGGGCTGGTAGGGGTTGGTCCACGGCGCCTGCTCCGGTGACCGGGCCGGCGCGATGCAGATCAGCCGCGACCCGATCCGGTGCATCGTGCGGGGCGAGACCAGCCCGCGCATGATGAGCTCCTCCGGGTGGGAGTACGGCCGCTCGAAGCGCCCGATCACGATCCGGTGGGCCGCCTCCGGCGAGATTCCGGGCAGCCGCGCGAGTTCGTGGCCCGGGGCGTGGTTGAGGTCGACGAGCCCGCCGTCGTCGAAGAGGCGGACCAGGTCGGGGCGGCCCACGCCGAGCAGGCGGGCGCGGACCGGGTCGAAGGCCGCGAACTGCCGGGACTGTTCGCGCAGCGTACGGGCGCGCGGCGTGTCGCCCGGGTGCGCCGCGAGGATGCCCCCGTGGATCGCCGAGACCGCCGCGAGCAGGAACAACATGCCGAAGCCGATCGATTCGGCGGTGCTCAGGTCGTTGCTCTCCACCGGCGTCGGGTCGATCGCGGCGACGATGAACGCCACCAGGAACAGGAACGCGTAGCCGCCCGCGACGGCGAACTGGCGGGGTTCGCGGCGGTGGAAGCCCGCGTACGTGAAGTAGATCCAGCAGCCGAAGGAGCACACGATGATCGGCAGCAGCGACGCGAAGATCACCTCGCCGGCCGGGAACCGTTTCCGAGGCGGCGGCGGCAGCGAGGGCGGCGGCTGCGGGGGCGGCAGCTGCGGGGGCGGGCCGGCGCCCCAGCCAGGCGCGGGGAACGTCTGGTCCGGCGGCACGTAGTGCTGGACGTACGTGGGCGGCGGCGCCGGTGACGCGGGTGCCGGCGGCGGGGTGACCGCCGCGAGGTCGTCGCTGTCGGCCCACGGGTCGACCGCTTCCGCGTAGAAGGCCTCGCCGCGCAGGATGCGGCGGTGCGTCTCCTGCATCCGTTCGCCGGGCTCGACGCCGAACTCCTCCAGGAAGTACGCCCGGGCGTCGCGGAACGCGGCCAGCGCCTCGGCCTGCCGCCCGCCCTGGTGCAGCGCGATCATCAGCTGGGCGCGCAGCCCTTCGCGCAGCGGGAACTCCTCGACCAGGCGCACCAGGTCGGGCATGACGCCGGTGTGGTTGCCGCGGGCCAGCTCGGCCTCGGCCCACTTCTCCCAGGCGGTGGCCCGCGCCTCGGTCAGCCGGGTGCGGGCGGCGTCGAACACCGGTCCGGTGAGGCCGGCGAGCGCCGGGCCGTGCCAGAGGGCGAGCGCCTTGCGCAGCGTATCGGCCGCGTCGGCCAGGTTGCCCGATTTGCGCTGGACGGATGCCTGGGCGAGGGCGGTCTCGAACCGGTCGGCGTCGACCGCGTCGGGCTCGGCGCGCAGCACGTAGCCGGCCCCGGTCAGCGCGAGCAGCTCTCCCGGCGTACGCGGGGAACGGTCCGGTTCGAGCACCCGGCGCAACCCGGCGACGTACTTCTGGACGACGTTGGCGCCGTTCTCGGGCGGCTCGTCGTTCCACACGGCGTCGACGATGTGGTGGACGGGGACCGGCCGCGCCGCGTTGAGGAGCAGGACGGCGAGGACCGCGCGCTGCTTGGCGGGGCCGAGTTCGAGCGGCGCGCCGTCGCGGATGGCGCGAACTTCACCCAGCAGCTCGAACGTCAACCCCGGGCCCGGCGCCGCGTCGGCCACACGACACCCCCTCGGAGCAGCACAGATGTGAAACGGCAGTGGAACGGCAGCCGGCAGCAGCATAGCGGCAGCGGCACGGCAGCACTGTCCCTCAGGCTTCGGTGCATCGACCCCCTGCACCCGAAAGAGATGACGACATGAACGTACGCATGGCGCGACCGGCCGGTGCCCTCCTCGCCCTCGGCGTGCTGGCCGCGGCCGGCTGCGGGGCGACCGGCGCGGGCGACCGCGCGCCGGGGAAGCCGGCCCCGGCCGGGCCGAAGGAGCAGCTGCTCGGGGCGCTGCCGGACCGGCACACCGGCGCCTTCCATTTCCGCGTGAGGGGCGGCACCCAGCCGATGCAGGGTGTGCTCGACGCGGGGAATAAGGCGTTCCGCATCGACGTGAGCGAGAAGGACCCGGATCTGGGGTTCACCCTCTCGATGAAGTTCCTGGTCGTGGACGAGACGACCTGGATGAAGGTCAATTTCTCCGGTACGGAGGGCCTGACCGGCCTGCCCCGCCTGCCGAAGAAGTGGATGCTGCTGGACCCGTCCCGGATCGACGACAAGGACGACGCGCCGCTGGAGTACGACGGCGAGACCGACCCCGGCGAGGCGGGTGCCGTGCTGCGCGCGATCGTCGACGTCCGGTCGACCGGCCCGGGCACGTACGCCGGCACCACCGATCTCACCCGGCAGGGCGAGGCGGGGATCGTGACCGACGAGGTCCTGCGGGCGCTCGGCGCGAAGGCGAAGGCGGTGCCGTTCGAGGCGACCGTCGACGCTCAGGGCCGGCTGACCAGCACGATCGTCAAGGTGCCCGCCGCCGGGAAGACCAAGCCCGCCGATTACGCGGTCACCTACGACGGCTACGGCACCGTGGAGTCCCCCTCCGAGCCCGCGCCGGCGGAGCAGCAGAAGGCGACCAAGGACGCGTACGCGATGTTGAACGCCTGATGCCGCACGCGGGGCGGCGGTCGCGCGGGTCGGACGGGGGTCCGCGCGCCCGTTGCCCGCGTGTGGTGGGATCTGGGCATGGGTCCGAACGACGAGTACGTCTTCCTCGGCTGCTACACCGGCGAGACCGGCGGCGAGGGGGACGGCATCGTGCTGTTGCGGCGTGACGGCCGCACGGGCGCGCTCACCCGGCTCGGGCTCGTCGCCCGTACCCCGTCGCCGTCCTTCCTGGCCCGGCACCCCACCCTCCCGGTGCTGTACGCGGTGAACGAGCTGGACGCGGGCACGGTCAGCGCCTTCGCGGTCGCCGAGGACGCGTCCCTGCTCCCGCTGGCGGTGCAGCCGACCGGCGGCGCGGCGCCGTGTCACCTGGCGGTGTCCGCCGACGGCCGGCATCTGCTGGCCGCCAACTACACCAGCGGTGACGTGGCGGTGTTCCCCCTGGACGGACAGGGGGCGCCGGGCCGGCGCTCCGATCTGCTGGCGCTCGACGGCAAGGGCCCGGTGTCCGACCGGCAGGACGGCCCGCACACGCACATGGTGGTGCCCGCCCCGCACGGCCCGGACGTGCTGATCAGCGATCTCGGCTCGGACCGGGTGTGGCACGCCCGGCTGGATCCGCTGTCCGGCCGGTTGACCCTGGTGGGGCCCGCGATCGTCGCCGAGCCCGGCACCGGTCCCCGGCATCTGCTGCGTACGGCCGACGGCACGGTGCTGCTGGTGGGGGAGCTGACCGGCGATCTGAGCTGGTTCCGCCCCGGCGGCGACGGGACGTTGCAGCGTGCGGGCGTCCGGGTGCTCAGCGCCACGCCCGGGAATTGTCCGTCCGAGGTGACCGCCGGCGGCGACGGGCGCTTCGTCTATGTGGCGAACCGTGGCCCGGACACGGTGTCGGTGCTCGCGTGGGAGCCGGGCGGCGGCACCCTGGTGGCCGAGGTGGCCACCGGCGGTGAGTGGCCGCGCCATATCGCGCTGATCGCCGACCACCTGTACGTAGCAAATGAGCGTTCACACACTGTCACGATTTTCCGGGTGGACCCCGATACCGGTATTCCGTGGTCGCAGGGGGAACCGGTGCCGGAGAGCAGTCCCACGTGTCTGCTGCGATGGCACTCTGCCAAGGTCGGCGAGGGGATGGCCGGGCAGGAGGCGGACACCATCGGCGTGTCGTGATCTTCCGCCGGAATCCGGCAATCGCGGAGGTTTGGCGGCCACTCATCGAGACGACGCCGACACGGACAGTAAATTAAGTACGCGGAATTTCCAATCCGAGTAACTTTCGTCCGAACGTATATGGCATTCGGGTCTCGCTATGCGCAGTATGGAGCGCGTGTCAGGCCGCCATCGCAGAAACTTCAATCTCAGAGGAGCCGGCGTCGTCGCATCTGCGATGGCGATCGTGGTCGTCCTCGCCGGATCCTGGCTTGGCTATCAGCGTCTCGCCGACAAAGGTTGCTCAGGTCAGATCAAACTGAACGTCGCCGCGGCGACGGAGATAGCGCCCGCCGTGGATCGTGCGGCGCAGCAGTGGACCACCGGGGGTGCCGCGGTCAACGGGACCTGCGTGGCCGTGAGTGTGACCGGGGTCAACTCGGCCACCATGGCGTCCACCATCGCCTTCAAGCACGGAGTGGCCCTCACCGGCCTCGGCGCCGCCAGCAAGAGCGGCACGGTCCCGGACGTCTGGATCGCCGACTCCACCACCTGGCTCATGCGCCTGCGCTCGGAGGCCTCCGGCTTCGTGCCCACCGACGGCAAGTCGGTCGCCACCAGCCCGGTCGTCGTCGCCATGCCGGAGCCCGTGGCGCAGAGCGTCGGCTGGCCGGACCGCAAGCTCGGCTGGAACGACCTGCTCAAGCGGATCACCACCGGGAACTCGCTGCGGACCGGCGTCGTCGACCCGACCCGCGACGCGGCCGGCCTGGCCGGCCTGCTCGCCCTGGGCAGCGCCGCCGGCGGCGGCGCCGAGGCGAAGGCCCAGCAGGTCGGCGCGCTGCGCGCGCTCGCCGCGGGCAGCTCGTCGCTGCGCGAGGACCTGCTCCAGAAGTTCCCCCGCTCGACCGACGCGGCCGACCTGGCCAGCGGCATCAGCGCGGCGCCGCTGTCCGAGGAGGACGTGGTCGCGTACAACGCGGAGAAGCCGGTCGTCCCGCTCGCGGCGCTCTACCTGGACCCGCAGCCGCCGTCGCTGGACTACCCGTTCGCGGTCATGCCGGAGGTCGACCTGACCAAGTCGGCCGCCGCCACCGGGCTGCGCGAGGCGTTGCAGCAGCCGGCCTTCAAGAACGAGCTCGCCCAGGTGGGGCTCCGGGGCCCGGACGGCACGGTCGGCTCCGGCTTCGCCACCCCGGTCGGTGCGCCGCAGGCCACCCCCGCGGCGAGCACCGCCAGCGGCACCGAGGGCAAGGCCGCGGCCGGGCTCGACGCCGGCGCGATCAACCAGGCGCTGGGCAGCTGGGCGGCCATCACGCTGCCGGGCCGGGTGCTCGCCGTGTTCGACGTGTCCGGCTCGATGAAGACCAAGGTGCCCACGGCCGGCGGGATCGACCGGGCCGCGGTGACCCGCGGTGCGGCGTCCCAGGGTCTCGCCCTCTTCGACGACAAGTGGGCGGTCGGCACCTGGATCTTCTCCACCGAGATGGACGGCAAGCGGCCGTACAAGGAGATCGTGCCGATCACCCCGCTGACGTCGGGCCGGGCCCGGTTGCAGGACTCGATCACGAAGATCCAGCCGAAGACGGGCGGCGCGACCGGTCTGTACGACACGGCGCTGGCCGCGTACCGGTCGGTGCAGGACAGCTGGCAGGCCGGCCGGGTCAACTCGGTGCTGCTCTTCACCGACGGCAAGAACGAGAACCCGGACGGCATCTCGCGGGGCACGCTGATCAGCGAGCTCAAGAAGCTCTACGACCCCAAGCGCCCGGTCCGCATGGTGATCATCGGTATCGGTAACGAGGTCGACGCCAACGAGCTCGAGGCGATCACCCAGGCGACCAGCGCCGGCGGCGTGTTCATCGCCCCGGACCCGGCGAAGATCTCGGAGATCTTCCTCGAGGCGATCTCGTCGCGCTCCGGAGCGGCCCGCTGATTTCCCGTACGCACTGAGAAGGCCACCCCACCGCGGGTGGCCTTCTCAGTGTGCGGGGCCGGTCCAGTCGAGGCACACGGCCACGGCGTCGTCCTCGAGGTCGGCGCTCACGTACGCCCGCAGGTCGCCGAGCAGCGATCTCACGGCCTGCAGCGGCGCCAGCGAGCCCGTACGCCGGAGGAAGCGGTGCAGGGCCGCCTCGCCGTACCGTCCGCTCCGGCCGACGGCGTCGGCGACGCCGTCGCTGACGATGAAGAGCCGGTCGCCGGTACGCAGCCGGAGCGTCACGGTCTCGAAGTCGGACGACTCGAACATGCCGAGCGGGAACTGCGCCTCCAGCGGCTGGTCGACGACCTCGCCCTCGCGCAGCATCAGCAGCCGCGGCGACCCCGTGTCGACGATCAGCAGCTCGCCGGTCGCCAGGTCGAGCTCCAGCAGCAGCGCCTCCACGTGCGCGTCGCCCCGGTGCTGGGAGAAGATCGCCTGGTCGGCGAGGGCGGCCTGGTCGGCGAGTCCCAGTCCGGCCCGGCGCGCGTTGCGCAGGGCGTGCACGGCGAGCGAGGTCAGCAGCGCCGCGTTCATGCCGTCACCCATGCCGTTGAGCACGGTCACGAAGAGCCGGCCGTCGTGCTCGGCCCAGTCGAAGCCGTCGCCGCGGACCGCGTACGCCGGCTCGAGCTGCCCCGCGAGGCCGAACGCCGGCCGGATCCGGGACCGCCCCGGCAGCAGTTCCCACTGCATCTCGGCGGCCAGGGTGAGCCGGCGGGTACGGGCGGCCACCGCGTACCGGTCGGTGCCGGTGCGCGCCGCGACGAGTTCGTGCGCCAGCAGGGTGGCGATCTCGGCCAGCTCCGCGCGTTCGACCTCGGAGGACGGCGCGGCCGCGTGCCGCAGCACGCCCAGGCGCTCGCCGCGCACGGTCACCGGGAGGTACGCGACGTGCCCCGCGGAGACCTCGGACTGGTGGTCGAAGCAGCGCCAGGCGGGATCTCCCGGGCGCGTGACGGGGGCGCCGCCGAGCAGCGGGATCAGCGCCGCGAGCCGGTAGTCGACGAGGAGCAGGTCGACGTCGCCGGAGCCGTACTCCTTGGCCAGGACGTCGGCGAGGCACTCCACCACGCGCTCGGCGGGGGCGTCCGCCAGGGCGCGCCGGGCGGCGGTCAGCCGTTCGGACAACCGTTCACCCCCTCGACAGCGTGCCCCGTACGGGTAGTCTCTGCTGCACCATGGCCGAACACCATGGGCCGGATGGGCCACTCCATGCCGCGGCGGTCGACGACGCCGCGCCCGCCTTGCTGGCCGCCTGGGACGCCGCCCGCGAGCGCGCCACGCCCCGGCTCTCCTGGCCGCAGCTGAACGCGCTGCTGGTGGTGGAGCGCGAGGAGGGCATCAACCTCCGCGGGCTGGCGAGCCGGTTGAAGATGATTCTCTCCTCGGCGAGCCGGCTCTGTGACCGTCTCGTGGCTTCCGGCATGGTCGAACGGGTGCCGGGCCGGGCGGATCGCCGGGAGATCGCGCTCTATCTGACCCCGTCGTCCCGGCAGCTGCTGGACGATCTCCGGCGGACCCGGCGCGAGATCCTCGCCGACGTGCTGCGCCGGATGAGCCCGGCGGGACGGGCCGCCCTGATCCGCGGCCTGACCGAGTTCAGCGCGGCGGCCTCGGGCGCGGAGGGCGACTCCGAGGCACGCTCGGCCTGAGCCGGTCACGCCCGGGTGCGGGCGAGCCAGCCCGCCGGGTCGTCGAGCACGCCCCGGATCACGGCGCCCGCGGCGCCCCGCATGGCGGCGTCCGGCCCGTAGCTCGCCGCGCGCAGCTGGACGGGCGACCAGTCGGCGGTCAGCACCCGCCGGTCGATCTCCGCCCCGATCGCGTCGCGCAGCCGGGGCAGCAGCGGGGCATAGATGCCGCCCAGGACGACCGTGCCGACGTCCAGCAGGTTCACGACGGCGGCGATCGCGGTGCCGAGGGCGTGGCCGGCCGTGCTCAGGTCGGCGGCGGCCAGGTCGGCGACCGTGGCGGCGCCCGCCGCGCGGAGCATCGCCTCCTGGCCCGCATACTGCTCGAGGCAGCCGCGGGCGCCGCAGCGGCACGGGGGGCCGTCCGGGTCGATGGCCAGGTGCCCGATCTCGCCGCTCCAGCCGCGTACGCCCCGGAAGAGCGCCCCGTCGAGCACGATGCCGGCGCCGATGCCGATCTCGCCGGAGATGTAGACGAAGCTGGGCGGCAGCTCTCCGGTGCCCAGCTCGCTCAGCGCGGCCAGGTTGGCCTCGTTGTCCACTGCGACCGGCAGGCCGCCGAGCTCGCCCACCGCGACGTCGAGCCAGCCGAGGTTGGGCGCGATCCGGACCGTGTCGTCGCCGGTGACCAGGCCGGGCACGGCCAGCGCGGCCCCGGCGACGGTCAGCCCGTCGGCCTCGGCCCGCCGCCGCGCCTCGGTGGCGAGCAGCGACAGGGCGGCCAGGGCGCTCCCGGCGCCGACCGGGCGCTGGTCGCCGGCCTCCACGAGGCGGTGCCGGATGCGGCCGGTGAGGTCGACGACGCACGCGGCGCGGTAGTCGACGTTGATCTCCAGGCCCAGCCCGGCGGGGCCGTCGGGGGCGAGCCGCAGGCCGGCGGCGGGGCGGCCGGCCCCGCTGCGGGGCGCGGGCTCGACCTCCACCAGCAGTTTCCCGGCGATGAGGTCGTCCACGAGCGCCGAGACGGTGGCCCGGGTGAGGCCGGTGGCCGCGGCGACGGCAGCCCGAGATATCGGATCTGCGCTGTTCGCCACGGTTTGCAGCACCAACGCGAGATTATGGGCGCGCACGCTCGATTGCCGGACGGGGGCACTGGAGGCAGTCATCATTCGGCCCGTCACGCCCTTGACAATGCCACACCGCCCTCAAATAATTCAACCAATAAACAAATCCGCCCTGTTACGTGGAGGTAACCGTGTCGGTCCAGCCCACCCGCGATGACAAGTTCTCCTTCGGCCTCTGGACAGTCGGCTGGACGGCCCGCGACCCGTTCGGCGACGCCACCCGCACCGCCCTCGACCCCATCGAGGCGGTGCACAAGCTCGCGGAGCTGGGGGCGTACGGCATCACCTTCCACGACGACGACCTGGTGCCGTTCGGCTCCGACGCGCACACCCGCGACGGGATTATCGCCAACTTCAAGAAGGCGCTCGAAGAGACCGGCCTGATCGTGCCGATGGTGACCACCAACCTCTTCACCCACCCGGTGTTCAAGGACGGCGGCTTCACCAGCAACGACCGCGACGTCCGGCGGTACGCGCTGCGCAAGGTCCTGCGCAACATGGACCTCGCCGCCGAGCTGGGCGCCAAGACCCTGGTGCTGTGGGGCGGCCGCGAGGGCGCCGAGTACGACGTCGCCAAGGACGTGCAGGCCGCGCTCGACCGCTACCGCGAGGGCCTCAACCTGCTCGCGCAGTACTCCGAGGACAAGGGCTACGGCCTGCGGTTCGCCATCGAGCCCAAGCCCAACGAGCCCCGCGGCGACATCCTGCTGCCCACCGCCGGACACGCCATCGCGTTCGTGCAGGAGCTGGAGCGCCCCGAGCTGTTCGGCATCAACCCCGAGGTCGGGCACGAGCAGATGTCCAACCTCAACTTCGCCCAGGGCATCGCGCAGGCGCTGTGGCACGGCAAGCTCTTCCACATCGACCTGAACGGCCAGCACGGTCCCAAGTTCGACCAGGACCTCGTCTTCGGCCACGGCGACCTGCTCAACGCGTTCGCGCTGGTCGACCTGCTGGAGAACGGCGCGCCCGGCGGCGGCCCCGGCTACGACGGCCCCCGGCACTTCGACTACAAGCCCTCCCGCACCGAGGACTACACCGGCGTCTGGGAGTCGGCCAAGGCCAACATGCGGATGTACCTGCTGCTCAAGGAGCGCGCGCAGGCCTTCCGCGCGGACCCCGAGGTGCAGGCCGCGCTGGCCGAGTCCAAGGTGCTCGAGCTGGGCAAGCCCACCCTCAACGAGGGCGAGACCTACCAGGACCTGCTCAACGACAAGAGCGCCTTCGAGGAGTACGACGTCGACGCCGCCGGTGCGCAGGGCTACCACTTCGTCAAGTTGCACCAGCTGGCCATCGACCACCTGCTGCGCGCGCGCTGACCTCGGACGGAGAATACGGGCATGACACTGGTCGCCGGGATCGACAGCTCCACACAGTCCTGCAAGGTGGTCATCCGCGACGCGGAGACCGGCAAGCTGGTCCGTCAGGGCCGGGCGAGCCACCCCGACGGCACGGAGGTGCATCCCGAAGCCTGGTGGACCGCGTTGCGGCAGGCCATCGAGGAGGCGGGCGGGCTGGACGACGTCGCCGCCGCCTCGGTGGCCGGCCAGCAGCACGGCATGGTCGTGCTCGACGAGAACGGTGAGGTGGTGCGTCCGGCGCTGCTGTGGAACGACACCCGCAGCGCCGGCGCCGCCGCCGACCTGATCGACGACCTGGGCGGGGGCGACGCCGGCCGGCGTGCCTGGGTGGACGCGGTCGGGATTGTCCCGGTCGCCAGCTTCACCCTCACCAAGCTGCGCTGGCTGGCCCGCCACGAGCCGGAGAACGCCGCCCGGGTCGCCGCGGTGTGCCTGCCGCACGACTGGCTCACCTGGAAGCTGTCCGGCGCGCACGGGCTCGACACCCTGCGCACCGACCGCAGCGACGCCAGCGGCACGCTCTACTGGTCGGCCGCGGCGAACGCGTACCGGCCCGACCTGCTCGAGCTCGGGTTCGGCCGGCGGATCATCACGCCCGAGGTGCTCGGCCCCACCGGCGTCGCCGGCCACCTGCCGAACGGCGCCCCGCTGGGCCCGGGCGCCGGTGACAACGCCGCCGCGGGACTCGGCGCCGGCGCGGCGCCGGGAGACGTCGTGATCTCCATCGGTACGTCGGGCACGGTCTTCGTCTCCTCCGACGTGGCACCGGACGACCCCAGCGGCACCGTCGCCGGGTTCGCCGACACCACCGGCCGGTTCCTGCCGATCGTGGTGACGCTCAACGCCGCCCGGGTCCTCGACGCGGCGACCCGGCTGCTGAACGTCGACCACGCGGAGCTGTCACGGCTGGCCCTGAGCGCGCCCGCCGGCGCGGACGGGCTGGTGCTGATCCCGTACCTGGAGGGGGAGCGCACGCCGAACCGGCCGAACGCGACCGGTGCGATCCACGGCCTCACCCTGCGCACCTCCGACCCGGCCCACCTGGCCCGCGCGGCCGTCGAGGGCATGCTGTGCGCCCTCGCCGACGGGCTGGACGCGCTGGTGGCGCAGGGCGCTGCCGCCAACCGGGTGGTGCTGGTGGGCGGCGGCGCGCGCAGCGAGGCGGTCCGCCGCATCGCCCCCGCGCTGTTCGGGCTGCCGGTGCTCGTCCCGCCGCCGGGTGAATACGTCGCCGACGGCGCCGCCCGGCAGGCCGCCTGGGTCACCGCGGGCGGTGACGCGCCGCCCACCTGGTCGGCCGAGACCCCCGAGGTGTACGAGGACGACAGCGTCCCCCTGATCCGGGAGCAGTACGCCGCCGCCCGCGACAGCGTCATCGACCGGGCAGCCCGCTAACCTTCACCGGGTGAGGGGCGGCCCGGCGCATCGCGCGTACAGCGTGGTGGTGTTCGTCCTTCTCGCCTCGCTCGACAACGTGGCCATCGGGCTGGTGCCGCCGCTCTACGGCAGCATCGGCTCGGACCTCGGCGTCGGCGAGGGGCACATCGCGCTGGCCACCACGGTCATGTTCCTGCTCAGCGCGGTCGCCGCGGTGGGGTGGGCGTACGCGGGCGACCGCACCGACCGCAAGCCGGTCCTCATCGCCGGCACCGTGATCTGGGTCGCCGGCACGGCCTGGTCGGGCCTGGCCGGCGGCTACCCGTCGTTCCTGCTGGCGCAGATCCTCGCGGCGATCGGGCTGGGCGGCGTGGCCAGCGTCAGCTTCGCCGTGGTCAGCGACCTGATCTCGCCGCGCCGCCGGGGCCTGGCGATGAGCTTCTGGGGCCTGTCGCAGGGCGTCGGCACGCTCGCCGGGACGATGACCGGCGGCCTGCTCGGCGCCGGCGACTGGCGGCGGCCGTTCCTGGTGGTGGCCGTCGCCGGCGTGGTCGCGACGGTGGCCTACCTGTTCACCTACGACGTGCCGCGCGGCGACAGCCAGCCGGAGCTGCGCGGCGTCGCGTACGACGAACGCATCCACCGCGACGCCCTGCCGACGATCCTGGCCCGCCGCACCAACGTCTGGCTGATCCTGCAGGGCCTCACCGCGCAGGCCGCCTTCGGTTCGCTGGTGTGGCTGCCGGTGCTGTTCCGGGCGCGCGCCGAGGACCAGGGCTACTCGACGGCGACGGCGGTCGTCGTCGGCAGCGTCTTCGCCACCCTGTTCCAGCTCGGCGGGGCGCTGTCGATCCTCGGCGGGCTGGTCGGGGACAGGTTGCAGCGCCGCACCCCGCGGGGCCGGGCCCTGGTCGCCGCCGTCGGCATCCTGGCCGCCGTGCCGTTCTACGTGGTGCTGTACTTCGTGCCGTTCCGCATCGACGTGCCGGACGGCGGCAGCACCGGCGCGGTGATCCGGGCCGTGCTCGCCGACGTGGTCACCGAGCCCTCGGTCGGCCTCAGCCTCGCCATCGCCGTGCTGGCGCTGGCGCTGACCTCGGCCAACTCGCCGAACTGGTTCGCGCTGATCGCCGACGTCAACCCGCCCGAGCACCGCGGCACCGTCTACAGCCTCGGCAACCTGGTCAACGGCGTGGGCCGGGCGGGCGGGAACGCGCTGGTCGGCGTGGCCTTCCGCGGCCTGTCCGGCGCGTTCCCGCCGCCGCTGAACTACGCCGTCGGCCTGGCCGCGTTCCAGTTCTTCTTCATCCCGACCGGGATCATGTACTGGCTGGCCGGCCGGACGGTGGCCAGGGACATGGCGGACACCCATGCGGCCCTGGCCACCTACGCGGACCACGAGCAGGCGACCGCTACACGCGCGCCCAGACCGTGACGTCCTGCGGCACCCGGCCGTCCGCGCCGAGCGGCTCGCTGGTGAGCAGCACCTCGGCGCCCGCCGGCAGCCCGGCCGGCTCGGCGCCGAAGTTGGTCAGCACCAGCACGTCGCCGTTGCGGAACGCCAGCACGTCGGCGGGGGTGTCGAGCCAGGTCAGCGCGCCGGCGCCGAGGCGGTGCCGGGCGCGCAGACGCAGCGCCGACCGGTACAGCTCGTACGTCGATCCCGGCACGTCCCGCTGCCGGTCGAGGGCGTATTCCGCCCAGGACGCGGGCTGGGGCAGCCAGCTCGCGTCGGACGGGCCGAAGCCGTACGACGGGGCGTCCGCCTCCCACGGGATCGGCACCCGGCACCCGTCCCGGCCGCGCTCGGTGTGCCCGGACCTCGCCCAGGTCGGGTCCTGCCGCAGCTCGTCGGGGATGGCGGTGTGCTCCGGCAGCCCCAGCTCCTCGCCCTGGTAGAGGTACGCCGACCCGGGCAGCCCCAGCATCTGCAGCGAGGCCGCCCGCGCCCGGCGCAGCCCCAGCGGCGCGTCCGGCTGCGGGTCGTCCACGCCGATGCCGTGCCGGCGCGGCTCGCTGACCGGGTAGCCGAGCCGCGTCGCGTGCCGCACCACGTCGTGGTTGGAGAGCACCCACGTGGTCGGGGCGCCGACGGCGGCGTTGGCGGTGGTCGTGGCGTCGATGACCGCCCGCAGCGGGGCGGCCTGCCACGGGGTGTCGAGATACTGGAAGTTGAACGCCTGGTGCATCTCGTCGGGCCGGACGTAGTGCGCGAGCCGCTCGGCCGGCTGCACCCAGGCCTCCGCGACGAGGATCCGGTCCCCCTCGTACGCGTTCAGCACCTCCCGCCACTCCCGGTAGATGTCGTGCACCCCGTCCTGGTCCCACATCGGCGGGGGCGGGGCGCCCTCCGGCGCGAGGCCGCCGAGCACCTCGCTCGCGTACTCGTAGTCGCCGAGCTCGGCGTCCTTGATCAGGCCGTGCGCGACGTCCACCCGGAAGCCGTCGACGCCGCGGTCGAGCCAGAACCGCAGGATCGCCACGAACTCGGCCCGCACCTCGGGGTTGCCCCAGTTGAGGTCGGGCTGGGTGACGTCGAACAGGTGCAGGTACCACTGGCCGCCGGGCACGCGCTCCCAGGCCGGCCCGCCGAAGACGCTGAGCCAGTCGTTCGGCGGCTCGCTGCCGCCCGGGCCGCGCCCGTCGCGGAAGATGTAGCGCTCGCGTTCGGCACCGCCCGGCGCGGCGGCCAGGGCCGCCTCGAACCAGGGGTGGGCGCTCGAGGTGTGGTTGGGCACGAGGTCGACGATGACCCGCAGGCCCAGCGCCTTCGCCTCGGCGATCAGCTTGTCGGCGTCGCCGAGGTCGCCGAAGCGGGGGTCGACCGAGCGGTAGTCGGCCACGTCGTACCCGGCGTCGTGCTGCGGCGACGGATAGAACGGTGACAGCCACACCGCGTCCACCCCGAGGCCGCGCAGGTCGCTCAGCCGTGCCGTGATGCCGGGCAGGTCGCCCATGCCGTCGCCGTTGCTGTCGGCGAAGGAGCGTGGATAGATCTGGTAGATGACGGCGTCGCGCCACCATTCAGTGGGGGAGGACATGGGCCCAGGCTAACCGTCCAGGATGGCGGCGAACCGCTCCTCCGCCAGGTCCAGTTGATCGAGGATGTGGTCCTTGGCCTCCACCGACAGCGGGGTGTCCGGCCGCCCCACCAGTTCCCGGAGCTTCGGCACCAGCGGGCGGTACTTGATCGCGGAGCTGCGCGCCTTGTCGTACGTGGTGTGGATGACCCCGACGCCGTTGTCCGTGAAGTCGCTGACCTTGATCACCCGGGCCCACGGGTCCCGGTCGAGGCTGTCCGCCACGTGGGTGCGGTACTGCTCGTGCCGGTCGCGTTCCGGGTCGTACTCCGGGTTGGTGACCGAGCGGACCAGGCCGGCCACCCGCGGGTTGTAGCGCCGGGCCAGCTCCGCGATCGCCGCCTCGGTCAGCTCCCGGTGCCCCAGGTCCTCCGGCAGGCCGGCCAGTTCGGCGGGATGGTCCTCGACCGCGTCGTGCAGCAGGGCGGCGACGAGCACGTCCACGTCCCGGACGCCGTAGTAGCGCATGATCCGGATCGCGACCCGCAGCAGATGGTTCAGGTACGGCTCGCGGACCCGCCGGTCGCCGGCGTGCAGCCGGGAGGCCAGGGCCAGCGCCTCCTCCAGCTGCCGCCGCTCACCGGCCGGCAGTTCCTCGATCTCGAGCAGGAACCGCTCCCGCAGGCCGGCCTCGCCGTACACCTCCGTGATCGCGTGCAGCGGCATCGACAGCAGCATCCTTGGCGCCATGCCGAACAGGTATACCGGACCGGGGCCCGGTACGCCGCCCGCGATCAGCCCGCGACGTCGATCAGTGGCTCATCCGTGACCACCGGCCGCGGCGGGATCGGCCGGGGCGAGGGCCGGTTGCCCGGCGTACGCCGCACCGCCGTGAGCGATGCCTGCTTGAGCGACCAGGGATGCGGATGCTCGGCGTGCATGCCGCGGCGGCGGATGCCGGCGCCGTCGGTGAACTCCTCCTCGGTCATCGCCTGCAGCGCGCTGAGCGCGACGCCGATGATGGTGGCGGCGCTGACCAGGGTGATCGGCACGATCATGAGCAGCGGCCGGATGCCACCGCCGCCGGACGAGACCTCGCGGCTGAGCTCGACGCTCATCGCGGCCATGCCGGTGTAGTGCATGCCGCAGACCGCCAGGCCCATGATCCCGGCGGCGCCGAGCATCGGCAGCCAGCCCCGGACCGAGACGGTGAACCACAGCGCGGCGGTGGCGGCGACGACGGCGATGATGCCGGACGCGATGACCAGCGGCAGCCGATAGTGGACCGCGCCGGAGACGTGCATGCCCGCCATGCCGGTGTAGTGCATGCCCAGCACGCCCGCGCCGGTGAACACCCCGGCGATGACGACCCGGGGGAGGCTGCGCTTGCCGTGCCCGACCACCATCAGTCCGAAGCCGACGGCGACGACGGCCAGCGCGAGGCTGGCCATGGTCAGCACGGGGCTGTAGCGGACCGGGCTCTGCGGCACGTCGAAGCCGAGCATCGCGGTGAAGTGCATGAGCCAGATGGCGGCGCCGCCGATCGAGAAGGCGGCGATGATCAGCCACCTGGTGCGGCGGCCCCGGGTGGGAGCCGATCTGGCACGTCCGGTGGAGAGCAGGCCGAGGAAGGAACCCAGGACCGCTACCAGGTACGCGGCGATCGGATTGAAGGCACCGTAGGTGAAGTGATGGACCTCGGCCACAGCCAAGACTCCTCGCGAACGTCGGGGGGATCGTTTCGCTGGGAATTCAGCCACGGGTCGGATCGAGGACATCGCACTTCGTGTGCGTGTCACTACATAGTGAACCGGGGCCACCGTATGGCTGCCTGCGAGAGGTAGCCATACGGCAGCCCCGGTGCGGTCGTAGGAGACCGGTCAGGAAACTGCCGGGGGGACAGGGTGCGTCAACTGAAGATGCTCACACCACCGGGGCCGACGAGCAGGCCCACGACGATGAGGACGACGCCCCAGAGGATCTGCCGCCGGAACAGCGCGAGGACGCCGGCGACCACGAGTACGACTGCGAGGATCCAGAGCAAAAGTTCCATGGTCAGCGGATACCCGACCGCGCGAAATCGAAAACCTGTTCCGAGCAGGTCCACATGCGACGAGGCCCCGTTCCCGGCGGGGGAGCGGGGCCTCGCGGGGCAAACGCGGATCAGACGGACACCAGGCCGGTGTCCGCGTCCTCCGACAGCAGCTGGTAGACGTTGTACGCCTGCTTGATCACCGGATGGGCCACATTCCGTACGGGCACCCCGCCCGGCGTCCGCCCCCGCTCCGAGCCGTGGTGCGCGTGCCCGTGCAGGGCCAGCGCGGTCGGCGCCGAGTCGATGGCCCGGGCCAGCAGGTACGACCCCAGGAACGGATAGATCTCCAGCGGCTCGCCGACCAGCGTCTCGGGCACCGGCGCGTAATGCGTCAGCGCCACCAGCGCGTCGCACTCGAGCCCGCGCAGGGCCGCGCCCAGCCGCTCCGCGATCGCCTCGGTGGTGCCGACGAAGTTCTTCATCTCCCGCTCGCCGAACGAGCTGGCGCACGCCCCGGCGAACCCGCCGCCGAAGCCCTTCGCGCCGGCCACGCCCAGCCGGTGGCCGTTGAGCTCCAGCACCGTGCCGTCGCCCTCGAGCACGGTCAGCCCCGAGTCGGTGAGCACCCGGGACACGTCGTCCTGCAGGTCGCTCTGGTGGTCGTGGTTGCCGAGCACGACGACGACCGGTACGGCCAGGTCGCCGAACTCGGTCGCCATGCACTTCGCCTCCTCGACCGTCCCGTGGCGGGTCAGGTCGCCCGCGATGAGCAGGACGTCGGCGACGTCGGGCAGCTGTTCCAGCGCGGGCCGGTAGCGGCCCAGCACGTCCTTGTCCACGTGGACGTCGCCCACGGCGGCGATCCGGATCATGAAATCTCCTCCACCTCGCTGGGCGCCGCGGCGCGCACGATGCCGATGTCGCAGGCGATCTCCACGTCCGGGAACTTCGTCGTGATCTGCCGGCAGATCTCGTCCCGGCGCTGGGCGCTCTCCACCTCGCCGCCGAGCACCAGCAGGTGCTCCCGGCGCTGCAGGGTGATCCCCTGCTCGGCGACCGCGCCGTTCTCGGTCAGGAGGCGCTGGATCTCCGCCTCCACGTACTCGTCGAGCTGTGGTGTCATCTCGTCCCCCCGGTCAGCTGGGCGTTCGCCGGCTCCGGGACCACCTCGAGGCGGTCCAGCAGTACGAGGAACGCTTCGGCGTACGGCGACTTGGCGGTCTCGGCGCGCACCCTGTCCCAGTCGATCTGCTCGCGCAGCGACCGGGCCACGGGCAGGCCGGTGGCGAAATCGCAGTAGTGCTGGGTGTAGCTCAGCAGCTTGTGCACCATCAGCTGGGTCGCCGACAGCACGGGCATGTTGATCGCCTCGACCGGGCGCATCACCGTGTCGCGCAGGGTGGCGTCGGTCACCGGCGACTCGACCGGGCGGTAGATCAGGTCCACCATCCGGCCCTCGTCGTACACCTTGACCAGCCAGTCCTCGGGCGGCTGCGACACCTCGAAGCCCACCGCCGACAGTTCGGCGAGCGCCCGTTCCTTGTCCTGTTCGCGGATGAGGAAGTCGACGTCGTGGTCGCTGGAGTGGCCGCCGTGGGCGTACACGGCGAAACTGCCGCCGAGTGCGAACGGGACCTCGGCCTGCTTGAGCACGGAAGCGACCCGCTTGAGCGTGGTGACCAGGCCCTCGTCCACCCGGTGCGGCATGGCGTCTCCCTGAGTCGAGTGATTGTCCGTTTCCAGTCGGAACGACTACCCCTCGCGGCCATCGTTGTAACGCGAGCGGTCCGTGCCACGAGACCGAATTCCACTGCTGAGACCCATTTTGTACGTCCAGAGCACCGCGTACGCCCCGAACCGTGGGTGACAGGGCGAGCTACCGTCGGTGGGTATGGTCCCCGGCCCGCGTACCCCCAGCGCCCCGACTGCCCCGACCGTCCGCCGCCCCCGCACCATCGCCCTCGTCGGCATCGACGGGTCGGGCAAGACCACCCAGGCGCACCTGCTCGCGACGGCCCTGGCGGAGCGGGGCTGGCCGGCGACGTACCGCCGCAACGCGGGTGGCCGGCGCTGGTTCGGCCGGCTGGCCGTGGCGCTGGGCCGGCGCGACGGTGAGCACCTGCTCGGCCGCCGCGCCATGCTGCTGGTCGAGTCGGTGCTGCGCTGGCTGGCGATCCTGCGCACGCTGCTGCGCCGCCGCCTCACCGGCGAGACGGCCGTCATGGACCGCTACGCCGTATGCCAGTACGCGAGCATCCGCGCGCACGCCAAGAACCCGCGCCCCGAACGGCTGAACCGGGCCGAGCGCCGGGCCCGGCTGGCGTACCGGGTCTTCCCGCGGCCGGACGTCACGTTCCTGCTGGCGGTGGACCCCGAGGTGGCGTACGACCGGATCGAGCGGCGCGGCTACGACCACGAGGAGATGGACTACCTGCGCGCGGCGACCGCGGCCTACCGCTCCCTGCCCGAGCACGACACCTTCGTGGTGATCGACGCGAACGGTACGCCGGACCAGGTGCACGCCGCCCTGCTCGCCCACCTGAGCGCACCTACCCCGGCCCCGGCCCGCGAGGCCCCGGCCGTCCTGGTCTCCCACGCCCGCGCCCTGGTCCTGGCCGCCGCCACCATGGCAGCGGCGGCCACCGCGCTCACCCTCCAGTTCACCGAGGTCTTCTAGGAGCGGCCGGCCCGCACCGCCCGGACCCGCGGGTCGGCCCAGCCTCGCGTCGCGAGGCGGAAGCCCGGCCCCGGCGCGGGCCCTCATGATCCGCGGGACGCCCCCTACGCCCTGCCGTAGACCGGGATGCTCGCGCCGCTGGTCGGGGCGGAGGCGTCGCTCGCCAGGAAGGCGATGACGCGGGCGATCTCGGCCGGCGTCACCCAGCGGCTGTGGTCCGCGTCCGGCTGCTCGCGGCGGTTGAGCGGGGTGTCGATCACGCTCGGCAGCACCGTGTTCGCCCGTACGCCCTTGCCCCGATACTCCACCGCGACGGCGTTGGCGAACGCGAGCACCGCCGCCTTCGCCGTGACGTAGCCGGCCGCGCCGGGGAACGGGGCGACCGCCGCCCGCGACGAGACGCACACCACCGAGCCGCCCCCGGCCGCCACCAGGTGCGGGAGCGCCGCCGCCGTCACCAGGTACGCCGGCCGCAGGTTCAGCCGCAAAATCGCCTCGAAGTCGTCCACCGGCGTCTCGTGCACCAGCCCGCTCATCGCGAACCCGCCCACGAGGTTGATCACCGCGCCCAGCGGTGCCTCCGGTTCCGCCGTGGCGAGCGTCACAGCCGCCGCCACCTCCTCGGGAACCGTCACGTCGGCTTCGACGCCCGTCACACCCTCCGGCAACCTGTCCCGCCCACCCCCGCGTACGGGAGCGACCACCCGCCAGCCCGCATCCCGGAGCGTCGCCACGACCGCCCCACCGAGACCACCCGTCCCACCCGTCACCAGTGCCGTGCGCTGTGCCATGTGACCACGGTAATGCTGTGTGATGCGTCACTGTTCGTGTGGCGGGCCGGGATTCCGGTAACGCATCGGAAGAACGAGTCGCCCGCGCGGGGGTCACCCGCACGGGCTAGTGATCTGCGGCGCGATCTGCCGCATGGTGGCAGATGTCCCCGCGCTCCCCAGGCGCCGGGATCTTTGCCGCGGCATTTGCATCAGGCCTGGCGGCAACCTGTCGATGCTGGACGTGAACCCAATTGGCTACCGGGCCGTACTGGGTAGTGACGAGCGTCGCAACGCAATCCGTGACGCCCGTCGCTGTGACGGATGAGGGGCTGATGGTGTCATGTATCGGGCGACGGGTATGCGTCACGTCACGCATCCACCGCCGGGTTCGGCTCCGAATGCCTCCGCAGAGAGCCCTCTTCAGTAAGTATCCACGCGGCTCTCAGGTGGCGCTCAGGCATTCGTGACACTTTCGACCCACCAGCCGGAATCAGTGCAGGGCGCCACTTGTTGTGTAGGTGTCAGCACCGCAATGCACGAACTGCGGACGTTACGGGGAGGGCTGATGGACGCAGGAATTGCCCGTAACAGGGTTAGTGAAGGCAATGAGGGGACCGTGGGCAACGTGGAGAAGAACACCGTGATGCGGACGGACGAAGTCGCCGAGGAGCGCGACCTCGTCGGCGTCTACCTGCACGAGATCTCCCGGACGCCGCTTCTGGACGCCGCCAGGGAGGTCGACCTCTCCAAGGCAATCGAGGCCGGCCTCTATGCCGAGCACCTGCTCGAGGGCGATGACGTCCGTCGTGGCGTGAGCCGGGAGGAGCTGGAGCGGCTGGTCGTCGAGGGCGAACGGGCCAAGGACCTGTTCATCCGGGCCAACCTTCGCCTGGTCGTCTCGATCGCCCGCCGGTACGTGCGGTCGGGGATGCCGATGCTCGACCTCATCCAGGAGGGCAACACCGGCCTGGTCCGCGCCGTGGAGAAGTTCGACTACGAGCGCGGCTACAAGTTCTCGACGTACGCGACGTGGTGGATCCGTCAGGCGATCAGCCGGGCGATCGCGCAGCAGGAGCGCACCGTACGCCTGCCCGTGCACCTCGTCGAGGACGTCAACCGGATGCGTAACGTCACCCGCCAGCTCGTCCGCGAGCTCGGCGCCGACCCGGAGCCGGAGCAGATCGCGAAGGCGCTGGGCGTGACGGTCGAGCGGGTCGGCGAGCTCACCCGCTGGGCCCAGGACACCGTCTCCCTGGACACGCCGGTCGGTGACGACGGCGACACCAACCTCGGTGACCTGGTCGCCGACAGCGACGCGCCGTCGCCCGAGGAGATCGTGCTGACCGCGCTGGAGCGTCAGCGCATCGAGGGCCTGCTCAACCACCTCGACGACCGTTCGGCGGGCATCATGCGCGCCCGGTACGGCCTCGAGGACGGCCGCGAGCACTCGCTGACCGAGGTGGCGTCGCGCTTCTCACTCTCCCGCGAGCGCATCCGCCAGCTCGAGATCCAGGCCCTGGGCCGGCTGCGCGAGCTGGCCCGCGCCGAGGGCCTGCAGGCCGCCTGAGGCTGATCCGCCCGACCCTCCCCTGAGACAGTCGAAGGCCGGTGCCCCGCGAGGGCACCGGCCTTCTTCCTGCGCTGCCTTTCTGCGCTGACACGAAGAGGCCGGCGTCCCCCGAGGGGGCGCCGGCCTCAGCGGTGCGGTGGTGCTCAGGTCACCCGGCCGTAGCCGTACGGGGTCATGATGTCGATCGAGCGATGCTTCACCGGCTCACCGGCCCGCGAGGCGTCGATGATCATGCCGCCGCCGACGTACAGGCCGACGTGCTTGAGACTTCGGTAGAACACCAGGTCGCCGGCCTTCAGCTGGCCGCGGGTGATCCGGCGGGTCGCGCTGTACTGTGCCGCGGCGTTGTGCGGCAGGGACTTGCCCGCCTGGCGCCACGCGGCCGAGGTCAGGCCGGAGCAGTCGTACGTGTTCGGACCGTCGGCGCCGAACTCGTACATCTTGCCGACCTGGTTGAAGGCGAACCGGACCGCGACGCCGGCGTTGCCTGCCACCGACGGGATGTCACCGGTGTAGCGCGAGCCGGACTCGGTGGCCCGGCCGTACGCCGCGCGGCGCAGGGCGTACAGATCCTCGAGATCGCCTTCGATCTTCTTCTTGCGGGCGGCGAGCTCCCTGACCTCGGCGGCCTGCTTGTCCTGCGTCGCCTTCAGCGCGGCCTGACGCTGGGTGTAGTTCTGCGTCGTGGCCGTGTAGTTGCTGATCTCGCGCTGACGGTTGCGGGACAGCTGCTCGAGGATGGACATGCGGTCCATCAGGTTGTTGCTGCCCTCGAGAATGACGTTCATCGTGCCGACCTTGCCGGTCTTGTACGCCGATGCCGCGATGATGTCCATCTGCGCGCCGGCGACCTTGAGGGCCTCCTTCGCGGGCCCGATCGACGCGGCGAGCTTCTTCTCGTCGTCCTTCGTCTTCTTCAGGCCGATCTTCATCTTGTTGTACGACTCGACGACGTCTTCCAGCTGGTTGGACGCCTTCTCGATCTTCTTGTTGAGCTCACTGGACGACGGCGCGGCGTGTGCCGCCGGCGCGACAGTGCCGGTGATCGCGATCGCCAGGGCGGCGACCACCATGGTGCGGAGCCTCGTACGGGCGTGTGGCAACGGAACGTGGCCTTTCTTCCGCTGGGCCGCCTACCGGGTTAGCTGACGGATTCGGGCGGGAAGAAGGCCCTACCGCTTGCGCGGATTCACCCCGATGCTGCTTCGGTGGTTCCCCGGTTCGCCGAGGCGGTCGCGGAGATCCCGGGGGGATGGGATCGCCGTTTCCGCCGTCGTGATTCGGCGGCGCTGGCCGGCGCCACGTGAGGGTGTGTGGCTGCGGACCGGACCAACCGCATCAACTTATCGGCGATCTCGATTAACACAAGGGGCGGAAGAGTGACTTGCGCCAATTGTCACATTAATGGGAATGATCCCGATAACGGAACGCAATTCACCGGGTTCGCAGCGTGACGACTTCCTATTTCTCCGCCATTGCGGCCGTGGTGTCCATCGACCGGACGGCCCACTTGTGCGTCACCACGCGCTCGGCCCAGAAGGAGAAGAAGGGAATCGTGCCCGCGAGCATCACGAGCAGCATCCGGCCCAGCGGCCAGCCGGCGCGGCGGCTCAGGTCGAAGGTGGCCACCAGGTAGACCATGTAGAGGAACCCGTGGAACGGCCCGACCGCGGCCACCACCGAGTCGTTGTCACCGGCGTACTTCAGTGGCATGCCCACCAGCACGAGCACGATGAGGATCACGCCGACGATCCAGGCGATGATCCGGTAGCGGGTGAGGGCTCCCTGCACGATCCACGTCCTTACTGCTTGGTGCTGCTCTGGCGTCCGGGGTAGTCGCCGGGCCGGGCGCCGGGGTGGGCGTTGAGCCAGGCGAGATAGTCGTTGTAGGCGTCCAGCTCCGGGTCGTCGGCGGGCGCGGCCGGGGAGGACGACTGCACGCGTACGGGGCGGCGCACGGTCACGGGTGCCGAGGTGCCGGGCTCCGGCTCCGGGGCGGGCTCCGGCGTCTCCTGCCGCGCCCGGCCGCTCCTGAGCTCCTGCTGCACCTCGCGGAACCACAGGAACACGACGAAGAGCGCGAACACCGGCCACTCGAAGGTGTAGCCCCAGCTGAGGGTGTTGCCGCCGGTGGCCCGGCTGAACTGCCACCAGCCCAGCCCGAGAAAGCCGGCGACGAGCACGAGCGCGACCACATGACGGGCGATCCACGCCGGGGTCCACAGCGCTCTCATGCGTCGAGCGTACCGGGGGCGGATCGGTGCACCTCGGCGCCGGTGGCGCGGCGGGTTTGACGGCAGGCGGGCCGGGCAACCGTTGCGGGAAGCACCGAGAAGGGAGAGACCATGAGTGACCCCGAGGTCGACGACCGCGTCGGCTCCGAGACGGGCATCGACCCCGCCGGTCTTGCCGACGAGGACCTGCTCCGCGAGCTCGGCAGCCTGCACCGGACGCGGCTGCAGACCCTGCGGCACGGCCCCGACGCGGCGCTCGCCAACCACCTGCGGCGTACGGCGGAACTGGAGACCGAGTACCTCGCCCGGCATCCCGGCCGCGAGATCGACCCGCACCGCCTCACCCAGGACTTCTGAGAGGATCTCGATGACCTCCCCGGTACGCGGCCGGCTGGACCGGCTGCGGCGGCAGTACGCGCCCCACGAGCACCGGCCTCTGGAGGGGTACGCGGCCACGATGGGCGCGTTCGGCGCGCTCGCCGGCAGCCTCGCCGTTGCCGCGAAGCTGACGGGCCGTACGGTCCCCGAGCGGCCGGCCACCGCCGACGTGGTGCTCATCTCGATCGCCACGCACAAGCTGAGCCGGCTGATCGCCAAGGACTCCATCACGAGCCCGCTGCGGGCGCCGTTCACCCGTTACGCCGAGCCCGGCGGCAGCGGGGAGCTCAACGAGGAGGTACGCGACGAGGGCAGCCCGCTGCGCCACTCGATCGGCGAGCTGGTGAGCTGCCCGTTCTGCCTGGCGGTCTGGGTGGCCACCGGGCTGACCAGCGGCCTGGTGTTCGCGCCGAAGCTGACCCGGCTGGCCGCCACGGTGTTCACGGCGGTGGCCGCCTCGGACTTCCTGCAGATGGCGTACTCGCTGGCCAAGGAGGCCGCGGAGGGCAGACCCGAGTAGCGCAGAGCCCCGGCACGACGCTGTGCCGGGGCTTCGCCGTGCTCGGCTCAGGGCGGGCCGTCGCCTTCCATGCCGGACCAGCCGCGCGGGCTCTCCTGCTCGCCGCTGTCACGGTCGTCGACGACGGCGGGGTCCACGGCGGTGTCGGCGTGCTCGCCCGCGAAGTCGCTGTCGCCGTCCGGGGTGCCGTCGCTGTCGCCGATCGCGGGCAGGCGTTCGTTCTGCTGATCGTCACTCACGGCCTTCGACTACCCGGCCGCGGCCCGGGCAAACGGTGTGGTCCAAGTCACATATGCTCACGGAATGGGTCCGGGGGGCCGACGGTTGAGGACAGATGTCGGTGTGCCCAGTGTCCCCGGGCCTCACCCTTTGCCTTCGCGGAATACCGTCCGGCTGGAGCCGCGTTGAGCCTTTCGCCGCGAGGCGACCTGCACACCGGCACCTACGTGACGTCGCTCCCGGCTCCGGCCGGGGGCGACGTTTCCGTTCGGGGCCCCGCCGCCGTTTTCGGCCCCCGTCGCGGCGGGTACACCACCCGCATGACTGATGATCGCGTGCAGAGCCGGGCCGCTGACCTGCTGCCGGAGGAGCGCAGCGCGGGAAGCGCCGACCCGCGGCTTCAGGCCGAGGCGATCCTGGCCGAGTCGGACGAGCGGGAGGAAACGCCGGGCGCCGCGCCGGGCACATTCCTGGAACACCGCGCCTCGGGCGAGACGGTCACGCCCGGGGACGGCACCCGATAGAGGACACCCCTTTCGTGTTCACGGATCGGCATGGCAATATCGGGCAAATGTCTGCCCCGCAGCGGCGCGCCCGGCGACGTCTGGCGTCGCGTCTCACCGCGCCGGCGACCGACCCGTCCCCGGCCGACCCGTCCCTCCTCGGCGGAACGCCCGAGGCGGCCGACTCTCTGCTGGGGGCCCCGGCGCGTGGTGGTGCCGAGGCGGCCGTCTCGGTCGCCCCGCTGCCGCCGGAGCCGGGCCGCGCACCCCAGGACGGGGAGCTCGCCCCGCGGCGGCGCCGGCGGCGTCGCAACGGCCGGCGGGGGCGGGGCGGCACGCGCCCGAGCGTCCCGGCCCGGGGTGGCCGCGCGGCGGAGCCCGCCGGACCGCATCCCGTCGAGGTCGCGGGGCTGCTGCACGAGCTGACCGAACGGCTGCTCGGCGCCGACGACGTCCGGCAGGCCCTCGACCGGCTCGCCGCCTTCGCCTCCGGCGCCATCCCGGGCACGCTGCGCTGCTCGGTCTCGCTGATCGGCGAGGGCGGGCCACCCACGATGGCCGCGTCCGGCGTGCAGGCGGCGGCGGTCGACGATCTTCAGTACGCGACGGGCGAGGGCCCCGGCCTCGACGCGGCCCGGACGCGTACCGTCGTCACGGTCCACGACCTGGCCGCCGACGAGCGCTGGCCGGAGCTGACCGAGCAGGCCGGCCTCGACGGGGTGCACGGCGTCGCCGCCATCCCGCTCGACGTCCAGCGGTCGGCGGTCGGCGCGATCACCTTCTTCACCGGCCGGCCCGGCGGCGTCGACCCGGAGGTGCTGCTGACCGCCATGGCGGTGGCCAACCAGGCCGAACTCCTCCTCGGCGAGGTGCACCGGCGCGCAGGGCTGCGCGAGGGCGCCACCGTCGACCGGGCGGCCGGCGTGATCATCGCCCAGCGCGGCTGCGGCGTCCGGGAGGCCTACGACGTGCTGCGGGACACGTCGCAGCGGCTGGGCCTGCCCCGCGAGGTGGTCGCGGAACGCCTGATCGCCGCGGCGGCCCGCAACGCCGACGCCTGACCGTCAGCGGGAGACCTGCTGGACGACCTCGAACTCGAGGAGGTCGGCACCCTTGGCCACCGGGCGGGCGCGCTCGCCCGAGTGGGCCGCCCGGCCGGCGCCGGACGACCACGCCTGGAAGTCCTCCTCGGTCTCCCAGCGGGTGTAGACGAAGTAGCGGGTCTCCCCGGCCACCGGCCTGAGCAGCTCGAAGCCGAGGAAGCCGGGGGCGTTCTCCACCGCGCCCAGCCGGGCGGCGAAACGCTTCTCCAGCTCGGGGCCCGCGCCCTCGGGGACGTCGATCGCGTTGATCTTCACTACTGGCATACGACAAAGGGTACGAGCGCGTGCTGCGCCCGTACCCTTTGCGGTCGTTCTTTGTCAGTGCGCGGCCGGCGGACCGGCGGCAGCGGAGGAAGCCGCGGCGTCCTCGGCCCGCTGTTGCTGGGCCGAGCGCTGGGACAGCGGAATCTCCGGCAGGAAGAAGACCACCACGAGGCCGACCAGCATGACCGCGAGCGCCAGCAGGTAGACGACGTGGATGCCGTCGGCGAAGCCCACCTTGAACGGGTGCGCCAGCGCCTCGGGCAGCTTGTTGATGAAGGACGTGTCGCTCAGGTCGCCCCCGCCGCTCTGCGGCGGCGGCTGGACCTGCGCGTCCACGTACGCGTTCCGGATCTTGCCGGGGAGCACGTTGAAGAGCACGGACAGGAAGATCGCCGTGCCGAGCGTGCCGCCCATCGATCGGAAGAACGTCACCGAGCTGGTGGCCACGCCGATCTCCCGGGGCGACACCGCGTTCTGCACCGCCGTGATCATCGGCTGCATGTTGCCGCCCAGGCCCAGGCCCATCAGCACCATGATCAACATGGTCCGCCAGAGCGGGGTGTCGGCGCCGACGAGGGCGAACAGGGCCAGCGACGCCGCCATCAGGATGCTGCCGATGATCGGGAAGATCCGGTAGCGGCCGGTACGCGCGATGAGCTGACCGGCGGTGATCGAGCCGGCCATGATGCCCACCACGAACGGGATCATCTGCAGGCCCGCCACGGTCGGCGAGCTGCCCTTGACGATCTGCAGGTACAGCGGGACGGTCATCAGGCCGCCGAACATCGCCATGCCCAGGATGGTGCTGGAGATCGAGCCGACGGCGACCGTACGGTTGCCGAAGAGCCGGAGCGGCAGCAGCGCCTCGTCCTTGTACGCCCGCTCGGCCAGCACGAACGCCACCAGCCCGACCGCGCCGATCACGTAGCAGGCGATCGCCCGGCCGGAGCCCCAGCCCCAGTCGCGGCCCTGCTCGGCGACGGTCAGCAGCGGCACCAGGCCGACCACGAGCGCCAGCGCGCCGGGCCAGTCGATGCGGTGGTCGGTGCGCTGGTGCGGCAGGTGCAGGACGCGGGCGACCACGATCATCGCCGCGATGCCGATCGGCACGTTCAGGTAGAACACCCAGCGCCAGCCGTCGACCCACAGGATGGTGTCGGCGCCGGCGAAGAAGCCGCCGAGGATCGGGCCGATGACGCTGGCCGTACCGAAGACCGCCAGGAAGAAGCCCTGGTACTTGGCGCGCTCGCGGGGCGGGACGATGTCGCCGATGATCGCCAGCGCCAGCGACATGAGGCCGCCGGCGCCGATGCCCTGGATCGCGCGGAAGGCCGCCAGCTCGTACATGTTCTGCGAGAGGCCGCAGAGGATCGAGCCGAGGATGAAGACGGCGATCGCGAACAGGAAGAACGGCCGGCGCCCGTAGATGTCGGAGAGCTTGCCGTAGAGCGGGGTGGAGATCGTCGAGGTGATGAGGAACGCCGTCGTCGCCCACGCCTGGAGGTTGAAGCCGTTGAGGTCGTCCGCGATCGTACGGGTCGCCGTCGCCATGATGGTCTGGTCCAGCGCGGCCAGGAACATGCCCATCATCAGGCCGATCAGCACCGTGATGATCTGCCGATGGGTGAAGTCCGCGGAGGCCGGGGCGCCCTTCGCGCCGGCTCCCTGCCCGGCCGCCGCCGGTGCGGTGGTGCTGGAGTTGGTCACGCGTTCTCCCGTGCTGCTACGGCTGGGTCGTGGCGCAGGCGCGTCTCGACGGAGCTGTTGAATTCTTCGAAGAGGTCGGCGAACGCGCGGACGCGCTCGGCCGGCCAGTGGCTCAGCGTCTCGCTGAGCAGGGCGTGCCGCATGTCGTGCAGGCGGCCGCAGGCGGCGAGGCCGGCATCGGTGACGGCCAGCCGCGACGCCCGGCCGTCGGCCGGGTCCGCCTCCCGGCGGGCGAGGCCGGCCTTGACCAGCTGCGCCGCCTGCCGGCTGATGGTGGACGGGTCGGCGCCCTTGACCTCGGCCAGGTCGGTGACCCGCATCGGGCCGAGGTGGCGGAGCGGGAACAGCAGCATCAGGGCGGAGAACTCGGCACCGAGATCTCCCGCGTTGAGCATGCTCTTGGCCCGCGTCCCCAGGCGGAAGAACCGCAGAAGTTCGTCGGCCAGCCGCCCGGTCGCGTCCCCGCTGTCCTGCTTCGTCACGCACCCACCTCCCGTCGAGATGCGTGCAGCCTACAACTTGTTGGTTGGTGAACGCATTTCCCTATCGTGTGACGCGCATCTCCCACACCGCGGTGACCAGGGTTTCCGCGTCCTCCAGGGCGGCCGGGACGGGCACGGTGTATTCCGCGCGGCGGACGAAGAGCCGCTCCGGGAAATACCCGCGGCCGGGGTCGCCAACCAGGATCGACGACCCCGAAGCGGCGGCCCGGCGCAGCGCGGCGGTCATGTGATCGGCGACGCTGCGGGTGTAGAACACGTCCCCGGCGAGGATCACGTCGGCCGGCCCCGCCTCGGTCAGGTCCGCGGCTCGCGCCCGGACGGTCACCCCGTTGGCGGCGGCGTTCCGACCGGTGGCCCGCGCCGCCGCGGGATCCAGGTCCACCGCCTCCACGCTCGCGGCGCCCGCCCGGGCGGCGGCGATGGCGGCCACGCCCGAGCCGGACGCCACGTCGAGCACGTGCTTGCCCGCGACGGTCTCCGGGTGGTCCAGGACGTAGCGGGCGAGGGCCTGGCCGCCGGCCCAGACGAAGGCCCAGAACGGCGGCGGCGTGTCGCTGCGGAACTCGCCGCCGGTGGCGTCGAACAACCCCGTGCCGCCCTCGGCGAGGTGCAGGGAGATCTCCGGAGCGAGGGGTACGGGAAGCAGCGCGGTATGCACCGGCCGATTCTTGTCCCCGCCTCGGCCGGGGCGCTTCCGAATTAGCCCAGCCGAGCGGCGAATTCCGGGCCGACGTGATGAGACTCACCCGCCGCGTCGGACCGTCTTCCGCAGCCGTCCGGTGAGCGGCCTGGCCGGTGGTGCCGGGCGGCGGTCCGGTGAGCGGCCTGGTTGGTGGTGTCGGGCGGCGGTCCGGTCAGGCGGCGAACTCCACGTCGGCGTGTTGGGGGGCGGTGTCGAGGGCGTGCCGGGCGGCGTCCGCGACGGCCCGGAGGTGGGCACGGGAGTTCGCCGGGTCGCCGGGCCCGCCGAGGCCCAGGGCCTGCTCGGCGGTGCGCAACGCCGTCCGTGCGTCACCGACGGTGAGGGCGTGCCGGGCCGCGTCGAGCAGGGCCTCCACCAGGCGCCGGCGGTAGTGCTCGCGGGCGGCGGTCACCCAGGGCGCGGGCTCGGCGTCCGCCAGCAGCGGGTGGGCGGCGAGGTGCGCGGCGGCGGTGAGCGGGGGCAGGGCGCGGCTCGCCGTACGGCCGGAGGCGACGGCCAGCAGCTCGTCGAAGCGGGCGACGTCGACGCGTACCCGATCGGGCACCAGGGCGTAACCGTGGGTGGTCGTGGCGATCACCGAGTCGCGTTCCGGCCCGCCGGGATCGAGGCGATGGCGCAAAAGGGACAGATGACCCTCCACCGTGGCCTCGGCGCGGGCCGGCGTGCGCCCGGTCCACAGCAGTCCGGGCAGCTCCGACGTCCGCACCTCGCCGTGCAGGGCGAGCAGGGCCAGGATCTGCCGTGGCTCGGCGCCACCGAGATCGGGGCCGGAAAGGCGCACACCGCGCGTGCGGACCTCGAGACGACCGAAGAGCTGGATTTCGTACATGGCGTAACACCCTGGCGTGAGTGCGCCCGGCGAACAAGCCACCGCCACGGTGGTTGGCACCCCGAAAGCAAGGGGTAGGTTCCACCGAAGATACGAGTTATGGCGACCGCTCGGCCTCATCCGCGCGGCGGGCGGCCAGCGCGATCGGTTTGGCTCGGATGTGCTGTCAGACTGTTGGTACGCCTTGGCTTCGCGCGGGGGACACATAGACTTCCAGCGCTGGCGGATCAGGAGGCGTGAATGGTGAGCGAGGCGATCACGGTGCTCGTGGTGGACGGGCATCAGACGTTCGCCGAGCTGCTCGGTGTGGCGCTTGCCGGGCAGCCCGAGCTGAACTACGTCGGACATGCGCGCACGGGTGAGCAGGCGATCCGCATGGTCCAAGAGGTACGCCCGGACGTCGTGCTGCTCGATCCGGACCTTCCGGACTCGGACGGCATCGCCATCGCGGAGCTGCTGCGGCACCGCCAGCCCGACACCCGTTTCGTGATCCTCACGGCGAACAACGAGTCCGCCCTGGTCGGCCGCGCGACGGCGGCCGGCGCGTCGGGCTTCCTGTCGAAGAACGGCCCGCTCGGCGACGTCATGAACGCGATCCGCACCGCCCACGGCGGCGGCATGACCGTGTCGACCGACATCCTCGCCCGCCTGCTGCGCAGCACCGCGCCCGTGGTCGGTCCCCGGGCCGGCGGGCTCACCGCCCGCGAGCACGAGGTGCTGGTCCTGATGGGCTCCGGGCTCGACCCGCGGGCCATCGCCCGGCGGCTCGGCATCAGCGTGCACACCTGCCGCGGCTACGTGAAGGCCGTGCTGGGCAAACTCGGCGCGCACAGCCAGCTGGAGGCGGTCGCGGTCGCCACCCGCAGGGGCCTGCTCCGCCCCGACGGTCATAACGCAGAGTAATTCACGTCTTCACTCATCCGCTAAGCCGCGGGATCCGTACCACTCCCCGGAAAGCCGGGTCCGATCCCGGTGCCGGGCGCGGGTTGGAGGGCTTCGCGTGGACCGATCATTCGGAAATTCGTCCGATGTGTCCGTGGCGTTGGCAGACCTGCCGGCCGACTCCGGCGCAGGTTGGGCCAACCGGGACCAGGAATCGCTCTACCGCCGGCCCGCCGCCGACCCGGCCCCGGCCCGTCGCCCGCCCGTGGCAGATCCGCTCCGTGACGAGTTAGAGGACAACATGGCCGACTCCGGGAGCTGGAACGCTTTCGCCGCACCTTCCGCGGGCAGGGGGCAGCCCGCACCCGAGCCCGAGTTCGGACCCGCGCCGCCGGCCACGTCCGGGCGTACGGCGTTCGGAGTGAGCGCCGGACCGATCAGTGGGAACTGGCGCGACGGACGTCCGACCTCCGGAGCGCCGGCCGCCCCGCAGTCCGCCCCGCCCGACCTGCCGCTTCCGGTGCGCAGCCAGGGCCGGCCCACCCCCGCGCCGGACCCCGATGCCGGGTATCCGCCCCTGCCGGCCGACCCCCGGTGGGACGACGGCTACCCCGCGCAACCGTCCGATCAGGACCGATGGATGGACGAGCCCCCGCCGGTGCGCTCGGTGCGCCCGGCGTCCGTGCTCGAACGCTCCCGCGGCACCCACTTGGCGCGGCCCACGTACGAGGACGACCACATCGGGGACGTGCTCGACGGGCCGGGACGCGAGATCCGGCCGCACCGGGCGCCCCGGCATCCCGCCGCACCCGTCCCGGCCGCCGGGATGCCGGCCGAGCCGCGCCGCGGCCGGGGCGTCATGGTCGCCGGGGTCGCCCTCACCGCCGCCGTCCTGTTCGGCGGCACTGTCGCGGGCGTCGCCTACTTCGCCGGCCCCGACAAGAACCTCACGTCCGTCCTCGAGCTGGGGGTGGGCAAGGGCGGCGAGCGTACGGCGGTCGCCCCGATCGAGGGCCGCACGGCCGCCGCCTTCGAGCTGGTCAGCGCGGTGAACCGGGTGACCGTACGCACCGAGGACCTCGGCGACGACCTCTACCGGATGACCACGGCGGGTGACTCCGGCGTGCTCCCGAAGCCGGTCCTCGAGCAGGACCGGGTACGCCTCCAGCTGACCGGGGACGGCAGCGGCGGCACCGCGGAGGTGGAGGTCGTCCTCAACGCGAAGGTCATGTGGACGCTGCGCTTCTCCGGGGCGGCCGACGAGCAGATCGTCAACCTGCGGTCCGGCAAGGTGGGCGGCATCGACGTCGCGGGCGGCGCCCGGCGTACGGCGATCCAGCTGCCCGAGGCGGCCGGGACCGTGCCGCTGAGGGTGACCGGCGCGGTGGACGAGCTGGCCATGACCTCGCCGGCCGGCAACCCGGTCCGGGTGCAGGTGAAGGGCGGCGCCAAGACCGTCGCGGCCGGGGCGCGGACGCTGCGCGACGTGCCGCCGGGATCGACGGTGACGCCCAAGGGGTGGGCCACCAACGACCGCTACGACGTCGAGGCCGACTCCCGGGTGACCCTGCTGTCGATCGAGACCGCAGAGTAGGGCCACCCGGGCCGGGTCGTCAGGACAGGACGCGCAGCCGCACCGTCTGGCTCATGGCGCGGAGCTGGTCGAGCACGTCCTCGCTGTAGCTGCCGCTGATGTCGGTGATCAGGTAGCCGTACTCGCCGCGGGTGCTGAGCAGCTGACCCTCGACGTTGACACTGTGCTCGGCCAGGATGCTGTTCACCTGGGCCAGCACGCCCGGCATGTTCTTGTGCACGTGGATGATGCGGCTCATCCCGCTCTGCGCCGGCAGGGCGATGCTGGGCAGGTTCACGCTCAGCGTGGTGTTGCCCTCCTGCACGAAGTGGGTGAGCTTGTTCGCCACGAAGTCGCCGATGTCCGACTGCGCCTCCTCGGTGGAGCCGCCGATGTGCGGGGTCAGGATCACGTTCGGCAGCCCGCGCAGCTCGGAGACGAACTCGTCGCCGCGGCCCTTCGGCTCCTTCGGGAACACGTCCACGGCCGCGCCGGTGAGGTGGCCGCTGGTCAGCGCCTCGCGCAGGGCGACGTGGTCGACCACGATGCCGCGCGACAGGTTCAGGAAGATCGCGCCGGGACGCATCCTGGCGAACTGCTCGGCGCCGAAGAAGCCGGCGTTGCCCGGGCGGCCGTCGACGTGCAGGGTCACCACGTCGACCGACTCGAGCAGCTCGTCGAGGGAGCCGCACCGCTGGGCGTTGCCGAGCGCGAGCTTGTCGGCGGTGTCGTAGAAGGACACGTGCATGCCGAGGTTCTCCGCGAGCACCGAGAGCTGGGTGCCGATGTTGCCGTACCCGACGATGCCGAGCCGCCGGCCGCGGACCTCGTGGCTGCCGTGCGCCGCCTTGTCCCAGACGCCCTGGTGCATCAGCTCGTTCTTCTCGGTCAGCCGGCGGGTCATCGCGATGATCTCGGCGAGGGCCAGCTCGACGACCGAGCGGGTGTTCGAGAACGGCGCGTTGAAGACCGCGATGCCGGCCTGCGAGGCGGCGGCGAGGTCGATCTGGTCGGTGCCGATGCAGAACGCGCCGATGGCGACGAGGCTGTCGGCCGCCTCCAGCGCCTTGGCGGTGACCTGGGTCTTGGAGCGGATGCCGAGCAGGTGTACGCCCGGGATGCGCTCGATGAGCTCGACCTCGTCGAGGGCGTTGCGGACGGACTCGACCTGGTAACCCTCTGCCTCGAGCCGGGACACCGCGTCGGGGTGGATGCTCTCGAGCAGCAGAACTCGTACCTTGGCTTGGTCGATCATCACTTTCCGTTTCTTTGGGGGGTCGATCGTCCGGGCCGCCACGCCGAAGCCCAGCTCACAGGCGTCCCAGCCTAATGCCCCGGATTGCCCGGACCCGGCGGGTGTGCCGGAGGTCCCACCAGCCGGTCAGCCCGCGCCGGCGGAGTTCAGCTGGGAGGATCCTGGGTGATCGGCCGTACCGGGGAAAATGTCACACCCTTGCGGCAAGATGCGTCCATGCCCGGCGGAGGGACATGAGATGAGTGCACCGGCCATCGAGACGAACGGTCTCGTCAAGACTTTCAAGGACAACCGCGCGGTCGACGGCGTGGACCTGACCGTGCCGCCCGGCACCGTGTACGGGCTGCTCGGCCCGAACGGCGCGGGCAAGACGACCGTCGTGCGCATGCTCGCGACCCTGCTGAGACCCGACGGCGGCGAGGCCCGGGTCTTCGGCCACGACGTGGTGCGCGAGGCCGACACGGTCCGCTCCCGGGTCAGCCTCACCGGCCAGTACGCCTCCGTCGACGAGGACCTCACCGGCACGGAGAACCTCGTGCTCCTCGCCCGGCTGCTGGGCCACGGCAAGCGGGCCGCCCGCGACCGCGCCGCCCAGCTGCTCGAGGCGTTCGGGCTGACCGAGGCGGCGGCCCGCCAGGTGAAGAAGTATTCCGGCGGCATGCGGCGGCGCATCGACATCGCGGCCAGCATCCTCAACACGCCCGACCTGCTGTTCCTGGACGAGCCGACGACCGGCCTCGACCCGCGCAGCCGCAACCAGGTGTGGGACATCATCCGGGTGGTGGTCGCGCACGGCACCACGGTCCTGCTCACCACGCAATATCTGGACGAGGCGGACCGGCTGGCGGGCCGGATCGCGGTGATCGACCACGGCAGGGTGATCGCCGAGGGCACGCCGGGCTCGCTCAAGGCGTCGATCGGGTCGGGCACGGTCCACGTACGACTCCGCGACGGCGCGCAGCGACCCGAGGCGGTGCGGTTGCTGGCGGCGGTGCTCGGCACGGACGTGCAGACCGAGGCGGACCCGGTGGCCCTGACCGCACGCGCCGGCGTCGAGGGCTCCGACCGCGGCGCCGCCGAGCAGGCGTCCCGCGCCCTCGCCGCGCTGGCCGAGGCGGGCATCGTGGTCGACGACTTCTCCCTCGGCCAGCCCAGCCTCGACGAGGTGTTCCTGGCCCTGACCGACCGCCCGATCCCCGAGGAGGTGCCCGCATGACCGCCACGACGGAGGCCACCGCCGCGGCTTCCATGCCGTCCGCGGAGACGCTGGGAGCCGTGCTCACCCGCGAGGAACGCCCCCGCCGGCCGAGCGCCCTCGCCGCGTCCCTGACCTTCGGCTGGCGCGCCATGCTGAAGATCAAGCACGTCCCCGAGCAGCTCTTCGACGTGACCGCGTTCCCGATCATCATGACGCTGATGTTCACGTACCTCTTCGGCGGCGCGCTGGCCGGCTCCACCCGCGACTACCTGCAGTTCCTGCTTCCCGGCATCATGGTCACCAGCGTCGTGATGATCACCATGTACACCGGCGTGGGCCTCAACACGGACATCGAGAAGGGCGTCTTCGACCGCTTCCGCACCCTCCCGGTGTGGCGCCCCGCAGCCCTGGTCGGCATGATCCTCGGCGACGTCCTCCGCTACGTCCTTGCCGCGACGACCATCATGCTGGTCGGCCTGATCCTCGGTTTCCGCCCCGCCGGCGGCGTCCTCGGCGTCCTCGCGGGCATCGGCCTGCTCGTCCTCTTCTCGTTCGCCTTCTCCTGGATCTGGACGATGTTCGGCCTGTTCCTCAGGTCGGAGAAATCGGTGATGGGCGTGAGCATGCTGGTGCTCTTCCCCCTCACGTTCCTGAGCAACGTCTTCGTCGACCCGGGCACGATGCCGGGCTGGCTGCAAGCCTTCGTCAAGGTCAACCCCATCACCCACGTGGTGGCGGCGGTCCGCTCCCTGATGGCCGGCGACCGCAACACCACCGAGACGATCTGGGTCCTCGCGGCCAGCGCCGTCCTGGTCCTGATCTTCGGCCCCCTCACAATGCGCCTCTACAACCGCAAGTAGACCCGGACCGCCCGCCGCCCGCCCGCCCGGCGCCCGCCGCCCGCCCGCCCGGCGCCCGCCCGGCGCCCGCCCGGCGCCCGGCCGGAGGTTTCGCCACGCCCCGCAGACCGGGCCGATCGCGCGCCGCCCGCACCCCGGCGAACGAGCCGTCCCAGACCCGGATCGGTGAACGGCTCGTTTTGGGCCCGGACCGGTGAACGGGCCGTCTTGGGCCCGGATCGGTGAACGGCGCGTCCGGCGCGGTTCAGGGCTCGGCCGCCGGACCTTGCCCGTGGCCGGGGCCTCGGGCCGCGGCGACCGGCCCGCTCCGGTCGTCGAGCTCGCCGACCGGCCTGCTCCAGCCAGCGAGCTCGCCGGCGGACCCGCGACCGGGCGACCGTGCCCGCGACCGTGCCCGCGCCCGTGCCCGCGCCCGTGCCCGCTACCGCGCCCGCGACCGTGACCGCGAAAGAGCCGCGCCGCCTCGGGCATGGCGAGCAATTTGCCGGTCACCGGGTCCGTGTCGGCTGCGCGGCGTGCCGTGCTGCGCCGGCTACCGGGCTGGCGTCGGTCGCGTGCGGCGGGCTGTGCCGGGCGGCTGCGGCGCGACCTGCTGTTCCCGGTCGCGATGCGGACGTTCTACGACCCCGAGAAGTTGAGGGGCTGGATGTACCCGCTACGCGATCGGGTGGGAGCGTCCGGTGCGGGTGGGGATGAGCGCCGGAAAGTGTCGGGGGTGGTCGATAGCGTCGGGGGATGCGGGAAGAGATCAGCGAAGCTGTTGTCGATTGGCGGCGTCGGTTGCGGGACCGACGAAACGGTGCGGCGGCGGGCCGGTGCCGCGGAGGCGCGGGCGCAGCGCCGGCGTCGCAGGCGGCACGGGCTGGCCGACCGGCACGCGGCCCGGCTCGCTCGGGGGAGGCCGGACCGGCACCCGTTCGCGCCCGATCCGGAGTGCTCGGAATGAGTGCGGCCCGGAGCCCCGCGCCGGGGCCCGGTCGGGCCGCCCCTGCGCCGGAGCCAGGCTGAGCCGCGCCTGCGCTGGCGTCCGGTTGGGTCGCGCCCGCGCTGGCGTCCGGTTGGGTCCCGCCTGCGCCGGAGCCAGGCTGAGCCGCGCCCGTGCCGGCGCCCGGTTGGGTCGCGCCCGCGTCGGTGCCCGGTCGGGCCGCCCTCGCGCCAGGGCCGGGCCGAGCCGCGTCGGCGCCGAGGACCGGCTGGGTCGCGCCGGCGCCTGCGGGGAGGTGCTGGCGCAATCTTGCCCGTTGCTGACACTGTGGACGCCGGGATGCGACCTTGGGGAGGCCGGTTGAACGCGCGCAACAACCAGTGGGTGGTCCCCGGTCTGCTGCTCGGTGTCTCGGTCGTCTCCTATCTCACGCTCTACACGCTGCGGGAGACCGCGAAGTTGCAGACCCACCTGCCGGTTCTGGACCGGATCTGGTCGGACGTGACCACGACGGTTCTCCTGGCCGGCATCGTCCTCGCCACCTGGGAACGCTCGTCGCGGCGGGACATGGAGCGGTTCGTTCGCCGGCTCTCGCAGGAGCAGCGGGAGATCTCCGAGCGGATGCTGGAGAGCGTGCTTGAGCGCGGCAGCGTGCGGGCCCTGCTGGCCGAGAAGATCACCGAGCCGGTGTTCCTCTCGATCCAGCGGCAGATCATCGACGTGCCGGTGGTGAACCGGGACTACCGGCTCAACCTCAAGATTCATCGGCTGCCCGAGGCGCCGGAGTTCGTCAGCATCAAGATTTTCGAGCGCTACCGGCTGTGCAACACCTCGCCCGAGTCGCGGGTGCTGGATCTGCATTGCATGTCGGACTTCAACTACGAGGACCGGTTTCCCGGGTACGGGCGCCTTACCGAGGTCCGCCTCCAGCCCAACCGCCTCCGTGACCGCCTGCGGGCCGACGGCGTGGGCTCGGACGACGACCAGACGCTCGACGAGGAGAAGCTCGCCCGGTACGCGGAACGCCTCGGCAGCGCGATCGAGTATCACATCCCCACGCCCCGGGTGGATCCCGGCGACGAGATCATGATCATGGTGCGGCGGACGAAGATCCAGCGCAGCAACGACGTCAACTTCTGGCGGGCGCTGCAGGCCACCGAGAGCGTCGAGCTGGACATCGAGCACGACGAGCAACTGGAGGTCTCCGCGTTCCAGTCGGCGCCGTGGCGGGCGTTCAGCAAACAGGTGCACAGCGACCGGACCCAGAGCATCTGGACCATGGCGTACGCGATCCTCCCGCACCAGGGCTTCGACATCTCCTGGCGCGTGCGCGAACCCGGCGACGGGGCGCCCGAAACCGTCTGACCTCGGCGGACGCCGTACTATGGGAAGATCCGCTGTGGAGGCGACACGATCGTGATTTCAGCACGGCACCTGATCAGCACCGACCTCGCCGAACGCGGCTTCTGCCTCCTGCGAGGACCCGAACTCGTGCTCGGCCCCGGCGAGCGGGCGGCCCTGTCCGAGCTCGCCGCCGCATGGGACGACCTGCCCGCCGACCCCTACCTCGCGGAGCCGCACCGCTACCGGTTCCGGCGGCACGCGCGCTACCGCTTCGCCGGCGGTGAGCTGGTGCGGCAGCCCGACGGGCCGTATTACCAGTCGGCGGAGGACAACCGGCTCTTCGGCGGCACGGAGCGTACGTTCGCGCCCGTGACGCCCGAGGCCGGCAGCAACCCGTTCCTGGCGGAACTGCTGCGGTTCAACATCGGCCAGCTTCCGGCGTCGGCGACCGGCTGGGACGTCAACATCCATCTGGTACGCATCGTGGGCTCCCGCGACGTCGTCGGCGAACCCGTGCCCGAGGGCGTCCACCGCGACGGCTTCGCGTACGTCTCCATGCACCTGATGAAGCGCGAGAACGTGGTCGGCGGCGAGACGGAGGTCCGCGGCGAGGACGGCTCCCACCTGCTCAAGGGCGTCCTGGAGCAGCCGCTCGACTCGTTGTACCTCGACGATCGGGCGCTGTTGCACTACACGTCGCCGATCTCGCCGGCGGACGCCGAGCCGGCCCACCGCGACATGCTGCTCGTCAGCTACGACCGGAATTGAGAAGGCCCGGCGGGGAGATCCGCCGGGCCCTCGTCACGCTGTGCTCAGCAGTTGTCGCCGGGGCCGCCGTAGCGGACGTTGAGGACCGGCTCGGTGGGGTCGGTCTCGTCCTTCAGTGCCGCCTTGGCGGTGTAGAAACCGCTGGTGGCGAAGACCTCGGCGTTCACCGGCGGGCCGGCGGTCAGGGCCAGGTTGCCGAGCACGGAGGCCTTCTCGTCCTTGGCGTGCCGGCCGTTGCCCATGTCGGTGCAGGGCGACGCGTCGTCGCCGGTCACCTCGCCGAACCACTGCACGAGGCCGGCCTTGGTGTACCGCCCCTCCCACAGCTCGTCGAGGAAGTAGCCGACCCACTCCGAGTCGTACGCGACCCACCAGCGGTTGTTGTAGTGCTGGATGCCGAAACGCTTGGTGGCGCCGACCGGGAGCACGTCGCCGGGCTTGACGGTCTTGCTGATCTGGGTGAAACCGCACTTGTTGTAGCAGCTGCGCGTGCGGTCCTTCCAGTAGTAGACGAAGAGGTGCGGTTCATTGTCCTTGTTCGTCTTCGGGTCGACCGTCCAGCCCACCTCGACGATCTGGTTGCTGTCGGCCGACTGCACCGCCAGCTCGGCGAGGGTGTGGTACTCGCCCGGCTGCACGACGGGCTTGTGCACGGTGAGGTCCACCCAGCCGCCGTCGGTCTCGCCGGTCTGCCGCCCGCCCGCGTAGTAGTACCACCACTTGGTGTCGGCGGCGTCCGCCACGCCCGCCGGGGCGGGCGGCGCACCCTGCCGCAGCTTGCCGATCCGCTCCTGCTTGAGGCTGCCGGCTCCGGCGAACCGGCCCTTCGGGGCGTACAGGGCGGTGGGGGTGGTGGAGGAATCCTCGGGGGCGGCGTCCGCGCCGGCGGCCTTGAGGGCGGCACCGCTCGCGCCGATCTTGCCGCGCTTGATCGGGGAGGGGCGCTCACCCCAGGGCAGCAGCGGGGGCGCGGCCGCCGGGTCCTCCGCCGGGTTCTCGGCGACGACCGGGGCCGACGGGGTCTCCGCGGCGTCCGCGCCCATGGTCCAGACGACACCCATGGAACCGGCCACTGCTGCGGCCAGGCCGGCGGCCAGCAGACCGCGGTGAGCTTTCGACACGTGTCCGTCCCTCGTTCTTCGAGCCCCGTTGGTCGAGCACCCGGAAGGAGATCCGGCGCGCGCCGCCGACCATATAACGAGGTCGATGGGCATGGACGTGGCCGAGCGCCCAGCGATTCCGGCCGAACGGCCGAGTCCGAGCGCGGATTTCGCTGTTTCGGCGGCCGTCGTATCAGGACGGTTGGGGCATGCCGGGATCAAGGGAGCCGACCCGGTGGCCCGCTCGGCGCAGGGCCGCGCCCAGGCCGATCAAGCCGATCATGATCGGGTAGACGGCGCCGCGTTCGCACAGGCCGACGAGCACGTTCGCCCCGGTGGAGACGGCGGCCATGAAGGCGACCAGCCCGACGAAGCCGAAGATCCCCAGCCCGGTGAGCGCCCGGCCCCACCCGCGCGGGATCCCGAGGAGCCGGTGCGCCCTGCCGAGCAGGATCAGCAGGACGTTCCCGCTGATGAAGGCCGCGAAGGCGCCCAGGCCGTGGTAGTCGGCCGTACCGTCCTCAAGGGCCTCGCCGGAGCCGGGGAAGAGCCCCACCAGGATGACGCCCACCGTCAGCAGCGCCGCCGTCGCGGTCAGTGGCACGCGCCGCCGGCCCGGCAGCCCCCGCAGGGTGGCGATGCCGGCGAAAGCGACGATCCCGAAGAGGATGAAGCCCGCGTTCATCACCCACGCCAGGGGCGAGTACATGTACTGCCCGAACCCCGTCGAAGGGCCGTGCACCCCGAGATTGCTGATGTAGTGGTACGTGTAGCTGTACGGCGGATCGGTCCACGCCGCGGCGGCGATGAACTCGGCCGCGAAGTAGATGCCTCCGCTGGCCAGGAGGGCCGCCACCGTGGCGCGGCGCTGCGGGACCGGGGTCGAGGTGTCGTTCAAGGTCTTCTCCTCACGCGTTCTGACCAGCGAAGACTGAGCCGGGCCGCACACACGGGACAAACACGGCGCTGACACGGGCCGCCGATTTGGGTCCGGCGGGGGAGCGCGCGAAGATCGTGGGATGGCTGGGAGGGGACCGCTTCGCGTCACGCTGCTCGGCGCGTTCGAGGTGTCCCGCGGCGGCGACGTCCTGCCCGTGGCGGGTGCGCGCTTGCAGGCCCTGCTCGTGCGGCTCGCGCTCGCCGGTGGCCGCGCGGTCGAGCCGTCAGCGCTGGTCGACGCGATCTGGCCGGAGGAGCCGCCGGCCGGTGCCGGTCCCGCCCTGCAGACCCTCGTGTCCCGCCTGCGCCGGGCGCTCGGCTCGGCCGACGACGTCACCCAGGTCGCGGGCGGCTACCGGCTGAACGTGGACCCCGCCGACGTCGACGCCCTGCGCTT
>NZ_PVZG01000022.1 GCF_003002065.1 Pseudosporangium ferrugineum
CGGGTGACTTTTTCTTTGACTCCTCAACGGTCGCTGATGGGGTGGTGATCCGCTCGGGCCGAACTCACCGACTGTGAAGGACCAAAGTCCCGGTCCGGTCAGCCCCTCGCCGGAGAACCGGACACCGGTGTCAATTACCGGCCGGGGAGGAATCCGCCAGGTCGAGCACGTAGCTCTCGCCCTCGCGCCGGAACCCCAGCCGGCCGTAGTACGGGGCGAGCATGCCGGGCGGCGTGATCACGCGCCGGCAGCCCCGGTCGGTGAAGTAATGGCTGCGCCGGTAGACGAACTCGCCCGGCGTGAAATCCCTGTACCGCTGGGTGACGTAGTCCAGCTCGACGCGCGCGACCCCGTCCTCGTCGCCGCGGAACAGCACCACCCCGACGATCTCATCGCCGTTGACCACGAGAAACGACGCCCGGTCCGCGTCGCCGCCGTCCCACCGGAACCGCGGGTTGAACCGCGCGATGTCCTCCCGGTGCAGCTCGAGCAGATACCGGACGATCTCCTCGTCCCGCACCTCCACCACCCGGTACGCCTTCTCGTCGTGCCGCGTGGCCACCATCCGCACCAGATACCAGACGTTGATCACCGCGAGCACGACGTTGAGCCCCACCATGGGCCACACCCCGAGCGCCGCGTTGAAGCCGATGAGCACCAGACAGCCCACCAGATTGAGCGCACGCAGGCGCAGCAGCCGGCTCTGCAGCAGCGACCACACGAGCAGGGCGGAACCGATCCAGCCGATCACGTCGAGCCACGTCACCCGGCCAGCGTAGGTGCGCCGGCCGGCCGCGGGGGCGCCAACCCCCGATCACCGCCGGCAGGCCCTCCGGCCGTGCCGCCGCCCACCCCCCGATCACCCGCCGGCGGGTCATCCGGCCGTGCCGCCGCCTCCACCCGGGAGACCGGCCGGGGTTCGCCCCGGCTGTGTCCGGCCGCCGTTCGTCGTGCTCGGCCGCTTGTTTCCGGGTCTCGCCCCGGCTGTGCCCACCGCTGTTCGTCGTGCTCGGTCGCTGTTCGTCGTGCTCGCTGGCGGCTCGGGGCGGCTCGGGGCGGCTCGGGGCGGCTCGGCTGTGCGCGTCGTCGTGCCCGGCTGTCGTGCTGGGTGCGGGTCGCGGCCGGTGCGGCCGCGACCCGCCGGGCGTCAGCGGACCACGAGGGTCTTGACCATCTTGTCGGCCAGCGTCTGCTTCTTGGCGTCCCAGAGCGGGAACAGGAAGCCGATGTAGCAGATCAGGCCGTCGACGATGTGCGCCAGGTCGCGGACGAAGGCCATGCCGGCGCCGATCGGCTGACCGGTCTGCTCGCCGACGAGGCGGATGCCGAGCGCCTTGCGGCCCCAGCTCTGACCGGTCCGGCCGGCCTGGAACCAGCGGTTGTAGCCGCTGACCGCGATGCCGAGCAGGGTGAAGATCCAGTACAGGGCGTTGAAGGTGGGCAGGCCGGTGGCCTCGTCCGTGCCCCGGCCCAGGATCAGAGCCAGGATCGAGAACGGCAGCACGGCCAGAGCGTCGATCAGGTACGCGCCGACGCGGCTGAGCCAGGACGCGTAGTCCGGGGTCTGGGCGGCGTACCCCGGCTGGCCGGAGTAGGGGGCACCGGGGGCGGCGCCGTACGGATCCTGCGGGTAGCTCATGCGAAATCCCTCGTGAAAGCGGTTCGGCCTCAGCCGAGCCGGTGCAGTTGAAAGAACCAGCTCGCCGCGGCGAGCAGGGTGATCGGCCAGCGCAGTCTCCGGCGCCGGTCGGCGGACCACGGCCGGGGCCCGGTCAGTACGCCGGCAGCGCGCAGCGCCACCAGCGGGACCGTGCCGGCCGTGACCGCCGCCAGCGCCAGAATCAGCGGATTGGCCGCGATCGCCTCACCGACATCGCCGCGCACGAGCGCGACAGCCGCGGTCGTGAGACCGCAGCCGGGGCACGGAATACCCGTCAGGGTCCGCAGCGGACACGGCAGACCCAGGCCGGTGCTGTCGGTGAGAGCCGGCCACACGAGTGCGGCCGCCGCAGCGGCGAGCCCGAACCCACCGATCCGTTCCGGGATCGAGAAAGTCCGCAGGGTAGTACTCCGATGTCGAGGGGGGAGGCCTGATGCTAGATGCCCGCGGGCCGTTCCGCGACCCCGTCCGAGACGAGTTCCGGCCGGCCGTCGCCACCACCCGCGGAACGCCGGCCGCGCCGGGGCAGCGGGCCTCCTCTCCCCCCGCCCATGGGAGAGCCGACGCCGATGGGCCCGCCCGATGTCCCCCGTTCGAGGTACGCGGTCCGGTGCGCGGCGCCCCGCTCGCCCGTTTCTGTGGCACCGAGGCACCGAGGCGCCGAGGACCAGGCACCCGAGGCACCGAGGCACCCGAGGCATCGAGGCCCGGGCACCCGAGGCACCGAGGCCCGGGCACCCGAGGCACCCCAGGCACCGAGGCGGCGGGTGCGGCGGGGACCCGGGGCCCCGGCTCAGGCGGCGCCGATCGGTGTCCAGGTCGGGAACTTGGCGGTGCGGTCGTCGCCGGACGAGCGTCCGCGCACCCGGCGCTGCAGCCAGGGCAGCACGTGCTCGCGGTAGTACCGGGCCTCGGCGAGCAGCCGTCGCCCCTCGGCCGGGCCGGGATCCACCACGTGCGCGGCGGTCGGGTGACCCATCGCGGTGAGGATCAGCCCGGCGGCGCGCTGGTGGCCGGCGGCGTTGAGGTGCAGGCGGTCCGGTGACCAGTAGTGCGGCCGGCGGATCTCCTGGTCGTGGAAGACGTTGGCGAACGGCAGGTCGTACCGTTGCGCCAGCTCCCGCACCGCGACGGTGAGCAGCTCGCCGCGGCGGCGCATGAAACCCCCGAACGGCAGCCGCTCCGACGGGTCGGCACCGCTGATGAGCACCAGGCGTACGCCGGCGTCCACGCACCGCCGCACGGCCTGCTCGGTGAGCTCGACCAGCCGGTTCATGTCGCTGCCGGGGCGCATCATGTCGTTGCCGCCGCCGTTGAGCGTCATCAGCGTCGGCTGCGGCGAGAGCGCGAGCGCGGTGTCGAGCTGCTCGGTGACGATGGGCTCCAGCAGGCGCCCCCGGATGGCCAGGTTCGCGTACTCGACGGGCTCTCCGGAAGCGACCGCCAGCCCGGCGGCGACCCGGTCGGCCCAGCCCCGCACGGACCCGTCCGGCAGCTCGTCGCCGAGCCCTTCGGTGAAGCTGTCCCCGATCGCCACGTAGCGCACCAGCGCCCCCTTCCGTCCCCGTCGTTCCGGCCACCCGAACGTTACCCACGGCACCGCGCGACCGTGAGCCAAGGTGACGGGTGTCGCCCACCGGCCGGGTGCCGCCCGCTCGCCGCGTCGGCGGGTTCTCTCTCGCCACGCCGGTCCGAAAAGTGTCGTACCCCTCTGGTGGACTCCCGGCATGCAGCGAGCCGACCCGAGACCGATGACCGTCACCCCGCGGGTGGCCCGGCGCGCCCGGCCGGCTGCCGGGCGACGGGCGCGGCCGCCGGCGGAGCCCGCCCGGGTGCGGCGCCGGCGGAGCCCGCCCGGGTGCGGCGCCGGTGGAGGTGCGGCGCCGCCAGGACGGGTCAGTGGGACTCGTACTGGTGGCGGGTGATGGCGTGCACGGCAACCGGTTGCTGGTTCGACGGGACGGTGGTGCTGAAGGCGTACCCGATTCCGAGCTTTTCCATGACGCGCGCCGAGCGGAGGTTGTTCTCGTGGCGGATGCTGATGATCCGGTCCAGGCCGGGGTCGGCGAAGCCGAAGCGCAGGGCCGCCGTGGCCGCTTCGGTGGCGTAGCCGTGCCCCCAGAAGCGCCGGGCCAGGCGCCAGCCGATCTCGACGGCGGGGAGCACCTCCGGCAGGAAGGCGGGCACCGCGAGTCCCGCCCAGCCGGCCAGCTCGCCGGAGTCGCGCAGCTCGACGGCGAAGAGCCCGAAGCCCTGCTCCCGCCAGTCCCGCCGCATCTTCGCCAGGGCCTCCGCCGACTCGTCCCGGGTGCGGACGGAACCGTCCATGATGTAGCGCATCACCTCAGGGTCGGCGTTGACGGCGGCGAGGGCGTCGAGGTCGTCGTCGCGCCAGCAGCGCAGGATCAGGCGTCCGGTCTCCAGAGTGGCCACGGACACCATTCTCGGGGCGCGCGGCGGTCCGGGGCGTTCGGGCAGCATGGGTGGGTGGACACTCGGGGACCCGCGCGCTATCTGTGGTGGCTGGCGAGGCAGCTGAAGGGCCGGGTGGCGCTCGGGGCGATGTTCGGGTCGCTGTGGTTCGCGAGCCTGGCCCTGACGCCGTACCTGTTGTCTCAGGCCATCGACCGGGGTCTCGGTCCGCGGCGGCCGGCGGTGCTGCTCGCCTGGACGGGTGCGGTGCTGGTGACCGGCGCGGCGAGCGCGGGGCTGGGCATCATGCGACACCGGTCGATGACCAAGTTGCGGCTGGCGGCGGCGCTGCGGACCGCGGATGCCGTCATGACGCACGCGACCCGGCTCGGCGCCGCCCTGCCCCGGCGGGTGACCTCCGGAGAGGTGGTCACCATCGGCATCTCCGACGTGTGGACGATCGGGCGGGCCATGAACGTCGGCGGCGTCGGGGTGGCGAGTGCTCTCGCGTACACGGTGGTGTCCGTCCTGTTGTTCCGCACCTCGCCGATGCTCGCCTTCGTGGCACTGGGTGGCGTGCCGGTGCTGGGACTCGCGGTGGGACCGCTGCTGTTGCGCGTGCAGGCCGCCGCGACGACGTACCGGAAACGGCAGGGCGGTCTGGCCGCCCAGCTCGTCGATGTGATCGAGGGCCTGCGCATCCTCAACGGGCTCGGCGGCAAGCAGGGGCACCTGGCGCGGTTCCGCAACGGCTCGGCGGAGCTGCGCGACCTCGGCTACCGCGTCGGGCGGATGAGCAGCTGGGTGGGGGCGCTGGGGGAGGGACTGCCGGGGATCTTCCTCGCGGTGGTGATCTGGCTGGCCGCGCGGGAGGCGGCGGCGGGCCGGCTCACCGTCGGGGAACTCGTCGCCGTGTACGGCTACACGGCCATGCTCGTCGTGCCGGTGAGCGTCTTCATCTTCTGCGGCTTCGACGTCACCCGGGGGCTGGTGTCGGCCCGGCACGTGGTCACCTTCCTGCGGCTGCCGCCGGAGGACACCGCCGGGATGCCGGCTCCGGACGGACCGGCCGGGCTGCACGATCCCGATTCCGGCGTACGCGTCGAGCCCGGCCGGCTGACCGTGCTGGCGAGCGCCCGGCCGGCCGACACGGCCGCGGTGCTGGAGCGGCTGGGCCGGTACGGCCCGACGGATGCCACCTGGGGCGGCCTGCGGCTCGACGAGGTCGCGCTGGACGAGGTCCGGGCCCGGATCCTCGTCGCCGAGCACTCGGCCGACCTGTTCCCCGGGACGCTGGGCGAGGTGATCGCCGGTCCCGACACCCCGCGCGACGAGCGGATCGAGACGGTGATCGGCGCGGCCGCGGCCCGGGACGTCGGGGCGCCGGACCACCTCGTGGAGTGGGGCGGGCGCAACCTCTCCGGCGGCCAGCGGCAACGGGTACGCCTGGCGCGGGCGCTCTACCGGGACGCCGAGGTCCTGCTGGCCGCCGAGCCGACGTCGGCGGTCGACGCTCACACCGAGGCGGCGATCGCGTCCCGCCTCAGGACGGCGCGGGCGGGCCGCACCACGGTCCTCGCCACCACGTCCCCGGTCGTGCTCGACCAGGCCGACGTCGTGCACTACCTGGTCGACGGCCGGGTCGCGGCGAGCGGTACCCACCGGCACCTGCTGACGGCGCAGCCCGGCTACCACCGCCTGGTCGCCAGAGTCTTCGGAGAGGACGAATGACCAGTCCACCCAGCGTGCCCGCGCGTCGCGTGCTCGCGCGTCGCGTGCTCGCGTGCCGGGTGCCCGCGTGTCGGGTGCCGGGCGGGGCCGGGTGGCGGACGGGCCGGGGGTGGCGGCTCGCCGGTGCCGGTGCCGATGCCGATGTGCGGGCGGCGCGGCGCGGGAGTCGCGCCGTGGGCGGCCGGTTCTGAGGGAGGACGGATGATCGGCACGCTGCCGGTGGCGGATCCGCGGACGGTGGCCCGGGCCGCCCGGCGCCTGCTGGCCGCCGACCGGCGGACCGTGACCGTCATGGTGGTGCTCAACGTGCTCGCCGCCCTGGCCGGGCTCGGTGGTCCGTGGCTGTTCGGCCGGATCGTCGACGCCGTCACCGGCGGGTCCGGCACCGCGACGGTGGACCGGCTGGCCCTGGCCGTGCTGGCCTGCGCCGTCGTCCAGACGCTGCTGTCCCGGTCCGCGCTGAGACTCGGCCACCGGTTCGGGGAACGGACCGCGGCGCGGATCCGGGAGGGCTTCCTCGAGCGGTCGCTGAACCTCCCCGCCGCGGTGGTCGAACGGGTGCCGACCGGCGACCTCGTGGCCCGGGGAACGACCGATGTGGACGCGGTGGCCACCACCCTGCGCAACGTGCTTCCCGAGATGTTCGTCGCGATCGTGCGGATGGTGCTCATCACCGTGGCGGTCGTGGTGCTCAGCCCGCCGCTCGGGGCGGCCGGGCTGCTCGGCTTCACCGGCATCTGGTTCGTGACCCGGTGGTATCTGTGCCGGGCGCGGGAGGCGTACCTGCGGGAGGGCGAGGCCAACTCGGCGATGGCCGACGAACTGGCGGCCACGACCGCGGGCGCCCGCACGATCGAGGCCTTCGGCCTGAGGGCGCGACGCCTGGCCGCCGGCCACGCCGCGATCGCCGAGACGAACCGGACCCGCCTGGCCACCCTGCGGCTGCGGTCCGTCTTCTTCCCGCTGGTGGAATTCTCGTACGTGGCCCCGATCGTCGTGGTCCTCCTCGCCGGCGGCGCGCTCTACTTCGCCGGCTCGGTGACGCTGGGCACCGTCGCGGCGGCGCTGCTGTACCTGCGGCAGATGGTCGGCCCCCTGGACACGATCATGCTCTGGATCGAGCAACTCCAGAGCAGCAGCGCCTCGTTCGCCCGCGCCGAGGGCCTGGCCACGGTGCCCCCGGACCGCACCACGCCGGTCAGGGCAGCAGACCACGCGCCGCCGGGCCGAGCGGCGGCCCGCACCGCGCCGGGTCGGGTTTCGGACCGCACCGCATCGGGCCGGGTTGCGGACCACGCGCCGCCGCGGCAGGCGGCGGACCGCACCACGCCGGGTCGGACGGCTGACCACGTGACGCCGGGTCGGGCGGCAGACCACGCGCTGCCGGGTCGGGTGGCGGACCGCGCCGCGCCGGGTCGGGTGGCGGAGGGTGGCACGACCGGGTGGGTGCCGGACGGGGACCTGATCGAGGTGCGCGGGGTGCGGTTCGTCTACGAGCCGGGGCGCGATGTGCTGCTCGACGTGGATCTGACCGTGCGGCCGGGGGAACGGCTCGCCGTCGTCGGGTTGTCCGGCGCCGGCAAGTCGACGCTGGGGCGGCTGATCGCCGGGCTGGACCGGCCGCACACCGGGTCGGTGACGGTGGGTGGCGTGCCCCCGGCCGATCTTCCCCCGGACGAGCTGCGCCGGCACGTCGTCCTGGTGACGCAGGAGCATCACATCTTCCGCGAGTCCCTGCGCGACAACCTCATCGTCGCGGCGCCGGACGACGTGTTGCGCCGGGCGTTGCGGACCGTGGGCGCCGACTGGGCCGACGACCTCGACGCGGACCTGGGCGAGAACCCGCCCGACGGCGCCCGCGCCCAGCAACTCGCGCTGGCCCGGGTTGTCCTGGCCGACCCGCACACGGTCATCCTGGACGAGGCCACCGCGCTGCTGGACCCCACGGCGGCGCGCGACGCGGAACGGGCGCTGGCCGCCGTCCTGCACGACCGTACGGTCATCGCCATCGCCCACCGGCTCCAGACCGCCCACGATGCCGACCGGGTGGCGGTGATGGAGGGCGGCCGCATCATCGAGCTGGGCAGCCACGACGAACTGCTACGCGCCTGCGGCCCGTACGCGTCCCTATGGGCCTCCTGGCACGGCACCTAGCAGGCCCGGCCCGCCCGTTCCGGCGTGCGCCGGGCGTGACTCGCCCGGCCGGCGTGCGGCGGGGCGTGCCTCGGCCGTGCCGGCGTGCGGCGGGCGCGGCTCGCTCGGCCCGGTGTGCGGCGGGCGCGGTTGGCCCGGCCCGGTGCTGGACGGGCTCGGACCGGGGTCGCCTGGAGAACCGCGACGCCCACCAGGATTTACGCGGCGGGGAGTTTGAGGGTGAAGCGCGCGCCCGGCCCGGCGCCGGCCTCGACCCGGCCGCCGTGCCGTACCGCGATGTCGCGGACGATGGCCAGGCCCAGGCCGGCGCCGCCGCTGTCGCGGGTGCGGGCCTCGTCCAGGCGGGTGAAGCGCTCGAAGATTCGCTCGCGGTCGGCCTCGGCGATGCCGTCGCCGTCGTCGGTGACCGTCAGGACCACGTCGCCGCTGTCGGGGCCGGTGGTGACGGTGACCGTGGTGCGGGCGTGCCGGTTCGCGTTGTCCAGGAGGTTGTGTACCAGCCGTTCGAGCTGACCCTGGTCGCCCCGTACGACGGCCGGGCCGGTCACCGTCGCGGTGAACGTCACCCGGCCGGTGCCGTGGCGGCGCTCCGCCACCTGCTCCTGGGCGATCTCCGCCAGGTCGACGCGGTCCTGCGGGCGGGCGCCGGAGCTCTCCAGACGGGCGAGGAGCAGCAGGTCGTCGGTGAGGCTCTGTAGCCGGCGGGTCGAGGCCAGGACGACGTCCAGCACGGCGGGCAGCTCGGCCGCCGGCCCGGACGCCCGGGCCACCTCGACCGTGTTGCGCAGGGTGGCCAGCGGGCTGCGCAGCTCGTGCGCGGCGTCCCCGGCGAACCGTCGCTGCCGCGCGATCGCGTCGTCGAGCCGGTCGAGGGTGGCGTTGGTGGTCACGGCGAGGCGTTCGAGTTCGTCGCCGGTCGCCGGCACGGGCACCCGGCGGTGCAGGTCCGCGGACGTGATCGCGGCCAGCTCCGCGCGTACCGCCTCGACCGGGCGGAGCGCGCGGCCCGCCACGAACCAGGCGACCGCCGCCACCAGCATCGTCGCCGCGGGCTGGGCGGCGGCGAGGACGGGGTCCACGGCGCGGATGGCCGCCTTCGCCTCGGCCGGCGACACCTGCAGGAAGTAGGTGACCCGGGACGGCTCGGCCACCGGGCCGGTGAGGGCCTCGACGATCCGGCCGTGCGGGTCGAGGAAGACGGTGACGGCCACGAAGGTGGCGGGACTCCCGCCGAGCGGCATGGTCACCGGGCCCGGCCGTTCGGCCGACGGCTCCGGGCCGGGCAACCAGCGCAGGTCACCGAGGTACGGCTCCAGCCCGGCGCTTGCCCGTACCGTCCGGTCGGCGTTGAAGGCGATCCACCGCTCGTGGGCGAACTCCCGCAGGCCGTTCTCGTCCCGGGTGGCGTGCGCGGTGGCGAGCCGGCGTACGTCACCGGTGCCCTGCTCGACCGACGCCTCGAAGCGGTTGGCGTACAGCTCGTGGCGCAGCCACAACGCCCCGGCACCGAAGCAGACGGCGGCGGCCGCGGCGGCGGCGAGGGTGGTGCGTACCCGGATCGAGGCGAGGCCGGGCCTAGGCACGGGCGTCCACCAGCCGGTAGCCGGCGCCACGCACCGTCTCGATGCTGTGCAGTCCGAAGGGCAGGTCGATCCGGCGGCGCAGCGCGGACACGTACACCTCGATGATGTTGATGTCGCCGTCGAACGCCATGTCCCAGACCTCCTCGATGATCTCGGTCTTGGTGACCACCTCGCCGGGCCGGCGGGCCAGGGTGACCAGGACGGCGAACTGCTTGGCGGTCAGCGCGATGTCGGTGGTGCCCCGCCGGCAGCGGCGCGTGACCTGGTCGATCACCAGGTCGCCGACCCGCAGCGGCGTCCCGGCGGGACCGGGCCGGCGCCGCAGCAGCGCCCGCAGCCGGGCCAGCAGCACGACGTAGGAGAACGGCTTGGTCAGGTAGTCGTCGGCGCCGGTGTCGAGCGCCTCGGCCTCGTCGTACTCGCCGTCCTTGGCCGTGAGCACCAGGACGGGAGCGGTGATGCCCGCCTCGCGGAGGTGCCCGCACAGCCGGAAGCCGTTCAGCCCGGGCAGCATCAGATCCAGGATGAACAGCTGGTACCGGTAGAGCCGGGCCAGGTTCCAGCCCTCCCGCCCGTCGTGCGCGACGTCGACCGCGTAACCCTCGGCCTCCAGCCCCGCCCGGAGGGAGGCGGCCAGGTCGCGTTCGTCCTCGACCAGCAGTATGCGCACGGGCACATGATGCCAATCCCGCGCAGCTCGGACCTGAAGTGATCTTCAGGCGGCTTCAGGGAGGCTTCAGCGGGCGGCGCCGATCCTCGCCGCATGCGGACCTCGGATCTCGCCACCCGGCCCAGGACCCGGTCGGTGGTCATCGCCGTGCCGGCGGTCGCGCTTTTCTGCGCGTACGCGACAGCGTCGGTGACCAGGCACCTCCGGGTCCGTTCCACGGGGTTCGACCTGGGCATCTTCGAGCAGGGCATCCGCGGGTACGCCGGCTGGGGCGCACCGACGGCGCCGCTGAAGGGTCCCGGGGTCCATCTGCTGGGTGACCACTTCCATCCGATCCTGGTGCTGCTCGTGCCGTTTTACCGGCTCTTTCCCGGTCCCTCCACGTTGCTGATCGCGCAGGCCGCGTTGCTGGCCGTGTCCGCGGTGCCGGTGACGCGGCTGGCGATCCGCCGGTTCGGCACCCGCGGAGGGTCGGCGATCGGCGCCGCGTACGGCCTGTCCTGGGGCATGCAGCGCGCCGTCGGCTTCGACTTCCACGAGATCTGCTTCGCGGTGCCGCTGCTGGCCTTCAGCCTCGAATGCCTGGTCGACCGCCGCTGGGCCGCGGCGGTGGCGTGGGCGGCGCCGCTGATCCTGGTGAAGGAGGACCTGCCGGCGACCGTGGCGGCCGTCGGCGGCTACCTGATCCTGCACGGCCGTCGCCGCCTCGGTGGGGCGACCGTGTGCGGCGCGGTGGCCGCCGGGCTGCTCATCGTCGAGGTGCTGATCCCCGCGTTCAACGCCGCGCACACCTACGGGTACGCCTCCGGCAGCGCCCCGCTCTCCGGCCTCCCGCAGAAGCTGCTCACGGTGCTGATGGTGCTGCTGCCGACCGGCTTCCTGGCCGTACGCTCGCCGATCCTGCTCCTGGCCCTGCCCACGCTGGGCTGGCGCTTCTGGTCGGCGAACCCGTCCTACTGGGGCACCGAGTTCCACTACAGCGCGGTGCTGATGCCGATCGTCTTCGTCGCGATGCTCGACTCCCCGCCCGCCCGGAGCCGGCGGTGGCTGCCCGCCTGGTGCCTGGCCTTCGCGGCCCTGCTGACCACGATGCTCCCGCTCCACGCCCTCGCCGACCCGGGAACGTGGCGCCCGGACCGCGCGGCGACGGCGACCCGCGCGGCCCTGCACCGGATCCCGGACGGCGCCACGGTCGCGGCGGACAACCGCCTCGCGCCGCAGCTGACCGCGCGCTGCGAGGTCTACCTCTTCCCCTTCTATCCCAGCGCCGCCCTGCGGCCCACCTGGGTGGCGATCCCGGACGCCCCGTCGAACGACCCGAGATCCGTCGCGGCGAGGGAAGCCCTGCCGAGCCTCGGCTACCGGCCGGCGGCATCGGGGGAGGGGGTGCTGCTGTTCACCCGCTCACCCGATCGCTGAACCGGTAGGGACGAACCGGCCTTCCCCGCGGGCTCCCAGCGGGTCAGCATGGACGGGTGCCGCTGTTCGAGATGACTGCCGATCGACCGTGGCTCTATCTGGAGAAGGTCGAACCTCAGGCGGTCGAGGAAGCCCGGACGCGCCTCGCCGAGTTCCTCGAGGATGTGGGCGGCGAGGAGGCCGTCCTCAGCCGTGAGGTCCGGGTCGTGCTGGTCGCGGCCGGTTTCGACCGGGAGATCACCACCACCGTGCTGTGGCTCAATGACGTCTACGGGCTCGACGTGCGGTGCGTGCGGCTCACCCCGTACAAGGTCGACAACCGCCTCCTGCTCGACGTGCAGCAGGTCATTCCGCTGCCCGAGGCGAGCCAGCTCACCGTTCAGCTGCGGCGCCGGCAGACGCGGGCCCGGGCGGCCGGCAGTGACACCCGGGACTGGACGCCGTACGAGATCATCACCCCGGCCGGGCGCACCGAGCCGCTCCGCAAGAGGCGAGCCGTGCTGGCGATGGTCACCGCTCTTCACCGGGCCGGTGTCAGCGCGACCGCCCTGGCCGGGGCCATTCCGCGTTCCCGCTTCCTGCCGGTCGACGGCACCCTGACCGGGGAGGCGCTCGCTGCGGCGTTCGCCAGCGCTTATCCGGGATCGCAGAAGCGGCTGGGGCGATGGTTCACCGAGGCGCCCCTCCATGATGACGGCAGGACGTGGGTGCTGTCGAAGATGTGGGGCACCAACACCGAGCCGGTCCTCGATCGTCTCGTCGCGCTCGCGCCGACCGAGGGCTACGACTACGAAGCGTCCTCCGGCAGCTGACGCGAACCGCCGCAGCACTCACGAGCATCACGTTCAGCGCCGCCGTGAAGGTCCTCGGATACTACAAATCAGTCGCCGACGCGAGTTGGTGCAGCACTGGCCCGCCGAGCGCGGCCAGATGGGGGGCGTACGTCCGGTCGTAGTAGTCCAGCAGGAGCTCGATCGCCGTGCGCAGCTCGCCACGCCCGAGCGCGGTGCGGACGGCCGCCGTGCGGGCGCCGCCGAGCCGGGTCTCGATGCGGGCGACGCCGGCGAGCCAGCCCGCGGCGGGCAGGGCTGCGTAGCCGGCGAGGATGGCCGCCGCCCGGCTCGCGGACGGGCGCTCGACCCGGACGAGTGGCATGACGGCGAACGCGCGGCTCAGCTCCGCCGGGAGACCCACGGAGCCGAGATACCCGCCCTTGTATTCCATCCACAGCGGACGGTCCGGATCGGCGGCGGAGAGCCGGGTCAGCACGGCCCGGGTGAAGTCGCGGTGCGTGGGCTGGGGGCCGGCGGCGCCGAACGCGGAGCCGCGGTGCGCGGCCAGCTTCTCGAGGTCGAGCACCTGCTCGCCGGCGCGGCGCAGGCCGTGCAGCAGTCCGGTCTTGCCCGATCCGGTCAGGCCGGTCAGCAGCACCGGCCGCAGCGCCCGCCCGGCCACGGGGATGGTGGGTGCCCCTCGAACGGAACGGGCAAGCACCGACAGGAATCCACCTGACGAGGAGAGCCGGACCGCCCGAGAGGACTCCCTCAGGTCCACCATTTCAGATTTCCACCCGATTAAAGAGCGAGCCTGCGTGACGCAGCAGAGGTCCCTGAATCCTATGTGTCACCAGGGACTTTCCTCAACCGTCGCCGACCGGTTCCACCCGGTCGAAGGCCAGGCCGCTGTCGCCCTCGCCCCGCCCGGTCGCGCGCCGGCGGGCGTGCCACACCACCGTCCGGCCGTCCAGCCACCGGGCCCGCCGCATCCCGCCCCGGATGACCAGCCCGGCGCGGGACACCTCCTCCTCGTTGATGTAGTAGGGCGCGTGCTGTTCGTCGTCCTCGGCCAGGCCGGGCCGCAGGATGCCGGTGATCGGCCGGACCCGCGGCGAGCCCGGCGGGAAGAACCGCGGCATCGACGCCCGCTGCAGCATCACCTCGCGGTTGCCGCCCGGGACGTGCACCGGCACGAACGGGATCCAGTTCTCCGGCACCGTGGTGCCGAGCCGGTACCGCCAGCGCACGCCGGGATCGTCCGGGCCGGCCGGTGCCGCCGCCCGCCCGGCCAGTTCGTCGAGCGTGGCGCGGACGTGCCGGGCGACCCGGGCGCCGTCGGTGCCGCCGCCGAGACCGTCCGGCACCCGGGACTCCACCGCCCAGACGGTGTTGCTGCCCTCGTCGCGCAGGAGGACCGTCTCCTCGCGTACGGGGCCGTCCAGGGGCGGCGGGGCGACCGGCGGCGTCCACAGGTGCTGGGCGAGCGCCCCCGCGCCGCGTTCCCGGGCCGGGGCCACGCTGAACAGGTCCCAGCGCGACCAGTCGGTGCCGGCGCTGTCCGAGGCGGACCGGACGATCGAGCGGCGGCCGAAGGTGTCGGTGATGACGACCGCCTCGACCTCGACCATCGTGCCGGCCGCCTGGGTGTCGCCGATGATCAGCCAGTCGTTGCCGTAGAGCAGGGCGAACTCGGTGGCCAGCAGCTTCGTCAGGTCGCCGGCGTCGGCCCGGATCCGGCCCAGGCTGACCGCGCTGTCCTCCAGTTGCCACCACCGGGAGCTGGGCATGCCGGCGAACTGGGCCGGCGACGGGAGGGTGCTGGTGACGTCGGTGCCGGTGCCGCCCGGTGCACCCGTGCCGGTGGCCTCGACGTCGAACGCGTGCCAGCCGGGTTCGCCGTCGCCGCCGCGCAGCCGGATCCGCTCGCCGTCGCCGTGGCTCACCGTCGCCCCGAAGTCGTAGCCCAGCCGCGCGTCGTCCCACGCCTCGCCGGCCGTACCCGGGTCCAGGAAGAGCCCGCGCCACCAGGCGGCGTGGTCCCGGACGGCCCGGTCCAGCGCCGCCTCGCCGCCGGAGGGCACGGCGGGGCGCAGGGCGGCCGGTGCCACGCCCGCGACCGCCAGCGCCACGCCGTCGAAGGACCGCCCGGCGAGCGCCTGCGCGACCCGCTGGGCGGTGCTGGCGGCCAGCCGCCGGGCCACCCGTACGGCCTGCCCGGGCGCCTGCGGGTCCAGCGCCGGGGCCTCGATGGGGAAGAGCCCGGCCAGGACCCGGGCCGCCGCGGCGGTCGCGGACGGCAGCCCGTCCGCGGTCAGGTGGCCGGCCAGCAGGTCGAGGAAGCAGCGCCCGGCGTGCGCCCGCGCGGCCGGCGGGAAGTGCGGGGGCAACTGCTCGACCTGGGCGTCCAGCGGCAGTTCCGGCCGGTACGGCCGCGGGGTGCCGTCGATGTCCAGGCCGGTCACCGTGCCGGTGCGGCGGGCCAGCGTGGCCAGCACCGCCGACCCGGTGTCCTCGCCCTGGAACTCGCCGAACTGCCACTGCCGGGTGAGCATCCACAGCGGATCGGCGGTGCGCGCCTGCAGCACCCTGTCCAGCTCCACCTGGCGGGTCCTGAGCTCCAGCCGGCTCCACACCCGGACCGGTTCGCACCCGGGCATCGTCACGTCGTCCCGCCCTTCTGCATCAGGCCGAAGTCCAGGGCCACCCGGTGCTCGACCAGTCCGGTGCTGCCCTCCCGCGGCCCGATCTCGCCGATCAGCGCGGGCAGCAGCTGGCCGTACACGTCCTCGCGCAGATGCTCGGGCTCGACCGCGCGGTCCTTGGCCAGCTCGAGGGTGTCGTGCAGGGTCTGCACCAGGTCCTCCAGCCGCCACGAGCCGCGGCGCGCCGGCGGTACGGCCAGCAGCAGGCTCTGCGGCGCCCGGGCGTCCGGCTGGTCGTAGTGCACCGCCAGCGCCGTCGTGGCACGGGCCGCGGGCACCAGCTCGGACCAGGTGTCGACGCGGACGGCCACGGCCGCGTGCGAGCCGGTCGGCCGGTCCCCGGGGCGCAGCAGCACCAGGCTGACCCGGTCGCCGTCCGGTGCCGTCCCGGCCGCGCCGGAACCCGGCTCGCCGTCCGCCGTCCAGGTGGCGCCGGCCCAGGTCTCGCCGGGCACCGTCGGCAGCTGGACCACGGCCGACCCGGTCGCCGCGGCGCCGAACGCCTCGCCGATCGCGAACAGGGTGGTCAGGCTCTGCACCGGCTCCCGGACCGCCGCCGCGCCGGCCAGCCACCGGCTCACCCCGGACCGGTCGGCCCGTGCGGGCCCGTCGGCCAGGCCGGCGGCGATCTCGGTCTCGTTGCCCAGCCGCAGGTGGGGCAGCGCGATCACGGACGATCCGAAGACCGCCCGGAGCCGTTCGGCAGCGTCGCCGGCCGCGGCCGCCGCGACGAGCCGCCGGGACACCTCGGCGAACGCGTTCTCGACGGCGTCCAGGAGCTCACGGCCGACCTGGTCGCGACCGGTCCAGCGGATCGGCGGGGCGACCGCGACGCCGTGCCCGGCGGCGGCCCAGACCGCCTCGCGCGCGTCGGCCCGGCGCTGCCACCAGGCGTCCAACCGGGCCATGGGTGCGCCCGGCGGCGCACCGCCACGGTACGTGTCGTGGTGCTCCTCGAGGAACCGCGCCGGGTCCGCGCCCGGGTCGGCGGTGGCGCCGTCGCTGATCAGGCCGGCCAGCCGGGCGGCCAGCGCGGCGAGCCCGCCGGCCGCCGCGGTCGCGCGCGCGTCGAATTCGGCGGTGTCGGGGCCGCCGCCGGTGGCGCCGGCGGCCGTCTCGGTCAGCAGGTAGTCGGCGACCTCGGCCGGTCGCCAGGTGGTGGCCAGCGCGGCGGCGGTCTCCAGCAGCGCGGCGGTCTCCGGCAGCCCCCGTACGCCGTCCGGCCAGCTCGCGTCGCGGTCGAGGCTGACGCCGAGCACGGGCGCGGGTACGGCGTCGAGCACGTCGACCGGCCGCCGGGTGTCGACGAGGCGGGCGGTCAGCTCGGCCAGCCCCTGGTCGAACCCGTCGTGCAGGGCGGCCAGCAGATCGATCGGCTGAACCCCGAGGGCGCGCAGGCTGACGTCGGCGACGCGGACGCCGTCCGGGCCGGTGATCGCCACCCGGGTCGCCCCCGCCGGGCCGAGCAGCCCGCCCAGCCAGTGGTTCAGCGACGGCTCGGCCAGCGCCCGCGGCGTCATCGGGGCGTGCTCCCACCCCTCCGGTGCGGCGTCGCGGACCGGCAGGTGCAGCAGCACCCGGTGGGTCACCCGGGTGCCCTCGTCCGGGGTGTCGACGATCTCCGGGCGGGCCGGCGCGCGGCCCTCGCCCAGCGCGGAGAGCACCGCCGCGGCGCGTACCTGATTGCCCTGCACGATCTGGTGGATCCCCTCGGCCAGCACGAGGTCGCCGACCGCGTCGACGGTGTCGGCCAGCCGGTCGATCGCCTCGGCCGCCGCGCGCAGCCGGTCCGGTTCCCCGCGCCCCGGCAGCAGCGCCGTGCGGTCCGGCGCGGTCAGGCCGTACGGATAACGGGCGAAGTTGTCCGCCACCAGGTCGTCGAGCAGCCGCCCGGCGCCGCCGCCGGACAGCCGGACCCAGTCGCGCACCACCGTGATCACGCGGAGCCCGTCCACCACCAGGCGGTCGGCGTCGCCGGTGGCAGGGGAGGCGGGGTCCACCGGCACCGCGGACGGGAAGGCCCGCCGCAGCGGGGCGATCAGGTCGTCGAGCGCCACGCCGTCCGCCTGCACCGCCTCGTGCAGGTCCCGTTCGAGCTGGTAGCCGAGCAGGCTGCCGAGGTCGTTGCCGGCCGCCACGCCGTCGATCAGGGCCAGCGCCGTACGCACCCGCCGCGACGACAGGTTCACCGCCATCCGCCCCCGGCCCTGCTGGTCGCCCTGGGCCACGTACCCGGCGCGCAGCACGGCCGCGGTGACCGCGTGGGTGACCGACGGCGCGTGCACGAAGCCCTGGCTGTGCCGGTCGTGGAAGACCGGCGAGGGATCGAAGGCGCGCAACGCGGCGGGCACGTCGGTCTCGGGGCTGCCCGCCGGGTTCGGGGTCAGCGCCTCGACCCAGCCGAACGCGCCGAGGTGCACGCCGGTCGCCGCGGCGTCGCGCATCGCCTCCAGCCGCTCGCCGGCCTGGCCGAGCACCCAGGCGTCCAGGCGGTGCGAGCAGAGGTCGAGGTGCTCGCGGAGGAGCTGATCCAGGCGTACGGGCGGGATCGCCGCGAGCCGCCCGACCGCCTCCGCGTGCCGGCGCGCGGGCGCCAGCAGGTCGGCGTGCTCGCCGGACCGGGGAAAGCCCTGGAACAGCGGGTTGTCGCCGCGCCGGTTCAGGTAGAGGTGCAGCCGGTCGGCGCCGTTGGCGGTCAGGTAGCCGTACAGCGTTCCCGGTCCCGCCGCGTACGGACGGCCGAGCAGCCCGTCGAGCCGGCCGAGCCGGGCCAGCAGGAAGCTCCACCGGGTCACCCGCACGTCCCCGCCCAGCGTGCTCAGCCGGAACAGGTCCCCGGCGCCGACCCGGGCCCGCAGCTCCGGGGTGGCCAGGCCCTCCCGGACCGCGATGCGCAGCGCGACGTCCCGGGCCTGCGCCAGCAGCGCCTGCCGCAGCAGCAGGAGCAGCAACGGCTGCGGGGTGGCCGAGCCCGCCGCCCGGGCCAGCGTCTCCAGGCCGGCGGCGAGCAGCGCGTCGATGTCGCCCGGGCCCGCCTCGCCGTCCGGGGTGAGCGTCACCGCGGTGTCGACGTAGCGGACCTCGTAGCCGCGGGAACCGGTCAGCCGCTCGTACGTGCCGGTGAACGCCGCCCCGACCAGGCCCTTGTCGAGCAGCGGGCCGGCCGGGAGGCCGCCGGCCGCCCGGAACACCTCGGCGAACCGGTCGAGCAGCGCGAACGCCCCGGCGTTGTCGTCCCTGCGCGGCACCGGACCGGGCAGGCCGACGTGCAGCGAGGACGGGCCGATCCCGGCGCCGCGGCGGCCGACGTTCAGCGAGAAGCGCTGATCGAAGCCGACCGAGGTGCTCTCCAGCCCGAGCAGCTCGATGATGTGCTGCTGCGGGTCGGTGATGCCGTCCTCGCCGGCGTGCCGGACCGCCGCCCGGTGCCGGGCCCAGTCCCGTCGCATGAGCGCGAGCACGTCGCGCAGCAGCATCCGGAAGCGCTGGGCGCGCTGGGCGTCGCTGAGCGCCGGACCGGCCGGCAGGACCGGGCTGCCGTCCGGCGTCCACCTGCTGAACGCGCTGGTCACCAGCACCCCGTACGGCTGGCGCCCGACCCGCAGGCTGGGCAGCGGCCCGCGGGCGAGCACGTGCCGGGTGCCGAACGCGCGCAGCTCGTCCTGGGCCGGTACGCCGAGGAACCCGCCGAGCAGTTCCTCCGCGGCATAACCGGCGGTACCCGGCCAGAGCGCGGCGTTGACGTCCAGCGCCTCGTTCACGTCGTTGCCGCCGGCGTGCGCGACGTGCGCGAAGACCCCGGCGTCCAGGCCGAGCGCGCGGGCCAGCCGCCGCCCGTCGCCGGGCCGGCCGGCGGCGTCGGCGGTGGTCAGCGCCGGGCCCTGCTCGACGTCGAAGGAGACGTCCGGGTCGGCGGCGCTGGTGAACGCCGAGTCGGCCGCCTCGGTCACGTTGGTCGGGCTGTCCACCGGCAGCAGGGCGAGACCGGTCGTGTAGTGGTGGTCGTCGAGGGCGTCGCGCAGCCGCCCGGCCGCGCCCGCCGGGTCCGGATCGGACAGCCCGATGACGTACACCCGGTCGAAGCCGGCGGTCGCCTCCTGCGCGGTGATCGGCACGGTGACGGCCATGCCGGCGCTCTCCGCCGCCGCGTAGTCGACCATCCAGCGCAGGGCCGGCCCGACGACCAGCCGGCCGTCCGGGTCCACGTGCGGCGCGTCGGCCGGGTCGCCGGCCCGCGGGTCGAGGCCCAGCAGCAGCTCCGGCGCCACCTCGGCGCCCGCGACGACGTGGCTGACCCGGTCGCCGGAGACGGTCACCACCACGAACCGGCGCGGCAGCAGCCCGGCGCGCGGCGGCTCGGTCCACGCGGCGTCCTTGGCGCCGGCCGGTTCCGGGGGCGGCGGGACCGGGATCGCCGCCACGGCGTCCAGGTGCGCGGTGAGCTCGTCCAGGTCCGCCGACACCTCGGCGCGCAGCCCGGCGGCCCGCAACGCCGCCGACGTGGCCTGCTCGCGCAGCCGGGCCACGGCCGGCTCCGGGGCGCCGGGCAGCGCGCGCACCGCGTCCAGCGCCGCCCGGGCGGCGGTCTCCAGCGACCCGGCCCGCCGGCCGCCGCGCCCGGCCACCTCGTCGATGCGGCGTTGCAGGGTGCGCATCGCGACCAGCGCCGTCTCCAGCTCGGGTGCCGGCGCGGGATCGGCCGGCCGGGTCTGGCGGGCGACCCAGGCCGCCCGTCGCGGGCCGTGCTTGGCGACCAGCGCCCGCCAGGCCGCGCGGAACGCCGTCTCGTCGCCGCCGCCGGCCGCCCCGGCGGCCCAGTAGGCATGCCCGGCCGTCTGCTCGGCCGCGGTCAGCCCGGTCTCGTGGGTGAGCACTGCCACGTCGTCCGGGAAGATGCGCACCCGCAGCACGTCGACCGTGCGGGTCTGCCGCGCCGGGCGGGGTGGGCGCAGCACCCCCTCCGGGCGTACGCGCACGGCCGTCGCCCGGTCGCCGAGCAGCCGGATCGCCGCGTCCAGCGCCCGCGCGTCCTCGGCCGCCGGCCCGTCCGCCCGCAGCAGCGGCCCGGTCGCCCCGAGCACCGCCGCGCTCGCCTCCGCGGCGAGGCCGGCCAGCCCGGCCCGCTCCCGTGGGGACAGCGCCGCCGGCTCGCGGAGCTCGGCGAGGGTCCGTTCGGTGAGCGCGCGCAGGGCGCCGGCCCGCGCGGCGAACATCTCGAGCCGCCGGGGCTCGTCCACCCCGGGCGGGTCCAGCGCGACTGCCGCGTCGCGGATCTGCTCCAGCCGCTCGCGCAGCAGCCGGTCCGGCGTGGGAGCGAGGACGGTTGCGCTGTCCTCGAGGACGGCCGCCGCGGTGGCGTCGATCCGGTCGAGCTCGGCGGTGAGCCGGTCCCGGTGGAAGCCGGACCGCAGCCCGGCCAGCGCGGCGCGGGCGCCGGCCAGGGCGGGCCCCAGCCGGGCGGCGGTGGCCCGCAGCTCCTCGAGCTCCGGCACGGTGCCGGTGGCGACGTCGGCCGGGGCCGGGCGGGCGGCGCTCAGGGCGGCGCCGGCCGCGGCCAGCAACCCGGCGGCCCGCTCCACGAGCGGATCCTCGGTGTCCCGCTTGTACTCGGCGCGGGCCCGGGTGCCGGCCGGCAGCACGGTCCGCAGGTCCAGCCCGGCCAGCCGCTCCAGCGGCCCGGACAGCGCGGCCAGCCCGCCGGTCAGCGTCGCGGTCGCCGACACCGGGTCGGTCCAGGCGACCTGCACCCGGTCGAAGCGGGTCTCCAGGCGTACGGGCGTGAGCAGCACCGGCAGGGCGTCGTCCAGACCGGCCGCGACCTGCCCGACCGCGGCCACCGCCTCGGCGTTGCCGGGCCGGAAGCCGGCGCCCAGGTCGTCCCCGGTCAGCGTGGTGATCTCCATCAGGTGCTCCGGGGCAGTAGGTCGTCGGCGTGCCGGGCGTACATCACCGGGCTGCGCAGCAGGATCGCCGCCAGGTCGGCCGAGGTGGTGCCCCAGCGCCCGGGTTCGCCGGCCGGCGCCGGGACCGCCGGGTTGCCGGCCAGCCGCAGGTAGGTGTCCGAGCCGGTGAGGTCCGCCCAGGACAGGTCGTCCCAGCCGCGCACACCGGCCGCGCGGTGCTCCGGGTCGAGGCCGAAGCGGGGCTGGCCGGGGCGCTCCTGCAGGACGAAGAACCAGCCCGGGTCGTCCGGCGGGTGGCCGAACGCCTGCGCCGCGGTCAGGTCGAAGCCGTACAGGGCGACGTCCGGGTCGAGGCTGCCGTGGAAGACCGGCTCGCGGGCGGGGGCGGCCGGGTCGACCGTACGCCGGCCCGCGGCGGGGTCGCCGTCCCAGCGCGCCGGGAGGGCGTACACCAGGGTGTTGGGGTGGAGCCGGAGCAGTTCGCTGCGCAGGACCAGCACGATCGGTGTCGCCGCGGTCAGCGCGTTGGATCCCAGCGCGGCCTGCCATCCGGCCAGCTCGGGCACGTCGGCGGCGTCCGGGTCGGCGGCGTCGGCGCGGTCCCAGAACACCCGGAAGTAGCTGCCGCGCAGATCCGTCGGATACTCGCGCCAGAGCAGTTCCCGGGCCATCTCGGTGTTCATCCCGGCCAGGTACGACTCGATGAACCGCGCGTTCGGCTCCATCACGGTCAGCGTCTCGGGCGGCAGGCCGCTCAGGCCGGGCAGCACGTGGTCGGCCGACTGCGCGGACAGGGCGTCCACCATCGGGTCCGGGAACGTCGGGTGGGCGAGCACCGGCTGCAACCGGCGGGTCCGGACGCGCGCCTGCTCGGCGAGGCGGTCGGCCAGCCCGGGCAGCTGATCGGCGACCCGCCCGGCGACGCTGCGGGCCGGGTCGACGGCCCGCAGCACGTCGGTCGCCAGCGCGCCCACCGAGCCCAGGGGAGGGGGCGGCGGTGCCTGCTCGGCCAGCCGGGCGGCGAGGTCGGCGGTCAGCGAGGCGACGTCGTCGCGGACCTCGGCGGCGAGGCCGGCGTCGACCATCCGGGCGAGCTTCCCGCCGGCCGGCGGGACCTCGGGGACCGCGGTGACGCCCCGGAACCCCTTGCCGGCCAGGTCGTCGCCGAACTCGGCGGCGAACGCGGCCGTGCGCAGCGCCACCCTCGCGCCGGGGCCGTCGGCCGTGACCGCGATGACGGCGTCGATCAGCAGTTGCAGGCGCCGGCCCTGATCGGCCGCGGCCGGGTGGGCGTTCCGCCAGGCGGTCGCGGCGACGGTCATCGCGTCGGCGAACTGCCGGGCGGTGGGCAGGCCCGGGCGGGCGGCCAGATCGTCGGCGGCGAGGGTGAGGAAGACCCGCTTGGGTTCGTCGGCGTGGCCGGTCAGCCCGGCGACCGCCGCCGTGGCCAGCGTCATCGCGGCGGTGATCGGGACCGTGGTGGCCGGCGGGGCGAGGACCGGCGCCGCCGAGACCGTCCCGTCCAGCTCGCGGATCAGGCCGTGCTGGAAGGCGTCCACGGTCCGCCCGCCGGTGGCCTGCCGCACGAACGGCCGCGCGGGCCGGGTCAGCCGCCGGAACGCCGGGTCCTGCACCGCGTTCGGCACCCGGCTGGCGGTCACCGCGCCGCGCACGGTCACCGGGCCCGCGGTGAGCGCGCCGGGCGAGCCGGTCACGGTGGTGGTCAGCCCGCGGTGCGCGGCGGCGGTCAGCAGCAGGGCGCGGTCGGGCTCCAGGCCGTCGAGATGCTTCGCGTACGCCGAGCGCGACACCACCAGCGCCAGCTCCGCCTCGCGCAGCCGCTGGTTCGCGTCCCGCAGCCGGCCGACCTGCTGCCAGGCGCGGGCCATGAACTCCTCCTGGCGGTCGCGCACCACCTGGGCGCCCAGCCCGGCGGCGGCCCGGTTGCGCGGGTCGAGGTTGAGTTCGCGGACCCAGCCGGACTCCCCGGCATCGTCCACGTCGGACACCCTGCCGACCCCGGCGTGCAGGCGGCCGTAGCCCGGCGGCGCGATGATCGGGTCGGCCGGCGCCGGGGTTCCCGGATCCAGCAGGTCGGCGCCCAGGTCGACCAGCGACTCCAGCCCGGCCACCAGCGCGGTGCCGGGGAAGTCCGGATAGGGCGTACGGGAGAAGTCCGGCGGCCGCAACGCCCCCTCCAGCAGCGGCGTCCCCGCCACCGCCGGGTCCGGCAGGCCGTGGCCGTCCAGGTCGAGCACCACCGGCCGCTTGCCGAAGCCGGGACCGGCCGGGCGCCCGGTCAGGCCGCGGCAGAGCGCCTCGAAGCCGCCGCCGGCGCCGGTCCGGAACCGCCACGACCGGTAGACCGGGAAGCGCCGGTCGGCCTGCCCGGTGCCCCAGGACGCCTGCTGGGCCGGCGTGGTGGCGGTGTCCAGGCCGAGGCCGGCCAGCCGCCCGGTCTCGAAGGCGGGCACCAGGAATCCGGTGTAGGCGGTGTCCGCCAGCAGCCTGCGCGGGCTGAGCAGCCGGGCGACCGCCGAGTCCGGCCGGGTGTCGGCCTCCGCGCCGGCCGCGTCCGGATCGGCGAAGCCGCCGGTCAGCTGGGCGTGCGCCCACGCCCACGACTCCAGCACCGGCGGCAGCTCGGCGGCCGGGTGCACGGTCAGCACGGCTGTCCCGTCGGGGCGCGGCGCGACCGAGTGCTCGTCGTCGGTCAGCACCAGCAGCGCCAGCCACGGGCGCAGCCGGGTGGCCGGGCCGGCGCCGGTCGCGGTCTCGGCCGCCCGCGCCGGGGTGAACCGCCACGGCAGGTCCTCGTCGTAGAACTCGGCGAAGGCCAGCTCGCCGGGGACCGCGTCGCGGGTGTTCTCCGGCGGGTGCAGGCGCAGCACGGCGTCCGGGAGCAGCGCGCGGACGTCGCCCGGGCCGACCAGTTCGACGGTGCGCTCGACCGGGGGCAGCGGCTGCGCCGGGCCGCCGGCGGCGGGGACGTACCGCAGGCGTACGCGGACCGGCATCGTCGCGCGGCCGGTGGCGGTCGCGGTCAGGTCGTCGGCGACGGTGATGTCGGCCGCCGCGCCGCGCCGGAACCACGGTACGAACGTGTACTCGCCGGGCTGGGTCATCGGACCGGCACCTCCACCTGGGCGGCCGGCACGACCTGGACGTCGAAGCCGGCGTTGTCGAGGGCCGCGGCGAGCTGCTCGGCCTCGCTGCGCGGCAGCCGGGCCTCCGGGCTGCCGGGCGTTGCGGGGCCGCCGGTGGCGGTCAGCGGGCGCAGGTCGCCGAGCGAGGTCACCGCGTACGCGTCGGCCGGCTCGCCGGCCGCGAGCACCGAGGCGGTCTCGGCGTCCAGCCGGCGGCGCTTGGCCGCGGGGCTGCGCGCCGCCGCCGCGCCGCGCACCTGCCGGCCCAGCGTGGCCGCGTCCAGCGGCCGGGCGACGGTGACGGTCGTGTCGTCCGCGTCCACCACGATGAGGTCGAACTTCGCCGGCCGGACCACCGTGTGGGTGGTGTGCAGGCGGGCGCCGGAGGTGACCCGGGCCCCGGCCGGCCGGCGCTCGAAGGCCGGCGCGCGCAGCTTGTCGCTGTCCGACATCTCCTGGAACGCGGCCGGGCTGAACGCGTCGGTCACCGGCTCGGACCCGGCGGGGTCGTCGCCGACGTCGAGCCCGAGCAGGTCGAGGCGGCGCAGGTCGGTCGGCTTGCTGGTGCCGAAGAGGGTGACGTCGGTGCCCAGCGGCAGCACCCGCTGGCTGACCGTCAGCGAGCCGCCGGCGTCGATCACCGTCGACGGCACCGCGAGCAGGGACACCACCGAGGTCGCGCCGGCCGCGAGCGCGCCGGTCCAGTTCTCCGGCCGGCCCAGCTCCTCGATCAGCCGGGGGAGCAGCGCGATCCCGGGCATGGTGTCGAGGACCGTGTCGCCGAAGGTCGCCTCGAACTCGACCGAGACCGAGAAGAACAGGATCGAGAAGGAGGCGGTGCCCCGGGCGATCCACGGGGCCGGCCCGCGCAGCGTGAAGTCCAGCGTGAGGCAGAGCAGCACCGACCCGCCGGCCTTGACCGCCAGGTGCGCCCAGGCGTGCGCGTCGAACCGGAACGGCGAGAACTGGAACAGCACGTCGAAGCCGAAGTCGCCCTCCACCGAGAAGCCGGAGACCCCGAGGTAGAAGGAGAGCCGGGCGCCGAACTGGACGGTGTTCGAGGTGATCGCGAAGTAGGTCGCCAGGGTCAGCCGCGGGTTGTCGCGCAGCAGGCTGATGCTGATCCGGCGCATCGTCGGCAGCCGCAGGTGCGCGGCCGGCTTGTAGGTGGGGTGGAACCCGCCGACCGACATCACGAAGTCGGGCTGCGCGCCCCAGGACAGCCGGACCGCGATGTCGCCCTCGAAGGTGAACTTCAGGTCGCCGGTGCCCAGGTAGGAGTCGTAGATGGCGGCGTCGAAGGTGAGCAGCCCGGCGGCCACGTCGACGGTGCCGAGGAACGCCGCCTTGAGGTCGAGGACGGCCGACCCGGGGTCCGGCAGCGCCGCCCGTACGGCGCCCAGCACCGCCACCTTCACCCGCGCGCCGAGCTCCAGGATGATGCCCAGCTTGATGCTGATCAGGGCCGGGACGCCCCAGGTGATCAGGGCCATCGGGCCGACCAGGAACTGGCCGGGCGCGACCGGGAAGACCGCCTCCAGGTCACGGACGATCGCGTCGGCCCGGCGGACCACGTCGGTGGGGAACAGGATGCTGTCGGCGGCGCCGGTGCGCAGCCCGTCGCGCAGCCGGTCGAGGTCGACCGAGCGGTTGAGGCCGAGCATGCCGCCCGCACCGGCGAAGAAGAAGCCGTAGCCCAGCGCGATCGGCGTCGGGAAGATGATCGAGATGATGAACAGCAGCGAGAAGCCCGGCGTACCGTCGGGGTTCTTCGTGGTGATCAGCCCGACCGCGGAGATCTCGAACTTGCCGAGCAGGGAGATCTCGATCGCGCCGATGTAGCGGCCGCGGGGCTCGTCCACCAGCAGAAAACCGCCCAGCCGCAGGCTCGGCGAGTCGATCGAGAGGCCGACCATGTCCGGCGGCCGGAACCTCAGCTGCGGGCCCTCCGGGCGGAACGCCGCGATCAGCCCGACCCGCTTGACGACCGCGTGCACCGGACCGACGTCGGCGCCGCCGCTGAGCGCCGCCTCGATGGAGACCCCGCCGGTGCCGGTCTGCAGCGCCAGCAGCAGCTCGGTGATCCGGATGACCGCGAGATCCAGATCCAGGGGTACGGCCAGCTCGAGGCGCCCCGGCTCACCGCCGCCGCCCTCGATCCGCAGCGCGCCGTCGCGGTAGATGACGGCCAGATCGAACGGCGCCGCCAGCTGAGGCGGCAGCACCTTGGCGATGAAGCTGTCCGCATCCTCGCCGGCCACGTTGACGAAGGCCCGCTGGACCTCCAGCGCCGCCCCCAGCCCGCCGACCGTGACGGCCGGAGCGCGGTCGGCGCCGAGGAACTCCGCCTCGAGGAACAGCAGGCCGCCGGCCGCGCCGAGGACCACGACGCCGTCGGTGAGCGGCTCGCCGTCCGTACGCGACAGCAGCATCCCGAAGCCCGCCACCCGCAACGCCGCGGTGAGCCGCAGCGGCAGCGCCGCGCCCGGCGTGGGATCGGGCTCCAGCAGCCACACTGTCACCCCGCGGTCGGCGTCGGTGAGCCAGCTCGCGTCCCCGAAGCGCAGCCGCACGGTGAGCTCGCCGGCCTCGATGTCCGCCCGGCCCCGCAGCCGCAGGCCGGTACGGCTGCCGCCGGTAGCCGGTTCGGAGATCAGCGCCACCTCCAGCTGCCCCGGCACCACCTGGATGGCGATGCCGGTGGCGGCGGCCTGCAGCGCGCGCAGCACGGCCCCGCCCGGCTCCGGCAGCGGCCGGGCCGCCCGCAGCCCGCCGGCGGTCGTGGTGACCAGTCCGGACGCGACCAGCACGGCCTCGGCGGTCGGCCCGTCCTGCCACAGCGGGCGGCGCAGCAGCGGCTCCGGCCGGCCGCCCGGCGCGGCCCCGTCGACCGCCCGCAGGAGCAGCTCGGCGGCGATCGGCAGGCCCCAGCGCTCGACCAGGAGCAGCGCCGCCTCCGGGGTGGCCGCCAGCGCGGGCACGGGCGCCAGCGTGAGGCTGAGGTCGCCGGCGGCGTCCGCGCCGAGCGGCAGCACCGCCACCGCGAACCGGCCCGCGTCCACCTCGGCCCGTACGGCCGGCCGGATCGGCGCGAACAGCCCGTCGACCTCCAGGTGCAGGGTGAGATCGGCGTGCGGCCCGGGCGCGACGCCGGCGGCGAACTCGTCGAGCACGACCGGGCCGATGCGTACGCCTGCCGCACCGACCGTGAGCACCGGGCCGGCGGCCGTCCAGCCGAGCCGCACCGTCACCGTGCCGATCCCCGGCGGCTGCACCGTCCACACCACCGTGCCGTCCTCGGCCCGCAGCTGACCGGCGGGCAGCGGCAGCAGCGGCGGCGGCCCGAACATCCCGGCCATCCCGGCGACGATCTCGGCGACCTGCGCCGGATCGGCCGCCCGCGCCGCCCACCAGCCCGGGTCCAGCATCGCGGCCAGCCGCTCGGCGCGTTCCGGCGCGGTGAAACCCTCGCTGTCGTCGGCGTAGACGTCCAGCCCGGTGGCCAGCGCGAGCACCGCGCGCAGCAGCCCCTCCGGGTCGCCGACCGGTGGCCGCAGCTCGTCCACCAGCTCCTGCAGCACCCGGGGCAGCAGCCGGGCGCCGGCCGCGGCGACCGCCCCCAGCCCGCCGAACCGGGGCAGGAGGTCGATCCGGTCGCCGGTGTCCAGCACGATCGCCAGGACCAGACCCTCCGCGGCCAGCCCGGCCTCGACGGTGACCGCGCCCCAGTCGCCCGGCAGCGTGACCCCGACCCCCACCAGCCCGGACGGGCGGACCCCGGCGGGGCCGGCAGCCAGCCCGAGGTCGATCGTGATGGTCGCGGCGTCCAGCGCGACCGTCCCGGCCAGCCGCAGGTCGACCGCGTCGCCCGCGGCGGCCCGCGCGGTGAGGGTCAGGCCGCCCGGCAGGCCACCGATCGCGGTCACGACCAGGTCGATCAGCTCGGCGACGGCGGCCGCGTCGAACCCGGGTCCGTCGGTGCGGCCCAGCGCTGCGGGCCGCCGCAGCCAGGCGGCCGGGGCGGAGATCAGCCGGTCCAGCGGCAGCGCCCGGGCGCCGTCGCCGAGCGCGGGCTGCACCACCAGCGCGATCGCCGCCGACGTCAGCACCCCGGGCAGCGCGGCCAGCACCGCGTCGGCGAGGACCGCGGGCGGCGGGGCGGGCAGCAGGACCACCTCGGGCAGCCACGGCTCCAGCGCCGCGCTCAGCGTCCCGGACGCCGACGACCAGCGCACCCGCAGCCCGCCGACCGTGACACCAGCCGTGACCGTGGCGGCGAAGCCGGGCAGGCCGAGCGCGGCGTCCACCTCGATCGGCAGGCCGGCCGCCGCGGTGGTACGGGCGTGCACCGTCCACGGGCCGGGCGTGACCGCGAGGACGGCCCCGGCGGGCAGTGCCAGCTCCCAGCCGCCGTCGCCGGTGGACCGCGCGCCCAGCGCCGGCAGGACCAGGGTGAGCAGGTCGGGCATCCGCTCGGCGAGCAGCGGGCCGGGCGCCGTGCCCAGCCGCAGCAGGAAGTCGCGGAGCTCACCGTCGGCCAGGTCGGCCAGCTCGGCGCGGTCGGTGGTGATCCCGGCCGGTCCCGCCTCGTGGGCCACCGCGACCGTGCTCAGCGCCACCCCGCCGGTGGCGTCCCGGCCGGCCACCACGGCCAGTTCGGCGAGGCGGGCCCGGACGGCCACGCCGGGCCCGGGGCCGCCGATCAGCCAGCCGCCGGCGCGGCCGGCCCACGCGTGCACGGAGATCCGCTGGGCCGGCCGGCCGGGCTCGGGGCCGGTGCCGACCCGGACGCGCAGGGCGTCGACCCGCACGTGACCGTCCACCGTGAGATCGCCGGGCCGGCCGGGGGCGGTGCCGGCCGGGACCCGGACGCCGACGCCGAGGTGGCTGGGTGCGACGGCCGGGGCCGCCGGGTCCTGGGCGTGTGCCGCGGCGAGGCGCCGCACCAGCCCGGAGCCCACCCGGGAGCCGATCGCGAGGCCGGGCACCGGTTCGGCGCCGGTCGGCGGCATGCCGGCGAAGGACTCGGGCGGGGCCGGACGGCCGTTGTGGAACGGGCCGCCGTCGAGGCGGGTGGCCAGCATGGACAGGGCGTCGCCGGGGATCAGCTGCCGGGCCAGGCGGGCGGCGTCGGCCACCTCCGGGTCGGTGAGCGGGAGCAGGCTGCTGCCGGCGTGCGGGGCGCCGAGCGTGACGACACCGCGTACCCGGGCGGGGTTCTCGGCGGCGATCGTGCGGGCCAGCACGCCCGCGGGACCGTGGCCGGCCAGCACGAGCCGGGCCGCGCCGGCCGCGGCGAGCACCGGGCCGATCGCCGTACGGGCGTCCGGCGCCGGCACCACCCGGCAGACCGCCGGGACCGACGGATCGGTGTCGGCGTCCGGGTCGCGGCCGGGTTCGAGCACGCCGATCAGCGCCGACCAGCCGGCGGCGTCCCCGCCGATCAGCAGCACCGGGCAGGCCGGCCCGGCGCCCCAGGCCCGCAGCTGGGCGACGACCTGGGCGACCACGGCGGGATCGGTGGGCAGCGCGTCGTGCGGGCAGGTGGCGGCGGTGCCCACGGTCCAGCCGGCCGGCACGGCGGTGGCCGACGCGTACGGGACCAGCCCGTCCCCGGCCGCCAGCCAGGCGTCCAGCCGGTCGAGCGCCTCCCCGGCCCGGCCCGGGTCCCGGCCCCGCAGCGCGGGCGGATCGACGGCCGCGGCGAGCCGGCGCAGCAGCGTTTCGCCGTCCGTCGCGGCCTCGACGAGGGAAGGGCCGGGCGCGGGCGGCGGATCCAGCCAGAGCAGGAGGTCGACGTCGGCGCCGAGCAGCGGGACCGCCCACGGATCGGCGTCCGATCCCCGCCCGGTGACCGCCGGTCCCGGGCCGGGTGCCGCGCCTGGCCCGGTCGGCGCCGTGCCGGTGAGCAGCGCGGAGAGCCAGCGCAGGGCGGCGGGCAGGAACGGCTCGCCGGTGCGGCTGTGCCCGCTCGCCACGGTGCGCAGGTGCGTGGCGAGGGCGGCCCGGGGATCGTCCAGCGCCGACAGCAGGCCCGCCGCCGTGCCGGGCAGCAGGCGTGGCCAGTCGGACGGCAGGCCGGGCAGGTCGGCGTGCAGGCCGAGCAACCCCGCGAGGGCGTACGCGGCGGAGTCCGTACCCCACCACCGCAGCGCACGGACCGCGAGCAGGCCGACCAGCTCGGGCACCGCCTCCTCCGGCAGACCGAGCCCCAGGTCCGGGCGGGTACGGTCGAGCGGGCCGGGCGGCAGCCGCACGGTGACCGGATCGAGCTCGCCGATCGCCAGGTCGCGGATCTCCACCCCGGCGCTCAGCGACGCGTCCGGCCGCCACCCGGCGGTCAGCACGACGGCCTGCGCGGCGACGCTGGAACCGTCGCCGGCGTCCAGGGCGGGCAGCTCGCGGACGGAGGCCCGCAGCCGCTGCGCGCCGCTGAACCGGGCGTTCGTCGCCGAGGGCCCCAGATCGAAGGCGAGCACCTCGCTGGTGAGGGTCAGCTCCAGGGGGCCGGCGACGGCGCCGATGCGCAACCCGATGCGCAGCTGGTGCGCGCCGGCCGGGGTGTCCGGGCTCCGGTCGTCCCAGGCCACCAGCTCCAGCGTGAGGTCGTCGTTCCCGGTGATCACCGCCCGCCACGGGGCTCCGGGCAGGCCCGCGCCGCCGGGCTCGGCGGTCAGCCCGGCCAGGGCGGCCAGCTCGGCGAACAGCGGAGCCCAGTCGTCGTCCAGCGCGGCCCGGTGCATGCCGGCGATCGCGGCGAGCGGGTCGCCGGAGAACAGGGCGGCCCCCAGCCGATGCTGCCAGCCGACCGTACCGGTGGGGTCGGCCAGCCCGGCCAGTGCCAGCAGGCTCTGCCCCGGCCCGGCCTCGCCGGTGGCCGCGCGTACCGCGATCGCGACCTGATCGGTGACCGCCTCGACGACCGCGTCGGCGCTGCTCAGATCCATCGTCCGCGGGGTGCCGCCGACGGTGACCGCGCGCAGGCCGAGCAGCGGCCGGACCTGCCGGCCGTCCCAGGTGGCGCCGCCGTCGACGTGGCCGCCGGCGACCGGGGCGCTCACCGTCACCCGGACCGCCGGCAGGACACCGGCCGGCGCGTCGCCGGCCAGCGGCAGCGAGGCGAGGGTGGCGGCGGCGGTGAGCCGGGCGCCGCCCAGCGGCACGCTGATCTCCGTGCCGACCAGCAGGGCCGGGGGCGCGTCCCGGGTGGCGCCGAGGGTGAGGGCCACGGCGATGTCGCCGCCGAGATCGACGAGGGTGGCGCGGAACGGTTCGGCGGCGGTGCCGGCCCCGGCGATCGCCGGGTCGTCCCGGTCCAGGGGGAGGCCGCCGAGCAGGCCGGCGAGGTGGCGGAACCAGGCGCGCAGCGTGGCCGGATCGGCGGCGATCCCGGCCAGCCACGGGCGGATCGACGCCGGGTCGGTCACCGGCATCGGGGTGAGCACGGCGTCGTCCAGGCCGAACGCGCCGGGCAGGTGCTCGACCAGGCGGCGGATCCGCGGGTCGACGGCGGTCTCGTGGCCGAGCAGGGCCAGGATCAGCATCTGTACGGCGTCGACGGCGCCCCGGTCCAGGTGGGCCGGATCCAGCACGGCCGGCGGCTGCCCGCTCTGCTCGAGGATTACCCGCACGCGCACGCCGTTCGCGGCGTCCACGGCGACGCGCACCTCGATCGCCTCGGGGATGATCCCCGCGCCGAGTGTGACCCGCAGCGCGACCTCGAGCGGACCGTCCTCGGTCGCGGCCACCGCCCGCACGGCGTCGCCGTCCGCGTCCACCAGCGGCAACCGCACCGCCAGGTCGACGCCGGGCGTGCCCGTCCACGGGCCCTTCGCCCGCGCGGCCAGCCCGAGCACGGTTCCCGAGACGGTCAGATAGACGTTGCCGACCGGGTTCGCCGCCAGCACCGGGTGCCAGGAGCTGCCGTCGGCCTGCCACGGGCCGGGCTCCGGCGGCAACGCGTCACCCAGAAGGGCGAGCACCGCGCTGCGCTGTCCGGGATCCGACAGGCAGCGGCCGAGCGACTCGATCGGGTGATCGAACCACTGTGGATCGATCTGGCCGGCCGCGTCGAGCAGCCCGATGGCGCGCAGTACCGAGGTGAGACGCGGGTCCGCGCCCATCGACAGCGCCATGTCACCCCCAGGGCCGCGAACATCCTGGGTGGATCGAACCCGAATCCCCGACGGACCGAAAGCCCCCGACAGGTTGACGAAACTGCCGGAACGTCGCTGGTGGAATGGGGGTGCGGTCGTCCACGATGGCGGCGACCGAGGACCGCGGCGATCGGAGGAGCCCGCGTGGCGCTGACCGGCGACATCGTCACCGCGATCCTCGGCGCGCTGGGCGCGGTCGAGGAGCCGGCGCCGGTCCTGCGCGCCGAACAGCCCCCGCCGGTGCTCGACGTCCCGGCGATGCTGGACCTGATGGACCTCTGGCTCGAGCCGCTGGTCCTCGGCGCTCCGGAGTTGGCCGCGGCCCGCTCGATCATCGCCGCCGCCCGGGCGGATCCCGATCCGGCCTCGGCGCCGCCGACGATGATCGAGTACGCCGTCGAGGAGAGCCGGGTGACCGCGGGGTTCGCCATGGTCGTGACGGCCGGCCCGGTGGTGGCCAAGCTGATCGACCTGGCCCGCCCGGAGCGCTACCTGCCCTCGTTCGCCGACGTGATCGCCGTCGAGACGGCGCGGATCCGGCGGCTCTACAGCGCGGCGATCCTCACCGAGCTGCGCTCGCCGGTGCGCGGGCCGGCCGGCGTCCACCTGGTGGCCGCCGACCGGGCGATGGCAGCCTTCCCGGTCTTCGTCCGCGATCGCTACCTCGACGACCTTCGGGGGGTGCAGGGCGGCATCACCGACGCCGCGGCCGCCTGGTCCGGCCTGCGGGAGCTCCGGGCGCAGCTGGGCCGGCCGGTGAGCGGGCCGACCGGCGCGGACCACGGCACCGCCGCCGACGCCGGCCCGAACGTGACCACCTGGCCGCTGCGCGCCGACCTGGACGACGCGCTCGGCCGGGCGCGGGCGATGCGGGACAACGGGGAACCGGGCCTCGAGGAGGCGATGCAGGACCTGATCCGTACGGTGCAGATCCAGCACGCCGCCCTGACCGCGCTGACCGTCCGCGAGCAGGTGTCCGCCTGGGTCGACCAGGTGATCGCCTTTCCCGACCTGACCGCCCGGGTGACCGGGTATCTCGGCGAGCTCGACGCCGTGCTGCGCGGATTCTCGGACGCGTTCGCGGCCCGGACCCACCCGGACGACCCGGCCCGGATGGCGGCCGCGGCCACCGCGCAGGTCGCCGCCATCACCGCGCTGGCCGAGTTGCTGGGCCGCCGGCAGGTCAAGGACGACCTGGACGAACTCGGCACCGTGATCGGCGTCGAGACCGCGGTGAAGATGGCGCTGCTGGCCACGGCGGTGGTCGCGGCCGCCGCCCTCACCGCGGGAATGGCCGGCGCGGCGGTCGGCGGCGCGCTCGCGTCCGGCGCGGCGGCGGGCGGCCTGACCCTGGCCGAGGCGGCGGCGGTGGGGGCGATCGGCTCGTTCGCCGTCGAGGCCCTGTGGTTCACCGTGGCCGTCCGGGCCGGCAACGAGCTGCTGCTCGGCCCCGATTCGGTCAGCCACACCTCGTTCGCCGAGGAGCTGTTCTGGAACGCGGCCATGATGGGCGGGATCAAGGCGGTCGAGCGCGGCTTCGCCACCGTGTTCGTGCAGCTCGTCCGGGCGGACACGGCGGCGGCCCGGATCGCGTTCGTGGCCGGGCGTACGGCGGTCGCGCAGCTGTCCCTGTTCGCCTTCGCCGAGTTGCAGAGCCTGGTGCACCGCGGCCGGCTGCTCACCGGCGAGGAGGCGGCCGCGGCGGCGCTCCAGCAGATCGTGATGACCGCGACGCTGAGCATCGGCCGGCTGCTGGGCACGTCCTTCGCCGAGCGGCTGACCGGGGAGCCGCGCATCGACGCGACCCGGCTCCAGCTGCTCGAGGCGCGCCGGGCGCTGGCCGCCACCCGGTTCCGCCAGATCGAGGCCGGGCGGGCGACCCCGGAGCAGGTGGCCACCTACCTGACCGACGCGCAGGCGCTGTGGACCGACTTCCTCAAGCTGGTGGACACGCTGCCGCCGGAGGACGCCCGGGTGCCCGCCCTGATCGAGCCGTTCGCCAAGGCGCGGTTCGAGCTGGAGCTGCGGCTCGCGATGATCGGCATCCTCAGCCCGGACAGCGGCGGCCTGCCGCCGGCCTGCCGGCCGGTCCGTCCCGGCGTGGTCGCGGTCTCCGCCGAGGCGCGGGCCCGCCTGGAGCAGTTCCACGCCGAGCGGGAGGGCACGCTGGAGCCGGCCACGCTGCCCGGGGTGCTGGTCGGCGCCCGGCCCGGCGGCGCCCGGACGATCTTCCTGACCTCGGCGCTGCCGGAGCGCGCGCCGACCCCGGCCGAGCTCGCCCTGGTGCGCGGCGTGGTCCCCGAGGACGTGCTCTTCGACGACGTGGCCACGCTCGGGCTGGTCCGGCTGACCGAGGCGTTCGGCGCCAGGAAGGTCGACAACGTGCTGGCCGCCGCGGGGGACCGGCAGATCGAGCTGCTGCGCCTGCTCGCCCACCCCGAGCTGGCCCAGGTCACGGCGGTCCGCAACGCCGGCGGTGAGGCCTGGGAGGCGATCGGCCAGGACGCGCGCGCGGTCGCGTTCGGCCGGGCGTACGGGCCCAGGCTCGCGGTGAAGCTCTACACCATGTTCGGGCCGGGACCGGCGCGGGTGGACGCCCGGGAACGGACGGCCGGGCTGATCGAGGCGGCCGAACCGGCCCGGCGGGACCCGCTGATCCAGGAGCTGCTGACCCTCGACGACCGGCGGTTCCGGCTGCGCATCGGCACCGCCAAGCGGATCGTCCGGCAGGCCGCCACCAAGGACAGCCTCAAGATAGACCGGTCGCTGGTGCAGTGGCGCACCATCCGGGCGGAGATCGAACGCAACTATCCGCACCTGACGGCCGAGCAACGGGACGGCCGCGCCGACCTCGACCAGGTGCTCGAGGCGGCCCGCGCCGGCAAGTTCGCCAAGAGCCTCTCGCACGCCACCCGCCTCGCCATGCTCGACCGCTTCGACGCCCTGGGCCGCCAGTACGGCCTGAGCCCCGGCTCGATCAGCGGCCGCCGCGGCACCCTCGCCGAATGGCTGTTCATCCCCGGCCGTGGCTTCCGCCGTACGGTCTGGCTGCGGGGCAAGCAGATCCGCCAGGTCGTCTCCGGCTGCACCGTCTCCGACGACTGGTATCAGGTGGACGGCCGGTGGGAGGCGCTGGAGCTGAAGTCCGACCTGATCCACCAGCAGAGCACCGCCGAGCTGCGGGCGCTCGCCAGGGGCTACCTCACCGACGCGACCGGCGACGCCGAGAATCTGCCGCCCGGCTCGCGGTACGCGCTCTGGTTCATCCGCGAGCCCGGCACCCAGGCGGACATGGACGCGATGATCACCGTGCTGCGGGGCGGCGGCAGCCCGATCACCCGGGTCCGGTTCGGCGACCGGGAGTGGGTGGACCTGCGATGATCGTGGTGGACGCGGCGCGGGAGCTGGGCCAGATCGTGCGGTGGGCGATCGCCGTCATCGCCGGCCCCTCGTCCGGCTCGTACGGCGGCTTCGACCTGCGGGAGGGCGATCGGGACCCGGCGGCGGGAGCCCCCGCGCGCTACGGCGGCGAGCAACAGCCCGGCGCGCCGGCCGCGAGCCACGTGGCCGACCTGCACCGCGACCTTCGCACGCTGGGCTTCCTGATCGCGCCCGACGGCGCGACCACCTTCGACCGCCGGACCAGATGGGCGGTCCAGGAATTCCAGCGGTACGCGGCCCTGCACGGCGCCGCGGTCGAGGCGGCCGGCACGGTCACCACCACCGCGGGGATCACCGACGCGCGGACCACCGTCCCGGTCACGTCCACCGACGGCCTTCCGGCGGCCGTACCCTTCCCGGTCCGGATCGACGCCGAGATCCTCACCGTGACCGGCGGGCTCGGCACCCCGGAGCTGACCGTCACCCGCGCCACGGCCGGCACCGCCGCGGCGGCCCACGCGCAGGGCGCCGTCGTCCGGTCGGCGCGCTGGTCGGACCGGCTGCGCCCGGAGCCGGCCTGGTTCTACGAGCGCTACCCCCGCGAGGCGACCGGGGTGGTCAACGCCTGGACCCGGATGGTGCTCGACCGGTGGCTGGCCGAGGGCTGGCGCTGCCCGATCGTCGTCGAGGCCTGGGACATGGCGGGCGGCGTACCCGATCGACTGCACGTCGCTCCCGGCGGCGGGTTCGCCGACAACCTGTGGCTGCACACCGACCTTCCGGTGGGCGCGCCCCGGATGTTCGCCCGCGACCTCACCGCCACCTGGCCCCGGCCGGTCCGCCCGCCCGTGTCGCCGGCGCACCCCGAGCTCGACCCGGTCGGGGAGTGGACCACGGCGCTCGGCTTCGACGGCCCGCTCGCCCTGCCGGAACGCCACACCTGGCATCCGGAGGGCGAGATGCTGCCGGAGAACCTGCTGCCGCGCCCGGCGCCGGACGCGGCGGCCCCGGCGCTCGGCGACCTCGTCCGGCTCCGCGACGACGCCGGCGCCGCGGCCGGCGATCGCGAGCGGGCGGGGCGGCAGCTGTCCACGTTCAAGGTGGTCCGGGCGGTCGCCGAGGTGGAGGCGGTCGGCTTCTTCGACGGCGTGAACGGCTGGGACAACGCGTTTCTGTCGCTCGGCCCGTGCCACTGGACCGCCGGGCCGATAGCGGTTCCTGCCGCCCCGCAGCCGCCGCGTCCTACCTGGAACGTCCGCGACGGCGAGCTGTGGGCGTACCTCTCGTATCTGCAGGCGGCGGACCCCGCTGCCTGGACCGGCGCCGTCGGCCGGTTCGGCCTCGAGATCGACGACCCCTGGGGTACGGACGGCCGCAACCTGTTCCTGCCCACCCAGGACCGCAAGTACGTCTCCCGGCCGGCCGTCCCGCAGGAGGAGGGCGTGCCGCAGCAGGTGCAGCAGATCGTCGCCGAGTTCGACGTGTTCCGGTCCTGGCACTGGTTCTACCGCTTCGTCATGGCGGGCCGCACGATCGACGGCTTCCGCCGCCGGATGTGGCACATGGCCCGGCTCCGCCTCCGGGACATCCTGGCCACCCCGTGGGACACCCCCGGGGCCGCCGCCACCCTCGCGGCCGTCCCCGACCCGGCGGCGCCCGGCGGAGCGCGGCCGGCGCGGATCGGCGACGTGCTGGGCTCCGAGCGGTCGGTCGCGTTCGCCTACCGCTGGCACATCCTCAGCCCGGCCGGCATGGTCAGCGGCGGCCGGGCCGGCAACGCGCTGCGCTCGATCGTGGCCGCCGCGGCGGCGGCCGGACCCAACTTCGCCGGCTCGCCGGCCGGATGGACCGACGCCCACGAGACCGCGCTGGTCGTCGCCTTCCCGGCCCGGGCGGCGGTGCTCTTCCCGCCCGCCGCGAACGGCAACCCGAGCAGCATGGTCACCACCCTGGCCATGGTGGACAACTGGCCGGCCTGGGGCGCGAACCCGCGCGGCTTCACCCTGCCGGTCGCCGCCCTCCCGGCAGCCGAGCGCCGGCTGCTCACCACCCGCGGCTCATTCCGCTTCGACGACTCCGAACTGACGCTGTGACGCGACCTCAGAACCGGTCGCATCCCACGGAGTAGTCGAACGCGCCCTTGCACGTGTCGTCGCCCGTCCAGTAGTCCACGATGGACTGCTTGGTGCGGTCGCCGGCACCGACGTCGAGGTAGTCGCCGGCCGGGCCGCCCCAGAGCCGGTCGTCGCCCTGCTGGCCGTACAGCGAGGCCGGTGCCTTCTGGCCGTTGGCGTCGAGCTGGTCGTTGCCGCTGCCGCCCTGCACGCTCACCGGGATGGGCCCGCCGATCTGGATCCGGTCGTCCCGGTCGCCGAGCTGGAAGAACAGGTACGCGTTGAACTTACAGACGACGATGATGTCCTGGCCCTGCGTCTTCGTGCACTTGTAGGCGATGTCGGGGTCGATGGCGATGTCGCGGCCCGTGTCGTAGACGGACAGCGTGCCGTCCTCGGCGGTGAACCCGCGCAGGTCGTTGGCGATCCCGGACGCCGCGAAGAACTCCACCCCGCGCCACCCGAACTTCAGCGTGCCGCCGACCGTGGGAGCGGCGTGGGCGGGGGACGGGGCCATCGTCAGCACGGCCACCAGCGCGACCAGGACCGACAGGGATCGTCGCAGATTCATCGGGTCATGCTAAGTGCCCGGGGCAACCGCTAAATGTCGTACCCCGGTGCTTCGATGTCGTGGTCGACGTTTCCGGGGACGAGGAGAGTGCCGTGGGTGCATCCGGTTGGGACTACCACGTGGAGTATCAGCCCGATCTGGGCAAGGCGCTGCGAGAGTTGCGCGCGAGGGTCTTCGCGGAGGGCGACTACTGGTGGGCCGAGCCGTGCGAGTTCGGCAAGTCGGCGATGGACTTCCCGAACCGGCCGCGGACCGAGGAGGAGCTGTGGAGCTCCGAGTTGGTGCGGGAGTCCGGAACCCACTCCATCCTCGACATGCACGAGATTGTGCGCCCGGGCGAGAACCCCGATTACTGCACGGTCGAGCCGGTCACCGAGGCGGAAGCGCTACGGAGCGCGGGAGTGGGCCTGGCCAGCCTGACCCGGGCCCACGTCGACCGCATCGAGGGCCTGGCGGAGCGGCGCTGGTTCGGTCGCTGCGCGGTGCTGCACGACGACGCCGGCCGACCGGCCGAGATCTACTTCTGGGGCGCCTCCGGCGACTGAGGCCGGCCTGGGTCCGCCCCGAGCCCGAGGAGCTCACCGGCTCGGCGCAGCGCCGCCCAGAAGCGGGCGTTGTCCGGCCACCGCCGGCCGCCCAGGCGCTCGAGCTGGAGGTGCGCGTCGACGAGACGCCCGGTGCGGAGCCGGTTGCTCAACGAGGCCGCGGCACCGCTCGGAATTCCCGTGACCGAGCTCAGCGCCGCGCGCAGGTGGTCGCGAGCCTCCCGCCGCCGATCGTCGAGGTCCGCGTCCGGCTCGAAACAGCCCTGCGCGATGAGCAGGTCGATGCCGTCCGCCTCCTCGCCGGGACGAAGCTCCTCCCACAGGCCCGCGAATTGCCCGAGGCGCTCGACCGCGTCCTCGCGGCGGGAGCCGGCCGCGACACAGACGGCTGTCGCGGCGGCATCCGGGGGAACACCGTCGCGCACCAGGCTGAGGAACACCGCTCGGACACCATCGCCCGCGGCGAGCCGGCTGGCGACGGACTCGGGCGACATCACCCGACAGTACCGATCCCGGGGCGTGTTCTCCGCTCGGGTCGCGCCCCGATGCCGCTAGTTTGAGGATCCCGGAAGCAGAGGAGAAAGCCGTGGGCAGGGTGGTCATGTACGGCTCGGTGTCGGTGGACGGTTTCGTCGCCGACGACAACGACCAGCCCGGTCCGCTGTTCGAGTGGCTGTCCAGCGGCGACGTCCCGCTCGACGATTCCGGCGCGGTGAAGGTGTCGCAGACGTCCTACGACTACCTCCGGCCGTACTGGGACGAGATCGGGGTGACCATCTGCGGGCGCCACGTCTTCGACCTGACCGACGGCTGGGACGGGCAGCCGCCGAGCGGCATCGACCACGTGGTCGTCGTGACGCACCGCCCGGCGCCCGAGGGCTGGGACCCCGCGGCGCCGTTCCACTTCGCCGACGGCATCGAGGCGGCCGTGACCAGGGCACAGCAGCTCGCGGGCGACCGCACGGTCGAGGTCGCCGCCGGGGACGTCGGCGGCCAGGTCCTCGCGGCGGGCCTGGTCGACGAGGTACGCATGGACGTCGTGCCCGTGGTGCTCGGCTCCGGCAGGCGCTACTTCGGCTCGGTCGACGCCCAGCACCTGCTGGAGGACCCCGACGTGGTGCTCCCGGGCAACCGGGTGCTCCACCTGCGCTACCGGGTGCGCCGCTGACCCGTCCGGTCAGGCGCCGAGCCGGCCCAGGGAGGGCACCGGGGCCTCGAAAAGGCGTCACCCTCCTGTAACGGGCGAAGGCCCACGCCCCGAGCCGATGCGCACATCCCCATGCCGGCCATACCACCGCGGTGGGTGACCCGGGCCGGGGGTGGGTTTCATGTCCTACGAGAGTGAAGAGCTGGCGGGCCGGCTCGCCGTCGAGTTGCAGGGCGTCGCCGACGTCGAGATCGGCCGGTCTTCCGACGGTCTCACCGTCCGGGTGACGCCGCGTCGGGCCGGTGCCCTCCCGATCGTGTGGAGTGAGCTGGGGGACGGGATCGTGCTGGAGGCCGGCACCCTGGGCGGCCGGTGGGAATCGGTCGATCTCGCGTTCCTGCGGGAGGTGGTCGGGTCGGTGGTCGCCGGTCGGGTGACGGAGGTCTTCGCGTACCGGCGTTCGCGGGTCACGGTGACGATGCCGGACGGGTCGGCGGAGTCCGAGACCGGATACGACGGCCTGGCCGCCTGCCTGCCGATTCCCCTGTGGCCGCGGTGGTCGCGGACCACGCGCTATCTGCCGTACCGCTGACTGCCGCGGGCTTCGATCGGGATGGCCGGCGTCAGGTGTCGATGATCGTGCGGAGGGCGGTCATCGCCTCGGTGAGGAGGGTGGGCAGCGAGTCCGGCGCGCCGGGTTCGGTCCAGCGGTGTTCGGCGGTCTGGTGGACGAGCAGGCCGATGCCCGCGGCCAGGCGGGCGGTGGTGTCGTCGACGCCGCGGTCGCGGAGGGCGCCGGCCATGGCCGCCGCGAGGGCCGCTCGCTTGCTTTCCTCGCGTTCCTGGAGTTCGGGGGTGGCTTCGATGATTCCGCGGCGGCGGGCGGCCGGTTCCTGAAGGCCGTCGAGGACCTCGCCGGCCGCGGCCCGGAGGCCGTGGAGGACCGCCGTCAGCGGCGTGGTGCCGGCGGGGCTCGCGGCGATCTCCCGGGCGGTGACCCGGGTGAGGCGGTCGGAGTTCGGACCGAAGAGGACGTCGCGCTTGTGGCTGAAGTGGTTGAAGAACGTGCGCTCGGTGACGCCGGCACGGGCCGCGATCTCGGCGACGGTGGTCCGCTCGTAGCCCTGGGCGGTGAAGAGGTCGATGGCGGCCTGCTGGAGGCGTCCGGCGGCGTTCGGTTCCCAGCGCGGCATGCGTACCAGCCTAGTGATTGCAGGTTCTGAAATCGCGGCGCTCCCTTGATTGCAGTAACTGAAATCAAGGGAGGCCTGACCTGTGCACGTCCTCGTGACCGGAGGGACCCTCGCCCCGGCCGTGATCTCGGAGCTCCTGGCCGCCGGGCACACCGTGACCGACCGGGCCGGTGCGGAGGATCTGAGCAGCGCCGACGGCGTCATCCATCTCGGCGGCCCGCACGCCGCGGAGACCGACCTGAACGCGATCCGGGCCATCGGCACGGCCCTGATCAACACCGGCAGACCCTTCATCGGTACGGGCACGACCGCCGCCCCGGCGCTCGCCGGCTTCACCGGCGTGCTCACCGAGGAGATCGCCCTGCCCGGCGAGGCCGAGAACGCCCTGCTCGCGTACGCCTCCAGCGGCGTCCGGGCCGCGGTGGTCCGCCTGCCGCCCGCCGTGCACGAGAGCGGCCGGTACGGCGCGGTCTCGGGCCTGATCGCCGTCGCCCGCGCCACCGGCGTGTCCGGGTGCCCGGGCGACGGCGGCAACCGCTGGCCGGCCGTCGATGCGCGCGACGCCGCCCGCCTCTACCGGCTCGCCCTCGAGTCCGCGCCGCCGGGCGCCCGCCTCCATGCCGTCGCCGAGGAGGGCATCGCGATGCGCGACATCGCGGAGGCGATCGCCGGGCGTCTGCACGTGCCCGTCGCCGGGGTCGACGCCCGGCACTTCGGGACGCTGGCCGGTCTCGCGGGCCTCGACAACCCCGTCTCCGGCCGGGCCACTCGCGACGCCCTCGGCTGGGCGCCGTCGCGGCCGGGGCTGATCGCCGCGCTCGGCCGGTCCACCGTGCTCAACGTGGGCCTGGATCCGAGCGTCGTCGGCGATCCCGGTGCGCCGAGCGAGGCGTTCCCGGCCGTCGACGCGGCGCAGGTGCGTGCCGGGATCGAACGGGCCGCGGCCGAACTGGCCGGGATGGGGCTGGACTTCGACAGTTGTCTGCTCGACCGCGGCGAAGGCGCGGAGGCGGCGTTGCGCGACACCCTGAACGGCGGAGTCTTCGACGTCATCGTGATCGGCGCGGGCGTACGCCTCGAGCCGTCCCTGACGCCGCTGTTCGAGAAGCTGATCGGCATCGTGCGTACGCATGCGCCCGAGTCGCGGCTGGCCTTCAACACCGGCCCGGACTCCCTTGTGGACGCGGTCCGGCGGGCGCTCCCGATCCGCTGAGCGATCAGGGCAGGTGGCGGGACGTCGCTCGCCGGCCGTCGTGACCCCCTTGCACGACGACCCCCACGGCGCGGAAGAATGCCTCCATGACCGAGGATCGGGCGTTCCCCTCAGAGTCCAAACTCGACACCACCGTTCCGCACTCGGCGCGGATCTGGAACTACTGGCTCGGGGGCAAGGACAACTTCGAGGTCGATCGGGCCGCCGGGGACCAGGTGATCGCGCACATCCCGGACATCCCGATCGGGGCGAGAGCCGAGCGCGCGTTCCTCAAACGGGTGGTCAGGTTTCTGGTCGAGGACGCCGGGATCCGGCAGTTCCTCGACATCGGCACCGGGCTTCCCACGGCGGACAACACGCACGAGGTGGCGCAGGCCCTCGACCCGTACTGCCGGGTCGTCTACATCGACAACGACCCGCTCGTCATGGCCCATGCGCGGGCGCTGCTGTCCGGCACGCCGGAGGGCAGCTGCGACTACGTCGAGGCCGATCTGCGGGAGCCGCAAACCATACTGACCGTGGCGCGGGAGACGCTCGATTTTTCGCAGCCGATCGGGCTGATGCTCCTCGGGGTCGTCAATCACCTGATGGACGACGAGGTGGCGTACGGCTCGGTCGCGCAGTTGGTGCAGGCGATGCCCGCCGGTAGCTGTCTGGTGCTCACCCACTCCACCGCGGAGATCCACGGCGAGCCGATGCTGCGCGTGATGCGGGAGACCACCGAGCGTGGCGGCACCCCGATCCGGGCCCGGACGAGGGTCGAGCTCGAACGCTTCTTCGACGGGCTGGAGTTGCTGGAGCCCGGCGTCGTGACCTGCTCCCGCTGGCGTCCCGACCCGGATTCCACCGAACCGGAGGTCTACCTGTTCGGCGGCGTCGGCCGCATCGGCTGAGCCCGGCCCGCCGCAGGGTCTTGAAGCGGGCGGGTTGAATGGCCGCATGACCGAACAGACGGCCACGCCGCGGCGGGCGCGACGGGCGATCCCCGCATGGTGGTATGCCGCCGCGTTCGCGGCGGTCTACCTTCTCGCCGTCTGCACGCCGTTCGGGCAGCGGGCCGAGAACGCCCTGATGGGCGGGCCCGGCGGTGAGCAGGCGTGGTCGTGGGGGTGGTCGGGGAAGGCGTACGGCTCGTTCGCCCTGCCGCCGATGGACGTCACCGTCACGCCCACCGTGGTCGCCGGCCTCGTCGTCCTGATGGGGGTGGCGCTGGTGCGGCGGCGGTGGGTAGCGGGCCTGGTGGGCGCGGCGGTCGTGGTGGCCACGGTCGGGAGCGTCGAGGTGCTCGCCAAGGCCGTCCTGCCCCGGCCCGAGCTGGTGGGTGCGCCGGACATGCTCACCGCGGCGTCCTTTCCGAGCGGGCATGCGGCCGTTCCGGCGGCGCTGACCCTCGGTGCCGCCCTCGTCGCGGGGCCTCGGTCGCGTCCGTACGTGCTCACGGCCGGCCTGGTGTGGCTGGCCCTGACGGCCGGGGCGGTGCAGGCGCTGTACGACCACCGGCCCAGCGACGTGCTGGGCGCCACGCTGCTGGGGTGCTTCTGGTACCGGCTCGCCGTGCGGCTGGTCCCGTCCGTCGCCCCGGCGGGTGACGGGGCGCTTCCGGCGTGGGTTTCCCTGGCGTTCGCGGCGGCCGGGGCGGTCGTGGGCGGTATGCGGACCGACTCGGTCGCCGGGCCGCTGGTGTTCGCCGTGACGGCCTTCGGGTGCGCGGTCCTCGTCCGGAGCGTCACGGAGTCCCCGCGGGCGCCGTTTCGGTTAATCTGAGCCGAACTCATCTTCGAGGAGGCGCCGTGGTCGCCCTGCCGAGTTTCCCGCCCGACTTCCTGTGGGGTGTGTCCACCGCGGCGTACCAGATCGAGGGTGCGGTGCACGAGGACGGCCGCGGCGCCTCGATCTGGGACACGTTCAGCCACAGTCCGGGGCGGGTCCGCGACGGGGACACCGGCGACATCGCCTGCGACCACTACCATCGGTGGGAGGAGGACGTCGAGCTGCTCGCGGAGCTGGGCGTCGGCGCGTACCGGTTCTCGATCGCCTGGCCGCGGGTGCGGCCCGACGGCGCCGGGCCGGTGAACGGCAGGGGCCTCGACTTCTACGACCGGTTGGTGGACGGGCTGCTGGTCCGGGGGATCGTGCCGGTCCCGACGCTGTTCCACTGGGATCTGCCGCAGGCGCTGGAGGATGCCGGCGGCTGGCTGGCCCGGGACACGGCTGAGCGCTTCGCCGAGTACGCCGCCGTGGTCGCCGACCGGCTGGGCGACCGGGTCGCGCGCTGGATCACCCTCAACGAGCCGATCGTGCACCTGGCGCAGGGGTACGCGTTCGGCACCCACGCCCCGGGACGCGAGCTGCTGATGGACGCGCTGCCGGCGGCGCACCACCTGCTGCTGGGCCACGGGCTGGCCGTACGGGCCCTGCGCGCCCGCGGCGCCGCCGAGGTGATGATCACCAACAACTGCACCCCGGTGTGGCCGGCCTCGGACGGCGAGGCGGACGTGGCCGCCGCCGCGGTGTACGACGGCTTCCACAACCGGCTTTTCCTCGACCCGGTGCTGCGCGGGGAGTATCCGCCGTTCGCCGCCGCGCTCTCCGACGCCGGTCTCGTGCGGGACGGTGACCTGGACGTCATCGCGACCCCGCTGGACGCGCTCGGGCTGAACTACTACAACCCGACCCGGATCAAGGCGGCGGACGGCGGACCGATGCCGTTCGAGACCGTCGGCATCGAGGGCGTGCCGCAGACCGCGTTCGGCTGGCCGGTGGTGCCGGACGGGCTGCGCGAGGTGCTCACCGGCCTGCGCGACCGGTATGCCGGCGCCCTACCGCCGATCTACGTCACCGAGAACGGCTGCTCCACCGTGGACATCCCGGCTCCCGACGGGCGGGTGCACGACGGGGCGCGTATCGACTATCTCGACGGGCACCTGCGCGCCCTGCACGCGGCGATCACCGAGGGCGTCGACGTGCGCGGCTATTTCGTCTGGTCGCTGCTCGACAACTTCGAGTGGGCCGAGGGCTACAGCCAGCGGTTCGGCCTCGTCCGGGTCGACTTCGACACCCAGCGGCGTACGCCCAAGGACTCCTTCGCCTGGTTGCGCGCCGTCCTCTCCGGCCGGCGGTGACCGCGTACGCGGAACCGCCCCGCGTGGGCGGCCGCTGGATAGCCCTGCTGGCGCTGGTGAACCTCGGTCTCTGGGTCGGCTACTACGCGCCGTTGCAGGTGCTGCTGCCCAACCAGGTGGAGGAGGTGGCCGGCGACGACAAGACGACCGCGCTCGGCGTCATCACCGGTCTGGGCGCGCTGGTCGCCGTGCTCGCGGGCCCGATCGCCGGCGCGCTGTCGGACGCGACCACGGCGCGCACCGGCCGGCGGCACACGTGGACGGCGGTCGGCGCCCTGACCGGTCTCGCCGGGCTGGCCCTGCTGTCCGGCCGGCACACCCTGCTCGGCCTGGCGCTGTGCTGGTGCCTCGTGCAGGGCGGCCTCAACATGCTCCAGGCCGGGATCACCGCGATCGTGCCGGACCGTACGCCGGTGCGCCAGCGCGGACTGGTCTCCGGCTGGGTGGGCCTGGCCCAGTCGTTCGGGGTGGTGCTCGGCGTCGTGCTGGTGACGGTGGTGGTCACCGGCACCACCAGCGGGTATCTGCTGACCGGGGTGCTGGTCGTGCTCGCCGCCGCGCCGTTCGTGCTGTTCACCCGAGACCCGGCGGTGCCGCCGGAGCTTGCCCCGCGGTTCACCCCGCGGTCGGTGCCGGCCGCGTTCCGGTTCCGCCCGCGCGACGCCCCGGACTTCGCGTGGGCCTGGGTCACCCGCTTCCTGGTGCAGCTCGGCAACGCGATGGCCACGCTGTACCTGCTGTACTTCCTGCGCGACCGGGTGCATCACCCCGACGCGGAGCAGGGGCTGCTGGTGCTGGTGCTGGTCAACACCGCGGCGACGCTGCTGACCGTGGTGGCCGGCGGCGTGATCTCGGACCGTACCGGGCGTCGCAAGCCGTCGGTCATCATCTCCGGCTACGTGATGGCCGCCGCGACCGCGCTGCTGGCCCTCTGGCCGACGTGGCCGGGAGCGATCATCGCCGCCGGCGTGCTGGGGCTGGGCTTCGGGGTCTACCTCTCGGTCGACCAGGCGCTGATCACCCAGGTGCTGCCGGCGGCCCGGGACCGGGCGCGGGACCTGGGGATCATCAACATCGCGAACTCCGCGCCGCAGGTGCTCGGCCCGGCGCTGGCCTTCCCGATCGTGGCGTACCTGGGTGGTTATCCGGCCCTGTACCTGGCCGTCTCCGTGGTCACCGTGCTGGGTTCGGTGCTGGTGACCCGCATCCGCTCGGTCCCGTGAGCGGATGCGGGCCGGTGATTCAGTGCGAGTACAGCTCCACCTCGTACGCGGAGAATCCGTACGAGGTCGCCCGGGTCTGGCCGGTGAGCCGGACGTAGCGTGCCGTGACCGCCGGGAAGGTGACCGTGTCGGTGCCGCCGTTCGCGCCGGTCACGGCGGCGACCTGGGTCCAGGTGGTGCCGTCCGGCGAGACCTCTGTCCGGTACGCGCTCGCGTACGCGTCCTCCCATCGGATGACCATGCGGGCGACCGGCCGGCTGCTGCCCAGGTCGATGCGCAGCCACTGGTTGTCGGACCAGGAGCTGGCCCAGCGGGTGCCGAGGTTGCCGTCGACGGCGTGCGAGGCGGGATGCCCGGCCTGCGTGCTCGACGCGGTGGCCGCCCGTCCCGCCGCCAGGTTGCTCAGGTCGTCGCCGCGCTTCGCGGGGAACGAGACGACCTGCTGGTACGTGGGCCGGTTCTGCCAGCTGATCAGCGGGTGGTTGATGCCGCCCAGCGGTGACTGGAGGATGGCGTCGGCGCACCACTGGTCGCCCGCGGCGCAGTGCGCGTCGCCGGGATACGTGGTGGTGGCCGGCTCGGCCAGGGCGGCCGTGAGGCTGGTCAGCAGGGCGGTACGGCAGGCGGCCAGGTTCCCGCCCCCGCAGTACGTGCGCGGCCACTGCGCCACGCTGTCGCCCAGCACGGCCCGCAGGTCCTTCTCGACGTAGCCCCACCAGCCGTACTGGAACGCGGAGCCCTTGTGGGTCTGCGCCTCGTTCGCCGAGGTGGGCAGGTCGGAGAGCCGGCCCTGCTGGCCGCCGGACGGCGACTCGTTGATCTGCAGCGTGTTCACCAGGGCCTGGTAGAGGTCGTCGCCGAGCGGGCCCTCGAACTGCGCCCCGACCAGCCTCGGCCACCACGCGTCGAAGATCCGGATGGCGTCGGCGTCCTGGTACGCCTTGCTGCCCTTGGCGGTCTCGACCCGGTGCGAACCCCGGTCCCGCCAGGCGCGCAGCTTCGCGACCGCGGCGGCCTGCGCGGGTTCGGTGACCGCCGCGCTGTCGACGACCCGCAGGAGGTCGTCGAGCACCTCGGCGCCGCGCAGGTCGGTGGTGCCGGCCGACTCCACGACGCTGAGCAGCCCGGCCCGGTCGTAGCGGCGTCCGGCCGCGAGGTCCGCCCGGATCGGCTTGTCGAGCAGGTCGGCGCGCTGCACGGCGCCGAAGCTGAAGTTGCCGTCGGCCGCGGAGAACCCGGCCGCCTGCTTGTTGTTCCAGCTCACGAAGTAGTCCTGGTCGACCGCCTGCGGGTGGGCGGCGGCCGGTTGGTACGTGGCGACGTTGCTGCCCGGGTCCCAGCCGGACCACTCGTACGCGGGCCGCCCCCACGTCGGCAGGTTCGGGTCGGCGCCGGCGGGACGCACCGGGTTCGCGCCCGACATGAAGTACGCGGCGTGCTCGGAGTTGACGTAGAACCAGTTGAACGCGAACGAGATCTGCGCCGCCGAGTTCGTGAACGCTGCCGGCGTACCCATCTGATCGGGTTCGTTGAACATCTGGAAGCCGATCGCCGAGTCGGCCTCGTGGCGGTACGTCGAGCGCAGGCTGGTGAACGCGACCGGCTTGCCGCCGGACAGGCCCCGCCACGACACCAGCCCGTACCGGGTGCGCAGCATCGTGAGCCGGTACGCCCCGGCGGGCGTGGAATCGGCGGTGGTGGGCTTCCACGCGTTCGACTTGGACAGCGCCTCCATGGCGAGGCACTGACCGTGGAACAGGTAGTGGGTCGAGGCCGTGGTCGGCGTGCGCCCGTCCGGCTCGCACAGCTCGGCCGCGTAGGTGTCGGTGATGTCCTGGACCGACGAGGTGGCGCTCCACGCGTAGTCCGGCCCGCGGCCCAGCAGGGTGTAGAGGTTGAGGCCGGAGAAGGCGACGCCCCGGCTGCTGATCCCCGGGCCCTGCAACTCCTGGAGCATGAGCAGCTGCGGGGCGAAGTAGCCGGTCTGCGGCCCGAAGACGGCGACCGGGTGGCCGGTGGCCGAGTGCGCCGCCGAGACCACGGCGGCGTTGGACATGCCGCGGTGGCTGCTGTCGAGGGTGAGGTTGCCGAGGGAGTCGGCGATGGCGCTGCGGCCTCTGGCGGTGGCGGTCGCGGACGCCGCTGACCCGGTGCGGTCGTAGACGAGGTCCTCGGGCTCGGCGGTGCCGGCATCGGGCATGGCCACCCCGGCGGCGTTGCGGTTGTCCGCCGCGTACGGGAAGACCTGTCCGTCGTGGAGGGTCAGCACCGCCTCCGGGTCGTTCTGGGAGCGGAACGCCGTCCAGACCGCGTCCCCGGCGGTGGCGCCGTACTTGGCGCGCGCGGCGACGCGGACGAGCGCGGACTGCATCTCGGTGCCGCCGCCCCCGCCGAACAGCCCGCCGATGACCCCGGCGACGGCGATCAGGTCGGTGGGCCGGAAGTCCTCGGGGCCGCCGGCGTTGGTGATCGCGTCGAGGTGTCCGGTGAGGACGTACTCGCCGGGGCAGTCGCGGGCCGCCATGCAGTCGTCGATGTAGTCGTTGATCCCCGCGATGTACGCCTCCACGTCGGCGTAGAGCTGGGCGCCGCGCGTACCGGAGGTCCGCAGGGTGTCGATCTGGGCCTGGAGGTCCGCCTCGGTGTAGGGGGAGTTGCGCCACACGCTCTGCTCGAGCGCCCGGTTGGGCTCGGCGCCGCCGGCGAACGGGGTCAGCTCCCCGCGCGCCACGTGCCGCATCAGGTCCATGAGGAAGAGCCGGTCCTCGGCGCCCGCGTAGCCGGCCCCGAACATCGTGCCGGCCCGGGTCGTCCCGGTGATGTGCGGTACGCCCAGCGCCCGGTCCCGCACCACGGTGACGTCGGAGCGGGGCTGGTAGCTGCGTTCGACGTCACCGGGCGCCACGCCGAAGGAGCTGTCGTTGAAGAACGCGGACAGCTGCTGGCCGGTCAGCCCGGTGTACTGGTTCACCAGGTCGGCGTAGCGGCCGAGCTGGTCCCCGGAGTGCGGCGGCATGACGCCGAACGCCTGGTGGGCGAGGATCTGGACGAGGTCGGCGTCGCCGTTCTGCCCGGGCGGCAGGATGTCGGAGCACTCGCCGAGGCAGTAGTCGTTGCCCACGTACGCGGCGGCGGCGGGGCCGGTGGTGATCGGTGCCACAGTGACGGTGGCGGTCAGTAGCAGGGAGGCGGTCAGAACCGCGCGCAGGCGCGGGAGGCGTCGGTGCATGGGCGGTGTCCCTTCCGGGCCGCACGAACGCGAGAAGGATTCATCATGTTAACCACGTGTTTCCAAATGAATCCATACCGTGACGTCGATGAATCGCCCGGCGGTCAGCGCAGGCAGTAGACGTCGCCCGCGTTCGCCTCGTGCGGCAGCTCCCGAAGGTGGGCCGCCATCGCCTCGACCGGCACCCATTCGTCGAGGTCGAGGCGCATGCGCTCGCCCATGGAGACGTTGTAGCGGGTGAACCCCAGGGCGGCGGCCCGGTCCAGGCACCGCTGCGCCACCGCGCGCCCGATGGTGGTGAATTCGAACGACAGCGCGGGTACGGCCGAGCCGAGTCCCGCCAGGACGGCGTCCTCGAAGCCCTCGACATCGATCTTGACGAAGGCCGGCGTCCCGTACGCCGCGATCAGCCCGTCCAGCGTCACCGACAGCACGTCGAACCGCTCGTCCCAGACCTGGTCCTGCCAGCCCTGCGCGCCGTCCGCGGCCCGGACGAACTCCGCCGACGCCGTGGACACGGTGGGGTTCGCCGAGTTCACGTGGAACGTCACCGTCGTCTCGTCGGCGCCGCACACCGCCTCGACGCAGGTCACCGCGTCGTCGCCGGCGTAGATCTCGCGGATGGCGCGGACGCACAGCGGCTGCGGCTCCACCGCCACGACCCGGGCGCCGAGCCGGCGGAAGCTGCCGATCCGGTCGCCGACGTGCGCGCCGACGTCGAAGACCAGGTCGCCGGGGCGGACCAGGCTCGCGTAGAAGGCGTCCATGGCCGCGTCCTGCGCGGGGTTGCCGTAGTAGAACTCCAGCGAGCGGCGGATCGGGGCGGCCGCCGGGTCGGCGAGCAGGGCTGCGACGGCGTCACGGCGAGAGTCCATGCCCGATCCTAGCTCGATCTTGATCATGGCGAGCCGGACCCGGAATCCCGCGGACCCGGGTAACGTCGGCGGCGAGGAGGTCCGACCGTGAGCGCTCCCGAGCAGTCCGCTGCCGTCCGCTACCTGGTCGACGACGTGCAGGCGGCCGTCGACTTCTACACCACCCACCTCGGCTTCGAGCTGCGGACGAGTGCCGCGCCGGCGTTCGCCGACGTGGTCCGCGGGCCGCTGCGCCTGCTGCTGTCCGGCCCGGCCAGCTCCGGGGCGCGAGCCACGCCACCGGACGCCGGCGGGCCGGGGTACAACCGCATCCACCTGATCGTGGACGACCTGGACGCCGAGATCGACCGGCTGGGCGGCGCCGGCCTGTCCTTCCGCAGCGACCTGGTGTCCGGGCCGGGCGGGCGGCAGATCCTGCTCGCCGACCCGGTCGGCAACCTCATCGAGCTCTTCCAGCCGGCGGCCCGCCCGGCGTAGGGCGGACTCAGAGGAGCGCCAGCGGCGTCCTCCAGATGCCGCGGCCGTGCGTCGCGGCGTACAGGTGACCGTCGCGGCTGACGTGCAGGTCGAACACGGCCGTCAGCGGCAGCGCCGACCGCGTCGTGCCGGGCGGCGGGCCGACCCGGCGCCAGCGGACCGTGCCCGCGGTGGCGTGCCGGTCGGCGACCAGGACCCCGAGGTCGGTGCTCACCACCAGGCGGTCGCCCACGGTCACCACGTCGGTGGCCGGGACGTCCGGGAAGCCCGCCGACAGGTCCGTCCACCGCACCGAGACGCCGGTCGAGGTCCTGCTCAGCCTCCCGCGGTAGACGTGCTTGACGCCCGCGCCCGGCCCCTCGACGAAGCGCCGGTTGAAGCCGTTGAAGACCAGGAGGACCGTCGCATTCGTACGGTCGGCCGGGTCGAAGATCACGTTGCTGGGGAACCGGTCCGGCAGGCCGCCGAGGTCCAGTTCGGTCCACGCGCCGCCCCAGTTCGTGACGACTCCCCGGGTGAAGCCCGCGCTGTTGCAGTTGGTCTGCCCGCACCACGAGGCGATGTACGTGTCCCGGGCCGGATCGGCCGGCCGGGCCGGGTCCGCCACGGCGTCCATGCCGACGATCAGCCGCTCGCCGGTGGCGTCGAGGGCGTGCAGCGGCTTCCACCCGCGAGCCGGGTCGGCCGCCGCCTGCGCCGGCGTGTAGCTGAACCCGTAGTCGTGCCGCCAGAACGAGTTGCCGCCCGCCACCCAGCGCTCGCTCGCGCCGTCGCCGGTGTTGCGGGAGCCGCGCACGACCCGGAACGGGGCCGTGAAGCGCGCGTTCACGTCGGGGACGCTGACGTCGAAGATCGCGCTGGTGGAGCCGTCGCTGACGCCGCAGGTGCGGGTCGTCCACAGCACCAGGAACGTGTACTCGTTGAGGATCTGGCAGCCGTTGCGGGGGTTGACGACGATGTCGCCGCCGTCGCCGCCGAACGGGCTGACCTGCTTGCGGGCGCCGGCGCGCAGCAGCGAACCGCCGTTGTCCTGCAATCCGCCGGCCACCGCGAAGCCGCGACGGTCCGGGTCCCGGCCGGTGCCGGCCGAGTAGTACTGCAGCGTACGCAGGCCGGCGTTGTGGTTGGTCCAGTCGGTGGCGTGCCCGGCGGCGTCCTCGGTGCTGCGGCCGGGGGCGAGCGGGCGGGCGTAGACGCCGCCGTCGTTGCCGATCAGCACCCGGCCGCCGGAGACCGCGATCGAGTGCTGGTCCGGGTGGGTCGTGGCCGGGCAGCCGCCGTCGGCCTGCGCCGGGTCGTAGCAGTCGAACCCCAGGTTCCAGTACGGCCCGACGGTCTTCCAGGTCGCGCCGCCGTCCTCGGTCTCGTAGACCTCCTCGAGGCCGACGTAGAAGTGCCGCGGATCGCCCGGATCGACCTCGACGAAGTTGTTGTACCAGGCCTGGACGCCCACCGGGTAGCTCTGGTCGACGCCGATCGCGGAGCCGGAACCCTCCAGCTTCGGCGAGTCGGCGACCAGCGTCCACGGCCCCCGCACGGCGCTCGCCGTGAAGACGCCCTTGAGCGCGGTGGTGCCGGCGGCGAGGCCGGCCGGGCTCTCCTGCACCAGGTAGAAACGGCCGCCGTCGCGGGAGACCGCGAACTCCGCATTGCCCACGTCGGCGTCGTCGAGACCGGTCAGCGGGGTACGGGCGAAGCTGCCCGCGGCGCCCCCGGCGGTCGACAGGTAGTAGCCGTTGTACGCCGCCCCGGACCGCCACGCCGCGTTGGCCAGCACGGTCCGGCCCCGGTCCCGCGGCGGGATCAGCACGTCGTTGACGATGTTGTCGTACGGCCTGGTGATGTCGGTGTCCGAGGCGGGATTGGGCATCAGCACCAGCTGCCACGGTTCGCGGTGCCGGGCGCGGTCGGTGGAGTGCCGCCACAGGCCGCGGGTCGTGGCCGCGTACACCGTGCCGTGGCCGTCGAACTTGAGCTGGTTGATGCCGCGCGACTCGAGCTCGTCCCCGCCGACCCGGTCGGCGTCGGTGAAGGCGCCCGAGCGCGGGTTGCGCAGCCGGTAGACGCCCGCGCCGGTGTAGGTGGTGGCGCCGGTGTTGGCCTCGCCGGTGGCGTACCAGAGCGTGTCGGCCCGCTCGTCGTAGACGAGGTCCCCGGTGGACAGCGCGAGGATCCGGTCGGACATCGGCTGCCAGGCCGCGTGCCGCGCGGTCAGGTTCTTGCGGAAGACGCCGCCGTTCGCCCCGCCGGCCCACACGTGGCCGCGGCCGGCGGCCAGCCCGGTGACGCGGCCGGCCACGGTGCCCCAGCCGCTGCCCGAGTTGGAGTACACCGGGTCCCGGTAGCGCGGGTCGTCGGCGTCGTACGGCTGGTTCGTCACCTCGTGCCACGGACCGGACGTCCCGCGCAGCCCTCTCAGATCGGCCAGGGCCTCGGAATACTCGCCGGCGGCGACCGAGCCGTACGGTGCCACCCGGGCCTGGCTGATCTGGGTGGCGAAGGTCTTGAGGCCGGCGGTGCCGGCGTGCGAGCCGGCGACCGGCCGGGGCCGCTTGATCGGACGGTCGGCGTACGCCGGCACCCCGGCCGCGGCGAGGGTGAGCATCGCGGTGAGCCCGGCCAGGACGGCACGCCGGGCATTGCGGGAAGAGGTCATCGAGCGCTCCTCAGCGATGGGCCCCCCGCGCGGCTACCCCGTTGCAGCCGGTGCCCTTTCCGGACGGTAACCAGGGCGTCGACGGTCCGACACCGGCCGAGCGGTCAGCCGCCATCGATGTTCATCCCCGCCGGGCCGGGACGATCGTCAGCCGCCGGCGCCCTCGCGTGCCCGGAGGTCGCCCGGTGGCGAGGTCGCTCAGCGTGCGGCGGGAGCGCCCTGCGGCACCGCGCGGCCCGGCCCGTACGTGGTGCCGGCCCGGTCACGCTCCAGCCAGCCCGTGTCGACCAGCATCCGGCGTACGGCGGCGACGTCGCCGGTGACCTCGGCGAGCCGGCGGTTGATCTCGTCCTCGTCGTACAGCCCGTCGAGGGCCAGGAACCGCATGAGCAGCTCACCCAGCAGCCCGTAGCGCTCGCCGAGGGTCGGCGGCATGCTGGTCAGCCGCCCGTGCGAGAAGTTGCCCCGCAGCTGCGGATACTCGGCGAGCAACGCGGCGATGGGCTGCTGCCGGTCGACCGCGGCGGCCGCCTCGCGCAGCCCCTCGAGCCGCGCCCGGTAGAACCCGTTGCCCGAGCCGGTGGCCAGCCCGAGCGCGACGAGCCGGGCGCAGGCGTCGCCGACCTTGGCCAGCGGCAGGTCCATGGCGTACCGCAGCTCGCCCACGCTGGCACCGTCCCGGCCGCGGCGGACCAGCTCGGCGAGGGTGAGCAGGCGGACCTCGGCGGAGAGCTGGGTGAGAACATCGGCGGCGCGCGCGGCTTGGATGGACATCGGGCCACCGTAGGCACCGGCCCGCGGCCGGCGCATCCGATATTCCATCGCCGAGGTGCCCGCGTACCCGGGATCCCCGCCGGAAATTCCGGACCCGGTGGAACTTCGCCGGCCGGCACCGCGACCTACGCGCTGACGACCGACCGAAGGAACGGAAACGATGCAGAAGACTCAGGCCGCGACGATCGCCCTGTCCGCCGCGCTGGCCGTGTTCGGCCTCTCCGGGTGCGGCGGCAGCGGCGAGCCCGCCGGGGCGACCCCCACGTCCCACCCCTCGGCGAGTGCCGTGGCGCAGAAGCTCACCGTGCGCGACCCGTGGGTGAAGGCCGGCAGGGCGGGGGAGATGACCGCGGCGTTCGGCGTACTGGTCAACGACACCGACGCCGACATCACGGTCGCCGGGGCGCAGTCGCCGGCGTCGCCGCTGGAACTGCACGAGATGGCGATGAAGGACGGCAAGATGGTGATGCGACCCAAGGAGGGCGGCTTCGTCATCAAGGCCCGCGGCACCCACGAGCTCGGCCCCGGCGGCGACCACCTGATGCTCATGAAGCCGGCCGAGGCGATCGAGGCCGGCGACGAGGTCGCGTTCACCCTGACCCTGGCCGACGGCACGACCGTGCCGTTCACCGCCATCGCCAAGCCGTTCGCCGGGGCGGGGGAGAGCTACGACCCGGGCATGCACATGCCCGCCTCCGGCATGCCGGGCACCGCGAAGTGACGACGCGCAGGCGTCTGCTCGCCGGCGGTGCGGTCGCGGGGGCCGGTGCGGTCGCCGCCGCCGTCGTCGCCGGCGGTCCGGACCGCGCGGTCCCGGCCGCGGCGACCCCGCCGGACGACACGGGTACGGCCACCGTGCCGTTCCACGGACCCCGGCAGTCGGGGATCACCGACGAACCGCCCGCGCACGCCGCGTTCGTCGCCTTCACCCTCGCCGCGGGCACGGACCGGCGGGCGCTGGGCCGGATGCTGCGCCTGCTCAGCGACGACGCCGCGCGGCTGACCCGGGGCGTGCCCGCGCTCGGTGACACCGACGCGACGCTGGCGGTGCTGCCCGCGCGGCTGACCGTCACGTTCGGCTTCGGCCCCGGCCTCTACACCTCGGCCGGGCTGCCCGCCCCGGTCGCGGACCTGCCCCGGTTCGCCATCGACCGGCTGGAGCGGCGCTGGTCGGGCGGGGACCTGCTGCTGCAGATCTGCGCGGACGACCCGCTGACGGTGGCGCACACCCAGCGGATGCTGATCAAGGACGCGCGGCCCTTCGCCGCCGTACGGTGGGTCCAGCAGGGCTTCCGGCGCAGCCCCGGCGTGCAGGCACCCGGGCACACCCAGCGCAATGTGCTCGGCCAGCTCGACGGCACCGCCAATCCGCGCGGCGCCGAGCTCGAGGGCGCCGTGTGGAACGCCGACGGTTCGTCCACTCTGGTCGTACGCCGGATCCGTGCCGAGATCGAGAAGTGGGATCTGCTCGCCGTGGCCGACAAGGAGAGCGCCACCGGGCGGCGGCTGGCCACCGGGGCGCCGCTGAGCGGGCAGGATGAGCACGACGAGCCGGATTTCGCCGCCCTCGACCCGTCGGGGCTGCCGGCGATGCCGGACTTCTCGCACGTCACCCGCGCGCACGTCACCGACCCGGCGCTGAAGATCCTGCGGCGCCCGTACAACTACGACGGCGTGCCGGACGCGGGTGGCCGGCCCGACGCCGGGCTGATCTTCGCCGCGTACCAGCGCGACCTCGTCCGCCAGTTCCTGCCCATCCAGCGGCGCCTCGCCGAGAAGGACCTGCTCAACGAATGGATCACCCCGATCGGTTCCGCGGTCTTCGCCGTGCCGCCCGGCTGCGCCGAGGGCGGCTGGATCGGCGAGCAGGTGCTGGCGTGAGGCGCCTGCTGCTCGCGCTCGCGGCGGTGCTGGCCGTGCTGCTCCCCGGCACGCCGGCCCGGGCCCACAACCAGCTCGTCGCGGCCGAGCCGGCCCGGGACGCGACGCTGGCCGAGCCGCCGGACAGGGTGGCGCTGACGTTCCTCCAGCGGCTGAACCCGCGGTTCACCACGATCGTGGTCAGCGACGGCGCGAAGCGGCGAGTGCCGGCGTCGGCGCCGGTCGTCGACGGCGCGAAGGGCACGGTGACGTTCACCGCCCCGCTGGGTGAGGGGGCGTACACGGTGGCGTACCGGGTCGTGTCGGTGGACGGGCACACCGTGCAGGGGTCGTACTCCTTCGCCGTGGCCTCCGGGCCGGCCGGCCCGGTGCCGGCTCCGCCGTCCGGTGCCGCCGGTGCCGCCGGGCCGGCCGCGGAATCCGGGGGGATGCCGGGCGGCGTGCCGGTCGCGCTGGGCGCGGCCGTCCTGGTCGTCGCGGCCGGGCTCGCTTTCCGGTACGTGGCTCGCCGCCGCGCCTCGGCCCGGGTATGATCCTGTGGCGTCTACCCATCGGTAATAGCCGATTGTCCAGTACCTTCGGTACTTAGGGGCAAGGTTGGCGTGCGCGTCGATCTGTTCGGCGCCCTGCATCGTGTCCCCCGGTTGTGGACGGCAGGAACCTGCCGCGCTAACGGAGGAGACCCCGAATGCTCAACACGTCGCGTTCCAGAATCCGCGCCCTGGCCGTGGTCGGCATGGCCGGCGTCGTCGCCACCATCGGTGCGGTCACCTACCAGGCGAACGCCGCGGAGGTCTCCGTGGCCGCGCCGGTGGCCAGCGGCGCCGACGCCCGTCAGGTCGGCATCCCCGGCATCCCGTCGGCGATCCGCCCGCCGAAGGGCTCGCGGCCGATCGGGGCGTACGTGGTGACCAAGGGAACGCAGACGTACAAGTGCACGGGCGGTGTCTTCACCGGCGCGTCGACGCCCGAGGCGGCGCTGGTCGGCACCGGCGGCAAGATCCACCACTTCGCCGGCCCGAGCTGGCAGTCGGAGCGGGACGGCTCGCTGGTCACCGCGACCAAGACGGCGGAGAGCCCGCGCAAGGGCACGATCGCGGAGCTGCTGCTGACCGTGAACAGCCACACCGGCTCGGGCATCCTGAGCAAGGCCGCCTACATCAACCGGCTCTACACGTCGGGCGGCGTCGCGCCGGCCGGCTCCTGCACGGACGGCTCGACGACCGCCGTGCCCTACGGCGCCGTGTACGTCTTCTGGGCGGCGAAGTAGTCCGCCTTCGCTGAGCGTCCGCCGCCTCGCGGTGGGCGCTCAGCGGCGTTTCGGGCCCCCTCCATCCGGCTGTGCATCGTTTCCGGTGGGAGGGGAGTAGGGTGTAGTCGGTTGTGGCTTCGCCTTCAAACTGCGAGGGAAGTGGTCACCGCTGCGACGCGGGAGCCTCTCGTGGATCTGAAGCGCGACGACGCCGGCACCATAATCCCCCCTTACTTCCAGGTCAGCGCCGTTCCGCCGGACCGGGACGGCCGGTCCCGGGTGGCCGTGGCCGGCGAGCTCGACGAGGGCAGCGCCGAACCCCTGATCCGGGCGGTGACAAGCCTTCTCGGCGGCGCGGCCCCGGCGGTCGTCGAGATCGAGGCGTCGAGGCTGAACTTCCTGGACTCCTCCGGCATCCGGGCCCTGCTGATCTGCCGCGGTCTGGTCGGCAACGCCGGCGGCCGGCTGGTCCTGACGAATCCCCGGCCCGCCGTGACCGAGGTCCTCGAGATCACCCGCCTGTGCGAGTTGTTCGGCCTCCCGGCGCCCGCCGGCGCGCCCCGGCCGCCGAAGAATCCTGTCGTGTCCGAGTCGACGGCGGACCTGTTCATTCGCTCCGCCGCCGTCCGCAGGGCCTCCCGGGAGATCCGCGATCAGGCAAGAGCCCTGCGCCTCACCGGCGACCTGCGGCGGCAGCCGCAGACGCCCGTCCGGGAGTCCCCGGCCCCGCGCAGTGACGGCTAGCGGACGGCGCGTTCAGCCAGCTCGCCGGTCTCCACCAGCTGGTGGGCGATGTCGGTGAGCTTGGTGTTCGCGCGCTGGCTGGCCCGCACCAGCAGCTGAAACGCCTGATCGCCGGTCAGCTTGTGGCGCTCCATCAGAATGCCCTTGGCCTGGCCGATGAGGTCGCGGGCCGAGAGCGCCCGGACGAGGTCCTGCTCCCGGCGGGCGCCCGCCATGGCGACCGCGGCGTGCGCGGCGAACAGCAGTCCGACATGCTCCGACTCGTCGGAGAACGCGTTCGCCCGGGTGCTGTAGAGGCTGAGCGCGCCCATATTGTCGCGTTCGACGTACAGCTGGAAGGACAGCATGCTCAGAACGCCCAGACGGGCCGTCCGCGTGCAGAAGTCGGGCCAGCGCCGTTCCCGGTTCATGTCGGACAGCCGGATCGTCCGATGTTCGTGGCTGGCCTCCAGGCACGGGCCCTGGCTCGTCGCGTACTGAATCGCATCCACCTCCTGCACCACGTCGGCGGTGGCCGCACAGGTCCGCAGTCGCCGGCCGGACTGCGCGACGGTCAGGCCGGCGTGCTCGGCGCCCGGCACCGTTCCCACCGCGGCCGTGACGATCGCGCCGAGGGTGTCCTGAAGGTCGGACTCATCCTGCAGGGACCGGGCCAGATCCACGAGGATCTCCACGAGGCCGTCCGGAACCGGCTCGCCGGTGTACGACGTCGACGGCCGGCCGCGGCCGGCATCACCCTGAGTCACGTCCGCTCTCCTCACCAGGGGCGACTCCGGACCTTTCCCATCATGCCGCCGCGGCCCCGTCCGCGACACCCTTCCTCGTCCGCTCACCCGCCCTGACAGGTTCCTGACAACATTCGTCCATGGTGGTCCGATGCGGATCAAGACCTCCCTCGTGACGGCCGGCGCGCTCGCCGCCCTGCTCCTGCTCGCCGGCTGCACCGACGCGCGGGACAAGGAGAGCGCGGACGTGGCCACCCTCCGGTCCGGCGGTCCGGCGCCGGCCACGACCCCCTCGGCGGCGACCCGGGAGCGTCCGGTGGTCCGACCCGACGAGGGCGGTGACGTCTTCGACCGGTACGTCGAGGTCTTCAACAAGTGCCTCAACGGCGAGGGCGTGGCCGGGCCCAAGCAGGACCGCCCCGACCTGAAGAAGTACGAGAGGAACAAGGAGGCCGCCCGCAAGTGCGACCACCTGTACCCCGAGACCTGGATGGAGCGCGAGCGCCGGACCAACCCCGAGTTCGCCGACCTGCTGCGGGAGACCGCGCGCTGCCTCGTGGACAGGGGCCACAAGGTCACGGTCGGCGGCGACCCGATCGCGATCCGCTACGAGGACAACGCCGGGGCGAACAAGGCGTACGAGGACGAGCAGGATTGCCAGCGCAAGGCCTTCCGGGAGAGCGTGGAGAACTACCGCAAGGGCGGGAGCTGACCGCTGTGGTGATCCACACAAACCAACTTTTTCACCCGGTCGTGGCTGGACTAATTGATGTCGGACGATTTAAATGATCTGAGCAGGTGCCCTCGGTCCTGAGTGGAGGGTCGGTGCCGATCGAGTCGCTCGTCGCGCACGTCACGCATCAGATGATCCGGCTGTGCGAGGTGACGCACGCCGATCCCGCCGCCTCCGCCGACCTCGTCGCCGACCTCCTCGGAAGCGCCGGCAACCGTCCGCTCGCCGCCGGACCCGGCTGGGCCTCCGACATCGCGGACGACCATACCCCGATCGAGTTCTCCGTCGCCTTCGACCGCGACGGCCCGCCCGTGCTGCGCCTGCTCGCCGAGGCCGGGGTCACAGACCCGGCCACCCCCGCCGGCCTCGCGCCGGCCCTGTCCTTCGTGCGGCGGCAGGCCCCGCGGCACGGGCTCAGCCTCGAACGCCTCGAACGGGTCCTCGACCTGTTCGCGACCGACCGGCCGCAGGGCGCCTTCGGCATGTGGCACTCGCTGATCCTGCGCTCACTGCCCGAGTTCAAGGTCTACCTCAACCCGGAGCTCCACGGCGTCGCCCGGTCCGTCCCGCTGGTCCACGAGGCCCTCGACCGGCTCGGGGCCGGGGCGGCCTTCCGGACGGTGCGCGAGGAGGGGCTGCGGCCGGGCCGGCTCGGCGAGGCCGACCGCCTGACCTTCTTCGCCCTCGACCTGCACGACAGACCCACGGCCCGGATCAAACTGTACGTGTCCCAGCACGACGCGACCCTCGCCGACGTGGCCCGCGCGGCGGCCGTGGTCCCGGGCGTGGACCCGGCCGAAGTGGCGGGGTTCTGCGAACTGGGCGCCGGATCCGCCGGGCCCTACGACGGGCGCCCCATCATCAGCAGCTACACGTTCCGCCCCGGAGCGGAACAGCCCGTCGGCTACAGCGTGTACGTGCCGATCCGCAGCTACGTCGCCGACGACCGGGAGGCGTACGACCGCGTCCGGGAGCTGCTGATCCGCCACGGCTTCGCGCCGGACCGGCTCGCACCGGCCGTACGAGCGGTGACCGACCGGCCGCTCGAGGACGGCGTGGGGCTGATCGCGCACGTGTCGCTGCGCGTGGGGCCGCCCCGGCCGGGTGTGTCCGTCTATCTGTCGTCCGAGGCGTACGCCGTCAGCAGCCCCCGGTCGGGGCAGGGCTGGTCCGGCAGCCGCGTCGCCTAGCACCGCTCGTCACCGGTAGGAGAAATGTCGTGCCCGAGGAAGCTTTTCCGTTGCTGCCGCCGTACCGGATCAAGGTTGTCGAACCGATCCCGTTCCTGACCGCGGGGCAGCGCCGGGAGGCGTATGCGGCGGCCGGCTACAACCCGTTCAACCTGCGCGCCGACCAGATCACCGTGGACCTGCTCAGCGACTCGGGCACGGGAGCCACGTCGTCCGCCCAGGAAGCGGCCGCGGCGCGCGGCGATGAGTCGTACGCGGGGGCCCGGTCCTGGTTTCCCTTCCGCGACGAGGTGCGCGACCTGACCGGCTATCCGCACGTCCTGCCGGTGCACCAGGGCCGCGCCGCCGAACGCATCGTCTTCTCCACCATCCTGCGCCCGGGGCAGATCTGCCTGAGCAACACCCACTTCGACACCACCCACGCCAACGTCGAACTGGCCGGCGCCGAGGCCCGCGACCTGCCCACCCCGAGGGCGCTCGACCTGGACAGCGACGACCCGTTCAAGGGCGACGTCGACCTCGACGCGCTGGAACGCACCCTCGCCGGTCCGGACGGCGAACGCGTCGGCCTGGTGCTGATGACCATCACGAACAACGGCCTCGGCGCCCAGCCGGTGTCGATGGCCAACCTGACCGCGGCGAGCGAACTGTGCCGCCGCTACCGGGTGCCGTTCTGGCTGGACGCGGCCCGGTTCGCCGAGAACGCCTGGCTGGTCCGCGAGCGCGAACCCGGCTACGCGGACCTGAGCCCCCGCGAGATCGCCACCCGGGCGTTCCAGCTCGCCGACGGCTGCGTCATCAGCCTCAAGAAGGACGGGCTGGCACCGGTCGGCGGCGTCATCGGCGTCCGCGACCCCGACATCTTCGCCACGTGCGAGGCCAACCTGATCGCCACCGAGGGCTTCTCCACGTACGGCGGCCTGGCCGGCCACGACCTCGAACGCCTCGCGGTCGGCCTCCGCGAGGTCGTGGACGAGGACTACCTGCGCTCCCGGGCGGCGTCGACGGCCCGCCTGGCCCGCCTCATCAACGAGGCAGGCGTCGACACGGTGCAGCCGGCGGGCATCCACGCCCTGTACCTCAACGCGGGCCGCCTCCTGCCCCACCTCGACCCGGGCCGCTTCCCGGGCCACGCCCTGGCGAGCCAGCTCTACCTCACCGGCGGCATCCGCTGCGCCGAGCTGGGCTCGCTCTACCTCGGCGAACTGAACGACGACCACCAACTCGTCCGCCCGGCCCCGTTCGAACTGGTCCGGCTGGCGATCCCCCGCCGGGTCTACACCGAAGCCCACCTCGAGTACGTGGCCAGAACCCTGGGCGAGATCGCAAAGCAACCGGACCAGGTCCCGGGCTACCGAATCACCGCGGCGCCCCGGGTGCTACGCCACTTCAAGGTCCGGCTCGAGCCCGCGGTGTAGCCCTCACCTCAGTCGGCCGTGCGCCGGTTCGGCGTTCGCGCGGTCGACCGGTCGCCGACTTGGCGTTCGCCCGGTCGGTTGGCCGCTTGCCGGCTTGCCGTCGGACGGCCGTTCGCCCCGAGCGGCCGTCCTCGGTGCGACCCTTGAGCCCGACTTCGATCCCAGACTCGACCGGCCCTGGGACGCTGACCGCTCCAGCGCCACCGCCGACCGCGGGTGCGCGCCGCACTGCCCGCCGCGCCGTCGCACCGCCGCGCCGCCGTGGACCGCCGCACCGCCGCCATGGACCGCCGCGCCGCCATGGACCGCCGCGGCTGCCGCGTCCCTTCGGCGCCCGCCGACCGTGGGCATACCGAACGTCGACGCCCCACCCGCCGCTGGCGCCCACCCGCCGCTGGCGCCCACCCGCCGCTGGCGCCCACCCGCCGCTGGCGCCCACCCGCCGCTGGCGCCCACCGACCGCTGGCGCCCACCGGCCGCCGGGGCCGATCGATCGCCGGCGCCCATCCGCACTTCCCGCCCTCACCCGCGCCGCGCCGACGAGGTAGCGCGGGGTCAGGCTGCCGTGGGCAGCTTGGCCAGGACGTGCTGGAGCAACCGGATCAGCGCGTCCAGGGCGGAATCCCGCTGGCGGGCGTCGCACCGGGTCAACGGCACGTCGGCGCTCAGCTGGAGCGCCGATCGGATCTCGTCGTCGGTGTAGGCGCACTCGCCGTAGAACGTGTTGACGGCCACCACGAACGGGATGCCGCGCCGCTCGAAATAGTCGATGGAGGCGAAGCTCGCGGGCAGCCGGCGCGTGTCGACCAGCACCACGGCACCGAGGGCGCCCTGCGCGAGCTCGTCCCACATGAACCAGAAGCGGTCCTGTCCCGGCGTACCGAAAAGGTAGAGCACCACCTCGGCGTTGATCGTGATCCGGCCGAAGTCCAGGGCGACCGTGGTGCGCGTCTTCTCCTCGAGCCCGGCCAGGTCGTCCACCCCGACGCTGGCCTCGGTCATGACCTCCTCGGTGGTCAGCGGCGAGATCTCGCTGACCGAGCCGACCAGCGTCGTCTTGCCGGCGCCGAAGCCACCGGCCACGACCACCTTGGCGGATGTGCGTTCCATATAGCGTGTCAGTCCTCGGTCAGGGTCGCGGAGGCCGCTGGGCAGCGCCTCGATGCCGGGTCGGTGGTGGTGCGGGGGTACGGGATGGCGGCCCCTGCTCGCCGCTGCGGGTTCACAGGCGCTGCAGCCCGCCGAGCAGTGTCTCCAGCAGGGCGCGATCGTAGACCGTCCGCTGCGCGGCGGAGCCGAGGGCCACATAGTCCTGTTCGAGCAGGATGTCCACCAGCACCTTCACCACGGTGAGCGGCCGCTGCAGATAGGCGGAGATCTCCGCGATGGACATCCACTGCCGGCACTGCCACAGGATCTCCCGGTACTCCGGCTCGAGCACGGTCGTGTCGGCCGGCAGCGCGACCACCTGCGTGGCCAGATCCAGCGACGCGTTGCGCGGCGTCGTGCGGCCGTTCACCAGCACATACAGGGGTACGAGCTGCCCCTGCTCGGCGTCGTCCCGGTGCCGCCGGGCGTCGAAATCCATCATCAACGCCCGGCATGCCCGTTGACCGATGCTTGCGGAGTCCGTCGCTCGGCACCCAGGTACTGGCCGATCCGCGTGACGAGCCGGCCCATCTCGTACGCCACCGTGCCCATGTCCACCTCTTCGTCGCCGAGCACCGCCAGGCGCGCGTTCTCCCCGGCCGAGGCGATGAACAGCGTACGGTCGTGGAACTCGACGATGATCTGGTCGACGGGCCCGCTCTCGAAGCGGCGCCCGACCCCGGCCCCCACGCTGTACAACGAGGACGCGGCAGCGGCCAGCAGCTCGGCGGCGTCCTGCGGCAGCGACCGGGACTTCTGCACGACGAGTCCGTCGGTCGACAGCACGAGCGCGTGCAGCACCTGGTCCACGGCCGTGAGCTCGTCGAGCATCCAGGTGAGGTCGTTGTGAGCGGTCGGTTCCATGGCTCTTCCCGTCTGTGTCGGTTGCGGTGCGGGTGCGGTCATTCGCTGCGGCGGCCGGGCGGAACATCGCCCCCGTCGGACGGGACGTCGCCGCCGTGTGGCGAGGCGGTGCCGCCGTGGGGCGGAACGGTGCCGCCGTGGGGTGAAGCGGTGCCGCCGTGGGGCGGAACGGTGCCGTCGTTGTGCGGAATGGTGCCGCTGTGGGGCGGGGCGCTGCTGCTGTGCGGAATGGTGCCGCTGTGGGGTAGGGCGCTGCTGGTGCGGGTTGAGGCGGTGCCGTTGTACGGCGTGGCGGTGCCGCGGTGCGGGGCAGGGGTGTCACTGGCGTGGCGGTTCGGCGAGGGAGCCGCGTGGGCTGTGTGGCCGGGAGGAACGAGGTCGCCCGTGCCGCGTCGGGCCAGGCCGGGGTCACCCGTGCGCTGGCTCGGCGGGGGAGCGATGCCGGGGGTGCCGGTCGGCGGTGTGATGTCGCCGGTGCGGTGGCCCGGCGGTGTTGTCCCGCCGGGAGCGCCGCTCGGCAGGTTGAGGTCTCCCGTGCGGCCGGCGCGCCAGCCCTGCTGGTAGCTGGCCAGGCGGTTGCGGGCGGTTTCCGGCGAGTGCGCCGGCCCGGTGGCCTGGCTCTCCAGGGGCTGTTCCTTGAGCTGGTGCGCGAGATTCTCCTGAGGACGGCGCTGCGGCAGCGGCGGCCGGGTGGGGCCGCCCGCCGCACTCGCCGCAGGCTCGGTGGTCTCCGCCCGGGCCTCGGTCGGGGCCCCGGACTGCCTGCCGGGAACGCCCGCCTGCTGCCCCGAACCAGTCCACTGACCCGCGCCCGCATGACCCGTGCCCGCCGGGAGGCCCGTGCCCGCATGGCCCGCGCGCGCCGGGAGATCCGTGCCCGGGTGGCCCGCGCCCGCCTGCTGACCCGCGCCCGGGTGGCCCGTGCCTGCCTGCTGGCCCGTGCTTGCCGGGGAGCTCACGCCCGCCGTGGGGCGGCCGTTGTGGGCGCCCGGCAGCCCGGACGGCGCCGGGTGCGGTGCGGTCGGCGCGGACGTCGGGGCGCCCGGCGGGGGTGGCCAGATGCCCGGTGCCGCCTGGCCGCCGGAGGGTGCGCTCGGTGCGGTGGGGGAGGCGGTGGGAGCCGTGGCCGGCGTGCCGACGGTCGGGTGCGGGGCGGTCCGCTCCTGGGCGAGGGATTGCCGGGCTCCGTGCGTACCGTTGGAGGCTGCCGGGGCCGCGGCCGACCGGTCGCGGGACGCCGGGACCGTCACCGCCTGCGGGCCGTCCTCGCCGAGCTCGTCGAAGGGGTCGACGGTCAGGGTGCGGCGCTCGTCGCCGGGCTCGTTCGTGATCCGGCGCAGGTCCTCGCCGGAGGCGATCGCGCTCGCCGGCAGCAGCACCACGGCCAGCACGCCGCCGTACGCCGAGGTGCGGAGCGTGACCTGCATGTTGCCGCGCTTGGCGAGCTCCGCGACGACCCAGAGGCCGATCTGCGCGCCGCCCTTCAGGCCGCTCAGGTCGGGCGTCGGCGCGGTGGCCAGCAGGACGTTCGCGGCCTCCATGGCTTCCGGCGGCATGCCCACGCCGGCGTCCTCGATCTCGATCACCACGCCGTTGTGCGCCTGGGTGCAGCTCATCCACACCTCGGACTCCGGCGGGGAGAAGACCAGGGCGTTGTCCAGCAGCTCCGCCACCAGGTGGGTGATGCCGGCGATGGACGCGCCGCTGATCGCGATCTCCGGCGTGCGACGCAGCGTGACCCGCTGGTACTGCCGGGTCTCGGCGACCGCCCCGAGCAGCACGCGGCGCACCGGCACGGGTCGGGGGAACCGCCGCCCGGCCTGCCCACCGGCCAGGATGATGAGGTTCTCGAGGAACCGGCGGGTCTGGGTCAGCTGGTGGTTGATGTCGAACAGCTCGCCGAGGATCTGCTCGTCGCCGATCCGGTTCTGCAGATCCTCGATGACCTTGAGGCCGTGCTGCAGCGGACGCTGGGGCCGCCGCGCGACGCCCATGAGCATCGCCATGCCGGCCGCCCGGGTGGTGGCCTCCTCGACGGCGGCGTCGACGGCGGCGCGCATGGACCGGTTGAGCACGGTGGCGAGGTCACCGATCTCGTCCCGGCCGTAGTCGCGATGCGGCAGCTCGACGCCGAGGTCCACCTTCTCGCGGCGGCGGAGCTTCGCGATGATCGAGGGCAGGCGCTCGTCGACGACCGTCACCGCGTCCTGTCCCAGCTGCGCCAGGCGTACGGAAAGGGCCCGGTTGACCAGCACCTGCGACTGGCGGACGGCGGAGATGATCGCGCCCAGCGCGATGAGCAGGGCGACCGCACTGCCGATCGCGGCGGCGAGCAGCTGGTTGTTGCCGGTGCGCAGCGCGTCGCTGGAGGTCCGGTCGGCCTGGGTGACGGTCAGCGACACCAGCTGCTCGGCGATCGCGTTGGTGACCGTGTCCCACTGCTCGGCGTTGAGCTGCAACGTCCGTGGGGCGCGCGTCTTCCACGGGCCCGCGGTGATCAGCGCGTTCTCCGCCGTCACCAGCGACGTCCACTCAGGAGTCGCGGCCATCCGGTTGTACTCGGCTCGCGCGTCCGGGTGCAGGTGGGGCACGGCCGCGTCGAGGGTCGCGTGGTAGGCGCCGACCATCTTGACGAACTGCAGGTGGTCCTCCGATGCGAGGCCGCGGGAGCCGAAGCCGCTGGAGATCACCGAGCTGGCCCGCGCCATGAGGTCGCCCGCGCGGAAGGTGTCGGTCGCGGTGATGCCGCCCTGGGTGGCGGTGGCGTCGGGCACGACCCGCGCCTGGGTGTCGAACAGTTCGATGGCGGCGTTGACCAGCTCGTCGTAGAACTCGGTGGTCTGCTGGCGCCCGGCGCGGCCGGAGTCGATCGTGCTGCGGATGCCGGGCAGCCGGTCCAGGCGGTCCGAGAACGCCGCCCACCGTACGTCGATGCTCCGCGGCGCCTTGCTCAGCACCGAGCCGGCGGCCGACCGCAGCTTCTCCACGAGCGAGTCGGTCTGCTGCCGCTCGGCGATCAGCTTCGGCAGGTCCTTCGCCGCGTGCGACAGGTAGTCGATGCTCTCGCGCCGTTCGCGCTGAATGGCGGCGAGGGTGCGGACGGCGGGGATCGACACCTTTCGTACGCCGTTGGCGACCTCGCGGTCGTAGTAGCCGTTGAAGACCAGGTAGGTGGAGGTGGCGAGCCACAGGACGAGCGCCGCCACACCGGGCACGAGAATGAGGCGGGCGATGCGGCGTTTGATCGATTTCTCCGGGGCCCGCGCAGCCTCGACGGATTCGCTTTTGTCGGTCACTGTGCTCGCGATCTGAGTCGTGGGAAAGTGCCCTTGAGCAGCGCTTTCCCGGTTCCATCCGGGTCTTTCGCGGTACGTGGATACGGCTGGATCCGACTCCCTCGGCGTGTGCCTGGGCCCGTGTCGACAGGAGTCCTCATCCTAGCGTCGCCCGTCCGGCGGGCCGGTGCCGCGTTTGTCCCACGGACGGGTGCAGGGTGCTCATCCGGCGGGTGGAAAGTGCGGCCGCCGGACCGCCACCGACGGGTGCTCATGCCGGTGGCGGATCGGTCGGGCCGACGCCGGCGCAGCGCCGGCCGTCGATCTGGCAGGCCTGGGGTGCCGCGTCCAGCAGGGTGGCGCCCCGGACCTCGAAGGACACCACGACCGAGCCCCCCGCGGGTACGGACCGGGTGGTGGCGTCCGGGGCGAAGGTCCACGTCGCACCGTCCTGGCGGGCGGTGGCCCCGGAGACGGCGGCGATCTGCAGCGTCGGCCGGGGCAGCGTGAGGGTCAGCTCCCAGCCGTCGTGGCCGGCCGTGCCGGGGTTGGCGACCGCCACCTCGGCCCGGTAGCCGAGCAGTCCGGTCCCGTTGGCGGCCGAGTAACGCGCGGTCAGCGCCACGGCCGAGGGCACGGTTGCCCGTTCGGTCGGCCGCGACGACGTCGGGGGCAACAGCGGGGCGCTCGGCCCCGCTCCCGGCGCGGCCGTCGTCGGCGCGGTTCCGGGGGCCGGCGCCGTGCCGGTCGCCCCGGAGGTGGCGGGGAGGGCCGACGCGGATTCACTGCTGCTGGTGTCCCCGGCGACCGTGGTACGCGCCGGGGTGTGCGGCGGCAGGGACGACAGGTCGTCCGGCCCCTGGAGCAGCACCGTGACCACGGCGATGGTCCCCCCGATGGCAAGCAGCGCGCCGAGCACCAGCCAGGTCCTGGCGGTACGACGGGCCTGCCCGGCCGGTTCCAGCCGGGGCTGGGGGCCGGCCTGCGCCGACACCGCCAGCTTCATGGCCGCGTCCAGCAGGACGACCATGGGGGAACGGCGCTCGCGCCGCGGTGGTTCCGACATGCCGCGCCTCTCCTCATTCATGGCGCGAGCCCCGCTCGCCGCTACTCATCGCTGCTCATCGTCGACATGGCGGCGCCGGGCCGGGGACGCTGGCGGGGTACGAGCCGCCGCGTCGCCGGCAGATCGACGACCGCCGTGTCCCCGCCGGTACCCAGATCCGAAGCGGACATACCCTCGCTCGCCACGAGGGCGGCCGGCAGGAACACCTGCGCGGTCAGCCCTCCGTCGTCGGCGTTGTGCAACCGCACCGTCGCACCGGCGCGATGGGCCAGGCGGCCCGCCGTGTACAGGCCGTCCCACGCGCGGGTCTGCGGCGCGGCGGTCGTCGCGAGCACCTCGGCGGCGACGCGGAGATCGTCCTCGGACATGCCGGGCCCGTGATCGGTCACCGCGAGGACGTAGTGGTCCTCGTCGTACCGGCCGGTGACCAGCACCGGGGCCTCGGCGGGGGAGAAGGCGGCGGCGTTCTCGATCAGCTCGGCGAGCAGGTGGGTCACGTCAAGGACGGCGGCGCCGACCAGCTCGGCCGGCTCCAGGTCGGGGATGGACACCCGCTCCGAGCCGGGCACCTCCGCGGCGGCCTCGTCCACCACGCCGGCGACCGGAACTGGGCTGCTCCAGCGGCGTCCGGGCGTACCCCCGCTGAGGGTGACGGTCTTCTCCACGTTGCGCCGGACCCGGCCGGCGAGGTGACCGACCCGGGTCAGCTCACCCAGGGCGTCCTCGTCGTCGGTGCGTCCCCGTACGCCGTCGAGCAGGCGCATCAGCCGCTGGAGGAGGCCCTGGTTGCGCCGGTTCTGCTCGAGCAGCAGATCCAGCAGCGCGGCGTCCTCCGTCGACTCCCCGCGTACGGTCGCCGGGGTCCGGTCCGCGTCGGCGCCGAGGCCGCTGAAGAGCCGGCGCAGCCAGGTGAGCGCGGCCACCACCGCGACCAGGCCGAGCCCCGCGACCAGGCCCGCACCGGCCACGGTGGCCACGGCGCCGGGCACGGCCTCGCGGCTGGCCTCGCGCACCGCCCCGGTCTCGAAGGCGCGCAGTTTGGTGCGGGACCCGTCCAGCGAGGTCGCCCAGGCCGGGGCGATGCGCTTCCCGGCCGCCGCGGAGGGGTCGAGCAGGTCGTCCTCCAGCCCCTGCAGCCGGACGATCGCGGGGTCCGCGGTCAGCGCGAGGTAGCCAGGCACGGAAGCGTCGGGGAGCTGCTGGGCCGCCTCCTCGAGCAGAACCCGGCGGGTCAGCACCAGCGTGGCGACCCGGGTGCGGTCGGTGGCGTCGAGGGTCGCGGCGCCGGCGGCCCCGACCAGGATGGCGTCCTCGTTGGACAGCGCCTCCCGGGCCCGGCCCAGCGCGAGCAGCGAGGACCCGGTGCCGGTGCTGCGGTCCGGCCACAGCCAGGGCGCCTCCTCGAACGCGGCGGCGACGATGCCGGTGTAACCGTTCAGCACCTTCCGGGGATCCGGGCTGCTGCCGTCGACCAGGGCGCGCAGGGCCAGCCGCTCGTCCACCTGCCGCAGCAGGATGTCGGTGCCGCCGGCCGCCTCGGGACCGATGGCGGTGCGCCGCATCGGGCCGGTGAGCGCGTCGCGCAGCTGCCGGACGGCCTCGTCGGTGCGGTCGCGCTGCGCGATCAGGGCGCTGCGGTCCACCACATCGGCCAGCCGCCCGGCGGACAGCCGCCGCTCCTCCTGGAGCTGCACGATCACGGCGTCGGTCGGGCCGCCGATGACGCGGGCGATCGCCCGCGTGCGGGCCACCTCGGTCGCGTCCAGGGTCAGCGGGATCGCCGCCGCGGCCCACAGCAGCACGAGCAGACCGCCGCCCACTCGGGTCAGCCGCCTCCGGTTCCGTGCGTTGCCACCGGTCACGGTCGCCTCCGATCCGATTCGCCCGCGGGGTGTGCCTCCGCGGGCGCGCCGGTGAGCGTACGCAGCCGGGCCAGAAGATCGCGACGGTCGGTGCTGCCGAGCTTCTGCCGGATCCGGGCCATGTGGTGCTCGACGGTCTTCGCCGACAGGTAGAGGCGGTCTGCCACCTGCTTGTACGTCAGCCCGGCGAGCACCAGGGTGGCCACCTCCTGCTCCCGGTCGCTGAGAATCGGCCGGGAGCTCTCCTCCGCCCCCGCGCCCCGGCGACCCGGCGCCTCGGCCGGCAGGTCCGGTTCCTGACGTGCCTGCAGCGACCGGGCACAGTCGAGCAGTGAGGTCATCGCCTTGCGGTCCGGCGTACGGATAGCGGCCTGCCCGGCCAGCCGCGCACCGTCCCACGCGAGACCCAGATCGGCCATCGCCTGCGCCGCGTCCTCGACGGCGTGCGGATCGATCCGGTCCGACAGCACGTCGAGCCAGCACTGGCCCGCGGTGGCGAGCGCCGCGGCGTAGGAGTTGCGGTCGCGATGCTCGCGCAGGGCGGCGGCGTGACGCTCACCGGCCGCCCGGTCGTCGGCCAGGAACGCGGCGTGCAGGCGGATCCAGTGCAGCGGGACGCTCCACAGCACCGGGTCGCCGAGCCGGCTCAGCAGCTCGTCCGCCGCGGTCAGCGCGAGCTGCACCTGCCGCTGCTCCCCGAGCCGCGCCGCGCAGATGGCGATCTCGCCCAGCGGCATCAGGGTGAACAGGTCGATCGGCTGCCCGATGAGCGCGTGGGCCGCCTCCGGCCAGGCGGCGCGCAGGGCGACGAGGTCGCTGGCCCGGCGCGCCAGCCCGAGCCGCAGCGCCGCCGCGAACAGCAGGTCACGTCCCTGCAACTCGGCGCCGGCACCGTCCACCTCGCCCTCGCCCTCGGCCGGCGCCGGGACACCGATCGGCACGCCCGCCAGGGCGGCCTGCTCCGCGGCATGGGCGTGGCGGCCCTGCGCCATCGCGGTCCAGGCCAGCAGCAGTCGGTGCCGCCGCTGGAACAGCGGCCCGCCCAGCCCCGTTCCGATGGCCCGGTCGAGAACCGTGCGCGCGGTGCCGAACTCCGCGGAGTGCACGGCGATGAGGGCGGCCAGCGCCGCGGGACTGTCCGGCAGCAGAACGGCCGCCCCCGACGGCTCGAGCAGCTCGGTGGCCTGCACCAGCGCGCTCAGCGCCCCCGCGGGGGAGGGCCCCACCGAGTCGAGGACACCCCGGCCCATTTCGTACGCGGCGGTCTCGAGCAGCGTCGGCGGCCCGGCGGACGGATCACCCGGCTCCGACGACGAGGAGCCGAGCAACTGCCCGGCCTCCTCGGCCCGCCCGGTCCCGACCAGGGCGATGGCGCCGAACCCGGCGGCGAGGCGCGGGGTGGCCCACCGGTACAGCTCGACGGCGCGGGCCAGATGGTTACGGTGCGCCAGGGCCGCCGCCCCGACGCAGGCTGCCTCGCCGCGCTGCTCGGGCGGCCCGCCGCGGAGCACCTCGTCGGCCAGCAGGGACGCCTGGCCCAGGTCGCCGGCGAGCGCCGTCGCCAGGGCCCGCCGGGCGACGGCGGGCCGGCCGGCCCGCGACGCGGCGGCGAACAGCTGGGCCGCGAGCGCGGGATCACCGCGCAGGGCCTCGTCGCCGGCCGCGAGGAACGCGGCCCCGAGATCGGCGCCGTCGGCCTGCGGGGCCAGCGCCACCGAGGGCGCACCGATCGCCGGGTCCTCGGTGCCCGCCCCGGGCATGACGTCCAGCAGGGGCCGCATCAGCGCCAGCACGGAGCCGCCCCGGGCGAGCTGCCAGCCGGCCAGCTTCTGGCGTACGCGGATGCGCTGGGCGACCGGGCCGTGCCGGGTGAGCGCCTCCTGAGCCAGCGGCACGAGGGCTCCCGTGGCGGTGGGCAGGCCCGTGGCCTTCGCCGCCGCCACCAGGGCTGTCGCCCGCTCGGCTTCGCATTCGAGGAGGGCGGCGACGAGCTCGGTGGAGAGCCCGGCGCCCGCCTCCATGGCGAGCAGCACCGTCAGCAGATCGGCCTCGAGCTCGTCGAACTCGGCCGCGAAGGGCGCCAGGGCGGCCGCCGGCGCCTGCCACGGCGGCTCGCTGCGGCCTGTCACCGCCGCGGGCTCACCGCGGCCCGGGACCCCGTCGCCGAGTCCGTCGATGAGCCGGTCGAGGTAGCGCGGGACCCCGCCGCTGCAGGTCAGCAGGGATCGGGTCCACGCCGGCTCGGGCGCCGTCCCCCACATCTCGGCGCACCGGGCGGCGACCTGCGACTCGGTCAGCGCGTTCAGCACGACCACGGGCCCGTGCCGGCGCAGCACGTCGATCACCGCCGGCATCGCCGCAGGTCGCGGCCATGGACGGTACGCCACCACGACGCGCGCGCCGGGCTCGTCCGCGCGCCGTGCGATCTCCCGCAGCCGGTCGTCCCCGGCGAGGTGCGCGTCGTCGACCAGCAGCACCCCGGCCTGCGAGGTGTCGGCGGCCGGTTGCCACAGCGTGCTGACCGGCACACCCGCGGCCTCGTAGCAGGCGGCCAGCTCGCGCAGGAGTGCCGTCTTGCCGTACCCGCCGGGCCCGCAGACGGCAACGCTCAGCGGCGCCGCCGGATCGTCGAGGACCTGCTGCACCAGGGCACCGGCGGCCGGGCTCAGCAGCGCGGCCGACCGGGTCGTCATCCCGGGGCTCATCGCCGCGCTCCCGGAGCCGCCGTCACCTTGACGGGTGGTCTGGGTGGTTGCAGCGCCGCCTGCGGGCTGGGCGAGACCGGCCGGGTCGCGGTGATCAGCGGCGCCTCGGCCGTGGGCGACTCGGGCACCATCGGCACCATCGGCGTGGCGGCCGGGCGCCGGCCGCGCGGCCGGACGGACAGGGCGGCGCCGCAGGCCACGGTCGTGCGGGGGTCACCGTTCTGCAGGACGGGCACCCCGAGGGCCGCCGAGAGCAGGTCGCCGAGCATGGGGTGCCCCGCCGCGGAACCGGCGAGCAGGACGGCCGACAGCTCACCGGCCGGAACACCGCAGGCCGCCACCGTACGCAGGACGAGGTCCACCCCGGAGCGCAGGAGGGACCGCTGCGTGCCGGCGTCGGCGGCGTCGAGATCGCCGCCGCTCACGTCGGTGCAGCGCACCGACGTGATGATCTCGTAGCGGCCGGCCGTGTGCGGGTTGATCAACGAGACCTCGAGCTCGGACGCGCCCAGCTCGAACACGACGAGCACCCCGCCGCCGGCCGGGAGCTGCCCGGCGGCCTGGACGCTGGTCACGACCGCCCCGGCGCGCGGCACCAGGGCCGGCTCGCCGAGACCGGCCTCGGCGAAGGCGGTGCGGAGCAGCCCGAGGCGGTGCGGACCCCAGCCGGTCGGATGGGCGACGGCGATCCGGTCCGGCGCCTGCCCCTGGAGCTGCCACAGCCGGCCCGCGACCCAGCTCACCATGCCCGCGACCAGCGTCTGCGCGGGGAACGCGTGTCCGCCCAGGAGGACCGCCACGTCGTCGCCGACCCGGTGCAGGTAGCCGGCGGCCCGGTCGACCGCGTGGCCCGCACCGACCTCGGCCGCGACCAGGTCACCGCCCGCGGAGAGCAGCAGCGCGGACCCGATCGACGGACCCGGGCCGGCGAGCGCGACCACCTCGGCGGGAGCCCACCCCGGCTCGGCGGCGCGGCGGTGCGGGTGGACCGTCGGCCGGCACACGGCAGCCGTCACGGAGCATTGCCCGATATCGATCCCCAGCAGGTACGGCACGTGATTCGCTCCTTGCCGTCGGTGGGCACCGGCGGCGATCAGATGTGGACGGGCAGAACCCTAACGTTCGTACCAGATCGGGCATCGAAGATCGTCCCCCAACCTTGGGGCCGCGAATCCCCTAAGCCCCTAATGGCCGGCGGGGGCGGATCACCGGGCGGCGGCGTCCGAGGAAGGGGGTCCGCACCCGATGCCCGGGCCGCCTCCCCGCTCTACGGTGATCAATGCCGGGTGACGATCCGGCGCCATCCGACCACCATCCCAGGAGCATGGCCACCATGGATTCCTCGCCCACCTTGCAGGACTTCGTTCTCAACCTCATCTACGACCCGGCCGCCCGGTCGGCGTTCGAGCTCGACCCCGAGGGCGTCCTCGCGGACGCCGGCCTCAGCGACGTCACCGCCGTCGACGTGCAGGAAGTCATCCCGCTCGTGGTCGACTACGCGCCGCTGTCCGACGTCGCCGCCGTGACCGCTCCGCTGGGCGTGCACGACCTGACCACCGGGGTCGCCGACGCCGACGTCTCCGCGGCGGTCGCGCAGCTGCAGGCCATGACCGGCAACCTGACTCCCGGTGCGCACGCGGCGCCGGACGTGGCGTATGCCGGTGCGGGCGCCTTCATGGTGAGCACCGACGGCCTGCTCGCCGGCACCCCGGCGGTCGGTGTAGGCCTCGAGCACGCTGCCACGGTCGACGCTCCGGTCTCCACCTCGGTCACCGCTCCTGTGGACGGCGCGCTGTCCGCGGTGCACGACCCGGGCCTGGGCCTGGACGCGGGCGTCTCCACCGCCACCTCGGTGACCACGACGGTCGTGGGCGACGCCGACGGTCTCATCGCCTCGACCGGTGTGGACGCCGGCGCGACGCTGGACGGAACGGCCTCGGTCGTCACCGGCGTGACCTCGACGATCGGCCTGCACGACGTTGCGGACCTTGACGTGACGCACCTCGACCCGGCAGTCTCTTCGGTCGTCGGCTCCGTGACCGGTTCGGACCCGCTCGGCGCCGTATCGCACGATGCGACCCAGGGGGTCCTGGATGTCGCGGGTGACGTGACCTCGCCGGTGACCGGACTGGTCGACGGGCTCGGTCACCACACCGCGCCGGACACGGCCGACCACGCGCACGGCGCGGTGACGGACCTGCTCTTCTAGGCCCGAGCCCGCACCGTGGTCGTAGCCGGCGGCGACGGGGCAGGACAGCCGCCGCTGACGGGGCCATGGCGTGGCGCGGTGCCGGAGGGTGGCACCAGCCTGCCACGGCATGGCACGGGCACAACGTCAACGAGCGGAAGAACGGGCAGGGAAGATGCAACGCTGGGAGGTGGGGGCTGCGGCACCGGTGGCCCCCACCTCGCCAGTGCATGCCGACAGCCGGACGCAGGTCGCCGCGCAGGCGCAGGCGCCGCTCTGGCTCGACGTGCTGGACGCGACCATCCAGATGTGCACCACGCACGGTCGCGCCGATCTGCAGGAGTGGTTGTCCGGCCGTCGCGCACAGTTGCTGCACCCGCAGCTCCGGGTGCTCGTCACCGGCGCCGCGGGCCAGGGCAAGAGCCACCTGGTCAATGCCCTGATCAACGCTCCGGTGTGCCCCGTCGGGCACGGTTCCGCCGGCGGGGTCGCCACGGTCGTGCGCCACGGCGACACCCCGGCCGCCCAGCTGGTGACCCGGGCGGGACCGGCGGCGGCGTGGACCGCGCCGCCCGGCCTGCACGGGAGCGTCCCGCTGTCCACCGAGGAACTCGGCAGGTCGATGGCCGAGGCGCTGCTCACCCAGCCCGCGTCGGCGGCCTCGCTCCTGCACACCGAGGTCCAGCTTCCGCGGGCCCTGCTGGCCGGCGGCCTGGTGCTGATCGACACGCCCGCGCCGCCGCAGCTGCCCGAGGACGCGGTGGCGGCCACCGACGAGCTTCGGCGGCTCGTCACGTACGCGAGGGCCGATCTTGTGGTCTTCGCCTGTGAGTCGACGCGCGAGCTCACGGACGCCGAGCTCGACGTGCTCGTCGACCTGTGCAGGCTCTACCCGCACGTCGTGGTGGCCCTGACCAAGACCGACATCGCGCCGCGCTGGCGTCATGCCGTCGCGCACGCCCGCGATCAGCTCATCGCCGCCGAGGTGCCGGCCACCGTCATCGCCCTCTCCAGCACGCTGCGCGACCACGCCGTGCGGTCCAACAGCACCGAGCTCAACGACGAGTCCGGATTCCCGCACCTCATCGCGCACCTGCGGGACACGGTCGCGACCAAGCACGACGGCCTCGCGCGCGACACCGTCTCGGTGGTCGGCCGGCTGGTCATCGAGGACATCGTCACCCCTCTGCGCGCCGACCTGGTGCGCAGCGCCGAGCCGTCCGCCGCGGTCGAGCAGCTGCACGAGGCCCAGCGCCGCCTCGAGGATCTGCGCCGGATCACGACCCGCTGGCAGAACTGCCTGGCCGACGAGTCGGGCGACCTCATGTCCGACGTCGAGCAGGACCTGCGCGAGCGGACCCGCGCGGTGCTCGCCGAGGCCGAGCAGACCCTCGACACCATGGACCCGGCCCGCGAGTGGGACGACTTCCACGCGTGGCTGCGCCAGGCGGTCCAGGAGGCGGCCGAGTCGAGCTTCGCCTGGCTCGCCGAGCGTGGCGAGTGGCTGGCGTACAGGGTGGCCGAGCAGTTCCCCGAGTACGGCGACGACGTGCTCCCCGGCTGGGCCGGCGTCCCCCTCGACCAGCTCCCCGACCGCGCGACCGACCTCAACGCGCCGCCGGTCGAGCGGTTCACGACGGCGCAGAAGCTCTTCACCGGTCTGCGCGGCTCGTACGGCGGCATCCTCATGGTCGGCCTGGCCACCAGCATGGCCGGAATGTCCCTGATCAACCCCATCTCGATCGGCGGCGGCGCCCTCTTCGGCAGCCGCACCGTCCGCGAGGAGGGCAAGTCCCTGCTCAAACGCCGCCAGGCCGCGGCGAAACTGGCGGTGCAGCGCCACATCGACCAGATCTTCATCGGCCTGGCCAAGGACGCCAAGGATTCCGTACGCCGGATGCAGCGCACCCTCCGCGACCACTACAGCGGCGTCACCGAGGACATCCACGAGGCCATCATCGAGTCCCTCCGCTCGGCCAAGGCAGCCGCCGACCGCGAACTCGCCGCCCGAGCCCAGCGCGCCCGGCGCATCGAACAGGAACTCGACCGGCTCTCGGGCCTCTACCAGCAGGCCCAGGCCCTGTCCCCGGCCCGCAACCCGGCCATCGGCGCCACGGCATCGGAAACCGGATGACCACCGCCCCGCTGCCGAGCCGGGTGCGTACCGCCGGACCGGGGAACGGGACGTCCGCTGCCCGGGCGCGCGGCGTCGGCCTCGGGAGTGGTCCGCGGTCGAGCTGGGCGTGCGGTGTCGGGCTCGGGAGTGGTCCGTGGTCGGGCCGGGTGTGCGGTGTCGGGCTCGGGAGTGGTCCGTGGTCGGGCCGGGTGTGCGGTGTCGGGCTCGGGAGTCGTCCGCGGTCGGGCCGGGCGTGCGGCGCTGGGCTCGGGAACCGGGTGACCGCCGCCCCGCCGTTTACTGCGGTGGCGGGGGAGCGCCGGGCCGGTCGCAGGCGAGGGCGGCTCGTGGGGGCGGATCGCGCGGGGGGACGATGAGCGCCGAGGACGGGCTTGCCGGGCGGGTGCACGAGGTGCTTGCCGAGGCGATGCGGATCTACCATGACAGCCCGCGGGCGCAGGAGTGGCTGCACCGGCATGCCGTGCGGCTTGACGGGCCGCTGCTGCTCGCCGTGGCCGGGCCTTCCCAGGCCGGGAAGTCTACGTTGGTCAACGCGTTGATCGGGGAGAGTGTCGCGCCCGTGCGGTCGCGGGGGCAGGGCGGGCATCCCGCGTGGTATCGGGACGGGCCGCAGCCTCGGGCCCAGGTGCGGCCGCGGCACGGGGCGCCGTACGAGTTGCCGGTTCACCGGGCCGAGCAGGGGTTGCAGCTGGCCGACTCGCTGCGGCCGTACGAGGCGGCGGAGCAGGACGGCGAGATCCACGAGGTGCACGTCGAGTGGCCCAGTCGCTCGCTGCGGCACACGCACGTCTACGACACGCCAGGGCTTCCGCCCGGGGATGACGGGTGGCTGCGGGCCGCCCGGATGCGGCAGGAGGCCGACGCGGTGCTGTTCCTCAGCCGTACGCTCGCCTCCGCCGACCTTCACCGCCTGCCGCCCGCCCGCGGGGGCTGGGCCGCGGCCACCCTGCCGCTGCACCACGTCGTCGTCCTGTCCCGTGCCGACGAGACCGCCGGCGGGCGGGTCGACGCCATGCTCGCCGCGAAGCAGATCGCCCGCCGGCGGCGGCACGAGCCGGACCTGACCATGTTGTGCCAGGACGTGCTCGCGGTGTCCGGGCTTCTCGGGTACGCCGCCCGCAGCCTGCGCCAGGACGAGTTCGACGCCCTCGCCGTGCTGGCCGGCTCGTCGCGGGCGGAGCTGGAACCGTACCTGCTCTCCGTCGACCGGTTCCGGGCGGCGGGCGAGGCGATCGCCCTGGAGCCGGCGTGGCGGGAGCGGCTGCTCGACCGGCTGACGCTGACCGGCGTCAAGCTGGCCACCACGCTGGTGCGCTCCGGGGCCCGTGATCCGAGCGCGCTGGCCGAGGCGCTGCTGCGGCACAGCGGGCTCGCCGAGCTCCAGGTGGCGATCACCGACCTGTTCTCGGCCCGCCGTACGGTGCTCAAGGCCCGCACTGCCCTGATAGCCGTCGAACAGCTGGCGCATCGCGAGCCGAGACCCCAGTCGGGGCACCTTCTTGTACGCGTGGAGCAGACCGTGAGCGCGGCCCACGAGTTCCGCGAGTTGCGCCTGCTGGCGGCGTTGCGCGCGCGCCGCGCCGGGCTCCCGGGCGAACTGGCGGTGGAGGGGCGCCGCCTGGTCGGGGGCGAGGGCGGCACCCTGGTCGAGCGGCTCGGCCTGCCCGCGGAGGCGCCACCGGACGAGATCCGCGCGCATGCGGCGGCCGCGGCCGACAGGTGGCGGGTGCTCGCCCAGCAGCCGGACCGGACCGGCCAGCAGATGGAGGCGGCCCAGACGGTGCTGCGCAGCTGCGAGGCAATGCTCCAGCAGCTGCCCTGAGCCGTACCCGGCGGCCGGGCCGGCTTTTTCCACGCCATGTCACATGTGCGGGCTCCGCGGTGCTCTGAAGATATGGAGGAACAAGTCGAGCTCGCGGGACCCCCGGGCCCCGGACCGGCGGCGGTGCTGTCCGTGCCGGGTGCGGTGCGGGCCGGGTGGAAGGACGGCGGTGCGGTGCGGGCCGGGTGGAAGGACGGCGGTGCGGTGACGGCTCTGCCCGGGCGCGGGGGCGTGCGTCCCGACCTGGAGATGGTGTTCCGGGGGGCGTATCCGCGGGTCGTCGGGGTCGCCGCCCGCGTGCTGGGCTCGCGGGACGAGGCCGAGGACGTCGCGCAGGAGGTGTTTCTCACCTTCGGGCGCTCGTCGGTGCCGGCGGCCGAGGCGACCGGCTGGCTGTCCGTCGCCGCCGCGCACACCGCCCTCAACCATCTCCGGTCCGGCCGGCGGCGGGTGGCGCGGGAGGAGTTCGCCGGTGACGCGGACGCCGTGGCCGGGGATGTCGCCGACGCGGTCGTGACGCTCGACGAGCGCCGGCGGGTCCGCGCGGCGCTGGCCCGGCTGCCCCGCAAGCAGGCCGTCGCCCTCGTTCTGCGGCACAGCGGCCTCAGCTACGCGGAGGTCGCCGCCGCCCTCGATCTTTCCCCCGGCAGCGTGGGCACCACCGTGCGCCGTGCCGAGTCCGCCCTACGCAAGGAGTTGAACCGTCATGCGTCATCCGACTGACGGCATTGTGCGCCGGCTCGTGGACGATCCGGCGGGCGTCTCCCAGGCCGACCGCGAACACGTGGCGGGCTGCCCGGCGTGCCTGGCCGGTCTGGCCGCCGCCCGGGAGGACGCGGCACTCATGACCGCGGCCCTGGCCTGGGAGAACCCGGCGATCACCGACGCGGCGCCCGGGACGGGTGCCGCGCCGGACGTGGACCGCGGATGGGCCCGCCTGTCGCAGGCCCTCGACGCGGGGGAGCACCCCGGGCAGGCGTCCGCGGGAGAACGCCCCGGGCGGGCGTCCGTGGGGGAGCGCGCCGCCTACCCGGACCGGCGGCGCTGGCGGGCCGCGCTGCGCAGCCCGGTGGTCGCCGTCGCCGGGGTGGTCGCGCTGCTCGCCGGGGCCGGTGCCGCGGCCGCCACCGACTGGCTGCCGATCTTCCGGGCCGAGCAGATCACCCCGGTCACCGCGCCGGAGGCCGATCTGGTGAAGCTGCCGGAGCTGTCCGCGTTCGGCCGGCTCGACGTGACCGAGAGGGTGAGCGTACGGCGGGTGAGCGGCCCCGCCGCCGCGGAGGAGGCGGCCGGGCTGACGATCCCGCGGGTGACGGAGCTGCCGCGGGGGGTGTCCGGGGAGCCGGAGTACCACGTCGCGAACCGGGCGACGGCGGTGTTCACGTACGAGGCGGAGACGGCCGCGCGGACCGCCGCCGCGGCCGGGGAGTCGCTGCCGCCGCCGCCCGCGAGGCTCGACGGGAGCCGGTTCCGGCTGGTGGCGGGGCCCGGCGTGGCCGCGGTCTGGTCGGCGGGGCGCCCGGTGCCGGCGATGGTGGTCGGCCGCCTGGTCGCGCCGAAGGCGTACTCGGAGGGCATTCCCTTCGCGACCGCGCGGGACTACCTGCTGTCGCTGCCGATCCTGCCGCCGAACGTGGCGTCGCAGCTGCGCGCGTTCTCCGGTGACGGGACGACGCTGCCGCTGTTCATGTCCGTCGAGCATCTGACGAGCAGGCAGGCGGACGTCAACGGGACGCCGGCCACGGTGCTCGCCTCGCGGGACGGCGTGATGGCCGCCGTGGTCTGGGTGAACGACGGCGTCGTCACCGCGGTCGCCGGCTCGCTGAGCGGTGACGAGGTGCTGACGGTGGCCCGCGGCCTGCGGTGGCACCGATGACCGGCCCGGCCGGGGAGAGCCTGGCCGCCGCGGAGCGGCTGCTCTCGGAGCTGCCGCCGGCGCCCGCCGTGTGGTGTTCCGGGCTGCGCAAGCGTTACCGGCGGCGGACCGCGGTCGACGGCGTCTCGTTCACCGTCGGCCGGGGCGAGGTGGTCGGGCTGCTCGGCCCGAACGGCGCCGGGAAGACGAGCGTGATCAAGATCCTGCTCGGGCTCGTCCGGCCGGACGCCGGCGAGGTGCTGCTGCTCGGGCGGCCCGCCGGGGACCCGCAGTCCCGCGCCCGCGCCGGCTACCTGCCGGAGCTCTTCCGCTATCAGCCCTGGCTGACCGCCGCCGAGGTGCTCCGGTTGCACGTACGCCTCTCCGGCACCGCCGTCTCCGCCGCCGACCAGCGCGAATGCCTGGCCGGTGTGGGTCTCGCGGACCGGGCCGGCGACCGGGTGGGCGGCTTCTCGAAGGGCATGCAGCAGCGGCTGGGGCTGGCCGTCGCGCTCGTCGCCCGCCCGGAGCTCGTGGTGCTGGACGAGCCGACCAGCGCCCTGGATCCGCTCGGGCGTGCCGACGTACGGGATCTGTTGCTCGCTCTCAAGGAGCGCGGGGTCGCGGTGCTGCTGAACTCGCACCTGATCGGTGAGGTGGAACGGGTCTGCGATCGGGTCGTGATCCTGGACCGGGGCCGGGTGGCGGCCTCGGGAACCCTGGCGGAGCTGCTCGGGCGGCGGGAGCTGCGGTTGCGGCTCGAGGGGGTGCGGGCGCGGGCGGAGGCGCGGCTGGCGGAGGCCGGCGCGTGGACCCGGGCCCGGGACGGTGATCCCGGGGAGGTGTTCACCGTCGCGCTGGCCGCCGACCCCGACCCTGACCCCGGCGCCGTGCCCGGGCTGGTGGCCGACCTGGTCGCCCTCGGGGTGCGCGTGCACGCGGTCGAGCCCACCAGGATCAGCCTCGAGGAACGGCTGCTGGACATTCTGCGTACCGGATCCGGCGAGGAGCATCGATGACCGCGCGTACCGTATGGATCGTTGCCGCCCTGACCCTGCAGGAAGCCGGACGCCGGCGGGTCTTGCGGTCCCTGGCGGTGCTGACCCTCCTGTTGCTCGCGCTGAGCGCGTGGGGGTTCGCCCGGCTGGACGCCGAGTTCGGCGGGCTGACCTCCGGCGAGGCGAAGGCGGCCGGGTCGATCGTGCTCAACCTGGTGATGTTCGGGTTGAGCCTGATCGCCGCGCTGGGTACGGCCTTCCTCGCCGGCCCGACCGTGGCCGGGGAGATCGAGTCGGGCAGCGCGCTGGCGGTGCTGGCCCGTCCGGTCCGCCGCTGGGCGGTGCTGGCCGGCAAGTGGCTGGGCCTGGTCGTGTTCGGTGGCGGGTTCGTCGTCGTGGCCGGGTTCGCCCAGTTCGTCATCGTGCGGGTGACCGTCGGCTACTGGCCGCCGAAGCCGCTGACCGGGCTGGCCCTGCTGGCGTTGCAGACGACGGTGCTGCTCACCCTGGGGCTGCTGCTGTCGACCGCGATCTCGCCGATGGCGTCGGGCATCGTGGCGGTCGGCCTGTTCGGCGCGACGTGGATCGCGGGCGTGGTCGGCTCGGTCGGCGACGCGCTCGGCAACGAGAGCATGGCGCAGGTCGGTACGGTGTCGAGGATGCTGCTGCCGACCGACGGGCTGTGGCGCGGCGCCATGAACTCGTTCCAGGATCCGGCGCTGCTGTTGCAGGTGGGTACGGGCGTGGAGGAGTCGCCGTTCCTCAGCATGGCGCCGCTCACGGTGACCTATCTGGCCTGGACAGGCGTGTGGACGATGCTGGTGCTGACCCTGACGGCCCTCGCCTTCGGCCGGCGCGACCTGTGACGGCCCGCTTGACCCTGACCTTGGGGGAGACTGCAGGCTGACTCCGGCGGCGCGCGGTCGTCGCCGGGACGGGAGGCGATCATGGGTGGCGCCGGGCTGCTGACCATCGGGGAGTTCGCCCGCCGGTCCGGGCTGTCGGTCCGGGCGCTCCGGCTCTACGACCGGATCGGCCTGCTGCGCCCGGCGGAGGTGGTCGCCGCGACCGGCTACCGGCGGTACACGGGCGGCCAGCTCTACGCCGGCCGGTTGATCGCGCTGCTGCGCCGGCTCGACATGCCGCTGTCCGAGATCACCGAGATCGTCGGCGCCGCCGCCCCGGAGGCGGCGGAGCTTCTCGCCGGGTACTGGACGGGAGTGGAGCGCCGGCTCGCCGCCCAGCGGGAGCTCGCCGACCGCCTGGTGCGCAGCCTCGCCGCCGAGACGCCGGCGCCGGCCCCGGGCGGCACCTGGCCGGTCTCCGTCCGCGACGTGCCCGAGCAGCACATCGTCACCGAGCTGCGGTACGTCACCGCCGCGGAGCTGCGGTGGATCCGGGAGGCGACCGACCGGCTCACCGAACTGGCCGCTCGCTCGGGCGGTGCGACGGGCCCGCGCTTCGTGGTCTTCCACGGCGACGTGACCGAGGACGCCCCGGGCCCGGTCGAGGTCTGCGTGCCGGTCCGGCCGGAGGCTTCCGTACGCACGGAGCCGGCCCACCGCGAGGCGTACGTCCCGGTGCGCCGGGGCCACTTCGAGCCGCCGCAGATCCTGTCGGTGTACGACGCGGCGCACCGCTGGGTCCGCGAGCACGGCCACACGGTGACGGCCGCGGCGCGCGAGGTCTACGGATACGGCGCGGACCTGGACGCGACCGGCCCCGAGGACGTGATCTGCGACGTGGCCGTGCCGTTCCGCTGAGCGCCCGGAGTCTGTCCAAGGTGAGCGGCAGCGGTTAGCCTTCGGCCATGGTGCGCCGCGGTTTCGCCGTTCTGCTCGCCGGGGTGCTGGCCGGGGCCGTCGTGGCACCCGGGCGCGCGTCGGCCCACGGGGGCCTGGTCGTCACGGTTCCGGCCGCGGACGCCGTCGTGAGCGAGCCGATCGAGGCGGTCTCGCTGACCTTCACCGAGAAGCCCGCACCGTACGCGTACTTCACCGTGACCGCGCCCACCGGGGACCGGGTCGACGGCGGTTGGTCGAACGCGGAGCCGGTCCGGCTGGCCACGCCCGTGCGCGAATACCAGCTGACCGACGGCACCTGGGCGCCGCAGCTGTATCCCACCGGCTTCCCGGTCAAGGTCAGGGTCATGCACTGGCCGGCGCCCGGGGACTACGTGGTGCGCTACCACACGGTCGCCTCGGACGGGGATCAGGTCAAAGGGGAGCTGCGGTTCTCGTACACCGGAGGGTCGACGCCGGTGCCGGCGGGCTGGCAGCCGCCGGTGGAGGGGCCGCAGCCGGAGTTGCTCGCCGTCGCGGGGCAGCCGGCCGCGGCGAGCGAGGAACCGGCGGACGACGCGAGCGTGTGGGTCTGGCTGGTGCCCGTGCTGCTGCTCGTGGCCGCCGGGCTGTCGTACCTGGTGGTGCGCCCGCCGGCCGCCCTCGGCGGTTCCCGCCGCAACGGGTGACGCGGGACGGTCCGCCACGGGTGGCGCCCCGGCCGGAAGCCGGGAGCGCGACCCGATGGGGACGGTCGGCCACGGGTGACGCCCCCGGCCGGAAGCCGGAGGCGCCACCCGGGCGGGACGGTCAGCTGCCGGCGATGGTGAACGTGGATCCGGGCTGGATCACGATGTTCCCGTCGGCCGAGTTCGTGATCGTCACGTTGGACAGGTTCGCGCTGCCGCGTGCCCCGCCCATCGCCAGGATCCCGGCGCCGTTGTTGGACTTGTCGATGCGTACGTTGGTGATCGCGACGTTCGGCATGGCGCCGCCGCCGTTCTTGAACTGGATGCCGTCGAAGGTGGAGTCGACGATCTCGGTGTCGCGGATCGTGACCCCGGTGATGTCCGAGGTCTTGGGGAAGAGCGTGATCGCGCCGAACTCCTGGTCCTCGTTCCAGAAGGCGCCGCCGTCGCGGTAGAGGCCGTTGTTGGCGACCAGCGTGGTGCCGCTGAACGGGAGCGGGTCGTGGTCGGTGGCGATCATGATGCCCGGGTACGTCATGGTGTCGTAGACCAGGTTGTTCTCGACGTTGTTGCCGAACCCGCCGTAGACGGCGATGCCGTTGGCCCGCCACGGCAGCTGGATCGTGTTGTTGAGGAACCGGTTGTTGGAGGCCACGTCCACCGACGTGTCCTTGACCCGCGGGTTGGCCCACACGGCGAGCGCGTCGTCGCCCGTGTTGCGGAACGAGGAGTTGAAGACGCGCGAGTTGCGGGTGCCGTTGCTGAAGTTGATGCCGTCGGCGAACGTGTTGCGGATGCGCATGCCGGAGAACTCGAGGCCGTCGCCCGGGTTCCAGTAGGCGGGCGTGTCGGAGTAGTCGCGACCCACCCAGGCGCCGACGTTGACGTGCTCGATCCAGACGTTGCTGATCTTCGTGTTCTTGCCGAAGCGCCCGTTGAGGCCGTGGCCGCGGTAGGAACGGTTCTGCGTGTTGCCGAAGATGGCGAGGTCCGAGATCTGGGTGTTGTCGTCGATGTCGAAGCCGACGTTGCCCTCGTGCGGGTGGTTGATGTTGCCGACCACGTTCTGCGGCTGGGTGTTCGAGTAGAGCTGGGTGTGCCACATGCCGGCGCCGCGGACGACGACGTTGCGGATGCCCTTCTGGTTGTACTGGCCGCGCGCCGGGTCCGGGGTGAGGATCTTCTGCTCCTGGCGCCACTGGCCGGCCGGGATCCAGACGCAGCCGATGACCCCGTTCTCGTCGTCGGTCACCGCCCGCTGGATCGCCGCGGTGTCGTCGTTGCCGTCGTTCGGGACCGCACCGTACGCGGTGATCGACGTGCAGCCGGCGGGCACGGCGGTCGGCGCCGGGGCCACCTGCTCCAGGTCGATCAGGTCGATGATCTGGTACGCCGCGCTGTCGGCCGCGTCCCGCTGGAGCTTGAACCGGGTGCCGGCCGGGTACGACTGGGCCAGCAGCGCGTGCGACTCGTCGAAGAGCCGGCGCGCGTCGGCCGACGGCGTGTTGGACAGCGACTCGGTGTCGTCGCTGGTGCCGTAGAGCCAGCTGTTGCGCGACGACAGCGTCAGCTTCTGCACGAACGCGTCGTTGATGTAGAGGCTGATGGTGTGGTCCTGGCCGCCGCCGCCCGGCGCGTCCGGCACGGAGTTGCGGACCACGATGGAGTTGGCCTGGTTCGTGGAGGTGAACTCGACGAACTGGCCGGTGCCGGTGAGCCGCACCGACTGGCGGCCGGACGACTCGGTGGCGAAGTTCGTGTGCGAGAACGTGCGCAGCGGGTCGGCGGTCAGCAGCGTGCCCTGGTATCGGGCGGCCTCGGCCTCGTACTCGACGTACGGCACCGCGGCGCCGCGCCCGACCACGATCGACCTGGTCAGCGCGTTGTTGTCCTCGTTGGTCTCGGCCACGACGCCGGTCGCGTCGGCGGTGGCGGTGACCGTGGCCCCGCCCGCGGTGGCCGTCCAGGTGCCGGAGATCGCCACGGTGGCGGTGGCGCCGGCGGCGATCTGCGGGGTGTTGGTGTTCAGCGTCGTGCCGCCGACGCTGACCCGGGTCACGCTGGCCGCTGCCGCGCTGGTGCCGCGGTTGTTGACGGCCACCGAGAAGCTGACCGCCGCGCCGGCGGCGGGGTTGGGCGGGTTCGTCGTGACGCTCAGAACCTGCAGGTCGGGGCCGGGCGCCTGGGCGACGACCAGCTGGGTGGGTGAGGTGAAGCTGTTGTTGTCGTTGTTCTGCTCGGGCACCGTGTTGGACGGGTCGACGACCGCCGAGACGGCGTAGCTGCCCTGCCCGCGCCGTCCGGCGTTGACCTGCACGGTGGTCGAGGCGCCGGCGGCGAGGGCGCCGACCGCCGCGGTGCCGGCGACGGTGCCGCCGACACTGACGTTGAGCGAGCTGGCCGGGGCCGCCGCGGTGCCGCGGTTCTGCACGGTCGCGGCCACCGTCACCGGCGTCGTCTCGTCGGGCGTCGCGGGCGACCACGTCAGCCCGGTGACGACCAGGTCGGGGTTCGGCGCGTACTGGCCGAGCACCTGGAACTCGGCGACCTGGCCGCCGGGTGCGCCGGAGTTGGCGAACACCTGGAGCTGCACGTCGGCGACGCGGCCGGTGACCGGGATCGTGACGGTGTTGCGGTTGCCCGACGGGTGGAAGGCGTAGTCCGCGCGGGCCTTGAGCGAGGTGAACCCGGTCGCGGCCTGCTCACGGCCGAGGACCTGGATGTTCTGGGTACGCGGGCCCCACACCGGGTCGGGGTTCAGCTTGACCACCACGCCGGTCACGTCGGCGTTGGCGCCGAGCCGTACGGTCAGGGTCCCGGGGTAGCCCGCCGACTCCCAGTACGTGCCGGTGTTGTCGTCGTTGGCGTTGGCGGCCACGAAGGTGAACGTGGACGAGTTCGCCTCGATCGGCTTGCCCACCGCGAGGTTCCCGCCCACCGGCGGGTCGGGGTCCGGGTCCGGGTCGGGATCGGGGCCGCCGGCGGTGCCGTAGACCTCGAACTCGGACAGTTGTCCCGCGGTCCAGCCGGTGTTGGCGGTGATGGTCGCCCGCACGTAGCGCACCGTCGCCGCGGTGAATCCGATGGTCACCGTGTTGCCGGAGGCCGGGTCGAAGACCCGTCCGGCGGAGCCGGACAGCGTGCTGAAGCTGCTGCCGTCGGTGCTGCCCTGCACGCTGAGGGTCTGCGTACGGGTGGCCCACGCGGCGGCCGGCGGCAGCTTGAGCACCACCTGGTCGATGCTGACGCCGCTGCCCAGGTCGACCTGGATCCACTGCGGGAAGGCGTTCGTGGGGCTCTCCCAGTACGACTGGGCGTTGCCGTCGGTGACGTTGCGGGCCGGGTATTCGCCGTGGGCGCCGCTCGCGGTGGCCGTCTTCCCGGCCGCGAGGTTGGGGCCCCCGGCGGCGTGGGCGGGGCCGGCGGTGAGGCCGGCCGCGACGAGGGTGGCGGCGAGCAGGCCGCCGAGGAGGCGGCGTCTGGACCTGGGGGTCATGGGTGCCCTCTGTTCTGTTCGGGGGACGACAGAGCGGATCCGTGCAGGGGGAGAAGGACGGGAAGTTGCAGAAGCAGGAGCAGAAATTTCGTCCCTCTGCGAACTTCTTGCAGGAGTGGGTATTCAAGGTTTCAGATATGTGACCAGTTCGTCAACGGGTGCTGGTCACGGACGCGGCGGCGCTGCCCGGCCGGACGGCGCGGCGGCGGGCGCTCAGGCGCGCGGGAGGCGGCCGGCGTACCGGCCGTGGGGGCGGAACCGGCTGGGCTCGTCGCCGTACTCCTCGATGGCGTGCGCCAGCCAGCCGGCCGTCCGCGCGATCGCGAAGATCGCCTCGCCGGCGTCCGGCCGCATGCCGGTGACCAGCGTCAACGCCGCCAGCGCATAGTCGATGTCGGGCGCCGCGGCGGCCCGCGAGGCCATCGCCGCGGCGACCTCGCCGATCGCCGCCAGGACGCCCGGGCCGGCCGGGAGGGCGGTCACGAGCGCGAGCAGGGCGGCGGCGCGGGGGTCGCCGCCGGGATAGAGCGGATGGCCGAAGCCGGGTACGCCGCCGCCCGCGCGCAGCTGACGCGAGACGGTGCCGACGGCGTCGCCGGTGCGTACCGCCTCGGCGAGCATCTCGACGACGAGCCCGCTCGCCGCGCCGTGCAGGGGCCCGTCGAGCGCGGCGAGCCCGGCGCCGACCACCGCGTACGGATGCGCCCGCGTGGAGGCCGCGACCCGGGCCGCGTACGTGGAGGCGGCCAGATCGTGATCGGCGAGCAGCACCAGGGCGGCGTTGAGCGCGCCGATCCGCTCGGGGGCCGGCGCCTCGGCGGTGAGCCGGCGCCACAGCTCGGCGGCGAGCGGGAACGGTCCGGGCGCCGTCTCGCCCGACCGGACCGGCAGCGCGCCGACCATGGTGGACACGATGGTCCGGCCGGTCGCGGTCACCGCGGCGGGCGTCGTGTCGAAGCGCAGCCGGTCGGCCGAGCCGGCGGCGGCCACGACGACCCGGAGCAGATCGGCGAGCCGGGCGTCCGCGGGCAGCGGCGCGATCACGGCCTCGGCGAGCGCGCGCAGCTCCGGGTCGCCGGCGAACGGCACGGGCCGCAGCTCGCCGGTCCACAGCAGGGTGGCGACGGCCTCGAACGGCTCCCGGCGGGCCAGGCCGGCCGCGTCGAGGCCGCGGTAGTACAGCGTGTCGCCGGTGATGAGCGTGATGCCGGTGTGGATGGCCGGCGAGTCGGTGGCCCCCCTGCGCCGCTGCGCCCCGAACGCCCGGACGTCGGCCTCGCTGAACAGGCTCTCCTTGCCCCCGGCGTGGCGCCTGCTGCTCAGCAGACCCCTGCTCACGTACGCGTAGACGGTCGCCTTCTTGACCCCGAGGTGCATCGCGACCTCGTCCGTGGTCAGCAACCGGTCCTCGCCCATGTGGTCATCTTCTCATGTTGACTGAATCAACATTGACAACTGGATTCGCCGGGCCGGACAGTGGGCCCATGATGAACGTGAAGCCCGGCCTCGCCGGCGTCGTCGCCTTCGACACCGAGATCGCCGAACCCGACCGTGACGGCGGCGCGCTGCGCTACCGCGGCATCGATGTGGAGAAGCTGATCGGCGGCGCGACCTTCGCCGACGTGTGGGCGCTGCTCGTCGACGGCGACTTCGAGCGCCCGCTCGCCCCCGTGGAGGCGCCGGCGCTGCCCGTGCGCTCCGGCGACCCGCGGGTGGACCTCCAGGCGGCGACGGCGATGCTGGGGGCGTACGGGAAACTCCGCCCGCTGATCGATATCGACCAGCCGCAGGCGCGCGACGACCTGGCCCGCACGGCGGCCGCGATGCTGTCGTTCGTGGCGCAGGGCGCCCGCGGCGACCTGCCACCGGTGCCGCGGCGGCGCGTCGACGAGGGCCGGACCGCCGCCGAACGCTTCCTGATCACCTGGCAGGGCGACCCGGACCCGCGCCACGCCGAGGCGATCGACCGCTACTGGATCTGTGCGGCCGAGCACGGCATGAACGCCTCCACGTTCACCGCCCGCGTCATCGCGAGCACCGGCGCCGACGTCGCCGCGGCCCTCTCCGGCGCGGTGGCCTCGATGTCCGGGCCGCTGCACGGCGGCGCGCCGTCCCGCGCCCTCGGCATGGTCGAGGCCGTCGAACGCGACGGCGACCCCCGCGGGTACGTCAGGAGCGTCCTCGACGGCGGTCGCCGCCTGATGGGTTTCGGACACGCTGTGTACCGCGCGGAGGACCCCCGGGCCCGCATCCTGCGCGCCGCGGCCAAGGAACTCGGCGCCCCGCGCTACGAGGTGGCGCTGGCCCTGGAGAACGCGGCGCTGGCCGAACTCCGCGACCGCAAGCCGGACCGCGTCCTCGAGACCAACGTCGAATTCTGGGCCGCCATCGTCCTCGACTTCGCGGGCGTGCCGGCCGACCTGTTCACGCCGCTGTTCGTGTGCGCGCGTACGGCGGGCTGGAGCGCCCACATCCTCGAACAGAAACGGCTCGGAAAGATCATCCGCCCGTCCGCGGACTACGTGGGCCCGGCCGACCGCGAACCGTCACAGGTCGCGGGCTGGACGTGAACCCGGGCCTTGTGTTGTCCGTTACTCCCGCGCGCACCTGTCGCCTGCCGGCTCGGGTGTGGCCACTGCGGGATACGGAGGCAAATGGTGAGTGCCTGGCAGGACTTGCGAAGGAACCGGACGGCACGCGGTGTCGCCGTTCTAGGGGCCGTCGGGGCGGTGATCGCAGCAGGGGTGGGTGCCATGCCCGACGCCGGGGCGGAGACCGGACCGGCCCGCAACGATGCCGCCATCATCGGGGCGGCCGGTATGTGTGCCGACGTCGCAGAGCCGGGGAGCACCGGTGTGGCGGCGGTCCGGCTCGGGGATTGCAACGGTTCCGACCGGCAGCGCTGGGAGATCGATCAGCGGCAGGGAGAGGTTCGTGCCCTGGGCAAGTGTCTCGGTGTCGCGGGCGGGTCGTCGGGCGACGGCACGGCTGTGCAGTTGCTCGATTGCGACGGTACGGATGCGCGGCGGTGGCGGTTCGCCAACGGGCAGCTGATCAACACGGGCTCGGGCAAGTGTCTGGATGCCCATGAGGGTGGTCGCGACGGCGTGGCCCTGCAGATCTGGAAATGCGCAGCGGTCCAGACCCAGTCATGGACCCTGCCGGTTCCGAAGACCGCGCAGGCCGATTCGAAGAAGGGCGTGAGTACCTGGCCCTTCCCGCGGGCGGCCGACGGTATGCGCGCCATCGGAGCCAGTTGGTATCACGACTGGTCGTCCGACAACCGGGACATTCCGGCGGAGGCCGAGTTCGTCGCGACGATCTGGGGCCCCGGCTCCGTGACCGCCACCGAGCTCGAGGCCGCGAAGAAGTCGAGTAAGACCCTGCTCGGCTTCCACGAACCCGATCGCAGGGATCAGGCTCACCTGACCGTCGACAGGGCGCTCAAGCTCTGGCCCCGTCTCGAGAGGACCGGGCTGCGCCTCGGCAGCCCGGCGGTCTCCGCCGGGGCCGATGTATCCGACGGCTGGCTGGACCGCTTCCTGAAGGGAGCCCGGAACAAGAAGCTGCGGGTCGACTTCATCGCCCTGCACTGGTTCGGGTCGGATTTCAGCGATGCCGCGGCCGGCCAGCTCATGGCCTATGTGGAGAGGGTTCACGAGCGCTATGACATGCCGATCTGGATCACTCAGTTCGGCCTCACCAACTTCAAGGGTGAGCCGCGGTATCCGGACGCGAAGCAGCTGGCCACGTTTCTTTCGAAGACCACAGAGCAGTTGAACGCGACGCCGTATGTGGAGCGTTACGCGTATTCGTCCCTGCCGGCCACGGCAGCAGCGAAATCGGAGGCGTACGGCCTGTACCGGGAGGACGGCACTGCGACCGAGGCGGGCGTGGCTTACCGGGACGCGGGCCGGCCGCAGCCGGCCGCGGCCGGCCTGGTACCCCCGGGTTCCGGAGGCTCGAACCTGGCACAGGTCCCGTCTCAGGGGCCGTCCCAGGGTCCCTCGCAGCCCGGCCCGGGGAATCCGCCGCCCGCGGTTGACCAGCCGAAGCCGGGCGACCAGCCGAAGCCGGGCGACCAGCCCAAGCCGGGCGACCAGCCCAAGCCGTCCGGCGAGGCCGCGCTGGAAGATCGCATGATCGAACTGATCAACGTCGAACGCGGCAAAGCCAATTGCCGGCCGGTCATCAAGAACGACGCCCTGACCGTAGCGGCACGTGCACATTCGCAGCTGATGGCCGGGCGGAAGAAGCTGGAACACCAGCTTTCGGGGGAACAGGGCCTCGGCGAACGGTTCACCGCGGCCGGTTACACCTGGTCGGCAATCGCCGAGAACATCGCGCCGGGCGCTTTCCCCACCCCCGAGATCGCCATGTACGGCAAGCACGATGCGTACACGGCCTTCACCGGCTTCATGGAGAGCCCCGGTCATCGGCAGAACATCTTGAACTGCGATTACCGGGAAGTCGGTGTGGGTGTGGTCCGCGACTCGGACGGCGGTCCCTGGTGGACCCAGGACTTCGGCACCCCGCGCTGAGACGGATCTCCGCGGCGAAGTGCGCCCGCCCGGCATTCATCCGGGCGGGCGCACCGGCGAAAGGGCCTTCCGGTACGGCGTAGGCTCAGCGAGTCCGGCCGCGGCGGGGCGTCGCAGCGGGACTGTTTCCACGGACGGTCGGTCGCGCGGGTGCCGCGGGCGAGGGACGGGAGACCGACGATATGGCCGCCGCGCGGGCCAGTCCCGCGTTCTGCCCGGCGCGGTCCGCATAGCCCTGCTGCGCTACTCGATCCCGATATTCGTAAGGGGCGAGCGGGGAATCACGCGAGGTACTCAAATCGTCCCGTCGCTCCTTGTTCAACCGCGCCGTCTCCTGCCGGAAAACGCCTTCCAGCCGAGCCGCCTTAGCCAGATTCGCCGATCCCGGGACGGTTCGCTGGGTCTCCACCATGCTCATGACCGGAGGAACGGCCGCTCGGGTGGTCCGGTTCATGGCGGGGCCTTTCGGCGACCTCCCGGACGATGTCGATCAGGGGGCGCAGCAGCGGCGACCGCTCGTCCTGGCGGCGCCACATGACGATGTCGGCTCGGTGCACGTCCAGGTCCGTCACGGGCTTCCAGACGGCCGTGCCCAGGAGCAGGATCGGGATCTGGTTCTCCGGGAGGAACGTGACCGCGTCGCCGCCGGCGACCAGGGCCAGGATGGCCTCGAGGTCGGTGATCTCGGCCAGCACGTCGAGCACGAGCCCGCGGGCGCGGACGGCGGCGATCAGGTCGTCGTGCAGCCGGGGGTAGTGGCGGCGGGGCTGGAGCAGCACCGGTTCGCCGCGGAGGTCCGCCAGGGTCAGCTCGGGGCGGGCGGCCAGCCGGTGGTCGCCGGCGAGGACCACGCCGATGCGGGCGCGGCTGATCTCCCGCCAGGCCAGGTCCGGATCGTCCGGCGGGTAGTGGCCGTAGCCGAGGGCGATCGTGCCGGCCTGGAGGGCCTCCCACTGCTCGGCGCTGCTCATCGGGGTGAGGTCGAGGGTGATGCGGGGTTCGCGGCGCCGGGCGGTGGTCACGATGGCGGCGAGGGTCCCGAAGTAGGCGGTTCCCGTCTCGAAGCCGATCGGGATGGTGCCGATGCGGCCCTGGCCCATCAGCCGGGCCTCGGTGACGGCCGCGTCGGAGGCGGCCAGGATCGCCTCGGCACGCTGGGCGAAGAGCCGGCCGGCGGGGGTCAGCCGTACGCCCCGGCCGTGCGGTTCGAGCAGCGCCGCCCCGATCTCGGCCTGCAGGGCCTGCATCTGGCGGCTCAGCGGCGACTGCGAGACGTGGAGCCGCTGGGCCGCGCGGTGGAAGTTCTCCTCCTGGGCCAGCACGACGAAGTACCGCAGGTGCCGCAGTTCCATGGCGTCTCCTCGGGGCGCCCCAGCGGGAGCCGGGTGGGTCAGGCGTGCGGGAGGGTCACCGAGAAGCGCAGGCCGCCGCCGTCCGCCGGGACCGCCGTGATGGTGCCGTCGTGGGCCTGGACGATCGAGCGGGCGATGGCCAGCCCCAGTCCGCTGCCGCCGCTGTGGTCGATGCGGTCCGAGGCGAGACGGGTGAACGGCTCGAACAGGCGGGCCACGTCCTCGGCCGCCACCGCCGGGCCGGTGTTCTCCACGGTCAGGGCGAGGGACGGCGAGGCGGTCAGGGCCACTGACGGCGCTGCTCCGACGGCGACGCGCACGGTGCCGCCGGGGTGGTTGTACTTGATCGCGTTGTGCACGAGGTTGCGGACGAGGCGTTCCAGGAGGACCTTCTCGCCCGGGACCGTACGCGGGGAGAGCGACGTGAGGATCTTGACGTCCGCTTCCTCGGCGGCGGGTGCGTGCGTCTCGAGGATGTCGGCGACGATGCGGTCCAGGCGCTGGGGTGTGCGGGCGGCCAGCCCCTGATCCGCCTGGCTGAGCACGAGCAGGCCCTCGATCAGGCGTTCGTTGCGGGCGTTGGCGGCGAGCAGCTGGCCGGCGAGCAGGGCCGACTGCTCGGGCGTCAGCGGTTCGGCCATGCCGACCTCGATCAGCGTGCGTTGCAGCGCCAGAGGGGTGCGCAGCTCGTGGGAGGCGTTGGCGGCGAACCGGCGCTGGCCCTCGTACCCGGAGGCGATGCGGTCCATCATCGCGTCGAGGGCCCGGCCGAGCCGCTTGAGTTCGTCGCGGCTGCGGCGCCCCGGGCGTACCCGGTAGCCCAGGTTCTGCGGGCCGACCTGCTCGACGACCGGCACGAGGCGGCGCACCGGGGTCAGCACCCAGCGCACGATCAGCGGGAGGACGATCGCCGTCGCCGCCAGCATGAGGCCGTACTTGTAGAAGTCGGTGATCGGCACCTTGCGGGAGATGCGGCAGGCCATGCCGTTGATGTCGTCCGCGCACGGAACGTAGTACGGCATGGCCACCGGCAGCAGGTCGGCGTAGAAGTCGATCACGTAGGCCATCGTCACCACGCCGAAGCAGGCGATGGCGAGCCGCACGCGGAGCGACATCAGGGCAGCCCGGCCCGGCCGGCGCCGCGCGCCGCCCCTGGGAGTCCCGGCATGCCATGCACGCCGGGATTATGTCAGGCGCACTGTCAGGCCGGCGTCAAGATCGCCCGAGCCCGCTCAGGCGAGGAGGGCCTCGCGCATCGTCTTGCCCGGGTTGAAGGTGCCGGCGATGCGGTTGTCCGTGGTGGCGTACACGTCGATCGTGCGGTTGCGGCGCATCAGCTCGCGGACCGGCGGCGGCAGCGGCGGCGGGTCGTCCAGCTCCGCGTTGAGGTCGCGGGCCGCGGTGATGAGGGTGACGGCGAGCGAGGCCGCGTCCGTGTCCACCCGCACCCGGGCGAACTCCCAGCCGTCGAGGAGCAGGTCGAGCACCTCGAACAGGTGGGAGAGCAGCGGGCGGGGGTCGGTCACCCGGACGATCCGCCGGGCCTGCCCGCCCACCGCCGCGACGGCACCCGCGACCTGCACGTATGGGTGGAAGCCGCCGGGCAGGGCGAACAGCTGCCACCGCAGCTGCGACCCGGCGGCCGACCACAAGGGGCGGTAGTTGCGGCGGTCGAGCGGATATCCGGGGCGGACCTGCGAGACCAGGTCCGCGTACGCGGCGTCGGCGTACTGCTGGAGGATCGTGGCCGCCACGGCGAGACCGTCGTCACCGGTCAGCAGCTCGGCCACCGCCCGGGCCTGCTCGGGGAAGCGCTGCGGGACGTGCACGCCGAAGCGTTCGCGCACCTCGTCGAGCAGCGCCTGCCGGCGGTCCGGGTCGTGGTCGACCTGCCGTTTGCCCGCCCCGCCCCGGAACCACCGCATGTCGCCTCGTCTCCACCGCCGTCGGAACTGCCACATGCTAGTGGGCGATGAGCTCCTCGGCGACCCACCGCGCGACCCGGGCCGGGTACGGCGCCGGCAGGCCGAGCACGAGGTGCGGGAACCCGGCGGCCAGCGCCCCGCGGATCGCGTCCCGGGTCGCTTGCGGACGGTCGTAGGCGACCTGCAGGTGCATCGAGCGGGTGATCGCGGCGGGATCGCGCCCGATCTCGGCGCAATAGCGGTCCAGCAGCGCGCTGCGGCGCACGGCGTCCTCGAGGTCGCCGCCGGGGATGTTCCACACGTCGGCGTGCCGGGCCACCACCCGCAGCGTCGCGGAGGAACGCCCGCCGATCACGATCGGAGGGTACGGCCGCTGCACCGGCTTCGGATTTCCGTAGGCGCCGGTGAGCCGCACGTACGTCCCGTCGAAGTCGAACGGCTCGGTCTCCGTCCACAACCGCCGGATGACGGTGCACGCCTCGTCGAGGCTGCCGACGGAGTGCGCGAAGTCGTGGTACGGCAGGCCGTGTGCCTCGTACTCGCGCCGGGCCAGCGGGTGGTCCGGCCGCGAGCCCGCGCCGATGCCGAAGTCGAGGCGCCCGCCGGAGACGATGTCGACGGTCGTCGCGATCTTGGCGAGCATCGCCGGCGGGCGGAACCGGTTGCTGGTCACGAGCAGGCCGACGCGCAGGCGCCGGGTCTGCGCGGCGAGCGCCGACAGCAGGGTCCACCCCTCGTACGCGGGCCCGGCCGGGTCGCCGCCGATCGGCATGAGGTGGTCGAAGAGCCACGCGTGCGCGATCTCCTCGACCTCGTCGGCCTCCCGCCAGACCCGCAGGACGTCGTCGTAGTCCACCTGCATGGGCGCCGTCATGATGCCGAAGCTGGGCCGGGTCACTTGGAGTCGATCCGGCCCAGGCCGCCCGCGTCCGCCGCCGGCCAGGACGGGTCCGCGGGGTCGAGGGCGCTGCGCAGGAAGGCCGTGCTGACCCGCCGGATCACCTCGACCCGCTCGGGGCTCTCGTCGGTGGTCTCCGTGACGGCGTAGCCGGTGATCCCGCCCAGCGAGTGCTCGGCGCCGTGCAGGGTGAGCAGGCTCCGGGCGCCGGGGCTGAGCGTGTACGCGTCGGTGAACCACTCCGGGCCCCGGACGCTGAGCGCCGACTGGTCCTTGTCGCCGGCGACCACGAGGGTCGGGGTGGTCAGCCCGGTGAAGTCGGGGTTCATGAAGGCGAAGTGCTCGGCGGCGAAGGGCGTCAGGTCGGCGCCGCCGGTGCCGGGCACGGCGAACAGCACGCCGGCCCTGACCCGCGGGTCGGTCAGGTCCTCGCCGGGTACGCCGCCGGCGTCGAGGACCCGGGCGCCGAGCAGCATGCTCGCGGTCTGGGCGCCCCAGGAGTGCCCGGCGACGGCGATGCGGCCGCGGTCGAGGCGGCCCGCGAGGCCGGGCAGGGCGGCCTCGACGAGGTCGAGGTGGTCGAGGACGCGGGTCAGGTCCCGGACCCGGATGCGCCAGATGTCGCCGTAGCGGGGGTCGTCGGGGGTGACGCCGAGGGTCCGCGAGTCGAGGTGGGTGGGCTGCACGACCGCGAAGCCGTGCGCGGTCCAGTGGTCGACCAGCGGGGCGTAGCCGTCGAGGGACCCGCCGAAGCCGTGCGAGAGGACGATCAGCGGCAGCTTGCCGCCGCCGGCCGGGGCGGTCACGCGTACGCGCAGGTCATCGCCCCGGTCCGGGGCCGGCAGCAGGACAGGGCGGGCCGAGAGGACAACGGTGTTCATGGCTGCTCCCAGGTGACATGATGGGTAAGCGGATCGAAGTTCCGGTACCGACGATACGGAACAAGGTTCCGCTTTGCCAGATGGGTGACGGAGGTAACAGCGCGGTGGCGGACACGGGCGGTACGGCGGCGGCCCCGCGCAAGCGGGCGGACGCCCGGCGCAACGAGAAGACCCTGCTGGAGGCGGCCGCGGCGGCGTTCATCGCGGCCGGCGTCGACGCACCCGTACGCGACATCGCGGCGCGGGCCGGGGTCGGCGTCGGCACCATCTACCGTCACTTCCCGACCCGGGCCGACCTGGTCGTCGCGGTGTACCGCCATCAGGTCGAGGCGTGCGCCGAGGCGGGCCCGGCCCTGCTGGCGGCCGGCGGTTCCGCGCACGCCGCCCTGGCCCGCTGGATCGACCTCTTCGTGGACTTCCTGGTCACCAAGCACGGGCTGGCCGAGGCGCTCCGGTCCGACGATCCCACGTTCGCGACCCTGCACGGCTACTTCCTGGACCGCCTGCTGCCGGTCTGCGCCGAGCTGCTCGAGGCGGCCGCCGCGGCGGGGGAGATCCGGCCCGGCATCGAGCCGTTCGAGCTGCTGCTCGCCGTCGGCAACCTCTGCATCGGCGCGAACTGGGATCCCCGCTACGACGCCCGCCGGGTGGTCGGCTACCTGCTCACGGGTCTGCGCACCGCATAGTAAAGGGAAAGGAGTACGCACTCCTTTCCCTTTCCAAGGTATACCGCACCCCGGGGCTTGCGGCAAGCCCCGGGTGATGGCGCAGAATCGCTTCTCGTAGCCGGAAACACATCGCCTCTTTCAGGGGGTGTGCTTCGTCGTGCCCGCTTCCGGCGCGATCTCATCGGCCATTCCCGATCGGAGCTGATGCCGTGCCCCCGCTCACCACCAGCGTGTTCGACCTTCCCGAGCGGCTTTCCCACAAGGCCGACCCGGCGCTTATCGAAAGGGATGAACGCCATTTCGCCGCCATCGCCGAAAGCCTCGCCGAAGCGATCGCCGACCTTTCCGGGCGGCTCGACGCCGAACGGAAAACGCGCGGCGGCATCGGGCGGCAGGCGCTGGACCGCGACCAGGAGATCCACCGGCTGACCGCCCGGCTGCGCGGGTTGCGGCGCTTCGGCCTCGACCTGTGCCTGGGGCGCATGGTCGCCGCCGACGGCAGCGATCCCGTGTACGTCGGACGCTTCGGCCTCACCGACCTCACCGGCCGCCGGCTGCTGCTGGACTGGCGTTCCCCGGCCGCCGGACCGTTCTTCGGGGCCACCCACGCCGACCCGATGGGGCTGGTGAGCCGCCGCCGCTACCGCTGGGTACGCGGCCGGGTCGGCGACTACTGGGACGAGGTGTTCACCCCGGACGGGCTGGAGGGGCATGCCGCCCTCGACGACCAGTCCGCCTTCATCGCCGGCCTCGGCGGCAACCGGTCGGAGCGGATGCGCGACGTGCTCGGCACGCTCCAGGCCGACCAGGACGCGATCATCCGGGCGCCGTCGCGCGGCGCCCTGGTCGTCGACGGCGGTCCGGGTACGGGCAAGACCGTCGTCGCCCTGCACCGCACCGCGTACCTGCTCTACGCCGACCCCCGCCTCGGTCACCGCCGGGGCGGGGTGCTGGTCGTCGGGCCGCACGAGCCGTACCTGGCGTACGTGTCCGACGTGCTGCCCAGCCTCGGCGAGGACGACGTGCGGACGTGCACGCTGCGGGATCTCGTACCGGAAGGGGCCGCGGCCGTGCGGGAGACGGACCCGGAGGTGGCGGCGCTGAAGTCGGCCGCGGGTCTGGTCCGGGCGATCGAGGCGGCCGTCGCCTTCCACGAGGAGCCGCCGGCGCGGGGGATGACGGTCGCGACGGACGAGGCGGAGGCGCGGCTGAGCGCGGACGACTGGGCGCGGGCGTTCGACGCGCGCGAGCCCGGCACCCCGCACAACGAGGCGCGCGAGCAGATCTGGGCGGAACTGCTGACCATCCTGGAGGACAAGGGCCTGGCACGGGGATCGCTGTCGCAGCACCGGGAGTTGCGGACGGCGCTGCACCGGGCCTGGCCGCTGCTCGAGCCCGCCGACATCGTGGGCGACCTCTGGTCGGTGCCGGCGTACCTGCGCAGGTGCGCGCCCTGGCTCGGAGCCGGCGACGTACGCAGGCTGCAGCGTGACGACCCGCGGGCCTGGACCGTCGAGGATCTTCCGCTGCTGGACGCGGCCCGGCACCGGCTCGGCGACCCGGAGGCCGCCGGACGCCGGCGCCGCCACGACGCGTCCGTGGCCGTCGAACGCGAGCGCATGACCCGCGTCGTCGACGACCTGATCGCGGTCGCCGACGACGAGTACGGCACCGGCCTCGTGACGATGCTGCGGGGCGAGGACTTCCGGGACGCCCTGGTCGACGAGGGTGCTCTGCCCGCCGCGGACCCCGACCGGCTCGCCGGCCCGTTCGCGCACATCGTCGTCGACGAGGCCCAGGAGCTGACCGGCGCCGAGTGGCAGATGCTGCTCCTGCGGTGTCCCTCGCGCAGCTTCACCATCGTCGGCGACCGGGCCCAGGCCCGGCACGGCTTCCCGGAGTCGTGGCAGGACCGGCTCGCCCGCGCCGGGCTCGACCGGATCACCCTCGCCTCGCTGACCGTCAACTACCGGACACCGGCCGAGATCATGGCCGAGGCGGAACCGGTCATCCGGGCGGCCCTGCCGGACGCCAACGTGCCGGTCTCCATCCGGCAGGGCGGCGTCCCGGTCGTCCGCGGCGACGCCGCCGACGGGAAGTCGATTGTGGATGCCTGGCTCGCGGAGAACGATGAGGGAATCGCCTGCGTCATCGGCGATCCGGCGTTCCGGCCGGTGCCGCGCGTGCGGTCGCTTACCCCGGAGCTGGCGAAGGGGCTCGAGTTCGACCTGGTCGTGCTGGTCGACCCGGACGCGTTCGGCGACGGCATCGAGGGAGCCGTTGACCGCTACGTCGCGATGACCCGCGCCACCCGGCAACTGGTTGTGCTGACTTCGACCACCGAGGAGAGCCGATGACGGCCGTCACCACCGCGAGAATGTCCCGCCGGGAGGTCGTCCAGGCCCTGTCCGGACTGATGCTCGGCATGTTCGTGGCGATCCTGGCGTCGACGATCGTGTCGAACGCGCTGCCACGGATCATCGCCGACCTGGGCGGTTCCCAGTCGGTGTACACCTGGATCGTCACCACCGAGCTGCTGGCGATGACGGCGACGGTGCCGCTGTGGGGCAAGATGGCCGACCTCTACAGCAAGAAGCTGCTGATCCAGCTCTCGCTGGGGCTGTTCGTGGCCGGGTCGCTGATCGCCGGCTTCACCCCCGACGTGCAGGTGCTGATCGCCTCCCGGGTGGTGCAGGGCGTCGGCGCGGGCGGCATGAGCGCGCTGGCGATGATCGTGATGGCGGCGATGATCCCGCCGCGCGAACTGGGCCGCTACTCGGGTCTGTTCGGGGCGGTCTTCGGGATCGCGACGATCGCGGGCCCGCTGATCGGCGGTGTGCTGGTCGACACGTCCTGGCTGGGGTGGCGATGGTGCTTCTTCATCGGCGTGCCGTTCTCCCTGGCCGCGATCGTGCTGCTGCAGAAGACCCTGCACCTGCCTTCGGTACGCCGGGAGGTGACGATCGACTGGTGGGGCGCGCTGCTGATCACGGCGGGGGTCTGCGACCTGCTGATCTGGTCGACGCTGGCCGGTCACCGGTTCCCGTGGGGTTCGTGGCAGACGGCCCTGTTCGTCACCGCCGGGGTGGCGCTGCTGGTCGTCGCGGCGCGGGTGGAGACCCGCGTGCCGGAACCGATCATCCCGCTCAGCATCTTCACGAACCGCACGGTGGCGCTGACCATCGCGGCGAGCGTGCTGGTCGGCGTGGCGATGTTCGGCGGCACCGTGTTCCTGTCGCAGTACTTCCAGATCTCGCTGGGCAAATCCCCGACGGTGGCCGGGCTGATGAGCCTGCCGATGATCTTCGGGCTGCTGGTGTCGTCCACCATCGCCGGTCAACTGATCACCAAGTACGGCAGGTGGAAGGCATACCTGGTCGCGGGGGCGGTGGTGATGACCGCCGGGATGCTGCTGCTGAGCACGATCGACGAGCACACCGGCGTGCCGGAGCTGTCGGCGTACATGGCGGTCCTCGGGATCGGGGTCGGCATGCTGATGCAGAACCTGGTGCTGGCGGCGCAGAACGACGTCCCCGCCCAGCGGCTGGGAGCCACGACGTCGGCGCTGACCTTCTTCCGCAGCATGGGCGGCGCGATCGGGGTCAGCGCGCTGGGCGCGGTGCTGGCCGCCCGGGTCACCACCCTGTTCGCCGAGAAATTCCCGCAGGCCGCGGCCACCGGCGGCGGCACGCAGGCGGTGCCCGATCTGAAGATACTGCCGGATCCGGTACGGGCGGTGGTGGCGGACGTCTATGCCCGGGCCACCGCCGAACTGTTCCTGGTCGGGGCGCCCATCGCCGCGCTGGCCGTGGTCGCGGTGCTGTTCATCAGGGAGAAGCCGCTGCACACCCGCAGCGGCGACGAGCGGCGCGCCGAGGAGGAGGCGGCGGCGCGGTAGCCGGCATGCACGCAGCCGCGTACTTGTTTCGGCGGTCCCGTCGCACGAAGGTCGGTTTCGGGCTGCACACGGCTCGGCCGATCCGACCAAGGACGAGGGCGAAGGAAATGAGCGTCGCCACCACCTCGGCGGTACCCCCGGATCCGACCGGCGCGACCACGCCGGTCGAGTTCGCGGGGCGCCTCCGTTCCCTGATGGACACCCGCAGACGATCCCTGGACAGCGTGGCCCGGCGCAGCCGCGACGCCGGGACGCCGATCTCCCGCGCCACGGTCCACAACCTGATCACCGCCGGGGGGACGCCCCGGCAGGAGACGCTGCTGGGCTTCCTGCGCGGCTGCGGCGTACCGCCCCGGGAGCAGATCCGCTGGCTGATCGCGTTCCACAAGGTCTACCCCGAGGGCCGTCGCGGCGTGCGGCCCCGGGGCGGCCCGGACCGTCACCGGCCCTGATCACCCGGACCCGTCAGGGGAGGCGCGCCGCCGCGGCGGCGCGTACCCCCGGGGTCTCGATCGGGTCCCCGCTCAGCTCGGCCAGCCGGTCCCGCACCGGCCGGTCGGGCGAGGCGTGGGCGGCGGCGAGCTCCCGGACGTCGCTCTCGCAATCCCACAGGCCCTCGACCAGCAGCTCGCCGGAGCCCGCCGGGTCGAGCACCAGCAGGGCGCGCAGGCAGGCGGCCCGCTCGGCGCTGTGCGGGCCGAGCCATGCGGCGTGCAACCGGTCCACGCCCTCCCGCGCGGCCGGGCCGCCGATCCGCGCCAGCCCGGCGGCAAGATCCTGATAGCCGCACCGGCCGGCCAGGTCGTCCCAGCCGGCCAGCAGGGCGGGCACGTCCGACTCGTCGCCGTGCGCGGCGAGCACGCGGCATCCGGTCCACCGCAGCGGGTGGCCCGGCGTCGCGGACCAGGACCGCGCGGGGGCGAGAACGGCCGCGCCGAGCAACTCCAGCGCCCGGTCCAGCGGACCCGCCAGCTCCCGCACCGGCAGAGCATCCAGCAGGGCCGGCAGCTCCGGCACCGGGCCGCGCCGGTTCAGCTCGCGCAGGGCCGCCCGCTGCCCGTCGAGGTCGCCGGCGCGCAGCAGTCTCAGCAACGCCGTGGCCGGCGACGCCTCGTACGGTCGCGGCGGCACCCTCCGGCGCGGCGTCGTCGTCCCGGCGTAGGGGCGGACAGCCTCGAGCGCCTCCGCGTTACCGGCGCGGGCGAGAACCTCCAGCACCTCCAGCGCGCCGTCGGCGGCCTCGTGCCCCTCGCGCAGCATCCCGGCCAGCGGCGCCACCGGCAGGCCCAGGTCGCGCACCAGCCGGGCCAGGTAGACGGCCCGCTCGTCGGCCTGCCGGTCCCATCGGTAGTCGTGGGCGAGGCACTGCGCCACCGCCGACCGGCCGGCCGGATCGTCCGACGCCCGGCGCGCTCCCCGGCCCAGCCCGCGTTGCAGCGCCCCGGTCAGGGTGGACGGCTCGTCGTAGGCCGGGATCACGTCGAGCCGCGCATCAGCGACCCGCGGACGTGCGCGCGGGCGTGGTGGATCCGCGACTTCACCGTGCCCTCGGCGATGCAGGCGGCCAGGTCGAGAACCACGCGCGCTCCTCGAAGCGGTGGATGTTGCGGGCGACCTGCAACAGCACGTCCTGGCAGGCCTCCTCCGCGTCCTGCGGGCACGGCAGGAACCGGGAGCAGCGCGTCGAGCGCCGCCGCGTCGCCGGCCGCCGCCCGCCGGGCGAGGTCTTCCTGGTGGTCGTCGCGCATCCGGGCCCCCGTCACAGCTGCGGTCCATGAATAATACGTACGTGTCCATGCCCGCCGAGATCGGCCGTTACCGGGTCGTGCGGAGGCTGGGCTCCGGCGCGTTCGCCACGGTCTGGCTGGCCGAGGACGACGTGCTCGACTCCCGCGTCGCGATCAAGGTGCTGGCCGACAACTGGGCGCACCACCTCGCGGCACCCTGGCGGAGCGGCTCGCCGCCGGCCCCATGAGCATCGGTACGGCGCTGCGCACCGCGGCTGACGTCGCGGAGGCGGTGACCGTGCCGCACGAGGCCGGGGTCGGGTGGTCAGTGGAAGATCTTGAGGCCGATCACGCCGCTGACGACCAGGAGCAGGCACAGTACGCGGGGCAGACTGGTCGATTCGCCGAGGGCGACCATGCCGACCACCGCCGTGCCGACCGCGCCGATGCCGACCCAGATGGCGTAGCCGGTGCCCACCGGGATGCTGCGCAGTGCGTACGCGAGGCCGGCCATGCTCAGTGTCAGCGCCGCCAGGAAGACGGCCGACGGCACCGGCCGGGTGAAGCCGGCGGTCCTGCCGAGGGCGACGGCCCAGACGGTTTCGAGCATGCCGGAGATGATCAGGACGATCCAGGCCATGACGGCTCACCTTTTCGGCGGTCGTCTTCGCAGGCCGGGTACGACACGCAACTCGTCCGGGATGGCGGCGTCGCCGCATCGCCGCCCATCGTACCTGCCCCTACAGCGGGCCCCGGTCGATCAGGGTGAAGCGGGTCGGGTCCTGGCCGGAGTCCGGCGACTCCAGCGAGAGGGCCGCCCGGTCGTCGCTCCAGTGGACCACGCCGTGCTCCGGGCTGACGATGACGAACGTGGCGGTGCCGCCGGCCGGGGTCAGCGTGAACGCGCTGGTGCCGAGGTCGTCGCAGGAACCCAGCCGCAGCGTCGCCGCCGGGCCGCGGCCGGTCACCTCCAGGCAGCGTTCCGCCGGGCCGCCGTCGCGGGGGACGTGCCTGATCTGGTACGAGCCCACCCGCGCCGCCACGGTGAAGTCGGCCGGGCTCGCCCGGTCGCCGAGGGAGGCCCGCCCGCTGCCCTCGAGGCCGAGCTCGCGGCCGGAGCCGGTGAGCCGGAACGCGACGCGCCGGTCGCCGGTGAGCAGGCTCGGCGCCTGCGGGGTCGGCGCCGCGGCGGTCGACGCGCCGGCGTTGCCGTCCGGGCCCGACGCCTCGCCGTTGAGGGCGGTCACCACCACGGCGGTCACCGCGAGCACCACTGCGGCGACCGCGGCCACCTGGAAGCGGCGCAGCACCGAGGTCGCCCGGCGCCACGGTGACGCGGGGCGGGGGCGCCACGCCGGGCGGTTCAGGCGTACCTCGGTGGAGGTCATCGGGATGGGGGCGGGCGACGCGGCCGGCGGCGGTGCGGATCGCCGGCCGGCTGCCTCCTCCACGATCTCCCGCAGGAACGGGGTGCCGCGCAGCCCGGCCGCCGGGGCGTCGACCAGCCGGTCCTGCGCCTGCGGGGCGACGGCGAGCAGGTCGTCGAGCAGCTCCCGGCTCGTCGGCCGGTCCCGCGGCTCCTTGGCCAGGGCCCGGGCGACCAGGCCCCGCATCGGCTCCTCCAGGTCGAACAACTCCGGCTGTTGGGTGAGGATGCGCACGGCCGTCGCCGGTCCGGAGTCCGCGCCGAACGGGGTACGGCCGGTGCCCGCGAAAGCCACCACGGCACCCCACGCGAAGATGTCCGCGGCCGTGTCGACCCGCGACGACGACTCGTGGTCGAAGCGTTCCGGCGCCATGTACGCGACCGTGCCCACCATCTGGTTGGTGCGGGTGTGCTGGCTGGTCGCGTCGAGGGCCCGGGCGATGCCGAAGTCGATGACCTTGATCCCGCCGAGCCCGAAGAGGACGTTGCCCGGCTTGAGGTCGCGGTGGATCACCCCGGCGCCGTGGATCGCGGTCAGCGCGGTGGCGATGCCCACGGCGACGCTGTGCAGGTGGGCGCGGGTCAGCGGACCCTGCTCCCGGACGACCTCGAACAGGTTCGGTCCGTCGATGTACTCCACGACCAGGTACGGCGGATCGTGGTACGGGTCGGCGTCGAGCACCTCGGCCGTACAGAACGGCGGCACCTGCCGGGCCCGGTTGACCTCGCTGCGGAACCGCCGCCGGAACTGGTCCTCGCGGGCCACGTCGGCGCGTACGGTCTTGACGGCCACCTGCCGTCCCCGCGGATCGACCGCGAGATAGACGGTGCCCATGCCGCCCTCGCCGAGCCGGCGGAGCAGCCGGTACGCACCTATCCGGTCCATGTCGGGTCGCTTCTTCTCCCGTCGGTCTTCCGGTACGTCGGTGCACCGCCGTGACGGACCCTACCTCAGCGCCTCCATCGTGGCGGCCGGCCAAAGGAGCCGCTCAGGTTGCCGTAACCTCGCCGAAACCACTCCTCCTGAGTAGAACGTGCGGCTCCCGGCCCGCCTCTGTCGGAAGATCTATGTCCGGCGGGCGATGCGCGCCCCGCCCCGCACCGGCGACGATTGCCCACATGATCGAGAACGACAAGACCGAACGGGCAACCGAGGGCGTACGCGCGGACCGCCGCTGGATCGGCATGGGAGTGGTCGCGTTCCTCGCGGTCGCCGGCCTCAAGGGCCTGATCATCGCGGGCAACTTCGCCGACGGCCCGCTGCGCCACTGGTACGTCCAGGCCGGCATCGTCGCCGGCGCCCTGGCCCTGTACGCGGCGGGAGAATGGCTCATCGGCCGCGGCTACCGCCGCGACTGACGGGGCCCACGCCGATCGCGTACGCCGCACCCCCTAGTGTGCTGCGCCGGAAATTCGCCTGTTAAGTCGGTGTAGGGTGGGTTGATGGCACGAACCGGGCGCCCGACTGCACCGCTGGTGTTGACCGA
>NZ_PVZG01000023.1 GCF_003002065.1 Pseudosporangium ferrugineum
AAGAGGGTGTCCAGGTCTTGCGTCACAACACGATCTTGGACACCCTCCCTTCGTACCCAAGACATCGACCCCTGACATCGGAACTACTCGTCTAGGCTTGGTGGCGGTCCCGCCGGCTCCTCGAGGGGAAGACGATGATCACGATCTCGCGCACCTTCACCGCCGCGGCCGCCCCCGATCCGGTGCTGGCCTACCTGCGGGACCTGGCCAACGCCGACGAGTGGGACCCCGCCGCGCGGCGCACGGTGCGCACCGGCGCCGGACCGCTCGCCGTCGGCGCGACCTGGCACAAGGAGTCGCGCATCCTCGGCGTCACCACCGAGCTGACGTACACGCTCGTCGCGGCGGACGCGGAGACGCTGGTCTTCGCCGGCCGCAACGAGGGCGCCACGTCGACCGAGGCGCTGCGGGTGCGCCCGGCCGCGGGCGGCAGCGAGGTCAGCTTCCACGTCGAGCTGGAGCTGCACGGCCTCGCGAAGCTGGCCACCCCGATCCTGCGGGCGGAGTTCGAGAAGCTCGGCACCCGGACCGCGGCCCGCCTCGCCGCGGTCCTGGGCCGGCTCGCCCCGGCCTGAGCCACACCCACCGGCAGCCCGCCGCACCGCAGCCCTGCGCCCCGCCTGCGCCCCGGCCGGCCTCGCCGCAGTCCTGCCCCGCCGGCAGCTCGGCCGCAGCCCGCCTCGCCGCGGTCCTGAGCCGGCTCGCCCCTTCCGGCAGCCGGCCCCGGGCGGCGGGCGGTTACCGGTTCGCGGGCCGGGGCCAGGCCGGCGCCCCGGTGATCTCCGTGGTGCGCTGCCACAGCCGCGCGCCGAAGGCCGCGTCCGTGACGGCGGGGTGTTGCGGGTGCTGACGCTCCAGTCTGTTGTAGAAGACGTCCCGGAGATCGGCCTGATCCGCGGTGGCGATCGCCACGAGCGGCTCGGCGCCCTCCTCGGGAGAGTTGGTGAGCAGGCGGACGGGCGTGTACCTCTTCACCACGGTGACGAGCCGCGAGCCGCGGTCGAGGCCGGACCGGACGGTCCCGGGGTGGAACGCGGTGGCGGTCGCCGTCGCGGGCAGCCGGCGGTTGAGCTCGGCGGCATGCGCCAGATCGGCGAGCTTCGAGTTGTTGTACGCCCGCAGCTGCCGGTATCGCCCCCGGGTGCCGCCGAGATCGTCCAGGTCGAGCCGCCCGTGCCGGTAGAGGCTGGAGCTGGTGGTGATGATGCGGGCCGCGGGCGACTCGAGCAGGGCATCTCTGAGCAGCGCCGTCAGGAGGAACGGGGACAGGTAGTTGACCTGCATCGTCATCTCGTGGCCGTCCGGGGTCAGCTGCCGCCGCGCCGACGTGAAACCGGCGTTGTTGGCCAGGATGTCGATGCGTGGGGCGTGCTCCAACAGGTCGTCCGCCAGCTTGCGCACCTCGGCGAAGCTCGAGAAGTCGGCGCAGAAGGCCGTACCGCCGATCTCGTCCGCGACAGCCCCGGTCCGGTCCACCGCCCGGCCCACCACGACCACCTTCGCGCCGAGCCCGGCCAGACGCCGGGCCGCGGCCGCACCCACCCCAGAACTCGCACCGGTCACCACCGCGGTCGTGCCGAGCAGACTCTCCCTCGTCATTGCGACGACGCTAGGCCGGGACGGTCCGCCGGTGGAGAGGGCGGAATGTCCTGGTACTACCGGCCCCAGGCTCCCGGGTCGCCGCGCCGCTATCCTCGGATCATGGTCAGGCCGGACCCGAAGGTGCTCGGCGCCTATCTGCGGGCGCGCCGGGAGCGGCTGCGCCCCGCCGATGTCGGCCTGCCCGAGACCGCCCGGCGGCGGGTCCCGGGCCTGCGCCGCGAGGAGATCGCGATGCTCGCCGGGATCAGCGCCGACTACTACCTGGGCCTGGAGCAGGGGCGGGACCGCCGGCCGTCGGCGGAGGTCCTCGCGGCGCTCGCCCGGGCCCTGCGCCTGGACGACGCCGCGACCCGGCACCTGTTCGCGCTCGCCGGACTGTCCTGGCCGTCGCGCCGGCCGGCCCGGCGGCCGCAGGTCTCCCCCGGCCTGCGGCAGCTCATCGACTCCTGGCCGATGACGCCCGCCTTCGTGCAGACCCACCTCTTCGAGATCCTGGCGGTGAACCCCCTGGCGCGGGCGCTGTCGCCGCTGCACGTCCCGGGCACCAACCTGGTGCGGGCCGCGTTCCTGGACAACGACGGCCCGATGGGCGAACCCGACCTGCGGCCCGATCTCGTGGCCTGCCTGCGCGGACTGGCCGGCGCGGACGTCGACGACCCGGAGCTGACCGAGCTGGTCGGCGAGCTGTCGGCCCGCAGCGAGCCCTTCCGCCGGATGTGGGCGGAACACGAGGTCCGCGGCCGCACCAATGGGCGGATGACGATCGCCCACCCGCGGGTGGGCGTGCTGGTGCTCGACTTCGAGGGGCTGATCGCGCCGTCCGCGCCGGGCCAGCAGATCGTGGTCTACTCCGCCCGGCCGGGCAGCCCGTCCGAAGAGGCCCTGCGCCGCCTCGCCGGGCTGGCCGGAGCCGGCGACCCGCACCGGCCCGCCCGGCCCGGGCCTCACCCGCCGGCACGCACCGCGACCGCCTCGAGGTACGCCGACGGGATCTTCACGGTCCCGTCCGTCGCGACGTCGTAGCGGGCCACGAGGTCGACGAGGTCGGCGTACAGGAGCTTGCGGTCGTCCTCGGCGAGGGCCTCGAACGCCTTCAGCGTGGGTCCGTAGTGGTCCCGGAAGTAGTCGACGAACGCCTCGGCGGTGGCGAAGCGGAACACGAACTCGCGGCGGGCCACGCGCACCTGCGTGACGGAGTCGCCGAGCAGCTCCCGCAGCCGCGGCTCGCTGCCCCACTCCACCGGCGCGCGCAGGCCCGGCGGGGGCGGCACGCGGCGGCCCACCGTACGGAAAAGGTCGCCGATGAAGCCGTCCGGGGTCCAGCCGGCCAGCGCGAGCGTCCCGCCCGGCCGGCACACCCGCAGCAGTTCGGCGGCGGCGCGCTCCTGATCGGGGGCGAACATCACGCCGACCACCGACACCACCGCGTCCCATTCGCCGTCGTCGCACGGCAGGTTCTCCGCGTCGGCCTCCACGAAACGGACCGGCAGGTGCTCGGCGGCGGCGCGGGCACGGGCACGCTCCAACAGCCCGGGTACGTAGTCCACGCCGACGACCTCGCACAGGCAGCGGGCGGCGGCGATCGCGGCGTTGCCCGTACCGGTGGCGACGTCGAGCACCCGCGACCCGGCGGACAGGTCCGCCGCCTGCACGAGCGACTCGGAGATGGGCTGGATGAGGGCGGCGACGGCGCCGTAATCGCCGCTCGCCCACGTCTTCTGCTGGCGCGCCTTGACCTCTGAATTCGTCATGACGTGACGGTAGAAACGGCACCGGGGGCGGCGCGTGGGGAGAACTCCCTATCTTGGCCCGGCCGCGCGCCGGGCGGCCGCCGCGGCCTGGCCCCGCGACGTGACGCCGAGCTTGCCGAGCACGGCCGACACGTGGTGGTCGACCGTCTTCGCCGACAGCGACAGGGCCGCCGCGATCTGCGCGTTGCTCAGCCCCTCGGCGAGCAGCTCCAGCACCTCCCGCTGCCGCGCGGTGAGCCCGGTCGGGTCGGCCGCGGTCGCCGCGCGCGGCCCCCGCGGCACCTTCGCACCCCGGTCGCGCAGCTCGGCCCGGACGCGGCGGGCGGCGGCGACCGCGCCGAGACCATCCATGATGCGTACGGCCTCCGCCGCGTCCTCGTCGTCACCGCAGGCCAGCGCCTCGGCGCGGGCGTAGTCGTAGCCGAGCCACGCCCACTGCTCCGCCGCGCCGCGCACGTCGCCCTCGAGCAGCAGCCGGTAGGGCGCCGCGATCCCGTCGCTGCTCGCCGCCGCACCCGAGCGCCACAGCCGGAAGGCCAGCTCCCCGGCGAGCCACGGATGCCCCGACGCCACCGCCATCCGGTAACCGCGCTGCGCCTCGGCCGCCGACCGCCCCGGATCCCCGGCGATCCAATGGTGCTCGGCCAGCGCCGCCGCGACCGGGCCGACGAACTGCAGCTCGTCCGCCTCGTACGCGGCCGCCGCGGCCTCCCCCAGCACCTCCTCCGCGCCGGGCAGCCCCCGCCGCGACCGCAGCCGGCCGAGCGTCACCTGCGCCGGGCAGCGGAACGGGCCGGGCTGGTCGGGCCCGGCGATCGCCTGCCCGGCGTCCTCGGCGGCGCCCGGCCAGTCGCCGCGGGCCAGACGCAGCACCGCGCGGTAGCCGAGCAGGTGGCGCACGTACCCGCCGAGGTCGCGCGCGTCGGTGTAGGCCAGGGCCCGCTCCAGCACGTCCTCGGCGAGCCCGGGCTGGTGCCACTCGACGGCCTGGCAGGCGCGGTTCACGAGGGCGCGGGCGGCGTGGTCGGTCAGGCCCGCGGCGGCGGCCGTACGGTGCACCCGGTCGAGCTCCTCCCCACCCGCCGGGTCGCCGCGCTGGAGCCGGAACGAGCCGATCGTGACCCGCGCGTGCGCCTCGGTGTCGAGGTCGCCGAGCTCACGGGCCAGCGCCACCGCCCGCTCGCCCCAGCCGAGGGCGGTGTCCGCGTCGGCGAGCATGTCGAGCTGCGCCATGTTGCTGTAGGCCATCGCGAGCTGCGGGCCCGGCCCGGCGGCCTCGAGCACTTCGACGGCGCGGGTGCCGGCCTCGCGGGCCTGCGCCGTACGCCCGGACCACCACGCCAGCCGCGACACCCACCGCAGGTTCTCGCCGATCCGGACGGTGTCCCCGGCCGCCTCGCGCAGCGCCAGCGCCTCCTGCCGGGCGCCGAGCCCCTCCCCGTTGAGGCCGGCCAGGTGCGCGACCGTCGCGTACGCCTCCAGCAGGCCGGCCCGCGCCGGCCCGGTGACCCCGGCGGCGTGCCGCAACGCCGTCTCGTAGTGCGCCGCGGCCTGCCGGTGGGCGCCCACCTCGGCGGCCCGCCGGGCGGCGACGGGCGCCCAGCGCAGCACGCTCGCGGCGTCCCCGGCGTGGTGGGCGTGGTGCACGAGCCGGGCGGGATCCACCCCGGGCCGGCCGGCGAGCCGGTCGAGCACCTCCGCGTGCAGGGCCGCCCGGCGCACCGGCGACAGCGACTCCTCGACCGCCCGGCGCAACAGCTCGTGGCGGAACCCGACGGCGTCGGCCGAGCCGGTGAGCACGCCACCGGCCAGGCCCTCCTCGACGCCCTCGGCGTGCCCCTCCAGCAGCGCGGACTCGGCGTGCGACGGCACGACGGCGACCAGCCCGGCCGCGGCCCGCGCGGCCGGGGACAGCGCGGCCAGCCGGGACAGGACCAGGTCGCGGACGGTCGCCGGCACCCCGGTCTCCGCGCCGGCCAGCACCTCCGTGACCAGCAGCGGGTTGCCACCGGTCACGCTGTGCACGGCGGCCGGCGGCCGGCCCGCCCGCCGGGCCAGCTCGGCGACCGCCCCGGCGGACAGCGGCGGCAACGCGATCCGCCGCACCGGCCCGCGCGGCAGCCCGGCGAGGACGGCCCGCAGCTGATGGCCGGGCCCGAGCTCGTCGTCGCGGTACGTGAGCAGCAGCAGCGCCCGGCACACGGCCAGCCGCCGCCCGAGGAACGCCACCAGGTCCAGGGTCGCCTCGTCGGCCCAGTGCAGGTCCTCCAGCACCACCACCGCCCGGCGCCCGGGCAGCGGGCCGTCCAGCTCGTCGAGCAGGGCGTCGAAGACCGCGCCCCGCTCACCCCCGGCGACCCGCTCCCGCAGGACACCACCGGTCTGCCGGGCGATGTCGTGCACCGGCCCGAGCGCCCGCGGCGTCAGCAACGGATCGCAGGCACCGCTCAGAATGCGCGCCCGCCGGCCCACCCGGGCGGCGAAGGCGGCGGCGAGACTCGACTTCCCGGCCCCCGCCTCACCCGCGACGAGCGCGACCCGCCCGCCGCCGGCCGTGTCGGCCAGCAGCCGGTCCAGCTCGGCCAGCGCGCCGTCGCGTTCGAGCAGCTCCATGCCCGCCCAGCCTAGTTGGCGGGGTCACCAGAGGTCTGCCGGCAGCAGATTGACCGCCGCGGCGCGTAGTTGGGCGATGTTCTGGGCCACCCAGCCGTCGGTCAGGGATTCGGTGCCGCGCATGGCGGGCTTGGCGTACAGGTGGAAGTGCAGGTAGTCGAGGCGCAGGCCGACGTCCAGCCAGGGCAGCATGGCCACCGCCGGGTCCGGGAACGGGCGGACGGTCCGGTAGCCGGCCAGGAAGGCGGGCCAGTGCGGGGTGGCCGCGACCGGGCTCAGGTCCGTGGCCAGGGCGCCGGCGGCGGCCCGGTCCAGGTCGTAGAAGATCAGGCGGTCGCCGTCGGCGTGCACGTTGTCGAGGGTGACGTCGCCGTGGCAGACGCCGCGTTCCAGGCCGGCGTCGGCGAGCCGGGAGCGCGCCTCCGCGGCGAGGGCGGCCGTCAGATTCCGGTCCGCGGCGTCCGGCAGCCGGGCGAGCACGTCGTCCAGCAGGGCGAAGACGTCGTACGCGGGCGGCGCGGGAAAGCCGCCGGCCGCCTCGTGGAACGCGGCCGTGGCCGCCCCGAACCGGTGGTAGAGCGCGTCGTCGCGCGGTTTCGCCGGCCGCGCGCCGGGCACCCACCGCCACAGCGAGAACTCCCGCGCCCCCTCGGCCGCCGCGACGGTGCCGGACAGTGCGCCGCCGCGCAAGGGAACGCCCTGTGCCACCCCGGCACCGACGTGGGCGGCCAGCCCGACCTCCCAGGCGGCCCGCTCGTACCCGGCCCGGTAGAGCTTGAGCACGTACCGGCCGGCCGGGGTGTCGACCCGGTAGACGTCGTTGACCAGCGAACGCAGGAGCACGCAGCCGGAGACCTCCAGCGCGTACTCCCGCGCCACCGTCGCCGCCAGCCAGGCCGGGTCCACGATCGAGCGCAGGGTCGCCACCATGCTGCGACCGTACGTCGTCGCTCCCCGCCGGTCAGGCGGAGCGCCGCTGCCGGGCCGCCTCGTAGAGGGCCACCGTGCCGGCCGCGGCGGCGTTCAGCGAGCTCGCGGCGCCGGTGATCGGGATCCGCACCATGTGGTCGCACACGTCACGCCAGGCGGCGCTCAGGCCGTGCGTCTCGTTGCCGATCGCCAGCACGGTCGGGCCGGTCAGGTCGTGCTCGGCGATGTCGACCGGCCCGCGCTCGTCGGTGCCGACGATCTGCACGGGTACGTCCAGCGCCCCCGCCCAGTCCAGCACCTCCCGATGGCTCGGCACCCGCACGACCGGCAGGGCGAAGAGCGAGCCGGTGGACGCGCGGACCGCCTTGGGGTCGTACGGGTCGGCGGCGTGCCCGGTGACGATCACCCCGGCCGCCCCGAACGCGTCCGCCGAGCGCACCAGCGTGCCGAGGTTGCCCGGGGTGGTGGGCCGGTCGAACACCACCACCAGCGGGTTCGCGCGTACGGGCAGCCGGCCCAGGTCGTCCGCGGGCAGCCCGACCACGGCCAGCAGTTCGGGCGCCTCCTCGTCCTTGCCGCCGAGTTCGCGCATCAGCTCGGCGGAGAGCAGCGCCCGCGGGGCCCCGGCCGTCTCGAGCACGTCCCGCCCCCACCGGGACAGGCCGGGCCCGTCGGCGGTGAGCAGCGTGCGGATCTCCCAGCCGTGCTCGACGGCCAGCGAGATCGGGCGTACGCCCTGGACCAGGAACTCGCCGGCCCGCTGCCGCTTCGTACGGTTGCCGAGCAGGGCCTGCCACTGCTGGAAGGCGGCGTTCCGGCTGGTGATCCTCAACGTCCTGGGCACGCCGACCGAGGTTACGGCACCTCCGCGCGGCGCCGGTGGGCGAGCCGCAGCGGAGGTGCCGCACGCCTCAGATCTGTGGTTCCGGGTCCTGCGGTAGGTCGGCGAGCCCGGCCCGCAGGTGCCGGTTGTGCCGCGGCTCCTGCTTGGTCTTCGCGTCGTTCAGGCGCCGGCGCAGGTCGTCACGCACGTCGTTGAGGGCGGCGTGCAGGTCCTCCTCGCCGGAGGTGGTGACGATCTTCTCGCGTCCGGCGATCCAGCACTCCAGGGTGACCTTCTGGCCCCGGGCCTCGCGGTCCTTGACGGAGATCTCCAGTTCGGTGGTCTCCGCCGGGAACGTGGCCAGCCGCGCGTCCAGGGTGGCGAACTGCTCGGCGATCCATTCGCGGTCGCCCTGGGAGAAGCCGGCTCCCGCGCGCAGGCACTGGTCGACGGTGGCTGGTTCTGCCGCGACACTCATCGGGTCTCCTTGTCGTCGGAACTAGGTTGATCACCTCCTACCCGTTCCGCACCCGAAATGCACTTCACGTCCGCATCTCCCTTGACATCGACATTCATGGATGGATGAATCGGGATCATGGGCCTTCTTCCCGCGGTTCTGGCCGCCGTCCTCACCGCCACCGCCCCCGCGCCGGCCGCGGTGCCCGACTATCCGACGGCGGAGGCGGGCAACCCGTTCGTCGCCGGGTGGTACGCCGACCCCGACGCCGCCGTCTACGAGGGGCGCTACTGGGTCTACCCCACCTCGTCCCGCCCGTACGACGAGCAGACGTACCTGGACGCCTTCAGCTCGGCCGACCTCGTCCACTGGACCAAGCACCCGAACGTGCTCACCACGGCGAACGTCAGCTGGGCCCGCCGGGCGGTGTGGGCGCCCGCGCCGGTGCACCGCGACGGGCGCTACTACCTGTACTTCGGCGCCAACGACATCCAGAACGACAGCGAGCGCGGCGGCATCGGCGTCGCGGTCGCCGACCGGCCGGAGGGTCCGTACACGGACGCCATCGGCGCGCCCCTGGTCGACCGCTTCGTCAACGGCGCCCAGCCGATCGACCAGGACGTCTTCGTCGACGACGACGGGCAGGCGTACCTGTACTACGGCGGCTGGGGGCACGCCAACGTGGCGAAGCTCAACAGCGACATGATCAGCCTCGGCCGCTTCGCCGACGGCAGCACGTTCAAGGAGATCACCCCGGCCGGCTACACCGAGGGCTCCCAGATGTTCAAGCGCGACGGCACGTACTACCTGATGTGGTCGGAGGGCGGCTGGGGCGGCCCGGACTACTCGGTCGCGTACGCGACGGCGGACTCGCCCACCGGCCCGTTCACCGAGCGCGCGAAGATCCTCACCCAGGACCCCGAGGTGGCGAAGGGCTCCGGCCACAACTCGGTGATCAACGTGCCGGGCACCGACATCTGGTACATCGTGTACCACCGCCGGCCGCTGAGCGAGACCGACGCGAACCACCGGCAGATCGCGTACGACCGCATGTACTTCAACCCGGACGGCACCATCCAGCCGGTGTCGATGAAGGTCCGGGACAACTTCGCCGACGGGGACGCGGTGGGCTGGCGCACGTACGGCTCGACCTGGTCGGCGGCGGGCGGCGCGTACCGGGCGACCGCCTCCGCGGGCGGCAAGGCGTTGCAGGACACCAACTTCGGGGATCTCACGTACGACGCGGACGTGACCATCGACTCCGGCACCGGCGACGCGGGCGTGGTCTTCCGGGCCTCCCAGCCGGCGGTGGGCACGGACAGCTACCGCGGCTACTACGCCGGCCTGACCACCGCGGGCCGGGTGATCCTGGGCCGGGCCGACAACAACTGGCGCCTGCTCGCCTCGACCCCGATGACGGTCACCCGCGGGACCCGCTACCACCTGCGCGTGCAGGCGACAGGATCGACCATCAAGGTGTACGTCGGCAGCTCCACCACCCCCCGCCTGACCGTGACGGACCCGACCTTCACCACCGGCACGACGGGCGTCCGCGTCTTCCACACCGCGGCCACGTTCGACAACGTCGCGGTCGACTGACGTACCGATTCTCCGGCGCCATCGCCCCCGTGGGCGGTGGCGCCGTTCCGTGTCCGGGGAACCCGCCAGCATAGGCCCGATCCGACTGTGATGTGGCTTTTACTGGATCCAGACAGCAACCGGACTGAAAAGCCTGAATTGCCCCGATCGACGCTAGTTTGATTCCTGAATTCACAGTCGACTGTCCGGCAAATGGTCGGACAGAAACGGGGAGCATCATGTTTTCGGTAACGCGTCTTGTCAGTCTGGCGGCGGCCGCGACGGTCGCGATGATCGTCCAGATCCCGGCGACCGCGGCACACGCGGCGCCGCCGGCCGGTGGCGGATTCAGCGGGGTCGCCGGCGACTTCAACGGCGACGGCCGCGACGACATCGTGACCTTCACCCGCGGTTCCAGCGCTGACGTGTACGTCGCCCTGTCCACCGGATCGGGCTTTTCCGGCACCGGCTGGAAATGGCATGACTATTTCGCCGCCGGAACGGAAACACCGTTGGTGGGCGACTTCAACGGCGACGGACGCGACGACATCGCCACCTTCACCCGCGGTGCCGCCGCGGACGTCTACGTCGCCCTGTCCACCGGATCGCGGTTCGTCGGCACCGGCGTGAAGTGGCACAACTACTTCGCCGCCGGCACCGAGACCCCCGCCGTGGGCGACTTCAACGGCGACGGACGCGACGACATCGCCACCTTCACCCGCGGCTCCAGCGCCGACGTCTACGTCGCCCTCTCCACCGGCCACTCGTTCTCCGGCACCGGCTGGAAGTGGCACAACTACTTCGCCGCCGGCTCCGAGATCCCGGCAGTGGGCGACTTCAACGGCGACGGACGCGACGACATCGCCACGTTCACCCGCGGCTCCAGCGCCGACGTCTACGTCGCCCTGTCCACCGGCTCGTCCTTCTCGGGCACCGGCTGGAAGTGGCACAACTACTTCGCGGTCGGCACCGAGCTGCCGTCGGTGGGCGACTTCAACAACGACGGACGCGACGACATCGTGACCTTCACCCGCGGCTCCAGCGCCGACGTCTACGTCGCGCTGTCCACCGGATCCTCGTTCTCCGGCACCGGCTGGAAGTGGCACGACTGGTTCGCCGTCGGCTCGGAGATCCCCGGCACGGGCGACTTCACCGGCGACGGCCGCGCGGACATCGCCACCTTCACCCGTGGCTCGGCGGCCGACGTCTACGTGGCCCGCTCGACCGGCGGCACCTTCCTCGGCACCGGCTGGAAGTGGCACAACTACTTCGCCGTCGGCTCGGAGATCCCGCAGCCCGGCATCCTCTGGTGAGGCCCTGACGCCCGTACGCCGATGGCGCCGCCCCTGCCCGGGACGGCGCCACCGGCACGCTCAGATCCGGGCGAGGGCGGGCGAGCGAAGCCTTGAGGGCTTCCGCTCACGCGCCGGCGCGCAGTTGCAGGCCCTTGCCGCCGGGGTGGGTGAGCGTCAGCCGGTCGCCGGTGATCCGGTACGGCACCTCCCCGAGGAGGACGGCACGGACCGCCGCGTCCAGCGCCCTGAGCCGCGGCGGGCACTCCGGCGCGCGGGCGGGCAGGCCGGAGAAGGTGATCGTGGTGGCGCCGGCGGTCGCTTCGGCGTCGAGGGCGGCGCAGCCCGTCGAGCCGGTCACCCGGCCGGCGGCGAAGGTGAGGTGGGCCGCCGTACCGGCCGGGACCGAGGCCGCGGTCGCACCGTCGAGCAGCGACTCCACGGACCAGCGCGGTCCGGTCAGGGCTCGGTCCGGTTCGGCAGACCGCAGGTCGACCAGCCGGAGCCGGGCGTCCGCCGTGGTCAGCACGAGGGTGGCGGCGTCGAGGGTCCAGCGCGGGCCGTCCCGCAGAAACTCGGTCAGCCAGGTGTCCTGCGCCATCAGCTCCGGCGAGCAGGCCATCATCGTGCCGCCCAGGTCCGACACGACGAGCCGGTCGCCCTCGACGGCGAGCGTGCCGGAGAGATGGTTGCAGCCCGCCTCGGCGCTCACGGTGCCGGACCGGAAGGTCAGGCGTACGCGGGTGCCGCCGGCGAGCTGCCGTCCCGGGTCGTCCGCCGCGGACACGAACGTCCGGTCGAAGAGCGGCGCCCCCTCCCCGCCACCAGGGGGTGCCGCCGTGCCGCCGCAGCCCGCCGCCATGATCGTCATCGCCGCCAGAAAGCCCCATCGTCCGATCGTCATGCCGACTCCGACGCCATGCCCGCATGCCCCGTTCCCTCGCCTGCGCCCGGAAGGCCCCGGCGCGCGCTGCCGGGGCCCCGCGGATCACTTCTCCTTACGCCGGGGACAGGCCCTCGGCGTAATCGAAAAGGCTCTTGATGTCATTGTCGAAATACGGCCCATCCATCTGGGCGGGGTCGCTGTGCCGGTGACTGACCACGCTGTTGCTGTATCCCAGCCCGGTCGAATCGTTGTATTCCTGGAGCCAGGGACCACCGCTGGAACCCTGGGTCATGTTGCACCAGGCACGCACCTGCTGATTGTGCCCGTTCCACGTCGTGCCCTGGCAGAAGTACTGCACGTCGCCCGGGAATCCGCCGGCCGCCGGGTAGCCCAGGATGGTCACCGCGACGGAGTAGCCCCAGTTCCAGCGCAGGCCCATGCCGCCGACGGTGTCGACCACCTTGGCGCCGTAGATCCCGCCGTTGTTCATGATCGCGATCGCCATGTCCTCGTCGCGGTTGCTGCTGCTCGTCCACGCCGTACGGCTGGTGAGGTTGTACGCGACGAAGCGCCCGACCGGCTCGTTGCCCTGCCGGAACCCGGGCACGAAGATGAAGTTCGAGAACCAGGCGCCGCCGGAACCGGAGTGCACGCAGTGCCCGGCGGTGAGCACCAGGCGCTTCTTTCCGCTGTTCAGGGCGCTGGCGGAACACTCGCCGGGCCCGCTGGGGGTGGACACGTAGACCTTGCCGACGACGACGGACTCGTTCAGCGCGGCCAGGCCCCGCTTCGGCAGAGCGGGAGCCACACTGCCGGGCTTGCCCTGCGGCGCGGCGGGCGCGTCCGCGGTGGATTCGGAGCCCTTGATGTCCAGGTTCACCGCGGAAGCCATCCGGGCCGGCGTCCAGTACGCCTCCACCGCGGCCACCGCCGCCTGGTCGGTGACCGCCCTCCCGTCGTGCGTCCGCGCGACCGTGCTGACGTTGCCCGTACCCGCGGCGGGCGGCGCGGCCTGCGCCACCAGCCCGCCGGTGAGCGTCAGCACCAGGCCGGCGCCGGCCACGGTCACCGATCTGAGAATGGATCTCATGCCGTTTCCTTTCGTGGTTGACGACATTCGATCCGCCGATGCTATAGATTCATTTGAATGATCGATGTCCGGATGCCGACTCGTTCCGATGCATCAAATCGAAAGGAATGGTATCGCCACCGGAATGGATCTCGAGAGGCGCCGGACAATCACGCCGAATTGGCACCAGAGTCCAAACTGGACATTCACGGGACGTCAGAACGAGCTGAAGTTGTCGACGTCGATCAGGCCGAGCACCTCGGTGCGTACCCCCCGGGCACTCCTTCTCCGGAGATCCCGGGAGCGATCCGGTGCGGACCGCTCCCGGGACGGTGCTATCCGGCGGCCCGTTCGGCGGCGCTGCGCTCCACGCAGAACTCGTTGCCTTCCGGGTCCGCGAGCGTGACCCAGCCGGTGCCGTCCGGCCGGCGGTGGTCCTCGACGAGCGTCGCGCCGGCCCCGATCAGCCGGTCGACCTCCTCGTCGCGGGTCCGGTCCCCGGGCTGGAGATCGAGGTGGACCCGGTTCTTCACCACCCTGCCCTCGGGCACCCGGACGAACAGCAGCGCCGGCTGTCCCTCGGCGATCAGGACCGCCTCGGGGTCGCCCGGCACGTCGTCGTCGTGCATCGGGCGGCCGGTCACCGCCGACCAGAACGTCGCCAGCTCGTACGGATCACCGGTCGTGTCGAAGGTGATGTTATGGATGTTCGAGACCATCGTGCTCCCCGGAAACGGTAGGAATGCCCTGATCCGCCGGCAGGCGGTCCGGGAGCCCCAGGGCCGGGAACCGGTCGGCGTGGAAGGTGAGGATCTCGGTGATCTCCCCGCCGGTGACGCGCAGGACGTCGATCGTCAGCGGCAGGTACGCGCCCTCGTCCTCCCGCCACAGGTAGAAGGCGACGGCGGGCTGGCGGTTGACCGAGGTGGGGATGCCGGACAGCCCCTTCATGCCCTCGAAGCCGTCCTCGACCCAGTTGTTCACCACCGCGTCGCGGCCGGCGTACACGCCCGGGGTGGGCGGCATCGAGAACCGGACGTCGTCGCGGAGCATGGCGGAGAGGGCCGGTATGTCGGTCGCCACGCTGGCGTCGGTGAAGCGGCGGACGAGTTCGCGGGTCGCGGCGTCCGGCTCGCCCGCGGTCCAGTCCTGCCGCCCGGCCGGCAGGTGCTCGCGCATGCCGGCGCGGGCCCGCTGCAGCGCGCTGTTCACGGAGTTGACCGAGTCGCCGAGCAGCTCCGCAACCTCCTTCGCCGGCCAGCCGAGCACGTCCCGCAGGATCAGCACGGCTCGCGGGCGCGGCGCGAGGTGCTGGACCGCGACGACGTACGCCAGCTCGATCGTCTCCCGCGCGACGGCGGCGGTCTCCGGCTCGTCGGCGCCGCCCGCGGGCAGCTCGTCGAGCAGCCGGTCCGGGTACGGTTGCAGCCACCGCACCTCGCCGCCGGTCGCGGGCTCCGGGCGGCTTCCGGCCAGCAGGTCCAGGCAGGCGTTGGTGGCGATCCGGTAGAGCCAGGCCCGGAACGTCGACCGCCCCTCGAAGGTCTCCCGGCGCCGCCAGGCCCGCAGGAACGTCTCCTGCACGGCGTCCTCGGCGTCCTCGAACGACCCGAGCATCCGGTAGCAGTGCACGTGCAGTTCCCGCCGGTGCGGCTCCGCCAGCCCGGTGAACCGCGGCTCGTCGGCCTCGGCCAGGCTTGTCACCCTCATCACGTCATCCTCCGCCTCGTCGTGTTCCGTCGCAGGTATGACGGGCGCGGAGCGGAAAACTCATCACCGGGCCTTCGCCCGTACGGCGTGCACGATGACGGCGGCGCACGCGACGGGGTCCAGGGTGCCGGTGTTCAGGACCAGGTCGTAGCGGGTGGGCTCGCGCGGGTCCCAGCCGTACAGCCGCAACGACATGTCGGCCCGCATCAGGTCCTCGCGGCGCTGGCGCCGGGCGGCCCGCTCGGGGCTGATCCCCGCGACCCGCGCCGCCCGCTCGACGCGCCGCGTCACCGGGGCGTCCAGCCGTACGTGCAGGGCCCCCGGCCACGAGGACAGGATGAGGGCGCCGTTGCGGCCGACGATGACGCCTCCCCCGCGGGCGGCGTCCAGGACCCACTCGGTGTTGCGCAGCACCAGCTCGTGATCGTCGCGCTGGGCCATCGCCACGGCCGGGCCCTCCAGCGCGGCGTACGAGCCGCCCATCGCCGCGAACACCCGGGCGAGCAGGCCGTCGCCGGTGGAGGGGTCCTCGAGCTGCTCGGAGGAGAACGCCTGCGCGTGGAAGGGCACCCCGAGCTCCTCGGCCACGCGGGGACCGATCTCCTCCGCGCCCGAGCCGTACGCCTCGAAGATCGTCACGACGGGCGGGGCCGGCGTCGCCATGGCACCTCCTACCCCGGTGGGTCCGGTCTCATCGTGCGCCGCCCCGGCAAGAGATGGCAATCCGTTGACCTCGATCTCGCGCGACGCGCCCAATGGAGAGGACACCGCCGCAACGACCGCCGAGGAGGCCCACCGTGCTACGACCCCAGGACACCGCCACCCGCGAGCGCAAGCGCCTGGACGGCCTGTGGCGCTTCGCCCTCGACCCGGCAGGCGAGGGGCGTACCGCCCGGTGGTTCGGCGGGCCCCTGGCGGGCGCCCGGGAGATGGCGGTGCCGGCGAGCTTCAACGACATCGCCGCCGACAGCGCGGTCCGCGAATACGTCGGCGACGTCTGGTACCAGACCGAGGTGCGGGTGCCGCGCGGCTGGGACGGGCGCCGGATCGTGCTGCACTTCGAGTCCGCCACCCACCGGGCCACCGTCTGGGCCGGCGACACCGAGGTCGTCTCGCACGAGGGCGGCTACACGCCCTTCGCAGCGGACATCACCGCGCACGTCCGGGCCGGCGAGCCGGTCCGGATCACCGTCGTCGTCAACAACACGCTGACCTTCCAGTCGATCCCGCCGGGCGTCATCGAGGACACCCCGGCCGGCCCGCGGCAGCGCTACTGGCACGACTTCTTCAACTACGCCGGCCTGCACCGGCCGGTGTGGCTCTACCAGACGGACCCCGTGCACCTCACGGACATCACCGTGGTCACCGGGCTCGACGGCGGCGACGGCACCGTCGACTACACGACCGCGGCGAGCGCCCCCGCGACCACCCGCGTCGTGCTGCGCGACGCCACCGGCCGGACGGTGGCCGAGGGCAGCGGCGCGAGCGGGACGCTGCGGGTGCCCGACGCGCACCGGTGGGCGCCCGGCGACGGCTACCTCTACGACCTCGAGGCGCAGTTGCTCGGCGACGACGGCACGGTGGTCGACAGCTATCACCAGAGCGTCGGCATCCGTACGGTCACCGTCAGCGGCAACCGGTTCCTCATCAACGGCGAGCCGTTCTACTTCACCGGCTTCGGCAAGCACGAGGACCTGGCGGTCATCGGCAAGGGCCACAACGACGCGTTCATGGTGCACGACTTCGAGCTGCTCCGGTGGATCGGCGCGAACTCGTTCCGGACGTCGCACTACCCGTACTCGGAGGAGGTGCTCGACTACGCGGACCGGCAGGGCATCGTACTCATCGACGAGACCGCGGCGGTGGGGCTGAACATGGGCCTCGGCGGCGGCATCTTCGGCGCGCAGGGCTACGAGACGTTCAGCCCGGACACCGTCAACGACGCCTCCCGCGAGGTGCACGCGCAGGCGATCCGGGAGCTGGTGGAACGCGACCGGAACCATCCCAGCGTGGTGCTGTGGTCCATCGCCAACGAGCCCGAGAGCGACACCGAGGGCGCGGAGGACTACTTCCGGCCGCTGTTCGAGCTGACCCGCGAACTCGACCCCAGCCGGCCCGTGGGCTTCGTGAACGTGATGCTCTCGCCGTACGGAAAATGCCGGGTCTCGCAGTTCGCCGACGTGCTCATGCTCAACCGCTACTACGGCTGGTACGTGAACACCGGCGACCTGCCCGCCGCCGAGCGGGCCTGGGAGGAGGAACTGCGCGGCTGGGCCGGCGAGAACAAGCCGATCATCATCACCGAGTACGGCGCCGACACCTACCCCGGCCTGCACTCCGTCGACGCGCAGCCGTGGAGCGAGGAGTACCAGGTGGCGTACCTGGACATGAACCACCGGGTCTTCGACCGGTGCGACGCGGTCGTCGGCGAGCACGTGTGGAACTTCGCGGACTTCGCCACCACCTCCGGCGTCATGCGGGTCGGCGGCAACAAGAAGGGCGTCTTCACCCGCGACCGGCAGCCCAAGGCCGCCGCGCACGCGCTGCGGCGCCGCTGGCGCAAGGACGCCTGACCACCATGGACACCGTCACCGCCGCGCCGTCCGCCACCGCCGCTCCGAGGCTGGGCACGCTCCAGTTCGCCGGGTACGCGGCCGGCGACGCCGCCAACAACCTCGCGTTCTCGATGACCTCGTTCTTCCTGCTGATCTACTACACCGACGTGGTGGGGATCAGCGCGGCGGCGGCCGGCACGCTGTTCCTGCTGATCCGGATCTGGGACGCCTTCGCGGACATCTTCGCCGGCCGGGTCGTCGACCGGACGATGACGCGGTGGGGCAAGTTCCGGCCGTTCTTCGTCTTCGCCGGCCCGCCGGTGCTGCTGCTCAGCGTCGTCACGTTCACCGTCCCGCGGCAGTTCGACGGCGGCGGCGCCCAGCTGGCCGCCGCGTACGTCACGTACGGCCTGCTCGGGCTGGCGTACAGCCTGGTGAACATCCCGTACGGTTCGCTGGCCGCGGCGATGACGCAGCGGCCGGGCGAGCGCGCCAAGCTGGCCAGTTTCCGGATGATCGGCACCGCCGTCACCACGATCATGCTGGCCTTCGTGGTCTCGCCGCAGATCCAGCAGTACCGCGGCGACCCGGACGGCTTCCAGCGTTCGCTGCTGATCACCACGCTGATCTTCGCGGTGGTCGGCGTCGCGCTCTACCTGTTCCTGTTCCTGACCGCCCGCGAGTCGGTCCAGCGCGACGTCGCGCACGTGAGCGCCGGCCAGAGCTTCACCACGCTCCGGCGCAACAAGCCGCTGATCATGCTCTGCCTGTCGTCGCTGGCGTTCCTCACGGCCCTGTTCTCGCTGCAGACCGTGCAGGTCTACTACGCCCGTGACGTGCTCGGCAACGCGGAACTCCTCACCGCCCTGACCGTGCTGAGCGTCGGCGCGATCTTCCTCGTCGCCCCGCTGATGCCCCGGCTGGTCCGGGCGGTCGGCAAGAAGCGCGCGTTCCTGTCGTTCGGGGCCGTCGGGCTGCTCGCCGGCATCGGCATCTCGGTGTCACCGCCGTCGACGCCGTGGGTGTCGATGACGTTCTTCGGCATCATGGGCGTCTCCACCGCGGGCATCAACACCCTCATGTGGGCCCTCGAGGCCGACACCGTCGAGTACGGCGAATGGCAGACCGGCGTCCGCACCGAGGGCATCACCTACGCCCTGTTCTCCTTCACCCGCAAGCTCGGCCAGGCGGTCGGCGGCGCGGTCGCGGCGTACGCGATCGCCCTCGGCGGCTACGTCGGCGGCGCGGCCGTCCAGGATCAGCAGGCGCTCGACGCGATCCGCTACGCCTCGGGCTTCATCCCGGTCGCCTTCATCCTGATCGGCATGCTGATCTTCTTCCGCTACCCGCTGACCGAGCAGACCTTCGCCACCATGGTCGCCGAGACCCAGGCCCGCCGGGCCGCGCGCTGAGCCCGCCGGTGGCCGGGACACGAGGGTGTCCCGGCCCGGCCAGCGAGTGTCAGGCGCAGGCGAAGCGGTGCTGGGTGTCGTCGTTCTGCTCGAACCAGATGTTCGCCGGGCAGACGTAGACCCGGCCCATGGACTCGTCATGGACCTGGACGTACTCGAGGTACCAGGCGTCCTTCTCCTGCTTGCTCTTCTGCACCGTGACGGAGGTGACGGTGCCGAGGGACTCCCACTGCTTCGAGCTGAACGTGACGGTCTCGCCCCGCTTGAAGTCCCGGTCGACCCGGAACGAAGGCGCCCACGACTCGGTGCCCTGGGCCGCGAAGCGCACGGCGTCGTCGGTGTCCGCGTTGTCGAGGTCGCCGGTCTTGACCGTCATGGTGTACGTGCGGATGCCGGCGAACGCCGCCGGGCCGGCCGGCGCCGCGGCGGCCGGCCCGACGCCCGCGACCAGGCTCCCGGCGACCAGGCTTCCGGTGACCAGCGCGGACGCGATCAGCGCGTGACGAACCTTCATGTATCTGCTCCTCTGTCTCGGTCGGTGTGTCGACTCGGCACCAGCTTGGCGGCGGACCTTGATGCCGCTCTGAAGCCGCGTTGAAATCCGGCGGAGACCGGGGCGGCGGACCTACCGGACCGGGTCGTCCACGTACGTCCCGGGGCAGGTGCCCGCCACCGCGGCGAGCGCGGCCTCGATGAACGGCGGCGACTTCGGCTGATCGGAGTGCACGACGCCGGGCACCACCAGGAAGCAGGCGCCGCCGTCGAGGTGGACGTTGCGGGCGCTCTCCTGCGAGCTGCGGAAGGTGGAGTAGGCGGTCGGTCCGGGGGTGTCGTCACCCTCGTTCAGGTCGCGCAGGAACTCGCTCGACGGGCACATCTGGCCGCCCGCGTCGAGGGGCAGCAGGCACGCCGGCAGGTAGCCGTTCTGGGCCGTACCCATGGAGACGTAGGTCAGCACCACCTCGGCACCGCCCAGCCGCTTGATGAAGTAGCGCGCGGACAACCCGCCCATGCTGTGCCCGACCAGGTGCACGGCCGGCGCGCCGGTCTCCGCGCGGACCCTGCCGACCAGGCCGGCGATGGCGGTCGCGTTGGCCACGTTCTCCTCGCCGGGCAGGTCGATCACGTAGGTGGGATGACCGGCGGCGACGAAGGCGTCCCTCATCGCGGACATGTTCGCCGGGGACCCCTCCCAGCCGTGCACCAGGACGACCGGCTCGGCCGCGGCCCGCGGGGCGGAGGGCGGCGCGGCCAGCATCGCGAGACCGAGGACGGCGGACAGGGCGAGATGCATATCGGCTCCACATTCGACGGAGGAGGACCCAAGATATCGCCGGCCGTTAGGATGCGTACCGCACGCGCCGATGACGCCGGCCGGGAAGAGGAGGCATGCGGGTTCGCCTCCTCGGCACGGTGGACGTCCACGCCGGCGACGAGTTCCGTCAGGTTCCCGGCCTGCGGCGCAAGGCGATCCTGTCGGTGCTGGCCCTGAACGCCGGCAGGACGGTCAGCGCCGGCCGCCTCCTCGAGCTGGTGTGGGGCGACCGGGCCCCGGCGACCGGCCTCAACACCGTGCAGAGCCACGTGTCGTACCTGCGGCGGATCCTCGGGGCGCGCTCGGCGATCGTGTCGCGGTCCCCCGGCTTCCTGCTGGACCTGCCCGGGGACGCCACCGACGCCGCCACCGCGGAACGGCTGATCCACGCCGGCCTGCGGGCGGCCGACCCGGCACGGGCGGCGGAACACCTGCGCGCCGCGCTCGGCCTCTGGCGGGGCAGCCCGCTGCAGGGCGTGACCGAGCTGCCCTGGCTGGCCGAGCAGGCCCGGCGGCTGTCGAAGCTGGAGCTCGAGGCCCGGCGGGCGCTCGCCGAGGCGCGGCTGGCCCTGGGCGAGCACGCCGAGCTCGTCCCGGAGCTGCAGGCGCTGGCCGCTCAGCACCCGTTCGACGAGCAGATCCAGGCCCAGCTGGTCCTCGCGCTGTACCGGACCGGGCGGCAGAGCGACGCCCTGGCCGTCGTCCGCGAGGTGCGCCGGCTGCTGGCCACCGAGCTCGGCATCGACGTGGGATCGGCGCTGAGCGAGCTGGAAACGGCCGTGTTGCAGCACGACGTCGCGCCGGCGCGGGAACGGATCGAGCCCGCCCCCGTGCCGCCGGCGGGCCCGGAGCTCGTCGGACGCGGCCGGGAGCTGGGCGCGCTGCTCCGGCATCTGGACCACCGGCGTCCCTCGGGGGCGGTGGTGCCCGTGGTCAGCGGCGATCCGGGCATGGGCAAGACCCGGCTGCTGACCGAGTTGGCCGTACGGGCCGGGCAGTCGGGCCGGACGGTGCTGTGGGGGCGGGCGGCCGAGTTCGAGCAGCAGGTGCCGTTCGCCCTCGTGATGGACGCGCTCGCGGACCACCTGGCGGGGACCGATCCGCGCCGGCTCGACGCCGTCGCCGGCACCGACCGCGCCCTGCTCCGCGAGATCCTGCCGATGCTGCCCGCGCCGGAGAACCGGACGGCCGCCCGGCAGGCCGTGGAGGCGGAACGGTATCTGCTGTACCGCGCCTTCCGGTGCCTGCTGGAGGCGCTCGCGGCCCCGCCCGGGCTGCTCCTGGTCCTCGAGGACCTGCACTGGGCCGACCAGGGCTCGGCCGAGCTGCTGGCCTACCTGCTGCGCCATCCCCCTCGGGGGCCGGTCGTGGTGGCGGTCTCGTACCGGCCACGGCAGATGCGGGGGCCGCTCCGGCAGGCCCTCGGCCGGGCGATCCAGGACGGTTCGGCGGACCTCGTCGACCTGGATCCGCTCTCCCCCGCCGAGGCCGACACGCTGCTGCCGGCGGAGCTGGCCGCCGACCGCCGTCAGCACCTGTACGCGCTCAGCGGCGGGAACCCGCTCTACCTCCTGGCCCTGGCGCGCGAGGGCGCCGCGGGCCCGGGAGAGGACGACCGGAGCCTCGGCGAGCAGGACCCGGTGCCCGCCGCCGTACGGGAAGCCCTGCGGGGTGAGCTCGACGCCCTGAGCGCGGCCGAGACGGTCGTGGCCCGGGCCGCCGCGGTGGTGGGCAATCTCGCCGAGGTGCCCCTGATCGCCGCGACGGCCGGCCTGCCCGAAGCCGAGGTGTCGCGGGCCCTGGACGCGCTCGTCGGCCACGACCTGCTCCGGCCGGTCCCGCGCACCGGCCGGTTCCAGTTCCGGCACCCGTTGATCCGGCGGATCGCCTACGACATGGCGGGTCCCGGCTGGCGGGTGGCGGCGCACGGCCGGGCGGCGGCGGCGCTGGCCCGCCAGGGCGCCTCGGCGCCCGAGCAGGCCCACCACATCGAGTCGTCGGCCCGGCGCGGGGACCCGGCCGCGATCGACATCCTGCGGCGCGCGGCGGCGGAGGTCCTGCACAGCAGCCCGGGTACCGCGGCGCACTGGCTCGGCGCGGCGTTGCGGCTCGTGACCGACGACCATCCGCCGGAGGTCGCGCAGCAGCTGCTCGGCCTGCGGGCGCAGAGCCTGGCGACCAGCGGCCAGCTCGCCGAGAGCCGCGAGGTTTTGCACCGGCTGCGGCAGGCCATCCCGGCCGAGGTGACGCCGGAGCGGGCGCGGCTGGCCAGCTGGTGCGCCGGGGTCGAACGGATGCTCGGCCGGCACCGGGAGGCGAACGCCCTGCTGCGCGCCGAGCTGGCGCGGGTGGCCGACGCCGACGGGCCGGTGGCGGCGACCCTGCTCCTCGCGCTCGGGGCCCGGTACATCCAGCCGGTGCCGCCCGGCGAACCCGACTGGCCGCGCCGGGCCCTCGCCGCCGCCCGGCGTGCCGGCACCCCGTGGATGGTCGCGGAGGCGCTGCTGCAGTGCGTGTACGCCGATCAGGCCGCGGGCACCTGGGACGCTTCCACCCGGGAACGGCTCGACGAGGCGGCGGCCCTGGTGGACGCCCGGCCGGACGGCGAGTTGCTCGAGCTCCTGCACATGGTCGTGTGGCTGGCCACCGCGGAGACCGTCTACGAGCGGCTGGACGACGCGACGCGGCACGTCGACCGGGCCCTCGGCCTGGCCCGCGCCGCCGGGCAGATGTACGTGGTGCCCGGCATCCATCTGCTGTTCGTCGGCCTGCACATGGCGCGGGGCGATCTCCCGGCGGCGTCCCGCAGCCTCGACGAGGCCCGGGAGGCGGTCGCCCTGGCCGGCACGGACACGATGATGAGCATGGTGCTGAGCCGGGAATGCACCCTCGCCGCCCTGACCGGCGACGGGAAACTCGCCCACCGGGCCGGTACGGAGGCCGTGGCGCTCGCCGGCCGCCGCGGGGACTACGCCGCGGGCGTGGCCGTCCAGGCGCTGGCAACCGCCCATCTGCAGGCCGGCGAGCCGGCAATGTGCAGCTCCCTGCTGGACGGCACGGAGGAGCTGCCGTCGACCCCCACCACCCGCGGCACCCTGTACGAGACCCTCGCCCTGGCGTGGTCGGCGCAGGACCGCCCCGAGGTCGCCGCGACGTGGGCCGACCGGGCCGAGCGGGAGGTCGCGGTGTGCCCGACGCCCCGGCGCGCGGGGCTCGCCGAGCTGGCCCGGGCGCATGCCCTCCGGCCCGTCTCGGCGTCCGCCTCCGCCGCCCGTGCCGCCGCGGCCGCGCGCCTCTTCGCCGGCGTCGACGACCGGTTGCTGGGCGGGCAGGCCCACCTGCACACCGCGACCGCCCTCGCGGCGGACGGGCAACCCGGACGGGCGCGGCGGGAGCTGGACCGGGCCCGGACGCTGTTCCTGTCGTGCGGTGCCACCGCCCTCGTCGACCGGACCGACCAGGAGGAGCGCCGGATCCGGCGCTGACCGGCCGCCCGCCCGCAGGAGATGATCATGGCGCTCACGCCGATCATCACGATCCGACGAGGCCGTCCGTCACGGCGGCCACGAGGGCGTCGTCGGCGGCGAGGTCGGGGCCGAGCAGCGTGAGGACGCGGCGGGCGGCCTCGGCGGGCGGTCCGGCGGCGGCGTCCCGCACCGCGTCCGCGGCGGCGTCCCTGACCGGGGCGCCGGCGCCGCGCAGATGGGCGATCCAGGCCGTCACGGCCCGGACCGCGCCGCCGGGCATCCGGCCGGCCGCGCGCTCGGCGCGCACCGTGGGCAGGATCCGCACCGGGAGCTTCTGCGAGCCGTCCGCGGCGATCTGCGCCAGCCGGTGCTGGATGCGCGGGTTCGACCAGCGTTCGATCAGCGCGCCCCGGTAGGCCGCGATCTCCCCCGGCGGCAGGGTCAGGTGCCGGGACGCCTCGTCCCACCACTGCTCCAGCCAGCTCCGGCACCGCGGGTCCGCGACCGCCTGCGCGACCGTCTCGTGGCCGCGCGCGCTGCCGGCGTACGCGAGCAGCGAATGTCCGCCGTTGAGCAGCCACAGCTTGCGCCGCTCGTAGGGCGTGACGTCCGGGACGAACAGGGCGCCCGCCGCGTCCCAGGCCGGGCGCCCGCCGGGGAACTCGCCGCTGAGGACCCACTCGGTGTAGGGCTCGGTGACCACGGGCGCGGCGTCGGACCAACCGGTCAGCTCCTCGACGGCACGCGCGTCGTCCTCCGTGGTGGCCGGCGTGATCCGGTCGACCATGGTGGTGGCGAACGGGATCGTGTCGCGGATCCACTCCGCGAGGCCGGGGCCGAGCAGGGCGGCGAGGTCCGTCACCACGCGGGCGGCGGCGGCGCCGTTGTCCGGCAGGTTGTCGCAGGACACGACCGTGAGCGGTCCGGCGCCCGCGGCCCGGCGGGCGGCGAGACCGGCGACGAGGCGGGCCGGCACGGTCGTCACGGAGGCCCTCGGATCGGCCCGCAACGCCGCCAGGTCCGCGCGCAGGCCGGGGTGGGAGACGTCGAGACCGCCGTCCGGCCCGCGCAGGTAGGCGGCCTCGGTCACGGTCAGCGTGACGATGCTGACCTCGGGGCGGGTGAGGTAGTCGTACCAGGGTGCGAGGCCGGTGCCGGGGTGCGCGGCCACGACGCTGCCGACGACCTCGCAGGCGTCGCCGTCCGGGCCGCGGACGACCAGCGTGTAGAGCCCGCCCTGCCCGCTCAGCGCGTCGGCCAGCCCCGCCGAGCGCCCGGTGAACGCGGCGATCCCCCACTCGGCGGCGTCCGGGGCGGCGGCGGTGTACCAGGCCTGGTGGGCCCGGAAGAAGTTGCCCAGCCCGAGGTGGACGATGCGCACCGGGGGCGCCCCGGCCGTACGCGACAGCCGGTTCACAGCTTGAAGACCTTGCGCGGCTGGGCGGCGACCAGGCCGGCCAGGCTGTCGGCGGCCTCGTCCTCGTCGAGGCGGTGCTCGGCGACGAGCCGGGCGAGGAACCCGGCGTCGAGCCGGCGTGACATGTCGTGCCGGGCCGGGATCGAGCAGAACGCGCGGGTGTCGTCGATGAAGCCGGACAGCCGGCTGAGCCCCGCGATCTCGGTGACCGCACCCTGGAACCCGCGGATCGCCGCCGGATTGTCGAGGAACCACCACGGCGCTCCGGCGTACACGGACGGGTAGAAGCCGGCCAGCGGGGCGATCTCGCGGCCGAAGACGTCGGCGTCCACCGTGAACAGCACGAGGTGCAGGTCCGGGTGGGTGCCGTAACGCTCCAGCAGCGGCCGCAGGGCACGCGTGTACTCGACCGCCACCGGGATGTCGTGGCCGGTGTCCGGGCCGTACCGGGCGAGGGTCGGCGGGTGGTGGTTGCGGTGCACGCCCGGGTGCAAGGTCATGACCAGGCCGTCCTCGCAGGACATCCGGGCCATCTCGAGCATCATGTGGCGGCGGAACGCGGTCCCCTCGGCGGCGGTGACCTGCCCGGCCATCGCGGCGGAGTAGATCCGCGCGGCCTCGCCCGGCTCCAGGGGCTCCGCGACCGCGTCGGCGTGGCCGTGGTCCGCCGAGACGGCGCCGTGCGCGATGAAGTGCCGGCGACGGAGTTCGAGGGCGGTGACATATCCGGAGTAGTGGCCCACGTCGGTGTCGGCGACGGCGCCGAGGCGCTTGACGGCGTCGGCCCAGCCCGGCGTCGCCGGTTCCAGGTAGCGGTCCGGCCGGAACGTCGGCGCGACCCGGGTGGTGACGTCCGGATCGGCCGCGAGGGCGGCGTGCGCCGCCAGGTCGTCGGCGGGATCGTCGGTGGTGGCCAGGAAGTCGATGCCGAAGCGCCGGAGCAGCGCCCGCGGCCGGTGGGTGGGTTCCCGCAGCGCGGCGGCGATCCGGTCGTACAGGGCGTCGGCGTTGGCCGCGGCCGGGCGCTCGGTCACGCCGAAGATGTCCGCCAGCTCGCTGTCGAACCAGTACCGCACGGGGGTGCCGCGCAGCAGGTGCCAGTTGGCGCAGAGCAGCCGCCAGGCGGCCCGCGCGCGGTGCTCGGGCAGCGGGCCCTCGCCGACGCCGAGGTCGCCGAGGGACACCCCGCCGGCGTGCAGCAGCCGCGTCACGTAGTGGTCGGGCTGGATCAGCAGGCTCGCCGGGTCGGCGAACGGCTCGTCGCGGACCAGGATCCGCGGGTCGACGTGCCCGTGCGGCGACACGATCGGCAGGTCGCGTACGCCCGCATAGAGCCGCCGCGCGATGTCCCGCACCCCCGGGTCGGCGGGCAGAAGCCGGTCGGGGTGCGGGGAGAGGGGTGCGGTCTCGGTCGCCATCCCCCCAGCGTCGTCCCGCCCGTCCCCGGCGGCAATCGCTTGCCACATCTTGCCTGGCGTCCTTGCATCCGCGCCGGTCCCGGCGGAGGGTGCAGATATGACCGACTTGTTGCCGGACGCCGACCGCATCGGCGGCCCCGACGAGCTCCTCGACGCCGGCCAGGTGCGGGAATTCGTGCTGCGCTCGCTGGCCGGGGCGGACCTCGACGGCCGCAGCGTCTGCCTGATCGTGCCCGACGCGACCCGCAGCTGCCCGCTGCCGCTGCTGCTCGCCACGGTGCACGAGGCGCTCCACGGCCGGGCGAGCCGGGTCACCGTGCTGGTCGCGCTCGGCACGCACGCCGAGATGACCGAGGCGCAGCTGCACGCGCACCTCGGCGGCCCGTACCCGGGCTTCACCGTCCTCAACCACGAGTGGTGGAAGCCCGGGACGTTCGTGACGCTGGGCGACATCGACGCGGACCGGGTCGCCGAGCTGTCCGAGGGGCGGCTGAAGGAGCCCGTACGCGTGGCGCTCAACCGGGCCGTGGTCGAGCACGACGTCTGCCTGGTCATCGGCCCGGTCTTCCCGCACGAGGTGGTCGGCTTCTCCGGCGGCAACAAGTACTTCTTCCCGGGCGTCGCCGGCCAGGAGATCATCGACTTCTCGCACTGGCTGGGCGCGCTCATCACCAGCGCCGACATCATCGGCACCCGGGGCATCACGCCGGTCCGGGCCCTGATCGACCGGGCCGCGTCCATGATCCCCAGCCGGCGCCTGGCCCTGTGCCTGGTGGTGAAGTCCGGCACCGGCGACCTGCACGCCGCGTCGTTCGGCACGCCGGAGGCCGCGTGGGCCGCCTGCGCCGACGTGTCCGCCCGGACCCACGTGCGCTACCTCGACGCCCCGGTGCGCCGGGTGGTCTCGGTGGTCCCGCTCAAGTACGACGACATGTGGACCGGCGCGAAGGGCTTCTACAAGGTCGAGCCGGTGGTCGCGGACGGCGGCCAGGTCATCGTGTACGCCCCGCACATCACCCGGATCGCGGCGATGCACCCGGAGATCGAGGAGATCGGCTACCACTGCCGCGACTACTTCCTCAAGCAATGGGACCGGTTCTCGCACCACCACTGGGGGGTGCTCGCGCATTCGACGCATCTTCGCGGCGCCGGCACGTACGACCCCGAGCACGGTGAGCGGGGGCGGGTCACGGTGACGCTGGCGACCGGGATCCCCGAGGAGGTGGTCCGCGGCGCGAACCTGGACTACCTCGACCCGGCGTCGGTCGACCTGCCCGCGCTGTCCGCCGACCCGGACACGCTGGTCGTCGCCCAGGCCGGGGAGGTCCTGTACCGCCTGCGGTGAGCCGTCGACCGGCGCACGATAAGCCGGCACGGCAGGGTCACCGGCGCCTGGGCCCGGGGGCGGGCGCCGCGGACGATCGCGAGCAGGTTGCCCACCGCCGTACGCCCCATCGCGGCCAGCGGCGCGGCGACGGTGGTCAGCGGCGGCGTGACCAGCTCGGCGGTGAAGATGTTGTCGAAGCCGATGACGCTGACGTCCCGCGGGATGCGCGCGCCCATCGCCGTCAGCGCCCGGATCGCGCCGATGGCCACCAGGTCGTTGTAGGCGACCACCGCCGACGTCGGATGCGCCGCGAACTCCGCCGCCGCGCGGGCGCCGCCGGCCACGGTGGGCGGGAACGGGCCCAGCCGGCGTACGTGCAGCTCCAGCTCCATGGCCGTCTCCCGCAGCGAGCGCCAGCGCATGCCGTCGGCCCAGGACGCCTCGGGCCCGGCGAGGTAGGTGAGGCGCTGGTGGCCGAGCTCGGCCAGGTGCTCGACGGCCCGGCGTACGCCCCGAGGGTTGTCCGTGATCACGCACGGCACGTCGCTGACCGCCCGGTTGAGCACGATCACCGGCCGCTGCTTGGCGGTCATCCGGATCGCCGAGTCGGACATGCGGGTGGTGGCCAGCACGATGCCGTCGACCGTCGCCACCGCCCGGTCCAGGGTGGCGCGCTCGTGCGTGCCGGATTCCTGGGTGTCGGCCAGCAGGATCGTGTAGCCGGCCTCGGACGCGGCGCTCTGGGCGCCCCGGATGATTTCGTAGTAGAACGGGTTGGTGATGTCCGAGATGGCCAGCGCGATCATCGAGGTGGTGCCGCCGGGCAGCGCCCGCGCCAGCGACGTGGTGCGGTATCCCAGCTCCGCGGCGACTCGGTGGATGCGCTCGCTGGTCTCGAAGCTGACCCGGCCCGGGCGGGAGAAGGCGCGGGATACGGTCGAGGATGCCACCCCGGCGGCCTTCGCCACGTCGTCGATCGTCGGCGGCCTGGGCGGCTGGTCCACGCGCCACCTCCACGGCAGGGGGATCGTCACCGACGTTAGTGACCTGCGCCACTGACGGCAACCGGCTTCGGCAGCGAGGGGACCATCATGATCGACACGGCAGGCGTCACGGACCGGCTCGCGGGCCTCGGCCGGCTGGGCGTCGCCTTCTCCGGCGGGGTCGACTCCTCGGTGCTGCTCGCGCTCGCCGTACGGGCGCTCGGGGCGGACCGGGTCGTCGCGATCCTCGGCGTCTCCCCCAGCCTGGCCGCCGGCGAACGGGCCGCCGCGCACCGGGTCGCCGCGCACATCGGCGCCGCGGTCGTGGAGGTCGTCACCCACGAGGGCGACCGGGAGGCGTACCGGGCGAACGGGCCGGACCGGTGCTTCCACTGCAAGGACGAGCTGTTCACCCGCATCGCCGACGAGGTCGTGGCCGCGCACGGGCTGGACGCGGTCGCGTACGGGGAGAACGCCGACGACGCCCGCCGCCCCGACCGGCCCGGCTCGCGCGCCGCCGCCGGCCACCGGGTGCTGCGGCCGCTCGCCGACGCGGGACTCGACAAGGCCGCCGTCCGCGGCATCGCGCGCGACCTCGGCCTGCCGTGCGCCGACAAGCCGGCCGCGCCCTGCCTGGCGTCGCGCATCCCGCACTTCACCGACGTCACCCCCGAGAAGCTGCACCAGATCGAGCGGGCGGAGGCGGCCCTGCACCGGCTCGGCTTCACGGAGCTGCGCGTACGCCACCACGGCGACGTCGCCCGGATCGAGCTGCCGGCCGAGGACCTGCCCCGGGCGGTCGCCGACCCGCTGCGCACGGCCATCCGCGACGCCGTGGTGGCGGCGGGCTTCCGCTTCGCCACCGTGGACCTGACCGGCGTGCAGTCCGGCGCCTTCACCCTTCCGCTCGTGCGGATCGCCCGTGCCTGACGAGCTGGCCGGCCTCGCCGACCTGGACCTGGGCCGGACCGCCCGGCGGGGCTACCCGGAGGCGGTGTACTGCGCGGGCAAGACCCCCGGACAGGTCGCCGCGATCGCCGCCGCCGTCCGCGACCGGCCGGACATCGTCACGCTGTTCACCCGGGCGGAGCCGGCGCACGCCGCGGCCGTACGGGACGAGCTGCCCGACGCCTTCCACGACCCGGACGCCGCCCTGCTGGCCTGGCCGCCCGAACCGCCCGGACCGGCCGGCGGGACGGTGGTCGTGGTGGCGGCCGGCACCTCCGACCTACCGGTCGCGCGGGAGGCCCTGCTGACCGCGCGCTACCTCGGCCGGCGGACCGAGCTGGTGGTCGACGTGGGCGTCGCCGGCCTGCACCGGATCCTGGGCAGGCTCGACGTCCTGCGCCGTGCCCGGGCGATCGTGGTCGCGGCGGGCATGGACGGCGCGCTGCCCAGCGTCGTCGCCGGCCTCGTCGCGGTCCCGGTCGTCGCGCTGCCCACCTCGGTCGGCTACGGCGCCGCCTTCGGCGGGCTCGCCCCCCTGCTCACCATGCTCAACGCTTGCGCGCCGGGGGTCGCCGTGGTCAACATCGACAACGGGTACGGCGCCGGCCACCTCGCCGCCCAGATCGCCGCCCCCGCCCCGGGACCCGAGGCGTGACGGGCGACCGGCACGCGTGGGTCGACGCGTCCGCGGGGGTCGCCGGCGACATGCTGCTCGGGGCGCTGCTCGACGCGGGCGCCGACCTGAAGGCCGTCCAGCACGCCGTGGACCGGGTCGTTCCGGCCTCCGTACGCCTCCGCCCCGCCGCCGTCACCCGGGGCGGGCTGCACGCCGTACACGTGCGGGTGGAGGTTCTGGTCGACGACGCGCCGCGGCGTACGTGGGCGTCCATCGCCGGACTCCTGGCCGGCGCCGGCCTGCCGGAGCGGATCCGCGACCGTGCCGTCACCGTCTTCGCCCGCCTCGCCGACGCGGAGGCGCACGTGCACGGCATCCCCGCGCACGACGTGCACTTCCACGAGGTGGGCGCCCTGGACTCGCTCGCCGACGTGGTCGGCGTCTGCGCCGCGCTGGAGGACCTCGGCGTCGCCACGCTCAGCGCGGGAGAGGTGGCGGTCGGCTCCGGCCGGATCCGCACCGCGCACGGCGAGCTGCCCGTCCCGGTGCCGGCGGTCGCGCAACTCGCCCGGGGCTGGCGCGTACGGTCGGGCGGCACCGGCGAACTCGCCACCCCGACCGGGATGGCGGTGCTCCGCGCGCTCGCCACGACCTGCGAGGACCTGCCGTCGCTGGAGGTGGGCGCGGTCGGGGTGGGCGCCGGCGGCCGGGACACCCCCGGACGCGCCAACGTGGTGCGCGTGATCCTGGGCACGGGCGCGGCTCCCGCCGCCGAACCGCTCGTCCTCCTCGAGGCCAACGTCGACGACCTCGACCCTCGCCTGTGGCCGGAGGTCCTGGCCGGGCTGCTCCGGTGCGGCGCCGCCGACGCCTGGCTCACGCCGATCGTCATGAAGAAGGGCCGCCCCGCGCACACCCTCAGCGTGCTGTGCCACCCCGGGAAGACCGAGACCCTCCGGGACCGGATCTTCCGGGACACCAGCACGCTCGGCGTCCGCCGGACCACCATGCATCGGTACGCCCTCCCGCGCGTGTTCGCCGACCTCGCCGTGGCGGGCGGCACCGTGGCGGTCAAGCTGGGCCACCACGGCGGTCGCATCGTCCAGGTGATGCCGGAATTCGCCGACGTCGCCGCGCTGGCCCACCGGCTCGGCCGCCCCGAACGCCAGCTGCTCGCCGAGGCGTCCGCCGCGGCGGTGGCGGCCGGACTCGTCGTGGGCGCCGAGCTCCCCGGCGACACCCGCCCCGCCTGACCTCAGCCGGCGGCGTGCTCCCGCACCAGGGGCATGCCGCCCGGCCTGGCCTCAGCCGGCGGCGTGCTCCTGGACCAGGGGCATGTATCGCTCGGCCCACTCCCGCAGGCCCCGCAACGGCGGGACGAGCGTCGCGCCCAGCTCGGTGAGGCGGTAGTGGACCCGCGGCGGGTTGCTCGCCTCGACCCGGCGCGAGACAAGCCCGTCCCGCTCCAGCGCCTTCAGGGTCTGCGACAGCATCTTCTGCGAGACGCCGGCCATCGCCCGCCGCAACTCGGTGAACCGGAGCTCGCCGTCGGCCGCGGCCAGCGACAGCACCGCCATGGTCGTCCAGCGCGACCCCACCCGGTCCAGCAGAAGCCTGGTCGGGCACGCCGGATCGAACAGGTCCCCTCGGGTCACCCCGGGGTTACCTGGTGCCGGCAAAGTGCCCTCTTCACCGCTCAACGGAAGTCTCTTACGGTTACCACGTTCCGAATCGTAACCAAGGAGTCGACCGTGCACCAGACGACCCCGGCCACCCGCCGGATCCCGCTCGACGGAGTCGAACTCGCCGTGGACACCCTGGGGCGAGGGCCGGCCGTCCTGCTGCTGCACGGCTTCCCGCACACCCGCGCGATCTGGCGGTACGTCGCACCCCGGCTGGCCGCGGCGGGCTTCTCGGTCATCGCCCCCGACCTGCCCGGCCTCGGCGACAGCACCCCCTCCACCCACGGCTACCGGGCCGACGCGATCGCCGCGGACCTCGCCGCGCTGCTCGACGCCCTCGGCGAGCGGCGGGCGCACGTCGCCGGCATCGACCTGGCCGTCGCCCCGGCCTTCGCCCTCGCCGCGGCGTACCCCGAGCGGGTCGCCAGCCTCACCCTCTCCGAGGGACTGATCGGCCTGCTACCCGGCGCCGAGGACTTCCTGCGGCAGGGACCGCCGTGGTGGTTCGGCTTCCACCAGGCCCCCGGCGGCCTCGCCGAGGACGTCCTGGCAAACTCGGCGGACCGCTACATCCGCCACTTCCTCTCCGCCGGCAGCCGCCACGGCCTGCCCGACGACCTCACCCGCACGATCGTCGAGGCGTACCGGGGAAAGGAGGCCCTCCGCAACGCCTTCGACCACTACCGCGCGATGCCGGCCACCGCCCACTGGGCCGCCACCTGGGCCCGCACCGGAAAGCTGACCCCACCGGCCCTCACCCTCGGCGGCGGCGTCCTCGGCCCGGCCACCGCCGGCCAACTCGAACCCCTCGCCACCCGCCTGACCGCCCACATCCTCGAGGACTGCGGCCACATCACCCCGATCGACCAGCCGGCAGCCTTCGCCCGCCTCCTCACCGCCCACGCCCGCACCGCCTGACAGCAACCGCTCAGGGCTGTCGTTCCGCCTGCTTGACAACCTCACGGAGCATGCTCACCAGGTCCGCGAGGAACGCGGCGGCGCCGGCATCGGTCGGGTCGTGGTCGAGGCTCCAATTGCCGTAACCCTCGACAAGCTGCAGCAACGTGCCGGGCGGCTGCGGCTCCGACAGCAGCGTTTCCAGAGCCCGGAGATAGCGGTGGTGCGCGCGGGTGTTGGACTGCGCCAATTCAGTCAGCTCGGCGCGCACCTCCGGGAGGCTGCCCGCGTCGCTGAGGAAGCCACTGAGGAAATCCCGGGCCGTCTCCAGCGCGGGCATCGCATCGACCTGCGCCATCCGCGCGCGCAGCGGCTCGGGGAGGCCGGAGGTGTCCATCGGCCTACAGTAGCCCCGAGGGAAACGCGGTGACGATGAACGGTTGCGGTGGGTCCGAGCCCGGCACCACCTTGATGCGGACGACGACGAAGCTGGTCTCCGCGTACCGCGCAGCCCGCGGACCGGCGCCGTACATCCCGCTGTTGTAGTAGCCCTCCCCCACCCGGTGCCTGGCATCGAACCGGCCCTCGTGCGTATCGAACATCGCAAGGTCGCTGCGGATGGCTTCCCAGTTGTCGCGTACGTAGTCGCGGACCGTGCGATTCATGACCGACGGGTCCGTCCACCGGTACGACCAGCTCTCCGGCCGATCCCACCCGGTGTCGCCGTAGATCCGGCCCTCGACGGTCTTGGCGCCGGGGTCCCTGGGCAGCGGAATGTCGGGGCTGTGCCGGTCGATCGTGTGAGCGCCGATGTCCCCATGAGCCCGATCGTTGCCGGCGATGGTGAACCGCGGCGGTTCGTCCCCGAGCCGGTCGTACCGGTCCATGACCGTGCGCAGTCTGTCGGCGGCGGAATCGGGACCCGGTGACCTACGCCCTGCCCCAGCGCGCCCGGCGCGGGCGAATCCGGCGATCGCTTCCTGCGCCTGGGCGGCACTCGCGGCCGACGGCGTGCCCCTGCCGTCTCGCCCGCGACGGCTCGACGGCGACGCATCGGCGTTGGCGGCGCCTGCGTCGTGTGGCGGCCGGGGGCGAGCGGTCACCGCGTTGTCCGGGCGTCGCCGCTGTCCATCGTCGTGACGGTAACAGCCAAGGCCACCGATGCACGGCACTCGACCTCGCCGACCGGCACACGGCGATCACCGCATCGGGGCCGCTGTAGTCGCGGTCGTTGTGGAGGTGGGTGTCAGCTGAACAGCGAGCGTTTCACGATCCAACTGAGTAGGCGGCCAGCAGCGCCTCGATGTAGGCGGGAGCCAGTGCTCGGATCTCGGCATCGGACAGCGCCCCGGCCAGGGCCTGTCCTCCGGTTTGATCCGGATGCTCATCCCGCGAGGATCGACCTCCGGCTCGAAGCTGGCGATCGGCATGACGGTGTGATCGAAGATGGTGGCCTCAAGTGCCGGCGTCCAGCGCGCCGCGTTCTTGCCGTCCTCGGGAAGGTTGGCGGACCGCCGGCCACGGCCGGCAGCGAGGTTCTCCGGGACCAACAGATCCACCGGGACGGAGGTCGGCTCGCCGTCCACATCGGTCATTGCGATCCAAGTGCCCGGCTTCGCCGCCGTTCCACCATCGTGCCGGACAACGGTTGCGGGAGTCGACGGGCCGGGTCAGCGGCGGCGGGAGCCGCGGAGGAATTGGTCGACGGCGGTTTCGGTGATGCCGGTCAGGAGGTCGGGGGCGACCAGGTTGCCGTTGATCAGGGTGGCGATGCCCTGGAGGGTCGCGAAGAAGACGATGCCGACGCGTTGGGGGTCGCCCGGTTCGAGGATGTTCTCCGTCTGGCCCTGGATGATCAGGTCGTTCATCAGGCCGAAGGGGGCGGCGGCCGCCGCGACCAGGCGGTCGGCGCCCTCGGTGTGCTTGCGGGCGTACATCAGCTCGAGCAGGGCCGCGTCCTCGGTCGCGAAGCGGAGGTAGGCCGCCGCCACCGCGTGCAGGCGGGGGACGAAGCCGGGGCCCGCGCCGGTGAGGGCCGCGCGGAGTTCGTCGTCCAGGCGGGCGAAGCCGGCTTCGCCGAGGGCGTCGAGGAGGGCCTGGCGATCCGCGAAGTGGCGGCGCGGGGCGGCGTGGCTGACGCCGGCCTCGCGGGCGAGTTCGCGCAGCGACAGCTGGTCGGCGCCGTGTTCGCGGAGGCCGCGTTCGGCGGCGGCGAGCAGGGCCGCCCGGAGGTTTCCGTGATGGTACGAGGGCACCCGCCGATCCTAGTCGACCATGTTGCCGTTGACACCATTGTTGTCACCGCATACATTGTTGACCATGACAACATTCAGCGCCGCGCAGATTCCCGACCTGACCGGACGCACCGCGGTCGTCACCGGGGCGAACAGCGGCCTCGGCCGGGTCACCGCGCGCGAGCTCGCCGCCAGAGGCGCCCGCGTCGTGCTCGCCGTCCGCAGCCTCGACAAGGGCCGGGCCGCGGCCGCGACCATGACCGGCGAGACCGAGGTGCGGCGGCTCGACCTCGCCGACCTTTCGTCGGTACGCCGATTCGCGCGCGACCTCACCGAACCGGTCGACCTGCTCATCAACAACGCCGGCCTGATGGTGCCGCCGTTCGGGCGTACGGTGGACGGGTTCGAAATGCAGTTCGGCACCAACCACCTCGGGCATTTCGCGCTCACCAACCTGCTGCTGCCGCGGATCCGGGGCCGGGTGGTGACCGTGTCGTCGTCCGGGCACCGGGCCGGCACCATCGACTTCGACGACCTGAGCTGGGAGCGGAAGCCCTATCGCGCGTTCCCGGCGTACGCGCAGTCGAAGTTGGCGAATCTGCTCTTCACCGCCGAACTGCAGCGACGCCTGACCGCGGCCGGGTCGCCGGTGCTCGCCACCGCCGCGCATCCCGGGATGGCCGCCACGAACCTGCTCGGACACCGGGAACCGTCCCTGCTCACCCGCTTCGCCCAGAGCGAGGACGACGGCGCCCTGCCGATCCTGTACGCGGCGGTGGCGGACATGCCGGGCGGCGGCTACGCGGGGCCGGGCGGATTCCTCCAGGGCCGCGGCGCGCCGAAACTCGTCGGACGCTCCCGGGCCGCCCGCGACGAGACGGTCGCCCGGCGCCTGTGGACGGTCTCGGAGCGGCTGACCGCGGGATAGATACGGGCCTTTCGCACCTACGGACCGCCGCCCCGGCCCCCTACCGTCCAAGGTGTGTTCATCAGCGACGACAGACTGCGAGCCATGTACGCCGGCGGCAAGGCCGACGCCACCGCCCGCCGCTTCGCCCGCCTGTGGGCAGCGGTCTTCGGCGCCGGACTGACCTCCCGGCGCTGGATCACCCTCGAGGTCCCCGGCCGCACCACCGGCAACACCACCCGCTTCCCCCTCGGCATGACCGCCTGGCAGGGAAACTGGTACCTGGTACCGATGCTCGGCGGCTCATGCAACTGGGTCCGCAACGTACGCGCCGCCAACGGAAAAGCCGTCATCCGCCACCGCCGCGCCCGCCCCTGCCGCCTCATCGAGATCCCCGAGCCCGACCGCGCCCCCATCCTGAAAGAATTCGTGACGCAGGTCCCGGGCGCCCGCCCCCACGTCCCCGTCGACCGGCACGCCCCGGTCACCGCCTTCGCGGCGATCGCGGACCGCTACCCGGCCTTCCGCGTCGAATTCGAGGAAGCCCCCGGCCACTGACGAACGGAAGCGTGCATTCCCCGCCGAACGAAGAACCGCAGGAACTCGGGATATCGGGCTTAGCGGCGATCAGCAGCCGCCGTGGAATCACCACGAGGCGCTCGTCAACTCCGATGGTGACGCCATCGGGCAGGCGACCGGAATGGTCGGCCGTATGCTCGCGAACGATCAGGGGCCGGTCGTGCCGAAGCGTTTGCGGTAGGTGGTCGGGGGCACGCCGAGCCGGCGGAAGAATGCCCGGCGCAGGGTTTCGTCGCTGCCGAAGCCGCTGGCCCGGGCCGCGGCCGTGACGGAGGCGCCGTCGACCAGGAGGCGTTGGGCGGCCTCGATGCGGGTGAGTTCCACGAAGCCGGTGGCGGTCATGCCGAGTTCGGTGCGGAACAGCCGGGTGAGGTGGCGCGGCGACACCCCGGCCGCGCGGGCCATCGAGGTCAGCGTGTGGTCGCCCGCCGGGTCGCGGGTGACGGCGTCGAGGACGGTGCGCAGGGTGCCGGCCCGCGCCGGCGGTACGTCGAGGCGGGTGGAGAACTGTGATTGACCGCCGGGGCGCTGCATGAAGACGACGAGGGTGCGGGCCACGTCGCGGGCGAGGTGCGGGCCGTGGTCGAGTTCCACCAGGGCGAGCGCGAGGTCGATGCCGGCGCTGACGCCGGCCGAGGTGAACACCGTGCCGGCCCGGACGAAGAGGGCGTCCGGGGTGACCGAGACCGCCGGATGCCGGCGCCGCAGCACCTCGGCGTAGCGCCAGTGGGTCGTCGCCGCGCGGCCGTCGAGCAGGCCCGCCCCGGCCAGCAGGAAGCTTCCGGTGCAGATGGCGGCCGTCCGTCCCGCCGCCGCGCCGAGCCGGGCCACGGTGGCGATCAGGGCCGGGTCGAGGAGGGGAGGTCCGTCGGCGCCGGGCACGAGGAGGGTGTCGAAGCGTTGCCCGGCGGCGGCCTCGTCGACGGCCATTCTCACCCCGCTGGACGTACGCACCCAGCCCCGTTCCGGCCCCACGACCGTGATCGCGTACCGCCCCCGGCCGGCGTCGGCCTCGTGCAGCACCTCGACCGGGCCGGCCGCGTCGAGCAGCGTCATCCCGTCGTACGCCAGCAGCCCCACCCGGTGCACCGGCGCCACCTCCCGATGTCCCGATCCGAGGGTTTTCCGTCCGTACGGACATTCTTCCCGGCCGCGACCGCCGCCAGGCTCATCCCATGAGAATCACCGTCTGCCAGCTCGACAACCGCCCCGGGCACCGCGACGACGCCCTGGCGGCGCTCGCCGATCACGTCGCCGGCGCCGGCTCCGAGCTCGTCGTCCTGCCCGAGCTGCCCTTCTCCGACTGGCTGGCCGCCGACGCCGCCGTCGACCCGGCGCGCTGGCAGAGCAGCGTCGAGGAGCACGACGCCGCGGTCGAGCGCCTGGGCCGCCTGGGCGCCGCCGCGGTGATCGCGTCCCGGCCGATCGTCGGGAGCACCGGCAGCCGCCGGAACCAGGCCTTCGTGTGGACTCCGGCGGCGGGCGCGACCGGCATCCGCGAGAAGCACTATCTGCCCGACGAACCCGGCTTCTGGGAGGCGACCTGGTACGACCCCGGCGACCTGTCCTTCGACCTCTGCCACGCCGGGGAGGCGCGGGCCGGCGTACAGCTGTGCACCGAGCTCTGGTTCCTGGAATGGGCCCGGCACTACGGGCGCGAAGGAGCGGAGGTGCTGTGCCTGCCCCGTGCCACCCCCTACGAGTCGCTCGACAAGTGGCTGGCCGGCGGGCGCACGGCGGCCGTCTGCTCGGGGGCGTATTCGGTCTCGTCCAACCAGTGGTCGCCGGGCGGTTCGGGGCTCGACTGCGGCGGGCTCGGCTGGGTGATCGACCCCGACGGCACGGTGCTGGCGACGACGGGGCCGGACGAGCCGTTCGTCACGGTGGACGCGGACCTGACCGTGGCCCGGACGGCCAAGACCACCTACCCCCGCTACGTCCGTGAACAGCCGGAGCGGGGCAGCGCGGAGGAGCCTTTCCGTCCATAATGGCGCATGCCCAGACTCCGGAAGAAGCAGCGTGCGGCGGTCGAGCCCGCGGCCGGACAGCGCCGTCGCTTCCTGCCCGGGGTGGCCGCGCTGGTCGGGGCGAGCGGGTTGCTGGCCACCGTCACCGGGCTGGTGGTCACCCGAGGGTTCGATCCGATCGCCGACCAGGCCAAGGACGTGGTCGGGGCGAGCCCACTGGTCGTGTACGACGACGCCGGCGACCCGGAGACGTTGGACGGCACCGCGTTCGCGTTCGATCACGTGCTGCCGGCGGCCGTGCTCAGCGGGCCCTCCGGCTCGGGCGCCGTGTCCGGCCGGCTGATCCGCGAGGGCGCCGTCCGGGTGGCGCGCGGCGCGACCGCGATCACGATCGAGAACGCCCGCAAGGAGACCGCGCTGATCACCTCGATCCGGGCCGAGGTGCGCAAGCGTACGCCGGCGCCCTCGGCGGCCCTGGTCGTCATGGGACCGTCCGGCGGTCTCGCCGAGGGCCCGATCGAGCTGCACTTCGACCTCGACGGCGTGGACCTCGACGCCCGTACGCTCGACAAGCGGGGCAAGCCGGCCGGGAAATTCCTCGACGCGCACGGCGTGGAGCTGGCCGCCGGCGAGAAGCTGCGGTTCAACCTGGTGGGTCACGCGGCGAAGGACTCCGTCGAGTGGCTGGTGAAGGTCGGTTACGTGGTCAACGGCAAGGCCCGCACCCTCGACCTGGATCCGAAGCGCCGGCCCATGCGCGTCACGGGCGCCAGCGCCTCGTATCGGGAGGCGTTCATCTGGGATGCGGCAGGACTGACCCGGGAGCCGCTCAAGAAGGTCTGCCCCACCGACTGCCGGCGTCAGCCGTTCGCCGAGACGCCGCGATGAGCCCGGCGGTCCTGCGGCGGGTGGCGCTGGCCGCCGCGATTCTTCTCGTGCCGTCGGTGGTGGTCGGCGTCGTGGCGGCCCGGCGCTCGGCGCCCGCCGGGACCGCGCCGCAGCCGTCCGCATCCCGCCCCGAGGAGCCCGTGACGCTGACCGCCGCGCTCGAGCCGTACCAGATCGTGGTCTTTCCGGGGAAGCTGGATCCGTCGGCGGCGCCGCCCGCCGACTCCTGCCGGTCCGCCATGGCCGCGATGCGCGGCCTCGGCGGCGTTCCCGCGATCGTCGGCCGGCTGGCCGTGGCGTTCCGGGCCGCCCGGACCGTCCAGCTGAGCGTCGACAAGGTCTCGATCGTCACCGTACGCCGGGAGCACACCCCCCTCTCGGCCGTGGCCTCCTGCGCCACGCCGGACGGCCCGGCTCCCTGGGAGCCCACCTTCAACGAGCCCTTCCCGTTCGGGACCGGCGAGCTGACCTACAGCACGCCGGTGGTGCGGCTCGCCGACCAGTCGGCGCCGTCGGTGGCGCCGATCGTGATGGACAAGCCGGTCGGCGAGGGAACGTTCGACCTGCGGGCCGGCACGACCGCCACCATCCCCGTCTACGTGCTGTCGGCGGGTGGCCCCACCTTCCGGACCGGCTTCCAGGTGGAGGTCGACCTCACCGTCAACGGGCGGGCCCGGCACCTGGTCGTCACCGACGCGGGCGCGCCGTTCTGGTTCTACGAGGCGAACTTCCGCCAGGGCGACGGCCCGATCCTGCAGTGGATCAGCGCCACGAAGAGCTGGCGGACCCGCTGAACCGTCAGTGGGCGTACGTCTCGTACTCGCCGACCCGGGGCGTGCCGGCCGCGTCCAGGACGATGAAGGTGATCTTCCGGAGGGTGACCCGCCCGAACGTGATGGTTCCCGCGCCGTTGCCGGAGGCGAGGATCGCGCCGTTGTCGTGGTTCCGGAGCCGCCAGGAGCCGATGCGGCCGCCGCCGGGGGCCTCGCGGATGCGGATCCGCGACAGGGTCACCGGCGAGGTCCACTTGACCGAGATCTCGCCGGTCGTGCCGATCGGGGACCAGAAGGTGCCCATGTTCCCGTCCCGCACGTCCTTGAAGCTGCGGCCGTACGCCTTGCTCGACCCGTCCGCTCCCCCGTCGTAGCGCAGGCTGAGGTTGGGCCCGGACGGCGGCGGGGGCGTGTACGTCGGGGGCACGTAAGGCGGAGGCACGTACGGCGGGGGCGTGGTGGGCCGGTGCGTCGCGGGCAGCCGGGTGACAGCCACGCTCGTGCTGGCGGGTCCCGTCGGCCCGGCGCCGCCCGGGGCGCTGCCCGTGGGGGCGTCGCCGGCCGGGGGCGTGCTCGTCGGCAGGATCGGCACGATGCCCGGCCCGCCCGGCACCGACGGGAAGATCGGCGGTGCGGCGGCCGACGGCGGCTCCCAGGGCACGGGATAGGCCAGCACCTGCTCAGGCTCGTCCGGCTGCAACGCCATCGCGGTGGCGGCGAGCAGCACGACGCTGCCGAGGGCGGCACCGATCAGCGTCCATCGGGCCCGTGCGGAGGCGTACCAGATCGTCACGGGGAGCAAGCGTATCGGCGACGATCGCCGCGCGGCAGTAGGAGAACCCATTGAAGTTCAATGATTTCTGTGCAGTGGGCCGACCTTGAATGTCCACAAGGGACGACATGGGAAACCCCGGTGCCCACTCCGCCGATCGGTGGGGTGGGCACCGGGCCGCGGCCGGGCGTCAGCTTCCGACGAGGGCGGACTCCGGCTCCGGTACGGCGGCCCGCGGCTTGCGGAAGGCCACCAGGATCAGGATGCCGCCGAGGAGGACCGCGACGGCGGCCCAGAACGCCGTCTCGTGCATCGCCGAGATGAAGGCGTCGTTGGCGGCGTCCGCGAGGTCCGGGCGGCGCAGGGCGTCCGCCACCGCCCGGGTGTGCTCGGCCGACGGGGACGCGGCGTCGCGCGCGGCCTCCGGGAACGAGGCGAGCGCCGGCGCGATCCCGTCCCGGTACGCCGAGGTGAGCACCGTGCCGAGCAGGGCGATGCCGAGCACACTGCCGACCTGGCGGACGGTGTTGTTGATGGCCGAGCCCGCGCCCATCCGGTCCGGCGGCAGCACGGCGATGACGGCGGTCACGGCCGGCGCGATGGAGCAGCCCATCGCCACGCCGTTGACCAGGCCGATCGCGCAGAAGATCAGCAGCGAGGTGTGCAGACCGAAGGTGAGGTTGCTGAGGAACGTCGCCGCCACCACGAGCAGGCCGATCCCGCTGACCGGCCCCACGCCGTAGCGCCGGGCCAGGCCGGCGCCGAGCCCCGAGCCGAACGCCACCCCCACCGCGCCGGGCAGGAAGGTCAGGCCGGTCTCGAGCGCGGTCATGCCGCGGGCGCCCTGCAGATAGAAGTTGCCGAAGAACATCTGGCCGGTCATGCCGAAGAAGAGCGCGGCCATGGCGGCGTTCCCGGCGCTGAACCGGCGGTTACGGAACAGCCGCGGGTCGAACGACGGGTTGCGCGAACGCCACTCCATGACGATGAACCCGGCCAGCAGCGCCAGGCCGGCGAGCACGGGTCCCCAGACGCGCGGGGTGCCCCAGCCGTTGTCCTGGCCGGCCTCGATCAGCCCGTACGTGAGCGCGGCCAGCCCGGCGGTGGAGAGCACCAGCCCGGCGGGGTCGGGCCGGCGGCGCTGCTCCTGCCGCGGATTCGGTACGAACAGGGCGATCCCGATCAGCGCGAGGGCGACCACCGGCAGGTTGACGAGGAACACCGAGCCCCACCAGAAGTGGTCGACCAGGACCCCGCCGATCAGCGGGCCGAGGGCGACCCCGACGCCGCTGGAGGCGGACCAGGCGGCGATCGCCCCGGCCCGGCGCTCGGGCGTGAAGGTGACGCCGATGATCGCCATCGAGGTCGGCATCATCAGCGCGCCGCCCAGGCCCATGAGGCCCCGGGCGAAGATCAGGCTGGTGGCGTTGCCGGCCCAGGCGGCCCAGATCGAGGCGGCGCCGAAGCAGAGGATGCCGATCACGAGGATCGTGCGGTGGCCGTACCGGTCGCCGAGGGCGCCCGCGGCGAAGAGCGCGGTGGCGAACAGCAGCGAGTAGGCGCCCACGGCCCACTGGAGTTCGCCCGGGGTGGCGTTGAGGCCGCCGACCGGATCGGCGAGGCGTTCGAGGGCGATGCCCAGGATCGTCGTGTCGATCCAGATGAGGACGGCGGCGAAGACGAGCACGGACAGCACGCGGCGCTGCCGTACCCTGGTTGACAGGTCCCTGACGGTCATGCGGCCCACTATCCGTCAAATGACAGGTTCCTGTCAATCGTGGCCGCGTGCACAATGGTGAAGTGACCAACCTCGGCCCCTGCTCGACCTTCCTCGTCCGGCACGCCTGGCTGTCGCTGCGCGGGGCCGTGTCCGAGGAGCTCACCCGCCACGACCTGTCGGTCGCGCAGTTCGCCTCCCTGCTCATGCTCGAGGAGAAGCCCGGCCTGACCGTCGCGGACGTGGCGCGCGAGGTCTCCACCGCCCGGCAGTCCGCCAACGAGATGCTCGCCGGGCTGGAGACCGCCGGCCTGGTCGAACGCCGGCCGCACCCCTCGGACCGCCGCTCCCAGCAGGTCTTCCTCACCGACGCCGGCCGGCAACGCCTGACCGAGGCGCTGCCGTCCGTGCAGGCGGTCGAGGCCCGGCTGTCCGCGGGCTTCACCGCCGAGGAACTCGCCGTGGTCAACGCCTGGCTGCACCGGATGACCGAGCCCGCACCGGCGGGCGAGGAGATCTCCACCCTCTAGGCTCACCCGCCGTCGCCGGCTCGGCGACAATCTGCACCATGGATTCGTGGCGGCGGGACTACCTCGACGAGGCGCTGGTGCTGGCTCGGGTCGGCGAGCACGACGAGGCGGCGGCCATGCTGCGCTCACATGTCGACCACCGGGCCGGCTGGGACGACCGCGCTCCCGAGCTCGCGTTCCTGCTGCGGGACGAGGAGATGCTGCGGCGCCTGGCGGCCCGCAGCGACCTCGCGGTGGTCCGGCTGGCCGAGCTGCTCATCGCCGCGCGGGGCGTCGAGGCCGCCGAGGCGGAGATCGAGGCGCTGCCGGTGCACGAGTGGCGGAGCCCGCCGCGGATCAGCTTCGCGCGGGCGCTCGCCCGTACGGGCCACGTCGAGCGGGCGCTGGCGATCGCGCGGGAGACGACCGCGGCCGGCGACCTGCGGCTCACCCTGCGCGGGGAGGAACTGCTCGCGGACCTCCACGGCGACCGGGGCGACCTGGACGCGCTGCGGGAGGCGTACGAGAAGCACCGCTCGTCGGCGGCCGGCAACGTGCTGGCCCGGCTGCTGTGGGAACGCGGCGACCGGGAGGCCGTCCGCCGGCTGGCGATGCGCCGGGTGAGCGCGGCCCGCGAACTGCTCGTGCGGCCCGCCGCCGAGGCTGCCGACCACCGGACCCTGCTGGACCTCGTGTATCTCGGCAGCCGCACCGCCCGCGGCGCCCTGATCCCGCTGCTGGACCGGCTCGGCGACAGGAGCCTGCTCACCGCGCTCGCGCACGCCACCGACGATCGCGACCCGCACGCGTCGGACGTGCACGAGGACTGGGCGCTCGCGGAGGCCCTGCTGCGCCACGGCCTGGACGAGGAGGCCCTGCCGGTGCTGCGCGCCACCGTGCCGCAGTACGCCTTCGGCAACGACCAGCGCCGGCTGGCGGAGCTCACCGACGCCCGGGAGCTCTACCGCCACCTGTGGAAGATGCGGTACGGCGCGCTCACCGGCGTACCGGAGGAGGCCCTGACCTGGGTAGCGCTGGCGATCGGGTCCGGGGTTCTCGGCAACGCCGCCTACTCCGCGCTGAGCGCGGCCGTCTCCGGACTGTGGCAGCGCGTCGCCGCCCGGGGCGAAGCCGCGCACGACGCCCCGGCCCCCGAGCCCTCGGCCGGGCGGCACACCGCGCGGGAGGCCTTCGACGCCGCCTGCGTGGCGATCCACGATCACTGCGCGGAGATCGAGGTTCCCGTGCCGGACTTCGCCGCGATGTCGTGCGAATACCACACCACCAACGGCCGGTGGATGTTCGTCTTCCGCGAGCAGGACGGCCACCGCCGCCGGTTCCTCGTCACCGTGCGCCCGCCCCGCCACGACGGGAGGACCGTCGTGACGATGGCCGCGCCGGAATGGCGCGGCTGACCGGAACCGGTGCTGCCCGGCATCCCCTCCGGGCAGCACCGGGGGCGCGTCACGGGTTCATGAACGGGTCCTTCGCCATCTTCTGGTACGCCGACAGCGCCGACGAGGACGAGTTGATCTGCCAGTGGCGTTCCTTGTCGACGTCGAACCACACGACCGCCTTGATCAGCGGATAGGTGTTCTTCAGCGTCGGGATGATCTCGTTGATCCAGGTCGCCTTGCTGCCGCCCGCCTCGTCCGAGGCCATCTCGGCGATGATGATCGGCTTGTTCTTCGCGGCGAGCTGGGGGTAGAGCCGCGCGAAGACCTGCCGGAACGTCTGCCACTCGAAGTCCGGGTCCGAGGTGCCCCAGTTGTAGCCGTCGATGCCGGTCCAGTCGACGTACTGGTCGCCGGGGTAGTAGTTCATGGCCGGCGGGGAATCCTCGGAGTCCTCGTTGTTCGGGCACCACGCCCACACCACGTTGGTGGCCCCGCGCGCGACGAAGATGTCGTGGATGTGGCGCCACGCGGCGATGTAGTTGGCCGGGTTGTGGTTGCCCCAGCCCTCGTCGCCGTTCATCTCCGCGGCGAAGTCGATGAAGAACTGCTTGCCGAGCGCCTTGGCGTCGTCGGCCCGCCGCTTGAGCATCGAGTCGTACCGGCCGTTGATGATGTCGGTGAAGTTGACGTTGTTGGGCTCAACGTTCACCAGCGGGATCCGCCCCTCGGCGAAGTCCCTGGTGTTGACCGACGACTTGATCCAGTCGTCGTTCTTGAAGTCGTAGTACGTCAGGTGGACGGTGGGCTTGCGCCCGATCCGCTGGTCGGTCTGCGCGACCGTACCGTTGCCGTAGTAGTGCCCGAGCAGCGCGCCCTGGGCAGGCACCAGGGGCACCGCGCGCGGCGCCCGGGCCTTCGCCGCGGGGGCCGGCGCCGCCTTCGCGGGCGGGGCCTTGCGGGCCCGCTCGTCGCTGGAGGCGAACGCGTTGGTCTGAGTCACCGTGACCGCGGCAGCCGCGGCCAGGAACATTCCCACCGCGACGCCCCGTACGGCGCGACGGGACCTGGCGGGTCGGTGTTCCTTGTCAATGGTCATGCGGGAAGGGTGGCAACCGCATCATGAGCGGACGATGAAGCGCGGCAGCGCGAGCTCCACCATTGCCCCTTCGCCCGGCGCGGAAGCGACGTACGCCCTTCCGCCGTGCAGTTCGGCGACCCACCGCACGATGGCCAGGCCCACGCCGATCCCGCCGCGCCCGCCGGTGACCCGGTCACCGAAGATCCGCTCCCGGTCCCGCTCGGCGATCCCCGGGCCGTGGTCGCGCACGGACACCTTGCCCGCGGCGACGGACACCTCCACGAACGTGGGCTCCCCCGCCGGTACGCCGTGCCGCAGGGCGTTCTCGACCAGGTTGCGCACCGCCTGGGCCAGCAGGTCCGGGTCGCCGCGCACGACGGTCGGCTCGGTCAGCACCGACACGTGCGCCCCGCGCCGCGGCAACTCCTCCACCACCTGCTCGACCAGCAGATCCAGGCGCAGCGGCGTCAGCTCCAGCGGCCGGCTGCCGGTGTCGATGCGGGCCCTGCTGAGCAGCCCGGTCACCAGCCGGTCCAGGTGATCGACGAGCCGCACCGCGTCCCCGCCCGCCACGGCCAGGCGGAGCGTGGCGAGCGGCGTACGCAACTCGTGGGCCGCCTCGGCGAGGAACTGCTCCTGCTGGTCCAGCGTACGGATGGACGGCCCGATGCTCTTGCCCGACAGCACGTGACCGGCGACGGCCGAGACCAGCACCAGGACGACACACCCGGCGGCGAGCCACAGGACCAGCTCGGTGTGACCGCGTTCCTGCGGCGCCAGATCGACGGCGATGAGCACGACGGCCCCGATCTCGTCGGTGTCCCACACCGGCGCGGTGGCCCACCGCAGCCTCCGCCCGTCGGGCGCCCCGATCGTCGCCAGCACCGGCCCCTGGTCCCGGACGGTGGTCTCCCACAGCTCGTCCAGCCGGCTGCCGGCGGGCAGCACGCCGTCCCCCTTCGGCCGCAACCACCGGGCCTGCGCGCCGGCCCCCTCCGGCCGTTGCAGGACCGCGGTCACGTCGGACGCCGTCGCCAGCTCGTCCTCGGAGAGCGGCTCGAGATGCAGGGTGCCCTTGTCCATCCAGATGGCCCGCGACAGTGCCTGCGCCCGCCCCCTGATCTCCGAGTCGAGGTCCCGCGAACCCGACTTCGCGTCGATGGAGGCGGCGATGACGACCAGCGCGACGAGGGACACGGCGCTGGTGGCCGCGTACAGCAGGGTCAGCGCCCAGCGCATCCGCCGCAGCCGCGCGGCGGCGGGCCGGCGACCCCTCGTCCCCACCGTCCTCGCGGCGCCGGCACGACGGCCGGCTCCCGGCCCCGCCGCCCTGGTCGCGCCCGCCCGGTGGGCCGCCATCAGGCCGGTCCGCGGAGCCGGTAGCCGACACCCCGGAGCGACTCGATGAGGTCGGGCGGCCCCAGCTTGCGGCGCAGATTCACAATCACCGCATCGACCACGTTCGACGCCGGGTCGCTCATCTCGTCCCAACAGCTCTCGAGCAGTTCCGTACGCGTGACAGCCTCGCCGGCCCGCACCATCAGCGCCTCCAGCACGGCGAACTCCTTGGCGGTGACCGTGAGCAGCACTCCGGCCCGCCGCACCCGATGGGTCGGCACGTCGAGCGTCAGGTCGCCGGCCGTCAGCACCGGCAGCCGCGGAGGCTGGCCCCGCCGGCACAGCGCCCGCACCCGAGCCACCAACTCGGCCATGGCGAACGGCTTGACCAGATAGTCATCGGCGCCGTGCTCGAACCCGGACACCCGGTCGTCCACCGCGCCCAACGCCGTCAGCACCAGCACCGGCACGCTCCGCCCGGCCCCGCGCCACACCTTGATCAGCCCGAGCACATCGCCGTCGGGCAACCCCCGGTCCGCGACCACACAGTCGTAACTGTTCACGGAAACCTTGAGATCCGCATCGGCCCGGCACCATGCGTAATCAACCGCGAACCCGACGGTACGCAGCCCCGCCGTGATGGCGGGGCCGAGCTCACGATCGTCCTCGACCACCAGAACCCGCATGATCGGCCGATCCTAGATCCCCCTGTCACCCGGCCCGGATCAGCGCTCCCCGACGGCCCGAGGCGGCGTCCGGACCCGGGCGAGCATGCCGGTCACCACCGCGGCCCGCTGCCCGGCCTCCGGGGGCCGCGCGATCGTGACTCCCGATCCCCCGCCGCTGTCTCAGGGGCGCGACCCCGGGTTTCTCCCACCTCGGGACTTCGCCGCCGGAACTCGGCTCCGCCGTGGTGGCGTCCCGGGCAGGAGCACACGCGGTCATCGTCGGTGATCCGCCCGGCAGGCTTGCCCGCAGGACTCCGTGTCCCGGTCATTGACCAGCCGTCCACTGTGGAGAACCATGGGCTGTCAGGATGTGGCCAGGGAGTGCCGGGACGCGCGGTAGGCGGGGATCACCGAGGCGGCGAGGGCTATCGCCAGGCAGGTCGCCACGATGCCGGTGATGACGCCCCACGGGAGGGTCAGAGGCACGGGGTGGCCGATCATGTCGGCCAGGGCCGAGCGCATCACCAGGAGGGCGCCGCCCGAGACCACGCCGCCGAGGGCCGTGCCCAGGGCGACGATCAGGGTGGATTCGGTGGCGATCACGCCGGCCACCTGGCGGGGGGTCGCTCCGGCCAGGCGCAGGAGGCGGAATTCCGGGTGGCGGTCGCGGACGGCCATGAGGAGGGTGTTGGCGATGGACAGGGCGCCGAAGCCGGCCGAGATGGTCACCAGGATCATCACGAACGTCCAGATCAGGGTGGAGAAGCCGCCGTCGTCGCGGGCCCAGGTGACCATGTCCCGCACGGTCGCGCCGGGGGCGGCCAGCGCGGCGGTGACCTCGGCGCGGGGGGCGTCGGTGAACACGACCGGGATCAGTGCCGTCGGGTCGTGGGCGTAGACGGCGTCCTCGGCGACCAGGGCCTCGCCGCCGCCCGGAAGGTTGTCGCCGTCCACCAGCGCCACCAGCCGCATGCGCCAGTCGGCACCGTTCGCGGCCCGTACGGTGACCGCGTCGCCGAGCCGCCAGCCGTTCGCCTCGGCCAGGTCGGGCCGGGTGGCGAAGGCGCCGCCGGTGAGGCGGGTCAGGTCGCCCGCCACCAGCTTCAGGTGGCCGCGGGTCACGGCGGCCAGCGCCTTCGGTGACACACCGCTGATGCTGCGCTGCGACCAGTGACCCTTCTCGTCGCGGTAGTACACGGTCGACTGCACCGCGTACACGGCGTCGCCCGGTACGGCCGCGGCCACCTCCCGGGACAGCCCGGCGCCGTGCGGCACCGCCGTGACCGCCACCCCCGCTCCGACCCGCGTCGCCTCCTCGTTCGCGGTGGCCTCCTGCGAGGTGGTGAGGCTGCCGACGAGGAGGACCGCGAAGCTGACGGTGAGCATCACCGGTGCGGTCGCCGACGCGATGCGGCGTACACCGGTCAGGGAGCTCTCCCGGACGATCAGGCCCGCGGCGCCCGGCAGGCGGGTCAGGGGCCGGCACGCCACCCGGAGCAGGGGCGGCAGCAGGGCGGGCCCGAGCAACGCCATGGACAGGACCGCCGCGGCGGCCCCCACCGTCGCGTTCCGCACGGCCGACTCCGCGCCGGCGCCGGTGAGGGTGGCCGCCATGACGGCGGCGAGCAGGGCGGACAGCAGCCCGCCGGCCCAGCGGGCCCGGGTCATCGGCCGGGTCTCGACCGCGGCGGTCCGCAGCGCCTCCAGCGGTGCCACCTTCGCCGCCCGGCGGCACGCCGATCCGACGCCCAGCACGGCGACGGCCGTTCCCGCGGCCGCGGCCGCCGCCAGGGGCCACCACGTGAGGGTCACGTCCAGGTCCGGCCGGACGATCTTCGCCCCGGCGAGGACGTCGGCGAACCACTGCGCCGAGGCCGCGGCCAGGACGCTGCCGGCGGCCCCCGCGGCCAGCGAGACCATGACGGCTTCCGCGTACACGGTGTGCCGTACCTGGCGGGGCACCGCCCCCACGAGGCGGAGCAGGGCGAACTCGCGCCGGCGCTGATGGGTGCCGAACGCGAACGTCGAGGCGACGACGAAGATCGACGTGAACGTGCCGAGCCCGGTGATCATGCCGAGGGCGAGCCCGGCCAGCTCGCGCAGGCGGATCTCGCGTACCGGCTCCGCGGCGGTCATGGCGTCGCCCACCAGGACCTCGGCCGTGTCGCCGAGCAGGGCCCGCACCCGGTCGGCGGCCTGAGCGTCGGCGCGGACGCCGATCTGCGTGACGCCGGCCCCCAGCCGGGCGGCCTCCGCGTCGGTGACGTAGTAGCCGGCCGGGTATTCCCCGGGCCCGTCGACCGTTCCGCTGACCGTGTACGGGCGCGGCCCCGCCGCCGTCAGCAGCGTGACCCGGTCGCCGGGCGCCGCACCGATCGTCTCGTCCAGCACCACCTCACCGGCCGCGGCGGGCGCCCGGCCGGCGGTCAGCCCGAACGAGGCGAGCCCGGCGGACGACCAGCCGTGGCCCTGCGGCTCGTCCTCGGCGTCGCCCGCGGCCGCTCCGCCGACGAGCGCCTGGGCGTAGAAGGCCACGTCCGGTACGGCCGCGGACACGCCGTCGAGCGCGCCGAGGCGCCCCGCGAGCTCCGCCGCCTCCGCCTGCGACCAGGGCCGCCGCAGCTGCCACGCGCCGGCGACGGCCGGGTTCGCCGGCGCCTGCACGAGGAGGTCCGCGCGCGCCAGGCGGGCCGGCACCCGGGGTTCGGTCGCGAGCAGCACGAGGCCGGTGGCGCCGAGCAGGGCGACCCCGGCGGCCAGGGCGGCGAAGGTGCCGAGGAACGCGTGCCACCGGCTGCGCAGCGTCGCGAGGCTCAGCATGCCGACTCCAGCCGCGCCATCCGGGTGGCGATCTCGGCGGCGGCGGGCGGCCCGCCGGCCGCGGTCAGTTCGTCGGCGACCCGGCCGTCGGCGAGGAAGACGACCCGGTCCGCGTACGCCGCGGCGACCGGGTCGTGGGTCACCATCACCACGGTGAGGCCGTGCTGGTCGATGAGGCGCCGCAGCAGGCCGAGCACCTCCCGGGAGGAGCCGGTGTCCAGGGCTCCGGTGGGTTCGTCGGCGAAGACCACCGCCGGCCGGGTGATCAGGGCGCGGGCGATGGCGACGCGCTGCTGCTGGCCCCCGGAGAGCTCGCTCGGGCGGTGCCGGGCCCGGTCGGCGAGGCCCACCTCGGCGAGGGCGGCGCGCACCGCGTCCCGGGGCGGCTTCGCGCCGGCCAGCAGCAGCGGCAACGCGACGTTCTGCTCGGCCGTCAGCGCGGGCATCAGGTTGAACGACTGGAAGACGAAGCCGATGGCGGCGCGGCGCAGCCTCGTCCGCGCGGTCTCGGTCAGCGGGCCGAGGTCGGTGCCGGCCACCACGACCTTGCCCCCGGTCGGCCGGTCCAGGCCCGCGGCGCAGTGCAGCAGGGTGGACTTTCCGGAGCCGGAGGGACCCATCACCGCGGTGCCGGTGCCGCTGCGGAACCCCAGCGTCACGGCGTCGAGCGCGGTGACCGCCCGGTCGCCCGTCCCGTAGACGCGGCTGACCTGCCGCAGCTGGACGGCCTCGGTTGCGTGGGCCGGTCGTTCGGTAACTGTCATGCGTCCATGCAATCGGCAACCCGGTCCGGGCACAGTCGAGCGCGGTCGAGTCTTCGTGGTAGACCGCGCTCTACCGACGCGGCCCGCCCGGGGCGATACCGTCGAGGCGTGAAGGTCAGGACCGCCCAGGAGGCGCTCGCCCAGCGCCCGCTGACGTTCCTGCGCTCCTCCTGGCCGTGGCGCTCGCTGGCCTACCTGCTCTCCGCGATCGTGCTCGAGGCCGGCGTGCTCGCGGTCATCCTCGCGCCCGTCCTGCTGGGCAACCTCAACGGCGTCCACCCGGCGGCCTCGGTCACGGCCGGCGTGCTGCTGCTGGGGCTCGCCGGGCCGGCCGTGGCCCGCGCCGAACGCCGGCGGCTGCGGCTTGTCGACCGAGAACCCCTCCCTGCCCCGCACCGGCCGGCGCCCGCCGCCAACCCGGCCGCGCGCCTGCGTGCCCTCCTGCGGGAGCCGGCGACCTGGCGGGAGGTCGGCTTCGCGGCGGTGTGCTCGCTCGCCCTGTGCCTGGTGGACGGCGCGCTGATCGCGCTCGGCGCGTACCTGATCGTCCTGCCGGTCCTCGCCCTCGCCGCCGCCGGCGCGCTGGTGATCGTCCTGCTCCTGCCGGTCTATGCGTACGTGGTCACCGGATGGGCCGGCGTCCGCGCCGCCATCACCCGCGCGGTGCTCGCCCCGCGCGACGCCGAGCTGGGCGAGCAGCTCATCGCCCTGTCGCAGTCGCGGGTACGGCTCGTCGACGCCTTCGAGGTGGAGCGCCGCCGCATCGAGCGCGACCTGCACGACGGCGCCCAGCAGCGGCTCGTCGCGCTGACCATGACGCTCGGGCTCGCCCGCCTCGACGTCGCCGACGACTCACCGCTCGCCGCCCAGCTCGACACGGCTCACCGCCAGGCCACCGAGGCCCTGACCGAGTTGCAGGAGCTCATCCGCGGGGTGCACCCCGAGGTGCTCACCGGCCGCGGGTTGCCGGCCGCGGTCGAGGACGTCGCCGGGCGCTCCGCGCTGCCGGTCGAGATCGACGTGCGGCTGCCCCGCCGGCTCACCGCCTCGGTCGAGGCCACCGCCTACTTCGTCGTCTGCGAGACGCTGGCCAACGCGTCCCGGCACGCGGGCGCGACGTCGGCGGCGGTGCGGATCGGCCTGGAGAACGACCTTCTCGTCGTCGAGGTGTCCGATGACGGGCACGGCGGCGCCGATCCCGGCCGCGGGTCGGGTCTGTCCGGGCTCCTCGACCGGGTCGCCGTGCTCGACGGGAGGCTCCTGCTGTCCAGCCCTCCGGGCGGGCCGACCGTCGTCCGAGTGGAGATACCGTGCACGCAGACCGTCCGCTCCGCATAGCCCTCGCCGAGGACTCCGTGCTGCTGCGCGAGGGTCTGGTGGCACTGCTGCAACGCTTCGGCCACTCCGTCGTGGTCACCGCCGGGGACGCGGAGCAACTCCTGCGCGGCGTCGAGGACAGCGACCCCGATCTGGTGATCAGCGACGTACGGATGCCGCCGGCCTTCAGCGACGAGGGCCTGCGGGCCGCGATCGCCCTGCGGCGGCTCCGGCCCGGTCTGCCGGTCCTGGTGCTCAGCCAGTACGTGCAGCAGACGTACGCGGCGGAGCTCTTCGGCTCGGACGCCGAGGGCCTCGGATACCTGCTGAAGGACCGGGTGGGCAGGATCGCCGAGTTCACCGACGCGGTGGCCCGGGTGGCCGCCGGCGGCACGGTGGTGGACCCCGAGGTCGTCCGCCAGATGCTCGACCGCCGCCGCAACCCGCTGCACCGCCTCACCACCCGGGAGCGGGAGGTGCTCGCCCTCATGGCGGAGGGCCGCTCCAACACCGAGATCACCCGGCGGCTGACGATCACCGACGCCGCGGTCGCCAAGCACATCGGCAACGTGTTCCTCAAGCTGGACCTGCCACCCACCGAGGAGGGCCACCGGCGCGTCCTGGCGGTGCTCGCCTTCCTGCGCGAGCCCTGATCCCTCAGCGCGCGTGAGCCGGTCTCACACCGGCCGGCGGTAGGTGGCGACCATCCGGTTCAGTCCCCGCATGGCCTGGTAGAGCAGGGCGTTCACGGTGGCCGGGGCGAGCCCGAGCACCTGCGCCGCCTCGCGGGTCGTCCGCCCTCGGAAGTACGTCGCGACGATGACCTCCCGGTGCTCCGCCGGAAGGCTCCGCAGCATGATCTCCATGGGTGGCCGCTGGGTCTCGCCGACCGTGCTCGGGCCGGCATGTCTGGTCAGCATCCTCAGCACTCTGCTCACCGCGGCGCCACATCTCCAGTGCGCACCTGCGACGTAGTCGCACCGTCACGGCCAGCGGCGATGCGGTCAGCGGGACGCCCGCTCGCGTCCACGGAACGTGCTGCGATAGGCACTCGGTGAGACCCCGAGCTCGGCCTGGAGATGCAGCCGCATCGATCCGGCGGTGCCGAACCCCGCGGACACGGCGACCTCGTCGATGGGCAGGTCGGTGCGTTCCAGCAGGGCGCGGGCCCGCTGTACGCGCTGCTGCACCAGCCATCGCCCCGGCGACGTGCCGATCTCCTCCCGGAACCGCCTGGTGAACGTCCGCGTGCTCGTCGACTCCTGCGCGGCCATCTCGCGGAGCGCGACGGGCCGGTGCAGGTTCGCGAGCGCCCACTCCCGCGCCCGCCCGGTCGAGGAGATCCGGGGGTCCGGCAGGGGCCGGTCGAGATACTGCGCCTGCCCGCCCTCCCGGTGCGGCGGGACGACGGTGCCGCGGGCCACCTCGTTCGCCACCGCGGCGCCGTGGTCGCTCCGGATCATGTGCAGGCACAGGTCGATGCCCGCCGCCGCGCCCGCCGAGGTGAGCACGCCGCCGTCCTCGGCGTAGAGGACCCCGAGGTCGAAGTCGACGTCCGGGAAACGCTCCCGGGCCGCGGCGGACGAGCGCCAGTGCGTGGCGGCGCGCCGGCCCGTGAGCAGTCCCGCCGCGGCCAGCACGAAGGAGCCCGTACAGATGGCGGCGATCCTGGTCCGCGGCCGCAGGCCCGCCAGTGCGGCGGCGAGCGCCGGGTCGAGATAGCCGGCGCGGGGTTCGTGGTCGGCAGCCGAGCCGGGGACGAGGACGGTGTCGGCCTCGGCGAGCGCCTCGGGACCGTGCTCGACGGTGATCGTGAAATCGGCGTCCGTGCGGACGTCGCCGGGAACGAGCGCGCAGGTCACCACCGTGTAGAGCGCGTCGCCGTCCGGCGTGCGGGCCTGGCCGAACAGCCGGTGGACGATGCTGAGCTCGAACAGCAGCACCCCGTCCCGGGCCAGGACGGCCACGCGATGCCGGCCGTCGCCGGCGAAGACCACCATGGTGCCGATCTTCCCACCCCCGGCTTTTATGGGATCGAAGTCCTTGAGCCCGGCTGGTAACGTCCGGCCGCGATATGACGATCATGGGGGAAACATCAATGCGTTCGATCCGGCTCGTGCTCACCCTTCCGGCCGTCGCGGCGGCGATGGCGCTGGCCGCCTGTGACCCGGCGCCGAAGACGACGGCGTCCACCACCCCGCCGGCCTCCGCGCCCGCCGGCGCCGCACCGACCGCCGGCGCGGACAGCGGTCCCGCCGACGATGCGGCCACCGTGAAGGCCTGCAAGGATCTCCGCAAGGACATCGACGACAACGCCGACAAGATCGCCAAGGCGGAGAAGATCGGTCCGCCGGCCGGGCACATCGCGGTGAGCGCCCAGTGGGCCGCCGGCGCGGCCGCGGTCACCGCCCACTCCATCGGCGCCGACGAGGCGGTCGGCACCGCCGCCGAGAAGGTGCGGAAGGAGATGAGGAGTCTCGGCGACAAGTACAACGAATCGGCCGGCGCCAAGCCGAGCAGAAAGAAGTTGAACGACGCCGTCAAGGCCCTGAACGCCGCCTGCTCCGCATCCTGACCGCGCCCCGCACCGGGAGACCACTCCCGTGCGGGACCTCGTCCGCACGCGCCGTACCGGCTGCCACCGGGCCGGTACGGCCGCGTTCACCATGCCGCGCCGCGACCTGCGGCTCAGCCTTTCACCGCGCCTGCGGTGAGCCCCTCGGTCAGGAAGCGCTGGCCGAAGGCGTACATGATCACCACGGGGATGCTGACCAGCAGTGACGCCGCCGCCAGCTGACCCTGCGGCACGACGTCCCCGGCGATCATCGACTGCATGCCGACCGGGAGCGTCTTGTACTCGTCCTTGGTGATGAACACGAAGGCGAAGAGGAACTCGTTCCAGGCGTTCGTCAGGGTGAACAGCGCCACCGCCAGCAGTCCCGGCTTGGCGAGTGGCAGCACCACCCGGCCGAACGCCTGGACCCGGGTGCAGCCGTCGACCAGCGCCGCCTCCTCCAGTTCGATGGGGATGGACGAGAAGTACCCGGTCAGCAGCCAGGTGGCGAACGGCAGCGTGAAGGTCGGGTACGTCAGGACCAGCGACCACATCGAGTCGGTGAGCCGCATCTGGATGAGCAGCTGGTACAGCGGGATGAACAGCAGCGCACCCGGCATCACGTAGGTGAGCAGCACCGTGACGGTGAAGCCCTGCGCCCCGCGGAACCGCAGCCGGGCCAGCGCGTAACCGGCCAGGACGGCGCAGATCAGCGCGACCGTGGTGGACGCCGCGGACACCAGCAGGGTGTTGAGGTACCAGCGGCCGAACGGCTGGTTGGTGAAGAGCCCGGTGAACTGCTCCGTGGTCCACGGCGTCGGCCAGAGGTCGTTGACGCGCGTGACGACCTGCCCCTCCGACTTGAACGCGGTGACCGCGATCCAGTACAGCGGGCCGAGCACGAAGGCGAGCAACCCGGCCAGCGCCAGCCCGGAGCCCACATTGGACACCACGGCCGACGCGCGCCGGCCGCCCCGGGCCTGGAGCGTGGTGACGACCCGGCCGGCCGCGAGGGCGATCAGCAGGATCACCCCGAGGACCACCGCCGCCTTCCAGAAGATGTGCGGCGACGCCCAGATCAGCAGGCCGACGAAGACCACGGCGACGGCCCAGGGCAGGGCCTTGCGGACCGATCCCAGCCACATCCGGGTACGCCGGGGACGCGCGTTCCCGTTGTCCTGGCGCAGCATCCGGACCAGGACGAACACCAGGCCGCCGATCAGCGGCAGCATGACGAGCGTGACCGCCGCTCCCGCGCCGTACTGCAACTGGAGGATCGCTTTCGAGTACGCGACGAGCACGTAGGGCGCCGTCACGTTGCCCGGGCCGCCCTGGGTCAGCAGCCAGATCAGGTCGAAGTTGTTGAACGTCCAGATCGACGACAGCGTCACCGTCACGGTGATCACGTGGCGCAGGCCGGGCAGCGTCACGTGGATGAACCGCTGCAACGCCGAGGCGCCGTCGATGGTCGCCGCCTCGTACTGGTCCGCGGAGATGGCCTTCAGCCCGGCGAGGAAGCAGACGGTGAAGAAGGGCACCCCCTTCCAGACGTTGACCAGGATCACCGACGGCATGGCCAGCGACGGGTCGGACAGCCAGCCCGCGGGCCAGCTGTCCACCAGATGCGCGGAGGCCAGCAGCGGCCCGATGCCGGAGTCGGTGAGCAGGGTGTTGACGCTGCCGAAGATCGGGTCGAGCAGCGCGCGCCAGCTGAACGCGGTCACCACCGTCGGCACCACCCACGGCACCAGCAGCAGGCCGGTCAGCACGGCCCGCCCGCGCCGCCGGTGGTGCAGCAGCAGGGCGGCGGCCAGGCCGAGCACCACCTTGAAGATCTCGGCGTACGCGGTGAAGACGAACGAGTTGACCACGCCCGTGCGGAACTGGTCGTCGCTCACCAGGTCGAGGTAGTTGCCCAGGCCGACGAAGACGCTCTCCTGCCCGTGCCGCTCCGTCGTGCTGGTGACGATCGACCGGCCGATCGGCAGGAGGACGAGCCCACCGACCAGCAACGCCGTGGGCGCCAGGAACAGCGCCGCCAGCCGCCAGTCGCGGCCCAGCCGCCGCTGGGTCGTGGTGAGGGAGCCGGGCCCCGGCGGCGGGGTGGCCCGCTTGGCCGGGGCCGGCGCCGAACGGACCGTCACTGGGGCAGCCCCTGCTGCGTGAAGATCTGCACCATCTTCGCGTGGGCCGACTTCACCGCCTGGGCGGGCGCGGTGCCCTGGACGACCTGCTGCATCATGTCGGTCAGGACGTACGCCGCGACCACCGCCTGCTGGCCGGCGCTGGCCTTCTGCGGGAACTTGAGACCGTTCTTGGTCTCCAGCGGCAACGGCTGCTGGGACATGGTGCGCAGCATCGGGAACCCGGGGTCGCCGCTGGTGAAGAACGGGTCGGCGTCCCAGACCTTCTCCCAGGCGGGCATGACCAGGCCGGGCGCCTCCTTCGACACGCCGACCAGGGCGGGCGCGCTGACCAGGTACTGCGCCAGCAGCTTGGCGAGCGCGGGGTTCTTGGCGCCCTTGAAGACGACGAAGCCCTGCGACTGGCCGAGCAGCAGCGACTTGTCGGTGGCCGGTCCGGTGCAGTCGGAGAAGACGTGCGTGTTGGCGTACACGGGATTCTTCTTGGTCTTGGAGTCCGCGTAGACGCTGAAGCTGTTGCGGGTGTAGCCGAGGATGCCGGCGAGCCAGTTCTCGTTGTTGCTGGTGTCGGTCCAGCTGGCCACCCCGGGCGGGAGCATCGGCTTGTACTTCGGGTTGGTGTAGATGTCACCCAGGAACGTCACCGCCTGCACCGTCTCCGGCGAGTCGAACGTGACCTTCCGGCCGTCGTTGGAGGCGATCGCCCCGCCGTACGCGTTGATCAGCGCCTCGATGGTGCCGTTGGCGTCGCCGGACCGGTTCACCGTCATGCCCCAGCCGAACCGGCGCTTGCCCGGGTCGGAGATGGCCAGGCAGACGTCCCGGATCTCCTCCCAGCTGTAGACGTCCTTCGGCGTGATGCCCTTCTCCTGCATCCAGTCCTTGCGCAGGAACGACCCGATGCCGATGAAGTGGTACGGGATCGCATACCACTTGCCGTCGAAGACGCAGAAGTTCTTGGCCTCCGCGCAGGGTTCGCCGTACTTGGCGGTGAGCGCCTTGACGACGTCCGTCACGTCCTCCAGGTCACCCAGTCCGTGGAACTGCGCGATGAACCGCGAGTCGGTCATGAACGCGAGGTCCCGGGCCACCCCGCCCTTGACCTCGGCGTCGATCTTGGCCACCACGTCGCCGGCGTCGGCCTGGACCAGGCTGTTCTCGATCTTCGTGCCGGTGGCCTTCGCGAACGCCGCGATGGAGCTGTCGAGCGCCGCGTTCGCCGCGTTCGAGTAGAGCTTCTGGGACAGGATCCCCATCGAAGAACCCTTCATGGACGCCGCGGCGTCCAGCAGGTCCTTGGGTACGTCGGGGGGTGCGGCGGTGGGGGAATCGGAGGTGCCCCCGCAGGCGGCCAAGCCGACGGCGCCGAGAACTCCCACCCCCATCCCCAGTACGCCGCGCCGGGACCACAACGGGCTTTCCTCCATGGCCTTCGCCTCCTGGGATTTCGGGGTAGGTCTCGCGTCTTGGGTATTCGGGTGGCTTCCGCCGTCGACCGCGGGCGCGCTCGCCGGTAGAGTCACGGCACCCGCTGGTTCGAAATTTCGAACCAGGTTCGAGATATCGTATGGAGTGGACGCGACGCTAGAGGACCACCGCGAGAGGTGTCAATGTTTCGAAGCGATTTCCGGCTGGAGGCGCCAGACCGGCTATGGCTGGGTCACGTAGCCCATGCGGGCGGACAGCGTGGCCGCGCCCTCGCGAACCAGGCCGGGCCACTCGGCGTGCGCCTGCGGGGTCCAGCGGATGATCGGTGCCGAGATGCTCATCGCGGCGACGGTCGCGCCGGAATGGTCCCGGACCGCGGCGGCGACACAGCGCATGGCGCCGTCGGACTCGCCGTTGTCGAACGCCACGCCGTCGGCGCGGACGCCCTCGAGGTGCTCCCGGAGCCGGTCCGGATCGGTGATGCTCTCCGGCGTCATGCCCGGCAGGACGCCCTTGCCCAGCACAGCGTCCAGCCCGTCCCGGTCGAGGCCCGACAGGAGGATCTTGCCCACCGCCGTGCAGTGCGCGGGCAGCCGGAGGCCGACGCCGGAGACCATCCGGACGGGGTGGGTGCTGTCGACCTTGACCAGGTAGATGACGTCGGCGCCGTCGAGCACGGCCACGTGCACCGCCTCGTCGCAGGCGGCGGCCACGTCCCGCGCGACGCCCTGCGCCTCGCGGACCAGGTCGAGCCGGCCGGCGAACGCCGCACCGAGCTGGAAGAGGGGCATGCCGAGCCGGTACCGCACCGGCTGGCCGGGGACGGAGATCAGGTACGAGCGGGCCACGAGCGTGACGAGCAGTTCGTGCACCGTGGTGCGCGGCAGGTCGAGCCGCTCCGCCACCTCGCGGGCCGACAGCTGGGGGCGGTCCAGGAACAGTTCGAGGATGTCGAGCGCGCGGATGACCGCCGGTACCACGCGGGGCATGTCGCTAGTCCCTTCGACGTGCCGGACCCGTGTCCACGATCTCCGCATGAACCGGCAACGGGAAAAGAGTAACCGCGCCGGCCCGCGCGACCGCCTCCGGCCCGGCACCATTAAACGGTCACATTTCTGTATTTCGCATATTTAGGATGGTTCGATGCCGATTTCCCTTCACCATCTGCGCACCGGCGCCTCTTCACGCTGGGCGGTACACGAGGACGGCGAGTGGGGCGAGGTCGACGCTACCCTCGCCGACCTGCTCGCCCTGCCGCTCGACCGGGCCCGGGCGGTGATCGAGGCCGCCGCCGGGAACGCCGGCCGCGACATGCCCGGAGAGGAGTCGCTGCCCCCCGTGGACCGGCAGGAGGTGTGGGCGGCCGGGGTGACGTACCTGCGCAGCCGTGACGGGCGCAAGGAAGAGTCCGGGCACGGCTCCCTCTACGACCACGTCTACGACAGCGACCGCCCCGAGATCTTCTTCAAGTCCAGCCCGTGGCGGGTCGTCGGCGACGGCGACGCCGTGGGCATCCGCGCGGACTCCGGCTGGGACGTGCCCGAGGCCGAGATCGGGCTGGTCCTCAACGCCGCCGGCGAGGTGTTCGGCTACACCCTCGGCAACGACATGAGCAGCCGGTCGATCGAGGGCGAGAACCCGCTCTACCTGCCGCAGGCGAAGATCTACGACCGGTCGTGCGCGATGGGCCCGGCGATCGTGCCCAGCTGGGCGATCGACTCCGGCCCGTTCCCGATCGGGCTGCGGGTGCTGCGCGACGGGCAGGAGGCGTACGCCGGCACCACCTCGACCTCGGCGATGGCCCGCGGCTTCACGGACCTGGCCGACTGGCTGTTCCGGGCGCTGAGCTTCCCCGCCGGCGTGGTGCTGCTGACGGGCACCGGCGTGGTGCCGGACGCCGGCTTCACCACGCGACCCGGCGACACGATCGAGATAACATCCGCGGCACTCGGGACGCTCAGGAACCCGGTGGTAGCAGTCGGCGAACCCGCCAACGGGAAGGCACACGCATGACCACGATCGAGAGCCGTTCCCCGCAAGCACCGTCGGACCTGGTCGTACGCGTCCCGGACACGTCGCCGGAGACGGTCGCGGCGGCTGCCGGGGCGGCCCGCGACGCCGGCACCGGATGGGCGCACCAGGCGGCACACGTACGCGCGGCCGCTCTGCATGCCTGCGCCGAGTCCGTGGCCGCGGCGACCTGCGAGCTCGCCGACCTGGTGGTCCGCGAGGTCGGCAAGCCGATCGGCGAGGCCCGCGCCGAGGTCGGCCGCGGCGTGGCGATCCTGCGCTACTTCGCGCAGCAGGCCCTGCACGCCGAGGGCGAGGTGTACCCGCCGTCCGACGGCGTGTCGCTGCTGCACACCCGGCGCCGGCCGCACGGCGTCGTCGGCCTGATCACCCCGTGGAACTTCCCGGTGGCGATCCCCCTCTGGAAGGCCGCGCCGGCCCTCGCCTTCGGCAACACCGTCCTGCTCAAGCCCGCGCCGCAATCCTCCGCGGTGGCGCTGCGGCTGGCCGAGTTGTTCGCCGGCACGCTCCCCCACGGCGTGCTGACGGTGCTGACCGGCCTCGGCGGCACCGGCGAGGCGATCGTCGACACGACCGACGCCGTCTCGTTCACGGGCTCGGTGGCGGCGGGCCGGGCGGTGGCCCGGCGGGCGGTCGCCCGCGGCATCCCGGTCCAGTGCGAGATGGGCGGCCAGAACGCCGCGATCGTGCTCCCGGACGCCGACCAGGACGCGGCGGCGACGGCGATCGCGGCCGCGGCCATGGGGTACGCGGGCCAGAAATGCACCGCCACCAGCCGGGTCATCGTGGTGGGCGACCCCGCACCGTTCGCCGGGCGGCTCGCCGCGGCCGTCGAGGCGCTGCCCCTGGGCGATCCCGCGGACCCGGCGACGGTGGTCGGCCCGGTGATCGAGTCACGGCCGCGCGAGGCGATCCGGACGGCGGTGGAGCGCGCCACCAAGGGCGGCGCCCGCGTCCTGACCGGCGCCGGCCAGGCCGACCGCGACGGCTACTTCCAGGCGCCGACGGTGCTGACCGACGTGCCACCCGGCGACGACCTGCTGAGCGAGGAATACTTCGGGCCGATCTGCGTGGTCCTCCCGGCCGACTCCCCCGACGCCGCGGTCCGCGTGGCGAACGAGGTGCGGCACGGGCTGGTCGCGGGCGTCCACACCCAGAACCTCAGGGCGGCGCTGACCCTGTCGAACCAGCTCGACGTGGGCCTGGTGAAGGTCAACGCCCCGACCACCGGAGTGGACTTCCACGCCCCGTTCGGCGGCGAGAAGGAATCGAGCTACGGCCCGCGCGAACAGGGCACGGCGGCCCGCGACTTCTACACCCGCACGGTCACGGTCACCATCACGCCATAATGGACGGCCTGACGGCCGTACCATCGAAGGGTTCCGTGATGACCGACCCCACCATCGACATGAGCCGGCCGAGCAGCGCTCGGGTGTGGAACTACCTGCTCGGCGGCAAGGACAACTTCGCCGTCGACCGGGAGATGGGCGACTCGCTGCGATCCGCGAACCCCGGAATCGCGGCGGTCGCCCAGGCCCAGCGCCGATTCCTGGTCCAGGCCGTCACGCTCCTGGCGGGCGAGGTGGGCATCCGCCAGTTCCTCGACATCGGTACGGGCCTCCCGACGGCCGACAACACCCACGAGGTCGCCCAGCGGGTGGCCCCCGACTCCCGGGTCGTCTACGTCGACAACGACCCCCTCGTCCTCGCCCACGCCCGCGCACTGCTGACGGGCTCCCCCGAGGGCGCGACGGCGTACGTCGACTCCGACGTGGAGGACCCGGAACGCATCCTGGGCGAGGCCGCCCGCACCCTCGACCTCGGCCGCCCGGTCGCCCTCACGATGATCGGCATCCTCGGCAACGTCGCCGACTACACCGAGGCCCGCTCGATCGTCACCCGCCTGCTCGCCGCCGTACCGTCCGGCAGTTACCTCGCGGTGAGCGACGGCACGAGCACCAGCGCCCAGAGCGTGGCGAGCCAGCGGGTCGCGAAGGAGGGCGGCCACCCGTACAACCTCCGCACGCCGGAGGAGATCGCCGGCTACTTCGAGGGCCTGGAGCTCCTGGACCCGGGCGTGGTGCCGACGTCCCTGTGGCGCCCGGAGCCCGGCACGGAACCGGAGTCCCTGGACGTGTACTGCGCGGTGGGCCGCAAACCCTGAACCCCCGTCAACAGGGCGTCAATACTCGCGGGGGCGGCGTAGCCATCGCGTGAACGCCGATGACACGAGGTTGGCCGGGGCGGTGTGCTTTGTCCGGCACAAACACACCCCCTCAGGAGTTCCTCGTGGCTGATCTCGTATTCGTCGGCATCACGGTGGCGCTGTTCGCCGCGCTCACCGTGCTGGTCCGGGCGGTCGAACGCCGGTGAGCGCCGTCAACCTCGCCGGCCTGATCGTGGCCGTGCTGCTGGCCGCGTTCCTGGTCGCCGCCCTGCTGTTCCCCGAGAAGTTCTGATGGCCGGCTGGCTGTTCGTCGGCACGCTGATCGTCGCCCTCGTGGCGGCGTACCGGCCGTTCGGGGACTACATGTACCGGGTCGTGAACGGCACCCGCGCCACCGTCGTGGAACGGGGCCTGTACCGGCTCATCGGTGTGGACGCGTCCGTCGGGCAGACCTGGGGCGTGTACGCCCGCAGCGTGCTCGCGTTCTCGGCGGTCTCCGTCCTCTTCCTCTACCTGTTCCTCCGGGTCCAGAACAGGCTGTGGCTGTCGCTGGGTCTGCCCGCGGTGCCCGATCACCTCGCCTGGAACACGGCGGTCAGCTTCGTCACCAACACGAACTGGCAGGCGTACGCGGGCGAGTCGACGCTGGGCCACCTGGTGCAGATGGCCGGCCTGGCGGTGCAGAATTTCGTGTCCGCGAGCGTCGGTATCGCGGTGGCCGTGGCCTTCGTGCGCGGTTTCGCCGCCCGCGGCACGCCGCGGCTGGGCAACTTCTGGGTCGACCTGATCCGGATCACGCTGCGGATCCTGCTGCCGCTCAGCGTGCTCGCGGCGCTCGTGTTCATGGCCGCGGGCATGGTGCAGAACCTGTCCGGCGGCACCGACGTCACCACGCTGACCGGGGCGACCCAGCACCTCACCGGTGGTCCGGTCGCCTCACAGGAGGCCATCAAGGAGATCGGCACCAACGGCGGCGGCTTCTACAACGTGAATGCCGCGCATCCGTTCGAGAACCCGGCCGCGTGGACGAACTGGCTCCAGCTGTTCCTGATCCTGCTGATCCCGTTCAGCCTGCCCCGGGTGTTCGGGCGGATGGTCGGGCAGAACCGGCAGGGCTACGCGATCGTCGCGGTGATGGCGATCCTGGCGACCGCCGGCGTCGCCCTGACCGTCGGCTTCGAGGTGCACGGCGCCGGCACCGTGCCGCGGGCCGTCGGCGGTGCCATGGAGGGCAAGGAGGTCCGCTTCGGCGTCGCGAACTCGGCCACCTACGCCGCGGTGACCACGCTGACGTCGACCGGTGCGGTGGACTCGTCCCACGACTCGTACACCGCACTGGGCGGCATGATGCCGATCGTCAACATGATGCTCGGCGAGGTCGCCCCCGGCGGGGTGGGCGCCGGCCTGTACGGGCTGCTCGTCCTCGCCGTGATCACGGTGTTCGTGGCGGGTCTGATGGTCGGGCGTACCCCGGAGTACCTGGGCCGGAAGATCGGCGCCCGTGAGATCAAGCTCGCGTCGCTGTACTTCCTGGTCACCCCCACCATCGTGCTGGCCGGCACGGCTGCCGCCTTCGCGACCGGCAACAACGCCACGGCCCTGAACACCGGCCCGCACGGCCTGTCCGAGGTCCTGTACGCATTCACCAGCGCCGGCAACAACAACGGCTCGGCGTTCGCCGGCATCACCGTCAACACGCCGTGGTGGAACACCGCCCTGGGGTCGGCCATGCTGCTCGGCCGCTTCCTGCCCGTCGTGCTCGTCCTGGCGCTGGCCGGATCGCTGGCCCGGCAGAGGCCCACCCCGCCCTCCGAAGGCACGCTGCCGACCCATCAGCCGCTGTTCGTCGGCATGGTCGCCGGTGTCACCGTCGTCCTGGTCGCCCTCACCTTCCTGCCCGCGCTCGCCCTCGGACCCCTCGCGGAGGGCCTGTCATGACCACTCCCACCCTGTCGGAGGGCGTGCCGGCGGCGGCCGCGGCCGGCACCCGTACCGTCGGCGGCGGCCTGCTCGACCCCGCCCAGCTGTGGCGCTCGCTGCCGTCCGCGCTGGCCAAGCTGGATCCGCGGACGCTGTGGCACAACCCGGTCATGCTCGTCGTCGAGGCCGGCGCGCTGTTCACCACCGTGCTCTCCGTCGCCGGGCCGAGCGTCCTGGCGTGGATCGTCACGGTGTGGCTGTGGCTGACCGTCGTGTTCGCCAACCTGGCCGAGGCCGTCGCGGAGGGGCGGGGCAAGGCACAGGCCGCCGCCCTGCGCCGGGCGAAGCAGCACACCGTCGCCCGCCGCCTGGTCGACGGCGTCGAGCGGCTCACCCCGGCGCCCGAGCTGCGGCAGGGTGACACCGTCGTGGTCGAGGCCGGCGAGATCATTCCCGGCGACGGTGACGTCGTCCAGGGCATCGCCAGCGTCGACGAGTCGGCGATCACCGGGGAGTCCGCGCCGGTGATCCGCGAGTCCGGCGGCGACCGTTCAGCGGTCACCGGCGGCACCCGGGTGCTGTCCGACCGGATCGTCGTACGGATCACCCAGCGGCCCGGCGAGAGCTTCGTGGACCGGATGATCGCCCTGGTCGAGGGCGCCGACCGGCAGAAGACACCGAACGAGATCGCCCTGAACATCCTGCTCGCCGCCCTCACGATCATCTTTCTGCTGTCGGTGGTGACGCTGCAACCCCTCGCGATCTTCTCCAAGCAGTGGCAGGCGGCCGCGCCGGACACCGCGGCGGTCACCGGTGACGGCGTGACCGGCATCGTGCTGGTGTCGCTGCTCGTGTGCCTGATCCCCACCACGATCGGCGCGCTGCTGTCGGCCATCGGCATCGCCGGCATGGACCGCCTGATCCAGCGCAACGTGCTCGCCATGAGCGGCCGCGCCGTCGAGGCGGCCGGGGACGTCGGCACCCTGCTGCTCGACAAGACCGGCACCATCACCCTCGGCAATCGGCTGGCTGCCGAATTCGTACCCGTCGACGGGGTGCCGGCCGCGACCCTCGCGGACGCCGCCCAGCTCTCCAGCCTTGCCGACGAGACGCCCGAGGGGCGCTCGGTGGTGGTCCTCGCCAAGACCGGTTTCGGGCTGCGCGAGCGCGAGCCCGGCCTGATCGGCGAGGCGACGTTCGTGCCGTTCACCGCGCTCACCCGGATGAGCGGCCTCGACCTCGGCGACCGGCAGATCCGCAAGGGCGCCGCGACCGAGGTCCTGACGTGGGTACGCCGCAACGGCGGCCACCCGGCCGGGGAGATCGACGAGATCGTCGACGCGATCAGCGACGCCGGCGGCACCCCGCTCGTGGTCGCCGAGCACGTCGCGGGCCGGCCGGCCCGGGCGCTCGGGGTGATCCACCTCAAGGACGTCGTCAAACCCGGAATGCGCGAGCGCTTCGACGAGATGCGCCGGATGGGCATCCGTACGGTCATGATCACCGGCGACAATCCCCGCACCGCCCGGGCGATCGCCGAGGAGGCCGGCGTCGACGACTTCCTCGCCGAGGCCACCCCGGAGGACAAGCTGGCGCTGATCAGGAAGGAGCAGGAGGGCGGCCGGCTGGTCGCGATGACCGGCGACGGCACCAACGACGCCCCGGCGCTGGCGCAGGCGGACGTCGGTGTGGCGATGAACACGGGCACGTCGGCCGCCAAGGAGGCCGGCAACATGGTCGACCTCGACTCCGATCCGACCAAGCTCATCGAGATCGTGGAGATCGGCAAGCAGCTGCTGATCACCCGCGGGGCGCTGACGACCTTCTCGATCACCAACGACATCGCCAAGTACTTCGCGATCATCCCGGCCATGTTCGCCGCGGTCTACCCGGGGCTCGGGACGCTCAATGTGATGCGGCTGCACTCGCCGGGCTCGGCGATCGTGTCGGCGGTCATCTTCAACGCGCTGGTCATCGTCGCGCTGATCCCGCTGGCCCTGCGCGGCGTGCGCTACACCCCGGCCGGCGCCGGTGCGCTGCTGCGCCGCAACCTGCTGATCTACGGCCTCGGCGGCCTGATCGCCCCGTTCGCCGGCATCAAGCTCCTCGACCTGCTCATCCAGCACCTCCCCGGGATCTGACCATGCGCCTGCCTTCCTGGCTGTCGCAGCACCTCGCGGCGCTGCGGGCCCTGCTCGTCCTCACCGTCCTGCTCGGGCTGGCGTACCCGCTCGCCCTGGTCGCGGTGGGCCGCCTGCCCGGCCTGTCCGACCGGGCCGACGGCTCCCTCGTCACGGTCGCCGGCCGGCCGGTCGGCAGCCGGCTCATCGGCCAGTCGTTCACCGACGCGGACGGCGACCCCGACCCGCGCTACTTCCAGAGCCGCCCGTCGGCGGCCGGCGACGGCTACGACCCCACCGCCACCTCGGCCGGCAACCTCGGTCCCGAGGACGTGGTCGACACGCCGGACCGGATCAGCCTGCTCACCCGGGTCTGCGCCCGCAGCCTCGCGGTCGGCGAGCTCGAGGGGTGGACGGGCGCCGCCCGTACTGCACCGCCGACGGGGTCGGCGCGGTGCTGGCCGTCTTCCGCCGCGACGGCCTCACCGGACCGGTCACCCGGGTCGTCTCCGCGAACCAGACCGGCACCCCGTTCCTCACCGCGTACGGCGGGCAGCCCGTCGAACCCGCCGAGCCGGGGCGGGAGTACCGGGCGCTCGGTGCGGTCATCACCCCGATCCGCGGGGACGCCCCGGCCGAGCCGGTGGTACCGGCCGACGCGGTCACCGCCGGCGGCAGCGGCCTCGACCCGCACATCAGCCCCGCGTACGCCCGGCTGCAGGCGCCACGGATCGCCCGGGAACGTGGCGTCGGCCCGGAGAGGGTGCGAGCCTTGATCAGAGCGCACACCGACGCCCGCGCCCTGGGCTTCCTCGGCGAACCCGGAGTCGACGTCCTCGAGCTCAACCTGGCGCTGGACGGGAAGTAGGCCATGGCACGCGGCGAACTGCGGATCTACCTCGGGGCCGCCCCGGGCGTCGGCAAGACGTACAGCATGCTCGAGGAGGCCCACCGCCGCGCCGAGCGCGGCACCGACGTCGTGGTCGGGCTGGTGGAGACGCACGGCCGCCGGCACACCGCCGCGATGATCGGCGACCTGCCGGTGCAACCCCGGCGCACGCTGCACCACCGCGGGACCGCCTTCACCGAGATGGACGTCGATGCCCTGCTTGCCCGCCGGCCGCAGGTCGCCGTGGTCGACGAGCTGGCGCACACCAACGTGCCGGGCTCCCGCAACGCCAAACGCTGGCAGGACGTCCACGAGTTGCTCGACGCCGGCATCTGCGTGCTCACCACGGTCAACGTGCAGCACCTGGAGTCCCTCAACGATGTCGTCGCGCAGGTGACCGGCGTCGAGCAGCGCGAAACCGTGCCCGACGCCGTGGTCCGCGCCGCCGAGCAGGTGGAACTCGTCGACATGACGCCGGAGGCGCTGCGCCGCCGGATGGCCCACGGCAACGTCTACCCGCCCGAGCGGATCGACGCCGCGCTCGGCAACTACTTCCGTACGGGCAACCTCACCGCGCTGCGGGAACTGGCCCTGCTGTGGCTGGCCGGCAAGGTCGACGATCAGCTCGACAAGTACCGCGCCGACCACGGCATCGAGGACACCTGGGCGACCCGGGAACGCGTCGTCGTCGCGCTGACCGGCGGGCCCGAGGGCGACACGCTGATCCGCCGGGCCGCGCGCATCGCCGACCGCGGCAAGGGTGCCGACCTGATGGCCGTACACGTCGCTCGTCACGACGGCCTCGCCGGCGCCGACCCGGCGGAGCTCGCCCGCCAGCGGGTGCTGGTGGAGAGCCTGAGCGGCACCTACCACCAGGTGCTCGGCACCGACGTGCCCCGCGCGCTGCTCGACTTCGCCCGCGCGGTGAACGCCACTCAGATCGTGCTCGGCGCCTCCAGCCGCGGCCGGCTCGCCCAGCTGATCTCCGCCGGCGTGGGAGTCACCACCACGGCCCTGTCGGGTCCCATCGACGTGCACCTGGTGACGCACGAACGCGCCGGCAAGGGCCGCCGGGCCCGCCGAGCCCCCGCGGCGCTGTCCCGGGCCAGGCGCCTCGCCGGGTTCTCGGTGGTGCTGCTCGGCCTGCCCCTGCTCACCGCCGTGCTGCGGCTCGGGTCCGGACTGTCGCTCACCGCCGACATCCTGCTGTTCCTCGCCGCCGTGGTCGGCGTCGCGCTCGTCGGCGGGCTCTGGCCGGCGCTGCTCGCCGCCATCGCCGGATCCCTGATGCTCAACTGGTTCTTCACCCCGCCGACCGGAAGGTTCACCATCGCCCAGGGCGAGAACCTGCTCGCCCTCGCCGTCTTCGTGATCGTGGCGGTCGCCGTCAGCTGGGTCGTCGACACCGCCGCCCGCACGACCCGGCAGGCGGCGCGGGCCGGCGCCGAGGCACAGACCCTGGCCACCGTCGCCGGCAGCGTGCTGCGCGGCCGGCGCCCCCTGCTGGCCGTGCTCGAGCAGTTGCGCGAAACCCTCGGACTCGACTCGGTCACCCTGCTCGACAGGGGCACCGTCGTCGCCGGCGCCGGACATCCGGGCTGCACCTCGCCCGCCGAGGCCGACGCGGAGGTCACCACCGACGACGACCTGGTCGTTCTGCTCAAGGGAAAGCCCCTGCAAGCCAGCGACCGGCGCATCGTCGAGGCGTTCGCCGCCCAGGCCACCCTCGCGCTGCGGCAGGAACGGCTCAGCGCCGAAGCCGCCACCGCCAGACCCCTGGCCGAGGCCGACCGGATGCGCACCGCCCTGCTCGCCGCCGTCAGCCACGACCTGCGTACGCCCCTGGCCTCGGCCAAGGCCGCGATCGCGAGCCTGCGCAGCGACGACGTGCACTTCGACGACCATGACCGCGCCGAGCTGCTCGAAACCGCCGACGAATCCCTCGACCGGCTCATCCGGCTGGTCACGAACCTGCTCGACCTGAGCCGCCTGCAGGCCGGCGCGCTCGGCGTCACCCCGATCGACGTCGGCGTCGAGGACATCGTGCCCCGTGCCCTGGACGACCTCGGCCCGGCCGGTCACACCGTGCGGCTGCACCTCCCCGAAGACCTGCCCTATCTGTACGCCGACCCCGGCCTGCTGGAACGCGTGATCGTCAACCTGACCGCCAACGCCCTGCGGCACAGCCCACCCGGCGATCCACCCGTCATCACCGCCAGTTCCCTGGGAAGATCCGTGGAGATCCGCGTCATCGACCACGGCCCCGGCATCCCCGCGGACCGCTGGGACCGGGTCTTCCTGCCGTTCCAGCGCCTGGGCGACCGCGACAACCACACCGGCGTGGGGCTCGGCCTGGCGCTGTCGCGCGGGCTCACCGAGGCGATGGGCGGCGACCTGATCCCCGAGGAAACGCCCGGAGGAGGTCTCACCATGATCGTCCGTCTCCCCGCCGCGGCCCCGCGATGACCCGCATCCTCGTCGTCGACGACGAACCGCAGATCCTCCGGGCGCTCCGCATCAACCTACGGGCCCGCCGGTACGACGTCGACACCGCGGCCGACGGCGCGTCCGCCCTCCAGGCCGCCACCCACCACCATCCCGACCTGGTGGTGCTCGACCTCGGCCTGCCGGACATGGAGGGCACCGACGTCATCCGCGGCCTGCGCGGCTGGACCTCGATCCCGATCATCGTGCTGTCCGGCCGCGCCGACAGCGGCGACAAGGTCGACGCACTCGACGCCGGCGCCGACGACTACGTCACCAAGCCGTTCGGCATCGACGAACTGCTCGCCCGCATCCGAGCCGTCACCCGCCGCACCCGGCCGGCCGCCGAGGCCCCGCCATCGGTGACCATCGGCGCCCACACCGTCGACCTCGCCGCCCACACCATCACCGGCGGAGCCGACGACGTCCACCTCACCCCGACCGAATGGCAGCTGCTCGAACACCTCCTGCGGCACCCCGGGAAACTGATCACCCAGCGGTCGCTGCTGCAGGACGTCTGGGGACCCCAGTACCTCACCGAGACCAACTACCTCCGTCAGTACATGGCCCGCCTGCGCCGCAAACTCGAAGCCGACCCGGCCCGCCCCCGCCACCTGCTCACCGAGCCCGGGATGGGCTACCGCTTCCGCCCCTGAGCCGGGTCCGCTTCATTTTTCCGACGGGGCGCCGATATAGTTTCCGACGCGCTGTCGAAAAACTGTAGGAGGACGGATGTTCCTGGCTCTGCGCGAGCTTCGCTTCGCGCGCTGGCGGTTCACGCTCATGGGTAGCGTCGTCGCCCTGATCGCGGTCCTTGTGGTGTTGCTGTCCGGGCTCTCCTCGGGTCTGGTGAACGACGGCGTCTCCGGGCTTCAGCGGTTGCCGGTGACCGCCTTCGCCTTCGACCGGGACACCAAGCTCGACTCGGCGTTCTCCCGCAGCGTGGTCGACCGCGAACAGCTCGACCGATGGCGCGGGCAGCCGGGGGTACGCGACGCCACCCTCTTCGGCAACACGCTGGTCAACGCCCGCAGCAGCCGCGACGTCCCGATCGACCTGGCCATGTTCGGCGTGGAGCCGGGCTCGTTCCTGGAGCCCGGCGTCGCCGAGGGAACCGGGCTGGGCGGCCCGGACGGCATCGTGGTGTCCCGCACCGCCCTCGACGCCGGCCTGCGGGTCGGCGACACCGTCGTCATCGACCGGATCGGCACCCGGTTCACCGTGGTCGGCGCGACCGCGGACCAGCACACCTACGGCCACGTCGACGTCGCGTACGTGCCCCTGGCCGCCTGGCAGCGCCTGCACCAGGGCGTCGGCCCCGGCGAGGAACTGCGCGCCTCGGCGGCGGCCGAGGCCACCGCCGTCGCCATCCGGGGCAACGCGAACCTCGACCTCGCCGCCGGCGACGCCGCGGCCGGCACGACCAGCTTCGGCAAGAGCGAGGCGTACGGCGCATCGCCCGGCTACACCGCCGAGACCTCGACGCTGCAACTCATCCAGGCGTTCCTGTACGCCATCTCGGCGCTGGTGGTCGGCGCGTTCTTCACCGTCTGGACCATCAACCGCCGGCACGAGCTCGCCGTCCTGCGGGCGATGGGCGCGGCCCGCAGGTACCTCCTGCTCGACGGGCTGGCGCAGGCGCTGGTCGTGCTGGGCGTCTCGATCGGCGCGGGGATCGCCGTCGGCGTCGGGCTCGGCGGGCTGATCAGCGGCAGCGCGGTGCCCTTCGCCATCGAAGCGCCCGCGGTGATCGTCGCGGGCGCCCTCCTGGCCGTGCTCGGCCTGGCCGGCGCGGCCGTCGCCATCGTCCGCGTCGCGGCCATCGACCCCCTCACCGCCCTGGGAGCACAGCGATGAACGACCGTACCGGCCTGGCCCTGTCCGGCGTGACCGTCCGCCTCGGCGACGGCGACGCCATGGTCACCGCGCTGGACGACGTGAATCTGACGGTCGCGCCGGGCGAACTCGTGGCCGTGGTCGGCCCCTCCGGCGCGGGCAAGTCGAGCCTGCTCGCCGTGGCCGGCGCGCTGACCGTTCCGGAGAAGGGAACGGTCGGCGTCGACGGCCGGGACCTCACGGGCATGTCGGTCAAGCAGCGCGCGGCGTACCGGCGCGACCACATCGGGTTCGTGTTCCAGAGCGGCAACCTGATACCGGCTCTCACCTCCCTGGAGCAGCTGCGGCTGGTCGCCAAGCTCAGTAACCGCCGGGCCGACGGCCGCGACCCCGCCGAACTGCTCGCGGACGTCGGCATGGCGCACAAGGCCGACCGCCGGCCGCACCAGCTCTCCGGCGGCGAGCGCCAGCGGGTCGGTATCGCCCGCGCGCTGATGGGCAGGCCGTCGGTGCTGCTGGTCGACGAGCCGACCGCCGCTCTCGACCGGGCGCGCAGTCACGACGTGGTGCAGCTGCTCGCCCGCGAGACCAAGGAGTCGGGCGTCGCTACCGTTATGGTGACCCACGACCATGCCGTCCTGGAACACTGCGACCGGATGGTCGAAATGATCGACGGGCGGCTGTCCGCCGGCTGAGCGACGCTCGACAGGAGGGCCCGTGCCGCGCATCGACGCACCGACGATCGCCGAGCACCGCGCACAACGGCGCCGGGTCCTCCTCGACGCCGCCCGTGCCCTGCTGGTGGAGAACCCGCACGAGGCGCCGAGCCTCACGGCCGTGGCGACCCGTGCGGGGCTGCCACGCTCCTCGGTGTACGAGTACTTCCCCTCCGGCAGGGACATGCTGCTCGAGCTGATGCAGGAGGTCCTGCCCAACTGGTCGCACCGGGTCAACGCCGCGATGGACGCCGCCGGCACCCCGGGAGAGAAGGTGCTGGCGTACGCCGCCGCGAACCTGCGCCTGGTCGCCGCCGGCGAGCACGCCCTCGCCACCGCGCTGATCCAGTCCGTGCCGGGCGACCAGGCCAACGCCAGCACCCAGCTCATGCACGAGCAGATGAGCCGGCCCCTCTGCGCCGCCCTCGAGCAACTGGGCCTGCCCGACCCCGCCGCCACCGCGAGCTTGATCGGCTCGGTCGTCTACACCGCCAGCCGCATGATCGAGGACGGCGCGGACATGAGCGCCACCGACGCGCGAGTTCGTGAACTCCTGGCCCCCTTCCTCCTCGGCCAGGTCGATGCGGAGCAGGGGCCTGCCTGATCACCGCGGGGCGTCCTACCAGGCCCAGGCTTCCGGTGCGGGGCCGCCGTTGCCGATCGGCGGGAAGACCTCCTCGAGGGCGGCGAGGGCGCACAGCACCGGCGAAGCCGCCGCCCGGCATCTCCCCGTATGCTGAATCGCCGCAAGCCCGGACTCACTCGATTTAGGTGCTCATGCCGCAACCTGAGCCGCAGTACACGAGGATCGACGCTCGCCGCAACCGCGAGAGAATTCTCGAGGCCGCGCGATCGGCCTTCGCCGGGAGTGCCGTGGGGTCCGTGTCGATGGCGGAGATCGCTCGCCGTGCCGGTGTCGGATCGGCCACCCTTTATCGGAACTTCCCCACCCGCGCGGAGCTCCTGGAGGCGATCTTCACCGACCGGGTGGACCAGATCTGCGCCGAAGCGGAGGTTCCCGTGGAGGGATCCGCCGGGGAGGCGCTGTTCCGCTGGCTGCAGCTGTTCTTCGACTTCGCGCGTGCACGCAACGACGTGGTGCTGGAGCTGATCGCGGCGGGCGAGATCGAGACGTCGGCCCTTCGAGAAGACCGGATCAAGATGTGCGCGGCGGGTCGGCCGCTACTGGAAGCCGCCCGATCCGCCGGCGACTGCGGTTCCCGGATCGACATCGGGCAGATCCTCGACGCGCTCGTCCACCTCGCCCGGATACCGGGCGACGAGAAGCATGTCCAGGAGATCGTCGCGACCTTCTTCGAGGGCATCCGGCGCTGACGGACCGAGGCGGCTTGCGAAACGGAGACCCTGCCCAGTACGTTCTGGGGAGGGTCTCCGTTTCACGGTTCGCCCTGCCCCTCAGGCGATTGGAGCAGTCATGAGTACCGCATTCACCGAGGCGGGCACCATCCCCGTCAACCAGGCCCAGCCCGTGGTGACCTACAGCCCGGTCGTCCTCGACATACCGGGGCGGCCCGCGCCGCTGGAGATCAAGGTGTCCTGGCCGGCGACCGGCGACAACCTGCCGGTGCTGGTGCTGTCGCACGGCCACGGCGCGAGCAACTTCCTGGCCTCGAACCTGGGCTACGAACCGCTGGCCACCTTCTTCGCCGCCCACGGCTTCGTGGTGCTCCAGCCGACCCACCTCGACGCCGTCGCGCTCGGCCTGCGGGACACGGGCCTGCCGGACGCTCCCCTGTTCTGGCGCGACCGGGCCCTGGACGTTTCCCACATCATCGACCGCCTGGCCGACATCGAGGCCGCCGTCTCCCTGCTCGCCGGCCGCATCGATCGCGACAGTGTCGTCGCCGTGGGACACTCCCTGGGCGGCAACACGGTGTCCCTGCTGCTGGGGGCCCGGATGCTCGACCCGCAGGACGACCGCGACAAGGATCTGTCCGACGCCCGCATCAAGGCCGGCGTCGTGATCGGCGCCCCCGGCATCGGCGACGAGCACCTGGCCTCGTGGGCCGCCGAGAACTACCCGATCCTCAAGTACGTCGACTTCTCGCAGATGACCGGGACCGGCCTGGTGGTCGCCGGCACCAAGGATCTCAACCTGTACTTCTCCGACCGGGTCAGCTACCGCTCGGACGCCTACACCCACAGCCCGGGCGGGAACAAGACGCTGCTCACGATCTTCGACGCGGAGCACATCTACGGCGGCGTCTCCGGCTACGACGCGGCCGAGACCAGCGACGAGAATCCGGAGCGGGTCGCGACCCTGCGCGCCCTGATCTGGGCGTACCTGCGCAGCCAGCTCTACGCCGACGATCCGGCCTGGAAGAACGCCGTCGCCGCCCTCGAGGCCGGCGCGGAGCCGTGGGGGACGGTCGAGACGAAGTAGTCATCCCGTGTGGTCTGCTTTCGCCGGCACGGTCGGTGGCAGTGCGGCCGGGCTGACCGGCCTGATGTTCATCGTCGTGGCCTTCCGCTACGACGTGGTCGCGGTGTCCCGCGAATATCGCAACCGCGCCGCGCAGGCGCTCACCCTGTTCATGACCGTCACCGTGTCGGCGGCGCTGATCGTCATCCCCCAGCCGACCTGGGCGCTCGGTATCGAACTCCTGGGCGCCGCCGCGGCGAGCGCGATCCTCCTGCTGGTTCTCGATGCCGCCGCTCGCGCGGGTTCGTCGAAGCGCGCCCAGCCGGTGCTCGTCGTCGCCCTGACCGCCTTCGAGGCGGGCATCGCCCTCGGCGGAGCTTTCTGCCTCGCCGGCCGCGGCGACGGCCTGGGCTTCTACGCCCCGAGCGCCCTGCTCGGACTGCTCTGGGGCGTCTACGGGGCATGGATCTTCCTCACCCGAGCGGGCACCGAAGCGACCAGCTGACGCACGCCGAACAGCAGCGCCCCGGCCGAGACATCGGCCGGGGCGCTTTGGCGTAGCGAGTGTCAGAACTATGCCACCGCCTTCTCGCCCCGCCATCCACTGGCAGAGATTTGACATCGCAATCCCGTGGCTTTCCGCCGTCTTCCAGCATGATCACGTCGCGTCCGGCCCCGCGGCTACAGAGTTGGAACATCCGAGAAATGTCAGAGCAATGACGCAGGGTCAGTCTGCTCTCACGCCCTGCCCCCTCTCCCCACGGAGTTCGCATATGTTCACCACCACCACCACCACCACGCGCAGACGCACGCTCGTGACCACCGGCGCCCTGGGGATGACCCTGGCCCTCGTGCTGGCCGGCTGCGGCGCCCGGGCCGGTGACGACCCGGCCGCCGCCGGGTCGTCACCGGCAGCCAGCTGCGTCGACACCTCCGGCGGCACCGTCAAGCTCGGCTTCCTCAACTCCCTCACCGGTGGCATGGCGATCTCCGAGAAGACCGTCTCGAACGTGCTGCACATGGCCGCCGACGAGATCAACAACGGCGGCGGCATCCTCGGCAAGAAGATCCAGTACGTCCAGGAGGACGGCGCCACCGACTGGCCCACCTTCGCGGAGAAGACCGAGAAGCTGCTCACCCAGGACTGCGTCGCCGCGATCTTCGGCGGCTGGACCTCGTCCTCGCGCAAGGCCGTGAAGCCGGTCGTCGAGAAGCTCAACGGCCTCTTCTTCTACCCGGTGCAGTACGAGGGCCTCGAATCGTCGCCGAACATCTACTACACCGGCGCGACCACCAACCAGCAGATCATCCCGGCGATGGACTTCCTCGCCGCCAAGGGCGTGAAGACGCTGTTCCTCGCCGGCAGCGACTACGTCTTCCCCCGCACCGCGAACGCGATCATCAAGCTCTACGCGGCCAAGCTCGGCATCAAGATCGTCGGCGAGGAGTACGTGCCGCTCGACAAGGACGACTGGACCAGCCAGGTGGCGAAGATCGTGGCGGCCAAGCCCGACTTCATCTTCAACACCATCAACGGCTCGTCGAACGTCGGCTTCGTCAAGGCGTACTACGACGCCGGCCTGACCCCCGCGAAGACGCCGATCATCTCGGTGTCGATCGCCGAGGAGGAGGCGCCGGCCATGGGCCACGAGGTCACCGGCAACTACGCCTCCTGGAACTACTTCCAGTCCCTGAAGACCCCGACCAACCCGAAGTTCATCCAGAGCTGGAAGGCGTACCCCAACAGCAGCGGCGTCACCTCCGACCCGATGGAGGCCGCCTACATCTCGCTGTACCTGTACAAGTCCCTGGTCGAGGCGGCCGGCTCGTTCGACGTCGACGCGGTGAACGCCGCGGCGAAGTCGCACACCATCACGTTCGACGCGCCGGAGGGCAAGGTCACGCTCAACGGCAAGAACCACCACATCTCCAAGCCGGGCCACATCGGCCAGATCAACGCCAGCAACCAGTTCGACATCGTCTGGGCCTCCGGCAAGTTCATCGAGCCCGACCCGTACCTCGAGGGCTACGGCTGGTTCCCGGCGGACATCCGCAAGCAGCTCGTGGACGCGGCCGGCTGATCGCACGTGGACGCGCTGATCCCGCAGCTGCTGAACGGCAGCGCCCAGGGTGCGCTGCTCCTGCTCGCCGCGCTGGGCCTCTCCCTCACCTTCGGCCAGATGGGCGTGATCAACATGGCCCACGGCGAGTTCCTCATGCTCGGCGCCTTCACCGCCTACCTCGTCCAGCAGGTCATCGCCGCCGGCGACCTGTCGATCCCGGTCGCGCTGCCGGTCGCGTTCGCCGGCGCCGGCCTGTTCGGCCTCCTGCTGGAGGTCACCATCATCCGCTGGATGTACCGCCGGCCCCTCGACACCCTGCTCGTCACGGTCGGCGTCAGCCTGATCCTGCAACAGGCGGCACTGCAGATCTTCCCGTCGCAGGGCGTCCCGGTGGAGAAGCCGGGCTGGCTCGACGGGCAGCTGAACGTCCTCGGCTACGGATGGCCGCTGCGGCAGGTGTTCACCATCGCGCTCGCGGCCGTCTGCGTCACCGCGCTGTCGGCCTGGCTCAAGTACACCTCGTTCGGCCGCCGCATCCGGGCGACCGTACACAATCGGGACCTCGCCGAGACCACCGGGATCTCCACCCGCTCCATCGACCGGCTCACCTTCTTCGTCGGATCGGGCCTGGCCGGGATCGCCGGTGTGGCCGCGTCGCTCATCGGCGGCACGAACTCCCAGATGGGCGCGCAGTACATCATCCCGGCGTTCCTCGTCGTCGCCGCCGGCGGCATCGGCCAGCTCAAGGGCACCATCATCGCCGCGTGGGCGGTCGGCGTCGCCCTCTCGTGCTTCGCCTACTGGACGACCGGCAGCCTGGCGCAGGTGCTCGCTTTCATCCTCGTGATCGTCTTCCTGCAGGTACGCCCGCAGGGCCTGTTCACGGTGCGAACCAGGAGTCTGGCATGACCAAGCTGAAGCCATGGATCTCCCTCGGCGGCATCGGGGTGTTCGCCGTCCTGCTCCTCGCGGTGGCCCCCGTCGTCCTCTCCGATCACTGGCTCAACAACCTCGGCAAGTACTGCTGCTGGGCCATCGCCGCCGTCGGCATCGGCCTCGCGTGGGGCCGCGGCGGGATGCTGGTGATGGGGCAGGGCGTGTTCTTCGCGCTCGGCGCGTACTCGATGGCCATGCACCTCACGCTGGAGACCGCCGGCGACCGGGTCCCGGGGTTCATGGTGCTCTACGACCCGCTCGCGCCGCTCCCGGCCTTCTGGGAGCCGTTCCGCAGCGCGGGGTTCACCCTGGTGGCGATCGTGCTGCTCCCGGTGGTCGTGGCCGGCATCCTCGGGTACGCGCTGTTCAAGCGCCGGGTGAAGGGCGCGTATTTCGCGATCCTGACCCAGGCGCTCGCCGTCGCGCTGGCCACCCTGATCAGCTCCACGATCCGCGAGACCGGCGGCGACACCGGGCTCAGCGACTTCAAGTACTTCTTCGGCTTCGTGCTGAACGACCCGGCGAACAAGGTCATGGTGTACGCCATCACCGCCGCGCTGCTCGTCGGGTGCCTGCTCGCGGTGCGGCAGCTCTACCGCAGCCGCTTCGGTGAGCTCCTCGTCGCCGCCCGGGACGCCGAGGAGCGCGTACGCTTCCTCGGTTACGACCCGGCCAACGTCAAGCTCGTCGCCTTCGTCGTCTCCGCGCTGATGGCGAGCGTCGGCGGCGCGATGTTCGTACCTCTCGTCGGCATCATCACCCCGGCCGAGATCGGCGCCGCCGCCTCGATCCTCATGATCGCCGGCGTCGCCTTCGGCGGCCGTGCCTCGCTCTTCGGCCCCGCGCTCGGCGCGATGGCGGTCGGCTGGGGACAGTCGAGCCTCGGCTCGACCTGGCCGGAAGGCTGGACGTACATCCTCGGTCTGCTGTTCGTCGTCGTCATCCTCTTCCTGCCCCACGGGTTGTCGTCGCTGCCGGCCAGATTCGCCGCGATGCGCCGGAGACCCGAGCCACCGCCCGCCCCGGCGATCGCCGCGGCAGAGCTGGAAGAGGTGCGGTCATGACCGGCGCTCCGCTCGTGGTCACGGACCTCCGCGTCGAGTTCTCGGGCTTCGTCGCGGTCGGCGGCGTCTCCTTCGACGCGCACCCCGGCGAGGTCCGGTTCCTCATCGGCCCGAACGGCGCCGGCAAGACGACCTGCATCGACGCGATCACGGGGCTGACCAGGGGCACCGGGTCGGCGAAGCTCGGCGGGACGGAGCTGCTCGGCAAGCAGGTGCACAAGATCGTCCGCCTCGGGGTCGGCCGCACGTTCCAGACCGCGAGCGTCTTCGACGAGCTGACCGTGCTGCAGAACCTCGACATCGCCGCGGGGCTCCGCCGCTCCCCGGTCTCGCTGTTGCGGGCCCGGCGCGGGGTCGACCCGTCGATCGAGCGGGCGCTGGAGGAGACCGGCCTCGCCGGCGAGCTCGCCACGCCGGCCGGCATCCTGTCGCACGGCCAGAAGCAGTGGCTGGAGATCGCGATGCTGCTCGTGCAGGACGCGAAGGTGCTCCTCCTCGACGAGCCCGTCGCCGGCATGAGCCACGACGAGCGCACCGCGACCGGCGAGCTGCTGCAACGCATCGCGCCGAAGCGCACCGTGCTCGTCGTCGAGCACGACATGGATTTCATGCGCCGCTTCGCCACCCGCGTGACGGTGCTGCACCAGGGCAAGGTGCTCTCCCAGGGCGCGGTGGCCGAGGTTCAGGCCGATCCCAGGGTGCAGGAGGTCTACCTCGGCACCGCGGGCGCGGCCACCACGGCCGCCATGTCGGCCGTGCCCGAACCGGTGGCCGCGATGCAGAAGCTGACGGAGGACTGATGCTCGAGCTCACCGATGTCGAGGCCGGTTACGGGCGTACGCGGGTGCTGCACGGCGTGACGGTGCCGGCCGGCAAGGTGGTGGCCGTGCTGGGCCACAACGGCGCCGGCAAGACGACCCTGCTACGCCTCGCGATCGGCCTCATCAAGCCGGCGAAGGGCCGGGTGCTGTTCGACGGCGAGGACGTCTCGTCGCTACCCCCCAACAAGCGGGTTGCCCGCGGCATGGCGTACGTCCCGCAGGGCCAGCAGTCGTTCGGCCAGCTCACGACGCTGGAGAATCTCCAGCTCGTCGCCGGCGGACGCCGGCGCGGCAGGGCTCTCATCGACGCGCAGCTGGCCCGCTTCCCCGCGCTGGAGAAGTTCGCCGCCCGGAAGGCGGGCCTGCTCTCGGGCGGCCAGCGTCAGCAGCTCGCGATCGCCCGGGCCCTCATCACCGAGCCGAGGCTGCTCATCCTCGACGAGCCGACCGAGGGCATCCAGCCCACGATCGTCGCCGAGATCGAGCAGACCATCGTGCAACTGGCCGGCGAGGGCATCCATGTGCTGCTGGTCGAGCAGCACATCGGCTTCGCCCTCGAGGCCGCCGAGCGCTACGTCGTGCTCGCCTCCGGCTTCGTCACCCAGAACGGCGAGGGTGGTTCGGCGGCAGCCGCCACCGTGCGAGCCGCCATGGCGATCTGAGGCGCCATGACCCACGTCCGCAATGCCGTCGTAACAGCGGACAGCGAACATGCCTTGTGTCGACCGACAACGCGCGCGCGGCCGCGGAGGACAGTCTGGAGGACTACGCCTTCCGCTACGTGCCGCGCACGTTCCGGCGCTGGAGCGCGGCCTCCGTCGGTGCGACCGCCCTCGGGTCCATCGCGTTCCTCGCCGACTTCTCGATCGGCGCCAGCATCGGCATCGACCACGGCACCCCCAACGCCGTGCTCGGCATCCTCTTCGCGTCGGTCATCATCCTCATCGTCGGCGTGCCCGTGGCCTACTACGCCGCCCGCTACAACCTCGACCTCGACCTCATCGCCCGTGGCTCCGGATTCGGCTACTACGGCTCCATCATCACGACCGTGATCTTCGCGGGCTTCACCTGCATCTTCTTCGCCCTGGAGGGCGCCATCATGGCGCAGGGGCTGCGGCTGGCGACGGGGATGCCGCTGTGGGCCGGGTATCTCATCTCGACCGTCGTCGTGATCCCGATCGTCATCTACGGCATGCGGGCGCTGGAGCGCCTCCAGTTCTGGACCACGCCGCTGTGGCTCGCCCTCGCCCTGTTGCCGCTGCTGTGGATCGTCGTCTCCGACCCCCAGGCGGTCCGCGCCTTCACGTCGTTCACCGGCAACTCCGACGGCTCGATCAGTTTCGGCGCCGTGGTCTCGAGTGCGGCCGTGTGCTTCGCCCTCACCCCGCAGCTGGCGGAGCAGATCGACTACCTCCGCGCCATGCCGCCGCGTACGCCGTCGAACGCCCGCTCGTGGTGGACGTCGTTCGCGTTCGCCGGCCCGGGCTGGGTCGTCTTCAGCGGCACCAAGCAGGTGATCGGGGTGTTCCTCGCCGTCTACCTGCTCGTCCGGGTCGACCCCGGCCTCGGCCACCAGGCCACCGAACCGGTCAAACAGTTCGTCGAGATGTACCGGACCCTCATCCCCGACTGGCTCGCGATCGTCCTCGCCCTGGTGCTCATCGTGGTCGCCCAGGTCAAGATCAACGTGACGAACGCGTACTCGGGCTCCCTCGCCTGGTCGAACGTCTTCACGCGGGTGGCGAAGCACTACCCGGGCCGTACGATCTTCGTGCTGTTCAACCTCGTGATCGCCTACTCGCTCATGATGATGGACGTCTTCACCCTCATCTCGTTCGTGCTGAGCCTCTACGCGAACGTCGTCATGGCGTGGCTGGTCACGATCGCCACCGACATCGCGATCAACAAGTGGCTGCTGCGCATCTCGCCGCGCTTCCCCGAGTTCCGCCGCGGCATGCTGCACGACTGGAACCCAGTGGGCCTCGTGTCGGTGGGCCTCGCCTCGGTGCTGTCGCTGCTCGCGTTCGCCGGCTTCCTCGGCGCCGCCGTCAAACCGTTCTCGGTGCTCATCGCGATCGGCGTCGCTTTCGTGGCCACGCCGGTCACGGCCCTCGTCACCCGGGGGCGCTACTACCTGCGTCGCTACTCCGACGGCATCGCCTCCCCCCGGTTCGACGAGCACGGCAACCCGTCCGGCGAGCGGCTCCGCTGCCACGTCACGGGCTACACGTTCGAACGGCCGGATATGCTGGCCTCCGCCGAGAGAGGCCCGCGCGGCGAGGTGCAGTACGTCTCGTCGCTGGCGCTCACGCTCGACGATTCCGATCGCTACGTGCTCCCGCCGGACGTCGCCAGGCCCGCACGCCGGGCTGCCACCCGAGGAAGGGGGAGGTGATGGAGGAACAGGTCGACACCCCGACCGCGATTCTCGCGAGCGCCGCGGTGCTGCTGCGCGAGCGTACGTTCGACGACATCTCCTACCGTGCCCTCGCCGACGAGGTCGGCATCTCGGAGCGCACGATCTACCGCCAGTACCCCACGCGCGCCCACCTGCTCGCCGCCCTCTCGAACTGGATCGAGCAGACCCGCTTCCCGCTGCCGCCGTTCGTGACCGTGTCCGATTTCCGCGCCGCCGTGCACGAGCGCTTCCGGGCCTTCGACGCCTCGCCCGCGTACGCGTACGTCGGCGCCCGCGCGTCCGCGATCTCGCCGACGCTCGACATCGAGCCGGCCTACATCACGCGGGCGATCGAGGCGATGCTGGACGTGGCGGCGCCGACGCTCAACCGGCGGGACCGGCGACGGGTAGCGGCCTCCCTGCGCTACTTCTCGTCGGCGATGTTCTGGGCCCGCCTCCGTACCGGCTTCGACCTGGACGCCGCCGACATCTGCGACGCCTTCGACCGCGCCGTGGACACCGTGCTGGCCCGGCTCCCCGAGGCGACCTGGGCGCCGAGGTGACGTCCCCGACCGGCACCCAGGTGGCGATCCTCGCCGCGTACGCGGAACTGATCGAGGAATTGGGCAGCGACGACGTGTCGAACCGCGTCATCGCCCGCCGCGCGGGAATCGCCGAGCGCACGGTGTTCCGCAACTACCCCACCCGCGTCGACCTGCTGCTGGCCACCGCGGCCTGGATCGAGGCAACGATCTTCGCCCGCGAGGAATCCCACTCGATCTTCGACATCCCTCTCGCCATCCGAGACGCGATGCATCGGTACGACGAACGCCCGGAACTCGCCCACGTCGTCGCGGAGACAGCAATGCGCGGGGTCAGCGGCGCGGCGCCCTCCCCGGGGCGGGCCCAGCTGGAGCGCCTGCTCGACGCCGAGGTGCCGTCGCTGGACCCGGCACATCGCAGAGCGGTCATCGCGGCGTTGTCACACCTCGACTCCGTCGGGACGTGGGTGACGTACCGCCGCGAGTTCGGCATGGACCGGCGGGACATCGCCGACGCCGCGGCGTGGGCGGCGGAGGCGGTGCTGGACAGCATCCGCGACCGCGTCTCCCCGTAGCCTAGGAGAATTTCGGGATGTGCGGCCGACCGGGCCGATATTCTCCAGTAGCCTCGCCCTGATTGATCGCGTTTCCGGCGGCGAGGCAGGGCGGAGGGATGGTGAGCAAGGCGGAGACGATCAACGTCGGCGTCCTGTCCACCGCCTTCGGCGGGCCGTACTTCGGTGAGCTGATGGCCGGGATGGCCAGGGAACTGACGATCGCCGGCGGCAAGATGATAGCGATCCAGACGGTCGACGCCGGGACCATCGAGCAGGACTTCCCCGAACCGCCCCCCTTCCCGCACCACGTGGCCTGGGACCACGTGGGTGGCTTCGTCGTCGTCCTGAACGGCGTGAGCACCGACTACCTGCGGGCGGCCCGGGACAGCGGACGCCCCGTCGTCGTGATCAGTAACGTTCCGGCCGGCTTCGATTGCCCGGTCGTGGTGCCCGACAACTTCGCCGGCACCCGCGCGGCGATCCAGCACCTCATCGACCATGGTCACACCCGGGTCGGGTTCGTCGGCTTCCCGGGAAACACGGACGTCCACGAGCGCATCCAGGCGTACCAGAAGACGATGGCCGACAACGGCCTGGCGGCGGACCCGGAGCTGTTGTTCGTCGTGGACGACATGCAGGAGGCGAGTGGGGAGCGCGCCGCGCGGATGATGCTCGAGCGGGGAATGCCGGCGACCGCGGTGCTGGCCGGCAACGACCGTAACGCCATCGGCCTGATCCAGGCGCTGACGAACGCCGGGATCGACCTGCCGGACCGCCTCGCGGTGATCGGATTCGACGACAACGAGGCCGGGGCCAGCATGATCCCCAGCCTGACGAGCGTGCGGCAGCCGTTGGAGGACATCGGCGCGCGCGCCGTGCGGTTGCTGATCCGCATGCGCGGCGGCGAGGAGGTCCCGTCCGGGAAGCACGTGTTGCCGACCGCGTTGACCGTTCGCGAGTCGTGCGGGTGCGCCGGCGTGGTGCGTACCGCGATCAAGGCGTTCGGGGCGGCCGACATCGCCGGCATCGCCCCGGACTCGGCGTCGAGCCTGCTGGCCCTGCTGGAGTCCCAGCCCGCGGGAATCCGTTACCTGACACACGGGGGCGATGTCGGGGGCTCGGCGGCCGCGATCGACGACGCGCTGAGGTGCGCCCTGGCGGGGACCGGCCGGCCGGGCGATCGAGACCTGCGCCCGAGCCTGGTCCCGCTCGCCGAGATGCTCCAGGACGGCGAGGGTCTCGCCGCGGTCGTGCGCGTGATCCGGCGACACGCATGGCAGTTGCAGTCCGGCGCGGGACTGGACAAGGATTTCGATGTCACCCGCCGGATGGAGGTGTGCCTGCAGGAGATCTTCCTGCTGCTGGCCCAGGCCCAGGTCATCCAGCTCTCCGTCCACACGAAGTCGATGATGAGCAGCCTGAGCACGCAGTATTCGGTCAGCCTCCAGTTGCTGCGCAGCCAGGAGAAGGACCCACGATCCCTGGGCTGGCTCCAGGTCACCGACGTACGAGCGGGCTGCCTGGGGCTATGGCCGGAACAGGAGCCGGTCTCCGGCGAACGGGCCTCGTTGACCGTTGTCGGACGTTTCGACCGCGAGGACGGCGGCACGGGCAGCCCGCACGAACTGGTGCCGATCACCGCCTTCCCGCCCGCGGAACTGGTGTCGCTGGCCGATGTCGCCGCCGACCACATGGTCTACATCGCTCACCTGAAGGTCGGCACGGGTGATTGGGGCATGCTGGCCGTCGTGGCGCGGATCCAGGCCTACGTCCGCGAGGGCCGCGAAACGATGAACCAGTGGGCGGCCCTGCTCAGCGTGGCCCTCGAACACGAGGCGCTGCTGAAGATGATGCGCGAGCAGGAGGAACACCTGCGTCGCGCCGCGCTGTACGACGAACTCACCGGGCTGCCGAACCGGGCGTACTTCCGCACCCGGCTCACCGCCGCGATGGCCCGCGCGAACCGACGCAGCGACTACCGGTACGCCGTCCTGATGCTCGACCTGGACGGCTTCAAGATCGTCAACGACAGCCTCGGCCACCACGCCGGCGATCAGCTCCTCCAGCAGGTGGCCACCAGGCTGACCACGACGCTGCGCTCCGTCGACACCGCCGCCCGCTTCGGCGGCGACGAATTCGCCATCCTGCTCGAGGAGATCGACGACAACACTCCGGTCACCGTCGCCGAACGTCTCCAGCGTGACCTGTCACAACCGCACCGTCTGGGCGACACCGAGGTGGTCGTCTCGGCCAGCATCGGCATCACGGTCGGAGGGACCGAGTACGACGACACCGAAGCGATCGTGCGCGATGCCGACGTCGCCATGTACCAGGCCAAGACCCACGGCAAGCGGTCACACGCCATCTTCGACCCCGTCATGCACCGCGCCGCCACCGACCGCCTCACCATCGAGGGCGACCTTCGCAAGGCGCTGCAGCACCGCCAACTCGTCCTCTTCTACCAGCCCATCGTCGACCTCCGAACGCTGACCGTCATCGGCGCCGAGGCCCTGATCCGCTGGCGACACCCCACCCGCGGACTGGTGCCGCCGAACGAGTTCCTCGGCGTCGCCGAGGAGTCGGGCCTCAGCCTCGGCATCGGCACGTGGGTGCTCGACGGATCCTGCCGGCAGATGCACCGTTGGGGTCTGCACCGCGGCGACGCCCGCCCGTTCAGGATGAGCATCAACGTCTCCAACCGGCAGTTCTGGCAGAGCACGCTGATCGAGGACGTCGACGAAACCCTGCGCGTCTACGGCCTGAGCCCCGACCGCCTCGCCGTCGAAATCACCGAGGGCGTCATCATGGACGACGTCAAGGTCGCCTCCTCCATGCTCAGCGGCCTGAGAACGCTGGGCGTGCAGGTCCACATCGACGACTTCGGCACCGGCTTCTCCTCCCTCGAGGCCCTGCACGATCTGACCATCGACGCCTTCAAGGTCGACCGGTCGTTCATCTCGCGCATCACGACCAGCTCGCGCGGCAAGGAACTGGTCCGCACGATCGTCACCATGGGCCTCAACCTCAACCTCGACGTCATCGCCGAGGGCATCGAAACGGACGAGCAACTCGATTTCGTCCGCGGGCTCGGATGCCCTCACGGCCAGGGCTACCTGTTCTCGCGCGCCGTGCCGGCCGACGAGTTCGCGAAGCTCCTGGCGCCGGGGGTCGCGATCCCCGGCGCGATCGATCGGCCGGACGAGCAGGCGTCGGGCTGATCCATTTCCGCCGAGGTGCTACGCGCCTCCGGAGACTCAGATTTCCACCCGGAACCGGAACCGATTCACCTGGCCCTGGTGCCGCGGCCCATCGGACGGCGTACAGCGTGGCGCTCACAGGTCCGGGCCGTCCCTTCGGCGGGCCGGCCCGGACCCACGGGTCAGTCCAGGTCGTACCGATCGAGTTCCATGACCTTGGCCCAGGCGGCGACGAAGTCGGCGGCGAACTTCGCCCCGGCGTCGTCGCTCGCGTACACCTCGGCCAGTGCACGCAGCTCCGAGTTCGAGCCGAAGAGCAGGTCGACCCGGCTGCCGACCCACTTGACCTCACCGGTGGCCGGGTCGCGGCCCTCGAAAGCGGTTCCGTCGTCGGCGGTCCGCGTCCACATCGTGCCCGGGTCGAGCAGGTTGACGAAGAAGTCGTTGGTCAGTGTCCCGGGAGCATGGGTGAGCACGCCCTCCGGGGACTGCCGGTGGTTCGCACCGAGGACCCTCAGGCCGCCGATCAGGACGGTCATCTCGGGCGCGCTGAGGGTGAGCAGGTTCGCCCGGTCGACGAGCAGGAACTCGGCCGGCAGGCGATGGCCCTTGCCCAGGTAGTTGCGGAACCCGTCGGCGGTCGGCTCGAGCGGGGCGAACGACTCGACGTCGGTCTGCTCCTGGGACGCGTCGGTGCGGCCCGGGGTGAAGGGCACCTCGACGGCGTGGCCGGCGACGGCCGCCGCCTTCTCGACGCCCGCGTTGCCCGCGAGGACGATCAGGTCGGCGAGCGAGACCTTCCGGCCGCCGGTCGCGGTCGCGTTGAAGGATGTCCGGAGGCCCTCGAGCGTACGCAGAATGCTGTTCAGTTGATCGGGATCGTTGACCTCCCACGAGTTCTGCGGCTGCAGGCGGATGCGGGCCCCGTTGGCGCCGCCGCGCTTGTCGCTGCCGCGGAACGTCGACGCCGACGCCCAGGCGGTCGAGACCAGTTGCGGGACAGTCAGGCCGGACGCGAGGATCTGGGCCTTGAGGGTCGCGGCGTCGGCGGCGTCGATCAGCGGGTGGTCGACCGCGGGGAGCGGGTCCTGCCAGATCAACACCTCGGACGGGACCTCGGGGCCGAGGTAGCGGGCGAGCGGCCCCATGTCGCGGTGGGTCAGTTTGAACCAGGCGCGGGCGAACGCGTCCGCGAACTCTGCCGGGTCGTCCCTGAACCGCCGGGAGATCGGCTCGTAGATCGGGTCGACGCGCAACGCCAGGTCGGTCGTCAGCATGGTCGGCGCGTGCGTCTTGGCGGGGTCGTGGGCGTCCGGGACGGTGCCCGCCGCGGCGCCGTCCTTCGGCTTCCACTGGTTCGCGCCCGCGGGGCTCTTGCTGAGCTCCCACTCGTGTCCCAGCAGGATTTCGAAGAAGCTGTTGTCCCAGGTCGTCGGGGTGTTCGTCCAAGCGCCCTCGAGGCCGCTGGTGATGGTGTCGGCACCCTTGCCGGTGCGATAGGCGTTCTTCCAGCCCAGGCCCTGCTCCTCGAGCGGAGCGGCCTCGGGCTCGAGGCCGACGTTGTCGGCCGGTCCGGCGCCGTGGGTCTTGCCGAAGGTGTGACCGCCGGCGATGAGGGCGACCGTTTCCTCGTCGTTCATCGCCATCCGGCTGAAGGTCTCGCGGATGTCGCGGGCCGCGCCGACCGGATCCGGGTTGCCGTTGGGCCCCTCCGGGTTGACGTAGATGAGACCCATCTGCACCGCTGCGAGCGGGTTCTCGAGATCCCGGTCGCCGGTGTAGCGCTCGTCGCCCAGCCAGCTGGTCTCGGGGCCCCAGTAGACGTCCTCGTCCGGCTCCCACACGTCCGGGCGCCCGCCGGCGAAGCCGAAGGTTTGCAGGCCCATGGACTCGAGCGCCACGTTACCGGCCAGGATCATCAGGTCGGCCCACGACAGGCTCTGACCGTACTTCTTCTTGACCGGCCAGAGCAGGCGGCGGGCCTTGTCGAGGTTGGCGTTGTCCGGCCAGCTGTTGAGCGGCGCGAAACGCTGCTGCCCGGCCCCGGCGCCACCGCGTCCGTCGCTGATCCGGTAGGTGCCGGCGCTGTGCCACGCCATCCGGACCATGAACGGGCCGTAGTGGCCGTAGTCGGCCGGCCACCAGTCCTGCGAGGTGGTCAGGACCTGCTCGATGTCCGCCTTGACGGCCGGCAGGTCGAGGGCCTTGAACGCCGCCGCGTAGTCGAAAGCGGCACCGAGTGGATTGGCCACCGCGGGATTCTTGGCCAGGATCCTCAGGTTCAGCGTGTCCGGCCACCAGCTGCGGTTGCCGCCGCCCCGGACAGGCTCCGGCGCGCGGCCGTGCGCGACCGGGCACTGCGACGTGGCACCCTCCCGCGCGTCGTGATCGATCGGCTCGTGCCCCTGCGACGGTACGGAGGCGCTTCCCTCGGTGGCGTCATGGACGATGGGGTCGTGGTTCTCGGACATCGGTTCCCTTCCCGGGTTGCCGCTCTGCGGAGTCGCCGGTCCACGCCGCCAGGACGGGTCGTGGGATCCGTGCGTGGAGCGGGCGGCGATCAGAATTCGGTCAGACGTTGGCGGGGGCGGGATCGTTCGTGACGCCCTGGTGCCCTGCATCCAGCCGCGCGTTCGGCCGATCACCGGGATTGAGCGCCAGGAACAGGGCGCCGGCCGCGGAGCCGCCCACCAGCGCGGCAATGAGGTAGACCCAGATGCTGGACCAGGCGAACAGCCCCAGAACGGCGCCTCCGAGCGCTACCGCCGGGTTGAAGACGCCGCCGGATATGCCGCCGACGGTCGCTGCGCCGGCCATTACCGTCCCGCCGATGGCAAGCCCGTAGAACGAATTGTCGGGGTGGTCCCGACTGGTAGCCACGTTGAGGACCACATAGGCGAGCGCGAATGTGAATAGGCATTCGGCCAGCAGCGCCACCCCGATCGCACGGCCGGAGAGAGTCAACGTCGAGATCGGCGCCGGGTGCGTGATCCATCCGGCAGCGAGGGCAGCGAGGACACCCGCGGCCGCCTGAGCCACCACATACCCGGCCGCGTCGACACGCGAGATCACCCCACGGACCAGGGCCGCGAGCGTCACCGCCGGGTTGAAGTGCGCGCCGGAGACATGCCCAGCGGCGTAGACCATCACGGTCAGCACACCGCCGATGGCCAGCGGTGCGAGCGCGCTCATCTTGATCACCGCGATACCGACCGTCAGCACCAGGAAGAAGGTGCCGACGAACTCGGCCAGGAACTTCCGCATCGTTTCTCCCACCCCAGGGAGGCGCAGGGAAAGGTGCACGACCATCGGCACCCCGGCCCGCGCCTCATATCCGACTTGGAGGTTTTTCCCCGTTTCCGGGGCACGAATTGAACCTAACCGGTATCGACGGCGGAGAATCTTACAAACCTCTGACGCCTGATGCGCGTCGCCGGCTCATCCGTCCAAGTGACCGCTCGCACACCGCGTCTGAGGGCGGTCGGGCCCTGACCGGTATCGTGGCCGCATGCCGGAACTGCGGGCCTCGTTCGGACTGGACGACTTCGGGGTCGATGATCGCCTTCGGCTGTTCAGCTATGTCAATGCCGACAACCGGCTCGCGTACCTGTGGCTTCTGCGCGCCTTCGACGCTGCCCGATCGAGTTACCACGTCGTCCTGCACACGTCGGACGTGCAGGCGGCACTGGCCGGTCTTGCCGGGATCCACCGGGACTGCCCGGACCCCGCCGGGCTCGATCTGCCCCGGCTGCTGGACGCCCTCGTCGACTGGGGCGTGCTGGACCGCGGCCAGGACGGCACCCGGGCCGCCACGCTCGCCGAATACCGCAACCGGCATTCGGTCTACCAGTTCACCGAGGCCGGTTACCGCGCCCACCGAGCCGTCGAGTCCGTTCTCGCCGCCGGGCTGGACGACAGCACTCTGTCCCGCCTGGTCTTCGCCGACCTGCTCGCCGACCTGAAGGCCCTTGCCACGGCGAACTCCGACGGTGACGCCGAGGAGGTCTACCGCAAGCTCAACCGCCTGGACCGGGCGCTGGCCGACGTCGCGGAACGCGCCGCCCGCTTCTATCACATGCTCGGCGACCTGAGCCGAACCCACGACATACGTCCGGAGGTCTTCCTCAGCCACAAGGACGCACTCCTCGCCCACCTGCGGGACTTCCACGACGAGCTGCAGCGGTACACACCGCGCCTGCGGGAGGCCGTGCACGAGGTCGAGGCGACCGGCCTGGATCGGATGATCGAGGCGGCGGCCGAAGCGGATGAGCGGCTGTTCGCGACACCGGTCGAACGCCTCGAGGACTGGCGCCGGCGCTGGAGCGGACTGCGCTCGTGGCTGGCGCCGGAAACCGACCGGCCCAGTGAGGCCGACCGGCTCTCCGGGGCGACGATGGCGGCGATCGGGGATGTGCTGGCGCTGCTGCGGCGTGTCACGGAGGCCCGCCGCGGTGGAGTGAGCCGGGAGTCCCAGTTGCGGCACCTGGCTGCCTGGTTCACCGGCGCCGGCTCCGACGAGGCCGCGCACGCCGTCTTCGACGTGGTGTTCGGGCTGGGCGCACCGAGACACGTCGGGGTGGCGTACGCCGATCCGGACGCGATCCCGGGACGGCTGTCCTGGTGGGAGGCGCCGGCGGTGGAGCTGTCCCGGACGCTGGTGCAGAGCGGCCGGATGCCCGGGCAGGGCAACGGCCGGATCGCCCGGATCGAACGGTCGGAAACCTCCCGCCGGGCTCTGCGGGAGCGGCAGGTCGCCGAGGAGCGCCGCCAGGCGGAGGCGGCCGCCGGCCTCATCGACGCGGAAACCCTCACCGAAGCGCAGGCCGGTGTGCTGCGCCGGCTGCTCGACATCGCGTTGGCGACCCGGCAGGCGGGCCGGCGGGAGACTCCGCTCGCGGCCGCCGCTTTCGGGGTACGCCTGACGCTCACCCCCTGCCCCGGAGGGTTCACCACGGTGCCCACCGAGTCGGGCAGGTTGCACATCGACGGCTTCGAACTGTCCGTGACGACGGCAGTGCACACTGCCGCGCGCCGGACCGGGACGGCGGCCGCGTGAGGTTCGCCGCCGAAGTCTCCGATCTGGAGCTCGCCGACTATCAGCGCGCGGTCCGGCTCCTGCTGCGGCATCCGCTGATCACCTCGACCTGGCCGGACGAGAAGGCGCTGGCCCGGGTCCGCCGGTTCACCGCCGAGTTGCGCGGTGACCTGTCCGAGGCGTTCGGGTACCGGCTGGAGTTGCACGGCGCCACCGCGCGGCTGGTCCGCACCGCCGACCGGCTGGAGACGGACCGGCCCGCGGTGTCGCGCACCGGTCGCCCGTTCGACCGGCAGCGTTACGCCTATCTGTCGTTGTGCCTGGCGACGCTGGGCCGTGCCGGCATTCAGATCACGCTGAGCGAGCTGGCCGAGGCGGTGGCCGCCGACGCCGGCCGGATCAGCGGGCTGGGACTGGACCCGGACATCGGCGCGGACCGGCGGGCGTTCGTCGACGCGGTCGCTTGGCTGGAGGAGCGGGGTGTGTTGCGGCTCGCCGACGGTTCCAGTTCGGCGTGGGCGAGCGATCCCGGCGCGGGTGAGGCCCTGTACGACGTCGCGCGTGACGCCGTGCTGGCACTGTTCCGGCCGCCCCGGGTGCTGCAGCACATCGAATCGGTGACCGCCCTGCTGGATCGCTCGCTGAGCAGCAGCGGCAACGCCGAGCGCCGGGCCGCCGCGCAGGCCGCCCGGCGTACGGTGCTGGAAAGGCCGGTCGTCTACTACGACGACGTCTCCACCGAGATCGGCAATCATCTGCGCGGGCAGGCGCTGCCGGCCGACCTGTACCGGCTGACCGGCCTGCGCCTGGAGCGGCGGGCCGAGGGTGTGCTGCTGGTCGACACGGCCGGCTGGTCGGCGGAGCGGTTCCCGGGCACCGGCTCGGTAGCGCAGGCAGCCGTGCTGCTGGCCGTGGCGATCGCGGACCGGGTGTCCGATCCGGACGGTCGCAGGGCACGCCGCATTCCGGTGCCGGACCCGGCGGAGGCGCAGGAGAAGCTGATCGGCCAGGTCGACGCGGGGTTGCCGGCCGGCGTCCCGCTGGAATTCGGCGCACCGGAGACGGCGGCGGACCCGCCGCCTGCGGGCGAGAACGCGGAGCGGCGGCTGCCGTTGATCACCGACAGCTTCCTGCGGGAGGCGACCGCGGAGATCCTGCAGCGGTACGGCTCGGCCTTCGGCGCCGCATGGCACGCCGATCCGGACCGGTTGCGCACCGAGGCGATCGAGTTGCTCGCCCGGTTCGGCGCGGTGCTGACCGTGCCCGGCGGTGTGCTGGCCCGCCCGTTGATCGGCCGTTACCGCAACACGGTCGCGCAGGTCAAACAACGAACCCTCTTCTAGATCGAGGACTCCGTCTTGGCTCGTTTCGCCCCTACCCGCGCCGGCATCATCAACCTGTGGGACTACCGCGACGAGGAGTTCCTGTTCGTCGACGGCTGGCTCGTGCTGCGCGGCCCGAACGGCTCCGGCAAGACGAAGGCCCTGGAAGTGCTGTTCCCGTTCGTGCTGGACGGGCGGATCGAGCCGCGCCGGCTGAACCCGTTCGCCGGCGAGGACCGGACGATGAAGTCGAACCTGCTCTACCGGGGTCAGGAAACGGCATACGCCTACGTGTGGATGGAGTTCGGCGACGGCGACCGGTTCGTGACGATCGGCATCGGGTTGCGCGCCCACCGGCACAACGACCGCGTGACCCGCTGGCACTTCGTCGCCGACGGCCGGGTCGGGGTGAACCTGGCGCTGCTGGACGCCGACGACCGGCCGGTGTCCCGGCGGGACCTGATCGACCGGCTCGGCGCGGACGCGGTACGCGACTCAGCAGAGGAGTACCGGCACCTGGTCGACGCGAAGCTGTTCGGCCTGGGCCCGGCCCGCTACGAGCAGCTGCTCGACCTGGTCCTGACCCTGCGCAAGCCGCAGCTGGCGAAGGACCTGAATCCGGTGGAACTGTCGCGCACCCTGCAACGCGGCCTGCGCCCGGTGGAGGACGACCTGCTGGTGGAGGCGGCGCGCTCGTTCGACGACATGGAAGCTGTGGCCCGTACCCTCGAGGGTCTGACCGCGGCCGATGCCGCGACCACCTCCTTCCTGGCCGTCTACGCCACCTACCTGCGGACCCACGCGCGAGCCGCGGCCGATGCGCTCACCGCACGCCGGGACAACGCGGACGTACGCCGGGAGGCGCTGGCCGCGGCGCGGGAGGAGGCCGAGGCGGCGCGCGGGCGGGCCGAGGAGGCGGAGCAGCGGCTGCGAGTGGTCGAGGGCGAGCCCGGCCGGCTGCGTGCGCACCTGGACCGTTTGAAGAGTTCGGCCGCGTACCGGTCGCACGAACAACTGGCCGACCTCGAACGGCACGTGCACGACCTGGCGGACGCCGCCCGCCGTGCCGATCGGCACGTCGAGGTGGAGCGTGACGCCGCCGGGAAGCGGCGGGCGGAGGCCGGGCGGGCCGCCGCGGCGCTGCACGACGCACGGGCCAAGGTGGCCAGGGTGACCGCAGAGATCGCGTCGGAGGCGGAAGCCGGCGGCATCGAATGGCGAGCCGGCGATGCGGACGCCGACGGGCTGGCCACCCGGCTGGCATCCCGGCCCGCGGCGCGCCGCGCGGACGTACGGGCGATCCGGGAACTCGCGGACCGGCTGGCGGAGGCGGAACGCGAACATGTGCGGGCGGCGGAAGCCGACCGGGCCGCCCGGGCCGCGGCGGAGGACGCCGCGGCGGCGGAGGAACGGACCGGCGACGCCCTCGAGGTGGTCCGTGCGCGAACGGCCGAGGAGGTACGGGCCTGGGGAACCGAGCACGCCGAACTGTTCGCCGCTCTCGGCGTCTCGGACCTGCCGGACAGTCTCGCCGCGGCGGTGACCAGCCCCTCCCTGCGGGACCTCTACCACGACCGGATGGCCGGCCCGGCGGGCGCGATCCGCGACGAGGTGGCCGCGCTCGGCTCCCGGTCCGACCGGCTGGCTGCCCAGCGCCGGGAGGCGACGGACGAGCGGGCGCTGATCGCGGCCGAGCACGACGACTCGCCGCCGCCGTCGCCGACCAGGCCCGCCTCGCGGGAGGGCCGGTCCGGTGCGCCGTTGTGGCGTCTCGTCCGATTCGCCGACGGAACACCGGAGACCGAGGCGGCCGGCGTCGAGGCCGCCCTGCAGGCGGCCGGCCTGCTCGACGCCTGGGTACACCCGACCGCCGACGACGGCGAACTTGATGCCTACCTGCGCTCCGGCGAGCAGGCCGGCCGGACGCTGGCAGACGTGCTCGTACCCGAGGACCAGGGCCTCGTGCCCGCCGAACGGATCACGGCGGTGCTGCGCGGCATCGCGCTCGGCGACATCACCGGTCCCTCCGGAGTCACCGGCGACGGACGATGGGCCCAGGGCTCCGGCGTCGGCCGGTTCACCAAGGACCGTGGTGAGTACATCGGGGCGACCGCCCGCGCGGCGCGCCGGGCCGTGCGGATCGCCGACTGCGACCGCCGGATCGCCGCCCTCGAACAGGAGATCAACGAGGTCGAGGCGGCCCGCCGGTCCCGGCAGCGGATGCTGGAGGCAATGGACCGGGCCGGCGCGGAGCTTCCGGCGCGGACCGCGATCACCCAGGCCGAACGCGAGCTGGACCGGGCGGCGACCCTTCTGCGGGTACGCCGTGAAGCCTGCCTCGAGGCCGCGGGACGGCTCGACGCGGCCGTGGCCGCCCGGGCCGCCGCCGGCGCCAGGCTGCGCCGGGCGTGTGCAGACCGGTCGTTGCCGGTCGATCGGCTGGACTCGACCGCCGCGGCGCTGGACCGGTTCGACCGGCTCGGCGTCGAGCTGCGGCACGCCCACGACGGTGCGGACGGCGCCGGCGTGCTCGCCGGGGAGGCCGCCGAGCGGCACGCCGAGGCGGAGGAACGCTGCGAAGCCGCCGTTCGGGCCGCGCATGCGGCGCAGGCCCGGCACACCGAGAAGGACGAGGAACTGCGCACCCTCTCCGCGGCGATCGGAGCCGAGGCGACCCGGGTGCTGGCCGAAGTGGCCGAGACCGAGAACGCGGTCACCGACGCGGAGGCGACCCTGGAACGGGCCAGGGCGGCGCACAGTGCGGCGGTGCAGAGCCGAGCCGGCGCGGTGGCCCGGGCCGAGGTCGGCGAGCGGTCCGTTGCCGAGGCGATCACCGAGGCGCGGCGCGAGGCGGTGCGGCTCCGCCCGTACGCTCAAAGCGATCTTCTCGGTCTGATCCGCTGCCCGCCGCACCTGCGGTGGCCCGCCGCCGACACCGCGGACGACGACCTGGACCCGGCGGTCGTAGCGCTGCATGAGGCGATCCTGACCGCGACCCGCGAGCTGAGCCCGACCGAGACCTCGCTCAAGCAGAGCGCGACCCGGTTGACCGGCGCGCTCACCGAACTGCAGGCGCAACTGCCGGCCGCCGGGCTCGACCACCGGCCGGAATGGGACACCGACGACGGCGTCATCGTCGTGCGGGTCGCCGACGAACAGGGCCTGACCCCGGTCGCGCACTTCGCCGAACGGATCTCCGGAGAACGCCGTGACCAGGAACAACTGCTGACCGACGCCGAGCAGAGGGTCTTCGAGGACGCGTTGCTGGGGCAGCTGGCCGGACAGATACACCGCCGTACGATCGAGGCCCGCGACCTGGTCGACGCGATGGACCGGCAGATGCGTGCCCGGCGGATGTCGTCCGGACTGACCGTCGGCGTGGGCTGGCGGCTCTCCGACGACCTCGACCCGGAGCAGCGCGAGGTGTGCAAGCTGCTGGAACGCGACCCGGCACGACTCGGCCCGGGTCAGCTGACCACCCTGCGCCGCCACTTCGCGGCCCGGATCAAATCGGCCCGCGCGCAGGCCCCGGAGAAGCCCTACCGGGAGTTGCTGGCCGAGGTGCTGGACTACCGGCAGTGGCGGGTCTTCGCGTTCACCCTGCATCGTCCCGGCGGAGTCAGTGAGCCGCTCACCCGTGCCCGGCACAGCCAGCTGTCCGGTGGCGAGCAGTCGGTGTCGCTGCACCTGCCGCTGTTCGCGGCGGCCAACGCGCTCTTCGGGTCGGCCCGCCCGGACGCGCCCCGGCTGCTCGGGCTCGACGAGGCGTTCGCCGGTGTCGACGACAACGGGCGCGGCGAACTGATGTCCCTGGCCAAGCAGTTCGATCTGGACCTCTTCATGACCGGGTACGACCTGTGGGCCACCCATCCGGCGGTGACCGGGTGCGCCCACTACGACCTGTCGCACTCCACGGTCGAGCACACCGTGTCGACGGTCCTGCTGGTGTGGGACGGCGCCGTGAACGTGGCCGATTTCGACGGTACGCTCGCTGCCGCGCTCGGCTCGCCGTCGACGCGTACGGTTCCCTCCCATGCCTGACCTCACCACCGATCCGGGTTGGCGGCGGCTGCTGGCCGCCGCCCGGCGCAGCCTGGAGCGCACCGGCGGCAGCCTCGCCGGGACGGTCTCCCTGACCGCACCGGACGAAGCCGAACGGCACGTCGTCATCGGCATAACCGGGGTGCACCGGCCCGCCGGTGTCAGCCGGGTCACCGTTCGCCTGGCAGAGGTCGATGCGTTCCTGCGCACCGCCCACGACATCGATCTGCTGTCGGCGGTGGGCCCGTTCCGGGACCGCCCCGCCGAGCGCGCCGCCCTCGCCGAGGCGCGCAAGGCGATGCTCACCCTGGCCGCCGCCAGCCGTCACGCCGGCATGCCCTGGTTCGAGGAATGGGTGGACGGGCTGCGCCGTGACGGGACACTCACCCGGATGGCCCGAAGCGGACAACTGTTCTCCCGGGTGCTGACCGCACTCGACGCGTTGCCGCTCAGCGCCGAACCGATGCCGGTCTTCGCCGAACGGGTCCTCGGCGACACCAAGGCCCTCGCGGAGGGGCCGATGCGCGGCCTCGTGCTCCGGGCGCTGGCCGCCTGGCACCAGGTCAAGCCACCGACCGGAGCGGAGCAGGAGCGGGCGCTCTGGGAGTTGGCCGGGCTGGTGCCCGACGACCTCGCCAGCCAGGCCCTGGTGCTCAACCTTCCCGCCACCGGTGGACTTCTCGGCGACTGGCTGTCCTCCGCCGCGACGGCTCATGTCCCGTTCCGCATGACCCTGCACCAGCTACGACTCGAACCGCTGTCCCTGCCGGTCCCGGACATCTACGTGTGCGAGAACCCGGCCGTTCTGCGAGCCGCGGCGGGACAGGCCACCGCCCCGCTGATCTGCACCGAAGGGGTGCCGTCCGTCGCGGTCCACACGCTCCTGGGAAGCCGGGCGGCGGGCACGGTGATCCGATGGCGCAACGACTTCGACTGGGCCGGCATCCGGCTGACCGCCGCCGCTTTGGCCCGCTACCCGGACGCCGTGCCGTGGCGCATGTCAGGCTCCGATTACCTCGCTGCCGACCCGGTCGGTCTGCCCTTGGCCGGCGCGCCGGCGGCCAGCCCCTGGGATCCGTCCTTGGCGAAGGCGATGAACGGCGCCGGCCGGTCGGTGATGGAGGAACGCTTCATCGGCACCCTCCTGGACGACCTCCGCCGGGGCGAACACGATAAGCGCCGCCGTTGAGCAGGAGTCAGCCTCGCTGCGAATGCCGAAAGACCGCCGGCATGAGCAGTTCTCGCGGGCGGCAGGGGCCATGGTCACGTTCCGGTGACCCGTCCCCGAATTCGACGGGGCGCCGCGACGTGGACAGTGTTCGCGGATGGATTCGCAGTCATTCCCGGGAGTGACGGCGACAGCAGCGGCGACGAAGACCGATAAGCGCGCAGGACAGGGGCGGAGGGCCGATCCGTAGCCGTGGACCACCCTCCGCCCGGTCCGCGCTGCAGATACCGGAGCTGTCAGACACTCGGCGCAAAACCAATCTCGGCTCGACCTCGGCCGCTACGCCCAGATGGGTGATGTCACCTGACGACCGGCATCGCGAGCCCGGCTACCGATGCGAGGAACGGCCGGTCGGGCCCGCGTCCTCACCGAGAAGCTCGGCGTACAGGGCAGGGTCGACGGTGTCGTGATGGCAGCGGTCGACCAGCCGGTCGAGACGTTCAGCGATCTCCTCCGAGTCGAGGTCGAGCTGCTCGCACAGATCACGGTGCGCATCGACCAGAGGCTCGCTGATCTCCTGTGGATCGATACGGCGCACGTAGTAGGCATCGTTCAGATACCCGGCCAACTCGTCCCAGACCGCGATGGCCTGCTCGATCAGATCGAGCATGGCCGGAACAACGGGACGCGCG
>NZ_PVZG01000024.1 GCF_003002065.1 Pseudosporangium ferrugineum
CAAAACCACCGACGTCACCCACTCCCAAATCGTCGAACTCATCACCTCCGGCCGCAGCGGAAACCTCGGCCTGCCCCCCGAGAAACCGGCCGCCGCCGGTTTCGTCGACATCACGCCTCCGGGAGCAGACGCATGACGACCATGACCACATCCAGCGGACCGGTCCAGGTGGTCAAGCCGACGTTCGCCGGCCACCTGCACGATTACTGGGGCCGGGTACGCGGCGGCGACATCGGCAGCCTCCCCGCCATCCTCGGGCTCGTGGTGCTGTGCCTCATCTTCGGCGTCGCGCGGCCGAGCTTCTTCAGCGCGACGAACTTCGCCAACCTCTTCTCGCAGGGCGCGGCGGTCATCTTCATCGCCATGGGCCTGGTCTTCGTCCTGCTGCTCGGCGAGATCGACCTCTCCGCCGGCTTCGCGAGCGGGGTCTGCGCCGCGGTCATGGCGATCCTGACCACCAACCACGGGTGGAACTGGTACACCGCGATCCCGATGGCCCTGCTCACCGGCCTGGCGATCGGCTTCACGCTGGGCTTCCTGGTGGCGAAGGTCGGCATCCCGTCGTTCGTCGTGACCCTGGCCGCGTTCCTCGCCTTCCAGGGCATCCTGCTGATGCTGCTCGAGGGCGGCAAGAACATCTCGATCCGCGACACGTTCGTGCTCTCGCTCTCCAACAAGAACATGCCGGTCGGCGTCAGCTGGGTGCTGGCGATCGCCACGGTCGCCGCGTACGCCGCGACGCAATTCCTGCGGGTCCGCAGCCGGGCCTCCCGCGGCCTGGTCACCGACCCGATGGGTATCGTGCTGGCACGGATCGCGGCGCTGGCCGTACTACTGCTGGCGGCGGTCGCCGTACTGACCCAGGAGCGCAGCATCAATCCGCTGATCATCTCGGTGAAGGGTGTGCCCATCGTGGCCCCGATCATCGCCGTGGTGCTGGTCGTGTGGACCTTCGTGCTGGGCCGCACCACGTACGGGCGGCACGTCTACGCCGTGGGCGGCAACACCGAGGCCGCCCGCCGCGCGGGCATCCCGGTCGACCGGATCCGCATCTCGGTCTTCGTCATCGGCTCGTTCATGGCGGCCATCGGCGGCATCGTCGCCGCCAGCCGGCAGAACTCGGTCGACCCGAACTCGGGCGGCAGCAACGTGCTGCTCTACGCAGTCGGCGCGGCCGTCATCGGCGGCACCAGCCTGTTCGGCGGCAAGGGCAAGATGATCAACGCGGTGATCGGCGGCGCGGTCATCGCCGTCATCGACAACGGCATGGGCCTGATGGGCTACAGCTCCGGCACGAAGTTCGTGGTGACCGGCCTGATCCTGCTCCTCGCCGCCAGCGTCGACGCGCTCTCGCGCCGCCGGGCAGCCGCCACCGGAAACCGATGAGGGCCGGACCCAGCCAAGAGGAGGTCCGGCGGCACAACCTGGGGACGCTGCTCCGATACGTACACATTCATGGGGCTACGTCCCGGGCCGAGCTCACCACCAAGCTGGGCCTCAACCGCAGCACCATCGGCGCGCTGACCGCGGACCTCACCGCCGCGGGACTCGTCACCGAGAAGGCACCACGGGGCACCGGCCGGGCCGGGCGACCATCACTGGTCGTCCGGCCCGAGTCGTCGACGGTGTACGCGTACGCGCTCAACATCGAGGTGGACCGGCTGCGCGCCGCCCGGGTCGGCCTCGGCGGGCGGATCCTCGACCGGCGGGAGGCGCCCCGACCGCGCGGCATGCAGGTGGTCGACGCGGTGCAGCCGCTCGCCGCCTTCCTCGACGAGATGCGCCGGGACGTGCCGGCCGGCGCCCGCTACGTCGGCGCCGGCCTGGCCATCGCCGGCATGGTCCGCCGCGCGGACGGCATGGTCCGGCTCGCCCCCACCATCGGCTGGGTCGAGGAGCCCGTCGGCGAGGCGCTGGTCGAGGAGATCGGCGACGTCGGGCCGTTGATCGTCGGCAACATCGCCGACGTCTCCGCCCTGGTCGAGCACAACCGGGGCGCGGCGGCCGGCCGGGACAACGTCATCTACCTGTACGGCGACGTCGGCGTCGGCGCGGGCATCATCGTCGGCGGCCGGCGGATCACCGGGCACGGCGGCTACGGCGGCGAGGTCGGGCACATGGTGGTGAACCCGTACGGCCGCCCGTGCAGCTGCGGCTCGCGCGGCTGCTGGGAGACCGAGATCGGGGAGTATCCGCTGCTCAGGATGGCCGGGCGGGAGGACCGCAGCGGCCGCGAGGCGGTCCTCGGCGTGGTCGAGGCGGCGATGCGCGGCGACTGGGTGGCCCAGCAGGCGGTGCGCCACGTGGGCCAGTGGCTCGGCCTCGGCGTCGGCAACCTGGTCAACATCTTCAACCCCGAGGCGATCATCTTCGGCGGCACCCTGCGCGACATCTACCTGGTCGCCGCCGCCCAGATCCGGTCGCGCCTCACCGAGGTGGCGCTGCCCGCCTGCCGGGAGAACATCCGCCTGCGTACGCCGGAGCTCGGCACCGACGCCGGCCTGCTCGGTGCGGCGGAGCTGGCCTTCGAACGTCTGCTGGAGGACCCGGTGGGCAGCGCGGGTTAAAGTGCCCGCGTGAGCATGCGCGCTTCCGACGAGGACCGGCAGCGGGTGGTGGCCGCGCTCGAAACGGCACACCGGCGCGGGCCGGCTGACCCTCGACGAGTTCGCGCAGCGGGCCGGCCTGGCCGCCGGGGCCCGGACGCTGGACGAGCTCGCCGCCGTGGTCAGCGACCTGCCGGCCGAACAGCCCGAGGAGCGGCAGCGGCGCGAGTTCCTGCTGCTGCTCGCGGTCGCGCTCGTCACCCTTGTTCTGCTGGGTGCGTACCTGGCCCTGCGCTAGACCCGACCGGCGGCGCGCCGTGCCAGGAGTCCCACAGGGCCGCGTACGAGCCGCCGGCCGCGACCAGCTCGTCGTGCGAGCCCAGCTCGGTGATCCGCCCGTCCTCGACCACCGCCACCCGGTCCGCGTCGTGCGCGGAGAAGAGCCGGTGTGCGATGGCGATGACCGTACGCCCCCGCAGCACCGCGGCCAGCGACTGCTCGAGGTCCCGGGCGGCCCGCGGGTCCAGCATCGCGGTCGCCTCGTCGAGCACCAGCGTGTGCGGGTCGGCCAGCACCAGCCGGGCCAGCGCCACCTGCTGCGACTGGGCCGCCGACAGGTTCACGCCACCCGCGCCCACCACGGTGTCCAGGCCGTCGGGCAGCGCATCGGCCCACTTCAGGGCGTGTACGGCGGCGAGCGCCTCGCGGACGTCGGCCGGCGACGAACCGGGCCGGACCATGGCGATGTTGTCGCGCAGCGTACCCATGAAGACGTGGTGTTCCTGGCTGACCAGGGCGACCTCGGTGCGCAGCCGGTGCAGCGGCAGCCCGGCGAGCGCCACCCCGCCGACGGTGATCGACCCGCCGCCCGGGGCGTGCACCCCGGCGAGGAGCCGGCCCAGCGTGGACTTGCCGGCCCCGGACGGCCCGACGATCGCCAGCCGCTCCCCCGGCGCGATCCGCAGGTTGATGCCGTGCAGCACCTCCCGCCCCTCGACGTAGGAGAAGCGGACGTTCTCGGCGACGATCTCCGCGCCGCGCGGGGTGCGCTGCGACGGCACCGGCGAGCCGAACGAGACGCCCAGCAGGCGGGCGAGCGAGGCCGCGCCGACCTGGAGCTCGTCGAGCCAGCCGAGGAAGCGGTCGATCGGGTCGACCAGCATCTGGGAGTACAGCACGGCGGCGGTGACCTGGCCGAGGCTGACCCAGCCGTGCAGGTAGAACCAGCCGCCGAGCAGCAGCGTGCCGACCACCGGCAGCACGTAGCCGACCTCGATCGACGGCATCCACACCGTCCGCAGGTACAGCGTGTACCGCTCGGTGGCCCACGAACGCCGCAGGTCGGCATCCGTACGCCGGATCCGCTGCCGCTGCCGGCGCAGCGCGTCGATCGTCCGCGCCCCCTCGACCGTCTCCGCGAGACCGTCGGTGACCTGCGAGTACGCCGCGTTCTGCCGGAGATAGCCACCGGCGGCGCGGCGCAGGTACCACCGCGTCGACCAGGTCAGCACCGGCACGGCGATCAGCAGCGGCAGCGCGAGCAGCGGGCTGACCAGGATCAGGGCGCCGACCGCCAGCGAGGCGGTGATCGCCGCGATCAGCGTCTCGGGCGCCGCGAAACGCAGGCACCGCGACAGCGCGTCGACGTCCCGGGACGTGCGGGTGAGCAGGTCACCCGTGCCCGCCCGCTCGACCGTCGACAGCGGGATGGTCAGCACCCGGTCGACGAACTCCTCGCGCAGCTCGGCCAGGATCTGCTCGCCGAGCCGGGCCGACGCCAGGTACGCGAACCGCACGAGCACCGCCTGCACCAGCACGAAGGCGGCGATCGTGGCGGCGATGCGGTCCACCGTACGGACGCCGGCGTCGTGCTGGATCGATTCGACCAGCTCGCCGAGCAGGCGCGGCCCGACCAGTCCGGTCATGGCGGCCAGGGCGTGCAGGGCCACGGTCGTGACGAGGGCGCGCGGATGCCGGCGGAACAGATCGCGGGCGTACCGGCGCACCTGGCGGGTGTCCGCCACCGGGAGCGCGTTGCTCACTCGCGGAGCACCGTCCTTGCGTAGGCGAAGCTGCCGTCCAGCAGCTCGCGATGGGTTCCCTCGGCGACCACGGCGCCGTCCTCGACGTAGATCACGTGGTCGGCGCGGTCCAGCACCAGCGGGCTGGTGGAGCAGACGACGGTCGTGCGGCCGGTGCGCGCCGCCGGAAGCCGGTCGGCGATGCGGGCCTCGGTGTGCGCGTCCACCGCGCTGGTCGGCTCGACCAGGACGAGGATCTCCGGGTCGGCGACCAAGGCCCGGGCCAGCCGCAACCGCTGCTGCTGGCCCCCGGAGAAGCTGCGCCCGCGCTCGGCGACCTCGCTGTCCAGGCCCTCGGGCAGCGCCTCCACGACGTCGGTCGCGGAGGCCGCGGCGAGCGCCGCCGGCGCCCGGCCGGTCCGATCCGGATCGAGATCGTCACGCAGCGGCCCGGAGAACAGCCGGGCGTCGTTGTCGGCGATCAGGATCCGCTCCCGCACGGTCGCCAGATCAAGATCTTTCAGCGGTACGCCGGCCAGCGTCGTCCCCGCGCCCGAGGCCGTGCAGTGGCCCAGCCGGTCCGCGATGGCGACCGCCTCGGCGGGAAGGGCGGCGGCGATCGCCGTGACCATCCCCGGCCGCACGACGACACCGGACACGGGGTCGACGAGTTCGCCGCCGGCCGGGGCGCGCGCAGGCCGGGACGGGGTGCGCAGGTCCGTGCGGACCCGCAGCATCGACACGACCCGGCGGCTGGACACGTGCCCCCGGGTGAGCTTATCGATCGTCTCGGTGAGCTGGCGCAGCGGGGAGACGAGGAAGGCGGCATACCCGTAGAAGGAGACCAGCTGCCCGACGGTGATCCGCCCGTCGATGGCGAAGCGGGCGCCCAGCCACGTGACCAGGACCAGGAAGATGCCGGGCAGCAGCACCTGCGCCGCGTCCAGCAGCGCCTCCACCCGGGCGACGTGCAGCCCGGCGGCCCGCAGCGTCTGCGACTCGGCGCGATAGCGCTCCGACATCACCGGTTCGCCGCCGACGCCGCGCAGCACCCGCAGGCCGCCGACCAGGTCGGTGGCCCGGCCGGTGAGCCGGCCCTGCTGCTCCCGGTACGCCTGCTGGCGGCGGTGCAGCGGCCGGATGAGCAGGCTGACGACGGCCATCAGCAGCGGGATGCCGAGCACCACCACGAGCCCCAGCGGCACGGACGTGAACAGCAGGATCGTGGTGACGGTGATGACGGCGACGACCGAGCCGACGCCCCGGGCGGTGATGTCGATGGCGTTGCCGATGTGCGTGATGTCGGCCGTACCGATGGCCACGACCTCGCCGGCGTCCAGCCGGCGGGGCAGCGCGACCCCGAGCCGCCCGGCCTGCCGCACGGTGACCTGCACCGTGCGGTACGCCGAGGACAGCCAGTTGAACACGGCCCGCCGGTGCCGCAGCAGGCCGGCGCCGGTCTGGAGCAGGCCCACGCCGAACAGGACCATGCCCCAGATCAGCAGCTGGCGGTCGTCGCGGTGGGTCAGGCCGGCATCGATCGCCTTGCCGATGACGGCGGGTACGAACGCCTGGCAGACCATCCACACGACCGCGAAGAAGATCGCGGCGCTGACGGATACCCAGGCGCGCCGGGCGAGCCAGCCCAGATATCGGGTGGCGGACCGGTGATCGGGGGAGCCGGGATCGGCGGCGGGCAGATCACGCATCGCCCTTCGACGTTACGTAACCCTGCCGTCACGATCCAGAGTGTTATCTGTCGACGGGCGTGAAATCCCACACGTGCGGAGAGCGCGCTATGAGGTTTTCCGGAGGCGCGGGAAGGGCAGCCGGAGTGTTCCGCCACTTCGAAATGACCACAATGCGCAGATCCGTCGAGGAGTAGACCTCGCTCGACACGTGCGAGGGCAGCACCTCCACAGTGGGCAGCGCCTCGTCGATCACCCAGCTCAGCAGCTCATCGAAGCCGCCCCGCGAGGCGCGTACCTCCCACATGCGTGCGATCATGCCTGGCTTCCTACCCCGCGACCCTGATGGAGGTCAATGACATAGCCGAATCGGCCGGCAGGTCCAGCGGGCTGGGAGCCACGCCGGCGGCGACGAGATGCGAGCCGAGCGCCGCGACCATCGCGCCGTTGTCGGTGCAGAGCTGAGGCCGGGGTACGCGCACCCGCACGCCCACCTTCGCGGCCCGCTCCTCGGCCAGCAGCCGCAGCCGCGAGTTCGCCGCCACCCCACCCCCGATGATCAGCGTCTCCACCCCGTGCTCCCGGCACGCGTCCAGCGCTTTCGCGGTCAGCACGTCGCAGACCGCGTCCTGGAAACTCGCGGCCACGTCGGCGACCGGCACCGGCTCCCCGCTGCGCTCCCGGGCCTCCACCCAGCGCGCGACGGCGGTCTTCAGCCCCGAGAACGAGAAGTCGAACCGGTGCGCGGCAAGATCCTTCGGCGCGGTCAGCCCCCGCGGAAAGGCGATCGCCCGCGGATCCCCGTCCCGCGCCGTACGGTCGATCACCGGCCCGCCCGGAAACCCCATGCCGAGCAGCCGCGCCACCTTGTCGAAGGCCTCCCCCGCGGCGTCGTCGATCGTGGCACCGAGCGGCGTGACCCCGGCGGTGAGATCGTCGACCAGAAGAAGGGAGGAATGCCCGCCGGAGACCAGCATCGCCACGGCCGGCTCGGGCAACGGCCCATGCTCCAGCGTGTCCACGGCCACGTGCGCGGCCAGATGATTGACGCCGTAGATCGGCTTCTCCGCGGCAAGGGCATACCCCTTGGCGGCGGCCACCCCGACGAGCAACGCCCCGGCAAGCCCCGGCCCCGCGGTCACGGCGATCGCATCGATGTCGGCGAGGGTGACCCCGGCGTCGTCCAGCGCCCGCTGCATCGTCGGCACGATCGCCTCCAGATGCGCCCGGCTGGCAACCTCGGGCACCACCCCACCGAACCGCGCATGCTGCTCGACACTGGACGCCAGCGCATCGGCGAGCAGCGTATGCCCGCGAACGATCCCGACCCCGGTCTCGTCGCAGGAGGTCTCGATCCCGAGAACCAGAGGCTCGTCAGGCATCGCCCACCCCCGGGCGGTTCGGGTCGCCCGTGCGGAGCGCCGCCCAGGGCCCGTGGTTCGCGCCCCCCGGGCGGTTCGGGTCGCCCGCGCGGGTCGCGGCTCGGGGCTCGTCAGGCATCGCGCATCATCACCAGGGCGTCGGTGTTGCTCGGTTGGTAGTAGCCGCGCCGGATCCCGACGGGCTCGAAGTCGTACGAGGCGTAGAGCTGCTGCGCGGGCCGGTTGTCGACGGCGACCTCCAGCAGCACCTTCCCCGGCCCGGCCCGCTCCAGCAGGATCTCCAGCAACCGCCGGCCGATCCCCCGCTTCTGCGCCGTACGCCGCACCGCGATGTTCTGCACCCAGCTCTCCTGCTCGTCGACGACCGCCAGCCCCGCATACCCGAGAACCGCGTCGTCCTCCCGCGCCACCACGTAGAAGTGCCGCTGCGCCAACTCGTTCCAGAACATGGCCGAGGACCACTTCTCCGCGCCGAACAGATCCTCCTCGATCGGCAGCACGTCGGCGATGTGCCACCACCGGAACGGCTCGATCTCCATCAGGCCGACCCAGACTTCCGCTCGCCGGGCGCTGTGGCACCGGGCAGTGCCGGCTTTCGCTCGCCCGGCGCCGCGCCATCGGAGAGCGCCGGCTTTCGCTCGCCCGGTGCGACGGCGTCGGGGCGTCGCAGGTAGAGCGGGGTGAGCGGCTCGCCCGGCCCGCCGGACCGGATCTTGTCGAACGCCAGGGCGATCAGCGCCTCACCGGAGGGGTAGAGCACCCGGTCGTCGATCGGGATCCCGAAGACCTCGCTGTACTTGACCGCGCCCTCCCCCACCGCCCGATCGGCGTCGACCCGGACGTCGGCGGGCCGCGCCACGTCGGGATCGGTCACCCGCTTCCCGTCGAGATAGGTCGCGAAATACACCTCCCGCCGCCGCGCGTCGGTCGCCACCAGCACCCGTCCCGGCCCGGCCGCCCGGCCGAGCGCATCGAGCGAGCAGATCCCGTACGCCGGGATGCCCAGCGCCTGCCCCATGCTCGCGGCGGTGGCCAGCCCCACCCGGAGCCCGGTGAAGGGCCCGGGCCCGAGACCGGCCACGATGGCGCCGAGCTGGGCCGGCCGCACCCCGGCCTCGGCGAGCACCGCCCGCACCTGCGGAGCGAGCAGTTCCCCGTGCGCCCGCGGGTCGACGGTCCGCCGCTCACCGAGGCCGGCCAGACCACCGTCGCCGACCTCGGCCAGGGCGGCCGTGACCGCGGGCGTCGAGGTATCGAGAGCAAGAACGAGCACCACCAAACCCTAGCGGGACGACGGACACGCCCCGTGCCAGGCGGCCCCGGCCTGTGGATAACCCCGCCGCCCCCGCGACCATCCGCCGCCGGGACCAGGTCAGCCGGCCCGGACCCGCCCCGGGGGACGGGCCGGTGTCGTGGACGGCACGCGGGCCGGGCCGCCCCGCACGGGCACACTCCGGACCGGGACGCTCCGCACGGGCACACCCCAGGCCGGGACGCTCCGCACGGGAAGACCCTGGGCCGGGCGGCCTACTCGCGCGGATCCCAGTTGATCGGGGTGCGGCCCGCATCGGCGAGGGCCTTGTTGGCCGCGCTGAACATGCGGGCACCGAAGAAGTCCCTGCCGCCGTTCATCGGGCTCGGGTGTCCCGACTCGATCACGGTGTGGGCCGAGTTGGTCACCAGCTCGGCCTTCTTGCGGGCGTACGCGCCCCAGAGCAGGAACACCACCCGGTCCGGCCGCGCGTCCAGGGCACGGATCGTGGCGTCGGTGAACACCTCCCAGCCCTTGCCCTTGTGCGAGGCCGCCGCTCCCGCGCGTACGGTCAGCACCGCGTTGAGCAGCAGCACGCCCTGCCGGGCCCAGCCGGTCAGGTCTCCACCCGCCGGCGGGGGAACCCCGACGTCGGCGGCCAGCTCCTTGTAGACGTTGCGCAGCGACGGCGGCACCCGGACCCCGTCACGCACGCTGAAGCTGAGTCCGTGCGCCTGCCCCGGCCCGTGGTACGGGTCCTGCCCCAGGATCAGCACCCGGGTCTGCTCGGGCGAGCACAGCCGGTATGCCGCGAACAGGTCCTCGACCGGCGGATAGACGGTGTGGTTCGCATACTGCTCGCCGACGAAGGCACCCAGCGCCTCGGTGGCGGCGGGGTCGAGGAAGGGTGCGAGCTCGGCGCGCCAGGCGGGCGGGAGCAGCTCAAGCAGATTCAACATCATCTCCGGTCAGAGCAGCAGGCAAAGTCAGAGCAAGGGGCGAGGTCAGAGCAAGGGGCGAGGTCAGAGCAAGGGGCGAGGTCAGAGCACCAGGCGAAATCAGGGCCCGGGGAGGCGAGGTCGGAGGTCGGAGTCGGAGCCCGGTTGAGGGCGAGGTCGGAGCGTGAGTCGGGAGCATGTCGAGCGTGGCGTCAGAGTTTGTCGAGGCGGGCGGCCCAGTCGCCGCCGTGGGGGGTCAGGTCGATCACCCGGGTGTCGTCGTCGAGGCGGTCGATGCGGACCGCCAGGTATTCGTCGTTGAGCTGCTCGACCAGGCCCGCGCCCCACTCGACCACGGTGACCGCGTCCTCGGCGGAGGCGTCCAGGTCGAGGTCGTCGATCTCCGCGCGCGGGTCGGCCGCGTCGCCCAGCCTGTACGCGTCCGCGTGCACCAGCGGCACCTCGCCCCCGCGCGCCGGGTCGGGCCGGTGCACCCGGGCGATTACGAACGTCGGCGAGGTGATCGCGCCGAGCACCTTGAGGCCGGCGCCGATGCCCTGCACCAGCGCGGTCTTGCCGGCGCCGAGCGGCCCGGTCAGCAGCAGCAGGTCGCCGGGGCGGAGCAGGGCCGCCAGCCGCCGCCCGAAGGCCTGGGTGTCGTCGACGGTGGGCAGGCGGATCGTCACGAGATGCGCTCCAGGAACGGGATCAGGGCCGCGTTCACCTCGTCCGCCTTCTCGAGCATCACGACGTGCCCGCTGTTGTCGATCTTCAGCAGCTCCGCCTCGGGCAGGTGGCGCAGGATCTCCTCCGAGTGCGTGACGGGCGTCAGGTAGTCCTTCGTCCCGACCAGCACCAGCACCGGTACGCCCTTGAGCGCCGACAACGCCGGGAAGCGGTTGTGCGCGTAGAGCGTGTGCAGATACTTCGTCAGCGTCTCGACGGAGGTTCTGGAATTCATCTGCTCCACGAAGGTGACCAGGGACGGGCTGGGCCGGGAGTCGCCGAAGCCGTACCGGCGGGTGAGCAGCCAGGCGAGGTCCGCGGAGGCGAGCCGCGCCCGGTCGATGGCCGACCCGCCGATGCGCGCGGCGCCGCCCCACACCGGGAAGAAGGGCGCGCTGGCGCGGGCCACCAGCGTCGGGATGCCGAGCTTGCTCTTGTCGATCAGGCCGGCCGAGGTGGACATGAGCACCACGCCGGTCACACGCTTGCCGAACCACTCCGGATGCTGCTCGGCGAACGCCATGATCGTCATGCCGCCCATCGAGTGCCCGACGAGGATGATCGGGCCCTCGGGCACGGCGGCGTCGAGCACGGCGGCCAGCGACTTGCCCAGCGCCGCGATGTCGTAGTTGCCGGAGCGCAGGCGCCCGGAGCGGCCGTGGCCGGGCTGGTCGTAGAAGACCAGCCGGTGCTCGCCCAGCTCGGTGAGGGCCTGCCGCTGGAAGTAGAACGTGCCCATGTCCAGCGCGAAGCCGTGCACGAACACGACCGTGGGCCGGGCGCCGGGCCGCTTCGGCTCGACGATCTCGACGTGCAGGTCGGTGCCGTCGGCCGCGGTCACGGTCAGCTGCGCGTCGTACGGCTGATCGCCGAACTCCTCGTCCGCATACGGGTCGCCGGCGACGTTCTGGGAACGGCGGACCAGCGCGCGCTCGACGGCGAAGGCGGTGGCGAGGCCCGCCGCGGCGACGCCGATGACGGCACCTGCGATGCCGACCTTGCGGGCGCGGCGGTGCGGGCCGGAGCGGGCGGGCGGCTTCGCGGAACTCATCCGGCCTCCCCGGTGGAATCGGAGCCCGGCGCCTCGGGCGGCGAGGCGGCGACTCCGGCCGTACCGTCGTAGATCCGGGGGACCCGGGAGCCCCCGAACCGCGTCACGATCTCGTAGTTGATCGTGCCGATCGCCTCGGCCCAGTCGGTGGCGGTCGGCTCGCCGTCGTCACCGGGGCCGAAGAGCGTGGCCACGTCGCCCGCCGCGACCGGGTCGTCGCCGCAGTCCAGCACGAACTGGTCCATGCAGACCCGGCCGGCGATGGGACGCACCGCGCCGCCGAGCCGCACCGGGCCGACGTTCGACGCGTGCCGCGGCACCCCGTCGCCGTAGCCCAGCGGCACGAGCGCCAGCGTCGACTCGCGCGAGGTGTGGTACGCGTGCCCGTACGAGACGCCCTGTCCCGCCGGAACCCGCTTGGTCAGGGTGACCCGGGCCCGGGCCGTCATCGCCGGGCGCAGTCCGGCCGGCTGCGGGCCGGGCAGCGGCGACAGCCCGTAGATGGCCACGCCCGGCCGCACCAGGTCGTAGTGGGCGTCGGGGCGGGTGAGCGTCGCGGCGGAATTCGCGATGTGGCGGTAGCGCGGCTCGATGCCGTAGCGCTCCGCCGTCGCAAGGCCCTCGGCGAAGACCGCGAGCTGGTGGTCGATGGTCTCGTGGCCGGGCTCATCGGCGTAGACGAAGTGGCTCCACACGCCGACGACCTCGATCTCGCCGTCGGCCTGCGCCTTCGCGGCCGCCTCGGCCAGGGACGGCCAGTCGGCGGGGGTGGCGCCGCCGCGGGCGAGGCCGGTGTCGAGCTTGAGGTGCACCCGGGCCGGCCGGTGCGCCCGGCGGACCGCGCCGACCAGCTCGCCGAGCTGCGGAAGGCTGCCGGCGCTCAGGTCCACGCCGGCCTCGACGCCCTCGTGCAGCGGCAGGCCGGGGGCGTGCAACCAGGCGAGCACGGGGGCGGTCAGCCCGGCCCGGCGCAGCGCCAGCGCCTCGCCGAGAGTGGCCACCCCGAGCCACGTCGCGCCGCCCGCGAGCGCCGCGCGTGCGGCGGGCAGCATGCCATGGCCGTACCCGTCGGCCTTGACGACCGCCATGACCTCGGCCGTCGTCCCCGCGCGAAGGGTCGCCACGTTGTCCCGGATCGCGTCCAGATCGACCCGGACCTCGGCTTGCCACATGTCCATCAGCCTACTGATCCCCTCCGACAGAACCCGCGTCAGAGCAGGTCGGCGAGGACCGGCCGGAGCGCGGCGGCCACATCGGCGGACGTGGCGGGCCCGTCCAGGCCGGCGCGGCGGCCCGCCAGCCCGTGGACGTAGGCCGCGGCGACCGCGGCCCGCTCGGCGGGCACTCCGGCGGCCAGCAATGAGCCCAGAAGGCCCGCCAGGACGTCCCCGGAACCGGCTGTCGCGAGGTCGGCGCTCCCGGTCGGGTTGGCCCACACCTCGCCGGACGGCGTCGCCACGATGGTCCGGTCGCCCTTGAGCAGGACGACGGCGTTGATCCAGGCGGCGAGCCGGCAGGCGGCGCCCACCCGGTCGGCCCCCGGCGCCTCCCCGGCCAGCCGGGCGAACTCGCGGTCGTGCGGCGTGATCACCAGCGGCGCGTCGCGGCGCAGGTCGGTCGCGTGCTGCCCGTCGACCAGCAGGGTCAGCGCGTCGGCGTCCAGCAGGACCGGCAGGGAGGTGGCGAGGACGCTGCGCAATTCCGTACGCGCATCGTCATCGGTCCCCAGCCCCGAGCCGCACACCCACGCCTGCACCCGGCCCGCGTCGGCGACCCGCTTGGCCGCGACGACCGACGGGTGTTGCCGCAGAACCTCCCGATCGGCGCTGCCCGCGTAGCGCACCATGCCGGTCGGGCCGGCGAGCGCACCGGTCACCGACAGCACGGCGGCCCCCGGGTACGTGGCCGAGCCGGTGGCCACCCCCACGACGCCGCGGGTGTACTTGTCCGACGCGGCGCCCGGCCTCGGCCACCACGAGACGATGTCGGACGCGTCGGGTACGCGTACCGCGGCCGAAGCGCGCAGCGTGGCACCCAGGCCGATGTCCACCAGCTCGACGTGGCCCGCCAGGGCCGCGGCAGGCCCCACGACGTGCGCGGGCTTGAGGCAGCCGAACGTGACCGTGACATCCGCGTGCACCGCGTCCCCGGGCACGTCACCGGTGTCCACCGCGACCCCGCTCGGCACGTCCACCGCGACGACCGGCGTCCCCGGATGCCGGCGGCGCAGGCCCGCGACCAGGGCGGCGGCGTCGGGCCGGAGCCCACCGCTCGCGCCGATGCCCACGATGCCGTCGACGATCAGGTCGGCACGCGCGGGAGGCTCGGCCACCGTACGGCCGCCGGCCCGGCGCAGGGTGGCCAGACCGGCCGGGTGTGCACGGTCGGGCTGGAGCAGGACCGCCCGCACCGCCGCACCCCGCGCGGCCAGGCGCGCACCCGCATAGAGGGCGTCGCCGCCGTTGTCACCGCTGCCGATCAGCAGCACGACCGTCGAGCCGTAGACGCCGCCGCGCTCCTGGAGCAGCAACGCGCACCGGCGGGCCAGCCCGGCCGCGGCGCGCTGCATGAGGGTGCCGTCCGGCAGGGTCGCCATCAGGGCCTTCTCCGCCGAGCGTACGTCCGCAACCCGCCATGCCTGCCGCATGCGCTCTCCCTCAGGTCAGGCCTCGGCCACCACCATGGCCGAGGCGATGCCGCCGTCGTGGGACAGCGACAGGTGCCACCGGCTGATGCCGCGGTCGGCCGCCACCGCGGCGACCGTACCGGAGACGGTCAGCCAGGGCCGCCCGTCCGGGTCCGAGACGATCTCGCAGTCGTGCCACCGCATGCCGGCCGGTGCGCCGAGTGCCTTGGCCACCGCTTCCTTGGCCGCGAACCGCGCGGCCAGGGACTCCGCGGACCGCGGATTGCCGGACTGTGTCGTCCGCTCACCCTCGGTGAAGAGCCGGTCCGCCAGCAGCGGCGTGCGGTCCAGCGCCCGGGCGAACCGGTCGACGAGCACCACATCGATCCCGACAGACACGATCACATACGCAACCCTAGCCGGATCGGTTATCCACAGGCGGGGCCCTCGTCCACAGGCCGGACCCGCGGGCCCCGCCGATTCTCTAGCGTCGTCGGTCCCAGCCCGCCCTCGTTCCGGAGGTTGCCGATGACGCCCGATCTCGAAGTCGATCCCGACGGCGTCCGCGCCTGGGCCGCGGCGCTCACCGCGGCCGGCCAGGGTTTCCACCTGGCCCCGCTGCCGCCGGTTCCGGGTCCGCGCTGGTCCGCAACCGACGGGGGTACGGCCGCAGCAGCGGCCGCCCGCCGCACCGTGGCGGAGATAGCCGACGCCCTCGTGGCGACCGCGCGGGCGGCGAACGGCACCGTGGACGACTACGAGGCGGCCGACGACCGGGCAGCCGCCCGCCTGCGGAACATCGCATGACCACGCCCTACGGCAGCGACCCGGGGACCGCGCTGCGGGCCACCGACCCGGCCGGCGGGCCGTCGGCGGTCGCACTGCGGGCCACCGACCCGGCCGGCGGGCCGTCGGCGGTCGCGCTGCGGGCCACCGACCCGGCCCGGTGGCTCGAGGCCGCCTCGGCCTGGCGGTTCTGGGCCGTCGCCGCCGGGAGCTGGGCGGCCGACGTGCGGTCGTGCGCCGCGCGGCTGCGGTCGGTCTGGACCGGATCGGCGGCCGAGGCACTCGCGGCGCGGCTCGGGCGGCTGGTCCGGCGGCTCGATCTGTTCCGGCTCGAGTGCTGGGCCGCCGACCAGGCCCTGAGCGAGTTCGCCGCCTCCCTGACCCGGGCCGGGCCGGCGGACGACCTCGCCGCCGCCTCGACGGCGGACAGACGGGCCACCGAGCAGTTGCAGGCCTTGTTCCTGACCGAGGCGTCCCCACCGGCGAGCCCTTCCCCGTCCTGCACGGCCTCGCCGGCCGAGGTGGGCCGGTGGTGGGCGGGTCTGGGTCCGGAGCACCGGGAGTGGCTCCTGGTCACCGAGCCCGGAACGATCGGGTCGCTCGACGGCGTCCCGGCCGCCGCCCGCGACCGCGCCAACCGGCTCCTGCTCGACCAACTCCCGCGAGGCGGAGCAGCCCTCGTCGCGCTGCGGGACAGGCTGGCCGGCGGGGACGGGCCCAGGGCGTACCTGATGGCTCTCGACCCGGGCGGCGACGGGCGGGCGGTCGTCGCGCTGGGCGATCCGGACCGGGCCGAAGTGCTTCTCACGCACGTGCCCGGGATGACCGCCGACCTGGCCTCGTTCGGCGGCGAGCTGGACCGCGCCGAACGGGTCGCGGTGCGCGCCGGGGAGCTGGCGCCCGGCCGAGCGGCGAGTGCCGTGATGTGGCTGGGCTACGACGCGCCGGATTTTCTCGGCGAAGCGTCGAGCCGTGCCCGGGCCGAGGCCGGCGCTCCGGCCCTGCGGCGTTTCCAGGACGGGCTGCGGGTCACCCACGAGGGCCGCCCGGCGCGCCAGACCGTGCTCGGGCACAGCTACGGCTCACTGGTCGTGGGCACCGCCGCCGCCCGCGCGGGATTCGCGGCGGACAGCGTGGTCTTCGTCGGCTCGCCCGGCGTCGGCGTGGACTCGGCCGGCGGGCTGCACGTGCCGTCCGGCGAGGTGTGGGCGTCGACCTCGCGCACCGACGTGATCCAGTGGGCGGCGGTGTCGCCGCGCAGCCTCGCCGAGGACCTGCTCACCAGTCAGATCCGGCCGGCCGGGGCGGTGCTCGCCTTCAGCCGGCCGGAGAACGACCTGTACTACGGCACCAACCCGGCCGATCCGGCCTTCGGTGCGCGGACCTTCCCCAGCCAGCCGGACGCCGGCCACCTCGGATACTGGGACGAGGGCGGCCCGGCGCTCGACGCGCTCACGAACATCACGCTGGGGCGGACCGATGTCATTCCACGGTGACGGACTTGGCCAGGTTGCGGGGCTGGTCGACGTCGTGCCCGCGGGCGGCCGCGATCTCGCACGCCAGGATCTGCAGCGGCACGGTGGTCATCAGCGGGGCGAGCAGGGTGGGCGTACGCGGCACGCGGATCAGGTGGTCGGCGTAGGCGCCCACCGCGTCGTCGCCCTCCTCGGCGATCACGATCGTGCGGGCACCGCGGGCGCGTACCTCCTGGATGTTGGAGACGACCTTGTCGCGCAGCACGCCGCGGCCGGCCGGCGACGGCACCACGCAGACGACCGGCGTGCCCTCGTCGATCAGGGCGATCGGGCCGTGCTTGAGCTCGCCGGCCGCGAAGCCCTCGGCGTGCATGTAGGCGAGCTCCTTGAGCTTCAGCGCGCCCTCGAGCGCCACCGGGAAGCCGACGTGGCGGCCGATGAAGAGCACGGTGGAGGCGGTCTTCAGGTCGCGGGCCAGGGCACGGACGGCCTCCATCTGCGCGAGGAGCTCCCGCAGGTTGTCCGGGGTGCGCTGGAGGCGGGAGACGACGGCGGCGACCTCGTCGGCGTACATGACGCCGCGGATCTGGGCGAGGTGCAGGCCGATCAGGTAGCAGGCGACGAGCTGGGTCAGGAACGCCTTGGTGGACGCCACCGCGATCTCCGGGCCGCCGTGGGTGTAGAGCACGGCGTCGGACTCGCGGGGGATCGTCGAGCCGTTGGTGTTGCAGATGGCCAGCACCCGCGCCTTCTGCTCCTTCGCGTGGCGCAGGGCCATCAGCGTGTCCATCGTTTCGCCGGACTGGCTGATGGCGATCACCAGGGTCGAGCGGTCGAGCACCGGGTCGCGGTATCGGAACTCGCTGGCGAGCTCGACCTCGCACGGGATGCGCGTCCAGTGCTCGATGGCGTACTTGGCGACCATGCCGGAGTGGTACGCCGTGCCGCAGGCGATGATGAAGACCTTGTCGACGTCGCGCAGGTCCTGGTCGGTGAGCCGGACCTCGTCGAGCACGATCTCGCCACGCTCGGAGAGGCGCCCCAGCAGCGTGTCGGCGATGGCCTGGGGCTGCTCGGCGATCTCCTTGAGCATGAAGTAGTCGTAGCCGCCCTTCTCCGCGGCGGACGCGTCCCAGTCGATGTGGAATTCCTTGCCGGCGGCGGGCTGCCCGGCGAAGTCGGTGATCTCGATGCCGGCCGGGGTGATCAGGACGACCTGGTCCTGGCCCAGCTCGACGGCCTCGCGGGTGTGCTCGATGAAGGCGGCGACGTCGCTGGCCAGGAAGCTCTCGCCGTCGCCCCGGCCGACCACCAGCGGCGAGTTGCGGCGCGCCGCGACGACCGCGTCCGGGACGTCGACGTCGATCGCCAGCAGGGTGAAGGCGCCCTCGAGGCGGCGTACGGCCCGGCGCATGCCCTCGGCGAGCAGGTGCGGCCCGTCGGCGTCGGAGCCCGACTCGCGCAGCGCGCGCATCTCGGCGGCGAGCAGATGGGCGGCGCATTCGGTGTCCGTGTCGCTGACGAACTCGATGCCGGTGGCCTCCAGCTCGGCGCGCAGCCGGGCGAAGTTCTCGATGATCCCGTTGTGGATCACCGCGACCCGCCCGTCGGCCGACAGGTGCGGGTGGGCGTTGCGGTCGGTGGGGCCGCCGTGGGTCGCCCACCGGGTGTGCCCGATCGCGGTCGACCCGGCGGCGATGCCGTCTCCCGCCCTCTCGACCAGCGCCTTTTCGAGATTTGCCAGCTTGCCGGCGCGCTTCTCGGTCAGGATGACGGTGTCGTCGATGACCGCGACGCCGGCGGAGTCATATCCGCGGTATTCGAGGCGGCGGAGCCCGTCGAGGACGATTTGCAGCGCCGGCCGATTGCCGACGTAACCCACGATCCCACACATGAGGGGCAGCGTAGCGGACTTTCGCTCACGCATGGTGCTCGAGAAGCATACTTTCGCGCATCGTACGTGATCGAAACAGCCGTTCGGTCAGGTGCGGGCCGCTTCCTGTCCAGGTCACGGCCGACCTCGACACGACCGGGTGATCCGCTTCTGGCGGCGGGGGCGTACCGTCGGTCGGACACCTGCTCAGGAGAGACGATTGAGCTACCCACCGCCCTCGGACCCCACGCGCCCCCTCCCGCCGGAGGAGCCCTCGGGCCAGCCCTGGTCGTCACCGTCGGGCGACCCGCTGTCGGCACAGCCGTTCCAGCAGCCCCAAGGACAGCCTGTCCCGGGGCAGACGCCCTCGGGACAGCCGCCCCAGAGCCCGCCTGCCGCGGGACAGCCACCGCAGTACCAGCCGCCGCAATATCAGCCCGGCTACGCGGCGCTGCCCGAGCCGCCGGTGAGCGGTCCGCCGGACGGCTACCCGTCGACCTCGCAGTTCCCCGCCGTCGGCCAGCCGCAGTATCAGCAGCCCGGCTATCCCCCGCCGCCCGGATACGGGCCACCGCCGGGGTACGGACCGCCGCCCGGATACGGCGCGCCTCCGCCGCCCCCGCCCAAGCGCAGCAACACCCCGCTGATCGCCGTGCTGATCGCGGTCACCCTGCTGCTCTGCGCCGGCGGCGTGACGTCGGCGGTCCTGCTGGTCAACCGCGCCACCGACAAGGCGAAGGAGACCATCGACTCGCTGCCCACGACGCTGCCCACCGAGGACGTGCCCGAACTGCCGACCGAGCTGCCCACGGAGCTGCCGGAGCTGCCCACGCTCCCGACCGGGCTGCCGACCGGCATCCCCGACCTGCCCGGCAAGGGCGAGGAGATCTCGGTCGAGTACGAGGTGACCGGCGACGGCCCCGTCGAGATCGTGTACATGGGCGAGCTGGGCAAGGACCCTCAGCGCGTACGCAATGTGTCCCTGCCGTGGCGCAAGAAGGTGACCCTGCACGGCTCCGCGCTCGTCTCGGTGGTCGCCGTCCGGGGCAGCACCTCGGAGGGCACCATCAGCTGCAGCGCGAAGGTCGACGGCGACGAGGTCGCCCAGAAGACCAGCACCGGCTCGTTCATCACCGCGTCCTGCACCAAGGTGATCTTCTAGCGGGAGGCCGTAGGCTGGCGGGCGTGACGTCGTCGATCTCGGCGGACCCGCTCGTCGGCCGCATGCGCCCGTTCGGCACCACCATCTTCACCGAGATGTCCGCGCTCGCCGCGCGGACCGGCTCGGTCAACCTGGGACAGGGCTTCCCGGACACCGACGGGCCGCCGGAGATGCTCGCCGCGGCCGCCGAGGCGCTGCGCTCCGGCGCCAACCAGTACCCGCCGCTGCCCGGCATCCCGGCGCTGCGGCAGGCCGTGGTGGCGCACGAGGAGCGGTTCTGGGGCCTCACCCGGGACGCCGACACCGAGGTGGTGGTCACCGCCGGCGCCACCGAGGCGGTCGCGGCGGCCATCCTCGCGCTGTGCGAGGCCGGCGACGAGGTGGTGTGCTTCGAGCCGTACTACGACTCGTACGCGGCCTCGATCGCGCTCGCCGGGGCGGTCCGGCGGCCGGTGACGCTGCGCCCGGGAGCCGACGGCCGGTACGGCTTCGACGAGGCCGACCTGCGGGCCGCCTTCGGGCCGCGGACCCGGATGGTGCTGCTCAACTCGCCGCACAACCCCACCGGCACCGTCTTCACCACCGACCAGCTCACGCTGATCGCGCGGCTCTGCCAGGAGCACGATGTGTACGCCGTGACCGACGAGGTCTACGAGCACCTCGTGTTCACCGACTCGGCCACGCCGCACGTGCCGCTCGCCACTCTGCCGGGCATGCGGGAGCGCACTCTGCGCATCTCCTCGGCGGGCAAGAGCTTCTCGTGTACGGGCTGGAAGGTCGGCTGGGCCACGGGCCCCGCGCCGCTCGTCTCCGCGGTGCAGCGGGTCAAGCAGTTCCTCACGTTCGTCAACGCCGGGCCGCTCCAGCCGGCCGTGGCCGTCGCCCTCGCGCTGCCGGACACCTACTTCACCACGTTCCGCGACGGGCTCCAGGCGCGGCGGGACAGGCTCGTCGCCGGGCTCACCGACGCCGGCTTCGGGGTGCTGCCGTCGGAGGGCACCTACTTCGTGACCGCGGACATCACGCCGCTGGGCGGGACGGACGGGGTCGACTTCTGCCGTACGCTGCCCGAGCGCTGCGGGGTGGTGGCGGTGCCGACCCAGGTGTTCTACGACCACCAGGAGCAGGGGCGGCGCCTGATCCGCTTCGCCTTCTGCAAGCGCGAGGAAGTGATCGACGAGGCCGCCCGCCGCCTGCGCACCCTGGCCCGAGCCCAAGCCTGAGCCCGATCCGCAACGCGAACCGGGCCAGGACAAGAACACCGGGGTGCACGACCAGCCGGGCCCGAAAACAAGGCCGGCCGGGCCCAAAGCACGGCCGCCGGACCTCAAAGCACGGCCGGCGGACCTGGAAGCACGGCCGCCGGACCTCGAAGCACGGCGGCCGGGCCTCAATGCACGGCGGCCGGGCCCGAGCGAGGCCGCCCGGGGGCGGGATCAGGCCGGGCTGGCGGCGCGGACCTCGTCGGCGACGCGCTCGGCCACCGCGCGGGCCTGGTCCTGCGTCTCCGCCTCGACCATCACCCGGACGAGGGCCTCGGTGCCGGACGGCCGGAGCAGCACCCGGCCGGTCTCGCCGAGCTCGTCCTCGGCCAGCGCCACGGCCGCCTGGACGGTCGGGGCCTGGGCGCCCGCCTCGCGGTCCTGGACCGGCACGTTGATGAGGACCTGGGGCAGCTTGTGCAGCACCGCGGCCAGGTCGGCCAGGGACTTGCCCGAGGCCGCGATCGTCGCCATGAGGTGCAGGCCGGTCAGGACGCCGTCGCCGGTGGTCGCGTACGCCGGCATGACGATGTGGCCGCTCTGCTCGCCGCCGAGGGCGTAGTTGCCGGCCGCAAGCTCCTCCAGGACGTACCGGTCGCCGACCTTGGTCTCGATCAGGCGGATGCCGGCCTGCTTCATCGCGAGCCGCAGGCCGAGGTTGCTCATCACCGTCGCGACCAGGGTGTCGTCGGTGAGGGTGCCCGCCTCGCGCATGGCCAGCGCCAGGATCGCCATGATCTCGTCGCCGTCGACCACCTCGCCGGTCGACGTCACGGCCAGGCAGCGGTCCGCGTCGCCGTCGTGGGCCAGGCCCAGGTCGGCGCCCTCGCGCAGCACCGCCTCGCGGACGGCGTCCAGGTGCGTCGAGCCGCAGTTGTCGTTGATGTTGAGGCCGTCGGGGTCGGCGTGGATCGCGATGACCTCGGCGCCGGCCTGCTCGTACGCGGCCGGGCCGACCTCGCTGGCCGCGCCGTTCGCGCAGTCGACCACGACCTTGATGCCTTCGAGGCTGTGCGGGGTGGAGGCGACGAGGTGCTTGATGTAGTGCTCGGCGCCGTCGAGGAGGTCGTGCACCCGGCCCACGCCGGCGCCGGTGGGCCGGCCGACCAGCCCGTGCCCGTCCGCGACCGCCGCCTCGATGCGGGCCTCGAGCTCGTCCGGCAGCTTCTGGCCGCCGGGGGCGAAGAGCTTGATGCCGTTGTCGGGCATCGGGTTGTGCGAGGCGGACAGCATCACGCCGAGGTCCGCGTTGGCCTGCCCGACCAGGTACGCGACCGCGGGCGTGGGCAGCACCCCGACCCGGACGACGTTGGCGCCGGCGCTGGTCAGGCCCGCCACCACGGCGGCCTCCAGCATCTCGCCGCTGGCCCGCGGGTCCCGTCCCACGATCGCCAGCGGCTGGTGGCTCCGGTCGCTCTCGATGAGCACCCGGGCGGCCGCGACCGCGACCGAGAGCGCGAGCTCCGGGGTCAGAAGCTCACCGTTCGCGAGCCCGCGTACGCCGTCCGTGCCGAAGAGTCGCCCCATGGCGGTCGTTCCTTTCGCCGGTCCTGTCCTCTCAGTAAAGGCGGACCGGTGCGTTGTTCGGGGAGGGAAATGCGAAACGGCCGGGCACGCCCCACGAGAAAGGGGCGCGCCCGGCCGTACCGGTCAGACGTGGTGCAAGGCGAGCGCTGCGATCAGCGCTTCGAGTACTGCGGAGCCTTGCGGGCCTTCTTGAGGCCGTACTTCTTGCTCTCCTTGACCCGCGCGTCCCGGGTGAGGAAGCCGGCCTTCTTGAGCGCCGGACGGTCGTCGGGCTCGTTGGTGATCAGCGCACGGGCGATGCCGAGGCGCAGCGCGCCGGCCTGGCCGGTGATGCCGCCGCCGCGCAGGTTGGCGATGACGTCGAACTGCTCGGCCTTCTCGGCGGTGTTCAGCGGCTCGCGGATGAGCTGCTGGTGCACCTTGCTGGGGAAGTAGTTCTCCAGCTCGCGGCCGTTGCAGGTGATCTTGCCGGAGCCGGGGACGAGCCGGACCCGGACGATGGCCTCCTTGCGGCGGCCCACGGTCTGGATCGGACGGTCGCCCGGGCGCGGGGCGCGCACGGTGACCGGCGCGGCCTCGACGACCACCACGGTCTCCGCGGGGGTCTCAGCGGGTGCCTCGACGGTCTCGACGACCTCGGGCTCGACGATGTCGGACATGCTGTTTCCTTCGCCCGCGCTCACTGCGCGATCTGCTTGATTTCGAACGGCACCGGCTGCTGCGCGGCGTGCGGGTGCTCGGCGCCCGGGTAGACCTTCAGCTTCTTGATGATCTGACGGGCGAGCTTGTTGTGCGGGAGCATGCCCTTGACGGCCAGCTCGACCGCGTGCTCGGGCCGCTTCGTCAGCAGCTCCTCGTAGCCGACCTGCTTCAGGCCACCCGGGTAGCCGGAGTGCCGGTAGGCGACCTTGGTCTGCCGCTTGTTGCCGGTCAGCGCGACCTTGCCCGCGTTGATGATCACCACGAAGTCGCCGGTGTCGATGTGCGGGGCGAACGTCGGCTTGTGCTTACCGCGCAGGAGCGTGGCGGCGTGGGTGGCCAGGCGGCCCAGAACGACGTCAGAAGCGTCGATAATGTGCCACTGACGCTCGATCTCACCCGGCTTCGGGCTGTACGTACGCACAGAATTACCTTGTCTCGTCGTCGGTCTGGGGGCGCGCGCCCTGTTCGTCAAGCACGAACGTCGAGCCTACCCGAGAGGGGAGGCTCGCAGCTGTCGCACAACAGCAGGCAACAATACCCGGCTGCGCGGCACGCGGTCAAAACGGGCCGCGGTCGGAAGCGCCTGGTGGCCCGTCAGGCCGACGGACCGCCTAACTTAACGGTCCCAGGATAGGCCGTGACCCACGGCACGCCGACAGCGGGTGACGTGATTCCACCCACGGTGGCTACCAGCGGGCATGAATGCCTCTTAGCAGGCTCGAAACATATGGGACGCACCGTCGAAATTACCCACCGGCACGCTTCCGTACATGGCAAGTGGTGCGGTCACCCCGACGACGCGGCCCGGGCTCCGGTCCGGCGGCGCGCCCGGGCGCATCACTCACGAGCCACCGCCAGGGTTGAGGACGGACCTGGCGGTGACCGCCGGGACGGGCGACCGTTCCGGTAGAGAGCCGCGGCGTGTGCCGGCCGGAGGTACGGCGGAGAACGCAGGCGTGACATGGGAGCGGGTCATCGCTGAGGACGGCGGTCTCCGAGCGTGCCCTTCGGTGGACCGGCCGGCCACGCCGCGGCTTCTCGTAACACCGTCCGGGGTGCCCTCCCCCGCGCGCACGGGCGACGTGCGGGCACGGGGAGGGCGGGCTGCCGGATGACGACGGATCGGACCGGCGGGACGCGCAGGACGGTGATCACGGCATCGGCGCTGGCCGAACCCGCCTCCTCGTTGTCCGGCTACACGATCGGCGTCACCTCCGACCACCGCCGGGACGAGCTCGCCGCCCTGCTCGAGAGCCGGGGTGCCCGGGTCGTGCTCGCGCCCGCGCTGCGGATCGTGCCGATCGCCGACGACGCCGAGCTGCGCGCCGCCACCCGGGCCTGCCTGGAGTCCCCGCCGGACGTGGTGCTGGTCAACACCGGCATCGGCATGCGGGGCTGGCTGGAGGCCGCCGAGGGGTGGGGCCTGGCCGAGCCGCTGCGGGCGGTGCTCTCCCGGGCGTACGTGGTGGCCCGCGGGCCCAAGGCACGGGCCGCGATCCGCTCCGCCGGGTTGCAGGACCAGTGGTCCCCCGAGGGCGAGAGCTACGAGGAGGTCGTCGACCACCTGGCCGAGCGCGGCGTCGCCGGCCTCACCGTCGCGATGCAGCTGCACGGGGAGAGCCAGCCGGAGTACACCGAGGCCCTCCAGGCGGCCGGCGCCCGGGTCGTCGAGGTGCCGGTGTACCGCTGGGCGCCGCCGATCGACCCGGCACCCCTGCACCGGCTGGTCGATCTCGTCGCCGGCCGGCTGGTGGACGCGGTGACCTTCACGGCCGGGCCCGCGGTGACCGCGCTGCTGCGGGCCGCCGGTACGAACGTCGAACAGGTGCTCGAGGCGTTCCGCCGGGACGTGCTGGTGGTGTGCGTCGGCCCGGTCACCGCGGCTCCGCTGCGCCGGCACGGCGTACCGGTGGTGACGCCGGGCCGGGCGAGACCGGGCGCGCTGGTCCGCACGATCGTCGACGAGTTGCCGCAGCGGGCGCTGAGCATCGAGGTCGCGGGGCACGCGCTGACCCTGCGCGGGCACGCCGCGATCGTGGACGGCGAGCTGCGGCCGCTCGCCCCGGCGCCGATGGCGGTGCTGCGGGCGCTGGCGGCGACGCCGGGCCGGGTGCTCTCCCGGGCGGCGCTGCTGCGGACCCTGCCGCGCGGCGCGGACGAACACGCGGTGGAGATGGCCGTGGCGCGGCTGCGCGCCGGCCTCGGCGCACCGGGCGTGATCCAGACCGTCGTCAAACGCGGCTACCGCCTGCCGGCCTGACCCGAGCCGGTGCCGGACGCGTACGGGCACGGCTGCGCCGGCGACCCGCGCGAGGCACGGGCCGCCGGCGATCGGCCGTTATCCGACCGGGGTCGGGAAGCCGCGCTCCTGCTCGGCCACCAGCGTGCGCATCGCGTGCTCCACGACGCCCACGAGCACCTGCTTGACCGAGTCCCGCTGCCGCGCGTCACACATGATCAGCGGCACGTGGGGCGCGATGGCCAGCGCCTCGCGGATCTCCTCCGGCTCGTACCGGGGGGCACCGTCGAAACAGTTGAGCGCCACCAGGTACGGCAGGTGACGGTTCTCGAAGTAGTCGAGCGGCGCGAAGGCATCGGAGATGCGCCGGGTGTCCACCAGCACGGCCGCGCCCACGGCACCCCTGATCAGCTCGTCCCACATGAACCAGAAACGCGTCTGGCCCGGTGTGCCGAACAGGTAGAGGATCAGGTCGTCGGCCATGGTGATACGGCCGAAGTCCATCGCCACCGTGGTCGTTTCCTTGCCGGGCACCTTGGAGGCATCGTCGATGCCCTGGCCCGCCGAGGTCATGACGGCCTCGGTGGTCAGCGGCTCGATTTCGGAGACCGCACCGACCAGCGTCGTCTTGCCGACGCCGAAGCCACCGGCGACGACGATCTTCGCGGAGGTGATCTCCTTGGGTTGCGCCCCCGCCCGCTCAGAGCTTGCGAAGTCCACTCAACACCCTTTCCAGCAGATCCATCCGCTCCGTGAACCCTTCCTTGGGAGCGGCGCTGTGCAGCTCCAACATCCCGTCGGCGACCATGTCGGCGACGAGGACCCGGGCGACTCCCAGGGGGAGCCTGCTGTAGGCCGCGATCTCGGCCAACGACTGTGCCCGTGGCTCGCACAGCACGGCTATGCGGTACTTGTCGTGCCCGGCGAACCGGGCTTCCTGAACGGCGGCCTGGCTGGCTGTCAGCACCGCCTCGATGGGGATGTCCCGCCGCGGTTCCGTCCGGCCCCGGGTGACCGCGTACGGACGGACCAGATTGCCGCGGGGGTCGTACGGCTGTCCCATCGAGCGGTCACCTCCTTCCGGCTGTAGTCGGACGCGCTCGGGTTGGTGCTAGACCTGTCCGGCCACTGCCTCGCGCGGCGCCGGCACCAGGGCGGCACCGACCCGCTCGACGAGCAGGGCCATCTCGTAGCCGACCTGGCCGACGTCGCAGCTGCGCGCGGCCAGGACCGCCATGGACGAGCCGTCGCTGATGGACATCAGGAACAGGTAGCCGCTGTCCATCTCGATGATCGTCTGCTGCACGGCGCCGGCATTGAACATGCGGGACGCACCGTCGGTGAGGCTGACGACACCGGATGTGATAGCCGCGAGCTGGTCGGCGCGGTCCGCCGGCAGGTCCCGCGACGAGGCCAGCAGCAGCCCGTCGGCGGAGACCGCGACCACGTGGGCGATACCGGCCACGCTGTCGGCGAAGTTGCTGAGCAGCCAGCCCATGTCCTGCATGGTGGGGGGCCTGGTCACTGTCAGTTCTCCTTCGGAGCAGGGGCGCCCTCGGCAGCTTCCTCACTGCCGGCCGTACGCCCTCGTTGCACACCCCGGTGGTACGCGGAGAGGAGGCCTCGTACCTCATCCGGGCTGCGCCGCATTTGATTTCGGGGACTGGTTTGCACCCCGCCCGGCACGAGCTGGGCCTGGGGTACCCGCTTGGGCAGTCCGGAGCGGGTGGTGTCGATGACGTTGGGTTCCGCCGCCGCCATCGCCCGCTGCCAGCCTTCGTCGGCGGCGGTACGCCAGGCGTCCTCGGCCGACCTGCGGGGCCGGGGCACGGACTGGCTGTTGTCCGGACCGGCCTCGGCCGACCGCGAACCATTCTGACGCGTGCTTTCGGAACGTGCCGCCGCCGGAGCCGGGGACACCGGGGCGGGAGGGGCCGGCGCCGCGGTCGTCGCCGCGGCAGCCGGGGCGGTCGGTGCCGAGGCCACAGCCGAGGAGACCGGCTGGTTCGGAGGTGGCGCGTAGCCCGCGGTCGGCATGCTCCACTCCTCGGAAATCGGCCCGTCCTGGCCCTTGAACCAGCTCTGCTGCATCTGCAGGAAGATCGGCGCGGCTTCCGCCCGTTCGTCCTGGACCGCCGGAGCGGGTGGTGGCGGCGGGGGTGGCATCGCGGCGAGCGCGGCGCCCCACCCGTTCGCGTTCGGGCCGCCCGGGCGGTGCGGCGGGTTCCCGCCCTCGGCCGGGAATCCCGCGGGCGGGTTCAGCGGCTGCGCGGCCGGCATCGCGGGCTGCATCGTCGGGTACGCCATCGTCGGCGAGCCGGCGGCCCCCGGGTCGTACGCGGACGTCCGCGCCGGCGCGGGATCGGCCGGCGGCGCCACCCGGGTGGGCAGCTGCGGATGCTCGTCGGCACCGCGCTTGGGCAGCGCGGGCCGGTTCGGGGTCGGGAAGCCCTCGCCCGTGCCGGGACGCTGGGACGGCTGCACCGGCAGTTGCGGGTGCGACGGCATCGCCGGCTGGGCCGGGGGCGCGGAGACCGCCGGCAGGCTGCCGGAATTCGTCCGGGAATACCCGTCCTCGGACCGCAGCTGCCACGGCTCGGGTGCGATCGCCGGCAACGTGGCCGTCGCGGCGCTGCCCCGGCCGAACGGCATCGGGTCGTTCCAGCCGGGTGCGGCATCGAGCTGACGGTTGCCGCGCGACGGCGGGTCCAGCGGCCGGCTGTTCGGCAGCACCACGATGTTGTTCGGCAGGATGACCTGGGCGACCGTGCCGCCCTCGATGTTGGCGCGCAGCTCGACGCGGATGCCGTACCGGCTGGCGAGGCGGCTGACCACGGCCAGACCCATCAGGCGGAACGCCGCCACGTCGACGTCGGGCGTCTCGGCGAGGCGCCGGTTCAGGCTGTCCATCTGTTCCTCGGACATGCCCAGCCCGCGGTCCTCGACCTGGATCACGACGTAGTCGCGGATGCGCCGGCCGTCGGCGACCACCACCGTGTTGGGCGGCGAGAAGCGGGTCGCGTTGTCGAGCAGCTCGGCGACGAGCCGCACGACGTCGTTGACCGCGATCGCGGCGATGGAGATGTCGGTGTCGACCGTGCCGAACTCGATGCGGTTGTAGAGCTCGACCTCGGACTGGGCGGCGCGCAGGGCGTCGACCACCAGGGCGTCCTCGCGGCGCGGCGCGCTGGAGTCGGCGCCGGCGAGGACCAGCAGGTTCTCGTCGTTGCGGCGCATCCGGGTGGCCAGGTGGTCCAGCTCGAAGAGCTGCGCGAGCCGCTTCGGGTCCTCCTCGCCGCGCTCGATCTGGTCGAGCTCGCCGATCATGCGGTCGACCAGGCTCTGCGAGCGGCGGGCCAGGTTGAGGAACATCGCCGAGACGCTGGTCCGGAGGGCGGCCTGCTCGGCGGCGACACGGACGGCCTCGCGGTGGACGACGTTGAAGGCCTGGGCCACCTGGCCGACCTCGTCGCGGTTGGTGAGCCGGATCGGGTCGCGCACCTGGCGGACGATGTCGTCGGCGCCGCCCTCACCGAGGTTGCGCACGTCGCGCAGCCGGGCGACGGCGTCGGGCAGGTCGCGGTTGGCCACCGCGAGGGCGCCCTCCCGCAGCCGGCGCAGCGAGGAGTTGAGCGAGCGGGCCAGCATGACCGCCAGCAGCACCGCAATGATGAGGGTGATCAGCACCAGGCCGGCCTCGATGGCCGCCTGCCGGGTGACCGAGCCGCTCTCGTCCGCGGCCAGTTGCAGCGTCTCGGCCTCGAGCCGCTGCTCGGCCCAGCGCATGAGGTCGACCACGGAGCCCATCGACTGGGTGATGTCCGTCGCCGGCACGGCCGCGCCGCGGGTCAGCTCGGTCGCGGTCTGGTCGGCGAGGTTGACGGCGTCGCCGGTGACCGTGTTGTCCACCAGGGCCTGCTGGGCCGGCGTGGCGACCAGGGCGAAGCCTTCGAGGGCTTCCTGCTGGCTGGTCTGCGTGGCGGTGAAGACGGAGAGCTGCTCGTCGCTGACGTCACCGGCGACGCGCGCCGCGTACGCGACCGCCTCCTGCTCGCCGGTGCCGGCCTTGGCCCGGGCGAACGCCGAGACGGCGCGGAGGCTGTCGGCGACCCGGCCCTCGCCGGCGTACTGGCTGAGCACCTCGCCGTAGCCGACGAGGTCGGTGATCACGACGCCGTAGCGCAGCACGGCCTCGGAGACGGCGATCTCGTCCCGGTCGGTGATCTTCTTGCGGGTGGCGTCCATGGTGCGCAGGTGGTCGTCGATCCGGACGAGCCGGGCGCCCACGGCGGGGGGCGGGTCGTCGATCTCGCGCCGGTCCGCGTTGTACCGCTGGACCTGGCGGTCGCTCTCCGCGATGACGGCGTTGTAACCGTCCGGCTTGGAGCCGGCGCTCGCGAGATACTCCGCCGCGGCCATCCGCTCCTTGTGGAGCGCGTGGGTGACCTGGGAGATGTCCGCCGAGAGCCGGGTCAGATCCTCGACCTGACCCGCGTCGAGGGCACGGCCGCCGACGTCGATCAGGCGGACGGTGGCGAGCGCGAGGACCGCCACCAGCGGCACGAAGAGAATAAGGGCAAGCTTCGAGCGGATACGGGCATCGCGCAGCCGCGGAAGACGTCCGCGGCGCTCGCGGGTGCCGGACCCGCCTTCCCGGCCGCCGTCGTCCTCCGTCTCCTCGGGAGGATTGCCGGCGGCACGCGCGGGGTAGGTCGAAGCCTGGGTCGAAGATCCGGTGCTCACGACATCTCCTCGCTGATCATCCCCGCATCTTGTCGCCCGCCCGATTGCTGTCGCCCGGGCCCCGCCGATGGCTGCGGCAGGGCACACGCCACACGCGGCACGGCCGCGATTTCATCAGAGTCGACAAGCGTTTGGGAAGCCCGAGACCTCCCGGAAACAGCGTTCACGCGTGCCCGACCATCACGCGAAGGGGTCGAGCGTCGACACTGCGTAGGCGTTGACGTGCTCGAATGTAACCGTAGCAACGTATTGTGTCGGCGCAGTGACACATGTCCATCAAGATTCCAACCACTATGTGGGATATACGTCCCGCCCGCCATGCCCGGTGTGGCTTGACCAGCAACCTTCACGTTGGCAAGGTTTGGCGCGATTGGACGGACGGACTGTCCGTGTTCGCGCGGTCCACTCCGGACAACGTTGCGTTCTGCGGGACACTTCGCGTCCCGCCTCCGCCCCTCGAGGAGGCACCCCCAGTGAGGCTCCCCCGTCGTCTGACGGCGTCCGTCGCCGCATCGGCGCTCGTCGTGACCGCCCTTGCGGGCTGCGACTCGGACAGTGGCTCCGGCGACAAGACCGACATCGTGATCGGTGCCGATCTCGCCTCCGGGTCCGCGATGGACGCCGCGTACGCCCGCGCCCTGCAACTGCGGGTCGAGCAGGTCAACGCGTCCGGCGAACTCGGTAACTACAACCTCGTCCTGCGCATCCAGGACAACCGGTCCGACCCCACGTCGTCACTGCGCAACATCAGCACCCTCGCCGACGATCCGCAGATCGCCGCGATCATCTCCGGCGGCTGCAGCGAATGCGCGGTCGGCGCGGCCAAGACGATCAACGACAAGCGGGTGCCGACGATCGCACTCGCGCCCGCGGAAGAGGTCGCCAACCCGGTCGAGAGCCGCCGCTATCTGTTCAAGCTCGGCCCGAACGCGAGCGACAGCGCGGCCACCCTCGTCTCCGAACTGGTCCGCACCGGCACCAAGAAGGTCGCACTGCTCTATTCCGACGACCTCTACGGCAAGGGCGGCCGCAGCCGCATGGTGACGCAGCTGGCCAACGCCGGCATCAAGGTGACCAACCAGCTGCCGGTCAAGCCGACCGCCACGGACGTCACCCAGACCGTCGGCACCCTGACCGACGCCGAGCCGGACGCCCTGGTCGTCTGGACCGGTCCGGACCAGGCCACGCTCGCCGCCTCCAGCGCGAAGGTGGCGAGGTTCGCGGGCCGGATCTACTTCGACGCCGCGGCGGCCGGCGACCTGTTCCTGCCGCAGGAGGCCGCGGCGGCCACGAACAACACGACGATGGTGTTCACCCAGATCCTCGCGATCGACGACGTGGTCGCGACGACGCCGGCCAAGTCGGCCCGCAAGCAGTGGTTCCGGGACTACACCTCGCGCTACGGCAGCTACTCGGGCGTCGCGTCGTTCGGCGCCGACGCGGTGAGCCTGATCGCCGACGCGGTGGCCCGGGTGGGCGGCGACCGCCGGCAGATCCGGGACATCCTGGAGACGTCGCAGACCGACGGGCTGTCCGGACCGATCCGTCTGACCCCGGACAACCACTCGGGGCTCATGCCGCAGGCGCTGACCCTGCTGGTCGCGCGCAGCGGCCGGTGGCGGCTGCTGAGCTGATCACCGCCGACGCGGGAAGGGCGCCGGTCCGCGAGGACCGGCACCCTTCCTGTCGCCTCAGCGCACCGACGTCGTCGCCCGCACCCACGGCAGGGCGAGCACCTCGACGAGCACGAGCAGGTAATACAGCACGATGCTGACCAGCGCGAGCAGCGTGATGGCCGCGAACGCGGTCGGGGTGTCACCCTGGCCGCTGGTCTGCACGATGATCATGCCCAGTCCGGTGTTGCCGTACTGCATCTCCCCGACCACCACGCCGATCACCGCGAGCGGCATCGCGACCTTGAGTCCGACGAAGATCTGCGGAAGGGCGGCGGGCAGCCGCACCCGCAGGAACGTCTGCGACCGCGACGCGTCCATCGACCGGGCCAGCTCCGCCAGGTCGGCGGGGGTGCTGGTCAGGCCGGTGGCGGTGGAGAGCACGATCGGGAAGAAGCAGACCATGAAGGCCATGGCCAGGATCGGTGTACGGCCGTAGCCGAACCAGATCAGCATCAGCGGAGCGAGCGCCACCTTCGGCACCGCGTTGAACGCCACCAGCAGCGGCGAGAACATCCGCTCGACCGGTCGCCACGCCGCGATCGCCACGCCGATCAGCACGCCGACGAGCAGCGACAGGGCGAAGCCCAGCACCGTCGACACGGTCGTGTGCCACGTCTCGGTCAGCAACAGCTCCCGGTAGCGGTCGAAGCCGTCGATGACCTCCGGCGGCGCGGGCAGCACCACCAGATTGATCGAGAAGACGACGGTGACCAGCCACCAGACCGCGATCGCGACGGCCAGGCCGAAGACCGGCCAGATCAGGGCCGACAGCGTACGGCGGGGAGCCGGCCCCGCGCCCGACGCTGCCGCCGGGGCGGAGGCGGTCGCCAGATCAGTCATGTCTCATCCCCTCCGCCGCGTCGCGGGGCACCGGACGGGCGCCCCGCGACGCGGACCGGATCAGGCGTTCGGCACCAGGTCGAACGTGATGACCTGCTCGGGCGTGAGCCCCGCGGGGATCTGCCCGGAACCCTGCAGGATGGCGATGCTGCGGGCGACGCGCTGGCTGTCCAGGGCGCCCACCGGCACGCCGGAGGCCTCCGAGCGCACGAACGGGCCCATCAGGGTCAGCTCGGCCGCGGCGGACTTGGGGTCGGCGGTGGCCACGTACTTCTTGATGATCGTGCCGGCCTCGTCCGGGTTGGTGATCGAGTCCTGCAGGCCCTTGAGCAGCGCCTGGGTGAACTTCTTCACCTTCTCCGGGTTGTCCTTGGCGTACTTGCTGGAGGTGATCAGCACGTTGCCGTACAGGTCCTGGAGGTAGTCGCTGTACGGCAGCAGGACGGCGGTCTTCTTGGCGATGCCCTCGATGGTGGGCTTGCCGACCACGAACTGGCCGATGCCGTCCACCCGGTGCTGCGCCAGCGTGCCGAACAGCGTCTGCGCCGTACCGTTCTCGAACTTGACCTTGCTGGCATCCACATTGGCCAGCTTCGCGTACGTGGGGAACAGGTTGCGCACGACGGAGCCGGGGGTGTCCGCCAGGGTCTTGCCCTCGAGGTCCTTGGGGGTGTTGATGCCGTAACCCTCGAGCGACATGATCGCCGCCATGGTGCGCTGCTGGACCGCCGCCACCGCGGTGAAGCCGGTGATCTTCGGCGCGCCGCCCGCACCGCCCGCGGCGAGCAGGCCGCCGGTGAGGTCGATCGGGGTGAACTGCGCCTGCCCGCCGACGATCGCCTTGACGTTCTCACCGCTGCCGTTGCCGGGCTTGATGTCCACATCGAAGCCGGCCTCGCGGAAGTAGCCCTTCTCCTTGGCCACGTACGCGTACCCGTCCCGGCCGAAGTTGCCGAACGACGTCAGGTAGGTGACCTTCTCCAGCGCCTGCGAACCGCTGGGCGCGCCCTTGTCGTCCGCGTCGTCGCTGCATCCTGCAGCGGCGGCGAGGGTCGTGGCCAGCGCGGCAGCCACGAGCGTGCGGGTGAATGTCCTTCTTTGCACCGTATTCCTTCCCAACCGAGGGGTGTGGAGGCGGGGCGGCGCCGGCGGCGGAGGGTGCCGCGGCGCCATGGAGTGTTCTTCTGAACTCGCCGCGTAAGCGTAGGCGAAGCTTCGCCGGTCATCGATGACAGGTACGTCTCAGTGCCCCCTGTGGACGGGCTGCTCACGACCGTGCACCATCGACTGGTTAGAGTGACGATGCATTCATCGGACTCCATCGGGAGCGCGCGCAGATGATCCGTCTCAGTGGTGTCTCCCGGACGTTCAGTGGGCGTTCCGGCACCGTGGAGGCCCTGAGCGGAATCGATCTCGACGTGGCCGAGGGCGAGTTCGTCGCCGTGCTGGGCCGCTCGGGATGCGGCAAGTCCACCCTGCTCCGCCTGGTCGCCGGCCTGCTGCCGGCCACCACCGGAGAAGTACGCGTGTCAGGCGACCGGGTGACGAAACCCCGCCGGGACATGGCGATGATGTTCCAGAAGCCCGCCCTGCTGCCGTGGCGCACGGTGCTCGACAACGTGCTGCTCCCGGTGCAGTTCTTCGGCTGGAAGAGGGCCGAACACCGGGACAGGGCCCACGAACTGCTGGCCATGACCGGCCTGAACGGCTTCGAGAAGAGGCTCCCGCACGAGCTCTCGGGCGGGATGCAGCAACGCGTCGCCCTGTGCCGCTCCCTGATCGGCAACCCGCGCGTGATGCTCATGGACGAGCCGTTCTCCGCGCTCGACGCGCTCACCCGCGAGGAGCTCTCCGGCGAACTGCAGCGTGTTCACATGGAGCTGAATACGACCATCGTCTTCGTCACCCATTCGATTGACGAGGCGGTGCTGCTCGCCGACCGGGTGGTGGTGCTCAGCCCGCGCCCGGGCCGGATCCGCGAGATCCTCGAGATCAAGATCCCGCGACCGCGCACCCTGGGCCGCGGCGCCCACCTCGAGGACGTGGCCCGGTGCAGCGCCGAACTGCACGAACTGCTGATGGCTTAGGGACGATCGATGCGCGTCTGCCTGTTCATCGAGCCGCACCGCGGCGCCACGTACGAGGACCAGCTGCGCCTCGCCCGGCACGCCGAGGACGCCGGCTTCGAGGGCTTCTTCCGGGCCGACCACTACCAGTCGATGGGCGCCGACCCGGGCCTGCCCGGCCCCACGGACGCCTGGCTGACCCTGGCCGCGCTGGCCCGCGAGACCGGCCGGCTGCGGCTGGGCACCCTGGTCACGTCCGCGACCTTCCGGCTGCCCGGCCCGCTGGCGATCATGGTGGCGCAGGCGGACGCGATGAGCGGCGGCCGGATCGAGCTCGGCATGGGCGCGGGCTGGCTCGAGCGCGAGCACACCTCGTACGGCATCCCGTTCCCGCCGCTGGCCGAGCGCTTCGACCGGCTGGCCGAGCAGCTCGCGATCATCACCGGGCTGTGGGCCACACCGGACGGCGCCACCTATTCCTACGAGGGCAAGCACTACCGGCTGCTCGACGCGCCCGCCCTGCCCAAGCCGGTGCAGCGGCCGGGCCCGCCGGTGATCGTCGGCGGCCGGGGCCCGCGGCGCACCCCGGAACTCGCCGCCCGCTTCGCGGACGAGTTCAACATGCCGTTCAAGAGCGTGGCGGAGACGGCGGCGGGCTTTCAGCGGGTACGCGCTGCCTGCGACACGTACGGGCGCCCGGCCGGCCGCGCGCTCACCCTCTCGGCGGGCGTGGTGGTGGCGCTCGGGCGTACGGATGAGGAAGCCCACCGTCGCGCCGCGCCCCTGCACGTGCCCAGCGCCCTGCCCCCGGAGGACCCGGTGGTCGGTTCGCCCGACGCCCTCGTCCAGCGCCTCGGCGAACTGGCGGAGATCGGGGCCACCCGGGTCCACCTGCGCGTCATCGACATGTCCGACCTCGACCACGTCGACCTGATCGCCGATCGGGTCCTGCCGCAACTGGGAGCGCTGTGACCGAGCAGGTGCTGGGAGCCGTCGGCCAGGAAGTCATGCTGGAGAACGACAAGGTGCGGATCTGGCACATCTCGCTGCGGCCCGGCGAGACCCAGCCGCTGCACCACCACGGCCTTCCGTACGTCGTGGTGGCCGTGCAGGGCGCCAAGAACGTGATCCACACGGCGGCCGGCGAGCGCATCGAGGTCGAGGAGGAGACCGGCGGGATCGTCTTCCGCGAGCCCGGCCAGACTCACATGCTGACCAACGCCGGTGACACTCTGTACATAGGCCGCATCATCGAACTCAAGACCGGCCTCGATCACAGCTAAGCGGAATTTTGGGCAGCCTTAAGAAGCGGCCTCCTGACTGGCGGGCGACCCTACACATTCCGTAACGTGCCCGCCATGGCATTTCGGACCTGGGCCAAGCTGTTGTCCGCGACCCTCGGCGTGGGCGTCCTGGCGGGCGCCAGCCAGTTGGGGCTCGCGTACGGGCTGGGCATCGTGCGCCTCACCCGGGTGGTCGAGGTGACCGCCCGTGATCAGTGGACGGCGCAGCTCGCCTGGATCGCCTGGTTCCCGATGGTGGCCGCCGTGGCCGCCGCCCTCGCCGGCACGGCCCTCTCCCACCGCTGGGCGCCCGGCTTCCGCGGCGGCGCCGGCACCGAACTCGCCATGGCCTTCGCGGCGGCGATCGGCGCGGCCGTCGTCGTGCCGCTCACCATGCAACCCGCCCGTACGGCCCAGATCGCCGGCGTCAACCCGGTCCTGGTGATCGCCATCTGCGCGGGACTCGGCGCCCTGGTCGGCGTCTTCGCCGCGTGGGCCGCGCTGGCCCAGGCCGTGGCCCGCTGGAGCCTGGTCACCATGGCCATCGCGATCTGGGTCATCGCCGTGGTCTCGGTGGCACCGTCGCTGGGCCCGTCCGACCCGCTGCCCGCCGTACGCCTAGGGGTCTTCGACGCGGGCTTCCTGTCGCCCGCGGTGACCCAGCGGACGGCCCTGGCCACCATGCCGGCCCTGGCCCTGCTGGCCGGCGCGGCCCTGGGCTGGGTGGCCCGCCGCCGCGGCCTGCCGACCCTGACCATCGCGCTGGCCGGCCTGCCGGGCCCGGCCCTCCTGACGATCGCCTACCTGATCGCGGGCCCCGGCGCGGGCTCGGACCGCTACCAGGTCGTGCCCTACTGGGCAGCGATGACGGCCACCGGCGCGGGCGTCCTCGGCTCGGTCCTGGCGGCGGTCCTGCGCCGCCCTCCCGCCCCGGACGACGAGGACGACGACACCCCGCCCACGGCCGGCCTGCCCCCGCTGCCCAAGCGCACCGAGCAGCCGGAATCGGCGATCGCGGCCGCCGCGGTGCCACAGACTCCCCCGCCCGCAGACCCCCCGCTCCGCCCCTCGGACACCGCGGTCTTCGACCCGCCCACCGTCACCCGCCCGGGTGAAGACCCCGGCGCATCACCCACCCCGGACTTCCCCCCGGCACCGAGCCCCAGCGGCACGAACCTCTCGCCGGCCCCGCCGTCGGGCGGAACGTCCGCCACCGGCCCGGACTTCTCCTCCGCATCACGGCCGGGCCGGACGCCGGCCACCAGCGCCGACTTCGCCTCCGCGCCGCGGCCCGGTGGGACGCCGGCCACCGGCCCGGACTTCTCCTCCGCACCGCGGCCCGGCGGGAAGGATGCCACCGGCCGGCGGCCGAGCGTTGCCGACGCGTTCACCGGCCGCACCGGCGAGTTCCCCACCCGGCGCCCCGGCCCGCCGCCCGCCGCGCCTCCCCCGGCGCGCGGGGTCGCCCTCGGCGACTACGCGGCCCAGGAACCTTCGTCGTTCGACGCGTTCGCCCGGGGAGCCCGGAACGCCGGCACGGCCACCGCCGAGCAGGACCCCTACGTCCCGGAGCCGGCAACCCGCCCGCTGCCACCCGAGGCCCTGCACGCACCGACCGCCGAACAGCCCCGCCCCGGCCGCACCGGCCGCAGCATGCGCCCGTTCGCCCGAGGCCGCGCGGACGCGGCGGCAACCGCCGCACGCCACGCCCCTGACCCCACGATCCCGCAACCCCGCGCCGCCCACGCCGCGGAGCCGCTCACCCCGGAACCGACGGCGGTCAGCGCTCCCCTGCCCCGCCCCGAGCCGGTCAACCCGCTGCCACCCATGACCCCGGCACCGCGCGGCGCCACCACGCCCGCCCAGGCCGGGACCGCATCCACCCAGGCCCGGACCGCGCCCACCCAGGCCGGACCCGCGCCCACCCAAGCCCGGACCGCGCCCACCCACGCCGGACCCGCATCCGCCCCAGCTGGACCCGCGTCCACCCAGGCCGGACCCCCTCAAGCCGGCTCCCCGCAGGCCGCGTCCGCCCAGGAGCCGCCCACCGCCGGCCGGGGCCGGGGCAAGTTCGGACTGCGCCGGCGCAAGGACGAGGAGATCGTCGACTGGGTCAGCGGCCTCGGCAAATAGGCCCTCCCACCGAGGTAACACATAGTCGAACGCCGATGGAATGATGCGGCGGGGATGTACCGCGACCCGCCGCGGCATCGCAGGATGAGCGCACGGCCCCGCCACCAGCCGGGCCCCGACGCTACGGAGTCCCGCATGTCCCCAGACACCCCGGCACCCCGCCCACCGTCACACCCCGCCACCCGCGAGACCTCCGGCGCGCACCGACCGACCGGAGCGCCCCGCCCACCGTCACACCCCCGCACCCGCGAGACCTCCGGCACGCCCCGCCGACCGTCACGCCCCCGGACCCGCGAGACCTCCGCCGCGCCCCACCCACCGTCACACCCGGGCACCCGCGAGACCTCCGCCACGCCCCACCCCGGCACCCGCGAGACCTCCGGACCGGCACGCCGGCGGTCCGGTCTGCGGCGCCTTCTCACCGCGCTCGCCGTCGTCTTCGCGCTCACCGCCGCGCCCGCCGTGGTGGCTCCGGACCCCGCCGCCGCCTCCGTCTACTCGAGCTGCACGATGTCGCGGTGCGACGCCGCGCGTACCGCCCGCACCGGCTGGAGCCAACTCGGCTGGCCGACCAGCGCGGGCTGGTACACGTGGCCGTACGGCCAGTACAACTACACCGGCGGCACGTTCCAGAACCGGGAACGCCAGCTGCCGACGAACGCGAGCTACAACGAGTACGACGTCTACCCCCGGGCGAAGGGCGCGTCGCGGGACGCATACCGGATCGTGGTGAACCGGTCCACGAAGGAGACCTGGTTCACCCCCGACCACTACGTCAACTTCTACAAGCTCTAAACCGACGGAACCGCCGGCGGAGCCGCCGACGGACCCGTCGGCTCGACCGCGGACGAGACCGCGGCCGGGACCCCGGGCGAGACCCCGGGCGAGACCGCGGCCGGAACCACCGGCGGGACCGCCGACGGAACCACCGAGGCGTCCGACGACGTGACCGGGAGGTACACGCGACCTCCCGCGTTCACGAACTCCTCGCTCTTGTCCTGCATCCCCTTGGCCGCGTACTCCTTCAGCTCCTGCGTGATCTTCATGGAGCAGAACTTCGGCCCGCACATCGAGCAGAAGTGGGCGGTCTTCGCGGGCGCCGCCGGCAGGGTCGCGTCGTGGTACGCCCGCGCTGTGTCCGGGTCCAGCGCCAGGTTGAACTGGTCCTCCCAGCGGAACTCGAACCGGGCCTTGGACAGCGCGTCGTCCCAGGCCTGCGCGCCGGGGTGGCCCTTGGCCAGGTCCGCGGCGTGCGCGGCGATCTTGTACGCGATCACCCCCGCCTTCACGTCGTCCCGGTCCGGCAGCCCGAGGTGCTCCTTCGGCGTGACGTAGCAGAGCATCGCGGTGCCGAACATGCCGATCATCGCGGCGCCGATGGCCGAGGTGATGTGGTCGTACGCGGGAGCGATGTCCGTGGTCAGCGGCCCGAGCGTGTAGAACGGTGCCCCGGCGCACAGCTCCTGCTGCAGGTCCACGTTCTCCTTGATCTTGTGCATGGGCACGTGGCCGGGGCCCTCGATCATCACCTGCACGCCGTGCTCCCACGCGACGTGGGTCAGCTCGCCCAGCGTCCGCAGCTCGGCGAACTGGGCCTCGTCGTTGGCGTCCGCGATGGACCCCGGCCGCAGCCCGTCGCCCAGGGAGAAGGTCACGTCGTAGCGCGACAGGATCTCGCACAGCTCCGCGAAGTTCTCGTAGAGGAAGTTCTCCCGGTGGTGCGCGAGGCACCACGCCGCCATGATCGAGCCGCCGCGCGACACGATGCCGGTGACCCGGTTCACCGCCAGGGGCACGTACGGCAGCAGCACCCCCGCGTGCACGGTCATGTAGTCGACGCCCTGCTCGGCCTGCTCGATCACCGTCTCGCGGAAGACCTCCCAGGAGAGCTTGACCGGGTCGCCGTCCACCTTCTCGAGCGCCTGGTAGATCGGCACCGTGCCGATCGGCACCGCGGAGTTGCGGATGATCGCCTCGCGGGTCTCGTGGATCCGCTTGCCGGTGGACAGGTCCATCACCGTGTCGGCACCCCAGCGGGTGGCCCAGGTGAGCTTGTCGACCTCCTCGGCGATCGAGGACGTGACCGCCGACGTGCCGATGTTGGCGTTGACCTTCACCAGGAACCGGGCACCGATGATCATCGGCTCGCTCTCCGGGTGGTTGATGTTGGCCGGCAGCACCGCCCGCCCGGCCGCGATCTCCTCCCGCACCACGGACGGCTCGACGCCTTCCCGGATGGCCACGAACTCCATCTCATCGGTGACGATGCCGGCCCGCGCATAGGCCAGCTGAGTGGGCCGAGCAGCCACCGGAGCCGTCCCCCCGGAAACAGCCGGCCCGCCGCCGGCAGCCACCGGCCCGCCGCCAGCAGAAGCCGGCCCGCCGCCAGCAGAAGCCGGCCCGCCGCCAGCAGAAGCCGGATCGCCGCCAGCAGAAGCCGGATCGCCGCCGGCAGAAGCCGGCCCGCCGGAGAAGGCCAGCGGTGTGCCCGCCCCGGCGACCGGAGCGACATCCCCCCGGGCCGCGATCCACGGCCCGCGCAGCGGCGGCAGCCCGACCTCGGGGTCGCTGCCGGGCCCGGACGTGTCGTAGAGCCGCACGGGCGGGTTGTCCCCGCTCAGCTCGATCTCGGCGAACGGCACCCGCAGGTCCGGACGCGAGCCCTCGACGTACACCTTGCGCCTCATGTTTCCTCCCCAATCGTGACGAACCGGGCGCGACAAGGCCGCAGAGGGCCGCCCCGGTGGCTTTCCTCAGGCGAAGTGGTGCAGTGGCCCGGGCCCCGCTCCGAGCTTCCAGTCCCGGCCGCCGGTCAGCGCCCGCGCGACGTAGGACTTGGCGAACGCCACCGCGTCGGGAACCGCGTCCCCGAACGCGAGCCGCGCGGCGACCGCCGACGAGAACGTGCAGCCCGAACCGTGGTTGTTGGCGGTCGGCACGGGTTCACCGCGCAGCGCCCGGCTCCGGCCGTCGGTGTGGAGCACGTCCACGGCCAGCTCGCTGCCGGTCACCACGACCGCCTCGGGCCCGCGCGCGGCGAGCCGGGCCGCGGCCCGGGCCATCTCCTCGGCCGTCTCGACCCGGGTTTCGAGGAGGGCGCCGGCTTCGTAGCGGTTCGGCGTCAGAACGCGGGGGTACGGGATCAGCGGCGCCACAGCCGCAACACCGGACAACTCGCTGCCACTGGTGGCGACGAGCACCGGATCCACCACCAGGTTCGGCAGGTCCGCGGCCCGTCCGGCCAGCACCGCGGCGACAGCGGGATCCCCCACCATGCCGACCTTGACCGCCGCCACCTCGAAGTCGGCGAGCACGGCGTCGAGCTGCGCCGCGACCATGTCCGGAGGCACCGGGTGGACGGCCGTGACGCCGCGCGTGTTCTGCGCCGTGATCGCCGTGATCACCGAGACCCCGTACGCCCCCAGCGCCGCGAACGTCTTCAGGTCCGCCTGGATCCCCGCCCCGCCACCGGAGTCCGAGCCGGCGATCGTCAGCACCACCACCGGCGTCATGCGACCGCCTCGGCCAGCGCCCGCGTGACCCGCTCCGGATCGCCGGCCCGCATGATCGCGCCGAGCACGGCCACCCCGGCGGCCCCGGCCCGCACACACTCCGCCGCCCGCTCGGGCGAGTCGACCCCACCCAAAGCCAGCCAAGGCCGCCCGGCGGCGCCCGAATCCCCCGGCCCGGCCACCCCGGAAGCCCTCGGCCCGGCCACCCCGGAAGCCCCCGGCCCGGCCACCCCCAGCCCTTCAAGGCCGGCAGCCAGCCGAGCGGCGCGCGACGCCCCCAGCGCGGGCCCGTAACCCGGCTTCGTCGCCGTCGGAAAGATCGGCGAGAGAGTGACGTAGTCCTCGTCGGACAGTTGTTCGGAGCCATGCCACGAGCGTCCCACCAACGCCACTCCCCGGGGCCGGTTATCCACAGCGGACAGATGCACCGCGTCGCCGCCCAGCGGATCGGGGCCGGCCACGATCACCCGGGCCACCGTCCGCAACTCGGCGGCGAGCGCGGCTCTCTCGGCGTACGGAAGATCGCGGTCGCGCAGGACGACCCACGACGCGCCGCCGCGGACCGCGGCCCGGACCACCTCGACCAGCGGCCCGGCGGCGAGCCGGCGATCGGTGAGCACGATGACGCCCGACGGGGTCACCATGCCGGCAGCCCTTCGTCCGACGTGGAGGCGAGGGCGTGATAGCGCTTGGGGATGCGACCGGCGCCGGCCGCGAGCCGACCGGCCTCGACCGCGTGCCGCATCGCCGCCGCCATCCGCGCCGGATCCGCCGCCCGGGTCACCGCCGAGGCGATGAGCACGCCGTCGCAGCCCAGCTCCATGGCCAGCGCGGCTTCGGACGCGGTGCCGATGCCCGCGTCGAGGATGACCGGCACGTCCACGCTGTCGCGGATCAGCCGGATGTGGTGCGGATTGTTGATCCCCAGCCCGGAGCCGATCGGCGCGCCCGCCGGCATGACCGCGGTGCAGCCCGCGTCGGCCAGGCGACGGGCCAGGACGGGGTCGTCGCTGGTGTACGGCAGCACCCGGAACCCGTCCGCCACCAGCGTCTCCGCCGCCCGCAGCAGTTCCACCCCGTCCGGCAGCAGGGTCCGCTCGTCGCCGATCACCTCGAGCTTGATCAGGTCGGTCTCGAACGCGTCCCGGGCGAGCTGCGCCGCCTTCACGGCGTCCGTGGCGGTGTAGCACCCGGCCGTGTTCGGCAGCACGCGCATGCCCAGCCGGTCGAGCAGCGGCAGCAGGCCCGGACCGGCCGCGTCCACCCGCCGGAGCGCCACGGTGACCATCTCGGTGCCCGACGCCACGATCGCCGCTTCGAGGGCGGCCAGGCTCTCCGCCCCGCCGGTGCCGAGGATCAGCCGGGACGTCCCGAAGAGATCGTCCACGTCAGCCTCCCTGCGCCGCGGTGAGAACCTCGACCCGGTCGCCGTCGCTGAGCCGGGCGCCGGGCCAGGCGGAACGCGGCACGACCTCGCCGTTGACCGCGACCGCGACGCCGCGCCGTGCCTCGGTGACGGCGGCGACGAGCCGCTCGACGGTGCTGCCGGCGTCGATGGTGCGGCCGGCGCCGTTGACGGTGACCCTCATGCGAACCTCCCGGGCGCAAAGGCTTCGAGCAGCGGATCGGGCCGGCCGGTGTCGACCAGGCCGGCGATGAGATCGGCGGTGACGGGCGTGAGCAGCACCCCGTTGCGGTGGTGCCCGGCCGCGACGATGACGTCGTCACGCCACCGGCCGAGCAGCGGTGCGTTGTCCGGGGTGGACGGACGGTGCCGGACGACGGTCTCCGTGAGCTGGAACTCGGCGAGCTCGGGGACCAGGTCCGTGGCGGCGCGCAGCAACTCGAGGACCGCACCGGCGGTAACCGTGAAGTCGGCGCGCTCCTCCTGCGTCGCCCCGACGATCAGCTCGCCGTCGGCGCGCGGCACCAGGTAGACGTGCCGGCCGTCGGCGTATCCGACGATGACGTGGCGGAGCAGCCCGGGCTCGCCGCGCAGGCGTAGCACCAGGCCCTTCACCGGCCGTACGGGAAGACCGGTGAGCGCGGCCGTCCCCGTGCCGGCCGCCACCACGACCGGCCCGGCCGGCAGCTCGCCGACCCGCCCCGGCACCACCGCGTCGCCGAGCGCCGCCCGCAGCGCCGCGACCACACGTCGCGGATCTACCTGCAGGTCGTCGGGGATGTGCGCCCCGCCGCGGATCCTCGGGGACAGGGCCGGCTCCAGCGCCCGGACGGCGCTCGGCACCAGCCGCCGCACCTTGAGATCCCTTTCCTCCCGGTACGCCCACAGCCGGTGCGCCTCCGCGAGATCGTCACCGGTGAGCGCCACCGCCACCGTCCCCCGCGCGTCCAGGCCGAGGTCGAGCCCGGTCTCCGCGGTCAGCTCGGCGGCGAACCCGGCCCACCGGGACGCCGACTCGACCAGGAGCGCGGTCAGCGCCTCCTGGCCGAAGGACGTCTCCCCGGCCGGCGCGAGCATGCCGGCGGCGGCGTACCAGGCCGCGTCGTCGTCGCCTCCGTCGTGGACGGTCACCCGCAGGCCGCGTTGCCGGCAGCGCCATGCGACGGCCAGCCCGACGATCCCGCCGCCCACCACGGTGACGTGCCTCACGGAAGGACCTTCAGCAGCCGCGCGGTCGCCTCGCCGGGATCCGCGGCGCCCGCGACGGCACCCACCACCGCCACGCCCGCGGCCCCGGCCCGGACCAGCTCCGCGGCGTTGTCCGCGGTCACCCCGCCGATGGCCACGATCGGCACGCCGGGCACCGCGCGGGCGACCGCCCCGATCCGCTCCGGCCCCAGCGGCGCCGGCAGGCCCGGCTTCGTGACGGTCGCGAAGGCGGGCCCGACGCCGAGGTACGACGCGCCCGCCGCCACGGCCGCGCGGGCCGCGTCCGGGTCGCGGCAGGTGGCGCCCAGCACTCCCGCCGGTCCGAGCACCTTGCGGGCGGCGGCCACCGGCAGATCCTCGGCACCGACGTGGGCGCCCTCGGCGCCGACCGCCAGCGCGACGTGCAACCGGTCGTTGACCAGGCACGTCACCCCGGCCGGCCGGCATCTCGCGACGACCTCGGCGGCCAGCTCGAACAGGGCGCGGTCGGTGACGTCGTCCTCGACGCGTACCTGGATCGCGAGCCGGTCCGTCGCGCCGAGCTGCCGGGCGGCGGCCACCGCCGCGGTGACCACGGCGAGCGGCGCGCGCCCCGGTCGGGCGTCGGTGATGACGTGAAGGCACGGGAAAGCAGGGTCCACAACGCACTCCTCCCTGCGCCGGCATGACCCGGATCAGGTTCGACGGTCGGGGGCTGCGACAGCCCCCCTCTCAGCCCGGTGCTCCGGACTCCCGTGGGGTTGGTTCCGCTGCCGACGGTAACCCAGCCGCGGCCCGCGCGTAAACCCTTGTCCTACCGCACGTCCCAGACCGGCTCGGGGGTCTCCACGACCTCGCCGTCTCCACGGAAGAGCACGAAGCGGTCGAAACCCCGGGTGAACCAGCGGTCGTGGGTGACCGCGATCACCGTGCCCTCGAAGGCCCGCAGCCCCTCCTCGAGCGACTCGGCGGACGCCAGGTCGAGGTTGTCCGTCGGCTCGTCGAGCAGCAGCACCGTGGCACCCGACAGCTCCAGCAGCAGCACCAGGAAACGGGCCTGCTGCCCGCCGGAGAGCGTGCCGAACCGCTGGTCGCCCTGCGCCGCCAGCTCGTAACGGTTGAGCGCCTTCATCGCGCCGGCCCGGTCCATCCCGGACCGGTGATCGTCGCCGCGCCACAGAATCTCGACGAGCGTACGGTCGAGCAGCTCCGGCCGGTCGTGCGTCTGCGAGAAGTGCCCCGGGCGCACCCGCGCGCCGAGCCGCGCCGTGCCGCTGTGCGCGACGTGGGCGAGGGGCGCGCCGTCGACCGGCTTGTTGTCGGCGTCGGGCGCGGAGCCGCCGGCCGCGAGCAGCCGCAGGAAATGCGACTTGCCGGTGCCGTTCGCGCCCAGGACCGCGACCCGGTCGCCGTACCAGATCTCGAGGTCGAACGGGAAGGTCAGGTCCTCCAGCTCCAGCTCCGTGCAGACCACGGCCCGTTTTCCGGTACGGCCACCGCGCAGGTTCATCCGCAGCGACTGTTCCTTCGGCGGCAGCGGCGGCGGGCCGGCCTCCTCGAACTTGCGCAGCCGCGTCTGGGCGGCCTGGTAGCGCGACGCCATCCCGTCGTTGAACGTCGCCTTCTGCTTGAGCGTGAAGACGAGCTCCCGCAGCTTCTCGTGCTCCTCGTCCCACCGTCGCCGCGACTCCAGGAGCCGCTCGTGCCGGTTGGCGCGGGCCTCGTGCCAGGAGGCGAACCCGCCGGGATGGGTCCACGCGCTGCCGCCCTCGACGGCCACGACCCGGGTCGCCGTCTGCGCGAGGAGCTCCCGGTCGTGCGACACGTAGAGCACCGACTTCGGCGACTCCCGCAGCCGGGTCTCGAGCCACCGCTTGCCGGGCACGTCGAGGAAGTTGTCCGGCTCGTCGAGCAGCAGCACCTCGTCGCCGCCACGCAGCAGCAGGTCGAGGGCGAACCGCTTCTGCTGGCCGCCGGAGAGGGTGCGCACCGGGCGGGTGCGTACCTCGTCCCACGGCTTGCCGAGGATGGCGACGGCGACCGTGTCGAACAGCACCTCGGCGTCGTAGCCGCCGGCCTCGCCCCATCCGGTCAGCGCGTTGGCGAACCGCAGCTGCGCCTTCTCCGAGCCGGGCGTGGACTGCAGCGCGGCGTCGGCGTCGGCCAGGGCGCTGCCCGCGTCCCGCAGGGCGGGGGCGACCAGGGACAGGGCAAGATCGGCGAGGGTACGGTCATCGCCGATCATCCCGATGAACTGGCGCATGACGCCCAGCCCGCCGGAACGCGCGACCGTGCCGACCGGGACGGCGAGGTCACCGGCGACCATCCGCAGCAGGGTGGTCTTGCCGGCACCGTTCGGGCCGACGAGCGCCACCTTCGCGCCCTCACCGACCCGGAACGAGACGTCGGAGAACAGCTCCCGCCCGTCCGGCAGCACGAATCCGACCCCGGCGACATCCACGTAACCCACGCGGCCATCCTCCCCGAGGAAGCGGCGCAGGTCAGCCGGTTTTTTCCGGACCCCGGGCCACCCGCAGCACGCGGAAGCCGCGCTGGCTCGCCGTCCGCCGCACGTCCCAGCCCAGCGTGGTCAGGCGGGCGTGCAGCGAATCGCCACCGAGGTTGCGGTTGATCACCAGCCAGGCCACCCCGGTCGGCGCCAGCCGGGCCAGCCAGCGGTCCGTCACGGCGTACAGCTCGGTCTTGCCGACGTGGGTGGGCGGGTTGCTCCAGATCTGGTCGAAGGTGACCTCCGCCGGCACGTCGTCGGGGGCGCAGACCCGGACCCGGTCGGCCAGGCCCAGCGTCGCGGCGTTCTCGGCGGTCAGCTCGCGGGCCCGGGAGTTCACGTCGATCGCGTAGACGGTCGCGGCCGGCGCCTCGCTGGCCAGCACGCAGGCGATCGGGCCGTAGCCACAGCCCACGTCGAGCAGGGTGCCGGTGCTTGACGCGTCCGGCAGGTCCGCCTTGCGGAGCAGGACGGCGGTGCCGGGGTCGAGCCGCCCGGCCGAGAAGACCCCGCGCGCGACGGCCAGGTCGTACTCCCGCCCCGCCACGGAGAACTCGATCCGGCTGCGGTCACCGGGCGTGGCCGGTTCGGCACTGAAGTAATGATCGGCGCTCACCCCGCAAGTCTCCCGCGCGCAACGAGCCCCGCGGCATCGGGGTGCCGCACAACCTGTGCGTTCATCGATCACGGTGCGCTCCTAGCGTGGCGGCATGCTTCGCGACCCCCGGCCACGCTCCGCCCATCGCGCGAACCCGGGGAGCGGACTCGCGATCCTCAGCAGACCGGCGCTCACCCGGACGCACGTCCCGGCCCAGCACCGCCGCACCCCCGTACGGCCCCAGGACGAGACCACCCGGCGCCTGCGCCCCAGGACCGCCACCACCTGGGGGACACCGCGCCGCCCGACCGGCCCGCTGCATCCCCTGGCCCAGCCGCAACAGGCCCTCCAGCTGCTGCTCAGCGGTCTCGGTGCGCTCATCATCACCTCGATCGTGGTGCTCACCGGGTTCTTCGTCGTCGCGGAGGAGAGCCGGGGCCCGATCGACGGCACCGCGGCCCGGACGGACCTCTCGGCGCAGTCCATCAGGTCCCGCGTCGTCGACACCGAACCGCTCACCCGGCGGGAGGTCTTCCCCGGTACGGAGATCCGCCCGGCCGCCGGGGCGGAGCCGTACCGGGTCGCGGTCACCCACGTCGACACCGACTGCGCCACCGCGGCCACCGGCGAGCTGGGGGCGGTGCTCGACGAGCACGGGTGCAGCCAGGTCGTCCGCGCCGGGCTGATCGCACCGTACGGCGACTACCGGGTCACGGCGGGCGTGTTCAACGTCGCGGATGCGGACGCCGCCGCGGCGGTCAGCGAGGAGACGGGGCTGCTGGTCGAGGCCGGCCGCGGCAGCTTCGCCGTGCTGAGCACCGGCGGCACGGTGGCGGCGCCGCTCGCCCAGGTCGGCTGGCACACGGCCGGCCACTACGTGCTGTACTGCGCGATCTCCCGGCCCGACGGCAGCCTGGTCACCGACGACGACCCGTACGCGGAGCAGATCACCGAGGACGTCGTCGAGCACTACCTCACCCAGGACGTCATCGCCCGGCGCAGCATCAACCCGTAGCCGCGCCGGCCGGTCAGGCGCGGAGCCGGCGGGTGGCTTCGGCCCGGCTGGCGTACTCGGCCTCGTCCGGATAGCCCACCTCGACCAGCGTCAGCCCGTGCGCCGGTGCCACGGTCACCTCGCTGGACCGCTCCCGCAGCGACAGCAGCTTCGCCGGCCAGCCGGGATCGCGGCGCCCGTCGCCGACGGTCAGCATCGCCCCGACGAGGCTGCGGACCATCGCCTGGCAGAACGCGTCGGCCTGCACGGTCGCGACCGCGACCCCGTCCGGATCCCGGCGCCACTCCAGCCGGGTGATCGCGCGCACGGTGGTCGCATGCTCCTTGCGCTTGCAGTACGCGGCGAAGTCGTGCAGCCCCACCAGCCCCGCCGCCGCCTCGTGGAGCCGGGTCAGGTCCAGCGGCCGCACCCAGCCCAGCGTGTCGTGGCGGCGCAGCGGCTCCGGCCCGTACACCGTGTCGGCGACCCGGTACTCGTAGCGGCGGAACGTGGCCGAGAACCGCGCGTCGAAGGTGGGCGGCACCGGCCTGACCGCCTTCACCCGGGCGTCCGGGGGCATCAGCGCCGCCAGCCGCCGCAGCAGCGTGTCCCGCCGCGCCTCCCACTCCGCCGTGGGCAGCTCGATGTGGCACACCTGGCCGCTGGCGTGCACCCCGGCGTCCGTACGCCCCGCCACGGTCAGCCCGAGCGGCGCCTCCGGACCGAAGAGCCGGCCGAGCGCCTCGGTGAGCACCCCGGCGACCGTGCGCCGGCCCGGCTGGGCGGCCCACCCCGAGAAATCCCCGCCGTCGTAGGAGACGTCGAGGCGCAGGCGCGTCGTGTCGGTCACAACCGTCCTTCATCCGTACGGGAAAGCGAAACGGCCCGGCACCCCACGAAGGGTGCCGGGCCGCACGTGCCTGATCAGGCCTTGGTGTCTTCGCCCTCGGCCTGGTCGCCCGGGCCCTCGGCGCCCTTGTCGCCGGACGCGTTCACCGGCGGCTCCGAGTCCTGGTCGGCCGGAGCCTCGTCCGCCGCGGCGGAGGAACTGGCCGGGGCCTCGTCCTCGCGGGAGAGCGCCTCGACCTTGTCCTGCTGCGCGGCGGCCTTGCGGGCAGCCTTCTTGGCCGGCGCCGTGGCGGCCGCGACCTGCAGCTCCTCGACCAGCTCGATGATCGCCATGGGAGCGGCGTCACCCTTGCGCGGGCCGGTCTTGGTGATCCGGGTGTAGCCACCCGGCCGGTTGCCGTAGCGCGGGGCGATCTGCTCGAACAGGGCGTACACGACGTCCTTGTCCTTGACGACGGTCAGCACCCGGCGGCGGGCGTGCAGGTCACCGCGCTTGGCCTTGGTGATCAGCTGCTCCGCCAGGGGGCGCAGGCGCTTCGCCTTGGTCTCGGTCGTCTTGATCTTCCCGTGCCGGAAGAGCTCCGTGGCCAGGTTGGCCAGCAGCAGCTTCTCGTGCGCCGGGCTGCCGCCGAGGCGGGGACCCTTGGTGGGCGTGGGCATTGTTGCTCCTAATTCAGTGGCGCAGCCGAGCTCAGAGCTGCTCGGTCTCGCGGTAGTCGTCGGTGTCGTAGTCCACGTCGCCGAACGAGTCGACCACGTGCGCCGGGTCGAAGGACGGCGCGCTGTCCTTGAGGCCCAGGCCCATTCCGGCGAGCTTCATCTTGACCTCGTCGATCGACTTCTGACCGAAATTCCTTATATCCAGAAGGTCGGCCTCCGTCCGCCCGATCAGCTCGCCGACGGTGTTGATGCCCTCGCGCTTGAGGCAGTTGTACGACCGGACGGTGAGGTCCAGCTCCTCGATCGGCAGGGCCAGGTCGGCGGCCAGCTGGGCGTCCTGCGGCGACGGGCCGATGTCGATGCCCTCGGCCGTCTCGTCCAGCTCGCGGCAGAGGCCGAACAGCTCGACGAGGGTCGAGCCGGCCGACGCCAGCGCGGTACGGGGCGAGATGGACGCCTTCGACTCGACGTCGATGATCAGGCGGTCGAAGTCGGTGCGCTGCTCGACACGGGTCGCCTCGACGCGGTAGGTCACCTTCATGACCGGCGAGTAGATCGAGTCGACCGGGATCCGGCCGATCTCCGCGCCGGCGCTCTTGTTCTGCGCCGCCGTGACGTAGCCACGGCCCCGCTCGACGGTGAGCTCCATGTCGAGCCGGCCCTTGCTGTTGAGCGTGGCCAGCTTCAGGTCGGGGTTGTGCACGGACACGCCGGCCGGGGGCTGGATGTCACCGGCGGTGACGTCGCCCGGGCCCTGCTTGCGCAGGTACATGCTGACCGGCTCGTCGTGCTCGGAGCTGACGGTGAGCTCCTTGACGTTCATGACGAGCTCGACCACGTCCTCCTTGACACCGGGGATCGTGGTGAACTCGTGCAGCACGCCGTCGATCTTGATGCTGGTGACCGCCGCGCCCGGGATGGACGACAGCAGGGTCCGCCGCAGCGAGTTGCCGAGGGTGTAGCCGAAGCCCGGCTCCAGGGGCTCGATGGTGAACCGGGAGCGGGTCTCGCTGAGCGACTCTTCCGAGAGGCTCGGACGCTGGCTGATGAGCACGCGTTTCTTCTTTCTGTCGGGCCACCCGCTATTTGATGGCCGTCTCTGTGATGCGCGGGGCGCCGGCCGGACGGCCGGCACCCCGCGAGAGCGCTACTTGGAGTAGAGCTCGACGATCAGCTGCTCCTGGACCTGGGTGTCGATGACACCGCGGGCCGGGAGCGAGTGGATCAGGATCTTCATGTCGCTCGGGATCGGCTCCAGCCACGCCGGAACCGGACGCGAACCGGCCTGGGCCTGCGCGACGACGAAGGGGGTCATCTCCTTCGACTTCTCGCGGACCGACACGATGTCGTGGTCCTTCACCCGGTACGACGGGATGTCGACCTTCACGCCGTTGACCAGGAAGTGGCCGTGCTTGACCAGCTGCCGGGCCATGTCCCGGGACGCGGCGTAGCCGGCCCGGTAGACGACGTTGTCCAGACGCGACTCGAGGATCTGGAGCAGCACCTCACCGGTCTTGCCGGGCTTGGTGACAGCCTCCTCGTAGTAACCGCGGAACTGCTTCTCGAGCACGCCGTACGTACGACGGGCCTTCTGCTTCTCGCGGTGCTGGAGCAGGTACTCGGTCTCCTTGGTCCGGCCGCGGCCGTGCTGCCCGGGCGGGAACGGCCGGGACTCGAACGGGCACTTCGGACCATCGCACTTGCTGCCCTTGAGGAACAGCTTCATCTTCTCGCGGCGGCAGCGCTTGCAGTCCGCACCTGTGTAACGAGCCATTGCTTCGATCTCTCCCTTAGACCCGGCGACGCTTCGGCGGACGGCACCCGTTGTGCGGCTGCGGCGTGACGTCGGAGATCTGCCCGACCTCGAGGCCCGCGGCCTGCAGCGAACGGATGGCGGTCTCCCGGCCGGAGCCGGGGCCCTTGACGAACACGTCGACCTTGCGCATGCCGTGCTCCATGGCCCGGCGCGCGGCGGCCTCGGCGGCCAGCTGGGCGGCGAACGGAGTCGACTTGCGGGAGCCCTTGAAGCCCACCTGGCCGGACGAGGCCCAGGAGATGACCGCACCGGTCGGGTCGGTGATCGACACGATGGTGTTGTTGAAGGTGCTCTTGATGTGCGCCTGCCCGTGGGCGACGTTCTTGCGTTCCTTGCGCCGGACCTTCTTGACGGGGGCCCCAGCGCGTGCCTTCGGTGGCATAAGTCAGTGCGCTCCTATTACTTCCGACCGGGCTTCTTCTTACCGGCGACCGTGCGCTTCGGACCCTTGCGGGTACGCGCGTTGGTCCGGGTCCGCTGACCGCGCACGGGAAGACCCCGGCGGTGGCGGATGCCCTGGTAGGCCCCGATCTCCACCTTGCGGCGGATGTCCGCGGCGACCTCGCGGCGCAGGTCGCCCTCAACCTTGAAATTGGCCTCGATGTAGTCGCGGAGCTGGACCAGCTCCTCGTCCGTGAGGTCCTTGGCGCGCTTGTTCAGGTCAATGCCGGTCGCGTTCAGTGCTTCCACTGAGCGGGTGCGACCGACCCCGAAGATGTAGGTGAGCGCGATCTCCATCCGCTTCTCGCGGGGAAGATCGACGCCGACGAGACGTGCCATCGGTGGGCGTACTCCTCGATGTCACGGAGGTCTGTGCCCGGCCCACCCCGCCTGCCCAGGCGGGCCCCGGCCTCCGACCGGGGGTGAGACCGCGCGTCATCGATGATTCGAGACCGCGGCTGGGACGAGCTTGTTCACTGGTGCGGATCTGGCAGCGTCGAGCCGGAATCAGCCCTGGCGCTGCTTGTGACGCGCGTCGGTCTTGCAGATGACCATGACGCGCCCGTGCCGCCGGATGACCCGGCAGTTGTTGCAGATCCGCTTGACGCTCGGCTTGACCTTCACGGTTTGCCTTAACTCTCAGTCAGACGGGACGTGGATCCCCGCGACCCTGTTACTTGTAGCGGTAGACAATGCGCCCACGGGTCAGGTCGTACGGCGAAAGCTCGACGACGACCCGGTCCTCGGGAAGAATGCGGATGTAGTGCTGCCGCATCTTGCCGGAGATGTGAGCCAGCACCTTGTGACCATTCGCAAGCTCCACACGGAACATGGCGTTCGGCAGGGGCTCGATCACTCGGCCTTCGATCTCGATGGCTCCGTCTTTCTTTGGCATGTCCTCCGCTACCTGACATCGGGTTCTTGGGGCAGGCTCACAACATTCATCCGACCCCCGGAGGGGACCGGACCAGCCGCGGCTCCGACGCCACCAGAAGCGCTCGGTGGACATGCCGGAGTGGACGCTGTGCGCCAGCATGCCAGTGTACGCGCGCCCCGGCATCGACACCAAACCGAGGTCCGCGCACCCCTGACTCGGGTGTGTCGCCCACCGGCAAAAGCGGACAAACGCAGCTTGCCCGTCCGATTCAACGCCGGCTACGCGGTCCGTCCGTCGCCGGCGTCCTCCGGGCGCCGTAGCTCCTTGCGCTCCCCCTCGAGCTGCTGGGCCTCCTCCACGCGCCGCAACTCCCCGCGCTCCCCCTGGAACTGCTGGGCCTCCTCCGCGCGCCGCAACTCCCTGCGCTCGCGCTTGAGCTGCCGGGCCTCTTCCTTGCGGGCCCGCTTCTCGGCGTGCCGCCGCGGCTCCCCGCTCGCGAGCCCGCCGAGGCTGACCATCACCAGCACGGCACCCCACGGCCCGGCGACCCAGACGGGCCAGAAGTACACCAGCCCACCGCTGGCGATGCACGAGACCAGCCAGATCGCGGATGTGAGGCCCACCACCGCCACCCAGCTGCCCCACACCTCGCCCAGCCAGCGCCGGGTCGCCTCGCCGTTCGAGACCGTCTGCGGAACGGCACCCGCCCGCGGAACCGGCACGGAGGCGGACGGCAGATCGTCGAGAAGCCCACCGAGGTCACCGTACGTCTTCGCGGCATAGGCCCGCTGCAACCGCTCGTCATACTCGTGCAACTCCAGCCGGCCCTCCTCGAGCGCCACCCGCAACTGCTCCGCGACGGCCTGCCGATCGGCGTCGGCGGCCCTCATCTCGTCCCGCCCCATCCCCCCAGCATGCCAGCGCCACGCCCCACACGGCAGTGCCCGATCCGCCCGCAAGCCCGCCCCACCACACCGGCCCGCCCAGCCGCTCCCCCCACCCCCACGCCGGGGCCGCCGCACTCCACGTCCGTGCCGGCTCACCACAAAGCCACACCCGGCCGCCCGGACCACCCCGCGCTCCCGCCGGCCCGGCACGGCACCGCCCCCTGCGCCCCGCCGACTCGGCGCGCCGCCGCATCACCGGCCCGCCCAGCCCGGCTGATCACCGCTCAGCCCACGCCGCGGACCACCCGGCCCTCGCGCCGGCGCGGCCTCAGCGCTTGCGGCTCGCCGCGCGACCGATCAGCCCCAGCACGAGCGGAATGAACATCCACCCCGGCCAGAAATAGATCCACTCCCCCGAACCCAGCGACGACAGCGCCCACACCACGACGCACAGCACCACCACGCCCGCGTAGAAGGCCACCCACGGCGGCCCGGAGGGCCTGGAGACCTCGCGACTCTCCGGCGCTTCCTAGGCCCGCTGAGGCACCACCTGGGCGCGCTAGACGGGAATGGTCCCCGGCAGGCCATCCAGTTCGCCGTACGTCCTGGCGGCGTAGGCCCGCTGCAACCGCTCGTCGTACTCGTGCAGCTCCAGCCGCCCCTCATCGAGCGCCACCTTCAGCGTGTCGGCGACAGCCTGACGCTCCGCGTCCCCCGCCCGCATGTCCTCCCGGCCCATGCCCGCCAGGCCCCGGTCCGGGCTGCCCCGCGCACGCGCCCGGGCGCAGCTGGAGGTTCGTGCCGGGCTGGCCGCGATGGTCTCGCCGGACGTCGCTGCGTGACTGCCGGCCGTGGAACGCGAGGGGATTTACTCCGCGAGCGAGCCGACCGCGGGCTGCCGCCCCGTCACGAGGTCGCCCAGCCGGGCGCGTCCCCCGTCGACGGCCGTGGTCACCCACACCCCGTCCTCCAGCAGCGCCATGGTGTGCTCCACGTGCGCCGCCACCGAGCCGTCCCGGGTGATGACGGTCCAACCATCCGAGAGCTCTTGGGTACGCGGTGAGCCCATGGTGATCATCGGCTCGATGGCCAGGGCGAGGCCGGGCACCAGGCGCGGGCCCTTGCCGGGCTTGCCGTGGTTCAGCACGTGCGGGTCCTGGTGCATCTCCGTACCGATGCCGTGGCCGCCGTACCCGTCGACGATGCCGTAGCGGCCCGCCTTGCGGACGGTCTTCTCCACGTTGAAGGAGATGTCGGTGAGGCGTCCGCGGCCGTTCGCGGCGCCGCGGGCGGCGGCGGCGATGCCGGCCCACATGGCGTCCTCGGCGACCTCGGCCAGGCGCAGCAGTTCGGGCGCGGTCTCGCCGACCCCGACGGTGATCGCCGAGTCGCCGTGCCAGCCGTTCAGGATCGCGCCGCAGTCCAGCGAGATCAGGTCGCCCTCGCGGAGGACCTGGGTCGACGCCGGGATGCCGTGCACGACCTGCTCGTTGACCGAGGCGCAGATCGAGGCGGGAAAGCCGTGGTAGCCCTTGAAGGACGGGACGGCGCCCGCGTCCCGGATGACGGTCTCGGCGATGGCGTCCAGGTCGGCGGTGGAGACGCCGGGGGCCACGGCGGCGCGCATCGCGTCCAGCGCGGCGGCGACGACCAGGCCGGCGCCGCGCATGAGCTCGATCTGCTCGGGGGTCTTGAGCTGGATGTCGAGCTGCTGACGGCGCATCTCAGCCCCCGTACGACCGCAGCGCGTCGATGGCGCGCACGGTGACGTCCTCGACCGGCCCGGTGGCGTCGATGCCCACGAGCTTGCCCTGCGCGCCGTAGAAGTCGACCAGCGGCGCCGTCTTGTCCGCGTACTCGACGAGCCGGTTGGCGATCGTCTCGGCCCGGTCGTCGTCGCGCTGGAACAGCTCGGAGCCGCACCGGTCGCAGACGTTCTCCTTGCTGGTGGGGTCGAACTCGACGTGCCAGATCTTGCCGCAGCCGCGGCAGGTCCGGCGGCCGGAGAGCCGCCGGATGACCTCGTCGTCGTCGACCACGAGCTCCATCACCAGATCGAGCGCGGTGCCGAGGTCGGCCAGCAGCTTATCGAGCGCGGACGCCTGCGGGACGGTCCGCGGGAAACCGTCCAGCAGGAAGCCGTCGCCGGCGTCGGGCTCGGCGAGCCGGTCCCGGACCATGTTGATGGTCACCTCGTCCGGAACCAGGTTGCCCGCGTCCATGTAGCGCTTGGCCTCGAGCCCCAGGGGCGTGCCCTGGGACACGTTGGCCCGGAAGATGTCACCGGTCGAGATCTTCGGTACGGCGAGATGGGCGGCGATGAACTCAGCCTGGGTCCCCTTGCCGGCCCCCGGGGGGCCCACCAGTACCAGCCGCACCTACATCGCCTCGCTTCGGTGAGAACGAGCCTCGCGAACCACAGACGCGCGAGCCCCCCGGCTCCGCGCCCCCACTACCGGAGGAACCCTTCATAGTTGCGCTGCATGAGCTGGCTCTCGATCTGCTTCACCGTCTCCAGGCCCACACCCACCATGATCAGCACGGCCGTACCACCGAACGGGAAGTTCTGGTACTGCTGCTGATTCAGCCAGATGAAGAAGAAGTTCGGGAGTACGGAGATCAGGCCCAGGTAGAGCGCACCCGGGAGAGTGATCCGGCTCAGGATGAAGTCCAGGTAGTCGGCGGTCGGCTTACCGGGCCGGATACCCGGTACGAAGCCACCGTACTTCTTCATGTTCTCGGCGACCTCGGTCGGGTTGAACGTGATCGACACGTAGAAGTACGTGAAGAAGATGATCATGAGGAAGTACGTCGCGATGTAGATCCAGCTCGTCGGGTCGGCGAGGTAGTTCTGGATCCACTGCTGGTAACCCTTGAGGTTGTTCTGGTCGAAGAACTGCAGGTACAGCTGCGGCAGGTAGAGCAGCGACGACGCGAAGATCACCGGCACGACACCGGCCTGGTTGACCTTCAGCGGGATGTACGTCGAGGTGCCGCCGTACATGCGCCGGCCGATCATGCGCTTCGCGTACTGCACCGGGATGCGGCGCTGGGCCTGCTCGATGAAGACGACCGCGCAGATGACCAGCAGCACCAGGGCGATGACGAGCCAGAACTTGCCCCAGCCGTTGCTCTCCTTGATCGTCCAGCCCTCGCCGGGGAGGCGGGCGGCGATCGAGGTGAAGATCAGGACGGACATGCCGTTGCCGACGCCGCGGTCGGTGATGAGCTCGCCGAGCCACATGACCACGCCCGTGCCGGCGGTCATCGTGATGACCAGCATCGTGAGCGTCAGCCAGTCGGGGATCCCGATGCCCTTGGGAATGATCGCGAAGTTCGCCTGGTCCTGCGGGCAGGCGCCGGCGAAGAGCTGGCCGGAGCGGGCCAGGGCCACGAACGCCGAGGACTGCAGGACCGCGAGGCCCAGCGTCAGGTAGCGGGTGTACTGGGTGATCTTCGCCTGGCCGGACTGGCCCTCCTTGCGGAGCTGCTCGAGGCGGGGGATCACCACGGTGAGCAGCTGCAGGATGATCGACGCTGTGATGTACGGCATAATGCCGAGCGCGAAGACCGAAAGCTGGAGCAGCGCACCGCCGGAGAACAGGTTCAGCAGGTTCAGAACCCCGCCGCCGGCGTCCGAACTGTTCACGGCGTCGAGGCAGTTCCGAACGTTGGTGTAGGACACGCCCGGGCTGGGCAGTGTGGCACCGAGCCGGTAGACCGCGATGATCGCTACTGTGAACAGCAGTTTCTTGCGCAGGTCAGGCGTCCGGAACGCACTCAGAAAGGCGGAGAGCAACTTCTTCCTCCTGCGCGAGGTGGCCGCCTGAAACCGGCGGATGGGGGTAGGCATCGGTCCGGACGACCGATAGACCTGGCTGGGAACGGACTTTAACAGCCTGACGTGCCTCTTGTGAGGCACGGTCGCCGCTTGTGCAACACCCGGGGACGAAGAGCTATGCCGCGGCCGGTGGAACCGTCGCGCCCGACCCGGTAAAAGACCAGGTCAGACGCCACAACGGGGATGCGGCCAGGCATCGGTGCGATACCCGGCCGACATCCCCGGCAAGCGTCACAGCTCGGTGGCGGAACCACCGGCTGCTGCGATCTTCTCCTTGGCCGACTCGCTGAACGCGTGCGCCGAGACCTGCAGCGCCACGCCACCCAGCTCGCCGGAGCCCAGAACCTTCACGGGCTGGCCGCGACGGACCGCTCCCGCGTCGGCGAGCTCGAGCGGGCCGACCTCGCCGCCGTTCGGGAACAGCTCGGCGAGCCGGTCCAGGTTGACGACCTGGAAGACGACCTTGTTCTTGTTCTTGAAGCCCTTGAGCTTCGGCAGGCGCATGTGGAGGGGCATCTGCCCACCCTCGAACGCCGCCGAGACGTTCTTGCGAGCTCCCGTACCCTTGGTGCCCCGACCGGCGGTCTTGCCCTTGGAGCCCTCACCGCGACCCACGCGGGTCTTCGGCGTCTTGGCTCCGGGCGCCGGCCGGAGGTGGTGGACCTTGATCGCCATTACTCGACCTCCTCAACACTCACGAGGTGGCTCACGGCGAAGATCATGCCCCGAATCTCGGGGCGGTCCTCCTTGACCACCACATCGTTGATCCGCTTCAGCCCGAGCGACCGCAGGGAGTCCCGCTGGTTCTGCTTACGGCCGATCTCGGACCGGATCTGGGTGACCTTCAAGCGTGCCATCAGTGCACCGCCGCTTCCGCACGCGCCGCCAGCATGGCCGCGGGCGCGACGTCCTCGACCGGCAGGCCACGACGGCTCGCGACCTGCTCCGGGGACTCGAGGCCCTTCAGAGCGGCCACCGTCGCGTGCACGATGTTGATCGGGTTGGACGAGCCGAGGCTCTTGCTCAGCACGTCGTGGATGCCCGCGCACTCCAGCACGGCACGCACCGGGCCACCGGCGATGACACCGGTACCGGCGGAGGCCGGCTTGAGGAGCACGACACCCGCGGCGGCCTCGCCGGTGATCGGGTGCGGGATCGTCGCACCGATCCGCGGCACCTTGAAGAAGTGCTTCTTGGCCTCCTCGACGCCCTTGGCGATCGCCGCGGGCACCTCCTTGGCCTTTCCGTATCCGATGCCGACGGTGCCGTCACCATCGCCGACGATCACCAGGGCGGTGAAGCTGAAGCGACGACCACCCTTGACGACCTTCGCGACACGGTTGATCGCTACGACCCGCTCCAGATGGGGGGTCTTCTCGACGGGCGCGTTACCGCGGCCGCCCTCACGGCGGTTGTCGCGGCGGCCGCCCTCGTTGTTACCGCCGGACCCGCCGCCACGGCGCTGCTGACCAGGCATTGGTCTTCCTTCCTAGAACTCGAGTCCGGCTTCGCGGGCGGCGTCGGCAAGCGCGGCGATACGCCCCGCGTACTTGTTGCCACCGCGGTCGAAGACGACCTTGGACACGCCCGCGGCCTTCGCGCGCTCGGCGAGGAGAGCGCCGACCTTGCCGGCCAGGGCGCTCTTGTCACCCTCGGTGCCCCGCAGGGAGGCGTCGAGCGTGGAGGCAGAGACGAGCGTGTGACCCTTGAGGTCGTCCACGATCTGCGCGGTGATGTGCCGCGTGGACCGGGTGACGACCAGACGGGGACGCTCGGCAGTGCCGCGGACGTTCTTGCGGACCCGGAAGTGCCGACGCGCCTTCCCGACGGCGCGCTTGGAGGCGACTCCGCCCCCATTGCGGCGCTTGAGCAGCGTGGCGGTCACTTCTTACCTGCCTTTCCAGCCTTGCGGCGGATGACCTCGCCCTGGTACTTGACACCCTTGCCCTTGTACGGCTCCGGCGGGCGGATCTTCCGGATGTTCGCGGCGACCTCGCCGACGAGCTGCTTGTCGATGCCGGCGACCGTGAACTGCGTGGGACGCTCCACCGAGAAGGTGATGCCGTCCGGCGCGGGCACGTTGACCGGGTGCGAGAAGCCCAGGGCGAACTCGAGGTCCTTGCCCTTGGCGGTCACGCGGTAACCGGTGCCGTTGATCTCCAGGGTCTTCTTGTAGCCCTCGGTGACGCCGACGATCATGTTGGCGACCAGGGTACGCGAGAGACCGTGCAGCTCCTTGGCCTTGCGGTCGTCGTTGGGGCGGTTGACGACCAGCTCGCCGTTGTCCGCCTTCTCGACCGTGATCGGTTCGGCGACGGTGTGCGAGAGCTCGCCCTTGGGGCCCTTGACCTTGACGGTCTGGCCCGAGATGGTGACGTCGACGCCGGCCGGGACCGGGATCGACTTACGTCCGATTCGCGACATGTCAGAGTCTCCGTTACCAAACGAAGGCGAGGATTTCCCCGCCAACGCTCCGCTTGCGGGCCTGCCGGTCGGTCAGCAGCCCCTGGGACGTCGAAACGATCGCGACACCCAGGCCGCCGAGCACCCGGGGAAGCTCGTCGGACTTGGCGTACACCCGGAGACCGGGCTTGGACACGCGCTTGATGCCGGCAAGGCTGCGCTCGCGGTTCTGGCCGTACTTGAGCTCAACGACCAGTCGCTTGCCGACTTCGCCTTCAGCGGGCTCCTCGGCCGACCAGGAGGCGATGTAACCCTCGGCCTTGAGGACCTCGGCGATGTTCGCCTTGATCTTCGAGAAGGGCATGGTCACCTTGTCGTGGTACGCCTGGTTGGCGTTACGCAGACGCGTGAGCATGTCTGCGATCGGGTCCGTCATCGTCATGGGTATTCGTCAACCTTTCTCGCCGGGGTTCCCAGGGATTCCCCGGGCCTACGGCGAAGCGGTATTACAAGCTTGGATTACCAGGAAGCCTTGGACACGCCCGGCAGCTCACCACGGTGCGCCATCTCGCGGATGCACACGCGGCACAGGCCGAACTTGCGGTAGACCGAGTGCGGGCGCCCGCAACGCTGGCAGCGGGTGTACGCACGCACAGCGAACTTCGGCTTCGCGGCAGCCTTGAGGATCAGGGCCTTCTTCGCCATGCTCAGTTCTCCTTGAACGGGAAGCCCAGGAGCTTGAGCAGCTGCCGGCCCTCCTCGTCGGTCGTGGCGGTGGTCACCACCGTGATGTCCATGCCCCGGGTGCGATCGATCCGGTCCTGGTCGATCTCGTGGAACACCGACTGCTCGGTCAGGCCGAACGTGTAGTTGCCGTGCCCGTCGAGCTTGCGCCCGTCGAGGCCGCGGAAGTCGCGGATACGCGGCAGCGCGATCGACAGCAGCCGGTCCAGGAACTCCCACATCCGGTCGTTGCGGAGGGTGACCTTCGCGCCGATCGGCATGCCCTCACGCAGCTTGAACTGCGCGATGGACTTGGTCGCCCGCCGCACCAGCGGCTTCTGACCGGTGATGGTGGTCAGGTCCCGCACGGCGCCGTCGATCAGCTTGGCGTCGCGGGCGGCCTCACCGACACCCATGTTCACGACGACCTTCACCAGGCCGGGAACCTGCATGGGGTTGCCGTACTTGTACTGCTCCTGAAGCGCGGGGATGACCTCGCCGCGGTACTTCTGCTTCAGACGGGGCAGAGTCTTGGTCTCGGTAGCGGCAGTCATCACAGGTCCTTACCGGTGCTTCGCGCGATACGGACCTTCTGGCCGTTCTCGTCCGTGCGGTAGCCGACGCGCGTCGGCTTGCCCTGGTCGTCCACGATCTGCACGTTGGAGATGTGAACGGGGGCTTCCTGCGTGACGATGCCACCGGTCTTCGAACCACGCTGCGTCGTACGGATGCGCTCGTGCTTCTTGATGCGGTTGACGCCCTCGACGAGGACCTTGTCCTGACGCGGGAAGGCCGCGATGACCTTGCCCTTGGCGCCCTTGTCCTTGCCGGCGATGACGACGACCGTGTCGCCCTTTTTGATCTTCATGATCAAAGCACCTCCGGCGCCAGGCTGATGATCTTCATGAACCGCTTGTCGCGCAGCTCGCGGCCGACCGGGCCGAAGATGCGCGTACCGCGGGGGTCCCCGCCGTCCTTGATGATGACGGCGGCGTTCTCGTCGAAGCGGATGTACGAGCCGTCCGGACGGCGCTTCTCCTTGGCGGTGCGAACGATGACCGCCTTGACGACGTCACCCTTCTTCACACCGGCACCCGGGATGGCGTCCTTGACCGTGGCCACGATGACGTCGCCGATGCTCGCGTAGCGGCGACCGGAGCCGCCCAGTACGCGGATGCACAGGATTTCCCGGGCACCCGTGTTGTCGGCGACGCGCAGTCGCGACTCCTGCTGGATCACGTCTGTCTCCTATGTCTGCCAGTTCTCCGGAAAGGTTCTTCCGAAGCTTGGCGGAACGATGGTCGCTGGGCCGGCTCGCGCCGGCCCAGCGGACTCACTTGGCCTTTTCGAGGATCTCCACGATGCGCCACCGCTTGGTGCGGGACAGCGGACGGGTCTCCATCAGCGAAACCCGGTCGCCCACGCCGCAGGCGTTCTGCTCGTCGTGCACCTGAAGCTTGCGGGTGCGACGGAGAACCTTGCCGTAGAGGGCGTGCTTGACACGGTCCTCGACCTCGACGATGACGGTCTTGTCCATCTTGTCGCTGACCACGAGGCCCTCGCGCACCTTGCGCTGGCTCCGCGGCGCAGCAGCAGCGTTCTCACTCATGCTGTCACCTCACTCGGCGCGGCCGAGAGCCCCAGCTCACGCTCACGCATGATCGTGTAGATCTTCGCGATGTCCTTGCGGACCACCTGCAGCCGACGGTGATTGTCGAGCTGACCGGTCGCGCCCTGCACGCGAAGATTGAACAGCTCCGCCTTGGCCTCCCGCAGCCGCGAGACCAGCTCCTCTTCGGAGAGCTCGCGCAGCTCGGCTGCCTTAACGCCCGCTGCCATCAGTTTTCACCCACTTCGCGTGTCACGATGCGGCACTTCATCGGGAGCTTGTGGATCGCGCGACGCATCGCTTCGCGCGCGATCGTCTCGTTCGGGAACGACATCTCGAAGAGGATGCGTCCCGGCTTGACGTTCGCCACCCACCACTCCGGCGAGCCCTTGCCGGAACCCATGCGGGTCTCAGCGGGCTTCTTGGTCAGCGCCTGGTCCGGGAAGATCGAGATCCACACCTTGCCGCCACGCTTGATGTGACGGGTCATGGCGATACGGGCCGACTCGATCTGCCGGTTGGTCACGTACGCCGGCTCCAGAGCCTGGATACCGAACTCACCGAAGACCACCCGGTTGCCGCCCTTGGACGCGCCGTGGCGGTCCGGGTGGTGCGGCTTGCGGAAGCCCTTCGGGGGCTTACGCGGCATCAGCATGTGTCAGCCCTCCTGCTGCGTTTCGGCCGCAGCCGGAGCAGCGGCGGTGTCGGTCGGCTCGGCGGGCGTCGAGGCGGCCTGGGCCTGAGCGGCCCGACCGGCCTCGGTGCCACCCGCGGTCGTCCCGGACGAACCGGAACGGCCCCGGCGCGGCCGCTCGGGGCGGTCGCCACGGTCGCGGCGCGGACGTGCGGGCGCCTCGGGGGCGACCTCGCGGCCCGGGACGGCGTCGCCCTTGTAGATCCAGACCTTCACGCCGATGCGACCGAACGTCGTACGGGCCTCGAAGAAGCCGTACTCGATGTTGGCGCGCAGGGTGTGCAGCGGAACGCGACCCTCACGGTAGAACTCCGTGCGGCTCATCTCCGCGCCGCCGAGGCGGCCGGAGACCTGCACCCGGATGCCCTTGCAGACCGGGTTCTTCATCGCGGACTGCATGGCCTTGCGCATCGCCCGGCGGAAGCTGACCCGGCTGGACAGCTGCTCGGCGACGCCCTGAGCCACGAGCTGCGCGTCCGACTCCGGGCTCTTCACCTCGAGGATGTTGAGCTGGACCTGCTTGCCGGTGAGCTTCTCGAGCTCACCGCGGATGCGGTCGGCCTCCGCGCCCTTACGGCCGATGACGATGCCCGGCCGGGCGGTGTGGATGTCGACGCGGACCCGGTCACGGGTGCGCTCGATGTCCACCTTGGAGATGCCGGCGCGCTCGAGGCCCTTGGACATCATCCGGCGGATCTTGACGTCCTCGCCGATGTAGTCCTTGTAGAGCTTGTCCGCGAACCAGCGGCTCTTCCAGTCGGTGGAGATGCCGAGCCGGAACCCGGTGGGGTGAACTTTCTGGCCCATTACTCGGCACCCTTCGTGCTGCTCTGAGACTCTGCGGCGTCAGCCGCCCGCGGAGACTCTGCGCTCTGGGACTCGGCCGGCTCGGCCTCGGCGGCAGGCGCCGACTTGGCCGGAGCGGCCTTCTTCGCGGCGGCCTTGCGGGCCGGTGTGGCGACCTGGACGGCCTCCACCGCGACGGTGATGTGACAGGTGCGCTTGCGGATCCGGTACGCCCGGCCCTGCGCCCGCGGCCGGAACCGCTTCAGCGTCGGACCCTCGTCGACGAACGCCTCACTGACCAGGAGCGCGTCCGGGTCGAGCCGCTCGTTGTTCTCGGCGTTCGCGATCGCGCTGGCGAGCACCTTGTAAACCTGCTCACTCGCAGCCTGCGGCGCGAACTGCAGGACCGTGAGAGCCTCCTTCGCGGGCAGACCGCGGACGAGGTTGATCACACGGCGCGCCTTGTTCGGCGAGATGCGCACGTGGCGCGCAACCGCCCGCGCGCCCGGAAGCGCCGGAGCGTCGCCCTTGACTGGCATCGCTGTAACCCCTTGTTCTTATCCGTGGACTGCTTAGCGACGACGGCTCTTGCGGTCGTCCTTCTCGTGACCCTTGAACGTACGGGTCAGAGCGAACTCGCCGAGCTTGTGCCCGACCATGGCCTCGGTGATGAACACCGGGACGTGCTTGCGCCCGTCGTGCACGGCGATCGTGTGCCCGAGCATGTCGGGGATGATCGTCGAGCGCCGCGACCAGGTCTTGATGACGTTCTTCGAGTTCTTCTCGTTCTGGACTTCCACCTTCTTGAGCAGGTGGTCGTCGACGAACGGGCCCTTCTTCAGGCTGCGAGGCATCTTTTAACTCCCGTTACCCGCGCTTGCGGGTGGCGTAGCGGCGGCGAACGATCATGCGGTCGCTCGGCTGGCCCTTGCGGCGGGTACGGCCCTCCGGCTTACCCGCCGGGTTCACCGGGTGGCGACCACCGGAGGTCTTGCCCTCACCACCACCGTGCGGGTGGTCGATCGGGTTCATGGCGACACCACGGACGGTCGGGCGCTTGCCCTTCCACCGCATGCGGCCGGCCTTGCCCCAGTTGATGTTCGACTGCTCGGCGTTGCCGATCTCGCCGACGGTCGCGCGGCAACGGATGTCGACGCGACGGATCTCACCGGAGGGCATACGCAGCGTGGCGTACACACCCTCGCGGCCCAGGAGCTGGATGCCGACGCCGGCCGAACGAGCCAGCTTGGCGCCACCGCCGGGACGAAGCTCCACACCGTGGACAGTCGTACCGACCGGGATGTTGCGCAGGGGAAGGTTGTTCCCCGGCTTGATGTCGGCGCCCGGGCCGGACTCGACGCGGTCGCCCTGCTTCAGGTCCTTCGGCGCGAGGATGTAGCGCTTCTCGCCGTCGGCGTAGTGCAGCAGCGCGATGCGCGAGGTGCGGTTGGGGTCGTACTCGATGTGAGCGACCTTGGCCGGCACGCCGTCCTTGTCGTTGCGCTTGAAGTCGATGATCCGGTACTGCCGCTTGTGGCCGCCGCCCTGGTGCCGCGTGGTGATGCGGCCGTGGACGTTGCGTCCACCCTTCTTGGGCAGCGGGGCCAGCAGCGACTTCTCCGGCGTCGACCGGGTGATCTCAGCGAAGTCGGCGACGCTCGAGCCGCGACGGCCCGGCGTGGTCGGCTTGTACTTACGGATAGCCATGATTCACAAACCCCTTAGCTGACCGGGCCGCCGAAGGCCTCGATACGGTCACCGTCAGCCAGCTTCACCATGGCGCGCTTGGTCGCCTTGCGCTGACCGAAGCCGGTGCGGGTGCGCTTGCGCTTGCCCTCGCGGTTCGCGGTGTTCACCGTCAGCACGCGGACGTCGAAGATCTGCTGGATCGCGATCTTGATCTGGGTCTTGTTCGCGTCCGGGTGGACGAGGAACGTGTACCAGTTCTGGTCGAGAACGCTGTAGCTCTTCTCGGAGACCACGGGCGCGATGATGATGTCGCGCGGGTCGGCGATCGTGCTCACTTGTTCCCCTCCTCGGAGGCCTCTGCCGGAACGCCGAGGAACTCCTCGAGCGCTTCCTTGGTGAAGACGACCTCGTCCGCGACCAGCACGTCGTACGTGTTCAGCTGGCCGGCCTCGATGAGGTGCACGGTCGGCTCGTTGCGCAGCGACAGCCAGTTCAGCTCGTCGTAGCTGCTCAGCACGACGAGGACCTTGACGGACTCCGTCGCCTTGCGCAGCGTCGCGACCGCGGCCTTCGTGTTCGGCTTCTCGCCGGTCAGGAACGCCTCGACCACGTGGACGCGTCCCTCGCGGGCCCGGTCGGAGAGGGCGCCACGCAGGGCGGCGGCCTTCATCTTCTTCGGGGTCCGCTGGCTGTAGTCGCGCGGCACGGGACCGTGCACGACGCCACCGCCGGTGAACTGCGGGGCGCGGATCGAGCCCTGACGGGCGCGGCCGGTGCCCTTCTGCTTGTACGGCTTCTTGCCGCCACCGGCGACCTCGCCGCGCGTCTTCGCCTTGTGCGTACCCTGGCGGGCGGCGGCGAGCTGGGCGACGACGACCTGGTGCATCAGCGGGATGTTCGCCTGCACGTCGAAGATGTCGTCGGGCAGCTCGACCGAGCCGGCCTTCGCGCCCTCGGCGTTGATCACGTCAACCGAGCTCACTTGGCACCACCCTTCTTCTTCGCCGCCGTACGGACCAGGATGAGCGCGCCCTTGGGGCCGGGAACGGCACCCTTGATCAGCAGCAGGTTGTTGTCGGTGTCGACGGCCTGCACCGTGAGGTTCTGCACGGTGAAGCGCTTGCTGCCCATGCGGCCGGCCATCCGGGTGCCCTTGAAGACACGACCCGGGGTGGCGCAGGCGCCGATGGAGCCCGGCGAGCGGTGCTTGCGCTCGACACCGTGGCTCGACTTGAGGCCGTGGAAGCCGTGCCGCTTCATGACACCGGCGTAGCCCTTGCCCTTGGTCTTACCGGTGACGTCGATCGGCGAACCGACCGGGAACGTCTCGACGGTGACCTCCTGGCCGAGCTCGTACTCACCGGCGTCGGTGGTCCGCAGCTCGACGACGTGGCGCCGGGGCGACACGTTCGCCTTCGCGAAGTGGCCGCTCTTCGGCTTGCTCACCTTGCGCGGGTCGATCTGGCCGTAAGCCAGCTGCACCGCGGAGTAGCCGTCCGCCTCGGGCGTGCGGACCTGGGTCACGACGCACGGGCCGGCCTGCACCACGGTTACCGGGACGACCTTGTTGTTGTCCCAGACCTGGGTCATGCCGAGCTTGGCGCCCAGGATGCCCTTCACTTGCCTGTCCATTGTCCGGTCCCTACAGCTTGATCTCGATGTCGACGCCAGCCGGCAGGTCGAGGCGCATGAGCGAGTCGACCGTCTTCGGAGTCGGGTCGATGATGTCGATCAGCCGCTTGTGCGTGCGCATCTCGAAGTGCTCGCGCGAGTCCTTGTACTTGTGCGGCGAACGGATCACGCAGAAACGGTTGATCTCCGTGGGCAGCGGCACCGGGCCAGCAACCTGCGCCCCGGTCCGCGTCACCGTCTCGACGATCTTTCGCGCCGAGGAGTCGACGACCTCGTGGTCATAGGCCTTGAGCCGGATGCGGATCTTCTGTCCCGCCATGGTGGCTTCTGTTTCCTTCTCTCGATGCCGCTACGTGCGAAAGCGGTGGCCCTCGCATGCCCGCAGGACCGTTGATCCTGCGTTGTCCGACCCCCGCGGTCGGGCGTGTCGCGCTGTGGAACCAGGCTCCGCCCCAAGGTTCTGGAGCGGTCAGGCCCGCGGAGAAGCTCCCGGGGAGCTACCCCATCCGTCGGGATCGGGGCGGCCGGCGGCTTGAACACACGCCGGACACCGGGCGAGGGTGGTCGGCTGCCAAACTGCAAAGGCTGCCAACCACCCTGCGCGGACGCAACCTGACTAGTATGCCGTATCGAATGCGGCAACGCTAATCGGGGTCACCACTGAGGGTTGCCCACGGCGGTCGTGAGAGGTACATCACGCCCGCCGCGGACGATCCTCAATTCACTTGTTGATCTTCGTGACCGTTCCGGCGCCGACGGTGCGGCCACCCTCACGGATCGCGAACTTCAGACCCTGGTCCATGGCGATCGGCTGGATCAGCTTGACCGACATGGTGGTGGAGTCGCCCGGCATGACCATCTCGGTGCCCTCGGGCAGCGTGACGACGCCGGTGACGTCCGTGGTGCGGAAGTAGAACTGCGGGCGGTAGTTCTGGAAGAACGGGGTGTGCCGACCGCCCTCTTCCTTCGAGAGGATGTAGACCTGGCCCTCGAACTCCGTGTGCGGGGTGCTCGTGCCGGGCTTGACCACGACCATGCCGCGCTCGACGTCCTCGCGCTTGATGCCGCGGAGCAGCAGGCCGACGTTCTCACCCGCGCGGGCCTCGTCGAGCAGCTTGCGGAACATCTCGATGCCGGTGCAGACGGTCTTCGTCGACTTCTCGCGGATGCCGACGATCTCGACCTCCTCGTTCGGCTTGAGGATGCCACGCTCGGCGCGACCGGTGACGACCGTGCCACGACCGGTGATCGTGAAGACGTCCTCGATCGGCATGAGGAACGGCTTGTCGGTGTCCCGCTCGGGCTGCGGAATCGCGGTGTCGACCGCGTTCATCAGCTCGAGGAGCTTGCCGCTCCACTCCTTGTCACCCTCGAGCGCCTTCAGGGCGGAGACGCGCACGACCGGCACGTCGTCACCCGGGAACTCGTAGGTGCTGAGGAGCTCGCGAACCTCGAGCTCGACGAGCTCCAGGAGCTCCTCGTCCTCGACCATGTCGCTCTTGTTCAGCGCGACGACGATGTACGGAACGCCGACCTGGCGGGCCAGGAGCACGTGCTCCTTGGTCTGCGGCATCGGGCCGTCGGTCGCGGCGACCACCAGGATCGCGCCGTCCATCTGCGCGGCACCGGTGATCATGTTCTTGATGTAGTCGGCGTGGCCGGGGCAGTCCACGTGCGCGTAGTGCCGCGCCGCGGTCTGGTACTCGACGTGCGCGATCGAGATCGTGATGCCGCGGGCCTTCTCCTCCGGCGCCTTGTCGATCTCGTCGAACGGCGTGTACGGGTTCAGGTCCGGGTACTCGTCGTGCAGGACCTTCGTGATGGCCGCAGTCAGCGTCGTCTTACCGTGGTCGATGTGACCAATGGTGCCGATGTTGACGTGCGGCTTAGTCCGCTCGAACTTCGCCTTCGCCACTTGTGTCCTCCTGTGGACTGTGGTTTCTCTTCTCGCCCGGCACGCCGATAAGGCGATTGGGACTCTGTCGACTGCTTGTGCGCGTGCGGTCCTCGACGGACCGCACGCGCCTCAACGCATCAGGCGCCGGTGGCCTTCGCGATGATCTCCTTCGCCACGCTCTGCGGAACCTCGGCGTAGGAGTCGAACTGCATGCTGTAGCTAGCCCGGCCGGCCGTCTTCGACCGCAGGTCGCCGACGTAGCCGAACATCTCCGACAGCGGCACCAGGGCCTTGACGACTCGGGCGCCGGAGCGCTCCTCCATCGACTGGATGATGCCACGGCGGGAGTTGAGGTCGCCGATGACGTCGCCCATGTTGTCCTCGGGCGTGGTCACCTCGACGGACATCATCGGCTCGAGCAGCGCGGGGTCGGCCTTGCGGGCCGCCTCCTTCATCACCATCGAGCCGGCGATCTTGAACGCCATCTCGGACGAGTCCACCTCGTGGTACTGGCCGTCCAGCAGGGTCAGCTTGACGCCGACCAGCGGGTAGCCGGCGAGCACGCCGTACTGCATCGCGTCCTGCGCACCCGCGTCCACCGAGGGGATGAACTCCCGGGGGATGCGACCGCCGGAGACCGCGTTGACGAACTCGTACGTGGGGCCGTCCGCCGCGAGCGGCAGGGGCTCGAGCTTGACGATGACCTTCGCGTACTGGCCCGAGCCACCGGTCTGCTTCTTGTGGACGTAGTCGAGCTTCTCCACGGTGCCGCGGATCGTCTCGCGGTACGCCACCTGCGGCTTACCGATGTTGGCCTCGACGTTGAACTCGCGCCGCATGCGGTCGACGAGGATGTCGAGGTGCAGCTCGCCCATGCCGGCGATGATCGTCTGCCCGGTCTCCTCGTCGTTGAAGACGCGGAAGGTCGGGTCCTCCTCGGCCAGACGCTGGATCGCGGTGCCCAGCTTCTCCTGGTCCGACTTGGTCTTCGGCTCGATGGCGACCTGGATGACCGGCTCCGGGAACGTCATCGACTCCAGGATGACCGGGTTGGCCGGGTCGCTCAGCGTGTCACCGGTGGTGGTCTGCTTCAGACCCTGGACGGCGATGATGTCGCCGGCCTGCGCGGTCTGCCGCTCCTCACGCTTGTTGGCGTGCATCTGGTAGATCTTGCCGATCCGCTCCTTGCGGTCCTTGGTGGAGTTGACCACCTGGGAACCGGACTCGAGCGTGCCGGAGTAGACCCGGACGTACGTCAGCTTGCCGAGGTGCTTGTCGGTCTGGATCTTGAACGCCAGGGCCGAGAAGGGCTCGGAGTTGGAGGGCTTGCGCTGCAGCGGCGTCTCGCCGTCGGTCGCGGTGCCCTCGATGGCCGGGATGTCCAGCGGCGACGGCAGGAAGTCGACCACGGCGTCGAGCATGGGCTGAACGCCCTTGTTCTTGAACGCCGAGCCGCACAGCACCGGGTTGGCCTTGCTGGCGATCGTGGAGCGCCGGATGGCGGCCTTGATCTCGGCCTCGGAGAGCTCCTCGCCCTCGAGGTACTTCTCCATGACCGCGTCGTCGACGTCGGCCAGGGTCTCGATGAGCTTCTCGCGCCACTCGGCGGCCGAGTCGGCGAGGTCGGCCGGGATCTCCTCGACCGCGTAGTCCTCGCCCTTCTGGGTCTCGCCGCGCCAGGTCAGCGCGCGCATGCCGATCAGGTCGACGACGCCGACGTGGTCGCCCTCGAGGCCGATCGGGATCTGCAGCACGAGCGGGGTGGCGTTGAGCCGGTCGATCATCATCTGGACGCAGCGGAAGAAGTCCGCGCCGGTCCGGTCGAGCTTGTTGACGAAGCACATCCGGGGCACGTGGTACTTGTCCGCCTGCCGCCAGACGTTCTCGGTCTGCGGCTCCACGCCGGCGACACCGTCGTAGACAGCGACCGCACCGTCGAGCACACGCAGCGACCGCTCGACCTCGACCGTGAAGTCGACGTGGCCGGGCGTGTCGATGATCTGGATCGTGTGGCCCTTCCACTCGCACTTCGTGGCGGCGGAGGTGATGGTGATACCGCGTTCCTGTTCCTGCTCCATCCAGTCCATGACGGCCGCGCCCTCGTGGACTTCACCGATCTTGTACGTGATGCCGGTGTAGAACAGGATGCGCTCGGTCGTCGTGGTCTTACCAGCGTCGATGTGCGCCATGATGCCGATGTTGCGTACGTTGGCGAGCGCGTCTGCGGCAGCCACTGCAATCCCTACTCTTCGTCGTCGTGTCGACTGTGTTCCGCGTGATGTCGCGGAGGGCCGGCCGGTCCGGCGTCGCGGCCCGGCGGAGACGCCGGGCCGGCAACGGGGGTCTTACCAGCGGTAGTGCGCGAAGGCCTTGTTGGACTCCGCCATCTTGTGGGTGTCCTCGCGCCGCTTGACGGCGGCACCGAGGCCGTTGCTCGCGTCGAGCAGCTCGTTCTGGAGGCGCTCGATCATGGTCTTCTCGCGGCGGGCCTTGGAGTACTGGACCAGCCAGCGCAGACCGAGGGTGGTCTGCCGCGGGGTACGGACCTCGACCGGCACCTGGTAGGTCGCGCCACCGACACGGCGGCTGCGGACCTCGAGGGTCGGCTTGACGTTGTCCATGGCCCGCTTCAGGGTCACCACGGGGTCGGTACCGCTCTTCTCGCGGCAGCCCTCGAGGGCGCCGTAAACGATCCGCTCGGCGAGCTGACGCTTGCCGCCGACCAAGATCTTGTTCACCAGCTGGGTGACCAGCGGCGAGTTGTAAACCGGGTCCGGAACCACCGGGTGGCGCGGAGCGGGGCCCTTACGCGGCATGTCAGCTCTTCTCCTTCTTCGCGCCGTAACGGCTGCGGGCCTGCTTGCGGTTGCGGACACCCTGGGTGTCCAGCGAACCACGGACGATCTTGTAGCGGACGCCCGGGAGGTCCTTCACACGGCCGCCACGCACGAGCACGATCGAGTGCTCCTGCAGGTTGTGGCCGACGCCCGGGATGTACGCCGTGACCTCGATCTGGCTGCTGAGCTTCACACGAGCGACCTTGCGCAGCGCAGAGTTCGGCTTCTTGGGGGTGGTGGTGTACACGCGCGTGCACACGCCGCGCCGCTGAGGACTTCCCTTCAGCGCCGGCGTCTTGGTCTTGCTCGTCTTCGCCTGGCGGCCCTTTCGGACCAGCTGCTGGATCGTGGGCACCGGGTTTCTCCGCTCCCTTCGGCCGCCGTCTGGCGGCCGCACCGTCTTGTTATGCCTTGTGTACGGCCCGTCCCGGATGGAACGCCCCGCACCCGCGGTCGGGCGTGTCGTCCGGCTCACGGTCCCGCCGCACGCGGGTTGCGCGCAGCGGGTCTTGTCGTTGTCGGGCTCAGCCCGTCGTGCTCATCGCCCCGTCGGTACTACAGACTCGGGCGCACGCACGAGTTGCCCGGGCGAGCCCGGGCACGAGGGGAAAGAGTACCCACCACAGGCACGCAGGTCAAAACGAAGCCGCTTGACCAGCCAGCCTGACGATGGACATCTCCGCATACCAAGTGTACCGGGTGCTTCGCCGTGACAAAGCCGCGGTGCCTGTTTCGGCGTACCCGCGGCTTCAGGAAGACTGCAACACCATCACCAACAGCAGGATCAGCACGGCAATTCCCACACCGGCCCCGCCGCAGGAGATCCCCGCCACTGCCACGCCGCCGCCGGTGAACCGCACCCGCCCGTCCTGGCCCGAGCGCTTGATCTGGCGCCGGGCGATCAGCCCCACGGTGATCGCACCCCCGCCCACCAGGGCACCGAGCAGCGCGAACGCGCCGGCCACGACGCCGCCCCAGCCCTGCGTCGCACCGGCCACGCCGAAGCACAGCACCAGAACGGCGACCAGGATGGACGCGATGCCGGCGATGAGCGAGCCGATCGCCAGACCGGAGGTGATGGGGGCGACGCGCAACTGCATCAGGGCGAATTCGGTGCCGGGAAGCGGATCGACCCGCTCGGGCGTCCACACCTCCCTCGCCCGGGGCGGCATCACCGCCTGCGGACGCGGCGGCCCCTGCCACGAATGCGGCTGCCCCGACCCCTGACCCCACGAACCCGGCTGACCCGGCCCCTGACCCGACTGTCCCGGCCACGAACCCGGCTGCCCCGGCCCCGGTGCCGGCTGCCCCTGCCACGAACTCGGTTGACCCGGCCCTTGTGCCGGCTGACCCGGCCACAAACCCGGTTGCCCCGGCCCCTGACCCGGCTGCCCGGCCCACGAGGCCGGCTGCGCCGGTGTTTGAGCCGGCTGACCCGGCTGGGCCGGTCGCGGACCCGGCTCCGCCGGCCACGGACCTGGCTGATGTGTCACGGACCGTCCCTCTCGCCGCGTACCGCTGGATCTCGAGCATGTCACCCGAAGGTGATTCGGCGCAGCCCGCGGGCCTTCAGTCGGTGCCGGGGGCGAAGTCCTGCCCGCCCGGCGTGGCCGCGAGGTGCAGCAGGCCGGCGATCGTGGCCACCACCAGGGCGGTCAGGGCCAGCACGAGCCCGGTCCAGGCCAGCCTGCGGCCCCGGCGCACCCACTTGGACCCGGTGAGGTAGCCGCCGGCCGTGTACTGCTCCCGGGCGACCTGACGGGCCAGCAGCAGCGCGATGGTGGCGGGAATCACGCCGCCGACGAAGGCGCCGGTCAGGAACGCCACCAGCCCGAGCGCGTAGACGGCCCGCGCCTTGGCGGACGGCACCGGCTCCGGATCCATCGGATGGCGGGTGGGCGCGGTGCGGGCGGGGAACGTCACCCGTCCATCTTAGGAACAAAGACCGGGGGCGGCCGCGCTGCTGCGCGACCGCCCCCGTCGGTGATGCGGAAACCCTTAGCGGTACGACCCGAAGTCGAAGTCGTCCAGCGGCACAGCCTGCCCGCTGGCCGGCCCGAAGCCGTAGTCGGTCTCGGGGTACCCGGTCATCGAGTACACCTTGGCCTTCGCCTCCTCGGTGGGCTCCACCCGGATGTTGCGGTACTTGCTGATGCCCGTACCGGCCGGGATGAGCTTGCCGATGATGACGTTCTCCTTGAGACCGACGAGCGAGTCGCTGCGCGAGTTGATCGCCGCGTCGGTGAGCACCCGGGTGGTCTCCTGGAAGGAGGCCGCCGAGAGCCAGGAGTCGGTCGCCAGCGACGCCTTGGTGATACCCATGAGCACCGGACGACCGGCGGCGGGCTCGCCGCCCTCGCCGACGATCCGGCGGTTCTCCGACTCGAACAGCGCCCGGTCGACCAGCACGCCCGGCAGGAACTCCGCGGCGCCCGAGTCGATGACCGTCACCCGCTTGAGCATCTGGCGGATGATGATCTCGATGTGCTTGTCGTGGATCAGCACACCCTGCGAGCGGTAGACCTCCTGGACCTCGCTGGTCAGGTGGACCTGGACCGCCCGCGGGCCCATGATGCGCAGGAGCTCGTGCGGGTCGATGGTGCCCTCGGTCAGCTTCTCGCCGACGCCCACGTGGTCGCCGTCGTGGAACCGCAGCTTGACGCGCTTGGAGATCTTGTCGTACACGATCTCCTCGCTGCCGTCGTCCGGGACCACGATGATCTTCCGCGAACGCTCGCCGTCCTCGATGCGGACGCGTCCCGGGGTGTCGGCGATGGGCGCCTTGCCCTTGGGCACCCGGGCCTCGAAGATCTCCTGCACACGCGGCAGACCCTGGGTGATGTCCTCACCCGCGACACCACCGGTGTGGAAGGTACGCATCGTCAGCTGCGTACCCGGCTCACCGATCGACTGGGCGGCGATGATGCCGACCGCCTCGCCGATGTCGACCGACTTGCCGGTCGGCAGCGAGCGGCCGTAGCAGGCCGCGCAGACGCCGAGCTTCGACTCGCAGGTCAGGACGCTGCGGACGCGGACCGTCTCCACCCCGGCGGCGACGAGCTTGTCGACCAGGATCGAGTTGAGGTCCTCGCCCCGCGCCACGACGACGTTGCCGTCGGGGCCGCTGATGTCGTCCGCCAGGGTGCGGGCGTGGACGCCGGTCTCGGCGTGCGTGTGCACGACGAGGGTGCCGTCCTCCAGCTTGTCCGCCACCTGCATCGGGATCGCGCGGTCGGTGCCGCAGTCCTCCTCGCGGATGATGACGTCCTGCGAGACGTCCACCAGACGCCGGGTCAGGTAACCCGAGTCGGCGGTACGCAGCGCGGTGTCGGCCAGACCCTTACGGGCACCGTGCGTGGAGATGAAGTACTCCAGCACGGTCAGACCCTCGCGGTACGACGACGTGATCGGCCGCGGGATGATCTCGCCCTTGGGGTTGGCCACCAGACCACGGATCGCGGCGATCTGCCGGAGCTGGAGGAGGTTACCGCGGGCGCCGGAGTTGATCATGACCCAGAGCGGGTTCTCCTGCGGCAGCGCCGTCTCCATCTCCTTCGAGATGTCCTTGGTCGCGTTGGTCCAGATGTCGATGAGCTCGCCGCGGCGTTCCTCGGCGGTCATCAGACCCCGCTGGTACTGCTTGTCGATGCGGTCGGCCTCGCCCTGGTAGCGGGCGATGATCTCCGGCTTGCGCGGAGGGCCGATGACGTCGCCCATGCCGATCGTCACACCGGACCAGGTGGCCCAGTGGAAGCCGGCCTCCTTGAGCGCGTCCAGGGTCGCGGCCAGGGCGACCTTGGGGAAGCGCTCGGCGAGGTCGTTGACGATCGCGGAGAGCTGACCCTTGCGGATCTCGTAGTTGACGTAGCGGTAGCCCGGCGGCAGCGTCTCGTTGAAGATCACCCGTCCCAGGGTGGTCTCGACGAGCAGCGGCTCACCCTGCTGCCACTCCTCCGGCGCCTCCCACGGGGCCTTGCCGGCACCGTTGTCGACACCGACGACCTCGCGGAGCCGGATCTTGACCGGCGCCTGCAGGTGCAGCTCGCCGTTGTCGAACGCCATCCGCGCCTCGGCGTCCGAGCTGAACACCCGGCCCTCACCCTTCGCACCGGGCGTCAGGTGGGTCAGGTAGTACAGCCCGATGACCATGTCCTGGGTGGGCATGGTGACCGGCTTGCCGTCGGCCGGCTTGAGGATGTTGTTCGACGAGAGCATCAGGATCCGCGCCTCGGCCTGGGCCTCGGCCGACAGCGGTACGTGCACCGCCATCTGGTCACCGTCGAAGTCGGCGTTGAACGCCGTACAGACGAGGGGGTGGATCTGGATCGCCTTGCCCTCGACCAGCTGCGGCTCGAAGGCCTGGATGCCGAGGCGGTGCAGCGTCGGCGCGCGGTTCAGCAGCACGGGGTGCTCGCTGATGACCTCTTCCAGGACGTCCCACACGACCGGGCGCTGCCGCTCGACCATGCGCTTGGCCGACTTGATGTTCTGCGCGTGGTTGAGGTCCACCAGGCGCTTCATCACGAACGGCTTGAACAGCTCCAGCGCCATCTGCTTCGGCAGGCCGCACTGGTGCAGCTTGAGCCGGGGGCCGACGACGATGACGGAACGGCCGGAGTAGTCGACGCGCTTGCCCAGCAGGTTCTGCCGGAACCGGCCCTGCTTGCCCTTGAGCATGTCGGACAGCGACTTCAGCGGGCGGTTACCCGGGCCGGTGACCGGCCGGCCGCGGCGGCCGTTGTCGAACAGCGCGTCGACGGCCTCCTGCAGCATCCGCTTCTCGTTGTTGACGATGATCTCGGGGGCGCCCAGGTCGATCAGGCGCTTGAGCCGGTTGTTGCGGTTGATGACCCGGCGGTACAGGTCGTTCAGGTCGCTGGTGGCGAAGCGGCCACCGTCGAGCTGCACCATCGGGCGCAGGTCCGGCGGGATGACCGGGACGCAGTCCAGGACCATGCCCAGCGGCGAGTTGCGGGTGTTCAGGAACGCGGCGACGACCTTGAGCCGCTTGAGCGCCCGGATCTTCCGCTGGCCCTTGCCCGTACGGATGATCTCCCGCAGGTTCTCGGCCTCGGCGTCCAGATCCATGTTCTCGAGCAGCGCCTTGATCGCCTCGGCGCCCATGCCGCCGGTGAAGTACTCACCGAAGCGGTCCCGCAGCTCGCGGTAGAGCAGCTCGTCGGTGACCAGCTGCTTGCTGTCGAGCTTGCGGAAGGTGTCGAGCACCTCGTCGAGCCGGTCGATCTCGCGCTGCGCCTTGTCACGGATCTGGCGCATCTCGCGTTCGCCGGCCTCCTTGACCTTGCGGCGCACGTCGGCCTTGGCACCCTCGGCCTCGAGCTCGGCCAGGTCCTGCTCCAGCTTGGCGGCGCGCTTCTCGATCTCGGAGTCGCGGCCGTTCTCCGACTGCCGCTTCTCGGCGAAGATCTCGTTCTCGATGGTGGACATGTCGCGGTGACGCGCCTCGGCGTCCACGCTCGTGACCACGTACGAGGCGAAGTAGATGATCTTCTCGAGGTCCTTGGGCGCCAGGTCGAGCAGGTAGCCCAGCCGGCTCGGCACACCCTTGAAGTACCAGATGTGCGTGACCGACGCGGCCAGCTCGATGTGGCCCATGCGCTCACGGCGGACCTTGGACCGGGTCACCTCGACGCCGCAGCGCTCACAGATGATGCCCTTGAACCGGACCCGCTTGTACTTGCCGCAGTAGCACTCCCAGTCCCGCTGCGGACCGAAGATCTTCTCGCAGAAGAGTCCGTCCTTCTCGGGCTTGAGCGTGCGGTAGTTGATCGTCTCGGGCTTCTTGACCTCACCGTGCGACCACTGGCGGATGTCGTCAGCGGTAGCAAGGCCGATGCGCAACTCGTCGAAGAAGTTGACGTCGAGCACTTGGACTATCCCTCGTGTTTCGTTGCTCGGATAAATTCCAGGCCGGCGGGGGCGTCCCCGGCTGGGCTGTCAAACGGCTTCACCGCACTGCGACGAAGACCTGACAAGCCGGGGACGCTCTCCGTCAGATCTCTTCGACGCTGCTGACGCCCTCGTTCGGGCGACGGGACAGGTCGATGCCGAGTTCCTCCGCGGCCCGGAAGACCTCGTCGTCCGTCTCGCGCATCTCCAGGGCCACACCGTCGCTGGAGAGCACCTCGACGTTCAGGCACAGCGACTGGAGTTCCTTGAGGAGCACCTTGAAGGACTCGGGGATTCCCGGCTCCGGGATGTTCTCGCCCTTGACGATGGCCTCGTAGACCTTCACGCGGCCCAGGACGTCGTCGGACTTGATGGTGAGCAGTTCCTGCAACGCGTACGCCGCGCCGTAGGCCTGCATCGCCCAGCACTCCATCTCGCCGAACCGCTGGCCACCGAACTGCGCCTTACCACCCAGCGGCTGCTGCGTGATCATCGAGTACGGGCCGGTCGAGCGAGCGTGGATCTTGTCGTCGACCAGGTGGTTCAGCTTCAGGATGTACACGTAGCCGACGGAGATCGGGTCGGGCAGCGGCTCGCCGGAGCGACCGTCGAAGAGCTGCGCCTTGCCGTCACCGTTGACCAGCCGCTTGCCGTCGCGGTTGACGAGCGTCGACTCGAGGAGGCCCTTGATCTCCTCCTCCTGGGCGCCGTCGAAGACCGGGGTCGCGACGTTCGAGTCCGCGGGGGACTCGTGCGCCTCGATGGCCCGCAGCTGCCGCTTCCAGTCGGCGTCCTCGCCCTCGACCTCCCAGCCGGTCTTGGCGATCCACCCGAGGTGGGTCTCCAGGACCTGGCCGATGTTCATGCGCGAGGGCACACCGAGCGGGTTCAGCACGATGTCGACCGGGGTGCCGTCCTCCAGGAACGGCATGTCCTCGATCGGCAGGATCTTCGAGATGACGCCCTTGTTGCCGTGCCGGCCGGCGAGCTTGTCGCCGTCCTGGATCTTGCGCTTCTGGGCCACGTACACCCGGACCAGCTCGTTCACGCCCGGGGGCAGCTCGTCGCCGTCCTCGCGCGAGAAGGTGCGTACGCCGATGACCGTGCCGGTCTCGCCGTGCGGCACCTTGAGCGAGGTGTCGCGGACCTCGCGCGCCTTCTCACCGAAGATCGCACGGAGCAGCCGCTCCTCCGGGGTCAGCTCGGTCTCGCCCTTGGGCGTGACCTTGCCGACCAGGATGTCGCCGGGCACGACCTCGGCACCGATCCGGATGATGCCGCGCTCGTCCAGGTCGGCGAGCATTTCCTCGCTGACGTTGGGGATGTCGCGGGTGATCTCCTCCGGGCCGAGCTTGGTGTCGCGCGCGTCGACCTCGTGCTCCTCGATGTGGATCGAGGTGAGCACGTCCTGCTGCACGAGGCGCTGCGACAGGATGATCGCGTCCTCGTAGTTGTGACCCTCCCAGCACATGAACGCGACGAGCAGGTTCCGGCCGAGGGCCATCTCCCCCTCGTCGGTGCACGGGCCGTCGGCGATGACCTGGCCGGCCTCGACCCGGTCGCCCTCGAAGACGACGGGCTTCTGGTTGACGCAGGAGCCGGCGTTGCTGCGACGGAACTTGTGCAGCAGGTACGTCCGGCGGTGGCCGTCGTCCTGGTGCACCGTCACGTAGTCGGCACACAGGTCCTCGACCACACCGCCGACCTCGGCCACGACCACGTCGCCGGCGTCGACCGCGGCGCGGTACTCCATGCCCGTGCCGACCAGCGGGGCCTCCGCCTTGACCAGCGGTACGGCCTGACGCTGCATGTTCGCGCCCATGAGCGCGCGGTTGGCGTCGTCGTGCTCGAGGAACGGGATCATCGCGGTCGCGACGGAGGTCATCTGCCGCGGCGAGACGTCCATGTAGTCGACGTCCGTGCCGGGCACGTAGTCGACCTCACCGCCCTTCCGGCGGACCAGGACGCGGTCCTCGGCGAAGGTGCCGTCACTCGAGAGCGGGGCGTTCGCCTGGGCCTTGATGAACCGGTCTTCCTCGTCCGCGGTGAGGTAGTGCACCTCGTCGGTGACGACGCCGTTCTCGACCTTGCGGTACGGGGTCTCGACGAAGCCGAACGGGTTCACCCGCGCGAAGGTCGAAAGGGCACCGATCAGGCCGATGTTCGGGCCTTCCGGGGTCTCGATCGGGCACATCCGGCCATAGTGGGACGGGTGCACGTCACGGACCTCGAAGCCGGCCCGCTCACGGGAGAGACCACCCGGGCCGAGCGCGCTCAGCCGGCGCCGGTGGGTCAGGCCCGCCAGCGGGTTGGTCTGGTCCATGAACTGCGACAGCTGCGACGTACCGAAGAACTCCTTGATCGCCGCCACGACGGGACGGATGTTGATCAGGGTCTGCGGGGTGATCGCCTCGACGTCCTGCGTGGTCATGCGCTCGCGGACGACGCGCTCCATGCGGGACAAGCCGACGCGGACCTGGTTCTGGATCAGCTCGCCGACGGTACGCAGGCGCCGGTTGCCGAAGTGGTCGATGTCGTCGGCCTCGTAGCCCTCCTCACCGGCGTGCAGCCGGCAGAGGTAGTCCACGGTCTTGACGATGTCCTCTTCGGTGAGGGTGCCCCGGACGATCGGAACGTCGATGTCCAGCTTCTTGTTGAACTTGTAGCGGCCGACCTTGGCGACGTCGTACCTCTTCGGGTTGAAGAAGAGGTTGTCGAGCAGGGTCTGCGCGTTCTCCCGGGTCGGGGGCTCGCCGGGACGGAGCTTGCGGTAGATGTCGAGCAGGGCCTCGTCCTGCCCGGCGATGTGGTCCTTCTCAAGCGTCGTCATGAGCAGCTCGGACCAGCCGAACCGCTCCCGGATCTGCTCCGCCGACCAGCCGATCGCCTTGAGCAGGACGGTGACTGCCTGCCGGCGCTTGCGGTCGATGCGGACGCCGACGGTGTCGCGCTTGTCGATGTCGAACTCGAGCCAGGCGCCCCGGCTCGGGATGACCTTGACGCTGGACAGGTCGCGGTCGGAGGTCTTGTCCGGCTCCTTCGTGAAGTACACGCCCGGCGAGCGGACGAGCTGACTCACCACGACGCGCTCGGTGCCGTTGATGACGAACGTCCCCTTGGGGGTCATCATCGGGAAGTCACCCATGAACACCGTCTGGCTCTTGATCTCGCCAGTCGTGTTGTTGGTGAACTCCGCGGTCACGAACAGCGGTGCGCAGTAGGTCAGGTCCTTCTCCTTGCACTCCTCGATCGAGGCCTTGACCTCGTCGAAGCGCGGGGAAGAGAAGGACAGCGACATTGTGCCGGAGAAGTCCTCAATGGGACTGATCTCTTCGAGGATCTCTGCGAGGCCCGAGTGGGCGTGCGGATCGTCCGTCGAGCGGGCCTGCCACGCCTCGTTGCCTACCAGCCAGTCGAACGACTCCGTCTGGAGGGCAAGGAGGTTGGGGACCTCAAGTTGCTCGGTGATCCTGCCGAACGAGATACGGCGGGGAGCGTAAGCGCTCGACGTACGGCTGGTCTTCGCAGGGCGGGAAGCTGCCAAGATGCGTCCTTCCGAGGACCGGTGCTGCTGATGCGGCTGAGCTGCTGATGCAACTGTCTGCGCTGCTGACTGCTCTGGGCACTCCAATGAACCCCCAGGAAGTCATCCGGCTGGATGTCCCTGCAGGGCTCAAGGCAGAAGGCAGCGCAAACTAGCAGTGTAGCCGCTCGGCTAACCGCTGTCCAGCCCACACCGGAGGGGGCCTGCGGAACGCGTCCCCGCGGCCTCTGACCTGCGCCTTCATGGCCAGTGCCTCGTGCGGGGCCGCTCGAACGCGGCTCACTCCCTCGGGTGCCGGCCTGTGGAAACCCGGCAGAAGCAGGTCTACCCACAGGGCGGCTGTCGCAAGCGCGGAAACTTGCTGATGTCAGCGTGCCTGTCAGGGGACACACAGTCAAGGCCTGTGGCGCGGGTCGGACCTGTCCCGTGCCCCGCCGGACGGGGCATAGAGACCTTAGCGCAGCAAATGTTGGCTACGGCGGCTTTTGTCCGTCGGGCTTCCGACGGCCGGCCGTACCCCGTCTGACCTGCTGTTTAACCCCGGAATGCCGCACAGGCGGGGACCCTGAACGGGTCCCCGCCTGTGACGAGGAATTGCGTGAAGCCTCAGGTCACTTGAGGGTGACCTTGGCGCCCTCGCCCTCGAGCTTGGCCTTGGCCTCCTCGGCCTTCTCCTTGTTGACACCCTCGAGGATCGCCTTGGGGGCGGCCTCGACGGCGTCCTTGGCCTCCTTGAGGCCCAGGCCGGTCAGCTCGCGCACGACCTTGATGACCTGGATCTTCTTGCCACCGTCGGCCTCGAGGACGACGTCGAACGAGTCCTTCTCGGCCTCGGCCGGGGCAGCCTCGCCGCCACCGGCAGCGCCACCGGCGACCACCGCGACGGGCGCGGCGGCGGTGACCTCGAAGACCTCCTCGAACTGCTTCACGAACTCGGACAGCTCGATCAGCGTCATCTCCTTGAACGCGTCGAGCAGCTCGTCGGTGCTGAGCTTCGCCATGTCTGGCAACCTTTCGTTGTTCCTGTGGATGTAAGTCAACTCCGCGCGGGGCTGGTCAGCCCTCGGCGGAACCGTCCTGCGCGCGCTTGTCCTGCAGTGCAGCCGCCAGACGTGCGACCTGGGCGAGCGGGGCCTGGAAGGTGCCCGCAGCCTTGGTCAGGTTGCCCTTCATAGCGCCGGCCAGCTTGGCCAGCAGCACCTCACGGGGCTCGAGGTCGGCGATCTTGCTGACCTCTTCGGCCGAGATGGCCTTACCCTCGAAGACGCCGCCCTTGATGATCAGGACGGGGTGCGTCCGGGCGAAGGCCCGGAGACCCTTGGCCGCCTCGACCGGGTCGCCACTGACGAAGGCGAGCGCGGTAGGACCGGCGAAGAGCTCGTCGAGGCCCTCGATGCCCGCGTCGCTGGCCGCCCGCTTCGCGAGCGTGTTCTTCGACACGGAGTACTTGGTCTCGTTGCCCAGCGAGCGCCGCAGCTCGGTGATCTCGGCAACCGTGAGGCCGCGGTACTCGGTCAACACGGTGGCCGACGAGTTACGGAACTGATCCGTGAGCTCGGCGACGGCAGTGGCCTTATCGGCCCGGACCGGCTTGTCCGCCATGTCCCTCCTCTCTCGTTCTCAAGAGCCGCTGGAATGATTCAGGGGCCCGAACACGAGAAACGCCCCGGCGCAGGGCGCACGGGGCGGGACATGGACGCAGACACGCGTCAGCATGATCACGAACCGTTCTCCCCTGCGCGGGCCGCCCGCATGCTGCGGGGCCTTCGGCCGCAACCTCCGTCGTGCGACGGCGAGCGCGGCAACCAGCGGTCTATGGGTGGAACTTCAACTCCGAAGAGTACGCGGGGAAGCCCGCCGATCCAAATCGCCCCCGAACCGGACTCCCAGCACCAACCACAACGAGGCCGGACCCTGACCCGGAAGCGGGCCGGGCGGCAGCCGGGGCCGGGCGGCAACGGGCCCGGTCGCCGGGGCCGGGACCGGGGCCAGTTGCCGGGCCCGGGGCCGGGCCAAGCCGGGCCGAGCCAAGCCGGGCCAGGCCAGGCCGGGCCGGGCCGAGCCAAGCCGGGCCAGGCCAGGCCGGGCCGAGGCGGGCCAAGCCGGGACTTTGGACCGGGTCAGCTGCGGCGGCGGCGTAGCCAGGCGTACGCCGTGGCGGCCACCGCGCACCACCCCAACGCCTCGGCGCTGAGCAGCCAGAACGTTCCCGCGGGCGGCAACGGCGTGCGGGCGAGCTCGCGCGCCATCGCCATCACCGGCGGCGCCAGCCACGGCGCGATCGAGCCTCGCAGGCCCAGTACCACCCCGAGGACCGTCCCCACGGCGAGGACCGTCACGCCTGCCCGCACCGTACGGGTGACCGCCCGGCTCGCCAGGGCCCCCAGCGCCACCCCGGCGGCGAGGGCTCCGAGGTGCGCCAGGATGCCCAGGGCTACTCCCGCCGCGGTGGAGGGTTCGCCCGATCCGGGGATGGGGGCACGGATCGCGCCGAGCAGCAGCGGGGCCACGATGGCGGCCGCGCAGAACGCCAGCCCGGCCGCCGTTGCCGCCAGGGCGCCGGCCGCCGCCTCCCGCGCCGGCCCGACCGTGACGCGGGCCAGGTGGCGCTGGGTGTCGGGTTCGGTGTCGAGGACGACCTTGGTGAGCCAGGCAAGGACCGGGAAGAGGATCGCGGCGGAGTAGCCGTACGCCGGGGCTGCCGGGGACTGGCCGCCGCCGTGGATGATGCCGAGAACGACCAGGCCGGTGATGAGCGGGGCGAGGACGCGGCCACCGCGGAGGAAACCGGCGAGGCGCATCCGGGTGAGGGAGATCATCGCGGCTGCTCCTCGCGTACGCCCAGGACACGGTGACCGTCGGCACGCAGGCGGGCCATCGTCAGGTCGGCGTCCGTCCGGCGGACGGCGACCTCGACCACCACGTCGTCGCGCGCCTCCTCCGGGTCGGCGCGGGTGTGCAGCGTGCCGTCGGAAACCGTCCAGCGGACGGCGCCGGGCAGGCCGGCGATCTCGCCCCGGTGGTCGCTGACCAGCACCGCTCCCCCGGTCTCGGTCACCTCCGCGACGATCTGCGGGATCAACGTCCGGGCCTGGGCGTCGAGTCCCTCCCACGGCTCGTCGAGGACGAGCAGGCCGGGCGGGACGAGCAGCGACTGCGCGAGGCCCACCTTCTGCGCGGTGCCCTTGGAGAGGTCACCCAGCCGGGTGTGCCGGTGCGCGCCGAGGCCCAGCCGCTCGATCCAGGTGTCGACCTCGGCATTGCCGCGCAGGCCGCGCAGGGACGCCATCGCGCAGAGGTAGCGGTGCGTGGTGAAGGGCTGGTCGGCCGGGAACCGCTCGGGAACCCAGCCGACGACGGGCGGACGGCCCCGGACGGCACCCGCGACCGGGCGCAGGACACCCGCGGCCAGGCGCAGCAGCGTGGACTTGCCGGCGCCGTTGTCCCCGGGGGCCTCAGCTGTGGATGACGACCGTCAGGCCTGCGCCTCACGGAGGTTCTTGGTGACGTTCGGGTCCACCTGCACGCCGGGTCCCATCGTGGTGCTGACGGTGACCTTCTTGAGGTACTTGCCCTTGGCGGCGGACGGCTTGGCCCGCAGCACCTCGTCGAGCACCGCACCGTAGTTCTCCACCAGCTGGTCCTCCGAGAAGGAGGCCTTGCCGATGATCAGGTGCAGGTTCGAGTGCTTGTCGACCCGGAAGGTGATCTTGCCGCCCTTGATGTCCGAGACGGCCTTGGTCACGTCCATGGTGACGGTGCCGGTCTTCGGGTTGGGCATGAGGCCGCGGGGGCCGAGGATCCGGGCGATCCGGCCGATCTTGGCCATCTGGTCCGGGGTGGCGATCGCCGCGTCGAAGTCCAGCCAGCCGCCCTGGATGCGGGCGACGAGTTCGTCCGTGCCGACCTCGTCGGCGCCGGCCGCGACGGCCTCCTCGGCCTTCGCGCCCTGGGCGAAGACGATGACGCGGGCGGTCTTGCCGGTGCCGTGCGGCAGGTTGACCGTGCCGCGGACCATCTGGTCCGCCTTGCGCGGGTCGACGCCGAGGCGCATGGCGACCTCGACCGTGGCGTCGAACTTGGTGGGGCTGGCACCCTTCGCCAGCTTCACGGCCTCGGCGGGCTCGTAGAGCTTGGCGGCGTCGATCTGCTCGGCGGCCTTGCGGTAGGCCTTGCTGCGCTGCATTTCTCTGTACTCCTGTGGTTGATGGCGGGGCGCCCTTGTCGCGCCCCTCCCACGACGTGCTGCGGGCGGACTGCCCGCACCGACAACCTAGATCTTGGCGACCTGGTTGAAGTTCAGCTCGACCGGCGTCTCCCGGCCGAAGATCGACACCAGCACCTTGAGCTTCTGCTGGTCGGCGTTGATCTCGGAGATCGACGCCGGCAGGGAGGCGAAGGCGCCGTCGGTGACGGTGACCGAGTCGCCGACCTCGAAGTCGAGGACCTTGACCTCGGGCTTGGCCTTCTTCTCCTCGGCCTCGACGGCCGGGGCGAGCCACTTGAGCACCTCGTCGAGCGACAGCGGCGCCGGGCGGTCCACCCGGTCGGTCGCGCCGACGAAGCCGGTCACCCCGGGCGTGTTGCGCACGCAGGAGTAGGACTCGGGCGTCAGGTCCATCCGGACCAGGATGTAGCCCGGGAAGACCTTGGCCTGCACCTGGTTGCGCTTGCCGTTCTTGACCTCGACCTCTTCGCGGGTCGGCACCTCGACCTGGAAGATGAAGTCCTCCATGTCGAGGCTCGTGATCCGGGTCTCGAGGTTGGTCTTGACCTTGTTCTCGTAACCGGCGTAAGAGTGCACCACGTACCAGTCGCCGGGGGCGTAGCGCAGCTTCTGGCGCAGCTCGGCGACCGGGTCGTAGTCCTCGTCCACCTCGGGCGCCTCGTCCACAGGCGCTTCGTCCACGGACGCCTCGTCCTCGGGCGTCTCCGCCGTGGCGGCGACGGGCTCAGCGGCGGCCTCGACCGACTCGTCATCGCCCGCGGTCGCCACCGAGGACTGCTCGGCGGGGAGGGCGGTCTCGTCGTCGTACTCAGGCACGCTTGCTCACTTCCGTAACTATCAGGTTCAGTTGCCGAACGACGCCAGGATGGCCTTGCCGAACCCGTAGTCCAGCACGGCGACGATCGCGGTCATCACGGTGACGAAGACGATCACGACGGCGGTGTAGGTCAGCAATTCCTGACGGGTCGGCCAGATGACCTTACGCAGCTCGCTGACGACCTCGCGGAAGAAACCGCCGATGCGGCCACCGCGACGGCCTTCCTTCGACCGCGGCTTGTCGTCGTCGGTGCGCTCCCGGACGGCGGTCCCGCCGCCCCGGTTCGCCGGCTCGCCGGACGAGTCCTCGTCGTCGGCGACGACGTCGTCGAACACCTCGTCCTCGGGACGGTCGCCGGCAGCGTCGTCACCGGGTCGCTTGCTCTCGGCCACTTCGCCCTCTTCCGTCGTCGGTCGGTGGATGTCGCATCAGCGCCCTACGCGGCGCTCGGTCGTACCGGCGGCCCGCGCCGGGCGGTCCGCCGGGCCGATACGGGTTCGGTGCGCAGGGGTGACAGGACTTGAACCTGCAGCCTGCGGTTTTGGAGACCGCTGCTCTGCCAATTGAGCTACACCCCTACGTGAGGCAGCCCGGACACTGACCTTTCGCACGCGAAAGGCAGGGCCGAATACCCCACGGCGGACCAGTGTACGGGTTGGGCCGCGTGATTCCCAACCCGCCCCTACCTCTTGCGGACGGTGGCCCTCGCCAGCGCGAGCACCCTCTCCCCTTCACAGGTGGCCGTGATCTCGATCTTGGTCAGCCCGTCGTCGGTGACACCCTTGATCACGCCGCTCACGACGACCTCGGTGCCCTCGTCGGTGTCGGGCACCGGAACCGGCCGGGTGAAGCGGACGCCGTACTCGACCACGGCGTCGGGAGCGCCCGCCCACACGCCGACGGCGCGTCCGGCCAGGGCCATCGTGTACATGCCGTGGGCGATCACGCCGGGCAGGCCCACGCTCGTCGCGAACCGCTCGCTCCAGTGGATCGGGTTGAAATCGCCGGACGCACCCGCGTACCGGACCAGATCGGCCCTGGTGACCCGGAAGGTCTGGGTGGGCAGCTGCTCAGCCATGGTCTTCCTCCCCGCGCTGGACGAGCTTGGACCAGACCGTGACGACGGGCTCGCCGGCGTCGGTGGTGACCTCGGTCCGGGTGGTGATGAAGTCGTGGCCGCCCCGCGTGGTGATCTCGTCGACGGAGTTGACGCAGACCAGCGCGTCGCCGGCGACGACCGGCCGGACGTACGCGAACCTCTGGTCGCCGTGCACGACCCGGCTGTAGTCGAGGCCCAGGGCGGGGTCGTCGATGATCTGCCGGCTCGCGCTCATCGTGATCGCCACCGGGAAGGTCGGCGGCGCGACGACGTCGGCATAGCCGGCGGCCCGGGCGGCGGCGGGGTCGTGATACTCCGCGTCGGTGGCGCCGATGGCGGTGGCGAACTCACGGATCTTCTCGCGGCCCACTAGGTAGGGCTCGGTGGGCGGCCAGCTGCGGCCTACGAAGGACGGGTCGAGAGGCATGAGGGGAAACTACCCTGTGCCGCGCTGTCGCATAAGAACCTGCACGGCGCGCGCAGATTGCGCCGCGTGCGCACGGACGCGCCGCCGGCCGAGCGCCGGGCGGCAGGCGGGCACGGCGGGCCGCAGTCGCACGGCGGCCCGCAGTCGCACGGCGGGCGCGCGGGCCGCGGGGGTGGCGGCAGGCCGGGCGGGTGGCGGCAGTCGCGCGGCGGAAGGGCCGCGGGCGGGCCGGGCAGGCGGCGGAAGGGCCGCGGGCGGCGCGGGCAGCGCAGGCGGGCGGCCCGGGCAGCGCAGGCGGGCGGCCCGGGCAGCGCAGGCGGGCGGCCCGGGCGGGCGGCGAAGGGCCGCGGGCTGGCCGGAACGCAGAAGTGGCGGTCGCCCCGGTCAGGGGCGCCGCCACGTCTGGAAGTTCGGGCTCAGCGCGTTTCGCGGTGCAGGGTGTGCCGGCCGTCCCGGGGGCAGAACTTCTTCAGCTCGATGCGGTCCGGGTCGTTGCGCCGGTTCTTGCGCGTGATGTAGTTGCGCTCCTTGCACTCCGTACACGCCAAGGTGATCTTGGGACGGACGTCGGTCGCCTTGGCCACGGCGGGGTGCCTTCCTGCTCACGGGGTTCACATACGGCATGCCAGCGTAGACGCTAATCACGCGGACATGCAAAACGCCGGACATTGAGCCCGGGGTCGTACGGTGTCCGGGACTAGTCCCGGACAGTAGCGGTGGCCGGACTTGAACCGGCGACACAGCGATTATGAGCCGCTTGCTCTGCCATCTGAGCTACACCGCCGCGCCAGGCTGAAATCCCGCGCCTGAGGGCGGATCACGAACCCGGGTGGAGCCCCCTTACGGAATCGAACCGTAGACCTTCTCCTTACCATGGAGACGCTCTGCCGACTGAGCTAAGGGGGCGCGCGCGATCTCTCGCTTGTTGCGCAGGGGAAAGCTTACACGGCCCCGCAGCCGAGGTGAAATCGGTACCCCGGCGCGGCGAAACCGCAGTTCAGCCCACTGCCCGCAGGCGGCGCACCTCGCCGGTGGGGGTTTCCTCCGGCTCCGTCTGGGCGCTCATCCACGTGTTCAACCGCTCCACCGGCAGGGGGCGGCTGAAGAAGTACCCCTGACCGATCTCGCAGCCGAGCTCGGCGAGCAGGTCGAGGGTCAACTCGCTCTCCACGCCCTCGGCGACCACGGTGAGACCGAACTCACGGGACAGCCCGATGACCGCCCGGACGATGGCCAGGTCGCCCGAGTCCGTCGCCATGCCCTGGACGAAGCTGTCGTCGATCTTCACCTCGTGCACCGGCAGCTGCCGCAGGTACGAGAGCGACGAGGCACCCGTACCGAAATCGTCGACCGAGAGGCGCACGCCCAGGTCCCGCAGGCGGTAGAGGGTCGGCAGGGCCCGCTCGATCTCGCCCAGCATGCCGGGCTCGGAGATCTCGAAGGTGACCTGGCCGGCCGGGACGGCGTGCTTCTTCAGCAGCTCGTGGACCTGGTCGGGGAAGCGGGGATCCAGCAGCGTGCGGGTGGACAGGTTGACCGCGATGGACAGCGGGCGGCCCGCCTCCGCCCACTCGCGGCAATGCCGCAGGCCCGCCGTGAGGACGACCTCCGTGAGCCGGTGCAGCTGGCCGGTGTGCTCGGCCACCGCCACGAAGTCCTCCGGGGACACCTCGCCGTGCGCCGGATGCTGCCAGCGGGCCAGGCACTCGACGCCGATCAGGTGCCGGTCCTTGATGGAGACCTTCGGCTGGTAGTGCACCTCCAGCGCACCCTCGTCGAGCGCACGCCGCAGGTCGGCGGCGAGACCGAGGCGGCGGACCGCGCGGGACTCCAGCGCGGGGTGGAAGAGCTGCACGCCGTACGGAAGCGCCTTGGCCGCATTGGCAGCCAGCTCGGCCCTCCGCAGCAGGGCGTCCGGATCGTCGCCGTGCTCGGGATGCAGCGCCACACCCGCCGCCGTGTCGACGTCGAGGGTGAGGGACCCGACGACCATCGGGCCGCGGAGCTGCTCACGCATCTCGGTCGCCAGCCGTACGGTCTCCTCCGCGCTCTCCGCCCGCAGCGTGACCACGAACTCGTCGCCGCCGATCCGCCCGACCAGGGCGCCGGGGCCCGCGATGCCGCGCAGCCGGCCGGCGACCTCGGCGAGCAGCTTGTCGCCCGCCGTGTGGCCCATGGACTCGTTCACGTCGCGCAGGCCGTCGACGTCGAAGAGCATGACCGCGACGACTTCGCCCGGCGCCCGCACCTTCACGGACTCCCCCAGCGCGTCGATCATCCGCCGGCGGTTGGGCAGCGAGGTCAGCCGATCGTGGTACGCGTCATAGCGCAGCCGCTCGACCAGCCGCGAGTTCTCGACGGCGACCGCCGCGTGGGCCGCGATCGTCTCGAGCACCTGCACATCGGCGTCGCGGAACGTGATGGCGTCCCCGAGCCGGTTGATCACCTCGAGGCTGCCCACGGTGGTCTGACCGGAACGCAGCGGCACCGCGATGACGTCCTTGACCCCACCGTCCCGCAGGTACGGCCGGAGCTCCGCCGTCTCGCCGAAACGGCCCCCGACGGGCACCGTGCGGCCGCCGCTGATCGCCCGCTCGCGGACCGGGCCGGGGGTGGGCGAGATGTCGAGCAGCCCCTTGCCGTCCACCCGGGCGGTGAGCAGCACCTCGGGGTGGCGGCCCTGAGCAGGCAGCCAGAGGGTCGCGTACTCGGCTCGCATGAGGGTGCGGACGCGGCTCAGCAGCACGTCCGGCAGGCTGCCGTCGTTGCCCTCCTCCCGCATCGCCTGGGTGAGCTCGTACACCTCGGTGAGGGTCCGGTGCTGGCGGAAGAACTCCGAGAAGCTGCGGAGCACGAAGGCCATGGCGAGCAGCAGCAGGCCCAGCGGGATGGCGGCCCACCAGGTGGCGTCCAGGGCGACCAGGAAGACCAGGCCGATGACGATGTTGATGGCCGCGGTGACCAGCGTCTGGGAGCCGGCGCGCAGCGCGTCCTGCCCGGCGCGGCGGTCCTGCACGGCGGTGATCACGCCGGCGTACGAGAGCCAGCTCACGACGGTGGCGGTGGCGACGGCCGCGGCGAGGATGCCCCACGTGCCGGGGCCGGCGCCGTGGATCTTCGGCAGGCTCGACACGACCACCAGCGCGGCCGCGGTGCGCGCGGCCGACTTGGTGACGTTGTACGCGGTCTTGGTGGTGTCCATCCGCGACCAGAGCTGCGTGGCCAGGCTGGCGACCGTCTGGGCGAGGATCACCGCCACCGGCGGCAGGAAGTAGATCGCGAGGATCAGCGGGATCTCGTTCAGGACGACGAGGAGCACCTGCCGTCGCACGACGACGCTGAGCACGCTGACGTGCGCGACGATGAAGGCGCCGAGAACGAGGACCGTGCCGGGCCATTCGTGCCACCACGTGGGCTCGCGGAGCCAGTAGTAGGTCAGGCAGGCGATGGCGAAGACGGCGAGCGGGCTGGTGACCAGCCACGCGTACTGCGAAGAACGCCGACGCGACGATGATCGCCCGGCCATAGCGCGCTCCTCGTCGTCGAACCGTGCGGTGCCACCGGCCGGAGGACGGCGGGCCGGGTCAGCCCCAGTCGATGTCCCCGTCCTGGACCTGGACAGAGATTGCCGCCGGACCCCCGGTCGCATGCTCCGCGGAAACCGAGACGGCCGTGCCGCCGGTCAGCGCCGCGAGCACGAAAACCAAGCCGAAGAAGCGGCCCAGCTTCCTTGCAGACATGTTCGCTCCTAGTACGGAAAAGTCGTTCCGGATGGGGGGTTCCATGATGGTGCCACACGCTGAGTACGTCAGACACCGTCCACGGGCGGGTCGAAGCCGCACATCCCGAAATCTTGGCTGAACGGTTGAGGGGAACTCGCAATTGCATGCCGCAACAATGGTGGCTTTGGGTCCGAAATAAAGGGATAGATGAGGCTGATTCGGCTTGCTTCGTCAGGCTACCTTGACGTCAAGGCGGCCTGACGGAAGACTACGCAGATGACTACTCCCGATGACTTGGAGCATCAGCACACGCTGTCCACCGCTACAACGCGTTACGACGACCTCAGGATGCGCGACGCGCTCGCCTCGATGACGGACGACGGCAACGCGCCCCTCACCCGCGCCGAGAGTCTCGAGCTGCTCGCGCTGAGCGAGGTGGTCATCCGCAAAGCGGGGTACGGCCGCCAGTCGATGGTCCGCTCCGCGCGCAGCGCCGGCGCCTCCTGGACGCAGATCGGCGCGGCGCTGGGCACGACCAAGCAGGCGGCGTGGGAGGCCCACAACCGCTGGCTCGAGGACCAGGCCCGCCTGGTGACGGACACCTCGGCCGAACCGGATTAGTCGCCCACGCCCCCGGGCTAGTCGCCCGTCGCCGCCGGGCGGTCGGTGGCGCTGTATTGCGACCACGAGCCGGGATAGAGGCGGCCGGCGCCGAGCCCCGCATGCTCCATGGCCAGCAAATTGTGGCAGGCCGTGACCCCGGAACCACAATAGGAAACGACGTCGCCGCCGTTCCCGGCCCCGACCGCCGCGAACCGCTCCCGCAACTGCGCCACGGGCAGGAAACGGCCGCTCTCGTCGAGATTCTCCCGGCACGGCAAACTGCGCGCCCCCGGAATGTGCCCCGGCCGCGGATCGACCGGCTCGACCTCACCCCGGAACCGCGCGGTGTCGCGCGCATCGAGCACCACCGCATTTCCGCCGGTCACCGCGTCGATATCGGCCAGCCGGTCGGCCGGCCACGGCCGCGGAGTAAAAACAGCGGGGGTCCGGCCGGTCGGCCCGGTCACGAGTTCCCCTTCGTACGCGCTGAGCCCGCCGTCCAGCAATGCGGCGTCGTGACCGGTGACCCGCAGCATCCACACGAGCCGCGCCGCGATGACGCCACCCGCGTCGTCGTACCCGATGACCGTGTCCCCGTCGCCGATCCCCGCCGCCGCCATGCCCGCCGCGAAGACCTCCGGGTCGGGAAGCGGATGCCGGCCGTCGGCGGGCGAACCGTGCCGGGCCAGCCAGCGGTCCAGGTCGATGAAGACGGCCCCGGGCAGGTGACCTTTTTCGTACGCCTCCAGCCCCGAACGCCCGTCGAGATACCAGCGCACGTCCGCCGTCACGACCCGGTCCTGGTGTTCCCGCAGCCACCGAAGGTCGACGACCGGCTCGATCATTTACGGCTCCTTGCTGTCCTCAACTTTTCTGCGCGGGCGATACCGGATCAGGGCGACGACCACCAGGACGACGGCCACCGTGCTCGTCACCCCGGAGGGCGTACCGGCCACCACCGTCTGCCCCACGACCGTCAACAGCAGCGCCGCCCCGAACAGCAGGTGGTACTGAGCTTTTGGGGTCAGGGTCAGGGCGGTGCCAGTCCGCTGGTGGCGAGGAATCCGTAGGCGAGGGTGGGCCGGTACTGCATCTGTTTGAGC
>NZ_PVZG01000025.1 GCF_003002065.1 Pseudosporangium ferrugineum
TTGATCAGCCTCTGGACCTGGACTTCGGACAGCACCGGGTCGGGTCCGGGCGCTCCGCGTGAGGCCAGGGCCTGTTCGCCGCCGGCTTTCCACGCTCGCCGCCACGCGTACGCCGACTTCGTGGAGATCTCCAGCTCAGCGGCCACCTGCGGGGCACTCACCCCGGCGGCGAACATGCGTGCTGCCTGCCGTCGTACCTGTTCCCGGCGGGCGCGTTGTTGCGGGCCGACCCCGCCGCCGTCCCCGTATCGCATGCCCTAACTAGACAGCAGCCATGAAACGGCAGGAATCACCCAAAGCGGCGATGTGGACGTAGGAGTGACCTCGACTCCGGAAGCTCAGTAACCACCGCTCCGTCGAAGCGGGGGGAACTCACGCGCGTGTGCCGTGAGATTCCCGGGTAGCAGATCGTCTGACGATCGATGCTGTGGTGCCCGGTAAAGGCCGCTTGCGGTGATCGGTGGCACGTGGCCGTTGGTTCCGAGCCTGATCGCGCTCGTCGTGTCGGTGGCCGTCATCATGGTCGCCGGCCGGGCGTTGGCAGCCACGGCCGACGCGCCTGGCCGACCGGACCGGAGGTATCGGATTCGAGGGCGTGGACATCCCGGTGATCTACGGCTCGGCGGTCGTCATGCTGCTGGTGCGGGCCTATCTCTGACGGTCCGATGCGCATAACCTGCCCGCTCGCAGCGGTCGCGTCGCGTCACCACTTGCGTTGGCGGCGCAGCCGTCGGGGACGACCATCCGGGTCGTAGATGAGCAGGTACGGTGCGGTGGCCCAGGCCCGGGTGAACGCCGACAGCCGGCGTGGATCGTGTCGCCGCAGCCGTCCGGGTGGCCGGGTCCCACGCCGCCCGCCGTCATGCCACGCGTCCAGGGCGGCGGCAGCGGTGGTCAGGGCGTGCACGGCGTCGGCCGGATCGAGCAGGTCGCCGTCGTCACCGGGCGCACGGTCGAGGTGTTCGCGCATCAGTGTCAGGCGCAGGTCCCGGGCGAACACGCGGGCGCAGTCGCCCAGCCCGCCCGGATCGTGAGGCGGGCGGGGGTCCGGCGTGGGGTCGAGGACGGCGCAGGACAGTTCGCTGTCGTGGCTCCAGGAGCGGCGGTTGAAGTTGTCGCTGCCGACGCTGGCCCACACGTCGTCGACGACGCAGACCTTGGCGTGGACGTAGACGGGAGTGCCGGCGTGGTTCTCCAGGTCGTAGACGTGTACGCGGGACGGGTCGACCCGCCGGCACACGTCGAGGGCACGCTGCCGGCCGATCTGATTCGGGGGCAGGGCGAGCCCGCCGTCGACATCGGGATGCCGCGGCACCACGACGACCAGATGGAGTGCCGGGTTCTCGCGCAGTGCGGCGGCGAAGAGGTCGGCGACCTCGGTCGACCACATGTACTGGTCCTCGAGGTAGATTAGCCGCCGGGCCCGCCGGATCGCCTTGACGTAGCCACGGGCGATGCTGCGCTCGCCGCTGGGTGCGAACGGGTACGGCCGTACCTTCGCCGGATACGTACGCATGAGCTGGACCTGGTGTGGTCCGCGAGGGCCCGGGATGGGTGTCCGCGGGGGCAGCGGACCCGGGCGTACGGGCCGGCCGGCGAGCCGGTCCCGCAGCATGGCCACCGGGTTGCCGGCGCGCAGCGGTGCGGGATCGTCCCAGCGTTCGCGGAAGGTGTGTTCGAGCGCGGCGACGACGGGGCCGCGGAGTTCGAGCTGGACGTCGTGCCAGGGCGGGCGGTTACCGTAGACGCCGGACATGCTGATCGGCTGGGGATCCCCGGTGTGGTCGGCGTCGTCGCGGCGGCTGTGGCACAGGTCGATGCCCCCGGCGAACGCGACATCCCGTTCCGGGCGTTCGGGATGCCGGGCGACGCCGAACTTCTGGTGGTGCGATCCGAAGTAGCGCACCCGCTGGTCCAGCCGCACCTGACCGCCGTCGTGGTCGAGGTTCTCGGCGAGGTTGCGGTTCTCCCGGGCGGTTCGCACGAGGGTGTCGAGGTGGGAGCGCCACACCAGCCCTTTGACCTGTACGCCCCGGCGGGCGGCCGCCGACAGCAGCTCGGCGACGGTGGGGCCGTCCGGGCGCAGCAGTTGGTCGGGGTCTCCGCGCCAGTCGGTGAACAGCAGGAGGTCGCCGGAGGCCATGGCTTCGACCACGTTGACGAGCCGATCGAAGTAGGCGGCGCCGTGCACGTGAACGGAGACGAGATTGTCGTCCGACCAGGGCGGCAGGTCTGTCGCAGCGTTTCCACGCTCCGCACGGGTCAGAACCCAGTCTTCGACACGCACCCCGGTTCTCCTTCTCGCGACGGGTCGTGGCAGGGAATGGCCGCGGGTCTTCAGTCGCTCGTGGCCGGAGGATACGTGCCCTGGGACGGTGAGGCCGACGCGCTGGTCGTGCGGCTCGACGGTGGCGCTGTCCGGTCGGGTGACGCGGTAGCGGTGGGCTCCTCGGCCGGGTCAGGGTTGGTGGTGCCGGGGAGTTCACCGGACGGGCCGGCCGTACGCGTCGGGGTGGCGCTCGGCGGTGCCGACGACGCGGGAGTCGATTCCGGTGCCGCAGGTGTGGATGTTGCTGAGGGTATGACGGTCGGTGCCGGTCGAGTGCGGGTGGATGTCTGCCGGACCGGTGTCGCCGGCGTGGCGGCGTTCGACGTTTCCGGGTTGGTCGTCGCGGTCTGCGGTACGGCTGCTCCTGCGGCTCGCCCGGGCTCTCGCCGGTCCGGCGCGGCGTGCGAAGGCTTGTCCGGCCCGTCGGATGTGGCCGATTCGGCGCGGGTGTGACTGCTGACCTGGTTGCAGGGGGCGCCGTTGACGGTGAAGCGGCGCGGGGTGGCCGGCTCGTCGGCGTCAGCGTTCCCCAGCATGACGGCGGTGATGTCGGCGCCAGGTGTCAGCGGACGGTCGGCGGTGAGCGTGACGGTGCGTTGCTGTTGGCTCCACCGGACTCCGTCGGCGCCAGTGAGGTGCTGGCCCGGCGGCAACCGGAACCGAAGCGACCAATCGGGCAGGCGATGGTCGCCGGTGTGGGTCACGATCAGCCGGGCGGTGAAGGTGCCGTCGGCGCGCCACCGCAGAGCGTAGTCCGCCGCGCAGGACAGCCCGGCTTCCGCGGTGATGTCGCTGTCGGCGCCGGCCCGGTCCCCGGCGCCGGCGATCTGGGTGGCGACCACTGCTGCCAGGACGGCCAACCCGGTACCGGCCAGCATTGCGGGACGCCGTAGCCGTTGCGCACGCCCGGCCGCAGTGCGAGTCGGCTGCGGTGTCGTCGACGGTTGCCCCGAGCGCAGCGGCTGCGTGAGGGAGGCTGTCTCGCCCGGCGCAGCGAGCTCAGTGGCCAGCGTTCCCAGCGTGCGGGCCACCGTGCGGGCGCTTGGCCGCGAAGCCGGGTCAAGCGCGAGGCATTCGTGCAACAACCGCCGCAGCGCAGAGGGAATGACGACGTCGGCGCCGTCGAGCACGTCAGCGAGGTTCAAGGGCTCGCCCACTGCTCGGTGCGGCAACTGTCCGGTCACGCACCAGCTCAGCAGGACTCCCAACGCGTACACGTCACCGGCCGGCGCAGCCGCGGTGTCGGTGGCGGCTTCCGGCGGAAGGTAGGCCTGGGTTCCCCAGAGCACGCCGTGAGCCTCGGCAGCGTCCTGACCGACGCCGGCGGCGATGCCGAAGTCGACCACCTTGGCACCGGCAGCTCCGAGGATGACGTTGCCGGGTTTGACGTCGCGATGCACCAGGCCCTGCGCATGCGCCGCGGCCAGCCCGTCGGCCACCGCCGCACCGATTCGCGCGATGTCCGCCACGGTCAGCGCCGGGGCGGTGCCGAGGCGAGCGGTCAGCGTCGGCCCGTCGACGAACTCCAGCACCAGGTACGGCCGCAGCGTGCCGTCCTCGTCCCGGTGTTCGCCGTAGTCGTAGACGTTGGCGACGTTCGGGTGGTTGAGCTGTGCTGCGGCCAGAGCTTCACCGCGGATCCGGCGGCGGACCAGCGGATCGTCGCCGGCGTCCGGGCTCAGCATCTTGACGGCCACCCGCCGGTGCAGCAGCGCGTCGTCGGCGAGCCACACCACTGCCATGCCGCCGCGGCCGACTTCCTGCCGCAGCCGGTAGCGCTCGTTCAAGCAATTCATGATCGCGTCTTCCAGGTCCTTTCGCACCGACCGGTGCGTCGGGGTCGGCGACCGTTGCTGTCGTCCCGGAGGGCCGCCTGGATCTGCAATCGCACCTACCCGGCGAGTTCTGACGGAAACTCGCACGGCCTTTCTGCGGCGGGCGAACGGCCGACTGTCACGAAGCTGTCATGACTTCGTGGTCCGGCCGGGACGATTGAGCAGACCCTGTTGCTCCTCCTCCCTCCCGGCCGAGCCTGTCAGGACGTCCTGAGGCAGACGGCTCCTCGGCCTGCCAGGACCGCGCCGGCGAGACCCCTGTCGAGGTGAGCTCAGAACGCGGCGAAGCGTTTGTTGGATCGGCCCGCGACGACGGTGAAGTCACCGCCCGCGCTGATCTGCCCCAGGGCGGGGCTGGCGGTCAGTGCGCGTACCCCGACCACGCCGTTGGCCTGCGGCGCCCAGTCGCTCAATTGGCCTTTCCCGTCGATGGCGGCGAACTTGACGCGCGGGACGGACCCGTCGGTGCACGCTCCCCGGGCCGTGTTGCGTGCCGTGGTGCAGGCGACATCGAAATGCCCGCCGACGTAAGTGATGCCGTCCAGTCTCGTGATCGCCTGGACGTCTCCGTCGAACACGCGGCTCCACTTGGTCGCGCCCGTGGTGCTGTATCGCACGGCGCGTCCTCCCTGCCCGCCGTGTGCGGCGTAGACACCGGTCGAGTCAGCGGTGAGGGCGTACACAGCGGAGGGTGCGGCCGGACGGAAGCCGGTGTGCAGTTCTCCGGTAGACGTGTCCACGGCGGCGAGCCGGAGGGTCGCGCGGACGTCGTCGGCCTTGTGGAAGCGTCCGCCGACATACAACCGGTTGCCGGTCACGGCGAGTGCGTTGACCGTGTCGTCGGTTCGGGCTGCCCAGGTCGCCAGAGTTCCGGCCGGCAGTGAGAATCTCGCCAGATTCGCCCGGTTCTTGCCGTCCACAGCGGTGATCCGGCCGCCGACGAAAAGTCGTCCACCGCCCACGGCCAGGGCGTTCACCTGCCCGGAGATGTTGTGCTTGAGGGCGGTCACGGACGCGGAAACGGCGCTGATGCCCGCGAGGGAGTCACGCCTCTTTCCGGAGACGCTCGAGAAATCTCCGCCCACGTAGACCACGCCACCGGAGACTGCGAGGGTCCGCACGGTCGCGTCGGCGGTGGGAGCCCAGGGGAGCAGCGAGCCGGTGCGCGCGTCCACGGCGGCCAGTCGCTGCCGGGCGACCTTCTTGCCGTCGACGACCGCGGCCGTGAACGAGCCACCCACGAACACGGTGGTGCCGCTGTAGACAACGGCGTGGACGGGGCCGTTGAAAGACGGCCCCGCCATCGGTCTGCCGGCGACGGTCCCGGCGGAAGCGGCGGTGGCCGCCGCGATGACGACTCCGAGGGCCATGGTGCAGGTCAGCGCCCGGCCGGGAAGGGTTGTCGTGAAAAATGGCATGACCGACTTAAGCATCCGCGTCGTCGTCGCGACGCCCATTCCGGGCCGCCATGTCGGCTTCATCTGGGCAACCGAAGAACGGACCCCGTAACGGTGGTCATCGAATTGTCATGATTCTGCGCGCGATTGGTGAAAGACGTCGGGGGTGCGGTTTCTCAGGCCCGGGAAGAGACGTCGGCGGCCACCAGGATCTTCCGATTGTCGTACGCGTGATAGGCCGCGGGTGCGGCAAGGTCGAACCGGGCGGCCAGGCGGGCGTAGTCGAAGCGGTCGAGCACGCCGTACACCGTCACCAGCCCGCGAGGCTGCAGCTCGGCCCGGGCGTCGGAAAGCACCAGCAGGCCCTGCGCCGGCAGGTCCACGTCGGCGACCACGAATGACCGCGGCGTCAGAATCGTGGTCACCGTCGCGGTGACGATGAGCCGTGCGCCCACGTTGGTGGCCTCGATGGTGTTGCGCAACGCCGTGCGCCGGGGCTCCGCCGCCGGCTCATCACGGGTGCATCCGGGTGTGCATGCCGCCGTCAGGGCGACGACAAGAACGAAGATCAGCCATGTGAGCCTGGTTCGCCACACGGCGCGTGCGCTGTTCGATGCGGGCACAATGACCACCTCGCCGATTCAGTGGGGGTCCCTCTGCGGCGCTGGATTCCTCCAGGCTAGGGACGGTCCGAGGCGATTCCCCACCGAACCCGTGACGGTTGCGTGACAGGTTCGCCCGCGCAGGACTCGCGGGCAGTCACCGCCCCCGCCGGGTCCGAGGGGCGGCGAGGGCTCCCATGACGAGGGCAACGACGAATAGGCCCGCGCCGACGAGGATCAGGACACCGATGGACATCAGGGTGCCCGCGGCGGTGACCAGGACTCCGGCGACGGCGAGCGTCACGAGGAAGATGCGCATTGCCATGACGGCCTCCGATCAGCTCTCCGTGGAACGGTGTGGAGCCTCGACGTCGGCTTCCCGGTGCTCGTCCGCGCCCTGTTGCAGGACCGCCGTCAGCGCCGCCTCGAGGTCGTCGAAGGTGCGGAAGACGCTGTCCAGCCGCATCGTGTGGAGCACCGTCATGACGAATCGTGACGGTGCCACCAGGTCGAACGTGGCCCGGTGCTGCCTGGCCTCCTGCCGGGCCCGAACCAGCAGTCCCAGTCCGGAGGAGTCGATGAAGCCGACCGCGTGCACATCCATCACGATGTGCGGGTGGGTGGCCGCGGCGTGCATGAGGTCGTCGCGCAGGCGTTCCGCGGAATCGGAGTCGAGGTCCGTCAGCGGCGTGATCACGGCCACCCCGGCCGCAGGTCCGGTACGGATGTCGTAGGAGGCGCCGTGCGCTCGCGATTCCCGGGCCTGCGGACTGGGCGGGGTGGGGTCCAGGCTGCAGCGCGGGCACCGGTGCATGCCCGTGGCGAACGGCGATCCGCTCCATCCCAGCGCGGCGATGAGCGGCCACACCACGTCGGTGTCGGGCGGTGCCTCGGCGGCGGTGTCCTCGTACCCGCACTGATCGCAGATGAGCAGGGTGGCGCGGGTGCCGGCGGGGACGACGGTCATCGCGAACCGCTCACGTCGTAGGGGCGGGCCTCCGGTGGCTGCCGGTCGGCGGTCGCAACCACGAGAGTCACGGCGACACCGGCGCACATGACCTGGAGGACGACCTCGAGAGGGCTGATGCCGGTGGCTCGGATGCCGACGACGTGGCTGACCACGCTGCCGAGGACCGCGGCGCCGACGGCCACGGCCAGCGGTACCCAGAACGGAATGCTGCGGCCCGCCGGGACGGCCCATCGGCCGCACAGTCCGAGCAGGGTACCGACGGCCACCGCGGTGGCGAGGCTGCTGATAGTCATGACTCGTGTCCTCAAAGCGGAGATCCGGACTCCTGCGAACTTGCCCGGCGAACTCGGCGGAAGCTGCCCTGCCGTATGACAGTCCGATGACAAACGCTGCGGACGTGGCGGGTGACGTGCCGGTCGGGTACGGCCGGGGCATCATGCGGGTATGGGTTCCGTGCTGCTGATCGAGGACGACGACCGGATCCGGCTCTCGCTGACCATGGCGCTGGAGGACGAGGGGTACACCGCGCACGGCGTCGCCACCGCCGAGGAGGGGCTGGTGGCGCAGCGCAGCGATCCGGCGGACACGGTGCTGGTCGATCTCATGCTGCCGGGGATGGACGGCTTCGAGTGCATCCGGCAGCTGCGGCGCGTCGACGACGTGCCGATCATCGTGGTGAGTGCGCGCGACGACACCCACGACATCGTGGCGGGGCTGGAGGCCGGAGCGGACGACTACATCGTGAAGCCGGTCGCGGTGAAGGAGCTCGCCGCGCGGTTGCGGGCGCTGCGCCGCCGGGCCCGCGCGGCGGCGCCGGCCATGACGGTGGCCGCTTTCGGCGACCTGGAGGTGCTGCCGGAAGCGGGGGAGGTGCGGCTGCGCGGTGAGCCGGTGGCGGTGACGCGTACGGAGTTCCGCCTGCTGTGCGAGCTCGCCGAGCATCCCGGTCAGGTGTTGTCCCGCGAGCAGCTGCTGCAGCGGGTGTGGGGGTACGAGATCGGTGACGAGCGGCTGGTCGACGTGCACGTGGGCCGGCTGCGGCACAAGATCGAGGAGACTCCCGGCGCGCCCCGGCACTTGATGACCGTGCGGGGCCTGGGTTACAAGCTGCAGCGATGAGGCTGGGGCTGCGCACGCGGGTCAGCGCCGCCTTCGCCGTCGGCGCCCTGGTGTTGTCCGCCTGCGTGTCGATGGTCTCGTACGAGCTGGCGCGCAGCACGCTGATCAGCGAACGGGAACGGACGGCGGTGCGCGCAACGTACTTCGACGCCGCGGTGGTCGATGCGGGCCTTCCCCGCTCGTCCGACGTGGGGGAGGTACTGCGGTCGCTGGACACGGGCGCCGACCGGTACGTGCTCCTGTATCGCAATGGGCAGTGGTACTCCCGTGGCGCCGACCCTGCGGCCGGTTCGGCTATTCCGCCCGAGCTGCAGGAGACCACCGCGCAAGGAGACGCGGGAAGTCAGCGCGTGCGGGTGGACGGTGAAACGGCTCTGGTCATCGGGATCCCCCTGTCCTCGGGCGTCTTCTACGAGGTGATCTCCCTGGCGGAACTCGAGCGCACCCTGCAGCTCCTTGGCGTCGTGCTGACCGCGGTGGCGATCATGGTTGCCGGGGGTGGGGCCGCGGTGGGCTGGTACGTGACCCGGCACGCTTTGCGTCCCCTGACCGCCGTGGCCGCCGCGGCCCGCAACATCGCCGACGGTGACCTCGACACCCGGCTGGACCCGGACGCCGAACCGGACCTCGCCGCGCTGTCGGCCTCGTTCAACCACATGGCCGACCAGCTGGCCCGCCGCATCGAACGCGACCGCCGGTTCGCCGCGGACGTCAGCCACGAGCTGCGCTCGCCGTTGCAGACCCTGTCGGCGGCTGTCAGCGTGGTGGACCGCCGCCGCGACGGCATGGACCCGAAGGCGGCCGCGGCGGTCGGGCTGATCAGCGAGGAGGTCGGCCGCTTCCAGGACCTGGTGAACGATCTGCTCGAGCTGGCCCGCAGCGACCGGCCGGCGGAGCGCGAACCCACCGACATGCCCGAGCTCGTCGCGCGGGTCTGCCGGAGCCGTGCCCTCCCCGAGCAGCTGCTCGAGGTCGAGCCGGGCACGCCCGGGACGTGGCCCGTGGAGCGGCGCCGGATGGAGCAGGCCCTGGGCAACCTGCTCGACAACGCGGTGCGCTACGGCGGAGGAGCGATCGCCGTGCGCCTTTCCTGTCTCGGCGACCGGCACGTCCTCGAGGTCGACGACGCCGGCCCGGGCGTGGCGGAGGAGAACCGTACGGTCATCTTCGACCGCTTCGTGCGCGGTTCGGCGGCCAACGCACGCGGCGACGGCGACGGCACGGGCCTGGGCCTGTCCATCGTGGCGCGGCACGCCGCCGCGCACGGCGGCACGGTCAGCGTCGGCGAGCGCCCCGGTGGCGGCGCCAGGTTCCGAATGGAGTTCCCATGACGTACCGGACATGGATGGCATTCATCGGCCTGCTGACTGTCCTGGTGCTGGGGTCCTGCGGCCTGCCGGCCGAGGACCAGCCACATCGGGTTGAGCTACCGCGGCGGGCTCTGACCAGCCCCGCCTCCCAGGGCCCGACCACGGAACCGCCGGGTGAGGTCGTGGAGGTGCTCTGCCTGGTGCGTGACGGCCGCCTGGTGCAAACCGTACGCCGGGTCGGCGCGGCACCCACTCCGCAGCGGCAGGCGGAGCACCTGGCAGCGGGGCCGACCGAGGTCGAACGCGCGACGGGACTTACCACCGCGCTGGCAACGACGTCGCTCACGGTGGACGTGCCGGCCGGCGGTACGGAGGCGCGGGTGGACGTCGCCGAGACCGACGAGAGTAACGCCCGCAGCGACGAGACCATCGCGTACGGCCAGATCGTCTGCACGCTCACCTCCCGGGCGGACGTCAGCTCCGTGGTGTTCACCCGGGCGGGCGAGGTGCTACAGGTGCCCCGCGCAGACGGATCGCTGTCTCGAGGCCCGTTGCGTGCTGACGACTACGCCAGCCTCATTGCGCCATCCTGAGCCGAGCCCGCAGGTAGTCACGCGATTGTCATTGAGCCGCGTGACACTCGCCATACCATCCGGGAAGCGTGGTGCAGGACGGAACCGCACGGTAGGAGCTGGCCATGTATTACTGGTGGTACACAGATTGGTACAACGGGCCAGGTTATGCGCCACGGTCCCGGAAGCGCGACGATCCCACGCCCGTGTCCGACCGTGACCACCTCATCCTGCGGGCGGTGGCCGATGCGCTGTTCACCGACCCGGAGGTCACCGGCGGGCACATCAACCTCGGCGTGCAGAACGGCGTGGTGATCCTCGACGGCGACGTCGACTCCGAGCCGACCCGTTCGGCGGCCGCCGCCTGCGCGTGGACGGTCGAGGGCGTGACCGACGTGTGCAACGCCCTGACCGTCACGAAGAGGCGCCGTCGCTGAGCATGCACGCTCACGATCGGGAGCAGTCATGAAAATCTTCTCGTCCGCAACTCCCACCTCCGTCCCCGGCCCTCGCGGGCCGTCATCCGCCGACGCCGGCGAGGTGCGCGTCGGCCTGGCGCAGCGGGTCATCGCCGTCCACGACGACCATGCCGGAGCCGAGGCGACGGTGCGCCTGCTCGACGACGCCGGCTTCCCGGTCCATCGGGCGGCGATCGTCGGCCGTGGGCTCACCACCGTGGAGTCCGCCACCGGCTGGTTGTCCAGCGCCGAGGTCACGGGCCGGGGTGCCGTCTCCGGCCTGGCCGTCGGAGCGTTGACCGGATGGATCCTCGTAGTCGTGGACCTCGTCACCCCTGCCGTGCCCTCCGCGTGGCTCGTCGTGAACGCCGCAGTCCTCGGTGCGGTGCTCGGTGCCGTGATCGGTCTCATCGGCTACGCCGCGACCCGTGGCCGTCGTTCGGTCACCACCGAGCCGAAGCTCATCGCCACCCACTACGACGTACAGGTCGACGCGGAGCTGGCAGACCGGGCGGTGCGCCTGGTGGAATCGCAGGCCCGGCGGTCCGATCACGCCGGAGGCGAGGAAACGCCGGCCGGTCCGCCGGTGGCCACCAGGAACTCCTCCGCGTCGAAGTCCTCGTACGAGTCCGCGCCTCCCAGGTCGTAATCGTTGAAGTAGGCGCCGTAGGTGAACGTGCGTACCACGCCGGTCACGGTGACTTCCTCACCGCGCTCCGCCTCGATACCTGGTGCGGAAAGGACGAGCAGCGAGTCGTCGCCGTACTCCTCGCCGGTCAGCACGAACGACCGATCGGTGATCACCTTGCTGACCCGCGCGGTCACGGTGACAGTGCGACCGATGTACGCGTCGTTGCTGAAGTAGGGGTCGGTGATCGCGCCCACCGGGGGACTTGGCTGCACGGGTGCCGTCGTCGGCACCTCCGTACCGTCACCGACGCCGCATGATCCGGCGGCGAGCGGCAGCGCCGCGAGCAGGGGGATCAGCAGCGTCCGGGCCAGGACCGTCTTCATGGACACGTCGTTCCTTCCGGTCGGGGCGGTCGTCCGACCAGTGCCTTACCGGTCGAGGCCGCGGCCAATCGCCGCGTCGGCACGGGTTCTGCGCTGTAGTACCGGGGCGCGACGGCGCCGGCAGGTGACCGCGCGCCCCGACTGACGTCTGGAGACAGCACGTGGACTCTTCTCTGTCGACCGCGCACGCCCTGCTCGGTGCTCTCGCCATCACCGTCGTCCTGGCCGGGTTGCACCTTGCCGCTCCGCGCATCCGACGGCTGCCACTGGTGCCCGAGGCGGCCACCGGGTCGTTCGCCGGCGGTCTCGCCGTTGCGTATGTGTTCCTGCACCTGCTGCCGGAGATCGCCGAGGGCAACGAAGCGGTCGGCGCGGCCCTGACCGACGTGCTCGAACCCACGCCCCTCATCGACCTGGGCATCTTCCTCGTCGCGCTGGCCGGGTTCACCGCGTTCTTCGCCATGGAGCGCCTGGCCGATCGGCGCGTCGGCGCCCGGACAGGGGATCGCGCCGTGAACCCGGCCGGCGCGGCAGCAGGGCGGCCACCGGCGGGGGTGTACTGGTTGCACCTGGGCTCGTTCGTGGTCTACAACGCGTTGATCACCTACACGATGCCGCTGCGGCTACGGACCGGTGTGCTCTTCGCGTTGTTGTTCACCGTCGCGATGGGCCTGCATTTCGTGCTCACCGACCGGGGCCTCGAGGAGCGCTACGGTGCCCGCTTCGACCGCACCGGCCGGCTGATCCTCACTGGTGGACTGCTGCTGGGCTGGGCGGCTGCCGCCCTCGCCGCCCCCACCAGCACCCTGCTCGTCGCGCTGCTGACCGCGCTGCTCGGCGGCTCCATCCTGCTCAACGTGTTCAAGGAGGAGATCCCGTCCGGCCGTCGAACCAGCTTCGGCTGGTTCCTCACCGGCCTTGCCCTGTACGCGGGCCTGCTCGCCGCCGTCACCGCCGTGAGCGAGTGAGGCGCCGTGTCGGCCGACGGCGTCTCAGCGGTAACCGAAGTGGTCCCGCACCTCCGAGCAGGCCGGCGCCCATGACGATCGAAGGCGTTCGAAATCTGCGTACGCCTGCGGTTGGTCGCGTACCGGAACTCCACCCGCCGCCAGCCGACGATGTAGTTCCCGCGGGTCGGGTCCGGCCGAACCGTGGTGTGCTTCCCCGGCAGCGCCGAGGTGGAGTTGCCGGGCCTGTCCCCGGAGTACGCCGGTGGCCGAGTCGAAGGCGGCGCGAACCACGGGCCCGCCGACCAGGGCGGGTTGCCGGGCGGGATCGACCATCGTGCGGACGAGGGTGAGGATCTCCAGCAGATCGGGCAGGGTCACCGGCAGTGCGCTCTCATCGTCGGGGATGTGGAAGTAGTGCAGCACCGGATAATGCGCCTGGCCCTGGACGACTCGTTGCAGCGTGCTGGTGACCTGGCTCAGCCAGCCGGTGAACTGCTCCACCGCCCGTGCCTCGTGCAGGGTGACGAGGAACCGCACGGCGTCGTGGCCGCGGTCGCGTCCGATGAAACGGCTGATCTCTCGCGCGAGCGAGGTGGTGGTGGTCAGTGTCCCGTACACGCTGAACAGGTAGCTGGTCGATGCGCTGAACAGGGAGAAGCCGATGACGGCCTCGCCGACGGCCAGCAGGCGCAGCGCCGAGGTGCTGGCGTAGACGTCGCCGATGCCCAGGGTCGTCGCGCAGTAGCCGCTGTAGTACAGGGCGGTCTGCCAGGTCACCTCGCCGCTGCTGCCGATCGGCAGGGACAACCCGCCGACCAGCGGCAGGTAGATCAGTGTGAACGCGACGACCAGCTGGCCGATCCACAACGCCGCGGTCAGCGGGACCAGCAGCGGACCGCCGAGCCCCAGCACCCGGCGCCGGTAGCGGGCCGGGACGACGGCGGCCACCCGTCGCCACACCGCCCACGCCCTGCGGTACACCCATCCGGTCACGTGGCCCGGTCCGCCGCGGGGTACGAAGACGGTGCCGAAGACATCGGTCAGCAGAAGCACCAGCCAGACCACACCGAGCGCGAACATCAGCCACCGCACCGGGACCAGGTATCCGCACTGCCGGGGAACAAACGACGTCCGCGACGCTGTTCGCCGTCAGGGGCGCACGTGGCGGGCCGCGAGCAGGTCGCTGCCGCGTACATCGCTGAGCAGCTCCGGGGCGATGGTCTCGCCTCGGCGCAGCACGCTGACGGAGCCGGTCCGTTCGAGGATGACGGCGGTGACCTCGTCGTACCGGTGGATGCCGGCCAGCCGCAGCTGCTGCCGGAGCTCGTCCTCCACCATGTGGGTCACCCGGAGGTGGTCGTGCAGCACGGCGCCGTCAGCCATGAGCAGGATCGGCTGGTTGGTGATGGCCGCGGCGACACGGCGGTTCCGCCGGACGGCGCCGAAAAGCGCCTGCAGGATCAACAGCGTGCCCATGCCCAGCAGCCCGGCGGTCAGCGTCGGGGTGTAGCCCAGCACCGCCCGCCCCATGACGGCGCCGAACGCGACGGTGGCCGCCAGGTCGAAGCTGGACATCATGGCGAACGCCCGCTGCCCGACGATCCGAAGCATGATCAGGAAAGCCACGTACAAGCCGATGGTGGACCCGACCACGGTCACGGCGTCCCACCACCCCAGACCCCATCGCACGCGCGTCTCCCTTCACCACGTCGCGCCTCATCCGGCGGGCGAGCCGCCGACCGGCGCGGGCTCGTCGTCCGGATCCGGCGTGCTTGCGTCGTCCTGTTGTTGTTCTTCTTCGGGGTCCTCGTTCCGATAGCCCAGCGTCGTGTGATACGCCACCGCGCACATCGGGACCGCGATCAAGGCTCCGGCCACGCCGGCGGCCAGCGTGCCGGCGGTGACGGCCAGCAGCGTGACCACGGGGTGCAGACGGATGGCGCGGCGCATCACCAGCGGCTGGAGAAGGTTGCCCTCGAGTTGCTGCACGATCACGACGGCGGCGATGACGATGAGCGCGTCGCGGGGGCCGTTGGTGACCAGCGTGACCAGCGCCGCCGCCGCGCCGGCCACGGTCGCCCCGATGATCGGTACGAACGCCGAGACGAACGTGAGCACCGCCAGGGACAGGGCCAGCGGTACCTTCAGGATGAACAAGGCGGCCCCGATACCGATGGCGTCCACCGCCGCGACAGCCGCGGTCCCGTGCGTGTAGGCGATGAGGGTGTGCCACCCGGACCGTCCGGCTCGGTCCACCCGGTCGGCCCGCGGGGACCCCACGAGCCGGACCAGCCAGCACCACATCTGTTCACCGTCGCGCAGGAAGAAGAACAGCAGGAAGATCGCCAGCAGTGCCGAGGCCAGGAACTCCGCCGCGCTCGTCGCGCCCGCGACGGGGCTGGGCAGCGCCCGCCGGGCGGCGTCCGCCGCGGCCGCGGTGATCTCGTCGAGCCGTCGGGCGTCGAGACCGGGCAGGGTGTCCAGCGCGCTCTGCCGGAGCCGGTCGATACCCTCGACCACCTGCGCGCGAAGGTCGTCGAGCTCCGACGTGGCCCGCCGTCCGATCAGGTACGAGACTCCGGCGAGCAGTGCCAGCAGCCCGGTGACACCGGCCAGAGCAGCGAGGGTGGCCGGCGCTCCCCAGCGTCTCAACCGCTCGGTGAGCGGGCCGATGAGGGCCGCGAGCAGGAGCGCCACGATGATCGCCATCGTCATGGGAGCGAGCCGGAGCAGCACGCGGACCAGCAGGTAGGCGGCTGTGGCGAGCACCAGGACGGCGGCGACGTTCACGGCGGCCCGGACGACTGGCCTCGAGCGTTCGGGTACCTCTGTCCGCGGCGGCATGATTCCCCTCGTCGGCGCCGCCACGAACTGTGCCCGCGGAACCGTCGGCGCGTCAGCCGCCTCGACTACCCGTCACCGCGGATCTGAAGCACGCCTCGGTGGCTGTTCGTCGGCGGGTGCCTCGGACGCGCCGTCCGGGAGTGTGCCGATGCGATGCAGCGCGGCGTGTACGGCGACCACCCGGCCGTCGTGAGCGGTCACCGGGTCGGCGACGATGCGGACCGAGGACGCCTCACCGCCCCGGTGCAGCGGCAGCGTCACGTCGAACGGTTCTCCCGCTCGGGTCAGACGGTGGATCGCGGCGGTCAGGGAGGCGGCCTCTTCCGGGGCGACGTAGCGGGGGAGCGCGGAGAGCTTGACCGGGCCCCGGGCGGGATCGCGGTACAGGATCCGGTAGGTCTGCGCCGACCAGGTGGTCTCCCCGGTGACGAAATCCCATTCCGACCAGCCGGCGTCGGCGGCCCGCTGCAGTCGCTCCAGGTGTGCCGCCATGCGCTGCTCATCGTCGTGGTAGCGCCAGTGCGCGAGCAGGCCGTCGCCGAACCGGGACGCTCGACTGCTCAGCACCACCGGGAGTCGTCCGTGGCTGGTCATGACCGAGGTGGCGGTGGGTGGCAGGTGGAACGGTTCGCCCGTCTCCAGGGCCTGAACGTATCCCTGGAAGATCCCGTTGGTCGTCGCATACGGGTGCAGGTCCAGCATGCGCCGTCCGCAGATCTGCTCGGCTGTGCGCCCCGCGGCGTCCATAGCCTCCGGACTGCACCGGTCGAAACGGAAGTCGACGACCCTGCCCTCGTCGTCACGCACCGGAGCCAGCAGGGCGAAGGACCCGGGCAGGGTTTCCAGCACCGCCTCCACCCAATGTGCCGCCGGTGAGACGACGGGGGCGGCGCCACCCTGACGGAGAAGCTGGGAAAGCCGGCGGCCGCACGCTTCCGCGATCGCGGCCACGTACGCGCGGCTGTCGGCTTCCGGCGGGGTGCCTTCGGCCCAGAGGACCGAGGCCACCCCGAAGGTGCGGTTGTTGTCGCGCAGGGGCAGGCAGGCTCGCAGGTCGCCGGCGCCGAGCAGTTCGAAGCCGAGCTCCTCGGCCCGTTTCCGGTCGATCCAGAGGGGGCGGCCGTCCCGTACTGCGCGCAGGAAGGCGACGTTCAGGTTGCTCGGAACCCGTTGCCACGCGCTCGCCAGTCCCTTGGGCAGCCCGTATGTGCTGACCAGGCGTACGGCGCCGTCGGGCTCGAGAACGCCGAACAGCACCGCCGTCACGCCGAGCTGACGCAGTCCCTCCGACCACGCCAGCTCCGCCAGGCAGGTCGGGTCGTCCGCTGACCCCAGTGCGGCGCAGGTCAGGTGGTAGCGCGCCGTGATCTCTTCGGGGAGCAGGGACACCGCCGGCGCCGCTTCGCCGCTCTCCGTCGTGCACGTGGTCGCTCGCCGGACGTACCGATCCGGCTGGAAGACCTCGTCGTCGGTGACCGGCGCTGTGGGTTCCGGCATCGGCGCGGCGATGCCGAGCAGCCCTGCCGCAACCTCGGCGACCCGCATGTTGCTGCGTTGCGAGATCTGGGAGAGATGGGTGAAGGCCTCGTCCGGCGTGCAGCCCAGCCGCCCTACCAGCAGCCCTTTCGCCTGCTCGATGACGGCGCGGCCGCGTTGGGCGCGGCGCAGCCCGTCCACCTCGGCCTGCAGGCGCTGCACGGACGAGGCCAACCGGGCGGCGTCGCTGCCGGCGGTACCACTTCTTGCCCGGCTTCGCATGACTCCCCAATGCTGTATGTCCGCCGGAGACCTCGTCGAGCTCCCCGCACAGATACCGACGAAGCGTACCTTCGGCGGCTGGAAGGGGCTCGCCACACGATCTTCCTGGGATCCTGCGCCCGCTTCCGCGTTTCGCGCCACGAGAGGGGGAAGGACGACCGGGCGAAGCTTGCTCACCTCTATCGGACGGGGGACGACCATGGCATCAGCGCGTCTGGCACACATCGCACTCCTGGTCGGCGCCATCGCCCTGCAACCGGCAGTGGCCGGCTGCCGCGCCACGCCGCCCCGCGCCGATCGGGCGACCCCGGTGGTCAGTGCCGTCGGGGAACGCGACGTGATCGGGCGGACGGTGACGATCTCCGGAAAGATCATCGACGTTCTCACCCCGACCTCGTTCGTCATGGCCGCCGATGATTTCGGGGATCTGTCCCTGCTGGTGCTGTCCGGCGGCAGGCCCGGACTGACCAAAGGTCAGACCCTGACGTTCGACGGCAACATTCAGAAGTTCTCGTTCGCCGCATACCGGGACGAGTACGACCTGACAGACCGGCAGGCGTATGCGCCGTTCGAGGGCGAGAAGATCGTCGTCATGCTCCCCGGGCATCCCGTCACAACGCCCTCGACGGCGCCGCCGGAGTGATCGGGCGTTGACGGCCACGGGCCGGGGACATCCCGGCCCGTGGTCGTCAACGCTCAGCCGCGCAGGTAGGGAAAACCGGGATAGAGATAGCCGGTTCCCCAGTACGGCGTGTACCCGTAGTAGCCGTACAGCTGATCGAAGTACTCGCTGCCCTGCACGAGGTCGGGGTCGTAACGCGGTGCGCCGGCGACTCGCTCTCGCGACTCGCTGACGGTCACCGTGTCGTCGGTGATACCGGTGATCGCATCCACCGGGACGAACGACGGGGTCGCGCCGAAGCCCAGGATGCCGCCGTGCTCGACGCGCAGGAAGCGGACCTTGCCCTCTTCCTCGTCGATCAGCAGATCCTCGACCTTGCCCAGCTCGTCACCGCCGGGATCGGCCACTGTGCGGCCGCGGATGTCCTCGGCCGGGTCGGCGAGGACCCGGCCGCTGTCGCTGAGCTTGACCAGCGAGGTGCTGCTTTGCGGTGCCATCTTGCTCTCCCCTCTGCCGTGGGACCCAAGCGGGTCGCCGCGGTGCGACGACCGTGCGTCTCCCACCCTCCGCCCGCTTCCGGCCGGTGATCCCACGAATCCATGACAGGTTCGTGACGAACGAGCGTCCCGGGTTTCTGCCGTCGGACGTCGGTTATCCGTGATCTCGAAGCTCCTCACCGCCGGTGTCAAGCCCCGGCACCCGGGCCGTCGCCGGCCCTCCTCGCGGTCAAGGAGCACCGAGCGGCCGCGCCGTCCGAGCGCCGCCGCTGTCGACGATCTGAGCAGTGCAGCGGGCTACCCGAGCGCGGGCCCCGCCACTGACCTCCGCGATTTCTTCAAGGAGAGACCATGTCCTCGCTTGCCGCGCCCGTCGCCGAGGCTCCCGCCACGGATGCCGCCGCTCGCGACCGTGCCACCGTGGAGGCCATCCGGTCGATGCACGCAGCTGAGTGCCGTCCAGCCGAACGCCGGCGGCTGCGCGAGCTGGTGATCCGCCGCCAGCTGCCGCTCGCGCGGCATCTGGCCCGGGGCTACGCCGACCGCGGCGAGCCGGTCGAGGACCTCGTCCAGGTGGCGGCGCTCGCCCTGGTCAAGGCGGTCGACGGCTTCGACCCGGAGCGTGGCACGAGCTTCGCGGCGTACGCGTACCCGACCATCCTCGGCGAGCTGAAGCGGCACTTCCGGGACCGGTCCTGGAGCGTGCACGTGCCCCGGCAGCTGCAGGAGCGCTGCCTGGAGGTGACCCGGGCCCGTGCCGACCTCGTGCAGCGGCTGCATCGCGCGCCGACCGCCGGCGAGATCGCCGAGGTTCTCGGCATACCGGAGGCCGACGTGCGGACCGCGACCGCAACGACGTCCGCCTACCGCGCGGACTCGTTGAACCGGCCGGTCGGCTCCGCCGAGGACCCCTGTGAGCAGCAGGAGCTGCTCGGCGACCCGGACGGCAACTTCGAGCACACGGACGACCGGATCACGCTGCAACCCGCGCTGGCGGAGCTGCCCGAGCGGGCCAGGCACGCCGTGTGCCGCTACTTCTTCGACAACCGTACGCAGGACGAGATCGCCGCCGAGCTGCACACCTCACAGATGAGCGTCTCCCGGCTGCTCACCCAGGCGCTGGCACATCTGAAGTCGTGGCTGTCACCATCACCGCCGCCCGGGAACGCCACCGGCGGCATGCGGGTGTACACGTACGAGCCGCGTCAGGGCTGTCTGGTGGCCACGGTCGGCGCGCCGGCCGGCGTCACAGCGCTGGGCGAGCTCAGGGACGCGCTGATCCGGATCCTCATCGGCCGCCGTCCGGGCACCCTCGTGGTGGACCTGCGGCGGCTGCCGCAGGCCAGCCCGGTCATCGCCCGGGCCCTGCTGGACACCTATCGGGCGGCTGGGCACGTCGGGGCACGCGTGTGCGTGGTCAACGTCGCCGCGGACCTGCTCGCGCTGTTGCGCCGTACCGGTGTAGCGAGGCTTCTGCCGTGCCGTGGCGTACCGGCCGAGCGGGCAGCCCGCGGCAGCAACGCGCCGGATGCCGGCAGAAACTCGGAGCCTTCGATGCCAGCCGCCACGAACGGCTCGGCACCCACCGCCGTGCCGCCGCGGCACCGGGTCCTGGCGCACCGGCAGCGTCCTGCAACCCACGCCGCGCCGTCGTGCCCCCGTCCCGTGGGCGGCCGGCGGCGGGGGAATGCCGGCCCCGCCTCTCACCGTGCGACCAGCACGACTTCCGAACGCTCGCCATGGACCACGCGATCGCCGCTGATGACCGCCGCGCCACTCGCGAGAGCGCTCGCCCTGGCAGCCAACGAAGGCCTCGCCGCAGGAGGCCCATCACGAAACCGCCGGCGACTGCGGGGCAGACGGGTTTCCGGCCGGAGCCGCCCGCCGCCGTCCTCGGGCGGCCGCCCGCCGCCTCCGCGCTTCATCGGCGTGGTCAGCCGGCAGCGGCCCGCCAAGGTGTGCAACGAGACGCCTCCTGCATCCACCAACCGTGTGCAGCTGCCCGCAGCGGGGTAGCGGCTGCACGTGCAGCGAGACAGGAGGAACAAGTCGTGACAGGACGTCGTATTGCTGTGGTGACCGGGGGCAGCGCGGGAGTGGGCCGGGCCGTCGTGCGTGACCTTGCCCAGCACGGGTGGGACGTGGCGGTGCTCGCTCGCGGCGAGGCCGGCCTGCGCGGGGCGGTGAAGGATGTCGAGGCCGCGGGCGGCCGGGGACTGGCCGTCGCGACCGATGTGGCCGACCTCGAGCAGGTCCGGTCGGCGGCGGCGCAGGTGACGCGTGACCTGGGCCCGATCGACCTGTGGGTCAACGACGCGTTCTCGGGCGACCTGCGCTACTTCTGGGACATACCGGAGGACGAGTACCGGCGCATCACAGAGGTCACATACTTCGGGCAGGTGCACGGGACCCGGGTGGCGCTCGAGCACATGCGTCCGCGCAACCAGGGCGTCATCGTCCAGGCGGGCAGCGCGCTCGCCTTCCGGGGTATCCCGCTGCAGTCGGCGTACTGCGGTGCGAAGCATGCCGTCAAGGGCTTCACCGAGAGCGTCATCACCGAGTTGAAGCATTGCGGCAGCGCGGTACGCGTCAGCATGGTGAACCTGCCCGGGGTCAACACCGTCCAGTTCGACTGGAACGCCACCGGGTTCGACGAGCATCCGCAGCCGGTCGCGCCCATCTTCCAGCCGGAACTGGCCGCCCGTGCCGTCCGGTTCCTCGCTGACCATCCCCGGCGCACCATGTGGGTCGGCTTCTCCACGGCGTACACCATCCTGGGCAACCGGATCGCGCCGTGGTTCCTCGACTGGTATTTGGCGCGCAAGACGGTTCAGGGCCAGCTCAGCGACGCCGGCGGTCCTCGGTACGGCAGCAACGTGTTCGAACCCCGCGACCAGGAGGCGGACCGGGGAGCGCACGGCATGTTCGACGCGAAGGCGAAGTCACGCGATGTGTGGTCCTGGGCTTCCATGCACCGGCTCGCTCTCACCGGTGCAGCCGCTGCCGTCGTGGCAACCGCCGGAGTGGCCCGCGGCCGCCGGAGCCGGTGACCACCTCAGCGGAGACCGGCCGCGGGATCGGGATCGTCACTGCAGCCGGTTGGGCCATCCGCTGGCCCGGCCCAGCAACGCCAGCAGGGCCGGGACCAGCAGGGACCTGACCAGGACCGCGTCGAGGAGCACGCCGAGCGACATCGCGAACGCGATCTCCCGGAACGGTCGCAGCGGTACGACGGCCAGCAGGGCGAAGCTGGCGGCCAGGGTGATCGCCGCGGTGGTCACCGTCCGCGACGAGGGTGGGACGACCGCCACGAGTGCCTCCCGCAGCGGCCGGCGCCGCGCCTCCTGCCACACGTGTCCCACCGTGAAGATCGTGTAGTCCGAGCCAAGGGCTACCAGCAGCACCGCCGCGGCGAACGGTACGTAGAACGTCAGCCCGTCATGGCCCAGCACCGTGTCGAACAGCCACGTCGTGATGCCGAGGGTCGAGCCCAGGGCCAGCACGTTGAGCCCCAGCAGGAGCACAGGAGCCAGCAGCGCCCGCAGGAACAGCATCACCATCAGCAGATTGACCAGCAGGGTCGCCACCACGATGCGTTCCAGGTCGTCCAGGGTCTGGCGAACCACCATCTCGCCGATGGCGGTGTCCCCGGCGATGCCGACGGTGACGCCGTCGAGCCCGGCGGAGTGCACCATCGTGGGCAGGTCCGTCCGCAGGGCCGACAGCGTGTCGATCGCGGTGGCGCCCAGGGGTGCGCTGTCCAGCACGATCAGGTACCGGGCCGCATCGCCGTCGCGCGACAGCACCAGGCCCGCGGCCTGCGGTGCGAACTGGTCGGCAGGACCCACGACGCCCGCCACCCCGGAGCGGCCGGCGATCATCGTCTGCAGTGCCGCCAGCGCGTCGCGCCGCTTCACGACGTCCTTGCCCTGCACCAGGAGCACCGTCGGCGAGACGATGCCGTCCGCGAAACCCGCGCGGGCCGCCGATGCCGCCTGACGCACCTCGTTGCCGGCGGGGAGTGAGGGTACGAACGACAGCCCGATGTCCATGTGGCGTACCGGTACGGCTGCCAGCGTGAGCGCGGCGAGACCGGTCAGCAACACCGTCAGGGCGGTGCCCGGCCGTACCAGGCGGCGCATCCGGCGGTGACGCCGCTCGAGGCCGCGCCGGGCGGCCTCGCCGGCATTCCTGCGCCCGCCGGGCCAGAGCGCCACCGGGCCGAGGATCGCGAGCAGGGCCGGTGCCAGCGTCGTCGCGACCGCGACACCGACCAGGACGGCGAGCGCCATGCCCGGACCGAACGCGCGGAACAGGGCGGACTCGGCGACGACCAGCACTCCCGTTCCACACGCCACCGTCATTCCGGCAACGGCGACGATGGGCGTCGTCCGGCGGGTCGCCCGGCGTGCCGCCTCCAGCCGATCGAGGCCACGGCCGAGTTCCGCGCGCATCGCGAACAGGTAGAACACCACGTAGTCGGTGACGACCCCCAGTAACAAGGCGACCAGCAAGGGCTCCACCTCGCTCGGGATGTCGACCTTCAGTGCCGCCCCGGCCATCGCGGCGACCTGAAGCGTCACCCGGATGGCCACCCCGGCGGTGAACAGCGTGATGAGCGGGGCGACCAGCGAACGGAACGCCACCGCGACGATGAGCAGAACGGCGGCGAGCGTCGCCATCTCCACGGTGGGCAGCGACCGGCCGACGACGGTGCCCTGCTCCACCCGGGCCGGCACCGTGCCGGTGACCCCGACGACCCGGTCCTCCGGTCCGAAGTGGCGGTTGACGAAGTCGTGTGCAGCCCCCGCCTGGGCGGAGAACCCGACGTCCGGCGGGATGAACAGCAGGGTGATGATCGTCGTGCCGTTCTCCCGGCTCCCGGGGAACCAGCCGAAGGTGTTCGGCACCGGGATCGCCCCGAGGATCGGGCCGACGTCGTCGTACTGCCGCTGGGTCACGGCGGCCGCCCGGGCCACCGCCTCGGCCTGCGTCAGGTTCGACAGGCCGTCCGGGTCGCGTTGCACCACGGCTACCCGGCTGAGCAGCGGAAACCCGAACTTCTGGAAGGACTGCAGCTCGGTCTGGATCGGCGGGCTGTCCGGCGAGACGAAGCCGTCGACGCCTCCGCCACCGGAGGGAACCCCGTTGGCCGTCAGGGCCAGCAGCACCCATACGGCGACGACCACCCAGCGGGCGCGCACCAGCCGCCCGGCGTACCCCAACCTGGGGTGAGCCGGCGGGTCCGGCTGCTGGCGTCGAGTCATGGCGGTCCTCACGAAGACGTGACGGATCTTGTCTGCTCGCCGGCGCCCGGTGACGTCGGCGCTCCGGCGGAAGCCGGGTGAGCGTCGCCCGCGTGCTGCCCCGTGACGGCTGGTGGGAAACGGCAGGATGCATCGGAATCCCGGTCTCTGGGCCGCTTGTCCGCGAGGGACCGGGGGTAGGCCACGGCGCAGCGAAGGAGCTGACATGGCCAACATTGCATCGGGCGTGGCGTCGCGGCCGCCGTGGCTCGTGCCCGTCCTGACGTTCGTCGTCGGCCTCGCGCTGGGCGCCGGGCTTCTCGCGCTCCTGCGCCCGGCCCCGCACGGCCCGGGTGCCGATCAAAGCGGCGGCACGCCGGTCGCCGTCTCGCCGAGCGGCTCGGGGATCACCGTGCCGGCCAGCTGCACCCAAGGCCTGGAGCGGGCGCGGGCCGCGCTGGACGGCGCCGGCGAGGCGGTCGACGCCCTGCGGCGGCTGCAGACCGCACGTGTGCAGCGGATCCTCGACGACCTGCAGGGCGCTCAGGCAGATGTCGACCGCTTGAGCGAGGAATGCCGCCGGCAGAGCAGGGCGGTCAACTGAGCCGGGCCGGGTGGCGGGTCAGCCGCCCGCCGGAGGCCTGTGGTTCTCGCAGGCCTCCGAAGACTGTGCGCGCGGCCCGCTCGGCGTTGGTGAACGCGATGCGGCACACGGCGGGATCGCGGTGAACGGCGGGGGACTCGGCGACGACCGTGCCGTCGGCTGCGTGCAGCACCCAGTGGAAGTGCTCGACGGGGGTGCCGACCACCTCGACCTCGCCGCCTCCCCGGCGGAGCCATTCGACCGCCTGTCGCCACGGGAGCAGGTCCGGTGTGCCGGCCTCGTGCGCGAGGACGTCCGCTCCGGCGCGCGTCCGACTCACCAGCCGCCACCGGCCCGAGCCGTCCTGCCGGGCCTCGAACCTGATCATCGTTGCCTCCTCTGCCGGGCCACGGGCTCGCCGTGCGACTACCCGGTGCGCCGTCGCGGGAAAACGGCCGCCTGCCGGAAAACGGTCAAGGAACTGTCATGAGACGGCCATGCAACCGCGGCGCGGTCCGGGAAGCGACGGATGTGTATCGATCGCATTCGGAACGAGAAGGTGATGATCATGAGGGCAGACCGGGTGGTTCTGGCCGCGATTCTCCTGAGCGGCCTCGCGGCCTGCTCGGACGACGGCGCCGGCTCCTCCGGCGCAGCGAGTGCGCCGGCCGCGCCACCGATGTCCAGCGCTCTCGCCTCACCGCCGGCGTCCGGCACACCGGAGGCTCCGGCATCCACTGCTGCAAGCGCCTCGGCAGCCGCGGCGCCCAGGTGCGTCACCGGGCAATGGCGGGCCACCGGGGTCGCGTCGACCGGTAGAGTCGGCGACGCGCGCGGGCGCATCGCCGGGGGAACGGGCACGGTGATGACGGTCGGCCCGGACGGCCGTACCGAGGTGGACTTCCGGGCGGCGAAGCCGCTGACGTTCACCGCCGAGGCCGCGGGCGCCGACATCCGGGGCACGGTCGCGTACAAGGGATCCTTCCGCGGGTCGGTGACCTTCGAGGGGAGTGACGGAACCGGACGATGGAACCCGCAGGGCCGGATCAGCTGGAGTGATCTGAACGCGACCGTACGGCTCAGTGAGCCGTTCAAGGTCACCCTGCTCGACGGGGCGAGCCTGGCCGACATCAGCCGGGACACGTTGCCCGGCGCAGGCGGCGCCGTGGATGTCCACCCGATCCTGCGCGGCGGAACCTACGCATGCGCGGGGGACACACTCCGGCTGCGTACCCGCGCGAACGGTCCGGACGTGACCTGGACCTTCGCGAGGAACTGATCCGGCACCGTCGTACGAGGCGAGCACCGTTTGATGTCCGATGATCGGGGCATGGCGCGCGCATGCCGGGATGGTTGCAAGCGGGTGGGTGGGGACTGCTGGCGGGATCGGCTCTGCTGATCGGCGCCGCGGTCGGGTACCTCGCCCGGGTACCACGGACGATCATCGCGTCGGTGATGGCGTTCGGTGCGGGGGTGCTGCTGTCGGCGGTGGCGTTCGAGCTCATCGCCGAGGCGCACGAGCGGGCCGGGCTCACGCCCACGGTGCTCGGGGCTGTCGGCGGTGCGGTCACGTACACCGGCTCCAACGTTCTGCTGGCGCGCCGGGGCGCACGGCGGCGGCGCGATCCGCCGGCATGCGCAACGCCGGGCGATCGAAGGCCTACGTCTTCGGCCTCTGGACCGGCATCGCGGTCATCAGCGGGCTCGCCGCGCTGGCCGGGTACACGCTGCTCGGCGGGACGCCCGCCGCCGTCCTGGCCGCGATCATCGCCCTGGCCGGCGGCGCCATCCTGGCGATGATCGCCGACACCATGATCCCGGAGGCCTTCGAGAACGCTCACCTGCTCATCGGTCTCATCACGGTTGGCGGGTTCCTGGTGGCGTTCGCCCTTTCCCAAGCGGGGTAAGGGCACTGTCGTGGCCGACACCGAAGAAGGCAGTGAGGGCGACAGCACCCGGACGGTCGTGGTCGCGGTCCTGATGAATCTGGCGATCGCGGTGGCGAAGACGATCGCCGCGATCCTCACCGGCTCCGCCTCGATGTGGGCGGAGGCCGCCCACTCGACCGCCGACACGGGCAACGAGGTGCTCCTGTTCATCGGATTGCGCCGCTCGGCGAGGAAGCCCGATGCCCGGCATCCTTTCGGGTACGGCCAGGAGCGGTACTTCTGGACCTTCCTGGCGGCGCTCGGCATCTTCCTGATCGGTGGGGCGCTGTCGATCGGTGAGGGCGTCCGCAGCCTGCTGGTTCCCGAACCGCTCGAATCCCTCTGGGTCGGCATCGGCGTGCTCGTCGTGGCCTTCGGGTTCGAAAGCTATTCCTGGCACACCGCACGCAAGCAACTGCGCGCGGAGTCCCGGGAACGGCAGCGTTCCATGGTGGAACATCTGCGGCGCGCCTCGGACCCCAGCGCCACGACCGTCTTCCTGGAGGACACCGCCGCGCTCATCGGTCTCGTGCTGGCGCTCGCCGCGTTGCTGCTGCACGCGGCGACCGGCTGGGCGGGTTGGGACGCGGTGGGCAGCATGAGCATCGGCGTGCTGCTGATCGTGGTGGCTTACCTGCTGGCACGGCGTTCCAAGACCCTGCTGCTGGACGAGTCGGCCCCGTCCGACGTCCTGGAACCGATCCGGGGCCAGATCGCCGGCGCCGAGTGGGTCGGTACGGTCCACGACCTGCACGCCGTGTACGTGGGTCCGGGCAGCCTGCTGGTGAACGCCTGGATCACCCCGGTCGAGGCGGCCTGCGACGCGCCGGCCGCCGACCTGGTGCGTCAGGTCGCGCACCTGCGCTCGACGCTGCTGGAGAACCCGGCGATCACCCAGGTGACGGTGACGGTCGCCGGTGACTCGTCGTCGGCACGCCTCAGCGGTTCATGACCCCGGAGACGGCGTCGTACACCGGTCCGGCGGTGACGCCGAGCGCGAGCGTGGCGGTGGCGGCGAGGACCGCGACGGTGGCGGCGGGCCGGTCGCGCTCGTGTTCGCTGGGGAACGCCCCCGCCCGGCCGGTGAACGCGGGCCGCAGCCAGCGCAGGTAGTAGAACAGGCTGGCGACCGTGTTCACGGCGGCGACCACGACCAGCCAGGCCAGACCGCCGTCCCAGGCCGCGGCGAAGACGGTGAGCTTGCCCGCGAACACCGCCGTCGGCGGGGTCCCGACGAGCCCGAGCAGGCACACGACCAGCGACGCGATCACCCACGGATGGCGCCGGACGGCCGCCTCGTAGTCGTCCAGGGTGTCCCTTCCGGGCAGGGCGGCCACGACCGCGAAGGCGCCGGTGTTCGTCACGGCGTACCCGGCGAGGTAGAGCAGCAGCGCGGGCAGCGCCCGGCCGGACCCGCCGGCGACGGCCACCGCCATGAGCAGATAGCCGACCTGGCTGATCGTCGAGTAGCCGAGCAGCCGCCGCACCGAGGTCTGGGAGAGGGCGGCGAGGTTGCCCAGCGTCATGGTGAGCGCGGCGACGACCGCAGCGGCCGCCGGCCAGCCGCTGTCCGCCGGCACCGCGGTGAGCAGCCGGTACGCCGCCACGAGCGCACCGACCTTCGGGATGGTGGTGAGCACGGTGGCCGCACCGGTGGTGGCCCCCTGCACGGCATCGGGAACCCAGAAGTGGACGGGGACGGCGCCGGCCTTGAACAACAGTCCCGACAGGGTGGCGACGACCCCGGCGGCGACCAGGCTCGCCGGGGCGCCGGGAAGGTGCTGCGTCAGGTCGTCGTAGCGGGTACTGCCGGCTGCGGCCGACAGCAGGGCCACGCCGGCCAGCAGGAACACGCCGACGAGGGCACCCAGCAGGTACAGCTTGAGGGCGGCCTCGGCATGCCGTGCGCGGCGGCCCCAGCCGGTCAGCCCGTAGAGGGGGAGGGTGGCCAGCAGGTACGCCACGGCGAGCACCAGCAGATCCGAGGCCCCGGCCAGCAGTACCGCGCCCAGGCTGGCCAGCATCACGAGGACGTAGAACTCGGTCTCCCGGCGGTCGCCGCGGAGGCGCCCGTACGCGAGCACGATGATCAGCAACGCCGCGAGCGGGACGACGACGCGAGCGGTCGTGGTCGCGGCGTCGACGGCGTACGTGTGGGCGTACACCATCTCGTCGGTCCTGCCCGCCACCGCGCTGATCGGGGACGCGAGCAGGGCGGCCGCCGCGACCAGCCCGGCGATGCCCTGCCGGGCGCGCGGCAGGAACGAGCCGCACAGCAGGGTCACCACCGCGCCGGCGAGAAGCAGCAGCTCGGGCAGCAGGGCCAGGGGCTTCTCGTTCATCGGTGCCCCCTATCTCGCGACGAGGTCGGCGGCGGTGCGGGCGGCCGGCTCGATGAGGTCGAGCAGGGGGCGAGGGAAGATCCCGATGACGAGCGCGAGCGCGAGCAGCGGAGCGACGGCGGCTGTCTCGGCCGCCCGGAGGTCCGCGGCGGCGGTGAGCGCATGCCGTGACGGGCCCAGGAACAGCCGGTGCACCGCCCAGAGGAGCAGGGCGGCGGTCAGCACGATGCCGGGGACGGCCAAGCCGGTCGCGACCGGTGCGGAGCCGAAGCTGCCGGTGAAGATCTGGAACTCGGCGATGAAGCCGCTGAAGGCGGGAAGGCCCAGGGACGCGAACGCGGCCACGGTGGTCAGCGCGGCGAAGCGGGGCGTGTCGGCTGCGAGGCCGCCGTACGCGCCCATCTCGTACGTGCCGCCGCGGTCGAACAACACCCCGGCGAGCAGGAACAGCGCCCCGGTGATCAGTCCGTGGCTGACCATTTGGGTGACCGCACCGGTGACCGCCACCGACCGCGCCTCGACATCGGTGCCGGAGATCAGGCCGGCGGCGCCCACCGCCAGAACGATGTACCCCATGTGATTGACCGAGGTGTACGCGACCATCCGCTTGAAGCTGGTCTGCGCCAGCGCTACCAGGGCGCCGTAGAGGACGCTGACCACACCGACGACGACGGCGACGAGCGCGTGCCGCCGCCACGCCTCCGGCAGCATGGGCATGGCGATGCGGACGAACCCGTACGTGCCCATCTTCAGCAGGACGCCGGCGAGCACCGCGGATCCGGCCGCCGGGGCGTCGGTGTGCGCCGGCGGCAGCCAGGTGTGGAACGGGAACGTCGGCGTCTTGACGGCCAGGCCGACCGCGATCGCGAGCAGGACGAGCCCGCCCGCCGCCCCCTGGCCCGCCAGCGGCATCTGCGCGGTGAGTTCCACCATGTCGAAGGTGTGCGGTGCGGCCGCCAGGAACAGGCCGATGAAACCGACGAGCAGGGCCAGCGAGCCCACGAAGGTGTAGAGGAAGAACTTCAGCGCCGAGCGGGCCGCCTGGGCGCCGTGACCCCATCCCGCGATGACCGCGTACATGCCGACGATGGACAGGTCGAAGAAGACGAAGAAGACGATGAGGTCGAGCGCGCTGAACAGGCCCAGGCACGTCGTCTCGAGCGCGAGGAACAGGGCTGCGAACCGGCGCGGCCGGTCGGTGTGCCGCAGTGAGTAGACGGCACAGGCACCGAAGATCACTGTCGTGAGGGCCAGCAGGGGGAGCGACAGGCCGTCCACGCCGAGGTGGTAGCCGGAGCGGACACCGGGGATCCACGGACGGTTCACTTCGTACCCGATGCCGCCGTCGTAGCCGATCCACAACGCCGCCACGGCGGCGACCTCGGCGCCGCTGACCACGACCCAGATCCAGCGTACGGCCCGGTCCGGCACCGCACGCCACAGCAGGATCACCACCGCCGTGACGGCGGGGGCGAACACCAGCATCGTCAGCATGGTCACCTCACCACGAGAATCAGCACGAGGATGGCGGCCGCCAGCCCCACGACCGCCTGGGCGTAGTACTGGTGCGCCTGCCCGGTCTGCGGACGGCGAGCCAGGTCGCCGAGCCGCCGGGTCCCGATGGCCACGGCCCGGACCGCCCGGTCCAGGCCTGCGTCGTCGGCCCGGGCGGCGGAGCGCGCCAGCCGGAGTGTGCCGGGTGCGATGGCTTCCACCGCCCGGTCCAGGCCTGCGTCGTCGGCCCGCGCCGCGGCGCGCGCCAGCCGGAGTGTGCCGGGTGCGATGGCCTCCACCGCCCGGTCGAGCACCCGATCGTCGAAGCGCGCGAGGAGGCGGGCGAGGCCGAGCACCGGTCGCGCGACGAACCGATCCGCGGCGGTGCCGAGACCCAGCCACGCTCGTGCCCACGCGGGAGCGGGGAGCCGGAACGTCAGCCATCCGGCCATGAGCGCCGACGCCACGGCCAGCGCGCCGGACAGGAGCATCTCCGTGGCGGTGGCCCCCGGGGGTGTGGCGTCCAGGAACCGGCGGAAGACCTCGCCCACCGGCGGCAAAGCCAGGATTCCCAGCACGGACGCCCCCGCGGCGAGCACGACCAGGGGCGCCCGTTCCCCACCGCTTACCCGTCGGCTGCCGACGCGTTCGGTGTCGTAGCCCGCATCCGGATGCCGGGGCAACGGACCCAGCACGATCCCGACGGCCTTACCGGCGTAGACCGCGGACAGCACCGCACCGGCCAGGCAGGTGACGTACAGCGGCAGCGAGAACTCCCGCGCCGCGGCGAAGATCTCATCCTTGGTCGCCCACAGCGCCAGCGGCGGCACACCGGCGAGTCCCAGCGCCGCGACGGTGAAGGTGGCGCCGACGAGGCGATGGCGGCGGCCGGCCCCGCGCAGCGCCCGAAGGTCACGGGTGCCCAGCGACGACAGCCACGCGCCGGCGGCAAGGAACAGCAGGGCCTTCGTCGCGGCGTGACCGATGAGGTGGGCAGCACCCCCGGCGACTCCGCCGGTGGCCGCCGCGACGAACACAAAGCCGAGCTGGGCGCTGGTCGACGCGGCGAGCAGCTGCTTGAGATCGCTCTGTGCCACCGCCACGGCGCCCAGCAGCACCGCAGTGCCGGCGCCGACCCAGGCGGTGGTGGTGGCGGCCCAGCCGGTGGCGGCCAGGAGCGGCTGGAGGCGGAGCAGCAGGTACCCGCCCATGGCCACCATCGCGGCGGAGTGCAGCAGGGCGCTGACCGGGCTCGGCCCGAGCATGGCCCGGGACAACCAGAAGGACAGCGGCAGCTGCGCGGCCTTGCCGACCGCCGCCGCCAGCACCCCGGCGGCGGCGACGTGGCGCCACGGGGACGGCAGCTCTGCCAGGCTGTCCAGGCCGAGGCCCGCTCCGGCCGCGACGGTTGCCCCGGCGGCGAGGTAGAGGCCGACGTCGCCGACCCGGGTCGTCAGGAACGCCGTCGTGCCCGCGGACACGCGGGTGTCGTCGTGCCGGTCGAAGGCGATCAGCGCGTACGAGGTGGCACCCATGATCTCCCAGCCGATCAGGAGCGCCGGCAGGGTGGCCGCGGTGACCGTCAGGAGCACGGCGGCCAGGAAGACGAGCATCAGGCCGAAGAACCGGGCGCGTCCCTCGGCGATGTCGCCCACCGAGAAAACCAGGACCAGCAAGGTCACCGCGGCGACCGCCACGAGCACGGCACCGGCGAGGCCGTCGACGACCAGCCCGAACGATCCGCGCGCGATGAACGCGACCTCGACGTGCGGACGCCTCGCCGCCGCCGTGACCGCCAGGGCCAGGACCGCGGCGGCCACGAGCACCGCGACGCCCGGGGCGGCACGGGACAGGCGGCGGCCACCGCTCGCCAGCACCGCTCCGGCGACCGCGGGCACACCGACGAGTGTCCACAGCACCGCGGTCATCCGCGCAGCTCCGCGGCCATGTCAGTCATGTCGGCGTCCTTGGCCCGGAACAGCAGCGTCGTGACGGCGAAGCCCATCGCCATCTCCACCGTCATGGCGGCGAGGACCACCAGGACGAAGACCTGGCCGTCCGGCGCCTGCGGGGTGAGGAAGTACCAGAAGGCGGCGCCCGCCACGACCAGGGCGTTGATCATCAACTCGAGGCCCATCATCACCATCACGACGGCCTGCTGGCTGAGGGCGCCGAAGAGGCCCACCGCGAACAGCGCGGCGGCCAGCAGCAGGAACATCTGCAGATTCACGCGCCGCCTCCGGCGTCCTCGGCTGCCGGCGCCTCGTCGCCGTCGTAGCGGCCGCGGCCGGTGGCCAGGACCAGCGCGGAGACCATGGTGGCGAACAGCACCGCCGACACGCTCATCATCACCAGCATCTTCGAACCCATCACGGCCTCGCCCAGCGCGCGGGTCACGTCGGAGGGCGGCTCACCCCGGCGCTGCGGCCACGGGGTCAGCAGCGCTCCGGCGGCGAGCAGCACGAAGGCGCCGATCGAGATCGCCAGGGCGCCGCGCTTGTTGTGCAGCATCGACATCGGCATCAGGCCGCCCGGGTTCATCATGTACATGATCATGAAAACGGCCATGATGCCCATCTCCATGAGCATCATCAGGATCGTGATCACGCCGAGATAGCCGGCGTCGATGAGCAGCAGCGCCGTGCCGACGGCGACGAAGCTCACCGCCAGCGCGACGGTGGCCCGCGCCATCGAGTCCACCGTGAACACCGCGATCCCGGCCGCCACCGCGACGACTGCGAGCACCCAGAACACCGCCGTGAGCACGTCAGCTTCCTCCTAGCGCCAGCACGGAGACCACCAGCAGTTGCAGCAGCGTGACCGGCAGGACGACGAGCCACGCCAGACGCATCACCCGGTCGGCGCGCAGGACCGGCATGGCGCGGCGCACCGCCACCAGCCCGGCGAGCACCAGGGCGGTCTTCAGCAAGCTCCACAGCCACCCGGGCAGGAGCGGTCCGGCGCCGCCGCCGAGGAACAGCGCCGTGCTCATTCCGGCGCCGACGGTCAGCAGGGCGTACCGGCCGGCCAGCAGCACCAGCCGGTCGACCCCGGACGGTTCGGCCAGCACGCCTCCCGCCAGGTCGCGTCCGGCGGGGTAGGCGAGGGGGCCCCAGAGGCTGAATCCGGCAACCGCGACCAGGAAGACGAGGAACGCGGCGGGCATCCGTACCACGAACCACGTCTTGTCCTGCGCGGCGACGATCTGCCCGATCTTCAGGCTGCCGGCCGCCACCGCGGGAGCGGTCAACGCGAACATCAACGGCAACTCGTACGCCAGCGCCTGGCTCAGGAACCGGTAACCGCTGACCAGCCCGTACACGCTGTTGGCGCCCCATCCAGCCGCCCACACAGTGAGCCACAGCGCGACGTCGAGCGCGTTGAACCACACGAGCCCGACCGGGGGATCGGCGACCGTAATCCCGCCGACGGGCACCACCACGGCCATGAGGAGGGCGACGACCAGGGGTCCCGCCGTGCCGGCGCGCCACAGCAGGGCATCGGGCGCCACTGTGGTGCGCCGCCGCTGACGCAGCAGCCGCGCCGTCTCCCACAGCGGCCGTCCCAGCCGCCCGGACATCGGACGGCCGCGACCGGCGGGATCGAGCACTCCGTCGAGGGCCGCGGCTGCGCCGGCGAAGACGACCACCAGGGCAGCGGCCGGGACGACGGCCCAGGCCGGGGACGCGGTCATGACCGGGCCTCCGCCGGCTCCGGGGCGGCGGCGAGCTGGTCCGGGTCGGGGTCGAGGCTGGCCATCACGAGCCGGGCCGCCGCGAGGTCGAGGCCGATCGCGAGCTCGTCGGCGGCGGCCAGCAGCCCGGCCGAGGCCGGACGCCCGGGCACCGATCGGCCCCGGGGCCCCGGACCCGCCGGCTCGCCGGCGAGGAGCGCATCCGTCTCCGTCAGCCAGCGCCGCCACCGGGCCGTGACGTCGCCGCCCTCCAGCGCCGCGCGCGCCGCGGGACCGCTCACCTGCAGCCGGTCGGCGGTCTCGGCGGTGAGCACGCCGAGTCCGTCCGTCGCCCATCGCAGGGTAGGCGACCGGTTCAGCCGCCGCCCGATCGCCGCCAGGTGGCCGCGCAGCACCGGGCCCGGCGTGTCGGTCAGAGTGCTGTCGCGCAGCCGTCGTACTCGCCAGGCCATGCCCGGCCAGCCCGCCACGGCGAGGAGCCGTTGCAGCGAGTCCAGGTGTGCTGCCGCGTGCCGGCGGGAGGCGCCGGGGCCGGCGGCGTCCCAGAACGGGCGGGGCGGCGTGGCCGCGGACAGGATGCGCGACCGTGCCTGCTGGACGACGTCGCCCTGCACCTGCAGATCCATCACGAGGCCCGAGGGCCAGTCCGGTAGCACCGGGCCCAGCGGGACGGTGAGCACGTCCAGGGCGAGCGCGTCGCGGTCCGGCCCGCGATCGGCCATCATGAGCCCGCCCGGCATCTGCATGTCCTCGCCGTGCGTGTCCGGCGCCCGCTCCGCCCATTCGTCGCGGCGGTCCGGCTCAGCGGCCCGCTGTGGATCCGACAGCTGCCGGACCACCTGCCGCAGGACCGCACCAGCCTCGGCCGGATCATCGATGTCGGCGCGGACCCGCGGGCCCGGCAGCTGCGACCACACGAGGTCGATCGCGTCGCGCAGCTCATCCCCGGGGGAGCCGACGGCCAGCAGCACGTCCGCGTCGGAGGGCGCGGTCGCTGCCACAGCGCCGATCCGGGCCATCTCCACCTCGACAGCCAGCCGTACGGCCGTCGCGCCGGGCGCCGCGACGGCGAGCACATGGGGGCGCCGCGCGGCCCACCGCCCGAGAAGCTGCGTCAGGACCATCGCAGCGCGCCCTCCCGCCAGGCGTAGACGACGCCCGCCATGAGCACGCCGAGGAACGCGAACATCTCCACGACGGCCTTGACGCCCACCTGCGGCACGACCAGCGCCCACGGGTACATGAACAACATCTCCACGTCGAAGGCCAGGAACAGCATCGTGAGGGCGTACCAGCGCACGTGGAACCGCGACATCGCGTGCTGCTGCGGCAGGTTCCCCGACAGGAACGGCGCGGCGCGTAGCGGATCCGCCGCGACTGCGGTGCCGCGGTGCAGCCGATAGAGCAGGGCGACGGCTGCCACGGCGAGGGCTGCCATGGCGCCGGCATTCACCACCGCTTGCACGGCTCCTCCCCGGTGTCTGCGCGCGGCGGATCCACGCTGACTGCGCCGCGGCCTACCCACCTGATCACGCGCTACTCGTGGTGCGGTCACGGAATTGAGACGCGTCCGTGCGCATTCCGCCGACGAGGTGTCCTACGGTCGCGAGCATGAGGCGGTGGACGGCGTGGTTGGGCCGGATGGTGGCCGCGGCAGTGCTGATGCCGGCTCTGGTGTTCGGGTTCGCCGGATGTGCCGCATCGCCGGAACGCGCGGACGAAGACGTGGCCGGACCGCAATGGCAGCTGATACCCCGTCGCGCCCCGGGGGCCGCCGATGCCACGCATCCCGCACGACTCACCGGCGTCCGAGCCGAGGACCAGGACGGCTTCGACCGCCTGACGTTCACCTACGCGGGTGAGCGCCCCGGATACCTCGTGGCCTATGCGGGGTCGGACGCGGACGGCAGGACCACCCTGCGGGTCATCCTCGAGCACGTCACCGGCCGGACGAGCCGCGACCTGACTCCGGACCTGCAAGCCATCCGCGGCGTCCGGCAGCGCCCGGCCGACGACCAGACCATCGAGACCACCGTCCGCGTCACCGACGCCGGCCGGGGGAAGGGCGTGCCCTTCCGGGTAGGCCTGTCCATCGGCGGCTTCTACGTGGACGTCGCGCACCCGGATCAGCTCACCGTCCCGGTCGGATAGCGCGTCGATCGACCGCTCGCAGACCGGCGGCACCCGGCCGTTTGCCGCTCGCCGGCCCGGGTAGGGCCGCCGCCGGTGCCGATGACGACGCCAGTTGTCTTCACTGCGCAACGAAAGGGATCACCGATGGCGGAGATCGTGGGCGAGAGCCTGGTCAAGCGCTTGATCGCCTGGGGAGTGGACACCGTGTTCGGCCTGCCGGGCGACGGCATCAACGGGCTCATGGAAGGCTTCCGGAGGCACTCCGACAAGATCAACTTCATCCTCGTGCACCACGAGGAGGCCGCCGCCTTCATGGCGACCGGCTACGCGAAGGCCACGGGCAGGCTGGGGGTGTGCGCGGCGACGTCCGGTCCCGGCGCCATCCACCTGCTGAACGGCCTGTACGACGCCAAGCTCGACCACATGCCCGTGCTGGCCATCACCGGCATGCAGGAGACGTCGGTGCTCGGCAGCCGCTACCAGCAGGAGGTGCACCTCGACCGGCTGTACCAGGACGTCGCCGAGTACAACCTGATGATCACCAACCCGCAGCAGGTCCCCGCCGTGGTCGACCTCGCGATCCGCAACGCGCTGGTCAAGCAGACCGTGTCTCATCTGACCTTCCCCACCGACATCCAGGTGGCGGAGATCGGCGAGGACCCGTACCGGCACGTCGGGCCAGGCCGGCCGCCGGCCAGCATGCCGTTCCTCGACCGGCCGCAGCTTCCGCCCGGCGAGAACGAGTTGCGGGCGGCCGCGGAGGTGCTGAACGCGGCGAAGAAGCCCGCGATCCTCGTCGGGATCGGCGCGAAGCATGCCCGCGACGAGGTCATCGCGGTAGCGGAGAAGCTCGGCGCCCCGGTCGTCAAGACCCTGCCCGGCAAGATGGTCGTTCCCGACGACCATCCGGTCACCACGGGCGGCCTCGGCCTGCTCGGCACCAAGCCGAGCGAGGAGGCGATGGAGGAGTGCGACACGCTGCTGATGGTCGGGACGTCGTTCCCGTACGGGAAGTATCTTCCCGAGCCCGGCAAGGTGAAGGTGGTGCAGATCGACTCCGACGCGACCCTGATCGGGCTGCGGCTGCCGGTGGACGCGCCGATCGCCGCGGACGCGAAGAAGGGTCTGCAGGGGTTGCTGCCGCTGCTGACCGGCGGGGACGGCTCGTTCCTGGCCAAGTACCGCAAGGAGATGGACTCCTGGCGCGCCGACATGACGGCCCTGCAGGACGAGAGCCGTGACCCGATCGCTCCGCAGTACGTGATGGGGGTGATCGACGAGCTCGCCGCGGACGACGCCATCCTCACGTGTGACTCGGGCACGATCGCGACCTGGTCGGCGCGGCACTGGACGATCCGCGGCGGCCGGGAGTTCTACCTGTCCGGCAACCTCGCCACGATGGCGCCGGGGCTGCCGTACTCGATCGCGATGCAGCACGCCTTCCCGGGCCGGCAGGTGATCGCGTACGTCGGTGACGGTGGGTTCGCGATGCTGATGGCCGAGTTCCTGACCGCCGTGCGCCACGAGCTGCCCATCAAGGTCGTCGTCAACAACAACAATGCGTACGGGCAGATCCTCTGGGAGCAGATCATCCTGGGCTATCCCGAGTACGCCGTGCGGCACCGGCAGCCCGAGGCCGACTTCTCCACGTGGGCGCGCGGCTGCGGGGCGTACGGCGCCAAGGTGAGCAAGCCCGGCGACGTCCGCAGCGCGATTGCGGAGGCGCTGGCACATCCCGGACCGGCGCTGGTGGACGTGGACGTGAACCCCAACGAGCCGCCGATGCCCGGCAAGATCAAGTACGAGCAGGCCAAGCACTTCACCGAGGCGTTCCTGCGCGGCCAGCCGCACAAGATGGCGACGCTGAGCACCGTGGTCCGCGACAAGATCAACGAGCTGCGGGCATGACCGCCGTCAAGCTCCCGGACCCGGTGGTGCGTGTTTCGCAGATCAGCGACATCGACGTCGCCGCGCTGGAACGGGACCTGGCGGCCGAGGTGGACGGCGAGGTCCGCTTCGACGCCGGGTCCCGCTCGGCCTACTCCACCGACGCCTCCAACTACCGGCAGGTGCCGATCGGCGTGGTCGTACCCCGCACGGTCGAGGCCGGCGCCGCCGCGGTGGCCGTGTGCAGCCGGTACGGGGCTCCGATCACGTCCCGGGGCGGCGGCACGAGCCTGGCCGGCGAATGCACCAACGTCGCCGTGATCATCGACTGGTCGAAGTACTGCCACCGGCTGCTCGAGGTCGACGCCGAGAACCGGACCTGCCTCGTCGAGCCGGGCATCGTCCTCGACCTGCTCAACGACCAGCTCAAGGACACCGGCCTGGAGTTCGGCCCCGAGCCGGCCACGCACAATCACTGCACGCTCGGCGGGATGATCGGCAACAACTCGTGCGGCGCGACCGCCCAGCGCACGGGCAAGGTCGTCGACAACATCGTCGAGCTGGAGGTGCTGCTTTACGACGGCACCCGCATGTGGGTGGGGGAGACCCCGGACGACGAGTACGAGCACATCATCGCCGCCGGCGGGCGGCCGGCGCAGATCTACCGTGAGCTGCGAGCCCTTCGAGACCGGTACCTGGCCCAGATCCGGACCCGGTACCCGAAGATCCCGCGCCGGGTCTCGGGCTACAACCTCGACAGCCTGCTGCCCGAGAAGAACTTCCACGTCGCGCAGGCTCTGGTCGGCACCGAGGGCACCTGCGTGACCGTCCTGCGAGCCCGGCTCAGGCTCGTGCCCATCGTCAAGGTCCGCGGCCTGGTGATGATCGGCTTCCCGGACGTCGGGGCCTCGGGCGACGCCGTGCCGGCCATCCTGCCGCACCGGCCGATCGCGCTCGAGGGCATCGAACACCACCTGATCCACTTCGAGCGGGAGAAGCACCTGCATCCCGGCGCGCTCGACCTGTTGCCGGACGGACGGGCGTACCTGATGGTGCAGATGGGTGGCGACACCAAGGACGAGGTCGACGCCGCCGCGGACCGGATGCTCGCCGCCCTGGACCTCGACCGCAACGACCGGCGGGTCGCCTTCTTCGACGACGAGCGGCACCAGAGGCAGCTGTGGCTCGTCCGGGAATCGGGGTTGGGCGCCACCGCGCGCGTGCCCGGGCTGCCCGACACCTGGCCCGGCTGGGAGGACTCCGCCGTCAGCCCCGACGACCTCGGCGACTACCTGCGCGATCTGCAGGCGCTGTTCGACGACTACGGGTACGGCCAGACCTCCCTGTACGGCCACTTCGGCCAGGGCTGCGTCCACTGCCGCATCCCGTTCGACCTGACCAGCAGCGACGGCGTCGCGACGTTCCGGTCGTTCATCGAGCGCGCCGCCGACCTGGTGGTGCGCTACGGCGGGTCGTTCTCCGGCGAGCACGGGGACGGGCAGGCCCGTGGCGAGCTGCTGCCGAAGATGTTCGGCGACGACCTGGCACGCGCCTTCGGGCAGTTCAAGGCGATCTTCGACCCCACCGACCGGATGAACCCCGGCAAGGTGACCGCCCCCAACCCGCTGGACGGTCAGCTGCGCTTGGGGGTGGACTACAACCACGGCGACGTGGCCACAACCTTTCAGTACCCGAACGACGAAGGAAGCTTCGACCGGGCGGTGCTGCGCTGTGTGGGCGTCGGACGCTGCCGCCGGCACGAGGGTGGCGTGATGTGCCCTTCGTACATGGCGACCCACGAGGAGGAACACTCCACCCGGGGGCGGGCGCGGTTGCTGTTCGAGATGCTGGACGGCACCGCACGCGGCGGCGCGATCGCCGACGGATGGCGCTCCGACGCCGTCAAGGACGCCCTCGACCTGTGCCTGGCCTGCAAGGGCTGCAAGGCCGACTGCCCGGTCAACGTGGACATGGCCACGTACAAGGCCGAGTTCCTGTCCCACCACTACGAGGGCCGGCTGCGCCCCCGGGCGCACTACTCGATGGGATGGCTGCCGGTGGCCGCGGCCGCCGTGGCCGCCACCGCGCCGCGCCTGGTCAATCTGCTCTCGCAGGCGCCCGGGCTGGCATGGGTGGCGAAGAAGGCAGCCGGGGCGGACACGCGGCGAGAGGTGCCGGTCTTCGCCGCGGAGACGTTCCAGCAATGGTTCGCCCACCGGACGCCCCGCGGCAACGGCGAGCGCGGTGAGGTGGTGCTGTGGCCGGACACGTTCACCAACCACTTCGACCCCGGCATCGCGCGAGCCGCCGTGCGCGTCGTCGAGGACGCCGGATGGCGGGTGGTCGTACCCGATCAGAAGGTGTGCTGCGGGCTCACCTGGATCTCCACCGGGCAGCTCGACGTCGCCAAGCGGGTGCTGATGCGTACGGTCGACATCCTGCGCCCCCACTTGCGCGCCGGGAGCCTGATTCTCGGTCTGGAGCCCAGCTGCACCGCGGTGTTCCGCGGCGACGCCGAGGAGCTGTTCCCGCACGATCAGGACGTGGAACGGCTGCGCCGGCAGACGGTCACGCTCGCCGAACTGCTCACCGCGCACACTCCCGGCTGGCAAGCGCCCCGTGTGAGCCGTAAGGCGCACATCCAGACACACTGCCACCACCACGCGATCATGGGGTACGAGGCCGACACACAGCTGCTGGCCGACGCAGGCGTCGACGCCGACGTCCTCGACTCCGGGTGCTGCGGGCTGGCCGGCAACTTCGGCTTCGAGGAGGGCCACTACGAGGTCTCGGAGGCCTGCGCCGAACGGGTGCTGCTGCCCGCCGTACGCGACGCCGCGCCCACCGACGTGATCCTCGCCGACGGGTTCAGTTGCCGTACCCAGGTCGACCAGAGCGACTCCGGCGGCCGCCGCGGCGTGCACCTCGCCGAGCTGCTGAGCGCTGGGCTCGACGGCGACGACGGCACCGGCGTACCGGAGAAACGGTGGGCGGACCGCCCGAAGGCGCCGTCGCGTCCGGCGCGCTTCCTGAGCACCGCCGCAGTCGCGGGTGCCCTGGTCGCCGCGGCCGGATACGGAGCGCGGCGATGGTTACGCTGACGACCTCCGCGTACACCGTCCCCACCGACGCACCCGAGGGCGACGGGACGATGACGTGGACCAGCACCACGCTGGTGCTGGTCCAGGCGAGCGACGGCGAGACCACCGGTCTGGGATGGACGTACGGTCCGCCGGAGGCCGCCCGGGTGGTGACCGGCATGCTCGCCGACGTGGTCGCCGACATCGACCCGGACGACATCCCGGCGGCGTGGGCGGCGATGCAGCGGCGGCTGCGCAACGCCGGGCGCCCCGGCATCGGCGGGCTCGCGCTCTCGGCCGCCGACAACGCGCTGTGGGACCTCAAGGCCCGCCGTCACGGTCTGCCCCTGGCCCGGCTGCTCGGCGCGGCGCGGCCTGCGGTCCCGGTCTACGGCAGCGGCGGGTTCACCACGTACGACGCCGAGCGGCAGCACGCCCAGCTCGCCCGTTGGGTGCATGAGCAGGGCATCCCCCGGGTGAAGATCAAGATCGGGGAGTCCTGGGGTGGCGACGTGGACCGGGACCTGGCCCGCATGACGGCGGCCCGCAAGACCGTCGGCGACGCCGAGCTGTTCGTCGACGCCAACGGCGGGTACCAGCGCAAGCAGGCGGTCCGGGTGATGCACGCGGCCGGCGAGCTCGACGTGCGCTGGTACGAGGAGCCGGTCAGCTCCGACGACCTGCCGGGCCTCGGGCTGGTCCGCGACGCCGTCGAGCCGGACGTGGCGGCGGGGGAGTACGGCTGGGATCTCGTCTACTTCGCTCGCATGGCGCCGTACGTGGACTGCTTGCAGATCGACGTCACCCGTTGCGGTGGCATCACCGAATTCCTGCGCGCGGCCGCCGTCGCCGCGGCGCACGGACTCGAGGTGTCCGGGCACTGCGCACCGCATCAGCACCTGGCCGTGGCCGCCGCGACGCCGAACCTTCGGCATCTCGAATGGTTCCACGACCACGTCCGCATCGAGCGGATGCTCTTCGCCGGGGCGGTCGACGCCGATGGCGGCACGGCGCCGGTCAACCGGGACGCGCCCGGCAACGGCCTGACGTTCCGCCACGGCGACGCCGAGCGGTGGCGCTCGGCGTAGCGAACGGCGGATCCGTTGTCCTGGTCGGCCCCACGCCGGAACCCGCGCCGTCCGGGCGTTTGGCCGGCTCGTGGCCGGGGGAGGACACGCGGGCCGCGACGAAAGGGGCCGACGATGCTGACCTTCCTGCGGGAGCTCCGGGCCAACGGCGTGGTGACCAGGGTGGCCGCCATCGCGGCGATCGGTGGCTTCCTGTTCGGCTACGACACCGGCGTCATCTCGGGCGCCTTGCTGTACATCAAGCGGGACTTCGACGCGAGCTCGTTCCAGCAGGAGGCGATCGTCTCGGTGCTGCTGCTCGGCGCGGCCGCCGGTGCGCTGCTGTCCGGCTGGCTGACCGACAGGATCGGCCGGAAATGGACCAAGGTGATCTCGGGTTCGGTGTACGTCATCGGCGCCCTGGGATGCGCGTTCGCCGTGAACGCCCCGATGCTGATCGGCGCCCGCGCCGTGCTGGGCTTCGCCGTCGGTACGGCGTCGTTCGTCAGTCCCATGTACATCTCGGAGGTGGCCCCGCCCAAGGCGCGGGGCGGCCTCACCTCCTTCAACCAGCTCGCCGTCACCACGGGCATCGCGGTGGCGTACCTGGTGAACTACTTCTTCAAGGACGTCTCCGGCGACTGGCGGTGGATGCTGGGCATCGCGGTGATACCCGGTGCCGCCCTCGCCGTCGGCATGCTGACCGTTCCGCGTACGCCGCGCTGGCTGATGGAACAGGGCCAGGACGACAACGCCCGCAAGGCGCTGGAGAGGCTGCGCGAGGGCACGGACACCGACATCGGCGAGGAACTCGATCAGATCCGCGACAGCTCCCAGGAGGCGCGGCAGACGTCGATGCGTGACCTGGTCCGGCGACCGGTGCGCACCCTGCTGATGGTCGGACTGGGGCTGGCCCTGTTCCAGCAGATCGTCGGCGTCAACACCGTCATCTACTACGCACCCACCATCCTTCAGCAGACGGGCCTCGGCGCCGGCAACGCGATCACCCAGACCCTGACCGTGGGCCTGACCAACGTGGTCTTCACCGTGGTCGCGATTCTGCTGCTCGACAAGGTGGGACGCCGCCCGCTGCTCATCATCGGGACCGTCGTGGCGGGAATCGCGCTGCTGGGACTGGCCGCGTACTTCGGCTTTTCCGGCCTGCAGGACAGCGCGCCGTGGCTGGCCCTGGTCTCGCTGCTGGTGTTCATCGCCGGGTACGCCGTCGGCCTGGGCCCGGTCTTCTGGCTGATGATCAGCGAGATCTTCCCGCAGCGGCTGCGCAGCAGAGCGATGAGCCTCACGACTGTGACCAACTGGCTCGCCAACTTCGCCGTCTCCGCCACGTTCCTCACCCTCGCCGGCGCCATCACGCGCCAGGGGATCTTCCTGGTGTACGCCGTCATGGCGGCGGTCGCGGTGGCCTTCTTCGCCTGGCGCGTACCGGAGACCAAGGGGCGTTCGCTGGAGGAGATCCAACGCGATGCGGGCGCGGACCAGGGCGAAGCCGAGCCCGCGAAAGCCGGCCGTTGACCGCTGCCGGAGCCGGCCGCGAGGAATGCCCACCCGATCTCGCTCAGAGCGGAGACCGTCTTGCTGCTGCTCGTGTTCGCCGGGGTGCTGCTCCTGGCCGTCCTGGTGTCCGCGCTGGCCAAGCGCACGATCCTGTCCACGGCGGTGTTGTTCCTGGTGGCCGGCTTCGTGCTCGGCGAGGACACGACCGGCGTCCTGAACCTGCACCCCGACTCGCCGATCGTGGGTACGCTCGCCGAGCTCGCCTTGTTCGCGGTGCTGTTCACCGACGGCATGCGGGTCGGCTGGGGCGATCTGCGCAGCGCGTGGAAGCTGCCGGGCCGGGCCCTGGGCTGGGGACTGCCGCTGACCCTGCTGGTCACGGCGCTGGCGGCGCACTGGCTCGTCGGCCTGCCCTGGCCCGAGGCGTTCCTCATCGGCGCGATCCTGAGCCCCACCGACCCGGTGTTCGCGTCCGCGCTCGTCGGCAACGACAAGGTGCCGGGACGGCTGCGGCACCTGCTCAACGTCGAGTCCGGGGTCAACGACGGCCTGGCGCTGCCCTTCGTCATCGTGTTCCTGGCGCTGGCAGCGGGGTCGGACGATCTGCACCTGGCGCATCTCGGCCTCGAGGTGGTCGGCGGCATCGCGATCGGCGTGATGGTCCCGATGGCCGCGATCATGCTCGAGCGGTCCCGGCTCTTCGCCGCCTCGTCGGCGTACGAGCCGCTCAACGGCGTGGCCATCGGCCTGCTGGTCCTCGCGCTCGCCCAGGTCACCCATGCCAACCTGTTCCTCGCGGGGTTCGCCGGCGGCATCACCGTGGCGACGTGCGGACCGGGGCAGCGACAGGCGTTCGCGCAGTTCGGCGAGAATGTCGCCGAGCTGCTCAAGCTCGCCGCGCTGCTGGTCTTCGGTGCGCTGATCTCGGCCGAGTTCCTGGACGACATCTCCTGGCAAGGCTGGGTGTTCGCCTTCCTCGCGCTGTTCCTCGCCCGCCCGGTGGCGCTGTGGGTGTCGTTCCGGGGCTCCGGGCTGGACATGCGGGAGCAAGCCGCCGCCATGTGGTTCGGGCCGAAGGGCTTCGCCTCGGTCGTCTACGGCCTGCTGGTGCTGGAATCGGGCATCGCGCAGGCGAACGAGATCTTCCATCTCGTGGCGCTGACCATCGTGGTGTCCATCGTGCTGCACTCCTCCACCGACGTGGTGGTGGCACGGGAGTTCGACTCGGAGGTGGAGACACCGACCTGGCACGGGATGCTGCACCGCGGCGGGCGGACCTGAAAGCCGCTCCGCGTTTCCGCGTTCCGCGGCGGGGTAGGCGCGGGGTCGTCATGACCGGTACGGGAAGGGGCGTCGGATGGCGCGGGCGCGGATCGTCGTCGTCGGGGGTGGATTCGCCGGGTTCCACGCGGCCAGAACACTGCTGCACCGCGCCCGGGGCGCCGCCGAGGTCGTGCTGCTCAACCCCACCGACTACTTCCTGTACCTCCCGCTGCTGCCCGAGGTCGCCGGGGGCGTTCTGGATCCCCGCCGGGTCACCGTCCCGCTGACCGGCACTCTGCCGGGCATCCGGCTGGTCCTGGGCCAGGCGCACGGCGTGGACGTCGGCGCCCGGACCGTGTCGTGGACCGGTCCGGAAGGAGAGCAGGGCACGCTGCGCTACGACCGGCTCGTGCTCGCCGCGGGCAGCGTCAACAAGCTGCTGCCCCTCCCCGGCGTCGCCGACCACGCCCACGGTTTCCGCGGCATCCCGGAGGCACTGCACCTGCGCGACCACGTGATCCGCCAGGTCGAACTCGCCGACGCCGCCACCGACCCGGCCGAACGCGCCGCCCGGCTGACGTTCGTGGTCGTCGGCGCCGGCTACACGGGCACCGAGGTGACCGCGCAGATCGAGCTGCTCACCAGGGACGTGCTGAAGCGCCACCCGCGGCTGGCCGGGACCCGTCCCCGGTGGCTTCTGCTGGACACCGCCGACCAGGTCCTGCCCGGGATGGACGAACGCCTCTCGGCCACCGCCGATCGGGTGCTACGGGAGCGGGGGGTCGAGGTCGAGATGGGTACGTCGGTCTCCGTGGCCACCGCGACCGGCGTCAAGCTCACCGACGGGCGCTTCGTGGAGTCACGCACGCTCGTCTGGTGCGTGGGGGTGCGCCCCGACCCGCTGGCGCAGAGCACCGGGTTGCCGATGACCGAGGGCCGGTTGGAGGTCGACGAGTACCTGGCCGTCCCCGGGCACCCGGAGATCCTCGCCTGCGGCGACGCCGCCGCCGTACCCGACCCCGCCCGCCCGGGGAAGCCGACGCCGATGACCGCTCAGCATGCCGTCCGGCAGGGGCGGCTGGCCGGGGACAACATCGCCGCCTCGTACGGGGTGGGACGGCGGCGTCCGTACCGGCACCGCGGCCTGGGCTTCGTCGTGGACCTCGGTGGCCGGCAGGCCGCGGCCAACCCGCTGCACCTGCCGCTGTCCGGCCTCGCCGCACGCGTCGTCACCCGCGGCTACCACCTGAGCGCGCTGCCGGCGAACCGGTTCCGTACGGCGGCCGACTGGCTGTTCACGGCCGTCGGATCCCGGCCGGCCGTGCAGCTGGGCCTGGTTCCCGGTCCGGCGGTCCCGCTGGACACCGACGCCCCCGAACTGGCCCACCCGTCCCGCTGAGGAGGATCACCATGCGAGCGTTGACCGTCCGGCCCCTGGAGGCGAACTCCGCCGAGGTCCGCGACGTGCCCGACCCCGAGGCAGGCCCCGGCGAGATGCTCGTCGACGGGCTGGCCCTGGGCATCTGCGGCACCGACCGGGAGATCGCCGCCGGGGAGTACGGCTGGGCCCCGCCCGGCCGCGAGCGGCTTGTGCTGGGCCACGAGTCGCTGGGCCGCGTACGGACCGCTCCTTCCGGCAGCGGGTTCGCCCCGGGCGACCTGGTCGTGGGAGTGGTCCGGCGGCCGGACCCGGTGCCCTGCGGCGCCTGCGCCCACCATGAGTTCGACATGTGCCGCAACGGCAAGTACACCGAGCGGGGCATCAAGGAGATCGACGGATACGGCAGTCAGGCGTGGGCCGTCGAGACCGGCTTCGCGGTCAAGCTCGATCCCGCGCTGGAACACGTCGGCGTGCTGATGGAGCCGACCACCGTCGTCGCCAAGGCGTGGGAACAGGTCGAGAAGGTGGGCGCCCGGGCGTGGTTCGAGCCCCGCAGCGTCCTGGTCACCGGCGCGGGGCCGATCGGCCTGCTGGCGGCGCTGCTGGGGGTGCAACGCGGGCTGGACGTGCACGTGCTCGACCTCGCCACGGAGGGCGCCAAGCCGGAGGCGGTCAAGGCGCTCGGGGCGCAGTATCACTCGTCCGGCATGGCCGAGGTCACCGAGCGGGTGCAACCCGACGTGATCATCGAGGCCACCGGGGTGTCGAGCCTGGTCTTCGAGGCGATGGCGGGCACGGCCTCGTACGGGATCGTCTGCCTGACCGGCGTGTCGCCGGTCGGCCGGAAGATCGCGGTCGACGTGGGCGCGGCCAACCGGGAGATCGTGCTGGAGAACGACGTCGTCGTGGGCTCGGTGAACGCGAACCTGAGCCACTACGCCGCCGCGGCGGACGCGCTGGCCAAGGCGGACATCGACTGGCTCTCGCGGCTGATCACCCGGCGGGTGCCGCTGGAGCGCTTCGCCGACGCGCTCGAGGCGCGACCGGACGACGTCAAGGTCGTCCTCGACCTGTCCGCGTGAAGGGGGTGCGTGCCATGACCGGACACATCGAGGACTACGCGCTCATCGGGGACCTGCAGTCGGCCGCCCTGGTCGGCCGTGACGGGTCCATCGACTGGCTGTGCCTGCCGCGGTTCGACTCAACGGCCTGTTTCGCGGCGCTGCTCGGTGACGAGTCCGCCGGCCACTGGCGCATCGCCCCGACCGGCGGGGGTGACGCGCGCCGGCGCTACCGCGGCGACTCGCTGGTGCTGGAGACGGAATGGCAGACGCCCGACGGCGTCGTTCGAGTCTTGGATTTCATGCCGCCGCGGGGAGAAGCCGCGGACGTGGTGCGGATCGTCGAAGGCGTCTCCGGGGCGGTGCCGATGCGTATGGACCTCGTCCTGCGCTTCGACTACGGCCGGGTGGTGCCCTGGGTGCGCCGGCAGGGCCGCGACCTGAGCGCCATCGCGGGCCCGGATGCCGTGTGGTTGCGCACCGACGCCCCGCTGCACGGCCGGGACCGCGCCACCGCCTCGGAGTTCACCGTAGGCGAGGGGGAACGGGTGCCCTTCGTCCTGACGTACCAGCTGTCGCATCTGCCACGCCCGGAACCGGTCGACCCCGTCGCGGCTCTCGCCGACAGCGAGCGGTACTGGCACGAGTGGATCGGCCGATGCGACTACGACGGCCGATGGTCCGACATCGTCCGGCGCTCCCTGATCCTGCTGAAGGCGCTCACGTACGCGCCGACGGGCGGGATCGTCGCCGCGGCCACGTCCTCACTGCCGGAGCAGATCGGCGGGCCACGCAACTGGGACTACCGGTACTGCTGGCTGCGCGATGCCACGTTCACGCTGCAGGCGCTGCTGGGCACCGGCTATGTCGCCGAGGCGAAGGCGTGGCGCGAATGGTTGCTGCGCGCGGTTGCCGGCGACCCTGCCGATCTTCAGATCATGTACGGCCTGGACGGCACCCGGCGCCTGCCCGAGTACACCGCCGACTGGCTGAGCGGCTATCGCGGCTCGACGCCCGTCCGGATCGGCAACGCCGCCGCCGGGCAGCTGCAGCTCGACGTCTGGGGCGAGGTGCTCGACGGCCTGCACACGGCGCGGGAAGCAGGCATCGCATCAACGGATGCCGGGTGGGACCTGCAACGGGCGCTGCTCGACTTCCTCGAGGGCGAGTGGCGGCAACCCGACAACGGTCTCTGGGAGGTCCGGGGCGACCGGCGGCAGTTCGTACACTCGAAAGTCATGGCCTGGGCCGGTTTCGACCGCGCGGTCACCGCCGTGGAACGCCATGGGCTCGACGGTCCGGTGGACCGGTGGCGGGCGGCCCGGGACGAGATCCACGCCGAGGTCTGCGCCAAGGGATTCGACGCCGACCGCAACACCTTCACCCAGTCGTACGGTTCCCCCGCGCTGGACGCCGCCCTGCTGCTGATCCCGCGAGTGGGTTTTCTGCCGCCCACCGACCCGCGCGTGGTCGGCACTGTCGAGGCGGTGCAGCGTGACCTCTGCCAGGACGGCTTCGTCCTGCGCTACCGCCCGGGACACGACAACGTGGACGGGCTGCCGGGCACCGAGGGCGCTTTTCTGGCGTGCACGTTCTGGCTGGTGGACGCGCTGCACGCGATCGGCCGTCGTGACGACGCCGAACAGCTGTTCGAGCGGCTGCTGGACCTGCGCAACGACGTCGGCATGCTGTCGGAGGAGTACGACCCGGCATCCGGGCATCAGCTCGGCAACACCCCCCAGGCGTTCAGCCTCGTGGGCCTGGTCAACTCCGCCCGGCTGCTCAGTGGCACGCCGACGCAGACCTCGGCGGACTCCGCCGCCCAGCAGACCCGCCGGCCGTCCCGGTGACACCGGAGGGGCCGGAGCGACGGCGCGACCGCCTCCGCCGGGCCGCGGCGCGCATGGCGTGGCACCGGCTGGCGCTCGCCGCGGCGCTGATCTGCCTGGCGCCGCTCCTGATCCGGAGCCACGGGATGACCGGTGCCGCCGTGGCCGTGCTCGCGGTCGCCTATGCGATCCGTCTGGTGGTGCTCGCCGGTCGGGGTGGGCGACGCGCCACGAGAACCCGCCGTCGCCGGACTGTCATCGGACCGTCATAGAACCGAGCGTCCACCACGACGCCTCCCGGGCAGGACCCGCGCCGACGGCAGACGCGCCGTCTGCGTCCGATCAAGGAGGAGACCTGATGCGTACGAGGCGACTGGCGGCCGCAACGATGGCCGCGGCGGTGACCGTAGCCGTGAGCGCAGGCTGCACCGACGACTCTCCCGAGGCGGCCCCGGCCGCGTCGGCGTCAGCGGCCGCCGCCCAGCCCGACGCCATCGTCGACGTCGTCTCCGCGATGGAACCTTCGGTGGTCACCATCCACACCGGCGAGGGACTGGGCAGCGGGGTGATCTACCGGGCCGACGGAGTGATCGTGACCAATGCTCACGTTGTCGGCTCGGCCACCCGGGTGCAGGTGTCGTTCGCCGACGGCACCCAGATCCCCGGGCAGGTCACCGGGTCCGACGACCTCACCGACCTGGCGGTGGTCAAGGTGGGCCGCGACAACCTGCCCGCCGTCACCGTGCGGCAGGAGCTGCCCCGCCAGGGGGAGACCGCGCTGGCGCTGGGCAGCCCGCTCGGCTTCGAGAACACCGTCACCAAGGGCATCATCTCCGGTGTCAGCCGGCAGATCCCGGCCTCCACCACCGGCGGCCGCCCCCTGGTGGACCTCATCCAGACGGACGCGCCGATCTCACCGGGCAACTCCGGCGGCGCGCTTCTCGACGCGCAAGGTCGTCTCGTCGGTGTGAACGAGGCGTACATCCCGCCGGCGGCCGGTGCGGTGTCCCTCGGGTTCGCCATCCCGGCCAGCACCGTCGTCGACGTGACGGACCAGCTGCTGAAGAACGGCAAGGTCGCCCATCCCTTCCTGGGCGTGGTGCTGACCTCCGTGACCCCGGAGGTTGCCCGGGCTCTCGGCATGGACGTGACCGCGGGGGCCGTGGTCCGGCAGGTCCAGCCGGGCAGCCCGGCCGCGACAGCCGGTATCCGGACCGGCGACGTGATCGTCGGTTTCCAGAGCACCACCGTCGAGACGGTCGGTGACGTCTACGCTGCGCTGCGGACGGTCAAGCCGGGTGACCGGGTGACGGTGAAGGTGAACCGCGGTGGCACGGTGACCGATCTCCCGATCACCCTCGGCACTCTGTCGCGGTGAGCGCGACACCAATTTCGATCAGGCACGAGGTTTGGTTCCCGTTCGGATGGGAACTGGGCCGCTGCGAAGCTCGTCTCCGCGGCGTCGAATTCACGGCGCCATGCGTCCGCAAGGGCGTGCCCGCCGGACGAGCATGACAGCCGATGTCGCAGCGGCGGCCGCAGCGCGGCCCGCTTGTCTCCGTCGGCCGGCCGCCGACGCTCGGCGGCCACCACCCCACCACCTGTGTCGCCCCCGCCTGCCCGGAGCGGCATTCCGTGTCAACGGAGGACATACGTGACGCTGCACCATGTCGCCGCCCGGCACCTCACCCGTGATGAGGAGGTGCCGCGCCGGCCCGTGGACGACACGGAACGGGAGACGGAGGTCCTGTTCCGGCGCCTGCAGGAACCCACCCTCAGCGACACCGAACGCCGCCGGACCCGGGACCGCATCGTCGAGCTGAACTTGCCGCAGGCCATCCGGCTGACCCACCGGTACCGCAACCGGGGCCAGGACGCCGAGGACCTGCGGCAGGTGGCCGCGATCGGTCTGCTGAAGGCGGTAGACGGGTTCGACCCCGGCCGCGGCAAGCCGTTCTTCGGCTACCTGATCCCCACCGTGACCGGCGAGGTCAAGCGGCACTTCCGCGACCACGGCTGGGACATGCACGTCCCGCGCCGCCTGCAGGAACGGTATCTCGTCGTCACGCAGGCACGTGCCGACCTGACGCAGCGCCTGGGGCACGCGCCCACCGCGGCCGAGCTCGGCGCCGCACTCGACCTGGACGAACGTGAGGTGCTGGAGGCGCTCGGCGCCGCAGCGGTCTACGACGTGGGTTCGCTGAACAAGCGGGTGTCCGCCGATGACGACGCCGGCGAGCGGCAGGAGTTCGTCGGCGCCGAGGACGACGCCCTCGTCTCCCTCTGCGATCGGCTGGCCCTGCGTGACCTGGTGCGTGACCTGCCGGACCGCGATCGCTACATCCTGAGCCAGTACTTCTTCGCCGGAGCGACGCAGGAACGTATCGCCGGCGCTCTCGGCATGTCCCAGATGAACGTCTCCCGCCTGCTGCGACGCACACTGGACCGGCTCCGGCTGCACCTGACCGATGCCGCGGACACGCCCGCCGAAGCTTCGTATTCGGCCGCCGGGATCGCCGTGACGGACACCCGGCAGGCGATCGTGGTCACTGTCGAGGGCGAGACGGATACTGCGCTGCTGGGCAGGGCGCTGGTCGACGCCGCGGTCCGGATTGGCCGTGGACGCGTCGTGGTCGATCTGCGCAGTGCCGGTGGTGCGGGGCCCGGGATGGCGAAGGCACTGGTGCATGCCTACCGGGCTGCCGGAGCCGGCGGCGCCCGCATCCGGGTGGTCAACGTGCCGGCGGGTCTCTACGACCTGCTGTGCCGGCTCGGTGTGACCCGGCTCGTGCCCTGCCGGCCGCTCACGTCGCCCGCTGCCCACCCCGCCGCCTGTCCTGCCGTCCAGCCGGCCCGTCCGGCGACGGCATCCGTCGTGCAGCGGCACCCATGGCCCGGTAGGGAACCGGCGGCGCCCGAGACCGTCGAGGCGCTCACCATCCCGTCGGCGCGGTGCCTGTCGCGTCTGCCGCAGTGCGGCAGACGCGCGAGGGCGGTGATGGCACCGCGGGACGTCCGGGCCCGCGCTCCCTGACGCGGGCACCCGTCCGAGGCGGGGTCAGTCGCCCGGCGGGGGCGTGACCGGCGGTGGCAGGACGCCGCGATCGCGGCCGGAGTAGACGCTACGGACGGCGAGCCGGACGGCGGCCGAGCGTAGGGAACCGCGTACGCCGGCGTGCAGGAGGGCCGCCCGCGCCGCATTGCCTCCGGGGCCGCCGTGCACCCCGCCACCGGGGTGGGCGCCCGCGCCGGCGAGGTAGAGGTTGCGGACCGGAGTCTCCGGCCGGCCCAGGCCGGTCACCGGGCGGAAGATCAGTTCCTGGAACAGCTTGGTGGTGCCCCCGTTGATGGCGCCGTCGACCAGGTTCCCGTCGCTGTCGTGGAGCCCCGACGGGCTCTGCACCACCTTCCGGACGACGAGGTCGCGGAAGCCGGGGGCGTGGTGCTCGAGCAGGTCCTCCACCGCGCGGACCTGCCGCTGCACGACGCCCTCATCCCGGCCCAGGCTCCGCGGCAGGTGGGTGTACGCCCACACGACCTCCGTCCCGTGCGGCGACCGCGTCGGGTCCGCCGTGGTCATCTGCCCCAGGACGACGAACGGATTGCCGGGCCGGCGCCCGGTGGTCAGCGCCCCGGTGTAGTCGGTGAGGCCGTCCAGGTCGGCGCCCAGGTGGACGGTGCCCGCCCGCCCGACCTCCGCCGACTTCCAGGGGATCGGGCCGGACAGTGCCCAGTCGAGCTTGAGGGTGGACGGATCCCACATGAACCGGCGCAGGTCCTCGACGAACCGGCCGGGCAGGTGCCGCTCGCCGACGAGGTCGCGGTACAGCGTGGGGACGTCCACATCGGCCAGTACGGCCCGGCGCGCGAGGACGATGTCACCGCCGTGGGTGCGTACGCCGTGCGCCCGCCCGCCGCGGACCAGGACCTTCTCGACGGGCTCGCCGCAGCGCAGTTCACCGCCCTTGGCGCGCAGCCGGCGCACGAGTGCCTCGGTGAGCATGCCCGAGCCGCCGCGGGGCACGGGGAAGCCGTAGCGCTGGCCGACCATGGTCATGAGCCAGCCGAAGACGGCGCTGCCCGGCTCGTCGGCGGCCATGTCGGAGTGCAGTGCGGTACCGGCCAGCAGCAGCCGGGCGCCCTCGCCCCGGAACTGTTCCTCACCCATGCGGCGCACGGGCAGGGTGGCGAAGCGGGCGAAGCGGGCGGCGTCGGCCGGGCCGAGCCGCCGCAGCAGATCCAGACCCGACCGTACGGGCGGGAACGGGTGGAACAGGGCCGCCAGGACCGCGTCGCCGATGCGGTCCCACCGGCGCACCAGATCCCGCCAGGCAGCACCGTCACCCGCGCCGAACGCGTCCACGGAGGCCGCCGTCTCGTCGAGGTCGCGCGACATGATCGCCGAGCGTCCGTCCGGCAGCAGGTGGGCCATGACCAGCGGTGCGTGCGCCCACTGGAGGCCGTAGCCCGGCAGATTCAGGCTGCCGAGGACGGGCGACGCGGCGCCCAGCGGATAGAAGGCGCTGAACAGGTCCGTCGTGTACCCGGGGCCCAGCAGGTCGGTGGAGCGCACGGCGCCTCCGGGCAGCTCCTGGGCCTCCAGGACGAGCACGCTCCAGCCTTCGTCGGCGAGCAGGTTGGCCGCCACCAGGCCGTTGTGCCCGGCGCCGATCACGACGGCGTCGTAGCGGGGAGGACGAGGGCGGCGGCGGAAGGCACGATTTTCGGTCACAGGCCGCTGCCTGCCCCTCTCCCGTACCGGCTACACGGCTGCACCGCGACGTTTGACCAGCACGAGGACGGGTAGCCGCGCCCCCGCGCACGCAGATCATCGGAGGATGCATGGCAGCGGCGAGCGAACCCGCCACGGCAGGACCCGCACGGACCAGGCTGGTGGTGGGCGTTGTCGCCGCCCTCACGCTGGCAGTGGCCTTGTTGGCATGGGCCAAGTGGCTCCCGTACGCCGCCAAGGTCCCGGGGCTCGCCACGATCGGCGCCTGGCCGGGCTCGGACATCCTCGGCGTGGGCGGGGTGCGGCCGGGCGACGCGCCGTCCTGGGCGGCCGCGACGAGCTTCACCGGGGCGTACGCGCAGGCGGTGTGGCGAGCACTGCTGGCCGCTCTGCTCATCGGCGCGGCGCTGCAGACGCTGCTGCCGCGAACCTGGCTGCTGCGGACGCTGAACCGGCGCGGGACGCTGCGGTCCGCGCTGGCCGGTGGCCTCGCCGGCACCCCGTCGATGATGTGTACGTGCTGCACCGCTCCGGTCGCGGTGGGGCTCAAGCGGCAGGGGGTCGGCACCGCCGCGGTCGTCGCGTACTGGCTGGGTAACCCGTTGCTCAACCCGGCTGTGCTGGTGTTCCTGCTGTTCGTCGCGCCGTGGCAGTGGACCGTCACCCGGCTGGTGGCCGGGGGATTGGTCGTGGTGGGCGGGGCGGCGCTGGTGGCGCGGCTGACCGACGGGCGCACGGCCGCGTCGACAGTGGTCGAGGAGGCGGCCGACCCGCCGCCGTCCCTGCGCCGGTACCTGCGAGCCTTGCTGCGGATGTCGTTGGTGCTCGTACCCGAATATCTTGTGGTCGTCATGCTGGTCGGCGGCTTCCGGGGCTGGTTGTTCCCGCTCGGCGGCAGCACCGGCTCGGGGATCCTCGTCGTGCTCGTCGCGGCCCTCGTCGGGACGGCCCTCGTCGTTCCGACGGCCGGCGAGATCCCGGTCGCGCAGGGGCTCGCCCTGGCGGGGCTGTCGCTCGGCGGCGTCGGTGCGCTGCTGGTCACGCTGCCGGCGGTCAGCCTGCCGGGGATGGTCATGGTGGGCCGGGCCTTCGGATGGCGGGTGACCGTCGTGACCGCCGGCGTGGCGGCCGCGGGTGGCATGCTCGCCGCCGCGCTGATGGTCCTGCTCAGCCGGTGATCGACGAGCCGTTTGGCCCGGCTCGCGGCGGGTAGGGCGCCGCCGGGTCGACGACCGGAGGTGCCTGTGGGTTTGCGTGAGACATTTCTGCCGTGGCCGGCGCTGCGGCAGGCCAAGGCCGCCCTGCGCGGCGGTGACGGCTCGGGCCGGGGCAGCTCCGCCCGCTCCCGGCCGACGGATCGCCTGCAACCTCGCACCGAGACGTCCGACCGGGTCGTGGACAGCGTGTGCCCGTACTGCGCGGTCGGCTGCGGCCAGCTCGTCTACGTCAAGGACGAGAAGGTCGTGCAGATCGAGGGCGACCCCGCCTCGCCGGTCAGCCGCGGGCGGCTGTGCCCCAAGGGCGCGGCCACCAAGCAGCTGGTCACCAACCCGCTGCGCGAGACGAAGGTGCGCTACCGGCGGCCGTACGCCACGCAGTGGGAGGACCTGGACCTGGACACGGCGATGGACATGATCGCCGACCGGGTCATCGCCACCCGCCGCGACACCTTCGTCGAGACCGACGAGCAGGACCGGCGGGTACGCCGCACGATGGGCATCGCGATGCTCGGCGGCGCCACGCTGGACAACGAGGAGAACTACCTGATCAAGAAGCTCGGCACGGCGCTGGGCGCCGTACAGATCGAGAACCAGGCCCGTATTTGACACTCCTCCACCGTCCCCGGTCTGGGGACCTCGTTCGGTCGCGGCGGCGCGACGACCTTCCAGCAGGACCTGCAGAACGCCGATTGCATCGTCATGCAGGGCTCGAACATGGCCGAGTGCCACCCCGTCGGCTTCCAATGGATCATGGAGGCCAAGGCGCGAGGTGCCACGCTCATCCACGTCGACCCGCGGCTGACGCGCACCGGCGCGCTGGCCGACCTGCACGTGCCGATCCGTGCGGGCACGGACATCGCGCTGCTCGGCGGCCTGATCAACTACGTGCTGAGCAACGGCCTGGAATTCCGGGACTATGTGGTCGCCTACACCAACGCGGCGACCATCCTGCGCGAGGACTTCCAGGACACCGAGGACCTCGACGGGCTGTTCTCCGGCTGGCAGGATGACACCGGCAGCTACCAGACCGACTCCTGGCAGTACGAGGGCACCGGCGTGGCGAGTGCGGCCGGGAAGCGTCAGCAGGGCGCGAAGGAGCAGTCGCACCGGCGGCATGCCACCGGGCGCGGGCACGAGCACGGCAGCCACGGCGCGTCGCTGCAGGGCCTGCACCGGATGGAGCGTGACGAGACCCTGCAGCATCCGCGGTGTGTCTTCCAGGTGCTCAAGCGGCACTACGGCCGCTACACCCCGGAGATGGTGGCGCGCGTGTGCGGCATCCCGGAGGACGTGTTCCTGCAGATGGCCCGGGCGATCACGGAGAACTCGAACCGGGACCGGACGACGGCGTGGGCGTACTCGGTCGGCTGGACCCAGCACACCGTCGGCGTGCAGTACATCCGGGCCGCGTCGGTGCTGCAGTTGTTGCTCGGCAACATCGGCCGCCCGGGCGGTGGCATCCTCGCCCTGCGCGGGCACGCCAGCATCCAGGGCAGTACGGACATCCCGACGCTGTACAACCTGTTGCCCGGCTACCTGCCGATGCCGCACCCCGACTCGCACGGCAGCCTCGACGAGTACGTGGCCGACGACTCCGCCGACACGGGCTACTGGGGCAACATGCGTTCGTACGCGGTCAGCCTGCTCAAGGCGTACTGGGGGGACGCGGCGACGGCGGACAACGACTTCTGCTTCGACTACCTGCCGCGCATCACCGGCGACCACAGCACCTACAAGACCGTGCAGGCCCAGCTCGACGGCGTGTGCAAGGGCTACTTCCTCAATGGGCAGAACCCGGCGGTCGGCTCGGCCAACGCCAAGGCGCAGCGCCTGGGCATGGCCAACCTGGACTGGCTGGTCGTCCGGGACTTCTCGCTCATCGAGTCCGCCACCTGGTGGAAGGACGGTCCGGAGGTCGAGTCGGGGGAGATGCGCCCGGAGGGTGTCGGCACCGAGGTGTTCTTCCTGCCCGCCGCCGCGCACACCGAGAAGGACGGCAGTTTCACCAGCACCCAGCGCATGCTGCAGTGGCACCACAAGGCCGTCGACCCGCCCGGCGACGCCCGCAGCGACCTGTGGTTCTGGTTCCACCTCGGGCGCATCATCCGGGCCAAGCTGGCCGGTTCCACCAGCGACATCGATCGTCCGCTGCTCGACCTGACGTGGGGCTACTCCACCCACGGCGAGCGCGACGAACCGAGCGCCCAGGAGGTGCTTCAGGAGATCAACGGGTGGACGGCCGACGGGGCGTTCCTGTCGTCGTACGAGGAGCTCAAGGACGACGGCTCCACGGCCTGCGGTTGCTGGATCTACTGCGGCACGTACGCCGACGGCACCAACCAGGCGGCCCGCCGCAAGCCGCACACCGAGCAGAACTGGGTGGCACCCGAGTGGGGGTGGGCCTGGCCGGCCAACCGGCGGCTGCTCTACAACCGGGCCTCCGCCGACCCCGAGGGCCGGCCGTGGAGCGAGAAGAAGGCGTACGTCTGGTGGGACGCCGACGCGGGCACGTGGACCGGCCACGACGTGCCCGACTTCCAGCCGACGAAGGCGCCGGACTACCGGCCGCCGGAGGGCGCGAAGCGGCAGGACGCGCTGTCAGGCATTGACCCGTTCATCATGCAGGCCGACGGGAAGGGCTGGCTCTACGTGCCGGCCGGCCTGACCGACGGGCCGCTGCCGGCCCACTACGAGCCGCAGGAGTCGCCGGTGCCCAACCTGCTGTACGGCCAGCAGCACAACCCCGCCCGGCAGATGACCAAGCGCGGGGTGGACCGCTACAACCCGAGCGGCGACGAACCCGGGAGCCAGGTCTTCCCGTACGCGCTGACCACGTACCGGCTGACCGAGCACCACACCGCGGGCGGCATGAGCCGCTGGCTGCCGTACCTGTCGGAGCTGCAGCCGGAGATGTTCTGCGAGGTGTCGCCGGAACTGGCAGACGAGGCCGGGTTGCAGCATCTGGGCTGGGCCACCATCGTCACCGCGCGCAGCGCCATCGAGGCGCGGGTGCTCGTCACCGACCGGATGCTGCCGATGCGGGTGCACGACCGGCTCGTGCACCACGTCGGGCTGCCCTACCACTGGGGCAGCAACGGCATCAGCACCGGCGACGGCGCCAACGAGCTGACCCACCTGTCCCTCGACCCCAACGTGCACATCCAGGAAGCCAAGGCGCTCACCTGCGACATCCGTCCCGGCCGGCGACCGCGGGGCCCGGAACGCCTGCGGCTGGTGGAGGACTACCGCCGCCGGGCCGGCGTGACGGACCAGACGGGTACGGCCCACCGTACGACGAAGGAAGGCGGCGCATGAGCGACGACAACCCGCCGCGGATGGGGTTCTTCACCGACACCAGCGTGTGCATCGGCTGCAAGGCGTGCGAGGTGGCGTGCAAGGAGTGGAACGCCATCCCGGACGACGGCCTGTCCCTGCTCGGCATGTCGTACGACAACACCGGCATGCTGGGCGCCGACACCTGGCGGCACGTGGCCTTCATCGAGCAGGACAAGCCGCTCGGCCGACAGAACAACGCCGTCATCGCCATGCCGACCGGCGCGACGGCGACGCACGCGAGCGCCGAGGCCGTGCACGAGGGTCTGGGCCAGAAACACGGCTCCGAACTGGGCACCGAAACCGGAGCCATCCGCCCGGGGCCCCTGCCCGGCGGCCCGATGCCCGCGCCGGTCACGCCCGACGGGCGCAAGGAGCTGCGCTGGCTGATGGCCAGCGACGTCTGCAAGCACTGCACCCACGCCGCGTGCCTCGACGTCTGCCCGACCGGCTCACTGCTTCGTACGGAATTCGGCACGGTGATCGTGCAGGAGGACATCTGCAACGGCTGCGGCTACTGCGTGCCGGCCTGCCCGTACGGCGTGATCGACCAGCGCAAGGACGATGGCCGGGTGTGGAAGTGCACCATGTGCTACGACCGGCTGACCGCTGGCCAGGAGCCGGCCTGCGCGAAGGCGTGCCCCACCGACTCCATCCAGTACGGAGTGCTCGACGACCTGCGTGAGCGCGCCGCACACCGGGTGGAGAACCTGCACGACGCCGGTGTGCTGGAAGCACGCCTGTACGGCGCCGACCCAGACGACGGCGTCGGTGGCGCCGGCGCGTTCTTCCTGCTGCTCGACGAGCCCGAGGTGTACGGCTTCCCGCCCGACCCGGTGGTGACCACCCGGGACCTGCCCCGGACCTGGAAGCACACGGCCCTGGCCGCGGTCGGGGTGGCGGCGACCGTGGCGGCGGCGTTCCTGGGAGCCCGGCGATGAGCGCCTCCGAGCAGCACGGCAGCGAGGTACGCCGCGACGGCCTGCACGGCACAGCGCCGGGCCGCGAGGCCCGCATCGGCGCCCGCGGCGGTCGCAAGGCCGGCCGCGGCGGCGAAATGGTGCCGCCGGCCGAGTTCCGCTCCTACTACGGCCGCTCAGTGCTCAAAGCTCCGGTGTGGGAGTCCCGGGACATCGCCGGCTACTTCTTCCTCGGCGGCGTCGCCGGTGGTTCCGCCCTGCTCGCCGCCGGTGCAGACCTCACCGGGCGGATCGGATTGCGCCGCTCGACGCGCGTCGCGGCGGTGGCCGCGACCGGCCTGTCCCTGGCCGCGCTCATTCACGATCTGGGACGCCCCGGCCGCTTCGTGCACATGTTGCGGGTCCTCAAGCCGAGCTCGCCCATGTCGGTCGGCACGTGGATCCTCAGCGGCTTCGCCCCGCTGGTCGCCGTGGCCGCGCTGGACGAGGCCCGCGAGCGCCTGCCCGGCCCGGTGCGGCCCATGATCGCGGCGCTGGGCCGGCCGAGCGGGCTGGCCGCCACCGTCCTCGCGCCGGCGGTCACGACGTACACGGGCGCGCTGATCGCGGACACGGCCGTGCCGGTGTGGCACGACGCGCGTCGCGAGCTGCCGTACCTGTTCGGCGCGAGCGCGCTGGCCGCCTCCGGCGGACTGGCCGCCGCCACGTCCGCGCCGGGCGAGGCTGCCCCGGCTCGAGTCGTGGGTATCGCCGGGGCGCTGGTGGAGCAGGCCTGCGACCGGGCCGTGCACAAGCGCTTGGGCATGGTGGCGGAGCCGCTGTCCCAGGGCCGCGCCGGGCGGTACCTCACGGCGGCCCGGTGGTCCACGAGAGCGGGAGCGGCGCTGCTGGCCCTGTCGGCGCTGCGGCGCAGCCGGGCCCTGGACATCGCCGGCGGCACAGCGCTCGTGGCGGGGTCACTCTTCGCGCGTCTGGGCTATTTCCACGCCGGCGCAACCTCCGCCACGGAGCCCCGCTACACCGTGGTGCCACAGCGTGAACGTGCAGACCATGCCGCAAAAACCGGTGCCGGCGGCTGAATGGGGCAGGGGTGATATGGGGTAGGCGGTCCGTACCCGAGTCTTCTCTCTGGAGGTGAGAAGAATGACCGAAACATCGCGGTACGGCGCCACGATGGCCACCCACCCCGACCTCGTCGAGATGCAGGCCCGCTACGAACGGGCCTCTGCCAGCGGTCCCGCCGTGATCACCGACGGCCTCGTCCTGCTGGCCGGGCTGTGGCTGGCGATCTCGCCGTGGGTGATCCACTTCAACGCGACCGCACCCGACGTGACCCTCAGCAATCTGATCATGGGGATCGCGGTCGCCGTGGTGGCGCTGGGACTCACCCTCATGCCGCAGCGCATGGTGCGGCTCAGCTGGGCGACCGCCGTCATCGGCGGCTGGATCGTGGTGTCCCAGTGGGTGATCCAGCAGTCGGCCGCCGGTACCGGCATCGTGCTGAACAACGTCATCACCGGCGGCATCGTCCTGGTGCTGGGGGTCGCGGCGGCGATGATCCTGACGATGGGCTCACGCTCGTCCGGGTCCCGTCGCGGCGCCTGACACGACATCCACATCCAGGTGGAGTCGGTCGTCCGACCGGCTCCACCGTGGCGCGTCCGGGCCGCGCGGCGACGGCCGTCCGGCGCGGGGTGCGCCGGCGGGCTGTGCCAGAGTGGGGCCATGACGGTTTCCGCCGCCGGGCGACGCGACGAGGCCGAACAGCAGGTCACCGCCGCGTTGCTCGCCCTCAGCCGGGTCTTCGTCGGTCTCGCGGCCCGCTCGCTGTCCGGACTCGACGAGGACGTGACGCTGGGCCAGTTCCGCACGCTCGTCCTGCTCGTGTCCCGAGGGCCGCAGCGGGTCACCGACCTGGCGCAGGAGCTCGCGGTGACGTCCTCGACCGCCACGCGCATGTGCAATCGGCTGGTTCGCAAGGGGCTGGTCGCCCGCCGCGCCCGCGACGACGACCGGCGGGCCGCCTGGGTGACGCTGACCCCGGCGGGACGCGACTTGATCGGTGAGGTCATGCGGCGCCGGGCGGCCGAGATCGGCGCCTTGGTCGCGGACCTGTCGATGACCCGCCCGATCGCCTTCGCCGCGGTGGTCGACGCGTTGGTGGAGGCCTCCGGCGAGGTCACCGACGCGCAATGGTGGCGGCGCTGGGCCGAGTCCGCCTGACGTCATCGAAAAATACGTGCACATGTGAACCAATTCCGGCTCCCGCTGCGTATTCCACCCCGAGATCCTCGGAGGTGCTGATGAAACGCCTGTTCGCCGTCCTGGCCGCCGTCGCCGCGCTGGTCGCCGTCCCCGCTGGTGCCGCGGCGGCCGCGCCCGGCGGCCCGACCCAGTTGAACGCGGCGGACATGCTGCTGCTCAACGGGGTACGCCAGGCCGGCCTCTGGGAGATTCCCGCAGGTCAGATGGCGGCAACCCGGGGTGGCTCCGCCCAGGTGCGCAAGGTCGGCGCCATGATCGCCGACCAGCATGTCGAGCTGGACCGGCTCGTCGTCGACGCGGCGAACAAGCTCGGCACCACGATCCCGGCGACGCCGACCGCTCAGCAGCAGGGCTGGCTCAACGAGATGCAGAGCAACCGGGGCCGCCAATTCGACCAGATCTTCGTCACGCGGCTGCGCAACGCCCACGGCAAGATCTTCCCGGTCATCGGGGCGGTGCGGGCGGCCACCCGCGATCCGGTGGTCCGCAAGCTGGCCGACGACGCGAACATCTTCGTGATGAATCACATGAAGATGCTCGAAAGCACGGGCCTGGTGCGTTACGAGATGCTCGCGCCGGCCGCCCTGCCGGCCGCGCAGGACACCTCGGGGCTGGCGCTCGCCCGGGCGAACACCGGTGTCACGCCCCCGGTCGAACCGGCGATCCTGTGGGTCATCCTGGCGGCGATGGTTGCCCTGGGCGTGGGCACCGGGATCCGGCTGTACGTCCGTACCCGGGCGTAGGGCTATCATCGAGCCTTTCCGTGCACTCATGCACTTATCCGGGGAGATTCGATGGTTCCTGCGACGGTCGAGTTCCTCCTGGTGCAGGACGATCCCGCGGAGGAGCTCTATCTGCGGGAGATGTGGGAGACGCACAAGGTCCTCAACCGCGTGCATGCCGTCCATGACGCGCGGCGGGCCGTGGACTTCCTGCAGCGCCGGCCGCCGTACGAGTCGGCGCCGGTCCCGGATGTGGTGCTGCTCGATCTGAGCCTGCCCGGTCATGACGGCCGGCATCTGCTGCAGTGGCTGCGCGATCGCCCGGAGACCGGGGACCTTCCCGTGGTCGTTCTCGTCGACTCGCCCGCCGCGGAGTGGATCGTCCGGCGCGAGGCGCTGCCGGTGCAGGGCTACGTGACCAAGCCCGTCGACTTTGCCCGCCTCACGGACATCGTCCGCACCCTGGAGTCCGCCGCCTTCCTCGTCGTCGCCCGGCCGTCATGAGTGCACCGGCGACCGTCACACAACTGTCATGCGGGTGCAGGGCCTCCGCGATGTGCCGGTGCGAGCGTGTTCCCCTGTGGCCGGAGCGCTCGCTCGCGCGGTCCCGGCCCGCCCGATCGATCCGACCGAGGAGCCTGCCATGACCCCCTGCTCGTCGCCCGGACCCTCAGACGATGCCGACGGCTCCCGACGCCGCGACGATGCCGGGACGTACGACCTCTGGGACGACTTCGAACGCAGCTACTGCTGGAACGACGACGTTGAGCTGCCGGAATCCTGGGAGGAGCCCGACGACGGGGCCGCCTGGGACGATGCCGAGGAGTTCGCGGACGAGGCGGACCTGCGGCTGGTGCACCGGGTCGCCGACGGCCTGGTGGCCGACACGCGCATCCGTGGCCGTCATGTCCAGGTGACCGTGCAGAACGGAGTCGTCATCCTCGAGGGTGCCGTGGACACGGCGGAGGTGCGCGATGCGGCCGGTCGGTGCGCCTGGTCGACGCCCGGCGTGCACGACGTCTGCAACATGCTGATGACCGACGACTGGTGAGCCGGCCGGCTCAGGACCTGGCGAGCAGCCGGCGGACCTCGGGCGCGGCGGGATCGTCCGGTGCCGCCTTCAGGAAGCGGCGCAGGGTGGTGGTCGCGTCCGGCGAGCCGGAGGCGCGTCGCGCCAGGCCCAGGAGGAGCAGAGCCTCGGTGTTGCCGGGGGAGTCGTGCAGGACCTGTCCGGCCGTCGTGGCCGCCTCTGCCGCCCTGTCGGACCGCAGCAGGGTGAACGCCAGCCGCAGCCGGGTACGGTCGTCCGGCCGTTGCGCCACCACATCGCGGTAGACCTCGGAGGCTTCGGCGTACCGGCCCTGGCCCTCCAGCGACCGCGCGAGCGTCAGCAGCGATGACGTGGAGTCCGCGGCGGCGCGGGCCGGCGGATCGGCGCTGTCGTGGTCCGGGCCGGCGAACGCGACGACGGCGACCAGGGCGATGACCGCGACCGCGACGGTGTCCCACATCCGGGCTCGCCCGATCGGCGGCGCCGGCGTCCGCGGGTCCCGATCCGGCGGCGCCGCGGGGCGGCGCCGGCGTTGCCGGAGCACGATCAGGACGACCGCGGCGACGGCCAGCAACGGCACCAGCCAGAGCAGGATCCCGATGCCGTCGTAGCCGGGTTCGGCGAGGACGCCCTCGCCGTAACGGTCCACAAAGAACTGGCGTACCTGGTCCGGGGTGCGGCCGGCGGCAAGCTGCTGGTCGATGGTGTCCCGCATGGCGGCGGCCATCGGCGACTGCGACTGGGCCACGGACTCGCCCTGGCACGCCGGGCACAGCAGCCCTTCGGCGATGCCGTGCGCGGTCTCGGGGCGAGGTGCGGCGGACCGCCAGACGGCCGTTCCCGCCGCTGCCAGCAGCACGGCGGCGACGGCCAGCAGGAGCAGCCGGCGCAGCCTCATGACGCCGCCAGCAGCGGCGGGATCCGCTGCTCCAGCCAGGCGGCGTCCACCGCGCCCTGCGCCCACCAGCGCAGTTGCCCGGCGCGGTCCACGACGAACGTCTCCGGCACACCACGGGCACCCCAGGCCACCGCTGCGGTGCCCTGCGGGTCCGCGACGCTGCGCAGGTCCTGGACGCCCAGCTCGGTGAGCAGCCGGTGGGCCGACTCGGCGTTGTCCCGGATGTCGATACCGGCGATCTCCAGCCCGTCGGCCGACCACCGGCGCTGGGCGCCGGCCAGCACCGGAAGCTCCTGGCGGCACGGATCGCACCAGGACGCCCACACGTTGACCAGCACCACCTTGCCGCGCAGCGTGGTCAGGTCGAAGCGTGCGCCGGTCAAGGTCCGCCCGCGCAGCGGCGGTGCCGCGCCGGTCCGGGCCTGGGTCACCGGTCCCGTCGCTGCCGGGGTCGTGTCGCCGGACGCGCGTTGCATGCCGGATGCCAGCGTCACCCCCAGCACCGTGACCGCGGCCACGGCCAGCACCGCGCCGGCGATCCGCCGCCGGTTCACGCCGCACCCACCGGCACGGGAGTCTCCGGCGACGGGGAGGGCGAGCGGCGTCGCGACGGCGCGCGTACCGCCGCCGTCAGTGCACCGAGAGCCGTCATGCCGCCGCCGAGCCAGACCAGCCACACCAAAGGATTCACGGCCAGCCGTACGGTGGCGCCGGTGCCGTCGGGCGCGGCGCCGAGCACGGTGGCGTAGACGTCACCGGTGACACCGGAGCGGATGGCCGGCACGCTGACCGTGAGGTCCCGGGCGGGGTAGTAGCGCAACTGCGGCTCGCTGGTGCCGCCGGCGTCACCACCGAGGGCGAGACGCACCCGGACCCGCATTCCGTTCGCCGCGCCGAGGCGGTCCACGGTCTCGAGTCGTGCGGTGACGCCGCCGACGGTGATGCTCTCACCGGCGCGGAGCTGCCGTTCGGAACTCACCGTGTAGGCCGACGACGCGGCCACCCCCACGGCGACGACCGCGATGCCGGCGTGCGCCGTCATCCAGCCCCACCGCCGCAGGTCGCCGCGCCGGCGTACCAGCGACTGGGCGAGGCCGGTGAGGACGTACGCGCCCAGCGCGAACGCGGCCAGCGCGAGCACCCCGGGGCGGCTGAGCATGCCGATGACCGCCGCGACGGCGAGTCCCGCGAACGCCGGTACCCGAAGGTCTCGCAGGTCGGCGGCGCGGCCGGGGCGCAGCAGCGGCGCGAGTCCCATGAGCAGCAGCACGACCAGCGCGACCGGCACGGCGGCCCGGTTGAAGTAGCCCGGCCCGACGGCCGCCCGGTGTCCCTGGACGGCCTGGACCAGCAGCGGGAACAGCGTGCCGGTCAGCACGATCGCCGCGACGGCCACCATGAGCACGGCGTTGCCCAGCATCACCGACTCCCGGGCCAGCAGCGGCGACGGATTCGCCGCGGCCGCTGTGCCGGACCGCGACACGAGCAACCCGAGGACCACGGCGACGCTGAGCAGGACGAAGCCCAGCAGCATCGGACCCAGCGGTGAGGCGGTGAAGGCGTGCACGCTGGCGACGGCGCCGGAGCGGGTGAGGAAGGTACCCACCAGCACGAGCAGGAAGCTGCTGCAGGCGAGCGCGATCGTCCAGGAGCGCAGGGCCGGCGTCCGGCGGCCCGCCAGCAGGGTGTGCAGCAACGCGGTAGCGGTCAGCCACGGCAACAGCGAGGCGTTCTCCACCGGGTCCCAGGCCCAGTAGCCGCCCCAGCCGAGGACCGCGTACGACCACCAGGCGCCCAGCGTGATGCCACCGGTCAGCAAAACCCACGAGACCAGCGTCCAGCGCCGGACCACCGTGACGGACAGGCGGTCGGTGCGCCCGGCGAGCAGCGCGGCCACCCCGTACGCGAAGGGCACCACCAGTCCGATGTAGCCGGCGTACAGCAGTGGTGGGTGGACGCCCATGGCCGGGTGCTCGCGCAGCAGCGGGTTGGGCCCGGGGCCGTCGGCGGGCACCGGGGACACGGCCGTGAACGGGTTCGCCGCGAAGTACGTCAGCGCGAAGAAGAACACCGCCACCACGCCGATCACGGCCATCGCGTACGGCTGCAGCGGCCCGGAGCGCTCGGGGCGGCGGCCGCCCACCACGACCGCGCAACCGGCCAGCACGAGCAACCACAGCAGCAGGGAACCGTCCAGCGCCGCCCACAGGCTCGTGACCGTGTAATACAGCGGAACGTCCCGGCCGCCGTTCTCGGCGACGTACCGGATGCTGAAGTCGTGGCCGACGAGCGCCACCTCGAGCACGGCACAGGCCAGGACGGCCATGGCGAGGGTGGCCCACGTCGCCGCCCGTGCGGGGCGTGCGGAGACGCCGAGCAGCGCCACGCGGGACCAGAGCAGCGCGGTGGCGACCGCCGCGACCAGCCCGGCGCCCAGCACGATCCCACCGATCTGGCCGGTCACCGGCTGTCCTGCCCGCCCGCCTCGGCAGGCCGGTACTCGTTGCCGTGCTTGGCCATCACCGTGTCGGACCGGAAGACGCCCTCGGCGTCGAGGGCGCCCTCGACGACGGCCTCCTGCCCTTCGCGCAGCGTCCCGGGCAGGTCGGCGACCTGCTCCACCGCGATCTCGGTGGTGCCGTCGCCGATGCGGAAGCGCGTCAGCCCCCCTTCGGTACGCAGGGAGCCGGGCACGACCTCGCCACCGAGGCGCACCCGCTCGTGAGCCGACATGTGCCCGGCGACCTCGCTGGGGGACCGGTAGAAGGTCAGCGTGTTCTGCAGGCCCGCGGCGACCAGCAGGGCGACACCGGCCACCACGATCAGGAGCAGCAGCGCACGGCTGCGTCGCGGTGTCACGGACGCCCCGCCCCGACGGTTCGCTTCGCCGGCGCCCGTACGCCCGCCCGCAGTTCGAGGACCGCCAACCGGCGCAGGAACAACCAGCCCGCGGTGACCGTGCATGCGGCGACGCAGAGCAACAGGGTGGCCAGCATGACGGTGTCGATCGGCGGGCTGGCGCTCGGCGCGAGCACGGTGGCCTGCTGGTGCAGCGAGCGCCACCACACGACGGAGAAGTGCACCACCGGGACCATCACGAACCCTGCCGCCCCCAGCCAGGCGGCCCGCCGGGCGCCGCGATGCGGCTTCGGCTCGGTTCCCCGCACGGTCACCTGCGCGGCGTAGACGAGGAAGAGAGCGATCGTGCTGACGATCCGCGGATCCCAGGCCCACCAGACGCCCCACGTCGCCCGGCCCCAGAACGTGCCCACGGCGAAGGTGATGACGGTGGCGCCCAGGCCGACCTCCGCGGCGGCCCGGGCGGCCCGGTCCCACCGGGGATCGGACCAGATCAGGTAGGCGCCGCTGCTGACCAGTACCGCGAAGAACGCCAGGTACGCCGTCCAGGCGGCGGGCACGTGCAGATACATCAGACGTTGCGCCTGGCCCTGGACGGCATCGGCGGGCGCGACGGTCAGCGCGGCAATCATGCCCGCCGCGCTCAGCCCCGCCGCTGCCCAGCCGAGGTTGCGTCGGTCCCGGGTCGCGCGGCGGCCGTCGAGCAGGGGCGTCGGCAGGTTGTTCGGCATGTGTGCTCCTCCGCAGGAAACCGGTGGCGCGCCCTTGCCCGGGGCATCGGCGCTCAAACGGCCGCGCATCGAGATCTTGCGGCGTTTTCCGCCCGGCGCACCGTTTAGCGCCCGGCGGGACGGGCAAGGGCGGCCGCGCTGACGGAAGGAGACCGGATGCGGCACAGCCATCCACGACAGCGCCTGTGGCGGCTGTCGATCGTGCTGTCGGTGCTGCTGCTGGCGGGGTGCGCCCGGCATCGGCAGTCGACCCTGCACGCGTCCGGGGCCGGGGCGCAGCGCATCGAGGGACTCTGGTGGCTGCTCTTCTGGATCTCGATGGCCGTCTTCGCCGAGGTCATGCTGATCCTGGGGTGGGCGCTGTGGCGCCGGCGCAGGGCCACCGCCACGATCAAGGGCGGGGACGCGATCGGCGCCATCACGGTGCTCGGCGTCGCCGTCCCGTTCGTCATCCTGGTCGCCGCGTACGGACTCGGCCTGCGCGACCTGAACGCGCTCGCCGCCCCCCGCGAGAAGCCGGACGTGACCGTCGAGGTCATCGGCCACCAATGGTGGTGGGAGATCCACTACCCGGATCGCGCCGGCGCGGTGACCGCCAACGAGATGCACATCCCGGTCGGGCAACCGGTCAAGGTGCGGTTGCGCACCGCGGACGTGCAGCACAGCTTCTGGGTTCCGCAGCTGATGCCCAAGACGGACCTGATCGCCGGCAAGGTGAACGAGACGTGGTTGCAGACGGACCGCGCCGGCACCTATCGGGCCCAGTGCGCGGAGTACTGCGGCAAGCAGCACGCGTTCATGGCCCTGATGGTCGTCGCCGAGCCGCGTCCCGCGTTCGACGCCTGGGTGGCCGCCACCGCTCAGCCCGCCACCGGCACGTTGACCACGGCGCAGCAGCGCGGCCGTCAGATCTTCGAGCAGAGCTCATGCGCCTCCTGTCACACCATCCGCGGGACTTCCGCGGTGGGCGAGGTCGGTCCGGACCTCACCACGATCGGCTCGCGCTGGAGCATCGGCGCGGGAGCGGCACCCAACGACGCCGGCCACCTCGGCGGCTGGATCGTCAACTCGCAGACCATCAAGCCGGGCAACGCGATGCCGCCGCAACCCGTCGCCGCGCAGGACCTCCCGGACCTGCTGTCGTACCTGCAATCGCTGAAGTAGGGAGCGCATGAGCGTCGAGACCGAGGAACAGGCGCGCCCCGCCTCCCGCAGCGAGGCCGTCGCCGCGCTGGAGAAGGACTGGGGCGAGCGGCCGTCGCTGCGCAGCTGGTTCAGCACCGTGGACCACAAGCGCATCGGCCGCCGCTACATGGTGACCGCCGGGATCTTCTTCATCCTGGCCGGCACCGACGCGATGATCCTGCGTACGCAGCTGGCCCGGCCGAACGCCACGGTGCTCTCGCCGGAGGCGTACGACCAGCTGTTCACCATGCACGGCACCGCGATGATCTTCCTGTTCTCGACGCCGATGTTCTTCGGCTTCGGCAACTTCCTGGTGCCGCTGATGATCGGCGCCCGGGACATGGCCTTCCCCCGGCTGAACGCGTTCGGCTACTGGGTCTTCGCCTTCGCCGGCACCGTGATGTTCTCCAGCCAGCTCGTCGGCCGGGCCCCGGACGGCGGCTGGTTCGGCTACGTGCCGCTGACCGACACGCCCTACTCCTCGGGCATCAACCTCGACGTCTACTCGCTCGGCCTGCTGTTCCTCGGCGTCTCGACCACCGCCGGCGCGATCAACTTCATCGTCACCGTGGTCAAGATGCGCGCTCCGGGGATGTCGCTCAACCGGGTGCCGCTGTTCGTCTGGGCGATCGTCGGCACCTCCTTCATGGTGATCTTCGCGCTGCCCGCGCTGAATGTGGCCAACGCGATGCTCTTCCTGGACCGCCGCTTCGGCGCGCACTTCTTCGATCCGGCTCACGGCGGCAACACGCTGCTGTGGCAGCACCTGTTCTGGATCTTCGGGCACCCAGACGTCTACATCATCGTGATGCCGGCGCTGGGCATCGTCTCGGCGGTGCTGCCCGCGTTCTGCCGCCGCGGCGTCGTGGCGTACCCCCTGATGGTCCTGGCGATCGTCACCATCTCGATCATCAGCTTCGGCGTGTGGGTGCACCACATGTTCGCCACCGGGCTGCCGCAGCTGTCCTACAGCTTCTTCAGCGCGGCCAGCACGCTGATCACCATCCCGTCGGGTATCCAGATCTTCGCCTGGCTCTTCACCATGCTGCGCGGACGGATCGTGGTGCGTACGCCGTTCCTGTTCGTCGTCGGGTTCATCGTGACGTTCGTCCTGGGCGGCTTCACCGGCGTCATGTTCGCCATCACGGCCTTCGACCAGCAGGTGACCGACTCCTACTTCGTGGTGGCGCACTTCCACTACGTGCTCTTCGGCGGCGCCGTCTTCCCGATGATCGCCGGGATCTACTACTGGCTGCCGAAGTTCACCGGCAAGATGTACGCCGAGAAGCTCAGCCGCTGGGCCTTCTGGCTCGTCTTCATCGGCTTCAACACCACCTTCATGCCCATGCACGTGTCGGGTCTGCTCGGCATGCCCCGGCGCATCTACACGTATCCCGGTGACCTGGGCTGGGACCTGTGGAACCTCATCTCCACCATCGGCGCGTACGTCCTGGCCGTGGGTCTGCTCCTGGTGCTCATCGGCGTGCTGCAGGCCATCCGGCGGGGCCGCCTGGCGCCCGACGACCCCTGGGGCGGGGACACCCTGGAGTGGGCCACGACCTCGCCGCCGCGGCCGTACAACTTCGTCACGGTGCCCACGGTGCACAGTGTCCACCCGATGTGGGACGAGCGGACCACCGCGGCGCTCGCCACCGACCCTCCTCTGCCGGATCACCAGGCCATGGCCACCAGCGAGCTGGACGGCCGCGAGGAAGGGGCGATCGAGATGCCCGAGGCGTCCCTGTTGCCGCTGGTCAGCGCGCTGGGCATCCTCGTGGTCGTGCTCGGCCTGCTCTGGGGGTGGTACTGGTTCGCCGGCGCCGGCGCCCTGCTGATCTTCGGCACGGTCGCCCGCTGGATGTGGCCGCCGGAACGCACGCCCGAGGAAGCGGGGGTGGCGTCATGACCGCGGTGACCTCTCCGCGGCTGTTGTCGGCGGAGATGCCGTCGGGACGCACCACCGGGTGGTGGGGCATGATCCTGTTCGTCACGACCGAGGCGACGGTGTTCGCCGCCATGCTGGGAAGCTACTTCTACGTCCGCTTCCAGTCGGGTCCGCAGTGGCCGCCGCCACCGCTGGAAGACCCGAAGCTGATGAAGGTCATCATCATGACGGCCGTGTTGCTGCCCAGCAGCGTTCCGGTGATGTGGGCCGAACGCGGCATCCGTAAGGGGCAACGGTGGCGGCTGCGCGCCGGCCTGGCGATCACACTCGTGCTCGGGCTGTCGTTCCTGGGACTGCAGGCGTGGGAGTACTCCGAGGACCTCAAGAAGCACACGCTGACCACCGACGCGTACAGCTCGCTGTTCTACTCCATCACCACCCTGCACGGCTTCCACGTCGCCGTCGGACTCCTCATGGTCGGCTGGTTGCTGGCGGCCTCCCTGCGCGGCAGCTTCGGCTACCGCCGGCACGAGCGCGTGCGGCTGACCGCCATCTACTGGCACTTCGTGGACGTCGTGTGGGTGGCCATCTTCATCAGCCTCTACCTGTCACCGAGGTTGTGATGCCGACACAGACCCGCCGAGCCGGCGGTTTCCTGCTCTGGTTCGCCGTGCTGGGCGGCGCACTCGCCTGGGCGCTGCACCTCGTCCTCGCCTGGGGCGTCGACGAGCTCACCTGCCGCTCCGGCAACACCAGCGTGGGCGGCATTCCGATCCGCGGCATCGTGGGCGCCGGCGTCGTCGTGCCGGCGCTGATCACCCTCGCGGCCCTGCTGCTCGCCTGGCGCGGGTGGCGGCGCGCGACCGCGGCGCGCGACGACGACGACGATCCGCGGATGGAGCGCACCGGCATGATGCTGCTCATCGGGATGTGCGCCAACGCCCTCTTCCTGTCGATCATCGCCGCCGGCGGCGCCGCGGTCCTGGTGTTGTCGCCATGTCAGTGACCGCCGCGGCCGTCGTCCTCGCCCACGCCGACGCGGATGCTGCCGACCGGTGGGTCGAGGTCACCGGTCTGCTGGCCGTGACCGGCCTCGGCGCGGCATACGGCCGTGGCGTGCACGAGCTGTGGGGGCGCCGCGGCGCGGGCGCGGTGGTGTCGCGATGGCGGGCGGCGGCGTTCCCCGCCGGGCTCGTCGTCCTCCTGCTCGCCCAGCGCGGCCCGGTGGACGAGGCGGCCGAACGGTCCCTGGCCGGGCACATGGTCCAGCACATGATCCTGCTGCTGGTGGCCGGGCCCCTGCTCGCCGCCGGCGGCGCCGGGCTGCCGCTCACTCTCGCCGCGCCGCGCCGCGTGCGTACGGTGATCGCCCGCTTCCGTACCGGTGCGGCCGGACGCTGGCTGCGGCGGCCGCTCAACCTCGCTCTGGTCGCGGCCGGTGTGCACACGGTCGTGCTGTGGCTGTGGCATCTTCCGAAGCCGTACATGTGGGCCGAGGAAGGCGCCTGGATCCACGGCGTGGAGCATCTGTCCTTCACCGCCGCCGCGTGGCTGCTGTGGTCCACGGTGCTGGCACCGGGCCACCGAGGGCTCGGTGGACCGGCCACCTTCCTGCTGTTGTTCGCCGCCGGGATGCCCGCCGCCGCGCTCGGGGCCGTGCTGACCCTGGCGTCCGCGCCGATCTACCCGGCCGCGGCCGTCGCCGGGCCCGATCCGCTCGCCGACCAGCAGCTCGCCGGTCTGATCATGTGGATCCCCATGGACGTCGTCATGCTCGTCGCCGCGGTCGCCGTCTTCCTGCGCTGGATGGTCCGGCTGGACCGCAGCAGCCCCGCCGGCCGCGAACTGCGTCCGAGCCGAGAGGAGATACCGGCATGATCGCCCGTCGACTGCGGCTCGTCTGGCCGCTCGCCGCGACCGCCGCCCTGCTGCTGGCCCCGGCCGCCTGCGCGGCGGTGCCACCGGGACCCCCGGCCGAAGTGCCCGACGGGGATCCGGCCCGCGGCGAGCGGCTCATCGCCACGTACGGCTGCGGCTCCTGTCACACCGTGCCCGGGGTCAAGGGGGCGAACGGGCTCGTCGGCCCGCCGCTGACCAAGTTCGGCAGCCGCTCGTACATCGCCGGGAACTGGTCAACAGCGGGCCGAACCTGCAGCACTGGGTGATGGACCCGCAGGCCGTCGAGCCCGGAACGGCCATGCCGGACCTCGGGGTCACCTCCACCGACGCCCGGGACATCGCCGCCTACCTGTTCACGCTGGACTGAGGGGGTACCGTGACCGACCAACCCTCGGCGCCGCGCCGCGGTCACCGGATGCTGGCCGCGGCGGCCGGGCTCGGCGTGCTCGGCCTGCCGCTGGCGGCGCCCGCACCGTCGCCGTCCCCATCGGCGTCGCCCCTCCCGGCGCCGCCCACCGGCCCCGACCGCGGCACGGTGCTGTACCAGCAGAGCTGTGCCAGCTGCCACGGCCAGCGGGGCGAGGGCACCCAGCGTGGACCGTCCCTGGCCGATGTCGGGCCCGCCTCCGTCGACTTCCAGCTCAGCACCGGACGGATGCCGCTGAGCAAGGAGGGAAAGCCGAACGTGCATCAGGACGCGGTCTTCTCCGAGTCCGACATCCGAGCCCTCGTGCAGCACGTCGCGTCGTTCCCGCCGGGCGGTGGCCCGCCGATTCCGGTCGTCGGTGGCGGGAGCACCCCATCGGGGCGGGAGCTGTATCTGACCTACTGCTCGGCGTGCCACTCCGCGGCCGGTGTCGGCGCCACGCTCAACAACGGCCGGATCGCGCCGTCGCTGTTCGAGGCCACCCCGACCCAGATCGGCGAGGCGGTACGGGTCGGACCGGGACTGATGCCCGCGTTCCCGCCCGACGTGCTCAGCGACGAGGAGGTCGACGACGTGGCCGCGTACGTCGGGGTGCTGCAGGACGACCGGGGTGAGCTGGACCGGGGCGGCTGGCCGCTGGGCCGGCTCGGCCCCTTCACGGAGGGAGTGGTGGCCTGGGTGTTCGGCCTCACGATCGTGCTGCTGCTCGCCCGCCGGCTCGGGAGCCGGGCCCGATGAGCGGGACCGGGCCGATGAGCGGCCAGACCGGCGCGGTGCGGCGCATACGGTTCGCCTTCGCGGTAACCGTGCTCGGCGCCGTGGGCTTCGCGGTGTCCTACGGGCTCGGCGGCAACACCCAGCTCCTCGGGCTGAGCCTCGCGGTGGCGTTCGCCGGCCTCGCGTACGGGCTGGCCGTCTGGGGCCGCCGGTTGCTGCCCACCGGCGGATTCGTCGAGCAGAAGCCCGAGCTGGCCGCCTCGCCGCAGCAACGCGACCTGCTCGCCGCGGCGACCGACGGCCCGGAGAGCCCGCTGCAGCGCCGGGGCCTGGTCGGCATGCTGCTGCTGGGCGTCGGCGCCATCGGTGTCGCGCTGCTCTTCCCGCTGCGGTCGCTGCTGTCGTTCCGCAAACCCGATCCGGTGACGATGCTGCGACACACCGCTTGGGAGGCGGGGGTGCGCATGGTGACGCCGGAGGGCGAACCGGTGCGGCTCACCGACATCCAGGCGGGGACCATCCAGATCGTCGTGCCCGAGGGCCACACCCGTGACGGCGACGCCCCGGCCTTCGTCGTACGCCTGAACCCGGCCCTGCTCGACCGCCGGCCGGCGGCCGGCGACCTCGGCGGTGTGGTGGCGTACTCGCTGCTCTGCACGCACGCGGGGTGCCCGGTCGGCCTGTACGAGCAGACCACCGGCCGCATGCTGTGTCCCTGCCACCAGAGCGCGTTCGACCTCTACCGGGACGCCGACCCCATCGCGGGACCGGCCGCGCGACCGCTGCCCGGCCTGCCCATCGACGTCGACGAGGCCGGCTTCCTGCGGGCGCGCGGGCCCTTCACGGCGCCCCCCGGCGCGGGCTTCTGGAGCCGGCCGTGATCACCCGACGGATCTACCGCGCCCTCGACGCCCGGCTGGGCACCACGTCGATCGGGCGCACCGCCCTGGCCAAGGTCTTCCCGGACCACTGGACGTTCATGTTCGGCGAGATCGCCCTGTACGCCTTCATGGCGTTGCTGCTCACCGGCACGTACCTGACGCTGTTCTTCGAGCCGAGCACCTCGGAGACGGTGTACGACGGGGCGTACCAGCCGCTCGACGGCTCGAAGGTGTCCAGTGCGTTCGCCTCCACCGTGGCGCTGAGCTTCGACGTCCGCGCCGGTCTGCTGATCCGGCAGGCGCACCACTGGGCGGCGTTGCTGTTCGTCGCGGCCATCGTGGTGCACATGCTGCGCGTGTTCTTCACCGGCGCCTTCCGCCGCCCGCGGGAGCTCAACTGGGTCGTGGGCGTCACCATGCTGGCCCTCGCGCTGCTCAACGGCTTCACCGGGTACTCGATGCCCGACGACCTGCTCTCGGGCACCGGCCTGCGGATCATCTACTCGACCGTCCTGTCGATCCCCGTGGTCGGTTCATGGATCGCGACGCTGGCCTTCGGTGGGGAGTTCCCGACCCCGGAGACCACACCGCGGCTCTACATCAGCCACGTGCTCATCGTGCCGGGCATCTTCCTCGCGCTGATCTCGGTGCACCTGCTGATGATCATCCGGCAGAAGCACAGCCAGTTCCCGGGCCCCGGGCGCCGCGAGCACAACGTCGTCGGGTCGCGGCTGTGGCCGGCGTACGCGGTGCGCTCGGTCAGCCTGCTCACCGGCGTGTTCGCGGTCGTGTTCGCGCTGGGCGGCCTAGTGCAGATCAACCCGGTCTGGATCTACGGCCCGTTCCACCCCGCGAAGGCGACCTCCCCGGCCCAGCCGGACTGGTACGTGGCCTGGGGCGACGGCGCGCTGCGGCTGTTCCCACCGATCGAGTTCCACGTCTTCGGCCACCTCGTGCCCGCGCCGTTCCTGCCGGCCGTGGGCGTGGGCACGGTGACCTTCCTGCTGCTGTACGCCTGGCCCTGGCTGGAACGGTGGCGCACCGGGGACAAGGCGTCGCACCAGATCCTGCAGCGCCCCCGCGAGAGCCCGGGGCGCGTGGCTGTCGGCGCGTACGCCCTCACGTTCTTCGCCGTTCTGCTCGTCACCGCGGCCGACGACATCATCGCCCGGCTGACCCGCATCCCGGTGACCGGCCTGCTGCGTACGCTGCAGATCCTCGTGCTCGTCCTGCCGTTCGTGGTGGCGGCGGTCGCGTTCTTCACCGCGCGGGCGCTGCGGGCCGGCACGGCGACGAGCCTCGGTGAGCTGACCCGCGAGGACCTGCACGCCGGCTTGTCCGGGCGGAGCATCGACCGCCGGCCGGACGACGAGCCGGAGGAGCGCATCCGGCTGTGGCGCAACCCGGACGACACCTGGCGGTGGCGCTGGTACGGCCCCGGCGAGGAGCTCTCGAGCAACGAGGCGTTCCTCGACCGGCAAGAGGCGCTCGACGCCGCAAAGACGGCCTTTCCCGGCGTCCGCGTCGAGCAGGACGAACCGCCGGAAGGGGTGGTGCTGCCGCCGCCGCAGCACAAGCCCGGGCCGGCGACCAAGGCGGCCGCCGCTCTGGTCTGGGTGGCGATGGCCGTGCTCGGACGGCGGGCGGACCGCCGGACACCGTCGCGATCGGAGGCGTCGGAATGAGAGCGATCATCTCGGGCGCCGGCATCGCCGGACTTGCCCTCGCCGAGCGGCTGCGCACCCACGGCGCCCAGGTCACCGTCGTCGAGAAGGCGCCGGGCCCGCGGGCCGGCGGGTACATGCTCGACTTCTTCGGGCCCGGGTACGACGCCGCCGAGGCGATGGGAGTGCTTCCCGGCATCCTGCGGTTCGGCTACGAGGTCGAGGAGCTGGCGTACTGCGACGACGACGGCCGCCGCCGCGCCGGGCTGCGGTACGCGAGATTCGCCAAGGCGGCCGGCGGCCGGGTGGTCAGCATCAGGCGCCCGGACCTGGAGCGGGCGCTGCGCGAGCACCTCCCCGCGGGCGTCGACCTGCGCCACGCCACCACGATTTGTGCGGTGGACAACCGCGCCGACGGCGTGACGGTCACCCTCGACGACGGCAACGTGCTGCACGCCGATCTGCTGGTCGGCTGTGACGGCGTCCATTCCGGCGTACGGGCGCTGGCGTTCGGTCCGGAAAGCGGTTACCTCCGATATCTCGGGCTGCACACCGCGGCGTTCACGTTCGAGGACGCTCGAGCCCACGCCAAGGTGGCGGGCCGGTTCTGCCTGACGGACACGCTGCACCGCACGATGGGCTTCTACGGACTGCGCGACGGGCGCGTCGCCGTGTTCGCCGTGCACCCCAGCGCCGAGCACACGCTGCCGGCCGACCCGCGAGCCGCGCTGCGCGCCGAGTACGGCAGCCTCGGCTGGATCGCACCGCGGGCGCTGGCCGCGTGCCCACCGTCGGACCAGGTCTACTACGACCAGGTCGCGCAGGTGGTCATGCCGTCCTGGAGCCGCGGCCGGGTGGTGCTGCTGGGCGACGCCGCGTACGCGGTGTCCCTGCTGGCCGGGCAGGGCGCGTCGCTGGCCGTGGCCGGCGCCTACGTGCTGGCCGAACAGCTCGCCCGGCACGCATCCGTCGAGGCGGGGCTCGCGGCCTACGAGCAGGTGCTGCATCCGGTGGTGCTGGACAAGCAGGAGACAGGGCGGAAGAGCCGGCGCTGGTTCCTGCCCGCGACGCGCCTCCAGCGGTGGCTGCGCCGGGTCTCCCTGTCCCTGGCCGGGTTGCCGATCGCCGACCGGCTGGTAGCCGGCGCGCTGGTGGGAAAGCCGACCGCGATGATCGCCGACGTGGCCGGCCGGACATCCTCGCGGACCTCCATCCACGACCGGACGTCGTGACTCGCTCAGCCGTTGTGGACGTCCCGGGCGGCGGCGGCCCCGGCCTGGCGGATCCGGCTCACCGTTCCGGAGACCGCTTCCTGGATCTCCTCGGCCAACCGCTGCGAGCTGCCCCCGGCCTCGCGCAACTGCTGCAGTCCCACGGTCCCCAGCACGGCGGCGCCGGTGAAGTAGCCCGCGGTCAGGCCGGCTACGGCGAGCTTTCGTGGCAGGAAGCTCTCCAAGATGCGCAGCACGGTGGCAGATGCCGCCCCGATGCCGAGGACGGCGCAGCCGGCGGCCGCGCCGAGCAGGATCACGCCGGAGGCGGCGGGGCGGGCCGCTTCCACGAACTCCGTCCGTACCGTCTGCATCTCCTCCCGTGCCACGTCCGCCAAGTCGCCGGCCAGCCGGTCGGCGGCGGACTGCCCGGCCGCCGGCCGGGCGGTGCTGCCTGTGGTGCTCTCGCTCATCAGTTCCTCCTGTCGTTGATCCGCGGCCTGGACGTTCCGAGGTCGTGGTGGCCTACCCGATCCGGGCGTCACCAAGCGTCCCCGCCGGGGGTGTTGAAGGAACCCGGGGTGGGGTAGCGGTCAGGCATGACCGAGATGCGGATCGACGAGCTGATGACCCTGGAAGAGCAGGGCTGGGCAGCGCTCAGCCGAGGGGAGGGCCCGGACTTCTACGAGGAGATGCTGGCCGACGACGCCGTCGTGGTCGTGCTCGACAAAGCTCAGACCTTGGCGTCCTGGGACGGTGTGCCCCCGTGGGAGGGGTACGAACTGGTCAAGCGGCACGAGGCAGCGCTGGGCGACGCGGCCGTCGTCGTCTACGACGTCACGGCGCGCCGGCCCCTGAAGACGCCGTATCGGGCGACGGCGTCGAGCACGTATGTGCGCCGCCCGGGAGGATGGCGCCTCGTGCTGCATCAGCAGACCCCGTGGGCCTGATGTCATGCCGGCGAGGCGGGTCGTCGCCGTCTATCCCGGCTACTCGGACGCCGCAGCAGCAGTCGATCGCCTGACCACGCAGGGGCTGCCCCGGGACGGCACGACGATCGTGAGCATCCTCGTGCCGTCGATCCGCCGGGCACCGGGCGTACCGTCCCGCCGAATCGTCGCCCGCTGGGCCGCCGCGGCCGGAGCGCTGTTCGGCGCAGTGCTCGGTGCAGCGCTGCAGTCCCTGCACATCACTGACCCGTTGGCGCTGCCGGTGCCCGCCGCGCTCGTGGGAGCCCTCGTCGGTGCAGTCTCGGGCAGCTCCATCGCCGTGTTGTGCTTCGCTGTGGCCGCCTTGCCGTCCGAGGGCACGATCGAGGAGCCGGTGACTCTCTTCCACGAGGTCCGGGTCGACGCGCCACTCGCCGATCGCGCCGTCCGGATCCTGCACAGCGGCGAGACGCCTTTCGGAGCCGAGCAGTGACAGAGCCGATCGGTGTCGGCCGGCCGGTCACCGTGACGGCAGCAGGTCGTCATCCCGCAGGCGCCGCAACTCCGCCTGCAGCACCGGCGCCGGGGGAATCTCCTCGAGCAGACGGCGGCCCGTCGCGAGGTCGGCCCGGATCCGTGCCGCCACGGCGCCGTTCGCCCGGTCGAGCAGTCCCCGGTACGCCCGGACGACGTCGGCGGCGGTCGCGTGCTGCTGTGACTCGTGAGCCGCGCCGAGCACCCCGTACAGCACGTCCCAAAGCGTGTTCGAAGTCTTCGTCGGGATAAAGGTCTGCCACAGGGTCGCACTCCTCACGGCGTCGGTCGTCCGGTCCGCCGCCTGCCCCTCTCGCCGGCGCGTCAAACGCCCGGTGATCAGAAGCCGGGAAGGTCCGTGCACTCGTGTTCGTCGGGGAGCAGGGGGCGGAAGGTGACGTCCCAGAGCTTGCCGCCGGATCGCCACGGCGTAAGGACGCTCGCGTGCGCGGCGGTCTTCCGTACATGGTCGGCCTCGGCGGCGGTGACAACCGTGCAGGTGACCCGGCCGCCGGACGCCACGGCGGAACCCGGCAGGGGAGGACCGGGCCACTGCTGTGCCGGGGCGGGGCTGGGAGGTGCCTCGTCGGTCGGTGCGTACGGCCGGGCCAGCGCCGCCAGAGAGTCGCCGCGGTACGGCTGAGGTTCGGGCAGGCGGTCGTTGGACGGCAGCCGGCGGGCTCGCTCGATGAAGTCTTTGAGCCGCTTGCGTGCGGCGCGCTGCGCTGCGGTGAGGTCCGGGTCGCCGACCGACGCCTCGGTCAGGGCGGGGACCCGCACGCGATGCACCCCTGTGCCGGTGACAGCGGTCACCACGGTCGTGGTGGCGTCGGCGACGCCCGGATCGCCGAAGTCGGTGTGCGGCTGCACACCGGCCGCTACCGCGTTCACGGCGAGCTGAGCCACCGTGGCCATCCCCGCGTCCTGCACCTGGAGCGCCCGGCAGCGCCGGCGGCGGGTAGATGGCGATCTGCGGTCCGGGCGTGATGACCCGGCCGTCGGCGTACGCGCTGAAAGCGGGCACCCGGCCGGGCTCGACAGCCGGACCGACCAGGCCTCCTGTGCGCTGGATGCGCAGCACGAGGGTCGGCGTGGGTGTCGGCGTCCGGACCGGCTCGGGCGCACCGGCGTCGTCGGCAGTGGTGGCACAGGCGCCGATCAGAACCGGAGCGGCGAGCGCCGCGGCCCACCGGCGTACGGTCGTCCGGACAGTTCCTCGCTTCACAGGTGCCTCCGGTGCTCCGACGGTTGGGTGGGCGCGGGTCCTACCCGGGAAGTGGGCAGCGGACACGGCCCTGCCGGTCAGTCGTCCGCGGGCCAACGCCCCTCCAGGGCTGCGTCGACGGAGTCCGCACGCCGGCTGAGCTTCGCCCGTTCTACCTCGTCGAAGTCCTGGCCCGCGACGGTGGCGCGCAACCGGGCGAGCTGCGCGGCCACGGGTGCCAGCTGAGCCCGGTCGTCGCGCAGAACCCAGGCCAGCTCCCGCAGCAGGTCGAACAGGCGGATCAGCACCTCGGGGTGCGCGGCGCCGTAGCGGCGCGGCTGGCTGACCGCCAGGTCGAGCAGGCCCGCCAGGTCGGGGCGGGCGAGCACCACCCGGACCCGTCCGGCGTCGTCGTGCCGGGTGGCGGGGCGCAGATCGTGCCGGGCGGCCTCGCACAGCAGGGCCGAGGAGTGGCCGAGCGCGTGAACGGCCGTGGTGGGATCGTTGATCCCGGGCGACAGGGCCTTGGCCACCACGTCGGTGAGTTGCCGCAGGCCGAAGGCGATGTCCTGGGTGGACGTCCGTTCGAAGCCGATGCCGAGCGCCTCGGCGAGCTCCCCGTGCAGGACATCGCGCAGCCCGTCGTCGTCGTGGTCCTCGCCGGATTCCAGCCGCCAGGCCGTCGCGACGGGGGTGCCGGCCACGACCGAAGCGCCCGGGGCCCGGTCCACGCGGATTACCGTCCCGGTGCGGACCGCCGCGGCAAGCAATTTCCGGTCGTTCACCGACGTCACGAACCCCGAGGTCGGTGCGCACAGGATCAGCGTGCCGCGGTGCGGCGGCGCCGGAGGATCGGCGGATCGTTGCGAGCCGTCGCGGGTCCGCACCGTCTGCCGTACGGTCTCGACCGCCTCGGCGTGAACGTCGCGCAGCATGGACTCCACCCGGATCTTGCGAGCCAGATGGGCCAGGAAGCCGGCCACCGCGAGGACCGAGACGAGCGCGAGCAGGTACGCCGTCGTGACCGACAACCGGGGTACGAACGCGCCGGTGGATCTGTCGTCGCGGACGGTCCTGAGCACCGTCAGGGCGTAGGTGAACGTGGCGAGGAGGACTGCCAGGGTGGCGTGCACGACCCGGTCGCGGGCGAAGGTGCGCAGCAGCCGAGGGGAGTACTGCCCGCTGGCGAGCTGCAGCGTGACGATCGTGAGGGAAAAGGTCAGCGACGTGACGGTGATGAGGGAGCCGGCGATGGCCTGCAGGACGCTGCGTGCCGCTTCCGGGCCACCGCCGAACAGGTACGAACCCAGGCCGGCCGGCATCAGCCGCAACAGCTGGTTGTCGTACACCGGCATGACGGCGCCGAGTGCGATGGCCAGCACGATGGCAGCCGCCGGCATCGGCCAGAGCTGGGTGCGCAGTCCGTCGGCGACGGCGCGGCCCCGCGTCAATCTCGCCAACTGCAAGGTGGTCACTCCTCCTTCTGCCGGGCCCCCGGCTGGTGCCCGGGGCGTACGGCGTACCAGCAGGCCGTCACCCACCCGGCGGCGAGCAGCAGGCTCCCCGCCAGGTCCAGGGGATGGTGAACGCCCCAATAGAGCCGGGCGAGTGCGACGCAGAGCGGGATGACGGCGGCGGCCGTCGCGGTGACCCACCGCAACCAGCCGCCCGACCACTGCCACGTCAGCACTGCCAGAGCGCCGTACAAGCACAGCGGCGCGGCGACGTGCCCGGAGGGGAAGCTGGCCGTCGGGGGGATCTCCGGTCCCAGCGCCGGTACGGCCGGGCGCGGCCGGTTGACGACGCTGGAGGTGACGAGAAACAGCGTCACCTCACCGAGCATCACCGCGGCGAGGAAGACGATCGGGCGCAGACGGCGACGCCACGCCACGATGAGCACCACGGCGGCCAGCGTGGCAGTGAGGATGCTGTGCGTGTTGCCGATCCGGCTGCCCACCGTGGCGAGCGGGTCCAGCACGGGCCGGCGTTGCTCGACGAACCACCGCACAGCCGCCTCGTCGGAGGCCACCAGCGCGAAGCCGGACAGGACGTCGGTCACGAGCAGTCCCGCGCCGTACACCAGGCCGAGGACCATGACCCACGCCACGGCGAGTTCGGCGGCGACCCGCCACGGACGGGCCAGAACCCGGTCCTCGGCCGGCGCCGGACGCAGCTCGTCGCGGGCCTCGGGCGCAAGGCCCGCTCCGGCGTCACCGATCCCGGCGCGGCCGTCACCATGCCATTGCCGGAACGCGCCGGCTGTGATCGCCAGCCATGCGGCGCCGAGAAGCCATCCGGCGAGCACGTCGCTGATGTGGTGCACCCCCAGGGCGATGCGGGTGAAGCCGACCACGGCGACGAGCAGCACCGCAACGCTGACGAACGGAGTACGCCAGCGGCGCGGCACCGCCGGCATGAACACCAGCACCAGCACCCCGTAGGACACGAACGAGCCGAGGGCATGTCCGCTGGGAAAGCTCATCCCGGGTGCGAAGGCCACGGGCATGTCGACGACCGGACGTAGCCGGCCCACCAGCAGCTTCAGCGTGGGGTCCAGGATGAGGGCGCCCAGCGCGGTGACGACGACGTACGCGGCGAGCCGGACCTGGCGGCGGATCAGCAGGTACGCGGTGGCCAGCACCAGGACCCGCATCAGGATGGTGTGACCGCCGAAGTCGGTCAGGCCCCGGAGGGCGGCGAGCAGCAGATCCTTGCCGGCCACCCAGGCGTTCAGGGTGTCGGCGACTCGCTGGTCCGCCCGGTACAGCGGTGCCCAGGCGGTGCGAACCAGCACCATCAACAGCAGAAAGCCGAGACTGCCGATCAGAAGCGCGAGCAGCCCGACCGTGGAGCGCGAGGCGAAACGTTCCACGCCGCGCGCGGCCCGCGGTCGTCCGTGGTCCAGCATCGGTTCCTCCCGGGCGCTGTGGGCGCCTGTGGTCAGTTCCTGCGCACTGCTTCCGTACGGCAGCGGTCGACGAGCGCCTCCACCTCGCGCTGGGCGTCCTGCAACCGGTCGAGCAGCTCCTGCAGCCGGCGGGTGTCCAGGTCGCGCAGGGCCTGGACAGCCTCGCCGACCGTCGTCATGGCGGTACGCGCCCGTTCGAGGCCCTGTTCGCAGCTGGCCGGTATGGTGATCGTCCGGTCCTCGGAGGCCGGCTGCGCCGCGTGGCTCGCGGGGGGAGCCGGTTGCGCCGTGGCGGGCGTGGCGGCGTCATCGGAACCGTCGGCGACGGCGATGAGCGTTCCGCCGAGCACCAGCCCGACGGCGAAGGCCAGCGCGGGCACGAGCCAGGACCACCGTTGCTGCCGCGGGTGTCCGGTGGCCACCTGCACGGCGGGTGGCTGTTCGGGCCGGGACATGACCGCCTCCTCGGGATACGCGTGGCGCCGTTACTGTCCGGTTCCGCTCGGGGACCGGTGGAGCAGGTCGCGGCGGGCAGAGCTGTCGGAGCCCTGCCCGCCGCGGTTGCCGCGTCACCCGCGGCCGCAGCTCGAAGCGGTACGGTCGCGGGGACCCACCGGCATCCGGGCGGCGGTCCGGCTCTACCCGTTCGCCGCGTACCAATCACGGTTTTCCTCCTTGTTTCGGCGGAGGATGTCGACGTTTCAGGACGCCGACGGGCGCACCGGCGCCTCGTCGCGGCACCGGTTGCTCGGCTCCGGCCGGGCGGCGTTGCCCGGCTGGACCAGGGCGTCGACGGTGACTGTTCCGGCGCGGTCGAAGGCGAAGGTGACCGGGATCGTGGACCCGGCGAGGATCTCGCGGTTCAGGTTCACCAGTTGCCCGTGGTAGGCGTCGAATGGGGGAACGCCGGGCGGTGATTCGCGAATGTTGGGCTGCAGCGGCTGCAGCGTCAGGGCCGGCACCGTGGTGGCCTGGCCGTCGCATTCGTCATCCCAGCGGATCTGGGCGTCGGCGGCATATGGGCTGCGGACATCGCGTAGCACGTCCGGTGACGAGCCTTCGTTGAGCAGCGTGAACCAGACCCGTGCCTCGTCACCGGTTTGGTAGCGGGAATGCTGCGGTGCGTCGACGTGTACGCCGATCAGCTCGATGGAGCCGATGTGGGCGTTGGCTCCCATCACGCTCTCCTGGAACGGGTGTGGCGCATCGCCGGGAATTGCTTGCGGATCCTCGGTCTGGCATCCGCTCACCGACGCCATCGAGATGACCGCTGCGACGGCCCAGATTGCTCTTCTCATCGTCGTCATGGCAGCGCACCTACCCGGAAGCGCTCGATGGCATAGACCTCCGGCTGTCAACTTCCAGGACTTCGCCCGGGCACGTCGGTAACCGACCACTGCGTCGGCGGGCGGGCGGTCTCCTCCCGGCGGCCGATTGCAGGACGGCGTCGCCGGGTAGGGCCGCGCCGCGACGACGACCGGCGGGAGGACACCGATGACCTCGACTCCATCCGCGGACCTGCGGCGATGAACGGCGGCGTGGTCATGCTTGCGGTGCGCCGGTGGCCCGGCCGAGCCCGGGACGGCGTGCGCGAGGCCGGACACATCTTCGTGCGGATGGCACGGGCGGCGATGCGGGACCGGGTGCACGGGCTCGCCGCCGAGGCGAGTTTCTGGACGATGCTGTCGCTGCCGCCTCTGCTCCTGGCGTTGCTCACCCTCATCGGTGAGCTCGGCGCGGTGTTCGGCACGGACATGGCGACACCAGTGGCGAATGCTGTGGTGGACTGGGCCGACGGCGTGTTCACCGATCGCACGATGCACGACGTGGTGCGTCCCCTGGTGACCACCACGCTGCGCGAGGGCGGCGCCGGGGTGCTGACGTTGAGCCTGTTGCTCGCGCTGTGGAGCGGGTCGGCGGCGGTCAATGCGTACATCTCGGCGATCACGCTGGCATACGACATGGACGGGTTGCGCAGCTTCTGGCGTACCCGTCTGCTCAGCCTCGCGGTCTATCTGTCCTCCCTCGTGATCGGGTCCGTCCTGCTTCCCTTGCTCGTCCTCGGGCCGGTCACCGCGGGCGACCTGCTCGCCGGAGTCGCAGGAGGCCACCTGACCTGGCTGGTCACCGCGGGCTACTGGCCGCTGGTCATCACCCTCGCGCTCGTCGGGCTGACGTCGCTGTACCACGTGGCCGTCCCGGTACGGACCCGCTGGCGGCGGGATCTGCCCGGCGCCGTGGTGGCCGTGCTGCTCTGGCTGGGCGGCAGCGCCGGTCTGCGCTTCTACCTCGCCTCGGGCGGCGGCGGCCACGCGGGTGCGGCGGCAGCACCCATCGCCGTGCTGATCTTCTTCTTCGTCACGGCGCTGGCCGTGCTCATCGGCGCGGAACTCAACGCCTCGATCGACGACTTCCAGCCGGACGCGTCGACCGCAACGGGCCGGCGCGAGGCCCGTAGACGCCGCCGGGTCCGGAACCGCAGTGGCGCCGGGGACCTCCGCCCGGCACAGAACGAGACGTGAAAGGAGAACCATCGTGTTCACCGTGTCGGACACCGCGACCGCAGCCATCCGTCGGATCCTGAGAAACTCCGGCACGCCACCCGGCGGCGGCGTGCGGATCGCCGCCGAACCGGGGCGGACGTCGCTGCACATCGCCGTGTCACCGGCCCCGCATCCCGGCGACACCGTCCACGACAGGTGCGTGTTCATCGCCGAAGGCACCGGGAAACTGCTCGAGGGAAAGATCCTCGACGCGCAGGAGGACGACACGCGACGCGTGCAGTTCGTCCTCGGTGACCGCCGGCGAAACCGCTCGGACAGCCCCGTGGACAACGCGGCGGTTGCGGGTAGCGGGCGGGGATGACTGATGTGCTTCGCCGGGCCGATGCCGGCTTCGTGAGGATTCTCGACGGCCTCGTCGTGTTCTGGGTAGTGCCGTGGGTCGCCCTGGCGGGCTGGATCGGCTTCTCCCTGTGGGAGCTCGCCGATGTCGGAAACACCCTGGTCCAATCGGGTCAGACGCTCGACAGCGCCGGCCAGGCCCTGCAGCGCGCGGGTGACATCCCGTTGATCGGTGATGTGCCCGAGCAGCTCGGCAACCAGGTGCGGACGACCGCGGCCGACATCATCGACAGAGGACAGCAATCCCTCGCGTACGGTCGGCAGCTCGCCGTACTCCTCGCGGTAGCGGTCGGACTGGCGCCCGTGGTGCCGGTGCTCCTGCCGTACCTGCCGGCCCGGCTCGCCCGTCGCCGTGAGGCCGAGACGGTACGGCGGCTGCTCCGCGACCCGGACCGCCGGCCTTCCCTCGACGTCTACCTCGCACACCGCGCCGTCAGCACCCTGCCCCTGCAGCGGATGGAAGCCTTGACCGCCGACCCATGGGACGACCTGACCCACGGCCGGGTGGGGATGCTCGCCGCGGCGGAACTCGCCCGCATGGGCATCGCCGGTGATCGGGCGAGTGCGGTGCGCCCGGGGCCCTGAACGTCCGGTGTTCGTGGACGACCGCCGGCACGGCGGCCGCACGCCGACCGGTGGGAGGAGAGCACCGTGAGCACCGCCCGTACTGTCGCGGAGCTGCCCGCAGGAAAAGCCGGCCGACCAGCAACCGTTCTCGCCGCAATGCGCCGTTACGGCGTCCGCCGGTTGCTGGCCGACTCGTTCCGCCGTTTCCGCTACGGCGACGGGTTCAGCCACGCACGAGCGCTGGCCCTTTTGCTCTGCCTCGCCGTGGTGCCGCTGCTCATAGCGCTCACGGGTCTCGCCGAGGAGACCGGCATGGCTGCCGGGGGCCGCATCATCGTCTACACCGCGCTGGCACTCACCCCCGGACGCAGCGATGCACTTCTGCGCCGCCTGCTGATCGGCGAGCCGCAAGGCGACACCGGCGAGGTCGCACTCGCACTCGGCCTCGTCAGCGGCATGGTCGCCGTCACGGCCGCGGTGGCCCAGATCGAGCGGGGCGCCAACCGGCTCTACGGCATTCGCCGCGACCGGCCGACCCTGCGCAAGTACGCCCGCGCCTTCGTCCTGACGTTCCTGGCCGGCATCCCGGCCTTCGCGGGATTCGTCCTCGTCGTCGCAGGAGAGAGTCACCCGGGCGTGGGGACAGACGTACGGGTGGAATCCCTCGCTGCGCCGGCTCTGGTCCGTCCTGCACCTGCCCATGGCGCTCCTGCTGACCATCGCCGCAGTCGCGCTCCTCTTCCGGTACGGGCCCCGCCGACGGCAGCCGTCCCTGCGCTGGCTGCTGCCCGGCATCCTGCTCAGTACCTCGCTGTGGGTGGCGGTGACAGCGCTGCTCGGCCTCTACACCACGACGGGCTCGTCGTTCAGCGAGATCTACGGTCCACTCACAGGGGTGGTGGCCCTGCTGCTCTGGGCGAACGCCAGCGGCGTCGCATTCTTCTTCGGTGTGGCCTGCAGCGCGCAGGTCGAGGCGGTCCGCAACGGTGAACCGGCACCGTGCGAACCCGACCGGTGGGCGTCGCCCTGATCGCCGCCCTGCTGTGCGGAGGATCCGCTATGCCGGGCCGCCCGTGGAGGACCGCTGCTGCGACACCACGATGGCCGCCGCCACCTCCTCGTCCGCGCCGGCCGCCCGGTACAGGTCGACCAAGCCTCGTGCAGCCGGGACGCCAGCGTGTTGAAGCATAATCAGCGCGTTGCCCAGACAGGCCCCGAGCACGACGGGGTCCACCGACACCGCCCGCAAGGCGCTCACCGCCTCGGCGCGAGCCCGCTGCCCGACGGCGCGGTATGACCATCGGCATGCCTCGCTGGTCACGGCAAGGACAGCGAGCCGCTGGCCCTTGGTCAGCCGTGGCACCGCACGGGGCGAATTCATGTCCATGACTCCATCGCGCCGGCGCTACCCGGACGCTCGATCCGTAAACGGTGGCTACTGCTCTTCTGCGAAACCGCGAGTGCCGCGCCGAGTGTCCGGAAGTGCCCAGCGGGTAAGCGCGCCCCATGTTCTTCGACAGCTTGCAAGATCTGTGGCGCATCGCCGTCATCGGCGTCCTGACCTATGCCCTGCTCGTCGCGGTCCTGCGGAGCTCCGGCGAACGAACCCTCGCCAAGATGAACGCCTTCGACTTCGTGGTCACCGTCGCGCTGGGATCCACGCTGGCCACGATCCTGCTCTCCCGGGACGTGACCCTGTCGGAAGGGCTGGCCGCCCTGGTGTTGCTCGTCGTCCTGCAGTTCGTGGCGACCTGGTTGTCGGTTCGCAGCGGCAAGATCCGCCACTTGCTCAAGTCGGCCCCCACTCTGCTGGTGCGGGACGGCAGGATGGACGAGGAAATGATGCGACGGCAGCGCGTGACGGCGAATGAGGTGCTGCAGGCCGTACGGTCGCAGGGGATCGGCGACCTCGGCCTCGTCGCGGCCGTCGTGCTCGAGACCGACGGCACCTTCAGCGTGATCACCAACCAGAACGCCGGTGAGCATACGGCGCTGAGCAACGTCCAGGGGACCTGACACCTCCGCCGGCAAGTGTCGTGTGCGGGCGCCCGCATCGGTACGCCCGCACACCGACCGCTCGGTGAGTTCAGCACCGACGATCACTGTTCAGCGTCGATGCGACGATCCTTCGCCGCCCCGGTGACAATTCCGTGACGAAACGGCGTAACGGGTTGGTGGCCGAGGCGCCGGTCCTCCAGAACCGTCACGCAGTTGTCATGTTCCAGCGCGCCGGCTGCCGAGCGGTTGCTGGACACTTCTCGCCGGCTGGGTGTCCCGGGGCCGACCGGGATCACGACCGCGGACGAGGAGATTGATGACGACGAAGCACAGCCGCCTGCAGCAGTGGGAGCGCACTGCCGCGCCGTACCTGACGGCCATGTCGGTCCTGTTCATCGCCGTCTACGCAGTCCCGATCCTGTGGCCGGGCATCGACCCGGTATGGGGAAGGATCTGCGACGGCGCGGGCCTGCTCATCTGGGCACTGTTCGGTGCCGACTACGTGACCCGCTTCTCCCTGGCCGACGGCAGGCGCCGCTTCGTACGGGCGCACTGGTTCGACCTGCTCGTGCTGCTGCTGCCTGCCCTGCGCCCGTTGCGGGCTCTTCGTCTCGTCTTCGCGCTGAAGGTGCTCAACCAGCGTGCCGAGTCCTGGACCCGGGGACGTCTCGCGGTTTACGTGGGTGGCGCCACCGTCCTGCTGGTCGCTGTAGCGGCGCTGGCGGTGCTGGACGCCGAGCGCGGACAGCCGGGCGCCGCCATCGACTCGTACCCGGAGGCGCTCTGGTGGGGCGTGGTGACGATCACGACGGTGGGGTACGGGGACCTGGCTCCGGTGACCATGGAGGGTCGGCTGGTGGCCGTCGCCATGATGATCGGCGGCATCGGCCTTCTCGGTTTCGTCACCGGTTCGGTGACCAGCTGGATCGTCGACCGCGTCGCCGCCGGGCCGAAACCCGAGGAAATCACCCGTGAACAGCTCACGGAACTCCTCGACGAGATGCGAAGTCTCCGCAACGAAATCGCCGAGCTGAGAAAGCCGATGCGTGGTCCCGAGGTCAGCCGCGCTCCCGAGGGCTGACTGAGCTGCCGGGATGAACACCGCGCTGTCAGCGCGAGACCCCGGCCTACTGCACGGCTCGTTCGTCAGGCACGAGTTCGAGAAACGGTACGGCGCGTCCGACAGCGGCGTAGTCGGCGTCGCTGCCGTCCACCGCGAAGCCCATCAAGCGGGCTACCCCGCGAGCGCTCCGGGGGTGCGCTGTTGCGTACGCGACCATGACACCGGCCGCCTGCTCGGCGCTCAACGGTGTCGCGGTGACCGGGATCCGGCGCCGCCTGAGGCGGATCACGGTGTGGGGCTGGGCGCGGAGGTTGCGATACCAGTCCGCGCGTGGACCGAAGCCGGAGGCCACGGTGACCGCCCCGCTGGTGCGATCGTGGTCCACCACCTCGAGCACCACCATCCGCCTCTTTCCGGTGTGGCGCCCCGCATGCTCGACGAGCACCATCCGCCCGGCGAAGAGCCCGCCGAGACCCGCCCTGAACAGGAGGATGGGAATCCGGAACAGCAGCCGCCGCCATCCACGGGGTAGTTCTGGACCGTTGGTCGCCCGCATCCGCCTCACCTCCTGCGCCGAGTACGTGGTCGCCGGTCTTGCTGTTCGGTCCCATTTCACCCCGCGAGGCGCATGTGGTGAAGCGGCCGCTGTACCGGATGTGGTGTGCCGGGGCGTCGGTGTGCGGCGTCGAGCTGCCGGGTGTCCGATCCTGTTCTACTGTCGGGGGATGTCTGACATACGGCCGTGGCACATCGTCGTAGGTCTCGTGTGCCTGGTGATGGTGGCGATCGTGGTAGCCGTCGCAGTGGCGATCATGCGATCCCGGAGGCGATGAAGGCCGGTCTCCAGCACAGACCGAACGGCAGCACGGTCAGCGCGCCTGATAGCCGCGGAAGTAGACCTACTGGCGGACCACGAACACCAGCGGCTCGTAGCCGGATCGCGCCGTGGCTGGCGGCCGCGACGGGCAGGAATGGAAGATCTCACCGCGCGATGATGTGGGGCACGGAGGCCTGCACCATCTGAACGGCGAGGCTGCGGCAGCGGGCCTGAGGCGCTGAACAGATCGGCCAGCACGCGGCTGCGGAGCGGGAACGCCATGTTGTCCCAGTCCACCGGGACGGGAGGGGCGGGAATCGACGCGAACGTCGCCACGCCACTCTGATATGTGGCGGTTCTGGACACGCGCCGCGCGAGGTACGAGTGCGGGGTACGCAGCGACTGCCCGACCGAGTCGCGAGGGCGCGGCACCGAGGACCGGCCGCGATCGGAAGCATTACCGGGGAAGGGTGCGGCCTGTCACGGGACTGCGAAGACTCCGAATCTCGATCGTCACAAACGCCGGGCATTGACGGGTGATCACGGCCCCGGCACCCGGCGGCCACCGAACGGGAGGAGCATCCGATGACCTACTTGATCAACACGCGGCGGTTGCCCGATCAGGAGATGACCATCGCGATCGAGCCGCAGGGGGAGATCCGCTCCGAGGAGGCTGCCGGCCTGCTCCGTGACCGCTTTGTCATGGTGCTGGCGGCCACTCAGCCGGAACGGATCGTCGTTGACCTCAGTGCCGTGCCGTCGATCTCCGCGGCGGGTATCGACGCGCTCCGGTCCGGATACGTCACGGCTGCTGACAACCATGCGCGGGTGGCGGTGGTCCATCCCGCACCGGTCGTGCGCGAGCAATTGTGCAGCCGCGGGCTCAAAGAGCTGGTCGCGAGCTCCCCACAGGGATAGCCGTCAGGTTCGCAACGCCGTGATGTGTGCCATGTGGTCCTTCGGATCCGCACGGGCGCGATGGCGCCCGCTGCGGATTCGGCGCGAAGTCGGCGATGAGCACCCGGACACCGCGGCAGCGGCCGAGGCACTGAGCTCTGGAAGGGCGCGCGTTGACGACGGTCCACAACAGCGCCCAGGGTATAGAGGTATGGCCGCTCAAAGTTCGGCCACCTGCGATGGTTACCAGCGGCCTCACGTTACTCAAATCAGGGGGCGACGTGCTTGAGTTCCGGAAAGGCTTCCATAGGACGGCCGGTTCGCGCAGGGATCTTCTCTGCGAGCCGTTTACGGTGGAAGGGCTACCGGTGCGAGTCAAGGGACCGATCCGATGTGGCGCCAGCACGCCGCTCACTCCTCCGCGTCGGCTCTCCTGGGCGTCAACGAGCCGAAAGGGAACGGCCGGGAGAACCCGTTCGAGGCAACCCAGCTCAACGAAGCCGCAAGTAGAGGCGTTGTCAGGGTAGAAGCTGGAGCTGGCGGGCAGCGACACCTTTACTCAGCCGAGTATACTTTTCAGCGACCTGGTAAAACGTTTGTTAGCACGTCGCTGGGCCTACCACTTCCTGGGGGTCAAGGGGTCGCAGGTTCAAATCCTGTCAGCCCGACAAAAATATGCCGGTGACCTGCGGAAACGCAGGTCACCGTTTTTGTTGGATCAAGATCACCCACCGAAAACCCACTGTTTTCAGTTCGCATCCCGCAGCTTATGACCGCGAGAGCGGCACCATGTTTCAGCCAGCTCCGCGGTGCACCATGTGACGCCGCCGTCGGCTGCTCGATCACTGACGCGCTTGGGTTCTGCTGGCCGACGTCTATAGCCGCGAGAAGTGCGCCGGCCAGGTCCGCACTTACGGCTACGACCAGGGCTCCGGCAAGGTAGCTATATGGCCGTTTCAGGTTATTCCGAGTATTTGGAGTGGTCGGTAGGGGTTTCGGCTGTTGCGGCGTAGGGCTG
>NZ_PVZG01000026.1 GCF_003002065.1 Pseudosporangium ferrugineum
GAGTACCCCCGAAAGGGCCTTTCCGCTCGACTTGCATGTGTTAAGCACGCCGCCAGCGTTCGTCCTGAGCCAGGATCAAACTCTCCAACAAAAACCTGTTGAACAATCCATCCCGGCAACATCAAATGCTGCCAAAGGAATCCAACCAGACCTCAGCCTGGCCGGGATAAATCATCAATTTGGCACTGGCTTATCAAGCACCCTGTTGAGTTCTCAAAGAACAACCACACACCGCTCGATCTCACCTCTTTCGAGGCGACCCGCTCGGGGCAACCGCTCCAACTTACCTGGTCGACTTTGCCAGCGCAAGACCGGAGTCTTGGAAGATCCTGGCGGATCCTCGTGGCATCGCCCAATGTTTTCCCGCGCTAACGCTCACCCTTGTTAGGTGTGAGTGTCGTCGGGTGGCCCTGCAGCCGTCCGGAGATCACTAGGTGATCGATCCGCCCGGTCCCTGCTGGCCGGTTCACTCTACCCGGTCGTTCTCGCTGGCGCAAATCCGGTTTCCCGCTGCCTGCCTCGCCCGGTGCTCTCCAGAAGCTTAGCGCCTCCTTCGAGCTGCCGTCCGGGAGACCGTCGGCACGGTCACTTTCGTGCCGTTCCGTCCGGGTTCCCCTCGGGCAGAGAGAAAGTTACGCGACGCCCCACCCGAAACGCAAATCGGCACCCGTCCCTGAAACCCGTCCGGGGCCCACGCGTGCCAGAGTGACAGGCATGGTTCCTCAACCGGCGCTGGCCGCGGATGCGCTCTTCAACCAGCTGATGCCACTGTCTCAGCTGGTCATCGGCCTGCTGGTGCTGGCGGCGGTGGTCGTGTCGGTGCATCGGCTGTTCCGCCGCGGCCCCTCTCGGATGGGCGGCGCGATGCTGATCGCCGGCGGAGCTGTGGTGTGCGTCGCGGTCGTGAGCTACCTGGTGCAGACCCTCTAGAGCGTGAGGCGGCGGTTCGCGAGGCTGGGCAGGGAGTTGCGGATCTCGTCCAGCCTCTCGAGATCCAGCTCGGCGGTCACCGTCCCCACCGCATCCGGCGCCTGAGCCACCACCGTCCCCCACGGGTCGATGATCATGCTCCGCCCGAAACACGTCCGCCCTGGCTCATGGTCGCCGATCTGCCCGGCCGCCACGACGTAGCACTGGTTCTCGATCGCCCGGGCGCGGAGCAGCACCTCCCAGTGATCCCGCCCCGTGTGCATCATGAACGCCGCGGGCACGACCAGGAGCTTGGCGCCCTCCACGGCCAGTCGCCGGTACAGCTCGGGGAAGCGCAGGTCGTAGCAGATCGACAGGCCCGTGGGCACCCCGTCTATCTCGGTCACCACGGGCCGGTCACCCGGTGCCACCGTGCGGGACTCCTGGTAGGACACCCGGCCGGGGATCTCCACGTCGTACAGATGGATCTTGCGGTAGGTCGCCACCAGCTCGCCCGCCGGATTGAAGATCAGCGAGGTGTTAAAGGTGCGGTCCGGGTCCGGTCCGGCCTCGTGGAACGAGCCGGCATGGACCCAGATGCCGAGGTCGCGGGCGGCCTCGGCGAAGAACGCCGCGAACTCGCCGTCGACCGGCTCGGGCTTCGGCAGCCCGGCGCCGGGCCCGAGATAGTCGACGTACTCGGGAAGGACAGCGAGGGTCGCCCCGGCCGCGGCGGCTCGGCCCAGGAGATCCCGGGCCACCGCGAGATTGTGGGTACGGTCGTCGCGAGCGTTCAGCTGGCAGACGGCAACGCGCATGAAAGCCAGCGTACGGCGCACAGCCGGCTCACGGAACAGCCGCGACGGCACCGGGGAACTCGCGCGGCAGCAGCAGAACCTCGGCACCGACGGGGGTGTAGCCGGCCGCCAGGAAGGCCCGGAGGCTGGCCGCATTGCCCGGGGCCACCTGGGCCCACAGCGGCCGCCCGTCGGGCACCAGGTGCCGGGCTGCGCGGGCGAGAGAGCGTCCCAGGCCGCGGTTGCGGGCCGGCTCGTCGACCTCGACCGCCACCTCCCAGCGCCCCGCCAGGCCGCGGCCGATCACGAGGATCGCCGGGCCGCAACTCCACGCGCGTACGCCGGTGCGGTAACGGCGCGCACGAACGAGTCGCGGATGGGTGCCGGCGTCGAGCGGGGTCAGCTCCATCGGTGGATCGCCGTCGAGGGGAGGTGCGAGGACGACCGCGTCGATCGAGCCGGCTTCGAGCCGCAGGATCTCCTCGAGCGCGCAGAGGAACGACGGGGACAGCGGCGCACCGAGGCCGCCGTCGCCCGTCCACGAATCGAGCCAGCCGCGGTCGACGTCGGCCGCCACTGCCACGTACCCCGGAAACGACGTCACCGCCGCCCTGCGGGGCGACGGCGACGGCATCAGATCAAGCCAGGGATCGGCCGGCAGACGTTCGCCACGCTCAACCCGGGCAAGGACCTCATGGAGCCCGTACGGACGGGTCAGGCCGACTTCTCCTCGCGGTCCCGACGGGCGCGACGGCCCACGAACTCGCGCGGAACGATGGTCGGTATGACGTTTTCCACCACGACCTCGCGGGTGATGAGCACCCGGGCGGCGTCGGGGTTGCTGGGCACCTCGAACATCACGTTCTGGAGGACCTCCTCCATGATCGCGCGGAGGCCACGGGCGCCGGTGCCACGGAGCATGGCCTGGTCGGCGATGGCCTCGAGCGCGCCGGTGTCGAACTCCAGCTCCACGCCGTCGAGCTCGAAGAGCCGCTGATACTGCTTCACGTACGCGTTGCGGGGCTCGGTGAGGATCTTGATGAGCGCCTCGCGGTCGAGGTTGCGCACCGTCGTGATCACCGGAAGCCGGCCGATGAACTCGGGGATGAGCCCGAACTTCAGCATGTCCTCCGGCATGACCTTGCTGAAGATGTCGTCGGTGTTCCGCTCCGAGACCGACCGCAGGTGGGCGCCGAAGCCGACCCCGCCCTGGCCGACACGGGACTCGATGATCCGGTCCAGCCCCGCGAACGCACCGCCGACGATGAACAGCACGTTGGTGGTGTCGATCTGGATGAACTCCTGGTGCGGGTGCTTGCGGCCGCCCTGCGGCGGGACGTTCGCGACCGTACCCTCGAGGATCTTCAGCAGGGCCTGCTGCACGCCCTCGCCGGAGACGTCCCGGGTGATCGACGGGTTCTCGCTCTTGCGGGCGATCTTGTCGACCTCGTCGATGTAGATGATGCCCTGCTCGGCGCGCTTGACGTCGTAGTCGGCCGCCTGGATCAGCTTGAGCAGGATGTTCTCGACGTCCTCGCCGACGTAACCCGCCTCGGTCAGCGCCGTGGCGTCCGCGATGGCGAACGGGACGTTGAGCATCCGGGCCAGCGTCTGCGCCAGGTGGGTCTTACCGCACCCGGTGGGGCCGATGAGCATGATGTTGGACTTGGCCACCTCGACATCGCTGCCCGCTCCGGGAGCGCCCGCCGACTCGGCCTGGATCCGCTTGTAGTGGTTGTAGACGGCCACGGACAGCGCCTTCTTGGCCTGCTCCTGACCCACCACGTAGTTGTCGAGGAACTGGCAGATCTCCATCGGCTTGGGAAGCTCTTCCCACTTCACCTCGCCGGTTTCGGCCAGCTCTTCCTCGATGATCTCGTTGCAGAGGTCGATGCACTCGTCGCAGATGTAGACCCCCGGGCCCGCGATGAGCTTCTTGACCTGCTTCTGGGACTTCCCACAGAACGAGCACTTCAGTAGGTCGCCGCCGTCGCCGATCCGTGCCACCTACGTTCTCCCTGCGCTCATCGGCCGGTTTGCACCGGCCCTTGGCCCGAGGACAGATTTCCTCGTCGGTATCTCATCGTCTGCCGACCCGCGTTACTGAGCTTGCCGCCTCGACGTTACCCGCTCAGGGGCAGTTCTCCGACCCCCCAAAACGGGCGTGTCAGGGGTCAGTCAGTCTAGCGGGACCCGACCGACCCCTGACACCGCGTATCGCTCCCGCCCTGTCGGCGGTCCGTGCCATCCCCCGTACGCGAGCCGCCCGTTGCCCGGCCCGCCGCCGCGGGGGTGCGAATCAGCTGCCGACGCCGGCGGTCTGCAGGCTCTTCTTACGGGTCGCGAGGACGGTGTCCACGATCCCGTACTCCTTGGCCTCGTCGGCCGTCATGATCTTGTCGCGGTCGATGTCCTTGCTGACCAGCTCGACCGGCCGGTTGGAGTGCTTGGCGATCAGCGTCTCCAGCTGGGTGCGCATGCGCAGGATCTCGCGCGCCTGGATCTCGATGTCCGAGCCCTGGCCGTAGCCGCCCTCGGTGGCCGGCTGATGGATGATGATCCGCGAGTGCGGGAGCGCCATCCGCTTGCCGGGGCTACCGCCGGCCAGCAGCACCGCGGCCGCGCTGGCCGCCTGGCCGAGGCAGACCGTGCTGATGTCGGGGCGGACGTACTGCATCGTGTCGTAGATCGCCGTCATGGCCGTGAACGAGCCACCGGGCGAGTTGATGTACATCAGGATGTCGCGGTCCGGGTCGGCGCTCTCCAGCGTCAGCAGCTGGGCCATCACGTCGTTGGCCGACGCGTCGTCCACCTGCACGCCGAGGAAGATGATCCGGTCCTCGAACATCTTGTTGTACGGGTTCGACTCCTTGACGCCGTACGACGTGCGCTCGACGAACGAGGGCAGGACGTAGCGGTTGTGCACCGGAGCGAACCCGGGAGGCATAGTCAGGTCCGTCATTGCTCAGCTCCTCAGTTCAGCGTTCCGGCGCCCTCGGGGACCTGCGTGGCCCCGGTGATCACCTTGTCGATGAAGCCGTAATCCTTGGCCTCCTGCGCCGTGAACCAGCGGTCCCGGTCGGAGTCGGCCTCGATGGTCGCCTGGTCCTGGCCGGTGTGGAAGGCCACCCGCTCCTGGAACATGCGCTTGGTGTACAGCATCTGCTCGGCCTGGATGGCGATGTCGGCGGCGGTGCCGCCCATGCCGCCGGACGGCTGGTGCATCATGATCCGCGCGTGCGGGAGCGCGTAACGCTTGCCCGCGGTGCCCGCGCAGAGGAGCAGCTGCCCCATCGACGCGGCCATGCCCATCGCCACCGTGGAGACATCGTTGTCGATGAACTGCATCGTGTCGTAGATCGCCATGCCGGAGTAGACGGAACCACCCGGCGAGTTGATCCAGAGGTTGATGTCGCGCTCCGGGTCCTCCGCGGAGAGCAGCAGCAGCTGCGCGCAGATGCGATTGGCAACCTGGTCGGTCACCTCGCTGCCGAGGAAGATGATCCGCTCGCGCAGGAGGCGGTTGTAGACCGAGTCGTCGAGGTTGCCACTGAGGGAGTCACCACGCAGCGTGGGACTCGCTGGGATGTGCAGATCGGTCATGGCAGCCCTTCACAGCTGACTGTGTCGGCCGAGGATCCGGCCGGCAGGTTGTCCGTCGTACGACCAACCTAACCGGTCGAATGCGCATCAGCTTCCCGCTCGGGCAGGTGTTCGCTGACAGCGCACCGGGGGTGGCGAGAACGCCGAAAGGGCCGCCGCGCGGACGCGGCGGCCCCCTCGCCCGTACGTCAGTGGTTGTGCCCGGCGTGCTCGTCCTCGCTCGCGGCCCGCAGGTCCTCGAGGGTGAGGACGTTACCCTCGGTGTCCTTCATCTCGACCTGCTCCATGACGTTCGCCAGGGCCTTGCCGCGGCGCACGTCGCCGAAGACGGCCGCGGCCGCCCCCGACTGCACGAGCTGGTCGTAATACTGCTGCGGCTGCATCTGGGCGCGCTGGGCCCGGTGCACGATCTCGTGCCCGAACTCGTCGTCGGAGACCTCGATCTCCTCCGCGTCGGCGATCGTGTCGAGCAGCAGCTGGATCTTGACGCCCTCGGTGGCCGCCTCGGCCAGCTCGGTGTCGATCTGCTCCTCGGTCTTCTCCTCGGAGGCCAGGTAGTCCTCGAGGGTGGCGCCGATGCGCTCCAGCTGGTCGGTCATGGCCTGCTTGCGGCCCTCGACCTCGTCCTTGACGATGCCCTCGGGCGCCGGGATGTCGGCGGCCGCGACGAGCTGCTTGAGCGCCTCGTCCCGGGCCGCGTAGATCTGCTCGACCTTCTTGACCTTGCCGAGCCGCTCCTTGAGGTCCGCCCGGAGCTCGTCCAGCGTGTCGAACTCGCTCGCCATCTGCGCGAACTCGTCGTCGATCTCGGGAAGCTGCTTGTCCTTGACCGTACGCACGGTCACCGCGACCTCGGCGTCACGGCCGGCGAAGTCGCCGCCCACGAGCTGGGTGGTGAAGGTGGCGTCGGCGCCGGCGACCAGGCCGACGAGCACCTCGTCGAGACCCGGGAGCAGCTGCTTGCTGCCCACCTCGTGGGAGATGTTGGTGGCCGAGCCGCCCGGCACCTCCTCGCCGTCGACGGTCGCGCGCAGGTCCAACTGCACGTAGTCACCCTCGGCGGCCGGCCGCTCCACCGTCTTCAGCGTGGCGAAACGCTCCCGCAGGCCGTTGATCTGCTCGTCGATCTCGTTGTCGCCGATCTCGACCGCCGGCACCTCGACCTTGATGGTGGAGAGGTCAGGAATCGTGATCTCGGGACGGACGTCGACCTCGGCAGTGAACTTGAGCGGCTCGTTGTCGGCGAACTCGGTGATCTCCACCTCGGGCCGGCCGAGCGTCTTCACCTCGTGCTCGCGCACGGCGGCCAGGATCTGCTGCGGGATCGCCTCCTGCACGGCCTCGTTGAGCACCGTGCCGCGGCCGACCCGCTGGTCGATGACGGCAGCCGGGATCTTGCCGCGCCGGAAGCCGGGAATCTGGACCTGGGACCCGATCTCGCGGTACGCCTTCTGCAGGCTGGGCTTCAGCTCGTCGAACGGCACCTCGATGGCGAGCCGCACCCGAGTCGGACTCAGAGTCTCGACGGTGCTCTTCACAGGCGTACTCCTTGATGGATCTCTTCGTTGTTGATGAAAGTCGGGGTGGCGGGATTTGAACCCACGGCCCCTCGCTCCCAAAGCGAGTGCGCTACCAAACTGCGCCACACCCCGAGGCCGCAGGCAAGTGTATGCGGTCGCCCGTGTGGCGTGTGCCTCGGCGTCGCCCGGATGCGCCACGCGGGGGAACCGGTTCGCGTCCGGCGAGGGGATTCAGTACGCTAGCCACGGCGCCGCGCCCGCAAGTGCGGTGCCATGCGGGCGTAGCTCAATGGTAGAGCCTCAGTCTTCCAAACTGATTACGCGAGTTCGATTCTCGTCGCCCGCTCAATGCAGGAAGGCCCAGGTCAGAGGTGGTTTCCTCGATCTGGGCCTTCGCCTTTCAACACGCCTGGACGATCTTGCGGGCCATTGGCGGGCCAGTAGCTCAGCGTTCGGGCCGCTCGTCCTTCTTCTTCCGGCCGCCGGCCTTCTTGCCCTTGGCCACCTTCTTACCTGCCTGCTTGGCGATCCGGCGGTCCATCGCCGAGGCGATCTCACGGTCTCGCTCGCTCGTCGCGTGTTGATAGATGAGTGCGGCGCGCATGGTCGAGTGGCCCATCCGGTGCATCAGCTCGCGGGTGCTGGCACCCGAGGAGGCTGCGAGCGTGTTCCCGGTGTGCCGGAGATCGTGGAAGTGGAACTCCGGGAGACCCAGCCGGGCGACGGTCTCCCGCCAGCGGACGGCACTGCCGAAAGAACTCGACCGCAGCACTCCCCCTTTCTCACCGGTGAAGATGAGAGCGTCCGGGAAGTCGTCGACGAACGCCGCCAGGTGCGTCCCGAGCGCTTCCACGGCGGCGGCCGGCAGCGCAACCACCCGGACACCGGCGTCGGACTTCGGCGGGCCGAACTCGACCCGGCCGTTCAGCACGGCCAGCTTGCGCGGCACCCGGACGAGCCCCGCCGCCAGGTCGACGTCCTGGCGTCGCAGCGCGGCCAGCTCACCCCAGCGGAGACCGGAGAGCGCGGCGACGACGATCAGAGCGGAGAACCGGGGCGGCATGGCGTCCGCGAGCGCGAAGACCTGGGCGACAGTCGCCGTGGGCCGCTCGGGAGTGTGGTAGCGGTCATAACCAGGGATCCGGCACGGGTTCTGCCGGATGATCTCGTCCTCCTTCACGGCGGTACTGAAGATCGCCCGGAGCAGGGCGTACGCCTTCACCGCCTGCGGCTCAGGCGTTCCGCCAGCGAGAAGCTTGCGCCGCCAGGCCCGGATCGTGGCCGGCTGGACCGCGCCCAGCGTGAGCCTGCCCAGATGCGGCTCGATATGCAGCGAGAACAGGTACTCGTATCCCTGGCGCGAGCGCGGAGCCAGCTTGCGCTCGGCGATCCACCGCTCGCCGTACGAGGAGATCGTCACCTCGCCGGCCTCCGGAGCCTGCCAGTGCCCCCGGATGATCTCGGACTCGATGAGGGTGAGCCACTGCTCGCCCTCCCGTTCGGTGGCGAAGGTGTTCGGCGCGGAGTGCATCAGGCCGTCCGGGCCGAGGTACCGTGCCTGCCACCGGCCGGAGTCGCGCTTGCGGAGGTTGCCGAAACGCCGGCGGCCCGGCTTGCCGGCCATCAGGCGGCCCGCCGAAGGTTGAGGCTGACCTCGGCTCGGTTGATCGGGACGACCCGGTGCGCGTCGATGTACGCGGCGACCGCACACTCTTCGAACCGCACCAGGCGACCCACCTTGACGTAGGTGATGCGCCGCTCGGCGACGAGGCGGCGCACGAAGCGGGGTGTCGCGCGGAGGCGAGCAGCGACCTCATCGGTGGTCAACAGCTCGTCGTCCATTCCGTTCCTCCTCTGCTCGGGTTGCTCAAGCGGCACGGGCGGCCTCCGGCGTGTCGGTTGCAGAAAGCCGGCGGGCTGTATCGACCTGGGATCTCCACCGGATCCGGGCTGAGACGGCCCGCAGGATCCGGTGTTCCAGGGGCAGGACATCCGGGTCGTCGGGACGGGCCAACTCGAAGCGGTACCGCTCGGCGCTGGTCTCCTCGGGCTCGGCCAGGTCGCCGCTGAGGACGGCGCGGATCCAGGCTCGGTTGTCCGCGCGGTGGTCGGCGAGGGTCTTGCCGGACCACTGCCGGGAGACCAAAACGCGGCGGCCGGTGAACCCGAGCGTCGAGCGCTGGTGAACCTTGCCGGTGCATCGGCCGGGGACCAGGCCGGCCTTGGGGCGGTCAGGCTGGACGCCGTACAGCAGCCAGTTCGCGCAGGTAGGCGAGCACGGGAGCACCGACAGTTCGGCGTGGAGCCGGTCGGCATGTGCCTTCTGCGCCGATGAGGACGGGTTGGCGTGCTCGGTCAAGTCCTTGGTGACGTACTTGGTCACGTACCGGATCGACCGCTCCGCGTCCTTGGAGCCCTGGGCGATGCCCCGCGCGTCGGTCCGGCCGAGCCGGGCCACGTAGGCAGGTCGGGCATCCGGGTCGTCGAGGGCGTCCAGGGCCTCGCCCCACGTTGGCAGTGACTCTCGCGTGGTTGGGTCGACGTATGCGCCGGCCTCCGGATCCCAGACCGGCGGGCGGTCGACGCTGTACGTCATCTCATCGAACGCCGGCCACCACACCTGGTGATAGGTCGCTTTGGCAACCATCGCGACCAGGCGGCGTGGCAGCGTGCCCCGCACCGCGAAGTGCGCGTGCGGAGCCAACCGCCGCTGAAGCTCGACCGCGCCCGCGTACTGGACGTTCCAGCCGGCGGCTCGGCGGAGGTTCTGCCACCAGCGGTCCAGGACACGGGCGAAGTGGATGGCGTCGAGGGCTGCCCGCCGGTAGTCGTAGGTGGCCGGGTCAACCGGCGTGCCGAGCTTCGGGTCATGGATGGAGTGCCGCTCGCCGCAGGGACAAGGTGCAACGTAGGCACCGCGGCGTACGTGCGAATGGACCGCACCATGCGAGTCCAGGGTCAGCGTGAGCAGCATCGACGGGCGGAAGGTCTGGCCAGCCTTGCCCTGGAAGGTGCGACCGACGGTCCGGGGATCGACGGGCAGCCGGGGCAGTTCGGGCGAGTCATGCCGGCGGCGAGTAGAGCGCTGGCGGCGCGGTCGTTCGTCCCGTTCCTTCGGCGTCAGGTGCCCGCGCAGGTCGGTCTCGCCGAGCGCTTCGTCCACCTCAGCGATCTGGGCGTCGAGGGTGGCAAGGCGCTCGGCTCGCTCGTCGGGCGTCATCGGCTCGTATTGCAGAGCCTCGCGGTCAAACTCGAGGTGTGCGCGGGTCTTCACCAGCTCCAGAACATCCCGTGAGGGCTGCTCCGGCCGTACAGCCGGCTCGTCCTCCAGATGCCAGCCCTCGCGGATCTGCTGGATGCGGAGCCGGCGGTTGCGCTCGGCACAGGGCTTGCACTTGGCGGCCAGGCGGGCGCCGCAGGGCACCTCCACGACCTCGGTCAGGCCGGTCACGGTGTCGGTCCGTCGCAGCGGGAGCGGTCGGACGCAGACACCGTTGCGCTCGGCGAGCAGCCGCATCGCGTCCTTGGCGAGAGGCTGCCGCATCCGGGCGGCGCGCGAACCGGGCCGAGGTTCTGACAGCAGGGCGGTATCAGTCACAGCGTGGCCTCCTGAACGCTGGAGCGGGCGAAAGCTTGAGCGGGGACCGGCACCAAGCCGGGCCGAAGGGGGCGCGGCGCTTCCTGCGGTGGTTCCTCCCTCGCCAGGGCGACGGGTTCTGCCTGCGGAAGGGATTCGGCCGGCACGGGACGGGCCGATTCGGTGGCAAGGAGGAGCTTGGACAGCCCCAGGAACGCCAATGCCGGGACGGCCGACAGGAGCCAGCCGGAAAGGCCCGGCTTGGCGACCGCGAGCTGTGCCGACAGCGACAGGGCGACGGCGCAGACCAGCAGAAACATCGGGTAGCCGATGGAGCCGCCCTTTCGGCGACGCTGGCGGATAGTGAGCAGCGCCGCCATCGGGATCAGCTCGGAGATCACCGCGTTGGCCCAGCCGAACCACTCCCCCGTGCCCGTCGGGGAGTTCGCCATCGTCCAGTCCTTGACGTGGGTGAACGAGGCCGCGCCCGCGAATCCTCCGACCACGAGCAAAACGGCGATCAACACCAAGCCCTCAACCCGTTCAGTACGGGTTCCGCCGGCCATCACCGGTCGCCACCGATCTGCGGCCGGGGGTACATGACCGCCAGCTCGGCGATGTCGTCGTCGTTCAGGTAGGAGAACCGGACTCGTACGGGCTCCCGCACCCCGTCGAGGACGACATACCCGATGCCCGGCATCGTTTCCGGGATCTCGTCGCAGAGCGCACCCCGATCCCGGGCACCGTCGCCAAGAACCAGGTCGCACTGCTCAGGCTCGGTCAGCCGTAGCGCGATGCGGGTCGGGAACAGGTCGCGGAAGGGCAGCACGTCCTTACGCGGGTCCTGCAGCGCGGCGACCACGCGAATACCGACCGCCCGGCCTTGCGACAGCAGGAGCGACAGCGACTCCTTGATGCGGTCTCGCACCTTGCGGTCGGTCAGGTAGGCCGTCAGCGCTGCCAGCTCGTCAATGACGATCACGATCAGCGGGTCGTCAGCCGTGGGCACGTGCTGCCGCGTGAGCCCACGGAGTCGAGCGGCCCGGCTCTTCATCCGCTTGACCGCCTCCTCCAGGACGCCGGCCATGCTGTCCGGGTCGTCGTAGGCGAAGCGCGCGAACAGCGGGCCGCCGGCCGCGAGCTCCATGCCGCCCTTGGGGTCGAAGGCCCAGACCTCCACGACACCGGAGGCGATCCCGGCAGCCATCGAGCGCAGCAGCGACCAGACCACCGAGCCCTTGCCCGAGTTCGTCGCCCCCGCGATCAGCACGTGAGATCCGGTCAGGCGAAGGCGATACGGATCGCCGTCCTCCCGTACCCCGAGAGCGAGGCCGGCGAAGTCCGGAACCTCGGGCACGGGCAGAGGTCCCACCAACGCGGCAAGCGGATCCCGACGAACGAAGTGCAGCACCATCCGGTCGGGCCGATCGGTCGTGAAGGCTCGGGCCTCCCTCAGACAGAACGTGTACGCAAGACGCGGCGCGGCGGTGGCCCAGTCGTCCGGGTGCTGGCCGGGCAGCAGCCGGACCGTCACACGGTCGCCCCACTTGTTCGATCGCACCGTGAGCAGACGGGGAACCCAGCGGCCACCGCCATGCACGCCAACGAGGCCGCAAGCCGTCATAGCGGCGGTCCATCCGCGCCGGTAGACCCAGAGCCGGCGGACGCGGCCAACGACCGGATACCAGCCGAACCGGAGCCAGGTCGATGGGTGCAGACGCCACCAGGTGCAGCCCGCGACGATGAGGACCAGGGCGACGCCGAGGGCGACCTTCCACCCGTAGCTCCCCGAGACCCAGGCGCCGGCGAAGGCCGGGCCGGTGATCCACCAGTAGCGAACGGTCAGGACGACCGACCTCGCCGTGCCGCGTGCCAGCCAGACGAAGAGGAGAAGCCAGCCGGGGATGCGCCATATCGGAAGGCGAGTGTTGAGCGGAGCCGTGGGGATCTTTTCCCCAGGGATGACGTTGATCAGTGGCATCTACTGGCACCCCGCCCGCAGTCGGGCGGCCTCGTCACGGGCATCTTGAGCCAGGTCGGGAGCGCCGGCGGTGTCGAGGAGCACGGCTTTGCGTTCGAACCAGTCCGCACGTTCACCGACAGGAGTGCCTGCCCCGGGGAGTTCCCGGAGCAGCGCGGAGAGACCAGCGGAGAAATTCGTCAGGGCAGCGTGATCTACGGTGGGCACGAAGGCCCTCCTTCGCAGCGTCGAGGGGTTGAGTGGTCGCGCGCGGGACGGGCCGGGACTCTTGGCGGGGAAACGGCCCGCCCGCGCGATCAGCGATCGATGCAGCTCAGGCTGAGACTGCGGCGCGGATGTTGTCGGCGCGCAGCGAGTAGGCCATCCGTGCTCGGCAGTTGCCACTGCTCTTGCAGCGCTGCGAATCCACGTACGGCGTCAGCGTCAGGCCGTCGAACTCGATCGACGGCGGGTAGCCCGGCACGGCCGATGCTGGGGGCACGGGCTGCTGCGGCGCGACGACCTTCACCTTGACCTCGGTCGTGCGGCCGAACTTGCCGGCCTGCGGGTCGAGGTCCAGCACGCGCACGACCCACATGCGCTCGCCGGTCTCCTTGTCGCGGGCCTGGTTGTCGGGCTCGTTACGGCGCTCGAAGTCCACGGCAGCGTCGACGCCCAGGCAGAGCGCTCCAGCCGGGAAGACGTACTCGAACGGAACGGGGACCTTCAACGTCAGCGGAACCATCTGGCGGCCTCCTGGTCTGACGAATGTCAACCTGACATCCGCTTATGCTTACAAGCTAGGTCAGCTTGTAAGCACAGGCCAAGAGACAAGATCCGTATTTCAGATGGTGAACACGAAGATCAGGAGAGGGGGTACGTGTCCTCGATCTCGTGCCTGCTGCCGGGCATCACGATGACCGAGGCAAGGATGGGTGCGCCGCTCGACTGATGCGCGGTGATGACCACGCTGAGGACCGCCTCGTCCTTCGGTACGCCGAGAGCGTCCACCTCGGAGGGATCGACTTGGCGAGCGGTCAGCCGCTCGGTCGCGTAGTCGGCGCGCAGGCGCTTCCGGCTCGCAATGTGGTCGAGGATGCTGCCCGAGATCGGGTCCGGCTTACTGATGTCCGTACCGACCGCGATGTCCACCGGGACGAAAGTGCTGATCAGATCGATTGGCCCGGCGGCTGACACCGTGCGGCGCCGGCGCTCGTAGACCGGGGTGCCTTCGGGGATGTCGAGAGCGGCGGCAACTCGCGGCGTCGCCAGAACCGCGCCCACGTGCAGGATCTCCGTCTCGGCGCCCTCATCGAGGTCGACCGCATCCCGCGCGTACTGGGGCACAGCGCCACCTGATGGCGGCCGTCCACGGACGAAGCTGCCTTTGCCCTGATGAGACTCGATCCAGCCGTCCTGCTTCAGAATGCCGAGAGCTCGGAGCACCGTCGGGCGGGAGACGTCGAACTCGGTGCAGAGCTGGCTCTCGGACGGAAGGCCGGCGCCGGGCGCATAGGTCCCGTCTTCGATACGGGCGCGTAGCGCGTTCAGTACGCGCAGGTACTTCGGCGTCGGAATCTCGTACGCCATGGGTCCACCCACCAGGGTCTATGTCGGTCCCAGCATGTCAATACAGGAGGGTAATGCCTGTCAGGATGACCCAACAAGATGGCTCAGTCAGTCGGGTTGGCGACCCGCGGCGTGTTCCCGAGCCACCCTGACCAGACGACAGCCCCCGTGACGGTCTCCGGCCGGGTGGCACCGGGCCATCGTCGCGGCAGGCAGCCGTAGCGGCCGAAAACCCGCAGCGCGGCGCGCCGGATCGCACAAGGGTCTTCCCCAGAGCAGGCCGGGCAGTGAGTGTTGCCGCTGCCCGCCGTGTGCTGATCGAGTTGGACTTGTGCGGCACGCAGTTGGTCGCGGACCGCCGATGAGAAGAAGATGGTCATCTCACACCCCGCTGCTCGGTTTGTTGAGACGCAGGCCGGCCAGGCACACGAAGATTTCGCGGCGTTCGATGGCGGCACCGGCGTCGTCCAGCGCATAGCCAGTCAGCCAGGCCCAGCCGACGTAGGTTGGCCGCTGACTTATCGAGATCACGCGGAACACGAGTCGGGACGACCCCGCGAACTGCACGGACGCCGCGTGACCGATGTTCAGGACATCGCCGGGTTGTGGGATCACACCGCCTCCGTGTTGGAAGGGCACCGGAGCAGGCGGGCATCGGTTCGCCAGCACCCGCCCCGGTGCCGTCTCAGAGGCCCGTGACCACTCGCTGTCCACGTCCACCGCAGTCCATGCAGGAGCGGCGCGCGGTGAGCCGGCTATCCCGGCACGACTGAGCGACGGTCCGTAGGGCAGTCCGGTGCGTCGTGTACTTCCACCCAACGCCGGCGCAGGAACGGCAGGCATCGGGGGCAGTGGATACGGTGGGCTCGGGCATGCGACACAGGTTGTAGCCAGATCCGGCCCGGAACCCGGAAAATCATTCCGAGGTCGTCGATCTCGATCGGGGGATGCTCACCGCATGCGCGGAATGATGACGAAGCTGACCATCGGCGAGCGAGTGGCCTGGTACCGCCGACGGCGCGGCATGTCGCAGGAGGTCCTGGCCGGACTCGTCGGCCGCACGCCGGACTGGCTCGGCAAGATCGAGAACAACCGGATTGAGCTGGACCGGCTCTCCGTCATCACTGCCCTGGCAGGCGTCCTCGACGTGGCACTCGGCGATTTGCTGGCCGAGCCGTCCCTGCTCGACTGGTCGAACGAGTCCGGGCTGGAGACCGTGCCGGCATTGCGGTCGGCGCTGATGGACTACCGCGGCATCACTGCGCTGGGCAGTGGCGAGATGGATGTCGAGCCGCCCAACCTGTCCGAACTGCGGGGCGAGACGGGCGGACTGTGGGAGGCGTACCAAGGTTCGCGCTTCGGTCTGGTGACCAACCGGCTTCCGGCGCTCCTCAAGCACGCCCAGGCCGCCGTGTACGAGTTCGAGGGCGAGGACCAGGACGACGCGCGGCACCTGCTCGGGCTTACGTACCAGCTCGCGGCCACCCAACTGACGAAGCTTGGCGAGACCGACCTCGCGTGGATCGCAGCGGAGCGAGGGCTCTCCGTCGTGCGGGTGACCGGGGATCCTGTGGTCGCCGGTTCGCTCTTCCGGTCAGTGGGACACGCGCTTAACGCAACCGGCCGGTACAAGGACGCCGTACGCCTCACGAACGACGCGGCCGGCTATCTCGACCAGTTCATGACCGACGCGACGCCGGAGATGCTCTCCGTCTACGGGACGCTGCTGCTCGCCGGATCGGTCGCTGCGGCCCGCGCCGGCGACGCTGAGACGGCGCGCACCTTCCTCTCCGAAGCCGACGACGCCGCGCTGCGACTGGGCCGCGACGCGAACCACCTTTGGACGGCATTCGGGCCTACCAACGTCGCGATCCACCGAGTCGCGGCTGCCGGCGAACTCGGGGACATCCAGGTCGCTATCGACCTCGGGCCCCGTGTCGACACAGCCGGGATGCCGATGGAGCGCCGCGTTCGTCATGCTCTGGAGGTGTCGCGGGCGTACAGCTCGTGGAACCGGCAGGAAGAAGCGCTCGCCACGCTCCTGCACGCTGAGCAGATGGCGCCCGAGCAGGTTCGGCATCACTACCTCGGACGACAGCTCGTGCTCACGTGGATCCGTCAGCAGCGCACCAAGCCGTCGGCCGCGCTCGTCGGCCTGGCACGTCGCCTCCAGGTGCTCGACTGATCCACTCGCTCTACGCTGCTCGGTGTGATGACCTCCAAGACTCCCCCCATGGCCACTCCGCGTATCGCCGCAGGTGCCCTCTTCTTCGACGATGACGGCCGCATCCTGCTCGTGAAGCCGAGCTACAAAGACGGCTGGGAGATACCCGGCGGGTATGTGGAGCCAGGCGAGTCGCCACGGGCAGCGTGCATCCGGGAGATCGAGGAAGAGATTGGGTTGTCAGTAGCGGTCGGTTCCCATCTCGTCGTTGATTGGGCACCGATCGACGCTGAAGGCGACAAAATTCTCTTCATTTTCGATGCAGGGGTGCCCACCGAGCGGGATCGCGCCGCCATAAGGTTTCGAGACGGCGAACTGACTGAGTGGAAGTTCGTACATCCAAGTGACCTTGATGGACTCATGCCGTTACGGCTCATCCGTCGCATCCACACAGCCATCGACGCTAGAAATCGCGGCGTGCCAGTCTACGCAGAGTACGGCTCTGCACCACACGAAAGCGAACAGCGGTATAAACTGGAGACTACGTGAACGGACCCGTACTGAATCTGAGTTTTGACCCGGGACGCAAGCCTGTTTCGGTATGCACTCACCGTCAGCTGCAACCACCACAGGCCACCGCCCAGCCTCGGGTTGCACCAAACGATACACCCGCTGCAATGCGTCATGGTGACGACTTGGAAGTCGAAGCCAGTCTCACGAGTTCTGGAGCGAAACGGGGTGGCAGCCGTCGCCCTCCGGCGATTAAATCCCGGAGATCATCCGGCGCAGATCCTGATTAGTCGGATAGTCATTCATCATCACCTGAACTAACGACTCAGCACTAATATCCAGACCTCCCCCGCCCTTTTGTAGCAAATTCGCGGCGTGCCACCATCGTGCCGCACCGGTTCCGGATGGGAGTAAACGAGAGGGATCACCTCCGGCTCGCTCCCACACAGACTCCTGCTGGGGGCCATCCGGGTAAAGCTCCGCCCCCATTGCGGCAAGGTCCTTGCGCGGGACGGTCATCCTTGAACTACTCCCAACCGGGGGATGACCCTCAATCGCCGTCAGACGAGCGAGCATCTCGAACACGAATGCGGCAGCGTTCGCAGCCGCCAGCGGTTGGGAGCCTTCCGCATCAACCACCGATTTATCATCGATAAGATCCGAGATACCTCGGACGGCGATCACGCGAGCGCGCTCATTAGACTGACCGCCACTTAGCGCCCCAAAGTCCTCCATGTCAACAGCTACCGCGTCGCCATACGTTTTCCGGATTAGCGACAGGGCTTCCGATCGACGGTCTGCAATTACCTTTTCGCCAACAACCACTGGAGCCACTAACGCAACGGGCGAGCGGCGCGCAGCGGACCAGGAACCAGCGGAACCGACGCCGCGCGACAGCCAGGATCCGTCGGCAGCGACTGCTCTCGCAAGTTGCACTAAAGCTTGGCTCACAGCCGCCTGATCGGGGCGGGGAAACAGCAAACCATCTTGTTTTCCAGCCTCAATCCAATAAACCTTGCTACCCGCAACTACATCGCCAATCTCGACATCCTTCAAACCTCCCGCAATTCCCATCATCACAATAGCGTACGGCCGGAAGAACTCCTCCGCTCGAGCACTCAACACGGCTGCAGGAACGTTCCCGGGGCCTGTCTCAATGACAGCAACAAACAAGCTGCCAAACCTCCCCACATCAGCGGAGAGACCACTTTCTGCCTCGACCTGAACGTCATGCAAGTGCTCCCGGACCGCGATGCGCTCCAGCTTAAGAGCGGTCACGACCAGAATGTCAAACTTCTTAGCAGTCACTTCTTCTTCCGCTTCCCAAGACTCGCCACAACCGCATGCAGGTCTCTATTCTTCGGATAATCGATTACCATCTCGTCGAGCAAATCCTTCATTTTGGGTGCCCCACGCTGGCCTTGCATGACCGCATGGAGGGCCAAGCCCCACCGAAGCCGGCCGGTTCGAGCCTTCGGCAAATCCGCGTCACGACCGCCTGCTCGCTCCCATAGCCCTCCGACAGTCGGCCCCTCCGCATAGAGGTCCACTGCGATGTCATGAACTGCGTCGCGGAAATCGTCAGCAGTAGTGAAATCATCAACGCCGTCGCTTATGCCCATGAGGCGCCGAAGGCGTTCAAGCGGATTGAATAGCTGCGCCACCCGCCCTGCGACAAGGCGAAGGTCTGATCGAGTAGCAGCTAAGTCCACAACCGTCTCGGCAGCTCGCTTCCAGCGCCGATCCACGATCAGAATCGCTAGCCCAATTGCATCCTCCCGAGAAAAACGTCCACGACGGGCTACAAGGGCTGCGTGCTCGGGACGAGCGAACGGCAATTCCCGCAGAAGCGCGAGGGCCTGCGCAGCATCGTCGTGCGCCGTCGACCCAATCACTTCTGGTGCCAATATAGCGCCCTGAAGCTGCGGTTCTGGTACAGGATCGCCTGGGCGGAAGCTGCGTGCAACAGCTGCCGCGGTAACAGCTTTGAAGCGGCGTTCAATATCGGGCGGCATTCGATTCCATAGTGCCGCCCTCTGAGGATGCTGAGAAATATCGGCTGCGTGCGTCCGCGACAGGGCGTCGAGCAATACTGGGTCGACTGCTTCGTCACTGGCAACCCGTGAGAGTAGCACTTCAGCCGCTGTGTCCAGGGGCGCAAGGTCCCAGGGATCTGCGCCGTGACGGACAGCCGATGCCCAAACGCAACGAAACGCGTCGTCCGCCGCATCACCGCCAGACAGAAGCGACGGCTCTCCAACGATCAATCTGCCAGCACGATCGACGAGTCCCGGATCAAGCAATTCCAAAGCGAGGTCAACCACCCCAGCGCTTCCTATGCGTCGGGCCAGAACGTCCTCCGCTGATGGCACGCGTATACTGATATCCATCTGTGCTGCCCAAGCTGTAACTGGCTCGGCAACGTCAACTGTCATTGCGTGGGTGAGCGGAAGCTTATGCTTGGCGGCAGCACTGGCGACCCATCCAGGAACGACCGCCGCTTCATTGACCGCTCTAGCGACCTCAGTGTCCAGGGCTGCGCCGGAGCCAGCGTAATTAACGAGCCAAGAAAACGGAGCAGGACTGTGGGCATAACTAAGTACGGCATCAATAGCGGTCGGAAGGGATGAACGGTCCACCGCCTCTCGCAGGCCGGCAGCTAGCGCGATTGTAACCTCATCGTCAGGGTTGGAAGCAATGTCGGTTGCCGCCTCGGCAAAGTCTGACCTACGGGACGGGTCTAGGATTGTGTCGATAGCCCACGACCTAAGAATATCCTTAAGCGAGATGGAAGAAACAAACGAGTTCCATGGAATACCTCGCAGACCGCGGATGTCGGGGAACCTAGCGGTAGGAGTGATATCAGCTAGGCGCGCCAAAGCAGTGCGTTTCGGTACCGCTCCCTTTCGGGGTGAGGGTTGGAGCAGGCCCAAAAGCTGCAGGAGGCTTCGCACCGACTCATGATCCAAAGACTGAACAGATTCTAGCAGTTCAGCCGCAATAGCAAGATAGCGCCAATGCGCCAGCCTGACGCCGCCGACTTCCAAGTTGTGGGCGAGGCCACTTGCACGACCCCCGTCGTCGCCGAAAAATGCATCGCGCGCCAGATCCACCATGACAGGGCTGGCGACACCGACAGTTCTCCAGTCGCTCCATCGAGAACGTGCTCGGTCCGGAATCTTTACCACAACGATCGAATCGTTGTTGATCGGTACTGGTATCGCCTCCGGGTGAAATGCTGCCCCGAAAACCATACGGATACGGTCGCCGACCGAGGCGTGCCTCCACAAGCAGCCGATCGCATCTCCAAGGCCAACGCCCAGCCAAGCAGCCCGGCCCTCAACGAGAACGGCCGAACCCAGAGCGGATGCACCTGCCGGATGTGTGTGCCGCGCAGCAAACGGGATTGCGCTTAGCGGTCGAGTAAGGTCAATGTCTGCGTCATTCAGTTGTGCGAACAACGCCAAAAGATCGATGTTGGCAAGCAACTCCACGGGAATAATCGCGGCGGTCGTCGCGACCATCCCCGGTCGAGACGCCGTCTCATCTGGCTGTGTAACTTGCACAATGTACATATTATCGAGGCGGTACCCCGCCACGAATCCATCGACGACAGCATCTGAGCTTTGCGGCGGGGCGTCAGTATGCCAAATAATTCGGCCGGCTAGATCGTCAGGAGCACCGGTATGAGAAAGCAAAGTATGGGCTCCACCACGATTGCCGAACCTCGCTAAATGAATAGCTGCATTCATCGCGAGTGAACCAAGAGAGTCAGATCGGGATTCCTCTCTCCACCAGCCGTGACTACCCACCCCATCTGTTGTGGCCCCGCATCGAGGTAGTCATCCGCCGGCGCGTTTTCATCGAGCGGCTTTCCCTGTGCCGAGAGGCCGGCAACTTCGAAGGACCCACCCCAGGTTGAGGAGCAGAAGGAGTGGAGGAGAGAAAGGCGTCGACGCGCGACATCGGAAGGTCGAGTTTCGGGGGACTCACCAAGCTCGTCCCAACACGACAGCACAAGGGTCAATCTCGGAGGAGGTGGCGGTGGATCGCTGTCCACACGGCGAGTGTGAAGCAGCGCCTGCAACAGTTCTACGGCCCACATGTCGACAGGCAATTCATATGGATCGTCCTCTTCGGACTCGAAAGACGCCTGCGCTAACTCACCGATAGGGCGGACCAACAAGTCCGGCAGATCCGGGTACCGACTAAGGCGGATCATGAGTAACCATTGATCACTGGAAGACGCTTCACTCCGCCATCGATCCGGTACGCGGCGGTCGTGAACGAGGCTGCGAAGATCCTCGCCGGCGTAGTCGGGAACCGAGACGTCTACCAGCCGGCCGTCAAGATCTACTGCGGCTAAGCTCAGAGAAGTGTCTGTGCCATGAGGGGTATGCCCTACGGCTAAGCCCTGTTGGAGACGTTTGTAGCCTTCTTCGATCGCGCTTAGAGAAGCAGAAACTGTCCGAGCACGAAGCTCTCCTTTGCCCGCGCTCACACGTCCATGAAGCTGAACAAGAAAGGTCGTTTTTCCTGCGGCAGCGCTACCTAGGACCAAGACACGGCGCGATTCTCGTCCGAGTTCCATCACGGCTTCTCCCTATCGAACCGAAACGCCAGGAACGGATCGTCGGACTTCGTACGGTCGTATGCGAGAGAAGCTTTCTTGGGTGCCAGAGCTGCGAGAACGCCCTGGTCGACGGGAGAGGTTAGTGGCTGGGATGAAGCGTTGTGCACTGATACACGAATGGTTGGTCGGCCAAACAGACGCATGTTTAAGTCGTTGAGGAAAGTTTGGATCAGATCGGGTACTGCATTGTCTACCTTGGTCTGGACAGGAATCACGGGACGGCCATTCGCGGCCGCCTTGAGGCGGTGTGCGAGAGTTTCGTAGTTACCTCGGGCGATACCGCGATCAGGACCTGACAGAGCTGCACTGTCGGCAAGAATGACGAACGCATCCGCCGCATCGGCTATCCACTGCACCCCGGGCGCATCTCCCGCGTCGTATGCCCATTCCGAGTACCATTCCCCTGGCACATCTGTGTATAGGATTTGCCTTGTATTGTCGAGTCCCATGTTTAGGGCCATATGCAGCAGTGCTGGCGTGCGATTGTCAGGTGCCGTCGTGTGCGGCGGGAATCCCCGACCGTGAGGAACCCATTGCAGGTGGCGGCCGATTTGATGCCAACCGATCAATGTATACGAACCCGCGAAGCGGCTTCCGAACTCCCCCGTGCCGCGCCTGGCCGCCAGCCAATGTGCGGCGAGTAGCGTGGTTTTGCCTGCGTTCGGCGCGCCAACTATCGCCACGAAGTGAGAGCGCCCAATCGCGGCAACCGCGGAAAGGTCTGCCAGGCCGAGCGCCAAACCCGACCATGGCAAGGGTCTACCTTCCGTTGAACCGATGTTACTTGCCACGGGATTATCAGCGACGAAGTTGGGACAAGGTACCTGCCCCAATACGCACGCCGTATCGGGCGCGAAGCATGTAGTACGCGAACACTCTCCGCGCACAGCTAAGACGGGGGACATCATTCAGAGTCACCGAGCTGTTCAGGGGGTGATGTGTCGGCAAGACGACGCGCTTGTAGATCGCGGAAGATAAGTACCGCCGCTCGACTAGCGGAAAGGGCTTGCCCAGGCGGCACCAGCGGCGTATCTACCGCCGATGAGATCGCGTCAATGAACCCTAGCGGTGTAGGTTCAGGCGAACCTACGAGTTGGGACGCTTGTTCTGCTTCAGCAAGTGCAGCGACATTCAGCTCTGCTCGCTTCGTAACATCCTGCGTTAGGTCTGCAAGAAGATGCTCCACGGCTAGGGGAGCGATCGCCGGTACGATGCTATGAAGATCAACGGCAGCGGCGATAGCCGCATCGGCCACTGAGAGGTCCCCGTACGCACGTGACAACCGAGCGCTGAAGGCGGTCTGTCGCCACCAGAGCAATTCACTGCGAAGCAAAACCGCATTCACTCGCTGATCGTGGACGCCGATTACCTCACGAAGCCGCCCGCCAAGCAGAGATACAAATTCCCTTAGCTGGGCGACGGAACGTTTATACGCTTCAGCTGACAGGATCTCCGACACGCCCACCAACTGATCGACGTGACTAGCATAGTCCGCTTGCAGGCTCTGGGCAAAGTTGTTGTAGTTCCCATTTTCTTGGAGCTGCTGGGAACGGTCCCTGAGGGGTGTCTTGATAGCTATTTTTTCGAGGTCAACCTTCGCAACCGTCGGCATTCGCAATCGGGCTGCGGCTGGCGAAGGCTGCCACAGAGTCGCCACAGCTGGACTGACTGCGTCATCCCATTCCGCTGCCAATTCTGCGATAGGTTCCGCCCACCTACCCACAGGTAAGCACTCGACCGCGCTGCGCAATGAATACCACGCTGCTTGTTGGAGTGCATCATCACTCGCAGCCGCCCGTGCTACTGCTGCTAGAACCAGTGCACGAAGAATCTCCGTGGGTCGCTCCGGGAAGGCGTTACGAAATGTCACCCACTCATCAAGCAGAACCTTCTCAGCAGTCGCAAGTGGCGTCGCGGCAGCCGGCGTTGACGCGTCGAGCGCTGCGATGACTGCGTGCGGAATCAAGCCGCGCGACTTGCCCGCAAGCTCAATGGATAAGGCTTGTTCGGCCGCTCGGATGCGCTGAACGCGATCTTCATCATCGCCTAGTTCGGTAAGCAAGCTGGAGCGGAGGAGCGCTCCGATCACGTCCATGGCAACTTCCTCGCTGTTCGTCCCTTGCACCACGACTGAGTGGAGCTCGTGGAGACTACCAGCGCGTCCTGCGCGATGGTGTCATACACTCCTGAGCAACTGCACGGCGGACGAACGTCCTGAGTGTGCCTCGTCGACCGGCTCATGGGCTCAGACGCAACGACGCTTCTACGTGATCCACACGACTACGCCAGCGTCTGCATCATGTGGACTTGTAGATCCGGTACAGCCATCGCACCGACGCACAGTACCCCGCGAAGAGGCCAGCTGCCGATACTTTGTAGGCAGTCGCCAGGCTCGACTGCGTGATGATTACGAGCCCTGCCGCCGACGGGCCAACAAAGAGGACGAAGGCGGCCACAATACGCGCAATTGAACGACGCCTAGCGTTCTTTCCGACACCGTGACTATGCTCCCATGCACTTGCAATGGATGGAGGTAGGCTCCCGCGCAGGAAGTTCCTAATGGCGCCGATTCTGTGATCGTTAGATGCGTAAGCATGAAGGGCGACGAAACCGACTGCAGGTACTGCCGGGATGAACCATAGATTCTTGGTCGTGACCACCCCGAGGAACAGTGCGGCCACCGAGCCAATATAGGTTAGAACGTAGTTGTCCCTCAGCGCTATCCTCGCTGTTTGCTCCGCCTTCAACGCAGAGTACGATGCAGTTGATAGGGCATCGGCGACAGACGCCTTAGGATCCACGATTCCACCGCTTCCAAGACTTGATTTATCCTATAGCAATCTAACGCAGCTCTGCCATCCATAGGAAGTGCTGTCGGGTATCTCGGCGTACTATTTGCAGTACCGTCTCCTTCATGGTTAGCAGTGACGACGTACAGAGTTGGCATGGGATAGCGTCCTTGGTGGTCGCACTCCTATGACGGCTACGGTACTACCCTGCCGCTTGGCGAAGCCGATTCTTCACTGATTGCCGGTCGCATCTCATTCAGCCAGGATCGCTTCAGCCAGATCACTGCCGATTTGTTCTCTTCTGGATCAAGGCGCCGCGCAAGCGCGACGCGGGGCACTCGTGGGCACCCTGCGGGCGGCCTCCGGCCGTCCTCGCGCGCCCACGGCGCCTACGCCTACCGTTGAGCGGTGGTCATCGATGACGATCTGGGTTCTGCAGGTCTCCGACTGGTTCACTTTGGCTACTCCCCCGACAGCGGTTCCCAGCAGCTCCTACTCCTCGACGGCAGCTACAAGGTCGGCTGGCTCAACTACGACATCTGCGCTGCATGCCGACGAGGGCACGTCTGGAAGCTGACGATCGACGACGAGCATCAGCACCAAGGCGTGGGATCTCACATGCTCGACGTCGTCAGGCAGCGGACACCCGGACTCCGATGGACTACCAGCGGCCAACGCAAGGAGGCTGTGGAGTTCTGGGCGAAGGTGGGCGCCCGCACTGGTCTCGGCTACCAAGCGGAGAAGCCGTGCCCCTGCCTGCAGAACGAGACGAGGCCATGGCGCCGGCGGTTCGAGGCCTGGAGGCATAGGCAGGTCACCGGTCGGTAGCGGCCGTGACGATCGCCGAGGGTGTCCCTGTCCGGAGATCGGCACGGCGATCGCTGCCGCGCCGCTCCGCAGCTTGCCACCGAGTGACGTAGTTCCGCTTCTAGAGTCAGCCCAGCGCTGCCGTAAGGCGTCGTCGAGAGACTCACACCGGTGGCTCTACCGCGGTTCCTCCGACGATGCTTTGGGCGGCACCAGGACAACGTGGGTGCCGTAGTCACGCGCGGCCCGGAAGAGGATGTCCAGACCGGTCTCATCGCCGTCAAGAGACCGCGCGAGCGGGATCCACCAGGACTTGGAGCCACCGTCGAAGTCGGCTCCACTGCTCTTGATGAGCGCGGTCTGCTCGCTGAACCTCGGACCTTCGATAGGCGCGGACCAGATCCGCAGTTGGTACCCAACGAGGTGATCGCTGTTGATGTCTACCACCAGCCCGAGATTACGGACGTCGCGCGCCGCTTCGAGGTGCTCAGCCACGACCCGACGTATGACGCCAAAGCGTGGCCGCAAACTTGACCAGTGGGCTGACGCGGGGCAAGGCGCACGGCGGAATCGGGCATACCACCCTCTGCCCGTGGGCCATTGGCGGGCCAGTAACCGTGATCAACAGAGGCCGTGAGCGGGCACGAGCGGGCAGTCAGTCACCCATACTGAGCAGGCGATCCGGTCAGATCCACCCAGGCCGTAGCGATCTTCCAAACTGATTACGCGAGTTCGATTCTCGTCGCCCGCTCAACTCTGGCACTCCCATGTCAGCCGAGGGCGCTGACCTGGGAGTTTCGCATTTTACCTGGGGGCCGAGCCCCCAGACCCCGCGGTGCGGTCGGTGCGGCCTCGCTGGGGGCGCGGGCTACCGGCGGACAGGCACCCCGGGCGCGGAACTCACGGGACGGCGGCGCGGCCCCCGAGCGCGAGCTACCGGCGGTCACGCACCCCGGGCACGGAACTCACGGCACGGCGGCGCGGACCCTGGAGCCCGGACTACCGGCAGACACGCACCCCGGGCACGGAACTCACGGCACGGCGGCGCGGACCCTGGAGCCCGGACTACCGGCAGACACGCACCCCGGGCACGGAACTCACGGCACGGCGGCGCGGACCCTGGAGCCCGGACTACCGGCAGACACGCACCCCGGGCACGGAACTCACGGCACGGCGGCGCGGACCCTGGAGCCCGGACTACCGGCAGACACGCACCCCGGGCACGGAACTCACGGCACGGCGGCGCGGACCCTTGAGCGCGGACTACCGACGGACACGCACCTCCGGGCGCGGAAGTCTTGGTGGTGGGTACGGCCTCCGTAGTGGCGGCAGCTCGGGTGGTCGGCGTCGCGGCCTCGGATCCCCGGGCTTGGCGGCCACCTGGGCATTGCGGCCACCCGGGCTTGACGCCGGCTCGGGCTTGGCGGTGGCGCCGGGGTTGGCGGTCGCCGGGGCTTGACCTTGACATCGTGGCAGGGTCTTGGGTGGGGGCCGGAGGTGGTTGGCGTGCGGTTGGTGGAGGGGTTGCGGGCCGGGGACGCTTCGGTACGGCTCCGGGCGGCCCTGGCGGCGGGGACGGCGCCGGATCCGGGAGTGGTCGACGCGCTGGTGGAACGGTGCGGGGTCGAGCCAGACTTCTTTGTACGGGACATGCTGAGCTGGGCGTTGACGCGGTTGCCTGCGGAGGTCACGGTGCCACGGCTTCGCGCGGAGCTCGCGTCCGGGAGGGGGCAGGCTCGGAGCCAGGCGTTGCACACGCTGTCCAAGATCGGCGACCCGGCGGGGTGGGCCGCGATCACCCGGGCGTTGCTGCGGGACGCCGACGACGAGGTCGCGCGCAGTGCGTGGCGGGCCGCCGTCGTGCTCGTGCCGGACGGGGAACGCGCAGGTCTCGCCCGGGAGCTGGCGTCGCAGTTGGGGCGCGGCGACCGGGAGGTGCGGCTGAGTCTGAGCCGGGCCCTCGTCGCGCTCGGCGAGGTGATCGAACCGGTCCTGGCGGCGGCGCTCGCCGGTGACGATCCTGAGGTGCGCGCGCATGCCCGCGCCACGGAGAGGATCTTCCACGATCCGGATGCGGCCTTCGCGCCGAGCGTCGAGGAGGCGAAGCGCATCGTCGCGCTCGGCCCGAAGCGCGCGGGAGAAGCGGCACGCTGACCGGCGAGGAGGGCCGGCAAAGAGGGGCCGGCAAGGAGGGCCAGCAAAGGAGACGCCGGCGAGGAGGGTCGGCAAGGAGGCGCCGGCAAGGAGGTACCGGCAAAGAGGCGCCGGCAAGGAGGTACCGGCAAAGAGGGCCGGCGAGGAGGGGGAGACACATGCTGATCGGCGAGGTCGCGCGGCGGTCGGGGGTGAGTGCCCGGATGCTCAGGCACTACGACTCCCTGGGGCTCGTGCGGCCCACCGGGCGTACCTTCGGCGGCTACCGGGAGTACTCCCCCGACGACATCCGCCGGATCTTCCACGTGGAGAGCCTGCGGTCGCTGGGGTTGTCGCTTCGGCAGATCGCGCGTGCCCTGGAGGATCCCGCCTTCACGCCGTCCGCGCTGGTCGGCGACCTCATCCGGCGGGCCGAGGACCGGTTGCGGCGGGAGCGGGAGTTGCTCGAGCGGCTCCGTACGGTGGACGGCTCGGCGCCCGGTGACTGGCAGAGCGTCCTGCGGATCGTCGAACTGCTGCGCGGGCTGCATTCGGACAGCGCCGCGCGCCGGCAGCAGGCCGTTCTGGGCTCCTCCGAGGACGCGCCGCTGCCCACCGAGCTGCTGGCCGGGGCGGTTCTGGCCGAATCCGACCCGAACGTCGCCGGTGCCCTGCGGTGGGCGCTCGCGCGGGCCGGCGGCGACGGGGTGTCGAGCGTGGCGGCCGGCGTGCGCTCGCCGGACGCCGGCATTCGGCGGCGTGCGGTGCTGGCGATCGCGGAGATGCCCGGCGACGAGGCGACGGCTCTGCTCGCGGAGGCCCTTCAAGATCCGGATGCCACCGTACGCCGGCACGCGGCGCTCGCATCGGGTACGCGTGGCGTCACCGCGGCCGTGCCGACCCTCGTCGCCATGGTGGTCGAGGGCACGAACGACGTGGAGGCCGCCGAGGTGCTGGGGGCGCTGGCGGCGGAACCCGGCTGCGCGGACCGGATCCTGGCCGCGCTGACCGCGGAGCTGGCCGGGCACGTCGCGGACCCCGCGGTGCGCATACGCCTGACCCAGGCACTCACCGAGATGCCGGCGCCCCTCGCGCGGGGCGTCCTGGAGGAGCTGGCCGGCGACGACGACCGGACCGTCGCCCTCGTCGCCTCGGCCCTGCTAGGGGTGCTGGAGGGCTGAGGCGACCGTTACGACCGTCGCGGTCGCCTCAGAAGGGTGCCGGCCCGCGGCCCGCCAGGGACACCAGCACCTGCGTGGCCAGCAACTTGCGCATGCCGGTGACGGCTACCTCGCCGACCCGCTCGTACGGGAGCTCGAGCTGAACGCCCTCGCCCGCCTCGCGGAGGTCGGCGGTGATCTCGTCCGGGCGGAAGGTGCCGCCCCAGCCCTGGAGACCGCCGCGCTGGTTGGTGCTCAGGGAGGCCATGCCGGCGACGTATGCCCCACCAGCGAGGATCAGTCTGGCCGGGCCCGAGTAGGTCGTCGTCATATGGTCAACCGTATCGGCTCCGCCGTCGTGCCCGGTCGGCGCATCCGCCGATCCGGACACCACGGCAGTTTTCGCCGCCGCCGACGACCCCGCCACCCGGCCCCACGCGCCAACCGGCCGCCCCGAGCCGCTCGCCAGGGTCAGCCGCTGCGGCGGTTGCCGTACTGACGGGGGCTCTGGACCGTGCCCGAGCGCATCGGGCGCGGGCCGGCCGCGCCCAGCTTCGGGTTCGCGGACTTCTTGCCCTTGGCCCGGCGGGCGGCGCGGTTGGCGAAGGGCTCCTCCTCGGCGGCGGCGTCCGCGGTGGAGGGTTCGGCGTCTGCGGTGGAGTCGGACATCGTTGTCTCCTCGGGTCGTCGGCGCGGAATCCGCGATGTGCAGACGGTAGCGCAGATCGCCCGCGCCCCCGGTCAGCGGTGCCCCCGCGCCGGCCCATCCGCAGCCGGCCGCTCCCGCCCATCCGCAGCCGGCCGCGCCGGCCTATCCGCAGCCGGCGATGCCGAGCACCTCGCCGGTCGTGCAGTTCGACTCCGGCGAGGCGAAGTACACGTACGCGGGGGCGAGCTCGGCGGGCTGGCCGGCGCGGGCCTCGGGCCGCTGCGGCGGCAACGTCGTGGGGATCACGGGTGTCCAGATCGGGCCGGGAGCCACCGCGTTCACCCGGATGCCCCGGGTCGCCAGGTCGCCGGCGAGCGCCCTCGTGAAGGCCTCGATGCCGCCCTTGGTCGTGGCGTAGTCCAGCAGGGCGCTCGACGACCGGTACGCCTGCACCGACGCCGTGTTGATGATCGACGCACCCCGCCCCAGGTGCGGCACGGCGGCGCGGCAGAGCCAGAACATCGCGTACAGATTGGTGCGCATGATCCGGTCGAACTGCTCCGTGCTGATCCGCTCGATGCCGCCCGGTTGTGCCGTCTGGAAGGCGGCGTTGTTGACCAGGATGTCCAGGCCACCGAACTCGCCCACGGCGCGGTCGATGAGCGCCTGGCAATGATCCTCGTCGCCGATGTCGCCGGACACGGTCACCGCCCGGCGGCCGGCCTTCTCGACCAGCTGCGCGGTCTCGCGCGCGTCGGGCTCCTCTTCCGGAGGGTACGAGAGGAGCACGTCCGCGCCCTCACGGCCGAAGGCGATCGCGACCGCCCGGCCGATGCCCGAGCCGCCGCCGGTGATGACGGCGCGCCGCCCGGCGAGCCGGTCGGTGCCGCGGTAGGTGGCCTCGCCGTGGTCGGGCCCGTCGGGGAACTCCGCGGTGGCACCGAGCTGGGGCTCCCGACGGGTGTACCGGTCCTGGACCATGGCGCCGCCTTCCTGGGTGGACACGGCATCGCCGCGATGCCGACCATCATGTGGCCCGGCATCCCCCAGGTACGGCGCGGATAACCCAACGCCATTGCTCAAGCACGGAACGGCACGGGAATGAGTATCCGCGGAACCGGGTCCGGCTGTCCGGATCACGAGGCCGGACAGCCGGACCCCGGGTCAGAGCGGGCTGGCGAAGTCCTGCGTCCAGACCAGCGAACCCTGGGCGTCCGCCGCCACACCGACGCCGAGGTTCTTGAAACCGCAGTTCAGGATGTTCGCCTTGTGGCCGCTGCTGGCCATCCACGAGGTCATCACGTCGGCCGGGGTGCGCTGGCCCTTGGCGATGTTCTCGCCCGCGCCCGACCACCGGTAACCCGCTTCGGTGATGCGGGTGGCGAACTGCACGCCCTCCGGGGTCGTGTGGCTGAAGTAGTCGCGCGCCGCCATGTCGGCCGAGTGACCCCGCGCGGCCGCGGTGAGGCGGTCGTCCGCGGTCACCGCCGGGCAGCCGGCCTTCGCCCGCTCGACGTTGACGATCCGTACCGCCTCCGCCTCCATCGCCGCGTTGCCGGTGGGCGCCGGGTCCGGGGTCGCCGAGGGGCTCGCGGGCGGGGTGGTGGCCGGTGGGCTCGTCGTGGGCCGGGTCGTCGGCGGGGTCGTGCTGGGCGACGCCGTCGGCGCCGGCGGGGACGTCGCGGCCGGGGCGCTCGGCGAGGCGGTCGGCGAGGCCGGCTGCGAGCTCGACGGCGCCGGCCCGGAGGGTGCCGGGCCCGTCGGGGCGGTCGCGGTCGCGGTCGCGCCGGGCTCACCCGAGGCGGTGGCCGTGGGTACGGGAGTGGGCGGCGTCCCGTCGGTCGTGATGACGAGCTTGTCGATGTCCGGCGCCGGCCCGACCGGGTTGCTGAAGGCGACCGTGTTGTCGCCGGACCGCAGGGTGGCGGTGACCCGGAGGGTGGCGGTGCGACTGGTGCTGCGCGTACCGGGGAAGAGGACGGCGGTCGGCACCGCGCCGTTGACGCTGATCCGGGCCGTACGGCTGCGGTCTCCGGCGTAGGTGATCGCGAGCCGGATGGTCCCGCCGCGTTCGGCGACGACGCCGGTGACGGTCAGGACGCCGGCGCGGCCGATGCCGGTGACGCGCTTGCCGCCGGAGCAGCGGCGGCAGTCGACGACGTGCGCGCCGCCGGCGAGCGGGTTGACGGCGGCCTCGGCCTCGTACGTGCTGGTGCCGGCACTGGCGCTGGCCGCGACGGCGATGCCGGCGGCCACGGTGACGACAGCCATGCCGCCGACGATGAGAAGGGGTCTGCGCATGGTGATCCGAATCGTGGGGGATGAGGGCGGGGCGGGGATTGGGCGATCCGGCGGAGACCGTAACGTCCCGTTTCGAGGAACGTCTATTAGATCGCCCTTAATTCTCCCGGGCCGCGTGTACGCCGCTCACTCAGCGCACATGTGAGCGAGACTATGAGTTATGGCGTACCCATCGGAGAACAGACCCACCCAGCCGTCGGTGCCGCCTCTGCCGGACCCCGAGGGCCCGCCCGCCGAGACCGCACCCCCGCTGCCGGATGAGCTCGCCCGCACGCTGGCGGGGCTAGGGCCGGCCGGCGAGGCACCGCCGGGTCCCGCGGTTCCGCGTACGCGGGCAAGCATGCTCTGGGTGGCCGCCTGGCCGGCGGTCGCGCTGCTGATCCTGCTCATCGTCTTCGTCGCGCAGAACACGGGCGGGGTACCGATCAGCTTCCTGTGGATGGACGGGCGGATCCCGCTCGCGCTGGCACTGCTGCTCGCGGGCGTCGCGGGCGCGGTGATCGCGATGGCGGTGGCCGGGGCGCGGATCGCCCAACTGCGCCGCCTCGTCCGCAAGCGCCGCCGCTGACGCACGTCATCGCAGCGTGCGGGCCTCGCTCGGCTTGACATGTGACCTTTTGGTCACCTAACTTGGCGTCATGACGGATGACGACCGGGTGTTCAAGGCGCTCGCCGACCCGACCCGTCGCTTCCTGCTCGACCTGCTCTTCGCCCGGGAGGGACGCACCCTCACCGAGCTGGAGTCCGAGGTGGAAATGACCCGCTTCGGGGTCGCCAAGCACCTGAAGCTGCTGGAAGAGGCCGGTCTCGTCGTCGTGCGCCGGTCCGGGCGGGAGAAGCTGCACTTCCTCAACCCCGTGCCGATCCGGCTGATCCACGACCGGTGGATCGACAAGTACACCGAGCGTCACATCACGGCGCTCGTCGATCTCAAGAACGCGCTGGGGGACGAGACATGACCGAGCCGCTGACCACCCAGGTGTTCCGGGTCTGGATCAGGACCACCCCGGAGAAGATCTGGACGGCGATCACCGACCCCGAGTGGACCGTGAAGTACGGGTACGCCGCCCCCGCCTACTTCGAGCTGCGGCCGGGCGGTTCCTACCGCTCCCAGGTCACGGAGGAGATGCGGGCGTACGCCAAGGAGAGCGGCTTCGACCTCCCCGACACGATCGTCGACGGCGAGGTGCTCGAGGCCGATCCGCCGCGGCTGCTCAAGCAGACCTGGCGGATGCTGATGGACCCGACCACCGCGGCCGAGCCGTTCACGACGCTGACGTACCTGATCGAGGAGCTGAAGTCCCAGCCGGGCGTCTGCCGCCTGACCATCACCCACGAGCTGACGGGCGCCCCCGCGACGTCGACGATGGTGGCCGGCTCGCCGCTGGACGAGGCGGGCGGCGGCGGCTGGGCCTGGGTGCTCAGCGACCTGAAGTCCCTGCTGGAGACCGGCACCTCGATGAGCGGCCAGGGCTGACCGCCCCGCCGGCCCGGCTTTCCGGCCGGGCCGGCGGGTGGGTCAGCGGAAGAGGTCGACCACCCAGTTGACGGCCGTCATGACCCACTCCGTCTGGCGGAGGTGGGCGATGCCGACGCCGACCAGGAAGATGCCGGCGACGATGTGGGAGCCCTTCGCCGTGCGGCGTTCGCGGTGGAGCTGGCGTTCCAGGACCAGGCGTCCGACGAGCCGGGACAGGGCGAAGACGCCGCCCGCCACCGCGACCGAGACGATGAAGACCACGATCGGGGCGGTCAGGTCGCCGTCGCTCGAGATGGCCCAGATGCCCCAGCAGACGAAGGCGAAGAGCAGGCCGGCGAAGCTCCACTCGCCGCCGCGGCGGAGCTGGGCGAGGTGCCAGGCCAGGGGGCGGCGCTCGCTGGGCGCCCCGGCGCCGGGCCAGCCCGTGCCGGTGGGCTCGTGCTCGGCCACGAACTGCTGCTGCGGCTGCGGGCGCGGGTTGACCGCGGCACGACCGCTGGAGAACGGCGACGGCGGCGGCGCGGGACTCGCGGCACCCTGACCCGGCGGGACGGCCCGGGTCGGATCCGGCTGCGACGCCCGTGCGTCCTCACCCGGCGGAACAGCCCGCGTCGCGTCGTACTGCGGCGAGCGGCCCGGCGTGGCGGCCCGGGTCGCGTCGTGCTGCGGCGGACGGCCAGGCGTGGCGGTCCGGGTCGCGTCGGGCTGCGGCGGGTGGCCGGGGGCGACGCGGATGGCGTCGTACTGCGGCGGGCGGCCCGGGGTGGCGGCGCGGGTGGCGTCGTAGCGGCGGGTCGGGTCCGGGTGCTGGCCGGGCCCGTTGCCCGGGGCGCGGCGCGGCGGCATGTCCGTCGTGGGCGGATCGGCCCAGGGATCCTGCGGCGGCATGTCGAGCGTCCGCTCGGGCCACTGCGGTTGCTCTGGCATCGTTCCCCTCCCCCGGTACGGCCGGTTGCCGCCCTGCATCGAGAGTAACGAGCCGACAAATAGCTCGCCGACGCGCGCGCCGTCCGTTACACAAACAGCATGGACCGGAGCGAGATACCGATCAGGGCCGGCACGGCGGACGACTGGGCGTCGGTCTCCGGTCTGCTGAGCCACGTCTTCCACCACACGATGTCGGCCGAGGAACGCGACGTCGAGGGCTCGGTGTTCGAGCCGGAACGGGCCCTGGTCGCCGACGACGCCGGCACCGTCGTCGGCCACGCCGCGGCGTACACGAGGGAATTGACCGTGCCCGGCGCCGTCCTGCCGGCCGCGCACGTCACCCAGGTCGGCGTCCTGCCGACCCACCGCCGGCGCGGGCTGCTGACCCGGATGATGCACCGCCAGCTGCGCGAGATCGCGGCCGCCGGCCGCGAGCCGATCGCCGTCCTCTGGGCGAGCGAGACCAAGATCTACCCCCGATTCGGGTACGGGCCGGCGGCGCAGCGGCTGCGGATGAGCGTGATGACGCGCGAGGTCAGGCTGCCCGGCGGCCCCGCGCCGGCCCCCGGAAGCCGGCTGCGGATGGTCGACCCGCTCGAGGCGATTCCCGAGCTGAGCAAGGTGTACGAGCAACTGCGCGCCACCCGCACCGGCTGGTCGAGCCGGGACGAGCGATGGTGGCGTTTTGTCCTGTCCGACCTCGAATCGCTGCGCGAAGGGGCAACCGCCCAGTACGCCGTGGTGCACGAGACCGCCGACGGCCCCACGGGCTACGCGGTGTGGCGGGTGAAGGGCGAATGGAACGAGCACGGCCCCGACGCCGAGGTACGCGTCCGCGAGGTGGTCGCCGCCGACCCGGAGGCGTACCGGGCGCTGTGGCACTTCGTGCTCTCCATCGACCTCGCGCGCAAGGCGGATGTGTCCTTCGCCACCCTCGACGAGCCGCTGCAGTACCTCGTCGACGAGCCACGCCGGCTCGGCACCACCCTGGCGGACGGGCTGTGGATCCGCATCGTCGACCTGCCCCGGGCCCTGGCGGCCCGCGAGTACGCGGCGCCGGTCGACGTGGTGTTCGACGTGGCGGATCCGCTGCTCGACCGCAACACCGGGCGCTGGCGGCTCACCGCCGACGCTTCCGGTAAGGCGACGTGTACGCGTACCGAAGATCCCGCGGACCTGGCCTGCACCGTGCTGGAGTTGGGAACGGTCTATCTGGGCGCCGTCCCGTTCGCCGCGCTCGGCGCGGCCGGCACGGTCCGGGAGCTGACTCCCGGCGCGTTGCGCGCGGCGACGACGGCGTTCGGATGGCACCGGATGCCGAACCCGACCGAGGTGTTCTAGGTGGGTGCCGCGGCGGTAGGTTCGGCGGCATGGGCGAAGAACCCGGACGTCGCCGCCGCCGCGTGCGTCCCTCCCACCCGGCGCCGTCCGCGGCCACGCCGCCGCCCGACCAGGCCACCGACGAGGCCGGCACAGCCGTGACCCCGCCGCCGCCGCGCCAGGACGCCGCTGAGGCCGGGGCGGCCGTGATTCCGCCCGTCGAGCCGTTCGTGGCGGAGACCTCGCCCGTGCTGGACCCGGAGGAGGCGCCGAAGCCCACGGCGATCCGGCCCGGTCCCGCGACCGTGCCGACCAAGCCGGCCGCGACCATGCCGACCAAGCCGGCCGCCGCGACCGTGCCGCCCAGACCGGCGGCCACCGCGCCGCCCAGGCCGGGAAGCGCGCCGCCCGGCGCCCGTCCGGCGGCCTCCGCGAACCCCGGGGCCCGGCCCTCGGCGGCCACGGCGCGGCCGTCCGGGCCCGGGTCGCGGGCTCCGGGTGCTCGTGGCGGGGGTGAGGAGCCCGGCGAACGCGGGCTGCGCGGGCTCGTCGGCTCGGGATCGTCGCAGGTCAGCGTGACCGCGGCGCTGCGTGCGCGCGACGCCGCGCGGCCGTCGGAGCAGCAGCTCGCCGACGCCGAGCGTGACCTGACGATCGTCCGCCGCAACTGGGTGCCCCGCGAGGACCTGCCCCGCGGCCGCTGACCAGCCGCTGACCAGCCGCGCCCGGACTCAGGAGGCCGGAAGGACTCAGGAGGCCGGAAGGACTCAGGAGGCCGGAAGGACTCAGGAGGCCGGAAGGACTCAGGAGGCCGGAAGGACTCAGGAGGCCGGAAGGACTCAGGAGGCCGGAAGGACTCAGGAGGCCGGAAGGACTCAGGAGGCCGGAAGGACTCAGGAGGCCGGAAGCTCCGGGAGCTCGCGGGTGCGCTCGTACGAGGCGAGCTGGCCGATCCGGCGGGCGTGCCGCTCGTCGCCCGAGAACGATGTGGTCAGGAACGCCTCCGCCATCGCCGACGCCTCGTCCAGGGTGTGCTGGCGGGCCCCGAGCGCGAGGACGTTGGCGTCGTTGTGCTGGCGGGCGAGCTGGGCGATCTCGACCTTCCACGACAGCGCCGAGCGGACCCCGGCGATCTTGTTGGCGGCGATCTGCTCGCCGTTGCCGGAACCGCCGATGACGATGCCCAGGCTGCCCTCGTCGGCGACCACCTTCGCGCCCGTGTTCAGGCAGAAGGCCGGGTAGTCGTCCTCCGGGTCGAAGACGTGCGGCCCGACGTCGACGACTTCGTACCCCTGCTTCGCCAGGTAGTTGACGAGGTGGCTCTTCAGCTCGTAGCCGGCGTGGTCGGAACCCAGGTAGACGCGCATGACCGCAGTCTGTCAAACGCCGTTCAGAACGTCAGCGCGGCCCGCAGGCTCACCGCGATCTGGTCGGCGGCGGCCCGCGCCGCGTCGAAGAGGGCCAGCTTGCGGGCGAAGCCGTGGTTGACCCCGGCGTAGCGGACGTGCACGACCGGCACACCCGCCGTGACCAGCGCGTCCGCGTAGTCGGCGCCCTCGTCGCGCAGGACGTCGTACTCGGCCGTGATGATCAGGGTGGGCGGCATGCCGGCGAGGTCCTCGACGGCGAGCGGCGCCACGTCGGGGCCGAAACGGTCGGCCGGCGACGGCACGTACGTCTCCCAGGCGAGTTTCATCGACGCGCGGTCGAGGCCGTAGCCGCCGACCTCGTCGTACGACTCGGAGGCGGTCATCGGGTCGATCGCCGGGTAGATCAGCACCTGGTAGTCGAGCGGGGTGGCCGCGTCCCGCTGACGACGGGCGGCCACGGTGGCGAGCTGCCCGCCCGCGCTGTCGCCGCCGATCGCCAGCCGGTACGGGTCGACGCCGAGCCCGGCTCCCTCCTTGCGGACCCAGCCGAGCACCGTCTCCACGTCGTCGAGCGCCGCCGGGAAGACGTGCTCGGGGGCGAGCCGGTAGCCGACCGAGAGCACCGCGCAGCCCGAACGGTCGGCGATGCGGCGGCACAGCCGGTCGAAGGTCTCCACGCTGCCGTAGCACCAGCCGCCGCCGTGGACGTACACGAGGACGGGTGCGCCGGTGCGGGTCGCGTACAGGCGGCAGGGCACGCCGTCCGCGTCGACGTCGACCACCACGGGCAGCGGGATCGCCGGGCCGCACTCGGCCTCGTTCGACTCCTCCATCGCCCGCCGCGCGTGCTGGAGGCGCTCGTACGGGTCGGCGGCGAGGGCCTCGGCCGGCGGGCGCCGCCGGATGGCCAGCGAAGCGTGCACCTGGGGGTGGACAGCCATCTAATCGAGCTGGGCCAGGACCAGGCCGCCGCGGGCCTTGGGGGTGAACCAGGTGCTCTTGCGGGGGAGCTTCTGCCGGGCCAGGTTGACCGCCACGAAGTCGTCCACGGTCACCGGCGCGATCAGCACCGCCAGCTCGGCGCGGCCCGCGTCGACCTCGCCGCGCAGCCACTCGGCCGGGTAGTCGCCGCCCACGTACGAGATGCGCTTGTCGCCCGGGTCGAGGCCGAGGGCGTCCCGCAGGAGCACCCGTTCGACCAGCGCGTGGTCGAGGTTGTCGACGGAGGTGGCACCCTCGGCCGGCGGCAGGACGACGGTGTACGAGGTGCTCCGGGCGTACAGCTCGATCGTGCCCTTGGCCGGGATCGCCGCGGGCCGCGGCAGCTCCTCGACCCGCGCGCCGGCCGCGACGAGCTGGGCGACCAGGTCCTCGACCGGGAGTTCGGCGACGAGCCGGTTGTAGGGCTGGATGGCGACCGACGCGGGCGTGGTCACGACGGCCAGGAAGCGCGGCAGGCCGCCGGTCTGCGCGGCGAGGCTGCGGTGGTTGCCGTCGGCGACGACCAGCTCACCCCCGCCGGCGAGCGCGGTCAGCTCGTCCTGCAGCGGTCCCGCGGGCACGATCCAGATGGCGTGGGTACGCCCGCTCTGGTCCAGGTCGGTGGCGGCCGGCGCGCCGGCGGCCTCGGTGGCGGCGGCCAGCGCGGCGTGCAGCTCGTCGCCCTTGCCGGTCTGGAGCAGCAGGACCGGCGAGAGGAGGGTCTGCAGGGTCTCGGCGAGCGCGACCCGCTCGCGGACCTTGGCGATGAACACGTCCTCGTTGCGGATCACCAGTCCCGGCTCGTCGGCGCTGGTGGAGATCTGGTCGGTGTCGACCAGGGCCCAGAGACCGTACGCGGCCGGCTCCCCCGGAGCGCTGATCCGGTAGAGCACGACCACCTGCTCGGCGGGCGTGTAGCTGCCGTCCGCCTTCTCCTCGGCGAGCCGCGCGGCGGCGTCGGGCAGGCAGTCGAGGAAGGACCGGCCCACCGACCCCGGCGCCCGGTGGGGCATCTCGATGGCCAGCGCGCTGTGCGGGTTCGCGGCGATGATCGCGGTGATCTCCGCGTCGTCCGCGAACTCGTCGTAGTTCTGCGCGCCGGTGCCGCCAGTGGTGATCCAGGCCCGGCTGATCGGGTGCACGACCGTCATGACCGCGAACCTACCGAGCGGCCCCGGGCCGCCGCGGACGGGGCCCGGGCCGTCCCAGCCTTCAGGTGGCGCGCCGGGGCTGCCGGTACGCGGGCCCCGACGGCATGTTCCCCCGGAAGCGGGCCTCCCGCGCTCGCCGCCGCTGCTGCGCGTCCCCGTACGGCCCGGCCACCGGTAACGCCGAGACCGTGACCGGCGGCGCGACCATGGCGGCCAGCTCCGCGGGCAGGTTCGGGCAGACGCTCTCCCAGGCGCCCCGGTGCACCGCGATGGTGCTGGTGGCGACGCTGTCTGACTCGGCCATCGGCAGCCTCCGGTCAAGGTGACGGTTCTCACCCTTACCAACGACCGGCGGAGGCCTTACGTGATGATTTTCGCGCAATCCCGGCGGCCGTTCTTCCCGTCCCGCACGGGCCCGGACGCACCGCATAGGCTTGGCGTGGAAAGCTCGAGGCGGGGGCGACGCCGCCCTCGCCAGCGTGGAGGAGAGTGATCGTGGCCGGAGTTCGTAACCTGACCCAGGTGGAGGCCGCCGAGCGGGCCCGCCTGCTCGAGGTGACGGGGTACGACATCGCCCTGGATCTGACCGACGGGGCCGGCAACCCGGGCGACGGCACGTTCCGGACGGTCACCGAGGTCACGTTCCGCTGCACCGAGCCGGGTGCGGAGACGTTCATCGAGGTCGCGGCCGCTTCCGTACGCTCTGCCGTGCTCAACGGCGCGCCCGTCGACACCTCGGCGTGGTCGGCGGAGAAGGGTCTGACGCTCCCCGGGCTCGCCGCCGAGAACACCCTCGTGGTCGACGCCGACTACTACTACTCCGCGAGCGGCCAGGGTCTGCAGCGCAGCGAGGACCCGGTCGACAAGGAGGTCTACCTCTACAGCCAGTTCGAGACGGCGGACGCCCAGCGCGTGTACGCGGCGTTCGACCAGCCCGACCTCAAGAGCGTCTACACGTGGCACGCCACGGTCCCGGCGCACTGGAAGGTCGTCTCGAACTCGCCGGTGGCGAGCACCGAGCCGGCCGGGGCGGGCGCCAAGACGGTCCACTTCGAGACGTCGGCGCGGATGAGCACGTACATCACGGCGCTGTGCGCGGGGCCGTACCACGAGGTGCGCGACAGCCACGACGGCATCGACCTGGGTGTCTACTGCCGGGCTTCGATGGCACGCTACCTCGACGCCGACGACCTGTTCCTGATCACCAAGCAGGGCTTCGACTTCTTCCACGAGCAGTTCGGCGTGCGCTACCCGCTGCCGAAGTACGACCAGTTGTGGGTGCCCGACTTCAACGCCGGCGCGATGGAGAACTTCGGCTGCGTCACGCACGCCGAGGCGCGCTACATCTTCCGGTCGCAGGTCACCGACTTCGAGTACGAGCAGCGCGCCAACACGATCCTGCACGAGCTGGCGCACATGTGGTTCGGCGACCTGGTCACCATGCGCTGGTGGAACGACCTGTGGCTGAACGAGTCGTTCGCCGAGTGGGCGAGCCACTGGTGCAGCACCAACGCCACCCGCTTCAGCGACGCGTGGTCGACGTTCCTGTCCGTGCGCAAGACCTGGGGCTACCGCCAGGACCAGCTCTCCTCGACCCACCCGGTCTACTGCGAGATGCCGGACCTCGAGGCGGTCGAGGTCAACTTCGACGGCATCACGTACGCGAAGGGCGCGAGCGTCATCAAGCAGCTCGTCGCGTACGTCGGGCTGGAGTCGTTCCGGGCCGGGCTGCGCGCGTACTTCCAGCGGCACGCGTGGGGCAACGCCACCTTCGACGACCTGCTCACCGAGCTGGAGACCGCGTCGGGGCGGGAGCTGCGCAAGTTCGCCGCGCAGTGGCTCGAGACCGCGCAGGTCAACACGCTGCGGCCGGTGGTCACGATCGGCGCGGACGGCACGTACGAGAGCGTGGTCGTGAAGCAGGAGGCACCGGCCGCCTACCCGACGCTGCGCACGCACCGCGTCGGCGTGGGCCTCTACGACGTCGACGGCGACCGGCTGGTCCGCCGCGACCGCCTCGAGCTGGACGTGACCGGCGAGGAGACCGCGATCGCCGCGCTGGCCGGGCAGCGCGCCGCGGATGTGCTGCTGGTCAACGACGACGACCTCACGTACGCGAAGCTGCGCCTCGACGAGCGTTCGATGGCGACCGTCGTCCGTCACATCGACGGCTTCGAGTCGTCGCTGCCGCGCGCGCTGAGCTGGGCGGCGGCCTGGGACATGGTCCGCGACGCCGAGCTGGCCGCCCGCGACTACGTGGCGCTGGTGAGCACGGGCCTGCCCAAGGAACGCGACATCAACCTGACCACGGCGACGCTGCGGCAGGCGACGACCACCCTGACCATGTACGCCGACCCGGCATGGGCGCCGACCGGCTGGGCGCAGCTCGCCGACACGGCCCGCGGGGCCCTCGCGGCGGCCGAGCCCGGCAGCGGGTTCCAGCTCGCCTGGGCCCGCGCCTTCATGGGTGCCGCGCGCAGCCCCGAGGACCTCGCGACCCTGCGCGGCTGGCTCAAGGGCACCGGCGTGCCGGCGGGCCTGACGGTCGACACCGAGCTGCGCTGGTCGCTGCTGGAGGTGCTGGCGTCCCGGGGCGCGGCGACCGACGAGGAGATCGGCGCCGAGCTCGACTCCGACCGCACCGCCAGCGGCGAGCGGGAGGCGGCCATCGCCCGCGCGCTGCTGCCCACGCCGGAGAACAAGGCGGCGGTCTGGGCGCGGCTCACCGGCGGCGAGAAGCTCCCCAACTGGCTCAACCGGTCGCTGCTCCAGGGCTTCCAGTCGTCGACGCAGGTCGCGCTCACCGCGCCGTACGCGTCGAAGTACTTCGAGGTCGTGGACGAGGTGTGGGCCCGCTCGGACAGCGAGCCGGCGCAGGAGTTCGTGATGTCCGCCTACCCGGCGTACCAGGTGAGCGAGGAGACGGTGGCGCTGACCGACGCCTGGCTCGCCGCCGAGGGCCACTCCCCCTCGCTGCGCCGGCTGGTGGCCGAGGGCCGCGACGGCGTCGTGCGGGCGCTGAAGGCGCGCGCGAAGGATGCCTCGGCCTGACCGTGATCGCGGGCCGCGAGGACTTCCTTGCGGCCCGCGATACTTTCGGCGGGGAAACCCACCAGAAACAACCCTCCGTTAGTACGCTGGCACTCCCGGCGACGGAGGTGGTGCGGTCGTGGTGATCGGGCACGGTTCCCCGGTGCGATGGGCCGCACCCGACGGCCCGTGGACCGAGCCGGACCTGCACCTGTTCCCGCAGGACGGCCACCGGTACGAGATCTTCGACGGCAGCCTGCACGTGACGCCGCCGCTGGACGAGCCGCACGGGGCGGTGGTCCGCGCCCTCGTCACCACGCTCCGCGGGGCGGCACCGGATGGCTGGTGGGTGTGCGAGCGGCTGGGCATCGCCTCGGGCGAGAGCAACCTCATCCCGGACGTGGCCGTGCTGCGGCCGCGGTCCTCCGGCGCGATCTGGGCGGACCCGGCGGACGTCGCGCTGGTCGTCGAGGTGGAGACCCCCACCAGCCGGCGCTGCGATCGGCTGCTCAAACCGGCCCTGTACGCCGACGCCGGCATCGAGAGCTACTGGCGGATCGAACCGGTGCCCGCGCCGGCCCTGCACATCTACGAGCTGGGCGCCGACGGCTACGGCACGGCGAGAACGATCGAGGGCGCCGACCTGGTGAAGGTCGACGCCCCATTCCCGGTGCGGGTAGCCCCGAGCACCTGGAGATAGCCGATCAGCGACGACCCGCGACACTTCGCGGCGCCGGGCACTTCGCGGCGCTCGGCGCTTCGCGGCGAGCCGGCTGCTCAGTGGCGGCCCGCGTGGGAGGCCAGCTGGTCGATGCCGGCGAGCACGCCGCCGGCCAGGTCCCCGCCGGCGAACGACGCGGCCATCGACAGCGCGGCGAGCTTGGCGTCCCGGTCGGAGATGCGCTTGCGGGCCTCGGAGCCGGTGACGATCTCGAGGAGGCGCTGCCCGGGCGAGATCGCCAGCAGCACGGCCGTGGCCGCACCCTCGATCCGCCGGTGCAGCTGCTCGGCGGTCTCCCGGGTGGGCTCGCCCAGGTCGCCGATGTAGACGCTGAAGGTCAGGCCGGTCTGCTGGTCGGCCACCCGCAGCGCCTCGTCCAGGCGCAGCAGCTGCCGGGTCGTGAACGGGCCGTCGAGCGCCGCGATGCCCTCGTCGGACATGGTCAGCTCGGGCCGCTCGGTCAGGGTCGGGCCGCCGGGGTGGTCGAGCGCCGTCAGAGGCTGCTCGCCGCCGCTCACGATGGCCTGGTGCTCACCAACGGTCACTTGCGCCTCCTACCGCTCCGGGCCGGATCTGCCGGCCCGCGGGCCCCTCGACGGCGCCGGACTCCAGCGCGGGCTGCTGGGTGACGCGGTCGCCGGTCTTGCCGCCGAAGGCCGGGCTCACCTGCGCGGGCGACGCGAGGAACCAGGTCGGCGCGAAGTCGTACGGCCGGCCGGGGCGATACCGGCGGTCGGGCCGCGAGCGACGGCTACCGGCGACGACCGAGGCCGCGACCACGATGATGACCCCGAGCGGGATCCCCGCGAAGAGCAGAAGCGTGCTGAAAATCGACAACCTCAACGCCCCCAGGCGTCAAAAGGAACCGGGCCAAGTCACTGTGTTCCCAGTGATCCGAACGTCAATCACGGTAGCGGAGTGGGCCCCGCCACGGACGGCCGGGTGTCAAGACCCACGACCCCCGATCTCTCCGGGTCACGCGGAATCGCCCCGGAGGTGCGAAAATCACCCTCACGCGCCGTCCGCGACGTTTCCGCCCCGGACGGCAGGAGGGGGAGGTCATGCGTCCATCCGTCCCGGCCGCGCTCGCCGCGTTCGCCCTGGCCCTGCCCGTCGCTCTGCTGCCCGGCACCGCCGCCCACGCCGCGGCCGTGTTCGTCGAGACCAATCCGAGCACCGTACGCGCCGGCGACGAGATCGGCGTGCGCGCCAGCTGCGACGACAACCTGGCCCCCGCCAAGGTGACCTCCACCCTCCTCGGCACGGTCACGGTCTCCCCCCGGTACGGCTTCCTCACCGCGACCGCCCGCGTCCCGGCCCGCACCGAGCCGGGCGACTACCCGCTGGAGCTGCGCTGCCCGGACGGCAAGACGGCGAAGAGCACCCTGCACGTCGTCGCCAAGGTCGAACCGAAGCACGGCCCGGCCACGGGCGGCGGCGGCACCGCCCCGGGCCGATCGGCACCGCTGCTGATCGGCGGCGGCGCCACGGCCCTGGCGGCGGGCCTCCTCCTGGGCGTGGCGGCCCTGCGCCGCCGCCGCGCGGCCTGAGGCCCACCCGATGTCCCGCCCGGTACGCCCGCAGCCGGCCGTCCCCGGCCCCCGCATGCCCGAGTCGGTCCTGCGCCGCCGCCCCGCCGAGATCGTCAGCCGCCCGCGGCCGGCCGAATCCCCCACCGCCGAGTCCGGGCCCAACCCGGCCGCCGACCCGCCGGTGGTCGCGCAGGCGGCCGACGCCCGCACGCCGGCCGTCGAGGGCCCGGCGATGGACGGCCGGCACGCCGGCAGCGACGCTCGCCCGACCGGCAACGACGCTCGCCCGGACGGCGATGCTGCACGGTGGGTAGCCGGCAGGGCGCGATCGGTAGCCGGCGAGGCGCGGCCGACAGCCGGCGGGGCGCGGTCGGCGCCGCACGCGCCGTCGCGGTCGCTGCTGCGGGCGCCGCGCCGGAGCCGGGTGCGCGCGCCTGCGGCCGTTCGCGCACGCCGGCCGCTGCCGCTCGGGCTGATGGCGGTGGTGCTGGTGTTCGTGGGGCTGTTCACCGTCGGCGCCGGCTTCGGTGCGGCCACCGGATTCGACCTGGGCGAGCTGTTCAAGGGGCCGGACAAGCCGCCGCCGCGCGACTTCCCGGTGCTGGAGCCGAGCCGGCCGCGACGCCTGACCATTCCGGCGATCAAGGTGGAGGCGCCGCTGCTCACCGTCGGGCTGGCGAAGGACGACTCCGTGGCGGTGCCCCCGGTGAACCGGCACAACGAGGCGGGGTGGTTCGACCAGGGGCCGACGCCGGGGCAGTTCGGGCCGGCGTTGATCGTCGGGCATGCCGACACCCGTACGGGACCCTCGGTCTTTCATCGCCTGCACGAGCTGAAGCCGGGGCAGAAGATCGAGGTCCTCCGCGAGGACGACGAGACGGCGATCTTCCAGGTGAACTCGGTCGAGCGCCACGGCAAGGAGAAACTGCCGATCAAGCGGGTGTACGCCGACTACAGCAGGCCGTCGCTGCGGCTCATGACGTGCGGGGGCACATGGCTCGGCGGCGACCGCGGCTACTCCGACAACATCGTCGTCTTCGCCTCGCTCATCGGCACGAAACGCCACTGACCGCCACCCACGCCGGCGGCCGGCCAGGGGGCCAGCGACCGGCGGGGAGGCGGCAGCCAGGCGGGGAGCCGGGAGCCGGCGGCCGGGCAGGACACCGGCAGCCGAGCGGGGAGCCACCAGCCGGCGGGGAGGCGGCAGCCGGGCAGGACACCGGCAGCCGGGCGGGGTGCCGGCGGCCGGGCGGGACACCAGCAGCCGGGCGGGCAGCCGGCAGCCGGGCGGGCAGCCGGCAGCCGGGCGGGACGGATCAGGCGGCTTCGGCCTCGACCGGGGACGGCAGCCCGAGCCAGTCCGCCCAGCGCGGGTCCGGCGTGCGGTGGCCCAGCACCCGCCATGCCACCCCGCGCGGGGCCTGGGGCGCCGCGTGCAGCCGCCAGCCCAGCTCGGCCGGTGTCTTGTCGCCCTTGCTGTGGTTGCACTTCGCGCACGCCGCCACCACGTTCTCCCAGGCGTGCAGGCCGCCGCGGCTGCGGGGGAAGACGTGGTCGATGGTCTCCGCGGAGCCGCGGCAGTAGGCGCAGCGGCCGCCGTCGCGGGCGAAGATGGCCCGGCGGGAGAGGCCCACGTGCGTGCGGTACGGCACCTTCACATACCGGGTGAGGCGGACGACGGACGGGACCGGGAGCGTGTGGTGAGCGCTGTGCAGGATGCCGTCGCCGTCGGAGACGCATTCGGCCTTGGCGGTCAGCACGAGAATGGTCGCTCGACGCACCGATACGACGCACAGCGGCTCGTAGGTAGCGTTCAGAACCAACGCGGAAGAGCCCACTGTGGGTCGTATGTCAGGCATCGGAGGTCACCCTTCGGTGTAGGTGCTGGTATCGCTCCCGATTTGCTGGTCGTCGTTTGCTGGTTCGTCGTCCGCTGGGTCGTCGTTCGCTGGGTCGTTGCAGGCGAGGTCGTCCGAGGCCCGGGCACCGACCCTCGTGCGCCAATAGTCCCCGATGGATGACGATTTTGCGAGCACAATCTGTGGCCGGGGCGTAAACGTCTGAGGTCTCGTGCGAAGATGTCCGGTTCCCGGCCGCCGAACGGCCACCGGTACGGTGGGGACCCGTGATTCCGCTTGCTCCTCCCGTAACCCCCGCCCCCTCCGGCAGCACCCCGACGTTCCTGCCGGGCACGCCGGACTTCTCGGCCAGCTGCAAGACCGACGCCCTGTGCACCTGGGTCCTCGAGAAGACGGCCATCCAGTGGCTGGCGAACGGCAGCTACGTCCTGATCGTGAAGCCGCTGCGGATCCTCGCCATCGTGCTGGTGGCGATGCTGATCCGCTGGGTGCTGCACCGCGCGATCCGGCGGCTGACCACCTCCACCTCGCGCGCCGAGATGCCGGCGCTGCTCAAGCCGCTGCGCGAGCGCGCGGCCAAGCAGCAGGAGGCGGCGGAGAACCAGTTCATCCCGGAACGCCGCCGGCAGCGCGCCGAGGCGATCGGCTCGGTGCTGCGCAGCTTCGTCACCGCGGTCGTCTTCACCATGGCGACCCTGCTGGTCATGGGCGAGCTGGGCTTCAACCTCGGTCCGCTGCTGGCCAGCGCCGGCATCGCCGGCGTGGCCCTCGGCTTCGGCGCGCAGAGCCTGGTCAAGGATCTGATCGCCGGCCTCTTCATGCTCCTGGAGGACCAGTACGGCGTCGGCGACTCGGTGGACCTGGGCGACGCGGTCGGCGTGGTCGAGACGGTCGGGCTGCGGGTGACGACCGTACGCGACATGCGCGGCGTGCTCTGGTACATCCGCAACGGCGAGATCGTCCGGGTCGGCAACAAGAGCCAGGGCTGGGCGATGGTCGTCATCGACATCCCGATCGGCTTCGTCAACTCCGAGGAGGCCACCGCCGTGCTGCGGCAGGCGGCGCTGGCCCTGGCGGAGGAGCCGGAGCACGCGACCGAGTTCCTCGAGCCCCCGGACGTGGTGGGCGTCGAGCAGATGACCGTGGACGGCGCGGTCATCCGGACCATCGCGAAGACCACCGCGGACGGGCAGCCGGTCGTGCAGCGCGAGTTGCGGCGCCGGCTCGCCGAGGCGCTGGAGAGTTCCGGCATCTCCGAGCGCATCGCGGTGTCACGGATGCTGCCGCGTTCGGCCGTACCGCCGTCATATCCGGGCTCTGGACAGGACGCGCAGGTCACCCCTGGAGGGGCGACCTGACCTGCTGATACACCCTCGCGGGGGATGTCCGTCCTGGTCCGAATGGCCGACAATCAGCCCGTACGCCCTAGCCATGGCTCGGCCGATCGGGCAGAATCGTGCAAAGAGCATCTGCACATGCAGCGTCACGTACGCGCGATCGGCACCGGCGGTCACCGGCGTCCGTGACCGGCCGCCGCCGGCGATCCCGCCGGTCGTCGCGATCGATGGAGGGCCCTGGTGTCCGAGGACCGACCCGAGGCGCGATCCGGCGACAGAGCCGGCGGCGCGGCGGAGCCGGAACGGCCGGTGTCGTTCCGCGAGGTCTTCGGGGTCCGCGAATACCGCGCCCTCTACGTCTCCCTGATCGTCAACTGGGTCGGCGACTACCTGGCGCGCGCGGCCATCATCGTGCTCGTCTACCAGCAGAGTCAGTCGGTGCTGCTGTCGGCGGCGTCGTTCGCGGTGAGCTACCTGCCGTGGATCATCGGCGGGCCGGTCCTGGCGGCGATCGCCGAGCGGTATCCGTACCGTCGGGTCCTGATCGTGTCGGACCTGGCCCGCGCCGTCCCGATCGCCCTGCTCGCGCTGCCGGGCATGCCCGTGCCCGCGCTGCTGGTGCTGATGTTCGTGGCGATGCTGGGCGCGCCGCCGACCCAGGCCGCGCGGTCGGCGCTGATCCCGCTCATCGTCGAGCGGCGGCAGGTCGTCACGGTCCTGGCGCTGAACGCGTCGACGGCCCAGGCGGCGCAGGTGTTCGGCTATCTGGCCGGCGCCACCCTCGCCGTCGGAGTCGACGCGCGGCTCGGCCTGGCCCTCGACGCCGTCTCGTTCCTGGTCTCCGCCGCCATCATCGCGGCCGGGGTCCGCCCCCGCCCCGCCGCGACCACCCCCGGCCAGCGCCGCCACCTGCTGCGCGAGACGAGCGACGGCTACCGGCTGGTCTTCGGCACCCCGCTGCTGCGCTCGATCGCGCTGATGGTCTTCGCGCTCACCACCTTCACGATCCTGCCGGAGGGACTCGCCGCGGGCTGGGCCGCGCTGTTCCACGAGGATCCCTCGGCGCGCGGGTTCGACCAGGGCCTGATCATGGCCGCGGCGCCGGTCGGTTTCGTCGCCGGCGGGCTCGTGGTGGGCCGGCTGGTCCCGCCGGAGCGGCGCAGCTCGCTGGTCAAGCCGTTCGCCGTGCTCGCGCCGCTGGCCCTGGCGCTGACCATGTGGGCGCCGTCAGCCGCCGCCGTGGCCGCCCTCGTGATGGTCTCCGGCATCGCCCAGGGCGGCCTGATGCCGACCCTCAACGGCGTCTTCGTGCTCGCCCTGCCGCACGGCTACCGCGCCCGGGCGTACGGGGTGATGCAGGGCGGCATGCAGCTCACCCAGGGTCTCGCCGTGATCATCACCGGCGCGATCGCCCAGCACACCTCGATCCCGCTGGTCGTCGGCCTGTGGAGCCTCGGCGGCCTGGTGCTGATGGCGACCCTGGTCGCGCGCTGGCCGGGCCGGGCCACGCTCCCCGGCGAGGCCACCGCCGAGGGTCCGGCGCAGGCCGGCCAGCCGTCGCCCGGCCTTCAGCCGCCCGGCCCTCAGGCGCGCGGCTCTCAGGCGCCCGGCACTCAGGCGCCCGGCTCTCAGGTGCCCGGCACTCAGGCGCCCGGCTCTCAGGCCGGTGAGAACGCAATGCGCGTCACACCGGCCCCGGGGCGCCGCACGGCTGCTGGCAGACTGGACGCGTGAGCGAGGTCAGCTTCTTCGAGGCGGTCGGTGGCGAATCCACCTTCCGCCGGCTCGTCGACCGGTTCTACGAGGGCGTCGCCAAGGATCCACTGCTGCGCCCGATGTATCCGGAGGAGGACCTCGGGCCCGCCGCCGACCGGCTGACGCTGTTCCTGATGCAGTATTGGGGCGGCCCCAGCACCTATTCGGACAACCGCGGCCACCCGCGCCTGCGGATGCGGCACGCGCCGTTCCGGGTCGGCCCCGAGGAACGCGACGCCTGGCTGCTGCACATGCGCGAGGCCGTGGATTCGCTGGAGCTGCCGGAGCCGCACCGCACCGCGCTCTGGGAATACCTGGAACGCGCCGCGTACTTCATGGTCAACACGATGGACGCGCATCCCTGAGGCAGCGCCGCTCGTTGATCGGTTGACTCGCGTCCCGATCTGAGGAGCTGCCACCGATGCGACGCCGCCTGCTCGCCGCCGCCGCGCTTGCCTGCGCCACCCTGCTGGCTGCGACGCCCGCGACGGCCGACCTCGCCCAGCCCTCGGTGGTGTCGGCGAACCCGGTCGACCACACCCCGCACGTGCTCGACGGGACGGTGTGGGCCCTCGCGGTGGTCGGTGACACCGTCGTCGTCGGCGGAAGCTTCACCAAGGTCCAGGACAGCACGCGCAAACTGACCTACGACCGGAAGAACATTTTCGCGTACGGGCTGCGCGACGGAATCGTGCGGCCGTTCGCCCCGAACGTCGACGCGGCGGTCTACGCCCTGGCGCCCGGCGCGGACAACTCGGTGTATCTCGGCGGCTCGTTCAAGACGGTCAACGGCGCCGCCCAGCGCGGCCTGGCCCGCGTCTCGATCGGCGACGGCTCCCGGTTCCCCGGGTTCGCCGCGAAGATCAACTGGGGTGACGTCCGGGCGCTGGCCGCCGAGGGCAGCCGGCTCTACCTCGGCGGCACCTTCTCCGCCATCAACGGCGTCGCCCGGGTCGGCCTCGCCCGCGTCCACACCGGCTCGGGCGCGCTCGACACCGGCTTCGACGCGAAGCTGTCCGCGCCGGGGCTCAGCCGTACCCGGGTGGAGCACTTCGATCTGTCGCCCGACGGCAAGCGCCTGGTCGTGATCGGCGCGCTGCTCAAGGTCGGCACGGTCAACCGTACGCAGATCGCCCTGTTCGACACGTCCGGCCCGGCGGCGAGCGTGCTGAGCTGGTACACGGACGCCTACCAGGCGCAGTGCATGGAAGGCTTCGACACGTACCTGCGGCAGGTGAAGTTCTCCCCCGACGGCCGGTACTTCGTGGTGGTGGCGACCGGACGGGCGTCCTCGCCGACGAAGCTGTGCGACTCGGCGGCCCGCTTCGAGACGGCCGGCGGCGGCAAGCACAACCCGACCTGGGTCCAGCGCACCGGCGGCGACTCGCTCTACGCGGTGGCGGTGACCGGCACGGCCGTGTACGTCGGCGGCCACCAGCGCTACCTGGACAACCCCCTCGGCAGCGACGCGAAGGGCCCCGGCCCGGGCGCGGTCTCCCGCGTGGGCATCGGCGCGATCAGCCCCGCCACCGGCCGCGCCCTCCCCTGGGATCCCACCCGCAAGCGCGGCGTAGGCGTCCGCGCCTTCGAGGTAGTCCCCGAGGGCCTGATCGTCGGCTCCGACACCGACGAACTCGGCAAGGAATACCACGGCCGCCTAGGCATGTTCCCCCTCCCCTGACCCCACCCTCGACCCGCGCTCCGCGCGGGACACCCCACCCTGAGCCTCCGATACCACTCCAGCCCCGGACGGTGATCGCCCGGCAATGAGTTGGGCCCGATTTCCGCCATCCGCCGCTCTTGCGGATGTCGGCAATCGGGCCCAACTCATTGCCCCCAAAGGGCGATCACCCCGCGGAGCGAAGCGAAGCCGTTATAACAGAGCGCCTTCGTCGTGGAGCCAGTCGACGAAGGCGGTTGCTACGGCGGCGCCGCAGTCGAGCATCTCCACCAGCAGGGCGTCGTGGGCCCCGGAGGCGAGGGGCACCTGGAGCTCCGCGTAGATCGGCAGTTGACCGCGCTCGGTCGGGTCGCCGACGTACGCCTTGCAGAAGCGGCGCGTGTGGTTCCACTCGTTCACGACGCGGTATGCGCGGTCGGCCCAGTCGGGCGGCACCGTCGCGTGCGGCCGGGCGCGCATGACCAGGATCTCGTCGTCCGGCCCCTCGAGCGTGAACAGCACCGCGTGCCGTTCCCACATCGCCAGGAGGCTGCCGCTGCCGTCGGCGAGGAATCGGATGTCGAGCAGATCCAGGGCCTTGCCGATCCGGGCCAGGTCGACCGTCGCGACCTGTTCGGGCTCTTCGATCGTGGACAGGTCGGCGGAGGACATCGCCACGCGCTCGGGCTCACGCTGCGTTGGCACGCCGACACGGACGCTGCTCTGCAGGGCGACCTCGCCGCCGCTCTCGGGCTCGTTGTCTCCGGACGATCCGGGACGCCATGACCACCACGGCATCGTTGTGCACCTCACTCCCCAGCAGGTCAGCCGCCGGACGTAGCGGTGGACCCGGGGGCGACGGTACCCGTACAGGTCGCGGAGGTCATCCCCTCAAAGGGAGGGCGCGACCGGACAACCGATGCGGCATCACCCTTTCGGGTGACCCCCGATGGGCATAACGGTCAATACTTGGACCGGCTGTAGCCACGCGACTCCATATGGTGCAGAAAGTCCCACCCACCGTCCCGCTACGCACACGCGCGCTGCCGGACCGTCCACATCGGCCGAACCAAGAAAGCCCATCCGTAACACCGCCTGCACGAGCCTCTGCGGCACCGGCACCGGCTCCCCGAGCGCCGGCGTGACGACCAGAGCGACGTGGTCCAGAAGCGCGTCGCGGACCGCGCGCTGACCCACCGCACGGCCGCCGAGGCCGGCCTCGGTCACCTCACGCAGCGTGCCCGCCGCGGCGGCGGCGAGCCGGTTCAGCTCGGCGGCGGACACCGACTCGACGGCCCGGACGCCCGCCGGCGGCAGGGGCCAGCGCCAGTCGGCGTCACGGCGCGCGGGCAGCTCGTCGCCGCCCGCGGCCAGCACCGCGAGCAGGTCGGCGGCGGTCACGGTGGCGTCCCCCGGGCCGGGACCGGCCACCTCCCGGGTCACCAGCACGCCCCACGGCACCCGGGCCCAGAGGGCGGTCCGTCCGGAGGGGACCGACCGCAGCCGGACCGGCAGCGAGCGGTCGAGCCGGGCGAGCCGGGCCACGAAGGCCCCGGCGTCCGCGACCCCGAGAATGCCGTGGTCACCCATGACTCAGGTGCTCAGGTACGGCTCGAGAAAGGCCCGCTCCGCGGCGGTGACCCGGCGCGGGAACCCCTCGGCGAGGTTGTACGGCACGCACACCGACCGGGCCCGGCCGGCCAGCACGCCGCCGTCGAACAGCTCGTACGCGACCGTGAACGCCGCGGCCCGCAGCTCGGAGATCCACAGCTCGATGCGGACCGGGTCGCCGTAGTCCACCGGGCGCAGGTAGTCCACCTCGTGCCGGGAGATGACGATGCCCTCCTCGAACGACGTCAGGCCCCGGGCCCGCGCGGCGACGAAGAACATGGCAACGCGCGCCTCCTCGTACAGCGTGAGGAAGCGCGCGTTGTTGACGTGGCCGTACGCGTCCAGATCGGACCAGCGCACGGCGACGTCGTGGATGAATCGCTCCACCGGGTTTCCTTGGGTTTTCCGCTGCGGGGAGACTCAGTCACGTGTGAGCTTGCGGTACGTGACGCGGTGCGGCCGGGCGGCGTCGGCGCCGAGGCGGTCGATCTTGTTCTTCTCGTACGCCTCGTAGTTGCCCTCGAACCAGAACCAGTTGTCCGGGTCCTCCTCCGTGCCCTCCCACGCGAGCATGTGGGTGGCGACGCGGTCGAGGAACATCCGGTCGTGGGAGATGACCACGGCACAGCCCGGGAACTCCAGCAGCGCGTTCTCCAGGCTGGACAGCGTCTCGACGTCCAGGTCGTTGGTCGGCTCGTCGAGCAGGATCACGTTGCCGCCGATCTTCAGCGTCATCGCGAGGTTGAGCCGGTTGCGCTCACCGCCGGAGAGCACCTTGACGGGCTTCTGCTGGTCCGGGCCCTTGAAGCCGAACGCGGCCACGTAGGCGCGGCTCGGCATCTCCACCTTGCCGACCATCATGTGGTCGAGGCCGTCCGAGACGACCTCCCAGACGGTCTTGCTGCCGTCGAGGCCGGACCGGTTCTGGTCGACGTACGACAGCTTCACCGTCTCGCCGATGCGCACCGAGCCCTCGTCCGGCTTCTCCAGCCCGACGATGGTCTTGAACAGGGTGGTCTTGCCGACGCCGTTCGGGCCGATGATGCCGACGATGCCGTTGCGCGGCAGCGAGAAGGACAGGTGGTCGATGAGCACCCGGTCGTCGAAGCCCTTGACCAGGTCCTTGACCTCGATCACCGTGTTGCCCAGGCGCGGGCCCGGCGGGATCTGGATCTCCTCGAAGTCGAGCTTGCGGGTCTTCTCCGCCTCGGTGGCCATCTCCTCGTAGCGGTCGAGGCGGGCCTTCGACTTGGTCTGGCGGGCCTTGGCGTTGGAGCGGACCCACTCCAGCTCCTCGGTGAGGCGCTTCTGCAGCTTCTGGTCCTTGCGGCCCTGCATCTGCAGGCGGGCCGCCTTCTTGTCCAGGTAGGTCGAGTAGTTGCCCTCGTACGGGTACGCCCGGCCGCGGTCCAGCTCGAGGATCCAGGTGGCCACGTTGTCCAGGAAGTACCGGTCGTGGGTGATGGCGATGACGGTGCCGGCGTACTTGGCGAGGTGCTGCTCCAGCCACTGCACGCTCTCGGCGTCGAGGTGGTTGGTGGGCTCGTCGAGCAGCAGCAGGTCGGGCGCCTCGAGCAGCAGCTTGCACAGCGCGACGCGGCGGCGCTCACCACCGGAGAGCTGGGTGACGTCGGCGTCCGGCGGCGGGCAGCGCAGGGCGTCCATCGCCAGCTCGAGCTGCGAGTCGACGTCCCAGGCGTTGGAGTGGTCCAGCTCCTCCTGGAGCTTGCCCATCTCCTCCATCAGCTCGTCGGTGTAGTCGGTGGCCATCTGCTCGGCGATCTTGTTGAACCGCTCGAGCTTGGCCTTGGTCTCCGCGACCGCCTCCTCGATGTTGCCGAGGACCGTCTTCGCGTCGTTGAGCGGGGGCTCCTGGGCCAGCATGCCGACGGTGTAGCCGGGCATCAGCCGGGCCTCGCCGTTGCTGACCTGGTCCAGGCCCGCCATGATCTTGAGCAGGCTGGACTTACCGGCGCCGTTGGGACCGACGACACCGATCTTGACCCCGGGCAGGAAGTTCAGCGTCACGTCGTCGAGGACGACCTTGTCGCCGTGCGCCTTGCGCGCCTTCTCCAGGGTGTAGATGAACTGGGCCACAGCGCGGCCTACCTCCGTGATCGTGGGTGTCCGGTGCCTGAGTGAGAGGACAATCTTTCCAGGTCTCCCCCGGGCCGTTTACAACAACCCCGCCCGGCGCGCAAGGATTCCCCGCCCGCTCACTCCTCCGGCCGTACGTCGTACGTCGTCCTGTTGCCCTTGATGGTGACCCGCAACTTGCTCCGGTTCACCTCGAACGTGTTCCCGTCGAACGCCGTGGCGCGGAACGTGTCGCCCTCGCGCACCACGTCGGCGAGGAACAGGGCGGTCTCACCCTCGATCCACTTCGCCGACTGACCGCCCCGGTTGGCCTGGTAGTACAGCTTGCCGCCGGGGTCCTCGCAGATCCACACGGTGGTGCCGGTCTCGTCGGCACGGACCCGCATGACCTGGGTGAGGGGCGCGGTGATGCCGAGCCGCAGGGCCGTCTCGTGCATCTCCTCCGGGCACCTGATCCCCGGGTTCCCGGTGGGCTCGGTCGTGACCGGTACGACCGGCGTGTCGGCCCCGGGCCCGGGCCCGGGCGACTCGTGGCGCGTACCCAGCGCGAACCCCGCCGACATCCCGATGATGCTCAGGAAGACGGTGGCGATGACCACAGGGAAGAACAGTGGTCGCCGCGGCGGGGGAAGATCAACGGGCAGGCTCACCGGCCAAGGATGGCACCTGATCGCCAACAGCGGTGCCTCGCCGCCGGAACATGCCTCAGCACGCCCCGGCTGGCTACGCACAGTAGGCTCAACAGTCGGGGAACCAGAACGACCCGGAGGTGCTCTCAGCGTGGCCGAACGAAGTTCCTTCGTCGTAGTCGCCAACCGCCTGCCCGTGGACGAGGTCATCGTCGACGGCGAGCGGCAATGGCGCCCGAGTCCGGGCGGTCTCGTGACCGCCCTGCATCCCGTGCTCACCCAGCATCGGGGCACGTGGATCGGGTGGGCCGGCGGTGACGGCGAAGCGCCGGAGCCGTTCGAGCTCGAAGGGATCAACATCCATCCCGTTCCACTCAGCGCCGAGGAGCTCGAGCGCTACTACGAGGGCCAGTCGAACGCGACGATCTGGCCGCTGTACCACGACGCCGTCGAGACGCCCGTGTACAAGCGCCGCTGGCGGGAGGCGTACCGGATGGTCAACCAGCGGTTCGCCCAGGCCGCGGCCGAGGTGGCCGAGGAGGGCGCGACCGTCTGGGTGCAGGACTACCAGCTCCAGCTGGTGCCGGCGATGCTCCGGGAGATGCGTCCCGACCTGCGGATCGGGTTCTTCCTACACATCCCGTTCCCGCCCATCGAGCTGTTCATGCAGATGCCGTTCCGCGCCGAGATCCTGCGCGGCCTGCTCGGCGCCGACCTCGTCGGCTTCCAGCAGCGGCTCGCCGCGCAGAACTTCGTGCGGCTCGCCCGGCACCTGCTCGGGCTGCGCTACGAGGGCCAGTCGATCCAGGTCGACGGCCGCAAGGTCAAGGCCGGCGCCTTCCCGATCAGCATCGACACCGCCGACATGGAGCGGATGGCCGCGGACCCCAAGGTCCAGGCCCGCGCCAAGGAGATCCGCGCCGAGCTGGGCGACCCGGAGACGGTGATCCTCGGCGTCGACCGGCTCGACTACACCAAGGGCATCGAGCTGCGGCTCAAGGCGTTCCGGGAGCTGCTCGCCGACGGCAAGCTCAAGGTGCCGGACGCGGTGATGGTGCAGGTGGCCACGCCCAGCCGGGAGCGCGTCGAGCACTACCAGACGCTGCGGGTGAAGGTGGAGCGCGAGGTCGGCCGGATCAACGGCGAGTTCGGCAAGGTCGGCATGCCGGCCGTGCACTACCTGCACCAGTCGTACAGCAAGCAGGAACTCGCGGCGATGTACGTGGCGGCCGACGTGATGATGGTGACGCCGCTGCGCGACGGCATGAACCTGGTCGCCAAGGAGTACGTCGCCTGTCGCTCGGACCGGGGCGGGGCGCTCGTGCTCAGCGAGTTCGCCGGCGCCGCGACCGAGCTGCGTCAGTCGTTCCTGTGCAACCCGCACGACCCGGACGGCGTCAAGGACGCGCTGCTGCGGGCGGTGGCCGCTGAGCCGGCCGAGCTCAAGCGGCGCATGCGGGTCATGCAGCGGCACCTGCGGACCCACGACGTCGCCGAGTGGGCCCGCTCGTTCCTCAACGAGCTCGGCGTGCCGGAGACGGACGCCGCGCCGGACTCAGAGGAATAGGCAGAACGGGTGGCCGGCCGGGTCGAGGTAGACCCGGACGTCCTCCTGCGGCTGATAGCCGGCCCTGGTGGCCCCCGCCTTCTCGGCGTGCGCGCAGGCCTCGTCGAGGTCCTCGACGCGGATGTCGAGGTGCACGCTCATCTGGGGGTCGCCCGGGCCCGCCGGCCAGACCGGGCGCACGTACGCCTTCTCGGTCTGGAACGACAGCGCGGTCGGGCCCGCCGGCGGTCCGAGCGACACCCAGTCGGCCTCGTCCTGGATCACGTTCCAGCCCAGCAGCCGCCGGTAGAACGCCGCCAGCTCCTGCGCGTCCGGGGCGTCGAGCGTGACCCCCGCCACTGTCATCTGCGGTCGCTCAGTCATGGTCGGCCCTTACCCCATCCGTACGGTGACTATCCCAGCACGGGAACGACCTCGCCGATCACGACGACGGCCGGCGGGCGCAGCCCCGCGGCGGCCGTGGCCCCCGCGACCTCGCCCAGCGTGCTGCGCAGGAACCGCTGAGAGGTCGTCGAGCCCTCCTGGACGACCGCGGCCGGGGTGTCGGCGGCTCGCCCCTCGGCGAGCAGCCGTTCGGCGATCCTCGGCAAGTTCTTGAGGCCCATCATGATCACGAGCGTGCCGCGCAGCCGGGCGAGCGCGGCCCAGTCCACCAGCGACTGGTCGCTGTCCGGCGGCACGTGGCCGGAGACCACGGTGAACTCGTGCGCGACGCCGCGGTGGGTGACGGGGATGCCGGCCAGCGCCGGCGCCGCGACCGAACTGGTCACCCCCGGCACGACCGTCACGGGTACGCCCGCCTTCGCGCACGCCAGCGCCTCCTCGCCGCCGCGGCCGAAGACGAACGGGTCGCCGCCCTTGAGGCGTACCACGAACTTGCCGGCCTGCGCCCGCTCGACCAGGATCCGGTTGATCTCCTCCTGGGCGGCCGACGGCCCGTACGGGATCTTGGCGGCGTCGACGAGCTCCACGTCGGGGCGCAACTCGTCGAGGAGCATGCCGGGCACCAGCCGGTCCGCCACCACCACCTCGGCGCGGTTCAGCAGCCGGCGGCCCTTGACGGTGATCAGCTCCGGATCGCCGGGACCGCTGCCGACCAGGAACACCTGACCCTGCTCGGTGCGGTGGCTCAGCAGCTCGTTGTTCTCCAGCGCCGCGGCGATCAGGTCGCGCAGCGCCATCGCGTTGCGGCGGTCACCGCCGTCGGTCACCGCGACGGTGATCTGCCCCTGCCGGGTCACCGCCGGGGTCCAGGCCGTCGCGGCGTCACGGTCGTCCGCGCGTACGCAGAAGACCCGGCGCTCCTGCGCCGCGGCACTCACCAGCGCCGCCGCCTCCGGGTCGTCGACGGCGACCTGCACCAGCCAGGCCCCGTCCAGGTCGGACGGCTCGAACCGGCCCTCGCGCCAGGTCAGCCGCCCGGCGTCCACGTGCGCCCGCAGCGCCGGGGTCAGCACCGGCGAGACGACCTCGACGCGGGCGCCCGCGGCGAGCAGGGCGGGCATCCGGCGGGTCGCGACCGCACCGCCGCCCACGACGAGCACGCGGCGGCCCTCGAGCCGCAGCGCCAGGGGGTAGAGGTTCACTTCTCCGAGACCCCCGCCGCATCGAACGTGGCCACCTCGCGCAGCACCCGGACCGCGCCGGCGACCAGCGGCAGGGCCAGCGCGGCGCCGGTGCCCTCGCCGAGCCGCATGCCGAGGTCGAGCAGCGGGGTCAGGCCGAGGTGGCCGAGCGCGACCGAGGCGCCCGGCTCGGCCGAGCGGTGCCCGGCCACCATCGCGGCGACGGCGTCCGGCGCGAGGGCCGCCGCCACGACCGCGGCGGAGGCGGCGATGACCCCGTCGACGATCACCGGCACCCGGTGCGCGGCGGCGCCGAGGATGAATCCGGCCAGCGCGGCGTGCTCCAGCCCGCCGACGGCGGCCAGCGTCGCGAGCGGCCGGGACGGGTCCGGGCGGTGCAGCGCGAGCGCCCGAGACACCACGTCGATCTTGCGCGCGTACGTGTCGTCGTCGACGCCCGTGCCCCGCCCGGTCACCGCGGCCGGCTCCGCGCCGGTGAAGGCGGCGATCAGCGCGGCGGCCGGCGTCGTGTTGGCGATCCCCATGTCGCCGGTGAGCAGGCACTTCGCCCCGCCCTCGACGAGCGCCCCGGCGACCGAGATGCCGGCCTCGACGGCCGCACGCGCCTCCTCCTCGGTCATCGCCGCGGTGACGGCCAGGTCGCGGGTGCCGCGCCGCACGTTCGCGTCGACCAGGTTGTCGCCGCCGTGCAGCGGGATCGCCACGCCGACGTCGACGACCATGAGCGAGGCGCCGACCTGCCGGGCGAACGCGTTGATGACCGCTCCCCCGGCGACGAAGTTGGCCACCATCTGCGCGGTGACCTCCTGCGGCCAGGGTGTGACGCCCTGCGCGTGCACCCCGTGGTCGCCGGCGAACACGGCGACGGCCGCCGGCTCGGGCATCGGCGGCGGGCAGGTGCCGGCCAGGCCGGACAGGCGTACGGAGAGCTCCTCGAGCGTGCCCAGCGAACCGGCCGGCTTGGTCAGGCGGGACTGCAGGTCGCGGGCGGCGGCCATGGCCTCGCCATCGGCGGGCCCGATGGCGGCGAGGGTCGTCTCCAGGGTCACTGTCGCTCCTTCAGCACGTCGGTCAGAGTCGCGAGGAATGCGTCGCTGGTGGCAGTGTCGCGTACGGCTATGCGCAGCCAGTCGGCGCCCAGCCCCGGGAAAGTGTCGCCGCGCCTCACGGCGTACCCGAGTTTGCGCAGTTCAAGGCGCACCTGGCCGGCGCCGGCGACGCGCAGGGCGACGAAGGCACTGGCCGGATCGCCCGCGACAGTGACGTCCGGCACGCCGCGCAACCCGGCAACCAGGTGGGCGCGCTCGGCGGCGAGCGCGGCGGCGATCTCCCGCTCGGCGGCGACGGCCACCGGCGACGCGCAGGCCTCGGCAGCGGCCAGCGCCGGCGTCGAGACGGCCCACAGCGGCTGGGCGGCGGCGAGCTCGCGGATCAGGCCGGGCCCGGCGAGCGCGTAGCCGATCCGCAGGCCGGCGAGGCCCCAGGTCTTGGTCAGGCTGCGCAGCACGATCAGGCCCGGCAGGTCGGTGCGGCCGGCGAGCGACTCCGGCTCGCCGTCGACGCCGGCGCGCCACGTCGTGTCCGAGAACGCCTCGTCGACCACCAAAACGCGGCCGGGCCGGGCGAGCCGCGCGACGGCGCCGGCCGGATGCAGCACGGAGGTCGGGTTCGTGGGGTTGCCGACGAAGACCAGGTCCGCGTCGTCGGGCACGGCGGCCGGGTCGAGGCGGAACCCGTCCTCCTCCCGCAGCAGCACCCGGGCGACGTCGTGACCGGCGTTGCGCAGGGCCGCCTCGGGCTCGGTGAACTGCGGATGCACGACGGTCGGACGCCGCGCGCCGATCGCCCGCGCGATCAGCACGAACGCCTGCGCGGCCCCGGCCGTGAGCAGCACCTCGTCCGGGTTCCGGCCGTGCCGCCGGGCGACCGCGGCGGTGGCCCGCCGGGCGTCGGGGTAGGCGGCCAGGTCGGCGAGGGTCGCGGCGATGGGCCCGGCCAGCCAAGACGGCATGGGCTGCCGCCGTACGTTCACCGCCAGGTCGACCAGCCCCGGTGCCACCTCGGCGTCGCCGTGGTGGTGCAGATCCATCTCCACCTCGCCAGCATGACGGATGGGAAACCCGCGGCCACTTCGGCCGTTCCGTCAGGACATGAGCGTATTTGTCATACCTTCGAAGGGTGACGAACACCGGACTCGCCAAAGCCGGAAAGCTCGCCCCGCTCATCCGGGCCGGACTCATCGCCGGGATCGCCATCGCCGGCCTGATCTTTCCCCTGGTCGCCCTCGCCGGGGTCGGGGCGAAGACCGGAGCGGACGCCCTGCAGAGCATGCCCGAGCAGCTCTCGGTGGTGCCGTCGGCGCAGACCACCTACGTGTACGCCAACGACGGCAAGACGCTGCTGACCATGTTCTACGAGGAGCACCGGAAGCCCACGAAGATCGCGGACATGTCGCCGTACGTCCTCAAGGCGATCGTGGCGAGCGAGGACACCCGGTTCTACGAGCACAACGGCGTCGACCCCAAGGGCGTGGCCCGCGCGTTCGTCGCCAACCAGCAGGCCGGCGGCGTCTCCCAGGGCGCGTCCACGCTGACCATGCAGTACGTCCGCATGGCGCTGCGCGACGGGGCCAAGACGCCCAAGGAGGCGCTGGAGGCCACCGAGCAGACCACCGAACGCAAACTGCGGGAGATGCGGCTCGCCATCGAACTCGAGAAGCGCGTATCGAAGGAGGAGATCCTCCAGCGGTACCTGAACTCGGCGTACTTCGGGCACCGGGCGTACGGAATCTTCGCCGCCGCCGAGGTCTTCTTCTCCAAGACGCCCAAGAAGCTGACGCTGACCGAGGCGGCCACGCTCGCCGGCCTGGTCAAGGCGCCCTCGGCCTACGACCCGGCGGCCCACAACCAGCGCGCGGCCACGGAACGCCGCAACTACGTCATCGACCAGATGCTGAAGATGGGCTCGATCACCGAGGCGCAGGCCCGGTCGGCGCAGAAATCGAAGATCAAGCTGAACCTGACCGACCCGCCCAACGACTGCGTCTCGGTGCCGAAGAAGCACAACGACTGGGGCTTCTTCTGCGACTACCTCCGCAACTGGTGGATGGAGCAGCCGGCCTTCGGCAGCACGCCTCAGGAACGCCTCGAGAACCTGCGCCGCGGCGGCTACAAGGTCGTGACGACCATCGACCCGAAGATCCAGGCCTCGGCGATGGAACACATCCTGGACAAAGAGAAGAAGAAGAGCGTGTACGCCCACGGCGAGGTCGTCATCGAACCCGGCACGGGCCGGATCAAGGCCATGGCCGTGAACCGCCGCTACTCCCTCGACCAGAAGAACAACGGCGAACACAGCGACCACCGCCGCCGAGGCCACGTACGCGGCAACTACCCCAACACGGTCAACCCCCTCCTCGGCGGCGGTGACATGGCCGGCTACCAGGCCGGATCGACGTTCAAGATCTTCACGATGCTGGCGGCCCTGGAGGAGGGCATGCCGCTGAGCACGGCCTTCAACGCCCCGCCCCGCTACGTGTCGAAATACATCACCGCCCCGGGCCCGGCCACGTGCGGCATCCACTGGTGCCCGAAGAACAGCAGCGCCTCGATGACCGGCCGCCAGACCATGTGGAGCGGCTTCGGCAAGTCGGTGAACACGTACTTCGTCCAGCTCGAACAGAAGGTGGGCGCGGAGAAGGCGGTCCGGATGGCGGAACGGCTCGGCCTCAAATGGCGTACGGACATCGACAGGGAACTCGCGGCCCCGGGCCGGGCGGAAGGCTGGGGCGCGTTCACCCTCGGCGTCAGCGACGCCACCCCGATCGAGATGGCCAACGTCTTCGCCACCCTCGCGGCCGAGGGAAAATACTGCGAACCCATCCCGGTACGCCTGATCAACACCCGCGACGGAGCCAGCCTGCAATACCGCGGCAAGAAGGTGGCAGGCCCCCGCTGCCGCCAGGAACTACGCCCCGAGGTCGCCCAGGCGGCAACGGACGCGGCCCGCTGCGTAACGGGCTACGGCGCGGCCAAGGGCAGCTGCGAAGGCTGGTCGACCTCACCCATGGTCCACGCGGTCCTCGGCCGGCCGGTGGCAGGCAAGAGCGGCACCACGGACAGCAACCGAAGCGCCTGGTTCTGCGGCTTCACCCCCCAACTCGCGGCGGCAGCCTTCGTCGCCGACCCGGACAACCCGGACAACACGGTGGGCACGAGCCGGGGAACGATCTCGAAGTTCACGGTGGCGCAGACGTTGAAGGACGCCCTGAAGGGCCAGCCCAAGATGAAGTTCAACCCACCCCCGGACGAGATGGTCAACAGCGGCTGGTAGCCACCGCGCCCGGTCCGGACCCGGCCCGGGTCGGGCGCGACGTGGTGCAGGCACGACACGGCGCGGGGTGGCGCGGCCCGGCGCGGGGTGGCCCGGCAGGGCCTGGCTCGAGCTGGCGCGGCCCGGCGCGGGGTGGCGCGGCCCGGCGCGGGGTGGCGCGGCCCGGCGCGGGGTGGCGCGGCCCGGCGCGGGGTGGCGCGGCCCGGCGCGGGGTGGCGCGGGGTGGCCAGCGCGTCCGCGGCCCGGCACGGCCCGGCGCGACGGGGACCGGCTCGACGGGGACCGGCGCGGTGGTGTGGGGTGACGCTCTCGCGCGGCGGGTGGTTCGGTCGGTGGCCACGGGGCTAGGGGCGATCAGCGGGTGGGGGTGGGCGCCAGTGGGGGTCTCGGCCGGCCAGGGCTACGGCTTGGTCTAGGAGGGTTGCTTCGTCGTCGGTCGGGACTTTGGGGCCGAAGAGGCCGGGGGTGCCCTGGGACGGGCCCTGGGAGAGGAACTCGATCAGGCTTTCGAGGATGCGGGGGTCGGCGGCATACTCCTGGCCGGTGGCGCGGGCCAGGTCCCAGCCGTGCATGGTGAGCTCGTTGATGGCCACGGTGCCCATGGCGGCGGCCGGCATGGTTACGCCGCCGGCTCGGGCGGTGCCCTCCCAGGCGGGGAGTTGCTTCCAGGCGGTGGCGAGTTCCTCGAGGACGACCGGGAGGCGGCTGCGCCAGTGCCGGACCAGGTTGGCGGCGGACGGGCGGGGCGGGGGCGCGTCGGTGCCAGGGGCGTCGGTCTTCTTCTCGGCAGCCTGGGTGAACGCCCAGCTGAGGCCCGTCAGGTGGTCGAGCAGGTCGCCGACCGACCAATCCGGACAGGGTGTCGGCGCGGTGAGATGGTCGTCGGTGATGCCGAGCAGCAGGGCCCGGATCTGACGGACCGGCGGGTCGAAATCGAGCGGCACGCGATCTGCCACGGTCGTTCTCCCTTCTCTCGGACCCCCTCACGGTACGGCCGCCCTACGACATTCGCCGGAACGGCGTGTCCCCGCCGACACGCCGCGCGGACGCCGGAAAGACCGCTGGCCGGGAAGACGGCCGGCCGGGAAGACAGCTCGACTCACGGCATGAGACCGAGCCGGGTCGGGGCCCGTGGGGGTGGAGCGCCGGGGCGGTGGGGCAGGGTCGGGCGGGCCGGCTCGTGGGCGGTCGAGTGCATTGGTGTCACTGGGCCGGTGTGCGCGTACCCATCAAGGTTTTGGGGGTGTCACGGCCGTGAGGGACAACGTGGCCTCGCCCGGGTCGTCGTCCTCGGCGGCCGGCTGAGCCGGCAGCGGGACGGCCCGCGCGGCCGCCGGCTGAGCCGGCACCGAAGCGGCCCGCGCGCCCCCGGCCTGAACGCCCCCGGCCTGAGCGCCCCCAAGCTGAGCGCTCCCGCGCTGAGTAGACCCCTGAGCGCCCGCGAGCTGACCGGCCCCCGGCTGTGAGCCGCCGAGCTGAGAGCCGCCGAGCTGAGAGCCCCCCGACTGAGAGCCCCCCGACTGAGAGCCGCCGAGCTGAGCTCCCCCCGGCTGAGGGGTGCCGTGCTGGGCGAGCGCCGGCTGAGCGGCGCCCGGAACACCCCGCGCCGCACCCGCGAGTGATGCTGCGACCAGCCTGCGGGCGATCTCCGGGGCGCCCGCCCAATGCAGGCCGAGCTGCGACGCGTGCACCTGCCGCCAGACGAAGCCCTCGGGGTTGCCGCCGGACCAGGTCCAGGCCGGGACCTGGCCCGCGCGCGGCGCCACGATGGCTCGGTGCTGCTTGTAGCCGGTGATGCGGGCGCCCGCGGGAGCGAGCGGGGACGTTGCCGGGGCTGTCGCCTCGCGGTAGCCCGCGACGGTCTGGGGGCCGGTCGTCGCCGTGGCGTCCAGGAGGCCGCACATGGGGCGGCCGTCGAAGTCGCGGGTCAGCCAGGGGAGGCCGATGCCCTCCGCGATGATGGCGCCGCCGTCGTGGGCGAGTTGGACGACGGCCGTGCACAGGCGGCGGTTGGCCGAGAGCTCTTCCGCGTAGCCCTCGGGCAGGCCCGCGCCGATCATGAGGGCGCGGGTGCCGGGCGGCAGGGCCTCGTCGCGGAGGGGGTCGATCACCGCGACGTCGGCGCCGGCCGCCGTGAGGAGCTCGGCCGTTTCCACGTACGTGTAGGGGGCGCCCGGTCCGCCCGCGAGCGCGATCACCGGGCGGTTCTCCGGCGGGACCGGGGGTTCGCCGGTCGCCTCGGCCAGGGCGTCCGCCGGCGACCAGGGCACGCCCGGAAGTGCGGGGGCGGTGCCGGCCAGGGCCATGATCCGGTCCAGGTCGAGCGCGCCGGCTACGGCCTCGCCGAGGCGGCGGACCGCACGGACCGCTTCCACCGTACGGTGGGCGACCGGCACCGGGCCCTGGGCGCGGGCGGGCAGCACGGCGGGCAGGTCGCCGCGGCGCAGCGCACCGAGCACCGGCATGCCGATGTCGTCGAGGGCCGTACGCAGCATCTCCTCGTGCCGCGGCGACGCCACCCGGTTGAGGACCACGCCGCCGAGGTGGACCATCTCGTCGAACATGCGGAACCCGTGCACCAGCGCGGCCAGCGAGTGGCCCATCGCGGCGACGTCGACGATGAGCAGCACCGGCGCGCGCAGGGCCGCCGCGACCGCCGCGGTGCCGTCGATCTCGGGCTGGCCGGTGAGGCTGTCGAACAGGCCCATCGCGCCCTCGATGACGGAGAACTGCGAGCCGGCTGCGCCGTGCGCGAACAGCGGCGCGATGCGCTGGGCGCCGACCAGCCGGGGGTCCAGGTTGCGGCCGGGCCGGCCGGCGGCGAGACCGAGGTACGCCGCATCGGTGTGGTCGGGACCGACCTTGAAACCGGCCGCGGGTACGCCCCGAGCCGCGCACGCCGCCAGCAGCCCCACGGAGATCGCCGTCTTCCCGTGCCCGGACGAGGGGGCGCTCACCACCAGACGTGATGGGGTGGTCATCAATGGCTCCCTCGGGGATACGGAAAACGCGTCCGACATGATATTGCCCGCCGGATGTCGCACCCTACCTGCCAGCCGCGAACGATCAACGCCGCCCGGGTAGCCTCGGAACGTGTACCGGTTCCTGCTGACGCCCCGCTGGCTGGCCGCCGCGGCCCTCACCGTGGCAGCCTCGGTGATCATGGTGTTGCTCGGCAACTGGCAGCTCCACCGGTACCAGGAACGCAGCGCGATCAACGCCCGCATCGACGCCGCTGATTCGACGCCGGCGGTGCCGCTGACGTCCGCGCTGGTCAAGCCCACTGCGGCCGGCACGCTCGGCCCGCGCCCGGGCAAGGACCAGGCATGGACCAAGGTCACCGTCACCGGACGGTACGACCCCACCCACGAAATCCAGGCCCGCGGCCGTACGGTCGAGAGCAAGGTCGGCTTCGAAATCGTGACCCCACTCGTCCTGAAGGATGGGACGGCGGTCCTGATCGACCGCGGCTGGGTCCCCTCCCAGAACGGCGACGCCATCTCCCCACCGGTGGCGACCCCACCCCCCACGGGCGAGGTGACGGTGGTCGGCCAGCTCCACCTCTCGGAGAGCCGCCCAGCCGCCATCGCGAGGCGCGACGGCCGGCTGGACACCCGCAGAATGTCGCTGCCCCACCTCGCCAAGGAGATGCCCTATCCCGTGTACGGGGCGTACGTGCTGGTCACGGACCCGGAGGACGGCTACTCCCGCATCCCGATCGACCACGAGGACGCGTGGCAGAACGGCGGGTACGCGGTCCAGTGGTGGATGTTCGCGGTGATGGCGCTGGTGGCGTACGGGTGGCAGGCCAGGAAGGAAGCGAGGGGGGACACGCCGAAGCAGCGGGTGGACCGGGTCGCGGAGGCCGACCGGGTCGCTCAGGCTGACCGGGTCGCTCAGGCTGACCGGGTCGCTCAGGCTGACCGGGTCGCTCAGGCTGACCGGGTCGCTGAGGCTGACCGGGTCGCGGGCGTTGACCGGGTCGCGGCGAAGCCGGTCAGCCGGTTGCCGGACTGATCGCGGGTCTGGTTTCGGCTCGTCCCCGCCTCGGGTCGGGTCGGGTCGGGTCGGGTCGGGTCGGGTCGGGTCGGCGGTGAGTTTCGGGGCTGCGGTGGCCCGGCTAGGGTTTCAGGGGTGACGTTTCCCCAGGATCCGGCCCCCAGCGACCCGTGGAGCGTGCCGATCACTCCCCTTCCGCCCACCCCGGACGCGTTCGCGACCCCCGGCCCGGTGATCGTCCAGATCGGTGACATGGGCGTGACCTCGACGGTCGTCCACACCCCGGCCGGCGACATCCCCCTGGCCGGCTCGACGTGGACGGTCAACGACTACTGGCACAGCGAATCCCGGATTCCCAAGTGGGCGATCGCCGCGGCCATCGTCGGCTTCTGCGTCCTGACCGTGTTCAGCCTCCTGTTCCTGCTGGTGAAGGTCACCGTCCAACACGGCACAGTCCAGGTCACCGTCACGAACGGCACAAGACAGTACGTCGCGCGCATCCCCGTCACGGACCAGTCGCAGGTCACCTACGTCCACCAGCAGGTCAACTACGTCCGCTCCCTCGCCGCCCTCTGACCCGCCCCGACCAAACCCGCCACCTCAGAACGCGACCGTCTCCGGCCGCCTGACCGAACGCGACAACGCCCGGCCGCCTGACCAACGCGGCAACGGGCCGGCCGCTGGTCGGCTGTTTCAGGTTTCGGGGGGTGGACGCACGCCGAGTGCCTTCACCGTGTCGATCGTGTCTGCCTCCTCCGCACGCTTGTCGTCGCGGTAACGCAGCACCCGCGCGAACCGCAGAGCCACCCCGCCCGGGTAGCGCGGCGACGTCTGCACCCCGTCGAATGCGATCTCGACCACCTGCTCGGGACGCAACGTGACCACCCAGCCCGAGTCGTCGACGGCCAACTCCTTGAAGCGTTCGGTCTGCCAGCGCAGAAGCTCGTCGGTCAACCCCTTGAAGGTCTTTCCGAGCATGACAAATCCGCCCGTACGCGGATCAAGCGCGCCGAGGTGCAGGTTGGAGAGCCAGCCCTTGCGCCGGCCGTGGCCCCATTCGACGGCCAGCACCACAAGGTCGAGGGTGTGGCGGGGCTTCACTTTCACCCAGGCGGCGCCGCGCCGGCCCACGTCGTACGGGGCTTCCTGGGCTTTGATCACGACGCCTTCCTGGCCGGCGGCGAGGGCAGCGGCGAACGCCTCCTGGGCCTGCTCGCTGGTCTCGACCGTGCGGCGGCCGACGATGAGCTCGGGCGGAACGCTGTCGGCGAGGGCCGCCCAGCGGACCCGCCCGGGCTCGTCCAGCAGGTCGGTGCCATCGAGGTGGAGCAGGTCGAAGAAGAACGGGACCAGCGCGGGCCCCTCGGCCGGTCCCGCCTTCGCCCCGCGGCGGGCGCCCCGGGTGGCGGCACGGCTCGACGTCTCCTGGAACGGCCGGGGCCTCCCGGCAGCGTCGAGAGCCATGGCCTCGCCGTCGAGCACGATGTCGGTCACGGGCAGCGACCGCGCGGCGGCGACGACCTCGGGCAGCCGGGAGGTGATGTCGTCGAGGCTCCGGGTGAAGACGGCCACCTCGTCGCCGGAACGGTGCACCTGGATGCGGATGCCGTCGAGCTTGACATCGACGGTGGCGGGCGCCCCGGTGGCGAGCAGGGCGGCGCCGACGTCCGGAGCACTGCCGGCCAGCATCGGCGTCAGCGGCGTACCCACCCGCAGGCTGATCTCGGCGAGCGCGGGCGCCCCGCCGGTGAGGGCGTCGACCGCGACCCGCTTGAGGTCGCCGGAGAGCAGCAACGCCCGGCGCACGACGGTGACCGGCACTTCGGCGGCGCGCGCGACGGCATCGGCGAGCAGCCCAGCCTGGGCCCCCTGCCGCAGCTCACCGCCGAACAGCCCGACGAGGTGACGTTGCTCCTCGGCGGTGGCCCGGCCGAAAAGGTCGGCGACCAGCTCCCGCCGACGGGCCTGAGAGCCGGCACCGGCAACCACGGAGATCGCCGCGATCCGGGCATCCACCTCGGCCACGGTCAAGCTCGCCTCGACGGCGGGCGAGGGCAGATCCCGCAGCGCGGCATAGCCGACGCCGGTCTGCCGTTGCCGCAACTCCCCGGCGAGATACGCGGAACCGGGCGCGATCTCATCAGGCTCCAATCGGCGCAGGGCATCGGCAAGAAGGTCGATCTTCGCCTTCCGGCCGGAGACGGCGGTGACGGCTGCCGAGGTGGCTGCCAGGTCCAGGAACTGCACGAACCCATCCTGACAGCCACCTCCGACAATTTCCCGGCCGTCGCGACGTGCTCCCCCGTGAAGCAGTCAGGACGACCCGGGCGGCCCGCAGCAGAAGGGTGGAACGCTGCGAGCCGACGCACCGCGGAGTACCCCGGCGCGAAGCTTGCCGGGCCGGCCTACAGGGACATGCGGGCCGACCCGGACCACCAGCCGGGCCCCAGGGACCCCACCGGCTCACCGGCCAGGCCTCAAGCACCCAGCCAGGCTGCCGGCCAGGCCTCAAGCACCCAGCCAGGCTGCCGGCCAGGCCTCAAGCACCCAGCCAGGCTGCCGGCCAGGCCTCAAGCACCCAGCCAGGCTGCCGGCCAGGCCTCAAGCACCCAGCCAGGCTGCCGGCCAGGCCTCAAGCACCCAGCCAGGCTGCCGGCCAGGCCTCAAGCACCCAGCCAGGCTGCCGGCCAGGTCGAAGAACCCGGCCAATCCGTCGGCCGGGCCGGGACCCGGCCGGACTGCCAGCCGGGTCGGGGAGAACCCAGCCGGCCCGCCGACCGTTTCCGCCGTGGCCTGTGGCGACAGGAACGGCGGATCCGGCATCCGTGCTCGCGAGTCCCGTGGCGACGGGAGCCGCGCGCGTGGCGGCGGTCTTGCTGCCGCCCGCCGGCTCGGACATCGGGGTAATGACCGCGCCGGCGGGCGACGACGAACGTCAGGCCGCGAGAGGCTCCGCGATGCGGTAGCCGCGAGCTCGCACGGCGTCGGCCACCCGGCTCAGCTGAGCGTCGAGCTGGCACAGGACCTGGGACAGCTCCGCGAGCTGGTCGGTGAGGATGGTGTCGTCCCATCCGGAGACGTCGACGTCCCCCAGAGCACTGCCGGCGGCGCGGAGCGCCTCGATAGCGTCGTTCGAACTCATGTTCGAATCCTATCAGGAATGATCTCCCGAGTGCACCGTGACTCACCCGATCCAGCGAGGCGAAACCGGTCACAGAGGGCGATCACGGATGGAAGCGCGCCGGGCCGCGGGGTGGGATGCCGGACCGGAGGGCGGCGGCGTCGGGCCGCGGAACGGGTGTCGGCGCGGCGGCCCAATCGGGGGGAAGTAGGTCAACTTCCGAGTTAGGGGTGGGGTGGCATTGCGCGGCGGAATGTGTCGGGGGCTTCGGTTGGTGGGGCGGCCGCGGCCACGAAGCCGTCCGGGCGTACGAGGTAGAGCAGGTCCGGTTGCAGCGCCGTGGCGGGTGCCGGGGCGAACCGGTGGAACGGTAGGCCTGTGTCCGGTGGGCCGGGCGGGTCGCCGTACGCGTGGATCTGCCATTCCAGTGCCCGGAGCACCGCGTAGTTGTCGCCCGTCCACGGCAGCCGGCGTCCCACCACCGGATCGCGGGGTTCGTCCGGGAGCATCGGGTAGCGGATGCGGACCTGGGAGACGTACTCGAAGAGACGGGAGCCGCCGTTCGAGGAGCGGGGCACCAGCCGTACGCCGACGGGGGCGAGCAACGGCACGAGGAGCCGGCGCAGGAGCCGCATCGTGGCCCGCTGGGACGTGACGAAGCCGAACACGCGGTCGGTCGTGGCGACGAGGGTGCGGGCGACCGGGCGGCGTTCGGCCTCGTACCGGTCGAGCCAGGCGTCGGTGGCGCGGCCGTGGATGACGTCGGCGAGTTTGAAGGCCAGGTTGTGCGCGTCCTGGAGGCCGGTGTTCATGCCCTGGCCGCCGACCGGCGAGTGGACGTGGGCGGCATCGCCGGCGAGGAAGAACGGGCCGTCGCGGAACGTGGCGGCCACGCGGTGGTGGACCCGGTAGGTCGCGAACCAGCGGGAGTCGGCGTACGTGACGGCGAAGTCGCGGCGGATGCGGGCCCGGGCGTCGCCCTCCCCCACCGTGCCGTCGCCGTCGTCGTCGCGGACCAGGCCGATGAGGCGCCAGTTGCCGCGGCCGTTCATGGGGAAGCCGAGCAGGAAGTCGCTGCCGCCCGGCCGTACGTTGATCGCGCCCTCGACCAGGCCGCCGACGGCCGTGGCGTCGATGACGTAGAAGAGGTGCGGGTTGGTGACGCCGTCGAACGCGATGCCGCGCGCCTTGCGGACGATCGAGTTGGCGCCGTCCGCGCCGACGCAGAACCGGGCGGTGACCTGCTCCCCGTCGACGACCGCCCGGACGCCGCCGGCGGCACCGGACCGGGAGGAGATCTCCGTGACCGTGGCGCCCCAGCGGACCGTGCCGCCGAGGGACAGGAGGTGCTCGTACAGGATCTCCTCGTTGCGGCTCTGTTCGAGGACCTGGATCCAGGGGTACGGCGTGCGGCCCTCGCCGAGCGCCCCGAGCGGGATCCGGCCGAACGCTCGGTCGCCGAAGCCCGGGGCGATCGCCGAGGCCCGGTTGGCCGCCTCGATCACCTGGTCGCCGATGCCGAGCTGGTCGTACACCTCGAGGCTGCGCGCCTGCACGACCAGGGCCCGGGATTCGCGCGTCGGTCCGGGCTTGCCATCGGTGACGATGACCCGGACACCGAGCTTGAGCAGCCAGTTCGCCAGCATCAGCCCGGTCGGCCCGGCGCCGACCACCAGCACGTCGCAATCCGTCCCGGACTGCCCCGGGCCCGCCCCGGCAGCCGCATCCGGAAGCGGGCCGACCGACGGACCCGGCCCGGCAGCCGCATCCGGGAGCGGGCCGACCGACGGACCCGGCCCGGAAGAAGAACCGGCAAGCCGGTCCGGAATCGCGCCGGCGGACGAGCCCGGCCCGGAAGAAGGACCGGCGGACGGATCCGGGAGCGAGGGCTGGGAAGGGGCCGGGCCGGTCATGTCATCGGTCCAGGCCGGCCACGTTGCGCAGCAGCAGCGCCTCGGCGAGGCAGACCCGCTCGAACTCGCCCAGGTGCAGGCTCTCGTTGGGACCGTGGGCCGCCGCGTACGGGTCTTCGACGCCCGTCACCAGGATCGCCGCCTGCGGGAACAGCTCCTGGAACGTGGCGATGAACGGGATCGAGCCGCCCACGCCCATGTCGACCGGGGCGACGCCGTCCCAGGCCGTGGTGAACGCCGCACGGGCCGCGTCGTGCGCCGGGCCGGTCGCGTCGATGACGCAGGGGGCGCCGAGGCTCTCCAGGGTCACCTCGACGTGCGCGCCCCACGGGACGTACTTCTCGAGGTGGGAACGGATCGCCGCGTACGCCGCGTCGGGGTCGTCGCCGGGCGCCAGCCGTACGCTCAGCTTGGCCTTGGCCCTGGGCACCAGGGCGTTGGACGCCTCGCCGGTCCGGGGGGCGTCGATGCCGAGCACCGAGAGCGACGGCTTGGTCCAGATGCGGTCGGTGAGCCGGCCGCTGCCGATGAGCTTGACCCCGTCCAGGACGCCGGCCTCGTGGCGCAGACGCTCCTCGGGGTAGTCGACGGTGGCGCCCTCGCGGCCGACCAGCCCGTCGATGGCCACCTCGCCCTGCTCGTCGTGCAGGGTGGTGATCAGGCGGGACAGCACGGTCAGCGCGTCGGGCACCGTGCCGCCGAACATGCCGCTGTGCACCGCGCTCCGCAGGGTGCTGACCTCGACGAAGCAGTTGACGAGGCCGCGCAGGGACGTGGTGAGCGCCGGCACACCGATGTCCCAGTTGCCGGAGTCGGCGATCACGATCACGTCGGAACGGAGCTCCTCCTTGTAGGTCTGGAGGAGCTCGTCGAGCGAGTCGGAGCCGTACTCCTCCTCACCCTCGATGAAGAGGACGATGCCGACGGGCAGTTGGTCGCCGAAGGCCCGCAGCGCGGCGACGTGCGCCATCACGCCGGCCTTGTCGTCGGCAGCGCCACGGCCGTAGAGGCGCCCGTCGCGCTCGACCGGCTCGAACGGCTCGCTGTCCCACAGCGCGGGGTCGCCGGCCGGCTGCACGTCATGGTGCGCGTAGAGCAGGACGGTGGGCGCCCCGGGCGGCGCCGGCCTGCGGCCGATCACCGCGGGCTGGCCGCCGCCACGGACGATCTGCACGTCGAGCTTGCAGCCGCGGAGCAGCTCGGCGACGGCCTCCGCGGACCGCTCCACCTGGGAGTGGTCGAACCCGTCGAACGCGATGCCGGGAATGCGGACGAGCCGCTCCAGGTCGGCACGGACACCGGGCATCTCACGCGCGATCGCGGCGCGCAGGTCGTCTTCGCTCAGGCTCATGACCCGATCCTAGGCCCGCCGGCCGACCCGATGCCCGGCCCGCGGGCCGCCCTGTGGACAACCGCGGGCCCCCAGCCGTCGGCTGCCGGCCCCCAGCCGCCGACCGCCGACGAGCCTGTGGACAAACCGCCGGACCGCGGGCGGGACTGTGGACAACCGCCGGACCGCGGGCGGGACTGTGGCTGAAGAGCGGGCGTGCGGGTCAGGCGGGCGGCGGAGTGTCCTCGCCGCCGTCGCGCCGGCGGCCGGTCCCGGAGGCCCAGTCGCGGGCGCCCCGCGCGGCCGACCCGGCCAGGTCCGCCGCGCCGTCGCCGACCTTGCGCAGCAGCCCGACCAGCGGATCCTGCGAGGTGTTGAACGTCTGCCGGTAGGAGTCGGCCGCCGCCTTGATGTCGTCGGTGACCGACGCGTTGCCGTCGGAGTCGCGCCGCGGGTAGTCGCCGCCGAGGATGCGGCCGTAGTCGCCGGCGTCGATCCATTTGCGCAGCTCGGAGGCGCGGGCCACGGGCACCGGGTGGGTGCTCCACGCGGTCATGCCGAGCTTGTGGATGCTGTCGCGCAGGTCGCCGCCGCTCTCGTACTCGGCCGCCTGCTCGAGGAACGCCGCGGTGTCGATCTGGGAGAGGTCGCCGCCGCCGGCCAGCTTCATCAGCAGGCGGGTCGAGGCGGCGGGGTCCTGGCCGGCGAGGAGGCCGGCACGGTCGGCGGAGAGCTCCGCCTTGCGCCACCACTCGAACATCGCGGCGAGGATGCCGCGCAGGGCGATCGCGCCGACCGGCAGCCAGCTCAGGTTGGCGGCCCAGCGCGTGAGGATCATCATGATCGTCTTGTAGACGGCGTGCCCGCTGCGTACGTGGCCGATCTCGTGGCCCAGCAGCGCCCGCAGCTCATCGTCGTCGAGCTTCTCCACCGCGGCCGTGGTGATCACGATGAACGGCTTGTCCATGCCGATGGCCTGGCCGTTGATGACGGGTGCCTGGGTGACGTACAGCTCGGGCAGCTCGGCCACGTCGAGCGTGGCGGCGGCCTCGGTGAAGCGCTGGTAGACCCGCGGATACTGGCGGTGGTCCACGCGGATCGCGCTGGCCAGGAACTGGAGCCGGAAGCCCCGCTCGTTCCACATGCCGAAGAACGCCTTCACCACGTCGTCGAAGCCCCGCAGCTCGCGCAGCGCGGTCAGCGCGCCACGGTCGGCGGGGTGCTCCCACGCCCGGGAACTGATGCCGGTCAGCGTGACCCGTCGGCGCGTCGGCCGGTTGTCGTCGTCGGTCGTCATCGTCGTCCCCGTTCCCGCTGCTCACACAGCTGATCGTGGCCAATGAGGCGGCAGCCGCAGCGCTTCGAAACGGTCACCGGGTCCCTCGGCCGCGCCGTCGACCAGCAGGTCCACGTGCGCGGCGGTGCCCTCCGCGGCGAAGTGCTGATCCTCGGCGGTGCGCCAGCGCTCAAGGTACGCCCGAAACGCAACATCGTTGCGCCCATCGCGTGCCAAAGCCCGGCGCAGTCGCAGGTCGGGCGGGGCCGTGACGAAGACCGAGAAGGACAGCTCCGGCCATATCGCCCGGCGCGCCGACGTCACCCCTTCCAGGAGTACGGCCGCAGCCGGCTCGACGGTGACCGCCGGGCCCCCGAACGCCTCCCGATGCCACAGGTAGCGCAGGTAGGTGGCGGGACGCCCGTGCCGCAGCGGTGCGAGAATCTGCTGCTCCAGGCGTACCCAGAAGGTGAACTGGTCGTCCCAGCCGTCGAGCAGATCGTCGGTGTGCACGACCGGCGCGTCCGCCGCCTTGGCCAGCCGGTCGGCGAACCAGCTCTTGCCGGCGCCGCTGGGCCCGTCGACCGCGACCAGGCGTACGGGACCCAGCCGCGGCTCCGTGGCCAGGATCCGCGACGCCAGGTCGGCGAAGCTAGGCACGCGGGGCGCCGGGCGGGACGAACGGGAGGCCGGCGGGCGGACCGGATTCGATCAGCCGCCACAGCGCGTCGGTGTCCAGGTGCTCCTCGACGAGGTCACCGAGGGTGTCGAGCGCCTTCCCACGGACGTCGGCGAACCGGGTGCCCGGCGCCACCACGAAACCGCGCCGGCCGGCTTGACGGGCCGCCTCGGTCAGGAAACGCCTGCGGAACTCGTCGGACTCGAAGGCGCCGTGCCAGTGCGTACCGCAGACCGCCCCCGCCACGGCGCCCTCTGGCGTGCCGTCCGCGTAACGGAGAAGTGGCTCCGGTGCGCCGCTGGAGACGTACCCGTGATGAATCTCGTAGCCGCCGACCGGGACCTGCCCCCAGGCCGCGCCGCGCGACCGGGCCAGCGTCTTGCGCGCCCCGAAGGTGACCTCGACGGGAAGCAGGCCCAGGCCGGGGACGGTGCCGCGGCGGCTCTCGACGTCGTCGTGGATCGCCCGGGACAGCATCTGGAAGCCGCCGCAGATGCCGAGCAGCGGCTTGCCGGCGGCCGCGTGCGCCAGTACGGCATCGGCCAGGCCGGTCTCCCGCAGCCACGCGAGGTCATTCACCGTAGCCTTGGAGCCGGGCAGCACGACCAGATCGGCGTCGGCGATCTCGGCCGGTTCGATGGTCAGGCGTACGCGCACACCCGGCTCGGTGGCCAGCGCCTCGGCATCCGTGGCGTTCGAGATGCGCGGCAGCCGCACCACGGCCACGCGCAGCCACTCGGTCCCGCGCGGCGGACCGGGCCGCCCGAGCATCCGCCCGTAGGCGAGGGAGTCCTCCGCGTCGAGCCACACGTCCAGGTGGAACGGGAGCACGCCGTGCACCGGCCGCCCCGTGGCAGCGGTGATCATGTCGAGGCCGGGCCGCAGCAGCCCCATGTCCCCCCGGAACTTGTTGATGACGAACCCGCTGACCAGCGCCTGATCCTCGGCGCTGAGCAGGGCGACGGTCCCGAAGAGCGCCGCGAAGACCCCGCCCCGATCGATGTCGCCGACGACGATCGCGGGTAGCCCGGCGTGCCGCGCCAGCCCCATGTTGACGAAGTCGCCGTCCCGCAGGTTGATCTCGGCGGGACTCCCGGCGCCCTCGCAGATGACGGCGTCATATTCGGAGCGCAGGGCGGCGAGCGTGGCATGCGCGGTCTCGGCCAGCTTCGGCCGCAGCGCCCGGTAGTTGCCGGCGGTCACCGTGTCGATGGCCTCACCCAGCAGCACCACCTGACTGGACAGGTCACTGCCGGGCTTGAGCAGCACCGGATTGAACCGGATGTCCGGCGCGATCCCGCACGCGGCGGCCTGCATGGCCTGCGCCCGCCCGATCTCGCCGCCCCGCCCGTCGGCGCCCACCACGACGACGGAGTTGTTGGACATGTTCTGCGCCTTGAACGGCGCCACCTTGACGCCCCGCCGGTGCAACCACCGGCAGATGCCGGCGGTGAGCACACTCTTGCCGGCATCGGAGGTCGTGCCGGCCACCAGAAGCCCGCCGCTCATCGCCCTCTCCCGCCGCTGATCCGCCCGCCGGCGGCGACCCCGGCCAGTCCCCGGGCGAGCGCGGTCCCGGCCGCCGCGGCCAGACCCACCACCCCGGACATCCGTGCGGCCCGGCGCAGGTGGACGGCGGACGGCCGGGGCCCGTCACCCAGAAAAGGCCGCGTTTCCGTACGCCCGAAGTACACATTCCGACCCCCCAGCCGTACGCCGAGAGCCCCCGCCATCGCCGACTCGCACTGCCCGGCATTGGGGCTGGGATGGTCCCGCCGATCCCGCCGCCACACCCGCAGAGCCTCGGCGGAACGCCCCCGCACCAGCGGAGCGGCGGCGATCGTCACCAACCCGGTCAGCCGCGCCGGCACCAGGTTGAGCACGTCGTCGAGCCGCGCCGAAGCGGTCCCGAAGCGCGCGTACCGAGCCGACCGATGCCCCACCATCGCGTCGAGCGTGTTCGCGGCACGGTAGCCGAGCAGCCCCGGCAGCCCCGCCACACCACCCCAGAACAGCGGCGCGACCACGGCGTCGGACGTGTTCTCCGCGACCGACTCGACGGTGGCCCGCGCCAGTTCCGGCCCGTCGAGCGACGAAGGGTCCCGCCCGCAGAGATGATTGAGCCGCCCCCGCGCCGCCCCCAGGTCCTCCCGCTCCAGATGACCGGCCATGATCCGCGCCTCCCGCCGCAGCGTCCGCCCGCCCAGCACCGTCCACGTCGCCCCGGCCACCACGACCGCGCGGACCACGGGCCGCTTGCGGGTGGCCAACGACAACCCGGCACCCGCGAGCACGGGTACGCCCACCGCCACGGCCGCGAAGGCAGTGCCGGCCCACCGGTTCGGGGCGTACAGCCGCTGCTCGAGCGCCCCGGCAGCCCGCCCGAACCCGGCGACGGGATGGAACCGCCGCGGATCCCCGAGCACGGCATCCAGCGCATATCCCGCCGCGATCCCCACGGCGTCAGCGACCATCGCGGCCCTACCTCGTCCCATCCGACCCACCCTAATGAGCGACCAGCACACCAAGCAGCACGACGGCGCCCGCAGCGGCGGTCGCGGTCCCGGGACCGAATACCTCCTGCGCCACCGAACCCCGCCCGCAACGGTCCGGACCGGGCCCTCAGCCCCTGGACCGCGTGCCCAGCGCCCACTGCCCGCGGCCACACCGCGTGCCGGGCCAGGCCGCGTGCCGGGCCAGACCGCGTGCCGGGCCAGACCGCGTGCCGGTCACCGGAACGCCTGCGGGACCGGTGACCGGCGGGTTTCGTGCCCGCCCGGCCGCTGGTGCTCACGTGCCGGGCGGGCCTGCCCCTCCCACCCCGGGGGCGAGGCGGGAGGGCCGCGCGCGTGGATGCGGGCCACCAAGCACCCACGCGCCGCTTGTCGACCGGCAGCCCCCTGACAGCCCGCCGGCAGCTGTCCGGCGGTCGGCCGGCGGTAGGTGGGGTCCGGTCGTCGCGGCGACCACCGGACCCCCGGCCGCCCGCTCGCGCCTGTCGGTGCGACGGGCGGCTATGCCGTCCGGTGGGTTGCCGACCACGGGGCACCCACCGGACGGGCCGGAGCCCGCGCCCGACCCCGGCGGCGGGTTCCGGCTGCCGACCGCGGCTCCGGGCGCTCAGGGGGAGGCGAGCGCGGAGCGGCGGTGGCCGGCACGGTCAATCGGCGACGCTCAAACGGCGACCGGCTGGCGACGCGGGCTGCGGGGCCGCGGCCGCCGGGGCGCGGGGGTCGCCGGCTCTGCCTCCGCCGGCTGGGAGCCGCCCTCGGCGCTCTGCGCTTCCCCACCGCGCGACTCCCCGTCAGCCGGCGACTCCGGCCGCGGCTGGATTCCGACCGACGGCAGCGGCTCCGCGGCCGTCGGCACGGGCAGCATCTCGAGCTGCTGCCCCTCCTCGCCGGCCTTCGGCGGCGCGGGCATCGCCGACGTGTCGAACGGCTCGAAGCCGCCACCGCGCAGCGGCTGCACCTGCTCCGCGCCCGCGGGCGAGGGCGACGGCGCCTCCTCGAACACCGGCTCGTCGCCATCCGGCACGCCCTCGCCGTACACCGTGGGAGCGTCGTTCTCCGGGATCGGGGAGGCGGGCTCACCGCGTACCTTGTCCAGGGATTCGGGGTCTTCCACCGCCGTCGTCGCGGCGGCCCGGGTGCGGAAGAACCGGGCCCGGCCCCGCGACAGGTCGTGGCCGACGGAGACGGCCTCCATCTCGTACGTGGTGCGCAGGTTGCCCTCGGAGTCGGTCCAGTCGCGGGTGTAGAGGCGTCCCGCCACCACGACCGGGTCGCCGACCGCGACGGAGGAGGCCACGCCCTCGGCGAGACGGCGCCAGCAGTTGACGCGTACGCGAAGGTGGTTGCCGTCCACCCACCGGCCGGTTTCCCGATCCAGGCGGCGTGCCGTCGACGCCACCCGGAAGTTCGCGACGAGCGTGTTGGAGCCGGCCGTGCGCCGCCACTCCGGCGGGGTGAGCACGTTGCCGATCACGACAATGTTGGTGTCGAACATCGTTTCTCCTCAGTCGGTCGAGTTCGTGGGAGCAGCCTGCCGCGAACGCCGCCCCGCCCGCCGGAAGAGCCCTCGCGGCCTGTGGACGGCCGCGCATTGGGGAAAACTCTCCAAGATCGGCCGCGTCTGGTATGGCGCGGGAACCCGAACCCGTGGGTAACCTGGCGGCGTGGAGACCGACGTCCTGGGCCCGCCGTACGAGCGGCACACCATCGAGCTGGGCACCGACGACGAGGGCCCGGTCGTCGCGACCCTGGTCCGCCGCCGCGCGGACCGCCCCACCCGGCGTGCGGTGCTGTACGTGCACGGCTTCGTCGACTATTTCTTCCAGACCCACCTGGCGGACTTCTTCGCCGAACGCGGCTGGGATTTCTACGCTCTCGACCTGCGCAAGTACGGCCGCAGCCTGCTCCCCCACCAGACGCCGAACTTCGCGCGCAGCCTCACGGAATACTTCCCGGAACTGGACGAGTCGGCCCGCATCATCCGCGAGCAGGACGGCCACGACCAACTACTCGTAGCGGGCCATTCCACGGGCGGCCTCATCACCTCGCTGTGGTCCCACGCCCGCAGCGATCGCAAAATTGTCGACGGCCTCTTTCTCAACAGCCCGTTCTTCGACTTCAACGTGCCGTGGGTGCTGCGTCGCCCATTGATGAACATCGTCGGGCGTACGAGCTCACGGAACCCTTACCGCGCCCTACCCATGACCGCTCTGGGACTGTACGGGCAGAGCCTGCACTCCGAGCACCGTGGCGAGTGGACGTACGAACTGAATTGGAAGCCTTTGCTCGGTTTCCCGGTCCGTACGGGATGGCTCGAAGCGATTCGCCGCGGCCAGGCCCGCCTCCGCGCCGGGCTGGCCATCGACGCCCCGGTCCTGGTCGCCTGCTCCACCCGGTCGTTCCGCGGCCGCGCCTGGTCGGAGGACGCCCGCGTGACCGACACGGTCCTCGACGTCGAACACATCGTCCGCTGGGCCCCCCGCCTCGGCCCGCGGGTCACGATCGCCCGCTTCGACGGCGGCATGCACGACCTGACCCTGTCGGGCAAGGACGTACGTGCGGAGGTGTTCCGCGAACTGGGCCGCTGGGTCGACGCCTTCCTGCCGCCCGTAGGCACCCCGGAGGAGGAAATCCCGCCGGCGCCGGAGGACACCCCGGAGGGCACCGCCGGAGCAGAGGCCGAGGCAGGGCTGGTGGCAGACGCCCCGGACACCGCCACCGCCGGCAAAGCGGACACCGCCACGGCCTGACATCGCGCTCGCCACGAAGCCGACGGGACTCTAGTATGTGCAGGCCAGGCGCTCGTAGCTCAGCGGATAGAGCAACGGACTTCTAATCCGTCGGTCGCAGGTTCGAATCCTGCCGGGCGCGCCTTCTGCTCCACCTCCGCCGCAGCTCACGACGCTGGCGAACCCGGACCGCCCTTCCGGTCGATTCAGCCGCCACGGCGGCGATGCAGTAGAGATGCCACTTCCAGCCGGAAGGGGAACAGGTCGTCGGCGGTGAGCGCCTGCCCCGGCCCCGCCACGGCGTGCGAAACGTAGTGGGCGCCGGAAAGCTTCTCGAGGTGGAGTTCCACCGAATCGTCGGGTTGCTCGACCCGGAGATACCAGCCGATGCCGGCGGCCGCGTACAGCTGGGGCTTGAGCAGTCGGTCCGTGCCCGCATTGCTCGGCGAGACCACTTCGACGACGAGCCTCGCCTCGGTTGCCTCGACCGTGGTGCCCAGATCATCGGTGTCGGCCACGACGATGTCGGGCTGGACGATGCGACCGCCGGCCAGCCGGAGGTTCACGTCCTGCAGTACGAGGTAGCCGGCTCGCTCAGCCGCCTCGTAGAGTCCCATCGCGAGCAGGAACGCAATGTGCTGGTGACGCTTGCTCGGCGCCGGGCTCACCCACAGGCTCCCATCGATCAGCTCGATCCGGTTCGACGTTTCGCCAAGCGCGAAGAACTCGTCCTCGGTCCAGGGCTCGGGGTGTTCCAGCACTGTCACGCTCATCGGATCGCCTCACCTATCGGCGGATGCTGCCCTAAGCGTGCCACGCCCAGCCCTGCCCGCGACAGCAAGATGCGTCGTCAGGCCCATGATGCGGCCCTCCGCTGCGCTCCCGTGTCCCGCTGGGGAGAGGTTGGCACAGGCCAGCGAAGGGCACAGCTTGACGGGCCGCGTTGTATACCGGGTATTCTACTCGGTATGAGCATTCGACATGCCCTGCTGGCTCTGCTCAGTGAGGGCTCGAAGTACGGCCTCCAGCTGCGCCAGGAGTTCGAGGCCAGGACCGGCGAGGTGTGGCCGCTCAACGTCGGGCAGGTCTACACCACGTTGCAGCGCCTCGAGCGGGACGGCCTCGTCGAGTCCGAGGGGGCCGGCGACGACGGGCCGCAGAATGTTTTCACGATCACGGCCGACGGGTCGGAGGAGCTCAAGGGCTGGTTGCGTACGCCGCCGGGGGTGGTGCCGCCGCCGCGGGACGAGCTGGTGATCAAGGTGCTGGTGGCGCGGCAGGTGCCCGGGGTGGATCTGGCCGAGCTGCTTCAGGTGCACCGGCGGCACCTCGTCGAGGCGATGCAGGAGTACACGCGCCTGAAGGCCGGGATCGGTGACGAAGAGGTGGAGTTGTCGCTCGCCGTGGATTCCGAGTTGTTCCGGCTCGAGGCGATCGTCCGGTGGCTCGACACCGCGGATGCCCGGCTCAAGCGGCTGCCGGCTCCCGCGGGCGGCGGAACCCCGGCGTCCGCGCCGCGCGTCGGCCGCAGGATCGGGGGCATACGGCGATGAGCGCGGCCATCGAGTTGCGCCGGGTGTCGAAGGTCTACGGGTCCGGTGCCACCGAGGTGCGCGCGCTGTGGGAGGTGGATCTGTCCGTCGAGGACGGTGAGCTGGTCGCGGTCATGGGTCCGAGCGGCTCCGGCAAGAGCACGCTGCTCACGATCGCCGGGACGTTGGAGGATCCGACCGCCGGTGACGTCGTCGTCGCCGGTCAGGGGTTGGCGCAACTGTCACGTCAGGATGGCGCGCGGCTGCGGCGGCGTTCGATCGGGTACGTCTTCCAGAACTACAACCTCCTCGCCGGCCTGACCGCCGTCGAGAACGTGGCGCTTCCGCTGGAGCTCGACGGCGTACGGATGAAGGCTGCGCGGGCGGCGGCGATGGAGGTGCTCGACAGGCTCGGTCTGGCCGAGCGGGCCGCCCGCTACCCGGACGAGTTGTCCGGAGGCGAGAGCCAGCGGGTGGCGATCGCGCGGGCCGTCGCCGGTGACCGGCGGTTGCTGCTGGCCGACGAGCCGACCGGCGCGCTGGACTCGTTGAGCGGCGAGGCGGTGATGCGCCTGCTGCGCCGGGCCGGTGACGACGGCGTGGCGGGCATCGTGGTGACCCACGACGCGCGGATGGCGTCCTGGGCCGACCGCGTGGTGTTCCTGCGCGACGGCCGGCTGGTCGATCAGACGGCACCCGCGCCCGGCCCGGAGTCCCTCCTGGCACCGGAGGCAAGCGCATGAGCGGTAACGGCGGCGCCCGACGCGCCACGGTCCGCAAGCGCATGAGCGGTAACGGCGGCGCCCGACGCGCCACGGTCCGCAAGCGCATCAGCGGTAACGGCGGCGCCCGACGCGCCGCGCTCCGCGAGCGCACGAGCGGTGACCGCGCCGTCGTCCGCTGGGCGTGGCGACTGTTCCGCCGCGACTGGCGCCAGCAGATCATGGCGCTGGCCCTCCTGACCGTCGCCGTCACCACCGCCGTGGTGGGCGTGTCGGCCGGCTATCACGCGACGCCCCCGGCCGGTGCGCGGTTCGGCGACGCCGGCCAGCGGATCGAATGGTACGGCGACGGGAACCCGCAGCAGGACACGCAGATCGCGCAGGCGCGCGAGTGGTTCGGCACCGCCGACATGGTGCGGCGCTGGTATCTGCCGGTGCCCGCCTCGGCGAAGACGGTCGAGGTGCGGGCGCAGGATCCCGGCGGCCCGTACGGCGGTCCGATGCTGCGGTTGCTGACGGGTCGTTTCCCGGCCGCGCCCGGCGAGGTGGCGGTCACCGACGAGGTCGTGGCGAACCTGCGGGCGAGCGCCGGCGGCCGCAATTGGACGGTCGTGGGCACGGTCGAGAATCCCGGCGCTCTCCAGGAGGAATTCGCCCTGGTCACACCGACCGAGGCGACGACGGCACGGCTCGGACGGCCGCAGGCGGTCACCCTGCTCACGGCGGCCGATCCGAAGCGGTTCGCGGAGTATCGCGCCCGCCACCCCCAGCTCGTCTACGCGTCACGCCCCTCCTACGCGTGGGTCGAGGCGGCGGCCGGCGTGTTCAGCGCCTTCGCGGTGAGCCTGCTGCTCGTCGCCCTCATCGCCTCGGCCGGCTTCGCCGTGGTCGCGCACCGCCGCCTCCGCCAGCTCGGCCTCTTCGCCGCGATCGGGGCGACCCCACGCCATCTCCGGCTCGTGCTGCTGGCGAACGGCGCCGCGGTCGGTGCGGCCGCGTCGGTGCTGGGCGTGGCCACGGGTGTCCTGGTGTGGTTCGCGGTGACGCCACGGTTCGAGACGGCGGCAGGGCACCGCATCGCCCGGCTGGACCTGCCGTGGTGGCAGATCGCGGCCGCCCTGCTGCTGGCCGTCCTGGCGGCGACGGTTGCGGCGTGGCGGCCGGCGCGCGCCGCCGCCCGCGTGCCGATCACGCTTGCCCTCTCCGCGCGCCCGCCACGGCCCAGGAGGGTGCACCGTTCCGCCGCGGCCGCGGCGCTGCTCGTCGCGCCGGGTGTCGCGGCGCTGCGGGTCGCGCAGCGGAACACCGCGAACGCCGACGCCCTGGGACTCGGCGATTGCCGGTGGGCGTGGGCCGGGCCACGGGCAAGGGGGCGGAATCGGCGCCGGTTGTCGCCACGCCCGAGTTGCTGCGTCGCTACGGCGTCCATCCCGGCCGCGTCGGCGCGACCACCGACGTCCTGACCACGAAACCCCGTCCGGACCTTCAACTGCTTCCGGCGTACGGTCGAACGACGCCGGCCACCGCCGAGAGCTTGCCGGATCAGGGGTTCGCATCTCTTCCGACGACGTTCCTCACCTCGGCCGCGCTGCACCGGCACGGCTGGAGCCCGGTGCGGGCGGGCTGGCTGATCGAGGCTCCCCGGCCGTTGACCGGCGACCAGCTCACCGCCGCGCGGAAACTCGCGGCCGACGCCGGGCTCACCGTGGAGGACCGCGACGAGAGCGACGGTCTCCTGACCTTGCGCACGACCGCGACCGCGGCCGGAGCCGTGCTCGCGCTGGCCATCCTCGCCATGGCCGTCGGGTTGATCCGGGCCGAGACGGCCGGCGACCTGCGCACCCTGACCGCGATCGGCGCGACGGCTCGCATCCGCCGCACGCTCACGTCGGCAACGGCCGGCGGGCTGGCCCTGCTGGGCGCGATCCTGGGCATCGCCGCCGCGTACACCGTCATCCTGGCCGGCTCGTCCCGGCAGCAGCTCCACGAACTGGCCCGCGTGCCGGCGGCGGAACTGCTCGTGATCGCCGGCGGCGTACCCCTGATCGCCGCGGTCCTCGGCTGGCTCCTCGCCGGCCGGGAGCCACGGTCCCTGACCCGGGCACGGCTGGAGTGACCGCTACCTCCGCGCTGCCGGATCGGCGACGGTCACGGCCGTTGCCGGGTCCAGCTCCCACCCTTTCCCGTACGCCGAAGCGAACCCGTCCTCCCCCAGCGCGGCCCGTCCCCGGCGCGTGAGTGCGCGTACCTGTGGATCGGTCCGGTCGTGGGTTCCCCGCAGCCGCGAGGCGACCCCCAGCAGCATCGCCGACTCCCCGAACCGCCCGCGTGCGGCTTCGAGCTCCGCCCCGTGCACCGCCACCGACGACAGAACGGGCAGTTCGCCGGTCGCCAGCGCGGCCGCGTACGCCTCCCCCAGCGCCGCTTCGGCCGCCGCCGGGTCGCCCACCGCCACCGCCAGCGCCGCCCGCGTGCAGCCCGCCAGGGTCAGCAGCTGCTCCCCCGCGAAGGTCTTGCCGAGCAGCTCACGCGCGCGGTCGAGCTCGCCGAGCCGCACCCGCACCCCGGCCTCCCAGGCATCGACGACGGCCAGCATCTCCGCCGACGAGGCCTGCAGCGCCCGGTCGCGCGCGGCGCCGAGCAGGGCCAGGGCCCGGCCGGTGTCGCCGCGGCGCAGGTGGAGGTCGACCCAGCGGAGGTCGCTGTAGAGCTGGTCGCCGAGGCTGAGCGCGCCGAACCCGGCGGCCATCGTCCGGGCCGCGTCCAGGTCGGCCAGGGCGCCGTCGAGGTCGTCGTAGCGCCTGAGCTGGGCGCGCATCGGGAGGATCGCCGCCTGGCCCCAGCGGTCGCCGGCCTGGCGGAAGCGGGACAGGGCCGCGTCGACATGGGTACGCATCTCGTCCAGTTCGCCGCCGTTCGAGGCGATCTCGGCCTGGAACATGTGGGCCAGGCCGGCGAGCCAGACGTCGTCGCCGGCGGCCAGGGCGGGGAAGATGCCGAGGGCGGCCGCCGGGTCCAGGAGGAAGAGCAGGACCGGGCCGAACACGCGATAGTGGCTCGGCAGTCGCGGGTGGTCGAGCAGCCTGCCGGCCAGCTCGCGCATCTCCTTGCGGTCGTCGGCGGCCTCCCCGGCCGTGATGCCCGACAGGAGGTCCGTGCGGTTGAGCAGGTAGACGGCTCGGGCGCAGTCCCGTTCGGGGGTCGGCGCGCCGCCGGGCACCGCCAGGGCCTCGCTCAGCCAGTAGGCACCGTCGCTCTGCCGCCCGGACATCTGCCAGAACCAGGCCAGCGTCAGGGCGAGGGCGATCGCGCCGTCGGCGTTGCCGGTGGCGCACAGGTGGCGGAGGGCGGCGAGCGTGTTGTCGTACTCGGCGCCCATGGTCTTCATGGCGGTCAGCTGGCTCGGACCGCGCAGGTGGGGATCGTGGTGGGCCATCAGGGCGGTGAAGTGCGCGGCGGCCCGGTCGCGCACCGCGTCCGGCCCGGTCAGGCGGCCGGCCCCGTACTCCCGGATGGTTTCGAGCATGCGGTAGCGGCCGGTGCCGGGCGCGAGTTGCAGCAGCGACCGGTCGACGAGTGCGGCCAGGAGTTCGGGGATCTCCGCGGCGGGCACGGCGGTGTCCGCGCAGACGGCGGTGGCCGAGGCGGGGGTGACGCCGCC
>NZ_PVZG01000027.1 GCF_003002065.1 Pseudosporangium ferrugineum
GATCATGCGGGAGTACACGTCGAGGACGAACGCGGCGTACACCCAGCCGATACTGGTGCGCACATACGTCAGGTCCGCGACCCACAGCTGGTTCGCACCGGCCGCGGTGAAATCGCGTTTGACCAGGTCAAGAGGCCGGTCGGTCTCAGCGGCGGGGCGGGTCGTGCGCGGCGTTTTGTCGCGTAGCAGCCCGCGCAGCCCGATCTCGCGCATCAAGCGTTCGACGGTGCACCGGGCCACCCGCACACCGCGACGGTGCAACTCGTGCCAGATCTTGCGGGCGCCGTAGACGCCGTAGTTCTCGGCATGGATCTGCTTGATCATCTCGATCAGTTCGGCGTCTCGCCGGGACCGGGCGCTGGCCGGGCGGGTCTTGGCGGCGTAGTAGGTCGACGGTGCGATCTGTGCCGGCGTGTCTTGGAGAGCCTGCAGGACCGGCTGGACACCGTGTTCGGCCTGGTGGGAGTCGACGAAGTCGACCTTCATCGCGACGGACGGTCCAGCTCCGCCGCGAAGAAACTCGCCGCGGACTTCAAGATCTGGTTCGCCCGGCGCAGCTCACGGTTCTCCCGTTCCAGCGCGGCGATACGGTCGGCGTCGCTGCTGGTCGTGCCCGGCCGTACGCCGGCGTCGGTCTCGGCCTTCTTCACCCACGTGCGCAACGCCTCCGGATGAACCCCGAGCGACCCGGCGATCCGCTGGATCGCCCCGACCGCGGACACCGGATCCCGGCGGGCCTCGACCGCCAACCGGGTCGCACGCTCACGCAGATCATCGTTGTACTTCTTCGGTGCAGGCATCGCCGGTGTTCCTCCAGGTTTCGATGTCTCCATTCAACCCGGGGCGCAACAAACACCAAGATCCGCCTGATCATCCGCCGAGGATTCGGATTCCACAGCGCCGACGCGATCATCGCGCTTGCCATGCTCAGCCTCGGCGGCCACCGACCCGCGTTACCCGACCGATGACCGCCAACCCGCCCACACATCGATCACAAGAGCCGCATTTCCCGGCCCGAAGCGGCACAGCGCCGGACCAGGCGGCACGAGCGACCGTGGGCTCTTGATTCGCGGGTTGTAGGTTCAAGTCCTATGCGCCGCACCACGGTTGACCTGGGCATCCTTCGACTATTCGGCGGGTGCCCACTGTCATTTGGGGGCGTCGAAGGAGGCCCCAATCCCAGGCTTCGTGGGACAACAATCCCAGGCTTCGTAAGGACAAGTGGCAGTCCCAGACTGCGGCCTCAGCTCACCTTGCGATGACCCACCGCTGAAGTGGGCACGAGGTTGTCGGTCGGAAGTTCTTGCTGGACCGACGAAACATGCCTCAGGCCGACAGCACCTCGCCGACGCGGGGGTCGAGGCGGAGGAAGGCCTCGATCGCCGGTCGGATCTGAGACGCGTCCTCGGTGCTCAAAAGCCGGTCGACCAGGTCGCCGATGCGGTGGCTCGGGTTGAGGCGAACCGGACCGCCCTGGGCCAGGTAAGAGGTCACCAGTCCGGCCACGCCGTCGTCGGCCGGGCGGCCGGTGCGCGCCGCCAGGGCGACGACACCCAGGCCGAGCATGTCGGCGGCCACAGGATCGATGCCGTATCGGGCCGGTTCGCCGCCCACCTGGCCCGCGCGGCGCCAGTCGGTGATTCGCACGCGCGGATCGAGCCAGCCGTCGTCGAGCTCGCCGAAATGGTCGGGGTGGGGCGTGACCGTCAGAACCCGGACCGACAGGTCCAGGTGGTACGCGCCACGCCCGTGGGCGTAGGCGAGCGCGTCACCGAGCCGGCCGATCATGTCGTCGGCCGCCGCACGGCCGAGGCGGTTGCCGTAGAGGGCCAGGTAGTGATCGAACCGGACCCCGCGCCGGTCGTGCTTGTAGAGCAGGGCCGGCCCGGCTTCATGGTTCCCGATCATCTCGGGTCGCGCGATGTCCGGATGATCCAGCTCGCTGAGCAGCAGATACTCCCGGCAGACGGATTCGTCCAGCCGAGTCCGTTGCGCGACCGGGGCGTCCGGCCGAGCGACGAAGACACGGGCCCGGACCGAGATCTTGTCCAGAACGGTGCTCCACGCGATGTGGTCCTGCGCGTTCGGCGACAACTCGAGCGGTGGCTCGACCACTCGCCAGGTTCCGACCGGGTGGCTCAGCTGGGAAGGGGCCGTGCCGATCCGGGCCAGCAGGCCGGTCACCGCCTCGGAGAGCCAGTCCGGCAGCGCGTCGCGGTGGTCGGCCGGGGTGCGCGCGAGCAGGTCCCGCACCAGCCAGGGTCCGTCGCCGCCGGTCCCGTCCGGCCGGTAGACGGCAGCCGCCTCGGCCGGGTCGAGGTCGATCTCGGTGGCCGGGAAGGTCAGCTGGACCACCCCGAACACGGGGGGCATGGGCAGCCCGCTCTGGGCCGCGGCCCGGCTCAGCGCCTGGCCCAGGGCGTGGGCCTTGATCGCGGCCACGCGGCCGGGACTGTCCCGGGCCACCTGGGTCGGGCCGGAGCTGATCACCCACACCGGACCGTGGTTGGCGACCCGGCCGCGCGAGGCGTCCAGCTCCACCACGAACAGGCCGCCGGGCGCGGCGACCAGCAGGTCGATGCGGTGGACGTGGCCGGAGTCGGCCACGAACGAGAAGTTGGACCAGGCTCGGAACGGGGCGACGTCGGGCAGCGCCTCCCGGATGGCGTCCGCAGCGTCCCGCTCGTCGAAATACGGCCATGGTGTGATCGTCGTCCAACGAGACACAGCCATGCCGCCTTCCTGGCTCAACGGTTCACTCCGGGAATCCGGTTTTGCATCGTATCTTCGACGAATCGGGCAAGCCGATCGATCCCCTCGCCGATCCGTCTGTGGACCATGAGCTGGAGGCCGGCCGGATCTCGTGCGCGCCGCGGTCGGTGGAATCGAAGAAGGACATGAACGGCACGCCACCCGCGGCGGCGCGGGCGGTGACCGGCTCGCCCGCCGGATGGAACAACCGGTGGCGGCCACGGAAGCCGCCACGATCGGCACCGGCCACCGCTGACCGAGCACGTCGACCTCTGATCCTTCCCGTCACCCCGGTGAGGATCCACGGACGATCGCTGCCTGCGCCGATGCGCGCCTGGACAGCGTGTTCGCTGACCTACCCGGCGGCGTTCTCAGCCATCGCGGTGCGCAGGGACAACGGTCGCATGTCGGTCCACACGGTTCCGATGTGTTCCAGGCAGGCGGCCCGCTCGCCGGTGAAACCGGTCGTGCGCCAGCCCGCGGGCAGCTCCCGCCCGGCGGGCCAGATCGAGTACTGCTCCTCGTGGTTCACGACCACGTCGAAGATCTGATCGGGATCGCTGAACATGTGACTCTCCTATCGGATGGGACTTCTGAACGCGGTCAGCTCACCGCGGTGTTCTGGCGGTCATCTCAGCTTCCGACGCGGTGTCCGTGCACTTCTCCGCCAAGCGCCTCGGCCAGCGCCGTCCCGACGGTTCGCACCGCCGGTCCGGTCAACATGCCGAAGTGATCGGCATCGGCGACCTCCTCGGTGATGTGTCCGGTCACGTACGGACGCCACATGGACGCTCCACGGTCACCGGCCGCCGCCTCTCGACCGGCGGTGATCACGGTGAGGTCGCCCTGGTAGACGGCACCACCCAGGTCGTTCGCGACCTGGCGGTACCGCAGCGCGGCACTCACGACCTCACCGGCCTCGTCACCGGGCAACGCCCACGCTGCGGCCAGCCGGTCGGTGAGGTCGGCCAGGCCGGTGATCGGTGCCGACGGGTCGTCGTGCAGAGCGGTGGCCAGCCCGGCCACGACGTCCGCCGCGAAATCGTCCGGGCCAAGGTCCATGGCGGCGCGCTGCTCGGCGAACGGGTAGGCGTCGATGAGGCTCACGCTGATGACCTGGCCCCGGCGGGCCAAGTCGGCGGCGACCGCGTGCGCGACGACGCCGCCGATCGACCAGCCCGCCAGGTGCACCGGCTGATCGCCGACGGTGTTGCGGATCAGATCGGCCAGCGCGGCGATCAGTTTCGGGCCGTCACTGAACTCCAGCCGCGGCATCTGCAACCCGTACACCGGATGGTCGCCGGGCATGTGCGGCAACAGCGCGGCATAGGCCCAGCTGAGGCCGCTGATCGGCGGGAACAGGAACAGTGGGGCTTCGTCGCCGGTACCGCGCAAGGTGATGAGCGGTGCCAGCATCGAGCCCGCCCGCGCTGGCGTGGTGCCGGCGACGGCGAGCTCGTGCGGGGTGGGCGCGCTGAAGATGTCCCGCACCCGGATCGGCAGGCCGAGCGCGCGGAGGCGGGTGGCCAGGGTGACGGCGAGCAACGAGTGACCACCGAGCTCGAAGAAGTTGTCGTGGGCGTCGACGTGATCGACGCCGAGCATCTCGGCGAACAGCCCTTCGATGGCGGTCTCATGCGGCGTGCCGGGTCCGCGCCGCGGGGATGCGGCGCTGCTGGGTGCGGCGGCGGGGGTCCACCGCGCCACGCGAGCGGCGAGCGCCTCGGCGCCCACCAGCGTGATGTCGGCCAGCGGCGTCTTCGGCGCGGCGGCGACCGCGGTGAGCAGCTGGGTGAAGACGTCGACCAGCTGCTCGACCGTCGCGCGATCGAACACATCTGCGGCGTACTCGACCGAGCCCTCGATCCCGGTCGCCTCGTCGTCGGCAAACGTGTCGGCCATCGAGAACAGCAGGTCGAATTTGGCGGCGTCGTAGTCGAAGGGTTCGTCGGTGGTCGTGGTGTGCTGCAGATTCAGGGGGCTCTGGTCGTTGTTCTGCCAGGCCAGCAGGATTTGGAAGAGGGGGTGCCGGGCGGGATGCCGGTCCGGGTTGAGGGCCTCGACGATACGTTCGAACGGAGTGTCCTGGTGCGCGAACGCCGCCAGGTCGGTGTCGCGGGTGCGGGTGACCAGCTCGGCGAAGGTCGGGTTACCCGCGGTGGAGGTCCGCAGGACGAGAGTGTTGACGAAGAAACCGATCAGGTCTTCGACGGCTTGGTCGGTGCGACCCGCGGTCACGGTGCCGATCGTCAGGTCGGTCCCGGCACCGAGGTGGGTCAGCGTCGCCAGCAGACCGGCCTGCACCACCATGAACACACTGGCCTTGCCCGCGCGGGCGATATCGGTCAGCGCGTGATGCACGCTCGCCGACAGCCGGAACTCGACCTGATCACCACGGCCGGTAGCCGCCGCCGGCCGGGGCCGGTCGGTGGGCAGGGCCAGCTCGGCCGGCGCACCATCGAGGGTCTCGCGCCAGAACGCGAGCTGCCGATTCAGGACACTGTCCGGGTCCTTCTCCTCACCGAGCCAGCCACGCTGCCAAAGGCTGTAATCGGCATACTGGACCGGCAGCGGCGCCCAATCCGGTGCCGCACCGGCCAGCCGGGCGGCATAAGCAGTGCTGAGTTCCTCCAGCAACGGCTCGGTCGACCAGCCGTCACCAGCAATGTGATGCAACACCAGGACCAGCACGTGATCTTGGTCCTGCAACTCGACCAGGGCAGCCCGCAACGGCGGATCCGTGGTCAGGTCGTAGCCGGCATTGGCGATCTCACTGACCCGAGCCGTCACCGTGTCCGCGGAGGCCGCGATGACCGGCAGACCGATCTCCACCACCGGCTCAATACGCTGATACGGCACACCATCGTGCTCCGGATAGGTCGTACGCAACGTTTCATGCCTGGCAACGACATCACCCAACGCCGCGTGCAGGGCACCCGTGTCAAGGTCACCATGAATGCGTACGGCGTAAGGAATGTTGTAGTTGGCCGACGGACCTTCGAGCTGATTGATGAACCACAACCGCGCCTGAGCGAACGACAACGGAATCCGATCCGGACGAGCCACCGCCGTGATCGGCGGCCGAGCCACATCCGCCGCCGACAACCGCCGAGCCAACCCCGCCACCGTCGGCGACTCGAACAAATCCCGAACCGCGATCTCACGACCCAGGAAAGCCCGAATCCGCGCCGCCAACCGCACCGCCATCAACGAATGCCCACCGAGCTCGAAGAAATTCTCATCCACACCGACCCGCGAACGACCCAGCAACTCGGCGAACACATCACACAACACCACCTCCTGCGGCGTCCGCGCCGACCGACCCGAACGACGCACGGACTCCGGCAACGCCTTCGCCGACACCGCGTTCCGGGCGGCCCGCTCAACGAGGTCCGCGAGCTGGTCACCGTCCAGGGCGATGTCGGCCAGCGGCGTCTTCGGCGCGGCGGCGACCGCGGTGAGCAGCTGGACGAAGGTGTCGGCCATCCGTTGCGCGGTCGGCCGGTCGAAAAGGTCGAGGACGTACTCCAGCGAGCCCTCGATCCCTTCCGGCACGCCGAAGGAGTCACGGTTTTCCTGGATCGACAGGACGAGGTCGAATTTGGCGGCGTCGTAGTCGAAGGGTTCGTCGGTGGTCGTGGTGTGCTGCAGATTCAGGGGGCTCTGGTCGTTGTTCTGCCAGGCCAGCAGGATTTGGAAGAGGGGGTGCCGGGCGGGATGCCGGTCCGGGTTGAGGGCCTCGACGATACGTTCGAACGGAGTGTCCTGGTGCGCGAACGCCGCCAGGTCGGTGTCGCGGGTGCGGGTGACCAGCTCGGCGAAGGTCGGGTTACCCGCGGTGGAGGTCCGCAGGACGAGAGTGTTGACGAAGAAACCGATCAGGTCTTCGACGGCTTGGTCGGTGCGACCCGCGGTCACGGTGCCGATCGTCAGGTCGGTCCCGGCACCGAGGTGGGTCAGCGTCGCCAGCAGACCGGCCTGCACCACCATGAACACACTGGCCTTGCCCGCGCGGGCGATATCGGTCAGCGCGTGATGCACGCTCGCCGACAGCCGGAACTCGACCTGATCACCACGGCCGGTAGCCGCCGCCGGCCGGGGCCGGTCGGTGGGCAGGGCCAGCTCGGCCGGCGCACCATCGAGGGTCTCGCGCCAGAACGCGAGCTGCCGATTCAGGACACTGTCCGGGTCCTTCTCCTCACCGAGCCAGCCACGCTGCCAAAGGCTGTAATCGGCATACTGGACCGGCAGCGGCGCCCAATCCGGTGCCGCACCGGCCAGCCGGGCGGCATAAGCAGTGCTGAGTTCCTCCAGCAACGGCTCGGTCGACCAGCCGTCACCAGCAATGTGATGCAACACCAGGACCAGCACGTGATCTTGGTCCTGCAACTCGACCAGGGCAGCCCGCAACGGCGGATCCGTGGTCAGGTCGTAGCCGGCATTGGCGATCTCACTGACCCGAGCCGTCACCGTGTCCGCGGAGGCCGCGATGACCGGCAGACCGATCTCCACCACCGGCTCAATACGCTGATACGGCACACCATCGTGCTCCGGATAGGTCGTACGCAACGTTTCATGCCTGGCAACGACATCACCCAACGCCGCGTGCAGGGCACCCGTGTCAAGGTCACCATGAATGCGTACGGCGTAAGGAATGTTGTAGTTGGCCGACGGACCTTCGAGCTGATTGATGAACCACAACCGCGCCTGAGCGAACGACAACGGAATCCGATCCGGACGAGCCACCGCCGTGATCGGCGGCCGAGCCACATCCGCCGCCGACAACCGCCGAGCCAACCCCGCCACCGTCGGCGACTCGAACAAATCCCGAACCGCGATCTCACGACCCAGGAAAGCCCGAATCCGCGCCGCCAACCGCACCGCCATCAACGAATGCCCACCGAGCTCGAAGAAATTCTCATCCACACCGACCCGCGAACGACCCAGCAACTCGGCGAACACATCACACAACACCACCTCCTGCGGCGTCCGCGCCGACCGACCCGAACGACGCACCGCCTCCGGCAACGCCGCTCGGTCGATCTTGCCGTTGGGGGTGAGCGGCAGGTGCTTCAGCCGCATGAACTCGTACGGGACCATGTAGTCGGGCAGGAACGCGCGGACGTGCTCCTGCAGGGCCCGCACCGACACCCGGCCGCGGGGCACCGGGACTATGTAGGCCGTCAGGGTGACGTTGCCGGACTCGTCCCGGCGGCCCACCACCACGGCCTGGGAGACCTCGGGGTGCCGGGCGATGACCTCCTCGATCTCGCCGATCTCCACCCGGTTGCCGCGGATCTTGAGCTGGAGGTCGGCTCGGCCGATGAAGATCAGCTCACCGTCCGCGGTACGCCGGACGAGGTCGCCGGTGCGATACATCCGTTCGCCGGGCGCTCCGTACGGGCACGGCACGAACCGGTCGGCGGTTGCGGCCTGCATACCGAGGTAGCCGCGGGCCACACCGGCGCCCGAGATGTACAACTCACCCACCTCGTCGGCGGAGACCTCGCCCAGATCGTCGTCGAGGACGTAAACCGCCATGCCGTCCCGGGCCGCGCCGAGCGGGAAGGTCGCGAACTGCGGCTGAGTCGCCGGCCGGCCGGGCCCGCTCACTTCGACCTGCGTGACGATGAGCGTCGCCTCGGTGGGTCCGTAGATGTGCCGGATCACCGTTTCCGGGCACGCGGCGGCCACCTTGAGCACGATCGACGGGGACACCACGTCACCGCCGACCGACACCTCGCGCAGCGGGGCGAACAGGGACGGCGCGGCGTCCGCCATCGCCTCGAACAGGCCGGAGGTCATGCCCACCGCGGTCAGGCCGTATCGGCCGATCATGGCTTCCAGGGCCGCCGCCGTGAGTGCCTCCGGCGGCGCCACCACCACCCGGCCACCGCCCAGCAGCGGCGTCCAGATCTCGTAGATCGTCAGGTCGAACGCGTGCGGAGAGTGGAACAGCACCGCGCCGGTACTGCTGTTCTGCTGCCAGCAGCTGTCCGTGGCCAGTTGAACGAGGGCTTCCTGGCTGATCGCCACCCCCTTGGGCCGGCCGGTGGAGCCCGAGGTGTACATGACGTAGGCCAGCGCCGTTTCCGGCTGGACGACGGCGGGAGCGTGACGGGGCTGCCGGGACAGATCGAGCAGGTCCAGCCGGATGGTCTCGGCCGCGGTCTCGAACGGCACCGGGTCGTGCGCCGCGTCGATCAGCAGCAGGCGGGCCCCGGCATCGTTGACCACCTCGGCCATCCGCCCCGCCGGGAACGCGGTGTGGACGGGCACGTACGTCCCGCCCGCCTTGGCGATGGCCAGCATCGCCACGATGACGCCGACCGACCGGTCCAGCAGCAGCGCGACCGGCTCCTCGGCGGTCAGGCCGAGGCCCGTCAGATGCCAGGCGAGCTGGTTGGCCCGCGCGTCGAGCTCGGCGTAGGTGAGCGACTCGTCCGGACCCTCCACCGCGACGGCGTCGGGCGTGCGTCGAACCTGATCCGCGAACCGGCTGGGCAGCGTCTGCATCTCGTTGTCTTCCTTAGTCTGGTTGCGGGTTGAATTGGCGGCCGGTCAACCGCCGAGGGGGACGGGCCGGGAGAGGTCGGCGGTGAACTCCTCAACCGCCGATTGGAAGGCCGTCGCGAGATGCTCGATGTCGGCGCGGTCGCAGATGTCGGCGCGGAAGCTGAACTCGACGTGCAACTGCTCGGGCTGGTGGCTGACCGAGAGCGTTACGTCGGTCACGGTTCCGTCCGCGATCTGCTCCTCGAACTGCACGTCCAGCCCCGGCCAGTCGCCGCCGGCGTCCCAGGCGGAGTCCTGTAGCACCAGCGTCACCGGTGCCAGCGGCGGCGCCGTGTCGTCGCGGTCCGGCTCGAGATGGTCGACCAGTTCCGAGTACGGGAACGTCTGGTGCTCAGCGCCCGCCACCACCGTCTCGCGGGCCCGGCCCAGCAGCTCGCCATAGGTCGGCTCCCCGCTCAGGTCGATCCGCAGCAACACCAGGTTGACGAAGTAGCCGACGAGGTGCCGGGTGTAGGGCAGCGGACGGTTCACCATCGGGGTGGCGATCAGCAGGTCACGGCACCCGGTCCGCCGGGCCAGAGCGACCGACAGCGCGCTGAGCAACACCATGAACCGGGTGACGCCGGAGCGGTGACAGGTGGCGGCCAGGCCGCCGTTTCCGTCGCCGGTGTCGGGCAGCCACAGCTGCACCGGTTCGCCCGGCACGGCGGCGTTGCGGCGGCGCGGCTTGGTCGCCAGATCCACGGGCGCTGGACGGCCGGCCAGCCGGGTCAGCCAGTAGTCGCGCTCCCGCCGGCAGTCGGCGCCGGCCAGCCAGTCCTGATGCCACCGCGCGTAGTCGGCGAAGGTCTCGGTGATCGGTGGCAGATCGGCCGGCTGACCGGTGACCGCGGCGCGATAGGCCGCGCTCAGGTCCCCGATCAGGACACCGGCCGAGGTGCCGTCGAAAACGATGTGATGGATGGTCAGCATCAGCACATGCTCGGCCGGCGACAGCCGGATCAGCACGGCCCGGATCAGCGGACCGGCCGCCAGGTCGAAGCCGGCGCTCGCCTCGGTGTCAAGCTCGCGCCGCAGTTCCGCGTCCTGCTCGGCTCCGCGCAGGTGCGTGAGATCGACGATCCGCAGCGGGCCGACCGGCCCGTCGAACCGCTGCACCGTCTCGTCACCGTCGAAGTCGAAGACCGTCCGGAGCGCGGCCTGCCGGGCGATGGTCGCGTCCAGAGCGATACCGAGTGCCGCGGCGTCGAGGGCGCCGCGGAACCGATACACCTGCGGGACGTTGTAGTCCGACGCGCCCGGATCGAGCTGGTCGATCACCCACAGGCCGGTCTGCGCACCGGTCAGCGGGGCCGGTTCCAGACCGCCGACAGCCGAGGCCGGCCCGGCAGCGGCCATCTCGTGCAACCGCCGGAGCAGCCGCGCGCCACGCGCGGTTCCGTTACTCACTGACCGCTCACCAAATTGTCGACCAGATCGGTCGGGTCTGCGTGGGACAGCTCCGGGACGGAGTCGCGGATGTCCTCGTACCGACCGGACGCGACCACCTTGCCGTCGCGCAGCACCACCACCCGGTCGGCCTGGGCCAGTGCGATCTCGCGGTGCGACACGGCCAGGCAGGTACGGGTGCCGTCGGCACGTAGCCGGTGCCACAACTCCCGTTCGGTGTTCACGTCAAGCGCGCTGGAGATGTCGTCGAACACCAGCAGATCAGGGTTGCGGACCAGCATCTGGGCGGCCGCGACCCGCTGCGCCTGGCCGCCGGAGAGCGTGGTGCCGCGAGGGCCGACCCGGGTGGCGAGCCCGTCCGGCATCGTCGCCAGATCGGCGTCCAGGACCGACAGGTAGGCGGCCCGTTCGATGTCGGCCTCCGTGACGTCGACGCCGGCCGTGATGTTGTCGCGCACCGAACCGGTCATCAGGTAGGGAACCTGCGGGGTGTAGGCACACCGCGGCGGGATGAGCACCTCCGACGGCCGGTCCACCTCGACGCCGTTCCACTCGATCGTGCCGGCGTCCCGGTCGAGGGCGCCGATCAGGACCCGCAGCAGCGTGGTCTTGCCCGCGCCGACGCCACCGGTGACGACGACGAGCTCACCCCGGCGGACATCCAGGTCCACGCCCTCGATACCGCGATCCGATCCCGGGTGACGGTAAGTCAGCTGCCGGGCGGACAACTGGGTCAGCGGACCGACCGGCGACGTATCACGGGACACCGCAGCCACGGCGGAGCGCGACGTCGGAGCGGCCACCAGCGCGGCCAGGCCGGCGCCGTCGTCGACCACCTCGTCGAGCCGGGTCATCGAGACCGCGGCCTGCTTGTACTCGGCCAGGCTCTGGCTGAACAACGTGGTGAACTCGGTGATCCAGACCAGGTAGGAGACGAACAGGACGATGCCACCGACGGTGAGCGTGCCGTCCCGCAACCGGCTCACCGCCAGCAGCATCACCAGCCCGGCGCCCAGGCCGGAGGTGCTGTTGAAGACCGCACCGAGCATGACCTGGGAGAACAGGCGGCTCTTCAAGGTACGCGCGCGGCGCGTCTCGCTGAGCTCGCGGACCCGGTCGGTCACCCGGTCGACGCCGTCAGCCAGCTTGATCGCCTGGACCGCGCGGAAGACCTCCCGCAGCATCGAGCTCACCTCGCCCGCGGCCTCCCGGCTCCGCGCGTAGTGCCGCTTGATCTGCTTGCTGGTGAAGGTGATGAGCAGACCGGCGGCGAACACCGGCACCACGACCAGGACGGTCAGGACGACGTCGACGCTGGCCATGACCCCGAGGGCGAACAACGCCTGTGCGGTCGAGCCGACCACCACCATCGTGGACACCATCATGTCGGCGACCGTCTGCGAGTCGGTGGTGAGCCGGTTGACGGTGGAGCCGGTCGAGTGCGGCAGCGCCTCGGCGCCGGGCCGGCGGAAGACCCGGGCGACGGTGTTACGAATCAGCAGTCCGCCGGTCGTGCTGTCGGTCCATCCGTCGACCGCCACGCTGCCGAACAGCGACCCGACGCGGCCCAGGACGGCTCCGATGAGGACCGCGAACAACACCCACATGCCCTCGTTCAGCCCGGAGCCCTCGGCCAGCCGGTCGAACGCGATGCTGACGACCAAGGCCGGGACGAGCGGGAACACGCTGCGCATGATCTGCAGCACGGCGCTGAGTGCGAACCAGCCCGGCGCCCGCCGGATCAGGGCGAAAGTGGCCTTGAGATGGCTCATGAGGTACCTCCCGCGAGCAACGTGGCGAACCGCGACGTCGGGTCGGCCGACAGCTTGGTCTGCTCGCCGATCTCCTGGATCCGTCCCTGGTCCAGTACGGCGATGTGGTCCAGCGCACGGACGGTGTGCAGCCGGTGTGCGACGACCACCCCCGTGCGGCCCTCGAGCAGGCGACCGGTGGCGGTTTCGACGAGGCGCTCGGTCGCCGGGTCGAGCCGCGACGACGCCTCGTCCAGCACCACGACGTCCGGATCGTCGAGGAACGCCCGGGTCAATGCGACCAGCTGGGCCTCTCCCGCCGACAGCGAGCCACCGCCGTCGACGAGCACCGCGTCCAGGCCGTCGGGCAGCGACTCGTACCACTTGCGCAGGTGGAGCTGGTCCAGGGCGGCGAGGAGCCGCTCGTCGGGAACCGAGTCGTCGAACAAGGTCAGGTTGTCCCGCAGCGTGGCATGGAACAGCTGGACATCCTGCGTCACCATGGTCACCAGCCCTCGGAGCTGGGGCAGGGTGTAGTCCCGGATGTCGGCGCCGCCGATCCTCACGGCGCCCCCGGTCGGGTCTTGTTCCCGGCAGATCAGCCGGGCGATGGTCGTCTTGCCGCTTCCGGTCCGGCCGAGCAGCCCCAGCGTCTGACCGGCGGCCAGCCGGAACGAGACGCCGTCGAGGGCCCGCTGCGTGCCGCCGTAGCCGAAGTCGACGTTCTCGAACTCGATGTCGAGCGAGCCCCTGTCGGGCTCGTGGCCCGGGCCCGACACCACCGTGGGCTGGATCGCGGTCAGCTCGCCGATCCGCCGGATGGCGGCGCTGGCCCGCTGGAGCCCTTCCATGTGCATCGTGACGACGATGAGGCTGAAACTGAGCAGGTCGGTGTAGTAGTAGCCGAGATAGATCTCGCCGAGGCTGATGGAGCCGGAGGGCAGCAGATACGCGCCGAGGGCCAGCACAGCCACGGCCGACAGCGCGACCATCAGCTCCAGCAGGCTGGACGAGTAGCGGGACGCGACCATCGCGGCGCGGGTACGCCGGACCAGCACTCCGATCCGGCCGTCCATCTCCTCGAACAAGTGGGCACGGCCGCCGTTCGCCCGGATCGTCTCCCGCCCGCCGAGACGCTCCTCCAGGAAGCTCGACATGTCGGCCTTGGCCGCGCGCAGCGCCTGGGACTTCGGTACGGCGAGTCGCTGGGTGGTCCGCAGAATGATCAGCACGGCCGCCGCGGCAACCACCAGGGTCAAGCCGATGCGATAGTCGACGAGGAAAGCCATGACGATGATGCCGATCGACAGCAGCGCCCGGCCGACCACCCCGAACACGAAGAACGACAGGAACTCGGCGAGTTCGGAGACGTCCCCGTCCACCCGCTCCATGAGTTCACCCGGGGTGTGCTTGCGGTGGAACGACAGATCCAGGTTGAGGCAATGGCGGACGAGGTCGGTACGCAGGCGGTTGGTCGACCGCCAGCCGACGTCCTCGCTGAGATAACCGGCGATGCCCATCACGATCGGTCGCGCCGCGGTGAACACCATGAACAGGATGGCGATGGTGATCAGCGCGCGGTTGGTCGCCCCGGACTGCACGCCGTCGATGAACCGGCTCACCCAGAGCGGAGCGATCAGCTCGATCGCGATGTTGCCGAACAACAGCACGGTCAGCACGATCAGCCGCGGCCACTGCGGGCGTACGTACCGGCGGAAGAGTTCGCGGTGCCGGGTCATCGAATTTCCTCTCCTCGGGCGGGGCTGTGGGCGGCCGTGGCCAGCGCCACGCGGTCGAGCTTTCCGGAGGCCGTGACAGGGATCTCGGCGATCCGCTGGTACCGGCTGGGAATCATGTGTGCGGACAGCAGCCGCCCGCACTCGGCCTTGATCCGGCGGACGTCCACATCGTTGTCGGCCACGAGGTAGCCGATGAGGAAGTTGCCGTCGTGCCCGGTGCGCACGTCGGCGACCGCATCCCGTACGCCGGTGCACTGACGTAGGGCCGACTCGATCTCGCCCAGCTCGATGCGGAACCCGCGCACCTTCACCTGGCGGTCGGCCCGGCCGGCGTAGTCGAGCTCACCGCCGGGCAACCGGCGAGCCAGGTCGCCGGACCGGTAGTGCCGCACGCCGTCGACGGTCACGAACCGCTCCGCCGTGAGATCGTCGCGCCGCAGGTAGCCCGCGCCGACCCCGCCGCCGGACACCCACATCTCGCCTACCTCACCGGCCGCCACCTCAACGCCGGCTTTATCGCGCAGCGTGACGTCGAGGTGCGGCAGCGGCCGTCCGATGGGCGATCGGACGGTCCCGGCCAGCGTCTCCCGGTCGAGTTCCTTGAAGGTGACGTGGACGGTGGTCTCGGTGATCCCGTACATGTTCACCGCGACCGGGCGGTCGCCCGGCAATCCGTCGAGGAAGGCTGCGACGACGTCGAGGTCGACCGCCTCGCCGCCGAAGATGAGGTAGCGCAACGCCAACGCCGGCCGACCGGCACCCTCGTGAGCCCGGGCGAGCGCCCGGAACACCGACGGCACCTGGCACAGCACCGATACTCGTTGGGCGGCCAGCAGGTCGACGAACTCCTCCAGGTCCAGCGCGGCGGTCGCGTCCACGACGACCAGTGCGCCGCCGGTGATCAGGGGCGACCACAGCTCCCAGACGGAGAAGTCGAAGTTGACCGAATGGAACAGGCTCCACCGGTCCTCCGGGCCGACGTCGAACAGCGGCAGCGCCGCGTCGAGCAGTTCGAGCACGTTGCCATGGGTGATGACGCAGCCCTTCGGCCGCCCGGTGGACCCCGAGGTGTAGATGACATAGGCGCGGTCCCCGGGCCCGAGGTCCACCGGCCGGAACCTCGGATCCGCCGGGTGGCCCCGGACCGGCACCCGGTGGGCGATGCCCGGCCCGAGGTCGTCGGTCATCGTGCCGACCAGGCAACGGACCTCGGCCTCCTCGGCCATCAGGCGCAGCCGCGCGATCGGCACCTGCGGGTCGAGCGGCAGGTAGGCCGCGCCGGCCATCATGATGCCGAGGATCGCGACCGGCAGATCGGCCGACCGGGTCACCTGAAGCCCGACGAGCTCACCGCGGCGGACGCCGCGGCCGACCAACTCGGCGGCGAGCGCGCGAGCGGCCTCGTCGAGCTGGGCATAGGAGAGGACATGGTCGCCCAGGACGACGGCCGGGCGGTCCGGGTACAGGTTCCGCGCCGCCGCGAAACGGGCGGGAAGCGAGGAAGGCGCGCCCATCAACCCACGTCCAGCCCGAACAGATCGTCGAACGTCTCGCCCCGGACGATGAGCCGGGCCCGGCCGTCGAGGACGGCGACGACCGGCGGGCGCGGCACGTGGTTGAAGTTGTTGCTGAGGCTGCGGCAGTAGGCCCCAGTTCCCGGCACCGCCAGCAGGTCGCCCAGGCGCACCCCGCTGGGCAGGACGTCGTCGCGGACGACGACGTCCCCCGCGTCACAGTGCCGGCCGACCACCCGCACCGGGGTGTCGTCGCCATCCACGTCACGGCCGGCGACGACCGCGACATAGACGCCGTCGTACAGCGGTGGACGGATGTTGTCGCTCATCCCCCCGTCGACCGCGATGTAGGTCCGGAGTCCGGGCAGGTGTTTGATCGTCCCGACGCGGTAGACGGTGGCGCCGGACGGCCCGCTGATCGCCCGGCCCGGCTCGATGGCGAGCCGGGGGACGCGAATCCCGGCCGCGCGACAGGCGTCGCCCACCGAGCTCCTCAGCCGCTCGGCCAGCTCGGTGACCGGCAACGCCGTCTGGTCCGGGGTGTAGGCGATGGCGAACCCGCCGCCCAGGCTCAGCTCTGACAGTTCGTCGCCGGTCTTGGCCAGGTCGGCCAGCAACGCGACGGCACACCCGATCCCGAACTCGTACTCCCGGGTGCCGAAGATCTGCGACCCGAGGTGGATGTGCAGGCCACGAAGGTCGAGGACGCCGCCGGCACGGATCAGCTCGACCGCCTCCGCTGCGGCGCCCGACGCGACCGAGAAGCCGAACTTCTGGTCCTCGTGGGCGGTGGCGATGTTGTCGTGGGTGTCCGGTCGTACGCCGACCGTCGCCCGCACCAGCACCGCAGGGCGTACGCCGCGATCGGCGGCCAGGGTGCTCAGCCGCTCGATCTCGTCGAAGGAGTCCACCACGATGCGGCCTACGCGATGCTCGACCCCGAGTTCGAGCTCGACGGCGGACTTGTTGTTGCCATGCAGGACGATCCGTTCTGCCGGGAACCCCGCCGACAGCGCCAGCCGCAGCTCGCCCTCGGTGCAGACGTCAAGACCGATTCCGGATTCGGCCACCCAGCGCGCCACCGCCCGGCACAGGAAGGATTTGCCCGCGTAGTAGACGTCGAAGTCGTGGAACGCGCGGCGGAACTCGTCGCAGCGGAGCCGGAACTCGGCCTCGTCGTAGACGTACGCCGGCGTCCCGTACTGCTCGGCGACGTCGGTCAGGGCGACGCCGCCGATCGTGACGACGCCGTCCGGGCGGCGGACGGTGTGCCGCGACCACAGCTTGGGCTCGAGCCCATTGGCACCGTGCGGTGGCGCGGGTGTGTCGATGGAGAACATAGTTTCCTTCTGGCTGAACGGGGTTTTCAGGCGCCGGCGAAGAAGTTCGGCAGAACGGTGGCGTGGCCGCGCCGCCGGGCGTCCTCGAGGACGAAGGCGCCGACGGCGAGGTCGAGGATCCCCATGCCGAACGGGGAGAAGACCGTGGGCCGCTCGGGGTCGAGGGTCACCGAGCCGTCCAGCAGGGCGGCCATGTCGCCGTTGACGAAGTCGCGGTTGCCGGTCAGCTGCTCGGCCAGGTGCGGCGAGGTGTTCGCCTTGAGGCAGTGATCGATGTCGTCGACGACGTTGTTGGCCAGGAGCAGCAGTTCCGGGGCGAGGTCGCGCAGCGACAGGTGGAGGATGATCTGCCCGGGCCGCAGGGCCTGGTCCGGGCCGATGTGCGGCGTGCCGGCGGTGGTCGTGAGCACCACGACGTCCGCCGCGAGGGCCTCGTCGATCGAGGCGGCCACGCTCGTGCGGGCCCTCGGCCCCTCGATCGCCGCGGCGAGCCCGGTGGCTGCGGACCGGTCCAGGTCGAACGCCGTCACGCCGTTCATCGGTACGCCGACCTCGGCCAGGAAACGCAACGTGGCGCGCGCGATCACTCCGCAGCCGACGACCCCGACGGTGTCGGCCGCTGCCCCGCCCAGGCGCTCGCAGGCGAGGGCGGCTGAGGCCGCCGTGCGGGCGGCGCTGATCGCGGCCGATTCGAGGACGGCGACGGGATATCCGGTTTCGTAGTCGTTGAGGATCAGGACGGCGGAGGCGCGATCGAGCCCGCGCCGGTGATTGGCCGGGAAGCTGGAGATCCACTTGATGCCGGCGACCGGCTCGTCGCCGTCGATGAACGCCGGGAGCGCAATGATCCGCGAGTCCGGCTTGGCCGGGAACCGCAGGAAGTGGCTGTCGGGATTCACGGTCCGGCCGGCCGCATGGGCGCGGTAGGCCTGCTCGACGCGGGTCAGCACTGCCTTCTCGTTGTTCTGCAATGCCGCGTCGACGACCGCCCGCGGTATCGCCATTAAGTCAGTCATGGGTGGGAAGTCCTTCCAGGGCTTCGTTGGCTAGCAGGTCCGGGCCGAAGTTCCGGCTCACCCAGCCGTCGTCATAGACCGTCTCCAGATAGCGTTCGCCCATGTCCGGCGAGACCGCCAGCACCGTGCTGCCGGGCGGGATCGACGACGAGAGGGCGCTGGCCGCGGCCAGGACGAGCCCGGTGGACCCGCCGAGCAGCAGGCCGTGCCGTCGAGCCACCCGCCGGCACATGCGGACGGCCTCCGCCTCCGGCACGGTGATCTTGCCGAACGAGCCGTCGTCGGTGAAGATCTCCGGCCGGCGGCTCGCGCCGGCGCCGGGCAACCAGCGGGGGCCGGCGGCGCCGCCGAAGACGATCGAGCCGACCACGTCGACGCCGATCACCTTGGTGGCCGCGCCGATCTCCCGCATGTGGGCGACCAGCCCCATCAGCGTCCCCGAGGTGCCGACCGAGACGAACAACCAGTCCGGCCGGCCGAACTCGGCGACGATCTCGGCGCCGGTACCGAGCCGGTGGGCGTCGATGTTGGCCCTGCTCGCGTACTGGTTGGGCCAGACGAGCGTGGGCGACTCAGCCAGGCGCCGCTCGATGTAGGCGATCCGGCTGTGCAGGTAGCCGTCGTACCCGCCGCGGGTGCCGACGATGACGATCTCGGCACCGAGTGCACGCATGTAGCGCACGCTCTGCGCGTTGGCGTTCGGGTCGGTGACCAGAGTGATCCGGTATCCGCGGGCGGCGCAGATCGAGGCCAGCGCGACGCCGAGGTTGCCCGAGGTCGACTCGATGAGCTCGGACCCGGGTCTGATCCGGCCCGCGCTCTCCAGCGCGTCCAGCATCGACAGTGCGGTGCGGTGCTTGATGGAGCCGGTGACGGTGAGACCCTCGAGCTTGACGAAGGTGTTCGCGTGCGGCAGGAAACCGGGCAGTTCGGCATAGTGCCGGGCAAGGGCGCCTTGGAGTAGCGATCCGACCAGCATCGCGTCACTTCCCCTCGAATTGCGCGAGCGCCAGCTCGACGAGCGCTTCCGGACGGGTGGACTGGAGGTAATGGCCGCCGTCCTCGAGCACCGCGGTGCGCAGGTCCGCAGCCAGTTCGGCCCAATCGGCGGCGGCCGCTTCCCGACCTGCGGTGACCGGGTCGTCCGAAGCGAGCACCACGGTGGTCGGAGCGGTCAGCCGGTGAGCCGCCGGGTCGCGGAGCACCGTGGCTAGATAGGCCCGGGCCGACACCACGTCGGCTCGCAGGGCTGTCGCCAGATCCCGCCGGTCCGCGGCGGAGAGGTGTTCGGCCCAGGCGAAACCGGTGTTGCGAACCAGCCAGCCGACCGCATCGGTGTCGCCCAGCCCGACCATGTCGTCGACCGCGCCGGTCCGGTCCGCCTCGCCGAGGACCTTGCCGACCAGCATCAGGTGCCGGACCGGGCGGCCGAGCCGTTGCAGGGCCAGCGCGGTGGCCAGGGCCAGGGCCGTGCCGGCCGAGTGACCGACGATGGTGATCCGGTCCGCGGCGGTGGCGCACAACTCGGCCGCCAGGCGGTCGGCCAGGGCGGCAACTCCCGGGTGGGTCTGCTCGTCGCCCGCGGCACGGGCCGGGAGATCGACCGCGTAGGTGGGCACCGGGTCGGGTCGGGCCCGGGCCGCCCGGGCAAGCAGCACGGCGGTGACCACACCACCCGCCGCGAACGGCACGTAGACCAGCGCGTGACGGCCGGTGCCACTGTCACCGGACACGCCGGGCACCTCGGCCAGCAGCGCGCTCTCGTGCGGTCGGGCCAGCCGGCGGCACAACGACCGTGCGTCCGGATGGCGGATCAACTCGGCGACGTGCCCGAGACCCCCGAGCCGGGCCGCCACCCGCATCGCGGCGAGCGAATGACCGCCGAGGTCGAAGAAGCTGTCGGTCGCGCCGACCTGGTCGGCCGGCAGCCCGAGCACCTCGGCGAACAGCGCGATCACTTCGGCCTCGTACGCCGTGGCGGCCGGTTCGTGTGCCACCCGCGCCGGCGCCGGAGCCCGGAGCGTCAGCGTCGCCCGATCGATCTTGCCGTTGGCGGTCAGGGGTAACGCGGGCAGGGCGACCAGCCGGTCCGGCACCATGTAGTGCGGCAGCCGGGCGGCAAGACCGGCCATGACCCCGGGGTCGTCGTCGCCCGCCGGTCCGGTATGGAAGGCGACGAGGCGCGGCTGGTCACCTTTGCGGGCCACGATGACGACCGGGTTGGCCACGCCCGGCTGGGCGGCGAGCACCGACTCCACCTCGGTCAGCTCGATGCGATAGCCGCGGATCTTCACCTGGTGGTCGTCGCGCCCGGCCACGTCGATCGTGCCGTCGGGCAGGTAGCGGCCGATGTCACCGGTGCGGTAGAGCACCGGCGACAGGTCGTCGTACGGGTTGGGTCCGAACACCGCGGCGGTGCGGGCCGGGTCGTTGATGTAGCCGTACCCGACGCCGGCCCCGGTGACGCACACCTCGCCGAACGAGCCGGTCGGCATGGGCCGGCCGTCGGGCCCGACCACGTGGATGGCGGTGTTGCGGATCGGCCGGCCGACCGGCACCCGGTCACCCCGGACCGGTCCGTGCACCACGTGGTGGGTCACGTCGTCCGAGGCCTCGGTCGGACCGTACGCGTTGACCAGCGGGATCTCGTAGCGGGAGAACCAGTCCGACACCAGCTGCACCGGCAGCGCCTCGCCGGTGACCACCATGTAGCGCAGGTCGGGCCAGCCCGCGGGCGCGGCCGCCTCGAGCAGCGCGTCCAAATAGGAGGGCACTGTCTCGGCCACGGTCACGGCGTCGGCGGACAGCCCATCGGCGAAGGCGCCCAGGTCACGGACCGCGTCGTCCGGGTAGATCACCGTACGGCCGCCGACCAGCCACGCGGCCAGCAGCTGCCAGACCGAGATGTCGAAGCAGGCCGGGGCGAGCTGGGCGATCCGGTCGCGGCCGGTGAGCCCAAGGTCCTCGACCTTGGACCGGAGATGGTTGAGCATGCCGCGGTGGTTCACCACGGCGCCCTTCGGACGGCCGGTCGAGCCCGAGGTGAAGATGATGTACGCGATGTCGTCCGGGCGTACCGGGCGGGCCGCCACCCGGACATCGACTGGAGCGTCCTCGACGAACAGGCACTGAGCGCCCAATCCGGTCAGGGCCTGTCCCAGCCCGGCGGTGGTCAGCACGTGCCGGCCACCGGCCCGGTCCAGCATGCCGCGCAGCCGCTCGATCGGGTCGTCGGGATCCATCGGCAGATAGACCGCGCCACGACGCAGCACCGCCAGCACCGAGACGGCCCAGTCGAGGCCGCGGCGCATGGGGACCGCCACCACATCGCCGGCGCTCACCCCGGCGCCGGCGAGCAGCGCCTGGACCTGATCGACCCGCCGATCGAGCTGCGCGTAGGTGAGCGACGCCGGGCCGCAGGAGACGGCCACCTCCCCCGGCCGCTCCCGGATCCACCGGGCGATCAGGTCGACCGCCGTCTCGTCGCCGAGCGGCACGCGAGGACCGCTTCGGGCGCCGGCCAGAAAGCGCTGCTCGGCCGCACTCACCAGCGTCATGGACCGGATGCCGGCTTCCGGCGCCGCTGTCATCAGTTCGAGCGCGCGGAGGTAATAGCCGGCGTACCGCTCGATCTGACCGGCGGTGAACTGCTGGCCGTCGTAGTGGAGCGCGAAGCCCACGTCGTCGGCGACGGCGTCCTGCCAGAACTCGGCTCGGAACGGATAGCCGGTGCGGCTGAAGATCGCCGTGCGGCGCGGCTCGATGCCCCACGTGTCGCGCAGTTCGCGCAGGACGTGGAAGTGGGTGAAGTTGAAGACCGTCTCGAACAGCGGCTCGCGCCGGTTCTGGTCACGGAGCATGCGCGCCATCGGGTATCGGCGATAGGGCAGCAGGCGCGACTCGGCCGCGTACACCGCCTGGACGAGGTCGCGCCAGGCGCCGTCGGCCGTCACCCGGAACGGCACGGTGTTGAGGAACAGCCCGGCGACCGACTCGCCGCCGTGCTCCTCGACGCGGCCACTGTGCTCGTAGCCGGTGAGCACGTCGTCCTCGCCGGTGACGAACGACAACACGGCCGCATGCGCGGCGAGCAGCACCGACTTCACCGGTACGCGCAGGTCCCCGGCCAGCCGCACGACCGCGTCGGACAACGCGCCCGGCACAACGGCCTGGTGCATCACCAGGGACGGCGCTTCCGGGTCGGCCACCAGGCGCGGCAACTGGCTGGGTGCGCCACCGGCAAGGAGGCCCGACCAGAAGTCGCGGTGGGACGGGTCGCGCTCGTCCGCCTGTTCCAGCTCGATGAAGCGGTCGTAGCCGGGACCGCCGGGCGCCTGCGTACCAGCTCCGGCGTACGCGGCGAACAGATCCCGGACGAGTGTGCTCACGCTCCAGCCGTCCAGGGCGGCGGCGTGGTAGCTCAGATGGACGAAGTACTCGCCGTCGCACCGGTGCACGATGATCCGCAACGGGCCCGGCCGCTCCAGCACGATCGGACGAGCCAGCTCGGCCGCCGCCAGACCGGCCACCGAACGGTCGGCGACGTCCGCCCGGGCGTCGCGCAGGTCGACGATGGTCAGGGGACGGGCGATGGCCCGGTGCACCAGCTGCAACGGCTGGCTGTATCCGCTCGGGTGCAGCGACGTCCGAAGCATCGGATGCCGCGCCACCAGCGCGTCGACCGCGGCGGTGAACCGATCGGGGTCGAGCTCTCCGGCGACCCGGAACGTGGCGACGTCGTGGTAGAGATCGTCGTCGCCGGCCGCGCACTCGTACAGAATTCCTGCCTGCAACACGCTCAACGGGTAGGCGTCCTCGACGCCCGGCGGAAGCTGGGCGCGGTCGGCGTCGGAAACGAGCCGGTACGGCACGGCCACCGGTTCGGCCGCCGCGCTCACCTGCAGAAGCCCGGCCAGCTCGGCGATCGTCGGATGGGCGAACAGCTGCTGGAAGCTGAGGTCCAGCCCGGCCGACCGCAGCGCGGCGAGCACCGAGATGAACCGGATCGAGTCGCCGCCCAGGGTGAAGAAGTTGTCCCGGATACTAACCTTCTCCACTCCGAGGGCGGCCTGCCAGATCTCGGCCAGCAGCCGTTCCCGGTCGTCACGCGGCGCCTCCCAGACCGCTTCCGCGGCCGGGCGGGGCAGGGCGGACGGGTCGCGCTTGCCGTTGCGGCCGGTCGGGATGGCCGGCACGGCCACGATGGACGCCGGCACCATGTACGCCGGAAGCGTGGCCAGCAGCTTGGCTCGGACCGCGCCGACCACCGACGCCTCGGCCGCCAGATAGAGGCAGAGCCGGGCGGCGTCCGACTCGCCGAGCACGACGGCGGCCGCCTGGCCTACACCCGGCACCTGGGCCGCGACGTGCTCGATCTCGCCGAGCTCGATCCGGTATCCGCGCAGTTTGACCTGGTGGTCGATCCGGCCCAGGAACTCCAGCGTGCCGTCGCCGGTCCACCGGGCGAGGTCGCCGGTGCGATAGAGCCGTTCGCCGGCACCGAACGGATGGGGTACGAACGCGGCGGCCGTGAGGGCCGGGTCACCCAGATAGCCGCGGGCCAGGCCAACTCCCCCGATGTGCAACTCACCCGGAGCGCCGAGCGGAGCCGGTGCGCCGGTCGGGTCGAGCACGTACAGCTGAATGTTGTCGATCGGCCGCCCGATCGGGATCGGCCGGTCCAGCCGCAGATCGGTGGTGTCCTGCACCGTCACGTCGATGGCGGCCTCGGTCGGGCCGTACAGGTTGACGAGCCGGGCGTCGCCGCCGGCTGCGACCGTGTCGCGGAAGCCCGCCACCTGACGCGCGGTCAGCGATTCGCCGCTGGCGAAGACCCACCGCAGCGAGCCGAGCGAGTCGCCTCCGCCGGCCGATTCGAGATAACCGGTGAAGGCGCCCAGCATCGACGGCACGAAGTGGGTCACGGTCACCCGGTCCGCAGCGATCCGGGCAGCGATCCGGGCGGGGTCGCGCTCGTCGCCCTCGGGCAGCGTCACCACCGCCGCTCCGGCGATCGACCACCAGAACAGCTCCCACACCGACACGTCGAAACTCGTCGAGGTCTTGTGCAAAATGACGTCGTCGCCGGTCAGCGGGAACATCCGCTGCATCCAGTTCAGGCGGTTGACCACGGCCCGGTGGCTCACGCCGACGCCCTTGGGGCGTCCGGTGGAGCCGGACGTGAAAATGACGTAACACAGGTCGTCCGGTCCGACCGTCACCGCCGGGGCGGTGGCCGGCCCGGTCCAGATCGACTCGTCGTCGAGCGGAACCTCGACGACGCCCGCCGGCGCCGGTCCGGTGCCGGTCGCACCGGTCACCACCGCTCGCGCCGAGGCCTGACGCAGCATCGTCTCCCGGCGCGCGACCGGCGCTGCCGGGTCCAGCGGGAGGTAGGCGGCGCCGGCCCGCAGCACGGCATGGACCGCCACGATGAAGCCGGCCGATCGGGGCACGCTGACGCCGACGACGTCGCCCCGGCCCACGCCGCATCCGACCAGCCGGTGGGCCAGCTGGTCGGCCCGCCGGTCGAGTTCGCCGTAGGTCAGACCGTCGTCGAGGACGGCAGGCGAGCCGGGACTGCGCTCGGCCGCCGCGCGCAGATACCCGTGCAGCACGGCATCGCCGGGGAACGACGTCGCGGTGTCGTTGGCCGCGGCGACGACCATCAGTTCCTCCGGGGTGGCCGCCAGCACCGCGCCGATCGTCGTCTGGACGTCGAGCGCGGCGGCCGCGCTCGCGGCGGCGAAACCGTCGAGCAGGCGGCGGCCGGTGTCCTCGGTCAGCAGATCGCAGCGGTAGGTGAGGCGGACACGGGCGGTATCGCCGGTCCCCACCTCGAACAACGCCACCGCACCGGCGTTCGCGGCCGCGTCGGACGTCATCTCGCCGTCGACCGACACCGCGAAGTCGGCGGTCGCCGGACCGGGAGCGGCCTCGAGCATCGCCGTCCTGAGCGCGACGAGCCGGACCGCGAAGGTGTCACCGGCCGGCACGGGCACGCTGATCGCCATCACCGGGTCACCCGGACGCGGGCCGGCGGCGAGCACGGACACGGTGCCGGCTCCGGTGGCCCGGGCCGCGGTCACAGCCGCGGCGGCCAGCGCGACCAACCGCGCGAGGGCGCGATCGGACCGGGTGAGCGTGGTCAGCGCAGCGCAGACCCCATCGTCGTGGACATGCTCGAGGTGTGCGAACCGAGCCGGACCGCCGTCGGGCAGCCGGTCGCGGGAGAGCGCCGACACTCCGCCGGCCGCATCGATCGTCATCTCAACAGTCCTCGAAATCGAATGCCGGAAGATCGGACACCGGCAGGCGGCGGTGGACCACGACGTCCGGGTCGTCGACGATCTCGTCCAGCACGGCCAGATACTCGTCGAGCAGGCGGCTCGCGTGGTCCCGGTCGAAGACGGCCGACGCGTACTCGAGGTCGACGATCAGCGCGTCGGGCATCGGATGAACCTGCAGGTTGAGGTCGAAACGCGCGTGCCCGGTCGGCAGCAGGTCGACCGAGGCGGTCAGCGCGCCGGACCGAAATTCATACATCGGGATCGCGTGCAGCGCGAAGAACACGTCGAAGAGCGGCGTACGCGCCGGATCCCGGTGCCGGCCCAGCCGGTCGACCAACACGTCGAACGGGTACGCCTGGTGGTCCAGCGCGGCGCGGCGCCGGCGGTCGACCTCGGCCAGCAGCTCGGCCACGGTGGCGCCGACCGGCACGTCCACCCGCAGGCACACGGTGTTGACGAACATGCCGACGGTGCGCTCGAAGGCGGGATCGACCCGGCCGTGCATCGGCACGCCGACCGCGATGTCGGTGGCCTTCGCGATGCGGGCCAGCAACGTCACGTACGCGGCGAACAGCACGGTGAACGGCGTGGTTCCCCGGCGGCGGGCGAGGGCGTCGACGGCGGCCGATCGTTCGACCGGCCGGGTCCGCCGTACCACCCCGCCGCGGTCGTCGCGCCGAGCCGGCAACGGCCGGTCGTAGGGCAGGGCGAGACGTGGTGGCGGGTCCCGGAACACGCCGGTCCAGAAGGCGGCGTCGCCGTGCGGGTCTGCGGCCAGTCGCTGGGTATGCCAGGCGGTGGCCTCCCGGTAGGTCGGCGCGGGCGCCGGCCGGGTCGTCCCGGCGTATTCGCCGAGGAAGTCCTCGACGAACAGCCGCAGCGAGATCCCGTCGAACACGACGTGGTGAACATCGATGTGGAGCTCGTGCCGCTCCGGGCCGAGCCGGACGAGCCGGGCCCGCACCAGCGGGGAGTCGCCGGGCGCGAACGGCCGGAAGAACGGCGGGTCGTCCCCGGCCGCCGGCCGGGGAAGATATTCGAACGCCGGCGGCGCCGATTCGCCGACCGCCCGGCGTGGCCCCTCGGGGGACAGTTCGAAGTGGCCATCGAACACATCGTGCCGCGCAACCACCGCTGACAACGCGTCGCGCACCCGGTCCGGGTCCACCGGTCCACGCAGGTCGATCCGGAACGGGATGTTGTACGCCAGGGAATCCGGATCGGTCAGCCACCGCGTGTAGAGGGCGCGCTGCGCCGGGTGCAGTCCGGCCGTGGGCGGCGCGGGCGCGGGCCCCGGCCGGGTGGCGACGCCCGCCCGGTCGATCTGGCTGGTCATCTCGGCCAGGTCGCGGGCGCCCATCAGTGCGCCGAGCGGCACCTCGACGCCGAGGCGGTGGGCGATGCGGCCGGCCAGACGGCCGAAGGCCAGAGAATCCCCACCGAGTCCCAGGAACGAGGACGCCGGACCGATGTCGGACGCCGGCACCCGGAGGATCTCGGCCCACAAGCCGGCGAGGGCACTCAACGTGGTGCTCGGGTCGCTGTCGGGAACGCGGCCCGGCCGGTCGGCCGGAGCGGTCCCCGTGTCGCCACGGCCGGGATCGGGCAGCGCACGCCAGTCGACCTTGCCGGTCGGCCCGAGCGGAAGGCGGGGCAGCACCACCACGCGCTGCGGGCACAGATAGGGCGGCAGCTGGGCACGCAGCTGGGCCAGGACGGCCTGCGGCTCGACCGGACCGACCACGTACGACACCAGTCGCGGGCCCGTCCCCGGGGTGTCGAACAGCCGGGTCCACGCCGATCGCACACCGGGCAGCCGGAGCAGCACCGCGTCCACCCCGCGCGGCTGCACGAGGCGTCCGGAGATCTTGACCTGGTCGTCGGTGCGGCCGTGGAAGAGCAGCACGCCGTCGGCCCGCCGGCACACGCGGTCGCCGGTGCGATACCAGCGGGCGCCGTCGCGGACCACGAACCGCTCCGCGGTCAGGACCGGGTCGCCGAGATAGCCGCGGGCCAGGCCGGAGCCACCGACCCACAGCTCGCCCTCGGTGCCGTCCGGCGCGGGGGCCCCGCCGTCATCGACGACCAGGGCCGTCGTGCCGCGGATCGGCCGGCCGATCGGCAGGGGGTCGGGCACCTCGGCCGGCACCGGATACACAGTGGAAAAGGTTGTGTTCTCGGTGGGACCGTACCCGTTGAGCAGCCTCAGTTCCGGATTGATCGCCCGCAGCCGCCGGACGTGCGCCGCGGACACCACGTCGCCGCCGGTGATCAAGGTGTTGAGGGTGGCCAGCTCGGCCGGCGCCTCGTCGACGATCTGATGGAACAACGGTGCGGTCAACCACGCCATGGTGACCTGCCGGGCGCGGAGGAGTGCACCGAGCGCGGAGGGGACGACGAGCGCCTCGTCGGAGATCACGTGCAGGCTGCCACCGTTGAGCAGCGCACCCCACAGTTCGAAGGTGGCGGCGTCGAACTCCAGCGCGGCACCGTGCAGGATCCGCTGGTCGGGACCGAACGGCGCATAGTCGGTGCCGGTGACCAGCCGGACGACCCCGCGGTGCTCAACCATCACGCCCTTGGGCGTGCCGGTGGTACCCGAGGTGAACATGACGTAGGCGAGCCGGGAGGCGGAGCCCGTGGCCGGCTCGACCGGCGGGGATCCGGCCGGGATGCCGGTGACGTCGGTGACCGGGCAGCGGCCGGACAGTGCTTCCGCGACCTGATCGCGGGCCGCGGCCGACCCGACCAGCATGTGCCGAAAACCGGCCAGTGCGTGGATCCGGCGCAGTCGCGCCGCCGGTTCCCGAGGGCTCAGCGGCACGTACACCGCGCCGGCGAGGGTCACACCGACTATCGCCGCGACCGCGTCAATCGACCGGTCGATCACCGTGCCGACCAGATGCCCGGGGCAAACACCCTGACGTGTCAGTTCATTGGCCACATCACAGGCCCGATGGTAAAGCTCACGGTAGGTAAGCCGAGCATCTCCACCGTCAGTTACTGCAAGAGCCTCTGGCGATCGAGTCACCTGGCCGACGAAGAGAGCTCCTATGGACGAGGCAACGCTCATCCGGCGGCACTTCTCATTCCGATATCTCCCCGTGTATACCAACATCAGAACGCAATAACGCACGCCTGATCGTCAATCCAAATCGCTTCCGGAAATTGACACCGGTTCGCGATCAACGGACTCTCTGGTGATGTGCCATTTGGAGCATTCCGGCGTCAACCCTAGGTGATGAGCGCGGGGTTCGCAACCCCGCGCTCCCGGCTGCCGCGCCGCCGACAGCGGGTCCGACTAGGGACGCGGGGCGGGCTCGCCGAGCCGATTCTCCTGCTACGAGGCGGTGCGACTAGGCATTGACCTAGGTCTTCGTTCGCCCATCGCCGTGCAGTTATCTAGTCCTGCATATAGCTAGACAGTCATCAATACAGCCAGGTCAGCGACCATGCAGCGGAGGCGCCGATGCCGGGTAGCAAAAAGGCGGAGGCCGAGGTATGGTGCCTGGGTCTCGCTGAGCGAGAGTGAAATTCAACGGGGAGAAGTGATGCCGATGGTGGGCGCTGCGCTGCCTTGGACAAATACGCCGACCTGCATTCTTGTCAAATCTCGACAAGACCCGGGCGGTCGGCTGATACACGAAAACCTCGCCATTTGGGCGGCACAGGATCCTGGCCGCCCCGCAGTGCATTGGCGTGGTTCGACTTACAGCTATGCCGAGATAGATGCCATTGCCGAGGACACCCGAGCGGCCGTTTCAAAAATGGGACTGCCGCCGCGATCCGCCGTGGGCGTGTGCATGGCCAGATCCCCGACGCTCATCGGAGTGCTCCACGGGATACTCCGAGCCGGCTGTTTCTACGTGCCTCTGGATCCCGCCTATCCGCCGGACCGGACCGCCTACATGCTGGCCGATTCGGGAGCGCGAGTGGTTTTCGAGGACGACGAGCCTGGCCAGCCTCGATTACGCTCCGCTACCGGCGGTGAAGTCCTGACCACCACCGTCACGCAGCCGCCTCCAGCGAGAGACACCACCGACGCGGAACCGGCTTACGTCATCTACACCTCGGGGTCGACCGGACGGCCGAAGGGCGTCCTGATCGGGCACGGATCGGCCCGCGCCCTCGCCGACTGGGCCGCCGGCACATTCGCCGCGGACATGGACGGGGTCCTCGCGTCCACCTCGATCTGCTTCGACCTTTCGATCTTTGAGATCTTCGGGACGTTCGCCGGCGGCGGACGGCTCGTTCTGGTCGACAACGTGCTCGACCTCGTCTCGCTGGACGAGACCGCGGGCGCGCGGCTGGTGAATTCGGTTCCCTCGGCCGTACGAGAGGTGATCGACAGCGGCGCGCTGCCGCGATCGGTGCGGACGGTCTGCCTCGCCGGCGAGCGGTTCCCGGCGACGCTGGCCGAGGCGCTGTGGCGGCTGCCGGAAGTTACCCGGGTCTGCAACCTCTACGGCCCGTCGGAGGACACCACCTACAGCACCTGGGCCGACTTGGTGCCCGGGGCGCCGGGCGAACCGCCGATCGGCCACCCGCTGCCGGGCACCCGTGGCTATGTGCTCAACCACGACCTGCGGGCGACCACCGACGGCGAACCCGGGGAGCTGTATCTGTCCGGCGACGGACTGGCGCTCGGCTATCTGGGCCGGCCGAGCGACACTGCCGCCGCTTTCCTGCCCGACCCGTTCGTCGGCACCCCCGGAGCTCGCATGTACCGCACCGGCGACCGCGTGCGGCGCCGGGCGGATGGCGTCCTCGAATACATCGGACGCTCCGACGACCAGGTGAAGGTGCGGGGCTTCCGGATCGAGCTGGGAGAGGTCAGCGCCGCGCTGCATCGCGTACCTGGGGTGCGGACGGCCTGCGCGACGGTGGTGACCGGCCCGTCCGGCGATCTTCGGCTTGCGGGCTATCTCGTCGCCGACCGGCCCGGCGCGACCGACGATGCCGCCGTGCTCGCCCACCTGCGTACGTTCCTTCCTTCCGCGATGGTGCCGACCCTGCTCGTCTGGTGTGACCGCCTGCCGGTGACACCGAGCGGAAAGATCGACCGGGCTGCTCTGCCCCCACCGCGCTACGTCGCTGAGGCACCCGCGGAAGGTGGCGATCCGGTGGAGGCTGCGGTCGGGCGCGTCTGGCGGGAGTTGCTCTGCACCGTGCCCGCGCCCGACTCCGACTTCTTCGCCGACGGCGGCGACTCGCTCACCGCGCTACGGTTCGCGGCGCGGGTCGGCGCGGCAATCGGCCGGTCCGTGCCGTACACGCTGCTGCTGGAGCATCCGACCCTGGCCGCGGCCACGGCTTCGATCCGGTCGGCCCCGCCCGCGGCCGCTGAGGACGACCCGGCGGACGACGACCACATTGCCCCGCTCAGCGGCGCCCAACGGCGGCTCTGGGTCCTGCAGGAGATGGATCCGCAGGACACCGCATACCTGATCAATGTGGTGGTCGAGGTCGACGGCGTCGGTACAGTGGCGGAACTGACCGATGCGCTCGACCGGCTGGCCCGTCGGCACACCGCGCTACGAACGGCCTTTGTCGCCGGCCCCACCGGCGAACCGGCCCAGCTGGTCGCCCCGGCCCCGGCCCGTCGGCCCCGGGTCGAGCAGATCGGCCCCGCCGACGACTTCGCCGAGCGCGCCGCCCGGCTCGCTGCCGCCGACTCGGCCCGCTCCATTCCGCTGGCCCGGCCCGGCCCGTGGCGAGCCGGCATCCTGGCCAAAGATGACGTGCCGGTCGCTCTCGTGCTGACCCTGCATCACATCATCTTCGACGGCTGGTCGCTCGCGATCCTGGTGAACGACCTCGGCCAGCTGCTGTCCGGCGAGGACGGTGGCGAACTACCCGGCGGGATCGCAGCGAGCGCCCGGCGCTGGACGGCCCGCGCGCGCACCGAGGCGGCGATCACAGCAGCCGAACGGCTGGCCTCGTCGGTACGCGATGCCCCGGCCGTCCTCGACCTGCCGGCGGACCGGACGGACGGCGAGGCGGAGGGCAACGACGCCGTTCAGTACCGCCGGACACTCGATCCCGAGCTGGCGACGGCGGTCCGGGCGGCCGGCCAGGCCCAGGGTGCGACCTTGTACATGGTGGGCCTCGCCGCCTTCGGCGTCGCGCTCGGCGGCTGGTGCGGCCGGGACGATCTGCTGATCGGGTCCGCCTTCTCCGGGCGCACCGACGTCGCTGACGAGCCGCACGTCGGCTGCTTCGTCAACATGGTTCCGGTCCGGGTGCGGTTCGACCGGGCCGACCCCTGTTCGAAGCTGGTCGCCCGCGTGCGCGACAGCGCACTGTTCGCCACCCGCCACCAGGACGTGTCCTTCGAGCAGTTGGTCGAGCGGGTACGGCCGGTCCGCGTGCCCGGCCGAAATCCGCTGTACCAGGTGGCGTTCGGCGTCCAGGCCGACGCGCGTCCCGTCTATGCCCAAGGCGGGGTCCGGCTGCGCGGCCGTGAGGTGCCGGCCGCGAAGGCCCGGCTCGACCTGACCCTGTGGCTGGAGGCGGACGGCGACGCCATCGAGGCGGTCTGGACCGCCCCGGCCCGCCGGTTCCGCCGGGAGGGCATCGCGCACCTGCATCGACGTTTCGAGACGGTGCTGCGGTCCACCGCCCACGATCCGGAACAGACCATTGCCGCGGTCCAGGCCGCCGCCGCAACGCGGCAACCAATAGCACGGAGGAGAAGGAATGGTTGACACCGCCTCGGATCTGAAACCGGTGGCCCGGCGTGAACGGCAGCGAGCGGCTGTCACCGTCAGCGAGCAATGGCTGGACGGCCCGCTCCCGGCCCTGGTGAGCTGCCGTCAGCCGCTGCTGTCGCTGGCCGAGTGGCTGGCCGCGAACCGCGCGACGACCGACGAACTGGTCCGGTCGTCCGGTGCAGTGCTGTTCCGGGGCTTCGCGGTGCCCGACGCGGCTACCTTCCACGAAGCGATCGCAGCCTTCTCCGACGAGGTGCTCAGCTACGGCGAGCGTTCGTCCCCGCGCACCGAGGTGATCGGCGGCCAGGTCTACACCTCGACCGAGCACCCGGCCGCGGAGAGCATCCTGCCGCACAACGAACAGTCGTACACCTTGAACTGGCCCATGCGGATCTCGTTCTTCTGCGACACACCGCCGACCACCGGCGGCCGCACTCCCCTGGTGGACAGCCGCAAGGTGCTGGCCCGGCTGAGCCGGGAGACGGTGGACCGCTTCGCCGCCACGGGGGTGCGGTACACCCGCAACTACGTCGACGGAATCAGCCTGTCCTGGTCCGAGGCCTTTCAGACGGACGACCGCCGGGTCGTCGAGGAGCACTGTGCCCGCGAGGGGATCACCTACGAGTGGACGGCAGACGGTGGGCTGCGCACCGCTCAGGTGCGGCCGGCGGTGCATCGTCACCCGATCACCGGTGAGTCGACCTGGTTCAACCACGCGCACTTCTTCAACATCTTCTCGATGCCGTCCGGCGTCGGGCAGGACCTGTGGGACTCGCTCGGCGAGGACGGGATTCCGTACCACACCTCCTACGGCGACGGATCGCCGATCGACCGGTCGACGCTGGCCGAACTGCACGAGGCGTACCGAGCCGAGACCCGCTCGTTCGACTGGCAGACCGGCGATGTCCTCGTGGTGGAGAACATGCTGACCGCGCACGCCCGTGACCCGTTCACCGGACCGCGGCGCATCCTCGCCGCGATGAGCGATTCCTACCGCTTCGTCGTGGGCAACGCATGACGACGAGCACCGGCCCGATGCGCCGGACGACCCGCGTCACAAGTCAGGTCCGCCGTTCCACCCTCGCCGAGGACTTCGCGCTCGTCGTCGAGTCCACCTCCCCGGCACGTCAGCTGCGGAGCTGGATCGCCGACAACCACGCCGCCATCCGGGCCGACCTTCATCGCTACGGCGCCGTGCTGTTCCGCGGCTTCGCGGTCGACGGACCGGCCGGCTTCGGATCGTCGGCACGGGCGGTCAGCCCGGTGCTGCTGGACTACCTGGAGCGGGCGGCGCCCCGGCAGGAGGTCGCGCCGGGCGTGTTCACCTCCACCGAGATGGCCGCCGACCAGTGGATCCCGCTGCACCACGAGATGTCGTACGCCCACAACTGGCCGACGCTGCTCTACTTCTACTGCGACGTCGCGGCCACCAGGCTCGGCGCGACGCCGCTGGCCAGCGAACGCACCGTGCTGCCGCTCATCCCGGCCGAGATCCGCGAGCGCTTCGTCCGGCACGGCGTGCGCTACGTCCGCAACTACAGTCCCGAGCTCGACCTGCCCTGGCAGCAGGTGTTCCAGACGACCGACCGGGCCGAAGTCGAGGCGTACTGCCGGGAGTCCCACACCGAGTTCGCGTGGATCGGCCGTGACGGGCTGCGCACCACCGCGGTTCGCCAGGCGACCGCGGTGCACCCGGAGACCGGCGAGACGGTCTGGTTCAACCACTCGCACCTGTTCCATCTGACCAACTTGCCGTCCGATGTGGCAGCCGCGCTGGTCGGCGAGTACGGCCTGGCCGGGGTGCCCCGCAACGCCTACTACGGCGACGGTGCGGTCATCGAGGACGAGGTGGTGCGCATGATCGGCGACCTGTACCGCGACCACTCGGTCCGCTTCGACTGGCGGGCGGGCGATGTCCTGCTGGTCGACAACTTCCTCGCCACGCACGGCCGGGAGCCCTTCGAGGGCGACCGCCGGGTGCTGGTAGCCATGTCGGATCTCTACGTGAATTCAGGGTTCTCGCGATGACGGCAGACAATTTCCGGCTCTCGCCGGGTCAGCGGCAGTGGCTCGCCTCCGGCCGGGCCGCCGGCCCCGGGCACCGCGCCCGATACCGGTTGCCGTCGGCGACCACGCTCGCCGATGTGCGTCGGGTTCTCGACGAGCTGAGCGACCGGCATGAAGCCCTGCGCCTGCGCTTCACCGTCGGCCGGCACGAGCCCTTTCAGCAGGTGCCCGACGAGCACCGGCCGCCGGTGGGCACGGCCGAGCCGGCGGCCGACGCGGATTGGCTGCGGCACCCGGTCACCGCGGTCTTCACCCCGGGCCGGTTGACCGTTCTCGCCTCTCCGCTCGCGCTCGACCCGGAGAGCCTGCGGCTTCTCGGGGCCGAGCTGCGCGCTCGGCTCGGCGCCGACCGGCCGGACAACGACGAGGACCGTCTCCAGTTCATCGACATCTCGGAATGGGAGCTGGAGCAGCTTCCGGCGGCCGCGGCGGCCGCGGCGGCCGCCCCGGGCACGCGGGCGCCGGTTGTGCTGCCGCCGGACGGCCCCGCCGGGAGCGCCGAGGCTGTCCTCGACCCTGTCCTGGTGGACCGCCTCCAGCAGCGGGCCGCCGATGACAAGACGACGGCAGACGACCTGGTGCTGGCGGCGTGGATCCGGGTGCTCTCCCGCTACGCGGCCGACACCGATGCCACCCTCATGGTCGGTCGCTATCACGACGGGCGGAGCCTCGAGGGAACGCGCGCGGTCCTCGGCTCGCTCGGCCGCTACGAGGCGGTCACGCTGACCGAGCCGGCCGGTATCGAGGCTGTGTCCCCGGTGGCCGAGCCCACCGATCTCATCGCGACGTTCGCCGGTTCGGTCACCGGCGACGACGAGATCGAGGTCGATGGTCCGGCAAGCCTGGGCGCCCCGCACCTGGAGTGCGTGACCGGCGTCGACACGATGACGCTGCGTGTTCAGGCCGACGCCGGTACGTATGCCCCCTGGTTGTGTGACTCCGTGGTCGGCACGCTCGTCGCGTTGCTCGACGACGAGCCCGGCCCGCCCGCTCTCGGCGCCGCCGAGGCCGCGGCGCTGGCCGAGCTCGGCCACGGCCCGACCCTGACGCCGCCCTCGTCGACAACCATTCAGGAACTACTCGAGCGAGGCGTCCGGGGCAGCGACCCGGCCCGTCCGGCGGTGATCGACGGCGAGACGTCGCTGACCTTCGGCGAACTCGACGCGAGCGCGTCCGACCTGGCAGGCGAACTCGCCACGCGCGGCGTCGCGGCCGGCGACCGGGTGGCCGTGCTGGTCGACCGCGGCTGGCGCACGGTCGTGGCTTTCCTCGCCGTCATGCGAGCGGGCGCGGTCTACGTTCCGGTCGACCCGGATCAGTCCGCCGCCCGCATCGCCGCGCTGGTCACGCAGGCCGGTGCGGTCGCTGTCATCGGGGACGAGTCCTTCCCCGTCAAGCGGGTGAGCGAGCCGTCTCGCCCCCGTCACCTTGTCGATCGGGCGCCCACCGACCCGGCGTACATCATTTTCACGTCGGGCTCCACCGGGGTCCCGCGACCGGTGCTGGTGAGTTCCGGGGCAGTCGCCCGGCTGCATCATGCGCTGGCGACCACGGTCTATGCCGCGACGGACGGTCCGCTGCGGGTGAGCGTCAACGCGCCTGCGACCTTCGACGCGTCCGTCAAGCAGCTGATCCAGCTCGCCAGTGGGCACACCCTGTGCCCGGTGCCGGCCGGCGTCCGCGAGGACCCGCCCGGCATGCTGCGATTCCTGGCCGAGCACCGGATCGATGTGCTCGACTGCACGCCGTCGCACCTTCGCCTTCTGCTCGAGGCGCACCAGCCGGGCGACACCCTGCCCGGGCTCCTGCTGATCGGCGGCGAGGCCATCGACGAGGCGCTCTGGGCCGAGCTTGCCGGGCTGGACGACGTTCGCGCGATCAACCTGTACGGCCCGACGGAATGCACCGTGGACAGCACGTTCGCGACCGTCCGGGCCGGCACCTCGCCGACGATCGGACGCCCGCTGCCCGGTGTCGGTTTCATGGTGGCCGACGCGGCCGGCCGGCCGCTGCCGGTGGGCGCGCCGGGCGAGCTGCTGATCACCGGTGGCCAGCTCGCCGACGGCTACTTCGGCGACGAGGCGGCGACCGCCGCCCGGTTCGTCACCCTGGCGGATCCCGGCGGCACTCCGGTTCGTGCCTACCGGACCGGCGACCGGGTCCGGCTCCGGCCCGACGGCCGGCTCGACTATCTCGGCCGCACCGACGACCAGATCAAGATCCGCGGTACGCGGATCGAGCCGGCCGAGATCGTCGCGGCGCTGCGCAAGCATCCGTCGGTGCGGACCGCCGCGGTCACCACCCACGGCGAGGGTGGTAGCCGCCGGCTCGTCGCATACGCGGTGCCGCGGGCGCGCGCAGTCGACCCGGACCGGCTGGCCGGGATCAACCCGCACGAGACCCGATACCTCTACGACGAGATCTTCACCCAGGAGACGTACCTGCGCGGCGGCGTCACGTTGCCGGCCGGCGCCGTGGTTTTCGACGTCGGCGCCAACATCGGCATGTTCTCGCTGTTCGTGACCAGCCTGGTCGCCGACGCCCGGATCTACGCCTTCGAGCCGGTCGCCCCGGTGTTCGACGCGCTGCGGGTCAATGTGGCCCCGCTCGAGGGCAACGTGCGAATATTCGCGCACGGCCTCTCGGACATCGAGCGAGACACCACGTTCGCCTACTACCCCGGCTACTCGATGATGTCGGGCGAGCACGCGTACGCCGATCCTCAGGCCGAGAAGCGGGTGGTCCGGCGTTATCTGACCAACGCCCGGGACCAGTCCGGCCGTATGGGGGACGACGAATTGCTGTCCAACCTGGACGACCTCCTGGCCGAGCGTTTCGACCCGATCGAGCAGCGGTGCCGGCTGCGCCGGCTGTCCCAGGTCATCGACGAGGAGGGCGTCGACCGCATCGACCTGCTGAAGATCGATGTGCAGCGGGCCGAGCTGGACGTGCTGCTCGGCCTCGACGAGCGGCACTGGCCCCTGGTCCAGCAGATCGCCATGGAGGTCCACGAGGACCCCGACGGTCCCACCGCGGGCCGCGGACGGCAGATCGCCGAGATGCTCGAGAAGCACGGGTTCACCGTCCTGCTCGAACAGGATGAGCTCCTGGTGGGCACGGACCGCTTCAATCTGCACGCGTTCCGCCCGGCCTATCGCTCGGCCACCGCCCCGGCTCCGGCTCCGGCGGCCGCCGTTCGTGGTCCGGAACTGCGCGACTGGCTGGCCGAGCAACTGCCCGCCTACCTCGTGCCGGACTCGATCGAGACCATCGACCGGCTGCCGCTGACCCGCAACGGCAAACTCGACCGCGCCGCCCTGCCGGACCCGGAGACCGAGTCGGCCACCGACTACGCCCCGCCCACCAATCCGGCCGAGCAGCTCCTGATCGAGATCTGGCAGGAGGCGCTCGGTGTCCCGCGGCTGGGCGTCGACGACAACGTGTTCCAGGCCGGCGCCGACTCCATCCGGGCCATCCGCGCGCGGGCGGCGGCCGTCCAGCGTGGCCTGGCCTTCCCGCTGCGCGACATCTTCCGCTACCAGACCGTACGCGAGCTGGTACGGGAAAGTGTGCACGAGCAGCAGGCACAGCCGGTCGCCGAGGCCGCCTTCGCCCTGCTGAACAGCAAGGATCGAAAGCTGGTTCCGGCCGGTGTGGTCGACGCCTACCCGATGACGGCGCTCCAGCAGGGCATGGTCTACCACTCGACGCTGATCCCGGAGCACCACAGCTATCACGTGGTGACCGGGCATCGGGTCGCGGCGCCGTTCGACGCGGCCGCGTTGCGGGTGGCAGTGGACGGTCTGGCCGCTGCTCACCCCGCCGTCCGTACGGTCTTCGACCTCGCGACGTTCTCCGAACCGATGCAGCTCGTCCGGGAGTCGGTCGCCGTGCAGACCACCGTCGAGGACATCAGCGACCTGGCCCCGGAGCAGCGCGAGCAACGCGCTGCCGCGACCTTCGACGAGGAGCGCGGCCGTCCGTTCGATGCCACCGCCGACATTCCGCTGCGGTTCCGCGCGGTGCGCCTGTCCGGCGACGAGTTCGAGCTGATCGTGGCCCACCACCACGCCGCCATGGACGGCTGGAGCCTCCACCTGATGCTGGCCGAACTACTGAAGCGTTACGCCGCCGCCCGGACCGGGGCGACGCCGCCGGTCGCCGGGCCGGCCCTGTCGCCCCGGCGGCTCGTCGAACTGGAGCGCCAGGCCCGGCAGAAGCCGGATGCGGTGCAGGCCTGGCGGGAGGTGCTGGCCGGGGTGAGCGGCACGGCGCCGGCCGGCAGACGGCCGCCGCACATGACCGCACAACTCAGCCGCCGCATCGACCCCGGGCTCACCGCCGACCTGCGGGCGTTCGCGGCGCGGCACGAGGTGCCGCTCAAGGCGGTCCTGCTGGCCGCGCATGCTCGTGCGCTCGGCGCCGAGGGCGGGTCGCCCGAGGTGGTCACCGGTCTGGTCGTCGGGCAGCGTCCCGGCGAGCAGGGCGCGGACCTCGCGCTCGGGCTGTTCATCACCACCCTTCCGGTACGGCTGCCGGCCGCCGGGGTGACACCGGCCGAGCTGGCCGCCGAGGCGTGGCGCTCGGAGCGCGATCTGATGGGGCGCCACCTGGTGCCGCTGGTCGACATAGAGGCAGCCACCGGCGGCGGGCGGCTGTTCGACGTGTTCTTCAACTTCACCGACTTCTCGTCGGTGCGGACGAGCACCGAGGACGGTACGCGCGTGGTCGCGACCCGCGAGGGGACCGTCGACGTGGCCTTTGCTCTGGCCGTGGACGTGGCGATCGACACCGAGCCGGGGCTCAACCTGACGCTGCAGTTCGACGCGGAGATCTGGCCACCCGACCGTGCGGCCGGCTTCGCCGAGCGGTATCACGAGACGCTGGCCCGGTTCGCCGCCGAGCCGGAGACCAGGTTGCCCGAAACGGCGGTGACGGCCCTCCCCGCGCCGGCCGGGCCGGAGCCGGACGTCGAGCACGCAACAGCGTCGGCGATCGACCCGATCCTGGCACGGGTGTGGGCCGAGGTGCTCGGCCGGGAACCCCGGGGCGACGTGTCCTTCTTCGACGACGGCGGCGATTCGCTGCTCGCCTTGCGTCTCACCACCCGCCTGCGTCAGCGGCTCGGGGTGCCGATCAGCCTTGCCGAGGTCGTCCGCGACTCCCGGCCGGCCCGGCTCTCCGCGCTCATCGAGGAGCGGCTCACGTCCGAGCCGGAGAGCTACTCGGTCACGGCCGACGGCGACCGGGTCCTGATGGTGGAGACCGAAGCGGGCTGGACGCTGCCACCGCATGCCCGGCACGAGGCCGGTTGCGTGGTCAGTGATCTGCGGGAGCGTCACGGACTGCCGGTGGTCGTCGAGGCGCGAGCGTGGGAGCTGGGTGACTGGGCGACGCCGTACGGCTATCTGGCCGCACCGGCCGGTGACGGACCGGCTCCGGACCCGGCCGGCGCCCGGTGGATCCCGGCAGCCGACCTCGGCGCGCTGCCGCTGGCCGTCCCGGCGCACCGGCGTGCACTGGACGACTGGTCGGCGAGCCGGCAGCCCGGCGGCCCCGAATTGCGCACCGGGCAGTGGGGGAAGCCGCAGTGGCGCTCCGAGATGGCCGAGTGGCTCCACCAGGTCGCGGCCGGCGCGGGCCGGCGGCCGACCGGGCCGGTCGAGCAGTTCATCGTCTCGCCGTACTCGTACACCGCGCGCATGGCGACCGACGGCGGGACGATCTGGTTCAAGGCCGCCCCGGTCCCGTTCCGGCACGAACCGGCGCTGGTCGACCTGCTGCACCGCACGTTCCCGGGCAGGGTGCCGAGGGTGCTCGCCATCGATGCCGCCCGGGGCTTCCTGGCCACCGAGGACATCGGCGCCTACCGCGAGATCGGTAGTGAGATGACCGAGCTGGACCTCTACTCCGAGGTGGTCTCGGCTTACGCCGGTATGCAGCGCGACCTAGTGGACACCGGCGCCGACGTGCTCGCGCTGGGGGTGCCCGACCGCCGGCTCGGCGTCCTGCCGGAGCTGCTGGCCCGCCTGGCCGAGGACGACCGTGTGCTCAGCCCCGACGACCCGAGCGCGCTGACGCCGGACGAACGGCGCCGGCTGGTTGCCTGTGTGCCGTGGTTCGCCGACCGGTGTGCCCAGCTGGCCGAGTTCGGCCTGCCGGACGTGGTCCAGAACACCGACTTCTGGCGGGACTGCATCGCGGTCACCGACGGCGGTTTCGTTCTGTTCGACTGGGCGGAGAGCGTGTACGGCAACCCGCTCAGCTCGCTGACCACGGTGCGCCGGGACTACGCCCTGGAAGGGCGGGCCGATCGAGCCGAGATCGAGACCCGGCTGATCGGGGCGTACCTCACCGGGTGGGGCGGCGACGACGCGGTGCGCAATCTGACGGCAGCCGTCGACCTGGCCAAGCCGACCGGCTTCCTGATGCGCGCGCTGTCCTGGCGCGCGTGCATGGAAGGCATGACCGACCTCGACCGATACCCCGGCACCCGTGGTGTGGTCGCGCGCAACATGCGCGAGCTGCTGGCCCTGGCCGACGCGTGACCGCCATCTCCGGAGGAGCAATCATGAGCACCGACACCGTCCTGGCCGGGCCGATACCGCGCCGGGCGCGACCTGCACTGCGGCGATTGCCACTGTCGCTGTCCCAGGAACAGATCTGGCTCGCCGACCGGATGCAGGCGGGCACGTCGCTCTATCACATCCCGATGCTGTTCCGGCTGGCCGGCGGGGTCGACGCCGACGCGCTGGAGACCAGCGTGCGGCACATCGTGAGCCGGCACGATCCGCTGCGGGCCAGCTTCCCCGAAGAGAACGGCGTCCCGGTCCAGGTGATCCAGCCGCAGGTCCCGGACGATCTGGTGGAGCGGCACTCGTTGGCGGCGCTGGACGGCCCGGCGCGGGAGACGGCGCTGGCCGCGCTGATCGACCGGGTCACCGAGGCGCCATTCGACCTGAGCGCCGGGCCGCTCGTGCGGGTGGCCATCGTCGAGGTCACTCCCGGTGACCACCTGTTGGTGGTGGTCTGCCATCACCTGGTGTTCGACGGCGGTTCCCGCGGGGTGCTGCTCGACGAGCTGAACACCGCGTACACTTCCTACACGGCCGGTGACTCGCCGGCCCTGGCCCCGCTGTCGGTGAACTACGCGGCATTCGTGGAGCGGCAGCGGTCGGCCGACCTCTCCGGGCAGCTGGCCTACTGGCAGGCCGAGCTGGCCGACCCGCCCGCCCGGCTGCAACTGCCGACCACGCACCCGCGTCCGAGCGTGCAGTCCTACCGCGGCGCCGTCCTCACGGCCGAGGTGGACGCCGAACTGATCGACCGGCTGGTCGACTTCGCCGCGGCGGCCGGCACGTCTTTGCCGGCAGTCCTGCTCGCCGGCTATGCCGTCGTGCTGGCCCGGCACAGTGGGCAGAACGATTTCGCGGTGAGCGTGCCCCTCCTCGGCCGGCCCGAGGCTGCGTACGACTCGCTCATCGGCTGCTTCATCAACACGATCCCGGTGCGGATCGACGCTACCGGTGCCCTGACCTTCCGGCAGCTCGTCGAGCAGGTCTCGGAACGACTGGCCGGCGGGCTGGAGCACGGTGACGTGCCGTTCAACCAGATCGTTCAGGCGATCCGCCCCGAGCGGGATCCGAGCTTCGCGCCGCTGGCGCAGGTGTCCTTCGGCCTGCTCGACGACGATGTGCTGGGCGTGCCCCGGCTGGCCGCCCACCCGATGGACGCGATCGACCACGAGCGGACCTCGGCGAAGTTCGAGTTCAGCCTCGACGTGGTGCAGAGCGCCGACGGGACCCGGGTCGAGGCGGAATACTGCACCGACCTGTTCGACGAGGCCACCGCCGCCCGGCTCGTCGGCCACTGGACCCAGGTGCTCGGCTCCGCGATGGCCGGACCGGACCGGCGCATCGACGAGCTGGGCCTGCTGACCCCTGCCGAACGGGCCACCATGCTCGTCGACTGGAACGACACCGGGACACCGCCGATCCCGGAGGCGCGCCTGCAGGACCTTTTCGAGGCACAGGTGCGGGCCACCCCGGACGCCGTGGCGGTGGTGGCCGGTGAGGACCGGCTGACCTACGCCGAGCTGGACCGGCGGGCCAACCAACTGGCCCACGCGCTGCAGGCTCGCGGTGTCGGGACCGAGACCAGCGTCGGCGTGTTCATGAGCCGCACGGCGGCCACGATCGTGGCGTTCCTCGGGGTGCTCAAGAGCGGCGGCGTGTACGTGCCGCTGGACCCCGGCTATCCGCCCGACCGGGTCGCCTTCATGCTCGCCGACTCCCGGGTCGACGTGCTCGTCGTGGACGCATCGGTGGCGAAGCTGACGCCCCCGGGGGTGACCAGCCAACTGTGCGTCGACCGGGACGCGGCGGAGATCGCCCGGCACCCGGACACCGCGCCGGTCAGCCGTACCACCCCCGCCAATCTCTCGTGCATGTTCTACACCTCGGGCTCCAGCGGAACGCCCAAGTGCGCGATGCTGACCCATGCCAACTACGTGCATTACGTGACGTTCTGGCAACGGCGCTACCTCGATGACACGCCGATGCGGGTGCATCTGCAGATGACCAGCCACGCGTTCGACATCTTCATCGCCGACACCACCCGCGCTCTGTTCACCGGGGCCACGCTGGTGGTCTGCCCGCATGAGGTGGTGATGGCCCCGGACCAGCTGTATGCGCTGATGCAACGCGAACAGGTGAACAGCGCCGAGTTCATCACGCCGATCCTGGCCGCCCTGGTCGACCACGTGGAGTCGGTCGGGGGCCGGCTGGACTTCCTGGACCTGCTGATCGCCGGCAGCGACATCTGGTACGCCGGCGACTACCTCCGTGCCCGGGCGCTGTGCCGCCCGGACACCCGGATCATCGCCGCCTACGGGCTGAGCGAGACCTCGATCGACAACACGACGCTGGACGGCGTCGAGGTCGGCGACGATCTGACCGGCATCGTGCCGATCGGACGGCCGGCCGACCGCACCCAGATCTACCTCCTCAACGACCGCCTCGAGCCGGTTCCGGTGGGCGTGGTCGGCGAGCTGTACGTGGCCGGCTCCGCGGTCGGCCGCGGGTACTACCGACGCGCCGACCTGACCGCCGACCGGCTGGTGCCGAACCCGTTCGGTGACCGGCCCGGTGACCGTCTCTACCGCTCCGGTGACCTGGCCTGTTATCGGCCGGACGGCGTCCTGGAGGTGATCGGGCGGGCCGACAACCAGGTCAAGGTCAACGGGTACCGCATCGAGCTGGGTGAGATCGAGTCCGCGTTGCGCACCCACCCGGCGATCGACCAGGCGGTGATCCTCGTACACCAGGGGCCGGCCGGGCACGCTCGCCTCATCGGATATGCCACGCTGCGGGCCGGTGAGCGCGCTACCGACGCGACGCTGCGTGAGCACCTCCGGCAGACACTGCCGGCGTACATGGTTCCGGCGCTGGTGGTGGTCCTCGACGAGTTCCCGCTCAACGCCAACGGCAAGCTCAACCGGCGCGCGTTGCCGGAGCCGGTCGAGCGGGTCGGTGCCGTGCAACGGCGTCCGCTGTCCTCGACCGAGGAGATGGTCGTCGCCATCTGGCAAGACGTGCTGGCCATGGCCGAGATCGGTCCGGAGGACAACTTCTTCGCGCTGGGCGGCAGTTCGCTGCTGATGACCCAGATCGTCGCCCGGGTCCGACACGCGCTCGGCGTGGAGCTGCCGATTCGCGCGTTGTACCAGGCGCCGACGGTCGCGGCGTTGAGCGCCGAGATCGAGCGCGCCCGGCGCGAGAGGGACAGCCTGCCGACCGCTCCGGCCGTCACCGCGGGGCCGAGGCAGTGGAATGCGGCCCATCCGTTGTCCTATCCGCAGCAGCAGCTGGCGTTCCACGAAGAGGTCGACCCGGGAACTGCCACCTATCTGGTGCCGACGGTGCTGCGGTTGCGGGGCCAGTTGTCGCTTCCGGCCCTGCAAGCCGCCTGGGACACCGTACGCAGCCGCCACGACGTGCTGCGCACGACGCTGACGCACGTCAACGGTGAGGTCCGGCAGCGGGTGAGCGCGCCGGCCACGCAACCCGTGACCGTGCTGGACCTGCGGGGCCGCTCCGACGCCGAGCGCGCCGCGGCCGACTATGTCGAGGCGGACGCGCACCGCCCGTTCGATCTCTGGCGCGATCCGCCGGCCCGGTCCGCCGTGGTCACCCTCGCCGACGACGAGCACCTGCTGCTGGTCACCCTTCACCACATCGCCACCGACGGCTGGTCGGGGCACGTGTTGCTGGAGGAGATCTCGGCGGTCTACGCCGCCCGGCTGGCCGACGAGGAGGCCGTTCTCCCGACGTTGCCGGTGCAGTACGCCGATTTCGCAGTCTGGCAGCGTGACCTGGTCCGCAGCGAGCTGGGCGAGGCGCTGGCCGCCTATTGGGTGCGCCGGCTGGCCGACGCCCCGGTCGTCGCCGACCTGCCGACCGACCGGCCGTTCGGCGCGCGGACCAGCCATGCCGGTGGTTACCTGCCGGTGGCCGTGCCAGACGAGCTGGTCACCGGCCTGACCGAGCTGGGCCGGGAACACGCCGCGACGAAGTTCATGACGCTGTTCGCCACCTACGGCGCCGTCATGCGCACCTACACAGGCCAGGCCGACTTGGTGATCGGGGTGCCGAGCGCCAACCGCACCAGGGTCGAGGTGGAGCGGCTCATCGGCTTCTTCGTCAACATGTTGCCGCTGCGCGTTCGGATCGACGCCGACACGACGTTTCGTGACCTGCTCGACCAGGTACGGGAAACCGCCGTCGACGCGTACGCCCACCAGGATCTGCCGTTCGAGCGAATCGTCGAGAATCTCGCTCCGGCCCGGCACAGCCTGCAGAACCCGGTGTTCCAGATGTGCTTCGCCTTGGACGAGCCGGCTCGGAACGCGGCCGTACTGCCGGGCTTGGCCGTCGCCGCAGAGCCGGGCCACCTCACCACGACGAAGTTCGACCTGGACCTGTCGCTCGAGGAGACGGCGGCCGGGGTCGCCGGTGGCCTCTTCTACCGGCGGGATCTGTTCGACGAGGACACCGTCCGCGCCATCACCGACGACTGGCTGGCCCTGGCCGCCGCCTTGCTGGCCGAACCCGATCGCCCGATCATGGCGCACGTGCTGCCCTCGGCGGCGACGCTCGACGCCACCGACCCGGAGACGTCGATCCGCGACGGCGAGCGGCCGGTTCCGGCCGGCGCCGTGGGCGAGGTGTATCAGCGCCGACCGGACGGATCGCTGGCCGCCACCGGTCGGCTCGGCCGCCGCCGCCGTGCCGGCCGATGGGATCCGGTGAGTACCTCGGAGGAGGAGCTGTGGATCGGTGGCAGCCGGGTCGACGTCGAGCTGGTGCGCCGCGAGCTGGCGGCCGCGCCACAGGTCAACGCCTCGACGGTCGCGGTGGCGGGCGGCGAGCTGATCGCCGAGGTACAGCTCGGATCGGCAACCGGGCGCGACGGTCTCGACGAATACCTGCGTAGCCGGCTGCCGCACCACCAGCGGCCGCGGCTGATCGTGGAGTCCGACACGCCCGCCGCCGAGCTCGACGACCCGCTCGCCGAGCTGATCACCGCGCTGTTCGGCGAGGTGCTCGACCGGCCGGCGCCGGGCCCGGACGAGAGCTTCTTCGAGGCCGGGGGCTATTCCGTGCTGGCCATGCAGTTCGCCGCGCTGCTGACCGAGCTGATCGGGCAGCGGGTGCCGGTGCGGCTGCTGTTCGACCACCCGACGGCCCGTTCCCTCGCGGCCGCCCTGGAGCCACAGATGTCGGTGGACGCGCGCGACCGTCTCGCCCGGGCGATCGCCGAAGTGGACGTGCCGCATGACGACCATTGAGGAGCTGGCGGCGGCCGGATCGCTCGTCGCGACCGCACTGCCGCACGACCTCGTCCCGAACACCACGGCCGGACGGGTCGCGCGGATGCGGCTGACGTTGCCGGCCGATGTCGCGACGGTGACCGAGGCGGTCGGCGGCCACCTGAGCCGCTGGGTGCGGGCCGAGTCGGCGACGATCGGCGTGGTGGACCACTACCAGGAAGCGGCGCTGGTCAAGGTGGAGCTGACGCCGGGCGGCGCCGCCGTCGTGCAGCGGGCTGCCGCGGCACCCGGCGACCTGCGGGGTGGTGTGGTCATCGACGGCACCGGGGGGCAGACCGCGAGCCTGCTCGCCGAGGCGCGCTCGACAGTCGTTCTGAGCCGGGACGGCGACGGCTGGGACCTGGTGCATTGCACTGACTGGTACGGCGAACGCACGATGGCGTCCTGGGCCCGGTCGCTGGAACAGGGTGGGGCGGACCCGGCCGGCCCGCTCACTGGCGAGCTGATCGCGCTGGCCTCCGGCGGTCCGGCCGCACCCGATCCGCCGCATGTGCTGGCCCGCATCGAGAGCTGGGTCCGTCGCACCCCGGACGCTCCGGCCGTGCGGCACCTCGGCCGGACATACCGGTACGCCGAGATATGGTCCGCCGCGCACGCCCTCGCCCACAGCCTGCGGGTGGCCGGGGTCAGCGCCGGGGAGAACGTCCTCATCGCCACCGGCCGGTCGGTGGACGGCGTGGTGGCGATGCTCGGCCCGCTCCTGGCCGGCGCCGTGACCGTGCCGGTCGATCCGCAATGGCCGGTGGAGCGGCTGCGCCGGGTGATCGAGGCGACGAGGGCCGCCGTCTTCGTCCACGCAGAGAAGACGGCGACCGACCTGTTGCTCGCGGCCGGTCTGACCGGCGTTCCGACCGACGTGGATGCGGGGATCGACGCCGAGATGGGCACCGGCCCGGTGACGACGGCGGGCCTCGGCGCATCGGCGTACGTGATCTTCACCTCGGGCACCACCGGCGTCCCGAAGGGCGTCGAGGTCTCGCACCGGGCCCTGGCCCACCTGTGCGAAACGACGGCCGAGGTCTATCAGCTCCGGCCGGATGACACCGTGCTCGCGCTGGCGCCCCTGTACTTCGACGTGTCCGCGCTCGAGACCTTCGCCACGCTCGGCGCTGGTGCGAGCATGTGTGTGGCCACCGACGACGACCGGCTCGACCCCTATCTGCTGACCGAGCTGCTGCGGGCCGAAGGGGTCACGGTGGCCGACCTTCCGCCGTCGCTGATGCCGTTCGTCGATCCGGCCGAGCTGCCCGGGCTGCGACTGGTCACCGCCGGCGGCGAGGCGTTCAACGGCCGCCAGGTCGAGGGCTGGGCGACCGAGCGGCGTCGCTTCCTCAACTGCTACGGGCCGACCGAGGCGACCGTCCAGGTGTCGGTCATGGACTGCGCTCCGGGCTGGCCGCGGACCCCGCCGCTGGGCCGGCCACTGCCCGGGTTCGAATTCTTCGTGGTCGACGACGAGCTCCGGCCGGTGCCGCGCGGAGCCGTGGGCGAACTGCTGATCAGCGGGCCGGGTCTGGCCGAGGGCTATCTGAACGATCCGGATCAGACGGCCCAGCGGTTCCTCCCGGCCGGGCCGCTCGGCCGGCGGGTCTATCGCACCGGGGATCTGGTCCGCTGGCGCAACGACGACAATCTGGAATTCCACGGGCGTAACGACCGACAAGCCAAGATCAACGGCCATCGCATCGAGCTCGGCGAGATCGAGTCGGCGCTCCTCGACCGGCTCGGCGCCCGGGCCGCCGCGGCGCAGATCATCCACAGCGGCGGCCGCGACCGGTTGGTGGGTTTCGTGGTCGGCTCGCGCGAGCCGCTGGCCGGCGCGCTCCGGCTCCTGACCGAAGTGCTCCCTCGGTACGCCACGCCGGAACTGCTGGTGCCGCTGGACGCTCTGCCGGCCACCGCCACCGGCAAGGTCGACCGAGCCCGGCTGGTCGCCGCCTACGAACGATCCCGGGGCACGACATCGAGAGCGATGAACGGAGATTCCTCCCATGAGTGAGACCGATTCAGCGACGGTGCGGCAGGTGGTGGGGGTCGGCTACGGCCCGGCGAACCTGGCGCTGGCCATCGCGGCCGGCGAGGTGGCAGGGGTGGATGGCCGCACCCTGCTCGACGAGTGCGTGTTCCTGGAGCGGCAGCCGTCGTTCGGATGGCACCGGGGCATGCTGCTCCACGGCGCCACCATGCAGGTGTCGTTCCTGAAAGACCTCGCGACCATGCGCAGCCCGAGCAGCCCCTATACGTTCGCGTCCTACCTGCACGACGTCGGCCGGCTGACCGACTTCATCAACAGCAAGACGCTGTATCCCTACCGGATCGACTTCCACACCTACCTGGAGTGGGCCGCCGACCGGCTGCCGGCCGATGTCCGATACGGCACGGAGGTCGTGTCGGTCACGCCGGAGCGCACCGACGACGTCGTCCACGAGCTGCTCGTGCGGACCGGCGACGGCCGGACGTTTCGCACCCGCAACCTGGTGATCGGCACCGGCATGACGCCCTGTTTCCCGGACGGCGTGCAGCCAGGCCCGCGGGTGTGGCACAGTGCCGAGCTGCTGACCCGGCTCGCCGCACCAACGCCGACCAGGCCGCGCACGTTCGCCGTGGTGGGGGCGGGCCAGAGCGCGGCCGAGGTGGTGGAGCACCTGCATGCCACCCATCCGGAGGCCGAGGTGCATGCGATCTTCGGCCGCTTCGGCTACAGCATGTCCGACGACAGCCCGTTCGCCAATCAGATCTTCGACCCGGACTCCGTCGACGAGTTCTACCACGCTCCGGGCGAGGTCCGGGACGCCCTGATGGGCTATCACGCGAACACCAACTATTCCGTTGTCGACCTCGATCTGATTCGTTCCCTGCACGGCACCGCCTATCGGGAGCACATCGCCGGTCGCCGCCGACTGCACTTCCACCACGCCTCGCGTATCACCCGCCAGACCGTCACCGACGACAACGTGCGCCTCGATGTCGAGTTCCTGCCCACCGGGACCGTCCGGCAGATCGATGCCGAGGCGGTCGTCTACGCCACCGGCTATCGGCCGTCCGACCCGCGGCAGCTGCTCGGCGATCTGGCCGATGAATGCAAGACCGACGATAGGGGCCATCTTGCGCTGGCCCGCGACTACCGGGTGATCACCTCGGACGGCATCCGCTGCGGAATCTACGTCCACGGTGCGGCCGCGGAGCCCAGCCACGGGCTCTCCGCGGGGCTCCTGTCCAACGTCGCGGTCCGGGCCGGCGAGATCCTCGCCGCGATCCGTTCGCTCTGATCGCCCCCGAGGAGGATCATGTTCGTCCCATCCGACTACCGGGCCGAGTCCGCGGCCCAACTCTGGTCGGTCATCACCGGCCATCCGCTGGGTTTGCTGGTCACCGGCGGGCCGGACGTGCCGTTCGCGACCCACCTGCCGGTGGTGCCGGCCGGCGACAGCGACAGCGACAGCGAACTGGTCGGCGCCGTTCTGCTCGGTCACCTGAACCGGGCCAACCCGCAATGGGGTGCACTCGCCGACGGGCAGACGGCCAAGCTGATCTTCGTCGGACCGCACGCATACATCACGCCGGCCGACTATCCGGCCGCACCGGCCGCACCTACGTGGAACTTCGTGGCGGTTCACGTGACCGGCGTGGTTCGCCTCGTCACGACCACCGAGGAGACGCTGGCCGTGGTCCGGCGGACCGCCCTCCTGCTGGAGCACAGCTTCGGCGACGGCTGGGTCCAGGACGGGTCGGTGGACTACTTCCGGTCCATCGTGGCCGGCGTCGGCGCGTTCCGTTTCGAGGTGGCCACCGCAGACGGCACCTTCAAGCTCAGCCAGGACAAGCCGGCCCCAGTACGCCGCCGGATCGCCGACCGCCTGGCGAAGCCGGGCCAACCGGGCGGACCGGCCATCGCCGCCCTGATGGGTGGTGCCTGATGACCGTGACCTCACTCTGGACCGAGCCAATCGCCGCCGCCTGCCTGGGCGAGGTGACCCGACGGCTCGGTGACCGCACCGGCCCGGCCGTCGTCGACGGGGACCGCACCCTGGACTACGCCGAGTTGAGCACCTGGGTCGCCGAGGTGTCCGGGCAGCTCGTCGCGGCCGGGGTGACGGCCGGTGACCGGGTAGCGGTCACCGGACGGCGCAGTGCGGAGGTGATCGCGGCTATGCTGGCGACCGCCTCGGTGGGCGCCGCCTACGTCCCGCTAGACGCCGAATATCCGACCCGGCGCCTGGTCCACATGTTGGTCGACTGCGATGCCGCGCTGCTGCTGCACACCGGCGACCGGCCGAACTTCGCCGGCGCCGTGCCGTCGCTGCGTATCCCCGGACCGGGCGAGAATGCCGCCGCGGAACCGCTCCACCTGCCCTGCGATCCGGAGCGGCCGGTCTACGTCATCTACACCTCCGGCTCGACCGGTCGTCCGAAGGGTGTCGCGCTGCCGCATCGCAGCATCGACAACATGGCGCAGTGGCAGGCGGCGCACTCGATCCGCCCCGACCTGCGTACCGCCCAGTTCGCCCCGATGAACTTCGACGTGTGGTTCCAGGAGGTGCTCGGCACCCTCTACGGTGGTGGGACCGTCTTCGTCATGCCGGAACTGCTGCGGCGAGATCCGATCGCGCTGCTCGACTGGCTCGCCGACGAGCGGATCGAACGGCTGTTCCTGCCCGGCGTCGCCCTGCAGATGCTGGCGCTGGCGGCGGCCGACGACGACCTCGACCGACTCGCGCTGCGCGAGGTCAATGTGGCCGGCGAGCAGTTGCTCTGCTCGCCGGCGATCCGCGAGTTCTTCGGGCGGATGCCGGACTGTCGTTTCAACAACCACTACGGCCAGAGCGAGTCCGCGATGGTCACCGTGCACACCCTGTCCGGACCACCGGCGAGCTGGCCGGCACTACCCCCGATCGGCCGGCCCCTCCCGGGGTGCGAGCTGCTGGTCGCCCCGCTCGACCCGGCCGAGCCACACGTCGGTGAGCTGCTGGTGGCCGGCGCCCCGCTCGCCGTCGGCTATCTCAACCAGCCGGAACTCAACGCGGAACGCTACCGCCCGGTGCCGCCCACCCCACGGGGGAACACCCGGGTCTTCCATACCGGCGACCTCGTCCGGATCGAGGACGGGCAGGTGCAGTTCCTCTCCCGGCTCGACGAGGAAGTCAAGATCCGGGGCGTTCGGGTCAACCCGCTGGAGGTGGACGCCTGCCTGGTGGAGCAGCGCGGCGTCGACGAGGCGGTCTGCGTGCCGGTGGACGTGGCGGCCGGGTCACGCCAGCTGCGAGCGGTGGTCACGCTGGCCGCCGGTCAGTCGCTGGACGCTGACGAGCTGCGTCGCGCGCTGGCCGAACTGCTGCCTGCGCAGTCGATCCCCGTGACGATCGAGGCGGTGACGTCCCTGCCTCGCACCCCGAGCGGAAAGATCGATCGCAAGGCGGTCGCCGAATCCCTGCTCGCGACGGTACGGGCATCGTGACCCTGCTGATCCTCGACTACCCCGGACGACGGGCCAAGGCCCGCCTCAGCGACATGGGGCTGGAGGGCCACGGCTTCACGTGCCATTACGTGTTGGCCGGAGCGCTGCCGGCCGCAGCCGACACCGCCACGTACACCGCCCGTCTGGACCTGCCGGGTGACGCGGAGGCGGTGGTGGCCCTGTGCGCGACCGCCTCGCTCGGCACGGCGATCGCCGCCCAGCTCGGTGCCCCCGGGCCGCCGCTCCCACTGGTCCTCGTCGACCCGCAGGCCAGCGGTGCCCGGGAAATCGCTGCCGCGTACGCCGAGGTCCTGGAGCAGGTCACCGAGGGCGATCCGACGCTGGGCGCGAACCCGATCGACGTCATGGCGCTGCTCGGCCGCGGTGACGTGCTGCTGTCCGCGATCGAGGAGGACCTGTCCGCCCGAGCCCGAGCCGTTTTCCTGGCCGACGGTTACGACATGGCGGAGGCTGAGGAGCCCATCGCCGAGATGTTGTCGATGTACCAGCGCTGGCTCACCTGCCTGGTCGCCGCGCATCACCACGAACCGGTCGCGCATGGCGACGTACTCCAAATTCTTTCTCCCCGGTGGCCGGACGACCTGAGCTGGCTCGGCGTCACCGCGGAAACGACCATGCGGGTCGATGCGACCCCCGACCAGATCGCTCGTCACCCGGCGGCCGCTGCCGCCGCCGTCGACTTCCTCCGCTCGAGGAAAAGAACCGGAGTAGCCCCATGAAGGCCGCCGCCCTCACCCAGACCGAGACCGCCATCGCCGCCATCTGGGCGCAGGTGCTGGGTCTCGACGTGATCTCCCGGTCCGATGACTTCTTCCAGCTCGGCGGTGATTCGCTGCTGGCCACGAAGGTCGTCGTGCACGTCCGGCGGGCCTGGTCGGTGAAGTGCACCGTCCAGCTGATCATCGATACCCCGGTGCTGTCCGACTTCGCCGCAGCGGTCGACGAGCTCGCCGGGGCCCGCGGATGAGCCCGGCGTACGACGTCATCGTGGTCGGCGCCCGGTGCGCGGGCGCCTCGACCGCGTTGCTGCTGGCCCGCCAGGGCCGCCGAGTGCTGCTGGTGGATCGGGCCGCGGTCGGCTCGGACACGATGTCGACGCTGTACATCCGGCCCAGCGGGGTGGCGTTCCTGGCCCACTGGGGCGTGCTCGACGCGGTCGTGTCCTCCGGGTGCCCGCCGCTGGACACGATCGAGTACGACGTCGGGGAGGTGCGGATCGCCGGGGCCACACCGCGGGCGCCCGGCGCGGACGCCGCGTACGCCCCGCGACGAGGCGTCCTCGACCGGCTGCTCGTGCAGGCCGCGCAGCAGGCCGGTGCCGAGGTGATGGACCGCACCTCGATCCGCGAGCTGCTGCGCTCCGGCGACCGCGTGACCGGCGTCCGGGTGGACGGTGGAGACCTGACCGCCCGGCTGGTGGTGGGCGCCGACGGCATGCGCTCGGCCGTCGCGGAGATGGTGGGCGCTCCGGCGGTGGTGAGTGACCCGTTGGCCAGCTGTGTCTACTTCACGTCGTGGAGCGGGCTGCGCACGGGCTTCGGCTTCCACGAGCGCCCCGGCAGCTGGATCGCCAGGATCCCGACCCACGACGATGTGACGATCGTGTCGACGTACTTCCCGCAGCAGGAGTTCGCCCAGATCCGCCGCGATCCGCTCGCCGCGCATCTCGACGCCATCCGCCGCCACGCACCCGAGCTGTACGACCAGGTGGCGGACACGGTGCCGACCGACCGGATCCGCGGCACCGGTGATCAGCGTAACTTCTACCGGCAGGCGGCCGGCCCGGGCTGGGTCCTGGTCGGCGACGCGGGCCACCATGTGGACAGCATCACCGCGAGCGGCATCACCAGCGCCTTCTTGCAGGCCGACCTGCTGGCCACCGAACTGGCGGGCATCGATCTCGACGACCACGGGACGACGGACGCGGCGACGGCCCGCTTCGGCTCGCAGCGGGACAGGGCCACGAGCTCGACCTATCGCAGCACCTTGGACCTGGCGCGGCTCTCGCTGCACCCCGCCCGGATCGACCTGTTACGCACCGTGGCAAACTCTCCCCGCGCGACCCAACGCTACTTCGCGATGGTGCTCGGCATCCTCGACGCGGCGGAGTTCTTCGACGACCCGGAACTGCTCGATCTGCTCTGACCCTCGCCCGCAGCGCCGCGCGCAGCCGTCATCCCCCCCCAGCTCACCTCCGCCCGGCCGTGTCCAGACCTCGGATAGGAACCATGCCCGAGAACACCCTCGTCACCTTCCCTGCCGGCGAACTCACCGAGGAGACCACGATCCGCCTGACGGTCCCGGTCGGCGATCGGCACGGCATCGTGTGCGCCACGACCCCGTTCCACCCGATCGACCACACCTGGCCCGACCAGCCGGCCGACCGGGGTACGCTCACCGTCGGCGGTCAGGCCCTGGCGGTCGAGGACTGCGTCATCGGTGCGGCGCCACGGGACGGCTCGGTCCCGATCAGTACGGGTGACGACATCGAGGTGCGGCGGGGCGACCCGGACTGGAACTGGTATGTCGTGCACGTTGTGGCGGCCGACCCCGGCGCGATGCCCGGCGAGCGGGTCGGGCTCGAGGTGGATCCGATATGGCGGCACGGGGTGTCGGCCGGGCACACCATGTGCGAGCTGGTCGGCCTGGCACTCAACCGGCAGCTGGCCGGACGCTGGACGAAGCCGGTCAAGCAGGACGCGCTCGGCCACCCGGACTTCGACAAACTGGCCATCACCCGGTCCCGGATCCAGCCGACCGGCAGCGTCGACCACTACCGGCTCGGGAAGTCACTGCGACGCAAGGGTTTCTCGGCCGACCGGCTGGCCACTGAGCTTCCCGAGCTGCAGGCCGGAATCAACGCTGTGATGGAGCGCTGGGTGGCCGAGGACGCACCGGTCGGCGTGGAAACGGAAGGCCCCGGCGTCGACGCCATGCGGACCTTCTGCTGCGGGCTGTCGGACGGGGCGGTCCGGGTCCCCTGCGGCGGAACCCACGTCACCCGTACGGGTAAGATCGGCTTCACCAAGGTGTCCTTGATCCTGTCCGACGACGGATCGGAGCTCCGGATGGACGCTGAACGTCAGCTCCCCTGACCCGGGACCATTCCTGAAGCCGTCGGATGCGGGACCAACCGCTCGATTGAAGTCGATGGCTTGTGGAACCCATTAAGGAATTCAAGTGAGCGTATCCATCGCATTCAACCGGAGCGTCACTGCCGAGTTTCCCGATGCCCAAGTGAGATTCGTTGTGGCAGAAAAAGTTCCAACCGAAGCGGCTCGTTCCCTTCTCAACACAATGCAGCGGGTCCGGGAAATCGCCGGAGTAACAGTTCTGATGTTTGACCGGCGCTCCTTCGACGGCGCCGTTCGGGTGGACCGGCTGGCTCCCAGCGGGGGACCGGGAAGTCCGGACGTCCACCTGCCGCAATCCAGCCTCTTCCGCTACAGCTTGAATGACGTGGGCGACGAGGCCTTGCCGCACATCAACGCCCAGGCGGCAGTCCTGCCCGAGTCGATGGTGCTTGCTGTGGAGCGGCTGTCCGCGACTGCCGTTTCGACGGACGGCATGGTCGCCGCGCAGGACATGCTAACGGCGGAGGTTGAACGCTGGGGGGCCACATCCACTCGCTGTGTCATCGAGGCTGAGACGCCCATGACAAACCTTCGAGCCGGCGAACCGGGGATGTTCACCTGACTTCCGCGGACCGACGACCGTGCTCGCTCGCGAGGCGAGCCGGATTTTACCCTGGACGCCCGCTCCATGTACTAGTGCCCCGTCATGCCGCCTTCAACGGGTAATCGGGGTGGCGGATCTTGGAGTCGGTGGCGTAGCCGGTTTTGGGTCGGGCTCGCTGGTTGTGCCAGCGGATGTAGTCGTCGATCGCGGCGTCCTGTTCGGTGTGTGAGCGGTGGTCGGTGCCGTTGAGGGCGAAGTAGCGCAGGGCGGCGAACTCGGCTTGATCCAGTTCAGCCAGTGAGGTGATCTCAGCGATAGAAAGCCGCCTGATCTGATCGACACGGGCATAACGTGACAGGCCGGGCAGTGCTGGATACAGGCGTGGAGCCATCGATAGACATGTTCTTGCGACAGAGACAGGTCTTCGAGAGGGCTCCACGTGATCGGTTATCTTGCCATGCTCGACGTGCCCAGGGAACTCGTGCGTCACCTCGCGCGGCTGCTCGCAGCGCAACGCCGCCGACTGGGGACACGCCGCCGGACACGGGCCTTGACCTGCTACTACCAGGCGTTGATGATCCTGGCCTGGTTCCGTAAAGCCGAGGACACCGCGCTACTCGGTGCCGGGTTCGGGATCGCCCGGGCGACCGCCTACCGGTACATCGCTGAGGGCATCGCGGTCCTGGCCGCCCAGCATCCCGACCTGCACGACGCCCTGCGCCGCGCCGCCGCCGAGGGCTGGGCCTTCGTGATCCTGGACGGGAAACTGTTCGACAGCGACCGGTTGGCCGAGACCGCCACCAGTGTCAAAGGCAAAACGATCGATGCCTGGTACTCAGGAAAGCACCGCGACTTCGGCGCGAACATCCAGGCGGTCATGCGCCCCGACGGCCTTCCCATCTGGACGGCTGACGCTTTGCCCGGCCATCTGCACGACCTGAGCTGTGCCCGGGAACTCGGTGTCACCGCCGCCCTGAACTGGGCGGGCGCCGAACTCGACCTACCCACGTTGGCTGACGCCGGCTACGAAGGCGCAGGTCACGGCATCAAGACCCCGACCCGGCAGCCCTCCGACGGCAAACCCCTCTCCGTCGCTAACCGCACCGTGAACCGGCTGCTGCGCGGCCTGCGCTGGCAAGGCGAGCGTGGCTTCGCGATGCTGACCGGTCGCTGGAAAACGCTGCAGTACAACACCATCAGCCCGACAAGAATCGGCGACATCGTCGCAGCCGCACTCCACCTCACACCTCACACACTTCGAATATCGCTACCTACCCGAAGCTCGATGAGATCACCTCAGTAACTGCAGGTCGGCAGGTGTCGGGGTACGCGCGAAAGTGTCCAGCCGCGTACGGATGAACGCGTACCTAACTGGACACTTTCACCAGTACGCCGACAGCAGGAAGATCGGGTCCGTACCGGGATTGGTGTTTCCGGCTCTCGGTTAGTAGGTCTCGGCGGCCGGCCAGCGGTCACCGAAGGTGATGGCGAAGGCGTTCAGCACCGGCTTCGTGCGCCGTGAGGCGCTGTTGTTTGAGTGGGGGTGAAATACCTCCACCGTTCGGTCGTCGCAGCGGTCGGATAGGAGCTGAGGGCAGCCCGGTCCAGGAGGTGCTGGAGCTGGGTGGGAGCAGCCCTGACAAAGCCGGGGTGCGTCAGCACTGCCAGATGGCGTGGGTCCGGTGAGCGGGACGGAGAGGAGTACGCGAGGAACCGATGTTGTAAAGCCCCTCAACGCTTTACCGACTCGAACCTGGTGGATGCGGGTCGGGAGCAGCGCGGAGCCGCCGCCGTTGTGGTGGTCGGTGAACTCCCGGGAGTCGTGAAACCGGTGACCGGGAGGCTGCGAGGAAAGTCTGCGGCGTACTCACAGCGATGCTGCTGGGGCAGAGTCGGACTCCTCCTTCGTCGAGCGAACAGCAGCGAACACGGGAACCGTCCTGGTTCCGCCTGACGTCGCCTTTCCAGGGCGACGGTTGGGCTGGGCTCATCGTCGGCTGATCGGTCCGGGGCGGGGCGGAGCCGTCGTAGTACTCGGAGCTGGGGAAAGCCCAGCATAAGGGGAAGGACGGCAGCGGTTTCGAGGAGTAAGGAGACTGCAATGCCGCAAGACGCGCCGCCGAATGGCGGTGCTCCGGCCGGACGTGTCCTTGGTCCGTATGGTCGGGTAACGGAGATGCAGGCCAAGCTTCACCGTTGGGCGGCGGCCGATCCCGGCCGCAGGTTCGATGACCTGTTCAACTTCGTGTATGACCCGGCGACGCTGGTGATGGCGTTCGCTCGGGTCGCGGGCAACCGGGGCGCGAACACGCCGGGAGTCGACGGGTGGACCGTCGCGATGGTGGAAGAGCGCATCGGGGTGCCGGGCTTCCTGGACGGCGTGCGGACCTCGTTGAAGGACGGCACGTTCCGGCCGTTGCCGGTGCGTGAACGCGCCATCGCCAAACCGGGTGGGTCGGGGAAAGTCCGCAAGTTAGGCATTCCCACGATCGTCGACCGGGTCGTCCAGGCGGCGTTGAAGCTCGTGCTGGAACCGATCTTCGAGGCCGACTTTCTGCCGGTCTCGTATGGGTTTCGGCCGATGCGGCGGGCGCACGACGCGATCGCCGAGATTCACATGTTCGGCTCCCGCGGCTATCAGTGGGTGCTGGACGCCGACATCGAGGCGTGTCAAGCCCCGGGTTTGATGGAGAGTTGGTTAGCTGGTTTTCAGGGGTGCAATGACCGGCTGGGTCATCACGTGTAGTGCCTCGTGTTCGGCGGGTGGGACGTGGCCGAGCTCGCCGTGCAACCTGCGGTTGTTGTACCAGTCGATGTACTCGACGGTGGCCATCTCCAGGTCGTCCAGGCCGCGCCACGGACCCTTGTTGCGCACGAGTTCGGCCTTGTAGAGGGAGTTGAACGCCTCGGCCATCGCGTTGTCGAACGAGTCGCCCTTCGACCCGACCGAGGCGACGGCGCCGGCCTCGGCGAGGCGCTGGGTGTAGCGGATGGCTCGATATTGGACGCCGCGGTCCGAATGGTGAACGAGTCCTTGCAGGTCGGCGCCCTGATTCTGGCGGCGCCAGATCGCCAGTTTCAGCGCGTCCA
>NZ_PVZG01000028.1 GCF_003002065.1 Pseudosporangium ferrugineum
GCAACCCACGACCGTTCATCTGGACCAAGACCGCCGAGGAGATCCTCGAATCACTCGCACGATTTTGTAGGCGAATTTCCGGCGCAGCACACTAGAATGAGGCGGCGTAACGCACGCGGACGTAGCGCAGCTGGTAGCGCATCACCTTGCCAAGGTGAGGGTCGCGGGTTCGAATCCCGTCGTCCGCTCCACCCGAGGTCTCAGGACCTCGTCGCTATCAGGTGACGGCACCGACCCGGGCGGCAAGGCCGCGCAGGCCACTCGGCGTGATCGTCGGCGCGTACAGCATTCGGGTGATCAGCTCGTGCGACGACGGCCGGCGCAGTTCCTCGGGCGCGACGGCCTCGGCAGCGGCCAGTGCCTGGGTAGCGCGATCGGGGCGACCGTGCAGCTCCCACGCCCGGGCGGTGTCGATGCAGTAGCGGGCGTAGCGTTCCGAGGTCTCCAGCCGGCGTACGTCGACGCGGGCAGCATGGTCGAGTGCGGTGGCGCTGTCACCCAGGGCGGTGAAGATACTGATCCGGTAGCCGGCCACGTTGGTGGCACTGAAGGTGATCTCCCCGGCGTTGACCGGCGCGCTGAGCCTGCCGGCGGCCTCGGCCGCTTCGGACAGGAACGCTTCGGCGTTGCGTCGCGAGCCGCACTGGGCACTTGCGTACGCCGCCGTGCACAGCAGCGCACCGTAGGTCGCCACATCGGCGTCCGTCGGTGCGGCACCCGGTTGCAGCTGCTCGGCGTTCTTCGACAGCAGAGCGATCGCGTCGGCGTGGTGACCGGCGCGGCGCATCGCGATCGCCACCGACCTGCCGGCCTGCGCGACCGGGGCATTCCGGCCGGTGATCCGCGCCGCCGACAGCGCCCGGTCCGCCAGGACCCAGGCGAGCGCATCGTCGTTGCGTTTGACGGACAGCTCGGAGGCCAGCCGATATCCGGCGGCCAGGACCACCGTGGCCGACCCGCGATCCGCCGCGCGTCCGTCGCGCCGGGCGGCGGCGGCACCCGAGATCAGGGCGAACAGCAGGCGCGTGAGCTCCTCGTACCGGCTTGCGCCGAATGCCTGCCGGGCCGCACGCAGCTGCCGCGCCAGAGCGGACAGCTCCGGTGGGGAAACGGCGGTGGTCTCCGCCTGGAGCAGGTCGGCCAGGCCCGGCCGGCCGCCGGGCAACCGCGGCGGCGACGGCAAGGCTGTGGCCGCAGCGCTCGCGGCCACGCCGGACAGCAGGTCACGTCGTCGCATCGGATCACCTCTCCCGGGCTCGGTCGCACCGACCCTAACCCTGAGGTCACCGATCGGCGTCGTGTCCACGCTGGAAGGCCGAGCCGATCCATACTCGCCGGACGGGGCGAGCCCGAGGAACTCCAGAGGGATGCCCAGCGTCTCCCCGATCCGGCGGCGAACGTGAACGTCCTGGCTCGGCGGCTGCCCGCGTTCGATGCGCGAGATGGTGGAGATCGAGTAACCACACCGCCGGCCGAGCTGGGTCTGGTTGAGCTGTGCCCGCAGGCGGGCCAGCCGGATGACCACGCCGACGTCGTCCGCGGCCACGGCGGCCCGCATTCGCGCCGACGTCCAGAACGCCTCGTCGGTCTCCATGATCGCCCCACAGACACATGCCGCTGTTACGGACAGTGTGCGGCGACAGGCGTGTGTCGTCGAGACCTGAGAATTGATTCTCGCCGGTGGGCAAAAGGCTTCCGGCGACCGTCCGGCTGCGAGTTGATGGAGGTACCGGGCCGCGATCGTCGCGTCCTGTGTCGCCACACGATCAACCGGAAGAGGGACTCGGCGATGAATCTCCAGGATCACCAGCGCCAGACCGAACAGGCTCGCGACCGGGCCGGCGAGACCTCGCCGGCTCCGATCGCGTCCGTTCCGATCGTCGACGGATGCGAGGACCGCGCCCCTGCGATCTTCACGGAGGAAGGCCTGGCCGCAAGTCTTCGCTCGCTCCGCCGGAAGTCGCATCGGATTCCGCGGGTATGACCCGCCTCCGCCGCAGTGGGTGGCCGGGATACCGAACATTTCGGACGACCGTGCCGGGTCGGTGGTCAGGCGCGGCGGCGGAGGGTGATGAGGAGGGTGGTGCCGGTCAGGAGGAGGGCCAGGGCGGTCAGGGTGAGGGCCGCCGCCGGGGGGCCGGTGATCGGGAGGGTGGGGTCGCCGCCGCCGGTGCCGCCGCCGGTGGTTGCGGTGGGGGTTGGGGAGGGGGTTGCCGACGGGGAGGGGGAGGGCGACGCCTTGGTAATGTCCGCCCGGTAGGTGGCCTTGTTGTTGCTCGGGTCGGTGTCCGGGGCGAACGGGTCGATCTCCGGGCTCAGGACGATCGGGTCCTTGTCGTACTCGGCGACCGTGAAGTGGACGGTGAAGCTGTACGTCGCTCCGGCCTCGACCATGGGGACCGTGCAGTACATGACGCCGGGGTCGGCGCCGCAGCCTTCCGGCCAGCCGGTGTAGCGGAGGCTGAAGGGTTCGACGATCGTGCGCAGGCCCGCGGGGGAGCGGTACGGGCCGGCGTTGTGCACGCTGATCTTCGCGTCGAAGGAGGAGCCGGCCGGCCACGGGCCCGGCGGGGCGCTGATCGTGACCGACATGTCGCCGGGGGCGGAGACGAAGACGTCGGTGGTGTAGACGTTGTTCGACGGGTCGGGGTCCGGGATCTCGGTGGTCAGCGTGGCCTTGGCGGTCACGTACTCGCCGATCGGCAGGTCGTCCGCGAAGTCGGTGGTGACCCACCAGGCGGCGTCGCTGGCGGGGTGCTGGTCGACCGGGTCCTGGGTGGTGCAGGTGACCTTGTGGCCGCCGGCGTCCGCCACGCAGGGGCCGGCGGCGAGCGGGTTGCCGGCGGAGCGGAAGGTGACGCCCTCCGGAAGGTCCAGCACGACGGTGCGGTGCTGCGGCACGTTCTCCGGGACGCCGGCCGCCGTCATGACGTACGTGACGGTGCCGCCGGGGCCGACCGGGTCCAGCCCCTTCTCGTTGTAGAGGAAGACGCGCGAGTCGACCTCGGCCGGGGGCGGGGCGGCCGACGCGGGGACCGCGAGCAGCATGCCGGCGACCGTGGCGCCGGCTACTGCCGCGCACCGTCGGATCCAGGTGGACATGTCCGCTCCTCCGCTGGTGATGGACGCTGGAGATGAACGGACGGTAGCGCACGGCCGTACCTATTTCGACCCCGTCAGGCCGGCGGCCGGTCCAGCAGCTGCGCCAGGTGCAGGGCCGGGCGGTCGCGGAGGTCGGCCACCTGCGTACGGCAGGAGAACCCGTCGGCGAGGACGACGGCGTCCGGCGCGGCGTCGAGGGCGGGCAGCAGGTTCTGTTCCGCCACGGCGACGGACACCTCGTAGTGGCCGATCTCGACGCCGAAGTTGCCGGCCAGGCCGCAGCAGCCGGCGAGCCTGCGCACCCGGGCGCCGCCGGCCGCGAGCAGGTCGGCGTCGGTCTTCCAGCCCAGGACGGCGTGCTGGTGACAGTGCGGCTGGGCGACCACGTCGACGCCGGACAGGTCGGGAGGCGTCCAGCCGGGGGTCTGCGAGAGCAGTTCGGCCAGGGTGCGCACCGAGCCGGCCACGACGCCGGCGTCCTCGGAGCCCGGCAGCAGCTCGTGGACGTCGGCGCGCAGCACCGCGGTGCAGGACGGCTCGATGCCGACGATGGGTACGCCGGCGCGCGCGTCCGGGGCGAGGGCTGCGACCGTACGCGAAAGGATCTTCTTGGCGGTGTCGAGCTGGCCCGTGGTGATCCAGGTCAGGCCGCAGCAGACGGAACCGGACGGCAGCCGCGGCTCGTAACCGGCGGCGCGCAGCACCCGCACGGTGGCGTCGGCGACCTCGGGGGAGAACGCGTCGGAGAAGGAGTCGGCGAAGAGGATGACCGGCTTGCGGGTCCCGGCCTCGGCGGGGGCGAACGTACGCCGGAACGGGCGCCGCGCGAACGCCGGCACGGAGCGCCGCTTGTCGACGCCGGCCAGCCACAGCAGGAGGGGGCCGAGCACGGGCAGCCGGACGCCCAGGTTCGCCAGCCGCGGCGTCCGGCCGGCCAGCCGGGCCCAGAACGGCAGCCTGCCCAGCGTGTAGTGCGACCGTGGCCGCCGCCGCCCGCGGTACGTCTGGTGCAGCACCTCGGACTTGTACGTGGCCATGTCGATGCCGGTGGGGCAGTCGGAGGCGCAGCCCTTGCAGGACAGGCAGAGGTCGAGCGCGTCGTGCACCGACGGGTCCGACCAGGCGAGTTCGCCGCGGACCACCTCCTGGAGCACCCGGGCGCGCCCGCGGGTGGAGTCCTTCTCCTCGCGCGTGGCCAGGTAGGAGGGGCACATGACGCCACCGGCGGCGGTGTTGTCGGCGCGGCACTTGCCGACGCCGGTGCAGCGGTGCACGGCCTGGCCGAGGTCGCCGTCGTCGTGCGGGTGCGCCAGGGCGAGCCCCGCGAGCGGGAAGCGGCCGGCCGGGCGGACGTCGGCGTCGACCGGGTCGGGGTCGACGAGCACGCCGGGGTTGAGCAGGTTGCCCGGGTCGAAGGCGTGCTTGATCCCGGCGAACAGCGCGATCGCGTCGGGGGAGTACATGTGCGGCAGCAGCTCGGAGCGGGCGCGGCCGTCGCCGTGCTCGCCGGACAGGGAGCCGCCGAACTCGCCGACGAGCCGGGCCGCGTCGGTGAGGAAGTCGCGCATGACCTTGGTGCCGCCCGGCTGGTCGAGCGGGAGGTCGAGGCGGACGTGCAGGCACCCGTCGCCGAAGTGCCCGAACGGCGCGGAGCTCATCCCGTACGCGGAGACCAGCTCGTCGAATCTGGCCAGGTAGGCACCGAGCCGCTGGGGCGGGACGGCGGCGTCCTCCCAGCCGGGCCAGGCGGGACGGTCGGAGGGGGCGCGGCCGGCGAGCCCGGCGCCGTCCTCGCGGATGCGCCACAGCCGGGCCTGGGTGCCGGGGTCGGTGACGACGAGCGAGTCGGCGGTGATGCCGTCGGCGGCGAGGCGCCGGGCGCGGGACTCGACCTCGCCGGCGTCGTCCCCGGCCAGCTCGACGAAGAGCCAGGCGCCGCCGCGCGGCAGCGGCGGGACGGCGTCGGCGCCGCGGCGGGCACGCAGCACGTCGAGCAGGCGCGAGTCGAGTCCCTCGCAGGAGGTCGGGCCGTGCGCGACGACGGCGGGGGCCGCCTCGCCGGCGGCGACGATGTCGGGGAAGCCGAGGACCACGACGACCCGGACGGGCGCGTCGACGACGAGCCTGACGGTGGCCCGGGTGATGACCGCGAGGGTGCCCTCCGAGCCGACGAGGGCCCGGGTCAGGTCGAAGCGTTCCGGCAGCAGGTGCTGGACGGCGTACCCGGAGACCTGACGCCCGAAGCGGTCGAACTCGGTGCGGGCGGTGGCGAGGTGCTTGCCGATCACGGCGCGGACGTCGTCGAGCAGCGGTCCGCCGCCGTCCACGCCCTCCGGCCCGGTGACGATCGTGTCGCCGGCGGCGGTCAGCAGCTCGAGGCCCGTGACGTTGTCCGAGGTCCGGCCGTACGCCAGGGACCGCGACCCGCAGGCGTTGTTGCCGATCATGCCGCCGACGGTGCAGCGCGGGTGGGTCGACGGGTCCGGCCCGAAGCGGACGCCGTGCGGCACTGCGGCCTTCTGGAGCACGGCGTGCACGGTCCCGGGCTCGACGACGGCGGTCCGGGCCTCCGGGTCGATCTCGAGGACGCGGTTCAGGTGGCGGGAGAAGTCGAGCACGATGCCGCGCCCGACCGCGTTGCCGGCGACCGACGTGCCGGCGCCGCGCGACGTCAGCGGCACCCCGGTCTCGCGGGCGACGGCGAGCCCGGCGGCCACCTCGTCGGTGTGCCGGGGCCGGACCACGGCCAGCGGCGGGATCCGGTAGAGCGAGGCGTCGGAGGCGTACATGCCCCGGGTGCCGGCGTCGGCGCGCACCTCGAGCCCGGCCCGCTCCAGGGCGGCCACCACATGATCCATGAGTAACATGTTACTCATGCCCGCGCTTCAGCTCCCGCCCGAGGCCCCGTCGCTCGCCGACGCCGTCGCCCAGGCCGTGCGCGACGGCGTCGCCGCCGGCGAGCTCGTGCCGGACACGACCTACTCCGTGTATCAGCTGGCCGACCTGCTCGGGGTCTCGCGCAGCCCGGTCCGCGAGGGCATGCTGCGCCTGGCGGAGGCGGGCCTGGTCGAGATCCGGCGCAACCGCGGCTTCCGGGTGCTGCCGCCGCGCGCGCACGACGTCGAGGAGATCATCGAGATCCGGCTCGCCCTCGAACCGCCCGCCGCCCGCAAGGCCGCCGCGCACGGCACGGACGAGCAGCACGCCGCCGTCCGCGCGGCGCTGGCCACCATGGCCGTCGCGGCCGCCCGCGACGACGACGCGTCCTTCTGGCCGGCCGACCGCAGCCTGCACGACCTGCTGCTGCGCGCCTCGGGCAACGCCCGCGCGGCCGCGGTGGTCGCCCAGCTGCGCTCGGCGACGGCCCTGCTCGGGCCGCCGACGACGGTCAGCGGCCGGACCCTGGCCGGCATCCACGCCGAGCACGAGCCGGTGGTCGCCGCCGTCCTCGCCCGCGACGGCGCCGCCGCCGAGGCCGCGATGCGCGCCCACCTCGAGGCGACCGGCCGCCTGCTGGTGGCGAACCTGCGAGGCTAGGAGGCTAGGAGGCCTGGCGGCGGGGTGGTTGCTCGGCCATCGCCTCCAGGCGCCGGCGGCCCTGCTCCGCGGCGGAGGCGGCGCCCAGCTTCTCGAAGAGGCCGATCGAGCGGTGCCATTCCGCGGCGGCGGCCGCGGAGTCGCCCAGCTGGGCGAGGGCGTCGCCGTGGACGCGGATCGCCAGGGCCTCCAGGCGTGACCAGCGCAGCCGGCGGGTCAGGGCGAGGCCGCGGCGGACGTACTGGGCGGCGAGGCTGGCCGCGCCCATGTCGAGCAGGGCCTCCGCGCTGCGCACGAGGCTGCCCGCCTGCATCAGCGGCGAGCCCGACGGGCCGAGCGCGGTGAGGGACTGCTGGTGCACGGCGAGGGCGTCGGCCGGGCGGCCCAGCCGCCGGTAGACCTGGCCGAGCCGGTAGTGCGCCATCACCGTGCCGTGCTCGTCGCGCAGCCGTTCGTAGATGGCGAGCTGCCGCTCCGCCTGGTGCAGCAGCGCCGGGTCGGCGTCGCCGCGGTCGAGGCGGATCTGCACCACGTTGCCGAGGGCGAGCGCCTCCACCGCCTCGTCGCCGGCCGTGCGCGCGGCCGTCATGGCCAGGTTGTAGACCTCCAGGGCCCGGTCGCCGTGGCCGGCGCGGCTCTCCAGGATGGCGAGGACGTTGAGGGTCATCGCGTACGTGACCTCGTCGGTGCCGTCCGCGCAGAGCAGCAGGGCCCGGTCGATGAGCTCGCGGGCGGCGCCGAGCTGCTCGATCTGCATCAGCGCGCCGCCCAGCATGTAGCCCAGCCGGCGTTCGGCCTGCCGGTCGCCGGTGCGGCGGGCGTGCTCGAGGACCGTACGCGCCACCGGCACCAGGTCATTCCAGCGGAACTCGGCGTGCAGCACCGGGTCGAGCACGAGCACCAGGTCGGCGGCGGTGCCGGGGTCGATGGCCGCGGTCTGCTCCACGACCTGCAGCGCGGCGGTGAGGTGCTGGGCGCCCCACCCGTACGCCTGCTGCTCGGTGGTGAAGGCCGGGCCGGGGGCGGCGGTCGGGCGCACGTGGTCGGGCACGGTCTGCCCGGGGCGGATCAGCCGGTAGGCGTTGCGGGTCGTGGCGAGCAGCAGGTCCAGCAGGCGGGTGAGGGCGCCGTCGCGTTCGGCGGTGCTCTCCTGATCCTCCGCGCGAGCCCGCGCGAACAGCCGCACGAGGTCGTGATACCGGTAGGACCCCCGGGCCGGCGACTCGAGCATGCCGGCGTCGACGAGCGACTCGACGACCCGTTCGACCTCGTCCGCGGGGCGGTCCAGCACCGCCGCCGCCTCGGCGAGCCCGAGCGTGGCGGGTGCGGGCAGGGCGAGCAGCCGGAACGCCCGGGCCTGCTCCTCGGCGAGCTGGCGGTATCCGAGCCAGAACGTCGCCTCGACGCCGAGCCCCTCGATGCGCAGCTCAGCGAGGCGGTGCTGCTCGTCCTCCAGGTGCCCGGCGGTCTCGGCGATGCTCCACTCGGGACGGACGGCCAGCCGCGCCGCCACGATCCGTACGGCCAGGGGCAGCCCGCCGCAGAGCGCGACCAGCCGCCGCACCGCCTGCTGCTCGGCCTCGACCCGGTCCCGCCCGACGACCCGGGACACCAGGCCGGCCGCGGTCTCGGCGTCGAGGCTCTGCACCGGCACCCGGTCCGAGGCGTGCAGGGTGCCGAGCCGGGAGCGGCTGGTCACCAGCACCGCGCAGCCGGCCGAGCCGGGCAGCAGCGGGATGACCTGCTCGGCGTCGTGGGCGTTGTCGAGAACCACCAGCACGCGCCGGCCGGACAGCACCGACCGGTAGTGCGCGGCCCGTTCGGGCAGGCCCGGGGGCACGTGCGCGTCGGCGCTGCCGAGCCCGCGCAGGAAGCCGGCCAGCACGTCGGCGGGGTTGACCGGGTCGTTCTCGACGCCGCGCAGGTCGACGTACAGCTGGCCGTCGGGGAACGCGTCGCGGACCCGGTGGGCGGCGTGCACCGCGAGGGTCGTCTTGCCCGCGCCGCCCATGCCGGTCACGACGGTGACGGGCACGGCGGTGCCGCGCCCGGCGGCGCGCAGGGTGGCCTCCAGCCGGGTGACCTCGGCGGTGCGGCCGGTGAAGTCGGCCAGGTCGGCGGGGAGCTGGGCCGGGACGACGGGCTGCGCGGGTACGCCGGTCTCCACCGCCGGCTGCGCCAGGAGGGGGTCGTTGCGCAGCACGTGCCGGTGCAGCTCCTGCAGCGACGGGCCGGGTTCGACGCCGAGTTGCTCGTCGAGGACCTGCCGGATGTCGGCGTACACGGCGAGCGACTCCGCCTGCCGGTCGCAGCGGTACAGCGCCACCATGAGCAGCCCGCGCAGCCGTTCCCGGAGCGGGTGCGCCGCGGTCAGGGCGGCGAGTTCGGGCACGATCTCGCGGTGCCGGCCGCACTCGAGCTCGAGTTCCAGGCACTTCTCCGTGACGCTCATCCGCAGCTCGCCGAGGCGGGCCCGTTCGGCCTCGGCGAACGGGCCGCGGATGCCGGCCAGCGGGGTGCCTTCGCCCATGGCCAGGGCGGTGCGCAGCACGTCGCGGGCGCGGGCCGGTTCGCCGCGGGCGGCGAGGTCGTCGGCCTCGACGACGCGCTGCTCGAAGTCGTCCAGGTCGAGGCTGCCGGCGTGCAGGCCCTGCAGGGCGTACCCGTGCGGGCTGCTGACGATGACGCGGCCGTCGGGGGAGTCGCCCTGCCTGGTCTCCAGGGAGCGGCGCAGCTGGGAGATGTAGGTGTGCAGGACCGCGCCGGCGGTGGCGGGCGGTTCGTCGCCCCACACGGCGTCGATGAGCTCACCGGCGGTCACCGGACGGCGCCGGCGCAGCAGCAGCACCGCCAGCACGGCCCGTTGCCGCGGCGAGCCCAGCAGCAGCTCCGTGTCGCCGCGCCAGCAGCGCAAAGGCCCCAGCACGGAGAACCGCAGACCCTCTTTGCCCAATGTTTCGGTGCCTTCCCGGACCGACCCCCGTCGGCTGCACAGATGTGCGGAATTCCGCCAACCATACGACATGGGCGCGCCCCGGCGGCGTACGGATCCCGGTGCCGGGCCTTGACAGGCTTCGACGCCGGTCATTGGATTCACCATGGAGGTAACTCATGGTGGTGCGCCGGAAACACGTTGCGATCTTGGCCGCCGCGGTGCTGACCGCCGGCCTCTCTTTCACCGCCCCGCCCGCCGCCGCGGCGCCCGCCGGATGTGCGGCTCCCGTGCCCAGCACCACCCGGCCCGGATACCTGGTCGCGGACCCCGCCTGCAACCCCGACGGGACCCCGTTCGCCGCGCTGACCGACGGTGCGGGCGTACCGGTCTCGCGGGTGCGCACGGGCATCCGGGACGGGGCCGCGTACCGGATCGAGGTGCCGGTGCGGTGGAACGGCGAGCTGGTCGTGTACGCCCACGGCTACCGCGGCACCGGCACCACCGTCTACGTCGACGACCCGGCGCTGCGGACCCACTACATCGCCCGCGGCTTCGCCTGGGCCGCCTCCAGCTACAGCACCAACGGCTACGACGTCGGTCAGGGCGTCCGCGACTCGTACGCCCTCCTCGACGTCTTCCGCCGGGTGACCGGCGTCCGGGCCCGGGCGGTCTACCTCAGCGGCGCGTCGATGGGCGGGCACGTCACCGCGGTGGGGATCGAGGAGCATCCGCGCGCGTTCGCCGGGGCGATGCCGTACTGCGGCGTGCTGGGCGACACCGAGCTGTACGACTACTTCCTCGACGCCAACGTGACCGCCGCGGCGCTGGCGGGGGTCCCCATCGACTTCCCGCTGTCGCCCCCGGCCGACGAGGCCGAGCGGTGGCGCACCCGGGTGAGCGCGATGCTGCCCGCGCTCGGGGTGACCGCCGGCGCCCCGCCCGTGCTCACCGCGGCCGGGCGTACCTGGTCCGACGTGGTGGAGCGGCGCAGCGGCGGGGAGCGGCCCGGCTTCGACGGCGCGTTCGCGTACTGGAACTCCGCCCGCTCCCTCGCCCCGCTCGCCGACCTGCCGTTCCTGTTCGGGCTCTACCCGGGGATCACCGGCGGCACCGGCGGGATCGCTGCCGGCAACGTCACCGACAACCGGTTCACCGTCTACCGCAGCACCGACCGCCGGTGGCCCACCGCCGCCGAGTGGCGGCTCAACGCCGGGGTGCTGCGGGTACGCCGGACCGCGCGGGCCGACCCGGGCCTGGCCGGCATCCCCCGCGTCGACGGCCGGCCCCCGGTGCCGGTGCTGTCGCTGCACGACCTCGGCGACCTGTTCGTACCGCTCTCCATGGAGCAGGCGTACGCCCGCCGCGCGGCGGCACACGGCCGGTCGCGGCTGTTCGTGTCGCGCGCGATCCGCGGCGTGGGCCACTGCGACTTCACCCCGGCCGAGCTGCAACAGGGCTTCGACGACCTCGTCGCCTGGGTACGCACCGGCCACCGCCCGCCGGGCGACGCGATCCTCGACCGGCGCACGGTGGCGGACCCGGCGTTCGGCTGCCGCTGGACCGCCGGCGCCCACCCGGCGTTCGCCGCCCCGCCCTGCCCGGCGCGTCGGTTAGCCGATTGACCTGGGGAGATTCGCGGCGTAGCAAGACGGGGTGGAGCCCCTGCGCCTGCGGCTGGTGGGGCCGCTCGTGCTGGAGCGCGGCGGCCGTGACCGGTCCGCGTCCGCGATCGGCAGCCGCAAGGCGCGGACGCTGCTGGCCCTGCTCGGGTGCGCCCGCGGCCGGCTGCTGACCGTCGACCGCATCGTGGCCGCGCTCTGGCCCGGCGACCCGCCGGCCCGGCCCGCGGAGAACGTCGCCACGCTGGTCAGCCGGATCCGCGCCGGTTCCGGGCCCGGCGTGGTGCTGGGCGGGCGCGCCGGGTATCGCCTCGGCGACGAGGTCAGCACCGATCTGCACGAGGCCGCGCTGCTGCTGGGGCAGGCGGAGAGCCGGCTCGGTTCCTCGCCCGCCGCGGCCCGGGTCGCCGCCGGGCAGGCCCTGGAGCTGCTCCTCGCCGGGCCGCTGCTGGCCGGCGAGCCCGAGGCCGGGTGGGTGGTCGCGGCCCGGGCCGAGCAGGCCGAGACCGTACGCCGGGCCCGCCGCGTGCTGGCCGGGGCGGCGCTGGCCACCGGGGCGCCGGCGGTCGCCCGGGACGTCGCGGCGGACGCGCTGGCCGCCGACCCGTACGACGAGGAGGCGTGCCGGGCGTTGATGCGCGCGTACGACTCGCTGGGGGAGCCGGTGCGCGCGCTGGCCGCGTACGAGAGCCTCCGGGCCGTGCTCGCCGGCGACCTGGGCGTGGATCCGGCGGCCGCGACCCGGGCCCTGCACGTGGCGATCCTGCGCGGCACCCCGGCGGTGGCCGCACCGCCGCCGCCGGCCGGGCTGGCCGGGCGCGACCGGGAGCTGACCCTGCTCGCGCAGGCCTGGGAGGACACCGCGGCGGGGCGCGGGGCGGTGCTGCTGATCAGCGGGGAGGCGGGCATCGGCAAGACCCGGCTCGCCGACGAGCTGGCCCGGCGGGCGGCGGTGACCGGGCGGGTCCTGGCCACCCGCTGCTACGAGGCGGAACGGTCGCTGTTCCTGCAACCGGTCGTGGAGGCGCTCACCCGGTTGCTGCCCGGGCTGCCCGCCGACCGGGTACGCGACGCCGCCGGCGATCGGGCCCCGGCGCTGGCGGCGCTGGTGCCGGAGGCGGCGGACCTGCTCGGCGCGGCGGCGGCCGAGCGCGGCAGCCCGGACGTGCAGCGGCGGCGGGCGTACGACGCGGTCGTCACGTTCCTGACCCGCCTGGCCCGGGACGAGGCGCTGCTGGTCACCGTCGACGACCTGCAGAACGCCGGGATCGCGACCGTGGAGCTGCTGCACTACCTGGCCCGGCGCGTCCGCGACGCCCGGGTGCTGGTGGTGGCCACCGTGCGCGACGGCGAGGGCGACCGGGCCCTGGCCACGCTGGCGCCGGTGGCCCGCGGCGTGGCGCTGGAACCGCTGGACACCGCCGCGATCCGCCGGCTGGCCGAGGCCGCGGGCCAGGCCGGGCACGCCGAGGCCATCGAGCGGCGCACCCGGGGGCACACGCTGTTCGTGGTGGAGAGCCTTCGTGCGCTGGCGGCCGGCGATCCGGGCGTGCCGGAGTCGTTGCGCGCCGGGGTGCTCGCCCGGGTCCGGCGCGCCGGGGTGCAGGCCGAGGAGCTGCTGCGGGCCGCCGCGGTGCTGGGTCCCTCGTTCGCGCCCGGCACGGCGGCCGGGCTGCTGGGGGTGGCCGAGGCGGAGGCCGCGCGGCGGTGCGAGCGGCTGCTGCGGACCCGGCTGACCGTGGTCGCCGGGCGGGCGTACGAGTTCGCCAACGACCTGGTCCAGGAGGTGCTGTACGGCTCGCTGCCGGAGCCGACCCGGATCGCGTACCACCGGCGGGCCGCCGACCTGCTCTCGGAGCATCCGGAAGCGGTGGCCCGGCACGCCGCCGCCGCGGGGGACGACCGGCGGTCCGCGCGGGCGTGGCTCGCCGCGGGCACCTGCGCCGCCCAGCGGTACGCGATGGCCGACGCCGAGGCGCTCTACGACCGCGCGATCGAGGCCGCCGCCCGGATCGGCGACGCCGAGCTGCTGGGCCGGGGGCACCTGGCCCGTGGCCGGGTCCGGGAGACGTCGTTCGGGTTCGGCGAGGCGCTCGCCGATCACACCGCCGCGGTCCGGATCGGCCGGGAGACCGGGGACCGCCGGCTCCAGATGGACGCCCTGTACGAGCTCGGCGGGCCGTCCTGGGCGGGGATCGGCCGGCCGGTCGAGGAGGGCGCCGCGCACGTCCGCGACGGGCTGCGCCTGGCCGAGCAGCTCGGCGACCGCGGTGCCGAGGCCCGGCTGCTGGGCTGGCTCACCGTGCTCGACTGCAACCGGCTGGACTTCGGCGACGCGTTCCGGCACGGCCGCCGCGCGCGGGAGGCGGCGCTGGCCTCGGGCGACGAGCAGGCGCTGCTCGCCGCCTGGGACGCCCGCAAGACCACCCACGCCTACCTGGGGCAGGTCACCGAGCTGAGCGCGGTGCTGGCGGAGATGGAGCCGCGGGTGCGCCGCGCCGGCGACCTGCGCCTGTTGCAGTGGTGCGTGTTCGAGTCGGCGTTCCCGCACCTCGCGGCCGGCCGCTGGGACGACGCCGAGGCCCTGGTGCGCCGGGCGATCACGATCAACCGGCGCTCCGGCTACACCGGCTACACCGCCTGGTACGTCGCCCACCTGGGCTGGATCGCCCGGCTGGCCGGACGGCACCGGGACGCGCTCGCGCACGGCCGCGACGCCGCACGGATGGAGTCGCACGCCTGGTTCGCGGCGGCCGTGCAGGCCATGTACGCCACCACGCTGCTCGAGGCCGGCCGCGCCGCGGCATGAAGTTGGCGACCAGGATCGCGTCCATCCGCCGGACGGCGTGGAAGGCGTGCAGGTCGTGGACGCCCGCCTCGGCGTCGACGTGCGCGGCCTCGGAGGCCAGGAACGCCGAGGCGGGGTGCACGCGTTCGCCGCGGCGGCGCAGCACCTCGGTGATCGGGTGCTGGGCGAGCCAGTCCACCTCGACGCCCGGGCGGTGCCGGCGCAGCGCCTCGGCGATCGCGACGTCGCGGCCGACGTGACCGAGACCGATCGGCGACGAGAGGAACAGGACCCGCCGGCCCGCCGGCGCGGGGCGGGCAGCGGCGTTCCCGGGCCGGTGAAGTCGCGCAGCAGCCGGTTGACCTCCACCGGCCGCCGGGTGTGCGGCAGGTGCCCGGAGCCGTCCAGCACCACGTCCCGCGCCCCGGTCAGCGCGGCGACGCCGGCCATCTCCGCCTGCGGCCGGCAGCCGTCCCGGGTGCCGCGGATGACCAGCACCGGGCAGCCGACGGCCCGCAGGACCGCCTCGGTGCCGGCCCGGCCGGTGGTGCAGCGGCGGCCCGCCTTCGACGCGATCAGCACCTCCGGCGTGGTCTGCAGCGCCCAGCCGACCGCGTCCTCCCGCTGCTTGCTGGGCGCCACCATGGCGGCCGGCGGGGTGGTCCTCGGCGAGCGGCTCGGCCTCTACCGCGCCCTCGCCGAGCGGCCGCGGACGCCGCAGGAGCTGGCCGCGGCCACCGGCACCGATCCGCGCTACGTCGAGGAGTGGCTGCGCGGGCAGGCCGCCGGTGGCTACGTGCGGTACGCCGACGGCACGTACTCGATGAGCGAGGAGCAGGCGTTCGCCCTCACCGACCCGGACGGCCCGGTGTTCGTGCCCGGCGCGTTCCAGCTGGCGCTCGGGTCGCTGAAGGCGCTGCCCCGGATCACCGAGGCGGTCCGTACGGGCGCCGGCGTGGGCTGGCACGAGCACGACGGCGACGTGTTCGACGGCTGCGAGCGGTTCTTCCGCCCCGGCTACCTGGCGAACCTGACGGCGTCCTGGCTGCCCGCCCTGGACGGGGTCGAGGACCGGCTGCGCGCCGGGGCGCACGTCGCCGACATCGGCTGCGGGCACGGGGCGTCGTCGGTGCTGCTGGCCGAGGCGTACCCGGCGGCGACGGTGCGGGGCTCGGACTATCACGAGGAGTCGGTGGCGGCTGCGCGCGTACGCGCCAAGGAGGCCGGCGTCGACGCCCGCGTGAGCTTCGACGTGGCCTCCGCGCAGACCTTCGCCGGTGGCCCGTACGACCTGGTCACGACGTTCGACGCGCTGCACGACATGGGCGACCCGCTCGGCGCCGCCCGGCACGTCCGCGAGTCGCTGACCCCGAACGGCACGTGGATGATCGTCGAGCCGTACGCGGGCGACGCGGTGCCGGACAACCTGAACCCGGTCGGGCGGGTCTACTACTCGTTCTCGACCTTCCTGTGCGTGCCGAACGCCCTGTCCCAGCCGGGCGGGTACGCCCTGGGCGCGCAGGCCGGCGAGGCGGCGATCCGCCGGGTGGCCACGGACGCCGGCTTCACCCGTTTCCGCCGGGTCGCCGAGACCCCGTTCAACCTGGTGTTCGAGGCCCGGCCCTGAGGGTGGCTCAGCGGGGCAGCACCGTCACGACGATCCTGAGCACCTCGGCGTGGGCCGGCGGGCCGTCGGACCGGCCGGCGGCGAGCAGGTGGCCGGAGCCGATGAGGGTCAGGGCGAGGGTGTCCACATCGGCGCCCGCGGGGAGCCGCCCGCGTTCGCGCTCCGCGGCGAGGTAGCCGGCGATCATCGCGGCGGCGTCGGTGAGCAGCGGCACGCCCGCCGGGTAGCTCTCGCGGAGCCGGGCGCGCAGGTCGTCGCGGAAGATGAGCAGCCCGACGAGGGCCACGGCGACGGAGGTGAACAGGTCCAGCAGGGCGGTCGTCACGTTGCCGGCCACCGTGCCCGTGCCGACGGTGGCGCGCAGCGCCGCGGCCTGGGCGCCGAGGCGGGTGACCCGGTCGCGCACGAGGTCGGCGAGGAACGCGTCGAAGTCGGCGAAGTGGCGGTGCAGCACCCCCTTCGCCACGCCCGCCTCGGCCGTCACCGCCCGGCTGGTCAGCGCGGCGGCGCCGGATCGCACGAGGACGCGTTCGGCGGCGGCGAACAGTTGCTCGCGCACGTCGCGCAGGGCGATCCCCGTGGGCATGCGCACCACTCTAGGTCCCGCTAGAGTGGGCGCATGCCCACTCTGAATTCTCCGGGGGAGAGCGCCGAGCCGCACCGGCACCGGGAGATGGCGGAATCGTTCGGCGTCGACGCCGAGCTGTACGACCGGGCCCGTCCGCGCTATCCCGCCGAGCTCGTCCGCCGGGTCGTCGCCGCCAGCCCCGGACCCGACGTGCTCGACGTCGGCATCGGCACCGGCATCGTGGCCCGGCAGTTCCGGGAGGCCGGCTGCCGGGTGCTGGGCGTCGACGCCGACGCCCGGATGGCCGAGCGGGCCCGCCGCGACGGTCTCGAGGTGGAGGTGGCCGCCTTCGAGCGGTGGGAGCCGGCCGGGCGGCGCTTCGACGCCGTGGTCGCCGGCCAGACGTGGCACTGGGTGGACCCGGTGGCGGGGGCGGAGAAGGCCGCCGCCGTGTTGCGGCCCGGCGGCCGGCTCGCCGTCTTCTGGAACGCCGCGGACCCCCCGCCAGAGGTGGCCGCCGGTCTCGCCGACGTGTATCGCGAGCTGATGCCGGAGCTGCCACCCGCGGCGGCGGGCGCGACCGGCGCGGCGGCGTACGCGGCGGGCGCCGGGCGGACGGCCGCCACGCTGCGCGGGACCGGCCTGTTCGCCGAGCCGGAGCAGTGGCGCTTCGACTGGGAGCAGGACTACACGGCCGCGCAGTGGCTCGATCACCTGCGGACGTCCGGTGCCCTCACCCGGCTGCCGGCCGACCGGGTCCCGGCCGTGCTCGCGAAGGCCGGGGCGGCGCTGCCCGGGCGTTTCACGGTGCGCTACGCGACCGTCGTGGCCACCGCCGCGGTGTGGTGATTGTCAACAAAGCTGAGAACAATCTTGACGCCGATCGCCGCGCACCGTACACCTTGGAGCACCGTTTCCGGGCCCTGAGGCGAACCGAGGTGCATCGATGACAGGTATGGCCGCGCACTACGTGGTGCGCCACGTCGATCGCGCCGATCCGGAGACCGTCGCGGCCCTGCGCGAGGCCGGCGTCGCCACCGTGCACGAGGCGGCGGGAAGGGCCGGGCTGCTCGGTCCGGAGGTCCGGCCGCGGCAGGAGGGCGCCGTGATCGCCGGCTCCGCGATCACCGTGTCCTGCCACCCCGGCGACAACCTCATGATCCACGCGGCGGTGGAGGTGTGCCGGCCCGGCGACGTCCTGGTGGTGACCACGACCTCGCCGTCCACCGACGGCATGGTCGGCGACCTGCTGGCCACCTCGCTGCGGGCCCGCGGCGTCGCCGGCCTGGTGTGCGACGCCGGGGTGCGCGACATCGCCACGCTGCGCGAGATGGGCTTCCCGGTCTGGTCGCGTGCCGTGCACGCCCAGGGCACGGTGAAGGCGACCCCGGGCTCGGTCAACGTTCCCGTGGTGGCCGCCGGCCGGCTCGTGCGGCCCGGCGACATCGTGGTGGCCGACGACGACGGGGTGCTGGTGCTGCCGGCGTCGTCCGGGCCGGCGGTGGCCGGCGCCGCGGCCGACCGGCTGGCCGGCGAGGCCGCCAAGCGCGAGCAGTTCGCCGCCGGCACGCTCGGGCTCGACCTCTACGGGCTGCGGCCGCTGCTGGACCGCCTCGGCGTGCGGTACGTCGACCGGCTCCCCGGCGGAGACGCGGCGTGAGCCGCCCGGAGCGCGTACGGATCGCCCTGCTCGGCCTCGGCGAGGCCGGCGGGACGATCGCCCGTGACCTGGTCGCCGCCGGTGCCGACGTGCGGGGCTACGACCCCGCCGTGCTGCCGCCGCCCGGGGTGGACGCCAGGTCCGACGAGGCCGACGCCGTCCGCGACGCCGGTCTCGTCCTGAGCGTCAACAGCGGCCACGACGCGCTGCCGGCCCTGGAGAACGCGGCGCCGGCGCTCGCGCCGGGCACCGTCTGGGCCGACCTGAACACGAGCGCCCCGGCCGTCAAGGAGGCTCTGGTACGCCGCAGCGCCGGCACCGGCGTCGACGTCGTGGACGTCGCGCTGATGGCGCCCGTGCCGGGCAAGGGACTGCGCACGCCGATGCTGGTGTCGGGAGAGGCCGCCGAGCGCTACGCCGGCCTGCTCGCCGCGTACGGCGCCGACGTGACCGTGCAGCCCGGACCGGCGGGCACGGCGATCTCCCGCAAGCTGCTGCGCAGCGTGTTCTACAAGGGCCTCGCCGCCGCGGTCGTGGAGGCGATGACGGCCGCCGAGGCCGCGGGCTGCGCCGACTGGCTGCGCGCCGACATCAGCGCCGAACTGGCCGGCTTCGACGAGCGGACCATCGACCGGCTGATCGACGGTACGCACACCCACGCCCGCCGCCGCGCCGACGAGATGACCGCGGCGAGCGAGCAACTGCTCGGGCTGGGCGTGCAGCCGCGCATCGCCGGTGCGGCACGGGACCTGCTCATCGCCCTCCGGGAGACCACTTCATGATCATCGACTGTCACGGGCACTACACCACCGCGCCGGCGGCGCACACCGGGTGGCGGGAGGCGCAGGTGGCGGCGTACCGGGCGGGGGAGGAGCCGCCGGCGTACCCGGACATCGGCGACGACGAGCTCCGGGAGACGGTCGAGGGCAGCCAGCTGCGCCTGATGGACGAGCGCGGCATCGACCTCACCCTGTTCTCCCCGCGCGCCTCGGCGATGGGTCACCACGTCGGCGACGAGGCGGTCAGCGCCGCCTGGACCCGCGCCTGCAACGACCTCGTGCACCGGGTCACCCGGCTCTTCCCGGGCCGCTTCGCCGGCGTCTGCCAGCTGCCCCAGTCGCCCGGCGTCCCGATCAGCCGGTCGGTGGCGGAGCTGCGGCGCTGCGTCGAGGAGCTCGGCTTCGTCGGCTGCAACCTCAACCCCGACCCCAGCGGTGGTCACTGGACGTCGGCGCCGCTCACCGATCCGGTCTGGTTCCCCCTGTACGAGGCGATGACCGAGCTGGGCGTACCGGCGATGGTGCACGTGTCCGCGGTGACCAACCCGAACTTCCACGCCACGGGGTCGCACTACCTGAACGCCGACACCACCGCGTTCATGCAGCTGCTGCAGTCCGACCTGTTCAGCACGTTCCCCACCCTGCGCCTGATCATCCCGCACGGCGGCGGGGCGGTGCCGTACCACTGGGGACGCTTCCGCGGCCTGGCCGACATGCTGCACCGCCCGTCGCCGGAGACGTCGCTGATGGACAACGTCTTCTTCGACACGTGCGTCTACCACCAGCCGGGCATCAGGCTCCTGTTCGACGTGATCGGCACGGACAGCCTCCTCTTCGGCTCCGAGATGGTCGGCGCCGTACGCGGCATCGACCCGCGGACCGGCCACCACTTCGACGACACCCGCCGCTACGTGGACGCCCTGGGCCTGCCTCCGGAGGATCTGCACAAGGTCTACGAGGCCAATGCCCGCCGGGTGTTCCCCCGCCTCGCCGCGACGGGCCCCGCGGCCGGCTGACCGTCGATCAATTCCCGGAATTGCCTGATGCGCGGGAATGGGCATCCCGGGAAATGTCGCCGCAATGGCTCCGGTCGATCGGGAAATTGTCCGGTCTCGGGCCCTCGGACCCGGTGCGTACGGCCGGCCTTCCCTGTTCCCGCGCTCCCGCCCCACCCCCCACTGGAATAAGTCGTCGCTCGGTGCGACGAGGGGGAGGGGATCGGAGTGAGACGGAGAACAGGTGTCCTGATAGCGGTTCTCACGCTCGTGCCCTTACGGGCGTTCAGGCTATTGATCAGAATGCGGCGGTCGCCGGTGAACGCACGGTTGCCGCCGCGGCCGCCGTCGCGGGCGGGCAGCGGCAGGCACCGAGACCGGATCCGAAACGCAAGAAGCGGGTGACCCAGAAGCAACGCGAGGCCGCCGCGGCGCGGGCCGCCAGGGAGGGCCTGCGGCTGCCGGTGCAGGGCAGGGCGAAGATGGCCGCGGCCACCGCCACCCCGCACTACTTCGGGCCGTACCCGAACTACGCCAACAGTCCCCTGCCGACGGTGACCGGGTCGGTCGTCGACGTGGGCAACCCGCTGACCGCCCGGCAGTTCGCCACCGACTACGCCAAGCCCCCGGGCGAGCTGGCCCCCGTGCTGGTCGTCGTGCCGCAGGCCCTGCCGCAGGGACTCGTGCAGGGCTTCAAGGTCTTCAACCAGGCGACGCCCGGTGGCTCGCCGAACCCGTCCGCCGGCAACGTGCTGCACGCGTACGTCCTGCGCCCGACCGGCACGGCCGGGCAGTACCGGGTGGTGTTCGACAGCGGCCTGCTCACCGTCCCGGCCACGAGCGATCCGGCCGGGCGGGTGGAGACGTTCGCCGTACCCCCGGTCGCGGTGCAGGCCGGTGACGTGGCCGCCTTCTACGGCCAGGGCGTACCGGTCGACACCGGCACCGGCGGCGACAAGCTGTACTACCCGTCGCCCACCGCGCCGGCGCAGGACGCCACGATCACCGTCGGCGCCGCGGGGTACCCGGAGTATCCGCAGGCCAGGACGTACTCGTTCGCGACGAGCGTGCTGGACCTGTCCGGCAACAACGACGTCGTCAGCGGCGGCCTCCGCAAGTTCGTCGACGGCCTGCCCGGGCTGAACGCGGCCGGCGCCAACAACCTCGGCCAGTACATCCCGGTCGCGGTGCCGGACACCACCACCTACCCGGGCTCGGACTACTACGAGATCGCCGTCGTCCAGTACCGCGAGAAGCTGCACAGCGACCTTCCGGCGACGCTGCTGCGCGGCTACGTCCAGCTGTCCACCGGCGTCGTGCCCGGTGCGCACGTCGCGCTCGAGACGGCGAACGCGGACGGCACGACGACTCCGGTCACCGATGCGGCGGGCCCGGTGTACGGCGTCGACAAGGCGCACTACCTCGGCCCGTTCATCGTCGCCCAGAAGGATCGCCCGGTCCGGATCAAGTTCCGCAACCTGCTGCCCACCGGCGCGGCCGGCGACCTGTTCCTGCCGGTGGACACGACGGTGATGGGCTCCGGGATGGGCCCGCAGATGGGCGGCATGGCCGAGCCGGACCCGCAGAACCCGATGTGCGGCGAGACGCCGAAGCCGGCCGGCTGCTACACCGGGAACCGGGCCACGCTGCATCTGCACGGCGGCGTCACACCGTGGATCAGCGACGGCACGCCGCACCAGTGGATCACCCCGGCCGGCGAGAACACGCCGTACCCCAAGGGGGTCAGCGTGAAGAACGTGCCGGACATGCCGGACCCCGGCGACGGCTCGCAGACGTTCTTCTACACCAACCAGCAGTCGGCGCGGATGATGTTCTACCACGACCACTCGTGGGGCATCACGCGGCTCAACGTGTACGCCGGTGAGGCCGCCGGGTACGTGATCTCCGACCGGGCCGAGCAGGCGCTGGTGGACGCGGGCGTGCTGCCCGGCGCCGACGCCACCCTGCCGCTGGTGATCCAGGACAAGACCTTCGTCCCCGAGACCGCGCAACTGGCCACCGAGGACCCGACGTGGGACGCCGCTCGCTGGGGCGGCAAGGGGCAGTTGTGGGCGCCGCACGTCTACATGCCGGCGCAGAACCCGGGTGACACCTCCGGGGTGAACGCGTTCGGCCGCTGGGCGTACGGGCCGTGGTTCTGGCCGCCGACGTCCGGGGTGACGAACGGGCCGATCGCCAATCCGTACTACGACCCCGCCTGCGACGCCGACACGGCCGGATGGTGCGAGCCGCCGCTGATCCCCGGCACGCCGAACGTGTCCATGAGCATGGAGGCGTTCAACGACACGCCGCTGGTGAACGGCACCGCGTACCCGACGGTCACGGTGGACCCGAAGTCCTACCGGTTCCGGATCCTCAACGCCGCCAACGACCGGTTCTGGAACCTGCAGTTCTACCAGGCCGACCAGAGCGGCACGGAGGTGGCGCTCAACGCCGCCGAGGTGGCCGCGGCGCAGACCGACCCGATCGTGTTCCCCACGCCCGACCTGGCGAAGAGCCCGCAGGGGCCGACGTTCGTCCAGGTGGGCACCGAGGGCGGCTTCCTGCCGTCGCCGGTGGTCGTACCGAACCAGCCGATCACCTGGGTGACCGACCCGACGGTGTTCAACGCCGGCAACGTCGACAAGCACGCCCTGCTGCTCGGCCCGGCCGAGCGCGCCGACACGGTCGTCGACTTCTCGCGGTTCGCGGGCAAGACGCTGATCCTCTACAACGACGCGCCGGCCGCGTTCCCGGCCCGGGACGCGCGCTACGACTACTACACCGGCGGACCGGACCTGCGGGACACCGGCGGCGCGCCGTCCACGCGGCCCGGGTACGGGCCGAACACCCGTACCGTCATGCAGATCAAGGTGGCGGACAAGGCGCCGGCCCCGGCGTACGACCTGGCCCGGCTGCAGGCCGCGTTCGCGCACCAGGCGGACGGCTCGGGCGTCTTCGAGTCCTCGCAGGACCCGATCATCGTCGGGCAGGGCGCCTACAACACGGCCTACGGCAGCACGTTCCGCAACTCCGCGCCGCGCGACGGCTTCGTCCGGATCACCGACACCAGCCTCGCCTTCAACACGTTGCAGGGTCAGGGCGCCACCCAGACCATGACCATGCCGCTGCAACCGAAGGCGATCCAGGACGAGCAGGGCGAGGCGTTCGACAAGGACTACGGACGGATGAGCGGCAACCTGGGCCTGGAGACACCCAACGCGCAAGGGGGACAACAGCAGAATCTGATCCTGTACCCGTTCATCAACCCCGCCAGTGAGGTTCTCGAGGGGGTCGAGCTGCCGGCCGGCGCGCGGGTGACACCGATCGCCTCCGCCGACGACGGCACCCAGATCTGGAAGATCACCCACAACGGGGTGGACACGCACCCGATCCACTTCCACCTCTTCCACGTCCAGCTGATCAACCGGGTCGGCTGGGACGGCATCATCCGCAAGCCTGAGCCGAGCGAACTGGGCTGGAAGGACACCCTGCGGGTCAGTCCGCTGGAGGACACCGTCGTCGCCATGCGGCCGGTCGTGCCCGCCTCGCCGTTCGGCGTCGAGGACAGCAAGCGGCCGCTGGACCCGTCCGCCCCGATCGGTTCGACCGCCGGGTTCAACAGCACCGACGCCAACGCGAACCCGATCACCCCGCCGATCACCAACCAGGTGGTCAACATGGGCTGGGAGTACGTCTGGCACTGCCACATCCTCAGCCACGAGGAGATGGACATGATGCGGCCGATCTCTGTCGGCGTCTCCCGCCGGCTGCCACCCGCACCGGTGGTGACCTGGACGCGCAACGGCGGCGTGCATCTCACGTGGGCCGACGGCACCCCGGTGACCGCGGACCTCGGCCCGACCTGGGGCAACCCGGCCGCCGAGGTGGGGTACCGGATCGAACGGGCCCCGGTGGCGGCCAACGGCAGCGTCGGCGCGTACGCGCAGATCGGTACGGCGCTGGCGAACGCGACCGGCTACGACGACACCGCCGCCGGGTCCACGCAGCGCTACCGCTACCGCGTCACGGCGTGGAACGCGGCCGGCGACGCGCGGTCCACGGCCGTGCTCGTGGGTCCGGCCGGTGGGACCGCACCCGCCGCGCCGGGTACGCCGTCCGCGACGCTGCAGGCCGGCCCGCAGGTGAGCCTGACCTGGCGGGACAACGCCACCACGGAGACCGGCTTCGTGGTGGAGCGGGCCACCGGCACCGGCCCGTTCGTGCCGATCGCCACGCCGGACGCCCGGAACAACACGGGCAACGTCACCGTCGCCGACCCGGCGGTGCAGCCGGCCACGGCGTACCAGTACAGGGTGAAGGCGGTCAACGGCGGTGGTTCGTCCGCGTACTCCGCGGTGGTCGCGGTGACCCTGCCGGCGCTGGCCGCGGCACCCACCGGGCTGGCGGCTTCCGCGGTGCGCGGCGCCGGCGCGACCGACCGGGTCACCCTGGCCTGGACCGACAACGCCACCGACGAGACCGGCTTCGTCATCGAGCGCAGCACGAGTCCGGGCTTCGCCACGGTCACCACGGCCACGGTGGGCGCCGGCGTCACCACGTGGACGCAGGCGACCGGGCGCAACCAGACGTATTACTACCGCGTCGCGGCCACCAACCTGGCCGGCCGGTCCGCCTGGGCGGGCCCGGCCACGGTGACCACGCCGTAGCCGGCGGGCGCCGGACCCACGCGGGTCCGGCGCCCGTCCGCTCAGCCGGCCTGCGGAGCCGGCACGAAGTGGGAGTACTCCTCGATGCGGGTGATGAGGCCGTTCTCGAAGCGGAAGTAGACCGCCGCGTGGACCTCGCCGCGCATACCGCCGGTCGTGGCGACGTGCACCACGTGCTGCTGGAGGACCTCGTCCCGCTGGGCGAACTGGCGGATGATCTCGTACCGCAGGGATTCGATGGTGTGGATCTTGTCCGCCATGCCCTTGACGTTCTCGTCGATCGTCGAGTCGCCCTTGCCGTCGTTGTGCCAGACGGTTGCCGTGTCCGCGCACATCGCGCGTGCGGTGTCCCAGTCCGCCCGCTCGAGGCTGCGCAGATAGGCGACCGCTTGTGCCTTCGGATCCTGAGTCACGATGTCCTGCTTCCGGTGTCGTCGAGGGGGTGGTCGTAGGTCAGCGCGCGTTCGCCGGCTTCGACGCGCAGGGGCAGGTGGTTGCCGGGCGGCGCCAGCGGGCACGTGAAGACGGCCGGCGCCAGGTGGTGGTGGGACAGGGTGGCCCGGTTGAAGTCGACGATGAGCCTGCTTCCCGGCTCCCGCGGAGGCAGCCGCAGCCAGCGGCCGATGGCCGGCGTGCCGTCGCCGCTGGTGTCGTCGGTGAAGACGACCAGCCGTTGACCGGGCTGCTCCTCCAGCACGGTGAACAGGTACTCGATGCCGTCGATGATGACCGCCAGGTCCACGGGCGCCGCGATGCTGCCGGTGCTCCGCGGCGAGGTCAGCCGCTCCACCTCGACGCTGCGGCCGGCGGGGGCTGCCCGGTATTCGCCCTCGTGGACCCAGGCCGGGTCGTACGGGTAGGCGTCGATGCCGCTGAGCCCCGAGCGGGCCGGCGCCCGATCGTCGAACACGACCAGGCTGTACGCCCCACTGCCGCCGCCGGCGAAGCCGGTCCGCGGGCCGGCGAACCCGATCGGGCCGCCGGACGGCACCTCGACGGTGCCGTCCACCGCCCGATCGCCGACCCGCACCCCGTCGGCGGCCGTGGCGGTCACCGTCAGGGCTCCCGAAGCGGTGGTGCCCCACTGCCCGGGTACGCCGGGGATCGCGGTGGGACCGGGACCGCTGATCACGGCCTTGGCCACCACCTTCGCCCTGCCGTTCGGGCCGGTGAGCTCGGCCCACCGTGCCGCGCGCCACGTCTCGTACTCGGCGGGCACGTCGTTCGCCGTCGTGGTTTCCATGGCATTCCCTTCCGTGATGGGGGATCTCTCGCTACGCGACCGGGGCGGGCTCGGCGTCGGCGGTCGTCTCGGCGGGCCGCTCCGTGGGGCCCCGGAACAGGACGAACAGCAGGACGGCCGCCATGACGGCGGTGCCCGCCCACATGGCCTGTTGCCAGCCGTCGATGAAGGCCTGGTGGGCGGCGTCGACGACCTGCCGGCGGTGGATGCCGGCGTTGCCGGCCACGTCCAGGGCGTTCGCGACCCCTTCGCGGGCGGTGTCCGCGGTGTCCGCGGGTACGCCGGACAGGCCGTCGCCGATGGCGTTGCGGTAGCCGGCGGACAGCAGCGCGCCGAGCATGGCGACGCCGAGCGCGGTGCCGAGCTCGCGGGTGACGTCGTTGAGCGCCGAGGCGACGCCCTGCTTCTCGCGCGGCAGGGAGCTGGTGATGGCCTCGGTCGAGGGCGTCATGGCGAAGCCCATGCCGATGCCCATGGCGATCATGCCCGGGAGGATGGACAGGTAGCCGCCGTCGACGGAGAGCATCGAGGCCATCAGGACGAGGCCCAGCCCGCCCAGCGCGATACCGGTCGCCATGGCGGCGCGGGCTCCGGTGCGGGCGGCCAGTTTGGGCGCGAGTCCGGAGGTCACCATCATCGCGAGGGCCATGGGCATCAGCGCCAGGGTGGACAGCAGGCCGGACCAGCCGAGTACGGCCTGGAAGAACGGGTAGAGGACCACGGCGATACCGGCCTGGACGCCGAAGACGACCAGCAGCGTGATCGATCCGCCGGCCAGGCCGCGGTCCCGGAAGAGCCGCACGTCGAGGAGCGAGGCCTCCCGGCGGCGCAGCTCCCACGCGACGAAGACGGCCAGGGCGGCGAGGCCGGTCACCAGGCTGATCACGGTGGCCGGGGCGCTCCAGCCGAGCGTCGGACCCTCGTGCAGCACGTAGATCAGGCTGACCACGGCCACGGAGGAGCTCAGGGCGCCGAAGGTGTCGAACCGGTGGCCGGAGTGCTCGCGGGAGTTCGGCACCGATCGCACGGTCATGGCCAGGGCCGCCGCGATGAGGACGACGGGCAGGACGAACAGCCAGCGCCAGGTGGCCACGTCGACCAGCAGGGCGGACAGGAACATGCCGAGGATCCCGCCGCCTCCGGCGACGCCGGTCCAGATGCCGATGGCCTTGCCGCGCTCGTCCTTCGGGAAGGTGGAGGTGATCACGGCCAGCGTGATCGGCATGATCATCGCGGCACCGACGCCGCTGAGCGCCCGCGCGGCCACCATGGTCCCGGAGTTCGGGGCCAGGGCCGCCGCGACGCTGGCGATGCCGAAGACGACGAGTCCCGCGATCAGCATGGGCTTGCGGCCCAGGCGGTCGCCGAGCGCGCCGAGCGGCAGCAGCAGCGCGGCCAGGGTGAGGGTGTAGATGTTGATCATCCACAGGACCGTGGTCTGCGAGGCGCCGAACTCGACCGCGAGGTGGGTCTGGGCGACGTTCAGCCCCGACACCGAGGCGATCACGGCCATCAGCGCGACGCAGACGGCGATCAGGATCGCGCGCAGGTGCCGGGCGTCGGGCGGGCGTACGTCCGGACTCGCCGCCGGGACCGGGTAGGAAGTCATGGGTGCCTCTCTCGTACGGGCGTGGCTGACCGGCGCCGCCTCTCGGGCGGCGCGAGCCGGTGGATGGGGAAGGTGGGGAAGGGTGGCTAGGCCGGCGTGGCGTGCCGGATCGTCGCGACGGCCGCGTCGGTGTCGGCGGTCGCCAGCGCGGCGTTGATGTGGGCGCCGGAGAGGGCGCCGGCGGCTGCCGCGGCGCCGACCTGGGCGGTGAGATCGGTGGCGTTGCCCGCCACCCAGACACCGGGCACCTCGGTGGCTCCGGCGATGCCCGAGGCGAACCGGCGGGCGCCGGGCAGGTCCTCCATCGGCAGGCCGAGACCGTCGAGGCCCTCGGTGCGGGCCTGCATCGCGGTCGCGACGGCGAGGATCCGGCGTGCGATCACGGTGCCGTCGGTCAGGCGTACGCCGGCGAGGGCACCGTCCGCATCATCGACGACCCGTTCCACCGGGGTGTCGATGACGCGGATGGCGCGCGCGGTGAACCGCAGGCGGGTGTCGTCGTCCAGGTCGGTGCCGCGGGTGAAGTAGACGAGGTCTCCGGTCAGCTGGCGGAACAGCAGGGCGTGATGCACCGAGGACGGGCCGGTCGCGAGGACGCCGATGGGCTGATCGCGCACCTCCCAGCCGTGGCAGTAGGGGCAGTGGACGACACTGCCGCCCCAGTGGTCGCTCAGTCCGGGAACGCCGGGAAGGACGTCGCGCAGGCCGGTGGCGACCAGCACCCGGCGCGCGGTGACCGTGCGGGCGTCGGCGAGCGTCACCACGAAGCGCAGGTCCCCGCCGGGGGACGGCGCTGCGGGGTGGGCGGCGACGACCCGGCCGCGCACGACGAGGCCGCCGTAGGAGCGGACTTGGCGCCGCGCCGTCTCGAGCAGCTCGAGCGGGGGAGTCCCGTCGAGCCCGATGAAGCCGTGCATGGCCTCCGCGGGGGCGTTGCGCGGGTCGCCGCCGTCGAGGACGACGACCGTCCGCCGGGACCGGGCGAGCATCAGCGCACCGTTGAGCCCGGCGGCACCGCCGCCGATCACCACGACATCGACGGTCGCGCCCGGTACGGCGTCACGGCGGTAAGCGGCAATCTCGGACATGTGCCGAGTGAAGCAGCATTATGCGCTCGGGACATACAATCTTGCTCATGACGCAAGCAGAAGGCGGCCTGGACAGCCTCGTACGCAAACGTATCCGTGCGCTGAGGGTCGCCCAGGGCCTCTCGCTGGAAGATCTCGCCGCCCGGACCCGCTTCAGCCAGTCGTCGCTGAGCCGCATCGAGAACGGGCAGCGCCGCCTCGCCCTCGATCAGCTCGTCGTTCTCGCCAAGGCCCTGGACACCACCCTGGATCAGCTCGTGGAGACCGCCTCCGACGACGTGATCACCAGTCCCGCCATCGACGGCGCCCACGGCCTGATGCGCTGGGCCCTGAAGTCGGATCCCGGCATGAGCGTGATCCGCCAGCGGATGACCGAGCCACCACCGGACAACCCGGCCCGGCTGCGCGCCCACCCGGGCCGGGAATGGCTCGTCGTGCTGTCCGGCGCCGCGATCCTCCTGCTGGGCCACCGTCGCCTCAGAATCGAGACGAACCAGGCCGCGGAATTCCCCACCATGATCCCGCACGCCATCGGCACCGCGGGCGGCCCCTGCGAGATCATGGGCATCTTCGACCGCGACGCCCGCCGCGGCCACCAGCGGTCCGACGACAAGAAGTGCGACGGCCCGAGCATCGCCTGCGATTAGCCCGGAGCCCGGAGCCCGTGCCGTCGGGCGGCGGCCGGGCACCCACGGCGGCCGGGCACCCACGGCGGCCGGGCACCCACGGCGGCCGGGCACCCACCGGTGCCCGGCCGCGCGTCGTCAGCTGCTGGAGCCGGAGCGGATCCGGTCCCGGATGAAGGCGCCGGACTCGGTCAGCACCCCGTCCCCGGCGAAGTCGGTGCCGCGGCAGGTGCCCTGCCGGAACGCCGAGTTCGTCTCGCGGCCGTCGGAGAAGCTCCACATCGCGTACCCGATCTTGTTGGCCTTGAGCAGGTCGAGCCACTCGGTGGCGCTGGCCAGATCGTTGGCGCCGTCGCCGGTGAACGTCTGGGTGCCGAACTCCGAGACGAACAGCGGCAGGCTCCGGGCCGCCCGGGCCACCACCGCACGCCGGTCCGCGCCGTGCGAGGCGGCGTAGAAGTGGAACGTGTACATGACGTTCTCGAAGTCGACCGGGTCCTCGAGGATCTCGGTCTCGTCGGCGCCGTCGGTCAGCCCCAGCGACGAGAAGCCGCGGGTGCCGACCAGCACCACGCTGTCCGGTGCGTTGCCGCGGATCACCGGGATGACCTCGTCGGCGTACGTCTTGATGTTGTCCCAGCTGGTGCCGTTGGGCTCGTTGGCGATCTCGTAGATCACGTTGTCCTGGTCCGCGTGTTCCGCGGTCACGTCCTCGAAGAAGGTCTTCGCCCGGTCCAGGTTGAACAGCGGGTCGCCGGGCGTGAGGATGTGGAAGTCGACGATCACGTAGAGCCCCAGCTCGGTGGCGTCGTCGACGAGCCCGTTCACCTTGGCGGTGAAGCCGGCCGGGTCGGTCTCCAGACCCCCTTCCTGTACGTACATGGACAGCCGGATGAAGTCGGCCTTCCAGTCGTTGCGCAGCGCGTCCAGCGAGCCGGCGTTGACGCAGTCCGGGAAGAACTGCAAGCCGTGGCTGCTCATGCCGCGCAGCTGGATCGCCGTGCCGGCCTCGTTGCACAGCTTGACGCCGCAGACGCTGAGCTTGCCGTTGACCGCCACCGGCGATCCGGCGGGCGCGTCACCGGCGTCCGGGGCGTCCGGGGCCTCCGGCGCCTGCGATGGCTCCGGGGCGGCCGTGGTCGCCTCCGGTTCGGGTGCCGCACCGCCACCCTGATTCAGCGTGCAGGTCTGGAGTTCCTCGGCGTTGAGGTCGGGCTTGGCGGCGTTGCGGCCGATCGCGGTCTCGATGCGGTTGATGGTGGCGAACCGCTTGCTGGCCAGGGGGCCGAGGATGGCGTTCTGGATGAAGTTGGGGCCGCCCTGGCCGACGGTGTCGCGGATGCGCTGGTCGGCCTCGGCGATCTGGGTGTCGAGAAGTTCCAGGTTGCGGTCGACGTCGGCCTTCTGCTGTGCCGGCACGGGCACCGGGATGGTCACGTCGGGACAGCTGACGGTCGGCAGGCCGCCGGCGTCGCCGTTGCCGCCCGCGTCACCCGCGTCGCCCTCGGGCAGCTCCGTGTCCTGCTGCGGTGACGAGCCACCGCCCTTGTTCAAGCCGCACGTCTGTAGTTTCTCGGCGTTGAGGTCGGGCTTGGCGGCGTTGCGGCCGATCGCGGTCTCGATGCGGTTGATGGTGGCGAACCGCTTGCTGGCGAGCGGGCCGAGGATGGCGTTCTGGATGAAGTTGGCGCCGCCCTGGCCCACGGTGTCCCGGATCCGCTGGTTGGCCTCGGCGATCTGCGTGTTCAGCAGCTCCAGGTTGCGCCGCACGTCGGCGGCCTGCTGGGCGGGCACCGCGACCGGGATCGCCACGTTGGGGCAGTTGACGGTCGGCAGGGCGTCCTCGGACGCCGACGCGACGCCGAGGCCGACCCCGACGACGGCCACCGCCGTGCCCGCGACCACGCCGATCTTCCAGCGCGGCGCCCTGAGGCGGGATGTTCTGAATCGCGATCTGTCCATGGGAACCCGCGCCTTCCGAGTCGGCACACCGATTTCGCTCTGCCGTCCCGTACGGGAGCGCTCCCATCCCCGGATCAACGCTTAAGGCGGATTTCATCCGCGTCGCGGCCGGACCGAGAGGATCTGGCCGATGACGGCCGTGGCGATCTCGGCCGGCGTCCGGGCGCCGAGGTCCAGCCCGGCCGGGGCGTGGACGGTGCCGGGCCGCGGCCGGTCGCCGAGGGCCTCGGCCAGCAGGCTGTTCACCCGGGCATGCGAGCCGATCAGGCCGACATAGAACGGCGTCGCGGGCCGGTCCGCAGGCCGGGCCGGCGGGTGGTACGGGCGGCGGCCAGCGCGGCCAGGCTCAGGTCGGCGGCCAGCGGGCCGCGCGGCTCCACCAGGACGTCGATGATCCCCGCGCAGCCGCTGCCGTAGCCCATCACGACGTCGCCGGGATCGGTGGTGTCGAAGCGCAGGATCCGCGGCTCGCCGCTGCGGGACACGGCCAGGGCCTCGTCGACGACGTCGGCCTCCAGGCAACCGCCGCTGACCCCGCCGACCGTGGAGCCGTCGGGCAGCACGAGCATCCGCGAGCCCGCCCGGCGGTAGGCGCTGCCGGTCACGGCGAGCACCGTCGCCAGCGCCCCGCCGCTCTCGGCCGCCGCCGCGGCCAGGATCGCCTCGTCCTCCCCGATCGCCGGCGGGGCGGTCACAGCAGCTTGTCCAGGGTGATCGGCAGGTCCCGTACGCGCACCCCGACTGCGTTGTAGACCCCGTTGGCGACCGCCGCGGCCACCCCGACGATGCCGATCTCCCCGATGCCGTGGGCGCCCAGCGGCGTGCGGGGATCGGGGATGCCGGTCCAGATGACGTCGATGTCCCCCACGTCGGCGTGCACCGGGAGGTGGTACTCGGACAGGCTCGGGTTCATGATCCGCCCGGTGCGGCCGTCGACCTGGGTCTCCTCCATGAGCGCCATGCCCAGGCCCATGATGATGCCGCCGCGGAACTGCCCGGCGGCGGTGCGGGCGTTGAGGATCCGCCCGCAGTCGAAGGAGCCCACGATCCGGGGCACCCGGACCTCGCCGGTCACGTCGTTGACGCGTACCTCGGCGAAGACGGCCCCGTAGGAGTGGATCGACCAGGCGCCCATCTCCGCCGGCGGGGGAGCTGCCTGCTCCGCCCGCAGCTCGGTCAGCCCGGCGCGCGCCAGCAGGGCGTCGTACGGTTCCCAGGCGTCCGGGTCGTCCAGGCGGCACAGCCCGCCGTCCCGGGTGGCGACGGTGTCCGCCGTGCACCCGGCGAGCGGGGAGCCGGTGCCGGCGGCGGCCCCCGCGGCCAGCAGCCCGCCCACCAGCTCGCGATGGGCGGCGGCCACCGCGGCGGCGAGGGAGGCGGTCTGCTGGGAGCCGGCGGCCATGATGACGCCGGGCAGCGTGGAGTCGCCGTACGAGACGGACACCGCGGTCAGCGGCACCGCGAACCGTTCCGCGGTGATCTGGGCCAGGACCGTGGCCGTGCCCATGCCCATCTCGTGCGCCGCGGCCTCCACGCCGACGCGGCCTCCCGGCTGCAGCACGAGGCGGGCGGCGCCGCCGGGGAAGCGCACGTACGGGTAGGTCGCGGCGGCCGTACCGGCGCCGACCCACCACTCTCCCTCGCGGCGGGCCCGGGGGACGGCGCTGCGGGCGGACCAGCCGAACCGTTCGGCACCGGCCCGGTACGCCTCGACCGCGTGCCGGGAGGAGAAGGGCCGCCCGGTCACCGGCTCGGTTTCGGGTTCGTTGCGGAGGCGCAGCTCCACCGGGTCGATGCCCAGCTCGTGGGCGAGTTCGTCGATCGCCGACTCCAGCGCGAAGCTGCCCGGCGCCTCCCCGGGCGCGCGCATGTAGAAGTTGGCGACGGTGTCCATCAGGGCGCGGTCCACCTCCAGCCGGAAGCTGCCGGCCGCGTACAGCGCACCGGTCGCCGAGGTCACCGCCTCCGGCACCGCGTTGTGCTCGGTCATCGCCATCAGTCCGGTGTGGATGATCGCATCGAAGCGCCCGTCGGCCCGCGCGCCGATCGCCACCCGCTGCTCGGTCAGGGTCCGGCCGCCGACGAGCCGGTAGACGCCCTCGCGGCTCAGGGCCGCGCGTACCGGGCGCCGGGTCATCCGCGCCGCGGCGGCGGCCAGGATCAGGTACGACCACAGCCCCTTGCCGCCGAACCCGCCGCCCACGAACGGGGCGGACACGCGTACCTGGTCCGGCCGCAGGCCGAACACCTCCGCGAGGGAGACGGCGACCTGGCTCACCAGTTGGGTGCAGTCGTGCACCACCAGGGTGTCACCGTCCCACACCACGGTCGCCGCGTGCGGTTCCATCGCGTTCTGGCTCTCCCGCGGGGTGGTGTACGTGTGGTCCACGCTGACCGCCGCAGCCGACAGGGCGGCGTCGGCGTCGCCGGACACGGTGGTCAGCGGCATCCCGTAGTTCGAGGCGCGGGCCGTGCCCCGGGCCTTGGCGGCGGACCAGGTCGTCACGGCGGGCTCGGCGGCGTAGCTCGGCGTGACCAGTTCGGCGGCCCGGTCCGCCCGCTCCTGGGTGTCGGCCAGCACGACCGCCACCGCCTGGCCGTTCCAGCGCACCCGGTCGTCCCGCATGACCGGCAGGTTGTCGCCCGAGGCTCCCATCGGGTGCAGCGCGAAGGCCGGCGGGGCGGCCATCGGCGGGGCGTTGCGGTGGGTCATCACCAGCGCCACGCCGGGGCTGTTCTCCGCGGCGGCGACGTCCAGCCCGGTGATGCGCCCCTTGGCGACGGTGCTGTGGACGAAGGCCGCGTACAGCAGGCCCGGCATCGGCACCTCGGCGGCGAACCGGGCGGTGCCGGTGACCTTGACCCGGCCGTCCCGCCGCGGCACCGGGGCGCCCAGGACGTCCGGGCCGGTGGTGGGTGTGCTCATGCCGCTGCTCCGCTCAGCTGGGCCAGCACCGCCGTTGCGGTACGGCGGGCGAGTTCGATCTTGAAGGCGTTGTCCCGCAGCGGCACCGCCGGCGCCAGCTCGGTCCGCAGGGCGTCGGAGAAGGCCGCGGTGGTCGCCGGCCCGCCGCGCAGCAACTCCTCGGCCCGCCGGGCCCGCCACGGCTTGTGCGCCACTCCGCCGAGCGCCAGCCGTACGCCGGCCACCCGCCCGTCCTGGACCCTCAGCGCCGCCGCCACGGAGACCAGGGCGAACGCGTAGCTGGCCCGGTCGCGCACCTTGCGGTAGGCCGAGGTCGCGGCGATCGGCAGCGCGGGCAGCTCCACCGCGGTGATCAGCTCGGCGGGGCGCAGCACGGTGTCGACGTCGGGCCGGTCACCGGGCAGCCGGTGCAGGTCGGTCACCGCGACCACCCGGTCCCCGCCGGGCCCGGACAGGTGCACGGTGGCGTCCAGCGCGGCCAGGGCCACGCCCATGTGCGCATCAGGTCCACGAGGTTGGTGCCCGCGCCCAGGTAGGTGGCGCCGGTGGCCGCACCCAGCCGGAGCGCCTCGGCGCGGTCGGCGGCGCGGTCGTAGGTGAAGGAGATCATCGGCCGGCCCCCGCGTACGTCGTGGCGATCGCGGCGACGATGCCGTGGTGCGCGCCGCAGCGGCACAGGTTGCCGCTCATCCGCTCGCGGATCTCCGCGGTGGTCAGCTCCACCTCGGACCGCGTGACGTCGGCGGTGACGTGGCTGGGGACGCCGCGGCGCGCCTCGGCGGCCATGCCGACGGCCGAGCACAGCTGCCCGGGAGTGCAGTAGCCGCACTGGAACCCGTCGTGGTCGATGAACGCCTCCTGCAACGGGTGCAGGTCACCGTCCGCGAGCCCCTCCACCGTGGTGACCGAGCGGCCCTCGTACTGGACGGCCAGCGTCAGGCAGGAGAGGATCCGCTCCCGGTCGCCGCCGGTACGGCCGTCGACCAGCACGGTGCACGCCCCGCAGGCGCCCTGGTCGCAGCCCTTCTTGGTGCCCGGCAGGCCGGCGTACTCGCGCAGCAGATCCAGCAGTGACACCCGCGGGTCGTCCGGCAGCGGGACCGGATCGCCGTTGACGGTGACGGATCGGTCGGTGGTCATCGTGAGGTGCCTCCTTGTACGAATGGTGGTGCGGGCGCGGTCACAGGCTGTCCCGCCAGCGGAGCAGGCGCCGGACGCCGTCGAGGTCCCGCCGGCCCCGGGCGCCGCCCTGGAAGATCCGCACCCCCATCGCGTGGAACTCGTCCAGCGCGGCGTGGCCGGTCACCCCCCACGGGCCGGAAACCGTGACACCGACCTCGATCTCGTCGGCGTTGCGGCCCACCCGACGGCACCAGTCCTCGAGGACGCCCAGCTTGCGGCGCAGCGTGGCGGCGTCGGACATGCTGTGCCAGATGTCGGCGTGCTCGGCGACGATCCGCAGGGTCTTGCGCTCGCCGCCGCCGCCGACCAGCACCGGGATGTCGCGCGGCGGAGCGGGATTCAGCCGTTTCCACCGCGCCTTGATCCGCGGCAGGTCGGCCGCCAGCGCGTCCAGGCGGGAGCCCGGGGTGCCGTACGGGTAGCCGTACTCCTCGAAGTCCCGGGCGGCCCAGCCCGAGCCCGTCCCGAAGATGAACCGGCCACCGGAGATGTGGTCGACCGTGCGGGCCATGTCGGCCTGCAGGTCGGGGTTGCGGTACGCGGTGCAGTTGACCAGCGGCCCGAGGGACACCCGCGAGGTCTGCTCGGCGAGCGCCCCGAGCATGGTCCACGCCTCCAGGTGCGGGCCGTCCGCGTGGCCGAAGATCGGGAAGAAGTGGTCCCAGTTGAAGACGATGTCGACGCCGAGATCCTCCAGCGCCCGGACGGTGTCGCGGACCTCGGCGTAGTCGCCGTACTCGTTGGTGATCTGCACCGCGACGCGCGCCGGGACGTCGGCCTTCATCGGAAGTGGCGGACGATGGCGTCGAGGAACCGGGCGGAGGCGCGCCGGGACGTCTCCGCCTCGGGGGCGAAGGACATGAAGGCGTGATAGGCGCCGGGTACGAGGTCCAGCTCGGTCGGCACCCCGCTGCGGATCAGGGTCCGGACGTACCGCAGCGCCTCGCCGGCGAGCAGGTCGAGCTGCCCCACCACGAGGTACGCCGGAGCCACCCCGGCCACGTCGGTCGCCCGGGCGGGTGCCGCGTACACCGGCACGTCCGGACCCGCGACGGCCTCGCCGAGGACCGACTGCCAGGCGAAGCGGTGGCTCTGCGCCGTCCAGACGAACTCGCCCGCGTACGGCAGCGGATCCGGCTCGGCGTCGGTCGCGGTCCGGTCGTCGAGCATCGGGTACTGCAGGAACTGCGCCGACAGGGCCACCTCCCCGCGGTCGCGGGCCAGCAGCGCCAGGCCCGCCGCGAGCCCGCCGCCCCCGCTCTCCCCGGCGACGGCGATCCGCCCGGCCGGGAATCCCAGCTCGGCGGCGGAGGCGTGCAGCCAGGTGAGGACCGTGTGGCAGTCCTCCAGGCCGGCCGGGTACGGGTGCTCGGGCGCGAGCCGGTAGTCCACGGCCACCACCACGCATCCCGCGGTGTGCGCGAAGTGCCGGCTCTGGGCGTCGTAGCCCACCGAACTGCCCATGATCTGCCCACCGCCGTGCAGGAAGATCAGCGCCCCGCGTGCGGTCCCGCCGGCGGGTGTGTGCACCCGTACCGGAATCGTCGTCCCGTCGGCGCGCGGCACCTGGCGCTCGACGGTCGTGACGCCCGGCGCGTCCGGCGCCGCCAGCGTCAGGGCGTCGACCGCCGGGCGGAAGCCGGCCAGCGTGGCCGCCGACACCCCGAACGGCGGAACCCCCTCCAGCGCGGCCAGCAACTCCGGTTCGACCTGGTCCTTGCTGCTGATAGTCGATCCCACGGCACTACTCCTCGATCGGATGCCGCCGCATGTCAGCGACTGACATCAGACGCTAGCACGCGATGTCAGCCGCTGTCATGAGGCGGTGGGATCACTTACACTCGGGCCGTGGGTAGATGGACACCGAACGCCCGGGGGCGGCTGGAAGCGGCGGCGCTCGAGCTCTACGAGCAGCACGGCTACGACCAGGCCACGGTCACCCAGATCGCCGAGCGGGCCGGGCTGACCGAGCGCACGTTCTTCCGGCACTTCACCGACAAACGCGAGGTCCTCTTCGGAGGAGCTCAGCTCCTGCAGGACCACCTCGTCCAGCGCGTCGCCGACGCCCCGGCCTCCGCCGCGCCGTGGGAGGCGGTCACCACGGCCCTCGGCGGCGCGGGCGAGGTCTTCCCCGCCGACCGCGAGTCGTCCCGCCAGCGTCAGCGCGTCATCGCGGCCCACCCCGGCCTGCAGGAACGGGAGCTCATCAAGCTCGCGACCCTGTCCGAGGCGCTGTCCGGTGCCCTGCAGCGGCGCGGAGTTCCGGCCCGTACGGCCCAGTTGACCGCCGACACGGCGATCGCGGTCTTCAAGGCGGCGTTCACCCGCTGGCTGGAGATGCCGGAACGGCCGGACTTCGCCGCCCTGATCCAGGAGGCCGTCGAGGAGCAGCGGACGGTCGTGGCGGGATAGTGCCGCCGGTCGCCGCGCGAGGCCCTACCGCCTCGCCCGCAGGTCGGCGATGACCTGTTCGTAGGCGTCGGGTGTCACGGCGAACGATCCGTAGTACGGGTAGTTCATCTCGATGATGAGAAACAGATTGGTGGCGATGACGGCGCTGCACAGGACCAGCAGGATACGGCGCAGCACGTTGTCGTCGAGCCCGAAGAACAGGCTCATCGCGATGATGACGGCGGTGGACAGCAGCACGCCGAGCCACATCACATTGGACATTCGCTGGTCGTGCGCCTCGGCGTCGGAGTCGTGGTGGTAGGCCTCGGCCTGGCCGATCCGCGTGACGGCGTCGAGGACGAAGGCGCGCTGGGCCTCGGTGGTGGCCTGTAGCGCGCCGACGGTGGCGGTCAGCTCCCCCAGATCGGCGGTGCGCCGCCGCTCCGGTCCCTGCTCGCGGCGGGTGTGCCAGTCGGTGACGATGTCGGTCTCGTAGCGGACGACCTCGTCGGTGATCCGCTGCTGGGTCGCGGGGCCGAAGACCGCGCCGGCCGGGACGAGGGCGGCCAGGTTCGCGGCCTCGTCGCGGGAGTTGTCCTTCGCGTCGGTGTAGCCCTCCCAGAGGGAGACCACGCACAAACCGATGACGATCGCGTACGCCACGCCCACGACCGAGACGATGACGCCGGTGACCTCGTTGTGCGGCCCGAGCCGGGAGTGCGGCAGGGTGCGGCGGACCAGCCGGTCCAGCCCCAGGGTGGCGGCGGGGAGCGCGAGGATCAGCACGGTTCCCACCAGCCACGCCGGCACGTCCTGTACGAGCCACAGTTCCATTTCTCCACGGTATGCACGCGAGCCGGTCCACGGCCGAATACCCGAAACGCCGATCAGAACGTGAGCGCGTTGCTACGGTCGGTCGTGCTCGCCCGAGGAGGTCACGATGAGCGTGCAAGCCGCGGGACTGGATCCGGTCCCGGTCGATTCCGGGCCGTACCGCACCTCTCGAGGAAGGCATCATCCGCTGGGCGCCTGCCCGGACGACGGCGGGGTGAATTTCGCCGTCTTCTCCGAGCACGCCACCGCGATGCAGTTGATGCTCTTCGAGCGGCACGACTCGACGGAGCCGTACCAGATCATCACGCTCGATCCCGAGGCGAACCGCACGTTCGCCGTCTGGCACGTGCGCGTCGAGGGGTTGCCGGCTCCCGCGTTCTACGGGCTGCGGGTCTTCGGCCCGGAGAACGTCCCGGGCCTGCGGTTCGACCCGGACAAGGTGCTGATCGATCCGTACGCCCGGGGGATCAGCCGCACGCTGTGGGATCGAGGTGCGGCCTGCCGGTCCGGTGACAACGCCGCGCTGTCGCTGCGCTCGGTGGTCGTCGACACCGGCGGCTACGACTGGGAGGGCGATGCGCCGCTGGGACGGCCGATGGAGGACCTCGTCATCTACGAGACCCACGTCGGTGGTTTCACCCGGTCGCCGTCCTCCGGGGTCCGGCGGCCCGGCACGTTCGCCGCGGTGGCGGAGAAGATCCCGTACCTGCGGGAGCTCGGGGTGACCGCGATCGAGCTGCTGCCGGTCTTCGACTTCGACGACAGCACCGGGCACACGAACTACTGGGGCTACAGCACCGCCGGGTACTTCGCCCCGCACGCCGGCTTCTGCGTGGCTCCCGAGGCCGGAACGCACGTGCGGGAATTCCGGGACATGGTCAAGGCCCTGCACGCGGCGGGCATCGAGGTGATCCTGGACGTCGTGTTCAACCACACCGACGAGGGCAACCAGCTCGGGCCGCTGTTCTCCTTCGCCGGTCTGGATAACCCGAACTACTACTACCTCGACCCCGGCGACCCCAGGTACTACTACGACTACTCCGGTTGCGGCAACACGCTGATGGCGAACCACCCGATCGTCACGAAGATGATCGTGGACTGCCTGGAGTACTGGGTACGGGAGATGCACGTCGACGGCTTCCGGTTCGACGAGGCCGCCGTGCTCACCCGCGGCGCCCGTGGGGAGCTGCTCGACGAACCGCCCGTCGTGTGGCAGATCGAGTTGTCCGAGACGCTCGCCGACACGAAGATCATCGCGGAGGCGTGGGACGCGGCCGGCGCGTACGAGGTGGGCCGGTATCCGGGATACCGCTGGGCCGAGTGGAACGGCCGCTACCGGGACACGATGCGCCGCTTCGTCAAGGGGGACCCGGGAATCGTCGGTGACGTGGCCACCCGGCTGACCGGCAGCGCCGACCTCTACCAGCCGCGCGGGCACCGCCCGATCAACAGCGTCAACTTCATCACCTGTCACGACGGCTTCACGCTCGCCGACCTGGTGTCGTACGACGTCAAGCACAACGAGGCCAACGGCGAAGGTAACCGGGACGGCAACGACGACAACGCCAGCTGGAACTGCGGCGCCGAGGGGCCGACCGACGATCCGGAGATCCGGGCCCTGCGGATCCGGCAGATGAAGAACTTCGCTGCCCTGCTCCTGCTGTCCCGCGGGGTACCGATGCTGCTGGCCGGCGACGAGGTCGGCCGCACCCAGCAGGGCAACAACAACGCGTACTGCCAGGACAACGAGATCAGCTGGCTGGACTGGTCGCTGGCCGGTACGAACGCGGAACTGCTGTCGTTCTGGCAGCGCATGATCGCCTTCCGGCGGGCCCATCCGAGCCTGCAGCAGCCGGTCTACGACCGGCCGTCGGTCTCCTGGCACGGCACCCGGCTCGACCAGCCGCGGTGGGACGATCCCGACGCCCGGGCACTCGCCTGCACGCTGAGCGGCATCGACGGCGACGCAAGTCTGCACATCATCGCGAACATGTACTGGGCGCCGCTGGACTTCGAGCTTCCCGCTCTGCCGGGACTCGACTGGGCCCGGGCGGTCGACACGTCGCTGGCCACCGGCGCCGACGTCGCCGAGCCCGGCGCCGAGCCGGTCGTGGACGCCGCGACCTGCACCGCCGGCGGCCGCAGCGTCATCGTCCTGATCTCCCGTCCGTCCGACTGAGCGGACCCGCCGAAAGAGGACCCTGTGCCGAACACCCTGGATTTCACGTTCTCCGACCTTGTCGCCGGATACGTCATCAGCGCCGACCCGGAGAACGGGCGCTTCGAGATGAACACCTCCGACGGGCGGCCGTTCGTCGTGCAGCTCACCCCGACCACCACCGCGGAAATGCTGCGCAACCTGGGCGACGCGTACGTCGACGCCACCGCCCAGCTGACCGGGATGCTGGAGCACGGCCGGCTCCTGCATGCGTACGGCGTGTTCTATCCGTCGGACTCCGACGCGGGCACGGCCTTCGAGGCCAAGCACATCCTGCTCTTCGGCAAGGCGGCCGACGAGCTCAAGTTCGAGTCGCCGAGCTGGTGGAGCCAGCAGATCCGCAAGCTCGCCGACTTCTACCTCGACAGCGAGTTCGGCATCGGGGCGACGACCTTCGACTACCGCGGCTACACGACCGACCTGACGATGGAGGGCGCCAAGACCGCGACCACGCGCCAGGAGACCGACACCATCTCGAGACTGGTGTACGGGCTGGCGACCGCGTACCTCATGCACGGCGACGACCGGTACCGCGACGCCGCGGCGGCCGGTGCCCGATACCTGATCGACCACCTCTGTTTCGTCGACCGCACCGAGCGGATCGCGTACTGGTATCACGCGTTGATGCTGCGCCCGGACGGCACCGAGGTGAAGATCTTCGCCTCGGAGTTCGGCGACGACTTCGACGCGATCCCGTGCTACGAGCAGATCTACGCGCTCGCCGGGCTCACCCAGGTGTACCGGATCACCGGCGACCCGAAGCTGCGCGAGATCATCGACATGACGATCGCGATGTTCCATCGCTACTTCGAGGACAAGACCAGCTACCCCGACGGTACGCCGCGCCGGGGCTACTACTCGCACATCGACCCGGTCACGTTCGACCCGCTGAGCCCGGCACTGGACGACGGGATCCGGTCCAACCGCGACCGCAAGAACTGGAACTCGGTCGGCGACCACATCCCGGCGTACCTGATCAACCTCTTCCTGGCCACCGGCGAGCAGAAGTACGCCGACGAGCTGGAATCGTTGTGCGATCAGATCACCGAGCATTTCCCGGACTACGACAGCAGCCCGTTCGTCCAGGAGAAGTTCTTCGGCGACTGGAGCCCGGACCACCATTACGGCCAGCAGCAGGACCGGGCCATCATCGGGCACAACCTCAAGATCGCGTGGAATCTGACCCGGGTGAACAACCTGCGGCCGAAGGCGGAGTACGTGGCGTTCGCGAAGAAGATCGCGGGGCTGATGCCGGGGGTCGGCATGGATCCGCAGCGCGGCGGCTGGTACGACATGATGGAACGGCACACCGCGCCGGGACAGCGTTTCCACCGCCTGGTGTGGCACGACCGCAAGGCGTGGTGGCAGCAGGAACAGGGCATCCTGGCGTACCAGATCCTCAACGCCGTCTACGGCGACCCGCTCTACGCGAAGTACGCACGGGAGAGCTCCGCGTTCTACAACGCCTGGATGCTCGACACCCAGGCCGGCGGCGTCTTCTTCAACGTCCTGGCGAACGGCAACCCGTTCATGCTCGGCGGTGAGCGCAGCAAGGGCTCCCATTCGATGGCCATGTACCACAGCGCCGAGCTGTGCTATCTCGCCGCGGTGTACTCCAATCTGGAGAACCGGCAGCAGCCGATGGATCTCTTCTTCTCGCCCGGTCCCGGAGCCTTCGGCGGGGTCCTGCGCGTCGCCCCGGACCTGCTGCCGCCGAAGACCCACAAGATCATGCAGGTCTGGGTCAACGGCCACGAGCACGCCGACTTCGACGCCGAGGCGCTCACGGTGACGCTTCCGCACAGCACCGAGCCCCAGCAGGTCCGGGTGCGCCTCACCCCCGCCGGCTGCACCTTCAGCGCGGACACCCTCGGCATCTCCGCCGGCGTCGCCCGGATCTCGCTCGCCGGATCGCTCGGTGCGAACCAGGTCGGCGTGCTGCGCGACCAGGTGGACGAGGCACTCGACGGCGGCGCCCGTACCGTCGTCCTGGAAGCGGGGGACCTGGTCTATCTCGACCCCGAGGCGGTCCGCTACCTCGCGACGGCCAAGCAGCACCGCGACTTCCAGTTGACGGTCACCGGCGCCCGGGGCCAGGTGGCCGAGGAGCTGCGGGCCAGCGAACTCGACCAGGAACTCGCCCGGAGCACCTCGTGAACTACGACCACATCGTCGTCGGGTCCGGGTCGGCCGGCACCGTCCTGGCCACCCGGCTGTCGGAGGACCCGGGCCGGTCGGTGCTGCTGCTGGAGGCGGGCCCCGACTTCCCGGACCCCGGCCTGCTCCCGCCGGACCTCGCCTCGGCGGCGACGGTGTCGGTCGTCGACCACGACTGGGGCTACCGCGCCGAGGCGGTTCCCGGCCGGACCATCGAGTACGCCCGCGGCAAGGTCACCGGTGGCTGCTCCGCGGTCAACGGGGCCATCGCGCTGCGGGGCCTGCCCGCCGACTTCACCGAGTGGTCCGAGCTCGGCAACGACGACTGGTCCTGGGACCGGGTCCTGCCGTACTACCTCAGGATCGAGAACGACCAGGACGTCGAGGGGCCGCTGCACGGCAAGGACGGACCGACCCCGGTCGTACGCTTCAAGCACGACGAACTCGTACCGTTGCAGAAGTCGTTCCTGGACGCCTGCCTCGACCACGGCTTCGGCTACGTGGCCGACCACAACGATCCGGCCAGCACCGGCGTCGGCCCGATCCCGATGAACCGGCGCGGCGGGCTGCGCGTCTCGACGGCGATCTCGTACCTGAGTCAGGCCCGCAACCGGCTGAACCTGACGATCCGGCCGAACACGCTGGTGCACCGGGTGCTGTTCGAGGGAACCCGGGCCGTCGGCGTGGAGGCGGAGGTCGACGGCGTGCTGCAGCGGGTCCACGCCGGCCACGTCACGCTGTCGGCCGGTGCCGTCAACACGCCGGCGATCCTGCTGCGCTCCGGGGTCGGCCCCTCGGCCCACCTGCGGGAGCTGGGCATCCCGGTCGTGCTGGACCGGCCGGGCGTCGGCGCGAACCTCATCGAACACCAGCAGATCACCGTCGGGATCATCCCCAGCGACGGGGTGGCCCAGCCCACCGACCCGGACGTGCAGGTGATCGCCCGGTACACCGCGCCGGGCACCGACCGGTTCAACAACATGCAGCTCTATTTCGTCAGCCGCTACGTACCCATCACCCACCGGCCGATCAGCGTGATGAGCGTGCTGCAGAAGCCGGACTGCCGCGGACGGGTCTCGCTGACCACGACCGACCCGCACATCCAGCCGGACATCTTCCTCAACTCGTACGGCGAGGCCTCCGACCGCAAGGTCGCCCTCGACGGTGTCCGGCTCTGCTGGGAGATCGCCACGTCGAAGCCGATCTCCGAACTCTCCGCGGGCATGGCCGACACCCTCACGGAGCGCGAGCTCGACGACGACGAGGCGCTGCTCAGCTACGTCAAGCAGCACTCCGCGACGCTGTGGCACCCGGTCGGCACCTGCCGGATGGGCGGCTCCGGCGACCCCGGCGCCGTGGTGGACCAGCACCTCGCGGTCCACGGCCTGGACGGCCTGAGCGTCGCCGACGCCTCGGTGATGCCCGCGCACGTCAGCGCCAACCCGAACCTCACCTGCTTCGTCATCGGCGAGCGGGCCGCCGGATGGCTCCGGAACTGAAGGGACAACCATGAAGATCGGCGTCCTGATCGAAGACCACTTCGACCAGACCGAGTACCGTGCGTTCAACCGGTACTTCCCCGAGCAGGGCTTCGAGGTCGAGTACCTGTCGCACCTGTGGGGACAGCAGCAGCTGACGTTCGGCAGCAACCCGGACAACGGCACCGTCGAGGAGCACGTCACGGTGACGGCCGAGGTGGCCACGGCCGTGCCCGGCGACTACGCCGGAATCATCCTGATCGGTGCGTACGCGATGGACCGTCTGCGCTACCAGCCGGAGATCGCCGGCCCCGGCGCCCGCAACAAGGCGCCGGCGGTCGAGTTCCTCCGCCGCGCCCTGGCCACCCCGAACCTGCGAATCGGCACGATCTGCCACTCGCTGTGGCTGTTCTGCGCCGACCCGGACCTGCTCCACGGCCGCCGGGTGACCTGCGCCCACAACATCGTCTGCGACGTCGAGAACGCCGGCGGCGTCGTCGAGTTCGACGGCCGTTCGACGGCGGACCTGGTCATCGACGGCAACCTCATCTCGGCACGCCACCCGGACGTCACCGACCGCTTCATGGCCACCTTCCTGTCGGAGATCAACGCCGGGGCGGCCGTCGCCTCCTGAGGGGCTTCGATCCCTGTCCGGCGCCGGGGCGGCGGACGGCGCCGTCACGCCCGCACCGGGCCGGCCCGCCGCGCCGCCCGGTCCAGAACGAGGGCGAGTTCCTCATCGCCCAGGGGCGGCAGGTCCCGATACGCCTGACCGACGGTCACCAGCCCGTGCAGGCGGTGCAGGCACACCACCCCGTCCGCTTCGCCGTTCACCATCGTCGCGGCGTCGGGACGCGCCACCGGGACAGCCACGACGACCTCGTCCGCTCCGCGGCACGGGCCGACATGCACGCTACCCGCGCTGTGGCACCGGTTGCCATGCCGTCGTCCACGATCAACGCGGTGCGTCCCACCAGCGGCTCCGGCCACCGGTCGCTGCGCAGCACCGCGGCGCTGCGCTCGACGGCGGTCCGCGCGATCCGCTGCGCGCGGTGCAGGCCCTGCCAGCTCACCATCCGGGCCTTGATCCTGTCGATGTCCACCACGGTCAGGTCGTCCTCGCTGACCGCCCCCGCGACCAGATCGGGGCAACCGGGCACGATCACACGGCGGACCACCACGACATCCAGTGGCGCGCCGAGCTCGCGGGCGACCTCCGCCGCCACCGGCACACCGCCTCTCGGCAGGCCGAGCACCACGATGTCCGGGCCGCGAAGGTACGAGAGGGCGGTGGCCAGGCGGCGGCCCGCCTCCGGACGGCTGGAGAAGAGCGGACCTGAGGATGACAGAGTCATGGCACACCTCCGACGGGCGCCGCGGCAGCGGGCTTCCTCCCTCCAGCAGACGCGCCCGGCGTCTCGGTGCGGAAGGGCCGCCCAGCCCCGCCGATCGGGCCCCCGGCCCCGAAGCCACCGGCATCGGTGGATCGCCGGTCCTGGTGTCCGCCGGCTGCCGGTCAGCCGACCAGGAAGCCCGGGCCTGCCGTCAGGACGTCAGGTGCACGGGCCGGTGGGTGAACTGCTCGATGTCGCCCGCCGCCACGTCGAGAAGCTTGTACGCCAGGTCCGCGAGGGCTCGGGCGGTGGCGAGTTCGTCACCGATCTCCGGCACCTCCCGATCGGACGGCCGGCGGCGGGCCTGCCCCTCGCCGCGGATCGTGTGGGTGCCCCGCAGAACCGCAGCGGCGCGGGTCAGGCGGTCCTCCTCGTGCTCACTGATGTTGACCTCGATCGTCCAGGTCCGTACGTGTGCCATGGCGCACCTCCGTCGAGCTGGATTCCGGACTCCTCCATCCCACGCCTGAGAGCAGCTCTTCTCCAGGGCCGGAAGCCCTCTGCCGTGGTGCCTGACCAGGAGTGAGTCCCGGCACGGTCTGCCGACCGGTTGTGGTGACCATCGGCCCTGCCGCCGGCACCCCGGGCGGAGCATCGTTGTTCCCGGCGCCGCCGGACTCCGGCCCCGGCATGACCCGCTGCGGAGACCGTGGTCCGGACGGTGCCGGTCCCGCATCGGACACCCGAGAGGATGAGGGCTATGGAGAGCGTCGCAGGCGCTCCTGTGGTCGTCGGCGTGGACACCTCCACCCGCAGCCACGACGCCGTGGAACTGGCGGCGGCCGAGGCGGCCCTGCGCCGTCGGCCGCTGCGGATCGTGCATGCGTTCCTGTGGCCGCTCGTACGGCTCGGCGTGCCACCGTCCTCGCCGTACCCGGCTCTCGACGCCTTCCGGGACGAGGCGCGCAGCCTGCTCGTGGAGGCGGAGCGCCTGGCCGGCAAGATCGCGCCGGGCACGGCGATCACCTCGGAGATCGTCACGGATCTTCCCGTGCCCGCGTTGCTCGCGGAGAGCCGGCACGCCGACCTGCTCGTGGTGGGCAACCGTGGCGAAGGCGGCTTCAGGGGGCTCGGCCTGGGCTCCGTGGCGGGGCAGACCGCCACGCACGCCTCCTGCCCGGTGCTCGTGGCTCGTGGCCGTGCCGAGGCGGCAGGGCCGGTCGTGGTCGGCGTCGATGGCTCCGCGACGTCGCAGCATGCGGTCGAGTTCGCCGCGCGAGAGGCCTCCTACCTGGGCTGTTCCCTGGTCGCCGTACACGCCTGGGGCCTGCCCCCGACCATCGCCTCCGGCGAGCTGGTGCCGCTGGGCATCGAGCTGGCGGCGGCCGAGGCCGAGGAGGAACGCGTGCTGGCCGAGGCGCTCGCGGGAACGGCACAGGACCACCCCGACCTGGTGGTGCAGCCGGATCTGCACCGCGGCTCGGCCTCGCGTGCGCTGCTGGGCTGGTCACGCCGGGCCCGCATGGTCGTCGTCGGCAGCCGGGGCCACGGTGGATTCCCCGGTTTGCTGCTCGGCTCGGTCGGGCAGCACCTCATCTCCCATGCGGCGTGCCCCGTCGTGGTGGCGCGGACGGCCGGGTGAGGCTGATTCGTGTGCCGGTTCGCCGCGGTCAGGGCTCCCGGGCGCGCCGTTCCGAAAATCCCTCGGCGCGGCGCCGATGCCCCGGACTTCGCCGTCCTGATCCGTGAGGCCGTCGGCGAGCAGGAAGCCGTCGTGTGCGGGCGCCCGCACCGGTACGCCCACACCCCGACGGCGCGGTGAAAGCACCGCACGTCACTCTCCCGCACGGATACGACGGTCTCTCGCCGGCACGGTGACAGTCCTATGACAACTGTCGCGACGCCGTGGGGCCCGACGGCCTTCGTCGTCCGCGCTTCAGCGCGGGGGAGTGCCGCCCGCCGCCGGGCTCGATGCCGGGAGCTTCGCTAGACGGTTGCGAGGCCCAGCACCACCGGAGCCACCGCGACGACCATGATCGCGGCCGGTGTGCCGACGCCCTTCCGGTCGCCCGCGCGCAGATGCGTGACCACGGCGCCCACGAAATAGAGCACGACGCCGACCGCCGCCGCGATGCCGAGCGGGCGGTAGGCGATGCCGGCGAGCAGCCCGAGCGCCCCCGCGATCTTGACGAGGCCGAGGGGAAGGAACCAGCTGTCCCGCACGCCGAGCGCCTTGAGGGTCTCGATGATCTTCGGATCGCGGGTGATGTCGGCGCGGGCCGACATGAGCAGCACCAGCGACAGCAGGACGGCGACGACGACATAGGCGATGAACACGGGAGCTCCAGGGAAGAAGGTTGGTCATTGCCGATAATGTAACCAACTCAATGATTTAGAGCAAGCAACGATATCCCGCTTGATATGGTCGGGGCATGGCCTCACGCTCGGGTGCAAGTGCAGCCCCCATCGACACCGCGGACCCCGCCTACGTCGACCCGGAGTCGCGCCTCTCCGTGCTCCTGGCGCGGCGCGGAAGCAGCACCGACGCGCGCATCCGTGAGGCCCTCACGACCTCCGGGGTCACCCCGCGCCATGCGATCGTGCTGATGCGCCTCGGCGGCGGTCAGGTCAGCCAGCGGGATCTCGGCGTCCGGCTCGGTGTCGACCCCAGCGTCCTGGTCACCCTGCTCAACTCCCTGGAGGACCGCGAACTGATCCGGCGACGCCGGGATCCGGCCGATCGGCGCCGCCACATCGTCGAGATCACCGATGCCGGCGCCCGGGCCGCCGCCAGGCTCGATGCCGCCTTCGGCCGCGTCGAGGACGAACTCTTCGCCGACCTCACCGCCCAGGAACGCGAGACTCTGGGCTCCCTGCTGGCCCGGGTTCGCACCGCCCAGGCCGACCCCTGCGCCGTCGCGCCGGACGCCGGCCCCTGAAGGCGCCCACAGGGGTCACAGGTGGACGAGGTCGGTGGAGGTCGTGTTCAGGCGGCGTACGCCGTCGGCGGTGCAGACCACGATGTCCTCGATGCGCGCGCCGTGCCGGCCCGCCAGGTAGATGCCCGGTTCGACCGAGAACGCCATGCCCTCGCGCAGCGGTTCGCTGTTGCCGGCCACGATGTACGGGTCCTCGTGCGTGTCCAGCCCGATGCCGTGGCCCGTACGGTGCAGGAACGCGTCCCCGTACCCGGCGGCCGTGATGGGCTCGCGGGCGGCGGCGTCCACCGCCTCGGCCGGCACGCCGGGCGCCACCGCCGCGACCGACGCGCGCTGGGCGGCCTGCAGGACGGCGTAGGAGTCGGCGAAGCCGGGCGGGGGCGTGGGGCCGAGGACGTACGTACGGGTGCAGTCGGAGCGGTATCCGCTCGGCATCGTGCCGCCGATGTCGACCACCACGGCGTCGCCGGGCGCCAGGACCCGGGCGCCGCTGCTGTGGTGAGGGCTGGCGGCGTTCGGGCCGCCGGCGACGATGACGAAGTCGGTGCGGGCGTGTCCGGTGTCGCGGATGGCCGCGGCGATGTCCTCGGCCACCTCGGTCTCCGTGCGCCCGGGGCGCAGCCAGCGGTGCATCCGGCGGTGCACCTCGTCGATGGCGGCGCCCGCCTCGGCCAGCGCGGCGATCTCGGCCGGTGACTTGACCGCGCGCAGGGCGCCGAGCACCGGCGCGGCCCGCTCCCAGCGGATCGCGGGCAGGCGGTCCTGGAGGCGGAGCAGGTGGGCGGCGGGCATCGCGTCGACCACGCCGATGCGGCCCGTCCCCGGGAGCAGGCCGGCCAGCAGGTCGTGCGCGTCGGCCCCGTCGGGATAGTCGGCCAGCCGTACGTCCAGGGCGCCGGCCGGTGCCGCCTCGGCCGCGGCGCGTTCGAGCCGCGGGACGATCAGCGTGGCCGGGCCGTCGGCGGGCAGCACGAGGCAGGTCAGCCGTTCGAGCGGCATGGCGTCGTAGCCGGCGAGGTGGCGCAGGTCGGAGCCGGGCGTGACGAGCAGCCCCGCCCAGCCCCGCGCGGCGGCGGCCCGGCGCGCCCGGTCCTGCCGGTGCTGGAGTTCTTCGGCGATCCCGCTCATGCCGTCACGTTATCCGCATCCCGTACGGGGTAGTCGGCAGCTGTTCGCACCACGCCCTGGAGGAGTTTCGATGACCAGCAAAGACGTGATCGACGTTCTGACCGCCGACCACCGCGACGTCACCGCCCTGATCGGCGAGATCTGGACGATCAGGGACGCGATGATCCGGCGGGACCTGACCGACACGGCGATCAGCGAGCTGGTGCGGCACGCCGTCGCCGAGGAGATGTACGTCTACCCGGCGATGCGTAAGCACCTGCCCGACGGCGACAAGGCGGTCGAGCACGACGTCGAGGAGCACAAGGAGCTCGAGGCGGCGATGAAGAAGCTCGAGGCGCTGGACGTCGAGAGCACCGAGTTCGACGACGCGCTCCGCTCGCTGGAGGCGATCCTCGCCGACCACGTGCGGGACGAGGAGTCCGAGCAGTTCCCGCAGCTGCGCCGGCTGATCCCGGAGGACGAGCTGGTCGAGCTGGCGGGCAAGGTCGAGACGGCGAAGAAGCTGGCGCCGACCCGCCCGCACCCGGGTGCGCCCAACAGCGAGCTGTTCCACAAGCTGGTGGGTCCGGGCGTCGGCCTGGTCGACCGGCTGCGCGACAAGCTGACCGGGCGCGCCACCGGCTGAGCCCGGGCGGCGTACGCCCTCAGCCGTCGGAGCGGTCCTCGCGATACCTGGCGCCCGCATCCGACTCGCTGCTCAGGGGGCGTGCGCCGCCCTCCGGCGGCCCGGCGGCGGACTGTACGCCGGCCGCCAGCTCGGGGAACTTCGCGTCGAAGGCGGGCCGCTCCGAGCGGATCCTCGGCATCCGGTCGAAGTTGCGCAGCGGCGGCGGCGACGAGGTGGCCCACTCCAGCGAGTTGCCGTGCCCCCACGGGTCGTCCACGGTGACCAGTTCGCCGGCCCGGTAGGACTTCCACACGTTGTAGAGGAACGGCAGGGTCGAGGCGCCGAGGATGAACGAGCCGACGGTGGAGATCATGTTTAGCGTGGTGAAGCCGTCCGTGTCCAGGTAGTCGGCGTAGCGGCGGGGCATGCCCTCGGCGCCGAGCCAGTGCTGGACCAGGAACGTGGTGTGGAAGCCGAGGAAGGTCAGCCAGAAGTGGACCTTGCCGAGGCGGTCGTCGAGCATCCGCCCGAACATCTTCGGGAACCAGAAATAGACGCCGGAGAAGACCGCGAACACGATCGTGCCGAACAGTACGTAGTGGAAGTGCGCGACCACAAAGTAGCTGTCGTGCACGTGGAAGTCCACCGGCGGTGAGGCGAGCAGGACGCCGGTGAGCCCGCCGAACAGGAACGTGACCATGAACCCGAGCGCGAACATCATCGGGGTCTCGAAGCTGATCTGGCCGCGCCACATCGTGCCGATCCACACGAAGAACTTCATGCCCGTCGGTACGGCGATGAGGAAGCTGAGCAGGCTGAAGAACGGCAGCAGCACCTGGCCGGTGGCGAACATGTGATGGGCCCACACGCTCATCGACAGTCCCGCGATCAGCAGGGTCGCGCCGACCAGTCCCTTGTAGCCGAACAGCGGTTTGCGGCTGAAGACCGGCACCACCTCGGTGATGATGCCGAAGAACGGCAGCGCGACGACGTACACCTCGGGGTGGCCGAAGAACCAGAACAGGTGCTGCCACAGCATGGGCCCGGCGGTGTCGACGTCGAAGACGTGCGCGCCGAGGATGCGGTCGGCGGCCAGCGCGAACAGGGCGGCGGCGAGGAACGGGAAGATGGCGATGACCAGGACGCTGGTCAGCAGGATGTTCCAGGTGAAGATCGGCATCCGGAACATGGTCATGCCCGGCGCGCGCAACGTCAGGATCGTGGTGATCATGTTGACGCCGCCGAGGATGGTGCCGAGGCCGGACAGGGCCAGCCCGACGACCCACATGTTGCCGCCGACGCCGGGGGAGTTGGTGGCGTCGCTCAGCGGCGCGTACGCGGTCCAGCCGAAGTCCGCCGCCCCGCCGGGCACCAGGAACCCGCCGAGCGCGATGGTCCCGCCGAACAGGTACAGCCAGTAGGCGAACGCGTTGAGCCGCGGGAACGACACGTCGGGCGCGCCGATCTGGATCGGGACCACGAAGTTGGCGAACGCGAAGACGATCGGCGTCGCGAACAGCAGCAGCATGATCGTGCCGTGCATCGTGAACAGCTGGTTGTACTGCTCCGGCGACAGCAGCTGCATGCCCGGACGGGCCAGCTCGGCGCGCATGAGCAGCGCCATGAACCCGCCGATCATGAAGAACACGAACGACGTGACCAGGTACATGATCCCGATCTGTTTCGCGTCCGTGGTGCGCAGGGTCCGGGCCAGCGCCGAGCCGCGTACCTGGCGGCGCACCGGCCAGGGGCGGCTGACGATCGGTTTCGGTACGAGCGCGGTCATGGCGCCCTCCGTGGGGAGACGGCGGCTTCCGACCGGCCTGACGTTACGCCGGTATGCCGGGAAAGTGCCAGGCCCTGAATCGACGACCGCCGTTGCCGTTGCCCGCGACCGGTACGGTGCGGCGCATGTCGATCCGGGTGCTGCGGTGGTCCGTGCCGGTCGCCGGGGTGCTCCTGGTCGTGGCGGGGCTGCTCGTCCTCGGGCGGGCCGGCGACGGGCTGCGCACCGGCTCCGTGCGGGCCGAGGGCGTACCGATGGAGATCGTCCGGCCGGACACCGACGGCCCGGACCGGCCCGCCGTGGTCGTCGCGCACGGCTTCGCCGGGTCCGGGCGGCTGATGCGGCCGTTCGCCGACACCCTGGCCCGCCGCGGCTACGTGGTCGCCCTGCCCGACCTCGCGGGGCACGCCGCGAGCCCGCGCCCGCTCACCGGAGAGGGCGACGTCGACCGCGACCTGGACGCCGCCATCCGCTCCGTGCGGGCCCTGCCCGGCGTCGACCCGGCGCGCGTGGTCCTCGTCGGCCACTCGATGGGCGCCGCCGCCGTCGTCCGCGCCGGCACCCGCGACCGGCGCATCGCCGCGACGGTGGCGATCTCCCTCGGCGACGACGCCGCCGCGGCGGCACGACCGGGCCCGCGGCGGCTCCTGCTGCTCCTGGGCGCCCTCGAACCGGCCGGCATCGGGGCCACCTCGGAAGCGGCGGACGGCGACCGCCTGGTACGCGTCCCGCTCGTCGAACACATCGGGGTGCTGTACGCCGACCGTACCCATCACGAGACGGCCCGGTGGCTCGACCAGGCCGTCGGGAACCGCCCGGAGCGACCGGTGATCGCGGCGAAGCGGCGCCTCGCCGCGGGCGCCCTGCTGCTGACGGGCATGCTCCTGCTCGTCCTCGCCGCCACCGGCCGCCGCGCCCGCCGGCTACGCCCCGCCCTGCCCGCCCGCGGGACCTGGCCGGCGATCGCCCTGGGAACGGCAGCCGCCGCACCGGCCGGACTCGCCGGCGGAACGGTGCTGTGGGCGACGATGCAGGCAACGGTCTGCGGTTACGTGATCGGCTACTTCGCCGGCGCCGGCACGGCCCTGTCGGTCGCGGCCATGGTGATCCGCCGGGGCACCGGCCCGCGACTGCGCCTCCCGTCGTGGCGGTCGGCGGCCTCCGCGGCGGCCCTCACCCTCGCCGGCCCCGCGGCGGTGGTGATCCCCATCCACCTCGGCCTCACCTCGGCCGTGCCGTACGGCGCCCACCGGACCCTGCTGATCCTCCTGGCCGCCGCGACCGCCCTCCTGCTCGCCGCGGCCCACGCCCTGGCCGGCCCACCGTGGAGCGCGGTCGTGCTCGCCCTGGTGTGCACCCCGCTGCCGCTCGCGGCGGTGATCGGGGCGGCGCCGGGCTTCCTCGCCCTGGTGACCCCGCTGATAGCCGGCCTGCTGGCACTGCACCTGCTGGTGGCGGGCTGCGCGTGGCTGGGCGGAATCCCCTGGTGGCGCACGGTCGCGGCGGGCGCGCTGACGGTCGCCTGGCCGGTGGCGACCGCCCTGCCGATCGCCTGAATTTTTTTTGCCCGAAACCCTTGGCACTCCCGGCGGGGGAGTGCTAAATAATGAGATGTCGCTGCTGCTCCACCGCGGTGATGGACCACCACGGAGGCAGCCAGCGCCCTCGGCAGAACTGATCTTTAGCCGAGCGCCACGAGTCCGCCGGAGAGGCCGGCGGACGGTCTCGAGGAGGTGTCCGTGGTGCTGACTTTCGATCCTTTCCGCGAGCTCGACCGCCTGGCCGGGCAGATGTTCGGCACCGGTTCCGCTGTCGGCGGCGCCGCCACCCTGGCGATGCCGATGGACCTGTACCGGTCCGGTGACCACTTCGTGCTGCACTGCGACCTCGCCGGGATCGACCCCGGCTCCGTGCAGGTGGACGTCGACGGGCGGGTGCTGACGATCCGGGCCGAGCGTTCCCCGCGTACGGATGAGGCCGTGCAGTGGCTGCGCCGGGAGCGGGTGACCGGCACCTTCGAACGACGCCTGACCCTCGGCGACGGGCTCGACCTCGACAAGATCGCCGCCACCTGGCAGGACGGCGTGCTGACGCTGACCATCCCGGTGGCCGAGGCGGCGAAGCCGCGCCGCATCGAGATCGCCACCGCGGGCGGCGGGCGCCCGGTCATCGAGTCGTCGGCCTCCGAGCCGGCCGCGGCGTCCCGATCCTGACCGCGCGCCGATCCTGAGCCCGCGCAACGGATTCTGAGCCCCGTGCACCGCAAGGGCCGGGCGGGAGATGCTCCCGCCCGGCCCCTTCTCCCTCTCGCGGAAGGTCTCAGCCCGCCCGGCAGGCCAGCGCCGGCCAGGTCCAGTCGCCGCCGTGCTGGATCGTGAAGCCGAACGTGTTGCCGCTGCCGTTCGGCCGCGCCGTCATCACGAGGCCGCTGGAATCCCAGGACACCGACGCGTTCCAGGTGGCGATGATCTTCTGGGGCGACCGTACGGTGACGGTCACGGTCCAGTTGTTGGTGCCGGACACCGCGACCTGGCCGTTGAAGCGGTCGTTCCACTTCTGCCCCTCGCTGAAGGTGGCCGTGCAGGAGCCGCCGCCGGGTGCCGGAGTGGTCGGGCCGCCGCCGGAGCCGCCGTCGGGGGCCACGGCCCGCCCGGTGCTCGCGGAGATCATGCCGGCGCACAGGCCGCGGCTGGTGAGGCCGGAGACGATCTGCGGGATCGCGGCGATGGTGGTGGCGTACTGGTCGTGCATGAGGATGCTCTGGCCGTTGGTGAGCCGGCTCGCCGCCTGCACGATCTGCGCGGTGCTGGCGCCGTTCCAGTCCTGCGAGTCGACGTCCCAGGTCACGGTGCGCAGGCCCAGCGCGGACGCGGCCGATTGCAGCGTGGAGTTCGTCTCGCCGTACGGCGGGCGGAACAGCACCGGCGTGCCGCCGCCGGCGTTCTGGATGGCCGACTGGGTGCGCGACAGCTCCGAGGACATCTGGGCGGAGCTCAGGTTGAGCATGTGCGGGTGGGTGTAGCTGTGGTTGGCGACCCACATGCCGGCGGAGCGCTGGGCGGCGACCAGCGAGGGGTTCGCGGCGGCGTTCTGGCCGACGTTGAACAGCGTGGCCCGCACGCCCGCCTGACGCAGCGCGTTGAGCAGGTTGTTGGTGTTGTTGGGGTTGGGCCCGTCGTCGAAGGTCAGCGCCACGTAGCCGTTGCTGCAGTCCGCGGCCGCCGCGGAGTCCTGCTGCCCGGCGGCGTCGGCGGCGCCGGCGCCGGCGACGAGGACGCCGACCGCCGCGGCGATGATCGCGGCCCAGCGGTGCCTGGTCCGGGGCCGGCCGGCTTCGTCACGAGCATGTCTGGTCATGGGTGCTCACCTTCTCGTGGGGGATCGCCGATCGGGGGCGGGCGCGCGCCATCGGCGGCCCGGCCGGACGGCGGACGGGGCGGGGACGATGGGGGCTGATCGACGTTCGTCGCTGCCCCATTGTTGGAGCACGGAATCGGCATCGTCAACACCTGATTTCCGGAAGTTTTCAGAGCTGTTACGGCCTCCCACTCGGTGTGTATTCCTGATATGCACGTTCGTGTGAGGCGGCTCAAGACCGAAAATCTCGGTTATCTACCGGTAGGCGCGGTCGGGCATGATGGCCCTGCGCACGGGAACCCTCACGTACGCGCGACGACGACCGACGTTATGGTCCGACAGAGCACCGCAGGCACGAACGGAGGTGACACCGTGGCGTCCGAGCGCCTGCCCGCCGTGGTGTCGCCGTACGGTCCGTATGCGGGCATGGCTCTGCACGTGCACGACCTGACCATCCGCGGGCATCACTCCGAGACGCTCGTCGCCGCCGAACGTGCCGAGGCGATCCTGCGCATCCTCGGCGACGACCGCACCCGCCGGGTCAGCCGCCTCGGCCGGATGTACGCGCTCAGCGCCCTCGGCCGCGTCGACGAGGCCCTGCGCGTCGGTGAGGAACTCGCCGCCGACGGGGCCGCGCTCACCGGCCCGCGCAGCACCGACGCCAAGATCCTCGCCGACACCGCCCGCATGCTCATCCAGGCCGGGCGGATGGACGACGGCCTGCACCGGCTGGCGTACGCGATGGCCATGCTCGACGTCGCCCCCCGCAAGAGCCTGCGCTACTTCTCGGCGATGGCGTCGCTGTGCGAGTCGGCCAAGTCGGCGGAGCTGTTCGAGCTGGCCGAGGTCGCCATGCTCAACGCGCTCGACGCCTTCGACACCCCCGACGACCTCTACCGCTCCTCGGCCGAGCTGCAGTACGCCGAACTCCTGATCGAATGGGCCCTGCGCCTCGAGCAGGTGCAGCGCGACGAGGAAGCCGCCGTCCTGGTCGACAAGAGCATGGCCATGCTGCGGTACTGGATGGAACGCGCCGTCGACTCGCCGCTGGGCATGGCCCTGCTCGCCGTCTGCTACGCCAAGACCGGCCTGCACGCCGAGTCCCAGACGATCGTGGACGAGCTGCTGCTGCGCATGCGCGGGGAGGGCCAGGACCACGAGGCCCGCCTGCTGCACCTGGCGCACGGCCTCAACCTTCGCGCGGCGGGGGAGCTGCGGGCCGCCCGGCGCGAGTTCCTCGCCGCCGACGAACTGTGCGTCCGGCCGTCCCAGCGGCTGATCTTCCAGTACGAGCTGGCCGTGACCGCGACCCGGGACCAACCCGGAGAGGCCACCCGTACGGTGCTCGCCGCGCTGCACAGCCACATCCGGATGCTCTGGCAGCTGCGGCTGGACCGGCGCACGATGCTGCAGCAGGCGTACCGCCGGGTCGAGCTCGAGGCGGCCCGCACCACGGCCGACCTCGCGGCCACCTCCGACGCGCTCACCGGCCTCGGCAACCGCCGCCTCTTCGACCGCCGCATGGTCTCGGCCGGCGATGCGGGCAGCACCCTGCTGCTCATCGACGTCGACCGCTTCAAGGACATCAACGACGCCTTCTCCCACGGCGTCGGCGACCGCGTCCTGGTGGAGATCGCCGCGGTTCTGCACGCCCACACCCGGCACGGCGAGGCCGCGGTCCGCTTCGGCGGCGACGAGTTCGCGGTCTTCCTGGAGACCAGCGAGCACGAGGCCCGCCAGGTCGCGGAACGCATCCGCCAGGTCGTCCTGGCCCGCGACTGGAACGCGATCGCCCCCGGCCTGCGGGTCACCCTCAGCATGGGCCTGGCGGCCTGCCGGCCGGGCGAAACGGGCCGGGACCTCTACGACCGGGCGGATTCCCGCCTGTACGCGGCCAAGCGCGCCGGCCGCAACAGACTCGCCGCCGCGTAGCAACCCCGCCCGCCGGGCCTTGCACTCGATCGAGTACGGCGGACGGGTGGTGCTCGCTCCCGTCCGCCGCCTCACCTCACTTCTGCGCGAAGATGTCGTACGGGTTGCTGTAGTAGGCCTTGGGGTCTCCGGCGAGAGAGGCCTTCGCGACGCGGGTCCACTCGTCGGCGAGCACCTCCCAGGCGCCGGCTTCGAGGCCGTCGAGCCCCGCCTTCACGATCACGGAGGCGTGCGCCTTCGGGACGTCGTAGCCGGCTGTCATATCGGTGTCGGCAGCACCGAGGTGCAGACCGGTGACGTGTGTCCCCTGCCCGGCCAGTTCGAGACGCACGCCGTTGGTGAGGCTCCACTGGGCTGATTTCGAGGCCGCGTACCCGCCGGAACCGTCGAATCCGATCCAGGACAGTGTCGAGAGCACGTTGAGAATGCCGCCGCCGGCCAGTTGCGGCGCGAACGCCCGGATGACGGAGAGGGTGCCCCAGAAATTGATGTCCATCTCCCGGTGGAGACCGTCGAGGTCACCGGTGACGAGGCCGGAGCCCGTGGCCACCCCGGCATTGTTCACGAGCAGGTTGACGTCGCCGGTGGCCTCTGCGGCCGCGGCGACCGAGGCCGGGTCCGTGATGTCCAGGGACAGGACCTCCACTCCGGGAATGTCCACGAGTTCGGGCCGGCGGGCGGTGGCATACACCTTGGTGGCACCGCGCTCCAGCAGTTGGACGGCAAACTGGCGGCCGAGGCCGCGGTTCGCGCCGGTAACAAGCGCAATAGTTCCTGAGATCTGCATGCCGGTACGCTAAGACTTGACATTAATGGCAAGAGCAAAGAAATGTGGCGGTGGTCACTGAGCTGATCTCAACAAGATCCGGTTAGGTGTTTGTATTCGAAATGGGTCAGGTGCAGCGCGGCGGCGACGACATCGCCGATCCGGCGAGGGCTGATCGTGGTGCGGCGCAGGGCTTTCCAGCGTCCGACGAGGATGGCGAAGCCGCGTTCGCCCTGCCAGCCTCGATTCGTCAGAGGGATTTGATCCCCTCCCGTCCGTTTCGGCTTGACCGTTTTGTCCCTCGTTAGTGGGTGCGGGTCGGCCGCGTGACGTTG
>NZ_PVZG01000029.1 GCF_003002065.1 Pseudosporangium ferrugineum
GATTCCGCAACCCCGAAAACCAGCGGCTACGCACCCGCACCGCCACCACCCGCCGACACCGCGGACACCTCAACCCCGCTTAACTTCGAAGAGCCTCTATGGCGATGCGAGCTCCGATGGCGAGTCGGCGTGGGACAATTCTGGCGGAACGGGGCTCGTTCCTGCTTGCGTGCGGTCGTTGTTCTGGCCATGTCGGGAGCGAAGCGCCGCACACACCGGTCGCGGTGGTACGGGAGCCGGGGACTGCATCTTTGTCGGCGGAAGATTGCCGGCAGGCGGTCGCCGCCGTGGCCGCCATGATTCACGAGTGGTGGTCGGGCGGCCATGGCCGCAGCTTCGATGCTGTTCGCGGGTCGGATCCGTCGGACGACGCTGCGGCGGAGCTCTTTGACTACGGCAGCGACCTTCGGCAGATCGCCTGAATCGGACCGCTCAGGGCCCGGTCCGGAGGCCGCCTCAAGCGCATGGCGCGGGGGCGCCCGCCGGGCCTGGTCGGTCACCGTGGCGGGCGCCCCTCGGGGTGGGTGGTTATGCGGCCGGGAGGTACCAGTTCTGGCTCTGGGCCGACGCCTTCGCTGCCGACGGGGCGGCCGGCGTGGCGCCCGGAGCTGCCGGCGGGACCGTGCCGGTGCTCATCACCTCGTACATCCAGCTGCGGTAGTACGTCGCGTCCGTGAAGATTGCCGGGCCGATGCCGCACGCGCCTGTCGTGGGGCGGGACAGGGTGCCGATGAGCTGCCAGCGACCCTGGATCTTCTGCATGAGGGGGCCGCCGCCGTCTCCGACGCAGATGCCGTCGGTGCCGTTCACGTTGGCGACGCAGATGTCGCCCTCGCTGATGCCGAATTCGTCCGGGCTCGCGCAGCGCTCGGACGGCAGGAGCCGGGTGTCGAGTTCCTGGAGCGTGGTGGGCGCGGGGCCCTCGCCGTTCGGCTCGGTGAGGCCGAAGCCGAGCATCCGGGCCACCGCGCCGTCGTTCTGGAGGCGGGTGGCGATCTCGATGTGCTGCAGCTGGACGTAGGTGTCGAGGCGGAGCATGGCGATGTCCGCGACCCGGCCCGTGCCGGTGGCCCAGTCCCATTCGGCGTGCGGCAAGACCGCCGTCACGCCGACGGACGCGCCGCCGGTGGTCCGATCGTTCGAGCCGACGCGCAGGCGCAACCTCTCCGGCGACACGGGCGATCCGTCCTGGGAGGTGACGCAGTGCGCGGCCGTGACCGCCCAGCGCCGCGATACGAGGGTGGCGCCACAACCGTGCTCGAAGTCGTCTCCGTGGGCGAACTGGAGGGAGATCATCGCCGGGTAGGACTCGGTGGCCTCGTGCCCGCCGACGATGTTGGCCGACACGTCGCCGCCGGGTCCGGCCGCGTACGCCGTACCGGAAGCGGACGCGGCGAGCGTGACCGCGACCGTGAGCGCGGTGAACGTCTTCGTCCACCTTCGGATGCTGGTGCTGGACATTCTGTTCCTCCGTAAGAGTTGAGGGTCCCGGTTGTGTCATCGGCCGCGGAGAGATAGTCGGATGAGAATGCGGAAATCGCCTCTCGCATTTACCGACGTTGCCGCCTTGTTGAACCGGGGTCTCACGCTCGCAGGAGACGGCGCGCGGGTCGTCCTGCCGTCGCAGGCCGGTTCGTACCGCGAACGCAGTATCTTGCGGCGCCGGCATTTCGGCGTCGGAGTCCACATTGCACAGCGGTGACCCGACGACGGACGGTCCGCGCCGGGGCGGCCCCGCGGCGCCCGCCGGGCCTGGCCGGTCACCGTGGCGGGCGCCCCTCGGGGTGGGTGGTTATGCGGCCGGGAGGTACCAGTTCTGGATCTGGGCCGATGCCTTCGCTGCCGACGGGGCGGCCGGCGTGACCCCGGGCGCGGGCGGCGGGACCGTGCCGGTGCGCATCACTTCGTACATCCAGCCGCGGTAGTACGTCGCGTCCGTGAAGATCGCCGGGCCGGTGCCGCAGCCGTTCGTGGCGCGTGACACGCCGCCGACGAGCTGCCAGCGACCCCGGATCTTCTGCATCGCGGGGCCGCCGCTGTCTCCACTGCAGATGCCGTCGGTGCCGTTCACGTTGGCGACGCAGATCTCGCCCTCGCTGATCGTCAACCCCGGGTACTCGCAACGTTCGGCGGGCAGGAGCCAGGTGTCGAGTTCCTGGAGCGTGATGGGCAGGGTGCCGCCCGGCTGGGTGTGGCCGAAGCCGATCACCCGGGTCACCGCCCCGCCGTATCGGACCCGGTTGGCGACCTCGATGCGCTGCTCCTGAACGGGGGTGTCGAGGCGGAGCATGGCGATGTCCGCTACCCGGCCGGTCCCGGTGGCCCAGTCCCATTCGGCGTGCGGCAACACCGCCGTCACGCCGGCAAATGTGCCGCCGGTGGTCCGATCGTTCGAGCCGATGCGCAGGTGGAACGTCTCCGGCGGCACGGGCGACCCGTCCTGCGAGGTGACGCAGTGCGCGTTCGTGACCGCCCACTGCCGCGACACGAGGCTCGCGCCGCAGATGTGCGCAGTTCCGTCTCCCCAGGTGATCTGGAGGGAGATCATTGCCGGGTAGGACTCGGTGGCCTCGTGCCCGCCGACGATGGTGGCCGACACGTCGCCGCCGGGCCCGGCCGCGTACGCCGTACCGGAGACGGACGCGGCAAGCGTGACCGCGACCGTGAGCGCGGCGAACGTCTTCGCCACCGCCGGATGCTGATGCCGGACCCTCGATTCCGGTTCCCCCGGTCCGGAGACCCCTGCGCGACCGATACGTGCTCATCGATACTCATGATCCGATGGTCTGCGCTCCCCCGCCTGAAACCCACCGATAGCCGGACGCCTCCTACCGGAAACCCGCCAAGTGCCCGACGCGGGCCGCGGCGTCACGGACCGGACTCTCGAGCGGCGCGCGACGGCCCGAGATGCGCAACGGGCTCACGAGAACGGTGCTCGCCGGGAGGGGCGCCAGGGTTACGTCGCCGCGTGACCCGCCCGGCAGGGAAGCGGGGCGGGTCGTTGCGATTCGGGCGGCGGACGCACCCGGGCCGGCGGATCTGCGGGCCGGCGGATCTGCGGGCCGGCGGGTTCAGAGGGTCAGGAGGACCTTGGTGGCGGCGCGCTTGTCCATGGCGTCGTAGCCTTCGGCCGCCCGGTCGAAGGGCAGAGCCAGATCAAAGACCTTGCCCGGGTCGATCGTACGGTTCCAGATGAGGTTGATCAGTTCGGGCAGGAAGCGGCGGACCGGGGCCGGGCCGCCGTGGAGGTGGACGCCGGACATGAAGAGTTCGTTGCCGGGCAGCGCCACGTCGTGGGAGACGCCGACGTAGCCGACGTGGCCGCCGGGGCGGGTGGCGTGGATGGCCTGCATCATGGCTTCCTGGGTGCCGACCGCCTCGATCACGCTGTGGGCGCCGAGGCCGCCGGTCAGGTCCTTGATTCTGTCGACGCCGGCGGGGCCGCGTTCCTCGACGATGTCCGTGGCGCCGAAATACCGGGCCAGGGCCTGGCGGTCGGCGTGGCGGCTGAAGGCGATGATGCGTTCGGCGCCGAGGTGGCGAGCCGCGAGGACGCCGAGCAGGCCGACCGCGCCGTCGCCGACGACCGCGACGGTCTTGCCGGGGCCCGCCTCGGCGGCGACCGCGGCGAACCAGCCGGTGCCGAGGACGTCGGACGCCGCCAGCAGCGACGGGATCAGGTCCGGGGCGGGGTGGCCGGGGGTCGCGACGAGGGTGCCGTCGGCGAGGGGGATGCGGGCGAGTTCCGACTGGGTGCCGAGGGCGCCCATCAGGACGCGGTGCACGCAGTACGCCTGGTAGCCCGCGCGGCAGATCTCACAGGTGTTGTCCGAGGCGAAGAACGAGCCGACCACGAAGTCGCCGACCTTGATCGTGTGCACCCGCGACCCGACCTCCGTCACGACGCCGACGTACTCGTGGCCCATGACCTGATGGTCGACCGGCTCGGCACCGCGGTACGGCCACAGGTCGCTGCCGCAGATGCAGGTCGCGGACAGCCGGATGATCGCGTCGGTCGGCTCGATGATCCTGGGGTCGTCACGCTCCTCGACCCGTACGTCCCCCGGCTTGTACATGACGACTCCACGCATGCGTGCTCCTGTCACCGTTTCGTTCCGGCCGGCGTACCCGGCCGGAACCGAGTCAACACGCCGCCCGGCGGGCCGGGGAGTCACTGTGCATGGGTGTACTGACAGGGCACCCCTGGCCGGCCTCGCCCACCGGCGGCGCGGCCTACGCTCGGGACATGGACAACCGTTGCGAGGTACGGGAGTTCCTGACCACGCGTCGGGCCCGGCTGACCCCCGTACAGGCGGGGCTTCCGCCGACCGGCGGCCGCCGCGTCCCCGGCCTGCGCCGCAGCGAGGTCGCCACCCTCGCGGGGCTGAGCGTCGAGTACTACGCCCGGCTCGAACGGGGTCAGATCGCCGGTGCGTCGTCCGGCGTCCTGGAGGCCCTGGTACGCGCGCTTCAGCTCGACGACACCGAACGCGCGCACCTGTTCGACCTGGCCCGCGCCGCGGACGGCATCCCGGCCTCGGGGCGTCCCCGGCGCCGCGCCGCCGGCAAGGCCGCGTCCCGGCCGAGCCTGCGATGGACCCTGGCGGCGATCACCGACGCCGTCGCCCTGGTACGGGACCCGCAGCAGAACCTGCTCGCCACCAACGCGCTCGGCCGCGCGTTCGCCGCACCGCTCATCGGCAGCGGCGGACGTACCCCGAATCTGGCCAGGTTTCAGTTTCTCGACCCGGCGTCCCGTGACTTCTATCCCGACTGGGACCGGTTCGCGGAGATGTGCGTCGGCATCATGCGCGCCGAGGCCGGCCGCGACCCGCACGACCGCGGGCTGCAGGACCTCGTCGGCGAGCTCGCCACCCGCAGCGAGACCTTCCGCCGCCTGTGGGCCGACCACAACGTCCGCACCCACGGCACCGGCACCAAGCGCTTCCGCCACCCCGTCGTCGGAGACCTCACCCTCGCGTACGAGGAACTCGCGCTCACCGCCGAACCGGGCCTCATCCTGCTGGTGTACACCGCCGAGCCCGGCTCACCCTCCGCCGAACGCCTCCGCCTCCTCGCCTCCTGGGCCGCCACCGACGAGGCCACGCCGCTCGACGGCGGCCTCCGCAACCCGGTCCGCGATGCCGAGGGCGCCTGATACGCAGGTCAGGCGGTTGCCGGGTGCCACGGGTCGATGAGGGCGACTCCCGTATCGACGAAATTCTTGATGTTGCGCGTGGCGAGGGTCGCGGCCTGAGATCGGCAGATGGCGGCGATCTGGCCGTCGAAGCCGCTGATCGGATTGCCGCCCGCCTCGCGGTCCGCGACCACGTCCGCGTAGGCGGTGGCCGCGGCGAGGTCGAAGGCCAGCACCTGGCGCGGGAAAGCGGCGAAGATCTCGTTCGCAGCCTGATGCAGGTCGTGCCTCCGGCGACCGTCCGGCAACCGCGCGATGCCGTAGCGGATCTCGGCCACAGTGACCGACGTGGTGTACAGGCCAGTGCTGGATGTCTGTTGCAGCCAGGCGAGCACGGCCGGCGCCGGAGCCGCACGCATGAGTTCGGAGACGACGTTGGTGTCGAGGACGATCATTGCTCGCCGAAGTCCGCTGCCCGCGGTGGGGTGGTCCGCGCCGGGGGTTCGAGTTCCACTCCGCCGAGTTGCGCGAACCGGTGGGTCAGCGCGCTGAACAGGTCTGTTCCCGGGTGCTCGTCCTCGGTGGCGGCCTTGGTGAGGATGAGGCGGATCTCGGCCTCCATGGAGCGGCCGTGCCGGGCGGCCCGAAGACGCAGTTTCTCTCTGACGGAGTCGTCGAGATCTCGGATGCTGAGGGCCGCCATGCCTTCTCCTCGCCACTACGACTGATAGCAATGCTAGCTCAGGAAGTGGTTGGCGGGTTTTCGGTAGAAGCCGTCCGGCTATCGGTGGGGCGCCAGCCGTGGGGGCGCCGACCATCGGGGCATGGGTATCGAAGAGAACGTATCGGTCGGAGCGGGACCGCGGGCCCGGGGGAAGCGTGCCCTGGTCGTCGGGCTGGGGGTCAGTGGGATCGCTACCGCGTTGCGGCTGCGGTCCGCCGGGTGGGAGCCGGTGATCGTCGAGCGGGCGGCCGGGCGCCGTACAGGTGGGTATTTCGTCGGGGTTTTCGGTGCGGGTCAGGCCGCCGCGCGGCGGCTCGGCATCCTGGATGCCATTCCCGACCGGTCGCCGGCGGACAGTGCCGACTTCGTGGTGACCCGGGGCGGGGATCGGCGGTCGGGGCTGGGGTTCACCGACTTCCCGGGCGAGCCTCGCGTCATGTTGCGGGGCGACGTCGAGCAGGGCGCGTTCGCCGCGCTGCCCGGCGATGTGGAGATCCGGTTCTCGACCACCCCGGTCCGCATCGAGCAGGACGTCTCCGGCGTCGATGTCACGCTGGAGCGGGCCGGCGCGAGCGCCACGGAGCGTTTCGACCTGGTGGTCGGTGCCGACGGCCTGCGGTCCACGGTACGGCGGCTGGTGTTCGGCCCGCACGAGCGGTTCCTGCACCGGCTCGGTTACATGATCGCGGCGTTCATGCTTCCGCACCCGATCGGTGGCATGGCCGGCCACGAGGGCGCCATGCTGCTCGAACCGGGCCGGTCGCTGCTGGTGCTGCCGTTCGCGGATCATGCGCCGACCGCGTTCTTCTCGTACCGCACCGCCGACGTCGACACGCAGTTCACGGGCCGGCCCATCGACCGGCTCCGGGCCGCGTACGCGCCCAGGCCCTACGGGCAGCTGCTCGGCGACGCGCTCGACGCGTTCGAGGCCACGGACGACTACCTCTTCGACACGGCCGAGCAGGTGCGGATGGACGCGTGGTCGAAGGGGCGGGTGGTGCTGGTCGGCGACGCCGCCTGGTGCGCGACCGTCTACTCCGGCATGGGGGTGTCCGCCGGCCTGGCCGGGGCCGACCTGCTCGGCACGATGCTGCAACGGCACGGCGACGCGGTGCTCCCGGCGCTGCGGGCGTGGGAGGACCATTTGCGTCCGCACATCGCGTCGTACCAGCGGACCGGTATCAAGCAGATCTCGCTGTTCACCCCCACGAGCCGGCGGCAGCTCGCGGGGCGGCGGGTCTTCGAGCTCGTCGATCGGCTTCCCGTGGTCGGCGCCGCGATCCGCCGGCGGCTCACCAACAGCGAGGACAACCTCGAGAAGGAACGCGACATCGCCTTCGTGGCATGAGGCGGAGCGGGCCGCCGGGGTGGCGGCCCGCACGTGCCCCTCAGCGGTGGGACTTCAGCCAGGCCTGGACCTCGGCGACGATCCGCGGGTCGGGCTCGCCGAGGTCGTCGCTGTACTTCGGGGCGACGTTCAGGGTGTGCACGACGCCCGGGTAGATGACGACCTTGTGGTCGCGGTTGCCGGCCGCGGCCACCGCGGCGTCGGCGACGAGCGCGCCGCGGGCCGGGGTGTCGAGGTCGTTCTCCCCGTTGAGCAGCAGCGTCGGGCCGGAGAAGCGGGGCAGCGCCTCGCTCACGGTCGGGAAGCGGCCGAGGTCGTTCAGGTAGTCGACCAGGGACTGGTCCAGGCCCGGGATGTTCGGGTACGCGTCGATGCCCGTCGCCTTGCGCAGCACCGGGCCGGCCTCGGCGTCGATCGCGATCCGGCCGTCGCGGTTCCGGTCCGTGGCGGCGCGCACCTTCCGGCCGTCGAGCAGGAGGGAGCGGAACTGGTCGGCGACCTCCTTCGGCTTGCCCAGCAGGCCCTCGGACGCCTCGACGGCGGTCAGCTGGCCGTCGCCGTTCAGGTCGAACTCGTCGTGCAGCTGGAGCAGCTGCCGGCCGTACACCTGGAAGGTGATCAGTTGCTTGATGGGCTTGCCGACGACGCTCATCGCGACCACGCCGGCCGGCTTCGGGATGCCGAAGCGCTTCGGCGCGGCGGCGAGGTTGGCGGCCACGTTGGTGCCCTCGCTGTGGCCGGCCAGGAAGATCCTCGCCGGGTCGACGGTCGCCGACTTGGCCGCGAACCGGATCGCGGCGGCGGCGTCCTTCTGGGTCCGGTCGTACGGGTTCTCCGGCGTCAGCTGAGCGGGATCGGTGCTGCGTACCGGCCCGATGTCGGTCACCCCGCGCTTGTTGAAGCGCAGGGTGGCGAAGCCCTCCCGGCTGGCGGCCTGCGCGAGCGGCACGAAGGTCGAGCCCTTGCCGCCGGGCAGCGTCTGGTTCATGTCGTTGCGCCCGCTGCCGTGCAGGAAGACGACCAGCGGCAGGCGGCCCGTGGCACCGCTCGGGCGGGTGAGCTCGGCGTTGGTGACCCAGCCCTTGCCGAAGTCGATCCGCACCTGCTCGCGGATGACGCCGTCCCAGCCTGAGGTGGCGGCGGCCGGACGGGGAGCCCCGGCGGCGGGGCTACTGTTCACATCGGCGTCGGCGACTCCCACGCCCACGGCAAGAACGGCCGCGGTGGCGAGACCGATCGTCAGATTGCTGTACTTCTTGTCGGTGGTCATGTCAGTGATCCCTTTCTGAGGCGCAGCCGGTGCCGCAGCCCGGGCGAGGGGCGCAGCCGGTGCCGGGCCCCCCGGGCGAGGGGCGCAGCCGGAGCCACGCCCCCGGGCGAAGGGGCGTGGCCGGGCGGTAAGGCTCAGCGGACGCCGCAGAGCGCGTGATCGATGAGGTCGAGGGCGATGTCGTGCTTCAACGGCTGCACACCGGCGGCCGGCACCGACTTGTCGGTGTTGAGGGAGACGGTGACGGCGCGGGAGCCGTCCCGCGTGACGCCGTTGCGGGTCCAGTAGCCCTCGATGCTGCCGCCGTGTCCCCACGAGCCGCCGCAGGAGTTGTCCACCCACATGATCCCGAGGCCGTAGCGCAGGCCGGGCAGCTGGGAGTGGTAGATCTCGGGCGTCGGCACCGTACGGAGCATCTCGCGGAGCTGGGCGGGCCGCAGGACCTTGCCCCTCATCAGGGCCTTGAGGAACTTGTTGCCGTCGTCGGTGGTGCTGATCATCTCGCCCGCGGCACCGCCGTAGGACGGGTTCAGGATCGTCGCGTCGACCTGCTCGCTCCAGTCCGGGTTCTCCTCGGTCGCGTTCGGGCCGGGGAACCGGGTGTAGCCGACCGCGTGCGGCTTCGGGACCGTCAGCTTGGTGCCCGGCAGGGACGTGTCCCGCAGGCCGAGCGGCGCGACGATCCGCTTCCGCACCTCGTGCTGCCAGGTGTGGCGGGTGACCTTCTCGATGATCATCCCGGCCAGGGTGTAGTTGGTGTTGGAGTAGCTCCACTCGGCGCCCGGCTTGAACTTGGGCGGGAATTTCATCGCCAAGGCGACGAGCTCCTTGTCGGTCCAGGAGTCGTACCGACCCTTCTGGAAGTTCGGCAGGGAGGTGTACGTATCCATGCCGTCGGTGTATTCGGGCAGGCCGCTCGTGTGCTGGAGGAGTTGGCGCACGGTGATCTTCCGGCCGTCGTTGCCGTTGCCCTCGACGACGCCGGGCAGGTAGCGGTCGACCTTGTCCTCGAGCGACACCTTGCGCTCGCCGACGAGCTGGAGCAGGGTCGCCGCCACGTACGACTTGGTGAAGCTGCCGATCCGGAACTTCGCGTTCCACGGGACCGGAGTGCGCTTCGCGAGGTCGCCGTACCCGCTGCGGACCGTTACGTTGCCGCGGGGGGTGTCCACCTCGGCGAGAACGCCGGGCATGCCGTACTTGAGCATCGCGTCCGCGTCGGCCTGCAGGGTGGCCTCCAGCGGCGGACGGTACTGGACCGGGGCCGGGCGGTGCTCGACGGAGGCCTGCGAAACGCCGACGCCGGCGAGGGCCGTACCGGCAACCGTCACGCCGGCGAGCAGTGCAACGAGTGATTTCTTCATGCCGCAAACGCTAGGGATCGCATCGACGCGAATCGTCACCCCGCGGTGGACAGTTGCGGGTCGCTCTCGAGAGGGATACGCAACGGAAACTCCGTGTGATCTTGCCTGGCGGTACCGGGTGCCGCTACCGTGCACCGGCTCACAAGCATCCATGAATGGGGAGACATAACGTCATGACCGCCACTCAGACCGCCGCCGGCACCGGCTCGAAGTCCTGGATCGTCACGCTGCTGCTCTGCTTCTTCCTGGGCGTGCTCGGCGTCCACCGCTTCTACGTCGGCAAGGTCGGCACGGGCATCCTCATGCTGATCACGTTCGGCGGCGGTTTCGGCATCTGGGCCCTGATCGACCTGATCATGATCGCGGTCGGCAAGTTCACCGACAAGCAGGGCCTCGCGCTCGCGCGCTGACCCGCGTACGGCATCGGCCGGGCGCCGGGGAAAAACTTCTCCGAGCGCCCGGATCGCCGGAGCCCGCCAGTGCGAGCCCGGCGCCCGGATCCGGGCTTGACCCTGACGCAGCGTCAGGGCTCCATGCTGGTCCGCATGAGCACATCCACGGCCGGCCCCGCGATTCAGGTACGGGGACTGGAGAAGTCGTACAAGGAGCTGCGCGTTCTGCGCGGCGTGGATTTCGAGGTGGCCCGGGGCAGCATCTTCGCGCTGCTCGGGTCGAACGGGGCCGGCAAGACCACGGTGGTGCGGATCCTCTCCACGCTGCTGAGAGCGGATGCCGGGGACGCGCGGGTGAACGGCTTCGACGTCGGGGCGCGCGCTGCGGACGTACGCGAATCCATCAGTTTGACCGGGCAGTTCGCCGCGGTGGACGAGATCCTCAGCGGGCGCGAGAACCTGGTCATGATCGCCCGGTTGCGGCACCTCCGGGAACCCGGCGCCGTCGCCGACGACCTGCTGCGCCGGTTCTCGCTGACCGAGGCCGGCGGCCGGCGGGTGGCGACCTATTCCGGCGGCATGCGACGCCGGCTGGACATCGCCATGAGCCTCATCGGGAATCCGCCGGTCATCTTCCTCGACGAGCCGACGACCGGCCTCGACCCGGAGGCCCGGATCGAGGTCTGGGACGCCGTCAAGGAGCTGGCTCGGGGCGGGACGACCGTGCTGCTCACCACCCAGTACCTGGACGAGGCCGAACAGCTCGCCGACCGGATCGCCATCCTGCATCGCGGCCGGATCATCGTCGACGGCACCCTCGCCGAACTCAAGCGGCTGCTGCCGCCGGCCGAGGTCGAGTACGTCGAGAAGCAGCCCTCCCTCGAAGACGTCTATTTCGCGGTTGTCGGCGACGCCGCCGAGAAGGAGTAGGACACCATGGCCACGCACTTCCTCGCCGACACCGCCGTCCTCACCGGGCGTACCCTGCGGCACGTCACCCGCAGCGTCGACACCATCGTCACGACCGCAGTCACGCCGATCGCGATGATGCTCCTCTTCGTCTACGTGTTCGGCGGCGCGATCGACACCGGAACCGTTCCGTACGTGAATTACATGCTGCCCGGAATCCTGCTCATCACCATCGCGTCGGGCATCGCCTACACCGCTTTCCGGCTGTTCACCGACATGCGGAGCGGCATCTTCGAACGGTTCCAGTCCATGCCGATCGCCCGCTCCGGCGTGCTGTGGGCGCACGTTCTGACGTCGATCGCCGCCATCGCGATCTCGCTCGTGCTGGTCGTCGGCGTCGCCCTGCTCATGGGCTTCCGCTCGGGTGCCGGGGTGCTGGACTGGCTCGCGGTCGCGGGGATCCTCCTGCTCTTCACCCTGGCCCTGACGTGGATCGCGGTCATCCCCGGCCTCACCGCGAAGACCCTCGACGGCGCGAGCGGGTTCTCGTACCCGCTGATCTTCCTGCCCTTCATCAGTTCGGCCTTCGTGCCCACCGCGTCGATGCCGGGCCCGGTGCGGTTCTTCGCCGAGCATCAGCCGGTGACCTCGATCGTCGACACGATCCGGAATCTCTTCACCGGGCAGCCGGTCGGCGGCGACATCTGGGTCGCCCTCGGCTGGTGCGCCGGCATCCTGGTGATCGCGTACGCCCTGGCCGACCTCACCTACCGCCGCCAGATCTCCTGAGCGGGCAGGATCGGAGCATGCTGACGATCGGTCAACTGGCGGCGTACGCCGGCGTCACGGTCCGGGCGGTGCGGCACTACCACCAGATCGGCCTGCTGCCGGAGCCGGACCGGGACGCGTCGGGCTACCGCCGCTACGGCACCGCCGCGGTCCTGTCCCTCATCAAGATCCGTACGCTCGCCGCCGCGGGGGTGCCGCTCTCCCACATCCGCCGGATGCTCGAGGCGGACCCGGCGGCGTTCGCCGAGGCGGTCCGGAAGATCGACGACGACCTGCGCGACGAGATCGAACGGCTGGAGACCAGCCGCAGGCAGATCGCGCAGCTCGCCGCCGGCGACAGCCTGGCGCTGCCGCCGGAGGTGGCCCACTACCTGGACCGGCTGCGGGCGCTCGGGGTGTCCGACGTGATGGTGCAGGGCGAGCGGGACGGCTGGATCCTGATCGCCGCGCGCTGGCCCGACCGCGTCCACGAGTGGATACCGGCGAAGCTGGCGGAACTCGAGGACCCGCAGGTGAGCGGGCTCTACCGGCTGCTGTCGGAGATCTTCGACAGCGACACCGGCGACGACGACCCCCGCCTGGTGGAGGTCGCCGACATCATGGCGGGCTTCGCCGACCGGGCGCTCGCCGCCGGTCAGACCGACTTCGACGAGGCGGCCCAGGACGACCTGCCGTTCGACCTCATGGACGCCCTGGCCGTCGAGGCCGACCCGCGGGTGCGGCGGCTCCAGGCGCTGATGCGCAAGCGTGGCTGGGCGCGCTGGACCCGCTTCGACCGCGTGCCGGAGAAGCCGGGCTGATCACTCGTACGAGTTGCCGGTGTACCAGTCCTCCTCGGACACCTCGGTGGCCGGGGCGCCGGCGCGGGCCGCCTCGCCCAGCGCGTCACGGACGTCGGTGAGCAGGGCGCACGCCGTCCGGGCGAGGTGGGTCTGCACCTCGAACCAGCCGCGGGCGTCGTCGTCGGCCGGCGGGGCGCCGTCGTCGCGCACCTGGCGGAGAGCCTGCCGGCGGCCGTCGGACGCCAGCGCCTCGAGCCGGCCGGCCAGGCCGGTCGGGCGGGGCTCGAAGATCTGCTCGAGCTGGCCGATCCATTCCTTGAGTTCCGTACGCGTCTGCGCCACCACCCCCAGCTCCCGGAACTGGTCGGCGTGCCGCGGCGGACGCAGGATGCGCAGGTCGGTGCGGGTGCCGGCGGCGGTGAGGCACTCGGCGTACAGGTCGCGGATCTCGTCGGCGGTGCGGGCGAACTCCGCCCGTTCCGCCGGGCCGACGCCGAGCTGACGGTGGGCCAGCGCCGCGAGGCCGGGTTGCACCGCGGGGAGCCGGCCGGCGTCGGCGGGCACCCCGATCCTGGTGGTGACGCCGCCGCCGAGGCTGCCGAAGTAGTCCTCCAGCACGTCCAGGCCACCGATCCGGCCGGGGTCGCCGCCGCCGACCTGCACCAGGTTGGTGAGCAGGCGGTGGTCCGGGACCATCCACGGCTCGTACGAGCCGCCGCGTTCCCGGTCGCACCACCGCTGGAACGCCTCCCGGTCGCTGATGCCGATGGCGTGCAGGCGTACGCCGGCGACCTGGCGCAGCTCGTCCATCAGCGAGACCGCGTCCCGGGTGACCTCGATCGCCTCGCCGGTGGCGTCGTCGCCCTTGGGGTTGAACTCGGCGCCGTCGCTGACCAGCACGATCAGCTGGTCGTTGCCGGGCACGCCGTGGCGGTGCAGCAACTCGGAGGCGAAGTGCAGGGCGCCGCCGATGTCGGTGTTCTGCGCCTGCGGCTGGAGGCGGGCGACGGCCGAGCGGAACGTCTGGGCCACCTCGGGCGCGCTGTCGGCGCTGACCTCGGCCATGCCCTCGGCCACCGGGAACATCACCTCGCACGCCGTGCCGAAGCGGATCAGGGCGATCCGCGACGGGCGCCCCGAGGTGGCCAGGCGGGCGTCGAGCAGGCGCAGCAGCGCCCGCTTCTGGGCGTCGGCCCGGGTGATGGTGCCGCCGCGGGTGGTGCCGAGCTGCCAGGCGTACGGGTCCTCGCCGCCGATCGCGGGCACGTCGGCCAGGTTCATCGAGCCGCTGCAGTCCGCCAGCACCACGATGTCGACGCCGGTGCGGCCGCTCTTGGCGTACAGGGAGAGCTCGGTGCCCCGGCCGATGCCGACGAGGCCGTCCAGGGACCAGCCGTCGCGCCCGGTCGCGGCCCTGACCCGGAACGGCATGCCCGCGACGGTGATCCAGGACGAGTCGTCGGCGTCCAGGAAGATCACCCGGCCGGCCAGGTCGGTGGCGCCGAGCACGGCCCGGGACAGGTCCTGCACCGAGCCGTCGGTCAGCGGTTCCAGCGTGATCCGGGCGGCCTCGACGGGGGCGGCCGGGGCCAGGGTCCACGCGGTCCGGTCGTCGGTGAGCATCAGGTCGGCGGCGAGCCCGGCGCCCACCGCCGCCATTCCGGACGGCAGCTCCGGCCGGGCGAAGATGCGCACGCCGGTGTGCCGGCCGCCGACCGTGAGCAGGCCGGCCGCGTCGCCGGCGAGGTCGCGATCGCTGACCGCGACCCGGTCGGCGTCGACCAGGCCCGGCCCGGGGACGATGACCAGGCGGTCCCGGTCGGAGCTCCAGCGGGGGTTCACAGCTTCTCCAGGTTGATCTGCAGGCCGATACGCTGCCGCAGCGCGTTGATGGTGGCGCCGCGCGAGCCGATGAACCGGCCCCGGAGGTCGTCGGGGACACGGACCCAGAGCTCACCCGCGTGCGGCTTGAAGATCGACAGGGAGATGCGCGGGACCATGTCGCCGTGGCCCAGGGCGGTGAGCGCCTCGCAGAGCCGCGCGAAGTGCCGCTGCCCGTCCCGTTCCGCGGCGATGGCGTCGGCGCGTTCCCGTTCCCAGCCCGCGCGGTGCTCGTCGATCAGGGCGGTCAGCGGCTGGTTCGCCCGCTCGGCCCGGTAGACCCGGTCGGCCGCGTCGTACAGCTGGGGAACGGTCAGCAGCCGCCGCTGCACGTTGATGAAGATGTGCTGGAACAGCGACAGGCGCGGCAACCGGGGTACACGTGACCTGCCCCGCCGCCGGCCGAGCGTGCCGCTGACGACCTGCCGCACGAGCTCGTCGGGGGCGAGCGCGGGCAGTTGCCGGTGGTGGGCGGGGCAGAGCACGAGGCCGCGGCGGCTGGGGCCGTACACCTGCCAGCGGAACGCGTGACCCGGGCAGACCTTGGTGCGGCAGGGGCCCGCCCCGGCGCCGAACTCGCACGAGAGGCTGCCGATGCTCCCGCACCCGCCGGTCGAGCAGGCCGGGAAGCGCCGGTCGTAGCACCCGCCGCAGTACGAGATCAGCTCGTCGCCCGGGTGCCGCCGCCGGTGCTGGTCGCACCACGCCTTCCCGCGGCCGCAGCCGGGGCCTGCGCACCAGAAGGTGGCCGTACGCCCGCACTCGCACCGCGGCACGTGCGCCGGGCACGTGGCCTTGGCGAACGACAGGTCGAGGATGACGACGTGGTCGTCGCAGACCCGCCGGCGGGTGTCCGTGGCGCCGCAGCCGGAGCAGAGGAAGGGACCGTAGCTGACCCTGCCCTCGTCGGCGCAGGGCCCGCAGCGGTAGAGCAGTTTCGGCCGCTCCAGCACCCCGCACACGGCGAACGTGGTGTCCGGGCCGGTCCAGCCCGCCAGGGCCGGGTCGGACTCCAGCACGACCGCGCCGATGACGCCGCCCGGGCGCCGTACGGTCACCGTCTGGTCAGGGCGCAGGTCCCGGCCGATCAGCTCGGGTTCGATCTCGGCCCACAGGCGGCGGGTGCCGTCCTCGTCGGACGGCGCCTCGCCGTACTCCCGCAGGTCCAGCATCAGCAGGACGGAGGGCCTCATCGCGCGTCCTCCACGGTGGTGTCGACCAGCAGCAACTCGATCGTGGCGCGCTGTCCGCCGGCGGGGTCGCGGTACGCCGCGTTGGTCAGCAGCAGCACCGCCAGCCCGTCCGGCGGACGCCGGAGACGGTCGCGGGCCGCGGCCACCGCGGCGTCCCGCCGGTCGCCGGGCACCTTGACGCAGAGCAGCGCGCGGCCGTCCTTTCCGGCCAGCCGCTGCACCTCGGCCGCCTGGCCCTGTTCCCAGTCGGCCGGCACGGCGGCCGCGTCGCGGGTCAGCGCCCGGCCGGGCCGCAGCGACCGGCGGACGGCCCTGGCCCGGTCCCCGGGCAGCTTGCGGAAGGCCGGCAGCAGGTCGGAGGGTCCGCCCTCCCGCGCGTACGCGGCCAGCGCCGCGGTGACCTCCCGGGCGGAGATCCCCTCGTCGCCCACCTTGGCGAACAGGTCGGCGGGCGACGGGCGGCTCCGCTGCTGCGGGACGGGCGCGCGCCGCGGCGGGGGCGGTCGCAGCCGGTCCGCCCAGTAGGTGCGGGCCAGCGACGTCGCGCCGGGGTACGCCTGCTGGTTCGCCGCGGTGACGTGGTCGCGGTCCAGCCAGGCGGCGTCGGCGAAGAACTCCGCCCGGTCGAGGTCGGCGCCGTCCTGCACCCATCGCCGCAGCAGGTCGCTCTCCTTGCGTACGGCCGAGGCGTGCGTACCCGCCAGGGTGAGCCCGAACGCGATCGGGGCCAGCTCGTCCGGCACCACGCGCATCGCCCGCAGGTGCGGCACGACGTGCTCGAGGAGGGCGAGCGCGCGGTCCCGGGCGGGCAGCGGACCGGCCGGCCGGTCGCGGTCGCCGCGGGAGCGATCGCCGCGGGACTGACCGCCGCGGGACTGGTCGGGGCGGCCGCGGCCGGGCTTCTGCTCCAGCGGGTCGAAGGTGGCGCCGAGGCCGGCCGAGATGGCCCGGGACCGGTTGCGGTCGAGCGCCGCCTGCGGCACTGCCGGCACCCGGCGCCCCTCGCGTTCCAGCTTGCGGGCGTCCACGGCGAGCGCCTGCACCAGCAGCGCGTGCGCGAGCACGGTGGCCGGCAGGAGCTGCGCGTCCACGCACCGCAGGACGACGTTGGGCACGGCGTCGTCGAGCCCGGCGGGGTTGACGTCCATCAGCTCCAGCCGGGGTACGCCCTCGTCGCGGCGCAGGCTGTCGCGGACCCGGCCGAGGTGGCGGGGGCCGGCCGAGGCGAGGTAGCGGGTGGACAGGTGGTCGCCGGAGTCGGCCAGCCGGCGCGAGCCCGCGTCGTGCACCCGGCCGCCGCCGAAGGACGCCTGCCCGGTCAGCGCGATGAGTTCGGGCACCCACGCCCGCAGCAGGTTGGCGCAGATCTCCCGTTGGGTGTCGGTGATCGTCTCGACGGCGTGCAGATCGGGACAGAGCCAGTCGCCCTGACCGCGGGCGCCGAGCCAGCCGCCCGGGACGAGCCGGCCGCCGGCGGCGCGTACGGCGGCGGAGAGCGCGGCGGTGCCCCCGGCGAGGGCCCGCCGCAGCCGCGCCCGCGCCACCGGGTCGGTCAGCCAGACCATGCCGCTGTCCAGCCAGACGGCGCCCGGCGCCCGGTCGCTGGTGTACGGGCGCAGCGGGCCCAGGTCGGGCCGGCGCAGCGCCGCCGCGATCACCGCGGCCGGGTCGTCGGCCACGACGACGAAGCCCTTGAGGATGCGGTGCCGCAACGGTCCGGTACGGGAGAAGCTGACGAGCATGAAGCCTCCGGAGGCGAGAACTGCGATCCGATCACCGATGCGGGGTCGCGGCCGCGGGCGGCGGAAGCCCGGACAGCCGTTCGCCGCCGAGTGCCGGCCAGGGCGGATCGTGCCGGGCGGCGAGCCGCCGGTACAGGGCGCGGGCGTCGTCGTGGCGCCCCGCCGCGCGCAGGGCGTCGCCCGCCTCGAGCGCCAGGGCGGGGTCGTCGAGGGTGGCGAGCGCCTGGCGGTAGTAGCCGAGACCCGCGGCGAGGGTGGCCGGGTCGGCGGCGAGCAGCCGGGCGAGGTCCCGGGCGGCGGCCGGCGACCAGCGCGGGTCGTCCAGCTCGACGGCCTCCCGCCAGGCCCGCACGGCCCGGCCGGGGTCGCCCATGGCGGCCAGCCGGGTGCCTCGCCGGTAGGCCGCCTCCGCGGTCCACCGGGGATCGCCGGACTCGATCACCTTCGCGTACGCCGCCACGGCCGTGGCGTCGTCCCCGCCCGCCGCCGCCAGCTCGCCCAGGTGCATGGCGGCGAGGGTCCCCCAGCCGCTGCCGTCCTCGCTGAGCCGGCGCAGGGACCGCACGGCCGCCACCCGGTTCGTCGACGCGAGCCGCAGCGCCTCCTTCAGCCGGTCGGCGGCGCGGGCGGGCTCCGGCGGCGCGGCGCGGAGGGTGCGCGTACGCCCGAGCGCCACCCGCCCCACGAGCTTGTTGCTGTACGTCGGCCGGGTCGCCCCCTCGGCCTTCATCCGCTCGTGCACGTAGCCGTAGAGGTCCTCGAGCAGCAGGTAGCCGTCCCGCCCGGTGGCCGCGCCGCGCAGCCCGGCGACCAGGTGCCCGGTGAACTGGCTGGGATGCCCGGGTGCGACCGCGTCGCGGCTGAGCCGGTCGCGCTGGGAGCTGGTCAGCGCCGCCACGCCCTTGCCGTCGAAGACGCCGCCGGAGTCGGCGCCCTTGAACCGGTAGTTGCCCGAGTGGCAGCAGTCGAGGACGACGACCTTGGCCGACGCGCGGCTGTCCTGGGCCTGCCGGGCCAGGTCCGAGGCGCTCATCGTGGTGCTCTGCACGGCACGCATCCGGGTGTCCTCGGCGCACAGGTACAGCTCGCCGTCGTCCGCGCGCCAGCCGTGCCCGGAGTAGTAGATCAGCAGCTGATCCCCGGGCTCTCCCTCGTCGAGGAAGATCTCGATCGCCTCCCGCATCCCCGAGATCGTCACGTTCTCGTGCACCATGACGTCCGCGGGGCGATGCAGGCCGCACTCCGGGTGCGTCAAAGCCTCCCGCAGCCGGTCCACGTCGATGGGCGGCCCGCTGAGCTCGGGCAGCAGCTCCGGCTCCCGCGGGAACCGCCAGTTGCCGAAGAGCAGGGCGCGGTAGCGCCGTTCCCCGGTGTTCATCCGCCGGCGGGCGGCAGCTCCGGCGGCGTGGTGTCGTCCCCGGAGGTTCCGTCGTCGGTCGTGTCGTCCCGGCCGAGGGCGGCCAGCATCGCCGCGCGCATCGATCCCTCGCTCATGCCCTGCCCGACCAGCTCCACGCTCCGCCGGCCGCCACCGTCCTCGAAGGTCAGCGTCACCCGCCGGGTGCTGCGGCCGTTCAGCCAGGTGAGCAGGACGGTGGTGGCCGCGCCGACCATGCCGGAACCGCCGAGCGCCAGGAGGATCTCCGTGGCCGCGCCCTTCTGGCCCGCCTCGGGCGGAAGCGGGCGCTGGCGGGCGTCGAGGTCGTTCGCCCGCAGCAGGGTCAGCAGCCGGCGGCTCTCCTCACCCCACTCCCAGTCGCCCGGCTCGAGCATGGTGTCCTCGGGAGTCAGCACCACCGGGAGGACGGATCTGGGCACGTAGCCTCACCCCACAGTCGACGGATCGAGCACCTGCGTGCTTACATCATCTGCGAGTGACTATTCCGGTCCCGTCGGTGATTCGACAGAACCCCTCAGCCCGGATTTTCGCGTCCAAAAGGTGGATATCGGATGACCGACCGGCGGCCTCTCTTCGATGATCGGCGCTTCGCCGACCTTCTCGATCAGGCCCGGGCGGAGCTTCGACGCCGGCTGACCGACGCCGGTACCGACCGTCCTATCAGTACGGACGAGGAGGCCCTGCTCGCCTCGGCGGCGCTGATCGTCGACCAGTTGCACGACCGGCTCGGCGCCCTCTCGGAGCGGCTGCGCCCACCCCTGCTGGAGCTGCTCGGCCTGCGCCCGCAGGGTCCGCGGGCCGCCACCACGCACGCCCGGCTCACCTTCGACATCCCGCTGACCGGCCCGCTGGAGATCCCCGCCGGCACCGAGCTCGGGTCCGGCGCCGGGGTCGCTCCCTTCACGACGGTGAATTCCGTACGGGTGAAACCCAATCGGGTGATCCACGTACGCGAGGAGCCGCCCGCCCTGCTGATCGGGCTCGCCGAACCGGCCGGGAGCACCACCGTCGAGCTGACCGGCGTGACCGCGGACGGCGCCGAGTTCTGGGACGGCCACGAGTGGCGGCCGTGCCGCCGGCGCAAGGTCCCCGGCGACGGGCTGTGGCTCGAGGTGCCGCCGGGCCATACCCGGCACGGCCCGGACGGGCAGGAGGCCGCGTGGCTGCGCCTGTCCGGCGGCCGGGCGACCGGGCAGCCGGGGGCGCGCACCGCCGAGGCCGTCGTGTTCGCCGTGCACGCCCGGCGCGTGGCCGAGGAGCCGCTCGGCATCAGCGACGGCACCGCCGGCCAGCGGTTCCGGCTGCGCGAGCGGCCCGCCGTCGTGCCCGGCCGCGATCCGGTGGTGCAGACGTCCACGGACGACGGCTGGCAGACCTGGCGGCCGGTGGAGTCGTTCGCGGCGAGCCGGCCCGGCGACCACCACGTCCGGTACGACGTCGCCGCCGGGGAGATCGCCTTCCCGCCCGCCGTGCCCGGTCCCGACGGGTCGCGCCACCCGGCCGGTGCCGTCCCCGGGCCCGGCGCGCTGGTCCGCATCCGCGGCTACTGGACCGGCGGCGGGGCGGTCGGCAACGTGCCCGCGGGTGGGCTGCACGAGCTGGGGTTGCCGCTGGCCGGCGTACGGGTGACGAACCCGTACCCGGCGCGGGGCGGCAGCGACGCGGAGTCCGAGGCGGACCTCTGGCAGCACGCGCCGCGCCTGCTCGCGGCCGGGGACCGGGCGGTCACCGAGGCCGACCACGAGGAGCTCGCCCGGCGGGCCGACGCGTCGCTGGCCCGGGTGCGGTGCGTCGCCGACCCGCAGTCCGGTGCGGTGCAACTCCTGCTCGTGGCAGCGCCGCCGGCCGCCCGCGCGGATCGGCCGTCGCTGGAGGATCTGCGGCCGTCGGGTGCCACGTTCGAGGCGGTCCGCGCCTATCTCGACGAGCGCCGGCTGCTGGCCGGCCGGCTGCACGTGATGCCGCCCGGCTACCAGGGCATCGAGGTGGACGCCGGGATCGTCGCGGTGGCCGGCGCCGACCGGCATGCCGTGCAGGCGGCGGTCACGGCCGCCCTCTACGCGTTCCTGCATCCGGTGACCGGCGGCGAGGACGGCACGGGCTGGCCGTTCGGCGAGGCGGTGCACGAATCGATGATCAAGAAGCTGCTCTTCTCGCTGAGCGGCGTCCAGGACTGCGTCCACCTCACCCTGACACCGGTCGATCCGGCGACGGGCGCGCAGAGTAAGGCCCAGCCGGTCATTCCGCTCATCCCGACGGCCCTGCCGCTTTCGGTCGGTCATCGCGTACGGATCGTCCAGGGCTGAGCCGGACCCACCAAAGGGGACGGACAAGTTGGTCTCGACAGAGTGAATCGTCATCCGATCATGCTCTCTGTCATGTTCTTGTAGCTGACAGCGAACTCGGCGTGGGCGCCCTAGGTTGATTCCACGGCACGCCCCGGATTACCGCGCAGCATGCCAGATGGCCTGTTCATCCGGGGGATCACTGCCCACAGTGCTATCCGGGATCGTCCTACTCTCTTGGAGGCACGCGCATGCCCGAACCGGCCTTCGGTGCCATCGCCCTCGTCGACGTGGAGGGCTTCGGCAAGCGGCCGAACCCCGTCCAGCGGCAGGTGCGCGCCGACCTGTACGAGGTGGTCCGCAACGCGCTGACCGAGGCCGGCCTGGACCCGTCCCGGATCGCCCAGGAGGACCGCGGCGACGGCATCCTGATGATCGACCCGGACGTGTCGGTGCTCCGGCTGGCCGGCCGGTTCGTCCGCGAGCTGGACGACGGACTGCGGGAGAAGGCGCGGACCAGCGCCCCGATCGCCCGGATCCGCCTGCGTGTGGCGGTGCACCAGGGCATGGTCGAACACGACGGCGAGGGCTGGGTCGGCACGGCAGTGAACACCACCGCCCGGCTCGTCGACGCGCCCCAGCTCAAGGCCGCGCTGACGGCCGGCGACCGGGCCAACCTCGCGCTCATCGTCTCGGGTCAGGTCTTCGAGGACGTGATCCGGCACGACTACCGGTCCGTCGACTCGTCGACCTTCGAACGGGTGACCATCGACGCGAAGGAGTTGTGTGCCGAGCCGGCCTGGATCCAGGTGCCCGGCTACTCGTACCCGCCGGGCGTCACCCCCGCCCCCGCGCCGGAGCCGCCGCCGCAGAAGGCGGAGCAGCCCGAGCGGAAGAAGAAGCGGCCGGCCCAGAGCGGAATCATCTTCAACGACTCCACCGTCGACGTGGCGGGCGACCTGGTCAACAAGAAGATCGTCAAGGGGGGTGGCCGATGACGGCACCCAATCCCGCACCGGCACCCGCGGCTGCCGCGCCGGCACCGGCACCCGCACCCGCCGCGCCCGCGCCGGCACCCGCGGCCCCGGCCGGCGGTCCGCCCCCGGCGCCCGACGGGGCCGCGGCCGGTGGCGCACCCGCGGCGCCCGACGCGAAGGGGGAAGCGTCTCCCCCGGCGCCCGAACAGAAGCCCGTGGCGGCCGACAGCGCCGGCGGCGCCGAGGTCAGAACGACCGTCGACTCGGCCGACCCGGACGCGTCCCGGGTCGAGGGCCGGGCCGGACGCCAGCGCCAGCGCAGCCGGGAGAACGCCCGGGTGAAGGTCGCGGGCGACATGGTCGGCGGCGACAAGCTGATGTTCGCCCTGGGCGACGCCGAGCCCGCCCCGCTGCGCCCGCTCGGCGCCTGGATGAGCGAGCCGGTCCGGCACGCCTTCGTCGCGCCGGAGGGCTGGGACGACGTCCGCGGCGCCGCGGGTGACCAGCGGGTGGTCGTCCTGCGCGCCGAGCCCGGGCACGGCAAGGTGGCCGCGGCGATCCGGCTGCTGCAGTCCCCGCCCGACCGGCGCATCTTCAACCTCGACCGCAACGTGGACCTGCACCGCCTCGGGCACTGGCTGGAGACCGACGCCAAGAGCGACGATCCGCTGCCGCGCTCGGCCGGTTTCCTGCTCTGCGAGCCGCTGTCCTGGGGGCAGGGCCTGGCCTGGATCCTCCAGCAGCTCGTGCCGATCCTGGACGCGATGGACGCGCGCCTGGTGCTCACCGTCAGCTCGGACGCCGCGCTCCCCGACCCCGAGCTCACCTCGTTCGTGGTGACCCTGCCGCCGCCCCGCGACCAGCGCACCGTCCTGGCCAAGCACCTCGCCTGGTCGCTCGGCCGGCCGCAGACCGCCGAACGGCTGCTGGCCGAGCCGGAGCTGTCCGCGTTCGTCGACCGGGTGTTCGCCGCCGACCACACCATGAAGGCCGCCGCCGACCTGGCCGTGATGATCGGCCAGGAGCTGGACGGCGCCACGGTGGACCTGCGGCGGCTGGAGCGCCGCTGGGCCGAGCGCGCCACCGAGGACTTCGAGATCTGGTTCGGCGGCCTGCCGGACGTGTCCACCCGCTGCCTGGCCATCGCGCTCGCGGTGCTCAACGGGCTGCCGTACGAGCGGGTGGTCTACGCCGCCGGCCTGCTCGCCGAGCGCCTCGACGGCCCGCCCGAGGGCGACGATCCCCGGCCGCCGTGGCGCGACCCGTTCGCCGCCACCCGGGGCGAGGTGCTGCGGCTGCTGCGCGCCCGGATCCGGTCGACGACCGTACGCGGCCCGTTCGGCGACGCCCCCGCCGAGGTGATGGAGTACGTCGCCGAGGACTACGCGTCGGCCGTGCTGACCCGGGTCTGGCGGGAGTACCGGATCCAGATGCCGCTCCTGGACTGGCTGCGCGACCTCGCCGAGAACCACTCCGAGGACGTCCGCATCTGGACCGCCACCGCCCTCGGCCTCTTCGCCACCCAGTCCTTCGACTACGTGTACCGGCTGTCCCTGGCGCCGATGGGCACCGACCAGAAGTTCTGGCTGCGCGACGTCGCCGCCAACGCGCTGAGCGTGCCCGCCGAGGACACCCGGCTGCGCCCGCTGGTCGAGGCCGTCACCACCGGCTGGTACGGCAACGAGAGCAACCGCCTCGGCCAGGCGACCGCCGCCCGCGTGTGGGGTGCGGCGCTGGGCGCGCACGCCCCGGACCGGGCGCTGAACGCGCTGGAACGGCTCACCACGATCGACGACCGCCGGGTGGCCAGCGGCATCGGCGACAGCATGGCCGACCTGCTGCTGGCCGACGAGGAGGGCAACGCCAAGCGGGTGCTGCACCGGGTCGGCAGCTGGCTGTTCGACGACCGGCGCGCGCTCACCGGCACGTTCGTCTTCCTGTGGCTGGCCGAGAACCTCACCGCCGAGCACCCCGCCGCGCCCACGGTCACCTGGCCGATGCTGCTGCTCCTCGCCGACCAGCGCGACGACCTGCGGCACCGGCTCGTCGAGATGTGGCACCGGGTGTTCCGGTCCGGGCTGCTGCCCGTCTCGGTCGCCCGGGTCCTGGACCGCTGGGCCGACCTGGCGGAGGCGGACGGGAACGTGCGCAGCGCCTACTCCCGGTCGATCGCCGCGCTGCCCGGCTCGGTCGGCCGCTTCGACCCCGTCGAGCAGCAGGTGCGCACGCACCTCACCCGGTGGCTCGCGCCCGACAACCTGCGGCCCAAGCCGCTGACCGCGTACGCGGTCGAAGCCGAACTCGCGAAGAGGAACGGGTCCCGATGACCAACTCCGTGCCGCTCATCCTCCAGCAGACGCCCGTCCAGCGGGGGTTCCGCCCCGAACCCGCGCGCAACCCCAGCGTCGCCGCCGTCTACGCGACCGGGACCGGTGAGCTGGTCTACTACGCCAGCCGCTCGATGACCCTCGGCGAGCGCTTCTTCACCAAGTGCCGCACCCGGTACGACGTCGACATCAGCGATCACCGCCGCACCGCCGAGCTGGCCAGCACGCCGCTGCGCACCCGCGACGGCCACTTCTTCATCGCCAAGGTCAGCGTCGGCTTCCGCGTGCACGACCCGTGCGAGGTGGTCCGGCGCGGCATCCGCGACGCCCTGCCCGTCGTCTACACGTACCTGAGCCGGGCCCTGGAGGGCGCCGTGTCCGGCTACGACGTCGGCGACCCGAGCGGGGCCGAGCGGGCCATCCGGGCGCTGTTCGCCAACCCCGTGCCGCTGCCCGACGGCATCACGGTCTTCGAGGTGGCGCCGCTGCTGCGGCCGGACGACGCGACGGCCGAGTACTTCCGCAAGCGGCGCGACACGCTGCGGGCCCTCGACACCGGCGCCGACGAGTACGCGCTGCGGGTGCAGGAGGAGAGGCAGCGCAACGAGCTCGCCGCGATGACCCAGGCCAGCCGGCTGCACGCGCTGGAGAAGGAGCGCGTCGCGCTGGGCGGGCGGGGCGTCACCGCCGCGGACATGGCCCGCGAGCACCTGATGCGCCATCCCGAGGACACCGAGAAGGTGACCCGGATGCTGCTGGAGCACGAGCAGGCCATGCTCCAGGCGCAGGACGTGCACAGCCAGCGCACCACCGAGTTCATCAAGTTCATGATGGACAACGGCGTGGTGCAGCCCGGGCAGTTCCAGCCCTTCGTGGAGGGTGCGGCGCGCGCGTACGGGCTGCCCGGCTCCGCCGGTGCGATCGCCGGGCCGGGCGCGTCGTCGTGGAACCAGCCTCCCGTCCTGCCGGCGCTGGGCTCGTCCTCGCCGGCCACGCCGCCCGCGCAGGCCGGCCCGCCGCCGCGCGAGCACGTCGTGCTGGAGCAGGACCCCGCCACCAAGGTGTGGGCGCCGTCCGACGGGGTGCAGCCGGTCTACCTGCTGGTCGACGAGTCCACCGAGGCCGCGGCGCACCTGGACGACCTCGGCACCGGCCTGCGCCGGCTCTTCGACGGCCTGCGCCAGGCGGCCGACATCGCGCCGGCCATCCGGCTCTCCGTGCTGGGGTACGCCGACCAGGTCGCCGCCCGGATGTCGATGGCACCGGTCGACGCGGCCACCTCGGTCCCGTGGCTGACCTCGCGGGGCGTGGCCAGCTACGCGAACGCGTTCGAGACGCTCTACGGCCGGATCGCGCCGGACGTGAGCACCCTCAAGGCGCAGGGCCTGACCGTACGGCGGCCGCTCGTGTTCCTGCTCGCGGCGGCTCCGGCGGCCGACGAGGGGGTCTGGCAGACGCCGTACGCCCGGCTGACCGACCCCGGCACCCACCCGTACGCGCCCAACATCGTGGCGTGCGGCGTGGGCGGCGCCTCGGCCGGCCTGATCGCCGCCATCGCCACCAAGCCCGAGTTCGGTTACGTGGCCGACGCCGGCGCCGATGTCCGCGCGGCCATCGGCGACTACTGGGACGCGTTGACGCGCTGCCTGGTCACGTACGGCCGGACCCTGCTGGCCGGCGCCCCCGACCTGGAGTTCGAGCTGCCGCCGCACTTCCACGTGGCGACGGCGTCCTGACCGCCGGTCATCGGCGGAAATCCCACCGTCCGGCCCGCGTGCCGGAGAGAGCGAGTTGGCAAGATGGCGGAGAACACCGGGAATCTGCTCCCGGTCTACATGGTGGCCGACGAGTCGTTCTCGATGAACGACTACATCGACAACCTCAACGACGGGCTCGCTCAGCTCCACGACGCCCTGCTCGGCGAGCCGATGGCCGCCGCCAAGGTCCGGTTCACCATCCTCGGCTTCTCCGACGACGTGCAGCTGCGGCTGGCGATGGCCGACCTGCGGCGAGAGAACAAGCTGCCCCAGCTGGTGGCGCGCAGCCGCACGGCGTACGGGAAGGTCTTCGAGGATCTGCGGGCCCGGATCCCGTCGGACGTGGCGTCGCTGAAGGGGCAGGGCTACACCGTGCACCGCCCGGCCGTGTTCTTCCTGAGCGACGGCCAGCCCACCGACGGCGACGGCTGGCGGGCCACCCGGGACCAGCTGGTCGACCAGAACGTCACCCGGGCCGCGCCCAACATCATCGCCTGCGGCATCGGCGACGTGAAGCCGCAGACCATGCTGGACGTGGCGACCAAGCCGGAGTACGCGTTCGTCTCCACCGGGGCGGACCTGGGTGCGGAGATCGCCAAGTTCTGCGCCGCGCTGACCAAGAGCATCGTGAAGTCCGGCCGCACCATCGGGTCCGGGCAGCCCGAGCTGGTGGTGGAGCGGCCGCAGAACTTCAAGATGGCGATCGATGTGGTCTGACCCGATGATCGAGGCCTTCCGCCAGGCGTACCAGTGGTTCTTCAACGGTGACCCGCCGCCCGCGCAGCCGAAGGACCCGCACGAGCGGTTCGTGCCGGCCAACGGCGGCGTCTATCAGAGCCGGAATGCCGCGGCCGGCCCCCCGCCGCAACGGCAGGCGCCGCCGCAGGGCGCTCCGCCGCAGGCCGCTCTGCCGCGGACCGCTCCGCCGGAGGAGCCGCCGCCGCGCGAGCGTGACCCGTGGGATCCGCCGGTCGTGGGCCGCCCGGTGGGGACGTTCGCGCCGCGGCCGTCGACGGCCGCGGCCTACCGCCCGGACTACGTCGCCGACGGCTGGGCCACGCCCCGGTTCGTCGTCCGGGCCGCCTCGGTGCGCGGCTATTCGCACCGGAACACCGGCGAGCCCCGGCAGGACGACGTCGCGGTCGCCTGGCACGAGCCGACCGGCGCCGTGCTGTTCGCCGTGGCCGACGGCGTGTCCGACGCCCCGCTCTCGCACATCGGCGCCACGTCGGCGTGCCGGGCGGCGATCGGCGCCATGACGGCCGGCCTGGACGGGGGCGACGGCCGGGTGGACTGGGACGGGCTGCTCAGGGGCGCCGCGTGGCAGCTCTGCGAGCAGGCGCGGCTGTCGCTCGGGCTGCCCGAGATCGACCGGGAGGCGGCGGAGCGGCACATGGCCACCACGCTGGTCGCGGGCCTGGTGCGGCCGGGGCCGGACGGCCCGATGGTGGAGCTGGTCCAGGTCGGCGACTCGAGCGCGTGGATCCTGAACACCCGGGTCCCGCGGTACCAGTGCCTCACCCCGACCAAGTTCCGGGTCGGCGACGAGGTCTTCACGAACGCGGTGGTGGCCCTGCCCCGGGTGCCGGCGGTCGAGGTGCGGCACGGGACGATGTCGCGCGACGAGGTCCTGCTGGTCGGCACGGACGGGTTCGGCGACCCGCTCGGCGACGGCGACAACCTGGTCGGCGACCACTTCTCGGACGCGCTGCGCACGGTGCCGCCGGTGCTGAAGTTCGCCAACGACCTGGACTTCTCGCGGGAGACGTGGGACGACGACCGGACCCTGTTCGCGCTGTGGCCGTACGGGATCAGGGGTTGACCGCCGTGTCCGCGGCCCCCGAGGTGGACCGGAGCGTGCTGGGAGCGCTGCGCCGGGTGGGCGACGGCGGGCAGGGCATCGTCTACCTCACCGACAAGGTACGGATCAACCGGACGTGGGAGGCGGCGTACAAGGAGTATCTCGCGGACACCACGTTCGACCCGGACGTGCTGCGCCGGATGGTCGCCTTCGTGCCCGAACTGGACGAGGGCAGCGGCCGCTGGCTGTGCGACACCACGGCGTGGCCGGCGGCGCTCGTGCTCTCCGGCGGGCGGGTGACGGGCTTCCTGATGCGGCGGGTGCCCGACCGGTTCCGGATGCCGTGGGGTGACGGGGGCGCCGACGTGCCGGCCGCCCTGCAGTATCTGCTCAACCCGCAGGCGTACCTGAACCGCAAGAACATCGGCCTCGACGACCGCACCCGGCTGCGCCTGCTGGAGGCGATCGCGGACGTCATGGCGCGGCTGCACAGCCTCGGCGTCGTGATCGGCGACCTGTCCCCGAACAACCTGCTCGTCGACCTGGCCGATCCGGCCTGCTTCCTCATCGACTGCGACGGCATGCGGCTGCGCGACCGGGACGTCGTGCACCAGGTGGAGACCCCGGAGTGGCAGGTGCCCCGGCCGGGGTACGAGCCCATCGCGACGAAGGCGTCCGACTCGTACAAGTTCGGGCTGCTCGCCGCCCGGCTCTTCGCGCAGGACCAGATGGGACAGGACGTCTCCGTGCTGGCCGGCGTCTCCCCGGAGCTGGGCGTGCTGGCCCGGCGCAGCCTCGACGCCGACTCGACCACGCGCCCGTCGCTCGGCGACTGGCGGGGCGCGCTGGGCAGGGCGCTCGCCGCCCCGGCCCCGCCGACCCCGCCGCCGAGACCCCGCCGGACCCAGGCCCGGGGATCGACCGCATCGTCGCGTACGGTCGCATCGCCGCGCCGGGGCACGCCGCGGCCCGGGGCCGCCACCGCCCAGGCCTCCCCACCCGCGGCCGCGGCCCGCGCCCCGCAGCGCAAGCCCGAGGAGGAGCACCCGGTCTTCTACGTGGTGCTCGGCGTCGCCATGATCGTCTTTGTTCTGGGCTGTGTCGTGGGATCGATCGTCTTCGTCGCGAACCTCTTCTGAGGGACCCCCGCTTGGTTACGGAACTACGATGAATGCATGACGCTCGGTCACCCCCGGGAGCCGTTCTGGTACGCACTCCGCGACTACCAGCGTGCGGCGCTGACCCGGATGGGAACGATGCGCTACTACCACCCCGGCGACGTGCTGGTCCGTGAGCAGGACCGCTCCGACTTCGCCTTCGTGCTGCTGGACGGCTGCGTGAAGGTGTCGGCGCTGGGACACCACGGCTACCAGGCGATCCTCGGGCTGCGCGACGCCGGCGAAGTCGTCGGCGAGCTGGCCGGGCTGGACGGCGGCCACCGGTCGGCGTCGCTGACCGCGATGACCGAGGTGGAGGCGCTCCAGCTGCCCGCCGCCTCGTTCGTGCCGTTCGTGCGGGCCGAGGCCGAGGTGGCGGCCATCCTGCGGCGTACGCTCTCCACCCGCCTCCGCGAGGCCGATCGCTCCCGGGCCGCGGCCGGCGCCGAGTCCGCCCAGCAACGGCTCGCCGCCCTGCTGCTGCACCTGGGCCGGCGCTACGGCAGCCCGGAGCCCGAGGGCGAGCTGGTCATCGAGCTGGCCCTGTCGCAACAGGACCTGGCCGGGCTGGTCCTCACCTCGCACCGCTCCCTGGGCCGCATCCTGTCGCTGTGGCGCCGCGACAACCTCGTCCTCACCGGCCGCAAACGCGTCGTGCTGGTGCGCCCGGCCGAGCTGGCGAAACTCGCCGACGGGAGCTAAATGTCCTGGTAGGCGACCTTGGGGTGGCCGTACCCGGGTCCCACCCGGTCCCAGACCTTCACGAACTGCTGCTTGGCCTTCGTGGAGGCCGCCGACTCCTTGTCGCCCTTGCGGCGGTCGGGGCCGTTGCGCACCGACTTGCGGCACCCCTTGTCCGCCAGCTTCAGCCCCCACCGGTGGTACGCGTCGTCCGCCGCCTTCGAGTGCTGGAAGGCGGCGGCCAGCCAGGTCTTCAGCACGTCGCCGTCGACCAGGGCGGTCACCTCCAGCGCCTTCGCCGCGGCGAGGGACCGCTGCCGGGACGACGACGCCGCGGCGAGGTCCGCCGCCGACGTCTTCAGGCGCTTGCACTTCGCGAGGTTGCCGACCGCGTTCTTCACCTCGGTCCGCACCGGCGCGGACGAGACCAGCAGGGCGGCGATCCGGTCGGCCTGCTCCTGCGGCCTGGACCGGCCGAGCTCGCCGACGGCGTCGGAGACGGTGTGCATCCAGGCCTGGATCTCGTCGGTGTGCGTCACGGTGTAGCCCAGGGCCAGCGGCAGGACGACCAGCCAGGCGACGGTGCGCCGGCGGAACCCGGTCAGGCGGCGACCGAAGCGGGTGAGGACGCCGGGCTGTCGCGGCACCGGCGGGACGAACGCGGGTGCCGGCGCGGGCGCGGATCGCGGGCGCGGCACAGCCACGGTCACGGGTGGCTTCGCCCGCAGTTGTTCCTCCCACTCGCGCAGGCCCGGCGGCTTGCGGGCGTTCGCCGACAGCGCCCGTACGGACAGGGAATGCACCCCCGGACCGGCCCGCCGCAGCGCGTCCGGTTCCGTGGTGCTCTGGTCGCCGGCGAACAGCCGTACGCAGAAGAGCGCGAACTTGTAGATGTCCCCGTCCTTCGTTCCGGACGCTCCCCCGGCCCGCACCTCCCAGTCCGTCGTCTCCACCTGAGGCAGGGCGGTCCGCCCGTGCAGCCGCATGGCGTCGCAGTCGATGAAGTGGCATCGCGGCGTGCCGGTCGCGCTGTAGAGCAGGTTGTTGGGCGACAGGTCGCCGACCGTGAGCCCGATCCGGTGGAAGAGCCGGATCGTCGCCGCGACGTCGGCCAGCAGCTCGAGCCGCAGCTTGTCGTCGATCGCGATGCCCACCCGGTCGAGGTAGTCGGGCGGGTTCAGCAGCAGCTGGGTCTGGCCCAGCCGGCGCTGCGGGCCGCTCATCAGGCGGATCGAGGTGTGGAACCGCTTCGGCACCAGAGCCATCGTGAACCCTGCCACCCGGCCGCCGTCGGTGACCGCGTCGCGGGGCCAGGCGGCCGCCGCGGTGAGCCGCTGCCGGTCGGCGCCGGAGAGCTTCCCGGGCAGCGCGATGAGGTCGTGCAGCACCGCCGTGTCCAGTTCGGCCAGCGCGTCCGCCGAGTAGGCCTTGTAGACCAGCGGCGGCTGCGAGCGCGGGAGGGCATACACCGTGCCCTGGCCGCCGGAGCCGAGTTCCTCACCCAGCGGGCCGAGGCTCCCCAGCGTCACCGAGCCCATCCGTGCTCACTCCCCTCCGGTGGCCCGCCGCGGACCGCCCCTCTGCGACGAGGAGATATCCGCGGGCGGGCCGGCGCCAGGTCATCTGGCGAACAGCGACGTCAGCGGGCCGGTCCCGGCGCACCGCGGGGGCGGCGGGACACCCGGTAGCCGACCCCCGCGGGCAGCGCGGACCGGATCACCCGGTCGAGGCCGTTCAGCGGCTCGTCGGTGTCGAGCAGCACGGTGACCGGTCCGGGCGGCTGCCGCACCGGCGTCTCGGGTACGGCCGACCACGTCGCCGAGCCCGGGTCGACGACCTGCACGCCGACGCCGTACCGCAGCGCGATGAGGTCGGCCAGGCCGCGGGCGGTGCCCCGGCGGCGGTAGCAACCCACCAGGCCGGAGACCAGGCGACGGCCGTGGCGGTCGTCGAGCAGCCGCGGAAGGTCCACGCCGAGGACCTCGTACATCCAGGCGAGCACGTCCGAGGGGGCGACGTCCGGGGACAGCAGCACCGGCAGCTCCTCCGCGAACGCGGCCACGGGCAGGGCGACCGCGTCGACCGCCTCGGCGATCAACCGGACCGGCGAGCCGGGGGCGGTGCGCCGCGCCGTCTCCCCGAGCACGCTGATCTCCTCCGGTGCCGCGGCCGTCCCCGCCGGGACCACGTCGCCGGGGGCCAGGTCGCGCACCGCTTCACTGACCGTCAGGCGTACGGCGGCAGCATCGCCCGCGGCCGGCGGGCGGGCGAGCTCCCGGGCGGTCGTCACGGCGTCGCCGTACCAGCCGGTGCCGTCGCGGTGGCACATGCCGACGTCCAGGCCGGCGCCCAGCCGGGGCGGTCCGGGCAGCCGGGCGGTGGCCTCCGCCAGCTCCCGCGCGAACTCGCGGGCCAGCCGGGCTGCCGCCGCGGCCGGTGCGACGATCAGCAGGCCGGTGCCGAAGCGGCCGTGCTCGGCCTCCCGCCAGTCCAGGCCGGCCCGGCGGAACGCCTCCGGGAGCACGGTGCGGGTGAACTCACCCCAGGGTGGGGGCGGGTCGCCGGCCGTGATCACCAGGGCCGCCCGGTACATGCCAGCCATGCCCCGATTCTGGCGTGGCGGGCCGATCGCGACACCATCCGTACGCATGGTCCTCACCGTCTGCTTCTCCGGGGTTACGGCCCTTCCCGGCGGAACCGTCTCCTGCGGACGGTTGCATGCCCCTCCGGCGCAGATGTGTCGTCTTTCGGACATCAACATCGGATTCTGAACCGCGGACGGCTTAACCGAGTACTAAATGGAGCGTTCCCATGCCCTGCCATCGATGAGGTCCCATGCGGAGAAAACCCCGGTCGATCCGATCGAAGATCATTCTGGCGCTCCTGGTGCCCGTCCTCGCCCTGATCACGCTGTGGACCCTCGACGTGCAGACGTCGTTCGCCGACGCCGCGGCGCTGCGTGACGGTTACAACACCCGGGACAACGTGGCCCTGCCGGCCGACCTGATGGTGGCGGCGTTGCAGGTGGAACGCAGCGGCTCGGTCCAGATGCTGGCGGCGGGAGACCGGGAGGCCGCCGCGCTGAGCGCGCAGCGGAAGGCGACCGACGCCGCCGTCGCCTCCTTCCGGGACCTGTCCCGGAAGTACCGGGGCAGCGGGATCTCCGCCGACATCACCCGGGCCAGGATCGCCGAGATGAACACGACCTTCGACTCGCTGGACCTGATCCGGGCCCAGATCGACGCCCGGAGCGTCACCGGCGACCAGGTGGTGACCGGCTTCACCGGCATCATCAACGTCGCCTTCAGCGTGACCACGTCGACCGCCTCCGCCGGCGATCCGCTGGTGGAGCGGGTCCTGCGGACGGCCGTGGCCCTGCGCCGGGCCGGGGAGCTGCTCCACCAGGAGGACGCCCTGCTCACCGGCGCGACGACCGCGGGCCGTTTCACCCCCGGGGAGTACAAGCTGCTCACCGAGGTCGTCGGCGCGTTGCGCTTCCAGCTGCCCACCGCCAGCTCCACGCTGCCGGCGCCCGACCAGGCCGCCTTCCGGAGCATGCTGGGCAGCCCGACCTTCACCGCCCTGCGGGCCGCCGAGGACCAGGTGATCGCGGCCGGCGGGGCCGCCGAGACGGTGCCGATCACGCAGGACGTCTGGAAGGCCATGTTCAACCCGGCCGTCCGGCAGTTCTACGGCTTCCTCGCCAACGGGTACGACAAGGCCCTCGAGTTCTCGCGGGCGGAACGCGACCGCATCGTCATCCGGTTCGGCATCACCGGCGTCCTGGGTCTGATCGCCATCCTGACCTCGCTGTTCCTGTCGATCCGCATCGGCGGCTCCGTGGTGCGGCGGCTGTCCGTGCTGCAGACCGCCGCCACCGACCTCGCCCATCGGCGGCTGCCCGAGACCGTGCAACGGCTGCGCGCCGGGGAACGCATCGACGTCGCCGCCCACACGCTGCGCCTGTCCCTGGGCAACGACGAGATCGCCCGGGTCGGCGCCGCCCTCGGCGAGGTGCAGCGGAGCGCGATCGAGTCCGCGGCGGGCGAGGCGGCGATGCGCTACGACATGAACAAGGTGCTGGTCAACATCGCGCGCCGCAACCAGTCGCTGATCGACCGGCAGCTCGAGGCCCTCGCCCGTACGCCCGGAGCGGACGCCGCCGGGGAGCGCCCGGCCGCCCGCGCCGAGCAGCTCGCCGTGCAGATGCGCCGCCACGCGGAGCACCTGGTGATCCTCGCGGGTTCGGCGCGGAGCCGGCGCGGGCTCGGCCCCGAACCGCTGGCCCGGATCATCGCCCGTACGGCGAACGAGGTGGAGCACGCCGAGCGGATCGAGTTCGGCCCCCTGGCGGAGGTCGAGGTGCCCGAGCCCGCCGTCACGGACATCGGCCACCTGCTCGCCGAGCTGCTGGAGAACGGCACCACCTTCTCCCCGCCCGACACCCCCGTACGCATCTCCGCACACCAGGTGGCCGAGGGCGTCGTGGTCGAGATCGAGGACCACGGCATCGGGATGTCGGCCTCCGCGCTGGAGGAGACGAACCGCAGGCTGACCCAGCCCCAGGAGTTCGACCCCGCCACGAGCGCCCGGCTGGGCCTGTTCGTGGTGGCGATCCTGGCCGCCCAGCGGGGCATCCGCGTCGTCCTGCGCCCCTCCGACGGGCAGGGCATCACCGCGACGGTCACCATCCCCGCCGAGCTCGCGGTGCCCCTGACCACGCCGGTGGCGCCGGTGACCGGCGCCTCCCTGCGGCCGGTGCCGGTCACCCGGCGGTCCGACGCGGCCAGGCTGGTGGGCATGGCCGGGCGCGCGGGCCGCGGATCGGCCGACCGCACCGCGGCGCCCCGGCACGCCGCGGAGGACCGGAACGTGTGACCGGGACCGGCGGCTTTTGTACGCTGGCAACGATGGAGAGCAATCACGGCGTCGTCCTCGCCGGCATCCTGGAGGCGGCGGAGAACGCCCCGCCCGTGGACGCGGTCGAGGCCGTCACCCGCGAGCTCGGCACCACCCTGAACGCCCGCACCGTGTCGTTCCTGATCGCCGACCTCAGCGGCCGGGCGCTGGTCCGACTGGCCCGCGTACCCCTCAACGGCTCGGCCGGGGACCGGCGGTCCGGCGAGGAGTCCGCCACCGTGCTGCCGTTCGACGGCGGTCCGGCCGAGCAGGCGCTACGCACCCAGACGGTGCAGGTCCTCGCCGTGCCCGGCGGCTGGACGGTGCTGGCCCCGGTGACCGATCGCGGCGAGGTGATCGGTCTGCTCGACCTGGACCTGCCGGAGGAGCCGGCACCGGAGGCGGTGCGGGAGATCACCCGTACGGCGCACGCGCTGGCCTTCGTGGTGATCGCCAACCGGCGGCACACCGACCTGTTCGAGTGGGGGCAGCGCACCACCCCGTACACGCTCTCCGCCGAGATCCAGCGCCGCCTGCTGCCCGGCTCGTTCACGTGCGAGGCCAGCGCGTTCACCCTCTCCGCCTGGCTGGAGCCGGCCGCCAGCATCGGCGGGGACACCTTCGACTACAGCCTCGCCCGCGACGTGCTGCACTTCAGCGTCACCGACGCGATGGGCCACGGGGTCGCCAGCGCGCTGACGGCCACCCTCGGCGTCGGCAGCCTGCGCAACAGCCGCCGCGGCGGGGCCGGCCTGGTGGAGCAGGCCGGCACCGCGAACGCCGCCCTGATCGAGCACGCCGTCGTGCCGGGCAGCTACGTCACCGCGGTGCTCGGCCGTCTCGACCTGAACACCGGGGTGTGCACGCTGCTCAACGCCGGGCACGTGCCGCCGCTGCTGATCCGCGACGGCGTCGCCCGGGACCTGCCGCTGCCCGGCAACTTCCCGCTGGGCATGTTCCCCGGCAGCACCTTCGAGACCGGGGAGCTCGCGCTGCGGCCGGGAGACCGCCTGGTGGTGATCACCGACGGCATGCGCGAGCGCAGGGCCGCCGGCCTCGACCTGACGGCACGACTGCGGAAGCTGACCGGCCTGCACCCGCGCGAGGCCGTACGGTCGCTCGCCGACGCCGTGCTCGAGGTCGCCGGGCCGGTCCTGGCCGACGACGCCACCCTGCTCATGCTCGACTGGTACAACGGGCACCACGAGGAACGGCGTACCGACGCCGGCGCCGACCAGGAACGCGCCAGCGCCCCGCTGCCCGGGTGAGCTATTCGCCGGCCAGCCCGGCCTCGGCCGCCGCCACGGTGTCGTAGACCTCGACGACCCGGTCGACCGACGTGATGGCGAAGACGCTCCGGACCGGCTGCTGCGGACCGGCGACGCACAGCCGCCCGCCGGCGTCCCGCACCGCCTTGAACGCCGTCACCAGGGCACCGAGCGCGCTCGAGTCCATGAAACCCACCGAGGTCAGGTCCACCACCACCCGGCGGTCCCCGGCGCCGATCAGCCGTTCCACGCCCTCGCGCAGCTGCGGGGAGGTCGCCATGTCGAGGTCACCCCGCACCTCGACCACGGTGCAGCCCCGGCCCGGCCGGGCCGCCACCAGCAGATCCACCCCGAACCTCCGTGTCTCGATGATCCGTCCACCCTATGCGGGCGGTGAGCGGGCCGCCGCCGTCAGGCACCATAATCGTTTTGAGGTGGCCGGGCCGGGGTAGAGCGGTCCCGTCCGGCACGGTCACGCCCGGCCCAGGAGGAGCAGCGGAGTGCACGTCACCCTGACGCTGTCGTTACCCCGGCAGCCGTCCACCGTGACCCGCGCCCGGCATGTCCTGGCCACGCTGCTGAGCCTCACGGACGCGGCGGAGGAGGTGCGCGGCCACCTCGCCGTCGTCATCTCGGAGGCCTGCGCCAACGCGGTGATCCACGCCGACCCCGACAGCACGGTCGACGTCACCATCGTGATCGACGACGACGAGTTCACGCTGGAGGTCGGCAACCGCGGCACCTCCCCGGACGGCGCCGGCCTCAAGGCGGGCCTGCCGGAACCCCTGACCGTCGGCGGGCGCGGCCTGCCGTTCATCGCGGCCCTCGCGGACCGCGCCGAGTTCGTGCCCGGCCCGCCGGGCGAGGTGCGCCTGCGCATGCACAAGAACCTCGCTGCGACCCCCTGATGGGACTCTCCTTCGCACTCGACCCGCCGGTGACCGCCGCCCTCCGGGACGAGGCCGTCGAGCTGTGGACCGCCGCGACCAACGCCGGCGGCGCGGTCGGCTTCGTCGCGCCCGTGACCGCCGACGACGTCCGGCCGGTCGCCGAGGAGACCTTCGCCGGGGTGACGGACGGGCCGGACCGGCTGCTGATCGGCACCGACGACGGGCGGCTGGTGGCGATGCTGTTCCTGGTCGACAACCGGTTCGCGCTCAAGGCGCACTGGCGGGTGCTCAAGCGGGTCATGGTGCTCCCGGGCAGCCAGGGACGCGGCTACGGCGCCGCGCTCATGCGGGAGGCGGCCGAGGCCGGTCGCCGGATGGGCCTGGCCGGGTTGCAGGTGACCGTACGCGACGGGCACGGGCTGGACGCCTTCTACGCCAAGCTCGGCTACCGACAGGTCGGCCGGCTCCCCGGGGCGCTGCGGGTGGCCGACGGGGACGACCGCGACGAGCTCGTCATGTGGCTCGACCTGCGCTAACAGGAGGGGGTGGGTGCCCCGGCCGCGAGCGCCAGGGTCGATTCCACCGCCGGCTCGGCCGCCACCGCCTGCTCCGGTGCTGCCTTCGCCGGCTTCTTCGCCACCTTCGCCGGCTTCTCCTGCGCCTTCTTCGTCGGCGCGGGCTTCGTCTTCACCGGGGCGGGCGGGCCGGCGGTGAAGCGTACGGAAGTCGTCTGCTTCTTCTCCGGTCGCAGTTTGATGTTCTTCGCCGTGGCGGTGTTGCCGTAGAGGTCGGTCATCCGGATCTGGAACGGCCCCGAACCGGTGCGCCGGTCGATGATCCAGAAGTTGTAGTCCGCGTGCGTGGCGGTCATCCAGTCGCCGCCGGGCCCCTTGGCCTTGACCGACTTGATCGGGTTCGCGTGGTTGTCGATCAGCACCGCCCACCAGTACTGCGACGACCCCTCGGCGAAGGTGATGCTGAGCGGCCCCGGCGTCGCGGCGTTCGGCACCGCCCGGTACGTGATCGGCACGACGCCCTGCGACTCGTTCGCGATCCTCTTGAACGCCGTACGGCTGAGGTCCAGCCAGCCGGGGGTGCACTCGGGGCACGAGTCGAACACCTTGACCCGGACCTTGCCCTTGGGGCCCGTCACGTCGAGGTAACTGCCACAGGCCAGCGCCCCGGAATACTCGGTGCGGCCCAGGGCCACGTACAGATCATCGGCCGGGGGTGTGAAGTTGCAGTTGCCCACCGTGCCCGCGAGGTCGTAGAACGTGGCCTTGCCCTTGTGCTTGGCGGCGCTGGGCGGGGCCGCGCAGGCGCCGCCGCCGTTCTGCAGGAGGAGCGCCACGCCGAGGACGCCGGCCAGGAGGACGGCGCCGCCGGTGGCGAGCCAGCGGGGACGCAGAAGGCGATGAACTGTCACGCTGAGGCATCCTCCGGGGCCGCCGGGCCCGCGGGCAACCCTCCTAAGACACGCTTAAGACAGCCTCCCCCACCCGGAGGACACCCGTCCCACCTGGGGTGATGTCGGGGAGAAGGTTGACGCCGAAGTGCAGGCCACCGTCGCGGTTGCGGAGCTGACCGAGCGTGTGCAGCGGTTCCCGGCCCGCCTCCCCGGTCTCCTGATCGATGGTCGTCACGACGCAGCGGCTGCACGGCCCGGCGACCCGGAACGTGACATCGCCCAGGCGCAGCCGCCCGCCGACCCACGCGTCCTCCGCCCACGGCTCGGCGCCCGCAACCACGACATTCGGACGAAACCGGCTCATCGGTACGTCCACCCGCAGCGCCCCCAGCGACGCCTCGGTCGTCAGCAGCACCGGATATCCGTCGGCGAGGCTGACCCAGTCGTCCGGGCGGTTGTCGTGCCGGATCGGCCGGGCCCGCGGATCGGCCAGCCACACCAGCCGCGCGTCGCGGCCCAGCAGCGCCGAGACGAAGCCGGTCGCGGCGGGGGCGAGGCGCGCGGGCAGCGGCGGCGTCGAGCTGAAGACCCGCACGGTGACCGGCGGACCGCCGACCGGCTCGTCCACCCTGAAGCCGTCGAGCTCCACGCCCCCGGGCCGCGGCACCGCGCGCAGGCCGGTCAGAGCCGGCGCCTCACGCTGGGTGATGCCGACCCCGTCGGGGTCGATCACCATCCACCGGCGGTCGCCGGCCAGGCCCCACGGTTCGACCCGCGCCACGTCGTGGTCCAGCCGATGACAACCCTTGACCGGGTACGTGTGCAGCGACGCGATCCGCATCCCGTCAGCCTCGCACGCCCGCCGGGAAAAATATCCTCGCCGGATGTCGAGAACCGGCGCGCGGCTCCGTCCCTCGCTGTGAACGCGGCCGACAATGGGGGCCGCATCGCAGCGAGGGGACCACCATGGCCAAGTACCTGTTGCTCAAGCACTACCGCGGCGCGCCCGAGGCGGTCAACGACGTGCCGATGGACAAGTGGACGCCGGAGGAGGTCACCGCCCACATCCGGTACATGCGCGACTTCGCGGCCCGGCTCGAGGAGACCGGCGAGTTCGTCGACGGCCAGGCGCTCTCCCCGGAGGGCACCTTCGTCCGGTACGACGGCGAGGGGCGCCCGCCGGTCACCGACGGGCCGTTCGCCGAGACCAAGGACCTCATCGCCGGCTGGATGGTGATCGACGTCGACACGTACGAGCGGGCGGTGGAACTGGCCGGCGAGCTGTCGGCGGCCCCGGGCGCGGGCGGCAAGCCGATCCACGAGTGGCTCGAGCTGCGCCCGTTCCTCACCGAGCCCCCGACCATCACGGAGTGACGCGCCGGTGGAGGAGGCATTGCTGAGGAGCCTCACCCCCGCCGTCATCGGCATCCTCGTCCGCCGCGGAGCTGACTTCGCGGCGGCCGAGGACGCCGTGCAGGACGCGCTGGTGGAGGCCGTACGCGTGTGGCCGGACGACCCGCCCCGCGACCCCAAGGGCTGGCTGGTGACCGCCGCCTGGCGGAAATTCCTCGACGCGGTCCGCGCCGACACGTCCCGCCGCGACCGCGAGATCCGCGCCGACGCCGAACCCCCGGGCGAACCCCTCGAGGTCGACGACACCCTCCAGCTGTACTTCCTGTGCGCCCACCCGTCCCTGACCCCGGCGTCGGCGGTCGCGCTCACCCTGCGGGCGGTCGGCGGCCTCACCACCCGCCAGATCGCCCGGGCGTACCTGGTGCCGGAGGCGACCATGGCCCAGCGCATCAGCCGCGCCAAGCGCACGATCGCCGGCGTCCGCCTCAACCAGCCCGCCGACGTGGCAACCGTGCTCCGCGTGCTCTACCTGGTCTTCAACGAGGGCTACTCGGGCGACGTCGACCTGGCAGCCGAGGCCATCCGGCTCACCCGCCAGCTCGCGGCCGGCATCCAGCACCCGGAGGTGGCCGGCCTGCTCGCCCTCATGCTGCTGCACCACGCCCGCCGCGACGCCCGCACCACCCCCGACGGCACCCTGATCCCCCTGGCCGACCAGGACCGCGACCGCTGGGACACCCACCTGATCGCCGAGGGCGTCCAGATCCTCCAGACGGCCCTGTCCCGCGACCGCCTCGGCGAATTCCAGGCCCAGGCCGCGATCGCCGCCCTGCACGCCGACGCCCGCACGACCGAGGAGACCGACTGGCTCCAGATCGTCGAATGGTACGACGAACTCGTACGCCTGACGGACAACCCGGTCGCCCGCCTGAACCGAGCGGTCGCGGTCGGCGAGGCGGACGGCCCCCGGGCAGGCCTGGCCGCCCTCCGCGACCTGGACCCGTCCCTCCCCCGCTACCCCGCGGTGGCCGCCCACCTCCACGAACGCGCCGGCAACCTCCCCACGGCGGCCCGCCTCTACGCGGAAGCGGCCCGAGCAGCCCACAGCCTCCCGGAACGCGACCACCTGACCCGCCAGGCGGCCCGCCTCAACGCCCCCTGATCTCCCACTCCCGACGAACCCCGTGGATCGGGATCATTCGCCCCTCCGGTGGGACGGCCGCGGTCCGCTGAGCACCCCGGCCGCGGCTATCGCGGCGATCGGGGTCGTGGCGGACTCGTCCGCACACGGGCGGCTCCGATCAGGGCGGGCAGCGGCGAACCCGATGCGGTGGACGCCGGCGCCTCACCGATCGTCATTCTTGCGGCCGCGGCGACCGCCGACCCGAGGTGCGCCGGGATGCGCGGTGCCTGAACCGGAACCTGGTAGTCGAGATGCTGCTCGGCGAGGTGAGACGACGGCTCGAACCGGAAGTATCTCTGCCCGCCGGCAGTGTGCTCAACGGCACCTGGCGGCACGGCCGGGCGACCGGTGCCCGCAACGAGGTCGGCGGCGAGAACCTCGACAGGAATACGCGCCTGGTCGGCCCACCTCCTACCGTCGAACAAGACGTCGTCGGGCTTGCGGTGGCCCGGCCTCTTCGGGTCTTCCTCCGACAAGTCACCGGCCGACGGCCGGTACACCATCGCCCGGACCTCGTCCACCGGGCGGCCGAGCAGGCTGGCACGCAGCAGAGCGAAGTCTCCCGCGTCCGGGTTGTCCCGGTAACGCACCTCGATTGTTCCGGGCGGCACCGGTCGATCCGTCGCCTGCGCGTGGTCACCCCCGACGTCCCGCGAACCGACGTGGAGACTACGGGGACGTGGCTCGGCGATCGGTAGCGGAAACACGCTCGCAGGGTCTCGCAGAACCCTGGGCGATCCGGGTGCGAGCCCCGCTGCCACGGCAGTGACCGCTTCCGCGTATGCCGTGATGGCTTCGGCTGCCGCATTGATCCGGGATCGGCTCGCCGCCTCCAATCTGTCCCCGAGAGCGCCCCAGACCTCCACCGCCCTGGATCGCGCCTCGTGGTCGGGGGCAGCGGCGAGCGCGGCGTCTACCTGCGTCTTGCGAGAGGCTATCTCTTCCCGCAGACGCTGGACAGCGCTGCGGTCGGAGAGGCCCTCTTTGACGACGGCGACCATGGCAAGTGCCTGCATGTCGTTCGGATTTCTCTTGAGCGCCCCCTTCGCGCCCTGTTTGGAAAGACCGATCTCCCAGTCCAGCCCGGTCTGGGCCGACACCATCCGGGCAACATTGGAGACCCAGGTCATGAACTTGTCCGGCTCGGTGTCGCGGACCTTCGGGCTCATGGATCGGCCCGACATGTCGTTGAAGACCAGAACTCTGTACTCGGGGTCGTAGCGGACCTCGCCGCCGACCTGAAGGTGGTCGGACACGAACCGCTGCGCCTCGTCGAAACGCCCGCCGACGGTGGGATGGCCGAGCCCGTCGATCTGCTGGCCGATCTCCTTTCGCATGTCATCGTCGGACATGAGAACCCGTCGCACCCCGGGCAGGTTCAGGATCTGCGACAACCTCGACGGCGATGGGGAAGTGGCGTGGATATGAGCACCGAGTCCCAAACGTTCGAGCACCTGGATTTGTTGTTCGTGGGTGAGCTGCGGGCCCTGGACCTCGGATTCCGTGCCGCCGGGATTCTCCAGTTCCCTCTTCACCGTCGCACGGGCGGAAGCGAGCCGAGCCTGCTTGAACGATTCCCAGTCCTCCGGGAGGAGGAGCTTGGAGGCCTTCTCGGAGCCGAACCTCGGCAGGGCGTGGGCAGGCGTGACGATGAATTGCCACGGCACCCCCGGCCGGAGGGTGAAATGTTCGGCGTCGAGGTCTGTCAGCCTCATCCGCGCCGGGTTCATGCCGAGATCTGCCCCGACCGTGTCCGGCCTGGTCAGAGTCTGCGTTCCGCGCGGATCGCGCTCGACTGCCTTGATGCTCTCGGCCTGCACGGGAGTGCCGAACGCCGCCCGGTCGTCCGGAGCACGGCGCAGCAGGCCGAAGAGCTCCTCGTTGGTGAGCCGGGCGAGCTTGCGTAGTGAGGTGTCCACCTCCGTCCGGGCCTCGGCCCACCAGGAGACGAACCGGCTCGGGTCGCTGTGCAGCACCCGCAAGCCGTCGGACACCTGTTTCGCCACTCGGCGGGCATCCTCGTTCCGTTCCTCCAGGATCGGATCAACAAGGCCGAAACGCCTGCTCTCGTACAGACCCCGCTGGCTCGTCCGGGCATCGTAAGTCGTTGCGGACCCTTCCCAGGAACGCAATGCCTCGAGCAACGCTCCACGGGAATGCGGCAGACCGTGCGCGGCCGCATCAACCGCATCGCGCCTTGCCGCCCAGTCGGGTGGCAGATCGAACCGCTGGGTCTCGGCGCGCTCGCCCGTAACGGGGCCATCCGCCGCGACGGCATCGCGATTGAGGGGGTCGAGCCACAGCGTACGCAACCCGTCGATCTCTCCCAGGGATTCGACATCGCGGGTAACCCCGATCACGGTGGCGCCCGCGGCGCCGAGCGCGATCCAGAACCGCTCGTCGATGCTCCGGCCCTCGATGCTGTCCGCCAGGGTGAACGCTTCCGGACGCCCCCTCCGGAGGCGGCTGCCGGGGTCGGGTCCGATCAGCTGAACCGAGGACCCGGGGTACTGCCTCGTGAAGGCCGTGACGAGCTGCTCCACCAGCTCGCCGTGCAGGGCGGGCGCTGACCGGTCGGAGAGGGTGCCGCCGGCGGCAGTCGAAATGACGAACGGGTGCGGACCGGCGGTCAACCAGTCAGCGATCGACACCGTACGTCCTGCGGGTTCCATGATCAGCACTCCTTCGGCCGGCGAAAGCCGGACGCGGGAACTCATCGGCGGCCCGCGCAGGACGGCTCGCCGTCGCGCTCCTCCACGCATCCGGGCGCAGCAGACGATCCGGGCACCGGCTTAACGGCGTGAAGCCCGACGACCAACTCCGGGCGATGGGCGGCCGAAGCGATCGTGTACACGGCGATCGGCCACCGTTGGTCGTGTTACCGAGCGAGCCGGGAGCCGAATATCGATGTCAGCAACTTCCCGCGTCGGGGTGACTCATCTCCGAGGGCACTAGCGGTGTGAAAGTTTTTATGCATAGTCTTCTGGGGTGAATGACAGGGCGGTCAGGAGCGGCGGGCGGGTGCTTGACCTGGTGCAGGGGGCTCGGCTTACGCCTACTCAGCGCCGCATTGCGCATAGTTTGGTGCAGCATGGGCCTTCTGCGGCTTATTTGTCCGCTGCCGAGGTTGCCGAGCTGGCCGGGGTGAGTCAGCCGTCCGTGACCAGGTTCGCGATGGCGCTCGGTTATGCCGGCTATCCCGCTCTGCGGCGGGAGTTGCGGGCGCTCGCCAGTCCTCCGGATGCCGGTGGGGAGGGCGAGAATGCGATGCAGCGGGCCCTGCGGGCCGAGACCCGCCATCTCGAGCGGATGGCCGATGAGCTCGGGGAGCTGAGCGCCGTGGAGCGGGCTGCCGGGTTGTTGGCCGGGAGTCGGCCCTTGCCGGTGCTCGGGTTGCGGGCCGCGGGGGCTCTGGCCGGATATTTCGGGTACTTCGCGGCCAAGGTGCTGCCGGATGTGCGGGTGTTCGACGGGGGTGGGACCGCGCTGCTGGATCGGCTCGATCAGGTGGTGGCCGCGGGGGCGACGAGCATGCTGGCGATCGTGCTGCCGCGGTATCCGCGGGAAGCGCTCGAGGTCATCCGGGAGGCCCGGCGGCTGGGGCTGGCCCTGGTCGTGATCACCGACTCGGCGGTCAGCCCGGCCGCCGAGGCCGCCGACGTGGTGTTGCCCGCGCCGGTCGGCACCCAGCTCGTGTTCGACCTGCACACCGGGCCGATGGCGATGGCCATGGTGCTGCTGCAGGCCGTCTGCGACGCCGCGCCCGAGCCGGTGCAGCGCCGCCTGGAGGAGTTCGAGGCGACGGCCGCCCGCCGTCACATCTTCGAAGCGTGAAGGAGTCCGGCATGCCTGAGGTACGCGCACCGCGCGGCACGGCGTACACCGCGAAGGGCTGGCCGCAGGAGGCCGCCAAGCGGATGTTGATGAACAACCTCGACCCCGACGTGGCCGAGCGCCCCGACGAGCTGGTGGTGTACGGCGGCACCGGCCGCGCCGCCCGCGACTGGCCGTCGTTCCACGCGATCGTCCGCGAGCTGGACGAGCTGAGGGCCGACGAGACGCTGCTGGTGCAGTCCGGCCGTCCGGTGGGCGTGTTCCGCACCCACGAGTGGGCGCCGCGGGTCCTCATCGCCAACTCGAACCTCGTCGGCGACTGGGCGACCTGGCCGGAGTTCCGCCGCCTGGAGAAGCTCGGCCTCACCATGTACGGGCAGATGACCGCCGGCTCCTGGATCTACATCGGCACCCAGGGCATCCTGCAGGGCACGTACGAGACCTTCGCGGCCGTGGCCGCCAAGCGAGCCGCCGACGCCGCCGGGCGGTTCGGGGCGGACCTGGCCGGCACCCTCACGCTGACGGCAGGATGCGGCGGGATGGGCGGGGCGCAGCCGCTCGCGGTGACCATGAACGGCGGCGTCTGCCTGATCGTGGACGTCGACGAGTCGCGGCTGCGGCGCCGGGTGAAGGACCGCTACCTGGACACGGTGGCGAACGACCTGGACGACGCGGTGGCCCGGGCCGAGGCCGCGAAGCGGGACCGGGTGGCGCGGAGCATCGGCGTCGTCGGCAACGCCGCCGAGGTCTTCCCCGAGCTGCTGCGCCGCGGGGTCGCGATCGACATCGTGACCGACCAGACCAGCGCCCACGACCCGCTCAGCTACGTGCCCATCGGCGTCGACCCCGCCGGCGCCGCCGACTACGCGGCCGCGAAGCCGGAGGAGTTCACCGACCGGGCGCGGGAGAGCATGGCCCGGCACGTCGAGGCGATGGTCGGGTTCCTCGACGCCGGCGCGGAGGTCTTCGACTACGGCAACTCGATCCGGGGCGAGGCGCGGCTGGGCGGGTACGACCGGGCGTTCGCGTTCCCCGGTTTCGTGCCGGCGTACATCCGGCCGCTGTTCGCCGAGGGCAAGGGGCCGTTCCGGTGGGCGGCGCTCTCCGGCGACCCGGCCGACATCGCGGCGACCGACCGCGCGGTGCTCGACCTGTTCCCCGAGAACGACGCGCTGGCCCGGTGGATCCGGATGGCCGGCGAGCGGGTCGCGTTCCAGGGACTGCCCGCGCGGATCTGCTGGCTCGGCTACGGCGAGCGGGACAAAGCTGGCGTGCGGTTCAACGACATGGTGGCGCGCGGGGAGGTGTCCGCCCCGATCGTCATCGGCCGCGACCACCTGGACGCGGGTTCGGTGGCTTCGCCGTACCGGGAGACCGAGGCCATGCTCGACGGCTCGGACGCGATCGCCGACTGGCCGCTGCTGAACGCGATGGTCAACACGGCGAGCGGGGCGAGCTGGGTGTCGATCCATCACGGCGGCGGCGTCGGCATCGGCCGCTCGATCCACGCCGGGCAGGTCTGCGTCGCCGACGGCAGCGCGCTCGCCGGGCAGAAGATCGAGCGGGTGCTCACCAACGACCCGGGCATGGGCGTGATCCGGCACGTGGACGCGGGCTACGAGTCCGCGGCCGCCGCCGGCGTCCACATTCCGATGGAGAGAAAATGACCGCGGCCTTCCAGCGGCTCTGGCAGGAGATCGCGACCATCGGCCGCGACCCCCGGGGCGGCTATCTCCGGTACGCCCTGAGCGAGCCGGAACTGGTGCTCCGCGACTGGTTCCGCAATCAGGCGGCCCGCCGCGACCTGGCCGTCACCGAGGACGGCAACGGCAACCTGTTCGCGTGGTGGGGCCGGCCGTGGGGACCCGACGCGGTGCTCACCGGCTCGCACTTCGACTCCGTGCCGCACGGCGGGGGCTACGACGGGCCGTTGGGCATCGTCAGCGCGTTCCTCGCCGTGGACGCCCTGCGCGAGCGCGGGGTCACCCCCGGCCGGCCGATCGGCATCGCCGCGTTCGTCGAGGAGGAGGGCGGGCGGTTCGGCGTACCGTGCCTGGGGTCGCGGCTGCTGACCGGGGCGATCACCCCGGAGAAGGCGGCCGGGCTGTGCGACCGGGACGGGGTCACCTTCGGCGAGGCGCTCGGCGCGCGGCCGGCCGGGGCGCTGCCCGGGCTCGCCCGCCGGGTGTCCGCGGTCGTGGAGCTGCACATCGAGCAGGGCAAGGCGCTGGTCGACCTGGGTGCGCCGGTGGGGGTGGCCAGCGCGATCTGGCCGCACGGGCGGTGGCGGATGGACTTCACCGGCACCGGCGACCACGCCGGCACCACCCGGATGGCCGACCGGCACGATCCGATGCTGACGTTCGCGCACACCGTGCTGGCGGCCAACGAGGAGGCGCGTGCGGCCGGGGCGCACGCCACGGTGGCCCGGGTCGAGGTGGAACCGAACGCCACCAACGCGATCCCGTCGCTCGTACGCGGCTGGCTGGACGCCCGCGCGGCGGACACGCCGACCCTGGACCGGCTGGTCGAGGCGGTGCTCAAGCGCGCCACCGAGCAGGCCGGGCGGGACGGCACCGGCGTGGTCGTGGAGCCGGAGTCGCTGTCGCCGGAGGTCGCCTTCGACACCGCCCTGGCCGCGCGGCTGGCCGGGATCCTCGGCGGCGCCCCGATCCTGCCCACCAGCGCCGGGCACGACGCCGGGGTGCTGTCGGCGCACGTGCCGACCGCGATGCTGTTCGTCCGCAACCCGACCGGCGTCTCGCACTCCCCCGCCGAGCACGCCCCGGACGAGGACTGCGCGGCCGGCGCCGAGTCCCTGGCCACGGTCCTCGAGGCGCTCACATGACGTACTTCGCCGAGTACGCGTGGGTCGGTGGCCGGGTCGAGCGGGACGTGACCCTCGAGGTCTCCGGCGGCCGGTTCACCGCGGTCACGCCCGGGTCCGCGCCGGGCGGCACCCGGCTGCGCGGCCTCGTGCTGCCCGGCCTCGCGAACGCGCACTCGCACGCGTTCCACCGGGCGCTGCGCGGGCGTACGCACGGCGACCGCGGCAGCTTCTGGACGTGGCGCGAGCTGATGTACGAGGTGGCCGGCCGCCTCGACCCGGACGGCTACTACGCGCTGGCCCGGGCGGTCTACGGCGAGATGGCCCTGGCCGGCGTCACGTCCGTCGGCGAGTTCCACTACCTGCACCACGGCCCGGACGGCACGCCGTACGCCGACCCGAACGAGATGGGCCACGCCGTGGTGCGGGCGGCGCGGGACGCGGGCCTGCGGATCACCCTGCTGGACACGCTCTACCTGACGTCCACGGTGGACGGACGGCCGCTCGAGGGCGTCCAGCGCCGCTTCGGCGACGGGGACCTGGACGGCTGGCTGACCCGGACGGCGACGCTGCGCGACGGCGAGCACGTGCGCATCGGTGCGGCTCTCCATTCCGTACGCGCGGTGCCCGCGCACGCCCTCACGGCCCTCGCCGGCCGTGCGCCCCTGCACCTGCACCTCTCCGAGCAACGCGCCGAGAACGAGCAGTGCCGGGCGGTCCACGGCTGCACGCCCACCGAACTGCTGCACCGGCACGGCATCCTCCGACCGGGCACCACGGCCGTCCACGCGACCCACCTGACCGGCGACGACGTGAAGCTCCTCGGCGGCAGCGGCACCGGCGTCTGCCTGTGCCCCACCACCGAACGGGACCTCGCCGACGGCATCGGACCCGGCCGTGCCCTCGCCGACGCCGGTTCCCCGCTGAGCCTCGGCAGCGACAGCCACGCCGTCGTCGACCTCTTCGAGGAGGCCCGCGGCGTGGAGCTGGACGAGCGCCTCGCCACCGAACGCCGGGGCCACTTCTCCCCCGCCGAACTGCTCGCCGCGGCCACCGCGCACACCGCGCTGGGCTGGGACGACGCCGGAGAACTGGCGGTGGGCAAGCGGGCCGACCTGGTCGCGGTCTCCCTGGATTCGGTACGGACGGCCGGCATCGACCCCTCCGGCCTGGTCTTCGCCGCCACGGCGGCCGACGTCACCCACGTGGTCGCCGACGGCCGGACGATCGTGGCGGACGGGCGGCACACCGGCTTCGACGTGGCGGCGGCCCTGCGGGAGGCGATCGCATGAGCCTCGTGATCACGAACATCGGCGAGCTGTTCACCGCCGACGACGAGCTCGGCATCCTGCACGACGCCGCGCTCGTCGCCGAGGGCGGCCGGATCGCCTGGCTCGGCCCGGCGGCGCAGGCCCCCGCGGCCGACGAACGGCTCGACGCGGGCGGTCGCGCGGTGCTGCCCGGCTTCGTCGACAGCCACGCGCACCTCGTCTTCGCCGGGGACCGCGCGGCCGAGTTCGCCGCCCGGATGGCCGGGGAGCCGTACACGGGCGGCGGCATCCGCACCACCGTCGCCGCGACCCGGGCGGCGACCGACGAGCAGCTGCGCGCCGCCGCGGGACGGCTCGTCGCCGAGATGCGGCGGCAGGGCACCACCACGGTCGAGATCAAGAGCGGCTACGGCCTCGCCGTCGAGGAGGAGGCGCGCAGCCTGCGCCTCGCGCGCGAACTCACCGCCGAGACCACGTTCCTCGGCGCGCACGTCGTACCGGCGGAATACCGGGACCGGCCCGACGAGTACGTCGCCCTGGTGGCCGGCCCCATGCTCGACGCCGCCGCGCCGTACGCCCGCTGGGTCGACGTCTTCTGCGAGCGCGGCGCCTTCGACGGCGACCAGGCCCGCGAGATCCTCACCGCCGGGCTGAAGGCGGGGCTGGGCGCGCGGATCCACGCCAATCAGCTCACCGCCGGTCCGGGGGTGCGGCTGGCGGTCGAGCTCGGGGCCGCCAGCGCCGACCACTGCACGCACCTGAGCGACGCGGACGTGGACGCGCTCGCCGGCTCCCCGACGGTGGCGACGCTGCTGCCGGGCGCCGAGTTCTCCACCCGGTCGCCGTATCCGGACGCGCGGCGGCTGCTCGACGCCGGTGCCACGGTCGCGCTGGCCACCGACTGCAACCCCGGCTCGTCCTACACGTCGTCGATGCCGTTCTGCGTCGCTCTGGCCGTACGGGAAATGCGGTTGACCCCCGCCGAGGCCGTGCGGGCGGCGACCGCGGGCGGCGCACGGGCCCTGCGCCGCGACGACATCGGGGTGTTGCGCCCCGGGGCAAGGGCCGACCTGATCGTCCTCGACGCCCCCTCCCACCTGCACCTGGCCTACCGGCCCGGGGTTCCGCTGATCCGCACAGTTCTGCACGACGGAGTGCCGCTATGAACGTCATCGTCCAGCCCACCGGCATCACCCCCGCCGACGTCCTCGCCGTCGCCCGGCGCGACGCGCGGGTCGAGATCTCCGAGGCCGCCGTCGCGGCGATGGGCCGCAGCCGGGCCATCGTCGACGGCATCGAGGCCTCCGGCCGTCCCGTGTACGGCGTCTCCACCGGCTTCGGCGCCCTCGCCAACACGTTCATCGCCCCCGAGCGCCGCGCCGAACTGCAGCACGCGCTGATCCGTTCGCACGCGGCCGGGGTCGGCGCGCCGATGCCCCGCGAGGTGGTGCGCGCGATGATGCTGCTGCGCGTACGGTCGCTGGCCCTGGGCCTGTCCGGGGTGCGCCCCAGGCTCGCCCAGGGCCTCGTCGACCTGCTCAACCACGACATCACGCCGTGGGTGCCGGAGCACGGCTCGCTGGGCGCGTCGGGCGACCTGGCGCCGCTCGCGCACTGCGCGCTCGTGCTGCTCGGCGAGGGCTGGGTGCTCGGCAAGGACGGCGCCCGGGTCGACGCGGCGCAGGCCCTGCACGCCGCCCACCTCGAGCCGCTCGACCTGGCCGCCAAGGAGGGCCTGGCGCTGATCAACGGCACCGACGGCATGCTCGCCATGCTGCTGCTCGCGATCGACGACGCCGGGCACCTGTTCGCGATGGCGGACGTGACGGCGGCGCTCGCGATCGAGGCGATGCTCGGCTCGGAACGCCCGTTCCTGCCCGAGCTGCACGCGATCCGCCCGCACCCCGGGCAGGCCGCGTCGGCCGCGAACATCCACCGGCTGCTGCAGAACTCGTCCATCATGGACTCGCACCGCGACGACCTCGCCCACGCCGTGCAGGACGCCTATTCGATGCGCTGCGCGCCGCAGGTCACCGGCGCCGCGCGGGACACCCTGGAGTTCGTCCGTACGACGGCCGCCCGGGAACTGCGCTCGGTGGTGGACAACCCGGTGGTGCTCACCGACGGCCGGGTCGAGTCGACCGGCAACTTCCACGGCGCGCCCCTCGGCTTCGCCGCCGACTTCCTCGCCATCGCCGCGGCCGAGGTCGGCGCCATCGCGGAACGCCGGGTGGACCGCCTGCTCGACGTGGCCCGCTCCCGCGAGCTGCCGCCGTTCCTGTCCCCCGACGCCGGCGTCAACTCGGGCCTGATGATCGCCCAGTACACGGCCGCGGGGATCGTCGCGGAGAACCGCCGTCTCGCGGGCCCGGCGTCGGTGGACTCGCTGCCGACCAGCGGCATGCAGGAGGACCACGTCTCCATGGGCTGGGCCGCGGCCAAGAAGCTGCGGACCGTGCTGGACAACCTGACCAGCTTGCTGGCGGTCGAGCTGCTCGCCGGCGTGCGCGGCATCCAGCTGCGCGCGCCCCTGGTTCCGTCGCCGGCCGGGCGCGCCGCGGTGGCCGCCGTGGCCGGGTTCGCCGGGGAGCCGGGGCCGGACGTGTTCCTGGCCCCGGTCATGGAGCAGGCCCGCGCGGTGATCGCGGGCCGTGCCCTGCGCGCCGCGATCGAGGCCGACCTCGGCGCGCTCGGCTGACGCCTCAGCCGACGACCTCCGTGCGGACCACGATGACGCGGGGGTTGTTGTCCACGTCGGTGAACGCGCGCGCCAGGTAGATCCACTCGCCCTGGACCGCCACGGCGTCCGCGTGCCCGGCCACGGTCGACAACGAGCCGTCCTTGCGTACGCGCAGGATCTCGGTGTCTCCGCGCCGCTGCTTCTTCGACCGTTCGAGCAGCTCACGCTGGGTGTCGGTGACGTCGCCCGTCCACGCGAACGAGTCCGGCAGGAAGTCGCTCTCCGAGTGCACGCTGGTCAGGTACAGGTCGCCGTCCGCGTCGGTGACCAGGCTGGCGTTGCTCTGCCCGAGCCGCGCGCTCCCGGTGCCGGTCAGGTTCACCCGCGCCTTCTTCGCCGGGCCCCGGTCCAGGAACGGCTCCTCGGGCGGCTCGGCGTCCTCGTCGTACCCGCCGCCGGTGTTGCCGATCACCTCGTGCGCGAGGCCGTTCGGGCGGACCGCCACGACGCTGCGGCGGCCGGGTGCGGCGTACAGGGTGCCGTCCGGGCCGAGCGCCAGCGGATCGTTGAGCCCGTTCTCCACCGCGATCTGCGGGCCGGGGGTCTCCGCCGGGAAACCCGTGGTGGTCCGCGCCGAGCGCCACTGCCGTTCGGTGAGACCGGTCAGGTCCCGGCCCAGCACCGTCTTCAACTTCCCGTCCTGCACCGTACGGACGAGCTGATGGGTGACCGGCTCGATCCGCTCCTCGGCGAAGTACAGCCGGTCGTCGGCCGTCACCGCCACCCCGTGCAGGTAGCGGACGTACGCGCCGGCGACCGCGGCCCCGTCGGCGGCGGGCTTGCGGTCGCCCCGGTACGTGTCCCGGTCGATGCCCACCTTCTGCGCCACGGACCCGTCGGCCTTGATCTGCCACACCCCGCCGTCGCCGTTCCACATGGCGGCGTACACGGTGTCGCCGGGCCCGGCCGCCACCTGGCTGATGTAGTCGGCCTTCAGGTCGGGCACCGTGACCTTGCCGAGCTGCCCGTCCCGGACCGCCCACAGCGTGAGGACGTCCTTCTGCTCGGTCAGCACCCGCAGCACACCGTCGCGCCCGGCCACCATGTCGACGAGCCGCCCGTCGATGAACGCGTCCGCCGCGGCCCCGCCGTCGTTCTCCCCGCCGCCGGCGACCACCTCGATGAACTGCGCCTCGGCCCACGCCGGATCGCACCCGGCGCCGGCCACCAGCAGGCCGGCGGCCAGCAACGCCCCGGCAATCCCCCGTGTCTTCACGGTGCAAATGGTAGGGCCTTTTTTCGTACGCCGGGGGGCGGCAAGATCCGGCGGGAACCGGACATGTGGGGGGCGACTGATTCACTTCGGCCTTCGGAGGTGGCATGGACGAGGACCATTTCAGCGACTTCTACTCCGCGCAGTTCGCTGATGTGTGGCGGTTCGCCCGGCGGCGTACGGAAACCGGCCACGACGCCGACGACGTCACGGCCGAGACGTTCGCCGTGGCCTGGCGCCGCCGCGCCGACATCCCCGCGGACGGCGCACGGCTGTGGCTGTTCGGTGTGGCCCGCAACGTGCTGGCCAACCACGACCGCGACTCCCGCCGGCGCGGCCGCCTGCACCTGAAGATCCTCACCCGGGGCACGCCGCAGGAAACCTACGAGACCGCCGACAACCCCGGCAGCGACCTGTGGCGGGCCCTCGCGGCGCTCTCACCGGACGACCGCGAGCTGCTCCTCCTGCGCGCGTGGGACCGCCTCGCCGTGACCGAGATCGCCACCCTGCTCGGCATCAGCGCCGCGACCGCCTCGTCCCGCCTGCACAAGGCCCGGCGACGCCTGGACCGAGAACTCGACCCGGACACGACCCGACCCCGAGAGGACGAGCATGCCTGACGCCGACCTGGACTTCTTCCGCATGCCCGACCCCGACCTGGACTTCCTCCGCCCCCTGGACCCCACCCTGCACGACGAACCGCCGTCGCCCGGCTCGCCCCGCTATGAGGCCATCCGCCCTGATCGGCGCCGCGACAGCCGAGGGCTGCGGATGGTGGCATGGGTCACGGGCCGCCGCCGGACTCCGACCGCGACGCCGATCAGGGGTCGCGGCCGGACCGTGGCGGCGACACCGGTCAGTAGCCGGACCGTGGCCGCGACGCCGGCCAACGGCCGCGGCCGGACTGTGGCCGCGGCGCCGATCAGTAGCCGGACTGTGGCCGCGACGCCGGCCAACGGCCGCGGCCAGGCTGTGGCCGCGACGCCGGTCAGGGGCCGCCGTTGGATGCCGTGGACGGTGGCGGCGGCCGGGGCGGCGGCGTCGGTGCTGGCCACGATGGTCGTCCTCGGCGGCGACGGCACCTCCGCCTCGGCGGCGGTCCTGACCGCGGCGGAACGCACGGAGAAGGTGGTCACACTCCGCGGCACCACGCAGGACGAGATCAGAACCGGCGGCGCCTCGACCACCACGGTGGAGGCGAACGGCCCAGACCTGAAGATAACGACGCAGGAGGGCGGCGGCACGATCACCACGACGGTCATCGGCGACACGGTCTACGAATCCCGCTCCGACGGCACCTCGCTCAAGCAGAAGCTCCGGGCCGGGGAACGCCTGGCCCCCTTCGCCCAGTCCACCGGAAACGTCATCCGGGCCGCCCTGAACGACGCAAACGTCACCGCCAAGGGCACCGACCGCGTACGCGGCACCGAAGCCGAGCACTACCACGTCGAACTCACGCCGAAATCCCGCAGGGCCCTGGCCGCCCTCCCCCCGGGCCAGGCCGCCTGGTTCGAGGTCGAGGACGCCGACAAGATCACCTCCATCGACATCTGGACGGCCGGCGACCTGATCCGCCGCATCACGGTCGACCAGCCCGAACGCCTCACCACGGCCGAGTATTACGACTTCGGCCACCCGGTGACGATCACCGTCCCGCCCGGCTTCTGACCGCCCGGCCCGGCCCGCCCGGCCTCTGTCAGCCGGCCCGGCCTCTGTCAGCTGCTCCGGCTCACCCGGTTCAGGACCGGCGGGCCGGGCTCACCCGGTTCGCCCGGTTCGCCCGGTTCGCCCGGCTCATGACCGGCGGGCCGGGCTCACCCCGCTCGCAACCGGCGAACCCGGCTCACCCCGCTCGCAACCGGCGGGCCGGGGTTGCCTGGCTTCTGACCGGCCGGCGGCGTGCGAACCGACTCGGCCGGCCGGAGCGCAGCCGCCGCTGTGCCGTCGCCCGCTCACGCACCGAGCCGCGCCGTTCGCCGCCGCGCGCTCGCGCACCCAGCCTGCCTGCCGCCGTGCTCACGCCCCAAGCCTGCCTGCCGCCGTGCTCACGCACCCCGCTTGAACACCGGTATCGCCCTGCCGCCGCGCTCTCCCGGTGCCGGATGAAGCGCGGCGTCAGCGGGTCAGCGGGGTAGTTCCTTGGCGATGACCTTGGAGAGCTCGCGGAACGCCCGGCCGCGGTGGCTGATGGCGTCCTTCTCCGCCGGGCTCAGCTCGGCGTTGGTCTTCTCCTGGCCCTCGCCGAGGAAGATCGGGTCGTAGCCGAAGCCTCCCGTGCCGCGGCGGGCGCGCAGGATGCGGCCCGTCTGGCGCCCCTCGACCAGGTGTTCGCGGCCGTTGGGCAGGACCAGGGCGGCGGCGCAGACGAAGGCGCCGCCGCGGTGCTCGTCCGGGACGTCGCCGATCTGGGCCAGCACCAGGTCGAGGTTGGCCTGGTCGTCGCCGTGAGCGCCGGACCAGCGGGCGCTGAACACGCCCGGCATGCCGTTGAGGGCGTCCACCGCGAGACCCGAGTCGTCGGCGACCGTCGGCAGGCCGGTGCGGGAGGCGCCCTCGCGCGCCTTGATGAGGGCGTTCTCGCCGAAGGTCAGCCCGGTCTCGGGGACGTCCGGGTAGTCGGGGAAGTCGCCCAGCCCCACGAGCTTGATCCCGCCGGTGCCCAGCGACGCGTCGAGGATCCGCTGGAGCTCGACCAGCTTCTTGAGATTGGCCGTGGCCAGCAGCAGGCGTGCGCTCATGAGGCGAGCGCCTTCTGCTGCGCGGCGGCGAGCTCGGTGCACCCCAGCACGCCCAGGTCGAGCAGGGCGTCGAGCTGGTCACGGCGGAACACGTTGGCCTCGCCGGTGCCCTGGACCTCGACGAAGTCGCCGTCGCCGGTGCAGACCACGTTCATGTCGACCTCGGCCGCGACGTCCTCGGCGTACATGAGGTCGAGACGGGGTTCGCCGGAGACGAGGCCGACGCTGACCGCCTGGATGGAGCGGTGCATGACCGCGGCCGGCTTGCCGGCGAGCGACTTGCGGTCGGCGAGCCAGGTGACCGCGTCGTGGAGGGCGACGTAGGCGCCGGTGATGGCGGCGGTGCGGGTGCCGCCGTCGGCCTGGAGCACGTCGCAGTCGAGGACGATCGAATTCTCGCCGAGAGCCTTGAGGTCGATGCAGGCACGCAGGCTGCGCCCGATCAGCCGGGAGATCTCCTGGGTGCGGCCGCCGACCTTGCCCTTGACGCTCTCCCGGTCGCCGCGGGTGTTGGTGGCGCGCGGGAGCATCGCGTATTCGGCGGTCACCCAGCCGAGGCCGGAGCCCTTGCGCCAGCGCGGCACGCCCTCGGTGACGCTGGCCGTGCAGAGCACCCGCGTGTCGCCGAACTCGACGAGCACAGATCCCTCGGGATGGATGCTCCACCTGCGGGTGAGGGTCACGGTACGGAGTTGATCCGGCGCTCGGCCGTCGGGGCGTGCCATGGCCAAGAGCCTAGGCGGACCGTGACCGGTTCGCGCCGCCGGGTGGCGCGCCTGTGGACAACCGCGCGTTGTGGATAACTCGGGCCGCCGCCCCCGGACCGCCCAGAATGGTCGGCACGAACGACCGGCGAGGAACGGGGGCAGGGATGAGCGCGGAGAAGCTAGTGTGCTGCGCCGGAAATTCGCCTACAAAATCGTGCGAGTGATTCGAGGATCTCCTCGGCGGTCTTGGTCCAGATGAACGGTCGTGGGTTGC
>NZ_PVZG01000030.1 GCF_003002065.1 Pseudosporangium ferrugineum
GATTCCGCAACCCCGAAAACCAGCGGCTACGCACCCGCACCGCCACCACCCGCCGACACCGCGGACACCTCAACCCCGCTTAACTTCGAAGAGCCCGTACGGCGAGGTTCCACTGGACGACCCTCGGCTCGTGGACGGTGGCGCAATGGTCACTCAACCAGGCGGTGTTTCTGGACGGCAGGCCGATCGGCTGGCAACTCCTGCGAGCCGATGACTACGCCGCCCGTCGCGAGGTCGTGACCGGCTCCTGGCTGCGGCCGGACAACCGGGGCGACGGAATCGGCACCGAGATGCGAACCGCGGTGCTGCACCTGGCTTTCCACCATCTCGAAGCCAGGTATGCGACGTCGCGGGCCACCCTCGACAACCGCGCCTCCCTCGGGGTGTCGAAAAGGCTCGGATACGAGGAGGACGGCATGGATGTGGCGTCGGCCGGGGAGGAAGCCCTCGTGCTGCGCCGGGTCCGGCTCTCGGCAGACCGATGGCGGGCGTCCGACCCCGGACGGAGCGTGACGGTCGACAACTACGAGCAATGTCGCGAGGTCTTCGGCCTGGCCGGCCCATGATCATGTGAATCGGTGGAGCAGAGATGGAAGGAGGGGGCGGACGTGCCGGACGCGACGCCCGGGTGCCCTTGTGCCCGAGTGTCGAAAAGCGAGATCATCACGCATGCTCGACCCCTCGCCCGAGGACGACGGGACCTCACCGATCGTTTCCACGCCGCGTTTCGTCGGTCGCGACCGGGAGCTGGCGGCGCTGCGCGGCGCCCTGGCCCGGCCTCCGGCGATCGTGCTGGTGGAGGGCGAGGCGGGGATCGGCAAGAGCCGGCTGCTGCGCGAATGGCTGGCCGCTCCGGAGCAGACCTCCCTGGTCTCGGTGTGCCCGCCGCTTCGTGAGTCGCTGACGCTCGGGCCGATCGTCGACGCGTTCCACGGGATCGAGCCCTCGGTCCCGCGGCTGGGGCTCACCGAGCTCGCGGGCGCGTTGCGGCCCCTGTTCCCGGAATGGTCCTCGCACCTGCCGCCCGCCCTGCCGCCCATGGACGATGCCAAGGCGGCCCGGCATCGTCTGTTCCGTGCCCTGGACGAGTTGCTGCGGGCGCTGCGGGTCGACGTTCTCGTGCTCGAGGACGCGCACTGGGCCGACGAGGTGACGCTGGAGTTCCTGCTGTTCGTCATCTCCCGGCAGCAGTCGGACGGGCCCAGCCTCGTGGTCTCGTACCGGCCGGAGGAGGTGGACGACGGATCGCTGTTGCTGCGGCTGACGTCCCGGTTGCCCGCCGGCGTGACCCAGCTGAGGATCGCCCTGGCGCCCGTACGGCCGGGCGACACGGCGGCGCTGGTGTCGTCGATGCTGGACGGCAACCCGATCTCGCAGGAGTTCACCACGTTCATGCACGAGCGGACCGGCGGCGTGCCCCTCGCGGTGGAGGAGTCGGTCCGCCTCATGTGCGACCGGGCCGACCTCGTCTTCCGCGGCGGGCAGTGGGTCCGGCTGAAGCTGCGTGAGCTCCAGGTTCCGCCGACCGTGCGCGACTCCACCCGGGAGCGGGTGAGTCGTCTGTCGCCGGCGGCGCAGCAGGCGTTGCGTGCGGCGGCCACCCTGGCCGAACGTTCCTCGGCGGCGACGATCGCGGTGGCCGCCGACCTGTCACCGGCCGCGTGCCGGGATGCCATCGCGGAGGCCGCCGCCGCCGGCGTCCTCGACGGAGACGACCGCGGCCGCTGGCGGTTCCGGCACGTGCTGGCCGCCACCGCCGTCTACGAAGCGATTCCGCTGACCGATCGCCGGCAGTTCCATCTGCTGGCCGGCCGGGCCCTGGAGCGTCTCCACCCGCCGCCCGTGGCGCGTCTCGCCCACCATTTCCGCGAGGCCGGCGAGACGCGGTCCTGGGCGCGCTACGCCGAGCAGGGCGCCGAGCTGGCCATGACCTCGGGTGACCACACCAAGGCGGTCGACCTGCTGGTGGATCTGCTGGCGCGGGCCGTGCTGCCGCCGGAGGACCGAGCCCGGGTGGCGCGCATCGCCGGGGTCGCCGCGCTGAGCCGCCGGGAACCGCTCGACGCGGTCCACCACCGGGTGGTCCGTACCCTGCGCTCGGTGCTGGAGACCCCGGGCCTGTCCGCCCGTCAGCAGGCCGAGATCCGCAACCCCCTGGGCCGGCTCCTGATCATCGGGGGCGAAGCGCAGGCCGCCCTCCACGAGCTGGAGCAGGCGGTGGCGAACCTCGACCACGACCCGGTCGAGGCGGCCCGGGCGATGACCTACCTCGGCTGGGCGTACGCGGGACCGTGGCCGGCCTCGACCCATCGGCGCTGGCTGGACCGCGCCGCCGGGCTGACCGCCCAGATCGACTCCCCGGCGGAGCGGCTGAACCTGGCCGGGAACCGCGCCGCGGCGCTGCTCATGCTGGGCGAGGAGGAGGCCTGGGACGTCATCGCCGGCCTGCCCGTCGACGGCGCGACACCGGCGGAGCGTCTCGATGTGGGCCGCATCCACGCGAATGTCGGTACCGGGGCGCTGATGTGGGGCCGGTACGCCGACGCCGAGGAGCATCTCACCGTGGCCCTGCGCCTCGCCGAGGCCGAGCAGGCGTCCCGGTTGCGGCACAACGTCCGGCTCGAACAGGCGAACCTGGCGTGGAACACCGGCCGGTGGGACGGTCTGGCGGAGACGAGCGCGGCGCTCACCGACGCCGACCGGGACCGGCCGGCGATCTATCTCGGCTGCATCCGCCTCACGGCCCGGCTGGCGGCCGCGGCCGGCCGGCGCCGGGCCGCGGAGGAGCAGTTCCGGCTGGTCCTGGAGGAGTCCGCCCGGCTGGGCGCGGCCGACGACACGATGGAGGCCGCCGCCGCGCTGGCCAGGCTGTGGCTGGCGGACGGGAACAGCCGCCGGGCGCTGCGGGTCACGAACGAGCCGATGGACACCGTACGGCGCAAGGGGATCTGGATCTGGGCGACGGACCTCGTTCCCGCCCGCGTCGAGGCGCTTCTCGCCGGCGGTGACCCGGCGGCCGCGGCGCGCCTGACCGACCAGTTCGCCCGGGGTCTGCGGGGACGTACGGCGCCCGCGCCCCGCGCCGCGCTCACCCTGTGCCGGGCCCTGCTGCTCTCCGCGGCCGGTGACCACTCCCGGGCGGCGACGGCCTACGACCGGGCAGCGCGCGCCTGGAGCGCGTTGCCGCGTCCCTACGAGGCCCTGCGCGCCCGCGAACGCCAGGCCGAGGCGCTCCTGGCCCAGGGCCGGCCCGAGCAGGGCCGAGAGCTGTTGACGGCGCAGTACGAGCAGATGTTCAGGCTGGGCGCCCGCGGCGACGCCGACCGGGTCGCCCAGCGGCTGCGCGAGCACGGCGCCGAGGTCCCGCGGTTGTGGCGCGGCGGCCGGCGCGGGTACGGGGACCAGCTCTCACCGCGCGAGCTCGACGTTGTCCAGCTGGTGGTCGCCGGCAAGACGAACCGGCAGATCAGCCGGATCCTGGCCAAGTCACCGGCCACTGTGGATCAGCAGCTGCGGGCGGCGATGCGCAAGCTGAAGGTGAGCTCCCGGACCGCGCTGGCGGTCAAGGCGGTGGAGGCCGGCGTGTTCGCCGAGGAAGATTGACGTATCCGCCTAATAGCTAAGGCCGCTCGTCCCGCCCGAGCATGACTGCGTGATTCATAGCCCATGGGCGATGTATGCCTGAGCGACCTGTCGTGCGTGACGACTCCACCATCGAGCACCCGCCACCCCTCGAGCCGTCGCGGGAGCCGCACGACAGCGCCCGCGACGCCGACGATGCCGACGGCGCCGAAGACCACACGAGCCACGACCCCTACCAACCCCTGTAGGCGGAAGGGACCCCCATGAGGTTCACAGTCCTCGCGGCCGCGCTGGCCGCAGCGGTCAGTCTGACCGTACTCCCCTCACTACCGGCGGCCGCTGCGGAACCCGAGCCCGGCCCGGCCGCCGGCAAGATCGAGACGACCCTGAAGGACCGCTTCCGTACGCAGCCGGCCACCGACTTCTGGATCAGGTTCCGGACCGGCGCCGACCTCAAGCCGGCGAAGAAGATCGCCGACTGGACCGCCCGTGGCCGGTTCGTCCACGACGCGCTGGCCGCGGCGGCGAAGGACTCCGTGGCCTCCGTCGCCCCGGAGCTCGACCGGGCCGGCGTGAAGTACGCCTCCTACCCGATCGCCAATGCCGTGCTCGTCAGGAACGGCAGCGAGAAGCTCGCCCTCGGCCTGGCGTCGCAGGCGCGGGTCGCCGAGATCCACGCGGCGCCGCAGGCCGCGCTCGTCGACCCGGTAGACGAGAAGGTCCCCGGCGACCGGTCCGCCCGGCCGGCCGCCCCCAAGGCCGCCGGTGAGGACGACGGCGTGACATGGGGCCTGGAGGCCATTCACGCCCCGCAGGCGTGGGCCATGGGCGCCACCGGCGCCGGCATCACCGTGTCCAACATCGACTCGGGCGTGCAGGCCGACCACCCCGCCCTGGTCCGTCAGTACCGCGGCACGAAGCCGGACGGCACCGTCGACCACAACTACAACTGGATGGCCACCCGGGGCCCGTGCGCGGGTGCGCCCTGCGACGACGACGGCCACGGTACGCACACCATGGGCACCATGGTCGGCGACGACGGCACCAACCACATCGGCGTCGCACCGCAGGCGCGGTGGATCGCGACGGACGGCTGCTGCCAGTCCACCGGCGTCGAGTCGCTGCTGAGCTCCGGCTGGTGGCTGCTCGCACCGACCGACGTCCAGGGGAACAACCCCGATCCGTCGAAGCGCCCGCACGTCATCAACAACTCATGGGGTCAGACCGTCGAGCACGACTTCGACGACTTCTTCCAGGCCATCGAGGAGGCGTGGAGCGCCGCGGGCATCTTCAGCGTCTGGTCGTCGGGGAACAGTTCGCCGTACGCGGACTGCGACACCGTCTCCACCCCCGGAGCCGCCGGAAGCGCCTACTCCGTCGGCGCCCTGGCGCCGGACGGCACCCTCGCGTCGTTCTCCCGTAAGGGCGAGGGCGAAGGCGGCCGGATCAAGCCCGACATCTCCGCCCCGGGCGAGGGCGTCCGCTCGTCGTACCCGAACGGCAGCTACGCCGAGATGTCCGGAACGTCGATGGCGGCACCGCACGTCGCCGGCGCCGTCGCGGCGCTCTGGAGCTACGACCCGACGTTGATCGGGCGGGTCGAGGAGACCCGGCGGCTTCTCGGCCAGTCGGCCGTCGACGTCGACGACACCGAGTGCGGCGGCACCGCCGAGCTCAACAACATGTACGGCGAGGGCCGGCTCGACCTCGTCCGCCTGCTGCAGCTCGCGCCCCGCGATGGCGGCACCCTCACCGGCGTCGTCACCCACGACGGCGCCCCGGTTCCCGCCGCGGAGGTGACGATCACCGGTCCGTTCAGCCGGTCGATCGGCACCGACTCCGACGGCCGGTTCACGACGAACCTGCCGGTCGGCGACTACCGGCTCAGCACCAGGGCCTTCGGCTACCTGACCGCGACCGCCGAGGCCACGGTCACCCTCGGCCGGGACACCTCGGTCAAGCTGCCGCTCACGGCCGCCACGAGGCACGACGTCAGCGGCCGGGTCGTCGACGACAAGAAGCAGCCGGTGCCGAACGCCGGCGTCTCCCTCAAGGGCACGCCGCTGAAGCCGGTACGCACGGGCGCCGACGGCGCGTTCACGATCCCCGCTGTCCCCGAGGGCGCGTACAGCCTGGTCGTCGAGCCCAACGCCTGCTTCGCGCCCAGCACCCTCCCGCTGACCGTCGGCGCGGGGAACGAGCCGTCCGAGATCCCGGTCGGGCTCGTCGTCGACAAGGGCGGCTACAGCTGTGCCGTCTCCGAGGGCGAGTACCTGCGCGGCACCGATCCGGTCACCTTCAGCAGCGGTGTGTGGGCCACGGTGAAGCTTCCGTTCCCGATCGCGCTCTACAACGGCAGCCACGACACCCTCGGCGTCGGCCTGCGCGGGGTCATCGCCCCGGACGGCAGCACCGGGCCCGGCTACGGCGGCGCGGGCATCTTCCCCTTCTACGTCGAGAGTCCCGTCGAGTTCGCACCCGGCGGTGGCGTGTTCACGGCGGCCACCAAGGTCAACGGCGAGGACGCGTTCGTCGTCGAATACCGCAGGGCCAAGCTCTGGGCGTATCCGGACCGGTCGGAGTACACGGAGCCGGTCACCTTCTCGGCCACGCTCACCCGCTCGGGCACCGTCATCTTCGGGTACGGCGACGGCGTCGGCACCGACGACCCGGTGACCGCCGGCGCGCTCGCCGTCACCGGCATCCAGGGCTGGGCCGGCGTCGACGGCATCCGCTTCTCGGACAAGGTTCCCGTGCTGCGCGACGGCATGATCGTCACCTACGACCTGCCCGACTTCGGGTACCTCGACGCGACCGTCACCGACCGCAACGACGGCCTGCCGGTCTCCGGCGCCAAGGTGTCGTTCAGCACCGCGGACGGGCTCGTCGAGAGCGTCACCACCGGCGGTACGGGCCTCGTGCACCGACAGCTCCCGGTCGGCGAGTACACCATGACGGTCGAGGCGCCGAACTACACGACCACGGAGTTCCCCTTCACGCTGAAGGAGCTCTACGCCAAGGCCCAGATCGACGCGCGCCTGACCACGGGCGCCGCCGGGCTGAAGGCAGACGGCCTCGAAGCGCTGCTGGGCACCGACCAGAACGGCGTGGGTTCGCTCACGCTGACCAACAACGGCTCCGCTCCCGTCACGTACACCCTGGACGAGACCGCGCGGCACCCCGAGCTCGACGCCGCCGCCGTCACCGCGCGCACCGCCAAGGGTGCGACCAGCACGATCGACCTGGCCAAGTGGAAGGCCGGCGCGAGCGGCATGAAGCCGTCGAACGCCGACGGCAAGGCCACCACGTCGAGCTCCGCCGAGGCGCGGGCGTCCGCCAAGGTCGGCGCGACCTCCGGCGGCGAGGTCATCTCCCGGATCTCCATCCCCGGCACCGTCGCGGAGAAGGAGCCTTCCGGCATCGGGTACGACGGCGACGTGTGGGTCCACGACTACAACGCGCGCACCAACACCGCCTACACGGTGGCGGGCAAGCGGACCGGCAAGGTCTTCGACGCGTCGTGGAACCCGGAGTACCGGGCGTTCGACATGGCCCTGGACACCAGGACCGGCGACATGTGCCAGATGGAGGACAGCCCGGCCAGCTACATCCACTGCTTCGACCGGGAGACCGGGAAGGAGACGCGGCAGGTCAAGGGTGACTGGTCGGTGCTTCAGCTGACCGGTCTGGCCTACAACCCGGCCCGCGACGTCTTCTACGTCGGTGGCCGCGCGAACGGCATGATCGGGACCGTCGCCGGCACGTCGCACGAGAAGCCGGGAACGCTGCTGTCCTTCTGCGCCCCGCCGCTGCCCGAGGTGGCGGGCCTGGCCTACAACCAGTCCTCGGACACGATCTGGTACACCGACCTCACCTACGACCGGCCCTCCCGGCTGTTGCAGGTCGACCCGGACGACTGCTCGCTGGTCAACGCCTGGTGGTTCCCGGGCAGGAAGGCCGGCCAGGGCGGCGGCCTCGAGACCGACGCGACCGGGGCGCTGTGGGCGGCTGACCAGATCGCCGACGACGTCGTGCTCGTGGACGTCGAGGACGACCAGATCACCGACCTGCCGTGGCTGTCGCTCTCCTCGGCCGGTGGCACCCTCGCGCCCGGTCAGTCGGTGACCGTCCAGGTCTCGATCTCCTCGAAGGGCGCCAAGCCCGGTGTCCAGGGCGCGAACATCCTGGTCCGGTCCGACTCCGGACGGCAGCCCAAGGCGTACGTGCCGGTGACGCTCACGACCACGAAGTACCAGGTCGGCGTCAACGCCGGCGGTGCGGCGTTCACCGACGGCTCGGGCTTCACCTGGGCCGCCGACCGGGCCGCCGGCACGTCGTGGGGCTACGAGGGCGAGACCCGGGTCGCCTCCACGCGGGCCCCGATCTCCGGTACGACCGACGACGCGCTCTTCCAGTCGCAGCGCACCACGGCGGACAAGCAGCTGTTCTACCGCTTCCCGGACGCGCCCGAGGGCACGTACGCGATCGACCTCGGGTTCGCCGCGATCGACAAGATCGACCGGGGGAAGCGGGTGTTCGACGTCCTCGTGGACGGCGCGCTCACGGAATACGCGTACGACCCGAGCGCGGTCGCGGGGCCGGAGACGGCCGACTGGCGTAAGGCGGTCGTGCAGCACAAGGGCGGCCCGCTGACCGTGGAGCTGCGGGGCTCGAAGGGCCTGAAGCCCCCGAGCATCGCCGCGCTGCGGGTGACGCTGGACCCGCGCTTCGACGCCGCCCCGCCGGAGGAACTGCCCCAGCAGCCGGAGCCGGGACCCGTGCCGGTGACCCCCGCCGGTCGCTCGTACGCGATGAAGGTGACCGACGGGCTCTACCGCCAGGGCACGGAGGATTCCGGCTGGCACGGCGACGACCTCTGCGGCGTGCTGTGGTTCAGCGCGGATTACCTCCAGCCGTTCTACGACACCGCCTGGGACGGCGTGTGCATCACGACGAACGGCGCGCTGGTCTTCGACCGGTCCAGTACCGTGCGGAACAACACGGCGCTGCCGTCCTCGTCGCCGATCGACGCGATCTACCCGTTCTGGGACGACCTCATCGTCGACGACAAGGCGGGCATCTACCTCGGCATCACCCAGGTGGACGGGGTGGCCGCGCGGGTCGTCGAGTGGCGCAACGCCGCCTTCTACAGCGACCGGACGGCCCGCGTCAGCTTCTCGGTCACGCTGATCGCCGACGGACGGATCCAGATCGGGTACGGCGACGGCGTCGGCGGCGACAACCCCCTCACCCGGGGATCGTCGGCGACGGTCGGGGTGGAGAGCCTGACCCGTAACCCCGCGAGCCAGTACTCCTTCAACCAGCCCGTCCTGAAGGCCGGTCTGGGACTGGAGTACACCCTCCCGGCCGCGGGCACGATCGAGGGCACGGTCACCGACTTCAACGACGGCAAGCCGATCCAGGGCGCGATCGTCACGCTCACGGGGCCGGCGGGGGAGCGGGTCATCACGACCGACGTGAAGGGCCGGTGGAAGACCCAGGCGCTGGTCGGTGAGAACACCGTGCGGGTCGCGGCGCCGAACTACGTCGCCGTCAGCCACCCGGTGACCATCACCGGCAAGGATCAGGCCGAGGTACGGGACACGGCGTTGACCACGGGCATCGCCACCGTCACCGGAGGCGACCTCGACTGGCTGCTCGACAAGGGCCGGCGGGCGTCGGCAGACGTGACCGTCACCAACAGCGGCTCCGCCCCGCTCGACGTACGGATCAGCGAGCAGAAGCGCACCGGCGACGGCGGGCACGAGGCCGCCGACCTTCCGTGGCTGACCCTCACGGGCGCCGCCGCGACCGGTACGGTCACGCTCGCGGCCGGCGCGTCCACCACGGTGACGGTGACGGCCGACAACACCGGCATCGAACCCGGCGTGCGCGTCGGGGACCTGCTCGTGGCGTCGGGCGCGGGCAAGGGCGGGGCCACGTTCACGCCGGTCCGCCTGGCGACGTCGGCCTACTGGCAGGGCGTCGACGCCGGCGGACCGGGGTACACCGACGCCGCGGGCTTCACCTGGTCGCCCGACCAGGCGCTCGGCTCGCGGTCCTGGGGCTACGTCGGCGGCACGGCGCGCACCACCGGAGCCCCCATCGCCGGTACCGAGGACGACGAGCTGTTCCGCACCCAGCGGACCGGCGACACGTTCAGCTACGTGTTCAGGAACGCCCCGGCCGGGACCTACCGGATCGGCCTGGACTTCGCGGACCTCGGGAAGCTCAACCTGCGCAAGCGCTCCTTCGACGTCCTCGTCGACGGCAAGGTCGTGCTCCACGACCACGACGTCCGGGCGAAGGTGGGCGCCCAGACCGCGGACCCGAACACGGTCACCGTCCAGCACACCGGCGGCGACCTGACGATCGAGTTCAACCGCGAGAAGCGCGAGGGCGACCCGATCGTCAACGCCCTGAAGATCCAGGAGGACCCGCGCCTCTGAGCGCGACCACCGATGGTCAGGGCCTCGCCGGCAAGCCTGCCGGGGAGGCCCTGACAACGTCGGGAGGCTCTCGACGCGGGAGGAATCGTGGGGCGGATCAGCGCCAGAACCGCGATCAAGAAGGCGGGTCGAGCCCGGCCCGCCGAGTCACGAAGGGCCCCAGCACGACCCGGCACCCCGACCGGTCCATGACCCACCTCACCGAACAGGTTTGCCGTTTGGCTCAACCGGGGCTGCCGCCCGCCGATACCTGGTTATCAGAGAAGGGCAGCGTCGACACCGTGGGGGCCGGCCATGCGGGGCATCCGAACCGGTCGTCCGACGAACGCGGACGCCTTCGCGGCGTGGCTCGCCGCGCTTCCCCGGGTCGGCACCGGCGCTGTGCTCGGCCGGGAGAGCATCGTGCAGTCTCCGTCGCATGTGCGTCCGGGTGACCTGATCATCTCCGGCGCGGAACGCTACCGGGTCGCCGGCGTGGACGCGCCCGTCCGCGACGTCGTCGAGGTGCACCTGGCCCGGGGCGAGAAACGCCGCAGCCTCTACCTGCACTCCTCCACCCCGGTCCGGGTCGTACGCGCCCGGCGGCGCAAGCAGAAGGCGCTGAACCCGGCCCCCTGAACGCCGCCGCCTGCTTTGGTGCGAGCGCTGCCGGTGACGTCGAGCAGGTACCTCCGGGGATCCGTAGTACCCCGAAAGTGCGTTCTTGCGGTGCTCGATCCACCCGTCGGACGATTGGTATGCGTGAGGAACCTACACGCCTACCGACAACCGATCGGATCACCGTGATGCCTCTTCCCGAGTACTCCTCCCTGCGCGTGGGGATCGCCGATGGCGTCGCCACAGTTGTGCTCGATCATCCGCCCGTGAACACCCTGGACGGGCAGATGATGCTCGACCTGCACGATCTGCTCGGCCGGCTGCGGACGGACGCCACCACGCGGGTGATCGTGTTCGAGAGTGCCCATGAGGAGTTCTTCCTCGCCCACGTCGACTTCGGGATCTTCGACAGCTACCCGGCCCTGGAGGCGGTCCGGAAGGACTATCCGCACGTCAACGTCCACCAGGGGATCGGGGCACTGCTGCGCGGCCAGCCACAGGTCACCATCGTCAAGCTGGCCGGCATCGCCCGGGCCGGCGGCGCGGAGTTCGTGGCCGCCGCTGACATGACCTTCGCGGGCGCGGAGCGCGGGAAGATCGCGCAGAGCGAGGTCCTGCTCGGGATCCTCCCCGGCGGCGGGGGAACGCAATTCCTGCTCGAGAGGACGGGCCGGAACCGTGCGCTCGAAGTGGTGCTGGGGGCCGACCTGCTCGATGCGGAGACCGCGGCACTCTACGGCTGGATCAACCGGGCCGTTCCCGACGGCGAACTCGACGCGTTCGTGGCCCGGCTCGCCGCGAACATCGCGGCCCTCGACCCGGGCGTGATCGAGGGCGCCAAGCGTGCGCTTCCCGCCGCGGATCTCACTCCCGGCCTGAACGTGGAGCACGACGAGTGGAACCGGCTCGTCAGCGGGGACGCGCCGGTCAAGAAGATGACCCTCGCGATGGAGCGTGACCTGCAGACCCTCGCGCCCGAGCGCGATCTCGAAGGCTTCCTGCGCCAGGTGGCGGCCGACGTCTGACACCGATGCGCTGCGCGGGTTCCCGATCGCAACCCGCGCAGCGCATCGCCCTCGATCACTCGGACAGGCCTCGCTTCGTGCGGATCGTGGACTGGTCCAGGATCTCGATGTCCCCGGCCGCGAGGCGGTCGAGAGCCAGGGACGCCAGGTACTCCGGCTCGTTGAGGTCTTCCTCCGGAAGGGGGAAATCGTGCTCGGCGGCGAACGTCAGCAGCGTCTCGGTCGCGATGAGCCCGGGGACCAGGGCGCTGACCAACGTGCCCTGGTCCGCAAGTTCGAGCCGGATTCCGTTGGTCAGGCCCCACTGCGCCGACTTGGCCGCCGCGTATGCCGTGTTGCCCGGCACCGACTCCCAGGCCGCGCCGGAAAGCACATTGAGAATCGCGCCACCCCCGTTCCGTGCGAGGACGGGGGCGAAGGCGCGAACCATGTTCAGCGTTCCGTAGTAGTTCGTATTCATCACATCGCGGATCGCGGCCAGGTCACCGGTGACCAGGTTGCCTCCGGCGCTCGACGCGGCGTTGTTGATCAAGATGTTCGCGTCGGACGCCTTCTCCGCGGCGGCGTCCGCGGACATCTCGTCGGTGGTATCGAGAGGTAGCACGGTCACGCCGGGGATGTCGACGAGCTCGGGGCGACGGGCGGCTGCGTACACCTTCGATCCGCGACGTACGAGCTCGGTCGCGAAGGCGCGACCCAGCCCCCTGTTCGCACCCGTGACGACGACGGTGGACGTGGCTATTTCCATGAAGTTTCCTCGCCGGCAGTGGGTTGTCGTAGGGGGTGTAGGTTCCTTCTGAATACCAGCCTGGTCGGACCGGGAATGCCGGTCAAGAACGCACTTTCCACGTACCAGGTATCAGAAGGGATACCCATGGCCGCCGCAGCCCCCAGGACAAGTCCCCGATTCGCCGTGGATTGCCCGACTCGGCCGATCTTGGATCAGGTCGCCGACAAGTGGACGATGATGGCGCTGACGGTGCTGCAAGAGCCCACCCGCTTCAACGAGCTCCGCCGGCAGCTGGAGGGCGTCACCCAGCGCGTCCTCACCCAGACCCTTCGGCGTATGGAGCGCAACGGCCTGGTCGTTCGCCGCGTGCTCGAAACCTCGCCGGTCGGGGTCGAGTATTCCCTCACCCCCTTGGGGGAGTCTTTCCGCGGACCGTTCACCTGCCTGTACGAATGGGCCTTGGCTCACAGTGACGAGATTCAGGAATTCCAGCGCACCTTCGACGCCAGAACCGCCAAGGCGGCCCCGGCGGACTGAACGCCACGACCGCGGAGAGGTCTGACGCGACCAACCGGCCGATACTCAGGTGGCGACGTACTGGGTGGGGGTCTGGTCGTAGCGTTTGCGGAAGGCGCGGATGAAGTGGCTGCTGTCGGCGAATTGCCATCGGGCCGCGACCTCGGACACTGTGTGGCCGGCGGTCAGGGCTCTGCGTGCCTCCTCCAGGCGGCGGCGCCGGATGTAGCCGGCCGTGGTCTCCCCGGTGGCGGCGAAAGCTCGGCTCAGCGTGCGTACGGAAACGTGCAGTTCGGCTGCCAGCAGCCCTGGCGTGAGTTCGTGGTCGGTGAGCCGCTGGTCGGCGAGCCTGCGGGCGGCCCGTGCCAGGGCGGGTGACAGGGCGGGTTCGGTGTCGTCGAAGTATTGGCGGACCACGCCCCGGGTGAGTTCGATCAGCGCGTTGCGGGCTGCCGACAGTCCGGCGGTCCTGAGGTCTCCGGCCGTGTCGTGCAGCAGGCTCGCGTGGGCCAGCAGGAGTCGCACCTCGGGTGCGGTGGCCGGCTGGGTCACCGGCGCGTGAGTGTGGAAGCCGCCGATCTCGGCGAGGGGGATCCCGATCGTTCGCGCGGCGGTCCGGGGGTCCGCGTCGAAGCCGGTCAGGCCGGCGGCACGGTGGATGGTGAGCCGGCCGGCCGGGACCGAAAGCGCCGTACGGTCGTAGCGCAACGTCCAGGTGCCGTGGCGTACCGCGTACAACCGGAGTTCGCTCTCGTCCTGCGCGGAGGTCCGTGCTCGTACCCCGGTCGGGGTCTGGAAATCGGTGACCACCACATTCCCTGCCCGGGTGTCACGGCTACGAACACGCGCGCCGACGGCGGCCTGGGACGACGCGCAGTCGTGCGCTGCCGCGTGGCGGTGGGAATCGTTCACCGGCCCATCGAACCACCTGACTCGGAAGTCCCACCGTCTGGCTTGCCTGTCCAATCCATGCGGGGCGTGCGCTCGTAACGTGGGCAGGCAGCCGGCGGGTAACGACGAGGGGTGGGGAATCGGTGGCCACGAGACACGTCACGATTGTCGGGGGTGGGCTGGGCGGTCTGGCTCTGGCCCGCATTCTGCACCTGCGCGGGATCCCGTCGGCGGTTTACGAGCTTGACGCCTCGCCGCGGGCCCGCGGCGAGGGCGGCACCCTCGGCCTGAACGCGGACTCGGGCCAGCGGGCGCTTGCCGAGGCCGGCCTGTTCGAGGAGTTTCGCGCTGTCGCGCGCGACGCCGGGGAAACGGTCCGCCTTCTCGACAGGTCCGGGACCGTGCATTTCGACCTGGCGTACGAGGGCGGTGCCGGCGTACGGCCCGAGGTGGACCGCGGCGACCTGAGGCGCCTGCTGGTCGAGTCGCTGCCCGAGGGTGTGATCCGCTGGAACACGAAGGTGACGTCGGTGAGGCGGCCGGACGGTGGGCGGACGGAGCTCACCCTGGGCAACGGTGAGGTCGTGGAGGCCGAGGTCCTGGTGGGCGCGGACGGCTCCTGGTCGAAGGTGCGCTCGCTGCTGACGGACGCGGTCCCGCTCTACTCCGGCGTGTCCTTCGTGGAGGATCTCCTGTCTGATGTCGACGCGACGCACGGCGAGGCGGCGGACCTGGTCGGGCCGGGTTCGATGTACGCCCTCGCGGAAGGCCACGGGATCATCGCCCAGCGAAACGGCGGCGGCATGATCAGAATGTATTTCGCGGTCCGGAGCGATGAGAACCGGGCCCGCGGGCTCGTGGATCCCGCCGACCCGGACGGCACTCGCCGGCGGCTGCTGGAGATCTTCCACGACTTCGCCCCCGGCCTCCGCGCGCTGATCGGTGCGGGCGAAGGCCCCCTGGTCCCGCGCCCGATCCATGCTCTCCCGGTGGGGCTGAGGTGGGCGCGGACCGACGGCGTGACCTTGCTCGGCGACGCGGCGCATGTGATGTCCCCGTTCGCGGGTCAGGGAGCGAACCTCGCGCTGCTCGACGCCGCGGAGCTCGGTGCCGCATTGGCGGACCACTCCGACGTGGAATCGGCGCTCACCGCGTACGAGAAAGCGATGTTTGCCCGTGCCGAGGCGGCCGGCCGGGCGTCGGCGGACAATCTTGTCGCCAGCTTCGCCCCCGATGCGCCGCAACACCTGGTCGATCAGGCCCGGGCCTTCATGCGGCGAAAGGCCGAAACGACGGCCCCGCCTGCGTGATCGGGCGAGGTTTCGATGCGGGCCCCGTTGCGGGCCGGCAATGGCGTTCGGACCGTGACGGCCGGTTTCGCCCTTGCGTCGTCTCCCGGGACGGTATATTCGGCCTGAATCACGATCTCTTCCGCGCGTCACCCATTCGGGATGCGGGCAGTTAATCGACGCGGTGCCATGCTGCACGGGTGGCGCCGGCCCATTTCCGGGTACTCCGAAAAGTTGATCAGCCGAAGGATGCGATTGCGTTGGCCACAGACACCATGACCGTCAGGACGCTCACCCGCCCCGGCGGCGAGGGCGGCAACTTCTGCTAGCGGGTCCCCGGATCCCGGGACCCGCGGGGTCCCGGGAGCGGCACGCGTCCGGCGTTCAGGCTGCCAACGCGGTGGCGGCCAAGCCGACCAGGAACGCCGATAGCAGCAGGGAGATGGACAACAGCACCGTCGGCGACAATGCTTCGGTGAAATGGGTCGGTCCGGCGAGGATGTCCCGGAGCATGCTGCCACCCTCACCGCCGGGCCCGTGCGAATACCTGTCGGACGCGGCCTGATCGCTTTCCGGCGACTTTCGCATAGGGATCTCCGCACCTGGTGAGCCGAGTTGTTCATGCTGATCGACCGCAATGAACCCCCACCAGCATGGGTCGCGGCCGGGACAGATCACAATGGATACCGGCCGGTAACCCCCGTCGGGCCTATTCACTCCCGCCAGTCATCCCCCCGGGTGACATGTCCAGGATAACCCTTTTGGCATAGTAGATGGCCGGGGGGCTATCACGATGACGAAACCACGGCGCACGATTCTCAGGGCATTCGTCAATTACACCGTCGGGGTCGTCGGCACGGCGGCCGGGGTCGCGCAGCTGGCCGGCTTCTCCGAGGGCCTCGGCCGGTGGATCCTCACGGCCGTCGCGGTCTCCTGCCTGCTCTTCCTGATCGTGCGCTTCACCCTGCTCTACTACGTGCGCCGCGTCGAGCAGCTGCGGGTGGAGGTCGACAAGGCCAACCAGCGCTCGGCGACCCTCGAGGTCGGTCACCAGCGCTACGTGGACGCGATCGACCGGATCATCGACCAGGAAGGCCTGATCTATCGGGAGAGCCTGGTCCTGACGGTCACGATCGGCGCCGACGACGCGGGTGACAAGATCGAGGAGTGCCGGCGGACCACGCCGAGTCCGCGGGTGACGCAACGGGCGATCCGCCCGATCGTGCCCGACGACGGCGACCGGTTCGTCAGCCTGGAAGAGATCGAGTTCGACGCGGTTCTCAGCCGCATCGCCGGCAGCATCACCCCGCTGCCTCTGACCCGCAACCATCAGCCCAGGGTCTGGCTCGTCTTCGATCCGGGCCTCACCGAGCCGTTCGACTGGGTCGTCACCTACCGGCCCGCCGGGCTCTGGGCGCCACTGCGGCGCGAAGGATTCGACCACCTCGTCTGGACGGACCGTCTCCCCGCCGACAGCAACGGTGGCTCCGTGCTCACCGACCTCAAGGTCAACTTCGTGTTTCCGTACGTCGAGGGCAAGCCGCCGCCGGTCGTCACCGAGTTGCGCAGTTTCGGCGAGTTCAAGCAGGCCCGCCGCCTCGACGGAAAGACCGGATGGGTCATCGAGTGGCAGGACCGCCGCCCGGCGGGGCGACGTTACGAATGGCGGCTCGCCCAGGCACCGCGCACCAACGGCTCCGGTGCTGCGAACGCGTCGCCTGCCGTTCCCGCGCAACGGCATCGGTTCTGGAACCTGCTCGGCAGAAGCGGCTGACGCGACGGCGATCCGTGTCTGCGTCCCGTACGGATGAGGGGGTGGACGATTGCACCGGCGTACGCGGCACCCTGCGACCGCATGCCGGACGCGGCGCCGATGGTGGCGGTCCTGCGGTATTGAACCGCGCAATCTTCCGGCCGTCGGCAAGGTACGACCCCTCAGCTGACCGGCCACAGCCCTGACCGGGGCCGCGAGGAAGAGCGATCATGGCCGGAACGCAGGTCCGGATGACGTGGCCACCGGACTGCTGTCGAGACGGCACAGCGCAGCAGAGGAGCGGCATGTCTGACGGATCCGGCGGGACCGGCACTCCCGCGTTCGTGAGCGGCTCACCGCGTGACGTCGCCGTGATCGGAGCAGGCATGGTCGGCCTGTCCACTGCCTGGTTCCTGCAGGAAGCCGGCGCCCAGGTCACGGTGTACGAACGCCGTCACGCCGGTGCCGGCGCCAGCTGGGGCAACGCGGGCTGGCTGACCCCCGGACTGGCCGCCCCGCTGCCGGAACCCGCGGTGCTGCGTTACGGTCTGCGCGCGGTCCTCAGCGCCCGATCCCCGGTGTACCTGCCGCTGCGGGCCGACCGTGACCTGTGGCGCTTTCTGCTGTCGTTCGTGTTTCACAGCACCGCCCGGCGGTGGCGGCGGGGGATGGCCGCCTACGTCCCGCTCAACGAGCGCTGCCTGGATGCCTTCGACGCCGTCGCCGCCGGCGGTGTGGGCGCCGTGACGACACCGGCGGATCCCTTCCTGGCCTGCTTCGCCCGCGAACGTGACAGCCGTGGGCTGCTGGCCGAGCTGGAACAGATGCGCGAGGCCGGTCAGGACGTCACGTTCCGCCCGGTGACCGGACAGATGCTCCGCTCGACCGAACCCGTGCTCACCGGCCGGGTCGGCGCCGCTGTCCAGATCTTCGGGCAGCGATACCTGAACCCTCCGGAATTCCTCCACTCGCTGGCGGAGGCGGTCCGGGCCCGCGGCGGCCGCATCATCGACAACAGCGACGTGACCGGCCTGGAGCCGGCAGGCGCCGACGTCCGTGTCACCGTCCCGTCCGGGCAGCAGCACCGCCATGACGCCGTGGTCATCGCCACCGGGGCGGCCTTCGGTGAGCTGGCCGCGCGCTTCGGCGTACGCCGCCCGGTGCAGGCCGGGCGTGGCTACAGCTTCAGCGTGCCCGTCGAACGGATGCCCGCCGGCCCGCTGTACTTCCCGGCGCAGCGGGTCGCCTGTACTCCCTTGGGCGACCGGCTGCGGGTGGCCGGGATGATGGAGTTCCGCCGGCCGGCCGACGACCTGGATCCGCGACGCATCACCGCGGTCGTCGACGCGGTGCGGCCGTTGCTCGACGGGGTGAACCTCGATGACCGGCGCGACGAGTGGGTCGGCTCCCGGCCGTGCACCCCTGACGGCCTGCCGTTGATCGGCGCGACCGCCGCGCCGCGAGTGTTCGTCGCCGGTGGCCATGGCATGTGGGGCATCGTCCTGGGGCCGATCACCGGCCAGTTGGTGGCCCAGGCGGTGTTGAAGGGTGAGGCGCCCGCGGAACTGGCCCCGTTCGACCCGCTGCGTTAAGGGGCGCTCAAGCCCTGCCAGGCCCTTCCCCGGAATGATCGATATAGGGTGACCCGATGCTGGTGGTGAGTTCTCGAACGCACACCGTCACTGCGGTGGCGGCGTTCGAAGCTGTCCACCTCACGATCCCGCAGCCGTCGGGTCGAGGCCCACCGGCGAGCGGGTAGTTCACACCACCCACCGATCGCCAGGGCGAAGCCGTTCGAGCTTCCGCCCTTTTTTGTTTCCCGGACCACCTTCGGCTTTCCCACTACGGAGCGGCACATGAGCGTCGACATCGAAGTACCCGATCAGGGCCGGCTCGCCGGCCTGCGCGCGTCGTTGAGCGAGGACTTCGCCACCCAGACGACCCGGCTCAAGGAACTGACGGAGATCTCGGCCGACACCGGCGACCCCGGTGAAGCCCACAACCGCGCGGCCCTGGTGGCGGCCACCCGGCACAACCTCGAGCAGATCACCGGCGCGCTGCGCCGCATCGCCGAGGGCAGCTACGGCCGCTGCGAGAAGTGCACCGGCCCGATCCCCGCCGAACGGCTCGAAGTGCTACCGCATGCCCGGTTCTGCGTCCCCTGCCAGCAGAAGCACAAGGGCTGACGGAATGCCGCGGCAGCGGCCGCGCCGGCCTCGCCGCCGGCGTGGCCGCTGATCGTGGCACGGATCAGCGCGTCACCCGGCAGCCGGATGACGGGGCTGCCGGGTGCCGGTGACGTCCACGTCGATGACGTCCAGGATGCCCAGCAGCCTCGCCAGCGCGATCGCCTCGCTCCGCGAGAGGGCCAGGCGGCAGGTGGCATCGGGATCGTCGCTGACGCCGTGAATCAGCTCGCGCCGGCCGCCGGCGTAGTGGGTGACCACGCCGACCCGATGACCGGTGACGGTGGTGAAGGCGTGGCACTCTCCGATGCCGGGCAACGGTGTGACTTCGACGTCCATGACACAGCTCCGGAAGAAGAGGGGACCGGGACAGGCCTCAGTCAGCCCGTGAGTAGCCGGCGCAGACCGATGAGCGTGGCCAGCGGCGGTTCGGCGGGCATCGCGACGGAGCGGCCGGTCAGCGCGGCCAACCTGGCGGCGGTTCCGGGGGCGGTCGCGCCACCGCCGGTGAGCAGCAGGCGCCGGTGACCGCCCCGCGGGCGGTCCAGACGGCGCACACAGTCGGCGATCGCCGGGACGCGGTCGACGGACCCGGCGTCCTCGACACGCTCCGCCGCGACGATGCTGCGGTCACAGATGCGGGCTACCTCGGTACGCCCGGATCCGATGTCCACCACGACCAGGTCGCCGCCCGGGTCAGGACGGCAGGCCAGAGCGGCCGCGAGTGGCTCCTCCACCGCGCTGACCCGTCCGCCGACGGCACGGCGGACGGCGGCGACAAGCACGTTGCGCTGGCGCAGGGTCGCGGTCGCCGGCACACCGACCAGTACGGGATAGGCGGTGTCGGAAGGCAGGGGGATATCGGCGGTCAGCAGCTTGAGCAGGTGCACGCAGGCGAAGAAGTCGCGCACCACGCCGTTGCGCACCGGCCACGTGGCGATCCCACCGCGGGCCTGCGCGGCCAGCGCGGCTCGTCCGGCCACCTGCCGGCCGGCGCCGGGGCGGCAGAGCACCGCCGGTTCAGTGATCACCGTCCCCGTCCGGGGAGACCACAGCCGGACGGTGGACGTTCCGAGGTCAAGGGCGAGGCAGGACCGTACGCCCGGACGAGCGTAGGCACCGGCGGTCAGCATGTCGGCCACCCGGGTGTGCCGGGGACCAGGTATGGAAGATCGATGAAGGGTGGCATGGTGCTCCCAGCCAAGGGGCAGCGTCGGGTCCGATGCTGCGCAACGGGCGGCTTCAGGCGGTGAGCGTCCACGCCGGCGGGGCCCGGTCCGCCGACCATGCCGGTACGCAGCCCGGGACCGCACGGCGGGTCAGCCGGAAGACGATGCACAACCCGATGTCCCGGGCGGTGGACCCGACCAGCACCAGCACGGCCCACACCAGCAACGTCGGCACCGCGGCTCGCCGGCCGACGCTGCCGAAGCCGCGCCCGTCATCCATGTCGGCCACCATGGCCCTCAACTCGCGTTGCGTGGCGGAACCACCATGACCGGGCACGGTGCGTGGTCGATCAGGCTTCGTGCCGTCGATCCCATCAGTAGCCCGCTGAAACCGCCCAAGCCGCGGGAGCCGATGACAAGGAGGCCGGCGGCGATCCGCTGACTGAAGTCCATCAGTGCGTCGACGGCGGAGTCTCCCGACACGACCTCGGTACGGTATTTCACATCGGGGTATCGGGCGCTGATGCCGTGGGTGCCTGCTGCACCATCGCCGACAGTCGCCCAGAACGGCACTGTGCTGGTCGGGATCGCGCCGGCGGAACTCCGGCGTGCCGAGTGATAGGCCAGGATCAATTCAACGTCGCGGAGCCGGGCTTGCGTGAACGCGGCTTCCGCCGCCGTGCGGGATCCGGAGGAACCATCCGTGCCGACCACGATCGGCCGGTCGTCGGACAGGTGGTCGTCACCACGCACGATGACGACCGGGGAGCGGGCGTGTCCTGCGACCTGAGTGGCGACCGATCCGGTCAGCAGCCCGGCGAATCCGCCCAGGCCGCGATGCCCGACGACGAGCAGCTGGGCGTTCCGTGAGGCGTCGACCAGGATCGAGCTCGCAGGCCCGTCGAGCAGGCGGGTGGTCACCGGCAGACCGGTGCACTCCTCCCGGACTTCGTGCGCCACCTTGGCCAGCAGGTCCAGCATCGCTGCCCGCTGTCCCTGATCGTGCAGATCGTACGGAGCATGGAAGGGCGGCAGAATCACCGGCCAGCCCAGCGCATGCGTGATCTGCAGAGCACAACCGCGCCGCTGCGCCTCACGGGCGCCGTAATGGACAGCCGAGCGGGCGGTTGCCGATCCGTCGAAGCCGACGATCACCGGTGCAATCATGGGGGTCCTCCGTAGTGGTGCACGTGCTGCGCTGTCACCGGCTGACCAGAGCGAGGGCCTTCCCTTCCTGCCGGCGAGTCCGTACCTACACGCAGCATGCCTGCCCGGGGGCGTCCACACAGGGCGTCGCACCGGACGACAAGGTGCCGTGAAGTTGCCGACCGCCAGCACGTTTCACGGCTGAGGGCGGCCGGCCCGCGTCCGTATCCGGTTGTGGGGATACGGTCCGCGGAAAGGTGGTATTTCCTGACCATGACGCGTGCGCTGATCTCGGTCGGACACGGCGCGGCAGAGCAGGCTGAGCTGACGGCCCTGCTCCGCGGTGCCGGTGTCGCTCGTGTGGTGGACATCCGGCGCTTCCCCGGGAGCCGGGCACATCCACACGTCAAACGTGAAGCGATGAGCGACTGGCTACCCGAAGCCGGCATCTCCTACCGCTGGGACGAGCGCCTGGGCGGCCGTCGGCGCATCCCTGAGGCGGCCCCGGACCTGTGGTGGCAGGTCCCGTCGTTCCGCGCCTACGCAAGCCACATGCGTACCCCGCAGTTCGCCGACGCTGTCACCGATCTCCTTGACGACCTGGATGCCGATGCGACGGCGATCATGTGCAGCGAGAGCCTGTGGTGGCGCTGCCACCGCCGGCTGATCGCCGACTTCGTGACCCGCGTGCGCAAACGTGCCGTCGTCCACCTACTGCACAACGGCAGACTGACCGAGCACGCGGTCGCCGAGGGCGCCCGTCTGTCGACAGACGGCCTCCTCTACTACGACCGGATCTGAGTTCGCTCGACGGCGACACGTCCTTCCGGTGTAGGCACCCACGCAATCTCGTGGTCAGAACCACCTACCGGGCTCGAGCGGCCCGCATCGGGAGTCCGGCGACTCGATCTGCTGGAACCGGCTGCCGAAGGACGGCCCGCGACACGCCCGGCATTGCCAGCTCGGACCCAGCCGAGGCCGTCACTCGTAGCAGCCTCGACGAGGGCTTGCAGCCGCTGAAGGTTCTCTCGCGGGCCTCCGGATCCGTGCGGTCACTGCCGGGGTACGTACATCGCGAGGCGGTCGCGTTCCTGCCGGATGTCGTCGGCGAGGTCTCGGAAGGGTGGGCCGGCGCCGGCCACGGAGGCCGACACCTCCTCGGCCTCGTCGAGCATGCGGGCGGCGAGCTGGAGGTCGCCGGTCACCGTCACCAGCCGGCTTCCGATCCGGACGGCGTGCGCGTATTCTCCCGCCTCGCTGGGCCCTTCGGTGGCGTGCTGCCGGAGGATCGCCAGCGTCTGGGCGGCGCGGGCGAGCATGTCCTGGAGGGAGCCGGCGATCTCCGCGTACCGGCCCGCCTCCCGGGCGTCTCCGTAGGCCTCGGCGATCGGTGTGTAGGTGAAGATTTCCAGCCGGGCCTTGGCGAGGTCGCCGTAGGTGCCGGTCGCGCCGCGCGCCGCGGGCGACATCCACTCCATCGCCTCCACCGCGTCGGCGAGCCGCCCTGTCAGGGACAGCACCGGGTGTACGACGCCGAGCCAGAGGGCGATCCGGGACACCACATAGTTCTGGTCCTCCGCCGGGTCCGGTCGTTCCAGCAGCGACCGGCACACCGTCCAGCAGCGCAGCGCATCCTGCTGGGCGGCCGGCAGTCCCTCGCCGGACCGGGCCGAGGCCAGCCGCCACAGGGTCCGGGCGAGCCGGAGCCGTGCCCCCGGCACCTCGGCGGCGACGAGCTCCTCCGCGGCCGTGACCGCGTCCCGGGCGGCCTTCACCGCTTCCCGCGAACCCGGCTGCCGGTATGACAGCTCGTCCGCGTGGTTCGCCATGGAGTCGACGGTCCCGATATCCATGTCGCCATCCAACCAGCAATGTGGAGGATCGCCGATCCTCCGATGCGCTGGTTCCGCCGGTCCGCTGGGACCGATTGCCGTCAGACTGCCGCTGAACCCGTCGTCGCCGCGCGGCGTCGCCGAGCTGATGGCCGATTCGACCGGGCGGTCCGGCTCCTCCTGCACCGCTGCGATCCGGTCACGCTACGGGTCGTGGGCGCGATCTCGGTGATCGAGGAGCCGTCACCGTTCCCGATGCTCGGCCGCTCGTCGGCGCCGCGCCGGACCGGCTCGCCGAGGCGATGGGGACGCTGACCCAGCGGCGCTGGAGGAGGGCAGCCCGCGGCGGGCCACGGAGCTGCTGCGGCTGGCCTGCCAGGTGAACACCGACGACCGGCGTCGAGCGAAGATTCTGGTCCTGCTGCTGCGGGCGGAGTGGCGTGTCGGCCTGGAGGGCTCCGGCCACTCGACAGAGACCTCAAGGTCAAGTCTCTTGGCTGCCGCTTCGCGGTGCGGGGGGGGTACCGGCAGGGACCCTCAGCGGGTCGGTGAGGTGCCTACGCTGGGATTATGGATATCCGGGCGGAAGTCAGCTCTTTCCTCAGGTCGCGCCGGGACAAGATCACGCCGGAGCAGGCGGGAGTGCAGTCGTACGGCGAGCGGCGGGTGCCGGGGCTGCGGCGCAACGAGGTCGCGCAGCTGGCCGGGGTGAGCGCCGACTATTACACCCGGCTCGAGCGTGGCAACCTGGGCGGCGTCTCCGAGGGCGTCCTGGACGCGCTGGCCCGGGCACTGCAACTGGACGAGATCGAACAGGCCCACCTGCGTCATCTGGCGCGGACGGCGGCCCTTCCGCGATCCCGGGTGAGCAAGCGTGCCGCGGCCCCCGCGGTACGTCCGTCGGTGGCGCGAATGATCGAGGGCATGCCCGGCATGCCGGCGTACGTGCACAACAATGGCTTTGATGTTCTGGCGGCCAACTCGCTCGGCCGCGCCCTGTTCACCGACCTGTACGCCGACCCGGCCTGCGAAGAGAACATGGCGCGGTTCGTGTTCCTGAACCCGGCGGCCCGGCACTTCTTCGCCGACTACGACCGCATCGCCCGGAGCACCGTCGGGCATTTCCGGGCCGAGGCGGCCAAGAATCCGTACGACCGCCGGATGTCGAACGTGATCGGTGAGCTGTCGACCCGTAGCGACACGTTCCGGGTGCTGTGGGGCTCGCACGACGTGTACGCCTTCCGCGGCGGCAGCAAACGCTTCCGGCACCCGGTCGTCGGGGAGCTCACCCTCGACTTCGAGGCGCTGCCCCTGCCGGACGACAGCGGCCTGCAGGTGTCGGTCTACAACGCCGAGCCGGGCAGCGCCGACGCCGATGCTCTGACGTTGCTGGCCGGCTGGGCCGTGACCATCGAAGGCACGGCGGACGGCTCCCCGGCCGGACGCTGACCGGCGTACCGCCCGCCGGCCCTGGGGGCCCTGCCGGTACCTGCCAGGTCAGGGACTCTCACCCGAGCCGGATCCCGGGCTTTCCTGGACGGGCAGGAACGACCACGACAGAGCACGAGGAAACACGATCATGAGCAAGATCCCCACCGTCACGTTGAACAACGGCGTCGAGATGCCTCTGCTCGGCTTCGGCGTCTTTCAGATTCCGCCGGCGGACACCGAGCGAGCCGTCCTCGAAGCGCTCGAGGCCGGCTACCGCTCGATCGACACCGCGGCGGCCTATCAGAACGAAGAAGCCGTGGGGCGTGCGATCACCGCCAGCGGCATTCCGCGCGACGAGCTGTTCATCACGACGAAGCTCTGGATCCAGGACGCCGGTGACAAACCCGCCCAGCGCGCATTCGAAGCGTCGCTGCGCAGGCTCGGCCTCGACCAGCTGGACCTGTGCCTGATCCACGCGCCGTACGGCGACTACTACGGCACCTGGCGCGCGCTGGAATCCGCCTGTCACGGGGGCGCGGTCCGCGCTATCGGCGTCTCCAACTTTCATCCCGACCGGCTCACCGACCTCATCGCGCACCACGAGATCGTCCCGGCCGTCGACCAGGTCGAGATGCACCCGTACTACCAGCGCACCGCCGACGAGCAGGCCATGCACAAGCGCACCGTGCAGATCGAAGCCTGGGGTCCGCTGGCGCAGGGGCAGCACGGCCTGCTCCGGGACCCGGTGCTCACCGAACTGGCCCGCGCGCACGACAGGTCCCCCGCTCAGATCGTGCTCCGCTGGCTGATGCAACGTCGGGTGCCGGCGGTCGTGAAGTCCACCCAGCCGCAGCGCATCCGCGAGAATCTCGCCGTCCTCGACTTCGAGCTCACCGACGCCGACATGGCGCGTATCGCGGCCCTCGACGGCAGGACCGGACCGGCCTACGACACCCGCGATGCCGACACCGTCGACTCCATCAACACCATGAAGGTCACCTGATCACAGGCAGCCCGTGGCCACCCCTCGACAGGGCCGGCGCCCAACAAGGAGACCGCATGCGCGTCATCGTCTTCGGCGCCACCGGCATGGTGGGCCAGGGAGTTCTGGAAGCCTGCCTGCGCGACGACACCGTCACCGAGGTCCTGGTCATCGGCCGCTCACCGACCGGCCGCACCCACCCGAAACTGCGCGAGATCCAGCGCACCGACTTCACCGACTTCACCGGACTCCGGGACCAGCTGACCGGGTACGACGCCTGCGCAACGGTGCTGCGCCCCGGGTCCTGGAGCCCGGCGACATGAACGACGTGGCCGGCGCATGAGCTGCTCCCGCCATCCGGCGGGAGAGCCGCCCGCATTCCCGCCCGGATCAGCTCCTGCCAGATCAAGCTCGACCGGTCGATGTCCTCACCGGACGATCCTTGTTCCGCCGCTGCTTTCCGAAAGCTACTCGGCCAGGACGCCACCGACCGACCGCCCGGCTACGGCTCGTACGTGGGCAGGTGCACCACGAGGCGGGCGCCGTGCTCGCCCGGGGCCGGCGACTCGGCGACGAGGCTGCCGCCGTGGGCGAGGGCGATGTCGTGGGCGATCGCGAGGCCGAGTCCGGTCCCGCTGTCGGCCTGGCCGGGCGTACGCGCGTCGGTCAGGCGGGTGAAGCGGTCGAAGACTCGGCGTCGGTCCGCCTCCGGTATGCCGGGTCCGTCGTCGGTGACCTCGATGGTCACCCAGCCGGGCTCCCCGGTCGAGCGGACCCGCACGGTGGATCGGGCGTGCCGTGCGGCGTTCGTGATGAGGTTGGCGAGCAGCCGGGACAGGGCCCCACGACTGCCGTACACCTCGGCGCCGGGTGCGGTGTCCTCGACGATGAGCTGCCGGCCCGCCGAGAGCTCCGGGCTCACATGCCGGGTCAGGTCCGCCTGTCGCATCAGGTCCGAGACAACGATTCGCTCCCGGCCCGGCGACGGTCCGGAATCCAGCCGGGCCAGCATCAGAAGGTCTTCGACGATGTTCTTCAGGTTCTCCGCGTCCCGCAGGGACTCGCGGGCGATGTCCGGCCAGTCGGTGCCGCCGGGTCGCGAGACCGCGAGTTCCAGACGCATCAGCAGCGTGGTGAGGGGTGCGCGCAGCTCGTGAGACGCGTCGGCGGTGAAGGTACGAAGACGCTCGACGGCCCGCTGGAGTTGATGCAGCGTACGGTTCATGGTGTTCGCCAGCCGGGAGACCTCGTCGCCGGTTCGTGGATCGGGGACCCGCCGATGCAGGTCGTGTGAGGTGATCTCGGCGAACTCGGCGCGGATCGCCTCGACCGGGCGCAGGGCCCGGCCCATCGCGAACCAGGTGAGACCGGCCATCGCCAGCAGGATGATCCCGATACCGGGCACCAGCAGCCACGTCATGGTGGTCAGCGCGGCCTCGGCGGAGCGCAGATCGGGCGCGGACGTCACGAAGTACGGGCCGGTGGCGGTTCGCACCACGGCCATCGACAGGACCGTCGCCTCGGACGGGGGTGGTGCGGTCGTGCTGACCATCACGCCGGGGCAGCCGATGAGCGGTCCGGTCGGCGCACCCTCCTGGGTGATCTGCGCTGCGACGATCTCTACCTGTTCGCCGGCGACCCTGCTGGCACCGTCGTACAGGCTGTGCTGCACCACGCTGACGAGGGCGGTGACGCACAGCCCCAGAACCGCGACGGTGACCGACGTGACGACGGCGGTTGCCCGGCCCCGCACAGTGCGTGGCAACCACCACCGGTGGTCAGCCACCGTCGGCCCGGAGCCGGTAGCCGGCGCCGCGGACCGTCTCGATGCCGGACCGTCCGAACGGTTTGTCGATCTTCCGGCGCAGCGCACTGACATGCACCTCCACGACATTCAGGTCAAGGTCGTACACGTCGTCCCAGACCACGCCGGCGATCTCGCTCTTGCTGACCGGCTGATCGGCCCGCTCCGCCAGGAGCGCCAGGACGGCGAACTGCCGCCCGGTCAGAGTCACCTCCTGGTACGCCCGTCGGCACCGCCGCGTCGCGAGATCGACTTCCAAGTCACCGAAGTGTCGTACGGCCCGCTGGGCCGGCCGGGTGCGCCGGACCAGGGCACGGAGCCGCGCCATCAGGACGACGAAGGAGAAGGGCTTCGTGACGTAGTCGTCACTGCCGGTCTCCAGCGCTTCCGCCTGGTCGAACTCGCCGTCCTTGGCGGTCAGCATCAGGATCGGAGTCAGGTCACCGACCGCCCTCAGGTGTCCGCACACCTGAAAGCCGTTCATGCCGGGCATCATGACGTCGAGCACGATCACGTCGTACGAGCTCGCGGACGCCGTCCAGGCCGTCGTGTGCCACGTCGACCGCGCAGCCCTCCGAGCGCAAACCCTGACAGAGCAGCCTCACCAGCCGTCTGTCGTCGTCGATCAAGAGCACGCGCATGCCGCAAGGATGTCGTGCGACCCGGCGAAACGCGAGACACCTGAAGGCGGTCTTCAGGATCTTCAGCGGGACGTCAGCGGCCGTGCTCCACGTTGGTGGCGTTCTGCTGGATCCGCTACACAGACAGGGGAAGTTCATGAGACTCTCTGCGCGCCGCCCGAGTTCGAAGGGCCGCAAGGCGCTGCTCCTGAGCAGCATCTCGATCGCCGTGCTGGGCACCGGTGGCGGGGCTTACGCGTACGCCTCGACCGGGTCCGGCCCGAGCCGGATGGACTGCTCCCAGGCGGCGTCCGGCTCGGGCGAGGAGTTCACCGTGTCCCGGGGCGAGGTGGCGCTGGTGCGCGGCGACGCAACGGTGCGGATCCCGGCCGGCCAGCCGGGGTCCGTGGGCGTGGGCGAGACGTTGGAGGTTCGCCAGGGCGAGGCCGTGCTGATGCTCAACAACGTGGCGTGGCGGATCGAGGCGGGCGGCACGCTTCAGGTACGCCAGGGCGACATCGTTGCGACCTACAAGGACGGGAAGCAGCTGACGACACTTCGGTGCCACCGGGGCTGATCGTCGTAGCGGTTCGGCTACCGGTGCGAGCCGCCATTACGGTTCGACGTTGGACAGTCCGAGGTCGTGCCCGTCCAGGCCGCCGGTGCGGTGGGTGCCCGCGTCGAAACGGCTGACGCATGCCGGGCAACTGGTCCGGCGACACGGGCGGGCGCCGGCCGGCGCCCGCCCGCGGTGCGATCGCTACTGGGTGTACTGGTAGCGCTGATCGCCGTTGCAGGGGAAGACTCGGAAGCCGAATTGGCCCGAGAATTCCAGGCACTCATGAATTTCCTTCTGGATGAACATCGCGTTCACAGGTCCCAGCCCTTGATCCAATCGACTTCCTGCAACGCGGAATTGCCGGAGCCGGATCCCTGATCGTCCTGCTGAATGGTGACGTGGCCGGCCGGCATCCGGGTGAGGGTGCCCATGGCGGGAATGGTGTACCACAACCGGCCGTCGATCCACCCTTTCAGGCTGGTGGCGGTCCACTCGAAGGCCACGTGGTGCCACTGGGTCGACCCGACGCAGCTCGCCGAGTTCTGCGGGAGAACCTCTTGGCGCCGGGGGTCACCCGGATAGTGCATGAAGCCGCCGTAGCAGTTGCCGCCCGCGGTCTGCTCCATCCAGTCGTACTCGCCGTCATTCCATTCATCGGATTCCGGCCAGATGATGAACAGGCTCTTCCAGCCCGCTCCGGACGTCCTGACGCGCGCCTCCCAGCGTCCGTGGGTCTGGTCGCGATCGTGCGACATGCCACACGTTCTCCGGTCCGGCAACGAGACCAGCTTCAACGTTCCGCCGGAAACCTGGCACTGGCTCGGCTGGCGATTGCCGTGCTGGCTTCCCGGGTCGGTGTAGAGATTCCATTGCGAACCGACCGCGGTGCCGTTGAAGTCGTCCTGCCAGACCGGCGTACCCCAGCCCTGGGTTTCCTGTGCGGTGCCGCCGGGTGGCGGAGCCGTTCCGCCGGGGGTGGCGGTGGCGGTGAATCCGCGGGTGCTCCCCGCCGGGGTGACCGTGAAGGTGTATTGCTGTCCGGTGATCAGGGAGTTGAACGTCCACGTCCGGACCGCGCCGGAAACGGTGGTGGACCACGGGCCCGAGCCACGGTTGTCGAAGCCGTCCCGCCCCACGGTCCAGGACGCGGGCTGGGGGCTCAGCGTGCTCGTCCAGTCGACCTTGACCTGGTTCTCGTTCAGCACGGTGGCCGTGACCGTCACTCCGGACGGCGGATTCGGGTCGCCGGGGGTGGCGGTGGCGGTCGATCCGTCGGTGCTCCCGGCCGGGGTGACCGTGAAGGTGTATTGCTGTCCGGTGATCAGGGAGTTGAACGTCCACGTCCGGACGGAGCCGGAAACAGACGTGGACCACGGACCTGAGCCCAGGGTGTCGAAGCCGTCCCGCCCCACGGTCCAGGAGCCGGGCGATGGGTTCAGAGTGGTCGTCCAGTCGACTCTGACCTGGTGGTCGTTCAGCACGGTGGCCGTGACTGCCACGTCGGCCACCATCTTCGGAACCGGACTGCCCGCCGCCGCGCCCGTGAGCGACGCCAACGCCAACAATGCCGCGCTGAAAATCGCCGATACAGGTCGCGATCGCATACGACTCGCGCTCATATGCGCCTCCTTCTCTTGCCGTGAATGCGATTCCTTCTCCGGGATACGACCATTTCGCATCTTCCCGGGAAGGGTCCCGGAGCACAGGCGCTACCGTGGTGCGGATTTCTCTGCATCCGCCGCACCAGGGCCTGCATCACCTGCCGAGTGCAGTTCCGCTCCAGCAAGAAGTGCGGTGCTATGAACCCCGGGACCGTGGAGGTTTCAGCCGTCGTGGTCGAGGATGCGCAGGTCCGGTGGCACGAGGGTGGTGCTCTCCATCAGTTCGCGGATGAGGTTGTGGTTGAGCGTGTTCCCGATGGGCTCACCGACCTCTTCACGGGTCAGGCCGGGGACACCGTTTCCGCGCAGCCGGTTGCGCACCTCGGCGACGACGCGTTCGACCTTCTTGTGGTTCCAGTCCTCGGCGGGCCGGATCTCGTTGAGGTGTGCCGCTACCTGACGCCAGGACAGCGGGATGGGGTGCACCTCGTGCAGGAGGTACCGCTGGGCGAGCACGACGACCACACGCTTCTCCACCGAGGTCAGGTGCCACGTGCGCGGCGGGTGGGTCGGTGCGTGGTGGTCGGCCGGTGGCCGGTTGCCGTTCCTGGGTTGCACGTGCACTTCGAGCAGGTGCAGTCGTTCGTGGGATCCGCGTACGAACAGCGGGGTGTACCCCGTCCGTAGCGGGATCGGCTCGTCCTGCCTGAACAACAGGCGGGATTCGGGAAGCCGCAGAGGAAGGCGACCCCGCGTGCTGATCCACCACCGGTCACCGCGGCAGGTGAGCGCCCCGTGCTCCCTGCTGATGCGCAGGTCGTCCTCGCCGAGGCAGACGTGCACTTCCGGCCGGCTCCGCCCGAAGAGGACGGTCCGCCCCTCCCTGGGCCCGACGGTGATGCCTCCGGTCGCCGCCAGCACGTGCAGCATGCCCGGTGCGACGCCGGCGGGGACTCCGAGGGCGAGGCTGTGGTGGTTCGCCGGGAGCTCGTTCGGTCGTTCGTCGGGCATGTTCGCCTCCTGGCACCTCAGGATGAGCAGCGCGCCCGTCAGCCTGTCCGGGATTCGCGGGAGGGTTCCCGCGTCATCGTGGTGGGAAGAAGGCGGTGGCCAGCTGAGTGGCGAGTAGGCACCGCTCATCCGGCGACAGGGCCCTGCCGACGACAGTGGCTTCCAGCACCTCGTCCTTGTCGAAGCCGTATGCGTCCACGTAGGTGAAGTTGTGCGCCTCGACCTCGCACTTGTCGTTGCCCGGCGCGTCTCCGGGATAGGAGATCACGGAGTACCGGCCGTCGATCGTCACCTTCGTCGCGCCGGACGTGACCAACGGCCTCGCCCGGGTGAAGCGCAGCTGGTAGACGATACCGTCATCAGTAGCGGTCCAGGTGCACTTCCAGCGGCCGAAGCCGACCTCCGGGTTTTCCCGGTAGATCCCGGGCCGATCGGGGAACGACGGCGAGTCCTTGGCTCTGCAGGCGTCCGTCCTGCTGAAGGAGTCCGGCCGCAAGGTCGGGTTGCCGGGCCGGCGCTCCGGAATCGGTCCCTTGGTGATCACCGCCTCCGCACTCCCGACGGCGACGTCGGCCATGGCGCACGCGTCGGCGTCGATCAGGTCAGCCCGGGTCACCGTGATCCTGATCTCGTACCGGTCGGGTAGCAGCAGTCGGCGCCCGCAGGATCCCTCACCCACCGGCTCGTCCACGAGCCGGTACCACCCCTTGTCCTCTGCCTGCACGGGCGTTTGCTCACCGGGAGCACTGTCGATCAACGCCAGGAGGTTCGCCTCCTTCCGGTCCTTCTTGACGATGACGTTGCACTGATTGAACCCGGAGTCGTCCGAGACCAGGTTGGGGTCGCCGAACGGCTCCAGAGCCGCGTCCCGGATCAGCGCGCACGGATCGGCGGTGCGCAGGTCGGCACCGAGCACCGGCCCCGCCGGTGTCCTGGTCCCATCGAAGAACCTGATGCCGCCCGCCGCCGCCGCGACCGCGGCCAGCGCTCCGGCAGTGACGAGAAGCGCGCGGCGCCTGGCCGACCGCGGATGGTGCGCGCTCCGGGTGGTCCGCACGCCGGCGATGTCTGCGAGGATCTCCTGCGCCTCAGCCGCGGTGGGACGTTGCCCCGCGTCGACCCGCAGCATCCGTTCCAGTACCGGCGTGAGCGGTCCGCTCCGGCGCGGTGCGGCGATGGCGCCGTTGGCGGCCCGTCGAAGGCGCAGCCGTATGTCGTCGGCCGTCGACCCCACCGGTGACTCGCCTTCCACCACGGCGAACAGCGTGGATGCCAGCGAGAACACGTCGGACGCCGCCGTGGGTGCGGCGCCGTTGGCCACCTCCGGCGCCACGTATCCCGGTGAGCCGGTGAGCAGACCAGGGCAGGTCACGGTCGTATCTCCCGCGCCGTCGCTGGAGATGCCGAAGTCGGCGAGCTTCACCTCGTCGTCGGAGATCATGAGGACGTTACCGGGCTTGATGTCGCGGTGCAGGATTCCCTTCGCGTGCACTGTCGCGAGCGCGTCGGCGATCTGCGCGCCCAGCTTCGCCGCCTGTCGAGGCGTGACGACGTCCAACTCGGCCATGCTGCGCGCCGGCACATACTCCATGACCAGCCAGCACTCGCCATGGTCTTCCAGCACGTCGTAGATCGTCACGACGTGCCGGTGGTTCAACCGGGCGAGCAGCTTCGCCTCACGCTCCAACTGCTGCAACCGCTGCGGGTTTCCGTCCCCGGCCAGGGCTCGCTTCAGCGCGACCTCTCTGCCCAGGCGTTCGTCGGTGGCTCGCCACACGACGCCGTCGCCCCCGGAGCCGATCCTCTCTTCCAACCGGTACCTGTCGGCGACAACCCGCCCCGTCTGCACGATTCGCTCTCCCGTGATCGCATCGATGCCGGTCGGACGAGCGCGATGAGCTCCACGGCAGTGGTGCGCCCCGGTCGGCGTGGCTCGCCAACTCTCATGTGTACCGAACGCCATGGATCTGTCAAGAAGACGCTTTCAGCGCAAAGACGATAGCCCGCCCGAATGCGACCACAAGCTCGCTACGCCGCCGTAGTCAATCGCGGGCCGGTGGCGTTGCTCCGGCGGATCGCCCGCGAAGGCCTTCACGAATTCGCCGGCCGCAACCCGCACCGGCCGGAATGTCCGGCGAGGGCGCTCGCTCAGACGGTCCGCGGGCCCCACGGCTCCCGGGCCGCCGACATGTTCAGATCGCCGGCGGGCGCGGGGCGGGAGAAGAGGTAGCCCTGTGCGTGAGTGCACCCCAGCTGGCGGACCAGGTCCAGGTCCTCGGTCGTCTCCACGCCCTCGGCGATCACTCGCAGGCCGAGGTTGAGGCCCATGGTGACGATCGTGCGCACGAGTTCGCGGCTGCGGGAGCTGGTGCTCAGGCGTGAGACGAAGGAGCGATCGATCTTGAGGGCGTCGAACGGCAGATCGTGCAGCGACTCCAGCGAGGAGTAGCCGGTGCCGAAGTCGTCGATGTGCACCTCGATGTCCATCTTGCACAGACCGGTCAGCATCTCGGTGGCTTTCCGGGCGTCGTGCATGATGACGCCTTCGGTGATCTCCAGGGCCAGGCAGGCGGGGTCGAGCTGTTCGGCGTCCAGGCAGTCGAGGACGTCCTCGATCAGCCTCCCGCCCCAGAACTGCCGGTTCGACACGTTGACGCTCACCCGCAGCCGTGGCAGGTCCGGGTCCCGGCTCCATATCGCGGCCTGCCGGCAGGCCTCGCGCAGCACCCAGCGGCCGATCACCGCGCTGAGGTCGCTCTCGTCGGCGATCGGCAGGAACACCGGCGGAAGGAGGAGCCCGCGGGTCGGATGCCGCCACCGGAGCAGCGCTTCCGCCCCGGTGAGCCGATCGGTCGCGAGGTCGATGATCGGCTGGTAGAAGAGCTCCAGTTCGTTGCGCTCCACGGCTTGGCGCAGCTCGGTGCCGGTGCGCAACCGTTCCAGCGCCGACGTGTGCATCGAGGGGGTGAACAGCGCATAGGCCCGCTTGCCGCCGGTCTTGGCGTGATACATCGCGGTGTCGGCGTCGCGCATGACCGCGTAGGTGTCGGTGTACTCGTCGGTGCCGAGGGCGATTCCGATGCTCGCGGTGACGGTGACGTCCGTGCTGTCCAGCCGGTACGGCGCGGAGACCGCGCCCTGCAGACGCTCGGCGAGAATGACCGGCGCCTCGGGGTTGGTGAAGTCCTCGACCAGCACGGCGAACTCGTCGCCACCGAGGCGGGCGGCGACCTCGTTGGTGCGTACCTCGTGGGAGAGCCGGCGCGCGATCTCCTGCAGCAGCCGGTCGCCGGCCTCGTGGCCGAGGCTGTCGTTGACCACCTTGAACCCGTCCAGATCGAGCAGCAGCACGGCGTAGCCCAGATCGGGCCGGCGGCGCCCGCGGGCCATCGCCAGCGTCAAGCGGTCGCGGAAGTGGCTGCGATTGGGCAGCCCGGTGAGATCGTCGTAGAGGGCTGCCCGGCGCAGCACCTCCTCCTGGGCGCGCAGAGCCTGCAGGACCGCATCGTGCTCCAGCGCGACGCTCAGCAGCGCCGCCCACTGGTTCATCGTCTCCCGGCCCTCGGCGAGGCCTGCCTGGACCGGTCCGACCAGGGCGAGCATGCCCCAGTCGCCCTCACCGACCTTGAGGTGGGCGACGTAGACCATCTCGTCGGCCGAGGTGTCGGCGAGCTCGATCACCTCGGCCGGCGGGAAGCTCTCGATCTCGACCAGCCCGCCACCGGCGACCGCGGCCCCGGCGGCACGGTCGTAGGTGGTGACGACATCGAGCACGTCCGTACGTCGTTCCGGCCCGTTCGGCCACAGGCCCAGGCAGCCGCTCCGGATGTCGGTGGCGCGTAACCAGTCCAGCGAGCGCGGGTCGCGTTCCTGGCTGCGCAACAGCTGCATGCTCACCGAGTACTGGGTGCCGAGAGCGGACATCGTGGACCGGCCGTGCTCGGCCTGGAACGCGGACTGGGCCTGGGCGAGCACGACGAAGACCTGATGAATGAGGGCCTCGACCCGAAACTGGGCCTCCCGGCCCGACCCGCCCGCGGCCAGCATGGCCCAGGCATGGTCCCGGATCAGCCGCATCACCGCGACGGTCACCTCGAAGTCGTCGAGGCGCTCGGCGATGGGCAGCAGCAGCCGGCGGAGCTCGGTGCCGACCGGGGTACGCGACCCCGCCACCGCGTCCGCCACCACGGCACTGAGTCTCGAGACAGCCTGCTCGAACTGCGCAGTTCCGGAGCCAGGTGGCAGTGCCGCACGAAGCTCGGCAAGCAGCCGGCCCGATTCACCCAGCGTGTCGAGGCTGCCCGAGGCCAGAGCCAGCGGACCCGGGCAGCCGCATGACTCACGCAACACCAGCGTGGTGGGGATCAGGAGCCAGCCGTCCGGGACGGGCTCGCCGTTGAGCTTCTGCAGAAGCAGCCCGGCGGCGCGGCCACCGATCTGATCGAGTGGTTGCCGGTTGGTGGTCAGGCTGGGAATCCTCGACGCGCAGCCGATCTGGTCGTCGAAACCGATCACCGCCTGGTCCGCGGGCAGTTCGCACCCCGCCTCGACGAGCGTCCGGATCAGCCCGAACGCGTTCTGGTCGTTGGCGGTCACCACCGCGGTCGAGGGCAGCCCGGCCGCCAGCATCGCGCGTGCGGCCCGCTCGCCGCCGGTCTCCTGCATGTTGCCGGTCTCGAACAGCATCGGCCGGCCACCGATCTCGGCCAGCGCGTCCTGGTAGGCCGCGTACCGCTGGCGTACGTCGATCTGGTCGAGGCAGCCGGCGAACGCGATACGCTCGTGCCCGTGGCCGATCAGATGCCGCACGGATTCGGTGAACCCGGACCTGTTGTCGGCCACGACCGCCGGGCAGATCACCCCGTCGAACTGATGGCTGATCGCGACGACCGGCCTGCCGCTGGCCTGAGCCTCGCGCAGGTACTGCGGGTTCGCCCCGTTGAGCAGCGTGACGAAGCCGTCGATGTGCTCCCAGGCGACCCGATGGCGGTACGTGACCGCGTCCGAGAAGTCGAGCTCGAACGTGCCGGCGTCGAGCGTCTGCACCGCGATGATCCGGCCACCCACGGACGCGACGGCGCCGCGGATCCCGTCGAGCAGCCCGCCGTAATACGGACCACCGAAGGACGTCGCGAGGACACCCACCACCGGCCCGTTGATCACCCGCTCCAGGATAGGGACATTTAGTGGTAATTTCAGCGAAACCGGCGTCGCCCTGGGAGAACAGGCCGACAGCCGGTTCCTTCGGTCGGCTCATCGCCGGTTCAGCTGTCCGGGGGCACTCGGTGGCGGAGCCGGGCCCCGGAGGCCGGCTTGATAGGCGATGACGACCAGTTGCGCGCGGTCGCGGGCGTCGAGCTTCGCCATGGCGTGGTTGACGTGGGTCTTGACCGTGAACGGGCTGAGGGTCAGATGGTCCGCGATCTCCGTGTTGGACATCCCGGTGGCCACCAGTGCGACGACCTCGCGTTCCCGTTCGGTGAGACCGTCGAGGAGCTGCGGGGCAGCTGCGGGATGGCGGTCGTCCGTGGCGAGGTAACGGGCGATGAGCCCTTGCGTGGCGGCGGGTGACAGCAGGGCCTCACCGCGGGCGACGGTCCGGATCGCTTCGATCAGGGCCTCCGGACGCACGTTCTTGCCGAGAAATCCGCTGGCGCCGGCGCGGAGCGCTTCGAAGACGTACTCGTCGACTTCGAAGGTGGTCAGGATCAGCACCTTCACACCGGCGAGGTCCGGATCGGCGGTGATCCGGCGAGTGGCGGCGAGGCCGTCGAGCTCGGGCATGCGGATGTCCATCAGGACGACGTCGGCGCGGGCCGCACGGGCTTTTCGTACGGCCTGGGCGCCGGTGGCCGCTTCGCCGACCACCGTCAGATCGGGGGCGTTCTCGACCATCAGTCGCAGGCCGGCGCGGACGATGTCCTGGTCGTCGGCGAGCAGCACGCGTACGGCGGTCATATCGTGGCCCCCGCGAGAGTGGGCAGTTCGGCGGTCACCCGGAAGCCGCCTTCGGGGCGAGGGCTGGCCGAGAGCCGTCCGCCCAGCGCGGCGGCCCGCTCGCGCATGCCGATGATGCCGTGTCCCACCGTTGCTCCCGTTGCCGGCTGTCCGGGGGCGGTCGCCGACGGTCCGTCGTCCTCGACCGTCAGCGCGAGAGCACCCGGCCGGAAGTCGAGCCGGACCGACGCGGATGTGCCCGCGGCGTGTTTGGCGGTGTTGGTGAGGGACTCCTGGATGAGCCGGTAGGCGGTGAGGTCCACGGCGTCGGGCAGAGGTCGCGCGGAACCGGTGACGTCGCAGTTGACCCGTAGGCCGGTGGCGGTGAAGGAGGCGATCAGCTCGTCGAGCCGGCTGAGCCGTCCGGCTGGTGCGATGGGCTCGTGATCGCCGGGCTGGCGCAACAGGCCGACGGTGAGTTTCAGCTCGGCGAGCGCGGCTTCGCTGGCGTCCTGGATGTGTTCCAGAGACTGGCGCGCCCGGGTGACATCGTGCCTGTCCAGCAGGAGCGTCATGGCGCCGGCTTGCACGCTGATGATCGCCACCTGATGGCCCACCGCGTCGTGCAGCTCGCGTGCGATGCGGAGCCGTTCCGCCTGTACGCGCTGGCGGGCCTCCTCCTCACGGCCTCGTTCCGCACGGCGGGCCCGATCCTCCAACATGGCCCGCCCCAACCGGTTGGCGCGGATGGCCTGCCCGAGCGCGGCGCTCGCCACGACCCAGGGCAGGACCTCGACGTCCTGCAGATCGACCCGCTCGTACGCGGTGGCCACCACGCTGCCGGCCGCCAGCGACACGACGCTCACCGCGATCGTCACGACAGTCACAGCGACCTTCTCGCTGCGCAGGGAGAACAGGAACATCGCCACGATCAGGGCGCTGCGGGCGGGTGAGTCGGGCACCGCGGACGGCATCGCCGCGATCACGCCTGCGGTCGCGATGGCGGGGATGAGCCAGGCCGGCCAGCGCAGGGCGGGAATGACGACGAAGCTGGCAGCGACCACGACGGCGGTGACGATGGCCGTCGGCGTGAACGCGGACCGGTCCGGCTTCAGGGCGACCATGGCGGTGAGGAGCAGCAGGACGCCGGCTCCGGTTACGCGGGTGGCTGCGGGATGGGCGGTGCTGAGCCGGCGCAGCCGGTCGGCCAGGCGTACCGGGTAGGCGATCGCACGGTGTCTGCCGGCCGCGGCAAGGCCGCCGGCCAGCTCATCAGCTCCCACACGGTGACAGTAATCAGCGCTTGGCCGCGCCGACAAACGATCTACCGCGAGCGCGGTAGGAAACGCCGCGCGGGCACCCGCGAGCGGAGTAGGAGCGGCCCGGAGCCGCCGCGACCGCGGCGGATGGAATCGCCGCGGTGGGCCGAAGACGGGGAGGGCCGCGCCGGCGAACCATCCAGGGGTCGCATGTCGACGTGCGGCGCCGTATCCGCCAGTCGTCCGCCGTCGAAGGCGGACGAGCGATCCCTCACTTCCTGGAAAAGGAGAAACGTCTCATGGCCTCGTTCCTCTACCGGTTGGGCCGGTCGGCCTTCCGCCATCGGCGGTGGGTGGTCGTCGCCTGGCTGGCGGTCCTGGCCGCGGCGCTGATCGGCGCCTCCGCACTGTCCGGGCCGACGCGGGATTCGTTCAGCATTCCGGGCACTCAGTCGCAGCAGGCGATCGACCTGCTCGCCCAGCGGTTCCCGCAGGCGTCGGCCGGCGGCGCCACCGCCCGGGTGGTGTTCGCCGCGCCCGGCGGGAAGACGTTGCGCGACCCGGCCTACCGGACGGTGATCCGAACCGCTGTCGACGATCTGGAACGGGCGCCGCAGGTTGCCTCGGTCGACGGCCCGTTCACCTCGGGCGCGATCAACGAGGCCGGCACGATCGGTTTCGCCGAGGTGAGCTACCGGGTGCCCGGGGAAGACGTCTCCGATGCCGCGCACGCCGCCCTCACGAGGGTGGTCGACCGGGCTCGGGACGGCGGGCTGACCGTCGAGGTGGGCGGGGACGCGACGGCCTCCGAGGACGAGCAAGGCTTCGGCGAGATCATCGGGGTGGTGGTCGCGGCGGTGGTGCTGGTCGTGACGTTCGGGTCGTTGATCGCCGCCGGGCTTCCGCTGCTGACGGCGGTCCTCGGCATCGCCATCGGTCTCGGTGTGATCAGCGCGGCGTCCGGGTTGGTCGACCTGTCCTCCGAGACCCCGACCCTCGCGCTGATGCTCGGCCTCGCCGTGGCGATCGACTACGCGCTGTTCATCGTCTCGCGATACCGGCACGAGCTGGCCGCCGGCCGGGAGCCGCAGGAGGCCGCCGGCCGGGCGGTCGGCACCGCCGGCTCCGCGGTCGTGTTCGCCGGTCTCACCGTGATCATCGCCCTCGCCGCGCTCTCGGTCGTCGGCATCCCCTTCCTGACGCAGATGGGCCTCGCGGCCGCATTCACCGTCGCAGTTTCCGTGGTGATCGCGTTGACCCTGCTGCCGGCGCTGCTGGGCTTTGCCGGCCGGCGCCTCCGCGGCGGGCGGAGGGCCGGGCTGCACACCCGGGACCCGCAGGGCGGCAACCGTGGCCCCTCCGGCGAGCGGTGGGCACGGCTGGTCGCCCGCCGCCCGGTGGCCGTGCTGTTGATCGCCGTCGTCGGGCTCGGCACGATCGCCCTGCCCGCGCGGGACATGCGGCTGGGACTGTCCGACGACAGCACTGCCCCCTCCGACAGCACGCAGGGGAAGGCGTACGGCCTGCTGTCGGAGGGTTTCGGGCCCGGGTTCAACGGGCCGCTGATCGTCGTGGTGGATGCGCGGGCCGGCGCCGCCGAGGCTGCCGGACAGGTGGCCGCGCGGATCCGTGACCTCGACGACGTCAGCGCGGTCACCGACCCGTCGATCAATCCAGCCGGCGATACCGCCATCCTCACCGTCATACCGGACAGCGGCCCCAGCACCGAAGCAACCCGGGACCTGGTCCGTGTGATCCGCCGGCAGGACGTCCCGGTGCCCGGCGCCGCGATCGCCGTCACCGGGCTGACCGCCATCAACATCGACATCTCGGCCAAGCTCGGTGAGGCCCTGCTCCCGTACCTCGCGGTCGTGGTCGGCCTTGCTTTCGTGCTTCTCATGCTGGTGTTCCGGTCCCTGCTGGTACCGCTGAAGGCGACAGCCGGATTCCTCCTCAGCATCGCGGCCACCTTCGGGGCGGTGGTGGCTGTCTTCCAGAAGGGCTGGTTCGCCGAGGCGCTCGGCGTCGACCGGGTCGGACCGATCACCAGCTTCCTGCCGATCGTCCTGATCGGCATCGTGTTCGGCCTGGCCATGGACTACCAGGTCTTTCTGGTCACGCGCATGCGCGAGGACTATGTACGCGGCATCCCGCCCCGTGCCGCGGTGATCTCCGGCTTCGGCCACGGTGCGCGCGTTGTCACCGCCGCCGCGGTCATCATGATCAGCGTCTTCTCCGGGTTCGTCCTCGCCCCCGACGCGATCATCAAGTCGATCGGCTTCGCCCTCGGCATCGCGGTGCTCTTCGATGCGCTGATCGTTCGCATGACCATCGTGCCGGCGGCCATGACGCTGCTGGGCAGGTCCGCCTGGTGGCTGCCGCGCTGGCTCGACAGGCTCCTGCCCGATGTCGACGTGGAAGGCGAGAAGTTGCGCCACTGGCTCGACGGCGCGGGGGAGCCGGCCCGGTCCGCACCGGTACCCGTGCGGGAACCGGTCTGAGTCTCGCACCTCGGCAGCGTGCTGCCGTCCCCCTGACGGGAGGCGGCGGCATCCTGCCCTTCTCCGGAGAGGCCGGAGCGCATGTATGATAACAACCTCTTAGATAAGATGACTGTACCAATCGGGAGGAACGCCTTGCTGTCTGAGACTCACCCCAACGCGTTGTGGCTGGCCGATCTGTACCGGGGCGGTGCGGAGATCACGGCCGACCCCGGCCTCGGCGAGCAGGAGCGGCTCCGGCGCCATCAGGAGCACATCAGCGAAGTGATGAAGCGGATGTCTCCGGATTTCGTGATCCACACCGGCGGGGTGCGGCTGGCGGCGACCGGGGGGATGGATTTCCTGCGCCGCTACACGAAACGGCGGGCCGGACTCGCCGACGCCAACGTCGAACCCATCGGCTTCGACCAGATCCTTGCCGACGACCATTACGGCATCGTCCACGGCACATTCCGTACCTCGCGCGGCGATTGGACCTGGACCCGGGTCGGTATGGGCGCGTGGCGTTTCAAGGACGGCGTGGCCGTCGAGCACTGGGAGCTGTCCGACGGGCCGACGTGGGACGAGTTCTTCCTCGCCGGCGATCCGGCCGCCTTCACCGGGTCGGCGGAGGAGTTCTGGACCCACGGCGTCTGAGCGGCGCGGCGAGCCGGGGTCGATCGCGCGGTGGTCGGAGGCGTTACCCTTGCCATCACTTCTACGAGGCGGAGGAGGCCCGTGTCCGACCTGCAGCCCGCCCCGGGCGGAGGACGCAAGTTGCGCAGCGACACCCGCCGCAATCGCCGGCGGCTCCTGGAAGCCGTGGGTGAGCTCGCCCGGGAGGCGCCGGACGAGCTCACCATGCAGGCGGTCGCGTCCCGTGCGGAGATCGGTCCGGCCACGGCATACCGCTACTTCTCCTCGATGGAGGAGGTGCTCGCCGCCTACGTGTTCAGCGTCGTCGAGCAGCTCAGCGATTTCACCGCGGCGTCGACCGCGCAGGGGCGCCCGCTTTTCGACGCCGTCGTGGACAAGTGGGTGGACCTTCTGGTCGCGCACGGCCCGGCGCTTGTCCAGCTTCGCTCCCGCCGGGGTTACCTCGAGCGCCTCCATTCCGGCAACGAGATCATCGCGGCCATGCGGGAGGCCTGGGCTGAGCCCGTACGGGGGCTGCTCCGCGACATCGGGCTGCCGGAGGAAATGCTCGAGCACGCGCTGTTCCTCAACAACATGATCTTCGATCCGCGTGAGGTCCTCGACCTTCTGCACCAGGGGAACCTGACCCGCCGGGAGGTCATCATCCGGCTGACCGAGGCGTACTCCGGCGCGTTGCGCGGTTGGGCGCGGGTCGGCTGATACCCCGCCCTGCTTCACTCCCGGGCGGTCGCCGGCGTCGTGCCGGCGCCCGCCCCGGAGGGAGGTCAGGATCGCCGGCGCAGCATCGCCCGTGCGGGAAGGGTGACCGCGAGCAGGGCCAGGCCGGCGGCGGCGATCGCGAAGGACGCGTACGCCAGCGGCGGGACGTAAGGCGCCTCGCCCGTCATCCCGCGCATCATCGGGATCAGCGTGGCGGCGGCGATGGCGGAGCCGAGAATGATGCCCGTGACGGACACGAGCAGGCTCTCCCAGCGCAGCATCCTGAGAACCTGGCGCCGGGTGGAGCCGACCAGGCGGAGCGTGTCCAGTTCCCGGCGTCGGTTGAGGATCGTCGTCACCAGGGTGTTGACGGCGGCGATGGCCGCGAATCCGCCGAGCACCGCGGCCATCGTGTTGTTGGTCCAGGCACCCAGCCTCGCCTCGAGGCTGCGTTCGGTGGCATAGCCGGCGGCGTCGGTGACCGTTCCCCACGGGGTGAGCGACTCCGCCGTACCGCCCCGGACCAGCAGCATGCTGTCGAAGGCCGAGGTGACGTGCCCGGCCAGCGCCGCCCGGTCCATGGTCACGCTCGTCAGTCCGAGGCCGCGGCCGTACACCGCGATGATCTCAGGGCTGACCGGGGTGCCGTCGGGGAGGTAGAGCGCCAGCCGGTCGCCCACGCCGCGGTCGGCGGCGGTCGCCAGCGTGATGTCGATGGCGATCCGGTCGCCCCCGAGCCGGTCGAGGCTGCCTTCGCGGACGTCCAGATCCTCCACCTTCGCGAGCTGCGCTCCGGACCCGGTGATGCCCTGCACCGCCGCTCCCTGCAGCGATTTGAATTCGCCGGCGCCGATCGGCACGAGCACCTGGGTGTTCAGTACGCCGACGGCGGCTTCCACGCCGGGCGCGCGGGCGGCCTCGGCGGCCGCGTTCACCGCCAGCCCGGCCGGGTCGGTGACCACATGGTCCGCGATGACACCCGCGCGCAGCTGCTTGTCGGCGGCGTGGCTCTCGCTGGTGTTCATGAACACCAGCGTGGAGGCGAAGGCCATGGCCAGAACGATCGGGGTGATGGCCGACGCGAGGCGGCGGGCGTTGGCACGCGAGTTCGCGACCGCCAGCCCGGCGGCGGAGCCGGCGCGGCCCAGCGGCAGGCCGAAGAGGCTGACGCACAGCTGCGCCACCAGCGGTCCGAGCAGCGCCATGGCGAACATGAAGAGCATCACGACGCCGAGCGCGACGCCGGCCGCGTCGCTTCCGGTGGAGCCGGCCGAGACGCCGGTGAGGACCATGCCGCCGGCCAGGGCGGCGAGGCCGGCAAGGGTACGGAGCCTGCCGGTCCGCCACCGTTCCACCGATGCCTCGGTGAGCGCCTGTCCCGGCTTGATCCTCGCGGGCCTTCGTCCGGCCGTCCAGCCGGCGCCGAGCGCGGTGAACAGTCCCAGGACCACCGCGGCGAGCAACGGCAACGGCGAGACGTGCAGTTGCACCGCCTCCGGGATCGCGCCGCGGTCCTGCAACTGCCCGAACCACCAGTGGGCGAGCCCGAGCCCGGGTAGCAGGCCGGCGATCCCGGCGAGTGGGGCGACCAGCAGAGCCTCGGCGGCAACAGCGCGGCGTATTTGCCGTGGAGTGGCCCCGATGGCGCGCAGCAGCGCGAATTCCCTGGCCCGCTGGGACACCGACAGTGCCACCGTCGCGGCGGCGGTGAAGATCGCCACGATGGTGGCGATGCCCCCGAAGGAGCCGCCGATGCCGAAGAGCAGATCCTTGGCGTATCCGAGTCCGGGGTCCTCCACGGCGCCGCGGTCGTCGCCGGCATGCACCTTGACCCCGGAGCCGGCCAGAACCTCGGTCACCGACCCGGCGAGAGTGGCGGCATCGGTGCCCGGCGCGGCCAGCACCGCGATGGCGTCGGCTCTGCCGGGGTGTCCGGCGAGCGCGGCGGCCTGGGTGTCGGCGAACCAGGCCGGCGGGGCTCCGGCGCCGTCGACGCGGGCGATGCCGGCCAGCCGGAAGTCCGCCCGCCCGGCAGCCGTCTCGAGGCTGACCGGGTCACCGACGGCGGCCTGCGCCGCCCGGGCCGCGCTCCGGCCGAGCACGACTTCACCCTCGCGGGGCGGGGAGCCGTCGGTCAGCGTGGCGCCGGTGAACAGGTGCGAGCCCCATCCGTGTCCGATGAGCGCGCCGCCGGCCGCGCGTACGGGAAAGGTGAAGTCGGCGACGGCCACGGCCGCACCCGGCGCCGTCGCGGCCCTCGCCGCGAGCGCGGCGTCCAGTCGCGCGGTGTCCGGCAGCCGTACCGCCTCCCTCTCCAGGTCCTCACCGCTGCCGGTGACGACGTACTCGTACTGGTCGGCGGCCACGACGACCTGTGCGTTCGCATAGCGTTCCGGCGGTACCGATGCGCGCAGGCTGGTCTCGAGAAGGACGCCGCAGGCCGAGACGATCAGCGCCGACATCATCAGGGCGAGGAACGTGCCCGCGAACGACACCGGTTTGAACCGGATGGCCGCACGAGCGAGTCCGTTCGGACGCATCATGCGGCCGCGCCCGCCGTCACGTTCGAGCGGGAGGCGCCGGAGGTGAGCGCGGCCATCCGCGCCGCGATCCGTGCCGCCGGACTGCGCTCGAGGTGGTCGGCGAAGGCGCCGTTCGCGAGGAACAGCACCCGGTCCGCCCATGACGCGGCGACCGGGTCATGGGTGACCATGACGACGGTGGCGCCGGCTTCGTCCACCGCGTGCCGGAGCAGTCCGAGCACCTCGGCGGCGGTGCGGGTATCGAGGGCACCGGTGGGCTCGTCCGCGAAGATCACGTCCGGGCTGGTGATCAGGGCCCGGGCGACGGCCACCCGCTGCTGCTGTCCGCCGGACAGTTCACCGGGCCGGCGTCCCGCCTTGTCGGCGAGCCCGACCCGGCCGAGCACCTCGGCGGCCCGGCGGCGGTCCTCACGGTGCCCGGCCAGCCGCAGGGGCAGCAGCACGTTCTGTTCCACGGTCAGCGAGGGCAACAGGTTGAAGGCCTGGAACACGAAGCCGAGCCGGCTGCGGCGAAGCTCGGTCAGCTCGTTCTCGTCCATGCCGGTGATCTCCGTGCCGCCGAGGCGCACGGAACCCTCCGACGGCCGGTCCAGCCCGGCAGCACACTGCAGGAACGTGGACTTGCCGGAGCCCGACGGACCCATGACCGCCGTGAACGTTCCGCGGGGCAGCGCCAGATCGAGCCCGGCGAGCGCGTGCACCGTGCCCGCGCCGCGACCGTATCGCCGCCGGACGTCGCGCAGCTCGACCGCGAGACCGGAATCCGCGGCCGGAGCCACCGAAGGCGCGGCCGACCTTTGCCGTCTGTTGCTGCGTAGCCTCATTGCCGTCCTCTCATTGGCGTTCTCTGCTTCCGGAAGACACTGCCGGACCCGCGGTGATTCGGCGTCGTCTCTGCGAACCGATGCGTACTACTGCGACGGCGGTAGGCGGCCCGGTGCGACGTGACGCTTTCCGGGCTGCGCCGGCTCGGGCCGTTGTCGGCCGAGACCTCTTCGGCTATGGTCCCCTCATGTGAGAGGCGAATCTTAGTTGAGATGGGGATCTATCGTGTTTATCGTCGCGGCGACGGACAGCGTGGTCATCGCTCCCCGCTGGGAACGTGCAGCACCGGGGCAGATCCGCCGTATGGGGGAGGTGCCGGCCGCCAACGTCGGCGACGCGCTGCAGCGGATGACCGTCATGGACGGCGGCATCCGGCTGTTCACCGAGCGGGCCGCGCTGCTGGGGAACGCGTTGACGGTGGACGTCCGGTCGGGTGACAACCTTGCCGTCCACCGCGCCCTCGATGAGGCCCGGCCGGGTGACGTCCTGGTCGTCAACGGGCACGGGGACATGACCCGGGCGCTCATCGGCGACCTCATCGGGGAGATCATGGTGAACGCGGGGGTCGTCGGCGCGGTGATCGACGGGGCCGTCCGCGACGTCCGGGCGCTGTCCGGGATGGGCCTGGCCGTCTACGCGCGGGCGGTCACCCCCGCCGGGCCCTTCAAGGACGGACCCGGCGCCGTCGGCGTGCCGGTGGCGGTCGGCGGCGTGGTCGTGGCGGCAGGCGACGTACTCGTCGGTGATGCCGACGGCGTCGTCGTCGTCCCCCGGCACCGTGTGCGGGAAGTCGTGGACGCGATCGACGGGATCGGCGAGAAGGAAGAGGTGCTCCGGCAGCGCATCCTCGCCGCTCGCTCCGGCCGTACGCCGGCAGCCCGGTGACCGGCATGCGGGTCGCTGCCCGGATCGAGGAGCTGCGCCGCTGCTCGCGGCGCCCGGCCCTGGCGCCGGCGCCGCCGGGGTCGGTCTCGCTCGCCATGGGTGAGCCGGATCTTCCGACGCCCCCGCCGGTGATCGAGGCCGCCGCGGCGGCGTTGCGCAGGGGAGACACCCATTACGCCGATCAGCAAGGGCTGCGGAAGCTGCGCGCGGAGCTCGCGTCCAGGTTGCCGGCGCGCCCGGGGCCGACCTGGGCCGCGGAGGACGTCCTGGTCACCCACGGCGCGACCGCCGCGCTGGCGGCCGTCGTCCTGGCGATGATCGGCCCCGGCGATCGCGTGGTCATCCCGGAGCCCGCCTACTCGCTGTACGCCGACCTCGTCGTCCTGGCCGGGGGGACCGTGGATTTCGTCCCGCTGGCACCGGACCTGCACTGGGACCTGGACGCGTTGGCCGCGGCGCTGCCCGGGGCCGCGATGATGCTCTTCTCGAATCCGTCGAACCCGACCGGGATCGTGCACAGCAGGCAGGAGCTCGAAGCGCTCGGCGGACTCCTCGACGGCACCGGCACGCTGGTAGTCAGCGACGAGGCGTACCACCGGCTGGTCTATCCGGGACATGTGCTGACCTCCGCCCTGGAGATCGAGTCGCTGCGCGACCGGACGGTGTACGTGCAGACGTTCTCCAAGACCTACGCGATGACCGGCTGGCGGGTGGGGTACCTGGCCGGTCCGCGCGAGGTCGTCGACGCGGCGGCGCACGTCCACCGCACCTGCAACGGCTCGTTGAACACGGCGGTCCAGTACGCGGCACTGGCGGCCCTCGAACTCCCGGACAGCGTCGTCGAGGCGATGGCCGACACGTACCGGCGGCGCCGCGAGATCGTGGTGGCGTACCTCTCCGGCGCTCCCGGCCTGCACCTGGTTCCGCCGGAGGGGGCGTTCTACGGTTTCGTCCGCTACGACGCCGGTCCGCCGTCCGAGGTGGTCGCCCGTGAACTCGCCGAGCGGCAGGTGCTGGTCCGGGCGGGTGCGGAGTACGGGCCCTCGGGCGAGGGGCACATCCGGATCTCGCTCGCCGCCTCGACCGACGACCTGCGGACCGGACTGGAGCGGATCGTCGCTCATCTCGGCCGCGCGAGGACTGAATCCGAAGGAGATCGGAAGATGCGCAACGGCGATCGGTGTCGCCATGACTGACACCGCCGGCGAGGTCGCCGGCCGGATGGCCGGGGCGGCCCAGGAGTGGCTGGACTCCCTGGACATGGACCAGCGCCTGGTGGCTGCCGGGCCCGCACCGGGGGCCGGCCCCGAGGCCGAGGCCGAGCGCACCCGCTGGTTCTACACCCCCACCGACCACGGCGGCCTCACCTTCCACCGGCAACGCCCCGCCCAGCACCGGCTGGTGATGCGACTGCTGGCGAGCGGGCTGTCCGAGGCCGGGTACACCACCGTCGCCACCGTGCTCGGCCTGGAGAACGTGCTGGACCGCGTCGAGGGCTTCTCGGTCAACTGGGGCCGGGAACGCACCCGCGACCCCGGCATGTACTACCTGCGGGTGTTCGGCCGGCCGGGCGGCCTGCAGCCGTGGGGATGGCGGTTCGGCGGCCACCACGTGTCGCTCAACTACCTCGTGGCCGACGGTCGCGTCGCCGCGGCCACGCCGAGCTTCCTCGGCGCCGATCCGGCCGTGTCGCCGCTTCTCGGAGGGGCGGCGCTGCGTCCGCTGGGCAGCGCCGAGGACCTTGCCCGCGAGCTGGTCCGCTCGCTGTCCCCAGGGCTCGCTGCCCGTGCGGTGCTGTTGCCGCAGGCCCCCAACGACATCGTGGCCGGCAACAGCGCCTCGATCGACGACCGGGCCCTGAAACGCCGGGAACTCTGGCGTCCCGGCCAGCACTCCCCGGACCGTCCCGACGAACCGGCCACCGGGCTCGGCGGTACGGACCGTCAGGTGCTGTCCCTCACCCCGCCGCCCAAGGGGGTGCCGGGCGCCGAACTGGACGCCGCGCAACGCGAACTGCTGCGTGCGCTGCTCGGCACGTACCTGGGACGTGTCCCGGACGGTGTCTCCCCGCTGCCCCGCTACGACGACCCGGCCGCGCTGGACGCCGTGCACCTCGCCTGGGCCGGCTCCACCGCCGCGGGCGAACCGCACTACTACCGCCTGCACGGACCCCGGCTGCTCGTCGAGTGGACCAACGTCCACCGTGGCGCCAACCACGCTCACGCCGCGTGGCGCGACCCGCAGACCGACTTCGGCGGCGACGTGCTGGCTGCCCACCACGCCGCCCACCACACGCGATGAGGAGACGGACATGAGAGCCAGGGCCGGGCAACCTCCCCACACGACACGACCCACGCTGCGCGGATCGTTCGGCATGTGCGCCTCGACGCACTGGCTGGCCTCCGCGACGGCCCAGTCCGTCCTGGAGCGTGGCGGTAACGCGTTCGATGCGGCGACGGCCGGCGCGTTCGTGCTGCATGTGGCCGAGCCTCACCTCAACGGGCCGGGCGGGGATCTCGTCGCCGTGCTCGCGACCGCGGCCGGAACGTCTCCGCTTGTGCTGGCGGGCCAGGGCCACGCCCCGCGCGGGGCCACGATCGCACACTTCCGGGCCGAAGGGCTGGACCACGTCCCCGGCGCGGGCGCGCTGGCCGCCGCCGTCCCGGGAGCCGTCGACTCCTGGCTCTGGCTGCTCGCCGAGTTCGGCACCTGGGAGCTGACCGACGTCCTGGCCTACGCGATCCACTATGCGGAGCGGGGTGTTCCGGTCGTTCCCCAGTTGGCGCGCGTCCTGGCCACGGTCGAGGACCTCTTCCGCGAGCACTGGCCGACGTCGTACGCGCTGTGGATGCCCGGAGGACGAGCCCCGCGACCGCACGCGACCCTCATCAACCCGGTCTACGCCCGGACGCTGCGCCGGCTGAGCACCTCGGGCGCCGGCGAGACCAGGATCGCCCGCATCGAATCCGCGCGGCGCGCCTGGCGAACCGGTTTCGTGGCGACGGCCGTGGCGCGGTTCGCGGCGACGCCGCACCGGCACTCCTCGGGCACCGACCACGCCGGCGTGATCACCGCCGCCGACTTCACCGACTTCTCGCCGTCCGTCGAGCCCGCGATCACCGCGCAGTTCCGGGGAACCACGGTGGCGAAGGCCGGCCTGTGGTCCCAGGGTCCCGTACTGCTTCAGGCGCTCACCATGCTCGACCCCTTCGACGACGCACAGATCGATCCGTCGACCGCTGCCGGCATCCACACGATCAGTGAGGCGCTGAAGCTGGCCATGGCCGACCGGGAGGCGTTCTACGGGCATCGGGATCCGGTGGAAGCGCAGGATGTGGTGCGCCGGCTGCTGTCTCCCCGATACAGCGAGGAACGTGCCGGACTGATCGGCCCGGTCGCCTCCACCGCGTTCCGGCCGGGGGACATCGGCGTCACGCCGTATTCTCCGCCGCTGGTCACCGGGCAGCCCGCCGACCGGGCCGAGGGTGTGGGTGAGCCCACCGTGCAGCAGACAGGAGACACCCGCGGCGACACCTGCCACATCGACGTCGTCGACCGCTGGGGAAACATCATCTCCGCCACGCCCTCCGGAGGCTGGCTCCAGTCCTCGCCCGCCGTACCGGAGCTCGGTTTCGCACTGGGCACCCGCCTGCAGATGACCTGGCTGGACCCGGCCGCCCCGTCGTGTCTGGCCCCGGGCCGGCGGCCACGGACGACCCTGTCCCCGACCCTGCTGCTGCGCCACGGCAGACCGGTGGCGGCGCTGGGCACCCCGGGCGGCGACCAACAGGATCAATGGCAACTGATCTATCTGGTACGGACCCTCGCCCTCGGTTTCGAGCCGCAGGAGGCGATCGACGCACCCACGTTCCACACCACCGCGGTGCCGAGCTCGTTCTGGCCCCGTACCTGGACGCCCGGGGGACTGGTGATCGAGGGGCGGACGGACGGGGCGGTCATCGACGAGTTGCGGCGACGCGGTCATGACGTGACGGTCTCCGGACCCTGGAGCCAGGGCCGGTTGTCGACAGTCACCCGTGACCCGGACACCGGCGCTCTCCAGGCGGCTGCGAATCCGCGAGGCGCCCAGGGTTACGCGGCGGGACGATGAGCGGCGTCACGCCCGGCGGCCGGCTGGTGCGGCGGTTCGGCACATTGCCGGCTCTGATGCTGGCGCTCACCTTCGCGACCGGGGTGGTCGACGCCGTCGGATACCTGCACCTGGACAGGGTCTTCGCCGGCAACATGACGGGCAACGTGGTCATCCTCGGCATGGCGACCACCGGCCGGACGGATCTGCCGGTGCTCGGCCCGCTCCTGGCCCTGATGTTCTTTCTCGTCGGCGCGGCCGCGGGCGGGCGGATCCTGCGTGCCGCGCCGCCGGACTGGAGCCTCCGCTGCACGGGTCTGCTGGGCGGCGTCGGACTGCTCCTGGCCGTCACGGCGCTCGGCCTGGCCGTGATCGGGGTGGAGGCCTCCGCCGCCCGCGCGACGATGGCATCGACCCTCGCCCTGGCCATGGGGATTCAGGCGGCGACGGCACGCCACCTGGCGGTGAAGGACGTCTCCACCGTGGTCGTCACCTCCACGCTGACCGGCCTCGCGGCGGACTCCCGGGTGGGAGCGGCCCGCGGCCAGCCGGCACTGCGCCGGGCCGGGGCCGTCGTGCTCATCGTGGCCGGAGCGACCACCGGCGCAGCCCTGTGCCAGGTGCACGAGAGTGCCGCGGTGGTGGCCGCAGCGCTCGTCGTGCTGGCCGTAACCGGCCTGGGCCGTGCGGCCTCGGCCACGACCGGATCGGCGTCATCCCCCGCGAACGCCACCACGATCCCAGCCACCGCACCGACCCGGCCGCCGCGGGTCGCGGCGCACCAACCGCGAAAAGCCCACGAAAGAAGGTAGGGACGTCCATGACCGCACCTCCGGCTTCTGCACTTCGCATCGGAGGATCCGGCGTCGGCGCCATCAGCATCCTGGCCGGCGCCACCGGAACCCTCGAGTCGGTGGTGTCACCGACGCTCCCGCTGCTGCAACGCGAACTGTCGATCGATCCCGGCCAAGGGGCCCTCCTGAGCATCGCGATGCTCATCACCGGCGCTCTGACCGCGCCCATCGCCGGCGTGCTCGGCGACCGCCACGGCGGGAAACGGGTGCTGATCTGGCTGATGGTCGTGGTCTCGGCCGGCGGCCTGGTGTCCTCCGTCGCGCCCAACCTGCCGGTGCTGCTGGCCGGGCAGGTGCTGGAGGGCGCGATGGTGGGCGCGATGCCCCTGTCCTTCATTCTCATGCGCAAGCTGCTGCCCGCTGACAGGTCACCGGTAGCCATCGGCATGATCAGTGGGTTCTTCGTCGGCGGCGGCATGCTCGGGACGCTCATCGCCGGGCCCATCGCCGAAGGACTGTCCCGGCACTGGATGTTCGCGGTACCGACGTTCGCGATCATCGTGGCCACCTTCCTCGTGCACAAGCTGGCACCGGACGATCCACCGAGCCGCACCGACGCCAGGATCGACTGGCCCGGCGTCGCCCTCCTGAGCGGCATCGTCCTGACGTTCATGGCCGGGCTCGCGACGGCGCCCGACATGGGATCCCAGCCGCTCCTGCTCGTCGGCGTCGTGGTACTCCTGGCCGCCTTCGTGACCGGATGGATAGCCGTCGAGCGCCGCGCGGCCGCGCCGATGTTCGATCTGCGCCTCCTGGCGACACCGGCGATCTGGCGGTCCTATGTGGTCACCTTCGCCGTCTGCGTCGGCGCCGCGCTGTCCATCTTCCTGGTCCCGCAGCTGTTCGCGGTGTCCGGCGACGGATACGGCTTCGGAGCCAGCCCCACCGACATCGGGCGGTACCTGCTGCCCGCCGCCGCGATGGCGGCGATCAGCGGGCCGCTGAGCGGGTTGGGTGTGCGCCGCTTCGGTGCCAGCACCGTGGTCGCCGCCGGCATCGTCCTCATGACGGCCTCATTGATCGGCATGGCGCTCGTCCACGGCGAGATCTGGCATCTCATCGTCGGCAAGGCGCTGATCAGCCTGGCCAACGGCGCCTGCATCACGGCGCTGGTCATCCGGACCGCCACCTCCGTGGACCACGGCACCACCGGCACCGCCACGAGCCTGGTCCTGGTGATCCGGGTACTCGGCTTCGCCACGGGCGCCCAGATCGGCGGCGCCGTCCTCACCGCCGGGACCCCCGCGGGATCGGAGGTCCCGGCCGAGTCGGCCTACGTCACCGCCCTGATCATCGCGGCCGTCGTCTCGGCGCTGTCCCTGCTCGCCATCCGCACCATGAACAAGGGAGCCACGCATGAACCGTCCTGACCCGACGACCCGGATCCGCGCCACGCCGGGGTGCAGGGCGCTGATCTCCGGTGCCAGCGTCGCGGGCCCCGCCCTCGCGTTCTGGCTGAACCGGTACGGCTACCAGGTGACGGTGGTGGAGAAGGCGCGCACGATTCGTAGCGGTGGGTATCCGATCGACGTACGCGGCACCGCGCTCGAGGTCGTCCGGCGGATGGGTCTCCTTCCGAGGCTGCGGGACGCGCACATCGACCTGCGCCGGGTGACGTTCCTGGCCGAGGACGGGGGAGAGATCGCGTCGCTCGACCCGCACGCCGTCACCGGCGGCGTCGAGGGACGCGACCTCGAGGTACGGCGCGGAGACCTGACCGACGCACTGTACGCGGCAGCCCGCGACGACGTGGAGTTCCTGTTCGACGACTCCATCGACACTCTTGACCAGTCCGGCCCCGAGGTCGACGTCACGTTCCGCGGAGGCGGCAGGCGTACGTTCGACATGGTGTTCGGCGCCGACGGCGTGCACTCGCGAACCCGGGAACTCGTCCTCGGCCCCGAGGACGAGTTCCACCGCTACCTCGGGTACTGCTTTGCAGTCTTCAGCATGCGCAACACGTTCGGCCTCGCCCGGGAGACAGTGATGTGGAACAGCCCGGGTAGAGCCGCGGCTCTGTACGCTGCGGGCGACAACGACGAGGTGCACGCCTTCCTGAACTTCGCGCAGCCGGAGCCGCCGTCCGGCTTGTTCTCGAACCCGCAAGCCCAACGCGACCTCGTCGCCTCGGTCTTCACCGATGCCGGGTGGGAGGTCCCCGGATTGCTGGCCGCCATGCGCGACGCGGACGACGTCTTCTTCGACGCCGTCACCCAGATCCGCCTGCCCCGCTGGTCCAGCGGCAAGGTCGCGTTGGTGGGCGACGCCGCGTACGCACCGTCCTTCCTCACCGGGCAGGGCACCAGCCTCGCGCTGGTCGGCGCCTACATGCTCGCCGGTTCCCTGGCCGACCGGGAGCACACCGCCGGGTTCGACGCGTACGAGCGCACCACCCGCGACTTCGTGACCGCGAATCAGGATCTGGCCGGCAAGGGCGGCGCCACCCTCTTCCCGACCACGGCTCAGGAGCTGGAGCAGCGCAACAGCAGGCTGCGGAGCCTCAGCTTCCTACCTCCCTCGGGAGGGCGACCGGCCCACTCGGCCCTCGTCCTGCCCGAATTCCCGCACTGACCGGGCACAGCCGGCCCTCCCAGCCCACCCGGGGATCATGACATGCCAGGATCCGCCCGGCTCGGTATCCGCCAGGGCCTCGGTAGTCCCGCCACCGTGAGGCTCCGATGCCCGCCGGAATCTCTTCCGGCACGTTCGCCGCCCCAGCAACGCTGCCCGCGGTTCATGCTGGACGCGTACGGGGGCCGTTGCCAACGATCAACACGCGGGTGACGAAGTGAATGATCGTGGTGGGGTCACCGTGTCCGGGCGGCGGCGCAGTTGGCCGGTCCGACAGCGGCCGTGCTCAGCCGCGTTCCCACACGGCGACGGCATCCCCGTCGGGTTGCGCCACCCAGCCCAAGGCCTCGGGTCGTGCAGGGGTGCCGGTGAACGTCAGGGTGAGCGCGGCGGTGCCGGCCCCGAACCGTACCGGCTTGCTCTGCTCCGCCTCATTCTCCCAGCCCTCGGCGTCGTAGAGGATGAACATCGCCGGGTCGACGATGATCGGACGGATGGCGGCGACCTCGAGGACGGCCGTGGCGGAATGAGCCGACCAGGTGGCCGAGGTGAGCGTCACGGTGGCGACCGGAGCGGACCTGCGGGTGACGGTGACGATGCGGCCGTTCTGCGCGAACGTGAGCGACGGGTCGCTGTCCTTGATCGCCGGAGTCGCTGGCACGGCCACGCTCGCCGTCGGGGCGGAGGCGACCACGGCCGGCACGGGCTGCTGGCCCGCCGAAGCGACCCCGAGGGAGTTGAGCGACGCGGCAGCCGCCAGGCCGATGACCACGACCGCGACACCAAGGGGCTTCTTCATGGCCCCCACCCTATCGGGACCGACCGACTCCGCCGCCTCCGGTCACGAGAAACCGGCCGGGACCTCGCCGGCCGTGGGCGGGCCGCCGGCCGAACCTCGATGACGAGATCGCCGCGTGGTGCTGTCCTGCCCAGCGGCACAGGAGCGATTGGATTACCGCGGCTGTCGCTACGCGACCTCCGGTAGCGGCATCGATCGGCCGTTGACGTTCACCTGCACGTTCACCGGGAACCCCGACACTCGGCTGCGTCTGTCCTCTCCAACTCGGATAGCAAGTACCGGAACGCAGCAACACCGCGTCAGGACCCCAGGATGGGTACCTGGACCGGCGTCCGCATCCCAGGGATGCCACCGCGCTGCGGCGCATCGCGCTCGACACCTCCGTCCAGCTGGTCGTCGTCAATCCCTGTCACCGGCGCGGAGCACGCGGACACCTTCACCGCCCGCAGCAAACTCGCCGCCTCCTACCAGCAGGCGGGCGACCCCCTAACTGGGCGGGGGTTACCACCAGGGCTCCGGCAAGGTAGCTATATGGCCGTTTCAGGTTATTCCGAGTATTTGGAGTGGTCGGTAGGGGTTTCGGCTGTTGCGGCGTAGGGCTG
>NZ_PVZG01000031.1 GCF_003002065.1 Pseudosporangium ferrugineum
AAGAGGGTGTCCAGGTCTTGCGTCACAACACGATCTTGGACACCCTCCCTTCGTACCCAAGACATCGACCCCTGACATCGGAACTACTCGTCTAGGCGCGGTCTCGACCAGCGCGGCCGTACGGAATGCCGAGATCGCCGCGTCGATGCCGTCCGGGTCCATCCCCGGGCCGTGCTCGGTCTCCAGCGCGTTGCCCAGGATGTACCAGGCCATGGCCCGGTCCGGGTGGTCGGCGGCCATCCGGGTCGTGGCTTCGCGGGCTACGCGGACCGCCTCGGTCAGGCTCTCCGGGTCACCGACGCGTTCGTGGCGCGTTTCCAGCGCCACGCTGAGGTTGCTCAGGCGGGCGGCCGCGTCCGGATGACCGGGCGGAGTCAGCTCGGCGGCCCGGCGAAGATGCCGGATGCCCTCGTCGAGGGCGCCGAGATCGTCGTAGCCCGCGTACCGCAGCTGCAACGCCGAGGCCAGACCGGACAGCAGCATCGGCTTCTGCGGGTGATCGTCCGGGAGCAGATCGGCCCCGGTCCGGGCGGCGTCCACCGCTTGGTCCAGTACGGCCGCGTCCCGCCGGCGAGCGAATATCGCCTGGAGGGCGTTGCTGAGGCTGTAGAAGGCCACCGCGTCCCCCGGCGACGGCGTCGTGCCCGCCGGCCCAGCGCCCACTGCGATGGCCGTGCCGGCGGCGTCGACCGCGGCGTCGATGCTCTCCTGGGCGCCCGTGCGTTCGAAGTGCGCGTGCAGCGTCCCCGACAGATTCACCAGGTAGCGGAGCAGGTCCGGATGGTCGACCGGCGTGGCCTGCACCGCCTGCGACGCGGCGTCGATCGCGGCGGTGAGGTCGGCGAGGGCGCCGAAGCGCTGGTAGCGGTCCAGCCGCACCATGCCGAGATTGGACAGGTAGCCGGCCCGGCCGGGATGACCGGCCGGCGCCTGGTCGACCGCCTCCCGCGCGCGGTCGACCGCGGCCTCCAGGTGCGCGAGGTCACCGGTCCGCTCCGCCAGGTCGGCATGGGCCAGGCCCAGGTTGCTCAGATACCCGGGCCGGTCCGGGTGCGGGGCCGGAGTGAGCCGTACCGCCTCGGCCACGGCCGTGACCGCCTCGGTCAGGCTGTCCGTGCCTTCCGGGTCGTCGGGCCGGTCGCGCAACACCAGGGACAGGTTGGACAGCACACCGGCCCGGGTAGTCGAGGTCTCCGGAGTGGCGCGTACGGCGGCCCGCGCGGCGTGGACCGCGGCGGTCAGATCGTCCGGGCGGGCGAGGCGCTGATACCGGGTGTGCCGGGCCAGCGCCAGGTTGGTGGCCACCGGCCCCAAGCCGACCGGCCGACCCTCCGCCGCGGTGAACGCCTGCTCGGCCCGGTCGACCGCCTCGTCCAGCAAGGCCGGCGAACCGGTGTGCTGTGCGGCGGACAGCAGCGCGGCGGAGAGGTTGGACGCGTAGATCCGTTGGTCCGGATGCCCGGCCGGGATCAGCCCGGACGCCCGCCGGGCCAGGTCGACCGCGCGGTCCAGCTCCGTCCCGGATCCGGACCGGGCCGCCTGCTCCCGCATCGCGACGCTGAGAGTGGACAGCAGGCTCGGCAGGTCGGCGTGATCGGCGGACGCGGACCCGGCCTCGAGCTCGGCCCGCCGGACGGCATCGGCCAGGCCGGCGTCGTCGCCCGCGGCCGTGTCGGCCAGGGTCAGGTACGCGTCGAGCAACGCGGACGCCGCGGCCACCCGACCCGGCGCAGCCGGCGGAAGCCCGTCGAGCACCGCGGTGCTGAGCAATGCGGCCCGGCGCAGCAGGTCGACGTTGCCGGTGGCCTGGCCCGCGGTCTTGAGCGTCAGCGCCAGGTTCGGCTCCAGCAGTCCGGCCGGGGCATCGTTCCGTTGCGCGTGCAGGAAGGCCTCCAGGGCGGCGCTCAGGTCCTCCGGGTCGCCACTGCGTTCGTACGCGGCAAATCTCATCACGCCGAAATTGACCAGCAGCCGCGGATCCGGATCGACCTCGACCGCCTCCACCACCGCGTGAACCGCCTCGGTCAGCAGGACCGGATCGCCGGTGATCTCATACCTGGTGCGCAGGGCCGAAGCGGTGTTCGAGCGCCGGAGCGCCCACCGCGCCGTCCCGGGTGTCGCCTGCTCCGTCGCCTGGCGAGCCGCCTCAACCGCCCCGACCGCGTCGGCGTCGGCCCCGCCGAACTCCGCCCGTAGCCGCAGCACCACCGAGAGGCTGGACACCGCCGTGCCGTCATCGTCCGGGTCGGCAGCCGCGACGGCAACCGCACGGCGGGCGACGGCGACCGCCTCGTCCAACCGCCCGCCGGCCGCCTCGAATCGGCTCGCGAGCGCCAGCGCCTGATTGGACAGCAGATCCGCCAGCCCGTCGGCCGGAGTCTCCGCCCACTCGGCCGCCACCGCCGCACAGACGGCGATCGCATCGTCGAGAAGCGCCGGATCCTGACTGTCGATCTGCTGCCCGGACAGGTTGATGGCCACCGCGACCCGGCGCGGGTCCCCGACCGGAAGCGCGGTCAGCGCCAGCCGCATCAGGCTCGACGCCGTCACGTCGTCCTCGTCCGAGTTGCCGAAGGCGTCATTCGCGACGTCCACCCACGCGGCCGGCTCGAGCAGCGTCACAATCTCGGCGCGGACCTCGGGCGGGAACGGCGCGCTGTTCGACGGTCGCGCCGGCCAGCACGGCACAGGCCAGGGCCGCGGTCAGGTCGGTGACGGCGATCGCCCCGCCCGACATCGCCCAGCCGAGGTAAAGCTCGCCGGCCGCGGCCAGCGCGGCGCGCCGGACCTCGACATCACCATTCGGCGGCGGTCCGAGGGCCGTACGCAGCCACCGGCCGGCCTCACGCACGGCGACCGCCCCGGTGGGGCCCCATGGCGACGCCGGATCAGCGCCGGATTCGCCGTCGGTCATCGCTGACGACAGTAGTGCCGCGCACCCGCCCGGCACATCACCCCCAAGCGCGATGACGCGTGCCGATGCCCGCTGTCACCGACGCCGCCAGACCGTTGGCTACCGCAGGACCGCGACCTCCCAGCCGAAGCAGGCCACGAGCAGGTCGTTGTGGGGATGCAGGGCCCTGATTCGGGCCGGCAGCGGTTTGATGTCGAGCAGGCCCGGCTGGGCCGGATCCCAGGTCTGCAGCCGGCTGTCGTCCCCGCCGCTGATCAGGACCAGGCCGTCGGCGGTCGCCACGGTGGTGATCGAGTTGATCGGCTCCCCTGATGCTCGTATGGATCGAACCAGGCGTCCCGTGGGCACGTCCCAGATCTGGATCCGGCCGTCGTCTCCCGCACCCGCGATGAAGGGCCCGGCGCTGCCGGGGTCGAGGCTGGGGAGCGCGGCGAGGCAGTTGACGGTGTCCTCGTCGGTGTGCAGGGCCGGACCGAGCGGGACGGCGTCCGCGGTGTGCCAGATACGGATGGTGCCGTCGTTGCTGCCGCTGGCCACCATGCCTTCACCGAGGTCGGTGAGGGCGTTGACGGCGTCGTTGTGTCCCTCCAGCGTGGCCCTTGGTTCGCCGGTTTCGAGGTCGTGGACACGGATGATCGCGTCGTCGCCCGCGCTGAACAGGAGTGGGCGTTCGTCGACGAGGCAGATGGCCAGGGCGCTGACCGGTCCGGTGTGTGCGTTGATGGTGTCCCGTACCCGCGAGGTGGCGGCATCGAGGATGGTGAAGGAGCCGTCGGCGCGGCCGATCACCAGGGTCGGGACGCCGTGCAGATCGGCTGAGGCGAGCGCGAAGATGTCGGGCCCCGCCGCGCCGAATTCGGGGGCCGGGGCGGCGCCGAGATCGGCGGCGGCGAGACTGGCGATGGGTGTGCCGTCGGCGATTCGCCACAGGCAGAGCGTTCCGTTCTCGTCGCCGCTGGCGACGAGGCGCTCGCCCGCGACGGTCACCAGGGTGACGGCCGTGATGTCGGCGTCGTGGCGTTGCCCGGACGAGATCGCGGTGGCGCGTTCCGACGGTGTGGCGGGATTCCAGGTCCGAACCGACCGGTCGGCGCCGCCGGTGACGATGACGGGGATGTCGAGCAGGTGTCCGATGCGCACGGCGGTCACCGATTCGGTGTGGCCGGTCAGGATCCGGGTGCGAATCTCGGACGAGGAGACGTCCCACCAGCACAGCGCGCCGCTCACTCCGGCACCGGCCAACCCGACACCGCGATCGGTCCACATTGCCGAGATCGATCGGATGGTACTGATCGGGCTCTCCAGGGTGAGGATCGCCTCGCCGGTTCTGGCGTCCCAGAGGCGTACGGTGTCGTCGTTGCCCGCACTGATAGCGGTCAGGCGTTCGGGTGTCGCCACGATCGTCACGGCGTTGACCCACGTGGCGTGTCCGGTCAGCACCGCAGTCGTCGTCGCATCGCGCAGGTGCCAGATCCGGACCGTGTTGTCCCAGCTCGCTGTCGCGGCGATCGGGACGCCGTCGGCCTCGCCGACGGCGATGTCGCTGATCTGCCGATCGTGGCCGGGGCACTCGCGGACGTCGCCGGTGGGGAGGTCCCAGATTCGCAGGATGCCATCCGCGGTACCGGTGAGCAGGGTCGCGCGGCCGTCGAGTTCGACGAGCGCGGCGGCGGTCACCGCGGGTCGCGGTTCGGCGCTGTCAGCCGGAGTCGGCCCGAACGGGTTCGGTTCGGCCGAGCGCAGATCCCAGAGCCGCGCGGTCCCGTCGTCGCCGGCTGAGCACAGGGTCGGGCGCCCGGCGAGGTCGGCCGCGTGGAGGGCGCGGATGGTGTCGGTGTGGCCGCGCAGTGGCAGGCCGATCGACTCGCCGGTGGCCAGGTCGCGCAGGAAGATCTCGTCGCTGACCGCGACGGCGATGATGGGGCGCCCGTCGATCGTCGCGGTTGCCACCGCCGTCACCCAGCCGCTTTCCTCGGTTACCCGCATCAGCGCCGGGTCGGCCTGTGAGGCGGTGGACCAGATCGGTGACCACGGCGACAGACGCACCCGTTGCGGGGCGACGAAGCGCTGCGACTCCTTGAGCAGGCCGAGCCGGGCGGCGTCGAGGCTGAGCAGGCGGCGACGGACCGGGGCCGTGGTGCGGGAGTGCTTGTCGGCCGAGACGCGGTAGACCGTGGCCAGTCTGCGCGCCTGTGGGCTCGCGGCCAGGTCGAGGGCGGGAAGTACCGTCTCGGGGTCGGCGTGCACCAGGAACTCGAGGTCGGTGAGCAACATGTCAACCTGACCGGCCGCGACGGCATGGGCCATGGCGTGGCGGAGAAGATACGGCTCGGCGGCATCCCATCGCGGCCGGCCGGCCCGCGCGCCGCGTATCGAGCCGAGCAGCCCTTCGAGCATCGCCTCGGCCACCACCTGCCGCTCGTTCGATTCGACGGTCATCGCCAGTCCTCCGACGGTCCGCCCGGGTGCTCGGTCATGTAGTCACTGAGCGCCTGGTGGAAGAAGCGGTAATGGGTGGTGCCGTCCGGGCCGGGGCTGCGGCGTAGATAGAACGACACCGACGCGAGCAGGTCGGCGATGCGGTCCTCGCTGGGGCGCGGGATCCGGCGCGCCTGGGGAGCGGATCTTCGCTGGAACGCGGTCGCCATGGTGGCGGTCGTGTCGCGGAGCAGCCGTTCCGGGATACCGGCGCCCCGCGCCTGGGCGAGCGCGACAAGCATGGGGCGCAGGAGGCGGTCGGGTGACCGCGCGGCCAGATCCAGCTCCAGTACCTCGCCCAGGTGAGCGGGTACCCGCAGCGACATCGGATCCGCGCCGGGCCGTGATGCGGCGCGCATGAGCCGGTGGGCGTGCAGCACGGCGACGAGGAACGGACCGCCCCGCGCGGCTCGGTTGCGCCGTGGGTCGGTCAGGTTGTCCGCGATCCGCCGGGCCAGAGTTTCCGCGTCGGCCTCGCCGAACGCATGCTCGTCGAAGAACGGGGTCTGCAGCCGGCGGCTCAGGTAGGTACTCAACTCGTCGCGCTGACGAGCCCACGGCACCTCGTCGAGGTCGCAGAGCCCTCCCGTCGCGGTGGCGCGCCGGATGAGCTGCTCGAACTCGGGCCACGGACGGGTACCCACGAGGAGCCGGCACGCCGGACGCCCCGGAGCGGTGGCGCGTTCGAGAGCCGCGAGCGGGAGCAGGAGCAGGTCGAGGTGCTCACGCGGAGCGGTCGCCTCGTCGAGGGCGTCGATCACGATCGACGGAACGGCGGCGTCGGCCGGCCTCGCGGCCAGGGCGGCGAGCAACTCGGATGCGGCCCGCACCTCGCGGCCCAGGCCGAGCTGTACGGCGATGCTGCGCACGACCTCCTGCACGAGCAGCCCGCGGGCGTGGGCGGCCGCGAACGTTCCGGGCGGTTGTCGTCGCGCCGAGCCGAAGACGCGCAGCGCGGCCAAGCTTGGATGAGCGGCGCACACGATCATCCCGAGCAGCGCGGACTTGCCGGCCCCGGGCTGGCCGGTCACCACCCGTAGCGCTGTCGCCGGGGCCTGCTCGTCGAGCCAGGTCTGGAGGGTACTCAGCTCCGCTTCCCGCCCGCTGAACAGCACGGGCGAGCGGACGTCGGCGCCGGGCCGACCGGCCGCGCGGCCGAAGTAGTGGCCCGGGTCGAGCGCGGGCGCCTCCGCGGCCAGCTCGTCGAGGAAGGCCCGGGCCTCGTCGTCCTGGGCCAGCTCGAGGCGTACGCCGTTGTCGGGCCGGTACCGGCGGTTCAGGACGAACTTGGCCTGCTCAAGGTTGCCGACAGGCACATCGTCGACGAAGAAATGTGCGGGAAGTGGGGCCTTCCCGGGGGTGAGCGTCAGTTCCCGGCGGATCGCGTCGCGCAGGTAGGACAGCGGCACGAACGGTTCACGGGGGTGGATCGGGAGTGTGCCCTGGTGCAGTCGCCGCAACACGACGGCCACCGCCTCGGAGAAGCGCCCGAGCAGCTGCGGCTGGCCGGGGATGACGACCCCCAGCACCGCAACCCGGCCGTCGTGTCCGGACAGCAGCCTCCACCGCTGCGGGTTGTGGGTGCCATCGCTTGCGGACACGGCGATGTCGAGCAGCACGAGTGTGTTCGGACCCTTGACATCCTCAAGGCGTTCAAGGAACGCACCGAGATGCAGCCCGTCCGCCGGCTCCGTGGCCGCGAAGTACACCGACCGCGAACCATGCGCACCGGGCCCGATGAGATGGACAAGCTGCTCATCGGGCGGGTCGATGACGGCCGACAGCCTGCGCAACGTCGGCTCCACATCGGCGGCCGGCAGGTCGGTCACGACGTGGACGCGATCCGTCCGGCGCCCGTTGAGCTCGAGCAGCACATCGCCGAGCTCGCTGACGTGCGCGTCCACGAGGCCGGCCCGATCCGTGTTCACACCGACCACGAGCGCCCGCGCCGAGGTGCTCCCGGCCTGCCGCGCTGACTCGGCGGGATCGTCGACGAGCACCGGAGCCGGCGCCACATCGGTACCGGTGGACGCATCACTCGTAACCGCCTCGAACAGGCGATGAAACTCCCTGATGGTCGGCTCGAGCGGCCACTGCGCGAGGGGACACAGGCGCACGAGCGCCGCCAGGAGCACAGGCCATCTCGGCGTTGCCGCGTCGACCATCAGACGACGCATCGTGGAGTGGGTGTAGTCCGTCTTCGCGGCCATGTGCGGCGCACCGGGGAGCCCGGCGTCCCGGTGCAGGTCGCGCAGGCGGCGGTGCAGGTCGCCCAATGGCCCGTCAGGCAACGGCAGCATTTTCATTCGGCTGGTTGCGCCTCCTCACGGAGCCCTCTGCGACGTCACTGCACGCACTATAAGTCCGCCGTAAAACAAGGCTGAACAACGCTGACCAAGGTTGAACACATGGTGCTTTCCGCCCTCGGCGGGGCTGCATTCTTGCCGTGCACGGATGGAGCAGGCGATTAGGGAAGAAGGTGGGATCAGATGACGCGGTCCCGGCACGGCGATCGGAGCGGCAGGGTCGTCATCCTGACCGCGTTGGAGGTTGAGTATGCGGCGGTCCGGACCCATCTGCGCGGTCTGCGCCCCGTAGTTCATCCGTCGGGGACGATCTTTGAGGTAGGTACCGCCGCCGGGTCCTCACAGCAGGTCGTGCTGGCCGTGACCGGCGAGGGGAACCAGAACAGCGCCGTGCTCACCGAGCGCGCGGCCGCCCTGTTCGACCCGGCCTACCTGCTGCTTGTCGGAGTAGCGGGTGCACTCCATGACGACCTCGACCTCGGCGACGTGATCGTCGCAACCCGCGTCTATGCCTACCACGGCGGCGACGAGTCCGGCGACGGCTTCGCTGCGCGGCCGCGAGCCTGGGAGGCGCCGTATCACCTCGAGCAGTGGGCCCGCCAGGTCAGCCGGACCCGGCGGTGGCGGGGCCAGTCACCGAGCGCGGCAGGCCGACCGGCCGTCCGGTTCCGACCCGCCGCGGCCGGGGAGGTCGTCGTCGCGGCGGCCGACGCTCCGACGAAGGCGCTCATTCGCCGGCACTACGGCGATGCCGCCATCGTGGAGATGGAGGGGGCCGGCGTGGCCCGGGCGTCGTACCTCAACAACGCCCTTCCGGCCCTGGTGATTCGAGGCGTCAGCGACCGCGCCGACCCGGGGAAGCTCGCGCTCGACCGCGCCGGGTCACAGGCGGCGGCCGCTGCCAACGCTGCCGCGTTTGCGATCGACCTGGTGCGCAAGGTACCGGACGTGAGCCCATACTCAGGTCGATGGCAACTCGACCGCTGACCACCCCGCAATATCGACGTTTACGATTCGCATCTCTCCGATTTCTGTCGTCGCCTGTGTCAGCTGCACCGTCAAGCCGGTGGACCATCGGTGGAATCGATGCATCGCGATAAGCTAATCCCATTACGTCGTTCGCAGATCTACGCCGTGCTCAACGGCGACCTCGTTCAGGTTCCGCCCCGGGAGTTCGTACGCGCGTTCGTGCTCGCCTGCCGGCAGTCGCCGAACGGAACCAGCGCTGGCTCCTGACCTCGACGGACCTGGCGATCTGATCACGCTCACATCGACGAGGTCGTCAAGCGCGGCCGTCACAACACGAGGCAGCGGGTCCGAGTGACCGCACCGTCGTCGTGCCCGGCAGGAAGTCCGCGTGTACGACGTCGTCGTCGCCCGGCCGTGCCGGATCAGCACGGTGCCGGGCGATATCCGCCGGGTGACCAGCTTCGACGCCTTGGTGAACCCGGACAACACTGACATGGCGATGGCCTGGGTGACCGACCACTCGATCTCGACGGTAATCCGGTACGAGGGGGCCGAACCCGACCCGGCCAAGCACGTGACCAACGACCTCGTCGCGGGCGACCTGCGCCGGGCCACCGACGGTCGGAGGCCGGTCGCGCCGGCGACCGTGATCCGGACCGACGCCGACCAGCTCCGCCAACGGCTGACCGGCGTTCGGCCGCTACAACGACAACTGTCCGGGGGCCACCGGAGACCACCGCGGACCGCTTCCGCGGACCGCCACCGCGCAGGATCATGAAGTTATGGCCACGACCACAAGGACGATCTACCTTGCCGGGACACGCTTCGAGCCGCCGCCGCGAGGACCGAGACAGACCCGGCGGTCTGAACGCCGCTCACCGGTGCACATTGAGCAGGCACCCGCCATGCCCACCGGCTACGGCCTGCACCCTGACGTTCGGACCAAGATCACCGTACGGGCATTCGTGTCACCGATGTGTCGTGATCATCCTGAGTGGACATTGAACTACCGCAATACTCAAGGTCGTCGCCACACGCCGACGGCCGGGCAGATCGCGGGAAGGAATACCTGCTCAACGCCACTTCCGTGATGCACGGGCTCGCGTGGAGACCCAACGCCGCGCTCCCCCACAGACCGACACGACGGACGTGATCAACGACGATTCGGTAAACCGTACGCGCGTTCGGGCAAAAATGCGTGTCGTGGACATCCGGAAGCATTCACGGGAGGAAATGAAAAAGGCCAGCTGAGCTGGCCTTTCACCAAGTCGGGCTGACAGGATTTGAACCTGCGACCCCTTGACCCCCAGTCAAGTGCGCTACCAAGCTGCGCTACAGCCCGATGCCACGCTCCGGATACCCCAGTGCGCGGCAACACCACAACCCTACCCCAGGGCTTCTAGCGGTTTCACACCGGCATGCGGGTTGTCACCCGTGGGCCTTGCCCCGGCCGCCTGGGCCGAGTTTTTTGCGGGGGCGGACCGATACCTCGACCGGGCTGCCCTCGAAGCCGAACTCCTCGCGGAGTTTGCGTTCGACGAAGCGTTGGTAGCCCGCGTCCAGGGGGGCCGTGGTGAACAGGACGAAGCGGGGTGGGGCTACGCCGGCCTGGGTGGCGAAGAGGACGCGGGGGGCTCGGCCGCCGCGTACGGGGTGGGGGGTGGCCTGGGTGAGGGCTGTCAGCCACTGGTTGAGGGCGCCGGTCGGGATGCGTTGTTCCCAGCTGGCCAGGGCTCGGCGGATGGCTGGGGCGAGTTTGTCGACCGCTCGGCCGGTTTTGGCGGAGATGTTCACTCGGATGGCCCAGGGGATGCGCTTGAGTTCGCGGTCGATCTCCTTGTCGAGGTAGAACCGGCGGTCGGCGTCGACCAGGTCCCACTTGTTGAAGGCGATCACCAGGGCGCGGCCGGCCTCGACGACCTGGGACAGCACCCGCTGGTCCTGCTCGCTGATGGGTTCGGCGGCGTCCAGCAGGACCACGCCGACCTCGGCGGCCTCGACGGCTCCGGCGGTGCGCAGGGACGCGTAGTACTCCGTACCCGATGCCTGGTTGACCCTTTTTCGCAGGCCGGCGGTGTCGACGAACTGCCAGATCTCGCCGTCCATCTCGACGAGGCTGTCGACGGGGTCGACCGTGGTGCCGGCGACGGAGTCGACGACCGCGCGTTCCTCGCGGGCGACGCGGTTGAGCAGGGAGGACTTGCCGACGTTGGGGCGGCCGACGAGGGCGACGCGGCGGGGGCCCCGCGGGGCGCCCTCGATGATCGGGGGGGCCGGCGGCATCGCCTCGAGGATCGCGTCGAGCAGGTCGCCGGAGCCGCGGCCGTGCAGGGCCGAGATCGGGTGCGGTTCGCCCAGGCCCAGCCCCCACAGCGAGGTGGCTTCGAGCTCGATGGCCTGGTTGTCGGCCTTGTTGGCGACGAGGATGACCGGCTTGGCGCTGCGGCGCAGCATGCGGACGGCCTTCTCGTCGATGTCGGTGGAGCCGATGGTGGCGTCGACGACGAAGACGACCACGTCGGCGGTCTGCACGGCGATCTCGGCCTGGGCGGCGATCGCGGCGGCGCGGTCCTTCGCGTCGGGCTCCCAGCCGCCGGTGTCCACCACCGTGAAGCGGCGGCCGTTCCAGTTGGCGTCGTAGGGGACGCGGTCGCGGGTGACGCCCGGCACATCCTCGACGACCGCCTGGCGACGCCCGATGATGCGGTTGACCAGGGTGGATTTGCCGACGTTGGGGCGGCCCACGACCGCCACGATCGGTTGCGGCCCGGCCGGCTCGTCCCCGTCGGGGGACGTGCCGTCGGAGAAGGTCACATCGTCGAACTCGGAGAGATCGACGGGAAACTCGGTCACGAACTCACCTTGCTGTTGAGCATGTCGAGGAGCCGGTTCACGACGTCGTCGATCCCCAGTCCCGTGGTGTCGAGCTCGGTCGCGTCGTCGGCCTGCTTCAGCGGGTCGGCGGCGCGGGACGAGTCGAGCTTGTCGCGGCGGGCCAGGTCGGCCTCGGTCGCGGCGACGTCGGTGGCGTCCTCGGCGCTGCGGCGCTGGGCGCGCGCGGCGGCGGACGCGGTCAGATACACCTTCAGGTCGGCGTCGGGCGCCACCACCGAGGCGATGTCACGGCCCTCGACGACGATGCGCGGCGCCCCGGAGATGATGTCCTGCTGGAACTGCACGAGCATGGCGCGTACCTGAGGGACCGCGGCCACGGCCGAGACCGCGCCGGTGACCTCGGGACCGCGGATGGCCGCGTCGACGTCGACCCCGTTGGCCTCGAAGTGCGGCGCGAGCGGGTTCGTACCGATGGACAGATCGGTCTCCTGCGCGACCTTGATCACGGAATCGACGTCGGTCAGGTCGACGCCGGCCTGCAGCACGGCCCAGGTCACGGCCCGGTACATGGCGCCGGTGTCGAGGTAGATGCCGTCGATGGCCGTGGCGAGACGCCGGGAAACGGTGGATTTACCCGATCCGGAGGGACCGTCGACGGCCACCACACACCGCTCGGGCCGTACTACTTGCGCCACCGTTACCTCCAACGTCGGGGGACAAACCTTTCCTATTGTGCCCCGTGGGTCCGACAGGACGTCCGCCGCCGTCGGCCGGGGGTCAGGGCACGCTTTTTCGACGGTACGCCGCCGACCGGCCCACAACCGCAGCCGAGCGGCGGAAGGCGTCTGAGGCCGGGCGAACCCGCAAGCCGCCACGACCCGGCAACGCCGCCTCCCGCCCCCATGGTGACCCCGCACACACCCGGCAGGAGCAGCGCTAATCCCCGACGGACTTGAAGAGCGCCCCGACCTCCGCGTTCGACAGGTGCCGGAAACCACCCGGTCGCATGTCACCCAGCCGGATCGGCCCCACCGCGGTGCGGATCAGTCGCGACACCGGATGCCCGACCTCCTCCATCATCCGCCGCACGATGTGCTTGCGCCCCTCGTGCAGGGTCAGCTCCACCTGGGCCGTCCGGCCCACCGCGTCGACCAGCTTGAACGCGTCGACCTTCGCCGGGCCGTCCTCGAGTTCGACGCCGGTGAGCAGCCGCCGCCCGACGTTGCGCGGCAGCGGCCCGTCGACCTCGGCCAGGTAGGTCTTCGCCACCCCGTACGAGGGATGCATCAGCTTGTGCGCGAGCGCCCCGTCGTTGGTGAGCAGCAGCAGCCCCTCACTGTCCGCGTCGAGCCGGCCGACGTGGAAGATCCGCTGCTCGAACGTGCCGAGGAAGTCGGCGAGCTCGTTGCGGCCCTTCTCGTCGTCCATGCTGGAGACCACGCCCCGCGGCTTGTTCATCGCGAGATACACGAGCTTGGTGTCGGTGACGACCCGCTGGCCGTCGACGTGGATCTCCGCGGTCGCCGGGTCGACCTTGTCGCCGAGCTTGGCGACCCGTCCGTTGACGGTGACGCGGCGGCGGAAGATCAGGTCTTCGCACGCGCGCCGGGATCCGATTCCGGCGGTGGCCAGGACTTTCTGCAGCCGCACGGAGGTATCCGGATCAGCCTGAGGCATCGAGCACTTCTTCCACGTCGTCGGGCAGGAACGGGGCCAGCGGCGGCAACTGGTCCACCGAGTTGAGGCCGAGCTTCTCGAGGAACAGCGTCGTGGTCCGATACAGGAATGCCCCGGTCTCGCCCTCGGTGCCGCATTCCTCGATGAGGCCGCGCGTGACAAGGGTACGCATCACGCCGTCACAGTTCACACCGCGGATGGCCGAGATGCGCGACCTGGTCACCGGCTGCTTGTAAGCGACCACCGCCAGCGTCTCCAGGGCCGCCTGGGTCAGCCGCACGGACTGCCCGTCGAGAACGAACCGCTCGACGTACGGCGCGTATTCCGGCCGCGTGTAGAGCCGCCACCCCCCGGCCGCCCGCCGGAGGTCGAACCCGTGCCCGGCCGCCGTGTACCGCGCCGAGATGTCGTCCAGCGCCGCGGCCACCCGCTCGGTGGGCTGCTCCACGATCTGCGCCAGCTGCATCTCGGCGACCGGCTCGTCGACCACGAGCAGAATCGCTTCCAGAGCCGCCCGCAACTCACCCTCATCGAGCGGCGCGAGCTCTACTTCTTCTTCCGTACGGGCTGACGACGCCCCGGAAGCAGCACCCCCTCCCCTGCTGCGACGGCCCTGAGCGGGAATCCCGGAACCCGGCGCGGCACCGGCCGCAGCAGGAGGATCGACGCCCTGCCCCGCCCCGGCCGGGTCCGGGGCCTCGTCGTCCGCCTCCGGCCCGGGAACCTCCTCGGCGATCGGCAGGTCCACCTCGGCGTCGTCGGTGACGTCGTCATCCGCGGCATGATCGAACACGTCCCCGGCGTCGTCCCCGTCCTCCGGCAACGGCGCATCCACCAGCGGCGACGCCTCGGTCTCGCGCTCGGCCGCCTCCTCGATCGCGCCGGGCACCGCAACCTCCGGCCCCACGCCGACATCGGTCGGATCGAGCTCCTCATCCCCCGGCAACTCCTGCGGCGCGTCGACCGTGACGGTCCCGTCTCCCTCCCCCGGAACCGGCGGCAGCTCGGGCGGCACCCCAGGGCCCGCGTCCTCGCCCTGACCGCCCTCCTGAGCCGCGCCCGCCACCACCGCGGAACTCAGGCCCCCGGCCTCCAGCGGCTCGGCCGGCGACTCGAGGTCAGCTTCATCGTCCGGCGCGCCCGGCTCGGGCTGCGGAGTGTCGTCGGCGGCGCCCGGGTCGGGCTGCGGAGTGTCGTCGATGGCGCCCGGCTCGGGCTGCCGGGTGTCGCCGGCGGCGTCCGGCTCGGGCTGCCGGGTGTCGTCGTCACCGCGATGGGCCGCCGCGTAGGCCGGGTCCGGCGGGCGCTGAGCCCGCTCCCAGGGCGGAACCCAGGAGGCCGCCTGCGCGGCGAGAGAGTCCGGGCGTTCGTCCGTCATGCCTTGTCCTCTTCCGATGCGGCTTCCGGTCCGGCTTCCGCCCCCGGCCCGGCCTGGTTCCGTGCGTCGTCATCCCCGTCGGTGTCGCTCTCCGAGACCGGCTCGGTGGCCGCCGTGTCGGGCTCGGGCGGGGTGCCCTCGTAGTCGTCGATGTCGAGGTCGGTGCTCGCGTCGTCCCCGCCGATCCACCTGATCGTCAGCTCGTCCAGGGAGACCGGCTGCTCGAAGTCGACCAGTCCCTCCCGGTAGAGCTCGAGCAGGGCCAGGAACCGGGCCACCACCTCGAGGGTGTTCTCGCAGTCGGCGACGAGCAGGCTGAACGTCGACGATCCGGCGCGCCGGAGCCGGTCGCGGATGAGGTTGGCGTGTTCGCGGACGCTGACGCGCACCTGGTGGATGTGCGCGATAGAGACCTGCGGCGGCCCCGGCTTCGGCAGGAACTGTTTCAGGGCGAGCTTGAACAGGCGGTCCGGGCCGACGCCGAGCACCAGTTCCGGCAGGGCCTCGGCGTACCGTGGCTCCAGCGAGACCGCTCGGGGCCACCGCCGCGCCCCGGTGCTCTCCAGCTCCGCGATGTGGGCGGCGGCCTCCTTGTAGGCCTTGTACTGGAGGAGCCGTGCGAAAAGCAGGTCCCGGGCCTCGAGCAGGGCGAGGTCCTCCTCGTCCTCCACCTCGGCGGCGGGCAGCAGCCGGGCCGCCTTGAGGTCGAGCAGGGTGGCCGCGACCAGCAGGAACTCGCTCGCCTCGCCGAGATCCCAGTCGTCGCCCATCCCCCTGATGTACGCGATGAAGTCGTCCGTCACCTGGTGCAGCGCCACCTCGGTGACGTCCAGCTTGTGCTTGCCGATGAGTTGCAGCAGCAGGTCGAACGGCCCGGTGAAGTTCGTGAGCCGTACGGTGAACCTGCCGTTGTCCGCCGCCTCGTCGTCGGCCACCGCGGTGGCGACCACGGCGTCCGTCGCCGCGCTGCCCTCCGCGGACGCGGCGTCGTCAGGGACAGCGAGTGCCGCCGGCGAGTCGGCGGCCGAGCCGGACGACACCGCGCTGAGCGACGCCGAGCCGGCCGACACCGAGCCGGACGACACCGCGCTGAGCGACATCGGGCCGGGCGACGCCGGGCCGGGGCCGCCCGGTTCGCCGGTCGCGGGAAGAGGCTCTTCAGGCACGTGCTGACCGTAGACCACGGGTCCGACAAGCTGTTCCCGGCTCACTCGTGCAACCCCCACAACCTTCGCGAACAGCCCCTCGTGGGTCAAACGCCCTGCCCGCTCCCGGGTAACTGACGACGCCGGCGAAGATCGGCCGGGTGCCGATCACCGGAGCGGCGCGGTGACGCGGTCCCGGAGCTGCCACGCGCGAGATACCTCGGTACGTCCGGCGCCCCAGGGCCGCTATACGGTCGTCGCACGGGTTGACGAGGGGAGGAAGCGGTGCGCCTTCACGTCGGGTGCGCGATGTGGAATCTGAGGGCCTGGCAGGGTCGTTTCCTGCCGCATCCGCCGGCGCCGCAGGAACGGCTGCGGGCCTATGCCGGATGGTGCAACGCGGTGGAGGGGAATACGACCTTCTACGCGACGCCCGCGAGAGAGACGGTGGCCGGCTGGGCGGAGCAGACCGATCCGCGCTTCCGGTTCGTCGTGAAGCTGCCGAAGCAGATCACCCACGTACGCAGGCTGGCCGGCGCCGAGGAGGAACTGCGCATCTTCCTCGACGCCATGGCACCGCTCGGTCCCCGGATCCACGCGCTGTGGGTGCAGTTGCCCGGGTCCTTCTCTCCCGCCGAGACCGGTGTCCTCGCGGACTTTCTCGGCCGGGTGCCGCGCTCGTTCCGATATGCGGTGGAGGTGCGCCATCCCGCGTTCTTCGAGGATCCGCGCGCCACGACCCGGCTCGAGCAGGTGCTGGCGCCGGTGGAGGCCGAGTGGGTGCCGTTCGACACCACCGCGTTGTTCCGGAGCCCTCCGACCAGCGACGCGGAGCGTGACGCCTGGACGAAGAAGCCGCGCATGCCGTTGCGGACGCTGGCGTTGACGGACCGGCCGATCGTTCGCTATCTCGGCCGCGACGATTCCGGCCGGACGGTCGAGGGCTGGCGGCACTGGGTGGACGCGGTGACGGAATGGCTGCGCGAGGGCCGCTCCCCCACCGTGTTCATCCACACGCCGGACAACGCCGACGCGCCGGAACTCGCGCGGCGCTTCCACGACGAGGTGCGCGCCCGCCTGCCCGGCCTGGAGCCGTTGCCGCAGCCGGTCGCGGCTCAGCCGGAGACCCTTTTCTGAGGCGCCAGCCACCCCAGCACGCGGCGATCGCTTCCCTCGGCGTGCGACACCCATCGGCCGTCCACGGTGCTCACCGCGAGATCCCGGTCGCCGAAGCGCAGCACCGCGCCGTGGATGTCGGGGTAGACCCGGTGGGTGATCAGGCACGCGTCCGTCAGTTCGCGGCCCTCGACCGCCCCCGCCGGCTCGTACGCGGAACCGCCCGCGGGTGGCTCGGCGATGCGGAGCTCGAACTCGCCGCGGCACGAGCAGGCGATCACGGGCGGGTGACCCTCCATGGCCCACACGAGGTCCGGTACGTCGGTGAGTTCAAGGTGCTCTCCGCGTACGGGAAGGTGGGGGATCTTGGTGATCTTCGTCAGCCGGAGGCCCAGGAGCAGGCGCAGCACATCGGCAACGGTGGGAGGGGCCGGTTGTTCGGAGACGCGGATGCCGAGGCGGTCCAGGAGGGCGAAGAACTGCTCCTCGGCGAACGTGCGCACGTCAGCCAGGGTCGCCACCACGGCGGCGATCGGGTCCGGCGTCAGTCCCGCCTCGACGGCCCACGCCGTCGCCGCGGAGGCGGCGGCAGCTCCGGTGAGCGTCTCCTCCAGCAACTTCCGCTTCGCTTCGGCGGCCCGCCCCTCCCATTCGGGGTCCACCCAGTCGTCACCGAGGTAGTTGTCGTCGTCGTCGAACGGGGCAGCGGCGAGCACGAAATGGCTGATCGCACCGTCGGGTTCGAGCCAGGTATCCCAGAAGGGAGTGTCGATTCCCACGGCATGGACGTAAGCGGCGTCACTGTCGAGAATGTCGGCGGCCAGAACGGGCGCGCCGGTGAGGTCGCGCAGATCGGTGAGGAAGGTGTCCGGCAGGTCGCCGGAGGAGACGCCGACCCGCGTGACCTGCCATCCGGCGTCGTGAACGAGCTCGGCGTGGCGGAACCCCGGCTCGTCGGGCATCAGCTCCCACAGCAGGGCCTCGCCCCGGTGCACCACGAAACTCCCCCAGAAACCCATAGCCGTCGATCATGGTCCATGCCGGTGCCGTTCGTCGCTCCCGGGGGATTCATTCATGACGCTGAGGGCCTTGTGCCGCATAAGCTGGACCATGGGTTCCACGATGGGTGGTCTGGCGCGCATTCTCAGCGACACTCGACGCAATCGCGACATCCCTCTTCTCTTTCACGCCTATGAGCTGGCTGAACGGGCTCATCGGGGGCAGCGCCGGCGTAGTGGCGACCGATACATCACTCATCCGGTCGAGGTGGCGACGATCGTTGCGCGTCACGGGGGTACGGTCCCGGCGATCTGTGCGGCGTTGCTGCACGACGTGGTCGAGGACACCGGCGTGCGGGCGTCCGTGCTGCACGCCGAGTTCGGGGCGGAGATCGCGGGAGCGGTCGACGCGTTGACCGCCGGGGTGGTGCGGGAGGGCGGGGCGGTCAGCCGCGAGGTGATGCTGGTGGCCGTGGCGGATCGGCTGCACAACCTGCGGACCCTTCGGTACGTCGCGCCGGCGAAGCGGCGGAGGGCCTCGATCGACACTCTCGCGGTGCACGTGCCGCTGGCCCGCCGGTTGGAGATTCCGGCGGTGGCCGCCGAGATGACCGATCTCGCCTGTGCCACGTTGGACGGGCTCGAGCGGCGGGCCGTGGTGCTGCGGCCCGGCAGGGCGGTCGCGGCGGTGCGGCGGGTGGACGTCCGGGGCGTTGTCGAGGCCGGGGCGGCGCTGGGAGGTGGTGCGGCGGTCGTGGGCAGCGGTGCGGTGCCGGAGTGGGCCGTGGCGACGGGTGGCGCCGGGGTGTTCGCGCTCGCCGTCGCGGTGTTGTTCGGGCGGGATCCGCGGGGGGCTCAGCGGTTGGCGGGGCTGATCGCCGCCTGGAAGCGCCGGTAGGGACCGCTCCGGTCGCTCAGGCCGGCCACCTGGCGGGGATCCGCTCGAGGACTCCGCCGGCGTAGACGTCTCTCAGGCCCAGCGGTTCGAGGTGGACGTAGCCGATGTGGCAGTCGCAGATGCGGTTGGTGCAGGGGCGGGGGCGGAGGGCTGCTCGCCAGCTGCCGTCGTACAGATTGCCGATCGGGGTGTCGATGAAGTGGCAGCGGCGGACCTCGCCGTCGCCGCGGACCGAGATGGCGGTCTCTCCCGCCTGGCAGGGGCGGCCCAGGGAGGGGTGGGGGCGCACGCTCGTACCGAAGTGGGGGTCGAGCCGGGTCCAGCGGCGTTCCTCGTCCTCGCTGTAGAGGTGGCCCTCGGCGGCGTTCACCCACAGGTACACCGAGGGTTTCAGGGCACGGCGCAGGGAGAGGGCGGGTTCGTAGTGCTGGGGCAGGCCCACGACCCCGACCGAGTAGCGGTGGCCCAGGTCGTCGAGGCGGCGGGTGCGGCTCAGGAAGCGGTCCTCGGTGACCTGGCCCGGGTGGTAGGTCGCCCACAGCGCGGCCACCCGCGGGGACGCGTCGGCGAGCCAGTCGACGCGGGCGGCGAGGTTGGTCTGGATGGCCACCCGGTCGATGTGCGGGAGGTGGGACAGGCCGACGATCGCGGTGCGGTACCAGGAGCGGGTAAGGCCCTCGCCCCACGGGGTGAAGAGGATCGACAGGCGGCGGTCGGTGGTCTGCCCGGCCCAGGTGACGAAGCGTTCCAGGGCGGCGCGGTCGGCGCGGAGGAGGTCGGGCGGGTCGATGCGCTTGGCGAACGGGCAGTACGGGCAGTCGTAGTTGCAGCTGGCCAGCGGGCCCCGCCACAGGATGAACAACGGCGGGGCGGTCATCGGATCGGGGAGGTCGCCATCGCGGCGCGGACCGGGGCCGAGGTCAGCCACGGGCCGATCGCGTCGGAGTGGGCCAGGCCCTCCGGGGTCAGGCGGGCGTGGTCCGGGTGCAGCCAGCCGCGGTCCACCAGGGCCGCCAGCTCGGGGAAGTCGTCGTCGTGGCGGGTGGTGAAGCGTTCCTCGTACGCGGACGCGTCGACCCCGTCGACGCGGAGCAGCGATTGCAGGAGCCAGCGGCGGCGCTGTTCGTGGGCGTCGAGGCGGAAGCCGTACTCGGCGTGGTGCAGGTCGGCCGGCGGGCGGGACAGGTAGTCGTCGATCACCGCCCGGACGTGCGGCACGGCGACCGCGTAGTCGAACGAGTAGTGGAGTTCGCGGGTGTACGAGCGGGCGCCGCAGCCGAGACCGACCATGCCGTCGTCCTGACAGGAGTAGTCCGGCCCGGCGGACGGGGAGGAAGCGGCGGACGGGAAGGCCCCGGCGGACGGGGAGGAAGCGTGCGAGGGTGCGCGGAACTGGCGCATGGACTGCTGCGTGTACCCCGCGTCCGTCAGCAGCTCGACGGCGTCCCGATACAGCTCCTGGCGCTGAGCGTCCCAGCCCGCCCGTCCGCCGCCCCGGCGCCCCAGGCCCGTCAGCGGGCGCACGTACAGCGGATACAGGAACAGCTCCTCGGGCTTCCAGCGCAACGCCTGCTCCAGCGAATGCCGCCAGGACGCCCGGGTCTGCCCGTCGATCCCGTAGATCAGGTCGATGTTCAGCGCCGGGGTGCCCGACGCGCGGATCGTGTCCAGGGCGGCGAAGACCTCCGGGAGTTTCTGGGGGCGTACGGCGGCGCGGGCCTCCGCCTCCACGAAGCTCTGCACACCGATGCTCACCCGGGTCGTGCCGTGGGCGCGTAACACCGCCAGCCGCTCCGGGGTCGCCGTCGCCGGGGAGGTCTCGACCGAGGTCGCGATCCCGGAGGCTCCGAACGTGTCCTCGACGATGGCGAACAGTTCCTCCAGCTCCGCGGCGGTCAGATAGGTGGGCGTGCCACCTCCGACGGCGAGCTGCGAGAAGGACGGCGACATTGCTTCGCGTACGGCCAGAGCCTGCCTCCGCAGCTGCGCCAGATACGCCGTCACCTGCTCGGCCGGCGGGTGCGCGCGGGTGAACAGGTTGCAGAAGCCGCAGCGCATCTCGCAGAACGGCACGTGCACGTACGCGAACAGCGCCCCCTGCGGCTCCCCCGCCCACACGTCGCGCAGCAGCGGCCGCGGGTCGAGGCGGCGGTACGCGCTCTTGTGCGGGTACGCGTACAGATAGCCCTGGTACGGCGACGAGTCGAGGCTCATGCGGTCTCCAGCACGAAGTCGGCGTACGGCACCGTCCACACGGCCTCGTGGGCGACGCGGTGGCCGGTGTGACCGTCCTCGCCGTAGAGGGTGCCGTGATCCGAGCAGATGATCACCTGGCAGGGGCGGCCCCGGCCGGCGGCGACGGCGAACAGGCGGGGCAGCACCGAGTCGACGTACGCCAGGGCCGCCGCGTGGGTGTCCAGGGTGTCGGCGGCGGCGCCCGGCAGGTAGTGGCGGTTGGGCTGGTGCAGGGCGGCGACGTTGACGAACGTGAACAGCGGCCGGGCCGGGTCGAGGCCGGCGACGACGGCGGCGAGCCGGTCGGTCTGCGCGTCGAGGCAGGCCGGCGCGGTCACGCCGAAGGCGGGCTCCCACAGCGCCTCGGCGAACATGCCGGGCAGCACCCGGCCGAGCGGGGCGCCGGGGTTGAAGAAGCCGACGCCGCCGAGGCAGACCGTGTGGTAGCCGGCGTCGGCCAGGGCGGTCGGCAGATCGGCGGCGTCGAACACGTACGTGTCCGGGCCGCTGGTCTCGCTGCCGGCGAAGCGGGCCGCGAACAGCCGCTCGTGCGGGCCCGGGGTGAGCGGGGTCGGCAGGAAGCCGGCGAAGAACGCGTGGTGGGCCGCGTACGTGAAGGTGGCCGGGGTGTGCCGCCGCTGCCAGACGCCGCCGGGCAGGACGCGGGCCAGCTCGGGGGTGCGGCCCTCGGCGAGGCACGCCGCGGCGACGTCGTAGCGCAGCGTGTCGAGCGTGACGAAGAGCAGATCATGGCTGCCGATCAGGCCGCGCATCAGCCCTCCGCCCAGCCGCGCCACGTCGCGCCGGCCTCCACGCCACGCCACGTCGCGCCAGCTTCCGCGCCGCGCCACGTCGCGCCGGTCTGCGCGCCGCGCCACGTCGCGCCGGGCTGCGCGAACGAAGGGAGCATCGCCTGCCGCAGGGCGTCGGCCTGCGCGCGGTAGGTGTCGCGGCCGTCGGCGAGGACGCCGGGCAGCAGGTCGCCGAAGGCGTTGACCTCGGCGACGGCGTGCCGGCGCCAGCCCGCGGCGAACATGAGGTCCACGCCCACGTGCAGGCTGCGGGGGAAGCAGGCGGCCACCCGTACGCAGGTGTCCAGGGCGGCCTGCCACGCCCGGGGGCCGGCCGCCGCCCGCACGTCGGCCACGTCGCCGCGGGCGTTGCCCAGGTGCAGGTTCGTCATCGGGGTGCGTGAGGTGCGGACCACCACGTGGCCGGGGTGGCCCGCGATGACCACGACGCGCAGGTCCAGGGTGCGGCCGCCGAGCCCGGCCTTGGGGAACCAGCGCTCGACGTGCAGGCCGTCGGCGGCGAGGCGGTCCACGATGGCCGCGATCTCGGTCTCGCTGTCGTAGCGGCGCACCCGCAGGTTGTTGTAGAGCCGCCCGTCGGGGGCCCGTTCCACCGAGGTGATCGCGGACGCGCGGGTGCCGGTCGCGGTGAGGGCGAGCACCCCCGAGGCGGACGAACCGTACGCGGGCTTGACGAAGACCCGGGCCCATCCCGCGGCCCGCATCGCCGCCCGCAGCCCGTCCCAGCCGGTGATCGCGGGCAGCGCCTCGGGCACGGGCACGCCGGCGGCGCTCAGCACGGCGTGGCAACGCCGTTTGTCGCCCATGGTGAGGATGTCGGCGGGCGGGTTGAGCAGGGTGCCGCCGCCGGCGGCTATGCGGTCGAGGGCGGCGGCGAGGGCCGCGTGGGCCGCCGCGAGCCCGGCGATCTCCCCGGGCTCGGCGGGGGCCGGCGGGCAGGAGCCCCGCAGGCCGGTCGCGCCCGGGGAGTCGATCCGCACGATCGTCCCGGGGCCGGGCACCGGGCCGCCGCGCAGCACGTCGCGCCACGCGAAGACGTCCGGCGTCCCGAGCCCGGCCGCGACGGCCGCGGCGGCGAACATCGCCACCCGCCGGTCGCCGGGCTCCCCCACCACCGCGACCCGCCCCCGCCCACCGCCACCCGAAGAAGCGCAGCCCAAGGCGCCGCCGGCGCAAAGCCCGGAGCAAAGCGCGGAGGAAGGCCCGGAGCAAAGCCCGGAGGAAGGCCCGGAGCAAAGCCCGGAGGAAGGCCCGGAGCAAAGCCCGAGGGAAGGCCCGGAGGAAGGCCCGAAGGAAGGCCCGGAGGAAAGCGGAGTCCCGCCGGGCAGGAGAGCGCTCATTCCGCCACCGTCGTATAGCGGCCCCACCGCTCCTCGGTGCACGCCTCGGACACGTCCACCCGCACCCCCGGCAGCGCGTCGACCAGCCGCTGCGCCACCTCCGCGCTCAGGAAGTGGTGGCTCACGTCCAGCGCCCGCAGGTGGCCGAGCGGCTGCCCCGCGAGCAGCGCCTCCGCGCCCGCGTCCCCGAGGGTGCCCTTGGAGAGGTCCAGCTCGGACAGCCGGGGCACCAGCGGGGAGGCGGCCAGCGCGGCCGCGAGGGCGTCGGTGTTCTCCGCGTTGCAGAGGCCGAGCCGGGTCAGGGCGGGCAGGACCCGGTCGGAGAGCAGCGGTTCCAGGTCGTCGGGGGTGGCGACGCCGCCGTACGCCTCGACGCCGAGCCACAGCTCCAGGTGGGTGAGGGCGGGCAGGTCGCACTCGAGGACGGTCCGGGCGAGGGCCGGTGGCAGGCCGCCGGACTGCACGACCAGCTCGGTGAGGGCGGGGTGGCGCAGCGGCTTCAGCTCGAGGCCCTCCGTGCCGCGCAGCCACAGGCGCTCCAGCCGGGGGAACGCCTCGAGCAGCGGCGTGATGTCGCCGTGCTGGATCCAGGAGATCTCGCACTGCTCGAAGGTCATCTCGCCGATGAACAGCGACCGGAGGGCACCCAGCCGGCCGGCGTTGCGCACCAGCAGGTCGAGCGGCGCGGCTTCCTCGTAGGCCGAGCCCCACTCGCCGAGCACCAGGGCCACCGGGCCGCCGTCGCCGGCGCGCGCGAGCACCCGCTCGAAGGCCTCCTCGAACTCCGACGGCGGCGCCTCGAAGTCGGTGACCTCGGCCCGCCACGCGACCGCGGCCGGGTCCGCGGGGTCGTCCCCGGCGTCCCAGGCCACGATGGGCAGTCCGGCGAAGGTGGTCAGATGCGAGCCGATCGTCACGAGTTCTCCTTGCGAGCCGCGGTCCAGCGAGGACCAGGAACCTAGCAGCGGCGTACGACGAAAAACTCAGCCGACGCGCCACACCCAGGCGTCGCCGAACTGCTCGCCCGGACCCACCAGCTCGTCGACCATCCGCCGCAGCGGCTCGTAGCCCGGCAGCGCGCGCAGCACCAGCACCGATCCGCGGAACCGGGCGATGTCGACCCGGACCGCCGCCCGCAGTTCGGGCGTGACCTGGGCGATCTTGCCCCTGCGGGTGGCGTCCGAGACCACCGTGGTCAGCACGCTGGGCTCGACTCCCGCCTGCCCGATCCCGTCGGCGTCGGGCGCGAGGAAGTAGCCCTCCGGCACCGGGAATTCCGACCGTTCCCACGCCGCCCAGCTCAGCGAGTCCCGCCCGCCGGCGTCGTCGGGCAGCGGGAGCGGGATCAGCGAGTGTCCCGGCGGCACGTAGTCGCGCCACGCCCCGGAGGTGATGAACTGCGGAGGGCGGGCGTCGACGCGGGCGGGCAGCGGGGTGGGGATCAACGGCACGAGGGCGGCTATCACGGCGAGCATGGCCACCCCCGAGAGGATTCCGCGTACGCGCTCAGCGGCGTCGTACGCCACCGCGATCATCAGCGCGACGAACCCGACCACCCCGAACGTGATGCGGCTCGGCGTGAGCAGGCCGAACACCGGCAGGTCGTCGGGGATCCAGTGCCACACGCCGGGGAGGTCGGTGAGCTGCCCCGCCCACCGCAGCTTCGGGCCCATCGAGAAGATCGCCAGCACCGCCGCGGTGAACGTGGCCACCCGCACGAGCATCGAGCGCCGGATCAGCGCGCCCACGGCGGCCAGCACGACCAGGACCAGCGGCCAGCCGAACCAGCTGTTCTGTTCGGTACGGCCGATGGTCCGCTCGACGCTCGCGTCGCCGGCGAGCGTGTCGCGGGAGAACGTCACGTACGCGACCGGGTCCTCGCCCCACGCGTGGTAGTGCGGCAGCGCGGTGAACGTCCCCGGCCCGTTGAACTGGAACCACAGCGGGTACGCGCACAGCGTCCCCGCCACCACCGCCGTGACCGCCAGCGCCGCCGCGAAGTGCCGCGCCCGCTCCCGGGCCGCCCGCGGGCTCAGCAGGGCGTACCCGAGCACCGCGACGCCGCACGCCCCGGCCGTGACCACCAGGATCTCCTCGTTGACGAAGACCTGGTACGTCACCAGCAGGCCGAGCACGATCCCGTCGCGCAGCCAGCGCCCGGTCACGCCGAGGCGCATCACCGCGACCACGATGAACGGCAGCGCGAAGTTGCTGACGAAGTTGGGCTGCCCGTTGCCGTGGTGCACGACGCCCGGCGCGAACCCGGCGAACGCGCCGCCCAGCACCGCCGCCACCGGCGAGCGCACCACCCAGCGCTGCAGCACGTAGTACGCCGAGAACGCGGTGCCGGCCAGCGCCAGGACCATCCACACCAGGTAGGCGATCCGCACCCCGAACAGCATCGTGACCGGCGCCAGCGGGATGGTCACGCCCAGCACGGACGTGTTGGCCATGATGTTCACGCCGACCGGGTAGTTCTGCCGTACGGAGAAGAGCGGGTTCTCGAGGTGCCGCACGCTGTAGGCGCCGTGGCCGAGCAACCACTGGAACCACGTGTTGTCGTTGGCCAGATGGTCGGAGACCCGGTCCACCGGGTGACCGACGAAGTTGCCCATGACGAGCAGGCCGAGCCCGGTGAAGGCGACCGCCGCGACCAGGTGCACCGGCCACCGGCGGCGGCGCACCTCGTCCGCGGGAGCGACGGGCGCCGGCGGCGCGGCCACGGCGGTCATCCCCAGAGCCGCACGAACAGCACCCCGAGCACGTCGAGGACGACCAGCAGGATCGGGTAGCTCAGCGGGAAGAAGCAGCAGATCAGCAGCACGAGGACGCCGATGTTCTTCTCCTCGAACCACAGCCGCATCCACTGCATGCCGCGGTCGGGCCGGCGCAGCGCCGACCAGAGCACCCCGAACCCGTCCAGCGGCGGGATCGGGATCAGCGCGAGCAGGCCGAAGGTCAGGAAACCGCCGCCCAGCGACAGCAGCACCTGCTCGGTCACCGGCAGGTCGACCCCGCGGAGCAGGTCGGACGGGTCGATGATGCCGAGGTAGTTCAGCGGCGTGCTGAAGGCGTACGCGGCGAAGCAGAGCTGGGCCACGACGATGCAGGCCAGCGGGCCGCTCAGGAAGACCGCCGCCGCGCGGCCCCGGCCGTGCCGGCGGGAGACCTCGTCGACGCTGACGACCCTGCCCCAGCCCATGCCGCCGACGGCGGCCGCGACCGCGCCGAACGGGTCGATGTCCTCGCGCAGGCGCGGGCTGACCGGTTCCCGGCGGTCGGCGATGCCGAGGGTACGGGCGGTGAACCGGATCGCGAAGGCGCGCAGCAGGAGCGCGAGCAGGAAGGAGACGACCAGCGCGACGAATGCGACCGGCTCGCCGAGGGCGAAGAGCAAGCTAGCCTCGTTCGGCCTTCGCGGCGATGACCTCGCGGGCGAGCTGCCGGTAGTTGCGGGCGCCGGACGACGCCGGGTCCAGCGAGGTGATCGGCGCGCCGGCCACCGTGGACTCGGGGAACTTCACCGTCTTGGTGATCACCGTCTGGTAGACCTTGTCGCCGAACGCCTCGACGACCCGCTGGAGCACCTGGCGGCAGTGCGTGGTGCGGCTGTCGTACATGGTCGCCAGGATGCCCTCGAGCTCGAGGTCGAAGTTGAGCCGCTCGCGGACCTTGTCGATGGTGTCCAGCAGCAGGGCCACGCCGCGCAGGCTGAAGAACTCGCACTCCAGCGGGATGAGCACGCCGTGCGCGATGGTCAGCGCGTTGATCGCCAGCAGGCCCAGCGAGGGCTGGCAGTCGATCAGGATGAAGTCGTACTCCTTGCGGACCGTGCGCAGCACCCGGGCCAGGGCCATCTCCCGGGCGACCTCGTTGACCAGCTGGATCTCGGCCGCGGACAGGTCGATGTTGGCCGGCAGCAGGTGGAGGCCGGCCACGTCGGTCTTGATGATGACGTCCTCGGCGGTGACGTCGTCCTGCATGAGCAGGTTGTAGACGCTCAGGTCGAGGTTGTGCGGGTTGACGCCGAGGCCGACCGAGCAGGCGCCCTGCGGGTCGAAGTCGACGAGCAGGACCTTGCGGCCGTACTCGGCGAGGGCCGCGCCCAGGTTGATCGTCGTCGTGGTCTTGCCGACGCCGCCCTTCTGGTTGGCGAGGGCGATGATCCGCGCCGGTCCGTGCCGGTCGGTCGGCATCGGCTCGGGGATCGGGCGGCGCATCGTGTACGCCGTAGGGTCGGCCGGGCCCAGGTCGGCGCCCAGGTCGAGGGAGCTCTGCTGTTCGCGCAGTGCCGAGGTCCAGGCCTCCGCGCGCTCGTCGTTCCCCGCCATGTCCCTCAAGCCCCCTCTCGACCCGCAGCCGGAGCCGATGCCCGACTGTACGCCACGGAAGCAGCCCATCCGGGGTCACCCGTTCGGCGTGTCGTCCACTGGTGCCCAACGCCTAACGAGCGCGCGGGTGTGCGGTGGCGTAGACCTCCCGCAACCGGTCCACCGTCACCAGCGTGTACACCTGCGTGGTGGTCACCGAGGCGTGCCCGAGCAGTTCCTGGACGACCCGGACGTCCGCGCCGCCGTCGAGCAGGTGGGTGGCGTACGAGTGCCGCAGCGTGTGCGGGGACACCGCGTGGGCCCCCTCGACCGGCAGCCCCGCGGTGGCCGCCGCCCGGTGCAGGATCGTCCAGGCGCTCTGCCGCGACAGCCCGCCGCCGCGCGCGTTCAGGAAGACCTTCGGCGTGCCCTTCCCGCCCGCGAGCAGCACCGGCCGCGCCCGGACCAGGTACGCGTCGAGCGCGGCGCGCGCGTACGAGCCGAGCGGCACCAGCCGGGTCCGGCCGCCCTTGCCGTGCAGGGTCACCACCGCGTCGTCGAGGTCGTCGACGTCCAGCCCGACCGCCTCGGAGATCCGCGCGCCGGTGCCGTAGAGGAATTCCAGCAGCGCCCTGTCCCGCAGAGCCAGCGGCTCGTCGCCGGCGACCGCGTCGAGCAGGCGGGTGACCTGGTCGACGTCGAGGGCCTTGGGCAGCCGCTTGGGCGGGGCCGGCGGCTTGACGTCGCGGCCGGGGTCGTGCGGGGCGAGGCCCTCGCGGGCGGCGAAACGGTGCAGGCCGCGTACGGCGCTGACCGCCCGCGCCGCCGACGACGCCGACAGCGCGGGATGCTCCTCGGAACCCTCCCGCAGCAGGCTCAGGTGGCGGGTCAGGTCGGCGGCGGTGACCGCGGCGAGGTCGGTGATCCCCGCCGCGGCCAGCGACTCCAGGTACCGGTCCAGGTCCCGCCGGTACGACGCCACGGTGTTGCGCGACAGGCCACGCTCGACCGTCAGGTGGTCGAGATAGGTCTGTACGGCCGCGGCGAGGCTCAGCTGAGCACCTCGGACACCGGCAGGGCCCGCATGCCGTGCGCCTCGGCGACCGGGCCGTACGTGACGTGGCCGGCGTGCGTGTTGAGGCCCAGCGCCAGCGCCGGGTCGGCCCGGACCGCGTCGCGCCAGCCGCGGTTGGCGAGCTCCAGCGCGTACGGAAGGGTGACGTTGGTCAGGGCGTACGTGCTGGTGTGCGGCACCGCGCCGGGCATGTTCGCCACGCAGTAGAACATCGACTGGTGCACCGGGTAGACCGGGTCGGCGTGGGTGGTCGGGCGCGAGTCCTCGAAGCAGCCGCCCTGGTCGATGGCGATGTCCACGAGCACGCTGCCCGGCTTCATCCGCGAGACCAGGTCGTGGGAGATCAGGTTCGGCGCCTTCGCGCCCGGCACCAGCACCGCGCCGATCACGAGGTCCGCGTCGATGACGGCCTTCTCGATCTCGTACGCGTTCGACGCGATCGTCTGCAGGTGCCCCCGGTAGTCCGCGTCGGCCGCGCGCAGCCGGGCGATGTTCTTGTCCAGCACCAGCACCTCGGCCTGCATGCCCAGCGCGATCGCCGCGGCGTTCATGCCCGACACCCCGGCGCCGATCACGACGACCTTGGCCTGGTACACGCCGGGCACGCCGCCCATGAGCACGCCACGCCCGCCGCCGGAGCGCATCAGGTGGTAGGCACCGACCTGCGGCGCCAGCCGGCCGGCGACCTCGGACATCGGGGCGAGCAGCGGCAGCGACCGGTCGGGCAGCTCCACCGTCTCGTACGCGATCCCGGTCACCTTGCGGTCGAGCAGCGCGTCGGTGCACTCCTTCGACGCCGCCAGGTGCAGGTAGGTGAACAGGACCTGGCCCTCGCGCATCCGGCCGTACTCCTCGGCGACCGGCTCCTTGACCTTGAGGACCAGTTCGGCCGTGCCCCACACCTCGTCGGCGTCGCCGAGGATGGTGGCGCCCGCCGCCGCGTAGTCGTCGTCGGTGATCGAGGAGCCGGCACCCGCACCGGCCTGCACGAACACCTGGTGGCCCGCGCGGGTGAACTCGAAGACCCCCGCCGGGGTGATCGCCACCCGGAACTCGTTGTTCTTCACTTCGCTCGGAATGCCGACCTTCACGAGTCGACACCGTCCTTTCCGGGAGAGACGTCGATGGCTCATACCCGAGACGGGCTGCTTCGCAGATTACCGTCCCACCAAGTGGAAGATACTGCCGATCCGTTGCCCGAAGATCAAGAAGTGACGACCGCCCGATGTCGCTGCCCGTGCGTCCCCCGGTATTTCCCCCGATGAGCGGTTACATGGTGCTCAACGCCACCGCGAACACGGCGACGGAGGCCACGGCCACCGCGCCGAACGCGGCCAGGCCGGTGAGGGCGGCCACCCGCGCCGACCACAGCCGGCGCACGATCACGTACGCGAACAGGGCCGCGAGATAGGCGACCACCGCGAGGTACACGACCAGGAAGAAGAGCAGCCCGACCACCAGGCCGGTGCCGGCCGAGACGGCCACGGCCGGCCCGCGGCGCAGATCGGTGCGGACGACGAGGAAGGTCCCGGCGGCGGAGCCGGCGACGATGATCGATGCGACGACGAGAAGGAAATCCACGCCGGCATGGTGGCAGCCGCGACCGCGCCGAGGCCCGTCGTGCACAGGATGTTCACGGAACCTCCCCGGTACGGGCCCGCCGCGGGGCGGCCCGTACCGGGACGGCGTCAGAGCGGCGGGGTGTCCGCCGGGCGCAGCGTGGCCCAGCCGTCGTCGCGGGCGCGGGCCGCGCAGAGCAGGCCGCCCACCGCCGCCGCGTTGGTGATCTCGCCGCGCAGCACCATCGCGACCGCCTCGTCGAGGTCCACCCAGCAGATCTCGATGTCGGCTTCCTCGTCCTTGCGGTCGTGCCGTTCGTCCTCCGGGACCGGCGACAGGTCGCGGGCGAGGAAGATGCGGATCGTCTCCGCGCTGAAGCCCGGCGAGGTGTGCAGGTCGACGAGCAGGTCGAAGCGGCGGGCCGTGATGTCCGCCTCCTCGGCCAGCTCGCGGCCGGCGGTGACGGCGAGGTCCTCGCCCTCGACGTCGCGCAGGCCGGCCGGCAGCTCCCAGAGCTGTTTGCCGACCGGGTGCCGGTACTGCCTGATCAGCACGACCCGGCCGACGTCGTCGAGGGCGACCACGCCGACCGCGTTCTTGTTGATCACCACGTCCCGGTCGGCGGTGCCGCCGCCGGACATGGTCACCTCGTCGGTGTAGACCGTGAAGATCGGGCCGGCGTACTTCTCGGTGCGCGACCGGGTCTCGTGGGCGAACGCGCTCATGAGGCGGGGACCGCGGCCTTGTCGGTGTCCGGCTCCGCGGAGGCGGCCACCTCGACCGGCAGCTCGTCGGCGGCCGCGTACGCGACGGCGGCCTTGACGAACGCGGCGAACAGCGGGTGCGCCCGGGTCGGCCGGCTCTTCAGCTCCGGGTGGGCCTGGGTGGCCACGAAGAACGGGTGGGTCTCCCGGTCGAGCTCGATGAACTCGACGAGGCGCCCGTCCGGCGAGGTGCCGGAGAACCTCAGGCCCGCCTTGGCCAGCTTGTCCCGGTACGCGTTGTTGACCTCGTAGCGGTGGCGGTGCCGCTCCGAGATCTCGGTGCTGCCGTACGCCTCCGCCACGACGGAACCCTCGGCCAGCGCCGCCGGGTACGCCCCCAGCCGCATCGTGCCGCCCAGGTCGCCCTTGCCCGCGACGATGTCCTGCTGGTCGGCCATCGTGGAGATCACCGGGTACGGCGCCCGCTCGTCGAACTCCAGCGAGTTGGCGCCCTCGAGCCCGGCCAGGTGGCGGGCCGCGTCGATCGTCATGCACTGCAGCCCCAGGCAGAGGCCCAGGATCGGGATGCCGTGCTCCCGGGCGTACCGGGAAGTATTGATCTTGCCTTCGATCCCGCGGATGCCGAAGCCGCCGGGGATGACGATGCCGTCCACGCCCTTGAGCGCCGCCGCCGCGCCCGCCATGGTGTCGCAGTCGTCGCTGGGCACCCAGCGCAGCTGCACCTTGGCCGTGTTGGCGAAGCCGGCCGCGCGGATCGCCTCGCTCACCGACAGGTACGCGTCCGGCAGGTCCACGTACTTGCCGACCAGCGCCACGGTGATCGTGCGCCGGGGGTGGTGCACCCGCTCGAGCAGGTCGTCCCAGCTGGTCCAGTCGACGTCGCGGAACGACAGGCCGAGCCGGCGGACCACGTACGCGTCCAGCCCCTCGCGGTGCAGCACCTTGGGGATGTCGTAGATGCTCGGCGCGTCCGGGCAGGCCACCACGGCCTCGCGGTCGACGTCGCAGTAGAGCGAGAGCTTGTGCTTGAGCTTGTCCGGGATCTCCCGGTCGCTGCGGCAGACCAGCGCGTCCGGCTGGATACCGATGTTGCGCAGCGTGGCGACCGAGTGCTGGGTCGGCTTGGTCTTCAGCTCGCCCGACGGCGCGAGGTACGGCACCAGCGACACGTGCAGGTAGAACACCCGGTCCCGGCCGATCTCGTGGCGCACCTGGCGGATCGCCTCGAGGAACGGCAGCGACTCCATGTCACCGACCGTGCCGCCGACCTCGGTGATGACGACGTCCGGCACCCGGCCGTAGTCGTCGGGAGCGGCCATCGCGAAGATGCGCTCCTTGATCTCGTTGGTGATGTGCGGGATCACCTGCACCGTGTCGCCGAGATACTCGCCGCGGCGCTCCTTGGCGATCACGGCCGAGTAGATCTGCCCGGTCGTGACGTTCGCCTTGCCGGACAGCGCCCGGTCGAGGAAGCGCTCGTAGTGGCCGACGTCCAGGTCGGTCTCGGCACCGTCGTCGGTGACGAACACCTCACCGTGCTGGAACGGGTTCATGGTGCCCGGGTCGACGTTGAGGTAAGGGTCCAGCTTCTGCATGACGACCCGCAGTCCGCGTGCGGTCAGCAAATTGCCGAGGCTGGAGGCGGTGAGGCCCTTGCCCAGCGAGGAGGCGACGCCCCCGGTGACGAAGATGTGCCGCGTCTCGCGCACTGTTGGTGCCAAGGCCTGCTCCCGTGGTCGGTCAGTTCGGTCTTGCAGACCGGCGACGATCCATTTCGACGCCATCCACGGGATTTCACAGTAACACCTGTGTCGGCGCGCGCACGTCCGGGCTGCTCGGCACGCGTGTCAGCGGACGATCAGGCCCTCGGTGCCGGTTTTGTCCGGAGGCGGGCCCGCGTCGCGGCGCATCGACAGGCCGGGGCCGCCGGGGCCGTCCGTCTCCCCCTCGGGCCGGGTGCGGTCGGCGGCGTGCTCGAGGACGCGCAGGGTGGTCAGGACGTACAGCGGGACGGCGATCGCCGCGGCCGCGCCGGCGACCGTGAACGCCGCTCCCCCGAACATCCCGGCCAGCACGACGGTGACGGTGGTGCCGGCCAGCGCCGCACGCATGGCCGGATGCAGGCCGAAGACCCGGTTCAGCCCGCCCCACGGCGAGAACTGCGCGAAGGCCAGGGCCATCGCGCCGACCAGCGCGAGGATGGTCAGCGGGCTGTCCATCGCCAGCCCGCTGGCCGCCGCGGAGCGCTGGATGGCCGGGCCGGCGGCGCCGTCGAGGATCGCGGTGACGAAGCGCCCGACGCTGCCCTGCTCGAGGACCGGCCGCCGCAGGTCCAGCACGGCGAAGCCGATCGTCACGGCCAGCCCGGCGACCGTCGCCCAGGCGAACCGCGGGAAGGTCAGCCAGCCGCCCGTGCTGATCGCGGCGGCCACGCACACCCCGGCGGTGACCGCGACGGCCCCCACCGGGTCCGCGCCCAGGTACGGGCTGCCGACCATTATCACCGCGAACCCGCCGGCGAGGACCACGACCACGGGGCGCCACGGGCGGCGTACCCACTGGGCGGCGCAGCCCGCGACGACCAGCGCGCCGGCCACGAGGACGCCGAGGCCGACGCTGCCCACGCCCGCGTACCGGGAGCCCTCGATGGCCGAGTAGCCGGCGACGCCGTTGAGCTGTAGGCGCGCGCCGGTGAGCAGGTCCGCGCCGACGATCACGACGGCGACGGCGGCGACCGCCCCGGCGGGCCACAGCGTGCGCGGGTAACGGGGCGTCAACCGGATCGCGGCCGTGCCGGCCGCCATCAGCGCGAGGGTGAGCAGCGCGAACACGATGCCCGGCCGCCCGGACCGCCACCACGGGATCGCGTCGGCCAGCAGCGCGGCCGGGATCGCCAGCGCGCACGCGATCAGCAGCACCTCCACGAGCAGCACCAGCGCGCGCGGCGCGGACGCCGGCCCGGTCGGCCCGGCATGCCGCCGGGCCCGCATCATCAACGGCACCACGAGCAGGAAGACCGCCAGCTGTACGGCGGCCAGCCCGGTGAAGAACGACCCGGCGATGCCGAGCTGCGCGCCGGCCCGCCGGTTCACGTCGTGCACGCCGAGCACCGAGTCCGCGGGGGACGCCGGACGCCCCGGGACCGTGCTGGCCGTACGCCCGTTGAACAGCCCCTCCGGGGCGGGCCGCCCGAGCACGGTCAGGATCGTCGGCGCCAGGTCGACGAGCTTCAGATAGCCGTCGCGGCCGGTGCCGGCGGAGGTCAGCCAGCCGCCCTGCCACCCCGGGCCCTCGGCGATGGCGACGTGCAGCCGCGAGGTCGTGTCGGTGTCCGAGACGCCCGCGACGACCACCAGCGACCGTTGCGGCCGGGCGGCCAGCACCCGGGCCAGCACGGCGTCGGCCTGCGCGACCCGGTTCTGCCGCGCGGCGCCGGTGCCGGTGATCGTGCCCAGGTCCACCATGCTCAGAACGCACTGGGTGAACAGCCCCTGCGGGTCGGCCGGCAGCTCGGGGACGTAGCGGTCCACGCGCCCGAACGGCCGGGCGGCGGCGACGGCGGCTCCCGGCCCGACCGCGACCGTGCACCGCACCGACTCGGCCAGGGCGCCCGGCACCGCCCCGTACGGCTGGTTGTCGGCGTTCGCGCGCACGACCTGGCCCAGCTCCGGCAGGTTCGCGCCGATGCCGTCGGGCCGTTCGACCACCGGCGCGCGCGGCGGGCACGCGCCGCTGACCCGCTGGGCGTTCCAGACCGCGTAGTTGCCGGCGCCCAGGGTCAGCCAGCCGTCGGCGGGGCAGGTCGCGTGGTGCGCGGAGCGGACGGACAGCCAGCCGATCGAGCCGCGGGTCGCCTGCTGCCACAGGGTGGGCGTGCGCCGCGGGTCGAGGTCGTCCCAGCGCAGCCCCGCCGCGCCGGCCACCACGACGTAGTCCGCGGAGTCGCCGGGCACCTCGGTGACGGGCCGCGCGGCGAGTCCCGCGAGGCTCGCCGCCGCCGTCAGCACGATCAGCAGGTACGGCACCCAGACCCGGCCCGTACGGGCCCGCGACGGCGGCGCCGAATCCGGCCGGCGGCCACGCCGGACCGCGGCGAGCAGGCGGCGCAGCACCCTCACCCCTGGCCCGCCCGCGCCCGGGCGACCGACGCGTACGCGGCCAGCACGTCGGCGACGGTGTCCTCCTCGGTGGGCCAGGTCGCCGCCCGCCGGGGCCCCCGCGCGGCGTAGTCGGCGCGCCGGTCCGGGTCGGCGAGCATCTCCCGGACGGCGTGGTCGAGGGCGTCGGCGTCGCCCGGCGGGATCTGCACCGCCGCGTCGCCGACCAGCCCCGGCAGCCCGCCGACCGCGGTGGTGATCAGCGGGACGCCCGCGTGCAACGCCTCCTGCGCGAACAGCTGCCGTGCCTCCCAGTCGCTGGTGATCACGGCGAGGTCGGCGCCGGCCAGCAGGTCGGGCACGTCGGTGCGGTGGCCGAGCAGGTAGACCTTGGCGCGCAGCTCGGAGGCGCGCTGGGCGAGCTGCATGTAGCTGGGCCCGGAGCCGGCGACGACGGTGACCGGCGCCGGATCGAGCTGCCGCCACCGCGCGGCGGCCTCCAGCAGCACGTCGTAGCGCTTCTGCGGGTGCAGCCGGCCGACCGAGAGGATCAGCGGGACGTCGGGGGCGACGCGGAACTCGGCGCGCACGGCGGCCCGGGTCCGCCGCGGCGCGGCCAGCACCGGCGCGGCCACCGCACCCAGACGGGCCTCGCGCGCGCCCAGCGACAGCGCGCGGGCGACCAGGTCCTCGGAAGCGCCGAGGGTCAGCGTCGCGGACCGGGCCACGATCCGCTCGACCAGCGCGGAGGCGCCGGCCCGCAGGCCGCGGGCGAGCACGGCGTTGTGCCAGGTGACCACGAGCGGCGCGGCCGGACGGGCGAGGGCGGCGACGAACCCGGCGCGCAACCCGTGGGCGTGCACCACGTCGGCGCGGCGGGCCGCCAGGGCCCGGCGCAGCGCCCGGATCGCGCCGGTGTCCTGCGCGCCGGGACCGGCCGGGATCTCCACCGGCACGAACTCGGCGCCCGCGGCGGCGAAGCCGAACAGCTCGTCGGTGGCGGCCGGCCCGCACACCAGCACCGGGCAGCCGGCCGCGAGCAGGCCGCGGGCCAGCGAGGAGACGTGCTGACCCACCCCGCCGGTGCTGGAGCCCAGCACCAGCGCGACCGAACCGCGATAGGCCGGCTGCGCTGCGTCGCTCACGTGCGGTGCCTCCTGGTGAACCTCGAGACCAGTGATCGGAGGTCGCGGCGGGCGAAGGGATAGGCCACCGCGGCGTAGACCACCGCGACCGCGACCCCGCCCAGCATGCCTTGCAGGATGCTGCCTCCCACGCCCGGGGTGCCGCCCGCGGCGTGCCGCAGCGCCTCGGTCACGCCCCATCCGGCGAAGCCTGCCGCGACCGCCGCCACGATACCGACGACGGCCGCCCGGGGCAGTCCCGTGAGCGCCCGGGGGCCGGCGTGGCGCCGTACGGCCAGCACGAGCAGCAGCCCGATGGCCGTCATGCCGACCGCGTTGGCGGCGCCCAGCCCGGCGACCTGCCGGCGGTCGGTGAGCACGCCGGAGAGCAGCACGGCGGCGAGCGCGGCGACGCCCCAGCCGGCAGCGGTGGCGAACGCCGCGGCGACCGTCGCGCCGCGGGCGTACAGGGCGCGGGAGAGCAGCGCGAACAGGGCGTACCCGAGCAGGCCGGGGGCGAAGGCCACGATGCCGGGCGCGGCGGCGCGGGTGCCGACCAGCTGCGCGGCGGGCCACGCCAGCGCACCCAGCGCGGCGGCACCGAGACCGGCCAGCAGCAGCACCGACCGGGCCGTACGCGCCAGGGTCCCGGCGTAGTCCTCCTCGTCCCCGCGGGCGAAGGCGGCGGACAGGCGGGGGTAGACGGCGGTCGCCAGCGGCACGGCCAGCACCGCCCACGGCAGCAGGAAGACGGTCTGCGCGGCGAGGTAGATCGTCAGCGGCCCCTTGGTGGCCAGCACCAGCACGACCAGCACCATGATCTGCTGCGAGCCGACCGTGACCGCGCCGGCCCAGCCGAGCCGGACCGCCAGGCGCCCCTCGTCGCCGGGGAAGCGGTAACCGGGACGCCAGCGCAGCCGCAGCCGGCGCAGCGGGACGAGCAGGCACAGCGCCAGCACCACGACGCCCAGGGTGGTGCCGCCGGCCAGGATCAGCTCGCCGGTGCCGCTGAGACCGCCGACGTCGCTGCGGGCGCCGTCGACCACGGCATAGCTCAGGTACGCCCCCATCACCGTGACGCTGGACAGCAGCGGCGCGATGACCGGCCACGCGAAGCGGTGGTGCGCCTGGAGCACGCCGGTGAGGACGATCCCGATGCCGTACAGCGGCAGCTGGGGGGCGAAGACGCGCAGCATCCGCGCGGCGAGCTCGCGTTCCGCCGGGGGAACGTCGAACAGCCCGGCGATCGGGCCGGCGAGCAGGGCGACCAGCAGCGCCAGCGGCACCAGCAGGGTCACCACCCAGGTGAGCAGCGCGGAGGCGACCGCGCCGACCCGCTCCCGGTCGCCGGCGTCCACCGCCCCGGCGATCAGCGGCACCACCAGGCTGGCCAGGGCGCCGCCGGCGACCAGCTCGAAGACGATGTTCGGGATGGTGTTGGCGGCGTTGTAGACGTTGGCCAGCCCGTCGTCGCCGACCGTACGCAGGAAGACGAACGTCCGCCCGAACCCGGCGATCCGGGACAGGACCGTCAGGACGGTGATGACGGCGGCGGCACCGGCCACCCCCGCCCGGGCGCGGGCCGCGGTCACGGAGCCGGGCGGCGGCCGAGCGCGTCCAGCTCCCGCAGCCCGGGCGTGTCCTGGATGACCTTCGTGAAGCTGACCTTCTCGCTGGCCGCGGTCAGCCCGGCGAGCACGGCGAGGGCCAGGGCCCGCCCGGCCGGTCCGGTCCGCGCCGCCAGCGCCACCCCGAGCAGGGCGCCGAGCGCGTTCGCGCCCGCGTCGCCGAGCATGATCTCCTCGCCGAGGTCGGCCGGGAGCAGCCCGGCGCCCGCACCGAGCGTGCCGGCGGTCATCGCGCCGCCGCGGCCGGCGACCAGCGGCGCACCAATGATCGTGGCGGCCTTGAGCGCCCGGCCGGGCCGCAGGTCGAGCAGGTTGAGCAGGTTCGCCGTGCCCGCGATGACACCCGCGCCCAGCAGCACGTCCGCGGCGCGGCGTGCCGGGCCGGCGTCCCGCCGGGCCGGGTGGGAGCGCACCCCGAGGTCCCGGGAGAGCAGCACGGCGGCGGCGAGCCCGGCCGCGCCCACCCCGGCGATCTTCACCAGGCCGCTGGTCACCCGCCCGTCGCGCAGCGCGCCGAGGTGCCCGCGGAAGCCCTTGGCGGCCTTCTGCTCGGGCCGGTTCCCGGCGACGTCGTCGTAGAAGCCGACCGCGCCGGAGGTGGCGCCGGCGACCAGCACCGCGGCGGTGGCGGCCGGGCCGGGTGCGCCCGCGGCGGCGCCCAGCGTCGCGCCGACCGCCAGGGCGGGACCGCCGGCCAGACTGACCGTACGGCCGTGGAAGTTGGTCCGCCGCAACGCACCGGAGTGCGGGTCCTGGCGGATCCAGGCCAGCGCCGCGCGGGCGGCGAGCGCGCCGAGGCCGGACGACTTCACCCTGCTGGCCATGCTTCTGCTCTCCTGACTCGCCGGGGCCGCGGACGGCGGCCGACCGCCGAGTCTAGGCGCGCCCGTCAGCCCGCGGTCTTGGGGACCAGGGACGAGCCGGACAGCCCGTACTGCCCCACCTTGGCGGCCACCACCCGCTCGACCACCGTCAGCGCGGTCGCGAGCTGGCCCTGCGTCGTGCTCACGTTGTCCACCGTGGAGACCTTGCTGACCAGCGTCGGGTCGCCGCGGACCTCGGACACCAGGTTGCCCTCGCCGATGCCGTTGCCCGCCACGATCACCGGCTTGTTGCGCGAGAACTGGGCGACGACGGTGACCGCGTTCTGGTTCTTCTTCGCCGCGTCACGGTCGACCGGCGGCAGCCCGGAGACCACGACGGCCGCCTCCGCGCCCGGGACCACGTCGTCGGAGACCTGAAGATAGCCCGGTTCCGTGTACGCCGTGAGCACCGCCGTCAGGTCCTGCTCGTCCACGGCCGGCACCTTCTGCAGCAGCGCGAGGGCCAGCAGGGCGCTCGACGTCTCGACGCCGTCGCTGTTGAGCGGCAGGCCCTCGGCCGACACCGTGGGACGCGCCGCCCGTTCGGCGAGGCCGAGCAGCTCCAGCGCGTTCGGCGGGTCGAAGAACTTGTCCTGCAGCGTGACCCGGCCGGTGATCGTGGCGCCGGCGACCTCGAGCATGGAGGTCACCCCGTCGGCGTAGTCCTTGCCGCTGGGCAGCACCACGACGACCAGCTTGCGCCCGGTGAGCTTGCCGTTGAGCAGCCCCGGCGAGACCTGGGTCGCGAAGTCCTGGCCGCGGTTGAGCTCGTCGCGGTACTGGCTGGCCTGCTCGCGGTAGTTGCTGTTGTCCTTGCTCAGCGCGTCGACCCGGTCCTTGAGGGTGTCGACGACCGGCCCGTTGAGCGCGGCGGTGCCCACCACCAGCCCGATCGCGAGGGCGAGGAAGACCGCGGTGAGCGACACCACGTGGTACCGGAAGTTGATCACGCCTAGAGCCTCTTGGTCGGTATCGCGGGGGGCTAGAAGAGCTGTCCTATTTGGAAGACCAGATTGTCCCACCACTCGGACACCACGGCGAGGTAGGCCTGGCCGACCGTCGACACGGCCACGGCGGAGGCCATGGCCGCGACCGCGGAGAGCACCAGCAGCAGCAGCGCCGAGCCGGAGATGTTCTGCTTGTAGAGCCGGCTCACGCCCTTGGCGTCGACCAGCTTGCCGCCGACCTTGAGCCGGGTCAGGAACGTCGAGGCCATGCCGCCGCGGCCCTTGTCGAGGAACTCGACCAGGTTGGCGTGCGTGCCCACGGCGACGATGAGCGAGGCGCCCTTCTCGTCGGCGAGCAGCATCGCCAGGTCCTCGCTGGTGGCCGCGGCCGGGAAGGTGGTCGCCTGCACCCCCAGCCCGTGCACCCGCGCGAGCCCGGGGGCCCGGCCGTCCGGGTACGCGTGCACGATCACCTCGGCGCCGCAGCGCAGCACGTCGTCGGTGACCGAGTCCATGTCCCCGATGATCATGTCGGGGGTGTAGCCGGACTCCACCAGCGCGTCCGCGCCGCCGTCGACCCCGATCAGGACCGGCTTGAACTCCCGGATGTACGGCCGCAGCACGTCCAGGTCGGCCTTGTAGTCGTAGCCGCGCACCACGATCAGCACGTGCCGGCCGCCGATGCGCGTCTCCACGTCCGGCACGCCGACGCCGTCGAGCAGCAGGTCGCGCTCCTGCTTGAGGTAATCCATGGTGTTCGCGGCGAACGCCTCGAGCTGCACCGACAGCCCCTCGCGGGCGTCGGCCATCGCGGCGGCCACGGTCTGCGCGTCCTGCCGCACGCCGGTGGCGACCGGCTCGCCCCCCAGCAGCACCGTGTCGTTGTCGAGGCTGACCAGGTCGCCCTCGCTGAGCCGGTCGAACACGTCCTCGCCGAGGTTGTCGATCAGCACGATGCCGGCCTGGACCAGCACCTCGGGCCCCAGGTTCGGATACCGCCCGGAGATCGACGGCTTGGCGTTGAGCACGGCGGCGACGCCGACGGCGACCAGCGAATCGGCGGCCACCCGGTCGATGTCGACGTGGTCGATGACCGCGATGTCACCGGGGCGCAACCGGCCGACCAGACGCTTCGTCCGGCGGTCGAGGCGAGCGGTGCCGGCAACAGCCCCGGGTTCGACGCTCCGGGTCCGGCGCAAGGTGGGAAGTCGCATCCCGGCCATCCTGACACGCCGGATCGAGCGCCTGGCACGCGACATGCACAAGGTCACCCCCGGAAAGGGGCGAATCACCCCCCGTGCTTCTCCCGCTCGGCGACCGCCAGCAGCTCCTCCGCGTGCGCGATGCCCAGGTCGGAGTCGGGCAGGCCGGCCAGCATCCGGGCCAGCTCCCGGGCCCGCTCGGTCTCCTCGACGATGCGCACCCCGCTGGTCGTGATCGCCCCGCCGGTGTCCTTCGCCACCACCAGGTGCCGGTCGGCGAACGCAGCCACCTGCGGCAGGTGCGTGACGACCAGGACCTGATGGGTACGCGCCAGCCGGGCCAGCCGCCGGCCGATCTCGACCGCCGCCTGGCCGCCCACCCCGGCGTCGACCTCGTCGAACACCAGCGTCGGCGGCCCGCCCGCACCGGCGAACACCACCTCGATGGCCAGCATCACCCGCGACAGCTCGCCGCCGGACGCGCCCTTCTGCAGCGGCAACGCCGGCGCCCCGGGATGCGCGATCAGCCGCAGCTCGATCTCGTCCGCGCCGTCCGGGCCCACCGCCAGGTCGTCGATGACCGGCTCGTCGCGCCCCGCGCTGCGCGCCAGCACCACGATCTCCACCCGGGCGTGCGGCATCGCCAGCCCGGCCAGCTCCACGCTGACCTGATCGGCGAACCGCCCGGCCGCCTCCGTCCGGGCCGCCGTCAGCCGCCCGGCCAGCTCGGCCACGTGCCCGGCCAGCCGCAGCCGCTCCTTGTCGAGCTCCTCGAGCAGCTCGTCGGAGGTGTCCAGGATCGCGAGGCGGCTGCGCGCGTGCTCGGCCCAGGCGATGACACCCGCGACGTCGTCGGCGTACTTGCGGGTGAGCGCCCGCAGCGCGGCCCGCCGCTCGTAGATGGCCTCCAGCCGCGCCGGATCGGCGTCGAGCTGGTCGAGGTAGGCGGACAGCTCCGCGGAGACGTCACCGACCAGCGTCGCGGCCTCCTCGACCCGCGCGGCCAGCTCGCCCAGCGCCGGGTCCACCCCGGCCTGCGCCTCGAGCGTGCGCCGCGCGGTGCCCAGCAGCTGCGTCGCGTCCGGCGCCTCCTCGGTCGCCTCCACGCCCCCGGCCAGCGACTGGGCCGCGAGCGCCGCCGCCGTGCGCAGCCCCTCGGCGTGCTCCAGGCGCTGCACCTCGGCGCGCAGGTCGTCGTCCTCACCCGGCTGCGGGTCCACCCGGCTGATCTCGTCGAGGCCGAGCTTGAGCAGGTCGGCCTCCTGGCTGCGCTCCCGGGCGTGCCGGCGCCGGTCGGCAAGGTCGTCGACCACCGCCCGCCACTGCGCGAACGCCTGCCGGTAGGTCTCCAGCAGCTTCTCGTGCTCCGGCCCCGCGTAGCGGTCGAGCGCGGCCCGCTGCTCGGCCGGGCGCAGCAGGCGCAGCTGATCGGACTGCCCGTGCACGGCGACGACCTGCTCGCCGACCTCGCCCAGCATCGCGACCGGCATGCCGCGCCCGCCCACGTGCGCCCGCGACCGGCCCTCGATCGTGACCGTGCGGCTCAGCAGCACCGACCCGTCGTCGTCGATCTCGCCGCCGGCGTCGGTGATCCGCGCCTGCACCGAGTCGGCGAGCGGCCCGCCGAGGCGCAACCGGCCCTCGACCACCGCGCGGCCCGGGTCGGCGCGCACCCGCCCGGCGTCGGCCCGGCCGCCGAACAGCAGGCCCAGCCCGGTCACCACCATCGTCTTGCCCGCTCCGGTCTCACCGGTGATGGCGTTCATGCCCGTGGTCAGCCGCAGCGTCGTGTCGTCGATGACGCCCAGCCCGGTGATCCGCAGTTCCTCCAGCACAGGCCGAACAGTATCGGTGCCCACCGACAATTGCCCACTGAGGGACGCGTCATCAGCGTCGATTGCCGCGCCAACCCTCCACGGGCAGGGCGAACTTCGCCACGAGGGTGTCGGTGAAGGGGCGGGGCTTGAGGCGTACGAGCCGCACCGGGAGCTGCCCCCGCTCGACCGTCACCTGGGCGCCCGGCGGCAGATCCCACGTGCGCCGCCCGTCGCAGCACATCACCGCGAACGACGTGTACGGGTCCACCGTCAGCACGAACGTCGAGGTCGGCGCGGTGACGATCGGCCGGCTGAACAACGCGTGCGCGCTGATCGGCACCAACAGCAGCGCCTCGACCTCCGGCCACACCACGGGACCGCCCGCCGAGAACGCGTACGCCGTCGAGCCGGTCGGTGTGGCGCACACGACACCGTCGCACCCGTAGCGCGACAGCGGCCGCCCGTCGACGTCGACGAGCAGCTCGAGCATCTGCGCGCGCTGCCCCTTCTCGACACTCACCTCGTTGAGCGCCCAGGAGTCGGCGATCAGCCGGCCGTCGTACTCGGCGCGCACGTCCAGGGTGAGCCGCTCGTCCACGGTGTAGTCACCGGAGACGATGTCCCGCACGGTCTGGTCGATGTTCTGCAGTTCCGCCTCGGCCAGGAACCCGACCTTGCCGAGGTTGATGCCGAGCAGCGGCACCTTCGCCGGCCGGGCCAGCTCGGCGGCCCGCAGCAGGGTGCCGTCGCCGCCCAGCGCGAAGACGATCTCCGCGCCCTCGGCCGCCCGCGGGTCGTTCACCGGGGTGACGCCGGGCGGCAGCTCCAGGTCGTCGACCTCCTCGGCGATCACCCGCACCTCGAAACCGGCGGCCACCAGGTCGCGGGCGACGGTCTGCGCGTGCTGGGTGCTCTGTCGCCGTCCGGTGTGGGTCACCAGAAGCGCCGACCGGGTCATGTGTCCTCCAAGGGGGGCGAATCCGGCATCGACGCCGGCCCGCCGGAGGCTACCGCGCCGGACGGCCCGGCGGCGACCACGGCGTGTACCCGCTCGGCGTCGGCGGGTGGTGCTCCCCGGCGGAACCACACGAAGAACTCGACGTTCCCGCTGGGCCCGGGCAGCGGACTCGCCGCCACCGCGGCCACCCCCAGCCCCAGCCCGGCGGCCACCGCCGCCACCTCGAGCACCGCCTCCGCGCGCAGCGCCGGGTCGCGCACGACCCCGCCGGAACCCACCCGCTCCTTGCCGACCTCGAACTGCGGCTTCACCATGAGCGCGAGATCGCCGTCGGCCGCGGTGCACGCGCTCAGCGCCGGCAACACCAGCCGCAAAGAGATGAACGACAGGTCCGCCACGGTCAGCGCCACCGCCCCGCCGATCATCTCCGGGGTCAATGTCCGGACATTGGTACGCTCCATCACGGTCACCCGCTCATCGGTACGCAGCGGCCACGCGAGCTGCCCGTAGCCGACGTCGACCGCGTACACGTGGGCGGCGCCCTCCCGCAGCAGCACGTCGGTGAAGCCGCCGGTGGACGCTCCCGCGTCGAGACAGCGCCGCCCCTTCACCACCAGAGCGGGGAACGCCTTCAGCGCCCCGGCCAGCTTGTGACTGCCCCGCGACACGTACCCGTCGGCGGGGTCCTCACCGGTCACCACCACCGGGTCCGCAGGGTCGATCATGGTGGCGACCTTGGCCGCCACACTGCCCCGGACCTGGACCCGGCCGGCCGCGACGAGCGCGGCGGCCTGCTCCCGGGACCGGGCAAGCTTGCGGCGGACGAGCTCGGCGTCCAGTCGCGCACGGCGGGCCATCAGTCAACCTTCTTACGGGTACGCGTCATCAGCGGTCGATGCCGGCCAGCGTCTCCTGGAGCACCTGGTGCGCGGCCTCGTACTCGGCGATCTGGTCCCCCGGAGCGAGCGTGGCAGCGTTCGCGAGGGCCCGCAGCACCGCGTCGACGGCCGGATGCCCGGTGCTCTCGGAGCCGTCGACCATCCCCGGCGTCACCTCGGCCCGGGCGACCGGCGCGGCCTGCTGCCCCGGCGGCGGCCCCGGCCGGAATCCCCCACCGGGCGGCGGCCCGGGCCGGAACCCACCGGGCGCCGGACCGGGACGCGGCGGCTGATACGGATTCGTCACTGCCCGGCCTCCGGCGTCGCGCCCTTCCCGGCCGCCTTGCTCGGCCCAGCAGCCTTGCGCGGCCCAGCAGCCTTGCGCGGCGCCGCCTTGCCGGCCGGCGGCAGCACCGTCTCGGCAGCGGCGGCCTTCACCGGCGCGGTCGGCGCGGCAGCCGTGCCCGCGGGCTCGACCGACGGCGCCGTGGACTTCGCGGCCCTACGCGCGGTCTTCGCCACCTTCGTGGCCTTGGCCGGCACCGCCTTCTCCGGCGCCACCTTCGCCGGCCCGGTCGTCGCCGGCGTCACCTTCCCCGGCCGACCCGCCGCCTTCTCCGCCACCTCGGAGGTGACCGCCTCGGACGCCGCGGCCTTCGGCGCGGCCGCCTTGGATGCGGCTGCCTTCGGCGCGGCTGCCTTCGGCGCGGCTGCCTTGGGCGGCGTGCTCGTGGCGTCCGCGGCGGCCGGCATCGCGTTCGGCGTGGCCGGCTTGACCGCCTTCTTCGCCAGCGCCTTCTTGACCACAGCCTTCTTCGCCGGCGGCACCACCGCGGCCGGACCCGGCTCGGCGATGGTGACGTCACCCGCGGCGTCGCCGACCCGTGCCTGCGCCGCCCGCAGCTGCTTCTCCAGGTCCCGCACCCGCGCGGTCAGGTCGGAGACCTCCTCCGCGGTGGCCAGCCCGACCAGGCCCAGCGCACGGTCCACCTCGTACCGCACGATGTTGGTCAGCGCCTCGCGGTTGGCGACGCCGGTCGACATCAAGTCCTCGACCAGGCCCTGAAGCTGGCCCGCGGTCGCGCCGCCCTTGTTCAGCAGCTCCCCGGCGACCTTCTGGGCCCGCTTGCGCGGCGCCTCCGTCAACCCGAGCGCCATCTCCAGATACGCCCGCCATGCGTCCTGCATGAGCCTCTCCCCTCGCGCTCGCGCCACGATCGTGCTGGTGCCACGCTACCGGGCATACCCGGGCCGCCCGTCGGGTACCGTGCGGAACGCCCCGGGTGTCGCACAAGACGCCCCCGGGAGACATGGAGGGAGAGCCGAGTGGCCAGCGTGGACGAGTGCCGTCAGGCGTTGCACGATCTCGCGGCACGTCTGGACGCGAACGCCGAGACGCGCGGAAAGCTGGATCTGGACCGCACCCTGGCGTGCCGGGTCCCGGACCTGTCGACGGCCTTCCACGGCCGGCTCACCGGCGGCCGCCTGGTCGACATCGCCGACGGCGACGACCCCGGGGCGAAGATCGCCCTCACCGCCGCCAGCGACGACCTGATCGCCCTGGTGACGGGCCGGCTCGACGTCACCCGCGCGATCGCCGCACGCCAGGTCTCGGTCAAGGCCAACCCGTTCGACCTGCTCAAACTCCGCAAACTCCTGTAACCACCAACCCCGGCGACCGACCCGCCAGCACCCGCCGCCACCAGCCGACGCCAAGCGACCCCCGCCGGCGCCAAGCAAGACCGCCGGCACCGGCACCGCCCGCCGACACCAAGGTCGCCTACCGCGCCACGGGCAGTCCCCGGGTCAGCCCAGCCACTCCTCGAGCAGCCCCGCCGCCGCATCCGATCCCGCCGTCGGCTTCCCGCCGTCCCACACGTACCCGGTCAGCAGCCGCAGCGCGTCCACCGCCTCGCCGTCGCCCTCGAGGCGCCCGTCGCTGAACCGCCACCCGCCGGCCTCCCCGGCCGACGCCGGGATCCGTGCCGCCTCCGCCGGGCCGAACAGCCCCGACAGGTCCGCCGTCACGTACGTCGGCCGCCGCGACGGCGGTGCGGCCAGCAGCTCGGCCGGCCCGCTCACCCCGGTGAGGACGAGCAGGCTGTCCATGCCGGCGCCGACCGCGCCCTCGATGTCGGTGTCGAGCCGGTCCCCGACCGCCAGGGGCCGCCGGGCCCCCGACAGCGACGCGGCCGTCTCGAACAGCGCCGGCGCGGGCTTGCCCACGACGACGTCCGGCTCCCGGTCCAGCGCCGTACGCAGCACCGACACCAGCGACCCGTTGCCGGGCAGCGGCCCGCGCGGGCTCGGCAGCGTCCGGTCGGTGTTCGTCGCCATCCACAGCGCCCCGGCCCGTACGGCCAGCGCCGCCTCCGCCAGCACCTTCCAGCCGACGTCCGGCCCGTACCCCTGCACCACCGCGGCGGGCGAGTCCTCGAACCGCTCGACCGGCGTGAGGCCGGCGTCGCGCACCTCGGCCCGCAACGCCTCCGCCCCCACGACCAGGACGGGAGCCCCGGCCGGCAGCCGCCCGGCGAGCATGGTGGCGGCGGCGCCGGCGGAGGTCAGCACCTCGCCGGGCGCCGCGGAGACCCCCATCCCGGTCAGCAGGCCGGCCACGTCGGCCGCCCGCCGCGAGGCGTTGTTCGTCGCGTACGCCACGGGCGTGCCCGCCGCGCGCAACCGCTCGACGGCCCCGGCCGCCCCCGCGATGGGCTTGTCGATCAGGTAGACGACGCCGTCGAGGTCGAAGATGACCAGGTCGTAGCCGTCGACGAGGGAACCGCTCACGCCTTGTCGCCCGTCGCCCGCGGCTCGCCGTCGTAGTCCTCGCGGACCGCGCCGGTGTCGTCGCCGTCGTCGGTCAGCCCGCCCACGAACTCGTCCCCGGACTCCTTCTCGTCCTCGGGCGCGTCGATGCCGGCGTCGGCTTCCTCGCGGTCGGCCGGCTCCTCGTCCTCGTCGTCGTCGCCGTTGACGACGTCGTCCTCGAACCGGGCCGCGTTGTCGCCGGTGACGTCCTCGTCGTCGTCCTCGTCGCTGCCGTCGGCGTCGTCGTCGAGGTAGGCGTCGCTGCGGTAGGGCGCGTCGTCGTCGTCCTCGTCGTCACCGTCGGCGTCGTCGAGGTCGGCACCCGCCTCGGCGGACCCGGCGGGACCGTCCTCGGAGTTCTCGTCGTCCTCGTCGTCGCCCTCGATGGAGATGCCGTCGAGCTCCAGCAACCGCTCGGCCGCGTCGGTCACGTCGTCCTCATCCGCGGCGGCGGCCCGCGAGAACCACTCCCGCGCCTCCTCGCGCCGGTCGGCGGCCAGCAGGGCATCGGCGTACGCGTACCGGAGCCGCGGCGCCCACTCGGACTGTTCGTCGGCGGTGAGCTCCTTGACCTGCAGCATCGCCACGGCGGCGTCGTGCTGCCCCAGGTCTCCCCGCGCCCCCGCCGCCACGATCAGCAGCTCGATGGCGCCGGCCTTGTCCAGCGCCTCCTTGTCGGCACCACGGAACAGATCGATCGCCCGTTCCGGGCGCCCCAGGGCCCGCTCACAGTCGGCCAGCTCGGCCAGGTGGGTCTGCCGGCCCGTCATGCGATGGTACGTCCGCAGCTCGGCGATCGCGGTCGTCCAGTCCCCCGCGGCGTACGCGGCCAGCCCGACGGCCTCCCGCACGACGGCGATCCGCGACGCCAGCCGCCGAGCCGCGACAGCGTGCTGCAACGCCAGCTCGGAATCCTCGTCGATGATCTGCCCGGCGGCCACGAGATGCCGCGCGACCCGGTCGGCGGTGTCCCGCGACAGGCTCAGCAGCTCGGCACGCACCTCCTTGTCGAGGTCGGTCGCCACGACGTCCTCGGGCAGCTCGGGCGCCTGGAACGCGGGCAGCGCGTCGCGCCGGTCCTGGGACCCACGGTCCTCACGAACCTCCCGGTCCTCCCGCGGCCCTCGGTCCTCCCGCGGCCCTCGGTCCTCCCGCGGCCCCCGGTCGTCCCGGAACCCGCGGTCCTGCCGGAAGCCCTCACGCGATCCCCGGTCGTCCCGGAACCCACCACGGTCGTCCCGCCGGAAGCCACCCTCGCGCGGCCCATGGTCCCCCTGCGGCCGGTCGCCCCGGAACCCACCGTCACGCTGCGGACGGTCACCCCGGAAGCCGCCGTCACGCTGCGGACGGTCGCCCTGGAACCCACCTTCACGGGGCCCGCGGAAGCCACCGTCGCGCGGCCCCCGGTCACCCCGGAAGCCACCCTCGCGCGGTCCACGGTCGCCGAAGCCACCCCGGTCGCGGTCGCCACGGAACCCGCCGTCGCGCGGACCGCGGTCGCCCTGCGGCCGGTCGCTGCGGAACCCACCGTCACGCTGCGGACGGTCGCCGCGGAAGCCACCCTCACGCGGGCCGCGATCGCCCTGCGGCCGGTCGCCCCGGTAGCCACCCTCACGCGGCCCCCGGTCGCCCTGCGGCCGGTCGCCGAACGGCCGGTCCCGGTCGCCGCGGAACCCGCCGCTGCGGTTGCCGGGCCGGTCGCCCCCACGGAAGCCACCCCGGTCGTCCCGGAACCCGCCCCGGTCACCCTGAGGCCGGCCACCGCCGACGCCACGGTCCCGGTCGCCGCCCCGGTATCCACCCTCGGACCGGCCACCCTGGTAACCACCGCGGTCGCGGTCGCCGCCACGGAACCCACCACGATCGCCGCCACCCTGATAGCCACCACGGTCACGATCACCACCGCGGAACCCACCACGGTCCCCGCCACCCTGGTAACCACCACGGGAGCCACCGCCCTGGTAACCACCACGGTCCCCGCCACCCTGATAGCCACCACGGTCACGATCACCGCCACGGAACCCACCACGGTCCCCGCCACCCTGGTAACCACCACGGTCACGATCACCACCGCGGAACCCACCACGATCGCCGCCACCCTGATAGCCACCACGGGAGCCACCGCCCTGGTAACCACCACGGTCCCCGCCACCCTGATAGCCACCACGGTCACGATCACCGCCACGGAACCCACCACGATCGCCGCCACCCTGGTAACCACCACGGTCACGATCACCACCGCGGAACCCACCACGATCGCCGCCACCCTGGTAACCACCACGGTCACGATCACCACCGCGGAACCCACCGCGGTCCCCGCCACCCTGGTAGCCACCACGGTCACGGTCGGGCCCGCGGAAGCCCCCACGGTCGCCGCCGCGGTCGCGGTCACCGCCGCGGTAGCCGCCACGGTCACCGCCCCGGTCGCCCTGGCCGCCGCGGTCGCGGTTGCCGCCCTGGTAGCCGCCGCCGTCGCGGCGGGGCGCGCCCCGGTCTCCCCGGTCGCCGCGGGGGTATCCGCCGGAGCCACCGTCGCGGCCGGGCCGGGCCTCGTCGTCGCGGTTGCCGCCGTCCTGCGGTCCTGGGTTCACGGGTCGTTTCCTTCCAAGTTCGGCATTGCCGTCGCGCTACGGGCGAAGGCGCCGGAGCACATCACGTACAGGGGGCACAACATCTGATCAAGCACGGTGGGCGCGGCCGGCTACGGAGGCACGCCGCGCGAGCGTCCGTACCACGCTACTAGGCGCCGGACACACAAAAGCAGCCGAGGGCCAACCCCCGTAGGGGAAGGCCCTCGACTGTACGTTAAGTCCGGCGGCGTCCTACTCTCCCACACCCTCCCGAGTGCAGTACCATCGGCGCTGGAGGGCTTAGCTTCCGGGTTCGGAATGAGACCG
>NZ_PVZG01000032.1 GCF_003002065.1 Pseudosporangium ferrugineum
AAGAGGGTGTCCAGGTCTTGCGTCACAACACGATCTTGGACACCCTCCCTTCGTACCCAAGACATCGACCCCTGACATCGGAACTACTCGTCTAGGCGATCCCGCCACCGCCCGGGCCACTGCCGTCGCTCAGTCAGCCCTGGCGCGCTCCATGACCTCCTCGGTGGTGGGCGGGCTCTGCGGGTGGTACGAGAGCGACCACGGCGCCTGCATCTTGACGAAGCGCCCGCCCTCGACCGCCGCGTAGAACTGGCCCACCCGCAGCCGGGCGATGTCCGAGACGTCGCTGCCCTTGGCCCGGGCCAGCTCCCGCGCGGCGGCGATCTGGGTCGGATGGTTGAGCAGCCCGAAGAACTGCGTGGCGGCGTTGCCCGGGATGCGGTTGTGCAGCCCCTTCGGCGCCTGGGTGGCGAACACCAGGCCGAGGCCGTACTTGCGGGCCTGCGAGGCGAGGGCGAGGGTGCTGTGCGTGCACGCGGTCATCGGCCCGGACGGCGCGAGCGTCTGGGCCTCGTCCATCACGAAGAGCCCGCCGAGCGGCCGGTCGCCGGCCGGGTTCTGCTTGATCCACGCGAACAGCGCCAGCTGCAACTGGTTGACGAAGCTCTGCCGCTGCCCGTCATCGGTCAGCCCCACGAAGTTCACCACCGAGACCCGGGCCCGGTACCCCTCCCGCGGCGTCAGCAGCAGCCCCGGATCGGTCGGCGCGCCCCGCCCCCCGAACAGCGGATCGTTGACGGTGGTGGCCATCAGCAGCTGCGCCATCTGATTCGCGATCTTCGGCGCGTCGTCGATCTGGCTGGTGCCCTCCGGCAGGTCGTTGAGCAACCCGATGAAGGCCTTCAGATCGCTGGCCCCCGTACGCGCATAGCCGACCAGCGCCTCGCGCAGCACCGCCTGCCCGAGCTGCGCCTTCCCGGTGGACCCGTCGACCTTGGCCCGAGGGGCGAGCGCGGCCACCGCCGAGTCGATGCCGGCGGCGAAGACGTCCGGATCGTCGAGCATCTCGGCGAAATCGGGCAACGGCTGAAAACTGAGCGGCCGCCCACTCTCCCGCCGAGGCGTCCACACCACCACCTCGGTGGTCCGCAGATACTCGGCCGACCGAGCCGTGTCGGCCTCGTCCCACCCCGGCGGCGCCTCGGGCCACGGATCACCCAGCCGCGACAGATCGTTGTTCGGATCGAGCACGATCGCCGACACGCCCCGCAGCGCACACTCCTCGACCAGCCGCCGGATCAGCACGGTCTTCCCGGACCCGGACCCGGCGAAGATCGCGGTGTGCTTCCGCAGCGCGGCCAGCTCGATCCCCACCGGCCGCCCGCCGTCGACCGCCACCCCGAGCACCAGCGAACCATCGACAGCCGCGGCCTTTTCCGGCGCAGCGGTCACCGGGGTCGCGGCCGGCATCTCGCCGAGGGCGTGCTGCAGACACTCGATCGACGCCGTGGGCCGGCGCTCGCGGAACCAGGGCCGGAGCTTCTCGGGCCCGTACTCCTCGATGAGGTCGCGAAGCGCCATCAGCTGGGCCACGTCCGACTCGGGGAAGGCCGTCCAGGACCCGCCGGCGGATTTCAGCGTGTGCAGGACCTCCTGGGTCCGCGGGCCCTTCGCCCAGCCGGCGTTGCGCAGCAGGATGAGCCGGCGCTTCGTCTGGCCCTCGACCAGGCCCGCCGCGGTGTGCGCGTTGCGGATCCGGTTGAGGACGGCGATGTGGTGCGGCGAGCTGATGGCCCGGAACGCCCAGTGCGCCTCGTCCTCGGTCTCCTCGTCGAGGCTGCGCCGCAACCGGCCGTGCAGCGGCGGCTTCGTCCCCGGCGCGGCGTCGATGCCGAAGGCGTCCTCCGGGTCGTCGCGTTCGCCGATCCAGGCGGTCAGCCCGGCCCGGAGCAGGGCCGGCACGAGCTCGTCCTCGGTCGCCTGGCGGAGCGCCGGGCCCGGGTCGGCGGCCTTGATCAGCTCGGCGTACCGGGTGTCGAAGGTGGCCCGTTCCCCCTCGGAGATGCTGACCCGTTCCGGTGGGGGAGGCGTGGTGCCCTTGCGGAGCAGCAGATGGTCGAGCTCGCGCACCTCTTCCTCGCGCAGGCACTCGCGCACGTGGTTGTCGACGGTGCGCAGGAGCTCGCGCGGCGTGAAGTCGACCGCCTCGGCGAAGGCGGACCCGAGCACCGGCCACGTCGGGTACGGCGGTGTGAAACCGGCCTCGGCGAACTTCGCGGTGAAGCGCTTCGCCACCAGGTCGCGGCCGATCTCCGCGGTCGGGATCAGCTTGAGGTCGGCGGCCTCGCGGAAGCGGTCCTGCACCGTGCTGGTCGCGGTGGTCTTGACCAGCTCCCACACCGCCGGGGTGCAACTGACCACCGACAGGGTGCGCCGGGTCGTCTCGCGCAGGGCCATCAGCCCGCCCGCGATGTGTTCCAGCAGCAGGGAACCGCTCCAGTCCGGCCGCTCGCTCGACCTGCTGGACGCGGCGGACTGGTGCACGAGGGGGTCGATCTGGTCGACGGCGATCACCGTCGGTCCGGTGAGGGCGAGGAGGCGGGAGATGTCGCGGACCACCTCCTGGGCCGAGCGTCGTCCCCGGCGCATGCCCCAGCGCGCCCGCTCACCGGGCTCGACCTCGTCGTTCGAGCAGAGGAACTCGTAGCCGATGTCCTGCGCCTGCGGGTCCTCGGCGGCGTGCAGCGCCAGGGCCCGCGCCGTGTCCTGGGCCTCGACCCCGACCTGCCGGTTGTGCTTGCGCAGCGAGTCCACGAAGGCGTCGAGCGTGGCCCGGGTCAGCGACGTGTCGCCGCTGACCGCGCGGCGGACGCCCCGGGTCGCCCCGCAGAGATCGGCGAGCCGGCGCAGGAAGATCGTCAGCTGACTCGCCCCGTCGCCGGGCACCCGGGTGAGACCCTCGACGACCGACAGCGCCGCGCTGCTCCAGAAGGCGCTGGCATCGAGCAGGCTGATCAGGAAGAAGTACCCGTCCTGGGCCTGCACCTGTTCGCGGACGGCCCCCAGGAGATGGGTCTTGCCGGTGCCCCGCTCGCCGAGCAACGCGACGCCGACCGGGCTCGACTCCCGCTGCTCACGCGCCTCGGCGAAGCCCTGCAGCACCATCCCGGTGGCCACCTCGTGCAGGGCCGCGACGTGGAAGGGGGGTGGCCGCCAGACGTCGTCGGCGGTCGGCGCCCAGTTGAAGCGCAGCGCCGACAGGGCCCTGCGCTCGTCCTCGCCGATCATTTGATGACGAGCAGATGCTTGTCCTGGTTGCCGATGCTGACCGCGGCGGCCCGGTCCGCGGCCGTGAGGGTCTTCTGGTTGTCCTCCCCGAAGACGCGCACCCCCGGCTCGCGGTTGAGGGCCCGCAGCGCCTCGTCGACCTCGTCCCGGTCGATCCCCGGCAGGGCGGTGCGGATCTCGGCGAGCCCGACCGCGTCACCCGGCTGCCGGGCGACCCTCGCATAGGCGGCCCGGATCAGCGCGGTGACGTCCCCGCCCGCCGGCTCCGGCGCCGGGCCGGCCGGCCGGGCCTCCGGTCGCGGCACGAAATAGTCGGAGAGCGCGAGTCCCGCCGTGCCGAGATAATTGCGCAGTGCGGCGACCTGTGCGTATATGGCGGCGCCCTTGTAGCCGGAGCCCTTCGGCGGCTCGGTGCCGATGAGGTCGAGGGCATGCCGCCAGCCGTGGTCGCTCACGCCGAGGAAGACCCGCCGCCCCTCCCGTCTGACATCGACCAGGCCCGCTTTCTCGAGCCGATTTCGATCTTCGGTCTTGAGCTCGAATCCGCGCAGATTCTTCAGGTCCGCATTGGCTATCTCCTGCGCCTCGCCCAGCAGGACCAGCAGCGCACACGTATCGACGAGCTTGAGCTTTTCGTCCGACATCTCGGCGCTCCTCCGGCATTCCGACGACCCCGAAGATCATTGGATCCGCGGGCAACGGGCCGATTCTGCCGAGCGAAGCGGTCCGCCGCAAGGTCCACTGTGATGATTCAGAAATCCGACACCGTCCATGATCGACGATCTTAGGTAATCGAGGTCGGGGCGGTGCGGGAAATGCCGGACGAGGGTCCCGTGGTAGATCTCCTGAAAGGACTATTGCCCCGATCGCCGGGGCATGCGACATTGCCATGCGGCGCCGTTCCCGGCACCATTCATGATCTTTATCCGCGGAGGCAGGCGCCGATGTCGTCAGAGGTCGTCCGGTATCGCGTCGATGCCGACACGGTCGCCCAGATCGAGATCGAACCGGTGGCCGGCTTCCGCCCGGCGGGCGCCGCCGACCTGGCCGGAACGGTCAAGGAGTCGGCCGCGCCGGTGGTGGCCGCCGCCCGGGTGCTGCTGGACGAGGTACGCCAGGCGGCTCCGGACTCGGTCCAGGTCAAGTTCGGCATCAAGGTGACCGGCACCGCCAACTGGGTCCTGGCCAAGGCCGCCACGGAGGCCAACTTCGAGGTCACGATGATCTGGAAGCCGGACGGTCCGCCCGGGCGGGGCTGAGGCGGAGCCGCGCCATGTCCAAGGCGCCCGCGGATTCCTGGACCGTGGCGGTGCACGCCACACCCACCGATGCCAGCCCGCTCGGCACCGGTGTCGTGATCGACCGCAACCAGGTGCTGACCTGCGCCCACGTGCTGCGGGTGGACGGCGAGCCGCTGTCCGAGATCTGGCTCGCGTTCCCGAAGGCTCCCGGCGTCGGTTACGGCGAACGCCGCCGGGCGCGGCTCGCCCACGACGGCGAGGCGCACCGGCACGTCGACATCGCCCTGCTGGAACTGGCCGAACCCGTGCCGCCGTCGGTACGGCCCGCCCGCCTGAGGTGCGCCGCCCCGCAGGAGCTCAGCGGCAGATCCTGGTGGGCCTTCGGGTTTCCCGGCGGCGCCGAGCACGGCGGATCGGCCGAGGGCTCGGTCGGCGACCCGCTCACGTACGGCCGGATCCACCTCACCAGCTCCGCGGCACCCGGGCTCAAGCAGGGCTTCAGCGGCGGGGCACTGTGGTCGTACGAGTACGACGCGGTCGTCGGCCTGGTGGTGGCGGCGGGCGACGGCGACGGCTACGCCCTGACGCTGCACCACGCCGACGAGCAGGTGCCGGAGCTGAAGCTGTCGGTCCTCGCGGAGTGGCAGGCGGGGGACGCCGACGATGCGGCCCTCGCGGCCTGGGGATGGGAGCTCGGCGGCGACGACGAGGCCCGCCGGCACTGGCTGCCCCGGGCCCGCGGGGTCGCCGTCCACACCGAACGCGGGTCCCGGTTCCGGGGCCGCGCCGCGGCGCTGCGGACCATCCGCTCCTGGCTGGACGCGCCGGTGGCGCCGGGCCGGGTCCTGGTGGTGACCGGCTCACCGGGGGTGGGGAAGTCGGCGGTGCTGGGCCGGATCGTCACGACCGCGGACGCCGGCGTCCGGCAGGCGCTCCCGGCCGGCGACACCGCCGAGGCCGCGACGGTCGGCTCGGTGTCCTGCGCGGTGCACGCCAAGGGCAAGACCGCACTGGAGATCGCGACCGAGATCGCCCGCGCCGCGTCCGTCGGCCTGCCCGCCGATCCGGCTGACCTCCTGCCGGCGCTGCGGGGCCGGCTCGGTCGCCGCGCGGCCCGGTTCAACCTCGTCATCGACGCCCTCGACGAGGCGGCCACGCCCGGCCAGGCCCGCCGCCTGATCCGTGACGTGGTGCTTCCGCTGACCCGGCACCTCTGCCACCTCGGCGTGCAGGTGATCGTGGGCACCCGGCGGACGGACGATCGGGGCGACCTCGTCGCCGAGTTCGGCGGCGCGGCGGAGGTCGTCGACCTGGACACCGCCGCATACTTCGCCGAGTCCGACCTGGCCGGCTACGCGCTGGCCACCCTGGCCGGCACCGAGCGCCCCGGCAACCCGTACGCCGACCAGCGGGTCGCCGAGCCGGTCGCCCGCCGCATCGCCACCCTGTCGCGGGGCAACTTCCTGGTCGCCGGCCTCGTCGCCCGGGCCCGTGGGCTGCGCGACGACAGCCCGGCCGACCCGGCGGAGGTGTCCTTCGAGGCCACCGTGGCCGACGCCCTGGACCGCTACGTCGACGGCCTGCCCGCGGCCGGCGGATCCCCGGCCCGGCTGGCGCTGACCGCCCTCGCGTACGCCGAGACGCCCGGCCTGCCGATCTCGCTGTGGCGCACCGCCGTGGAGGCGCTGGGCGGGCGGGTCACGGAGGAGGAGCTGACCTTCTTCGCGCGTACGTCGGCTGCCAACTTCCTGGTCGAGAGCGGCGCCGCCGAGACGCCCACCTACCGGCTGTTCCACCAGGCGCTCAACGAGGCCCTGCTCGCCGGCCGCCGGGAGGCGGAGAAGCGCCTGGTCACGGCGTGGCTCGGCGCGGCCCGGCGGGCCGGGTGGAGCGCGGCGCCGGATTACCTGCTGCGCTCCCTGCCCCAGCACGCGGTCCGCACCGGGCTCGTCGACGAGCTGCTGACCGACGACGACTACCTCCTGCACGCCCACCTCGACCGGCTGATGCCGGCGGCGGACGCCGCGCGCACCGAGCTCGGCGCTGCCCGCGCGCAACTGCTCCAGCGCACGCCGCAGGCCCTGCACGCGCCGGCGTCGGAGCGGGCCGCCCTCTTCTCCGTGGTGGAGAAGCTCGACGGGCTGCCCACCCGCCTGCGCCCCGCCGCCGCGGCGCCGTACGAGGCCCGCTGGGCCCGCACTCCGAGACGCCTCGAACGGACCGTGCTGGAGGGACACTCGGACGCGGTCCACGACGTCGCGTCGATCCCCGTCGACGGGCGCAACCTGCTCGCCTCCGCGGACGAGGACGGCACCGTCCGGCTCTGGAACCCGCTGACCAGTCAGACCGAACACGTCCTCGACTGCCACGACGACTGCATCCGGGGCCTGGCGGCCGTACGCGCCGGCGAGGTGCACCTGCTGGCGACGGGCGGCCACGACCACGTGATCAAGCTGTGGGACCCGCGTACGTGTCAGCTCGTCCGCACCCTCAGCGGCCACCGCGACTGGGTTCGCAACCTCTGCACGGTGCCCGCACCCGACGGCCGTGAACTGCTGGTGTCGGGCAGCGACGACCGTACGGTCCGGATCTGGGACCCGGAGACCGGCGAGGCCGTCCGGACCCTCGAGGGCCACACCGGCTGGGTGACCGCGGTGTGCCGGGCCGGTGCGCTGGTGGCGTCGACCGGGCTCGACGGCACGGTCCGGCTCTGGAACCCCGTCACCGGCGAGCCGGTCGCGGTCTTCGCCGGCCATGAGGGCTGGGTGAGCACGCTCTACCCGGTGCGGGGCATGGTCGCCTCGGCCGGCTACGACGGCACGATCCGGCTCTGGGACGCGCGGTACCGGGAGGAGGTCGCCCGGTTCGACCCGGAAGCCGGGCCGATCACGGACCTGTGCACGGTCGGCCTCGACGGCGTGCTGCTGCTCGCCGCGACGGCGGAGGACGGTGTCATCCGGCTCTGGAACATGACCAAGGGCCGGGAGGAGCGGCCGATCCGGGGCTACGCCAGCTGGATCCGGGCGATCTGCGAGCTGCCCGTCGGCGGCCGGAACCTGCTGGCCACCGCCGGCGACGACGGCACCGTCCGGCTCTGGGACCCGGCGACGGGGCTGGCCGAGACCGTGATGGACGGTGGCCGGCTGGGTGCCGTCGGCGCGGTGGCCGCGGTGCCGGCCCGCGACGGCGAGCTGGTGGCCTTCACCGGCGGCGACGGCACCGTACGGCTGTGGGAACCGTCCACCGGGGAGGAACGGCACGCCCTGGTCGCGTACGGGACCACGGTGACGGACGTCGCCGCCCTCGCCGACGACGACCGGCACCTGGTCGCCGTGTCCAGCGAGGACCGCGTGGTACGGGTCTGGGACGCCGACCACGGCCAGCTGTTCACGGAGTTCAAGGGCCACCACGAGCGGGTGAACGCCGTCTGCGCCGTCGGCACCCGGCTGGCGTCCGGCGCCGACGACCTGATCGTGCGGCTCTGGGACCTGCACAAGGACGTCAACCGGCCGCTGCTCGGCCACGCCACCTGGGTGACCGCGCTCGCGGCGGTGGCCGGCGACGACGGCCGGCTGCTCGTCTCCGCCGACGAGAGCGGCATGCTGCGGCTCTGGCATCCCGGCGGCGAACTGCTCACCGAACGGCAGGGCCACCACGACGCCGTGCACGCGGTGGCCGCGTTCCCGCTCGCCGGGCGCGACCTGCTGGTCTCGGCCGGCGCCGACCGGACGGTCCGGCTGTGGACGCTGCCGGAGCTCGCCCCGCGCGGCGTGCTCCACGGGCACACCGCCCCCGTCACCGGGGTGTGCGCGATGCCGTACGCCGGACGCACCGCGCTGGTGTCCACAAGCCTCGACCGCACCGTGCGCATCTGGGACGTCGAGAGCGGCCGGCTCGTCCGGATCATCCCGGTGCATCATCGGGCGCTGGCTTGTGCGTACGCCGGGGGTGTTCTGGTTGTCGGGCTGGATCGGGGTCTGCTCGCGCTCGGCATGCGGTGATGCCGGGGTTGCACGTCGATGCGCAGGGGTTATGGTGCGTCGATGGGAGCCCACGAGGCGCCCGGACATTCCCTTCGAAAGGTTCGGTATGACCCTTCCCGCAGGCGTTTCGCGGCGCAGTGTGCTGGCCGCTACCGCCGCCGGCGTCGCCGCTCCCGTCATTGTCTCCGGCGCCGCCGAGGCGCACCCCGGCGGTCACGGCGCCAGGACGTACGACCTGACCGTGCTCGGCACCTCCGACACGCACGGCAATGTCTACAACTGGGACTACTACAAGGATCTCGAGTACGACGACAGCGCGCACAACGATGTCGGGGTCGCGAAGCTCGCCGCGCTGGTGAATCAGATCCGTGCGGAGCGGCGGGGCAAGGCCACGCTGGTGCTCGACGCCGGCGACACCATCCAGGGCACGCCGCTGGCCACCTACTACGCCAAGCAGGAGCCGATCACCGAGACCGGCGAGCGGCACCCGATGGCGCGGGCCATGAACGTGCTGCACTACGACGCGGTCACGCTGGGCAATCACGAGTTCAACTACGGTCTGCCGCTGCTGCACCTCTGGATCCGCCAGCTGGGCTTCCCGGCGCTCGCCGCCAACGCCGTCGACGCGCGGACGGGCCGGCCGGCCTTCACGCCGTACGTGATCAAGAAGGTCTCCCTCGGCAAGGGCGCACCGACGCTGCGGGTCGGGATTCTGGGCCTGACCAATCCGGGCGTGGCGATCTGGGACCGGGCCAACGTCGAGGGCAAGCTGGTCTTCAAGGACATGATCGCGACCGCGGCGAAGTGGGTGCCGATCATGCGCGCCCGCGGCGCCGACCTCGTGCTGATCTCCGCACACGGCGGCGACAGCGGCACCAGCAGCTACGGCCCCGAACTCCCCAACGAGAACCCGAGCGCGCTGATCGCCGAGCAGGTCCCCGGCATCGACGCGATCCTGTTCGGGCACGCGCACAACAACGTGCCGCAGCGGTTCGTGACGAACACGAAGACCGGCACGCAGGTGCTGCTCTCCGAGCCGTCGAAGTGGGGCCAGCGCCTCACCCGGATGGACTTCACCCTGGTCCGTGACCGAGGCCGATGGACGATCACCGGCCGGAAGGCCGACTCGCTGAACACCAACACGGTGGCCGAGGACCCGAAGGTGCTCGCGGCGGTGCGGTCCCAGCATGCCAAGACCGTCGCGTACGTGAACCAGGTCGTCGCCACGTCCACGCAGGAGCTGTCCGCGGCCGAATCCCGCTACAAGGACACGCCGATCCTGGACTACATCAACAGGGTGCAGACCGACACGGTGACCGCGGCGCTGGCCGGCGGGGCGTACGCGGACCTGCCCGTGCTCTCGATCGCGGCGCCGTTCAGCCGCACCGCGGTGTTCCCGAAGGGCGACGTCAAGATCAAGGACGTGGCCGGCCTCTACATCTACGACAACACCCTAGAGGCCGTCGTCCTGACCGGTGCCGAGGTGCGCGCCTACCTCGAATACTCGGCCAAGTACTTCGTCACGCTCCCGCCCGGTGCCACCCCGGACCCGGCCACCATCAGCGACCCGCAGGTGCCGGACTACAACTACGACGTGTTCTCGGGCATCGACTACGACATCGACATCAGCAGGCCGGTGGGCTCCCGCATCACCGCCCTGTCGATCGCCGGCACCCCGGTCGCCGCGGACGCCCGCTTCGTGGTCGCCGTGAACAACTACCGCCGCAGCGGCGGCGGCAACTTCCCGGGCATCGTCAAGGAGCAGGTGTACAACGCCCAGCAGGAGATCCGCCAGCTGCTGATCGACTGGGCCCAGGCGAAGGGCGCCATCGACCCGGCGGACTTCTTCGTGCCGAACTGGCGCCTGGTCCGCGAGGGCGTGCCGGTCTTCCCGGCCTGATCCTTCGCGCCTTCCCGGCCTGATCCTTCGTGGCGCACCCCGGTCCCGGCAGGGGTGCGCCACGCCGGTCACCGTGGCCCGCGCCGGCCTTCGCGGCTCGCGCCCTTCTGGCTGCCGCGCCGGCTTTCGTGGCTCGCGCCCTTCTGGCTGCCGCGCCGGCCTTCGTGGCCCGCGCCGGTCATCGGCTCCCGAGGGGTTTCCAGTTGCCCTGCGCGTCGGAGCTCACGAGCACCCGCCCGGTCCGCCCCCCACTCAGCGTCAGCTCGCACAGGTAGTCGCGCTTCTCCCCGGCCCACTCGCCCGCGGCCCGGCACTCGGCCTTGGTCGGGCTGATGTTCGCCTTGGCCAGCTGCCCGTCGTGCAACACGTTGTCCTCGAGCGCCTTGACCGTGGCGCCCTCGCGGAGCTGCACGTACACCGGAATCCCCACCGACACCACCGCGGTCATCATGAGGAACGAGCTGACCAGCGCCGACACGACGAACGTCAGCCAGTAGGGCGCGGTGCTGTTCCGCCCCCGGCGCGCCTGCCCCGCCCGCCGAACCGCGGAGAAAACCCCCAGAACATTGAAGAACAGCGTAAAAACGGCAACAGGCCAGACTTTCGGCGCCTGCGCCCGGGCCGCATTCCGCATTTCCTCCGGGTACGGTACGAGCAGACCCCCCACCTGAGGCACCGAACCGTACGGCGCGACAGCCGCGGCCGGACCCTCGTCGGCGGGCGGCGGGTCCGGGGCGGGACTCTGCGTCACCCACGGAGGCGCGGTCGGATAGGCGGACGGCGGACTGACCGCGACCTGCCCCGACGCGTCATGCCCCGGGTACCCGACGACCTCATGATCGCCGTAGCCACCCCCGCCCCCCGGGTACTGCCCGTAGCCGTCCGGCGCCTGCTGCCCGGCCTGGTGCCCCGCCTGCTGCCCAGCCTGATAGCCGGCCTGCTGCCCCGCCTGGGCCGAGGTGTGGTACCCGGCCTCGGCCTGATACCCGGCCGCCGGTCCGGCTTGATACCCGGCCGCCGGTCCGGCTTGATACCCGGCCGCCGGTCCGGCTTGATAGCCGGCCTGGTGGTCGTAGGCGGCCGGGGCCTGGTGCCCGTAGCCGGCCGCCGCCTGGTGACCGGCGCCGTGGTGCTGTCCGTAGACCTGCTGATCCTGCTGTCCATGGCCGGGCACGTGATGCTCCGCCCCTGCCTGCGCCGGCACCCCGGGTTGCACGGGAACCTGATAGCCGGCCGGCGGATACTGCGCGTGGCCCGCGGCGAACTGCGGATAGTCCGCGCTCGCCGGGCCGTACGGGATCTGCGTGGTCATGCGGGGGGCCTTTCCGGTAGCGGCTCGGGTGCAGCGCCGTGCCAGAGTCCCCTCCATCGGCCGGCTCACCCGCTACTTGAGGACACCCCGGCTCCGAAACCGCGCACCCGCGGCACCGGCTCCGCGCTCACGCTGCCGGCCACCGCCCCACGTCCCGGCCGGCCGCCCCACGTCCCGGCCGGCCGCCCCACGTCCCGGCCGGCCGCCGCCCCACGTCGCCGCCGAACCGAGCAGCATGTTTCGGCCGGATCCGCAGGGTTCTTCCTCCCCGCGATCGCGAATTGATCGTTCTCCGCCTCGCTGCCGCCGTCTCCCGGGCAACCGCGCGTCCGGCCGCGTCCGGCCGAGTCGACCCGGCCCGCGCGCGTCGTCAGGCAACTCGCCCGCGGCCGGTCGTGGCCACGGGCGACCGCGGGGCTGGTGGTGGTCGCGGGTGAGCGCGGGGCTGGTGGTGGTCGCGGGTGCGCGCGGTGCTGGTGGTGGTCGCGGGTGCGCGCGGGGCTGGTGGTGGCCGCGGGTGCGCGCGGTGCTGGTGGTGGCCGCGGGTGCGCGCGGGGCCGGTGGTGGCCGCGGGCGAGCGCGGGGCCGGCGAGCGCGGGGCCGGTGAGCGCGGGGCTGGTGGTGCGTCAGGCGCCGGCCGGGTTCACCGCGACCTGCATCTCGGTCACCCACTTCCGCTGGTCGGGCGGGCAGTCGAGGTACACCTCGCGGGCGTACCCGGGTGCCACCGTGCGGTAGTCGTTCGCGTCGATCCAGGTGGCGATGAGCTGGCCCGTACGGAACGCTTCTGCCATGGGGCCGTGGTGCACGAGCGTGGCGGCGTACGGGATCGGGGGAAGCTCGACCACGTCGAAGCCGGCGTCCGCGGGCACCGCGCCGCCGATCGGGAAGGCCGCGTGCACGGTGATCGACTCGTCGGAAGGACCGTGCGGGTCCGGCAGGTAGTACGCCAGCGGCGGGGCGACCGGCGTGATGCCCAGGGCCGCGAGCCGCTGCTGGAGCTGCGGGTAGAGCGGCGTGAGCGCCTCGGTGATGTCGGCCCCGTCGTAGCTGGAGGCGGGCGCGGACAGTTCGGCGACCCGCAGCGGCGGGATGCTCTTGAGAATGACGTCCCCGGTGTCCATATGTCCCTCGGTCTCGATCATTCGGAGACGCGCGTCGACCCGGGCCAGCCGCGCGGCGGACGCGTCGATCTCCGCGGCCAGCTGCGCCCGTCGCAGCCGCAACATGCCGCGCAGCTCGCCGGCCTCGACCTTCTCGTCGAGCATGGCCTGCACCTGCTGCAACGAGAACCCAAGATCCTTGAGCGCGAGCACCCGGTTGAGCACCGGCAGCTGACCGGCGGCGTAATACCGGTACCCACTGACCGGATCAACCCGAGCGGGCCGAACCAGCCCGATGGCGTCGTAGTGCCGCAGCATCCGGACGGACACCCGGCCCAGGGCGGCGAAATCTCCGATACTGAACATGGTTCCTCCACCCTCGGCCCTGACACAGTGTCAGAGTCAAGCCCCCACGTCCCCGCAACCACCCAGGCCCGCGCCACCGCCCGGTCCGCGTGCCACCGCCCGGTCCGCGTGGCCACCGCCCGGGCCGCGCGTTACCGCCCAGTCTGCGCGCCGCCGCCCGGCCGCGTCAGTTGGTGACGGTGTCTCCGCCGCCACCGTCTCCGCCGCCGCCCTCTTCGGTGGGCGTGGTGGTCGGCGTGGTCGTGGGCGGTGTGGTCGTCGGCTCGGTCGCCGGTGGCGTGGTGGTCGGCCTCGTCGGTGTCGGCGTCGAGGTGCCGGTCGTCGGCGCGGTCGGGGCGGTCGGCTTCGAGGGCTTCGTGGTCGTGGTCTGCCGGGGCGTCGAGCCGTTCGGGCGTTCCGGGGCCCGGGTCGGCTGCTCCTCCTCGGTCTCGGTCGGCTCGTCCGAGGGAACGGCCGCCTCCGACTCGGTGGGCACCACCGCAGGGCCGGGGGACTGCTTGTCCTTCGCGTCCCCGCTGGACATGTAGATCGCCACGCCCAGACCGCCGGCCAGCAGGAACAGCAGGATCACCGTGATCAGGACGGCGAGCTGGCTCTTCGACTGCCGGGGCCGGACCGGGGCGGGCGGGGGAGCTGCCTCCAGCAGGTTGCGCTGGACGGGCATGGTGCGGCCGGGGGCACCGGGGCTCATCGGCCGGGTCAGCGCCGTGCCGGTCAGCGACTGCCCGTTCATCCGGGCGCCGGTCACCGCGGCCCCGCTCAGCGAGGTGCCGGTCACGGCCGGCCGGACCATCGCCGTACGCGTCATGCCCGTGCCCGTCTGGGCCCGCCAGTCCAGGGCCCCCGCCGCGGCCAGCGCGGCCTCGGCGAACTCCGCGGCACTGGCGAACCGGTCCGCCGGATTCTTCGCCATCGCACGGCTGATCAGCTCGTGCACCTCCGGCGGGGCGAGGTTCTCCGGCAGCGGGTCGGGATCGTCCTCGAGGTGACGCAGCGCCACCTGCAGCGCGTTGTCGCCGTCGAAGGGCGGAACCCCGGCAATGCAGTGGTACGCCACAGCGCCCAGCGCATAGATGTCCGTGGCGGGACTCACGTTGCCCTTCGCCACCTGCTCGGGAGCCATGTAGAGAGCGGTGCCGACGATGGCGTTGAGCCCGGTGACACTGGTCACGGCGGCCGACCGGGCGACGCCGAAGTCGACCAGGATCACCGTGCCGTTGGGCTTGACGATGAGGTTGCCCGGCTTGACGTCACGGTGGACGGTGCCGTTCTCGTGCGCGGCGTGCAACGCGTCGGCCGCCTGCGCCACGATCGACATGGTCTCGCCGACCGCTAGCCGGCCCTGCTCCTTGAGCCGGGCGGAGAGCGGCTCCCCGTCGACGAACGCCATGACCAGGTATGCACATTGGTCCTCGTCGTCGGCGTTCCCGGCGCTGTAGTCGTAGACCTCGACCACCCCGGGGTGCCGGAACGCGGCCATCATCCGGGCCTCGCCGTAGAACCGGGCGGCGAACTCCGGGTCGGTCAGCATGGCGCTGCGCAACACCTTGACAGCGATCGTACGGCCGAGCACCACATCGGTGCCCCGCCACACGTCACCCATGCCACCGGTGGCGATTCGCTCGTCCAACCGGTAGCGGTTGTCCAGGAGACTTCCCGAACTGAGCACCAGCGGACCTATCTACTCGGGTGAAGCCACGGCCGGAACGCAAGAACTCGCCAGGGCGCGAGCCGCGCACAACGATACAGATTCCCCACCTCCCACGGCGAGGTCGGTCGGTTGCGGAACGAGCACGCCGAAGGAGCCCACCAACCAGGCGAACAACCGGAAATTGCCGCCGAACGGACGCCCCCGCCACCCACCGGATCCACCGCGTGACGCCCCGCATCCAAGAGCCCCCGCATCCCCGCGGCACCCCGAGTCCAGCCACCACCCCAAGGGGCCCCACCGCCGACCCTCAGGTCTCCGCTCGCCCTCGGCCTACTGCGCAGCGCCCGCCCTCCGCGCGGGCTCGCTCCTCCGCGTAGCGCCCGCTCTCCGCGTAGCGCCCGCTCTCCGCGTAGCGCCCGCTCTCCGCGTAGCGCCCGCTCTCCGCGTAGCGCCCGCTTCCCGTGCAGCGCCCGCTCTCCGCGCAGCGTCGGTCCTCCGTGCAGCTCGAGCTCGTCGTCGGGCCGCGGCCCACCGCCCGGCGCACCATCATCGGCCGAGCCGGGCCGCCGGGTCATCGGCGGGTCAGCGGTGGCACGGTCCGGCCGGCGGCCGAGTCGGCCACGAGCTGGGCGAACCGGCGCTCGCGGGTCTCGGCGCGCTTCGCGCTCACCACCCAGTGGATCGCGGCGCGGCGATAGGACGGCGACTGTGCTGTGAACCAGGCCCATGCCTTCTCCTCGCTGCGGAACCGGGCGGTCTGCTCGTCGTCGAGAACGGCGTCGGCGGGCTGCTCGTACGAATAGGGGGCGATCTTGTCGGGTTTTCGGTTCTCGAAGGCCTCGAGGCCGGCCGGATGCATCAGCCCCGCCGCGGTCAGCTCCGCGATCTTGGCGATGTTGACGGTGCTCCACACGCTGCCCCTGCGGCGCGGCGTGAAGCGGACCTGGTAGCGGTCCTCGTCGATGCGGCGCCCGATGCTGTCGATCCACCCGAAGCACAGCGCCTGGGCGATCGCCTCGGTGTGCTTCACGCTCGGCCGGCCGGTGTGCTTCTTGTAGTAGCCGACGAACAGCTCCGGCGCGTCGGCGTGGTGCTGCTCGAACCACGCGCGCAACTCGGCCTCGGAGGCGAAGAAGACGGGTTCCATGCCGAGGACCCTAGATCCCGGGTACGACATTTAGCCCCCCGCCGGCCCGCGTCGCACAATGATCACCTGACCAGCGCTCACGGCCCGACGGCATGGCCCCTGAGGCATCGACCACACCCGCGGCGGAGGACACCGGGCCGAGCCGCGATCAGCCGTGGCCGCCAAGCCGAGTCGCGATCGGCCGTGGCCGCCGCGTCGAGCCGCGATCGGCCGTGGCCGCCGCGTCGAGCCGCGATCAGCCGTGGCCGCCGGGTCGAGCCGCGATCAGCCGTGGCCACCGGGCGGCGAAGGGCCCCGTCCGGCAGCCACGACAGGTCAGTTGTCGTACGTGGGAGTGACGACGATCGCAGTCTCCGCCATCTCCAGCTCCTCGTTCTCGGCCCGGCGCTCCGCGGCGGCCCGCGCGGTCGTCGCCGCGGCCCAGCCCAGTGCCACGCCGACCAGGCTCGCGCCGAGGATCAGCCCCCAGGGCAGCCCGGGCCTGCGGCCCGCGAGGGCGTTCGCCGCCAGGTTGGCGCGCGCCCAGGCCTCGTCCGTGACCGCGCTCACCCGGGCACCCGCCTTGCCGGCCAGCTTCTGGCCCTGCTCGCCGGCCTTGCCGGCCAGCCTGTGGCCCTGCTCACCGGCCTTGCCGGCCAGGCTGTGGCCCTGCTCACCGGCCTTGCCGGCGAGCTTGTTGCCCTGTTTGGCCGCCTTGTGCCGCTGCTTGGCGGCCTTGCCGGCCAGCTCGGTGACCTTCGCGCCGGCGAAGCCCGCGGTGATCTTGCCGGCATCCTTGGCGCTCTCGCCGGCGGAAGCCATGGCCGACGACAGGTAGTCCCAGGCCTCGGCGGCGGTCCGCTCGGCCGTGCTCTTGCGAGAGAACATCGTCTCGTACCTCCTGCGATCGCCGCTGCCGGCGCTCGTTGCTTGCCTGCCGACGTGCCCAGCCCGCAGAAAACGCAAACGTGCGTTGAACAGCAGCCGTCGGTCCGGCCTCGGCGGCATGACCCCCCGGCCGGGTCACCCAAGCGTCGTGAGCAGCGGACACTGCCCAATTCCCCACTTGTACGCGGGAAAACGTCCGTTGAACAGCCACGGATGTGTCGGATGTAGACACCCCCGTACCCAATAACGGATGGACATCGGTGGGTACGCTTGCTCCGGTTCACACACGGCACACAGCCAGCTGCCAGGTTGGCGCACTAGAGTTCGGTGCGGTTTCACCGGACCCGACGGGGGTAGTCAACGCCGCCCCTGGCGAGGGCGAATCCGCAGGTAGGCGGACCCTCGTACCGAGGAGAAGACGCCCGGGGCATCCCGAGCGGGTGGAGGTAAAGGCGTGACGCTGTCGATAACGACGTCGACCAAGCCCAGCGGCGTGGTGGAGGTCTCACCCATGGGCGAGATCGACGTCGAGAACGCGTACGAGATCAAGGACGCCGTAGCCGAGCAGCTCGCGACCGGCATGCCGGAGCGCATCGAGCTCGACATGCACGGCGTCACCTTCATCGACTCCGTGGGCATCTCGGCCCTCGTGGCCGCCTTCCAGCTCGCCAGCGTGAGCGGCGTCAAGCTCGTCGTGACGCGCCCCAGCCGCTTCGCCCACCGCCAACTCTGGGTGACCGGTCTCCTGGGCCTCTTCGGCGCCCCGGAGCCCTGCACCGACTGCGGCGACCCGGCCCACCGCCCCCTCGTCTCCGGAGCCTGACCCGCCGGCCCACCGCGCCCGCTGGCCCACCGCGCCCGCTGGCCCATCCAGTCCCGCCCCGGCCCGCCGTAGCGCGCCAAATGTCCACTCGTCCCGCTGGCGCAACGAATGTCCGGTTCGGCCCCGCCGGGCTGCGGTGATCACCGACGGCAGCACCGACTCGTCTCGAGCACGACCATCGCCCCGCCCGACCCGGGCATACCGCCCCTTCCCGGCCGGAACCGCCACCAGCCCGTATCGCTCACCTGACCGGGAGTGATCCTCGCGTTAAGCCTTGCTGTGCCAACTTGTACCGCCCGTGTCCGCTGCGGAATAGTGCCCTCGTGGCGCGACTTCCGATCGGCACCGCCATCCTGCGGCGCTACGTGCTGACGCGCGCCATCGGGCAGGGTGGGGTGTCCACCGTCTATGCGGCGGTCGACGCCCGGCGCGGCCGGAAGCTCGCCGTCAAGATCCTGGCGCCCCTGCTCGCCGACGACCCGGGGGCCCGCGAGGACGCCCGCCGTGAGGCCATCATCACGGACCGTCTCCGCCACCCGAGTGTGCCCCGCGTCTTCGCATACGGCGACGCGCCCCTCCCGGACGGCACGGTCGTCCCCTACGTGGTCCTCGAGCTGCTCGACGGCGTACCCCTGACCGAGCTCCTGGCCCGCGGCCGCCTGGAGTGGCCCGAGGCCGTCCGCATCGCCGCGACCGTCGCCGACGTGCTCGCCGTCGCCCACCGGCGCGGCGTCGTCCACCGCGATCTCACCGCCCGCAACGTCATGGTCACCGCCGACGGCGTCAAGATCATCGACTTCGGCCTGGCCACGGCGTCGGCCGACAAAACCGACAACCCAGGATTTCGTACGGCGCCACCCGCACCCGCGAACTCCGTGGCCGGCAACGTCACGGCTCGCCCACGCCCGCCCGCCGCCGCCCCCGAACCGTCCTACTTCCGCGCCCTTCGGCCGGCCGGGCACCTCCCGCCCCCGTCGCACCCGAAGACAGCGTTCGCCCAGCCCGCCGACGACGTCTACACCCTCGGCGTCCTCCTGTACGAAATGCTGACCGGCCGCTCGCCCTACCCACCCGCGATGGCCGCCACCATCCTGACCGCCGGCCGCGCGGGCCGCCTGGCGCCCACCCCGGTACTCGCCATCCCCGGCCTACCTCCGGACCTGCGCGACCTCGTCCGAGCCTGCATGGCAAAACGCCCCGAATCCCGCCCCCGCAGCCCCGAAGTCGCCCACACCCTCCACCACATCCACGCCGCGGCCCACCCCGCCCCCACACCCACCTGACCCGCCGAGGACGCCCCGTCGTGGACGGCTCCCCGACGCCGGACACGCCACCCCGCCCTCTGACAGCCCGCGAACCCGACCGACCCAAGGCCCGCGTTCCCAGCCCCCTAGGATGCTTCAACCCGCCCGCGCCGCGCCGTCACGGAACCCCGCCGCCCCGCCGCCCGCGCGGTGCCGCGCTGACCGGACCTGACCGGACCGGACCGAGCCGACCGAGCCGACCCGCGCGACGCTGAGCCGGTCCGACGCCCTTCCGGATCGCACCCAGCCAGGCCGAACCACCCTCGATCGGTCCCCGCACCCAGCCCGACCACCGACCAGCGCCGACCGCCCACCCCGGTCAGAAGGCCGGCGTCTGCACCACAATGTTCTCCAGGTTGATCTTCACGTCGGTGGCCTCGCCCGGTGCCCGGATGGGGGTGACCACCGCGTAGCCCTCGGCCAGGGCTGCCAGGTCGGTGCCGGGTTCGAGGGGTTCGTCGGCCGCCTGGACGGCCGTGCGGACGAAGCCCTCGCCGGCTTCGGCGATGCTCATCTGGACCTGGCCGAAGCGGGCCAGGCGGGCCCGGCGCAGGCCTCGGATGCCGTCGACGTGGAGGTCGGGCACGTTGAGGTTGAGGATCGTGCCGGGCGGGGTGTGGGTGAGGGTGGGCAGGAGCTTCACCGCCAGGTCGGCCGCGCTGGTCCAGTGGCGCTGCTCGTCGTCCGTTTTGTCCAGGTCGGCGATCGCCTGGCCGCCGCTGGCCGCCGTGCCGTTGGCGGGGGAGAGGACGTCCAGCGAAACTGCCAGGCCGTGCAGGCCGGCGTGGGAGGCGGTCAGGGTCGCTCCCACGGTGCCGGAGTGGACGACCGCCGCGCCGGCGTTGGCGCCTCGGTTGATGCCCGACAGGACCAGGTCGGGGGGCGCGCCGAAGGCTCCGCGGATGGCCAGCAGGACGATGAACGCGGGGGAGGCGGCCACCGCGTACGCGGGGACGTTCTTGACGCCCGGCAGTTCGCGCGGCTGGACGTGGATCTTGCCGTTCTTCTCCACCGCGGTCATGGCCGCGCTGGTGCCGCTCGCCTCGGTCAGCGGCGCGGCGACCACCACGTCGAAGCCCTGCCGCCTGGCCGCGCGGGCCAGCCACCGGAGCCCCGGCGCGTCGATGCCGTCGTCGTTGGTGATCAGAATCCGTGGGGTCACGCTGCGCCCTCCTGCCGAACCGCCCGTCCGCCCGCCGACCGGACCCGCGACCCGCCGCACCAGCCCGGCACCCGGCCGCGGGTGGGTGGGGCCGGCGCGAGCCGGGCCGGGAGCGGGCCGGTCATGCGGAAACCTTCGCGTCGACGGGGGTGAGGCGTACCCGCTCGGTCAGGACCTGAACCGCGTCGATGCGGCCCGTGCCGAGGCCGTGCCGGGTGACGTTCAAAGCCCCGGCCGCGGCTCCCGTACGGACAGCGTCACACAGCGTCCCGCCCTGGGCCAGTACGGCGGCCACCCCCGCGGTCATGGAGTCGCCGGCGCCGCGGGACTCGGCGGCCACCATGCGGGGCATGTCGACCTCGTAGACCGTGTCCTCGATCAGGGCGAGGGCGCCCTCGTCGGCGCGGGAGACCAGGGCCATCTCGGCGCCGTCGTCGCGGAGCTTGAACAGCGCCTTGGTGATCGACTGGAGGGTGGCGTCCGGGATCATGCCGTCGCGCAGGAGTTCCTCGTGGCTGACCTTGACCACGTGCGGGCGCGCCTCCAGGGCCGCGGCCAGGTGGGCGGCGGAGAGGTCGATGATGACCTTGCAGCCGTTGGCGCCGAGGTCGGTGGCGAGCCGGCGGTACACCTCGGCGGGCACCACGGACGGGTGGGCCGGGCCGCTGAGCACCGCGATTCCCGCCCGGAGGCCCTCGGCGAGCGCGACGCTGTACAGCTCGTCGAGGTCGTGGCGGGAGAGCGGCTGACCCGGGTCCTCGGCGAGTTCCTCGCGTTTGCCGCTGCGGCGGTCGTGCACGTACCAGCCCGTACCCGAGTCGCGTTTGATGGTCTTGAGGGTGATGCCGTGGAACTTGAGCAGCGGCTCCAGCACCCGGCCGACCTCGCCTCCCGCGGCCGCGCACAGGGTGACCGGCGCGCCCAGCAGCGTGATCATCCGGGCCTGCCAGACTCCCTGCCCACCGGGGTGCACGTGCAGCTCCGCCTTGTCGTGCTGCTGCTCGATGGTCACGGTGAGCTGGGGCGCAGGCACGAACACCATGACGCCTCTGTTACCCATGGGCCCAGTCTGACGCCATTGCCCAGAAATGCGGGCGTGATCGCCGATTTACGGCTTGCGGCCGAGGACCGCGCCGTTCGCTCCGGGGGCGTCGAACCGCACGGTGCGCACGTCCGTGAACCCCGCCGCGCCCAGCCAGTCGGCGTACTCCACGTCCGAGTAGTTGCGCCCACCCACCGTCTCCACCAGCATGTTCATGCCCATCAGCGCGGCAGGAGCCGGTCCGGTGCGGTCCGCGTCGAGCAGCAGTTCCGAGATGATCACGAGCCCGCCGGCCGGGAGCGCCGCGTACGCCTTGGCCAGCAGTTCGCGGTTCGTCGCCTCGTCCCAGTCGTGCAGGATCATGCTGAGCAGCAGCACGTCGTGCCCGCCCGGCAGGGCCGCGTCCGTGAGGAAGTTACCGGGCGTGGTGGCGATGCGGTCGCTCAGCCCGGCGGCCGCGATCTTGCCCGTGGCCATCTCGCACACGTGCGGCAGGTCCAGGACGGTCGCGCTCAGCCCGGGGAAACGGCCGCAGAGCTCGATCGGGTACGCCCCCGAGCCGCCCCCGACGTCCAGCAGCCGAGTGTACGGCCCCAGTTCGACACTCTCGCCGAGCGCCCGGGCGGTGAAGATCGACGTGGAGTACATCGCCTCCCAGAACGTCGCCAGCAGCTGCGGGTCCTCGGTGGTGAACATCGACTCCTGGGTCGCCGGGTCCCAGGTCAGCGGCCGATCGTCGCGCAGCGCCTCGCCCACCCGGTGCCACGGCAGGTACGTGCGCCGGTCGCAGTAGCTGACCTGCCCGCCGAAGTAGTACGGCCGCCCGCGCACCAGGAACTCCTCGGCGAGCGGGGAGTTGCGGTAGCCCTCGCCCGCGCGTTCGAGCAGGCCCAGCGACGCGCAGGCGGTGAACAGCAGGTCGGCGGGGCGTTCGGGCAGGCCCAGTTCGCGTTCCGCGTCGGCCACCGTCAGGGTGCGTCCGCCCGCCAGCCGGCTGAACAGGTCGAGCTCCACGGCGGCGGCGAAGGTCTTGAAGCTCCAGAAACCGGTCACGAGGTCCATCAGGGGCGTCGGCGTCAGCATGCCGCAGATCATGGCAAAGGTGTCGCCCCTGCTCACCCACCGGAGGTCCGGCGCGCCGGGCGAGCCCTGGAGCCGGCGCCGGGCGAGCCCCGGGCGCGACCCGGCGCCGTCGCCGGCGAGGCCCGGAACGAGCGCCCGGATCTAGCGCCCGGATCTAGCGTCCTGATCCAGCCCCGGCGGCCTCGGTGAGCTCGCGGACCGCGGTGACCAGGTCCGGGCGGTTGCGCAGCAGGTCCTCGAGGCGTACCCGCCACTTGCTCGCCTCGACGTCCACCGCGAAACGGTCGCTGTCGCTGCTCTCCACCGACGCGGTGAGCAGGCGCTGGCGGGTGTTGGCGAGCTCGCCGTACAGGTCGGTGCCGAGGCGGCTGAGGATGCGACCGGCGAAGGCCTCGTAGCCCGGTCCGCCGGCCGCCCGGACGAAGGCCCGCGCGGCGTCCCAGGCGACCCGCGGCTGGTGGATGACCGACTGGCTCATGGTGTCCCTCCGCAGTTGGGTAGTCACCAAGTGTAGGTAAATGGGGGTGCTGCGGGCGGGGAGTGGGCGGACTCGTGACCTGTGTGATCAGGGTGCGCCGTGAGGCCCGAAATCACCAGCCCGCGGGCGTACAGGATCGGCCACCGGCGGCGACCGGCTCGGCCTGCAGCGTCGCGTGGTCGATGTGGAAGTCCTCGTGCAGGGCCTCGCGGGCGGAGGCCAGGACCGCGCCCAGCTCGGCGGCCGGCTCGAGGCTCAGGTGCGCCGAGGCCACGTCCATGCCCGAGGTCAGCGTCCAGACGTGCAGGTCGTGGACGTCGCAGACGCCCGGCACGGCGGCGAGCCGGTCGCGCACCCGGGCCATGTCGAGGTGGGCCGGGGCGGCCTGGACCAGGATCCGGACCGCGGACCGGCCGAGCGCGAAGGTCCGCGGGAGGATCATCAGGGCGACGATCACCGCCACGATCGGGTCCGCGTACGACCAGCCGGTGGTGGCGATGATCCCGGCCGCGACGATGACCCCCGCCGAGCCGAGCAGGTCGCCGACCACCTCGAGGTACGCCCCGCGCACGTTGATGCTCTCCTGCGCGCCGGACCGCAGCAGCGCGAAGGCGATCAGGTTCACGATCAGGCCGCCCACCGCCACGATCAGCATCGGGGTGGCCGGCACCGACGGCGGCTCGGTGAAGCGGCGCGCCGCCTCGACCAGCACGAAGATCGCGACGCCGGTGAGCAGCAGGGCGTTGGCCAGGGCGGCGAGGACCTCGAGGCGGTAGAGGCCGAACGTGCGCTGGGAGTCGGTGGCCGCGCGGCCCGCGGCGTGGATGGCGGCGAGGGCCATCGCGATGCCGAGCACGTCGGTGAACATGTGGCCGGCGTCGGAGAGCAGCGCCAGCGAGCCGGTGAGCAGGGCGGCGACCGCCTCGACGACCATGAACGCGGCCAGCAGCCCGGCGGCGAGCCAGAGCCGCGGCTTGTGCCGCTCGCCGGCGCGCAGCGCCTGGCCTCCGTGGTCGTGCCCGGCCCCCATGTGTCCACCTTCCGTCGCGGCGTCCCGCTGCGCCAATGTATGTTCACATCGCTATGTATGCAAGTTGAACCCGATTGTCATCGCCGGGGTATGTACTCGACAACCGACCCCGCCCGGAGGGATTCCGCCCGTGTCCAGACGTACCCTCGCGATTGTTGCCCTGACCGCGCTCGCCGTCCCAGCCGCCGCGCCGTCCGCGGCCTCCGCGGCCCCGGCCGCGCACCGGGCCGGCCCCGGCCCGGTCGTCCTCGACCTGCCCGACGGGTTCCAGCCCGAGGGCATCGCGATCGGCAAGCTCCCGTACGCGTACTTCGGCTCCCGCGCCGACGGCGACATCTACCGCGCCGGCCTGCTCACCGGCCGGGGCAGGGTGATCAGCCAGGGCCCCGGCACCCCGTCGCTGGGCCTCAAGCTCGACGGCCGCGGCCGGCTCTTCGTCGCCGGCGGCTCCGGCGGCGACGCGCGGGTCATCGACGCGGGCAACGGCACGGTGCTGCGGTCGTACCGGCTGCAGACCGTCCCCGCGTTCATCAACGACGTGGTGCTGACCGGCGGCGCCGCGTGGTTCACCGACTCCACCAACCCGGTGCTGTTCAAGCTGCCGCTGGGCCGTCACGGCCGGCTGCCCGCCGAGGCCGTGCGGGTGCCGCTCACCGGCGACCTGGTCTACACCTCGGGCATCAACGCCAACGGCATCACGGCCACCCCGGACGGGCGCGGGCTGATCGTCGTGCAGTCCGGCACCGGAAAGCTTTTCCGGACCACGTACGCGGGCAGCACCGCCGAGATCGACCTCGGCGGCGAATCCGTCCCCAACGGCGACGGCCTGTGGCTGCGCGGCACCACCCTGTACGTGGTGCAGAACCGCCTCAACGTGATCGCCCGGATCCGGCTGGACCGGCACGCGACGCGGGGGACCGTGGTCAGCCGCACGACCAGCCCCGACTTCGACGTCCCGACCACCATCGCCGAGTACGGCAAGCGCTTCTACCTGCCGAACGCCCGCTTCACCACCACGCCGACGCCGACCACGCCCTACACGGCCGTGGCGGTGCCGCGCCCCTGAGGGTGGCCGTTCCACGGTTTCGTCCCGACCGTGGTCAGGCGCTGGGTGGCCCGGGAGAGAGCGACGTAGAGCGTGCGCACCCCGCTGGCGTCCGTGGCGATCTCGGCCGGCTCGACCAGGACCACCGCGTCGTACTCCATGCCCTTGGCCTCCAGCGCGGTGACCACCTGGACGCGTTCGGGAAGCCCGGCCACCCAGGCGGCCATCTCGTCGCGGCGCGGCACCGGCGTGATCACGCCGATCGTGCCGTCGACGTCGGCCAGGTGCTTCTCGACCGCGTCCTTGGTCACCGCCGGCAGGTCGGCCGCGCCGGCGCGCTGGTCGACCGGCTCGACGCCGGTGCTGCGCACGGCCCGGGGCAGCGGCAGGTCCGGCATGATCGTGCGGATCACCCCGGCGGCGACCGCGAAGATCTCCGACGAGTTGCGGTAGTTCGTGGTCAGCGCGTACGTGTTGCGCTTGCGCGAGCCGAGGGCCCGCTCCCGGGCCCGCTCCAGCTCGGCGGCGTCGCCCGACCAGGCCGTCTGCGCCGGGTCGCCGACGATCGTCCAGGACGCGTACGCCCCCCGCCGGCCGATCATGCGCCACTGCATCGGGGACACGTCCTGCGCCTCGTCCACCACCACGTGCGCGTAGTCGCGGTAGTCCTCGTCGCGCTGCACGGCCTGGGCGCGCGCGGCGGCCTGACGGTCGGAGAAGGTGCTGACCTCCTGCACCCCGTCGCGGACGTGGAACGGGTTCTTCGACTTCTGCTGCGCCCTGCGGGGACGGCCCATCAGCTCGTCCAGCTCGTCCAGCAGCGCCACGTCGGCGATCGTGGGGCCGTGCTCGGCGAGCCCGTCGAACGACCCCTGCAACAGCGCGATCTCTTCCTTCGACAACAAGCCGTTCGCGTACGCCCGCAGCCGCGCGGGCTCCGCCAGCCACCGCAGCACCCGCATCGGCGTGAACCGCGGCCACCACGCCTTGAGGAAGTCGCGGAAGTCCGTACGGTCGGCGAGCTCCGCCTCGAACTCCTGCTTCTCGGGCAGGTTGCGGATCGTCTGCCGGGCCTGCGCCCACAGCGCGTCGAAGATCCGGTCGAAGCCGTGCCCGCGCACCTCGTTGCGCCGCGCCCCGCGGGGCAGCGCCTTGCGCCGGACCCGGTCCAGCTCGGCGGCGTCCAGGCGCAGCAGCGAACCGCGGTAGAGCAGGCGCAACTCCGTCGGGGCACCCGGCACGGCGTCGTGCGACGCCCGCTCCAGCACCCGGCGCATCCGCAGCGAGCCCTTCACCGCCGCCACCGCCGTGGGATCGACCCGGGCGGCGTCGTAGCCCGGCACCAGCGAACCCAGCGACCGCAGCGTGGCCGTCTCCTCGCCGAGCGACGGCAGCACTGTCGCGATGTAGCCGACGAACACCCCGGACGGCCCGACGACGAGAATCCCGCCGCCGGCGAAGCGGCTGCGGTCGGAATACAGCAGGTACGCCGCGCGGTGCAGCGCCACGGCGGTCTTGCCGGTGCCCGGGCCGCCGGTGACGATCGTGACCCCGCCGGCGGGGGAGCGGATCGCCTCGTCCTGCTCGCGCTGGATGGTCGCCACGATGTCGCGCATGCCGCGGCCGGTGGCCTTCGAGAGGCTGGCCAGCAGCGCGCCGTCGCCGACGATCCGCATGTCCGCCGGGGCGGCCTCCGGGTCCAGCAGGTCGTCCTCGATGCCGGTGACCCGCTCCCGGGACGACTGGATCATCCGGCGCCGGACCACGCCCAGCGGGTCGGCGGGGGTGGCACGGTAGAAGGCGGCGGCGGCCGGCGCCCGCCAGTCGACCACCAGCGACTGGGAGTCCTCGTCGCGGATGCCCATCCGGCCCACGTAGTGCCGGGCGCCGGTGTTCAGGTCCAGCCGGCCGAAGACCAGGCCCTCGTACTCGGTGTCCAGCGCGTGCCGGCGCCGGGCGGCGTGGAACACCATGGCGTCCCGCTCGACCAGGGCGCCGAACGTGCCGACCCCGGCGAGCTGGTAGCCCTCCTTCTCGGCGCGGGACGCCTCCCGGCGAAGCTCGGCGAGCCGGGCGTACACCCGGTCGACGTGCTCCTGCTCGACGGCGATCTCCTGCTGCAGGACGTGGGCGTCGCTCAAGTCGGTCATGCTCCCCGCTTGTGGATCAGCTGGCTGCCGCCCCGAAGGGGGCAATCGAACTTACTCCTGCCGGGGGCCCTGCGTCGATCGCGGCGCGCCCGGACCCGCGGGCCGGGCCTCTTCTCCCTCGTCTTCTTCCTCGTCCCGGCCTTCTTCCGTTCCCGGGCGGTCCGGCCGTGCCGCATGCGTTTTGCGTTCTCAGGCGGCCTGGCCGTATTGCTCGCGGGCGGCCGGGAGGGTCCGCCGGCGTGGGCCGGCGTTCGCGGCGGCCCGGTCGATGATCGTCGTGAGGGCCGCGGTCACCTCGTCGGGGCGTTCCATCATCAGCATGTGACCGGCGCCCTCGCAGACCGTCAGCTCGGTGCCGTGCAGGGCGTCGGCGATCGACTCCGCGCAGGCCGGCGGCGTCAGCCGGTCCCGGTCGCCGACCAGCGCCGCCGCGGGCACGTCACCGAGCGCGGCCAGCGTGTCCACCCGGTGCTGGGCGCCGACCGAGGCGCGGAAGCCGCCGATCGACCGCAGCGACGCCCGGCCCACCGCGGACATGGTGACCTCGAGGTCTCCGGCCGCGTAGCCGTCGCCGAAGAGCAGCCAGCGCACCCCGGGCCGCAGCGCGGGCAGCACGGCGCGGTGCGGGCGCCACGCCCCGAGCCGGGCGAGCACCCCGGCCCCCGTCTGCTCCGCCGCGCGCAGGAACGGCGTCAGCGGCGTGGGCAGGCCGTAACACGTATGGGTGGCGCCCTCGGCGGTGGTGGACACGAAGAGCAGGCCGCCGACCCGCTCCGCGAACACCTCGGGGTAGGACTCGGCGTACTCCATGATCGTCATGCCGCCCAGCGAGTGGCCGGCCAGCACGACCGGGCCGCTGGGGGCGTACGCGTCGAGCACCTCGGCCAGGTCCTCACCGAGCTGGGCCAGCGTCGCCGACCGCAACCGCATGCTGCCCGACCGCCCGTGCCCCCGGGCGTCGTACGCGACCACCCGCGCGCCGGTGTCCCGCAACGCCCTGACCTGGTGATGCCACGTCCGCCGGTCCAGGCACCACCCGTGCAGGAAGACGACCGTCACCTCGGCGTCGGCCGGACCGGACGTCTCGACGTGCAGCCGTACGCCGTCGGCAAGGGTGATCTCCGAGCGCTCGGACATGGGCACCTCCGTGTATCGCACGGCCCCGTTGTACCCACGGGTAATAAGCATCACGCGCGATCACCGGAAATGCCAGATCTTTCGACGATCTCGCGCCGAACGGCCGGGGCCCGATAGCGCAACGGGTCGCGGCGAAAGGTGATGTGTCTCGCACGGGCTGCCCCGAAGCGGCGGCTCGTAGAGAATCAGTCCCATGACGGGTCCGACACCTGCCCCCACCTCGGCATCTTCGACGGTTCTGCCGGCTCCGGCCGGGCCGTCCGATGCATCCTCGAACGCGGCCGTCGCCGCACCGGCCGATGCGCCCGCCACCCCGGGCGCGGCGTCCGGGACTCGGATCGTGCGGCCGGCCGACGCGCTGGCGGAGTTGCTCGCGGGCAACCGGCGGTTCGTGAGCGGCCGGCCCGAGCACGGGCACGACGTGTCGGCCGCGGCCGCCGCGTCCGGCGGGCAGCTCCCGCACGCCGTGGTGGTCGGCTGCATCGACTCCCGGGTGCCGCTCGAGGCCATCTTCGACCAGACCTTCGGCTCGATCTGCGTGATCCGCTCCGGCGGCCACGTCGTCGACCGCGCGGTGCTCGGCTCGGTCGGCTTCGCGGTGGCGGCCTTGAAGGTCCCGCTGATCATGGTGCTGGGCCACGTCCGCTGCGGCGCCGTCGACGCGACCGTCCAGGCCCTGCGCACCGGCGACCGCCCGGACGGTGACGTGGGCTACCTGGTGGACGAGATCGCCCCGGCGGTCGAGAGCATCGGCCTGGACGACCCGGACGTGGCGGCCAAGGCGATGCGCGCCCACGTCACCCGCACGGTACGCCGCATGCGCGACGTGGCCGGCGTGCCGGACTCGGTGGCCGCGGGAACGGTCGCCATCGCGGGAGCGGTCTACGACCTGGACACCGGCCTCGTCGACCTCCTCACCTGACAACCCACCCGCCGACCCGGCCAACCCACCCGCCGACCCGGCGGTGGGAACTCCGTCGGCGTTCGCGCTAGCAGGCCCGCCGGACCGGCAGCTCGCCGGCCTGGCGTTCGTCCTGCCTGGCGGCCCGGCGGGCTGATCATCTTGTCGTGATCTTCGGTGGGTGCGAAAAGGCGCTCCCGGGCATGAATGCCCGGGAGCGCCTCTGTGCTGCGGTGGGGGAGCTCAGCCCTCGAAGACGCCCGCCTCGGCGAGGCGCTTCTCGGTCGCGGCCCAGCCGTGCTGGGGGAAGGTCGCGTCGAGGGTGTTCAGCTCGGCGCGGATCTTGGCGCCGTGGCCGGCCGCGGCGAGGGTGCGGATCTCCTCGACGAACGCGTCCGAGTCCGTCTTCAGGTGGTTGGTCTTGCCGTTGGTCAGGTTGCGCACGTACGCGAAACGGCCGTTCGCCAGCGGGATGAGGTACTTGAACTCACCGAGCACGCTGAGGGCGCCACCCTGGCCTGCCTGGCCGGCGCGGACGGATGCGCGGGCGGTCTTCGAGGTGTTGCTCGCCACGGCGGTACTCCTTGGGAAAGAACGGGTTGTCGGCATAAAACGCCGGAGCAATCCTACACGGCCTGCGCAGGGCCGCACCGCGGGAGTGGCCTGGTCCGTTAGGCCGGGTGTGCCACTACGGCCATTCACATGTCGATATTGCGGTTTCTCTGGCGCACCATCCGTACCACCCGGCATCATGGAGCACGATCAACCGCGGTCGAGGTCGTAGGGGAAGACGCACCTCGGTCTCCGGGAGGTCACCGTGCCAACGTGTGGCGTCGTATACGTCCACTCGACCCCACTCGCCGTGTGCCAGCACGTCGAGTGGGCGATCGCGCGCGTCTTGACCGCGCCGGTCACCTTGCATTGGACTGCGCAGCCGGTCGATCCCGGCATGCGGCGGTCGGAGTGCAGCTGGACCGGAAGGCCCGGCACTGGTGCCGAGCTGGCTGCTGCCCTCCGACAGTGGCCCATGATCCGTTTTGAGGTCACCGAGGAGCCGAGCCCCGGCGTCGACGGGGATCGCTTCATGCACGTGCCGGGCCGTGGGTTGTTCCGCGGCACGATCGGCGCCTCCGGCGACATCCAGATCGGTGAGGACCGGCTCCGCTCGATCATGGCCTCGGCGCGGGCCCCGGAGGCGTTGTCGCACGCCCTCGAGAAGGCGCTCGGCACCGCCTGGGACGCCGAACTGGAGCCGTACCGCTACGCCGGCGACGGCGCCCCGGTCACCCTTCTCACCCGCGTCGGCTGACCCACCCACCCGCGCAGACCCCGGCCGGGCCGCTCGACGCGCACGCCCGCGCGGACCTGCACTGGAGGCGCGCACGCCGCGCGGACCTGCACCGGAGGCGCGGACGCCCGTGCAGACCTGCACCGGAGGCGCGTAGGCCCCGCGCGCACCTGCACCGGAGGCATGGACCGCCGCGTGGGCTGCGCTTGGGGCGCGGACGCCGCGCGGACGCCGCATGGACCTGCACCGGGCTGAGCCCGGCGAGGCCGCGGCGTTCCGGGTGCGGCAGGGCATCTCGAGAGGGCTGTAAGACTCGGACGTGTCCGGATTGCCACGGAGCATTCCGCGGCCTCCGTCTTATCTGCGCACCTGTAGCCCATTGCGAAGGATGCTCGATGCGCTTCAAGCGATTCCTGACCGCCGGCCTGGCGGTTCTGGCCGCGCTGGCCACGGCCTCCCCGGCAGCCGCCATCAGCGGCGGTGAGACGGCCGCCCCCGGTGAGTTCCCCTGGATGGTCCGGATTCTGCCCGCCGGGTGCGGCGGGACCCTCATTCACCCGCAGCTGGTGCTGACCGCGCAGCACTGCGTCGACGAGCAGCCCGGTGACAGCTTCACCGTCGTCTCCGGGGTCGTGGATCTCGCGGACCCGCAGCGGACCGTCACCGGGTCCACGGCCGTCGTCGGCGGGGCCGAGTGGTGGAACGGGCCGGACTGGGCGGTGATCAAGCTGGAGCGGCCGCTCGACCTGCCCACGGTGCGGTTGGCCGGCGTGGCCGGGCCGTTGCGGACGTTCACCGTGGCGGGCTGGGGCAGGCAGCAGTGGGGCGGCGCCCAGGAGCGTTTCCTGCGCAAGGTGGAGCTGCCGTACCTCGCGGACGACCAGTGTTTCGATGATCCGTGGTGGGCGGATCACCCCGAGTATCCGCGGGCGATGATCTGCGGCAGGTCGGTGGACCGGAAGAGCCACTGCGGCGGGGACTCCGGCGGGCCCGCGCTGCACCGTCTTCCGGACGGGGTGTGGGAGCAGGTCGGGATCGTGAGCGGCGGCTCCGACTGCGACTGGGAGATCGGCGAGGAGCCGAGGCCGAACTACACCGACGTCGCCTACTTCGGCGCGGACATTCGGCGCGCGGCGGAGCAGCTGCTCGCCGGGGCCAGGTGAGCGACGGTGGTACGCCGGTTTGTGGCGGACCGGGTGGAGCTGATCCAATGGCCCGCGTGAATAGGGCGTTCCGCGTTGCTCTGGCCGTACCCATGGGGCTCGTTCTTGCCGCCTGCGGCAGTGACGCGCCCACCCGGCCGGAAGCGACCGCCCGCGTCGCGCCCACCGTCGTCGCGCCCAGCCCGCCGCCCGCCGCCCCGCCCGTCGGCGATCCCGTCGCGCGGGCGCGGGAGGTGGCCCGGGCGATGAGCGACGAGGACCTGGCCGGGCAGGTGCTGATGCCGTACGCCTACGGCGCCGCCGCCGATCAGGTCGATGCCGCCGCCGCGGCGGGGAACCAGCGGCTCGCCGGGGTGAACACCCCCGCCGAGCTGGTCACGAAGTTCCGGCTGGGCGGGCTCATCCTGGTCGGGTTCGCGCCCGATGATCCGACCGGGGCGACGAACCCGGCGACCAACGTCGACAGCCCGCAGCAGGTGCGGGCGCTCACCGACGGGTTGCAGGCCGCCGCGGGCCGGTTGCCGGGCGGCGCGCCGCTGCTCGTCGGCACCGATCAGGAGTTCGGGGTCGTGACGCGGATCCGGACCGGTGCTACGCAGCTGCCGTCCGCGATGGCATTCGGGGCGGCCGGCAAGCCCGCGCTCACCGAGGCCGCGTGGCACGCCGCCGGCCGGGAACTCGCCGCGATGGGGGTCAACGTCGACTTCGCCCCGGTCGCCGACACGCTGGGGGCGGCGGGCAGCTCGGTCATCGGCTCCCGCTCGTACGGCTCCGATCCCGCCGCGAACGGCAGGCAGGTGCGTGCCGCCGTGCGAGGGCTCCAGGCCGCCGGGGTCTCCGCCGCGCTCAAGCATTTCCCGGGGCACGGGCACACGACCGGCGACAGCCACAACGGGCTGCCCGTCGTCAAGGGGGACTGGGAGAAGCAGGACCGGCCGCCGTTCGACGCGGGCATCGACGCCGGGGCGGGCCTGGTCATGTCCGGCCACCTCGACGTGCAGGCGCTCGACAAGGGCGTCGCCGCCACGTTCTCGCGCAAGGTGATGACCGACGTCCTGCGCGGGCGGATGAAGTTCGCCGGGGTCGCCGTCACCGACGCGATGAACATGGCGCCGGCGATGAAGTGGCCGGCGGGGGAGGCGGCGGTCCGCGCCCTGAACGCCGGCAACGACCTGCTGCTGATGCCGCCGGACATCGCCGGGGCGCGCGACGGCATCGTGGCCGGCCTGCGCGGCGGCAGCCTGAAGCGGGCGCGGCTCGTGGAGGCGGCCACGCGCGTGCTCACCCTGCGGTTCCGCAAGGCGGGCAAGGCGCAGCCGCCGCTCACCGCCGTGGATTCCGCGGATCATCACGCGGCGGTCGCCGCGGCCGACGCCGCGTCGATCACGATCCTCAAGGGCAGCTGCTCCGGGCCGCTGGTCACCGGTCCGGTCACCGTCACCGCGTCGGGTGACCGGGACACCGCACGTACCGTGCTGGTGGAGGCTCTGCAGCAGGCAGGCGTGCCGGTCCAGGCCGCGGGGGGCACGGTCGTTCACCTCGTCGGGTACGGGGACAAGCGCACGGACCTGAGCCCCGGCGCGGCGGTGACGGTCGCGATGGACACGCCGCAGCTGCTGGGCGCCGCGCGGTCGCCGACGCTCGTGGCAACGTACTCGTCGAGCAAGCTGTCGCTGACGGCGCTGGCCGCGGTGATCGCCGGGAAAGCGAAGGCGCCGGGCCGCTCCCCGGTCGCCGTCCCCGGCCTGCCCCGGACCGCCTGCAAGGCGTGAACGCCACGGACGGGGCACCGCAGGATCTGCGGTGCCCCGTCCGGAAGAACCGTCAGGCGCGGGTGAAGACCAGCGCCACGTTGTGCCCGCCGAAGCCGAACGAGTTGTTCATCGCCGCCGGGATGTCGAGCGGGCGGGCCTTGTGGGCCGCCACCTCGAGGTCCAGGCGGTCGTCCGGGTCGTCGAGGTTGATCGTCGGCGGCACGACGCCGTCCCGGATGGCGAGGATGGTCGCGATCGACTCGAGCGCGCCGGCCGCGCCGAGCAGGTGACCCGACATCGACTTGGTCGAGGTCAGGATCGGGTGGTCGCCGATCGCCGCCCGGATGCCCTTGATCTCGCCCATGTCGCCGACCGGCGTGGACGTGGCGTGCGCGTTGACGTGGACGATGTCGGTGCCGGTCAGGCCGGCGTCCTGGATCGCCCGCCGCATCGCGCGGATGCCGCCGCGGCACTCCGGGTCCGGCTGGACGATGTCGTAGCCGTCCGAGGTGATGCCGGCGCCGGCGAGCCGGGCGTACACGGTCGCGCCGCGCGCGGCGGCGTGGTCGGCACGCTCCAGGACCAGGGCACCCGCGCCCTCGCCCAGGACGAAGCCGTCGCGGCCCTTGTCCCACGGCCGGGACGCCTTCTCCGGGTCGTCGTTGCGCGTCGACATGGCGCGCATCGAGGCGAAGCCGGCGATCGGCAGCGGGTGGACCACCGCTTCGGTGCCGCCCGCGACGACCACGTCGGCGCGGCCCGACCGGATGATGTCCAGGCCCAGCGAGAGGGCCTCGGCGCCGGTCGCGCAGGCGCTGGCCATCGAGTGCACGCCGCCCTGCGCGCCGAGGTCGATGCCGACCCAGGCGGCCGGGCCGTTCGGCATGAGCATCGGCACGGTGTGCGGGCTGACCCGGCGCGGCCCGGAGGCCTCCAGGATGTCGTCCTGGTGGAGCAGGGTCTGCGCGCCACCGATGCCGCTGCCGAAGCTGACGGCGAGCCGTTCCCGGTCGAGGCCCGCGTCGGCCAGGCCCGAGTCGGCCCAGGCCTGGTGCGCGGCGATGAGCGCGATCGCCTCGGAACGGTCCAGCTTGCGCAGGCGGACCCGCTCCAGCACCTCCGACGGTTCGACGGCGAGCTGGGCGGCGATGCGTACGGGCAGCTGCGCGGCCCACTCCTGGGTGATCGCATCCACCCCGGAGCGGCCGGCGAGCATGGCGTCCCAGGTGGACGCGACGTCCCCGCCGAGCGGGGTCGTCGCGCCGAGCCCGGTGACGACGACGTCTGTGGTGCTCATGTCAGTGGTTCGCCTCGATGAAGGAGACGGCGTCGCCGACGGTCTTGAGGTTCTGGACCTCGTTGTCGGGGATCTTGACGCCGAACTTCTCCTCGGCGGCCACCACGACCTCGACCATGGACAGCGAGTCGACGTCCAGGTCGTCGGTGAAGGACTTCTCCTCGGCGACGTCGTCCGGGTTCACCCCGGCGACCTCCTCGAGAATCTCGGCGAGGCCGGAAGTGATCTCAGCGCGGGTAGCCATGTGCGGTGGTTCCTCTCGATCGTGGGGAAAAGTCGACGGGCGGACGGGCTGCTCAGGGGCAGCGCACGACCTGCCCGGCGTAGGTGAGGCCGCCGCCGAAGCCGAAGAGCAGGACCGGGGCGCCCGCGGGCACCTCGCGGCGCTCGACGAGCTTGGACAGGGCCAGCGGCACGCTCGCCGCGGAGGTGTTGCCGGACTCGATGAGGTCCTTGGCGATGACCACGTCCGGGCCGAGGCCCAGCCGCTTCACGATGCCGTCGATGATGCGGGTGTTGGCCTGGTGCGGCACGAAGGCGGCCAGCTCGGACGGCTGGATGCCGGCCCGCTCGCACGCCTGCAGGGCGAAGGGCGCGAGCGCGGTGGTCGCCCACCGGAAGACGGCCTGGCCCTCCTGCTTGATGTACGGGTGCCAGCCCTCGATCTTCAGCACGTCGCCCTTCTCCGGCGCGGAGCCCCAGAGGACCGGGCCGACGCCGGGCTGCTCGCCGTCGGCCACGGCGGAGACGACGGCCGCGCCGGCACCGTCGGCGAAGAGCACGGCCGTGGTGCGGTCGGTCCAGTCGACGACGTCGGAGAGCTTCTCGGCCCCGATGACGATCGCGTTGCGGGCCGCCCCGGCGCGCATGGCGTGGTCGGCGGTGGCGAGCGCGTACGAGAAGCCGGAGCAGGCGGTGTTGAGGTCGAACGCGGCGGGCGCGGTGACCCCGAGCCGGGCGGCGACCCGGGTCGCGACGTTCGGGCAGCGGTCGATGGACGAGCACGTCGCGACGACGACCATGTCGATGTCGGCGGCGGTCAGCCCGGAGCTCGCCAGCGCCTTCTCCGCGGCGGAGGTGGCCATGTCGGCGACCGACTCGGCGTCGGCGATGCGGCGCTCGGCGATGCCGACCCGGTCGCGGATCCACGCGTCGTTGGTGTCGACGATCTTCGCGAGGTCGTCGTTGGTGATCACGCGCGAGGGCTGGTAGTGGCCCATCGCGACGATGCGGGAACCCGCGGTCATGGTGCTGCTCCTTCGGTCGCGAGCGGAGGCGTCGTCACGCCGGGTGCCCGCCGTGGCGGGCGATGAGGTCGCGGACGGCGGGCAGGTCGTCCGGGGTGTTCAGGGTGACGATCTCGGGGGCCCCGTCGCCCTTGAGCTCGCGTTTGACCAGGCCGGCCAGGGTGCCGGCGGGCGGCAGCTCGACGACGCCGGTGACGCCGAGCTCCCGCAGGTTCGCCATGACCAGGTCCCAGCGCACCGGCGCGGTGACCTGGCGGACGAGGCGCCGCAGCATCTCGGCGCCCTCGGCGACGGCGCCGCCGTCCAGGTCCGACAGCAGGACGCGTCGCGGGTCGGCGACGGCGATGCCCTCGGCGACCGCGCCCAGCGCCCGCTCGGCCGGTGCCATGTACGGCGTGTGGAACGCCCCGGCGACGGCCAGCGGGCGGACCCGGGCCGGCGGATCGGCGGCGAACTTGGCGAGCGCGTCGAGGGCGCCCGCGGCGACGATCTGGCCCGCGCCGTTGCGGTTCGCGGGGTGGAGCCCGTACTGCTCGATCGCGGCCACGACCGTGTCCGGGTCGCCGCCGAGGACCGCGCTCATGCCGGTCGGCTCCAGCGCGCACGCGGCAGCCATCTCCCGGCCGCGGACGCCGGCGAGGGTGATCGCCGACTCGGCCGTGAACACCCCGGCCAGCGCGGTGGCGGCGAGCTCTCCGACGCTGTGGCCGGCGACGACGCCGACCTGCTCCAGCGGCAGTTCCGCGCCGGCCAGCAGGGCGGCGGCGACGAGCAGCGGCTGCGTACGCGCGGTGTCCTTGATCTCGTCGGCGTCGGCCTCGGTGCCGAGGTGGATCAGGTCGACCCCGGCCAGCTCGGACCACGCCCGGAGCCGGTCCTCGGCGCCGGGGAGGGCGAGCCACGGTGAGAGGAAGCCGGGCTTCTGGGAGCCCTGACCGGGCGAGAGTACGGCGAGCACGTCCCCGACTCTTCCGGATGCGGGCCCGTTCCGGGGTGCCGCAGCGGACCAAACCCTACGATCGGCGTTGTGGAGTTCCTACAAACCATCCCCGCGTTTGACCCGGTACGAGGGGATTTATCGGAGCTGCCGTCACGCCCGGACCGTCGCGTCGTTGGCGTGATCTAGCTCGCAGGATCCAGTCTGCCGATGGTCAGGGCCATCCGCAACGCGAACGCGTCCCGACCGTCCAGGGGGGACAAACCGGTCACTTCGGCGATCCGCTTGAGCCGGTACCGGACGGTGTTCGGGTGGACGTACAGCTCGCGGGCAGCGCTCTCCAGGACGCCGCCGGTGGCGAAGAACGCGTCCAGGGTCTCCAGCAACCCGCCGCCGGCCCGGGCCAGCGACCCGTACGCGTCATGCTTCAGCGTCCGCCGTGCCTCGGTGTCGCCCGCCAGGGCCCGCTCGGGCAGCAGGGCGTCGGCGGCCACCGGGGTCGGCGCCTGCGGCCAGGCCGGCGCGGCCCGGAACCCGGCGAGGGCCGCCCGCGCGGACTCGGTGGCCTGGTCCAGCGACGGTACGGCCGGCCCCACCACGATCGGCCCCTCGCCGAAGGCGTCGGCGAGCTGCCCGGCGATCGCCATCGGATCCGCGGCGCCGCCCATCACCACCACGAGCCGGTCCCCGTGCACGCCCCCGACGACCTCCACCCGCGCCCGCCGCGCGGCCCGGTAGACGGTGTGCAGCACGGCGGTGTGGTCGCCGCCGGGGGAGCGCCCCACGACCACGGCCACCGGCGGCGCGTCGGCCCAGCCCAGCGCGGCGGCGCGGCTGGCGACCACGTCGGACGAGTCCCCGCGCAGCAGCGCGTCGACGAGCAGGGCCTGGAGGCGGGCGTCCCACGCGCCCCGCGACTCGGCGGCGCGGGCGTACACCCGGGCGGCGGAGAAGGCGATCTCCCGCGAGAACTTGAGGATCGCCTCGGTCAGGGCGCCCTCCTCGCCGGTGGCGGCGAGGTTGGCGACCTCCGACTCGGCGACATCGATGGTCACCTTGATCAGCTGTACGGTCTGGGTCAGCGTGATGGACCGGGCGAGGGCCCGGGGCGCGGCGGCGAACACCTCGTCGGAGATCTCCTGCGTCCCGGCCGCCGTGCCGCCCGACCGCAGCCACTCGACCAGCGACCGGACGCCGGCCTGGGCCACGAGCATGACCCAGGACCGCTGGTCGGCGGGGAGGGCCCGGAACCACGGCAGGGTCTCGTCCATCCGCGTGATGCTGGCGGAGGCGAGGGCGCCGGCGCTGCGTTCGACCCGGCGCAGGGTGGCGGCGAGGGGCGGGCGCTTCGCCGTACCCCCGGACTTGCCCTGCTCTGCCACCCGACCAGCATGTCAGGGCCGCGCCCGCCCGCCGCGCCCGGCCGGGATCGCCGCCTCGTGGTGGGTGTCGTGGAGCACATCGCCCGGCGGTATCGCGTTGCCCGGCGGACGGCTCACTATGTCCGGGTCGCGGCCGAGCCGGCCGCCGCGCCGTGTCGAAGCTCCCCGGGTCCGGTGTCGGAGCGGGCACATCGCTGGGTGTTTTGGGAAATTTGTCCATAATAGCGGTGCGCCTTCCCCGCGATTCCGGTCGGTGACCTGGCATGGTGTCGCCTAGCGTTGCCGCCCGGCGGAGGGTCAAGCCGGGCCCGGCGGTGCCGATTAACGCGGGTACGGAACGAGGGCGGAAGGGGGCAGGAGTGACGGACCACGAGGGCGTACGCCCCGACGCGGAGCACGACGCCGCGGAGGACACCACGGCTTCCGACGCCGCCGTCCTCGCCGTGGTGCCGGCCGGCGACGAACCGGGCGACGACTTCCCCCACCGGGTGGGCTGCCGCTCGGAACTCCGCGGCTGGGCCGGCGCCCACCTGCACGGCGCGGTCCGTCCCCGCCGTCGCGCCGCAGGCCGGGGCCGTCCTCCCGGCCGCTGGTGCTGAACGGCCCGCCCGCCCGGGGCGGGGCTCACCCTGGGGGGTGACTGACGGTGCTGCTGCGGCGCGTCCGGCACGCGGCTGCACCCCGGTGCCGACACCGTGGGCACGTGGACGACAAGAGACGGCTCATCCTCGACCAGGCCCTGGCCCTCGTCGACGAGCGCGGACTGGGTGCCATGTCCATGCGCGCGGTGGCGGAACGGGTCGGCCTGACCTCGATGGCGCTCTACCCGTACGTGGGTGGCAAGGACGCGATGCTCGACGGCCTGGTCGACCTGCTGCACCTCGAACTCGGCTCGGCGTACGGCACCGACCCGGCCGGCATCGACTGGCGGCAGCGCCTCCGCGCCCTCGGCCGGGCGGTGCGCGCCCTCTCCCGGCGCCACCCGGGTGCGTACCCGCTGCTGCTGAACCGTCCCTCGCCGGGCAACTCCTGGCTGACCGCGGCCCTGCGCGCGACCCTCCACGACGCCGGTGTCCCGGCCGGCGAGGTGCCCCGGCTGACCCGGATGATCTGCGCCTTCCTTCTCGGATACACCACCGGCGAGGTCACGGGAGGCCTGCCGGCCCCCGTCGACGAGGGCGCCCCCGGCGCCGAGCCGCTTCCCCTGGCGGGACAGCCGGTCGAGCCGGATCCCGCGGCCGATGCGGAGTTCGATGCCGACCTGGACGACCTCGTCCGGCTCGTGGAGGTCACCGTCCGGGTCGCGTGAGCGCCGTTCCCCGTCGCCGAGGCCGTTCCGTGGCCTATAAAGGTGCAAAAGGTACGGGGAGGCGCGATGACCGACGACTACGTGGCCCAGCGGTACGTGCACCTGCGCCGCGCCGCCTTCCTGATGTGCGGCGACTGGGTGCGCGCGGGCGAACTGGCGCGCGCCACGCTCGCCCGCGCGCTGACCGATCCGGACGTGGGCGACCTGGACCTGTGGGCGTACGGCGACCTGATGGCGGCGTTCAAGCCCACCCACAGCCGCCGCGAGCACGTCTTCGTGGCACCGCCCGAGACGGTGCGGCCCGGGGGAGCGGCCGACGAGGAGGCCGAGGGCCTCGCGCAGGGGGCAGCGGACGCGGATGCCGCCCTCGGCGACGTCTACACGGTGCTGGTCCTCGACGCGCTGCGCCGCCTCTCCCCAAAGTGCCGGGCCGTGCTGGTGCTGCACCACTTCTGCCACCTGTCCGTCAACGACACCGCCGACGTCCTCGGCATAGACGGCAGCAAGGTGACCGACCACGAGGCGGAGGGCCTGGCCGCCTTCGACGGTCTGCTCCGCCTCGCCCGCCCGGCGGTGGCGCAATGAGCGCGGCGATGACCGCCGTCCTCGAGCGGGCGTGCGAGAGCGAGCCGCCCGTCGGCGACGCCGTCGAGGACATCTTCCGGCGGGCGGACCGGCTGCGCCGCCGCCGCGCGCGCACCGTCATCCTGGCCGGTCTGGTCGCGGTCGTGATCGTCATCCTTCTCGGGTACGCCCTGACGACCGTCCTGCTGCCCGGCCCGAAACCCCGCTCGGCCGCCGCGGTGGCCGTCGCCCAGCCCCGGCCGTCCGCGGTCCTCGATCCGGTCCTCGCGGTGCTCGCCCCGCCGGTGGACGCGAAGGCCTACCGCGTGGTCCCGAGCGAGCCGTCGTCGGGCCCGGGCTGGCGGCAGTACACGGTGACGGACCGCGACGGGCGCCCGCGCGGCATGATCGAGGTCGCCGTCTTCGACGCACCGGCCGGGCTGTGCCTCCCGGTCCTGGCCGACCCGTCCGCCTGCGCCCAGCCGGACCGCACCCGGGCCGGCATCGAGTACGCCCGCTACGCCGACACCGCCGACGTCGACTGGCAGGTCCGCCAGGTGATAGCCCGCCGCGTGGTGGACGGCCGCACGGTGGCGGTCCAGGCCACGGGCGCGCGGGGCACGGGCGACACCGACCGGGGCAGCCCGCCGCTGACGACCCGCGAGGTGGCCCAGGCGGCCACCAACCCGCGCCTGATCGACGCGTTCGGGCTGGGGGAGCACTGCAACGCCCCGGCCCCGTCCTGCCCGATCCTCAAGATCGCGGTCCGCCCGGCGGGCTGACCCCGCCGCCCGTGGAGGGCGGCGGTGCGGGTCAGACCCGGCGGCGGATCAGGTAGGCGACGCCGGCCAGGCCGGCGAGCACGATCACCAGGACCGCACCGTTGATGAGGAAGAGCTGGCGCATCTGGCTGAGGACGTCCTCGCCGACCGCGAGCGGGTCGAGCTCCTCCCGGCCGACGTCCTCGCCGACGCCTCCGCCGATGCCGCCGCTGACCACATCCGGCTTCTCCTTGAGCGGGACGCCGCTGAGGCGCAGCGACTCCGACATGGTGAGGCGGCCGTAGAACCAGCCGGGCGTCTTCTTGCCCGTCGGCTGCTTCGCCGGCCGGTACGCCCGGGGGCCGCCGGCGGCGAGCGGGTAGAGGTCGTACACCTGGGTGGACTTGTCCTTGGCCAGCACGGTGACCGTGAACTTGGCGCCGAGCTTGTCCGCCTTGGGCCGGGTGGTCGTCGGCTGGGTGCTGGACAGCCAGCCGACCTCGCTCAGCAGGCGCTGGAACAGCTCCGGCCGCTCGGTCTGCTGGACGACGATCTTGCCGCCGGGGAACTTGCCGGAGATCTGCACGGCGGTCGCCTTGGCCGGAGCCTTCGGCGCCGCCACCGTCGAATCCTCACGGAGCACCGGAGAAGCAGCCGGGACCCGACCTGACGGCGCGGCCTGCGCCGCCGGTGCGAGCCCGGCGCCGAGCGCCACCGCGGCGGCCAGCGCGCCCGCCGCCACCATCAGCCGTCTGAACCTCACTCGAGCCACCGTCCGGCCTCCCCCGCCTACGTCATGGACACTGCTCCGCTGTGCGCGTACCCACAGCCTCCACGGAACCCGGTCCCGGCGCATCCCGGGACGAGGACCTTTGGAGCTATCCGGAATCGGTGGTGAGGGTGTACGACGAACGCTGATCAGCGCGCGAATAGTACCCAGCAGGTGCAAGCCGCGGATCACCGCGTCACCCGTGCAGCTGACGCTCATACCCCTACTGACGCAACGCCCTGACCTGCGCGTTGCTTCGTCCGGCAGGCGCGCGCCGAAATCCCGGCGCGCGCATACCGAAATGGTTACGAAACCCGGCGGGCGGGGTCCCGGATCAGCCGAGCTTCGCCCGAGCCGTCGCGAGCCGGCTCAGCGTCCGCTCCCGCCCCAGCATCTCGAGCGACTCGAACAGCGGCAGCCCGACCGTACGCCCGGTGGCCGCGACCCGTACCGGAGCCTGGGTCTTGCCGAGCTTGAGCCCGCGCTCCTCGCCGACCCGCTCCAGCGCCGCCTTCAACGGCTCGGCGGTCCACTGCTCGAGGGCGCCGAAGGCGGCCGCGGCCGCGTCGAGGATCTCGGCGGCGCCCTCCTTCATCGCCTTGTTCCAGGACTGCTCGTCGGCGACCGGCTCGTCGAGGAAGAGGAAGTCCACGTAGTCGACGATCTCGCTGAGCACCGCGATGCGGGTCTGGGCGAGCGGCGCGACGGCCGCGAACACCTCGGAGTCGAACTTGGCCGGGTCCCACGGCGGCGCGGGGATCGTGGCGGTGCCGCCGAGCCAGGGCGCGCACACCGCCGCGAAGTCCTCCGCCGACAGCGCGCGGATGTACTCGCCGTTGAACGCGCGGAGCTTCTTGACGTCGAAGAACGCGGGGGAGTGATTGACGTCCTCGAGGCGGAACTCGTCCTCGATGACCTGCCACGGCACGATCTCGCGGTCGCCGCTCGGCGCCCAGCCGAGCAGCAGCAGGTAGTTGCGCATGGCGGCGGCGAGGTAGCCCTCGTCGCGGTACGACTCCAGGGCCACCTTGTCGCGGCGCTTGGACAGCTTCTGGCGCTTCTCGTTGACGATGACCGGCACGTGCGCCCAGACCGGCGGCTTGACCCCGAGCGCCTCCCAGAGCAGCTGCTGCTTGGGGGTGTTGGGCAGGTGCTCCTCGGCCCGGATGACGTGGGTGATGCCCATGGTCATGTCGTCGACGACGTTGGCGAGCAGGAACACCGCCGTGCCGTCGCTGCGGGCGATGATGAAGTCCTCGATCAGCTTGTTCTCGAACGTCGGCTCGCCGCGGACCAGGTCGGCGACCACGGTCGCGCCCTCGTCCGGCGTACGGAAGCGAAGTGCCCTGCCCTCACCCGGCCCGAGCCCGCGCTCCCGGCAGAATCCGTCGTAGCCGGTGTGGGTGTTTCCCCTGCGTGCGGTCACGTCGTCGCGGGTGCAGTCGCAGTAGTAGGCCCGTCCTTCGCCGTAGAGGCGGGTGGCGGCGGCGGTGTGCTCGCTCGCGTAGGAGGACTGGAAGTAGGGCCCTTCGTAGGTGCCGCGCTCGATGCCGATCCAGTCGAGCGCCGAGATGATCCCCTCGGTCCATTCCGGGCGGTTGCGGGCCGCGTCGGTGTCCTCGATGCGCAGGACGAAGGCGCCGCCGGTCTGCTGGGCGACGATCCAGTTCTGCAGCGCCGAGCGGGCACCGCCGACATGGAACATTCCGGTCGGAGAAGGGGCGAAGCGTACTCGTACAGTCACGGACCCAGCGTACGGCGCCCGTCGAGCCCATTGTCGGGCACCTTTTATCAGGTCTTATATTGACGACTATTAGTAAGCCTTCTTAAGATCTGGCGGCCAGGTCCCCCACGGCTCCCCCGGGCCGGACGGAAAGGTCCCCACCCCATGCCCACCAGAAGAAGGCTCGCCTCCGCGGCAGCCGCCCTGCTCACCGCCGCCGGCGGCGGCCTCGTCGCCGCGCTCGCCGTCCCGGGCACCTCCGAGGCGGCCGTCCTGCCGAACAACTTCAGGAGCGTCGGCTACATGCCGTCCTGGGCCGGCAACGTGACGAGCATCCAGTACAGCAAGCTGACCCACATCAACTACGCCTTCGCGCTCCCCAACGCGAACGGCACGCTGCAGCCGATCGAGAACACCGCCAAGCTGTCCCAGCTGGTCTCGCTCGGTCACCAGAACAACGTCAAGGTGTCGCTGGCCATCGGCGGCTGGAACGACGGCAACGACTCCGCCTTCGAGTCCCTCGCGGCCGGCTCCGGCAGCCGCACGACGTTCATCAACAGCGTCATGAGCGTCGTCGGCCAGTACGGCCTCGACGGCATCGACATCGACTGGGAATACCCCGACCCGGGCGCGTCCGGCAACAACTACACCGCGCTGATGCAGCAGCTCGGCACCGCCCTGCACAACCAGGGCAAGCTGCTGACCGCGGCCGTCGTCTCCGAGGGCGGCACCGCGAACGGCGTGCAGCCCGCGGTGTTCGGCGTGGTCGACTGGCTGAACATCATGGCGTACGACGGCGGCAGCCCGCACGCCAACTACGACTGGTCGATCAACAGCGTGAACTTCTGGAAGGGCCGCGGCCTCCCCGCCTCGAAGGCGGTCCTGGGCGTGCCGTTCTACAGCCGCCCCGGCTACCGGACGTTCGCGCAGATCGTGGCGGCCAACCCGGCCTTCGCCAACCAGGACTGCGCCACGATCAGCGGCGTCAACGAGTGCTACAACGGCCTGCCGACGATCCGGCGCAAGACCCAGTGGGCCATGGCCAACGCCGGCGGCATCATGAACTGGGAGCTCTCCCAGGACGCGACCGGCGCCAACTCGCTGGTCAGCGCCATCTACGCCACGGCGACCGGCGGCACCACGCCGCCGACCGACCCGCCGTCCGGGCGCACCGGGCGGATCACCGGCATCGCCGGCAAGTGCGTCGACATCGCCGCGGCCTCGCCGGCCAACGGCACCGCGGTGCAGCTCTACGACTGCAACGGCACGGCGGCCCAGACCTGGACGGTCGCCACCGACGGCACGGTGCGTGCGCTGGGCAAATGCCTGGACGTCGCGGCTGCCGGGACCGCCAACGGTTCGCTCGTCCAGATCTACGACTGCAACGGTACGGGCGCACAGACGTGGCAGGGTCAGGGCGACGGAACCCTGCGGAACCCGGCCAGCGGCCGCTGCCTCGACGCGTCGAACAACAGCTCCGCCAACGGCACCCGGCTGCAGATCTGGGACTGCTCCGCCGGCGCGAACCAGCGCTGGACCCTGCCGTAACACCCCGCCGGTCCGCGCGGGGCTGCGGCCCCGCGCGGATCCATGGCCTACCCTGAGGCACATGGGAAAGCTGGTAGCGGTCTCGTACGTGACCCTCGACGGGGTCTTCGAGGAACCCGCCTGGAGCGGTCCCTACTTCAACGACGAGCTGGGCGCCTGGCAGGACGGCAACCTCCGGGAGGCGGACGCCCTGCTGCTGGGGCGCAGGACGTACGAGGGCTTCAAGGCCGCCTGGCCGCAGATGGAGGCCTCGACCGGCGACTTCGGCAAGCGGATGAACACCATGCCCAAGTACGTCGCCACGACCACGCTCGCCGAGCCGGAGTGGAACGCGACCTTCCTCCGGGGTGAAGTGGCCGGCGCCGTCGCGGAGCTGAAGGCCGGGCCCGGCTCCCTGCTGCTCAACGGCAGCGCCGAGCTGCTCAACTACCTGACCCGGCACAACCTGGTCGACGAGTACCGGATCATGGTCTACCCGGTCGTGGTGGGCGAGGGCCGCAGGCTGTGGCACGAGGGCACCAAGGTCGCGCTGCGGCACACGGGCACGTGGACGACCACCACCGGGGTAGAGGTCGTCACGTACGTCCCGGCCTGACCGGGGCCGGGGTCACACGGTGAACCGGTCGACCAGCTCGGTCAGCCGCCGCGCGGTGGCCTCCAACTCGTCGGCCGCGTGGTGCGAGTCGGCCGCCGCCGAGCGGGTGCTGTTCACCGCGCCGCTGACCTCGCCGATGTTCCCGGCGATCTCCCGGCTGCCGCCGGCCACCTCGGTGATGTTGCGCGACATCTCCGCGGTCGTCGCGGCCTGCTGCTCCACCGCCGCCGCGATGGCGTGCTGGTAGTCGTTGACCCGGCCGATCGCGGCGGTGATCGCGGTGATCGCCTCGACCGCCTTGGCGGTGTCGCCCTCGATCGCGGTCACCCGGGCGGTGACGTCCCCGGTCGCCTTGGCGGTCTCCTGGGCGAGGTCCTTCACCTCGCCGGCGACCACGGCGAAGCCCTTCCCGGCGTCGCCGGCGCGGGCCGCCTCGATCGTGGCGTTCAGGGCCAGCAGGTTGGTCTGCTCCGCGATCCCCGCGATCAGCCGGACCACGTCGGCGATCTTGCCCGTGGAGAGCCGCAGTTCGTCGATGACCCCGGTCGCGGTGGCGGTCAGGTCCACGCCCTCGCGCCCGGCCCGCGCCGCCTCCTGGGCGTTGCCGGAGATCTCGCCGATCGAGGCGCCCATCTCCTCGGCGCCGGCCGCGACCGTCTGCACCACGGTGGAGATCTCCTCGGCGGCCCGGCCCGCCGCGCCGGCCTGCGCCGACGCCGCCTCCGCCGAGGCGGTGAGCTCGCCGCCGGTGCCGGCCACCCGGCCGGCGGAGCGGGACACGCCCCGCGAGGCCTCGGTCACCTCCACCATGACGCCGCGGAGTTCGCCGGCCGCGGTGGTGAGTGCCGCCCCCGCGCGGCCGATCTCGTCCTGGCCGCCGGCCGGCACGGTCACCGTCAGGTCGCGCCGGGCCAGCCGGGTGAGCGCCGCGGTGAGGGCGCTCAGCCGGCCCGAGATCCGGCGGGCCTGCCAGGCGGCGATGATGCCGCCGGCCACGGCCAGCAGCAGGGCGGCGACGAGGAAGGCGATGAGCATGTCCCGGCGGCCGTCCTGCACCGCCCGTACGGCGCCCGCGGTGTCGGCGTCGTAGCCGCCCACGGCGATGGCCCACGAGTACGGCGGGTAGGACGCCACCGTCGTCGACGTGTCCCCGGCGGGCGCTCCCGCGGCGCCCGGCAGCCGGTACGTGGCCCGCCAGGTGGCACCGCCGGTGAGCTTGGGCGCCTCGGTCACGATCTGCTGGACGTACTTGGTGCCCGCCTGGTCGGCGGCGTCGAGGTCGGTACGGCCGACCGCCCCGGACAGGCTGGAGGCGATGATCCGCCCGGCGTCCGCCTTCGCGGTGCTGTAGACGGTGACCCAGCCGTTCTCCCGTACCCTGCTGCCGGCGATCGCGTCGGTCAGCTCCTTGAGCGCCTCGGACTGCGGCACGCCCACGTACAACGCGCCGATGACCTTGCCGGAGGCGTCCTTCACCGGGTCGTACGCGGTGATGTACCAGGAGTCGACCACGAGCGCGACGCCCCGGTACGACTTGCCGTCCTTGATCGCCGCGGCCACGGCGTTGGGCGTGCCCTCGGGCGTCAGCGCCGGGATGAACGTGCCGATGGCCCGCTTGCCCGTCTTGGCCCGGACGTTGGTGCCCACGCGGAGCAGGTCGCCGGCGTCGTTCATCCGCTGGAAGACCGTCACCGTGCCGCCGAGCAGGGACACCACGTCGTCGATGAACGGGGTCCGCTTCTCCAGGTCGGTGTTCTGGCCCAGCCACCGGCCGCCCACGGTCAGCCGGGGCAGGGTCACCGACTGCTTGTCCTGGGTGAGCTGGTTCGTCGCGGTCCAGGTGGCGGTGCCGTCGTCCAGCCGGGCCCCGCCGCGCTGCTCGAGCATCCGGCCGGCGGCGGTCATGTCGCCGTTGACGGCCCGCTGGATCTCGTCGCCGACCGAGCTGACCAGCCGGGTCACGTCGCCGGTGGTGCGGTCCAGGTCCTCGCTCGCCAGCCGCTCCACCTGCGCCCGGGTCCGGTCGGCGAATGCATCGCTCTGCCAGGCACCCACGCCGACGAGGACGGCCGCCGTGCTGAGGACGCCGCCGAGCCCCAGGGCGAGCAGCTTGTGACTGATCTGGACATTCGCCATGCCAGCCATGTCGGCCGGAACGGGAAATAACTGAGGGATGCGCCACAACAGGGCGCATCCCTCGGTCAGCCGGTCACCGGCTCAGCTGTCGCCGCCGGTCTCGCCCACGGGTGCGGCGTTCACGTCGTCGATGGCGTACTTCTTGGCCGCCTCGGCGGGCACGTGCGACGGCACCTTGCCGCGCAGCGCGAGCTGGCGCAGCGTCGCCACCGTCACCGACTCCGCGTCCACATGGAAATGGCGGCGCAGCGCGTGCCGGGTGTCGCTCATGCCGTAGCCGTCGGTGCCCAGCGACGTGTAGTCGTTCGGCACCCAGCGGCTGACCAGGTCGGGCACCGCACGCATCCAGTCGCTGACCGCGACCACCGGGCCCTCGGTGTCCTCCAGCTTGGTCTGGATGTACGGCTTGCGCGGCTGGTCGCCCGGGTTGAGCAGGTTGTGCTCCTCGGCCTCGACCGCGTCCCGGCGCAGCTCGGTCCACGAGGTGACCGACCACACGTCCGCCGCGACCCCCCAGTCCTGGGCGAGCAGCTGCTGGGCCTTGAGCGCCCACTGCATGCCCGTGCCGGAGGCGAGCAGCTGCGCCTTCGGACCCGTGGCCTGCGGTGCCGGCGAATACCGGTAGATGCCCTTGAGCAGGCCCTCGACGTCCACCCCGGACGGCTCGGCGGGCTGCACGATCGGCTCGTTGTAGACCGTCAGGTAGTAGAAGATGTTCTCCTGCTGCTCGCCGTACATGCGGTGCAGGCCGTTCTCCACGATGTGCGCGATCTCGAACGCGAACGCCGGGTCGTACGCCACCACGGCCGGGTTCGTCGCCGCGATCAGCAGCGAGTGGCCGTCCTCGTGCTGCAGGCCCTCACCGTTGAGCGTGGTCCGCCCGGCGGTCGCCCCGAGCAGGAAGCCGCGCGCCATCTGGTCGCCCGCCGCCCACAGCTCGTCCGCGGTGCGCTGGAAGCCGAACATCGAGTAGAAGATGTACAACGGGATCATCGGCTCGGCGTGCGTCGCGTACGACGTACCCGCGGCGATGAAGCTGGCGGTCGAGCCGGCCTCGTTGATGCCCTCGTGCAGGATCTGCCCGTTGGTGGCTTCCTTGTAGGACAGGAACAGCTCGCGGTCCACCGAGGTGTACGTCTGGCCGTGCGGCGAGTAGATCTTCTTGGTCGGGAACAACGAGTCCATGCCGAACGTACGGGCCTCGTCCGGGATGATCGGCACCCAGCGGGCGCCGAACTCCTTGTCCTTCATGATGTCCTTGAGCAGGCGGACGAAGGCCATCGTGGTGGCCACCTTCTGCTTGCCCGAGCCGCGCTTGACGTCGCCGAACCTGGCCGAGTCGGGAATGTTCAGCGGGATCGTGGTGGTCCGCCGGGAGGGCAGGTAACCGCCGAGCTCCTTGCGCCGCTCCTGCAGGTACGCGATCTCGTCGGACTTCTCGCCGGGGTGGAAGTACGGCGGGAGGTACGGGTTGTCCTCGAGCTGCTTGTCCGGAATGTCCAGGTAGAGGCGGTCCCGGAAGCCCTTCAGGTCGTCCAGGGTCAGCTTCTTCATCTGGTGCGTGGCGTTGCGGGCCTCGAAGTGCGAACCCAGCGTCCAGC
>NZ_PVZG01000033.1 GCF_003002065.1 Pseudosporangium ferrugineum
GATGAGGTCGTCGGTGGGTTCGCCGCGGCCGGAGTAGCGGTGGGCGAGGTGGCGGGCGAGGGGGAGCCAGGCCTCGATCGCCCGGTCCCGCAGCAGGGCGCGGGACGGGTGATCGGCCGGCATCGCGGCCATCGCGTTGAGCAGATCGGCGGCGCTGTCCGTGGGCGCCTCGCTGATCGTCGCCGGCTTCTGCGCCGCCGGGGCCGACTGGGTCACAGTCATTCGTGGTCCTCCCTGGCACCTGTCCCGGAGAGCCGGTCCGGCGGGTGAGCCGGGCCCGAGTCGGGGCTGGGTGTCGCTATCGGTTCGGGGATCGACGGCGGGTGATGAACCGCCGTCTCCCGCGCATGCTGGGCCGTTCGGTTATGACGACCCTAGCTGACCAGTGGAGCCGTGACTAGCCGAAAGTATGAGTCACTTTACGTGAGTGAATCGCTACCATGCGATATTCTGCCGTGTCAGGGCTTCAGGACCACCTTGATGCAGCCGTCCTCCTTCTTCTTGAAGATGTCGTACGCGTGCGGCGCGTCCTCGAGCGGCAGCCGGTGGGTGACCAGGTCGTCCACGCCCAGCGGGTCGGAGTCGCCGGTGAGCAGCGGCAGGATGTCGTCCACCCACTGCTTGACGTGCGCCTGACCCATCCGCAGGGTTACACCCTTGTCGAAGAGGTCGAACATCGGGAACGGGTCGGCCTGGCCGCCGTACACGCCGATGATCGAGACCGTGCCGGCCCGGCGTACCGCGGCGAACGCCGTGCGGAGCGCGCCCATCCGGTCCACGCCGGCCTTGTCGATGGCCTTGCGCGCGACGGCGTCCGGCAGCAGGCCCGCGGCCCGCTGGGCGAACTCCTGGACCGGCGTGCCGTGCGCCTCCATGCCGACCGCCTCGACGACGCAGTCCGCGCCCCGGCCGGAGGTCAGCTCCAGCACCGCGGCCGGCACGTCGTCGACCTCGTCGAAGTCGATGACCTCGACGCCGTGGCGGCGGGCCATCTCCAGGCGCTCGGGCACGTTGTCGGTGGCGATGACCCGCTCGGCGCCGAGGTGGCGGGCGATCCGCGCGGTCATCTGGCCGATCGGGCCCAGGCCGGTCACGAACGCGGTGCAGCCCGGCGTGATGTCCGCCCACTTGGCGGCCTGCCACGAGGTGGTCAGCACGTCGGAGAGGAAGAGGTAGCGCTCGTCGGGGTGGCCCTCCGGCACCTTGATCGGGCCGAAGTGCGCCTGCGGCACCCGCAGGTACTCGGCCTGGCCGCCGGGGACCTGGCCGTACAGCTTGGTGTAGCCGAACAGGGAGGCGCCCTTGCCGTGCTCCTTCACCTGGGTCGTCTCGCACTGGGCGAAATAGCCCCGGCTGCACATGTAGCAGTAGCCGCAGGAGATGTTGAACGGGATCACCACCCGGTCCCCCGGCCGGATGTGGGTGACCTCCGGCCCGACCTCCTCGACGATGCCCATCGGCTCGTGCCCGAGGATGTCACCGGCGTCCAGATACATCCCGAGGACGTCGTACAGGTGCAGGTCGGAGCCGCAGATGGCGGTGGACGTCATCCGTACGATCGCGTCCGTCGGCTCCTGGATCTTCGGGTCCGGGACGGTCTCCACCGACACCTTGGACGTGCCCTGCCAGGTCAGTGCGCGCATGCGATCCTCCGGCTCTCGACAACGGTTCCCCACCCAGGTGCCCGGCACGGCCGGAGATATGCCGGGGGATTAACCCGTTCTGGGCCGGGCACTCGCGAACCGAGACGAGGAGGTCGAAATCAGGTCGCCGAGCAGGGCTTCAAGGCCCTGACGAAGGGCGAGGAGAAGGTGGCCGGCTGAGGATCATCGGCCGGCTGAGGATCACAGGCGCTGGTCGCCGATGACCGACAGCAGCCGGAGCTTCTCGTGGCTCTCCGTGCCGGGCACGGCGGTGAAGACGAGCAGCGCCTGCGACCGATCGGGGTCGACCAGCGTCTGGCACTGCACCTCGATGATGCCGAGCTGCGGGTGCGCGATGCGCTTCGCGTCGGTGTGGGTGGTGCTGATGTCGTGCGCGGCCCACACCTTCCGGAACTCGTCGCTCGTGTCGAGCAGTGCGTCGACGATCGCCGCGGCCCGCGATCCTCGGCCCTCGCGGGCGTACGCCACCCGCAGCTGGGCGGCGAAGACGCGTCCGTGCAGCGGGTGGTCCTCCTCGGGGTAGATCAGCCGGGAGGACGGGTCGGTGTACCACCGGTAGACCATGCTGCGGGCCATCCCGGTCCACCGGGCGTCGTCGCCGAGCAGCGCGACCGCGGGCCGGGTCTGCCGGAGCGTCTCGCCGAGGCTGCTGAGCACCTCGGCGGGGGTGTCCTCGAGCCGGTCGACGATGCGCATCATGCCCGGGTTGAGGTGCTCCGAGCGCAGGACCCGCTGCGGCGCCGCGTGACCCGCGACGCGGAACAGATGGTCCCGCTCGTCGAGCGACAGGTGCAGGCCGCGGGCGATCGCCGCGAGCATCTGCTCGGACGGGCGCGGGCCCCGCTGCTGCTCCATGCGGCTGTAGTAGTCGGCCGACATCCCGCAGAGCGCGGCCACCTCCTCGCGGCGGAGGCCGCCCGCGCGCCGGCGCGGCCCCCGGGGCAGGCCGACGTCCTCGGGCTGCAGGGCCTCCCGCCGGGTACGCAGGAAGTCGGCGAGCTGTGCGCGGTCCACGATCACATCCTCCCTCAGGCCGCGGACACCCAGCCTGGGCCGATCGCGGGGCCGGAGGAAGGACGCGTCGATCCACGGATCACCTGTCCCTGGACACGCCGCGGCGCCGGTCACCTCGCCAGGGGCGGGAGCCGGCGCCGCGTCGTGGGGAACGTGCAGTTGTCGGGGACGGTACGGCCAGTTTCATCGATGCATTACTTAACAAGCAAGCAATCCTGGTTCCGGAACTTGATGCGTACGGACACTCGCGGTGAATTTGACAGCCTTTGGGGCTGAAGCGAATGGTATGCAGGGCATCGTGTTCCGCCGGGGAGGTCCCTTGTTCGCACTGTCCCGCCGCCGGCTGCTGACGCTCGCCGGCATCAGCGGCCTGAGCAGCGCATTCGCCTCGTCCCCGGCGGTCGCGGCGGTCCCGATGGCGGTCCCCGGCCGAGTCGCCGGCGTCTATCGCGACCTGCTGCACCTGCACACCCAGTGGGTCGAACAGCAGTGGGACCAGGGCATCGGGGCGTACAAATTCGACGATTTCCGCTTCGCGGCGGTGCTCGGCAACGCCGTGCTGCTCGGCATGGACGACTACGACCCGGTCCTCGCCGCGGTCGACGAGGCCACGCTGCGGTCACACACCGTGGCCACGATTCAACGGTACGCGGCCGGCAACCGGCTCGCCGGCGGCACCCAGTGGGGTCGCCAGCTGTTCTGGGACTCCACCTTCGAGCTCTACTTCGTGCTCGCCGCCCGGCTGATGTGGGGTGACCTGGACCGGGCGACCCAGGACAACATCCAGCGCATCGCCGAGGGCCAGGCGGCGTACGCGTACGCGCTGAACGCGGATGCCGACCCGGCGAGCGGCGGCTGGACCCCCAACGGCACCGACGGCGGCTGGCGCGGCGACACCAAGCTGGAGGAGATGGGCGTCTACGCGCAGGCGCTCGCCCCCGGCGCCGCCTGGGCCACGGACGCCGGGGCGCGCGACGAATGGCGGGCCCGGCTCGAGTTCTGGGTGGCGAACGCCGGCGCGTTGCCCGCCGCCGACCGCGCCAACCCGGCCGTGGTCGACGGTGAGCAGGTCGACCGGCGCAGCCTGGCGCACAACCTGCACGACACGTTCATCGTGGAGAACCACGGGTCGGCCAACCCGCACTACCAGGCGGAGCTGTGGCGTACGGCGGGCCGCTCGGCCATCCACTTCCTGCTGGCCGGCCTGCCGCTTCCCGAGGTGCTCACCCACCAGCCCAACGGCGAGCAGCTGTGGCGCACCCTGCGGCTCCTCGCCAGCGACGCCGGCGAGCCGGTCATGCCGATGGTGGCCGACCGCTACCACCTGTACGGCCGGGACGTGCTCCCGCTCGCCTTCCTCGCCCAGGTGCGGGGCGACCGGCACGCGGCCCGCGCGGAGGCCGACCTCGCCGAGCGGCTGATGCCGTACCTGCGCTACGAGCCGGAGTACCGGCTCACCAAGTTCAGCGGCGAGGAGAAGTACGAGCCCGAGGCCCGCGCCGAGCTCGCCATCGCGTACCTGTTCCACCGGTTGCGCCGCAGCCCCGTCGTGCCGGTGTCCGCGGAGGAGTTCTTCCGGGAGGCGAGCGGCACCCGCGACTTCGGTCCCGAGGTGGGGCTGACGGCGCACCAGTCGGCGAACGCCTTCGCGGCGGCGGTCACCAAGCCCGGTTACGTCAACTTCCTCTGGCAGCCGCGCCACGACAACTGGTTCATCGACACCCGGGCGCCCGCGTTCCTGCCCGCCGGCACGACGCCGGCGGCACAGTGGACCAGGGCGTACAGCAGGGTCCGGGACGGGGTCGACGCGACCGCGACCGTTCTCACCCTGAGCGGGGGATACGCGGGCTTCTGCACGCTGCCGACCGGCACCGTCGTCTACGCGAGCACGGGCCTGCCCGGCGAGGGCGGCCTCACCCTGTTCAATCTCGCCATGCCCGGGGTGCCCGGCCTGGACGGCGCCCGCACCTTCACGTACGCAGGCGGCAAGGCGAACCTCAACGACCCGTACACCGGGGACATCGGCTTCGCGCCGCGCGACGCCCGGTACGTGCGCATGCTCGGGCGCGAGCCGGCCACGCCGTACGGCTACTCGATCTACACCTTCTCGGTGCTCGACGTCCGCGGCGCCGACCTGGCCCAGGGCGCGATGCCGATCGCCTCGTCCGAGGACATGTGGTATCCGGCCCGCAACGCCACCGACGGCAACGCGGACACCCGCTGGGCGGTCGTCCGGGAGGAGCGCGGGCGGGCCGACAGCTGGCTCGCCGTCGACCTCGGCTCGGCGGTGACCGTCGCCGGCGTCCGCATCGCGTGGGAGGCCGCGTACGCCAAGAGCTTCATGATCCAGACCTCGATCGACGGCCGCACCTGGACCGACGCGGCCGCCGTGCCGGAGACCCGGAGCGTCCCGCGGTGGGTGGGCCTCGACGGCCGGGCGGGGATCGTCACGCACGGTGGCAAGGGCCGGATCACCGTCACCGCCACCGCGGTCAGCGCCCCCGCGCCGCTCGTCGAGGGTTATGCGGGCGACCGCGACCTCGCCCGGGTGGCGGCCCGCAAGCTGCCGGCCGCCGAGGGGCTCACCGTGAGTGACGCCGACGGCTACCTCAGCGTCTTCAACCTCACCGCGAAACCGGCCCGCGACGTGACCGTGCACCTTCCGGCCCGCGACACCCTCTACCGCGGCGAGCAGGTGCTCACCGCCGCCGGCCTGGACTGGTCGGTCAGCCTCGACGGCGGCACCGCCCGGGTCGAGCCGCCGCGCTTCACCGTCGCCGGCGACCCCCCTCCCGGCACCCGGTTCCAGGTGCGCGACTCGCACCACGTCACCGTCACGGCCCCCGCGAAGCGCCGGGCGGTGGTCACGCTGCGGCGTGGGTCGTGGGCGGCGACCGTGCGCGTACCCGCAGGCAGGTCCCGCGGCGTGACGGTGCCGGGCGCACCGGTCACCCCGGCCGCCGACCTCGCCCGCGGCCGCACCACCTTCCCGACCTCGCCCCTGCCGGCGGGGATGACGTCGCCGGACCGGGCGGTCGACGGCGACCCGGCGACCGCCTGGCGGCCCGGCCGGTCCGGGCGGATGGTCGTCGACCTCGGCCGGGTGACCGACGTGGCACACGTCCGGCCCGCCTGGTCCCGCGGCCGGCGAGTACCGGCCCACTACCTGGAAGCCTCGGCGGACGGCCTCACCTACGCGCCGCTCGCCGGCCGGGCCCGCTACGTCGCGATCGTGGTGGAGGACTGGGCCCCGGGCGACGCCGAGCTCGTGGAGCTGGCCGTCACCTGACTTTCGCGTTTTGCCGCGGTTGTTCCCCGCCTGGCGCGATGATCGATCGCGGAGGGGAAGGGGACGACGATGCCCAAGGGCCAGACCAGAGACGCCGTGCAGGTGACCATCCGGCGCAACCCGCTGGTGGGCCGGCTGGCCGACCTGGGCATGACGACCAAGACCCTGCTCTCCGCGGTGGCCATGGCGCTGGTCGCGCTCGGTGTGGGCGGGATGGCCGTGTGGCGCATGAGCGAGACGAACAAGGATCTCACCACCATGAAGGCCCAGCACGTCGACAGCCTTCAACAGGTCGCCGAGCTCCGAGGTGGCATTTCCGACATGTTCCGCGGCCTGATGCTCTACTCGATCGGTCCGGGCGACGCCGAGCGCAAGGATGCCCGCGACGCCACCACCACCGCGGACAACAAGATCAACTCTGCGCTGACGGCCTACGGAGCCATCGCCGAGGATCCGGAACGGCGGCAGAGTCTGGCCGCCTTCACCGCCGCGATGAAGGACTACCGCGCGCTGCGGGACACCGTCATGTTCCGGGAGCCGCTTCCCCCCGGATACACCATGCCGCCCGCGGACCAGATCGGCGCCGAGTTCGGCAAGGGCGAGGCGAAGCTCAACAGCGCGGTCGCGGCCCTGCAGAAGGCCGAGGACACCCAGGCGGACGCCATCGCCGGGCGGGCCGCGGAGGACTTCCGCAAGGCGCGTACGCGGATCGTCGCCGCGCTCCTCGCGGGCATCCTGGTGGCCGCGGCGATCGGAGTGCTGGTGACCCGCCTGATCAAGGTCCAGCTGGCGTCCGTCGGCCGGGCCCTGGCCGCCGTCGCGGACAACGACCTCACCGAGCCCGCCGAGGTGCGCTCCCGGGACGAACTCGGCCGGATGGCCGCCGCGGTCAACCGGGCCCGGGACGGGCTGCGCGGCACGGTCGCCCAGCTCACCGGCGGCGCCGAGGACCTCGGGGTCAGCACCCACCAGCTCACCGGCGTCACCGGCCGGATCGGCGAGAGTGCCCGGGAGGCCGCCGCGCAGGCGAGCCTGGTCGCCGGGGCGGCCGACGACGTGTCCGGCTCGGTGCAGACGGTCGCGGCCGGCAGCGACGAGATGGGCGCGTCGATCCGCGAGATCGCCCAGAACGCCAACGACGCCGCCCTGGTCGCGTCCGACGCGGTCGGGGTCGCGGAGACCACCAACCAGACGGTCTCCAAGCTCGGCACGTCGTCGGCGGAGATCGGTGACGTGGTCAAGGTCATCACCGCCATCGCCGAGCAGACCAACCTGCTCGCCCTCAACGCCACCATCGAGGCCGCGCGGGCCGGTGAGGCGGGCAAGGGCTTCGCGGTCGTCGCGTCCGAAGTCAAGGACCTCGCCCAGGAGACGGCGAAGGCGACCGAGGACATCTCCCGGCGGGTCGAGACGATCCAGGCGGACACCGCCGGCGCGGTCGCGGCGATCGGCGAGATCTCGCAGATCATCCAGCGCATCAACGACTACCAGGTGACCATCGCCTCGGCGGTCGAGGAGCAGACCGCCACCACCGCCGAGATGAGCCGCAGCATCGGCGAGGCGGCCGGCGGCAGCTCGACCATCGCGGCCAACATCAACGGCGTCGCCCGGTCGGCCGAGGCGACCACCGCCACGCTCGCCGAGGCGGACGTGGCGGTGGACCGCCTCAACCAGGTGGCGGCCGAGCTGCGTACGGTCGCGGAACGCTTCCGGGTCTAGCGTTCGAGCAGGCGGAACAGGTGCAGCCAGCGCTCCGGCCAGACCTCGCCCACCGGCACGTCGGTGCCGAGCCGGCAGGACCGGAAGGCCGCGGACGTCCGGGCCGGTCCGTAGCGGTGCCGCAGGGTCGCCGCCAGGGAACCGCCGCGCCCGGTGAAGCCCAGGTGCACGAACCGGCGCCACCCGGCCGCGTCGTCCACCAGGGGCACCGCACGGCGGCGCAGGTGCAGGATGCCGCCGTCGACCCTCGGCACCGGGCGGAAGGCCGTACGCGGCACCCGTCCCGCGAGGTACCAGCCGACCTCGGGCCACGTGGCGATCGTCAGGCGGGTCCAGCGGCCGTAGTCGCCGGTGCGCTTGCGGGCGTACTCGAGCTGGGTGAGCAGCGTCGCCGTCGCCAGGTGCGGCGCGTCCAGGCACCACTCGACCACGGCCGAGGTGAGCGCGTACGGAATGTTGCCGACCACCCGGAACGGTTCGTCCGGCGGCGCGCTGCGCAGGAAGTCCCCGGTCCGTACGGTGATCCCCGGCCGGCGCGGCACCGCGGCCGCCATCGCCGGATCGACCTCGTACGCGACCACCCGCCCGGCGCGCCGGGCGAGTTCGCGGGTCAGGTGCCCGCGCCCGGCGCCGACCTCATGGACGAGGTCGCCGGGATCGATCTCCGCGGCGGCGGCGAGCCGTCGCACCGCCGCCGGGTCGGCGAGCAGGTTCTGCCCGAACGCCCGCCGGGCGCGGGCGTGTTCGTGCTGGTGAAGCGCCATGACCGTGGTCCTGTCTGCCGCCGTGGCGGCGAACGCGGACAGGCATCAGCGAGGCCCGTCCGTGGGAAGAGGACACGAAGGGCCCTGGCGGCAGCGCTCAGTGCGGGTTCAGTCGGCGCGGCGGCTCAGGGCGCGACGCCGTTGCGCAGGCGGGAGGAGTGCAGCGGTCCCCGCGCGACGGGCGTCGACACCCGGGCGAGGAGGGCGTGCGTCGTAGGCATGCCGCGACCCTACGCCGTACCCGGTCGCGGTTTCCCGGGGTTTTTCGCCGGCGCTACGACAGCGTGCGGTCGGCGGCCTGGCGCAGGTCCAGCTTGCCGATGAGCTCGCGGGCGGTCTCCTCGTCGATCTCGCCCTCCATCATCGCCCTGCTCAGAGCGTTGCGCCGCAGGTCGAAGTCCTCGTCCGTCGTCCCGGCCGCGGCGCCCGCCGCGATCTCGTCGCCGAGCCGGCGCCGGGCGGCGGCCTCCCGCTGTTCCGCGCGGACGTCGATGCCCAGCAGGCGGACCACCCGCCGGATGGTCGTGCCCTGGATCAGCAGCGTGCCCAGGGTGACGACCAGGGCGATGGCCTGCACGGCCTCGCGGCCGGGGAACGGTTCGCCGGCGGCGGTGACCTCCGGGATCGCCGCCGCGGCGGCCAGGGTGAGGATGCCGCGCATGCCCGTCCAGCCGACCACCAGCGTCTCCCGGGTGGTCGGCGGGCCCAGCGGGGGATCGAGCCGCTTGCGGCCCCGGGCCCGGCGCGCCCGCCGCTCCTCGGCCCGCCGGGCCCGTTCGGGGTCCGCCTCACGGCGCCGCCGGTCCATCAGCTCGTTCAGCCGCCAGCGGCCGAAGAGCAGGGAGACGCCGGCCAGGCGGAGGACGATCGCGGCGAGCAGCAGGACGACGGCGGCGATTACGGTACGGGTGAGCCCCGGCCCTTCCTCGGCGCGCAGATCGTCGATGACGAACTTGAGCTGCAGCCCGATGTACGCGAACACGAACGTCTCGAGCAGGAAGTCCACGACCGGCCAGAACGCCTCCTCCTGCAACCGCGTCCGGTACGCGCCCGGAAACTGGTGCCGGGGATCCATCGACGTGTTGATCGTGATGGAGAACGCCGCCATGACCACGGCGAGGATGCCGGAGGCGTGCAGTTCCTCGGCGGTGAGGAAGGCGGTGAACGGCACCAGCAGGCCCAGGGCCGTACCCAGGGTCGGATTGCCCAGCCGCCGGCGGATCATCAGGGCCGCCATCGCCAGGACCGCGCCGACCAGCAGCCCCACCCCGGCGTTGTAGAGGAACTCGCGGATGCCCGAGCCCCACGTCGCGTGGTCACCGCTCACCGCACCGACCGCGATGCTGAACAGCGTCAGCGCGGTCGCGTCGTTGACCAGGCTCTCCCCGGTCAGGATCGTGGTGACCCGGCGTGGCAGGCCGAGCTCGGCGCCGTGCGAGACGGTGGTGATGGTGTCCGGCGGCGCCAGCACCGAGCCGAGGACGAACGCCGCCGCCAGGCCGATCGAGGGCAGCAGCCAGGACGACAGCACGCCCAGCGCGCCGGCGGTGAGCACCACCAGCACCACGCCGAGGTTGATGATCGCGCGCAGGTTCTGGCCGAACCCGGTGAACGAGGCGCCGCGCGTCGCCGAGTAGAGCAGCGGCGGTATGACGAGCGCCAGCAGCAGTTCGCTCTCCAGCTCGAGCCGGGGGACGCCGGGGACGAAGCTCACCGCCGCGGCGAGCGTCACGACGATGAGGCCGGGCTGGAGGCCGCGACGGTGGGCGAACGCGGTGACCGCGATGCCGGCCCCGGCGATGAGCAGGATCTGGACGCCGTTCACCGGGCCTACGGTAAGGCCTCGTGGGAGGGATGAGGCGGAGGCCGGGCGCCGACGGTATGCTCGTCGGCGGGCCGTGACTGGCGCTTGAGATGGACGACCATCGGGGAGCGGCCTCACCCACCGGGGTGAATGCCGTGCGCCTGGGCCTCATCACCTGTGATAGGGAGGTCCGATGTCTGAGCTGAACGCCGAATCGACCGCTTTCCGCGCCGCGCTGGACGCCGTGCGCGCCGTCGAGCCCCGGATCGCCGACGCGATCGCGAAGGAGCTCCACGATCAGCGTGAGTCCCTGAAGCTGATCGCGTCCGAGAACTACGCGTCGCCGGCCGTGCTGCTGGCCATGGGCAACTGGCTCTCCGACAAGTACGCCGAGGGCACCATCGGCCGCCGCTTCTACGCCGGCTGCCAGAACGTCGACACCGTCGAGGCGGTCGCCGTCGAGCACGCCAAGGCCCTGTTCGGCGCGCCGTACGCGTACGTCCAGCCGCACTCCGGCATCGACGCCAACCTGGTCGCCTACTGGGCGGTGCTCGCCGACCGGGTCGAGGCCCCGGCGCTGGCCAAGGCGCAGAAGCGCAACGTCAACGACCTCACCGACGCCGAGTGGGCCGAGCTGCGGCAGGCGTTCGGCAACCAGCGGATGCTCGGCATGTCGCTCGACGCGGGCGGCCACCTCACCCACGGCTTCCGCCCCAACATCTCCGGCAAGATGTTCGACCAGCGCAGCTACGGCGTCGACGCGGCGACCGGCCAGATCGACTACGCCGCCCTGCGCGAGTCGGCGCGCGAGTTCAAGCCGCTGATCATCGTCGGCGGCTACTCGGCGTACCCCCGCAAGGTGAACTTCCGGATCATGCGGGAGATCGCCGAGGAGGTGGGCGCGACCTTCATGGTCGACATGGCGCACTTCGCGGGCCTGGTCGCCGGCAAGGTCTTCACCGGCGACTTCAACCCGATCGAGCACGCGCACATCGTCACCACGACCACGCACAAGAGCCTGCGCGGCCCCCGCGGCGGCGCCGTCTTCTGCCAGCCCGAGCTGGCCGACCAGGTCGACCGCGGCTGCCCGATGGTCCTCGGCGGCCCGCTCGCGCACGTCATGGCCGCCAAGGCGATCGCGTTCGCCGAGGCCCGCCGCCCCGAGTTCGCCGACTACGCCCAGCGCATCGTCGACAACAGCCAGGCGCTCGCCGAGGGCCTGATCAGGCGCGGCGCGACCCTGGTCAGCGGCGGCACCGACAACCACCTGGTCCTCATCGACGTCGACAAGTACGGCCTGACCGGCCGCCAGGCGGAGCAGGCCCTGCTGGACAGCGGCATCGTCACCAACCGCAACGCGATCCCGCAGGACCCGAACGGCGCCTGGTACACCTCCGGCATCCGGATCGGCACGCCGGCCCTGACCACCCGCGGCCTCGGCACGGCGGAGATGGACCAGATCGCCGAGCTGATGCACACCGTCCTGTCCCAGACGAAGGCGGGCGCGTCGAAGGCGAAGTTCGACCTCGACCCGGCCGTCGCCGACCGCATCAGCAAGCAGGCCAACGAGCTGCTCGGCGCCTTCCCCCTCTACCCGACCGTGGACCTGGGCGTCTAGATCAAGATCATCATGTCGTAGCTCGGTGGGTGGTGCTGACCGCAACTCCCGTCGAGGCCGGGGCCGGGGCCCAGCATTCGCTGGCCCTGGCCCCTTCATTCTGCGTGAGTGGGGAGAACCGAGATCACGACCTTTGCGCGGGCGTGGTCGCTCTCCAGGTAGCGCATGGCCTCGGGGACCTCGGCGAGGTCGTAGCACCGGTCGATCACCGGCACGAGGCCGTCGTTCTCGGCGTGGGCGCGAAGAGTGTCCAGATGGGAGCGGCTCGGGGCGGTGGTCAGCACGACGATCCGCTGCCGCCGGACGAAGGGCGCCAGCAGCCGGCCGCGGGCGATGAGCCAGACCGGACCGACGAGGCTGCCGCCGCCGTAGACGCCGCCGCCGGACAGGACCAGCGTGCCCGTGGGGGTCAGTGCCCGTCGCAGGGCCCGGAGGGAGCGGTTGCCGACGAGGTCGAGTACGAGGTCGTGGCGCCGCCCGAGCCGGGTGAAGTCCTCGCGGGTGTAGTCGACCACGTGATCGGCGCCGAGGGAGCGGACCAGCTCGGTGTTGCGGGTGCTGCACACGGCGGTCACGGTCGCGCCGAGCAGCTTGGCGAGTTGCACCGCCAGGGTGCCGACCCCGCCGGAGGCGCCGTTGACGAGCACGTGCCGGCCGGGCTCGAGGCCTCCCGCGTCGCGCAGTCCCATGAGGGCGGTGATCCCGGCCAGGGGGAGCGCCGCCGCCTGCCGCGGGGTCAGGTTCGCGGGGGCGGTCGCCACCAGCGCCTCGGGCACCCGCACGTACTCCGCGAACGCGCCGTTGTCGTCGCCGAGGTCGCCGAACACGGCATCGCCGGGGCGCAGCTGCCGGACGTCCGGGCCGACCGCCTCGACCCGGCCGGCGAAGTCGCGGCCGCGGATCCGCGCCCGGGGACGGGACCGCCCCATCGCCAGCCGGGCCATCCGCGGATCCCCCCGCATGACATGCCAGTCGTACGCGTTGAGCGCCGCCGCCTCCACCCGGACCAGCACCTCGCCGGGACCGGGAACCGGCACGTCGACGTCCGCGAGCGTGAGTGTCCCGGGCGGCCCGTACCTGTCCTGAACGATCGCCTTCACCGTCGCCTCCCCTCCTGGTGTACGCCGTACACCTGCCCTCGAAGTATGGGGTGTACGCCGTACACCCGTCAAGGCGGATATCGTTTCCCTGCCCCCGGGAGACGAGGACGGCATGGTTGAGCACACCCTGCGGCGGACACCGCTGAGCCGTGACCGGGTGCTGCGCGCCGCCGTGGCCCTGGCCGACGAGGCGGGCATCGAGTCCCTGAGCATGCGCAACCTCGCCCAGGAGCTGGGGGTCGTGCCGATGGCCCTCTACAAGCACGTCGCCAACAAGGAGGAGCTGCTCGACGGCATGATCGACGCGGTCGTCGGCGAGATCGACCCGCCGGTGCCCGGAGCCGGGTGGAAGCAGGCCGTCCGCGGCCGCATCCTGTCGGCGCGCCGGGTGCTGCAGCGCCACCCGTGGGCGCCGATCGCCATCGAGTCGCGCACCGCGGCGACGCCGGCCGTGCTCGCGTACCTCGACTCGATGGTCGGCACGCTCTCGGCCGGCGGCTTCTCCGCCGACCTGGCCCACCACGTGATGCACGCGATGGGCAGCCGGATGCTGGGCTTCAGCCAGGAGCTCTTCGACGCCTCCCGCAACGCCGGCCGGTCCGGGGCAGCCGCCGCGGAACCACCGGCCGCCCCGCCGCCGGAGTTCGCGGACCGGTTCCCGCACCTGGCCACGATCGCGACGGCGGCCTTCCACGACGACGCATCGGTGGTGGGGACGGGCTGCGACGACCAGTTCGAGTTCGAATTCGCCCTCGACCTGCTGCTCGACGGCATCGAACGCCTGCACCGCCAGGGCTGGACATCACACCCGGCCTGACCCGGCCGTCCCACCCCCGCGCCCGGCGGTCTTCCGCCGCGCCCGGTTGTTCGTGCCGCGCCCGGCCGTCCTCGCCGCGCCCGGCCGTTTCTTATCGCGGCTGGCCGGCGGGCGGGCGGGCGGCGTGGGCCGGGCTGTTTTGCGGGTGCGCTCGCCGGGTAAGCGGCCGGGATGACGGATCATCCGGTCGACCAGCCCATCGGTGAGCTCGAGACGGTGCACACGTTCGACAGCGGGCCCATGCCGACGGGCGTCAGCGTCTCCGCGCGCGGCCGCATCTTCGTGAACTTCCCGAAGTGGGGCGACGACGTCCGGTTCACCGTGGGGGAGATCCGCGACGGGGTCGTGGTCCCGTACCCGGACGAGGGCTGGAACACCCCCTCCGCCGACGACGACCCGAAGGCGTTCGTCTCGGTGCAGAGCGTCGTCGTGGACCCGGCCGACCGGCTCTGGGTGCTCGACACGGGCGCCCCCGAGTTCCGGGAGACGCAGGTCGGCGGGCCCAAGCTCGTCTGCATCGACCTGGCCACCGACACCGTGATCCGGACGATCGTCTTCGACCGCAGCGCCGCGCTGCCCACGACGTACCTCAACGACGTGCGGTTCGACCTGCGGCGCGACGTCGCGTACATCACCGACTCGTCGGACCAGGGCCCGAACGGCATCATCGTGGTGCACCTCGGCAGCGGTACGGCCTGGCGGCGGCTGCACGACCACCCGTCCACGAAGGCCGAGACCCCGCCGTCGCTCCTGCCCGTCGTGGAGGGCGAGCCGTTCCTGGAGCGCCCCGAGGACGGCGCCCCGGAGCCGGTCACCATGGGCGCCGACGGCATCGCGATCTCGGCCGACGGCTCCCGGCTCTTCTACTGCCCGCTGATGTCGCGCCGCTGGTACAGCGTCTCCACCGACGCCCTCCTGGGCACGGACCTGGGCGACGACGAGGTGGCCGCGACGGTCGTCGACGAGGGCGACAAGGGCGGCGTCGCGGACGGCCTCGAGACCGACGACCAGGGCCGCGTGTACGTGACGAACACCGAGCACAACGCCATCCTGCGGCGGCTGCCCGACGGCACGATGGAGACCGTGGCGCACGACCCGCGCCTGCTGTGGCCGGACACCATGTCGGTCGCCGAGGACGGCTACCTCTACGTGACCGCGAACCAGCTGCACCGGCAGCCCACGTACCGGCGCGGGCAGGATCGGCGGCGGTACCCGTACCAGCTCTTCCGGGTCGCCATCGGCGCCGGCCCGGTCAAGCTCGTCTGACGAGCTCGTGCAGCCGCACGCCGGCGAGGTGGCCTGACTCGATCTCCGCGGTCATGTACGTGCAGAACGGCTGCCGCCGCCGGTCGGTGGGGCTGCCCGGGTTGAGCAGCCGCAGGCCGCCGGGCGTCGTGGTGTCCCACGGGATGTGGGAGTGCCCGAAGACCAGCACGTCCGTGTCCGGGAAGGCCGCCTCGCAACGCTGCTCGCGCCCCTTGGCGTCGCCGGTCTCATGGATCACCGCCAGCCGTACGCCGCCGAGCGTGGCCCGCGCGATCTCCGGCAGCCGGGCGCGCAGCGGAGCGCCGTCGTTGTTGCCGTAGCAGGCGAGGAGCCGGCGCGAGCGGGCCGAGAGCGCGTCGAGCATCGCGACGTCCACCCAGTCGCCGGCGTGGACGACCACGTCCGCCGCCTCGACCGCGGCCCACAGCTCGGCCGGGAGATCGCGGGCCCGCTTGGGCACGTGGGTGTCGGTCGTGAGGACCAGGCGCATGGCCCCAATGTAGGCGGAGCCCTTGTCCGTCCTGCGGTGGATCGGGGTAAAAGCCCGTCCTTCTGGTCACAGCTCATTCGGGCGGGTCGATGACCTCCGTGGTCCTGTGCCGCCCCGGAGCCTCCTCGATCGCGCCGGGCATCCCGGGACCCGGCGCATCTCTCCAGCTCAGTGTGCGGCTCGACGGTCGGGTATGGACGGTGGCGGGGATCGAGGGCGGCGGGCGGCCCGGGGTCGTCCCGGGTCGCGGCTGACCGGACGGCGGAACCGGTTCCGGAACCGCTCGCGTAACCGTTGCGCCGACCCTTTGACACATCGGCGTAACGAACTTAGCGTCCACAGGGCGGGTAAGCGCTCTCCCAAGATCACTTACCTTCGCCGGAGCATCCCCGGCTCCGCACCGGGCGCGATCCCCGCGCGTCCGTCCTGGCGTACAAGGAGAAAGCCATGACCGTCCCCGCAGTCATCCCCCGATCTCGCCGCCGGTGGCGCCTCGGCGCCGCCGGCGGCCTGGTCGTCGCGGTCGTCGCGGCGTTCGGCGCGCTCACCCCGGTGAGCGCCCGGGCTGCCGAGACGCTGCTGTCGCAGGGCAGGCCCGCCACCGCGTCCACGTCGGAGAACGACGGCGTCTACCCGGCCTCCGCCGCGGTCGACGGCAACACCGGCACCCGCTGGTCGTCCGCGTTCGCCGATCCCCAGTGGTTGCAGGTGGACCTCGGCACCAGCTCGGCGATCAGCCGGGTGGAGCTCAACTGGGAGGCCGCGTACGCGAAGACCTTCCGGATCCAGACCTCGGACAACGGCTCCACCTGGGCCGACGCGAGCCCCGCCACCGCCGGTCAGGCGGGCACGCAGAGCGTGAACGTCACCGCCACGGCCCGGTACGTGCGCATGTACGGCACCGAACGCGCCACCGGCTACGGCTACTCGCTGTGGGAATTCAAGGTGTACGGCGGCGGCACCACCGACCCGGACCTGCCCGGCGGCGGCAGCCTCGGCGCCAACGTCATCGTCTTCGACCCGTCGATGTCGTCGGCGTCGATCCAGAGCCAGGCCGACACGATCTTCCGGCAGCAGGAGTCCAACCAGTTCGGCCTCCAGCGGTACGTCCTCGCGTTCAAGCCCGGCACGTACAACGGCCTCAACATCCAGGTCGGCTTCTACACCTCGGTGCTCGGCCTGGGCCAGAACCCGCAGGACACCCGGATCAACGGCGACATCACCGTCGACGCCGGCTGGTTCCAGGGCAACGCGACCCAGAACTTCTGGCGCTCGGTCGAGAACCTGTCCGTCTACCCGGTGAGCGGCGCCAACCGGTGGGCCGTCTCGCAGGCCGCGCCGTTCCGGCGGATGGACATCCACGGCGACCTCAACCTCGCCCCCAACGGTTACGGCTGGGCGTCCGGCGGCTACATCGCCGACTCGCGGATCAGCGGCTCGGAGCAGCAGTACTCCCAGCAGCAGTGGTTCACCCGCAACAGCCAGATCGGCTCCAGCCTGAACGCGGTGTGGAACCAGACGTTCGTCGGCGTGCAGGGCGCACCGGCGTCGAGCTTCCCGAACCCGCCGTACACCACGATCGGCACGGCGCCGGTCATCCGCGAGAAGCCGTACCTCTACCAGGCCGGCGGCCAGTACGCGGTCTTCGTGCCGAACCTCCAGCAGAACGCCGCGGGCGCCACCTGGGTCAACGGCAACACCCCGGGCACCGGCATCCCGCTGAGCCAGTTCTTCGTCGCCAAGCCCGGTGACTCGGCCGCGACGATCAACGCGGCGCTGGCGCAGGGCCTGCACCTGCTGTTCCAGCCCGGCATCTACCACGTCGACCGGACGATCAACGTGACCCGGGCGAACACCGTGGTGCTCGGCCTCGGCTACGCCACGATCATCCCGGACAACGGCGTCACGCCGATGCAGGTGGCCGATGTGGACGGCGTGAAGCTGGCCGGCCTGCTCTTCGACGCGGGCACCACCAACTCGGCGAACCTGCTGGTCGTCGGCCCGAACGGGTCCTCGGCCAACCACGCCGCCAACCCGACGACCGTGCAGGACGTGTTCTTCCGGATCGGTGGCTCGATCGCCGGCAAGGCCACCAACAGCCTGCTGGTGAACAGCAACAACACGATCATCGACCACATCTGGGCGTGGCGCGCCGACCACGGCAACGCGGGCACCTACGGCTGGACGGTCAACCCCGCCGACACCGGCCTGATCGTCAACGGCCAGAACGTGACCGCGTACGGCCTGTTCGTCGAGCACTACCAGAAGTACGAGGTCATCTGGAACGGCAACGGCGGCCGCACGTACTTCCTGCAGAACGAGCAGCCCTACGACCCGCCGTCCAACGCGGCGTGGCGCTCGGGGGCCAACGGGTACGCGGCGTACAAGGTGGCGGACGGCGTCACCAGCCACGAGGCGTGGGCGATGGGCAGCTACTGCTACTTCAACGTCAACCCGCAGGTGCACTCGGACCGCGGCTTCGAGGTCCCGGTGAACAGCGGGGTCCGCCTGCACAACATCTTCACGGTCTCGCTGGGTGGCAACGGGGTCATCGACCACGTGGTCAACAACACCGGCGGACCGGCCCAGGGTACGGCGACCGTACCGGTCAACGTCGTCAACTTCCCGTAGGCCGCAGCTCTCCCGAGCCGCGCGGGATCAGCATCGTCGGGATGCTGATCTCGCGCGGCTGCTTCGTGTCCCCGTCGATGCGGGCGAAGAGGGCGCGCGCCGCCGCCCGGCCCATCGCGGCCGGGTCCCGGGAGACCACGGTGACCGCCGGGTCGAGCAGGTCGGCGAGCGGGAAGTCGTCGAAGCCGAGCAGTGCGATCCGGCGGTGCAGGCCGAGCCGGCGCAGCGCGCGTACCGCCCGGACGGTGATCAGGTGCTGGCCGGTGAAGAGCGCGGTCGGCGGGTACGGGAGCCTCAGCAGCGCGGGCGCGGTGGCCTCGGCACCCGGTCCCGGCTCCACCGCCTCGCAGACCGGCAGGCCCGCCTCGCGCATCGCGTCCCGGTAGCCGAGCCGGCGGCTGCGCGCGGTGGCGATCCGCGGTGCCCCGGCGAGGAAGGCGATCCGGCGGTGCCCGTGCGCGATCAGGTGCCGTACGGCCTCCGCCGCCCCGTCGCGGTTCGTGGCCAGGACGGTGTCGCCGCGGTGGCCGGCGGCCGGCCGGTCGACGAACACGACCGGGACGTCGGGCGGGAGCTCGCGAGCCAGGTACGCCTGGTCGGGCGCGGTCGGCGTGATGATCAGGCCGTCGGCGTGCCGCCGCGCGAACGCTCCCGCCAGGTCCCGCTCCCGGCCCGGATCGTCGTCGAGGCTGCCGGTCAGCACGTGGACGCCGCGGGTGCGCGCCTCGTCCTCGACCGCCCGGTGCACGGCCGCCGAGAACGGCTCGCTCACGTCGTCGAGCAGCAACCCGATCGTCCGGGTACGCCGATCGTTGCGGCGCAGCATGGTCGCCCCGAGGTTGGGGCGGTAGCCGAGCAGGGCGACGGCGGCGCGGACCCGGGCGGCGAGCGCGGGGTTCACCGTGCCCTCGCCGTTGACCACGCGGGACACCGTCTTGAGGCTGACGCCCGCGCTCCGCGCTACGTCGTTCATCGTGGGCCGCCCCATTTCTCCCCCTGATGATCACTGATTGCAACGAGCCCGAAACTTATTGTTGACAGTCGATGGCCCGAGTCGTCTACTGCAAGACAACGTTGTCTCTCGATTCCTGCTAAATCGATTTGGAGGAGACATGCGTGGATCATCGCTGATCAGGCGCGGGCGGATCGGGCCCGCGCTGGCCGTCGGGCTTCTGCTCGTGGGCGCCGCGGCGTGCGGGGACGAGGCGGGCGACGGCGACATCGTCGGCCTGATCACCAAGACCGACACCAACCCGTTCTTCGTCAAGATGAAGCAGGGCGCGCAGGAGGCCGCGACGCAGCAGGGGCTGAAACTACAGTCGTTCGCCGGCAAGCAGGACGGGGACAACGAGGCCCAGGTGCAGGCGATCGAGAACCTGATGTCGTCCGGCGCCAAGGGCTTCCTCATCACGCCGAGCGACTCGAAGGCGATCGTGCCCTCGATCGACAACGCCCGGAAGCAGGGCCTGCTGGTGATCGCGCTGGACACGCCCACCGATCCGGCGAACGCCGTGGACGCCACCTTCGCCACCGACAACTACCAGGCCGGCAAGCTGATCGGTCAGTGGGCGAAGGCGAAGTTCGACAAGGACGGCAAGCAGGCGAAGATCGCCATGCTGGACCTCAACGCCAACCAGGTGTCCGTGGACGTCAAGCGGGATCAGGGATTTCTGGACGGTTTCGGCATCCCGGTCGGCGACCCGAACCGCATCGGCGACGAGAGCGACCCGCGGATCGTGGGCCACGACGTGACCGACGGCGCCGAGGACGGTGGCCGTACGGCGATGGAGAACCTGCTGCAGAAGGACCCGTCGATCAACCTGGTCTACACGATCAACGAGCCGGCCGCGGCGGGCGCGTACCAGGCGCTGAAGGCCGCCGGCAAGGACCGGGACGTGACGATCGTGTCGATCGACGGCGGCTGCCCGGGGGTGGACAACGTGTCCAAGAAGATCATCGGCGCCACGTCGATGCAGTTCCCCCTGAAGATGGCCCAGCTCGGGGTCGAGGCGATCGCCAAGTTCGCGAAGGACGGCGAGAAGCCGGGCGCGACGGCGGGCAAGGACTTCGTGGACACCGGCGCGCAGCTGATCACCGACGAGCCGCAGGCCGGCGTGGAGGCCAAGGACTCCGCGTGGGGCAAGCAGAACTGCTGGGGCTGACCATGACCACCACCGGCACTTCCACCGATTTCGAGGTCGACCGGCACGAGTCGCCGGCGGCGCGGGTGCAGCACCTGCTGCACGGCAACCCGGTCCTCGGCCCGCTCGCGGTGCTGATCGTGGCGATCATCGCCTTCTCGCTGGTCAACACCCGCTTCTTCGCCGCGGCGAACCTCTCCCTGGTGCTGGCCCAGGTCACCGTCATCGCGGTCCTCGCGCTCGGTCAGACCCTGGTGATCCTGACCGCGGGAATCGACCTGGCGGCCGGGGCGATCGCGGTGTTCTCGTCGATCCTGATGGCCAACTTCTGCACGAAGGCCGGCATGCCCGGCGTGCCCGCGCTGATCCTCGGATTCGCGTGCGGCACCGCCATGGGCGCGCTGAACGGGTTCCTCGTGACCCGGATCAAACTGCCGCCGTTCATCGTCACCCTCGGCACCCTGACGATCTTCTTCTCGCTCAACGCGGTCGTCTCCGAGAGCGAGACCGTGCGCGGCGCGGACATGCCCTCGCTCATGACCTGGACCGGCACGACGATCCCGATCGGCGGCTTCCGGCTCACGTACGGCTCGATCATCATGCTCGCCCTGTTCGCGTACTTCTTCTACGCGCTGAAGTCCACCGCGTGGGGCCGGCACGTGTACGCGACCGGCGACGACATCGAGGCCGCCCGCCTCGCCGGCATCCGTACCAACCGGGTCCTGTTCTCCGTCTACACCACCGCCGGCCTGCTCTACGCCGTCGGCGGCTGGATCCTCATCGGCCGGCTCGCGTCGGCCAGCCCCAACGTCGGCGTCGACTACAACCTCGACTCGATCACCGCCGTCGTGCTCGGCGGCACCAGCCTGTTCGGCGGACGCGGCGGCGTCCTGGGCACCCTGATCGGCGCCCTCATCGTCGGCGTGTTCCGCAACGGCCTGCAACTCGGCGGGGTCGAAGTCGTCTGGCAGGGCTTCGCGATCGGCCTGCTCGTGCTCGTCGCGGTGTCGCTGGACCAGTGGATCAGGAAGGTGAAAGCATGACCACGCCGGTCCTCCAGGCCCGCGGCCTGACCAAACGCTACGGCCGGGTCGTCGCCATCGACGGCAGCGACCTCGACCTGCACGCCGGCGAGATCCTCGCCGTCATCGGCGACAACGGCGCCGGCAAGTCCAGCCTCATCAAGGCCCTCTCCGGGGCGCTGATCCCGGACAGCGGAGAGATCCTCCTCGACGGCCGGCCGGTGCACTTCCGCAACCCGATGCAGGCCCGCGAGGCCGGCATCGAAACCGTCTACCAGACCCTCGCCGTCGCCCCCGGCCTCGACATCGCCGACAACCTGTTCCTCGGCCGGGAACAGCGCCGCACCGGGCCGCTCGGCACCGTCTTCCGGATGCTCGACAAGTCCCACATGCGCGCCGAGGCCCGCCGCCACATGACCGAACTCGGCATCGGCACCCTGCAGAACATCGGCCAGGCCGTCGAATCCCTCTCCGGCGGCCAGCGCCAGGCCGTCGCCGTGGCCCGCTCCGCCGCCTTCGGCAGCAAGGTCGTCATCCTCGATGAACCGACCGCCGCCCTCGGCGTCAAGGAGGGCAACCGCGTCCTCCAACTGATCCGCGACGTCCGCGACCGCGGCCTGCCGGTCATCCTGATCAGCCACAACATGCCCCACGTCTACGAGGTGGCCGACCGCATCCACATCCAGCGCCTGGGCCGCCGCGTCGCCGTCATCACGCCGGCCTCCCACTCCATGTCGGACGCGGTAGCCATCATGACCGGCGCCGCACCCCCGCCGGATCAGGCCGCCTGAACGGGCCGGCCCCGGGCGATCACGCCCGGGCCGGTCACCTGAATCGCTGGTCGTCGCCGGACGGTGGGCGCGGCGACCGCCGTCGTGACGTCCCGGTCAGGCGCCCCAGCCGGCCTGCTGCCCGCCGACGCGCTCGGCGACGATCCGCTCCTGGTAGCCGCTGCGCCGGTACGCGCGCACCGGGTCCGGGTCGAGGCCCAGGTCCGCGCGCACCTCGGCGAGCAGCGGCCGCACGTCGGTGTTGTACGCGTCCATCAGCACGCTGTTCGCCTCCAGGACGTTACCGTCGTTCTGGGCCCTGGTCAGCGCCGCGCGGTCGACGAGCAGGGCCTTGGCCGTCGCCTCCTGTACGTTCAGGACCGAGCGGATGATGGCAGGTATCTTCGTCTCGATGTTGTGACATTGGTCCAGCATGAAGTTGATACCGTACGCGGGGTCCAGCGCGTCCCCGCGGACGATCTCGTACATGATGCGGAAGAGCTGGAACGGGTCCGCGGCGCCGGCCATGAGGTCGTCGTCGGCGTAGAAGCGGCTGTTGAAGTCGAAGGCGCCGAGCCTCTTCTGGCGCAGCAGGAACGCCACGATGAACTCGATGTTCGTGCCCGGCGCGTGGTGGCCGGTGTCGATGCAGACCGTCGCCTTCTCGCCGAGCTCGACGCAGTGGGCGTACGAGGTGCCCCAGTCGGGCACGTCGGTGGCGTAGAAGGCCGGCTCGAAGAGCTTGTACTCGAGCAGGATGCGCTGGTGGTCGCCGAGCCGGTCGTACGCCTCGCGCAGCGCCGCGGCCAGCCGGTCCTGCCGGTTGCGCAGGTCGTCCTGGCCGGGGTAGTTGATGCCGTCGGAGAACCACAGCTTGAGGTCCCGGGAGCCGGTGGCGTCCATGATGTCGACGGCCTCGAGCAGGTGGTCGGTGGCCTTGCGACGGATGCCGGCATCCGGGTTGGTGACCGAGCCGAGCTTGTAGTCGTCGTCCTGGAAGACGTTGGTGTTGATGGCGCCGATGCCGATGCCGAGCGAGGCCGCGTACTCGCCGAGGGCCCGGTAGTCGTCCACCTTGTCCCACGGGATGTGCAGGGCGACGGTCGGCGCCACCCCGGTGAACTTGTGCACGACGGCGGCGTCGGCGATCTTCTCCTGCGGGCTGCGCGGCACGCCCGCCTGGGCGAACACCTTGAACCGGGTGCCGGAGTTGCCGAAGGCCCACGACGGGGTCTCGATGCGCTGGGCGGCGAGCGCACGCTTGACGGCGGCCAGGTCAGCCATGGCGATCACTTCTCTTCTTCTAGGTGGAAGACCTCGGTGAGCAGGGGGAACCCCTCGCCGGGGGCGGTGCCCGCGAAGAGGGGCGCCATCTCCGCCTGCCACCGGGCGTTCACGTCGGTGGCGGCCATCGCCGCCACCGACGCCTCGAGGTCGTCGGCCTCGACGTAGCCGATCAGCAGCCCGTCGGGGCGCAGGAACAGGGAATAGTTGCGCCAGCCGGTGGCCCGGAGTGCGTCCTGCATCTCGGGCCACACGGCCTTGTGCCGCTCCACGTACTCCTCGATCCGCTCGGGGCGGACCGTGAGCTGGAAGCAGTAGCGGGACATGCCGTCAGAAGTTGAACTGGTCGATGTTCTGCGCGGTGAACTCGGTCGGCGGGCCGAGGACGATCTCGCCGTCCTTGCCGATCGTGTACTCGCCGAGCTTGCCGGCGGTGAACTTCTCGCCCTCCTTGCCGGTGATCTGCCCGGAGGCGAGCGCGGCGCCGGCGAAGGCGGCCAGGTAGCCGATGTCGGCCGGGTTCCACAGCGCGAACTTCTTCACGGTGCCGTCCTTGACGTACTCGCGCATCTGGTTGGGCAGGCCGAGGCCGGTGATCGCCACCTTGCCCTTGTAGTTCGAGGAGCTGACGTAGCGCGAGGCCGCGGCGATGCCCACGGTGGTGGGGGAGACGATGACCTTGAGCTTCGGGTACGACTGCAGCAGGCCCTGCGCCTCCTGGAACGACTTCTGGTCGTCGTCGTTGCCGTACGCCGTCTTCACCAGCTTGAGCTTGCTGTACTCCGGCTTGGCCAGCTCGGTCTTCATCACCTCGATCCAGGCGTTCTGGTTCGTGGCGTTCGGGGTGGCCGAGAGGATCGCGATCTCGCCCTCGCCGCCGGCCAGCTCGTTGGCCATCTTGACGAGGCTCTCGCCGATGCCCTGGGTGGTGGCCTGGTTGATGAAGGCGTCGCGGCAGTCCTTGGAGGCGTCCGAGTCGAAGGAGACGACCTTGATCTTCGCCTGGCGGGCCTGGTTGAGCGACGGGCAGACCGCGTTGGGGTCGTTGGCCGCGACCACGATGACCTCCTGCTGCTGCTGGATCAGCGTGTTGATGTAGCTGACCTGCGACGAGGCGCTGGCGTCGTTCGGGCCGACCAGCTTGTACACGCCCTTGAGCTCGTCCACCGCCACCTTGCCGCCGGCCGTCTCCACATCGGAGTACGGGTTGTTCAGCTGCTTGGGCAGGTACGCGATCTTCAGGCCCTCCTTGAGCTTGGCGTTGGGGTCGGCGACGGCGCCGCCCGGCGCGGCGGCCCCGCTGTCCTTGGACGCGTTGTCCTTGGTGGTGCCGCCACAGGCGGCGAGGCCGAGGACGAGAAGTGAGGCGCTGGCTGCGGTGAGTAGTCGACGGTGCGAACGAAGCATGACGGACTCCTAGGAAGGGTGAATTCAGTGAACGGCGGCTTGGCGGAGTCTCCGCCGCTGCCACGTGGTGCGGATCGAGGAGGCGAGGTTGGGTAGCAGGACGGAGAGCACGAGCAACGCGCCCGTGACGATGTTCAGCGCCTGGCCGGAGACGTCCTGGAGGCGCAGCGCGTTCTGCAGCGCGGCGAGCAGCACCACGCCGGCCAGGACGCCGGGCAGCGTGCCCTTGCCGCCGAAGATCGAGACGCCGCCGAGCAGGACGGCCGCGACCACGGCCAGCTCGAGACCGCTGCCGTTGTCCGCGCGGGCACTGGAGTAGCGCAGCGTCCACAGCACGCCGACCAGGCCGGCGATCGCGCCGCTGGCCACGTACAGCCAGAATTTGGTCCGGGCCACCCGGATGCCGGAGAAATGCGCGGCCTGGGCGTTGGCGCCGATCGCGTAGAGCGAGCGGCCGAACGGCGTCGCGTGCAGGACGACGCCGAAGACCACGGCCAGGGCGACGATCACGATCAGCACGTTCGGTACGGCCCCGCCGCCGATCGTGCCGGTGACCCAGGCGGTGTAGTTGTACGGGAAGTCCGCCACCGCGCCGTCGCCGAGCACCACGAAGGCGAGGCCGCGGTAGAGCGCGAGGGTGCCGATGGTGACCGCCAGCGACGGCAGGCCCAGGCCGGTGACCAGGAAGCCGTTGAAGGCGCCGAGCACCGCGCCGACCACGATGCAGAGCGGGACGATCGTCTCGATGGACAGCCCGTTGTTCCAGAACCAGCCCATCAGGGAGCTGGTCAGCCCCAGCGTGCTCGCCACCGACAGGTCGATCTCGCCGGTCACGATGATGAACGTCATCGTGAGGGCGACCAGCACGATCGGCATCAGGTCCAGGATGAGGAAGGTGAAGTTCCGGCTGGTCCCGAAGTTGGGTACGGCCAGCGACGCCACCACCAGCACCGCCGCCGTGAGCAGGATGATGATGCTGTCCCAGCTGGCGAGCCTCTTGCGCAGCTCAAACATGGCTGTCCCTCTTCCTCAGGGAGCGGGCGATGCGGACCGCGACCAGGCGGTCGGCGCAGATGGCCAGCAGGATCAGCGCGCCGACGATCGCCTGCTGCCAGAACTGGTCGATGTCCAGGACGGCCAGGGCGCTGCCGATGACCGTGAGCAGCAGGGCACCGAGGCCGGCGCCCCAGACCGTGCCGCTGCCGCCGAAGACCGCCACGCCGCCGACCACCACGGCGGCCACGACGTTGAGCTCGTAGCCGGTGCCGGCCGCCGCGTCCACGGTGCCGAAGCGGGCCGCGAACAGCACGCCGGCGAGCCCGGCCAGGGCGCCGCTGACGGTGAACGCCCCGAGCAGGTTGCGGGCCACCCGGATGCCGGCGAGTTCCGCCGCCTGCGGGCTGGAGCCCATCGCGTACAGCTCGCGGCCGACCCGGTAGTTGCGCATGACCAGGGACACGCCGCCGACCACGACCAGCGCGATCAGCACCAGCCACGGGATGCCCAGGACGGAGGCGTTGGCGAAGCGCAGGAAGTGCCGGGGCAGCTCGTCCGCGTTGACCTGCTGGCCGCCGGCCCACGAGTACGTGATCCCGCGATACATGTAGAGCGTGCCGAGCGTGACCACCAGGGCGGGCACCCGGCCGTAGCGGACCAGCACCCCGTTGAGCACCCCGGCGACCGCGCCCACCGCGAGCCCGGCCAGGAGCGCGACGACCATCGGCAGGCCCGGGTTCGCGCTCATCATCGTCGCCACGGTGAAGGCGCTGAGGCCGAGCACCGAGCCGACGGAGAGGTCGATGTTGCGGGTGATCACCACGACCGCCTGGCCCGCGGCCATGACGGCGAGGATGGCGGTGTTGAGCAGGATGTCGCGGATGCTCTGCCCGGACAGGAAGCGCGGGTTGCTCACCGTGGTGTAGCCGACGAGCGCCGCCAGGGCCAGGATGATGCCCAGCTCGCGGGTCTTGACCAGGGCGCCGAAGGCCCGCTTCGACGGTGGGGTGGTGGCGAGGGCGGCCATCAGGGGCTCACCTGCTGTCCCATTGCCGCGTACATGACGGCCTCCTCGGTGGCCTCGTCGCGAGTGAGCCGCGCGGCGACGTGGCCCTCGCGCAGGACGATGATGCGGTCCGCCATGCCGAGCACCTCGGGGAGCTCGGAGGAGACCATGACGACGGCGAGCCCGCGTGCCGCCAGGGACGACAGCAGCCGGTGGACCTCGGCCTTGGTGCCGACGTCGATGCCGCGCGTGGGTTCGTCGACGATGAGCAGCTTCGGCCCGGTCGCCAGCCACTTGGCGAGCACGACCTTCTGCTGGTTGCCGCCGGAGAGGGTGCCGACCGGGTCGGAGAGCCGGCCGAACTTGGTCCGGAGCTGCTCGGTCCAGGTCGCCGCCTCGCGCCGTTCGCTGCCGCCGAGCAGGAGCCCCAGCCGGGCCAGCGCCCGGGAGCGGGGGAGCGTCACGTTGCGTTCGATGGACAACTCCATGATCAGGCCCTGCTGGCGCCGGTCCTCGGGCACCAGGCCCATCCCGGCCGCCATGGACGCCCGCGGCGAGCCCGGCTTGAGCTTGCGGCCGAGAAAGCGGACGGTGCCCCGGTCGTAGCGGTCGACGCCGAAGACGGCCTGCATGACCTCGGAGCGGCCGGCGCCGACGAGCCCGGCGAGCGCGACGATCTCGCCGGCCTTGACCGTGAAGCTGATGTCGCGGAACACGCCCTCGCGGCTCAGCCCCTCGACCTCCAGCACGGTCTCGCCGACGGTCGCCTCCTGCTTGGGGTACAGCGCGCTCAGGTCGCGGCCGACCATGCGCCGGATCATGTCGTCGACGCTGAGCTCGCTGACCGGCTCGGTGCACACGTGCCGGCCGTCGCGCATGATCGTCACCCGCTGGCAGAGGGCGGTGATCTCCTCGAACCGGTGGGAGATGAACATGATGGCGGCGCCCTCGTCGCGCAGTGCCCGGGTGACCGCGAACAGCCGGTCGACCTCGACGCCGCTGAGCGCCGCGGTGGGCTCGTCCATGATCAGGATGCGGGCCTCGCTGGACAGCGCCTTGGCGATCTCGACCAGCTGCTGGTCGGCGATGGACAGTCCGCGCGCGGGGCGCCCGGGGTCGATGTGCACGCCCAGCCGGGTGAAGAGCCGGGCGGCGTTCGCGGTCATCGCCCGGCGGTCGATCTGCCGGAGCCGGGTCAGCGGCTGGTTGCCCATCGCGATGTTCTCCGCGACCGAGAGGTCCGGGAAGAGGGTCGGCTCCTGGTAGATCACGGCGATGCCGGCGGCCTTCGCGTCGGCGGGGCCGGCGAACTCCGTCTCGGTGCCGTGCACCGCGAGCGTGCCGGTGTCGGGCCGGTGCACCCCGGCCAGCATCTTGACGATCGTGGACTTGCCGGCGCCGTTCTCACCGACCAGGGCGTGCGCCTCGCCCGCGTACAGGGAGAAGCTGACACCCTGGACGGCGGCCACGGCGCCGAACGACTTGGTCACGTCGCGCACCTCGAGCAAGGCGCTCACGGCCACCTCCGTGGTCGGCGTTGAAATGTTTCATCGGCGTGTGACGAACGTAGGTGGCCTCGATCACACGTGTCAAGCACTAGGTCGAAACCTTTCGGAAACACGGGCCGTGCAGGGGTTGCGGGTGCCGTACGATGTCGCTTCAACGTTTCAAAGGGGGCGAAGTTGGTGGCCAACGGCAGGAGCCCGTCCGTCAAGGACGTCGCCGCGTCGGCGGGGGTCTCCCTGGGCACCGTCTCGAACGTGATGAACCGCCCGGAGGTGGTCAGCCCGGCCACCCGCGAACGAGTCGAGCGGGCGATGGCCGAGCTCGGCTTCGTCCGCAACGAGTCGGCCCGCCAGCTGCGCGCCGGCACCAGCCGCACGCTGGCGTACGTGATGCTCGACGGCAGCAACCCGTTCTTCCACGACGTCGCGCAGGGCATCGAGCTCGCCGCCGAGGACGCCGACCTCTCGCTGTTCATCTGCAACAGCAACGGCCGGGCCGACCGCGAGGCCGTGCACCTCGACCGGCTCATGCAGCAGCGGGTGCAGGGCGTGCTGATCACCCCGGTCGACCCGGAGGCGCCGCACCTCGCCGAGATCGGCCGGCGGGGCATCCCCATCGTGATAGTCGACCGGGTCGGCGCCGGCGGTGCGTCCTGCTCGGTCGCGGTCGACGACGTGCTGGGCGGCCGGATCGCCGTGGAGCACCTCGCCGAGCAGGGGCACACCCGGGTCGCGGTGGTCGGCGGCCCGGAGAGCATCGGCCAGGTGCGCGAGCGGGTCGAGGGGGCCCGGCAGATCTGGGCGGAGCTGGGCCTGCCGCCCGGCGACCTGACCTATCTGCCCACGTCGGCGCTCACCGTCGCCGAGGGGCGGTCGGCGGGGGAGCGACTCGCGGGCATCCCGGCCCGGCGCCGGCCGACCGCCGCCTTCTGCGCCAACGACCTGCTCGCGCTCGGCCTGCTGCAGCAGGGCATCGGCGCCGGCCTGCGGGTCCCCGAGGACCTGGCGATCGTGGGCTTCGACGACATCGAGTTCGCCGCGGCGGCGGCGGTGCCGCTCACGTCCGTGCGGCAGCCGCGGCAGGAGCTCGGCCGCTCCGCCGCCCAGCTCGTGCTCGACGAGGCGACGAACCCCGAGCACCGGCACCAGCAGCTCTCCTTCGTGCCCGAGCTGGTGGCCCGGGCGTCCACGGTGGCCCGGCCGCGGCCCCACTGAGCCTCGGTTCCTGCCCGGCCCTTGACCCGTGCGCGGCGGCGGCCGTAACCTGCTCGACATCTGTGAAACGTTTCATGGTGTCGATCGAAGGATGGCCATGTCCCACCCCGCAGTCAGCGAACTCCTCGGGCGCAGCAACCGCCTCGGCGCCGACCCCCGCAACACCAACTACGCGGGCGGGAACACGTCCGCGAAGGGCGCGGAGACCGACCCGGTGACCGGCACGCCGGTGGACCTCGTCTGGGTCAAGGGCTCCGGCGGCGACCTCGGCACGCTCACGGAGCCCGGCCTGGCCGTGCTCCGGCTCGACCGGCTGCGGGCCCTCGCCGGCGTCTACCCGGGCATCGAGCGCGAGGACGAGATGGTGGCCGCGTTCGACTACTGCCTGCACGGCCGGGGCGGTGCCGTCCCCTCGATCGACACGGCCATGCACGGCCTGGTCGAGGCGCCGCACGTCGACCACCTGCACCCCGACGCGGGCATCGCGCTCGCCACCGCCGCCGACGGGCCCGCGCTGACCAAGGAGATCTTCGGTGACCGGGTGCTCTGGGTGCCGTGGCGCCGCCCCGGCTTCCAGCTGGGCCTGGACATCGCGGCCGTGCAACGGGAAAACCCCCGGGCCATCGGCGTCATCCTCGGCGGGCACGGGATCACCGCCTGGGGCGCGACCAGCGAGGAGTGCGAGGCACGGTCGCGGGAGATCATCGAGACGGCGGCGGCGTACCTGGCCGGGCACGGGCGGGCCGAGCCGTTCGGGGCGCTGGTGCACGCGCCGCTGGCCGAGCGGGCGCGGCGGGAACGGGCCGCCGTGCTCTTCCCGATCGTGCGGGGACTCGTGTCGACGGATCGGCCGCAGGTGGGCCACTACACCGACAGCGACGTCGTCCTCGACTTCGTGGGGCGGGAGCGGATGCCCGCCCTGGCGGCGCTCGGCACCTCGTGTCCCGACCACTTCCTGCGTACCAAAGTGAAGCCCCTGGTTCTGGACACCGCGCCCGACGCGCCGCTGGAGCAGGTCGAAGCGCGGCTCCGCGAGCTGCACGCGGCCTACCGCGACGACTACCGGGCCTACTACGAACGGCACGCCACGGCCGACAGCCCGGCGATGCGGGGCGCCGACCCGGCGATCGTGCTGGTGCCCGGCGTCGGCATGTTCAGCGTCGGGGCCGACAAGCAGACCGCGCGGGTGGCCGGCGAGTTCTACGTCAACGCGATCAACGTCATGCACGGCGCCGAATCGGTCTCCACCTACGCGCCGATCGACGAGTCGGAGAAGTTCCGCATCGAGTACTGGGCGCTCGAGGAGGCCAAGCTGCGGCGGAAGCCGAAGCCGAAGCCGCTCGCGACCCGCATCGCGCTGGTCACCGGCGGCGGCTCGGGCATCGGGCGGGCGATCGCGCTGCGGCTCGCCGCCGAGGGCGCGTGCGTGGTGGTGGCCGACCGCGACGCCGGCTCTGCGGCCGCGGTGGCCGCCGAGATCGGCGGTCCGGACGTGGCCGTGGCGGTGGCGGCCGACGTCACCTCGGAGGCCGCCGTCGCCGAGGCGGTGGCCCGCGCGACCCTCGCCTTCGGCGGAATCGACCTGGTGGTGAACAACGCCGGCCTGTCCGTTTCGAAGCCGCTGCTGGAGACCACCGAGGCCGATTGGGACCTGCAGCACGACGTCATGGCGAAGGGCTCGTTCCTGGTGTCCCGGGCCGCCGCCCGGGTGCTGATCGCGCAGGGGATGGGCGGCGACATCGTCTACATCTCCAGCAAGAACTCGCTGTTCGCGGGGCCCGACAACGTCGCGTACGGCGCCGCCAAGGCCGACCAGGCGCACCAGGTCCGGCTGCTCGCCGCCGAGCTGGGCGGGCACGGCATCCGGGTCAACGGCGTCAACCCCGACGGCGTGGTCCGCGGCTCCGGCATCTTCGCCGGCGGCTGGGGCGCGCAGCGGGCGGCGGTGTACGGCGTACCCGAGGAGAAGCTCGGCGAGTTCTACGCCCAGCGCACCCTGCTCAAGCGCGAGGTCCTGCCGGAGCACGTGGCCAACGCCGTGTTCGTGCTGACCGGGGGCGAGCTGTCGCACACCACCGGCCTGCACGTGCCGGTGGACGCCGGCGTCGCGGCTGCGTTCCTGCGGTGAGGACCTTCGCGGCGGTCGACCTCGGCGCGTCCAGCGGACGGGTCATGGCCGGCCGCGTCGCCCCCGGCGCCCTGGACCTGACCGCCGTGCAGCGCTTCCCGAACGAGCCGGTACGCGCCGGCGGCACCCTGCACTGGGACATCCTCGCGCTCTACCGCGGGGTGCTCGAGGGCCTGCGCGCGGCCGGCCCGGTGGACGGCATCGGGATCGACTCGTGGGCGGTCGACTACGGCCTGCTGGACGCGAGCGGGGCGTTGCTCGGCAACCCGGTGCACTACCGCGACGCCCGCACCGAACGGATCGCGGCCGAGGTCGCCGCCGTCGTCCCCGAGCCGGACCTGTACGCCCGGACCGGCCTGCAGAAGCTACCGTTCAACACGATCTACCAGCTCGTCGCGGCCGCCGGCACCCCGCAGCTCGACGCCGCCCGGCAGCTGCTGATGATCCCGGACCTGATCGCGTACTGGCTGACCGGGGAGGTGGGTGCCGAGCTCACCAACGCGTCGACCACCCAGCTGCTCGACGTACGCTCGGGCACCTGGGCGACCGGCCTGATGGAGACCCTCGGCATCCGCCCGGAGCTGTTCCCGCAGCTGCGGCGGCCCGGCGAGGTGATCGGCCCGGTGTTGCCCGACACCGGGATCGGGCCGGCCGACGTCATCGCGGTGGGCTCGCACGACACCGCCTCGGCCGTCGTGGGGGTGCCGGCCGAGGGGGAGCATTTCGCGTACGTGTCGTGCGGCACGTGGTCGCTGGTCGGGGTCGAGCTGGACGCGCCCGTGCTGACCGAGGAGTCGCGGCTCGCCAACTTCACCAACGAGGGCGGCGTCGACGGCACCGTCCGCTACCTGCGCAACGTGATGGGGTTGTGGCCGCTCCAGGAGTGCCTGCGCGAGTGGGGCCGGCCCGCACTCCCGGAGCTGCTGCGGGCGGCGGAGGGCGTACCCGCGTTCGCCGCCGTGGTGGACCTCGACGACCCAGTCTTCCTCCCGCCCGGCGACATGGCCGGGCGGATCAGCCGGCGGGCCGGCCGCGCGCTGGACCGGCCGGAGACCGTCCGCTGCATCCTCGACAGTCTCGCGCTGGCTCATCGTCGGGCGGTGTTCCAGGCCCAGCGGCTGTCCGGCCGGCACGTCGACGCCGTGCACATCGTCGGCGGCGGGGCCCGCAACGAGCTGCTCTGCCGGCTCACCGCGGACGCGTGCGGGCTGCCCGTACTCGCCGGGCCGGTCGAGGCCACCGCCCTGGGCAACGTGCTGGTCCAGGCCCGCGCCGCCGGGGTGATCGGCGGCGACCTCTCGGCATTGCGGGCCCTTCTGCGGCAGACTCAGCAGATCGTGCGCTACGAGCCGCGCGGCGACGAGGCGGCGTGGCGGGCGGTAGAGCGCGAAGTGGGGGTCTGACGTGCGGATAGCCCTGTTCGTGACCTGCCTGGCCGACACCCTGTTCCCGGCGGCGGCCAAGGCCACGGTCCGGCTGCTGGAACGGCTCGGGCACGAGGTCGTCTTCCCGCCGGGCCAGACGTGCTGCGGCCAGATGCACATCAACACCGGATACCAGAGGGACGCACTTCCCCTGGTACGCCGCCATGTGCGCACCTTCGCCCCGTACGACGTGGTGGTGGCGTCGTCCGGATCGTGCGTCGGCTCGGTACGCCACCAGCACGCGACGGTGGCCCGGGCGGCGGGGGAGGCGTCGCTGGCGGCCCGGGCCGAGGACGTGGCGTCGCGGACGTACGAGCTGTCCGAGCTGCTCGTGGACGTGCTCGGGGTGGAGGACGTCGGGGCGTGGTATCCGCACCGGGTCACGTACCACCCGACGTGCCACTCGCTGCGGATGCTCCGGGTCGGCGACAAGCCGTTGCGGCTGCTGCGGCACGTACGCGGCATGGAACTCGTCGAATTGCCCGACGCGGACCAGTGCTGCGGGTTCGGCGGCACGTTCGCCCTGAAGAACGCCGAGACCTCCACCGCGATGCTCGCCGACAAGATGCGCCACGTGCTCGACACCGGCGCGGAGGTCTGCACGGCCGGCGACGCGTCCTGCCTGATGCACATCGGCGGCGGGCTCTCCCGGATGGACGCCGGGGTGCGTACCGTGCACCTGGCCGAGATCCTCGCCGCGACGGAGGAGTCATGACCCGGACGTTCCTGGGGATGCCGGCGACCGCACCCCGCGGCGTGGGAAACCTGCGCGGCGACGAGCCGTTCCCGGCGGCCGCGCACAAGGCGCTGGCCGACGACCAGCTGCGCCGCAACCTCGGCCACGCCACCGGCACGATCCGCCGCAAGTCGGGGGCGGTCGTCGCGGAGCTGCCCGACTGGCAGGAGCTGCGCGCGGCCGGCTCGGCGCTGAAGGCCGCCACCATGGCCCGCCTGCCCGAGCTGCTCGAACAGCTCGAGGAGAAGGTCACCGCGGCCGGCGGCGTGGTGCACTGGGCCGCGGACGCGAACGAGGCCAACCGGATCGTCACCGACCTGGTCCGGGCCACCGGCCAGCGGCGCGTCATCAAGGTCAAGTCGATGGCGACCCAGGAGATCGGCCTCAACGAGGCCCTGGCGGAGGCCGGGATCGCGCCGGTCGAGACGGACCTCGCCGAGCTGATCGTCCAGCTGGGCGACGACAAGCCCAGCCACATCCTGGTGCCGGCGATCCACCGCAACCGCGCGGAGATCCGGGAGATCTTCCTGCGGGAGATGCCGGGCGTCGACCCCGGCCTGACCGACGATCCGGCGACGCTGGCCGCGGCGGCCCGGCGCTACCTGCGCGAGACGTTCCTGAGCACGCCGGTCGCGGTGTCCGGGGCGAACTTCGCGGTGGCGGAGACCGGCACGCTGGTCGTCCTCGAATCCGAGGGCAACGGCCGGATGTGCCTGACGCTGCCGGAGACGCTGATCACCGTCATGGGCATCGAGAAGGTGGTGCCCGCCTGGCGTGACCTGGAGGTGTTCCTTCAGCTGCTGCCGCGGGCGTCGACCGGGGAGCGGATGAACCCGTACACGTCGATGTGGACCGGGGTGACGCCGGGCGACGGGCCGCAGAGCTTCCACCTGGTGCTGCTCGACAACGGGCGCACGGCGGTGCTCGCCGACGAGGTGGGGCGCCAGGCGCTGCACTGCATCCGCTGCTCCGCCTGCCTCAACGTGTGCCCGGTCTACGAGCGGACCGGGGGGCACGCGTACGGGTCGGTGTATCCGGGGCCCATCGGCGCGGTGCTGTCGCCGCAGCTCACCGGCGTGGCCGACAATGCGTCGCTGCCGTACGCGTCCTCGCTCTGCGGCGCGTGCTTCGACGCCTGCCCGGTGCGGATCGACATCCCGTCGCTGCTGGTGCATCTGCGGAACAAGGCCCCGCATCCGCGTACGGAACGGATCGCGATGGCGGCGGCCGCGTACACGATGGACCACCCGGCGCTCTACACCCGCGCGCAGCATGCCGCGAAGCTGAGCGGGCGCCTGAAGCACCTGCCCCCGCCCCTGAACGGCTGGACCGCGAGCCGCGACCTGCCGGAGCCGCCAGCGGAGACCTTCCGCGACTGGTGGGCGCGCCGATGAGCAGCCGCGATCTGATCCTCGGCCGGGTCCGGGCGGCCCTCGGCGACACCCCCGTGCCGGAGGTGCCGCGCGCTTACCGGCCGGCCGGCAGCCGGGCCGCCGACCTCGAGGTGCTCGTCGACCGGCTCGTCGATTACAAGGCGGTCGTCCACCGTACGGGCGACATCGCGTCGGTCGTCGCCTCGCTGGATCCGGGCCGGCTCGTGGTGCCGCCCGGCGTCGACCCGTCCTGGCTGCCGCCCGGCGCCGAACTGGTCACCGACGAGCACGACGCCGACGCGGTCCTGACCGCCGCCACGGTCGCGGTGGCCGAGACCGGGACGATCGTCCTCGACGGCTCGCCCGACCAGGGGCGGCGGGTCGTGTCCCTCCTGCCCGACCTGCACATCTGCGTGGTCCGTACCGATCAGGTCGTGGCCGCCGTGCCGGACGCGATCGCCCGCCTGGACCCGACGCGCCCGCTCACCTGGATCAGCGGCCCGTCGGCCACCAGCGACATCGAGCTCAACCGGGTCGAGGGGGTGCACGGCCCTCGCCGGCTGCACGTCGTCCTCGCGGACTTCACCACTCCGTGACGGGATCGCCGCCCTGGACCGCCTCTTCCGCGGCGATCCCGGCCACCCCTGGGACGATGCCGGCGCCGTCGGGCACGCTGGGCCGATGGCGACGATCGGGTTCCTGCACACCGCGGACGTGCACGTGGGCACGTTCCGCACCCTCGTCCGCGAGCTCGCCCCCGGCCGCGACGACGTGCACGTGGTCGACGAGGCCCTGCTCACCGGGGCCCGCGAGCGCGGCGTCGACGACGACCTCCGCGACCGGCTGCGGGGCCGGCTGCGCCAGGTGGCCGCCGCGGGCGCCGGGCTCATCGTCTGCACCTGTTCCACGCTGAGCGGGCACGCCGAACGGCTGAGCGCCGAGGTGGGCGTGCCGGTGCTGCGGGTGGACCGGCCGATGGCGGAGGCGGCGGTGGCCGCGGGCCGCCGGATCGGCGTCGTCGCCGCGGTGGCCTCGACGCTCACGCCGACCGTGGACCTGCTGGCCTCGTACGCCGGCCCCGGCACCCGGATCGTCGAGGCGCCGTGCCTGGACGCCTGGCCGCTGTTCGAGTCCGGCGACCTCGACGGCTACGCCCGCCGCATCGCCGAGCACGCCCGCACCCTCGACGTGGACGTCGTCGTGCTGGCCCAGGCCAGCATGGCCGCCGCCGAGGTTCTCCTCGCCGACCTGGGCAAACCCGTGTTCAGCAGCCCGCGGGCCGCGGTCCGCCGGGCCGACCGCCTGCTCGGATAGTCCGCCGGCTCAGCCGACCGAGATCTCCACGGCACGGACGTCCCGGTTGTCCGCGATCCGCCACAGATCCCGCTCGTCGCCCAGCGTGATGCCGTCGACCGTGGCCGGGTCGACGACCAGGCTCGTGCCGTCGTCGAGCTGGAAGGCCAGCCCGCGGACCTGCCCGTCGGCGAAGTCGTCGTCCACGTACAGCGTGACCGCCTTGCACTCCAGCGCCCGGTAGACGCTGAGGTACACGCTCGTCAGGTCGACCAGCACGCCCCGCAGCTGGTCCTCCGCGTCCAGGTCGGGGTGCACCACCGGTTCGGTGGCGGGCCCGATGCGCAGCCAGCGGCCGGTCTCGGCCGCGGTCAGGCTGAGGTAGCCCTGACCGGGCGCGCCGATGAAGACCTGCTTGGGGTAGAGCACCACCCGCTCGGGGCTGCTGCTGAGATCGCCGTAGCCGGCGACCAGCACCTCCTCGAGGCGGTGGCACCGGCGGAACAGGCGGATCAGATCATCCATCGCGTGGCCGATCGGGTAGGAGACGTTCCTCATGGTCGAGTTCGCGTTCGAGCACCCGCATCCCCTCGTCCGAGAGCCGGCCCGCGTCGCGCCAGCGCAGCAACTCCTCGCGCTGGGCGTCGATGACCGAGCGGCGCACCTTCAGCGCGGCCTCGTACTGCGGCGAGACGGGGACCTCGTCGGAGTCCGACTGCTCGAGCAGGTCCAGGCGGCGGCGGTAACGCTCCAGGCGGGAGTCGAGCTGCTTGCGCATCGTCTCGATGGCCTGGTCTTCCACGTGGTCGTGCCGCTGCAGGTGGATCTCGTCCAGCCGGTCGAGCGCGGCCTGCACCGACGCCGAGCGAGCCTCGTTGCGCAGCCGCACCTTGTCCGCCTCGTTCGCCTTGAGGCCCAGCATGCGGACCAGGGGTGCGAACGTGATGCCCTGTCCGACCAGGGTAACCAGGACGACCACGAACGCGCAGAACAACAGCAGGTCCCGGTCCGGGAAGGGCAGCCCGGCGTCGGTGTGGTGCGGAATGGTGAAGACGGCGGCCAGGGTGATCACGCCCCGGGTGCCGGACCAGGTCAGCGCGGTGATCTCCTTGCCGTCCAGGCGGCGCTCGCGTTCGCTGTTGCTCTGCTCGGCGGCCGGGTCCCCGCCGAGCCGGGCGTGCATCGAGCGCGGCAGCATCTGGGTCAGCACCAGGAAGAGCGGCCGGAGCAGCAGAACCACGCCCGTCGACACCGCCACCGCGATGACGATCGTGGACGTCTCGTACTCCGACAGCCCCTCGATCACCCACGGCAGCTGCTGGCCGATCAGCAGGAAGACGAGGCCCTCGAGGAGGAAGTCGACGAGCCGCCAGACCGCGCTGACCTGGAGCCGGCTGGCCCCGGAGCTCAGCCGGGGCGCGTCGTGGCCGACGATCAGCCCGGCCACGACCACGGCCAGCACGCCGGAGACGTGCACCCGCTCGGCGGCCAGGTACGCCACGAACGGCGTGGCCAGCGACACGGCGTTCGCGATCAGCGGGTCGTGCTGGATCGGCCGGGCCGCCCGGACCGCGTACGCGACGACGATGCCGGCGATCACCCCGCCCGCGGCCGAGATGACGAACTCGCCCACCGCGGCCGAGAAGGAGAACTCCTGGCCCACCGCGGCGGAGATGGCGACGCTGAGCAGGGTCAGCGCGGTCGCGTCGTTGAGCAGTCCCTCGCCCTGCACGAGGGTGACGATGTTGCGGGGCAGACCCACCTTCTTGCCCACCGCCAGCGCGGCGACCGGGTCGGGCGGGGCCACCGCGGCCCCCAGCGCCACCCCGGCGGCCAGCGTCGCGCCGGCCACGAGGTAGTGGAAGCCGACGCCGATCAGCAGGGCGGTCAGCAGAACCAGGACCACCGACAGGCTGATGACCGTACGCAGGTTGCGCCGGATGTCCACGAGTGAGGAGTCCAGTGCCGCGTTGTAGAGCAGCGGCGGCAGGACCAGGGTCAGGATCAGCTCGGGCTCGAGTTCCACGTTCGGCCCGGGAAGCAGGGCGTAGAGGATGCCCAGGAGGGTCAGGAGGGCGGCGGCGGGCAGGCCGGTACGGTCGGCGAACCAGCGGACCGCGACCACCACCGCCACGCAAGCAAGGATGAACAGCAACGTCGTCTCGACACTCACCTAATCATTCTCCCGGACGGGTGATGATCTCGCGATCATGAGCCGCGCCCCGGGGCGTTAGGCTCGTGCGCCGGTGCCCGATGGGACAGGAGGGGCTGCTCATGCGGCTGGGGCGTGCGGCCGTGGCGGTGGTCCTGCTGGCCGGCGCGACGCTGGCCGGCGTGGGCGGCAGCGAGCGGCGCCCGTCGGTGGAACGGCGGGTGGCGGCGCTGATGGCGCGGATGACCCTGGCCGAGAAGCTGACCCTGATGCGCGGCGGCGCCCCGTGCGGGTACATCGGCTGCGTCGACGGCATCCCGCGGCTCGGCATCCCGCCCCTGCGGCTGCAGGACGGCCCGGTCGGGGTGGGCAACGGCACCACCGGCGTGACCCAGCTGCCCGCCCCGGTGGCCGCGGCGGCGGCCTGGGACCCCGGGCTGATGCGGGCGTACGGGCAGGTCATCGGCGCCGAGCAGTGGGCCAAGGGCGCGAACGTGGCGCTCGCGCCCACCGTGAACATCGTCCGCGACCCGCGCTGGGGCCGCGCGTTCGAGTCGCTGGGCGAGGACCCGTACCTGGCCGGCCGGGCCGCCGCCGCGGAGATCGTGGCCATCCGCGCCGAGGGGCCGATGGCGCAGGTCAAGCACTTCGCCGCCTACAACCAGGAGACCGCCCGCAACACGTACGGCAGCGACGCCCGGGTCGACGAGCGGACCCTGCGCGAGATCTACCTGCCCGCGTTCGAGGCGGCGATCGCGGCCGGGACCGACTCGGTGATGTGCGGCTACAACCCCGTCAACGGCACGTACGCCTGCGAGAACGGCGAGCTGCAGCAGCGCATCCTCCGCGACGAGTTCGGCTTCGAGGGGTTCGTCACGTCCGACTGGGGAGCGACCCACTCGACCGTCGCGTCGGCCGAGAACGGCCTGGACATGGAGATGCCCGACGACCGCTTCTTCGGCGCGCCGCTGGAGGCCGCGGCCGGGCGCGGCGAGGTGCGGGTCGACGAGCACGTGCGCCGGATCCTGACCGCGATGGTCCGGCACGGGCTCCTCGACCGGCGGCCGACCGGGCGGCTCGACGCGGTGGTCACCGGCGACGCCCACGCGGCGGTGGCCCGCCGGGTGGCGGAACAGGGCAGCGTGCTGCTGAAGAACGACGGCCTGCTGCCGGTGGGCCCGGGCGTACGCTCGATCGCCGTCCTCGGCAGCGGGGGCGACACCAGCGTGATCAGCCAGGGTGGCGGCAGCGCCCGGGTGAACGCGCCGTACGTGGTCACGCCGTACCGGGGACTCAGGGAGCGGGCCGGCGCCGCGGCCGAGGTGACCTACGAGCCCGGCACCGTACGCTCGGACGGCGCCCTGCCCCTGCTCAGCGCCGAGCTGCGCGGGGAATTCTTCGCCGGCGCCACCCCCGCCGGTGCGCCCGTCGCCACCCGCACGGTCGCGTCGCTCGACGCGGACTGGCGCCGCGGCGACGCCGGCATCGGCCTGACCGACAACTGGTCGGCGCGCTGGACCGGCACCGTCACCCCGCCGGAGACCGGCACCTACACGTTCTCGCTGACCGCCACCGACGGCGCCCGCCTGCGCGTCGGCGGGCGCACGATCGTCGACCACGGCTGGGCCGAGGCGGGCCGCCGCACCCGCACCGGGACGGCGACGCTGACCGCGGGCCGGCCCGTGCCGATCGAGGTGGAGCACGCCCAGTTCACCGGCGACGCCATGCTGACCCTCGGCTGGACGCTGCCCGGGCAGCGGCTGCACGACGACGCGGTCGCCGCCGCGGGCCGGGCCGACCTGGCGGTCGTGGTGGTCGGCAGGTACGGGACCGAGGGCGCGGACCTGCCGGGCATCGGCCTGTCCGCCGACCAGGACCGGCTGGTACGCGACGTCGCCGAGGCCAACCCGCGCACGGTCGTGGTGGTCAACAGCGGCTCGGCGGTGGCGATGCCGTGGGCCGGCCGGGTCGGCGGGATCGTGGCGGCGTGGTATCCGGGGCAGGAGTACGGCCACGCCCTCGCCCGCCTGCTCTTCGGCGACGTGAACTTCTCCGGCAAGCTCCCGGTGACGTTCCCGCGCTCGCTGCGGGACCTGCCGACGGCCTCCCGCGAGCGCTGGCCCGGCGGCGAGTATTCGGAACGGCTCGAGGTGGGCTACCGCTGGTACGACGCGCGGGGCGTGACACCGCTGTTCCCGTTCGGGTACGGGCTGTCGTACACGTCGTTCGCGTACTCGGAGCTGGCGGTCTCGGCGCCGGACCGGGCCGGGAACGTGCGCGTGAGCTGGACGGTCACGAACACCGGAAGCCGCGCCGGCGCGGAGGTGTCGCAGGTGTACGTGGGCCAGCCGGCGGAGACCGGGGAACCGCCGAACAATCTGCGCGGCTTCGCCCGGGTGGAGCTGGCGCCGGGGGAGGCGGGACGGGTCACGGCCGTGCTCGACGCCCGCAGCTTCCAGCACTGGGACGCGGGCTGGCGGACGGCCGGGGGCGCGTACCGGATCTCGGTCGGCTCCTCCTCGCGGGACCCGCGACTGACCGCGGAGGTGAACCGGTAGGGGCCGCGCCTCGCGACGCGGCCCCCGGGTGGATCAGTAGCGGTAGTGGTCGGGCTTGTACGGTCCCTCGACCGGCACGCCCAGGTACTCCGCCTGCTTCTTGGTCAGCTCGGTGAGCCGGACGCCGAGCGCGTCCAGGTGCAGCCGGGCCACCTTCTCGTCCAGGTGCTTCGGCAGCACGTAGACCTGGTTCTCGTACGCCTCCGGCTTGGTCCAGAGCTCGATCTGCGCCATCACCTGGTTGGTGAAGGAGTTCGACATGACGAAGCTCGGGTGGCCGGTGGCGTTGCCCAGGTTCATCAGGCGGCCCTCGGAGAGCACGATGACCGCGTGCCCGTCCGGGAAGCGCCACTCGTGCACCTGCGGCTTGACCTCGACCTTCTCGATGCCCGGCACCTTGGCGAGGCCGGCCATGTCGATCTCGTCGTCGAAGTGACCGACATTGCCGACGATCGCGTTGTGCTTCATCGCGGCCATGTGGTCGACCGTGATGATCTCGGTGCCGCCGGTGGTGGTGATGAAGATGTCGCCCTGCGAGACGACGTCCTCGAGCCGGACGACCTGCATGCCGTCCATCGCCGCCTGCAGCGCGCAGATCGGGTCGACCTCGGTCACGACGACGCGGGCACCCTGGCCGCGCAGCGTCTCGGCCGAGCCCTTGCCGACGTCGCCGTAGCCGCAGACCACGGCCAGCTTGCCGCCGAGCATGACGTCGGTGGCCCGGTTCAGGCCGTCGACCAGCGAGTGGCGGATGCCGTACTTGTTGTCGAACTTGCTCTTGGTGACCGAGTCGTTGACGTTGATCGCCGGGAAGAGCAGCTCGCCGGTCTTGGCGAACTTGTAGAGCCGCGCCACGCCGGTGGTGGTCTCCTCGGTGACGCCGCGGATCTCGGCGGCGACCTTGGTGAACCGCTGCGGGTCCGTCGTCAGGCTGCGGCGCAGCGTGTCGAGGATGATCGTGTACTCGTGGGCGTCCTCGTCGGTCGTCGCGGGAACCGCGCCGGCCTTCTCGAACTCGGCACCCTTGTGCACGAGCAGGGTGGCGTCGCCGCCGTCGTCGAGGATCATGTTCGGGCCGAGGCCGTCACCGAAGTCGAACAGCTGCTCGGTGCACCACCAGTACTCCTCCAGCGTCTCGCCCTTCCAGGCGAAGACCGGAGTGCCGGCGGGGGCCTCGACCGTGCCCTCGGGGCCGACGACGATGGCCGCGGCGGCCTCGTCCTGGGTCGAGAAGATGTTGCAGGACACCCAGCGGACCTGAGCGCCCAGCGCGACCAGCGTCTCGATGAGGACGGCGGTCTGGATGGTCATGTGCAGCGAGCCTGCGATCCGCGCGCCGCGCAGCGGCTGCGCGTCCTTGAACTCCTCGCGGATCGACATCAGGCCGGGCATCTCGTGCTCGGCGAGACGCATCTGGTGCCGGCCGAAGGCGGCCAGCGACAGGTCCGCCACCGCGAAGTCGATGCCGTTGAGCTGCTGGAGACGTGGTGACATGGAGAAGGGCACCCCCTGGTCAGGAGGCGCCCTTGCGTCATTGGCCCGCAGGCCGAGCGTGGCGGACCCTCGGGTCCGTCGCAGCGCCTCTCGGCAAGGGGCAGCGCCTCGTCGGGCGCCCGTCCACCATAACTCCGGTCTCCCATGATCGGGAATCCGGCCGAATACGGACCCCGTGCGTTCGCGCTGGTCCCGCGCGAGTGTGACGCGTGCCACTTCTCTGGAAGGCTGTCCGGATCCGCGCGGCCCGTTCGTCACCCGGGTGGATCACCACCGAGGAAAGGCTGCTGAGATGAAGTACCTGATGTTCGTCTGCACCGACACCGAGCCGGAGACCGACGAGTCGCGGATCCCCGACGTCGAGCGGTGGGTGACCGAGAACGACGCCGCGGGCCGCCGCCTGGCGGGCAATCAGCTCACCCCGCCGTCCTCGGCGACCACCGTACGGGTCCGCGGCGGCGAGCTGCTGCTGACCGACGGCCCGTTCGCCGAGACCAAGGAGGTGATCGTGGGCTTCGACATCCTCGAGTGCGCCGACCTCGACGAGGCCATCGAGGTGGCCCGCGCCCACCCCATGGCCTGGGTCGGCCGGCTCGAGCTGCGGCCGTTCGCCGGCGCATGACCGAGGTCGCCGCGGCGGTCGCCGCCGCCGGCGTGGAGTCCCGGGCCCGGATCGTCGCCGCACTGATCCGGGTCACCGGGGACTGGCAGCTCGCCGAGGACTGCGCCCAGGAGGCCCTCGCCGCCGCCCTCGAGCGGTGGCCGGCCGGCGGCGTGCCGGACAACCCCGGCGGCTGGCTGGCGACCGTCGCGCGCAACCGCGCCCTCGACGCGCTGCGCCGCGCGAACGTCGAACGCCGCAAGCTGGCCGAGGTGGCGGTGCTCGCCTCCGGCGCGGAACCGGCGCCGGCCTCCGACGACCGGCTGCGGCTCATCTTCACGTGCTGCCATCCCGCCCTGTCGCCGGAGGCACGGGTGGCGCTGACCCTGCGTACGGTCGCCGGCGTGCCGACCGCCGACCTCGCGCGGGCCTTCCTGGTCACCGAGGCGACGATGACCCGCCGGCTCACCCGGGCCAAGACCAAGATCGCGCAGGCCGGCATCCCGTACCGGGTGCCGTCCGGCCCGGCGCTGGCCGAGCGGCTGCCCGGCGTGCTGGCCGTGCTCTACCTGCTCTTCACCCGCGGGTACGACGCCGACGGCGAACCCGCCTTCGCCACCGAGGCGATCCGCCTGTCCCGCCTGCTGACCGAGCTCATGCCGGACCAGCCGGAGGCACGCGCCCAGCTCGCCCTCTTCCTGCTCCAGCACTCGCGCCGCGACGCCCGCCGCGACGCGGACGGCAACCTGCTCACCCTGGACCGCCAGGACCGGGCCCGCTGGGACCACGCCGCGATCGCCGAGGCGCGCTCGCTCCTGCCGCCGGCCGCCGGCCCGTACGCGGTGCAGGCGCACATCGCCGCCTGCCACGCCGCCGGGACCACCGACTGGGCCCGCATCGCCGCGCTCTACGACCGGCTGCTGAGCCTGGTGCCCTCGCCCGTGGTACGCCTCAACCGGGCGGTGGCGCACGGGTACGCCCACGGCCCCGCCGCCGGACTGGCCCTGCTCGCCGAGGCGCGGGCGGCCGGCGGGCTGGAGAACTATCCGCTGACCGTCGCCGCGGAGGCCGACCTCACGGCGCGGGCGGGCGACCGGGAACGCGCGGTGACCCTCTACGAGCAGGCCGCCGCCGCGGCGCCTTCCGAACCCGAGCGGCGCGCCCTCCTGGCCCGCGCCGAGGAGCTCGCCTGAGCGCCCACGTTGCCTGCTGCATCCTGCATCTGCCCGGATCGGCCGAAAGTCGGAGGTGCCCGCGTGCAGTTCCGGCTCCGAGCCGATGCGCGAAGCCCGGTCGAACCGCCAAGCTCTACTGCCGTAGAGCCTTCTCGGAAGGCGTCGACCTGGAAGGACCGGCATGACGATCGACGACGAGAACAGGCCCGCACGGCAGCGGGTCACGCTGACCGGCATCAGTTCGCGGGCCTGGGAACACCCGGCCGACCGTGGTGCGCTCACCGCGCTCCGGGAGCTCCGCGGCTTCGACGACGTCGTGCGTTCCTTCTTCGGGATGTGGAACGAGCGCGGCTTCCGCCTGTCGTACCTGGCCGGCTCGATCCGGGTCGACCACCGCCAGTACCCCCGCGTCTACCAGCGCTTCACCGAGGCCGCCGCCACGCTCGACGTGGCCGAGCTGCCCGAGCTGTACGTCACCCAGGCGCCGATGATCCACGGCGAGGCGATCGGCATGGACAAGCCGTTCATCGTCATCACCACGGCGGCGGTGGAGAAGCTGGACGACGACGAACTGCGCGCGCTGATCGGGCACGAGATCGGCCACATCCGCAGCGGCCACGCGGTCTACAAGACGATCATGATGATCCTGACCAAGTGGGCCACCAACGTCAGCTGGATCCCGATCGGCGCCATCGCCCTGCGCGCCATCATCGCCGCGATGTACGAGTGGTGGCGCAAGGCGGAGCTCTCCGCCGACCGCGCGGGCCTGCTCGCCGGCCAGGACCCGGCCGCGTCCATCCGGCTGCTGATGAAGCTGGCCGGCGGCGGCGACCTCTCGCAGATCGACACGGCGGCCTTCCTCGAGCAGGCGGCCGAGTACGAGGGCGGCGGCGACCTGCGCGACAGCTTCCACAAGATCGGCATGACGGCGTGGAGCAGCCACCCGGTCCCGGTCGCCCGCGCCGCCGAACTCCGCAAGTGGGTCGACGGCGGCGACTACGGCCGCATCCTCGCCGGCGAATACGACCGCCGCGACTCCGACGGCAACGCCTCGGTGACGGCCGACGTGAAGGCGGCGGCGTCGCACTACCGCGAGACGTTCGAGAACTCCCAGGACCCGCTCGTCACCCTGGCCCGGCGGGTCAGCGGCGGCGCGGCCGACCTCGGCGACTGGGCCGGCACGCAGGCCGGCCGGGCCGCCAACTGGGCCAGCACCGCGGCCGGTGCGGCAGGCCGGGCCGCCCGCCGCACCTCCCGGCCCGCCGACGACACCAACGGCTCGGACGGCGGCACCTCCGCCCCCTGACCCCCGCAGCCCGGACCGCCGCCGTCCGCCGCCTCGACCCCCGTTCGAGGCGGCGGGCGGCGGCTCCGTCTCCGATCCCCCGGTCGTTTCCGTCTCCGATCTCCCGGTCGTTTCCGTCCCCGATTCCTCGGTCGTGGACACTGAGGCGGTGATCGAGGTCGTCGTCGGGTTCGTGGCCGGGCTGGTCATCGCGGTCCTGACGACCCCCGTCGGGGTGTCCGGCGCGGTGTTCCTGCTGCCCGTACAGCTGAGCGTGCTGGCCGTGCCCAACCCGGCCGTCACCCCCACCAACCTGCTCTTCAACGTGGTCTCAGGACCCGGTGCCCTGCTCCGGTACGGCCGCCGCGGCGCGCTCGCCGGCCCGCTCACCCGGCTCCTGCTGTGGGGCACCCTGCCGGGCGTGGTCGCCGGGGCGCTGATCCGGGTGTACGCCGTGCCGGGGCCCCGCGCCTTCCGCCTGATCGTGGCGGCGTTCCTGCTGCCGCTGGGGGTGTGGCTCTGCCTGCGTACGGTCAGACCCGGCCGGGCCCCGGCCGGACCGCCACCCGCCCCGCGCACCGTGACCCTGCTGTCGCTCGCGGTCGGTGTGGTCGGCGGCATCTACGGCATCGGCGGCGGCTCGATCCTCGGCCCCATCCTGGTCGGCCGCGGCATGCCGGTGGCGGTGGTGGGCCCGGCGGCGCTCGCCTCGACGTTCGTGACCTCGATCGTGGGCGCCGATCGTCGGGGTGCTCTACGTCATCCTCGCCGCGTAGAACGGCCGGCGGCGCGTTCGGCGGAACCGCTGCCGGCCCGCTTGGCGGAACCGCTGTCGGGCCCGCTTGGCGGAACCGCGGACGGCCCGCTTGGTGGAACGGCCGTCGGCGCGCTTCGTAGAATTGCCGGCGTGCAGACGCGTGCCGGAAACCCCCGACCGATCACCCGTTACGGCAACCCGGTGCTCCACCGCCGGTGCGCCGAGGTGACCGTCTTCGACGACGACCTGGAACGCCTGATCGCCGACATGTTCGCGAGCATGGCGGCGGCCGACGGCGTCGGGCTGGCGGCCAACCAGATCGGTGTCGACGCCCGCATCTTCGTGGTCGACTGCCCCGACGCGACGGGCACCCGCATCGTCGCCCACGTGGTCAACCCGGTCCTGCACCTCCCGGAGGACCGCGGCCTCGACGTCGACAACGAAGGCTGCCTCTCGGTCCCCGGCGTCCGCGCCGACGTCGGCCGCCCGGCAACGTCCTATGTCACGGGCGTCGACATGCACAACAACCCCGTCAGGATCGACGGTACGGGTCTGCTCGCCCGCTGCCTCCAGCACGAGACGGACCACCTCGACGGGATGCTGTACGTCGACCGGCTGCCGGCCAAGCAACGCAAGAAGTTGCTGAAAGAAAGCGCCGAGGCACCCCCGGTCGGCGTCACGGAGTAGGCGCTTCTCCGCCACGGCGGTTGCCCTTCCGCGCGCGACCCTTTACCCGTTCACCCCTCCTTCGCCGAGCCCTGTCCGCGGACCGCGACCGGTGCCCCGCCCTGCCCGCCTCGGCCGTCCGGTCCCTGCCAGGCATCGTGGCGGCGGCTTCGCCGGCCGACCCGCCGACCCACCCTGCTGACCGGCGGGTGAGTATGCCGTTTCGGCCGGTCACCGATGATCGCCGGTACGGATGGACAACCACCGCCACGGTCGATACTCTTTCCCACGACGCCGTTGCGAGTTCTTCCCCCGTGGAATTCGCAGCGGCGCTCCTATTTCCGGGGTCGCTCTCGCCTCCGGCCCCGCATCTCCGTGCCGGCCCCGCCGTCTCTTGGTGCCCGGCACCCGGCGTCCTTCCCCTTGCCGCCGCCCGCCACGCTCTTGTCCGCAGCGCGCCGGCCCTCCGCGGCGCCGCGTCCTCCAACCCGCCTTCTTCGGCCGGCGCATCCCTATTCCACCCCTTTCCGGGGGTGCACGATCGGGGCTCTTCGAAGTTGAGCGGGGTTCGTGACTGAAGCCGACCCGTGTGTGAGGGCTCGCAGCTCATCAGTGATCATCTGAGTGTCTAGATCGGACG
>NZ_PVZG01000034.1 GCF_003002065.1 Pseudosporangium ferrugineum
TGGGTCTGCGGGCGTGGCTGGGTCTGCGGGCGTGGCTGGGTCTGCGGGCGTGGCTGGGTCTGCGGGCGTGGCTGGGTCTGCGGGCGTGGCTGGGTTTGCGGGGCAGCCGGGTCTGTGGGGCGGCCGGGTCGGGGGCGCGGCCGGTCTTGAGCCTGTCGTGCGGCCGGGTCTGCGGCGCTGAGGGCGCGCGCTGCATCCGCGGACTGGGGTCGCTGTATGAGCACCCCGGCGGCCGGGAGTCCTGCGCCGATTTGGTGGGGCCGTTCACGTCTTCTGCTGTCGGTTCGACTCTGGGAAAACTCTTCTGAAGGGAGAACGTCTTGACTCAGACAATCTCGGCTCATAGCATTTGGTCATGTCACCGCTGATCAAGCCGCCGTCCTGGTCCCGGGCACTGCCGGATGCCCGTCCTCCTGCGGAGATGGCCATGTATCACCTGCCTACCGGCACCTACGAGACGCGGGCTGCGTTCGCCGTCAAAGGTGGGGCCTGGCGGGACAAGCGCCAGTTCGCCGCCTCGGCTGTGCTGATCAGCCACCCGGCGGGGGACCTGCTCATCGACGCGGGTTTCGGTGCCGGGGTCGCCGAGCACATTGCGATGCTGCCCCGGTTCGTGCGCGCTCCGTACCGGGTGCGGCCGACGGTCAGCCAGCAACTCGACGTTGCGGGGTACGACCGGAACAAGCTGCTCGGCGTGGTCCTGACCCACTCTCATTGGGACCACGCCAGTGGGCTCGACGGCCTGCACGGGACGCCGGTGTGGATGAACGCCGGGGAGCGGGCCTACGCGGCCACCGATCCCGACGGCAAGGTCTATCGCCACGTGTCGCAGGGGCACGCGATCCACGAGTACGGGTTCGCCGACCGGCCCTACCTCGACTTCGCGCGGAGCTACGACGTACACGGGGACGGTTCTGTGGTCATTGCTCTCGCCGGTGGCCACACGACGGGTTCGGTGATCGTGTTCGTCGTGCTGCCCAGCGGGCTGCGCTACGCCTTCATCGGGGACCTGACCTGGCAGATCGACGGCATCCGGGACCGGGTCGAGCGGCCGTGGATGCTGAGCAAGCTGGCCGACAGCGATCGCGGGCAACTGCGGCAGAGTCTGCTGCGGATGATCGCGCTCGACGGGCTGATGCAGATCGTCCCCGCCCACGACCTCGGCTCCTACGAGGGCATCCCGCTGCTGTCGTCCCATGCCGCCGGCCGCCTTCGCTGACAACCGCCGCCGGGACCGACGGTGACGCCGGCCTCGATCCGCACGTGCCGACGCCAGTGAACCCGACCATGGCGCAGCGCGGGCCGCGGGCCGGCAGCACGCGGAGGGGCGGGGCGCGCGGCACGCGGAGGGCGGCGGGCGGCGGGCCGGGGCGGGGAGGGCGGCGGGCCGGGGCGGGGTGCGCGGTTGATGGTGGCCCTATGCGGTGGTGCCGCTACACCGATCGATGAGGAGAACCATGAAGACCTTTTCCGGGTACGAGATGAGCACCCGCGCTGCGGCTGGACGTGAGGTATACGCCCGCAATTTCGGGGTGGACGCGGCCGAGGTGGAGCGGATCATGACTGAGCACGCCGGCGCCGCGTTCACTCGGGAGGCCTATGAGGCGGCGGGCGGGCCGGGGTGGCAGAGCCCCGCCCTGACCGATCGGGAGCGGAGCATCGCCGTCATCAGCGCCCTTGTCGCGCTGAACGTTACCGACGGGCGGCTGTCCACCTATCTCGCCCTCGCGCGGCGCACCGGGATCGATGAGGAAGGGCTGACCGCTCTGATGATTCTGCTCAGCGCCTACCTCGGGCAGCCGTACACGTCGCTGGCGATGGAGGCGGTTCGGCGCACGGCGGGTCTGGACGTGGGGAGTTCCACCGGCTCGGCGGCGAATTAAGCGTCGACCGGCCCGTCCGATGTGACGGAGCGGGCTCGCCTGGCCGAGGTTGTGGAGAGGGCGGGACGGCGTTGGGTGTGTGGCAGGCGTGGCCGAGGGTGGAGAGGGACGGGCCCGGCGTTGGGTGGGTGGCAGGCGTGGCCGAGGTGGTGCACAGGGCGGGGCCCGGTGGGGCGCGTGATGCGGCTACTTCCGGGCGCTGGTCGACGCTGTGGCGGGGTGTCGCCCCGGGCCGCCCGTTGACATCGGGACGCGCTTGGGGTCCGTACGGGATGAGAAGGTCTTGGGTCGGACATTGATTGTAGGGTTTCGACGTGTTGCTACTTTTCTTTCGCTGCAGTCGGGGCCGGGTTCGCGGGGCGACGGGCGTGGTCGTCGGGGGTCGGCGATGACGGGGCCGGAGCGGGATGATGAGCTCGGGCCCCGGCCGTCGGTCGACTCCGAGATCACGTGGTTGCTGCACCGGGCGGCGCAGCATATGCGGGCCGTTACCGGGGCTCAGGCCGAGAAGCATGGGCTGACGATGCGGGACTACATCGTGCTCAGTTCGCTCGACAAGATGCCCGGACTCACCCAGAACGAGCTCGGCAGGAGCCTGGGCCTCGACAAGACCACCCTCATGAGCCAGCTCGACCGGCTCGAACGGCGGGGGCTCATCGAGCGGCACCACGCCCCGAACGACCGCCGGGTGCGCATTCCGGTGATCACCGACGCGGGTTCGGCCGTACGCGAAAAGGTGTCCGACGACTGTGCGGCCGTGGAAGCTTCAGTGCTGGGTGGATTCGGCGCGGACCAGGTCCTGTCGCTTCGGCGCATGTTGTTCTCGATCATCGGGGACAGCGAGGATCCGGGGTCCTGCCTGTGAGCGTGGACGACGACCCGGCCGGGCTGGTGCTGGCGGCGATTCCGAGCCCCACCAGCTCCGTGTGGCACCTCGGGCCGGTGCCCATCAGGGCCTATGCGCTGTGCATTCTCGCGGGCATCGTCGTGGCCGCCCTCATCATGGAGAGGCGACTGCGGGCGCGGGGCGTTGCCGCCGGCTCGTCGGTGGACATCGCGGCGTGGGCGGTGCCGTCCGGGATCGTCGGCGCGCGGCTCTACCACCTGGTCACCTCGCCGCAGGGGTACTTCGGGGAGGGCGGCGATCCGCTGCGGGCCTTCGCCATCTGGGAGGGCGGCCTGAGCGTCTGGGGTGCCGTGGCCGGCGGGGCCTTCGGTGCCTGGATCGCGGCCCGGCGCAGCGGAATCCCGTTGGGCGTCATCGCGGACGCCCTCGCGCCGGGGCTGCCGGTCGCGCAGGCGATCGGGCGGCTCGGCAACTGGTTCAACAACGAGGTCTACGGCAAGCTGACGACGCTGCCCTGGGGGCTCGAGATCCATGACCTCCGCACCGGACGGTTGCTGCCGGGTTTGTACCACCCGGCCTTCGCGTACGAGGCGCTGTGGAACCTCGGGGTCGCCCTGCTGGTCTGGCGGCTCGACCGTCGTCTGGGGTTCGGGCGCGGCCGGGCCTTCGCCCTGTACGTGATGGGTTACACCGCCGGCCGATTCTGGATCGAGCTGCTGCGCATCGACGAGGCGAACACCGTGCTGGGAATCCGGCTCAACGTGTTCACGTCCGTGCTGGGGTTCCTGGTCGCGGCGATCTATTTCATCAGGGTGCGAGACGCCGGGCCGCTGACCGGGTCGGTCGAGGCGGGGGAAACGCGATCACGTCATCGGTACGCGGAAGCGCCGAGCTCGGTGGTGGACGGAGCGCGGGCTGAGCGAGTGAGAGCCGGCGGTGCGGGCGCCGGAGCTGCGGGGGCCGGCGGTGCGGGGGCCGGCGGTGCTGAGGCTGGCGGTGCTGAGGCTCGCGGGGGTTGAGGGCGGGCGCGGCGATGGTGGTGACGGCGGGGTGGAGGCCGAGTGACGTCGGCGTGGCGGGGTGGGGTGGCCTGCGGGCTGAGGTGGCGGGGTTTGTTACGGGGCTGAGGCGGAGTGGTCCGGGCGGGGGGCCGGGTAGTACTTGGTGGTGGCGATGTCCGGGTGGGTTCCCGTCGGTACGTCGGCGTCCTCGTCGGGGGTGAGGGTGCCGCCGAGTTCGAGGATGCGGCGGTGGGCGGCGGCCAGGCGGTCCTCGAGGCTGACGATGCGGCAGGCGGCCGTCAGGAGGATGCCCTCGTCGAGGAGTTGACGGACGCGGACGGCGAGTTGGAGCTGGTGGCGGGAGTAGCGGCGGTGGCCGCCGTGGCTGCGTTCCGGTTCGATCAGGCCGGCCGTGCCGAGGCTGCGGAGGAACGCGGGGGTCACGCCGATCATCTCGGCTGCGCGGCCCATGGTGTACGCCGGGAAGTCGGCGTCGTCGAATGCGCTGTTCATCGTGCCTTCCGGGAGGGGCTGCACGCAGTCCAGGGCCCCGGCGGGTTACCGGGGCCCTGGCTTTTCAGTTCTGCTGCCGACCGTCGTCGGCTAGGCCGATCCGCCTGCGTGCCGCTAGCGGGTCGCCTGAGTGATGGGCATCGGTGGCGATCACCTCTTGTCGATTCGGGGACGTGGTGATTACGCGTTGCTGCGGTATCTCGTCCTCCTTAACCAACTCAGCGTCTGTGCCAGTTGCGTGTCGGTTGTGCGTCACCGACCTCCCCGATATTAGGCCGATCAAGCCGCAATTTCTAGACTCGCCGCTGTAGATTTTCTCGGCGTCACCCGGACGGGTGGACTCGGTACGGCAAGGTCCGGGTCGGTGAGGCGCACGGGAGGGCGGCACGGCGGGGAGAGCGGCACGGCGCGGAGAGCGGCACGGCGGGGAGGGGGCGCGGCGCGGAAGGCTGGGGGTGTGGCGGGGTAGTCGGCGGGGCGTCCGGGACCGGGGCCGGGGCGTGGCGGGGTAGTCGGCGGGGCGTCCGGGACCGGGGCCGGGGCGTGGCGGGAACGGTGCGGGCGGCCGGTGCGGCATGCGGGACGGGGAGGGCCTGCGGGACGGGGAGGGTCTGCGGGACCGGGAGGGTGTGGGGGTAGAAGGGCGGCGGCGCGGGGCGGGCGCGTGGCACAGCTTGGAGCTGTGTCGAGAGAGAGGTGACCGCGCCCCGCGCCGCCGCGGGGTGGGAGCCTTCTGCGGAATGCTCCCGGGTGTTCGCGATGCCTGCCGAGGGCTCGCGCGCCGGATGCGGCGTCAGAACACCGGCAGGGCTGTGCGTGGGGACCACGCTGATGTTTGCCCTGACATGCGTACGAGTGTGCGGGCTCGGATCGGGGCCGGGCAACGCAATTAACGCGCCTCATTGACGGCTGTAACACCGTGGGGAGATCATCACGGAACGACGGTGGCCCAGGTCACAGTCGCCACCCGGCACCAGGGAGCATGCATGAGCGCAGACCCTGTCCCCAGCACCGACGAAGAACGGCTTGCCCAGCTCGGCTACCAGCAGGAATTGCACCGCCGACTGTCCGGCTTCTCCAACTTCGCGGTCTCCTTCTCGATCATTTCGATTCTGGCCGGCGCGATCACCTCGTACGGAATCGCCATGACCGCCGGCGGGCCGATCGCCATCACCCTCGGGTGGCTCTTCGTCGGCATCATGGTGACCTTCGTGGCGCTGGCGATGGCGGAGGTGTGTTCCGCCTATCCGACCGCCGGCGCCCTCTACTGGTGGGCCGCCGCGCTCGCCAAACGCAACAAGGCGGCGTGGGCGTGGTTCGTGGGGTGGTTCAACTTCCTCGGCGAGGTGGCGGTCACCGCCGCCATCGACTTCGGCGCCGCGATCACGACCTCCGCGTTCCTCAGCCTGACCTTCGACATGAAGGTCACGGCGACGCGGACGTTCCTCATCTTCCTGGTCATCATCGTCGTGCACGGCCTGCTGAACACGTTCGGCGTGAGCCTCGTGCGGCTGCTCTCCGACGTCAGCGCGTGGTGGCACCTGGTCGGCGTCGCGGTCATCGTGACCCTGCTCGCCGTCATCCCCGACAGCCACAAGCCGATCTCGGAGGTGTTCTTCGAGGTCCGCAACGAGACGGGCTTCACCTTCACCGGTGCGGGTGCCTACGCGGTCCTCGTCGGCCTGTTGATGGCGCAGTACACGTACACGGGATATGACGCCTCGGCCCACGTCGCGGAGGAGACCCACGACGCGGCGCGGGCGGCGCCGCGCGGCATCGTGATGTCCGTGGTGGTCTCCGTGATCGCCGGTTTCATCCTGCTGTTCGCGATAACCTGGGCGATCCAGGACTACGACGCGCAGCTGGGCACCGAGCTGGGGTTGCCGCCGGCGCAGATCTTCATCGACGCCGTCGGCCACGACACGGGCACGTTCCTGCTGTTCATCTGCATGGTCGCGCAGTGGTTCTGCGGCATGGCCTCGGTCACCGCCAACTCCCGGATGGCCTACGCCTTCGCCCGCGACGGCGCGCTGCCGGGGTCGCGGCTGTGGAAACAGGTCAACCCTCGCACGGGTACGCCGACGAACTCGATCTGGCTGTGTGTGACCATCAGCACGCTGCTGGTGCTGCCGTCGCTGTGGAACACCACCGCCTACCTCGCGGCGACGTCGATCGCGGTCATCGGCCTCTACATCGCGTACGTCGGACCGGTGCTCCTGCGCCGGCTGAGCCCCGACTTCCAGCCGGGGCCGTGGAACCTGGGCCGGTGGAGCGCCCCGGTCGGCTGGATCGCGATCGTCTGGGTCGTGGTCATCTGCGTGCTGTTCGTGCTGCCCACGGCCAGTCCGATCACGGCGAAGAACTTCAACTACACGATCTTCGCGGTGCTCGTCGTGGTCGGCGCGGCCACCGTCTGGTGGTTCGCCGGCGCGCGGAAGTGGTTCACCGGGCCGAAGCAGAACCTCATCGAGAAGGCCGCCCACGGCGAGCAGACCATGCCCACCCCGCCGGAGTGATCGTTTCGGGACGTGACGGGACCGGCGGTGCCCGCCGCCGGGCCCGAGGTCAGGTGGACGAAGTTCGGTGATCGCCCCGCGGGGGCCGGGCATTTCGCCCGGCCCCCGCGTTTTTGTCGGCCCCATGCGATAGGACTGCACTCATGGATCTCGAGGAGCTCGACGTCGCCGTCGACAACGGCAGCATCGACACCGTGCTACTGGCCCTGACCGACATGCAGGGTCGGCTGCAGGGCAAACGGCTGCACGGCCGCTACTTCATGGAGGAGGTGGTCGGCGGCGGCAGCGAGGGCTGCAACTACCTGCTCGCGGTCGACGTCGACATGAACACCGTCGACGGGTACGCGATGTCGTCATGGGACAGCGGCTACGGCGACTTCGTCATGAAACCCGACTTCAGTACGTTGCGGCCGGTGCCGTGGCAGCCCGGCACCGCGATGGTCCTCGCCGATCTCGAGACCACCGGCGGGGAGCCCGTGTACGCGTCACCCCGGCAGATCCTCCGGCGCCAGCTCGACCGGCTGGCGGCGCACGGGCTCACGGCGTACGCGGGGACGGAATTGGAATTTGTCCTTTATCGCGACACCTATGAGCAGGCCTTCAGCAAGAACTACCGCGACCTGATCCCCGCGAACCAGTACAATGTGGACTATTCGCTGCTCGGCACCGCGCGGGTCGAGCCGCTGCTGCGGCGCATCCGCAACGACATGGCCGGCGCGGGCCTGGTCCCCGAGAGTGCCAAGGGCGAGTGCAACTTCGGACAACACGAGATCGCTTTCCGGTACGCCGAAGCGCTCGCGTGCGCCGACAACCACGTGATCTACAAGAACGGCGCCAAGGAGATCGCCGCGCTGGAGGGCATGGCGCTGACGTTCATGGCCAAGCCGAACGAGCGCGAGGGCAACTCCTGCCACATCCACTTCTCGCTGCGCGGCGAGGACGGGCGCTCGGCGATGCTCGGCGACGGGCCCGCACACCTGTCGGAGATCGGCCGGCGGGTGCTCGCCGGCCTGCTCGCCACCATGCGCGAGTTCAGCCTGCTGTTCGCGCCCAACATCAACTCGTACAAGCGCTATCAGCACGGGTCCTTCGCGCCGACGGCGCTGCGCTGGGGCGTCGACAACCGCACCTGCGCGCTGCGCATCGCCGGGCACGGGCAGGGCATGCGGGTGGAGAACCGGGTGCCGGGCGGGGACGTGAACCCGTACCTGGCCATCGCCGCGCTGGTCGCCGGGGCGCTGCACGGGATCGAGAACGAGTTGCCGCTGGAGGACGAGTTCCGCGGCAACGCGTACGGGGACGCCGAGGCGGCGCGGGTGCCGACGACGCTGCGGGGCGCGCTCGGGTTGTGGGAGCGGGGGCCGGTCGCGGCGGCGGCGTTCGGGGAGGACGTGGTGGCCCACTACGCGAACATGGCGCGGGTGGAGCTGACCGCCTTCGACGCGGCCGTGACGGACTGGGAGCTGCGTCGGGGCTTCGAGCGGCTGTGAATATGGCCTCGCTTTGCTCGGCGGGCACTGCGCCCCTGGGAGCCGATGACGAGGCCGCCAAAACAGACCACGGCAGAGGGCGCCTTGTCTGTTTTGGCGGCCTCGTCATCGGCGGGCGCAGTGCGACTTTGGTTGCGGTTAGGGCGGTGGTGGCTGGGCGTGTGGGCGCGGTGGCGGCTGGGTGGGGAGACGGGTGAGTGGGTGGGGTGGGAAGAAGGGTGAGTGGGTGGGGCGGGGAGATGGCTGGGGTTGTGGTGGGGGGATGGCTGGGGTTGTGGTGGGGCGGGGAGATGGGTGGGGTTTTGGTTCGGCGGGGTGGGGATTCGGTGGGGGCGTGTGATCATCGGCGGGGAGGTGGGTGTGGACAGGACTGAGGTGGTCAACCCTGCTACGGGGGGTGTGGTGGGGGCCGTGCCTGCGTATGGGGTGGCGGAGACGGATGCGGCTATCGAGGGGGCGCAGCGGGCGTTCGAGTCGTGGCGGGGGGTGGGGCCGGGGGATCGGGCGCGGTTGTTGCGGCGGTTCGCGGCCGTTGTGGATGAGCATCGGGAGGAGCTGGCCCGGCTCGAGGTGAGCAATGCCGGGCACACGATCGGGAATGCGCGCTGGGAGGCGGGCAACGTCCGGGACGTGCTCGACTACTACGCGGGGGCGCCGGAGCGGCTGGCCGGGCGGCAGATACCGGTGCCGGGCGGGCTGGACGTGACGTTCCACGAGCCGCTCGGGGTCGTCGGGATCATCGTGCCCTGGAATTTCCCGATGCCGATCGCCGGCTGGGGGTTCGCTCCCGCGCTGGCCGCGGGCAACACCGTGGTGCTCAAGCCGGCCGAGCTGACCCCGCTCACCGCGATCCGGCTGGGGGAGCTGGCGCTGGAGGCGGGGCTGCCGGAGCACGTGTTCACGGTGCTGCCGGGCAAGGGCAGCGTCATCGGGCAGCGGTTCGTCACGCATCCGGCCGTACGCAAGGTGTGCTTCACCGGCTCGACGCCGGTGGGGAAGTCGATCATGGCGGGCTGCGCCGACCAGGTGAAGCGGGTGACGCTCGAGCTGGGCGGCAAGAGCGCCAACATCGTCTTCGCCGACGCCGACCTGGAACAGGCCGCCGCGGCCGCGCCGGGCGGCGTCTTCGACAACGCGGGCCAGGACTGCTGCGCGCGGTCCCGGTTGCTCGTCCAGGATTCCGTGTACGAGCGGTTCCTCGCGCTGCTGGAACCCGCCGTCAAGGCGTTCCGGGTGCAGGACCCCGGCCTCGACACCGCCGAGATGGGACCGCTGATCTCGGCTTCGCACCGGGAGAAGGTGGCGTCCTACACCTCGGACGCGCAGGTCGCGTTCGCCGGTGTGGCGCCGGAGGGCGACGGCTGGTGGTTCCCGCCTACGGTGCTGCTGGCCGGTTCGCCCGGCGACCGGCACTGGCGCGAGGAGGTCTTCGGGCCGGTGGTGTCGGTGTTGCCGTTCCGTGACGAGGCCGAGGCGATCGCCCTGGCCAACGACACCGAGTACGGCCTCTCCGGCTCGATCTGGACCCGTGACCTCGGCCGGGCGCTGCGGATGGCGCGGGCCGTGGAGACCGGCAACCTCAGCGTCAACTCGCACTCCTCGGTGCGCTACTGGACGCCGTTCGGGGGGATGAAGCAGTCCGGGCTGGGCCGCGAGCTGGGGCCCGACGCGCTGCTCAGCTTCACCGACGTCAAGAACGTCTTCATCGCTACGGACAGCTGAGAGGTCGGCAGTGGAACGTTTGCAGGATCGGGTAGCGGTCATCACCGGGGCCGGCAGCGGCATCGGGCTGGCCACCGCCCGGCGGTTCGCCGCCGAGGGCGCCAAGGTGGTCTGCGTCGACATCTCCGCGGATGCGGGCAAGGCCGTCGCCGACGAGGTGGGCGGCGAGTTCGTCGCGTGCGACGTCAGCGACGAGGCTTCGGTGCGCGAGCTCTTCGACGGGGTGGTGAAACGGCACGGCCGGGTCGACATCGCCTTCAACAACGCGGGCATCTCGCCGCCGGACGACGACTCCATCCTGGTGACCGGCCTGGACGCGTGGGAGCGGGTGCTCAAGGTCAACACCACGAGCGTCTTCTTCTGCTGCAAGTACGCCATCCCGCACATGCAGCGGCAGGGCAAGGGCTCGATCATCAACACCGCGTCGTTCGTGGCGCTGCTCGGGGCGGCCACTTCGCAGATCGCGTACACGGCCAGCAAGGGCGGTGTGCTGGCGATGACGCGCGAGCTGGGCGTGCAGTTCGCCCGGGAGGGCATCCGCATCAACGCGCTCTGCCCCGGGCCGGTGGCGACGCCGCTGCTCATGGACCTGTTCGCCAAGGACCCCGAGCGGGCGGCCCGGCGGCTGGTGCACGTACCGATGGGACGGTTCGCGGAGCCGGAGGAGATCGCGGCGGCGGTCGCGTTCCTCGCCAGCGACGACGCGTCGTTCATGACGGCCGCACAGTTCGTCGTGGACGGAGGGATCACCGGCGCCTATGTGACGCCTTTGTGACTCTCGGTCGACGCATCAGGCGCCTTGATCGGCATATCGAGGAGTCAGAGCCCGAGCGGGGTGAACCTGGCACGCCGGATCCGCAACAGATTGTTTAGCGACACGAACCGGCGGGCACCGAGCGTTCACGACCAGCTCACGCGGGTCGCAGGGGTCGAAACCCCGCCGGTGCACGCTTCGATCGCTGCGCCGGTGGGTCGCACGGGCCCGAGCGCGGCGCCGGCCTTTCGAGGCAGGCGCCGCGCGCTCGTCCGGCACTCCTCCGTCCGGGCCGGCCCGTTCCGGCCGGCGGGCGGGCGGGGCCGCCCGGCGTCGCTTTCGGTACGGAGAGCCGGCCGTGCCGTCGCCGCGGGCGGATGCAGCGCTGGGAGATCCGGGGCGGACCGCGGGCGGTGTGTCGGGCGGCGGGCCACGAGCCGGTGTGCTGGGCGGCGGGCCGCGAGCCGGTGTGCTGGGCGGCGGGCGGGTGTGTTGGGCGGCGGGCCGCGGGCGGGTGTGTCGGGCGGCGGGCCGCGGGCGGGTGTGTCGGGCGGCAGGCCGCGCGCCGGTGCGCCGGGCGGCGGGTCCGCGGGCCGGGCGTCGGGCGGTGGGCTGGACGCTGCGGGGACGGGGGATGGGCCGGTCGGCCGACTTGATCCGAAACATGGGCTGGTTAGGTTGGGGTGATGCGTCCCGTCATCGGTATCACCACCTATGTGGAGCCCGCCACCTGGGGAGTCTGGCACGATCTGGCCACCGCGCTGGTGCCGCACGACTACGTGGCCGCCGTGACCGGCGCCGGGGGGCGGGCCGTGCTGCTCCCGCCCGACGATCTCGATGCCGACGTGATCGGGGTGCTCGACGGGCTGGTGCTCAGCGGCGGCGCGGACCTCGATCCCGAGTTGTACGGTGCCGAGCCCGGGCCGCTGACCGTCACCCGTCCGGAGCGGGATTCCGCCGAGGTGCTGCTCGCGCGGGCCGCCCTCGAGGCCGATCTTCCCGTGCTCGGGGTGTGCCGGGGGATGCAGTTGCTCGCGGTCGCCGCCGGTGGGTCGCTGCACCAGCATCTGCCCGATGTGCTCGGGCATGAGGGGCACCGGCCCGCGCCCGCCGTGTACGGCCGGCAGGAGGCGATCTTCGCCCCGGGAAGCCGGGTGGCCGCGCTCATGGGCGACGACCGGGTCGTGCAGTGCTATCACCATCAGGGGGTGGCCGACGCCGGTTCGCTGAGGGTGACCGGGCTGGCCGAAGACGGGGCGGTCGAGGCGGTCGAGGATCCGGCGCGCTCCTTCGTGCTCGGCGTGCAATGGCATCCGGAAGTCGTACGGGACAAGCGTTTGTTCGGTGCCCTGACCGCCGCGGCCTCGGCTCGCAAAGCGACGGACAAGACGGCACACAAGGCGAAGAGTGAGGCGGCGGGTGACCCGATGGGGTGAACGCCGGAATGCCGGAATAGAAAGTCGGCGATAGTGTGGGAATGGAGCGAGCGCCGCGACGCCGACGCTGACGTCGACCGTAGCGACGAAGCGAACCGCCTGGCAGAGGGCGGTGACGCCGAAGATGCCGGGCTTCCCTTTCCCACCCGCCGGGAATCCGGCTAAGGCTGCCCATTCGCCGGCCGATTGCCAAGATCTGGAGACCGAGAGGATCGCACCAATGCGCAGGCCCTTGATCGGATTGACCTCGTACGCCGAGCAGGTGAAGTACAACGGCAACGACGTCATGGCCGGAATGCTGCCGATGTCCTACGTCAAGGCGGTGCACGCCACGGGTGGGCGCGCGGTTCTGATCACTCCCGACGACCCCGGCACCGACGTGCTCGAGTCGCTCGACGGGATCGTCTTCGCCGGCGGCGGGGACATCGATCCGGCGCACTGGGGCGCCGAGCCGCATCCGGAGACCGATGCGGATCCCGTACGCGATCTGTCCGAGCTCATGCTGATGCGGGCCGCGCTCGACGCCGGCCTGCCGGTGCTCGGGGTGTGCCGGGGCATGCAGCTCATGGCAGTGGCGACCGGGGGATCGCTGCACCAGCACCTGCCGGACATCGTCGGCCACGACCGGCACCGGGCGGCGGCCGGCACCGACCCGCTCGCCGCGGACTCGTCCTCGTTCGGGCGGCACGACGTCGTCCTGCAGCGGGGTTCGCGGGCGATGGGGATGCTGGGCGGGCGGGTCACGGTGAACTCGTTCCACCACCAGGCGGTCGACGACCCGGGCCGGTTCACGGTCAGCGGGTGGTGCCCCGACGACCGGATCGTGGAGATCATCGAGGGGCGGGACCGGACGTTCGCGCTGGGCGTCCAGTGGCATCCGGAACGCACGAGCGACCTGCGGGTCTTCGCGGCCCTGGCGGAGGCGGCGGCCCACCGCTCCGGCCTTTCCCGCACCGGCCTGGCGGCCTGACCGGGGCTGTCAGAGGGGGAAGGAGGCCTGGAAGGCCAGCCGCTCGTCCGCCCCGCCCGCCAGCTCCTGGAGCACGTCGTCGAGCACCAGGAACGCCTCCCACGGCGCGCCGCCGAGGTGCTCCGCGACCCGCTCCTCGAGCGGGACCACCCGGGCGCCCTTCCAGATCTTGTCAGCCAGGCTGACCAGCAGGTCGTCCAGGCCGGCCTCCGGCGCGGTCCAGGAGCCGTGGGTGCCCGCGAAACGGGCCAGGTCGATCGGTACGCCGTACCGGAGGAGCAGGTCGCGTCCCGCGGCCTCGTGCCGGTGACCGGGCCCGGAGAGCTCCTCGGCGTGCTCGATCTTGCCGATGTCGTGGGTCGCGGCGCCGAAGAGCACCGCCGTGGTGTCGAACCGCAGCTCGGGCCGGAGGCGTCCGAGGCGGTCGGTGAGCGACCAGGCCACGTCGTGGACCGCCCGCAGATGGGCGCCGAGCCGGGGCGGCGCGCCCAGCGCGACGAGGAGCTCCGCGGCCGCCGCCGGCAGCGGGAGCAGCGCGGACTCGGTCAGTGCACGGTCGAGGCCCCGAGTTGTCACGCGGGCAAGGCTAGCTACGGTTACGGTGCGGGTCTCATTCAGACGGATTGCGGAGGTGGCATGGGCGGCGCCCTGCCGGAACGGCTCCGGACGGCGTGCGAGCGCGGTGGCGAGATGGGCGGGCGGATGCTCGCCCTGGATTGGGCGTCCACCCCGCTCGGCGTACCCGCGCAGTGGCCGGCCGAGCTGGTCGGCGCGGTCACCACCATGCTCGCTTCCAAGGCGCAGATCGTCCTGTTCTGGGGGCCCGAGTTCTGCGCGCTCTACAACGACGCCTACATCGCCACGATGGGCAGCAAGCATCCCGGCCACCTCGGGCGCCCCGGCCGGGAGATGTGGGCGGAGACCTGGTCGCTGCTCCAGGAGCTGTTCGACGGCGTGGCCGCCGCCGACGAGTCGTACTGGGCCGCCGATCACCCCTTCATGCTGGAACGGTACGGCTTCCTCGAGGAGACGTACTTCGACATCTCGTACGACCCCATCCGGGTCGCGGACGGCTCGGTCGGCGGGGTGTTCTGCATCGTCAGCGACACCACGCGCCGGGTCCTCGGCGACCGCCGGGTCCGTACGCTCAGCCAGCTCGGGCCGCGCCTCGCCGACTCGCCGGACCAGTCCGCGCTCGGCGCCCAGGCGGCGCGGGTGCTCGGCGAGAACGCCGCCGACGTGCCGTTCGCCGCGCTGTATCTCGACGACCCGGCCGGCGTCGAGGGCCTCACCCTGGCCGGCGTCTCCGGCGCGGCCGAGGGGGAGTGCCCGCCGCTGTCCGGTGCGGCGCTGCGGGTCGTCGAGGAGGTCATGCGTACGGACCGGCCGGGCGCCGTGCCGCTCGTAGCGGTCGTGCCCGCGCCGCCCGCGTCCGCGGCCGACGAGGCGCTGGTGCTGCCGGTGCGTGCGGGCAGCAGCGGGGCCGGGGCGCTGGTCGTCGGGGTCAGCCGCAACCTCGCCATGGACAGCGGCTACCGGGACTTCCTGGATCTGGCCACGGCGCAGGTCTCGCGGGCGGTGACGAACCTGCGGACGTACGAGCAGGAACGCCGGAGGGCCGCCGAGCTGGCCGCGCTGGACGCGGCGAAGACGAACTTCTTCTCGAACGTCAGCCACGAGTTCCGGACCCCGCTGACCCTGATCCTGGGCCCCCTGGAGGAGCTGCTGGAGGTCCAGGGCCTCAGCTCCGAGCAGCGGGAACGCCTCGAGCCGATGCGGCGCAACGGGCTGCGGCTGCTGAAGCTCGTCAACACCGTGCTGGACTTCTCGCGGCTGGAGTCGGGGCGGCTGCGGGCCGCGTACCGGCCGACCGACCTGGCCGACTACACCGCCCGGCTGGCGAGCGCCTTCCGGTCCGCGGCCGAGCGGGCCGGGCTGCGGCTCGAGGTGGACTGCCCGCCGCTCAGCACGCCCGTCCACGTCGACCGCGAGATGTGGGAGAAGATCGTCTTCAACCTGCTCTCCAACGCGGTGAAGTTCACCCCGTCCGGCGGCATCACGGTGCGCCTGGCCGAACGCGACGGCTCCGCGGTGCTGGAGGTCGAGGACACCGGCGTCGGCATCGGCCCCGACGACCAGCGGCTGCTCTTCGACCGGTTCCACCGGGTCACCGGTGCCTGGTCACGCAGCCACGAGGGTACGGGCATCGGCCTCGCCCTGGTCCGCGAGCTGGCCGAGCTGCACGGCGGCACGGCCACCGCGCGCAGCGAGCCCGGCGCCGGCAGCACGTTCACGGTCACCGTCCCGCTCGGCGCCGCCCACCTGCCCGCCGACCGGGTCCTCGATCTGCCGGTGAGCGAACCCGACGACCAGGCCCGCCTGTACGTCGAGGAGGCGCACTGGTGGCTCGGCGACACCGGGTCGGAGCCGGAGTCCGCGGCGGCGCCCGGGCAGGTCGAGGACGCGCGGCGCGGCCGGGTGCTGCTCGCCGACGACAACGCCGACCTGCGGGACCACGTGGCGCGGCTGCTGCGGCCGTACTACGACGTCACGACGGCCGTGGACGGCGCGGACGCCCTGGAGCGGGCCCGGCGCGAGTCGTTCGACCTCGTGCTCACCGACGTGATGATGCCGCGGCTGGACGGGTTCGGGCTGATCAGGGCGTTGCGGGCGGATGAGCGTACGCGGGACGTCCCGATCGTGGTGCTGTCCGCCCGGGCCGGCGAGGAGTCGTCGGTCGAGGGTCTGGCCGCCGGCGCCGACGACTACCTGGTCAAGCCGTTCTCGGTGCGCGACCTGACCGCCCGGGTCCGCGCCAACCTGGAGCTCGGGCAGCTGCGCCGGCAGATCGTCAGCCGGCTGCGCGGCCTGGTCGACGCGGCGGCCGCGGTGAACTCGGTGCGCACGACCGCCGAGGTGCTCGACGTGGCCGCGCGGCACGTCCGGGGGATGACCTCGGCCGGCCGGGTCGTGGTGACCGCGCCCGGCTCCCGCGCCGAGGTCGACGGGGGTGCCCCCGCGACGGCCGACCCGGACGAGGTGCTGGCGCTGCCGGACACCTCCGGGGCCACCCTCGGCGAGCTCAAGGTGTGGCCGGGGCCGGACGGCCCGCTCGAGCCGGTGCTGCTCACCCAGCTGGCCCGCCTCATCGGCCTGCGGCTGGAGAACGCCCGCCTCTACGAGGCCGAGCACCGCATCGCCAGCACCCTGCAGCACAGCCTCCTGCCGCAGTCGCTGCCGCGGGTGCCGGGCGCCATCGTGGCGAGCCGCTACCTGCCCGGGAGCACCGAGGCCGAGGTCGGCGGCGACTGGTACGACGTCATCGTCGCGCCCGGCGACCAGCTCGTCCTGGTGATCGGCGACGTGGTGGGCAAGGGGGTGCAGGCCGCCGCGGGGATGGGCCAGCTGCGGAACGCGCTGCGGGCGTACATTCTCGAGGGTTTCGATTGTGGCGCGGCGCTGACCCGGCTGAACCGGCTGGTCGACAACCTCGGCCGGCGCCAGTTCGCGACCGTGGTGTGCGTTCGGTTCGATCCGCGTACGCGGGAGCTGCACTATTCCGCGGCCGGCCACCCCTCGCCGGTCCTGGCCGCGCCGGGCAAGGAGGGTGAGTTCCTCTACACGTCCGCGCTCGGCCCGCCGGTCGGGGCGCTGCCCGACTCCGACTATCCGACGCTGCGCGCGGAGATGGCGCCGGGCGACCGCCTATTGCTCTACACCGACGGGCTGGTCGAGGACCGCCGTCAGGGCATCGACATCGGCCTCGCCCAGGTCCGCGCCGACCTGGCCAAGCCGGCCGACCACGTGGAGGACCTGCTGGACAACCTGCTCGACAAGGCCGCCCGGCAGCCCCGGCGGGACGACATCGCGCTGCTGGCCCTCCAGGCGACCGAGCCGCGGGAATTCGTGCTGCGGCTGCCCGCCGACCCGACCAGGCTCAGCGTGCTGCGCCGCCGGCTGGAGGACTTCCTCACCGCGAACGACGTGCCCGAGAACGACATCTTCGACCTGATGGTGGCGGTGTCGGAGGCGGCGGCGAACGCGGTCGAGCACCCGATCGACCCGGCGGAGCCGGTGATCACGGTGGAGGTGTCGCTCGACGACGACGCGGTGACCGCCACGGTGCGCGACACCGGGAGCTGGCGTCCGTCGTCCGGGCCCGGCTTCCGCGGCCGGGGCCTCGCCCTGATCGGTGCGCTGTCGGAGCTGACCGTGGTGCGGTCCGAGACCGGCACGTCGGTGACCCTGCGCCGCCCGCTCAGCCGGTCTTGACCAGCCAGGGCTGACCGCTCAGCCCGGAGATGTCCAGGACCCGGAGCACCTGCGGCGACGGCAGGACCGCCAGGGCCGCCGGGTAGCGCTCGGCCAGCCGGATCAGGGTGTGGATGGCCGCCGAGTCGAAGAAGGTGACGCCGCGCAGGTCGAGGGTGACCCGGGCGGCCGGCTCGTCGGTCGCCGCCCGGAACATCCCGTCGGCGGTCGACATGTCGACCTCGCCGGTCACCACCACGGTGACCCGGTCGCCGGCCACCGACGTGGTGGCCGAGAAGATGCTTTCGGGGTCGTCTTGATCCACGCTGACACGATTACACAGGGGCCCAGGTGCGGCAACAACCGGTGCACGCTCCGGGGAACCGTCACATCGGCGGCGATAGGCTGGGTGCATGACCGTTCGTGCCCCGCTCACCCCGGGAAAGCTCTCGCCATGGCGGGCGGTGCCGCCGCAGATCGCCCGCCCCGAGTACGTCGGCAAGAAGCGCCCGAAAGAGTGGCGTGGCTCGCACGTGCAGACGCCGGAGACGATCGAGAAGATGCGGCTCGCCTCGCGCCTCGCCGCGCAGGCCACCCAGCTCGCCGGGGAGCACTGCAAGCCCGGGGTCACCACCGACGAGATCGACCGGGTGGTGCACGAGTTCCTGGTCGACAACGGCGCCTACCCGTCGACGCTGGGTTACAAGGGTTTCCCCAAGTCGTGCTGCACGTCGCTCAACGAGGTCATCTGCCACGGGATCCCGGACAGCACGGTGCTCGAGGACGGCGACATCGTCAACGTCGACGTCACCGCGTACATCGGCGGCGTGCACGGCGACACGGACGCGACCTTCTGCGTCGGTGAGGTGAGCGAGGAGGCGCGGCTGCTCGTCGAGCGCACCCACGAGGCGATGATGCGGGGCATCCGCGCGGTCGCTCCCGGGCGGCGGATCAACGCTATCGGGCGGGTGATCGAGGCGTACGCGCGCCGCTTCGGCTACGGGGTGGTCCGCGACTTCACCGGCCACGGCATCGGCGAGACGTTCCACAGCGGGCTCTACGTGCCGCACTACGACAACCCGCGGCTCGACACCGTGATGGAGCCCGGCATGACCTTCACCATCGAGCCGATGATCACCCTCGGCACCCACGAGTACGAGATGTGGAGCGACGGCTGGACCGTCGTCACGAAGGACCGGAAGTGGACGGCGCAGTTCGAGCACACGCTGGTGGTGACGGAGGACGGCTACGAGATCCTGACGCTCCCGTGACGGCCGTCGAGCACCACCACGCCGACGTCTCCGGCGGCTGGCTGCGGGCGGCCACCTTCGGCGCGATGGACGGGCTGGTGACCAACATCGCCCTCATCGCCGGGGTGGGCGGCGGCGGGGTCACCCGGCACACCCTCGTCCTCACCGGGGTGGCCGGCCTGGTCGCCGGGGCGATCTCCATGGGCCTCGGCGAGTACACCAGCGTGCGCACCCAGAACGACCAGGTCGCGGCGGAGCTCGACAAGGAGCTGCGCGAGCTGCGGGACAACCCGGAGGGCGAGGCCGCCGAGCTGGTCGAGATGTGGACCGCGCGCGGCCTGCCCGAGGGACTGGCCCGCGAGGTCGCCGACGTGCTCAAGCGCAACCCGGAGCAGGCGCTGCGGGTGCACGCGCAGGAGGAGCTCGGCGTCGTGCCGGACGAGCTGCCCAGCCCCTGGACGGCGGCGTTCTCCTCGTTCGTGTGCTTCTCGATCGGGGCGGTGGTGCCGCTGCTCACGTATCTCCTGGGCTTCGACAGCCTGGCGCTGGCGCTGGGGGTCGGCGGCCTGGGCCTCTTCGCCGCCGGGGTGCTCGTGGCCCGCTTCACCGGCCAGGGCTGGCTGCGCAGCGGGACGCGGCAACTGCTGCTGGGTGCGGCCGCCGCCGGCGCCACGTACCTGATCGGCGCCCTGATCGGGGTGGGCGTCTCCTAGCCCTCGAACAGGGCCGCGAGCGTGCCGTCGACCGGGCGGCCGCGGGCGGTCAGGTCGCCGGCCTGGGCCTTCAGCACCGCGCCGAGCTCGGTCATGTCGGCGCCGGCCAGGCCGGTGCGGCGGACGGCGTCGGCGCGGTTGCGGAAATACGTGCGGCTGAGCAGGCCGGCGACCATCGCGGCGTGCAGGCGGGCCTCGGCCATCAGCACCAGGGCGGCGTCGGTCTCGTACCACTCGGCCAGGCGTACCGCGCGGGCGTGCGCGGCGGACGCGACGCACCAGTTGCGCCGGGCCAGCGCGCTGAACTCGCCGGGCCGGGTCTCGGCGAGCCTGGCCAGGTGGCCGTCGCGCTGCGTACCGAACCATCCACGAGGGTCGAACAGGTCGCGCACTGTGACGTACCGGTCGGCCTCCAGCGGCCACCGCGGCGTCAGTTCGCGGCTCCGGCGCAGGCCCTCGTCTCCGGTGGTCACCGCCAGGTCCACGAGGATGCCGTCGACCCGGCGCAGGGCCGGGCGGGGTCCGGCCCCGGGACGGTACGTGACGACGACCAGGTTCACGTCGCTGCTGTCGGTGTCGTCGCCGTGCGCCATCGACCCGTGCACGCCGATCGCCTGCACCTCGGCGGACCACCGCCGCAGGATGACGTCGCGCAACCGGGTGGCGAGGTGCCACCGCGGGTTGGCCAGGTCGTACTCCTCCTGCGACACCGCTTGATTCTCGCCGTACGGGCGCGCCGGGGAAAGGCCCCGCTCAGGGCCGCCCGGGCCAGGCGAGCGTCGCCGGCGTGACCGCACCGAGGCGCCGCCAGCGGGCGGCCCGGACCGCGGCGTCGGTGAGGCCGCTCAGGGCGGTCGACCGGTCGCCGCCCTCGGTGACCGGGAGCACCGCCCGCCAGGCCTGCGCCACGCCGTCCTCCACCCGGATCGCCAGCTTCAGGGCGCTCGCCCGGTCGGTGACCTCGAACGGCAGGGCGTAACCGGCCGGGGCGGGCGCCGTGCTCGCCCGCAGCGCCGCCAGCTTCGTGACCAGCACGTCGCGGCGGGCCCGGTGGGCCGCCTCCGCCGCCCGCGCCTCGGTCCGCTCACCGCGGGCGGTCAGCCGCACCCCGAGGATTCCGTACGCGTAGATCGCCGCCTCCTCGGCCGCGAGGGCGGCGGCCAGCTGCGCGTTCATCGCAGAACCTCGGCGTGCGCGGCCCGTGCCGCGGCGATGGAGCCGGTCAGCGCCGCGCGGGCCGCCGGGGCCTTGCGGCAGGCGGCCGCGGCCGTCTTCTGCGCCACCTGCTCCGCCTTGCGCAGCGACTTCAGCGAGTACGCCGGACCGGGCGGCGCGCTCGGGGCGGTCGACGGGAGAGCGGCGCCGATGACCTTCGCCAACTCGGCGGCGTGGGCCCGGTGGTCGTCCGCGAGAGGGGTCAGCCGCGCCGCCAGCCGGGGCTCGGCGACAGCGGCGCGGTCGTACGCGGCGGCCAGCGCGACCGCCTCGTCCAGCAGGGGTTGCAGGGCGTCGGGAGCCGGGGGCGGCTCCGGATCGTCGTCGAAGAGCCCGCATCCGGCGAGCGCGGAGACCCCGGCCGCCGTCCCCAGGAGCTGACGTCGTTTCACACTCGCCAGTCAACACCATGGGACCCGCCGGCCCTTCCGGTGGATCGGCCCCGTGCGGGCGTCGTTGACCTGCGCATAGCGCCCATTCGGTGCGGCGGCGGCCGGGCTGTCGCCGTGGCGCGTTACGCTCTGCGTCAGCCGCCGGGGAAATGCCCCCGGTGGCATGCCGGTGTTCCCGGTGAAGGCCGGCCGGCGGTCCGCATCCGCCGTTCTCGAGCAGAAGGGTTGGGCCCGATGACGCAGCGTGGTCGTACCGGTGCCCGGCCGGCGAACCGCCGCCCCGGAAACCGGGGCCGGGACGCCTCCGCCGAGACGCCCGCGCCCGCTGCACCCCGGATCGACCTCGTGGCGGCCCGGGCCCGGGTCCGCACGGTGATCGAGCCGGTCGTGGCCGCCGCCGGGTTCGACCTCGAAGAGGTGAACCTGTCCCGCGCGGGCCGGCGCCACCTGGTCCGGGTGCTGGTCGACGCCGACGGCGGCATCAGCCTGGACGACGTGGCCGTGGTCTCCCGCGAGATCTCCGCGGCGCTGGACGCGGCCGAGGAGGCCGGCGGCGAGGTGCTCGCGGGCGAGTATCAGCTCGAGGTCGGCTCGCCGGGCGTGGACCGGCCGCTCACCCTGCCCCGGCACTGGCGGCGCAACGTCAGCCGGCTCGTCACGGTGACCGCGGCGGGTCGTTCGGTGACCGGGCGCGTCACGGCCGCCGACGACGACGGCGTCACGCTCGACATCGACGGCAAGGGCGCCGCGTTCGGGTATGCCGATCTCGGGCCGGGCCGGGTGCAGATCGAGTTCAAGCGGCTCGACGAGGCGGTCTTCCCGGACGAGGACGAGGACGGGGACGACCCCGGCGACGATGAAGATGACGACGACGAGGATGGGGAGGGCGAGGACAAGTGAACATCGACCTCGCGGCGCTGCGCGCCCTGGAGCGCGAGCGGGAGATCCCGTTCGAGACGATCCTCGCGGCGATCGAGACCGCACTGCTGACCGCGTACCGCCACACCGAGGGTGCCGAGAGCCACGCCCGGGTGGAGATCGATCGCAAGACCGGCACGGCCTCGGTGTTCGCGCAGGAGCTCGACCCCGACGGCACCGTGGCCCGGGAGTGGGACGACACGCCGCACGACTTCGGCCGGATCGCCGCGATGACCGCCAAGCAGGTCATCCTGCAGCGGCTGCGCGAGGCCACCGACGAGGCCCACTTCGGCGAGTACGCCGGCCGCGACGGTGACCTGGTCACCGGCATCGTGCAGGCCGACGCCGCCCGGGCCGAGAAGGGCATCGTGATCGTCGACCTGGGCAAGCTCGAGGCGGTGCTGCCGCAGTCGGAGCAGGTCCCGGGCGAGTCGTACGACCACGGTTCCCGGATCAGGGCCATCGTGGTGCACGTCGCCAAGGGTTTCCGCGGCCCGCAGATCACGCTCTCCCGGTCGCACCCGGCGCTGGTGAAGAAGCTCTTCGCGCTCGAGGTGCCGGAGATCGCCGACGGGACCGTGGAGATCGCCGCGATCGCACGTGAGTCAGGTCACCGTACGAAAATCGCGGTCCGTTCCACCGTGCCCGGCGTCAACGCCAAGGGTGCCTGCATCGGCCCGATGGGCCAGCGGGTGCGGGCGGTCATGAGCGAGCTGCACGGCGAGAAGATCGACATCATCGACTGGTCGGACGATCCCGCGCAGTTCGTCGGCTACGCCCTCTCGCCGGCGAAGGCCCTGCGTGTGGAGGTGGTGGACGCCGCCACGCGGACCGCCCGGGTGACCGTGCCGGACTTCCAGCTCTCCCTGGCCATCGGGCGCGAGGGGCAGAACGCCCGCCTCGCCGCCCGGTTGACCGGATGGCGCATCGACATCCGGCCCGACAACGAGCCCGCAGCGGCCGCGGAGCGGGATGCCGCCGAGACGGGAAGCTGACCGGATACGCGGACCCCGCGTCCGAGGGGTAGACTTTTCAGGGGTCGGCCCGGTGCGAACCTGCATCGGTTGTCGCGTACGCGTGCCGACCTCCCAATTACTGCGGTTCGTCGCGGTGCGGGACGGGGTTGATCTCCGGCTCGTGCCCGATCCGGGCCGCCGACTGCCGGGTCGGGGAGCGCACCTGCATCCCGAGCCGGCCTGCTTAGCGCAGGCGGAGCGGCGTCGCGCCTTCGGGCGTGCGTTGCGTCTCACCGGTGTTGCTGACACCGTCTTGCTTGCCGAGCACATCCGCGCGGCTGTGCCGCCCGGAACAACCGATGACGAGGCGTCAGTGCCCCGTCACGACCCAGCAAGGTAGGACGACCGACATGAGCACACGATGAAGTCCCTGAAATGACCAGGCTTCAAGTGCAGGAGTGAGGTCGCTGCGGGTTTGGCTCGCACGACCTCGAAGTGAGGAGTGCAGTGCCAGGTAAGGCCCGCGTACACGAGCTCGCGAAGGAGCTCGGGGTCGACAGCAAGACCGTTCTCGCCAAGCTCAAGGAGATGGGCGAGTTCGTCAAATCCGCATCCAGCACGGTCGAGGCCCCCGTGGCCCGGCGGTTGCGTGGTGCCCTCGACGCCCAGGGCGGTGCTGCTCCGGCGGCCCCCGCCGCGGCCGCGCCGAGCGCCCCCGCACCCAGTGCACCCCGTCCCGCCCCGACGTCCGCGCGGCCGCAGCCGCCGCGGCGGCCCGCGGCTCCGGCGGCCCCGGGCGGGAGCGCGCCCAGCGCGCCCGCGTCCCCGGCTCCGAGCCCCGGCCCCGGTTCGATGGCCCGGCCCAAGCCGGGCGTCCCCGGTCGTCCGGGCCCCACGCCCGGCCCGGTCGCCAAGCCGGCCAGCGCCCACGACATCGAGGTGGCGGCCGCCGAGGCGCGTGCCTCGGCGCTCAAGGCCGAGCAGGAGGCAGCGGTGAAGGCGGCCCAGGCCGCCCGCACCCGCGACGCCGAGCGCCGGGCGCAGCAGCCCCCGGCCGACGGCACCTCCCGCCCGCGTCCGCCGGGCCCCGGCACGGTTCCGCCGCGCCCGGGTTCGCCCGCGGCCGCTCGTCCCGGTGCTCCGGGCGCGCCCGCCCCGGGTCGTCCCGGTCCGGGTGGCGCACCGCGCCCGCCGCAGCGCGGTCCCGGTAACAACCCGTTCGGCGTCTCCGGCGGCAACGCCGCGCGCCCGACTCCCTCGGCGATGCCGCGGCCCAACCAGCCCGGCATGCCGCCGCGGCCGAGCCCTGCCTCGATGCCGCCGCGGCCCAGCCCCGCCTCGATGCCCGCGCAGCGTCCCGGCCGTCCGGCCGGCCCCGGTGCGGGCCGTCCCGGTGGTCCGGGCGGTGGCGGCGGCCGTGGCGGTGCCGGTGGCGGCTTCCGTCCCGGTGGCGGCGGCGGTGCCGGTGGCGGCTTCCGTCCCGGCGGCGGTGGCGGTGCCGGTGGCGGTGGCTACCGCGGTGGTCCCGGTGGCGGCGGCGGTGGCGGTGGCTACCGCGGCGGCCCCGGTGGCGGCGGCGGTGGACCGGTCGGTGCCGGTGCCCCGGGTCGTCCCGGTGGTGGCGGTCGCGGTCGTGGCGGCGGTGCCGCGGGTGCCTTCGGGCGTCCCGGTGGCCGGCCGACCCGTGGCCGCAAGTCGAAGAAGCAGCGGCGTCAGGAGTTCGACAACCTGTCGGCTCCGCAGATGAGCTCGGGTGCTCCGCGCGGTCAGGGTCAGGAGATCCGGCTGTCGCGTGGCGCCTCGCTGTCCGACTTCGCCGACAAGATCAACGCCAACCCGGGTTCGCTCGTCCAGGAGATGTTCAACCTGGGTGAGATGGTGACGGCGACCCAGTCGTGCTCCGACGACACGCTGCTGCTGCTCGGCGAGCACCTGGGCTTCGACGTGCAGATCGTCAGCCCCGAGGACGAGGACCGCGAGCTGCTCGCGCAGTTCAACATCGACCTCGACGCCGAGATCGCCGAGGACCGCCTCGTCACCCGGCCGCCGGTCGTGACCGTCATGGGCCACGTCGACCACGGTAAGACGAAGCTGCTCGACGCGATCCGCAAGACCAACGTGGTCGCCGGCGAGGCGGGTGGCATCACCCAGCACATCGGCGCCTACCAGGTGCAGTACGAGCACAACGGCGAAGACCGCGCGATCACCTTCATCGACACCCCGGGCCACGAGGCGTTCACCGCCATGCGTGCCCGCGGTGCCCAGGTGACCGACATCGTCATCCTCGTGGTGGCGGCGGACGACGGCGTGATGCCCCAGACGGTCGAGGCGCTGAACCACGCCAAGGCTGCCGAGGTGCCGATCGTGGTCGCGGTCAACAAGGTCGACAAGCCGGACGCCAACCCGGAGAAGGTCCGCCAGCAGCTGGCCGACTACGGGCTGCTCGCCGAGGAGTACGGCGGCGAGACGATGTTCGTCAACGTGGCCGCCAAGCCCGGCATCGGCATCGACGACCTGCTCGAGGCCGTCCTGCTGACCGCCGACGCGTCGCTGGAGCTCACCGCTCCGATCGACGGGCCGGCGCAGGGTGTCGCGGTGGAGGCCCACCTCGACAAGGGCCGCGGCGCGGTTGCCACGGTCCTGGTCCAGAAGGGCACGCTGCGGGCCGGCGACTCGATCGTGGCGGGCGGCGCGCACGGCCGCGTCCGCGCCATGCTCGACGAGAACGGCCACCAGGTCCCCGAGGCGGGTCCGGCGCGTCCGGTCCTTGTGCTCGGTCTGACCTCGGTGCCCGGCGCGGGCGACACGTTCCTGGCGGCCGAGGACGACCGCACGGTCCGGCAGATCGCCGAGCAGCGGCAGGCACGCCGTCGCGCGGCGAGCTTCGCGAACTCCAAGGGCAAGGCCACGCTCGAGACGCTCATGGAGCAGCTCAAGGAGGGCGAGAAGACCTCGCTCACCCTGGTGCTCAAGGGCGACGGCTCGGGTTCGGTCGAGGCCCTCGAGGACGCGCTGTTCAAGATCGAGATCCCGGACGAGATCCAGCTCAAGGTCATCCACCGCGGCGTCGGTGCGATCACCGAGAGCGACGTCAACCTGGCGAGCGCCTCCTCCGAGGCCATCGCCACGATCATCGGCTTCAATGTCCGGGCCAGCAACAAGGTCAAGGAGATGGCCGACCGCGCCGGCGTGGAGATCCGCTACTACAGCGTCATCTACCAGGCCATCGAGGAAATCGAGGCGGCGCTCAAGGGCCTGCTCAAGCCCGAGTACGAAGAGGTCGAGCTGGGCACGGCGGAGATCCGCGAGGTCTTCCGCTCGTCCAAGATCGGTCTCATCGCGGGTTGTATGGTCCGGTCCGGTCTCATCCGCCGCAACGCCAAGGCGCGCGTCCTGCGCGAGGGCGTCGTGGTGGCGGAGAACGTCACGATCAGCTCGCTCAAGCGGTTCAAGGACGACGCGACCGAGGTCCGCGAGGGCTTCGAGTGTGGTCTGACGCTGCAGGGCTTCGGCACGCCGCAGACCGGCGACGTGATCGAGACCTTCGAGATGCGTGAGAAGCCGCGGGCCTGACAGCCCCGGCCTGACGTCGGCCCCCGGTGCTCCGGCACCGGGGGCCGTTGTCTTTACTACTGGGATGTCCCGCTACGCCCTGCTGCTCGCCCCGTCCGCCAACCGCGTCTACGCCGACCAGGCCGGCCGCCTCTCCCGGGCCGAACTCGCGGCGTTCTCCCCGGTGCTGTCCGGCCCCGTCGGAGACGTCGCGGAGACCACCATCGGCGGCGTCGGCTACGTCACCTTCGAGGGCGATCTCGGGCCGCGGGACGTCGCGTACCTGTCCAACCTGTCGGCCGGCTACGCGCTCTTCGAACAGGTCGGCGAGGACCTGCTCCGGCCGGTCACGCTGACCCCGCTGGCCCGCTTCGACAGCGACCTGATCACCATCCCCAAGTACGCCGGCAAGACCAACGAGCAGTTCACCAAGCTCCTGCTCAACCTCACCCTCCTCGCGTCCGCGTCGGCACCCCGGATGCTCGACGGCCACCTCACCGTCGGCGACCCGCTCGCGGGCCGCGGCACCACGCTCAATCAGGCCCTCATGTACGGGTACGACGCCCTCGGCATCGAGATCGACGGCAAGGACGTGGAGGCGTACAAGCTGTTCCTGCAGACCTGGCTGAAGCGCAAGCGGCTCAAGCACACCGCGGAGCTGGTTCCCGTACGCAGGCAGGGCCGCCGCGCCGCCCGCCGTCTGGAGGTGACGCTGGCGGCCAGCAAGGAGGACCACAAGGCGGGCGCGGTGCAGAAGGTGACCATGCTCCATACCGACACCACCCAGCTCGACGGCCTGCTCCGCCCGCACTGCGTGGACCTGCTGGTCGCGGACCTTCCGTACGGCGTGGCCCACGGCAGCTACGACGACGAGGGCGGCATGTCCCGCCGCCCGCTCGACCTGCTCGAACGGGCCGTGCCGTCGTGGCTGACGCTGCTGCGGCCGGGCGGGGCGCTCGGACTGTCCTGGAACACGAAGGTCGCGCGGCGCGAGCTGGCGGAGGACATCCTGATCGCCAACGGGCTGGAGCTCGTGGCGCACGAGGACCTGAGCCACCGCGTCGACCAGGGCATCGAGCGCGACGTGGTGGTGGCGCGCAAGCCGGCCTGACCGATGCCCGGGCCGTGCGGTGGCGGCTGCGGGTGGCGAGCCACGCAGCGCATCGCCCGCGCGCCGCCGCGCTCCGCGCGGGGACAGCGTGCGGTGGCGGCTGCGGGTGGTGGCTGCCGGGCGGGAAACTGGGCTGATCATGTCGGTGGGCGGGCGTACTCTGCTCGCTGATGTACACCGAAACTGCGCTCTTCGACCTGCTTCTGCCCGGTGACTCGCGGTCGCTCAAGCAGAAGCGTTCCTATGTCCGGCCGATCATCGCCATGCTGCGGAAGTTCGAGGTCAGCGTCGCCGAGGTCGGGATGCACGACCTGCACGGGAGGGCCCAGCTGGGGGTCGCGGTGGTGGCGGCCGAGCCGGCCCAGGCCCGGGCCGTCATCGACACCTGCGAGCACCAGGTGGCGGGGCGGCCGGAGATCGAGCTGCTGTCGGTCCGCCGCCGCCTCTACGGGGAGGACGACTGACCGCGCCGCGCGGGGGCGGGCTGGCTCGGCTCGGCCTGCGCCTGACCGGCTGAATGGGCGATGTGTCCTCGGTCGGGGTGTCGCTGTCGGGCGGGTGGCGCGAGCGGTGCTGTCGGACGACCGGTGATCTCCGCCTCGGCGGTGCGCGCCGCGGCCCAGGTGGTCGCGGGTGGTGCTGTGGGGGTGGCCTGCCCGGGAGCCGGCCGCGGGCGGGCCGGTGGGTGGGTCTCGGGGGCTGGGACGGACCGGCGGAGCGTTCGGGGTGGGGCGGTCATGGGTAGGCTCACTGCGTTGGGCGGGGGTTCGGTGCACCCCGTAGGCACGGTTGTCGGAGGTGGGCGATATGTCGGACCCGGCCAAGACGCGTCGGCACGCGGAGCGGGTGCGGGAGCTGGTGGCCTCGCTGGTGCGCGAGATCAAGGATCCCCGGCTCGGCATGGTGACGGTCACCGACGCCCGGATCACGGGTGACCTGCGGGACGCTCACGTGTATTACACCGTGCTCGGGGACGCTACCGAGCAGGCCTCCACCGCCGCGGCGCTGGAGAGTGCCAAGGGGATGCTGCGGTCGCGGGTCGGGCACGCGCTCGGGTTGCGGCACTCGCCGAGCCTGACGTTCGTGCTGGACAACGTGCAGGATCACGCCAAGGAGATCGACGACCTGCTCGCGGCCGCGCGGCACCGGGACGCCGAGGTGCAGCGGCTGGCCGCCGGGAAGCAGTATGCCGGCGATCCCGACCCGTACAAGTCCGAGGACGACGAGGACGACGACGAGGCGGACGAACGGGTCAGTGCCGAGGAGAAACGGTGACGGAGGCGGTTGTCGCCACCGTGCCCGTGACCATCGCCGAGGCCGAGTGGGCCGCCGCCGTCCGTACGGTGCGGGAGTTCGTGCCGGGCGGGCGGGTGCTGCTCATCTGCCACGTCAACCCGGACGGGGACGCGCTGGGCAGCATGCTCGGCTTCGCGCTGGGCCTGCGGCGCCTCGGCGTACGGAATCTGCAGGCGACCTTCCCCGGGCCGTTCGAGATCCCGGAGCCGTTCACGAGCCTGCCCGGCCTGGAACTGCTGGTGCCGGAGCCCGAGGCGTACCCGGATCCCGACCTGGTCCTGATCTTCGACGTGGCCGCGGAATCCCGGCTGGGTGGGCTGGTCGACCGGCTGGAGACCGCGGGCGCCACCGTCGTGCTCGACCACCACGCCTCGAACACGCGCTTCGGCGGCGTGCACCTGGTCGACGCCACTGCCGCGGCCACCTCCGTGGTCGCGGAGCAGCTGCTCGACCGGCTGGACGTGCCGCTCGACCCGGCGATCGCCGAGTGCCTGTACGTGGCGCTGGCGACTGACACCGGCTCCTTCCGCTTCGACATGACGACGCCGCGAGTGCACGAGATGGCGGCCCGGCTCATCGCGACCGGGCTGCGGCCGGGGGACATCTCCCGGCGGATCTTCGACAGCCGGCCGTTCGGTGCCATGAAGCTGTTCGCCGACGTGCTGGCGCGCGCCGAGCTCGATCCGGCGGCGGCGGACGGGCACGGCATGGTCTGGACGTACGCGACCCTCGACGACCTGGTCCGGCACGAGCAGCGGCCGTACGTGCTGGACGCCCTCATCGACCCCGTGCGCTGCGTGGCCGAGGTCGACGTGTCGGTGGTGGTGAAGCAGGCCGCCGAGGCCGAGTGGGCCGTGTCGCTGCGCAGCAAGGGCGCGGTCGACGTCAGCGCGGTGGCGGTGGCGCTGGGCGGCGGCGGGCACCGGCTGGCCGCGGGTTTCACCGGTCACGGCACCCCCGGCGAGGTCATCGCGGCCGTCCGTGAGCAGCTGGACCGTCACCTGATCCACTAGCCGTACGAGCAGGAGGCCGGCCGCGAGGCCGGCCTTTTGTCGTTTATCGGCATCCCGCCCTGCGGGACGGAGCGGGCATACCGCGGGACTGAACGATACTTTGGGTGAACGGTGATTTGGTTTTTGCACGGTCACGACCATGGTCCGTCGCGAAGACCTCGAGCCACCCGGACGCACCCTTCCGGGCCGCGCCGCCCCGCCTCCCGTCCGGCGATCCCGGACCGGCCGCCGCGACGCCCCGCTCGACCACACCCGTGGAAGGACCTTGATCATGGCCGCCAAGCCGAAGCCCCAGCCCTCCGACGACGCCCGCGAGCAGGCCCGCCGGGCCCTGCAGACGTCGATGGACACGCGCCAGTAGGTAACTGGCTGCACCGCATTGCGATCCTTACGGCGGGACGGGCATCATGAGTGTTCATGAGCCCGTCCGCCGAGGTCGCTGACCGTTCGCTGAGCCGGCGCATCGCCGCGCTGGCCCTGCCCGCGCTGGTCGTGCTGGCCGCCGAGCCGCTCTACGTGCTCGTCGACACCGCCGTGGTCGGGCATCTCGGCCGGGTGCCGCTCGCCGCGGTCGCCGTCGGCGGCACGGTGATGTCCCTGGCCGTCTGGTTCGGCACGCTGATGGCGTACGGGACGACCGGGCGCGCCGCCCGCCGGTTCGGTGCCGGCGACCGGGGCGCCGCCGTGGCCGAAGGGGTCCAGGCCTCCTGGCTCGCCCTCGGCACCGGCGTCCTCCTGGTCGTGCTGGCTCAGCTCTTCGCCGGCCCGCTGACCCGCGCCCTCGCGAGCGACCCGCAGGCCGCCGACGCCGCCGCGGGCTGGCTGCGCATCGCCGTGCTCGGCGCGCCCGGCCTCCTGCTGGCCGCGGCCGGCAACGGCTGGATGCGCGGCGTGCAGGACACCCGCCGCCCGCTGTATTACGTGCTCGGCGCCAACGTGCTCTCCGCCGTGCTCTGCCCGGTGCTGGTCTATCCGCTCGGCTGGGGCCTCACCGGCTCGGCCGTCGCCAACGTCGTCGCACAGACCCTCTCCGGCGTGCTGTTCCTCTGGGCCGTCGTGCGGGAGCGGACGCCGCTGCGCCCGGTGCCCTCGGTCATCGGCAACCAGCTGGTCCTCGGCCGCGACCTGCTCATCCGCGGCGCCGCCTTCCAGGCCTGCTGGCTGTCGGCAACGGCGGTGGCCGCGCGGTTCGGGGTGGCGGCGGTCGGCGCCCACCAGATCGCGCTGCAGCTGTGGTTCTTCGCGGCGCTGGCGCTGGACGCCGTCGCGATCGCCGCCCAGTCGCTGGTCGGCGCGGCGCTCGGCGCCGGTGACGAGCCGGCGGCCCGGGAGGTGGCCCGCCGGGTCACGATCGTCGGCGGGCTTGCCGGGCTGGCGTTCGCGGTGCTGGCCGCGGCCGGCGCCGACGTGATCCCCGGCGTCTTCACCGGCGACCGGTCGGTGCACGATCAGGCGGCGGTGGTCTGGCCCTGGTTCGTGGGGATGCTGCCGTTCGCCGGGGTCGTCTACGCCCTCGACGGGGTGATGATCGGGGCCGGCGACGTCGGCTACCTGCGCACGATGACCCTGGTGGGCGCGCTGGGCGGATTCCTGCCGCTCATCTGGCTCGCGTACGCGTTCGACTGGGGTCTTCCGGGGGTCTGGGCGGGCCTCGCGGTGTTCACGCTGGTCCGCCTGGTGGCGCTGCTGATCCGCTGGCGGGGCTCCCGCTGGGCGGTGCTGGGGGTGACCCGGTAGGAGCGGGCGCCGGCGGTCTGGTTGGGTGGTGCGGTGAACGTCGACGGTCTCATCGTGGTGGACAAGCCGGCCGGGATGACCTCCCATGACGTCGTCGCCCGGATCCGGCGGCTGGCGAAGACCCGGCGGGTCGGGCACGGCGGCACCCTGGACCCGATGGCGACCGGGGTGCTGGTGATCGGGGTGAACAAGGCGACCAGGCTGCTCACGTACGTGATCGGCTCCCGCAAGAGCTATCTCGGCACGATCCGGCTGGGCCAGTCGACCGTCACCGACGACGCCGAGGGGGACGTGACCGCGACCGTGCCCGCCGGCCACGTCACCGACGCGGCGATCCGGGACGGGCTGGCCGCCCGGACCGGTGAGATCGATCAGGTGCCGAGCGCGGTCAGCGCCATCAAGGTCAACGGGGAGCGGGCGTACAAGCGGGTCCGCGACGGCGAGCAGGTCGAGCTGGCGGCCCGCCGGGTCACCGTGTACGCCCTCGACGTGCTCGACATCCGCCGCGAGGGCGACATGGTCGACGTCGACGTGGACGTCACCTGCTCGAGCGGCACGTACATCCGGGCCATCGCGCGGGACCTGGGCCGGGCGCTCGGCGTGGGCGGGCACCTGACCGCGCTGCGGCGTACGGCGGTGGGCGGCATGACACTCGACGCGGCCTCGACCCTGGAGCAGCTCGAGGAGCGGGCGCCGGACGTGATCTCGCTGCCGATGGCCGAGGCGGCCCGCAGCGCCTTCCCGCAGCGCGAGGCGACGGCCGAGGAGGCGCGGGTGCTGAGCCACGGCGGTCCGCTGGCGCCGGTCGGCATCGAGGGGCCGTACGCGGTCTTCGATCCGGCCGGTGACCTCCTGGCCGTGGTCTCCGAGCGCGACGGCAAGGCCCGCGCGGAGATCGTCCTGGCCCCGGCCTGAGCCGGCGGCCGTCGCCCGGTGGCCGTCGCCCGGTGGCCGTCGCCCGGTGGCCGTCGCCCGGTGGCCGCCGGCCCGGTGACCGGCGCCCCGCGGCCTGTGACCGGTGCCCCGCGGCCGGTGTCTCGGGGCCGGTGTCCCGGGGCCGGCGGCGGTGTACCGCGGCCGGTGTCCCGTGGCGCGGGCGGGAGTGTCAGCGCGGGGGCAGGTGTTCGGCGACGACCGCGACCAGGTCGGCGGCGGCGTAGGGCTTGTCGAGGAAGCCGTCGCACCCGGCCGCCAGCGCCGCCGCCCGGTCCTGGGGCAGCACGCTCGCCGTGACCGCCACCACCGCCGGCCGGGGGCGGCCGCCGGTCACCGTGCCCGCGGCCAGTTCGCCGGCGAGGGACAGCCCGTTGCCGTCCGGCAGGTTCATGTCCAGCAGCACCAGGTCGACCTGCTCCTCGCCGAGCCGGCTGCGGGCCGCCGCCAGGGTGGGCGCGTCGATGACCCGGGCCTCGCGGACGGCGGCCACCTCCGCGCGGGCGAGGACGGCCTTGACCAGCGTGCGGTTCAGTTCCTCGTCCTCGACCAGCAGGATGCGCGGGCTCGCGGCGGTCACGGTGTCTCCCTGTCCATGTCGGTACGCACGCCGAGCAGCGGCGCGAGCTTCTCGGCGCCGGCCCCGCCGGTCATCGCCGCGGCCATCACGCCGCCCGCCATCGCGGTCGCCACCAGGGACGCGTCGCCGTTCGCCTGGGTGAGGCCGAGCACCGGGGTGTGCCGGGTCGCCGGGTCCTGTTCCATGGCCGCGAGCATGCTGAAGCCGTCCCCGTCGCGCGCCTGCAGGTCGCACACGATGAGGTCGAAGTCGCCCTCGCGGCTCAGCGTCAGCCCGTCGCGGCCGTCGGCGACCGCGACCACGTCGGCCCCGCCGGCGCGCAGCCCGTCCTCGATGGACCGGCGGACCGCGTCGTCGTGATCCACCACGAGCACGCGCGGGGCGTGCCGGTCGGCCAGCGTGCGGGCCAGCGCCCCGAGCAGCGCCGCCTGGTCGACGGGCTTGACGAAGTAGTCGTCGGCGCCGAGCGCGAGGCCCGCCTGCCGCTCGTCGATGATCGTGGCGAAGAACACCGGGATGCCGGCCAGCCGCGCGTCCGCCTTGAGCTGCCGGATCACCTCGAAGCCGTCGATGCCGGGCAGCGCCACGTCCAGCACGATCGCGTCCGGGGGCCGGGCGCCGGCGGCGGTGAGGCCCGCCTCGCCCGTACCGGCGACGTCGACGTGGTAGCCGGCGTGCTCCAGCTGGGTCCGGAGCAGCTCCGCGGCCTGCGGGTCGTCCTCGATCAACAGGACGCGGGCGCGGTCGCCGGGCTCGTCCGGGCCGACCGGGCTGACCACGGGCGCGGCGGGCAACCGTACGGTGAAGGCACTGCCCTCACCCGGCACCGAGACCAGCGAGATCTCCCCGTCGTGGGCCTCGACCAGCCGCCTGGTCAGGGCCAGCCCGAGGCCGGTGCCGGCTCGCTGCCGGTCGGGGTCGCCGACCTGCTGGAACTCCTCGAACACCCGCTCGTGGTCCGCCTCGGCGATGCCCACTCCGGTGTCCGCCACGGTGACCGTCACGTGGTCGCCGCGGTCCGCCGTCGTGACCGTGATCCGGCCGTCCGGCGGGGTGAACTTGATGGCGTTGGAGAGCAGGTTCTCCACGATCTGCCGGAACCGCACCCGGTCGGCGCTCGCGGTGGCCGGCTCGAGCTCCCGGACCACGGTCAGCCCGTTGCTGGTGATCAGCGGGGCCAGCCCGGTGAGCAGTTCCTCGACCGCGGTGTCGGCGCGCAGCGGGGCGAGCCGCAGCTCCAGCCGGCCCGCCTCGACCTTGGCCAGGTCGAGGATGTCGTTGATCAGGCCCAGCAGGTGCCGGCCGCTGGTGTGGATGTGCTCGACCCAGTCCGCCGGTACGCGCCGCCGGTCGCCGTCCGGCTCCTCCAGCCGCATGAGGTCGCTGAAGCCGATGATCGCGTTCAGCGGCGTCCGCAGCTCGTGGCTCATGTTCGCCAGGAACGCGCTCTTGGCCTGGCCGGCCCGGGTCAGCGCCTCCACCGACTCGCTGAGCTCGGCCGCCATCCGGTGCTGGGCCGCCAGCACGGCCTGCCGCTCGGCGAGGACGCCGGCCTGGCCGCCGAGCAGCGCGAGCAGCCGCAGGTCGTCGTCGCTGAACAGGCTCCGGTGCCGGTTGAACAGGAGCACGGCGCCCTCGGCCTCGGGCGGCACCGGCATGCTCAGCACGGTGACGAAGTCGTCGCCCAGGTCGTCGCCGAAGTGCTGGACCAGCGCGGGGTCGCCCTCGCGCAGGCGGGCCGGGCGGCCGGCCCGGATCAGCGCGGTGAGGTCGGCGAACTCGACGTCCTCCAGCGCGCGGACGGCCGGCCCGGCGTACGCGGTGGGCGCGAGCAGGCCGTCCCCGCGGGGCATCAGCACGGCGACCGCGTCGGCGCCGGTCTCCTGCCGCATCATCTCGGCGTACGTCTGCCAGAGCTCGTCGGCCGTGCGGACCCGGGCGCGCAGCAGGCGCTCGGTCACCGACTGGGCGGCGGACGCGGCGAAGGCCCGGCGCAGCCAGCGGGGCGGCGCGAAGGCGAACAGGTAGCCGAGCCCGGAGACCAGGGCCAGGAGCCGGTTGATCGCGCCGGGCAGGCCGCCGAGACCCATCAGCACGATCATCAGGCCGAAGACCATGGTGGCGCCCGCGGCGATGATCAGGCGTGCCCGGTTGGCCCCGGACCGGGTCCGCGCCTTGCCCAGGAGCAGGGCGGCGGCCACCAGCTCGCCGGCCAGGAAGCCGCCCACCGCGAACACGAGCCAGCCGAACGGCCGGTTCTCGTCGGTGAGGATGAGGGACACCGCGCCCGACGTGGAGAGCGCGAGGACGCAGTAGTGCAGGAAGCCCGGCACGGCCCGGAGGCGGCCGGCCAGCCGGACGGTGAGGAACGGCTGCATCGCCAGGAAGGCGAGCGCGGCGGTGTTCATCCACCCGGGGAGGGTCCCGTCGTGGAGCCGGCGTGCGACGTCGATGCAGAACAGGACAGTGCACGGCGCGAAGACGAGGGTGACGTCGCGCTGCAGCGGGTCGCGGCGGCGGAGATAACCCAGGAGCGCCTGCACGAACAGGACGGCGAAGGTGAACTCCGCCGCCAGCAGGGTCGAGGCACTCCAGTTGATGTGCATATCGGGACCAACTGTACCGTTTCAGGCACTCGTGCAGACCGATACTCTTACGCCCGGGGAAGCGAAGGGGAGGGGCGGAAGATGCAGCGGTGGCGCGGGTACGAGGCGGTGCCCGGCGGGCTCGGCCGGTCGGTGGTGACCATCGGCGTCTTCGACGGGGTGCACCGCGGCCACCAGGCGATCATCGGCTACACCGTGAAGCGCGCCCGGGACCTCGGCCTCCAGTCGGTGGTGGTGACGTTCGACCCGCACCCGGCCGAGGTGGTCCGGCCCGGATCCCATCCGGCCGTGCTCACCGAGCCGGTCCGCAAGGCCGAGCTGATCGAGCAGCTCGGCGTCGACGTGCTCTGCGTGGTGCCGTTCACGCCCGCGTTCTCCCAGCTCAGCCCCGAGGCCTTCGTGCACGACGTGCTGGTGGACGCGCTGCACGCGGCCGTCGTCGTGGAGGGGGACAACTTCCGCTTCGGCCACAAGGCCGCCGGTGACCCGCCGCTGCTGGCCAAGCTCGGGCGCACCTTCGGCTTCACCGTCGAGGAGGCGCCGCTGGTGACCGAGGACGGGCTGGTGTTCTCGTCCACGTACATCCGCAGCTGCGTCGACGCCGGGGACGTCCGGGCCGCGGCCGACGCGCTCGGCCGCCCGCACCGCCTGGCCGGCGTCGTGGTCCGCGGCGACCAGCGGGGGCGCGAGCTCGGCTTCCCCACGGCCAACCTGATGTGCCATCGGTACGCCGCCATCCCGGCCGACGGCGTCTACGCGGCCCGGCTGATCCGGGGCGGGGACCAGGGTGGCGCGCTGCCGGTGTCGGTCTCGATCGGCACCAACCCGACGTTCTCCGGCCGGGAGCGGCGGGTCGAGGCGTACGTGCTCGACTTCTCGGGGGACCTCTACGGCGAGCGGGTCAGCCTGGACTTCGTCGCGCACCTGCGGGAACAGCGCGTATACACGAGCATCGAGCCGTTGGTGGCCCAGATCAGGCAGGACGTGGAGGAGACCCGGGCGCTCCTGGCTTAAGGGGCTGGTAAGGTGGGTTCGGATCGGCTTATCCGGTCCACGGTCCCGCCTGCCTGCCCGACGCCGCGGGCCGCGGGGATACCGACCCCACCGGCAACACAGAATCACGGAGAACATGGCGCTCGATCAAGAGACCAAGACCAAGATCATGACCGAGTACGCGACCCTGGAGGGCGACACCGGCTCTCCCGAGGTTCAGGTCGCGATGCTCACCAAGCGGATCGCCGACCTCACCGAGCACCTCAAGGTGCACAAGCACGACCACCACAGCCGTCGTGGTCTGCTGCTGCTGGTGGGTCGTCGCCGTCGCCTGCTGAACTACGTACAGAAGAAGGACATCGCGCGCTACCGGACGCTGATCGAGCGTCTCGGCCTGCGCCGCTGATCTGACGGGGGAGTGGCCGGACGGCCGCTCCCCCGAGTTTCACCCACGGACCCGCGCGGCCGCAGTCAAGACGGCACCGGTCCTCGGTAGTGGTTCCCGGGCCGAACTCCCGGGCACTTCGATCGAAGACCGGCCACGCTGTAACCGCGCTGTAGAGACCGCCGGGTCCTCGACGAAGGAGTACCGCACCACATGACAGAGCAGAAAGCTCTCGGCACCGAAACTCGCACCGCCGTCATCGACAACGGATCGTTCGGCACCCGCGAGATCGTCTTCTCCACCGGCCGCCTGGCCAAGCAGGCCGCCGGCTCGGTCATCGTCCAGCTCGGCGAGACCACGGTCCTGTCGGCCACCACGGCCGGCAAGACGCCCAAGGAGCACTTCGACTTCTTCCCGCTCACGGTGGACGTCGAGGAGCGGATGTACGCCGCCGGCCGCATCCCCGGCTCGTTCTTCCGCCGCGAGGGCCGCCCGAGCGAGGACGCCATCCTCACCTGCCGCCTGATCGACCGGCCGCTGCGCCCGTCGTTCACCAAGGGCCTGCGCAACGAGGTCCAGGTCGTCGAGACCGTGCTGGCGCTCGACCCGCAGCACCCGTACGACGTCGTCGCCATGAACGGCGCCTCGATGTCGACGAAGCTCTCCGGCCTGCCCTTCAGCGGCCCGGTCGGCTCGACCCGCATCGCCCACGTCGAGGGCCAGTGGGTCGCCTTCCCGACCCTCGACGAGCTCGAGCGCGCCACCTTCGACATGGTGGTCGCCGGCCGGGTCACGGCCGACGGCGACGTCGCGATCATGATGGTCGAGGCCGAGGCCACCCCGCACGCGATCAAGCTGATCCAGGCCGGCGCCGCCGCGCCGACCGAGGAGGTCGTCGCCAGCGGGCTCGAGGCCGCCAAGCCCGCCATCCGCGAGCTGTGCCGCGCGCAGAGCGAGCTGGCCGAGGTCGCCGCGAAGCCGGTCCAGGACTTCCCGGTCTTCCTCGACTACCAGGACGACGTCTACTCGGCGGTCGTGGAGGCCGTCCGCGAGGAGACCGCCGAGGCCCTGAAGATCGCCGCCAAGCAGGAGCGCGAGGAGGCCCTCGACCGGGTCAAGGCCAAGGCGCACGAGCTGCTCGACGAGCGGTTCGAGGGCCGGGAGAAGGAGATCAGCGCGGCGTTCCGCTCGGTCACCAAGTCCGAGGTCCGCCAGCGGGTGCTGCGCGAGCAGGTCCGCATCGACGGCCGCGGCCCGCGCGACATCCGCCCGCTGACCGCCGAGGTCGGCATCCTCCCGCGGGTGCACGGCTCGGCGCTGTTCGAGCGCGGCGAGACCCAGATCATGGGCGTCACCACGCTGAACATGCTGCGCATGGAGCAGGCGCTGGACACCCTCGCGCCCGAGAAGTCCAAGCGCTACATGCACAACTACAACTTCCCGCCGTACTCGACCGGTGAGACCGGCCGGGTGGGCTCGCCGAAGCGCCGCGAGATCGGCCACGGCGCGCTGGCCGAGCGGGCCCTGGTGCCCGTGCTGCCGTCGCGCGAGGAGTTCCCGTACGCGATCCGCCAGGTCTCCGAGGCGCTGGGCTCCAACGGCTCCACCTCGATGGGCTCGGTCTGCGCCTCGACGCTGGCGCTGCTCAGCGCCGGTGTGCCGCTGAAGGCGCCGGTCGCCGGCATCGCCATGGGCCTCATCTCCGACGAGGTCGACGGCAAGACCCAGTACGTCGCGCTGACCGACATCCTGGGCGCCGAGGACGCGTTCGGCGACATGGACTTCAAGGTCGCCGGCACCAGCGAGTTCGTCACCGCGCTGCAGCTCGACACCAAGCTCGACGGCATCCCGTCGGACGTGCTCGCGTCCGCGCTGCAGCAGGCGCACGACGCCCGCGCGACGATCCTGGGCGTCATGGAGCAGGCCATCAACAGCCCTGCCGAGATGTCCGAGTACGCGCCGCGGGTCACCAGCGTGAAGATCCCGGTCGACAAGATCGGCATGGTCATCGGCCCCAAGGGCCAGACGATCAACGCGATCCAGGACGAGACCGGCGCCGACATCTCCATCGAGGACGACGGCACGATCTACGTCGGCGCGACCAACGGCCCGGCGGCCGAGGCGGCGGTGGAGCGGATCAACGCCATCGCCAACCCGACGCTGCCGAAGGTCGGCGACAAGTTCCTCGGCACGGTGGTGAAGACGGCCGCGTTCGGCGCGTTCATCTCGCTGCTGCCCGGCCGCGACGGCCTGCTGCACATCTCCAAGGTGGGCGACGGCAAGCGCGTCGAGAAGGTCGAGGACTTCCTCAACGTCGGCGACAAGGTCGAGGTCTCGATCGCGGACATCGACAACCGCGGCAAGATCTACCTCGACAAGGTCCGCCCCGAGGGCGAGGCCGCCCCCGAGGGCGCCGCGCCGGCCGCGTCGGACAAGCCCCGCGAGGAGCGCGCTCCCCGCGGAGACCGTGGCGACCGCGGCGGCGAAGGCGGCGGCGAGCCCCGTCGTCGCCGGTCCCGGCCCAGCGGTGACCGCGGCGGCGACCGCGGCTAAGTCACCACATGACAGCGAATGACCGCGGGCCGGCCGAAAGGCCGGCCCGCGTTATCACCAGGACCCTGCACGACGGCGTACGCAGAACCGTCCTGCCCAGCGGTCTGCGCATCATCACCGAGGCGATCCCCACCACCCGCAGCGCCTCCCTCGGCGTGTGGGTGGGCGTCGGATCCCGCGACGAGACGCCCGCGCTGTCGGGCGCCTCGCACTTCCTCGAGCACCTGCTCTTCAAGGGCACCGAGAAGCGGACGGCGCTGGACATCTCCGCGCAGATCGAGGCTGTCGGCGGGGAGACCAACGCCTTCACCACGAAGGAATACACCTGCTACTACGCGCGGGTGCTCGACGCCGACCTGCCGCTCGCGGTGGACGTGCTCTGCGACGCGGTCGCCAACTCGGTGCTCGACCCGGCCGACGTGGAGACCGAACGCGGGGTGATCCTCGAAGAGATCGCCATGCACGACGACGAGCCCGGCGACGAGGTGCACGACGTCTTCACCGAGGCGATCTTCGGCGCGGGCACGGCGCTCGGCCGGCTGATCTCCGGCACCGAGGCGACCATCTCGCCGATGACCCGGAGCCAGATCAACCGCTTCTACCGGACGCGCTACAAGGCGCCGCAGATCGTCATCACCGCCGCCGGCAACCTCGACCACGGCAAGGTCGTCCGGCTGATCCGCGCGGCGCTGGCCGGCACCCCGCTCGACACCCCGGGCGCGCCGGCGGCGGTCCGCGACGGCTCCCGCCGGCACCGGATCAAGCCGCCCACCACTGTGGTCCGCAACCGCGACACCGAGCAGGCGCACCTGGTGCTCGGCTGCGAGGGCCTCGGCCGCGACGACGAGCGCCGCTTCGCGCAGGGCGTGCTCAACAACGTCCTCGGCGGCGGCATGTCGAGCCGGCTGTTCCAGGAGATCCGGGAGAAGCGCGGCCTCGCGTACTCGGTCTACTCGTACGGCAGCCAGTACGCCGACGCCGGCGTCTTCGCGGTCTACGCCGGCTGCGCCCCCGGCAAGGCCGAGGAGGTCCTGGCGCTGATCCGGGCCGAGCTGGCCGTGGTCGCCGCCGAGGGCGTCACCGCCGCCGAGCTGGCCCGGGGCAAGGGCATGGCCAAGGGCACGTACGTCCTGGGCCTGGAGGACACCGGCTCGCGGATGAGCCGGCTGGCCAAGTCGGAGCTGCTCTACGGCGACCTGATGAGCGTCGACGAGCTGCTGACCCGGGTCGACGCGGTCACCCTCGACGAGGTCAACGCGCTCGCCGCCGAGCTGCTCACCCGCCCGATGTCACTGGCCGTGGTCGGCCCGTTCGACGACGGCGCATTTCCGTCCGCCCGCTAGCCTGGGACGCCGTGACCACCCTCAGCCCCCCGCCCGCCGTCGACGAACCGGTCGCGGCCGACCGCCGCAAGCGCCGCATCGTCGGCATGCTCGTGTGGGCGGCGCTGTTCGCGGCCGGCACGTACGTCATCGGCGTGCCGACCAGCGACCCGCTGATCGCGTTCGGCTGGCTGTGGCTGGCCACCATCGCGTGGCGCAGCGACCTGCCCTGGCGGCAGCACCTGCTGTTCCTGCGCGACTGGCTGCCGATCTCGCTGCTGCTGGTCGTCTACAACGTCTCCCGCGGGTACGCCGACGACCTGTTCGCCCCGCACGTCACCGAGCTGATCCACGCCGACGAGTGGATGTTCGGCTGGTTCACCGGCGGCGAGGTCCCCACGGTCTGGCTCCAGCAGCACCTGTACCGGCCGGACGCGGTGCAGTGGTGGGAGGTCGCGGTCTCCCTCGTGTACGTGTCGCACTTCCTGGCCGTACCGACGGTCGGGGTGATCCTCTGGCTGCGCCGGCGCGAGCAGTGGGGGCGGTTCATGCGCCGCTGGTTCACGCTGAGCGTGGCGGGGCTGATCACGTACTTCCTGTATCCGGCCGCGCCGCCGTGGTGGGCGTCGCTGCACGGGCAGCTCCCCGAGCACGTCGAGCGCATCTCCACCAACGGGTGGAACGCGATCGGCCTGCACAGCGCCGGCAACACCCTGAACGCGCTGCAGGTCGAGGCGTCGAATCCGGTCGCGGCCATGCCGTCGCTGCACACCGCGTACGCGATGATGGCCGTCGCCTTCTTCCTGCCGGTGGTGGCGCGGCGGTGGTGGCCGGTGCTGCTCGCGTACCCGCTGGCGATGACCTTCACGCTGGTGTACTCGGGCGAGCACTACGTGATCGACGTGCTGGTCGGGTGGGCGTACGTGGCGGGGGTGTTCGCCCTGGTGGGCGCCGCCGAGCGGTGGTGGCGCAACCGCCGCTCCGGGGTGCAGTAAGTTGGCGGCGTGACTGACGAGCGTGCAACGATCCGGGTCGGCGTCCTCGGCGCCCGCGGCCGCATGGGCCTCGAGGTGTGCAAGGCGGTGCGGGCCGCCGACGACCTCGACCTGGTGGCGGCGATCGACCAGGGCGACGATCTCGAGGTCGCGGCCGGCGCCGAGGTCCTCGTGGACTTCACCACCCCCGACGCGGTCATGGCGAACCTGCGCTGGGCGATCGACCGGGGCGTGCACGTCGTCGTCGGCACCAGCGGCTTCAGCGAGCAGCGGCTCGAGCAGGTGCGTTCCTGGCTCGCGGACAAGCCCGGCACCGGCGTGCTGATCGCCCCCAACTTCGGCATCGGCGCGGTGCTGATGATGCAGTTCGCGGCCCGCGCGGCCCGCTACTTCGAGTCGGCCGAGATCATCGAGCAGCACCACCCGCGCAAGCTGGACGCGCCGAGCGGCACCGCGACGCACACCGCGCGGCTGATCGGCGCGGCCCGCGCGGAGGCGGGGCTCGCGGCGATGCCCGACGCCACCAAGGAGGAGATGTCCGGCGCCCGCGGCACCGACATCGACGGGGTGCGGGTCCATGCGGTGCGGGCCGCGGGCCTGGTCGCCCACCAGGAAGTTCTCTTCGGTACGCAGGGAGAGACGCTCACCATCCGGCACGACAGCCTGGACCGCGTCTCGTTCATGCCCGGTGTGCTGCTGGCCGTGCGGGCGGTGCCGGAGCGCCCCGGCCTCACCGTCGGCCTCGACCCGCTACTCGACTGACAGGGTCGCCGGGAGCCCGGAGATCGTCGCGCCGTTCGCGTCGGCGGTGACCTCGACGGGTGTTCCGGCGATCACCAGGCCGGTGGCGGTGACCGTACCGAAGGGCAGGCCCGGCAGCGGAGCCAGGCGCACCCGGCCGCCCGGCACGTCCGGCTCCAGCCCCAGCACCGCCCGCAGCATCAGCACCGCCGCCGCGGCGGACCAGGCCTGCGGGTGGCAGGCCGCCGGATAGGGCATCGGCCTGCTCAAGGCCGTACGCGAATCCCCGGAATGCAGCTCGGGAAGCCGGTAGCCGAACGCCTCGGCCGCGGTGAGCAGGCCGTCGATCAGGTGCGCCGCCCCGGCGCCGAAGCCGGCGCGGGCCATGCCGGCGGCGACGATCGCGGTGTCGTGCGTCCAGACCGAACCGCAGTGGTACGACAAGGGGTGGAAGCCGCCGTCCTCCGCGGACATCGTGCGCAGGCCGTAGCCGCCGGCCATCGCCTCCGACGTGAGCGCCGCGACGACCGACCGCTCCTCCTCCGCGTCGAGCAGACCGGTGCCGAGCAGGTGCCCGATGTTGCTGGTCAGCGAGTCGACCGGGCGCTGATCCCGGTCCAGGGCGAGCGCCGGGTAGCCGCCGTCGGCCCAGAACCGCTCCCGGAACCGTGCGGCGAGGGCGGCGGCGTACTCCCGCCAGCGGTCGCCGCCCGGCCGGTCGAAGGCGTCGAGCAGCGCGGCCGCGTCGACGGCGGCCCGGTAGGCATAGCCCTGCACCTCGGCCAGGGCGATCGGCGGCTCGGCCACCCGCCCGTCGCGGAAGCGGATCGCGTCGCCGGAGTCCTTCCAGCCCTGATTGGCCAGGCCCTGCCCGCCGGCGTCCCGGTAGGCGAGGAAGCCGTCCTGCGCGGCGAGCCAGCCCAGCGCCGCCTCGAGATGCGGGAGAAGCCCTTCGACGCGGCCGGCGGGCAGACCCCAGCGCCACGCGTCGTGCAGCAGGCTGATCCACAGCGGCGTCGCGTCGATCGTCCCGTAGTACGCGGCCGGCAGGCGCAGCCCAGAACCGGGCAGATGCAGGTCCCGCCGGCGCAGCTCGTGCATGATCTTGCCGGGCGCCTCGCCGGAGACCGGATCGGTGCGGGTGCCCTGCCGGCGGGCGAGGACCCGCAGCGTGCCGTCCGCCGGGCCGACGCCCAGGGGCAGCAGCATGCGGGCCGCCCAGAGGCTGTCGCGCCCGAAGAGGGTGAGATACCACGGCACCCCCGCACCCAGGAACGTCTCGCCGTCCAGGGTCAGCCGCAGCGCGCGCAGGTCGTCGAGGGAGCGGGCGACGAGCCGGCCCAGCCGCCGGTCGCCGGACTCCACGCGGGCCGGGTGCCAGTCGTGGGCGCGGACGGGGGCGTGGACGGCGGCGGAGGGGTCGCTCACGCGTACGGTCACCGTCACGGTCCGGGTCTCGCCCGCCGCGAGCGTCACCGCCCAGCTCAACCGGGAGCCGTCGGCGCTGCCGTCGTGGGTGACCGACACCGTCGTGCCGTCGCGGCCCCAGGAAAGCGAGCCGTCCGCCGCCTCCCGGACCGCCGGCGCCGGGCCGGTGCCGCCCGAGCGCACCACCTCCAGCGGGGTGGCGTCGGCCCCCAGATCGAGGGTGACCGCGCTGGTCACCGGCGTCGCCGCGGCCAGGGTGACGCGCTCCACGGCGACCCCCGGCAGCAGGCTGCGGGTGCGGGTCACCCGCAGCGCCGGCTCCCCGTGACCGCGGTCGAGGGCGACGAAATGCGTGGTGCCGGCGCCGTCCGGGGCGTGCCCGATCGGCTCCGGCTCGCGGCCGTCGAGCCGCAGCACCGCCTCGGCCAGCACCCGCACGTCGGCGTGGAAGACGCCCTGCACCCCGCTCGCCCGGATCTGGCCGTCCGCCCCGCCCAGCGCCGAGGTCGGCGCGGCGAGGGTGACGACGAGGTCGTGCAGCAGCGGCTGCATGACCTAGGGCTGATCGAGGGCGACGTGCAGCCGGAGCTGGTTGACCAGCATGTCGTCGACGTCCAGGGCCCGGGCGGCGCCGTCGGGCTCCCACCCGGTCGCGCCGAGGAACTTCTTCATCACGTCGTCCGCGTCGTACGCCCAGGCCACCGCGGAGGCGAAGCCGTCCTCGCGCCACAGGTCGACGGTCGCGGCCAGCAGCCGGCTGCCGTGCCCCCGCCGGCCCCAGCGCGGCTCGACCAGCACGTCGGTGATCGCCGCGACGGAATCCGGAAGCGGCGGCTCCTCCGGCGCCAGCGCCTGCTCGTCGGCGGGCCCGGAAGCGGCGAAACCGACCACCGTCTGCGCCGACTCGCTCTGCTCCACGGCGATCAGCACCCGGTGCCGCGGCGACGGGGGCGCCTCGATCGCCTCGCTCCAGCCCCGGGCCAGATACGCCTCGTCCAGGTTGGCGAGCACGTGCGCCGGGAACATCCGCCGGTAGGCGGTGCGCCACGTCGCCAACTGGATGCGCGCGATCTCACCGGCGTCCTCGGGACGGGCCGGACGGACGAAGCCGAGTGCCATGCCCGGCAGCCTACAGAGGCCGCGGCGGGAGGATTTTTGTCGTACCCGTGGGCTAGACGAGTAGTTCCGATGTCAGGGGTCGATGTCTTGGGTACGAAGGGAGGGTGTCCAAGATCGTGTTGTGACGCAAGACCTGGACACCCTCTT
>NZ_PVZG01000035.1 GCF_003002065.1 Pseudosporangium ferrugineum
GGCCCACCACCATGCCCGGACCGCCACACCCATCAACACCGATCGATCAAAGCGGTCCGGCCGAACCAGCAGCCATCACCTGCGAATCATCGAGGCTAGACAATAGCTGCTGTGGGATGGAGAAGCTTTTCGGGTTCTCCACGGCTTACCGAGGAAAATGGAGCTGTGGGTCGCGGAAGAGAGTCAACGAGCTCCGGAAGCCGTGACCAAAGGCCGAGCACCAGCCATGCGGCACTGGCCGCCTCCCAGTGGCCTGTGGCCCAAATCAGCACCCAAGAAAGGAGGAGGAGGCCGCCGAGGCGCCGGCATCGAACATGCCGACCGAATCCAGCCATTGCAGCGCCGACCATCGATGCGTAGAGAATTACTCCGATCCAACCGAAGTCGACTCCGAGCGTGAGCACGATGTTGTGCGATCCAATACCCAAGGGGTTCATAGCCCGGAAGTGGTTCATGCCAACGCCGGTGAGTTCGGCGCTCTCCCAGATGGCACGCGCGTATGGCCACACGTCCAGACGGCCGGAGAGGTCGCCGGTCTGACGATTGAAGAAGCGCTCTAGCTCCGGCAGTTGGGCGTCTCCGTACCACCCGAGTGCGACGGAGAGGAGCGCGACTGGAACGAAGCCCGTTGCAATTAGAAGCCATCCCGTTCGTGATGCGGTTAGCTTACGCGTAAGGGTAAAGGCAATGCCGGCCCCTAGCCCGAGCAAAGCCGCCCGGGTGCCGGTTGCCCAGATTCCTGCCGCGAGTATTAGCGCTGCAATGACTTGCGCAATACGGATTTTTCCGTGGGGCTGAACCAGCGCGCCGACGGCGATCGTTAATACGATTCCAGTGAGCAACACATATGCCGTGTAATTGATGTTTACGTTGGACGTCGGTCGCCAGTCGGCTCCTGTGCTTGCGGGCGCTTGGGCGATAACCGGCACTGCGACGTAGATGCAGCCGGCGATATAGGCGATGCAGACTGACACGAACTCGCGAACGTTGGTGATAAGGTGCCGTGTCGCAAGCAGCAGTAGGCATAGTAGCCAGTAGAACTGGGAACCGGCCGGGCCTGGAAAATGCCGAGTGTCGCAATAGGTAGCCCAAGCGGTAAAGGCTACCGCGAGCACGTCGACGGCCCCCAGTCGTGGCCACCTCCGGGCGAGGACGAAAGCAAGTGGAATCAACAAGAGACCGGAGTTGGACGGTGCGAGCAACGCGGCAAGATGTAGTGGGAGTAGATGAACTGGCCATTTCGACCACGAGTTGCTGTGGCCTCTTCGGCCAAGCCAAGCCAGTGCTACCAGCCCCAAGGCAGAGGAAATGCCGATCGCTGTCGGTGTTGGCCAAATCAATGTCGCCGTCACGGAGGCTGCCGCACCGGACATGGTGGCGGCGGTGACCTTGGCGTCGGGGTGCACGGGCAGCTCGATCCACCGGACCGAGAAACTGAACCATGGGGCGGCTAGGTCAGTCCGGTGAGCCCGACCGCAGCAGGTTTAACGCAGTCGATCTCCTCAGCGTCACGTCCCTCGTCCGGACGGGCGACGTCCATCTAGCCGCCCAACGCGGTCGGTCGCCGCTCCGGCTCGCCAAACCGGTCATGCTCCCTCCCCTGTCCGGCCTCTCTTGGAAGAGATCCGGGCAGATGCCGTGACGGGCTCAGACCCATGGAGTTGGGCCATCGATAGCTGCGCCCACCTCGGCGGTCATGCAAGAAGCGCCCGCAGCCGGTGAGGCGTCCACTACCCAGCCAGCGCCCGAAGGGCCAGCGTTTCTCGGAGAGGCGATGCACTCCTTGGCGAGTCCGCCCAACTTGAGCTTCGGCCTGGTCGCGAGAAGGATTGAGGTACTGACTTGAAGGTTGTCGTCACGGGCGGCGCCGGCTTCATCGGAGCCAACCTTTGCCGTGAACTTGCGTCCCGAGACTCCGTGGACAAGGTTGTTGCCTTGGACAACCTGAGCACCGGTTACGCCGAGAACCTCCGCGGAGTTGACGCTGAGCTGGTGGTCGGCAGCATCCTGGACCGCGACCTGTTGAACGATGTCGTGAGCGACGCAGATGCCGTCGTTCATCTGGCGGCGCGCCCGTCCGTTCCCCGGTCCGTCGCCGACCCCGTGGCGAGCCACGAGGCTAACGCGACAGGAACCCTGTATGTGTTGGAGGCCTGCCGGCGTCGGGAAACTCCTCTGATCGCGGCCTCGTCCTCCTCGGTGTACGGACCGACCGTGGAACTGCCAAAGAACGAGTACATGCCGACTCGGCCGCAGAGCCCTTATGCCGCGAGCAAGTTGGCGGCCGAGTCCTATGTGCTGTCCTTCGGTGCCACCTACAAGACGCCAACGCTGGCCTTCCGCTTCTTCAACGTCTACGGCCCGCTTCAGTCCGCGGGACATGCCTATGCCGCCGCCATCCCAGCGTTCGTCGACGCGGCGCTGCGCGGAAATCCGCTTCATGTTCACGGAGACGGCAAGCAGACCCGAGATTTCACGTTTGTCGGCTCGGTGGTGAAGGTGCTCGCCGAAGCTGCCGAACGTGGTGTTCGGCACGACAGGCCAGTCAATCTGGCGTTTGGGACGAGGGTCTCCCTGCTTGAGTTGATCAAGAAGATTGCGACGATAGCCGACCGAGATCTGAAGATCGAGTTCGAGCCGCCGCGAGCGGGCGACGTCCGCGACTCTCAAGCTTCGCAGGACATCCTCGGCGAGTTGTTTCCTGGACACACGCCGGTGTCGCTCGATGAGGGACTGACGCAGACGATTCGCTGGTACAGCGACAGACTTCAGTAGCAGATCTGCGGTACGGCGGTTGCGCGAAGGCGCCGGACGACCTAGTCGTCCGGCGCCTCGCCGTTGAAGATCACTAGTAGTGACGATCCGCTAAGTGTTCCCAGAGAGCACGATACTGATCAAACACAGCAGGTAATGAATACAGAGTCTTCGCCCGCAAAGCGGCGTTGGCACCCAACTTCGCGCGCATATCGGAATCAGCCATCAGGACTGCGATGCTCTGGCCGAGCTTGGCCGAATCTCGCGGCGGAACTGTGACGCCGCAATCTTCGCTCAGCATGTCCCCGATTGCTCCCACGTCACAAGCAATGACTGCTCGACCCAGACTCATTGCCTCGAGTACGGAATTAGGGAATCCCTCCGTGTGGCTCGGCAGAACGAAAATCTCGCAGCCGGCCATCAGAGACATCAATCGCTCGTGCTCTACCTCGCCCAGCACGGTGATGGTGGAGTCGGTACCTGGCCGCAGCCCCAGAGCGTCCAGGTAAGCGACGTCGTAGGTCCCCGCCAGCACTAGGTTCCAGCCATCGATGTGTAGTTCGCGCCATGCGGCTAGAAGTTCCTCGATGCCCTTTGCTCGTATGAGCCAGCCAGCGAAAAGAACGTACTTGCCGAACTCCTCTGACTCTGCTCGTGGCGACCAGTCGGGCGTGTCGATACAGTTAGGGATCAGACTGACCGGGAGGCCCGGACAGTGTTCCCTCAGAGCGTTTGCTGTCTTGCTGTCGATGGCTATTGTCGCATTCACCTTCGCCAGTAGTCTGCGAAGCAGTAGTCCCTCATATCCGTCTGATTTCAGGACGACTGGAACTCGCCCGAATCTGATATGAATGACGACGGGAACGCGGAATAGGCGTGCCAGTGTGGCAAGGACCAGGTCCCTTGCTATTCCAAATTGACCGGAGCAGTTGATGTGCACGACGTCGACCTGTCGGCGAGCAAGGCCCTGCGCCAGGGAGAAGGTGCACCGGAGGATTTGCGGAATCCCGGCGGATATGCGTGCCAAAGGCGAGGTTTGGGTAACAGACCGCAAACGCAGAGCAGTATTCAAGAGAGAGATACGGATCGTACTCTGGGATCGGGCATAGCGCATGACGAGCGCGGTCCATCTCGCTATACCTCCGGCAGGCGGAGGGAGTGGGCTAACGAGCTTAACTCGGACTGTCATCACATTCCTGAGGGTAGGCTCATACGATCGACTTAAGGAAACCGTCAATCGCGGTGGTGTAGGTTCGATAGTCGAAGTCGCGGACTGCGCGGCTTCGAGCATTGTGTCGCATGCGTTGCTTCTCGCCGCTCGTTAGATTGGCTGCTTTGTGCAACGCTTTCTCGAACTCGCTTGTCGAGTGGCTCGCGCTCACGACGCCTTCGACTCCGTCTCTCAGGTACAAACCAAGGTCGCTGGTTGTGTTCGCGATGACGGGCGTGCCGTTTGAAATACTTTCCACGAACTTCGTCGGGAAACCTGCTTGGGCGAATTTCGCGGGCTTCCGCAGCAGTACACTGAAGTCAGCTTCTTGCAGCTCCCTGCTGACTTCGGGCTGAGGTAGACGGCCGCTTGCTAGTACGGAAGCTGGCAACTCCGAGAACCCGGAAGCCTTTAGTAGTTCTTCCTTTGAGGGTCCGATTACTCGGAGACTTACACGCTTCCCGGATGGGTCGACGTGGTTGACTGCCTTAATGATCTGGCCGATCGAATCCTTCTTGCCTGGCGTCCCGGTATATACGAGACGCAGTCGCTCGTCTAGCGGCTCGCGCTGGTCCGCAATTTTAATACTAGCTACGTCGAATGTCGGAGGTATGCGCAGTACGGGCGATCCCTTGTCCGAGTAGTAGCGCTCCAGCATGGAGCTGATGGCGATGATTCCTGCGCACTTAGGGTAGTACTTCCTCAAGGCCAGCTGGGCACCTAGGTAGGAAGGGCCTAGGACTCCACCTTGTAGCTGTCTGGCGCTATACCACTCCACGACGTCGACGATAAGGGGTACGTTTGCTTGCTTGGACCAGGTTGAAAGGCGGCTGATGTACTGCAAATTGCCACCGTACAGAATCACGTGGCTTGGCTTCGGCTGCTGAGCTTCCAGCCAGCGGACCGTCCGTTGACCCCAGTCCAAGTAGACCTTTCGAGATTTCTGAACAACGGACTCTGCCGCGTTGGGAAGCTCGTCAAGGCCGATCGAAAGAATGTCGGCGGAGGTCTTTTCATTGGATAAATGACGTCGTATAAGGGTGGGCGAGTCTTCGCCGGATGCGACTACAACGTCACGGCCTGTCGCTGCGAGGGACATCGATATGCCGTGGACGCGTCGTGATGCGGCTTCGCCCCAGGGATAGCGGAAAGGGCCTACGTAGGCGACCCAGTCGCGGTCACCGGGCGCCCACATGCGGTCGGCCGGTGAATTCGCATGTTCGTTCGCTGGGTAGGAGGCCGGCGTCTCTTCGACAGTCACGGCGAGATGTCTCCTAACGGCTGCTTTGATTGTGATATTGACTTCCGATATCCAATGATCGCTGAGGGCGCAACGACCAATAGGTAAATGGCTGCGCCAACTAGCGGCACGAATTCGATGCCCAGCTTCTCAGCCGCAAACCATTTGGCGGGAAGTGAAAGCAGAAGGAACGCGAGCCATCCGCAGATTTGCGGTGCTACGACTCCGGTCGCGTTTTGCACCATGAATCGTGGCGACAGGGCAGCGACGCTTACCCACCAAATTGCCAGGGTGGTGATTAGCGGCCACTGGTCACGAGCCGGCCCTAACCAGTTGATCCAGCCCATTTCGCTGGCGAGTAGCAAAGCTGCGGCTGTGCCCGCGACGCTGATCGTTGAGGCCATGGTCATCAGTTTCGTTGTGCGCATGACCCACGTTGCATCACCCTTTGCCAATGCGTCGCCGTTTGCGGGCCATAGTGGTAGATTGATGATGTTAATGATCATGCCCAGAAGTGCGAGCAGTTTGGCCATGGTTGCGTAGACGGCCACGGCCGTCAAATCTACTGCGTGGGCGATGATCAGCTGGTCTGCATTCATCGCCACTGCCGTGATGACCGTAAGCGCGAAGAATCGGCTGCTCAGCGACATCAGGGATCGTGCTGTTCGAGGGTCAACGTCTCTGATGGATGGCGCGATCGCCGGCATTCGGGCACAGAAGTACCACAATGCATTTACTATATTGAACACGAGCGGGCCAGCGGTTGCGGCCCCTACGACGAAGGCGGGCTTCATGTCGCACGCGACTGCGGTCCACGCGAACGCGAGAGAGCTGAGGTTTCCGGCCGACTGCCATATGTTGCTCACGCCGACTAGTTGATATGCATACTGCACTCGAACAATGAGTGAAGCCGGGATGTTGATCACGAATATTGCAAGACAAATAATTGCTACATCGCTAGTCTGGCTCCCGCTGATGCTGTCTTCGACGTTGAATATGTCCGTCCACGGAATGATGCTCGAAAAAGACCAGAGGCTGAGTAGCAATGCGGCCGCTGTGGCCACTAGAACGGCGTAGGCGGTTGAGATGTTGCGCTTCGCCGCTGCCTCGTCGCCTTTTGAGTAGCAAGGAGCGAGTCGTGTCATCAGGCCATTGCCGAGCCCGAGATCCGCGAAGGCAACCATGCTCGTGATGGCCGTGAGCGTCATCCATAGACCGAAGAGGGCCGGCCCAAGGCTCTTGTACGTCAGGGGAATGAGGAGAAGCGGCGCCAGTGCACCTACGCCGCGGCTCAGCAGTGTCGTAACGATCCCTGCGGCGAGGCGACGTCCTCGGCTCGGGTCGCGGTTGTCCCCGGGGTGTGCCGCGTGCGGCTTGCTCGTCTGTTCGATCCTCACCGGGCAGAGCGATGGGAGGGCCGAATGCCCGCCCAGTCGTGATGCTTACCAACCGTGGAGAGGACGAAGGCGACGACGCGGCGCGAGGTATCGGCAACCTCGTAGTCGGCTGGGATGTCCGCCGAGCTTCCCTCGGCGCTATCGGCGATCAGCCCAATGCCTGCCAGCACCGTTTCCCGGGCCGTTCCGGTCATGACGATCGAGCCGGTGTCGAGGGCCTCTGGGCGCTCGATCGAGTCTCGGAGGGTCACAGCGGGGAAGCCGAGGATGGCCGACTCCTCGCTGATCGTCCCGCTGTCCGACAGCGTGCACTTGGCCTTCATCTGAAGGTGCACGTAGTCGAAGAAGCCGAACGGCTCGTGGAAGACGATGTTCTCCAGCGAGCCCGGGTCGTCCGCACGCTCCTCCAACCGCTTCCTGGTCCGCGGATGCGTGGAGACCAGAACCGGAAGGTTCCAGCGGTCTCGTACCGCCCGCAGGCAGTCGAGCAGCTGCCCGAGCCGCTCCGGGTCGTCCACGTTCTCCTCGCGGTGGGCGCTCACCAGGAAGTACCCGCCGGCCTCCAGGCCAAGCTTTTCCAGCACCTTGCTGGCCTCGATCTTCGGCCGGTAGTGGTCCAGGACCTCGCGCATCGGTGAGCCGGTGTGCATGATCCGACGGGGATGGAGGCCCTCCGCGAGGAGGTTGCGCCGCGCGTGCTCGGTGTAGACCAGGTTGAAGTCGCTGACATGGTCGACCATGCGGCGGTTGGTCTCTTCCGGCACATTGAGGTCGAAGCAGCGGTTGCCGGCCTCCATGTGGTAGACCGGCACCTTCATCCTGCGGGCCATAAGGGCTGCGATGCAGCTGTTGGTGTCGCCCAGGACGAGGAGAGCGTCCGGCTTCTCTTCCTTGATTGCTTCCTCGACGCCGGCGAGGACGCCGCCCAGCACCCGGCCCAGGGAGGAAGTGTCGACGCCCAGGAAGCGGTCCGGCTTGCGGAGTTCCAGCTCGTCGAAGAAGACGTCGCTGAGCATGTGGTCCCAGTTCTGGCCGGTGTGGACCAGGACGTGGTCTACGGTCTGGTCCAGTCTGCTGATGACCCGCGAGAGCCGGATGATCTCCGGGCGGGTGCCGACGACGGTCATTACCTTGGTCATGGCTCTCGCCTTCCGGTGACGGCCGCTTCGATCAGCATGTCTTCGAGCTGGTCGACGCCGGCCTGGCGGGACATTCGGGTCTGGTAGACCTGGTGCGCGCGGCGAGTCATCTCGGCGTGCTCGTCGGCGGGTATCTTGGCGGCCTGGCGGAAGCGGTCGGCCAGGAGGCGCCAGTCGTCCGGGGGGCAGGCCAGGCCGACGCCGTTGGTCTCCACGAGCTCGGCGCAGTCGCCGGGGACGGAGACGACGACGGGCGAGCCGCAGGCGAGGGCCGATTGGAGTTTCGACGGGATGGTGCCCTGGAAGATCGGGAGGTTGCGCAGGCTGACGAGCTGGAAGTCGGCTGCCGCGTAGAGGGCTGCCATGTCGGCGATCGGGCGGCGGCCCAGGAAGCGGATATTGTCCGCTCCCAGGTCCCGGGTGAGGTCCCGGGCGGCCTGCTCGGCGGTTCCCGACCCGGCCAGGACGAGGTCGATCTCGGAGCGGTCGGCGAGGCTGGCCGCGGCGCGTACGGCGCCCTCGATGTTCTGGAACGGGCCCATGGTGCCGGCGTACATGATGGTGCAGCGGTCGCGGCGGCCGATGTCGCGGCGGGCGTGCTCCGAGCTGTCGACGGGGCGGAAGAGTTTCTCGTCCGCCCAGTTCAGGATGACGCGGGTGCGGCGCGGATCGGCGCCCCGGGCGACGATCATGTCCCGCATCGTCGGGGCGATGACCGCGATGCCCGAGGAGGCGCGGTAGATGCGGCGCATCACGGCATGCAGGCTTCGTTCGACGGTACGGCCGACCCGGCCGCTCGGCGCCATCGCGGACGAGGTGACGGACTCCGGCCAGATGTCCTGGACGTGGATCACGACCGGGATGCCGCGCAGCGCCTTGAGCATGGCCGCGGCGGCGAAGGCGGTGGCCGGGGTGAGGTAGACGTAGACGACGTCGACGCCGGCGAGGAACTTCCAGGCCGCGAGCGAGCTGGTCGCCGAGAAGGACAGGAAGTTGGCGGCCCGGTGGGCTCCCGAGGCGTCGTGGCTCGCGTAGAGCGGGACGCGGCGTACCGTCGCGCCGCTCTGGCGGCTCCGGTCGTTCCAGCGCTGCTGGTAGCCCGGGTAGATCTTGCCCTCGGGGTAGTTGGGGAAGCCGGTCAGGACGCGTACCTCGTGGCCACGGCTGACCAGGTCCTCGGCGAGGTTGCCGGGGATGACCACCGGCTCCGGGTCGTACCACTGGGAGATGATGCCGATTCTCATGCCACGGGCTCCGGGTAGGTGTCCGGGTTCGCGGGATCGAAGAGGTCGTTGGACCAGAACAGGGTGGTCAGCTCACCGCCACCGACGTTGGTGATGTTGTGCGCCCACATCGTCGGCATGTCCACCACGGCCGGCTCGTCGCCCGAGACCCGGAAGCTCAGCACCTCGTCGTGCAGGACCCGCCGCATGCTGATCTGGGCCTCGCCGCGGACGACCACGAACCGTTCCACCTTGGCCAGGTGGAAGTGCTGGCCGCGGGTGACGCCGGGCACCGTGGAGGAGCAGAAGGTCTGCCCGCCGCCACCGTGCACCTTGACCGTCTCCACCAGGCTGCCCCGCGCGTCCGCATGCCGGGTGAGGCCCACCGGGGCCGGCGCCAGATGGGAGCGGTAGGTGTTGAACAGGCGTACGTCGAAGCGGTCCATGAGCTCGGGGATCTCCGCGGTCCGGTAGACGGAGGCGAAGCGGTCGAGCTGATCGGCGAGCTGCCGTACGGTGCGCCGCACGGTCGGCACTTCGTCGTTGGTGCCGAGCAGGATGCCCGCCGCGTCCGTGACGTGCAGCAGTTCCAGCTCGCGGTCACCGCTGACCTGCGGAACGCCACCGTCGGCCAGCAGGCGGCAGAAGGTGGCGATCACCGAGTTGTAGTGCGGCCGGCCGTGCTCGCCGAAGAGGTTCGGCAGGAGCACGTCGACGAATTCGGAGCCCAGCCAGCGGGTGGTCTCGGAGAGCAGGGCGGCCGCGGCCGCCTTGCCGTCGCCGTACGGGGTGCCGTTGCCCGCCTGGATCGAGTTGGCGAAGACGACGGTCTTGGGCGGGGTGCCGCAGGCGCGGAGGCCGGCGGCGAGCTGAGCGGCCAGGTTCGGGTTGCCGGCGGCGACGTCGCCGCGGTTGATGCCGGCGATGTGGATGACCCGGTCGGCGCCGTCGAGGGCGCTCGCGAGCCGTTCCGGGTCGGCGAGCATCGCGCGATCCACGATGGACGGCTCCGGCAGGCCGAGGCTGCGGGCGAGGACGCGCACGTGCCAGCCCAGGAACCCACCGGCACCGGTGAGGACGAGGGAGGACGTCATGCCGTCACCGAGTCCGGCAGGCGGTCGGCGGCGGAGAGCTGGGCCCGCACCTCGGGGAGGGTCAGCAGCAGAGACTCGACCTCCGGCACGGTGAGCCGCGGGGCGTTCGAGGAGTTGAAGTCGAAGACCTGCTCGCGCTCGATCTCGCCCTCGTCGAAGTACAGGGCGTAGTTGAGGTCGCGGCTGTCCAACGGCACGCGGAAGAAGTCACCGAAGTCCTGCGCGTGTTCCAGCTCCTCGCGGCTGGCCAGGGTCTCGGCCATCTTCTCGCCGTGCCGGATACCGAGGATGTTCATCTTGAACGGGACGCCGAAGAGGTTGCACAGCGCCTCGCCGAGATCCGCGATGGTCGACGCCGCCGCCTTGCGGATGAAGATGTCGCCCGGGTTGGCGTGCGTGAAGGCGTGCTCGACCAGGTCGACCGACTCGGCGAGGGACATCAGGAAGCGGGTCATCCGGGGTTCGGTCACGGTGATTGGCTGGCCCGCCCGGATCTGCTCGATGAACAGGGGGATGACCGAGCCGCGCGAGTACATGACGTTGCCGTAGCGGACGCAGGAGACGTTGGTCGCCGCGTTCGGGTTGTTGCGGGCGTGGGCCTGGGCGACCTTCTCCATGAGGGCCTTGCTGATGCCCATGGCGTTGATCGGCTGGACCGCCTTGTCGGTGCTGAGGAAGACCACCGACGCGACGTCGTTGCGCTCGCACGCCTCGATGACGTTCGCGCTGCCGAGCACGTTGGTGCGCACGGCCTCGAGCGGGAAGAACTCGCACGACGGCACCTGCTTGAGCGCGGCGGCGTGGAAGACGTAATTGACGCCCCGCGCCGCCTTCGTGACCGAGTCGAGGTCGCGGACGTCGCCGACGTAGAAGCGGACCCGATCGTCACGCAGCCGGCGCCGCAGGTCGTCCTGCTTCGCCTCGTCGCGGCTGAGAACCCGGACCTCAGCCGCACCCGCACTGAGCAGACGGCCGACCATGGTCTGGCCGAACGAGCCGGTGCCGCCGGTGATGAGAAAGCGTTGGTCCTTGAGCGAGGGCAACAAGGGAGTCCTCCGAGCATCGCTGAGAGACGATCGATACTCCGGGACCAACGACGGGTCGGGCGGGGCGGTGTCGGACCGGGCATGAGGGATCCGGGTGGGGTGGGATATCCGAGGGAATTCACCTCAAGGGGGTAAGCCGAACACCCCGGCCCGGGCTGTTCCGTTAGTCAGGGATGGCCGGAGTTCGGACACACCGGACGGTGGTCTCTTGCGGTCGCAATTGTCGGCTGACCTTATAAATGCGCTTCACTTTCGTCTTAGGGAATTTCAGCGTGGCCCACGAGGAACAGGATCCGCCGCCGGGCGGGCCGGATCGATATTCTTTTGTCCCGCCCGCCGAGGGTGAGCCGAGCATCGAGTTCAAGAAGGTGCGCCGGGCGTCGGAGGGTGCGACCGCGCCCCGGGTGCGTAAGCGGCGGCCGCGGTGGCGGAAGGCCGGCGTTCTGACCGCTGCCGGGCTGGTTGTCGTGCTGGTGCTGGGGGCCGGCTGGGTGGGGGTGCAGGGGTGGCGTGCCAAGGGTCATCTGCAGACCGCCGGTGGGCTGTTCGTGCAGCTTCAGCAGCAGATCCGGGCCGGGGAGGTGGCCGCGGCCAGGGGGACGCTGGCCGCGTTGCAGCTTGAGACGCGGGCCGCGCGGGACGAGACCGACGGGTTCGGGTGGGCGGTCGGCGGGAAGGTGCCGGGGGTCGGGGATGACCTGGGCGCTGTGCGTACGGTGGCCAAGGTTCTTGATGATCTTGCTGTTGACGGGCTGCCGTCGCTGCTGGACGTGGCGTCGGGGCTGGACCCGAAGACGCTCGCGCCGAAGGACGGGCGGGTCGATCTGACCTCGCTCTCCGCCGCCGCGCCCCGGATCGCGGCGGGCCTCGCCGTGATCAAGCGGGCCCGCGCGGAGGTGGCCGGCATCGACGCCGACGGGCTGATGGACCAGGTCGGCGCCGCGGTGACGCAGCTGTCCGACGGGCTGGCCAAGGCCGACCAGCTGGTCTCCACCGCCGACCGGGCGGCGCGGCTGCTGCCGCGGATGCTGGGGGCGCAGGGGCCGCGGACCTACCTCGTGCTGTTCCAGAACAACGCGGAGGTGCGGGCCACCGGCGGCATGCCGGGGGCGTACATCGTGGTGCACGCCGACGCCGGCGCGGTCACCATCACCGACCAGGGCACCGCCGCCAGCGACCTCAAGGTGTTCGACCCGCCCGTGCAGGCGCTCGACACCGACCAGGTGGCGCTCTACACCGACCGGCCCGCGGTGTTCCCCGCGGACGTGAACCTGACGCCGGACTTCCCGACCGCGGCCGCGCTGATGCGGGCCATGTACCGCAAGCGGTCCGGCGTCACCGTCGACGGGGTGCTGGCGACCGACCCGGTGGCGCTGTCGTACCTGCTCAAGGCCACCGGGGCGGTGCCGATGCCGCAGGGCGGGCCGCTCACCGCGGACAACGCCGTGCGGGTGCTGCTCTCCGAGGCGTACGCGAAATATCCCGACCCCGCCGACCAGGACGCCTATTTCGCGAAGGCCGCGCGGGCCACGTTCCAGGCCCTGATCAAGGGTCAGGGTGACGCCAAGGGCATGGTCACGCAGCTGGCCCGGGCGGCCGGCGAACGCCGCCTGCTGATGTGGACGGCCGACGCGACCGAGGAGGCCGCGCTGGCCGGGACGGTGCTCGAGGGGCGGCTGCCCAGCGACCCGGCGACCCGGCCGACGGTCGGGGTGTTCCTCAACGACGGCACCGGGGCGAAGCTCAGCTACTACCTCACGCACGCCGCGGACCTGACCGTCGGGGACTGCGATGAGGAAGGCGGCCGCGAATTCCACCTGAAGGTGACGCTCGGCTCGACCGCGCCGACCGCGGACCTGCCCGCGTACGTGACCGGGCTCGCCCTGACCGGCGACAAGTACACCTCCCGGACGAACGTCATGGTCTTCAGCCCGACCGGCGGCGGGGTGGTCCAGGTCAGATCGGACGGCAAGGACCTCGACTTCGGTACGGGCCTGGAACGCGACAGGTCCGTCGCGGTGATCACCGTCGAGCTGCCACCCGGCACCAGCCGGACGCTGGACGTGACCATCCAGCCGGGGGCCGCGCCGGAGGACGGCGAGGCGGTGCGTCCCCAGCTGTGGACCACCCCGGGCGTACGGCCCTGGCAGACGTCCGTGGCCTCGGGGGCGGCCTGCGTGTAGCACGGCGAAGATCGGAGAATCTGCCCTGCCACGACGTGTGGCGGGGCAATTTTCCTTTCACGCCTGAGGACTAATCCGTACGTCTTTCCGGGCGCATCCGTTGTTCCGCGGTTCGCGCAGAAACGTACGGGGGTATCCGCCGTACGGCCACCGTGTCCCGGCCGATCTGCGCATGTATGCGAGTCGGTGGCACGCGTTGTCCCTATCGGACCGGTCGCGTCGCGCCGTCCGTCGAAAAAGCGCCCGCCGAATAGGAGCGCGGTGCTGAGCAAAGTCGAATAATACTCTGAAGAGGCCGTATGTCATTCGCAGCGCGTATTCGGCAGTCCGGCAGTCCGGCTCGGCGTACCCGGGTCCTCGGCCCCTGGCTGGTGGACGCCGGAGCCTGGGCCCTCGGCCTGGTCGCGGCGGTCTTCGCTCGGTATGACGCGGACCTCGTGGCCGCGCCGCTGACCGCGACCGCCGCGGCGGTCGCCGTGGCGATCGTCCTGCACACGGTGATCGGCCACCAGCAGTTCCTCTACCGCGGCCGGTACGGGTTCGGCACCTTCGAGGAGGTGCGGGCGGTCTTCACCACCGCCCTCGCGGTCGTCCTGGTGCTCTTCGCCATCGACCTCGCGCTGCCGTCGCGCCCCGTGCCGCTCAGCGCCGCCCTCGTCGGTGGGCCGATCGCGCTGATCGTCATGTTCGCCGTGCGGTACGTGCGCCGGCTGCAGCACGAGCGCCGGTTGCGGCCCGACGCGCAGCAGGCCACCCCGGCGCTGCTGTTCGGGGCCGGCGCCGCCGGGCAGCGGCTGCTGCGCTCGCTCATGCAGGACCCGAACAGCCAGTACGTGCCCGTCGGGCTGATCGACGACGACCCGCGCAAGCGCCACCTGCGGGTGAACGGGATCGCCGTCAAGGGCGACCGGAACGACCTCAGAAGCGTGCTCGCCGCGACCGGGGCCCGGGTGGTGATCTTCGCCGTGGCCAACGTGGACGCGTCGATCATCCGCGAGGTTCGCCGCCGTACGCTCGACGCCGGTGCCGGTTTCAAGGTCGTGCCGTCGTTCAGCGAACTGCTCGACGGCAAGGTCAGCTCCGCCGACGTGCGCGACGTGAACATCGCCGACCTGCTCGGACGGCACCAGGTCGACACCGACCTCGACGCGATCGCCGGATACCTCAAGGGCAAGCGGGTGCTGGTCACCGGCGCCGGCGGCTCGATCGGCTCCGAGCTGTGCCGGCAGCTGCACCGGTTCGCCCCCGCCGAGCTGATGATGCTCGACCGGGACGAGTCCGCGCTGCACGCCGTACAGCTGTCCCTGCACGGCCGGGCCCTGCTCGACAGCCCGGAGCTGATCCTCGCCGACCTGCGCGACGGCGACCGGATCGCGGCGATCTTCGCCGAGCGGCGCCCGCAGGTCGTGTTCCACGCCGCCGCGCTCAAGCACCTCTCGCTGCTCGAGAATCACCCGGGCGAGGCGGTCAAGAGCAACGTCTGGGGTACGCAGACAGTCCTCGAAGCCTCCGCGGCGGCCGGCGTCGAACGGTTCGTCAACATCTCCACCGACAAGGCAGCCAACCCCACCAGCGTGCTCGGCTTCTCCAAGCGGATCACCGAACGGCTCACCGCGCACGCCGCCACCACCGGCGACGGCACGTACCTGAGCGTGCGGTTCGGCAACGTGCTCGGCAGCCGCGGGTCGGTGCTCACCGCGTTCGCGGCGCAGATCGCCGCCGGCGGGCCCGTCACCGTCACCGACCCCGAGGTGACCCGGTACTTCATGACCGTCCAGGAGGCCGTGCAGCTGGTCATCCAGGCGGCGGCGATCGGGCGCGACGGCGAGGCGCTGGTCCTGGAGATGGGGCGGCCGGTGCGGATCGCCCAGGTGGCGCGGCAGATGGCCGAACAGGCAGACACCCCGGTCGAGATCGTCTACACCGGACTCCGGTACGGCGAGAAGCTGCACGAGGACCTGTTCGGGGACGGCGAGGAGGACCGGCGCCCGCTGCACCCGCTGATCTCGCACGTGGCGGTGCCGGCGCTCAACCCGTACGAGGTCCAGATCCTCGCCCCGTACGCGGAGCCGGACCGGATCGTCAAGGAGCTCGCCGCCCTCTGCCAGGCCCGGCCGATGCAGACCGTCGCCGCCGGGCACATCGGCCGGCAGGGCGGCCCGGTCGACCTCCGCGAAACCGTCGTGATGCGGCGACCGCACGGCCTCTGACGAGCCCATCCCCGTTCCCCCCACCCCGTTTCGGAGAAGAACTCATGACCTCGACCCAGCTGCGCATGCCGGTCCAGCGGCCCGCCACCAAGCCCTTCCGGTACGACGTGGCGGTCGTCGGGCTCGGCTACGTCGGGCTGCCCACGGCGCTGGCGCTGCGCGCGGCCGGCCGGCGGGTCGTCGGCATGGAGATCAGCACGGACCGGGTCGCCGAGATCCGTACGGGCGACGCCGACCTGCTGCCGTCCGACCGCTCCCGGCTGCTCGACGCGCTCGAGGACGACGACGCGTTCCGGCTCACCGCCGACCCGGCCGAGAGCGCCACCGCGCGGATCGTCCTGGTGTGCGTGCCCACCCCGATCGACCACCACCTCGCCCCCGACCTCGACGCGCTGCGGGCCGCCTGCCGCAGCGTCGTGGAGCGGGCGGTGCCGGGGCAGACCCTGGTGCTGACCTCCACCACGTACGTGGGCTGCACCCGCGACTTCCTCGTCGAGCCGCTGCGCCGGCGCGGCCTCGAGGCCGGGAAGGACGTGTACGTGGCGTTCGCCCCCGAACGCATCGACCCGGGCAACGAACGGCACGTCCAGAAGCAGGTGCCGCGCGTGGTCGGCGGGGTGTCGGCGGAATGCGTACAGCGCACGACGGAACTCCTCGAAGGCTGCGCCAGCTACGTCCACCCGGTCAGCAGCGTCGAGGCGGCCGAACTCACCAAGCTCTACGAGAACACGTTCCGCGCGGTGAACATCTCGATGGCCAACGAGTTCGCCGACATCAGCCGAGGCCTGGGACTCGACATCACCGAGGTGATCGACGCGGCGGCGACCAAGCCGTACGGCTTCATGCCGTTCTACCCCGGCCCCGGCGTCGGCGGCCACTGCATCCCCTGCGACCCGCACTACCTGCTCTGGCAACTCCGCGCCGACCGGGTCACCTCCCCGCTCATCGAAACCGCGATGACCCAGGTGGCAGCCCGGCCGGGCCGCGTCGTCCAACGCCTCGTCGAGGTCCTGGCCGCCGGCGGCAAGGCCCTCGGCAACGCCAAGGTGCTGGTCGTCGGCGTGGCCTACAAGCCGGGCGTGGCCGACGTACGCGAATCCCCGGCCCTGGAAATCATCGACCGCATGCGAGACGCGGGCGCGTCGGTGTCCTTCACCGACGACCTGGTCGAGTCGATCCTGGTCCGCGGCGGACGAATGCGCTCGGTCCGCGCGTCGGCGGCGGAATGGGACGCGGTGCTGGTCCACACGCTGCACCCGGGGGTGGACCACGGCTGGCTGGCCGAGGCCCCGATCCTGCTCGACACGACCTACCGCCTCCAGAAGATCGCCCACCGCTCCGTCCTGTAGGCGGCCATCGGTATCGTCACGGATGTGGCGGACTCCATGCGTGTCGCCCTGGCGACATTCGGCGTGCAGGAGTTCGCCGCCCTGCACGCGGCCTGCCGCGAAGCCGGTCACGTTCCTGTCGCGTACGTGTACTGCCGCTCGATGAAGCCGAACAGCGAGCCGGATGCGCAGGCGGCCGCGACGGCCGGTCAGCTCGTGGAGGCGTTGCCGCCGGGAATGGACCTGCTGCTGCCGGGCTCTCCGGAGGGACTGGCGGGTGCTCTTGCCGGATACCGGCTGGACCTGATGGTGGTGTACGGCTTCAACTGGAAGCTGCCGGCCTCCGTGCTCGGCGTTCCCCGGTACGGCGTCGTGAACATCCACACCTCTCTGCTTCCCCGGTACCGCGGACCTGCACCGGTCCTGTGGGCGATCCGCAACGGTGATCCCGAGATCGGTGTGACGATCCACCGGATGGACGAGCGGTTCGACACCGGGCCGATTCTTGCTCAGCGCGGGGGCATCCCGCTGGACGAGGACGTCACTCCGCAACGGTTGTGGCCGCTGGTTCGCCCCGTCATCCGCGAGCTGCTCTGGGTCGCCCTGGAAAGGGTCGCGAGTCAGGATCCCGGCCTGCCGCAGGACGATACCGACGCCTCCTGGGCGGGATTCATCGAGCCCGGATTCTCGGTGGTGGACTGGTCGCGGTCGGCGCGGGAGATCCACAACCAGGTGCGGATGTTCGCGTTCATGGGCCGGGACCACGCGCCGGTGGCCCGGGTCGGCGAGCAGTGGCTGGCGGTGTTGCGCACCCGCCTGCGGCCGGGGGACGGCCTCCGGGTCGAGTGTGCCGACGCGCCGATCTGGATCGTGGAGTCGGCGCCGGCTATCGAACCCGCAGCGCCTCGGTGAGGAGCAGGCGCAGCGCCGTGGCGCGGGGATCGTCGAAGTCGGTGATCAGGTCGAGGGCCTCCCGCCACGTTGCCGGGTCGCCGGTGGCGCGGCCGAGGTGGTGCAAGGTCCGGGCGAGATTCCACCGGTCGTTCAGGTCGCGGTGCGTGACGGCGGCCGCGCGATAGAAGTCGGCGGCGTCGTTGCGGCGGCCCATGTCCTCATAGGCCTGGCCGGCCCCGTCCTGGGCGAAAGCCTCCCGGCTGCGGTCGCCGAGCTGCCGCTGCATGACCGCGGCCCGCTGGCAGGACACGAGGGCGTCGGCGGGCCGGCCGGCAGCACGTTGCACAGCGCCGAGTTCGACGAGCCAGTGGGCTTGCCACACCTGGTTCTGGTCATCCTCGGCGATGCTGAGTGCCTGCTCTATGGACGCGCGGGCCGATGCGAGCTCGCCGAGTTCCCGCCGGGCCCAGCAGAGGTGGAACAGGGCGTTGCCCTCGCCGGCGCGGTCGCCGAGCTCGCGGAGCACGGCCACCACGCCGGTCAGGATCTCCGCCGCTGCTCGTGGCTGTCGCACCTCGCAGAGTGTCTCGGCGAGGTTGCCCCGCATGAGTGCCTCCCAGCGTCGGTCGCCGAGATCACGGAAGATGGCGGCGGCCTGCTCGAAGAAGGCCCGGGCCTCGTCGAGCCGCCGGCGCCGCAGACCGATCAGACCCAGTGTGTTGAGCGAGACAGCCTCACCGAACCGGTCGCGTAGGCTCCGCCGGATGGCCAGGGCGCGGCGGTGGCCGGTCTCCGCCTCGTCGAGCCTCCGGGACTGGAAGTACGCCCGGCCCAGACCTTCCAGGGCTTCGGCCTGGCCGCCGAGATCGCCGTCCCGCTCGGCGGAGTCGACCCCGATCGTGCCGGTGACGAGCCAGTCGCCGAAGGCGTTGTGGTGCATGTAGATGCCGCGCAGGACGACGGCGAGCCGCCAGGCGATCGAGTGCAGACCGGCCTCGGCCGCGGCGCGGGTCGCCACGACAAGGTTGCCGCTTTCGGTCTGGTACCAACGCATTGCGGCTTCGTGGGTGTCGAAGGCGAGCGGCACCACCTCGGCGGGGACCGGCTGATTCAGTTCGTAACGGTCGTGGACGGCGATGCGGGACGAGGCTGCGTCGGCAGTGTGCAGATACCACCGGAGGATGCGCTCACGGACCTCGTTCCGGGCTTCGGGAGTCTCGAGATGATGGAAGATCGGCGATCAACTCGTCGAGCCGCATCATCGGCCGGCTCGCGGCCCGTTCGGCGGCGATCCGCAGCGCGAGAGGCAGACGCGCGCACAGCCGGGCCAGTTCGACCAGCTCATGACGTTGGTCCTGGCCGCGGTACCGGGCGGTCACGGCCCCCAGCAGGGCGATCGCGTCGTCCTCGTGCAGGATGTCCAGGCCCAGCCGATAGGCGCCGTCGCGGGCGACCAGCCCGGACAGGTGGCTCCTGCTGGTCACGAGGACAAGGCAGGCGGCAGTGCCGGGCAGCAGCGGCCGGATCTGAGCGGCGGTGGCGGCGTTGTCCAGGACCACGAGCATCCGCCGGCCGGCCATCAGTGAGCGGTACAACGAGGTCCGCTCGTCCAGGTGAACCGGAATCGCCGTCGCCGGAACGCCGAGGCCGCGCAGGAACCGATCGAGTATCTCCTCCGGTACGGCGGGCTGACCGGGATCGTAGCCACGGAGGTTGACGTACAGCTGGCCATCGGGAAAGCGGTCCAGGGCGCGGTGTGCCCAGTGCAGCGCCAGTGAGGTCTTGCCGACCCCGGCCGTACCCGTGATGACGGTGACGGCGGCGGCGTGCGGGTCGTCGGGCTGCTCGCCGGCGAGGTTGGTGAGGGCCGACAGTTCGGAGCGGCGGTTGACAAACCCTCGCACGTCGCCGGGAAGCTGTGACGGCGTCACTGCGAAGGGAGCCTCCACGCGGTGAATGTGCACTCCACCGTGGACGTCGCGGGCCTGGACGACGTCGCCGGCGCCGGTCGCGTCCAGCCTGTTGACGTGGCGGACCTCGTCGCGGTCGTCGATGGGCATCGCCGGGTCACCTCGGCGACGACTACTGCCGGCCGGGCGGCGGCAGCTTCGCGACGTGGGCGGCGAAGAACCGGTCCAAGGGTTGTCCGGCCTCGTACAGGTTCTGGATGAAGCCTTGGCAGCGCAGGACGAGGTCGGGGTCGACGAACCGCCGGGCGGACTCGAGAACCCCGTCATCGTCGTAGATCGCCTGATACATCACCGTGGCGCCCAGGGTGTAGATCTCGGGAAGCGGCGCGTCGTGCTCGAAGTCGGCGACCTGATCCGGGCCGACGATCCGTATGCTGCCGCCGCACTGGTCCCTGACCCGCAGCGCATGCAGCTCCCACTGCAGGTACGCGGTGATCGGCTCTTCGACGACGCGTACCCGCCGGGCGGCGAAACCGTTCTCCTCGACGCGACGGTGGTAATCGGCCATGTCCGCCCGGCCCGCATCGAGCAGGCGCAGCGACTCTTCCCAGTCTCCCTTCGCGAACGCTTCCCAGCTGTCGTATCCGGGCTCCTGGAAGAACTGCTGGCGTTCCAGCTTCCAGAAGCCCAGCTCGTTGATCGCCCAGAAGTTCTTCTCGAAGTCGGCGTAGTAGGCGTCCAGCTCCAGCCGCTCGCCTTCGGCACCGCCAAGAAGCTCATGCATCGGGAATGTCCGCCTTCGCGGCGAGGATGGTCTTCCGCGGGATGACCACCAGCCGTTCGCCGGGATCCACCGTGACACCCTCGGGCAGCCTGCCCTCGTACGACGTGGTCAGGTCCGATCCGATGACCGCGATGTCGCCGTTGTCGAGCTCCCAGATGTCGGGGCAGCTCGAGTTCCCGGACGTCTGTCCAAGTTCGTGAGACGACTTACCGAAGCGCCGAACAAATGATGCAGAAGAATCTGCCTGCCACTTTTTCGACACGAATCTCTCCCGATTCCGAGAACAAGATTACTGAGCGTGACGCTAGCATGGCGGAAGTGTGGCGGCAAACAACCTCACACGGCGGGAGGCGCGGTGACCGACCAGGAACTGGTGACCACGGTCGCGATCACTCTGGCGACGAAGACGGCCGAAGGGCTCGCCGCGGGCGGCCGAGCGGCCTTCGAGGCCCTTGCCCGGCTGGTGCGGCACCGGTTCAAGGGTCGGGCGTCCGTGGAGGCCGCGCTCGACGAGAACGGGTCCGAGCCGGCCGATACTCGCCGGGCAGAAACCCTTCGGGAGGCCCTGGCGCAGGCTGTCGCGGATGACCCGGCTTTTGAAACGGAGCTGCGGAACGGTTGGCGTGCGCTGTCACCCCATCTGATTGCCGGCGGGGACGGCGTGGTCAACAGCGTCTCGGGCACCGTCCAGGGCCACGTGGTGCAGGCGCGAGACGTCCACGGTGGCATCTCCTTCGGCTCCCCGGGGAGGGACGCCGGAGCGTAGTACCGATTGTGCCTGCCTGGGGTGCCGGTCGCGGGGTGATGCTCGCTGCATGACAACTGACAGCAACATTGCGCCGGTCGGGCTGTTGGCCGGGAAGGTCGTTCTTGTTACCGGGGCCAGCCGGGGGATCGGGGCGGCCGCTGCTCGGCTTTTTGCTCGGGAGGGGGCGGCCGTTGTGCTGGCCGCGCGGCGTGTCGAGACGCTGGAGAAGCTCGCCGCGGAGATTCGGGGTGGGGGTGGGGTTGCGGATGCCCTGGCTCTGGAGCTTGCGGATCCGGGGAGTGTGCGGGACGTGGTCGAGCGGGCCGGGCGGGTGCATGGGCGGCTCGATGGGGCGTTCAACAACGGGGCGGTCGTGCAGCGGGGGGTCGGGCCGGTCGAGGTGACCAGCGATGAGGATCTCGATGAGCAGTATGCGGTGAACTTCCGGGCGCACTGGGTCGCGATGAAGGCCGAGGCCGTGGTCATGCGGCAGGGTGGGGGCGGGGCGATCGTCAACACGTCGAGCATCGGGAGCCGGCGGGCGAATCCGGCGCTGCCGGCGTACGGGGCGATGAAGCGGGCGTTGAACAGTCTGACCGAGACGGCCGCGGTGAACTGGGCGCCGCACGGGATCCGGGTCAATGGGATCACGCCGGGCGGTACGGCCACCGAGATGATCGATACCTGGGAAGAGGCGAGTCCCGGCATCAGGAAGCAGCTCGTCGCCTCGGTGCCGCTCGGCCGGCTGGCGGAGCCGCGGGAGGTGGCCGAGGTGGCCGCGTGGCTGCTCAGCGACCGGGCGTCCTACGTCACCGGGGCCGTAGTGCCGGTCGACGGCGGCGCCGGCGCATAGGAGCGGCGCCCGCGCGCGTCACCCGCGGCGCCCGCGCGCGTCACCCGCGGCGCCCGCGCGCGTCACCCGCGGCGCCCGCGCGCGTCACCCGCGCCGCCCGCGCGTAGGCCGGGCTCCTCTTCAGCGGCGGCGCTGGAGTACGGCCGTGAGCACCGCGCCGAGCAGGGCGCCCAGGGTGTTGTTGCGGATGTCGGTGATCGAGCCGGCCCGGCCCGGGATCACGTACTGGACCGTCTCGATGGCCAGGACCAGGAGGAAGCCGAAGGCGGTCGCCGGCAGCCAGCGTCGCCACAGCAGTGCCCCGGAGATGCCGAGGGGCACGTAGAGCGCGATGTTCGCGACCTGTTCGAGGTCGGACGGCGGGGCGACGAGTTGGCGGGCCAGGAGGCCGGGGCGGTCGAGCAGGGTGAGGAAGTGCGGCGGGTTGGCGGCGAAGGTGGCCGGGTCGGCGAAGCTCGGGGTCGCGGTCAGGGCGATGATCGCGCCCGCCGAGACGACCAGCGCCGCGGCGGCCAGCCGGCGGCGGGTGTCGCGGCCGGCCAGGCCGCTGAGCGGCCACGACAGCACGACGAAGGCGGCGAAGATGAGCTGCGGTACCGGGTGCCTGATGAAGGTGAGGAGGCCGATGCCCATCAGTGCGTCGGGGCATATCGGTAGAAAAGCATCACGAACTGCACCCTAGCGGTCAGTTCTCGCCCTGCACCTTCGCGCGGGCGACCCGGTCCGGGCCCAGCCGGTACGTCGGCATGCTCATCAGCTCCGGCGGGAGGTGGTGGCGGCCGGTGTCCGACAGCTCGTCCACGTTCGTCCCGGTCAGGCCGTCGAGCCAGAGCCGGTGCGCGTTCTCCAGCGCCGCGGGGTCCGGGCGGGGCGTACGCGGGGACAGCCGGACCGGCCGGGGGTGGGCCGCCTGCCGGGTGCGGCCCCGGCGGTACAGGACCGCCGCAAAGATGCCCGTCACCGCGAAGGCCGACCAGGTAGTGATGATGATCGTCGTCAGGGAGAGGTTCACACCTCGACGCTAACGAGGGTAAATGTGAGCGGCAGCCACCGATTAACCGGTACGGGTTAGCCACGTCGGCCGAGTTTCCGAGCCGTTCCGGCCGCATCGACTCCGGTTGGTGCCCGGTGCCGGGTCTGGCGTTCGGGGCGCGGATGGCCTTTCATATGGAGAAGTGTCGATGTCCGACCGGAGGTCCGGCCGTGCGTGCTTCCCTGGTTCCCGCGCTCGTCACCCTACTGACCCTGACCATCGCCCCCGCGCCCGCGAGCGCGGCCGGGCCGGCGGCGGCCGACCCCGGTTGGCGGGCGCCGCTGAGCACCCGCGGACGCTACATCGTCGACGCCGACGGGATGCGGTTCAAGCTGCGCTCCGCCAACTGGCACGGGGCGAGCGGCACCTGGAACGGCTCGGGTGACGTCGCCGACGACGCCAACCATCACGCCGGGGAGAACTCGAACCGGATACCGCTCGGGCTCGACCGGGCGCCGCTGGACGACATCGTGGCCGGCTTCCGGTCGATCGGCCTCAACAGCGTCCGGCTGCCGTTCTCCGACGAGATGCTGCGCGACTCCCAGCCGGTGACCGACGCCGCCGTGGCCGCCAACCCGCGGCTGCGCGGCCTGACGCCGCTGCGGGTCTACGACGAGGTGGTCGCGGCGCTCACCGGCGCCGGCCTCGCCGTCATCCTCAACAACCACACCAACACCACCCGATGGTGCTGCGGCGTCGACGGCAACGAGCGGTGGAACACCAGCCAGTCGACCCGGGACTGGGAGGAGAACTGGCTGTCCGTCGTGCGGCGCTACCGCGACAACCCCCGGGTCGTGGGTGCGGACCTCTACAACGAGGTTCGCCGTACGGTGTGGGACGACCCGAACTGGGGGGTGGGCGACGACCACGACTGGTTCGCCGCCTCCCAGCGCCTCGGCGACCGGATCCTGCGCGAGGCCAACCCCGACCTGCTGATCATCGTCGAGGGCATCAACTGGACCGGCATACCCGTCGACGGCTTCCCGCACGAGCGGCCCACGCTCCGGCCCGTACGGTCGCTGTCGCACACGCTCGTCGCCTCCGGGAAGCTGGTCTATTCGGCGCACTTCTACGACTACACCGGCCCGAACCACAGCGGCGCGACCGGGATCGGCGAGACCAGCGATCCGCGCTACGGGGACCTGACCCCCGAGGAACTGCACAACGTTCTCGTACGCGACGCGCTGTACGTGGCCGCCGAGCCGGGCCGGCACTTCACCGCTCCGGTGTGGATCAGCGAGTTCGGCATCGGGGTGAACTCCGGTGTGGACTCGAAGCAGCGCGCCTGGTTCGCCAACTTCACCGGCGAACTGATCCGCGCCGACGCGGACTTCGCGTACTGGCCGGCGGTCGGCTGGGCGGAGAAGCGGGGCTCCAACGGGTGGGCGCTGCTCTACTGGGACTCCGCCGGGCGGCGCACCGGCCCGTACGACGGCGGCGACTGGCGGGCCGGGGCCTGGTCGGCGCTGGTCGGCTCGCCCGGCCGCACCGGATACGTCGAGCCGGTGGCGCGCTGGTCGATGCTGAGCCCCGACCACGGCGACTTCGTGGCGTCGCTGCGGATGCGGGAACGCCCGGACTGGGACTCCGGTGCCCGCAAGGCCGCCTGCCCCGACGGCCAGCGGCTGATCGGGCTGGCGCACACCGGCAACCGCGGGCTCTGCACCGACGTCACGGCCGGCGGCCTGTGGCCGGCCGGGACCGCGCCCCAGGTGGTCACCGACGAGCGGTACGTCACCGACGACTGGGCCTCCGGCTACAGCAAGTTGCAGTGCCCCGCCGGGTCGTTCCTGATCGGGTACGCCGTGCGCGGCGCCGCGATGTCCAGCGCGCTGTGCGCCCCGGCGGCCCCCGCGGTGGGTGGCTCCGGCCGTACGGTGTGGTTCGACCGCGGCGACAACCGGCCGGCCGGCAACCCCGGCGGCGACTTCGCGACCGGCAACTACAAGGGCCAGTGCGGGGAGCGCGAGTACGCGGCCGGGATCGCGTACACCGGGCGGATCGGCTCCCGGCGTACCCCCGACGCCCTGTATTGCCGGCAATTGCCGGCCTGAGGGTGCATCCACGGCGGCGGCAGCGGGCGAAGGACGTGGTGGGTGGCACCGGGCCACCGCGTACCGGAAGGAAGCACGCTGATGAACCTCACCCGACTCGGCAAGCGCGCCGCCGTGGTAGCCACCGCCGCGATCGTCGCCTCCGGCCTGGCCACGGCTCCCGCGTCCGCGTCCACCACGACGAAGCCCCTGGGTACGCGCTCGCTGGCCGCCGTGCTGACGGCCGACAAGAGCGGGTTCGACCGCAACGGCCGCGACTTCGACGTGCTGACCGCCGCCGTCCTCGCGGTGCTCGACGCGAAGCCGGCCAGCCCGGTGAAGGTGCTCACCGACGGGAAGACGGCGCTGACCGCGTTCACCCCGAACGACACCGCGTTCGCCAGGCTCGTCGCCGACCTGCAGGGCACCAAGCGGCTGCCGGGCGAGAAGCAGGCCTTCACCGCCGTGGCGGGGCTCGGCATCGACACCGTGGAGTCGGTGCTGCTCTACCACGTCGTGCCGGGCGCCACGGTCGACCGGAAGGCGGCGCTGAAGGCCGACGGCGCCAAGCTGACCACCGCGTCGGGCGGCACGATCAAGGTCGACGTGTACGGCTGCTGGTGGGCGCGCGGGGTCAAGCTCGTCGACGCCGACCGCAACGACGCCGACGCGCGCGTGGCGAAGTTCGACCTCAACAAGGGCAACCGGCAGATCGCGCACGCCGTCGACCGCGTGCTGCGCCCCGCCGACCTGCCCTGACCGCGGCTACAGCAGCGGTTCGATGTGCCGGCTGGGCAGCGCTCCCGGCCTGGCGATGTAGTAACCCTGCCCGTGGCGTACGCCGAGCGCGAGGAGCTGCTCGTGCTCGGCGTACGTCTCGATGCCCTCGGCCACCAGCAGCGCGCCGATGCTCGCGGCGAAGGTGGTCAGCGCGCGGGCCAGGGCGATGCGTACCGGGTCGGCGTCGATGTCACGGGTGAGCGAGATGTCGAGCTTGATGACGTCCGGGCGCAGCTGGAGGATCTGGCTGAGGTTGGCGAAGCCGGCGCCCGCGTCGTCCACCGCGATGAGGATGCCGGCCTCCCGCAGCGGGCCGATCGCCGCCAGCAGCGCGGTGTAGTCGGTGACCTGGGTGTGCTCGGTGAGCTCCACCGCGATCCGGCGGTGCGCGTGCGCCAGCAGCAGCGTCGTGGTGCGCGGCGTCAGCAGCGCCTCGACCGAGGCGTTGAGGCTGAGCCAGGCGCCCTCGGGCAGGTCGCCGGCGCGTTCCAGCGCCCGTTCCATGGCCAGCAGCTCCAGCTCCACGCCCAGCCCGGCCGCCATGGCGGCGGCGAACGCCTCGGCGGGGCTCGGGAAGTGCCGGCGGTCGAAGCGGGCGAGCGCCTCGTAGCCGCGGACCACGCCGTCCTCCAGCTGCACGATCGGCTGGAACACGACCTGCAGGGCGCCGCTGTCCAGCACGTCGTGAACGGCCTGGGTGCCCGGCGGGGGGAGCTGTGCCACGGTCATGCCCGGCCCAGTCGGCGGGCTACCTCAACGCAGCCTCCAGCCGGCGTCAGGAGACGACGAGCTCCTGCTGCCGGGACGCGGCCGCCACCGTCTGGGTGGACCAGCGCAGGGCGTCCATGACCGCGCCGGTGAGGTCGTTGCCGCCCCGGGCGAAACCCATCCGGGCCATGTCGCCGTGCTCGTACGCGTCGACCACCCGCAGCATCCGGCCGAGCGGCCCGATGCCCCGGGTCAGCGCCGCGACCAGGTCCGCGGTCAGCGGCAGGTGGTTGACCATCGACGAGGCGGTGATGCCGAGCAGCTCGGCGACCGCGGTGATGAGGCCGGCGACGAACGCCGCGTCCGGGTCGGCGTCGAAGCGGGCCGCCAGGTTGTGGCACAGCCGGGCCCGGGTGAGCGCGTTGGTCAGCTGCGCCTCGGTGGCCTCGGCGACGTCGTCGACGACCATGAGCATCGCCCACCGCCGGATGTGGCCGAGCCCCAGCAGCACCACGGCCTGCCGGATGGACGAGACCCGCTGGATGCTGCCGACCGCGGCACTGTTGCTCGCGCGCAGGACCCGCATGGTGAGCGCCGGATCGCTGGAGATGATCTCCACGACCCGGTCGAGGTCGGCGTCCACCTCGCTCAGCGCCCCGAGCAGCTCCAGCCGGCGCAGCTTGAAGGGCGGGATGCAGGCGGCCGTCATCACCTGGGGGCGGCTCAGCACGTACCCCTGGCGCAGTTCGATGCCGTGACGGTCGCAGAGGGCCAGGTCGTCGAGGGTTTCCAGGCCCTCGGCGACGATCTCCACGTGCGGGAAGCCGCGGAAGAACGCCAGCTGGTCGGCGAGGCGGTCCAGGTCGCAGTGCGGCAGATCGAGTTTCACGTACGACGCCAGCGGCAGCAGCCGCTCGTGGCCGGACTGCCACACGAAGTCGTCGAGGGCGATCCGGTAGCCGGCGGCGACCAGGTTCGTCACGCCCGCCACCACCGCGTCGTCCACGTCGATCGTCTCGAGGATCTCCAGCACCACGTTCTCGGGGCCGAAGGGCAGGATCAGCTCGCCGGTGAGGAACTCGCGGGTCATGTTGATGAAGCACATGCGGTCGCCGACGACCTCGTCGAGGCCGAACTCGGTGAAGGCGTTCACGATGACCTGGCTGGTCGCGTACGCGTCCCGGCGGTCCGCCTCGACGGCCTGGGTATTGCCGCGGAAGAGGAGCTCATAGCCGGCGATGTCGCCGGACGCGTCGAAGATGGGCTGGCGCCCGATGTGCACGAGGCGGGCACCCGGCTGAGGAAACTCCGACGTATCTTCCACGGCGTGACGATCGGCCGCGTTGACCCGGGCTTGAGGAAACCCTGCGCCGGACTTGAGAAGGAACGAGGCCGCACCCGGTCGGGCGCGGCCTCGCTGTGTCGCTGTATGCCGGTGTTGTTCAGGAGGCGCCGGAGATGTACCAGTAACCGGTGACCGACGCGGCGGGCACGTCCGGACCGACCGGGCCCTTGCCCCAGAAGTAGTCGTTCATGTTCACCGAGCCGCCCGGGCCGATCGGGCCCATGCTCGCCCACACCACCGAGGCGGGCTGGTCGTCGATCGACGCCTGGGCCCAGGCGCTGCGGACCGGCATCGGGTTGTTCCACCACAGGAACGGGCTGCGCAGCATGTAGTTCGCGTACGTGCCGCCGTGCGAGGCGCTGTGGTACGAGACCGTGTGGAAGCTGTTGATCTGGTGCAGCCCGGCGAACGCCGGACCCCAGCGCTGCCACCACCGCTTGCCGCCCGACTCCTGCGCGAGGATCAGGCAGGTGAACAGGCTCATCCACTCGACGTCGCCGTTGCCCCAGCGGGCCTCGGTGTTCGCCAGGAAGGTGTCGTCGTTGCTGCTGCACCCGGCGAAGCTGAAGCCGGTCGGCGAGCCGTGGCCCTGCCAGTACGTCATGTCGACGTGGTCGGCCCAGTTGCTGTCGTCGCCGCCGAAAGCCGGGTCCTTGAAGTCCTGCTCCCACGCGTTGTGGTCGCGCCAGCTGAACTCGACCGGGATGCCGCGGCTGGTGAACTGGTTGTTGAAGGAGTTGAGGTTGTTGCTGGTGTACGGCAGCCCCGAGCACACGCCGGTGCCCTCGCTGCCGACGTCGGCGCGGCCGTACGCCCGCGACGCCGGCCCGGACTGCGTGCTCTTGCTCGCGCCCGCCGCCGGGCCGGCGGTCCCGCGCGGCTCCTGCGGCTCGGGCGCCGCGGCGAGCGGGGCGTCGACCGCGGCGGGCACGACGACCCGCTGGGCCTGGGCGCCCGCGACGTCGACGCCGGCGCAGCGGAAGCTCGGCTCGATCGTCTGCGCGCCGGTGGACAGCGCCGGCGCCCAGTAGATCGGGGTCGCGGAGGCCACGCGTACGGCGGGACCCATCGCCTTGGCGCACCGGGCCCGCGCCTCGGCGGCGGTCAGCACCTCGACCGAGCCGGCCTGCGCCAGCGTGCGGGTGCTGAAGGAGAGGCTGGTGGCGGCGCCCTTGCCGTCGAACGCCACGCGGATCTTGGCGCCGGGGCCCTCGTAGGGGAGGCCGGCGAGGGTGAACGCGTACGACACGGCGGTGTCGAGGGCGGCCGAGACGGTGGTCCGGCCCCGGCGGTCGACGGCCGTGACCGTGGTCTTGCGCGCGCTCGCCTTCGCGCCGCGGGGCAGCAGCTTCGCCGCGCCGAGCGCCTTCGCCGACCGCCGCAGGGCGTCGGCCTCACTGATCGTCCGCAGCCGCTTCAGCGCCGCCACGTCGAGCACCGTGGTCGTCGTCGGCTGCCCGTCCTCGTCCTTGCCCTCGCCGGTCACCCGGGTCGGCACGGACAGGAACGACTTCTCGGCGGCGTACCGGACACTGCCGTCCTCGCCGCGCGCGATCTGCTTGAGACCGAGCGCGCGGGCCAGGCCGGCGGTCTGCGCCTCGCTGAGGCCGGCCGACCGTACGCCGAAGACCGGAAGCGTCGCCCGCCCGGCCGCCTGAGCCGGCGCCGCGATCACGCTGACGCCCAGCGGTACGGCGAGCGCCACGGCCACCGCGGCAGCCGCCTCCCGTCGCCGTCGGTTCGGTGTTGTCTCGCACTGCATCACGGACCCCCGTCTGATGGATGCGGCACCACTCGGTGCCGCGCCCAGTATGGACGGAAGATTTCGCGCCAAATGCGTTTATAAGGCGTATGACGGATAGGCGACAGCGACGTCAGACCTCTCACGTGTCACAGGCGATCCCGTCGTGATCTCGATCGAGGTCGTACGGGTCGCTGCCGGTCACCCGGACGGGACCGTCCACGTACGCCGGTCCGTTCCCGCTCCCACCGGCGCAGTCCACATCGGAGGCGACCGGCACGCACGGGTCGTAGCCGGGCGTGCAGTCCCCGCCGCCGTCGTCCTCCGGCTCGGGCTCGACGTACGTCCCCACGGCGACCACCTCGGTGACCGGCTTGCGGGTGACCCGCGAGGAGACCAGCCTGCGTGCCGTCTCCCGCCCGTCGACCAGTGTGACCTCGTACGTGCGCGTAAGGACGCCGTCGACGCCCTCGGTCACCCGCTCGCGCTCGCCCTTGGGCAGCGAGTCGTCCTTCTCCGTACGCGTCTTGTGCTTGATGGCGCTGGTCTTCGTGACCGTCTTCTTCTCGGTTCTCGGCGTCGTCGCGGTGGTGGCGGCCGGCGCCCCGCCGGCGAACTGCTGCACCCCGGGGGCGGCGGCGGGGGGCGTCTCATCGCCGGCGAGGGCGCCGAGGACGGTGAGCCCGCCGCAGCACGGGAGAACGAGGGCGGCGACGATGATCCCGGCCCGGTGCAGGGGCCGCAGCCGCGACCACGCGGATGTCTGGTTCGTCACCGGCACAGTCTGGGCGTCCGTTTCTCAAGGTCAGATCAGCTTTTCGGCGGGGGTGGGCTGCCTGCTCAGGTGGCGCCGCCGCCGGCCGGGGCGGTGACGCCGGAGGAGGCCGGCGCCGGGCGGGGGCCGCGGTGCGGCTCGCGTGACGCGCCGAGGGCCAGGAGGCCGAGGAGGGCCGTGAGCAGCACCGCGGCGATGACGAACTCGATCCGGTCGCGGCGGCGGGTGCGCCAGAGGCCGCGCGCGGGGAGTTCGTCGTACCATCGAGGTTCGTGATCGGCCACCGGCCCAGTCTCCGGCCGGGCGCCGCCGTACGTGATCGGTGAAAGAAGTAAAAAGATTTAGCCTCTTTCTGGACCGCGTTTCGTCCGTTCGGCTCGTTTACCGCCGCGGCGCGCCGTCAGACCGGCACCGGGAGCCGGCCGGCGAGCTCGCCGGCGCTCACCGGAGGGCCGAGGGCGCCGCCCTGGCCGAAGCCGCAACCCGCCGCGAGCAGCGCCGCGACCTCTTCGTCCGGGCCCACCTCCTGCGCCACCACCACCTCGCTGAACTGGCGCGCCGCCGCGACGAGCCGGCGCCGGCCGTCCGGGGTGAGGGCCGGCCCGAGGCTCGCCAGATCGATCTTGACCAGGTCGGGGGCGACGCCGCAGAGGTCCGCCAGCGCGAACGGCGCCGAGCCGAAGTCGCGCACCGCGATCCGGAAGCCGTCGCGCTGCCAGCGGGCCACGTGCGCGGCGACCTTCTCCGCCTCGTCGGCCAGCACCCGCGCGCTGACCTCGAAGGTCACGTCGGCGGGGGCGAGCCCGTTGAGGCCCAGCACGTTCTGGGCGCCGGCCCGGAACCGCTCGTCCACCAGCTGGTGGGCGTCGAGCTGCAGGTGCAGGCCGAGGCCGGTCACGCCGGTGTGCCGCCACGCGGCCAGCTCCCGGCAGCCCTGCGCGAGCAGCCAGCGCTGGATCCGGCCGCCCACCTCGGTCTCCGCCGCCAGCGGCAGGAAGTCGGCGGGCGCCAGCAGGCCGCGCTGCGGATGCTCCCAGTACGGCGCGGCGGCGACCGCCACCACCTCGCCGGACGCGAGGTCGACCACCGGTGCGTACCGGGTGACCAGCCGCCGGTGCACCAGCGCGGTGCTGAGGTCGGTCTCCAGCTGCACCCGGTTGAGCATGTCGGCGTGCATCTCCGGGACGTACACCTGGAGGTGTCCCTCGCCGAGCTTCTTGGAGCGGTACATCGCGACGTCCGCGTCGTGCAGCACCTGCGCGGCGTCCTGGCCGGCGGTGCTGACCGCGACGCCGATGCTGGCGTTGACGTGCACGAGGTTGCCGAGCACCTCGAAGGGCGCGCGGATCTGCCCGGAGATCCGCTCCGCGACCGCCACCGCGTCCGCCAGGCCGGCGGCGGGCAGCAGCACGGCGAACTCGTCGCCGCCCAGGCGGGAGCTCGTGTCGCCGTCGCGCAGGCAGCTCCGCAGCCGCCGGGCCACCTCCGCCAGCAGTTCGTCGCCCGCGGCGTGGCCCAGCGAGTCGTTCACCGGCTTGAACCGGTCCAGGTCGATGAAGAGCACGCCGACCGTCTCGCCCCGGTCGTGGCCCTCGAGCAGCGACTGCTCCAGCCGGCCGGTGAACATCACCCGGTTGGGCAGCCCGGTCAGCGGGTCGAGCTGAGCCTCGTGCACCGCGCGTACGGCGGCGGCATCGGTCACCGCCATCCCGGCGTGGTCGGCGAGCGCGAGCAGCGCCTCCCGGTCCGCGTCGGTGAACGGCGGCTGACCGGCCGTACGGCCGACCGTCAGCGCACCGACCACGGTGTCGTTCTCCACCACCGGGCACGCCATCGTCGCCGCCGCCCCGGGCAGCTCGCCGCTGCCGTCGTCGAGCGCGACCAGGCGCCGGTGCGACATGGCCGCATCGGTCAGCGGCGCGGCCGACCTCGGCACCCGCAGCCCCAGCTCGGACTCGGTGGCCCCGGCCGACGCGGCCAGGCGCAGATCCTCCGAGTCCGGCGCGGCCAGCAGGCGCAGGGTGGACGTACGGCCGTGCAGCAGCAGGTGACCCGCCTCGGTGATGGTGTCCAGGATCTCGCGCAGCGGGTCCCGGCGCGCGATGGCACCCTCGATCCGGCGCAGCGACTCCACCAGCGCCTGCCGCGCCTCCAACTCCCGCACCAGCCGGGCGTTCTCGGCGGCCTGCCGATCGCTGTGCTCGCGGAGCCGGCGCTCGGCGGTGAGCGTCTCCATCATCGTCAGGCTCAGCGACAGCACCCGCGCGGTCGCCCGGAGCAGGCTGATCTCGTCGGGGGAGAACGGGTCCTGGAGGCGGGCCAGCAGCAGGTGGCCGGAGACCTCGCCGCTCATCGTGGCCACGGCCAGGTGACAGTCGCCGACGCCCGGGAGCTGGGCCCGGCGGGCGCCGGACTGGGCGAGCTCGCGGACCAGGCCGGTGGGGCACTGGCGGCGGGGGAAGCCCACCGACACCACGTCGTCGTCGCGCAGCACCGCGCAGACCTCGGCCTCGGCGGCCGACGCGGCGTGCTCCGCGGCCACCTGCATCGCCCGGCGCTCGTCGGAGACGCTGGCCATCAGCGCGACGAACTCGGCCAGCAGGTGGGTGGCGCCCACCCCCGAAGCCATCCGCATCAGTCCACCGCCAGCACGGCCACGGCATAGTTGTGCAGGCCGTCGATGCCGCGGGTGCGGGCGATCTCCCCGGCCGAGTAGAAGCCGGCCAGCGGGGTGCCGTCCGGGCCGGCGAGGCGGCGCACCTCGTCCGCCAGCCCGGGACCGGCGTCGAGCACCTGGCGGCGGCCCATGCAGTTGAAGGCCAGCAGCCCCAGGGCCGGACCCGGAAGAGCTTCGACCGCTTGCGTACGCGCGAAGCCCGCGGCGTCCAGCAGATCCTCGGGAGTCGCGTCGCTGAGCCACACCGTGCCGCCCTCGGGAACGTTCGCCGGGCACAGCAGCGAGCGGGTCGCCAGATCGGCGCCGCTGACCAGGCGCACCTCGCGGCCGCTGCGGCGGCGGATGCTCAGCGGGTGGTCGAGGGCGAACCGGGCGAACGCCCGCGGGTCCCGGTAGGCCTCCGCCGGGGCGTTCAACCGGTCGAGGTACGTGTCCAGCGCCGGCCGGTCGTCGAGCTCGTCGATCCGGCCCCGGCCGCTGCGGGTGACCAGGATGGGGTCGCCGACGACGCCGTACCCGTTGCCGACGCCGATGCCGAAGTGCCCCTCGGTGCGCATCGCCACGGTGACCAGCGCGTCGGCGACGGCCTCACCGCGGTGCAGCACGAAGGCGGACCCGGTCCGGGCGTCCGAGCCGGCGCAGCCGCCGATCAGCGGCATCGAGGCGCCGAGCGTGTCGTACGCGCCCCGCAGCACCTCGCCCTGCTGCTCGGCGCGGCCGTCCATGAACATGAGCATCGCCGTACGCCCGCCGTCCGGCAGTGCGGTCGCGCATTCCGCGGCCTCCGCGCCGACCTCGCGGGGACGCTCGTTCAGGCCGCCGACCAGCCGGGTCTCGACGTCGAGGCCCGGGCCGCCGAGCGCGGCGACCACCACGCCGTCGTCGCCGGCGCCGGCGCCGGTGAACTCGCCCGCGGTGGAACAGCCGACCACGGGTACGCCGCCGGCGATCTTGCCGACGCCGCGGAGCACCGCCGCCAGATCGTGGCGCGGGTTGCCGAAGACGACGATGAGCCGCCCGTCCCCGCGGTCACCCACGGCCGCCGCGGCGGCGAGCAGGCCGGCCTCCTCCGCGTTCGGGTCGGCCGACGTTCCTACGCCCATCCATCGAGAGTCACTCTGGGTCACGATGCGATTCCTCCTGGTAATCCTCAACCAGGATCGGCTCTCCGGGCGGCGGACTGAGCAGAAACGGCCGGACACGTTTGCGCGGCCTTTGAGGACGGGATGAGGTTGCATTGAGGTTGCGGACCGAACTACGCGGCATGACGAACTCCAACCTCCTCGCCGTCCCGCCGGTGGTCGTTGCCGGTCCCGCCCGTGACCTCGCGCCGCTGCCCTGGCCGTACGCCGTCAGCAGCGTCGAGCTCACCGTCGTCGTCCCCTTCCAGAACCCCGGCGCCCGGCTGCAGGATGCAGTGCAGCGGCTCAGCGACGCCCTGCACGCCCAGCGGATCTCGTTCGAGGTCATCGCGGTGGCGGCCGGCTCCCGCAACGGCTCCGCCGGGTCGCTCGGCGACATCGCCCACACCCGCGTCGTCACGTCGGCGCACATCCAGGACAAGGGCGCCGCGATGCACTTCGGCTTCGCCATGGCGCGGGGCGCGTGGATCTGCTTCGCGGACATCGAGGGTGAGGCGGAGGTCGACGCGTACGAGCTGGTCGAGCACTTCCACCTGGCCCGCGAGAAGAACGCCTGACCGCTCGCCATGTCCGAGGGGATGATTCTGCTCTGCGTGCCGTTCGCGGGTCTGGCGGCGCTGCTCTACCTCAACGCGTACCTGTGCCGGGAACCCGCCGACGCCGGCGACGGCCCGCGGCGACGACGGACCGACCTCGCCACCCTCAGCCCCGTGACGCCCGTACCAGGAAACGGTGTGCTGTCGCGGTGAACTGCCCCTGCGTACGGATGACCCCGTCGATGCGGCGCAGTGCCCGCTCGTACCGTTCCGGGCTGAAGTCCCGCACCTGCCACGGCACCGCCCGGAGCTGATAGACGATGGCGCCGACGTCGTGGAACGTGAGCGGCGGACGCTCCTCGCGTACGTCGGTCACCTCGAGCCCGGCGGCCTCCAGAGCCGCGACCGCCGTGGCCGCCGTCCAGCGCTGCGGCGCGGGCGGGGGAGCGCCCAGCTCGGCGTTCAGGTCGGCGAGATCGTCGCTGCCCACCTGCTGACTGAGCACCGTCCCACCCCGCCTGAGCAGCCGCGCAATGTCCTCGGCCGGCAACCGCCCGTGCCGGCTCAACACCACGTCGAACTCCTCCTCACCACCCGGCAACTCCGTGACCACGGACACCCCGTACGGAGCCAGCCGATCCCGTGCGACCGGCACGTTCGGCGCCCAGCTCTCCACCGCCACGGTGTGCGAGGGCAGCGGCGCCAGCTCGGCGAGCAACTCCCCGCCGCCCGTGTCCAGATCCAGCACACCGTGCGCCCGGCGCAGCAGCGACCGCGCCAGCGACGGATACGACCAGGACGGATCCGACCCGACGGCCCGGCCGTCCAGCCAGGCAAACTCCCAACCCGTGATGGGTACGCCCACGGCCTCGCCCACGAGCTGGTCATAGAGCCGTCCGGAACGCATGACCCCGACGTTAACCGGGCAAGGTGTACGGCGCGACCCGGTTCCCACGGTTGTGTCGTACCCCCGGCCTAGCATCTCCACGACTGCCGCCACCCGGCCCGGAGGTGCCCCATGACCACGCTCGACGACCGTCCCCGCACCGCGCTCGTCGTCATCGACGTCCAGAACGGCGTCATGGCGAACGCGTACGACCGAGACCGGGTGATCGCCAACATCGCCACCCTCGTCGACAAGGCCCGCACCACCGGCACCCCGGTCCTCTGGGTCCAGCACAGCGCCGCCGACCTCCCCCGCGACAGCACCCCCTGGCAGTACGTCCCCGAACTCCCGCACCGCCCCGAGGAACCGGTCGTCCACAAGCGCTACGGCGACTCCTTCGAGGACACCGACCTCGAAGCCACCCTGGCAGCCCACTCCATCGGCCACCTGATCGTCGCGGGAGCCCAAACAGACGCCTGCATCCGCTCCACCCTCCACGGCGCGATCACCCGAGGCTACGACACCACCCTGGTATCCGACGCCCACACCACCGAGGACCTGACGGCCTACGGAGCCCCCACCCCCGACAAGGTCATCGCCCACACCAACCTGTACTGGCAGCACCACTCGGCCCCCGGCCGCACAGCAGGAACCAAGAAGACCGCCGAGGTCACCTTCAACCCCACCCCCTGACCTCCGCCGGCCCCTCTTCCGCCCCTGCCCTACGCTCTTTCCGCTCCTGGCCCGCCCCTGCTCTCCGCTCTTTCCGCTCCTGGCCCGTCCCTGCCCTAAGCTCCTTCCGCTCCTAGCCCGTCCCTGGCCTCCACTCCCTTCGTCCTCGGTCCGTCCGTGGCCTCCAGCTCCTCCGCTCCTGGCCCGCGCCTGGCCTCCAGTCCCTCCGCTCCTGGCCCGTCCATGGCCTCCGCTCCCGGGCCTTCCCTTCCTGGGCTCCGCTCCTTGGCCCCCACTTGCTGGCCTTCCTTCCCGAGCTCCCATCCGCAGGCCTCCACTCCCAGGCCTCCACCCCCAGGCCTCCACCCCCAGGCCTCTACCCCCAGGGCAGTCGAAGGCAGGCCACCCCTACGACTTTCGTCCGATCACCAGGCCCCCCGAACCCCACTGGCTGGCGATGCGACACCCCACCCCGCCCCGGAATAGTCATCCCCAAGCGGCGAACAGCCGCCCCGGAGACGAGGAGGCCCCCATGACCACCAACGCCAGCGTCCTGAACGACATCCCCCACTGGGAGGTCGGAACCCGCGCCACCCCCACCCCCTACCCAACCGCCCCCAAACCGGCCCCCCACCAACTCCTCGAAATCCTCACCGACCCCGCAGTAATCCGCCTCGGCTACCTGGCCGCAGCCCTGACCACAATCTCCCTGACGGTGACGGCCCTCCTCTAGCCCACGCACCCACCCACGCACCCGACCGTTTCCGTCTATCCCCAACGGGCCTCGCCCGGGCACAACCCCAGCTGAACACCAAGCAGAGCGCGGCCGTGGTGACCACGCCTGTCTCGGCGTTTGGCCAGACTTACCGGCCCGGCCCTGACGCCGGCTCTCCTGCCCCGGCGCGAGCCTCTCTCTCGGTCCCTCCGGACGACTGACTTGGCCCGGCTTATTCGCCCTGGCCAGACCGCCTCGCTACGGACGGCCTCTCCTGCCTGGCCAGACCGCCTCGCTACGGACGGCCTCTCCTGCCTGGCCAGACTGCCTCCCTGCGGACGGCCTCTCCCGCCCGGCCAGACCGCCTCCCTGCGGACGGCCTCTCCCGCCTGGCCCGACCCCGCGCCGGTGCCCTCTGCCCTGACTCCCTCCGCGTCGGCACACTCTCCGCGTCGGCACACCCTCCGCACTCGGTCGCCCCGAACCCGACCGTTTCCGCGCCCGCTGCCTCGATGCCCCATGCGCCCACTGGTCTCTGCGCCCCACGTCCGATTTCCGCCTCGCGTCTGACTTCCGCGCCCGCTGTTTACGCGCCCGCTGTTCCGCGCTTGGCCCGCCCGGTTACCTGCACGCTTGACCGTCTTTACCCGGCAGCCCTCCATCAGCGCAAGGCCAGCTCAAAATCGGATCCCTCCCCACCAGGATCCGCGCGAACTAGTCAAATCTGGCTTGCCCCAATCGGCGCCCCATCCTTCCTCCGTCCGAACGGCGACTCGATCAGAGGCGCCACTCATGTGTCATTTGCGCAACTGGCACGCTGTAGCGCTTCCCCGATTGCGCACCGCCATATTCTCGGTAAGAAGCCGCCAACATTTCCCCCTCTCCGCGCAGACCCACGTGCTGCGTTGCGACCCGACTGGACTGCTCACCCTGGCCCGCGCTGATCACCTTGCCCGCGCCGGCCCGCGCTGCTCACGCGGGCCCGCGCTGATCACGTTGCTCACGCGGGCCCGCGCTGCTCACGCTGCCCACGCCGGTCCGCGATCCCCGCGGTACTTACGCTGGCCCCTGTTGCTCGCCCAGCCCGTGTTGCTCGCCCAGCCCGTGTCGCGCACACCAGTTGCGTTGCTCATCGCGATCCTTGCCGAGGTGGGGGCATGTCCTTGACGTTATGTGCAACGGAGCGAAGAAGGATTGAGGGCGAGCGACTGCCTCCGACGTTATCAAAGTGTTTGATGCGGCCGTACTCTCAATTCTTACGATCCTCTGACATCAGGATTTGGCATGATCAAATGGCAATCGGAGGCAGATATTGTCGCCCGGTTGCGGGAGAATCACTTCCATGCGGCAGCTCCAGTTGTTCACTCAGGCGGAAATCGCCGGCATGCGCGACCGCACGGCTTCCCGCGCATACTCTCCTGAGGGCCAGCGGTTCCGCCTTGCACACGAACGTCATCGCGCGTGGGGCCTTACCCGCCGGCACAACGAGCGCCTTCGTCGCACCAAGGCCAATCCGTCAAGCATGCTCCAGCCGGGAGCCGCCCGACTTGGCGATGCGGCCGGCGATCGCCGCCTCCCATCCGCCACTAAGGTGGTGGCGTGCCTACCGGCGCGGGCGAAGGCTTCGGGGGCGTGTCTACTCGAACAGCCACCGCGCGATCCGGCACCAGCCAGCACGCCGCAACGTGACCTCCGGGATCCCCGGGGTGTCAGCACTGACCCGCCCCGGAGGCCCAGTCCGCGGTCGACCCTAGCTCGGCGGCCTGTTGCTGCTTCGCGGTCAGCTTCTGCCCTGCGGCCTGCAGCTGCTTCGCGGTCAGCTCCTGCCCTGCGGCCTGCAGCTGCTTCGCGGTCGACCCCAGCCCTGCGGCCTACTGCTGCTCCGCGGTCGGCTCCTACGGTGGGGTCGGTTTCTGCTGGGCGGTCGGTTACGACTGGGCGGTCGGTTCTAGCTCCGCCGTCGGCCCGTGCTGGTGGGTCGATTTCTGCTCGGCAGTTGGCGCCTGCTCCGCACTTGACACCTGCTCCGCGGTCGGTCCCTGTCTCGTGGTCGGTCCCTGCCCCGCGACGTCGGCTTGGTGCTCTGGGGCCGGCTGGGGAGCCGCGACTCAGGCACGGTAGTGCCGGGCTTGCTGAAAGTTCGCGACTCCGCTTCCTGGTTCCTGGGCCCTCGGCATCGTTGAACGCTTTTCCAGCCCTTCCGACCGGTCCGCTCCCAGGTGTTGCATTGCACGGACGGTCGTGTGCGGTGACCTGTAAGCGCGGGATGGTGCCGTCGATGCTGTTGACCGTGCGCCGCGCTACTTCCGGCAGCTGCGTGATGCTGGTGAGGCACGTATCGGTCCATTGGGGACGTGGCGCGAGATCGGGGCCCCGCAACGTGATCTGGTTGCCACGGGTCGATGGGGAATTGGGGTGTGGAGTCGCTCAGCAGGGATGTGGTCCGCCTCCTGCGGCCGGGTGGGGACGCGCTCTGCGCCCGACGGGGCCGCTGGGTCGTAGCCGGTCGTGTGGCGTGGGCACGGCGGCGGGGCCACGAGGCAAAGGACTACGGCTGGCGGGCCTGTCCCGCGCGGAGCACGGCACGGGTGGCCGGGCCATGGATGGCGGGCCGTGAGTGGCGGGTCATGGATGGCGGGCCGTGAGTGGCGGATCACGAGTGGCCGGTCGTGGGTGGCGGGGTCGTGGGTGGCCGGGCCGTGGGTGGCGGGTCACGGGGCTGCGGGTGGCGGGGCCACCGGCGATGGGTCAAGGGTGGCGGTGGCGAGGGGGGCTTCAGGGGGTGAGGGTGTTCAGGGCTTCTTGGGCTTCTTGGTCCAGGTGGATTCGGGTGGTTGTGGTGTTGTCGATCAGGTGGGGTAGGGAGGATGTGCCTGGGATCAGGAGGACGTTGGGGGCCAGGTTGAGGAGCCAGGCGAGGGCTACCTGGGAGGGGAGGGCTCGGAGGCGGTGGGCTGTCGCCGTCAGGGTGGGGTGGGTCAGGAGGTGGTTGACGCCGCCGAAGGCTGAGGCCAGGGGGAAGAAGGGGACGAAGGCTATGCCTAGTTCCTGGCATTCTCGGAGGATGGGGAGGGAGTCTCGGTTCAGGAGGTTGAGGGCGTTCTGGACGCAGACGATCTCGGTGTGGTGGACCGCTTCCAGGAGGCGGTCGCGGGTGGTGTTGCTGAGGCCTATGCCGGCTATCAGGCCCTCGTCGCGGATGGCGATCATGGCGTCCAGGAGGGCCTTGAAGTCGTAGGGGGCCGTGTTGTCGTCCGGGAGGCGGAGGTTGACCGCGTCCAGCCTCTCCACGGCCAGGGAGTGTCAAGCCCCGGGTTTGATGGAGAGTTGGTTAGCTGGTTTTCAGGGGTGCAATGACCGGCTGGGTCATCACGTGTAGTGCCTCGTGTTCGGCG
>NZ_PVZG01000036.1 GCF_003002065.1 Pseudosporangium ferrugineum
CAAAACCACCGACGTCACCCACTCCCAAATCGTCGAACTCATCACCTCCGGCCGCAGCGGAAACCTCGGCCTGCCCCCCGAGAAACCGGCCGCCGAGCTGAACGGCGCCGTGGACATCACCCCCGGAGGCCCGCTGTGACCACCGACACCACCACGACCACGACCGCGGGCGGTGTCCGCGTCGTCAAGCCCACCGTGGCGGGTCACCTGCACGACTACTGGGCCCGGGTGCGCGGCGGCGACCTCGGCAGCCTGCCGGCGGTGCTGGGCCTGCTCGTGCTCGCGCTGATCTTCAGCGTCTCCCGGGAGACGTTCGTCAGCCCGCTGAACTTCGCGAACCTGTTCACCCAGGGCGCCGGCGTCATCTTCATCGCCATGGGCCTGGTCTTCGTCCTGCTGCTCGGCGAGATCGACCTCTCCGCCGGCTTCGCCAGCGGCGTCTGCGCCGCCGTGATGGCCGTCCTGGTCACGAACCGCGGCTTCCCCTGGTACGTCGGCATCCCCGCGGCCCTGCTCACCGGCGTGGTCATCGGCTTCGTGCTGGGCTTCCTGATCGCGAAGGTCGGCATCCCGTCGTTCGTCGTGACCCTGGCCGCGTTCCTCGCCTTCCAGGGCATTCTCCTGGTGATCCTCGAGGGCGGCAAGATCATCTCCATCCGCGACGAGTTCATCATCGCGCTGAACAACAACAACATCCCCGTGTTGTGGAGCTGGGTGCTCGCCGTCGTCGCGGTGGTCGGCTTCGCGGCGGTGCAGTTCAACCGGGTCCGCGCCCGGATCGCCCGCGGCCTGGTCACCGACCCGACGGGCATCGTGCTGCTGCGCATCGCCGGGCTGGCCGCGCTGGTGTTCACCACCACCGCGATCCTCTGCCAGGAGCGTGCGGTCAACCCGGCGATCAATTCGCTCAAGGGCGTACCCATCGTGGTGCCGATCGTCGGGGTCTTCCTGGTCCTGTGGACGTTCGTGCTGGCCCGGACGACCTACGGCCGGCACGTGTACGCGGTCGGCGGCAACGCCGAGGCGGCGCGCCGCGCGGGCATCCCGGTCGACCGGATCCGCATCTCGGTCTTCGTCATCGGCTCGTTCATGGCGGCCATCGGCGGCATCATCGCGGTCAGCCGGGGCAGCTCGGTGGACCCGAACACCGGCGGCAGCAACATCCTGCTCTACTCGGTCGGCGCGGCCGTCATCGGCGGCACCAGCCTCTTCGGCGGCAAGGGAAAGATCATCAACGCCGTCATCGGCGGGTCCGTCATCGCCGTGATCGACAACGGCATGGGCCTGATGGGCTTCTCCTCGGGACAGAAGTACATCTTCACCGGCCTGATCCTGCTCGTCGCCGCGAGCGTCGACGCGTTGGCCCGACGCAGGGCGGCTGCCACCGGAAACCGATGAGCGCAGGGACGGGGACGCCGGGGACGGCCCGCTGATGCGAGCCGGTCCCGGCCCGGAGGAGGTACGCAGGCGCAACCTCGGTTCCCTGCTCCAGTACGTCCACGTGCACGGTGCGACCTCCCGGGCCGAGCTGACCAGCCGCCTCGGGCTCAACCGCAGCACCATCGGCGCCCTCACCACGGAGCTGGCGACCGCGGGGCTGGTCAGCGAGTCGGCGCCGCGCGAGACCGGGCGGGCCGGACGACCGTCGCTGGTGGTCCGGCCCGAATCGGCCCGGGTCTACGCGTACGCGCTGAGCATCGAGGTGGACCGGCTCAGGGCGGCCCGGGTGGGGCTGGGCGGCCGCATCCTCGACCGGCGCGAGGCGCCCCGCCCCCGCGGGATGCCGGCGCCCGACGCGGTGGCCCCCCTCGCCGCCCTCGTGCGCGACCTGCGCACGGCGGTGGCCGGCGACGCCCGGTACGTCGGCACCGGGGTCGCGATCGCCAGCCGGGTCCGCCACGCCGACGGCACGGCCCGCCTCGCCCCCGCCCCGGAGCAGGTCGAGGAGCCGCTGGCCGAGGCCCTGCGCGCCGCGCTCGGCGGCCCGGTGCGGCTGACCGTCGCCAACCACGCCGACGTGTCCGCCCTCGCCGAGCACGGCCGGGGCGCCGCGGCCGGCTGCGACAACGTGCTCTACCTGCACGGCGACGTCGGCGTCAGCGCGGGCATCGTCGCCGACGGTCACCGGGCGGCGGGACGCGGCGGCGAGGTCGGCCACATGGTGGTGAACCCGTACGGCCGGGAGTGCCCGTGCGGCTCGCGCGGGTGCTGGGAGACCGAGATCGGCGAGCAGGCGCTGCTGGAGCACGCCGGCCGTACCCGGGAGACCGGTCGGGAGGCGGTCCTCGGCGTGGTCGAGGCGGCGATGCGGGGTGACAGCCAGGCCCAGTTCGCGGTCCGCCAGGTCGGCCAGTGGATCGGCTTCGGCGTGGGCAACCTGGCGAACATCTTCAACCCGGAGGCCGTCGTCTTCGGTGGCACGCTGCGCGACGTCTACCTGGTCGCCGCCGCGCAGATCCGCAGCCGGATGAACGCCGTCGCGCTGCCGGCCTGCTGCGAGCACGTCCGCCTGCGTACGCCCGAACTCGGCGACGACGCGTCCCTGATCGGCGCCGCGGAGCTGGCCTTCGCGCACCTGCTCGACGACCCCCTGGTGGGCGCGGCGGAGTGAGACGGTTGGCGCCCGGCCCGGCCGGGCAGCGAGCGCGGGCGCGCGGGCCTCGCCGCCCACCGGCGCGACCTGTGCCGCATGCTGTGGCGGCAGTGGTCGCCCACCTGGCCGTTCGGCGAGGACACGTACGCGCGGACGGCCGCCTCCTTCGACAATCCCGACTTCGTGGACGTGGTCGTGCACTCGTACCGTCATGCCTTCGGTCTTGCCGACGGCGACCCGGCACACGCGGACCTGGAGCGCCGGCTCGCGGAGCGGCCGAGGATCACGGTGCCGGCCGTGACGCTGGACGGGGTGCACGACCCGTTGCGCCCGGACGGGACCGCGGACCAGGCCGGCATGTTCGCGGCCCGGCACGAGCACCGGGTGGTCGACGCCGGCCACAACCTCCCGCAGGAGGCACCGGCCGCGTTCGCGGACGCCGTCCTCACCGTACGGTCGTGGACCGGTCCCGTCAGGCGGTGAAGCGGGTGCGTCGCCGGGCGATGGCGTAGCCCGCCAGCCCCAGGGCCAGCAGGGCGCCGCCGGCGGTGGCCAGGGCGGCGGTGGGCGTACCCGTGACCGGGAGGCCCGCACCGCCGCCACCCGCCGCCGCGGAACGGCTCGGAGTGGCCGCGGCCGTGGCGCCGGCCGTGGGGCTGGGACTGCTGGTGGGGGTGGGGCTCGGGGTCAGGGGTGGTTCGTTCGTCAGGTTCACCGGGGCGAAGTTGGCGTTGGTGCGGATGTCCGCGATCGGCAGCGTCAGGCTCGTGAGGGTCAGCAGGCTTCCGGTGCCGCGGACCACGGGCCGGCCCTTGCCCGCGAAGAACGCGGTGACCGGGCGCAGGCCGCCGCGGGCGTCCGACCACGCCTTGCTCTGCCAGCGGAAGGAGATGCCGCGGACCCGCTCGGGCCGGGCGTCGGCGCGGGCCGCGACCATCGGGGTCGTGATGGCCAGACCCTTGTGCGGGGGCAGCACCGCGGTGCCGAACTCGCACCACATGATGCTGCTGGTGGCCTTGGTGGTGTACCAGCAGTTGCGGAACCGGCGGCCGAAGGTCAGGTCGCCGGCGACCTCCACCTTGGCCACCAGCCCGCGGATCGGGCGGGCGTCGAAGCTGAGCACGCCGAGCGGGACCCGGACCTTGCCGCCGCGGCGGATGTCGTACTCGACCTTGAAGGGCCACTCGGTGAGCTCGGTGACCGCCTCCATCTGCCGGGGGTCCGGCGGCGCGGCCCGCGCGGCGCCGGGCAGGGCGGTGGCGCCCGCGGCGGTGAGGGCGAGGGTCAGGGCGAAACGGGCGAAAGCCATAAAGCGAGTATTCACCCGATGGCTACCCAGACATCGTCCAGGGCGCCCTGGAACTGGTCGTTGTCCCGGTACGCGCCCTTGCCGCCCACGCTGAGCGGGATCGAGTTCGACACCGAGAGGCCGGCCGGGATGGTGGTGCTGCCGCGCCGCCGCCCGTCGACCCGGATGGCGAGCCAGCTGCCCTTGCGCCGGCATTCCACGGTGTGCCAGGTGTCATCGGCGACGCTGACGCCGCTGCGGGCCAGGTGCACGGTGCCGCCGGCGTCCACCATCACGCAGCTCGGCTTGCCGGCCCGGCCGTCGATCTGGAGCTTGTACTGGCTGCCGTGGGCCGAGTAGCCCTTCTGCACGACGTTCTCGCCCTTGGTGGTCCGATCGGCGCTGAGCAGCACCGTCGCGCCGAAGCGGAGGGGGCGGCGGCCGGGGTTGAGTGCGTCGGCGTTGCGGGCGCGCAGGGCGATCCGCGGGCACGGCTCCTCGTGGCACGGCGGCGGGAACATCAGGGCCGTACCGTCGCCGTGGCTGATCGCGGTGAGCGCGCCGCCCTTGCTGCTGACCGGCTTGAGCGGGTGGTCGCCGCCGGCCAGGTCGAGGAAGCCGGTGCCGAGGGGCTCGTCGAAGGTGTAGCGGACGACCTCGGTGAACGAGGAGGTGGCGGCCTGTGCGTGGAGGCGGGCGGAGCCGGCGACGGTGGCCGCCACGGCCGTGACGACCACCGTCGCTCCGATCGTCCAGCGGCGGAAGGGGGCGCGCAGCTTCACGTGACTCATGCCCGAATCATCCCATTATGACTGATTCGGACCTCGCCGTGGCGGCGCGGTCGAACGGCCAGGACGTGCTGGCCGAACGCCCTACTCCTCGACGGCTTCGGGCTCGGCCTCCGGCTCCTCGGCGGCGATCTCGGCCTCGGCCTCGACCTCCAGCCCTTCGCCCACCACCGGTACGTCCACCCACAGCGCCCGCAGCTGCCCCTGCATGAACGAGGTCAGCCGGGCCCGGTACTCGCGGTCGAAGTGCTCCAGCGACTCGATCTGCGATTGCAGGGCCTCCCGCTTCGCGCCCAGGCTGCCGACGGCGTCCTCGTACCGCTGCTGGGCCTGGAGGCGGAGCTGCTCGGCGTGCTCCTGGGCGTCCCTGGCGATCGACTGCGCCTGCGCCCGGGCCTCCGAGACGATCCGCTCCGCGCTGCGCCGGGCCTCCTCCGCCTGCGTACGCGCCTCCAGGGCCGCCTTCTCGGCCGCGGCGCGCGCCTCGGCGAGCACCTTGTCGGCCTCGCGGCGGATGTTCTGCGAGTGCGTCTGCGCGTCCTTGGCGATCTGGTCGGCCGCCTCCTGGGCGTCCGTACGGATCTTGCCGGCCTGGCGGTTCGCGATGGCGATGTGTTCCTCGGCCGTACGCTGCGCCAGCGTGAGGACCTGGAGGGCCTGGTTCGGGTGCATCGCGCCCGGCATGATCAACGGGTGTTCCGAGGTCGCGCTGTCCGGGGAGGTTCCGGCCAGGACGGCCTTCAGGCGGTCCTTGATCTGATTCTCGGTCACGGTCACGGTCGACTCCCGGGGGTCGTGGGTGGGCTCGCCATCGGTTCATAACGGGCGAAGCGGCCGATACGGCGCGGCAGTGAGACATGGTTCGCCGCGTCGGTGGCGCGCCCTGCCGGAGCGCCCCGGGCACCGTCGACGAGTGGGCGGCCGAGGTTGGCTGTTCGGGCCGCATCGTGGGGGGAAATATCCCAGTTGTCAGGGAGCGTGGCCGGGTCCTCGGGTGGTTGATCCGGCCACGTCGCACGTCCGGCCCCGGAGCGGGAGAGCCGGACCCGGCACGGGGGAGCACGTCCATGTCGTACCACCGGGCCCGGAAACACGGTCCGGGCCGCCGCGACCCGCGGGAGCTGTGGCCGTGGATCGCCGGCGCTCTGGCCGTACTGATGATCATGGGTCTGATCGGGCTCTTCGCCGTGATCGGGGTGATCGCGAACTCGGTCTCGGCGAACCTCGGGTGGAGCCCCGGGCGGGCGACCCGGCAGGAGGCCGTCGCGGGCCGGTTCAACGAGGCCATCGCGGACGGCGCGTTCCGGTTCGCGGTGACCGGGGTGCGCTGCGGCGCCCGCCGGCTCGGCACCGACGCGCTCGGCCAGCGGGCCCGCGGGGAGTTCTGCCTGGTGGCGGTCACCGTGCAGAACATCGGATCGCGGGCGAAGCGGCTCGACGGCGCCTCGCAGACCGCGTACGCGGCGGACGGCGCCACCTATCCGAGCGAGGTCGGCGCCGCCATGTACGCCCCCCACGGCTCCCGCGTCCTGGCCCGGCTCGACCCCGGCACGCGGGTCAGCGGCACCCTGGTGTTCGACGTGCCGCGCGGCACCCGGCTGACGTCGGTCGAGCTGCGCGAGTCGGTGCGTACCCGGGGCGTACGGATCCCGTTGCGCTGAATCGACGCCCGTCGCCGTCCGGGCGGTAGGTTCGGGGGATGGCAGAGCAACCCATGGTCGTCGTCCGCGGCGAGGCCGTCCGCGAGGTGCCACCGGAGATCGCCCAGTTCTCCGTCACCGTGTCCGCGCGCGACCGGGACCGGCAGGTGGCGCTGACCCGGCTCGCCGAGCGCGCCGCCGAGCTGCGGACCGCGCTCGACGACCATCCCGACGCGATCGAGCGGCGGGAGACCAGCGGCGTGCAGGTCCGGCCCGAGCTCAAGCGCGGCGGCGAGCGGGTCTCCGCGTACGTCGGCAGCGTCACCACCACGGTGACCGTGACCGACTTCGGCGTCCTCGGCGAGCTGCTGCTGCGGCTGGCGAACGCCGACCAGGTCGCCGTCGCGGGCCCGTGGTGGCAGCTGCGCCCGGGCAGCCGGGCCGGCGCCGACGTCCGCCGGGAGGCCATCGCCGACGCGCTCGGCCGGGCCCGCGAGTACGCCGAGGCCGTCGGCGCGCGGGTGGACCGCCTGGTGGAGATCGCCGACGAGGGAGCCGGCGGCGGAGGCGACCGGATGATGCGCGCCGCCGCGTTCGGCATGGAGTCCGCCGACCTCGAGCTCGAGGTCGACCCCCAGCCGCAGACCGTGCACGCCGCGGTGGTCGTGCGCGTGGCTATCACCGAGCCGCAGTCGCTGACCGGCTGATCCGCCGATTTCGCCCGCGCGTGGCGGCTTGATCGGCGAGACTCGCACCATGCGTCGCTTGTTGCTCCGGATCTCCAACGTGAACCCGGACAGCGTGACCACGCACTCCGACCGGGTCCTCTACAGCGCCATCGGTTGCTTCATCGTGCTCTATTTCGTGTACGCGACCGTCGGCGGCGCCGCGTTCGTCGACGCCAGCGCCAACTACACCCATCCGTGGTGGCAGTGGCTGGTCGGGCCGCTCGTGGCGACGGGCGTGGTCGCGTACGACCGGGCCGTGGTCGGCCGGGTGGGTATCAACTTCGACAAGCTGGACTCGCCGGACCCCCACGACCTGCTGCGCCGGCCCACGTTCGGGCTGTACGCCGGCCGGCTCTGCCTCGCGCTGCTCTTCGCCGTGATCATCACCGAACCGCTGATGCTGGCCCGCTACAAGGGCGAGATCGACGCGCGGCTCAACGAGGTGCACAACGAGCAGATCAGCGTGATCGAGAACGGCGGGGCGATCGCCGCGTACGACACCCGGCTGGCGGAGCTGAAGAAGCAGTCGGCGGCCGAGGACGCAGCCGTCCAGGAGCTCAACAAGCGGGCCGCGGAGAAGCGCAGCGACGCCCGCAAGCTCTACCAGCAGGCCATCGCCGACTCGGAGGGCGACGGCGTGTCGCGCAAGGCGGGCTGCCCGGACGGTGGCTACTGCGACACGCTCGTGAAGCGGTCGCGGGGGCTCGACGACCAGGCCGCCGCGCTCGACGTGCAGGCCGCCAAGCTGCAGGACAGCCAGCGGGCGGCCCGGGACTCGCGCGCGGCCGAGGAGGCGGACCTCACCCGCAAGATCAGCGAGCAGCGTACGGCCAACGCCCAGGCGATCAAGGCGGACGCCGGGTTCGGCGCCCGCACGAAGGCCATGTGGTACCTGGTCAGCAGCGACTTCTGGGGCATCGGCCTGTTCTACGTGGGCATCGCACTGCTGCTGGTGGCGCTGGACTGTGCCGCCGTCGGGCTGAAGTTCGCCTCGCACGGCAACGCGTACGAGCGCAACGAGGCCCGCGCCGCGCGGCACTTCGAGCACGAGGCGGCGATCGGCTACGAGCAGGGCCTGCGCGACGCCCGCCGGTACGCCGAGGCCGCGTCGCGGGTGATGGCGGAGAGCATCGGCCGGGCCTCGCACGACGAGGAACTCGCCGACATCGCGATCGAGCGCGCCCGGGCGCACCTCTACGACAGCGTGGCCGGGGCGCCGGTGGCACCCCTGTCGCCCGCGCCGCTGCTGGACGGCCACCCGGAGCACACGTACCGCATCAGGGCGTAGTGCAAATTGCACCGGAGGGCTAATATGTCACTCCGGCGCGCCGCCTGCCCACGCTCTGTTACCGGCGGCCGCCGGGTTCCGGAAGCGGCGGAGGCGACGAGGGATCGTCGTCACCGCCGCGGCTCGGACCTCAGCTCCCGGAGCCGGCGGATCTCCGCGTCGGTCTGGTCCTGGCGGGCGAGCAGCCCCGTCGCCGCGGCGTCGGAGAGCAGGCCGATCTCGTGCAGCCGCCGGGACAGGCGCTGTGAACTCTCGGCCAGCTCCGCGACCGCCTCGACCAGCGCGTCGAGGGCGGCCTGCGCGTCGGCAGGCTTCGACCTGAGCATCCTTCGACCCTAGCCCGCATCGCCCGGCGGGCCAAGGGCGCCGGTGATCAGCGGGTTCACCTCTCTTTCCCTCACGTCCGCCCGGCCGCCTGCCGTCGCGAACGGGACACGGGTGCCGGATAATACGTATTCCGGGCCTTGTGACCTGAGAGCGGAGACCGGTGAAGGTAAAGCTGAACAAGCGCCAGCTCGTCATCGGCGTGGTGGCGATCCTCGTGGTGCTGGCCGGCCTCGCGGTCGGCAGGTCGGCGAAGGAGCCCGGGCCGGGCACGCTCGACGACCCGGCCGCGCGGGCGTGCACCAGGTTCGACGACGGCTATCCGGGCGCGAAGACGAAGACGTCCCGGCTGCGGCTGGCCGACGAGGTCGTCCAGTTCACCGCGGACACCGGGAACGAGCGGATCGCCGACCGGGCGGCGGCGGTGGGCCGCAGCGCCAACGACGCCACCGCCGACTGGAAGGCCGGCGCGGCCGAGTTCACGAAGGCCTGCCGGGACGCCGGTTGGAAGCCCTCCTGACGTTCGTTTGATACGCAGCGTGATCGCCGGGTGGCTCCGAGAGCGTGGCGGTGATGGCTCAGCGTGACCCTTGCCCGAAGGCGGAGTCCGGCTTGAGACGCCGTTGATGCTGGGCGGCCATCGTGGTTCAGGTCAGCACGAACCACGAACGGGAGTTATCACGGTGAAGTTGTCGCGTTTCGTCGCAGCGCTGGGAGCCGCCGTCACCGGCGCCGTCCTGGCCGCGGCGCCGCCGGCCGCGGCCGCCGCCCCCGAGGTGCCCGGCGTGCCGCTCGGCGTCCAGCAGGTACGGTCCACGGCGAACGCCGCGCAGACCGACGTCTTCTGGAAGCCGGCCACGTACGCCGCCCGTTACCGGGTCAAGGTCACCGACGCGGGCAGCACGGTCGGCAACTACCTCGTACCGGCCACCGCGGCCCGGACCGCCGACGGCCGCTACCGGGTGGCCGTCTCCACGCCGAACAAGTGCTCCACCTACCGGATCACGGTCCGGGCGGAGGACGCCCTGGGTCAGGGTGCCGACATCAGCGTCACCGAGAAGTCGCTGGCGCCCACGATCGTCACCAAGGCCCGCGCCTACCGCGGCGCCGACCGCACCCGCGCCACGTTCGAGATGGCCGCGCCGCAGTGGAAGGGCTACCTCGGCCCGACCGGCGGGGCCCGCGCGGACGACCTGAAGAAGCCCACCATCTCGGTGGTCACCCAGCTCCAGCTGGTCCGCCTGGTGGACGGCAAGGTCATCAGCACCGTCACCACCACCCAGACCGGCTGGGCCGGCGCGAAGCTCACCAGGACCTACACGGGTCTGGAGGCCAAGCGGGCGTACGTCCTCAAGGTCACGACCGCGAACGGCTGGGGCACGTGCACCCGCCAGGACGGCAAGATCCTCCTCAACGCCGTCCCCGCCTGATCCGGCGGCCTCAGGACCGCACGGCGGAGACCAGAAGCGCGACGGACGCGACGATCGTGGGCACGTACGCGGCCAGCTTCGTCGCGCCCTCGCGGATCCGGGCGTGCAGCGCCACCGAGCCGAGGGACTCCAGGACGACCAGGACCGCCGCCGCGACGCCGACCGGCCGGACCTGGAGCCCGATCAGCAGGGCAGCCGCACAGACGATCTCCGCCGCGCCGATCCAGCGGTACCACCGGTACGGGACGCCGAGCCGCTCGGCGTTCGCCCGGATGACGGCAATCCCGATGATCCGCGCGGTTCCCGCCGCGGCCATCAGGACGGAGAAGACGATGGTCAGCGTGATGAAGAGCGTGGTCAAGACTTCCTCCGGCCGGATCGGATCGCGGCGGAGACGTTAACCGGACGGGCAATGCCGGACTGCCGAAGTGAGAGCGGGAGCGAGCGCTTGGCTCACTTACGACCCGGCCGTCACGCCGGTGATCCGGACCGGGACGGTGAAGACCCCGCCGCCGCAGGCCGGGTCGGCGCCGGGCGCCATGCTCAGCCCGTCCCGCACGGTGAAGGCGGCGACGTTGTTGCGGGCGACCAGCCAGCGGACCTCGACCGACGGCCGGGTCAGCGTGACGCCGGTGACCTGGCACCCGTTCTCGCGGTGCTCGTCGTCCGCCATCACCCGGCCGGGGCTCGGCAGCAGCGACGTGATCCGGATCGGGAAGTCGTTGGTGTTCGTCACCGTGACGGTGAGGTCGCCGGTCGCGCCGGGGCGCAGCGGGAGGTCGTAGCTGGAGCGCCCGCGCAGGTTCATCTCGACGTAGCCGCCGCCCTCGGCCGGGGCGCTGATCTTCCAGTACGCCCACATGGCCCCCGCGTTCACGACCACCGCGGTCACGGCGGCGACCGCCAGGATGCCGCGGGCCCGGCGGCCGAAGCGCGGCCGGTGGGGCGGGCCGGCGGCGGGCGGTGCCAGGTCCGGCTCGTCGAACTCGACGAGATCCAGGGGCGTCTCGCGGCTGAGCACGGCGCGCCTCACGATCCGGTGCTCGCCGGGCCGGGCCGTCTGCGGGGTCCACGCATACGGGCTTCCTCCTGCGAGGTGCGGGTGCTCCACCCGGTGCCGTCACGGCTCCGGGGCCGCTGCGCTGCGGTGACACCACCCTGCCCCATCGGCGGCCCGGGCGAGATCGGTGTTCCGTCCGGAATCGCCCACGCCGTACGGGCTAACCCGTCCGGGGGATCGGGAGCTCAGCGGGAGCCGAACCGCCGGCGCCGGCGCCCGGTCTTCGGCGCGGGATCGGCCTGGATGCGGCGGCGGGACTGGCCGACGAGGTGCTGCCGCTCGGGGCGCTCCTCGGCGGGAGGGGTGAAGTCGCCCTCGGTGACGCTGCGGGCCGCCGTCTGCTGCCGCTTGCGGATCGCCATGTCGAACATGGAGTTCGAGGCCTGGTCGTACCCGGTGCGGTAGGCCTGGTCGCGGTCGAGGCCCTGCTTGTACCACTGGTGGATGCGGCCGGCGGCGTACCCGCTCGCGATGACGAAGGCGAGGGCGAAGAGCGCTTGAATGATGCTGTTGCCGGGCACAGTCATGACTCTGGTTGCCTTCCTCGGTCTCAGGCCTGGTGGTGCAGCAGGCGCGGGGACTCCCGCCGGTCGACCGGCAGGTCCACCGTGGTGCGTTCGGGAAGCTGGTGGCGGGGGACGACGGCGCGGACCTGAGGGCCGCCCGCCGAGGCGGCCGGATTGATCCCGACCGGGTGGTTGCGCACCGCGAGCTGGAACAGCGTGTGCGACGCCTGGTTGTACCCCTCCCGGTACGCGATGTCGCGGTCGAAGCCGTGCCGATACCACTGGTGCACCCGCCCGGCCACGTACGCGGTGAAAATGACCACGGCGACGGAGAGGGCGAGCTGGAGCGCGATCGAACCGGATGGGGTCATACCCGAAATGTTATTAGTTGCCGAAGGGAAAGCAGGCCACCTGTATCGGCAGTACCGCACTACCGGTGGGGGGTCGATTTTGCCTGTTTGTTCAGGGTGTTTCGGCGTGACAACAACGTCCTTTTATGAACTTCGACGGCTGTCTAGTCAACCCCCGTTAATGGCGTGTTTTCTTCATTTTCGCCATTGCCCGCGACCGGAATGCGCGGCGGCGCCCCGGAGGCCGGTCCGGTGGGCACCGGGCTGCTCTCCGCGACTGGCTCCTCGGCCTCCGGCGGCGCCGGCGGCACGATGATCGGCGCCTGCGACGGCGGGGCATCCACCGGCAGGCCGGTGTCGGTCACCGCCCCGGTGCCGGTCCCGCTCTCCGCGGCGGTCTCGGCCGACGGGGCCACGCTGGGCCCACCACCGGGTACGGGCACGAGCCCGCCCCCGTCCGCCCCGGGCAGCACCACCACGCCGTCGACCATGATCGGCGCCGCCTCCCCGGGCATCAGCACCGGCGGGCCCGGCTCGCTCGGCATCCCGCTCCAGTGCGAGCCGTACCGGGCCGCGACGGTGTAGGTGACGAGATATCCGGCGGGCGGATGCGCGTCGACGCAGCTGCTGCGCCGGGCCGGGACATCGCAGGCCACCTGCGTGATCGGCCCGAGGTGGCGGACCACGACATAGCGCTGCACGGGTACGCCCTCAGCGATCCGGATCCGGCGCCAGGTGATCCGTGGCCCGTGGCGTACCAGCCCGTCCGTGCCGACGTCGGGCTCACCCGACGGGAGCCGCGAGTCCGGCGCGGCCATCCGCGGGATGCTCGCGGCGCGCACGGTGAAGGTGGCCGCCTCGGCCTTGACGTCCCAGTTGGCGTACGCCGCCACCCCGGTCCCGATCGCGACGGCGGTCGCCACGCCGATCATCGGCAGCGGCGACCGCAGGGAATGCCACCGGTGCACAGCCAGCTCCTGACATGCTCACGCCGACGTGACGAGGGGGAGGATCGCGGGCGGCCACGTCGGCGGGACGCTCGCGGGAGGATCAGGACGCGCTGCTGAGCCCCTTCGCCGTCACCGGAATGGTGAAGGTGGCGCCCTGGCACGCGCTGTCGGAGCTGTTCGTCATCCGCAGGCCGCCCGGCACCGTGAACACGCCGATGGTGTTCTTCGGCACGTCCCACGAGACGGTCAGCACGTCTTCGCTAACGATGACCCCGGTCTCCAGGCAACCGGCATCGCGGTGCGCGGAGTCGGCCGTCACCTTTCCCTTGCCGGGGCTGATCGAGGTGATCCGTACGGGAAAGTCGTTGCCGTTGGTCACCGTCACGGTCAGGCCGGCCGTCGCTCCGGGGTACAGCGGCTCGCTGTCGTCGGAACGGCCCTGCAGCTTCAGCTCCACCGCGGACCCGGCGACCGCCACGCCGGTGCCCGCCCCGCCGAGCCGCCAGTACGCCCAGGCCGCACCCGCGTTGACGATCACGGCGGCAGCGGCGGCGATGCTGAGGATCACCCTGCCGCGACGGTCGAGCTTACGCATGGTCATCCTCTTCGGTCTCGGCTCATCGGGGTACGGCGACGGAGCGACCGCGACGCTCCCGCGCCGCCCCATCGCCGCCATCAGGACGCCGCGCTCTGGGCGTCGAGGCGGACGTTGAACGTGAACGGCGCGCCCTGGCAGGCGTCCGCGGGGTCGTCGTTCATCCGCAGCGGCCCGCTCCACGCGATCTCCGCGGTGGCCGGCGCCTTCTCGCTGCCCGCCGGCACGGTCGCCCGTTCCGGCAGGGCGGCGTCGTTGACGACCTCGACGTTGGCTGCGGCGTCGCACCCCTCCTGCGGCGAGTCCAGCCCGGTCAGGTCGATGTCGGTGATCCGTACGGGGAACGCGTTGCGATTCTCGACCGTCAGCAGCACCGTCGTGGCGTTGCCGGGGGTCAGGCCCCCGGCCAGCCCGGCGTGGGTGACCTTGAGGTTCACCACGGAACCGGCCTTCGCCTCGGCCGTGCCGGAACCGGAGAGGCTCCAGGCGGCCCACGCGGCGCCGGCCGCACCGACCGCGACGATGCTGGTGACGGCGACGGTGGTGGACCGCCTGCTGAGCTTGCGCATGCGCGCGTTCCTCCTGCGAGAAGTGAGTGTGGCTCCGGCCGCCGGGACACGGCCGGAGCCACGGGGAATGAACTGCCGTGCGCCGATGCCGGTGGAGGCGGAATGGACGCGGCACAACATTCCCTGACCAGGGGCGGAAACGTGATCGGATATCCGTGCGTCATTCCCGACGGATAAAATCAGGCTTCCGCGCTTACCGGTTAACCCGTCCGGGGTACGGCGGCGGCCACAGTGCATCGATCATCGATGTCCCGGCCCCGCCGGTCCGCTTCGAGCGATTTGTTCACCAGCGACAACATGCCGCTACCACCTTCCCCGTACTGATTTCAAATCGGTCTAGGTCTTGGTCCGGGCGGGTCCTCGCCACCGGGCGCGGCGACGAGGACCCCGGAACCGCCGGCACCGCGAGGGTGCGGCGGGTCCACATCGCCCCGGCGCCACCGAAGGGGGGCATTCGTCGACGGTCCGGGACGATGAGGCCGGTCATTGAGTTAGGGTCCGTGGCGCGGGTCCTCGGCGTTCTCTGGCCGCCGAGGACCCGCCTGATCCGCGCACGCGCCACGACACGGTCCGCGGATCCCTCCATGCACCTGCCGGGTTCGTAGGACGGCAGGCAATCGAGGCCGGCCTGCCGGGTGTGCTTCGCCGCATGTGCATCCTTCTCACGCCAACCGGTGCCGGGCCGTACTCGCTTAGGGGAGACGCCGTCTCTTCGCAGGTAGGACGGCGTCTCGTAGAGGAAAACGCTACGGCGCCCGGTACGGAGATCGGGCCTTCGTGCGGCGATTCCGCGCTTTGATCATTACGCAGCGACCGACCGGATTAGCCCGGAAGAGTGACCGCCTCTGGCAGGATGGCCGGATGCCCGCCGACCCGCCCTGGTTCCTGTCCGCCTGGGCGGGAGTGCTCGACCGGCCGCAGCTCGTCGACGAGGCCCTCGACCGCGAAGACGAGTACGCGGGAGTCGCCCTTCTCGCCCTGGTCCTCGGCCACCCCGACCCGGCCGTCGCCCCGCCCCGGATCCGGCGCGCGCTGGCCGCCCGCAACCCGCAGACCCGCGCGAACGCGCTGCAATCCCTCGGCCATCAAGCCCGCCTGCACGGCGTCGTGGACGCGGCATCGATCCTGGCCCTGCGCCGGGCCCTGCGCGACGACACGGTGGTGGGCCGCGGCCCGTACCGGATCCGCGGCTACGCCGATACGGCCGCCGACGACATCGGGAGCTTCGCGCGGCGCCGCGAGCTACCCCGCTGGTTCCGGCGCCGCTTCCCAGGACCCGTTCTCCAGATAGAGAGACGTGCCGGCGGCCCTGGCCCGGACGGCGGCGGCGACGCGTCTGGCCAGCAACCCGGATAGGCGGGCACCTGCCTCGTCCTCGGTGCACCACGCCCAGCCGCGCAACTCGTCGGCGGGCAGGCTGATCCGGGCGACCTGATCGGCGGTGAGCACCCCGCCGTCGAAAACCAGCATCAGCCCCTCGGTGCGCCCCGGCCGCGGCGGCACCCAGTCGGTCACCAGCAGCCGGCCCGGCCGTACCGTCAGACCGAGCTCTTCGCGCACCTCGCGCACGGCTGCCGCGTACGGGGACTCGTCGGCCTCGACGGAACCGCCCGGGATCTCCCAATCGGGTTTGTGACGCCGGCTCGACCAGCAGCACCCGGCCACGCCCGTCGGAGAACAGCACCGCGGCGGCCATCCGCTTCCGGGGCAGCCCGGCGGTGAAATCATCGGTCACGGGCGCGACGGTAACCCGGCGGCCCGCATCTCCGCCGGAGACGCGGGCCGGGCCGGTTCGTCAGTTGCCCCAGAAGATGTAGTTCGCGTTGTAGGGCACGCTGGCCTTCTCGCCGTCGGTGCACGGCGTCGCCGGCGGAAGGCCGCCGAAGGTGTTCATCCGCTGGATGTAGGTCACCGTGCTGAGCATCCCCTGTCCCGAATGCGACTTCACCTCGAGCAGCAGCTCCGGGATCGCGCCCGGCACCGGCGACGCGTTCAGCTTCGCGGCGGTCACCGCGGAACCGTCCGACTCGGACTGCCAGGTCGGCCCGCCGAAGTGATGGATCTTCCGGTTCGCCCCGTCGAACAGGTTCGCCTCCGGCACCGACGGATCGGCGAACTTGCCGCCCACGCAGGTGTAATTCTGGGTGCCCTGCCCGACCACGAACGAGCCGATTATCTTCAGCCCGGCCGGCGGCTGCAGCCCGGTCGGCGCCTCGGCGGCGGACGCCTGATAGGTGACCCCGCCGATGGCGGCGACAACCGCCGCGGCGGCGGTGGCGATGACGGCTTTGCGCTTGAGCGTACGCATGACTACTCCCCAATCGAACGGAACACGGACGCCGACGGGTACGCGCCCCGGCCCGCAGCTGATCGACACGCAGCGGAAAGGTGCCCGTTGGGGCAGAACACAGCGTCACAACGGAAGCCGATGCCACATCCACGCCTCAGCCGCGTCGGCAAGCTCCCCGAGATGCGGCGCCCCCGACCCGCGATGCCTCTCCCGCAGCAACCCGGCCCGCGCGACCGCGAACGCATCGAGCGCCCCGGCCGGCGCGGAGGCCCAGGCAGACACCGATCCCGTCCAGGCCTCGGCCCGCTCCGGCGAATGCCCGGCCCGCACCAGCCGCACCACCATGAGCGCCGTGTCGATCCACGCGGCCCCCCGGCACGGCGCGGACCAGTCGACCACCGCCACCCCCGCCGCGTGCACCAGGAAATTACGCGCAGTGACATCGGTATGCGCCAGCGTGTCACCATCAACAACCTCCGGATCGACCCACCCGGCCCACCGCACGGCGGCCGGCCGCACGTCCACGGCCGGCGCGGGCGCGGACGCCAACCCGCTCAAGACGCCGGCGACCCGGGCAAGGTCGGCGGAACCGGGCGCCAGATCCGGATGCCGGCCCGCCACCCGCTCGAAGCCCAGCAGCAACCACCCGCCCCGCTCGACCACCCACCGCAGCCGCGGCGCGACGCCGGGCAGATACGGATTGAGGCGCGCCTCGTTGCGGTGCATCCAGGCAAGGGGATTCGAGCTGCGAATCCCCTTACAGAAGTGCGCCCCCGTCGCGGTGTGCAGCACCGCGACAAGCTCGGAGACGGCCCCCGTCGCCACCGGCTCGGCACACCGGACCGGTCCGGTGCGCTCCTCCACCGCACCACGGACGGCCGGCGGCAACTCCCACCAGCGGCGACGGGCCACGTCTCACGCTCCTGGGCTGGTCGTCAGATGGTCTGCTGGGTGGGGAGGATGGTGATCTCGGTCAGGTTGACGTGCTTGGGTACGGCCGCCATGAACGCGACGGTTTCGGCGATGTCGGCGGACTGGAGGACGTCGATCTGCTTGATGAGGTCGGCCATCAGGGTGCTGGCGTCGGGGTCGGTGACGTGGTTCGGGAGTTCGGTGTCGACCATGCCGGGTTCGACGGACGCGACGCGGATGTTCTTGCGGCCGAGTTCGGTGCGCAGGAGGCGGACCAGGTGGCTCAGGTACGCCTTCGTGCCGGAGTAGACCTGGAACTTCTCGAGGACGCGGGTGGCCGCGATCGAGGAGGTCACGATCAGGTCGGCGCTGCGGCCGGCGGCGGCCCCGGTCTCGAGGTCGGCGACGAACGTTTCGATGGTGTACATGACGCCCTTGATGTTCAGGTCGATCTGGGTTTCCCAGTCGCTGACCTGGAGGTCGCCGATGGCCGAGATGAGCTGGACGCCGGCGTTGGCGAAGACCAGGTCCACCGTGCCGAAGCGGTCGTGGACGGCGGTCGCCGCGCGGGCCAGGGCCTCGCGGTCGGTGACGTCGGTCGGTACGGCCAGCGCGTTGCCGCCGCGCTCGGTGATGCGGGCGACGGCCGCGGCGAGGCGGTCGGCGCGCCGGGCGAGCAGGGCGACGTCGGCGCCGAGGGCGGCCAGGCGTTCCGCGGTGGCCTCGCCGATGCCGCTGGAAGCGCCGGTGACGACAGCGACCCGGCCGGTCAGGGGAGTTCCGCCAAGAACCGTGGACATGTGCTTTACCTTCCTCTCCAGTGGCTTACCTCATCGAGCTTCGGCGACCGCCGGGGCCGGAACCAGGTCGCGACTTCCCTGGGTGCGGTGCACCCCCCTTGGTGCGGGCGCCCCTACCTGGTGGGCGCTTCGGACACATGGCACGCGGGCGGCTTGACGGTGCGGAAACGGGCCGCCGACTATGGGCCGGTGAGTGCTGAGCGACGAAACAGGAAGAGCGACTCCGGGCTGTCCCGGCGGGGGTTGCTGCGCGCCGGGGCTGCCCTGGCCGGAGGAACGGCGGTCGGTGCGGCCGCACTCGGGTCGCCCGCGGAGGCCAAGGGCAAGGTGCTCAAGGCACCCAAGCTGAAGGCCGGTGACACCGTACGGGTGGTCGCTCCCGCGTACCCGGGCGACAGCAGGCTGGTCCGCGGCCAGGAGATTCTCGAGGGGATGGGCCTGGTCGTCGAGTACGGCGAGCACGTCTACGACACCGCGGGCTATCTCGCCGGCACGGACGAGAACCGGCTGGCCGACCTCAACGCCGCCTTCCGCGACCCGAAGGTGCGAGCCATCATCGGCGCCCGCGGCGGGTACGGCAGCCAGCGCATCGTCGACGGGCTCGACATCGCGGCGGTGCGCAAGGACCCGAAGGTGTTCTTCGGCTTCAGCGACCTGACCGTCATCCACAGCCGGCTGTGGCGCGCGGCGCGGCTGGTCAGCTTCTACGGGCCGCTGGCCACGTGGACGGACACGCGTACCGGGCCGGAGTCGGTGGCGTCGATGAAGGCCGCGCTGATGAGCACCGACGACATCGTCATCACCCGGGACGCGACCGAGCCCAGCTCGGCGGTGCGGATCGCCGGCTCGAAGGGTTCGGTGGCGCGGGGACCGCTGGTCGGCGGCAACCTCACGATGATCGACATGGACACCGACACGGACAGCTTCCCGAAGCTGGACGGGGCGATCTTCCTGTTCGAGGACACCGGCGAGGCGCCGTACAGCTATGACCGGATGCTCACCCACCTGCGCCGCAGCGGGGCGCTGGAGAAGATCGCGGGCGTCGCGGTCGGGCAGTTCACCGGCGCGGACGTGGCGCCGGGCGCGCCGACCGCCGCGCAGGTGGTGACCGAGCGGCTCAAGGATCTGGGCGTGCCGGTGCTCGGCGGCCTGCGGATCGGGCACGGCACCGGGCAGCTCACGGTGCCGATCGGCGCGAACGCGGTCATCGACGTCGAAGCCGGCACCCTGACCGTGGAGGCCGGCGTCCGCTGAGGCGCCATGGAGGCCGGCGTCCGCTGAGGCCGTGGAGGTCGGCGTCTGCTGAGGCGGCGAGGCGGCGTCCGCTGAGGACGGAGACACGGAGGGCCCGCATCCCGCGGAGAGCGCGGGATGCGGGCCCGGTGCCGTTGTCAGCTGTGCTTACGCCGGCGGATGGTGCGGCGGGTGACGATGGTGCTACCCGCGAGGGCCAGAACGCCCAGGCCCGCGATCGCCAGCCAGGTGCCGTTCGGCTGGGCCGGCGTGCCGGTCGCGGAGACCGGGTTGCCGACCGGGCCGGCGGTCGTGCCGGCCGTGTAGGAGGCGCGCCGGATGTTCCAGCCGCCGCCCTTCTTCTTGTCGATCACGTAGATCGCGGCGGAAGCGCTCTTGCGCGACGACTTCCCCTTGGCCGTGATGATCAGGATGCCGGCCTGGAACGTCTTCACGTTGTACGTGAACTTGCCGTTGCGGTCCGCCCGCAGCACGGCCGTCTTGACCGTCTTGTAGCGGTGCGAACCCTTCTTGCGGAACGTGACCGTGATGGTCACCTTCTCCTTGCCGGCGTACTTGCGGCCGGTGGCCCGTACGCTCACGCCCTTCTTGACCACGCCCTTGTTGACCACCAGCGACGGCGGCGGCGGCGGGTAGTGGCCGCCCGGGGTGGCCGACGCCGCGGTGGCGGTGAAGGCCGTGAGCCCCAGGGTCATCGCCATCGCGGCGAAGACCGAGGTCAGAAAAGCGATAGCCCGACTGCGGCTCATAGCTGCCTCTTCCAGATGTGTGATTGCCCTCGAGGTACAACGGGTCAGGGCCCGTACTCGTTGCGATGCGGGTGCACCGGTTTGCTCGCGGGAGGCCGGTGCGGGCGCCACCTCCCCTCGCCGTCGATGCGGGCGGAAGCTCCTCCGAATTGATTCGTGCATCCGGAGGAAGCGTGAATGACGCATTGTCCGCGGACGATGGCCGGATTCCGCCGTGGCGGGCCCTGCGGTATTCATGAGTCCCCTTCCGGGTGAATCTCGGAAATCGCCGGAGTTTGTGCTCGCCGAACCATCATCGGAAGCGCTATGCGCCGTTAACCGTGGTGAGCCGCGCTGCGCACGCGGGCTCGTACGGGACAACGCACGACCCACGACTACAAACATGCGCATTTCGGGCCGTTGACGGTGACCGAATGGCGGATACCGGGACACAAATAGAGGAGGCAACTCGATGGACCTGCGCGATTACCTGCGCGCCGTCCGGAAGCGATGGTGGCTGGTCGCAGGAGCAATCGCGGTGTCGGTCGGCGTGGCGATCGCCGTCACCCTCCTCACCCCGCCGAGGTACGCCGCCTCCGTCACGTTCTTCGTGAGCACCCGCGGCACCGAGGTGACGCAGGCGTTCCAGGGCGGGCAGTTCGCCCAGCAGCGGGTGAAGTCGTACGTGGACGTGCTCACGAGCAACCGGCTCGCGCAGGCGGTGGCGGTGTCGGAGCCCCCCGGCCTGACCGCCGAGGAGATCCAGGACGAGATCACCGCGCAGGTCGTCCCCGACACCGTCCTGGTGCAGGCCACGGTCACGGACACCGACCGGGCGCGGGCCCTGCGGCTGGCCCAGCGCCTCGCGGTCCAGTTCCCCGAGCTGATCAGCAAGCTGGAGACGCCGCCCGGATCGAAGACGCCGACTGTGGGCGTACAGATCATCGCGGAGCCGAAGCTGGCGGAGGCGCCCGTCTCACCTCAGCCCGTACGCAACATCGGTCTTGCCGTTGCCCTGGGTCTGATCATCGGGGTGGGCGCGGCGGCGCTGCGGGAATCGCTGGACAGCACCATCCGCACGCCGGACACGTTGCACGAGGCCGCGTCGGCGCCGGTGCTCAGCACGATCCCGTTCGACCGCAAGGCGGAGAAGTCGCCGCTGATCACCGAGGGCAGCGCGCAGTCGACCCGGGCCGAGGCGATGCGCCAGCTGCGCACCAACCTCCAGTTCGTCAACGTGGACCGGCCGCTGCGCAGCCTCGTGGTCAGCAGCGCCCTGCCGGGTGAGGGCAAGTCGACGACCGTCTGCAACCTCGGCATCGCGTTCGCGGAGGCCGGCAAGCGGGTCATCATCATCGACGCCGACCTGCGGCGCCCGCGCATCGCCGAGTACCTGGGCCTGGAGGGCGCGGTCGGCCTCACCAACGTGCTCGCCGGGCAGGCCAACGTCCGCGACGTGGTGCAGCCGTGGGGCAAGAGCGGCCTGTGGGTGCTGCCCAGCGGCTACATCCCGCCGAACCCCAGCGAACTGCTCGGCTCCGGCAACATGGCGGACCTGCTCACCGCGCTGGGCACGGCGTTCGACGTGATCATCATCGACACCCCGCCGCTGCTGCCGGTCACCGACGCCGCGGTGATGTCCACGATCGCCGACGGCTGCCTGCTGGTGTCGCGCCACGCGAAGACCACGGTGTCGCAGGCCCAGACCGCGTCCGCCGCGCTGGCCAGCGTCAGCGCCAAGCTGCACGGCTGCGTCCTGAACATGGTGCCGGCCAAGAGCGCGGGCTCGTACGCGTACTACAGCTACACCACCACGACCGACGAGTCGGCGCCGGCCGAGCCGGTCGTCCCGCCGCGCCCCCGCGTCGAGAAGCCCGCCGCCGGTCCGCTGCCGCTCTCGCCGTTCCGCCCCGACCAGGTCCAGGCGGCGGCGCCGCGCACCGAGCCGCGGTCCGCGCGCCGGGCCCGGCTCGCCGACACGCCGACGACCGACCTGAGCGTCTACCGCAAGACGCCCGAGGGCCGCTACGAGGGCACGGCGCCGGTGCCCGGCGTCAGACGGCAGTGATGGCGCCGACCACCGACCGCAGCGACGCCCACACGTCCTCGGCGCAGGCCCGGAAGGCCTCGATCGGCTGGTTGACCGGGTCGGGCAGGTCGTCCTGCCCGGCCGGCACCGGGGGAGCGAGGTGCCGGGTGGCGTTGACCTCGGCGACCAGCCGGTGCATCCGCGCGGCGGCCGGACCGGACGTGACCGGCGGCACGGCGGCGGCGAACCGGGCGAACTGCCGCAGGGTGAAGGCCTTCCGGACGGCGCCGGGTGCGAGCGTCAGGCAGGCCGCCCGCTGGTCGCCCTCCGCGGTCAGCACCAGGTCGGCGTCGCGCAGGATCGCGGCGGTCACCGTACGGGAGACGAAGCCGCCCGCGTCGACGCCGCATTCGGCCAGCACCTCGGCGCTGCCCCGATGCATGCCGGAGCCGTCGTACGCGCGGGTGCCCGCACTGGCAGTGACGATCGCCGCCGCCTCCGGCCCGAAGGCGTCGTCGAAGGCCCGGCGGGCGAGCCGCTCGGCCAGCGGTGAACGGCACAGATTCGCGTGGCACACGAAAAGCATTCCGAATCGATCGTCCGGCAACGGCTGTCCCTCCTGAAGAGCACTCCGGAAAGGATGCACCACGATGACCGGACGAATTCTGCTGTCCGCCCCCGACGTCGGGGACCTCGAGGAAGCGTATGTCGTCGAGGCGCTGCGCTCGGGCTGGGTCGCACCGGCCGGCCCGGCCGTCGACGCGTTCGAGCGGGAGGTCGCCGCCCGGTCCGGCGCGGCCCACGCCGTGGCCGTCAGCTCGGGCACGGCCGGCCTGCACCTCGCCCTCCTCGCCTGCGGTGTTCAGGCAGGTCAGGTCGTGGTGGTGCCGACGCTGACGTTCGCCGCCACGGCCAACGCGGTCGCGTACACGGGGGCCGAGCCGGTCTTCGTCGACTCCGATCCGCGCACCGGGACGATCGATCCCGCCCTGCTCGGCCGGACCCTCGACGAACTGCGCGCCGAGGGCCGTACGGTCGGCGCGGTCATTCCCGTCGACCTGTTCGGCACGTGCGCCGACTACGACGAACTCATACGTTTGTGTGACGCGTACGGTGTGCCGTTGATCGAGGATGCCGCCGAATCGCTCGGCTCCACCTATCGGGGCCGCCCGGCCGGCTCGTTCGGCGCCGCCGGCGTCATCTCGTTCAACGGCAACAAGATCATGACGACGTCCGGCGGCGGCATGCTGCTGTCCGGCGACCGCAAGCTCGCCGAGCGTTGCCGGCACCTGTCCACCCAGGCCCGGCAGCCGGTCCCGCACTACCAGCACGAGGAGATCGGCTACAACTACCGGCTGAGCAACCTCCTCGCGGCCCTCGGCCGGGCCCAGCTGCGCCGCCTCGACGACATGATCGGCCGGCGCCGGGCCCTGCGCGACGCGTACGCGAAACTCTTCGCCGGCGTCGACGGCGTCGACCTGCTCGGCGCCGACGAGGGCGCCAACTGCTGGCTGACCAGCATCGTCGTCGACCCGGCCCGGACCGGCTGGCACGCCGAGGACCTGGCCCGCCACCTGGCCGCCGAGCACATCGAGACCCGCCCGATCTTCAAGCCGATGCACCTGCAACCCGTCTTCGCCGGCGCCCGCGCGGTCCTGACCGGCGTCGCCGAACACCTCTTCGAGCACGGCCTCACGCTGCCCAGCGGCTCGGTGCTCACCGACGCCGACAAGCACCGGATCCTCGAGGCCACCACGGACTTCCTGGGGAGGAAACCATGATCGATCGCGTACGCCTGCACGACCGCATCCAGCGCAGCACCGACATCCTGGTCGCCCTGGTGATGCTCACCCTCACCGCCCCGCTGATGCTCGCCGTCGCCGCGCTGGTCGCCTGGCGCCTGGGCACCCCGGTCCTCTTCCGCCAGGCCCGCCCGGGCCTGCACGGCCGCGTGTTCACCATGATCAAATTCCGGACGATGCGCGACGTCGACCCGGACCGCGGCCTGATCACGGACGCCGACCGGATGACCCGCCTCGGCCGCATCCTGCGCGCCACGAGCGTGGACGAGCTGCCCACGTTCCTCAACATCCTCAAGGGCGACATGAGCCTGGTCGGCCCCCGCCCGCTGCTGGTCCGCTACCTGCACCTCTACACGCCGACGCAGGCCCGCCGCCACGAGGTACGCCCCGGGCTGACGGGCCTGGCCCAGGTCCGCGGCCGCAACGCCCTCTCCTGGGAGGACAAGTTCGACCTCGACGTCTGGTACGTCGACCACCGCACGCTCCGCCTCAACCTGCGCATCCTGGTGGAGACGGTGACAACGGTCCTCCGCCGCGAGGGAATCGCGGCGGAGGGCCAGGTCACGATGCCGGAATTCACCGGCAGCCGGGGCAGGGCCCGCGGAGTCGCCCGGGTCTGACCGCCCTTACCAGGCCACCACGCCCTGGGTGCTCGGCTGCAGCGTGCCGATCTTCAGCGAGCGCATCGTGATGTCGTGCTTCTCGGGCCGGGGGAACCCTTCCAGCGTCGCGAACCGGCCGTCGGTCGAGGCCTCCAGGTTGACCCGCAGGCTGTTCCCGGTGGGGCAGTTCACGTCATCCTTGGAGCACGGGTCCCACTTGATCCCCTCGAACGCGCTGGTCCCCGGCTTCAGCACGATGGCGCTGGCCTTCCCCGGCTCGTCGACGGCCTTCTTCGGCACCTCGACCACCTCGTTCGCGGCATTCGACAGCGACACGTAGGCGTGCCCCTCGACCTGGCAGGCGCGCGACGAGACATTCGTGATGGCCACGAGGCCCATCTGCCCCTTGCTGCGAAGGTCACCCTGAGCGGTGATGGTGGCGCGGATATCGTCCGTACGGCAACCCGGCACGGCGCTGCCCTTCGAGGCCTTGCTGGTCTTGGCCTTCGTGCTCTCGCTGTCCTTCTTGGACTCGCTCTGCTTCTTCGCGGTCTTCTCGACGCCCTGCTGAGCGGCGACCTCGGACTTCTTCACCTCGCCGGCGTTCGAGCTGCCGGTGAACGCGACGACCAGGCCGGCCACGGCGGCCACCGGAATCAGACCCAGGGCAAGCTTGGTACCGGTGCTCTTCACGATCTCTGAACCTCCTGCTCGAACGTCCACCGCCATCGGTGAACCGGTGAGACCATCCTGTTGATCTCCGGAGCGGCTGTGGGCAGGCGCGGGAGACCCTGGCATAGATCCGGGAGACGTAGGACAGACGGCCCTCGCCGGTTGCCCGAGTGCACCTTCCGCCGCCGTCAGAGGGCCGAAATCCCAACCTGACAGCGGCACCGCCATTGCTTGCCGACCTGTCGACGGCGCGCACATCAGCCGGATGGTCACGGTGCCCGAAGGTGGGTCGGTCGACTCGTTCGAGGCGGCCTGGTCGCGACCCCAATCAGCGAGGGTTGTTGTCTATTCGGGCCAATGCCGACGGTCTCCGGCAGTTGTTAGTCCGGGCAGAACGCGGCCGCTGTTGGCCACGCTGACTTAAAAGGAATTTCAATGTCTGTGCACTTTTCTGAGACCGTCGTCCGCGAGCAGGCCAAGAAGGCCGCGGCGAAGAAGACCCGCAAGTACGTCGCCTTGGGCGCGGTCGCCGCCGTGGCGGTCATCCCCACCGCCGCGTACGCGATCATCTCGGGTCTGACGGGCTCGGGCACGGTGGAGGGCGAGGCCTACGCCACGCAGAACCTGACGGTCACCGCCGGAGCGGCGGCTCCGAAGCTCTTCCCGGGCGCGGAGGCCAATGTGACGTTCCGGGTGAACAACCCGAACCCCTTCCCGGTGCTCCTGCAGAAGGTCGAGGCGACCAACTTCGCGCCGAAGGATGGCTGCAGCATCACCTGGTTCACCACCACTCTGCCGGTCAACGGGACCTCGTACGCCTTCCCGGGTTACCCGGAAGCGGATCTCACCGTGCCGAAGCAGGGCTACAAGGACGTGACCATCCCGAACGGGATCAAGCTGGACACGGACGCCACGAAGGGCTGTGGCTTCACGCTGTCGATCACCGTGACGGGTGCGCAGAAGGCCGCATAACGCTTGCGGATCAACGCGTCGCTGAGCCCGTTCGATGGCACTCGGCCCCCACCGACAGCCTCATCGGACGGGCTCAGACCCGTCTGTGACGACATGGCCGTCCTGCGGCCAGTAGCGACCGTCCGACCGATCCGTTATGACCTGTGCTGAGACAGAGGAGTCACTAAATGTCGGAGCCGCGGGTCATCATCGGATGCGGCCGGCACGGGCGCGAGACCTACGGGCTGATCGCAGGCATCGGCGCGACGGTCGGCGCCGACGCCTGCGTGGTCCAACCCGTGCCGGGTGGCGCCGTGCCTAAAGGCGTGCCGGCTCGCTGAGCTTCGTCGGCTGTCGTTCCTCCGGGCGGTCCTCCTGCTGGCAGGTGATGTCCTGGGCCGGGAGTTCGCCCGTGGCCAGGTACGCGTGGACGACCTCGACGACGCACGGGTTCGCGTCGCCGTAGACGCCGTGGTTCAGGGCCTTCTCGACCGTGACGAGACGTGATTCGCGCAGGGCCTTGTGCAGGCCGTGGGCGAGCGTGGCCGGCGTCGCCGGGTCGTATTCGTTCTGCAGGAGCAGGGCCGGTACGTCGTTGGCGACCACGAGGTCCGGCTCCGGGCGGGGCAGGGACCAGAAGCCGCAGGGCTTGACGCTGGTCAGGAAGTCGCCGATCAGGGGGTAGCGCCGCATCGCCTCGGCGACCTGCTCGCGGAAGCCCTCCGCGCCGCGGGGCCAGTCGGCGCTGTCGTTGCAGAGGACCGACCAGAAGACCGAGGTGCCCTGATCGTCGCCTCCGCCGTACTCGGGAATCACCAGGTCTTGCGGTTTGCCGTCGAGGGCGTCGCGCAGCGTGCGCAGGTATTGCACCCCCTCTTCGACGTCGTACGAGGCGGAGGCGATGCCGGACCGCGCCTCCTGCCCGGCGAACTTGCGGCCGTCGATGTCGATCGGGTGCCGGTCGATCTCGGCGACGAGGTCGAACACGGTCTTCTCGACGGCCTCCGGGGTGGCGCCCAGGTGGTAGGTGTCGTCGTGCTCGGCGACCGACTGCGTGAACCGCGCGAAGACGTCGCTGAAGGCCTCGGTCATCGCCAGGAAGATGTCGTTGCCCATCCGGCCCGGGTCCAGGTTGCTGTCCAGCACCATCCGGTCGGTGCGGTCCGGGAAGAGCTGGGTGTAGACGGCGCCCAGGTAGGTGCCGTACGAGACACCGAAGTAGGAGATCTTCTTCTCGCCGAGCAGGATCCTGATCAGATCCATGTCGCGGGCGGTGTTGCGGGTGGAGATGTGCCCCGCGGTCGGCCCGGCAGCCGCGCATTTGTCGGCGACCGCCTGCGCCGCCGCCACGTAGTGCTCGTACTTGTCCTCCCGGTACGGGAAGTACTGGACCGCCTCGTCGCCTTCCAGCCCGCAGCTGATCGGGCTGCTGTCACCGATGCCGCGCGGGTCGAACCCGATGAGGTCGTACTGCCGGCGTACCGATTCGGGAAGGTCGTCGCGCTTGAACAACGGTTCCGTCAACCCGGGGGCGCCGGGCCCGCCCGGGTTGAAGAGCAGGACGCCGCGGTGCTTGTCCGGAGTGCTGGTGACGATCCTCGAGATCCGTACGGTGAGACTGCCGTTGTCGGGGCTGAGGTAGTCGATCGGGGCGTCGATCGTGGCGCACTGCAATCCCTTGTAGAAGTCGTCCTCGTAGCATTCCTGCCAGTCGAGCGACTGCTTCGTGAAACGCTCCGGCAACGCCGCCGGATCGCCGGCGGCCGGCCGAGGGGCCGCCGTCGCCGCGCCGGCCGTCGGGGCAAGGGCCAGCGCGGCGACGGTCACCAGCGCGGCGATTGCGGCGAGTGCTTTCGGACGCTTTCGGACTTCATTCATGTACGGCAAGACGCTCGCCGAGCCCGCCAGGATTCGATCAACGGCGACGAGTATCGGCCCATTTGCCCGCACCCAGGGGGAGCTGCCCCTCCGCGAAACCGGCACGAACGCCACGGATCCACTGCCTGAGGTCGGCCACCGACTGCTCCACGGCTCGTCGCGTCGTGTCCACGACGTGAACTGCCCACCGAGGATCGTCGCCGGACCAGGTGTTCCACCGGGACCACCGCATCTGCTTCCAAGCTCCGGTGGTGATCGCCTCGGGCAGATGCCGGGGATCGGCGGCGTGGCCACGGTTCCACCGCGCCCAGCCGATGAACGCCCGCTTGGCGTCGGTGCTCCAACGCCCCGGATCGCGGCGTTCCAGCCGCTCCCAACGCTCCCGGTCGTCCACGTCCACCAGGCAGGCCGCGATCCCGTCCAGCTCGACCGCCGACGGGCACGCCAGCACCTCACCCAGCGGCGACTGCCCGGTCAACAGCACGTCGACACCCTCGGCCTGGTACCGCAGCACGCGCCGGATCCACTCCTCCGTGCTGCGCTGACGCCACACCAGGTCCGCGCCGGCCGGAACCCCGATCTCATCGAAGTCATGCACGACAAGCCGTTCGAGTCCCGCACAAGCCCACGCCGCGGTGGACTTCCCCGAACAGCTCGACCCGGCGACCGTCAGCAACATGGCCGCAGTCTCCCGCCGTACCCCGAACCCCACGACCGAATTTCACCCCGGCGCATCGCTGAAGTCCGGGCAGTAGCGCATCGGGGGGCGGAGCCGTTAGGACCTGTGCTGTGCGCCGGTCTCGCCGGCGCTGAGGTCGGAGGAGTGACAAGTGTCCGAGCCCTTGGTCATTGTCGGATGCGGTGGTCACGGTCGTGAGGTGTACGGCCTCGTGCGCGCGATCAACGAGGCCCGGGGCGGGCCGTGGCGGGTCGAGGGTTTCGTCGACGATGCGCCCAGCGACGTCAACCTCGGGCGGCTGGCCCGGCTCGGGGTGCCGTTCCTGGGGGAGGTCGGGCGCCTGGCGGCGATGGACGACGACGTCCGGTACGTCGTCGGGATCGGGGATCCGCGCGTACGGGCGAAGGTCGCCGCCAAGATCGGGCCGGACCGTGCCGCGGCCGCGCCGCTGATCCACCCCGCGGCTACCGTCGGGCTCGACAACGACTTCGCCGACGGGGTGGTGCTGTTCGCCGGCGCCCGGGTGACGACCGACGTGCGGCTCGGGCGGCATGTCCACCTGAATCAGAATGCGACGGTGGGGCACGACAGCGTGCTGGACGACTTCGTCCAGGTGAATCCGCTGGCCGCCGTCTCGGGGGACTGCCACCTGGGGGAGCGGGTGCTGATCGGCACCACGGCCGCGGTGCTGCAGGGCCTGACCGTCGGCGCCGGCGCCACCGTCGGCGCCGGCGCGTGCGTGGTCCGTCCGGTGCCGCCCGGCACGGTGGTCAAGGGCGTCCCGGCGCGCTGAGCGCGCTCAGGACGGCGTCCGGGTGCCCGCGGCGAACGTGACGATCCGGTCGGCGAGTTCGTCCGTACGCCAGAGGACCACGTCGTGGCTGGCCTCGGGGATGATCTCGGCGACGGCGTGCGGCATCCGCGTGGTGAGCCTGGCCGCGACCTCGCGTGCGTCGTAGAGCTGGCTGTGGCCGCCGATGATCACGAGGGTGGGTGCCGTGATGCGGGCGAGGTCGTCGTCGGTCAGCGGGGTGGGCATCATGTGCCGGCGGCGGAAGCCGAAGCTCGCCTTGACCAGCGGGATGGCGTCGTCGTCGCGCAGGGTCACGTTGCGCAGCGGCCGGGACAGGGCGTGGCGGACCGGCCGGGGTGTGAAGCCCACCAGGCCGCACGCGATGATCCAGGCCACGAATTTCTTGCTGACCTTCCCGAAGCCGCCCGGGTCGAGCAGGGCGAGGCTCTCCACGGCGTACGGTGAGCGCATGGCGTGACACAGGGCGACCCACCCGCCGAACGACGTGCCGACCAGATGGGCGCGACTGACCCCCAGCTCGGCGAGGACCTCGCCGAGCCACTGGGACCATTCGTCGCCGCTGGTGATGGCTCGGGTCTGGACGGACGGGCCGGGCTCCCCGACGGGGTCGATCGCGATCACCGGGCGGGACCCGGCGAGCCGGCCGACGTAGGAGTGCCACATCAGCGACGGCCCGCCCGAGCCCGGAAGCAGCACGAACGGCGTCCCGCTGCTCTCGCCGAGCCGGTGGACCCGGGTCGTGCCGAAGCTGGTGACCACATCGGAGTCGACCGAGGCGGCCGGCCAGAGCCGGCCGGCCAGGTCGTCGTAGACGGTGAGGAAGCGAGAGCGGGCCTGATCATTGCGGAACTCGCCGATCGGCATCGGGGCCTCCGTCCTACGTTTTATTTGGTACGAGCGTATCATGAAAGCCGTGCCGAAACGGGTGGATCACGAGCAGCGACGGCGGCAGATCGGCGAGGCCCTGTTGCGGATAGCGAGCACGCGCGGCCTCCAGTCGGCCACCATGCGCGAGGTGGCAGCCGAGGCCGGTGTCTCGCTGCGCCTTGTGCAGTACTACTTCCACACCAAGGAGCAGCTCCTGGTGGCCGCGCTCGCGTATCTCGGCGAGCAGCTCACGGACCGGGTCTCGGCGAGCATCCGGGCGCTCGGCCCGGTCACTCCGCGCACCGTCGTCTACGGCACGCTCACGGCGGCCCTGCCGACCGATGAGGAGAGCGTCCGGCTGACGCGGGCCTACACCGGCTTCTACACGCTGGTGTTCAGCGAACCGGAGCTGGGCGAGCGGCACGGCGCCACGTACCCGGACAAGCTGGAGTCCCTACTGGCCAAGCAGATCACCTTGGCCCAGGAGGCGGGTGAGGTGGCGTCCGATGTGGATCCAGTGCTCACCGCGGCCGCGCTGGTGGCGCTGACCCACGGGCTCGGCTCCAGCGTGCTGGGCGGCCAACGGGACGGTGCCGCGGCGCTGCGGATCCTCGAGTACCAGCTCGACCGGCTGTTCAGCGGCAACCGGCCCGGATAGGGTCGACGAACGCTTCTGCACGCGCCTGCACCCGGTGACGATCGAAGTCCTACAAGCGTCGCGTGTCGGTTCCGAGGCTTACGTTCCGCCGTACAGCGCACGAGACTGGTGGTGGACGGCCGGCTGGAACGGGTGGCATTGCATTGCATGCCAAGGACAGGTCGCGTCGCGCGGGTCGCTTTGACGGTGGTCGGGGCGGCCCGCTCATCGCGCTGGGTTCCGGTTCGCGGCTCATCATCCGCTCGGAGTGAGGAATCAGCGCGTGGCTTACTACGGAAACCATCGGAATGCGGGGGCGATCTGGCCGTCGGTGGCGGACGACATGTTCCGGTTGATGCACCGCGACGCCGATGGGGTGGCGTTGGTGGAGGGGCGGATCGCCGGTATGTGCCTCGCCGCGGCGATGTTCGGGGAGTTGCTGATCGCCGGGCATGCGGCCGTACTTCACCGGGTCGCCCTCGTGGTCTGCGTGCCGGACAGGACGAACCACAGGCTTACGTCGTCGTGTTCCGGCTCGGTCGCGCCCTGGTGACCAGGACGGGGCGATCGGCGAACGCCGGGTGCAGGGTGGCCTCGATGCCGAGTTCGGCCGCGCGGCGGATCACCGTGACGATGGGCATCTCGGCGCGACGTGACCGCCGGGGAACGTCCAAGCGCCGGCCCTGCGGTGCTCGACCTGCAGCACGTTCCGGCGCGCGGTGTCGAGAACGGCGAAGTACACCACGCTGTCCTCGGCTTTCTCGGGCCAGGCATCGGAGCGCTGCTTCAGCAGGCGCGGAGCCATCGAGCGGCTCTGCGTGACCGCCTATCCTGCCACGCTCAACCTCCCACGGAACCACGGATCTCTCTGCCTGTGCGGGAGTGCTGGCACGGCGGTCGGGGCGCTTCGCGTCGCCGAACGGCGCCGCGTTCGTTAATCGGAGCGGCGATCGGAGTCAGCGGTCGTCGTCCTCGATGGCGCCTGCCGCCATATCCGACCTTGGGCCGTCCCGCGAGCCCTGCACGTCGGGGTTTGGCGGTGCGCGGGGATTCCTTTCACCTAACGTGGAGGCATGATCAACAACATTCGCACGTCACAGCGCCTTCGCCGTTCACGCAGCACAGATGAGCTCCAGTGGCACAAGAGTCGCCGCAGTTCCTACCAGGGGACGTGTGTCGAAGTGGCCGCGATTCCTGGGCAGATTTTCGTACGCGACTCCAAAGACGTCGAAGGTCCGGTCCTTTCCTTCAGTCAGGAAAGCTGGGCAGCCTTCGTCGAGGCGGTGAAGAGCGACGGAATCTAGCGGGCGCGGCCGGGTGATCGCGGAATCTTTTTCCGGCCCTTCAGCTGCAGGCCGCTGACAACGACTCCCAGGCCGAAGCCGGCGGCTGCGGCAAGCAGTACTGGTTTTCTGCTCTCATGCCGGCAACGAAGCCCCCGGCGAAGGTCGGGGGCTTCGCCTTCGCGCAGCATGGCTAGGGGCGACGATTCAGCTCGCTTTCTCGCTTCGGTGAACTCTTCGAACACGATCGAGAGGAATCGCCGCCGCTTGCGGTTGGCGCCACTGACCCAATGCGCTCCAACTCCATTCCACCAAGCTCGCGAAAGAGGACTTCTGAAGAAGGTCCTCAGGTTTGACCGAAGTTCCTGGTCATCGATCTCGCCGAGCTCCCATGCTGCGAGCCAATGTCCGACCGACAGATTGGCGTACATTAGTGCGGCACTCCTGGGGTCCTTGAAAAGGTCAATGTCCACCACTTCGAGGAATTCTGGGTGATCGATCGCCAATTTGATCAATTCAAGATGCCTCTGACGTTCACCGCTGGCTCGGTCCTGGCGCGTTTGACGCTGCTGCAGCGTCAGCGAAGACCCCACCCCGCACAGCGCCAACCCCGCTAGCACCGCCGACATGCCGCCGTAGGCTTGCCCGACATCAGATAGACTTTCCCAGTCAATTCGCTCTCCGGCGAGCCCTTTCATTATGAAGGGGGAATAGACTATCGCGCTGAGCACGAACAGCAGGAGTGATGTTGCAAATGCAAATTTCGCGGCATATGTCAGACGCCATCTGACGATGGCTCCGCCGCCGAAAACATCGTCTTTTCGGGGCCTACCCCTCTTCTTCTGCACTGGGCACTCCTGTCTCTTGAGACCGCCAAAAGGCGCCGAATGGGAACGAGCTTTCCGGCGCAACTGGCGCCCGTTTTCATGTCGTAGGAGTGCCTTGCAGAGGCTCGAATTTATCCGCGTCCTGGTCCCTCGTGGAGTGCCTGTATCAAGCGGAGCGGATCGCTAACGTGGCGGCTTCTCAAACTTGCCTGCCGCATCGTGCAGAAGTTCGATCGGCAGGATTGGCGTAGTTCGGACAAGGTCGCGGATGCTCGGGCCCTGGCGCCTCATCCTTCGTTGCGGATCATGGGGCGTCCGAGTGGTTGTCGTCTGTGGGTGTGGAAGGGCCAATCCTTTGTCGCACCATCGGTGCGAACATCACTGGCGCGGCTGCTCCTCTCCGCCGCCAACAGCTCAATGCTACTAACGGCAATCAATGCATCGCTGTACATGCAATCGAAGAACGTGGACGAGGCAACGCCGCTCGGAAGTGGTCTTGAAGGAGCGCGAAAGGCTTGCGCCGGCCGTGATGCCTCCGCCGGCAACACCGCCGCTTTCGACCACAGGTGCCAAGGCGGGCTCGTAGTGCCGGTCGACCGCGGCGTCCGGTGATGATGTGATGCGCTGCGAGGTGACTCAGGCGTCGCACCGGTGCCTTGAGGTGATCTCCGCTCCGTCCGGTCCAGGACCGTCGCGGGTCTCGCCGTCAACTGCCGGCGCGGACCTTGTCGTCCGGGACTCGGGTCGCGCGGCGGCGGGTTCGCGCTGAGCGGCGGATCGCCGGGAGCCAGGGGCCGAGACCGAGCAGCAGGAGCAGAAGCAGCAGCGGTGTGCGCCACCAGCCGGTGAGGGCCGGCTCCGGGCTCTCCGTCCCGGCCGGGACGGCGGATTTCGACCAGGCGAGGAAGGCGTCGCCGATCGGGAGCAGGCCGAAGGCGTACCGCTTGGTGTCGGGGCCGGTGACCGGCAGGCCGGCGAGCTCGCCGAAGTTGGCGAGGGCTCCGGCGAGGGAGGCGTCGCCGTGGGTCTGGGCGGCGCCGAGGGCTACGACCGTGGTGGAGAGGCTGATGCCGTGGATCAGTGGGCCGGAGTCGACGTCGCCGGGGCCGTCGACGCCGTGCGGGTACTCCCGGACGGCGGGGCCGAGGAAGAACGGCCGGTCCAGGAACTTGTCACGGAAGGTGAGGTACTGGCCGCGGGCGAACGCCGGGTCGATCTCCGGCAGGAAGCGCTGGATGATCGCCTGGGAGGTGCCGCGGGCGCCGTCCACCTGGGCGCCGGTGGCGGGGTCCACGTAGTGCGGGAGCAGGCCGGTCGCCGGGTCGAGCAGGTTCTGCGAGCGCTGCACCCAGCGGGTCACGGCCGGGGCGAAGGTGGAGCCGCCGGTCACCGTGTCGGCCAGCCGCAGGGAGGCGATCGCGACGGTCGAGTCGCACGGCCACGCCTGCCCCGGGTAGGCGGTGAGGAACGGCGTGGGGGAGGCATCGAACGCGGCGGCCAGCGCCTTCGAGCCGGCGAGCAGTTTCGTACGCTGCTCCGGAACGTCCCGCAGGGTCAGCAGCCCGGCCCGCAGCCGGTTGGTCCAGCCGGCGTAGAAGACGCCGTACGGGGGCACCGCCGACGGGTCGAACGGCGCCCGCCCCTGCGGCGACTCCATCCGGGACAGCGCCCAGGCGGCCTCGTCGGCGGCCCGTTCCGGTTCGACCCCGCGGTTGCCGAGGTCGACCCAGGTCAGGCCGTAGAGGACGTTGAGGAAGAAATAGCCCTCCGGGAACAGCGACTGGGCGTCCACGTCCGCGCCGGAATCCAGCTCTTGCTTCAGGAACGCTAGCTGCCGGCGTACGCCGGGAGGCTCTTGATCTTGATCTGTCGCGGTGGCGGGCGCGACCAGCCGGAACGCCCCGACGCACGCGATCACCGTCAGGATCGAGGACAGGACCCTCCGGAGTACGAGCACCGGCCCAACGTAGGCGGCCCGGTCCACTCCCGCGGCGTTCGTGGCTTCATTGCCGGGCTGTCCCGGTGGCTGTCCGTGGGGACGGCCACCGGGACGCGCGGTCAGAGCGACTTGTAGGACAGCAGGTAGTTCTCCGGCCAGCTGTGGAAGGTGTCGATGTAGAACCGCGGCTCGCCGCTGCAGTCCGCGTTGGTGTAGCCGACGACGCCGTTCGGGAACGCGTTGTTCCAGTCGATCGTCCACGTGGCCTTGGCCGGGATCGGGCGGCACAGGTCGTCCGGGGCCGCCTGGCGGCCGACCACCTCGAGCGGGTTGGACGAGTAGAAGACCAGGCCCACGTCGGGGTTCTTGAACGGCTCGCCGGCCTGCGCGGGCGAGCCCGGCAGCGTCACGGCCAGCGTGGTGGTCAGGGCCGCGGCAAGGCCGGCGGCAACCCGCTTCGTGTTCGTACGCATCATTGTCCCCTTCGAGCGTCGAAATGATCCGCTTCGATGTCAGCCTTCCGTGAAACGATTTAGTTGTCAACGATAAGTTTGATGTGTCAAGCAACCAAGCGACCCGGCGGCCCGCTCGCCCCGGTTGCTCTGAGCAGGCAATTTCGCCTGTACGGCCGGCCCGCCGGTGCTCCGATCAGTGATCCAACTCGCATGCGAACGGTCCAGAGATACCCTCGAAGCCGTGCTGGGAGCCGAGGTCGTCGCGAACCTCAACACGCTCGTCGACTTCTGCGCCCGCCGCGACCTCGCCGAGCTGAGCCGCGCCGCGGTCACCGAGGCGGCCGGCGGCCCGCCGGACGTCGCCATCCTCTTCGGCGGCAGCATCCTCGCCGGCGGCGACCTGTTCGCCCGGACGGTCGCGGACGGCCTCGCCGCCCACTTCATGATCGTCGGCGGCCAGGGCCACTCCACCGACGTCCTGCGCGCCGCAATGCGCGACCGCATGGGCTGGGACGACGCCCCCGGCCACACCGAGGCGGCACTCTTCGACCGCTACCTCCGCGAACGCCACGGCGTCCACGCCGACCTCCTGGAACACGAGTCGACCAACTGCGGCAGCAACGTCCGCAACGCCCTGGCCCTGCTCACCGCCGCGACCATCCCGCACCGGCGCATCCTGATCATCCAGGACGCCTCGATGCAGCAGCGCATGGACGCCGGCTTCCGCCTCCACGCCCCCGCCGCAAGAATCGTGAACTTCGCCGCCCACCAGACCCCCATCGACCTGATCAACGGCAACCTCGGTTTCCGTACGCCACCCGCCGGCATGTGGCCGCCCGACCGGTACATCTCCCTGCTGATGGGCGAGATCCCCCGCCTCACCGACGATCGGGACGGCTACGGGCCGGCCGGGCGCGGCTACATCGCCCACGTGGAGGTCCCGGCGGAGGTCACGCGAGCTTACGAGGCACTGCGCCGTACGGGAGCGGGAGCGCCTCGGATCGCCGACCCTCGGTGGGCGAACAGCTGAGCGGCCCTGCCCAGGCGAGCGGCCCCCCGGTCGCGCGGAGGCTGTGGCCGGTGGTCCAGCCCGGGCCACGGCGGCGGGCTCACCGAGCCGTTGCACGGTTCGGATAGTCGCCCTGGCAACTGCTTCTGCACACACCTGTACTCGGCGCCCGCCGGAGCCCTACAAGAGCGGAGTGTTCGCTCCGAGGCTTACGGATGCGCTCCGTCGCGCACGAGACTGTGCGCAGACGGCCGGCTGGAACGAGTGGCGGAACGTGAGCCAAGGACAGGTCGCGTCGTGCGGGCCGCCTTGCCGTGTTCGAGGCGGCCTGCTAATCGCGCTGGGCAGCCACTGCACCGTGCCGTCGCATCGTCTCGTGCGATCCGGAGGTCGACCAGTGAACCAGCGGCACACCATCCACCAACCACGCGGACCACGCTGGTGCATATGGCGTAGACGCTGCACCTGCGGCCTGACTTGGCCCTGCGTGGACGCCCGCCTCCAAAGTGTCCGGCGGCGTTACGCGGAGCAACTGGAACAGAGCGACTGGCGGACGGCGCCTACGGCCGCCTATCCGACAACGACCGCCGGCCGTGCTGGAAACCTCACTCGCGCCCAGCGGTTCCGTAGTCGCTGAGCGCGTATTTGAGAAGACGAGCCGCTGTAGGACCCGCCGACGAGGGTGGTTCTGGCCGGGCGGGTCGCCCCTTAAAGTGCCTGCATGCCGAAGTTCCGCCAGGTACATGTGTGGCCGGACACCGGCTTTGCAGAGCGGCCCTGGTGGGATGATCCCGACGTAGACTCCTTCGTCCGGATCAGTCGCGGCATCTGCGAGGCGTACAGCCAGGAGCTACCGAGCCTGGCACTGGTCGCAAGGGCGTCTGTCATGCGACTGGACGCCACCACGTGGCATCGACCGCAGCCTGCGCTGGATGCCCCGCTCGGAGACATGGTGGAGGTCCGAGCCTGGTACACCGGTGCCGGCCAGGAGCACGGATGGGTCGGGGTACCGGTCGGTTTCGCGACGCTGCCCATCGACGAAAAGCGCCGGGTGAGCTTGGGCATCGTGCACCACGGGGTCTTGATGCTCGCTCCGGCGCTTGGCTGGGATCCCACCGTGCTCACAGACGCGCTACACCGTGTCGAGGCGAGGGGATTTCGCTTCCGGTCGGAAGGCCCGTGGAAGTGGGCGCCGGATCGAAGACATCGGGCTCGCGCCGTGGCCAGCATCTCCGACGACGGGTTCGGCCACGTCTGTGTAGAGGTGGCCACTGCTGCTGGGGAGTTGATCACTCGGAGCGGACTTCTCGATGCCGCATTCCATGGTGATGACCTGGTGCGGGGATGCAAGGGGCTGCGCTGGGATGGCTCAGCCCGGGTCAGCGTGGATCCGTTCGGTTTTACGTGGACTGACCAGCATCGGCAGACCGTGATCGACCTTCACGGTGGACACGCCGGAGTACAGCACAGCGCCTCCCGTTAAGCACACAGCTCCGCACGGCACTCGCGCCCATGACGCGCCTTTCGAACACGTTGTGAGAGATCGCCCAGCCCGGTGTCGACCTGGCAGTCCAGGATCAAACCGCGGGTGATCCGCCGTGCTTGATGTCCTCGATGAAGGCGCGCCACGTTGCGCGGTCGAAGGTGAGGACGGGACCGTTGGGATTCTTGCTGTCGCGGACGGCAACGATGTCGGGGAGATTGTCGGCCACCTCGACACAGTTCCCGCCGTTGCCGCTGCTGCGAGAACTCTTGTGCCAGATAGCACCGCTCAGGTCCACGCCGCTGCCGCCTCCGAGATCAACTTGGTGCTCTGCCCTTGTGTCAGAGCCTCAGCTCTCACGGACTCCCACGTTTGCCGCAGCGATAGTACGTCCGCCGACCGCTCGACCACAGTGCCTTTGAGCTGATTGTCGAGGTATCCCAAATCGTCGCCCTCCGGCGACGTGGCGATCACGAACGCACCGTTGAGACCGGGATAAGCGCCAGCCGCCTTCGGCACGACATGCAGGTGGACCCGCGGCCGGCTGGCGACATCCACCAGGTGCAGGAGCTGTGCTCGCATCACCTTCGGGCTGCCGACCGGACGCTCCAACACCACCTCGTCCATCACGGCGACCATGAGCGGCGGTGATGTCCCTTCCAAGATCGGCTGCCGAGCAAGCCGAGAAGTGACCAACTGCTCACGAGCGTCGCCCGACAGTTGACTGGCACCTTCCAGCAACGCACGGACGTAGTCCTCGGTCTGCAACAGACCTGGAACAACCAGCGGCTCGAACGACCGCAAGGCGGTCGCCTTCTGCTCGATCGCTACCCACTCCCGAAACCACGGTGTCAGCGACTCGCGCATGATCGACTCGCGGATACGCAGCAGCAGACCACCGGCACCGAGCGCGGAGTCACACTCCTCGGCGAACTCGTTCTGCGGCAGACGCCGGCACTGCTCCACGGCGGCGACCAAAGAGGCCGAGTAGCTGATGCGCTCCCCAAGAGCTTCCTGAGACAGCCCGGCCGCCATCCGGAGCCGGCGCAGCTCGCCAGCGAAGAGTTCCAACATCGGCGGACGATCCATCTGTAAACCTCAGTAGAAGAGAGTCGACGAGCCCTGCATCGTGCCAGGAGCAGTGTTGCGGACTTTGGGATGCAACGCAAAGTCGACAAGGCCTTCCGTCGCCAACCCGCTCGAGGCGTGCTGAGCGGAGGGCGGTTGATCAACCTAGCTTGCTGAGACCAGGGCGGACATCGTTCCTCAACGGCCCGTCTACGCTTTGAAGCAGGACGAGAGTCCTAGCCCGGGTGATTCACGGTGATCATCAACTGGTGGGCCCGACCGGCGTGTAAATAGACGGAAGTGCCTCTCTGGCAGGGGAAACTTGTGATTGC
>NZ_PVZG01000037.1 GCF_003002065.1 Pseudosporangium ferrugineum
TTTCGGATCCAGGTAAGCCATCAGACCCAGCAGACCTCCCTTCGAGTCTGTCCCGCCTGAAACGGGGATGTGTCAGAGCGCCTCGTGGCGCACTGGTACATCTTGACCGTGACGTCCTTGATCTTGACCTTGTCGTCAAGGGTGTAGTCGTCGAAGCGGGTCAGCTTGAGCTCGACGTTGTCCTGCCACGAGACGAACTTGACCGGGCCGTTGCCGATCGGCTTCTTGCCGAACTCCTCCGGCGTCTGCGTGAAGAACACGTCGGGCAGCGGCATGTACGCGCTGTAGCCGAGCTTGGTCGGGAAGATCGAGAACGGCGCGTTGAGGGTGACCTCGAACGTCGTGTCGTCGATGACCTTCAGACCGGACATCGTCTTGGACTTGGGCTCCGGCGCCTTCTTCGGGCCGTCGGCGTCCGGGTCCTCGGTGTGCACGTCGGCGAAGCCGGCGATGTCGCTGAAGAAGCTGCCGTTCTGCGCGCCGTTCGGCGAGTACGCGGCCCAGTTCCAGGCATCCACGAAGTTCTTCGCCTTGACGACGGTGCCGTCGTGGAACTTGGTGTCGGGCTTCAGCTTGATCGTGTAGACCTTGGAGTCCTTGGTCGTGATGTCCTGAGCGACGGCGTTCTTGGGAGCGCCACCGTCGTTCGGGTACTGGACCAGACCCGTCCACATGAAGTCGATGATCTGGCCGCCACCGGTCTCGGTGGTGTTGGCGGGAACGAGACCGACCTCCGGCTGCGTGCCGTCGATGGTGATCGCACCGTTTGCTGTATCGCCGCTGCCCTTGCCGGTATTGCTGTCATCGCTACCGCTGCAGCCAGCAGCCACGAGCGCGACGGCGGTGGTCAGAGCGACCACGCCAGCCCGCTTCGAGACACTCATTGGTCAAGGCCTCCTCTAGTTCTTACCTTGTGGGCTCATTCGAAGCATTCCACGGCTGCCATCGGCCGGGGGTGCCGTCCGAGTAGCGGCTACCTGCCGCAGGTGTGTTCCCAGGTCGTACGACTTCAAGTGGTTCGCCCGATTGACCACGAGAGCCGAACGGGCATTCGGCCATGCGCGCCGCTCCGGCACACCGCCTTTCGGCGGCGATGTGCTGCAGCGAACTCCGCGAAGACACGGGCGCCAGGTCGAAGCAACTCTGACACCCGCCGCCCATCTCGGAAAGGCGTGTTATCAAGCCGATACCCGGCGAAGGTTCCAGAACGGCGTCGAGGGGCATTCCTGTACCACCCCGGACGGCCATCCGTCCTGGTGATTCGCCCCTCACCTGGGAAATTTCCGGATGCACCCCCGCCTTCGCGCCCGGTTACCACCGCTCTGTCCTCATACCAACTGAATCCTGAACAGGTCGACCCGCTGCGCGGAGTCGATCGCTACATTGGTCACCCTTTTGGAGTGCCCGTACACATTCTGCCCGAAGAACAACGGGAGGATCGGCATATCCTGGGCGAGAATGTCCTCGGCGTCCCGCCATTTCGTCACCGCCGCGGCCCTGGTCGTCGCGGCCGACCCGGCCGTCACCAGGCTGTCGTAGGCGGAATTGCTGTAACCATGGACATTGACGGAGCCCCCGGTGCCGTACACGGGCGCCAGGTAACTCTCCATCAGCGGGTAGTTCATCGTCCAGCTCATCCGGGTCAGGTCGCCGGCCCGCCGTTCCTCCGCATTTACCAGCATCTCCGAGACCGTCTTGCGGCCGGCCGGGGTGCACTCCACGCCGAGCGCGGCGCCGATCTGCCGGCAGACCTCCTCGATGACGGCCCGGTGCCCGGGCGCCTCGTTGTAGGCGATCGTGAGGCTCGGCGGCCCACCGGCGGACGCGTACAGGGACTTGGCCTTGTCCGGGTCGTGCGTGCAGTAGTCGCAGGTGCCCTGCCGGTATCCCGGGACCACGGGCGAGACGAACGCCGTCGCCGGCGTCTCGGCACCGTGGAACAGCTGCTCGGCGAGCTGGTCCCGGTCGATCGCCATGGACAGCGCCCGGCGGACCTCCGGCTTGGCGAACTCGGGCCGTTGCACGGGTACGCCGACGAAGGTGAACGTCGAATTCGGTGACTTCTGGAGCCGGTCGCCGAGCTCCGCGGGCGCCTTGGCGAGCCGGTCCGACGGGACCTCGGGCAGGACGTCCAGGTCGCCGGCCTTCAGGTCGTCGTACGCCTCGCCCAGATCCGAGTAGATCTTCCAGGTCAGGCTTTCGACCTTGGGCTGCGTGCCGGCGAACCCGCTCACCCGGGTCATCCGGAGCTCGGTGCCGTCGCCGACGGGCTCGGTCAGCTTGAACGGACCGTTACCGACGAGGGCGCGGTCGTAACCGTCGGCGAGCTCGTTCGGTGCGCGGAACGCCGACTTGGGCAGCGGGTAGAAGGCCGGCCCGTTCAGCAGCGACGCCCAGCCGGCGAACGGGCTCGAGAGCGTCACGGTGAAGGTGGTGTCGTCGACCTTCTTCAGCCCGGTCAGGGCCGTGGCCTTGGGCGGCGGCGCCTGCTCCGGGCCGTCGGCGCCGTCCGGGTCACGGGACTGGAGGTCGGCGTACCCCTCGATCCGCTCGAACGACGAGGCACCGCTCTGCGCGTTCGGGCCGTACGCACCGTAATTCCAGGCATTGATGTAGTTGTCGGCCGTCACGGCCTCACCGTTGTGGAAGGTGAAGCCGCTCTTCAGCTTGATCGTCCACGTCCTGGCCGACTTGTCCGCGGTGACCGATTCCGCGGCGGCCGGCAGCGGCTCGCCCTTTTCGCTGAAGGTCACCAGCGGATAGAACAGCGCGTCGAGGATCTGGCTGCCGCTCACGTCGACCGTGTCGGACGGCAGGAGGCTCCGGGGTGCGCCGATGCCGATCACCGGCCCACCGGAGGGCGGATCGTCGTCCGATCCCCCGGTGCACCCGGCGGTCGCCAGGATGACGGCCACCGCCACCGACGCGGCCGTCCACGATCTCCTGCAGAGCATGGGCAACTACTCCTTCGACGCGGAAGGGGCCCATCATGCCACCCGGCCGGAGCGGCCGCGGAACCGTCGAGGTCAGACCAGGCGCCGGTCCGCCGCCCACCGGGAGAGCTCGTAGCGGTTGCTCATCTGCAGCTTCCGCAACACGTTGGAAACGTGCGTCTCCACCGTCTTGATGGAGATGTACAGCTCCTTGGCGATCTCCTTGTACGCGTACCCGCGGGCCAGCAGTCGCAGCACCTCGCGCTCGCGGTTGGTGAGCTGGTCGAGCTCGGGGTCGGCCACCGGCACGTCCGGGCGGGCCGCGAAGGCGTCCAGGACGAAGCCGGCCAGCCGGGGGCTGAACACCGCGTCGCCGTCCGCCACCCGCTTGACCGCCGCGGCCAGCTCGTCCGGCGAGATGGTCTTCGTGACGTAGCCGCGGGCGCCGGCCCGGATCAGCCCGATGACATCCTCGGCGGCGTCGGAGACCGACAGGGCCAGGAACTTGACCTGCGGATGCGTACGCCGCATCGCGTCGAGCACGGCGCGGCCCCCGCCGTCGGGCATGTGCACGTCGAGCAGGACCACGTCGGGCAGGGTGGCCGCGATCCGGGTGACGGCCTCGGAGACGGAACTCGCCTCCCCCACCACGTCGACGTGCGCGCCCAGCTCGGCGCGGACGCCGGCCCGGAACATCGCGTGGTCGTCCACGAGGAAGACGGTGAGGCGGCGGCCCTCGTCGGTAGTGGGCTCGGTCATCGTGCGTTCTCCTTTCCGGCGGTGACGCTCTCCCGCGAGGCGGGCAGCGTCAGGCGTACCTCGGTGCCGTCCCCCGGCGCGCTGCGGATCACGGCCTTGCCGCCGTGCCGCTGCATGCGCCCGATGATGGAGCCGCGTACGCCATGCCGGGTATCTTCCACCTCGTTCGGGTCGAAGCCCGCGCCGCGGTCGCGCACGAAGACGCTGAGCTCCTCGTCCTCGACCTCGGCGTAGAGCGAGACGGTCTGCATGCCCGAGTGCCGGGCCGCGTTGACCAGCGCCTCGCGGGCGGCGGCCACCAGGGCGGCCACCCTCTCGTCACACTGCGTGTCGCCGACCACCACCGTTTCGACCGAGATCGCGTACGTGTCCTCGACCTCGGCGGCGGCCTGCTCGAGCGCCGCACCGAACCGCTCGGTCGGCGACGCGGTCGGCTTGTAGAGCCAGTTGCGCAGCGAGCGCTCCTGGCCCCGGGCGAGCCGCTGCACCTCTTTGATGTCGGTGGAGTTGCGCTGGATCAGGGCGAGGGTGTGCAGCACCTGATCGTGGATCATGGCCGCGACCTCGGCGCGCTCCTGCTCGCGGATGCGGCCCTCGCGCTCGTTGCGCAGCTGGCTGAACGTACGCCACAGCAGCGGGGCGACCACCACGCCGACGCCGAGCAGGCCGACGAACGCGAAGATCACGCCGTTGAAGACGGTGGCGAGGTTGCCCTTCGGCAGGAAGACGGCCATCACGCCGATCACGCCGACGGCGACCAGCACCCCGCCGCCGATGAACCGGAACACGAACGAGCGGCGGTCACTCTCCGCCACCACCGCGGCCAGCCACGGGGCCTGCGATCCGTCCGCCCACTGCCCGCGGCGTACCGGGTCGGACTGGTGCCAGATGACGCCGGCGCCGACCGCGATGATCGCGACGAGCCAGCCGGCCGGTCCGGCACCGCCGCCGTCGCGGAACACCAGCCCCTGCAGCAGCACCACGCCCAGCCCGATCGCGCCGAACGGCAGCAGCAGGGCCAGGTCGCGGTGCGGCTTCGCCTGGGCGGTCGGGATCTGCTGAGGCAGGACGGCCCAGAACACCGCGTACAGAAGAAGACCCAGGCCGTTGAAGCCCAGCAGGACCACCAGGGCGACGCGGACGACCGTCACGGAGATGCCGAGATGACGCGCGATGCCCGACGCGACACCGGCGATGACACGATGGTCACGCGGCCGGTACAGGCGGCGCGGCGGCAGTGCGGCGGTGGCGGTGGCGGTGATCGTTCTGCTCCTCGTTCCGGGGCCCGCGAATGGGCCGCTTCGATCGTCACACGTCCGAGGGGCGCGGGCTACGGGGAAAGTCCCCTATGAAGGGGGCCGCAGGATCTCAGGGTGGCCTCAGGGTCGCCGCCTGAGGCGGGCCGGGTGCCGGTACCGCCAGTATCGAAGTCATGACCGACGAAGCTGCCCAGTCCCGCGAAGCTGCCGGGTCGTCGCAGGACGCTCCGGCACCTTCCGCTCCACCCGCTCCGCCCGCTGCACCTGCTCCGCCCGCTGCTCCGGCCTCTTCCGCCGCCGACGCCCCGGCCGCCGCTGACATCCCGGCCGGCGCCGCGGACACCCCGGCCGGCGCCGCGGACACCCCGGCCGGCGCCGCGGACACCCCGGCCGGTGACATCCCGGCCGCTGCTCCGCCTGCGGGGGAGGTCCCGTCGGCGTATGAGCCGCCCGTGGCCGGAGCCCCGCCCGCCGCGGACCCGCCGCCCCCGCCGGCCCCGGACGCCTCGCCGTCATCGGCCACCCCGCCCGGCAGCACCCCGCCGCCCGGCGGCCCGCCCCCGGGCGCGACCCCGCCTCCCGGTGGGCCGCCGCCCGGCAGCACTCCGCCGCCCGGCGCCCCGCCGCCCTGGTTCGGCGCACCGGACGGCCCGACCTTCTCCCGCGAGAACCTCGTCCGGCCGCGGCGTGGCCGCTACATCGCCGGCGTCTGCGGCGCGATCGCCCGGGCCACCAACACCGATCCGGTCCTCTGGCGCGTCCTCCTGGCCGTCCTCGGCTTCTTCGGCGGCGTCGGCGTCCTCGTCTACCTCGTCGGCTGGCTGCTGATCCCCGCCGAGGGCGACACCGCCTCGCCGGTGGAGTCGCTGCTCGGCCGGGGCCGTTCGTCGATGGCCCCGCTGTCGGTGGTCGTCCTCGGTGCCGCCACCGCCCTGACCTTCGCCTTCATCGTGCAGGACGGCTTCCGGGCCACCCTGCTGGCAGCCGCCGTGCTGGTCTGCGGCGCCATCGCGCTGAAGAAGACGCACCGGGCCGGCCCCCCGACCGGTGAGCCCGCCGCCGACCGGTGGGCCCCGGCCACCGATCCGTGGGCCGCCACCGCCGACCCGTGGGCGGCGTCGACCGCCACCTTTCCCCAGGCCACGCCGCCGACGGCGCCGGGCGCGCCCGCCTCGCACGGCGGTGCCTTCGCGGCCGCCGGCGCTCCGGCGCCCACGGCCGCGCCGGCCGGCGAACCGCTGACCGAGCACCTGCCGCCGCGCCCGCCGTTCGCCACCTCGGCGCCGGCCGCTTCCCCCGCGCAGCCCCCCGCCTACGGCCCGCACACCGCCAGCCCGCACGCCGCCACCAGCCCGCACACCGCTGCCGGGCCGCACACCGCTGCCGGGCCGCACACCGCCGCTGGGCCGGCCGCCCCCTCCGCGCCGCCGGCCTGGGGCACGTCGTCGGCGCCGGCCTGGTCCGTACCGCCGTCGGCCCCGCGCGGCTCGTCGGCACCCTGGGCGCCGCCGGCACCGCCCTCCCCGCCGTGGCCGCCGAAGGTGGGGTTCACGCCGAAGTTCCCGCCGGGGTTCACCCCGCCGCCCGGGGGCTACCGGGCACCGTTCGCCCCGCACGGCCCCTGGGCTCAGGGTTCGGGACGCCATCACGGTGCGTCGTGGCAGGGCCCCGGCCGGCCGCCCGCGCCGCCCCGGCCCAAGAAGAAGCCGCGCGAGCGCTCCAAGCTGGGCCGCATCACGTTCTTCGGGCTCGTGGTGGCGATGGGCCTCGTCGCCCTGACCGACCTGGCCGGCGCCGATGTGCCGGTGTCGGGCTACTTCGCCGCCGCCCTCGCCACGATTGCCCTGGGGCTGATCGTCGGCGCCTGGTTCGGCCGGGCCCGCGGGCTGATCTTCCTGGCCATCCTCGCCACGCTCGGACTGTCGATCTCCACCGGCGCGGAGCAGTACGGCCCGGAGTTCGCGAACAACGCCTACCGGCCGCAGAGCGTCGCCTCGGTCGCCGACCGCTACGACTTCTCGGTCGGCAACGCCACCCTCGACCTGCGCGCCCTGGACTTCACCGGCCACGACCAGGCGGTGACGATCGCGATGAAGTTCGGTCAGGTGCGGGTGCTGCTGCCGGACAAGGTCGACACCACGACGAGCGTCACCATGAACGACGGCCGCGTGCTGCTCTACGGCCGCGACGTCACCGGGAACCTGAACGTGCAGGGCGCGACCGATCTCGGCCCGGACGGCGAGGGCGGCGGCAAACTGCGACTGACCATCCAGCTGAAGACCGGCAACGTGGAGGTGACCCGGTGAAGCCGCACCGTACCGACGGCATCTCGCTGAGCTTCGGACTGATCTTTCTGCTGGTCGCGGCCTGGTGGGCGGTCTCGCAGGTGGTGACCGTACGGCTGCCCGCCCTGGGCTGGCTGGTCGCGAGCGTCCTCATCCTCTTCGGCGCGATCGGCCTGCTGGGCGCGATCCGGTCCGGCCGCCGCACCGAGGTGGCCGCGCCGGTGGCCGCGGAGGCCCAGGTGGAGACGCCGGGCGGGCTGCCGGCGGACCTGCACGCGGACATCGTCCGCGAGCTGCTGCACAACCCGGCCGACCGCATCGACCTCCCGCCCGTCCCGCAGACCGCACCCGTCCCGGCCCCGGTCCCGTCCGCCCCGCCGGCCCAGACCCCGCCGACCCAAGCGTCAGCGGCCCAGGCCCCGCCGCCCGAGGCGCCGCCGGCCCAGGCCCCGCCGGCCCAGGCCGCTCCGGCCCCCGAGCCGCCGACGTCCGAACTCAGGACGCCGACCGGCGACGAACCGCCGACGTCCGACCTGAGGACCACCACCGACGAAGCGCCGACGTCCGAGCTGAAGACCACCACCGACGAACCGCCGACCTCCGAGCTGGGCACGGCGGCGGAGGGGACCACCGGGCCGGACCGGCGTCAGGACTGAGCGCACCCGCCGTCCGCGGGCCACACCACCGGGTGAGGGCCGCGGACGGCGCAATATGCTCTTGTCCATGACGCCGTTTCCCACCGTGTCCACCGCCCCCGTGACCGGCGTCGGCCCCCGAGCCGCGCGCAGCCTCACCGCCGAGTTCGCCCGCCACAACGAGGCGACGACCGCCCTGGTGATCGGCGCCGACCATTCGTCGGCCGTGGTGGCCGCCGCCGTCGAGGCGCTGCTGCCCGGCGACACGCTGATCCTGGTGGCCGGCGAGCGCAGCACGGCCGAGCTGCTCCGGGACCACATCACCGGGTTGGGCAGCTGGATCGCCGACCGGGTGCGGATCGTCGACTCCCTCGCCGAGGCCGAGCCCGCCGACGTGGTCGTTCTGGGCGAGCCGCTGACCGGCACCGCCGAGGAGGCCCGCGCCGTCCTCGACGGCCTGAGCAAATACCTGACGGACGGCGCGGTCGTGTCGGTGGCCACGCCGGCCACCCCCGGGCGTACGGGCGGAGCCGCCGCCGAGCTGTTCCGGCAGAGCGCCCTCTTCGGGGTGGGCTCGGACCTGGTGGTCCGCAACCAGCCCCCGCTGCGCATCCACAAGCTGCGGTTCAGCCGGGCCGACACCGCGAAGGCGGCGACGCTGGCCCCGGCGTACCGTCCCTCCAGCGTGCCGGTGACCCGGAGCATGCACATCGACTCCAACGGGGTTGCCGCCGCGGGCATCGCGCTCGGGCTCGCCGCCCTGGCCAGGTCCGCCCGGCCCGCCTCGAAGCTGTGGCTGCTGCCGGCGCTGGCGGCGGCCCCGGTGGCGGCCTTCTTCCGGGACCCGGAGCGGGACACCCCGACCGACCCGCGCGCGGTGGTGGCGGCCAGCGACGGCAAGGTGCTGTCGGTCGAGCGGCTCACCGACGAGCGGCTGGGCGAGGGCGAGTTCCTGCGCGTCGCCGTGTTCCTGTCAGTCCTCGACGTGCACGTCAACCGGGTGCCGGTGGCCGGCCGGGTCACCGACTACTTCGTGATCGACGGCGGGTACGCCAACGCCATGACGGCGGCCGCGGAGCACAACGTGGCGGCGTACACGGTGCTGGACACCGACCACGGCACCGTGGGTGTGGTCCAGCGGACCGGCCTGATCGCCCGCCGCATCGTCCAGCGCACCCCGGTCGGCACGCTCGTCGCCCGCGGAGAGCGGATGGGCCTGATCCGCTTCGGTTCCCGCACCGACGTCTACCTGCCGGCGGACCGGGCGGACGCCACGGTAACCGTGGGCGACCGGGTCATCGGCGCGAGCTCGGTCATCGCCCGCTGGCGCTGAGCGACGGCCTGAAGAAGATCCTGTCGCTGTCCCCGGGCAAGCGGGCAAGCGGGCAAGCGGGCAAGCGGGCAAGCGGGCAAGCGGGCAAGCGGGCAAGCGGGCAAGCGGGCAAGCGACTGATCATGCGTGCGTGCCGTCTCGGCCAGGACAGCCCTGCCGGCGACGTCAGCCAGGCCTGCGGAAGTGCGTTCGCGGAAGGTGACCCATGTCTCGAACCCGCCCAACGAGAGGTTGAACCGCTTGCCACCCCACCTCGTTCGACTGGCAACGCGCTGATTCACAGCGGAGCTGGAAGACATGCAAAGGAGGACACATGCCAGACGATCTCCCAGGCATGTACGCGGGGAATAACAAATATACGGCCGAGGTGAGGCGAGGGTCGATACTTCCTCCGGAGGAGGGACTGCTCATCACTCGCTCCGTTGTCGTACAGGTTGAGGGACCTGATGCTCCCGGGCCGAGCTCTACGCCGCAGAACCGTGATGCCTACCCCGGTCTGCATGATGAGGATGCGATCAGGGCAGCGGTTTCCGGGTCGAGTCCGCGGGGCGCCGCCGGCGAGGCGCACGACGATGACCGAGAAGCTCGGCATCGGGCCATGGCCGCGCGGTACTGGGCAAGCAAGGGTACGCAGCCTTGGACAGCATCCTCTCAGCCTCCGGAGCGTTCCGCTCCCTCTGTCGGCACTCAGGTCGCCGAAGGCAGCCGTCAGCAACCGGCCGCGCCGACGGCGTACACCAGCACGCCTACACAGCCCATCTGGAGGCCGACCAATCACCTGCGGGAGGCCGCGGGAACGCCGAGTATTTGGGCTCAGCCCCGGCCTGAGGCATCGCATGTCTTGAAAGGTGCGATTCCGGGCCAGAGGCCGGTCACACCTTCCCGGTCCGCGCGAGGTCCTCAGCGCTGAGCTCAGTGAATGATCCGATGACCGGATGTTCGAGGAAGAGGGCATACCGGGGGGATATACGGCCTGGGCGTTCTCCAAGCCCCACCGGGGTCAGGCCGGTGGGGCTTGCGGTAAGCGCAGTGGAGGTCAGACCCGCTTGGCGCGCAGCCACATGACCGGGCCGCTGCACAGATACGCCCCGACGACCAGGACGAACGTCAGCCTGGCGTCCACCAGGGCGCCGACCACCGGCAGCAGCCACACCCACGGCGGCAGCTTCACGATCCGGGCGAGCTTCGCATACGGGAAGCTGGACACCATCGCGAAGCCGAGGACCGCCACGCCGCCGAGCATGACCATGCCGGGCAGCGGCAGCCCGATCAGCACCATCAGCGCCAGCACCGCCGCGACCATGGTCGTGGGCACGCCGGAGAAGAACTTGCCGTCCTTGGGCGAGACGTTGAAGCGGGCGAGCCGGATGGCCGCGCAACCCGCGACGAGCATCGACGCCACCGCGGCCGCGGCCGTCGGCACCGTGTGCGCCAGGGACGCGTAGACGACCACCGGGGCGGCCAGGCCGAACGAGCACATGTCGGCCAGCGAGTCCATCTGCGCGCCGAACGGGCTGGAGACGCCGAGGCGGCGGGCCAGCGCGCCGTCGAGGCCGTCGAAGGCGACGCAGGCCACCAGGCAGGCCGCCGCCAGCCGGGTGTCGCCGTGCATGGCGAGGAAGATCGCGAGGAGCCCGAGGCCGAGGCTGGCCAGGGTGCACGAGTTGACCAGGGCGAACGAGATCCGGCGGCGGACCGTGTGCTCGCCGGGCAGCAGCGCCTCGGCGGACTCCTCGGCGACCACGATCGGCGGGGCCGCGAGGACCGGGCCGTGGCTGCCGGAGGTGGCCACCGTACGGCCACGTCCGGCGTACGGGACGAGATCTGTGCCGGTGTAGATCACCTCGGCCCGGGTGGCGGTGGCAGCCCGGCCCGCATCCGCGGATCGGCGCCCCACGCGCACCAACAGGGCCTGCCGGGCGAGACTTCCGCCGCGGGCCAGCCGGCCTGCCCAACGACGTCCGGCGGGACGGGGACTATCCGTCGTACGACGCCGGCGCCAAGGGGTTCTCGGCACGTGCTCCTCCATCTTGGGGTCGGTCTGCCCGCCGGCTGTGGCCGTTGCGGGGTGCTGCCTCTCGCCCGTACGTCTACGGACCGTCACTAAGGCGGGTTACACAATCGCACAGCCGCGCGCTCTTGGCGAGAGACGAATCGACCGTCCTGTGCAACATCGTGCTGTGGAGTTTTCATCCTCCGCAGGGGCGAGAAGGCACGCTCACTGCTCGGCCCTGTGACGAGTCTAACCGAGGTCCCACAACCCTCTTCCCCGATGAGCCGTTTCGCGGGCCAGCCGCCGCACCGCCGAGGCGGCCACGTCGGTCAGCGCCATTTCACCCACTGTGACCTGGTCGAACCACCTGGCCGCCTCGGTGGAGCCGCCCGCCTCCTCGGTCACCACAGGTTCTGTCGGCCGATCCACCACGACCCTGAACACCGCGCGTACGGCGTGCCAGTCCAGCGGCACGCCCTCGGGGCCGAGAGCCGCCGGGTCGTGCCGGTGGGAGATGCCCACCAGCCCGGTCACCCGCCCGTGTTGCCCGGTCTCCTCGACGAGTTCGCGGGCGAGCGCGGCCTTCGGTAGCTCGCCGTGGTCGGTCCCGCCGCCGGGCAGGTGCCAGCGCCCGGCTCCGGGGTATCCGGGCGCGATCCTGGTGAGCAGGACGCGGCCGGCCGGGTCGGTGACGATCCCGTACGCCGCGAAGCGCTGGTTGGTGCGCCGTTCGGGCAGCTCCGGGTCGCCGGGAACGTCGGAGGGCGCGACCGGCAGCCCCAGCACACCCGCCGTGAACGGCATGAGCGGGATCTCACCCGGCGTGATCCAGGCGACGCGGTCCGTCGTACCCGAGGCCTCGTCGCGCAGGTCTCCACCCACGATCTCGACGTCGTAGATGATCCGATCGGTGTGTTCCCACGTATCCGTGTGCGGAAGGCGGAAGACGTCGGCGGTCACCGAGTGGAGGCCCGTGATGCGTACCTGAAGGCCGGTCTCCTCGGCGAACTCCCGGAGGACGGTGTCGTCCGGGTGCTCACCCTGCTCGACGCCGCCGCCCGGCAGCGTCCACAGGCCCGGAAAGGCGGACAGCTCCGAGTTGTGCGCGAGCAGCACCCTGCCGGCGGCGTCGCGGCAGATTCCGTACGCGCCGATTCGTCTGACCTTCACGGGTCCAGGCTATCCGGCGGTCAGATCAGCCCCGCGGCCTTGAGCGCCTCGGCGGTCACCTCGGTGAGCCGGTCGGCGGGCAGCTCGGCGACCTCCGAGAGCGCCATCCAGCACGCCTCGTCGGTGGAGCCGCCGACGTCCTTGACGGTCACGTCGGTGGGCGCGTCGACGGCGACCCGGTAGAAGGCGCGGACGCCGTGCCAGTCGATCGGGTAGCCCTCGGGGCCGAGCGAGGCGGCGTCGCGGTGGCTGGCCACGCCGAGCAGCTCCACGAGGCGGCCCTCCTGGCCGGTCTCCTCGACGAGCTCGCGGATCAGGGCGGTGCCGGGCTGCTCGCCGTAGTCGGTGCCGCCGCCGGGCAGGTGCCAGCACCCCTCGCCGGGGTAGCCCGGCGCGATCCGGGTCAGCAGCAGCCGATCCCGGGGGTCGGTGGCGATCGCGTACGCCGCGAAGCGCTGCGCGCGGTGCAGCCCGTCCGGCCCCGGATAGGCGTAGAAGGACGGGAAGTCCGGCGCCTCCTCGGGCCGCAGGTCGGCGCTGGCGGCCGGCAGCCCGAGCGCGGCCGCGGTGAACGGGCGTAGCCGCAGCTCCTGGGCCTCCTCGAGGGTGTGCCACCGGGCCAGGTCGGTGGGCCGGCCGACCCGGTCGATGAGGTTGCCGCCGCGCACCGACACCTCGTAGACGAGCCGGTCGGTGTGGATGGTGACGCCGCGGTGCGGCAGGGAGCGCATGTCGGCCAGCACGTCCCGCAGCCCGGTGACGGTGACGGACAGGCCGGTCTCCGCGGCGGTCTCGCGGACGACGGTGTGGTTCGGGTCCTCGCCGTGGTCGACGGCGCCGCCGGGCAGGGACCACACCCCGGGAGTGCCGGAGCGGGTCGATGCCCGGACGAGAAGAACGCGGCCGTGGGGATCGGTCGCGACGGCGTAGGCCGCGATCCTGCGGAGCGGTTCCAGTGCGGGGGTCACGGGCGGCATCTTGCCCGGTTTATGTTAACTCCAGGAAACGTCTGTCGGATTCCTGACAGGGCGATAGCGTTCAGTAATCGCAGTTCAGGGCGGTTCTCCGCACTGAGCGCAGTAAGTATGTAACACACAGCAATACCCCCAGATCACCGCACCCCTGGCGGAGAATCAGGGTCGGACTCCGGGCCTTCACCGAGGCCGGCGAGCCCCGGAAAGCCGACTCTTGAGTCATGACTGATCCCACCGTCGCCCCGTACAAGCAACTCCGCCGTCCCTACGACGACCGCATCGTGGCGGGCGTCTGCAGCGGCCTCGGCCGCTACCTCAACGTCGACCCGGTGCTGATCCGGGTGGGCTTCGCCGCCGTCGCCGTGATGACCCTGGGCACCGCGCTGCTGGCGTACCCGATCATGTGGTTCCTGATGCCCGAGGAGCCCGGGCCGGCGGCGCCGCCGTGGCACGACCCCGCGGACCCGGCCTGGGGCCAGGCGCCGGGCTACCCGGCGGGGGCCGGCTATCCGGCGGCGACCGGGCCGGCGTATGCCCCGGCGACCGAGCAAGCCTATCCCCCGGCGAGCGGACCGGCGTCTGCCCCGGCCGGCGGGCTGGTGTCTGCCCCGGCCGGCGGACCGGCGTCTGCCACGGCGAGCGAGCCGGCGTCTGCCCCGGCCGGCGGACCGGTGTCTGCCACGGCGAGCGGGCCGGCAGGGGCCGCGCCGACGTCGGGGGCGCCGGTGAGCACCCCGCCGGCCGCGTGACCGTCCTGGCCGGGCGACCGTCCCGGCCGGCAAGGACCACGACCGGCTACCGCAACGACGAGGGCCGCGGCCGATCTCGGTCGCGGCCCTCGGTGCGGGGTCCCTGGCGGGTCACTCCCACTCGATGGTGCCCGGCGGCTTGCTCGTGACGTCGAGGACGACGCGGTTCACCTCGCGGACCTCGTTCGTGATGCGGGTGGAGATCTTCGCGATGACGTCGTACGGCAGGCGCGACCAGTCCGCGGTCATCGCGTCCTCGCTGGAGACCGGGCGCAGCACGACCGGGTGGCCGTACGTGCGGCCGTCGCCCTGGACGCCGACGCTGCGGACGTCCGCCAGCAGCACCACCGGGAACTGCCAGACGTCGCGGTCGAGGCCGGCCGCCGTCAACTCCTCGCGGGCGATCAGGTCCGCCGCCCGCAGCACGTCGAGGCGCTCGCGGTCGACCGCGCCGATGATGCGGATCGCCAGGCCGGGGCCCGGGAACGGGTGGCGCTGGACGATCTCCTCGGGCAAGCCCAGCTCGGCGCCGAGCGCGCGTACCTCGTCCTTGAAGAGGGTGCGCAGCGGCTCGATCAGCGCGAACTGGAGGTCGTCGGGCAGGCCGCCCACGTTGTGGTGCGACTTGATGTTGGCCGTACCGGTGCCGCCGCCCGACTCGACGACGTCGGGGTAGAGCGTGCCCTGCACCAGGAACTCGATGTGGCGCTCCGCGTCGAGCTCGCGGGCGGCCGCTTCGAACGTACGGATGAATTCCCGGCCGATGATCTTGCGCTTCTGCTCGGGATCGGTCACGCCGGCCAGGTGGCCGAGGAAGACGTCGGACGCGTCGACCACCTTGAGGCGGATGCCGGTGGCCGCGACGTAGTCCTTCTCGACCTGCTCGGCCTCGCCCGCCCGCAGCAGCCCGTGGTCGACGAAGACGCAGGTGAGCTGGTCACCGATCGCCCTGTGCACCAGCGCCGCCGCGACCGCCGAGTCGACGCCGCCGGAGAGGCCGCAGATGACCTGCTTGTCGCCGACCTGGTCGCGGATCGCGGCGACCTGGTCCTCGATGATGTTGGTCGCCGTCCAGGTGGGCTCGATGCCGGCGATGTCGTACAGGAAGCGCTTGAGCATCTCCTGGCCCTGCTCGGTGTGCGCCACCTCGGGGTGGAACTGCACGCCCGCGCGGCGCGTGGCGAGGTCCTCGAACGCGGCGACCGGCGCGCCCGCCGAGGAGGCCGTCACCGAGAAGCCGCTGGGCGCCTCCGTGACCGAGTCGCCGTGCGACATCCAGACCGGCAGGCCGGCGGGAAGCTCGCGGAGCAGGGTGCCGGCCTGGGAGGCCGGGGAGAGCACGGTACGCCCGTACTCCCGCGCGCCGGTGTGCGCGACCGTGCCACCGAGCGCCTGCGCCATCGCCTGGAAGCCGTAGCAGATGCCGAAGACCGGCACCTCGTTGGCGAACAGCGCGGGGTCGAGCACCGGGGCGCCGGGCTCGTACACGCTGGACGGCCCGCCGGACAGGATGATCGCGGCGGGGTTCTTCGCGAGCATCTCGGCGACCGGCATCGAGTGCGGCACGATCTCCGAGTAGACCCGCGCCTCGCGGACCCGCCGGGCGATCAGCTGGGCGTACTGCGCGCCGAAATCGACGACAAGAACCGGGCGAGGGGTGCTCACGCCGCCGCCTCGCTTCGCTCACCGGCGCCGCGAGGCACAAGTGCGCTGTGCTGAATGATTCGCTCGCGTTGCTCGCTCATGGGCGGCGAGTTTACCGGCGCCCGGACGGATGCCCGGGCGCCGGGGCGAGAGGTGTCAGCGGCGCCACGTGCGGGTGGGTGCGTACGCGACGTTGCCGGCGCGGTCGTACGCCCGTACCTGGACCCGCAAGGTCTTGCCGTATTTGGCCGTCGCGATCGTGAACGTCCGGCGGACGCCCGCGTAGCGCTGCACCACCTTGCCGTTGACCAGCAGTTCCATCGAGCGGATGCCGTTGGCGTCGGACGACTGGGCGGCGAGGCGCACGGTCCTGGCGAGCTTGCGGGTGCCGTTGGCCGGGCCCGACGTGATGCGTACGGCCGGTCCCGCGTTGTCGACCCGCACCTGCCGCGCGGCCGTCGCGAGATTGCCGCCGCGGTCGTACGCCCGCAGCCCCAGCGTCACGTTCCCGCCGCGGATCGACGGACGCCACGAGAAGGCGTACGGGGCGACCCGGTCGACGCCCACCACGACGTTGTTGGCGAGCAGCTCGACCTTGGCGATGCCGACGTCGTCGGTGGCCCGGGCGGAGACCGTGACCGTGCCCCGCACGAGCGCGGAACCCGACGGCGACAGGAACGAGGTGGCCGGCCCGGTGGTGTCGCCCGGGGCGGGCAGCGAGGCGAGCGCGGCGGCGGCGTCGACGCGGCCGGAGGAGCCCGCGACCCAGGAGCCGGAGATCCTGGTCGCCGACGAGGTCAGCGCCGTACGGATGGCGGCGGCGTCCGGGGCGGGCGAGGTGGAGGCGAGCAGCGCCGCGACGCCGGAGGCGAACGGGGTCGCCGACGAGGTGCCGCAGAACTGGCTGACGGCGCCGGTCAGGCCCTGGGCCGGATTGCAGCCGGGGGCCGCGAGGTCCACCCAGGAGCTGCCGTAGTTGGACCACGGGTAGCGCGTGTCGGTCGCGGTCGAACCGCCCACCGCGAGGACGTCCGGGATCGCCGCCGGGTAGTGCAGCGCCGGGCTGCCCTCGTTGCCCGCCGCGGCCAGGACCAGCGCACCCTTGCTCATGGCGTACGTGATGGCGTCGCGCATGAGCTGGCTGTCGGCGGTGCCGCCGAGCGACAGGTTGATGATGTCGGCACCCTGGTCCGCGGCCCAGCGCACGCCCTCGGCGATGTCGCTGTACGTGCCCAGCCCCTTGGCGTTCAGCGCCTTGACCGGCAGGATCTTGCAGGACCAGCAGACGCCCGCGATGCCGGTGCCGTTGTTGCCGGTGGCGGCGGAGACCCCGGCGGCCATCGTGCCGTGGCCGTGGTCGTCGGTGGCGTTGCTGTCCTTGTTGACGAAGTCGTAGCCGGGCAGCAGCCGGCCGGCGAAGTCCGGGAGCGGCTTGACGCCGGTGTCGACCACGGCGATGACCACGTCGCCGCTGCCGCGGGTGGTGCTCCAGGCGGCGCCGACGTTCGTCCGGGTGAGCCCCCACTGCTGCCGGAAGGCCGGGTCGTTCGGGGTGATCGCGGCGATGGCCGCGACGTGATCCTGCTCCACGTACGCGACCGCGGGGTTCGACCGCAGCGCGGCGGCGGCGTCGGCGACCTGGCTCGCGGGTACGTCCACCGCCACCGCACCGGTCAGCGGCTCGCTCTCCACGACGTCGACGCTGTCCTCCAGCCGGTCGACGACCGCGGTGCCGGTGGCGGCCGAGGGGCGCAGCCCGACGACCAGCGAGACCGGCAGGTCGGCCGGGGCGGGGGCGGCGAAGGCCGCGCCGCTACCGGTCAGGGCGAGGCCGCCGGTGAGGAGCCCGGCCGTCAGGATGCGCAGAATCATGCCCCCACAGTCGGCGGGGACGGCAGCGACGGCTGGATTGGCTCGGGTGCTTTCAGGTAGCGGAAAGCCCCCGCCGAGAGCGCACGGCGAGGGCTTTCCGACCGGAACTACTAGCGCTTGTACGTCCGCGTGGGCGCGGTCTTGGTGTTGCCGGCCAGGTCCACCGCCCGGATCTGCACCTTCATGCCCGAGGCGTAGCTCGAGGCCTTGAAGCTGAAGTTGTAGGGCGACGTGGTGTCCGTCTGCTTCACCGAGCCGTTGATCAGCATCTCGACGCGGCGCAGGCCGCCGGCGTCGGAGGCGGTCGCGGCGAGCTTGACCGTGCCGGAGACCCGGGCGTTGTTGGCCGGTCCGCTGGTGATCGTCACCGTCGGGGCCAGGTTGTCGGCGACCACCGAGCGGTCGAAGACGGTCCGGTTGCCGGCCTTGTCGTAGACCCGGAGCTGCAGCGCCACCTTGCCGTTGCGGCCCGCGGTGTCGTAGGTCAGCTCGTACGGCGAGGTGCGGTCCTGCGCCTTGTAGACGCCGTCGACGTAGAGGTCGACGTTGCGCACGCCGGACCAGGCGTCACCGACGCCGGTGGTCTTGACCGGCACCTTGCCGCGCAGCCGCCAGTTCTCACCGGGGGTGGAGACGCCGGTGATGGTCGGCGGGGTGGTGTCGGTGCCGACGGTCAGCGCCTTGGCGGCGTCGAGCATGCCGTACTTGGCCCAGCCGGTGTTGCCGGCGAGCGGGCGGGTGGAGGTCAGCAGCGCGCGCTGCATCGACCAGCCGGTGTAGCCGGGGTTCATCGTCTTGATGAGCCCGGCGGCACCGGCGACCATCGGCGCCGCGAACGACGTTCCGGTCTCGCCGGTGTGGTAGTTGCCGTACCGGTCCATGGCGGTGATGATGCCGGGCGCCGCCATGTCGACCCAGGTGTCGCCGCTCTTGTTGTAGCTCGAGAAGTCGGCGCGCTCGTCGGAGCCGCGCGCCGTCGCGCCGACCGCGACCACGTCCGGGTACGCCGCCGGGTACTGCTTGGTGTTGCGCAGCGAGGTGCGGCCCGCGTTGCCGGCCGAGGCGACGACGAGCACGCCCTTGAGGTTCGCGTACGAGACCGCGTCGGCGAGCACGGAGCTGGTGTCGGTGCCGCCCAGCGACATGTTGATGATCTTCGCGCCGGAGTTCGTCGCGTACACGATGCCCTTGGCGATGTTGCTGTCCGAGCCGTTGCCGTGGCTGTCCAGGACCTTGACCGGCAGGATCGTGCAGCTCCAGCAGCCGCCGGCCATGCCCTCGCGGTTGTTTCCGCGGCCCGCGATGATCGAGGAGACGGCGGTGCCGTGGCCGAAGTCGTCCGCGGTGTTGCTGTTGTTGCCGACGTAGTTGTAACCGCTGAGCACCGCGCCGCTCAGGTCGCCGACCTTGGCGACGCCGGAGTCCAGCACGGCGATCTTGACCGCGCCGCCGGTGGTGGTCTCCCACGCGGCCGGCAGCCGGACCTGGTCGACCTCGGGCTGGTGGCCCTCGGTGTACATCGGGTCGTCGGGGCTGACCTCGAAGGCCTTACGCACGTGGTCGACCTGCACGTACGAGACGTTGGGGTCGCTCTTCAGGGCCGCGATCACGCGGTCGCGGCGGGCCGGGGAGACCTCGAAGGTCTGCGCGCGCAGCTCCGCCAGGGCCTCCCGGGCGGGGCCCGCGGTGTCGAGGGCCCGGACGCCCATCGACGAGACCGTCCGCATCGGGGCGGCGGTGTCCGCGCCGTTCTTCAGGCCGACGACGAGCCGGACCGGCGCGGCCGGCGGCTCGTCGGCCATGGCCCAGGTCGAGACTCCGGCGGTAGCGGCGACCACCGTCACCGAGAGCGCTCCGACGACAACGCGTCGTGAGACGAGCTTCATGTAGGACAGGCCTCCCCCGTGATCGACCGCCGCCTCGGCGAATCGCGCCGGTCAGCGTACGGCCGATCTTGGCTTTGTCCAGACCCCGTTCCACAACGCGAGATTTTCGCGCATTGAGCAGGATGTGGGATTCGCATACTGTTCCAGCATGCGGACCCATCGGACGGCGTGGATCGTGGCGGCCGTCATCGTCGTCCTTCTCGCGGGCGGAACCGGCGTCTTTCTCGCCCTCCGCGGCGACTCCGGGGAGCCCTCCGGGACCGCGGCGCCGACCCTCCCCGCACCGAGCGCCGAAGCGCCGTCCGCGAGCCCGCCCCCGCCGCCCGGCGCGGACCTCACCGGCCCGCTCGACCTGCTGCTGATCGGCGTCGACACCCGGGTGAGCATCCCGGACTGGCAGCCGCACGCCGACGCCATCATGCTGCTGCACATCGACGAGGGACTCAAGACCGGATTCCTGTACTCGCTGCCCCGCGACCTGCGGGTCGACATCCCGGCGTTCGCGAAGAACGGCTACGGCGGCGGCCGGCACAAACTCACCGAGGCGATGAGCTACGGCGCCCGCGTGCCCGGCACCGACCGGGCCGACACCGCCCAGGGGTACGAGCTGCTCGCCCGGACCATCGAGAAGTACACCGGCATCAGGTCCTTCGACGCGGGCGCGGTCCTGACCTTCGCCGGGCTCAGCAGGCTGACCGACGCGCTCGGCGGCGTCACGCTGACCATCGACCAGAAGGTGGTGTCGCAGCACCGGCGGCCGGACGGCACCGCCCGCACCCTGCGCCCGGGCGGCGGCGGCTACGTCGGTCCGCAGGCGACGTACCTGCCCGGCACCCGCAAGCTGACCGGGTGGCAGGCGATCGACTACGCCCGGCAGCGCTACACCGCCGGCGGCGACTACACCCGGCAGCGCCACCAGCGGCAACTCGTCAAGGCGCTGCTCACCGAGGCCGGAAAGGCCGGCCTGGCGACCGATCCGGCCCGGCTCGGGTCCGTGGTCGGCGCGCTGGGCGACACCCTCGCGGTCTCCGGGGAGCGGACACCCGTCGAGTACGCGTACGCGCTGCGCGACCTGACCCCGTCCGGGCTGACGTCCGTGGCGCTGCCGGGCAGCTCGGTCGTCAGCAACGGCGGCTACATCGGCGAGCAGCTCGACGCCGGCGGGCGCGCCTTCCTGCGGGCGGTGGCGAGCGGCGACCCCGGCGCCTACCTGGACAAGCACCCGGAGCTGATCAGCAAGTAGGCCAGCACCGGCCCGAGCACCACACGTCTCAGTAGGTAGGCCGGTACCGGCCCGACAGCCACACGTCTCAGTAGGTGGGCCGGTATCGGCCCGACAGCCACACGTCGAAGAACGCGGCGAGGTCCTGCCCCGACGCCTGCTCGGCCGCGGCCACGAAGTCCGCGGTGGTGACCGTCCCGTACGCGTGCCCGGTGGCCCACGCGCGCAACAGCCCGAAGAACCGCTCGTCGCCGATCCGGCGCTGCAACGCGTGCAGGGTCAGCGCGCCACGGACGCCCGGGCCCTGCGAGGCGAGCCCCTTCACGCCCGGGTTCAGCGCGGGCAGGGCCTGCCACGGGTACGTGTCGTAGAGGTCACGGGCCGACTCGTCCACGTCGGGGCCGCCTGCGTGCTCCGACCAGAGCCACTGGGCGTACACGGCGAAGCCCTCGCTCAGCCAGACGTCCTGCCAGCCGCGCACGGACACGCTGTTGCCGAACCACTGCCGGGCCAGGTCACGCGCGACGAGGCCGGGGTCCGCGGGCGGCACCCCGACGGCCGTCGCCTCGTACGCGTCGAACGGGTACGGCCCGAACCGCGTGGCGAGGAAGTCGGCGATCTCCGCGGTCCGGTCCAGCGCGCCCGTCCCCGGGTACCACGCCGGCACCGCGGTGACGACCGGCCGGCCCCGGTGCTGACGGGACGTGACCCGGTAGTCGCCGATCGCCACGAAGGCGCGGTGGCTGGCCATCGGTTTCTTCACCGACCAGCGCCAGGTGACGGTGCCGCGCGACTTCGTACGCCGGCCCGGCACGCCGTTGCTCACCGCGGCCATCCCCTTGGGCACGGTCATCCGCAGCGCGAACGTCGCCTTGTCCGACGGGTGGCCGTTGACCGGGAACCAGGTGCTCGCCGACGTGAACCCGCCCTGCGCGTACGCGCCCGCGGACGTCCGGTGCCAGCCCTCCCCGCCCCGGACCCGCACCGGGCGGCCGGCGTAGCGGACCACCGTGGTGAACGCGCTGCCGCGGCGCAGGCCGGCGGCCGGGGTGACGACCAGCTCGCCGCCGCCCGTACGGCTCGCGGCGGCGACCCCGTTCACAGTCACCGCCCGCACGGCCAGGCCGGTGAGGTCGAGCTGGAAGCGGGACAGGTCCTGGGTGGCGGTGGCCTTGATCGTGGCCGTACCGGACAGCAGGCCCTTCTCCGGCGTGTAGCGCAGCCTCAGGTCGTAGCCGGCGACGTCGAAGCCGCCGTTGCCGCTCTCCGGGAAGTACGGGTCGCCGACGCCGGCCGCCCCGGGCCCGAACACCGCCGGGCCGGCCCTCGCGGGACCCTCCGCCCGCGACGACGGGTCCGTACCCGCCGAGCAACCGGCCAGGAACAGGACGACAACGAACGCCAGAACTCTTCGCACACTTCCGAAGACGCAGCTCAGGGGCGTGGCTGTGGCGTCCTGCCGAAGAGCCAGCCCTCGAAGAAGTCACCGAGGTCCTTGCCGGAGGCCCGCTCGGCCGCCGCGATGAGGTCCTCGGTCGTGGCGTTGGCGTCCCGGTGTGCGGCCGGGAACTCCTTCAGCAGGGCGAAGAACGCCTCGTCGCCGATCGTCCGGCGCAGGGCGTGCACGACCATCGCGCCGCGCTGGTAGACGGCCGCGCCGAAGAGCCGCTCGGCGCCCGGGTCACCGGTCGGCACCTGCCAGTCGAAACCCCGGTAGGTGCGGTCGAACGCCTGCTGGGCGGTCTGCTCACCGACGTGCTCCTGCCAGAGCCATTCCGCGTACGTGGCGAAGCCCTCGTTGAGCCAGATGTCCTGCCAGCGTTCGAGGGCGACGCTGTCGCCGTACCACTGGTGGGCCAGTTCGTGCGCGACGACCGTGGGGTTCGGGCGGGTGCGGAAGAAGACGTTGCCGTAGACCGGGCGGGACTGGGTCTCCAGCGCGTACCCGACCCGGTTGTCGTCGATGACCACCCCGCCGTACGCGTCGAACGGATACGGCCCGAACCGGGCGGCGAGGAAGTCGGCGATCTCCCCGGTCCGGTCCAGGGACCGGGCGGCGGGCCCGGTCGCGGGCAGCGACTCGGGCACGGCGATCACCATCGGCTTGCCGGCGTGGGTGCTGGTCTTCACCCTGTACTGCCCGATGACCACCGTGGCGAGGTAGCTGGCCATCGGCTTGGTCTCGGTCCACCGCCAGGTGGTCCAGCCGCCGGCGGTGTCCTTGCGCCCGGGCACCCCGTTGCCGATCGCCTCGACCCCGTCGGGCACGGTCATGGCCAGCGCGAACGTCGCCTTGTCCGACGGGTGGTCGTTGACCGGGAACCACGTGCTCGCCGACTCCGGCTGGCCGAGCGCGAAGGCGCCGTCCCTGGTGCGTTGCCAGCCGCCGACGCCCAGCGCCTCGTTGTTCAACGGCTGGGGCTTGCCGGCGTACTCGACGACCACGGTGAACGCGCGGCCCTTGACGAGGCCGGCGGCGGGCGTCACGACCAGCTCGTTCTTGTCCGCCCGGCCGGTGGCGGCCTGCCCGTCGACGGTGATCCGGCTCGCCGTCAGGTGGGCCAGGTCGAGGTTGAACCGGGACAGGTCCTGCGTCGCGGTCGCGGTGATGGTGGCGCTGCCCTCCAACCGGCCGCTCGCGGGGTCGTACCGCAGCTTCAGGTCGTAGCCGGCGACGTCGTACCCGCCGTTCCCGTACGCCGGGAAGTACGGGTCGCCGGCGCCGGCGGCACCCGGCGCGAAGCTCAGTGCCACGCTCGGCGGCGCGCTGGCCGCGGCCGGCGGCTCCCCGTCGTCGGTGCAGCCCGCCACCGTCAGCGCGGCGGCAACGGCCACCGCGACTCTCGCCCGTGTACGCATCGGGGTCTAGCGGTCCAGCACGAGGCTGACCTTCTGGAACTCCTTGACGTCGTGATAGCCGCACTTCGCCATCGCGCGCTTGAGCCCGCCGAAGAGGTTGAGCTGGCCGTCGGGGCGGTCCGCGGGCCCGTAGAGGATCTCCTCCAGGGAGCCGTCCGGCTCGCCGGCGATGCAGAAGCCGCCGCGCGGCAGGCTCGGGTGGCTGGCCGCCGAGTGCCACCACGCGCCGCCGGCCGGGGCGCCCTCGGCCAGCGACAGCGGCTCGCCGAGCATGACGGCGTCCGCGCCGCAGCCGATCGCCTTCGCGATGTCGCCCGAGGTCTGGATGCCGCCGTCGGCGATCAGGTGCACGTAGCGACCGCCGGTCTCGTCGAGGTAGTCCCGCCGGGCCGCCGCGGCGTCCGCGATCGCCGTGGCCATCGGCACCCGGATGCCCAGCACGGTGTCCGTGGTGGACCACTCGTCCGCGCCGACGCCCACGATGACGCCGGCTGCGCCCGTACGCATCAGGTGAAGTGCGGTCTTGTAATCCGTGCAGCCGCCGACGATGACCGGCAGGTCGAGGTCGGCGATGAACTCCTTGAGGTTCAACGGCTCGTCCGTGGTGGACACGTGCTCCGCGCTGACCAGGGTGCCCTGGATGACCAGCAGGTCGACGCCGGCGTCGAGGATCACCGGGGCGAGCGCGAGGGTGTGCTGCGGGGAGACCCGCACGGCGACGGTGACGCCGCCCTCCCGGATCGCCCGGACCCGCTCGGCGATCAGCTCGGGCCGGATCGGCTCGGAGTAGACCTCCTGCAGCCGCTTGGTGGCGTCGGCCTCCTCGTCCAGCGAGCCGAGCTCCTCCAGGATCTTGCTGGGGTCCTCGTAGCGGGTCCACAGGCCCTCGGCGTTGAGCACGCCCAGGCCGCCGAGGCGGCCCAGGGCGACCGCCGAGTCCGGGCTCATGGTGGCGTCCGAAGGGTGCGCGACGCAGGGGATCCGGAACGGGTACGCGTCCAGCTTCCAGTCGGTGGACACGTCGTCCACGTCCCGGGTGCGGCGGCTCGGGACGATCGCGATGTCGTCCAGGTGATACCCGCGCTGGGCGGTCTTACCGAGACCGATCTCCACCACGTCACGCATGATCAATCGCCTTCAGTCTGGGTTAGCGGGAGTGGTAGTTGGGGGCCTCGACGGTCATCTGGATGTCGTGCGGGTGGCTCTCCTTCAGGCCCGCAGCGGTAATCCTGATGAGCTGGCCGCGCTCCTGCAAGTCCGCGATCGTCTCCGCGCCCGCGTAACCCATCGACAGGCGCAGGCCGCCGACCAGCTGCGCCATCACGCGCGACAGCGGGCCGCGGTAGGGCACCTGGCCCTCGACGCCCTCGGGAACGAGCTTCTCCTCCGGCACGTCGTGCTGGAAGTAGCGGTCCTTGGAGTAGGACTTCGCCTGGCCACGGGACTGCATCGCGCCCAGCGACCCCATCCCGCGGTACGACTTGTACTGCTTGCCGTTGACGAAGATCAGGTCGCCGGGGCTCTCCTCGGAGCCGGCGAGCAGGCCGCCCAGCATCACCGTCTCGGCACCGGCCACGATCGCCTTGGCGATGTCGCCGGAATACTGCACGCCGCCGTCGGCGATCACCGGCACGCCGGCCGGCTTGCAGGCCCGGGCCGCCTCCATCACCGCGGTGATCTGCGGCACGCCCACGCCGGCGACGATCCGGGTGGTGCAGATGGCGCCGGGACCGACGCCCACCTTCACCGCGTCGGCGCCGGCCTCGACCATGGCCTTGGCCCCCGCGTACGTCGCGACGTTGCCGCCGACGATGTCCGTGACGGTGTCCTTCTTCAGCCGCGCGATCATGTCGAGCACCTGGCGCTGGTGCCCGTGCGAGGTGTCCACGATGATCACGTCGACACCGGCGTCGATCAGCCCGCGGGCGCGCTTGTACGACTCGTCGCCGACCCCGATCGCGGCGGCGACCCGCAGCCGGCCCTGGGGGTCCTTGGTGGCGTTCGGGTACTGCTCGCTCTTGGTGAAGTCCTTGACCGTGATCAGCCCGCGCAGCCGGCCGTTGTCGTCGACCAGCGGGAGCTTCTCCACCTTGTGCCGCTGCAGCAGGGCGAGCGCCTCCTCCTTGGCGACGCCGACCGGGGCGGTGATCAGCGGCGACTTCGTCATGACGTCGCGCACCTTGGCGCTGTGATCGGTGACGAACCGCATGTCACGGTTGGTGACGATGCCGACCAGCACGCCCTCGGCGTCCACCACCGGCACGCCGGAGATCCGGAACTTGCCGCAGAGCGCGTCGACGTGCGCGAGGGTGTCATCCGGGTTGCAGGTGACCGGGTTGGTGATCATGCCCGACTCGGAACGCTTCACGAGGTCGACCTGGGCCGCCTGGTCCTCGGCCGACAGGTTGCGGTGCAGCACGCCGATGCCGCCCTCGCGCGCCATCGCGATCGCCATCCGCGCCTCTGTGACGGTGTCCATGGCCGCGGAGAGCAGCGGGATGGAGAGTCCGACGTTGCGGGTCAGTCGGGTGATCGTGTTGACCCGGCTCGGCACCACGTCGGATTCACCGGGCTGGAGGAGGACGTCGTCGAACGTCAGACCGAGAGGAACCGTACGCGCGGACTCAGTTTCCACAGATCATCCCTAGAGAAGAGGCGGAGTGTTACATCCTACTCATCGACCGGGGCGCCCCCGACGGGGCGGACAGCACGTGCGGGCCACCACACAGGGGCCCCGGATGGGTACGGTAGACATCGTGCAAGAAGAGCCGATCGACCCGTTCAACGGCGACCCCGCCGACCCGGCCGCGGGCCTCGACGACCTCACCGAGGACGCCGAGCAGGATCCGCTGACCGAGGCCGAGCGGCAAGATGTGCTCGAGGACCTGTCTGACCTGGAGATCTATCAGGCGCTGCTGAGTCCGACGGGGATCCGCGGCCTGGTGATCGAGTGCGAGGACTGCCACGAACCGCACTACTTCGACTGGGATCTGCTGCGCGGAAACCTGCGCCATCTGCTCTCCAGCGGGCGGCCGCGGGTGCACGAGCCTGCCTACGATCCGGATCCGGACCACTACGTCACGTGGGAGTACGCCCGAGGTTATGCGGATGGCGTACACGACACCCTGACCGAAGGTTCGGACGACGACCCTTCCTGAGCCGCTCCTCCCCGGCCATCACGAGACGGCGGGCCGTCCCTCCGGGCGGCCCGCCGTTCGCTGTCTGTGCTATCCGGATCGCGGGCCGGCGTTCCGATCGGACCACCCCGTCCGATCCGTGCCGCCGGCCCCGCTCGCCGGTCGTCGCCCGGTCAGGCCACCAGGCCCGCGCGGAACCCGGCCGCCACCGCGTGCGCCCGGTCGCGCGCACCCAGCTTGCGGAACAGCCTGCGGGCGTGGGTCTTCACCGTGTCCTCGGACACGAACAGCTCGCGCCCGATCTCGGCGTTGCTCTTCCCGTCGGCCATCCCGCGCAGCACCTGTAGTTCCCGTTCGGTGAGCGTCAGGCGCCGGCCGGTCGGTGCCGCCTCGCCCACCCGTGGATCGTTGCCCGGCCAGACCACGGGGCGCCCGGTCGCCGGGTCGATCTCCGAGCCGTCCCCGCGCTGGGCGGGAACCATCGGCGAGTTCGGCAGCATGGCCGGGATGCCCGCGGCGTTCGGCGTGCCGGCCATGGCGAGGCCGTCACGGTGCAGGCCACGGGCGGCGGCCGAGTTGTTGTTGCGCCCCGCTCCGCCCACCGCCGCCGGCTGGGCGTTGGCGCCGTTGATCGGCATGCCCTGGGGGCGTACCGGCAACAGCAGGAGCAGCAGGGCCTTGGCGACCACGCTGACCAGGTCATGCTCGACACCGCGGATGACGCCGCGGGCGCCGGCGGCGACCGTGGCGGCGGCGACCCGGGGGTCTTCCGCGCCGAAGAGAACGACCTGCGCCTGCGGGGCGCGGGCGAGGACGCGCCGGGTGAAACCGACGCTGTCGGGACGGGTCACGGCGGTGTCGGCCAGAACGACCTCGGCCGGCCTTTCAGCCAGACGGATCATGGCTTCGGTCTCGCTCACCGCTGTCCGAACCACCCCGGTCATGCCGAGCCGGGCCGCGGTGGACGCGACGGTCTGGGCCGCCAGTGGGGTACGGACGCACACGAGGACGGTACGCACAGTGATCCTCCTTCTCTCTCAGAGGAGATCACGCGAGGGCCGCAGCATTACGCGCTTTAGATGGAAAAAATGGGAAAGATCGGTACGGTTTTCGGCACCGGTGAGATACGGCCGACGAAGACATCGACAACTCGTGTGTGATCCGGCGTTTGCCGGGGTACACGGGCGGCAGGCCTGAGCCAGGCCCCTCATGACAACACTCCGCGGTGCCGCGCGGGAGGAGGGTGTTGATGTCGAACGTTCGCAGACTGCCCGGGCCCATCGCCGATCTCTGGGATTGGCAACGACTCGGCCTGTGCAGGGGGCGCGACAGTGCCCAGTTCTTCCACCCCGACGGCGAACGCGGATCTTCCCGCAATCGTCGCGAGGCGAAAGCCAAGACCATGTGCGGCGCATGCCCCGTACGAGCCGAGTGCGCCGCCCACGCGTTGGCGGTCCGTGAGCCTTACGGCGTCTGGGGAGGTTTCAGCGAAGCGGAGCGGCTGCGGCTGCTCGCGGTCGGCTGGGAGGACCTCGCCGATCGGCATCACGGACGGGTCGACCTTGCCCGGCTCGAGGCACGCCTCGGCCGGCCCCACAAATCCACGGTGCCGGCACAGCGGCAGGCACCGGCGGCCTGACGCCGCCCGACGCGCGGCATCACCACACACCTGACGACGCGGTTCCCATCCGGGGGCCGCGTCGGCGTCTGCATCGGCATGTCAGCCGCATCGGTGAACATGCAAGCCACCGTATGAGCGAACTTGCCCTTGACGTCGGACGAAAAGTGCGGCTTTCGCGTGACACCCGATCGGCATGCCACGCCCCTCCCCCACCGCCCCGACCGCCCGCCCCAGGACCCCGATGGGATGCGTTTCTGCTGGTCAGAGGCGGATGGCTGAGTGACTAGTCCGGTTTGCGCGAGCACAAGCCGCTGACGGCGCGGGCGTATAGGCGGCTTTTAAACACACCGATCGCCCGCCGCACGCGGCGATGGTGAGCGGCGCCCGGAAGGGATCGCGGAACGAGCCCGCGATCCCGGGCAGGCGGCCGGTCCCGGGGTGAGCGGACGGGCCGAGCGCGGTCGATGGTCAGAGGCGTGGAGCCCCGGCCCGCCGTCCGGTGGGGCCGACAAGCGCGGGGTCGGCGCGCGGTCGGTCCCGGGGCGCCAGCGACCCGGCGACCGGGACGGAGCGGTCGGGCCGGACGGCGACGGACGTGGCGACAAGCACGGCGACGAGCGAACGGGAACGGGCAGGAACGCGAACCAAGCGGGGACGCGGGCCCGCCCGGGGCGCGGACCAGGCGGGGACGCGGGTGGGTGGGCGGGTTAGTTGATTGTTACCTGGGTGGAGTGCCAGCCTGTGGCGCCGTCGGGGGCTGTGGGGGTGGGGGTGCTTGTCTGGGTTTCGCCGGTGGTGTCGGTGGCTCGGACCCGGAGGGTGTGCTTGCCCGGCGTTGCCTGCCATTGCCAGGACCATTGGACCCAGGTGTCCGCGGAGACCGGGGGTGCCAGGGTCGCCTCGGCCCAGGGGCCCGCGTCGACCTGGACCTCCACCTTCGCGATGCCGCGGTGCTGGGCCCAGGCCACGCCGGCCACCGTCACCGGGCCCGCCTTGCGGCCGGAGCCGTCGCGGGGGGTGTCGATGCGGGACTGGGTCTTGATCGGTCCCTGGGCCGACCAGCCCCGGGGCACCCAGTACGCGTCGAAGTCCGCGAACCGGGTCAGCTCGATCTCGGTGATCCACTTGCACGCGGAGACGTAGCCGTAGAGGCCGGGCACGACCATGCGGACGGGGAATCCGTGCGACACCGGCAGCGGTTGGCCGTTCATGCCGACGGCCAGGAGGGCGTCGCGCCCGTCGCGCAGGACCGAGGTGGGGGTGCCGCACGTCCAGCCGTCGGCGGAGCGGGACACCACCTGGTCGGCCTCCGGCAGGGGCTGGGCCTCGTCGAGCAGGGCCTTGATCGGCGTACCGAGCCAGAGGGCGTTGCCGATGAGGTCGCCGCCGACCTCGTTCGAGACGCAGGCCAGGGTGACGTACCGGGAGATCATCGGGCGCTGGAGCAGCTCGGCCCAGGTGACCGTGATCGGGTTGCGGACCATGCCGTGGATGCGCAGCTCCCAGGTGGAGGGGTCGACCTGGGGCGGATACAGCGCGGTGTCGATGCGATAGAAGTCCCTGTTCGAGGTGACGTACGCGCTCGCCCCGGGGGCCTGGGCCCCGGCCGGGACCGACGGGGCGGCCTGCACGGGCGGGGGCAGGACGACGGCCTCACGGGCGGCGGTGACCGCGCGCCGGGAGGTCAGGAAGCGCCCGCCGAAGCCGCCGACGATGCCCGCCCCCGCGACGAGCCCGGTCCCGATGAGGAACCGGCGGCGGCTCCCGTCGGGCAGCGGCCACGAGGCCGCGGCGGAGGGCCGGACGGCAGCGGCGAGCCGGGTGCCGGCGGACGGCCGGGCAGCGGACGGCCGGGCAGCGGACGGCCGGGCAGCGGACGGCCGGGCAGCGGACGGGTGGGCAGCGGCGGACGGCTCGGCGACGGGCGGCTCGGTAGCGGACGGTTCGGTGACGGACGGGTGGGCAGCGACGGGCGGCTCGGTGGCGGCGGCGAGCGGGACGAGGTAGCGCAGGGCGGCCATCGCGGCCAGCCCGGCGACGAGCGACGGCAGGGCCGCGGCGGCGCCCGCGTCGTGGCGGGTCAGTGCGGCCACGACGCCCACGGCGGTGAAGAGCGCGACGCCGGCGGCGGCGAGCCGCCAGGAGCGCCGCGCCGCGATGCCGACCGCCGCCGCATACAGCGCGAGCAGGACGATCGTGCCGGTGATCAGCGCGGTCTTGTCGTGCTTGCCGAAGACGGCGATGCCGAAGTCCTTGACCGGGGCGGGCACGTTGTCGACCACCACCCCGCCGACCGCGAGCAACGGGGACGAGAGCGGCCCGGTGAGGACGGCGACGATCTCCGCGACGCCGAGGGCCGCCGCGGCGGCGGCGACCCCGGCCAGGGCGGCCCGGAGCGGCCCGGCCCAGGAACGGGCCGCGGCCGGCCGCGGCGACGGCGGGGAGATCGATGGAGCGGAACCGGAGTGCGTCACGCCCTCCATCCTCCCCGCGCCGACCCCGAAAGCCTCTTACGAAGTTATGACGGCCGGCGAGCGAACAACGAGCTGATGACGGCCGGCGAGCGAACAACGAGCTGATGACGGCCGGCGAGCGAACAACGAGCTGATGACGGCCGGCGAGCGACTCACGAGCTGATGACGGCCGCCCGCAGCGGCGGCAGCGCCGCGACCAGGGACTCCAGCAGCTCCACCGAGCACCGGTCCGCCCGCGGCTCCGGCAGCTTCGGCACGCCCACCCCCGGCAGCTCCCACACGACCCGCCCCGGCGACAGCGCCTCCAGCGTCGCGTACCACTGTTGCAGGGGTTCTCGGAGCTGCACGTGCGCGGCGAAGTTGCGGCGGCGGCGGGTCGGATCGGCGTCCCGGCGGTGCTGCAACGTCGTGACGTCGGGCAGGCCCACCAGGACCGCGTCGGCGAAGCCCAGCCGTCCGCTGCGGAACGCCTCCCGGGTCACCACCAGTTCCCGGTCGAACTGGGCCCGGGGTGCGAGCCCGAGCGCCGCCATCCCCCACGCGTAGTGCAGCTTGACCGGGTCGGTGTCGCAGAACGCCAGGCCGTCCTCGCGCTCCAGGTCGAGGGCCGCGGACCAGCGCTGCATGCCGGCCCGTACCCAGTGGCGGGCGAGGGCCGTGGCGTCCGTCGGTTCGCGGCCCGTCATGCGGTACTCCGCCACGAACCTGCCGACGTACCGGCGGCACCAGGAGGTCTTCCCGGCCGCGCTGGGTCCCTCCACGACGACGATCATCCGCGCCCCTTTCCCGGTGAATTCTGCATCACACACGAGAAAGGGCGCGCCGCGGATGCGACGCGCCCTTTCGAGAACTACGGATCAGAAGCCCGGGCCGTGCTGGTGGCCGTGGCCACCGTGGCTGTGCCCGTGGCCGCCGGCCGCGGCGGGCTCCGGCTCGGCCGGCTTCTCCACCACGAGGCTCTCCGTGGTGAGCAGCAGGCCGGCGATCGAGACGGCGTTGGAGACCGCGTTGCGGGTCACCTTGACCGGGTCGATGATGCCGGAGGCGGCGAGGTCGACGTACTCGTCCGTGGCCGCGTTGAGGCCGTGGCCCCAGCCCAGCTCGGCGACCTTGCCCACCACGACGTAGCCGTCGTGGCCGGCGTTCTGCGCGATCCAGCGCAGCGGCTCGACGAGGGACTTGCGGACGATCGAGACACCGATCGCCTCCTCGCCGGTGAGGCCGAGGTCGCCGTCGAGCACGGAGACGATCTGCGCCAGGGCGGCGCCGCCGCCGGGCACGGTGCCCTCCTCGACCGCGGCCTTGGTCGCCGCGATGGCGTCCTCGATGCGGTGCTTGCGCTCCTTCATCTCGACCTCGGTCGCGGCGCCGGCCTGGATGACGGCGATGCCGCCGGACAGCTTGGCCAGGCGCTCGGAGAGCTTCTCGCGGTCCCAGTCGGAGTCCGAGGCCTCGATCTCCTTGCGGATCTGCGAGACGCGGTCCTCGATCTCGGACTTCTTGCCACCGCCGTCGACGATGGTGGTGTTCTCCTTGTCGACGACGACGCGCCGGGCGGTGCCCAGCATGTCGACGGTGACCTGGTCGAGCTTGTAGCCGAGCTCGGGGGCGATGAGCTCGCCGCCGGTCGCGATCGCCATGTCCTGCAGCATCGCCTTGCGCCGGTCCCCGAAGCCGGGAGCCTTCACCGCGGCGACCTTGAAGGTCTTGCGCAGCGCGTTCACCACGAGCGTCGACAGCGCCTGGCCCTCGACGTCCTCGGCGATGATGAGCAGCGGCTTGCCGGCCTGGAGCACCTTCTCCAGCAGCGGCAGCAGCTCCTCGACGCTGGAGATCTTCTGGGTCGTGATGAGGATGTACGCGTCCTCGAGCACGGCCTCCTGCGACTCGGCGTCGGTCACGAAGTTCGGCGAGATGAAGCCCTTGTCGAACTGGAGGCCCTCGGTGACGACGAGCTCGGTGCTGAGCGCGGAGCCCTCCTCGACGGTGATGACACCGTCGCGGCCGACCCGGTCCATCGCCTCGGCGATCAGCTCGCCGATGGTGGCGTCCTGGGCCGAGATGGTGGCGACGTTGGCGACCGACTTGTGGTCGGCGACCTCGACCGCCTTGCCGAGCAGCGCCTTGGACACGGCCTCGGAGGCCTGGTCCATGCCGCGCTTGAGGGCGATCGGGTTGGCGCCGGCGGTCACGTTGCGCAGGCCCTCGCGGACCAGCGCCTGGGCGAGCACGGTGGCCGTGGTGGTGCCGTCGCCGGCGACGTCGTTGGTCTTGGTCGCCACTTCCTTGACCAGCTGGGCGCCGAGGTTCTCGTACGGGTCGGTGAGCTCGATCTCCTTGGCGATGGTGACGCCGTCGTTGGTGATCGTGGGCGCGCCGAACTTCTTGTCGAGGACGACGTTGCGGCCGCGCGGGCCGAGGGTGACCTTGACCGTGTCGGCGAGCGTGTTGACGCCGTGCTCCAGCAGGTGCCGGGCGTCGTCAGAGAAACTGAGGATCTTCGCCATATTGAGGTCCCTTCACGCACCACCGCCCTGACCCGAGGTGCGGGCCAGGGCGGGAAGCACTGTCAGTAGGTCACTTCTCGATGACCGCGAGGACGTCGCGGGCGGAGAGCACCAGGTACTCCTCGCCGGCGTACTTGACCTCGGTGCCGCCGTACTTCGAGTAGAGGACCGTCTCGCCGACCTGGACGTCAACCGGGATGCGGTTGCCCTTGTCGTCGATGCGGCCCGGGCCCACAGCGAGGACGGTGCCCTCCTGCGGCTTCTCCTTGGCGGTGTCGGGGATCACGATGCCCGACGCCGTGGTCGTCTCAGCCTCGTTCGCCTGGACCACGATCCGGTCCTCGAGCGGCTTGATCGCAACCTTGGTCGCGGTAGTCACGGGCATACCCTCCTGGGTACAGGTTTCGCCGGCCAGCATCGGCCGATCTCATGCCTCATGCCACCGGGCGGGGCCGTCGTCGCGGGTGCCGGTCCGCCTGGCGCAAACGCGCTCCCGGTGGGGGCGCGCTGGCACCCTCAGGTTGAGAGTGCTAATCGGAGATTATGCCGGAACTAGCACTCCGTCAAGGAGAGTGCCAACACGGCAGAATGATGTCGTGGACCTCGAACTGCTTGCCTCTCTGCGTACCCGGGAAGGGTCCGACGCCCTTGCCGCCGCGGCCGAGGTGGCCGGCGGAGATCCCCTGGCAGCGGCCTCGGCCCTGCGTTCACGCGGCATCGCCGCGCCGCTCGCCGCCGCCGCGCTCACCCAGACCGACCTGCGACGACGCGCGGAGGGCAAGTTCGGCGCGGGCGCGGCGGAGATGTTCTTCACCCGGCCCGGCTTCGAGCAGGCGACCCGCGCGGCGGTGGCCGACCGCCGGGCCGCCCGGCTGCGCGCGGCCGGCGTCGAGACCCTGGCGGACCTGGGATGCGGGCTGGGCTCGGACGCGCTGGCCGCGGCCCGGCGGGGGATCCGGGTGTACGCGGTGGACGCCGACCCGCTGACCGCCGCCGTGGCCCGGGCGAACACCGAAGCCGCCGGACTCGCCGGCCTGGTGACCGTGGAATGCGCCGACGCGACCTCGGTGGAGGTGGAGCGGTTCGACGCCGTCTTCGCCGATCCGGCCCGCCGCCGCGCGGGCCGCGGCCGGGTGATGGACCCGCAGGCCTGGTCGCCGCCGTGGGACTTCATCGCGGCCCTGCCCGCCCGGGTGCCGCGGACGGTGCTGAAGCTGGCGCCCGGCATCGACCATGCGCTGCTGCCGCCCGGCGCGGAGGGAGAGTGGGTCAGCGTCGACGGCGACCTGGTCGAGGCGGCGTTCTGGTGCGGGCCGCTGGCGGAGGTGCCGCGGCGGGCGTCGCTGCTGCCGTCGGGCGCCGGCCTGCACGGCTCCGGGGTGGAGGCGGCACCGGTCGGCCCGGTCGGCCGGTTCCTCTACGACCCGGATCCGGCCGTGGTCCGCTCCCACCTGGTCGCGGAGTTCGCCGCCGGCATCGGGGGCCGCCTCGCCGACCCGGAGATCGCGTACGTCCACAGCGACGAGCCCGTGGAGACGCCGTACGCCCGCCGCCTGGAGATCACCGACGTGCTGCCGTTCTCGCTCAAGCGGCTGCGCGCGCTGCTGCGCGAGCGCGGCGTCGGACGGGCCGAGATCCGCAAGCGCGGGTCGGCGCTGGAGCCCGAGCAGCTCCGCCGCGACCTGAAGCTGCGCGGGCCCGCCTCGGCCTCGATCGTGCTGACCCGGGTGGCGGGGGCGCCCACCGTGCTGCTCTGCCGCTGACCCGGCCGGTAGCCTCGGGGATCGTGGCTAAGAAGGCGGCCGGGACGCCGGCGACCGTACTGCTGTCCGCGCAGAAGGTGGCGCACGAGCTGCACCCGTACGAGGTCTCGCCGGATGCGCCGAACTACGGTGCGCTCGTCGCCGAGGCCCTGGGGGTGGCCCCGGAGTCGCTGTTCAAGACGCTGGTCGCCGAGGTGGACGGGGCGCTGACCGTGGCCGTCGTACCGGTGACCGGCGACCTTGATCTGAAGGCGCTGGCCGCGGCGGCCGGCGGGAAGCGGGCGGCCCTGGCCGACCGGGCGGCGGCCGAGCGCAGCAGCGGCTACGTCCGCGGCGGCATCAGCCCGCTCGGCCAGCGCAGACGCCTGCCCACGGTGATCGACGACTCGGCCGTGGCGCTGCCGGTCATGTACGTCTCGGCCGGCCGCCGGGGTCTCCAGGTGTCGCTGGCGCCGGCCGACCTGATCCGGCTGACGGGCGCCACCACGGCACAGATCCGGACATAACACCCGGTCCGTGACAACACCGTTACGCCCAAACCGGATCTTTCTCCGGAGAACCGACGATTCCGGAACGCCAAGTGACCTAGCGTCACGTGATAGGTACCGTCCGCGCCACGGAGCACGTTGCCCGGCACCCCGGCCATGACCACGGCCGTGGTGCGGCAATCCCGACTGCGCGCGAGGAATCCGAGGCAAGAACCGGATCGATCCGAGAGGACGAGGAATGCGTAAGGGAATGTTCGCTCTTGCCGCGGCGGGTCTGCTGGCCAGCGGCAGCATGGCCGCGTGCGGCGGCGACAGCAATGAGAACTCCGGCAGTTCCAGCGGCGGCTCGACGGTCGGCAAGGTCGGCGTCATCCTGCCCGACACCTCGAGCTCCCAGCGCTGGGCCAACGACGACCTGAAGTACCTGAAGGCCGCGTTCGACGCGGCCGGGGTCCCGGCGGAGATCCAGAACGCGCAGGGCGACAAGAGCCAGTTCCAGACGATCGCGGACGGCATGATCTCCAGCGGCGTCAAGGTGCTGATGATCGTCAACCTCGACTCCGGTACCGGCAAGGCGGTGCTCGACAAGGCGAAGTCCGCGGGCATCGCGACCATCGACTACGACCGGCTGACGCTCAACGGCGGCGCGAAGTACTACGTCAGCTTCGACAACACGGCGGTCGGCAAGCTCCAGGGCGAGGGCCTGGTCAAGTGCCTGACCGACAAGAAGGCCGTGAAGCCGGTCGTGGCCGAGCTCAACGGCTCGCCGACGGACAACAACGCGACCCTCTTCAAGGAGGGTTACGACTCGGTGCTGAAGCCGAAGTACGACTCGAAGGAGTACATCAAGGGCCCGGACCAGTCGGTGCCGGACTGGGACAACGCGCAGGCGGGCACGATCTTCGAGCAGATGCTGACCCAGAACCGCAACATCAAGGGTGTGCTGGCCGCCAACGACGGCCTGGGCAACGCGGTCATCTCGGTGCTCAAGCGCAACAAGCTGAACGGCCAGGTGCCGGTCACGGGCCAGGACGCGACCGTGCAGGGTCTGCAGAACATCCTCGCGGGTGACCAGTGCATGACGGTCTACAAGGCCATCAAGCAGGAGGCCGACGCGGCCGCCGACCTCGCCATCTCGCTGGCGAAGGGCGAGGAGAAGACGGTCTCCCAGAGCGTCAAGGACGTGGAGTCGGGTCAGGACGTGCCGGCGGTGCTGCTGACCCCGAAGTCCATCTTCAAGGAGAACGTCAAGGACGTCGTCGCGGACGGGTTCGTCACCAAGGACCAGCTGTGCACCGGCGACTTCGCCAAGCTGTGCACCGAGAACGGCGTCAGCTGACCGCGGAAGAACGCTGCTGAGCACGGAGCCGCCCACGCCTGGCCGGGCGTGGGCGGCGCCGCATCCAAGAAGGAGAACCACCCGTGGCCGCGACACCTCTTCTGGAGCTACGCGGGATCG
>NZ_PVZG01000038.1 GCF_003002065.1 Pseudosporangium ferrugineum
CTGTGGACATGGCTTCGACACCCACATCCTTGCAGGTCAGGTGCACCTTTCTTTCACTGACCTCGATCAGTCATATCCCCTCTGAATAGGGGAGGCTAGCCCGCCAGCCGGAGAGGCGTGGCCTTCGCGAGGTGGCCGCACAGCGTTGAGCGCCGCTGTGCTCACATTCTGGCTGCTCAGCGGGCCCTACTGGGCAGCCGAACTGTGGGCGGCATTTGGGCAGCGCTGCCAACCCGAGCGAGATCAAATGAGACCGAGTGAGATCGACGTCGGAAGCGCAAGAGACCCCTCAGGTCAGCGTTCGCGCTGGTCAGAGGGGTCTTTCGCGTGCTTAGGGCGGAGGGCGTGGGATTCGAACCCACGGAGACGCGGAACGCCTCACCGGTTTTCAAGACCGGCTGCTACAACCGCACTGAGCAGGGAAAACGCCATTGACGGTCGGTACGTTGCCGGGCCCGTGCCGTCACCGCAGCCAACCAGCACATCACCGACGACGAGGTGGGGAGTCTGGTGGCCCGCAGAGCGTCCGATCAACCCCTCACTTGTAAGTACTGGGCAGTCGTCCGCGCCCCCAGACCTGTCACCTCGGACATGTCTCGCGCGGGGCGCGGGAGTCCACCTGTTGCCTCGGCTCCGGTCGCCCGTTGCGGGGGCTGCTGCTGTCGCGGGTGCTGTCAGAGCGGCCTCGCTGACTCCCACCCTGCCAGGACGGTATTGCAAGGCCCGATCCTCAGCGAGGTAATCGCCTTGGTCTGTGCAGGTATCGTTTGGCCTGTGGGTAGTCGCTTAGATGCGGGACGCAGACGTCGAGCGGCTCGAAAGTTCACGCAGCGCTTCGTTACAGGCTCGCGTCCTAACCCAGCCGAGGTGCAACCCGCCAGAAGACCAGAGCAGGTGCCGCTTTCCGACTTGATCGCTAAGTCGGGTGTCGGGTTGAGTGCCGGCGCCCTGGCTGGTGGTCTGGGTTCCCTTAACGAGGCGATCGCTAAGTCGGGTGTCGGGTTGAGTGCCGGCGCCCTGGCTGGTGGTCTGGGTTCCCTTAACGAGGCGATCGCTAAGTCGGGTGTCGGGTTGAGTGCCGGCGCCCTGGCTGGTGGTCTGGGTTCCCTTAACGAGGCGATCGCTAAGTCGGGTGTCGGGTTGAGTGCCGGCGCCCTGGCTGGTGGTCTGGGTTCCCTTAACGAGGCGATCGCTAAGTCGGGTGTCGGGTTGAGTGCCGGCGCCCTGGCTGGTGGTCTGGGTTCCCTTAACGAGGCGATCGCTAAGTCGGGTGTCGGGTTGAGTGCCAGCATCCTGATAGATCAGATCTCGACGGCACTCGACGGGATCTCGGAGAGCTTGCTTACGCCTCCGTCGCAAGTTGTGACTCCGCCTCGGCTATGGACTCCACGTCGTAGATCGAAAGACGTGACGTTCACTGAGTCACAAAAAACGTGGTTGTCCGTCGTTGCCTTCTATATTCTGGTCGCTCTTATTCAGCACCTTGCAAGCCTGGCCGCAGCGGAGCACCCAGTTTTCGATATAGAGAAATTCGTTAACCATCATGTACAAGCATTGAGTATTGCGATGGGCTTCTATGCCATCAAAACGGCGACGCGGGGTGAGGGCGGAGACTGACTCCGCTCTGCCGCAAGCTGCGCCAACAAGCCACTAGCACTCGCTGCCGTTAGACAATGAGGCACCTTGCCTAACGACATGCCACGTCGTGCTCAGCCACCGGCTGCTAACTCGTAGATCGCTCGCCTTCCTCCAGTAGGAGAGCGGCTGCGGCGAGCGCTACGTGCATGAGAGGCCACTCCACACCACCTTGGATCTTGGATTTCCGCTCCTCAAGAAGAGCGGCGGCCGCTCTAAGCTTCCTGACGTTGTCGTCCGCTGCGAGGGCGGCGCGCAGTTCACTAGCTAGTTCGGCATCTCTCTCAGTAGGCATGATGCCCACTTTATGGCTCCTAGGTTCTGTTCACTGCCGTTTCGGCGAAGGAGGCCTTCGCTGTGCAGCACCGGAACAGTTCACTGAAGTCCGCAATCGTCCGCTAGCGCAGCCTCGTGTTGCCAACAACTTAGTCACCTGACATGGGAGATGGCGAATCTTCGTCGACTACTTCGTCCCGGGCGCGATTGCGCACATAATCGCGTATCGCTCGATCCTGCTCCTTCTTTATCATGAACCATGCCACATCTTCTTGATCGCCTTTGAGTCGTAACAGGATCTCTTGCGTCGAGTCGGGATACTTCCGGATGTGGGTGATATTCAAATCGAAGTAGCTCCCTGGCTTAAAGATGGCATACACCTCGTCCGAGGAGTGACGTTCCAGCGGAAGTCCAGATGTCACGAGCTTTACGCCGCATTCAGGTTCCTCCGAGTCCGCGGGATAGAACCAGAGGTAGGCTTCGCATACTTCTTGCTCCTTCTCTCCCGATTTTAGGACGTTCACCCAGTCGTCGACCTGCTTACTGGCAACTACCTGGAAAAGGGTGGTTTGCCCAGGGTGGAGAATCCGTACTCCGTGGTGGTCGGTCATCGGCTCCCGCAGCTCTTCCCCAGTGGCAGGATGTACTCCCGCATAGAATTGCACCCCATTCCGCACGACGCGAACGGGCTCGTTGCCATAGTTGTGCAGAAGTCCATGGGAGACGAAATACGCATCCCATGCCCAGTGCGGCGTGTCATTCACAGATCCGTCTGTCGACCAGTGGTCGAGACGTACCCGCTTGCCCTGCGTAGGAGCAGGCAACGGGATCGGTAGATCACCAAGGTTTTCCGATAGGCCGGCGAGATCCTCTTTCTTGAATATGACCGTCATTACGCGTGGCATTCTCGCATCAATGCGTTGCCGCGCGGCCTCGAGTGCAGATATTTCTGTCTGGTGATGAGCCGTTCCCGCCTCCGAGCTGGCGGAGTTGGCCTGGTCCATGGCGGCGCGCGCCTGGATTTCCGCTGCCTCTGCTTGACTGGCCGCATGACCGGCTTGAATCTCAGCTGCCGCCGCGCTTCGCTCACTGGCCTTCATGCTCTTGCGTGAAATGAAAGCAGCCCAAACGGAAACGACTACGGCAATAGCGGCTAGGGTGGTGGGAACGGTTTCCTTGCTGAAAAGGCTTTTAGCAAGCCGGGCGATGTTCGCAACTTCGTCTGGTAAGGCAATAGCTTGCGCGACCTCTAACGGCATCACACCAACGTAGCGGAGGTCTCACAACACGTGACGTCTTGACATGGAGGGATGGCTTATGCACCACCCTGTCGCCGTCAGTCTGCCCACGTGAGAGCAGGGCCCCGCCAGCGCCCGCCGCCTCAAGATGTCCTTGACCCTATCGGGCCGCCTGAAGACGTGCGGAACGCCTGAAGAAGATCCCGGCGAACGACCGATACAAGAACCGGTCGGAGGCGATGTCGGATTTTGGTTCAGGTGGGCTCGCGCCAGCCCGCCTCCAGCGCGATGCGGCGTACGGCCTCCTCTTTGGTGAAGCGGCCGATGGGCCGGCCCGGATCGTCGGCTCTCGGGCCGCACACGTAGGCATTCCATCTATCGCCGATGCTGGCGTGGAGCCAACCGATGAGGTTGTCGCTCCAGAGAACTGCCATCCCGCCCGAAGCGGTGCGGGTTAGCTTGACGCCGAAGAGGAAAGGGCTGCGTTCGGACCCCATGAGGGATCACCGGACCCAGCCGAGAAAACGCTCGTGCAGGTCGGCAGGTATCGCGCCGGATGCGGTGTAGTCGTCGAACGCCTCCCAGTGCTGTATGCCGAGGTACAGGAGAAGAGCCGATCGGCCGCCGAGGTATTCGATGGAGAGGTTGACCTTTGCGATGGCGCAGGGCCACGCCTCACCGCACTTGCCGCAATCCCAGGAAGGTCGCTCGGGGAGGTGTTCTTCCATGACTTGCCCCTCAGGCTTGGAACCATGCTTGTACAAGCTTGTTCTTGGACGTACAAGAATGTGGTTAGGAGTATTCAGTCGATGACAGTCGTTTAGCTTGGGGAGGTGATCGAACCGGATGGGCCGGTGCCGCCCTATCTGCAGCTCGCCGAGATTCTCGCCGGGCGGATCGAGCGCGGGGACTGGCAGCCGAACCGACCGATCCCCTCGGAACTTCAGTTAGTGCAGGAGTTCGGTATCGCGCGGGGAACGGTCCGCCGTGCGGTCGCTGTTCTCCGGGAGCGCGGCTTGGTCTTCACCGTTCCGCAGCGGGGCACCTACGTCTCCCCGCCGGCCGAGACCGTAGCCGAGTGATTCCGGCGCCCGCGCTCGTATCGTGCGACGAGCGCTTCGGCGATTGGTCCCATGCTGGTGATCACGACATCCGCCTTAGCGGCGCGGAAGATTTCAAGCTTGGCTGGGCGGTTGGCGTACGCGATCACGCGTACACCGGCCCTCTTGGCGCCCTCGATGTCTGACAGCGAGTCGCCGACGAGAACGCTTCGGGCTGGCGGCACCTCGAGCGTCCGCGCAGCGCGGGAGATCGGCTCAGGGTTGGGCTTCATCCGTTCCGGTTCGGCGTACGCACGGCCGATAACGGGCGACACGTGCCCAGCCAAGCGGTGCGCGGCGAGGTAGGCACTCACAGCGCCGGCGGAGTTGTTGCTCACCACGGCGACGGGCAGTCCTGCTTGTCGTGCCGCGACGATCACCTCCCGCCCGTACGGCGCGGGTGCAGCAGTCTCGACGGCGCGTCGCTCTGCCTCGCACAAGGCATCCTCGACCAGGCGCGTGATGCGCTGGTCCGTGGCAGTTCCGGTCCACCGCAGGACTTGGAGCGGGTCGCGCTCGCCGGAAAGGTGGGACGGCACGTCGACCCCGCTGCGGTGCAGCAGCTCTACCAGCTCGGCCGCGACGTCGCGGGCGGAGTAGCCGGCGAAGATGCTGCACACCGGGCCGTCGAAGTCGAGTAGGACAGCGTCGACGCTGTCCAGCAGGCCGGCTACGTCGGTGCTCATGCGCCGTACCGGTAGGCGATCGTCGACCACACCGAGTCGAACCACTGGCGTGACGCCTCCACGAACTGGGTGCCGTGGGAGCCCTCTTCGTCGGTGACGGCGTAGTGGAACAGCGGGACGTCCTTGCCCATCAGGTCGTAGATCGCCATGGGTTCGCCCTTGACCGAAACAGTGCGTTCGACGACGGGGTAGAAGCCGTAGAAGACCTCTTCGCCGTTGAGGATGTAGAGCTTGAACAGCGGCGATGCCCGGTGCAAGCGGACCTCCACGGTAGTGGAGCGGATGAGTCCGAGGTCGCCCAGCTCGGCGACCTGGTCGATGATGCCGTCCGCCGCCCGGCGGGTGATCCGTTCGGCGCGTTCCCGGACAGCCGGATCGTCGGACTGGGTCTCGGCGCGTGCCGGTAGGGCCATGGGGACGGTCATGTCCGACAGCAAAACCCGTACGGCGATCGTCTCCGGGGCGAGGCGGCCCACCCGGACCTTGTCCAAGGCTTCGGCGAGTGCATCTCGCAGCGTCTCGCCGGAGAAGCCGGCGAAGTCGATGGTGACGTGCGGACGCTCGAACGATGCTTCGATGTGCGGGCGCAACTCGACCGCGCGCTGTGTCTGAGCGCGGACGAACGCGCCGCTTCCCTGGCGGGTGACAATCAACCGCTCGGTCCGCAGGATCTCCAGCGCACGCTTCACCGTCTCCCGCGCGACGCCATAGCGGTTCGCGAGGTCTGGTTGAGAGGGCAGCTTGTCGCCGGGCTGAAGGCGACGGGTCAGGATCGCTGCGCGCAGCTTGTTGGCGATCTGCTGCGACGCCTGTTTTGGGTCGTCGGGATCGAGCTTGCCCAGGTAGTCAAGGTCTTCGGCCACGCTGACAGCCTACCTCTGACTAGCCAAGTTAGGGAAGTTCCGGCTTTGGGGGTTGACCTGACTAGCCATGCACGCCTACGTTGATCTCACGGCACCTGGCTAGCCAGGAAAGCCAAGAGGTCAGTAGGACGGGTACGGCGGCACGAGTTGCCGCGCGCCATGACACCGCTGAGCCGCACGTTCTCTGACACCTGCATACGTGATCTTTCGGAGTTGCCTCGAGTGTTCGGCCGTTGACATGTCCGGCCGACCAGACCTGTCCGCTCGATGGCTCAACGTGGCGCGCTGGGCAAGCGCATCACGCCGTACCTCGGGAGACCACGGGGCCGCGTGTCACAACGCGGTCCGCTCTGCCCTCCGCACCCGTCCCTCGCTGGTCGGCGTGGCTTCGGTCTCGCCGCCCACTGTCCTCGGAGGACTACCCGTGAGCAAGGTTCACCGCATTGACGAGCCGTCGCCGGCCGAGCTGGACGCGATCGAGGTGGAATGGCCGCTGATCGCCGCCGAGCTGGACGTGTTGGACGCCGAGATTGCCATCATCAACGCCGCCGATCACGGCGGCCCGGCGCCGCTGGACTGGCGCCGTCTGCGCCGGGCCGAGGCCCGAGTGACCCGGATCGCCAAGCAGCTTGCCGCGCGTCCGGCCGTCCGGAAGGCGGCCGCATGATGACCACCGACCTTCACCGACTTAAGCGGCTCGGTTGGGCCGTCCGGGCCGTGTTCACCCTCGGTATCGCCGCGTCGCTGGCCGGCAACGTGCTTCACGCCGAGAACAACGCGATCAGTCAAGCCATCGCCGCGTGGTCGCCGTTGGCGCTGCTGCTCGCTGTGGAGCTGATCAGCCGCGTTCCGCTGCGCCGAGGTGCCCACGCGGTCGCTCGGCTCGCCGCCACGGCCGTCATCGCCGGCATCGCCGCGTGGGTGTCGTACTGGCACTTGGTCGGCGTGGCGGTGCGCTACGGCGAGTCCGGTGCGTCGCCGTACCTGATCCCGTTCAGCGTTGACGGCCTGATTGTGATCGCCTCGGTTTCCCTGGTGGAGATCGGCGGCCGGATCCGCCGCATTCAGGCGCCGGCGGACCCGGCCACGCCCGTCGCCGTGCCAAACGCGGCCCCTGCCGTCAAGCCGCTGCCCGCACCGCAACCGGCCGCCGAGCCTGCTCCGGTTCCGCCGGGCAAGAAGGCGCCCGTCAAGCGGGTCAAGCCGCGCCCCGCGTCGGCGGACAAGGTCGCCAAGGTGGCCGCCAAGATGCCCGGCGCCCCGGTCGCCGCAATCGCAGAAAAGGCCGGTGTCTCCCCATCGACCGCGCGGCGTCACCTCGCCGCCCTGGCCGCCACCGACGCGTCACCATCCGCCCCGGCACCTGCCGAAACACCCGCTCTCGCCGCCGCATGAGCACACGAACGGAGCGACCGATCATGAACGACCAGCCTGCCTACCCGTTGCCTTGTCCCGAGGCTGACAGCCGGTTCACCTACGGCTTGCTGATCGACATCGCGGATCAGCTTCAGGAACACGGTTACCCCCGCCCAATCGCGGCTCGTGACCTGGTCGCGTTGCAGCAGGCGCTGTTCGGCTTCCTCTACGCGACCGAGCACAACGCGCCCCGATGACTCCGCCCGGCGGCACGGCCCCAGCCGTCCAAAGCAGCGCCGTGCCGCCGGTCCCTCCGCAAGCCCTCACGACCCACAGGAGAGACCCTGATGGTCCCGCAAAACCCCACCCCAGACGACAACTTCGACTGGACCGCCGCCGAGGCCGACGTCAAGAACGTCGTTGACCTGGACGCGGTCCGCACCCGCCGCGACAGCGAGCCGGGAGAAACCCACTTCGAGGTGACCCTCGACGAGTCGCCCACCCCCGGCGGCATGCCCGTCGACCCGCCCCCGCCGTCCGGCCCGGCCGGGCGGGTGCCGATCGTGCCGGTCGGCTGGTCGACCTGGCCGAACATCAAGCACAGCATCCGGCAAACCGCAGCGGTGACCGCGTACCGGTGCGGCTTCCACGCGCTGCGCTCACCGAAGTACGCCATCGTCGCCGCGTTCTGGGCCGTCGTCGGCCTGTTCCGCCTCACCGGTCGCCAGATCCGCTGGTGGTGGGTCACCGAGCAGTACTCACTACGGCAGGCCACCGCTGACGCCAACGACCCGGCAATGTGGCTCAAGCTGCACCGCGAGGTCAAGGCCACCCGCACATGGCGGTTCATCGTGCTGAGCGCCGAAGCGATGACCGTGGTGATCGGCGGGCCGATCCTGTGGGCGACCGCCCCGTGGTGGGCACTCGCCCTGACCATCACCGCAGTGGTGGCGTTCCTGGCCCACCTCGGCCGCCCCGACGACCGGCCGATCATCACCCCGGCCACCGTCTCCGGACGGTTCCGCCGAGTGAACCCGGACATCATCCTGCGCGCCTACTACGCCGCCGGGCTCGGCCACCCGGACAAGCCGCACCAGCAAATCTCGTTCGGCTCCACGATGGCCCGCGACACGTCCGGCACCGGCTCGCAAGTGTCGATCGACCTGCCGTACGGCAAGACCTTCGACGACGCCGTCAAGGCACGCGGCGCGATCGCCTCCGGCCTGGACGTCGCGGTCTCACAGGTGTTCATCACCCGCGACCCCAGCTCGCACCGCCGCCACACGCTGTGGGTCGCCGACCGTGACCCCCTCGCCCAGGGCGCCGGCCGAACCCCGCTGCTGCGCTGCAAGCCCACCGACATCTGGCAGCCCGCCCCGTTCGGACTGGACGAACGCGGCAACAAGGTGTGCGTCGACATGATGTGGAACTCGATCCTCATCGGCGCTCAGCCTCGGCAGGGCAAGACGTTCGCCGCCCGCTCTCTGGCCCTGCACTGCGCGCTGGATCCCTACGTGAAGCTGACCGTCCTGGACGGTGGCGGCAAGCCGGACTGGCGCAAGTTCGCGCTGGTCGCCGACCGGTACGCGTTCGGGCTCGCGATGACCCGCGACGGCGACCCCGCCGAGATCGTGCTCGAGGCCCTGCGCGAGATCAAGGCTGACGTGCAGGACCGGTACGAGCGGCTGTCGAAGCTGCCGGTTGACGTGTGCCCCGAGGGCAAGCTGACCCGCGAGATCGCCCGGGACCCGAAGTACAAGATGCCGGTGCGGGCGGTGTTCCTGGACGAGTTCCAGGAGTACTTCGACCTCGGCGACATCAGCAAGGAGATCGCCGCGCTGCTGGTCTACCTGGTCAAGGTTGCCCCGGCCGCCGGGGTGTTCTTCGTCGACGCCACCCAGCGACCCTCGGGCGTCGGCGGCGGGCAGATCGCGCAGCAGTTCATCAGCTTCCGCGACAACCACCAGATCCGCTTCTCCCTGCGCACCGGATCGTGGCAGGTCTCCGACCTCGTCCTTGGCTCCGGCGCCTACAGCGAGGGACACGACTCCTCGACGCTGCTGCCGTCCTACAAGGGCGTCGGGATCCTGCGCGGCGCCTCGGACGCCACCCCGACCGTACGGACCTATCTGGCCGACGCCGACGACGCGGAGAAGATCCTCATCGCCGCCCGCAAGCTGCGTGAGGCCGCCGGAACCCTGAGCGGCATGGCTGCCGGGGAGGACATCACCCGCGAGGTTCGCGACGTGCTGGCCGACGTCCGGTCGGTGATCGAGCGCAACGAGACCGGCGCGCAGTGGGAAGAGATCGCCGTCCGCCTCGCCGACCGGCTGCCCGAGGCCTACGCCGACACCACGGCCGAGTCGATCTCGGCTCAGGTCCGCTCGTTCGGTGTACGCAGCGTAGACGTCAAGCGCAACGGCAAGGCCCTCAAGGGCGCCAAGACCGACGACATCGACGCCGCCATCGGCCGACGCAAGGCCGCCTGAAGGTCGCGGCACTGCCGCGACCGGTCGCGGCAACGCGACTCGACCCGCGACCGGCCTGGTCAGGCCATACACCGACCGGTCGCGGGTCGCCCCCACCCCAGCTCAAACCCTGAAACGTGCCCGTGGAGGCCCACTGTGCCCACCCTCGCCGCGACCGCGACCCCCGAAACCACCCTGACCGGCCTACTCTGCCTCGCCACCGTGATCGCCACGCTGTGTTACGGCATCGGCTGCTGGATCTGGCCGTTCGGCAACTGTCGCAAGTGCAAGGGCAGCGGCAAACGCCGCTCCCCGTTCGGCCGGGCGTTCGGCCTATGCCGCCGCTGCCACGGCGACGGGCGGCGGCTGCGCATCGGCCGCCGCATCATCAACAGCCTGCGCGAGCTGCACGACAAGGGCACCCGCTGATGGCCCGCACGATGGCCCGACTCACCCGCCGGCAGACCGACCACACCCCGTGGTGCGCCCGGGACCACCGCTGCGGCATGGCAGAGCACCGATCGGCGGACATCACCGCCGACGACATCGGTGGTCGCGCATGGCTCACCCGCGTACGGGCCGGGGATGTCGAGTACATCGAGATCCGCGCCCGCATTCCGTTGCACAGCAACGAACATGTGGCCCGCACGCAGCTCGCGACCGCGCTCAACCTCATGCGTGACTTCCTGGCCCACCTCGCGCCCCGGCTCGGCCGGCGCACCGGCCGGACCCACCCGACGATCGGACGCCGCACCACCTGACCTCACCCACCTACCGATGGAAGGGAGCCGCGATCGTGACTTCCGCCGGGTACGACCTGGCCGCCGAGCAAGCCGTTATCGGTGCCGCGTTACTCGCCCCCGCTGTGATGGCCGAACTGGCCGCCACCCTCACCCCGGACGACTTCGGGCGTCCGGCGCACCGCGTGCTGTGGGAGGTCATGTGCGGCATGCACGCGACCGGCACTCCCACTGACCCGATCACCGTCACCGCTCATCTTGCCGAGGCCGGCGACCTCGGCAAGATGGGCGGGGCGCCCTACCTGCACACCTTGACCGCCGACGTGCCCACAGCGGCGAACGCGGCACACTACGCGGGCATCGTCGCCGACCTGGCGAAGCGACGGAAGGTCGCCGACCTCGGCGCTCAGCTCACCCACCTCGCCACCTCGGGCGCCGACCCGGCCGAGGTAGTGGCCGCTGGCCGCGCGATGCTCGACGGCGCGGCCGTCCCGGGTGGTTGGTCGCCGCCGATCCCTCTCGGCCGGGGTCGGCACCTACCCCCGTTCCCCGCCGAGCTGCTGCCCGGCTGGCTGGCCGACCACGTGGCAGCGGTCGCGGAGTTCACCCAGACCCCTATCGATCTCGCCGGAAGCCTCGCGCTTGCGTGCCTGTCGACGGCAGCTGGCGGCCGCGCCGAGGTGGAGGTACGCGGCTCCTGGCGGGAACCGACGAACCTTTACACGGTCGTCGTGCTGCCGCCTGGTTCTCGCAAGAGCGCTGTGTTCGCCGCGATGGTCGCCCCGATCCTCGCGGCGGAGAAGGCCCTGATCGAGCGGACCGCACCCGCGATCATCGAAGCGGAACTGTCAGCCAAAGTCGCCGGGAAGGCGGCAGAGAAGGCTGCTCTCGCCGCAGCTAACGCCGACGCGCCCGGCCGAGACACCCTGATCGCCGAGGCAACGGCAGCGGCAATGAACGTCGACGCGATCACCGTTCCTGTGAAACCTCAACTGGTCGCCGACGACGTCACGAGCGAAACCGCCGCATCGCTACTCGCCCAACAAGGCGGCCGGCTCGCCGTGCTCTCTCCCGAAGGCGGCATCTTTGCCACCATCGCCGGCCGCTACTCCGGAACTCCCAACTTGGAGGTATTCCTCAAAGGTCACGCCGGGGACATGATGCGCGTTGGCCGGCTGTCCCGCGACGCCGAACACGTCGACAAACCCGCCCTCACCATGGGACTTGCGGTGCAGCCGGAAATCTTGCGTGACATTGCCGGCATGCCCGGCTTCCGAGGACTCGGCTTGCTCGCCCGCATCCTATTCGCCGTTCCGGAGAACACCGTCGGATTCCGCAAGGTCGGCGCCGACCCCATCCCCACCGAGGTCGCCGCGACCTTTCACGGCAACCTCCACGCCCTGGTCCTCACCCTCGCCGAATGGACCGACCCGGCCGTTCTCGTCCTCACCCCCGAGGCGAACGATCTCGTCCTGGACATCGAACGGCGGGTAGAACCCCGGTTAGCGCCGGGCGGGGCATGGGCTCACATCGTGGATTGGGGATCGAAGTACACCGGCGCTGTTGTCCGCATCGCCGGCCTGCTCCACCTCGCCGAACACCTCCATGACGGATGGGGAAAGCCAGTCGACGCGGACACCCTCAGCCGGGCCGCACAGATCGGGGAGTACTACGCGGCTCACGCCCTGGGCGCCTTCGATGACATGGGCGCCGACCAGGCCACCCGCAACGCCCGAACAATCCTCGCCTGGATCGAACGCACCACCACCAACGCCTTCACGAAGCGGGAAGTGTTCCGGGCGCTCAAGTCGTCGCAGATCCCCACGGCGGCCGACTTCGATCCGCCGCTGGCCGTGCTCGAAGCACACGGCTATCTCCGCCAACTCGACCCGCCCGCACCGAAACGCGCCGGCGGCCGGCCGCCGTCGCCGAGTTTCCTAGTCCATCCCGACGTTCACCAACCGGCCGCGACCGTCCACCCGCTCGCCGCGCGCCAAGCCGCATAAGCCGTCTGCCAGAACCGCCACAACCGCCACAACCCCGCTCCCGCCGAGGTTTCGGCAGTTGTGGCAGTTCTGGCAGACGCACGCCGATCGCTGCGACTCCGCCAGATCACCACCCTCGCCAGGAGGCCGGTAACCGTGCCCAGCGACTTCCTCACCCTCGATGAATTCCTTGCTCAGATGGGCGTGCCTAGGTCGACGTTCTTCCGCTGGAAGGCCATCGGCTTGGCTCCACGCCACTACAAGATGCCGAACCGATCGATCCGTATCCGCCGTGCCGACTTCGAGTCCTGGCTGTCCTCCTGTGAGGAGTCGCAAGCAGCATGAACACCACATACGACGTGCGACTCTGGGCCATCCGTGAGCACACCGGCAAGGATCGCAAGACCGGCAAGCCGCGCAGCACATACCGAGTGCGCTGGATGGTCGCGGGGAACGAGTTCGGCGAGACGTTCAAAACGCGGGCACTCGCAGAGAGCTTCCGATCGAAGCTCATGACGGCTCAGCGTGAAGGGCTCGCGTTCGACACCGCGAGCGGTCTGCCGGAACCGATGGCGCGAGAACTCAACACCCGATCCTGGTACGAGCACGCGGTTGCGTTCGTCGACATGAAGTGGCCGCGAGCCGCTGCTAAGCATCGCAAGAGCATCGCTGAGGCGCTTGCCAACGTAACCCCGGTTTTGCTTTCAACTGCGCGGGGAGCCCCGTCCGACGACGAGATCCGGCGGGCGTTGTACGCCTGGTCGTTCAACAAGGCGCGTCGCGATGCCGGCACGCCACCGGAGGACATCGCGCCGACGATTCGGTGGCTCGCTTCGAACACAGTCAATCTGAATGCGTTGCAGGATGCCGCTCTGGTTCGCAAGGTCCTCGACGCTCTCTCGCTTCGCCTGGACGGGAAGCCGGCCGCCGCGACGACCGTCGCTCGCAAACGGGCCGTCGTCTACGGAGCCCTGCGCTACGCGGTCGAGTTGAAGCTACTGCCGGCTCATCCCATGGAACATGTCCAGTGGATCGCGCCCAAGTCGGATGACGAAGTGGATCGGCGATCCGTCGTGAATCCCGCTCAGGCAATCACCCTGCTCGCCGCCGTCGGTGAGCGGCACCCTCGCCTGGTTGCTTTCTTCGCGTGCCTCTACTTCGCTGCACTCCGGCCGGCAGAAGCGTTGCACCTTCGAGTGGAGGACTGCGAGCTTCCTGAAGAGGGCTGGGGCATGCTGCGCCTGTCCGGCTCGACGCAGCATGTCGGGCAGGGCTGGGGGGACGACAGCAACGCGATCCGGGAGGACCGGGAGCTGAAGCATCGTGCCAAGACGGCGGTGCGGCCGGTGCCGGCTCCTCCGCCACTCGTCCGGGCGCTCCGCTGGCACATCGCTGCCCACGGACACGCTCCGGATGGCCGGCTGTTCGTCACTCAGGGGTATGGGAACGGGCCGGTGTCGAAGGAGACCTACTCGCGAGTCTGGCGTGCGGCTCGGCGGGATGCTCTGTCCGAGGCCCAGCAGCGTTCGCCGCTCGCCCGGCGACCGTACGACCTGCGGCACGCGGCCGTGTCGCTCTGGCTCAACGAGGGCGTTCCTGCCACCCAGGTAGCCGAGTGGGCCGGGCATAGCGTTCACGTCCTGCTCAAGGTCTACGCGAAGTGCATCGACGGTCAGGACGAGGCAGCTCGCCGGCGGATCTCGCGCGCGCTCGACCTGGCCGTCGAGCCAGCGTAGGCGGTCGAAACTTTGCCGCACATTTGCCGTGACGAGTCATCGCGAGCGAGATCATCCGAGACTCAGTGAGACTGTCGATCAATCGATTGAAACCCCCGTTGGGCTGCGTTCGCGCAGCTCACCGGGGGTTTCTGCTGTTCCTGAGGCGGAGGGCGTGGGATTCGAACCCACGGAGACGCGGAACGCCTCACCGGTTTTCAAGACCGGCGCCATCGGCCACTAGGCGAGCCCTCCCGACAACGGCACTCAGTCTGCCAGATTGCCGCACGTGCGGCGGATCGGACACCGGGTCGGGTGGTCCGGGTGGCGGCTGCCTGGGGTTACGTCGGGAGGCGAGGGGCCAGGGCGGGCGGCATGGCAGCAGCAGCGGCTTCGGGGCCGGCTCGCCGGCGGTCGATGAAGCCGCAGTAGCGTCGCTGCGATGGCGGTCGGCTCGGGGCTGGGGTTGCGGCGGGATGGGGTGATTGGACGCGGGGCCTGGCGGCGCGCCCCCGCGCCGGCCAGGCCCCTGTCCCTAGGGACCTGTGCAGTGTCGATGATCGTGGATGCGTGCTCAATGGCATCAAGGAAGACCTAAGGAAGATCGACCGGTGTGGTTGGATCGGGGCGCCGAACGGTCGGAGTCCTGGAAGTTTTCGTTATCCGGCGGCGGGACTTATTTCACGGGTTCAAGCGGGCCTGAACTGGGGAATCGGGCGCCCGCCGACCTTTGCGGGGACAGGGTATCGACTGCGGGCTTGATTGTTCGCTAACTTTCCTATCATGGCCAGGGCGTGAGGCGGCCAGGACGTGAGGCGGCCGGGGTAGCGGGTCAGGGCGCTGCCCTCTCGGACGAGGGGCTCGCGGGTGGCGGTGGGTGCCACCCGGGGGCCCCTCCCGGTTTTCTGTCGTACCCCTCGGGCAAGCTTCGGTCATGCACGCGATCGTGGTCGAGAAGCCGGGTGGGCCCGAGGCGCTGGTCTGGGCCGAGGTGCCCGATCCGGAGCCGGGGGCCGGGGAGGTCGTCGTCGAGATCACCGCCGCGGCGGTCAATCGGGCCGATGTCATGCAGCGGCAGGGGTTCTATCCTCCGCCGGCCGGTGCGCCGCCCTATATCGGGCTTGAGTGTGCCGGGGTGATCGCCGCGGTCGGGGCCGACGTGGCCGGGCATCATGTCGGGGAGCGGGTCTGCGCGCTCCTCGCCGGTGGGGGTTATGCCGAGCGGGTCGTGTTGCCGGCCGGTCAGTTGCTGCCTGTGCCGCGGGGAATGTCCCTTCAGGAGGCTGCCTCGTTGCCGGAGGTGGCGTGCACGGTCTGGTCGAATGTGGTGGACATCGCACGCCTGCGGCAGGGGCGGACCTTGCTGGTCCACGGTGGAGGCGGCGGGATCGGGACGTTCGCGATCCAGCTCGGGAAGGCGCTCGGGGCGACGGTGATCGTGACCGCCCGCGAGCGCAAGCATGAGCAGTTGCTGGCGCTCGGCGCCGACCTCGCCATCGACTACACGTCGGCCGATTTCGTCGAGGCGACGCGGGACTTCACCGAGGGGCACGGCGCGGACGTGATCCTCGACATCATCGGCGCGAAGTATCTGGCGCGGAACATCGCGGCGCTCGCCATGGATGGTCACATCGTCACCATCGGGATGCAGGGCGGACGCACCGGCGAGCTCGATTTCGGTGCCCTCATGGCCAAGCGCGGCTCGATCTCGGCGACGACGCTGCGGGCCCGCCCGGCCAAGGACAAGGCCCGGATCGTACGCGGCGTCCGCGATCAGGTCTGGCCGCTGATCGACGCGGGCGCCATCCGTCCGATCATCGACCGCACGATCCCGATGGCGCAGGCGGCGGAGGCCCATCGCCTGATGGAGTCCAGCGACCACCTGGGCAAGATCGTCCTGCTTCCCTGACCGCGACTTCGCCGGGTCCGGGCCGACGACGGGACGGTCGGGGGCGCGGCCGGGCGGCGGGTGTGCGGGGGTGCTGAATGCGTCGCCGGCGGGGGTGCTGACCGCGTTGCCGGCGGGGTTGGCCTGCCCCGAGGAAAGCGGGGTGGCTGGGCGGCTCGGGGGCCGCCCAGCCGGTGTTGCGGTCAGACCTGGACGGTGGTGATGCCGGAGAAGACGCGGAGCTTCCAGGTGCAGTTCGAGGCCGTGCTGATGTTGAAGAAGCCGAAGCGGGCGCCCTCGTGGCCGTTCAGGGTCAGCGTGCCCGACTGCTTCTCGGCGCCGACGTACTCGTAGCCGTTGGTCTTGCCTTCCCAGGTCAGGTAGAGGGAAGCGGACTCCGGGTCGGCGCAGTCCCAGGTCACGATCGCCTTGAAGTCCTCGGTCGGGACCTTGACGGTCGGGCTCACCCAGCTGACCGAATCCCCCGACCAGGTGGCGATCTCCTTGGAGCGGCGCTGGACGACCTGGACGGCGTCGAGGCGGGCCGCGTTCTTGCGGGCCGCGGTGCCGGCGAAGACCGCCTTCCACGTGCCGGTGGTGTCGGCGACGTAGCGGCGGGTGAAGTTGCCCGCGTTGGTGGCGGTCGTGAAGCCCTTGTACGTGAAGGCCGCCGTACCCGACTTGCGGAAGTAGAAGCTGACCTTGGCGCGGTTCCCGGTGGCGCCGACCCACACCCGGCCGCTCAGGGTGACGGTGGCGCCCTTGACGACGGGTTCCGGGGCGGCGTTGAAGGTCATTTTGACCGTTGCCTGGGCCGCGTGCGCGACCGTTCCGGAGCCGGCGACGAGCGCGACGGTCGCGGTGAGGAAGGCGAGAAGCAGGGACGAGGTGCGACGCATGAGAAGGGGGCCTTTCGGGTTTTTCGGACCTAGCGCCCTAAATACTCGCACTTTCGTTCCGAGCCGCCGACAATGCGGTGGAAAGTCCACTAAGTCCGGTTCGTCCGAACGGTGTCAGTCGCCGATCAAGCGGCGGGGGCCGGCGCCGGTTCGGCCCAGTGCGTCGTCCGGATTGATCAGCGGGCAGCGGTCGATGGACATGCAGCCGCAGCCGACGCAGCCGGTGAAGTCGTGGCGCAGTTGCTCGAGGTGGCGCATCCGGCGGTCGAGCTCCTCCTGCCAGCACTGCGAGACCCGGGCCCAGTCCTCGCGGGTCGGGGTGCGGTTCTCCGGCAGCAGGGCCAGGACCGCGGCGACCTCCTTGAGCGGGATGCCGACCCGCTGGGCGATCCGGATGAACGCGACCCGGCGCAGCGCGTCCCGGCGGTAGCGGCGCTGGTTGCCGGCGGTGCGCGTACTGGTGATCAGGCCCTGGCGCTCGAAGAAGTGCAGCGCCGATACCGTCACGCCGCCGCGCGCGGCCAGCTGCCCCACAGTGAGGTCCATCGCGTCACCTCTCGTCGCCTTGACCTCAACATTAGTTGGGGTTCTAGCGTCGCCGGCATGGATGTCACTCCGCTTCGTACCGCTGTCATCGTCGGAAGCACGCGGGAGGGCCGGTTCGGGCCCACCGTCGCCGCGTGGACGGCCGCCGAGATCGCCCGCCGCGCCGACCTGACCGCCGAGATCGTCGACCTCACCGACAGCTCCGGGACCGTGACGAAGCAGCTCGGTGCGGCCGACGCCTTCGTGGTCGTCACCCCCGAGTACAACCACAGCTATCCCGCGCCGCTCAAGTCCACGATCGACGATCACTACACCGAATGGCAGGCCAAACCCATTGCCTTCGTCGCGTACGGCGGACTCTCGGGCGGTCTCCGCGCCGTGGAGCACCTGCGTACCGTCTTCGCGGAACTCCATGCAGTCACCGTGCGTGACACGGTGAGCTTCCACGGCGGCCGGCAGTGCTTCGGCGCGGACGGCCGGCCCGTCGATCCCGGCAGCGGCGTCGCGGCGCAACAGATGCTCGGCCGGCTGGCGTGGTGGGGCCACACGCTGAGGGACGCCCGCGAAATCCGGCCCTACCCGGGTCAATGAGCCGATAGCCGGTAACCGGTCGGCGCGGTGGGGTCGAGCGCCGGGCGAGTAGGCCTGGAGCCGCGGGCCTGGAGCCGCGGGCTCGAGCCGCGGGGCCCGAGCCGCAGGCCCGGGTCGGTGGCCGTGGGCCGGTGGCCGTGGGCCGGTGGTCGCGGGATGCGGGTCGTGGGATGCGGGCCGTGGGATGTGGGCCGGTGACCGTTGGCCGGAGCCGGCCGGCCGGGCCGCGGGGGTCCAGGCGGACCGTGCCGGGCCCGTGCCGGGCCCGTGTCGGACTTGCCGCGGGCCGATGACCACGCCCGAGAAGGCCGTGATCAGAGGCGGGCGGTCGGCACGGTGGTGTCGCCGAGGAGGACCGCGCCGGCCGTCTCGGTGACGTCGCTCGAGACCATGGCGTGCTGGGTGGCCACGTGGACGTCGCGGAAGTGGCGTTGCAGGGGGCTGGCGTCGTAGACCGCGGAGCCGCCGGCCGCGTGGTAGACGAGGTCGACCGCCCGGGCCGCGTTGCGGGTGGCGGTGGAGATGGCGAGGCGCAGGGCGGCCCGGCGGCGTGCGTCCGAGCCGGTGGCGCGTACCGAGGCGAGCAGGTAGGCGAGGCCCGAGCCGTGCAGGGCGGTGGCTTCCGCGACGGCCGCGCGTACGGCGGGCCTGGTCGAGATCGTCTCCCCGGTCACCGGATTGCGCTTGGTGCGGGCGAGCGCCCCGAAGTCCCCGATGGCCGCCCGCGCGATGCCCAGGGCCACCGCGCCGATCCCGAGCGCGAGGAGCGACAGGGCCGGGAACGCGTACAGGGGCCCGTCGTGGTGGGGCGGTTCGGCCAGGGAAAAGGTGCGGCCGGCGGGGACGAGCACGTCGTCGGCGGTGAAGTCGTGACTTCCGGTGCCGCGCAGCCCGGCGACCTCCCACGTGTCGAGGATGGCGACGTCGGCCGGATCCAGCACCGCGAGGCGTACGCCCGCGGGCGTGACCACGCCCCCGACCAGTGCCGTCGCGTGGTGGCAGGCGCTCGCGAAGGACCACCGCCCGCTCACCCGGTAGCCGCCGTCCGCCGGGGTCGCCCGGCCCATCGGTGCGGCCACGCCGGCGATCAGGAACCGGGGGTCGCGCAGTAGGTCCGCCGCGGTGGCCGGGTCCAGATAGGCCAGCGCCATCGACGTCGCGCCGGCGATCATCGCGCACCAGCCGGTGGAGCCGTCCGCATGGCCCAGTTCCTCGAAGATCTCCACCAGGGACGCCGGATCCGCCTCCAGGCCGCCGAGTTCCTTCGGCGCCGCGAGCCGGAAGATCCCGAGCTCGGCGAGCTGTTCGATGAGCGCCGGCGGTACGCCCCGGTCCTGCTCGATCAGGGGCGCCAGCTCCCGGATCGCGGGGGACAGGGCACGGACGTCATCGAGCAGGGGGAGACTCATGCCGCCGAGTATCGCGGACGCGCCGCAGGCAGGCGCGCTCCGACCCGGTGCCGGCGACCTCCGCAGCCCGCCGTCCACAGTGGTCCGGGCCGGGCGGCAGGCGCGATCAGCAGCTCGAGGGCGACCTCCGGCTCGTCCGGCGTCAGCCCGGCGAGCACGCGGATCAGCCGGCGGGGGTGCTGCCGCAGGCGGCGTGGAAGCTGGAAGGCCGCCTCGGCGCACAGGCCGGCGCGGACGAGGGTGGAGCGGTGCCGTGAAGACGAAGACTCCGGCGTCGTGCAGCGTGGCGGGACCCCGCCTGATCGGTGCTGAGGAACTGGCGAGAGGGCGTCTCCTCTCGACGTCGCTGGTCACGCGGCCGGGATTAATTTTCCCGGTTCTGCCGAACAGGGTCGCGAATGTGTGTTGGCATGGTCGGCGGAATTGCTAAATATGCCCGGGTTCCCATTGTCGCCGCTCGACGGATGACAGCCGGTGCGGCGGCAGTCGCGCCGTGCCCGAATGGGATTCGCGTGAGTGCCCCGGGCCGAGTTCGGAGGCTCTGCTGTCCCGACCGTCCACCGGCCGCGTGCTGGCCGCCGGCGCTCTCGCGCTGGCCGTGAGCGCACCGGTCCTCGAACCTGTGTCCCCCGCCGAAGCCTCGACCTCCCCGGTGATCGCAGCCGCCGAGGCGGCCGCGCCGATCCTCGAGGCACGCACCGCTGACCGGGTCGCGTCCCGGGCCGCGGTCCGGCGCTCACCCACCCGGGTCGCCACGGCGGCGTCGCTGGCCGTACGGCGGGCCGAGGAGTCCCGCCACGACGAGGAGGCCCGGATCATCGCCGAGCGCATGGCCGCGGCGGAGCGGAGCCTCGCCGCCGAGCGCGCCGCCGCCGCCCAGCGCCGGGCCGCCACCGTACGGGCCGCGCAGGTCCGTGCGCGTCAGGTCCGTGCGCGCCAGGCCCGCGTCCGCGAGGCCCGCGCCCGTCAGGTGGCTCCGAGAATCGTCCGCCGGGTGCCCGCCCGCATGGAGTCGGTCCTGGCGTTCGCCCGGTCGCAGGTCGGCAAGCGCTACGCCCGCGGCGGCGAGGGCCCGTCCTCGTTCGACTGCTCCGGCTTCACCAAGCGCGCATACGCCCTCATCGGCCTCCGCCTCCCGCACTCGTCGGGTGGGCAGGCGGCCCGGGCCCGCGTCGTGTCCCGCGCCGCGGCGCGCCCCGGTGACCTGGTCGTCGGGTCCGGCCACGTGGGCATCTACATGGGCGGGGGCATGATGATCGACGCCGGCAACCCGCGTACCGGGGTGGTGTACCGCAGGATGTACGCCGGCCTGCACATCGAGCGGTTCTGAATTCGGTCGCGATCGGGCGGCGCGCGGGCCAGACTGCCGGGCATGATCGCCGACCACTGGCCCCTGTTCGGGCTGCGGCTGCGCACGCCGCGGCTCGAACTGCGCCTGCCCGACCTCGACGACCTGGCCCGCCTCGGTGACGTGGCGGCGGCCGGGGTGCACGACCCCGCGGTGATGCCGTTCGTGGTGACGTGGACCGACACCACGCCCGAGGAGCGGGCGCGCAACACGATCCAGTGGCAGTGGACGCAGTGGGGCCGGTGGTCGCCCCAGGACTGGACGTTGCAGCTGGTGGTGGTGGCCGACGGGCAGGTCATCGGTACGCAGGAGGTCGGCGCCCGGAACTTCGCCACGTCGCGGGTGGTCGGCACCGGTTCCTGGCTGGGGTTGCCCCACCAGGGCCGGGGCTACGGCACGGAGATGCGCGCGGCGGTGCTGCACCTCGCCTTCGCCGGCCTCGGCGCGGAGTACGCCACCACGGAGGCGTTCGAGGACAACGCCGCCTCGTACGCCGTCTCGCGCAAGCTGGGCTACACCGACAACGGGGTGGAGTGGCACACCGTACGCGGCAAGCGGGTCACCGGCCGTCGCCTCGTGCTGGACCGGGCGGCCTGGGCCGCGGCGCGCACCACCGAGGTGGAGATCACCGGTCTGGAGCCGTGCCTGCCGCTCTTCGGCGGGTAGTTCCCTCGGATCCCGCACCCGGCCGCCGATCAGGGTGACATGGAGGACGATGCGGGCTTCACCCTCGTCGACCTGATCTTCTCGATGACCGTCATGATGATCGTGACCGCCGTCTGCACGTCCAGCCTGCTGTCCATGTACCGCACCGCGGAGGACGTCGACTCGCAGTCGGCCGCGCAGGCCCAGGCCGGGCTCGTGTTCCAGCGCCTCGACCGCGAGGTCCGGTACGCCCGCGGCATCGCCGACACCACCGCGGCCGGCGCCGCCACCGTCGACTTCCTGGCCGTGCAGGGCACCAGCGAGCAGTGCCTCCAGCTGCGGGTCACCGGCGGCGTGCTCTCCCAGCGGACCTGGGCGTACGGCGAGAGCCCGATCAACCCTTCGCCGTGGCGCCCGCTCGCGTACGGGATCACCACCGAGCTGCCGTTCACCTACCTGCCGCCGGACGACGTGTTCGGGCATCAGCGGCTGCGGATCACCCTGAGCCAGGGTGCGTCGGCCAACGAGGCCACGTTCACCGCACTGAACACCGATCGCACCAGCGGTAACGACTACTGCGCGGCCGGCCGTACGCCGTAGCAGTCGGCACCTGTCCGCGGGGACAGGTGCCGACTCGCTGGCCGCGGCTGCGCTGAGCGACCGATCACCACCGGGCGCGGGGATCTCTGCCGCACGCACCCGGTCGGATGTCTGACACGACTATCGCCCCGGTCAACCCCGGCACCGCGCACCACCTGTGCGTTTCCCGGAAATCCGGCGGCGGGACTTAGCGGGCCGGAGAGGTGTGCGACATCTCACCCGGTTACTTTGGGCTCATACGGGCAGTCTGGACCGCGGAGTCCGCACAGCTGGGAGGACAGCATCATGAGCCTGGAGCGCCCCGAAGCACCGGATCCGTACGACATCCTGCCGCCGGTCCCCTCCTTCACGGTGACCAGCACGGACCTGGCCGACGGCCAGCCGCTCGACGAGCTGTACGCGCACACCAGCGTCGGCGGCAAGAACCTGTCCCCGCAGCTCGCCTGGTCCGGCTACCCCGCCGAGACCCGCGGCTTCGTGGTGACCTGCTTCGACCCGGACGCCCCGACCGGCAGCGGCTTCTGGCACTGGGTGGTCGTCAACCTGCCGGTCTCGGTCACCGAGCTTCCGCGCGGCGTCGACCCGCTGCCGGAGGGCGCCTTCAGCATCCGGAGCGACTACGGCGAGGCCGGCTACGGCGGCGCCGCCCCGCCGCCGGGTGACCGCCCGCACCGGTACGTCTTCGCCGTGCACGCGCTCGACGTGGACCGGCTGGAGGTCGGCGCCGACGCGACGCCCGCGTACGTCGGCTTCAACCTGGCGTTCCACACCCTGGCCCGGGCCACGATCCGCCCGACCTACCAGGTCAAGGGCTGAGGCGTACGCGCACGAAAAAGCCCGCCGGGCCGGTGGCCTGGCGGGCTTGTCGTTGCGTGGATCAGCCGGGAACCTTCGCGACGACGAAGACCGACTGGCCGAACGGCGGCTTGACGATCTTCTCGGCGGCCTTGGTGACCGGCAGCACGACGCTGTCGTAGATCTTCACCATCGGCCCCTCCTTGGGGGCCAGCTTGAAGATGCTCGTCGCGGTGTAGTAGCCGATCAGGCCGAGCGCGTTCGCGTAGTGCAGCTTCTCGATGGTCAGGCCCGCCTCGGTCATCGCGGCCCGCATCGTCTTCTTGGTGTAGCGGCGGATGTGCCCGGTCGCGATGTCGACCTGGCTCATCGCGAACATGAACGCCGGCACGATCAGGATGATCCGGCCGCCCGGGCGGACCAGCTCCGCCATGCTGCGCAGGGCGCCGACGTGGTCCTCGATGTGCTCGAGCACGTTGTAGGAGACGGCCGCGCTGAACTCGCCCGAGGCGTCGGCCGCGGGGAGCAGCATCTGCCGCACGTCGATGCTCGGGTGGTCGGCGAGCCGCTCCTTGAGCTGCACCAGCCGGTCCGGGTCGGCCTCGGTGGCGGTGAAGCGCGGAACGTGCTCCGACCAGGCCAGGGCGTAGTCGCCGAGGCCGCTGCCGATCTCGATCGGGTTCTCCCCCAGGTAGGGGAGAGCGAGCTCGACGAACCACTGACGGTGGTTCACGGCCGTGGCGAGGCCTTCGAGCACTTCGGACTGGATCCGCTGGTCTCCAGTGATGTCTGCCATAAGTAAGGTTCCCTCGTCTTGCCGATCCGAGCTGACAGCGGGACCGGAAGAGTTAAGCATCCGCTGCGCTCAACCGAAAGTTGAGCGGGGGGTGACCGCTCTATTTTTGCCTGATTGAGACATTGCCCCCGGGGTACCCCCGATCCTTACCCATCATGCACCACCGGCGTGAGGAGACGGTAAAACGGGCGTACATATCGGGTCGATCACGCCTCGCCCGCCCGTCACAACACTGTTACCAACCTCCGTTAGGCTCGCCGATGCTATGACGATTACGGGTATTGACTCGACAGGCCAGTCACGTGGCGGGAACGTTCTGCCACCGGACGGTGAGGCCGCCGCCGAAGACCTGGACGCGGAGCTGCTGGCCCTCGAATCCGAGGTTGCCGCCGCGCCGGTCTCTGTCATACCCGCAGATGGCACGGGGGATGGGAGCGCGCCCGCGCAGGCCCGGCGGCCTCGCTGGTGGCGTTCTCTCACCAGGCGAGACGTGCTCGCGATTACCACCTTCATTGCGGTAGCGCTCTTCATCACATCGCCGTTGTGGCTCAATCTTGATCATGAGTTGCGCGACGATCAACAGGATCAAGCATTCTTTGAGTGGATGCTGGCGCACGGTGCACGTGTGATCACGGATGGCGTTTATCCGTTCTTCTCCGATCGCATGAATTACCCCGATGGGGTGAACATGATGGCCAACACCTCGGTGATGGCCGTTTCCCTGCCGATGACGCCCGTCACTGTGCTGTTCGGTCCGCATGTGGCGTTCAACGCGTTTCTCACTCTCGCGTTGGCGTTCACCGGCATCTCGTGGTATCTGGTGCTGTCCCGCCAGTTCGTGAGCTCGCGGCTGGCCGCCTGGGTCGGCGCGCTCTTCGCCACCTTCGCGCCGAGCATGAACTCGCACGCCAACGGCCACCCCAACATCGTCTCCCAGTTCCTCGTGCCGCTGATCATCTGGCGGACCCTCGAGCTGCGGAAGCCGGGCCGCGCGGTCCGCAACGGGCTGATCCTCGCCGGCCTGGTCGTCTGGCAGGCGTTCATCAACCTCGAGATCCTCTTCATGACCGCCGTGGGCGTCGGCATCTTCTCCGTGGTCATGGCCGTGGTCCGGCGCAAGCGGGCCGGCGCCCGCGCCGAGGTGCTGACCTTCCTGCGCGCCCTCGGCGTCACGGCGGTGGTGACGCTGAGCCTCCTGGCGTACCCGCTCAGCGTGCAGTTCTTCGGGCCGCAGAGCTATCACGGCCTGCCCGAGTTCGTCCGTCACTTCGGTGCCGATCTCGGATCCTTCACCGCGTACGCGGAACGCTCCGTGGCCGGGAACAAGGTGAGCGCGGGCCGCCTCGCCCAGAATTCCTCCGAGCAGAACGCGTTCTTCGGCTGGGGCCTGGTGATCCTCTTCCTGGGCCTGGTGGTGTGGATGCGCCGCAGCGCCGCCGTTCTCACGCTGGCCGGCCTGGCGCTGCTGTTCGGCGCCATGTCGCTCGGCCCGCGCATCCGGCTCAACGGGGTCGACACCGGCGTGCCGGGCCCCTGGTCGCTGCTGCACAGCGTGCCGGTGCTCAACTCGGCCGTGCCGACGCGGTGGGCCATGGCGATCGCCCCGGTGGTCGCCATCGTGCTGGCGATCGGCTGCCAGAAGGCCTCCGACCTGATGAAGGCGCAGCCGTCGGCGCGCGGCCCGGTGCGGGTCGCGATGATCACCGCGGTGGCGATGGCGCTGGTCCCGCTCGCGCCCACCCCGCTGCAGACGACGCACATGGACCCGGTGCCCGAGTTCGTCACGTCAGGCGCCTGGCGGCAGTACGTCGACGAGAACCACACGCTGGTCTCCCTGCCCCCGGCGGACGCGACCTTCCCCGACCCGCTGCGGTGGAGCGCCTTCACCGGGCAGGAGATGCGGATCGCCAGCGCGTACGCCCTGCTGCCCAACCGCAACCCGCTCGACCCGAGCGACCGTACGGCGCTGTTCGCGCCGCCGTGGCGGCCGACGAGCGGGCTGATGAGCTCGATCAAGCAGGGCAACCCGACCCCGGAGATCACCGAGACCCGGCGCGAGATGACGCTGGCCGACCTGCGCTACTGGAAGGCGGGGGTCGTGGTGCTGACCCCGCAGGAGCGCGACATCGAGCTGCTCCGGGTGATGACCGCGCTGCTGGGCTACCAGCCGACCTGGACCGGCGGCGCCTGGGTGTGGGACGTCCGGAAGCTGGTCGACGACCCGAAGGCGACGCTGAGCTAGGTTCAGTGCTGCTGGATGCAGCAGCCCATGCACACCTTGGGCTTCGGCAGCGTGAAGGCCAGGCAGCAGGTCTTGCGCTGCACGTCCAGCTTGCCGGCGCGGTCGGGCACCAGCTCGATCAGGTCCTCGACCCCGAGGGTGCCCAGCAGGACGCCGATGTTCTCCGCCGAGGAGCCGGGCAGGACGTCCGCCGAGCGCAGCACGCCGTACGCGACGCCGGAGGCCAGCGAGCCCAGCAGCGTGCGCTTGCCGAGGCGTACCTTGCCGTGGATGGCGTCGAGCAGGGGCTCGAGGTGCTCGTCGAGCAGGGACCGGCGCAGTTCCTCCAGCAGGGCCGCCTCGCTCGGCACCACCCGCACGCCCGGCAGGCCGCTCAGGGCCAGCGGGTCCGAGGGGAGCACCGCCACGGTGACGTCCGGGTGCAGGCCCAGGGTCACCAGCGGCCGCGGATCGTCGAAGTGGATCAGCACGTCGGCGCCGGTCAGCAGCGGCACGCGCCGCGCGGAGGCCCACCCCAGCACCGCCGGAAGAGCCAGCCAATACGTGTACGCCTTCCACGCCAGCGCCGCCGCCGCGTGCGGCTGAGCCTGCCAGCGCCGCTTCGAGGACTCGAGCAGCACGTCCAGCGCATCGCCGGTGAGCTCGGACGACGGCCTCCAGCCGGACGTGTCGCGTACCAGAAGGTCGGGAGCCAGACCCGGCAGCTCGGTGGAGGTGCCGAACATGGCGCGCAGGGTCGCGGTGACCGGGGCGAGCGGCTGCTCGGCGAAGGCCGGGCGGCCGGCGACGGCCCGGTCGAGGGCGGTGGTCACGGGCGGCCGCCGGCCGGGAGGGAGCAGAGACTCCGCTGGATCACCGCTGTCACCTCGCCTGTCGCCCGTGGGGGTGCGGCCCTTCAGGAGGACCCACCGTACCTTGCAAAGGCTAACCTAACCATCCCGTGTAAAGCCGCGGTAATGCGGCCCCGGACAGGTGTTCTTCGGACGAATACCCCCGGCAAGGGTGACCTAACAGATCGTTGCGGCGTTGCCGGATTCGTCAAGGTATCTGTCGGCAACGCGCTACAAGCCCCATGCGGACGCCCGAGGACGTGGACACTGAAACTCCTGTCGCAAAGGGGACATCCGTGATGACCACCTCGCCTGTCGAGAGGGCCGCCGACCTGTTCGTGGCGGCGCTCGCGCAGTGGCGGGTCGAGCGCGGCATGACGAAAAAGCAGCTTGCCGCCCGGATGGGCTTCGATCCGTCCTACGTCAGCCACGTCGAGGGACGCCGGCACAAGCCCACCGAGGACTTCGCCCGGCGCGCGGAGGCGGTCCTGGCCGCGGGCGGCCAGATCTGGCAGCGCTTCCAGGAGTACGACGAACTGCGGCACGCCCGCGGCGCCACGCTGCACCGGGACCCGCCGGTGCCGGCCCAGTGGATGCCGCCCGGGACCGGGCTCATCGTCGAGCAGGAGGTCGCCGAGCTCACGTACACCCAGGGGGCGTACCGGTGCCGGATCCGGCGGGCGCTCTACAACGCCGGCGTCGAACCGGTGACCCGGTACCTGGTCAAGATCTCGGTGGACCGCTACCCGCACGACCCGGCCGGCTCCAACCAGCACCACCGGTCGCACCCGCTCAGCTTCGATGAGATGGACCTGCACGCGGTCGCCGGCGAGGGCGAGGCCGCGGAGCCGATGCACTGGCGGCTCAAGCTCGACCGCGACGCGGCCAAGGAGGTCTGGCTGCTCTTCGCCAACGACCACGGCCAGTTCCCCCTCTACCCGGGCGAGCGGACGACGATCGAATACGCCTACACGGTCGGCGAGGAGAAGTGGGGGCACTGGTTCCAGCGGGCCGTGCGCCTGCCCACCCGCAACCTCACCGTACGGCTCGACTTCCCGGTCGAGTTCGAACCGCAGGTGTGGGGTGTGGAGACGTCCCTTGCCGCTGAGGTACCCGTCCGTACGCCGCTCGAACGTCACAACGACGACCGGCGCGCGGTGTTCGAGTGGTCCACCGACGCGCCCCTGCTCAACGCCCGGTACCGCCTCGAGTGGCGGTTCCGCGGCCAGACCGCCCCGCACACCGGCGACGAGGGTGTCCCCCGCCAGCGGACGGCGTCCTCCGTGCCGCAGGCCGAGCAGGCGCCGGCCATCGCCTCCAACGGGTACGAACTGCGCGCCAGCCAGCGGATGCGCGGCATCGGCATCGTGCAGCGCGGCGCCGACCTGCTCCGCCAGCGGGTGCGGCACTTCCAGCTGCCCCGCGAGGAGGCGCAGGCCCGGCAGGCGGTCGCCGCCCTCCGCGCCCAGCTGAACCGGCTCGAGACCGTGCACGACTTCAACAAGGGCGTCGGGCTGGCCGCGTCCCAGATCGGCCTGGCGGTTGCCGCCGCCGTCGTACGCCCACCGGAACGCGGCGCCGAACCCGTCATCCTGCTGAACCCGCGCGTGGTCGACGAATCCCGGGAGACCGACGAACAGTACGAGGGATGCCTGTCCTTCTTCGACTACCGGGGACTGGTCGTCCGGCCGCTGCGCGTCGACGTGGAACACGCCCGGTACGACGGCACCCGCGTCATCACCTCCTTCGAGCAGGCCATGGCCCGCCTGGTCAGCCACGAGATCGACCACCTCGAGGGCCGGCTGTACGTGGACCGGATGGCCCCGGAGGCCGCCCTCGTGCCGGTCGAGGAGTACGGCCAGACCGGCCGGCCGTGGAGCTACTGAGCCCTACATCTCGGAGAAGCTGTCGTACTTGACGCGGATCGACGGGACCTGAAGCTCGGCCAGGGTCTTCAGGGTCGCCTTGACCATCGCGCCGGAGCCCGACACGAAGAAGTCGTGCTCGTTCCAGGGGCCGTACCGGGCGACGACGTCGGAGATGTCGCCCTGCTCCCCCGGGAACGTCGGGTCCTCGCTGCACGCCGTGACCACCGACAGCCACGGGTAGCGCGCGGCGAGGCGGTTCAGCTCGGCCAGGTCGTACAGGTCGTCCCTGGTGCGGGCCCCGAAGAAGACGTGCACCCAGCGCGTCCGGTTGTAGCGGGTCAGCTCCTCCAGCAGCGACTTGATCGGCGCGAGGCCGGTGCCGCCCGCCACGAACACCGCGTCGCGGGTCGAGCGGCGGTCCAGGTTCATCGACCCCATCGGGGCGGCCAGCCGGATCATGTCGCCGACCTGCAGCCGGCGTACCAGGGCGCTGGAGACCCAGCCGGCGCCGACCGCGCGTACGTGGAACTCCAGGGTGTTGTCGCGCCGGGGCGCGTTCGCCGGTGAGTACGTGCGCCAGAGCCTCGGCTGGAACCGCGGGCACTCCAGGCTCAGGTACTGGCCCGCGCGGAACTCCAGCGGCTGCATCGGCAGCACGGTGAACACGGCGATGTCGTTGGCGCGGCGCTCGTGCGCGACCACTTCGGCGTACCAGTACGGCGGGTTCGTGTCCGCATCGGCGCCGGCCAGCATCTTCGAGGCGATGACCGCGTACGCGTCCGCCCAGGCCTGGTCGTATTCGACCCCCCACTGCTCCCCGGCGAACTGCCGCATCGCCTCGATCAAAGCGCCCCCGACCACCTCGTAGTGCTCCGGTTCCACGTGGAACTTGCGGTGGTCACGCCCGAGGGCCCGGAGATAGTCGTCGAACTTCTCCGGATCCTCCAGCGTCTGCACCGCGGTGACGATGGCGCCGAGCAGCCGGGCCCGCTGCACGTCCATGTGAACCGGAAAGAGATCCCGCAGGTCCGGGTATGACAGGAAGATGCGCGCGTAGAAGTAGCCGGCGACCTTGTCCTGGTGCTCCTCGACGAGGCTCCAGCTCTCCTTGAGCAAACGTGCGAGGTCTCCCATGCCCCTAGCGTGAGCAGGGGAAAAGGTTACGCATCGCACCGAAGGTGCGACTTAGACCGCACAATTGCCGACAGTCGGCGCGTCGCTTGCCCGGAAGGTCCGGGTGTGCGTGGGGATGGGCTGCCCGATCGGGGTACGCCGCGAAGCCACTCTTCGCGGTCCCCGAGGTCAGCGTGTGGCGGTCCGGTAGTAGAGAGTCGCCCGCGCGCCCATCGTGTGGGCGGCGGCCCGGCTGGTCAGCACGGCGGCGAGCATGCTCGTCCCGGGGAAGAACCGGTTCACGGTACGCAGCACCGCCCAGCCCCCGGCCTGCGCCGCGACCATCCGGCCCATCCGCCACGCGGCATCGGGCAGGCCGCCACCCTCGTAGCTGTGATCGCGGGCGGACCGCAGCGCCGCCTCGGCGTCGTCCCGCTCCGGATGCACCCGGGTCAGGACCAGCAGATCGACGGCGCGCGCCGGATCCGCCGGGTCCACCCCGTAGGCGGCGGCAACGTGCAGCGCCAGCTCCGCGTGGGTCAGGGCGGCGGCACCGAGCAGGGCGATCGGAGCGTACGAGCCGGCCACCGCGGCGAAGACACTGTTCACACTGCCGAACCGGGTGAACTGCTGCACCGCCAGCCGCGCGAGGGCGTCGGGCGTGGCGGAGGGGTAGACCTCCCGCGTCCGCTGCGCCCACGCGGCGGCCCGCGGCCCGATGGTCTGCACGGCGGCGACCGCGAGCAGCTCGGGGGAGTGCGCGGGATCGGCGACCAGGCGAGCCCAGGCCTCGAACCGGGCGGCGGCGACGATCGTCTGCTGCGGCTCCACGGCATCGGCACTGCTCCGCTGCACGGCGTGCTCGGTAGGCGCGGCGGGCTGGGCTTGCTCGGTGGGCTCGGTGGGCTCGGTGGGCTTGGCTTGCTCGGCGGGCTGGGGGTCGGTTTTTCCTCGGGGCTGCGCGGTCGCGGCGGGGGTGACGGACTCGGTGTCCGTCGATGTCCGTGGCGGGGGCGGGAGGGTCGGTGACACGGGGTTGACGGCCTCCGGCTGCTCCGGGGCCGTAGCCGGAGGCCGGGCAGCCGGGGCGCTGATGTCGCCCTCGGGCTGTGCGGCCGCGGCCTCCTCCGGGGTGGCGGGCGGGGCGTCCGGGACGGTAGTGGCGTCGGGCTCGGTCACGGCCAGCTCGGCGGCTGCCGCCTTGACCGCCTTCTTCAGCGGCGCGGTCCTCTTCGCGGGCGCGGCCTTCCCGGCAGGTGTGACCTTCTTGGCAGGCGTGGCCTTCTCGGCGGGTGCGGCCTTGCCGGCAGGGGTGATCTTGTCGGCAGGCGCGGCCTTCTTGGCGGGCGCCTTCTTCGCCGGAGTTGCCTTCGTCACGGTCGGGCCGGCGTCGGCGGGGCCTGCCTTCTTCGCCGGGGCCTTCTTGGCAGGGGTGCGCTTCCGGGGCGCCTCGGGGGAGCCGTTCACTTGGGTGGACTGTTCTGCTTCCGGGGGTCGTGTGCCCGTACCCGAAGAGTCCTGAGCCTTGTCCCCAGCCGGCGGCCGGAAGGTGACCGGAGGCGGCGTCCTCGGCGGCCGACGACCCGGCGACGAGGAGGATTCCGGCTGTTCAGACGTGCTGAACGCCGGACGGGGCGCCCGCGGACGACGCGACGGCGGCTGCTTCTCCTCCATGCCGACGCAGCCTAGCCTGGCCGCGACGGTTTCACCCGCCGGAAGCCGGTGGGTCGATCGATTTCCGCCCGCGGCGCGCAGGGGGGAACCTCTTTGCCGCGCCCTCGGGCGGTCCGGTATCCTCGACGATCGGTGGCCTGAAGCCGCCGAGGAGACTTCGCCTAGTCTGGTCTATGGCGCCGCACTGCTAATGCGGTTGGGGGCTTATACCCCCTCCCGGGTTCGAATCCCGGAGTCTCCGCGTGTTGGGCCGGTGTGTATGCTGGCAAAGCACCGAGCGCCCGTAGCTCAATGGATAGAGCATCTGACTACGGATCAGAAGGTTAGGGGTTCGAGTCCCTTCGGGCGCACAAAAGATCAAGGCCGTGACCTGCGGAAACAGGGGTCACGGCCTTTTTGTTTCCCATTTTCGGCCCTGAAAATCCCACCTGTTGGGAGCGTGGTGATCGGATGGTGATCGCGTGTCGTTGAGCTGTTCTGTCCATAGTGGATTCGGCTGTTGAGCTGTGTCTTTGCGAGCGCGACGCAGCGGCTGTCACCGGCTTACCACCGCCGGGTTCCACTACTTTCAGTTACCACGACGAGAGGCGAATGCTGCCGCCGTACTGGGAATTGGTAGCGCTGTGGTTACGGAAGCCCGGGGCAAGCCGGCGGGTACGAGGATTCCTGTCTGGTGCCGCGCCCTGCCGGGCTGACGAGGCTGACGGCGCACAACCAGGGTCGCACCGTCTGGGGCGCCCATCGTAGGAGCGCATCTTGGGCCTGATCGCTCACCGATAGAACCGCTACCTCGATCGTTGCGGCACCGGGTGGCATCCTGTGGGTCGTGAGGCCCAAATGCTCCTTGTACGTGGACGTCGGCTACCTGCTCAGCGCCTCAGCCGTCCGGGTGACGGGGACGTCGCTGCGGAACGGGATTCAGGTCGACTACGAGTCACTGATCGACGCGCTCGTCCAGCAGGCAGAGGCGTTGTCAGAACTTCCGATGCTGCGCGTGCACTGGTACGACTCTGCGCGAGAGGGCGTACCCGACGGCCCGCAGCAGTTCATCGGGGAACTGCCCAACGTCAAGCTGCGGCTCGGCCGATTCGGCGTGGACAGCCAGCAGAAAGGTGTCGACCTGCGCATCGGGCTCGACCTCGTGACGCACGCCCGCAACGGAGTTGCGGACGTCTTCATCCTCATCTCGGGAGACGATGATCTGACCGAGGCCGTCGAGGAGGCCCAGGTCCACGGGGTGCAAGTCATCCTGCTCGCCGTCCCCAACGCGCAGGACCGGCCCCACGGCATCAGCCGGCACCTGATCCGGGCGGCCGACGGCCTCAAGATCATATTTTCGGACGCCATCGACCAGGCCGTGACGAAGGTGAAGTCACTCTCGGCGGTGCCATCAACGGTGACGGTGTCGCAGGGCGGGCCCCTGCGTGTCAAGGCCCCGTCGACGGGCTTCACCGCGCGGGAAGCGCCGGGGCCGTCGTCCGCGCCCGCGTCCCGAGGGGCCTCCCGCATGCCGGCGGTGGGCACAGCGGATCATGCGGAGCCTGTTGACCTTTCCGAACAGATCGGCTCGGTCGTCACCAACGTCCTGACGACGTTCCGTAGCTCCGCCACGCCGGAGGCGCTGGCGGAACTCACCGCCGGGAAACCATCGATTCCCCGCGACATCGACAAAGCCTTACTGACTGACCTGTCGGACCGCCTCGGTGAAGACGATTTGAGTGAAGCCGTCAGGCAACGGCTTCGGGCGCGGTTCTGGGAGCAGTACGACCAGGTCTAGATAGAAGCCCGTGTCTCGGCGGCAGGGGCGTAACTGATTCACCTGCGATGTCTATGCCGGGATCTCGACCACGGCGAACGATTCGTCGAGGTCGTCAACAAGGTGGTGCGGCCGGGCGGTCTGTTCTGGTCCGGTTGAGGCGCAGGAGCCGTGACAGGCGAGATCGTTGGTCCTCGGTCATCGGAGGGGCGGAGGCGGCTAGTTGTTGGATCCATTCCTCGATGGCGGGGTCGGTCAGGATCCGAGCCATCGGCAGGGTGCCTTGCGCGTGGGGGTGTCCCGGTGTCTTCGCGTGCCGGCACGTCTCGCTGGTGTCCGTCATCTCTGCCCTCGCAGCCGTCGGTATGGGTTCTCTTCTGATTCGATCATCGCGAGGTTGCAGAACTTCTGGTTGCGGCTTTGTTCTGCTCGGCGGCAGTCTCCGCGACCGTCCGGGCATCTGGCGGCTGGCCTCGGCGTCGTGGCACGTGACGTTCCTGTCAGACCGAACGCCGGGTAAAGACCGGCCCCGCGGGGTGAGCACCACGTTGGGGCGACGCGAGTCGCACGGGGTGCCTGTCGTCATGGCTCCGATGCGGCCGGGTTCGGTGCGAGTCTCCGACCGGCTGGGTGATCGGCGAAATCCCGTTGTTGCCGGCCATGCTGTCCCCGGACACTCCACGCTATGGGCAACGTAGTGGGAATCTATACCGTCGGTGATGAGGACGTTCGGATGAGCCTCGACCGTAACCAGGTCGAGTGGCTGCGCACGTGTGAGTTACTGACGCGATGGCTTCCGTCCCCGCCTGCCACGGTGATCGATGTCGGCGGCGGCCCGGGCAGGCAAGCCCGGCATCTACTCGACCACGGCTACGATGTCACGTTGTACGACCTGGTCCCGAAGCATGTGGACCAGGCCGCGGCGCGTGGCGTGCCGGCCCTGGTGGGCGATGCCAGGCGGCTGCCGGTCGGGGATGTGACGGCCGATGTCGTGTTGCTGCTGGGGCCGTTGTATCACCTGCCGGATGCTACGGACCGCGCGTCGGCGCTGACGGAAGCGGTGCGGGTGCTACGCCCGGGAGGGGTCGCCGTGGTGGCGGCGTTGTCGCGTTGGGGGCGAGTGTTGGTCCGCGCGGCTGCGGGCCATCTGGGTGACCCGGCCTGGCACGAGCACACCATGGCGACGATGCGCGATGGCCGAGTCGTTGGTGGGGACGCCTGGGACGACGCGGCGTACCTGCATGACGTGCGGGAACTCGAAACGGAACTGCAGGCCGCAGGGCTACGCCAGGTGCAGGTCGTCGGCGTGGAAGGTCCGGTCGGGGCGTGGGCTCGCCGGGATCCCGCGCTCAACGGTGATGCCCTTGAGATCGCGCGGGTCGCGGAGACGGCCATGGCTGAGGCGTCGATTCATCTGCTGGCCTGCGGGACCAAGACCTGAGTGCGCGGGTCGCCAGCATCTGGTGGACTGTCTGCGACGTATCGTGACGGTTCCATTCAGGATGTTTTATCTACATTCTTTCTGGTCCCAGGGTTGACGGGTCGATGGGTGCGGGGTCGACTTCGGCTCGTCGCCGACCGCCGGTGGCCGGACCCGGATTCGGGCGCCTTTCGGGGTGAGGTGACAGCCACCGGCTCATGACCGGGCCCCATGTTCATCCGTCGTCCCGGTGTCTCCCTCTCACCGCGCAGCCGTTCCACTGGTGGCTGTTTTCTCCGTGCAGCGTGCAGGGCCCCGGCAAAGTCGTCAGGTGATTCCGAGCAGGGCGAGCGGGCGGGTGCTGTCGCGGGCGTGATGGCGGGTTCCGGCGGCGATGTTGGTGATCCCGGCGGCGCGTAACGCGCCGATCGCGGCGTTGCGGATGGC
>NZ_PVZG01000039.1 GCF_003002065.1 Pseudosporangium ferrugineum
CTCAAACAGATGCAGTACCGGCCCACCCTCGCCTACGGATTCCTCGCCACCAGCGGACTGGCACCGCCCTGACCCTGACCCCAAAAGCTCAGTATACCGTCCAGCAACCGCACCGCGGCCACCCCGCCGGCCAGCCGCGGGTTCGGGATGCCGGTCACCCGCACCGGGCCGGTCACCTCGTCCAGGCCGGTGATGTCCCGGCCCCACACCAGCACGGGCAGCGTCGCGAGCCGCCGCGCCGGGGCGGTGTGCAGGACGACCTCGTACCGGTAGCCGGTCAGCTCGTTCGACGCCTGCCCGGCCTTGAGCGTCACCTCGACACCGGTGACGGCCGGGTGGTCGATCGAGGTGAAGAACTCGGGGGCCAGCAGCAGCTCCTTCTCCACCGCCATGGCGTGCTCGACCGCCGCGCGCAGCCCCTCGGTGCCACGGAATTCGTGCACCGCCGCATGGAACACCCGCAGCAGGCCGTAGTGCCGGACGTCGCCGACGATGACCCGGCCGCCGTCGGCGAGCAGGTCCACGACCTGGGCGAGCACGTCGCGCAGGTAGTCAGCGCTCGGGAAGTACTGCACCACCGAATTGATGACGACCGTGTCGAAGTAGCGGCGGGGGAGGCCGGAGACGTCGTGCGCCGGCTGGCAGGACAGCCGCACGTGGTTCCACCCGCGGGCGTCCGCGAAGGCGCGCAGCCGGTCGATCGAGACCTCAGACAGGTCCGTGCCCCAGTATTCGTCGACGGCGTCGGCCAGCGGGGTCATCAGCAGGCCGGAGCCCGAGCCGATCTCCAGCACCCGGCCGCGCCCGAAGCGCCGCACCGCGTCGACCGCGGACCGCTGCCACTCCCGCATCTCCTCGATCGGGATCGGGCCGCCGGTGAACGAGCTGTTCCAGCCGATGAAGTCGTTGCCCGCGTCACCGGAGAAACCGGCGTAGACCTGGTCGTAGATGTCGTTCCACTCGGACAGCTGATCGTCGAAGCCGGCCGGCGCCGCCGCCAGCACCACGTACGCCGCCAGGGAGACCGCCCCAGAGCGGTCTCGGCGGGGCACCACCACGGCTCGGTCGACCGACGGCTGACCCGCGAGGACGCGTTCGACCTCGCCGGGCTCGACCCGGAAGCCGCGGACCTTCACCTGCTCGTCGGAGCGCCCCAGGTACTCCAGTTCGCCGGCGGTGTTCCACCGGACGACGTCGCCGGTCCGGTACATCCGTGACCCCGGCTCGCCGTACGGGTTCGCGACGAACCGCGACGCGGTCAGCCCACTCCGGCGCAGGTAGCCCCGAGCCAGGCCGGCGCCGCCGATGTACAACTCGCCGGGAACGCCGGGAGCCGTCGGCCGGAGCGTCTCGTCCAGCACGTACAGCTCGGCGTCGATGACCGGGCGGCCGATCGGGGCGCGCGCCTCGGCCAGCGGGAAGGTGTGCGAGGCGGCGACCGTGCACTCGGTCGGGCCGTACGCGTTGACGAAGTCCCGCCCCGGCAGCCACAGCCGGACCAGTTCGGGCGGGCAAGATTCGGCGCCGACGCTGAGCATCCGGAACTCGGGAAGCCGTCCGGTAGCCTCCGCCGGAATGGTGCTCAGCGCCGACGGCGGGATGTGCGCGTGGGTGATCCGCTGCTCCGCGAGCGCCTGAGCCAGCTCCTCGCCAGCCAGCCGGTGCTGGCTGGCGATCACCAGCCGGGCCCCGGAGCTGAACGCCCACACCATCTCTAGCACCGAGGCGTCCACACTGGGTGACGACAGCTGCAGCACCCGGTCGTTCGGTCCCGCGGCACATCGCTCCCGCAGAGTCTCGGCGAAGGCCGCAAGGCCGCGGTGGGTCACCACGACGCCCTTGGGCTGCCCGGTCGAGCCGGAGGTGTAGATGACGTACGCCGGGCTGTCGACGTTCGAGGGCCGCACCCGGTCAGCGTCGGCCGGATCGTCCTCCCGGCCGGTACCCCAGTCGTCGATCATGACGAGCTCACAGGGCAGGTCGGCGGGCAGGTTCTCGGCGCCGGCACGGGAGGTCAGCACCAGCCGCGGGTCCGAGTCGATGATCACGTGCCGGTTGCGGCGAGCCGGGAAGACCAGGTCCACCGGCACATACGCGGCGCCCGCCTTGAGCACCCCGAGCAGGGACGCCACCAGGCGCGCGGACCTCGGCATGGCGACGGCGACGAGGTCCTCCGGGCCGATGCCCCGGTCGATCAGCCGGCCCGCGACGTGGTCGGCGTACCGGTTCACCTCGCGGTACGTCCACGCGTCGCTGCCGTCACTCACGGCGATCGCGTCCGGCGTGGCAGCCACCTGCCGGCGAACAGGTCGCCGAAGGTCACCGGCGGGACGTCCCGCTCGTACCGCCGCCACCCGGCCAGCCGGGATTCGTCGCCGGGGGTGGTGACGTCGAGCGTGTCGACCCGGCGGCCCGGATCCGCCACCACCTGGCGGATCACCTGGATCCAGCGCTCGACGACAGCCTCCGCCGTCGCGCGGTCGTAGAGGTCAGCGGCGTACTCCACGGTGCCGCTGATTCCGTCCCTGTGCTCGGTGACGCTCAGCGAGAGGTCGAACCGGGCGGTCCCGGTGGGGATCTGCTCGGCGCGTACCCGCAGGCCGGGCAGGTCGAACGGGACCGAGGTGTTGTTCTGCAGGACCAGGGCGACCTGGAACAGCGACTGGCGGCCGGCGACCCGATGCGGGTTGAGGCTCTCGACCAGCTGCTCGAACGGGATGTCCTGGTGGCCGTACGCCCCGAGGCTGGTGTCCCGCACCTGATGCAGCAATTCGGTGAACCGCGGTGAGCCGGCGGTGTCGGTGCGCAGCACCAGCATGTTGACGAAGAGCCCGACCAGATCGTCGAGGGCGGGCTCCGACCGTCCGGCGACGCCGGCACCGATGGCGACGTCGGTGCCCGCGCCGAGCCGGGTAAGCAGCGCGGCCACGGTGGCCTGCAGGACCATGTAGACGGTGGCGCCGTTGCGGCGGGCGAGCTCCGTGATGCCGGCGTGCAGGTCGGCGTCCATGGTGATCGGGACGACGCCGCCGCGGTAGGTGGCGACGGCCGGGCGAGGCCGGGCGCTCGGCACGGTGATCTCGTGGGGGAGGTCGGCGAGCCGCTCACGCCAGTACCGCAGCTGCTCGTTCAGCGGGCTTGCCGGCTCGTCTTCGCCACCGAGCATCGCGCGCTGCCAGAGCGTGTAATCGGCGTACTGGACCGGGAGCGGTGGCCAGTGCGGTGCGACTCCGTTGAGCCGGGCCGAGTAGGCGGTGACCAGGTCCCGGGCAAGGGGCGCGCCGGACCAGCCGTCGCCGGCGATGTGGTGGATGACCAGCATCAATACGGACTCGTCCGGGCTGACGGTGAGCAGTTCGGCGCGGACCGGGATCTGCCGGGCCAGGTCGAATTCGTGCCGTGCCGACCGGCGCAGTTCCTCATCCAGCTGCGCCGCGCCGACCTGACGGACGGGCAGGGCCGGGCTTACCTCCTCCGGGTCCAGGATGTGCTGGTACGGCTGACCGTCGACCTCGCGGATGAGGGTGCGCAGCGGCTCGTGGCGGCGGATGACGTCGGTGAGGGCCGCGGCCAGCGCGCCGGTGTCGACCTTCCCGGTCAGGTGCAGGGCGAGCGGCATGTTGTACGTCGCCGACGGCCCTTCCAGGCGGTGCAGGAACCAGAGCCGCTGCTGCGCGAAGGAGAGCGGGATCCGCTCGGGCCGAGGCAGGCGGGTCAGCTCCGGGCGGGCCGGGCCGGTCTCCTGCCGTTGCAGGTACGACGCCAGGGCGGCCGGGGTGGACTTCTCGAAGAAGTCCTTCATCCGCACCTCGAGGCCGAGGGTGCCGCGGATCCGGCCGATCAACCTGCCGGCCAGCAGCGAGTGCCCACCGAGGTCGAAGAAGTCGTCGTCGAACCCCACCTGCGGCAGTTCGAGGATCTCCGCGAACACCACCCGGAGCATGTCCTCGAGCGGGCTGCGCGCGGTCCGGTCGAGTCCGGCCGGGGTGTACTCCGGGTCGGGCAGGGCGTCACGGTCGACCTTGCCGTTCGGTGTCAGCGGCAGCCTGTCGAGCAGCACGACGCTGGCCGGGACCAGGTACGACGGCAGCGTGCCGCGCAGGTCGTCGCGCAGTTCCGCCGCGCCGCTGGCGGCGGCGGCCGGTACGACGTAGGCGACGAGCTGTCGTTCACCGCGGGCGTCCGGGCGTACGGTGACGGCCGCGTGCACGACGTCGGCCCGGCGCTGCAGCACCGCCTCGAGTTCGCCGGGCTCCACCCGGGCTCCCCGGATCTTGACCTGGTCGTCGGCGCGGCGCAGGAACTCCAGCTGCCCGTCGGGGCGGATCAGGCCGACATCGCCGGTGCGGTACATCCGCGACCCGGACGGCCCGTACGGATCGGCGAGGAACCGGGACGCGGTCAGGCCCGGCCGGCGCAGATAGCCCCGGGCCACGTTGGCGCCCGCGACGTACAACTCGCCGGCCGTTCCCGGGACGACCTGCGCCAGCGTGTCGTCCAGGACGTAGACGCGGGCGCCGTCGATAGGCCTGCCGATCGGGGCGTCCGGGCCGGTCAGTGGCGCGGTGAGGGTGGCGGCCACGGTGGTCTCGGTCGCGCCGTACCCGTTGATCAGCCGGCGGCCCGCCGACCACCGCCGCACCAGCTCGGGCGGGCACGTCTCCCCGCCGATGTGCACTGTGGTCAGGTCGGGAAGCTGATTCTCGGCGTCCGGCGGGAGCGAGGCCAGCACCGGGACCGGCAGCGTGACGTGCGTGATCCGCTGCTCCCGCAGCACCCGGAGCAGGTCATCGCCGGAGAGCTGGTCGGCCTGGCTGACGACCAGGGTGCCGCCGGTGGCCACCGCGGTGAGCAGCTCCCAGATGGCCACGTCGAAGCCGAGCGATGCCAGTTGCAGCACGCGCGGGGTGTCGCCCGGGGCGTACTGGCCGGTGACCGTGCGGGCGAGGTTGACCATGCTGCCGTGCGTGACGCCGACGCCCTTCGGCGTCCCGGTGGAGCCGGACGTGTAGATGACGTACGCCAGGCTGTCCGAGGTGAGCGGCACCGCCGGAGTGTCTTCCGGTTGCCCGGCCCCGGCGGCGTCGCCGTCGAGGATCAGCCTGGGCGTGGCGTCGGCCAGCAGGTAATTGATGCGCTCGGTCGGCAGGACCGGATCGAGCGGCAGATAGACGGCGCCCGCCTTGAGCGTGCCGAGCAGCGCGGCGACCTGGTCGATGCCGCGGTCGAGGGCGACACCCACCGTCTGCTCCGGCCCGACGCCGCGCCCGATCAGCGACCACGCGATGCGGTTGGCCGCCGAGTTCAGCTCCCGGTACGACCACACGCGGTCGCCGTCGGTGATCACCGGCGCGTCGGGGTGCGCCTCGACCGCCGACTCGTACAACCGGACGATGGTGGCCGCTACGTCAGCAGAGCTCATGCTCACTTCCATCGGTTCGTCGGGGCGCCGGAAAGGTCGGTCAGCGGCGGTCGAGTGGACCGCTGTCGACCACGAGCGGGGTGGTGTCGCGGCCGGCCAGGTGCTCCGCGCGCGGGGCGCCGACCGGGCGCGGCGCGTCCGACACCGGGTTGTAGGTGAGGATCAGCAGGCGGCGGGCGAACGGCGAGATATTGGTGCCGGATCCGTGGACGATCTGCGAGCTGAACAGCAGCACCCCGCCGCGCCCGCCCTTCGGGCTGACCATCTCGTGCTGCTTGACCAGGTCGGCCAGCTCGGCCGGGGTCAGCGAGTACTCGTCCGGGTCGATGTGGCCGGATTCGTGGCCCTCGGTGGACCCTGGGCGTTCCAGCGTTCCCAGCCGGTGCGAGCCACGCAGGAAGATCACAGGGCCGTTGAACTCGGTGACGTCGTCGAGGAAGAGCGCCACGTTCACCTGAGAGGGGGCCGGCATGTTGTCGACGTCCCGCCAGACGATGTAGTCCTGGTGCCACGCCCACCGCTCGCCGCCGAACGCCTGCTTCGAGTTGATCTTCATCTGGTGGACGTAGAGATCCTCCCCGGCGAGCTGCCGGGCCGGGTCGAGCAGCCGCTCGGTGCGCACAAGCCGTTCGAAGACCGGGTGACGGGTGTGCGAGGCGTAGATCGAGCGCAGGGTGGAGCCATCGTTTTCAGTGATCAGATGCGGACCCGGCACCCGCTGGTCCTCGCTCAGTGCGATGCACAGGATCTCGATCTCATCGCCCGAGAACACGTCGTCCAGCAGCACGTACCCGTCGTGGTGGTAGCTCGCGAGCTGTTCCTCTGTGAGTTTCATGGCTCTCTCCGCATGGACTTGGTCGGCAGGATGTGGTGACCGCGATCGCGTGACGTGCGGCGACCGGCGAGGTGCCCGATCAGTGGTGACGGAAGGCGATGCGCAGGGAACGCGGACCGGCGACCCCGGGCGTGTCGTAGTAGTCGACGGGAGCGCCCGTCACCTCGATCCGGCTGAAGCGGTCGAACATCGCCTCGAGGGCGATCCCCAGTTCGAGGCGGGCCAGCGGCGCACCCAGGCAGTAGTGGATCCCGTGGCCGAACCCCAGGTGCTTGCGGGCGTCGCGGTGAATGTCGAACCGGTCGGGGTCGGTGAAGTACTGCTCGTCGCGGTTGCCGGAGATGAACGACAGCGACACGAACTGGCCCGCTGGCAGCTGCTCTGTGCCCACCGTGACCGCGCGGGTGGTGACCCGCATGTTGCTGACGATGACCGGCCGGTATCGCAGGGTCTCCTCGATGAGTCCCGGGATCAGCCCGCGGTCGGCGCGTGCCTCCGCCGCCGCGGCGGGGTGCTCGTCGAGTGTCAGGACGATGTTCGCCAGCAGCAGCGTCGTCGTCACGTGACCGGCGAGCAAGAGGAGGTTGGCGAAGTTGACCACCTCGTCCTCGGTGAGCCGCTGCCCGTCGACCTCGGCCTGGATCAGCCGGCTGATCAGATCGTCCTGCGGCTTCGTCCGGCGGCGCCGGCAGTGGGCCCGGAGATAGTCCAGCAGCTCCTGCTGAGTGTCGGCGACGCGCTTGCGGACCACCTCGTCGGTCAGGTCGCCCTTGTCGAAGGAGAGCAGGCGCCGCGCCCAGTCGCTCAACAGTTCGCGGTCCGCCATCGGCAGGCCGAGCAGCTCGCCGATGACCAGGACGGGCAGCGGGTCGGACAGGTCGGCGACGACGTCCATCTCGCCGCGGTCGGCGACGGCGCCGATCAGCTCGGCCGCGATCGCGGCGATCCGGGGCCGCAGCGCGCCCACCGCGCGAGCCGTGAACGAGCGGCTGACCAGGTCCCGCACGAGGCGGTGCCGGGGCGGGTCCATCGCGGTCAGGTTGCCCGCTGTCAGGGCGTCGTCGCCCCTATCCCCGGGCAGGTACCGCCACAGCTCCGAGGAGAAGGTGGCCGGATCGGCGGTGGCCTGGATGATGTCGCGGTATCGGTAGAGCGTCCACACGCGAGTGAGCGGCTCCCGTTGGACCGGGTGATGCTGTCGCATGTCCCGCAGCCACCGATGCAGCGAGCGTCCCCCGTCCAGCGAGTACGCCGGTGCCTTGCCCATACCGGATTGCCGAAGATCCATACCGCTCACGCCGCCCCGTCGTCGTGTCATCGGAAGGTCTTCGGCAATCTTGCGAGGACGACACGCTCACCGCACCAGGGGCGCACCCTAGGATGACCCCCAGGCCGGTCTCACGCTGACTTTGCGTAGTCCAGGGTTGCCGCGGCGAGCGCGGGCGAAAGCGCACTGCGGGACTCGATGCCGAGCTTGCGGTACGCCTGGGTGAGGTGCCACTCGACGGTTTTCACCGTGACGAACAGCTTCTGCGCGATCTCTTCGTTCTGCATGCCCTCGGCGGCGAGTTCGGCCACCCGCTGCTGCTGGGGAGTCAGCACCGTCCGGGATCGGCGGCCCGTGGTGTCGGCCTCGATCGAGCGCAGCTCATCGATGGCGCGGCGGTTCAGCACGTGCGCCCCGTGGACGCCGCTCGTCTCGGCAGCCATCCGCAGCTGCTCCCGCGCCGCCGCGCTCTTGCCGACGCGGTGCAGCACGATGCCGTACGTCAGCTGGGTCCTGACCTTCTCCAGCTGCCCCGGGAAGTCCTCCATCAGGCCGGCCGCCTCCTCCACCAGGGGCAGAGCCGCCGGTCCCGGGGTCAGCAACCCCAGGGTGCGCAGCGCGGCGGCGAGCGGCGCGGGCGCGCCGCAGGACCGGGCTCCGGCCAGCTCTTCCCGCGCCATGAACAGCGCTTCCTCAGTACGCCCGAGCCGGTGCAACGCGGTGACCGCTGACGACCAGCCGACCCACGCCCCTGGGGTCAGTCCCAGGCCGGCAGCGGCCCGGCGGCCCCGGAGCAGATCGGCGAGGCCCTCCTCGAGCCGGTCCTGGGCGATCCGCAGGTGGCCGCGGGCGCGCAGCAGCGGAATGACCGCGATGGTGTCCGCCCCGCCGTCGTCGATCAGGCCGGGTTCCTCGACCGTCGCGGTAGCCGCGTCCAACGCGCCCTGCGCGATCAGGGTCTCGGCACGAACCGCACCGGCGAACGCCTGCACCATGCGGGTCGGGCGCTGCCCGTCGGTGCCGGAGAGCAGCTGCAGGGCGAGATCGCCGGCCCCGGCGATGTCGCCCAGCTGGTAGTCCACCGCGGCTCGCAGGCACAGGTCGAGCCCGGCGAGCGTGGTGTCGGTCTGGCTCGCCGCGTCCCGCAGAGTCAGTACCGCCTGCCGGGTTTCGGCGAGCCGGTCGAAGTGCGCGAGCGTCACGGCCGCCACCAGGCCGGCACTCCATCCGGTGCTGTCGCCGGCCGGGACCCGGGGCCGGTGGAGCAGATCGCCGGTGAGCCGTCCGATGTGTTCGGCCGGCGTTCCCCGCCAGATCTGGTCCAGCAGCGCCTTCTCCGCGAGGTGCGGCCGTTCGAGCGTGTCCAGCCGCGCCCGTCCCCGGTCCCGGGTGCTCGGGGAGAGCTGCGCGATCCACACCGCCGTCGCCTCCAGCCGCGGGCCGAGGGCCGGATCGCGCACGTCGGCGATCGCTGCTTCCAGGATCGCGATCGCCCGGCCGAACTGGCAGTCGAAGGGTGAGCGTCCGGGCGGCCTCCAGCGCCGTCGCCGCGCGCTCCACCGGGTTCTCGCCCCAGACCGGGCGCAGGTGCCGGGAGGCTCGCCGGTTCCTCGACCGCGGCTCGGCCAGCTCCTTGGCGCCCGCCGCGGGAACCACGGCGGGTGGAACGTTGACCAGCTGCTCGGCGACCGCCTCGGAAGGAGCGCCGGTCTCGGCCAGCGCGCGCGCCGCACGGGCATGCAGGCGGCCGCGCAGGAAGGCCGGGATCCCGGCATACACCGCGGTACGCAGCATGGGTTGCGCGAATCGCAGGGCCGGGCCGTCGGTCATCACCTCGGCGTCGACGAGCGCGGTGACCGCGTCGTCGACCTCCGCCTCGGGGCAGTCCGCGGTCCGCGACACGACCACCGGGTCCTCGGCCACGCCCAGCACCGCGACGGCGCGGGCGACGGCGACCGAGGAACGCGGGAGACTCTGCAAGCGCCGCACCATCTGGCGCATCACCCCGACCGGGGGTCGCCGGGACAGTCCGGACAGCGTCTCCTCGGGCGATCCCGAGCGGCCGGCGGCGGCCTCCGCCAGCACCTCGTGCAGCAGCAACGGGTTGCCCCCGGTGGCGTCGAAGCAGGCTGCGGCGAACTCCGGCGAGCTCGCCGTCCCGAGCATCACGGACACCAGGCGGCGGGTGGCCGCTTCGCTGAGCGGGGCGAGCCGTACCAGCGTCGTCTCCAGCGAGGTGCTCACGCCGCCCAGCCAGTCGGCCGCCGAACCCCGGTCGGCCGGGTCGAGGGCGACGGCGAGCAGCGCCGGGGTGCGTTCGGCGCGAGCACCCAGAAAACTCAGGAACCGCAGCGACGGCACATCCACCCAGCGGGCGTCGTCCACCACGAGGACCAGGCGGCGGTCGCCCGCGAACTCCAGCAGGTCGCTGCGCAGCCGGCCGAGCAGGGCCGCCGAGGCCACGTTCGGTGACTCCTCCACCATTCGAGCGGGGAGGACCGGTTCCAGCAGCTGGGCGACGACTCCGAACGGCACGTCGCCCTCGAACTCGTTCCCCCGGGCGTACAACACACAGAATCCTGCCTCGGCCGCTCGCTGATAGAGCAGTTTCAGGAGACTGGACCGGCCCGTTCCGGCGGATCCCTCCATGGCCAGCACACCACCATGGCCAGTGCGAAGCCGCCGCAATTTCCGCTCGATCAACTGGGTCTCCACATCTCTTTCGAGAAGGGGATGAGGCAGTTCATCAAAAAGATCAAACACCATGCCGAAAGCGCCCCCGAAACGCTATGAAGCGGCACCAGAGCGCCGCTTCCAGGCCACACTGATCGACCATATAGTACACTCGTTGCCCCGGATCGACCACAATGTACAGTTGGCGCCCGGGATCGACCGCATCGTAACCCTCGGTACACGCTCGACTCCTTCGATGCTTCCAGCCCGATACCTGCCATCACACGGTTGCATCCAAAGATCGGTCATCTAGGATGGACTCGGTACAGCCCAGCCCGGATGGGTGCCGGCAGCGTCGCAGGTTGCGCGCCGGAATGGCTCGGAGCGCTACTTATTTCCTTCCTCGCGATTGCACCGGAATACGACCGGACAGCGAATAGAAATTCGAGGACGCCATGCACGGGGACACCGAAGAAGGCGCCGGAGAACATTCGGCAAACAATGTCACTCCGCTGATCAGCACCGATCCGCACGCCGCCTACGAACATCTGCGCGAACAGGCCCCGGCCTGCCCCATCCGGTCCATCGAGGGCTCGCTGATGTGGATCGTCGCGCGACATGACGGCGTCCGTTCCGTACTCGGCGACGCACGTTTCGCGAACAACCCCGCGTCGGTCCCGGGCGGCAAGGCACCCCAGCTGCAGGCCAACGCGATGCGCCGGCTGGGCCTCGACGAGGAGCTCATCCCGTACCTGGCGGACACCCTGCTGGACAGCGACGGCAAGGACCACAACCGGCTGCGCCGCCTGGTGACCCCCGCGTTCTCGGCGCGCAAGGTCAAGGCGCTGGGCCCACGGATCGAGTGCCTCACCGACGACCTGATCGACGCCCTCCCCCAGCACGCCGGCGGCGGGGTGACCGATCTGCTGGAACACTTCGCCTATCCGCTGCCGATCAACGTCATCGGCGAGCTGGTCGGGGTGCCGGCCGCCGACCTGCCGGCGTGGCTGCGCTGGACCAACGACCTCTCGTTCAATCAGCAGGCCCTGGGCCAGACGCTGCGGCCGCTCGTCGACTACACCTACGACCTGGTCCGGCACCGCTATGACGAGCCCGGCGAGGACCTGATCAGCGAGCTGATCCAAGCCCGGGACGCCGACGGCGACCGCCTCTCCGAGCGGGAGCTGGTCACCATGGTGCTCAGCCTCGTCATCGCGGGCCACGACACCACGGCCAACTTCATCGCCAACAGCATCTGGGCGCTGCTGACCCACCCGGAGCAGCTCGCACTGCTGCGCGCCGACCCCGGCCTGATGCCGCAGGCCGTGCAGGAGCTGCTTCGCTGGTGCGGGCCGGTGCTGGTGTCCCGGATGCGGTACGCCACCGAGGACGTCGACCTCGGCTGGGGCACGTTCCAGGCCGGTGACGCCGTCACCGTGGCGCTCAGCGGCGGCAACCACGACCCTCGCCGGTTCACCGATCCCGGCCGGCTGGACATCACCCGGCAGCACGACACCCGGGGCGAGGTACACCTCTCGTTCGGCGCTGGCCCGCACTACTGCCTCGGCGCGGCGCTGGCCCGCCACGAAGCCGAGATCGCGCTGAGCCGCCTGCTGGCCCGGCACCCCGACCTGGCCTTGGCCGTGCCCGCCGAGCAGCTGCAATGGCACGCAGTATCCGGCATGCGCAAGCTCGCCACGCTGCCGGTCAGACTCTGACGGCAGGCTGGCGGCGGCCGTAGCCGTGGCGTGCTCCCGACCACGCCGCGGCTACGGCCGGCTCCGTCAACCGGCGCTGATCAGCCGAGGCCGTCGGAGACCGGGCGCTCGGGGTCCTTGCCCAACTTCCGCCAGCGTTCGTGTTCGATCTCGTCTACATGCCGCAGCGCCCAGCCGTCGAGGTCGCGGGCGTAGACCTCCGGGGCGTACGCCGCCTGCGGCACAGCCAGCCGCGGCAGGTCCTCGCCGGGTTCCTCCCGCATCGGCTGGGCGAGCCCGGCGTGCCAGCGCTGCTCGTCGGGAAGCCAGCGCTCGGTGACCGACTCGGTGCGGATGCCGACCAGGACGGCGATCTCCGACCAGCTGGCGCCCTGTTCGCGGGCGTTCAGCACGGCCGCGGTCACGAGCTTGTCAACCTGTGAACGAACGCGCAGGGCCTCCATCAGCAGGTCGCCCGGCGAGCGCTGACCGTCGTCGAGTGTCGGGACGAGCCGCACAGCGTCGTCGACCACATCTCGCGCCCGGTCGGACAGGATGAGCCGGGCCAGGGCGGCCGGTGTGTACTCGGGCACGGCTCGATGCTACCCGCCGAGACGGTCCGAAGTGGTCCGAGCGCAGTCGGCGACCACCTCCCGGCAGACCTCGGCCGGACTGTCGTGCAGGAAGAAGTGGTTGCCGGCGAAGACCCGCATCGTAGCCTGCGGGGCGAACTCCCGCCAGCCGGCCAGCACCTCGACCGGCACCGAGGCGTCCGACGCGCCGCCGTAGACCGAGACCGGCGACGACAGCGGCCTGTCGTAGGCGGGTTCGTAGCGCTCGATGAGGTCCAGGTCGATGCGGAGCTGGGCGACCAGCTGCGGCCCGAACTCCGGGTGGGTGATGATCTCCTCCGGCGTGCCGCCGAGCCGACGTACGTACTCCGCCATTCCCGCGTCGGAGGCGGTGAGCACGCGGGGCGGGAACCCGCGCGGGTAGCCGGGCGGCGCCGCGGCGCAGAGCACGACCAGCTCCGGGGCCGAGCCGGTGATCCGCCGCGCGGTCTCCGCGGCGATCAGGGCCCCGAGGCTGTGTCCCAGCAGCACCCAGGGTTTCGGGAGGTCCCGTACCTCGGTGGCGAGCGCGTCGGCCCGATGCTCGATGCTGGACCGGCCGGCTTCGTCCTCCCAGTGCACGGCCCGGACGGCCAGGCCCGCCGCCGCGGCGACCCGGACCCATCCCCGGAACGCCACCACGCTGCCACCTGCGTGCGGCACGCAGACCAGTGTGCGGGCCGCCGAGCCGCCCCCGAGGGTTACCAGGGTCGCCGTCACGACCGGTCTCCGTACACTTCGAAGAGCTCCGTTCCGTACAGGCTCGGATCCTGCCGGGTCTCCGTCGACAGGCCCGCCGCGTGCAGCAGGCCGCAGAACTCGGCGAGGCGTCCCTGTTCGTCGTGCACCTCGGCGACGACGGCATCGATCCGGGCCCAGTCGGCCGCTTCGACCCCGCGCAGGACGTCCAGTTCGGCTCGCTCCACGTCGACCTTCAGCAGCGCGACCCGCTCGACGCCGTGCCGGCGGAGCAGGCCGGAGACCGTGGTGACCGGGACCTCGATGGTCTGGCCCTCGTGCAGACCCTCGATGAGCAGGTCGATCTGCTCATCGTCCATACCGCCGTTGCGCATGAAGGTCCGGGTGAGGGCGTCGTCCGCCTGCCGGTCCGCATACAGCCCGGAGTTGCCGGGCGCGTCCGGGTAGTAGGTCAGCTGCTGCGTGCCGGCGGTGGCGGCGACCGCGGTGCGCACCGCCACACCGCCGGGGACGTGCTGCTCGAGATTGCCCCGCAAGCACTCGAACGTGTCGGGCACCGGTTCGGCCGCGATGATCCGTATGCCCGGATTCTCGGCGGCGAGGGCGACCGACACCAGCCCGACGTTGGCGCCGATGTCGAGCACCACGCCGCCCGGCCGCAGCTGCCGCACGCCACGCCGGTAGAAGCCGTCGCTGCTGATCTCACGCCACATCAGCAGGGCCTCGGCCGGGCGGGTGCACCACACCTGACGGCCGTCGGGCAGCCGCAGCCGACGGGGAACGATGGTGCGCGAGCCGGTCATGGTCATCGCTCCGATCCGGCCGTCAGCCGCACGGGTACCGAGTCGTAACCCCAGATCAGGATCGATCGCGTACGCCGGGGTGGGCCGGTGAGTTCGGCGCTGCCCACCCGCCGCAGCAGCCGGTCGAAGAGCACCGTGAGCTCCGACGTGGCCAGTGCGGACCCGAGGCAGTAGTGCGCGCCGGTCGAGAAGGTGACGTGCGGGTTGGGGCTCCGGGTGATGTCGAAGCGATCGGGATCGGCGAACACCTGGGGGTCGCGGTTGCCGGCCGACAGCCACAGGGCGACCGGATCCCCCGGTTTCAGCGCATACGCCCCGATCCGGGTCGGCGCGACCGCGGTCCGCAGAACGTGCATCGCCGGGCTGGTGTATCGGAGAATCTCCTGCACCGCGCCTGGCAAGAGCCCGGGGTCGTCGCGCAATCTCGCCCACTGTTCCGGGTTGTCGAGCAGCGCCAGGAACCCGCCGATCGTGGCGTGCCGAGTCGTCTCGTTGCCGCCGGAGATCAGGCCGTCGCAGTTGAGGAAGATCTCCTCGTCGGTCAGCCCGGTACCGTCGACGACGCCGTTGACCAGCGCGGTCACCACGTCCTCGCGCGGTTCGCGCCGACGACGGCGGATCAGGTCCTCGTAGTACGACAGGATGTCGGCGTGCGCCTCGGCCATCGCGAGCTCGTCGGCCTCGCCCGACCCGAATGCCACCATGGTCCGGTCCAGCATGAAGTCCCAGTCCTCCGGCGGCACACCGAGCATGTCGCAGATGACCGAGAGCGGCAGCCGCGCGGCCACGTCGGTGAAGTCGCACTCGCCTTCCTCGATCGCCCGGTCGACGATGCCGGCGGCCGTGACCCGCATGTTCTCTTCGAGGCGGGCCACCATGCGCGGTGTGAAGACCGAGTTGACGATGCGCCGGATCTTGCCGTGCCGCGGCGGATCCGTGATGATCAGCATCTTGCCGGCCGCGAGCGAGGTGGCGGCAGGGTTCTGGTCGAGCCGCATCCCCAGCTCGGAGGAGAACCCCTTCGAGTCCTTCAGCACCCGCCAGATCAGCGCGTGCGAGATGACGGCGTGGAACCGCTGGCCCTCGAAAGTGCCCTCGTGAACGGGCGCCGCCGCGTGCATCCGCCGCCACAGATCTTCCGGATTTCCTTGCCGGTACAGCTCCGGATCGCAGAGTTCGCTGGCGTACAACGTGAGGGCGGGCTCGCCATGAGGCATACGACTTGATCTCCCGAACCGAAGGGGTGACCTCATGATGTCTCCGGCAATCCGCCGGCACACCCCCAGAGTTCGCCACCATGGACGCCGCGATTCCCTGGGGTGAACCCGGGTCAGCCCCGGGTCCCGGTGTTTCGAGTGACCCGGCCCCGGATGACAGACTGACGCCATGCACGTCGGGATGCTCGGCCCTCTGCTGGTGACCGCCGGCGGAACCGAGGTGCGGATAGGTGGCGCCCGGCTGCGCACCCTCCTGATCCGGCTGGCGCTGGAACCCGGGCGGCCCGTGCCGACCGACTCGCTGACCCGGTCACTGTGGCCGGAGGACCGGCTCACCGACACCTCGCACGCGCTGCATGCACTCGTCTCACGGCTGCGCAGGTCACTGCCGGAGCCCGCCGTGGTGGAGGGCACCCCGGGCGGGTACCGGCTGCGGCTGCCCCCGGCCTCGGTCGACGTCACGCACTTCGAACAGCTGCGAGAGGAGGGCCAGCGCCGGCTCCGCGAGGGCGACCCGGCGCACGCCGGCCGGCTGCTCCGGGAAGCGCTCGCCCTGTGGCGCGGCGAGCCGCTCGCCGACGTGCGGGACCTGCCGTTCGCGGCGCAGGAAGTCAACCGGCTCACCGAGCTGCGGCTCACCGCGCTGGAGGACCGCGTCGCCGCCGACCTGGCGTGCGGCGCCGACGACCTGGTCGCGGAACTCCAGGGGCTGACGGCGAGCTACCCGTCCCGGGAGCGGCTGCATGCGCTGCTGGTCCGCGCCCTGCACGCGGAGGGCCGCCAGTCGGAGGCGCTGCGCACCTACGCCGACTGTCGGCGCTTCCTCGCTGATCAGCTCGGCAGCGACCCGGGGCCCGAACTGCGCGCCGCTCACCTGGCGGTGCTGCGGGACGACCGCGGCACCGAGCGGTCCCGGGGCAACCTGGGTGCGCCGCTGACGTCGTTCGTCGGCCGGGCCGCGGAACGCCGCCGGATCCACGAGCAGCTGCGCGAGCAGCGCCTGGTGACGCTGGTCGGCACCGGCGGCGTGGGCAAGACCCGGCTGGCGACCACCCTGGCCGCCGAACTGGCCGACCGGGCCCCGGACGGCGTCTGGCTGATCTCGCTGGCCACGGCGACCGCCGCCACCGACGTGCCGCAGACGATGCTCCACACCCTGGGGGTACGTCCCGCCGACCGGTCCGCCGACCCGGTACGCGCACTGGTCACCGCGCTGGCGCCGACCGAGACCGTGCTCATCGTGGACAACTGCGAGCATGTCATCGAAGCAGCGGCCCGGGTCATCGAGCAACTTCTGGTGGGCTGCCCGCGGCTGCGGATCGTGGCGACCAGCCGGGAACCGCTGATGATTCCGGGCGAGGCCCTGAGCCCGGTGCCGCCGCTTCCGGTGCCGCCATCGGGGACGCCGCTGCCCCAGGCGCTGGAATTCCCCGCGGTGCGGCTGCTCGTCGAGCGCGCCCGCGCGGCACGCCCCGCTCTCGTCGTGACCGAGAACAACATCGGGCACATCGTGGAGACCTGCCGCCGGCTGGACGGCCTGCCGCTGGCCATCGAGCTGGCCGCCGCCCGGCTGCGGTCCATGTCGATCGAGCACCTGGCCGCCCGCCTGGACGACCGGTTCCGCCTGCTCACCGGTGGCAGTCGGACCGCGCTGTCCCGTCACCAGACCCTGCACGCCGCGGTGACCTGGAGCTGGGACCTGCTGAGCGAGCCGGAGCGGCGGGCGCTCCGCAGCGTGGGGGTCTTCTCGGGCTCCTTCGACGCCGCGGCGGCCGAGTCGCTCGGGGTGGAGCCGGAACTCCTCGACGCCCTCTTCGACCGGTCGCTCATCGCCCTGATCGACGGCCCCGAACCCCGCTATGCCGTGCTGGAGACGATTCGGGAGTACGCCCTGCAGCGCCTGGCCGAAGCCGGCGAGGTGCTCCGGATGCGACACGACCACGCGGCACACTTCCTGGCGTTGGCCGAGCAGGCGGCGCCACACCTGCGCGGCACGCAACAGCACCCCTGGATGCTGCGGCTCGACGCGGAGAGCGGCAATCTGCTGGCGGCCCTGCGCTTCGCGACCGACTTCGGCGACGCGGACACCGCGGTCCGGATGGCTGCCGCCCTCTGGTACGCCTGGGTGATCAACAGCGAGCACACCGAGGCGGCCGAGCGGCTGCGCCGAGCCCTGGCGATGCCCGGCCCGGTGCGGGCACACGCACGCCGTACTGCTGCGATCGGCCTGCTCTTCAGCAGCGTCCTCGGCGGCGACCGGGAAGCGATGCGGGAGGCCCGGCGCCGGGTGCTCGACGACGGCACGCTGCCGCCGACGGATCCCCTGGCCGCGGCGCTGCTGGCGGTGACCTCCGACGACCCCGCCCCGGTGTTCGTCGCCGACGGGCCGGAGACCGACCCGTGGGAGCGGGGCCTGCTCTGGTGGATCAGGTCGTTCCTCAGCGCGAGGCGAGGTGAAGCCGCCACGCTGTGCGACGCCCTCACCCGCGCCGAGGACGGATTCCGCCGGGCAGGGGACCGCTGGGCGCTCGCCATGTGCCTGCTGAGCACGAGCGACGCCCGGCTGACGGTCGGCGATCTGGACGCCAGCCTGCGCGCTCTGGAGGAGTCGACGGAACTGGCGCACGGCTTGGGCACCAACGACCAGCAGCGACTCTGGCTGGCGGTCGTCCGCCTGCGCAGCGCCGACGTCCGCGGGGCCCGCGCCGAGCTGCTGAGCATCGTGGAGCAGGCGCCGGCCGGCCGTTACGCGTCCACCGCCCGGATCTTCCTGGCCGACCTGTGCCGCCAGGAGGGCGACCTGGACGCCGCCGCTCGCCAGCTGGAGCACGCCGCCAACGACCGCGGGGCCCAGCAGGACCGGGTCTTCCGGTCGCTGTACCGGTTGTCGGCCGGCCACCTGGCCGTGGCCCGCGGCGACCTGCGCGGCGCGGCGCGGGACCTGCGCGAGGGCCTGGACCTGATCGCGGCGATGCCGCACGTCCCGATGGGTGCCACGGTCGGTGCCGGCGTCGCGGCCCTGCTGTTGCGTGCCGGTTCGCCGGCGTCGGCGGCCCAGGTGCTCGGTGCCGGCCGCGCGCTGACCGGTGCGGCCGACGCCGACGTCCTGCGCCTCGAGGAGGAGCTCGGCGAACAGCTGGGCACGAGCGGGTATACGGACGCCTGCCATCTGGAACCCCCCGCCGCCCTGGCCCTCATCCAGCAGAGTCTCGCCGCCTTCACTCCCGACGCTGGTAGGCGAGCACGGCCAACGGGCAGAAGATCACGAGCAGGACAGCCGACCAGATCAAGGTCTGGGTGACCGTGTCGCCGACAGCACCGCCGTTGAGCAGCGCACGGCAGGCGTCCATGGCGTGCGTGACCGGGTTGACGTTCGCCCAAGCCCGCAGCCACCCCGGCAGCGTGTCGACCGGTGCCGACAGGCTCGTCCCGAGAACCAGCGGCAGGAAGGCGACGAACGAGAACGCGAGCACCGCGCCCTCGTCCCGGACGAGAACGCCGAGGAACACCGTGACCCAGCTGAGGCAGAACCCGAAAACGACGGCCAGCATCACGGCGGCGAGCGTCGACAGCGGGTCGCTCTGCACCCGGAAGCCGAGCGCGTACCCGATGCCAAACAGAATGACCACCGCGACCACGTACCGGACGACGTCGGCGGCGACGGAACCGAGCAGCGGCGCCGCGCGGTCGATGGGCAGGCTCCGGAAGCGGTCGAAGATGCCCTTCTTGACGTCGATGTTGAGGTTCAGCCCGGTGGCCAGCATCCCGGAGAGGCTGGTGGTCATCACCAGGATCCCGGGGAAGAGGTACTGCAGGTAGCTGTCGGTGGACCCGGACACCGCACCGCCGAACAAGTAGAGGAACAGCACCAGGAAGATCACCGGGGTCATCACCCCGTTGATCAGGTAGCCGGGGCTGCGCTTGGTCTTGACCAGGCTTCGCTTGGCCAGGACGGCGCTGTGCCGCACCAGCCCGAGCGGCCTCGACCGGGACGTCTCGGCAGTCGTGGTCATCGCCGCGCCTCCTTGGATCGGCCGGTCAGTGCGAAAAAGGCCTCGTCCAGGCTGGGCAGACGGAGCGAGAACTCGGCCAGCCGAATGTCCGCGGCAGCCAGGCGCTGAATCACCTCGGGCAGCACGCGGTCGTCGTCCACCGGCACGGTGACCACGCCGCGGTCGACCGGTTCGGCGCGCCGACCGGCAACCTGCTCCAGCACGTCGACGGCCACATCCGTCTGCTGCGGGTCGACCGGCCGTACGACGATCGCCTGCCCGCCCACGATCTGTTTCAGATCGGCGGGCGTCCCGTCGGCGATCGCCCGGCCCTCGTCGATCACACAGATGTGGTCCGCCAGCGCGTCCGCTTCCTCCAGGTACTGCGTGGTCAGCAGCACGGTCACCCCCTCGGCCGTCATCGTTCGCACCAGCCGCCACAGGTCTTCGCGCCGGCCCGGGTCCAGCCCGGTGGTGGGCTCGTCGAGGAAGACGATCTGCGGCCGACCGACCAGGCTCACCGCGAGGTCAAGGCGACGTCGCATGCCGCCGGACAGCACCGAGGCCCGCTGCTTTCCCGCCTCCTGCAGATCGAACTGCCGCAAGAGCTCGTCGGCGCGGGACCCCGCCTCCGCCTTGCGCATGTCCAGCAACTGTCCGACCATCACGAGGTTCTCGAACGCGGTCAGTTCCTCATCGACGGTGGCGTACTGCCCGGTCAGACCGATCAGACGCCGCACCCGGGACGGATGGGTCACGACATCGAACCCACCGACGACGGCGCGGCCCTCGTCCGGCCGCATCAGAGTCGCCAGGATGCGGATGGCGGTGGTCTTGCCGGCGCCGTTGGGCCCGAGCACGCCCAGCACCGTCCCGGCCGTCGCCGCGAGGTCGAGGCCGCTGAGCGCGGTCTTCTTGCCGAAGCGTTTGACCAGGCCCTCGGCCTGGAATGCGAAGTCCATGAGCGGAGGCTGCCACCGGCCGCTCACAGACCCCGCACAGATCGCTCACACCGGAAGCGGGTCCCTCACGGGCGTGCGGCCGCGCGGAATCCGGTCCAGCGCAGGTCACCGGACAGGTGACTCTGGTCGTTGAACATCACCAGGGTGGGTGACAGGCCGGCCCGGTAATCGATCACGGTGAGGCCCGTGTTCGCGCTGTCCAGGCCGAGCCACTGGGTGGGCGGGGCCTCCAGCGCGTGGCGTACCAGCCAAGCGATCGGGTACGCGTGCGTGATCAGAACCTCATGCGAGTCGGGCTCGTTGCGCTCGGGGGCCTTGGTGAACCGTGCCACGAGGGCCTCCGCGGTACGCCGGCCGGTCGCCGCCTCAGCCTCGTCGTAGCCGTCGAAGAAGCCGGCCCAGGCGCGGGGCATCTCGTCCGCGTTCGGCACGTACGGCACGTGGTCGATGAGTTCGGCCGCCTCGGCGACCGGCACGTCCGGCAGATGTTTGGCGATCTCGCGTGCGCTCACGGCGGCACGCGGCAGCATCGAATGCCACACCGCGTCGATCGGCAGCCGGGCGAGCCGCCGGCCGAGAAGGTCGGCCTGCTGGTGCCCCACGTCGGTGAGCTCGCCGAAAGCGTCCGCCGCTCCGTGTCGCGCCAAGTAGAGATATCGGGTAGCCACGGGAGAAATCTACCGGCTTCCCGGCTCGACGCCACGCGGAATTCCGAGTGTCGACAGTAGATCCTCGTGAAGCTCCATCCACACGGCGTGGCACGACGCGACACCGACTCCGGCCACCCACTGCCCGTCTCCGGCTCGTGCCCGCGCCAACGCGGCGCCGAACCGATCGGCGTAGCCGCCGAAGCGAGCCAGCACGCTGACGAGAGCGTCGATCAACCGGGTCAGCTCCGCGCCGATCACCGTAAGCTCGTCCAGAACCCGGCCGTCCCACTGCGGGTCGCTGTGGTCGTTGGACGCCAGCCGGTCGCCCTCAGCCGGCCGCAACTGCCAGTCTGTACAGGCTTTGACCAGTCGTCCGTTGAGGACTTCGAACTCCTTGTGCGCCTGCTCGACCGTCGCGCGGCCACCGGCCCGGTCGAGTTCCTCGGCCAGTTTTCGGGAATCCTGGTCCCGGCCGGACTCGGTGAGCGTCCACCCGCTGGTGTCCCCGAATTCGACGTGGGTCACCCACCCGTACGCTTCGAAGTCTCGCAGGAGCTCCGAAGCGATGTCCTGGTTGATGCCGCTGCGACGAGAGACTGCCGCGTCGCCGGCCACCCCGGTCACCCGCAGGGCGTGCAGAACAGACAGTTCTGGCGATGTGGCATGAGTCATGGCAGTGAGCATTCAGGCTCGCGAACGGGGCGTCAACGTGCCACACATACGACGCAACTTATGCCAAGCCCCCCATTCGGGCCGATGTACCATGCACGGGAACCGAGGGGAGTGGCTGTTGCTGATCGACCTGGCCGACGCCGAAGCTGCGACGTCCGGCGGCAAGGCGGCAGTGCTCGCCCGGCTCCTCGAAGCAGGTCTGCCGGTGCCGCCTGGTTTCGTGGTGCCGGCCTCCGCCTATGAGCAGGCGGCCGACGGCCCCTCCGCCGAGCTGGCCGCCGCGATCGCCCGGGCACTGCCGCGGCTCGGCGACGGTCATGTCGCCGTACGCTCCTCAGCGACCAACGAGGACACCGCCCAGGCCACCGCCGCAGGGCAGCACGACACCTTCCTCGGCGTCCGCGGGCCCGACGAGGTGATCGACGCCGTACGCAGATGTTGGGCCTCGCTGTGGTCCGAGCGCGCCGTGGAATACCGGCGCCGGCGGGGAGACACGGAGTCACCGACGATCGCCGTCCTGGTGCAGCGTCTAGTGGACGCGGACGTCGCGGGGGTGATGTTCACCGGCGACGACATCCGGCTGGAGGCGTCCTGGGGCTTGGGCGAGAGCGTCGTCAGCGGCCACGTCACACCGGACTCCTGGGTGGTGTCCGGCGGCGACATCACCCATCGGGCGCTCGGCATGAAGAAGACCCGGATCGACCGCACGGTCAGCCGCGGGGTGGAACCGGCCGACCGGGATCGCTTCTGCCTCACCGACGACGAGGTCACCCGGCTCGCACAGCTCGGTCGGCAGATAGCCGCCCTGCTGGGCGGCCCACAGGACATCGAGTGGGCAATCGCCGATTCCCGGATCTGGATCCTTCAGTCCCGCCCGGTGACCACCGCCCTCCCCGCCACACCCCCGGCCGCCGCGGCCGCCGAGGGCAAGGCCCTCACCGGTACGCCCGGAAGCCCGGGTATCGCCACCGGACCGGCGCGCGTGGTGCGCGGCCCCGCCGACTTCGCCCGGGTACGGCCCGGTGACGTACTCGTCTGCCGCACCACGGATCCGTCGTGGACCCCGCTGTTCGGCGTGGTCGCCGCCGTCGTCACCGAAATCGGCGGCCTGCTCTCGCACGCCGCGATCGTCGCCCGCGAGCAGGGCCTCCCTGCCGTCCTGGCCGTCCCGGACGCGATGACAGCCCTGCCCGACGGCGCGCCAGTGGAGGTGGACGGAAACACCGGCTCGGTGGCACGCCGTGATTCCTAATCCGAGAGTTGTCGGCTGGTCCCGGGCGAGAATCGTTTTTGAGCCGCCTGTTTGCTGATACCCAGGGTGAGCCCGATGTCCGTCCATGACGCGCCGGATGCGCGCGCCTGCTCGACGAACTGGCGGACCAGTTCGTGGGCGGAGGCCCGGAGTTCGCCGGACACGTGCACCGCAACGGCAAGGCGCTCGAGCGAATCGTGGCCGGCTGCTCGAACTACTTCGGTCAGATGTTCCAGTCGCCCAATATCGCTCATCCCAGGGTCCACACCGTCGACCATAGGCTCCCGTACGGGCGACCGCGAACTCGCTGTTCGAGGGCGCGGAGAGCCTGAGACCGCCCGACACTCACGAGCAGCCACGACCAGACTGCGCGGGTGTGGAGATCACGGGGGATAGGGCTTGGGCACGGTGGCGTCCTTCCAGCCCGCGCGGTCCAGCCGCCTCGCGTAGATGCGCCAGCAGAGACCTCTCCGCGCGGGGCATCACTATCACCGAGGGTGCACAAAAGCTACGCATATCGATCTTGACGCAACCACTCCAACGCAGTTTCGGCCACCGATGGGCACTTGATAGCGATGCTGGTCGACCGGGTCCGTGGTCACGGGTTGGAACTGACCGGCGAGAGCGGCTGCTGCAGAAGCCGGCCAAGCGGGTCCTGGAGTCGGCGCTCGAGGGTGAGATCACCGACCACGTCGGCTACGACAGGCACGACGCGCAGGGCCGTGGTAGCGGACACTCCCTTAACGGTCACCGGGCCAAGACCGTGGTGACCGATGTCGACCCGGTCGACGCCGTGAACGTGAAGATCAGGGACGGCCAGGTTGGAAACGCACCGCTGAACGCCTTCCAGATCGCCTTCGAAGGCCGGCTGATCCCGGCCACCAACTGGACAGACCCAGTACGGACGAGTGTTCCCCTGTGCCTGGTCAACGATCCCCGTACATGCGTGTCACGGGTGGCGAGGCGTGCGCCGGGCCCCATCGGGCGCGGTCGGCAGCGCAGCAGGTCACCGAACCTGACCACCGACCAGCGTTATCGGGGAGTTTTCGGGGGAGAATTCAAATAAGCCAAAGGCCCTGATCAGCGTTTCCGCTGGCCAGGGCCTTTGTTTTGTGCGCCCGAAGGGACTCGAACCCCTAACCTTCTGATCCGTAGTCAGATGCCTAGTGGTCACGAGCACACTCTGTAGCCTCCGGACTGAAAGCCGTCTCCGAGGACATATTAGCAGCTCAGAGCGACTCCACGTTTCCGCAGGTCCGGGCCGAGTGCATGATTTAAGCGCCTCGCTGATCGACAGCCGCCACGCGACCATGCTGATGCGGTCGCGCCCGTGCTGAAACGGTCGCCGACATCCGATCACCACCGGATCACCACGCACCACCATCACACAGCGTAGGACCTGCTTCAATCGGGCTGCTCAGGGCGAAGTACCGACACACCTGTTACCGCGGCTACTGCGTCGTGACACCCGCCGCAGTGACATGCGATCACCTGCGGATCACCATCCTCGACACGGCATCGGGCCATCATCCCGAGTCTCCGTCGAAGATTCGTCACCGACAGCCATCGTCATGAAGGGCCATCCGTCCCATGGTGGAGGACGCCCGGCAGCGTGGATCATCGCGGGCCGGGACGCCCTCCGGTGTCGACAACGACGCCAGGCGCCGCCTCAGGGCCGGCGGGTCACGGCCAAGCAACACCCAGCCCCTTAAAGCCATCATTCCGCTATTGCCACTACTTGGCAATAAGACATACTGGCGGAGACACACCCGTTTGATCACCGGAAGGTTCTCCATGGCCGTTTACACGCTGCCCGACATGCCGTACGACTACGGCGCCCTCGAACCGGCCATGTCCGGCCAGATCCTCGAACTGCACCACAGCAAGCACCACGCCGCCTACGTCAAGGGCAGCAACGACACCCTCGACCAGCTAGCCGAGGCCCGCGACAAGGGCGACTACACAGCGCTGGTCGGCCTGGAGAAGACCCTGGCGTTCAACCTGTCGGGGCACGTGCTGCACTCGATCTTCTGGAACAACCTGCGCCCCGGCAGCAGCGCCGACCGCCCCGACGGCGATCTCGACGCCGCGATCGTCGAGCACTTCGGCTCGTTCGAAGCCTTCAGCGCTCAGCTGTCCACCGCCACCAAGGGCGTGCAGGGCTCCGGCTGGGGTGTCCTCGCGTGGGAGCCGCTGTCGCAGCGGCTCATCGTCGAGCAGATCTACGACCACCACGGCAACGTCGGCCAGGGCTCCACACCCGTCCTGGTCTTCGACGCCTGGGAGCACGCCTACTACCTGCAGTACAAGAACGTGCGCCCCGACTATGTCGACCGGCTGTGGAACCTGGTCGACTGGGCCGACGTGACCAAGCGGTTCGACGCGGCCCGCGCCGCCGGCAACCCGATCATCCTCGCCCCGTGACAGCGACCGGCTCGGATCACACCAGCCCGGGAAACGGTATTCCCGGGAATCCGGGGCCCGGGCCGGCCATCCTCGCCGCCCAGCAGGCCGCCGGCGTCGTCGCAGCCAAACACCGCGGCGACTTCGCCGGCGCCGAGAACTTGCTGGCGGCGATGGGCGACGAACGTACCCAGGCTCGGGGTTTTTGCCTGCTCGCCGAACTGGCCTTGGCCTTGGTCCGAACCCAGACCGGGCAGAGCATGGATGACCTGGTCCAGGAACTCTGTCTACTGATGGCCGAGGCAACTCACGCCGGGCCACCCATCGCAGACTGAGTCAGTCGATGCGGGTGACCAGTTCGGACAGTGGCTTACGACGGTCTCCCAGCGCCTCGCGCGGCACTGCGGGGTCGTCGGCGGCGTGGCCGAGCGTCATGACACCGGCCAGCGCGACGTCGTCCGATAGCCCGGCGACCGCGGCCAGGGCGGCGAGCTCGTCCGGCGGCGCGGGGCTGTAGAAACCGGTGGCGAGTCCTTCGTTGGCGGCGGCCAGCTGCAGCAGCATGAGCAGGGCGCCGCTGTCGAACCACCAGAACGGCACCGGCCACGGGATCTCGCTGCCGTCGGCCTCGACCTTGTCGTCCTGCTGGTAGCGCTCGTGGTGAAAGCTCTCGCGGACACCGATCGCGATCTGGACGGGGGCCTGGCTGATCCACGGCTGGTGGCCGTGCTCGAGGTACCAGGGTTCGGCGATGGCGGCGAGTTCGGCACGGCGTGCCGGGTCGGTGATGACGACGATCCGGTGTCCTTGGGCGAATCCGGCGCTCGGGGCACGGTGCACGACCTTGATGATGCGGTCCAGGGCGTCCGGCGCGTCGCGGTCGACTCCAGCGGTACGGTCACCGACCGGGTCGACTTCGCCGACTGGCCGCTGCTGGCCAAACTCACCTCCTGGGGCATCTACGCCCACATGGGCCTGCTCTTCGGCCTGGCCGATCAGGTCGTCCTGGCCGCCCTCGCGATCGGTGTGATTACCGTGATCGTCTGGGGTTACCGGATGTGGTGGCAGCGTCGTCCCACCCGGGCCGACCGACGTGCCTTCGCCGGAGCGGCACCGGCCCGCGGCGCCTGGCAGCAGGTGCCGACGTGGGGCATCGTCGTCGGTGTCCCGGCCGTGGTCGCCCTCGGTTTCGCTCTGCCGCTGTTCGGTGTCCCGCTACTGGTGTTCCTGGTCTTCGACCTGATCGTCGGCGCGGTCCGGGGACGCCGCAAGCCTGAGGTGCCCGTCTCGCCCGCACCGTCGGGAGGCTGAGCCGTGCGGTCCGGCCGATCCGGGCCGGACCGGGCACAAACTGAACCGACCGGGTCCGGCGCCCGTATCCGTCGCGATACCGCATCGCGAGAGGGCACGATGATGGCTGACGACGCCGAGTTGACCGGATGGGCGTTCGCGGCCGGACGCGGCTACACCGATGCCGCGACCGCCCTGATCCGGGCCACCCAGTTCGAGGTCGCCCGGTTCCTCCGCTCGTTGATCAACGATGCCGACATCGACGATCTGACGCAGGAGACGTTCCTGCGGGCGCTGCGTTCCCTGCCCGACTTCGCCGGCCGCTCATCCGTACGGACCTGGCTGTTCTCCATCGCCCGGCGAGTCGCCGCCGACCACGTCCGGAACCTCACCCGGCGCCCCAAGATCGCCGCGGTCACCGACTGGACGCTCACCGCCGACGCCGCCGGCATGGACGCTCGTCCACGGTTCGAGGAAGAACACGCCATCGGTGCGTTGCTCGCCGCGCTGCCCGAGGATCGGCGTGAGGCGTTCGTCGCCACTCAGATCCTCGGCCTGTCCTACTACTGCAACCCGATGTCGTTGCTTACGGCGGTTCGAGTCGTTTGCGGTAATGACAGGCGCGGGCTTGCTCCTGGCGTCGGCGGCGGTAGCGCGACCAGTGCCAGAGATGCTCGGCGGTATGCGCGACGGTCAGGACGAACCGGGCGAACAGGCGGCGGATTTCGTTGCTGGTCAGCGGGATCAGCTCGCCGCCGCCTGCACCGGGACCCCCTTTACAGACTCGACGGCACGGGTCACGACCAGGAACGCGGCAGCGGCCATTGCCAGGGTGATGTGCGCGTACCAGGCGTCGTAACGACGGACCTGGTACTGGTCCAGGCCAACCTCGTTCTTCGCGGTCTGGAACGACTCCTCGATCGCCCAGCGGGCGCCGGCGATTCGGACCAGATCTCGCAGCCGGGTTCCGCGCCGTCCGAAGCACCGGTAGTAGGCGATTTCGCCGGTGCTGACCGAACGGCGGGCCAGGACCCAGCCCCGGCGATCGTGCGGGAACGTCGTGCGGATCGGGGTCCACGCCCAGTCGTAGACCCTCGGGCCATGCGCCCCGTCGCCGGAGGACAGCCGCTGCCAGGCACCCGGCCGGATGCTGCCGATCAGGTCCTTGACCGGGCAGAAGGTGTGCAGGCCGGCGGGCACCTCGTCGTCGTTGCGGGTGGCCATCACGTAGGCGATGTCCTGTTCCTGCAGCCAGTCACGCAGGCCGGGGTTCTGCCCGAACGCCTCGTCGGCGGTGAACCATGCGAACGGCACCTTCGCGGTCACCGCCCGTTCGATCATGGCTCTGGCGTGTTCGGGTTTGGTCGCGAAAGCCACGTCCTCGGGCACCGCCGCTTTCGCGCACCGGTCCGGATCCTGCGTCCAGGACTTCGGCAGATACAACTCCCGGTCGATCAATGCCCGCCCTCGCGGTGAGGCGTAGGCCAGGAAGGTGCCGATCTGGCAGTTCTCGACCTTCCCGGCCGTGCCCGAGTACTGCCGCTGCACCCCGGCTGAGCGGACACCCTTCTTCACGAACCCGGTGTCATCGGCGATCAGCACCCCGCCTGAATCGCCCAGATGCTCGACCACGTAGTCCCGCACATCGTCACGGACCTCATCCGGGTCCCAGCACGGGCTGTACAACATCTCTTGCAGCGCGTTCGGTGAGCGGCGGCCGGCCTGCTCGGAGAGCGTCCATCCGTTACGTCGTTCCAGCGGGGCAAGCAGCCCGCGGATGTAGGCGAACGCCAACCGCCGCGGTTCCACCCGCGCGAAACGACCCGCAATCAGGGCGAACATGTCGTCCAGCCCGGCCTGCCACTCGTCGAGCACCTCGCCACCCAGCATGACCAATCAACGAGCCACTGCAGCCCAGGTCGCAACAGCGGGTTGCAGTACTAACCGCCTTCACGCAACCGGCGACAGAGCCAAGGTCCGGGACGGCCAGGTCGCCAACCGGCCCATCTACGCGGCCATCGGCGTCACCGTGGACGGTCACAAGGACGTCCTGGGCCTGTGGGCCGGCGCCGGTGGTGAGGGCGCCAAGTTCTGGCTCAGCGTCCTGGTCGATCTGAAGAACCGTGGCGTGGCCGATGTCTTCTTCGTCGTCTGCGACGGGTTGAAAGGGTTGCCGGACAGCGTCGAGGCGGTCTGGCCGCAAGCCATCGTGCAAACCTGCATCATTCATTTGATCAGGAATACGTTCCGGCTGACGTCCCGAGCCGATTCGGATGCGATCAAGCGTGATATTCGGCCGATCTACACCGCTGTCAACGCGGACGCGGCGGCGGCTGCGCTGGACGATCTGGAAGAGAAATGGGGTACGAAGTACCGGGCGATGATCCGGCTGTGGCGTAACGCCTGGAACGAGTTCATCCCGTTCCTCGACTACGACGTCGAGATCCGGAAAGTGATCTGTTCCACGAACGCGATCGAGTCGCTGAACGCCCGCTATCGGCGGGCCGTGCGAGCGCGGGGACATTTCCCGAGCGGGCAGGCCGCGCTGAAGTGCCTGTACCTTGTGACCCGCAGCCTGGACCCGACCGGGACCGGCCGCGCCCGATGGACGATGCGCTGGTTGAGTCGGCACGGGGCGCGGTAAACATTCAGGCGGTGCGCGAAGGGTGACGGCCAGAGCGAGGTAAGTGATTGGCCCGGCCGGTTGGGTATCGGCTGGTCCACTATGGTTTGATCTTGGCGTGTCGGCGTTGGAGGATCTGTCTCGTGACGAGCTGATCTCTCTCGTCCGGGCGCAGGCCGAGCGGATCGCTGAGCAGGACACGCGGATCGCTGAGCTGACCGACCGGCTGGCCCGGCTGGAGCATCTGCTGTCGCGGAACTCGAAGAACTCCTCGCTGCCGCCCTCGCGCGACGATGATGTGGGCCGCACCCCGCCCAAGCCTCGCGCTGCCGGCGGCGCAAAGCGGTCGCGGGGCAAGCAGCCGGGTGCGCCGGGGTCGAACCTGGCCTGGCGGGAAGCGCCCGATGATCACCGTGACCGGTTCCCGCAGGGCCGGTGCGAGTGTGGCGCGGACATGGCCGCAGGCCGGGACCTGGGCGTGGTCGACCGTTACCAGCAGCACGAGATTCCGCTGGTCGCGGTCGAGGTCACCCAGTACGACCAGCATGCGGTGGCCTGCCGGTGCGGCCTCGTGCACACCGCGGACCGGCCGGAGGGTGCCCGTAGCGGGCCGGTCGGGTACGGCCCGAACCTGCAGGCCTGGTGTGTCTACCTGATGGTGGTGCACTTTGTGCCGGTGCAACGCTGCCGGGCCTTGGTGGAGTCACTGACCGGGACCGCGCCGTCGGCCGGGTTCGTGCACGGCATCCTCGAGCGTGCCGCCGGCCTGCTGGGCGAGGCCGACAAACGGATCCGGGCGCTGCTGAGCGCCGCCTATGTGCTCTGCGCGGACGAGACCCCGCTGCGGATCGGGCCGGCCGCCCCGGCGGCGGGCCGCAAGAAGGCCGAACGGTATCTGCTGGTCGCCTGCACCAGCCTGTTCACCCAGTTTCTGGTCGGTGGCCGCGACCTGGGCACCTTCAAGGCGATGGTCCTCAAGGACCTGACCGACGGTTCGGTGATCGTGCACGACAGGTATCAGAACTACGACACGACGGCGTTCGAGCACCTGCTGCACCAACTGTGCTGTGCTCATCTGCTTCGTGATCTGGACGGTGCCGCGGAGATCTATCCGGACGAGCAATGGCCGGTGCAGATCGCCGACGCGCTGCGCGGCCTGATCCACCAGGCGAACCTCGCCCGCGACGCGGGTGCCGCCGGCATCGAGCAGACGATCGCCGACGAACCGATCGGCCGGTTCCGCCAGGGTGTGCTGGTCGGGTTGAAGGCCACCGGCGAGCACGGCGCCCGGCCCGGCGAGCGTAAGGCCCGGCTACTGCTGGAGACCTGTTGCGCCCCGGGTTAGATGGAGACATCGAAACCTGGAGGAACACCGGCGATGCCTGCACCGAAGAAGTACAACGATGATCTGCGTGAGCGTGCGACCCGGTTGGCGGTCGAGGCCCGCCGGGATCCGGCGTCCGCGGTCGGGGCGATCCAGCGGATCGCCGGGTCGCTCGGGGTTCATCCGGAGGCGCTGCGCACGTGGGTGAAGAAGGCCGAGACCGACGCCGGCGTACGGCCGGGCACGACCAGCAGCGACGCCGAACGTATCGCCGCGCTGGAACGGGAG
>NZ_PVZG01000040.1 GCF_003002065.1 Pseudosporangium ferrugineum
CGGCGGGCGCGTTGTTGCGGTCCAACCCCGCCGCCATCCCCGTATCGCATGCCCTAACTAGACAGCAGTCCCGAACCGGCAGGAATCACCCAAAGCGGCGATGTGGACGTAGGAGTGACCTCAACCCCAGAAGCTCAGTAAACGCGGTGCCCCCGGCGGCGGGCCCGGAGCTTGAACCCGAAGCGGTGCGCCGGTGGGCGGTCCAGCGCGGCATGCGGGCGGTGCCGACGTGGTCGTCGAACCGCTGGAACACGTACGACGTCGTGCTGATTGACGCCGCCGAGGCGGAACCCCTGGCCGACGTGTACCGCCCGGCCGACGGCGTCGAGCCGGCCAACGTCCCCGCGGTCGCCCGTACGGCCGGCGAGCTGGTGTCGGAGTTGCGCTCCACGGTGCAGGGGTTGCTGCCGGACTACATGGTCCCGGCCACGATCACCCCGATCGAGCGGATCCCGGTCACTCCGAACGGGAAGATCGACCGCCGGGCGCTGCCGGACCCGGAGGTCGTGCTCTCGCGCGGACGCCGCCCGCGAAGCCCGCTGGAGCAGATCCTCTGCGAGCTGTACGCCGACATCCTCGGCCTGGAACGGGTCGGCGTCGACGACAGCTTCTTCGATCTGGGCGGGCATTCGCTGCTGGCCACCCGGCTGACCAGCCGGATCCGCTCGGTGCTGGGCGTCGAGGCGCTCCTGCAGCAGATCTTCGCCGCGCCGTCGCCGGCGGAGTTGGCGGTGGTGTTGGGCGAGCAGCAGGGTCGGGTGCAGCGGGCGTTGGAGCCGGTGGTGCGCCCGGCGGTGTTGCCGTTGTCGTTTGCTCAGCAGCGGTTGTGGTTTTTGCACAAGTTGGAGGGGTTGTCGGCGACGTATAACTCGCCGTTGGCGTTGCGGCTTTCGGGTTCGCTGGATGTGGGCGCGTTGCGGGCTGCGTTGGGTGATGTGGTGGGCCGGCATGAGGCTCTGCGGACGGTGTTCGCGGAGGTGGATGGTGTGCCGTGTCAGAAGATTCTGGACGCGGTGGATGTCGGTTTGCCGGTGGTTGAGGTGCCCGCGGGTGAGTTGTCGGGTGCGTTGCGGCAGGCGGCTCGGTACGAGTTCGATTTGGCCCGGGAGATTCCGGTGCGGGCGTGGTTGTTCGTGGCGGGTCCGGGTGAGTGGGTGTTGATGCTGGTGTTGCATCACATCGCGGCTGATGGGGCGTCGCTGGGGCCGTTGGCGCGGGATTTGGCGGCGGCGTATGCGGATCGTCGGGTGGGTCGTGGTCCGTCGTGGTCGCCGTTGCCGGTGCAGTACGCGGATTACACGTTGTGGCAGCGGCGGTTGCTTGGTGAGGAGGCTGATCCGGGCAGTGTGGTCGGGCGTCAGTTGGCGTATTGGCGTGGGCAGTTGGCGGGTTTGCCGGAGCAGGTGACGTTGCCGGCTGATCGGCCTCGGCCGCAGACGGCGTCGTATGCCGGTGACGTGATCATGTTGCGGTTGGATGCGGGGTTGCACGCGGATTTGTTGCGGCTGGCCCGGGCGTCGGGTGCGACGTTGTTCATGGTGTTGCAGGCGGCGTTGGCGGCGGTGCTGACGCGGCTGGGTGCGGGTGAGGATGTGCCGGTCGGTAGTCCGGTTGCTGGTCGTAGCGATGAGGCGTTGGACGATCTGGTCGGGTTTTTCGTGAACACGGTGGTGTTGCGGGCTGACACGTCGGGGAATCCGGGATTTGGTGAGTTGTTGGAGCGGGTGCGGGATACGTCGTTGGAGGCGTATGCGCATCAGGATGTGCCGTTCGAGTTTTTGGTGGAGAAGCTCAATCCGCATCGTAGTACGGCGCATAATCCGTTGTTTCAGGTGTTGTTGGCGTTTCAGAACAATCCGGACACCACCTTCACCTACCCGGCCTGCGCGCCGAGCCGGAGGGGGTGAGCACCGGGCTGTCCCGGGTGGACCTGTTCATCAGCCTCGCGGAGCAGCCCGATGCCGGCGGTGTGATCGGGGCCGTCGAGTACGCCACCGACCTGTACGACGCCGCGACGGTCGAGGCTTTCGTCGGCCGCTGGCTGCGGTTCCTGACCGCCGTCGCGCACGATCCGGAGCAGCGCATCGGGTCGGTGGACCTGCTGCTCGACGGGGAGCGGGAGCGGCTGACCGGCTGGGCGTACACCGAGCCGGAGGTGGAGCCGGCCACCCTCTGCGAGCTGTTCCAGCGGCGCGTGGCGGCCACGCCGGACGCGATCGCGGTTGTGGAGGGGGAGCTGAGCTGGTCCTATGCGCAGCTGAACGCGTACGCGAATCGGGTTGCCTGGTCGTTGATCGAGCGCGGCGTGGGTGTCGAGGATCTGGTGGCCGTGGTGCTGCCGCGCAGCGCGGTGCAGGTCGCGACCGTGTTGGGTGTCGTCAAGGCGGGTGCGGCGTATTTGCCGGTGGATCCGAGTTATCCGCGGGCTCGGGTGGAGTATTTGTTGCGGGATGCTGCTCCGGCGTTGGTGATCGGTGAGTCGGATGTCTTCGACGGGCAGCCGGAGCACGACCCGGTGCGTCGGGTGCCGGTGGACGCCACCGCGTATGTGATCTACACGTCGGGTTCGACGGGCCGGCCCAAGGGTGTCGTGGTGACCCACCGCGGGCTCAGCGGTCTCGCCGCCACCCTGCGTCAGCGCTGCGCGGCCGACGTGGACAGCCGGATCCTGCAGGCGTCGTCGCCGAGCTTCGACGCCGCTGTGCTGGAGCTGGTCTGGGCCTGGGATTCCGGCGCCGCCCTGGTGATCGCCTCGGCGGACCGGCTGGCCGGCGACGAGCTGGCGCGGGCGCTCGCCGACCACCGGATCACCCACGCGCTGATCCCGCCGTCGGTGCTGAGCACCCTGCCGGCCGACGCGCCGCGGACGCTGACCGATTTCCGTACCCTCATCGTCGGTGCCGAGGCATGCCCGCCGGAGCTGCTGCGGAGCTGGGCGCCCGGCCGGCGGATGGTGAACGCGTACGGGCCGACCGAGGCGACCGTCGTCGCCAGCCAGACCGGTGACCTGCACGAACCCCCGGTGTCGATCGGCAAGCCGGCGCTCGGCACCCGGCTGTACGTGCTGGACGAGAGGCTCGGGCTGGCCGCTCCCGGGGTCCCGGGCGAGCTGTACATCGCCGGTGCCGGGGTGGCCCGCGGCTACCGCACGCCTCCGAGCCTGACGGCTTCCCGGTTCCTCGCGGATCCGTACGGCCCAGCCGGCACCCGGATGTACCGCACCGGCGACCTGGTCCGCTGGAACGCCGACGGGGACCTGGAATACCTCGGCCGCTCCGACGAGCAGGTGAAGATCCGCGGCTTCCGGGTGGAGCCCGGCGAGGTGGAACGCATCCTCGCCGCGCAACCGTCGGTGGCGCGGGCCGTCGTGGTGCCGCGGCCGGACCGCTCCGGCGCCGTCTCGCTCGCCGCGTACGTCGTGCTGGCGGACCAGGGTTCGGCAACCGACTTCGACGACCAGCTGGACGAGTGGCGCAGCATCTACCACGAGGTTTACAGCGGCCTGGCGCGCGAGCCGGGCGCCGATTTCGCGGGCTGGAACAGTTCGTTCACCGGCACGCCGATCCCGATCGAGCAGATGCGGGAGTGGCAGCGGTCCGCGGTGGAGCAGGTGGCCCGGTTCGGCCCTCGCCGGGTCCTGGAGATCGGCGCGGGCTCCGGCCTCCTGATGGTTCCGCTGATCGAGCGGACCGAGGAGTACTGGGCGACGGACTTCTCGGCGGCCGCCGTCGAGCGGCTGCGGGAGTACGCCCGGGAACGCGGCTGGGAGCACGCGCACCTGCGATGCCAGCCGGCCCACGACGTGTCGGGGCTGCCCCGCGGCCACTTCGACACCATCGTGCTGAACTCGGTGGTCCAGTACTTCCCGAGCGCGGACTACCTGCGCGACGTGCTGGGCAAAGCGCTCGACCTGCTGGCCGACGGTGGCCGGCTGATCGTCGGCGACGTACGGCACCACGGCCTGCTGCGGGCGATGCACGCCGCTGTACAGGAGTTCCGCAACCCCGGGTCCGGCTCGTCGGCCGCGGACCACGCAGTGTCGATCGAGAAGGAACTGCTGCTCGCGCCCGAGTTCTTCACCGCCTTCCGGCATCCGCGGGCCACCGGCGTCGAGGTGCTGCTCAAGCGGGGCAGCGCGGACAACGAGCTGACCGCTTACCGGTACGAGGTGGTGCTGCACACCGGCGCCACCCGGCCGGTCGGGGACCTGCCGGAGCTGGTCTGGGGCCGTGACGTCACGGACCTGGCCGACGTGACGGCGCCGGCACGCCTGACCCGGATACCGAACCCGCGACTGGCCGGCACCACCGAACCCCGGCTGCACCCGGAGCAGGTACGCCGGTGGGCCGCGGAGCACGGCTGGCGGGCGGTGCCCACCTGGTCGCCGCGGAACTGGGACGGGTACGACGTGGTGCTGCTCGCCGCCGGCGAGGACGAGGCGCTCACGGACGTCTACCGGTCGGGCACTCCGGAGGTGGTCGCCAACGTGCCCGCGGTCGCCCGCACCGCCGGTGAGCACGTCTCGGAGCTGCGCGGCACGATCAAGTCGCTGCTGCCCGACCACATGGTGCCGGCCACGATCACGCCGATCGAGCGGATCCCGCTCACCCCGAACGGCAAGATCGACCGCCGGGCGCTGCCGGAACCCGAGATCGTCACCACCACGACCGAGGAGCGCGCGCCGCGCGACCCGTACGAGGAGATCCTCTGCGAGCTGTATGCCGACCTGCTCGGCCTGCCCCGCGTCGGGGTCGACGAGAGCTTCTTCGACCTGGGCGGGCACTCGCTGCTGGCCACCAGGTTGACCAGCCGGATCCGTGCCGTGCTCGGCATCGAGGTGCCGCTGCAGCAGGTGTTCGCCGCGTCGACGCCCGCCCAGCTCGCCGCGGTGCTGGCACAGGGGTCGGGCCGTGCGGGGCCCGCGCTGGAGCCGGCGCCACGGCCGGAGGTCCTCCCGTTGTCGTTCGCGCAGCAGCGCCTCTGGTTCATGCAGAAGCTGGAGGGGCCGTCGGCGACGTACAACTCGCCGCTGGCGGTGCGCTTGTCCGGCGCGCTCGACGTGGCCGCGATGCGCGCCGCCCTCGGCGACGTGGTGGCCCGGCACGAGGTGCTGCGCACCGTCTTCGGCGAGCGGCGCGGGGAGCCTCACCAGCGGATCCTGAACGCCGTCGAGATCGACCTGCCGGTACGTGCGGTGGCTGAGGGCGACTTGACCCAGGTGCTCCGCGACGCCTCCCGGCACGAGTTCGACCTGTCCCGGGAGATCTCGGTGCGGGCGTCGCTGTTCACCACCGGCCGCGACGAATGGGTCCTGCTTCTGGTCGTGCACCACGTCGCGGTGGACGGCTGGTCGATGCGGCCGCTGGCCCGGGACCTGACCACGGCGTACGAGCACCGCGCGGCCGGTCGCGCCCCGGACTGGGCGCCGCTGCGGGTCCAGTACGCCGACTTCGCCCTCTGGCAGCGCCGGATGCTGGGCGACGAGGCCGACCCGGACAGCCGGCTCAGCCGCCAGCTCGCCTACTGGCGTGACCAGCTGGCCGGTCTGCCGCGACTGGTGACGTTGCCGGCCGATCGGCCCCGCCCGGCCGAGGCCAGCCACCGGGGTGCCACGCTGACCCGCAACCTCGACGCGGACCTGCACCGGGCTCTGCGCGTGCTGGCCCGGCGCCACGGATCCACCCTGTTCATGGCGTTGCAGGCGGCGCTCGGCGCGCAGCTGAGCCGCAGCGGTGCCGGGACCGACATCCCGGTCGGCGCGCCGATCGCGGGACGCGCCGACGACGCCCTCGAGGACCTGGTCGGCTTCTTCATCAACACGCTCGTGCTGCGGATTGACACCTCCGGCGGCCCCAGCTTCACCCGGCTGCTGGAGCAGGTGCGGGACACCAGCCTGGCCGCGTACGCCCATCAGGACGTGCCCTTCGACCACCTGGTGGAGAAGCTCAACCCCGACCGGTCGCCCGGGCAGCACCCGCTCTTCCAGGTGCAGCTGGTGCTGCAGAACACGCCGGACGCCGAGTTCGAGCTGGCCGGGATGACCGCACGGCCGCAGCTGGACGGGGTCGAGACCGGGGTGTCGCGGGTGGACCTGTCCCTCAACGCGATCGAGACGTTCGACGACCACGGCGCGCCCGCCGGGCTGATCCTCGTCGTCGAGTACGCCACCGACCTCTACGACAGTGCGACGGTCGACGCCTTCCTCGACGAGTTCGGCCAGCTGCTGCACGAGGTCGCCGACTCGCCCGACCAACCCATCGGAGGACTCGAATTGGACAACATCGCCGCGCCGGTGCCGGGAACTCTGCCGCAGCTCTTCGAAGCCTGGGCTGCCGCCGCGCCGTCCGCGATCGCCGTGACCGACGGCGCGGCCGACATCACGTACGCCGAGCTGAACAGCCGGGCCAACCGGATGGCGCGGGCGCTGATCGACCGCGGGGCCGGCCCGGAGGATCTCGTCGCCGTGCTGCTGCCGCGCAGCGTCCGGCAGGTCGCCACAATTCTGGCCATCGCCAAGAGCGGAGCGGCGTACCTGCCGATCGACCCGACCTACCCGGCTGACCGGGTGGCGTATCTCTGCGCGGACGCCCGGCCGAAGCTCATCGTGACGGACGCCGCCGGGGCGGCCCGCCTCGGCGCCGACCAGCCGGTGATCGACGTTGACGACCCGGCCACCGTGGCGCAGTGGGAGAGCCGGCCGGACACCGACCCGACCGACCGCGACCGCACGACCGCCCTCGGCCTCGACCACCCGGCCTACGTCATCTACACGTCCGGGTCGACCGGCCGGCCCAAGGGTGCGGTGATCACCCAGGCCGGTCTGGCGGGCGCGGCCGAAGCCTGGGTGCAGCGCTGGGGATTCGAGCCGGGCAGCCGGGTCCTGCAGCTCTCCTCGCCGAGCTTCGACGCCTCGATCATGGACTTCGTCGTGGCGTTCGCCGCGCAGGGAACGCTCGTCCTGCCCGAGCCGGGACTGATCGTGGGTGAGGCGCTGGCCCGGGTCCTGGCCGAGAAGCGGATCACGCACCTGGTGACCCTGCCGTCGGTGCTGGCCAGCCTGCCGGTCGACGCGGCGGGCCGGCTCACCGACCTGCGCGGCCTGCTGCTCGGCGGCGAGGTGCTGACACCCGATCTCGCCGCGCGCTGGTCGCCGGGCCGACGCATGATCAATGTGTACGGCCAGACCGAGACCACCGTCGCCTGCACGATGACCGACCCCCTGGACGGCGAACGCGTCACGGTCGGCCGGCCGAACCCGGGGACGCGGGTGTACGTCCTCGACGCGCTCCTGCGGGTCGTGCCGCCCGGCACCGACGGCGAGCTGTACGTGGCCGGTCCCGCGGTCGGGCGCGGATATCTGCACCGGGCCGGGCTGACTGCGAGCCGGTTCGTCGCCGACCCGTACGGCCCGCCCGGCTCACGGATGTACCGCACCGGCGACCTCGGCCGTCTCAACTACGCGTTCGAGCTGGAGTACGCCGGCCGTACCGACGAGCAGGTGAAGATCCGCGGGATGCGGGTCGAGCCGGGCGAGGTGGAGGCCGCGCTGGCCGAGCATCCGGCGGTGGCGCGGGCCGCGGTGGCCGTACGGGCCGACCGCCAGGGCGACCTGGCCCTGTTCGGGTACGTCATCCCGGTCCAGCCCGGCGCCGACGTCAGCGGTATCCGCGAGGACCTGCGCCGGTCGCTGCCCGAGCACCTGGTGCCGGCGGTGGTGACGGCGATGACGGACTTCCCGCTCACGCCGAACGGCAAGGTGGACCGGGACGCGCTGCCGGCTCCGCAGGTCACGGCGCCGGTCGGCCGGGGGCCGCGGACACCGCAGGAGGAGATCCTCTGTGGCCTGTTCGCCGAGGTGCTGGGCCTCGGCCAGATCGGCGTCGAGGACAACTTCTTCGACCTCGGCGGCCACTCGCTGCTGGCGAACAAGCTCGTCGCCCGGATCGCCGAGGTGATGGGTACGGAGATCCCGATCCGGACGTTCTTTGCCGGGCCCACCGTCGCGCAGCTCGCCGAGCAGCTCGGCTCTGACGGCACCGACCGGGCCTTCGACGTCCTTCTGCCGCTGCGTACCGGGGGCACCCTGCCGCCGCTGTTCTGCATCCACCCAGGTGCCGCGATCTGCTGGTCGTATGCGGATCTGCTGCTGCACTTGAGCCCGGACTTCCCGGTGTACGGGCTCCAATCGCCCGCGCTGAGCCACCCGGACGAGCTCCCGGAAACCCTGATCCAGGTGGCCGACGACTGCATCGAGGAGATGCGTCAGGTGCAGAAGAACGGCCCGTACTACCTGCTCGGGCAGTCGTTCGGCGGGGTCGTGGCGCACGCCATGGCGGCCCGTCTGGAGGCCGCCGGAGAACAGGTCGGGCTGATCGTGGCGCTCGATTCGGAGCCGTCGCGGTCGTTGAGCGAGCACGAGCAGGCGCAGGTCATCGAGGCCACCGCCAAGGTCTACACCGGCATCCTCGAGGTGCTGGGGGTCGACCCGGCGGCCCTGCCGAGCGGGAACCTCACCTTCGCACAGTTCTCCGAACTGGCCCGGACCACCAACACGGTGCTGGGCAACGTCGCCGAGGACGAGTTCCACCTGCTCATGGCGATTCTGCACCGCAACATCTCGATCGCCACCAAGCACCGTACGGAACGGGTCGACGCCGACATGTTGATCTTCGGCGCGGCCGAGGAACGAGAGCGGGTGCTCGACCCCGAGGTCTGGCGGGAGTACGTCGGCGGCGAGATCACCTACCACCCCGTCCCGACCAGTCACAGCACGATCACGGCGCCGGAGGCGCTCCAGGTGATCGGCCCGATTCTCGAGCAGCACCTGCGGGCCGTCATCGCCGGCAACGCCACAACCAAGGAGGAGAACTGATGGGTAACCCGTTCGACGACACCGAGGGCCGATTCCTGGTGCTGGTCAACGACGAGGGTCAGTACTCGATGTGGCCGGCGGCGATCGACGTGCCGGCAGGGTGGACCGTCGCCCACCCCGAGGACAGCCATCAGGCGTGCCTCGACTACGTCGAGCAGAACTGGACCGACATGCGCCCGCGGAGCCTTGTCCGCGCCATGGGTGAGGAGTCCTGAGCCTTGCTCGCAACCAACGACGTGAGCGGGACGGACGCCCCGGAACCCGGGCGTGACCTGCTCGAGCTGGTGGACACCACAGGACGGACCGTCGGGGTGCTCGACAAGCTGGCCGCCCACACGATTCCCGGCCATCTGCACCGGGCGTTCTCCGTGTTCCTCTTCGACGACGAGGGGCGCCTGCTGCTACAGCGGCGGGCGCTGGGCAAGTACCACTCGCCGGGGGTGTGGTCCAACACCTGTTGCGGCCACCCCTTCCCCGGGGAGGCGCCGGACGCCGCGGCCGCCCGTCGGATCCGGGAGGAGCTGGGCATGACCCCGGTCGGTCTCGCGGCCGCCGGGACCGTGCTGTACGAGTTGCCGGACCCGAAGTCGGGCCTGATCGAGCGCGAGTACAACCACGTGTTCGTGGGCCGGTTCCGGGACGAGCCGCGACCCGATCCCGCGGAGGTCGCGGAGTGGACGCTGGTCGCACCCGGCGAACTGCGTGACATGCGGGACCGGCTGGAGTTCTCGGTGTGGTTCCCGGCCGTGATCGGACGCGTCGCCGAGACGGGACGTGTCGCAGACCTTCATCTGGACGCGTGGCGCTGAGCCACCCCGCGCCTCGACGTGGATTCTGACAAGGAGAACCGGGGTTGACCGAGGAGTTGACGACGGTCCGAGACGCCTGCGCCAGAACATTGGAGAACACGGCACGGACCCTGCACCTGGGAGCCAGCGGTACGGAATTCGTCGCGGCGTTCCGGGCCATGACCGACCACTGGGGCGCCGCCCGCCCCCACGATCTACCCCTGTCGGACGTGTCGCCCGACGGGTCGCCGGTGGAGTACGCCGTCGACCTCGGCGGGCTCGCGCCCGCACTCCAGTTCGCCATGGAGCCGCTGACCGCGGGCGTGCCGGCCCGTGACCCCGTCGCGGCGCGGGCCATCATGCCGCTGCTGGCCGGGCGGTACGGCGCCGGCGCGACCCGGTGGTCGGCCCTCGCGGACCGGCTCCTGCCCGACGACGCGCACGGCCCGCACGTCTCCATGTACGGCGCCGAGATTCGTGCGGACGCCCCGATCCGGTTCAAGGCCTGGTTCTACCTGAACGTGGCCGGTCCGGACGGTGCCTTCGACCTGCTGTACACCGCACTGGAACGGATGGGCACGACGCACCTGTGGCCGGTCGTCCAGGCGCACGTGCACCGCACCGGGGAGGACGTGCCGTTCCTGTTGTCGCTGGACCTGGCGGACGATCCGGCGGCCCGGGTGAAGGTGTATTTCCGGCACTTCGCGGCGGACGTCGAGGAGGTGGCGGCCGTGCTCAAGGCGTATCCGGGTTTCGAGCCGGGGGAGGTGCGGGCCTTCTGCAAGGTCATGATGGGCGGGCGGCGCCGTTTCAGCGATCAGCCGGCCGTCACCTGCGTGTCACTGTTCGACGCGCAGAACTTCGATCGCGCCGCGGCCACCCTCTACGTCCCGCTGTGGACTTACGCCGAGCACGACGGCGAAGTGCGGCAGCGAGTGCACCGGGCCCTGGCCGCGTGGCCGCAGGCGCTGCACCGCTACGACAGCGTGCTCGCCGGCATCGCGCACCGCGGGCTGGACGCGGGAACCGGGATCCACAACTACATCTCCTGGCAACCCGGCCGGACCCGCCCCCGGGTCAAGGTCTACCTGTCACCGGAGATGCACGACGTAACTCCTCCGCCGCTCGGCGTGAGCCAGCAGGATCACCTCAGTCGCCAGACCACTGCGAGAGGGAGAACCGAATGAGTACGCAGACGCATCCGGCTCCGCTGCGGACCGCCATCGTGGGGACCGGGAACATCGGAACCGATCTGCTCCTGAAGGTCGAGGCGTCCCCGCTGCTGACGTGCGTCCTGTTCGCCGGGCGGCGGGCCGAGTCGCCCGGCATCGAGCTGGCCCGCGGTCGCGGGGTGGCCACCAGCGTGGGCGGCATCGACGCCGTGGTCGACGCGGCTGACGACATCGATCTGGTCTTCGACGCCACTTCGGCCGGGGACGCCATCCGGCACTGGGCCGTCATCAAGCCGCTGGGGTTGCCGTTCATCGACCTCACACCGGCCAACCAGGGCAAGTTCTGCGTCCCGGCGCTCAACCTGGAGGACTGCCTCGACGAGCAGTACCTCAGCATGGTGACCTGCGGTGGGCAGGCGGCGGTGCCGATGGCTCGGTGCATCACGCAGATCGCCGGCCACGTCGACTACCTCGAGATCGTCTCAGCGAGCGCCTCGGCCAGCGTCGGTCCGGCCTCGCGGGCGAACCTGGACGAGTACGTGCACACCACGGAACAGGCCACCGCCGAGTTCTGCAGCACCGCGCGCACCAAGACCGTGCTGATCATCAACCCGGCCGATCCCGGCATCGTGATGCGCAACTCCATCGCGGTCTCCACCACCGAGCGGATCGACATCGACGCCCTGCGCGACTCGGTCACCGCCATGGAGAAGGAGATCCACTCGTACGTTCCCGGGTACCGGGTCGTGGTGCCGCCGGTCGCCACCGGTGACCGCTACATGCTCACCGTCGAGGTCGAGGGGCGGGGCGACTACTTCCCGCGCTACGCCGGGAACCTGGACATCATCACCTGCGCCGCCGTCGCCGCGGCGGAGGCTCGCAGCGGGCGGAGGCGCTGATGAGCGTGAAACTGCAGATCTGTGACTCGACGTTGCGCGACGGCAACCACGCCGTCGCCCACCAGCTCGGCCGGGCGGACATCAGCGCGTACGCTCGGGCGGCCGAGGCGGCCGGGGTGGACGTCCTCGAGGTCGGGCACGGCAACGGGCTCGGCGCCTCGTCGATTCAGGTCGGCATCGCCGCCATCAGCGACGCAGAGATGCTGGGCGCCGCGAAGGCCGAGCTGCGCAACTCGCGGCTGGGTGTGCTCTCCATCCCCGGCTTCGCCAGCGTCGAACGTGACCTCAAGCCCGCCCTCGACTGCGGCGTCGACGAGGTCCGGGTGGGCGCGCACTGCACCGAGGCCGACGTCACCCGCCAGCAGATCACGATGCTGCGGTCGATGGGCGTACGCGTGAAGGGCCTGCTGCTGATGAGCCACATGGCGTCGGCCGGGAAGCTGGTCGAGCAGGCGGGGCTCATGCAGGAGTACGGCGCCGAGGCGGTCGTGCTGATGGACTCGGCCGGCGCGTACACCCCGGAGATGGTCCGGGAGAAGGTCGGCGAGCTGGTCGAGAAGCTCGACATCGCGATCGGTTTCCACGCGCACAACAACCTGGGCCTTTCGGTGATCAACAGCATCACCGCGATCCGCGCGGGTGCGTCCATCGTGGACGTGACGGCACGTGGATTCGGCGCCGGGGCGGGGAACGCGCCGATCGAACTGGTCGCCGCCAACCTGCATGTCGAGCAGATCGAGGCGCGGATCAAGCTGTTCGGCGCGCTGGACGCGGCGGACACCGCCGAGGAACGGTTCGTGAAACACGTGCCGACCAACGACAGCGTCACCATCGCCAGCGGCATCGCCGGGGTGTTCTCCGGGTTCGCGGCGCCGGTGCGGCGCGCCAGCCGGCGCTTCGGCGCCGACCCCCGCGAGATCCTGCTCGAGTTGGGCAGGCGGCGGGTGGTGGCCGGCCAGGAGGACACCATCATCGAGGTCGCCATGGCCCTGGCCGCCGAGCGGGCGTCCGCGGACGTGACGCACGCCTTTGCTGACCACATCTGACGGTTGAGGGTGAGAATCATGGAACGGAAAGACCCGGAAGCCGTGGCCGATGCGGCCGCGGTTGCCGCGCTGCTGCAGATCGGCGCCGAGATCGGAGCCGACCAGGTTCTGGACGCGGGCGAGCCGTTCAGCGCCGCGGACGTGGCCAAGGCCGTTGACGTCCCGGTCGCCGGCATCACCGCGTACCTGGGGGCGCTGCTCGCCGCGGGCCTGATCGCCGACACCGAGGTTCCGGGCACCTTCCAGATGGCCGCCGACTACCCCGACCTGCGTTACCAAGCCGGGTACGTGTCCTGGGCGATGAACGCGAACGGGCCCTTCCTGGACAACGCCCGCGCGTTCCTCACCGACCCGGCCGCGGCCGCCCAGGTCCACCGGCGCGACGGGCGGCGGGTCGCGGTCAGCTCGCGGTGGATCGGCGAGCGGGCGTTCTACCCGCAGCTCATCGAGCAGGTGGTGGCAGCCGGGGCGCTGCGGGTGTCAGACCTCGGCGCCGGCGCCGGCGGGCTGCTCATCAAGCTGCTGCAGGAGGACCCGGCCCGTACCGGCACGGCGGTCGACAGCAACGGCGCGGCCTGTGCTGCGGCGCGGCAGGCTGCCCTCGCCGGCGGGGTGCACGACCGGCTGACGGTCGTCGAGCGGCCGATCGAGTCGCTGGTCGACGACCCCGAACCGGTCGCGGGCGCGGATGCCGTTCTCGCGAGCTATGTCATGCACGACATCGTGGCCGACGACCGTATCGCCCTGGGTGTCCTGGGAGCCCTGCGCGACGCGCTGGCCCCGGGTGGGTTTCTCGCCGTGGCCGACGCGGTCTCCTACGCGCGGCGGCCGGAGGAGCGCAAGTTCAGCGCCCTCTTCACCTACCTGCACGCCACCTTCATGAGCGTCACCCTCCCCACCGAGCTGGAGTGGCTGGACAAGTTCGCGGCGGCCGGCTTCTCGCAGACCAAGGCCGTGCCGATCGGCCTGCCCGGCGGTCGGCTCTTCGTGGCGACCAGATGACGGCCGTCGCGCGGACGTTGCACCGCGAACTCGCCATGGAGCTATGGGAGGCCGCCCGGACCCGTCGGCCGGTGCCGCCGCTGTCGGTCCGGCACCCGCGACTCGACCTGGCGGACGCGTACGCGATCCAGAGCGAGACCCGGGCGCTCGAACTCGCCGGTGGTGCCCGGCTCGCCGGCCTGAAAATCGGCGCCACCAGCGAGGCAATCCAGAAGATGTTCGGCATCGATCATCCTGACTTCGGCTATCTGACCGATCGCATGCTGCTGCCCGACGGCGTCGCCCTGGACGTGCGTACGTTCATCGCACCGAAGGTCGAGGGCGAGATCGCTTTCCGGATGGCCCGGGATCTGAGCGGCCCGGCGGTCACGGCCCAGGACGTTCTCGCGGCCACCACCGAGATCTGCCCGGTCCTGGAGGTCCTCGACAGCCGGATCGAGGCTTGGAAGATCGGCCTGGTAGACACCGTCGCCGACAACGCGTCCTCCGCGGGGGTCGTGGTCGGCGCCGGCGTCCCGCCGGACACGACCGACCTCGCGGCGGCGCGGATGGTGCTGCGCAGCGGTGACGCCGAGTACACCGGCACCGGCTCGGCCGTCATGGGGCATCCCGCCGAGTCGGTGGCGTGCCTGGTCCGGATCCTGGCGGGGTTCGGTACCGGGGTCAGTGCCGGTGAGCTCGTGCTGGCCGGCTCCTGGGCCGGCGCGGTGGATCTGGTGCCGGGGGAACAGTTTCACGCCTCATTCGGCGTTCTGGGGTCGGTCTCCATGACGACCTACGGATCAGAAGGTTAGGGGTTCGAGTCCCTTCGGGCGCACTTTTTTAGATTGAGGCCTAAGCTGCGGAAATGCGGCTCAGGCCTTTCTCGTTGTCCGGCCTTCGTGGAGGTCGGGCGGCGTGTGGGTGGCAACTGGGTGTCGTCGCTTTCCGTGATGGAACGGTTGTGGCGGCTTCGTGACCTTCTCCTTCGCCCTTGGCCGAGGGCCGGTTTTTCGAAGGTGTTTCTGTCTGGCTGCGCCCGGCAGATCGGTTCTTCGCGGCCGGCGATCGTGAGGGCGTGCTGCCCTTCCTGGGCGGATCAGATGCCGGTGGTGGCTGCTGGGCTGCGCCTGGCGCTCGTGGCGACGAAGGGGATGACGGCGAGGGCGAGGATGCCGCCGATGATGGAGAGTGTGGTGTAGCCGGCGGCGGTCATGATCACGCCGCTGGCGATGCCGCCGCCGGCGCCGGCCAGGGCGACGCACAGGTCGACCGTGCCCTGGGTTTTGGCGCGGGTGTCCGGGTGTGCGTTGTCGGTGATCATGGCGGTGCCGGAGACGAGGCCGAGGTTCCAGCCGAGGCCGAGCAGGGCGAGCGCGACGGTGAGCAGGGCGACGGAGTCGTCGGGTGCGGTGGCGGCCACGATCCCGGCGGCGAGAAGCGTGGTGCCGGAGGCGACGGCGACGGGGATGCGGCCGATGCGGTCGACGAGGATGCCGGTGATCGGTGCGGGCAGGTACATGGCGCCGATGTGGACGGCGATGACCAGGCCGGTGGCGTGCAGGTCGTGGCCGTGGGCGTGCATGTGGACCGGGGTCATGGTCATGACGGCGACCATGACGAGCTGGGTGAGGACCATGGTGACCGCTCCGGCGGTCACGCTGCCGGCGAAGCGGCGGCCTCGCCCGGTAGCGGCGGAGCCGGAGGGGGCCGGGCTGGTGCGGGAGTACAGCAGCGGGTCCGGGCGCAGCAGCAGGAACAGGATGGTGCCGGCGATGCCGTAGGCGATGGTGGCGAGCGCGAACGGTCCGGCCAGCGCGGGGATGCCCCACTGTTCGGCGAGGGTGCCGGTGGGGGCGACGAGGTTGGGTCCGGCGACGGCGCCGAGGGTCGTGGCGACCAGGATCGTGCTGACGGCCCGGCCGCGGCGGTCGGGTGCGGCGAGGTCGGTGCCGGCGTAGCGGGCCTGCAGGTTGGTGGCGGTGCCGGCGCCGTAGACGAGAAGGGAGGCGAGCAGCAGCAGGACGTTGTCGAGCGTGGCGGCCAGCACCACCCCTGCGCCGCCGGCCGCTCCTGCGGCGTACCCGGTGGCCAGTCCGGTGCGGCGGCCGAGCCGCTGCGAGAGCCGGCCGACGAGGACGGCGGTGGCGGCCGAGCCCGCGGTGAACAGGGCGGACGGCAGGCCGGAGAGGCTGGTGGTGTCGAGCATGTCTTCGGCGAGCAGGGCGCCGACGGTGATGCCGGCGGCCAGGCCAGCGCCGCTGAAGACTTGGGAGGCCATGACGACGGCGAGTGTGTGTTTCTGGACGGCCCGCCGTGGCGCGGTGGGGGTGCTCGCGGTGTGGTCGGTGGAGGTCATGAACGTGAGTGGTCCTTGCTGGTGCGGGGGTGGTGGGCGGCGAGCTCAGCGATGGTTGATCTTCTTCTCCTGCCCGGCGGCGAAAGGCGATCCGGCACTGGTGGCGACGGCGCAGGCGGCGACGACGCCGCAGGCTGCGATGCCGGCCAGGACCGGCGTGTAGGAGCCGGTGCCGGCGTGCAGGGCTGCGGCGGCCAGTGGCGCCCCGGCTTTGGCGAGGGTCATCGGGGCGACGAGAACACCGGCGAGGGTGGCGTAGCGGCGGGTGTCGTAGCGGTCGGCGAGGATGGCGGGTTTGGCGATGGTGGCGACGCCGAATCCGAGCCCGAATCCGATCACCGCGACGATCGCTCCGCCGGTGGTGGCGCCGATGATGGGCAGCAGGAGCGCGGCGGCGGCCTGGACGGCGAAGACGGCGGCGGTGATCGTGGTGGTGCGGTAGCGGCGCTGCAGCCCGGTGGTGAGCAGCCGCCCGGCGACCGACAGCACGCCGAGCAGCCCGGCGACGGTCGCGGCGAAGGCGGGCGGATGCCCCCAGCCGATGAGAGCGGCGACCAGCAGGACGGTGTAGGCGCTGATCGCCGCGGTGTTCGCGGTGAATCCGATGGCGAGCAGCCAGAAGCCGCGATCGGCCAGCGCGGCCCGGGCGCCCGCGTCGCCCGGCTGCCGCCTTCGGGGCTGATCGGAGGTCGGTGGGCGTCGCACGATCATCGCGTGCAGGGGCACGGTGACGGCGTGGATGGCGGCGAGGACGAGCAGGGCGGTGCGCCAGTCGTACCGGTCGGTCAGCCATCCGGTCAGGGGCAGGAAGATGGTGCTGGCGAATCCGGCGACCACGGTCACCGCCAGTAGTGCCGACGAGCGCCGCTCGCGCCGGTGCCCGGCGATGATGACGGCGAACGCGGCCTCGTACAGGCTGGCGGCCGAGGCGACGCCGATGCCGATCTGGACCGCGTACAGCTGCCACAACGCGTCGACCTGCGACCAGGCGACGAGCAGGCCGGTGCCGAGCAGGGAGCCGCCGGTCATCAACGCTCGGCCGCCGTGCCGGTCCAGCCGGCGGCCGATCGGGACGGCGAGGACCGCCGAGGTCAGGACGGACGCGGTGAACGCGCCGGTCACGGCGGTGGTCGAGGTATGCAGGTCGGCGGCGACGGGGACGAGCAGCACGGCGAAGGCGTAGTACAGGGCGCCGTAGCCGATCGTCTGCGTGATGGCCAACGCAGCGACCAGGTGGCGGTTGCCCTGCGGCGAAGAGCGGTGCCCGCCGACGGCGAGGTCGGCGGGCACCGGTGGGCCGGTGGTCACGAGCAGCAGCTGCCACCGGCGGGGGTGGTGAGGCTGATCAGGCCGGCGACGCTGGGCAACGCGCCGGGCTGGTCGGCCAGCGCGGCGATCTGCAGGGCCGTCTCGTGGTCGAGGCCGATCTTGTCGGCGGCTGCCCGGACGGCGTCGCTGGTGCTGGCCGCGGTCGGCAGCAGTTGCATGGTGGCCGTCGCGAGGGCGATCGGGACGTCCGGGGTCAGGCCGAAGCGGGCGGCGATCTTGCGGGAGGCGTTCTCGGCGACCAGGTTGACGCTGCACACCCCGGTCTCGGGCAGGTCGAGCTGCACGTCGTCGGCGGCGTCGAAGTCCCCGGCCAGGGCCGCGGCGATGGAACGGACCTGTTCGTAGCCGGTGGCCATCAGGAACGTCGGGGCGCGGCCGTAGGACTTCATGCCGACGGCGTAGTAGTTCGGCTCGGGCTGGCCGAGCTCGCGGTAGCCGTGCGGGGTGACGGTGCCGCAGGAGTGCTCGTTCGGGTCGATCAGATCGGCCAGGGTACGGGTGCAGCCCAGGATCGGGTCCAGGTCCAGACGCAGCTCACCGGTGATGCTGTGATCCGGACGGAACCCGGTTGCGGCCACCACCCGGTCCGCGGTCAGCGTACGTCCGTCGGTGGCGACCAACGTGATGCCGTCGCCGTCGCGGCGCACGCCGTGGACGCCGAAGCCGGTGACCAGAGTGACCTTCTGGTTGTCGACCAGGGCGTGCAGGCCGGAGCCGAGCGCGCCGCGGGCCGGAAGCTCGTCGGCGTCCTCCCCGCCGAACGCTCGCTGCGCCGACCCGCCGCGCACCGCCCAGGTGATCCGGGTATCGCGCTCGGTCTCGGCGAGGCGGGCCAGGTCGAGCAGGGTGTTCGCGGCCGAGTGCCCGGAACCGACGACGATCGTGTGCTTGCCGGCGTACTGGTCACGGTCGGCGCCGAGCACGTCGGGCAGGGCGTGGCCGATCAGGTCGGCGGCCTCGGCCTCGCCGTGGGCGGGCAGGCCGTTGGCGCCGAGCGGGCCGGGGGTGCGCCAGGTGCCGGACGCATCGATGATCGCGCTGCCGGTGATCTCGGTGCCGTCGGCGAGCCGGACGACGAAGGGCAGATCGGCGCGGCCGGCGGTGCGCACGCGGTCGGCGCCGAGGCGGCTGATCGCGGTCACCCGGGCGCCGAGGCGCAGGTGCGCGGCGATGGCGGGCAGCTTCGCGAGCGGCTCCAGATAGACGTCGACGATCTGGCCGCCGGTGGGGAGGTCCTCGTCGTCGGGGGCGGCCCAGCCGGCGGCGTCAAGCAGGCGGCGGGCGGCCGAATCGATGTCGTAGCGCCACGGGCTGAACAGCCCGACGTGGCCCCACTGCCGCACCGACGCGCCGACCTGGTCACCGGCCTCCAGAACGACGAAGGGGACACCCTGCTCGTGCAGGTGCGCGGCGGCGGCGAGCCCGACCGGCCCGGCACCGATCACGACGACCGGCAGGTCACCGGCCCGGCCTTCGCCCGGGCCGGACGGCCGGGCGGCCGGGGTAGGCAGTAGGTCGAGGCCGCTGACCGTGGTCGCCGGGGCGCAGCAGCCGGCCTCCTGCGGCGCGGCCTGTTCGGTCGGGCCGCAGCAGCCGGCACCTTCGGTGACTGCTGCGGCCTTCGCCTCGGGAGCGCAGCAGGCGTCGGCTGCCGCAGCTTGTTCGGCGGTGCCGCAGCACGGGTCCTGCCCGGCGGCGGGCGCGGTGATCGAAGCGTCGCTGCTCATCGCGGGTACTCCTCGTTGAAGTTCGGGTGGACTCGGGCGGCGGATCCGCCGGACTCACCGTACTCGGATTCGAGAGTTATCGAATCCGAAGTTCGTCGAAGCCACGCTTGCACGCGGATTCGATATCTGTCAACCTCGACCCATGTCGAAATCACCGATGGTGTCACCGGCCGAGACGCAGGCGGCGTGCTGCACGCCCCTGGCGCGGCAGCGCATCCCCGCCCCGGCGGCGGCCACGCTGGCGCAGGCGTTCAAGGCTCTCGGCGACCCCGTCCGGCTCCAGCTGATGTCGATGATCGCGTCCGCCGAGGGTGGAGAGATCTGCGTCTGCGATCTCACCCCCGCGTTCACCATCTCCGGCACGACCATCTCGCACCACCTGAAAGTTCTCCGCGAGGCCGGCCTGATCGAGGGCGAGCGGCGCGCCAGCTGGGTCTACTACCGCCCCCGCCCGGCGCTGCTGCGTCAGCTGTCCGCCCTGCTCGCCGTCGACGAGTCCGCGCTCGCCTGAACCGGGCCCGAAGTCGCCACGGCTTGACGGCCGAAGAAGGCTCAGCGAATATTGAGTCAATGGACCACGAGACTTCTTCGTTGCGGGCGAGGGCGCGCATCCACGCCGCGCTCGGCGACCCGGCGCGGCTGGCGATCGTGGACGCACTGACCCTCGGCGACGCCTCCCCCGGAGAGATCGGCGCCGACCTCAGAATGCCCACCAACCTGGTCGCTCACCACGTCAAGGTGCTGCAAGAGGCCGGCTTGATCGTGCGAACCCGCTCCGAGGGCGATCGCCGCCGCACCTACCTGCGACTGCGACCCGACGTGCTCGCCTCACTGACCCCGCCGCCGCTGCGCGAGGCCGATCGGGTCGTGTTCGTCTGCACTCACAACTCGGCCCGCTCCCAGCTGGCGGCAGCGCTCTGGCGTGACCGGGTCGGTGGACAGGTCGCGTCCGCCGGGACGAAACCCGCCGCCCGGGTGCACCCGCGCGCCGTCAGCGTCGCCCACCGCCACGGCCTGCGCCTCGATCCGACCGGCACCGCGCACGTCGACGACGTCGTGCACGACGGGGACCTGGTCATCGCGGTCTGCGACAACGCCCACGAAGACCTCACCACCACGGTCCGGCCGCAGCTGCACTGGTCCGTACCCGACCCGGTCCGCGCCGACACCGACGACGCCTTCGAAGCCGCTTACACCGACCTGGCCGGACGTATCGATCGGATCGCCCCGACCGCCCACCAGACCACCGACCTGAACTGAACGAATCCGCCGTCCGACCCCACCCGGCCCACCAGCCACGACCGGAGCCATATCTCCATGCCCACCATCGCGCCCTGGCGACGCCTGCTGGCCGAGTTCCTCGGCACCGCACTGCTGGTCACCGCCGTCGTCGGCTCCGGCATCATGGCCACCACCCTCTCCCCGAACGACGTCGGCCTGCAGCTGCTTCAAAACTCGATCGCCACCGCGTTCGCCCTCGGCGCGCTGATCCTCACCTTCGGCCCGATCTCCGGTGCCCACTTCAACCCGGTCGTGTCGGCCGCCGACTGGTTCCTCGGCCGCCGAACCGGCAGCGGCATCACCGCCAAAGACCTTGCCGGGTACGCCGGAGCCCAGACGCTGGGCGCGATCGGCGGCTCGATCCTGGCGAACCTGATGTTCGGCCTCGCCCCCGTCACCCTCTCCACCAAGGACCGCGCGGCCGGGAACCTGTGGCTCGGCGAGGTGGTCGCCACCACCGGCCTGCTCCTGCTGATCTTCGCCCTCGGCCGCTCCGGCAGAACCGCCGCCGCGCCCGCCGCCGTGGGCGCGTACATCGGCGCCGCCTACTGGTTCACCTCATCGACGAGCTTCGCCAACCCGGCGGTCACCATCGGTCGCGCCTTCACCGACACGTTCGCCGGCATCGCCCCCGGCTCGGTTCCGGGCTTCGTCGCCTTCCAGATCGTCGGCCTGCTCATCGGCGTCGGCCTCCTGCTGGCGCTGTACCCCGACGTCGGCAGGACCACGGACGACATCGTCGTCGAACACCCCGCAACCACCCCCTGACCACCTGTTCTCACCCCTGACCTCGCGAGGAACACCATGAGCGACAGCAAGCCCACCGTTCTGTTCGTCTGCGTCCACAACGCCGGCCGCTCCCAGATGGCCGCCGGCTGGCTGCGCCACCTCGCCGGCGACACCGTCGAGGTCCGCTCGGCCGGTTCGGAGCCCGCCGAGACGATCAACCCGGCCGCCGTCGAGGCGATGAAGGAGGTCGGCATCGACATCACCGACCAGACCCCGACGAAACTGACCTGGGACGCCGCCCAGGAATCCGACGTCATCATCACCATGGGCTGCGGCGACGCCTGCCCGGTCTTCCCCGGCAAGCGCTACGAGGACTGGAAACTCGAAGACCCGGCCGGCAAGGGCGTCGACGCCGTCCGCCCGATCCGCGACGAGATCAAGACCAGGATCGAGACCCTGCTCGCCCACCTGATCCCGGCGGCCTGACCGAGCCCGTCGTCATCGCCGCCGACTGCCGCGTGACGGAGCCGGCGGTCGGGACGGCGCAGCAGGCGTCACCGCGCCACGCCTCGCGGCCTTCCTTCGCCGCGACCGCGGCGATCACCAGGGCGGCGACCGGGTCGGCCCACGACCAGCCGAACAGGCTGTTGACCGCGAGGCCCACCAGCAGCACCGCGGACAGGTAGGTGCACAGCAGCGTCTGCTTCGAGTCGGCGACCGCCGACCGGGAGCCGAGCTCGCGTCCGGCGCGGCGCTGCGCGTACGACAGGCCGGGCATGATCGCCAGCGACAACGCGGCCAGCACCAGCCCGATGGAGGAGTGCTCGGCCTCGGCGCCGCCGATCAGCGACCGCACCGACTCGACACTCACGTAGGCAGCGAGGGTGAAGAACGACACCGCGATGATCCGCAGCGCGATCTTCTCCCTCGCCTCGGGGTCGCGGCCGGCGAACTGCCACGCCACCGCGGCGGCCGAGGACACCTCGATGATCGAGTCCAGTCCGAACCCGATCAGCGCCGTCGATGACGCGAGGGTGCCCGCGGTGATCGCGACGACGGCCTCGATCACGTTGTAGGCGATGGTCGCCGCCACCAGCAGCCGCACTCGCCGGTTCAGCACGCTGCGGCGCTGCGGTGACGGACCGGCCGGAGTGATCTGGATCAGCGGCCCGCCCATCAGCAGCAAGCCTTGTCCGCAGAGTCCGGGCACGCCTCGGGATCGACCGCGAGAACCACGCCGAGCAGGTCGCCCAAGGCGTGCGCGAGCCGCGGGTCGGCCAGCTCGTAACGGACCCGGCGGCCCTCCGGCACGGCGACCACCAGGCCACACCCGCGCAGGCAGGTCAGATGGTTCGACAGGTTCTGCCGGGTCGTGCCCAGCAGTTCGGCCAGCTGAGCGGGATAGCCGGGACCCTCCCGCAACGCCAGCAACAGCCGGGCTCGGGTCGCATCCGACAGGGCATGGCCGAATCGGGCCAGCACCGCGCCGTGAGTCATCGCCTCCACGCCAGGACAGTACATCGGACGATGTACTGTCGCCAGCTCTCGGTGAAGGAGTGGGCCGCGGCGGCTGCGCGAACCGCGGTCCAGCTTCTTGCCTGTGGGCCGTTCCGGATCTCGGCGCGCCCGCTGGCCCGCGACGCCGTACGCGAGTGGCCGGTGGCAGCACGACACCGGGAAACACCTGGCCCGACTCGGCTCGGTCGTCGGCGATGGCAATCACGTCGCGCGCTACCGTGGACGCCGTGACGAGGACAGCAGTGGCCGCGGTGGGCCGCACGGCCCGCCTCGCGCTGCTGCTGGCGACCGCTCTCGGGCTGGCGCTCATGCACACCCTCGGCCACACCGGTGTCCGCGCTGACCCGCACCCGGCGATGACCGGCATGAGCACAACCGCCGCGACGGGTGCCGCCGGGATGCTGTCCGCGGTGGTCACCGCGGCGCAGCCGTGTCCGGACGGGCACTGTGACGGCCACGGCGGGCACGGCTCCGGCGCGTGGAGTGCCTGCCTGGCGATCCTGGCCGGACTGGCCGTGATCGTGATGCTGCTCCGGCTGCTCACCGCGGTTCGAGGTCATCGTCTGCATCCGGTGCCCGCGGTGCTGCGGGCGCTGTCCCCGCGGGCGCCACCGGATCGCCCCGCCGGGCTCACGCTCGCATCGGCAGCGGTACAGCGCATTTAGCAACGCCACCTCGACGGCGACCGGACCCAGCGGTCGTGTCGAGGCGTTCGCGCGTACCCGACATCCTGCCGAAAGGTCATGACCCGCAATGATGCGCAATTCCCACCTGTCCGCCACTGTGCTGCGCCGCGGCCTGCTCGCCGGCGCCGCAGTCACCGTCACCCTCGTGCTGTCGGCCTGCGGCGGCAGCGACCACCCGTCGGGCGACACCGGCACGAAACACGGCGCCACCAGCTCGGTCTCGCCGGCCGCGTCGGCGGTCGGTACGTTCAACGACGCCGACGTCACCTTCGCCCAGGCGATGATCCCGCACCACCAGCAGGCCGTGCAGATGGCCGACCTGGCCGACGGGCGCGCCGCCGACGCCGAGGTCAAAGAGCTCGCCGGCAAGATCCAGGCGGCGCAGCAACCGGAGATCGACACCATGACCGGCTGGCTGACCACCTTGGGCGAGCCCGCCCCCGAGCCGCACATGAGCATGGGTTCCGGCATGGACCACGGCTCGATGCCCGGCGTGATGACCGACGCCGACATGTCCAAGCTCATGGGCGCCAAGGGTGCGGCGTTCGACAAGCACTTCCTGACCATGATGATCAGCCACCACGAGGGCGCGATCGAGATGGCCGAGACCGAGGTGGCGCAGGGCTCCGACCCGGAGGCCAAAGCCCTCGCGCAGAAGATCATCACTGATCAGCAGGCCGAGATCGCCACGATGAAGACCATCCTCGAACGCCTTTGATCCCGTCGGGTCGCGGGTGGCCGGGCGCGACGTGCCTGGCCGCCCGCGACCCGGGCGTTCGGTGGCGCACGCGGTGTGCGTTCGTGAAGCCCTGCGGAACGGAACGGAGCTGGCCCGGATCCGGCTGATGCGCGGGCTCGGCAGCAGCATCCATCCGCGTAACGTGTGGGGACGTCGGGCCGCCACCGCCGACAACACTACTCAGAGTAATCGAAAGGTTTCTTGGCGGCGAAAAGGCTCACCAGTCGCGCCGCGTCGCCGATCAACCAGGTTGTAATCTGGTGGTGAGGCGCTGGAGCAGCGGACGAGCCTGGCGCATCGTGCTCAGCGGTGCGATGGGTGTCGCCGCGAACGGCATCGCGCTGGCGTGCACCGCGATGACCTGGAGCGGACCGCACCGCAGTGCCATGGCGACGCTCTATGCGGCCGGCGCGCTGATCGGCGTCGCGGTCATCGCCGCCGCGCAGAAACTCACCACCGCCCGCGGTAACAGGCTGATCATGCTGGCGGTGGGTGTGGTGTCCACGCTCATTGTCGGGGTCGCCGCCGTGCTCGATGGTGGGGCCGGCTCCCCGGCGGCGCTCGGGTTCTTCGCCCCGAGCCTGCTCTTCGCGGTGACCTGCCCACCCCGGGTGATGGTAGGGATGGAAGCGATGCTGATCGCCGTCTATGCCGCGGCAGCGTGGCGGTCTGCTCGCTGCAGGCGGCCACGGTCGCCGCCCAGCGGCGCCGGCTGCACGAACTCACCCAGCTGGATCCGCTGACCGGAGCACTCAACCGGCGCGGCATGGAGCAGAAGGCGGTGCCTCTGCTGGACCGCGCGACTACGAACGACCCGGTGTCGGTGCTGTGCCTCGACTTCGACGACTTCAAGCTGATCAACGACACCCAGGGCCATGCGGCCGGCGACCAGTTGCTGCGTTGGGCGGTGCAGACCGCGACCCTCACCCTGCGAACAGACGCCCTGGTTGCGCGGACCGGCGGTGACGAGTTCATCATCGTCCTGCCGGGGCGGCCGGCCGCCGCGATCGCCGCCGGCGATCGCCTGCGGGGTGCGCTTGGCGCGCGGGTCGGCGTCTCCTGCGGCGTGGCCACCGCCCCGGACGACGGTGCAGACCTGACCGCGCTGGTCGCGGTCGCTGACGAGCGACTGTACGCGGACAAGCTCCGCCGCCGGGCGGCCAGCGGCATCCTGACCAACTAGCCGATCGAGGGCGGCGCCAGCAGGAGGCCGACGCCGACGAAGGTGTCGGTGAAGGAAAGCCGGTGCTCCCCTCGCGGCCGCCGCCCTGCACGCCGCCACCGGCTCGTACACGCCGGTGCTCGCGGCCATCGCAGCCTGCGGCGCGGTCGCCTCCTGCGCCATCGCGGCGTGCGCCGGAGGTCTCGGTCGCAGCGCCGGAACAAAAGTCAGCAATGACTGACTCAACGATGACTGAGCTATCTAATGGGGGTGTCAGTGGCACACCGAGCCCGGAAGTAGCAGTCACCATGAGCGACCTCGCCCCACCCGCCGTACACCCGGACCTCTCGATCGACCAGCAGCTCGCCTTGCGCACCGCCGCCGGAAATCTCGGCCGCGCGTTCGGCGACCTCTACGGCCCGGAGACCATCGAACGGTTCCTGCACTCGAGCTACGAGCAGTTCGCCACCGCCCACGCGATCCCGAATTTCCTGCCGTTGCTGGCCGAACGGTTCGCCCGCCAGCGGCTGGATGCCCTCGCCCGCGTCGAAGGCCACCACGCCGATGGCAAACCTGTCGTGCTGTTCCTGTGCACCCACAACGCCGGCCGCTCCCAGATGGCGCTGGGCTTCTTCAGCCACCACGCCGCCGGCCGCGCGGTCGCCTGGTCCGGTGGCAGCGAACCCGGCCAGGAGATCAACCCCGCCGCGATCGCCGCGATGAGTGAACGCGGCATCGACGTCACCGGCGAATACCCCAAGCCCTGGACCGACGAGATCGTTCGCGCCGCCACCGTCGTGATCACCATGGGCTGCGGCGACGCCTGCCCGGTCTTTCCCGGCACCCGATATGAGAACTGGGACCTGCCCGACCCGGCCGGGCTCGGCCTCGCCGACGTGCGCCCGATCCGCGACGACCTTGAACGCCGCGTGCTGACCCTGCTCGACCAGCTCGCCATTCCCGCCGGATAGGCCTGAGCCGTGCGACTGCCCATCGCCGGCGACGGCGCCGGCCCGGCCGTTCCGCCCATCGACGGCCTCGACCAGCTGCCGCTGGACCCGATGGTGTGCACGACTCAGGCTGCCGCGGTGGTCAGCAGATCCCGGAGCTGAGCCGCAGTGGGGATTCGTCCGGCGAGAACGACTCTGTCATCGACGACGAGGGCCGGTGTGCTCATGACGCCGTAGCCGACGATGGTGGGATAGTCGGTCACGCTGCTGACCTCGGCTGTCAGGTTCAGGTCGGCGATCGCGTCGTGGGTCAGTCTCTCGAGCGTGTGGCAATTGGCGCAGCCGGGTCCGAGGATTTTGATGAGCATGATGATCTTCCTTTCAGAGGATGGCGTTGAACAGGTAGCCGGTGGCGGCGATTCCGGTGGCGACCACACCGACGAAGGCCGCGAGCAGCGGTGGTTTGAGGATGCGGCGCAGCAGGATCAGCTCGGGTAGCGAGAGCGCGACGACGCTCATCATGAAGGCCAGAACGGTGCCGATCGCCATGCCTTTGGCGTACAGGACCTCGACCAGCGGCAGGATGCCGGCGGCGTTGGAGTAGAGCGGCACCCCGATCGCCACGGCGACGAGCGGGCCGAACGGGTTGTCCGGCCCGGCGACGCGGGTGAAGAAGTCCGCCGGTGCCCAGCCGTGGATCACCGCGCCCAGCCCGATTCCGGCGAGCAGATATGGCCACACCTTCCGCAGGATCGCGGCCACCTCTTCTCGGCCCATCGCCAAACGGTCCGACCAGGTCAGCTGCTGCCCGGGAACAACGGCCGTGCCACGCAGGGTGGTTTGGTAGACGAAGTCCTCCACCCAGCGCGACGGGCTGATCCGGCCGAGGACGTATCCGGCGCCGGTGGCGATGACCAGTCCGGAGAGCACGTAGAGGGCGGCGATCCGGGCGCCGAACATGCCGTAGAGCAGTACCACGGCTACCTCGTTGATGAGCGGGCTGGCGATCAGGAACGACAGGGTGACACCGAGGGGGACTCCGGCGGCGACGAAGCCGATGAACGCCGGTACCGCGGAGCAGGAGCAGAACGGGGTGGCGACACCCAGCCCGGCTGCGGCCAGATTGGCCGCTCCTTCGCGACGTCCACCCAGCAGGGCGCGGGTGCGTTCCAGACTCAGGTACGAGCGGCCGATCGTGACCACGAAGATGATGCCGGTGAGCAGCAGCAGGATCTTGACGCTGTCGTAGAGGAAGAAGTGCACGCCCGAGCCCAGCCGAGAACCTTCGTCCAGCCCCAGCCAGTCGTAGACGACCAAGTCCCACCAGGGCCGATTCAGCTGATAGGCGGCCAGCCACAAACCGGCGACGGCCGCCAGCTTCACCCCGTACACCGCAGGGCGATGCCAACCGCCCGCCGTCGGCGCCGGGATCGATCCGGTGGTCATCGTGGCCTCCCTGGAAAGGTAGGAAGGGCCGCCACGAGCCGGTCGGCCGCATCGTCGGTGATGGTGTAGTCGATCCAACGGCCCCGCCGCCGGGCGCTCACCAAGCCCGCCTCACGCAACACCCTGAGGTGGTACGACAGCAGATTCGGTGCCACCGCCGCGACCGGCTGCAGATCACAGACGCATCGGGCCCGGCCGTCGGCCAGATGGGTGAGCAGTCGCCACCGCACCGAGTCGGCGACCACGCTCAGCAGGGCCGCCGATTCGATGGTGCTTGCTGCAATCGCCGTTGAAGTGTTCACCACCTCACCGTCCACCTGATTCTCCGGACCGCGTAGAGCCCACCGGCTCCCCCGAGAAGGGCTGATCGGCCTAGGCATTTGTACAATCAAGCTGTACAGTCCTGCTGTATAAATTTGCTGCGCATGTCGTTCAGGAGGAAGGGCCATGCGGCTCACCAAGCACGTACACGCCGCCGTCGTCATCGAGGAGGCTGGACAGCGCATCCTCATCGATCCGGGCACGTTCACGCCGGACGCCGCTGATCTGCTCGAGTCGGCGACCAGCGTGCTGATCACGCACGAGCACTTCGATCACTTCGCCGCCGACGAGGTCCGCGCCGCGCTCACGGCCCGTTCCGAGCTGCGCTTGTGGGGTCCCGCGTCCGTCACGGCGGCGCTCGAAGACACCGACGCTGCCCGCGCCGGACGCGTGATGACCGTGCGCGGTGGCGAGGCGCTCGATGTCGACGGCATCGACGTTCGGGTCTACGGGGGTGATCACGGTCAGATTCACGAGGGCATCCCGGTGCCGCACAACGTCGGCTACCTCGTCGGCGGGCGGGTGTTCCACCCCGGCGATTCGTACGCGGCGCCCCTCGTGCCGGTCGACACGCTGCTCGTACCGGTGAGCGGTCCGTGGGTGAAGGTCGGCGACGCCATCGACTTCATCTCGGCCGTCGCGCCGCGGCAGACCGTGCCGATCCACGACGTCATGCTCAGCGAGATCGGTCGTGCCTCGACCGGGAGGTTCCTCGGTGAGAAGGGGCTCACCGCAACGCCGATGCTCGCCCTGGAGCCGGGCGAGTCCGTCGAGATCTGACCCAACGAAGCGATCGGACCAGCGACATGTACCTGGCGACTGTTCGTCACGACGGGCGTTTGTGGGGAGCCCGGGTCGAGGGCGAGCGCACCGTTCTCCTGGACGTCCCCGATGCCGTCGCCGCCTGGGAGGCCGGCGGCCGGGGCCCGGAGCGTGCGGAGGTCGGCACCGCCACCGCCCACTTCGCCCGTACCTCGCCGACCCCGCAGCACATCATCTGTGTCGGCCTGAACTATCGGAGTCACCTCGAGCAGCTCGGACGGACGGCGCCCGAGTTCCCGACGTTGTTCGCCAAGTTCGCCTCGACCCTGACCGGGCCCCGCGACACCATCGTGCTGCCGGCGGAGAGCGAGCAGATCCAGGGCGAAGTGGAGCTGGCGATCATCGTCGGGCGGAATCTGTGCCGGGCCACCGCTGATGACGCCGCTCAGGCGATCGCCGGCTACACGGTGGCCAACGACCTGTCCATGCGCGACTGGCAGCACCGGACCGGCGAGGCCCTGCAGGGCAAGGTGTTCGACCGGACCACACCGCTCGGGCCCTGGCTCGTCACCCCGGATGAGGCCGGCGATGCCCGCGACCTGACCCTGTCGTTTCGCGTCGACGGCGTCGAGTGGCAGAGCGGGTCGACCGCCGACATGCTGTTTCGG
>NZ_PVZG01000041.1 GCF_003002065.1 Pseudosporangium ferrugineum
GGCCCACCACCATGCCCGGACCGCCACACCCATCAACACCGATCGATCAAAGCGGTCCGGCCGAACCAGCAGCCATCACCTGCGAATCATCGAGGCTAGGCTGTCGATGCGCTGTGACCGGAGTGAGACCGGAGTCCTGCAAGGCCCTTCGGAGCATCACGATTGGTTTCGGGATCAATTTAGCCGACCGGCTGCCGGGTCGCCGCGGAGAAGCGTGACTGCGGCGTCAATCGTGGCAAGAATGGCGTCTTCCGCTAGGTCGGTCACTGTCTTGATCTCTGCTAAGGGCAGGCGATCATGGAAATGAAGATAGATGATTTCGCGCCAGTCTTCCGGCATGTCTCGTAGGCGTCGCACCAGTTCGCTCTCGCCTGCCGACTCGGAAGGGGGAATATCGACGGCCTCCTGAAGCAGGAAATCCAGTTCATCGCCGCCGACGTGCACGCATGCGGATCGCGCACGCTGCACCTCGCCGATGAGGCTGGCGCGGAGGTCTGTGTGGGCGGCGACCTCGTCGTCGCTCGGGCGGCGTCCGAGACGGCTGAATAGTACTTCTGCTTCACGTACTGTTTCGCCGTAGTCGCGAATTATCGTGGCTGTGCCGGTGTGTCGGTTGCTGGCAGCTAGGGCGCGGATCAGTCCGTGGATGCTGGTATTGAGATAAGCCAGCATGAGTCCTTTTTGTGGATCGTGACGTCGGATGGTGAGTGCAACCGCCTCTCCCCAGACCTCCTCTGCGTATTCTGGGCGGCGGATCTTCCAAGCGGCGTTGAGGGCCATCCGTCGTGCCTCGGGCACCAGATCGGCTGCGAGAGCGTTTTCTAGAATCTTGCGTTGAGGGTCGGCAGTCGGATGAAGTCGCGCCTTCTCCAAGTTTCGACGAAGTTTGTTGTCCAGCGGAGTGGGGCGAAGAACGGGGAAAACGGCGACCACGGATTCGACGGTGATGGATGCCGGCAGCACACGGCTCAATCGATTGAGGTAATCCAGGTCCGGGATGCGACCGTGCTCTGCCGCGATGACTTCGTCGACGTTCACGCCCAGCTTCGCGGCGAACTGATCCCGAGTGCGCCGTAAGGAAACGCGCAATGCAGATAGGTACTCATGAAGCGGCTTCCGGCGGTAACGGGACGGCTGAGGGCATTCGTCTCGACGGATTCCGAGGAGAGGCGCGATCTCCTGAAAGGCGAGGTCGGCCAAGGGTACCTTGTCCAGCAAGTCGAGAAGAAACCTTCGCGAGGGGCATCTTCGTCCGACGAGGTAGTCGTTGATGGTGGTCGCCGAGTATCCAGTGAGCCGACCGATCTCCGGCGGCGTCATGTCCAGCTCACGGCAAGCCCATATGATGTACCGTTTCGCTGCGCTGCGGCGAGACCGGCCTCGCCCGTCTTTATCGGGCGTCATGGATGTAGGCACAGCGGAAAGTTAGAACGTCCGTTCGGCATGCCAACGTACCATGTGTGCGGCAATCAACGTTCTTCTCGTAAGGGTTCGCGCCGGCAAGGACAACACCGGCAGGTGACTCTCACGATCCGGAGGTAGGGCCCCGGCAAAGTCGTGATGGTGTCCGTCCTGGGCGGTTCGGAGTAGAAGCGCCGGTGTTCGTGGCAGCAAGACGGGCATGACCGTTTCAGAAGATCATCAAGGTTCTCTACGCCACGATGATCGATCCGAAGCCATGCCCGCCCTGCCATCATCGCTGATCTGTTCTCTGTCCAGTGCACCGGTTCTGACCGTGCCCGAAATTGCTGGTGGGCTGCCCGCAGCACTCGCCGATCTGCCAGATCCACGAGCCCGGCGAGGTGTCCGACACCGACTACCGGTCGTGGTGAGCGCCGCAGTCTGCGCCGTGGTGGCCGGCTACCGCTCATACCGGCCGACGCTTCCGGACGGGGGTGACGGGTGGGTGAACCTCCGGTGGCGGGTGCGGGGCGGATCAGCCGTCGATGCGGGTGATGTTGCGGATCTTGTTGGAGGCGTCCAGCGCCGCGACCTTGTACGCCTCCGCCAGCGTCGGGTAGTTGAAGACCGCGTCGACCAGGTAGTCGACCGTGCCGCCGCAGCCCATCACGGCCTGTCCGATGTGCACGATCTCGGTCGCGCCGGTGCCGAAGACGTGGATGCCGAGGAGCTTGCCGTCGCCCGGGGAGACGAGGAGCTTGAGCATGCCGTACGAGTCGCCGACGATCTGGCCCCGGGCGAGTTCCCGGTAGCGGGCGATGCCCACCTCGAACGGGGTGGCGTCGTCGGTCAGCTGGTCCTCGGTCGCCCCGACGAAGCTGATCTCGGGGATCGTGTAGATGCCGATCGGCTGGAGCTGGTGCATGTCGCGGGCCGGTTCGCCGCAGGCGTGGTGCGCCGCGAGCCGCCCCTGCTCCATCGACGTCGAGGCCAGCGCCGGGAAGCCGATGACGTCGCCGACCGCGTAGATGTTCTCCACCGCCGTACGGAAATTGCCGTCGACCTCGATGCGGCCGCGACGGTCCGCGCTGAGCCCGGCCGCCTCCAGGTTGAGGTCGTCGGTCTGGCCCTGGCGCCCGGCGGAATACATGACGGTGTCGGCGACGATCTTCTTGCCGCTCTTGAGGACGCACAGCGCGGCGGTCTGGTGCCGTTCGACCGAGGCGACCTCCTCGCCGAACCGGAACGTCACCGACAGGTCCCGGAGGTGGTACTTGAGCGACTCGATGATCTCCTCGTCGCAGAAGTCGAGCATCTTGTCGCGGCGTTCGACGACGGTCACCTTCGTGCCGAGGGCGGCGAAGAGGGAGGCGTACTCCATGCCGATCACGCCCGCGCCGACCACCACCATGCTGCGCGGCACGGCCTCGAGGTTGATGACGCCGTCCGAGTCGACGATGGTCCGGTCGTCGAAGTCGACGCTGTCCGGGCGGGCCGGCCGGGTGCCGGCGGCAATGATGATCTTGTCGGCGGTGATCTTGTTCTCGCGGCCGTCGCCGGCCTCGACCCAGATGGAGTGCGCGTCCGCGAAGCGGCCGGTGCCGGTGATCATCGACACCCGGTTGCGGGACAGCTGGTTGCGGATGACGTCGGTCTGCCGGCTGATCACATGCTGGGTCCGGGCGGCCAGGTCGGCGACCGTGATCTCTTCCTTGACCCGGTAGCTGCTGCCGTAGAGGTCGCGCTGGCTGAGGCCGGTGAGGTAGAGCACCGCCTCGCGCAAGGTCTTGGACGGGACGGTGCCGGTGTTGATGCACACCCCGCCGATCATGTCGCGGCGATCGACGATGGCGACCCGCTTGCCGAGTTTCGCCGCCGCGATGGCCGCCTTCTGCCCACTGGGCCCCGAGCCCAGGACCACCAGGTCGTAGTCAGTCACAGGGCCCAGCGTCGCAGCTCAGGGCCGATCTCCGCTACCGCGCCTTTTCGCACGATGCCTTGATCGGAAGCTCGGTGTCGGGAAGGTGGCCGGGCGGCCACGGCGTGCCGTACAGCTCGGCGGACATCACCACGGTCATCCAGGGCACCCACGGGCCGCGCAGCATCAGCGGCTGGGCGCCCTGGAAGTAGAGGTTCGCCGACCAGTCGAGCGGGTTCGGCTGGATGAGGATCAGCGAGCGGAAGTCGTACGCCCGCTGCCGGTCGCCCTCGCCCAGCAGCAGCCGCTGGCTGGTGATCGTGGCGGCCTGCCGGCCCTCGCCGCGCCAGCCGCTGCGCGCCGCGGTGCCGCTGCCGGTGAAGAAGAGCCCGCCGCTGGCGAAGATGCTGCTCGAGTAGTCGACGTCGGCGGAGTGGTACGCCAGCACGTCGACGAGGAAGGCGCCGTACTGCTCCTCGTCGGCACCGAGGGCGACGGTGGGTCGGACGGGCGCGGGATGACCACCGCGCTGGACCAGCCGCGCGAGCAGCGACATCGAGCGCCACCCGGCATCGGCCTGGTCCCTGGTCAGGGTCCAGGTGGAAGACGAATCGGGTATCACGTCACTGAGCGTGACACGGGCGAACAAGCGCCGACCACTGGTTTCGCCCGCACGTGCGCCGAATTGCCCGGAGCGGGAGGGGCGGCTGCCCGAAAGTCCGGTGTGCACCCCCCAGGTGAGGGCTCGTCGTATCGTCCCTTCTGTCCGCCGGGACACGCGGAAATGAAGGGCCGGACAGGGCCGGCAACGAAAAGGCGCTGAACGATCTGGAGAATGGCGAACCGGGCACCTTCCGCCGGCTCGTCACCGCCAATTGCCCGGCCGCGGGCGCGAGTTGAGGACGCCGGCCTTCGCCGCCGCCGGGGGTTCCACGGTCCAGTCCGGGTGCCCCGGCATCGGCGGCGTGCTCGTGCCGTAGAGCCACGCGTTCAGGAATCCTCGCAGATCCCGTCCCGAGACCCTCGACGCGAGGGCGATGAAGTCCTGGGTCGAGGCGGACCTGCCGCGGTACTCCGCCACCCACGTCCGCTCCAGCGCCTGGAACCGCGGGGCACCGATCTTCTGGCGGAGCGCGTAGAGGACGAGCGCGCCGCCGTCGTACACGTTCGGGTTGAAGACGTCCCAGATGGAATCCGAGCCGGCCGGGCGGGCCACCGGGCCGTAGTCCCGGCGGAACTCGTCGCCGCGGGCGTAGACCGACCTGAAGTACGCGTCCAGCGTCGCCGCGCCGGTGTACTTCTTCAGGTCGCCGGTGGCGTCGGCGTACAGCAGCTCGTACCAGGTCGCGTGCCCCTCGTTCTGCCAGACGTCGCTCCACGAGCGCGGCGCGACGCTGTCGCCGAACCACTGGTGTGCCAGCTCGTGCGTCATGATCGGATTGAGGAAGTACGTCGGCGCGCCGAACAGGCCGGTGTCGTACAGGGACAGGGTCTGGGTCTCGAGCGCGAAGCCGAGGTTGGCGTCGATGACCAGCGAGCCGTAGTTCTCGAACGGGTACGGCCCGACCTTGCCGACCATCCACTCCAGCTGCGACCGCTCGACGTCCGCCTTCGGCAGCAGGGTCTTCGCCAGGCGGCGGGGGACCACGTCGCGGACGGGCACGCCGGCCGCCGCGGGCCGGGTCTGCACCACGAAGTCGCCGACCACGGCCTGGATCAGCTCGCTCGCCATCGGCCTCGACTCGCGGTAGACCGAGGAGACGTAGCCGTCGCGGGTACGGTCGCCGAGGTGCCGGCCGTTGGCGATCGCGGCCCAGCCGGCCGGGGCGGTCAGGGTGATCGTGTACGTCGCCATGTCGCGCGGGTGGTCGTTGCTGGGGAAGAACTGGTGTGACTGGTCGGGCTGGCCGGCCATGATCGTGCCGTCCGGCGTGCTGACGAAGCCGGCCGGGGCGTCGGCGTTCGCGGGGATCGGCGTCGCGGTGAAGCCGCTGACCGTGACCCGGAACGGCTTGCCCTTGGCGAGATAGTGCCGCGGCGTGATGACGAGCTCGTCGCCGGAGCGGGTGTACGTCGCCGGGCGCCCGTTCACCGTGACCTTGCCGGCCGAGTCGCCGCCGAAGTCCAGATCGAAGCGGGACAGGTTCTGCGTCGCGACGGCGGTGATGGTCACCTCGCCCGTGACGGTCTGTTTCGGGTCCTTCTTCGGATACCGCACGCGCAGGTCGTAATTCTTGACGTCGTAGCCGCCGTTGCCGAGGAGCGGGTACAGCCGGTCGCCGAGGCCGGCCGATCCGGGGCTCGGCGGTGCGCCGCCGGCGTACGCGGGCGAGACGCCGCCGACCGCCGTGACCAGCACCGCGGCGCCGGTTGCGAGGAGTGCGGAGAGCCGGTTGCCGCCGAACGTCGTCATGACCGTCGACGTTACGCCGCCGTCGCCGCGCGTGCCCGGTGATTTACCAACATCAATGTCGGACATGTAAATTTCTCACCTAACGGCTGTTCAACTTTCAAATACTCCGTCAGGATATCGAGATCAATGGATGCCTCCGGGCGTCCTGGGATCAGGGAGGAACGCCGTTGAGATCAGCCCTCGCACTGGCCGGCATCACCCTGCTGGCCGGTAGCGGCCTGGCAGTCACCGCCACAAGTGTGTCCGCCGCGCCACCGCCCGCACCGTCCGCCTCGCTGCTGGCGGACGCCGGCTCAGCCCTCAAGGAACACGCCGCGGCCGTCAAGGGCGCGCCACAGGACCGGTACGCCGTCTACAGCAGCAAGAAGGACGCCAAGGGCAACGGGGTGGTGCGCTACACGCGTACCCACCAGGGCCTGCGCGTCTATGGCGGCGACCTCGTCATCCGGCTCGAGCCCGACGGCGACTACGCCGGCAGCTCGGTCGGGCTGGCGGCGCCGCTGACCCTGAGCACCACGCCGAAGGTTCGCGCCGCCAAGGCCCGTACGGCCGCGAAGGGCGCCTTCTCCGGGAAGATCACCTCGGTCGGCGAGCCGGAACTGTTCATCGACGCCGGCGCCGGCACCCCCGCCCTGGCCTGGGAGACGGTCGTCCACGGATGGGCGAAGGACGGCCAGACCCCGTCCCGGCTGCACGTCATCACCGACGCGACGTCCAACAAGGTGCGCGGCTCGTTCGACGAGATCGAAACCGTCGAGGGCACCGGCAACAGCATCTATTCCGGCGCGGTGAGCGTGGACACCACCCAGACCGCCACGGGCTTCACGCTGGTCGACCCGGACCGGGGCAACGGCCGCACGTGTGACCTCAACAACGGCACCTCCACCTGCACGACCTTCAGCGACGCCGACAACGTCTGGGGCACCGGGGCGAACTCCGACCGCGCCTCGGCCGCCGTCGACGCCCACTTCGGCGCGGCCACGACGTTCGACTACTTCAAGAACGTCCACAACCGCAACGGCATCTTCGGCAACGGCGCCGGCGTCCCGTCCCGCGTCCACTACGGCAACTCGTACGTGAACGCCTTCTGGGACGGCGCCCAGATGACCTACGGCGACGGCGACCGCAACAACAAGCCCCTGGTGGCCCTGGACGTGGCCGGCCACGAGATGTCCCACGGCGTCACCGAGAACGTGGTGCCGGGCGGCCTCACCTACTCCGGCGAGTCCGGCGGCCTGAACGAGGCCACCAGCGACATCTTCGGCAGCATGGTCGAGTTCTACGCGAACACCACCAACGACCCCGGCGACTACGACATCGGCGAGAAGATCGACATCCGGGGCACCGGCGCGCCCCTGCGCTTCATGTACAACCCGTCCCTCGACGGCTCGTCGCACTCCTGCTGGTCGACCAGCACCAACAGCGTCGACGTGCACTACTCGTCCGGCGTGGCCAACCACTTCTTCTTCAACCTCGCCGAGGGCACCGGCGCCACCGCGTACGGCACCTCGCCGATCTGCGGCTCGGCGGAGCCGGTGGTCGGCATCGGCCGCGAGAAGGCGGAGAACATCTGGTTCCGCGCGCTGGACACGTACTTCGTCTCCAACACGCGTTACGTCAACACGTCCACCCCGTCGAACACCGCCCGGGCCTACACCCTCTCCGCGGCGGCGGACCTCTACGGCCTCTGCGGTACGGAGTACAAGACGGTCCAGGCCGCCTGGACGGCCGTCAACGTGGCCGGTTCCGACTACTGCCCGACCGGCGACGACTTCTCCATCGCCGCCTCCCCCACCACGCTCCCCGTCGTTCCCGGTGACACCGTGACCACCAACCTCACGACCACGGTCACCAACGGTACGGCGGAGACGATCGTCCTCACCGCCACCGGCGCGCCGGCGGGCACCACGGTCACCTTCACCCCGCCGTCGATCACGGCCGGGGAGTCGGCGACCGTCTCCATCGCCACCCCGGAGACGCTGAGCACCGGCACGTACCCGATCACGCTGACCGGAACGTCGCCGTCGGTGGCCCACTCGACGACCGTCACGCTGGGCGTCCACAGCGCCGAGGGCTGCTGGGGAACCAACGACACCGACGTCGCCATCCCCGACAACACGACCGTGACCAGCAGGATCGACCTCACCGGCTGCACGGCCACGCCGTCGGCCACCAGCGCGGTCGAGGTGCACATCGTCCACACGTACATCGGTGACCTGGTGGTGAGCCTGGTCGCGCCGGACGGCACCGCGTACACGCTGCAGAGCCGCAGCGGTGGCAGCACGGACAACATCGACCGCACCTACACGGTGAACCTCGCGGGCGAGTCGGCGGACGGAATCTGGACCCTGCGTGTCCAGGACGCCGCGTCGATCGACACGGGCTTCATCAACAGCTGGACCCTGAACCTCTGATCGGCTGAGGGAGGGGGTGGCCGCCGGCCGGCGGCCACCCCCTCCTGCGGTTCAGGCCGGGGGCAGGCCGCAGTTGCGACGGAGCATGGTGTCCAGGGCTCTGCGGTCGTCGGCGTCGACCGGGATCGTGGTGGTCAGGGGCTCGGCGGCGCCGAGGGAGACCCGGACCGGGAACTCGAACGGCTTCTTGATCTCGGCGAAGGCGTGCAGGTCGCAGCGCTGGGGCTGGGCGGTGAAGCGGACCTCGGCGTGCGGGGCGGCCGCGGTGACGGTCGCGAGCGGGGTGGCGCCGGCGAAGGCGAAGCGGTACATGATGTTGCCGTCGACTTCGCGGATCCGGACGTCGGTGGTCGCCGCGGCGGTGCGGTCTATCAGGATGCTTCCGCGTACGCCGTCCCTGCCCAGATCCGTCCACGGGCCGAAGCGCAAGGTCACGCTCTGCTGGACCCGCCGGGTGGCGCAGTCGATGGCGAGGAGCCTGTCGAGCAGCGGGTTCGGGTCGGGGAGCGGGACGGTGATCCGCTGCCACTTCGTCGCGCCCTCGGGCCGGGCCACCACCACGACGTGCGACGCGGCGGCGGCCGGTATGCAGGCACCGGCGCCGAACTTGACCGGGATGTCGACCCGGAGCGTCGAGGCGGGCAGCAGGGTGTTCGTGTCGGCGCCGCTCTCACCCTCGAAGGAGGGCAGGACCGGATCGACCCGGGACACCCATACGGGTACGCCGGTGTCGTTGTGCAGCGCCACCGCGAGTTCCCGGTTGACCTCGTTGTTGCGCCACTGCTCGGCGGTGGCGTGCAGGCGTACGGAAGGGCCGTCCGGCTCGTCCCCGGCGCAGGCCGCGACGCCGGCGACGAGCAGGGCGCACGCCCCCGCGATCAGCAGCGGCCGCCGCCGCAACCGCATGGTCACGCCGCCACTATAGGCGTGGCGAAACGGTCAAGGGCCGGCGATGACGTGGAGGGTGAAGTCTTCGCGGGCTTTCGCGGTGAGCGGCAGGGGCAGGCGGATGCGGCCCGATTCCACCGTTCTTCTCGTGACGGAACGGCTCAGGCCGAGGCCCGCCATGAGGAGCCTCTCCACCCGGATGGGCGCCGGGAGTTCGTACCTGACGAAGACCTCGAGGGCCGCGAAATCGTAGAACGGCAGGTCCGTTTCCAGTTCCCAGGTGCCGCGCCAATCCCGCGGATGCGTGATCCGGTGGGTCAGGTGCCGCACCAGCGCCGGGTTGTTGTTCTCGAACTCCCGGAGCCGGTCGCCGGGCAGATCGCGTACGGGAATGCGCTCGTGGATCGGGATTTTCGAGGTACGGCCGCAGCTGTCGCAGCCGATCAGCATCCAGACGTCGAGAAGCTTGTGGTTCGCATTCACCCGGAATTTCCCGGTCGGGTGGTGGCGGGTGGATCCGCAGGACAGGCAGGCCTTGAGGAGGGCGGGCAGGGCGAGTTCCCGGACGACCCACAGCGCTTTGCGGTCGATGTCGTTCATGGGCGTGGTGAATCCAGACTTCAGCAGGATCAGCAGCGAGGCCGGCCGCGGCCGGTGTGATGTCGGGACACGGCGGAACCGACGGGGAGCGACTCGAACCCGTCTTCCTGCCGTGCGTGCGCCGATCGGCTACCGATCCATGAGCGTCATGGTGTGCAAGCCGCGGACGGCGGGCAACGGGTTTTTGCGAAAATCGGTGTCCGGGGGCCGGAACGCGGTGATAGACAGCCGGAATGGCAAAGACCGTCGCGTTCTCGGCTCCCCGGCCGCTGCCGGACGAGGTCGCCCAGTTCCTGTCGGCGTGCTGCGCGACGAGCGCCTGGCCGCACCAGCCCGCGGACGCCGCGTTTCACGCCGCCGAGGGCGGTTCGTGGCGGCTCTGTGCCTGCGTACGCACGTCGGTCGCGCGCAGGCCGAAGCGGGAATGGCCGGGCCGGGGATTCCGGGGCGCACGCCGCCGGCGTCGATTCGACGAACCGTTCCGGGGACGTGCGGCGCGTCATCGCCCGCCGCCGGCGATCGCGGCGTCGCGGCGGGGATTCCGCCGCCGTTAAGCGCCTCGCCGACGCCTTGTAAGTCCTATGAGGACATGGCCCGCGGAGCCTGTCCGGTCGGCGACTGAAGGTCTGACTTTCAACTACTGGCCGGTAGTTTCCCGATCACGAACCGGGGGAGGCGGGCCGCAATGCAGATCAGGCTTCTCGGCCCGGTCGACGTCACCGTCGAGGGTTCCGCCCGGCCGGTGAACGGGCTGCGCCGCAAGGCGGTCCTCGCCGTGCTCGCCCTGCAGCGCGGCGAGGTGGTCAGCACCGACCGGTTGTTGCACGTCGTCTGGGGCGACAGCTCGGCGTCCACGGCGCTCAACACCCTGCAGAGCAACGTCTCCCACCTGCGCCAGGTGCTCGGCAGCAAGCAGGCGATCGTCGCCCGGCCGCCCGGCTATGTGCTGGATCTCCCGGCCGGCGCCAGCGACGTCGAGGCCGCCGAGCACCTCATCCGGCAGGGCACCGGCTCGGCCGGCCATGCGGACCGGGTCCGCCACCTGCGGGCCGCCCTCGGGCTGTGGCGGGGCCGTCCGCTGGTGGACGTCCCCGGCCTGCCCTGGCTCGACGAGCAGGCCGACCGGCTCGACCGGCTCCGGCTGCGCGCCACCCTGGCCCTGCTGGAGCCGCCTCGCGCTCGGCGAGCACGCCGGCCTCGTCCCGGACCTCGAGCAGCTCACCCGCGACCACCCGCTCGACGAACAGATCCACGGGCTGCTGATCCTGTCGCTCTACCGGTCCGGCCGCCAGGCGGACGCGCTCGCCGCGTACCGGAGGATGCGCCGCACCCTCGGCGACGAGCTCGGGATCGACCCGGGCCAGGCGCTGCGGGACCTCGAATCCGCGATCCTGCGCCAGGACCCGGCCCTGGACGTCTCGCCCGCCGCTGCGGTGCGCCGGCCGGGGCCCGAGAGCCCGGCGGCCGTCGGCGCCCTGCGGTTGGGCGGCCCGTCCGTGGTGGGACGCCGGGACGAGATGGCGGTCCTGCACGGCCTCGTCCTGGACGCGGCGCGGGGGGCCGGCGGTGCCGTCTTCCTGATCGGCGAGGCGGGGCTGGGCAAGACCCGGCTCGCCGGCGAGGTGGCCCGGCTGGCCTCCGGCGCGGGGCTGCGGGTGCTGCGCGGGCGCGCCGCCTCGCCCCCGGTGCAGTTCCGGCCGTTGAGCGAGGCGCTGCTGTCGGTGCTGCGCAAGTCCGGGCCGCCCGAGGCCCCGGAGCTGGTGGCGTACCGGCCGGCGCTGTCCCGGCTCGTCCCCGAATGGCGGCGGGAGCAGTCGCCGGATGCCGACGAATCGCTGGTGGTGCTGGCCGAGGCGGTGCTCCGGCTGATCGTCCGGGTCGGCGGGCAGGCGGGGGCGCTGCTGGTGCTGGAGGACCTGCACGAGGCGGACGCGGACACCCTCGCGGTGATCGACTACCTGCTCGACAACGCCGGCCAGGAGCCGCTGCTCGTGCTCGGAACGCTGCGCCCGGATCCCGGCGACGCGCTGAAGCTGGCCCGTACGGCCCAGCACCGGCGGGCGGCGAGCGTGCTCGAACTGGACCGGCTGGCCGGCGACGCCGTCCGGGAGATGGCCGCCGGCTGCCTGGACGTTCCCGCCGAGCAGGTGCCCGAGCCGGTGTACGAGCGCCTGCTGAACACCTCCGACGGCATCCCCCTGCACATCGAGGAACTGCTGGCCGGGATGGTCAGCGATCGGGCGCTGGTGCGTACCGGGCCGGGATGGACGGTCGCCGGGCGGCTGCCCGCGGGGGTGCCGGTCACGCTGGCGGCGACGCTGGTGGGGCGGGCGGATCGGCTCAGTCCGCGTACCCGGGCATTTCTGCAGGTCGCCGCCCCGCTGGGGCGGGACTTCCCGGCCGCGGCCGCCGGCGCCGCCGCCGAACTGGACGACGGGGAGCTGCTGTCCTGCCTGCGGGAAGCGGTGGAGGCGCACCTGCTGGTCGCGGACGGTGACCTCGGCGGGTTCTCGTTCCGGCACGCCCTGACCGCCGAGGCGCTGCGGGACCAGCTGCTGCCGATCGAGCGGGCCGCGCTGTCGCGCCGGGCCGCGGAGGCGATCGAGGCCCACGGCGCGGAGCGTCTCGCCGCGGAGCTGTGGGCGTCGGCCGGCGAAGCGCGCCGGGCCGCGGAGCTCTTCGCCGTCGCCGCCGGCCGGGCCGCCGCTCAGGGCGCGATCTCCACCCAGATCTCGCTGCTGGAACGGGCGATGTCGCTGGCCGAGCCGCCCGCCGAGGTGATCGAGGCGCTGATCGACGGTACGCCGACGCGGGCCGCATCGACGACGCGTACGCGCTCGGCGCCCGCCCGCACCACCACACCGCGGAAGTGCACCTGCGGCTGGCCGGGGTCGCGGCCGCCGCCGGGCACTGGAAGCAGGGCATCCGCGAGCTGTCCCACGCCCGGCGGCTGCTCGGCGCCGACGACGACGTCGCGATGAGCGCGCGCATCGACGTCATCGCCGCGCGGCTCGCGTTCGGCAACCCCAGCAAGGGACGCCGGGTGGCCGCCGAGCGGCTGGCCGGTCGGGCGCTGCGGGCGGCGCGGACGGCGGGCCGGCCGGACGTCGCCTGCGCCGCGCTGGAGGTGCTCGGGCGCTGCGCCAGACTCCGCGACCTGGCCGAGGCCGACTCCCTGTACGAGCGCGGGCTGGCCCTCGCCGAGGCGAACAACCTGGTCAGCCGGCGCATCGGCCTGCTCTACCACCTGGGGGCCCACGACGGCATCCGCGCCGCCGAGGGCGCCCGGCTGCGTCAGGCGCTGGAGATCGCCGAGCGGGCCGGCGCGGTCGTGACCGCCCTCAACATCGAGCTCGAGCTGGCCGTCGTCCAGATCTGCCGCGGCGAGTACGAGGCGGCCCGGGTCGCCACCGCACGCTGCGAGGAGACGGCCGGGCGGCTCCGGCTGACCCACACCCGGCTCATCGCCCTCGGCGAGCGCATCATGGTCGCCGCCCACGAGGGCCGGGCGTCCGAGGTGGACACGCTGCTGAACCGGTTCCGGGACCTCGGCGGCGAGGACGACGATTTCGCCACCGCGGTGCACGGCTTCGGGCTGGCCCTGCTGCACCTGCTGCGCGAGGACCGCGGCAGCGCCCTGGCGGAACTCGGCCGGGCCGCCGAGCACGAGGCGACCCGGCCCGCGTCGTACGTGTCGTTCGTCTCCGGGCCCGCCCTGCTCCTGTCCGTCCTCGCCGGGGAGGCCGGGCGGGCGCAGTGCACGGCCATGGCCCGGTCGGCCCAGGTGCAGGCCGGGTGGAACCACCAGTTCCTGCACCTGGCCCGCGCCGTACTGGAGGGCCGGGACGGCCGGCGCGCCGCGGCCGGGACAGCCGTCGCGCGGTTCCTGCGGTTGTCGGAGCCGTACCCGCTCGCGCGTCACCTCGGTCTGCGCCTCGCGGCACCGGAGGCCGTGGCGAACGGGTGGGGCGAGCCGGCCGCCTGGCTGCGCGGCGCCGAGACGTACTTCCGGGCCACGGCACCGCTCGTGGCACGCGCCTGCCGGCAGATTCTCGCCACGTGAAAGGACGCTTCTGTGCGTACCCGAATTGTCAGTGTTCTTGCCGCGACAACCGTCGCCGCGCTCCTGCCCGCGCTGCCCGCGAACGCCGCGCTGGGCCCTAAATGGTCGCCGGGCCCGGACATGCCGCCGCTGAACGGCGCGGCCGGATCCGAATGGCGGGACGTCACCGCCACCTCGCCGACCGACGTCTGGGCGGTCGGCGTCTGGCGCAACGCCGGGGCGAACGCCCTCACCGCGCATTTCGACGGCGAGAACTGGAAGCCGGTGGCCACGCCCGTGCCGCCCGCCTCCCGCCGGTACGAGCTGACCGGGGTGGACGCCGTGTCGCCCACCGACGTCTGGGCGGTCGGCACCTCCGCCGGCAGCACGCAGTCGGCGCTGCTCATGCGCTTCACCGGGGTCTGGGGCGCACCGGCCGTCGTGCAGGGGCTCCCGGCCGGCGAGAGCGCCCTGACCGACGTGGACATGCTTTCCTCGGCGCAGGGCTGGGCGGTCGGCCGCACGGTGGCGTCCGGCGGGACCGCGAAGGCCCTGATCGTACGGTGGAACGCCGGTCAATGGTCGGCGGCAGCCCTGCCGCAGGACGACTCCACCAGCACCGAGCTGAACGCGGTGTACACGCGATCCACCACCGACGCGTGGGCGGTCGGCACCCGGACCGGTGCCGACGGCGCCCAGGACAGCCTGGTGCTGCACTGGGACGGGACGAGCTGGCGGCGGGTCACGGTGCCGGACACCGGCGGACCCGGCGAGTCGCAGAACCTGCAAGCCGTGGCCGCCCTCACCGCCGGTGACGTGTGGGCCGTGGGCGAGACGTGCGTGGAGGAGGACTGCCGGCCCCTCGCCCTGCATCTGACCGGGCAGGAATGGACGGCGGTCCCGACGGCCGGCGGCGGATCGGAGCTGACCGCGGTCCTGCCGCTCGCCGCGGACGACGTGTGGATCGTGGGCTACGGCGGCGACCACCCGAGCATCGAGTTCGACTATGCGGAGCACTGGGACGGTCGGAAGTTCACGACCGACGTCATCGAGGAGCCGCCCGCCGGCATCGTGGGCGAGCCGGCCTCCGCGCTCGAAGGGGCGACGATCGTGCCGGGCACCGGAACCATCTGGGCGGTGGGCTGGGCGGAAGACCCGATCGAGGGGGTCACCCACGCCATCCACCGCGGCTGACCCGGCGGTGGACGGCGTGGGCGGAGTCGTGCGTCAGGGGGTGGTGACCGCGGTGTAGACCCCGGCGTTGCCGAAGCCGACCATGTCGGCCCGGCCGTCGCCGGTGATGTCGGCCGCCACCCGCACGTGCCGGTCGGTGGTCCAGCCCTGGTCGGAACCCAGATCGGCGACCAGCAGCTGGATCGGGGAGAACGTGCCGCTCCCGGTGGCCAGCGCGATCCAGACACCCTGGATGCCGAAGCCCACGATGTCCGCCCGGCCGTCCGCGTTCAGGTCGACGACGTCCCGCGGCCGGCCGCCCGAGCCGGAGCCGGCGCCGAAGTCACCGATGGCCGGGATGAAATCGTTGAAGTTGCCGCCGCCCGTGGAGACCGCGGTGTAGGAGGTGGCCTCGGTCTGGCCGAACGCGACGATGTCGGCCCGGCCGTCGCCCGTGACGTCGGCGAACCTGTCCATCAGCTGCGGAGAACTGGTGGTGTCCGCCTGCGCGCGGTGCGACAACGGGTAGGTGTTGGTCGGCCCCGGGCTGGTCGAGACGATGTGGATGGGACCGCTCACCGAGAACGCCAGGAACTCGGCGCGCCCGTCGCCGGTCACGTCCGCCACCTTCGGGGTGTCGTACCGGGTCGGGAAGGTGAACTCCGTGGTGGCGAGGATCGGCGTGGCGAAGGGCCCGCCGACGAACGCCGTCGCGATGTCGACCCGGCCGCTGCGCACCCGGTACAGGTCGGCGCGCCCGTCCCCGCTGACGTCGGCGAGGAAGTAGCGGGAGCTGCCGTCGGCCACGAACCCGTTGTTCACCGGCTGCGGGGCGCTGAAGCCGCCGTTGCCCTGCGCGATGGCGACGAGGACGGTCGATCCGCCGACGCCGACGATGTCGGCGCGCCCGTCCCCGGTGATGTCGGCGACGAACCGCGGATGCTGGTTGACCCGCCAGCCCTGGTTGAACCCGTACTCGCCGATCACGAACGTGGCCGGCCCGAACGTGCCGTCGCCCCGGGACACGGCCGTGTAGACCCCGGCATCGCCGAAGCCGACGATGTCGGCCCGCCGGTCCACGGTGACGTCGGCCATCACCCGCAGATGCCGGTCGACCCGCCACGCCTGGTCGAAACCGAAATCGCCGAGCACGAACCGGTTGCCGCCACTGCCGACCGCCGCGGCGGGCGTGGCCGCGGCGACAACCGCCCCCAACCCGACGGCGATCCCGAGCATGGCGTGCAGGGTGCGGCGCCTGTGCTGCTTGAGCATGGTCTGCCTTTCATCGAGCTTGCGTTGACGAAAGCCAGCCTGGCCGGGACCACTGCAACCGCCCTGACACCTCGGCGTCAGCGCCGCAGCAGCGATCCGGGCGGTGGCAGACTCGGGTATGTGCTGCCCGTTCCTCGTCTGTGTGAAGTGCGGTTCGACGTTCGTCCGTGGGACGGCTCGCCGGGCGCCGCGCGTGAGCTGGTGCCGCTCGTCGACGGGGTCAGCCTGGTGGAACTCGTCGCGGGCTTCGAGCGGGCCGCCGGGTTCGATGTTCCCGGGGCGTACGCCGGGCTCGTCCTGGAACACTCCCGCTTCGGCGAGCTGACCGGCTATCTGGCGGGCGCTCCGGAGTCGTCGTACCGGGCCGGGCAGGGTGGGATCGCGCTGCTCGGGTGCGACTGCGGGGAGGTCGGCTGCTGGCCGCTCCAGGCTCGCGTCGTCGTCGACAGCGCGCACGTCACGTGGCTCGGGTTCGCGCAGCCGTTCCGGCCGCGCCGGGACTACAGCGGCTTCGGCCCGTTCGTGTTCCGGCGTGAGCAGTACGAGCGTGCGGCGCGGGAGGCCGCCGGGCATGGGCCCGATACCGGCCCGCCTGCCCTTGCTCGGGCGTGAACAGGCGGGCCGGTCTCGGGGTGGGGGGTGGAAAGGTCCGGGTTACTGCAACTGGGACTTCTTGTAGAAGCCGCTGTCGATCAGGGCCTTCTCGTAGTTCGTCTTGTTCACGATCGTGGTGTTGAGCAGCGTCGAGGGCACGACCTTCACGCCGTTGTCGTAGTCCTTGTCGTTGTTCGTCGCCGGCTTCTGGCCCTTGAGGACGGCGTCGGCCATCTGCGCACTGGTCTTGGCCAGCTCGCGGTAGTCCTTGAAGATCGTCGAGTACTGCTCGCCGGCGATGATCGACTTCACCGACGCCGCCTCCGCGTCCTGGCCGGTGACGACCGGGTAGGGCTGGGCGGGCGTACCGTATCCGTTGCTCTTCAGCGCGGAGATGATGCCGATCGAGAGGCCGTCGTACGGCGAGAGCACGCCGTCCACCTTCAGGCCCGAGCGGTACGTCGAGGTCAGCAGGTTCTCCATCCGGTCCTGGGCGACGGCCGGCTTCCACCGCAGGATCGCGATCTTCTTGAAGTCCCTCTGATTGCTGGGCACCTTCAGCGTGCCGTTGTCCAGGTATGGCTTCAGCACCGACATCGCGCCGTTGAAGAAGAACGTCGCGTTGTTGTCGTCCGCCGAACCGGCGAACAGCTCGACGTTGAACGGGCCCTTCGCGGGGCCCTTGGACCCGTCGGCGTTGAGCAGCTTGAGGCCGGTGAGCAACGACGTCGCCTGCTGCACGCCCACCTTGTAGTTGTCGAAGGTGGCGTAGTAGTCCACGTTCGGCGAGTTACGGATCAGCCGGTCGTACGAGATCACCGGGATCTTGTTGTCGGCGGCGCTCTGCAGCTGGGTGGTGAGCGCGGTGCCGTCGATGGACGCGACGATCAGCAGCTTGGCGCCCCGGGTGATCTGGTTGTCCAGCTGGTTGACCTGGGTGGGGATGTCGTCCTCGGCGAACTGGAGGTCGACCTTGTAGCCGAGCGCCTCCAGCTCCTTCTTGACGTTCTCGCCGTCGCCGTTCCAGCGCTCCGAGGACCGCGTGGGCATGGTGACGCCGATGAGCGCACCGGCGTTGCTGGTGCCGCCGGACGCCTGCTTGTCCGCGGTTTTCTCGCTGGAACCGCAGGCGGCCGGCGAGAGGGCGAGGACGACGGCCGACGCCGCCGCCACGATGCGGGTGGATCGCATGCACAACTCCTCGAAGCTTGACGGCGGGATGGTGCCGACCGTACGAAGCCGGGCGATGTTCGTGTTCGGAGCCCGCCGCTGAACAACAAACACTGGACATGACCAGGACAATGACGCGAGGGATCGGAGGTCGGATGCCTCGACAGGAACGTCCGCTGGAGTCCGAGGAGACTCCGCTGCTGAGCTTCGCCGGGGACCTTCGACGCCTCCGGCGACGCGTCGGCCTGCCCTCGTACCGGGAGCTGGGCAAGCGGACGAACTACTCGGCCGCGGCGCTGTCCGAGGCGCTGTCCGGACGGCGGCTGCCGAGCCTGGCCATCACCGCCGCGATCGTCCGGGCCTGCGACGGCGACGTCGGCGAGTGGACCGAGCGGTGGCGCCGGTTGGCCGCCGTGCAGCCGGGCGCGCCTGGCGACGTACCCCTGCCTTATGTCGGTCTTGACCCTTATCAGGTCGACGACGCCGACCGGTTCTTCGGGCGGGAGGCGTTGACGGAGACGCTGCTCACGCTCGTCGACGAACGTCCGTTCGTCGGGGTCTTCGGCGCCTCGGGGGCGGGCAAGTCGTCGTTGCTGCGCGCCGGACTGGTCGCGCGCAGCTCACGCACCGCGATCGTGGTGTCGCCGGGCACCGATCCGATCACCGAGCTCGCCGTGCCCATCGCGAACCTCGCCGACGAGCCCGCCGCCCGGGTCCGGGAGGACCTCGCGGCCGACCCGCAGGCCCTGCGCGGCTGGCTCGCGAAAGCCGCCGCCGACGCGCTGCTGGTGGTCGACCAGTTCGAGGAGGTGTTCACGCTCTGCGACGAGAGCGCCCGGCTCTGGTTGATCCGGGCACTGACCACGGCCGCGGGACCGCACAGCCGGGTGGTGGTCAGCGTCCGCGCCGACTTCTACGGCCGGTGCGCGCGCCACCCCGAGCTGGTCACCGCGCTGCACCGGGCGCAGGTGCTGGTCGGCCCGATGTCCACCGAGGAGCTGCGCTCGGCGATCACCGAACCGGCCGCCCGCGCGGGCGCCACGATCGAGACGGCGCTGGTGGCCCGCCTCATCTCCGACGTCAGCGGGCAACCCGCCGTGCTGCCGCTGGTGTCGCACACGCTCGCCGAGACGTGGCGGCGCCGCCGCGGCATGGCCCTCACGCTGGCCGGCTACGAGGACGTCGGCGGCATCGAACACGCCCTCGCGCGCACCGCCGAGCACACCTTCGACCAGCTCACCGAGGAAGACCGCCGCGCGGCACGGCTGCTTTTCCTGCGCCTGGTGGTGCCGGGTGACGGCACCGAGGACACCAAGCGACGGGTACGGCGAGCCGACCTGCACGCCCCCGACGCCCTCCTCGACCGGCTCGCCGCGGCCCGGCTGATCACCATCGACCGGGACAGCGTCACCCTGACCCACGAGGCGCTCCTGCAAGCGTGGCCGCGGCTGGCGGGCTGGATCGCGGAGGACCGGGAGGACCTGCGCACCCAGCACCGGCTCACCGAGGCCACCGCGGTGTGGGAGGCGCACGGGCACGACCCCGACACCCTCTACCGCGGCGCCCGCCTCGAACAGGCCGCCCGGCTCCGCGACCGGCTCAACCCTCGCGAACGGGCGTTCCTCGACGCCGGCCTCGACGCCGAACGCGCCCGCGGGGAGGCCGGCCGGCGCACCACCCGCCGGTTGCGCCGGCTCGTCGCGGGCCTGGCGGCGCTGACCCTCCTGCTGGCGGGAACCATGATCGTCGCGGCGGCCGCCCAGCACCGGGCCGCCCGGCAGCGCAACGAGGCGCTGTCCCTGCGGGCGTCCGACGCCGCCCGCGACCTGATCGCCTCCAAGCCGTCGGACGCCGTGGGGCTGGCGCTGGCCGCGTACCGGCTCGCGCCCACCACCGAGGCCCGCGAGGCGCTGCTCCTGGCGCACGCCGCTTCGGGCGCCACCACCCTCGGCCGCGGCTTCGTGGACCCGCCCGGCCGGTACGCCGCCACCTACGACGCGAAGACGCTGGGCGAACAGCTCTGGCGGTGGGACGGTACGACGTGGCGGCAGGCGGGGAGCCTCCCCACCGCGTCGAGCTACCTCCACGGGAGCAGCATCGACGAACGCCGGGCGATCTACTGGAGCGGACGGACCCGCTCCTTCCTGTGGGACCTGTCCGACCTCGACCGTCCCCGGGAGATCCCGGCCCCCGCCGACCTCGGCCTGATGGAGAGCCTCGACCGGACCGGATCCCTGCTGAGCGCCCTGGGCACGGACAAGACGGCAAGGGTGTGGCGCGTCGGCGAACGGACCTTCCGCACCCTGCCCGCGACCGAGGTCGTCGGCACGGCGGTGCTCAGCGACGGCACGGGCATCATCCTCAGCCGCCGCGACGGCGACCGCGACGCCATCGAACGCTGGACCCTGGACGGCCGCAGGATCAGCACCCTCCTGTACGCCCGCCACCCCGCGATCCTCCAGGCCGGGCCGGCGGGGCTGATCGCCGTCACCACGTACCCGACCCCCGTTTCGACCACCATCCTGGACGTGACCGACCCGCAGGCGCCCCGCACCCTGGTCCAGGCCGGCCCCCTCGACGAAACGGCCACCCTCGCCTTCGACCCCGCCGGCCGGGCGGTGGCGGTCGTCGACGGCTCCGAGGCCCGCGTCTGGGACGCCGCGACGGGCCGGGCGATCCTCCGCCTGCACACCCAGGGACTGCGTATCGCGTCCCCGCGCCTCCTCGGCACCGACCTGACCGTCCTGGACGGAGTATCCGCAATGTGGCGGATCAACCCGGACCTGTCCGCGGTTATCGAGCAGACGTGCGCAAATCCGCCCACCGTGGATTGGGACCGCAACTTCCCCGACACCCCGCCGCGCCAACTGTGCCCCGCGGAATGAGTTCGAGACCCATCGACGCATTCAATTCCTTCTTGCTTCTTCGCCCGCCGCCGGTACTATCTCCGTGTTTTGGCCTGCAACGGGGAGGAAGAACCGCATGCGAGGGAAGACGTCGACCGGCGTCGTAGTGGCACTGGCCCTTCTGATTCCGGCGGCACCGGCAATGGCATCGACCGAAACGCTCACGGCCGACAACAAGGCCTGCCAGACGGTCGAGCGCAAGGTCTACAAGGACATCCGCGAGATGCTCGCCATCGACCTGGACGCCGCCACCGACACGGAGCTCCAGATTCTGGCCGCCCAGCTCCTCACCGTGGCGAAGGCCGCGTCGCTGCCCATCCTGCCCGGCGAGATCGAGGAGGTGCTGAGGGACCCCGAGGGTGACCTGCGAGCGTTCCTCAAGACCGGCGCGAAGCAGGCCTGGACGACGGACCTGCGGATCTCCGTGGTCCGCACGCTGACGAACGCCGGCACCAACCTGAAGGCGGCCGCCCAGAAGGCCCTCGACACCGCGACCATCGACGCCTACCTCGCCTACCTGAACGACGGCCAGTACGTCGCCCGCGAACTCGACTGCGCGGCCCAGCCCACCCCGAGCGTCACCCCCACGGCCACGGCAACCGCCACCCCGGCCCCCACGGCCACGGCAACCGCCACCCCGGCCCCCACGGCCTCGGCCTCCACCCCGGGCACGGCCGGCGGCGGCGGCGAGGGCACCTCCACCGACAAGGACGAGGACGGCGGCCTCCCGGTAACCGGCGCCGACACCGCCCTGGTAGCCAGCATCGGCGGCACCCTCCTGCTCCTCGGCACCACGGGCTACCTGATCGGGCGCCGCCGCCGCTCCCGCTTCGTAGCCTGACCCCGACCCGCCCGCGCCCGGCCCGGCCCCCGTCGAGCCGGGCGCGACGCGTTCGCTGACCACGGACCGTTCTGATCCGGAATGCTCACCGCCGTAGGCCGAAGACATTGATGACTGTGGCTGTAGCCTGTCGGGCGTGGGGAAAGTCGGGCGGCGGTTTCCGGGGTGACCGGGCGGCCGCGGGGGCACGGCGATGGCGGTGGGGGCGACGGCGGCTCGCCACCCAGAGGCCATGGTGCCGGCGGGCCCGGGAGCGTCGCTCAGGCCCAAGGCCTGGTCGCCACGGCGGCCCAGGCGGGACGACCCACGGCTGGTGCGCGGCCCGGCTCAGCCGGTACGCATGACGGTGGTCCGGCGGAACTGCCCCGGCCCACCGACCCTGAGGAGGCCAGGGTCCTCGCCATCTATCAGAAGCTCGGTGACGAGCCGCCCGAGATCAACATCGCGGCCAACGACGCCGAGTACGGCGGGCTCGGCGCGCACACGCAGGACCGGCACGGGCCGGCGATCCCGTTGCACCGAGATCCCGATCCGCAGAGTGGCAACCGGACGGTCGAGGGCCGAATCTACGGCGACGCGCCGTGGCCGAATACGCAGAACTGGTCGTACCGGTGGACGGACCCGGGCACGATGAACCGTACGGTCAACGCCTACCTCCGCGACAACTGGGAAGGTATCCGCAGCGATCTGGCGCTCGACGGCGAGCACGAAGGCAAGATTGTGGCCGGCAACGCGGTGGGTCAGGGCTACTACAACCCGGGAATGCACGGCGCCGGGCCGCGCTCGTCGACCTTCGGTGTCACCAGCATGGCGAAGATACGCATCAAGCTCGTCCCAGGCTCGGACCCGCCGATACCGTTCATCGTCACGACCTTTCCCTCCGGAACCTGAAGGCGGCCGACGTGTCCGAGCTTCCCGAATCCCTCCGAGCGCGTATGCGGGAGCAGAACGCGGAGCCGGCGATCGACGTCGTGCGTGCGTTCCTGGGTTTCAAGGTCGCCGACGCGGAAGACCTCGATGAGATCCGGGCGGATCTGAGGCAGACGGCCCAGGTGAGCACACGCAAGCTGCGGCGGGAACTCGCGGCGTTCGAGGCGGTGCTGGCCGACCCGCCCCCGGGTGAGCTCGCACGAATGGTCGCGGGGGAAGGCAACTGGGTGCTCGACGACCCGTCGGACGCCGCCGCAGTCGCGTTCCTCGGTCAGTTGGCCCAAATCCTGCGCGAGACCCTCGACGAGACCAACTGACCCCTCAAACCGGCGGCGCGCCAGACCACGCAATGCCGGCGGGGAATGCGGACCCAGGACCTTCCCCTCCGAACGGATCCGTGAACCAAACCCCCGAGGGAACGCCTGGCATCCCCTTCTGGCGAGGGGCCGCGGAGCCGCCTCCTGGTCATCGGGATACGTCAGGTCATCCAGCGGAGCCGCTTCCGTCAAGGTAACCCACTTCTCGGTTACCCGAAGCGACGCGGACCGGATAGTTCCAGCGCCGCAGGGCCTGCGCCATCTTCGCGGCGCCCGCGGGATTGGCCGAGTGGATGATGACGACACCGACATCGAAAGGCCGGCCCTCGAAGGCGGCCCGCTCAAGGAATTCCACGACCGGCCAAATGGTGTCAGCGCCACCGAGATCATGGTCGAGCCAAAGCTCGTCGAACCGGTGGCCGCGGTGACGGGCGAGAAGCTCGACGCCGGCCGAGCTTGTGCGAGCTACCGCGGCCGGCCGGCCGTCAACGAACGAGCGGAGATCGTCGACGAGCACGATCGTCGGCTTGCCGTCGGTCATCGCACGACGATGCCCCGGCTGTCCCAGCGCCTCAACCGAATATCCGGGTCTGCCGCATTGATTCGTGGTGCCTCGGCAGTGCCGCGCCGGCAGGGCCGCGATGCCGGGCGTTGCGCCGGAGAAGCTGGGCGGTTGCTGTGCATGGCACTCAGCGATGCTGAGAGGTGGCAGCGCGGGGTGTTCGGTGGAGCTGAGGTTACGGCATAAGAACTCTTCGATCATGGCGCAGGGCTGTGACCTGGAGGTTCCTTTGGTAGGTGAACGTCAGCCTCTGCGGCGCGGATCTGTTGGAGATGTTGTTCCTGACGATAGCTGATGATCATGTCGGTCAGGAACGCAACGAACTGGGATCGTTGTTGCGGAGTGAAGGGTGTGGTCTTCGGTTCGGTCAGGGTGAGTTCAGGTAGCGGCGGCCGGCCCACGCCGCGTCGCCGTCTTGGGCGTCGAGGCACACGACCGTTGTACGACCGTCCCGCAGGCGTGGGTCGCGCCGCGTGTACGCCGCCGATGATTGGAGTCAGCGCGCTGCGTGCGCGGCCGTCCCGCCCTCGGGAACTAGTAACCGGACGTGGCCGCACATCGAGGGACGAGCCTGTCAATCTCCAACGTGACCGTCATCCGGCAGTGACCCCCTCGACCCAGTCGCGCAGCGAGATGGCTTCGCGCCCAACCGAGGCGCTTTCCTTGGGGCTGGAGAAGTGGCGCCTCGCACTGCACCAGATCCGGGATGTCGACTCGCTGTCTGGTGATGAGAAGGCGTTCATGGGGCAAGCGAAGGTTCCCTGGCCGACCAGTGGGTCAACGAGATCGAGGCGAACCTGCGCGCGCAGCTCGCTCCGGGCGAGTCGTTCACCGTCGTGAGCCGCTACACGGAGGCGTACGGAAGCGCTGTGGGCCAGGCACGGCAGACCCATCTACGTAAGGCGTGGAGGCGGTTGTACGCCGACGGCACGACGCCCGTTGAGCCCACGGGCGAACTGCTCAAGAAGACGATCGAGCCAGCGTAAGGAGGTTCAGCTCCGCCGCCGGTATCTCGACCCTGACGCGGCCCTCCAGGATCCTGCGGCCGGCTTTCGGGGTGCGGCCCGCCCCACTTCACCATTGACTGCCCAACCGGGTGCAGGTGTCGTCGATCTGCACCGCGCCAGCACTTCGCACCGCCGGGGTACGCTCGCATGTTCTCGGCTCGGCCGGACAGGGACCGCCCTTCGGTGGCGGCCTGGTCTTTACGACTGTCGATGGTTCCCTTAGCCTGCGATTGCAGAGTGTGGTCATGTGGGCACATGGGGTGGTTTGTGGCGGCGAAGAAGTGGGGCTGGTGGACCAGGCACAAGCTGCAGATTCTTGAGGATTACCTGGCCGAGTTCAGCAGGGCGGCCAAGAACGTCGACGAGCGGATCTACCTCGACCTGTTCGCAGGCTGGCCGGAAAACCAGTCCCGGGAGACCGACGAACTGATCCTTGGCTCCGCCCGTCGGGCCATCGAAGTGCGGCCAGCATTTACTCGGATCGGTCTGTTCGAACTCGAAGGCAAATCCGAACGCCTTGAACGCGCCATCCGTCACGCATACCCCGGACGACCCGGTATCAAAGTCTTTCCCGGCGACTGCAACGCCACCGTCCCGCAGGCACTCCGCCAGTTGCGAATCTTGAAGCTGGACTGGGCTCCCACGTTCGCGTTCGTCGACCAGTTCGACTCCGAGATCAAATGGTCGACACTGCAACAGATCGCCCAGTTCCGCCAGGCCAAGTACACGAAAGCCGAAATGTGGATCCTCTTCGCCACCGGCATGTACCCGCGCGGCCTCAACCTTCATGGCGAGGGAATGAACGCCCGCTACGGCGACACCCTCACCGAGATGATCGGCAGCGAGGAGTGGGTTCCCATCGCCCAGGACACCCGATCCGGGGATCTCAGCCCTGCCGACGCCCGCGACGAGTGGGTCAACCTCTTCCGGTGGCGCCTCGAACACGATCTCGGCTACCGGCACACCTATGGCTTCACGATGAGAAACACCGGCGGGCAGGAAATCTACGACATGGTCTTCGCCACCGACCACCAGGCCGGCGACAGAATCATGCGGCACCTGTACGGCAAGGCCATCGCCGAACACGAGGACATGCGCCAGCACGCGCTCGTCTTACGTCGCGACGAACGAGCCCGCAGCAAAGGGGTAGACGCTCTGTTCAGCGTCGGCCAACACATGGTTACCGCAAGCCGCTTGGTGGACGGCCGCATCTACCTGCCCGAACCGCCTCGACCGCCTTACGGCGCGCGGTGAGCCGCTACGCGACCGGCACCGACCCGCTGGCCGTACCCGCGGGCATCTCGTCCCAGGTACGCCCCTCGAGTTCACGACCGCCGGCCTTCGGGGTGCGCCCGCCCCACTGCTTGAAGAAGAACGGCACCCCAGCATGGATGCACTGATCGCGCAGGACGGTGACCCAGGCAGGATGCATCGGCCGGGCGTTCGGCCCGCTCTCCCCGCCGGCGATGGCCCAGCCGATGCCGTCGAGGTTGAGCTCCGTCAGCGGGCCGAGCAGTGGTTCGCAGGACAGGAATCGGACGGCGGCAGGTACCTCGCGCAGGTCGTCGATGCGGTCGGTCGCGTCTTGGTCTTCCACCGACACGCCCATCCACACGTTGCCGGGCCAGTCCAGTTCGCCGGATAGCCGGCGCAGCCGCCGCGCCCGTTTGGTCAGGATCTGATAGCTGTGCTGAGGGGTGGCGGCCATGACCTCAAAAACCTGCCGGACAAAGTCCAGAGGGACTCGGGCGTGGAACAGGTCGCTCATGGAATTGACAAAGACGCGCCGCGGGCGTTTCCAGCTCAGCGGCAGCATCAGGGTGGCCGGGTGCGGGGTGAGGTCGAAGCCCGGCCCACTGGTCCGGGCGTCCCCGTCGTTCTGGTACCGGGGCTGACCCATGGCCTTGAGCCGGCGGGACAGCGTCATGGCATAGCAGTGATCACACCCACGGCTGACCTTGTCGCATCCCGTAGTGGGATTCCACGTGGCCTGGGTCCACTCGATGGCACTGCGGTCACCCATGATCGGTCTCCATTCTCGCAGCGTATCGGGTATCGAACGCATGTCCTACGGGGCGTAGGTCATTCGTGACAATCTGCCCAACGAAGATCGTCGCCATTCGATCCGTTGATCAGTACGTAGGGGCGCAGGTCCCGAACGGGCTACCCCCAGGGCCCGGCAAAGTCGTCAGGTGATGCCGAGGAGTGTCAGTGGGCGAGTGCTGTCGCGGGCGTGATGTCGGGTGCCGGCGGCGATGTTGGTGATCCCGGCGGTGCGTAGCGCGCCGATTGCAGCGTTGCACAGGGCGGCCATGACCTCAGGTCCGGTGCCGGTCCGGATTTGGCTGCGGTCTTCGTCGTAGGTGATCTCGCGGCGGCTGGGGCCGCGGTCGGTGTTGCGGGTGGCGTCCGGGACGGCCCCGCCAGGGCAGGGAGGCGAGCTGGGTGTGCAGGTGAGGCGTGGAGTAAGCCGCGCGGCGCGGTGCCCCTTGTGGGGGCCGTTTCCGCGCGACTCCTCCCCGAACCGGACGTGCGAGCTTTCCCCGCATCACGGC
>NZ_PVZG01000042.1 GCF_003002065.1 Pseudosporangium ferrugineum
GCAACCCACGACCGTTCATCTGGACCAAGACCGCCGAGGAGATCCTCGAATCACTCGCACGATTTTGTAGGCGAATTTCCGGCGCAGCACACTAGCGCGGATCCGACGACACGGTGGCCCGACATTGTCGGGTCACCACATACCCAGGGCTTCGCAAGGTCGAAATATGACCGTTTCAGGCGAGTCCGAGGAGTCGTAGGGATCGGTACGGGTCTCGGCCGTTTCGGCGCAAGGCCGGCGCGATCGAGGCGACGCCGTCCAGGCGGAGAAGGCTGATCGCGGTGTTGCGCAGGGTCGCCAGTACTCGGGGTGCGTTGCCGGTCCGCAGCCGGCTGGCGTCCTCGCGGTAGGTGGTGTCCCGAACATGGTGAAGAACCTCGATGGCCCAGTGTCCGCGTAGCCAGTCGGCCAGCTCGTCGGGGCCGGCCTGGGCTGCGGTGAGATTGGTGATCGCGTACACCGTGACGGTGGACCAGCGGCCGGTGGCCGCGTTGTACCGGCGGCGCCGTATCCGCAGTGCCTGGTTCGCGTACGGAAAGTCCAACGCCAATGCTCCGAGGCAGGTGACGGCCTGCAATGCCCGGATATCGTGGCGGCCGTGCCCCCGGTCGCGGGTGGTGTCCAGTGCCGGAATCTTCGCCCAGGGCAGGGCCTTGACCTGCCGATACAACCGCGGCTGGTTGCGCTTGACGACGAACACGTAGCCGGCTTTCTTCTCCTCGGCCAGCCAGCGCGCATGCTCCCGCTGGGTGTGCAACGCGTCCGCCGTGATGATCGCCCCGGCCAGGTCCAGACCGTCCAGCAGCGGCACGAACCGGGTGATCTCGTTCGTCTTCCCATCGACGTCGATCTGTGCCAGCACGATCTGTTCGGCCTGGTCCAACGCGGCCAGCAGATGCACCTGGGAGCCGGCCGGGCCGCTACCGCGCAGTGTCTTGCCGTCGACCGCGATCACCCGCCGGCCCGCCCCGGCCAGACCCGCCCGGCCCAGCAGCCAGCTGCACACCACGGCGTCCTGGGCGTCGGCGTCGATACCGGTCAGCACCCGCGACACGGTGCTGTCGTCCGGCACCCGCCGAGCCCCGGTGAACGCGTCACGGGTCGCACCGAGCCGGTCCCACACCGCCTCCGGCAGGTCGGCGGCCCACTCGACGATCTCCACGACCCGGCTGGACCCCGAGACCACCGCCGCGATCGCCGTCGCGAGCAGCCCCGGCAGCGGATGGATCCGGCCGCGCGGGTCCCGCGGATCCGGAACCTGAGCAAGGGCCTGCAACAACCCCGGCGTGTCCTGTTCAGACAGCGGCGACACGCCGGACAGACGTGCGGACAGCCCGCCGATCAACGATGATGCTTCCACGAACGCGGTCCTTCTCGATCATCCAGTCTAGACACCTGAATGATCACCAGAAGGCCGCGTTCTTCTATGTACCCACCAGAAACGGCGTGACTACCCCACAGCCGACCATCCGGTCATATCTCGACCTTGCGAAGACCCTGACCGCATACCATGGCGGGACGCCGGAACAGCCCGATGAGTCAGTAGCCATCGAGCTGCTTCCCGCTGGCCAGGAGATGTAGATGCCTTTCGTCAAGCTGCTCAGCCAAGTCGCGATCGGGCCGGTGAAGGTCGTCTTGGTAGTTGCATCCTGTGCACTACTGGTTTGATGCAATAGCGTCTCGCCAGAGAGACAAGTCGCAATTGCGACCGGTTAGGCGGCCCAGCATTTGTAGTCGAATTACTGCTCCGTCTATTTCGTCAAGATCGCTGCAGCGCTCCGCGATTGCCTCGATGACTTCGTCATCCAGACGCAGATCCCGTGCTTCTGCGGCGTGACGAACAGATTCCACAGTGTCCATCGGCTCATCATGGCACGAGGCTCCCGCCAAGCCTAACCCGAGGCGCCTGTGCCGCGGACGATGTTACGGCCCGGCACGGCGGACGGAGGCCCGGCGGCATGCGCACTGTGCGTAATGCATCGAACATGGCGAGTCAACGGACGGAGACTGGGCGGGTGAGGACCGACAACTCTCGGCGCAGCAGGCCGCGATGGTGGCCAACGCGAAGCCGGCAGGCTGGCGTTGACCGGCCCGAACATGCTGTTGAAGGCTGGTCACCAAGAACGCCCTCGAGACCGTGTCGAACGAGGAGATGACCTCGCACACGAGGACACCAACACGTGCCGCCTCAGGTCGAGAAGAACCTGAGCTTTCCGTTTAATGTCGGTTTCGCCGTTTCGGGGTCTTGACCTGGGTTTTCTTGGTCGCGGGATGGCGGGTGGCGGGCGCGGATCGGGAGCCTTTCGGTCGTCCGGGGCCTGGTCGGGTGGGTTTCGGTGCCCTCGCAGGGCTGCCGATGGCTGGCAGTAGATGACCGAAACCTCGGCGGACCCGGCCGGGCGTGAGCCGGCCGGGTGGTTGCGGTTGCTGCCAGGGAAGCCGGTGGTCGGCGACCAGGTGCCTGGCCAGGCGTAGCTGGGTCAGGGCAATCACGGTCAGCCAGGTCCACCGGTCGGCCTGCTCGGGAGTGCGTAGCTTCGGCACAGTCCAGCCGAGGACCTGCTTGGCGAAGCGGAAGTGTGCTCGATGTCGAAGCGACGAAGGTAGCAGCGCCAGACCCGGGCCAGGTCCAGATCGGACTCGGTGGGGCCGTGCCACCACAGCCACACTGTCTTCGGTTCCCGGTCGCGGCGGCCGGGCAGCCGGGACACCCGTAGCCGGATCAGGGTGCCCTCGATGATCGACAGGGCGCCGCCCGGCTCGCGGTAGGTGCGCTGTTTCGGGTGCAGCCGGTGCCATGCGGACACCTGCACCCGGCCGTAGCGGTCGTCGGCGGCGAGCACGACGTCCGCGGCCGGCCAGGAGGCCGGATCGGCGCAGGAGACCTTGACGCCGTGCCGGCGCGGCGCCCCGGCCTGACCACCGGCGCGGGGTACCGGCCGGGCGTAGAAGACCCGGTCGTCGCGGACCCGCACCACGAGCTGCGCGCCGGCCCCGGCGAGCTCGACCGACAGCTGGACCGGGTCGTAGCCGCCGTCGAAGGCGAACAACGCCGGCTGCTCCAGCGGCCCGAGCCGGGCCAGCACCGCCCGGATCTGCCCGGCAGCCACCAGATTCATGTTGTCCGAGACCGCCAGCCGCCGGGCGTCCAGCACCGCCGTCCACGAATCATGATCGGCCGACAACCCGACCAGCCACGAGTAACCCCAGCCCGCCACGATCGGCTGACCCGCCGAGTGCCGGCCCGGATGGTGATAGAACCCCCGACCGGGCGAGCATTCGGCGTCACAGCGCGCCCACACCGACGCATCGACCGCGAAGTCCGGCCGCCACCCGACAGGCCGAACCCCGGCCAGCACGTCACGCAGCAAGTCCACGTCGATCCGCCCCGCGGACAACGCCGCGTACGCCGCGCCGTGCCCCCGCCGGGCGCCCGGCGCGAGGCTCAGATACGCCACCCCGGCCACCGTTACCGGTGCGCAGATCCCGTCGACCAGATCGAACAACGCGTCCGCCCGCCGATCGAAACAGTCATACACCTCACCCCGGAACCGGCGAAGTTCACCCTGGTCAACACCGCTGAGCTGCCCGACACTACGAACAACGGCCACCCGATCCTCCCCGAGAAGATTCGACTCTTTCCTCACAGAGTGATCAGGTGGCCGTCCCATGCCAGTCCCTCAAAAGAGCGACGGAAACCGGCTCAACCGTTAAACGCGAAGCTGAGGTCGGGTGCCTCAATTCGTCACACGGGGTATGGCCGGTCGACACTTATCCGGACCGGCTGGGGTGCGCCACTGAGCTGATCTCAGCGACGCAAAAGTGTTGATTGGCGCGACACGGGCGGAAGCGACGAGATCGGACAGTGCTGGAAAGGGACGTGGGACCCTCGGTAGGTAGTTCTCACCACAAGATCACCCACGCGGTGAGGACCCCACGTGATCGCATATCGTGCCACGGTCATTTTTCAGCGTCCGCTAGCAATCAGGCCCACCAACGCTTGCAGGCGCCGATCGTGCTGATCTGGGACAACCTGAACACCCACGTCAGCGGCCCGGCGCAGGACCTCATTCTCCTGTTCGAGGGGCTTGATCCGCTTACGGGCCTCGCGCAGCTCGGCGACCTCATCGCCCGTTTTCCGCGACGATGCGGTGACGACAAAGCTTGATGAGTAGTCGGCTGCTCCTCCGGCGCGGCCGACCCGGCCACGGAAGCCGGTCAGCTGACCTGACAAGTATGGCGCCACCCACACCCCGGTAAGGCGCGAGCTCGCGGCGAACTGCGCAGGTTCGCCCAGTGCCCCGGACCGAGCCGCCGACAGCTGACGACTGCCCGACATGACGAGGCCCGGACCAGGTGGTTCGGGCCTCGTAGTGTCGGGTGTGCGAATTGCGCATCCACGGCGCCGGCGGCGTCTCGCCACTGCTGCAGGATGTCCGGGGCAAGGCTACGGTCGGCGCCGGCCGCGTGCAGGGTGTGTCCGGTGCTAAGCCGCTCGCACACTTCCCGCAGCCATTGAGGGCCACGGGCCGGCCAGCCATGGGTCAGCGCTCAGGCGTAGACCACGGACGGGGTGAGCCGGTAGCCGGCGCGGTGCAGCGTCGTCAGCACGGCTTCCGCTCGTGGGGCTTCTCGAACGGCGTGTCGGACGAGTTCAACAAAGCTCGCGCAGCCGCCGCACAGGCAGCGGCCACCGAGCGAATTCGACCTCAAGGCAGCGTTCACGGCTGCCGAATCGTGGGCGGCGACCCACGCCGAGCACTGCTCGTCAAAGCTGACGACGAGGACGATGACTGATCAGCGTGGTCAGTGCGCCAGCGTTCGCCTCGGCCCCGGGTGAGTGTTCAATCAGCGCAGCGAGCTTTGCGGTACGGCGATGCCACCCACTTCCAGGAGGAGAAGTCGTCGTGCTGCCGCGGCGAGGCCGAAGAGCTCGGTCTGGAAGGCGCGCTCGGTGCTTTCGCTGAAGCCGGAGGAGTGCGGCCATGCCCCGAAAGTCGGCTCGAGGCCGTGCAGGATGCCATCGTGTGCCGTGCGGGATCGCCAGTTATAGAACCGCCGCCCCAGCTGCTCAGCTTCGTCCGCCGGGATCACTCGGGCGAGAGCTTGGCGGAAACGCTCACCGCTGCCGCTGACCACACGGCAGTGTTTGCAGCGAGGCGGCTTCTTAATCGCTCGATTACCAAGCGCCTCAATTGTGGTCACGAACGCCAGGCAAGCGTGCGAGGGATGGTTCGCCATCATGAGCATGCCCTCGTGGTGGTTGAGGAGCGCATGAGTCAGTCGGACGTCTCCGACGATCGTCTCCCACCGCGCATTAATCCACGGTGGCACCTCCACCTCGTGCACCTGGACCTCGTCGGCGGGCAGAATCATGTCCTCGCGTTCCCACGGTGAGGCGGCGGGGAGTTCGATGTCCTCGGGACGTGTCGGCTCGAACGCTCCTGCGGCGGTGTGGCGTATAAGTGGGTGCACACCGACGCGCTGAATCCAAGCCGTCCCGGAGCTGATGGACAGCAGCGCGCACAGCAGCCGCACCCTCCGGGCAGCATCACTCGTTGCGACATGCCAGGTGTAGCCGATCGACTCTCCGGTTGCCTTAACCAGGCCGCTGTGCTGAGGCCGGCCCGAGAACAGATTGAACTTGTCGGGAACGTTTTCGAAAAACAGCCCTGGCTCAGGATCAAGCCGCAGGCCGCCGGCGGTGGCAGCGGCCGCCAGCCGGACCGCGGCACCCATACCGGAGTGCGGGTCCGGGCCGATGATCGTCCACCACGCGAAGGTGGTGACCGTACCGATCTGGTCAACGGCGTGTGTCACCGCGTCCCACCAGACTTCGACGTCCGCCTCGGCCGGCTCGCCTTGGCTCAGGATTGCGCAGAGCGGCCCGCCGCCGCGCGTGAAGAGAACCCACAGAGCGGTCAGCACCTCTTCACCGGTGACCCGGTAGATATAGCCGCCGGGGAGAGCCTGATGGGCGGCCATTGAGTAGCCGGTCGAGCCGACCGTCTCGCCGAGTCGGCGGAAAACGAACTCGATCCACTCGTCGCCGTTCTCACGCAGCTCTACATCCAGCGGTGCGCCGTCATTGAGCAGCGTCAGGCAGGAGAAATCTGCTGGCAAAGGGAAGATCATCCGTTCACGATCCCATCCGGTCCCGAGCAAGGCGAGCTATTAAGGCTGTTGAGAAGTAGTGAAGTGACCCCTTGAGACCGGACACCTCCGAACTTGGCATCCTTGCCGAGGAGGAGGAACTGCGTTGGCTCGACAGAGCAAGCACCCGGAGGAGTTCCGGCGCCAGGCAGCGGCGCTGGTGCTCGATTCCGGCCGTAGCATCCGTGACGTAGCGCGTGAGCTGGGCGTCAATCATGAGACGTTGCGCAACTGGGTCGACAAGCTGCGCCAGGAACGCGCTGGTGGGCAGCGCGGTGATCTGAGTGCCGATGAGCGCGCTGAGCTGGTCCGGCTGCGTCGGCAGGTCGCCCAGCTTGAGCTGGAGAAGGAGATCCTGAAGAAGGCCGCGGTCTTCTTCGCACGCGAGACGGAGCGGTGAACCGCGCGCACATGTATGAGTTCATCGCCGCGGAGAAGACCACCTACCCGGTCCGTCTGCTGTGCCGGCTGCTCGGCGTCGGACACAGCGCCTTCTATGCCTGGCTGCGCACCGGCCCGCAGCGCGCCGCCGAGCGAGACCGCGACGACCAGGCACACGCCTCGGCCTGCCCCCAGCTGTCGTACGCCTGGAGCATCAGCTGGAACAACACCGGTGGCCAGTCCTCGTGGTGGCGGTCGAACCGTTGCAGGTCGACGGTGCACACGGGCTGATCGACCAGGTACTGGCGGAGCACGTTGAGCAGGCTCGTCTTCCCCACCTTGCGCAGCCCGGTGATCAGCACGTGCTCGTCGCGCCGCAGGGCGCTGCCCACGGTGTTCAGCATCGCGTCGCGGCCGAACAGGAAGCGGTGGTCGGTCAGCGCGTTCTTGGTGTCGAACAGGTTGTCCCGGTTGCCGTACCGGCGTTCGAGGTCGCGCAGGTAGCTTCCACCGTTGCGGTCGGCGAGCGAGGCCCGCAGGGCGCGCAGCGGCACGGTGACGACCGACCGGCCGTCGAGCCGCACCCGATCGAGTGCCCCCTCGACCAGGCTCAGGTCGCCGGTGTGGACGAAGTAGGCGACCCGGTCCCGGGTGAGGTGGTCGGCGAACTGCCGCACCTCGTCCGGGACCGGGGTCGGTGTGGTCGAGACCCACACCGGGCCGGGGACCAGCAGGTTGGGCAGACGCCCCTCCTCCAGGGGCCGGCCGGCCGCGGCGAAGGCCGCCCGGACCACGGACCGTGGGTCGTGTTCACCCACCGGTGCGGCGATGACCGGCCGTTCGTGGAAGGCGCTCACCACCTCATCGAACGCCGTCGGCCGGGCGGCGGGTACCGGGAAGCGTTCCGCGGCGTGCACGATGTGCCCGGCGAGGTCCGACAGGAAAGTCAGGTAATCGTCCCGGTGCCGACTCAGGCGCAGCAGTTGCCGCAGGCCGATGCCCGTCTCCGGCCCCTGCTGCCGGGTCTGGAACCGCCGGACGACGGATGGCTGGTCGCGCATCGGTACCCACTGGATCGGGATGAGCGCCTCAGTGGCGTCGGCCCGCAGCCGCGACCTGAACACCGCCCATTCCCGGCCGCAGGGTTCGCTCAGGAAATAGCGGGGAGAGCACAGCGCGACGAAGGTCTGCGCGCTGCTTAGCGCCTGGCCCAATTGATCCGACCAGGCCTCGCCGAGCCGAAGCGATACCTGGTCGACGAAGCCCACCTCGTCGTCGGCACGCAGTCCCGCGTAGACGCGGACCTCCGTCGACAGATCGCGGAAGAACTGCATGGCGTAGACGTCGTCGTCCCCGCGAGCGTAGCTGAGAAAGAAGTAGAGCACCGCGCTCCCGTCCTACCGTGGCGACTGGCTGTCCCCATCGGACCGCTGTCACTCCGCGCGGTCAAGCGGGCGAACACCTCGAACCGGCGGGCGGTTCGGTCGGCGGGATCCAGGGACCACGCGGATCGCGCAGTAATCGGACGCCTCAACTTTCTCCTGCGCCGAAAGCGCTGCTGTGGGCTGTCATGGACGAGGCCACACTGACCAACCAGACAGCCGGCAGTGCGGTGATGCGAGAGCAGATCGACTTCCTGATCGAGATGGCCGAGCAAGACCAGGCCTCCATCCAGTTCTGCCAGTCAAGAAGAGCGCGATATCTGCCGCCGCCAACTCGTTCTCCACCCTGCGGCGGAGGCTCCACAACCTCGAAGATGTCTCCATCAAACCCGGGGCGGAACATACAGTGGAGCGGAGGGGGCCGCCGCAGTGCTCAGGGCTGGAGCCGACGGCAGGCTAAAGGCGGCTTTAGCTGGCGCGGTTCTCCACGGATCTGCTTACGTCAGGACAAAGCTCGTGGCGCCGCCAGCCCAGTTCCGCGGCGGCCTTGGTGGGATTTGGATCCTGTCATCAGCTCAGCGATCCGGTCCGTGGCCTGCAGGCGCCTGGCCGCGCTGACTCGGGTGTAGTAGCGCATGAGGGTGGCCGGATCGTGGCCGAGGCGCTCAGCGACTTCGTGGACGCCGTAGCCGGCGTCCAGCAGCGTCGATGCGATCAGGTGCCGAATCTGGTGCGGGCCGATCGGCCGCACGTTCGCCGCCGAGGCCAGCTGGTTGAACCGGTCCGTGAGGTTGTCCGGGCGGATCGGCTGACCCCACCGGCCGGCGAACACATACCGCGACGCAGGCCCCGCTGCGAGCGGCCCGAGCAATTCGAGTGTCCCTGGATCGAGGACCAGCGTTCGTACACCGTTGTGCGACTTCGGCGGCTTCACCCGAACCCGGCTTCCGGGATCTTCGACTACCAACTGTCGCCGCACGGTCAGGGTGCCTTGCAGCGGCTCGAGATCACCGCAGCGTAGACCGCACAGTTCACCGCGCCGTAGCCCCGTCACCAGCAGCAGCCGCCACAACGGATACAGACGATCATCCGCGACGTGGTCTCCGAAACGCCGCGCCTCATCGAGCGACCACACCGGTCGCTCCTTGTCGCTCTCACGCGGATTAGGCGCACCCAAGGTCCGGCCGACCTGCTCCTCGAACGCCTTTGCCAACACCAGATTCAGCGTCCGCAGGGTGGTACGGGAGTAACCGCAGCCTTCCAACTCCCGATAGGCACGCTCGACCATCCGGGCACTGAGCCGCTCGGCGCGCACGCCACCCACGTACGGGTAGATCAGGCTGAACAGCCACCGGTAGCCGTACACCGTGTTCGGCTCAAGCTCCTGCTCTCGGGACAGCACCCAGCCCTCACAAACGGTCTGCACACTGTCACTCAGTCGTGGCTTCGGGTGCTGCGCGTCCCGCTGCCGGCATAGCCGGCCGTACTCAGTTTTCGCCGCCTTCGCCGTGGTGAAGCCGGACCGCCGGGCCTGCATCCGAATCCCTTCGTGGTCCCGGCCCATCTCCAGCCGGAACCCGAACAGCCCTGTCACCGGGTCTTGAACAATCGCCTCGGTATCGGACACGGCCCGCACCTCCGCTCCCGTCATGGTTCCCAGACAAGAGGAACCTTCACCTTGCCCAACGAGCCGATCAAGGATCGGCAACCCACGGGCGCGCCGATGTCACTCGATCAGGAGACGACCAGAACCGCAGTGACCGGACTGCTCTGTCGACGATGCAAGCGTCAGTCTTCGGTGAAAACTTCGCCGGCCCGGCCGACAGTCTCGGATGCATGCAAGATTGCGGCGGCCGCATAGGCAGCCGCCGGGACGACCCGGTGCACGGGCCACTCCGGCGGTAGACACCCGTGCGCGGAGATGGCACTGATCACTTCCTGCGCGTCAGCAGCCTGTCCCGTGCCGTTGCCGATGGCGTCTACAGGGGCGCCGTGCTGCTGAGCGACTTGCAGGGCGTCTTGTACCCAGGTTGTGGCTCTGGTGAGTGCGGCGGGTTCCAGCCGAGGGTCGTCTCCGGTCAATCCAGGTAGCTCTGCGATCAGGCCTGCCGCCGCGAGGGGCGATACTTGCGCGGCCAAGCCGAGCATGGCGGCGCGGATCGCGGCGTCGTCGTTGTCTCTGTGCAAGACCGTTGCCGAATGCATGGACGGCTCGATCAGCAAGTAGTAGGTGATCGAGCGCGGTGTTGACGCCGGGGTTCCATCCGTGGAGCGCGAGCCGGAATCGGCTGTCCGTACCGCCGCCCCAAGGACGGTGAGCAGGAACCGGATGCGTTTAGCCATACCGGGGCCGTCGGCGAGGACCTCTTCGAGTGCCAGGTGCATGTCGTTGTAGGCGTCTGCGTCTTCGTCGGGGTCGTCCCGTTCGGTTTCCGCCAGAGCCGCGGCGTAAGTGTCGATGCCGGGGTGTAGGCGGGCAAGGATCCGCTGTTGCGCCAGCGCTGTCTTCAGGGATTCATGGCCCGCCATCACCATGGTGGCGTTGAAGACTTGGTGGAAGGCGGTGACATCGTTGGCGGCATCCGTGATAAGGGTTCCGGCAGCTCGGCTTTCGAGCAGGTCAGGATGGCGGATCGCCAGCCATGAAAGGAGATGCGCCGCGCTAGCGGAATACACCTCCGCGGCGTCGTCTTGCGCGGCTGTCTCGTTGTCTTCCTCTTCTTGCTCGGCGTAAAGGGAGACAACCTCGTCGTCGCCGAGCTGGTCCAGAACTTGCCACGGCCCGCTGAGGGAGGCGAGCGGTGCGCACAACGTGGCTGCTGCCCGAAGCCCGGCCCACAGCAGGGTCTTCAGCTGGCGGTTGCTGCGCGCCTCGGGCTCTTCGGGTCCTTCATCGTCGGCGAGACGGTTCCATTGAAGGTCGTGAGTCTCCATGAAGTCCTCGACGAGAACGTGCCCGCGCATCGCGTCGTCGGTGAACCCGTCGTCGTCGGCTTCATCCTCGTTGCCGGTTTCGCGTGCCCGCTGGAGCAAGTCACCTGCCAGCGCAAGATCGCCGGAGCCGTGGACGAGCAGCTTGGCCTGCGAGCCGTGCCGGCTCTCGAACCGAGCCGCACGGATGAGCAGAATGCCTACCGCATGAGACAGCACGTTTCCCCATGGGTGCTCAACCGATCCGGCGACGATGTCGTCAGCGGGGTCGCCGTACGGATGCTCTGCGGGGTGCCAGATGGCCCGAACGGCGACGGCCAGCAGGTACTGCCCTGACAGCTCCTTCACCTGCTCGTCAAGCAGCTCCGACAACGGCCAGCGTGGCCGCGGGTCAGATTCGTCGTCGGCTATCGGGGGCAGCCAGTTGTCCTCGTCATAGGGCTCGTCGAGTCGAGAGATCTCAAGCCCGCTCGGGGTGAATTCCAGAAGAGCCGGGCTCCAGGTGGTGAGGTGCCGCGCCAGAGAGGCGACGACGATTGATGCCTGCATGAAGTCATCGCAGTCCAACACCACCAGGACGATCGCGCCGCCCAGATACCCCAGGATTCGATGATCGAGGACCTCCCCGCCGGGGGACTCGTCATCGCTCAGTTCATCATCGGACTCGTCGTCGTGGACGGAGACCAGCGGTGCGTCCCACCCGTTCTTGACAGCATCGGCAACGGCGTCGATCAGCGTGGAGACGGCGCCGTCGTCGGCTTCAGGGCCGGAAATGGTCACTCGGCACAGGTACGGCAAGACCGCGCTCCCTGCTAGCGATAGCGGCGTTGGACGACAGCGGCGGAGCCGACGTCGATCCACGACGCTACCCGGTTCAGCTGGCCGACGGCTGCACCCGCGGCACGGCGTTATAGCGGCTGGCTTCCGATCAGGGAAACCAGCAATTCGCCCCGCGGTTGCCGGACCAGTCCTTGGTCATCGTTGGAGCCCCCGGTGCGGCGGTGCAGTAGCTTCCGGACCGAGCAGCAGCAGAGCTGGTGTGAGCTCACGTTCGGATGACAAGCTCTTGGTCTGTTGTCGCGAGTTTCGGCGTGCCTGCCGGCTCGTTCCGCGGCGTGGACGCGCTCCTTACAGAAAACCCGCGCGGATGGCGTCGGCCAATGCCTGCTTCAAGGTGAGGGAACCCACCCTGAGGTATCCCCCGCGCTCATAGCAGGAGGTCAAACTAACGGATACGGAGAGCTGCTGTCGAACAACTGACAGCGACGGTCTTCGATCTGGGCACGTAGCATGCGAGTACATGCAGCTCGGGCCTGGGGCGGTACGTTTTGGACGCAGATACCCTCGTCAAGCAGTTCGCGAAGGATCCAGAGTCGGTCTTCCTAGACGTGATCCGGACCTCGCCTGGGCCGATCCGCACGCAATCGATCAAGGCGCAGGTGATCGAAGCGGGCGTCAAGAAGGCAGACGTCGACCGCCGCTGGACACCCTTTCAGCGCGGGCTCAGGTGGCATCCGCAGATCACCTCCGTGAACGGCACGTACAGGTGGTCAGCCGACCCGGAGTCCGCCCGGATCTCACTCGACGTGCTGGCCGGTCATTTGCTCAAGAAGTTGCCGCCATGGGTTGCCCAACCGCTCGTGCAGAACGTGGCCGTCGGGCTCGAGGCCGACGAGGCGACCGCCCCCGGATCGCCGAGTCCTGAGTTCGAGGCGGCTCGACTGGTTGCCAATCTCGCCGTGGCTGTTGAGGTTCTGCAGTCTCGTGGCGACACAATCGCTGAGGTTGCAAAGCTCCTCACGGATGAGACGCGGCGCAAGCGGCTATGGCCGCTCGGACAGCCCGGCGAGACGCTCCCGTTCGACCCGGATTCGCACGACGCCGAGGCTCAAGCACCCCACCCGGGGACTGTCGTTCGGATCGTCCGCTCCGGCTACATCTGGCGTGGCGGCGGCGAGCCGATTGTGGCCGCCAAAGCGATCGTGGCCCTTTAGGCGGCGGCGTCATGGCCAGGAACCGCGGTGCCAAGAAGCTGGTCTTGGCGCATGAGCAGTCCGTCGACGCGTTGTTCGGCACGGAGTCGTTCGCTCTCGACTACTACCAGCGCGAGTACGTCTGGGAGGAGCCGCAGGTCGCGCGGCTGATGAACGACCTCTCCCGAAAGTTTCTCGATCAGTGGACCGATAATCACTCACTGGCCGACGTGAAAAAGTACGATCCGTATTTCCTCGGTCCGTACATCATCTGTACCGCGGACGGAAGGACCGCTCTCGTCGACGGCCAGCAACGCATCATCACGCTTTTGCTGCTACTGATCTACCTGCATCGACAAGCGGCGGCGACACCTAAAGCGAGCAACAAGGCTGGCAAACTTTCCACCTTGATCATGTCCGAACGGTTCGGCCGGCGGACGTTCCGCGTGGACGTTGACGAGTACGATGCCTGCTTCAACGCTCTGCTGAATGACCGCGGCTTCGATATCGCCAGCGCGCGGCCTCCCGCTCGGCGCATCTGGCAGGCGTACCAGTACATCGACCTCCACTACCCGGCACAGTTGCGCGGCGATGTCCTAGTCATGTTCATCGACTGGCTGCTCTTCCGGGTCTCCCTAGTCGTGATGGACGCGGGAGACCGCGACCGCGCAGAAGAGATGTTTCAGTCGATCAACGACTGCGGCGTGCGGCTATCGCCGATGGATCACCTCAAGCGGTTCCTGCTCAGCGATACGGATGGAGATCCGCGCGAGCTGGAGGGCTCGTGGACCACAATGGTGTCGGCTCTGGAGGATGTCGAGAAAGGCGCCGCGTTCGCCTACCTGCGGACCGTCTTCCGGGCGAGGTTCCCCGAGGCCGCGCGTAAGCCGGGACCAAGCCTGAACGACGCGACACACGAGTGGGTACGGGCGCACGAGGGCGAAATCTGGCCCAACCGCAAGAACGGTGACCGGTCCCGGTTACTCACCGAAGTGCTGTACCCCTTCCACGCCACCTTCGTCACATTGTTACGCGCACGATCCAAGATCAACCCAAATCTTCGGGCCGTGCGATACAACACGTTCAACGGCATCGCCGAGCAATTCGGCCTCACCCTTGCGGCTCTGCGGCCCGGCGACTCGGAAACGGACCGCGAACTGAAGGCCGGCTTGGTAGCCAGCTTTCTCGATCTTTTCTACGTTACACAGACGCTCGGCGACGAACCTGCCGAGCAGAAGCACATCGACGAACTCGTGTCCACGGTCATGCCTGCCGTGCGGCTGTCAGAGTCTGTTCAGGAACTCAGCCGCGCGCTCGGGGAACACGCCGCCGACTGGCCAGTCCGGCTCGAGCTCATCCCGGAACTGCGCTATGATACCAAGCGGAGATTCGTGCACTACGTGCTGACCCGCCTGACCGCGTGGGTGGAAATGGGCGCGACCAACGGCGAGGCGGATCCCACCGACCGCTTCCTCATGCGTCGGGACCGTGACCGCGACTTCGAGATCGAACATCTGTTCACCAGCACGGCATCGAAATACGCACACAAAATTCCGGACGCCCGCTACTACGGTTTCCTCCGCAACCGGATAGGCGCGCTCCTACTCCTGGACGGCTTGGACAACGGAAGCTACGGCGGGATGCTCCTGGAGGACAAGCTCGCGTTGTACCGCAAAGACACGCGACTGGCCGGGATGCTCAACCCGGACTTCCTCCGGCGAGGCAACATCCGGCTCCGGAAGTTCCTCACCGACGAAGGCCTGTCCGGCATGGTCGCAACCTATGAAGCGAGCACCGAGCTGGAACCGTTCATCGATGCACGCGGACGATTCTACCGCGAAATCGCCAAGAAGATCTGGAGCCTGGCCGCCCTCGGGCTGGCCCCGCCCCCTGCGCCTGGCCCGGTGGCGCCCGCAAAGCGCACCCGATACGGAGTCCAACTGCAAGATCTGGTCAAGGCAGGCTTCCTGACCGCCGGAGACCGGCTCATCGGCCGCAGGCGCGGCGAGTTCCACTACGCCCGCGTACGCCCCGACGGGCACATCGAGACCGCCTCCGGTCGTGTCGCCGGCGCACCCACCAAGGCGATGGAGTACGCGGTCGGCATGGGCAGCAACGGATGGGCCTTCTGGGAGGTCGAAGAGACCAAGGAGAAGCTCGACACGATCCGGCAGCGCTACCTAGACCAATTCGGGAGGTAGAACGTCATGGCCGTGCTCACTGCCAGCTCACAAGCTTTTTGGCGGCCAGCCAATTACTTCTTGAAATTTGACCGGGTCCGATAACTCACTCACAATGAAGTCAACATAGGCTTGCGAGTACAGATAGTCGTCATGGGGCTCGTCGTACCGGCAATACATTTCAGTTGTTTTGTTTCGCTGCCTGCCAACGGCCGTCTTATCTGGGCGAACTTTATAGTGCCGCCAAGCGCGGGGGAACTCTGCGGATGGACTAAACCTAAACGTTAGTCCGGCTTGTATTGCGGCTGAAGCAGCAGACGGCTTCAGCCATCCGACATTTGCGACGTCGCGGTCCTTGTCCCGCAGGATTACTCGACCCACGCGCTCTAGCTGCTTATAGGCATCTAGCTCGTCACTAGTCAAGTCGTCCTCGCGCACAAATGACACCGCAAGGTCGGCTTCAGTTTTCGGTGAACGCTTCTGTACGATCTCAATCCGCATCTCGAATGCCTGATCGTTCAGAACACCGTCATCGAGGCGGGCCCTGTAATCGATGAAAAAATCGCGTAGACGCTTAGGCAGGAGCAATTGGCTGCTTGCCATCGCGGCAGCACCTTCGCGAGAGAAAGTGCTTAGCGCAACAGGTATGTGTACGCGGTCCGCGATCGAGTAGGCGTTCCCGAAGGTGCTTACTAGCTCGGCCTCATAGTTCATTATGAGCGATTGCGCGAAGCCCGAGGCCGCCACCATCAGGCCACGCTCGAAACGATGCTCGATTTTGTTGCGCAGTTGAACCGTCAGTTCGAGGTTTTGGCGTACTGGCTCTTTGACGGAGGGCCATCGGACCTCGACGCACTTTTGAAGCTCCCAGCTCTTCTTTTCGCCATCAACCCTGACATACCGTCCGGTCTTCGGATCTTTGTAGTGATAAGAGATCTTTTGCTTGTCGAAGCTGGCATGAAGAAGGTAAAGCCATGCAACGTGCATGTGGACGAGAAAGCCCTCCAGCGGCCGCAACGACGTAGGGCTGTTGTAGATCTCAATGGCGGTCAGCGCCTCGGCTTGCGCTGCGGTCAATGTGTGATGCCAGCGAGGTCGCGGTGCCATGGTAGAAGGATATATTCCAGCCCCACTCTGACGCTCGTAGTTTCGGCCCAGGGATACTGACTTCCGCCCGTCTCTATCCCGCGAAGGCGGCTGCCTACCCCTCCGGCTCCCTGCGGCTGTCTGCTCACTAGTCCGTCCGTTGATCGATTATGCCGCGTAAAGGCGTCCGCGAGCGCCCTGATGACAGCGCTGATGCCACGGTCGTCGCCGAAGAAGTAGTCAACCATGGTGTGGAACGCCAGGAACGACGCGAGGGTGGCCAAGTCCTCGGCCGACAGCGAGCTCGGACCGTGGAATGGGCTCAAAATCTTGTCGAAGACCGCCGAAGCAGGGCCTTCGACAAGCGTCAGGGCGTCCTCCATGCTGGAGTCATATTCGCCGTCTTTGCCACGAAGGTGTAAAAGTCGGTGATGCCGAGGTCGATCTTTCGGATGCTCGCGTCTCCGGTTTCCCGGTCACGGACGAGGATCTGGCCTTTCGGGTTCGCGAAGTTCTTCAGGTAGAGCCTGGGCACCGTGTGGTGCACGCTACCGAGTTTGCCTGCGCGGTCGACGCTTGCAGACCATCGTTCAGCTGCTTCCTGCGCCTCCGCAGGGCTCGGGTACCAGGCGTGTTTCACGTCGATCCTCAGCAAAGCACTCTTCCAGTGCCGATCTATTACACCAGCACGGATCGAGCTGCCGCCCAGAGTTTCGGTGGGGGTGAGGCCTTTGACCTGGGCGACCAGAAAGAGGCTACGGCGGATCCGCTGGCAACCGCTGTACAACGCAACCCGCTTGGACCCGTCTTTTGCGCTGCTAGGCTACTCGGTTGGCGCTCGCCTTGCCTGGCGCGTTCGCTAAACTCGCCCGAGCGATCTGTCCTCGCCGGCTAGCCAGACCGAATGCGTCTCCCAATCGAACAACGCAACAGCGCCTCCACACTGACCTTAAGGCATCACGCCGGGCGGTCGTTGTGAACCAGCTGGGGATGGCCGGCCATGGTCGTGGTCAGCGCCCGCCACTCTTCGGTGTTGAAGCCCAGTAGCCGGATCTCGTCCAGGCGCGTACGCGGATGGTCGGCCAGGAACGACACGGCCGTGTCGACCATGGTGACGACGGTCGCCGACAGGTCACCGCTGCCGGACCCGATGCCGAGCAGCGGCATGAGGATCACGCGGAGCGTCGGGTCGGCGGTGGCCAGCCGGTCGGCCTCGGCCAGCACGTTCGCCACGCAGGCGGCGATGTTGCGGACCTGGCGGAAGCCGGCGCCGGGCTCGCCGACGACCGAGGCGACGTGGATGATGCGGCGGACGCCGTGGCTGCCGGCCAGCTCGCCGGCGCCGGTGGTGACGACCGTGCCGGGCGCGACCGGCGACCGGCGGCCGACTCGGCGGCGCAACTCGTCGGCGATCAGATCGTCGACCACCTTGCCGGACGGGCTCCGGCGGGCGCCCCAGTACCGGATGATGGCCGAGATCGTGAAGTCGGTGGTCCGGGACATCTCCATGTCGGTGTTCTCGCTGTTGACCCAGATGTCGGCGCCGCGGGTGCGATAGAGGGCGCCGGGCACCGCCGTGAGGAACCGGCCCGTGCCGGCCAGCGCGAACCGCTGCGCCGACGCGCGGGACGGCTCACGCGGGTCGCTCTCCTCGGCCGGCACCGCGCGATAGTTCAGCACCTCGGTCACGAACTGGGCCGCGGCCAGGGCCGCCCGATCCTGCCAGGCGTCGTCCTTGCGCCGGTCGGCGAAATCGCTGACCCCCTTGACCAGCAAAAACCCGGTGCCGTTGCGGTGGGCGGCGGTGGCCACGCCGAGCCCTTCCATCTCGGCGCCGACCGTCGTCGGCCAGTTGCGGCGGAGCTCGGCGAAGACGGCCTCGTCGGCGAGGACCTTCTCGCCGGCCAGGACGTTGCCGAAGTGGACCTGCGGCCCCTCCTGCGGCCGGGTCGCGGCGGCGACCGCCCGCGCGGCGGCCAGCAGCGCGAAGGACGACCGGTGCACGTCGGGCCGGCGGTGCAGGCCCTGACCGTCGTGCCGGCCGGGCTCGTACCCGACGATCGTCTCGGCGACCAGCACATCGCCCAGCCGGATCTCCTTGGTGCCGACTCCGGCCGCTATCCCGATCAGGACCAGGTCGGCCGGGTGCCACCGGTCGATCGCCTGCTGGGCGCCGGCGGCCGAGCCGGAGTTGCCGACCGCGGCGAGCGAGATCGCCGCCACCCGCCGGCCCGCGACCGAGGCCAGCACGACCCCGCCCTCGTCCCGCGCCGCCGGGTCGACCTGCCGGAGGACGTCGAGCACCGCGCGGTGCTCAACCGCCAAGGCCGACAGCAGTACCACGTCGACACGCCGCTGCATGGCATCCATCCCGATCGCTAGGCCCGACGCGGGGAGACACGCACCAAGGATATCCACCCGTAGCTGGGCGATCACTCAGAAGTATCCCCGGGCTCGCGGGCCGGGAGCGGCGTTCATCATGGAGCGGTGGAGACCACACCCGTGTTGACCGCGTTGTGCCCGGAGGCCGGAACGCCCGCACAGGCCGCTGCCCTGGCCGCACAGCTCGGCGATGAACCGCTGGGCGCCCGCCTGGCCGCCGCCTATCTCGCCCGGGTGCGCGGCACCTTCACCGGCTATCGGACCGTGTTGCTGCTGCCGCCGGCTCCACAGTTGGACACCGCGATCGAGCTGGCCCTGGAGCGGCTGGACGACGAGGGACTGGGGCAGGCCCGTACGCTGCTGCGCCTGCTCGCCGTCCTGCCGGGCGCGCCGGTGCCGTACCCGGAATTGCTGGATCTGGAGCTGCTGGCGGACTCGGAGCTGTTTCCCCGTCTGACCGGACCGCATCTGGCGGCGCTCCTCGACGGCCTGGCCGGGCTGGCCCTGGTCGAGATGGCGACGGCCGGCACGCTGACGATGGATCCCGCGGTTCGCGAGTTCGCCGACCGGGATGGGCGGGACTCGGGTCAGCGGCCGGCCCACGTCGCGCAGCTGGGAGACCTCATCGTCGCCGCGCCGCCGCGTGTGGTGGCCGCGGTCGCCGCCCACTTCCTCGGGCTCGTGGTCGAGGATCGCGTCGACGACGAGGACACCGCCGAGGTGGACCGGATCGCCAACACGTGTCTGCACGTGGGCGATGCTCTGGCCGAGGACGAACGGTTCGGGGAGGCGCGCGCGGTGGGGACGGCCGTGGTGGCTGTCGCGCGGCGGGTGCTCGGCCCCGCCCATCGCCGTACGCTGCTCGCCCTCACCTTCCTCGCCGGGTGGACCGGCCACGACGGCGACCCGGCCGGCGCCCACGCGCTGCTCACCGAGGTCACGGCAACCTACCGGCCGGTGGCCGACCCGATCGATCCGGATGCCCTCGTCGCCTTCGCCAACCGGGCGTACTGGGCAGCGCGGGCCGGCGACGCGGTGGCCGCCCGCGACGCGTACTCGGAACTGGTGCCCTTGCGGACCCGTCAGGCCGGCCCCGACGACCGCGATGTCCTGTTCGACCGTGGCGAGCTCGCGCACTGGACCGGCATGGCCGGGGACGCGGCCGCCGCACACGCGCAGTTCTCCGCCCTGCTCCCCGAGTTCGAGCGGACCTGGGGCGCGGACGCGGAAGACGTCGTGGCCATGCGGGAGGCGATCACGCGGTGGGAAACGTGACCTCGTAGTCCGCGCCGACGTGCACGTACGCCGCCCAGCACGAGGGCCGCCGCGGATAGCGCTCCCGGAGGGCCCGGGTGGCCGCGTTCACCGCCTGAGCGGGCCGCCCGCCAGGCAGCCCGGCATAGATGAGCCGCGCCGCGCGAACCGCGACGGCGTCCGGCACAGGCCAGGAGGTGGCGACGACGTCGGCGAATCCGGCCAGCCGCAGCGCGGCCGCGATGTGGATGTTCTCGTCCGGCAGACGCAGGCCACCCTGGACCGTCGAGCAGGCGGAGAGATAGGCCGGCGTACGCGTCCTGCGGATGCCCGCCTGGGCCCGGAGGAGATCGCGAATCCGCAGCGGACCGTCGTGCAGCGCGAGGTAGCTCTCGGACGGCCGGGCCGGGTCGGCCGTCGCATGGCCGGCAAAGTGCGCCCAGCCGGTGTCGGCCAGCAGGTCACCGACCCGGGCCGCGCTCGCGTCCGCTCCGGTCACCAGGTCGGCGGCCGGACCGAGGTATCGGTGTACGTCATGCGCCTCGCGCAAGGTGGCCGGCAGGTGCGACCGGCGGGCGTCGGCCGGGGCGATCACGGTGGCCGCCGTCGGCGCCGGGGGCTTGCCGGGCGCGGTCAGGCTGCGGATGGTCGGGAGGTACGAGCTCACGACGCGGTGCGGGACCGAACGCGTCGTCCCGTCGCCGGGACCGTGGTGGCCGGCGGCATGGATCGGCAGGAAGGACAGCGCGCCGGTCGGCATCCACCAGACCCGGTCCGGGGCGCCGACCTGGTCGAGTCGATCGAGGACGGGTCCGGTGACCGTGTCCCACAGCCAGGCCAGCAGCTCGGTCAGGCCGGCATCGGTGGGGCGGAGCGCCGTGGCCGCGTACCGCCGGATGTCATCGTTGGTGAGGGCGGGCAGCGGGACGTGGTGGGTCGCGGTCGCGGTCACCAGCAACGCGTCGCACCGGTGGGCGGCCACGTTGACGACCACGACCGTGCCCCGGGCGAGCCCGGCCCGCAGGTCGCCGATGCGGGGTGGACGGAGGAAGTGCTCGAGGCCCGGGGTGCGGTGGATCTCGGCGAGGACGGCGTCGCGTTCCTGGACCGCGCGATGCCGGTCCCAGACCACGGATTGCCCGGAACGGTGCGAGGCCTCGACGAGGTCGTGGGCCGCGCCGAGCCGGTCCGCGAGGTCGGCCGCATTGGCGCGAACCTCGTCGGTGCCGGCCGATCTGGTCAGCGCCTGGGCGTACAGCACGCCGCGGCCCTGCTCCAGAATCTCGACCGCGCCGTCCGGGTCGTCCAGCTCGATCGCGCACGCGGCCGCGGTCGTGGCCAGCGCCGGGAACTGCGTCAGCAGACGTTCCTGGTCGTCGCGCCCGAGCCCGGCCCAGGCGACGAGGTCGAGCAGCTCCACCGCCCGGCCCAGGGCCTCCCGCGCGGCCCGCCACCGGGCCTGACCCGCGTGCAGTTGGCCGAGGCTCTGCGCGGCCATCGCGCGTGACAGCGCCGGCGCCACCTCGGTGCCGAGCAGCGTCGCGTACGCCTCGGCGGCCTCCGCCAGATCGTCGCGGCCACCTCGCAGTTCCCGCGCCTGACCGAGGTTGAGCAGCGTGTTCGCCAGGACCGGATCGTCCGGCCCGATGCCGGTCGTCGTCTCGGTGAGGACGGCGATGGCCTCGTCCGGTGGCGGGGCGCCGGGGCCGAGGCCGGCGGCCGACAGCAGCACCGCGCCCAGGTTCACCCGATGCTCCCGATGCTCCGGCCGGTCCGGCGCAACCAGCTCGGCGGCCGCCCGGAGCAGGTCAGCGGCGCGCGCCAACAGCTCGGACGCCCCGACGGCGACGCCCTTGCGGTGCAACGCGTTGGCCAGCCCGGCCAGCCGGGCCGCCCGCTCCGGATCGTCCATCGCGGTGGCGGCGGCCACCTCCTCGAGCTCCCGCACCGCCTCGTCGAGGGCGCCGGTGTCGGCCACGGTCTCGAACCGGACCCGGAGTGCGCCGGCACGGTTCGCCCGGTACGCGGCCCGGTCGGGGTGTTCGGCCGGGAGCAGCCGGATCGCCTCGGCCCAGTCGCGGATCGCCTGATCGAGTGCGTCGAGGTCACCCGTACCGGTGAAGGTGGCGCGACCGGCGATGGCGAGCTGGTTGAGGTAGATCGGGCGGTCCGGGTGGCCGGGTGGCACCGCGCGCAGGCTACGGCGCAGCCGCCGGGCCGGCTCGGCCACCGAGGTCCGGTCGCCGGCGACGGTGGCGCGGTCGAGGAGCGCGCGGACGAGCGCCGAGGCGCAGCCGGGCACGGCGTCGTCGCCGGCCGGCACGAGAGCGCAGGCGGCCCGGGCTGCCTCGACGGCCGCGTCGAGGTGCTCCCGGTCGCCGGTGAGTTCCCAGGCCGCCATCAGAACACTGCTGGTGTTGCTCAGGACCCGCGCACCGGCCGAGGGGCGGCGCCGGGCGGCGGCGCCGGCCGTGTTCAGGGCAATGAGCGCCTCCGGCAGCAGGGTGAGGTCTCCGGTGCGCTCCAGCTGGCGCCACAGTCCGAGCCCGAGGTTGGCGTGCACGGCAAGGCGGCCGGGCCGGGAGGCCGCGGCCGACCGCAGAAGCGGCAACGCCTCGTCCAGGGCAGCCGGCCGGCCGACGCGCTCGCTCTCCCGGACGAGACAGAGGCCGAGGTTGGTACGCCATACCGGCGCCCGCTTGTGGTCGCCGTGGGCCAGCGCCGCGCGGTACGCCTCCTGGGCGGCCAGCAGTGGACGTGGATCTCCGGTCTGGTCGAACAGCCGGTAGAGCGCGTCACCCAAGTCGCCGGCCCGTTCGGGCGGGACAGTGTCGAAGTCGGTCATCGCGTCCCATCCTTCGCCGCCGATGACTCCCCCGGACGTGGTCGTCAAGGCTACCCGTGGCCCGGCGGCAGCTACAGTGCGATTCCATGGATCCCGCCACCCCGGACAGCGGAGTGAAGCAGCAGGCGCTCGAAGCGCTGACCGACCTGCTCGGCTGGCGGCTGAACGCCGACGAGTGGCAGGCCGTGGCCCCCGTGCTGGAGAACCTGGACGCGGCCGTCCGCGACGGTGGCGACGAGGCCCTGGCCGCCCAGACCGCGGAGCTGGAGGCGCTCAGCCCGTACCGGATCGTGCCGATCGAGCTCGACTATCCGGCTCCGGCCTCGGTCCGGCTGCGCGCCAACTCGCTCATCCACACCCTCACCGGTGAACGTCCGGCCGCCCCGGCCCCCTACCCCACACGCGGGAACCTGTCGGCCGACGCGACCGGCGTCCGGCAGGAGCTGGTGGTGCACGCGTTCGCGCCGATGGACGGCCCCTGGGCCGAGCCCGCCTACCAGCAGATCCGTCGCCTGTGGAACCGGGCGGCACAGGCGCTGGCCGCCACCGGCGCGCTCGGCGAGCCCGAGCTACCGGCCGACGGCCTGCGGCTGCCGGCCGGCCCGCTGCTGGCCGGCCGGCAACGCCCCGACCAGGCCGCCCAGATGGTGCTGCGGCGGGAACACGACGCCCTCGTCCTCTCGATCGGCTGGCGGGCCATGCCGGACAACGCGACCGGGTGGGACGAATGGGAGCGGCAGTGGGAGCGGATCGCCCAGGACGACACCGGCGAGCTGTTGGGCGTGGCCCGGCTGCGCCTCGGTTTCGCCCCGCCCGACGGCGTGGGCGGTCTCCTCACCGGTGAGCTGTGGGAGTCCGGCGGCACGGCACTCGCCACCGCCGGCACCCTCTGGGAACTTCCGCCCTACGACGCCCACGACCGGCTGCAGCGTTCCCTGCTCGCCGTCGCGCCGGACGAGCAGGAGGCCGCGCTCAGCGCGCTCGTCTGGTCGGACCGCAGCCCGGCCATGCCCCCGCTGGCCCGGTACCTGCTGGACGCGGCCAAGGTCCGCTACGAACTGCGGGTGCGGCAGGCCGAGGACGCCGCCCTGCGCCGGGCCACGACCACCGGCGCCGAAGGTGAGCTGGTCATCCTGACGTCCCTCCTGGACGATCTCCGGCTCACCGTCGGCATCGCCCGGTCCAACATGGCTCGGGTGCTCCGTACGATCGGTGTCGATGCCGACGCCCCGGCCGGGGTGTTCGCGGACGACCTCGGTACCGCCGACTGGTTCGACGAAACCCTCGCCGACCAGCTGCACTATCTCGGCAACGCCCGGGAGCGGGCGCGGCACCGCGGCCCGCACGCCGAAGCCGTCACTACGCCCACGGTCGGCATCATCACCGCGATGCCCGAGGAGTACGCGGCGATGGCGGTCATGCTCGACGAGGCGGAAGAGAAGCAGGTCGACAGCGACTACGCCCCTTATTTCGTCGGCACCGTTCCCAGCACCGACGCCGACCGGCCGCACCGGGTGGTCCTGACGAAGCTCGGCGCGACCGCCAACAACGACGCCGCGGCGCAGGTCGCCCACCTCGTACGGAGCTTCCCCGACGTCAGCCGGGTGCTGATGGTCGGAATCGCCGCCGGTGTGCCGTCGCCGGGCCGTCCCGCCGAGCATGTCCGCCTCGGCGACATCGTGGTCGCGACCTGGGGCATCGCCGACTACGACCACATCGTCGACCGCCCCGACGGCGACTCACCGCGGATGGCACCACCCCGGCCGTCGTATCAGCTCGTCAGTCAGGCGGGCATGCTCGCGGCCAACGAACTCCTGTACAACCACCGGCCATGGGAGGACGAGCTGGACCGGCTCATCGCCCTACTTCCCGCTTATGCACGCCCCGACGAGGCCACCGACGTCCTGTACACCTCCGACGAGCCCGACGCCGAGCCACGCCCGCATCCGGCCCCGGAGCTGTCGGGGCGCCGGCCCGGCCGCCCCACGGTCCACCACGGCAGGATCGGCTCAGCGAACCGATCGCTGCGCAACGCCGAGACCCGGGACCGCCTCGCCGCGAAATACATGCTGCGGGCGATCGAGATGGAGGGCGCCGGCGTCGCCTGGTCGTCGTTCGCCTCGTCCCGCGGGTGGATGATCGTGCGCGGCGTCAGCGACTACGGCGACAGGCGGATGGCCACCAACTGGCGCAAGTACGCGTCGGCGGTGGCCGCCGCCTATACGCGCGCGCTGCTGGGCCGATGCCCACCGATCGCCCCGTTCCGGGCGTGACCTCCAGCGATCTCGAGATCATCCGTTGCCGGTGACCCTGCCCGGCGCCGGTTCGGGCGGCCACGGATCATGCTCCGGAATGCACGTACGCGGCCCACAGCGCCGGCCGGTCCGGGTAGCGCTTGCGCAGTGCGTGGACCGCGTCGTGCAGGGCGCGCGGCACCGCGTCGGCCGAGTCGGCCCGCACACTCCGGTAGACATGGTCGCTGACCCGCCGGGCGAGACCGTCCGGCACCGGCCACAGCGTGCCGATCACGTGCCGGTAGCCGGCCAGCTGGAACGCGGACGCCAGATGGATCGACTCGTCGGCGAGCGCGCTGCCGGCGTTGGCCGTCGTGCAAGCGGACAGGTATGCGAGATCACCGGTCAGCCGCAGGCCGGTGATGTCACCGACGGTCAGCGGGCGGACGTGCCGGTCGATGAGTTCCAGGGTGCCCTCGGACGGATGCCGCGGGTCGGCGACCGCCGCGTGGCAGGCGAAGTGGACGCGACGGTGCCGCGGCAACGCAGCCAGCACGTCGTCGCGCCCGGCACGTTCCCCGCGCAGCACCGTCACGGCATCACCGAACAGCCGCTCCAGCTGTGCGGTCTCGGAGCGGGCGCCCGGCAGCGGCGGCCGGCCCGGCATCCGCGGCACCGGGACGACCAGGAGCGACGACTCGTCCACGGGCGGGGACGCCCGCCGGGCGTGGGCCAACGCCCGCAGGGTCGGCGTGTACGACGACACGACCCGGTCGAGCACCGATCGGCCCGGCTGGTCGTGATGGCCGGCGGCGTGCAGCGGGAGCAGGCCCAGCGCACCGGCGGCCGACCACCAGACCCGGGGCGTCCCGTGCTTCGGATCGGTCGGGGGCAGATGCTCGAGCACCGGCTCGGCGATCACGTCCCACAGGCGGCCGAGCAGCGTACGGGCGGTGGCGTGGCCCGGATCGGTGGCGGAGCGTCGAGCACCGCCCAAGACCCGGTAGAAGTCGCGGGCCCACTGCTCGGCGTGAAAGGCGTCGAGGCCCTCGAGCTCGACCGGGCGGACCTCGTCGCCGGTCACGATGAACGCCCAGCCGCCGAGCGAGCCGGCCGCGACGAGCACCACCGGACCCGTACCGGCCATGCCGGTCAGCGCGTCGGAACCCGGCACGGCGAGGAAGCTTTCGAAGCCTGGCCGTCCGCGAATGTCCTCGATGGTGCGTCTCAGATCGTCGTACTGGGCCCGGCGCAAAGTGACCCGCCGCGCCGCGCTCACCGGGCCGCCCTGCGCGGCCGAGTGCGGCACCTCCGGCATCTCGAGCGCCTGGCGCAGGTCGATGTACCGGGCGGCCAGCTCCGGATACCGTCTGGTCAGGTCGGTGAGGTCGGTACGGGCGTCGAGCAGAGTGGCCAGCAACATCGCCCGGCCGGTCTCCAACAGTGCCGCCGCGTCCGCGGTCCGGCCGGATTCCGCGGCGCAGACGGCCGCGTCCGACGCGATCCCGGCGAACTGGCCCAGCAGCGACTCCTGGCTGTTGCGGTCCAGGTCGAGCGTCGCAGTGGCGGCGAGCTGCTCCACCGCGAACGACAGCCCGTCGAGTCCGGCCCCGTTGTCGCCGGCCGCGGCGGCCAGCCGGCCCCACGCGGCGGCGGCGCGGACCCGCAGCGCGCTAGACGAGTAGTTCCGATATCCCGGTCAGTGGTCGTAGGCGATCAGTGACCGGGTGACGGGTGCGCCGGTCTTGTTGTTGTGCCAGATCGCTGC
>NZ_PVZG01000043.1 GCF_003002065.1 Pseudosporangium ferrugineum
GATGAGGTCGTCGGTGGGTTCGCCGCGGCCGGAGTAGCGGTGGGCGAGGTGGCGGGCGAGGGGGAGCCAGGCCTCGATCGCCCGGTCCCGCAGCACGGCGCGGCGGCGGTCCGTGGCGGGGGTGGCGGCCATGGCCGCGAGGAGGCCGGCGGCGGAGTCCGGTGCGGTGGCGGGCGGGGTCGCGGTGCTCATCTTCGGTGGTCCTCCATCAGCGGGCAGAGAGCCGTGCCCGCACGCGGCGACCGTTCATTGCGTCCACGCTAGCCGCTGGTTCCGGCGTTGAACAGCCGAAAGTATGAGTGGCATCCCCCAACTAGGGGGTCGGGCGGGCGGCGAGCCAGGCGGAGAAATCGTCCGGCGGCAGCGGGCGGGCCAGGAAGTAGCCCTGGACCACGTCGCAGCCCTCGCGGGCCAGGTACGCGTACGTGTCCGCGTCCTCCACCCCCTCGGCCACCACCCGCAGGTCGAGGGCGTGCCCCAGCTGCACCGCCGAGCGCACCACCGCCCGGTCCCGGTGGTCCGCGGCGATGCCCTGGACGAAACTCCTGTCGATCTTCACCTCGTGCAGGGGCAGCTCGCGGAGCCGGCCGAGCGAGGAGTAGCCCGTACCGAAGTCGTCGATCGAGAGCTTGACCCCCAGCGCGCCGAGCCGGTCGAGGGTCTCGCGGCTGCCGTGCGGATCCGCCAGGATCGTGCTCTCGGTGATCTCCAGGGTGAGCGCCTCCGCCGGGTTGCCGGTCTCGGCGAGGAGCCGCGCGACGACCTCCGGCAGGTCGGCGTCGCGCAGGCTGTTCGGGGACAGGTTCACCGCCACGCCGAGGTCGTGACCGTCGCGGGCCCACGTCGCCCGGCGGCGCAGGGCCGTCTCCAGGATGTGCAGGGTCAGCGGGCGGATCAGGCCGGTGTGCTCGGCCAGCGGGATGAACTCGTCGGGCGGCACCGCGCCGCGTACCGGGTGCTGCCAGCGGGCGAGGGCCTCCACCCCGACCACGGCGCCGGTGCGGGGGTCGGCCTTGGGCTGGTACGCGACCGTCAGCTCACGCCGCTCGACGGCGATCCGGAGCTCGGCGGTCAGCGCGAGCCGTTCCGGGCTGTTCACGTCGAGGCCGGAGTCGTACAGGCGGGGGCGGCCGGCCTCCTTGGCCGCGTACATGGCGATGTCGGCGTGCCGGACCAGGGTGTTGGCGTCGCAGCCGTGCTCCGGCGCGGTGGCCACGCCGACGCTGACCCGGGCGGCGAGCGCCATCGGGCCGGCCTGCTCGACCACGGCGGCGAGCGCGTCGGCGGCGGCCAGGGCGTCGGCGGGCGTGCCGTCGGTGGGCAGCAGCACCGCGAACTCGTCGCCGCCGAACCGGGCCACCCGGCCGCGCTCGCCGACGTGCGCGCGCAGCCGCTCGCCGACATCGCGCAGCAGCGCGTCCCCGGTCTCGTGGCCGAGCGCGTCGTTGATCTCCTTGAACCGGTCCAGGTCGAGGAGCAGGACCGCCACCCCGCCCTTTCCGGTACGCGCTCCCGCCAGCGCCGCATCGAGAAGCTCGTGGAAGTGCCGCCGGTTCGGCAGCCCGGAGAGCGTGTCGTGCGACGCCAGATGCTGCTTCTCGGCGGCCTCGCGGCGCAGCCGGTCGACGAGCACGGCCCGGCCCAGCGCGGCGCCGGCGTGGTTGGCGAGCGCCTCGAAGAGCCGCAGCCGCGCGGCGCCGGAGCGGCCGGCGTCGGCCAGGCTGCCGGAGACGACGAGCGCCGCGGGCCGGTCGCCGAACTCGACCGGCACCGCCATCGCGTCCTCGCGGCCGTCCTCCGCCGGGCGCAGCACCGGGGTGCCGTCGAGGGCCGGGAGCAGCCAGGCGTCCCGGTCCGCGGCGGCCAGCTCGACGGTGACGCCGGACTGCCCGGCGAGCCGGGTGTGCCGCAGCGCGCCGCCGGCGGCACCGGCGGGCACGACGAGCTCGGCCACCCCCGCCCGCAGCATGTCCCGGGACCGGTCGAGGACCACCGCCACCAGGTCGTCGATGTCGCGGGGCCCGTCGAGGGCGCGGGTGAAGCCGTACAGCTGCTCGACCTCGGAGCTGCCGTTGTTCAGCGCGGCGTACGCCCGGTACGCCAGCAGCAGCACCGCCGCGACGATGACGACCAGCGCCAGCGCCCACCGGGCCTGCACGCCGGCCTGGAAGCTGACCAGCGCCACGGTGGTGGTGACCACGACCATCCACGTGCTGCGCAGGGCGGCCGGGAGGCGCCGCCACTCCCCCGGGTCGTCGTGCACGGCGATGACCGCGGTGAGCAGCACGGCCGCGGCGATGTCGGCGGCGAGCATGGCGGCGTACGCGGCGGCCCAGTCGCGCGGGCTCAGCTGCGGGCCGCCCGCGCCGAGCGTGTCCGGGGCGACGAGCCGGAAGACGGCCACGCCCACCGCGGCCTGCACGGCGAGCAGGGCGACGTTGAAGGCGAGCTTGGCACCCCGCTGGCCGCGCAGCACCTGGATCCCGGCGCCGCCGGCGACCGCGCGGAGCGCGATGACCGTGATCGGGTCGAAGGCGAGCAGCCCGAAGACCATCGGGAACTCGGAGACGTTGATCCCGTGGGCGCCGCGGCGGACGCGGACGTGCACGGTGAAGCCCTCGGTGAGGAAGAACAGCGCGGACAGCGGCAGCAGCCACCACGCGCCACCGGGCAGCGGGGGCACGGTGCGGCCGTCGCCGGCGAAGGAGGCCGCGACCACGATCGAGGCGGCCGTCATCGCCGCGGTGAGCAGGCCCACCCGCATGGCGGGGCGCGGTCTGCGCACCCGCTCGGCTACGGCCATCTCGCTCCTCGTCGTGCGCGGGCGCCGGGCTCCGGCTGCGGCACCGATGCTCGCCCCGGGCCCATCGGCCGGGCCCGCCGGACCTGAAGAGAAACGCGACCGCAACCGGTCAGGGCGTGAGGACGACCTTGCCGGCGACCGTGCCGGACTCGGCGAGCCGCAGCGCCTCGGCGGCGCGGGTCAGCGGCAGCTCGGCGGCGATCCGGGCGGTCACCCGGCCGGCGGCCAGCGCCTCGAGGACGGCGCCGAGGTCCGTACGCAGCCGCGCCCGGAACCGCCGCCGGTGCAACGCCTTCCCACCCCAGATGTTGTAGAAGGAGGCGCGCCGGCCGTTGGGCAGCAGGTTCCACAGGTGCAGGCGGGCGATCAGCTTGAGCACGGGCAGCCGGGGGTCGCCGGTGTCGTCGCGGGTCGACGCGGTGCCGTACGACACCAGTGCCCCGCCGCGGCGCAGCAGCCGCCACGAGGTGACGATGCCCGGCCCGCCCACGTGGTCGAAGACGGCGTCGACGCTTCCCGGGGCGATCGCCCGCACCTGGGCCGCCACGTCGCCGCGGTAGTCGACCGGGGTGACGCCGGCGGCGCGCAGCGCGTCGTGGTGGCGGGGCGAGGCGGTGCCGATCACCCGGGCGCCCCCGAGCCGGGCCAGCTGCACCAGCGTGCCGCCGACACCACCGGCGGCGCCGTGCACGAGCACGGTCGCGCCGGGCCGCACCCGGGCGTGGCGGTGCAGCATCTGCCGGGCGGTGATGCCGTTGACGACCACGGTCTCGGCGTCGGCCGCCCGTACGCCCTCCGGCACCGGCACCAGGTCGGCGGCGTCCAGCACGGCGTGGTTGGTCCATCCGCCCACCTTGGTGAGCGCCGCGACCCGGCGTCCCGTCAGCGCCGGGTCGACGCCCGCCCCGACCGCGGCGACCGTGCCGACGAGGTCGTATCCGGGGACGAAGGGGAACGGCGGCTGGTCGTAGTAGCGGCCTCGGCGCATCTGCTGCTCGGCGAAGGAGACGCCGGCGGCCTCGACGCGGACGAGCGCCCGGCCGGGCCCGGGCTCCGGCACGGGCCGGCGGCGCACCTCGAGGCCCTCGGGCTCGACCACGCCGGGCAGGACGATCTCGGTCAGGGTTTCAGTCATAGCACCGCTCCGCATTGTTAGAGGTTGTAACTCGAGTATGTACCCGTCACGGAGGTGGGCGCAAGCGACGCCGGCGGCGGATGGCACGATTCGACCCTGGGTGTGCGTGGGTACACACTCGCCAAACGCGCGCGGGACGGAGAACGGGCTATGACGATCCTCGGCATCGACATCGGTGGTTCCGGAGTGAAGGGGGCGCCGGTCGACACGGTGCGTGGGGAGCTGACCGCCGAGCGGTACCGCGTACCGACGCCGCAGCCCTCCGACGTGACCAGCGTCGTCGAGGCCGTCGCGGAGGTGGCCGGCCAGTTCGGCGACTACGAGCGGGTCGGCGTCACGTTCCCCGGCGTGGTCGTCGACGGGGTCACGCGCACGGCGGCGAACGTCGACAGGTCCTGGCTCGAGGCGCCGGCCGCCCGGCTGTTCAGCGAGCGGCTCGGCCGGCCGGTGTCCGTGCTCAACGACGCCGACGCCGCCGGCGTGGCCGAGGTCGCCTTCGGCGCCGGCCGCGACGAGCGCGGGCTGGTGATGATGCTGACCTTCGGTACGGGCATCGGCAGCGCCCTCTTCCTCGACGGCACGCTCATCCCGAACACCGAGCTCGGCCACCTGGAGCTCGACGGCAAGGACGCCGAGCTGCGCGCCTCCGACCGCGCCCGCGAGCAGGAGGACCTGAGCTGGGAGAAGTGGGCCGGCCGGGTGCAGGACTACCTGCGGCACGTCGAGATGCTGCTGTCCCCGCGGCTGTTCATCGTGGGCGGCGGCGTCAGCAAGAAGGCGGACAAGTGGCTGCCGCTGCTCGAGATCCGTACCCCGATCGTGCCGGCGACCCTGCTGAACAACGCCGGCATCATCGGCGCCGCCGTGACCGCCGAGCAGGCGGACGGGCACCCGGGCGCCGTCCAGGTGGAGGCCGACCGGCCCGGCGTCGTGGGCGCCGCCGCCGGCCGGTCCGGGAACTGAGGGGGAACCGTGGCCCGCACCATCGCCACCAACACCCGCGTCGGCCGCGAGGAGCTGCTGGAGTTCCTCCGGCCGCGGCACCACGCGATCCTGATGACGACCCGCCGGGACGGGCGCCCGCAGTCGTCGCCCAACACCTGCGGCGTCGACGCCGAGGGCCGCATCGTCATCTCCACGTACCCGGAGCGGGCCAAGGCCACGAACATCCGCCGGGACCCGCGGGTCAGCGTCTGCGTGCTCTCCGACGACTTCGGCGGCGCGTGGGTCCAGGTCGACGGGGTGGCCGAGGTGCTCGACCTGCCCGAGGCGCTGGAGCCGCTGGTCGAGTACTTCCGGGTGATCTCCGGCGAGCACCCGGACTGGGACGAGTACCGCCAGGCCATGCGGGACCAGGGCAAATCGCTCATCCGGGTGACGATCGAGTCCTGGGGACCGATCGCCACCGGCGGTTTCCCGGCCCGCCTGGCCTAACCGGTGGCGACGCCGGGGACGAGGTAGAGCAGGTCGTCGCGGTGCAGCTCGGCGACCGGTTCCAGGAGGTCCGGGTGGCGCAGCAGCAGCGCGGCGGCGGCCTCGCGCTCGTCGGGGGCGGTGAGCCGGCGGAATTCGGTGGGCAGGTCGCCCGCGCGGCGGCGGGGGCGGGGCCGGCCGTCGGCCGGGTCACGGGCCGGGGGTACGGCCGCGGCCACCGCGTCGACCGCCCGGGCCGCCAGCAGCGGATCCGCGAGCAGGCAGGCCGCCCAGCTGACCACGACCTCGTCGACCCAGGTGCGCCAGCCCTCGTCCTGCTCGTGGTCCTCGCCGGGCTCGCTGCCGGTGCGCCAGTCCAGCACTGCCGAGCCGCCCGGGCCGGCCATCGCGACGAGCTCGGCGTCGACCGGGGTCGGGTAGCGCAGCCACGCGGCGACGGTCACGGCCTGGCGGGCCTGCAGCTCGTGGAGGGTGGCCGCGGCGTCGTGCGCCCCGGTCCACGGGTACGCCCGCACGAGCCAGTGCGTGCTGGCCGCGATCACCGGCGACAATGCGGTCGACGGACCCGCCATGTGTTCCCCCAGGGCTCGGTGCGCCCCCGGTACGGGGTGCGTCACCGGTACCTCTCGGCGCGGCCGCGCGCGGTGTGAGTAGCCTCGCCCCGATGGCAACGGACGGCAACCAACGGGCAACGATCTTCGCGCGGGTGGCCTGGGGCACGGCCACGCTGGAGCCGGACCCCGCCCGGAGGCAGGGCTGGACCGTGTGCGTGGACGGGGTGCCGCAGTCGTACGTCGACCTGGCCGATCCCACGCATCTCGCCTTCGGGTACGTGCGCCGCGTCGCCACGGTGTTGCGGTCGGCCGCCTCTGCGGCCGTACCGATGACGGTTCTGCATCTGGGGGGCGGCGGGCTGACGCTGCCCCGCTGGATCTCCGCGACGCGCCCGGGCTCGGTCCAGACGGTCGTGGAACACGATCCGTTGCTGTTGGCGGTCGTGGCGAAGACGCTGCCGTGGCCGGAATCGATCACGGTAGAGGTGGGCGACGCGCGGGAGTTCGTGGCGGCGGCCGGCACGGACAGTTACGACGCCGTCGTGGCGGACGTGTTCCAGGGCGCGGCCATGCCGGCCAGCGTCGCCGGGGTGGGCTTCGCGGCCGAGGTCGCGCGGGTGCTGCGGCCCGGCGGCGTGCTGGCGATGAACCTGACCGACTTGCCGCCGCTGTCCTACTCGCGGATCCAGGCGGCGACGCTGCGGGCCGCCTTCGGCGACGTGGCGCTGATCGCACCGCCGGCCCTACTGCGGGGGCGCAAGGCGGGCAACGTGGTGCTCGCCGCCGCTGCGGTTTCCGGCGATCTGCCCGTTTCGGTGCTGGCCGCGGCGGCCGGCCGCGACCCCCGGCCGGCCCGGGTGTGGCACGGCGCCGAATTGACCGAGTTTCTGGGTGGGGCAAAGGCGCGCCTCGACGGGTACACCTGAGCCCGCTCCGGTAGGTTGTGGGGCACCGGGGGCAAGGCCGTTTGCGGTTCCTCCATTGCGGAGAAACATGGGCGAACGGCGGCTGCATTTCGCCCGTCTCCGAGCCCCCTCCCGCGCCTTCTGACTACGGTGGAGATCATGACCGGCCGCTTTCCCATCGAAGACGTCACCCCGTCCGTTTCCTGCGGCCGCTACCCCGCGAAGGCGGTGGTCGGCGAGCTCGTGCCGGTCTCCGCGGTGTCCTATCGGGAAGGCCACCACGCCCTCGGCGTGAACGTGGTATGGACCGGCCCGGACGGCGAGGCCCAGCCGTTCACCCGCCTGATGCCCGGCGAGCCCGGCCTGGACCAGTGGCACGGCGTGATCAAGCCGGACCGGGTGGGCCGGTGGACGTTCACCGTGGAGGCGTTCGACGACCCGTACCGGACCTGGCGCGACGCCGTCACCAAGAAGATCGGCGCCGGTCAGGGGCTGGAGGACCTCGCCAACGACCTCGCCGAGGGCGCCGAGGTGCTGGACCTGGCCACCAAGATCGTCCCGCACGCGGACGAGGAGCGGGTCCGCGACGCCGCCGCCGCGCTGCGCGACGACAACCGGTCGCTGTTCGCCCGGGTCTCCCCCGCCCTCGAGCTCGAGGAGCTTCTCTGGCACAACCCGGTGCGCCAGCTCGTGACCACCACCCGCTCGTACGCCGTCTGGGTGGACCGCAAGCGCGCGCTGTTCTCCTCCTGGTACGAGTTCTTCCCCCGCTCCGAGGGCGCCGAGATCGGCCCGGACGCGACGCCGGTCCGGCACGGCACGTTCGCCACCGCCGCCGAGCGCATCCCGGCCGTCGCCGCCATGGGCTTCGACGTGCTCTACCTGCCGCCGATCCACCCCATCGGCAAGATCAACCGCAAGGGCCGCAACAACACCCTGGTGGCCCGGCCCGAGGACGTCGGCTCGCCCTGGGCGATCGGCTCCGACGAGGGCGGGCACGACGCCATCCACCCCCAGCTGGGGACGATCGAGGACTTCCGGGCCTTCATCCGTACGGCGAACGAGCACGGCCTCGAGATCGCGATGGACCTCGCCCTGCAGTGCGCGCCGGACCACCCGTGGGTCCGCGACCACCCGGAGTGGTTCACCACCCGCGCCGACGGCACCATCGCGTACGCCGAGAACCCGCCCAAGAAGTACCAGGACATCTACCCGCTGAACTGGGACAACGACCCGAAGGGCCTGCGCGAGGAGGTGCTGCGCGTCGTCCTGTACTGGGTCGGGCAGGGCGTCAAGGTGTTCCGCGTCGACAACCCGCACACCAAGGCGCTGAACTTCTGGCAGTGGTGCATCGCCAAGGTCAAGGCCGTCGACCCGGACGTGCTGTTCCTCGCCGAGGCGTTCACCCGCCCGGCCATGATGAACGGGCTCGGCCGGATCGGCTTCACCCAGTCGTACACGTACTTCACCTGGCGCACCACGGCCTGGGAGATGCGCGAGTACATCGGCCAGCTCAAGGCCTCGATCGACTGGATGCGGCCGAACTTCTGGCCCAACACCCCGGACATCCTGCACGAGTCGCTGCAGCACGGCGGCCCGCCGATGTTCAAGATCCGTACGGTGCTGGCCAGCATGCTCTCGCCGTCCTGGGGCATGTACGCGGGGCTGGAGCTCTTCGAGCACGTCGCGCGGCCGGGCGCCGAGGAGTACATCGACAACGAGAAGTTCGAGCTGAAGCCGCGGGACTGGGCCGGCGCCGAGCGGGCCGGGCGGTCGCTGGCGCCGTACATCACCCGCCTGAACGCCATCCGGCGGGAGAATCCGGCGCTGCACTGGCTGCGGAACATCGAGTTCCACGACATCGACAACGCCGAGCTGCTGTGCTGGTCCAAGCGTGATCCGGAAACGGGCAACACCGTCCTGGTCATCTGCTCGTTCGACTCGGCGAACGTGCAATGGGGCAACACGACCATCAACATGCCGGCCCTCGGGCTGGACTGGCACGAACGCTTCGAGGTGGTCGATCAGATCACCGGGGCGTCGTACGAGTGGGGCCAGCACAACGCGGTCCGGATCGACCCGTACGTCGAACCGGCCCACGTGTTCGTGGTCCGCCCGCGCCGCTGACGGCGCAAGCGATCCATTTTCTGCGGGGTGGGGTAGGTGAACGTCTGATGGACCTGACGAACGAACTCGACGGAAGCGTCGAGCACGATCCCGCGGAGGGCAGCCACGTCGAGGACGGCGTGGTCGAGCACCCGAACGCCGACGACTTCGGGCATGCCCGCGCACTGCCGGCGGACCGCACGTGGTTCAAGCGGGCCGTGTTCTACGAGGTGCTGGTGCGCGCGTTCTACGACTCGAGCGCGGACGGCTCCGGCGACCTGCGCGGCCTGATCGAGCGGCTGGACTACCTCCAGTGGCTCGGCGTCGACTGCCTCTGGCTGCCGCCGTTCTACGACTCGCCGCTGCGCGACGGCGGCTACGACATCCGCGACTTCTACAAGGTCCTGCCGGACTTCGGCACGGTCGAGGACTTCGTGGCGCTGCTCGACGCGGCGCACAAGCGCGGCATCCGGGTCATCACCGACCTGGTCATGAACCACACCTCGGACTCGCACGCGTGGTTCCAGGAGTCGCGGCGCGACCCCGACGGGCCGTACGGCGACTTCTACGTGTGGAGCGACACCTCCGACAAGTATCCGGACGCCCGGATCATCTTCGTCGACACCGAGGAGTCGAACTGGACGTTCGACCCGGTGCGGAGGCAGTTCTACTGGCACCGCTTCTTCAGCCACCAGCCGGACCTGAACTACGACAACCCGGCCGTGCAGGAGGCGATGCTCGACGTCCTGCGCTTCTGGCTGGACCTGGGCATCGACGGCTTCCGGCTGGACGCGGTGCCGTACCTGTTCGAGCGCGAGGGCACCAACTGCGAGAACCTGCCCGAGACGCACGCGTTCCTCAAGCACTGCCGCAAGGTCATCGACGACGAGTTCCCGGGCCGGGTGCTGCTGGCCGAGGCCAACCAATGGCCGGCGGACGTGGTCGAGTACTTCGGCGACGCGGAGACCGGCGGCGACGAGTGCCACATGGCGTTCCACTTCCCGCTCATGCCGCGCATCTTCATGGCCGTACGCCGCGAGTCGCGCTTCCCCATCTCCGAGATCCTGGCCCAGACGCCGGGGATCCCGGACATGGCGCAGTGGGGCATCTTCCTGCGTAACCACGACGAGCTCACCCTCGAGATGGTCACCGACGAGGAACGCGACTACATGTACTCCGAGTACGCCAAGGACCCGCGGATGAAGGCCAACGTGGGCATCCGCCGGCGGCTCGCCCCGCTGCTGGAGAACGACCGCAACCAGATCGAGCTGTTCACCGCCCTGCTGCTGTCGCTGCCCGGCTCGCCGGTCCTCTACTACGGCGACGAGATCGGCATGGGCGACAACATCTGGCTCGGCGACCGCGACGGCGTCCGTACGCCGATGCAGTGGACGCCCGACCGCAACGCGGGCTTCTCGACCGCCCACCCGGGCCGGCTCTTCCTGCCCGCCAACCAGGACCCGATCTACGGCTACCAGTCGGTGAACGTGGAGGCCCAGCGGGACAGCTCGACCTCGCTGCTCAACTGGACCCGGACGATGCTGGCCGTGCGGCGCCGGCACGACGCGTTCGCCATCGGCACGTTCCGCGAGCTCGGCGGCTCGAACCCGTCGGTGCTGGCGTACCTGCGCGAGGCCGGGGACGACGTGGTGCTCTGCGTCAACAACCTCTCGCGCTTCCCCCAGCCCATCGAGTTGAACCTGCAGCACTGGAACGGGTACACGCCGGTCGAGCTGACCGGGCACGTGAACTTCCCGCGCATCGGCCAGCTGCCGTACCTGCTGACCCTGCCGGGACACGGCTTCTACTGGTTCCAGCTCTGCGGCTCCGAGGAGAAGCAATGACGCTGCCCTTCGCCGAATGGCTCCCCCAGCAGCGCTGGTACGCCGGCCGCAGCCGCACCCTGGCGTCCGCCGAACCCGCGTCGGTCACCGCGCTGCGCGACGACCTCGACCTGATGCTCGTCGACGCCACCTACACCGACGGCTCCTCGGAGCGCTACCAGGTGGTGGTGGCCTGGGACAACGGCCCGATCTCCGAGTACAGCACGGTGGCCACGATCGGCACCGACAACGACCGCACCGGCTACGACGCCCTGTACGACCCCGGCGCGGCGAAGCACCTGCTGGGCCTGATCGACTCCGGCTCGACCGTCGGCGACGTGGTGTTCACCAAGGAACCCGGCGCCGACCTGCCGCTGGACGCGGCGCCGCGGGTGTTCGACGCGGAGCAGAGCAACACCAGCGTGATCTTCGAGCAGGAGGCCATCCTCAAGGTCTTCCGGCGGGTCGACTGCGGCATCAACCCCGACATCGAGCTGAACCGGGCGCTCGGCCGGGCCGGCAACCCGCACGTCGCGCGGCTGCTCGGCTCCTTCGAGGTGACGTCCGACGGCGAGCCGTGCCCGCTGGGGATGGTCACCGCGTACGCGGCCAACTCCGCCGAGGGCTGGGCGATGGCCACCGCCAGCGCCCGCGACCTGTTCGCCGACGCCGAGCTGCGCGCCGACGAGATGGGCGGCGACTTCGCCGGCGAGTCCTACCGGCTCGGCGAGGCCGTCGCGTCGGTGCACCGCACCCTCGCCGACGAGCTGGGCAGCGGCCCGGCGCCGTTCCCGGCCGACGCGGTGGTGGCCCGGCTCGGCGCCGCCGCCGCGGCCGTGCCGGAGCTGCGGGAGTTCGTCCCGGTGATCGAGGAACGGTTCCACAAGCTCGCCGGCGAGCAGGTCATCGTCCAGCGCGTGCACGGCGACCTGCACCTCGGTCAGGTGCTGCGCACCCCGCAGGCGTGGCTGCTCATCGACTTCGAGGGCGAGCCGGGCCAGCCGCTGGACGAGCGCCGGCTGCCGGACTCGCCGCTGCGCGACATCGCCGGCGTGCTCCGCAGCTACGAGTACGCCGCCTACCAGCTGCTGGTGGATCAGGGCGACGACGAGCACCTGGCGGCGCGGGCCCGCGAGTGGGTCGACCGCAACCGGGCCTCCTTCTGCGACGGGTACGCGGCCGCCGCCGGCGCCGACCCGCGCGACCATGCCGCCCTGCTGGCGGCGTACGAGCTGGACAAGGCGGTCTACGAGGCCGCGTACGAAGCCCGGCACCGGCCCGGATGGCTGCGCATCCCGCTGCGGTCCATCGCCCGGCTCGTCGGATGACACCCCCGGAGGAAGAACCGATGATCGGGCAGACCACGCCTACGACCCCGACCGTGCCGGGCGGCGCCGACCAGCGCCAGATGCACGCGGTCATCTCGGGCGACACGCACGACCCGCACTCGCTGCTCGGCGCGCATCCCAGCGGCGGTCACACGGTGATCCGGACGATGCGCAAGGGCGCCAAGTCGGTCGCGGTCGTGGTCGGCGACGAGCGTACGGAGATGACGCAGGTGCACCCCGACGGCATCTTCGCCGCCGAGCTGCCCGGCACCGTCCTCGACTACCGCATCGACGTGGACGGGACGCTCTGCGACGACCCGTACCGGCACCTGCCCACCCTGGGCGAGCTCGACCTGCACCTGATCGGCGAGGGCCGGCACGAGAAGCTGTGGAAGGTGCTCGGCGCCCACCCCCGCGGCGAGGGCGTCGCGTTCGCGGTCTGGGCGCCGGCCGCGCGCGGGGTGCAGGTCATCGGCGACTTCGCCGGCTGGGGGCCGTACGACGGCTGGCCGATGCGGTCGCTGGGCGGCACCGGCGTGTGGGAGCTCTACATCCCCGGCGCGGCGGCCGGCACGAAGTACAAGTTCAAGATCCTCGGCCGGGACGGCGTCTGGCGCGAGAAGGCCGACCCGATGGCCCAGCACACCGAGGTGCCGCCGGCGACCGCGTCGGTCGTCTTCGATTCCGCGTACGAGTGGCAGGACGGCCCGTGGATGGCCGAGCGGGCCGGCCGGCAGTGGCACCAGGAGCCGATGAGCGTGTACGAGGTGCACCTCGGCTCGTGGCGGCCGGGCCTGTCCTACCTCGAGCTGGCCGAGCAGCTGGTCGGCTACGTCGTCGACGCCGGCTTCACGCACGTCGAGCTGATGCCGGTGATGGAGCACCCGTTCGGCGGCTCGTGGGGCTACCAGGTGACCGGCTATTTCGCCCCGACGTCCCGCTTCGGCACCCCGGACGAATTCCGCTACCTGGTGGACAAGCTGCACCAGGCGGGCATCGGCGTGATCCTCGACTGGGTGCCGGCGCACTTCCCCAAGGACGAGTTCGCGCTGGCCCGCTTCGACGGCACCCCGCTCTACGAGCACGGCGACTGGCGGCGCGGCGAGCACCCCGACTGGGGCACGTACGTCTTCGACTTCGGCCGCAAGGAGGTCCGCAACTTCCTCGTGGCCAACGCCCTCTACTGGTGCGAGGAGTTCCACGCGGACGGCCTGCGCGTCGACGCGGTCGCCTCGATGCTGTACCTGGACTACTCCCGCAAGGACGGCGAGTGGACCCCCAACCAGTACGGCGGCCGCGAGAACCTCGACGCGATCAGCTTCCTCCAGGAGATGAACGCGACGGTCTACAAGAACAACCCGGGCGTGGTCACCATCGCCGAGGAGTCCACGGCGTGGCCGGGCGTCACCCGCCCCACCCACCTCGGCGGCCTGGGCTTCGGCTTCAAGTGGAACATGGGCTGGATGAACGACACCTTGTCCTACATGGAGAAGGAGCCGATCTACCGCCAGTGGCACCACCACCAGATGACCTTCGCCACCGTGTACGCCTGGAGCGAGAACTACATCCTGCCGATCAGCCACGACGAGGTGGTGCACGGCAAGGGCTCGCTCACCGGCAAGATGCCCGGCGACCTCTGGCAGAAGCGGGCCAACACCCGCGCCCTGCTCGGCTTCATGTGGGCCTTCACCGGCAAACAGCTCATCTTCATGGGCGCCGAGATGGGCGACGAACGCGAATGGAGCGAGGAGCGAGGCCTCGACTGGAACCTGCTCGCCGACGAGGCGGGCGGCGGCGGCATCCACCGCCTCGTCCAGGACCTGAACCGCGCCTACCGCGACACCCCGGCCCTGTGGACCCAGGACACCGAGGCGAGCGGCTTCCGCTGGATCACCTCCGAGGACTCCCAGCACAACACGTTCTCGTTCCTCCGCTTCGCCCCCAACGGCGACACCCTGGCCTGCATCGTCAACTTCGCCGCGGTCCCCCACGAGAACTACCGCATCGGCCTCCCCCGAGCCGGCGTCTGGCAGGAAACAATCAACACCGACAGCACCCTGTACGGCGGCTCCGGCGTCGGCAACCTCGGCGAGGTCCACGCGGAGGAGGTCCCCTGGCACGGCCTGAACGCCTCCGCGGCCCTGCGCGTGCCACCCCTGGGAGCGGTCTGGCTCCGCTTCCAGGCCTGATCCGCCGGCCCTCGGGTTCCGGGCTCGGGCTCGGGCTCCGGCTCGGGCTCCGGCTCGGGCTCGGGCTCGGGCTCCGGCTCGGGCTCGGGCTCCGGCTCGGGCTCCGGCTCGCGCTGTCGATTCCACCGATCGCGGTGACGGCCGGGCTCAACGGCAGCCGAGCTCCCTGACCCCGCCGAGCTCTGCGGCCGCGGGCTCGTCGACCGCTGGGCCGGACGCCCGCCGGGCCGAAGCCAGCCGGGCCGAAGCCAGCCGGGCCGGAGGCAGCCGGGCCGGAGGCAGCCGGGCCGGAGGCAGCCGGGCCGGAGGCAGCCGGGCCGGAGGCAGCCGGGCCGGAGGCAGCCGGGCCGGGACGCCACAACGCCGGACGCGGCACCGTCGGACCGCGACCGCTGGCTCAGCTACGGCGGGGCTCAGCAGCGGCCGGGCTCAGCAGCGGCCGGGCTCGGTGATCGTTGCCCGCCGCGGGCGCTCACGACCGGGCGGTGGCTACCGTCGTGCCGGCGGGTCACCGGGCCGCGGTGGTGGTCAGGGCTGGGGCGCGGTGATGTTGACCATCCAGTCGACGCCGAAGCGGTCGCGGCACGTGCCGAACTCGTCGCCCCACATCTGCTTCTCCAGGGGGACGCTCACCGCGCCGCCCTCGGAGAGCTTCTCCCAGTAGCCCTTCAGCTCGTCGGCGTCGTCGCCGCTGAGGCTGACGGAGATGGCCGAGCCCGGAACCACCTCCATGCCCGGCGGGGTGTCGGAGGCCATCAGGGTCAGACCGCCCGGGGTCTCGAGCATGGCGTGCATGACCTTGTCGGCCAGTGCCGGGTCGGGGGCGCCGAACTCGCCGAAAGTGGTGAGGCGCAGGTCACCGCCGAAAACGGAGTGGTAGAACTCGACAGCGGCGCGGGCGTTGCCCGTCGGAAAACGAGATGTACGGGTTCAGACGAACGGGCATGACCGGCTCCTTTGCCGTAACGCGTGCGAGTGCCGTGCAGGCGACCGCCGTGCAAGCGACCGCCGTGTGACGACCGCCATGCAGGCGACTGCCATGCAGGCGACTGCCGTACAGGCGACTGCCGTATGACGACCGCCGTGCGGGCGACCACGAAATCTTCGAGCACCATAGCCCCGCCGCCCCCGCCCGCGCCCCGCTTCGCGGCGAGCCTGTGGACAACCCCTCGACCGGGTGTCCCGGCGGGGATTGTCCACAGGTGGCGAACCGCCGCTGGACGATCCCGGCGCCGTGGTGGTGCACTGGAGGACCCCTCGGCGAGAGGATCCGGATGGACAGCGCGATCGTCTCCGTCATCGTGATCGGAGTCGCAGGCACGGCGGTGGTCGGCCTGATTCTGTGGTTCATGGCCGCCAACGACCGGGAGCGGGAGGCCGACGTCCGGCAGACCGTGCGGACCCTGGTGCAGCACTGGTGCGTCGACAGTGGCTGGTCCCCGGAGTCCGGTCCGCACGTGGCCGAGGGCAGCCCGTTCGACCCCGGCGGCGGCGAACTCGTCGCCGCCGAGGGCAGCCCGTTCGACCCCGGCGGCAGCGAGCTCGTCGCGTCCGCCCGGGGTGAAGTGGCCGGCCATCCGGCCGTGCTGCTGCTCGGCACGACCGATCACGATGACGGGAGGGCGGTCTACACGGCGGCAGTGGTGCGGCTGCCGGCGCAGATCCCACCCCTTCAGGTCCGGCAGCGCCATCCGCTGCGCAGATCGGCGGAGACGGTGAGTGTCGAGGCCGGGGTGGCCGATCCGGTGCGCGCGACCCTGCTGCGGCTCAGGGAGATGAGCGTCGTCGACTCGCGGTCCGAATTCGTCGATCTGCGCGACGGCTACCTACGGGTCATCGTGTCGCACTGGCCGCCGGGCCTGGTCCTGGACCGGTTCGTCGCCGGCGTCACGGAACTCGCGCGCGAGCTGTCCGCGGACGCCGGAAACGAAACCGCGGCGGCCGGCTCACCAGGTCTCAACGGCTGGCCCGCGCCGCCTCCACAGCCGGAGTGAAGGCCGACGAGCGAAAGGCCACGCAAGAAAGGCCCGCGCAAGAAGGCCGCGAACAAGAAGCCCGACGCGAGAGAGGCTCGTGCACGATAGGCCCGCGCACGAAGGCGGCGAACAAGAAGCCCGGCACGAGAGAGGCCCGCGCACGAAAGGCCCGCGCACGATCGGCCCGCGCACGATCGGCCCGCGCCCGCTCAGCGGCCCGCGCCCGCTCAGCGGCCCGGCCGGGGCCATTCCGTGGCGAGGAGGCCGTACAGCAAGTCGTCGGTCCACTCGTGCTTGATCCAGGTGTGCTGCCGGCGCAAACCCTCGCGGACGAAGCCGAGCCGTTCCAGCAGCCTCGCCGACGCCGTATTCCGGGCGTCACATTCCGCCGACACCTTGTGCAGGCCGCGCTCGCCGAAGAGGCGGTCCAGGATCGCGCTGACCGCCTCGGTGGCGTAGCCGTGGCCCTGCCAGCGGGGTGCCAGCGTGTAGCCGATCTCCGCCTGGCGGAGGTTGTCGGCGAGGTTGACGCCGACGTCGCCGATCAGCACCTGCTCCGTGCCGTGCTCCACCGCGTACTGGAACCAGCCCGGCTGTCCCGGGTCGGCCGCGACCATCGTCTGGACCGCGTAGCGGGCCTTGTCCAGCGAGTAGGGGGACGTCCACGACTGGTAGCGGGCCACCGCGGGGTCCGTCCGGTAGGCCGCCAGCGCCGCGGCGTCCTCGAGCCGGAAGCGGCGCAGCACCAGTCGCCCGGTGGTGATCGGCACTACTCGAAGTCCGCGATGATCACGGTGACGTTGTCCGGGGCGCCCGCCTCCAGGGTGCGCGCGATGAGTTCCGCGGCGCACACCTGCCGGTCCGGGTACGCCCGCAGCGTCGTCGCGATGACCTCGTCCTCGACGTAGTCGCTGAGCCCGTCGCTGCACAGCAGGAACCGGTCGCCGGCGCGTACCGGGACCATCCGGCCGGCCGGGCGGAACGGGCCGCCCTGCACCGCCTGGGTCACCAGTGCCCGCTGCGGGTGGCGGCGGGCGTCGTCCGGGGTCAGCACTCCCTGGTCGACCAGCGCCTGCACGTACGTGTCATCGCGGGTGATCTGGGTCAGCACCCCCTCGCGCATCAGGTAGCAGCGGGAGTCGCCGACGTTCAGCGCCGCGACCCGGTCGCCGGCGTGCAGCAGGGCCGTCACCGTCGTACCCATGCCGTCGCGGGCGTCGTCGTCCGCGACCGCCGCCTCGATCCGCTCGTTCGCCGTGGCGAGGGCGGCGATGAGGTCCTGCAGCGGCTCCTCGGACTCCGGGAGGTCGTCGACCACGGCGACGGCCTTGACCAGGATGTCGCTGGCGAGTTCCCCGGCGGGCAGCCCGCCCATGCCGTCCGCCACGACCAGCAGCCGCCCGCCCACGAAGACCGCGTCCTCGTTGTTGGACCGGACCAGCCCCTGGTCGGAGGCGGCGACCGCACGTAGCACCAAGCTCATGCTCCCAGACTGCCAAAGGCCGGGGAGCATGTCTGTAGTACGTAGTACGTAGTGTTGGGAGGTGATGCCGGTACCGATGGTGGGCCGGGCGGCCGCACTCGACGAACTGCGGCACGCCTGGGAGCGCGTACGCGGCGGCGGCCGGTGCGTCCCCGCCGTCGTCACCGGGCTGCCCGGCACCGGCAAGAGCACGCTCGCCGCCGCAGCCGCGCAGGTCGCGGCGCCTGAGCTGACTCTCGCCGGCTCCGCGCGCCTGCACTCCCCCGCACCCTACGACTGGCTCGCCGCGGTGCTCGCCGCGACCGGGCCGCACCCCCAGCTGCCGGTGCCGCCGGACGCGCTGGCGTGGCTGGCCCAGGATCCCGATGTCCCCCGGGAGCGGTACACGCCCGACGCGCTGCTGCGGCTCGCCGTCACCACGGTCCGCACGCTCGTCGGCGGGCGCCCGGCCGTGCTGCTCGTCGAGGATCTGCACGCCCTCGATCCGGCGAGCCTCAGCCTCATCGCCGAGCTGGCCGGCGCGGATCTTCCCGCGCTGCTGCTCGTGACGTCCCGGCCGCCGGACGCCGCGGTCAACCCCGTCCTCGCCGTCCGGGCCCTGGAGCGCCTGGCCGGGGCTCCGGGGGCCGTGCGCCGGCATCTCAGCGCGCTCACCGCCGGGGAGGTGGGTCAAATTCTCGGCCATGTGTACGGCGACAGCCCGCCTTCCCGTGATCTCGCCGAGGCCGTGTGGCGGCGTACCGGCGGGAACCCGTACCGGATCACCGAGTTGCTGGCCGTGGCCGGCGACCGCGAGAATCTCGCCGGGCAGGTGCGGGAGAGGGTCGAGCTGACCGCCCGCGAGCGGGAGGTGCTCGGCTGCCTGGCCGAGGGCATGTCCAACAAGCAGATCGCCGGGTCGCTCGGCATCTCGGTGCGTACGGTGACCGTCCACGTCTCGAACCTGCTGCGCAAGACGGGTGCGGTGTCGCGGACGGAGGCCGCGCTGTGGGCGGTCCAGCGGGATCTGCCCGCGGACGCGCGCGCCCGGACCGGGTGATGATCCGCCGCCGGTACGCGGGGCGCCGCGCAAAGTGTCGGACCCCTCGGTCACAATCGACGGCGTGACGACAGCCATCCATCAGCGCATCGCCCAGGAGCTCGGGGTCCGCGAGGGCCAGGTCGCCGCCGCGGTCGAGCTTCTCGACGGTGGCGCCACCGTCCCGTTCATCGCCCGGTACCGCAAGGAGGTCACCGGCACCCTCGACGACCAGCAGCTGCGCGTGCTGGAGGAGCGCCTGGGCTACCTGCGCGAGCTCGAGGAGCGGCGTGCCGCGGTGCTCGAGTCGATCCGCTCGCAGGGCAAGCTCGACGACGCGCTCGAGGCGCAGATCCTGGCGGCCGAGTCCAAGGCCCGGCTCGAGGACATCTACCTGCCGTTCAAGCCGAAGCGCCGCACCCGCGCCCAGATCGCCCGCGAGGCCGGCCTGGAGCCCCTCGCCGACCTGCTGCTCGGCGACCCGGGGCGGGATCCGCGCGCCGAGGCCGCGGCGTTCGCCGACGCGGACAGGGGCGTGGCCGACGAGCAGGCCGCCCTGGACGGGGCCCGGGCCATCCTGATCGAGCGGTTCGCCGAGGACGCCGACCTGATCGGCGGACTCCGCGAGCGGATGTGGACCCGGGGCCGGCTCGTCGCCAAGGTCCGCGAGGGCAAGGAGTCCGACGGCGCGAAGTTCTCGGACTACTTCGACTTCGCGGAGCCGTACACGAAACTGCCCTCGCACCGGATCCTCGCCATGTTCCGCGGGGAGAAGGAGGAGGTCCTCGACCTCACGATGGAGCCGACCGCGGACGAGGACGACCTGCCGTCGTTCGAGGCCGCGATCGCCAGCCGCTTCGGCATCTCCGATCAGGGCCGCCCCGGCGACCGCTGGCTCGCCGACACGGTCCGCTGGGCCTGGCGCACCCGCATCCTCATCCACCTCGGCGCCGACCTGCGGGTCCGGCTGTGGCAGGCGGCCGAGGACGAGGCCGTGCGGGTCTTCGCGGCCAACCTGCGTGACCTGCTCCTTGCCGCGCCCGCCGGCACGCGCACGACCATGGGCCTGGACCCCGGCTTCCGTACGGGTGTGAAGGTGGCCGTCGTCGACTCCACGGGCAAGTGCGTCGCCACGTCGACCATCTACCCGCACGTGCCGCAGAACAAGTGGGATGCCTCGATCCACACGCTGGCGGAGCTGGCGAAGCAGCACCACGTCGACCTGGTGGCGATCGGCAACGGCACGGCGTCCCGCGAGACCGACAAGCTGGCGGCCGATCTGATCAAACGGCACCCCGAGCTGAAGCTGACCAAGGTCATGGTGTCGGAGGCCGGTGCGTCGGTCTACTCGGCTTCGGCGTACGCGTCGCAGGAGCTTCCCGGGATGGACGTGTCGCTGCGCGGCGCGGTCTCGATCGCCCGGCGGTTGCAGGACCCGCTCGCCGAGCTGGTCAAGATCGACCCGAGGTCCATCGGCGTCGGGCAGTACCAGCACGACCTGTCCGAGGTGAAGCTGTCGCGCTCGCTGGACGCGGTGGTCGAGGACTGTGTGAACGCGGTGGGCGTCGACGTGAACACGGCGTCCGCTCCCCTGCTGACCCGGGTCTCCGGCATCGGCGCGGGCCTCGCGGAGAACATCGTGCTGCACCGCGACGCCAACGGCCCGTTCCGCAACCGCTCGGAGATCAAGAAGGTGGCGCGGCTGGGCCCGAAGGCGTTCGAGCAGTGCGCGGGCTTCCTGCGCATCCCGGACGGCGACGACCCGCTGGACGCCTCCAGCGTGCACCCGGAGTCGTACCCGGTGGTCCGCACGATCCTCGCGGCGGCCGGCACCGACCTGCGCGCGGCGATGGGCAACAGCCCGATCCTGCGGGCGCTGCGCCCGGAGCAGTTCGTCACCGACACCGTCGGCCTGCCCACGATCACCGACATCCTCCGCGAGCTGGAGAAGCCGGGCCGCGACCCGCGCCCGGCGTTCACCACGGCCACCTTCGCCGAGGGCGTGGAGAAGATCGCCGACCTGACCCCGGGCATGGTGCTCGAGGGCGTGGTCACCAACGTGGCGGCCTTCGGCGCGTTCGTCGACATCGGCGTCCACCAGGACGGCCTCGTGCACGTGTCGGCGCTGTCGAACACGTACGTGAAGGACCCCCGCGAGGTGGTCAAGTCGGGCGACGTGGTCAAGGTCCGGGTCGTGGACGTGGACGAGGCCCGCAAGCGCATCTCACTGACGATGCGCCTCACCGACGAGCCCCGCCAGGGCGCACGCGGCGACGGCACAGGCCGCGGCGCCGACCGCCCCGCCCGCGGCGGCGCCCCCGGCGGCCAGGACGGTCAAGGCGGCGGCCAAGGCGGGGCCCGAGGCGGCCGGGGCGGCCAAGGCGGTCAGGGCGGCGGCCGAGGCGGTCAGGGCGGTGGACGCGGTGGGCAGCCCGGCCAGGGCGGCGGGCGCGGTGGCCAGGGCGGCGGCCAGCCGGGCCAGCGCGGCGGGCAGCAGCGCGACGGCGGCGGCAGGTCCCGCGACGGCCAAGCCGGCGGCAGCCGCAGCGGCGGCCAGCCGCGGCAGGGCGGCGGCCAGCAACGCCGCGGCGGCCAGCAGCAGTCCGGCGGCAGCTTCAACGGCGGCGCCATGGCCGACGCCCTGCGCCGCGCGGGCCTGACGAAGGACTGACCCCGGCCCCGGCCGGCCCCACCCACAGCCCCGGCCGCCGGCGGGTCACGTTCACTGGCCGGCCGGGTGCTGGCCCCACCCACAGCCCCGGCCGGCCCCACCCGCGGGGCCGGCCGGGTGTCAGCGTTCGACGGGCCAGATCTTGATGTCGGTGAAGGCGACCTCGTACGGGCCGACCTGGGGCGCGTACTGCTCGGTGTAGATGCCCAGGGCGACCCGGCCGCCGCGGATGTCGGGGTCGTCGATCGTGACCGTGCCGAGGAGTTCGCCGTCGCGGAGGACCTCGAGGGTCTTGCCGGACACCGTCATGGTGATCGTGGTCGGGGGCGCGCCCACGCCGATGGGCCTGTCGTCGAGCGGGATCGTCTTGAGGACCTCGATGTCGGTCGACTTGTGGGTGCCGACGTAGACGTTGCGTTCGCAGACGCGTACCTGATAGCCCTGGTTGCTCCGGAAGCGCAGCCAGACGGAGGCGCAGCTGTCCGGGGTGAGCAGCCGGACGCCGACCTCGGTCTGCAGGTCGTCGGGTTCGGCGTCGGCCGGGCCGCGGCAGCGGAAGACGCCCTTGGTCTCCCGACGCACCACCAGGCCGTCGGCAAACGAGCAGCCCGCCTTCTCGTCGGCGTCCGCGGACGGCTTCCACAGGCGTGCCTGCCGCAGCGGGTCCTCGAGCAGCGGCGGCGTCTCCTGCACGACGCCCGCGTCGTCGTGGCCGGTGGGCCAGAAGGCCGCCGCCACCCCGCCGGCGGCGGCGAGCGCGAGCAGAAGGAGCACCACCGCGACCGGCAGCACCCAGGGCCGGCGCGGGTGCGGGTCGTGGCTGAACGGGGTGTGCGGGGCGGCCGGGGAGACCGGCACCGGCTGGGTGACGATCGAGTCCTCGGTGTAGCCGACCAGCTCGGCCGGCGCCGCGATCGCGGTGAGCTGGCGGGTGCCGTGGTAGCCGGTGGCGGCCTGCGCCTCCTCGGCGGCGACCCGCAGGCCGGGCTGGTGGGCCAGCGCCGCGGCGGCCGGCGCCGGCTGCTGCGGGCCGGCGACGAGCAGGTCGAGCAGCTCGCGCGCGGTCGGGCGGTTGGCCGGGTCCTTCTCCAGGGCGTGCCCGACCAGGTCGCGCAGCGGGCCGGTGAGGCCGGTCAGGTCCGGCGGGCGGGTCAGGATCCGGGCGGCGGTGGCCGGCGGCGAGTCGGCGCCGAACGGGGTACGGCCGGTGCCCGCGTACGCCACCACGCCGCCCCAGGCGAACACGTCCGCCGCCGGGGTGAGCAGCGACGTGTCGTCACCGAAGCGCTCCGGCGCCATGTACGCGACCGTGCCCACCATCTGGTTGGTGTGGGTGTGCCCGCTGGTCGCCTCCATGGGCCGGGCGATGCCGAAGTCGATGACCTTGGGGCTGCCGGGTGCCAGGAGCACGTTGCGCGGTTTCAGGTCGCGGTGGATGATCCCGGCGCCGTGGATCGCGGTGAGCGCGGTCGCCACGCCGATCGCGACGCTGTGCAGGTTGGCGGCGGTCAGCGGGCCGCGTTCCTCGACGACCTCGGCGAGGCTGGGGCCGTCGACGTACTCGACGACGAGGTAGGGCTGCTCGTGGTCGGGGTCGGCGTCGAGGACCTCGGCGGTGCAGAACGGCGGCACCTGGCGTACCCGGTTGACCTCGCTGCGGAAGCGCCGCCGGAACGCGTCGTCGGGCGCCAGGTCTGCGCGGACCATCTTGACCGCCACCAGGACGCCGGACTCCGCGCGGGCCAGGTACACGGTGCCCATGCCGCCCTCGCCGAGGCGGCCGAGCAGCTCGTACGGACCCAGCCGCCGCGGGTCATGAGGGCGCAGCGGGGTCGCTCGTTCCTGCCCCATGCCGCCGCTCCTACGCCCCCCGGGCGACGCGATGGCCGCCCCTCCCCGCGCCGCCTGAGGCGCGGGGCATTCACCCCCGACAGGAAGGCACCCTATCGGGCGGCGTCACTGCCTGCGAAGACCCGCCCTCCGGTTGGCGCCTAACCGACACTCGAGATCACAGCGAGCGGATGTCCACATTGGCGAAGGTGACCGCGTACGGCGGGTCCGTGTCGACCGCCTCGACGCTGAGCCCGAGCCGCACCTGGCCCGTGTCGGGGCCGTCGGACGGCAGCTCCACCTCGCCCGCGAACCGGCCGCCGCGGAAGATCTGGGCGGCGCCGTCGCGCACCACGAGGTGCACCCGGGTGGACTTCTTGAGCGCGATCCGCTCCTTGAACGCGACGCGGCCGTAGACCGTACGGTCGGCCGGCATGTCGGCGCCCACCACGACCTCGTCCTGGCAGACGCGCAGCACCTGGCCGCCGTCCGCCTCGCTCCAGTGGAACCACACGGCGGCGCAGCTCCCGGCCGTCTGCAGCGCCGTGGTGACCTCGACGCCGAAGTCGTCCTCGATGTCCTCGTCCGGCCCGACGCACTGGTAGGTGCCGCGGTCGACCCGCTCGGCCCGCATGACCCCGCTGGTGAAGCAGCGCGCCTGCTGCTCGCGGATCTCGCTGTCGAGCCACTGCCCCGGCTGGTCGAGCGGGTCCTGGATGATCGGCTCGCCGCCGGAGGGCTCCAGCGGTACCGGGGTCTCCCGCTCGGCGGGTGGGGCCTTCGGCGCGGCGGCCTTGGAGCTCGAGCCCGGCTTCGCCGGCTTGCGGTCCGGCTGTGCTGAGCCGGTGCCGCCCTTGCCGGGCGCCGGGGCCGGGGCGCCGGCCGCGGCGCCGCCGTCCGGTGACGGCCCGGTGAGCACGGATTCGCGGGGCTCGGCGTTGGCGCGGACGACCAGGCCGACGGTGGTGAGCCCGGCGAGGACGAGCAGGACGGCGAGCGCGGCGAGCAGCTTGTGCCCGCGGACCCGCCCGTCGCGGACGGACAGCGGCTCGGGGGCGGCGTGCCGGCTCCCGGGCGCGGCGACGAGCAACTCGTCGCGGGACCCGGTGGTGACGGTGGGGCGTTCGCGCACGGGCGCGGGCGCGGGCGCGGGTGCGGGGGCGGGCACCGGCGGTGCTACCGCCGGGCGCATCACGGGCTGGTGGCCGAGGAGCATGTCCAGCAACTCCCGCGCCGTCGGCCGATCCGCCGGATCCTTCGCCAGCGCCACCTCCACCACATCCCGCAACGGCTGCGGCA
>NZ_PVZG01000044.1 GCF_003002065.1 Pseudosporangium ferrugineum
CTGTGGACATGGCTTCGACACCCACATCCTTGCAGGTCAGGTGCACCTTTCTTTCACTGACCTCGATCAGTCATATCCCCTCTGAATAGGGGAGGTTGACGCCCACGTCCCGGCCGAAGGTGAGGGCGCGGGCCCGTCCGTTCGTCTCGTTCGGCACGTTCTCAGCGTGCCTTTCGCGGGCAAGTGTGTCCACGTACGCCCGCGGCCCCGCAACCTCCGGGGGATGGAGGAGGTTGCGGGGCCGCTGTGGGGGAAGGTCAGCTGTAGGAGACCCAGGACTTCGTGTGCGAGTTGTTCTTCGCGCTGCAGACCGCGTGGTTGCTGAGAGCAGCTCGTTCCATTTCGACAACGCGATCGTCCAATCCTCGGAAATGCGCTTTCACCCTTACGTGAAATGCATTATTGACCCTGCATAATGCAGCGCGGCCGACTATTCGACGGGCTCCATGGTGCGAATTCCCCGGCCCGTCGAGGTGACCACGGCGGAGCCGCCCACCAGCGCGGCGAAGGCCAGGACCGTCGGCACCGGGCCGAAGACCGCGATGAGTACGCCGGCCAGCAGCGGCGCCGTCGCCGACACCGACGTCGCCACCACGATGATCACGCTGACCACCCGCCCCTGGAGCCGGTCCGGGGTGATCGCCGCCTGATGGCCGAAGAGCGCGGCGTTGGCCGTCGGGCCCAGGAACAACGCCAGCGCCACCGGCACCGCGGCGGCGACACTGCCGGTGAGCAGCGCGCTCGTCGACATGAGCAGGGCGGCGGCCCAGCTGATGCCGCGGATCAGCACCGGGAGCGGCAACCGCCGGTGCAGGCTCGGCGCCGCCAGGGCGCCCAGCAGCCCGCCGGCCGCGACGACGGTGGAGACCGCGCCGATGATCGCCGGCGGTACCCGATTCGCCTGCAACGTCACGATGATCGTGAAGGTGATGCCGTGGATCGCCAGGTTCAGCGGCGCGGCGACGACCAGCACCGCCCGCAGGAACGCGTTGCCGAAGACGAACCGGAAGCCCTCCGCCAGCGCGGCCACGTGCCCGCCGCGGCCGGCCTCGCGGCGCTGCTGCAACGGCCGCCGCACCCGCGCGACGCCCGCCATCGAGGCCAGGAACGTCACCGCGTCGCCGAAGAACGGCAGCGCGTGCCCCAGCCCGAAGAGCAGGCCGCCCAGGGGAGGGCCGGCGAGCGAGGTGCCGTACGAGCGTGCCTCGTTGCGCGCCACCGCGGCCGGCAGCTGCCCCGGTGCGACGATGGTGCGCAGGGACGAGTGCTCCGCCGTACCGAAGAAGGCATTGCCCGCCGCGCCGACCACGACCACCGCGATGACCAGGACCAGCGACGGCCGTCCGTGCCACACCGCCAGACCGAGGATCAGGTACGCGACCAGCCGCACCGCGTCGCACACCAGCATGATCCGCCGCCGGTCGAAGCGGTCGGCGAGCACCCCGGCCGGCAGCCGTGACAGCACGGTGACCACCAGCCCGATGGTCGACACCAGCCCGGCCCGCACCGGCGACGAGGTCAATGTCAGAAGCAGCAGGGGTACGGCCAGAGCCGAGATCGCCGTCCCGGCGTCGGACAACGACTGGCTGACCCACAGGAGGTTGAATTCCCGGTTGCGCCACAGTGTCCCGGGCGCGTCGGTCATCCATCGACTCTCGCTGGTGTTCCGGGCGCTGTACAGGCCGAATGGTGTTCTGCGATTTCGCGCCGAATTCTGACGAACCGCTGACGGATGCCGTCCGTTACGTGGCGTTTCGCCCGGCGGATCGTCGCGCCGGCGACAGGAAACGCCACGGCCCCGGACACGCCGCGGGCGAAACTGTCGGTCCCGCTCCCTACGGTCGCCGCATGGATGACAACGAGTACCCGCCGGAGCAGGACCGGCGCCCGCACACCCACCTCGACCGCCACTTCACCTCGGGCGGCAACACCTACCAGCTCACCGCGACGGGCACGGGCGACGAACGGATCCGGCTGACCCTGGCCGGCCGCAGCCCCGGGGGCGAGGTGGTCAGCGAGATCAGCGGAGGGATCCCGCCGGCCGACCTCCCCGCCGTCGCCGAGGCCCTCACCACCACCCTGGAGGGCCTCGCCACCCTCCGCGCCGCCCGCCGCCCGAGGGGCCCGGCGACCCGGCCGAAGCGCTACCCCAACCGCGGCGCCCGCTGGTCCCCGGAGGACGACGAACGCCTGATCGCCCGCCACCGGGAGGGCGCGCCGGAACGCGCCCTGATGGAGGAGTTCGGCCGCAGCCGCGGCGGCATCCGGGCCCGGCTCGAAAGCCTCGGCGAACTCCCCCCACCGCCGGAACCGGACACGCCCGGCTACCCCCCGGACCCCGACACCCTGGCGGCGGCTTCGTAGCGCGAGCCGCCCGCCGCCCGCCGGTTCGCCCGGGCGGTGGGTGCACCCGCGCTGCACCCGCCGGTGGCCTCAAGTGAGGATGCCCGCGCCCGATCTCTGGGGGCACCTGCGGACGGCTCCGCGGGTGAGCGGGCCCGGCCGTACCCCCCTCGGCGGCCGGGTCCGCTCAGCTAGCAGGCAGCGGGCCGGGCGGAAGCGCCGCCGGGACCGGCACAGGGCGGAAGGGGCGGCCGTGAGCGGACAGCTGTTCGTCGGCGCCGACCACGAGAAGATCGTCGTGTCGCCGTACCCGTTGCGGATGCGGACCGGGCGGGCGCGGCGGCAGCGGCACGGGTCGGTCACCGAGGTCGTGCCGGCGCCGTCGAGCGGGCGTGGCCGGGAGGATCGCGTGCGGTTCTCGTCGCAGCTGGCGCTGGTGCTGCTCGTGCTCGCCGCGGTGCTGAACGCGCTGGGCGTCCCCTGGTGGGCGGCCGCCGCCGGTGGCGTCTTCCTGGTCGTGCTGACCGGCGTCCAGCAGGCGCGGGCCGCGCGTGAGGGTACCTTCGCGCTGCCCAGGGACGACGACTCCTACGTGCTGGACGCCGCCGAGGAGCGGGCCGCGTACGGCAGGGCCCTGGTGGTGTCGCGGCGGGTGCGGCGCACCTGGCCGGCGCTGCGGCACATGATCGACCCCGGCGACGCCGACCGTGACCTGACCGCCGCGCTGCGGGAGCTGGCCGCGGTGATGGCCCGCCGCCAGCAGATCCGCCGACTCCGCGAGGAGCTGGGCGCCGCGGCGCAGCACGACCTGCCCGCGAACAGCCCGGCCGTGCAGGCGCTCGCCGAGCAGCGACTCCGCGTCGAGGGCCTCTGGCGCTCCACGGCGGCGACGGCCAACCGGATCCTGTCCGGCATCGACGCGGCCGCCCTCGCCGGCGAGAACCTCATCCGCGAGCAGCGCATCGGCGAAACGGCCCGCGAGGCCGAACTCGCCATCGCCCGGCTCACCGCCGCCACGGCGGCCCCCACCGACTCGGCCCCCCACCTGGCCGAACGCACCGCCGCCGTGATCGCCGCCTACCGAGAACTGGCCGCCGGCCACTGACCACCCCGCCCGGCCCGCGCCGTGCTGACCACCCCGCCCGGCCCGCGCCGTGCTGTCCACCCCGCTCGGCCCGCACTGTGCCGACCACCTCGCCCGGCCTGCGCCGTGCCGGCCACCCCCGCCCGGCCTGCGCCGTGCCGGCCACCCCGCCCGGCCCCGTCGTGCTGGCCGGTGCTCATCGGGCGACCGCCCGGGCCACCTCCTCGGTGATCAGGTCGCTGTTCAGCATCGCGCCCGCCTGCAAACCGGCCGCCGCCGCGCTGACCACCTGGGCCATCGGGTCGGTCACGTTGCCGGCGACCCAGACGCCGGGGACCGGGGTGCGTCCCGTCGGGTCCGCGATCACCGCGGCGCCGAAGTCGTTCTCCGTCGCTTGCAGGCCGAGGGCTCGCAGCGGGTCCGCGTTCGCGTTCAGGCGGGACATCGAGACGAGCGCGTCCCGGGCGACGAAGCGGCCGTCGGTCAGCCGTACGCCGGTCAGCCGCCCACCGTCCGCCACCACCTCGGCGACCTTCTCGGTCTCGATCGTGATGCCGCGGGCGGCCAGTTCGCGGGCCTGGGTGTCGTCCGGGGCCGGCGCCGTGTGCAGGAACAGCACCACGTCGTCGGACCACTGCCGCCACAGCTGCGCCTGGTGCAGCGACATCGGCGACGAGCCGATGATCCCGATGGACCGGCCGCGCACCTCGTAACCGTGGCAGTACGGGCAGTGCAGCACCCCGTGCCCCCACTGCTCGCGCAGCCCCGGGATGTCCGGCAGTTCGTCGGTGAGGCCGGTGGTCAGCAGCAGCCGCCGCGCCCGGAACTCGCGGCCGTCGGTGAGGGTGACGCTGAGCCCGTCCGGGCCGGCCGCCGCCGTGGCGACCGTCGCGTCGATCACCTCGCCGCCGTAGCCGGCCACCTCGGCGCGGCCGAGTTCGCGGAACTCCGCCGGCGGGATGCCGTCGCGGGTCAGATAGTTGTGGATGCCCTCGGCCGGGGCGTTGCGCGGGGAGGCCGCGTCCACCACGAGCACCGAGCGCAGGGCCCGGCCGAGCACCAGCGCGGCGCTGAGGCCCGCGGGCCCGCCGCCGATCACGATCACGTCGTAGGTCATGGTGCCACGGTGGCGCGGCCCCCGGCGAAGTGGCAAAGTTCTTTGCCATGACGGCAAACGAGGACGACGTCCTGGCCGCGGTCGGGCCGAGGCTGCGGGCGTTGCGCCGGGAGCGGGGCACCACCCTGGCCGCCCTCTCGGAGATCACCGGCATCTCGGTCAGCACGCTGTCGCGGCTCGAGTCGGGGCAGCGCCGGGCCACCCTCGAGCTGCTGCTGCCGCTCGCCCGGGCGTACCGGGTGCCGCTCGACGAGCTGGTCGACGCCCCGGCCACCGGCGACCCGCGGATCTACGCGCGGCCGATCAAGCACCGCAGCGGCCAGACGATCCTGCCGCTGAGCCGGCAACCCACCGGCATGCAGGCGTTCAAGCACCTCATCCCGGCCGGTCCGGTCCAGGAACCGGACCCGCAGACCCATGAGGGGTACGAGTGGCTCTACGTGCTCAGCGGCCGGCTCCGCATCATCCTCGGCGCCCACGACCTGATCCTGCCGGCGGGCGAGGCGGCCGAGTTCGACACCCGCGTACCGCACTGGTTCGGCAGCGCGACGGGGGAGGCGGTGGAGATGCTGACGATCTTCGGCCCCCAGGGCGAGCGGATGCACGTCCGCGCCCGCCCGTCCCGCACCTAGCGCGTGAACCCTGAGGGATCCCGGCTTGCGGGCCACCCGAAAACCCGAGCCGCTGGACGAACCCGAGGATCCCTCAAGACCAACGCACCAGCTGCCTGACGTCGGCGCCGCCACGGCGCCGGCGTCATGATGATCGACGACGTAGCGGTCGGCTGAGGGCCGTCGCCAGCAGGGCGACTGTGCTGGCTGCGGCCGCTGTGAGAACGGTGATGTTGCCGCTGTCGGTGACGTCGAGGCCCTGCCACAGCGGCGACTCCGTGATGCCGCTGCCGAACAGCACCGGAAGATATCCGAAGCCCCATAGTGCCGAGGGTGCGAGCAGGACGACGGCCGAGACGGATGAGACCGCGGCCAGGCGGGTGGCCGCGGGCCTGCTCCTCGCGATGCGGTCCCGGATCATTCTGGCGTGTGCCGAGGGTGCCTCGAACACTGATGTGGCAACGGCTTTGAATGCGCAGCTGTCCACTGCGGGTAGATGGCGGCGGCGGTTCCTGGCCGAACGCCTCGACGGGCTGATCGATGAACAGCGTCCCGGCCGGCCGGCATCGATCGCTCTGGACAAGGTCGAAGAGGGGCCCGAACGGCGCACCCACGACTACCACCGCAACGGCATCACCAGCCTGTTCGCCGCCTTCGACATCGCCGACGGCTCGGTGATCAGCGAACTGCACCGCCAGCACCGCGCGGTCGAGTTCAAGAAGTTCCTGATCACGATCGACAAAACCGTCCCGCCCGACCTCGACGTCCACCTGGTCTGCGACAACTACGGCACCCACAAGACCCCTGCCATCCTGGCCTGGCTCGCGAAACACCCGCGCTTCCACATGCACTTCACCCCGACCGGCTCGTCCTGGATCAACCAGGTCGAACGCTGGTTCGGGTTCCTCGCCGACCAGAAGATCCGCCGCGGCACCCACAAAAGCGTCCAAGCCCTCGAAGCCGACATCCGGACCTGGATCGCTGACTGGAACACCCACCCACGCCCGTTCATCTGGACCAAGACCGCCGAAGAAATCCTTGAATCACTTACCCGATTTTGTAGGCGAGTTTCCGGCGCAGCACACTAGCCGGCTCGTACGTGATCCGCCGCCCAGGCGGCGGCCAGCGCGAGGACGAGTCCCGCGAAGGAGAAGGCGGTAAGCGTCGACACCAGCGCGGGGTTGTCCACTCCCAGGAGTTGAGCGAGGAGGATGGTGCCCGGCAGCAGAGACAGGTATCCGAGCACCGCGGCTCCCAAGATCCACGGCCAGACCCGCCCTACGGCCTGGGCGACGCGCCCTGGACGCCGACGGGGAGGGGTGCCAATTCTTGTTGCGCCGAAGCCGGCGATGACCCCGATCAGCGGCGGGCCGAATCCTCCGCCGACCGGCAGCAACAGCACACAGAGCAGGATCAGCACCAGACCACCGTGTCGCCGGTCGACGAACCTGACGGACCAGACCACGACCGCGACCGCGACGATGACGGCGGCAATCCCGGTCGCCAGCAGGTTCGGGATGACCGTCAGGGCGGGCTCACCGCCAAGGATCTCGAACGCCTTCGAATCCGGCCAAGACTCGATGACCGGTCCTTCTGGCCTGACCGAGCCCTGAAGCATCTCTCCGACCCCGTGCTCAACGCCCGCCAGACCCGCCAGCAGGCCAAACGTCGAGACAACGGTCCTCGTGGCGTTCGTGGCCGTCTTGTCCCGGTTCACAGCGCGTTCTCGGGTCAAGGCCGTCGCCGTCGTCGAGTGCATGATGACTCCTCTCCACCCTCAACCGTGCAGCACGGAGTCGACGCGGATCCAGGTGCGAAGGCCCTACTCGGAAAGCCTCTCGGCTCTTGCCGGACGCCGTTGTCGATCCCAAGATTTGAGGTGTCGACGGAGATGTGACCAAGTAGGTCGCCCAGCGCCGGCGAGGTGCAGCCATGAAGGTTCTTGTTGCCCATGCAAGCAGGTACGGCGCCACGCAGGCAATCGCAGAGCGCATCGCCGACAAGTTGACGGAGGCCGGACATGAGGCGCAGGCGCGGCCGGTGGAAGCAGTCGCCGATCTGGCCGGCTATCAAGCCTTCGTGATCGGCAGCGCGGTCTACTTCGGGAAGTGGTTGAAGGAGGGCACGGATTTCGTCCGACGCAACCGCGCAAGCCTGGCGGCGGGTCAGCCGGTGTGGCTGTTCAGCAGCGGACCACTCGGCACCCAGACCACCGGCGCCAATGGCCGCGGCGTGCGGGCGGGCGCGGAGCCGGCGGAGATCGCCGAGTTCAGGGAGTCCATCCACCCCGGTCACCACCGGGTCTTCCTCGGCGCGCTGGACCCGGGCAAACTCGGGTTCCGTGACCGGTTGATCAAGGCGCTGCCCGCCGGCCGCACCTTACTGCCCGAGGGCGACTTCCGCGCCTGGGCCGAGATCGACACCTGGGCCAACGAGATCGCCCACGAGCTGGCGCAGGCTCCGATCGGCCGACGCGCAGGCGAGCCAACGGAGTGAGCAGGGCGCTCTCATGGCCGTGGCACCGACGAGCGCCCGTTCGACGAGCGGCCCGAACAAATGCGCGTGATCAACAGTCGGGCGCTGCCGGCGAATCCAGCACAAGGTCGAGTTGTGCCTCCCCCCGATCAGCGCCCTCGTGGGCCGACCCGATCGAGGCGCAGTTCGGGCCGCCACGAGCGTTCACCATGGCCAACTCCGACTACCCCAACCACGTCGTGCTACTAGATCGCCTTCTCGAACCAGTGGTCGGCGAACTGGCGCTGCTCGCGGGCGGGCACCTCCCGGTATCCGCACGCGGCGTAGAGGGCGCGGGCCTCGACCAGGTCGTTGCGTGTGTCCAGCCGCAACGTGCGCAGCCCACGGGCGCGGGCGGCGTCCTCCACGGCGGCGAGGAGGTGGCGGGCGACCCCGGTGCGGCGTGCCTCCGGCCGTACGTACATCTTGGTGACCTCGCCGGGGAGCCGTAGCCCGACGCAGCCGACCGGCTTTCCGTCGCGGTACGCGACCAGCAGCACCGCCACGCCGCCGGGCGGCTCCTCGGCCAGCACCCGGTCGACGAGGGTGGCCGGCATCGGCCGGCCGTGGTACCGGTCGACGATCTCGGTCAGGTACGACCGGACGATGGCGACGGCGTCGGGGTCGCCGACCGGCAGCTGGCGGATCTCGAGCATGCGCCGGATCGTCCCAAGCGGCGCGCGACCGGGCGACCGCTTTCCCACCGCGGAGCGGGCGCCGCGGAGCGCGCGCCGCGGAGCGGGCGCCGCGGTGATCAAGCCCGGGGAGGCGCCGTGGTGATCAGAGCCGGCTCCCGGGGCCGGAGAGTGGGCGCCGCGGTGATCAAGCCCGGGGAGGCGCCGTGGTGATCAGAGCCGGCTCCCGGGGCCGGAGAGTGGGCGCCGCGATGATGGCCGCCGGCTTGGGCCGCTGGCGCCGTCAAGGCCGGATACCGGGGCCGGGGAGGCGGGCCGGGCGGGAGCCGGTGGGCCGGGAGCCGATCGGGCGGGAGTTCGACGGGCGGGTGCCTGCGCAGCGTGATCGGATGTTCACCCGTTCGGGTGACTCGACTACCGAAAGGTAGGCAAATACGTTGGCTCCTGACATGCGTTCCCCCGGTCGTGCCCGATTCCCGTCCGTTGTCAGGGTCAACGACCCGGCGGCCGCTGGGTGGTCGCCGCCCGGCCAAAAAGGATCATGCGGCCGGGAACGATCATGCGGCCGGGAGCGGGGACGAGCATGCGGCCCGGGGGAGCGGCGATCAGGCGGCCCGGCGGGCCGTGGACACCTGCCGCGGCACGGTCACCGTCATCTTCCGTTGTGGACGGCGGCCGAGGGCGTCCAGCGCGTCCAGCAGCATCGCCTGCACGGTGGCGGACGCGGGCAGGCGCCAGCCGTTCTGCTCGGGGGTCACGGCCCACCGGACCGGGCCCTGCGGCGTACGGCTGGGTGCCGCCGGGATCCACGAGCCGCGCCCGTGCCGCAGGACGTCCAGGCAGGACGCCAGGTCGGGGCGGAGCTCCTCGCCGGGGCGGACCAGGAACATCCAGCGGCCGGTGGGGGTGACCACGACCGGGCCGCGCGCGTCGCCCAGGCCGGGTCCGATCACGCCGGTGTGCAGCCGGATCGCGCCGAGCACCCGCAGGCCGACGGGCGCCGGCACCTCGAGCGCGTCGAACTGGCCCCCGGTCGCCAGGAGCACTGTGTACGGCAGGCGCCGCCACCAGCGGGCGATCCGCGCCGGGTCGGCGGACGCGTCGTCCTCCCAGCATTCGATGGCCGGATGGCAGCCCATGATCGGGCAGCCCGGCCGGCCACAGGTGAACCGGTCGCCGAGCAGGTACGCCCCCGGTGTCACCGCCCAGCCGTGTGCGGCGTACCGCAGGGCCGCGCGGCGCAGGCGCAGCCGATCGATCATGGTCCATGGGCCGAACGGCCGACGGTTGTTCCCCTGCATGGTCGGAATACCCCCGATTCGCCGGCATCGGCCGCTATACCAGGCGGCGATACCGTCACCAAGCGCGACACGCTTTCGTTGGTTCGGTCAGATCACGCATTGCAAGTTGCATGAGAAACTACGAGCAACGGTGGGCAGGCGATCACACAAGTTGTGCGACCAGCACAGACGAGTGAGGTCCACACTGCATGGCGAAGCACCGGGTTGCTCACCGGCGGCGTACGCCGGATGAGTTTGGGGAGGCACCGTGGACGAGCTGCCGATCGGCCGCCGAGTCGCCTACTGGCGCGGCCGTCGCAAGATGTCTCAGCAGGTCTTCGCGGACCGGTTGGGCAAGTCCAAGAGCTGGGTCGACAAGGTGGAACGCGGGGTCCGCCGGCTCGACAAGTTCTCCGTCGTCTACGAGATCGCCGACGTGCTCGCCATCGACGTCCAGCTGCTGCTGGGCAAGGACGTCGAGCGGCGGCCGGAGACGCAGAACTGCATCGACCAGGTCGAGGTCGAGGAGATCCGGGCGGCGCTGGAGCGCTACGACCAGATGAGCGCGTTCTTCCATCCCGTCCCGCAGGCGCCGCCGCTGACGGAGATGCGCAAGGCGGTCAGCCACGCCTGGCTGACCTACCAGCACGCGAAGTACGGCGTCCTGGCGCGCAAGCTCCCCCAGCTGCTGCGGGACGCGCAGGCGGCGGACAGCGCGCACGCCAGCACCGACGAGGCCCGCGACGCCGCGCACCTGCTCGGGCAGGTCTACCAGATCGCCTCCTCGGCGCTGCGCAAGGTCGGCGAGCACGAGCTGTCCTGGCTGGCGGCCGACCGCTCGATCGCCGTCTCGCAGCGCGCCGGCGATCAGCTGCTCGCCGGGATGGCCAGTCACCGGGTCGGCATGGCGTTGCTCTCGCTGGGCCGGGTGCGCTCGGCCCTCGAGGTCAACGTCAACATCGCCAACCGGCTGGCGCCGACCACGGCGGATTCGGCCACCCCCGAGCGGCTCTCCGTGTACGGGCTGCTGCTGCTGACCGGCGCGATGGCCGCGGCCCGGATCGGCGACAGCGCGACCGTGCGCGACCTGGTCTGCGGCGCCGAGCAGGCGGCCGGCGCGCTGGGCGGCGACTTCAACTACTACTGGACGTCGTTCGGGCCGACGAACGTCGAGCTGCACCGGGCCGCGGCCGCCGTCGAGCTCGGTGACGGCGGCAAGGCGGTGGAGACGCACATGAGGATCGACGGCGAGGCCTTCGCCGCGATGCTGCCCGAACGGCGTGCGCATCACTACCTGGACATCGCGCGGGGCTACACGCAGCTGGGCGACGTGGAGAAGGCGAGCGAGATGCTGCTGGAGGGCGACCGGCTCGCCCCCGCGGAGATCCGCTGCCGGCCGCTCGCCCACGAGGTCATCTCCGACGTGCTGCGACGCACGCGGGGCACCCCGCCGGCCCCCATCGCGGAGCTGGCCGAACAGATGGGAGTCGGGGTATGAGGTGGGTTCCGCGGTGAGCATGGTCAATCCCGGCAGCGGTGTGCTGTACGTGCTCGTGTGCGGCTCGCCGATCGCCCGGGACGTGGGCGTGCTCGTGGAGCTGGCCCAGGCGGAGGGGTGGGAGGTCTGCGTGATCACCACCCCGGACGGGCGCAAGTTCGTCGACGCCGCCGCGCTGCAGGCCCAGACCGGGCACGCCGTACGCAGCTACTACAAGAACCCGGGCGACGAGGACCTGCTCCCACCCGCCGACGCGATGATCGTGGCGCCCGCCACCGTCAACACCGTCAACAAGTGGGCGGCCGGGATCACCGACACGCTGGTGCTCGGGCTGCTCGTCGAGGGGTACGGCTTCGGCACCCCGACCGTGGTGGTGCCGTACACGAACCGGGTCATGGCCATGCACCCGGCGCTGCACGACAGCATCGCGAAGCTGCGCGACTGGGGTGTCGTCGTGCTGCACGGCGACGACGTCGTGGTGCTGGGCGGACCCGGCCAGAACGACCGGTTCCGGAGCCAGTTCCCCTGGCGCCGGGCGCTCCAGGCGCTGCACGCCCGCATCCAGGCCCCCGCCCGCTCCTGAGAGCGGGCCCGGCACCCGAGACTGGGTAGAGTTGGCGGCCGTGACCGACACTGCCGTTGCCGCGCCCACCGTTCGTGAGGTGGTGGCCGCCCTCGACGCCCGCTATCCGAGGTCCTGGGCCGAGCAGTGGGACCGGGTCGGGCCGGTCCTCGGCGACTTCGACCTGCCGGTCGAGACGGTCCTGTGCGTCGTCGACTGCGTGCCGGAGACCGTCGAGGAGGCGGTCGCGGCCGGCGCCGGACTGATCGTCGCGCACCACCCGTTGCTGCTCAAGGGCGTGTCGTCGGTGGCCCCGGACACGTACAAGGGCCGGATCGTGCACCGGTTGATCAAGGCGGACGTCGCCCTGTACGTCGCGCACACCAACGCCGACGTCGCCAGCCCCGGGGTCTCCGACGCCCTGGCCGCCCGGCTCGACCTCGTCATGCTCCGGCCGCTGGTGCCGGCCGCAGCGGGCAGCCCGGCGGAGGGCGAGGGCCGCGGCGCCGGCCGGGTGGGGGAGCTCGCCGCGCCGATGCGCCTCGCCGACCTGGCCACCTTCGCGGCCGGCCGGCTCCCGGCCACCGCCGCCGGGGTCCGGGCCGCGGGTGACCCGGATCGCCTCATCCGTACGCTCGCCGTGTGCGGGGGAGCGGGGGACTCGTTCCTGCGCGACGCCACGGCCGTCGGCGCGGACGCGTACCTGTGTGCCGACCTGCGCCATCATCCCGCGAGCGAGCATCTCGCCGCGGGCGGCCCGGCCCTGCTCGACGTCGCCCACTGGGCGAGCGAGCGGCCCTGGCTCGACGAGGTGGCCGGGTGGCTGCGCGCGCAGTTCGGCGTCACCGCGCTCGTGTCCGACCTCGACACCGACCCCTGGACCGTGCACGCGGTCAGCTCGAACAAGGAGAACCATCTGTGAAGGCCGCTCCCGAAGCCCAGCGCCGCCTGCTCGACCTGCAGGCCGTCGACACCGCGCTCAACCAGCTCGCGCACCGCCGCCGGTCCCTGCCCGAGCTGGCCGAGATCGACACGGTCGCCCGGGAGATCTCCGCGCTGGAGGACGAGCGCGCCCGGGCCCAGGTGGCCGTCGACGACCTGGACCGCGACATCGCCCGCTTCGAGAAGGACATCGAGCAGGTCCGTACGCGCAAGCAGCGTGACCAGGCCCGGCTCGACGCCGGCGGCGCGCTGCGCGAGATCGAGGGTCTGCAGCACGAGCTGGCCACCCTCAACCGCCGGCAGTCCGAGCTCGAGGACGCCGAGCTCGAGCTCATGGAGCAGCGCGAGACCGCCGAGCAGGTGCTGCACGAGGTCCAGAAGCGGCTCACCGAGGCCACCGAGCGGCGGCAGGCGGCCGAGGCGCGGCGCGACGAGGCGTACGCGGACATCACCAAGGAGCAGGAGTTCAAGACCCAGTCCCGGGCGCCGCTCGCCGCGGATCTGCCGCCCGACCTGCTCAAGCTCTACGACAAGATCCGCGAGGACACCGGGCTGGGCGCGGCGCTGTTCCGCTCGGGCCGCTGCGGCGGCTGCCGGATCGAGCTGTACGGCGCCGACCTCGGCCGGGTGAAGTCGGCGCCGGCCGACGAGGTGGTCCGCTGCGAGGAGTGCCGCCGGATCATGGTCCGCACGGCGGAGTCCGGGCTTTGAGCATGCGGGTGGTCGTCGAGGCGGACGGGGGGTCGCGGGGCAACCCGGGCCCGGCTGGCTACGGCGCCGTGGTCCGCGACGTCACCTCGGGCGACGTCCTGCTGGAGCGTTACGGCGCGCTCGGCACCACGACCAACAACGTCGCGGAGTACCAGGGCCTGATCGCGGGGCTGCGGGCCGCCGCCGAGCTGGGTGCCGCCCGGGTCGACGTACGGATGGATTCGAAGCTCGTCGTCGAGCAGATGTCCGGGCGCTGGCAGATCAAGAATCCGGGTCTGCGCCCGCTCGCCGCCGAGGCCGCCACCCTGGTGAACGGCTTCGCGCAGGTGACCTTCGACTGGATCCCGCGGGAGCGCAACAAGCTCGCGGACGCCCTGGCCAACCGGGCGATGGACGAGGCCGCGGGCAAGCCGGTGCGGGACGTGATCGAGCCCGAGGAGAAGCCGGCCGGGGCGCCGAGGAGCTGGGCGCCGCCGTCGCTGGACGCCGCCACGCGCCTCATCCTGGTGCGCCACGGCGAGACCGCGCTCACGAAGCAGGGCCGCTACTCCGGCCGGGGCGACGTCCCGCTCTCCGACGAGGGTGAGGCCCAGGCCATGGCCGCGGCCGGGCGGGTGGCCGGCATCAGCCGCGACGTCGCGGCCGTCGTCTCCTCACCCCTGCGACGGTGTACGCGCACCGCCGAGCTGATCGCCGCCGAGCTGGGCGGCGTCCCGGTGACGGTCATGCCGGAGCTGATCGAGTGCGACTTCGGCGACTGGGAGGGCCTGAGCTTCGCCGAGGTGCGCGAGCGCTGGCCGGACGAGATGGACCGCTGGCTGGACTCGACGAGCGTCGCGCCGCCGGGCGGGGAGTCGTTCCAGGCGGTGTCGAAGCGGGTGCGCGGTGCCCTGGCGACGCTGCGGTCGGCGTACCCGTCATCGGTGGTCGTGGTGGTTTCGCACGTCTCGCCGATCAAGCTGATCCTGCGCGACGCGCTGGCGGCCGGCGACGCCTTCCTGCACCGCCTGTTCCTCGACGCGGCCGGCGTCTCCACCGTGGACATGTGGCCGGACGGCGGCATCGCGGTGCGCTCGGTCAACGAGACGGCACATCTGCGGTAGCTCCGTATTGACCCTCCGGGTGCGGGCGTTTAGCTTCCTCAATCAGGAAACTTTCTTTAAAGCTCGCTCGCCCCTGGAGGGCTCATGCGCGGATACCCCCGTCGCTTCCTCGCCGTCGCCGCGGCCGTCCTGGTCGGCCTCACCGCCGCACCGGGCGTCGCCGAGGCGCACGGCAGGAAGCCGTACGTCAAGGTCGGATACTTCACCCAGTGGGGCATCTACGGCCGCGACTTCCAGCTCGCCAAGGTGGAGAAGTCCGGCGCGGCTGCCCGGCTCACCCACCTCAACTACGCGTTCGGCCCGGTCACCGCGGCCGGCGTCTGCGACTCGGCCGACCCCTGGGCGGACTGGCAGACGCCGTTCTCCGCCGAGCTCAGCGTCGACGGCGTCGGCGACGTGGCCGGCCAGCCGATCTCCGGCAACCTCAACCAGCTCGCCGAGCTCAAGCGGAAGAACCCCGGGCTGCGGGTGCTGATCTCGCTCGGCGGCTGGACCGGCTCGGCGTACTTCTCCGACGCCGCGCTCACCGACGCCTCCCGCAAGAAGCTCGTCAGCTCCTGCGTGGACCTGTGGATCAAGGGCAACCTGCCCGGCCTGCCCGCGGGCGTCGCGGGCGGCATCTTCGACGGCGTCGACCTCGACTGGGAGTGGCCCGGCTCGGAGGGCAACGCCGGCAACGTGATCCGGCCCGAGGACAAGCACAACTTCACGCTGCTCACCGCCGAGTTCCGCCGCCAGCTCGACAGGCTGTCGCGCACCACGCGCAAGCACTACGACCTGACCGCGTTCCTGCCGGCCGCCCCGGCCAAGATCGACGCGGGTTTCGAGCCGAAGATCTTCCGATACCTCGATTTCGGTACGGTCCAGGGCTACGACTTCCACGGCTCCTGGGAGCAGCGCACCAACCAGCAGTCCGCGCTGCACGTGCCGAAGGGGGCCCCGGACAACCCCGACTTCTCCGTCGAGGTCGCCATCGAGAAGTGGCGTGACCTGGGCGCCCCGGACCGCAAGCTGGTCCTCGGCATCCCGTACTACGGCCAGGGCTGGACCGGCGCGACCGGCGGCGGCACCGGCCTGTTCGCCCCGGTCACCGGCGGCGCGCCCGGCACGTTCGCGGTCGGCACCGAGGACTACAAGGTGCTCAAGAACCTGCCGGCGCAGGGCTTCACCGTCCACCGTGACCGCCGGGCCGGCCACACCTGGCTCTTCGACGGCACCACCTTCTGGACGTACGACGACCCGGCGCAGATCGCGCAGAAGACGGCGTACATCCGGGCGCAGGGGCTGGGCGGGGCGATGATGTGGTCGTTGGACGGTGACGACCAGAACGCGTCGCTCACCCGTACCATCGCCGCGGGCCTCGGATCGCCCTGGCGGCACTGACCATTGTCGATCAAGGGTGGTGTGCCGTTCGGCGCACCACCCTTGCCGTTCGGCGCACCATGATCTGCGGTGCGAGGCCGGTCCGAAACGTCTCGGTAACCTGCGGCCGATGGCCGTGATTACTGCCGAGGAGGAGGTGTCACCTTGACCGATGAGACGCGTGCTCCCCGCACCGACCGCAGCCCGTGGAACTGGCTGCTCATCATCCCGATCGCGGTGCCGCTGGCGACCCCGCTGTTCAACTTCGACTCGCCGCGGCTGTGGGGCTTCCCGGCGTTCTACTGGCTCCAGTTCTCCTTCATCCTGCTCGGCGTGGCGAGCACGTCCCTCGTCTACCGGATGACCCGCCGGCCCGCCCCGGCACCACTGGGGACCACGCCCTCCCGGGAGGACGGCGATGCGTGACCACATCACCGAGATCGTCGTCTTCTCGCTGCTGTTCCTGCTGGTCAGCGGCATGGGCTTCGTCGCGGCCAAGTGGCGCGCGCCCAAGGACATGGCACACCTCGACGAGTGGGGCCTCGGCGGCCGCAGCTTCGGCGGCTGGATCACCTGGTTCCTGATCGGCGGCGACCTCTACACCGCGTACACGTTCGTGGCGGTCCCCGCGCTGGTCTTCGGCGCCGGAGCGGCCGGCTTCTTCGCGGTGCCGTACACGGTGATCGTCTACCCGCTGGTCTTCCTGATCCTGATCCGGCTCTGGTCGGTGTCGCACCGGCACGGCTTCGTGACGCCGGCCGACTTCGTCCGCACCCGGTTCGACTCGCCGACCCTCGCGCTGCTCGTGGCGATCACCGGGATCGTGGCGACCATGCCGTACATCGCGCTGCAGCTGGTCGGCATCGAGGCCGTCCTCAAGACGATGGGCGTCACCGGGGACAGCGCGCTCGCCCGGCACGCGCCGATCATCGTGGCGTTCGCGATCCTGGCCGCGTACACGTACCAGTCCGGGCTGCGCGCGCCGGCGCTGATCGCGTTCGTCAAGGACACGCTGATCTACATCGTCATCCTGGTGGCGGTGCTCTACCTGCCGTACAAGCTGGGCGGCTGGGGCACCATCTTCGACGATGCCAGCGCCAAGTTCCAGGCGTCGCCCAACCCCGGCGACGGCCTCACGCTCAACGCCAACAACCAGCTCCAGTACGTCACCCTGGCGCTCGGCTCGGCGTTGGCCCTGTTCCTGTACCCGCACAGCATCACCGGCGTGCTGGCCAGCAAGAACCGCAATGTGATCAAGCGCAACATGTCGGCGCTGCCGGCGTACAGTTTCCTGCTCGGCCTGATCGCCCTGCTCGGCTACATGGCCATCTCGGCCGGCGTGAAGCCGCTGCCCGGCAGCAAGGCCGGCAGCGTGGACAGCAACACGGTCGTGCCGCTCCTCTTCGACCAGCAGTTCCCGTCCTGGTTCACGGGCGTGGCGTTCGCGGCGATCGGCATCGGCGCCCTGGTCCCGGCGGCGATCATGTCCATCGCGGCGGCCAACCTGTTCACCCGCAACATCTACAAGGAATACCTGAACAAGGACGCCACCCACGCCCAGGAGGCGAACGTCTCCAAGATCACGTCGTTGGTGGTGAAGGTCGGCGCGGTCGCCTGCATCATCTTCCTCGACCCGCAGTTCTCCATCGACCTGCAACTCATCGGCGGCGTCATCATCCTGCAGACCGCCCCGGCGGTGGCCCTGGGCCTCTACACCCGCTGGCTGCACCGCGGCGGCCTGATCGCCGGCTGGGCGGCGGGCATGGGCCTCGGCCTCTGGATGCTCTACCAGATCGGCAACCCGAACACCGGCCGCAAGCACTTCGGCGGCTCGGCGTTCCCGCTCTCGGAATTCGGCTTCGACACCAAGCGGACCATCTACGTGGGCTTCGTGGCGGTCCTGCTCAACCTCCTGGTCGCGGTGATCGTCACGCTGATCCTGCGGGCGGCCAAAACCCCGGAGGGCGTCGACGGTACGACCAGAGACGACTATTTCGCGGACGAGGGAGATCCGCGGCTGGAGAGGGGACGCACCACGCCCAGCGAGATCGCCTCCTCGACCTGACCGCTCCCTCTTCCCTCCCCGCTCGCCTTGGCCCGCTTCCCTCGCCTTGGCCCGCTTCCCTCGCCTTGGCCGGCTTCCTTGGCCTTGGCCGGCTTTCCGATCTTGACCCGCTCCTGTGATCGTCGCGGCCCCGGACGTCCTTTCCGGGGCCGCGACGTCTACTCGCGGCCCTTGATGTGGGCGTCCATGTCGCGGGTGAGCCGCTCCAGCACCGCGGCCAGTTCCTTGCGCTCCTGCGACGTCCAGTCCTTCAGCACCAGGTCGTACAGCTCACGGCGGGCCGTGCTCACCGCCTCGACCTGCTCGAGCCCCCGCTCGGTGGCGGCGATGACCGTGCCCCGCCCGTCCTCCGGGTCGGGGCTGCGCGCCACCAGCCCGTCCCGGTGCATGGCGCTGACCTGCCGGGTCACCGTCGAGCCGTCCAGGTTGAGCCGGCTCGCGAGGACCGAGACGTTCTGCGGCCCGGACTCCCGGAGCAGGCGCAGAATCACGTACGCCGCCCGGTCCAGCGCCCGGTGCGGCCGGGGAGAACTCCGCCGCGTGGCCTCACCCAGCCGGATCAGCATCGCCACCTGCGTCTCGATGCTGCCGAGCGCCGCTTCGTCCCTCACCCTGTGTGCCCTTCCCTCGTCGAGCCCATTCTGCCCGCCCGAAGCTGAATGATCGCTGACAGCGTCGCGTGTTCGCCGCCTGGCCGCGTGGCCGCGCTTCCCTCTAGAAGAACGCCCGCCACAGCAGGACCAGGCCGATCGTGACACCGAAGGCGACGATGAGAACCTTCAGCACCCGCGCGGGCAGCCGGCGTGCCACCCGGGCGCCGACATACCCGCCGATCACCGTCGCGGGCGCGACCACCAGCACCGCCCCCCAGTGGATCGGCGCGAAGATCGCGAAGACCACCACGGTCACCAGCCCGACGGACGCCGACAGCACATTCTTGAGCGCGTTGATCCGGTTCAGCGACTCGTCGAGCACGAGGGCGAGCGCGGCCACGTACATGACCCCGAGGGCGGCGCCGAAGTATCCGCCGTACACGGCACCGACGAACACGACCACCTGCAGCGCGCCCCGCCGATCCGCGGTGTTGTGCCCGACCAGCGCCCGCAACCGCTCCTGGAACGCCAGCGTGGCCGCCGCCCCGAGCACCAGGAACGGCACAATGACCTCGAACGCCCGCGCCGGAGTCCCCAGCAGCAGCGCACACCCCCCGACGGCCCCCACCACACTCGTCGGCACGATCGTCACCAGCCGCCGCCGCTGACCCGCCAGGTCGGCCCTGCTCCCGGCAACACTGGCGACGTACCCCGGAAAAACCGAGACGGAGTTCGTCACATTCGCATCGACGGACGGCAGCCCAGCCCCGATCAAACTCGGAAACGTGATCAGCGACCCGCCCCCCGCGACGGCATTGACCACCCCGGCAGCAACCCCCGCGGCAACCAGCAGCACAACCTGTCCAACATCCATAATGCGAAGAATCTACGGCGCCTCACACCCTCAACCCACCCCACCCGGCCGATCCCCGCCCACCCGTCCGACCTCCGCCGCCCCCGCTGCCCAGCCACCCCGCCGCCCCCGCCGCCGCGCGGCCCCAGCCCGCGCCGCCCTCACTCCCTCACTCCCTTACGCCCGTGCGTTTGCCCGGCCCGCCCCTCCCGCCGCGCCGTCCTCCTTGCCGCCTTGCCTCCTCCCCGTCCTGCCGCCTGCCGCTCCCGCCCGACTTGCCGCTCCAGGCTGGCCTTCCGTCCCCCGCCGCCTGCCGCTCGCGCCGACCTCCCGCCCCGCTGGCCTCCGGCCCTCGCCGGCCTCCCGCCCCTCCGCTCCTCGCCGGCCCCACTTCCCTCCGGCCTTCCGTTGTCTGCCGCCCCGGGCCGCCCTGCCGACCGGCCCGGGCCGCTGCCGTAGGATGAGGCGCGACGGACGAGTCGGCTGGGCGGTCGCGTCGGCACCCTTCGAGGTGTCGCCGAGGAACGTCCGGACTCCGCAGAGCAGGGTGGTTGCTAACGGCAACCCGGGGTGACCCGCGGGAAAGTGCCACAGAGAACAGACCGCCGGCCTAGTGCCGGTAAGGGTGAAACGGTGGGGTAAGAGCCCACCAGCACCCCGGGTGACCGGGGTGGCTCGGTAAACCCCACCCGGAGCAAGGCCAAGCAAGGCCCGATGTCGCAGGACGCCGGGCCGGCGCAGGCGTTCGAGGGCTGCTCGCCCGAGCCTGCGGGTAGGCCGCACGAGCCTGCCGGCAACGGCAGGCCGAGATGGATGACCGCCCAGCGGCGAGCAATCGCCGCGGACAAAATCCGGCGTACAGGCCGACTCGTCCGTCGCCCTCCTGCTGAGGGCGCTGTTCACCCGTGTTGAGCTGGTGTTTAGAACGTCAGTACTGGTCGACATCTGTCAGTGTTGGTCGGCGTTTGACGGCCCAGGGACGGCCCGGACGGCCCAGAGACGGCCCAGAAATTGGCTCTTAATCTCGCGACACACCCAGCTCCCGAGCCGGTGTGGCATCCCGTCGCGCAAGCTTCGCTCGTCCGGGCCGCGCCTGCCTGGTCCAGGTGGAGCGCCCCGCCGGACGAACGACCTGGACCAGGCAGGCGCGGTCTGGTGGCCTCTGGTGCGCGACTGGCCCCGCCGGATGACGGCCATCCCGGAGCGTCCAGGGTCCAGGGGCGGAGCCCCGGCCGCCGGAGGCCCTCTCCGGGTCGTAGGGCCGGAGGCCCTACCCGCCGGAGGCATGGTCGATGACGAACCGGCCGCATGCGCTTTGGCAAAGCCATGGCGCGGGAGCGCGACGGGTGAGACGCTCGGAGGTGCCGTAGCGCTGACGGAGGTGGCGATGACTGATAGAGAGCGCCGACAAGCTTGCCAGCGCTGCGGATGCGAGGACGCCGAAGTAGTCACCGAACGGGGCATTAGCTCTGCCCAGGAAAGCGAACCCTTCTACTGGCGTCCAATATCTCGCCACTGTAGTCACGGCTGTTACGAGAATGGGACCTCAGCCTGCAGTAAGAGCGCAGAGGCGGGGAGGCATCTCAGCAAATGACCGCTCGTCCATCGGACAACACCCTGCCCATTCTGCGGGTCCAATTTTGAGAGAAGCCTCGGTTCCTCGGCAGCGAGGAATACGAGGCTTCGTCGTTTCGTCAGTCCCGCGGCGGCCACAGCCGGGCCGCGCCGTGAGCGAAGCGGCAAGGCGCGGTCGGCCGGCCGAGTGGCTCGCGTGCGGCCCGAAGGGCCGCCTTGAAGATGTATGGAAACTTCTCACACATCAGTCCTGCTGTCCTGCTGTCCTGTCCGGCTCCACTTGATGCGTTACGGATCCGGGTCAGGTGATCCGTGACAGCTCCGGCTAGACGGTCTTCTTGGCGTCGAGGCTAGCGTTGTTTGCCTTGCGCCACAGTCTCAGCGCCCGGTGTCGTATGGGTTGTGGTTGTCCTCGATCCGTCAGAGGTTTTTGCTCCCTGTCTGACCGTTTCGGCTTGACCGTTTTGTCCACTCACGGTGGGTGCGGGATCGCCACGTGTCGCTG
>NZ_PVZG01000045.1 GCF_003002065.1 Pseudosporangium ferrugineum
CGCATGCCCTAACTAGACAGCAGCCATGAAACGGCAGGAATCACCCAAAGCGGCGATGTGGACGTAGGAGTGACCTCGACTCCGGAAGCTCAGTAGAGATCATCGGGTACGGGGTATCCCGCGAGCCACTCCCCCACCTCGTTTAGGAGCCCCCGATGCGCGCAGGATCGATAGGCGGCGTTCTCGTCATCATTTGGCTCGTCCTCGGCGCCGTCGCCGCGTTCGAGCGCGGCTACTTCAAGGACACCGGCGACGCCAGTTGCGCGGAGGCCGGCACGGTCATCGTGACCGTGGTCGCCGGCCCGCTGAACTGGCTCGGCGTCAACCCGAAGATCACGTGCGACATCCCGGAGCCGTCGAAGTAGGCCGGTCCGGGGTACAGCAGGCTGTACCAAGGGTTTCCAGGAGCGGGGATCGATCATGGTCCCCGTTCCGGAGATGCTGATCGGGTCAGTTACCGCAGCGTCCCGCAGGAGAAACCCATGGCTCAGCACCGTACCGTCGGCACCTCGCCCGGCCGCACCCCGCGCCGCCGCCGGGTGACCGCCTCGCTCGCGACCCTCGGCGGCCTGGCCGCCGCCGGCATCCTGGCCGTGCCCGCCCTGGCCTCCGCCGGCGCCGCCCCCGCATCCGGCCCGGCCGGTGCCGCGCCGGCCCCCGCGCTCGCGGCGGCCGCGGCCCACGGACAGCACCGCGACGCCCTGCAGCGCAGCCTCGACGGCCTCGTCGCCGATGACGGCTTCCCCGGCGTGCTCGCCTCCGTGCGGGAGAGCAACGGCAAGACCCGCACCTACACCGCGGGCGTCTCGGATCTGCGCACCAAGGCCAAGGTCCCGGAGAACGGCCGCGTCCGGATCGCCAGCAACACCAAGATGTTCACCGCGACCGTCGTGCTCCAGCTCGTCGGCGAGGGCAAGATCGCCCTGGACGAGCCGGTCGAGACCTACCTGCCGGGGGTCGTCCGCGGCGAGGGCATCGACGGCCGGCGGATCACCGTACGGCAGCTGCTGCAGCAGACGAGCGGCCTGCCGGACTACGACGAGGTGCTGTTCAAGGACTTCGTGAACGCCCTGGACACCTACTACGAGCCGGACGACCTGCTGCGCGTGGCGTTCGCCGCCGAGCCGGAGTCGCAGCCGGGCGAGAAGTTCGTCTACAGCAACACGAACTACATCCTCGCCGGCCTCGTCGCGCAGAAGGTGTCCGGCCGCCCGATCGGCGAGCTGATCACGAAGCGCATCATCGAACCGCTGGGCCTGCGCGACACCTACTGGCCGGGCGAGGGCGAGCGGACCATCCGCGGCCCGCACCCGCGCGGCTACTTCCCCGCCGTCGACGGCAAGCCGGCGATCGACATCACCCGGTCGGAGCCCTCGGCCGGATGGTCGGCCGGCGGCCTCATCGGTACGCCCGCGGACCTGAACCGCTTCTTCGCCGGCCTGCTGGGCGGCAAGCTCCTCGCCCCGGCGCAGCTCGCGGAGATGAAGAAGACGGTGGACGCGCCGGGCTTCGACACGGTCGGCGGTTCCCGGTACGGCCTGGGCCTCGCGACCTTCAAGCTCAGCTGCGGCGGGTTCGCGTGGACCCACGGCGGCATCGCCCCCGGCTACGTGACCGTGGACGGCATCACGGCCTCCGGCAAGGTCGCCACCGTGGCGGTGACGTCGCTGATCACGACGGAGAAGGCGGCCAAGGACGTGGACGCGGCGCTGGACACGGCGCTCTGCAAGTAGGACCCGCCCGGGGGCCGGCCGATCGGGGCCGGCTCCCCGGTTTCCGTATCAGGAGACCCACGGCGGGCTGATCTCCGAACCGTCGGCGAGGGTGGCGCGCAACCCGACGCTGGTGGTCACCCACGCGGTGGCCGGCCCGCCCGACGTGTTGTCGAGGGCGAACGACGCCCCGGCCGGCACGAACGCGGCCTCCCCCGCCCGCACCGTGCTGGCCTCGCCGTCGATGGTCGCGGTCACCTCCCCGGTGAGCAGGAGGAGAACCTCTTCCCGGCTGACCCGGTGCGGCACCCCGACGGTCCCGTCGGCCACCTCCAGCCGCCACGCACACAGCTCCCGGCTCCCCCGCGACGGAGCCACGAACGAGTGGAACGTTGCCCCGTGCAGCCGATGCGCGACGGCATCCGCTTCGCGAACTACTGACATCCCGAACCTCCAACTAGTCAAGCTCCTTGACCATATAGTCAAGCAGCCTGACCGTTGTGTCAAACTGTCCCCCGTGCCAAGCGACCTTCTCGACCTGCCGGTGCTCCTGCTCAGCGCGGCCCGCACGCTCGTGGACAGAATCGACGCCGGCGTACGGGCCCGGGGCTTCACGGACGTCCGCCCCGCCCACGGCTTCGCCTTCGCCCGCCTCGCCGGCACCGGCGCGACGGTGGTCCAGCTGGCGGAACACCTGGACATCACCAAGCAGGCGGCCAGCCAGATGGTCGACGAACTGGCGAAGAAGGGCTACGTGGAACGCCGCCCCCACCCGGCCGACGCCCGGGCCCGCCTGATCGTCCTGTCGGACCGGGGCTGGGCCTGCACCCGGGCCGCGGACGAGGCCGCCGACGAGGTCCTGCGCCCGTGGGCCACGGCCCTGGGCCCGGAACGGCTGGCGGCGCTGCGCCAGGACCTGTCCAGACTGTCCACCCCGGGCCGTGTCCGCCCCATCTGGTGACCCGCCCCGGCTCCGGCCGCCCTCGGGCTCCAGCCGCCCGGAGGTGCCCGCCACGGCCCGTCCGGCCCGAGCTGCCTGGCCGGAGCCGTCCGCCAGGCGCCGGAGACCGGGGGCGGCCGGAGCCCCGGGCCGACCGGAGCCCGGGGCCGACCGGAGCGGGGGCGGCCGGAGCGGGGGCGGCCGGAGCGGGGGCGGCCGGACGCGGCCGACCCCGGCGGGTAGAGGTTCCGCCCTGGCCGGGACGGGACAGCGGGCCCCGGCCGGGATGGCAGGACCCGGCCGGGATGGCAGGCCCCGGCCGGGGTGGAGGTCAGCCGCGTTCGATGAGGTGGCCGACGATCTGGGGGCCCATCAGGACCGCCTCGCCGGAGCCGTCGCGGCGGGTGTCCGGGTCCGGGAGGTCGACCGGGTCGCCGGTGCTGCTGGCGCCGACCGGGCGGGGGCCGGCCCAGGCTACCGCCAGGCGGGTCTCTCCCTTGAGGAAGCGCTGGACCCGGACGCCGCCCGTGGCGCGGCCCTTGGCCGGGTACGCCGCGAACGGGGTCACCTTGACCTGGGTGCCGGTGGAGGTCACGACCATGGGCTCGCCGTGCTGGGGGTCCTTGGTGTCGATCACGTTGAAGGAGAGGACCTCCGCGCCCGCGCCGAGGTTGATGCCGGCCATGCCGCCGCCCTTGAGGCCCTGGGGGCGTACGAGGGTGGCCGGGAAGCGGAGCAGCGACGCGTCCGAGGTGACGAACACCAGCGACTCGGCGCCGTCGGTGAGCCAGGTCGCCTGGACCACCTCGTCGCCGTCCTTGAGGGTGATGACCTCGAACTCGTCCGAGCGCACCGGCCACTCCGGGGCGCACACCTTCACCACGCCGTGGCGGGTGCCGAGCGCGAGGCCCGGCGAGTCGTCCGTGGTCAGCGGGGCCAGGCCGACGACGCGTTCACCCTTCTCCAGGGGCACCAGCTCCGAGGCGGACATGCCGCCGCGGATCGAGACCGTGCCCGACTGCTCGGGCAGCACCGGCAGCGGCAGCACGTCCGTCTTGAACGCGCGGCCCCTGCTGGTCACGAGCAGCACCCGGCCGCGGGCCGTGGAGTGCACGACGTTGCGGACGGCGTCGTGCTTGACCCGGCCGCTGCGCCGGCGGGCCTCGGTGGCCTCCTCGCTCTCCGCGGCCGTACGGGCGATGAGCCCCGTGGCCGAGAGGATCACCTGACAGGGATCGTCGGCGACCTCCAGCGGACCGGCCGGGGCGGACGCGGCGAGCACCTCCTTGAGGTCGCCGTCGATGAGCGTGGTGCGTCGCGGCGAGGCGAACTCGTCGGCGACGGCGGCGAGCTCGTCGGAGACGACCTGGCGCAGGACGTCCTCGTTGTCGAGGATCCGGGAGAGCTCGGCGATCTCCTCGTTGAGGCGCTGCTGCTCGGTCTCCAGCTCGAGGCGGTCGAAGCGGGTGAGCCGCCGCAGCGGGGTGTCGAGGATGTAGTTGGCCTGGATCTCGCTGAGCCCGAACTCGCTCATCAGGGCCGCCTTGGCCGCGGCCGCGTCGTCGCTGCCCCGGATGATCGCGACCACCCGGTCGATGTCGATCAGAGCGATGAGCAGGCCGTCGACGAGGTGCAGCCGGTCCTGCCGCTTGGTGCGCCGGTGCGTGGTCCGGCGCGTGACGACCTCGTAGCGGTGGGCGAGGAAGACCTCGAGGAGCGCCTTGAGCCCGAGGGTACGCGGCTGCCCGTCGACGAGGACCAGGTTGTTGATCCCGAACGACGTCTCCAGCGGCGTGAGCCGGTAGAGGTCGGCGAGCAGCGCCTGGGGGTTGACGCCGACCTTGCACTCGATCACGAGGCGGGTGCCGTGCTCGCGGTCGGTGAGGTCCTTGACGTCGGCGATGCCCTGGAGCCGGGCGGCCTGCCGCTGACCCTTGCGCGGGCCGGAGGTGATGAGCTTGCCCTTCACCTCGTCGGTGATCGCCTCGATGATCTTCTCGGTGCCCACGCCGTACGGAAGCTCCACGATGGTGATCGCCTGCCGGCCGCGGCCTCCCTCGAGCGGGCCGGTCTGGGCGCGGGCGCGCATCCGGACCACGCCACGGCCGGTCTCGTACGCCCGCCGCACCTCGTCCAGCCCGAGCAGCTGCCCGCCGGTGGGCAGGTCGGGGCCGGGCACGAAGCGCATGATCGCGTCGAGGTCCGCCTCCGGGTCGCCGATCAGGTGCCGCGCCGCCGCGACGACCTCGCCGAGGTTGTGCGGGATCATGTTGGTGGCCATCCCGACCGCGATTCCCGACGTGCCGTTGACCAGCAGGTTGGGGAACGCCGCGGGCAGCACCGTGGGCTCCAGCTCGGAGCCGTCGTAGTTCGGCTTGAAGTCGACCGTGCCCTCGCCGAGCTCCCCGACGAGCAGCATCGCCTCGCGCGACATCCGGGACTCGGTGTACCGCTCGGCGGCGGGGCCGTCGTCCGGCGACCCGAAGTTGCCGTGCCCGTCGATCAGCGGGACGTTCAGCGAGAAGTCCTGCGCCAGGCGCACCATCGCGTCGTAGATGGCCAGGTTGCCGTGCGGGTGGTAGCGGCCCATCACGTCACCGACGACCCGCGCCGACTTCACGTAAGCGCGGTCGGGGCGGTAGCCCTGCTGCTGCATGGACCAGAGGATGCGGCGGTGCACCGGCTTGAGGCCGTCGCGGGCATCCGGCAGCGCGCGGGAGTGGATGACCGAATACGCGTACTCCAGGTAGGAGTCCTCGACCTCGGTGGTGAGAGGATTGTCGATGACGTGGGCGCCGGCCTGGTCGAAGGCCGACAGGTCCACCCGGGTCTGCTCGTTCTTGCGGCGTGCCATGTCTGTTGACTCGTCCCTCAGGCGTCGATCGTTGCCTGGTCGATCCGGCCGGCGGCCTCGATCAGCCAGTTCTTCCGCGGCTCGACCCGCTCACCCATCAGCAGTTCGAGCGTGTTCTCGGCCCGCTCCACGTCCTCGAGGGTGATCCGCCGGACCGTCCGGGTGGCGGGGTTCATGGTGGTGTCCCACAGCTCGTCGGCGTCCATCTCGCCGAGGCCCTTGAACCGGGGCACCGGCTTGGAGACGGTCTTGCCGGCGCGTTCCAGCTTGGCGACCGTGGACTCCATCTCCTGCTGCGTGTACGTGTAGATGGTCTCGGTGCTGCGGCCCTTGGTGCTCACCTTGTGCAGCGGGGGCATGGCCGCGAACAGCCGGCCGGCCTCGATCACCGGGCGCATGTACTTGGCGAAGAGCGTGATCAGCAGCGTGCGGATGTGCGAGCCGTCGACATCCGCGTCCGCCATGATCATGACGCGGCCGTAACGCATCGTGCTCAGGTCGAACGTACGCCCGGAGCCCGCCCCCAGCACCTGGACGATGGCCGAGCACTCCGCGTTGTCGAGGACCTGCTGGAGGCTCGCCTTCTGCACGTTGAGGATCTTGCCGCGGATCGGGAGCAGCGCCTGGTATTCGGAGCTGCGGGCCATCCGGGCGGTGCCGAGCGCGCTGTCGCCCTCGACGATGTAGAGCTCGCTGCGGTGGATGCCGGTGGAGCGGCAGTCGACCAGCTTGGGCGGCATCGAGGCGCCCTCGAGGGCGGTCTTGCGGCGCGCCGCGTCCTTCTGCTGCTTCTGGGTCAGCCGCACGCGCGCGGCGTCGACGACCTTCTGCAGGACCGTGCGGGCCTCGCTCTTGGTGCGCCGGTCGTCGATCCACTGCTTGAGGTGCTGCTCGACCAGGCCCTGCAGCACCCGGGTGATGCCCGCGGTGGAGAGCTCGTCCTTGGTCTGCGAGGTGAACTGCGGCTCGGGCACCCGGACGTGGATGACCGCGGTCAGGCCCTCCAGGTAGTCGTCGAGGACCGGCGTGTCCTCCTTGGGTTTGAGCAGGCCACGGGCATTGCGGACGGCCTCGCTCAGGGCCCGCACCATGGCCCGCTCGAAGCCCTTGCGATGGGTGCCGCCGTGCATGTTGCGGATCGTGTTGGTGAAGCACTCCACCGTGCGCTCGTAGCCCGTGCCCCAGCGGAACGCGACCTCGACGTGGGCCCGGCGCTCGACGTTGGACTGCATGACGCCGTTCGCGTCGGCGGCGTTCTCCTTGTAGGTGCCCTCGCCGTTGACCAGGAGGATGCCGGAGACCGGCTTGTCGGCGGCCGGGGTGAGGAATTCCACCATGTCGCTGAGCCCGTGCGGGTAGTGGAACGTCTCCTCGACGGGCTCCTCGCCGGTGTGGTCGCGCAGCACGTACGCCACGCCGGGGACGAGGAAGGCGGTGTTGCGCAGCTTGGCCCGGACGGTGTCGACGTCGAGGCGCGCGCCGGTCTCGAAGTAGCGGGCGTCGTACCAGTAGCGGATCGAGGTGCCGGAACGCTCGCCGCGCTTCATCCTGCGCGCGACCCGCAGCCCGGACTGGCTCTCGAAGGCCGCCTGCGGCCCGTCGCCGGAGAACACGCCGGGGACGCCGCGCTGGAAGGAGAGCTCGTGGACCTTGCCGTCGCGCTTGACGGTGACGTCGAAGCGCAGCGACAGCGCGTTGACCGCCGACGCGCCGACGCCGTGCAGGCCGCCGGAGGTCTTGTAGCCGGAGCCGCCGAACTTGCCGCCCGCGTGCAGCCGGGTGAGCACCAGTTCGACGCCGTTGAGGCCGGACTTGGCGTTGATGTCGGTGGGGATGCCGCGGCCGTCGTCGTCGACCTGGACCGAGCCGTCGGCGTGCAGGATCACCGTGACGTGCTCGGCGTGGCCGGCCACGCCCTCGTCGGTGGCGTTGTCGATGATCTCGTTGGCGAGGTGGTTGACGCCGCGGCTGTCGGTCGAGCCGATGTACATGCCGGGGCGCTTGCGCACGGCGTCGAGTCCCTCGAGGTGCGTGAGGTCATCGGCCCCGTAGAGGATCTCCGGTTGCGCAGTCACGAGCTATTACTCCCGGGCGGTGGCGGCGGTCAGCGACGCGGCGAGCCTACCGGGGAGGTCCGACGACTTTCGTGAGGCCGACCGGGCATGCCCCGGCAGAGAGGGCGCGAAAGGGACGAAAGCTACTCGTCGTGAGCCATGACACGGTTCCGGCCGCCCTGCTTGGCCGCGTACAGGCCGGCGTCGGCGCGACCGAGGAGGACGTCGGGGGTGGTGTCCGAGGGGCGCAGGCGGGCGAGGCCGACGCTGATCGTCACCGGTATCGGCCCCGTACGCGTCTCCACCGGCGCGCCGTCGATCGCCGAGCGCAGCTTCTCGGCGAGCGCGGGCCCGTCCTCGCGGACGCCGGGCAGCAGGACGGCGAACTCCTCGCCGCCGTACCGGGCGATCAGGCCGTCCGGCGGGAGGCCGGCCAGCAGCCGCGCGACGACCTGACGGATGACGTCGTCACCCGTCTGGTGGCCGTACGCGTCATTGATGCGCTTGAAGTGGTCGATGTCGATCATGAGCGCGGTGACCGGGCTGCCCGCCTGCCGCGCCGAGGCCAGCGACCGCTCGGCGAGCTCGAAGAACCGCCGCCGGTTGGCCACCCCGGTGAGGCTGTCGGTGGTGGCGAGCTCGGTGATCCGGGTGAACAGCCGCGCGTTGTCGTACGCGACCATCCCCTGCCCGACCAGCGCGGCGGCCACCCCCAGGTCGGCGGCCGCGTACGCCTGCGGCCGCCCGGAGGCGAGCACGAGCACGCCCAGCGCGCCCTCCCGGTCGTCGAGGGTGACGGTCAGCCAGCTCGCACCGGGGTAGTCGCCCAGCGCGGACGCCCAGGCCGGCGTGCCCGAGATCAGGTCGGCCTGCCGGTTCTCCAGCAGCGCGCGCACCGCGGGGTGGTCGGCGAGGGCCAGGTTGTCGGTGCCGGACGTTCCGCCCAGCACGGTGATCCGGTCCGACGAGGACGTGCCGAGCAGCAGCCAGCCGCGCTCGCCGCCGGGCGTCTGGCGCGCGGTCAGCAGCAGCCGGCGCAGCACCAGTTCCGGGTCCAGGGTGCCGCTGAGCCGGGCCATCGCGCGGCGCAGCGTCTCGGCGAGGTCGCGCTGGCGGTTGGCGGCGGCCACCGCGACCTCCAGCTGGGCGGCGCGGGCCGTCTCCAGGCCGACCGCGATGTGGTGGGTGATGGCGGTGAGCACGTCGGCGTCGTCGACGGTGAAGACGCCCTTGGCGACGCGGCTGTCCAGGTAGACCACGCCGAGCAGGCGGTCGTCGAGTTCCAGCGGGGCGACCAGGATGCTGCGCAGCCCGAACTGCACCACGCTGTCGGCGCCGAGCGCGGCACCCTCCTCGGTGCCGGTGACCACGAGCGGTTCGCGGCTGTGGCGTACGCGGTCCACCACGGTGGTGCTGTAGCCGGCGAGTTCGGCCAGATCGTGACCGCTCGCGTCGCGTCCGACGTACGGCGCCAGCACCCCGCTGTCGGCGTCCATCAGGAAGAGCAGGGCGCGTTCGGCGCCGAGCAGGCGTACGGTCTCGTCGAGCGCCACCCGGGTGAGCCGGTCGGGATCGATGACCCGCGACGCGGCGTTGCTGAGCTGCTCCAGGGCGGCCCAGCGCTGCCCCGCGCGCCCCCGGGCGGCCACGACGGGCACCCGGTTGCGCCGCCCGGCGTCGAGCCGGAACTCCGCGGCGACCCGGCGGGCCCGGTGCGGCCACCCGCGGTCCTCGGCGACGCCCGCGGCGAGCCGCGCCTGGCGCTCCGCCTCGCCCGGCACGCCGAGCAGGGTCAGCGCGCGGGCGCGTACCAGGGCGGCTTCGAAGGCCGGCAGCGGCGCGTCCACCGCGCGCAGCACGGTCTCGGCCTTGACCAGGATGTCCAGCGCCATTCCGGCGTACCCGGGCTTCAGCAGCGCGAGGGCCGCCTTCGCGACCCGGTGGTGCGCGGCGACCACCGGCCGCTTGGTGACCCGCCCGAGCGTCGCGACGGCGGACTCGGCCGCGGCCAGCGCCCGGACGATCTCCGAGGGCGCGGCGCGGCGGGCCTGCTCCAGCCGCCCGTACGCCTGGTAGACGAAGTAGGCGTGCTGCGCCGGCAGCACGTCGTCCGGGCGCAGCCCGAGCCGGTCGAACTCGGCGACGGCCTCGTCGAAGGCGCTGCCGAAGTCGTCGCGCTCGATGGCGGCCAGCATCCGCGCGGTGATCATGTCGACCACCTCGTGGATCTGGGTGGTGTGGATGGCCCGGTTCAGCGCCGCGATCGCCTCGCCGGCGCGCCCGCGCATCGCCAGCAGGCCGGCGTCCACCGCGACCACGGCGCTGCGGTCGGCGTGCCCGCCGGCGTCGAGCCAGCGCTGCCGGCCGGCGATGGCCGCCTCGGCCTCGGTGATGTCGCCGCGCAGCAGCCAGTCCCAGCCGAGCACCGCGTAACAGTCGAGCACCAGCCCGGCGTCGAGGAAACGGTCGCGTTCGATCAGCACCCGGCGGACCCGCTCGCCGGAGTCGGCACCGCTGCCGTGCACGGAGATGGCGGTCATCCAGTCGATCCGGGCGACCAGCGTCGGGTCGCCGAGCTCCGCGGCGACCCGGGAGGAGGTCTCCATGATCCGGTCGGAGAGCCGCTGGAAGCCCATCATGCGCAGGGCCATGGTCAGCGCGACCAGGTCGCGGGCGCGCTCCGGCGACCGGCCCAGCCGGTTGATCGGGTACGCCATCCGCATGCCGTAGAGCAGGGAACGGACCGGGCGCAGCGTCCGGATGCTGCCCGACGCGCCGAAGTGGTAGAGGGTCGTCTCGAGCCGCAGCAGGTCCCGGTGGTCGCCCTTCGCGGTGCCGTACCCGAGCCGGGTGACCCGGGTGAAGCAGCCGGCCAGGAACATCCACAGCGAGGAGAGCACGCGCAGGACCGGGTTGGCGGGAAGCGTACGGCCGAGCTCGGCGAGCCCCGCGTCGACGGCGTGCAACTGGGCGGCGCCGTTCCAGCCGCTCTCGTGGACCCGGGCCAGCAGCAGGTGGATGTGGGCCCGCTCGATGCGGTCGGTGGTCCCGTCGAGCGCCTCGGTGAGGGTCGCCAGGGCCTCGTCGAAGCGGCCGTTCTGGTGGTACGCCGTGCCGAGCAGCTGCTTGAACCCGCTGCCGAGGTCGAGGCCGCCGGTGCCGGCGGCGTCGCGGGCGTACTCCAGGTAGGTCAGCGCGGTGTCCGGGGCGTGCTCGGCGAGCGCCCGGGCCCCGGCGGCGCGGCAGGTGCGCAGCACCCGGGCGGGGTCCCGGCCGGGGTCGCCGAGGACGCAGTGCCGGGCGAGGGCGTACACGTCCGGGTCGGGCCGGCTGTCGAGGGCGTCGGCGATCCGGTGGTGCAGGTCGCGGACCTCGTCCTCGGCCAGGTCGGCGAGCAGGGCCACCCGGATGCTGTCGTGCGGGAACCGGTGCACGCCGTCGAACTGCGCGACCAGCCCCTGCCGGGCCGCGTCGGACAGCACGTCGAGCACCCGCCGCCGGTCGGCGCCGGCCGCCTCGGCGACGATTCCGGGGCTGAAGGACGTGCCGACCACCGCGGCGACCCCGAGCAGGCGGCGGCTCTCGGCGTCGAGCGTGCCCATCCGGCGCAGCACGAGCTGGGCGGAGTCGGAGGGCAGGGCCAGATCGCGGACGCCCTCCGCGTCGACCTCCCAGGTGCCCCAGGCCGGGCGCAGCAGTCCGGCGTCCATGACGGCGCGGGCGTACGCGAGCGTCACGAACGGGTTGCCGCCGGTCAGCATGGCGATGCCGGCGGCGTCCCGCTCCGGGACGCGCATCCCGGCGGACAGCGCCTCGATCAGGGCACCGACGTTCGCGGTCGACAGCGGCGGCAGGGAGATGTCGGTCGTCCGGGACGCCTCCGCGCGTACGGGCGTCCCCGGCTCGCGCCCGGTCGTCACGACCAGCATCGGCACCCCGGAGATGCCCGCCGCGAGCTGCTCGAGCACCCGGACGGTCCCGTCGTCGAACCACTGCGCGTCGTCGAGGTGCAGCAGCACCGGCCCGGCCGTACGGGTGAGCCCGGTCAGCAGGTCGGCGACCGCGGCGGCGTGCCGGTCCAGCCCGATCTCGCCGGGCACCTGCGGCACGCCGAGGACGTCCGCCAGCGCCGGCGACAGGCTGGTGACCAGGCCCGCGCTCTGCCCCGCGGCAGCACGCAGGGTGACCGCCGCGGCGGCCCGTCCGCCCGGCCGGCGCAGCAGCTCCTTCACGAAGGCGTCCACCGCCGCGCGCAGCGGCGCCATCGGCCGCCGGTCGGACGAGGAGGCGCCGCCGCGCAGCACCAGGCCGCCGCCGGCCTCGACCAGCGCACCGAGTTCCGCCGCGAGCCGGGTCTTGCCCGAGCCGGCCGGGCCGTGCAGCGACACCAGGGTGCCCCGGCCCGAGGTGGCGCCGGTCCAGCATTCACGCAGGGTGGCGAACTCGCCGTCACGAGCGGTGAGCGGCACCTCGAACGGCAGCGCCGGCCCGTCGTCCTCGCCGAGGGCGAAGACCGCACCCGGGTCGGCGCCGAGCCGGCGCAGGTCGGCGAGCAGGCCCGCGGCGCTCAGGTAGCGGTCGTCGGGGTCCTTGGCCAGCAGCCGGACGATGATCGCGGCGAAGACGGCACCGAGGCCGGGCGCCAGGGCCCGGGGATCCGGTACGGGCGCGGTGGCGTGCAGATGCAGCAGCTCGCCCACGTCGTCGGCGGCGAAGGGCGGGGCGCCGGTGACGCACTCGAAGAGCACCGCGCCGAGGGCGTACAGGTCGGAGCGGTTGTCGACCGGGCGGTTGAGCATGCCGGACTGCTCGGGCGCGCTGTAGGTGAGCGTGCCGGCGACGGCGTCGTCCGGGCCGAGGCCGGCGCCGGCGGTGGCCGCGGCGAAGCCGAAGTCGACCAGGCAGGCCGCCCCGGTGCCGGTGATCATGATGTTCTCCGGCTTGACGTCGCGGTGCACGAGGTCGTGCTCGTGCGCCGCGCGCAGGGCCGCGGCGACGTCGGCCGCGATCGAGATCGCGTGCCGCTCGCGGACCGGGCCGCGCAGCAGCCGCCGGGCCAGGGACTCTCCCTCGACCAGGTCCATGATCGCGTACGGGCGCCCGCCGGCCTCCCCCGTCCTGTGCACCCGGGGCAGGTTCGGGCTGTCGATGGCGGCCAGCAGCGCGGCCTGGCGGTGGAACGCCCGCAGGTCCTCGGGCCGGGGCTCGTCCCGCAGCATCTTCAGGGCGTAGTCGGTGCCCTCGCGGCGGACCCGGTACACCACCGCCTGCGCGCCCCGGCCGAGCTCGGCCAGCACTTCGAGCCCGGCGGCATCGCCGAGCTCGGACTGCACCGCGGCCGGTTCGGCCGGAACGGAAGGCGAGGCACCCACGATGCCTCTATCGGCTCGCCCCCGGCGAGCTGAAGGATTACCGCGGGCGGCGGAGCGCTCAGCCGCACGCCTGGAGGGTCCGGGCCGCGGCGGGCACGGCCTGCGGGTGCAGCGCACGCCACAGCGCGACCGGTGCGGCCTTGCCGGCCACCGAGACCGGCGGCATCTCCTGGTACGCCACCGCGTGCTCCGAGGCGTCCTGCGTCGCGGCACACACCACCACCGTGTCGTGCGGCGCGTACGCCTGCAGCCGCGCGGCGGTGGCCACGACGCTCCCGCTCACCATCCCGTAGCCGCCGTCGCGGGCGGCGTCGAGGTCGACGATGGCGTCCCCGGTGGCGAGTCCCACCCGGGTCCGTACCGGGAACCGGCCGGCCAGGAGGCGCCCCCGCAGCGCATCCTGGACGTCGAGCCCGGCCCGTACGGCCGCCGCGGCGGCACGGCCGGCCTCCTCCGGCGAGCCGGCCCGGGGGCCGTCCGCGCCGAAGACCGCCATGACCGCGTCGCCGATGAACTTCTCGACCACCCCGCCCGCGGCCCGGACCACCGCCGAGACGGTCCGGAAGTAGTCGACCTGGAGATCCCGCACGTCAGCACAGTCGAGGTCATCGACCAGACTGGTGAAACCGACGATGTCGACGAACAGCACCGTCACCGTCTGTCTGCGGCACCGCACGTCGGCGGACACCGTGTTCATGTCCCACGCTCCCTTCGCTGCGTTGGCGAGGAGAACGGTGCCAGCCCGGGACAAGACAGCGGATCCGCAGAATGACGTATCTATGACAGCTGCCGTGTCGTCGGTTATTTGTGACGCAGAACAGTCCGAACCGACGAGAACGGCATAGCGCTGTTCCCACTAGGCTGCCACGCATGGCCAGCGAGGTGGATGAGGCGCCGCTTGCCGGGCGTACCGACATCCTGACGTCTGTCCAGGCCGACCTGCTCGCCGCCGGTGCCGGCGGCACCGCCGCGGTGTTCGTCACCGGGGAGAGCGGCGTCGGCAAGAGCCGCCTGCTGCGGGAGACCGCGGACGCGATGCGGGCGGCCGGCGCCGCCGTGCTCAACGGCGCGTGCCTCGACATCGGCGACGCCTCCCCGCTGCACCCGGTGCTGCAGGCCCTGCGCCACGCCGGCGTCCAGCCCGGTCCCGGCCCGGCCGACCCCGCCCAGGACGGCGCCGGCGCCCTGCTCGAACGGGTCTCCCGGGAGCTGCGCTCGCTGGCCCGGGGCCGCCGGCTGCTGCTGGTCCTCGACGACCTCCAGTGGGCCGACCGCAGCACCCGGCAGATGCTGCTCTACCTGCTCGCGGGCCTCGGCGAGATCAGCCTGTCGGTGCTGGCCGCGGTCCGCTCCGAGTCCCTGCACGGCGCCCACCCGCTGCGGCGGGTCCTGGCGGAGTTGCGCCGGCTGCGGTCCGTACGCGTCATCGACCTGGCCCCGCTCGACCAGGACGCGACCGCCGAGCTGGTCCGCGCGATCGCCGGCGACGACGTCGCGCCCGAGGACGCGGACCGGGTCTTCAAGCGCAGCGGCGGCAACCCGTTCGTGGCCGAGGAGCTCGCCCGGGACCTGCGCGACGGCCGGGTGGAGCTGTCCGACACGCTGCGCGAGATCTTCCTGTCCCGGGTCGACGAGCTGCCGCAGCACGCCCACGACGTGGTGCACGCGGTGGCCGCGGGCGTCGAGCCGGTCGAGCACGCCCTGCTGGCGCGGGTGCTGCCGCTGCCCGAGGCGGAGCTGATCGAGGCGGTCCGGGCCGCGGTCGCGCACCGGTTCGTGACCAGCGCGGCGGACGGCTACCGGCTGCGGCACCGGGTGGTCGCCGAGGTGCTCGAGCACGAGGTCCTGCCCGCCGAGCACGCCGCGCGGCACCGCCGCTACGCCGAGGCCATCGACGCCGTCCCGGGCGAGCCGGACCATGCCCGGCTGGCGCACCACTGGCAGCAGGCCGGCGAGCCGATCCGCGCGCTGCCGTCGGTCATCGCGGCCGCCCGTGCCGCCGAGAGCCTGTACGGCTTCGCGGAGGCGTACCGCTACTGGGCGCTGGCCCTCACCCTGACCTCGGACGACTGGCCGGAGCGTACGGAGCTGCTGGGGCACACCGCCGAGTCCGCCCACCGCTGCGGGGAGCACCAGCGCGCCCTCACCACGCTGGAGCAGCTCGCCGCCCGCCCGGACGGCCCCGGCGTGTGCGAGCTGCACCTGCGCCGGGCCCGCTACCTGGCCGCGGCGGGGCGCACCCCGGCCGCCGAGATCGAGTACGAGCGCGCCCTGGCCGCCCCCGAGTGCAGCCCCGCCGAGAAGGCGAGCGCCGCCGCCAACCTGGCCGAGCTGCTCGTGCACCTCGGCCGGTACGCCGACGCCGGGGTCCGCGCCCGGGACGCCCTGGAGCTGGCCGAACGCGCCGACGGCTCGACCGCCGACCTGGTACGCGCCAGCGCCGCGCTCGGCTTCAGCCTCGCCTTCCGGGAGGATCCGGACGCCGGGCTCGCGGTCATCCGCCAGGCGGTGGAGATCGCCGAGCGCGCCGGGCACCCGGACGACGTGGGGTGTGCGTACCTGCACCTGGCCGAGCTGCTCACCGGGCCGCTCAACAACGTCGAGGAGGGCGTGCTCGTCGCCCGCCGGGGCGCGGAGAAGCTGGCCGCGATGGGACAGGGCCGCACATACCAGACACGGCTGCTGGCGATCGCGGCCAACGGGCTCTTCCGGGCCGGCCAGTGGGCCGAGTCGGCGCAGGTGCTCGACGACGCCATGCGGCATCGGCCGTCCGGCGCGGACGCGGTCGAGATCCTGCTGTCCCGGTGCCGCCTCTGGGTCGGTTTCGGCGACGTCGAGGCCGCCGACCGGGATCTGGACGCGGTCGCCACCATCCTGGCCGGCGGTGGCGCCCGGCACGTGCTGCCGATGCTCACGCTGCGCGCCGGGCTCGCCATGTGGCAGGGCCGGCACGCCGAGGCGCGCGCCGCGGTGCAACGCGGCCTGACCGAGACCCGCTCCGACGACCTGGTCCTGCTCGGGGTGCTGGCCTGGCACGGCCTGCGCGCCGAGGCCGAGGCGCAGGCCGGCGGGGAGGTCCCGGTCGATCCGGGCGCGGTGCGGCGGTTGCAGGCGGTGGTCGAGCGGATGGTCCGCGGCGCCGGGAACGCCGCCCCGCCGGTGCGGGCGGTCGTCGACGGCTACCTGGACCTGTGCACGGCCGAGCTGAGCCGCATCGAGCAACGCAACGACCCCGACCTCTGGGCCCGGGCGGCGCAGGCGTGGGACCGGCGCAAGCAGCCCTACCCGGCGGCGTACTCGCGGCTGCGGCAGGCGGAGGCGTCGTTCAGCCGTCGCACCCGGCGGGCCGCGGCCACGACGGCCATCCGGGAGGCGTACGAGACCGCGCGCGCGATGGGTGCGAAGCCGTTCGCGGCCGAGGTGACCCAGGTGGCCGCGCGGGCCCGGGTCGCGCTGACCGGCGACGAGGACGTCACGCCCGCCGCGCCCACGGGTGACGGCCTGGAGATGCTGACCGACCGCGAGCGCGAGGTGCTGGCCGCGGTGGCGGAGGGGCTGACCAACCGCGAGATCGGCCAGGCGCTGTTCATCAGCGAGCGCACGGTCGGCGTGCACGTGGGGCACATCTTCGACAAGCTCCAGGTGCGTACCCGGGTGCAGGCGAGCCGGGTCTTCCTCCGCGCGGCGTGACCATTCCGTTATCTACGTAGCAGAGATACGTCGTTCTACCGATCCCCGCGTAGTCCCCCGATGCCAAGCTGACTCTCGTTCGGGGGAGCACCGCCCGGCGGCCGGCGTCGCCGGGCGGTGCTGGAGGGCCTCCGCCGTGAAGTCCGCCTGTGGAGGATCCGATGATCACCGAGTCGTCCGTCTGGGGCCCCGCCCAACGGGAGATGGCCGACGTGCTGTCGGGCCACCCCGACGACGTCCCGGCCGTGGTCGACCAGCTCGAGAAGCTGCAGGACGTGCTGGAGCGGGTGCCTCCGCTGCTGGGCAGCAACCCGCTCGCCGACTTCAACAAGCTCTACCTGACGATCACCACGAGCGTGCTGGAGCGCCTGTTCGCCGGCCGGTTCGCCGATCCCGCGTTCCTCGCCCGGCTCGACGTGGAGTTCGCCGCCCGCTACTTCGACGCGCTGCGGCAGTGGTCGGACATGAGCGCCGGCTGTCCCCGGGCCTGGGCGGTGCTGTTCCACCGCATCCCCGGGCCGGACGCCCGCCCGCTGCCGTCGGCCGCCGCCGGCGTCAACGCGCACATCAACTACGACCTGCCGTTCGCGCTGGTCACCACGTTCGACCATCAGGGCTGCGACCCGGTGGACGACAGCGACCAGCACCGCGACTACCTGCAGATCAACGAGATCTTCGCCGAGCAGATCCCCGGCCTGCGGCGCGGCTTCCTGGAGAAGTGGCAGTTGCTCATCGACATGATGAACGGCGACCTCGACGACTGGTGGCAGGGCGAGCTGGTGGACTACACGCGCAACGTGGCCTGGCGCAACGCGCAGAAGCTGTGGGCCGTACGCCACGATCTGCAGGCCGTGGGCCGCGAGCGCGGGCGGCTCGACCGCACCGCCGAGGCGTTCGGCAAGCTGCTGCTGTCGCCGATGGGGGCGATTCTGCAGTGACCGGTCTTCACTGAGGGGGCGGGGCAGGGCCCGCGTCCGCTCACCCGGACGCGGGCCCTGAACCCATCGGTGCCTACTTCAGCCTGATCAGGCGGGCCACCGTACGGTCACCGTCGCGGCGCCCCGCCAGCCCGGCCTCGTCACCGGCCTTGAGCGCGGTGGGCTGCACGGCCGTACGGTCGCGCACGATCTTGATCTTGTCGCCGAAGGCCCACGTCCAGGTGACGCCGTCGGACGACTTGACCGTGACGGACGTCGCGTCCACCGCGGTGACGGTGCCGCGCTGCACGGCGATCGTCCGGACGCCGTCCTTGCCCTGCACGGTCACCTCGCCGTGCAGCGTGTTCTTCCGCAGGTACTTGCGGGCCCGGTGGTGGCCGGGCCGCGCCGACGTGGCCGGGGCGGGATCGTCCTCGAGGCCGGTGGCGGTCAGCGCGGAGAGCTCGTCGGTGAAGCCGGCGAGAACGGTGGCGTCCGCCGCGGTTCCGGCCGGCGCCGCGGACGGTGCACCGGCACCGCCGCAGCCCGTCAGTCCCAGCAGACCGGCCAGGCCCAGCGTGGTCAGGTTCAGCGCGATACGGGTTCGTGTCATGCCCCGAGCCTCCGCGCGGCGTGCACGGGCCCGATCAGCGCGATGTTCGGGTTGGGTAAGGGAGCGTCACGGTGAACATCGCCCCGCCCTCCGGGGCGTGACCGGCCTCGATCGTCCCGCCGAGCCGGGCCACCAGCCGCGCGGCCAGGGCCAGCCCGAGACCGCTGCCGGTCTTGCGGACGTGCCGGTAGCGCTGCTGGAGCGCGCCCCGCTGGAACGCCACCGCGAGGTCGTCGTCGGTCAGCCCCGGACCGCCGTCGCGGACCTCCACGACGCCGCCGCGCTCGCCGGCCCGTACGGCCAGGACCAGGGGCGCGCCGGCCGGGATCACCCGCAGGGCGTTCTCGCAGAGCCCGTCGACCACCTGGCGGATCCGGCCGGGATCGGTCTCGACCGGCACCGGGCCGCCCGGCAGGTCGACGGAGAGCCGCGGCCCGTCCGGTTCGCAGCGCGGCGCCCACGCCTCGCCGGCCGCCGCGACGAGCCCGGCCAGGTCGACCTCGGCGAGCGTGACGGGCAGGTCCGCCGCCTCCAGCCGGGACAGGACGAGCAGGTCGGAGATGAGCCGGTCGAGCCGGTCCGCCTCGGCGAGCATCGTCGCCCCGGCCCGGGCGGTGCCGTCGCCGGAGACCACGCCGTCGGCCAGCGCCTCGGCGTACCCGCGGAGGGTGGCGAGCGGGGTGCGCAGCTCGTGCGAGACCGACAGCAGGAAGTCGCGCTCCCGGCCCTCGCTGATCTGCAGCGCGGCCCCGAGCCGGTTGAGCGCCTCGGCCAGCTCGGCGGCCTCGGCCGGGGGCCGCACGGCGAGGCGTACGGAGCGGTCGCCGGCGGAGAGCCGGCCGGCCGCCAGCGCCGCCTGCCGCAGCGGACGAGCGGTGAAGTGGGCGAGCAGCGCCCCGGCGCCCACCCCGCCGATCAGCCCGGCGAGCAGGGCGAACCAGACCCCGCTGAGGACCCGGGCGGCGGTGCCGGAGACGGCCTCGCGGGTGAGCACGACCCCGCTGTCGTTGCCGCGCAGCGGGCGGCCGGCGATCAGCGCGGCCCGGCCGGCGACCACGCCCCGGGTGTCCACGACGGCGCCGGACGCCACCTGGGTGATCACCCGCTCGGGCAGGCCGGGACGGTCGACCACGCCGCGCCGGATCAGGTAGACGTCGATGCCGTCCTGCCGCAGCCGCCCGGCGATCCGCTCGCGGGCGGCCGGGCGCTCGGTGGCGAGCAGCTCCACCGCCAGGGCCGACTTCTCGACCAGCTCGGCGCGGGCGGCGTTGTTGGCGGAACGGACCGCGATCGGCAGGGCCACCAGCGCGGTGATGATCACGGCGACGACCGCGGTGGCGGCGGTGACCAGCACGGTACGCCCGGCCAGGGTCGCGAAGAACCTACGCATCGGCGGTGTAGCCGACCCCGCGCACGGTGCGGATCAGGCCGGCGGCGGCGCCCAGCTTGGCGCGGACCTGGGCGACGTGCACGTCCACCGTACGGGTGCCGGCGTGCGCCGCGTACCCCCAGACGCCGGCCAGCAGCTCCTCGCGGGTGAACACCCGGCCGGGCCGGTTCAACAGGTGACCGAGCAGGTCGAACTCGGTCGGGGTGAGCGCCAGCGGAGCACCGTGGACGGTGACCAGGCGGCGGCCGGGGTCGAGCGAGACCGGGCCCAGGGTGCGTACCCGTTCCCCGTCGGGCGGCCCCGCGGCCCGGCGCAGCAGGGCCCGCACCCGCGCGACCAGCTCGCGCGGGCTGAACGGCTTGGTCAGGTAGTCGTCGCCGCCGAGCTCGAGGCCGAGGATCCGGTCCACCTCGTCGTCGCGGGCGGTGAGGAAGACGACGGGGGTCCAGTCGCCCTCGGCCCGCATCCGCCGGCAGATCTCGGTGCCCTCCATCCCGGGCAGGGCGATGTCGAGCACGCACGCGACCGGCCGCAGCCGGCGGGCGGCGGCCAGCCCGGCGGCCCCGTCGTGCTCGACGTGCACGCCGAAGCCGTCGCGGGTCAGATACATCCGCACGAGGTCGGCGATGGGGCGCTCGTCCTCGACGATCAGGACGAGCCCCTTGGCGGGTGCGTCGCTCACCCGCCCATTCTGCCCGCGCCGCGCCGCCGCCGATGTTCGGATCGTGTACGGATTCCGGCACGGCCGCCGCGTCCCCGGCATCGACGCGAGAAATAATCAGCCCGTGACCCGACCCGTGATGCTGCTGGACCTCGACGGCGTGCTGAACCCGTTCGGCGCGACCACCTGCCCCGACGGCTACCTCGAGCGCGAGTTCTACCCGGGTGAGGGCCCGGAACGCTACTGCCCCGCGCACGGCGCCTGGATCAAGGAGCTGGCCGCGGCCGGCGACCTGCACTGGGCCACCGCCTGGGGCGAGGACGCGAACACCCTGTTCGCGCCCGTGCTCGGCGTGGGCCCCTTCCCGGTCGTGCCGTTCCCGCCGCTGCCGTTCCCGCCCGAGGACAAGGTGCCCGCCATCGCCCGGGCGGCCGGGGACCGCCCGGCCGCCTGGATCGACGACAACCACACCGCGGCCGGGCGGCGCTGGGCCGCCGGGCGCTCCGCGCCGACGCTGCTGGTGCCCGTCGACTCGGCGCTCGGCTGGACCCGCGCCGACGTGGACCGCGTCCTCGCCTGGGCCGGCGAGCTCTAGCTAGGCGTTCTGCCAGAGCCCGATGAGATTGCCCTCGGTGTCGCGGACGTACGCCGCGAAACCCATGTCACCCACCGGTTGCCGGCCGATCTCCACCCTGCCGCCGAGCTTCTCGACCCGCGCCAGGCTGTCGTCGAGGTCCTCGACGCCGATGGTGATCACCGGCGCGGTGATCACGCCCTGCCGGGCCAGCATGCCGCCGTTGATGCCGCCGGCCTCCCCGGGCCGGCCGTCCTCGCCGGTCGGCGTGGTGGTGGCCAGGGTGTATCCCATGCCGGGCATCGTCGCCAGCTGCCAGCCGAAGGCCTCGCGGTAGAAGCCGTGTGCACGCTCGGCGTCGTCGTACGGCACCTCGAAGTGGACCACGCTGTCCATCGCCCCTCCTCAGGGTCGTCTCGGATGTGCTCCACCCGCTGACGCTAGACGAGTAGTTCCGATGTCAGGGGTCGATGTCTTGGGTACGAAGGGAGGGTGTCCAAGATCGTGTTGTGACGCAAGACCTGGACACCCTCTT
>NZ_PVZG01000046.1 GCF_003002065.1 Pseudosporangium ferrugineum
AAGAGGGTGTCCAGGTCTTGCGTCACAACACGATCTTGGACACCCTCCCTTCGTACCCAAGACATCGACCCCTGACATCGGAACTACTCGTCTAGGCAGGCCCAGGTTGCCGACGTGCGGGCCGCCGCAGCCAGCAGCGGTCCGTACACGTCGGGGTCTCCACCCGAATAGCCGGTGATCATCAGCCGGGGAGCCGTGCCCAGGCCGTCGACGGCCGCGGCGCGCTCGGCGGTGAGCTGGCCGAGCTCCTCGATGTCGACCACCACCACGTCGGCCAGCGCATTCTGCTCGCGGGTTAGCCCGCCGTGCACCTTGAGCAGGGCAGCGGGTTTGCCCTGCGCCTCCCACGCGGCGAACTCCTCGTGGCTGGAGACGGTGTGCAGGGCCGGCGAGCTGGGCGGTGCGAGAGCTCGCCACAGCGGCAGCGCATCGTGGTAGTCGCTCGCGGTGCTGGGTGGAAGCTCGGCGACGCCGCGAATCAGGTCGTACGCGAGCTCAATGCCCACGTCGAAGTTGACCGTGACGTGCGTGCCGCCGCGGAGCAGGTGCAGCGCTGCGAGCATGTGAGCCTCGTTCGGCACGTCGATCCGCAGCGCCAGGACGCAGTCGAGCGCGTCCGGCCCGACCGTTCCCCACAGCCGGCCGAGGACCACTTCCAGTTTGTACGCCGCACCGCAGAGCTTCCGGAGCTGCTCGGCGGTGACCAGCGGGTCGAGCGCGTTCCGGGCGGCCTCGTACATGGTCTTGAGCACCGCGTCGCGCAGGCCGAATCCGCGAGGAAGCGAGGCCGGCGCGTCGCCGCTGATGCCGGCACCGGTGAATACGGCCGTCACGACTCGTCCGTCATCGTCGAGCGCCAGATCGCCTGGAACTGCTCCAGCCAGTAGACGTACCAGGCACCGTCGTCGCGGGTCAGATGAATGTGCATGCGCGACCGGATGGCGTCGTTGCGGAAGGCATGGAACTCGACGTTGGCATAGCCGCCGGCCACATGGGGATTCACCGCGACGAGGCTAAAGCCCGGGTTGAAGTCGATCTCCCCGTACGCAAAAGTACCTTTGACCTGCCACTTCGCCATCGCCTCGAGCCGCGCCCGCGTGTCGCGCAGCGATTCGGCCGCCGTCTGCACCGGAAAGTCAAGCAGCGCGTCGAGCTGCTCCGAGATCGGGTCGCCCGGGTCGAACTGCTTGAGCACCACGATCCGCACCGAGCCGCCTTCTCGTGCGAGCGGGCCGCGGCGGAGGACGTCGCAGCGCTCCTCGGTAAGGAAATTCGAGCCGACCGGCGCGAAGATCCACACGTCCTTGGCGTTGCGCAAGTCGTCGGTGATCGGGTTCCGGTCATAGTCGCTACGGTCGAGGAACCGGTCGTCCCGATGGTTCGCGAACGCGGCCCGCAGTAACAGGAAGCCGAGCCCGGCGAAGAGCACGGACCACCGGACGCTGTCGGGAAGATCCGCCCCGACGATCAGCAACGCCGAGAAGACCAGCACGACCAGCGTGGATGCGTAGAGATCGATGTGCCGGCGGTGCCGGATGTCCGTCAGGATTTGTTTCACGCGCCGCCGCATGCTTGCCATGATGCCGTCCACAGTGCTGAGACTCGGTCATCCGTTCAGGGGACCCGGCGCGGCCGCCCCGTATGATCGCCCTGATGGCTCCCTTCGTTCTCTTCCCGGGCCGGCATCACCTGCTGACCCGCTTCCAGGCCGACTACCTGCGCCGGCTCGCCGGGGGTGGCTCGACGATCGTCTGGGCGGTCACCTCGGCCAACCACGAGAACACGAAGCGCAACCCGGTGCCGTACCACCGGCGCGAGGCCGCCATCGAACGCTTCAGCGTGCTCACCGGCCTGCGCTCCCTGGTCGTCCCGATCTTCGACACCGCGCCCACCGACGCCTTCGCCGAGGTGACCCTCAAGACCATTACGGTCGCCACCGGCCTGGACCTGACGCCCGCGGACACGCTGGTGGCCTGCTCCACCCCGCAGGTCGCCAAGCTGTACGAACGCCTCGGCTTCCCGATCGACTGGGCCGAGGCCGACCCCGCGGAGCCTGCCGCGCCCGAACGCCCCTGGGACGTGCTGCTGCGGCTGAGCCGGGGCGACGACACGTGGCGCGACCTCGCCCATCCGGCGACGATCGACGTCCTCGAGCGGTACCGGCTCATCGACACCGTCCGTACCGTCATCAACGACCCGATCATCGGCGACGAGGGCGGCCTCACCGCCACCCGCGACTACCGCACCTACGTCGAGGCGTTCACGGTCGCCGCGCAGCGCGAGTGGGCGGCCGTCCGGCAGTACGTCCAGCCCGGCCGCATCGTCGACATCGGCTGCGGCGCCGGCTCGGTGCTGGAACTCGCCGACCGCGAGCCCGGCCTGCACGAGAGCGACCTGATCGGCGTCGAGATCGCCCGGCACCTCTACCAGGAATGCCTGCACAAGAAGGACCAGGGCGTCTTCCGCAACGCCAACGTGTACTTCTACCAGCGCAACGTGCTCGGCGGCGCCATCTTCGCCGACCGCTCGGTCGACACCACACTCACGTTCGCCCTGACCCACGAGATCTGGTCGTACGGCGACCGCCGCGAGTCGGTGCTGCAGTTCGCCCGCCGCATCCACGCCCACACCGTCCCTGGCGGCGTCTGGATCAACAGCGACGTCTGCGGCCCCGGCGACCCGCAGCGCCCGGTCCTGCTCCGGCTCACCCGCGACGACGGCGCCAACCCCTCCGTTGCCCGCACAGATCTCGCCGACCTGCCACCGTCCGAGGTCAAGACGTACGTCGAGAGCCTGTCGACCCGCGCCCGCCTCGACCAGTTCGCCGTCGACTTCGCCTTCCCCTTCACCTACGAGCCCGTCGACGACCGGACCGTACGCATCGACCAGGCCTCGGCGATGGACTACCTGAACCGCAAGGACTACGTCGACAACTGGCTCTCGGAGACGAAGGAGCAGTTCTGCGGGCTGAGCTTCGCCGACTGGACGGCCCTGCTCACCGAGATCGGCTTCGACATCGACCCGGCGTCCGCCCCGATCCGCAACGACTGGGTGATCGACAACCGGATCGCCCCGGTCGCGTCCCTGAGCGACCTCGACGGCAAGCCGCTCCCCTGGCCGGCCACCCATCTGCTCGCCGTGGCCCGCCGCCAGCGAAACGGCTGACCGATGGGAATGGCCTTCGTCCTCGGCGCCGGGTTGTCGCACGCGATCTCGCCACGGTTACCGCTCACTGACGAGCTGGGTAACCTCGTCCGCGCCCGCGTCCCCGAGGCCGCAGCGCGCTCCGCTCGCGGGTTCAGGGGCGGCTACTTCGAGGCGTGGTTGTCTCGCCTCGCCGAACCGCAGCCCGACCTGCTCGATCATGATAACGCCTCAAATTACGGGCTCTTCCTGCGCGTTCTCGTGGAGATCCATCGGATCGTGCAGGAACGGCAACTCGAGGCACTCACCGGCGAACCTCCATGGTGGCTGCACCGCCTGCTCGGCTTGATGCACACCAGCTCGGCTGACGTGATCACATTCAACTACGACACCCTGATCGAGCACACCCTCGAGGTCTCCCGGCACGGCGAGTGGCCAACCGGCGAGAGATCACGCGCATCCCGGTTAACGCGGGACGTTCCACCGGTCTATCGTCCGCCAGCCACCTACTTCGAAACCACCGGCGAGACGTTCCGGCTCATGAAGCTGCACGGATCTCTCGACACTTTCTGGGCAGCCGGTGATCGCACCGGCGCCACGATCCAACGCTGGGAGTCGGCGGGCGGCTGGGGAGACCCGAGGACTGGCGACGAAGCCCGCCGGCGGCAGGCCCTTCCCGGCCGCGGTCCGTTCATCGTCCCGCCCGCGGCAGCGAAGTCGTCGTTCTACAGCAACCCGGTGACCCGCGAACTGTGGCGCTCGGCGGCCGAGGCGCTGCGGGCCGCCGAGCAGGTGGCACTGATCGGTTACTCGATGCCGCCCACCGACCTAGTGACCTCCGGCATGCTGATCGACGCCCTTGGCGGCCGCGAAGTCCTGGTCGACGTGGTCAATCCCGACCCCGACAGCCTCGTGAGCAGGCTGGTGGCGTTCGGCGTCGCGGCCGACGACATCACCACGGTTCCGACGGTCGAGAACTACGTCAACGAACTCGAAGGCCGCACCGCCAGGAGGATCGCCGACCAGCTCGCCACGGCGGATCCCACCCGATCGCTGCTTGTCGCGACGTCGAGTCATGCGGCCGCGCGCGTCACGGCGGTGCACCGCACCGGCGACACCGTGCGCCTGGACATCGAGACGGTCACGGATCTGCACACGACTACCAGGAAGCTGCACAACCACGACCAGCTCGTAGTCGGCACCGCCACCCTGCTCGAGGAGCTGAAGCCCGGCGAGCGCATCGTGGTCGGCTATCCCGACGGCGACGAGGCCGCGATCGTCTCGACCGGTCAGTGGGACACACCCATCGGGCTCGGCGACGGGCGGTGGACCGTACTGGTTCCGTCGGCGATCGCCGGGCCAGCACAATAACGGGGTAGGCATGTGGATCGGTGACATCGAGCTTCCGCGCGAGTTAGTGGACGCGCACCGCGCCGGCGACCTCGTCGTCTTTGTCGGAGCCGGGGCGTCCATGGCGGCACCGGCCGGCCTGCCCGACTTCTTGCGGCTCGCCCAGGAGATCGCCGCGGACGTCGGCGTGCCGATCGAGGCGGGCGAGCAGCCCGATGTCGTGCTCGGCAAGGCCGACGCGCACGAGCATATGGACGTCCACCTACGCATCGCGCGGAAGATCGACGATCCGCTGTCGCGGCCCAACGCCCTGCACCAGGCCATCGCGCGGCTGGTCGGCACGGCACCGGTCGCGCGGATCGTGACCACCAACTACGACCGCCACCTAACAACCTTGCTGCCTGAACTGCCCGAGCATCGCGCGCCCGCGCTGCCGCCGGGCGACGACTTCGACGGCCTCGTCTACCTGCACGGCACCCTGGGGCAGGAGCCGCGCCACCTGGTGGCGACGGACGCCGACTTCGGCGCGGCCTACCTGCTCGACGGCTGGGCGGTCCGTTTCCTGGAGCGCATGTTCCGCCGGTTCACCGTCCTGTTCGTGGGCTACAGCCACAGCGACTTCGCGATGACCTATCTGGCCCGGGCGCTACCCCCCTCCACCAGACGCTTTGCCCTGACCGAGGATGCTTCGCCCCAGGATTGGCGGCGGCTCCGGATCTCGGCGGTCGCTTATCCCAATTCCGCGGGCGATCATGCGCGTCTGCCGGTCCTGCTCGACAAGTGGGCTACCGAGGCGGGCATGTCATTGCTGGACCACCGGCAGCGCATCGCTCGCCTGGTCACGGTGCCGCCGTCGGGCATACCTGAGGAGATGTCTTACCTCGAGGAGGCCTGTGGCTCCGAGGAAAAGGTTAGGTTCTTCACGGAGTATGCCCGTGGGGCCGACTGGCTCGACTGGGCCGCCGAGCGCCCGCAGTTCCAGCGTCTCTTCACGGCCGACAGCGAGTACACGCCGCTTGCCGACTGGTTCGCCCAACACTACGTCGCCGAGGAACACCTCACCGAGAAGGCGTTTCAAACCGTGCAAACCTGCGGCGGCCGCCTCAGCCCACCCGTCTGGTCGGCGATCGGTCAGCGGCTTCACTGCGTCGGCTCGCCTCGCCCGGCCTGGCTATCGAGGTGGCTGGTCCTGCTGATCCGCGACGACCCCGACGTCGGTCACGACTGGCTCGATTACGCCCTCGCGGCGTCCCGCCTACCGGCGGATCGCGACACCGCCCTGCTCTTATTCGCGCATCTGACCGCACCCGAGGTCAGCTACCAGCGCCCCCGTCTTGGTACGACTGTCGAGCTAACCCTCCGCGGCGACTTGTACTGGCTGGCCGACGCCTGGCGCAAGGTCTTCGTCCCGCATCTGTCGGAGGTGGCCAGCGAGGTTCTCGCCATCACCGACATGCAGCTCCGCCAGGCTTACCGACAGCTCGCGGCCGTACATCGAGGAAAGGAGGGGAATCTCCTGTCCTACCAGCGGTCCGCGATCGAGCCGCATCCGCAGGACAACTTCCGCCGCCCGTTCCATGTCCTCGTCGATGCCGCCCGCGACTGCTGGGAGGCTCTGTTCGGTGTCTCGCCGGCCGCCGCCGTCGAGCAACTGCGGGTCTGGGAGACCGCCGAACCGGCACTTCTGCGGCGCCTGGCCCTGCACGGTTGGGCGCATCGCGGGGACGTGAGCGCCACCGCTAAGCTCGAGTGGCTGCGGGAGCGGGGCTGGCTGCTCGAGGGTGCGCTGTGGCACGAAATCGCCGTTTTGATCGAGCGAACGGCCGCGGCGGCCGAGCCGTCAGTGCTCGACGGTCTCGTCCACGACGTCGTCACGGCTTCCGAAAGCCTCCCCCGATACACCCGGGCGAGTGTCCTCGCCTGGCTGGCACGTCACGCGCCGGAGTCGGCAAGTGCCCGCTCGGCGCTCGCCGCCTACCCCGACTTCCGGGAGGGCAGACACCCGGACCTCCGGCACTGGAGCGAGGGCGGCGGAGTCCCCGATCGTCCGCCGATGTCCGTCAAGGATCTCCACGTTCGGCTCGGGCAGGATCCGGCAGCCGTGGTCGCCGAATTGCGGCGGTTCGAGTCCGTCGACTGGAGCATCGGCGAGACGAGCTGGGAGGACGTCTGCCGCCTGGTCAAGGAGACCGTCAACCGGCATCCAGGCGACGGGTTCATCGTCCTCGACGAGGGCGGCGCGGCGCTCGCCGCGGCGGTGATCGGCGGTTGGGCCACTGCTGGCCTCGACCCGGCGACGGCCCAACGGGTGGTCCGACGCCTGGCCGGCCCGCCACTCGCGGCCGCCTCCAGGGAGGTAGCCGGACTGCTCAGCGGATTCGGCACGGCGCCTCCGGAGGCGGCGGTGTGGCGAGACGTTCCCGGCGGCCGCGAGCTCACCGACCGCACGTGGGCGGCGCTGCCGGCCGAGCCTGGGGACGATCTCGCGTGCGAGCCGGATCGCGACTGGTTCTCCTTCGCGATCAACCACCCCGGCGGCTGGCTCGCCGAGTACTGGGTTCGCGCCGTCGAGGCCGAGTGGCAAGCCGACGCCGACGCCTGGACCGGCCTCTCAGGCGAGATGACGTCCCGCTTCTCGGCGATGATCGGCGGCACCGACAAGCGGTCGATCGCGGCCCAAATCATCCTAAGTCACCATCTACACTTCCTGCACGCCGCCGACTGGGGGTGGGCCAATTCGGCAATCCTGCCGCTGCTCGACTGGTCAGAAGAGCAGCGGGCCCGGCGGTGCTGGGACGGCTTCCTGTACGGCGGACGGTGCACCGACCGCCTGCTGAACGCGGGTCTGCGCGAGTCACTGCTGGAGACCGCCCGGCGCCAGGACCAGTTCGGCGCGGACCGGCGCCGGCTGATCACGGAACTTCTAGCTCAGGTCGCCGTGTACGCGGCCGCAGATCCGGCCGGATGGCTGGCCGATCTCACCAGAACCGCCACGAGCGAGGCCCGCGCCGCCTGGATTAGCAGCGTGGACGACGTGCTCGGGCAAGCCGGGACGGAGAAGGCCGAACAGCAGTGGACCCGATGGATGCGGGCGTACTGGCAGGACCGCCTGGACAGCAGGCCGCGATCGCTCACCGAGGAGGAAGGGTCGGCCCTCGCCGGGTGGGTGGTCCGCCTCGACGGTTCCACGGCCGAGGCGGTCGCGCTGGCGGTGCGGCATCCGGCGCGGCTCGCGTCGCACGGGCATCTGCTTCGCGGGCTCGGTGATCGGGCCGGTGCGCATCCCGCGGCGTACGCGAGTTTGCTTCTGCATTTGCTTCGCCACACGCAGCGGCCCTTTCACGGCGGACACCTGCTGGTACCGATCGTGCGAGAGCTGGCCCTTGCCGTCGACATCGAAGCGATTCGCAACGAGTTTGTGCGCCTGGGCTGGAACGACGTCTGATCAGCGATTCAGTGCGCCTTCCCCTGCGGCGAGGGCGGTGACGAGCCGCTCGGCCAGCCGAGCGGCGAGGAGGCCGGCCGGGCGCAGCGGCAGATGAGTGACCCGAGGCAGCCGGTCGAACGGCGGCGGTAACAGCAGACCAGGATCATCGGCAATCGGTGCGACCGGCTTCCCTATTCGCAGCGCATGGGTCACCTCCCACCGGACCCAGGGACGATGCATCGAGCCCGGGGTCAGTAGCACGGCGAAGATCGCGCATTCGGCGATCAGCTGAGCCAGCGCGACGGCCACGGGTTCGGACTGCCGGGCGAAGTCCGTCGAAAGACGCAAGCCCGCCGCGCGTGCCGCGAGGCGGACATCAATCACGAGGTGCGCGTCCGCCCGGGCATGCGACAGGAAGAGAGCAGGGGTCGTCACCGCCGGCGGCCGTCGTACAGCTGGAGGATCGCGAATACCGCGTCGACAATGTCGGGCACGTCAGTGCACCCCGGCGCCAACCTCTCTAGAAGCGGTATGGCTCGATCATCCCCATAGACGGCGACCGAATCAGCCCGGACCTCACGCCACAGGTCCTCGGACACGTGGCCGGTCGCCCCGATCGGGATGGGCAGCACGCCGAGCCGGCGGCTGATCTCGTACTCGTTGCGGATGCCCCCCCGCGGGCTGGATCCGCCCGTCCTGGGCCTTGTTGCCGGCGACGAACACGGCGAATCCGGCCCCGCTGAGCATATTCTCGCGGTACTGCTCATAGCGGATGTGCCGCTCGGTGGCGTCCTCGATGTTCTGGTCGAACGCGGTGACCCGCAACCGGGACCATGCCGAACCGAGGGTAAGGGCCGGCCGCGACGCCGCGCCGAGCACCGCGGCGGTGCCGATGCCTACGCCACCGCCGCTGATCAGTCCGTACCCGTCGTCGATAAGCCGTTCGCCGAGCCTGCGGGATAGAGTCTCCAGACTGTCCTGGCCCATCGGGTCGTAGCTGTGGGCCGCCCCAGAGACGAAGACGAAACGCCGACGATACATCTGTTGGATGTGCCGCAGAATGGGTTCCAGGTCCGCATAGGAGTCCATCAGTATGGTTTGAATGCCGTATCGCTTGAGGTCTTGAATGCGCAGCGCCTGCCGGCCGCGCTCATAGTGGAACTCCTCGTCCGACGGATGGTCACCGCGCGTCGTGCGCTTGGTGAGCCAGAAATGCTCGCGCCGGTCCGAGCCGAAACGGCTGCGCATGTGAGCCAGTACCAAGTCGATGTTGGGATCGTTGAGGCTGTAACCGAGGAACAGGAAGGTCTGTTCCACCATCGAGCCGCGCAGCAGTTCCAGAAACGGACCGCGCGTGTCGGCGAACTGCTCGAAGTCATCCATGCTGAGCACGCAGCGGTCCGGGCGGCTCTTGTCGCCGTGCATTTTGTACACCGTAGCGTCTGCGTCGTCCTCTCGGCTGAGGAGCTGTTCCTGCGCGTGGACGACGGCCGGGCGCCGGCCTGCCGCACGTAGGGCTTCTTCCACGAGCGAGTCGAAGTTCGTTGTCCAGTAGGCAGAGATCGGCAGCCGCGCGAGGATGTCGTGGCTCGGCACTCGGGCCGCGGCGCGGCTGAACTCAGTGACGATCCGCTGATTGACCCGCGCGCGACCGCCCGCGGTGTTGATCGCGTACTGGGCGACGCGGATCAGGTTGTGCTCCTTAGCCACGTCTAGGCCCACGTCTTCGGCCAGCGGCCGCAACAGCGTTTTCCAGTCCACGTATCCGGCCGGCACGGAAAGCCCGGCGCCGATGAAGACGGATGCCTGCCCATTGGCGAGTGCCTTGAGATAGAGGTCGAGAAAGGCTCTCATCTCGGTGCCGTCCCAGATGGAGGCCGAGGGCGTTCCGGTCATGCCGTCCGCCCCCGGCCCTGGTCGAACTCGGTCCGGACGGCGGCGACAGCGGCAGCCAGGCCCGTGGCGAGGCGCCGCGCGGCCGTCACAGCCTCGGCGGCGGGCACCTCGTCGGTGACGCGCCAGTGCTCTCGGGTGTCGTTGCCATCCGGATGCCAGTCCTCCGTGCGGACCATGCCATGAAGGCGGACGATGTCGTCGTCCAGCGCCTGAAGGGCGCCTGCGGCGATCAGAGAGTGGCTCTGCTTGGGAAGGTTTTCCACGACGCAGGTGAAGCCTTTCTGCAGGTGGACCGGCTCGCCTGCGACTCCGGGCGCGCGGGCAAAGAGCTCCTGCGGTATTGCCGTCGTCTGGCCGAGGAGAAGCACCTCGGTCCCCGGCCACGGCTGGGTGAGCTCGGCGATTGCCGCGCCGATCTCGTGCAGTACCGCAATCGGCTCCGCGTGCACCGTCTCCGCGAGCTTGCGTCGGTTTTCGGCACCGGCGTCGGAGGCGTCCAGGGCGGCGAGCCGCTCTTCGAGTGTGCCGCTCCGCCTCGGGGTCATGCCGGAGGCTTGCGCTCCCATGTCGGCGCGAGCGACCGGGTGCGGATACAGGGTGCGGTTGAGGTTCTTGAGCGCGAAAAGTTCAACGCTCGGGTACGGCTCCAGCGCCGCCCTGAGCAGCGGCTTGTGGGCTCCCGGGAAATTGACGCCCAGGTAAAGGCCGGTCAGGGCGCTGCCGATCGGGATCTCGGCCGGCAGCACCGACTGGTCGACGAGCACCAGCCGGTACTCCATCTCGTTGGACCAGTCCCGGTGCTTCCGGAAGAAGATCTGCTCGTGGTACGTGCGTGCGTGGGCGACGGCAGCGGCGTCGACGCCGAATTCCCGAGCCTGACCCACATCCATGGGAAGCAAACCCAAGCTGACATGCCGATATTGCACCGGGCCGTGGAAACGTAATAGTGCGCCGGGCACGCTCGTGCTGGTGAAGGAGTCGATGAGGAGCCGCCGGTCGAACCTGAGGCAGATCCCGGAGTGGTTGCCGCCATAGTGCGCCCAGGTCGCCAGCCGGTTCCAGCCCCGCAGCGCGTCGGGCGCGAGAACCGACCCGTCGACCTTCCAATCATGAGTCAGGCAGGCTACTTTGGCGTGTCGCCGGACCGCCTGGTCGATCTCGGCCCACAGGTCGAAGCTGTCCACCAAGTCGCGATCGTCGTGATGGACGCTGAGCGTCTGGAAGGACGGTTGTGATTCCCACGGATCATTCGTCGCCTCGAACGGCGACAGTCGCAGTGTTCCGCTCCGCAGGATGCCGAACATGGCCGCCGCGGCGCTCGTGTAGTGAAACAGATGGTCGGTCGGGATCCGGGGGGCACCCTCTAGTTCCGCTTCGAACACCGCGTCGTCAAACTGTGTTGCTGGCATGATGTTGGGTCCGTTCCGCAGGCGGCTGCCGACGGCGATCGTACTCGGTCACCGGAATGGCCCCGACCGGCTGAGCACGGTCACGACGCGTTCGTGACGACCCGTCTCGTCCATCACGCTTGGGCGCATACAGGGTTCTCGATGGCGCGGTTCAGCGTGTCCAGCATTGTGCTGTCGCCAAAGAGCGGGTTGGTGACCCCGATGCTACTGCTGACGACGAAATCTCAATGCCTTACTGCTGGAAAGAGAAGTATTCTTTCCTACTGCCTTCCCCGCTGACATGCCACACCGTTGCAGACCTCCACGTCTTGACGTTGTCACTGAAAGCTCCGCGAAGGAGTGCGTTTCCGACGGACTGTTTGAGTCTGATGCGCGGGTTCTCTCGTACATATGCCATGGCATTGTCGGCATTCTCAAATGGCATCTGGTGCAGTTCGGCCCCTCGCCGATCGTAGAAGACCGCCACATACATGATCAAGAACCTCCAGACAGGGCAGCAACTTCCCTGCTAACGACCAATGCCTCGGCGGGGGCATCCCCCATACGGGTGCCATTTCGGCGCAAGGTCTGTGCAACCAAGGACGTCGACGTCATCGAGCGCTCATCTGACGCACTCCTGACGCGGACCGTCCGGGCAGCGCCCACCCCCAGACCCTCGAAGTTGAGGACGTGTAGGTACCCCGCGGCAGTACCCGGAGTGATCAGTCCAGCAGGCCGGCCGTGACGGCTTGGGATCGAATATCTTTCAAGGGGATTCGGCCGTTGGATCGAACAACGTTCCAGAAACTCCAGCCGCTGCAGGACTTCTGGTTCAGCACGAACGCGCCTGCCTCGTCGGGACTTGCGAAGATTTCGCCGGTCGGAAGCTCGACCTCGCCCTCGGGACCGATCGCGGCGGAGTAATCCGCTTTGCGTCGCGTTCCCCACAGCAGATCGCCAGCTTTCACAATACCGGCCTCTACCAGTGGCGCTAATGTGTCGGCCGGCTTCCGTGCACGAGGCGGCCTACGAGCAGCCCGTGTAATCTGGACCGGAGCCGACACCTGCTCCGGCTGTAGACCAAGGTCCTTTGGACTCCAGACGATGCCGCACAATCGCTGGTACAAAGCTTGGCGCTGCTCGATGCCCGCTTTGGGGAATTCCTGCGGAAACGGGCGCAACAGCGGCGTGAGTCCGGCGCCGTTCGCCCATCGCTTGAAGGCTGGATCCGCATGGAGGCGGCGGTCGAGTGACGCTGCCAATACGTGCCTTTGCCGCAGGACTTCGAGCTGCCGTGGATATGGGCGGTCCCGGAGCTCTGCGCAGTCCGAGGCTGCCAAGAGCAGAAGGCCGCCGAGGCGATTGCGCCAGCTCTCATGAGTCGCCTTTCGGCCACCCACGTCGGCTGCATGATCTTCCAGGCGTGAGCTCCAAATTCGATGGACCTCAAACGGCCGGTCCACGTCCAGATAGGTTTGAATCGGATTGGTGCGGCCGCTAGCTTCCTCGGCATACGCGGTGAGCCGTGCCAGCAGATACCTGACCTGAGGGCCGTTGGCCGGTGTGATCGCGAACGTGGCGGCGCGGCCGAAGTCGTAACCGATGTTGGTCGTTTCGTCGGCGAGCTCACGACGAACATCCTCCAGGTCACCGCACTTGCGGAGACGAAGGATGAGGGTGAAGACGTCGTACTCCATTTCCCCGACATCTGCTTTGTTGTTGAGCAGACGGCGGACGAAGAGGAGGTCGAGGAAACTCGCCACCAGTTGCGCCTTCTGCATGGCCAGTTTGTCGGTATCATCGGGCCGGATCGCGGCCAGGACCGCAGTTAGGTGATGGGGCACATTATTGATTTCGTTGAAGAATACGGCCGCCCAATCCGGATCCCAGTGACGCGCTGCGTAGGCGAGCCTGCTGAAGTGTTTGCCGAGCGGCACGCATACTTTCCTGATGAACTTGGAGTAGTCCGTAGGTGTGCGGAGATCTATGCGTTCGGCATTCATCCTGAACCACTCGTGAAAGGCATCCGCCGCCTGCTTGCGATCCTGCTCGTCGTCCAACCGGATGTGCATCGCCAGCAGGTAGGACTTGACGAAGTCTGCCGGCACGCGCGGACCGACCTCGTTGAGCTTCGAGAGCATCTCGCGCCAGTCGCGGTTCAGGCCGTCCTGACCGACGCCAGCCTGAGCAAGCAGGCGACTCTTCAAGAGGTCCAGGGGACCCAGCCGTACGCCTCGGTCATTGGTCGTCTCAAAGATTTGCCATCCATGGTCCCGACCGTCGGCTCGGATGCCGGCGAGGCAGACGCGGTCCAGCAGCCAACTGACGAACGGCACGAGGGCGTTGCCGCTCAAATCAGCGGGGAAGTCGTCCGAGAGGTCTCGACCACGGGCGACGAGGTGCTTCTCCGATGGGGTGCATCCTGGCCGGAGCTTGGGCGGTTCGCCCTCCATCAGTGCATCGTAGATGTAAGCATGCTCGGGGATGTCGATGGCGAACGTCTGATCGCCACGGTTCGGGCGCACCAGGGTCTCGAGATGCCGAGCATCGCCAGTGGCTCCCTGCTCCAGGAGGAGCCTGTATAGGTGGATCAGCAGCAGGTGGAGCGTCGTGATCCGCTGCTGGCCGTCAACGACGTAAGTTGTGGCGTCCTCCTCGTAGTAGACGATAGAGCCAAGGAAGTAGGGCGGATACTGGCGTGCCTCCCGGGTGCCGTGGACGGGCTTCCACGCATCGGTGAATCGCTGGTGCAGATCCGAGATCAACGCTTTGACGTCGGATCTCGACCAGCTGTATTCGCGCTGGTAGTACACGATCCCGAAGCGACGTCCCATGAATAGGGACTGAACGGTGATCCCTTGCGCCATGATGGGTGCATCCGCCACCAGGGTCCTCCTCACCGTCCGGGCTGGTCGATTACCTCGAGTACAGCCGTGGCTAGTTGCTCAATCCATTCGATGGTCGCGGTGGCGCTGGCGGCGTCGATTTGCCGCTTACCCCGGCGATCTGATGGATCCTCGTCGTACTCGTGGGCGATCTTGTTGCGCCGCTCGACGATCTCGTTCAGGCGGCCGCGAACGTCGCTGGCCGTGACCGCTTCGCCGCCGGGGCGCTCGCTGAGGACCGTGGCGACCCTTTCCCACAGCCTGCCGGCGTCGGTGACCATTCCCAGCCCTTCCTTAATTCGGTCGGGACGCTGGTAGGTCGTACGGCTGAGCACGGTCCACAGGGGCATTTCCAGCGCCTCGTGCAACGCCAGCTCGCCGCGGTGAACCCGCTCGACCAGGTCGAGGGTGATCTCGAACTTGGCAAAGCCGCTGGGCCGGTCGGCCGTGCCGTTGCGCGCCAGAAGCAACATGCGGGTGTGCACCTCCTGGCGTACCCAATGGTCGAGCGCGGCCACGCCTTGGACCCAAGCGGCGCGAAAGACATCATCGATCTCGAAGGCCCGGACCTCCAGCTGGCCGAGGGCCTGCCCGGCAGTCGCGAGGCTCCTTGCGTAGTTGAGGTTGCGCCGCAGATTGGCGAACGGGGTCACGTGAAGTTCCTCGACGCCCGCGTCAGCCGAAGCGATGTCTCGCTCATGCCGAGCGAGATGCCAGACGCGCTGGACCGCGCGTTCGGCATTGACCCTCATGACGGCGTTTAGGGCGGAGCCTTCTAGAAGATCGTCACCGAACGCGACTCGGGGGACCCCGTCGTGAATCCAGCGCACTGTCCTTGTGTGTGACACCTCAGGATGGAGGTCCGTCCGGAAGCGGTAGTCGCCGGTGATCTCGCCGATAGCCACGGATGGGGTGCCGTGGCGAGGTGCAAGGACTGCGTCGCCACGTTCCATCTTGTGCGCAAACGCCAGGAGTTGAAAGACGTGACCTTCGGCGCGGGTGGGGTTCAGGTCCGGGTGCGCCTCGACCATAAGATCGCGGATCTCGTCCACCGTGGCGCCGGAGCTCAGGTCGCCGGTACCCGCCCACCCGACGGTGATGACGTTTCGATCAAGGTGGAGTCGATCGAGGCGGTCAGAACCTGCGCGAACGATCCAAGCGTTCGTCACACTGCCCCCACCGATTGCATAGCTCATCGTGACTCTCTGATTGCTGGAAGGCAATAGTGATCGAGCCAACCCTGACCCTCTGGACGGCATCTACGCCGTACGCGCCCTCCGCGCGACCGGCGCGCCACCCCCACCGCACTACCGTCCGAGGCCTCGCGTGCTTCCAACCGAGCCGTCGCGTCGGCGCTGCCTTAGTACGTTCCAGCTCGGCGGGCGCGGTGTGCATTAGGTGGATCAGTGCGGCGGTCCGCACTTATGGGCGTAGACCCGGCGATGTGCTCGATGCTGCGATTGTGCTCGACGAAGCGGAGAGCACTTCGGTGCAACGGAAGGTACAGGAAGCAGGCATGCCTAAAGGCTTCGCTTTCGCGACCTGCGTCCGTCGCTACAGTAGTCGACAGGTCGCTACTCTATGCGACTGAAAGGTTACGTGATAGACGGTCGTGCATGGGGTTCTGGCGTCGCTCCACGACGGGCGAACACGAAGCACTTGAGCACAGGGGACGGATTCAGAAGGCCGCGGGCCTATCTGTCGTTCTGCTGCGTTGCCATGTCGCAACATGGAGCTTCGCACTCGATGGGATGACCCGTGAGATAGGTAGCACTCTCGCAAAACTGCGCGCTGGGAGACAGATAATTCGGACCCGCGGACCTGGGTTGACCAGGACCTCGGCCTGGTCGACGTGAAGCTTTCCGGCCCGCATTTGGTTGATGTCCTGCAGATAGGTATAATTCGACCTTCGCCGTAAGGTATGGGCTGAAGTGGCTCATTGCGCTAGGGTGACACCCCACGCGCGCAATACGGCAACGTCTGACGTGTTAAGCCATCCGACTCCTGCCTCAATTGTCCATTTTATACCTTGGATACATAAATATGTGCGGTCGAGTGCGCGCGCACCGGCCAGCCTGCCCGCCATCCCTTAACCCCCTACTCATACATCGACGAAGGAGTTTTTGATGAGGCGAATCCTCACGGGTCTGCTCGCGGCGGTACTCGGCCTAACCGTGGGCTTGTTTGCCGCCCAGCCCGCGTCAGCCAACGGGGCCGGGCACAGCTGCGCCGACACCGACGGTACCGGCGTTCGCATCTGCCTATACAACTTCCCGGAGTACATCGCCGGCCTGGGCTACTGGCAGCGTTCCCACGCCCAGATCGGGGGCACCTGCCAAAATCTGTCCCAGCACACCTTCACTACCGGCGGCACGGTGAACAACGCAACAAGCAGTTACATCATCTCTGCCGGCAATCTTCCTCCCTTCTCGTACTGGCGTGTCCGCTTCTACGACTGGGTCAATTGCGCGTCGGCCGGCGGCTACGTTGACAAATATGTTACGTCTAACGGCGGGAACTATATGTATTCATCCGACCTCGGGCCCGAAAGCGACTGGATTGGAAGCGTTCAGATTTTCGTCGGCGGTTAGACTCTGACGACTTACCGCGCTCATCGCAATTTGACGACAAGCTTGGCGCCGTGCGTCCGCATGCAGGCGTACGGCGCGCCTACCTGTACCGGCGAACCACCCGACCGTTCCGCCCTTAGGGCGTGTATCGAAGTCATAGCCACTCGTTGATTGCCGCGATGGTCACGGTGGCCGCGTAACGCACGGCGAGCTTCTCGAAGCGTGTCGCGACGGCCCGGTGGCGTTTGAGGCGGTTGATACCGCACTCGACGGCGTGGCGTTGCTTGTAGATCTCGGGGTCGAAGGTCGGCGGCCGCCCGCCCTTCGACCCGAGTTTGCGCCGGTTGGCGTCCTGGTCTGCCTTGCTCGGGATGGTCGCCTTGATTCCACGGCGGCGCAGGTAACGCCGGTTCGCGCGAGAGGTATAGGCCTTGTCTGCCAGGGCGCGGTCCGGGCGGGTCCGTGGCCGGCCGACCGGCCGGGGTACCCGGATACCTTCCATCACGGCGATGAACTGCGGGCTGTCGCCGCGCTGGCCCGCGGTCAGCACGATCGACAGCGGCTTCTGCCTTTGCTCGCAGCTCAGATGCAGTTTCGTGGTCAGCCCGCCCCGGGAACGTCCCAGAGCGTGATCGGCCGGCTCGACCGCGACACCGCCCGGTGGTTCGGCCTGAAGGTCCCCCTTTTACGCGCGCCAGCGGCATGCTGATGCGCCCGCGCGATCGTCGAGTCGATCGACACGTCCCACACGATCCGACCGGCAGCGTCCGCCACACCCTGCAAGGCGGTCAGGATTCGAGCCCACGTCCCGTCACGTTGCCACCGCCGGAACAGCGCATACACCGCGGCCCAGGAGCCATAACATTCCGGCACGTCGCGCCACGGCGTACCAGCCCGGATCCGCCACCGGATGCCGTCGATGAGCTGCCGTTTCGTCCAGATCGGCGGACGGCCTGGACGACGAGGCACGGGCAGCAACGGCTCCAAGGCCGCCCACTCGACGTCGGCCAGGTCGTACCGCCTCGTCACCGCTAAGGTGTCCACGAGGTCTCCGGTGGTCTCCGGTTTTGCTTGGTCGCTAAGCCATCTACCGGAGACCTCGCTATTTATCGATCACCAACACACCTACGGCCTCATCTCAACCGCCGACTTCGATACACGCCCTAGATCTCCTAACCTCGGGCCTTCAGTAAGCGCGCTGGCGGTCCGGGCCCGGCGGCCGCTGACGGGCTATCCACTGCGGGCGCTCGACCGGCTGCTCAGCGCACCGGCGCCGGCGCCTGGAGTCGTGCCCGAGGACCCTGGCGGGCGAAGACCGAGCGTGAGCCGACAGCGCCGTTGAGGGCGAAGTAGCGCAGGGCGGTGAACTCGACTTCTATCCCTGCTGTAGTGATCGGGGATCTGGCCGGCTCACCACCGTCGGTGAAAGACAGGATGTACGCGTTATAGAGGCCGTGCGGCCGGGCTTCGAGGCGCGCAATTCTCCAACGGATGCCGATGCACTCTTCTCGGCATGTCCGTGCGGCGAACCCAACGTGGGATCCACGCAGCGTGACGGCCACGCTCGCCGTCGAGCGCGATCCGCAGCACCAGGGTGCGAGCCTGCCTGTGTAGGGATCGGTGCGATCAAGAGTGTTCGCAGTAGTACGAATCAACCGCGGGTTGGCCGGTGTAGTTCGGTCCGGCGTGATCATCGGCGCCGAGATAGGTGTAGGGCAGCCGAAGTTCTCGAGGGCCGATGCAGGCGATGCGGCGGCGACGGTTGCCGTAGTTCAGCCCGGCGGCGCGTAGTCGTGCCGTCAGGCGCCGACCGGCGGGCCGGCCGTCGGCCAAGCGGATGCTGGCCAGATCCAGGTCGGCCACGAACCGGCCGGTGGGGGTCAGCCATTGTGCGGCGCGGGCGAGGACGGCGAGTTTGTCGCCGACGTAGTGCAGGCCGTGCACGCAGGTGATCAGGTCGAAGGAGGTGTTCGCTGTCCAGGCCGTCGCCGACGTCGCGAGCAGGGTCACGGCTGGCGGCGACGGGATCGGGTCGAAGGCGTCGATCAGATCGACACCGACCAGAGCGACCCGTTCGAGCAGGCCGGTGTGGCGCAGGTGCTCGGCTGCCTGGATCAGCGCGCGACCCGTGCCGCAACACAGGTCCAGCCAGCTGGCGTCTCCTTGGCCGGCCACTGCGGCCGTAAGCGAGTCGAGGGGGTTGAAGTCCAGTTCCCGGGTGTAGCTGTTGACCCCGGCCAGCTGCCGCTCCCGGTTCATCGCGCAATTGGCCACCACCGCGGAGGTGTGCAGCGCCTTGTCCTCAAGGAGTTGCTCGGGCACCGCCGGGTCGCTCACTTCGATAGCTTGCCACGGCTCAGCCTCGACGCCACCGAGATGTTGAAGCCCAGAACCGATGGAGCACCACTCTCGTGACACCCCGACCTGCGCATCCTCGAGCACGGCGGCTGAGACCTTCACGGCGCCAGGGCGGGCTCCCGCACAGCTCGCGCCGCCCGCCACCGAGTTCCCGTAGCCCTCGCGGGAAATCAAGGGGTACCGCCGACCCGGGCAACGCAGCGAGTCGGTGAACTCGTCGGTAGCCGCATCCCGCCTCGACCTCCCCACGGTGAGCGACGGCGGCTACGACGGTATTGGGATCAGGTGTGTACGCCCCCACAGGCAACCGCTCTTTATACCACGGGATGAAGGAATGGACTCCCGGGACAGGCAGCCACGATGGTCCCGAACGAGCGCCGATATCGCACGCAACCTCGGGAAGGTCGTCTCAGTGAAGTCCATTATCCGCGCAGTCGCAGTCCTCGCAGTCACCATCGCCCTGTCCGTCACCACGATCACGACCGTCAGCGCCAGCAGCACCCCGGCCACACCCAAAGCTGCCGCCGACTACGCAAGGTTGATCAACAAGGGCTCCGAGAAGTGCATGAACATCCCTGGCGGGAGTACGGCGCCGGGCGTCGGGGTAACACAGTTCACCTGCGGAAGCTGGAATGATCACTACTGGTATTTCGACGAACTCGACACCGGCGTGTACTGGATCAGAAATCGGGGCACCGGCCTGTGTCTCTCCGTTGCCAGTCAGTCCCGCGGCGAACAGCTCGCCCAGCGTCCATGCACCCAGCTTGAAGCGCGCGCATGGCGATTCAACATTGCCTCGGATGGCCGATTCCAGATGATCAACTATTCCACCGGAATGTGCATCGGCGTAGCGGGGGGAAGCAAGCTGGACAATGCCGCCGTGATCCAGTGGCCCTGCGGATCCTGGGCAGATCACTGGTGGGGATACGTAGCCTGAGTTCCCCTCGGTTCGACGGACCACTACCTGAACCGCCTCGGCCCCGCCCGGCAGGCTCGCCGACTCGTCAACCAGCTCCATCAACTGGGATACGAAGCCGTGGTAACCCCAGGGCTCCGGCAAGGTAGCGATATGACCGTTGCGGGCGGTTGGGTGCGGACGCTCCGGATCATGGCGGTATAGAGGCGGGCGCGGCCTTTCGATGATCATCCAGGTGTCGAAGCCAGGAAGATCGAAGAAGGACCACGCCCGTTGGGATCATCATCGCTGATTGACGTGTTGGCCGTGCGCGCGGACCGCCTGGACGAGGGTCTGCCGCAGGGCGATTGCATAGTCGGCCAGTGGCTCGCTGGCCAGGAGATTTGGAATGTGTTCGGCCTCTGTGGAGGCGTAAGAAGCGGGTGAGGCCGCGT
>NZ_PVZG01000047.1 GCF_003002065.1 Pseudosporangium ferrugineum
GCTCAAACAGATGCAGTACCGGCCCACCCTCGCCTACGGATTCCTCGCCACCAGCGGACTGGCACCGCCCTGACCCTGACCCCAAAAGCTCAGTAAACCCAGTCCGGCGAACGGATCGGCGAGCAGAACCGGCGGGATCGGCGGATCGAGCACGACGATCAGATCCACGTCGCTGAACGCGTCACTGCCACCGGCCGCGAGCGACCCGACCACCACCGTGCCCGCCACGCGCCGATCCGCGCGCAGCACGGCAGTGGCTTCCGCCAGCCACGCGTCTCGGGCGGCCCTGACCCGCGCCAGCTGCAGGGCCGGCTCGACGACGTGTGGTGGTGGATCGCCGGCAGCGGGGCCGACATTCAGGGGTTGACTCACTTCGGTTCACCGGTTGTCGTGGTGACCGGCTGGTATCCGGCGGCCTGCAAAGTGAATAGGGCCGCGTAGCGGCCGTCGGCGGTGACGAGTTCGGCGTGAGTGCCTTGTTCCTCGAGGCGGCCGTCGTGCATCACGTAGATCCGGTCGGCGTGGATGACGTTGGCGAGCCGGTGGGTGATCAGGATGGTGGTCCGGGTGCCTTGCCGGCTACGGATCGACTGGAAGAGGGCATCTTCGGCGCGCGGGTCGAGCGCGGACGATGGTTCGTCCATGATGAGCAGGTCGGCGTCGCGGTAGAAGCCGCGGCCGGCGGTCAGGCGCTGCCACTGCCCGCCGGATAGGTCTTGGCCGTTGACGAACGTGCGGTCAAGCAGGGTCTCGTACCCGTGCGGCAGCCGCTGGATCATCTGGTCGGCGGCCGCCTGCCTGGCCGCGCTCTTGATGCGATCGAGGCTGGCGGGTTCGGACAGGTCGCCCATGGCGATATTGGTGGCGGCCGTGTACGGCCAGCGATGGTGTTCTTGAAGGACGATGGAGATCCGGGACCGGACAGCGTCAGCGTCCCAGTCTTCCAGTGGCTGGTCGTTCCACTCGACAACCCCGGAGGTGGGGGTGCGCAGGGCGGCGATCATCGCGGCGAGGGTCGACTTTCCGGAGCCGTTCTCGCCGACGAACGCCACCGTCTGCCCGGCCTCGATGCGCAGGCTCACCTTGTCGACGGCGCACTCCTCGCGGTCGGGATAGCGCAGGCTGACGCCCCGTACGGTGATCGATTGCAACGGTGACGGCGCTGGTCGGCCGACAGCCTCGGCCGGCGGGAGGTAGGCGGTGGCCCGGTGCAGGAAGCCCAGGTACTCCTTGAGGAACTGACCCTGAGTGAACACCCGGTCGAGTTGGAACGTCACCGCGGCCAAGGCACGCTGGGCCGCCTGGACGGCGACGACGCAGGTCACGGAGGCCGACAGCGGGATCTGACCACGGTCGAGCAGCACGGCGAGCAGGACCCACACACCACCCAATCCAATCCCGCTGATGGTGGCGCCGATACTGGTCGTGGTGGTGACCTTGCGGGCCAGATTCAGATCGACGTTGGTCTGAGCGCTCATGACCCGGTCGTATTGGCCAAGCAGAAAGCCGCGCAAGCCGTAGCTGCGCGATTCCGGCGCCGAATGCCGTTCAGCCATCTGGCGTTGCAAGACCCACAGCCGGCGGCGGCGTACCGAGCCGGCCACGAACTCCTCGTAGCGTAGGTGCCCGGCCCGCAGCGCCGCGTAGAAGTTAGGCACGGTCGCAACGATCAGGGCAGTCAGTAGCAGCGGGTTGATCACGATGACCGCCACGGTGACCGCGAGCAGATTCACCATCCCCGCGAAGACATTCGCGGACTCCTGCACGAGGGTGGCGGCGGCCTCGGGGCCGCGGGTGGCGCGTTCCATGTCGTCGGCGAACGCGTCCTGGTCAAACGCGGCCAGCTCTACCCGGGTCGTCGTCTCGAACAGCCGGCGCTCGGCCTGCTGGACCACGCGCGGGGTCAGCCCGTTCTGCGCGTAGCCCATGACGATCGAGAGGCCGCCACGGACGGCGGTCACGCTCGCGAGCAGGATCAAGGCGGGCAAGGCGGCTCTCACCCGGTCAGGCGTGGGCCCGGCGGCGAACAGTTCCACGAGCAGCCGCTGCGTGGACAGCAGCCCGAACGTCGACATCACCCCGGCGAGCAACGTGGTGACCAGCACGACGATGGTGCGGGTGCGGTCGGCCCGCCAGCTGATCGCGGCCGCTTCCCGCACGAGGGCGGGTAGTTCGGCGAACACGCCGAAGATGCCGGTCTCGGCCCGCTTGCGGATCCCGACCTCCCAGTCCGCGGCCCGCAGCTCGGGCAGTACGGACCCGGCCTGCCCGGCCGTCATCTGATGCGGCATCGTGCCGCGGGTCGTCTGATCTGGTGGTGCGCTCATCCGCCTCAACTCCCTCGTCCGAAGAACCGGATCACCCACTCGTCTCGCACCGGGCCGCCGCGCTGCGCTGATCCAGGCTCGCCGTGGTGGCGGTGCTATCCCACCTGCGCGCGAAGACCCAGCGCGATCCGCCGCGCGTGCCGAGTCGCCGGGTCGGGCTGTTTCTGTCGCCCAGGCGAAGGACGCGCCCGTATCCCCGCCGACCGCCGCGGCCCATCGATACAGAGTTGGTCGATGGCCCGTCCGGGTGTACCTGTTGCGAGCGTGAACCGGCGGGCGCGTTGTCCGCCGCACACCGTGTCGGGCCAGGTACGTTCTCGGCACATCCAGGCTCGGGGCGACGGCCATGGCGGCGCGTGGCGGCCGACTCTGTGAAGGGAGCGTTGGTGACTGGCGAATTGCTGCGCGAGCAGATCCGTCGTACGGTCGCCGGGATTAGCCCGGCCGACCCCATCGAAGTCCGCGAGCAAGCCTCCGTGCTGGCCTGGATCGACAGCAACGCACCGCTGTTCCGGGAACACGGCTCCATCCCGGCCAGGCATCTGGCCGTGTATTTCGCGGTGCTGGATCCCGTGCGCCGTAGCGTTCTTCAGGTCGACCACCGTAAGGCGCAGGCGTGGGTGTTCCCCGGCGGCCACGTCGACGCCGAACCTCCCGCGGAGGCTGTGGTCCGCGAAGCCAAGGAAGAGCTCGGTATCGACGGCGAGTTCCACCTGGCATTCGGCGACCGGCCGCTGCTGGTCACTGAAAGCCGAACCCGTCCGCCGGGTGAGCACGTCGATGTAACCCTCTGGTATGTCCTCGACGGCAGCGAGGGTATGCCACTGACCGGCGATCCAGGCGAGTTCCTCGGCCTGCGGTGGAGCCACATCGACGAGCCCGAGTCCTGGATCGGCACTTGTTACGCCCCGTCGCAGGTCACGCGGTTCCTTGCCAAGGTGAGGCACACCCTCGATACGGCACCCATGCCCGCTTGATCTGGTCACGCGGGTGTGTGCGGCACAGCGGTGACGCTCGTTCGCAGCCATCGGGTCGATAAGTCAGGTGCGTCGTCGAAGATGGCCTCCGCGGCGGCGCAGGCGAGTCTCGCTTGGGTGGTGGCGGGCAGGCCGATGCGGTTCCAGTGGAAGATGATGTGCAAGGCGATGACCGCGCGCAGGCCGCGGGTGAGTTTGCCGTGTTCGCGTAGGGATCGCAGGGTGGTGCCGGCCTCGTGGAAGGCGGTATGCCACTCGCCGGGGCTGCTGGCAGTTCCTTCGATCAGACGGCGGACGTCCTTGGTGAAGCTCTCCCAAGTTTCGGCGTCCGGCGCTGGGGGTTCGTGAAGGTCGTCGGTGCGGTAGTCGAGGACCTTCGCCCAGACGTCGCCTTGTTCGTTGAGGTCGAGGGCAGCGGCGCGCATCAGCGCGGTGCACAGGATCAGCGACTGTTCTCGCCGGTCTGCTCGGTGCTGGTCGAGGTAGTCGAGCAGGTGGCGGCTGTCGTGATGGAAGAGGGTGTGGGCGGCGGTCATGGCGTCGGGTCCGCCGAAAGCGCGGATCTCGGGTTCGTAGATGTCGTGGGTCCAGGCGACGTTGTGGCTAATCAGCTGGTGGGCCAGCGCGGGGCTGTCCGGGTTGTCAGTGGTCATGTAGCGGATCCGCCATGAGCCTTTGCGGATGAACCACCAGGAGGTGATCAGACCAGCCCTCTCTGCGGCGGGAATCACCTGACGTAGGTGGTTCAGGGCGGCCTGTTCGCGGTGGCAGTTGTCGCCGGTGTAGGCGATGTTGATCTGGTGCCACGAGGGTAGGTCCACGAACGGGCCTTTCGTCAGGCGAGCAGGAGGCAGGCGTCCCACACGGTGCTGGTGGTCGCGGTGTCGACGAGGCCGGATCCGGTGGTGCCCTCCAGCAGGCCGGCTGGTTCGTTGCCACTGGCGGCGAACTGCTGGTGGAGTCGTTCGACCACCGGGAGCGGGATCGGGGTGTGGGCGTCGGTCGTGATGCGGCGGGCGGTGGCCAGCAGGCCGGCGGTGCCGTGGCAGAGGCCGCGGTCGATCAGCTGGACGGTTTGTGTCGGGTCGGTGATGCAGGTGGTGAAGGCGGTCTCGCTGCGGTGTTGGCGGTCGCGGTCGCCGAGGGCGTGCGCGGCGAGTTGTTGGGCGCGGACGATGCCGGGTGTTCCGTAGCACCAGGACGGCCGTAGCGGGCCTTGCTGGGTGGGCGTGCTGGCGTGGAGTTCAGGGCGGGTGAGGGTTTGCGGCCACCAGGTGATGCCGTGGGTGTGGCGTTGCCAGGTGTCGAGCCAGCGGCAGATCCGTTCGATCGCGGTGGTGTGGCCGGCGACGGTGGTGCCGTCGAGCAGGGCGAGCGACAGCAGAGCCAGGGGGCCGGTGATGCCGTGGGCCATGCCGAAGTTGGCGTGCCCGCCACCGGGCGCGGGTTGGGCGTGGTGGGGGCTGTTGTGGCACCACCAGCCGGGCAAATCGTGCACGGGTTCGGTGAGCCGCACGAAGTAGTCGAGGACGTGTCGGAGCAGGTCGTGGTCGCCCAGGCGGCGCAGGACGACGCCGAGGCCGGTCAGTCCACGGATCAGGTCGTACTCGGCGTAGTGCGGCTGGGCGCGGCGGTCGATGCGGCGATGAGCGGCTTCGACGCGGCGCCGGGCGAGGGTCGCGGTGGCCTCGGCGGTGACGGCGCGGGCGGTGGCGAGCTGCGGGTGGTCGGTGGCGGCAAGGACGAACGCGATCGCGGGCGCGCCATGGAACAGGCTGGCGCCGTCGGCGATGCTGACGCCGTCGGCGACGGCGTCGCGCAGAGCCCGGATGGCGGCGGCGTAGTTGCCGGTCTCAAGGTGGAACAGGGCGATCCCGGCGCTGCCGTTGGCCAGCGATTGGCCGGGGTTCATCGTGAGCTCTTCGTGCGGCTGAGGGCGACGGCGCGGGCCAGGCGCAGGCAGTGTTGTTCGGAGGCCGCGTCAACGCCGATCATGCGGGCATGGTGCAGGTGCAGCAGATCCGCGAGCACGGTATCGGGGTCGAGGGTGTCGGTGTCGATGGCAGCCCGGTAGGCAGCGGCTGCGACGGTGAGCTGTTCGTCGTGGACGGCAGTGCCGGCCAGGGCGAGGTGGTCGGGGTCGAGGCGGGGGCCGGTGTGGTGCGGGACATGGGTGGTCAGCCATGCCGGGCCGTCGCCGGTGAAGGCCGCCGCGAGGGCGATCATGCCGGCGGCGGTGCTGGCCTGCCGATCGGCGGCGGTCAGCGTGGTCAGGCGACGCAGGACGGCGGCGGAGTCGGCGGCGAAGACCGCTTCGGCGGCCGCGAGGGTGGCGTGGGTGCCGTGGCGGGTTTCTGGCCGGTACGGGTGCAGGCTGTAGTCGTGCGCGGCGGCGCTGTCCTGCAGCTGCTGCATCCAGGTTGCGAGGCGTACGGTCACCTTGGTGAAGTGGTCGGGCCCGGCGATGGGGATGCGCAGCCGCAAATGGGGTGTCGGTCTGGGGTAGCGCAGGAACCACCAGCCCGCCGGGAGATAGGTGGCGGGCCGTCGGGCGAGGTCCGTGAGGATGGCCTCGGCGTGGCCGTACAGGTGGATTTGCAGCCATCGCGACGGCCCAGGCCGGTGGGTCACAGCGGTTACAGGCCGGGCCTGCCGCGGCACCCGTGCGCGGGGCGTGGCCCGGGTGAGCGTGAGCATGAGTTCGGTCGGCCGTCCGCCGATCCACCCGGCGGGGCCGGGGGCCTCGGTGAGGACGGTGCGGGGTTGCCGATCGATCTCGTGGCGTAGGACGTGCAGGTGGGCGGGGATGTCGAGGTCGAGGTGCAGGCGCACGTCGTCGGCGCCGGCCAGGACCTCGCGCGGGATGCGACGCTGGCGACGGTGGTGTTGCCAGCCGTCTTGCCACTGCGACCACCCGGCTGTGCGGGCGGGCAGCGTGGTCCGGTCGACCTGCCAGCGGGCCGGGTGCAGGATGGAACGTCCGCGCCGAACCCGGGGCAGGAACGGCAGGTCAGATGCGTGGCCCCAGCCGAAGGGCGCGCACGGCGCCGTCCAGGCCGTCCAGATCTCGGTGAGGAACCGCATCAGCGGCTGCTGCAAACCGGTTAGCAGCACGCTGTTGAGCAGCAACGGTTCGACCGGCCGACCGGTGACGGCGGAGACCAGCCACAGCTGGTCGCCGTCGCCGGTGACCGCGACCTCGTCCACCGTGTATAGCGGTGCGGGGTGGAACTCGCCGAGCGGCAGGATCGGCAGCATTTCGGGGGCGCGAGCCAGCGGGACAAGCCTCGCGTCCAGGGGCGGCCCGGACAGCTGCACCGTGTCCGCACCGGACATCGCGGTCGGCAACTGCCGGTAGACGTCACGGAACCCGGCGAGTTCGTCGGGGTCGAGCAAATGCAGGAGCCGGCCGGCGGCGGCTCCGGCGTGGCGGGAACCGCTGAGCACGGTCAAGGTGAACGCGCCGCGGTCCACGTCCGCCGGTGTGTCGGCCGCCAGGGTGAAACGCAGCTCGGTGTGCGGGATCGGCGGCCGGTCGTCGTCGCCGTGCAGCCGCCCGATCAGCTCGTCGTCGAGAATCACTTCGGCGGCGCCCTCGAGCGCCGCCTGCTGGGCCAACTGCCCGAGCAGGCGGTCTCGGCCGGTGAACACCGCTGGGCAGTGGCGGGTGGATCCGCGGTAGCCGGCGGGGAAGCCAAGCACGCGCAGCACCTCGCGAATCGGCACGGCCGCACCCGGGCCCCACCGGTCGACGAACGCGGCGTGGTACTCCTGCCAGGCCGGCACTGCTGGGGCGACCGCCACCAGCGCGTCCGCGGCCCGGCCGGCTTCGCGTACGACCGACGGCGGCAAGGTGACCGCGACATCGGCGCGAAGATCAGCGGCCATCAGCACGCCGGGCGCAGGCGCCGGAACGTGCCCGGCCGGGCAAGCGGTGGGATCGGTGACAGTCATCGGCGGACGCAGCGCGGACAGCAGGACGCCGAGCCCGACAAGGTCCGCCAGCAGCCGCTCCACCGCAGGCCTCGGAGCGGCGATCTTCTCGGTGAGCTCGGCGAACAGAATCGGCGAGCAAGCCCCACCGATCGCGGTCTGGATGGGGCCGGTGAGGCGGATCTCGGCGTCCCAACGCCGGTCGCCGTCGGTGCCCGTGCATGGCAGCACCCACTTCTCGCCCCGCCGATACCCGAGCGGGTTCGCCAACAGCAACGTGGTGCGCAAGACGTCGAGGTCGCTCTCGGCCCGCGCGGCGTGCTCGACGACCCATGCCCCATCGGGGCGGGCGACCACACGATGCTCCGATCCGAGGCGCACCGTCATACGGTCGGCAAATCTCATCGGGGCGACGCCGGCGAAGGTTCCGAACGGGGTCGCGCGGCTGGTCCACCGCAACAGGTACCGCATCGCAGATTCGACCAGACGTCGTCTCCGCCGCAGCGGCATCGCCTCGCCCGCCACCATGACGGCTAGCTGCGTGGCAAGATCCGGTGCTGCCCCGGTGACAGCGGACGCGAAGCCGGGCAGCGCCCACACCTCGGTGAGCCAGGCGCGCCAGCGCTCGGGATCATCCGAGCCGAGGTCCGGCCAGGACGGCATCGTCAGATCAGCAGGGTAAGCGGCGATTCGGATCATCGCCGCACCAGCAGCGGGAAGCATCATGCACCACCGTGATCGGCGGGGCCCGACGCTGAGCGCGTCGGGCCCCAGTCATCGTGAGATGAGCGAGCCGGGCGAGGGCCCCGGTCAGTTGTTCTTGGTCGTGCAGGCGTTCGAGCCCGTGTTGCCCGAGCCGCAGTTGTCGTCGGTGTTGGTCGAGAAGCCGGTCGCGGCGGGGCCGGCGTCAACCAGCGTGACGTCCAAGGTGAAGTCCTCGACGTCCTCGAAGATCTGTTCGTCCACGTGCGTGTCCTTCCTAACGGGGGGTGAAGGCGAGGACGAGGCGGCTCTGCCGCTTGTCCAGCACCGTCCCGGCCGGCAGGTCGCCGTCGGGAGTTCCTGCGGGCAGAACGTGCAGCGTCGGGGCCGGGCTGCCCGCGTCCACCCAGGCGACCATGTGCTCGATCCACCGCTCGGCGACCGTTTTCGCGTCAGGGCCGTACGCGCGGGCGCCAAGGTCGAACGTGTCCTCGGCCCATTGCAGGGCCGAGCGGTAGCAGAACGTGCCGTCATGCAACGCGGCCGGGGTGCCGAACCGCCACGCCGGCGAGACCCGGCCGGCGTCGATGGCGTCCTGCTGCGCAGTGAGGATGACGAACTGCTGGCCAGCCGCAGCAATGCGAGTGGCCAGCCACATGTCCAGGTCGGCCAGCACCGTGGCCGGCGGCAGGCTGACTCCGGCCCACGCCTGAACCGGTGGCTGCGCCAGCACCTCGCTGACGGTGGCGGGGTCGAGCTGCTGATCTTCGTCCAGTCGCATATGCACGCCGTCCGCGACGTCGACATAGCGCATCTGGTGGGTGCCGGCGCCCTGAATCGAGACGAACCCGCACAGCCGCTGGCTGTGGCTGATCAACGCGGCCCCGTCGCGGCGCAGCGCCCACGACCGCGTCATCCCGAACGTCCGCAGCGGCACCACCAGAACACCGTCGGATGCGAGCTGTCCGGTCCACGCGGGAGGAATGTCCCAGGCCCCGACCGTCGCGATGATCACGTCGTACACCTGTTGGGAGCCGACGGGCTGCTCAGCGTCGGCGCACACCACCGTCACGTCGTCGTAGCCGGCCGCGGCCAGGCACGCTGACGCCCGGTCCGTGACGTCCTTGTCGATGTCCACCGTCGTGACCGAACCGGCGTCGCCGACGAGTTCGCGCAGCAGCGCCGCGTTGTAACCGCCAGAGCCTCTGTCGCCTGTTTGGAGTTGTTGCATTACCGGGCGTTGTCGGCGTACGGCTTGTAGTGCAGAGCTGTCTTCGCCACCGCGCACACGGCGACCTTCGACGACTTGGGGCAACCAACTGATCAGGCGGTCGCTACAACGCAGCGGCTCTTGCGGCGATGGCCGCATACTTGCGGTCGGGACGGTCCGGAAACTGCTGCTGGACGCGCTGAAGTTCGGTGAAGCCGGTTCTCGTCAGACGGGCGGAAAATTCGTCTGCGGGCCAACGGTATGCCGTGCAGACCTTGTGGTCGAAGGCAGCCACCTCGTCGTCGCTGTCGAAGAAGCCGATCACTAGCTTCCCGGATGGCGCTAGCAGCCGGCGGAATTCAGTCAGGACACCGTCCAGCTCCGGTGGCGGTAGGTGGATGGTCGAATACCACGAGAGGATGCCAGCGACCGAATGGTCGGGGAGGCCCAGGTCCGTCATCGATCCGAGCCGGAACTGTGGTCCGGCAAGGTGGTCCGGGCGTAGTCGACGAACTCGGGGACCAAGTCGACGCCGGTCACGTCGGCACCGAGCGAATGCAGGTAAGCACTGCGATGCCCAGGGCCGCAACCGAGATCGAGCACCGTGCCGTCCAAGCCAACGAGGTGACGTCGGATGAGGCTCGTGTCGTCCACTTGAGCCTGCCAGTCGCCATCGAACAAGGCGATGTACTGCTCCGACATATGCGAATAGGCGTCACGAACACCCGTCTGGCTCTTCACGGCGCCACTCTAGTGTCAGTCCTCGATCCGCTCGAACGGAAGTGCAGGGCTGCATGCGGCCGGCAGGGACGGCGTGTAGGGGATGACGAGGCCAGCGCATCGACCTCTACGCTGGCGAGGTGCAGATCGATCTGGTTGCCTTGATCGTTGATGAGTACGACCCGGCCATCGAGTTCTTCACCCGGACACTCGGGTTCGAACTCGTCGAGGACTCGCCGTCACTCACCAACGACGGGCGGCCCAAGCGCTGGGTGGTGGTCCGTCCGCCTGGCGCACAGACGGGCGTCCTTCTTGCTCGGGCGGACGGGGAACGCCAATCCGCGGCGGTCGGGGATCAGGTCGCAGGCCGAGTGGGGTTCTTCCTTCGCGTCGATGACTTCGACGCCGCGTATCAAAGGATGACCGAGGCGGGCGTCACATTCGTTCGGGAGCCGCGCGCGGAACCCTATGGTCGTGTCGCGGTCTTCCTTGACATCGCCGGTAACCGGTGGGATCTCCTCGGATCCCTTTGAGCGGAGGTGGATCGGACCAGTCACCACACCAAGCGCACCAAATTGCCGGAGTTCGGGTGGTAGCGCACGGCCACCGATCACTCATCGTGAGAGCCCGGCATGAGTCGCTGGAGTGGGCGCGTCGTAGCGTTTCCGAGCGTCACCCGCTCCTGAATCTCTGCAATCTGACGCGGGCTCTCTGCACCGAACCCCCGACAGGTGTCCTCCAAGGTCGCAGGGAGTCAGTCGGCTCTTTCCGGGCGCCGTAGATGGCGGACGTTGTCTCCTGAATGCGCAGCGCTGCGCAGTTGCTCCAGCTCATGGGTGAGGCGATAGATCGCCTGGGCGTATGCGTCGACGCGCTGGCGCAGTTCGGTGTTTTCGTCGCGGAGTCGTTGGTTGGCAGCACCGAGGTCGGCGGCCTTCGCCGCCAGGGGTTGGTAGGCGGCGGGGATGCTGCTGGTCTGGTTCCGGCGCTGCTCGAACTCGGTCTTGAGGTCGGGGTGTTTGTGGGTGAGAACCCAGCGTTTGACGCCGGCCTCGGCTGCCAGTTGCAGGACCGTGAGGGCGCCGGTGGAGCGTTCGGGCTGACCGGTGAGCAGTCGCTGCATGGCGGCGGTGATGGCTTCTCGTTCCTGGGCGCGGTTGTTCATGGTTGGCCTTGCTGGTGTTCGGCGAGGATGGCGGTGAGCCGTTGCAGTTCGTGGCGTTCGCGCTCTGCTCGGATGGGTGGAGCGAGCGGATCGGCGACCAGGGCTTGCAGGCGCGCGACGCGGTCGCGGAGGGCGTTGGTGTCCGCGTCGGTGCGGGCGATGTTTCCGCAGTTCGGGCGGCAGTCGTCGAGGTCGGGTGTGTGGCGGTGGCCGCTTTCATCGCGGGTCAGGCGGCATGCGGCTTTGTTCGGGTCCAGGACGCAGGTCATGCCGTCGCCGGGGTAGATCTGCATGTCGGGGTTGGCCAGCAGGGCGGCTGCCTCCCGGCTGGTGCGTAGGACGCGTCCGGCGAAGCGGGTGGCTGCGTTGACGCGGTGCCGGTAGGTCGCGGCGGCCGGACCTGAGACGTGCTCACCGTGGTTGAGGCGGTCGTGGGCGGCGGCCAGGGTTTCGATCTTGGCGAGCCATTCCTCGAAGGCGAGGTCGTCGGGGAAGCCGGAGGCGTAGGTGCCGGAGTAGCCCAGGGTCATGGTGAGGCTGACGTGCCCGTACTGGATCGCGGCGGCGACCAGCCCGCGTGGCCGGCGTGCGATGAACCAGGCCAGGGTGCGTCGAAGTCGCGCCGGATGCAGGCGGGGGTGGGCGGGATCGGGTGGGATGGTGTCGACGCGTCCGGTGGTGTGGCAGTAGGCGTTGACCCAAGTGCAGAGGTGGGCGATGTCGAGCGTCATCAGGGGTTCGGTGCGGCCCCGGCCGGCTCGAGTTTGGTGGGGGCCATCGGCGCGTCCGTCGATGGCGAGAGTGTTCGGGAACAGCCATGGCGAGGTGTGCAGGCGTTCCAGCACGGAGACGGCGGTGGCCACCGGCGCGGTGACGACCCAGGGATCCTCTCGGACTTGACCTTCGGGGATCTTGGTTCTGGTCTGGTCGGTGACGCCTTTGAAGTGCAGGCCGCGGAGGAAGATGAGTCCTGTCGTGCGGTCGTGCTCGATGCAGCCGCGGCGCAGGTTCAGGGTCTCGCCGACGCGTTGCCCGGACAGGTAGCCGATGACGAGATAGCAGGCGACCGAGAGCAGCCGGGCGAGCTGCGGCGCTTCGTCGTAGGTGATCGGCTGGGGCCGCCAGGGTTGTCCGTCGATGCTGGCGGTGATCGGGGCGAACAGGTAGCAGGCTTCGTCGATGGGGAGGCCGCTTGCCGCCAGGATCTCGTCGTGGGCGTGCGTTGCCGGCTTGCCGAGCATGACTTGGCCGTCGACCAGGCGGCCAAGGTGGTAGGCGTTGACGGTCAGGGTGCCGTCGGGGCGGCGGCTGCCGGGCAGGCCACGCCCGGCTGCTCGATAGCGTTCGACGACTGCGGTGAGCCGCTCGCAGAGCTCGTTGGGCCGGGCTCGAGGGCGCCTGCCGGCTTGGGTGGTCCGTCGGCGTCGCGGGTTGCGGATCGTCAGGTGTTTGTATTCGTCGAACGCGGCGATGATGTCGTCGGCGAAGTCCTCGACGAAGCGCAGGCTCCAGGACAATAGTGCGGCCATGGTGTCCGGGTGGATACGCGGTGTGCGGTTTTCTCCGCTGCTGCGGCTTTGACCGAGGACGTCGTGGATCCGGTCGCCGCCCCAGGGTGGCGCCGGCGGCAGTTGGTGTTGCTCGGGCAGCAGAGAACGCATCGACCACAGGCGTGACACGGCCGCCAGAAGATCTTCGCGCTGCCAGTGTTTGACCTGAGCATGGCGGATCTCGGTCGCGTAGTCGTCCAGATCCGGGGCGGTGACGGCGGCGAAGGTGTCGATGTTGCGCTGTGTGAGCCATTCGCAGAATCGGCTGATATCGCGCGTGGCCGCGGCGACCGTGCGCACCGTTGGTCGGCCGGAGCGGCCGTTGAGGACGGTTTCGACCGGGTCGTGGTTGAGCATCAGCCAGGCGACGATTTTGACCGCATCGCGGAACGGCGCCGGGATCGCCGTGGTGTCCAGCGAAGTCGCTTTCGCGTGGGCCTCGTGCATCGCAGGGGTCAGAATCCACCGGTCATCACCGAACCGTGACTGGTCGGCGGGATCAGCGCCCGGTCGCAGCCGGTGACGGGCCAGTACGGGCGTGTCTGCCACCGGATGCGTCGGCGCCGCGGCCGGGGTGTGTTCGAGTGCGAGGCTCATGACCAGTCCAGTTCTCGGCGCAGGAAGCGGTTGACCAGATCGTGCTGTGCCTCGGTAGCGCCGGCGCGTGCGTCGTCGACCGCGCCGGGGCCGTGCTGGTTGAGCAGATCGGCGAGTTGCGTGGCCGCGGTGCCGTAGCGTTGGGCCCAGTCCAGCGGTGTCATGCGGCTGCGGCGAGCCTGCAGCTCATCGTGGACGAGGACTTGAGCGGGAAGGTGCGCCGGTGTGGCGCGGGCGCAGGGACAGGACAGACACAGCAGGAATGATGCTGTGCAGGGCTGCCCGGCAGCGTTGTACGGGCCGTTGCGGTTGTCGATGCATCCGGCGAGCACGGTGTCGAGTCGGCCGGTGACCAGGTCGGCGACCGTTTCGGCGGCGAGATCGTGGGCGGCGGGGTCCGTTGCGGCCTTGACCATGTCGGTGGTCGTGAGCACCGGCATCGGCCGGATGGCGCGTGCCGCTGCCACTTGCTGGTCCAGCACTGTGGCCACCAGGCGCTGGTATTCGGCGATGTTGCCGCGGTTGCGGGCCAGATACTGGTTGGCCAGGGTCCGCTCGGTCTGCGCGACCGGCCGCTGATATAGCTCGAGGAAAGTCAGCCGAAACCGGCGCGCGTCCAAATGCAACGGCGCGGCTGGCTCATCGGCGCCTGGCACCGGATCGCAGAGCAGGTTCGCTCCGGTGCGTGACCACAACCAGATCGCCGAGTGCGGTAGCCCGGCCCGAAGGCCGCGGCCGCGCGGGCCGCCTCGGTGGGTGTAGAAGACCAGCAGCCGATTGGTGCCCAGGCGCGTCCTGCCGGCATGGCCGAGTTCCGTCAGGAGGGTGAACACACCGAACGGGGTGTCGAGTTGGTCGCTGGAGCGGCTGCCGTCGGGTGCTGTCTGTGACCACACCACGCTCATGTGCGCTGACCGGGACCCTCGCCGCGGTTTGACCAGATCCACCAGCGCTGACGCCGTGCCTTCGGTGTGGCCGTCCGGACGCAGATGCTCGATCGTCGCGGCTTCCAACGTGCTCAGGTTCTGCCCTGTCAGGCAGATCAGCAGCACCGTCGCGGCCACCATCTCGTCGTAAGTCAAGTAGAGCGCCGCCGTCAACGCCTCCGTTCCGCCGTGGCGATGGACGCTTCGCTGTGGCGTGCCGTTCGCCGACCGTGGGACATCGCCGCACCGGTCAAGGTGATCCAGCAGGGACCCGTATTCCCACGCGTCGCGATCAGCGAGGCTGATGTGCCCGTCCCTCCAATCGGCGAGATGCGCGCCTGCATGGCGGATCCGGGTCGCCGCCGCCCGCAACTCGCGCTTGCAGCGCGACATGATCCGCCGGAACTCGGCTTCGCTGTAGCTGGACAGCCGACCGCTGATCTTGGGCGTCGAAGCGGTAGACAGCCGTGCCCAGAACTCGTCCGGCGGGGGCGGCTGTGCCTGCCGCAGCAGCGACCGCAACCCTCCAAGATCCCGGTGCAGTGCTCGGCCGCCGGCCAGGACGAACCCGTCGATGTGAGCTCGGCGCAGCTGATCCGGGCGTTGCGGTGGCCGACTGAACGACGCCAGGTGACGGGTGAACCGCATCAGCATCGACTTCACGTTGTGGTGCGACGCTGGCGTGCGCAACGTGCCGCTCGGACCGGTCGCTGCGGCGACCGCTGAAGCCAGCCACTCTTGCATCGGCCGGGCCACCGGCAACGCGCTCAGGTCGATGTCTCGCGGGGCCGATCCGTCCTCCGGGAACGCCTCAACCCGCACTTCGGTCGATGTGATGACCAGTCGCTGCGGCTCGGTGTATCCCGGCTGCGGCAGCGCCGCGGCGCGCCCGGTATTCATCGGGCAGCCTCGACTTCGGCAGCAGCCGTGATCACCTGTGGGTGCGCGCCGAACATCTCCGCGATCAACGACGCCATCGTCTCTCCGTGCGCGTGCTCGATGAGCAACGCGATGTCGAGATCCCGAAACGGCTCGAGGTACACGTTCATCGTGGTGGCCACGTCGGCGTGTCCTAGCAAAGTTTGGAGCAGATACCAGGTGTCACCGAACTGGGCGCGGAAGTCTCGTAGTTCCTCGGCGTCCAGGTGAGCGAAACGCTGTTCATAGAGCAGCCGGCCGACGGCGAACCAGCGCAACGCGAACGAATGTCGCAGCATATGGGCGGTCGCCCGTACCCCCGTCAAGCCCGCCCGCGCCAGACGCTCGTTGACCGTGTCGAAGGTGTGCTGCCAGCCGTGCGGCTCCCGCGGCAGGCCGTCCTCGTTCAGCCACAACGCCGCGGGCTCCAATCCCGCCGACGTCCGCAGCATGATCCTCGCCCGTGCAGCCGGATCGAGCGCGTCCAGCGAGACCACCGTGACCGAGCCGTCTGCCTTCACCAGCTCCGCCCGCCGACGGCCAAGGACCCGGGTCAGCAGCACGACCTCGGTCAACTGCTCGTAACGGCCGGCGCGGCGGGCCCGGCGCACCGACGCCGCCCGCTCAGCCTCGACGTAGCCCAACACGTCCGCCAGGACCTGCCGCGGCATCCAATACCGGCGACCTCGGCCGTTCTTGGCACACGCCGATGCCAGCCAACATGTGAAGTAGCCTCGCCCCGCATGATCGTCGGGCAGCTCCGCCAGCAGCACGCTCGCCCATTCGGTCAGCCGCAGCCCGGTGCCATACAGGCCGTCGGCGAACGCGCAGTCCCGCTGGCCATTACGACCGCGCCATCGCTCGATCTCACGCCCGCCGCGATCAAGACCGCGTAGCCCCACATCACGCCACAACGCATACCCCGACGGATCGAGCCACTTCACATCCCGGTCACGCACCACGTGAGGCGTCGCCTCGAACCCAGCCGGCCGATCGCTTCGCGGCCCACGGCGCATGACGTCCCGGATCACCGGATTCACCACCGCAGTCCGAGGCCCCGCCCACTCGTAGAAGCACGAGATCGCCGTCAGGTTGTCCAGCACGCTCGCCCCGGCGACTCGTCGCGGGTTGGCCCGGTCCGTCATCCGCCAGAACTTGAACGCGCCCACATCCTGCGGCGACGCCTCCGACCAATGCCGGCCGACAGCGTCGAGATAACCCAGCCAGACACCGATCCCGCGGCCGTACTTATCCCTCGTCCCGGCGGCGCGGTTACGCATCCGCGGCGAAGCCAGAAACGCATTCACCTCCGCGATCGTGTGGCCATCCGACCGGATCAAGAACTCCTGGCCCGCTTGAATCCGCAGCTTGACCAACGACGAGGCCTTCGCCAGCAGCGGATCGCCAGCGACCTGAATAAGTTCGGGCTGCCAGCGGTGTAGCCGCCACACAAGCGGTCTCTCATCTGCGTCCATCAGCAGACAGCTAACCATGATCAATAGGTGCTAACCTGCTGCAACACTCCGAAATCGGTACAGACCCGAGCCGATTTCCAGCACATCCAGCCCTGCCAACCCGCCTTTGTGCGCGTCCGCCGCCTGGCCGAGCATCTCCGCGATCAGCCACGCCGCCGACACTGAGCTGATGGTCTCGTCGCCGACCTGCTTGGTGATCACCGCCAGGTTCGGCGAGTAGGCGTCCTCCAGCGACCGGCCGGGGGTGAACAGGTGACGAGGGACAGTCCGTAGGGCAGCTTCCACCTCTGGCCGCATCGTCAGGCCCTTGTCCTGCTGGTCAGCGATCAGCTGCTCGACCATCGCCGCCCGAAAGTCGTCGCTGTTCAGGGTCTCGACACTCATGCGGTGCTCTCCTTCTCGATCCAGGTCGCCTGACCGGCCAACCCGCTGTAACTCTCCGCGGTCCGAGTCCGTGCGTCGAGACGCAACTCGCCGTACGCCAGCGGCGCATCATCGATGCTGGGCCGACGACGGCAACGACCGGCGCCCGCACCGTAACGCGCGAGAAAGTATTTCTCGACGGCAAGAGCCGTGAAATTGAAATGAACCAAGTGTTCGCGTCCAACTGAAGCGGGCATTGCGCCATAACGTGCAACTTGCAAGCGGCACGCCTTCCTGGGCGCTGACCTGCGGAAATCCCCTTTCCCCCCTTGGCGCTCCAGCGGCGATGTATGGAGTCAACCAGGTCATCGCCGATGTCGGAAAGAGTTGCAGCCACACTCCGACAATGCTTGAGCATTCTTGAACGGGATTCGGTTTCGTCTGATCGGAAGGCCAGATTGGGCCAGAGGGGCTATGGCCTTTGAGCAGGCTTCCGCGGTTACCGACATAGGCTCTCCTGCGCGTGCCGCCGGCCGTTGGCGGTATCACGCTCCGTGTCAGCGATCAAAGACAGCGCTCCGACAACACCCAGTTGGGGGGGCCTCGCGCAACTGGTGTGCGGAAGCGAGTTGTGGCAGTCGTTGTCGCCCGAGGGCGGATCAAGTGCGGAGTGCCGCTGTCGGCATCACGTGCCTGCGTGAGGAACACGGTCTCCACCACCTGCCGGTGGTACGAGCGGTGGCTTTCGCTACCGCGACGCCGCGGCTCAGAGACCCCGACTGCACCGACTATCGGGTGACCTGCTGAGACAGCAGCCAACTTCGACACTGCGGACGTCAACGTCCTCAGCCGATCTGGTCCGAGAAGACTACGTCCAGGCCGAGTGTCGGCGTTCGCCGACGAAACTCCGACAATGTTCCGACATCCCGCCGTGGTGCCACGTAATCGAGAAAACCCTTGTAGCGAGTTCTTGGCTTGAACGACTGAAATTGCGCTTGGCCTGGGGGTTTTGCGGCAACTGCGACCGACAATGGCGCTGAGGTCGGGCTGGCTGCGCCCGTCACGGCCTCGTGCCGGGCGTGGCGCAGCTTGTCCCTTCCGCGAGAAACTACCGTGATGCCGGCATGCTCTGGTCCACGCGGCCACACACCGGCTCTGCTCGACCCGACACTGAGGCGGAGACAGCATGCCGAATGAAGATGACGGCTCGCAAAGCTGGCGTTCGCTGGGAAGGAAGCTCGCGGACCTCCGCAAATCTGCTGGCTACACGCAACAGACACTGACATCGAAAGTGCCGTACGGGCGTAGTTCGATCGGAAACATCGAGATTGGCCGACAGCGAGCCGACCGTGGGTTCTGGGTCAGGTGTGATGCTGCCTTGGCGACTGGTGGCCTCCTGACGGCAGACTACGACAGGATCATGGCGACCCAGCAGGATAGGCGACTGCAAGCATCCCGGTCGGCGAGTCTGACACAGCTTACGGACGAGTTCTCGACCAAGGATGAGGCTGGCGCCGGGCGGATCGCCGCCGCTAATGTCGTTCGGCTTCGCGTCGAAGGTGCGCTGGGCCTCAGCGACGCAGGGCTCCGGCAAGGTAGCGATATGACCGTTGCGGGCGGTTGGGTGCGGACGCTCCGGATCATGGCGGTATAGAGGCGGGCGCGGCCTTTCGATGATCATCCAGGTGTCGAAGCCAGGAAGATCGAAGAAGGACCACGCCCGTTGGGATCATCATCGCTGATTGACGTGTTGGCCGTGCGCGCGGACCGCCTGGACGAGGGTCTGCCGGCAGAACGCCGGTCGAGTCTGGTCGCGGCGTTGACGGCAGTACCGGACCGGCGCGACCCCCGCGGTGTCGTCCATGCGCTGCCCG
>NZ_PVZG01000048.1 GCF_003002065.1 Pseudosporangium ferrugineum
GGCCTGGACGACCTGGAGATGGCCACCGTCGAGTACATCGACTGGTACAACAACCGCAGGTTGCACGGCGAGCTCGGCCACGTCCCACCCGCCGAGCACGAGGCACTACACGTGATGACCCAGCCGGTCATTGCACCCCTGAAAACCAGCTAACCAACTCTCCATCAAACCCGGGGCTTGACACATCGCCGACAAGATGATTGCCGGCGCGGCCGAGGACACGAACCCGCCGTACTGGCACGCCGAGGTCATCAACCACGAGCGACGCGGCTCCGACGTCGCCGTTTTTACCTGCTGCCCTGTGCAACCGCTGAATTTCCGCGCCGGCCAGTACGTCAGCATCGAATGCGGCTACCATCCGCGGCTGTGGCGCACCTACTCCATCGCCAACGCGCCCCGCCAGGACGGCACGCTGGACTTCCACGTCCGCGCCGCCGGCGGCGGCTTGGTGTCCAGCGCTCTGGTCCGGCGCCTCAGGGCCGGAGACATGCTGCGCCTCGCGGCCCCCATGGGCTCGATGACCCTCGACCTGCAGTCGCGCCGCGACATTGTGTTCGTCACCGGCGGCACAGGCCTCGCCCCGGTCAAGGCGCTACTGGAAGAGCTCACCCGATACAACCGCACCCGATGGACCCATCTGTTCCGTGGCGAGCGACGCGGTGACGACTTCTACGACCGCCGACACCTGGATCAGATCGCTGAGAATTTCCCGTGGCTCACCATTGTTCGCGCGGTCAGCGATGAGGGCGGAAACATCGGCGAACGCGGCGCCATCTCGGACGTCGTCTCACGGCACGGACCGTGGCGGCACCACGACTTCTACATCGCCGGATCCGCGACCATGGTCAACGCTACCCTGCGCAGGCTCGTTGAGATGCAGATACCGTCCACCCGCATCAAGTACGACGCCTTCACCGACGCCTGAACGACCAAGGACGCCCAAGTGCCGGACCCGGGCGTACCGCCTCACGGCACCGCGGATACGAAAGCGCGATCGTGGTGGCTGTGCGGCACGAGCGCTGCCTGCCTCGCTACTGCAACGACCACTGGAATCCAAGATCAAGGCCCGCGGGCACTTCCCGAACGAGCAGGCGGCGCTAAAGTGCCTGTACTTGGTGACCCGGTCGCTCGACCCGACCGGGACCGGCCGGACCCGATGGACGATGCGCTGGAAACGCGCCATGAACGCGTTGTCGACGCTGACCAGCGTCCAGCGCACGAACAGCGTCCGCGCGTCGAGGTCTACATCGGCCCAGTGCAGACCAAGGATCTCGCCCTTCCGCAGCCCGGTGCAGTGCCTGATCGCCGCCGCAGTGACCGGCTTCCGTGAGGCTATCGCCCAGGACCGCTGACCTCTGCGTTCACCCGTAACCGGCCGACTTCTGGGTGGTCGTCGCTCAGGGTGGACAACGTGCCGGTGATTCTTTGACGATGGACAGCGGTGCCGTCATCGCAGACCTCCAGGACGTGGTTCAACGTGCGCTCGGGTCGCCGATAGGTGTTGGTGTGGTGTGTTGCTCGCTGGGTGAGGCGCTGGTGCGGGTGCTGGTGCCGGACAGCTGCCTGGCGGTGTTGACCAGTCCGACCAGGCTGAATGCCTGCGGAGTGTTGCCGAGGTGGCGCCGGTGTACCGGGTCGTATTCCTCGGCGAGCATGCCGACGTCGTTGCGTAACGCGAGGAGACGTTCGAACAGCTGCCGTGCCTCGTCGACGCGGCCGATGCCGTGCAGGGCGTCAGCGAGCCAGAAGGTGCAGGCCAGGAAGGCGCCTTCGGTTCCCGGTAGGCCGTCGACGTTGTCGTGCTGGGGCTGGTAGCGCAGCAGGAACCCGTCAGTGGACAACTGTTTCTGTACTGCCTCGACGGTGCCGACGACCCGGGGATCGTCGTACGGCAGGAAGCCGACGCGGGGAATGAGCAGCAGGGCCGCGTCCAGGCCGTGGGAGCCGTAGAACTGGGTGAAGGTGTTGCGGTCCGGGTCGTAGCCGTGCTCGCACACGTCGGCGTGGATCTGTTCACGGATGGCGCGCCAGCGGTCGACGGGTCCGTCGAGGCCGTAGCGTTCGACGGCGGTGACCGCGCGGTCGAGGCCGGCCCAGGCCATGACCTTCGAGTGCACGAAGTGCTGGCGTGGTCCGCGGACCTCCCACAGTCCGTTGTCGGGTTCGCGCCAATGACTTTCGAGGTAGTCGAGCAGGGCGCGTTGCAGGTCCCAGCCGGCGTCGGTGGCCGCGATGCCGGCCTCGCGGGCCAGGTGCAGGCCGTTGAGGACTTCACCCCACACGTCGAGTTGGAATTGCTCGGCGGCGGCGTTGCCGACACGCACGGGGCCGGAGTTCTCGTAGCCGGGTAGCCAGTCGAGGGTGGATTCGGTGAGCCGTCGGGTGCCGTCGAGGCCGTACATGATCTGCAGGTCGGCGGGATCGCCGGCGGCGGCGCGCAGCAGCCATTCGCGCCAGGCCTTGGCCTCGGCGACGTAGCCGGTGCCGAGCAGGGCTTGCAGGGTGAAGGTGGCGTCGCGCAGCCAGCAGTAGCGGTAGTCCCAGTTGCGGGATCCACCGATCTGTTCGGGCAGGCTGGTGGTCGCGGCCGCGACGATCCCGCCGGTCGGCGCGTAGGTCAGCGCCTTGAGCAGGATCAGCGATCGGCGTACTGCGTCGGCGTACGGCCCGTTGTAGGTGCCGCGGCTGATCCAGTCCTGCCAGAACTGTTCGGTGGCGGTCAGAGCGTGCTGCGGGTGCACCGCTTTCGGGCGGGGCAGATGCGACAACTGGTGGGTGAGCACGAAGGTGACCTGTTCCCCGGCGGAGACGGTGAATTCGCCGGTGAGGGTGCGGTCGTGGTGCTCGAGGGCGATGTCGGCGTGCAGCCAGGCGGCGTCCGGTCCGGCGATGGCGGCGTGTTCGCGCTCCCCGTGGCGGACCCACGGGGTGATGCTGCCGTAGTCGAAGCGCAGCCGCAGTCGGGTTGCCATGGTGACGGTCCCGGTGACGCCTTCGACGATGCGCACGACGTCGGCGGCCTCGCCGCGTACCGGCATGAAGTCGATGACGCGGACCGTTCCCCCGGGGGTGTCCCACTCGGTTTCCAGGACGAGGGTGTCGCCGCGGTAGCGTCGGCGGTTCGCCGTCCCCGCGTCGGTCGGGGCGAGCCGCCAATGCCCGGCGTTCTCGTCGGAGAGCAGGGCGGCGAAGCTGGCCGGGGAGTCGAAGCGGGGCAGGCACAGCCAGTCGATGGAGCCGTCGCGGCCGACCAGGGCGGCGGTGTGGAGGTCTCCGATGAGGGCGTAGTCCTCGATGGGCGATGCCATGGTCGCGTCTCTTTCAGGACAGGGTGAGGACGACTTTGATGTCGTCCGGGTGGGCGGTCAGTGCGTCGGTGAACTTTTCCAGCGGCACCCGGCGGGTGATCAGGCGCCGCAGCCAGTCGACGTCGGCCTTGCCGAGGGCGTCGGCGGCGGTGTGGTAGTGGCGCAGGTTGGCGTTGACGCTGCCCACGACGACGTCGTTGTCGAGCACGATCTCCCGGTTCTGCGCGCCGGCGTCGATGGAGAGGCGGCGTCCCGGTGTCGATACCCCGGTGAGGCAGGTGATGCCGTACGCGGCGGTGTTGGCGATGGCGTCGAACACCACCGATCCGGCGCCGGTGGCTTCGATGACGACGTCCGGTTGTAGTTTGCCGGCGACCTCGTCGACGGGGTCGTGGTGGTAGGTGGCGCCCAGCGCGGTCACGGCGTCGATTTTCGGCCCTGCGGTGATCCGGTCGAGGACGTGCACGTCCAGGCCGCGCTGGATGCCCAGCAGGGCGGCGAGCAGGCCGATCGGTCCGGCGCCGGTGATCAGCACCCGCCTGGGGTCGTAGAAGGAGCGGGCGCCGATGGTGTCGACCTGTTCCCAGGCTTTGGCGACCACGGTGGTGGGTTCCATCAGCATGCCGACCTCGGTCAGCCGCGGGTCGAGGCGGACCGCGTAGTCGGGTTCGACGGTCCACAGTTGTGCGGCGTAGCCGTCGAGTTCCTTGATGCCGCGTTCGGTGTAGCGGCCGTTGCGGCACATGTCGAACTCGCCGTGCGCGCACGCCCCGCAGGGCACCGGATCGGGCCGTCGTACCACCCCGACGACGAGGTCGCCGTCGTGGAAGTCGCTGCCGGGCGGGGCGTGTTGTACCCGGCCCAGTGATTCGTGGCCCAGTACGAGCCGGTCACGGCCGGGCGGCGCCCACCCGTAGTCCCCGGCGATGATCTCGCGGTCGGTGCCGCACACCCCGACGGCCAGCCCTTCCACGAGCAGTCGCTGGTCCGACGGCGTGGGGTCAGGCAGGTCCGTGAGCTCAGCGGTGCCAGCGGTACCTGGCTGGACGGTCAGCGCGCGCATGTCTGTCTCCTGTCGATCGGCGGGGTCGGTTGACGTCACGAATCGGCGTGCGTGACCTCCGGTGAGGCGGTGTCCAGCGGTACCGCCGAGGCGGGAACCAGTCCCAGTTGGGTGCGCGGGCGGTTTCCGGCCGCGGCGAACAGCCAGGCAGCGGCGACCCGGCTGCGGTTGGCGGGTAAGGCGGCGAGGTGGTAGCCGCGGGTCACGGCCACCGCGGGTAGGCCGCGCAGGGGTAGTCCTAGCGGTTTGGCGGCGGCCTTGGTGCCGCCGAGGTCGGCGGCGAAGCCGAGGCTGGCGTGGCGGTACGGCCTGCGGTGTCCGACGCCGTAGTCGGCGGCGATGTTGTCGGCCGCCCGGATCCCTTGGCGCTGGGCGTGCTGGGCGGTCATCGTGGTCAGCTTCCCGGGCCGGGTCAGGTCCGGCACCGCGGCGGCGTCGCCGCAGGCGTAGATCCGCGGGTGTCCCGGCACCCGCAGGTAGGCGTCCACGGCGATGCGGCCCTGCTCCAGGCGCAGGCCGGTGTCGGTCACCAGCGGATCGGGCCGTACACCGACGCACCACACCAAGGTTCGGCTGGCAACGAACTCGTCGCCAATGTGGACCCCGTCACTGGTGACTTCCGTGATGGAGGTGCTGGTGCGCAGGTCTACGCCGCGCTGAGTCAGCACACCTGTCGCTGCGTCGGACAGCCGGTGGTCGAGGTGGGCGAGGATGCGGTCGCCGTGGTCGATGAGCATCCACCGCGGCTTCTCGACGAGGTGCGGGTAGCGCGCAGTGATCTGCGTGGTGAGCAGCTGGCCTTGGGCGGTGACTTCGGTGCCGGTGTAGCCGGCCCCCACGACCACGAAGGTCAGCCGGGCAGCGCGGTCAGCCGGGCCCGTGCTGCCCCCAGCGAGTTCGACCTGGCGAATCAGGTGGTCGCGGAGGTACAGCGCCTCGGGCAAGCCGCGGAAGCCGTGGGCGTTGTCCGCCACGCCAGGGATGGGCAGCAGTTTGTTGACGCTGCCGACGGTCAACAGCAGCCGGTCGTAACCCAGCGAGGCACGACGGCCTTCCGGGTCGCGGTAGTGCACCCGCCGCTGGTCCGGGTCAACGTCGGTCGCCTCGCCCAGGACGTGACGGACGCCAGGCAGGGTGTCGGCCAGGGAGATGGTGATCTGCCGGGGGTCCAGAACGCCGCCGGCGACCTCGGGAAGCAGCGGCAGGTATAGAAAGTAGTCGGTCGGGTTGAGCACGGTGATATCGGCGTTACCGCGGGCGAGCCGCGACAGGCGGCGGGCAGCGTGGTATCCGGCGAAACCGGCGCCGATGATCAGGATGTGGGGGCGCGTCAAGGCGATCCTCCGCGATGTCGTCCTGAGTGATCTCGAGGTCAGTGGGCCAGCCGTAGTCGGGCGGGCTGGTAGGTGACGATGCCGGCATCGTCGAGTTCGTAGCCGGAGGCCGGCTCGTCGCCACTGATGCGTAGCCGGTGTTCACTGACCAGTTGGTAGGTCGAGATGCCGGGGAGTACGACGAGCGATGGGGTGAGGATCCGGATCGTTGGCGCGGCGACAGGCCGGTCACCGGCGGCGAGGCGTAGTCGCTGCAGCGCCCAGGTGAGGAACACCGGTGAGTCGTGCAACCGGACGATCGCCTCCGGCTGTAGCCGGCTGGAGTCGTCGATGCCGGGCAGCGGGGCGCCGGAATAGCCATCGGCGGTCAGCGCGCCGTCGAGGTCACCGTTCTCCTCGGTACGGCAGCTCCACCCGAGTTCGGGATCGCGGATCAACCGCAGCGTTCGGCTCCAGTCGCCGCCCTCGCACGTGACGGTCAGTGCGCGCACCACCGCGCCGGTGTCCAGTTCGGCGTGCCATCGGTTGGTGTGCGGCACTGGCCCAGTGACGACGGCCGAACCGCTCGCCGTGCTCGGGTCCTTACTGGCCCAGAAGACCAGTTCAGTGCCGACGGTGTCCGTGCGCTGCCAGATCAGCGGTGCGCGCCGCATGCCGGCGTTTCTCACGCGGCGCCCGGCGGTGTCCTACGACGAGGTCAACACCATGGTCGTCTCCTGTTCACATCGAGGTGGCCAGCGGTCGCGAGCAGGAGCCGCCGAGAGCTGCACGAGCGGCGCGCTGCGCGTCGGTAAAGGCAGCGCGGCACCTCGCCGCGTCGCGATAGACTCCGGGAGACTCGGCGATCCACACCGCCAGAGCCGTCGCGTAGCCGCACCAGCGCCTGCCGGCTCGATCCGTGACCGGCTGCGGGAGTCGTGCGGGCCAGCACATCGGCGCCGCTGCCGGTGCGGCTGACCAGCCGCCACCCTGGCCCAGAAGCACCCTGGTCGGGTATCAGAGCTATCACGGCCGTTTCCGTCCCGCGTCGGCGGTTGCCGCGGTGTCGCCGCCCTGCCCCCGGGGTGGGCGGGAGCAGGCGACCTTGCGTCGGCCGGTGAGTCCGTTGACGACGGCCTCAACGGTCTGTTCGAGGTAGTTGAAGTCCGGTACGGCGACCGCTTCGGCTCGTTCGTGCAGGTTCGCCGCGGTGACGGTGTCGTCGATACGGGCGACGTGATGCTCGCCGTTCTCGTCCATGATCCCGTTCCCCTCTCGCTCCTCCAAGTCTCTTGCCCAGCCAGGTTGCACATAACCATCTTTGCACTATGCAATTGTTTCTGGCAGGCGACCGTCGCTCGCGCCCGGAGGGGACTGGCGTGGCGGCGTACGCGGCGCGGCTCCCGTCAGGTTGACGGCTCGTCGTTCGATTCCGCGGCTTCGTCCGGCCCGCCCGAATCGTCATCGGTTTCTACAGCGTGCGCGGCCCAGCCGAGCCACCAGTCGTGTTCGTCCGGCTCGCCCGCGGCTTCAGCGAACGCGCACAGCGCCTTCGTCACGGCCGGCTTCCACAGCTCCGCAGTCGCCGCCACGAGCCGTTCGAGTTCGGCGCGGCGGCGGCTCATCACCTGGTCGACGATGTCGTGGCCCGCCTTGCTCAGTCGTAGGCGTACCACCCGGCGGTCACTGGATGAGCGTGTTCGCCGGACCAGGCCTTTGCGGACCAGCCGGTCACACATGCGCGTGCCGGTGGACGGATTGACCCGCAACTCCTCGGCGATGTCGATGCTGCGCTGCGGGCCCCGCACGGCCAACACCACCAGTGCCCGGAACTGCGGCAGTGTGACGTCACCGTCGATCCCGGCCAGAGACCGGGCGGTCAGGCCGACGAAAGCCCGGCTGGCCAGCATCAGCGCTTGAACGGCATCCTCGTTGACGGCTGAGACAGATGTTTGCATAGGGACATCATTGCATTGAGGCGAGGATCGCAGCCGGTGTCAGCCGATGCGGTACGGCGAGGCGGCCTCGTCGCAAAAGTCGAGACCGTGCTCTGACCGCGACAGGTCCGGCCGCAGCAAGCCGCCCGGTAAGGCTGCGGTGGCGCCGTCGAACAGCATGGTCTCGATCCGCACGTGGTCGTGGAGCCATTCCAGGTGTCGCAGGTTAGGCGTGGCGGCCGCAGCGTCAAGATGCAGATTGGGGGCGCCGTGCCCGGAGATCTGCAGGTTGTTCGCGGCAGCGACGGCGGCGACGCGCTGCCATTCGGTGATGCCGCCGCACCGTGACAGGTCGGCCTGCAAGCAGTCCACGGCGCCGGCCTGCACCATGCGGGCGAAATACGGCAGGTCGTAGCCGTACTCCCCGGCCGCGACGTCTGCGGCGACGGCGTCGCGGATCTCGTGCAGCCCGGCCAGGTCGTCGGACGACACCGGTTCTTCGAACCAGCGCACGTCGCAGTCGGCGGCTTCATGGGCGACGCGGATGGCCTGTTTGCGGGTGTATCCGCCGCTGGCGTCGACGTACAGTTCGGTGTCGTCGCCGACGACCTTGCTGGCGTGGGCGGTGCGGGTGAGGTCGCGGCCGACGTGCTCACCCCAAGACTCGGCGACCTTGATCTTCACCCGGGGAATCCCTTGCCCATGTACCCAGTGGTCAAATTGGGAGGTCAACTGGGTGTCGTCGTAGCTGGTGAAGCCGCCGCTGCCGTAGATCGGCACCTCGTCGGTGACCATTGCGAGCAGTCGGGCCAGTCGCAGGTCGAGAAGTCGCGCCTTCGAGTCCCACAGGGCGGCGGAGATCGCGCAGGTGGCGATACTGAGCCGGCCGAGGTTGCGGTCGCCGCGGCACATCGCGTCGTAGGCTCCGACCACATCGAGTGCGTCGCGGTCTTTCACCAGCGGCGCGAGGACGTCCTCGACGAGTGCTCGGCACGCGGCTGCACCGTAGGTCCAGCCGGTGCCCACCTGGTCGCCGCAGTGAACGCGAACCACGATCATGGTCGTGGACGTCCATGTGATGGTGCGGTCCGCCTCCAAGGCGTCGGTGGGGACGCGGTACGCGGCCTCGGTGACACACTCGATCGGAAGTTCTGCTTCCCGGATACTCGTCTGCGCACCGGCCCTTTCGGCCGAGGGTTATGAAGATTCGCGTACGGACAGCTGAGGGTCCTGACTGCGGTCAGGATGCGATCAGTGCCAGGCCGGTAATTCCGAGGGCGTAGAGCACCAGCACCGCGACGGAGTCCAGTCCCATTCGCGCCCATTGGCGGCGCGGCCGGAAGACCAGGCCGATCATGTAGACGATGGTGAGCAGGCCGCCGAGGGCGGTGAGGTAGATGTCGGTGTTGTGCGCTCGGGGCAGCACGGCTTGGCCGGACAGGACGGTGGCGAGCAGGAACACCCTGTCTGTCAGGGTGAGTTGAGGCCAGCGGTTCATAGCAACTCCGCTGTACAGGGCGAGTTCAGGATCGAGAATCGTTGAATACTGCTGTTGACGTCGTGGCCGTCCAGGATGGGGTCATGAGTCGCAAGAAGGGTCCGCGTGCGGACGGGCCGCGGGCACGCCGGTCGTTCACGCCGGGGCAAAAGCTGGAACTGCTTTCCGGCTATGAGCAGGCCGTCGCGGCCGGTGAGGGCGGGGCGTTCCTGCGGCGGGAGGGTTTGTACTCGTCGTTGATGTCGGAGTGGCGCCGGGCCCGGGACGCGGGGCTGTTACAGGGTAAACCGGCTGGTGAGACGGTTGGGCGGCCCAGCGTGGAGCAGGCCGAGATCGCCCGGTTGCGGCGGGAACTGCAGCTGGCGCAGGCGAAGCTGGCGCGCACGGAGACGGCGTTAACGATCATGGGAAAAGCGCAAGAGCTCTTGGAGGACATCTCCAGGAGCGAGCCGGACGGTCCGGACGTCTTCGGGCTCGGCAAGCGCTGATGGACGCCTTCCAGGCGTTGACCGGTGCGGGGACCACGACTCGGGCTGCGGCGTTGATGACCGGCATCTGCCGGTCCAGCGCCGATCGGGACCGCCGCCGGCCGAGCCCGTCACCTTCACCGCGTTCGGTGCCGGCGAACGCGCTCACCCCGGCCGAACGCGACCGGGTCCTGGCCGTGCTGGACGGTCCGGAGTTCGTCGACGCTGCTCCGGCGCAGGTCTACGCCGCTCTGCTCGATCAGGGCGTCTACGTCGGCTCGATCGCGACGATGTATCGGATCTTGAGGGAGCACCGGCAGATCCGTGAGCGTCGCCGGCTGGCCCGGCATCCGGCGCGTGCTCGTCCGGAGTTGGTCGCTACCGGGCCTCGGCAGGTGTTCAGCTGGGACATCACGAAGCTGGCCGGTCCGGTGAAGGGCTCCTACTTCGACGCCTACGTGATGATCGACGTCTACTCCCGCTACATCGTCGGCGTCCGGGTGCACGCCCGTGAGTCCGGCCCGCTCGCGGCGTCGATGATGCGGGAGGTGTTCGACGTCCAGGGTGTCCCGCACGTGGTCCACGCCGACCGGGGCACGTCGATGACCTCGAAATCGGTGGCGGACCTGCTCGAGGACCTGACCGTGACCCGGTCACACTCGAGGCCGAAGGTGTCCAACGACAACCCGTACAGCGAGGCCTGGTTCAAGACGTTGAAGTACGCGCCGGTCTTCCCGGACAGGTTCGCGTCCCTCGCGGACGCGCGGGTGTTCATGACCGACTTCGTGACCTGGTACAACAACTGCCACCGGCATTCCGGGATCGGCCTGCACACCCCCGCCGAGGTTCACCACGGCCGCCACCACACGGTCCGAGCCGGCCGCGAGGACACCCTCGCCGCGGCCCGCGCAGCTCACCCGGAACGCTTCGGCACCGACCGGCTCCTACCCAAGATCCTCGACCTGCCCGAACAGGTCTGGATCAACAAACCCGAGCCAGAGCCCCAAGCCGCATAACTCCCGCTGGCCTCAAATCCTTGACACGTTCCGGTCGGCTGGCTGGCGATCGCTGTCTTCGCCGCAGGTCCGGCCATCCTGCTGAAGAGCGGCGGGATGGCTTTGATCGCCGTGTCAGCGGTCTGCGTCAGCATGAGCCTGTGGGCGACCACCGACGGTTTCCGCCGCTGACGGTTCATCGCCGCCGCGTCGATGTCGTCGCAGCGAAGGAAGAACGACGGGTATGTCCTGGACGGTATGACGCGTCCCATGGCACCGGCGCTGCTGGAGGTGGTCGGCCCGGTCCCGGAGCACGCCCGGCGCCCGATCGCCTTCGCCTGATTGGCGCGGCGGTAGACCGGAGCTGACCGGGCGTGGTCCGGCAACAGGTTCAGTAGCGCAGGGTGGCTGCCATCGGTGAAGAGTCCGGCATCCGGTCGCGCGGTACGGCGTACACCGTGCCGCTGTGCCGCAGAGTGGAGATCGCGGCGTCGTCGACGTGGTCGACCGCACTGGTGTGCTCGTGCAACCGGATGACCGTTCGTTTGCCCGGGCCGGGCGCGTCGGTGCGGACGAACAGCGTCTCGATGCGTCCCTCACGGGCTGCCGCGCTGACGGCCATGGTGCCGGTGCAGGTGCGTCCGGTGCCCCGCAGTTCCCGGTACGTACCGGCGGCGACGGCTTCCCCACCGCACAGCGCCGGCTCCACCACCGGCCACGCATGACGGTGCAACTGCTCGAGGCTCAGGTCCCACGGGTTGCCGTCCACGCCATCGTCCATCAACTCAGGGTAGGTGTTGACCTGGCGATAGAGGGCCTGAGTCGAGCGGACGCCGGCCAGCACCAGCGGGGCGGCGTCGGCCTGCAGAACTTCACGCAGCGCCCGATCGACACGCCGGAAATGCTGCGCCACCAGCGGCGTGGTGTCGTCATCGATGCCGTGGAAGACGGCCCGGCCGCCGGTTCCGCCGCGATCCGCGACGAAGGCGTGCACCGGAGCCCGACGCCGCGGCATGGTGAGCCAGACCGCGAGCGCGAGCCCGTCGACCGCCACCTCGTCCAGGCCGTACCGGGACCCTCGGAACAGCTTGATCTCGTCCTGGCTGAGCGCCAGCACGTGGAAGTGACCGCCGGTGCTCAGCAGCGGTAGCAGCGGCCGCATCAGAAAACGGTCCCCGACGGCCGTCAGCTCGGGTAGCCGCAGCGGAACCCTGAAATGCCGGATCCCGCCCGGCTCGAGGAACACCGCCAGCCCGTCGCTGAGCCGCTCCCCCGACCGCGCCCGGTCCAGCAGGTGGCGACCCGGCTCAAGCATCTGGTCGGTCGCCGCGGCGGACACACCGTCGTCGATCAGCGCCTGCTCGGCCTGCCTCAACAGGTTTTTGAGCCGGATGGCGTTGCGTTCGGTTTGCGGTCCCGCCCGATGTGTCGGCAGGAATACCGAGACGCGGAACCCGCCGCGTGCGTCGGAGAGGGCCGTCAAGTCGTGCGCGTTGAGAATGTCCATCCTCGCCTCTCAGCGGAAACAGTGGCTGATCACCAGGCACCAGCAGGGCCGGTGACATTCCGTAACCTCCATCCTGGCCACCAGCGCGGCGACCGGACAGGTGAGCCACGCCCTCATCTGAGCCGCTCAACATGCCGACCGACGGCAGGATCATGCGCACGCCCGGCAACGAACGCCAGCGGATGTCGCCGTCGAGACCCCCGACCACCACCGTGGGTGCCGGGCAGGCTCGGATTGTGGCCGTGAACGCGGCCGAGCCCATGTCCGGAAGGTGCAGAACAGTGCAGCAGTGGCGAGTCCAAGACGTCATGAGCACCAACGTGGTGACGGCAGAACTGGGAGCGTCGATCGGCGAGCTGGCCGGACTGCTGACCCGGGAGCGGATCAGCGCGGTGCCGATCGTCGCCGACGACGGCCAGGTGGTGGGCATCGTCTCTGAGGTCGACCTCATGGCGCGAATCCCCGGCACCGGCACATCAGCGCGATCCGTGTCCGGTACCACCGACGCGGCAGCGGTGATGAGCCGGCTGGTACACACCGCCGCTCCCGACGAGCTGCTGTCCGCGGCGGCCCGGCGGATGGGCAAACACAAGGTCAGACGGCTGCCCGTCACCGACGAGACCGGCCGGATGGTAGGCGTGGTGTCGCGTGCGGACCTCATGCGCCACTACACCCGTAGCGACGACGCCATCCGGCACGACGTCATGCACCACGTGCTGCTACACACACTGTGGATCGATCCCCGCCAGGTACACGCCGGCGTCGACGCGGGAGTGGTGACCCTGACAGGTGAGATCGGCCGGCGCAGTCCCGCCGCGATAGCGGCCAGGCTTAGCGCCGGCGTGCCCGGGGTCCTGCACGTCGTGAACAACATCGCCTACAGCTTCGACGACACGACACTGCTCCGCTCCCGGATCAGTCACACCCACCCGTTCAGCGCGGAGCCGTTCAGGCCGTGACCAGCTCTCTTGCGCCGGCAGCCCGGTCCGTCCCTGAGCTGTGTTGCCGGACTCCGGCAGTTTCAGCCGGCCTTTTCAGCCGACGGGAGCCCGTCCGCGCCGGCGGTACGAGTCTCAGCCTGAACGTACCGGTCACCATCCGAGCGCGACGCGGCACTGTCCACGACCGGCTCGTCGTACGCGCTACGCGGGAAGGACCCTTGCTGTGACGATATCCACGCGACCCGCCGAAGATGCGCTGCACCGCGTCCTGGAGCGGCACTACCACACCTACACGGACCGGCTGACTCGCCTGAGCATTCACCGGACCCGCCCGGATCACGGCGGTTACGACGATGGCACCCTCGACCTGCTCATCGCGTGGGCACGCCAGGGCGTCGCTGAGGCCGCCCGCGCGCTGCAGCGCATGTCGGACGGCACCTACGGAGTCTGCGAACGGTGCCGGGCCGACATCGACCTTCCCAGACTGACCGGGCGACCCGAGATCCCTCTGTGCGGGTCCTGCACCTACACACCGCCCGACTGAACGGCAGTCATTGCCGACGACCGGCAACGACGACTCGTCGATGTCACCGGCGGCGGCCCTGTTGGTTGCTGTTCCACGGCAGACACCATGGGCTAGGACACGGCGCGAGCGGAGCCGCCGTGCGAGGCGCAGTTTGCCGGAAGGGAGACGTCGTGCAGCAGTGGACAGTCAGAGATGTCATGACCGCCGAGGTGGTCACCGTGGATTACGACACCCCGCCCGCGGATGTCGTGACCACCATGACGGCGTACGACGTCAGCGCAGTAGCCGTCGTCGACGATTACGACAGTGTGCTCGGCGTCATCACCCGCACCGACGTGCTGACCGGCCTTCAAGTGCGGACACCCGACCAAAGCTCACGCGCACCGTGGCGCCGGCCCGTGGCCGCGCCCGCCTGGACCGCTCATTCGGCCGGCCAGATGATGAGCGCACCAGCCCTGACCGTCGAGCCGGACGTGACGCTCGGCCAGGCCGGCCGGCTGATGCGCCATCACGCGGTCAACCGGCTTCTGGTGACCGGACCGGACCGGCGGCTGCTGGGCATCGTCACTGCCGCTGACCTGCTCAAGGTCTACGACCGTGCCGACGAGGTGGTCCGCGCCGAGGTAGGGCAGGTGCTCGCGACACTGCCGACAAGCGATGTCGCCTTCGATGTACACGACGGCGTCACGGTCATGGCCGGGACCGTCGCGGACGCCGGGACCGCGTCCCTGCTCTCGCGGGTCGTCCACAGCGTGCCCGGTGTAACGGCCGTTCGCAGCGAGGTCACCGTCGACCCGCCCGCCGCTGCCGAGGCCGCCCCCGCCGTGCGGACGCGGCACCGGCCGATCGACGGCTGGTGGCAGACCCGCCGCCCCCACCGAGACAACCGACCGATACCCGCCGCAGCGCGGCGCTGACCGAACGAGAAAGACGACACCATGAGTGAAACACTGCGGTGGTCCCTGATCGTCGGCCTGATCCTGGCCGTACTGCTCGTGATCTCCGTGCGGGTGGTCATGGAGTACGAACGGGGGGTCGTCTTCCGGCTGGGCCGGGTCATCGCCACCCGCGGCTCCGGCCTGACGTTCCTCATCCCCTTCGTTGACAAGATGGTGCGAGTGTCGCTGCGTACCGTCACGATGAGTATTCCCCCGCAGGATGTCATCACCAAGGACAACGTGACGGTCAAGGTCAACGCGGTGGCCTACTTCAACGTCGTGGTGCCGCTGCTGTCGGTCACCGCGGTCGAGGATCATGTCGTCGCTACGTCCCAGATCGCGCAGACCACGTTGCGCAGCATCCTCGGCCAGGTCGACCTCGACGATCTGCTCATCGACCGTGACTCCATCAACCAGCGTCTGCAGGCCGTCATCGACGAGATCACCAGCGCCTGGGGTGTGAAGGTCACCCTGGTCGAGGTCAAGGACGTCGAACTGCCGGACACCATGCGCCGGGCGATGGCCCGCCAGGCGGAAGCCGAACGCGAACGGCGGGCCAAGGTGATCCACGCCGCCGGTGAGTTCGAGGCTGCCGGCGACCTCGGCCGCGCCGCCCAGGTCCTCGAACAGAACCCGGCCGCCATGCAGCTGCGGGTGCTGTCCACCATGGCCGAACTCACTTCCGAGCGGAGCTCCACCCTGATCTTCCCGCTCCCCATCGAGCTGCTGCGGCTCGTCGACACCCTGCAAACGAAGCTCAGCGGCACCCCGGCGGACACGCCGGTCCGGTCCGACACCCCGAGCCGCGCCGACGGCTTCGGCCACCAGATTTTCGACCACCAACCGGCGGACGACAGCCGAACAGTGCAGACGGCTGGGAAATGACGCGGACCGTAGTCCGGATGGGAGATGCTGGGCACCCGGCATCATCAGGCGGAAGGGCGCACGTGACCGATAACGGAGCACGCCGCAACCAGCGGCCGGTGGTGGCCGACGCCGACGAGCAGTGGCTCGTCGGCGTCGCCGCCGGGGCGAGCCGCGACGCCGGCGGCGTGCCGGTGGCGTTACTCGGCGACTACCTGCCGCTTCTGGCCGATGCCGCCATCACCGGGCGTAAACCCAAACGTGCCGAACTGGACGCCGTGGAAGCGCTCGGCCGGCGAGCCGCCGAGCAGGGCATCTCCGCCGGCCGGGTGGTACAGCTCTACCTGTCCGCCGCCCGCCGGCTGTGGCAGGACCTGCCGGAGGTCGTCCGCAGCCGCGACCGAGAGGCCGTGCGAGCCGCCGCAACGGCCGTGCTGCAGGTCGTCGACGACGCCGTCGCGACCCTGGCCGAAGGGTACGCCGTCGCCCGCCGCGACCTGGTGCGCCGCGAGGAGACCCTGCGCCGGGAACTCATCGACGATCTTCTGCGCGGCGACTCCGACCTCGGCGCCCTGGTCGAACGCGCGGAACCATTCGGGCTCGACCTCGCCCGCGTCCACCAGGTCGCTCTGGCCGCGCCGAGCCGGCGGCTGCCCGACACCGACGCCGCGATCACCGCACTCGAAGCTGTCATCTTCGACCGTCTCGGCGACCGCGACGTACTCGTCGCGACCAAGGACGGGCTCCTGGTGGTCCTGGCACCCGCCGACGCCAACAACCCCGACACCGCCCCGCCCCAGCGCACCGCCGCCGACGACCTCGGACGACTGATGCACGACCGACTCCGCCGCCTGCCCCGCGGACGACCATGGCAGATCGCCGTCGGCCGGCCCCACCCCGGCCTGTACGGCATCGCCCGCTCCTACGAAGAAGCCCGCGAGGCACTCACCATGGCCGCCCGGCTCCGCGTGGCATCCCCTGTCGTCAGCGCCCGCGACCTGCTCATCTACCGCGTCCTGCTCCGCGACCAGCCGGCCATCGTCGAACTGGTCCACGCCGTGCTCAGCCCGCTCACCCACGCCCGTGGCGGCGCCGAGCCGTTGGTCACCACCCTGCAGGCGTATTTCGACACCGGCGGCGTGGCCACCGAAACCGCGAAACGCATCCACATATCAGTACGGGCAGTGACCTACCGCCTCGAACGCGTCCACACCCTCACCGGCTACGACCCGGCCGACCCCGCCCACCGATTCACCCTGCAAGCCGCCGTACTCGGCGCACGCGCCCTCGACTGGCCCGAAAAGCCCCTACCGGCATCAGGATGACAGCAAGGACACGTTCGTCCTGAGGTGGCTCAGCACCCGTTCGATCCAGAGGAAACGAAGGGACGGGTCTCGGCGACGTCGTCACGGCAGCCCCGCCGGCGAGCCGGCGAAGGGGAAGGGCCCTGCCGCAGCATCGGGCCACTCACCAGTCCAGGCTGGAGATACGCGTACGGGTCCGGTTGCCTGCCGTCGGCAATGAAGCAGACCCAGATGTGCACGCGGGGCACCTGACTGCACGCAGAGTCCAGCGACGACAATTACGGTCAGCACACAAACAAGCGCGAGCTTCGCTCGGAGCTTCGACCGCGAGCCGACTTGCCTTCGACCTCAGGCTGTGCGTTGAACCGCACGGCCGATCGGAGAAAGTCTGCCCCTTGGTACCGACGGGGGATCATCATGCGCATCAAGTCGCCACTGCCTGCGTTGGTCGTAGCAGTCGGCCTCGCCGTTGTAGCGGTGTCGTTGCTGAATGCCCACCGGATCGGAGCGGGGCTGATCGTCGGGATTGCCGCATCGGTTGCGGTCCACCGGTGGGCACGCCGCCGGGCCGACGTCTACCTGGCAGGGCTTCAGGCGAACCATGCGATGGGATCAGGTGTCATATCCAGTCGGCCTCGGCCACTGGGCGCCGGCGACAGCCTCACCCGTTCGTCGGTCGTCGGCCGCAGCCAACTGACGACCCAGCGTCGTCGTCGCCGTGATTTCCACGTCACCCGGTACGCCGGCTATAGGGAGCGTGGCCGCTTTACTGAGCTTCTGGGGTTGAGGTCACTCCTACGTCCACATCGCCGCTTTGGGTGATTCCTGCCGGTTCGGGACTGCTGTCTAGTTAGGGCATGCGATACGGGGATGGCGGCGGGGTTGGACCGCAACAACGCGCCCGCCG
>NZ_PVZG01000049.1 GCF_003002065.1 Pseudosporangium ferrugineum
GAGTACCCCCGAAAGGGCCTTTCCGCTCGACTTGCATGTGTTAAGCACGCCGCCAGCGTTCGTCCTGAGCCAGGATCAAACTCTCCAACAAAAACTTGAAAAGCTCCTCCCAGCAACATCAAATGCTGCCAAAGGAATCCAACCAGACCTCAGCCTGGCCGGGATAAATCATCAATTGGCACTGGCTTATCAAGCACCCTGTTGAGTTCTCAAAGAACAACCACACACCGAGAAACTTGCCGCCTTGCTTGGCGACCCGCCCTCGGGGCACTCGTTCAACTTTACTAGGTCTTTCAGGCCCTGTCAACCGGTATATCCCGGTTCGTGCCGTTCGTCCCTAGCGCACCCTTCGTCCCGGGTTCGGGGCGCGCTGCACAGGGCAGCATCGCTACGATCCCGAAGTTCGAAGGATTTGGCAGGACGGCCGGTAGCTGATCTCCCTGGTCACCCAGGTCGTTCTGCTTGCCTCGCCCGTTTCCCTGCCGGCTCGCAAAACATTACCCGGTCGTTCCCTGGGCGCCAAATCGGCCCCCCGTGTCGCCGACCACACGGCTTTGAGCTGGGAGAACGCGGCTCAGGGCGTCGCGACCGAGAGAACCCCGTTGCGGATCCGGGTGCGCAACGTGGGTTGGTCCCCTGTCGCCGGCCCGTGCATTGCTGCTCCGTCCCGCAGGCGGAAGGTGCTCCCGTGCCACGGGCAGACGATGCACGCGTCCGCCCCGCTGCCCTCGACCTCTCCCTCGCCGAGCGGGCCGCGCTGGTGACCGCACTCCTCCACCATGGCGGTGACCTCGTCCCCCAACCGATAGAGGAGCACGCGTACGCCGCCGATCGTGCGTACGGTCGGGCGACCCTCGGGAAGGGCGGAGACCTGGCCCACCTCGGCCCAGTCGTCCGGCAGGTTGAAGAGCTCGGACGACGCGACGTTCACGCCGGCGCCCTGCTGATACGACAGGTGACCGCCCAGGTAAGCACCGCTGCCGGCCACGGACAGACCGGCGTACGCGAGGACCCGCCCCCATCCGTGCCTCCCGGAGAAGCGTGCGGCGAGCGACCCGACGTAGAGCCCGAGAGCGATGCTGTTGGCAGCCGCGTGCACCAGGCCGACCCGGCGCTGGTCCGGTCGCAGGGACGACCAGTCGACCAGCCCCGCGGCGATGGCCGGTGCCGTCGACGCCGTGCCGACCGCGATGAGGGTGGTCGCGGCCCTGCGCTGGCCGGGCAGCGCGTCCATGACGGCGGCGCTCATGAAGGCGCCGACGGGAACCTGCACGAGTACGGGATGCAGCGGATGACCGAGCCAGGTGCCATGCAGCACGTCCCGGAGCCGCTGGGGCTTGACGACGTTCTGCACGGCGCTCTGAAGTCGGTCACTGACCGCATCAAGGGCGGAGGCCTTCTCGAGCCGGGAGATCATCTGCCGCAACATGCGATCCAGTTACCCAGACGAGCGGCGACCATGCCCGGCATGGCTGCGCACCGTTACGGGTACGTAGCGAGGCCCGCCACAGAGGAGGACACATGGCCGCCACGACACCGGTGGACCGGCTCGGCCCGGGCGATCACGCGTGCATGACCTTCTCCGATCCTCAGGAGCGTCTCGACATCATCACCGCGTTCGTCAGCGCGGGGCGGACCCGAGGCGACAAGATCCTCTGCTTCACGGACACGATCGACGATCTCCGCTCCGAGCTGCTCGAACGCGGACTTGAAGCCGGACCGGAGATCACGATCATGCCCAGCGCGCAACTCTGGGGCGGCGCGGCGGCCCCCGACGCGGCGACCATGGTCGAGCTACTGGCGCGGGAGCTGCAGCGGGCGCTCGCGGAGGGATGCACCGGGCTCAGAATCACCGCGGACATGTGCTGGGCGGCACGACCGCAAGCCAACGCGGAGCAGCTCCTCGTCTTCGAGTCGGAGATCGGCCGGCTCTTCGCAGATGGGCAGCTCACAGCCATCTGTGAGTACGACCGGGAAAGCTTCGACCCTGTGACGCTCGGCTACGCAGCCCGGGTGCATCCGCGTACGGTCGCGGCGACGGTCTACCACGAGGACCGGGCGTTGCGGATCTGCCGCCAGCACATACCGCCTGGTGTACGCGCCGCAGGCGAACTCGACGATGCCCACGCTGAGGTGCTCAGCGATGCCCTGGCCGAGGCCGTACGGCTGGACCGGGACATCCACCTCAACCTGAACCAGCTGCGTCACCTCGACCCGGGAGCCGCGGGAGTCATCCGGCGAACCGCCGCCGACCTGCCCGCCCAACGCCGCATGATCGTGGTCTGCTCCGAGGCGGTCGAGCGGACGTTGACGCAGGTGGGGGCCGCGAACGTACCGGCCCTTCGCATGTTGGTTCGCCATGGGGAGCGCTGAGCCGGCGGGCTCGGCAGCGAGCCTCCGGCTGCAAGCCGGTGGCAAGCCATCGAACGACCGAAATCGCAGGTGTCCTCCCTTCGCCTAGAGCTCCCGCAATGCGTCGCCGATCGCCCGGTGGAACGTGGGGTAAGCCCAGATGGTGGCCCGGAGCGTGTCGATCGGCACTGCCGCCTTCACCGCAACCGACAGAGCGCCGACGACCTCACCGCCGGACGGGCCGGCGCTCGTGGCGCCGACCAGCACGCCTCGGTCTCCGTCCGCGATCACCTTGATGAAGCCCTCGTTGCCCGGGCCGTGGATGAATCCTCGAGACGATGAGGGCAGGCTCGAGTAGCCGACCCGTACGTCGATCCCCGCGTCCCGGGCCTGCTTCTCTGTGAGCCCGACCGCGCCGATCTCCGGATCGGTGAATGTCACGCGCGGTCTCGCGCGGTAGTCCGCGGGCGGACCGCCCTGCCCGAGGATGTCGCGGACCGCGATGTCGGCCTCGTACATCGCCATGTGGGTGAAGGCTCCGTTGCCGGTGACGTCCCCGACTGCCCAGAGCTGGTCGCTCGCGCGCATCCATTCGTCGGTCGCGAGGAACCGCGCTCCCGGGTCGAGGCCGATCGTGTCGAGGCCGAGTCCGTCGAGCCGGGCGGCCCGGCCGGTCGCGATCAGCAGCCGCTCACCGGTCACCGTCGAGCCTTCCGACAGCGTGACGGCGAACAGGCCCTCCGAGTGCTCGACGTGCTCAGCGCGTACACCGGTAAGGGCTTGAATGCCGTCTTTGGCTAGTGCGGCGGAGACTGCCTCGGAACTCTCCGGCTCTTCCATCGCCAGGAGGCGGTCGCTGCCCTCGATGACCGTGACGTCGACGCCGAAACGCGCCATGACCTGGGAGAGCTCGAGACCGATCGCCCCACCGCCGAGGACGAGCAGGGTGGCCGGCAGGGTCTCGGCCTCGACCACCCGGCGATTCGTCCAGTACGGCGTGCCGGCCAGCCCGGGAATGGGCGGGATGACCGCGGCGGTGCCTGTGGCGACGACAAGGCCGCGGCGTGCCCGGAACTCCTGCTCGCCCACCCGCACCCGGCCTGGTCCGACGATGGACGCGCGGCCGCGCACGAACTGCCCGCCCTTGCCGACGAAGCGGTCGACCGCAACCTTGTCGTCCCAGGTGTCGGTCGCTTCCTCCCGGATCCGGCGAGCGACCGGAGCCCAGTCGGGCCGGACCTGCGACGATCCGGCGAGCCCCGGGATGCGCCGCGCCTCGGCGAGCGCGTTGCCGGCCCGGGTCATCATCTTGGTGGGAATGCAGCCCCAGTACGGGCACTCGCCGCCCACGAGCGTGTGCTCCACGCCGACCACTGACAGCCCTGCCTCGGCAAGCCGGCCGGCAGCTTCCTCACCACCCACGCCGAGCCCGATGACGACCACGTCCACCTGCTGCTCTTCAGCCATACCGGTCAGCCTTCCACCATTCGCGGGTACGGTGCCGGACGTGTCTGACGACCTGTGGATAAACGGCGGGGTGGCCCCCGGGTACGAGCCGGCGCGCGAGGCGTTCGCCCAGCACAGGAGCGGTGGGTCGGCGCTGTGTGTGCTGCGCCATGGCGAGACGGTGGTGGACCTGAGGGAGGGCTGGCGCGACAGCGGACGCACCCGGATGTGGGACCCACGAACGCTGGTCAACGTCTATTCGGTGGGCAAACCGGTGATCGCCACGGCGGTCCTGCTGCTGATCGACCGCGGGTTGGTCGACCTCGACGATCCGGTGTCCCGGCACTGGCCGGAGTTTCGGACGCCAGCCACCGTACGGCAGGTGCTGACCCATACGGCGGGACTGCCGTTCTTTCCGGTGCCCAGGGATGCCTCCGCGTGGAGCGACTGGGAGCTGCTCTGCGGCGACCTGGCCGGCGCGGAACCGGAGTGGCCGCCGGGGACGGTCGCTGCGGAGCACGCCCTCACCTACGGTCACCTGCTCGGTGAGATCGTGCGGCGCGTCACGGGGCGTGCCCCCGGCGCTTTCGTCGCCGACGAGATCGCCCGGCCGTGGGGGTTGGACTTCGGTTTCGGTCTGCACGCCGCTGATCTGGACCGTTGCGCGGAACTGGAATTCGACGCACCCGACCGACCGGCCCAGATGCTCGGCGATGCCGCGTCGGTGCACGCACGGGCCGTCGCGAACCCCCAGGGTGCCCGTGACCTTGCGGTCGTGAACGGCGACCTGTGGCGTACTGCCGTCGTACCCGCGGTGAACTTGCATACGACCGCCGAGGCCGTGGCGCGCTTCTACGCCGGGCTGCTGGCCGGCGGCGAACTCGACGGGCATCGGCTGCTCAGCGGGACGCTGGTCGATGAGGCGACCAGTGCTCAGTTCATCGGCTTCGACCATTTCATCGGCCAGGAAACAACCTGGGGCCTGGGCGTTCAGCTGGAGAACGACGGCACATGGGGCATGGGCGGGCTGGGCGGAAGCGCCGGGTGGGCCGATCCCGCGCGCGGTCACGCGATCGCCTACGTGACGCGACAGCTGGGCGGATTCGAACGGGTGACCGCCCTGGATGCCGCGATCGCCTCGGTGGAACCCCTCATCTAGCAATCGGCACGACCGATTCAGAACCCCCGCGGAAGAGAAACACCGAGGAAGGGGGCGGTCATGAGAAGGCGATGGCAGGCAGGGCTGGTGTCTGTTGTTCTCATGACCGCGGCCCTGGCGCTGCCCGCGGCATCGTCCGCGGGCAGCGCCGGCCTCACCGCTGCTCCGGTGGGCACCCGCGCCATGTGGCTCTGGGGCGAGGACCCGGCCGCCGAGGTCGTGGACTGGGCCTACCGGAAGAACGTCTCGGAAATCTTCGTCTACGTCTCGCCGTCTGCGCTGACCAACGGTGACCTGGCCCGGTTGCAGGAGATGGCGGAACTCGCGGCCCCGCTCAAGATCAAGCTGCGTGCGCTCGGCGGAGACCCCGCGTGGGTCACCGACCACGCCGCTGCGCTCGCCTGGCAGCGCACCGTCGTCGGCACCGGCCTCTTCTCCGGCATCCATGTCGATGTCGAGCCCTACCTGGCCGCCGGTTGGGCATCCGACCTGCAGGGGACGCAGAACGCGTACCTGAAACTGCTGGACAAGATGCGGCTCGCCAGCACGCTTCCGCTCGAGGCGGATGTCCCGTTCTGGTTCGGCGAGTACAAGGTCGGGCGGAAGAATCTGGCGGACGAGGTGCTGCGGCGGGTCAACGCCGTGACGGTCATGAGCTACCGCGACACCGGCACAGGGACGAACTCCATGCTGGCGATCAGCCAGGACTGGCTGGCGCGCGGGAAGACCGCCGGCAAGCGGGTGCGGCTGGGTGCGGAGACGGGCCCGCTGGCGGATTGTTCGTATTGCACGTTCGCCGAGGAGGGCGCGACTCGCCTGCAGGAGGAGCTGGCCGAAGTGGACGCGGCGACGAGGACGACCGCGGCCTTCGCGGGCATCGCGGTGCACCACTACGGCTCGTGGCGGACGCTGCCGGCCTGAGGTTTCCCGCCCCGGACCCGTGGGCAGGTTGTCGCGGGTCCTGCCGGCCTTCAACGGACGAACGCAACGGGTCGGCAGGACCCGCTTTCCACCCGGCGAACCGGTTGGAAATCTCATGGCCTCAACCAGACCGCTTCATCGCGATGCGACTCCAGCGGTGCCGGATAGTCCAAGCTTGCCCGAACCGTATCCGGCAGGCGCCAGGGTTGGTGCACGGCCTTACCCGAGATCGCCTTCAGCTCCGGTACGTAGCGACGAACGTACACGCCGTCGGGGTCGAAGCGCTCGGCCTGCCGGATCGGATTGAATCGGCGGTAAGGCTTCGTGTCGTTGCCGGTGCCCGCCACCCACTGCCAATTGCCCGAATTGTTAGCGACGTCCCCATCGTTGAGCCACCGGAAGAACCACTTCACGCCGTCGCGCCAGTCGAGGCCGAGATGCTTGGTCAGGAACGCAGCAGTTATCAGGCGAGCACGGTTGTGCATGTATCCCTCGGCCTGCAACTGCCGCATGCCCGCGTCGACGACCGGCACTCCGGTGAGCCCGTCCTTCCAGTGCTGGAGCGCGTCGGGATCGGGGCGCCAGTCGCCATCCCCAGCCGTGCGGTAAGCCTCCGTCGACATCTTCGGGAACGCGTAAGTGACCTGGTAGTAGAAGTCCCGCCAGCCCAGCTGGCGGACGAAAGCAGCCGGTCCCGCGCCGTCCTCGGCTCGCGCGACGTTCGCCACGGTCAAGGGCGAAAGGCAACCGAAGCGCAGGTACGCACTGAGCCGCGAGGTTCCGTCGGCGGCCAGATCGTCGTGCAGGTCGTCGTAGGGCCCGATGTGCCGCAGCCAGGTTCGGAGGCGGCGCTTGCCCTCGGTCTCGCCACCGACCAGCGCGTGGGGTGACTCCCCCGCGGGCAGCTCGGGCAGCCTTCCGACCATGATCTGCTCCGGCAGGGCGATCCGGGTCGGGGCAGGTGCCTCGTCGCGCCACTTCGCAGACTCCCACGCGCGGTAATAGGGCGAGAAGACCCGGTAGTGCCCTCCGCCTCCGCCCGGGCTCACCTCGCCAGGGGAAACCACCGTGGTGCCGGGGAAGAGCCGCAACGACATGCGATGGTGCTCGCACTCCTCGGCGAGGCGGCGCTCGCGGCGCCGGGCGTAATTACTGACGTCCTGGGCGACCGCGATGCCCTCCGCCTCCACCTCCCGCGCGATTTTGATGGTCTCGGCCACCGGATCGCCCTCACGGATGACCAGGTCGCCGCCGAGCCGGCGAAGTGCCTTCCCGAGGTCAGCAAGGCTCTCGTGCAGGAATCGCGCGCGGTTGGGCGACAGCGCGTGCAGATGCGGGTCCAGGACGAAGAGGGGCACGACGCGCTCGGCGCTGGAGCAGGCCGCCGCGAGCGCCGGGTTGTCGTGCACCCGGAGATCCCGGGTGAACAGGACGATCGCCGTACGCATGTCAGCCCCGCGCCAGGGCAGGGATCGGCGTGCCCGGCCGGGTCAGGACCGACCGCACCGCCACCCGGGCACGCCGGGGATTGGGCACGGTCGCCCGGCGGACGAACACGTCGTAATCCGCGGCGGCCACCTCGTCGAGAATGCCCGCGTACAGCTGGTAGGCCGTTCGCATGCAGGCCTGCGAGCCCGGAAGCAGAAGGGGGATGCCTGGCGCGGCGGCGGCGTAGTGCTCGTCCGCGCGGGCCACTTCGGCCCGGATGAGCGCTTTGATGGACGGGGTCGATCGACCGGCGGCCCGCGCCTCGAGGAGGTCGTCACGAGTGACGCCGTGTTCGGCGAGATGCGCATCGGGAAGGTAAGTGCGCCCACGGTCGAGGTCTTCGCCGACGTCGCGGATGAAGTTGGTCAGCTGGAACGCCAGACCCAGCTGGCGGGCCGGCTCCCGGGCGGCGACCGGATCGCTCGAGCCGAGGATGGGCAGCATCATCGTGCCGATGACGGCTGCCGAGCCCTCCATGTATTCAAGAAGGTCGTCGTAAGTCGCATACGAGGTGACGGTCAGGTCCATCGCCATGCTGCGCAGGAACGAATCGAAGTCGTCGACGCTCAGGTCGAACACCGCGATGGTGTGCAGCACCGCCGGGAGCAGGGGGTCATCGACGCGTTCTCCCCGGAGACCGGCGACGAAGCTGTCGGACCACTCCGTCAACCGCGCGGCGCGCTCGGCCGGTGGAAGGTCCTCGGTGCGATCGACGATCTCGTCGGCGTAGCGGGTAAATCCATAGAGCGCGTGCACATGACGTCGCTTCCAGAGGGGTAGGAGGCGGGTAGCCAGGTAATACGTGCGGCCATGGCTCCGATGCAGCTCACGACAGCGCTCGTAGGCCGCTGCCAGATCTGTCTCCACCGGGCCTCCTCAGAAGAATCGACTCACGAATCGACGCAACACGCAGCCTACGGTATCGTCTCCTCCGTGGCCAACGACATCCTCGAGGGAACCCGCCGATTCGGCGTCCCCCATCAGCCGATCCCCGCGGACGGCCTGGTGAACGCTGTCGAGGGGACGCTGGCCGAGTTTCTGGCCGGCCAGATCGCCGCCCTCGACGCCGTTGACCCGGCACTCGGCATGTTCGCCAGGACGACCCGTGACCTGGTGCTTGCCGGCGGCAAACGACTCAGACCCACCTTCGCCTACTGGGGCTGGCGCGGCATGCTCGGCTCCCGTGAGCCGGTCGACTCCGTCCTTCCCGCGCTGGCGGCGCTGGAGCTCATGCATACGTTCGCGCTGGTGCACGACGACGTCATGGACGGCTCCGCGACTCGTCGCGGCCGCCCGACGGCGCACCGCCTCTTCGCCACTCAGCATGAAATCGCCGGCCGGTCCGGCGACTCCGAGCAGTTCGGCTCGACCTCCGCCATCCTCGTGGGTGACTTGTGCCTCGTGTGGGCAGACCAGCTGCTGGCGCAGACGGCGGTGACCACGGCAACGCTCTTCGGGGTGCGCGCCTGCTACGACCGTATGCGCGTCGAGGCCGTCGCGGGCCAATATCTCGATGTGCTGGGCGAGACCCAGCCGGACGAGTGGTCGCTCGAACGAGCACTGGTCGTCGCTCGCCACAAGACGGCGAGCTACACCGTGCAGCGTCCGCTGCAGTTCGGGCTCGCACTCGCCGGCCCGATGCGCAGGATGGCACCCGCCATCAACGAGGCCTACGACTCCTACGGCATAGCGGTCGGCGAAGCCTTCCAGCTGCGCGACGATCTCCTCGGTGTCTACGGAGACCCTAAGGTCACGGGCAAACCGGCAAGCGACGACTTGCGTACGCGGAAGCCCACTGCCCTTCTCATGCTTGCCCACAGGCTCGCCACCCCGGCCCAGCGGGCCGAGCTGGCGCAGACACCCGCCGGAGCCGTCATCCCCGCCGACGGCTCCGGCGGGCCCCTCTCCACCGCGATGAAGCTTCCGGGATCGGCCCGAGACGTCGCGGTGCGCGAGGCGGCGACCGACGAAGCGCTGTCGATGGAGGCGAGGATCGCCCGTCAGGCGGAGGTCATCGCGGAGACCGGGGCGGTGTCCCAGGTGGAAGCGATGATCCGGCAGCGCGTCGACCAGGCGGTCAGCGCCATCCAGAACGCGCCGATCCATCACGATGCGCGTGCGGCTCTCATAGACCTGGCCATGACCGCGACCCACAGGCCAGCATGATGGGGTCTTCGATCGGAGCTCGACCCCTTGCTTCCCGGCTATCACCCGACCGGGTGCTGGCCACCCGCCCGACACCCGGGCTGGTGCCTTCCCCTCGACCTCTGGAGATGGTGACGTGCGGAGAGTGACAGGACCGACCGACCGCGTGGTCGTAGTCGGTGCCGGGCTCGGCGGCCTGGCATGTGCGCTCCATCTCGCTGCCGCGGGCCGGCAGGTGACCGTCGTCGAACGCGAGCCGGTGCCGGGTGGCCGCGCAGGAAGACTGTCGCTCGACGGATACGAGTTCGACACCGGTCCGACGGTGCTGACCATGCCCGAGCTCATCGCCGAGCCGCTGGCCGCCGTGGGCGAGAAGCTGATCGACTGGCTCGAGCTGCTCCCCCTGGACCCTGCCTATCGGGCGTACTACCCCGACGGCTCCACCCTGGACGTTCTGACCGACACCGTGCGCATGGCGGCGGAGATATCCCGGGTATGCGGGCCCCGGGAAGCCGACGGCTACCTGCAGTTCGTGGACTTCGCGCGGAAGCTCTGGCAGCTGGAGCGCAACAATTTCATCGACCGCAACCTGGATACCCCGATCGACCTACTCAACCTGAACCTGGTCAAGCTGCTGGGAATGGGCGGGTTCCGCAGACTGCAGCCGAAGATCAACCAGTACTTCCGGGATCCCCGTACCCAGCGGATCTTCTCCTTCCAGGCCATGTACGCCGGGCTGGCGCCGCACGACGCTCTTGCCATCTACGCCGTGATCGCGTATCTCGACTCCGTCGCCGGCGTGTACTTCCCGCGCGGCGGCATGCACGCCGTGCCGAAGGCCCTGGCGGGCGCGGCCGAGAAACACGGCGTGCAGTTCCGGTACGAGACCACGGTGGCGCGCGTCGAGACCACCGGCGGACGCGCTACCGGGGTCATCACCGACTCGGGCGAGCGCATCGCCGCTGATGTCGTGGTGCTCAACCCGGACCTGCCGATCGCCTATCGGGACCTGCTGCCGTCCAGCGCAAGGCGGCGGAAACTGCGCTATTCGCCGTCGTGCGTGGTGCTCCACATCGGTTCGGACCGGGCCTACTCGAAGATCGCGCACCACAACATCCACTTCGGAGCGTCGTGGAAGGGCACCTTCGACGAGGTCATCCGGCAGGGATTGCTGATGAGCGACCCGTCACTGCTGGTCACCAATCCCAGCCACAGCGACCCGGGGGTGGCGCCGCCCGGGAGGCAGACCTATTACGTCCTCGCCCCGACGCCGAATCTTGAGGCGGCACCGTTCGACTGGCACGGCGGGCTGGGACGGCGCTACGCCGACGAGGTGCTGGGCGTTCTCGAAACACGCGGCTACATCGGCTTCCGGGACGGCGTGCAGGTGGAGCAGATCATCACGCCGGACGACTGGGCCGCCCAGGGAATGGCGGCCGGCACGCCCTTCGCGTCGTCGCACACCTTTGCGCAGACGGGGCCGTTCCGCCCCGGAAACCTGCACCCGTCGCTACCGAACGTAGTATTCACCGGCTCCGGCACCCAGCCCGGAGTGGGGGTTCCGATGGTGCTGATCTCCGGCAAATTGGCTGCCTCCCGCATCACCGGCTCGGCGAGCGGAATCGGTCCGCTCGCGGGAGTTCGCCATGAATGACGAGGGAGCTCGCCATGAGTGACGTAGGAAGGGAGGAGACGGCCATGACCGCGTCGCGCGAGGCCCACCTGGTGGAGCTCGTCGACCCCGACGGAGCCCCGGTCGGTGAGATCACCGTCGACGAGGCGCACCGAGCTCCCGGGCGGCTGCATCGGGCCTTTTCGGTGTTCCTCCAGGACGCCTCCGGACGCGTGCTGCTGCAACAACGAGCGGCCGTCAAGACCCGCTTCCCCCTGCGCTGGGCCAACACCTGCTGCGGTCACCCGCTGCCCTCGGAGCCCCTCGACGTCGCCGCCAAACGTCGCCTCATCGAAGAGGTCGGCGTAGAAGGCGTGGAGCTGGCCGAGGTCGGGGTGTATTCGTACTACGCCGAGGATCCATCCACCGGGCGCGTGGAGTACGAGTACGACCACGTGCTGCTGGGGCGCCTCGACGCCGACGCCGAGTTGTTGCCCGATCCTGACGAGGTTGCGGACGTGCGCTGGGTGACGCTCGACGATCTGCGCACCGCGCTGGCTCAGGAGCCTCGGGCGTACGCGCCGTGGCTCGCCGGGGTTGCCGACCGCCTCCGGCAGCATCTCCACCGCACCGACACGGCGGAGTCGTCGGGTGGCCGATGAGGCCCTGACGGCCGGCGCGGTGGCTCGCCGCCTGGGGGTGGCCGTCACCACGCTACGAACCTGGCACCAGCGATACGGGCTGGGGCCGAGCCACCACGTGCCCGGGCACCACCGGCGGTACACCCGCGAGGACCTGGAACGGCTCCAGGTCATGCGCCGGCTCACCGCCCAGGGGGTCGCCCCGGCGGAGGCTGCGGCGTGGGCTCGACGCGTACCCATGCCGCTCGATGTGTCGCCACCTAGCGACACCTCCGGCGGCGCGGCGGCGCAGATGCGGGGCGGGGATAGCGACAGAAGCTCGACGCCCGAAACTGCGGCCGACGTGGGTAGCGGCCGAGGCGCAGCGCCAGGGGCCGCGACCGGTTCGGAAAGCGACGGCGCCGGCGATTCCCAGGCCGGTGCTGACGGCTACCCGAGCGGCCCCGGCGGCTCCCGGCCTGGCTTCGGCGATTCCCGGCCTGGCTCCGGGGGCTCCGCGTCTGATGCCGGCGACGTCGTGCCCCTTCACGGGGGCAGGGCGGGGCGCGGCAGGTCGATCGATGTGGTGTGGCCCGAGTTCGCCGGCTCGCTGACGGTCAGCACTCGCGACGGCGGCGGGCACACCATTCGTACGGGTAGAGCCGGGCCCGCTGCCCGCGGCCTGGCGCGCGCCGCCATGCGTCTCGACGGGCCCTCGTTACGCGACATCCTGGAGATGGCCGTGGCCGGACGGGGCGTGGTCGGCGCGTGGGAAGAAGTCATCATGCCGGTGCTGATCGGCATCGGCGACCGCTACGAGGCGACGCGACGGTTCATCGAGGTCGAGCATCTGATCTCGCGCAGCGTGACCGAGGTGCTCGGCACTGTGGCCCGGCCGCCGACTGGGCAGGTGCCACGCGTGCTCCTCGCCGCAGCCGACGAGGAGCAGCACACTCTGCCGTTGGAGGCCCTCGCGGCGGCACTTGCCGAGGCCGGGGTCGCCAGCCGGTTCTTCGGTGCCCGTGTGCCCACCCCGGCTTTGATCGACGCAGTGGCGCGTACGGGGCCGGCCGCGGTGGTGCTGTGGTCACAGCTGCCCGAGACCGGCGACCCCGAGCAGTGGGTGCAATTGTTGTCCTCGGGCCACGCGCCGCTGCTGTCCGCGGCGGCCGGGCCGGGCTGGCCGGCCGACGGGCTGCCGGAGGGCGTTGTGCGGATCGGCAGCTTGCAGGAGGGCGTCCGGCTCGTGGCGGCGGCCGCGGCACCCGAGCTTCCCGACTTCCCGACCGGACGCGCGCAGCAAAGCCAGTAAGAACGACAGTCGACCGTGTCGTAGTCGAGCCAGAAGCGCCCTGCAGCCGTCGCATCCACGATGCGCAGCGCACGGCGCAGCACGGCACGGCGCCGCGCAGCCCGCGCGGCACGGCACGGCACGGCACGGCCGATGCTGCCCTGGGCATCGTGGCGGTGTCCGCGACTGTTGTCGAGTCGACCGCTCGGCCGGCTACCGCGCGAGTCTGAGCCCTCTGGAAACCGGCTGGGGCGCTCAGCAGCTTCGCTGAGCATCCCGCATCCGCGAACCGCGTTCCGCACAGCAGGCCCACCAGCTCAGGCCCACCAGCTCACCCTGCGAACCCGCGTTCGGCCCGGGGCAACGCCGCGGTGGTGGGCGGGGCGGCGGCCGGCGGGACGTGGCGCTCGGCACACTCTGCGTGAGCTTTCCTCGCGCTCGGGGCGTTTTGGCTGGTCACAGCGGTGGCGCGGGGAGGGGGATACCGGTTTGGATGACGGGGGCGGCATCACGTATGCTTTCCAAGCCTCAAGCGGGGCCGGTTGGGGCCCAAGCCGCAGGAATTGCGAATGTGCAATGATGGCGGAGTTGCCCTCATCGTCTAGTGGCCTAGGACGCCGCCCTTTCAAGGCGGTAGCACGGGTTCGAATCCCGTTGGGGGTACGGACCGGCCTCGGTCAGAGCAAGTGTAAGAATGAGCAGTAACAGCAAGGTCCTGTGGAGCAGTTGGAGTGCTCGCCGCCCTGTCAAGGCGGAGGTCGCGGGTTCAAGTCCCGTCAGGACCGCCAGTGCTAGCCGCGAGAAGTTGTGCGGCACGGCCAGGTAGCTCAGTTGGTACGAGCGTCCGACTGAAAATCGGAAGGTCGGCGGTTCGACCCCGCCCCTGGCCACCAAGCCTCTCGCCGGGCTTTGAGCACCGCCCACCTGCGGAAACGCCGGTGGGCGTTTTGCTGTCCGGGTCATCCGGGACAGATCGTGTTGTCCGGTGATGACCCCGGATCCCCCATGATCACCTTCCTGAGATGCACGTTCGATGCATGCCCCTCGAGGCTGCTGGGCTCCACGAACGGGAAGTGCTCCTCGGGGTGCTGACCTACCCTGCCCGCATGAAAGCGCCGGCAGTCAGTGCCCTCGCGGCTTGGATCGCCCTGGGGATCAGCTTGATCAACCTCTGGTACAGCGTCGGCCGGGCGTACTGCGCGAGAGGAAGGCAAGCCCAGCAGCCCAGCTTGATCTTCTCGATTTTACAGACCGCGGCCGGTTGGAAGACCGACGTCCGCATCGTGATCACCAATCACGGACCGGCGGGTGATGAGAACGGTCGACGTCCAAACCTTCGACGAGGACGGCAGGTCTCTCGATCTCACCGACCCCGTCGTGAGCGCCCTCTGGCCGAGGATGCCCATTACGCGTCTCCACAACGGCCAATCGCTGTACCTAACACTGAACCGGAGCATCGAGACTCCGAGGGCCGTCAGCGCGCTGATCCGATGGCACGACGGTCGCTCCGATCAGCAAATCCGCTCTGTCGACCTGTCGTACCACCGCGTGAAACACCTCTCGAAGGCCGCGCTCCCAGTGGCGCGCCGGGAGTGGCGAACTCTCCCGGGCCGCGTCCGCTGCTGCGGGGAAGCTCAGACGACCGGGCTGATCGGACCGATGTAGGTGCCGGGGTGGGTGGCCGCGTCCTGGCGCAGCACGGAGACCGAGTCGTCGGGCCAGGCCACCGACGTGGGCTTCGCGGCGCCGGGCGCCGTCACCTCGACCATCTTGGGGGTCCAGCCGTCGGAGCCCGAAACGGTCAGGAAGGTGAGCTTGGCGGTCACGGTGTCGCCCGCCTTCATCATAATCTTGACCGTTTGGCCCTTCTGGCGCGGGAGTTCGTAGCGCGGCCCGTATGGGTTCACGTCCGGCCCGACCAGGGTGACCGCCGAATATCCGGAGATGGAGCAGTCGACGTCGCCGGTGTTGGTGAAGACCAGGGTGGCGTGCCGCTGGCCGGCCGCGGGCCCCAGCTTGATCGCCACGTCCAGGCCGGTGCAGGGATCGCCCGGGTTGGCCGGTCCGGAGTCGGAGGACACCGGCGCCGGCAATTCCGGAGCCGAAGCTTTCGGATTCGACGGGGCCTGATTCGAGCCGGTCGAAGCAGAGCCGGTCGATGCCGCGGGCGTCGCGCAGCCTGTCATCGTCAGCGCCGCCGCGACGGCGAACGTCCCAGCCAGTCCGATCTTCTTCATCGGGTACTCCTCGGTGGTCGGCGTTTGCTGAAGGCGAGTCAACCGCGCGCCGGCCGGCAGGTGAGCTGGTCTCCGTGGGACTGGCGCGTACCGGGGAGAAACGGCCGGTCGGGGGACACCTACGGTGAGGCGTCGACTACACGCGACCCCGGCAGGGGACGGAACGGGCTCGGGGGCGTTGCGGTGTGCTGGAGCGGAGGGTTGAGGTCCGCAAGCGGAGCGTTGCGGTCGGGCGCGGGGCGGCCGGGAGCGGAGCGAGGCGGGGTCGGGCGCGCAGCGGCCGGAGGGTGCCCCGCGCACGGCCCTGGCAGGTCGCGCAGCGGCCAGTGTCGACGGGAGTGACAGTCAGCACACTGCCCGTCGACTCCGACGCCGAGAAGGCCTTGGCCGCGACAGAAGCGGTCAGCGGCTAGCTAGCGGCTCCTCACACCGTGCTGGTGGGCGTAGTGCCTCCACTGCTCACGGATTGCTCACGCACGCGTTGACGGCGGACGACCCCAGACAACACGTAGCAGACAACGCGTAGCGACAACGCGAAGGCGCCGTGACCTGTGGGGAAGAGAGCACCTGCCAACCGTCGGCACCCGCCGACAAGCACACTCGCGGCCTGAAAATCGGAAGGTCGGCGGTTCGACCCCGCCCCTGGCCACCAAGCCTCTCGCCGGGCTTTGAGCACCGCCCACCCGCGGAAACGCCGGCTGGGCGTCTTGCTGTCCCAGGCTAAATCGCACCGGTGTTGTTGTCCTGTGGCCACCGCGGGCTTCCCATGATCACCGTTACAGTCTGCACGGAGTACCTCACGGACCCGGTGCGTTAACGGGTCCGAGCGGCCGCCATGCGGGATCGTGGGCCGCCGCGCAACTCGTCGATCGGCTACGACGATCGAAGACCGTCGACGAGTAGGCATGGACGCGGGCGGACCGGGACTCGCCGCGAGTCCACCGCCGGTTTCGCCAACCTGTGCCGTATTGGCGCCGCGGCACATCCGATTGCGTATCACGGCTCCGCCGACTGGCGGGTTTGATGGAGCAAATAGTCCAATCCGGGTGAAGCTATCGGCTCCGACGTCAACGCCGAGGGGCGTACAGGCGCCTATCAACACGGGAAATGCGCAGCGTTGCTGTAGATTGCGACCATGGGTGCGGACGAAGAGCTCGCCGAGCGGCTCCGGCAGTCCATCAGCCGTTTCGTTCG
>NZ_PVZG01000050.1 GCF_003002065.1 Pseudosporangium ferrugineum
GCAGCGATCTGGCACAACAACAAGACCGGCGCACCCGTCACCCGGTCACTGATCGCCTACGACCACTGACCGGGATATCGGAACTACTCGTCTAGTGGCCGGTGCGGGCGCGAGCCGCTCCGTTGTCGCGAACCGGCTGAGAAGCGGCTCCCCTCCGTGGTGCAATCGGGTCATGTGCGCGATCTTGACCGCCGGCACCGTGTGCCCGGGCCCGCGGTAGCGGCCGGTGCTGGGCAACGATCGGGGCGCGCCCGCGGCACTGCGCCCGGTGCTCGCGGCCGCCGACCGGATGCGCACCAGTCTGCGGCTCGCCACGCTGGTGCTGGTCCTGATGATCCCCGGCGTCGCGGCCACGTACGGCTACGTGCGCGAGGCTGACTCGAAGATCGACTTCAGCGCCGCCGAGCGGGACGGCCTGGTGGTCGTCCGTCCGGCGCTGCTGGCCCTCGCCGAGGCGGTGGCGGGCCGGCAGCCGGACCTCGGCGCGGTGCGCTCCGCCGTGGCCTCCCGGCCGTCGCTGCACCTCGGTGAGGCCCTCGGCGCGGTGCCCGGCTCCGCGGGGGACTCGCCGGCCGGGCGCCTCGCCCTCGCCACCGGGCTGGCGGCCCTGGTCACCGAGGCCGGCAACCGGTCGAACCTGATCCTCGACCCGGACCTGGACTCCTTCTACGTGATGGACGCCCAGATCGTGCAGCTGCCGAAGGCGCTGGTGGCCGCCGCGAAGGCCGCCGCCGCCGGCCAGGGCGGCGGGAACAGCGCCGTCGCCGACCAGGCCGTCCGCGCCGGCGAGCTGTCCGGGGCCGCCGACAGCCTGCGCAACGACGTCACGACCGCCGCCGCGAACACCGCGATGGGCGGGCTCGCCGACCGGCTGGGCGCTGTCGTCCGGGCGGCGGACGTGCTGGCGGCGCTGGCGAAGAACCTCACCGACACGCTCGCCAACCCGGGCCCCGCCGACGTCACGGCGGCGGCCACCGCCCTGCGCGACGCCGTGGGACCGCTGGTCGAGGTGCTCGACGACCTGCTCACCACCCGCGTCGGGGGCTTCACCCGGGAGCGGCTCGTGGTACTGGCCATCACGATCGGCGGGTTCGTGCTTGCCGCGTGGTTCGCCGTGGGGGTGCTCTGGCGTACCCGGCACGACGTGGCGCTGGCCGTCGGCGGCGTCAGCGCCCTCGCCGACGGCGACCTGGGCGAGCGGGCGGTCCCCGCCGGCCGCGACGAGCTGGGCGATCTCGGCCAGGCGCTCGACACGGCGCGGACCCGGATGGCGGCGCAGGAGGACCGGCTGCGCGACGCCGCGGCCGTCCGGGAGGAGCAGCACCGGCTCAGCTTCCAGCACCAGAAGCAGGCCGAGCTGCGGCTGCGGGAACGCGCGCAGGCGATCATCGACGAGTCCACCTCGGTGATCTCCGAGGAGCTGCACCGGGTCACCGAGCAGGTCGGCGAGGTGAGCCGCGCGGCCGGCACGATCGACAGCGGCATCGCGGCCACCGACGAGGCGACCGCCGCCGCGGTGGACCACGCCCGGCAGGCCGAGGCCGTCATCGGGTCGCTGGAGCAGAGCCTGCGCCGGGTCGCGTCGACCGCCGAGCTGGTGCAGGGCATCGCCGCGCAGACCCGGCTGCTCGCCCTCAACGCGACGATCGAGGCGGCCCGCGCCGGCGAGCTGGGTCAGGGCTTCACTGTCGTCGCCGACGAGGTCAAGGAGCTGGCCACCAGCACCTCCCGGTCCACGGAGCAGATCACCGGCACCATCGCGGAGCTGGAGCGCGACACCGCCCGGATGGCGGAGGCGATCGCCGCGATGGTGACCGGCATCGGCAGCGTCGGTGCCGCCGCCACCTCGCTGCGCGCCGTCGCCGCCGACCAGAGTGCGGTGGTCGGCCGGCTCACCGACGGCATGGGCCGGACCATCGGCCGGGTCGAGGAGATGTCCGGCCTGGCCGCCCAGATCGAGCGCCGCCGGTCGGAGCGGGTCCGGGTCTCCGGCACGGTACGCCTGCGCGGCCGCACCGGCGACGCGGTCGAGGCGGAGCTGATCGACGTGAACGCCACCGGCCTGCGGGTGCGGTGCGCGCCCGGCGCGCTGGCCGCCGGCGACCTGGTCGACGTCGACGGGTTCGGCCACCCGGACCAGCCGATCCCGGTACGGGCCCGCGTCGACAACGTCGGCCACGGCGACCGGGAGGGCGAGGCCGGGCTGCAGCTCATGATCACCGAGGCCGGCACGGGCGAGCGGATCGACCGCTACCTGGCCGACCTCACCGGCGAGAGCGTCTCAGCACCGCCAACCGGCTGAGGACCGGCACGGTCCCGTGGTGGAATCGGAGCATGCGGATGGCGCCCGGTTTCCTGCGCCCGATGCGTACCGGTCCGCGGCTCGCCACGGTGGTGCTGCTCCTCGCCGTCCCCGCGGTCCTGGCCTGCTACAGCGGTCTGCGCCGGGGACAGGCCGCCGTGCCGGCCCTGACGGGTGCCGGCCTGGTGGTCGCCGCCGGGTACGCAGCCGCGACGACCCGGCGCATGCGCGGGGACACGGCCCGTGCCGTCGCGGCGATCCGGGCGCTGGCCGAGGACGGCGGGCCGGACCTGCCGGTGCCGCAGGGCCCCGGCGAGCTGGGCGACATCGGCCGGGCGCTCGCCGGGACGCGGACCCTGCTGCGCGCCCGCGCGGAGCGGCAGCGCGAGATCCGTACCGGGCGGGAGGAGCAGTTCCAGATCGGGTTCCAGCACCAGAAGCAGGCCGAGCGGCGGCTGCGGGAACGCGCCCAGGAGATCATCGACGAGTCCACCTCGGTCATCGCGGAGGAGCTGCGGCTGGTCACCGAGCAGGTCGGCGCCGTACGCCGGGCCGCCGACACGATCGACGGCGGCATCGCGGCCACCGACGCGGCGACCTCCGCGGTGGTGGACCACGCGCGCCGCGCCGAGGAGGTGATCGCCGAGCTCGAGCGGAGCCTGCGCGGGGTCGCCGACACCGCCCAGCTGGTCCGCGGCATCGCCGGCCAGACCCGGCTGCTCGCCCTCAACGCCACGATCGAGGCGGCCCGCGCCGGGGAGCTGGGTCTGGGTTTCACCGTCGTCGCCGACGAGGTCAAGCAGCTGGCCACCAGCACGGCCGACTCCACCGAGCAGATCACCGGGACCATCGCCGAGCTGGAGCGCGACACCGCCCGGATGGCCGGGGCGATCGCCGCGATGGTCGCCGGGATCGGCAGCGTGGGGGAGGCCGCCACCTCGTTGCGGGCCGTCGCCAGCGATCAGGGCACGGTGGTCGGCCGGCTCACCGAGCGGATGGGCCGGACCATCGGCCGGGTCGAGGACATGTCCGGCCTGGCCGCGCAGCTGGAACGGCGCCAGTCCCGGCGGGTGGACGCGAGCGGCACGGTGCGCCTGCACCGGCGCGGCAGCGAACCGGTGGACGCGGCGCTGATCGACGTGAGCACCGGCGGGCTACGGGTGCGTCCGGCGGCGGCCGACCTGGCCGCGGGGGACATGGTCGAAGTGGAGGGGCTGGGCGTCCCCGGCGAGCCGATCGAGGTGCTGGCCCGGATCGAGAGCCTGGGCATCGGCGCGGCGGGTGACGAGGCGGGGCTCCAGCTGATGATCACCGACGGGGCGACGGCCGAGCGGCTGGAGCGCTACCTCGACCACCTCAACCATACGGGGTGAACGTACGGACGTACCGACGTTGGAACGGTGTTTCCACGGCGTGCCGGTCGTAACGCTCGCGGACGTAGGCGACGGCCTCCGCGGGCGGCACCCCGTCGAGGATCGCCAGGCAGGCCAGGGCCGTCCCGGTGCGTCCCCGCCCGCCGCCGCAGGCGACCTCCACCCGCGCGGCGCCGGCCCGCTCCCACGCGTCCCGCAGCACCGCCGCCGCGAGCTTCCGGTCGGCGGGCAGGCGGAAGTCGGGCCAGCGCACCCAGCGGCTCTCCCACGCCACGGGCGGGGGAGCGGCGCCGAGCAGGTAGACGCCGAACCGCGGCTCGGGACCCGCCGGAAGGGGTCTGCGCAGGCCCCGGCCGCGCACGAGCCGGCCGGACGGCAGCGCCAGCACGCCGGGCGCCGCCGGGTCCCACGGCCGATCTGGTTCGCCAGTCATCACGGGTCCCACTATGCTCGTACCGTGCCCAGCATCAACCGCGAGCGACGCCGGATCAGAACCCTCCGGTTGAGCTGACACGTGTCCTCCACCGGCGGGTCGCCCGCCGGTGTCGCAGGTTCCCCGTGGCTCCCGGCCGGCCCGCCTTCCCGCGTACCGTCGATGGGTCTGCCATGAATCTCGAAGCTCTGCTCTCCGCGCGGCTCGCCCCCGCGCTCGCCGAGGTCGCGCACGCGGCCGTCGACCCCGCCGTGCGGCGCTCGCAGCATGCCGACTTCCAGTCCGGGGCCGTCCTGCCGCTCGCGCGCGGGCTCGGCCGGTCCCCCCGCGAGCTCGCCGAGGCGGTGACCGCCCGCGCCGACCTGGCCGGGGTCGCGCACGCCGAGGTGTCCGGGCCCGGCTTCGTCAACCTGACCGTCGCCGACGAGCTGATCGCGGCGGCGCTGACCGACGTGGCCGGCGACGCGCGGCTCGGCGTGCCGCAGACGAAACAGCCGCGGACCGTGGTGCTCGACTACTCGGCGCCGAACATCGCCAAGGAGCTGACCGTCGGGCACCTGCGCTCGACGGTGATCGGCGACGCGCTCGCCCGTACGCTCGAATGGCTCGGCCACGACGTGATCCGCGCCAACCACGTCGGCGACTGGGGAACCGCCTTCGGGATGCTCATCGAGCACCTGCTCGACGAGGGGGCCACCGGCGTGTCCCGGGCCGCCGACCTGACCGCGTTCTACCAGGCGGCACGGGCCAAGTTCGACGCCGACGAGGACTTCCGGGACCGGGCGCGGCTGCGGGTCGTGCGGTTGCAGTCCGGCGACGAGGAGACGCTCGGGTTGTGGCGCTCGCTGGTCGCCGAGTCGCGGCGGTACCTGCTCTCGGCGTACGAAAGGCTCGGGGTGACCCTCACCGAGGCCGACTTCGCGGGCGAGAGCGGCTACAACGACCAGCTCGCGTCGGTGGTCGACGAGCTGGACGCCAAGGGCCTGCTGGTGGCGAGCGACGGCGCGCTGTGCGTGTTCCCGGAGGGTTTCACGGGTCGCGACGGCGGGCCGCTCCCGCTGATCGTGCGCAAGAGCGACGGCGGATTCGGGTACGCGGCCACCGACCTCGCCGCCCTCCGCCACCGGACCCGCGTCCTCGGCGCCACCCGGCTGCTCTATGTCGTCGGCGCCCCGCAGCGGACCCACTTCGCGATGGTGTTCGCGGTGGCCGCCGCGGCCGGCTGGCTGCCCGAGGGCGTGAGTGCCGAGCACGTGCCGTTCGGCTCGATCCTCGGCACCGACGGCAGGATGTTCCGCACCCGCTCGGGCGACTCGGTCAAGCTCGCCGCCCTGCTCGACGAGGCGGTGACCCGGGCGTCGGCGCTGGCGCCCGACCCGGCCGTGGCCGCCGCGGTCGGCGTCGGGGCGATCAAGTACGCCGACCTGGCCGGCGACCGCCGGTCCGACTACGTCTTCGACTGGGACCGGATGCTCGCCCTGACCGGCAACACCGGGCCCTACCTGCAGTACGCGTACGCCCGCATCCGCTCCATCCTCGACCGGGCCGGCGCGTTCCGCCCGGCGGTGCGGATCACCCACCCGGCCGAGCGGGCGCTGGCCCTGGAGCTGCTCTCCTTCGAGCCGGTGGTGGAGTCCGTCGCCGCCACCCTCGAGCCGCACCGGCTGGCCGGCTACCTGTACGGCCTGGCGTCGCTCTACAGCACCTTCTACGAGCAGTGCCCGGTGCTGAAGGCGGAGGACGGCGTACGCGAGAGCCGGTTGTCGCTCTGCCTGCTCACCGGGCGCACCCTGCGGCGCGGCCTCGACCTGCTGGGGATCGCCACGCCCGCGCACCTGTGAGCGTCAGGACGGCCGCCCCTCCTCCTTCATGACGCCGAGCAGGGGCGGGTTCGTGCCGGCCGGGTCCCAGGTCGGCCCGATGGCCCGGGACCAGGCCGGCCGTCCGAAGCCCGGCCAGATCCGCTGGGTCAGCGCCCGGGTGGCGTGCACCCGCTCGTTGGCCCGGCGGCGCCGCTCGGCGAGCACGGCGCTCAGGAACATCCACGACGGCACTCCGGGCGGGACCGGCTGGCCGATCTTCTCGCTCACCTCGGCGGCGAGGCCGTGCGCGAACCGCCCGTTCATCGGCTGCCGGATCTCGGCGGCGCGGGCCAGGTAGTGCCGCGCGGCCAGGGCCAGGTCGTCGTCGAGGTTGGTCAGGTCCAGGGCGGCGGCCCAGGCGCCCAGCCCCGGCGGCATCGCGGGCACCCAGCCCCACGGCGCCGGCGCCCGCTCGTGGATCACGAACGTGCCCGCGGCCAGGTCGCCGAGGCGCCGGCCCTGCGGCGAGAAGAGCATCGTGGTCAGCGCGACCGCCCAGGTGAACGGCGGGAACAGCAGGCCGGGCCATTCCACGGCGGCGCCGACCAGGCTGCGCACGAGGGCGTGCCGGACCCGGATCGGGCCGCCGTCCTCCCGGACGACCCGCAGGCCCATGGCCCGCTTGCCCAGGCTGCGGCCGTTGCTCAGGGTCTCGGCGACGGTCGGGTACGCGATGAAGGCGAGGATCACCGACGTGGTCGCGATGGCCTCGATCAACGCCTCGTCGACGGCGTCGCCGAGCAGCTGGGCGGAGAGCGCCCCGCTCAGGCTGAAGATCAGCAGGCCGAGCACCACCTGGACGACCATGTCGAGCAGCAGCGCCAGGCCCCGCGAGCCGATCCGGGCGTGCCGCACGTCGACCTCGACGGCCTCGCCGTTGACGAGCTGCTCGCCGTTCCCGCCGGTCGCCGGCACCGCCACAGTCATGCCGATAGTTAACCCGATGGCCCGCCCGATACGCTGCGCCGGTGGACCTGGACGCGTACGTCAGCGAGCGCCGCGGGGAGTGGAACCGGCTCGACGCGCTGACCCGCCGCCGCAAGCTGACGGCCGCCGAGGCCGACGAGCTGGTGCTGCTCTACCAGCGCGCGGCCACCCACCTGTCGGTGGTCCGCAGCCACTCGCCCGACCCGATCCTGCTCGCCACGCTGTCCCAGCTCGTCATCGCGGCCCGGTCCGCGGTCACCGGCGGCCGGCGCTTCTCGTGGCGCCCGGTGGCCCGCTTCTTCACCACCACCCTGCCGGTGGAGCTCTACCGCTCCCGGCGCTGGTGGCTCGCCGTGACGGTGCTGAACGTGCTGGTCGCCGGCGGGCTGATGGCGTATTTCGCGGCCCACCCGGAGATCATCGCCACCTTCGTCCCGCCCGCGGTCAGCGAGCAGTACGCCGGCGAGGACTTCGTCCGCTACTACAGCGAATACCAGGCGCAGAACTTCGCGGCCAACGTGTGGACGCACAACGCGATGATCGCCGGGCAGTGCCTCGCCTCGGGCGTGCTGATCGTGCCGGTCCTCTGGATCCTCGCCCAGAACACCTTCGACCTGGGCCTGACCGGCGCGCTGATGATGAACGCGGGCGAGGGCGAGACTTTCTTCGTCTACATCCTTCCGCACGGCTTCCTCGAGCTGACGGCCATCTTCGTGGCGGCCGGCGTCGGCCTGCGCATCGGCTGGGCCTGGATCGCCCCGGGCCCGCACCGCACCCGCGGCCGGGCACTGGCGGAACGCGCCCGCGCCGGCATGCTGGTCGCGCTCGGCCTGGTCGTCATGCTCCTGGTCTCCGGCATCCTGGAGGCGTACGTGACCCCGTCGGGCTGGCCGGACCCGGTCCGCATCGGCATCGGCCTGGCGGTCTGGCTCGCCTTCCTCGGGTACGCCCTGGGCCTCGGCGCCGCGGCCGACCGCCGGGGCGAGAGCACGGACCTCGCCCCGGAGCACACCACCGCCGAGGTGCCGACGGCCTGAGCGGCGCCTCAGCGGCGGCCGGTGAGGGCCCAGGCGGCGGGCAGGAGGCCGGCCGCCAGCGCCGCCTTGACCGCGTCGCCGAGCAGGAACGGCACCAGGCCCTTCTCCACCGTCTGGGCGAACGTCAGGTCGGCGTACAGCCCGAGCCAGGTCATGCCGACGCCGTAGATGATGAGCTCGGCGAGGAGCATCGCCGGCAGGGAGCGCAGGATCGTGCGGTCGGCGCCGCGCTCGGCCAGTGCGCCCGCGGCGGTCGCGGCGAGGAGGAAGCCGGCGATGTAGCCGAACGACGCGCCGGCGTAGCCGCTGCCGCCGCCCGCGAACCACGGCACGCCCGCCACGCCGAGGGCCGCGTACAGGGCGATGGTGGTGGCCGCGCGCTTCCAGCCGTAGGCGGCGCCGATGAGCAGCACGCCCAGCGTCTGCCCGGTGATCGGCACCGGTGTGCCCGGGAGGTGCACCGCGATCTGCGCGAGCAGGCCGACGAAGCCGGCGCCGCCGGCGACCAGGAGGACGTCACGGGCGAGCGCGCCCGGGATCAGGTCGGCGAGCACGAGCGGGCGCGGCTGACGTAGCGTGGCTGCCTGCGACATGGGGGATCCTCCGAAGGGCGGTGGGCGTGGCCCGAAATTATCAAGCTCCCGGGCCCGGAGCCGTCGTGCACGTCACACCGGCGGCGTTCCTGGAGGGCGAGTGGACCGTGCGCCGCGTGATCCTCGATCACCGGGCCGGGGCCGAGGGGTCGTTCACCGGCCGGGCGCGCTTCACCCGCGAGCCGGGCGGGACGCTGCGCTACGCCGAGGAGGGCGAGGTCAGCATCGGTGAGCACCGTGGACCGGCCACGCGTGAGCTGACATACCAACAATGCGACGATGGTACGGTGGACGTACGGTTTGCGGACGGCCGCGCCTTCTACCGGCTCGACCTGGACGGCGACCGCTGGCACGCCACGCACCCGTGCGACCCGGACCACTACACGGTCACCGGGCGGATCACCGGGCCGGACGGCTTCACCGAGCACTGGCACGCCGTCGGCCCCCGCAAGGACTACGAGCTGGCCACCACGTACGCGAGGGTCACAGCCGGCCCGCCGCCTTCAGCATGAGATAGACGTCGGAGACCTTCGAGGCGAAGGTCTCCCGCGGCTCGTCGACCACGATCACGCCCTGCTGGCCGAGCAGGGCCCGGACCCGGTCGCGTTCGGCCAGCGCCAGCTCGGCCGCCGCCGCCAGGTGCACCTCCTCGGCGGTCGCGCCGGTGCCGGGCAGGTGGGCGAGCCGGGCGGTCTCCGGGTCGCGGACGCTGGCCAGCACCACCCGGTGCTTGGTGGTCAGCCGCGACAGGATCGGCAGCAGCCCCTCGACGATCGGCGCGGCGTCCAGCGCCGAGAAGATCACCACCAGGGCCCGCTTGTGGTCGCGGCGCAGCAGATCGCCGGCGACCAGCCCGAAGTCCGTCTCCACCAGGGCCGGTTCCAGGGCGGCCATCGAGCTGATCAGGCGGGGCAGCCGGGTGCGGTGGCCGCCACCCTCGACCTTCGCGCGGACGGCCGTGTCCACCGCCAGCATGTCGACGCGGTCGTCCGCCTTCGACGCCAGCACCGCCAGCAGCAGCGCCGCGTCGATGGCGGCGTCCAGCCGGGGCTCGTCGCCGATCCGCGCCGCCGACGTGCGGCCGGTGTCCAGCACGCAGACCACCCGGCGGTCACGCTCGGGGCGCCAGGTGCGGACCACCACGTCATGCGTACGCGCGGAAGCCCGCCAGTCGATCGAGCGCACGTCGTCGCCGATCACGTACTCGCGCAGCACGTCGAACTCGGTGCCCTGCCCCCGCCCGCGGGTGACCACCGCGCCGTCGAAGATGCGCAGCTTGGCGAGCTTCTCCGGCAGCAGCCGCCGCGACGGGAAGCGCGGCAGCACCCGCAGCGACCACTTCGGCGTCACGGCCCCGTTCCACCGCTGCGACCGCTGCCGGTAGGCGAGCCCCAGCGGCCCGTACGAGCGCAGCGTCACCCGCACCGCGGCCCGGTCGCCGTGCCGCGTCGGCGTGAGCGTGGTCGTGACCCGCTGCTCCTCGCCGCCGAGCAGGTTCAGCCGGTGCTCGGTGTGGTCCGCGCCCGCCGACGGCACCCAGCGGTCGCGCAGCCGCAGCCACATCGGCCGCCGCGCGGTGTTGCCGACGGTCAGCGTGGTCGTCGCCGTGTCGCCGAGCCACACCGTCTCGTCGCCCTCGCGCCGCAGCGTGACGCCGGTGAGCGGGGCGGCGACCAGCACGTCCAGCACCGCCGCGCCGCTCGCCAGCCCGAGTACCGCCAGGGTCAGCAGCCACGGCGACGGCAGCAGCGCCGGCAGCGGTACGCCGAGCGCCAGCAGCAGCGCGAAGCGCCTGGTGACCACGACCGGCTCAGCGGGGCGCGGGCACGGCGCCGAGAACGGACCGCAGCACCGAGTCGGTGGTGACGCCGTCCAGCTCCGCCTCGGCGCGCAGCCGCACCCGGTGCCGCAGGACGGGGATCGCGAACGCCTTCACGTCGTCCGGGATGACGTACTCGCGGCCGCTCAGCCAGGCGCGGGCCTTCGCCACGGCCAGCAGCGCGGTGGTGCCCCGCGGGGACGCGCCCAGCTCCAGCGCCGGCGACACCCGGGTGGCACGGCACAGGTCGACCATGTACTCCAGCACCGGCTCGGCCACGGCTACGCGGCGTACGGCCTCGCGGCCGGCGGCCAGGTCGGCGGCGGAGGCCACCGGGCCCACGCCGGCGGCCTTGAGGTCGCGGGGGTCGAAGCCGTGGTGGTGCGCGCGCAGCACGCCCAGCTCCTCCTCCCGCTCCGGCAGCGGCACCGCCAGCTTCAGCAGGAACCGGTCGAGCTGCGCCTCCGGCAACGGGTACGTGCCCTCGTACTCGATCGGGTTCTGGGTGGCCACCACGATGAACGGCTCGGGCAGCCGGCGGGACTCGCCGTCGGTGCTGACCGTGCGCTCCTCCATCGCCTCGAGCAGCGCCGCCTGGGTCTTCGGCGGCGTCCGGTTAATCTCGTCGGCGAGCAGCAGGTTCGTGAAGATCGGGCCGGGCCGGAAGTTGAAGGCGGCCGAGCGCGCGTCGTAGATCAGCGAGCCGGTCACGTCGCCCGGCATCAGGTCGGGGGTGAACTGGACCCGCTTGGTGTCGACGTCCAGCGCCGCCGCCATCGCCCGCACCAGCAGCGTCTTCGCGACGCCGGGCACGCCCTCGAGCAGCACGTGGCCGCCGCAGAGCAGGGCGATGACCACGCCACTCACCACCGCGTCCTGGCCGACGACCGCCTTGGCGACCTCGGTCCGCAGGCGCTGCAACGCGTCGCGGGCCGCGAGGGCCTCCACGGATACCGAAGACGTCACGTCACATTCCCCTCGTCCGGTGCCTGCTGCCAGTTCTGCTGCCCGGTCACGTGCCGGACCAGGTCCTGCACGGCCGTCGCGGCGCGGACCAGCTCCTCGTCGCTGTCCTCGACCCCGCCGCCCAGCAGGTGCCGCACGTCGTCCTCCGGCACCCCCGTGTACGCCGCCACCCGCGCGGCGAGCGGATCGATCGGCGTGTCCGGGGGCAGGCCGAAGTGGTCGAGGAGCCGCGCCCGCGCCGCCGACTGTACGGTCGCCAGCGACGTGCCGCGCGCACCCGCCCGCCGGTAGAGGCCGCCGAGCCCGCGCACGGTCTCCGCCGCCCGCACCCGCACCGGCAGCGGCTCGGCCACCGGGGCGCCCAGCCGCCGCGCCGAGGCCAGGACCAGCGCGACCGCCGCCAGCACCAGCAGCGCGAGGGTCGCCCACACCGCCGGCGGGAACGCCTGGGCCAGGGCGCTGTCGCCCAGGGCGCCGCCCTGCGAGCCGCCGTCGCCCTCGCCGTCCGGTGCCGGCGCGGGGGTCGGCTGCCCGGGGCCGTCGCCGCGCCCGCCGTCGTCCGTCCAGTCCTCGTAACCCTCGTCCTCCGGCTCACCGGGATCCGCCGGGCGGGTCGGCGTCGGCGTGGGCCGCGGCGCGCGTTCCCGCTCGTGCAGGTCCAGCCACACCACCCGGGGCGTCCGCGACAGCAGGCCCAGGGCCAGCCGCCGGTTGCCGTGCTCGTCGGCCCGGTCGTTGCGGAACGGGTCCGCGGCGCCGACCAGCGTCAGTTCGGCGTACCCGCGGGCCTGGAACTCTGCCACCCCGCCGCCGTAGCAGACCACCGGCTCGTACGCGCCGGCGTCGTACGTGCGGCGCAGCGCCGCGGCCGGGCCGGCGTCCGCGAACCCGGCGGCGCAGCCCGGCGGCGGCGCGGCGGCCGTCCAGCGCGGACCGCCGACCGGCACGTCCAGCCCGGCCTGCCGCAGGTCGGACTCGGTCGGCGCGACCATCACGACCCGCACCTGCGCCGGCAGCGTCACCAGCCGTTCCAGGTACGCCCGGTACACCAGCGCCGGCGCGGTCACGAAGACGGTGGCCGCCTCGCCGGAACCGACCGCGTCGAGCGCCTCCGGCGTGGTACGCCGCACGTCCACCACGATCCCCTCGCGGGCCAGCCCGTCGGCGAGCAGGCGCGCGCCCTCGCCCTCGTCGCTGGTGGGGGAGAGGAACGCGGCGTCGGTCGGGTCCGGCTGCTCCACGGCGTGCACGATGCCGGTGAAGGTGGCCAGGGCCAGGACGGCCGCCAGGGGCGCGACGAGGCGGAGCCTGCGGGGGTTCTTCACGGCGTACCGCCCGTCGTCATCCGGGTGCGGACCTCGCCGGTCAGGGTGCGCATGTGGTCGTCGTGGTCGCGGCCGGCCGGGCGGTCGCCGTACCAGATGTCGGAGAAGAGGTCGGTGGCGCCGGCGAGCGGGGCCGCGACGGCGGGACGCTGGGTGGCGGCCGTGACGGCGACCTCCGCGGCGGTGGTGCCGGGCAGCGGCGAGACCACGCCGGCCGCGGTCAGGTCGCCGACGATGTCCCGCAGCCGCTGCCGGATGGCCTCGGCGTACCGGCCCTCGGCGGCGAGCCGGTCGGCGAGCAGGGTGCCGTCGGGCAGCACCACGCTGGGCTCGAAGGCGGGGGCCGTCCGGGCCTTCTCCGTGCCCGCGGGCTTCTTCTTCCTTTTCCGCCGCCGCAACCGCGGCAGCCGCCAGCGCGGCAGCCGCAGCCGGGGCAGGCGCACCCGGGGGAACCGGCGCGGCACCCAGGCGGGGAACCAGTACCACAGCGCGCCGGCCACCGCGGCGGCCAGGAGCAGCAGCAGGAACAGCGACTGCGGCGAGATCCGGTCGAAGACGGACGCCGCGAACTCGTCCCAGGCCCGGGTCACGGCGCCCACACCAGGGCCGCGGCCGGGTCGTCGCCCCGGCTCCGGGCCCGGCTCACGGCGATGTCCAGCCCTTCCGTACGGATCCGCGTCTCCAGCAGCAGCACCGCGTCGACGCAGCCGAGCGCGGCGTACGCGACCGTGTTGCCCAGCGCCCACGCCACCGGCGTGAGCCAGGCCTGCCAGCCCGGTTCCCCGTCGGCGACCCACGCGAACACGGCCACCCAGCCGGCCCCGAGCACCACCCGCACGGCCAGCCACGTCACGTACGCGGCCAGCCGGGTCCACGCCGCCCGCATCCCGCCCCGCACGGCCAGCCCGGCGGCCCGCGCGAACAGCCCCGACCGGTCGATCACCAGGACGGCGCTGACCAGGCCGAACAACCCGTACACGAAGATCCACGCGACGAACCCGGCGAACGCCGACGCCCCGCACAGCACCCCGAAGACGCAGGCGGCGAGGAAGGTCGGCAGCGGCCGTACGCGCCGCCACAGCTCCCGCCCCCGCACCGACCGCCCGATCAACGCGGGCCCGGCGATGGCCGACGCGAGCGCCCCCAGCACGCAGATGATGAACCCCTCGGTGGCGAACCCGGCGGCCACCAGCACCCACCACGACCCGAAATTCTCCCGCGCGGGCCCGTACAGCGGCGGCGACGCGGAGGCGGCGGCCCGCAGCGGCAGCAGCAGCGCCTGCTCGACCGCGGCCAGCACCCCGGCGGTGACCAGCAGCGGCAGCGCCCGGGCCCGGAGCACCGTCATGGCGGCATCCACCAGCTCACCGAGCGTCATGGGACGCAGCGGCAGATCAGGCTGCGCGGACATGGCCGCGATCCTAGACGAGTAGTTCCGATATCCCGGTCAGTGGTCGTAGGCGATCAGTGACCGGGTGACGGGTGCGCCGGTCTTGTTGTTGTGCCAGATCGCTGC
>NZ_PVZG01000051.1 GCF_003002065.1 Pseudosporangium ferrugineum
CCACAACCCGACCGACCACGACCGCAGCACCCCCCTGCACACACAACACCCCGCCTACGTCATCTACACCTCCGGATCCACCGGCACACCCAAAGGGATCGCGATGGGCCACGAAGCGACCCGAAACATGCTGATTTGGCATCTGAACGAATGGCCGGCCGACGAACAGAAAAAGACCGCTCAGTTCCTGTCGGTCAGCTTCGACTTCGCGGTTCAAGAAATCATGTCCGCGCTGATCTCGGGCCGAGAACTCACCATCGTGCCCGGAACCGTGCGTTCCGACCCCGCGGCGCTCCTGAGATGGCTCGGTCACAACGCTGTGGACGAGCTCTTCGCAACAACCACAGTCATTCAGTCAATGGCAGATGCGGCGCAAGAAGACAACGATGACAAGAGCATCCGGTGGCGACCCTCAGACATCTTTCAGGGCGGAGAACAGCTAGTCATCACCGATGCCGTCCGCGCCTTCGATCAAGACGGCCGGGGAATCGGAATGAACAACATCTATGGCCCGGCAGAAACCCATGTCGCCACGAGCCATAGCATTCGCGGATCAGCCACCTTGTGGCCCGACGTGTTCGCTATCGGCAAACCGATAGCGAACACGAAGGTCTACGTTCTCGACGATCACTTGAATCTCGTCGCGCCCGGAATCGAAGGTGAAATCTACATAGCCGGAGCCGGGCTTGCCCGCGGCTACATTGGATCTAGCGGCAAAACCGCCGAACGCTTCGTTGCCAACCCGTACGACCAAAGCGGCGGCCGGATGTATCGAACCGGCGATCTGGCCTCGTGGACCGATGATGGCTCCATTCAATTCAACGGGCGCCGAGACGGACAGATGAAAATAAATGGGATCCGGGTGGAAGCCGGCGAAGTGGAGGCAGTACTCTCCCGCCATCCAGGAGTCGTCGGTGCGGCGGCAGTTCTCAGCCGCGGCGACCACGGCCGCGAGCGGCTTGTTGCTTACGTGCAAATACGAGAAGACCGCGCGTCCACCATCGCCGAGCTGCGATCATGGGCGGAAGCGAAATTGCCGCAGTACTCCGTACCAAACCAGTTCATGATCGTGGATCAGATCCCATTGAGCCCCAACGGAAAGATCGACAGGGGCGGCCTATTGATGAGCAATCCGCCACGTCGGCTTCAGGGCCGGACACCCGCCACGAAAAGTGAACGGATCGTCGCCGACGCTTTTGAAGCAACGCTAAGAGTCGATCAGATCTACGTCGAGGACAACTTCTTCGAGCTCGGCGGCCATTCTCTGCTGGTACCGAAGCTTGTCAAATTGATCGAGCGCGGTACCGGCCGTTCGTTCGGAATGCGAACAATCTTTGAAGCGCCTACGGTTGCGGCACTCGCCGAGAGGATCATGCTGCCACAGACTCCGGTGGCCTGGGAGCCCGTCATTCCTATTCGACAGGGCGGACCGAAGGAGCCGATATTCTTCATTCATCCGGGTATCGGGCTTGGATGGTGCTACTCGCGGTTCATACAGACACTCGATAAAGAGCGGCCAATCTACGCTCTGCAGGCAGACGTGGCAAACTACGCAGCCACGGCACCGCCGAGCATCGAAGAAATGGCGCGGCTCTACGCAAAGCGCTTGCGAAGAATTCAACCCCGGGGAAGATACTACCTCTGCGGTTGGTCCTTCGGAGGTCTAGTTGCTCACGAGATGGCGCGCCAACTGCAATATGAAGGGTCCACCATAGGGTTGGTCGCAGTTATCGACGGCTATCCGACGAGTGCGTACACGGGGTCGCCGATCAGGCCAGAGGATCTGCCGGAACCTAATGCTCAGCACGTACTTCTGGCAATCGCGGAGCTGCTCGGAATACCGAGGCAGAACGAGGCGCTGGTAACGGTGGAGGAACTGCAGTCAGGAATCTTCAGCCGTATGCCTCCCGCCGACGCCAAAATGCTGGACATCGACGGCCTGGCGAAGGCCCTTAGGCACCACATGGCTATTTCGATAACGCACGAGCCGCAGCTGTACCGAGGGGATGTGCTGCTCCTCTCTTCGACGCTCCACCGGAAAGAATGGTTGGATCCGGTGCCGTCCTGGGCGCCGTTCGCTGAAAATGTCATCAACGTCCCGGTCGACGCCACTCACACGCGAATGCTGGAAGGTAAAGCCCTGCAGACGATAAGTGACACCCTGAACGACCATCTTAGAGGCGGAAACGTGCATCGATCCACGGAAGGAACATCATGACCAACCCGTTTGACGACCCCGAGGGCACTTTTCTCGTCCTCCGCAACGGCGAGAACCAGCACTCACTCTGGCCGACGTTCGTCGACGTTCCGTCCGGCTGGGAGATTGTGCTCGGAGAAAGCTCTCGCGCTGAGGCGCTGAAGTACATCGACGAGAATTGGGCTGATCTACGCCCGCGCAGCCTCGTCGAGAGCATGAAGAGCGAATCCAGGGACCACTGAAACCGGGAGTTGGACGTGACGAAAGAAAACGCGACGACTTGGGCGCCGCCGCCCGAGGAGACTGGGGAACTGTTTTCGTGGTTTCGCCAGATGCGAGAAGCCGGCCCGGTGCTGCAGGAGGACCCGACCGGCATCTGGCACATATTTGGATACCCTGAGGTAGCCGCAGTCCTCAGTGATCACCAACACTTTTCGAACGACTTCAGCGGCCTTGCTCCGGCGCCTGAGGAACTGGCCTTCTTCGTGCAGGGCAACTTCGCCGCCATGGACCCTCCGCAACACCGCAAGATTCGTGGACTTGTCACCCAGGTTTTCACACCGAAGTTCAGCGCGAAGATGGAGGCGCGTATCCGGACGATAACGCGCGAATTGATGGATGGCATGAAGGCGTCCTCGAGCGTCGATGTTCACAACCAGCTGTCGTTCCCCATGCCCGTGATGACAATTGCCGAAGTGATCGGCGTTCCGGGCACCGACGTGCCATTGTTCAAACAGTGGACCGACGTGCTGCTCTCCATCGGAGGAGAAGGCGACATAGGTCAGCCCAGCGACGAGGCCGTGCAGGCCATCACGCCGACGATGCGGGAGCTCAACGAATATCTGAGGGCGCATGTGCGCAGGAAGCGCGATGTCGCGTCGGACGACCTCATCTCTTTGCTGACCAATGTCGAGGTTGACGGCAGCCGGCTTTCAGACGAGGAAATCGTCGGGTTCGTAGCTTTGCTGCTGATCACCGGCCAAGGAACTACGCTCACCATCGGAAATGCCCTCCTTTGTCTGGACCAAGATCCCCAGGCGAAAGCTGCCCTGCGAGCTGACTATTCGAGCATTCCTGGTGCCGTCGAGGAGGTAATTCGATACCGCAGCCAGGCTGCTCGGACCGGTCGGCTTTGTGTCGAGGACGCGACAATCGGCGGCGCCACCATCCCGAGAAACGGAATTGTGACAGTCTGGCTGGCTGCGGCCAACCGGGATCCTCGGCAGTTCGCGGACCCCGACACCTTCGACTTCCGTCGAAGCCCAAACCAGCACCTGGCTCTGGGACACGGTATTCACTTCTGTTTGGGCGCGTCCTTGGCCCGGACGCAGGCAAGGGTCGTGCTCGAGGAGCTCTTCGAAAGAACCACGTCCTTTCAAATTGACAAGGAGCGAACGTCCTGGCTGGATCCTCGATCGGTCATCGGTCCCAAAGAGATGAGCCTGTTCGTCGAATGGCGATAGCCCGTGGCGCCGCAAGCGGGTCCGGAACCGCAATCTCACATTAAGGAATTCTGCCGTGGAGACACTTGTAATCGGCGCGTATGACGTGCTGGCTATTCTCGACAAGGTAGGCAGAAGCGAGTTCATGGATGCGCTCATATTGCGTTTGCAGGACGCGTTCCGGAAAGGCGCCGACGACTCCAGCCTGCGATCGCCAGCTAGATCGGGATTCGCTCGTGCCAGCCACAGTGATGCACTGCTCGAATGGATGCCTCATCAGCATGGCGCCGATGGCTTGACCCTCAAGACGGTTTCCTACAGTCCGCACAACGTCTCCGAAAACGACCTGCCGACAGTTCTCGGAACGATCGTGCGGTACAACGACTCTGCCGGAAGACTCGAAGCGATCGCGGATGCAGTGATACTCACCGCGATGCGGACAGGCGCCGCCTCTGCATTGGCCAGCACCCTGCTGGCTGACCCTGGCAGCAGAGTACTGGGAATCGTCGGTGCCGGGGCGCAGGCAGTTACCCAGGTTCACGCTCTGTCCCGCAGGTTCGCGTTCGACTCCGTCCTCGTCTTCGACAAGGTTACCGAGCGTGCGATGTCACTGGAGCGGCGGGCCGGATTCACCGGTCTGCGATTCGAAGTAGCACCGGTGGAAGAAATTGTGAAGTCTGCTGACGTAATTTGTACTGCTACGTCGGTCGCGCCGGGCTCTGGGCCGGTTTTGCCGGGGTCTGAGTTCTTGCCGCACCTGCACATCAATGCCGTGGGTTCGGACGTACGCGGGAAACGGGAACTTCCGGACGGATTGCTCGAACGCGCTCTGATATTCCCCGATCACTTCGAACAGGCGATGGCCGAGGGTGAGTGTCAGTACGCACCGAAGTCGAACATCCGTCTTGACTTGACTCAGCTCTGCGCGGCACCAGCCGAAGCGGTTGCTTTCAGACCTTCGACAACTGTATTCGATTCGACGGGCCATGCGCTCGAGGACTATGTCGCGCTCGACGTCCTTATTGACTATGCCCGAGAGCTGAAAATTGGGGAGACCGCGGACCTTCAGCATTGCTCGGCAGATCCTCTCGATCCATATTGTCGCGTCTCCAAGCTCGCCGCTCAACGGCAGAGTACCGCCGTGTGAGTCTTTACGGATAAATTTTGTAATGCCGAGTGAGTCGGCTGCTCCACCTTGAAGGGATACTGATGGGCACACAGCCGGAAAAGACTGATTCCAACGACGCGACCGAGGTACCCCCGCCAATAGAGGCTCTTGGGTTCGACCGCGACTGTCCTGTAGGAGAGCCGGCGGAGGTGGAGCTCATGCCTGGGATCAAGGTCTGGCTCGTTACCCGCTACTCCGACGTGACCCATGCTCTCACCAGTCCATACGTGGCAGTCAGGGTGCCCGAGGCGGTGGCGGACCTGATCGACGCCGGCCGACTTCCCGCGGCCTACAGAGAGGCATTCACGGAGGATAGAAAGAATCTTCTCAACACTGATCCGCCGGAACATACGGCTCTTCGTTCTGAGATCACGAAACAACTCACGGCTCAGCGTATGACGGCACTTCATGAGCGGATCGTGTCCGGTGCGCTCCGCCTGGTGCGGGGCGTGAGTGATTCACCAGGACCGAGCGTCGATATCATGCAAGAGCTTGCATATCCGTTGTCGATCATGGCAATCTGTGACTTGCTTGGGGTTCCGGAAGCCGACCGCGGCACGTTCCTGGGTTGGGCACACGCCATTTCGGTCGGGGGCGGTGGGCCGGAGGGATACCAAGCGGTTTTCGCTGCAATGGCGGAGATGGACACGTATTTCGGGCGGCTGTTGGAGGACAAGAAGTTTACCGATGGTGACACGCTGGCGGCTGGCATCATCCGATCCAATGCTGAAAGCAGCAGCATGACAGTGCCTCAACTGAAGACAATGCTGGCGATGCTTGTGATGTCCGGCCTGGAAACAGCCGCGAGTCTGACCGGTACCGCTGTCGCCGTCATCTTGCGTGACCCACGCCTGCGCGATCTCCTTCTGTCGGACCTGTCTTTGGCCGACGCTTTCATTGAGGAGACGATCAGATTCGCCGGTCCGGTCACATTTACGCCGCCGAGGTTCACGCGAAGCGACATCGAACTCGGCAGTGTGGTGATCCCGGCCGGCGAACCCGTGTCCATGAGCTTGTGGTCAGCGAACCGTGATCCCAGCCAATTCCATGAATCAGCGTCCTTCAACCCCATGCGAAGCGAGCGATCGCAGCTCGGCTTCGGGAGGGGTGCGCACTACTGCCTGGGAGCGGCCATAGCTCGGAGCGAGGCCAAGGCAGCATTGACCCACCTCTTTGGACTGCATCCGGCTATGGAGCTTGAGCAGGTGGTATGGCGTGACAGCAATCTCCGAGGTCCAGTGTCGCTCTCGGTAGCCGTTCGGTAGCGCCCCTTTGTTCACCTGCTGGGCATTATTCTCGAGAGGGGAACTATGGTAGTGGTTGGCAGTCACAGCAAGAAAGAGCTGCCGTCATTAACGGGCCTCAGGTTCGCCGCTGCCCTAATCGTCTTCCTAATTCACGCGCAGATTCTGCAGTATGTTCCCGACGGATCGCCGAGAATAGTCTATGCTTTTGCCGTCGGGTTAGGTAGTCCCGGCGTCACCTCAGGGTATGCGGCGGTCTCCTTCTTCTTCATGCTCAGCGGCTTCGTGCTAACTTGGTCGGCTCGGCCCTCCACGCGACTTTCCTCGTTCTGGCGCCGACGATACCTCCGAGCATATCCAAGCCATCTCGTTGTGCTAGCGTTTGCCATTCTGCTCGCGTTTCTGGCTGGGCGTACCGTCGGATGGTGGAGTATTGCGGATGCCGCACTGCTGCAGAGCTGGATCCCTGATCCAGCAGTGTTCTATGGAGTGAACCCGGTTACTTGGACATTGTCCTGCGAGGTTTTCTTCTATCTGATCTTCCCTGTGGCGCACCGGCTGCTGGCGAGGTTTAACGCTCGGTCGCTGTGGCCGGCCTTGTTAGCGCTGTGGAGCATGATGCTCTTGATGCCGGTCATCGCTCAGTTGCTGCCGGGCCAGACCTTCGGCGATTTCAAGGTCCTGTCCGCGACGCAGTTCTGGTTCGTAGCGGTTCTCCCTATTTCGGCGTCATTGCAGTTTTTGGCAGGAATTTTGGTCGCGCGCATCGTCGCCGAAGGAAGATGGCCTCGATTTCCTCGCGTTGTCGTCTTCACCTCTTTTGTTCTGTGCTGTGCTGCGAGTACCTTTATTCCATTTCTTTTCTCCATCTATGCAATTACGTTCGTCCCGCTGGTTCTCATTCTTGGTTCGTTCGCGGTCGCCGACGTTCGCGGTGAGCGGACGCTCTTCGGCCGCCCGGCCTTGGTGTGGCTGGGCAATCTGACGTTCGCGTTCTACTTGGTGCACGAATTGGTGCTGGATTACGGACGGAAGCTCGCGCCATTCGATTTCCCTCCACATGCTGCAGGTTCTTTGATGTGGATTTTCGCGGCCTTTGCGCTTTCGCTGGCGCTGGCTTACCTTCTCCACCACGGCGTGGAACTTCCGGCAATGCGGCGTTGGGGCGGTAGGCGTCCCAACGCCGCTAGTCAACAAAGTGCCGGCTCCGATGCCCGCCCCGATTTCAGCGTAAGGAAGCCCGAATGAACGCGGAAAATGTTCCTGTAACACTTCCCATGTTTGATCGCGAATTCAATTCGGCACCAGGTGTGTGGTACCGTCGTCTGCGCCAGACAGGAGCGATTTGTCCGATCGTCTTGCCTACAGGTACGCCGGCGTTTCTCGTCACCCGGTACGATGTGGCCCGCGAGGTGCTTCGGCATCCGGCTCTGACGCACGACCTCGAGTTTGCGGACTTCAGTTCCATCCCCGGTTTTACGGAGGATCAAGCAGCCGCTCTCAAGAGCCAGCCGTCGACCGTGGCAAACACTGACGGTGACGAACATCATCGACTTCGAGCTGCCATCTCGGGCCAGTTCAGTCCTCGCCGGATCGAGAGGCTGAGGCCGCTGATTCTGGATGAGTGCCGGCGGGCTATATCCAGCTTCTCGGAATCGGTTGAGGTCGATCTGGTACGGGAGTATGCTTCTCCGCTGACGATGTACGTTATCTGCGAGATCATCGGTATTCCCGACGCGGACCGTAGCCAATTCGCCGAGTGGACCAGGTCGATGCTTTCGCCCAGGCAGAGCGATCTGGCCAATATGCCGGTTGCCATTGGGAACCTTCAAAGCTATCTCAACCGTATTGTGCGAGAGCTGCCGCAGGATCTTCCCGAAGGCTTGATCAGGGATTTGACTGAAGCGCCTGAGGACGTGCGGCTGAGCGACGACGAAATAGCTGCGGCTGCATTCTTGCTTCTCACCGGGGGTCATGAAACCACGTACGGCCTTATCAGTACTATCCTGTTTCAGCTGGTCGCTGATGCGCGGCTCCGCGAAGCGACGTACAAGAGTGCCGGGTCGGTCGGTGCTCACCTCGAAGAGTTTCTTAGGCTGAACAGTCCTCTTCAGATTGCTCTTCCACGCTATACCAAGGAGGAGGTTGAGATCGCGGGCGTTCGGATTCCCGCAGGTGCGACGGTAGTCGTGGGGATCATGTCGGCGGATCACGATGAGGCGGTCTTCGGTGACGACGCGGCCGAGAGAATCGTGGAGAGCGGTTTGCGGAGACAGCCGAGCCTAGCCTTCGGGCTTGGTTCACATTATTGTATCGGCGCGGCGCTCGCCCGGCTGGAGGCGGTTCTTGCCGTGGACACACTGCTGGAGTCGTTCTCTAGTATAGAGCTGGCGAGGCCTAGCCACGCGATGGCTTGGCGACCGGGTCTGGTGTTCGGTCTCGAGGAACTGCCGGTTCGCTTGCAGCGTGCTACTTAGTCGTTGCTTGTACAACCGGAGCGATTGGCAACCAGATCGCGGGGCGTGTGCCACTGTGCCGCAGGGAGGACGTCAGGGGGTTGAATACAAGGGTGTGAGCGAGGAAGCGGGGATCACTCCATTCCTGTTCACGTCTCCAGCCGGCTCGCCTCCACTACCCGTCCCGCACTGGATCGCTGCTGTTCAAGCCGGCGGACAGTCAATTACCGCGATATTCCGGAGGGCAATGGACAGCTGATCCAAGTAACCTGTAATCAGTGGGTTCACGTCTACCTCAGCCTCAGCCGCCGCAGAGACTGAGGTACTGGCCCTGCGGATAGCGGCGGCGGCGACTTCAAGCATTGCCCTGGACGGGGTAACTGAGTCACATCTAGTCCACCCTGTTGCGGTCATTTTGTCGAGTAGTTGATGGCTTCCGAGCTCGAGCCGGTCGATGTATGATTGGTCGATTCGAAGCCGGCGGGTGCCAACTGTCGAGTCGAATGGCACAGATAAATCAGCGCCGACGTCGAAGAGATCGTTTTGTATCTTTCGCAGGATGTCGGCGACGCCGTCGGGTACCCGGCCGATGGCGATTGCTGCACCGATAGCGCTGTTTGCTTCGTCGACGTCGGCGTACGCGACTATTTGGAGGTGGTTCTTGGGGACACGCGTCAAGTCGCCTAGGGTTGTTGTGCCGTCATCTCCCGCTTTGGTGTAAACCTTGGATATGACGATGCGCTTCGGTCGCTGGTTCCTGGGCACGTGAGTATGTTACCAGGCTTCGAACCGCGTAAATCGCCGTTGCCGTTGGGTTTGATGGATCGGCCCGGCTTCGAATGGAGGATAAGGTGAGGATCGTTGTCGACGAGGAACGATGCACCGCGTCCGGTCAGTGCGTCGTCGTGGCTCCTGACGTGTTCGATCAGCGAGAGTCTGACGGAATCGTCGTGTTGCTGGCCGTGAGCCCTTCGCCTCAGCAAGAGAATGGTGTTCTCCGCGCTGCGGAAGTTTGCCCCACGGTTGCGATCACCGTGCTCGAATGAGCTTTCCAAGCCGATATTGCAAGCTCAGGGCGGGTACGGCATGCGTTCCGCCCGGCAGCCGAGGCCGCAGAGATCAGCGGTCTGGTCGTCCGAATCACCGATCCGGAGGTTCTGGCCGGCCAGAAGACAGCACGAACCGTCGCCGGAGTGGATCTGGCGTCCGATCCGCTCGCGTGGCTGACGGGCCCACTCGAGCACTGGCGCATTGCTCTCGACGCCGGACCGCCTGCAACGCGCCGTCGGCATACCTCGGACTGCTCGATCAGGCCGCTCGCAACGACCTGCTGGCCGACGCGATCCAGGTGCTCGCCTCGGACGGCCCATGATGTGGTCGCCGATGTGAATGCCCACGGGTGGCCGTAGCCGGTGAACTGAACGGAGCGGGTTCCGACAGGTGCGGGCTCGCGGGTTGTCTTCGAACCGCCGGATCGAGATGCCGACCGGCCGATGCCCCCAGGGGCGGCCGAGTCCTGGGCTTCGCCCTGACCCTTGACATGGGGATCGGTGGTCGAGGTGGGGGCTCTGGTTCGGCGAAGGTGCTGAAGGGTCCGGCAGACCGCCCCGGTTCACCCCGGTGCAAATCGCGCAGGTCAAAGCACTGGCCGCCTGAGCCACCCCCGCTTTCATGGAGCTTCGTGATCATGGTCTGATGGCCATGGGGAGGAAGTATCCGTGGCAGCACCGAAGAAGTACCCCGATGAGCTGCGGCGACGTGCCGTGCGACTGTATCGGGAGTCGGATCCGAAGCCGGTGATCAAGCGGCTGGCGGAGCAGTTGAACGTGCATCCGGAGGCGTTGCGCAACTGGATCCGGCAGGCCGAGGCGGATGCCGGCGAGCGCGCTGATCGGCCGACCACGGACATGCTCGAGGAGAACCGGCGGCTGGCGAAGGAGAACGCGGAGCTACCTCAGCCCGGACGAGTACGAGACCGCCTGGCATCGGCAGCAGGCAAGCCAGACGGAGGCTGCGATCGCCGCCCCTGCCACCACCCGGTAGCAGGCAAAACCGCTCCATCAAAGCGGGGGAAACTCAGGCCTGCCAACTACCGGCCGAGACCGGGACACCGTTGTCACGCTGGTGCTGCCCGGACCTGGCCACCGAACTCGTCGAGCGGGGCACCGTCCCGGCGATCTCGGCATCCACCGTGCGCCGGATCCTCGCCGCCGACACGATCAAACCCTGGCAGTACCAGTCCTGGATCTTCATCCGAGACCCCGACTTCGCCGTCAAGGCCACCCCCGTGCTCGACCTCTACGCCCGCACCTGGCAGGGCATTGCGCTCGGCGACGACGAGTACGTCATCTCCAGCGACGAGAAGACCAGCAGCCAGGCCCGCTGCCGCTGCCACCCCACCCTGGCACCGGGTGCCGCCCGCAGGATGCGGGTCAACCACGAATACGACCGTGGTGGCGCCCTGGCCTATCTGGCCGCCTACGACGTGCACCGCGCCCGGGTGTTCTCCCACTGCGCGGCCAAAACCGGGATCGTGCCGTTCATGACCCTGGCCGAACAGGTCATGGCCCAAGAGCCCTACGCGTCGGCGAAACGGGTGTTCTGGATCGTCGACAACGGCTCCTCGCACCGCGGCCAGGCCTCGATCGACCGCCTCGCGAAACGGTTCCCGAACGCCGTCATGGTCCACACCCCGATCCACGCCTCCTGGCTGAACCAGGTGGAGATCTACTTCTCCATCGTCCAGCGCAAGGTCGTCACACCCAACGACTTCACCAGCCTTGACCAAATCGAAGACCGGCTCGCCGCCTTCGAGCAGCGCTACAACGCGACCGCCCAGCCCTTCAGATGGAAGTTCACCCCGGCCGACCTCGAGGACCTCATGGCCCGGATCGAGCGACACGAACAGAAAGAGCAGAACCCCCAACAACCTCCCGGCTGCGACCACCAGCCTGCCGCACACGCCCTCGCCGCATAACCCCCGAAGGACTTACGGCGCGGACCACTAAGCGGACGCTTGACCTCGCCGGCATGAGTGCCGCGGCCGTCGCGGACGGACAGGAACTGTGGGCCGCATGGCAGGAGTCGGTGCGCCGTCATCCCGCCGCTCGGCCGCTCGACGAGCTGCGGTCGCAGTATCCCGACGCGCAGCAGGCGCGAGCCGCCTACGACGCGCAACCCCTGATCCGGGAGGTTCAAGGGCGGCGTCGGAACGAGCACGACGTGCTCAGCCGGGCTTGGATAAGCGGGGTGGACGAAGTCGGCTATTTCGGCTACGACCAGCAGCGATTCCTCGACGGCCGGGCCCAGATGGCAGTGACCACGTACGCGCTGCTCACCATGGACGGTCGTTGGCTCGACATGGACCAAACGCCGAACTACAGGTCTCTCGCGCAGCGATACCTAGTGTGCTGCGCCGGAAATTCGCCTGTTAAGTCGGTGTAGGGTGGGTTGATGGCACGAACCGGGCGCCCGACTGCACCGCTGGTGTTGACCGA
>NZ_PVZG01000052.1 GCF_003002065.1 Pseudosporangium ferrugineum
GGCCCACCACCATGCCCGGACCGCCACACCCATCAACACCGATCGATCAAAGCGGTCCGGCCGAACCAGCAGCCATCACCTGCGAATCATCGAGGCTAGTCAGATTCTTGGCGTGGACAGGGGACTCCGACTCGCATCGGAGGTAGGGCAGCCGCGCGGGCAAATGGTTCAGTTGCGGACCTTCGCCTTACTGCCGGCCCTGCCCTTGGCGGTGGCCTTTTGCACCGCCGCGCCTCGGCTTCCTTGGCTGTCGACCGTCCCTGGCTTCCCGGCGGGGAGGGCGCGCATCGCTGTATGGATAACCAGCGGGGCGGTAAGCCCTAGGTTGATGCAGGCCCAAGCGGAGAGAACGCTGCCGTCCAAGGCGTGAGCCGCCGGGATGACGCCGCCGATCAGGATCCAGCCAAGACCCAGCACCCAGTACCGGCGACGCCTCATGTACTTCGGCCACTTTTTCTTGTTTCTCGTCCGGTGTGCCGAGACGCTGGCGATTTCCGCAATGGAGCCGCCCACTGCGCCCAGGGCGAACGCCCACCAGTACGACAACTCAAACGCCGGGGCTGGTGTGGCCTGCGAGAGCCCGGAAGAGCCACCAGCGCTCCTTGCGCGTGCGAGGTTTGGCCGACGAGCGATACCAGTCGCGGTACTCCTCCGTGGCCCCGATCGGCCGACGCACCCGATCCCCGAGTCGCTCCAGTGCAGCCCTCACCTCATCCTCGGCGACTTCAAGTTCCTCGGCCAACCCTTCGGGGGTACGGAAATCCCACTTCGAGTCCTCGATCGCGTTCATCACGCGCACCGCGAGGTCGTCGTTCCCGCTGTCACCTTGAGTCGTCACGCCTTTGATGTCGGCCGACTCGGTTGCAGGATGGGTTGCAGGAATGCTCAGATTCAGTAGCGCTAGCAGCGCTTGCTGTTCACGATGATAAGAGGCTGCAACCTTCTCCAGGACGCCCATGCCGCTCGCTCCCCCCGCTTGACGGTTTGGTCGCCTCGGGCGAATTGCCCCGACAGTATGGATACGAGCGTATCCGGACGACAGAGATCATGAGCGCAGTCCGGCGTTCCAGTGCCTCTTCGCGACGAACTCGCCCATCGCCCTGTTTCAACTCCATCGCGCCGTCTGTTCTGTTTGCTGCGTCTATCCGATTTTGGTAACGGACAGCGCACCGAGGTTCCCCTCGATCCTGCCGAGCCGGGTCGTGAAGGACGCATGGAGGCGTTCCTTGGCCAACCACGTTCACCGTGAATGCACCGGGACTGCGTCGAACATGGTTGTTTCCTCATCGGCAGCGCGCGGCTTTCCCGGTTGACTTGTAGTCACCAGCAAGCAGCGCCTACGAAGGAGGTGACGAATCGATGTCCTGCCTGGTCTCCACTGACCCGCGACGCGGCCGGCCCGCCTGCCACTGCCGGATCGCCGCCGGCCGCCACGCCGGCGAACGGCCGAACATCCGGTCCGCGGCCGGCGCCTGGCCGCGCGACACGTAGGCCGCCCAGGTGACGCGACTGATCGGCGCTCCCACCGTGCGTAGGAACGCCAGAACGTCCTCGGTCGTCCACCAGTCCTCTGGCAGTTCCCTGGTCGTCTCGGCCATCACGGGCGAGGGTACGCGATCCCGCGACCTCGTCCTCCGCACCCACACCCGCTGACATCTGGCCGCCCGGTCGGCGATCACTCGCTTGCTCGAATACAACGCCGAGTTGTACTGTCCGCCTCAAGCGGACACAACGCCACGTTGTATTCGTCTGCGGCCGGCATTCCTCCGGAAGGACTTCCTGTGTTCCGCAACCCGCTTCCCGACGAGCCCACCCCGGCGCATCTGGCCGCGATCGAACGCGAGCAGCGCCTCCTCGAAGCCGAGATCGCGCTGGTCGACGCGGAGATCCGCTTCCTGACCGCCGAGCCCGCCCCGACGCAGCTCGACTGGCGCCGGCTGCGCCGCGCGCAGAACCGCGTGCTGCGGGAGCTGACCGCGCTGATCGACCGGTACCTGCGCTCCATCGACGAGGTGGCCTGATGCCGTACGCCGCGATCCTGCCCCGCCGCGACCCGGCGGCACCGCCCGAACCGACCTGGAGCCTGCCATGAGCCTCGGCATCTTCTCCCTGATCCTGATCGCGACGCTGGTCATGCTCGGCACTGACCACAAGACCCGCGGCCGGATCGTCTTCACCGCGCTGTGCGCGCTGATGCTCGGCCTGACCATCGCCGGCAGCGACGGCGTGCTGGCCGACCCAGCCCGAGCGCTGATCGACGGCGTCCGGGACGGCCTGACCTCGATCGGCCGCTCGCTGGGCGGCGGCAAGTGACCGACGCCCAGCTCATCCGAGTCCGGTGGGGAGTGCGCGGCGCCCTGGTCCTGGGCGTCGCCACCTCCGTCGCGGCCAACGTCCTGCACGCCCAGCCGAACCCGATCAGTCAGGCCATCGCGGCGTGGCCGCCGCTGGCGCTGCTGCTGACCGTCGAACTGATCTCACGAATTCCGGTCCATCACCGCACTCTCGCGGCCGTACGGCTGGCGGCGACGGCGTCTATCGCCGGCATCGCCGCGTGGGTGTCCTACTGGCACATGGCCGGCGTCGCCGCCCGGTACGGCGAGACCGGCGCCGCGCCGTACCTCATCCCGCTGTCCGTGGACGGCCTGGTCGTGGTCGCGTCGGTCTGCCTGGTCGAGCTGACCGGCCGGATCACCGCACAGTCCGGCGAACCAGTCACCGCAGCGGACACCGCGCCGGACAGCACCGCGGACACCTCCCCGGACACGACGGCGGACGCACCCGAACCGCCGGCCCGGAAGCGAACCAGGACATCGCGGCGCAGCACCGCCACGGCCGTCGCCCGGATGCGCGCCCGCCACCCCGACATGTCCACCCGTGAGATCGCCGGCCGACTCGGCGTCACCGACCGCACCGTCCGCCGGCACCTGTCCGCCGCGACCACCTGAACGGAGCCATCCCATGAGCGACAGCACCCGGCGGCGCGTCACCACCGCCCTGCGCTCCCTTGGCAGCACCGCGGACGGCGTCGCCGACACCCTAGAAGCCGGCGGGTGGCGCGGCCTGCGCCATGACGCCGGAGCCTGCCCGGTCTCTCTCTACCTGACCGCCGTCGTGGCCGGCACCCGCGGCGCGGCGGTCGGCAGCGACCAGGCGACCGTTCACCCGCTCGACGGTCCGGACGCCGAGGTCGACCTTCCGCTTGCCGTGGCGGACTTCGTCGTGGCGTTCGACCGCGGCGCCTACCCGGACCTCGTCGTCACCGACTGCGACGCCAACGGCGACCCGATCGACGACGGCGACAGATAGCGCTGCCCGGGGCGCGGCCATCCGGCCTCGCAAACCACCGGCCGCGCCCCGGCCCCACCCGATCGGCCATCAGACCTCCCGGAGGAACACCCATCATGGCAACCCCCGACCGCTTCGACTGGACCAGCGCCGAGGCGGACCTCCACCGCGTCGTCGACCTCAACGACGCACGCCGGCAGCGGCAGCCCGACGGCTGGACCGCCGACATCGACGACGAACGCGATGACCTCGGCGATGACCCGATCCCGGTCGACCCGCCCGACGACACCCCGGCTGCCGCGGCCACCTGGGCGGCTGCGGCGGCCACCCGCCAGCCGATCGTGCCGGCCTGGCTGCGATCCAAGGCCGAGGCCGCCACCCTGGCACGCTGGGTCGTCGGCCACTACACCCACGTGGGCGCCTACCACCTCATCCGCCTCCCGCTGTACGCCGGGCGGCTCGCGCTGCGGGCGCCGCGTGGCGCGGTCCGCACCGTCGGCGGTACGGCCCGGTGGGTATCCGACGCCGAGGGTCTGCCGGTACGGCTGGCCGCGGTCCGGCGCGAGGACGCTCAGGAGTACCTGCGCCTGTCCCGGCAGCGCGACGGCCGCGTCCGGCTGCGGACCCTCGTCCTGCTCGCCACGCTGACGTTCGGCACGGCCGCCGTCTTCATCCTGCTCGTCGCGACGCCGCGATGGGCCTGGTACGCCACGCTCGCCGCCCTGGTCGGCGCACTCGGGCTGATCGGGTCGTCGCCGGACAAGCCGCTGCTCGACGTGGCCGCCGTCAAGCCGCGCGTCCGCAAGCTCACCGCAGACGTGCTGATGCGCGCGTTCCTCGCCGCCGGCCTGTGCAAGCCGGACAACCCGCTCACGTTCCCCATGCCGATCATGCGCGACGGACCGGGCTGGCGCGCGGTCATCGACCTGCCGTACGGCACCAAGGCCGACACCGCGATCAAGAAGCGCACCGACCTGGCCGCCGGCCTCGACCTGGACGAGGTCCAGGTCTGGCCCGAGCGCGTGCGCGGCAGCGCAGGATCGGCACGGCGGCTCGCGCTATGGGTCGCCGACGAAGACCCGTACGCCAAGCCGTCCGGGCTGTGGCCGTTGATCGCCAAGGGCACAGTGGACGTCTTCGAGCCGTTCCCGTTCGGCGAGGACCAGCGCGGCCGTCCCGTCCGCCTGCTGCTGATGTTCACCTCGCTGCTGATCGGCGCCATTCCGCGGATGGGCAAGACGTTCGCCGCCCGGCTACCCGCGCTGGCCTGCGCCCTCGACCCGCTCGTCGAGCTGCACATCTACGACGGCAAGGGCGGCCAGGACTGGCGCGCCTTCGAGCCGATCGCGCACCGGATCGGCTTCGGCGTCCGCGACGAGGTGGTCCTGGGTCTGGTCGAGGATCTGCGGGCGCTGGTTGCCGACATGAACCGGCGCTACGACACGATCGCCACCCTGCCGGCCGACATCTGCCCCGAGTCCAAGGTCACCCGGGCCATCGCCCAGCGGCGCTCGCTCAAGCTGTTGCCGGTGCTGGTCTCGATCGACGAGTTCCAGCGCTACAGCGGCCATGCGGTCTACGGCGACGAGATCGTGGCGCTGCTGACCGAGCTGTGCAAGGTCGGCCCGTCCGTCGGCATCATGATCAGCCTGGCGACGCAGAAGCCCGACGGCAAGGCCGTCCCGACCGACCTGCGCGACAACATCGGTACGCGGTTCGCGCTCAAGACGATGACGTGGCAGTCGTCCGAGGCCGTCCTGGGCGCCGGCTCCTACACCGCCGGCCAGGACTCGTCGCGCTTCCAGCGCGCCCACAAGGGCGTCGGCATCCTGCTCGGCGCCGACGACTCCGGATCGGTCGAGGAAGCCGTCACCGTGCGGACCAACCGCACCCCGCTCGCCGACATCGACACCGTCATCCGCCGGGCACGCGCCCTGCGCGAGGCGGCCGGCACCATCACCGGCCACGCCGCCGGGGAGCACGCCGCAGGCGCCGACGGCCCGGCCGGCTCCCTGCTTGACGACATCCTCACCGTCGTCCCGGCCACCGAACCGAAGGCGTGGTCCGAGACCGTCGCCGCGCGCCTCGCCGAGCTGCGACCGGACGTCTACGGGGGATGGAAGCCCGAGCAGGTCGCCGCCGCCCTCAAGCCGTACGGCATCCCGGTCGGCCGGCAGGTCTGGGGCACCGACCCCGCCACCGGCGAGAAGGCCAACCGCAAGGGCATCCACCGCGACGACATCGCCGCGGCCGTGACGGCACGTAACGAGCGGCGCCGCGCCGCATAGCGCTAGCCGGCCGCTAGACCTAGCCCCGCCCACCGCTAGGTCTAGCGGCACCGCTAGCCCGCATCTCCAGCCGTGACCTGCGCGCTAGCCCTCTAGCCGCATCCGCCGACCACCCCCGGAAACGCCTCATGGAGGACGTTGTGGACTCCCTCGCCGCACTCGCCGGCCTGCTCTGCCCGCTCGCCGCCGCCGTCACGCTCGGCTACACCGCCGTCTGCGCCGCCTCACCGTTCGGCACCTGCCGCCACTGCCACGGCCTCGGCCGCACCGGCACCCGTCGCGGCCTGCACGCCCGCGCCTGCCGCCGCTGCGACGGCACCGGCATCCGCATCCGCCGCGGACGCCACCTCTACCACCTCATCGCCCGCATCCACCGCGACGGCACCCGCTGAAAGCAGACACCGTGACCCGCACGCCACCCCACGACGAGGCCGCCGAGCGCGCCGTCATCGGCGCCGCCCTGCTCGCCCCGCATCTGGTCGCCGACCTCGCCGGCATCGTGCAACCCGACGACTTCCACCGCCCTGCACACGCGGCCCTGTGGCGCACTCTCGTCGACCTGCACGCCGCCGGCACCAGCGGCGACCCGATCACCGTCACGGCGCACCTGGCCGAGACCGGCGACCTCGGCCGCGTGGGCGGCGCCCCGTACCTGCACACCCTGATCAACGCCGTACCCAGCACCGCGAACGCCACCCACTACGCCCGCATCGTCGCCGACCACGCCCGCCGCCGTGACGTCGCCGCCCTCGGCGCGCGCCTCACCCAGCTCGCCGGCTGCGGCGCCGACACCACCGACGTCGTCACCACCGGCCGCGCCCTGCTCGACGCCGCCCCGACACCCGCCTGGCCCGCGCCCATCCCGCTGACCGCCCGGCACCGGCCGCGCCCGTTCCCGGTCGACGCCCTCCCGGCCTGGCTCGCCGACATGGTCGCCGCCGTCGCCGAGTTCACCCAGACCCCGACCGACCTGGCCGGCTGCATCGCGCTGGCCGCGCTGTCCACCGCCGCAACCGGCCGCGCCGAGATCCAGATCCGCGGCTCCTGGCACGAACCGGCGAACCTGTTCACCGTCGTCATCCTGCCGCCCGGCTCCCGCAAGTCCGCCGTGTTCGCCGCGATGATCCGCCCGCTACTCGCCGCCGAGGCCGCCCTGGTCGAGCGGACCAAGCCGGTCATCGTCGAGGCCGAGCTGGCGCAGCGGGTCGCCGCCAAGGCCGCCGACCGCGCCGCCAACGCCGCCGCGAACGCCACCGCCAGCCGTGACCGGCTGCTCGCCGACGCCACCGCGGCCGCGATGACCGCCGAAGCCATCACCGTCCCGCCCCTGCCCCGGCTGGTCGCCGACGACATCACCAGCGAGCAGGCCGCGTCCCTGCTCGCCGAACAGGGCGGACGCCTGGCCGTCCTGTCCCCGGAGGGCGGCATCTTCGCCACCCTCGCCGGCCGCTACTCCGGCACCCCGAACCTGGAGGTCTTCCTCAAGGGCCACGCCGGCGACATGCTCCGCGTCGATCGGCGCTCTCGCCCCGCTGAGCACGTCGACCGCCCCGCTCTCACCCTCGGCCTGGCTGTGCAACCGGAAGTGCTGCGCGACATCGCCGCAATGCCTGGCTTCCGCGGCAAGGGCCTGCTCGCGCGCATCCTGTTCGCCGTCCCGGAGAACACCGTCGGCCGGCGACGCATCGGCGCCGACCCCATCCCGGATACCGTCGCCGACACCTATGCCAACCGGCTCCGCGCCCTCGTCCTGGACCTGGCCGACCGCCGCGAACCCATCCTGCTGCCGCTCACACCGGCGGCCAACGAGCGCATGTTGGAGATCGAACGGGAGGTCGAGCCGCGCCTGGCGCCGTCGGGCGCGTGGGCGCACATCGTCGACTGGGGCAGCAAGTACGCCGGAGCCGTCGCCCGCATCGCCGGCCTGTTCCACCTCGCCGACCATGACACCACCCCAGAGTCCATCGGCGCCGCGACCCTCGACCGGGCCGCCACGATCGGCGCCTACTACGCCGAGCACGCCGCCACCGCGTTCGACGACATGGGCGCCGATCCGGTCGTCGACGACGCCCGGCACGTCCTGGCCTGGATCGAACGCACCGGTACCGAGCGGTTCACCAAGCGCGACCTGTTCACCGCCCTGTCCCGCGGCCGGTTCCGCAAGGCCGCCGACCTGGACCCGGTACTCAACCTGCTCACCGGCCACGCCTACCTCCAGCCCGTCGCGGCACCCGAACGGCGCGGCGCCGGCCGCGCGTCCTCGCCAGCCTGGCTCGTCCACCCCGACGTCCTCCGGCCCTCCGGCACCGTCCAGCCGATCACCGCCGGACGGGCCTCATGATCGCGCCGCGCAATCCGCAGAATCCGCGGATCACCGCTCCCGACGCCATTCCGCGGATAACGCGGATTCCGCGGAGCCACCCACGCGGCCCACCCCTCCGGCCATCGCCCTGGCCTGTCCCGTCATCCCTCCCGAAAGGTCCACACGATGGCAACCGATCCGCGCGGCGACGCCGCGGAGGTCCCCACCGCACCCGTTCGACTGGTCCTCACGATCGAGCAGGCCGCACGACGCCTCGGAATCGGCCGGACCCTCATGTACTCGCTCGTCATGAACGGCGACATCGAATCCGTGACCATCGGCCGGCTGCGCCGCATCCCGGTCGAGTGCCTCACGGAATACGTGACCAAGCTGCGCCAGACGCAGTCCGACGACCAGGCCGCGTAGGAGGACGCCATGGGACGCAGGCCAAACGGCGCGTCGAGCATCTACAAAGGCGCGGACGGCTACTGGCACGGCCGGGTCACCGTCGGCACGCGCGACGACGGCCGGCCCGACCGTCGCCACGTTCGCGGGAAGACCGAGGCCGTGGTGACCCGGAAGGTCCGCGACCTGGAGCGCGAGCGCGACACGGGCACCGTTCGCAAGGTCGGCCAGAAGTGGACGGTTGCGACGTGGCTCACGCACTGGTTGGAGACCATCGCCGCTCCTTCCGTCCGCGAGACCACGATGGTCGGCTACCGCGCAGCGGTGAACAAGCATCTGATCCCCGGCATCGGTGCGCACCGGTTGGAGAAGCTTGAGCCCGAGCACCTGGAACGGCTGTACGCCAAGATGATCCGCACCGGCAGCGCGCCCGGAACGGCTCACCAGACGCACCGGACGATCAAGACAGCGCTCAACGTCGCCGTCCGGCGCGGGCATCTCGTCCGTAACGTCGCCCAGCTCGCCAAGGCGCCCCGGTTGAACGAGCAGGAGATCGAGCCGTTCACCGTCGAGGAAGCCCAACGGCTGTTGGCGGTCGCCGCCACCCAACGCAACGGCGTGCGATTCGCGCTGGCGCTTGCCCTCGGTCTGCGCAAGGGAGAAGCGCTCGGGCTCAAGTGGCGACGCATCGACCTCGATAAGGGGCTGCTACGGACGCCGAAGCAACTTCAGCGGTACCGGTGGCAGCACGGATGCGACAATCCCCACGACTGTGGGGCGCGGCTACACAAGACCGAACCGTGCCCGCCGGACTGCCATCGGCATCAACGGGCGTGCCCGCCGCCCTGCTCGCCCAGTTGCGAGCGGCATGCAAGCAAGTGCCCGCAACGCCACAGTGGCGGACTTAAAGAGGTGGATGTGAAGTCCCGTGCCGGCCGCCGTGCGGTTGGCATCCCAACGCCGCTGGTGGACGCCCTTCGGGCACATCGCGAAGCCCAGGCGAGAGAGCGCGAGGTAGCCGCCCAGATCTGGGAACAAGGCGACTGGGTGTTCACCAGGGCCCCGGCAAAGTCGTCAGGTGATGCCGAGGAGTGTCAGTGGGCGGGTGCTGTCGCGGGCGTGATGGCGGGTTCCGGCGGCGATGTTGGTGATCCCGGCGGCGCGTAACGCGCCGATCGCGGCGTTGCGGATGGC
>NZ_PVZG01000053.1 GCF_003002065.1 Pseudosporangium ferrugineum
TTTCGGATCCAGGTAAGCCATCAGACCCAGCAGACCTCCCTTCGAGTCTGTCCCGCCTGAAACGGGGATGTGTCAGAGCGCCTCGTGGCGCACTGGTTGCCTTTGACGGTCGGGATCCAGTGGGCGCCGCGTTCGGCGAGGTAGGTGACGTGCTCACGCTGGCAGTGCAGCGCGTCGGCGGTGATCACCGTGTCGCGCAGGTCGCCGATCTGGTCGAGCAGCGGGGCGAAGCGAGTGATCTCATTGGTTTTGCCGTCCACGTCGGTGTCGGCCAGGACCACGCTGCTGGCCTGGTCGCAGGCTGCGGGGATGTGCCGGGCGGCCACGTTGGTGGTGCGGGATCCGCGCAGCGACTTGCCGTCGACGGCGATCGCCCGCCGGCCTGATGAGGTGCCGGGCGTGGCTCGGCCGGCGAGCCATACGCCGATCGCCGCGGTCAGCAGCTGTGGGTCCAGGGGTCTGCAACAGCCGGTGGATCATTTTTTCGGACGGCCGCCGATCCGCGGCGATGCCCAAGGCGTGGGGCGGTCGTGTCCGCAGCATCGGCGACCCACTCGGCGATCGCGGCATAGGAGCGGCACACTCGTTCCTGTGCTCGCCGCTGTCAGGCCACCGGCTACGGGCTGGCCACGTACGGAAGGCTCGCCGTCGTGAGCCGCCGCCACACCACCCGGCTGGGCTTCTTCGAGATCGTCGACCGCGGCGGCAGGGTCGGTTACGTGCGCCGGCAGACGCTCGACCTTCCGCGTACGTTCACCCTCAAGGACGGCCGTACCTGGACCCCCTGCGCCGACCCGGGCGAGGACCCGCAGGTGGAGGGCATGGTCATCGATCCGAAAGCCGGCGTGCTGTACGCCGCACAGGAGGACGTCGGCCTGTGGCGCATCGACCTGCGGACGAAGCGGAAGAGCGTGCTCGAGCACGTGGCCGAGTTCGGCGCACCCTACGACGACGAGTGCACGGTGACCGGGCCCGGGGAGGGCGGCCGGATCCGCGCGGACGTCGAGGGCGTCACGATCCACGACGACCACCTGCTGGTCTCCAGCCAGGGGGACAGCAGGTTCTTCGTCTACGACCGCCGCACCGGCATGCCGGTCACGAGTTTCGCGGTCGGCGACGGCCCGCGCGCCGACGGCGTCCAGCACTCCGACGGCGCGGCCGCCACCTCCACGCCGCTGCCCGGTTACCCGCGCGGCCTGCTCGTGCTGCACGACGGCGAGAACACCCCGGACGGCGGCCGGGTCAGCACGAACTTCAAGTACGTGGACTGGCGCCGGCTCGGTCTGCGCCCATAGCCGCCAGGAACCCGTCCACCGAGGCGGACCACGGGAACTGCCGCGCGCGGGCCCGGGCCACCGCACGGCGGCCCGGGCGCTCCAGCAGGATCCGGGCGGCGAGGCCGAACGACGGGCCGTCGAGGGCGGACAGGCCGGCGCCGCCGAGCACCTCGGGGAGCGCGCCGGCGGCGTTGGCCACCACGGGCGTACCGGCGGCCAGCGCCTCCAGGGCGGCCAGGCCGAACGTCTCCACCGGGCCCGGCGCCAGCGCGACGTCGGCCGAGGCGAGCAGGGTGGCGAGTTCGGCGCGACCACGCAGGTGACCGAGGAAGCGCACCGGGAGCCGGCGTTCGGCGGCCTCGGCCTGCAGCGTGGGGCGCAGCGGCCCGCCGCCCGCGACGACGAGCACCGCCGGCACCCCGTGCGACCGCAGCGCGGCCAGCGCGTCCAGCGACAACGACGGCCGCTTCTCCGGCGACAGCCGGCCGCAGTGCACCAGCAGCGCGTCTCCCGGGGCGGCCCATCGGTGGCGCAGCCGCGGGTCGCGCCGTTCGGGGCTGAACAATTCCAGGTCGACGCCCAGGGGTACGCGGGCGACGTCGCGTACCCCGATCCGCTCGAACTCGGCCGCCGCCCAGCCGGTCGTGGCGACGATCCGGTCGAAGTCCGCGGCGCTGCGGGCGTTGAGCCGGTCGGCGACCCAGCGCGCGTTGCTGCCGCCGAAGAGCCGGAGCAGCCCGTCCAGGCTCTCGTGGGAGACCATCGTGGACGGTACGCCGTGCCGCCGCGCCCACCGCCCCACCCAGCGCAGCGAGGTCCGGTCCGACACCTCGAGGCGGTCCGGCCGCAGCCCGCGCACCGTGTCGGCCACCCGCCGGCGGTCGAGCAGCATCCGGTAGCCGCCCATCCGCGGCACCTCGGGGCCGGGCAGCGTGATGACCAGGCCCTGCTCCTCGCGCGTCTCGGTGTACCGCTCACCGGGGTGGATCAGCACCGCCTCGTTGCCGGCGCGCTCGTACCCGGCCCCGAGCTCCCGCAGGGCCGTCCGCAGCCCGCCCGAGCTGGCGGTCACGAAGTTCGCCAGCCGTACGATCCTCACGCCGTCACCAGGTTCCCGGCCAGCGCGACGGCGTAGTGCCCGAGCAGCTCGTCGCCGACCGCGGCCCAGCTCCGGCCCTCGATCGCCACCCGCCCCGCGGCCCCGAACAGCGCGCGCCGCTCCGGATCGGCGGCCAGCCCGGCCACCGCCGCGGTGAAACCGTCCGCGTGGTCCGGCGGCACGAGGTGGCCGGTGCGCCCCTCCCGGACCAGGTCCAGCGGCCCCCCGGCGGCCGGCGCCACCACGGGCACCCCGCTGGCCATCGCCTCCTGCACCGCCTGCCCGAACGTCTCGTAGGGCCCACTGTGCACGAACACGTCCAGGCTCGCGTAGATCCGGGCCAGCTGGTCGCCGTGCCGCGCCCCGAGGAACACCGCGTCCGGCAGCGCCCGGCGCAGCATTCCCTCGGCCGGGCCGGCGCCGACCACGACCAGCCGTACGCCGGGCAGCCGGCTCACCCCCGCGAGCAACTCCACCCGCTTCTCCACGGCGAGCCGCCCGACGAACCCGGCCAGCACCTCGCCGCCGGGTGCCAGCGCCCGCCGGATCCCGGCACCGCGCCGCCGCGGGTGGAAACGCGCGTCGTCCACGCCCCGGCGCCACAGGTGCACCCGGCGTACGCCGTGCGCCGCCAGCGCCGCCACCGATTCCGTCGAGGGGGCGAGCGTCAACGCCGCGGCATTGTGGACGGTCCGGATCCACCGCCACGCGGCCGGTTCGGTCATCCCCACCCGGTACGCCCGCGCGTACGCCGCGACATCGGTCTGGTACACCGCGACGCTCGGCAGCCGCAGCGCCCTGGCGGCCGCGGCACCCCAGGCACCCAGCACGAACGGGCTCGCGAGGTGCACCACGTCCGTGCCGTGCGTACGCAGGGCGGCGTTGAGGGCCGGGGTCGGCAGCCCCAGCCGGATCTGGGGATATCCCGGCATCGGCAGCGACGGGATCCGCACGACGGGGTAGGGCAGCGCGCCGACGGCCCCACGGACACCCGGCGGTGGCTGCGGCGCGATCACCAACGGCTCGTGGCCGCGGGCGACGAGGTGCTCGGCCACCCGCGCGACCGAGTGGGCGACACCGTTGACGTCCGGGAGGAAGGACTCCGTGACCAGCGCGATTCGCATGGCCACACGATGGGCGGCGGTCCGGGTCCGCGGAGAACGTCGTCGTGGCCGGCAGGGGAACGATCGGCGACAAGACCGCTGTTCGCCTGATCTTCGCCTGGTGTCCGCGAGCTGTTGCGGCGGCTTCGCGACAGTGGCGACCGTGGATCGACGTAACCTGCTCCGCGCGGCGGTCGCCGCGCCCCTCGTCACCGTGGCCGCCGAGCCGGCCGCCGCCCACCCGGCCGCCCGGCCCGCCGCTCACCCGCAGCGCTTCGCCCTCGCCGTCCTCCCCGACACCCAATATCTCTTCGACGCCGACAGCGCCGACCCGGCGCCGCTGCGCGAGACGTTCCGCTACCTGATCGAGCAGCGCGACGTGGTCTTCATGACGCATCTCGGCGACATCACCGAGCACGGCACCGCCGAGGAGATCGCCCTGGCCGGCGACTGCTTCCGGCGCCTCGACGGCCGGCTGCCGTACAGCGTGCTCGCCGGCAACCATGACGTGAGCGGTGACGACCAGCGGGGCTCCACCGCGTACCTGAAGGAGTTCGGCCCGTCCCGTTTCGCCGGCCGGCCCACCTTCGCCGGCGCGTCCCCGGACGGCTACAACAGCGCGCACCTCTTCACCGCCGGCGGGCGGAAGTGGCTCGTGCTCGCCCTCGACTGGCGCATCTCCGACGGCGGGCTGGCCTGGGCCGACGGTGTCCTGAAGGCCCATCCGCGGGTGCCCGCCATCGTCACCACGCACGACCTCGCGTACGCCGACGACGCCGGGGTCGCGGCCCTCTCCGAGCACGGCAGCCGCCTCTGGGAACGCCTGATCCGCGGCAACGACCAGATCTTCCTCACCCTCAACGGGCACTACTGGCCGCCCGGCCGCACGGTCCTGCGCAACGACGCCGGCCACGACGTCCACGTGCACATCACGAACTACCAGGACCGCTACTACGGCGGCGCGGCGATGATCCGCCTCTACACGTTCGACCTGGCCCGCGACACCATCGACGTCGAGACCTTCGCGCCGTGGTTCCTCGGCAGGAAGCCGGCGGCGCGTACCCCGCTGGAGGCGGAGACGGTCGAGCTCACCGGCCCGGCCGACCGGTTCGGCCTGCCGATCGACTTCGACGCCCGGTTCGCCGGCTTCGACCCGCCCGCGCTCCCGGCGCCGCGGCCGGCCCGGTCGGTGGTCGACCGCCACACGGCCGCCTACTGGCGGTTCGACGGCGCGGGCCAGGCGGTCACCGACGGCTCGGTGGTGCGAGACCTGAGCGGCAACCACAACGATCTTTTCGTACGGCGATTGGCGAACAGCGCTCAGAACGTGCTGACCGTGTCAACGGCTCACCACATAGCCCAGCCCGCCCACGCCAGCCTGCACTTCGACGGCGGCAAGAACCCCGACCGGGGCGCGGTCCTGCACACCGCGCCGGATGCCGCCCTGAACAGCATGAAGTTCCTCGGCGGCTACACCATCGAGGCGTTCCTGAAACTGCCCGAGCCGTTCGCCGGCGACCACGCGTGGATGGGCCTGCTCAGCTGGGAGGGCCGCAGCGGCTACGCGGGCAAGACCAGCGGCTGGTCCCCGCTCGAACCGACGTGCAGCCTCAACCTCTCCCCGGAACGCTTCCTCCAGTACGTGGTCTACCCCGCCGACCGCGACGCCGACCCGACCTCCTGGAGCCACGCGCTGCCGACGGGCCGCTGGATGCACGTAGCGGTCGTCAACGACGCCCACCGTACGGTCGTCTGGATCGACGGCTCGAAGATCGCCCGCAACCCGGCCCAGCCGTCCCGCGGCATCGCCACCCTGGGCCGCCCGTTCGTCCTCGGCGCCACCTCCTTCGACCTGAAGTACGGCCAGGGCTTCTACGGCTGGATCGGCGACGTACGCATCACCACCCGAGCCCTCCGCCCCGACCAGTTCCTCACCGCCACAACCTAGAACCGACCACTTCCTGCCCCACCCGCCGCTCCCACCGCTCTTACCCCGCCGCTCCCGCCGCTCTTACCCCGCCGCCCGCCGCTCCCCGCCCCGCCGCTCCGACCCCGCCGGTCCCCGCCCCGACCACTTCCCGCCCGCCAGCCACCGCTCCCGCCCTGACCACTTCCCGCATTCCCGAGCTCCCTTGGGGCCCCGGCCCGTTTCCCGCCGCGCTCCCGTCCCGGCCAACTCCCGCACCCTCACGTCCCGGCCGATTTCGCGCCGTCTCCCGTAGGGTCGGTGGCATGTCGCTGCCGGCCGCGCTGCCTCATCTCGACTTCGTCACCGACCCGGACGTCCTGGGGTCGCTGAGCCACGACGACGCGGAATGGGCACCGGTCGGCAGAGCCACCGCCGCGGTGCGCCCCCGCACCACCGAGGAGGTCGGCGCGATCGTCGCCGCCTGCGCCGACCGCGGCATCCCGGTGGTGGCCCGCGGCGCCGGCACGGGCCTGTCCGGCGGCGCGAACGCCGTCGACGGCTGCGTGATCCTCGACCTGTCCCGGATGAACAGGATCCTCGAGATCGACCCCGACAACATGATCGCCGTCGTCCAGCCGGGCGTGGTCAACAACGACCTCAAGGCGGCGGTCGCCGAGCACGGCCTCTGGTACCCGCCCGACCCGGCGAGCGCCCCCTGGTCCACGATCGGCGGCAACGTAGCCACGAACGCCGGCGGCCTGTGCTGCCTCAAGTACGGCGTGACCCGCGACTATGTCCTCGGCCTCGAAGCCGTCGTCGGCGGCCCGGCCGGCCCCTACGGCACCGCGGTACGCCTCGGCCACCGCACCACCAAGGGAGTTGCCGGCTACGACCTGGTCGGCCTCTTCGTGGGTTCGGAAGGCACCCTCGGCGTCGTCACGGAGATCACCCTGCGCCTGCGCCCGGCCCGCGCCGCTTCCCCCCGTACGGTGGTGGGCGCTTTCCCCAGCGTCGTGGCCGCCGGCAACGCGGTCGCCGCAACCACCCGCCGCGGCCTGCTGCCCACGGCCCTCGAGCTGCTCGACCGGGCCTGCCTCCAAGCGGTCGAGGACTGGAAACACCTGGGCCTGTCGGCAACTGCGGAAGCCCTCCTCCTGGCCCAGATCGACACCCCGGGAGCAGCCGGCGACGAGGAGGCGGCAGAACTGGCCGCGATCTTCCAGTCAGCGGGCGCCGAATGGGCTGAACAGTCCACGGACGAGTTCGAGGCGGAGGCCCTGTTCGCGGCCCGCCGCCTGGCCTACCCGGCGATGGAACGCCTCGGCCCGGTCCTCACGGAAGACGTCTGCGTCCCCCGCTCAGCGGTCCCCACGATGCTGGCCACCATCGAGGAGATCGCCGCCCGCCACTCGCTGACCGTCGCGACGATCGCCCACGCGGGAGACGGCAACCTGCACCCGCTGATCCGCACCCCACCGAACGACGAGAAGGCGAAGGAGCAGGCCCAGTCAGCCTTCGAAGAGATACTCCGCTCGGCGATCGCCCTCGGCGGAACGGTGACCGGAGAGCACGGAGTAGGCCTGCTCAAGCGGCGAGGAATGCGGGAGGAACAGTCGCCTGAGGTGCTGGCCATGCAACAGGCCCTGAAAAACTCCCTGGACCCCCGCAACATCTTCAACCCCACCAAGGTGACCGGCGACCCGGAATCCTGATCGCCTTCCTCATCCCACCTCAGTCGTGGCTGACGATAAGGTCGGCGACCCCGGACGTAGCATCGACATCGAACCGGTCCTTGGCGGCATCCCAGTCCGGCGGGGTAAAGACGGAGCCACCCCCGACACCGGTCTGACTCTGCCCATCGATCGTGACGTCCCCGGCCCCGTCCCGAGCGGCCACCCGCACCGGCGCCGTCCCCCCAAGGTGAACCAGCAGCCGACTGGCGCCGCCGCCCAACACCACCTTCTGCGTACCGGAGGCGGCCGGCAGAAACACCTCGGCCCTGCTGGTCCCCGCGGACAGTTCGGCATCCCCGCCGAGCGACCCACCCCTGAGATCGACCGCCACATCACTGGACCCGCCGGCCACCTTCACCTGCCAGCGAACGTCCCGAGCCAACGTAACGGTGACAATGGCGGGCCCGGACCCCCCGGATTCTTCCTTCAGCCCGGCAACAACCGTGCCACCCTGCACCTTCACGACGGGCACAAGCCTCGCCTCAGCCGGTGTGGCCACCTGATACAGCGCGCCCCCGAGGTCCCCCAACCCCACCCGCACGACATCCGACCCATTCACCAACTGAAACCCGTACGCCCGACCCGAATACCCAGCCCCGCCCCGAGCAACATTGTCGGGCTCACTGGGAGCGGCCTGCCCAAGCCCCGGCAACCCCAACCCGGTCCCGGACCCGGGCCACGTAGGAACCGGCGTAGGCCCGGAACCATCAGGCCCGGAACCACCCTGCCCCGGAACGACATAGTCAGGCTGATGCGCAGGATTATGATCGCGCCCGCCATCATCGGCCATCGAACACCCGGCCACGACAAGCACAGCAGCCAACGCGCCGGCCCTCAGCACCCGGACATTCATAAACACCTGTCTACCCGACAACCCCACCCGGTACACAACCCGCCCCACCAGGCCCCGCCCCGACCCAACCACCCACCCACAGCGTCCCGCCGCGTGCCGCCACGCCAACGCCCAGCTCGACCAAGCCCGCCACACCGAAGCCGGAAAACGCCCGTCAGCCACGCCGGCCCTCAGCCAACGCCGAGCCTCGCTCCCCGGCCCTCAGCTCCCGGCTCCCGGCCCTCAGCTCCCGGCTCCCGGCCCTCAGCTCCCGGCTCCCGGCTCCCGGCTCCTGGCGCCTGGCGCCCTGCTCCCGGCTCCCAGCTCCCGGCTCCCAGCTCCCGGCTCCCAAACAAAATATGGCCGGCCCTTGCCGGGGCCGGCCACAAATAACAAACACACATGAAACGCAGAAACGCCCACCCCTGTCAGGGGTGGGCGTTCCCACACGTTAAGTCCGGCGGCGTCCTACTCTCCCACACCCTCCCGAGTGCAGTACCATCGGCGCTGGAGGGCTTAGCTTCCGGGTTCGGAATGAGACCG
>NZ_PVZG01000054.1 GCF_003002065.1 Pseudosporangium ferrugineum
CGTTTGGTCCCGCCTTCGTCGATGACTCCGTCGAGCGACTCGACCCACTCGCTGGTTTCCTCGGGGTCGATGTCCGGAAGCTGGCTCGGCAGGCCGTCGCTGATCACCGGGCGCTTGCGTTCCGTGGCCACAGGCATTCCTCTTGTCGGTGTCGGGCCGTGCGGGCCATTGTGTGAACCGCACGTTAATGGGTCCATCCTGCCTCGTTACGGTGGCTGGCGTCACGCCTACCGTGCGGCTACGCGACGCTCGACACACGTACTGAGCAGTAACTTCGGCTCAGCCCGCCAGGAAGCTGAAGCGCACCTGGCGTTCCGGGTTGTCGCCGTTCGGGTCGACCAGGCAGACGGACTGCCAGGTGCCGAGCGCGATGCGGCCGTCGAGCACCGGCAGCGTCGCGTACGGGGCGATCCAGGCCGGAAGCACATGATCCCGGCCGTGCCCCCGCGAACCGTGCCGGTGCCGCCACTTGTCCTCGGTCGGCAGCAGGTCGTCCACCGCCGTGAGCAGGTCGTCGTCGGAGCCGGCGCCGGTCTCGATGATCGCCAGCCCGGCCGTCGCGTGCGGGACGAAGACGTGCAGCAACCCGTCGCCGCGGCCCTGGACGAACGCCTCGGCCTCGCGCGTGATGTCGCGCACGACCGGCCGGTTACCGGTCCGGACGGTGATCACGGTGGTGTCCATGACGGGGAAGTCTTGCACGCTGCCGCGCGGTGGCAGGGCTCGCCATGGTCGTGAATGCTGGGATGCGTGACCACCCCGCAGAACCTCGACGAGCGTTTCCGGGACGCCGTCGCCGCCCTGCGCCCGGGCGAGCCCCGCCCGCCGGACGCCCCCGCCCGTCCCGGCGACGACCCGGTGCGGGCCGGCTCCGCCCTCACCGGCGCCCGCACCCGGGAGCTCTTCGACGCCCAGCTGACCAGCCGCCACCTCGACCTCGCCGCCCGCTGGCTGCGCAGCTTCAACGAGGGTTTCTACACGATCGGGTCGTCCGGCCACGAGGGAAACGCGGCGGTCGCGGCCGCCCTGCGCCCGGACGATCCGGCCCTGCTGCACTACCGTTCCGGCGCGTTCTACTGTGTCCGCGCCGTGCAGGCCGGCCCGGCGCCCGACGAGGACACCGACCCGCTGGTCGAGGCCGCCCGGGACGTGCTGCGGGGGGTGGTCGCCTCGGCCGCCGAACCCGTCGCGGGCGGCCGGCACAAGGTCTTCGGCCGGGCCGACCTGCGGATCATCCCGGCCACGTCGACGATCGCCTCGCACCTGCCCCGGGCGGTGGGGATCGCGTACGGGATAGCCCAGGCCCCCGCCCTGCGCGGCGTGGAGAGCCGCTGGCCCGCGGACGCCATCGCGGTCGCGTCCTTCGGCGACGCGTCGGTCAACCACGCCACCGCCACCGCGGCGCTGAACACCCTCGGCTGGTACGACCACCTCGGCCGGCGGCTGCCGCTGCTGCTGATCTGCGAGGACAACGGGCTGGGCATCAGCGTCCCGTCGCCGCGGGGCTGGGTCGCCGACACGTTGCGCGCCCGGCCCGGCCTGCGCTACTTCGCCGCGGACGGCTGCGACCTGGCGAGCGCGTACGACACCGCGCGGGAGGCCGCCGACTGGGTGCGGGCGGAACGCCGGCCGGCCGTGCTGCACCTGGACCTGGTCCGGCTCATGGGGCACGCCGGCGCGGACGTCGAGGTGGCGTACCGCAAGGCCGAGGACGTCGCCCGCGACCTGGACCGGGACCCGCTGATCGGGACCGCCCGGCTGCTCGTCGAGGGCGGGTTCGCCACCCCCGACGACCTGATCACCCGGTACGACGAACTGGGCTGGCAGGTCCGCAAGGTGGCCGAGGAGGTCCTCGGGGAGCCCAAGCTGACCACCCCCGCGGAGATCGTCGCCCCGCTCGCCCCCCGCCGCCCGCTGCGCGCCTCCCGGCACGTGACCGACGCGGCGACCCGGGCGAGCGGCGCCGGATCCGCGGCGCGCACCCAGGCGTTCGGCGGCAAGCTGCCCGAGCACGGCGGACCGCTGACCCTCGCCCAGACGATCAACGCCACGCTCACCGACGGCCTGCTCAGCAACCCCGGCGCGATCGTGTACGGGGAGGACGTGGCGGCCAAGGGCGGCGTCTACGGCGTCACGAAGAACCTGCGCGACCGCTTCGGCGCGGACCGGGTCTTCGACACCCTGCTCGACGAGACGTCCATCCTCGGCCTCGGGCTCGGCACCGGGCTGACCGGGCTGCTGCCCATCCCGGAGATCCAGTACCTCGCGTACCTGCACAACGCCGAGGACCAGCTCCGCGGCGAGGCGGCCACGATGTCCTTCTTCTCGCAGGGCGCGTTCCGCAACCCCATGGTCGTCCGCGTCGCCGGCCTCGCCTACCAGCAGAATTTCGGCGGCCACTTCCACAACGACAACTCGGTCGCCGTGCTGCGCGACGTACCCGGGCTGGTCCTGGCCGTGCCCGCCCGCCCGGCCGACGCCGCGCCGATGCTGCGCTCCTGCCTGGCCGCCGCCGCGGTCGACGGCACCGTCAGCGTGTTCCTCGAGCCGATCGCGCTCTACCACACCCGCGACCTGTTCCAGCAGGGCGACAACGAGTGGCTGGCGCCGTACGCGCCGCCGGGGGAGTGGGCCGCCGCGCACGTCCCGATCGGCCGCGCCCGCACCTACCCGTTCGGCTCCGCCGAGGACCTCACCATCCTGACGTTCGGCAACGGCGTACGGATGTCGCTGCGGGTCGCCGCCCAGCTCGCCGCCGACGGGTACGGCTCCCGCGTCGTCGACCTGCGCTGGCTGAGCCCCCTGCCGGTGGCCGACCTCGTCCGGGAGGCCTCGGCGACCGGCCGCGTCCTGATCGTCGACGAGACCCGGCGCTCCGGCGGCGTCGGCGAGGGCATCCTCGCGGCCCTGGTGGACGGCGGTTTCGTGGGCGCGGCCCGCCGGATAGCGTCAGCCGACTCGCCGGTTCCGCTCGGTCCGGCAGCGCAGCAGGTCCTGATCGGGGAAGATGCCATCACACAGGGTGCCCACGCCCTGCTGGCGCGGTAAATTGCCACACACTCGGTGCGCCACTTGCGCGCAAGCCCCCGAGTGTGTGGACTACCCCCACGGAAACGCCGTCGACAGCGGCGCCGACAACAGCAAGGAGGAATTCGACAGTGAGCGCGACCGCTGGTCAGGCCGACGGCGTACGCAGCCTGGCGGACCGGTTCGGCTTCGAGCCGACCATGGTGGTCATGGAGATGGGCTACGACGACGACGTCGACGAGGATCTCCGTGACGCCCTGACCGAACGCGTGGGCGATTTGGTCGACGAGGACACCGACGAGGTGGTCGACGCGGTACTGCTCTGGTATCGCGACGGCGACGGTGACCTGTTCGAACTCCTCACGGACGCACTGGGCCCCCTCGCCGACAGCGGCGTGGTCTGGCTCCTGACCCCCAAGGCCGGCCGCGACGGGCACGTCGAGCCGAGCGAGGTCAGCGAGAGCGCGCCGACGGCAGGCCTCCAGCAGACCTCCACGGTCAACGCCGGCAAGGACTGGACGGCAGCCCGCCTGGTCTCCCCCCGCGGGGCGGCGAAGAAGAAGTAGCGGAGAACCGGCACCGCGCACCCCGCGCGGCCGACGCCGCGCGGTCCCGACGCCGCGCGGCGGCTTAAGCTGGCCGGATGCCGATCGACGTGGGCGCCCAGGCCCCGGACTTCACCCTCAAGGACCAGAACAACCAGGACATCACCCTGACCGCCTTCCGCGGCCGCAAGGCGGTCCTGCTGGTCTTCTACCCCCTCGCCTTCTCCGGCACCTGCCAGGGCGAACTCCACGAGATCAAGACCAACCTCCCCGCGTACGCCAACGAGCACCTCCAGGTCCTCACCCTCAGCGTCGACTCGGTCTACAGCCACAAGGTCTGGGCGGACCGCGAAGGCTACGACTTCCCCCTCCTGTCGGACTTCTGGCCCCACGGAGCCGTAGCCCGGTCCTACGACGTCTTCAACGAGGACCGCGGCTACGCCAACCGAGGCACCTTCCTCCTCGACCCCGCCGGCACCGTACGCTTCGCCGAGATGAACCTCCCCGGCGAACGCCGCGACCAGCACACCTGGCGAAAGAAGATCGCGGAAGCCCTCAGGTAGGATGACCACTCCGGTATCCACGGAACCGGGCGCGTAGCTCAGCGGGAGAGCACTCGCCTTACAAGCGAGGGGTCGTAGGTTCGAAACCTACCGCGCCCACCCATTGACCAGCGGCGGAAGGACATCCGGCCGTCGACCGGCTGGTTCCGGTCTCAGTTCCGGTCTCATTGCCCTCTCCACGCGCGTTGCTGGTGCGGCCGAACGTGTTGGTGCGGCCAGGCGACGAGGTTCGGAGTCAAGCTGAACGGTCGGCGGGCCCGAAGGTCAAGTGAGAGTCATGCGGATTCCGCTCCGCTGGGGTGGTGGACGGTAACCACGACGTCCTTGACCAACGCTATACATGTAGAAATCCGGGCGTGCTGATGAATTGGATACCGTTTCCTGCCCGGCTCGTCTAGCATCATCAGGTGCTAGACGAGCTGAGGCTGACCAACTTCAAGGGCTTCGCAGACTTCTCCCTCCGCTTCGGGCGAAAGAACGTCCTTATCGGACCGAACAACGCCGGGAAGTCTACGATCATTTCAGCCCTTCGCCTGGCTTCGTCCATGGTTGCCCACGCCAGTCGCCGGAACCCTACTGCAGCCTTTCAAGATCAAGAAAGGGACGTCATCGGCTTCCGCGTGAATGATCTACCGATCCGCGAACTTTCGGGATTCGTATTCGAGAACATCAAGCACGAGTTTTCTGAGGACACTGCTCGGCTCGTGTTGAAGTTCAAGAGCTCGGCGGAGCTGCATGCTGTGTGGCCGCGTGATGCTGAACAGGGATTCTTCTATGTCGACCGTATGCCGGGACTGCAGGCGCGAACAACCAAGTACGTGCGTGAAGCAGTGTCAGGCGTCGGAGTGATCCCGGTTCTTACTCCGATCGAGCACCGTGAGGAGATTCTTCGGAGACAGTACGTTGCCGAGAATCAGAGTTCGAGGTTGGCTAGTCGTCACTTCCGAAATCAACTACACGGACTTGGTCGCGACGATTATGACGAGTTCATATCTTTTGCCTTGGAAAACACGCCGGAAGTCGCTTCACTTAGGCTAGCTCTAGACTCCGACACGTTCCCGCCTGAACTCGACTTTTTCTATGTGGAGGCTGGCGGGAGACGAGAGAAGGAGCTGTACTGGGCCGGCGATGGCATGCAGATCTGGCTTCAGATCCTGTATCAGTTGTACCGGCATAGGGATGCGGACGTTCTAGTGCTGGACGAGCCAGATGTCTATCTGCATCCTGATCTGCAGCGGCGGCTGATCAACCTCCTAGAGGATTCGACGCCTCAAACAATCGTCGCCACCCATGCACCTGAGATGCTAACGGAAGCATCGCGAGAGACTGTTGTCTGGGTGGATCGAACGCGTCGAACCGCTCGGCGCGTTCGCGATGAAAAGTTTCTCGACCAGGTCAACGTTCATCTCGGAAGCGGGTTCAACCTCGGTGTTGCGCGCGCACTCCGTAGCAAGCTCGCCCTCTTCGTAGAGGGCAAAGATATGAAACTTTTGAAGAACCTTGCTAGGACATCAGGAGCTGGGCTGCTCGCCCGAGAGCGAGGCGTTACTGTCATCCCGCTCGAAGGATTCTCGAACTGGGCCAACGTGAAGCCATTCTCTTGGATGGCAAAAGAGCTGCTAGGAAATGCCGTTAAGGTGGCCGTTCTCCTGGATCGCGACTACAGGGGGAGTGAAGCCATTTTCGATGTCGAGAAAGCGCTCGCCGATATCGGCGTCGAGTGCCACGTTTGGCGCCGCAAGGAACTCGAAAGCTACCTGATAGTGCCTTCGGCGATCGCGCGAATGGTAGATGTGCCGTTCGAAGAGGTCGAAGGGATGCTGGATGACGTTGCAGAAGACCTTAGGATTGAAGTGCAGTCGAACTTCTTGGCGCAGCGGCGCCGTGAAATCGGCGACGCTAAGCTGAGTGAGGTAACCGTCAATCAGGCGCTGATCCAGGAGTTCGAGCAAGAATGGACAGGGCATGGCATGAAGTTGGAAATGGCGCGGGCTAAGGACCTGCTGCACGGTTTGAACGCAAAGCTGCAGACGTCTGGAAAGAAGGCCGTCTCTGCAAGAGCGCTGTCCGTGCATATCCGACGTTCCGAAGTCGCCAGTGAGCTGGCGGACTTCGTGCTTGGACTGGAAGAAGCGTTGAGGACTTCTTGAGCGGCGCACGGGGTCTGCCATGTGTGCATTGCGACTGCCATCGCGTTCAAACTTCGGCACCTGCTGATAGCGAAAGGCGCATTAACGCGCCATCGCGTCGACGTCTGGTGACCTTGATGCTCGCCCTCAGTCAAAGCTGACATGCAATGTGACCACCTGCTCTTTATGTGAGGCGATATGGCTGGACGCGAGTGTCGTCGCTGTTAGTTACGAATCTTCGGTTAGTTATACGCACTCGTGAAGCGGCGCGGATGATCGAGCAATTCGGTGCGCATGGAGTGTTCCAGCCGCAGCCAAGGTCTATCAAAACACGGCCGATGGCTTCCGCTGCGGCGGGATGGTGATCGCCCACTCCCAATGTGGAGACCCGGATGGATCGGTATTGCGACCGCATTGGCAAGCCCATTCTTCGCCAGGATCTCCAGCAAGTGCCGGCCAGAATCGTAGGTTGACTGCCTCGACTTGCGGTCCGCGGGCGCCCTCATCCAAGTAGACTTCCACCTCCCTTCCTCCCTCAATGACCGGCCCTAGCGACAGAGGTCGGCGGGACTCGCCGATCAAAGCATCACCGGCCACTCGGAAGGTGCGCTGTGGCGTGAATACGAGGAAGCGACCGGAGACGTGGGTGCGGCTATTGTGCTTTCTTCGCAGCATGCTTTCCTGAAGGGGCGGCTCGGGGCGCAATGCTCGATGGTCGCGTTGTGTCTCGGCATGCGCGACAACCGCAGCCGACTCCGATGACTTCTCAGAATGTCGTGCCGACTCTTTGGCGGCTTCGGCGGCGAGCCTCGCGGATACGGCAGAGTCCTCTGCCGCAACTGCGTTACGTCGGTTGATAAGGGCGGTCCATATAGACACCGACAAAGCGGCGATGCTGATGGCGACGGCGATGATCGCGAGGGCGGTGGCCATGGCTGAGGAGCATAGATCGTAACGAGAAGCCGAGGTGAGGCTGAGGCCGACTCGTCCCGCCTTTCCCACTCACCTGGTTGAGGTGTTCCGGCCAGCCATCACTGGGCCCGCCAGAGGAGTCCGGCGACCTGCTCGGCGATGCCACCGACCAACTCGGGCGCCAGGTGCTGGTACCGAGTCGTCATCGCCATCTGAGACCAGCCCATAACCTCCATGACAGCGCGCGTGGGAACGCCGAGCACCAAGAGCATGGTCGCGGCGGTATGCCGCGCGTCATGCAGCCGGGCATCGCGTACACCAGCGTCGCGTAGGAGCTTCTTCCACGCCTCGTGATCGGCTCGGGGATCGATCGGCCGGCCGTTTGGTTGGGTGAACACCCCAGGGCCCCGGCAAAGTCGTGATGGTGTCCGGCTTGAGTAGTTCGGAGTAGAAGCGCGGCTGTTGGTGGCAACAAGACGGGCATGACCGGTTCAGAAGATCATCAAGGTTCTCTACGCCACGATGATCTATCCGAAGTGAGTCATGCCCGCACTGTCATCATCGCTGATCTCTTCTCTGTCCAGTGCACCGGCTCTGACTGTGTCTGAAACCGCTGGTGGGCTGCCCGCAGCACTCGCCGGTCTGCCTGATCCGCGAGCCCGGCGAGGTGTCCGACATCGACTACCGGTCGTGGTGAGCTCCGCAGTCTGCGCCGTCGTGGCCGGCTACCGCTCGTATACCGCGATCGCTGAATGGGTCGCCGATGCTCCGGACACGACCGTCCTGGCCCTGGGCATCACCCCGGACCGGCGACCGTCCGAAGCGATGATCCGCCGGCTGTTACAGGCCCTGGACCCGCAGCTGCTGACCGCGGCGATCGGCGAATGGCTCGCCGGGCGAGCCACGCCCGGCGCTACGACAGGCAGGCGGGCGATCGCAGTCGACGGCAAGTCGCTGCGCGGATCCCGCACCACCGACACAGCCGCCCGGCACGTGATGGCCGCCTGCGACCAGGCCAGCGGTGTGGTCCTGGCCGACACCGACGTGGACGGCAAGACCAACGAAATCACCCGGTTCCAGCCTCTGCTCGACCAGATCGGCGACCTGCGCGACACGGTGATCACCGCCGACGCGCTGCACTGCCAGCGTGAGCACGTCACCTACCTCGCCGAACGCGG
>NZ_PVZG01000055.1 GCF_003002065.1 Pseudosporangium ferrugineum
TTTCGGATCCAGGTAAGCCATCAGACCCAGCAGACCTCCCTTCGAGTCTGTCCCGCCTGAAACGGGGATGTGTCAGAGCGCCTCGTGGCGCACTGGTTGGCCTTGGTCGTGACCATCAGATGCGCGCCGTGCTCGGCGAGCAGGTCGGCGTGCCCGACCTGGGCATGCAACGCGTCGGCCACGACCAGGACGCCGGCCAGTGAGCCCAGCACAGCTTTGACCCGTGTCATCAGGGGCGTGAACGCGGGGATCTCATTCGATTTCGCCGCGATCTGGACCTGGGCGAGCACGATGCCGGTGCTGGTGTCGTAAGCGCAGAGCAGATGGACCTGCCTGCCGTCAGCCAGCCGGGCACCCCGCTCGACCTTCCCGTCGACGGCGATGACGAGGCGCCACCAGTGGCCAGCGGCCCGGACCGGCGCCGCCCGGCCCCGCAACCAGCGAGCCAGGACCTGCGACAACACCTCGGCGTCGATACGGATCAGCAGCCGCCACACCGTCGTCGCGGCGGGCACCCGGCCGGTGAACCCGAGCCGCTGCCACACCGCACGATCCTGGAAACGCACCCAATCCGTGACCGCGGCGAACGTGCACGCCCCGGCTATCACCGCGCACACCGCTGCCGCCAGGACGCTCACCAGCGGGTACCGCCGGCCCCGCGGATCCCGCGGGTCCCGCACCGCCTCCAACGCGACGAACAGGCTCAGCCGGTCACCATCGGTGACCACGGCCGAGGGCGGCATGTTCGGGGGTCGCTGCGGCAGCACAATCTCGGTCAGTGATGATGACATCAGCGGGTGCGGTCCTGTTCTCGATCACGGTTGTCTTCGCAAACACCATGATCACGAACGGGCCGCACTCGTCCTACATGGACCCAGCTTCAGGGCCAGACCGTCCAAAACCCCAGCTCACATAGTCCTCAACCGACTACGCAACGGCCCTGGGGTACGCCTCCCGACGCTCATCCACAGGTTTCGAGCATTGCTCCACTCGATCACTTTCGCCGCGTGCAACCGATCGGGAAACAACCAATCCCGGACCCGTGGCATCTGTCCCGGCCAGCGATAGCCAAACGCGCGGATTTGCCGCGTCGAAGGCGCGGAGGTTCGTCTGTCGCAGGCTCACGAGTGAACGCTCCATTAGCGTTGCCAAAGGAACGCGGCGGTCGCGCATGCACGGCAACGGAAACCATAGCCGCAACCACCACCCCCGAAGTTCATAGAGGTCCGATGATCGCGACCTTCCTCAGGCTGCACGACGAACGACATCGGTTGCGCACAACTACCGCAGGTAGGAGTCTCGTCGTGCTGCGCCCATACAGGCCGACAGCTTGGGCCGGATCGCGAACGCCTCCGGCAGCGAGTCGCCGACGATCTGCGCCTTCAGCAGCTCACCCGGGAGCAGGGCGGTGACGCCGTCGCCGGTGACGAACTAGGTGACCGACGAGAAGGTGAAGTCCGCGGGCGAGGGCGCCGTGACCGCTCTGCCCAGCGCGCCCAAGGGCAGCACCCGGCCCGCGGGCTCGTTCTTCTCCACCGCGAACTTTCCGCGCGGGGCGAGTGAGACGCCAACTTCGGCGACGGGCTGAGTTGATCTCGGCCCCCCCGTTTACCCCCCGAAAAACCCTGCCAGCAGACGACGACCGGTGACGAGCAATGACCAGGCTGATCTAGCGTTATCGCAGTTCAATGGCTACTCCTGACAACCGATGACAAGCCGGGAAGCGCGGTGGTCGAGCAGCGTAGGTTGTCGACTCTTGTCATCGTTAAGCAGTGGTCGAGCGCGAGGGACTGACGAGCATGCCCCCGCTGAGATCGACAGCTCTGTCGACTGATCCACCTGCTCTTACCCGGTGGGCCTCGCGCCCAGTTTTGGTGGTAAGGTGCAGTTGACGGCACAATGGTGCACGTGTCTGCGGCTGTCTCGTCTCGTCCGTCTCCGCATGTTCTTGAAGCTGTGTTGGAACGGTTGACGTACGTCAACGAGGAGACGGGGTACACGATCGCCCGGGTCGCGACCGGCCGAGGTTCGGATCTTTTGACTGTGGTGGGCGCGTTGTTGGGGGCGCAGCCCGGGGAGAGTCTGCGGCTGCAGGGTTGGTGGTCGTCGCATCCGCAGTACGGGCGGCAGTTCGAGGTCGTCTCGTACACCACCGTGCTCCCGGCGACGATCCAGGGTATCCGCCGCTACCTGGGTTCCGGGCTGATCAAGGGTATCGGGCCGGTGTTCGCCGAGCGGATTGTCGAGCATTTCGGCTTGGACACTCTGCGGATCATCGAGGAGGAGCCGGACCGGCTGGTTGAGGTGCCGGGTTTGGGTCCGAAACGCACGGCGAAGATCACCGCGGCGTGGGCGGAGCAGAAGGCCATCAAGGAAGTGATGGTGTTCCTGCAGGGCGTCGGGGTTTCGACGTCGATCGCGGTGCGGATCTACAAGAAGTATGGTGATGCCTCGATCAGCGTGGTGAAGAATGAGCCGTACCGGCTGGCCGCTGATGTGTGGGGGATCGGGTTCAAGACCGCTGACACGATCGCGCAGGCCGTGGGGATCCCGCATGACAGCCCGCAGCGGGTCATGGCCGGGTTGCAGTACACGTTGTCGCAGGCTGCGGACAACGGCCACTGCTATCTGCCCGCACCGCAGCTGGTTGCGGACGCGGTGAAGATCCTTGACGTGCCGGCCGAGTTGGCGATTCGTTGCCTTGATGACCTGGTCGCTGAGGACGGCGTGGTGCGGGAGATTTTGCCCGGCGTGGATGGGCCGGTTCCGGCGGTCTATCTGGTGCCGTTTCACCGGGCGGAGCAGTCCCTGGCTGGTTCGGTGTTGCGGTTGCTCGGTGACCGTGGGGACCGGATGGCGCAGTTCTCCGGGGTCGATTGGGACAAGGCACTGACTTGGTTGAAGGCGCGCACGGGCACTGATCTGGCGCCGGAGCAGGAGCAGGCTGTGCGGTTGGCGTTGATGTCGAAGGTGGCGGTGCTCACCGGCGGGCCTGGCTGTGGGAAAAGCTTCACGGTCCGCTCGATCGTCGAACTCGCCGCCGCGAAGAAGGCGAAGATTCTGCTCGTGGCGCCGACCGGGCGGGCCGCGAAGCGTCTTGCCGAGTTGACCGGCCAGAGCGCGGCGACGGTGCACCGGCTGCTGAAGCTGCAACCTGGTGGGGAACCCACCTACGACCGGGACACTCCTCTGGATGTGGACCTGTTGGTTGTGGATGAGGCGTCCATGCTGGATCTGATTCTGGCTAACAAACTCGTCAAGGCCGTCCCGCCGGGGGCGCATCTGCTGTTGGTCGGTGACGTCGACCAACTCCCGTCGGTCGGCGCCGGTGAGGTGCTGCGGGATCTACTTGCTGCGGACACGGTTCCCCGGGTCCGGCTGACTCAGGTGTTCCGGCAGGCCGCGGACTCTGGGGTGGTCAGCAACGCCCACCGGATCAACGCCGGCCGGCCCCCGCTCTTGCAGGGGATGAGCGACTTTTTCCTGTTTCCGTGTGACGACACCGAGGCCACGGCCGCCCTGACCGTCGACGTGGCGTGTACCCGCATTGCGAAACGGTTCGGTCTCGACCCGCGCCGTGATGTCCAGGTGCTGTCCCCGATGCACCGTGGTCCGGCCGGGGCGGGCGCGCTGAACATCCTGTTGCAGCAGCAGCTCACCCCGGCGCGGGAGGGCTTGCCGGAGCGGCGGGTCGGTGGGCGGGTGTTCCGCATCGGCGACAAGGTCACGCAGATCCGTAACAACTACGACAAAGGTGTGACCGGGGTGTTCAACGGCACCGTCGGGGTCGTCACCGCCTTGTCCACCGACGATCAGAGTCTGACCGTACGTACCGACGAGGACGAGCTGGTCGATTACGACTTCGACGAGCTCGACGAGCTGGCCCACGCGTATGCGATGACGATTCACCGTTCGCAGGGTTCGGAGTACCCGGCGGTGGTCATCCCGATCACGACCAGCGCGTGGATGATGCTGCAACGCAACTTGCTCTACACCGCGATCACCCGGGCGAAGAAGCTCGTCGTGCTCGTAGGCTCCCGCCGCGCTCTGGCCGCCGCCGTCCGCACGGTCGGTGCTGGCCGCCGCCACACCGCCCTCACCTACCGTCTCTGTTCGTAACGGTTGACCGACGCACGCCTTGATAGGCGAGGCCGGGGCGGCAAGGGCGCGGGAGCTGCGGCGTGTTCTCGGTTGGGTGATGTCGCGGTCGGCGGTGTCGTACGGCTCGGTAGCGTTGGCGTTCGAGCATCGATTCGGCGGAGGTTTGTCGTGGCGCGGCTGGTCCTGACGGCTGATGAGGCGGCGGTGTGCGAGGCCGTGGGGGTTAGATCTTTCGTGCAGGCTCGTGCGCTGGTGGCCTCCGGTGCTCTGGTCGAGGTGAGCTGGGACCGCAGCGCTGGCCGCGGGCGGGCTGTCGTGCAAGGTGAGAAATCCGGTCTGGTGATGGCGTCGGTCGTGGTCGGTGCCGACGGTGCGCTCAAGAGCGTCAGCGGCACGTGCACGTGTTCGGCGGCTCCAGCGTGTGTGCACCCGGCGGCGTTGGTGTTGATCGCCTGTACGTCGGAGGCGTCCAAGCCGCAGCCGGCGCCGTCGTGGGAGTTGGCGCTGGCCGCCTTGGTGAATGCCGACAGTCCGGCCGCTGAGCCGGGTTCTCCAGACCTGGCATTACAGTTCGACCTGGAGGACGGCGACGGGGACGGCCGGTGGCGGATCGGGCTCCGGCCGGTGGTGCCCGGCAAGAGGGGCTGGATTCGTAGCGGCGTTTCGTGGGGCACGCTCGGGTACGGCTACGTTCCTGGCTCACCCCGGGCGCAGCAGCACGTGGATCTGTTGGAGGAGCTGCTCGCGCTGGCGGACGACGACGGAGGCGATCCGTACAGTTACCGCTATTACGGGTCGAGTCAGCGGGTCGTCTATCTGGACGAGTTCCGTAGCCGGCGGGTGTGGGATGTCCTGGCTGAGGCGCAGGAGGCCGGGCTGCCGCTGGTGCAGAGAGGCCGAGCCGCGTCACGGGCTCAGGTATCGGCACGGCCGGTGCGGTACTCGGTCCGCGCCGATCGGATCGCCGCCGGCTTGCGGTTACGTCCAGGGCTGCTCGACGGTACCCAGGAGATCGATCCCGAGCGGTCGCTGCTGGTCGGACGCCCAGCTCACGGTGTCGCCTGGTGGGGTACGACAGGGCCGGGATCCGCCAGTGATCCGGGCACGCTCAGGCTCGCCCCGCTGGCACGGCCGCTGAGCGCGCAGGTCATGGATGCGCTGACCGCCCCGGCGATCGTCGTTCCCGCCGCCGACGAGCCCCGTTTCCTGCGGCAGTACTATCCGGGGCTTGCCCGCCGGGCGGAGGTAGTACCGGTTGATACGTCGGTGGACCTTCCCGACCTCGGCCAGGCGACGCTGACCTTGTCCGCGCAAACCCTGCCGGAACACCGGATGTCACTGACCTGGGAATGGATCTCCCAGGTCGGAACAGACATGCACGCGGAGCCGCTGCACGCCGACGGTGACCGCAATCCCGACCGGGCCGCGACGCTGCAACGCGTCACTGATCTGGTGTCGGAACCGGCGTACGGGCTGACCGAGCCGGTCCAGGGCGGACGGCGGCTGCGGGAGCACACCGCCGTCGCCGGTGACGTCATGCTGCGGCTCGTCCGCGACGTCTTTCCCCCACTCGCCGAGCTGGACGGCGTCGAGGTGGTCGTCAAGGCGGATGCCGACCTGCCGGAGTACATCGAGGAGCCAGAGTCCCCGGTCGTCTCGTTCACGAGCACGGGCAAGGGCGACGCCGGAGCACAGGACTGGTTCGACCTGTCCGTGCGGATCAGCGTCGGTGGTGAGGACGTCGGTTTCGAAGGACTGTTCGTCGCTCTGGCGGCCGAGCAGGAGTTCATGATCCTGCCCAGCGGCCGCTACTTCCGGCTCGAGCAACCCGAGTTCCAGCAACTACGCGCGCTGATCATGGAGGCCCGCGACTTGCAGGACGCCCCTACCGGCGTTGTCCGGGTCGGCCGTTTCCAGGCCGGGCTCTGGCAGGAGCTGTCCGAGCTGGGTGAAGTCACCGGACAAGCCGCAGCCTGGCAGGAGTCCGTTCGCGCGCTGAGCGACGCGACGACCGGTCCCGCCGTCCCGCCACCGGCAGGGCTGGACGCCACTCTTCGCCCGTATCAACGAGAGGGCTTCCAGTGGCTCGCCACCCTGCACCGCCACGGTCTCGGCGGGGTGCTGGCCGACGACATGGGACTGGGCAAGACGCTCCAGGCACTGGCCCTGATCTGCCACGCTGTCGAACAAGCGCCCGGCCGGGCACCGTTCCTGGTGGTAGCCCCGGCCAGCGTCGTCAGCAACTGGGCACACGAGGCGGCACGCTTCGCCCCGAACCTCACCGTCACCCCCATCGTCCAGACCGGCGCACGCCGGGCCGGAACACTGCACCAAACGGTCACCGGATCGCACATCGTGGTCACCTCGTACACCCTGTTCCGGCTCGAGTACGACGACTACGCCGCGCTGCCCTGGACCGGGCTGATCTTGGACGAGGCGCAGTTCGTCAAGAACGCCCAATCGCAGACTTACCGGTGCGCGAAACAGCTCCCGGCCGCCTTCAAGCTCGCGATCACCGGTACCCCGATGGAGAACAACCTGGCCGAACTATGGGCGCTGTTGTCCATCACCGCGCCCGGCCTACTGCCGCGGCTCGACCGGTTCAGTGAGTACTACCGCCGGCCGATCGAGAAGGACCACGACGAGCAGCGACTCGCGCAACTGCGCCGGCGGATCCGCCCGCTCATGCTGCGCCGCCGCAAGGCCGACGTGGTCACCGAACTGCCCGCCAAGCAGGAACAGGTCATCGAGCTGGACCTGAACCCCAAGCACCGCCGGATGTACCAGAAATACCTGCAGCGGGAACGGCAGAAGGTCCTCGGCCTGCTCGGCGACCTGCAGAAGAACCGGTTCGAGATCTTCCGCTCACTGACCCTGCTCCGACAGGCCAGCCTCGACCTGACCCTGGTCGACCCGAAACACCACACCATCGCGTCGACGAAACTCGACGCGCTCTGCGAGCAGGTCACCGGCCTCGCCGCCGAAGGACACCGGGTTCTCATCTTCAGCCAGTTCACCCGCTTCCTGACCACCGCCCGGCAACGACTCGAGGACGCCGGCATCGCCTGCTGCTACCTCGACGGCAAAACCCGGCAGCGGGCAAAGGTCATCGCCGACTTCAAGAACGGAACCTCGCCGGCCTTCCTGGTCAGCCTCAAATCCGGAGGCTTCGGCCTGAACCTGACCGAGGCCGACTACTGCATCCTGCTCGACCCCTGGTGGAACCCAGCGACCGAGGCCCAAGCAGTTGACCGTACCCACCGCATCGGCCAGACCCGCAACGTCATGGTCTACCGCCTCGTCGCCACAGACACCATCGAAGAAAAAGTCATGGCACTACAAACCCGAAAAGCCGAGCTGTTCAGCAGCGTCCTCGACGGCGGAGAATTCGCCACCGCCGAACTCACCGCCGCCGACATCCGCGGCCTGCTCGACTGACGACTGCAGGCTCACCACCCGGCGAATTCAGGAAGTCGAAGCATTTGCCTCTACGAGTTCGGCGAATATCTCGGAGGGCTTCTTCCAATTGTGGATCTTACGGGGTCGGTCGTTGATTTCGGAAGCGA
>NZ_PVZG01000056.1 GCF_003002065.1 Pseudosporangium ferrugineum
CAGCGACACGTGGCGATCCCGCACCCACCGTGAGTGGACAAAACGGTCAAGCCGAAACGGTCAGACAGGGAGCAAAAACCTCTGACGGATCGAGGACAATGTGATCGCCAACCTGATAGCCGCCGCGATCATCTACCTCTGCGGCGCGGCGGCCGGGCTGTTCGAGCCGTCGCCCGCGCTGATCGGCACGGCGACAACCGTGCTGGCGCTGACCGTATGCGCGTTGTTTCTTCTGCTCAGCCGTTTCGTCCGCGGTTCCCGCCGGGCCGTTTCGGGCGGCATCGGCGGCATCGCCCTGGGAATCGCGATGATCTCCGCCGCGGCGTTCCAGGCGCGCGGAGACCTCGCCGGTCGCATTCTCATCATCGTCACCGGCGCGGCGGCGGGGCTGGCCGGCGCCGGCATGATCCTCACCCGGCGGGCGGCGGACCTCCCGGACCCGCCCCGGACGACGGACCAAGCGCGGACGGCGGACCCGCCCCGGACGACGGACCAAGCGCGAACGACGGACCGAGCGCAGGCCGCTGGGGTTTCCGAATGACCGCGCCCGCCGGGCTGCGCGAACGACCGCGCTCCGGCAGACTGCCCGGATGACGCGCGGACGGGACCGGCATGTCGCCCTCGTGACCGGCGCGAACCACGGGATCGGCGCCGCCACCGCGAGGGCGCTGGCGGCGGCGGGCTCGGCCGTGGTGTGCGCGTACTGGCAGATCGACGATCCGGTGGACCCCGCGGTGCCGGACGCGTACCGGGAGAACCGGGCCGGGTCCGCGGACCGGGTGGTGGAGGCGATCCGGGCCGCCGGCGGGGAGGCGGTCGCGAGCGCGGAGGATCTCACCGACCCGGAGGCGCCCCGGCGGCTCTTCGACCTGGCCGAGCAGGCGTTCGGGCCGGTCGACATCCTGATCAACAACGCCACCGGGTGGGTGCAGGACACCTTCAGCCCGTACCCGACCGACAAGCACGGCCGGACGATGCAGCCGGTCACGGCAGCCACCTGGCACCGGCAGTTCGCCGTGGACGCCCTGGCCCCGGCCCTGCTCATCGCCGAGCTCGCCCGGCGCCACACCGCCCGCGGCGCGACCTGGGGCCGGATCGTCGGGCTCACCTCGGGCGCCGAGCTGGGCTTCCCGGAGGAGGTCTCGTACGGGGCGGCGAAGGCGGCCCAGACCAACTACACGATGTCCGCCGCGGTGGAGCTGGCACCGCTGGGCATCACGGCGAACGTGGTCCATCCGCCGGTGACGGACACCGGATGGGTGACCGACTCGGTGCGGTCGTTCGTCGCGGGAAGCGCGTCGCTCGTGCACGTGGCCACGCCGGACGAGGTCGCCGACGTGATCGCGTACCTGGCGTCGGAGGCGTCCGGGCTGATCACCGGCAACGTCATCACGCTGCGCTGATCGGCCCGGAGGCCGCTGCCGGCCTCCGGGCCCGCCGGTCAGCCGATCGTGCGGCAGTCCATCGCCGCGCCCTTGGGCACGAGGAACTTGGCGAACTTGGTGTTGCCCTCGCCCTTGTCCGTCGGGAAGACGCTGAAGTACGCGACGCTGCCCGCCGGCATCTTCGCCGGCCGGATCACCAGATCGATCTGCGACCCGTCCTTCGTGACCGCGCGCTCGGTCCCGAACACCTGCTTGGCCTCCGGCAGCTGCTCCTTGCGGGGGCTGCAGTAGACGCCGTCCTTCACCACCGCCGCGATGCCCGCACCGTCCAGCGCCTTCTCGAGCGCCGCCGGGTTCAGCAGCTTCCGGTAGTCGAGGGTGAGCTTCACCGAACCGTCCGTCTGGTTCACGAGCTTGAACGCCACCGGCTCCGGGTTGCCGGCGGCCTGCGTCGCGGTGCCGGACGGGCCCGGCGCCGAGTCGCCGAACGCCATCGGCGCCGCCAGGGCCAGCGCCCCGACCGCCGCCAGCGCGCCGCCGGCCACCATCGCCCGGTTGCGCCGCCGGGCGCGGCCCCGCCGCTCGATCGCCTCCACCGGACGGTCCATCCGCACGTCGGACAAAGCCCTCTTCACCACGGCCAACACCTCATCGTCATCCATCATCGGGATTCCTAACTCACCGCCGGCGCGAACTGCGCCCGCAGACTGGCAGTGGCACGAGAAAGATGGACCGCCACGGTACGCGGCGAGATGCCCAGCACCTCGGCGACCGCTTCGGTGTCGAGGTCACAACAGACCCGCAGCACGAACGCCTCACGCTGCCGCCGCGGCAACTGCCGCACCGCCGCCAGCACCGCGTCCTCCACGCCGGGGCTCGGTTCGCCGCCGGGCTGGGGCTGGTCGTGGTCGTCCAGGGCGACCTCGCGACGGCGCCGCCGCCACCACGACACCCGGACGTTCAGGGCGGTGCGCACCACCCACGCCACGGGGGCCGGATGCCGGCTCACCTTCTGCCAGGACGCCCAGGCCCGCGCGAACGCCTCCGCGACCAGGTCTTCCGCCAGCCCACGGTCGCCCGTCGCGGCCAGGACCGCCCGCAGGCAGTCGTCACGCGAGCGCTCGTAGAAGTCCGCGAAGTCCTTCCGATCTCGTTCCACACCTGGCTTACGCACCAGCGGCCCGATCCATTTACCCCGACCGCGGAAAACTTCAGCGGCGGTGGCCGCAGAGCTGATGCAGCATCGTGAGCGCGGCGGCGGACGGCGAGCCCGGGTCGGCGGTGACGGTGATCAGGGACTGGTGCGGGACCTGGGGAACGCTGAGCGTCTGCTGGGTCACCGTGAGGTCGCCGACGAGCGGGTGGGTCAGGTCGTAGACGTCGCGGCCGCAGGGCCGGACGGTGTGCTCGGCCCACATGGTGGCGAACTCGGCGCTCTCGATGGCCAGCTCGCCGACGAGCGTCGCCAGGCCCGCGTCGCCCGGGTTGCGGGCGGTCATGACGCGCAGGTTGCCGACCACGGCCCGGGCCTTGGTGTCCCAGTTGCGGTAGAGGCCGCGGATGTGCGCGTCGAGGAAGACCAGCCGGGACATGTTCGGCCGGGTCCCGGGGGCGTCCGGCGCGGCGAAGTCGAGGTGGCCGGCGAGCAGGGCGTGGCCGGCGAGGTTCCAGGCGAGGACGTCGTTGCGGCGGCCCACGACGAGGGCGGGCACGTCGTTCATCGCGGCCAGCAGCGTACGCAGGCCCTCGTCGGCCCGCTCGTCGGGAGGGGTGGACGGGCGTACCCGGTGGGGCACGGTGGCCGACAGCACGTGCAGGTGTTCGCGTTCGGCGGCGCTCAGCTGCAGGGCGCCCGCTATCGCGTCGAGGACCTCGGCCGAGGCGTGGAGCGACTGGCCCTGTTCGAGGCGGGTGTAGTAGCCCGCGCTGACCCCGGCGAGCAGGGCGAGCTCCTCGCGGCGCAGGCCGGGCACCCGCCGGCGGTCGCCGTAGCGCGGCAGCCCGACGTCGTCGGGGCTGAGCCGGGCACGCCTGGCCTGCAGAAACTCGCCGAGCGGCGATCTGGCCTCCATCCGGCAAGTATGCGCGGGCGCCGCCGCCGCTGCCTGTACCTGTCAGGGGTAGGCAGGACCGGGGCTGGTTGGCGCGTGCCGGAGATCCCAGGATCGTCGGCATGACAGGTGTGCACACGATCCAGCTGGGCGACGTCACCGTCACCCGGGTCTGGGAGTACTACGGCTCGGTCGAGATGACGCCCGACGTCTTCTTCACCGGCAACCCCGAGCAGGTCTGGGCCGACAACGCGGGCTGGCTGCAGCCGACGTTCCTCGACCCGGCCACCGGGATCGTCAACTCGGCGATCCAGACGTGGGTGCTCCGCAGCGCCGGCCGGACGATCCTCGTCGACACCGGCGTCGGCAACCACAAGGAGCGCCCGTACGCGCAGGTCTGGGCCCACCACGACACCACCTTCCTGGACAACCTGGCCCGGGCGGGCGTACGGCCGGAGGAGGTCGACGTCGTCGTCAACACGCACCTGCACATCGACCACGTCGGCTGGAACACCCGGCTGGACGGCCGCACCTGGGTCCCGACCTTCCCGAACGCCACGTACGTGATGCCGAAGGCCGACTTCGACTTCTGGAACCCGGAGAACAACAACCCGACCGTGTTCGGCCGGGGCAACCAGAACGTCTTCGAGGACAGCGTCGTACCCGTGCACCGGGCCGGGCAGACGCTGCTCTGGGAGGACACTCATCGCCTCGACGAGAACCTCGTCCTGACGGCGGCGCCGGGGCACACGCCCGGTTCCAGCGTCCTGACGCTCACCTCGGGCACCGACCGGGCACTGTTCGTCGGCGACCTGATGCACAGCCCCGTACAGGTGCTCGAGCCGGAGGCCAACAGCTGCTTCTGCGAGGACCCGGCCATGGCCGTCGCCACCCGCCGCCGGCTGCTGGGCTGGGCCGCCGACCACAACGCGATCGTCGTACCGGCCCACTTCCCCGGCGGTGGCGCCCTCGAGGTCACCCGGGACGCGGACCGGTTCGCCATCAAGGATTGGGCGCCGTTCGGATGACCGTCGTCAGCACGGCCCAGGGCGCGGTCCGCGGCACCTCGGCCTTCTTCGACATTCCGTACGCGGCACCGCCCACCGGCGCCGCCAGGTTCGCCGCGCCCGCGCCGCACCGGCCGTGGGACGGCGTCCGCGACGCCACCGCCTTCGGCCCCAACGCGCCGCAGTCCGAACGCAAACTCGGCGACGTCGACATGTCCGGGTACTTCGGCGACGGCTGGCACCCGGGCGAGGACTACCTGACCGTCAACGTCTGGACGCCCGGCACCGGGGGTTCCGGCGCGCCGGTCATGGTCTTCGTCCACGGCGGCGGCTTCGTCGCGGGCTCCAACCGCGCCGCCTACTACGACGGGTCGGCCTTCGCCCGCGACGGCGTCGTCCTGGTCACGGTCAACTACCGGCTCGGGATCGCGGGCTTCCTGGACCTGCCGGGCGCGCCCGCCAACCGGGGCCTGCTCGACGTGGTGGCCGCCCTGCGCTGGGTGCGGGAGAACATCGCGGCATTCGGCGGGGATCCGGAGAACGTCACCCTGTTCGGCCAGTCGGCCGGCGCCACCATCGTCGGCGGCATCCTCGCCACCCCGGAGGCGACCGGCCTCTTCCGGCGGGCGATCGTCCAGAGCGGAAGCGGCCTCGGCGCGTTCAGCCCGGAGCAGGCCGCCCGTGTCACCCGGGCGGCGGCGGGCATCCTGGGCGTCGAGGCGACCGCCGAGGCGTTCGCCGGGCTGACCGACGAGCAGCTCGTCGAGGCGGCCTCGAAGCTGCCGGGGCTCGACCTGCGCACGGCGACCCACACCGATCCCCTGCTCGGACTGAGCCCGTTCAGCCTGGTCCTGGACGTCCAGCCGGCCGACGCGGTCACCGCCGGGGCCGGCCTGCTCATCGGGGCCAACACCGAGGAGGGCAACCTCTATCTGATCCCGGTCGGCAGATACGACGGTACGACGAGCGCCGACGTGGACGCCGTGGCGGGCCTCGCCCATCCGGATCCGGAACGGCTCGTCACGGCGTACCGGAAGAACCGGCCCGGCGCGACCGACGCGGAGCTCCGGTCGGCCATCCTGGGTGACGCCCTGTTCGGGGCCGGAACCTGGGCCCTGACCGAGGCGCACGCCCGGCACTCCCCGACGTGGGCCTACGAGTTCGCCCGCCGCGATCCCCGCCTCGGCGCCACCCACACGATCGAGCTTCCGTACGTGTTCGGCAGCTCGGACGTGCACGACGCCTGGGTCCGCTTCGCCCGCACCGGCGATCCCGGCTGGGAACCGTTCGAGGCGAACCACCGCACGACAATGCACATAGGTACGGCGTGGAAGCAGCTCCACGACCCCCGCGGACCCGAACGAGTCGCGTGGTCCTGACCGCGCCGTTCCTCGCGGTGTTCGACTTCTTCGCGATGAGCACGGCCGGGCTCGGCGCCCCGGCCCTGGCCGTGTTCTCCACCGCGTACGCCGCGACCCTGATGACCGGCGGCGTCCTCGGCGACCGCTTCGGCATCCGCCGCGTCTTCACCCTGGCCGCGGCAGGCTACCTCCTGGCGTGCGCGATCTGCGCGTGCGCACCGGTCCCGGCCGTCCTCCTCGGCGGCCGAGCCCTGCAGGGCCTCGCAGCCGCCGCGCTGGTCCCGCAGGCCTTCGCCCTGACGGCGGGCGGCGGCGCCTACACCCGCCTGACGGCAACCCTCGGCGCCGCGAGCGTCACCGGCCAACTGCTCGCCCTGGCGCTCCCGTGGCGAGCACTCTTCGCCGTCCAGATCCTGGTGGCGGCCACGGCACTACCGAGCGCCCGCCACCTCCCCGCCACGCGCCACCCCGGCACCCGGATCAACCCGCTGACGGTCCTGCTCCCACTGGCGCTGCTGCTCCCCCTCACCCGCACAAGCCCCCTGTCCCTGCTGCCGGCGGCGGTTGCGGTGCCGCTCTGGCTCACGTACCGCCGCCGATCCCCACCGGTCTTCGCCGGCCCCCGAGCAATCCTGGCAGCCTCGGCCACCGGCGCCCTGTACGCCGGCCAGGCCGCCCTCCTCCTGGTCACCGGCCACCAACTCGTAGCGATCGGCTACGGCGCAACCTTCGCCGCCGTCTCCCTGCTCCGCCGCCCGGCGGTCCAACTCACGGTCGCCGCCCCAGCGCTGGCCCTGCTCGCATACGCCGGCACCCCCGGCCTCCCCCTCCTGCTCGGAGGCGCCGCAATGGGCATCCTGCTCCCCCTCCTGACGGCCAAAGCCCTCAACGGCGCCGTACCCGGCGCCGCCTCCGGCCGCCTGGCCACAATCCAACAACTGGCCGCAGCAGCCGCAATCTGGCTAACGCCCACTTCCGCCTAGCCCCAACCGACCCGCGCTCAGAAACAAAGGTCGAGATGGTGACCAGCAACCAGCAGGCGAAACGCACCGACAGGCGTCAGTTCAGCCACCGCAATGCGGGGCGTCCGAGGGCTCGGCCCCGAAGCAAAAGACGTGCGGCTCCGGTCCGCGCTTCCCGCGGACAAGCGCATCCGACTCACGTGGGCGCGGCAGCTTCGAACCTGCGACCCCTCGCTTGTAAATCCTGTGCGACGCGTCCGGCGGGGAGTGTCAAGTTAACGGCTGATCTTGGTTGTTGAGGTGGTCAGTTGTCGGCCGGAGTGAGCCGGCCTTCAAAGGCGATCTGGAAGGCGTTCAG
>NZ_PVZG01000057.1 GCF_003002065.1 Pseudosporangium ferrugineum
CCGGCCCGGCGGCCGGCTCCCGCCCCGAGGTGATCTCGGTCGTCATCTGGCGTCTCTCCCTTGATCGGTCGATCAGCCGTTATTTGTACAGTCCCGTCCGGCGCCGTCCATACTTGGTCGTGAACTCCGGAAGTCGTCCACCGGGAGGTCACCGCGACTGAGATCATCCAGGCTCGTTGCTTTCAGCAATCAGCCTGATCGGTCGCGACCCTAAGGGCGTCGAAGACTTGGCAACGCACGCTATCATCGGCATCTCCAGCCAGTCGCTCTGATTAATGCACACGCATGGAGTTAGGCGTGCTACTCGGATTCGGATGGAACGAAGTTGACGCGCTGGGCTCCCTTCTGGGCGGAATCTTCACCGCGGGCGCGTTTGGCGCCGCGCTTATAGTTCTCGTTCGGGAAATTAAGACTCGCCGCGAGGAACACCAGGAGCGCGACCAGGAACGTCGAGATGAGGAACGTCGTCAAGCTCGTCTCGTATATGCAACTTTGGATCCTGATAAGTCAGCGGAAAGTGGCTATAGTCCAGATCCTCAATACGACGACGGACAGCGGTACTCTGAGGTTCACGTCATGGTCTACAACCAGAGCGAAGCTCCAATATGGGACGTCGAGGTTCCAATTGCTGGGCGTGAAGACCGGCCCCTCCGTATCGGACACGTGCCTCCGCGCGGTTCCGCCGGAAACGGGTGGCTCGAGGCTCCGGAGGACTGGCATCTGATGAACGTCGGTCCCGGATGCCCCGGCGCAGCCGCGGTAGAGCTGATGAATGTCGTCTTCATCGACAACCTCGGCCGTCGATGGAAGCGGGTCGGGCGGGAGGAGCCCATTCGCCTACTCGATCCTTGATCCCGACCGAACCGAGACCAAGCTGAGCCATCCCGTCGCCGTCGACCCGCCCATCGTGGGAGCGGGCCGCCACCGGCGCCCGCCGCGTCAAGACGGCCTTGACAAGGGTGCACCCAGGCCGGTGGACGCCGGCGGGGTTCTGCTCGGCTTGCCCGGGGCGAGGGGACGGGGTGCGCGGCTACCCCGGAGCCGGAGCGCCTCCCTCGGAAGCGCGCCCAGGCCCGGCCGGTCGGCTGCGCTGACTTAACCCGCGTGCCGCCGCACAGCGGCCAGGGCATCGCCTGACAAGCCGACGCGAAGCTGACCCTGAAGATCTACTCGCATGCGAACCTGGAAACGATGCGCCAGTCGCTCGGCAGCTGAACGGGCGGCTGTCGTGAACGCCGTTGCTGTCAGCAGCCAACGACAGGCGACGTGCAACGCACAAGCGAGGAGTCACAGCCGGCGACAGGCGACGTGCAACGCACAAGCGAGGAGTCACAGCCGGCGACAGGCGACGTGCAACGCACAAGCGAGGAGTCACAGCCAGCGCGCGACCGACAGGCGCTACCGCAACCACCGCAACGCGGGGCGTCCGGGGGCTCGGCCCCCGGAGCAAAATGACGTGAGGCCCCGGTCCGCGCACTCCGCGGACAGGGGTGTCCGACTCACGTGGGCGCGGCAGGTTTCGAACCTGCGACCCCTCGCTTGTAAGGTCAGCGAGTCGTCGTTCATCGACAGACGGCGCCGTCCACGACGTGCGCATCCGTGCCTATCAGGTCGTCACGGGACGCCGCCGGACGACAGCGTATGAGACCACGGATGAGACCGCACGGCCCGGACCTTCAGCATCCGGTTCGTCACCTGTTGGACACAACGTGTAGTGATGCCTGGCCCTCGCCCTCGGCCCGCGGGTCGACACCCAGACCCATGGCGGGCGCGGTTGGGATGGAGTCGCTCCAGCGGCCGGTCTTGGAATGCGTCTGCGACAATGTCTCGTCGAGGCGGCCAGCGCGACAGTCGTCCGATCCTCGATAAGCCGCCTGACATGAGCGGAGTACCCGGGTTCATGAACACCTTGCCGATCGCCGCACCGACAACGCCGCCGCCCGGAATGTCGATCACAGTCACCATCCTCGTAGCCGTAATCAGCTCCGGCGTAGTTGCAGCCTTCGTCAACGCCGTTTCGTCTGGCATGCGAGCCAATGCCAACGCCCGCAGAGACCGCTATGCGCAAGCAGTGCGATATCTGGTCGCTTGGGGCGAGTATCCCTACAGGATCCGACGCCGTACGGACGACGAACCGAAAACGCTATCCACGCTCGCCGCTCGTGGGCACGCGCTACAAGAGCAACGGGCCGAGGTTGCGGGATGGATTGCAGGAGAAAGCCGCGCTCTGAGCAAGATCTTCAATGAGTGCGCTCGCGACGTCTCTGCAATCGTGACACCCGCATGCGCGGAGGCATGGAATTCCGCTCCCTTGACAAAGGGCAGCGATATGAACCTCGGCGGCTTCGGCCCCCGAGGGGTGGACATCATCGTGGCGCGAATGGAAAGGGCATGCCGGTATCGCTTTGGGATCCGTCGGCTGATGTGGTCCGGTCTCGTAATGCGACGCCTCCGCGAATGGCAACATATGACCCCATCGCAGCCCCAGTCGACCATCGGACAAAAAGCGGCGATTGAGGTAGAAGCAAGGACAGTTCCGGCTACGGGACATAAGAATAGTGAGCCGAACCACGAGCGGAACGCAGCGTGAAGTGGAATGTACTGTTCGTTGACACTGACCGGCTCGGCAATCGCCTACGGCGAGCGCTGCGCGCGCACGGCATTTCCTTAGTGACTTGCCGGCGTCTCGCCTCGATATCTGCGGCGTTCGAGGCGAAGAGATTCGACCTAATCATCGTAGTGGCTGCGAGCAAGACGGACCATCGTGTTCTGCAAGAGACGGGCAAGGCGCTCGGCTTCGCGACGATGCCGACCATGGTCCTCGGCCGCGGGCCATTCTCGGACGATAGCGACCTTCACCTGTCATCACTCCCCGTAGATCGGCGCCTTCCGGTTGATGTTACGATCCAGGAGTTCGTTGCTCAGACTCTTGGACTCCTGACGAGGTCGAGGTGCCTCCTCGACATATCTGCAGATACTGGGCTGCCTGGCAACGCGTGGATCACGCAGCAGCTGCAAAAGCGTATCGCCGCTGGGCAGGAATTCTCGTTCGCGTACTTCGACATCGACCGGTTTAAGAGCGTCGTGGACTCTTACGGCTTTGATCGCGCGGGCGACTTCCTAAGAGCGATGTCCGACGCCCTCCGAGCCGCTGCTGCCGCAGCGTCCGGCCCGCGCATAGATATAGCCCATATTGGCGGCGACGACTTCCTGGCAATGTGCAGTCCAGACCAACTACTGACCTTCACCAAGGCAGTGGTATCTAGGTTCGAAAGTGCGGCCGACCGCCTTTATGATCCGGTCGACCTAGCACAAGGTTTTATCGAAATTCCTAACCGATGGGGTACCGGTAAGCCACGCCGCGCTGCGCTCGTCACCCTGTCGATCGGAGTCGCCGAATCCAAATTCCCAGGAAGGACGCTCCAATCGACAAAAGTGGTGAAAGCAGTGGCAAGTGAGATGAAGAAGGTCGCGAAGGGTCAACCTGGCTCGTACGTTTGCATCGACAGAAGGCGCTCGGTCAGCGGTGACGGTATAGCCGCGTGAACATAGAGACTGAATACATGCTTGAATCTCAAGCTAAGGGGAGCCCACGGACCGTCCTAGCATGTCGTACGGTACCCTTCGGTTCTACCTTGGAGAATGGAGACGGGATGGCAACGGTCGAGCGAACCCTCGTATTGCTCAAGCCAGACGCGGTGTCGCGTGGGCTGGTCGGGCGCGTGCTACAGCGCTTCGAGGACGCCGGGCTCAAGGTCGTGGGCACGAAGATGGTGCAGATGGATGCCGAATTAGCACGCAAGCACTACTTTGACTTGGAGGAGCGGTTCGGCAAATCCGTCTTCGACGTTACGGCCAACTTCATGAAGTCCGGTCCTGTCATTGCGCTGGCCCTAGAGGGCGTGGAAGCAGTTGCTAATGTTCGGCGTATCGTCGGCGTGACTTTTCCTAACCAGGCGAACCCCGGTACCATTCGTGGCGATTTCGCGCATACGTCAAAGGCATACACCGAGGCCAAGCACTCCGTTGCTGCCAACCTGGTCCACGCCTCGGGCAATGTCGAGGAGGCGAAGTACGAGGTTGAGCTCTGGTTCTCTGAGTCTGAGCTGTTCGAGTACCAGACCGTGGCCGAGCGGTTCCTGTTCTGATGGTCGACGAGGAAGTCACCCCTCGGCCCTCGATCAGCGAGGTCCGCCAGCAGTACGAGGATGAGCGATTCTTCCAGGACGACCGGGCCGCCGCCCAGTATGCCTACGCCCTGGCCGTGCGGCTTCGTGAGGCCGGCGAGGTCGACGAAGCACGGCGGTACGCCAGGGAATGCCTCCAGCTCGCCGAGTCCCTGCCGGCGAACACGCTGGACGACGTGGTGTCGGATCGGCAGTCGATCGGCGGGGTGCCGCTGCCGGAGCACTTCCACGACGGCGTAGTCCGCACGAGGCTCGCCGACTTGCTCACCGCGACCTGAGCCTCAGAACAACGAGAACCCTGGACGTCAGCGCAGGTTGGCGTCCAGGTGCTCTTGCACCGGGGCGAAGAACGGGTAGGGAACATAGGCGGTGAGGGTGGCGCGGTCGCACCACGCCACCTCTGCCAACTCCTCTTCGTCGGCCACGTGCGCGGCGCCCTCCACGACGTCGCAGGCGACGTAGAGCATGGTCCGGCCGGTGTTGGGGTGGACCCGCTTCCCTAGGCTGCCGGCCGCCCGTACCGTAAGGCCAGTTTCTTCGAGCGTCTCACGGACCGCGGCATCGTCCGCGGATTCGCCGGCCTCGACCTCGCCGGCCGGGAACTGCCAGGACAACTGGCCTTCCTTCACACGGCGCCGCACCATCAGGACCTGGCCGTCGTGGACGATGATGGCTGCTGCGATGGGTGGGCGTTCGTCGGTGTTCGGCTGGCTCATTCGTAGCTCTCCAGGGCGCGCAGGACTGGCGGGTAGATCCGCTGTTGGGGGATGAATCGCGTGACGTCTTCTCGCGGCGCCCAGAGCGCGCTCGTGTTCTCGACGACGTCGCGGTTTTCGACTTCGCCGGCGAGGTAGTCGCAGAGGAAGTAGCTGGCATTGACGCCGGAGAGCGGGTGGAGGCGGCTGCCCAGCTCATCGCGGACAACGCAGTGGACGCCGGTCTCGGCGAGCGTTTCGCGGGTCGCAACAGTGGCGGGGTTGGCACCCGGCTTGACGATCCCCGCGGGGAACTGCCAGTCGATGCCACTCGGGTCGGCATCGCGTCGGCAGACCAGCAAGACCTCGGTCTCGTTGACCACCACGGCGATGGCGACAGATAGCGCGACGGCACCGCCGGCCGCCTTCGCCTCGGCGTCATCTTCGGCCTTGAGCTGGCGGGCGAAGCGCAGCTTCGCGGGCTCGTCGGCGCGCTGATACGCGGTGTCGAGTGCCCGTTGGAGTTCGGGGCGGATGACGATGTCCGGCCGTTCGCTCCAGGAGGCGATCGTGCGCTTGGCGACACCGATCAGGGCGGCCATCTCGTCCTGAGACATGCGCAGCGCGGCCTGCAGTGCGGTGGCGTGGCGGCCGGTCCATTGGTCGATGACGGTGTGCCGGGCGGGTTGGTTCACGGGGTCACCGCCGGTGGCGTGGTGGGCAGTCTCGTCTCGGCGGAACCGGCGCGAGCGAAATCAAGCACGGTCGATCAGTCGGTGACCGTGAGGTTCGTGCCAGCGGGATAGGTCTCGACGTCGCCGTTGGCGCGAGTCACGGTGACCGCCGCGGTGGAGGTCACGGTGTCGCCGGAGCGGAGTTCGACGCGCTGCGGTGCCTCTACGACGAAGGTGCCGTGTCCGTGGCGTACCTCGATCAGGCCCTCGGCGCGGAGCACGGCGAGTGCCCGGCGGACAGTCTCGCGTGCCAGGCCGAACTCGTCGTGGAGGTCTTTCTCCGACGGCATGCGCTTGCCGGGCGCTAACTCTCCGCTACTGATCCGCTCGCGAAGGGCGCTCGCAAGCTGCCGGTAAGCAGCGCCTTCGCGATCTGGCGTGATCATGAAGTCACTGTAGGTACAGACGCGCGGGCGCCTAGTGGCGTATGCGTCTAGACGCCTATACCTTTTACGCGAGCGTCGTCACGCCAGCCTCGTTGGCGCGCGCCCGCCCCAGGAGACGCGCCGACGAGCCGTGGATGCCGCTCAGGCAGGGAGTTCCCGACGGCGGAGGAGGCGTCCATGCGGCACGAAGCGGTCCGCGTGTGGTTCAAGCCCTGGAGGAAGCGGTGCCGGTGCGGGTGTCCGTGGTACCCGTGCCCGGACGCGGCCACGAGCCCACCTCCGCCGGTGATGCGGTCTCTGCAGCTGGACCCGGACTGGAACGGCCCCACCGCGCGACATTCGACGGCCTGTCGGAGCGAGCGGCCGTTGATGACGCCGGGGCAGGAGTGGCGTTCGCGGAGGGCCGGTCGATGACAACGATCTACTGGGATGCGGAGCACGAGGCCAGAAGGCCGTCCTGGGACTGCGTCAAGTGTGGCCGGCCGTGGCCGTGCGATCCGGCACGCGAGCACATGAAGGCATACCTGGGATGGGTCGCCTTGCGGATCTACATGTGGGGGCGCCTTGACGAGGCCACGCACGACTTGCGCACCGTGCCAGTCCGCGAGCTGCTAGCCCGGGTGATTCACGGTGATCATCAACTGGTGGGCCCGACCGGCGTGTAAATAGACGGAAGTGCCTCTCTGGCAGGGGAAACTTGTGATTGC
>NZ_PVZG01000058.1 GCF_003002065.1 Pseudosporangium ferrugineum
GTTGGCCTGCTCGTTGAGCTGTGCATAGCTGAGCTGCTGGTCCTCGAAGACCACCGCGGTGGCCTGCGGGCGCTTGGCCGCCTGCGCCTCGAACAACTGCGGCAGGCTTTGCGGGCCGACCGGCGTCGTGGTGTCGTTCCAGGACACCAGCAGCTTCTGGCGTTCCTCGGTGGTGAGCAGGTCCAGCCGTCTCACGGAGTTCGCTTCTGCACCGGCTTCGAGGAACGTGTCCAGGAACCGGAGAACGCCAGCGGGTCCGCAGGCCGAGAAGACAGGGGAATCTTCAACCTGGCCGGCATCGAAGTGGAGAGTCGTACCGGGCGCCTCCGGCCGCCCCAGAATGGCTATTGCCAACCCGCTGACAGCCCCGAGTGACAGGTTCTTCGTATGCGCAGTACACCTCTCGACCTCGAGCGGTCTCGAGATGGGAAGCATTGAGTTCACCACAAGCGGGAGGTTCGATCGAATGCCGCCGCGGAGCTCCAGGTCCCGGGCTATTTCTTCACCGGGATAGAGCGAATGCGCCCTGAGTTCTTTTAGTCGCTCCGAAACCTGAAGTAGCAATTCAGTAACTGATGTTCGCGGGTGCACATCAATGCGAAGAGGGAGCAGGTTGGCTGAGGTCAACGGAGAAGCAGCTCGGCCTCGATCAGCGCGCCCGAGGGTTGGAACTCCGATGAAGACCGGAGTCTCCCCCGTCAGCCGATGCAATAGAGCGGCACAGGCGGCCAGGACTACCTCTAGACCGGTAACTCCGTACGTCCTGATCGCCTTTGCGATACGCTCTCGTACACGCTCGGGGATCTGAACCGACTCACGTTTGTAGACGGGAGCAATTCCATCTCTCCCGTTTCCAAAGTAGTGGGCCGACCCGGACCATCCGGACAGGGTCTGACGCCAGTACTGATGATCTTCGGTGTACTGAGAGGTTTCGAGATACTTTCTTTCACTGTCTAACGCGTCCACCAAGGACGATCGCGGCAGAGATAAGGGCCTGCCATCGGAGTTGTAAGCATCAGCGACGAGCCGCGAGATGAGATCTACACCAAACATGTCGACAGCGATATGGTGATAGACCTGCGACCACCAGTAGATCTCATCCTCTAGTTTTATCAGCTTGAACTTGTACAGGCGGTCCGTAGAGACGTCAATCGGTTCTTGCAACTCAGAACCTAGCAGCGCACGAGCAGCGACCTCTGGATCCGCCGGCGCGTCACGCACGTCCACGGTGGTCACGGCCGACAAGTCGAAGGGCCTGACCATCTGGACAGGACGGCCAGCTTCTTCCAGGACCTTGGCGCGCAGTACATCGAGGCCATTGACGACAAGGGAGACTGCATCAATAAAGCGTCGCTCATCCAAGGGACCACGCAACTCGGTGTACTGGCCTATCACGTACTGGTGATCGTTTCGCGATAGGTGCGCAGCCAGCCATATCTCGTGTTGCGATCTAGACAGAGGAAAAGAGCGTCCCAGCGTAAACTCTTCCACGGATCCCCCACGCCTGGAAAGGTGTTTCGCTTTTCCGCCCGCGCATAAGAACGTTTCAGCAAAGGCGCACACGGGCGACAACACATTCACATAGCCCTTCACAATTGCGTCTCGCCAAAGCTAGCACGGTAATCTGTGAAAGATCTATGAAGTTCGATGATATAAATCACAGTGCATCATATGTGCAGCTCAGGCACTCGCAAGATGCACGTCCCCGCGCCTGGCCCTTCACAACCGTGGACGACCAGGTCAGTCAGGGCTAATATGTCAGGAAATCGCGTGATACGAATTGTTACGCGAAGCATATGATTTCCCTCACGCGAGTATCAATCGGCCAAAAGCTTTTCCCGCGTATCAGCTTGGAGTACAGGTGAGGCAAAACGGGGAACTAATCGACGAGATCATCGTCGCCGGCAGACAGGTTCGACTAGCCCTTGTCGAACAGCTATCTCAAGCCCTTTATGAGTCAGGGCTTACGATAGCGCAACTTCGTATACTGCTGCTGCTTCGCAAACTCGACGTGACACACGGCCGTGAACTGGTTGCCATTCTAGGGGTAAATGCGGCTACCCTCAGCGGCATAATCGACCGCCTCGTCTCAGCTGGCCTGGCACTTCGACATGAAGACCATGACGATCGGCGCATACGCCGCATCAGCCTCAGCGATAAAGGCGAGGCGACGCTCGAGCATCTATTAGATGGATTCGGTTTGGATGAGACAAGTTTTTTGGAGGACCTGTCACCCGCTCAATTGGAACTGATGCGCGAAGCGGCACACACCATAGCGCAGAGATTGGTGACGCCCGATGAGGCATCGGGCCAAAACGACTGACCTGGCGCTTCGTCAGTCCTTTGCGGTCTATCATCTTCGGTCGTGGATCGAGGATATACGGATCGCGAAGGCGACGCGGATCGGGTGGTTGACCAAGACGTTCCAGACCGGAAGGGATACGGCTGCTGTTCATATCGCCGACTCGGTCGGGAAGCGGGATGCCGGGTACTTCTAGCGCAGTTCTGCGGCTGACCGCGGCCGACGGCTCGACGCTGGATGCGCCAATAATCCGGCCGACCGGGCCGACCTGCGTTGGCACCAACTGGGACGTGCTCGTCGAGGATCTGCCCGTACAAAGTTCAGCTGGCGCAGACCCTCATCTCAGACACGCTGCCGGCGCGGCGACCGCGGATTGGGGATCAGGGTTGACGAACCGCCCAGGTGCGGCCGGTTTCGCGTGGTTCTGTTCGTTGGGCACTCAGCGAAGCCGGAGCACTTCGGTGGCCGGCGGGAGGTCCTCATGACGCCAAGCCACACTGACCGAGATGCGTTCTCCCGATGGTTCCGAACGCTCAAAGCGCCGGATCGGCCAAGGCTGCGTCTGGTCTGTTTCCCGCACGCCGGCGGAGCGGCAAGCTACTTCCGATCGTGGACGGTGCTGCTGCCCGACGATGTGGAACTGCTGGCAGTGCGCTACCCCGGGCGAGAGGATCGGTTCCACGAGCCGGCGACGGAGCGGATGCAGGACCTCGCTGACGCCATCGCACAGGCGAGTCTTGGCCTCGCGCGGGTGCCGACAGCGTTTTTCGGACACAGCATGGGAGCGTCGGTGGCGTACGAGGTCGCGATACGCTTGGAAGCATTGGCCGTTGACGTCATGCCTCGCATGTTGTTCCTGTCCGGCCGGCTAGGGCCGGGAAGCCATGCGACGAAGTCGCTCGCCGAGGCCAGCGATGAGGAACTCATTCTGGAGTTGAGCGCGATGAGTGAGGTGAACGTCGAAGTCTTCGCCATTGACGGCCTTCGTGATCTCCTACTCCCGGTGATACGCGCCGACTACCGCCTGATCGAGCGATATCAGCCAGCCCTTCCGCCGTCTGCACTCAACATTCCTCTGGTTGTCTACTACGGCGATCAGGACGAGGACGTGAACGCGGACAAAGTAAGCACCTGGGCCGCGACAACGCGATCGCACTTCTCCACACGGGCCTTCCCAGGCGGGCACTTCTATCTCGATCAGCACGCCGAGACAGTGGTCCGTGACATGCTCAGCCGCACTGACCGGATGTGAGTGAGCTGATCTCAGCGACTTTGCGGTAAGTATTTGTATTCGAAGTGGGTCAGGTGCATCCATGAGTCTTTTCCAACCTGATCTTGTAGGTGAGCCCAGGTCGACAGGTGTCGTGATCGGCGAGGATGACGATCAATGTCTCCGCGGCGGTCCGGTGATACGGTCAGCGGCCGGTCACCGGGGGCAGGTGGGACGGTTGGGCGGTCTCCCGGACACTGAATTCGTTGTCGTCGGGATCGGCCATCAGGACCGCGCCGTCGGCACTGATGTGGATCTGGGTGGCGCCGAGAGAGATCAGCTCGTCGACCGCCGCTTCCCGGTCGCCCGCGACCGCGGCCAGCTCGAAGCGCTGCCGGTTGGGCTCATCCTTCGGGGTCACGGGTGGGCCTGCCCAGGCGACCTTGGTGCCACCGAGCGGTGACTGGATCGCCGTCTCCTGGTCCCGGTCCCACACCAGCGGCCAGCCCAGCACCGTGTGCCAGAACAGGCCGACCTGCCGGGTGCCATCACAGGCGAGCTCACCCAGCACGCCGCACCCGGCGAGGTAGGCGTTGCCGGGCTCGATCACGCAGAACTCGTAGCCCGCCGGGTCGGCCAGGACGACGTGCTCCTCCTCGGGTCGCTGCCCGACGTCGAGGTGACGGCCACCGAGTTGGAGCGCCCTCGCCACGGTGCGCTTCTGCTCGTCCGGATCGGCGCTGGTCAGGTGCAGATGCATGCGGTTCGCGCCGAGGAGCCCGTCGCGGCCGGCAACGAATCGGAGACCGAGCTGCCCGCCCGCGCCTGGCAGCAGCGCCCCGACAGCGTCCTCGATCACCTCCCGGCCGAGCAGAACGGCCCAGAACCGCGCCGCTCCAGCTGGGTCGCACGCCTCGAAGGAAACTGCCACCAGCCGTAAACGCATCGCCCGACCATAGAGACCGCCCCCGCAGGGGCACCAACCCATTACTGAGCCATCTTCAGCGTGACGGTGCAGGTCGCTGCCGGTACGGCACCCCGACGTCTACATAGGACGAGGCTCCCGGTAAGACAGCAGTCGACCAAGATCCGATGCCCCAACCGGGAGCCTCGCTGTGCTGTCTTACTCCGCCGTGATTCCGCTGTCCACCCGTAGCCTGAACCACCTCGCCAGCCTCATCCGCCGGCACCGCGAGCTACGCCGATCGAAGTGGCGGCGCCTCGACCCGGGCCGGCAAGCCCTGCTCGCCCTGGCGCATCTGCGCAACGGCGACACCTACACCCGGCTGGCCTGCGGTTTCCAGATCGGAGTGGCCACCGCCTGGCGGTACGTCCGCGAGGCCGTCGACCTACTCGCCGCAACCGGCGACGACCTGGACACGGCGATGACACGGATCCGTCTGCTGGCCTACGCGATCGTGGACGGCACACTGATCCCGATCGACCGAGTCGCCGATCAGAAACCCTACTACTCCGGTAAACACCGGCGTCACGGCGTGAACGTGCAGGTCATCGCGGACGCAACCGGCCGCCTCGTCTGGGCTTCAGCAGCCCTGCCCGGCGCCGCCCACGACCTGACCGCGGCCCGCACCCACGGCATCATCGACGCGCTGACCGGCGCCGACGTGTTGACCTTCGCCGACAAGGCCTACCAAGACGCCCGCGGCAGCATCCGGACGCCGTTCAAACGCCACCGTCACCGGCCCAGGCTGTCGGCCCGGCAGAAAGCCGTCAACCGGGCCCACGCCCGGATCCGTGCCCGCGGTGAACGCGCCAACGCCACCCTCAAAACCTGGAAAGTCCTGGTCAAGCTGCGCTGCTGCCCGCGCCGCGCGACCGCGATCGTGCAGGCCATCCTCGTCCTACACCACGTCGAGAACCCGACCTACCGAGGATGAAAAAGGCTCCATGAAGGAGCGGTTCCCGCGCGCCAGCGGGCCGTTCTCGTGCTGCGCTTCTGGGAGGACCTGTCCATCGGCAGACCGCACAGACCCTCGGCACGTCCGCGGGCACCGTGAAGTCCCAGTCGAGCCGCGGCCTCACCACCCTGCGCCGGGCTCTGACCGAACAGGGCCTCGGCGCGGACCTTGACCACCAGGAGCAACGATGAGCGAGAACAACCTGCACCAGCTGTTCAGCACGGTCGTCGCCGCGCCACCGTCGGACACCACCGACATCGAGGCCGCGATCCGCGTGGGCGGACCAGCCGGAGCAGATATTGGCCCTCATCCTCGGTCAACCGGCGGGCCCACACGGGTGTCGACATGATGCACCTCGATCCACCCCCGCCAGATCCAGCGTGGACCGAAACATCCCAAACCTCACGCACCGGCACGGCGGGTCGCAAACCGGCAGCCCTTCAAGGTCAGCGCACTAGTGTGCTGCGCCGGAAATTCGCCTGTTAAGTCGGTGTAGGGTGGGTTGATGGCACGAACCGGGCGCCCGACTGCACCGCTGGTGTTGACCGA
>NZ_PVZG01000059.1 GCF_003002065.1 Pseudosporangium ferrugineum
CTCCCGTTCCAGCGCGGCGATACGTTCGGCGTCGCTGCTGGTCGTGCCCGGCCGTACGCCGGCGTCGGTCTCGGCCTTCTTCACCCACGTGCGCAACGCCTCCGGATGAACCCCGAGCGACCCGGCGATCCGCTGGATCGCCCCGACCGCGGACACCGGGTCCCGGCGGGCCTCGACCGCCAACCGGGTCGCACGCTCACGCAGATCATCGTTGTACTTCTTCGGTGCAGGCATCGCCGGTGTTCCTCCAGGTTTCGATGTCTCCATCTAACCCGGGGCGCAACAGTTCGTAACCGCCCCAGGAGGCGTCGCCGGTGAAGGCGATGACGTTGGTGAAACCCGGAGTTCCAGCGATGGTCATCTGGGTCGTGCCTTCGCCGTAGAAGGCTTTGGTCTCCGGCCGCGCCGACAACGCCGAAGGGATGCCGGTGGCGGCGTCGGCCACGCTGTCTTCGCCCGGTCGCACGGTCACGTCGGCGACGTCGTGGGCGCGTGCGGTCATGATGTGGTCGAGGGTTGATCCGAGCCCGAGCGCGAAGGTGACGGCGATCGCGCCGAAGAGCACGGCGGTGGTCATCGCGAGAGCTCGAGCCGGCCGAGCGAAGGGCCGGCTCAGGCCGAGCGTGACTGCCCGGGGCAGCGGCAGCCTGGCGGTCAGGCGAGCGGCTCGCTGGCCACGGCCCGGCCTGGGTGTGCGGCCGACCGCGATCGCCTCGACGGTGCGTAGCCGTCCGGCCCGCCAGGCGGTGGCCCAGGCGGTCAGCCCGACGATCAGGACGGCGCCGGCCGCGACGGCCAGATCGATCCAGGGCGCGATGGTCAGCGAAGCGGATCCGTAGACCTGTTCGGCGTCGGCCATCACGGGCCGGGCCAGGAAGTTGCCGGCGATGACACCCATAACGATTCCCGCGAAAGCAGGAACCAGGGCTTGGGCGATGTACACCAGGACCACCTGGCCGGGAGTGAACCCGACGGCTTTCAGGATGCCGATGCGCCGGATCCCGGTTCCGACGGCACCGGCCACGACGTTGCCCACGATGAGTACGGACATGATCAGGCCGAGCAGTCCGAACGCCACGAGGAACGGGATGAACAGAGCGGTGTTCCGGTCGGCCTCCTCCTTGGCTGTCAGCCAGGATTGCACGCCGGCAACGGCGTGCGGGCCCAGGCCGGCGTTCACCTCCGCGGTGCCCGCATCGACCTCGGCCGCCGTTGCGGCCGACCGGAACCGGTAGAGCATCTGATAACCGCCCGGACGGCCGGCTGGAAGGAGACCGGCGATCTGCGACGGCGCGACCCACGCCGAGGCCGAACGAGTGACCGAACGGGCCACGCCGACGACGGTCAACGTCGGCTTGCCGGGCAGTTGCGGGAAGTCCAGCCGCAGGCCCAGCTCCGGGAAGATCTCTCCGTCGACATTGAGGACCACCTGGCCAGGCTGCGTCGCCCAGGTACCCTCGGTGAGGGTCAGCCGGTCCACCGGACCGTCCGGACCGGGGCGGCCGACGACGGTGAGCGGGGCGTACCCGGCGTCGCCCTTGATCTCAGGCGTCGCGGACGCCACCGCGAACGGGCCGGCGGATGACGCCACGGCAGCCGCGGCCGCCGCGCTGGACAGGTGTTGCACATCGGTCTGCGCGGCGTCGTACAGCACAGTCGCGTGCGCTCCCCGCTCCCGGGCGAACGCGGTGTCGAACGGTGCGTCGGAGGCGGCGACGAGCCCGGCGCCGAGCACCGAGGCGGTGACGGCCATGAGCGTTGCCAACGCAACGACCAGCGTCTGCACCTTGCGCCGGCGGATCCCCGCGCTGATCACGCGGCCTGCGGCACTCACCGCCGTGCCGCCGTGGTCGTGTCCGCCGAGATCCGGCCGTCGAGAAGGCGGACGGTCCGGTGGGTGCACGATTCGGCCAGCGCCTCGTCGTGAGTCACGACGACGATCGTCTGCCCGTCGGCGTTCAGCTCGTTCAACAACCTTCCCACGTCTTTGCCCGAGGCGTGGTCGAGCGCGCCGGTCGGCTCGTCGGCGAGCAGAAGGGGAGGCCGGTTCATGAGTGCCCGCGCCACGGCGACGCGCTGGCGCTGGCCGCCGGAGAGACGTCCCGGGTAGGCCTTGGCGTGCCGTTTGATGTCAAGGTTCCCCAGCAGCTCCAGTGCACGACTCTGGGCCTCACGGCGTCCCATGCCGGCCAACTGGGCGGGGAGCGCGATGTTGTCGACGACGGTGAGGTCGTCGAGCAGATTGAAGAATTGGAAGATCATTCCGATCTTGGTACGCCGGAGGCGTGTCAGCTCGGCCTCATTGAGCTGGTCGACCCTCGTTCCGTCCACCGTCACGGTTCCCGTATCCGGACGGTCCAGGCCGGCGATGAGATTGAGCATGGTGGACTTTCCGCTGCCGGACGGGCCGAGGATGGCCACCGCCTCGCCCGGCTGGATCACCAGGGAGGCGTCCTGGAGCGCGGGTGGCCCCTCGTCGTATGTCCGGCTGACGTCGCTCAACTCGATCACGGGCGCGGGCATGGATAGTCTTCCCCTCGATTGTCATCTCTGGCAGCTGAAATCTAGAAGCTTCAGCTCAGGTCGCGCGTCGGCAATCGGAGGTAATGCGACGGCGGTGTCATCCTTTTGATGTAGGCCGGGAGCGCTCACGCCTCGGCACGGTCAGGCGACGACCGCCGGGCGGCTCCCGACGCGGTCCGGATCCGGGTCGAGGCATGTATCGCCGACATGCTCGACGTGCGGGAACGAGCGACTATGTACGATTGCACCCTGGACGCCGGTTTGGTTCCGGCGGTGGCTTCTGCGCCGCTCGGATCCGGTTGGAGGACTAATGACGGATCGTCTGAGAGTGGTCGTCGCCGACGACCAGGCATTGGTCCGGACGGGTTTCCGGATGATCCTCGTTGCCGACGGCATCGAGGTGGTCGGTGAGGCCGCCGACGGCGCGGAGGCCGTCACTCTGGCCCGGCGCACCAGTCCCGACGTCGTGCTGATGGACATCCGGATGCCCCAGATGGACGGGCTGGAAGCGACTCGGCGGATCGTCGGCGGCATGACCAGACCTCCAAAGATCATCATCCTGACCACGTTCAACGTCGACCGTTACGTCTATACGGCGCTCACGGCGGGTGCCAGCGGCTTCCTGCTGAAGGACGTCAGCCCGGAGCAACTGGTCGCCGCGGTCCGCACCGTGCGGACCGGGGACGCGCTGCTGGCGCCCTCGATCACCCGACGGCTCGTCGAGCGTTACGCGCGCGATCAGGGCCTCGGAGTGCCGTCCCGGAAGATCTGAAGTCGCTCACGCCTCGCGAGTTCGAGGTTCTGACCCTGCTCGCGCAGGGCATGAGCAACGCGGAACTGGCCACGCGACTGCATCTGTCGGAAGCGACGGTCAAGACGCATGTCGCTCGGTTGCTCGGCAAGCTCAATATGCGTGATCGAGTGCAGGCTGTCGTTCTCGCCTACCGGTCCGGACTGGTTCCGGTCCCCGCCGGCGAGCAGGGTTCGTAACGCGGTACTGCCATCGCGTCCAGGGACCACGATGGCAGTTCGTCCGTGCTCAGGGACCGCTTCTCCGGTCCCGTTCAGACCTCGAGCGACGGCGCCGCCGCCGCGGTGAAGGCCGGGAATCCGTCGCGTTCTGCCAGCAGATCCCGGATGTGGTCGTTCAGCGCGTACCGCCGCAACGTGTCGGCCGGCAGTATGCGGGCGCCGGTGACTCTGGTGAGGCAGCCGTCGTTGCCGCACCAGCAGTCGAACGGCGACGTCATCTCCCACTCGGTGGCGGGGTAGAAGAACGTCAGTGGATCACCGGGCGAGAGCGGGCGCAGTGCGACGACATTGCCGGTGACAGCGTCCACGAACGTACTCGGCACGCAGGAGTGATTCAGGTAACGGACGGCATCGGTGTCGATGTGGCGGTTCCGGCCGACCTGCACGGTATAGCGGTCCGCTGGAATTTCCACCGCAGTCGCGGCCCATGAGACGACCACCGCGCCGAGCGGCACGAAATCGGCGGCCACGTACCACTTGTCGCCGCTCGGATTGACGGCGAGCTCCATCAGGGGCTGCTGGGTCATGTTTCACCTCGTTGGCTCGGCTCCGCCCTCGGCAGAGCACGGGTGGCGGACGTCAGACCGGCTCGCCCAGAAGCGCGTCGTCGACGCTTCCGGCGGAGATCTTCTGCGTGGCGAACTGCGTACGGTAAAGGTCGTGGTAGATGCCGCCGCGCGCGAGCAACTGTTCGTGTGTGCCCTGCTCGCGGATGCGGCCGTCGGCCACGACGAGGATCTGATCGGCGGACAGGACGGTGGACAGGCGATGAGCGATGACCAGCGACGTCCGGCCGGCCAGGGTCGTGCGCAGAGCGCGCTGGATCGCTGCTTCGTTCTCCGAATCGAGATGGGCGGTGGCCTCGTCGAGCACGACGACCGACGGCGCCTTGAGCAGGAGCCGGGCCAAGGCCAGCCGCTGCTTCTCGCCGCCGGAAAGACGGTATCCACGGTCACCGACGACAGTGTCGAATCCGTCTGGCAGCGCCCGGATCGTGTCCAGGATGAGGGCCTGCGCGCAGGCCTCTTCGAGATCCTCCGGCCCGGCCTCCGGGCATCCGTACAGCAGATTCGCACGGATCGTGTCGTGGAACAGGTGAGCGTCCTGGCTGACCACGCCGACACTGTCGCGTAGCGATTCGAGAGTCAGGTCGCGGACGTCGACGCCGTCGAGACGTACCTTGCCCTCGGTCGGATCGTAGAGCCGTGGGATCAGGCTCGATATCGTCGTCTTGCCCGCGCCCGACGGCCCGACCAGGGCCGTCATGGAGCCGGCGGTCATCCGGAAGGTGATGTCGTGCAGTACCGGACCGCCGGCCGTCTGCTCCGCCGCCGGCTCCAGTGAGGCGATCGAGATCTGCTCCGAGGGATAGCGGAACGTGACGCCCTCGAAACTGACCTCGGGCGCCTGCTCGCCGCGCCGTACGGGGACAGCACTCCCGCGGTCATCGATCAGCGGCTTGAGGTCGAGGACCTCGAAGATCCGCTCGAAGCTGATCAGGGCGGTCATGATGCCCACCTGGATGCTGGAGAGCTGGTTAATCGGTCCGTAGAGCCGCATCAGCAGCGCCACCATCGCCACCAGCGTGCCGATTTCCAGGGTTCCCCGCACGGCGAGGACTCCGCCCAGCCCGTAGACCACCGCGGTGGTCAGCGCGGTCAACAGGGCCACCACTATCAGGAACAGCCGGCTGTACACCGCCGACTTGGCGCCTACGTCCCGCAGCCTTCCGGAGTGCCGGCCGAACTCGTCGGCGTCGCGACGCCGACTGCCGTACAGGATCGAAAGCATCGCGCCGGAGGCGTTGAATCGTTCGTTCATCAGGGAACCGAGTTCCGCGTCCGACTGCATGCGGGTTCGGGTGACACGCTGCAGCCGGCGCCCGATCATCTTGGCGGGCATCAGGAAGAGCGGGATCATCCTCGATTCGTCAGAGGGATTTGATCCCCTCCCGTCCGTTTCGGCTTGACCGTTTTGTCCCTCGTTAGTGGGTGCGGGTCGGCCGCGTGACGTTG
>NZ_PVZG01000060.1 GCF_003002065.1 Pseudosporangium ferrugineum
CTGAACGCCTTCCAGATCGCCTTTGAAGGCCGGCTCACTCCGGCCGACAACTGACCACCTCAACAACCAAGATCAGCCGTTAACTTGACACTCCCTGGCGGTCGTCCGTGCCCACGCGGTGAGCTCGGCTGCCGCGACGCTGTGGGGTGCCGAGTGCGCGTATGGGCCGATCCGGTCCGCTGATCGCAGGAGCAATCGGGCGGCGCCGGTCGTGTTTCCGCGGCGGGCGTGGGTGAGCCCGACGGCGAGTTGGGCGAGGCCGCGCCACAGTTCGCGTTCGGCGGGCGGGGCTGACTTCCACGCGGCCTCGAGGACCTCGTGGGCGTGGAACGGCAAGCCGTCGTCCAGCAGCTTCTGTGCTTGCTGTAATGCGTCGGCCGGGGCGGGGTTCAGGTCGTCCGGCATGGTGGGAACGCCCGGTGCGCCGGGTTCCAGCGGGCGGCCCAACGCGTCGCGCGGACGGGAGTTACGCGCTTTACCGGTGATGTCGCGATCCCGCACGACCGTGGCCGGTCCCGGCCTCACGGGAGGGGCGGGCGTGATGTCGTCCTCGCTGCTGTCGCGGTTGCCGAGGTAAGCCAGCAGAGCCGGGCCGGTACCGGTCAGGCGGTCGACCTCCTCGCCGATGTCGCAGGTCAGCAGTGCGATCACCACGGTGTCCGTGGTGCGTGTCAGCACCCGCCATCGGCCGCCGGATTCCTGCCACCGTTGTAGCCGAGCGACACCGGGGTCGTCGTCGCGCATCCGGGAGACCTTCCTCTTTGCGTGCCGAATTCAGAGTGCGCTGACGACTGTCAGCAGCACGGCGGTGTCCTCGACGGCGAGTAGTTCGTGACGTTCGGGGGCGATGATGACGTGGTCGCCCGCTTGGCCCGTCCATTGTTGTGTGGGCGTGGTCAACTGGGCTCGGCCCCGCAGCACCTGCAAGGTGGATTCGCCGGGGCTGTTGTGTTCGGCGAGGCGTTGACCGGCGACCAGCGCGATAACGGTTTGGCGGAGCTGGTGCTCGTGGCGGCCGAACAGGGTGTGTGCGCTGCGGCCGCTATGCGCGGCGCGCGCCGCGGTGAGAAGCTCGTCGGCGAGAGCGTCGAGGTGGGTCGATTGCATGGTGTACGCCTTCCTTGTCTTTCAATTGGTGAGCAGTAGCACGCCGGCACTCAGAAGCGCCGTGACCTTGACCAGTTCCAGGGCCACGTATCCGAGGTGCGCGCGGGAGCGGTTCTGGGTGTCCCCGCGTAGGACGGCGGCCGTCCGCCGTTGCAGCCTCGGACGGATCACGGTCAGCTGCGCGATCAACGTGGCCACGGCGATCGCGGAAAGGATCAGCGCTGAGCGCCGGTAGCCGCCAGTCATGGCGACGACCAGGACCAGGGCCAGCACCACTTCGGTGGCGTTGAGTGCCCGGAAGACCAGGCGGCCGATGCCCAGGCCAATGGCGAGGGTCACCCCGGGTGCCCGGAACTTCAGAGGCGTCTCCACGAAGGAGATCGCCACGACCATGCCCAGCCACACGAAGGTCGCCGCCACACCGATTGCCGCAGTCACCGAACCCATGGCCCCGCTCTCATCCGAAGCGTCTTGCACACGGAGGGTGCGCGGTGAAGAACACTCTCTTGTCTGGTCATTCTCGTCGCTGGCCTGTCGAGCCGGCACGGCCTCGGGATATCTCCGGAGGTGCCGTGAGCGGGGACGCCCAACGTGTCAGCGGGCGGCACGGGCGATCAGTACGGGGCAGCCGGCGTGGTGTAACAGGTGCAGACGGATCGGGCCCAGCCGTAGTCCTTCGAAGTCGCGTCCGCTGCCGGCTCCGACGACGAGGAGGCCGGCTCGCTGAGACCGCTCCACCAGTACGGCGCCCGGGTTGCCGTTGATGACCTCGCAGACGACGGGGATCTGTGGGTACTTGTCACGCCACGGCGCCACCTCTTCGCCGATCCGGCGGTGCAGGCCGGCCTCGAAGACGCGGAGGTCGGAGCCGGGTGGTGCCGCGGTGTAGGCGCTCACCGCCAGTAGCGTCGCGGACTGACGCAGGGCCGCCTCCTCGAATGCCGCACCTACCGTGGCCGCTGTGGCCGGTGAATCGTCGATGCCCACCACGACCGTATTGCCGTCGGCGCGAAACCCGTCACGCACTACGGCGACCGAGCACGGTGCGTACGCCGCGATCTGGCTGGCCACCGGGCCGAGCATCGGCTCGGGAGTTCCGCGATCACGGCCGCCCACGACCAGCAGGTCGGCATCGGTGGCGGCCTCGAGAAGGACGGGTACCGGGTCACCGACCACCGCGAAACCCTGCACGCGAACACCTGCGGCGGCCGAACGCGCCTGGTGCACGGCGGCATCAAGGTGCGCCGTGACCCGCTCGCCGGTAGCGCGCAGCAGGTCGCTGCGCGACGTGAAGCGTTTGCCGGGGACCTGCCACCGGTGGGCGACGACGAGGTGCAGGTCGGCGTCGCGGAGCTGGGCTTCGACCGCCGCCCACCGCACTGCGGCGGTGCTGGTCGTGGATCCGTTGACTCCGACGACGATCCTCGGCGTCGTCATGGCAACCTCCTGAGCGAGTCATGCGGTGATTCTGGGCGGTCGACCGGTGGCAGCGAGCCGGGCGTCCATCGCACCGACGCCCGGCAGGCCGGCCCCAATACCCGTCACCAGTTGGCCGGCGGGTCGCTGGCGGGAAAGGAGTCGCGGCCCCAGACGTCGACGATGTCGATGTCCGTGTCGTCAATGACCTTGCCCGCAAGTGCGGGGCGCTGGTGGGTCGCCGGTTGTGTCTGGGCAACCACCGTGTCCGTTCGCGCCGGCCGGGCCTGGCTGCTCATTCGGCGGCGGGCGGCACAACGGTGACCGGGCAGCCGGCGTGTTCGACGAGGGCGCGAGACGTCGAGCCGGTGATCAGCCCCCGGAGTCCGCCGTGGCCGCGGGAGCCGACGACGATCATGCCGGCATCGAACTTGTTCGCCGCATCGATCAGGGCCACCGCTGCGGAGGGCCCTTCGGCGGTCTCATGGCGGTATTGGACGTCGTCGTGGCGCCGGGCGATCTGTTCCACCTGGGCTGTCACGGTGTCCGGCTGGGCATCCGACGACGCGTCGACGTGGTGCAGCACGATGAGTTCAGCTCTCCGGCGCTCGGCGTTCGTGAACGCGACCTCGGCTGCTGCGAGCCCGTGGGGTGACCCGTCCATGCCCAACACGATCACGGTGTTCTCGGGTCGTTCGGCACCACGTACGACAGTGATCGGACACGAGGCGTGACTGGCGATCTGCATGGCGGTCGACCCGGCGAGCAGCCCGGCGAAGCCGCCGATGCCACGGTGTCCGACCACGATGAGCTGGGCTCCGCGGGACGCCTCGACCAATACCGCGCCGGGAGACCCGTCAACCATTCGGGTGCTCACCACCAGATCTGTCCATTCGCGTCGCACACCGTGCGCGGTCTGTGCGAGCAGCTCGAGGACGGCGGCGCGTGGTCCTTCTTCGGAAGCGTTGTACGGCGGATAAAGGGGCGGGAGAAGGGGGAACCAGCCGAAGGCGTGCACGATGTGCAGGTTGGTGTTCCGTAGTGCAGCCTCGCGGGCGCCGTGCCGCACGGCGACGTCGGCTGCTGTCGAACCGTCGAAGCCGACAATCACAGGCGTGCTCATTGCAGACCTCCTTCAGTGTGCCGGGCTTAACGTCGCTTCACCTGGACGTGAGCCGGCTTGCGATCCTGGTGGTGACGGACCGGTCAGGGGCCGACCTTCACCACCTGTACTGCGTCCACTCTCGTCCCTGACCGGCGCACCCGACAGGTGTCGCGACAGCCATCGTGAAGACCGCTGATTGCCGACCGTCGGCAGCGAGCGGTTCGGGCTGCGTTCGCACTACGGGAGAGTGTGCTGATGACGCTCTGCGGTCAGGCGGATGTCGTGCTGGTCGGCGATGGTGCTGAAATCCAGGCCGCGGGTGATCAGGTGGGCGGTGCGCCACATCGTGTCGTTCAGTGCCCACAGCTGCCGTACTGGACACGATCTACGCCGCGCCGTCGGCAGGTAGGATTTCGTATGCGGATCGGGCCTTGCGGAGTGTGGCCGTGTCCAGGGCTCCGTCGGCCGCCAGTTCGTGCATCACGCGGAGGACGATCGATGTCGCATCGATGTGGAAATGCCGGCGCAGTGCCGTCCGGGTGTCGGACCTGCCGAACCCGTCGGTGCCGAGAGACGCCCAGCGGTCGGGCACAAACTGGGCAATCTGATCCGGGACCGCACGCATCCAGTCCGATACAGCCACTACGGGAGCTGCGTGTTCCTGCAGGCGCCGGGTGAGGTAGGGGATACGTGCAGGCTCGTCGGGGTGCTGGAGGTTCCACTGGTCGGCGTCGACGGCGTCGCGGCGTAGCTCGGTCCAGGAGGTGACCGACCAGACGTCGGTGTCCACATCCCAGTCGTCGCTGAGTAGGCGTTGCGCCTGTAGCCCGGCTGGCACGGTGATGCCGGAGGCGAGAATATGCGCTGCCGGGACGCCGCCCGGGGAGTCGCTGATGCGATGCATGCCGGCCAGGATGCCTTCTACGTCGACGTTGTCCGGTTGGGCCGGTTGCAGGATCGGCTCGTTGTAGAGGGTCAGGTAGTAGAAAACGTTCTCCTGCGGCTCGCCGTACATGCGGTGCAGACCGTCGCGGACGATGTGGCCGAGTTCGTACGCGTAGGCCGCGTCATAGGCCAGGCAGGCCGGGTTGGTGGAAGCGATCAGCAGCGAGTGGCCGTCCTGGTGTTGCAGGCCCTCACCGTTGAGCGTGGTCCGGCCGGCGGTGGCGCCGAGCAGGAAGCCGCGGGTCATCTGGTCGGCGGCGGCCCAGAAGCCGTCTCCGGTGCGCTGAAACCCGAACATCGAGTAGAAGATGTACAGCGGGATCATCGGTTCGCCGTGGGTCGCGTAGGACGTGCCGACGGCGGTCCACGACGCGACGGATCCGGCTTCGGTGATGCCCTCGTGCAGCAATACGCCGCTGCGGGACTCGCGATAGCTCAGCAGCAGATCCCTGTCCACCGACGCGTACGTCTGCCCGTGCGGTGAGTAGATCTTCTTGGTCGGGAACAGCGCGTCTAGTCCGAACGTGCGGGCCTCGTCGGGGATGATCGGCACGAATCGGTGGCCGATTTCGGGGTCTTTCATCAGGTCCTTGAGCAGCCGGACCAGTGCCATGGTCGTGGCTACCGGCTGATTGCCCGACCCGCGTTTCACGCTCGCGTAGGCGGCATCACCGGGCATGCCGAGGGGTCGACTTGTCACTCTGCGGGTGGGCACGAAGCCGCCCAGCTCCTTGCGGCGTTCGAGCATGTACTGCAGCTCGTCGGACTTCTCGCCGGGGTGGTAGTACGGCGGGAGGTACGGGTTGTCCTCGAGCTGCTTGTCCGGAATGTCCAGGTTGAGGCGGTCCCGGAAGCCCTTCAGGTCGTCCAGGGTCAGCTTCTTCATCTGGTGCGTGGCGTTGCGGGCCTCGAAGTGCGAACCCAGCGTCCAGC
>NZ_PVZG01000061.1:0-3429 GCF_003002065.1 Pseudosporangium ferrugineum
ACGTTAAGTCCGGCGGCGTCCTACTCTCCCACACCCTCCCGAGTGCAGTACCATCGGCGCTGGAGGGCTTAGCTTCCGGGTTCGGAATGAGACCGGGCGTTTCCCCTCCGCTATAACCACCGAAACAACCATCAACAACACAACCTCAACCAACACCCCCAGGAAACAAACCTCAGTCTGTCTCCCCCAAGGGGTGGGGTGGTTGTTTGCTGTGAATCACACAGTGGACGCATGCGAGCACCAAATATTAGATGGTTAAGCCCTCGGCCTATTAGTACCGGTCAACTGAACCAGTTACCTGGCTTACATCTCCGGCCTATCAACCCAGTCGTCTAGCTGGGAGCCTTACCCACTCAAAGGTGGTGGGATACCTCATCTCGAAGCGAGCTTCCCGCTTAGATGCTTTCAGCGGTTATCCCTTCCGAACGTAGCCAACCAGCCGTGCCCCTGGCGGGACAACTGGCACACCAGAGGTTCGTCCGTCCCGGTCCTCTCGTACTAGGGACAGCCCTTCTCAAGTATCCAACGCGCACGGCGGATAGGGACCGAACTGTCTCACGACGTTCTAAACCCAGCTCGCGTACCGCTTTAATGGGCGAACAGCCCAACCCTTGGGACCTGCTACAGCCCCAGGATGCGACGAGCCGACATCGAGGTGCCAAACCATCCCGTCGATATGGACTCTTGGGGAAGATCAGCCTGTTATCCCCGGGGTACCTTTTATCCGTTGAGCGACACCGCTTCCACACGCAAGTGCCGGATCACTAGTCCCGACTTTCGTCCCTGCTCGACCTGTCAGTCTCACAGTCAAGCTCCCTTATGTACTTACACTCAACACCTGATTGCCAACCAGGCTGAGGGAACCTTTGGGCGCCTCCGTTACCCTTTAGGAGGCAACCGCCCCAGTTAAACTACCCACCAGACACTGTCCCTCGACCCGATCAGGGCCGCAAGTTAGATACCCAAATCCAACAGAGTGGTATTTCAAGATTGCCTCCACCCGAACTGGCGTCCGAGCTTCACCGGCTCCCACCTATCCTACACAATTACATTCAGATACCAATGTCAAGCTATAGTAAAGGTCCCGGGGTCTTTCCGTCCTGCCGCGCGTAACGAGCATCTTTACTCGTACTGCAATTTCGCCGGGCCTGTGGTTGAGACAGTGGGGAAGTCGTTACGCCATTCGTGCAGGTCGGAACTTACCCGACAAGGAATTTCGCTACCTTAGGATGGTTATAGTTACCACCGCCGTTTACTGGCGCTTAAGTTCTCCGCTTCGCCCCGAAGAGCTAACAGGTCCCCTTAACGTTCCAGCACCGGGCAGGCGTCAGTCCATATACATCGTCTTACGACTTCGCATGGACCTGTGTTTTTAGTAAACAGTCGCTTCCCCCTGCTCTCTGCGGCCATACCACGCTCCAGCAGCAAGTGCCTTCACGCGTCCGGCCCCCCTTCTCCCTAAGTTACGGGGGCAATTTGCCGAGTTCCTTAACCACAGTTCGCCCGTCGCCTCGGTATTCTCTACCTGACCACCTGTGTCGGTTTAGGGTACGGGCCGCTCGGAACATCGCTAGAGGCTTTTCTCGGCAGCATAGGATCACTGACTTCACCTGAATCGGCTCGGCATCACGTCTCAGCCATCATGGTGTGCGGATTTGCCTACACACCGGCCTACACGCTTACCCCGGCACAACCACCGGCCGGGATCAGCTACCTTCCTGCGTCACCCCATCACTAAACTACTACCCACCAAGTTCCCAGACTCCACACCATAAGTCCGAAGACCGCCGGCGCTTCGCGTGGTTAGTACAGTGAGGTTCGTCTTGGGCGCTCCTACGCGGGTACGGGAATATCAACCCGTTATCCATCGACTACGCCTCTCGGCCTCGCCTTAGGCCCCGACTCACCCAGGGCGGATTAGCCTGGCCCTGGAACCCTTGGTCATCCGGCGGAAGGGTTTCTCACCCTTCATTCGCTACTCATGCCTGCATTCTCACTCGTATGGCGTCCACACCTGGGTCACCCCGGCGCTTCACCCGCCATACGACGCTCCCCTACCCATCCACACACCTGCACCACCACCACAAAGGACGACAGCGAAGTTATTGTGTGAATGCCACAGCTTCGGCGGTGTGCTTGAGCCCCGCTACATTGTCGGCGCGGAACCACTTGACCAGTGAGCTATTACGCACTCTTTAAAGGATGGCTGCTTCTAAGCCAACCTCCTGGTTGTCTATGCGACCCCACATCCTTTTCCACTTAGCACACGCTTAGGGGCCTTAGCTGGTGATCTGGGCTGTTTCCCTCTCGACTACGAAGCTTATCCCCCGCAGTCTCACTGCCGCGCTCTCACTTACCGGCATTCGGAGTTTGGCTGATTTCGGTAAGCTTGTAGGCCCCCTAGACCATCCAGTGCTCTACCTCCGGCAAGAAACACACGACGCTGCACCTAAATGCATTTCGGGGAGAACCAGCTATCACGGAGTTTGATTGGCCTTTCACCCCTAACCACAGGTCATCCCCCAACTTTTCAACGTTGGTGGGTTCGGTCCTCCACGCAGTCTTACCCACGCTTCAACCTGCCCATGGCTAGATCACCCCGCTTCGGGTCTAGAACATGCGACTCAAACGCCCTCTTCAGACTCGCTTTCGCTACGGCTACCCCACACGGGTTAACCTCGCCACATGCCACTAACTCGCAGGCTCATTCTTCAAAAGGCACGCCATCACCCCAAAAGGCTCTGACGGATTGTAGGCGAACGGTTTCAGGTACTATTTCACTCCCCTCCCGGGGTACTTTTCACCATTCCCTCACGGTACTCGTCCGCTATCGGTCACCAGGAAGTATTCAGCCTTACCAGGTGGTCCTGGCAGATTCACAGCAGATTACAGGAGTCCGCTGCTACTCGAGAACACCACAAGAAGGTCACAGATTTTCGCTTACGGGACTCTCACCCTCTACGGTCGGCTTTCCCACACCGTTCAACTAACCTGCAACTTTATAACTCCTCGCATGCGTGTCAGCACATACACGTGGGTCTCACAACCCCGACGACGCAACCCCTGACAGGTATCACACGCCACCGGTTTAGGCTACATCCGCTTTCGCTCGCCACTACTCACGGAATCACTATTGTTTTCTCTTCCTACGGGTACTGAGATGTTTCACTTCCCCGCGTTCCCCCCAACCAGCCTATGAATTCAACTGGCGGTAACACGACATGACTCGTGCTAGGTTTCCCCATTCGGACACCCTGGGATCACAGCTAGGTTGACAGCTCCCCCAGGCCTATCGCGGCCTCCCACGTCCTTCATCGGCTCCTGGTGCCAAGGCATCCACCGTTCGCCCTTGACAACTTAACCACAGAAAACAAGATGCTCGCGTCCACTGTGCAATTCTCAACCAACAACCAACCCACAACCCCACAG
>NZ_PVZG01000062.1 GCF_003002065.1 Pseudosporangium ferrugineum
CGTTTGGTCCCGCCTTCGTCGATGACTCCGTCGAGCGACTCGACCCACTCGCTGGTTTCCTCGGGGTCGATGTCCGGAAGCTGGCTCGGCAGGCCATCGCTGATCACCGGGTGCCGTCTCGGCGTGTGGTTCATCGTCATCCTGTTCTCGACGTCGGCCGGTGTGCGACCGTGGCCGATATGGTCCTGGGGTGCACAGACGGCTGTTCGCGCTGCGGCCGGGCTCATCTGCACGCGACCCGATTCATCGGCTCTGGTGGATCAATTCCTGTTTCGGTCGGGCGTCACGCCGTCCAGGGGACTGCGTCGATGAGCTGGGCGACCGAGAGGCGAGGCGTACGTGGCGGCGTACCGGACTGCGGGTCGGCAATGCCGAGCCGCAAGGCCAGATAGGGATGGTCGAAGGTCCGCAGCATGCGTCGCAGGGCTTCCCGGGTCGCAGGCACCGAGACGACATCGCTGAGCGGCAGCACCGACACCTTCAGCGCGGTAGCGGTAAGCCAGACCGTCGACAGGGCCTCACCGGCCTCCAACCAGCGCTCAGCATCATCTTCGTCGCCGTAGAGCAACGAGCGCGACGCCCGGGGCCTGCTGGCCGAGCTGGAGCAGATCGCCGGCGCCGGCCAACAGCTCGACTACGTTGCGGTTTCCGGGCGGCGCGCACGGGTGATGGAACCGGCTTTGACCGGCCGGGTCGCGACGGCGGTGGAGATTCGCGGGCAACGCTTCCTGCACCCGCCGGAGTTCGTCCGGTCTCTGGCCGAGGCGGTCCGCTCGCGTGGCGGTCGGATCGTCGAAGGCGCCGACGTGACGGCCCTGGAGCACGGCCCCGGTGCGGTGTGCGTGGTCCGCCGGTCCGGTGAGCGGGACCGGCACGACGCGGTCGTGGTCGCTACCGGCGCCGTCCTGAGCGCGCTGACCGCACCTTTCGGGGTACGGCAGCCCGTGCAGGCCGGCCGGGGCTACAGCTTCAGCGTGCCGGCCGAGCGGATGCCCGCAGGGCCGCTGTACTTCCCGCACCAGCGGGTCGCGTGCACGCCCTTGGGCGATCGGCTGCGCGTGGCCGGGATGATGGAGTTCCGCCGTCCTGGCGACGCGCTCGATCCGCGGCGGATCACCGCCGTCGCGGACGCCGTGCGCCCGTTCCTGGACGGCGTGGACCTCGACGACCGCCGCGACGAATGGGTGGGATCGCGGCCGTGCACCGCCGACGGGCTGCCGTTGATCGGCCCCACGGCCGCGCCGGGCGTGTTCGTCGCCGGCGGGCACGGCATGTGGGGGATCGCGCTCGGTCCCGTCACCGGGCAGCTGCTGGCCCAGAGCGTGGTCAAGGGTGAGGTGCCGCCCGAACTGGCGCCGTTCGACCCGTTGCGCTGACCGCCGCGCCGGGAGGCTTTGGCTTCCGGCGGTCCTCATCCTATGGTGGAGCCATGTCGCCGGTGACGTTCTGCTCGCCTGCCGTCACCGAGGTGCCGGCGGCGGCTGCGTGCGTGGTGACGCCGGTGCCGGTGGCCTCCCGGGTGGTGACCATCGCATCCACGCTCACATCCTCGATGCCGGCGCGAACCGGCCGAGGCCCTCCTGCGGACCGTTGCATCCACTGAACGGCCGCCAGGGCGAAGCTTCTCAGCTTCGACCCTTTTTTATTTCCCGCATTCCGCGAAAGGCAGACCATGAGTATTGATCACCGAACTGTCGACCACAGCTGGCTCGCCGATCTGCGCGCGTCCCTGGCCGACGATTTCGCCACGCAGACGTCCCGGCTGCGAGAACTGACCGAGATCAACGCCGACACCGGCGACCCCGGCGAGGCGCACAACCGGGCCGAGTTGCTGGTCACGACCCGGCGCAACATCGAGCAGATCACCGGTGCGCTGCGCCGGATCGCCGACGGCACCTACGGCGCGTGCGAGAAGTGCGACCGGAACATCCCGGTGGAGCGCCTCGAGGTTCTGCCGCACGCGCGCTTCTGCGTGCCATGCCAGGAGAACCACAAGGGGTGACATCGGCGTGGTTGCCGTACCCCCTGAGCGGCACGGCAACCACGCCGTCACCTGCACGGCCGATGTCCGACGGTGGCCGAGTGCAGAAGACATCCAGTAGGCGGACGATCGTCATGTTGCCGAGCACGGGCAAGCAACCAGGCGGGTTCTTCGTCGGTTACGGCCCCTGCCGCCGTCGCTTCTGTCAGCGACGATGGGATGTATGCCGCGGCCGCTCGCCGGCGGCGAGCAGGCGAACACCACCTGCGGTCTGATCCTCGTCGGCGACGGTGCTCTGCATCCGGAGCTGTCGAAGCGACCGTCCGCCGCCTGAAGGCGCGCGTCACCTCGCGCAGACGCTCGGAAGGTACCGCACGAAGGAGGCGTCATGCTTTTCTCGCTTACCCGCGACTCGTACCGCGACGGTCAAGAAGTGCTGTGCCCGATCGGTGAGGTGGACCTGACCACCGTCGGGCATCTGTGCGGCGTGCTGATCGCATCCCTGTCCGATCCAGCGGTCTCCAGCCTGCTGGTCGACATGTCCTGCGTGACCTTCCTCGACTGCGCCGGCATCGGCGCCCTCGTCGAGGCCCGAAAGACCGCGGAACGACACCACAAGCGGTACGGCGTCATCCACCCCCGAGGTCTCCCTCGGCGAGTCCTGGAACTCAGCGGAGTCCTGTCATATCTGAGCCCCGCTACACCACACCACGACCGCGGACTTCAAGCCGCGTTCGCGTGAGTCGATCGACGCCCTAGCAGCCACTTCTATTCCCCGGCATCGGCATACCTCGTCGGACCGCGACGCGGATCGGCGGGTCAAGTCGGCCAAGCATGGCGGTTCCGGGCGGGACGTAACCTCCGACAAGGTTCGTCCCATCCGAATCGGTGATCCATGCAGGTCGGTTCCGGCGGCAGTGTCGCTGAACAGGTGTTGATCAGACGGCTGCGGAGACCGGGGTGGACCGCCACTGTTCGGAGCCGAAGACCTCGTAGCGGATCTGCTCGTCGTTCACCCCACGGCGGTGCAACCCGGCGCGCACTGCTTGCATGAACGATACTGGGCCGCACAGGTAGACGTCGGCGCCGGGGTCGAGCGGAATCGCGTCGGTGTCGATGAAGCCTTGGTGCGCACCCGGGACGTCGCTCGGTTCCTCGTACCAGACGACGGCGGTGAAGGATGTCAGCCGGGAGCCGTGGCTGTGCATGTCCAGGCGAAGCGGGTGTCGTTCGGGGTTGCGGTCGGCATGCACGATCGTGACTTTGCGGATTGGCTGGGTGCGGGCCACATGGTCCAGGATCGCGGCCATCGGGGTGATGCCCACCCCGGCGCTGACCAGGAGCAGAGGCGCAGTGCTGTCGCGCAGCGTCAGGTCACCGTACGGGTGGCTCAGCCGGAGCCGGGAGCCGGCGCTCACCCCGTCGTGCAGGAAGCTGGAGACCATGCCGTCCGGGATGCCGCCGCTGCCGCGTACGCGGCGGACGGTGATCCGCAGGGTGCCGCCGGTGGCTGCCTGGGAGAGGGAGTACTGCCGCAGCTGCCGGCTGCCGTCCGGCAGGTCGGCGGCGACCGTCACGTACTGGCCCGGTAGGAAGCCGGGAGCCGGCCGCCCGTCGGCGGGGGTCAGGATGAACGACATCGTGTCGTGCGCTTCGGCGATCTTCTTCGCTACCACGTACTCGCGCCACGGGTCGGTGCCGTCGACCCCGGCCTCGGCGTAGAGGCGTGCCTCGCGGCCGATCAGCCGGGCGGCGAAGAGCCAGTAGACCTCGTCCCAGGCGGCGGCGACCGCCGGGGTGACCGCGTCTCCGAGCACTGTGCCGACGGCGCCCATCAGGTAGCGACCGACCATGGTGTACTGCTCCGGGCGGATGCCCAGCGCACAGTGCCGCTGCGCGATGCGTTCGACGATGTGGTCGAAGACCACGGCGTCCGGTCCCGCTCCGACGAGGTGCGTGGCGAACGCGGCCACCGCACCGGCCAAGGCGGCCTTCTGCTCACCGGTGGCCTGCGCGCTGCGGCTGAACAGGTTGAGCAGCTCCGGGTTCTCGCCGAGCATCGTGTCGTAGAAGATTCCGGAGATCTGGTCGAGGTGCCTGCCGACGATCGGTAGGGTGGCCTGAATGACCGGGACACTGGTGGTGGACAGCAAGGTTCCTCCAGGCGAGGGGTGGGACGGTTACCGGCGGCCGAGGTTGAGCAGCACCTGCCGGGTGGGCGATGCGCTCAGATCGCCGACGGTGATCGGATCGAGAGTGGTGTAGAACGCTTCCTGGGCGAGGCGCAGCGCTCCGCGCAGCCGACAGGCCTGGCTCAGCGGGCAGACCCGCTCACCCTCGCAGTCGGCGACTTCGGTCTCGCCCTCAAGCTCACGCACGAGGCCACCGATCGAGGCGCTGTGCGCGGTGGCGGCGAGGCGGATGCCGCCGCTGCGGCCGCGGACGGTCGCCAGCAAACCCAGGTGTTGCAACCGCTGCACCACCTTGGCCAAGTGGTGTCGAGGGACCACGAGTGCCTCGGCCAGATCGTCGATGGTGAGCCGGTCGTCGCGTGCCGCACCGAGCATGAGGATGCGAAGGCTGATGTCCGTGGATCTGTTGAGCCGCACCCCGTGACCATACCGATAAAGAGAATCCTAGATTCCTCTTTATGAGAGGTGTCACGAAGATCGCATTCGTGGAGACGGAAGCCTGAGCATGTGCGGGTCGATGCCCAGTGAGCGGTGCTCGTGGCCGGGCCCCCGATGCCGCGCGATCCCACTGCAGGGTCACTTGTGCGGTGACGGTGCGGGTTCTGGTGTGACCGACCGGTTACTGCGTTCACCGGTACGGCTGCGACCCGCTGCTGGTCCTGCTCGCTCGGAGTCGCCGTCGCTGAGCGCGAGGCGGCGTAGACCTGTCCCTGTCACGTTGAGCGGGTGTCAGGTCGACCTCACTGCCGCCGAGCGGTACTGAGCTTTTGGGGTCAGGGTCAGGGCGGTGCCAGTCCGCTGGTGGCGAGGAATCCGTAGGCGAGGGTGGGCCGGTACTGCATCTGTTTGAGC
>NZ_PVZG01000063.1 GCF_003002065.1 Pseudosporangium ferrugineum
GCAATCACAAGTTTCCCCTGCCAGAGAGGCACTTCCGTCTATTTACACGCCGGTCGGGCCCACCAGTTGATGATCACCGTGAATCACCCGGGCTAGACTGCGCGGTGTACGCCGTCGAGACCAACGAGATCTCCGTCTCCTCTTCGCCGATACCCCTCCGAATGAGCTTCTCGCAAGGAGAAGAATGCATTGAAACGTCGCTATGGTCTGACGAATCCCAGCGCTCGATAGCCGGGCATGCGGCGCTGCAACGAAACGGCGAGGATCGGTGTCGCCTGGTCGTGGTAGTCGTGCACCTCCGCGAGATCCTTGCCAGGCGCCGCGCGGATGACTCGGCCTGCGCACTGGACCAATAGGCCGTCGAAGGAGATCGGCCCGGCCAGGAACAGGGTGTCGAGTACGGGTGCGTCGAAGCCTTCGCCGATGAACGGTGTGGTGCCGATGACCAGGATCCCGTCGCCGACCTTCGCCTCGGTGAGCCGGTCGACAGCCGCGCGTCGAGCCGCAGCGGTCATTCCGCCCTGCAACAGGAGTGTTTGATGTCCGCGATCTGCGAGGAGCGAAGCCAGAGTTTCGAGATGGGCGACCCTACGCGTCAACACGAGACAGTTGCGCCCTTTTGTGAGGGCAGCCGCGACATCATCGACGATCTGGGCATTTCGTGCTTCATCCCCGATCAGGGCGCGGTACACGGCCGCCAGCGCGCCCGGTGACGACGGGTCCTCATCGGCCCGGAACTGGGTCTCGTGCACGAACAACAGTCGGCGCGGACCGGTCTCTTCCTGCCAGAAAGCGGCGAGCGTGTCCGGGTCCTCGTCGGTCACGGTGTGCCGAATAGGGCCGAGCTGCCAGGTCAGGAATCGGGTCGGCGAAGAAGATCCAGGCGTGCGCGCCGCGTCCTGACTGGGAGATCTCCAAGGCTGCCGGGACACCGCTGGCTCGGGCGGCTTTGCAGTAGGCCAGCGCGTCGAGCATCGCAGTGCTGCCGTCGAAGTCCGCGGCCAGGAATTGGCAGGTGTTCTCGGTGAGCAGCGGATACAGACCCATGAACACGTCACCGACGAGATGGGCGGCAACCACCTCTGCGGTGAGCGGCAAATAGGCCGCCGTACGCCGGTCCATACCGAGTTCCCCGAGGCTGTCCCGGCGGGTCGGTGTCGCGGTGAGCCCGAGCCAGAATTGCGCGCCGATCCGCTTGGCCGCATGGTCGTATGCCGCGGCGGCAAGGTGGTGACATTCGTCAACGATCACGTGTCCGTACCCGGCGGTGAGGTCCGCGACGTCGGCACGCCGGGTCAGCGAGGGCAGCATCGCGACGTCCACGACGCCGGTGAGTTTGCGCCGGCCGCCGCCGATCTGCCCCGGTTGGACGCGGAGGAACTGCTCGATGCGCGAGCGCCACTGTTCGGCCAACGCTTTGCGATCGACGAGAATCAGGGTCGAGGTGGCGCGTTCGGCGATCATCGCGCAGGCTATGACGGTCTTTCCAGAGCCCGGTGGTGCCACCAGCATGCCGTCGTCGTGGGCGAGCATCGCACTGACCGCGGCGCTTTGCCTGGTGGTCAGCTCAGCGGTGAAAGCGACCTCGATCTCCCTGCCTGCATCCCGCGTATCCGTGATCACCAATCGGGATCCGGCATCCTCGACGATTCGTCCGACTGTGTGCCGCAACCCGCGTGGTAGAACCAGGCGACCGTCCAATGTGATGTTGTACCCGCGAAGGAACCGTGGCGTGTCCCAGGTCGACTTGCGTAGCCGCTGCAACTCGTAGAACTTCGGATTTGCCAGTGAGGCCGCGTGCTTGAACGTGGTCAATGCGGCCGGCGGCAGTTGCGAGATGTCGATACGCAAGCCTGCTGCAAGGTCTGCCTGTACCGTCATTGGCAGCGGCGGGTGGATCTTGGTGGCATCCGACCTGCTCATCTTCGCCACGCCGGCGCCGACGACGGTCTGTTTCGCGCGACGAGCGACTCTTTCCGCGTCGCCTGGGCTGAGCCGGTCGAGGACTGACAGGAAGGTCCACTGATCCTCGTGTGGTTCCAGGGTCGCCAGGTTGACGAAGAGCGTTAGGCCGTCCTTGCGGCGCCGTCCCTGCAGCGGCGCCGCGATCAGATTCCCAAGGCCTCTGTCGGGCAGGACGTCCTGGTTCGGGAACAGGCGGTCGTACGAGCGCAGGTCCATCGAACCGCGCAGCACCATGGCCTCATGCAAAAGGACCGTTCCCACCGATCGGGCCGTAGCAGCGGCTTGCGCCAGCCACCCGCCACCGCCGGAGACCACCCCGCCGTACCCAGCCGACTGTTCTCCCATCGCTTCGCATAAGCATCCCGCCGCGCCCGGAACAGGCTGGTGTAGAACGCCAACTTCTCCGGCACCGGCGACGCCATCGTGACCGGTCCCGGCGTGGCCCCCGCGGCGAGTTGCTCCGGCGCCGGAGCGGTGTCCTGACCGCGGAGATCCAGCAGACGCGACAGACGATGGTTCTCCGCCCGTAACCGCTCAAGCTCACGACGAAGCCGAGCGAACTCGTCGTCAGTCACCGCGTCAACGGATACCACCGGCCAATCTTCACACGACGACGCCGCGACACCGGCAGTCGAATCAGTCCAGCCGAGCCCGGTCGAAACGGTCGATCAGGCACGGCTTGCGGGCATGGCGCTCCCTCAGCCACGTCATCTGCTCCGCGAATTCGAAAATTCGCCCTCCCGTACCGCCAGCGCCTGAAGATCTGAAAGCAGGGTGACCGCCGTGTCGTAGTCCTTCGGACGCTTCGTCGCGATCAACTCGTCCACCTGGTTCCAGGTATGGACCGGGTTCCGTGCCAACTCGTCCAGACGCTGCTGGCGGACCACGGCGGCCGCTTCCTCGCGACGCTGACGCTCGGCCGCCTCGCGCTCCCGCTTCTGCTGCTGCTGCCGTGCAGCCCAGCGCTCCTCGGCCGAGGCGAGCAGGTCTCCGGCGGTCCGCCGCTCACCGGCAGGCGGCTCCTCTGTCACACCGTGAAACGTCCGCAGCAACTCCGACCGCAGCAACCCGGCGTTGCCCCGCAGCACCCGCACCAGCATCTCGTCCTTGTCCGCAACCGGCAGACCCGCCGCCCAACGGCGCAGCTCGGCGGCGGGGGGTTCTTCTCGGTCAGCGGCCGGCTCGCCGCTGCCGCCGCGTTCAGCAGATCAGGATCCAGGCCAAGGAAGTCGGCCAGGGACCATCGTCCCCGGTGGCCCACTACCGGACGTTTGACCAGCTCACGCCGGTTTTTGTTCGGCCAATTGAGGGCACACCCCCAACGGCACCCGCAACCTGGGCGTACCATTCAACGTACGTTCTGGCGTACGTTACTACCTGGGGGTCACGATGAAGGTGCTGACAATCAGCGACGTTCGCAAGAACCTCGCCGCCGTGGTCGATGCGGTGATCGATGATGCCGAGGAGTGCGTCATCCCTCGCGGTGGCGGCAAGGCCGTCGTCATGGTTTCCCTCGACGAGTGGAACGCCGTGAACGAGACGCTGCATGTTCTCGGCTCCGCCTCGAACGCCCGCCGACTGCTGGAGAGCGTCGCCCAAGCCGACGCCGGCCTACTCCAGGAGCACCCACTCGACCCAACGCCCGCCTCGCCGAAACCCGGCAAGGAAGCCGCATGAGCTTGCGCATCGTTTTCACTCCCAACGCCTGGGAGGACTACGACGGCTGGTTACGCCGAGACATGAAGATGGCCCGTCGCATCAGCAAACTCATTCTCGACGTCCAGCGGGATCCACACGGAACAGGTCTCGGCAAGCCAGAACTGCTGAAAGGCCCGCTCTCCGGATGGTCGTCCCGCCGCATCAACGATGAACACCGGCTCATCTACCGAGTCCGTGGCGGCGACCTGGAAATCGTCGCCTGCCACGGCCACTACCTCGACAAGTGATAGCGGCTCACGCCACGCTGCCCTCCTAGCGGATCGGAAAGCCTGGGAAACAGCCTGGGCCTGCGGCATCGCGGCCTTACACGCGACCGACATCCAGCACACCGCCGGCACGCACCGCCCGGAAACCCGAATCGTCACCATTGTGGAAGAAAATCCGCCCGTCGAGGACGCCGTCATCAACCACAGCGGCCCAACCCCGTCCGCTGACCTCATCACCTTCGTCGCTGCCCTCCCAAGAGAACTCGACACAAGCCCCGCCCGACTGCTTCGCTATCCGGCAGTCCATCCAACCGTCGACGACGATGAACCGGAACCGTCCCCGAAGATCCGAGCCGAACTCGATAAAAGCCGGACCCACCAGATCGAAGGCGTCGGCATCCCACAGTTCCATTTCCACGATCCGCCACCGGCCGACGAAACCCATTGACGCACCGGGAATCGGCTGCTCCGCCATCACTGGTCGCCGTCCAGGGAGCCACGCCGACGACTCACCGCGGGCCGATCGAAGCGGACAGGCTCATCAACCACACCTCACGCGCGACTACACGGGCGCGGTGCGCCGTGATGGGCCATTCTCGCGCACCGTCTTCAGCGCGCGGCAGGCAACTCCGCCCAACGCCGGGAACACACTGCTTCCCGAACCCGAACTGAAGTCTCGGCTATCAATGCGAGTAACGACCGATCGGGCCCGCATCCTCACCGAGAAGTTCCGAGTACACGGCAGGGTCGACGGTGTCGTGATGGCAGCGGTCGACCAGCCGGTCGAGACGTTCAGCGATCTCCTCCGAGCCGAGGTCGAGCCGCTCGCACAGATCACGGTGCGCATCGACCAGAGGCTCGCTGATCTCCTGCGGATCGATACGGCCCGCGTAGTAGGCATCGTTCAGATACCCGGCCAACTCGTCCCAGACCGCGATGGCCTGCTCGATCAGATCGAGCATGGCCGGAACAACGGGACGCGCG
>NZ_PVZG01000064.1 GCF_003002065.1 Pseudosporangium ferrugineum
CTCCCGTTCCAGCGCGGCGATACGTTCGGCGTCGCTGCTGGTCGTGCCCGGCCGTACGCCGGCGTCGGTCTCGGCCTTCTTCACCCACGTGCGCAACGCCTCCGGATGAACCCCGAGCGACCCGGCGATCCGCTGGATCGCCCCGACCGCGGACGCCGGATCCCGGCGGGCCTCGACCGCCAACCGGGTCGCACGCTCACGCAGATCATCGTTGTACTTCTTCGGTGCAGGCATCGCCGGTGTTCCTCCAGGTTTCGATGTCTCCATTCAACCCGGGGCGCAACAATCACCGGGTACGACAACAACTACAAGCCGACCGGCACGGACGTCGTCATCCCCGCCTCCGAGACCGGGCTTAACGACACGTACCACTTCGACAGCACCTACAAGGCCGACGGGAGCCCCGCATCAGCCAGCTATCCGGCCAAGGGTGGACTGGAAGCCGAGACCGTCAGCTACGTCTACGACGAGACCGTCGCTCTCCCGAACCGGATGACCACCATCTTCGGTACTTCTGAGTTCAGCTACGTCGCCGACACCGACTACAACGCTCTGGGCCAGATCGACAAGCTCGACCTGTATACCGGCCTGTACAGCAAAACCGGCAAGCACACATTCGCGTCGTACACCCACGAGTTGGAGACCAGGCGCCTCACCGGCATCCGCACTGATCGCGAAGCGATCAGCCCGTACACCGTCACCGACATGCAGTACACGTACGACAACGCCGGCAACATCACCCGGATCAAGGACGCGGCTGCCCCCGGTTCGCCGGACTACCAGTGTTTCGGCTACGACGGCCTGCGACGCCTGGGCCAGGCATGGACGCCGGCAAGCGGCGACTGCACCGCCGCGGCAAGCACATCGACCCTGGGTGGCCCCGCGAAGTACTGGCTTTCCTGGAAGTACGACAACGTCGGCAACCGCACGGAGGAACTCGACCGCAGTACCACCACCCCCCGGACCACCACGTACCGGTACCCGGCCCCGGGCACACCGCAACCGCACGCGCTGGCCGACACCACCACGACCGTCGGCACCGCACCCGCCAGCACCATCGCATACGGCCACGACCCCGCCGGGAACATGACCACCCGACCCAAGGCCGGGAGCCCCACGCAAACCTTGACGTGGGACTCCGAAGGGCACGTGGAGACCATCACGGAGGGCGCCGCCACAACGTCATACCTGTACGACGCCGACGGCAACCGCCTGATCAGCTCTGACCCAGCGGGAAAAACCCTCTACCTTCCGGGCCAGGAGATCCGCTTCACGGCCTCCACCGGCGCCCGTACGGGCACCCGGTACTACACCTTCGCCGGGCAGACCGTTGCCTCCCGCAACAACAGCGGGCTCACCTGGTTGACCGCTGACCGGCAGGGAACCGCGCAAACCTCCCTTGACCCGGTCAGCCAGCAGGCCACCATCCGCCGCCAGACACCGTTCGGCGGGACACGAGGCGCCGTCCCCGCCTGGCCCAACACCAAGGGTTTCGTCGGCGGCACCACCGACACCACCGGCCTCACCCACCTGGGCGCACGCGAGTACGACCCGCAGCTCGGCCGGTTCATCTCCGTCGACCCGATCCTGGACCCTGCTGATCCCCAGCAATGGACCGGGTACAGCTATGCCAACAACTCCCCGGTGACCTTGAGCGATCCGACGGGTCTGATCCCCTCGGACTGCCGCGAGTTCGACTGCTACGGCTACAGCCCAGGCAAGGGATGCCCTGGCGGTTGCGGCACCCCCGAAAACATCGAGTGGGGTCGTAACAACGGCAAGACGTCGACGAAGCCCAACTCCAAGCGCAAACGCTACAGCGGCCGGACACCGGATGGACGAAGGGTTCCCGACAAAAGTAGGGGCGAGCGGTGGACCCTACAGGACTACGCGGAATTTCGGTACAACACGTCGTACGCAGACGCCCTGGCCAATCACTTGGTCCAGCAAGACCTGTGTACCGACTTCGGCGAGATGTGCGGTGGCCTGGAGGAGCCCACCGGAATCAGCGTGTCTCGCATGCTGGAAGGCGGCGTGGCGCTGCTCACGATAGCGGCGGGCCCGGAGATCCTCGCGGCGTGCGCGGTCGCACCGATGGCCTGTGCCTACGGCGTGGCCGATGATGCTGCGGCTTTCTACGGTTCGGGAAGCCTGGTCGGCGGTGTCGGCATGGGGTTCGCCGGCAAGACCTCCACGGCCGGTCGCGCAGGCGAAGCCTGCAGCTTCAGCGGTGACACCCAGGTACTGCTCGCCGACGGGACCAGCAAGAAGTTCGAAGATCTGGAGAACGGCGATCTGGTCCTCGCGAAGGACCCAGAAAACGGCAATGAGGGCGGTCGGCTCGTCGAACAGGTCTGGGTACACATCGACGATCTGTATGAACTGTCGGTCGACGGCAAACGGCTGGTCACCACGGAGGACCACCCATACTGGAACGCCGAGGACCGGGTGTGGGAACCCGCGGACGAACTCGATGACGGCGATCGTCTGCAGGCGTCGGACGGACACCGCGTCCGCGTGGGAGGCCTAATCCGGGGAAGTCACCGGACGGCCTTGGCCTACAACCTGACCGTTCAGGACCTTCACACGTACTATGTGCTCGCTGGCAAAACGCCAGTGCTCGTACACAACTTCGGGTGCGGTGGTGTTGGCGCGAAGCGGGGTCCGAAGCCATCGGGAACAGGTCCGCACAACCTTAAGATTGAAGCGGTCGGACGGTCTGTTACCGATGGGGAGATCATCGCAGGTGGCGGCGTGCTTCCGGAAAGGGCGATTGCCACGCCTGGCGGATTCAAGGGATCTCGCCGCCCGGATATTCTCGTTCGTCGCCCCGATGGCTCATTGTATGGAATCAACGTCGGTAAGCAGGCGGCAAGCGGAGCTCCTATCAAGCGAGAAGCGCAAGCTGTCTCGGATCTTGAGGGAGCGGGAATCGAAATGCACTTTGTGCCGTATAATTGAGGCGTTATGACAAAGATTTCCATTCAGTTCCACGCTGGTCGGGACGAGATCGCTACCTGGTTAGCCGATTGGGCGAAAGAGTATAGACTGGCCGTTGCTGTCGAGTCATTTCTTCCCCAGTACAGCGCGCGTTTGTGCGACGTAGCCGACCTTCCCGTCGAGCTTGCCGGTTCATCCGAGATCAACCGAGTTTCTCTCAATCTGTTGCCGATTGACGTTTCGGCTGCGTCAGCGCTTGACTTCATGCGGTCGAATCCGAACGTGCTTACGGTGTCTTTGGGGACGCAGTCGCGAGCCGAGCTTCGTGAGGCGGCGCTAAGCGCAATGACGGATGATGACGAAAGCATCAAAACGTGGCGGGCGATACGCCTTAAGCTCAGGAAGTCGTTGCTTAGCGGCTCTACTGTCGTTAACCCCGTCACCGGGGCAGAGCAACCGGCGAAAGGGCACTATTATTCTAAGGGCGCGCGCGAAATGGCTAACCGTGGAGTTCGCCTACTAGCTTCTGCGGGATGGAATGAGTACCGTTTGGACGATTGAGTCGACCGCATATTGCGCCGACGGCTGGTACAACGCTCATCAAGCCTCGGATCCGACTGCGTGGGAACCGCCGGACAGTCGGAGCGATACCGTCACGAGTTCGAGAAGGCGAAACGTCGACTCGCCTGCTGTTCTAGCGCGACATACCGCGAGGCGGGAGCAGCAGGTCGACTGGGAGGTGGTCTCCGACCCGGATGGGCAGGCGAACCGCGCCAGGGCTCGGCGCGGTTTACCTGCACCGGCAGCACGGTGGGCGGGAACCCCGATGCTCACTTACCGATCACCTTGAAGGGCTACGTCTTCGCCAGTCTGCTGGTCGCCATCACCGTCGGGCTGCGCCTCGAGGCAGCAACCGCCGACCGCCGGTGACCGCATCACCCCTCGCCGCTGTCACGGCCGCGGCCCTTCACCTTGGTGGCGAAGAGCCGCTCCCGCCCGAGTGAGCTTGAGCCGGCCCGCTGGCCGCGGCATCATGCGGCACGCGAGGCTCAGCGCCGCACTACTGAGCTTCTGGGGTTGAGGTCACCCTCAAGTCCACATCGTCACTTTGGGTGATTCCTGCCGGTTCGGGACTGCTGTCTAGTTAGGGCATGCGATACGGGGATGGCGGCGGGGTTGGACC
>NZ_PVZG01000065.1 GCF_003002065.1 Pseudosporangium ferrugineum
ACGCGGCCTCACCCGCTTCTTACGCCTCCACAGAGGCCGAACACATTCCAAATCTCCTGGCCAGCGAGCCACTGGCCGACTATGCAATCGCCCTGGCCACATTGCGGGCTTCCTCCAGGACGACGCCATGCGGTACGAACGTAGCGTCTACATCTCTCGTCACGCGCTTGGCGTCGTATGCCAGCGCCATCGCGGCGCCGCCGACGATGAAGAGGTCCGCCACGAGGCCGCGGCGGGCCAGGCGGTCGCCCAACGCCGAGAAGGCTCGCTCGAGTTCGGCTCGGCCGAGAAGTCCGTCGTCAGTCATGCGGCGTCCAGGTCGCGTGCGGACAGGTAGACCCCATGCTTGCGGAAGGCGGCAGGCGCCCAGATGAGCGCCTCCATCCGCTTCGACGGCAACGAGGAAGGAAACCACGGTGTCGTCAGCACCCGAGACCTGGCCCAATCAGGTGGCGATCGGTCGAGCTGCGCGGCGAGATGTTCGGCGAGCGCACCAAGCAGGACATCCCACCGCTCGTCACCCGTCATGGGTGGCTCCTCGAGCAGTAGGTCAGCCTGCTTGGCGGCGGGCTCCCACCGATATTCCTCAAGAAACTCCCATACGAGCTTCCACCGGATCTTCGCATCAGGCTGACGCGACAGGTGGCCGGCCAGGTCAACCAACGTCATGGGTTGATACGCCATGATCGACTTTTTCTCCTCCCGCTTCGCCCTCAGTTCGATCGTACGAGCTACCGCGATCCGGAGACGATCAACCCGCCCGTTGGGTCGACTGCGGCCCTACCCGGTCGGGCGACCGCTGGAGTTGATCAGCCTTTCGGCTAGTACGATCCGCGGCATGGCCCATGCCGACACGAAGCTGGCAGAAGAGCTCGAAGCCGACGCCGACACTTACGCTGAGGAGCGCTCAGAAATTCTGCTGGAGGCCGCCGACGCTTGGCAACGGGCCGGGCACTCGGACCGTGCCCGCGCCATCCTCGACGACCTCATCCAGAGCGGCGGCGAATACGGGTGCGACGCCCGCATTCAACTGGCCGACCTGCACCTGCAGGCAGGCGACACCGAGATGGCGTACGCCGACCTCAATGCTGCAGCGAAAGATCCCGCCCTGGGCGAACGGCAGTGCGAACTCGCCGCGGAACTCCTCGCCGCGCACGGCGACCTCGACCACGCCGCCCGCTGGTACGACCGCGCTGCCGCTCGCCTCACCAGCGAGCAACTCGACGCACTGCGCCGCCGCGATCAGTGGCTCACCATCGGCACGACCATCATGCTGCGCAACCGGCAGCACGTACGTCAGCAGCTCGGACACTCCCCCGACCTGCTCGACACCCTGGTCCCCGAGCTGACCGATCCGGAGCAGCCGACCACAGCCGAAGACGTTCTCGACCTGATGGACTCCGGCTATACCCCGCGGCAGACCCGCATGCTCACCTTCCAACGCGACCAACGCCGACTCGCCCAGCAGCAATGGCCCGGCGTCTACGAGCAACCAGAAGACGAGTACTACGACGCCGCCGAACACCGGTGGCGCGAGGTACGCGACGGCGGAGTCCCCTCGATCACGGTCGTCGCCGCCCAGGTCGACGATCTCATCGAGTTTGCCCGCCAGCATGGCGGTTCGCCGACGGACGCGAACACCAAACGGCGCTACTGCGAGACCGCACCCGACCATCTCACGATCAGCTGGCCGCCGGAACGCAACGCCACCTGCTGGTGCGGCTCCGCCCGCAAATACAAGAAGTGCTGCGGCCGGCCCCGGTAGCAAGTCGGACTATCGGCATTCGAGGTCGCCGAGTAGATCGGAGAGGACGAACTCTTCGTGAACGGCCAGACCGTGCGAGGACATGGCTGCAGCCAGGCCCGGGTCCCACGGTGTCGGCACGGACCGGCCCGTCAGCGCGATGGCGTGGTCGGCGTCGAGCGCGGTAACAGCTGCGATGTAGTTCTCGGCGGACATCCGCCAGGCAGCGGCCCCTTGCTTCAGGACACGTCCTGCGATCGACACGCCGGGCCAGTCGAAGTCACCGTGGTAACGAACGGGATTGCCCGCCTCGACCAGGCGACCTAGCAACCGCGTGCCGACGCTCGCCGGATTGCCGGACAAGCAGAGGAGCGGCGTTGTCGTTGCCGCTCGCACCGCTGCCTGCATCACCTGCGGGTTCTCGCAGACCGACACGACCTGACCCGACGGGAGCCATGGGGCGGAGCCCGCAACGGCGAGTTCGTGAAGGGTCAGATGCGTGACCACGCCAAGATCGGCGCGGTCACGCATCATCGACGACCAGCCATCGGATCCTGGTGGGCGAACTTGCCAGACAAGCACGGTTCCGGAGAGCGTGTCGGTGGCGACGCCCAGCGCCGCCCACAGGTCTCGCCGGTCGGTGGCGGACTCCGGGATCGGCCGATCGAGGGCATGCGCCGCAGCGCGAAGGAGCACTGAGGAGGCGAGGGTCGACTCGTCGAGGCCGTGTGCGGTCCCGGTGACCCTGCTTGCCAAGGCAGCCAGTTCCCAGGTGAGCTCGGGTACAGCCGTCGTATTGCGGTTATCTGCCGGGCCTTGCCCCCTGATCTTGGACACTTGAACCTGGGATCTTGAGGTTCCAGGTGGATCAGGAGTCCTGAAGAAGATGGCGAACAAGCACTATCCCGTGCAGTTCAAGGCTGACGCGGTGGCGTTGTACCGGTCTCGGCCGGGTGCGACGATCGCGTCGATCGCCGATGACCTGGGCGTCAACAGGGAGACCCTGCGTAGCTGGGTGCGGCTCGACGATGAGCGTCGTGGCGTGAGTCCCCGGCCGACGCGTGCGGTCTCGGCGACCGGTGAGCCGGCCGGCGCGGTCGAGCAGGAGAACGCCGAGTTGCGCCGACGGGTCCGTGAGCTGGAGGAAGAACGCGACATTCTGCGTAAGGCGGCCCGGTATTTCGCCGGGGAGACGCGCTGGTGAACCGCTTCCAGTTCGTCGCCGACCACCAGGCGCGCTACGGCGTGAAGCGGTTGTGCCAGATCCTGAACATCGCCCGCTCGAGTTTCTACTACTGGAAGGCCACCGCGCCGGATCGGGCCGCTCGTGACGCCGCGGACGCGGCTCTGGCCGCCCGGATCCGGGGCGTGCACGCCCGTCATGACGGCACTTACGGGGCGCCGCGGGTCACCGCCGAACTCCACGACCGGGGCGAGCGGGTCAACCGGAAGAAGGTGGCGCGGGTGATGCGCCGCTACCGCATCCAGGGCCTGCGGCTGCGCCGGCGGGTGACCACCACCATCACGGACCCGGCCGCGACGAAGGCTCCGGATCTGATCGGCCGGGACTTCACCGCCGCCCGGGTCAATGAGCGCTACGTCGGCGACATCACCTACTTACCGGTCGGTGAACGCGGATTCCTTTACCTGGCAACGGTTATCGACCTGCACTCACGACGTTTGGCGGGGTGGGCGATCGCTGATCACATGCGCACCGAGCTGGTCATCGATGCCCTCGCCGCCGCCGAACGGACCCGCAGCAGCCTCGCCGGGGCGATCATGCACACCGACCACGGCGCTCAATACACATCGAAGGCGTTCGCCGCCGCCTGCGCCGCTGCCGGGGTCCGGCAATCGATGAGCGCCGTCGGCAGCTCCGCTGACAACGCCCTCGCCGAATCTTTCAACGCGACCTTCAAACGCGAGACCCTGCAAGGCCGCCGTTCCTTCGGCGACGAACGTGACGCCCGCCTGACCTCGTTCCGATGGCTGCACCGCTACAACACCGTCCGGCGTCACTCCCGCCTCGGACAGCAATCCCCGAACGCCTACGAGAACAGCACCCGAACGACGTCCGTTACGCTGGCCCCGGCCGCATACTGAGCTTTTGGGGTCAGGGTCAGGGCGGTGCCAGTCCGCTGGTGGCGAGGAATCCGTAGGCGAGGGTGGGCCGGTATTGCATCTGTTTGAGCCTGTTTTTCGCGACGCGGAGCAGGTCGTCGATGCGGCCGGGGGCCAGGTTGGCCATGCTGCGTTTGAGGCTGGACCACAGGTTCTCCACGGGGTTGAGTTCCGGGGCGTAGCCGGGAAGACGGTAGACGCGTAGCCAGGG
>NZ_PVZG01000066.1 GCF_003002065.1 Pseudosporangium ferrugineum
GCAGCGATCTGGCACAACAACAAGACCGGCGCACCCGTCACCCGGTCACTGATCGCCTACGACCACTGACCGGGATATCGGAACTACTCGTCTAGAGTTGCCGAAGGACTCCGTGGTTCCCGACGATGCCCGTGCTCACGGCATCGACCTGGTGCTGGGCCGTCCGCAGGGGTTGGCGGCCATCGCCCTGCGGCAGGTGCTGGGCACGCCCGAGCCACCGCTCTGGCCGTCGGTCGCGCTGCCCGGCGAGGGTTTCAAGGAGCGGTTCGAGCGCTGGCAGACCGACCTGCGTGCCACACACCCTGACGAGGCGATCGCGCAGTCCTGGGTATGGCTGCTCGCCGACCTGGGCGAACTGGACCTGGCCGTGGCGATGGTCGAGAAGCTCGGCGACGGCGTTCCCGGGGCGAAACTGCGGCATGCCGAGATCGTCTACACCCGTGCCCGAGGGGGCGACCGGGAGAACGCCCGCAGGATGTTCCGGGAGGTCGCCGCCGAGACCACTGACGCTGCCACGCGGATGCACTGTCTGCTTCGGCTTGGCGACATCGCAAGGGGCCGGGCCGGTCGGCAGGCCCGAGGCGTATGGGTAATCCCGCACCTCGCCGAGTCGTACCTGCGCGCTGTCCAGGTGCTGGTCGCTACCCGTGGGGGACGCCTGCGGCCGGAGGAGGGCGGCGACGCGTACCGGCTTCTCCAACAAACCTCGCTGCGCCTGTTCGAACAGATGGCGGCGGTCGGGCCCCGCCTCGCCTGGCCGGTGATTGGCGCATGGTGCGGCGGCGCCGCGCGCTGGGGCGACCGGGCGACCCGGCTGGTCCGAAACGGCAACCGGCTCGCACTGATCCGTCAGCACCGGGCGATGCTGCGGTCCCTGGCCGTGCTGCTGCGAGGCCGCCCGGCGCCGGCGGATGTGCGAGGCGAAATGCGGGCGTTACGGGCTACATACCAGGCCGCGGACGACATACCGGGCGCGGCCAACTGCACCGTCACCCTTGCCGTGCTGGCCCGCGCCGACGGCGACCGGTCAGCCGCCCGGTGCTTACTCGACGCGGCGATGGCCGATTACACGGTTGGCCGACCCGACGGCCTTCCGCTGGCGGCCGGGGAGGCGCTGGTGAAGATCGTGCGCCGACTTCTCGAACGCTAGTCGGTCCGGCACGGACGGCGACCTTCCCTTCATGTCAAGCGGTGGCGAGGATGCTGCCGGATCGTCGATGTGATTTGCTTGTGGCATGGGGACGAGTGCATCTTTGCAAGACTCTCGCATACAATCTGGAGTCGTATGCCCTTTGCGGAGAAACTCGGCAGCATAGCGCGTCCAGAGTGGCCGAAGTCTCGATGGTTGCTCGGCAAAGTTTAAGGCAGCTGGCACAATAGGCGTCCGGCACACGGATGCTAACTCCGGCAATGGGAAATGGGGTGGCACTTATTTCCTCGGTGTGTAAAAACTGCGGCTTAGGGAGATTGAAACGCGATGCAATCACTAGCTTTCTTCAATAACAAGGGCGGTGTAGGAAAGACAACGTTAGCTTGCAACATGGCTTCTTATTTTGCGCGTGAGCACGATCTAAATGTCTTGGTGGTGGACTGCGACCCCCAGTGCAATGCTTCACAGCTCCTTCTGGCAGAGGAAATGTGGGAGGATCTATACGCAAATCGTCGAGATTCCTCGAATAAGACACTTTTGAAGGCTCTGCGGCATATACGTGCGGGCGACAGTCAAGTCGATACCGACCTGCCCCTATATAAAAGTGAAAGATTCGGCTGCGACGTACTGGCCGGACATCCCGGGCTTTCAATCCTCGAAGATAGATTCAGTTCATCATGGGGCGAGCTTCTTCAGGGTACTCCGGGCGGAGCACGACGGACCTTATGGGCCGGTACATTAGCATCATCGGTAAGATATGACCTCGTCATATTCGATCTTGGTCCTAGCTTGGGCGCGTTGAATCGATCCGTTCTTCTCGGCAGCGAGTTTTTCATGACGCCCATGTCGGCTGACCTATTTAGTCTATATGCGCTTGACAATATTGGGACGTGGATCAAGAGTTGGGTGCGAGATTACGAGAGGTCCGCAAAGACAATTCGAGAAGAGCACGATGACGATTTTGTCGAAGGTGGACTTCCCGAGACTCTGCCCGTTGCGTCCGGATATCTCGGCTACACCGTTCAGCAGTACGTCACCAAGAATACGGGCGGCCAACTGCGCGCGGTTAACGCGTACGACCGATATCGCCGTCAAATTCCGGAGCGTGCCCAGGTTTTGGCGGAATATCAAGCGCCAAGTGTTGTTGACCTCAACATTGGGTTGGTTCCCAACATGTTTTCGATGGTGCCGTTGGCGCAGGCGCAACACGCACCTATCTCTGACCTTACGCCGGCGGACGGAGTACGGGGAGCGCAGGTAAGCCAGCATAAGCGTTACGTCGCAAGACTGCGCGAGATTGGGCAGCGGCTCGCCGAGAATCTTGGTATCGGCGGGTGATGCACAGATGACTTCCGATACAACCCTTGCAAGAAGATGGCCTAAAGATCTGCTAGACCGCATAGTTGAGCGGGATTACGTCTTGGTCGTGGGTGCCGGAATCTCGTCCGCCTGCCTCAACGGAAAGATGCAGCGACCTCCCGGATGGGAGGCCCTGCTGAAGACGCTGAGTCGAGAATTTGCAAGTGGTGCGGCGAAGACGGAAGCAAGTAAACTAATCGGGGATGGGAACTTCCTCGATGCGGCCGAGCTCGTAAGAAGCCAGGCTGAAGATCGGTCACGCACCAAGGACTTCATGAGGTTGATCTCAGAAAGTGTCGACGGCAAGAAACCAGACAATTTCCAACCCGCGCCTATACATGACGTGCTTCTACGACTTGATCCACGAATCATCGTTACAACTAACTATGATTCGATCTTGGAGCGGGCGTCCTCCAATGGTTACAGGGTGAAGACTTATGCGTCGACCGACGTAGGGCACGAGGTTAGAACTGGTGCGCCACTGTTGCTTAAAATACACGGGTCGGTCGATGCAGAGCTTGATTTAGTGCTCACTCGATCGGACTATTCCCGCTTGCGGCGCACCGGTCGAGCCGCTCTGGACGTACTTGAAGCTTTACTGTTGACTAGGACGACCCTATTCGTTGGTTTTAGTCTATCTGACCCTGACATTCAACTTCTGCTGGAAAATAATATGGGCCGTGAGGTCGACTCCGGCGCACATTACATGTTGACTAGCTCTTCTGTGCCGAACCACCGAAGACGTGCGCTCGTGAGGAGCTACGGCGTGGAGCTCATTCAGCACCAAGATGGTGACTATGCAGAAGCGGCTAGGATGTTGGAGCTACTGGCCGACTTGGTTGAGTCCTCAAAATAGGATTTCCGGGGCATGTTGGTGAGCTGCAACTACAGCAGCCGAGCGTTCCGGCAGAGCAGATGACCTTACGGATCTCCACGTCGAAGGCGACATCGCGAGGCACCCGGACCTCGACCGGGCCGACGTCGGTCAGAACGGTCTTGGCTCGGTGACCGTTGCGGGAGTTCCCGCTGCCGCGGCCCTGCGGGTCGTGCTTGTCGTAGCCGACGTGATCGGTGATCTCACCCTTGAGCGCGGATTCCAGGACCCGCTTGGTCAGCTTCTGCAGCAGCCCACCCCCACCAGTCAATCTCAGCCCGTCACCACGGGCCCGGTCCACCAACACCGCGATCAGCTGCTCGTCGGTGGCCGAACTGGCCGGCTCACCGGCAGGGTCGTGCTCGACGATCGGATCGGTCGTCATCGTGGCACAGGTTGGCTTTCCGCGGCTTGGGACGCCGAGATGTCTCACGACGTCCATGCGGATGTGGTCTCGTTCGGAAGTGGACACGGGCAGCCTCATGGAGGCAGCCGGTATTTACTGAGCTTTTGGGGTCAGGGTCAGGGCGGTGCCAGTCCGCTGGTGGCGAGGAATCCGTAGGCGAGGGTGGGCCGGTACTGCATCTGTTTGAGC
>NZ_PVZG01000067.1 GCF_003002065.1 Pseudosporangium ferrugineum
CAGAACGACGGCACCAACCGCGCCCGATCCACCTCACCCCGGAAACGCGCCCGGAACTCCGGATCATGCGCCAACGACGCATGAATCAGCTTGATTGCCACATACGTGCCGTCCGGATCCTCGGCCAGGTACACGACGGCCATGCCGCCCGAACCGAGCCGGCCGGTCAGCACGTAGTCGCCGAGCCGCTCGGGATCGTCCGTACGTAGTGGACTCACGCGATAAGCGGTGTCCACGATTCAACCCCCCACAGAGCCGCCACGGTGCGGACGCGAAATGGTATATCAGTCTTCGGCCCGAAACGCGAAGACGTGCATGGATCCGCATGCGGCGGCCGAGACGAGGAACACAGCCGGGGCGCACTGGCCCGGGCTGGGTACGCTCCGCGGGGTGCGCCCCCTCGACGCCTCGATCCTGCTCGCCCTCGCGGTCGCCGCGGCGGCGGGCCTGGGCCTGTTCCCCGGCCGCCGGGCCGCCGAGGGCGCCGGGCACCGGCTCGAGGGATTCCGGGGCGTGGTGGCCGTGCTCGCCGCCGTCGTCCTGGTGGCCGCGTGGATGCTCGGCACCGACCGGGTGCCGGGCTCGCTGGACGACCTCGTCCGGACGTCGTCCACCGGGGGCCCCGCGCCCGACCCGCAGCTTGCCGGGGCGCCGGCGGTCGCGGGCGCGCGGCCGTCCGTCGTCAAGGTCCGCGCCGCGCCGGGGGAGCCGCGCCGCTGCACCCGGGGCGCGGTCGGCTCGGGCTTCGTCTACGCCCCCGAACACGTCCTCACCAACGCCCACGTGGTCGCCGGCGCGGGCGACGTCCGGGTCGAGAGCGGCGGCCGGCCGCACGACGCCACCGTGGTCGTGTACGACCCGCAGGGCGACCTCGCGGTCCTCTACGTCCCCGGCCTCACCGCCCCGGCCCTGCCGTTCGCGCGCGAGCCGGTCCGCAGCGGCGCCGACGCGGTCGTGCTCGGCTTCCCCCTCGACGGGCCGTACCAGGCGCAGCCGGCCCGGATCCGGGAGCTGAGCCGCATCGACGGCCGCGACATCTACGGCGACGGCGAGGTGAATCGGCAGACGTACACGATCCGGGGGCTGGTGCGCAACGGAAACTCCGGCGGGCCGCTGGTCACGCCCGGCGGCCGGGTGCTCGGCGTGGTCTTCGGCGTCTCCGGCGGCCACCCCGACCTCGGGTACGCCCTCAGCGCCGCCGAGGTCGCGGACACCGCGGCGGCGGGCGCCCGGCGCACCGGCAGAGTGGGCACCGGTGACTGCCGTTGAGGCCGTCACGCCCCCGCCTTCGTTGACATCGGTGGATCGCTGGGATGGGGTGTGACTGACGTCCTTCGATGGCGCAGGAGGTTCGATGTCATCCCGCATCCGCTGGGCGGCGCTCGCCGCCGTGCTCGCCGCGACCAACCTGGTCGCCCTGCCCGCGGCGCACGCCGCCCCCGTCGCGAGCCCGGCCGCCGTGCCGGTGCCGCTCGGCGCGGGGGAGCGGGCGCTGGTCCGGTTCCGCCTCCCGGACGAGGCCGCCCTGCGGAAGCTGATCGCCTCGGGTGCCGACGTCGCCGCGCGGCCACGGACGGTGCCGGGCGCGGTGCTCGCCGACGTCGTGGTCGACGGCGCCGAACTCACCGCGCTCGGCGGCGCCGGAGCGGTGCCCGTCCAGGTGATCCAGCGCGGGTCCGACGCGCGGCGGGCGGCGGCGCAGGGTCGCAGCAGCGCCGCCGAGCAGGCCGCGGACACCCTCCAGGTGCAGCAGGCGTACTGGTGGGCGACGGGCGGGCAGACCTTCCTGCAGACGCAGGTCGCGACCACGGCCACCAACGACCCGGACGTCGAGATCACGGTCACCTGGAAGGCCGCCGACGGCTCCACCGGGTCGTACCCGCTGCTGCGCTTCGAGGACTCCGGCGAGTACCAGTACCACTACGCGCTGCCGCAGCCGGTGCCCGCCAAGCCCGTGCAGATCATCGCCCGGTCCAGCCTCGGCGGCACGTCCCGGGCGGTCACGCCGGCGTCGTGGCCGGGCGCGACCCCACCCCCGCTGCCCAGCGGATATCAGAAGGACTTCGTCGACGCGTACCTGACGCCGACCGACATCAGCGCGCGGATCAAGCGGCTCGCCCGGCAGTACCGCGGGCTCGTGGACGTCCTCGACCTGCCGCACCGGACCCAGGGCTACCGGCGTACGGCCGTGGCGTACCTCGGCGACCCGGCGGCGGCCGCGGTGGTGGTGGAGTCGGTGCGCTTCGGCGACCAGGGTATGAACGGCGTGCAGGTGCGTACGGTCGATCCCGGGGCGCCGGATCAGCCGCTCTCCGCCGCGTACCGTGACCGGGTTCTGACGGTCCGGCTCGGCACCGATGCCGGCGGCAAGGTGACCAGCACGACCGGCGACGTCGCCGCGATCATCGCGGACCGCTTCCCGCAGCGGTTCCGGGCCTTCGCCGAGGACGGCTCGGCGGGTCTGCCCATGCCGGTCGCCGGTCCGGTACGCCTCGACGACGGCCTCAAGGGCACCGAGGTGCCGCGCAAGCCCTGGACGGTGCAGGCACTGCGGATCGGCAAGGTGCGGGACGGCTCCCGGATCGGCGTGCTCGCCTACTCGCAGGAGCACGCCCGGGAGTGGGCGACGCCGATGGTGACGCTGGAGTTCGCGGAACGGCTGCTCGCCAACTACGCGACCGACGCCGCGACCCGCGAGCTGCTCGACTCGGTCGACGTGTTCGTCGTGCCGACGGTCAACCCGGACGGCGCCAACTACTCCTTCAACGACTTCAACTTCCAGCGCAAAAACCTGGTCAACCACTGTACGGGCACCAGCCGCGACCCGCGCTACCGCGACAGCTGGGGTGTCGACGTCAACCGCAACTACGCGGTCGGCTCGTACTTCGACGGCTACGTGGGCGGCAGCGCCAACTGCCTGTCCGGCGTCTACTCCGGCACCGGCGAACTGTCCGAGGCGGAGAGCGGCAACGTCGTGGACCTGGCCAAGGCGCACCCGAACATCGCCTTCGCCATGAACGTGCACAGCTACGGCGGGTACTTCATGTGGCCGCCCGGGGCGTACAAGGCCGACGGAAGGGTCACGCTGCCCCGGCCCTCGATCGACGAGGCGGCGTTCTTCCAGGACAGCGCCCGGCGCATCGTCGGTGCCATCGCCACGGAGCGGGGCACGGTCACCTGGCCGTCGTACACCGGCCCGGTCGCCGACGTGCTCTACTCGGCCGCCGGCAACTCCGCCGACCAGCTCTACTACGAGCTCGGCATCAACGCCTGGGACTTCGAGGTCGGCAACGACCGCTGGAACGCCGCGACGCAGCAGTGGGAGGGCGTCGGCTTCCAGCCACCGTTCGACGAGGCGCACGCGGAGGCCCAGGAGTACGCCGGCGGCCTGCTGGAGCTGGTCCGCATCGCCCACGAGCGGCAGGCCCGCGAATAGCCGGAAGCCGGCGCCCTTCGGGGCGCCGGCTTCGGTGGTGTGGTGGGTTCAGATGAGGATGCGGTGCTTCTGGACGAAGGGGATGCGGGTCCAGAGGCGGCCGAGGCCCCAGGTGTGGCCGGCGTAGGAGGCGGCG
>NZ_PVZG01000068.1 GCF_003002065.1 Pseudosporangium ferrugineum
ACAGCCTGCTCCACCACCAGGTCGGTCAACTGCCGCGGACCGAGAGACTGCACGGCCCGCAGAAAGTCCGCACGCTCCGGCTCGACCGGTCCCGCACCATGCGGCCTGCCCGCAGCAGAGAACCTGACACCCGCCTCGAACGCCGACAATGCCACCGCGACAGCATGGGCACAGAAGTCGTCCTCAACAGGCCCGACCTCGCAATCGCAATCCCCGATCAATGCCTGATCGACCACACCCACCCACGGCTGGAACCGGATCCCGCCATCGCAGACCACCGCCCGAGCACCGCCACCCACCGCTTCCAGGTCTCCCACGCCTTCATCCCGGAGCAATCGCTCAGCAGCACCGACCACCTGCGCCGAGATCGAACTGCGAAACGCGGAAACATCGATACGAACTGCCACGAGCGCCGACGATACCGCCACCGCCTTGAAGCAGAACAGAAGCGCCGAACCCGGCCATCTCCCCAGAGCCGTGAGCCGCCCATGCCCACCGCCAGAACAGGCGAACCGCCGATCGGACACCACCCAACCGACGGTTCGCATGCAAGATCAACGTGGGCCGGACGTTGCACCATGCAAACCACACCAACGTCGTCCCTGGCCGCCCACTGCCGGGACGTTTGACCAGCTCACGCGGCAATCAAAGTCCGGCTTGAGCACTGATGACGGCCAACTGGCCGCCGATCGAGTGCTCAGATTCAAACCGGATAGAGCCTCAGGCGATCTGCCGTAGGTCGCTGCCGTAGTCGAAGATGATCCGCATTCGGGCACCCAGCGCCCGCGCGTACCGGCTCAGCGTCGCCACCTCGTTGACGTCCAGATCGCCGTTCTCGATCTGACTCACCCGCCCCGGGGAGACACCCATGAGCTCAGCCACCTGCTTTTGCGTCAGCCCTAGGCGCTTGCGCTCCTCGGCCAGATGAAACGCGCTGACCCAGGCCTCGGTGCGGGCCCGCTCCCGCTCGATGGCCTCGTCGTCCCCGTCGTGCAACTCCGCACGGAGGTCTTCCCAGTCGTGGAACTCGCTCATGAGTTCTCCCTCCGCTTTCTCTCCGCTGCCAACCAGCCGTCGTACGCGGTCTCGGCGATCGGAATCGCCGTCCGATACCACCGACTCCAATCGCCGGTCTTGTTCCCGGCCACCAGCAGCACCGCCTGCGATCAGGGATCGAACACGAACAACACCCGGATCGCGACATCCCGGCCCGACCTCGGCCTGAGCTCCTTGAGGTTGGCGATACTCGATCCCTGCAACGTGTTGACCAATGGGCGTCCCGGACCTGGCCCGACCTCAGCGAGCATGTCGATGGCCACGTTCACCGAACGGTAGACCTCAGGATCCGACTGCCGCAGCGCTCGCAGCCACTCCCGCACGTCACCGGTGGTCTTGATCGACCATCGCCGCGGCGAACTCTCAGGCATGACCCGACTATAGCTCGAACTAAACATCGGGCATGCGATTTGCGCAATGCACCAGTCGACTTGCACAGAGTTGCAGGTCAGCGAGTTGTGGGCCGCCGGGGACTCGAACCCCGAACCTAAGGATTAAAAGTCCTCAGCTCTGCCATTGAGCTAGCGGCCCGCGCGATCAGGTTACCCGACAGCGCCGCCCGAGGCGGGATAGCGGGCCGCCAGGCGAGAAACCGCAGATCAGTAGCGGCATGGCTGCGGCTCGGGCGGTGGCGAGGCCGGCGCGGATGCTCAATCCTCAGGTGGCGGCTGCTCGAGCAGACGTCGAGCAGCCGGGTCACGGGAAATGGCGTCGAGGGCGCCGTGCCACGGGTAGGTGCCCAGGTGTGCGTCACCGGTTCCGGGTGGGTGGGGTTGCCACTGACCTGGGCCGTATATGACGCGTACGCCTTCGGCGCGCAGCGAGGCGACGGCGTGCTGGAAGGGCCGGCGCGCCGCGAGGGCGGTGTTCACAAAGGGCAGCACGCTCACGGGAGTACCTCGGCCGATGCCTTCGGCGACAACGTTGAGGGCGTACGTGTCATTGATTCCGGCGGCGAGTTTGTTGACGAAGTTGTACGTCGCGGGTGCCACGACGATGGCTTGTGCGGCGCCGGGGCGAGGCCCGGCGCCGCCGGAGGGCCGGTAGTCGCTACGTACCGCTCGTCCACTGAGCCGGGCGAGCTCACCAAGGTTGATCATCGAGCTGGCCATCGGAGTGGCAACGACGGTGACCTCCCATCCCCGGCGTTGCGCGAGTCCAACCAGCGTGCCGGCATGCTGCGCCGGTCCGGCACCGCAGACGACCAGGCACAGCGTCGAGGTGGCGCTGGTATCGGTCACGGCAGGACGCCGACGGTGGCGGCAAACTCTTGGGCGCGGCGCTTGGCCGACGCTGGCGAGCGCTGCACGATGTCGAGGACGAGCTGCTGCACGGCCGGCCGGCTGCGCACCTCCTCCGGAGCCTGCTGCTCCGCGCGCTGCACACACTCCAGGGCCTGGTCGCACTTACCCCACTGGGTGAAGGCGCGGGCGGCGTCCAGGAGCAGCATCGCCTTCCGCTCCGGCAGTTTCATCTGGCGCAGGTCCACGGTGCGGGCGAGTCGCACGGCGGTACCGGCGTCGCCGGACTCGACAGCTATCGCGACCCGATGCGCGGCGACGTTGGTCGGGCCGAACGCCGTCCAGCACACGTTGCGGTCCGCGCCCAAACGGGTGGCGGCGTGTTCGGCGTCGTCCAGCAATCTATGGGCCTGTGAGATGTCGCCGAGGCGGGCCGCGGCGACGGCACCGCGCAGCAGTAGCGCGCCGTACAACGACAGCGCAGCATCGGTGCGCATGTCCGTGCGCGCCGCGAGCCGGTCGGCGGCGGTCACGGCGACGTCGACGGCAGCGGCGGCGTGTCCGGCCGTCAGCAGCGTGTGTACGACGGCGCGGGTGCTGCTGGCCCGAATCAGTTCGTCGCCGGTACTTACCGCCGCGGTGAAGCTTCGGTCGGCGCAGATCGCCGCGAGTGCCGGCTCTTCGGCCTTCAGGAACAAGCCGCTGGCCACCTGGTACGCCTCCGCCGACAGCCGTCCCGCCGTGCGGGCCGAGGCACTCCCGGGCTCCTGTGCCAGTGCAAGCACAGAGGGCAAGTCGCGTGCCGCCGCGGCGTACCGGCTGTGCTGGTAGGAGGTATGGCTGCGCCGCAGCGCAACTTGGATTGCACGTGAACCGTCGCCTACGTTTCGTCGCGGGCCATCCCCGGCGGCGAAATGGTCTGTCACGGCGCTGGCCAGGGCTGTGAAGACCGCCGCTGTGACTCCGGTCAATGCTGCACGGCGCTGCATTCCCTCACCTGCACCCGGTACTTGCCCTGCCGCCGACCGTGCACTGTCGTCAACCCCGACCCGTCGAGATGGATTCAGCAAAGGGCTAGGCGTTACGGCCGTATCCCTGTCCGGGGCGAATTCAGGCAGTCGAAGCATTTGCCTCTACGAGTTCGGCGAATATCTCGGAGGGCTTCTTCCAATTGTGGATCTTACGGGGTCGGTCGTTGATTTCGGAAGCGA
>NZ_PVZG01000069.1 GCF_003002065.1 Pseudosporangium ferrugineum
GCAATCACAAGTTTCCCCTGCCAGAGAGGCACTTCCGTCTATTTACACGCCGGTCGGGCCCACCAGTTGATGATCACCGTGAATCACCCGGGCTAATGCCGGTCCCCGGCCGGGTCACTCGGGCGAAAGACCGTTTCCGGGCGGTTGATCCATACGTAAGGTCGGTGACCGTCATCGATGCAACCGAGGAGGACGCCCTGCTCCCGTCCCGGAACGACGAGACGACCCGCGCCCGTGTGGCCGGCCTGTGCCGCAACCCCGCTCTTCCGGAGAGCCTGGTGCTGCGGCTGGTGGACCACCCCGCCGCCGACATCGTCAGCCTCATGTACCACCGCCGCACGTGGTCCGACGAACTCTTCGACGTCCTCGCCGCCCACCCGAACGTCACCGTCCGGGACCAACTCGCCATGTCGCCCGGCGCCACCACCGAGCAGCGCGTCAGATTGGTCGACGATCCTGATTTGTGCGTCCTGATGACGCTCCTCGAAGGTCTGTGGACCACGAGCTCGGAGCCGCTGCCGGCGTGGGCGTACCGGAAACTGGCCGCGGATCCCCGCCTGAAACGCATACTGCACAGTTACAGCCCGGTAGGCCTTCCCGCTGCCGCGGCCGCCCTGGCCGACGCCGAGGACGAAGAGCTCGCCGCCTGGGCGCGTACCCCGCGAGGGTCGGAGCCGATGACCGCCGACCGCGCCCGGTCGATCGCCGCCGACGGCTCGGTCTGGGAGAAGGCGGAAATCGCCCTCGACCCGAACCTGCCCGCCGACGTGCTCACGGCCCTGATGGAGGACCAGGATCCGACGGTACGCAAGTACGTCACGATGCGCCCCGACCTCACCGAACAGCAGCGTACCGAGATCGGCTACGAGGTGTCCCCCCACAACCGCCTGCCCCGGCTCCCCTGGGTCATCGAAGCCGTCGGCGACCAGCTGCAGAGCTGCGTCTCCTCCTCCCACCCCGGTATCCGCCGAAGCGCGGCCTGCAGCAAGAACCTGACTGCCGACCAGATCGCGACCCTGGCCGCCGACGACGACTTCCCGGTCCGGCTCCTCCTCTGCGAGAACCAGCACGACGTACCGACCGACCTCGTCGTCCGCACCTACCTCGAGAACCGGGGTGTCAACCGCGGCGAAGTCCTGTCGAACCCGGCGATCCGCAACGCCGACCTGACCGGCTATGCGAACTCACCGGAATGGGGCGCCCGCGCCCTCGTCGTCCTTGATCGCCAGGCGCCCCCGGCCCTGATCGAACGCCTCAGCCGAGACGAACACCCGGGCGTCCGGTATTGGGTCGCCAGCGACCCACGCCTGTCCCCGGACCGGCTGCTGGAGCTGCTCAACGACCCGGAAACCGCCGGCGCCGCCGCCGCCAACCCCACCCTGCCCCGAGAAATCATGGAGGCGATCATCGACGCCACCGATCCCCGGGACCCCATCGGTAGCCACGCACCTGGTGCCGGGCCACACGCTCCGATCGCCGCAGCCTCATGAGCTGACCCATCGGTCGGACCACTGCCGGGAACGCGAAAGGCGTTCCCGGCAGTTCTATTTCGGCGAAGGCGCCACATCACATGGCGCGTGCGGGCGCGGCCGACTGGCTTGCCCCCTGCCTAGACACATGCGGGGCCGAGTTCGACCGGTTCGATGCGTCGGCGGGCCGCTGACCGACTCCCGTCGTACTACTGACGCCCGCCGCCGCTGCGAATCCATGTTGCGACGATGCCTTGTACGTAGCGTAATCCACCCTATCCACGCCCTGGTGTGATCCCGGCTTGTACCCAGCCTCTAGCACGATCCCGTTCTGGCGATATCTGACGTCTCTCCTGTCCAGATCCATGGGCCTGGTTCCGGGCAACGGTTGATCGAAAATGACACCGTCGCCCGGGGAAACGTGTCCGATATTCACCTTCTGTCGGTCGACTTCTCTCAGATTGTCCCACCGCTCAGGAACAATATTGGGATCCCGTCCGTCGAATATCTCACCCGTCGGCGCCTCGAGCGCGACGTCGATATGGGCGCGATCCACCTCGCGCAAATTTCCGTGCGGGGACCGATATCCCATCGCCTCGGCCTGCTCCGGGGTGTACAGGTGGTGGCCGTTCTCCGGGACGTAACGACTGTCAATAGACCCGTCGACCTTCGACATTCCGTCGAGTTTCTTGGAGCTGACCTCGTCGCCACTGTAGATCCGCGCATCGGACGACATGAATCTCGAGTCCGGATCCAGGAGCTCGCGCCGCCGGCCATCGGCCGCGCTGGAGTAGTATTTACCGTCGGGTTCGGCATAGGCGATTTTCGCCTGACTCATGTCGATCGGCCGCAGCTCGATGTCGGACCTGTCGAAATGTTGCGCCTCCTGAGAGGTGAACACTTGCCTGTCCGGCGTCACGAAACCGATTTTAGCCGCATTCGCGTCGATCCTGACCAGCGCGCGCTTACCATCGCTGTCGAGGGCGCCGAACTCTTCCGGAGTCAGGATCTTGCCGTCCTTCGCTACATAGCGAAGATCGACATCGCTTCGACGGACCGGACTCGTGGTGGTGACGGGTTCATTCCACTGCCCCGAATGTGTCTGCGGTTCGTCGTAAATTTTTCCTGCGCTATCTCGATGCAGTTGAAATTCTGCCGGATACGGGTTATTCGTGCCGAAGTCGAGATTCGCCGGAACCTCTGGCGACGGAATCCTCGGTGACTGCGCGGGCTGGTCCCCGCCGAGCCGGCCCGCGGAGGCGGCACTGAGGCCGCCGAACTGGTTGGCGCGCCATTGCGCGGCGAATTGCTCTGTGAAGAGCCGCGAGTCGGCGAACTGCGAGCCGAAGAAGCGACCCGTTTCGGGGGCTGGGCTTCTGGCCGCGCCGAACTCGGGGTGGGCGCCGGCAGCCCACGCCGCGGCGGCGCTGGACGGGGCTGGGGAAGCGGCGTAGGCAGGAGGGTCAACGGGAGGGGGGTTAACGGGAGGGGGTTTAACGGAGTAAGCAGGAGGGGGTTCAAGATAGGGTGCAGCCGCTTCACCCGGGACGGGTTGAGGCACGGCAGCCTGTCGCCGCAGCCTCACGGTACGCATGAGCCTGTCCCACATTCGCTGCCACCACGGACGACTCGCTGCAGGCGGCAGATTGGCCATGGCAACTCCCCAGTTCAATGACTTCGTGCGACCGGCGGCCGGCCCGGCACGTCCACGCGGGCAGACGCCCTCGTGGATTCACGCATCCCAGTAACGGGATCAGGGCCCCACCGGTTCACGGACTCAAGAGTCCTTCTCACAGGCCGGTGCGGTGAAGGCTTGTTATTGCCCGCACGGGAAATGCGCAGCGTTGCTGTAGATTGCGACCATGGGTGCGGACGAAGAGCTCGCCGAGCGGCTCCGGCAGTCCATCAGCCGTTTCGTTCG
>NZ_PVZG01000070.1 GCF_003002065.1 Pseudosporangium ferrugineum
GGCGCATCCGGCGGTGGCGCAGGCGGCGGTGGTGGTCCGTGAGGATCGTCCGGGTGATCAGCGGTTGGTGGGTTATGTGGTGCCGGCTGCCGATCGGGTGGTGGGTGATGAGCGTTCTTCTGGTGAGCAGGTTGAAGAGTGGCGTGATATTTATGATCGTTTGTATGGTGTAGCGGGTTCGGCTGTTCTGGGTTCTGATTTCTCGGGGTGGAACAGTAGTTACGATTCGTTGCCCATTCCTGTCGAGGAGATGGCGGAGTGGCGTGATGCGACGGTGCAGCGTGTGTTGTCGTTGCGTCCTGAGCGGGTGCTTGAGGTAGGGGTCGGGACGGGTTTGCTGCTGGCGCGTCTGGCGCCGGAATGTGTGGAGTATTGGGGTACTGATTTCTCCGCGACGGTGGTGCAGGCTCTGGGCCGGCAGGTTGAGGCTGATGAGCGGTTGTCGGGCCGGGTCCGGTTGCGTCACCAGTCCGCTGATGTCGTGGACGGGCTTCCGGAGCAGTATTTCGACACTATTGTTGTCAACTCGGTGGTGCAGTATTTCCCTGGCCTGGATTATCTGGTCAAAGTCATCGAGGGCCTGGTCGGGTTGCTGAAACCGGGTGGGGCGGTCTTTATCGGTGACGTGCGGAATCTGCGATTGTTGCGGTTGTTCCGTTCCGCGATCGAGGCCCGGCGTTCCGGTGATGCGCCGGCGCAGACATTGCACAGATTGATCGAGCAGAGTGTTCTGCTGGAGAAGGAGTTGCTGATCGATCCGGGTCTGTTCGCCGCGCTGGCGGCGCGGATTCCAGATCTGTCGGGTGTGGACGTCAGGATCAAGAGAGGACTGGCGGAGAACGAACTCACTCGTTACCGATATGACGCGGTGTTGTATAAGCAGGTGCCGCGGCAGCGGTCCATGGCTGCTGCCCGCCGGCTGCGCTGGGGTCGTGAGGTCACCGGCCTGGACGATGTGGCAAGGCAGTTGGCCGATGGGGTGCCGTTGCGTGTGACGGGAGTGCCGAACGCGCGGCTGCTGCGTGACATCGCCCTGGCCGGCGGTGCGACCAGCCCGGATGCTCCCGGTCCGGAGGCTTTCACCGAGCTGGGGCGTCGTCATGGCCTCGAAACGGCGGTGACCTGGTCGGCGGGACACGGCGATGAATTCCTCGACGTCGTTTTCTACGAGCCGGAGAGCGGCCAGGGACCGGTTGTCGACATTTACCGGCATGACACACCGTCACACACGGCTTTGAGTTTCTACACGAACAATCCGGCCGCGTCCCGGTTCACCGGCGTGCTGGTCGGTGCTCTGCGTGGTTTTGTGCGGGAGCGGTTGCCGGAGTTCATGGTGCCCTCGGCGGTGGTGGCGTTGGAGGCGATGCCGTTGACGCCGAGTGGGAAGTTGGATCGGCGGGCGTTGCCGGCGCCGGATTTGGGTGCTGGTGGTGGGCGTGCTGCGGGGTCTCCTCGTGAGGAGATTCTGTGTGGGTTGTTCGCCGAGGTTCTGGGGCTGGCGGATGTGGGGGTCGAGGATGATTTCTTCGATCTGGGTGGTCATTCGTTGCTGGCGACTCGGTTGATCAGTCGTGTTCGTTCGGTGCTTGGTGTCGAGGTGACCGTCCGGGATTTGTTTGATTCTCCGACGGTGGCGGGTTTGGTGGACCGGCTGGGTGTTTCCGGTGGTGCCCGGGTGTCGTTGCAGGCGGCCGGGCAGCGTCCGTCGTGGCCGGCGTTGTCGTTCGCGCAGCAGCGGTTGTGGTTCCTGGGCAAGTTGGAAGGGCCGAGTCCTACTTACAACATTCCGCTGGCGTTGAGGTTGCGGGGGACTCTCGATCAGGCGGCGTTGCAGGCGGCGTTACTGGATGTGCTGGCGCGTCATGAGTCGTTGCGCACGGTGTTTCCCGAGCGTTCCGGGGTGCCGTATCAGCGGGTTCTCGAGGTGGACCGGTGCGGGCCGGTGTTGCAGGTTCATGACCTTGACGAGTCGCAGGATGTGACGGCGTTGGTCGCCGAGGCGGCCCGGCACACGTTCGATCTTTCCGAGCAGTTGCCGATTCGGGCGCAGTTGTTCGTGACCGGCCCGGACGAGTACGTGTTGCTGTTGTTGTTGCACCATATTGCGGGTGACGGCTGGTCGCTGGCACCGCTGGCACGGGATCTGTCGGTGGCTTACCAGGCCCGGCTGGAGGGTCAGGGTCCGCGGTGGGCGCCGTTGCCGGTGCAGTACATCGATTACAGTTTGTGGCAGCGTGATCTGCTGGGCTCGGAAACCGATCCGGACAGTCTCTACGGCCGGCAGCTGGCGTTCTGGCGTGAGGCGCTGGCCGGTATCCCGGAACAGTTGACGTTGCCTACCGACCGGCCGCGGCCTGCGGTGGCCAGTTACCGGGGCGCTCTGCTGCAGATCAGTTTGGACGCGGGTCTTCACCAGCAGTTACTGGCTCTGGCCCGTAACACCCAGACCAGTTTGTTCATGGTGCTGCAAGCCGCGTTCGCTGTCCTGCTGACCCGGCTGGGCGCCGGCACGGACATCACTATCGGCAGCCCGATCGCCGGACGCACCGACGAAGCCCTGGAAGAGCTCATCGGGTTCTTCGTCAACACCCTCGTGCTGCGCACCGACACCTCCGGCAACCCCACCTTCGAAGAACTGCTCACCCGGGTCCGCGACACCGACCTGGCCGCCTGGGACCACCAAGACCTGCCCTTCGAACACCTCGTCGAAGCCCTCAACCCCACCCGCACCCTGGCCCACCACCCCCTGTTCCAAACCATGCTCGCGCTGCAGAACGCACCCGAGCCGAACTTCACCCTGGGCGGCGCCGCCACCGCCAACAGCGAACCGGCGTATGTGGGCCGGGCCAGATTCGACTTCTTCCTCTCCCTTTCCGCCGGTCACAGTGCTGAGGGTGCGCCTGCCGGGATCGAAGGCGTTGTGGAATACGCGGTGGATCTGTTCGACGAGGCGACGGTGCGTTCTCTGCTCGATCGGTTCGTCAGTGTCTTGCGTCAGGTCGTCGACGAACCCGGCCGGCGGATAGCACGGCTGGACCTGCTCACCACCGAGGAACGC
>NZ_PVZG01000071.1 GCF_003002065.1 Pseudosporangium ferrugineum
CGTGCTGCCTGCCGTCGTACCTGTTCCCGGCGGGCGCGTTGTTGCGGGCCGACCCCGCCGCCGTCCCCGTATCGCATGCCCTAACTAGACAGCAGTCCCGAACCGGCAGGAATCACCCAAAGCGGCGATGTGGACGTAGGAGTGACCTCAACCCCAGAAGCTCAGTAAGGACCGGTGCGTCAGCGACTGCGCCACCCACGACGGGGTGCACTGGCTGGATACCCCGTGGGATCAGGAGTGCACGAAGGCGCCGTGTATGCAGTTCGCTCCGACGTTCTGGTCCTCGAAGCGACTCGACACCGTTCTGACTCAGGTCAAGAGCGGATCGGGGTATCGCAATGTCGATCGGTGGACGCTGCACCAGACGTATCCGGATCCAGGCGACGGTACCCGGGCTGGCCTGTGGCTCAGCAGGATTTCCCACGAGGGCCTGGTCGGGATGCGCGCGACCGTGCCCGACGTGGAATTGACCCACGTCCAGCTCGCCAACCGGGTGGACACGATCGACCATTCGCCCGCGATGAACTGGATGCGGATCGCGAAGATTCGCAACGAGTCGGGCGGCACGATCAACGTGACGTACTCGCCGGAGGAATGCAGCGCCGATCCGGCCAACCGGAAGATCCCGGCCGATCCGTCGACGAACACCATGCGGTGCTACCCGGTGCGGTGGACGCCCGAGGGATACACCGCCCCCGTCACGGACTGGTTCCACAAGTACGTCGTCGACACCGTGTACGAGATCGACCAGACCGGCGGTGCGCCACCGAACGGCAGCCCCCGGATCGTGCATAAGTACGACTACTCGTCCCCCGCATGGCATTACACCGATGACGACGGCCTGATCGACGTCAAGAGCAAGACCTGGTCCGACTGGCGTGGCTACCGGACCGTCACGGTCACCACGGGCGATCCCGGCGAGCAGACATTCACCGAGAGCCGCTTCTTCCAAGGTATGCACGGTGACAAGCTTCCGTCCGGACGCCGTACCGTCACCGTGCCCGGCGCCGGTGTGCCCACCGTCAACGACGAGGACGAGTTCTCCGGGATGGTCCGGGAAGCAATCACCTACGACGGCCCGGGCGGTGCCGAGGTGTCCCGTCAGGTGTCCGAGCCGTGGCGGTCCGCGCCGACCGCGTCGCGGACCGTCAACGGCGACACCGCCGAGTCGCGCTTCACCGAAGTCCAGGCCAGCCACGAGCGCGAGCAACTGGACGGCGGCCGGGCACCGCGGGTCAGCAGCATGCGCAAGACCTTCGACGACTACGGGATGGTGACCGCCACAGACGACGCCGGCGACGTGGCTGTCACCGGCGACGAGACCTGCACGCAGAACACCTTCGAGCCGCGGAACACGACGGTCTGGGTGGTGGGGGTGACCCACCGCATCCGGAGCTTCGCCGCCACGTGCGCCCAGGCGGCCGACCCGGCCGCGCTCTCCGAGGCGCAGGTGATCTCCGACAACCTGACGTCGTACGACGGCCACGCTTGGGGCGTCGCCGCCGACGTCGGGGCGGCGACCCGGATCGAGCGGATGGCGGCCTGGAACAACGGCACACCGACGTTCGAGACGATCGCCCGTGCCGACCACGACGTTCACGGCCGGGTCCGCCATCGGTGGGACGCCATGGACAAGGTGACCGTCACCGAATACACCCCGCCGACCGGCGGGCCCGTCACCCAGACCACGGTGACGAACCCGCTCGGGCACGTCACGAAGGTCACTGCCGAACCGGCCTGGGGTGTGGCGCTGACCGCGGTGGACGCCAACGACAAGACCACGATCACGGCGTACGACGGCATGGGGCGGTTGCTCAAGGTGTGGCTGCCCGGCCGCGACCCGGCGTCGCAGACGCCGAACACGGCCTACACCTACCTGGTACGCAACGATGCGGTGAGCGTCGTGACCACCAGCGCCCTCAACGCCAAGGGCGAGTACTCCACCAGCTACGCCATATACGACGGATTGTTGCGTCTCCGGCAGACCCAGTCACCGTCGCCGTCTGGCGGCCGGCTGCTGACCGACAAGTTCTACGACACGGTCGGCCGCGAGGCGCTGACCTACGACGCGTACTACAACAGCGGCGCGCCCAGCACGACGCTGGTCACCGCGACCGACCGTACGTTCGTGCCGAGCCAGACCCGGATCCTGTACGACGGCGCCGGCCGGACGACGTCGACCGTCTTCCAGCCGTATAACGTCGAGCGCTGGCGTACTACGACCGCCTACGGCGGTGACCGGGTGGATGTCGCCCCGCCGGCGGGCGGCACGGCGACGTCCACCGTCGACGACGTCCAAGGCCGGGTCCGGACGCTGCGGCAATTCCACGGCTCCGTACCCACCGGCGACAGCGACACCAGCACGTTCTTCTACAACCGCAAGGGCCAACTCGAACGGATCACCGACCCGGCCGGCAACAAATGGACGTACGGCTACGACCTGCGCGGCCGCCAATCCTCGGTGACCGATCCCGACCGCGGCACCTCAACGACGACCTTCGACGAGGCCGACCGTCCCGCCACGTCAACCGACGGTCGCGGCGAGACGCTGGCGTACCAGTACGACGCGCTGGGACGCAAGATCGCGCTCTTCGATGATGTGATCTCGACCAGGCCGCGAGCGCGATGGACCTACGACACCATCGCGAAGGGCCAGCTCACCCAATCGATCCGGTACAAAGGCACCGTCGCCTACGTCACCAAGATCTGTCAAGCCCCGGGTTTGATGGAGAGTTGGTTAGCTGGTTTTCAGGGGTGCAATGACCGGCTGGGTCATCACGTGTAGTGCCTCGTGTTCGGCGG
>NZ_PVZG01000072.1 GCF_003002065.1 Pseudosporangium ferrugineum
GTGGAGTAAGCCGCGCGGCGCGGTGCCCCTTGTGGGGGCCGTTTCCGCGCGACTCCTCCCCGAACCGGACGTGCGAGCTTTCCCCGCATCACGGCTCTCCAGTGGTGCTACTGCGTGTGCGGCTGTTGATGGATGTCGCCGTGGCAGCGGGCGCAGACGATCAGGGTCTTCCGTCGGCTGTCCCGCATGGTTTGCACCCAGGACGGTGTGGCCGCTGGGCTGTATCGGTTGAGGTCGGCGAGTCGTTTGACGTGGTGGACGGTGATCCCGTCGTGGGCGTCGCAGAGTTCGCAGATCCCGGCGGTGAGCCGGGCGATGAGTTGGGTTCCCCGCCGGGTCGGCCACGCTCCGTCGATGAGACGGGCGTGTTTGCGGCGGCGTAGCGGGATCCCACCGAATCTGGCGGTGAACACCGTCCCGTTCGGGGTCCGCTGGGTTGCTTCGAAGCACCGGCGCTTCCCATAGGGAGTGTCGACGGTGGACTCGTAGCGACGTCGCATCACCCATGGTGATCGGCGGTATTTTGCTGCCAGAGTCGACATCATCGACCGTTCCATGACATAGCGGAGCTTGTTGAGCCAGCTGATGTTCCCGGCCATCTGGTAGTACTGGACATAGCCTCGATATTCCGCGCCGAAGGAGGCGACGATGTTGTGGTCGCTGGTACGGATCAGGTCGTTGCGGATCAGGGGCTTGTTCTGTTTCCGCAGGTATTTCCGACATCTGGAATTGACGGTTTCCGGTGGGACACCGAGGGCGATCGAACCGTTGAGTGATCGTTTGCCCTTGGTGTGCCAGTTGTCGACCTGCCGTGTCCATATGTCGTAGCCGAGGAACCGCGCCTTGTGGGTGCGGGCGTGGGTGATCAAGGTTTTCTCGGTGGAGAGATCCAGCTTCAGTTCCTTACGCAGGAACGTGGCCAGCTCATTCTTGATCTGTTCGGCTTCGGCCTTGGTGCCGGCGAATCCCAGGAGGTGATCGTCGGCATAGCGGACATATCGCAGCCGGCGGTAGTCCGGGTCGTGGACGTCGCGAGTAGGCATCGACTGCTGGATCCTGCGGAAGGCTGCGACCTTGACCCGGTCGCCCTTCATTTTCCAGTAGCCGACTCTCGCCGTCGCGTTGTAATACGCCCGGTTCGGTTGTCGGACTGTTCCGCGCGTCCAGGCCGGGACCAGTTCCTTTTCCACGAATGTATCGAGTCGGTCGAGATAGATGTTCGAAAGGATCGGCGATATGACACCGCCTTGCGGCGCGCCGGAATGCGTGGCATGCCACTTCCAGTCTTCCAGATATCCCGCCCGCAGCATGCCTCCTACCAGATTCAAGAACCGATTGTCATGGATGTGCTCGGCCAGGATCGCGATCATGACCTCGTGGTCGAGGCTGCCGAAGCAGTCGGCGATGTCGCCCTCGATGAACCAGGTCGTGCCCGTCCATGTCGCGGCGATCTCGTCGAGTGCGGTGTGGCAGCCTCGACCGGTGCGGAACCCGTGCGACCTGGCCGAGAACTGCGGCTCGTAGTAGGCCTCCAACAGCAGGCGCACCACCTCGCCGACCAGTTTGTCCGTCCAGGACGGCAGCCCGAGGGGCCGTCGGGTTCCGTTCTTTTTCGGGATGTAGATCCGGCGGACCGGTGTGAACCGGTAGCGTTCGGCACGAAGCCGATCGATGATGTCCCGGATGGCTTCCAGGCTCATACCGTCGGGTGTCTTCCCGTCGACTCCGGGTGTCATCGCGCCGTCGTTGGCGTAAATTCTCCCGTAGGCGATCAGAAGCAACTGCTCGTTGAACAGTTGCCGATACAGCCGTTCCAGGGGCAGTTTTCGCCGCCCTCTGTCACGCAGGACTTTGAGTACCGTGTCAGCGCTCTGCATTACGCATACCTCCACCGTTTCTCATAGTCCGCATCACCTGCGCCCCTTCGCCCTGTGAACGGCTTTCCCGTTCTCCCTGGCCGGGCGTGACTCCGGCGACTACTATGAGCGCTCCGACACCGCCAGCCGTACTGGGACGGTGATCCCACGTTCGTCTCTGACACACGAAATAGCGCGGCTGCAGGCGCCCCACTCATCTCCTTGAATACCCTCGTTGGGCATCGCTTCCGCCGCGAAGGTTGGCCAGGGCGAACCAGTACACCCCGGTCACGACGGACACCGGTTTCAGATGCCTTTCCGGTCGCAGTAAATTGCTGCCGCCGGAGATTAGGGTTCAAACAATCCAGTCTTCGCCATACCGCACGGGTCTCCCGGCACGCCGTCTCGGGCATCTGAACCCGGCCGCCGGTTTCCTGGCATGCTCTTGTCCCCTTCACCTTTCGGATCCAGGTAAGCCATCAGACCCAGCAGACCTCCCTTCGAGTCTGTCCCGCCTGAAACGGGGATGTGTCAGAGCGCCTCGTGGCGCACTG
>NZ_PVZG01000073.1 GCF_003002065.1 Pseudosporangium ferrugineum
GTGCTGGATTCGGGTTTGTTGCCGGTTCCTCCGGGTGTTTCTGGTGAGTTGTATGTGGCTGGTTTGGGTGTGGCGCGGGGTTATTTGAATCGTCCGGGTTTGACGGCTGGGCGTTTTGTTGCGGATCCGTTCGGGCCGGAGGGTTCGCGGATGTATCGCACTGGTGATGTGGTGCGGTGGCGTGATGACGGGCAGTTGGAGTTTGTTGGTCGTGTTGACGATCAGGTGAAGTTGCGTGGTTTCCGGATTGAGTTGGGTGAGGTGGAGGCGGCGCTGCGGGCGCATCCGGCGGTGGCGCAGGCGGCGGTGGTGGTCCGTGAGGATCGTCCGGGTGATCAGCTGCTCGAGGCGTTTCTGGCGCTGATGGTAGCGAATCATGACGAGAGTATTACTGCTACGATCCGTGGCTACCTCAAAACACTGATCCCCACGTATATGATCCCTCACGTTTTCCAAGTACTGGAAGCTATTCCTCTGACTCCTGGAGGAAAAATAGACCGGGTTCGGCTGCTGCAGCAGAAGTCGGACTCCAGGGGGCCGGAATGGTCGCCTGCCACGGTCCGTGAGAAGGCGGTAGCGAGCGCCTTTTTGACCGTGCTCGGAAGGCCCTTGACCGGCGACGCCAACTTCTTTGCCCTAGGCGGCGACAGCGTAGGAGTCGTTCGTCTCACGCAGGAGCTGCGGACACTTGGCTATAGCGCTTCCGTCAGGCAGATATTCGAATCGCAGACGGTAAGAGATATAGCCGCAGTGGTCCGCGAAATCTCCGAGAGTGAGGGCCTGATGCCGGTGTCAGAGTCCGACTCTCAACCGGGCGAGAGACGAATGGCTGAGCTTACCCGAATTCTTAACTCGGGAGAGATTTCATCATGACGCAGACCCGCCGTATCGAAGATGCGTATGAGCTGACGGCATTGCAGCGGTCCCTCTATTTCCAGGCGGCTATAGATGGAAGTGCTGGCTCGAGCTATGTCCAGCAAGTCATTTTGCGTATAGAGGGCAGCTTGGACTCCAGTCGGCTCGAGGAGTGCGTTCAGCGCGTCATTGCTCGGCACCCTGCGCTGAGATCGTGCTTTCTTGTCGACGACGCCGGCGACGAGGTGCAAGTGGTTGTCGAGTCCGTCCCGGTTCCTTACGTTGCGATCTCGGTAGTATCGTCACCCGATCCGGCAGATGCGTTTGCGAAGGTTGCCGCGGCAGAAAATGAGAAGGCCTTTCGGCTTAATGTGGCTCCACTGCTCAGATTTACTTTGGTGCAGGTGGCGAAACGGGACTATCGGCTGATTGTGACATGGCACCACATCATCTTGGATGCCATGTCATTCGATAGAGTTCTTTCCGACCTCATGCGCTTGTATGTCGGTGAGGAGCTGTCTCCCGCGCCGTTGTCATATGCGAGCTATATCAAGTGGCTGCGGTCGCGCAACTACTCGAGGGCACTGGCGGACTGGGTCGACGAGCTCAAGGGCCTGGCTGATGCGACCCTGCTTGCCCCTCAGAAAAATGCTTTCGGCGGGCGGCGGCAATACGTGGATGCAGTACTCGGCGCATCTCTCGAAACTAAGATCCGGAATCTTGCGTCAGACCTCCGGTCTACACCAAACACGATCCTACAAGTAGGATGGGCGATCGTTCTCAGGTGCTGGACCGGTTCGGATGACATTGTCTTTGGATGCCCGCTTTCGACACGGCCGCCAGATCTTGAACGCTCGGACGAGATCGTGGGCCTGCTTGTAAACACTGTTCCTCTGAGGATAAATATTCGCGGGGACTGGACCGTATCGAGGACTGTTCTGGAGGCGAGAAGCGCGCAAACCGCGGCGTTCTCCAAAGATTTCGTCTCACTCGCGGATATTCAAAACTCGTTGGGGATGCGGGCTCTTTTCGATACCGCTGTTGTCCTGGAAGGTGCCATACATGGTGCAGACCAGTCGTCGATCGACAGCGGTGGCATTCGTGTCTCAGTGGTCGGCGCGACCGACGATCCGGGATTGCCGCTTGCCATAGCTGCCTCTACCGGCGCCGGCATGCCCATCCGTTTCAACTACGCGGTGGATCTGTTCGACGAGGCGACGGTGCGTTCTCTGCTCGATCGGTTCGTCAGTGTCTTGCGTCAGGTCGTCGACGAACCCGGCCGGCGGATAGCACGGCTGGACCTGCTCACCACCGAGGAACGCCAGAAGCTGCTGGTGTCCTGGAACGACACCACGACGCCGGTCGGCCCGCAAAGCCTGCCGCAGTTGTTCGAGGCGCAGGCGGCCAAGCGCCCGCAGGCCACCGCGGTGGTCTTCGAGGACCAGCAGCTCAGCTATGCACAGCTCAACGAGCAGGCCAAC
>NZ_PVZG01000074.1 GCF_003002065.1 Pseudosporangium ferrugineum
GATCATGCGGGAGTACACGTCGAGGACGAACGCGGCGTACACCCAGCCGATACTGGTGCGCACATACGTCAGGTCCGCGACCCACAGCTGGTTCGGGGCCGTCGCGGTGAAGTCACGTTTGACCAGGTCACGAGGCCGGTCAGTCTCCGCGGCCGGGCGGGTCGTGCGCGGTGACTTGTCGCGTAGCAGCCCGCGCAGCCCGGCCTCGCGCATCAGCCGTTCGACGGTGCACCGGGCCACCCGCACCTCACGTCGCTGCAGCTCGTGCCAGATCTTGCGGGCACCGTAGACGCCGTAGTTCTCCGCGTGGATCTGCTTGATCAGCCCGGTCAGTTGCTCGTCACGGCGTGATCGGGCGCTGGCGGGGCGGGTCTTGGCGGCGTAGTAGGTCGACGGTGCGATCTGTGCCGGCGTATCTTCAAGAGCCTGCAGGACCGGCTGGACACCGTATTCGGCCTGGTGGGAGTCGACGAAGTCGACCTTCATCGCGACGGACGGTCCAGCTCCGCCGCGAAGAAACTCGCCGCGGACTTCAAAATCTGGTTCGCCCGGCGCAGCTCACGATTCTCCCGTTCCAGCGCGGCGATACGTTCGGCGTCGCTGCTGGTCGTGCCCGGCCGTACGCCGGCGTCGGTCTCGGCCTTCTTCACCCACGTGCGCAACGCCTCCGGATGAACCCCGAGCGACCCGGCGATCCGCTGGATCGCCCCGGCCGCGGACGCCGGGTCCCGGCGGGCCTCGACCGCCAACCGGGTCGCACGCTCACGCAGATCATCGTTGTACTTCTTCGGTGCAGGCATCGCCGGTGTTCCTCCAGGTTTCGATGTCTCCATTCAACCCGGGGCGCAACACAGGTCCTGCTGAACCAAGTGATTGGCCAGGGCATCCGCGTACGAGGTGTTGTATCGGAACTCCGCGTAGTCCTGGAGGGTCCAGCGTTCGCCCTTGCTCTTGTCCGGAACGCTGCGGCCGTCCTTCGTCCGGCCGCTGTAATGCTTGCGCTTAGAGTTGGCCTTCGTCGACGTCTTGCCGGTCTTGCGGCCCCAATTCACGTTGTCGGTAGTGCCACAACCACCCGGGCAACCCGTTTTCGGGTCGTATCCGTAGCAGTCGAACTCACGGCAGTCCGACGGGATCAGAGGGCGGTTTGTGAACTTTCCGTAGTTTGTTATCGAAGTAGTCGGCCGAGGCGTAACCGCACGATCCGAGAATCGTGACCGAGGGGGCCCGGGTGTTCAGGAACCGCCTTGCCGGAGACAACGAGGTCGTTCCACATGGTGAGGTGCTTGTCGGCGAGGATTGCCCGGGCACGGTCCTGCTCCCCCCGCCGCACCCCCGGGTACCGTGCCACCATGGCCACACGATGGACCCTGGGATGCGACGCCGCGGACCCGCACCGGCTCGCGGCCTTCTGGGCAGAAGCCCTCGGCTACGAGCCGGAGCCCGGCTACGACGACCCGGACGGCGCCTCGATCATCGACCCGCATGGCAGCGGCCCGGCGATTGCCTTCCTCCGCGTGCCGGAACCCAAGACGGCCAAGAACAGAATGCACATCGACGTCCGCACCTCGACCGGCCCGCCCACCGACCCCGCCGACCGCGAGAACCGCATCCGCGCCAAGGCCGCCGCCCTGTCAGCCGCCGGCGCGACCATCGTCCGCGAACAGACCTACGACGGCCACTTCGGCCACATCGTCATGCACGACCCCGAAGGCAACGAATTCTGCGTCGCCTGACGGCCGCGGCAGGTCCGGGTCGCCGGCAGGATTCATCACCGGTGACAATCTCTGCTCCGAGACCGCCGGCGCAGCACGGATCACGAGGCGAGCGGGAACCCGGCGCGGGTGCTCGTACCCGTGATCTTGAGGTCCAGCTCGCCCTCCAAGACGCCAGCTGGACGGCGCAGCATCGAGCCATGCCTGCGCGGCCCACGGTCGGGCGTCAGGAGCCGGTGATCGGGTCAGGGCATCGCCCACCGGGAGCGGGACGGCGGCCCGGAGGGGCGGTCTCAGAGGCCTGCGGCGAGTTGGGTGCGCAGCTTGGTCAGGGCCTTGGTGAGTAGGCGGCTGACGTGCATCTGGGAGATGCCGACCTGGTCGGCGATCTGGGATTGGGTGAGGTTGCCGTAGAAGCGCAGGGTGAGGATTTTCTGTTCGCGTTCGTCGAGGGTGGCGAGGGCGGGGCCGAGGGCGACGCGGGTTTCGGC
>NZ_PVZG01000075.1 GCF_003002065.1 Pseudosporangium ferrugineum
CAGCCCTACGCCGCAACAGCCGAAACCCCTACCGACCACTCCAAATACTCGGAATAACCTGAAACGGCCATATAGCTACCTTGCCGGAGCCCTGGCCAGAATTTGCGCAGCCGCTTCGATGTCAGCACCTCTCTCTACTTCTTGGATACCATTGATATTCCACCCAACGCGAGAGAGAAGATCCGCGCAAACGCCTTGCGAACGTCTGGGTCCCGGTCAAGTCTGGGCAGCGATTCAAATCTCACTGGATCGAGATCGATCGTCGCAGTTCCGCCAGCTTCGCCACCATCCATCGTCGAGAACAAAAGAATACACCGGTACGCGCGCACAGTTCCGGCTCGCTCCTCGCGCATCAGCGACTGAAGGATAACGGCTTCTTCCTTCACCTGACTACGGAGTGCATCTACCGAGGACCACCGGGTGGCCCAACCCCGGCCCTCTGCCTCCAACTGAATTTCGAGCAGCGCATCGAAACCGATCCGGCAGACGCGAAAGTCGGGATCAGCCGAACTTATCATAGGCATTTAAGCTACTCCCCCTCATACACGTCGATGCGAATCTTTGTACTCGGGTCGATGCGACCGTCTGCGATTCTTGTCTGAAGCTCATCCCAGCGATGATGTCCACCGAGAATAGTACCGCCCCGTGATACAACAATCCCATCGCCTTGCGCGGCTTTATTGATTCCGTCCAAGAGTTCGTCATTGCTCAACATCTCGTGGTACCACTGCGACGCCGGATCTCTAGTTGACCGCCCCGGGGTGTAATTCTTGGACAGATCACCCGCGTTCTCTGAGCGTGCCGACCAATGACTGGCACCTCCACTGCCTCCTGTAGGGCAGTTATGCACGAGGACGGGTGTCTTGCCGGCGAGTACATAGTACGTGTGGCATCTTCACGGCCGACACGCAGCGTAGTTGCTGTGATTGCGACCTTGACCTGTGGCTTTGCGGCGGCCTTCGGTCAGCATCGATGCGCTGCAAGGCGGTTGACGGCATCGGTGACGGCAACCCGGATAGACGGCCACGCACCGCAGGCGCCAACGGTCCCGTGCACCCGACCGTGATGTTTACTGTTCGCTATACTCGCCGGGTGGTGACCGGCGAGTGGGAGATCTACCTCGTGAACGAGGTGCGGGACTGGATCGACAGCCTCGACCCAGTAGCGCATGCACGCGTCGTGCAGGCTCTCGACCTGCTCGCCGCGGCCGGTCCGGGACTCGGCCGGCCACTGGTCGACACCATCCACGGCTCGACGATCGCCAACCTCAAGGAGCTACGCCCCGGCACCGTACGCATCCTGTTCGCCTTCGACCCCTGGCGCGCCAGCATCCTGCTCGTCGCCGGCGACAAGGCGGGACGATGGAACCAGTGGTACACCGAAGCCATCCCGTTGGCCGAACAGCGCTACGAGAAGTACCTGAAAGAACGCACTGAGGAAGGGGGCGGCACGCCATGAGCAGCTACACGCGGTGGAGCGACATCCGCAGCGAGCACGTCGAGCGTGCGGGCGGCGAGGAAGCGGTCGAGGCCGGCAAACAGGAGCTACTGGCGACGGTCGTCGGGCATCGGCTCGCCGAGATCCGCCGCACCCGAGGGCTGACCCAGCAGCAGGTCGCCGAGCGCATGGGCGTAACCAAAGGACGCATCTCCCAGATCGAGCAGGGTAAGCTCTCCGGCCAAGACGTCGTCGCCCGCTACGCCGCCGCCATCGGCGGACGCCTGCACCAGGCCATCTACTTCGACGACGGCAACATCGCCGCCATCGCGTAACACGTGCGTCCGGAACGCCGGAGCGAGCTGGTCCAAGTTTGCTCTACATAATCAAGAAGGCCCGGCCGATGGCCGGGCCGCGCGCACGCGCTACGGCCTACGGCCCGCGCGCACGCCCACCAACACCAAGCCACCAACCATAGGCAAGGGTGACGGTGAAGTGCCGCAGCGCGACGAGAGAGCTGCGCATGTAGCGCCTTACTGGCGTGCACCTTGATGCACCGTCCGCCCAGCTCGCACCGAACCTCAGCCAATCGATGATCTTAGATCGATAGATCGCATTGACCTCCCCTATTCAGAGGGGATATGACTGATCGAGGTCAGTGAAAGAAAGGTGCACCTGACCTGCAAGGATGTGGGTGTCGAAGCCATGTCCACAG
>NZ_PVZG01000076.1 GCF_003002065.1 Pseudosporangium ferrugineum
CCTCGGCTATTCAGACTGAATGCGACGCATCGAGGGTGATGAAGGAAAGGTGCACCTGACCTGCAAGGATGTGGGTGTCTAGACCATGTCCACAGCAGAATAAGGTGCACCTTTCTGGTGGGTAAGCGTAGCGGGTGGGATCAGCGGCTGGTCATCGACTCAGGCGGGAAGGGTCTGATCGGTCACGCGGGTGCGGTACTGCTCCGCCGATGCGCGGACCGGACCGGTCTGACCGGTGGATTGAGCAGAATGGTGCCCCGGGGGAAGGGGCCGGGCTGGTGGGATCGAGGCACGGTCCTGGTGTCTCTGGCCATCGCGATCGTGCTCGGCGCGACGAGCATGTCCGATATCGGGTTACTCGGCCATCAAGCTCTCGTGTTCGGTGAGCCGCCATCGGAGGCGACCGTCCGCCGGGCCCTCGCCGGTCTCGACACGGCCACGCTGGCTCGGATCGGCAAAGCCAGGGCGAAGGTCAGGGCCCGGGTCTGGGATCTCCTCGCGCGCCGGCCGCAGGGCTTTCCTTGGCTGACGGTGGCCGGGAAACTGCTGTCCGGGTGGGTGGTCATCGACCTGGACGCCACCCTGATCACCGCCCACTCACCCAAACAGGGCGCCGCCGCCACGTTCAAGAAGGGGTTCGGGTTCCACCCACTCGGCGGGTGGTGCGCGAACACCGGCGAGTCGCTGGCGATGCTGCTACGCCCGGGTAACGCCGGGTCGAACACCGTCGCTGACCACATTCGCGTGTTGGCCGACGCGATCACGCAGTTGCCCGTCGCCTACCGACGCAAGATCCTGATCCGCGTCGACGGAGCCGGCGCTACCCATGAACTGCTCGAACACATGCAGCAGATGAACCGGCTGTGGCGCAGCGTGAAGTTCACCGTCGGCTGGACGATCACCGAGGTCGATGAGACCGCGATCGCCGCCCTACCCGCCAACGCGTGGACGGCCGGCCTGAACCAGGACGGCACCGCCGGCGACGCGGCGCAGGTCGCCGAGCTGACCGGCCTCAACCAGCGCCTCGGTGACTGGCTCGACGGGCTACGGCTGATCGTCAGGCGTACCCGACCCTCAGCCCGGCACGCCAAGAAACTCACCACCCTCGAACGGGCTACCGGCTGGCGCTACGCGATCGTCGCGACCAACATCACCCGCCTGCACGGACTTGCAGGCTCACACCAGCCGCAATGGCTCGACGCCCTGCACCGGTCCCACGCCGGCGTCGAAGATCAAGTCCGGCAGGGCAAGGCCATGGGTCTGCGCAACCTGCCGTCGAAAGCCTGGACCGTCAACCAAGGCTGGGTCATGGCCTGCAACATCGCCGCCGACCTGGCCGCCTGGACACGGCTACTCGGCCTGCACGACCAGCCTGACCTCGCCCACGCCGAACACGAAACGCTGCGCTACCGGCTGCTGCACCTACCCGCGAAACTCGCCACTCACGCCCGCCAGCGTCGGCTGTCCATCCCCGACAGCTGGCCCTGGGCCACCGCATTCACGCTCTGCTGGCAACGCCTGAGCATGCTGCCGGCGACCATCTGACCCCATCAACCCTGCCCCTACCAGCAGAAAGCCGTCCCCGGGCGCGGAGACCCGACGCTTCCGCAACGTCACGCGGCCGACCCGCACCCACTAACGAGGGACAAAACGGTCAAGCCGAAACGGACGGGAGGGGATCAAATCCCTCTGACGAATCGAGG
>NZ_PVZG01000077.1 GCF_003002065.1 Pseudosporangium ferrugineum
CCTCCCCTATTCAGAGGGGATATGACTGATCGAGGTCAGTGAAAGAAAGGTGCACCTGACCTGCAAGGATGTGGGTGTCGAAGCCATGTCCACAGCAGAATCGGGTGCACCTTCCTGGTGAGTAAGAGTAAAGGGTGGGACCAGCGGCTGGTGGTCGGCTCCGGCGCCAGGGGCCTGGTCGGTCACGCGGGTGCGGTCCTGCTGCGTAGATGCGCGGACCGAGTGGGTCTGACCAGCGGTGTGAACAAGGTGCTGCCGAGGGGCGAGGGCCCCGGTTGGTGGGATCGCGGCACGGTCCTGGTATCACTGGCGGTCACGATCGTGCTCGGTGCCACGAGCATGTCCGACATCGCGTTGCTTGCCCATCAGGACCTGGTCTTCGGCGACCGGCCGTCGGAGTCGACCGTCCGGCGAGCGTTGGCCGGTCTCGATGAGAGGACGCTGAAACGAATCGGTAAGGCCCGGGCCAAGGTCCGCGCCCGGGTCTGGGACCTGCTCGCCCGCCGCCCGCAGGGGTTCCCGTGGCTGGTCGTGGCCGGGAAACTACTGGCCGGGTGGGTGGTCATCGACCTGGATGCGACCCTGATCACTGCTCACAGCGCCAAGCAGGGCGCGGCGGCCACGTTCAAGAAAGGTTACGGTTTTCACCCCCTCGGCGCGTGGTGTGCGAATACCGCGGAGAGCCTGGCCATGCTGCTGCGCCCGGGTAACAGTGGATCGAACACCGTCGCTGATCATGTCCGGGTCCTCGGTGACGCGATCGACCAGCTGCCGGTCGCCTACCGGCGCAAGATCCTGATCCGTATCGACGGGGCCGGCGCCACCCACGAACTCCTCGAACACATCGAGGCGATGAACCGGGCCTGGCGCAGCGTGAAGTTCACCGTCGGGTGGACGATCACCGACGCCGACGAGACCGCGATCGACCAGGTCCCCGCCGACGCCTGGACCGACAGCCTCGCTCAGGACGGCACGGCCGCCGAGAAGGCGCACGTCGCCGAACTGACCGGCCTCAACCAGCGCCTGGACAACTGGAACGGCCGGCTACGGCTGACCGTGCGGCGCACGAAGCCGTCGGCCCGGCACCTGAGGAACTCACCGACCTGGAGAAACGCACCGGCTGGCGGTACCAGGTCGTGGCCACGAACATCACCCGCATCGCGGGCGTGCCCGGCTCCCACCAGCCGCAATGGATCGATGCTTTGCATCGCGCGCACGCCGGCGTGGAAGATCAAGTCCGGCATGCCAAGACGATGGGCTTACGCAACCTGCCCAGCAAAGCCTGGACCGTCAACCAAGGGTGGGTCCTCGCGGCCAACATCGCCGCCGACCTGACCGCCTGGATGAGGCTGCTCGGCCTGCACGACCAGAAGGATCTCTCCCACGCCGAACCCGACACCCTGCGCTACCGGCTGCTGCACCTACCCGCGAAGCTGACCACCCACGCCCGCCGCCGCATCCTGTCCATCTCCGAGACCTGGCCCTGGGCCGACGCATTCACCCTCTGCTGGCAACGCCTCACCCGGCTCCCGGCCACCTGACCAGCAAATCTCTGCACCCCACAGCAGAAAGGCCGCTTCCCGAGAGCCGGAGACCTCGCGCGTCCACAGCGACACGTGGCGATCCCGCACCCACCGTGAGTGGACAAAACGGTCAAGCCGAAACGGTCAGACAGGGAGCAAAAACCTCTGACGGATCGAGG
>NZ_PVZG01000078.1 GCF_003002065.1 Pseudosporangium ferrugineum
CCTCGATGATTCGCAGGTGATGGCTGCTGGTTCGGCCGGACCGCTTTGATCGATCGGTGTTGATGGGTGTGGCGGTCCGGGCATGGTGGTGGGCCGTCTGTCGCGGCGGTGGGCGTGGTCTCCTGGTGTTCTCCGGTCGTCGGGGTTGGGCTGACCGAAGGTCAGCCGGGTGCGGGGATCGCCGTGATCCGGGTGAACGCAGCGGACAGTTGTTCGGCCCAGGGCCAGGTGGCGGGGATGCGGAGCCGGCGCAGGCGTTGGCCGCGGGTGAGCCGGGCGGCGGTGTGCAGCAGCCGGTAGCGCAGCCGTTTCGGTTCGGCTCGGGCGAGGTCGCCGTCGAGGGCGTGGATTTGCAGCCAGCAGATGAGGTCGGCGGCGATCGCGGCCGCAACACACCAGGCTTGGTTGATGGCGAACTCGCGGGACGGCAGCCGGCGCAGGCCGGTGTCTTTGGCGCAGCGGATGCGGTCCTCGACGCGGGCGTGGGCGCGGTGGCGGGCTTCGAGCCACTGCAACGCGCCCACGGCGGTGTTGGTGACGAACGCGGTGTAGCGCCAGCCGTCGCGTTCCTCGAACAGTGACAGTTGAGCGCCGGGATGTGGCCGTTCGCGGCGGACGATGACCCGCATCGTCTCGGGCCAGCCGGCCAGGGTGAGCAGGCCGGTCAGCTCAGCCACTTCGGCTTTCTCGCGGACGCCGCCGTCGGCGGCCAGAGCCGGTGTCCAGGCCGACGCGGGCAGGGCGGTGATCGCGGCGCGTTCCGGCTCGCCGATCGACCAGCCGATGGAGTACTCGACGGTGCGGCGGCGGGTGTTGCGGGCGGTGAGCCAGTCCAGCACCGCGTGCGTGCCGGCGGCGCTGTCCCCGCGGATCAGCAGGTGCCGGCGATGTGGGGCGGGGATCTGCGCGATGGCGTCGGTCAGCACGGTGAGGTGGTCGGCGGCGGTGTTCGCCCCGGCGTTACCCGGCCGCAGCGTGACGGCGAGTAGCTCGTTGGTGTTGTCGCAGGTCACCAGGATGGGGTGGAAGCCGTAGGTGTGCTTGTAGGTCGCGGCGGCGTGTTCCTTGTCGGAGTGCGCGATCAGGATCGTGGAGTCCACGTCCAGCACCACTATCCCGGCGCCGACGTCCCGGCCGGCGGCCCGCGCCGCTGGTGGGCCGCCGGACAGCTGCCACATCCGGGCACGGACCTTCGCCCGCGCGACCGCGATCCGGCGCAGCTGGGTGGTGCCGATCTCGTCCAAAGCCCGCCACACGGTGGTGTCCGAGGCGACCGGCCCGAACACCTCACTCTGATGGCGCAACACGTCGATGTCGCAGATCGCCTCGCCGCCGTCGGCGATCAACACGGCCAGATCAGCCAGGACCCGGCCCCGGTCATGGACCGGGAACACCCCGGCACGGGCGAGCGCGGCCGACAACGCATCCGTCAGCCCAGCTCGGTCCGCGAGCATCCGCAGCAGCGCGGTGCCGACGTGCGACACCACCTGAGTTCCGTCCGCGGTGACCCGCAGATCCTTCGACCACGTCGTAGACTGCACGCCGGAAGTGCCTTCCTTGCAGAGATCCTTGCAGATGTCGCAATCACAAGTTTCCCCTGCCAGAGAGGCACTTCCGTCTATTTACACGCCGGTCGGGCCCACCAGTTGATGATCACCGTGAATCACCCGGGCTA
>NZ_PVZG01000079.1 GCF_003002065.1 Pseudosporangium ferrugineum
CTGCGCCGGGCGCTCGGCTCGGCCGACGACGTCACCCAGGTCGCGGGCGGCTACCGGCTGAACGTGGACCCCGCCGACGTCGACGCCCTGCGCTTCGAACACCTCGCCACCACCGGCCACGAACGACTCCACGCCGGCGACCCGCACGCCGCACACGCCGCCCTCACCCAAGCCGCCGCACTGTGGCACGGCCCACCCACCACCACCCCCGCCATCGCTACCCGCCTCACCCACCTGTCGATCGAAGCCACCACCGACCTCGCCGACGCCGAACTACGCCTGCACCAACCCGGCAACGCCGCCACCCGCCTCACCGGCCTGCTCACCGACCACCCCACCCACGAACGCGCCACCGCCCTGCTCATGGACGCCCTCGACACCCTCGGCCGCCAAGCCGACGCCCTCACCCTCTACGAACAACTCCGCACAAACCTCGCCGACACCCTCGGCATCGACCCCGGCGCCGCCCTACGCGAACGACACCTACGCCTACTACGCACCACACCCACACCCACCCCGCCCGGCAACCTGCCCGCCCCCCTGACCAGCTTCATCGGCCGCGACGACGACCTCACCCGGATCGACACCCTGCTCACCACCGGACGACTCGTCACCGTCCTCGGCCCCGGCGGCGCCGGCAAGACCCGCCTCGCCCTCGAAGCCGCCCGCCGGAGAAGGCACGAATACCGCGACGGCGCCTGGCTCATCGACCTCGCAGCCGTCACCGAACCGGCCAAGATCGCCGCGGCCGTGCACGCCGGGATCGGGCTGCGCGGCGGCGCGATCCTCGACGCCCGCAAACGGGTCGAGGGCGACGAACTGGACGTCCTCGTCGGCGAACTCGGCGGCCGGGAAACCCTGCTGCTGATCGACAACTGCGAACACCTGATCGACGCCGCAGCCCACGTGATCTCCGCCCTGCTGACCCGCTGCCCCGGGCTGCGCGTGCTCGCCACCAGCCGCGAACCCCTGGCCGTCGACGGCGAGGCACTGGTGCCGCTCGGCCCGCTCGCCCTGCCCGCCCCGCAGGCGAGCATCGCGCAGGCCGGCCGGGCACCGGCCGTGCGCCTGTTCACCGAGCGGGCCGCGGCCGTACGCCCAGGGTTCGCGGTCGATGAGACGACGTTGCCCGACATCGTCCGCGTGGTGCACCGCCTCGACGGCATGCCCCTCGCCCTCGAACTGGCCGCGGCCCGCCTCCGGACGCTCGCCCTGCCCGAGCTTGCCGACGGGCTCTCCGACCGGTTCCGGTTACTCACCACCGGCAGCCGCACCGCACCCACCCGGCACCGCACGCTCGGCGCAGTCATCGCCTGGAGCTGGGACCTGCTCAACGAGCACGAACGCACGGTCGCGGAACGAATCTCAATCCTGCCCGGCGGCGTCACCCCCGCCTCGGCCACCGCCGTCTGCGCGGACACCGCCGTGCCCGCCGCGGAGATCCCCGAACTCCTGGCCGCACTCGTCGACCG
>NZ_PVZG01000080.1 GCF_003002065.1 Pseudosporangium ferrugineum
GGCTCTTCGAAGTTGAGCGGGGTTCGTGACTGAAGCCGACCCGTGTGTGAGGGCTCGCAGCTCATCAGTGATCATCTGAGTGTCTAGATCGGACGGTCACAAGTGAAGAGCTGCGAGCATGGTCAACGATACGACCCGGCTGCTGGGCCTGGACGGCCTGGTCGCCGAGCGGGTCGAGCTGGACGCTGCGGGCGTCCCGGTGGTGAACTTGTCCACTGGTTGTGAGCAGGCACGATGCTGTCCGCAGTGCGGGCAGCGGGCGGTCCGGGTCAAGCAGTGGACCACGACCCGGCCGCGGGACCTGCCGATCGCCGGTAGGCCGGTGCGGCTGCGCTGGCGTAAGCGCCGCTGGTACTGCCCGACTCCCGCCTGCCCACGGAAGTCGTTCACCGAGCAGGTCGCCCAGGTGCCGGCTCGCGCCCGGCTGACCACTCGGCTTCGCCAGGCGGCCGGGGCCGCGGTCGCCGATGGCGGGCGCACGATCGTCCAGTCGGCTCGCGACCACGGCGTGTCGTGGCCGGTCGTCGCCGCCGCGTTCACCACCCACGCCGCCGCGGTGCTGCCGGACGAACCCGAACCGGTCGCGGTGTTGGGTATCGATGAGGTGCGCCGGGGCAAGCCGCACTGGATCTGGGATCAGCAGGCCGGCTCGTGGTCGGTCACCGCGGACCGCTGGCATGTCGGCTTCGTGGATCTGTCCGGCGGGCAAGGGCTGCTGGCCCAGGTCGAAGGCCGCACCACGGCGGCGGTCACCGGCTGGCTGACCGAGCGGCCGCCGGCCTGGCGCGAGCAGGTGAAAGCGGTCGCCATCGACATGTGCACCGTGTTCAAGGCAGCCATCCGGCAGGTCCTGCCCCACGCGAGGCTGGTCGTCGACCACTTCCACGTCGTGCAACTGGCCAACCGGGCCGTCACCGAGGTCCGCCGCCGAGTCACCCTCACCCAGCGCGGACGCCGCGGCCGTGGCAGCGATCCCGAGTGGCGCATGCGTAACCGGCTCACCCGCTGCGCCGCCCGGATGTCCGGCAAACACGTCGATCGGCTGGTCGACACCCTGCAAGCCCTGCCTGCCACGATCGGCACTCCGATCCTGACCGCCTGGAACGCGAAAGAGGACCTGCTCGACCTACTCGCGGTCGCCCGCACCCAGCCCGACCGGGAACACGTCCACCGGCTGCTGCACCGCTTCTACACCCGCTGCGCCGCCTCCGAGCTGCCCGAACTGCACCGGCTCGCCACCACCATCGAGACCTGGTGGCCGCAGATCCACGCATTCCTGACCACCGGCATCACCAACGCCGGCTCCGAAGGCACCAACCGCGTCATCAAAACCGTCGCCCGCGACGCCTACGGATTCCGCAACCCCGAAAACCAGCGGCTACGCACCCGCACCGCCACCACCCGCCGACACCGCGGACACCTCAACCCCGCTTAACTTCGAAGAGCC
>NZ_PVZG01000081.1 GCF_003002065.1 Pseudosporangium ferrugineum
GGGAGTGTCAAGTTAACGGCTGATCTTGGTTGTTGAGGTGGTCAGTTGTCGGCCGGAGTGAGCCGGCCTTCAAAGGCGATCTGGAAGGCGTTCAGGGGTGCCTTCCAGCGCATGGTCCAGCGCTTCCGGCCCGCGCCGGTGGGGTCGAGGCTCATCAAGGCCATGTAGACGCACTTGAGCGCGGCTTGCTCGTTCGGAAAGTGGCCGCGAGCTCGCACGGCCTTGCGGATACGGGCGTTGACCGACTCGATCGCGTTCGTGGAGCAGATGACCTTACGGATCTCGACGTCGAAGGCGAGGAACGGCACGAACTCGGCCCAGGCGTTCTCCCACAGCTTCACGATCGCCGGATACTTACGGCCCCACGCCTCGGCGAACTCAAGGAACCGCTCGGTCGCGGCGTCCTCGGTCGGTGCGGTGTAGACCGGCCGCAGCGCCTTGGCGATCTTGTCCCAGTCCTGCCTCGCGGCGTAGCGAAATGAGTTGCGCAGCAGGTGCACCACACACGTCTGCACGATCGTGCGAGGCCAAACCGTCTCGACCGCCTCCGGCAGGCCCTTGAGCCCGTCGCAGACGAGCATCAGCACGTCGGCGACGCCGCGGTTCTTCAGCTCAGTCAGCACGTGCAGCCAGTGCTTGGCGCCTTCACCGCCGTCACCGGCCCAGATACCAAGGATGTCGCGGTGCCCGTCGACGGTGACCGCCATGGCGAGGTAGATCGGCCGGTTCGCGACCTGCCCATCGCGGATCTTGACGTTGATGGCATCGATGAACACGACCGGGTAAACCCGGTCCAAGGGCCGGTTCTGCCACTCCGCCATGCCGTCCATGACCTTGTCGGTGATGGTGGAGATGGTCTGCTTCGACACCTCAGCGCCGTAGACCTCGGCCAGGTGCGCGGCGATCTCGCCGTGGGTCAACCCCTTGGCCGACAACGACAGGACCATGTCGTCGACGCCGGTCAGCCGCCGCTGCCGCTTGCGCACGATCTGCGGCTCGAACGTGCCCGCCGCGTCGCGTGGCACCCGAACCTCGACCGGCCCGACGTCGGTGAGCACGGTCTTGGTTCGGCTGCCATTACGGGTGTTCCCGCTGCCACGACCTGCCGGGTCGTGCTTGTCATAGCCGACGTGGTCGGTGATCTCACCGTCCAGCGCCGATTCGAGGACCCGCTTGGTCAGCTGCTGCAGCAGCCCACCCTCACCGGTCAGCTTCAGCCCGTCACCACGAGCCCGATCGACCAGCATCGCGATCAACTGCTCATCCGTGACCGCATCCGCCGGCCCGGCGGCCGGCTCCCGCCCCGAGGTGATCTCGGTCGTCATCTGGCGTCTCTCCCTTGATCGGTCGATCAGCCGTTATTTGTACAGTCCC
>NZ_PVZG01000082.1 GCF_003002065.1 Pseudosporangium ferrugineum
CAACGTCACGCGGCCGACCCGCACCCACTAACGAGGGACAAAACGGTCAAGCCGAAACGGACGGGAGGGGATCAAATCCCTCTGACGAATCGAGGTCGACCAGCCCGGCTCTCAAGTTCATCCGATGCTGCTGAGTATCATTGTTGACGTCGATGGCTGCCACGTGTGCCTCATAACCCTTCTTGTACTCAGGGCTCGTAATTGCGAAGGGCTTCTTGTACTTCCTGACCTCGTACCACTCGACGCCTTTCTTGTCCGGGTCGGGGTCGGAATACACGGTCACGATCTCGTCCGGATTGTTCGGAACCACCGAGCTGCTCTGATGCAGGAAGGGCTCCCCGCCTTTGACCACGGCGTTCTTGGCCTTCAGCGGTTGGTTCTGGACGCGCACACGGTCGGCATCGACGCGATCCTGAATCTCAAGGGCATCGCCGGCGAGAAGGGCCTGGAGGCGCCATTCGATACCGGCCGCCAAGCTCGTGGAAGCGGTCTTTCCGCCCTGCCCCACGGCCTTGAACTCCACACCCAAACCTCCTGTTCGGCACCGTGGGTGGCCTTTGCGGCGCAGTTCCAGCAGACCAGATCAGCGCCGCCGCTCGCGTGTTGGTTCGCGGTTATCCACACACCTGGATACATCAACTGGAGATCCAGGACACGCAGTGCGATGGCCGTGTCGTGCCCGTCCCGAATCGCGGATTCCTCTATCCGGCAACGGTTATCGACCTGCACTCCCCTCGTCTGACTGGGTGGACGATCGCGGATCACATGCGTACCGAACTCGTCATCGACGCCCTCAACGCCGAACGGACCCGGGGAAGCCTGGACGGGACGATCATGCATACCGATCACGGAGCACAATGCACATCGAGAGCCTTCGCTGAAGCCTGCAAGCATGCGGGGGTCCGGCAGTCGATGAGCGCGGTCGGGAGTTCGGCCGACAACGCCCTCGCGGAGTCGTTAAACGCCACGTTCAAACGCGAGACGCTGCAAGGCCGACACACCTTCGCCGACGAACGCGACGCCCGCCTGAGTAGTTTCCGCCGGCTGCACCGCTACAACACCGTCCGCCGGCACTCCCGGCTGGGATATCAATCACCGAACAACTACGAAAACACCCGAACTCCAGCGACTACGCCAGCGACAGCCGCATAAACCCCGTGTCCGAATTCCGGGGGCAAGCCCCGTTTACCGCTGCTGGTCATCGAGCCCACCCTGCTACACCGACGCCCTGCTCTGGTCAGCCTACGCCGAGACCAATCCCGAGCCATGAACAGCCACTGAACCGATCTCAGCGAGGAATGGCAGCCGATTCGGGATGACACGGGTGAATCGGTAGTTTCGGGCGGTCCTCGAAACAGACGTGGAGCCATCGA
>NZ_PVZG01000083.1 GCF_003002065.1 Pseudosporangium ferrugineum
CAGGGCGATTGCATAGTCGGCCAGTGGCTCGCTGGCCAGGAGATTTGGAATGTGTTCGGCCTCTGTGGAGGCGTAAGAAGCGGGTGAGGCCGCGTCGGTGATCATGGAGTTGCGACGCTTCACGACTCCGAGGAAGACCTCACCCGCCGATGGCATCATCTCTCATCCCCGCACTGGCCGTAACAGCACCCGTCTCCACTGCCGAGGCGGTACCCGTCACCGAGGGTGAACGTGGCGGGCTGCTGCACGCGCTCGCCGCTGTCCCTGATCCCCGCGACCCACGAGGCGTGCGCTACCCGCTGACCGCGCTGCTGGCGGTGGCGGTCTGTGCTGTCATGGCCGGGGCATCGTCGTTCGCCACGATCACGGATTGGCTGCACGACCTTGACGAACAAGCCCAGGACCAGCTCGGTTTCACCGCAGGTGTACCGGTCGGCAGCACCGTATGGCGGCTACTGACCCGCCTGGACGACACACTGCTGGGCAACGTCCTCGCCGGGTGGTTGCGTGCTCGTACTCCTGCCGAGGCGACCACGCCGAGGCGCTACCGCACGGTGATCGCCATCGATGGCAAGACACTGCGTGGCGCCCGCCTGGGCGACGGCCGGCAGGTGCATCTGCTCTCCGCCCTGGACACCGCCACCGGGATCGTGCTGGCCCAGGTCACCGTGGACACGAAGAGCAACGAGATCACGTCGTTCGCACCGCTGCTCGATGCCGTCGAACGCGTGCTCGGCACCCTCGCAGGGGTGCTGTTCATCGCGGATGCTCTGCATACCCAGACCGGGCACGCCGACGAGGTCGCCGCCCGCCGGGCGCACCTGCTGGTACAGGTCAAGGCCAACCGGCCGACCTTGTTCAAGCAGCTCAAACGGCTGCCCTGGGCGCAGATCCCGGCCGGTGACCGGACCCGCGACCGCGGTCACGGCCGTCGTGAGACCCGGACCGTCAAAGCCGTCACCCTGCACACTCCGGGCGGGATCGCTTTCTCTCATGCCCAGCAGGCCATCCGGATCACTCGTACTCGAATCGTCGCTGGTAAGACCAGCCGCGAGACCGCGTACCTGACGGTGTCACTGCCCGCCGGCCACGCCACCGCCCGCGACCTGCAGACCTGGATCCGCCGACACTGGCACATCGAGAACCGCCTGCATCACGTCCGCGATGTGACTTTCCGTGAAGACCTTCACCAGGCCCGGACCGGCAACGGACCTGCGGTCATCGCGACACTGCGTAACACCGCGATCGGCTGGCATCGCACCAATGGCGCCACCAATATCGCCCGGGCCACACGCCGAGCCAACCGCCAACCACACGACCTGATCGCCGCCGTGACCAGCAGCTACCCGACAACGCAATAGCCCTGG
>NZ_PVZG01000084.1 GCF_003002065.1 Pseudosporangium ferrugineum
CGGGCAGCGCATGGACGACACCGCGGGGGTCGCGCCGGTCCGGTACTGCCGTCAACGCCGCGACCAGACTCGACCGGCGTTCTGCCGGCAGACCCCCGTCCAGGCGGTCCGCGCGCACGGCCAACACGTCAATCAGCGATGATGATCCCAACGGGCGTGGTCCTTCTTCGATCTTCCTGGCTTCGACACCTGGATGATCATAAAAAGGCCGCGCCCGCCTCTATACCGCCATGATCCGGAGCGTCCGCACCCAACCGCCCGCAACGGTCATATCGCTACCTTGCCGGAGCCCTGGTCGGCACGGAGACCTTCAAGAGTGGCGACATGACGGCGTTGCAGAGGGCTCTCGGGTTTCCTAAAGGTATGTTGGCCAGCCACACCGAGGCAAAGGCGGTGACAAATATTGCTTTCCGGGAAGGTGGCACTCTATACCTTCAGGGGCCGCCGTGCACCTCGTGTAAGGGGTGCATGAACCGCGCTGCAGAATACTGGGGGATCGATGTCGTGTATACGTGGGAGAATAAGACGTGGATGACCACCAAGTAAGTCGGGACGCGACCGAGGATGTCGAAATTGTCGCGGCCGCTGCCGTCGAATTGTCGGACGTAGAAACATTTTGTGTAGCTCTGGCAACAGATGAGCATGGCGAGAAGTTTGGGTTATCCTTCCAGGTTCCGCTAAGCGGAGAGTACGACGATCAAGAACGTCGCCTCGAAATGAACACCTATTCCATAAGCGATAACCTAGGGAGGACGGCGTATGGGGGGATTCTTGCGTGGGCGGCTGATCCCGCCGCTTCGGTATTGACCATAACGTTCTCGCAGTCCGTCGTTAGCGTGCTGGATGTGGAAGAAACCCTTAGATTTCATCTGCCATCCGACAAATTTGACGAAGTTGTTGAAGGCTTCCGCCGCGTGCTCGCGGGAGATGAGCAGGGTTTTCTTCAACCGGAGCCAAATCGTGAATCAGGCGAATAGTTTCCCGGCTCGGGGTCGTGATCACGGTTCTATGAGTGTTTGTCGGGCGTAGTGAGCTGATCTCAACAAGATCCGGTTAGGTGTTTGTATTCGAAATGGGTCAGGTGCAGCGCGGCGGCGACGACATCGCCGATCCGGCGAGGGCTGATCGTGGTGCGGCGCAGGGCTTTCCAGCGTCCGACGAGGATGGCGAAGCCGCGTTCGCCCTGCCAGCGCAGGCCACGCAGGAGCCGGTTGTAGGTGCGGTTGTCGACGGCGAGGGGTTTACCGTCGGTCGGTTGCTTGACCGGGGTCTTGATTCCC
>NZ_PVZG01000085.1 GCF_003002065.1 Pseudosporangium ferrugineum
GAGGCGGTCCCGGAAGCCCTTCAGGTCGTCCAGGGTCAGCTTCTTCATCTGGTGCGTGGCGTTGCGGGCCTCGAAGTGCGAACCCAGCGTCCAGCCCTTGATCGTCTTGGCCAGGATCACGGTCGGCTGGCCGGTGTGCTCGGTGGCCGCCTTGTACGCCGCGTACAGCTTCTTGTAGTCGTGCCCGCCGCGCTTGAGGTTCCACACGTCGTCGTCGGACATGTGCTCGACCAGCTTGCGGGTGCGCGGGTCGCGGCCGAAGAAGTTCTCCCGGACGTACGCGCCGGACTCGCCCTTGTAGGTCTGGTAGTCGCCGTCCGGCGTGACGTTCATGAGGTTGACCAGCGCGCCGTCGGTGTCGGCGGCGAGCAGCGGGTCCCACTCCCGGCCCCAGACGACCTTGATGACGTTCCAGCCCGCGCCGCGGAAGAACGCCTCCAGCTCCTGGATGACCTTGCCGTTGCCGCGCACCGGGCCGTCGAGGCGCTGCAGGTTGCAGTTGATGACGAAGGTCAGGTTGTCGAGCTCCTCGCGGGCGGCCAGGCCGATCGCGCCGAGCGACTCGACCTCGTCCATCTCGCCGTCGCCCAGGAACGCCCAGACGTGCTGCTGGCTGGTGTCCTTGATGCCGCGGTTGTGCAGGTAGCGGTTGAACCGGGCCTGGTAGATCGCGTTCAGCGGGCCGAGGCCCATGCTGACCGTCGGGAACTCCCAGAAGTCCTGCATCAGCCGGGGGTGCGGGTAGGACGGCAGGCCGCCGCCCTGGTGGCTCAGCTCCTGGCGGAAGCCGTCCAGGTCGTTCTCGCTGAGCCGGCCCTCGAGGAACGCGCGCGCGTACATGCCCGGGGAGGCGTGGCCCTGGAAGAAGATGTGGTCGCCGCCGCCGGGGTGGTCCTTGCCGCGGAAGAAGTGGTTCATGCCTACCTCGTAGAGGCTGGCGCTCGACGCGTACGTCGAGATGTGACCGCCGACACCGATGTCCGGGCGCTGCGCGCGGTGCACCAGCATCGCGGCGTTCCAGCGGATGTACGCCCGGATCCGGCGCTCCACGAACTCGTCACCGGGGAACCAGGGTTCCTGCTCCGGCGGGATCGTGTTGATGTAGTCGGTGGAGGTCAGGGGCGGCACGCCGACCTGTCGCTCCCGGGCCCGTTCGAGCAGGCGCAACATGACGTACCGGGCTCGTTTGGTCCCGCCTTCGTCGATGACTCCGTCGAGCGACTCGACCCACTCGCTGGTTTCCTCGGGGTCGATGTCCGGAAGCTGGCTCGGCAGGCC
>NZ_PVZG01000086.1 GCF_003002065.1 Pseudosporangium ferrugineum
GCAACCCACGACCGTTCATCTGGACCAAGACCGCCGAGGAGATCCTCGAATCACTCGCACGATTTTGTAGGCGAATTTCCGGCGCAGCACACTAGTGCCGTGACCACGAACGTTCATGGTGTTGGCTGACACGCCGGTCGTCCTGTCGTGGTTGCGGCGTTGTGGCCGTCAGGCTGTGGCGGTGGCAGATCCCGTACGCGTGCGGCGGCTCAGTGACCAGGAAGGTCAGCAGCTGCTGCGTATCACCCGTAGAGGCACTGGTTCACCGATTCGATTACGGCGGGCCATGGTCGTGCTCGCTTCGGCCGGCGGGAACACCGTGCCGGCGATCGCTCGTCTGGTCCAGGCGGACGAGGACACGATCCGGCAGGTCATCCACCGGTTCAACGAGATGGGCATGGCCAGCCTGGACCCTCGGTGGGCGGGTGGCCGTCCCCGCCTGATCAGTCCCGATGACGAGCAGTGTCAAGCCCCGGGTTTGATGGAGAGTTGGTTAGCTGGTTTTCAGGGGTGCAATGACCGGCTGGGTCATCACGTGTAGTGCCTCGTGCTCGGCGGGCGGGACGTGTCCGAGCTCGCCGTGCAACCTGCGGTTGTTGTACCAGTCGATGTACTCGACGGTGGCCATCTCCAGGTCGTCCAGGCCGCGCCACGGACCCTTGTTGCGCACGAGTTCGGCCTTGTAGAGCGAGTTGAACGCCTCGGCCATCGCGTTGTCGAACGAGTCGCCCTTCGACCCGACCGACGCGACGGCGCCGGCCTCGGCGAGGCGCTGGGTGTAGCGGATGGCTCGATATTGGACGCCGCGGTCCGAATGGTGAACGAGTCCTTGCAGGTCGGCGCCCTGATTCTGGCGGCGCCAGATCGCCAGTTTCAGCGCGTCCAACGCCAGATCGGTGTAGAGGCTGGTGGCGACCTGCCAGCCGACGATCATGCGGGAGAACACGTCCAGCACGAACGCGGCATACACCCAGCCCACGCTCGTGCGCACGTAGGTCAGGTCGGCGACCCACAGCTGGTTCGGGGCCGTCGCGGTGAAGTCGCGTTTGACCAGGTCACGAGGCCGGTCAGTCTCCGCGGCCGGGCGGGTCGTGCGCGGCGTTTTGTCGCGTAGCAGCCCCCGCAGCCCGATCTCGCGCATCAGCCGTTCGACGGTGCACCGGGCCACCCGCACCCCACGTCGCTGCAGCTCGTGCCAGATCTTGCGGGCCCCGTAGACGCCGTAGTTCTCCGCGTGGATCTTCGTGATCATCGTGATCAGCTCGGCATCG
>NZ_PVZG01000087.1 GCF_003002065.1 Pseudosporangium ferrugineum
CTGTGGACATGGTCTAGACACCCACATCCTTGCAGGTCAGGTGCACCTTTCCTTCATCACCCTCGATGCGTCGCATTCAGTCTGAATAGCCGAGGTCATGATCAGCGCCGCCAGCGAGAGCTGCCAGGACAGGTAGAACATGACGACCAGGACGAGCACGAGCGTCATCGTCGCGGCGATGGCCTGTGACAACAGCGAGGTGACGGCCTCCCGGGCACCGACGACATCGGTGCTGAGGCGGCTCACCAGCGACCCCGTCCTGGTACGCAGGAAGAACGCCAAGGGCTGCTGCTGCACGTGCTCGAACGCTCGGGTGCGGAGGTCGTGCACGAGACCTTCGCCCACCTGGCTCGAGAAGCGGACCTGGAGATAGACGCAACCGGCGTCGACCAGGGCCAGCCCGGCGATCGTGGCGGCCACCGCCACCACCACCGACATCCGCCCCGGCACGATGCCGTCGTCCACGATCACCTTGAGCAGCAACGGGCTGACCGCGGTGATAGCCGCGCTCGCTGCGGTGGTGAGTGCCAGGAGAATCAGGGACAGACGGTAAGGCCGGGCCAACGCGACAATACGCCGCGCGGTGCCCGGCGCGACGCGCGGCCGTGCCCGACGGCCAGGGCTATTGCGTAGTGGCTTTGGCCCTGGTCACGCTCGGTTTTCCGGTGGTTACGGCGGTGATGAGGTCGTGGGGGCGGTGGCTGGCTTCTCGGGTGGCTTCGGCGATGTTGGTGGCGCCGTTGATGTGGTGGTATCCGATCGAGGTGTTACGGAGGGTGGCGAACACTGCGGGTCCGTTGCCGGTCCGGGCTTGATGCGCGTCTTCACGTAACGTGACATCTCGTACGTAATGCAGCCGGTTCTCGATATGCCACTCCGAACGCGCCCAGGTGCCCAGATCAGCGGGCCGGGCGTTACCGGCGGGCAGCGAGATCGTCAGGTACGCCGTCTCGCGGCTGGTCTTGCCCTTGATCGTGCGGGTGCGGGTGATCCGGACGGCCTGGTCGGCGTGAGGGAATCCCAGCCCGTCCGGGGTGTTGACGGTGAGCGCTTTGACCGTGCGGGTCTCTTTGCGGCCGTGCCCGGTCTCGCGGGTCTGCGCCCCGACCGGGACCTGCGCCCAGGGCAGGGCCTTGAGCTGCGTGAACAGGGTCGGCGTGGAGTAAGCCGCGCGGCGCGGTGCCCCTTGTGGGGGCCGTTTCCGCGCGACTCCTCCCCGAACCGGACGTGCGAGCTTTCCCCGCATCACGGC
>NZ_PVZG01000088.1 GCF_003002065.1 Pseudosporangium ferrugineum
GGATGCTCCTATGGATGTCAAGCGGCGAGTTCAAGATCGTTTGTGGTGATGAGTTGGTAGAGCTCACGGGCGACATACCGCTTGAGGCATCGAATGATTTCTTTCTTGGACATGCCTTCTTGGGTGCGTCGTTGCATGTAGTCGCGGGTGCGGGGGTCCCAGCGCAGTCGGCAGAGCACGACGCGGTAGAGGGCGGCGTTGGCTTGCCGGTCGCCGCCACGGTTGAGTCGGTGCCGGGTCGTCTTGCCGGACGAGGCCGGTATCGGTGCAGCGCCGCAGAGCATGGCGAACGCTGCTTCGGAGGTGAGCCGGTCGTGGTTCTGCCCGGCACTGACCAGCAACTGCCCGGCGACCTCGGCGCCGACGCCGTTGGCGGCCAGCAGGCCGGGGTTGATCGCGGCGACGAGGGGTTCGAGCAGCTCGTCGAGGTCGGTGATCTCGACGGACAGCTGCTGGTGACGGCGGGCCAGGCTGCGCAGGGCGAGCTTGACGGCGGTGAGCGGGGTCACGGCGTCAGTCCGCTCGGGGCGCAGGTTCGCGCAGACGGTGATCAGCTGTTTGACGCTCAGGCCGCGTAGCCGGGCACGTAGCTCGTCGGGAGCGGTGACGATCAGGGTCTTCATCTGGCGCTGGGTGTCGGCGCGCTGGTCGACCGCGCTGCGCCGGGCCACGCGCAGGTTGCGTAGCGCTTCGACGTGGCCGTCGCGCTGCTTGGGGGTGCCGGTGCGCTCACCGGCCAGCGCTGCCCGGGCGGCTTGGATGGCGTCAATCGGATCGGATTTTCCCTGGAAGCGGCGGGTCTTGCGGTCTGGCCGGTCGACCTCGATCACGGTGACGTGCTCGTTGCGCAGCAGGCGAGCCAGGCCCGCGCCGTAGGCACCGGTGCCCTCCACCCCGGCCCGCACGAGCCGGCCATGCCCGCGTATCCAGGCCAGCAGGTCGGCGTAGCCGGCTGCGGTGGCGGGGAACTCATGCGTGCCCAGGACCCGGCCGAGCTGGTCAATCGCGGCGGCGGTGTGGGTGTCCTGGTGGGTATCGACGCCACCGAAGACCTCGATCACGGTGTCATCAGGTGTAATGGAGGGCATCGTCGTCCTGTCGTTCGTGACTGGGTGCAGGGCGGCACGCACCAGCCGGGCAACGCGGACAAGACAGAGATGGGGCCTCTAGTGTGCTGCGCCGGAAATTCGCCT
>NZ_PVZG01000089.1 GCF_003002065.1 Pseudosporangium ferrugineum
AACAAGGGTCCGTGGCGCGGCCTGGACGACCTGGAGATGGCCACCGTCGAGTACATCGACTGGTACAACAACCGCAGGTTGCACGGCGAGCTCGGACACGTCCCACCCGCCGAACACGAGGCACTACACGTGATGACCCAGCCGGTCATTGCACCCCTGAAAACCAGCTAACCAACTCTCCATCAAACCCGGGGCTTGACACCTGTGTATCGACTTCGGTGAGATGTGTGGCGGCCTGGAGGAACCCACCGGAATCAGCGTGTCACGCATGCTGGAAGGCGGCCTGGCGCTGCTCACGATCGCGGCGGGCCCGGAGCTGCTCGCGGCGTGCGCGGTCGCACCCATGGCCTGTCCCTACGGCGTGGCCGATGACGCTGCGGCCTTTTACGGCTCCGGCAGCCTGGTCGGCGGTGTCGGCACGGGCCTCGCCGGCAAGACCTCCGCGGCCGGCCGGGCCGGTAAGGCCTGCAGCTTCAGCGGTGACACCCGGGTACTGCTCGCCAACGGAACCACCAAAAGGTTCAAGGATCTGAAGAAGGGCGACCTGGTCCTCGCGGCAGACCCGGAGACCGGCAACGAGGGCGGCCGTCTCGTCGAACACGTCTGGGTCCACCGCGACGACCTGTACGAACTCTCGGTCGGCGGCAAACGACTGGTCACCACGGAGGACCACCCGTTCTGGAACGCCACGGACAAGCGTTGGGACCGCGCGGACGAACTGGACCGCGGCGATCTCCTGCATTCGCCGGACGGATACCGCTTCCAAGTCGGTGGCATGATCCGGGGAAGTCACCGGACCGCCCTGGCCTACAACCTCACCGTCCAAGACCTCCACACGTACTATGTGCTCGCCGGCAAAACCCCGGTGTTGGTGCACAACGACGGTGGCGACGATCTGGTTCGTGTTGGGCGCTGGATGTCTCAAGGTGAGTTTGATGAGATGTCTCGTACGGGAGCAGGGCTATTGCGTTGTCGGGTAGCTGCTGGTCACGGCGGCGATCAGGTCGTGTGGTTGGCGGTTGGCTCGGCGTGTGGCCCGGGCGATATTGGTGGCGCCATTGGCCTCGATCCGTCAGAGGTTTTTGCTCCCTGTCTGACCGTTTCGGCTTGACCGTTTTGTCCACTCACGGTGGGTGCGGGATCGCCACGTGTCGCTG
>NZ_PVZG01000090.1 GCF_003002065.1 Pseudosporangium ferrugineum
CTAGTGTGCTGCGCCGGAAATTCGCCTGTTAAGTCGGTGTAGGGTGGGTTGATGGCACGAACCGGGCGCCCGACTGCACCGCTGGTGTTGACCGACGAGGAACGCGAGACGCTGACCCGGTGGTCGCGTCGGGCGAAGTCCTCGCAGGTCCTCGCGATGCGGTCGAGGATCATCCTGGCGTGCGCCGAAGGCGCCGCGAACACTGACGTAGCAACCATTCTGGGCGTGCATGTGTCCACTGTGGGCAAATGGCGGCGCCGGTTCCTGGCTGAACGTCTCGACGGCCTGATCGATGAACAGCGTCCCGGCCGGCCACCATCGATCGCCTTGGACAAGGTCGAAGAAGTCGTCGTGGCGACCCTCGAGCAGACTCCGCGCAACGCCACCCACTGGTCAAGGACGTCGATGGCAGAGAAGTCAGGGCTGTCGAAGTCGACGATCGGCAGAATCTGGCGCGACTTCGGCCTCAAGCCGCACCGGGCCGACGCGTTCAAGCTGTCCACCGACCCGCAGTTCATCGAGAAAGTCGTCGACGTCGTCGGGCTCTACCATCACCCACCCGAGCGGGCAGTGGTGCTGTGCGTGGACGAGAAATCCCAGATCCAGGCCCTCAACCGCTCGCAGCCGGTCCTGCCGATGATGCCCGGCATGCCCGAACGGCGGACCCACGACTACCACCGTAACGGCATCACCAGCCTGTTCGCCGCGTTCGACATCGCCGACGGCACGGTCATCAGTGAACTGCACCGCCAGCACCGCGCCGTGGAGTTCAAGAAATTCCTGATCACCATCGACAAGACCGTACCGGCCGACCTCGACATCCACCTGGTCTGCGACAACTACGGCACCCACAAAACCCCCGCCATCCGGGCCTGGCTCGCGAAGCACCCTCGCTTCCACATGCACTTCACCCCGACCGGCTCATCCTGGATCAACCAGGTCGAACGCTGGTTCGGGTTCCTCACCGACCAGAAGATCCGCCGCGGCACCCACAAGAGTGTCCAGGCACTGGAAGCCGACATCCGGTCGTGGATCGCCGACTGGAACAGCAACCCACGACCGTTCATCTGGACCAAGACCGCCGAGGAGATCCTCGAATCACTCGCACGATTTTGTAGGCGAATTTCCGGCGCAGCACACTAG
>NZ_PVZG01000091.1 GCF_003002065.1 Pseudosporangium ferrugineum
AGTCGAAGCATTTGCCTCTACGAGTTCGGCGAATATCTCGGAGGGCTTCTTCCAATTGTGGATCTTACGGGGTCGGTCGTTGATTTCGGAAGCGACCATCGCCAAATAGTTCGGGTCCGAGGTGATCTCGATGCCTTTCGGGAAGTACTCGCGCAGGATCCGGTTCAGGTTCTCGTTGCTGCCGCGCTGCCAGGGTGAGTGCGGGCGGGCGAAGTAGACCGGCAGCCCGGCGGCGGTGATCCGGGCGTGCTGGGCCATCTCAGCGCCGCAGTCCCAGGTCAGCGACCGTGTGATCTGCGGCGGCAGCGTGCCGGCGGCGGCGATCACCGCGTCGCCGACGGTCAGCGCGTCGCGGCCGGTCAGCGGGACCAGGACCACGAACCGGGACGTGCGCTCGACCAGGGTCGCGACCGCGCTCTTGCCGGCCTTGCCGATGACCAGATCGCCCTCCCAGTGCCCGGGCACCTGCCGCCCTTCGACTTCGGCGGGACGTTCGTCGAGGTAGCGCGGCTCGCGGATCCGCGGTGCCGGGGCCGGGCGTGGGCCTGAACGGCGGGCGGTGCGGCCGGTGCGCAGGGCGAGCAGCTCCCGGGCCAGGGTGGACACCGGCTGCGCGTACATCCACTGGTAGATCGCTTCGTGGGACACTCGTACAGCCTGATCGTGCGCGTATTCGTACGGCAACCGGCCCGCGATCGAGGCCGGCGACCAGCCGGTGCGCAGCAGCTCGGTGACGACCGTGCGCAGACGTGGCGACCGGTCGACCGCGTACGCCTTCGGCCGCCGCCGAGCACCAGCGGCCGTCTCGTCGGCGGCCACCGCCCGGTACTCAGCACGGCCACCGTGGCGGGCGACGTCCCGCGAGACGATCGACGGGTTCCGGTCGATCAGCCGGGCGATTTCCTTGTACTGCAGGCCTTCGGCAAGACCACGGGAGATCTCTTCCCGATCAGCCAAGGTCAACATGTTGCGCACGGCGGGCATCCTGTCCCACCGAACGATCAAGATCAAATGCTACGACCGGCTGAACTCGCCC
>NZ_PVZG01000092.1 GCF_003002065.1 Pseudosporangium ferrugineum
GGACGATTCAAATAACCCCGCGCCACACCCAAACCAGCCACATACAACTCACCAGAAACACCCGGAGGAACCGGCAACAAACCCGAATCCAGCACATACACCCGCGTGTTATCCATCGGACACCCGATGGGAACCGGACTCGAATTCCTAACCGCTTCCCTCGCATTCGCGAACGTCGCGAACGTCGTCGTCTCCGTAGGCCCGTAGCCGTTGAAGACAGACAGATCGGGGGAAGCGTTTAATGTGGCATTGATACGTTCGGCGGAAACTGCTTCGCCCCCGGTCCATACTTGCTGCAGGTTGGTGAAACAGGTGGGATCGGCGTCCACGACAGCATTGAACACGGCCGTCGTGAGCCATAGGTGTGTCAGTGTGTATTCGCTGACGTATCGCCGGACGGTTGCAGCATCCAACGGACGTTCGCCGGCCACCACGACCGTTCCGCCATTAGCCAGCGGAGCCCAGAGCTCGAACGTAGAAGCATCGAATGACTGCCGGGAATGGAACAACGCGACGATTGAGGTTTCCCCTCGCCAACAAGAGTCTCGCGCAAAGGAACACACGTTGCCGTGAGTCACCGCAATGCCTTTGGGCCTGCCGGAAGATCCGGATGTGAACATCACGTACGCAAGAGCGTCGGAACCAATCGACCTCGCCGGACCGGATACGTTCTCCTGCCCAATCCCGTCAGAAACAGTAAGAACGGCCGGACATCTATCCGCGATGCTCTCAGGCACCTCACGGTCAGTAATAGCTGCCACCGGCGCCAGATCATCAACCATCTCGCGTAAGCGCAGAGCCGGCTCGTCAACATCGACCGGCACATACACCCCACCTGCCTTCAAAACCGCGAGGCAAGCGACGACATACTCAGCAGAACGATCCATGCACAGCAGAACCCGCCCCTCGGGGCCGACACCGTGTGTGATCAGTGCCCAGGCCAGCTGGTTGGCCTGCTCGTTGAGCTGTGCATAGCTGAGCTGCTGGTCCTCGAAGACCACCGCGGTGGCCTGCGGGCGCT